>NZ_CP083731.1:0-4885263 GCF_020150755.1 Salmonella sp. A29-2 | reverse complement strand
GTGTTCATGCCTGACCAGGATCGTTTGAAACGATCAGGACCGCGGATCATAGCCTAAACTGAGCAAGAGATCTTCTGTTTCTCACAGATTCTTCCCGATTTATCCACAGGACTTTCCAGGAAAGGATAAGTGTAATCGATCCTGGGGAACTCCTGTACGCTTTCGCGCGCATATTGAAAAAATTAATAGGTAAAGGTGAGCAGACGCCTAAAAGATCGCATAAAGATCCAGGGCGATCCTTGCGCTTTACCTGGCAGTCCGTATAATTCTCCACCCGTCGCGCAATGCCCGTCATATGGCGTCAACGCTGCTTATTTTCCGCACAAAAAGGCGTGGAAAATCGCGGGAAAATAAGGAAAGAGAATTGACTCCGGAGTGTACAATTATTACAATCCGGCCTCTTTAATCACCCACACTGTGGCGTAAGTCGTTCAAAGTTTGTTCGGGTATACGCAAAAGTCAGTGAATTTATTCAAGTTTAGGTAGAAATCGCCATGAAACGCACTTTTCAACCGTCTGTACTGAAGCGCAACCGTTCTCACGGCTTCCGTGCTCGTATGGCTACTAAAAATGGTCGTCAGGTTCTGGCACGTCGTCGTGCTAAAGGCCGCGCTCGTCTGACCGTTTCCAAGTAATAAAGCTAACCCCTGAGTGGTTAAGCTCGCATTTCCCAGGGAGTTACGTTTGTTAACTCCCGCTCATTTCACATTCGTCTTCCAGCAACCTCAACGGGCTGGCACGCCGCAAATCACCATCCTCGGCCGCCTGAATTCGCTGGGGCATCCCCGTATCGGTCTTACCGTCGCCAAGAAAAATGTTCGACGTGCGCATGAACGCAACCGGATTAAACGTCTGACGCGTGAAAGCTTCCGTCTGCGCCAGCATGAACTTCCTGCAATGGATTTCGTGGTGGTGGCGAAAAAAGGGGTTGCCGACCTCGATAACCGTGCTCTCTCGGAAGCGTTGGAAAAATTATGGCGCCGCCACTGTCGCCTGGCTCGCGGGTCCTGATAGCCCTTATTCGGGTCTATCAACGCCTGATCAGTCCGCTGCTTGGGCCGCATTGTCGTTTCACGCCAACGTGCTCAAGCTACGGAATTGAGGCATTGCGCAGGTTTGGAGTGATAAAAGGCAGTTGGTTGACGGTGAAACGCGTATTAAAATGCCACCCTTTACACCCTGGTGGTGACGATCCCGTCCCGCCCGGACCATTTGATACCAGAGAACACTAACGATGGATTCGCAACGCAATCTTTTAGTCATCGCTTTGCTGTTCGTGTCTTTCATGATCTGGCAAGCCTGGGAGCAGGATAAAAATCCGCAACCTCAGACTCAACAGACCACGCAGACAACGACCACCGCAGCGGGTAGCGCCGCCGACCAGGGCGTACCAGCCAGTGGCCAGGGGAAAATGATTACGGTGAAAACCGATGTGCTTGATTTGACTATCAACACCCGTGGTGGTGATGTCGAGCAGGCCTTGCTCCCGGCTTACCCGAAAGAACTGGGTTCCAACGAACCGTTCCAGCTGCTGGAAACCACCCCGCAGTTTATCTATCAGGCGCAAAGCGGCCTGACAGGCCGCGACGGCCCGGATAACCCGGCGAACGGCCCGCGTCCGCTGTACAACGTCGAGAAAGAGGCGTTTGTACTGGCCGACGGTCAGAACGAACTGCAGGTTCCGATGACTTATACTGACGCCGCAGGCAACACGTTTACCAAAACGTTTGTCTTTAAGCGTGGCGATTATGCGGTTAACGTGAACTATAGCGTGCAGAACACCGGCGAAAAACCGCTGGAAGTCTCCACCTTTGGTCAGTTAAAACAATCCGTCAACCTGCCTCCTCATCGCGACACCGGCAGCAGCAACTTTGCGTTGCATACGTTCCGCGGCGCAGCGTACTCCACGCCGGATGAGAAGTATGAGAAATACAAATTCGACACTATTGCCGATAACGAAAACCTCAACGTCAGCTCCAAAGGCGGTTGGGTGGCAATGTTGCAGCAGTATTTCGCTACCGCATGGATTCCGCGTAACGACGGCACCAACAATTTCTACACCGCCAATCTGGGTAACGGCATTGTCGCTATCGGCTATAAAGCGCAGCCGGTACTGGTACAGCCAGGCCAGACTGGCGCGATGACCAGCACCCTGTGGGTCGGCCCGGAAATTCAGGATAAAATGGCGGCTGTTGCACCGCACCTGGATTTGACCGTGGACTACGGCTGGTTGTGGTTCATCTCTCAGCCGCTGTTCAAGTTGCTGAAGTGGATCCACAGCTTTGTGGGCAACTGGGGCTTCTCCATTATCATCATTACCTTTATCGTTCGCGGTATCATGTACCCGCTGACCAAAGCGCAGTACACGTCAATGGCGAAGATGCGTATGCTGCAGCCGAAAATTCAGGCGATGCGCGAACGTCTTGGCGATGATAAACAGCGCCAAAGCCAGGAGATGATGGCCCTGTACAAAGCGGAGAAGGTTAACCCGCTGGGCGGCTGCTTCCCGCTGATCATCCAGATGCCTATCTTCCTGGCGTTGTACTACATGCTGATGGGTTCCATTGAACTGCGTCATGCGCCGTTCGCGCTGTGGATTCATGACCTGTCCGCACAAGACCCGTACTACATTCTGCCGATCCTGATGGGCGTAACGATGTTCTTCATTCAGAAGATGTCGCCGACCACCGTGACCGACCCGATGCAGCAGAAGATCATGACCTTTATGCCGGTCATCTTTACGGTGTTCTTCCTGTGGTTCCCGTCAGGTCTGGTGCTGTACTATATCGTCAGCAACCTGGTCACCATCATTCAGCAGCAGCTGATCTACCGTGGTCTGGAGAAGCGTGGCCTGCATAGCCGCGAGAAGAAAAAATCCTGATTCGGTGTAGGCCGGATAAGGCGAAGCCGCCATCCGGCAAGGCGCGCCGGTCAGCCTGATGGCGCTAACGCTTATCAGGCCTACAATCAAAAGGCGGTCATATGACCGCCTTTTTTATTGCAACAAAGTTGAGACTAACCATGAGCCATAACGACACTATCGTCGCCCAGGCAACCCCACCGGGACGCGGTGGCGTGGGTATCCTGCGTATCTCTGGTCTGAAGGCGCGCGACGTTGCGCAAGAGGTGCTGGGCAAGCTGCCGAAGCCGCGCTATGCCGACTACCTGCCGTTTAAAGACGTTGACGGCAGCGCGCTGGATCAGGGTATTGCGCTGTGGTTCCCCGGCCCAAACTCCTTCACCGGTGAAGATGTGCTGGAGCTACAAGGGCACGGCGGTCCGGTGATCCTGGACCTGCTGTTAAAACGTATCCTGACGCTTCCTGGCGTGCGCATTGCCCGACCGGGCGAGTTCTCCGAGCGAGCGTTCCTCAACGATAAGCTCGATTTAGCCCAGGCGGAAGCCATTGCCGACCTGATCGATGCCAGTTCCGAACAGGCGGCGCGTTCGGCGCTAAACTCGTTACAGGGGGCATTTTCCGCCCGCGTTAACCACCTTGTGGAAGCACTTACTCACCTGCGAATCTACGTCGAAGCGGCTATTGATTTTCCGGATGAGGAGATCGACTTTCTCTCTGACGGCAAAATCGAAGCGCAGCTCAATGGCGTCATCGCCGATCTTGACGCCGTGCGAACCGAAGCGCGCCAGGGCAGCCTGCTGCGCGAAGGGATGAAGGTAGTGATTGCCGGACGCCCGAATGCCGGGAAATCCAGCCTGCTGAATGCGCTGGCAGGCCGTGAAGCGGCCATTGTTACCGATATCGCCGGCACCACGCGCGACGTGTTGCGCGAGCATATTCACATCGACGGGATGCCGCTGCATATCATCGATACCGCCGGACTGCGCGACGCCAGCGACGAAGTTGAGCGTATCGGCATCGAACGCGCCTGGCAGGAGATTGAACAGGCCGATCGCGTGCTGTTTATGGTGGATGGCACCACGACGGACGCCGTTGACCCTGCCGACATCTGGCCGGACTTTATCGCCCGTCTGCCCAAAAATCTACCGATTACCGTGGTACGTAACAAGGCGGATATCACCGGCGAAACGTTGGGTATTAGTGAAGTAAACGGTCACTCACTGGTTCGCCTCTCGGCGCGTACCGGCGAAGGCGTCGACGTGTTGCGTAACCACCTCAAGCAGAGCATGGGGTTTGATACCAATATGGAAGGCGGCTTCCTGGCCCGCCGCCGTCACCTACAGGCGCTGGCGGAAGCCGCTGACCATCTTGAGCAGGGCAAAGCGCAGCTATTAGGCGCATGGGCGGGGGAACTGCTGGCGGAAGAGTTGCGCCTGGCGCAGCAAAGCTTAAGCGAGATTACCGGCGAGTTTACCTCCGACGACCTGCTGGGACGGATTTTCTCCAGCTTCTGTATTGGGAAGTAAATCTCCTAAATTAAATTAAAAACGAAGTAAAACCTTTCAAAACATATCAAAACAACCAATTGTTATTTATGGCAATTTTAGGAAGTTCTCTTATGGTTAGGTTTTACTTCCCTTCTCACGATTTTGCTCCGTTTTGCTAATTATTGATCCACATTTGCTCCCGAGTTAAAATTTTGGAGTAACGGGAGCAAAGCGGAGCAATTATGAAGGTATCAGTAAACAAGCGTAACCCTAACTCGAAGGGGCTCCAGCAACTTAGGCTAGTGTACTATTACGGAGTTGTTGAAGGTGAGGATGGCAAAAAACGAGCAAAGCGCGACTACGAACCTTTAGAACTCTATCTCTACGAGAACCCAAAGACACAAGCAGAGCGTCAGCACAATAAAGAAATGTTGCGTCAGGCTGAGGCTGCGCGGTCAGCAAGGCTCGTTGAATCTCACAGTAATAAGTTCCAACTGGAAGACAGAGTAAAACTTGCTTCGAGCTTTTACGATTACTACGACAAGTTAACTGCCAGTAAAGAGTCTGGAAGCTCTTCAAACTATTCTATTTGGATCTCAGCAGGTAAACATCTTCGGAGCTATCACGGAAGAGCAGAGCTCACTTTTGAAGAAATTGATAAAAAATTCCTAGAAGGGTTTAGGAAATACCTTTTAGAGGAACCACTAACGAAATCGCAATCAAAACTTGCGAAAAACACAGCCTCTAGTTACTTCAACAAAGTCAGAGCCGCACTAAATGAAGCGTTCCGGGAAGGCATCATCAGGGATAACCCAGTCCAGCGAGTAAAAAGTGTCAAAGCAGAAAATACCCAGCGAACCTACCTCACTCTGGATGAAGTTCGAGCTATGACAAAAGCGGAATGTCGCTATGACGTACTTAAACGAGCATTTCTTTTTAGTTGCACAACTGGCTTGAGATGGAGCGATATTCAGAAGCTTACTTGGAAAGAAATAGAAGAGTTTCAGGATGGACACTACAGAATTATTTTCAAACAAGCTAAATTACTGAATGCCGGAAACAGCTTAGTCTACCTGGATCTACCAGACTCAGCCGTCAAGCTTATGGGAGAGCGCCAAGATAAAGCGGAGCGAGTATTTAAAGGGTTAAAATATAGCAGTTACACCAACGTTGCTTTGCTACACTGGGCAATGCTAGCAGGCGTTCAAAAACATGTTACTTTCCACGTAGGCAGACATACATTTGCTGTGGCCCAGCTTAACCGTGGGGTTGATATCTATTCTCTCTCTCGCCTTCTTGGACACTCAGAATTGAGAACAACGGAAATTTATGCTGATATCCTTGAAAGTCGCCGGGTAACAGCAATGAGAGGCTTTCCAGATATTTTTGAAGATAAAGTACAAGAATCTGGAACTTGCTGTCCTCACTGCGGAAAGTCCGTATTGAATAAAACACTTTAAGATGCCCTACGGCCGCGAGGAAAACTCGTGATGTAATTTGTAACGTCTTGGTGAAGTTCATGAGCAGACTTCACTCTGTTCTTTTCCAACCATGCTTGAAGGTCTGAGCGCTTAATTAGCACCCGATTACCACCCGGCTTAGTAAACGATAAGCGCTTTTCATGCGTCAGGCGGTAGATGTATGAGCGTTTTGCTCCAACGTATGCCGCCGCCTCATCGACGGTAAGATACTCTTTATCAGATGGTGGTAAGTTTGATTTGCTGCCGTCACTCACCGTATTTTCAACGACCTGAGCCAGTAATTGCTTCATTTCTGCAATTTCGCTTCTCAAGGCATTCAAGGTTTCATTCACGTCTACAGTCATCAGCCTACCCGTTACACACCAGTTATTGATAGACCTAGTTTATGAGAGACAGCTACCAATCCTCGGCTCTGGATCTGCCCTTTTAGGGCGCGAACAAAGTTATTAACGCCTGAACATGGTTCAACTATAGGTATCTTTATAGGATTTTTTTAAAGGCAATACCTATAGGTTTAGGGGGGGGGAAATTATGCGTGCAAAGTGGGGGTGATTATGCGCAGCTCGTCAGTAGTCAGGGGGGTAATTATGCGTAAAAAGGGGGGGGCGATTATGCGTGGATAAAATCCAAAACCAACAGTGTTTTCCACAACTTTGCAAAACAATAACATAAAAAAACCGGCACATTGGCCGGTTATTAAGTCAATTACGGTATGGAATCGGTGGGGGGCTGGACATCATCAGAATTCCGCCAGTCACTTTCTTAACTTTTGCATCCGGATAAACAGTAAGGACTCTCTTTAGAGCAGGAAGGAATACCTTCTTAAAGTTCCTGTCAGCGTCGTCTCCGGTATATTCTTGACCAAACTGCTCGCGCAAATTACGCCAGTACAATACGACAGGCCTACCGCTAATTCGATGTAAACGATCCGAAAGCATGGCATAAATATCCATCGCAAGAGCACTGCTATTAAGCTGATTTAGAGCCCTTAAATCAAGCGGTACAGCATGTTCGCTTAGCGTAGTAAAATACTCGTGTGAAAATGTAATAACACCAGGCCATAAAGCACCTTGATTGTCGCTGTTACCAATCCAAGCCTCAAATTTTTGGATGGGCTTACCATCGTAAGTGAACGCTTTATCAGCGGTACTAAAACCAAGGGTAATACTACAAGCAGATAACGCCAAAAGCTGTTTACGGAAGTTTGTATAGCTCCCATTTTTTCCTCCTGATGACTCCTTGCCCAGTTGTTTGAGGAAAGCACTGGCGCTATTGCCGACATCAATCTCGGGTGATTTTGAACGCAACGCTTGAGTATTCAGATATGCCATTACAAGCCTTGGCATGGGACCATACGGAACAGGCTGTTGGAGAAACTGCTTACCATCCCAAATTTTACCCGCTCGGATGTATAGACCAGCAGCACCACAACGCCTCTCAAACTCAGATCCATTTACTCTTGAACGAGGCAAACCGACTTGGCACATGATTGAGTGCATAAAAGTGAAATCATTGGGCGAGGGTGGATCTGATTTAATCCTTACTGAGGCATCTATTAATTCAGACTCAGCCCGACTCAAGCCTTGTGATTTATCACTATTTTCTACTTCGATATCCGCCTGATACTGAGCAAGTAGTTGGCTAAATGGCTTCATTACTTACCCTGCGGGAATCAAGCCATGCCTCCAACTGATCTAACCTGTATCTTAGTGTTTTATCGCCACTGATTTTATATGGTTTGGGAAATGAAGGGTCGTTTGTGCGGATTCGTTGAAGCGTTGGCACAGAGATTTTAAGTAGGGCAGTCACCTCATACACAGAGATCATCTGCAGGTGACTGTAATCTTTTTCATTTAAAGTTTGCTGCATAAATTTCTCCAGCATCATCATTGATTTACTGGAGAAATTTTGAGGGTGAACCCCCGTAAACATGGCCTCTGGAAGTGCCCTATTTGGGCACCTAGGCGATTTATTCCGACACAAAAACTTTCACATGTGAAAGTTTCTCATTGATAAACATCAACCACCATTGCCATCCAAGTCAGGAAAGATTTCACGCGCTTTGTCGTTTCTAATTTTGTCCACATTAATCCCTTCCAGCCGCTCCATAATACGTTCTGAGGCGTCTTGTCGAGTACCATCAATATTAAAATCACTTCCAGCTCCCGTTAAAGCATCCAAGTTTAACGATGCGGGATCAGGAAGTTTTCCATTTTGCTGAAGTATACCCAACCACTCGTCTAGGTTAACCTTACTCCAATCAATATCCGCTATTCGATCCAATGGAATTCCGCCGCATTGAGGTGTGCGCGCATCACCAAAGTTAAGGCCAAGTTGTGGCCGCACTTGCTCTTGGATGATTCGAGAGAGTGGCGAGTTGAAACAGCAATAGGACTCTCGCTCCTCGACACATGCTCCCAGTACTTTGGACTTGCAGTAAGATCCAACGTATGTGCAGCTATTTAGTGCTCTTTTAGCATTCATGGTGAACTCCTTTTCCTCGCACTTCCAAATCATTTGGATCATGACCATCGACACTACATAGACTGTGTAAACAGTCATAACGGTGCTTAGCATGGCGGCACCTTGTTGGCCGAGGATTTGTTCAGTCATTGATTCAGGAGCCCCAGCAGGTACGCCAGCGGCTCCCGTCGCAGAAGCATTTCCTAGAGCTTCAGAAGTCAGCTTGGTAATTTGCTCCTTTAATGCGCCAATAGTCTCCTGGGCAAACTGTTGAACAGGCTGGAGAAAACTATCAACCGCTCCACTAATATTTTCTATATAACTTGCAAAAGGCTGTGTTATTTCGGTCCAGCCAGACATTACGGGGTCTCTTAATACTTGGTATGCTCCTTTCACGGCACTGCCATCAGAGAGTCCCATAACGGCACCGTCTAGCTTAGGCACGGCCATAATCAAATTGAGATAATCAGCAAACGAAATATTCGTCGGCTTTTCACAACAATCTGAGACACCACCCACAGCAATCTTGCATTCCCCAGCCTCACCGGCAAAAGCTGAACACATCACATTTTCTTCACCAGTGGGGTTATCATCATAATTTTGACCAGTACAACTCATATCCTGAGTCATGAACTGAGCTGCATTCAACAATGCAGATGCACGAGCGAAATCAGTGCTTTGTGACTTTGTTATATCGAGACAATCATCCCCCATACACCTAATGGGTCCACCACATTGATACGTCGTTTCTTTCTCTAAAGTAGGTATTGATATGTCCGTTCCGCAGTCGTAGGTATCTTTAAACACATAACACTTACCCGAGGAACCCTCTGCTCCATCAATACATTCAGAACTAATAAATCCACACTGAGGATTATCCTCATACATCTGGCAACTGTTGAGATTTCCACCAGTATTTACAGGGCAGTGTGTTTCACCTTGAGGATCTGTCCAGCAGTCCATTTGCCCCTTATAAAAGTCATAGTCGGCTTTAACTCGAACCTTTTTGCACAGCTTTGGAATGCCAGGGAAAGGTGACGGTTTCAGTTGGGATTCGCAAACTTTGACCCCGTTGATGACTGTGCAGCCCGTAGCATCAGTCGGGTCATCTATACATGTTATCTCGCCTTCGGCAAAACCATCTACAACCCCTTTGGCTGAATCCATGCAGCTCTGTGGAGCCCACTCATCCTTGGTAATGGCTTTCGATGGGTCATAGCGGAGTTTTATGCGGCCAAAACCCTCACCTTCACCAGTTACTGAAACACGGATTGTAGTGGTCAACTAAAATTGGCCACGGTTTTAGAGTTTTCCCAATATAATCGTTCTGATTCATTGGGAGTTAGACCACCGTTATACTGATGTGGCCTGAGTTGGCAGTAATATCCGATAATGTAGCGGGTGATCTCTTGTTGAGCCTCAGCGAAGCTACGATAACCCACAGTTGGCACCCATTCCGTCTTCAGACTTCTAAAGAAGCGCTCTATCGGCGCATTATCCCAACAGTTTCCTCGGCGAGATAAACTCTGTTTTATTTGAAAGCGCCACAGTAATTGACGGTATTTACGGCTAGTATAATGACTGCCTTGATCGCTATGGAACATGACACCTTTTGGCTTTCCGCGAGATTCATAGGCCATAGACAGCGCTTTACCTGTCAACCGACTATCAGGCGACAAAGACATTGACCAACCAATCACTTTGCGGGCAAAAAGATCGATAACGACCGCTAAATACATCCACCGATTACCTGTCCAAATATACGTAACATCGCCAGCCCAAACTTCATTTGGAGCCGTAACAGCAAATTGACGACTTAAGTGATTTGGAACGTCAATATGTTCTTGTGAAGCCTTTCTGTAACGATGCTTTGGTTCTTGGCAGCTTACTAAACCAAGAGTTCTCATTAGCTTTGTTGCTCGGTATCGGCTCAGCTTTACACCCTGATTTGTGACTATATCTGCAATGGTTCTCGCTCCCGCAGAGCCATTGCTTGCGGCGTGAGCCTCGCTAATCAAGCTGCGCAGTTTTATTGTTTCCGCATTAATTAACGCTGGGCGTTTAAGCCAATAGTGATAACTACTTCGATGAACATTGAAGACTTCGCATAATATTTTTACGCTGTGGCTCTGCTTGAGTTTCTTGATTATCAAGAATTGTTCAGTGAGTCCGACATCAAGAGAGCCGTGGCTTTTTTTAGTATTTCATTATGCTCTTCAAGGCGAGCCAGCTTCTTTTTCAATTCCCGAATTTCTATTTGCTCAGGGGTCATAGGTGAAGCTTTAGGTGTTTTCCCTTGGCGTTCTTCTCTAAGCTGGCGAACCCATTTATCCATCGTGGACTTGCCCACATTCATGGCTTGGGCTGCTTCCGTCACTGAGTAATTTTGGTCTAAGACTAGCTGCGCTGCTTCTAACTTAAATTCTGCGCTAAATAGTCGTCTTGTACGTTTTGTCATAATGTCACCTGTTAACTTATGAGGTGATGATATCACCTCTAACTAAGTGACCAAATTCACTATGCCACTACAGTTTCTCTGCTGGCATCTTTAAAGATTGGTAGAAGAGCCTATCTAATCAGTAATTCCGGGAGTAAAACGAACACATTATCTGGGCGAGATCTGTTTGCAGACGTCACATACAACCCTGCCACAGGATCTCCAATGGTAAGTGACGTAGATGTATCCGGAAGCTTCTATGGATTGAATAAAAACAAAGGCTCCTGAGAGCCTTTGTTTTTATTCATTATAGACTTAACGTTAACTGCCTATCTTTATATCTTAATAACGGATACCGTTGAGGCGACGAAAAAAAACCTATCAAAATGTGTTTATTAAGTTCCGGATGCTCTCTGATTACATTGTTCAACACCGAACCATCGACGATAAATTTTTTATTTCCACAGGAGATTGGCTTTTCGTTTAGCCATCTCCCTTCCCCCAGTAATATCATCACTTTAAGCTCTTTAATTGCGCGTCTATATTCAGCTCGTTTGCTCATTAACGGCCTCCTTTGGCTACGGACAAATACCTTGATACAGGCGCTAAATATCCGCCCGCTTGGTCTTTACCTGCCCCCGCAGAACTTTCAATAATCGCAGCCATTTTATCTGCCAATACGTTATCACCAACCTCTTCTCTGAGATTTTCTCTTAGTTCTCCAGAGCGCGATGAATCGCCGCCCATCAACGATGCAGCAAACAATTCTGCTCCTGCCTGACTATTCAAACCATAATCATATCTTGCAGTATCCATTGCTATCTGCCTGAATTCGTCACCATATTGCTGAACAAACTCAGCCGCCTTTCCAGCTCCAGCCTCGCTTGCACTTGCTAATGCTGAAGCAAAAAACATCCCTCTTTCTCTAACAGACATTCCCTGTGCTGCCTCTGAAAGATCTGAATTACCGGTTAACCATTCTTTACCGGCTTCAAATCCACTGATCCCCACACCAATGATATCCCTACCCAGATTTGCAGCACCTACAGCCAGGAAGCCTCCAAGACCATACTCTTGCTTGACGTAATCGTCCCCTTTCTTTGTGTCCTCAATAAACTGATCTCGTTGTTCCGGAGTCATCTGGGCTAACTTAGACATCGATTGCCCAAAACTCTCTGCGAACCCTTCTTTGGCGGCTCCTGCGCCACCCACAACTTGCTGTACAAAACGACCTGCGCCCTCAGCACCTGCAAACAAAGCACTGGATGTTGACGGGGCCAAATCGGATGCCATGATCTGTGCTCTTAACGCAGGCAAGCGGTCATTAAGATATTCATTTCTGCTTGTCCCATAACTCTGCTCAAGTTGTTGGATACCCTTTTCATGAGCGTCACGAACAGAATTTTCAGATCCAATACTGCCTGATTCAGCTAAAAGCTTTTGTTCATTGCTCATTCTTTCCGGTGCCGAAAGTGCGCTCGAATTTTCAACCGGCGAGACATAGCGCGGAGCATCCTTTACCAACATTGCACTATGACCAGGTTGATTAAAGTCAATACCACTGTTACCACCAGTGGCCTTTGCTATTGCACCGGCTGCAATTGCTTGTTCAGATGGAGAGTTGGAATTGAGCATAGCAAACAACTGCCCTCCAACTATTGCCCTCTGGGAATCAATACCTAAATCTTGGTAATGCTGGGCTTTTCTTTGCGCAAAATCTCTTGTCTCTGGCGATGACTGTCTAACACCATCTGACAATGACTTACCGGCTGACCAGTTGTTCAGAACTTTGTCAGCTAACGCGATAATATTATTGTTGCTAGTAGTCCCGATAGTTTGCTGAGCCTGAGATAACTCTTGGTAGGTTTGTTGCGAAGACAAAAGATCAGAACTGGATTGCATGAGCTGCTTTCTCTGCTCTTCACCTAAGCTCTGGGTAAAACGTTGACCTTTATCAGTAGACACTTGCCGCGCCAAATCACTCGTTAATGCTGAACTGTCATCTTTTGTAAAACCGAGTCCGCGAGATAAAGAGTCAATATCAGAACTAAGCTGCTGTCTACTATCCTGACTCTGCGATTGCGCAGATACATCTAAACTACCGTTCATAGATACCGGATTAGCGGCATTTACAGCGGCACCAACCGGTCCTGTAAAAGCAGCAGCAAGTTTTCCGGCATCCACTCCAGCGCTAGCACGCATAGCAATAGCTCCTGCCACAGCATCCGTGTGAGAAGCATTTATCCCACGATCAGTAACGTAGTTCTGCGCCGCGGACAAAATACTTTTAGCCTGAGTTGAATCGTAAGCGTGCAGTGAGAACCGTATTGACGAAGTGAAGCTGGTCAGGCAGGCAGAGTAACCCGCCACGGGAGCAGAGCACCCACCCGGTTCACAGGCCAGTCGGCGATGACATCAAGTACATGATGCAGATAGCGTTCCGGATCCACGCCGTTTAATTTGCACGTCCCGATAAGACTGTACAGTGACGCACCGCGCTCACCACCATGATCCGAGCCGAAGAACAGCCAGTTTTTTCTCCCCAGACTGACCAGTCGTAGGGCGTTTTCGGCAATGTTATTATCCACCTCCACCCAGCCATCTTCTGCATAGCGGGTCAGCGCCGGCCACTGGTTCAGCGCATACCCGAACGCCTTCGCCAGTTCTGAGTGCCTTGAGAGGGTTTTCTGTTTCTCCCGCAGCCACCCCTCCAGTGACGCCAGCAGCGGCAGCACTTTTTGGTGCCGGACTGCCTGCCGTTCCTCTGCTCTTTTACCTCTGAGCTCCGACTCGATGGCATACAGCTCGCCGATCCGTTTCAGCGCCTCCTCCGTCAGGGCTGACGGGGTACGGACGTGAACATCGTGGATTTTTCGGCGGGCATGGGCCCAGCACGCGGCTTCCTTTATATGGCCGTCGCGGTAGAGCTCGTTGAACCCGGCGTAGGCATCAGCCTGCAGTACGCCACTGAAGCCTGCAAGATGGGTCTGAGGGTGGATACCTTTTCTGTCCGGGCTGTAAGCGAACCACACTGCGGGGGCCAGCGCTGATCCGGCGTTGCGGTCGTCTCGAACGTACGTCCATAAGCGCCCGGTCTTCGTCTTCTTATTGCCTGGCAACAGCACCGGGACAGGCGTATCGTCAGCATGGAGTTTGCCGTCGGTCAGGACATAGTGCTGAAGGGCTTCATCCAGCGGTGCCAGCAGACGACAACACGCATCCACCCAGCCCGACAGTACAGAACGACTCAACACTACACCCTGGCGGGCATAGATCTCCGACTGGCGATACAGCGGTGTGTGCTCTGCATACTTTGAGGTCAGCACTCGGGCCAGCAGCCCCGGTCCGGCGATCCCCCGTTCGATGGGGCGCGAAGGAGCCGGGGCCTGAACGATGCGATCGCACCGACGGCAGGCATGCTTTTCACGGACTGTCCGGATAACCCGGAAGGCGCTGCGCATCAGCTCCAGCTGTTCGGCGGCATCCTCACCCAGGTAACTCAGCGAACCACCGCACTCCGGGCAACACGGCTCAGTCGGCAGCAGCCGCTTCTCATCCCGTGGGAGTGACTCAGGGAACGGTTTGCGGGTGCGGGTCTGACGCAGCGGGCGCTGCACTGCCGGGTCATCCACCCGGCCGGTCAGCGTATCGCTTTCCTGCTGCAGCAGGTTCAGGTCAGCTTCCATTTGCGCGATACGGCGGGATACCTTTTCGGAACGACTGCCGAAGTTCATCCGGCGCAGCTTATCCAGTTGCGCCTGCAGATGGTCTATTTCGCGTTCCCGGTTGCTCAGCTTTTCCTGCAGGGCGTGGATCAACGCTTCCTGTTCGGCCAGGCGCTGTTTCAGCAGAAGGATGTCGTCAGAAGAGGTGTCGTTCATAAGCCTGTATTTTACCAGGCTTATTCTGCGACAACCAGGATAAAGAGCGCTACAACATGGTCAGGGATGTCAGTAACCGCTTTGGCTGTCGCCAGTCGATACCTTCCATCAGCATCGCCAGTTGCGCCGGCGTCAGGAACACTTTGCCATCGCGGGCTGAGGGCCAGGCGAAGCGACCACGTTCCAGTCGCTTTGTCAGCAGGCACAGACCATCGCCGGTGGACCAGAGCAGTTTTACCTGACTGCCGCTGCGTCCCCGGAAGATGAAGACGTGGCCGGACATCGGGTCATCTTTCAGCGCGGTCTGCACCTTTGCGGCGAGGCCATTGAAGCCGTTGCGCATATCGGTGATACCGGCAACCAGCCAGATTTTTGTGCCTGCGGGAAGATTTATCATACAGGCCCCCGCATCAGTTCGCGCAGGACAGTGCTCATGAGTTCAGCAGAGGGATGAGTCAGTGTTATTTCTCCTCCCCGACATTTTATGTGGCAGGTAGCGGGAGGAGAGCAGGATGGTAGTTCGAAGGTTGGGAGAGAAGAGCCCGCCTGAAGCTGCACGGGTATCAGGGCAGGAAGCGACGATGAGTTTTTTCGGGGCCGACAGACCCGCCCTTCACGCTGCCAGAGCCTTATCCATTTAAAGAGCAGGTTATCATTGACGTCATGTTTCCGGGCCAGTGCGGCAATACTGCCTTCTTCTTCAAGAGCCAGCCTGACCAGTTCCATTTTGAATTCAGGGGAATAGTGTTTCCGGGGAAGTCTTTCTTTAGCGCGCATGAGGTGTCCACCTGCAAAATAAGTGGGTGCTTAAGTTACAGGATCCTGGATTCGGGACCAGACGGTACTCAGACGACGCTTACGTTGAATCAGACGCTCTCAACGTTTGTCCTAATGATTGTAGTTGTGAATAAGTCTGTTCTGAACCATGTCCAGAAAACACACTATTACTTAATTGGCTAGCGAAACCTTTCTGAGCCTGTGCAGTAGCAGCAGAACTACTGCTAAGGGCATTACTTACGGTACTCCCTAAGTTAATACTATCAACTAACGACTCACCTCCAGAGGTCATTGTTCCAGCAATCCGGGATTGATTAAATTGTGGTTGTTGACTCAAAACAGAACCACGGTCCACTAAGTCTGGAGACATTAGTTTTTCATTGACTGTATCACTCGCCCCCACTCGTTGAGCAAGACTATTGAAGGCATATACTGAGCCAGTTACTAACATCAACGATAGGACTGGCGTTGCTGCGGCCATCATTCCACCTATCCCTATCCAACGCTCAATTTCGGCCCCAGCATATGCAACGCCTTCAAATGAGGATAAGTTCCCTGTGGTATATTTTGCGAGCGCCTGCTGCCCCATTATGTAAATGAATAGATTGATTACCGACATAATTGGCAACCAAAGTTGTACCCATATAAGCATTTGAAGATACTTACCGACCAATAGCAAACCTTTAGAACCTAGCACCATCACAAATGCGGCTATGGGCGTAATCGCATAGGCAAACCCCTCTACCAAGGTCATAAGAGGTTGAATCGATTTTACAAACAAAGACTGTTCGGCTGCATATTGCGTATTTCGCTGAGACTCAGCTTGAGTGAGCATGATTTGTGCGTACGGATCATTCATATCACTGTAGTACTGAGCAAAGCCACGCTGTACGATAGGTTGCAGAAAATTGGCTTTTATAAAATCACCTGCGGCCACATTCGTAACCTGCAGGCGATATAAAGCGTCAGATGTAGCATTCAAAGCATCAGTGGTAGACAACAAATAGCCAAGAGCTTGTTGCGAAAGGCCAGAATTGAAGGCAGTTTCAAAGGATTGGCTCAACTGAATCCAGCCATCTGTACAACTGGGATCTGTCGGGCCAGATGGAGACAGGTACAATCGGGTCCCATATATTTGTGAATCAAATCTGAGAGCTGTACGCCAATTCTCTGTGTTGATTTGATCCTCATTTGACTCACCTAATGAAAATTTAATTGCTGTGCATTCTGATATGTAGTTAGTCAGGCTTTTCTTCATATCAACAGCACCGCCTCCTAGGGAATCATTCCAGACAGTCCATAGTGCTGACTCCATTTCGTGATTTCTGAGCTTTGATAATAACTCTAAAGAATCCATGAACTTTGATTCAGTCACACTCGCGACAGGGCTATATGCAACCTCAAAGAGTTTTGTGAGACCAAATCCAACGCTTGAGATTATAGAACCAGCGGCGGCTGGACCAACAGGTACGTTATCCACTACTCGCACTTGTCCGTTGTACGCGTCCTCAATAGTTACCGTAACGCCGGCTCCAAAGGAAATGGCATACACGAGCCAACAAGCAAAAACTTGATGTAAATCCCAGGATTTAGCTCCCTGGAATAACGACTGAAATGAGATGATAAGAGCGCCAATTAAAAGGCCAATACTTACCATTCGTTCAAAATCACCGGTGCCTGTAGCCATCGCTACAGCAATCATTATTTGCTCTAGAAATGCGGCATCACCGACGGAATAAATACTAAAATCCATTAGTTACTCCTTTTTCCCTGATGCTTGGGCCGCAAGTAAAAGCCGCTGCTTCTTTGTGACATCAAGTAAGCTGTTGTAATACCCCATCAGATCACTTAGCTTCCCGTGCCTCACAATTAATTGGTCATACTCTTGTCTGACAACAGCCCGAGAAGCATCAAGTACATCAACAGCTTTTTGTTGATAGGCATTATCACTGTTAGCTAACGCAATAGTTGTTGCCCGGTATATCTCCTCAATAAACCTGTAGGTTATATCTAGCGCTATGATGGTCTGTGCTTGCTGAGCAAACTGCTCTGCTGTATCACTGGAAACAGCGGAAAGATTTCGGAAAAGTGAGCCAAAGCTACTGGGGAGATTTGATACAAAAGCTATCTCGGCAGAACTTAAAGCCCCAACATTGTTTGCATATTTATAAATCAATCCAGGTGAATAATCAGAACCAAGAAGTAAATCTGACATTTGATTGCCAATACCCCTGAGCTGAACACTCTTCAGCTCAGAACCAGCAGAAATACAGTTAACCGTATCACTGTCACATGAATAAACTTTAACAGAGCCACCTGAAATGAGATCTCCAAGGGTAATTCGATTCCCCGGTAAGGTGACGATGGGATTAGTACTGTTGTTTGCTCCAGCAAGATTTGGATCATTAATTAAATCACCAATGACAACGGCACCAGTTATAGACATCATGGCTTCAAGCAGGCTGTTATCCCCGTACTGGAACCATGAACTTACACTATTCTTTTTGAGTTGCTTCCAGACAATATTACCTATCATCTCTTGGTAGGCCTGTGGCGAGTTGTCTTTCAGCGTCTTGATTGCCGTTTGTCCATCCGTTTCCTGCGTTGCAGAAAACATGTCTTCAAATAAACCTTTGGTCGATGCTTTTGTACGAGTATCGTTCTTTAGTTTCGTGTCAAAAGCACTTAGTGAATCGTTAACAATACCCTGAGCTAACTGACAAGAATTGCCTAAATGCTGGTTCAAAGCCTGAACTTTCTTCTGAAAGTTTTCTATCCATTTGGCACCATCAGGAAAAACATTATCCAGAGCTAGTTGAAAAGCATAGCCCTTTGCATTTGCTGCCACAGCTCGCATCAGTTGAACAATCTGATCTGCATTCACAAACGATAAAGAACCACCGAATAGATCAACGCCACCACACCCAGCTTTCCAGGATGGAGGGACAAAGCTAACTAGGTTTTCATCAAAAATACGCGCTTTGGTGGTCACACGCCCACCCGCAATAACTCCACGGCGTTGTGTCTCATGAATACCCGGTCTAGTTGTATTACTCATTTCGTTGAATAGTCTATCCATCTCGGACTGAAGCCCTTCAGCCGAGGCATGAGTGGCGACGACAGAGAAGATGATTAAACAAGAGGCAGATAGTGTTCTAATGTAAGGGGGAGAGACTCTCATACTGTTGCTCCAATAGGTTTCGTGTCACCCGAAAGCCTACCGAGCAAATGAGTACAAACCGAACTCCCAAACTGTCCAATTTGGGCAGTCCAAATAAAACTTTCACATGTGAAAGTTAATCATTGAATAATGTCGGCAACTTTGTCACGTCAGTACAAACTTATGATTTTTAAAAAGTTTTAATTAACCCTTGTTGCATTTTCACAAACCAATGGCACTCTATTTCTAAAAGAGGAGCTTTAAATGAAAATGAATATGTCAACTTCCGTAAGTTCAGCTACAGCCTTGTTCGCCGCCATTATGCTCGCAGGCTGTGCTACAACCCCAAAATCCTATAATTCAGAGATGTCCAGAGCGTTAAACTTGGCAAGAGCTGGGGGTATTTATGACCAAGATCTGAGAGACTCAGAAGATGGGCGGAACTCATATAGACAGTCTCTACTGATGAAAGCGCTAAATGTCACAAGCCTGGCCACATCGCTTGATGCTCCATTAAGAGGATTGAACGGTCAGCAAACTCTCATGTTTAACACTGCAAGCATTCTTACATCACCGGATAACCCATCCGCTAGGCCAAGTTTGATGGCTTGGATGCCTGCATCAATGGCTAAATCCTCAGAAGATGCTTATAGCAACTACATAAACCTAATTGATAATGCCGTTGCGGTAGCCGCGAAATCTATGAACCTGGATTTAACTAAAATAGTGGAAAGTACAGCGCCTAAGATTGATGGAAATCCCTTAATTATGTGGGCAGTAACGGCTCCACAATTTGGCTGTGATGGCTCAAACTGCGTAATTGCATACAACGTTACAATGCCTAATCCGTGGAAAACACCAGCCTTTGTGGGCAGTGGTAATATTGATAGCTTTAATCTGGCCGCTAATAACACGACCAAATATTCTCGATTGATTTTCTCCCAGGTCAGCGACGTGAAATCATTTCCAATGGACGATTTTTACAAAAGTACGAGCCGAGCGCTGCCGGAGTGGGCAGTCATGTATTTCCCGCCCAATAGTGTGTTCCAGGATGGCAAAGCTTTACCATATCCAGTTATCTATGAAAAAGGCCAGCAATTGCTATTTAGGGCACTGTTGCAAAGTTAGCGATGAGGCAGCCTTTTGTCTTATTCAAAGGCCTTACATTTCAAAAACTCTGCTTACCAGGCGCATTTCGCCCAGGGGATCACCATAATAAAATGCTGAGGCCTGGCCTTTGCGTAGTGCACGCATCACCTCAATACCTTTGATGGTGGCGTAAGCCGTCTTCATGGATTTAAATCCCAGCGTGGCGCCGATTATCCGTTTCAGTTTGCCATGATCGCATTCAATCACGTTGTTCCGGTACTTAATCTGTCGGTGTTCAACGTCAGACGGGCACCGGCCTTCGCGTTTGAGCAGAGCAAGCGCGCGACCATAGGCGGGCGCTTTATCCGTGTTGATGAATCGCGGGATCTGCCACTTCTTCACGTTGTTGAGGATTTTACCCAGAAACCGGTATGCAGCTTTGCTGTTACGACGGGAGGAGAGATAAAAATCGACAGTGCGGCCCCGGCTGTCGACGGCCCGGTACAGATACGCCCAGCGGCCATTGACCTTCACGTAGGTTTCATCCATGTGCCACGGGCAAAGATCGGAAGGGTTACGCCAGTACCAGCGCAGCCGTTTTTCCATTTCAGGCGCATAACGCTGAACCCAGCGGTAAATCGTGGAGTGATCGACATTCACTCCGCGTTCAGCCAGCATCTCCTGCAGCTCACGGTAACTGATGCCGTATTTGCAGTACCAGCGTACGGCCCACAGAATGATGTCACGCTGAAAATGCCGGCCTTTGAATGGGTTCATGTGCAGCTCCATCAGCAAAAGGGGATGATAAGTTTATCACCACCGACTATTTGCAACAGTGCCCCGCAACAAGCCGTCATCAAGCTATCTTCAAAAACTGCTTAGCACTTCTAGTTTTATTGCGTTGGCTGCGGTTGACGAGCAAAAAGTCATTGGCGCTATCGCCGCGTATGAGTTGCAAAAATTCGAGCAGCAAAGAAGCGAGATTTATATCTACGATCTCGCTGTAGCGGCAACCCGCCGCAGAGAAGGCATAGCTACAGCTCTAATTAAAAAACTCAAGGCTATAGGCGCAGCGCGTGGAGCTTATGTGATTTACGTCCAAGCTGATAAAGGCGTAGAAGACCAACCAGCCATAGAGCTCTATAAAAAACTAGGAACCATCGAAGACGTATTTCATTTCGACATTGCGGTTGAGCAGAGTAAAAATCATGCCTAACAAGGCACTCCAGCCGACGGCTTTGCCTTCGCTGCGCTACGGCAAATCCGCGGCTGAGTTTGGGCGTTAGACATCATGAGTGAAAAAGTGCCCGCCGAGATTTCGGTGCAACTATCACAAGCACTCAACGTCATCGGGCGCCACTTGGAGTCGACGTTGCTGGCCGTGCATTTGTACGGCTCCGCACTGGATGGCGGATTGAAACCGTACAGTGATATTGATTTGCTGGTGACTGTAGCTGCACCGCTCAATGATGCCGTGCGGCAAGCCCTGCTCGTCGATCTCTTGGAGGTTTCAGCTTCCCCTGGCCAAAACAAGGCACTCCGCGCCTTGGAAGTGACCATCGTCGTGCACAGTGACATCGTACCTTGGCGTTATCCGGCCAGGCGGGAACTGCAGTTCGGAGAGTGGCAGCGCAAAGACATCCTTGCGGGCATCTTCGAGCCCGCCACAACCGATTCTGACTTGGCGATTCTGCTAACAAAGGCAAAGCAACATAGCGTCGTCTTGGCAGGTTCAGCAGCGAAGGATCTCTTCAGCTCAGTCCCAGAAAGCGATCTATTCAAGGCACTGGCCGATACTCTGAAGCTATGGAACTCGCCGCCAGATTGGGCGGGCGATGAGCGGAATGTAGTGCTTACTTTGTCTCGTATCTGGTACACCGCAGCAACCGGCAAGATCGCGCCAAAGGATGTTGCTGCCACTTGGGCAATGGCACGCTTGCCAGCTCAACATCAGCCCATCCTGTTGAATGCCAAGCGGGCTTATCTTGGGCAAGAAGAAGATTATTTGCCCGCTCGTGCGGATCAGGTGGCGGCGCTCATTAAATTCGTGAAGTATGAAGCAGTTAAACTGCTTGGTGCCAGCCAATGATGTCTAACAATTCATTCAAGCCGACGCCGCTTCGCGGCGCGGCTTAATTCAAGCGTTAGATGCACTAAGCACATAATTGCTCACAGCCAAACTATCAGGTCAAGTCTGCTTTTATTATTTTTAAGCGTGCATAATAAGCCCTACACAAATTGGGAGATATATCATGAAAGGCTGGCTTTTTCTTGTTATCGCAATAGTTGGCGAAGTAATCGCAACATCCGCATTAAAATCTAGCGAGGGCTTTACTAAGCTTGCCCCTTCCGCCGTTGTCATAATCGGTTATGGCATCGCATTTTATTTTCTTTCTCTGGTTCTGAAATCCATCCCTGTCGGTGTTGCTTATGCAGTCTGGTCGGGACTCGGCGTCGTCATAATTACAGCCATTGCCTGGTTGCTTCATGGGCAAAAGCTTGATGCGTGGGGCTTTGTAGGTATGGGGCTCATAATTGCTGCCTTTTTGCTCGCCCGATCCCCATCGTGGAAGTCGCTGCGGAGGCCGACGCCATGGTGACGGTGTTCGGCATTCTGAATCTCACCGAGGACTCCTTCTTCGATGAGAGCCGGCGGCTAGACCCCGCCGGCGCTGTCACCGCGGCGATCGAAATGCTGCGAGTCGGATCAGACGTCGTGGATGTCGGACCGGCCGCCAGCCATCCGGACGCGAGGCCTGTATCGCCGGCCGATGAGATCAGACGTATTGCGCCGCTCTTAGACGCCCTGTCCGATCAGATGCACCGTGTTTCAATCGACAGCTTCCAACCGGAAACCCAGCGCTATGCGCTCAAGCGCGGCGTGGGCTACCTGAACGATATCCAAGGATTTCCTGACCCTGCGCTCTATCCCGATATTGCTGAGGCGGACTGCAGGCTGGTGGTTATGCACTCAGCGCAGCGGGATGGCATCGCCACCCGCACCGGTCACCTTCGACCCGAAGACGCGCTCGACGAGATTGTGCGGTTCTTCGAGGCGCGGGTTTCCGCCTTGCGACGGAGCGGGGTCGCTGCCGACCGGCTCATCCTCGATCCGGGGATGGGATTTTTCTTGAGCCCCGCACCGGAAACATCGCTGCACGTGCTGTCGAACCTTCAAAAGCTGAAGTCGGCGTTGGGGCTTCCGCTATTGGTCTCGGTGTCGCGGAAATCCTTCTTGGGCGCCACCGTTGGCCTTCCT
Organism: Salmonella sp. A29-2; assembly: GCF_020150755.1. Taxonomy (NCBI): domain Bacteria; kingdom Pseudomonadati; phylum Pseudomonadota; class Gammaproteobacteria; order Enterobacterales; family Enterobacteriaceae; genus Salmonella; species Salmonella sp. A29-2. Next base: position 4,862,369 of record NZ_CP083731.1, on the reverse strand, counting down.
GTAAAGGATCTGGGTCCAGCGAGCCTTGCGGCGGAACTTCACGCGATCGGCAATGGCGCTGACTACGTCCGCACCCACGCGCCTGGAGATCTGCGAAGCGCAATCACCTTCTCGGAAACCCTCGCGAAATTTCGCAGTCGCGACGCCAGAGACCGAGGGTTAGATCATGCCTAGCATTCACCTTCCGGCCGCCCGCTAGCGGACCCTGGTCAGGTTCCGCGAAGGTGGGCGCAGACATGCTGGGCTCGTCAGGATCAAACTGCACTATGAGGCGGCGGTTCATACCGCGCCAGGGGAGCGAATGGACAGCGAGGAGCCTCCGAACGTTCGGGTCGCCTGCTCGGGTGATATCGACGAGGTTGTGCGGCTGATGCACGACGCTGCGGCGTGGATGTCCGCCAAGGGAACGCCCGCCTGGGACGTCGCGCGGATCGACCGGACATTCGCGGAGACCTTCGTCCTGAGATCCGAGCTCCTAGTCGCGAGGGCTCTGTTGCAAAAATCGTGAAGCTTGAGCATGCTTGGCGGAGATTGGACGGACGGAACGATGACGGATTTCAAGTGGCGCCATTTCCAGGGTGATGTGATCCTGTGGGCGGTGCGCTGGTATTGTCGCTATCCGATCAGCTATCGCGACCTTGAGGAAATGCTGGCGGAACGCGGCATTTCGGTCGACCATACGACGATCTATCGCTGGGTCCAGCGCTACGCCCCGGAGATGGAGAAGCGGCTGCGCTGGTTCTGGCGGCGTGGCTTTGATCCGAGCTGGCGCCTGGATGAAACCTACGTCAAGGTGCGGGGCAAGTGGACCTACCTGTACCGGGCAGTCGACAAGCGGGGCGACACGATCGATTTCTACCTGTCGCCGACCCGCAGCGCCAAGGCAGCGAAGCGGTTCCTGGGCAAGGCCCTGCGAGGCCTGAAGCACTGGGAAAAGCCTGCCACGCTCAATACCGACAAAGCGCCGAGCTATGGTGCAGCGATCACCGAATTGAAGCGCGAAGGAAAGCTGGACCGGGAGACGGCCCACCGGCAGGTGAAGTATCTCAATAACGTGATCGAGGCCGATCACGGAAAGCTCAAGATACTGATCAAGCCGGTGCGCGGTTTCAAATCGATCCCCACGGCCTATGCCACGATCAAGGGATTCGAAGTCATGCGAGCCCTGCGCAAAGGACAGGCTCGCCCCTGGTGCCTGCAGCCCGGCATCAGGGGCGAGGTGCGCCTTGTGGAGAGAGCTTTTGGCATTGGGCCCTCGGCGCTGACGGAGGCCATGGGCATGCTCAACCACCATTTCGCAGCAGCCGCCTGATCGGCGCAGAGCGACAGCCTACCTCTGACTGCCGCCAATCTTTGCAACAGAGCCTCCGTCGCCATGCTCACCTCGCTTTGGTGCACACGAGTATTGAGCATAGTCGAGATTGGTGCAGATCACTTCTGATATTGAACTGTCAGGAGCTGGCTGCACAACAGCCATTACGCCCAATCAACTGGTGCAGTCGTCTTCTGAAAATGACAGAGTCACTTGCATTCATGGTGGCACCCCTCCATTGACTGACGAAGACGGCGAATGCCGCCGCCGGCATTGGCTTCGCGAACAGGAAGCCTTGTCCTGTGTCGCAGTCCGCTTGTCGCAATAGATCAAGACTCGCCGATGTTTCCACGCCTTCAGCCACCACATCCATGCCCAGCCCGTGCGCAAGCTGAATCACGGTGTGCACGATGGTTTGGTCGCGGCGGTCGTTGGCGAGCCCGGCGACAAACGATTGGTCGATCTTGAGCGTGCTGATTGGGCAGCACTTCAGATGTTGCAGACAGGAATACCCCGTCCCGAAGTCATCGGCGGCGAAGCGCACACCGATCTGCCGCAAGGCGTCCAGGGCGGGGAAGATCGCCGGATCACCAAACGCGACCGATTCGGTCAGCTCGATTTCGAGATACTCGGCGGGCAACTCGGCATCAGCCAGCACGCCCTTTACCCACCCGTCGAAGTCCGGTCCCACTTGGCTCGCCGAAACATTGACGGCCAGCCGGAACGGTCGCCATGCCAGCATTCGCCAGTCACGCATCTGGCGGCAGGCTTCGCCCAGCACCCAAGCGCCGATTTCAGGCATCAGGCCGGACGATTCGACCACGGGCAGGAACTGGCCCGGTGGCAATAGTCCAAGCGTCGGATGACGCCAGCGCAACAGGGCTTCCGCGCCGACAATCCCACCACTGCGCAGATCGACGACGGGCTGGTAGTGCAGTTCAAGCTGCCCGCGCTCGACCGCTTGGGCCAGTTCCGGCGTCGTCCATCCATCCGGCCGGAAAGCGCTCATTCTCTTTCCCTGAATGCCCGCAACGCCCGCGACAGGGACAGAAGGAACAGGCCGGTCAAACCGAGCGCCGCGATGACCCAATGCTCGCCGAGGAAAGCACCGGCGGTTGTGCCGGCCAGCACGACAGCGAGGATGGGCAGGTGGCAGGGGCAAGTCAGCACAGCCAGTCCGCCCCACAGGTAGCCGGTGATCGGTTTGTGCGTCTCGGACGGCAAGCGCTCGGGGTTGTTCATGGCAGACTCTCCGCGTGCTGTGCCGGCTCGGTCGGCAGGGTGGCCAACTGCACTTCCAGATCGGCCAACGCTTCGCGCCGACGCTCGACGAACTGACGCAGCAGGGCAAGCTGCGCGGCCGCTTCGTCGCCGTCCGCCGCATCCAGCGCCCGGCACAGCCGCGCCAGCGCGTCGAGGCCGATGCCCGCCTCGAAGGCCGCCCGCACGAAGCACAGCCGTTGCAAGGCGGCGTCATCGAACAAGCCGTAGCCGCCTGGTGTGCACGCCACCGGGCGCAGCAATCCGCGCAGCAGGTAGTCGCGCACGATATGCACGCTCACCCCGGCATCAAGAGCCAGCCGGGACACCGTGTAGGCGTTCATTGAACACCTCCTTTTTCTCACCCGGCGCAGCAGGAAAGCTGCTTCACATCCTTGTTGAAGGTCTGCGCCGCGAGCTTCAACCCCTCGACCATCGTCAGGTAGGGGAACAACTGGTCGGCCAGTTCCTGCACCGTCATGCGGTTGCGAATGGCCAGAGCCGCCGTCTGGATCAGTTCACCCGCTTCCGGCGCGACCGCCTGTACGCCGATCAGCCGATGGCTGCCTTCCTCGATAACCAACTTGATGAAGCCGCGTGTGTCGAAGTTGGCGAGCGCACGCGGCACGTTGTCCAAGGTCAAGGTGCGGCTGTCGGTCTCGATCCCGTCGTGGTGGGCTTCCGCCTCGCTGTAGCCCACGGTCGCCACTTGCGGATCGGTGAACACCACGGCCGGCATTGCGGTCAGGTCGAGCGCCGCATCGCCGCCGGTCATGTTGATCGCGGCACGGGTGCCGGCCGCTGCCGCCACATAGACGAACTGCGGCTGGTCGGTGCAGTCGCCGGCCGCGTAGATGTTCGGGTTGCTCGTGCGCATGCCTTGGTCGATGACGATGGCACCTTGCGCATTGACAGTGACCCCCGCTGCGTCCAGCGCGAGGCTGCGCGTGTTCGGTGTCCGACCGGTGGCAACCAGCAGTTTGTCGGCGCGCAATTCACCGTGCGTGGTGGTCAGCACGAATTCACCGTCCATATGGGCGACCTGGCTGGCTTGCGTGTGCTCCAGCACCTCGATGCCCTCGGCACGGAAAGCGGCTGTCACCGCCTCGCCGATGGCCGGGTCTTCACGGAAGAACAAGGTATTGCGCGCCAGGACCGTGACCTTGCTGCCCAGCCGGGCAAAGGCTTGCGCCAGCTCCAGCGCCACCACCGACGAGCCGATTACGGCAAGGCGTTCGGGAATGGTGTCGCTCGCCAGGGCCTCGGTGGAAGTCCAGTAGGGTGACTCTTTCAAGCCCGGAATCGGCGGGACCGCCGGGCTGGCACCCGTGGCGACCAGGCAGCGGTCGAACATCACGACGCGCTCGCCACCCTCGTTCAAACGGACGGTAAGGCTCTGGTCGTCCTTGAAGCGCGCCTCACCGTGCACAACGGTGATGGCCGGATTACCGCCCAGGATGCCTTCGTACTTGGCGTGCCGCAGTTCGTCGACGCGGGCCTGCTGCTGGGCCAGCAGCTTACTGCGGTCAATCGTAGGCACAGTTGCCGCAATACCGCCATCGAACGGGCTTTCCCGGCGCAGATGGGCGATATGGGCGGCGCGGATCATGATCTTGGACGGCACACAACCGACATTGACGCAGGTGCCGCCGATGGTGCCGCGCTCGATCAGCGTGACACGTGCGCCTTGCTCGACGGCCTTCAGCGCCGCTGCCATCGCGGCCCCGCCGCTGCCGATGACGGCGATATGCAATGCGCCGCTGCTACCCGTCTTGTCGTTTCTGCCCAGCAGATCGCGCATCTTGTCGAGCAATCCGCCCGGCGTCGAAACTGAGGGGGCATCGGCCAGCGTGGCCCGATAACCGAGTCCAGCTACAGCGGCCGTCAGCGCGTCGGGTGACGTGCCGACCTCAATGGCGAGCTTGGCGCTGCCCTTGGCGTAGGAGACATCCGCTGATTGCACGCCGGGCACTTTCTCCAGGGCGTCCTTGACATGCACTGCGCACGAGTCGCAAGTCATGCCGGTGATTTTGAGAGTGCTCATACCATCGTTCCTTATTCGTGTGGGCCGCCGTGTCGCACGGTCAGCCGTCTTTCACAAGCGCTTGGCGGGGAGTTCGCAGCCGTCCGGTCCGCAACGGCGATGCGCCGGCGACACGAAGTCCCAGATCGACACCCCAATCATCAAGGCCAGGCCGACGTACATCAGGTTCGCCGTCCACCAGTTGCCGAGCAGCCAGACCGTGGCCGCAAACACGATGGCCGGGCCGATCATGCCGAGCAGACTGCGCAGCCATTGCCGATGACTGAACCAACCCAGCGCGTTCGCCAGGAAGGCCAGCGCGGCAAACAGCGGCAGCAGGCGGCTGATGAACAGTCCCTCGTACTGGCTCAAGAAGCCCAGCCCGATGGCCGCGCCGAAGCTGGCGAGGGCTGGAAAGCAGGCGGCGCAGCCCATCGCGGAAACGACGCTGCCGAGCGCGCCGGTTTTATCGGCAATGCGTGTCATCAGTCCCATGAAGCGGCTCTCGCTGTTGTCGTTGGCTTGCTGGCTCACTGCTTGACGCTGGACGGATAGCCGGCGTCTGCGGTGGCCTTGGTCAGCTTCTGTACGCTGGCCTTGGTGTCGTCAAAAGTGACGACGGCCTCGCGCTTCTCGAAGCCCACATCGACCTTGCTCACGCCTTCGACCTTGGAGAGCGCTTTCTTGACTGTGATCGGGCAGGCGGCGCAAGTCATGCCGGGAACCGCTAGCGTGACGGTCTGGGTAGCGGCCCACACCGGGGCAACAGCGGCGGCGAGGGCAAGGGAGGCAAACAGTTTCTTCATGATGAACTCCTGGTTAATAGAAAAATGGAACGACATAGGGAAATCCAAGCGCGACCAGGACCAGCACGGCCACGATCCAGAAAATCAGCTTGTAGGTGGCGCGCACCTGCGGAATCGCGCAGACCTCACCTGGCTTGCATGCCTGCACGGGCCGGTAAATCCGCTTCCAGGCGAAGAACAGCGCCACTAGCGCCGCGCCGATGAACAACGGTCGATAGGGTTCCAGCACCGTCAGGTTGCCGATCCAAGCACCGGAGAAGCCCAGGGCGACCAGTACTAGCGGCCCCAGGCAGCAGGTCGATGCAAGAATGGCGGCCAGCCCGCCGGCGAAGAGCGCACCGCGCCCGTTTTGTGGTTCAGACATACGTTGGCCCTTTTGAATTTGGATTGGATAGCGTAACCTTACTTCCGTACTCATGTACGGAGTCAAGCGATATGGAAAATAATTTGGAAAACCTGACCATTGGCGTTTTTGCCAAGGCGGCCGGGGTCAACGTGGAGACAATCCGCTTCTATCAGCGCAAGGGCCTGTTGCGGGAACCGGACAAGCCTTACGGCAGCATCCGCCGCTATGGGGAGGCGGACGTGGTTCGGGTGAAATTCGTGAAATCGGCACAGCGGCTGGGGTTCAGTCTGGACGAGATTGCCGAGCTGTTGCGGCTCGACGATGGCACCCGCTGCGAGGAGGCCAGCAGCCTGGCCGAACACAAGCTCAAGGACGTGCGCGAGAAGATGGCCGACTTGGCGCGCATGGAAACCGTGCTGTCTGAACTCGTGTGCGCCTGCCATGCACGAAAGGGGAATGTTTCCTGCCCGTTGATCGCGTCACTACAGGGCGAAGCAGGCCTGGCAAGGTCAGCTATGCCTTAGCGTGCTTTATTTTCCGTTTTCTGAGGTGCCCCCCAGAAGGCCGCCAGAGAGGCCGAGCGCGGCCGTGAGGCTTGGACGCTAGGGCAGGGCATGAAAAAGCCCGTAGCGGGCTGCTACGGGCGTCTGACGCGGTGGAAAGGGGGAGGGGATGTTGTCTACATGGCTCTGCTGTAGTGAGTGGGTTGCGCTCCGGCAGCGGTCCTGATCAATCGTCACCCTTTCTCGGTCCTTCAACGTTCCTGACAACGAGCCTCCTTTTCGCCAATCCATCGACAATCACCGCGAGTCCCTGCTCGAACGCTGCGTCCGGACCGGCTTCGTCGAAGGCGTCTATCGCGGCCCGCAACAGCGGCGAGAGCGGAGCCTGTTCAACGGTGCCGCCGCGCTCGCCGGCATCGCTGTCGCCGGCCTGCTCCTCAAGCACGGCCCCAACAGTGAAGTAGCTGATTGTCATCAGCGCATTGACGGCGTCCCCGGCCGAAAAACCCGCCTCGCAGAGGAAGCGAAGCTGCGCGTCGGCCGTTTCCATCTGCGGTGCGCCCGGTCGCGTGCCGGCATGGATGCGCGCGCCATCGCGGTAGGCGAGCAGCGCCTGCCTGAAGCTGCGGGCATTCCCGATCAGAAATGAGCGCCAGTCGTCGTCGGCTCTCGGCACCGAATGCGTATGATTCTCCGCCAGCATGGCTTCGGCCAGTGCGTCGAGCAGCGCCCGCTTGTTCCTGAAGTGCCAGTAAAGCGCCGGCTGCTGAACCCCCAACCGTTCCGCCAGTTTGCGTGTCGTCAGACCGTCTACGCCGACCTCGTTCAACAGGTCCAGGGCGGCACGGATCACTGTATTCGGCTGCAACTTTGTCATGCTTGACACTTTATCACTGATAAACATAATATGTCCACCAACTTATCAGTGATAAAGAATCCGCGCGTTCAATCGGACCAGCGGAGGCTGGTCCGGAGGCCAGACGTGAAACCCAACAGACCCCTGATCGTAATTCTGAGCACTGTCGCGCTCGACGCTGTCGGCATCGGCCTGATTATGCCGGTGCTGCCGGGCCTCCTGCGCGATCTGGTTCACTCGAACGACGTCACCGCCCACTATGGCATTCTGCTGGCGCTGTATGCGTTGATGCAATTTGCCTGCGCACCTGTGCTGGGCGCGCTGTCGGATCGTTTCGGGCGGCGGCCGGTCTTGCTCGTCTCGCTGGCCGGCGCTGCTGTCGACTACGCCATCATGGCGACGGCGCCTTTCCTTTGGGTTCTCTATATCGGGCGGATCGTGGCCGGCATCACCGGGGCGACTGGGGCGGTAGCCGGCGCTTATATTGCCGATATCACTGATGGCGATGAGCGCGCGCGGCACTTCGGCTTCATGAGCGCCTGTTTCGGGTTCGGGATGGTCGCGGGACCTGTGCTCGGTGGGCTGATGGGCGGTTTCTCCCCCCACGCTCCGTTCTTCGCCGCGGCAGCCTTGAACGGCCTCAATTTCCTGACGGGCTGTTTCCTTTTGCCGGAGTCGCACAAAGGCGAACGCCGGCCGTTACGCCGGGAGGCTCTCAACCCGCTCGCTTCGTTCCGGTGGGCCCGGGGCATGACCGTCGTCGCCGCCCTGATGGCGGTCTTCTTCATCATGCAACTTGTCGGACAGGTGCCGGCCGCGCTTTGGGTCATTTTCGGCGAGGATCGCTTTCACTGGGACGCGACCACGATCGGCATTTCGCTTGCCGCATTTGGCATTCTGCATTCACTCGCCCAGGCAATGATCACCGGCCCTGTAGCCGCCCGGCTCGGCGAAAGGCGGGCACTCATGCTCGGAATGATTGCCGACGGCACAGGCTACATCCTGCTTGCCTTCGCGACACGGGGATGGATGGCGTTCCCGATCATGGTCCTGCTTGCTTCGGGTGGCATCGGAATGCCGGCGCTGCAAGCAATGTTGTCCAGGCAGGTGGATGAGGAACGTCAGGGGCAGCTGCAAGGCTCACTGGCGGCGCTCACCAGCCTGACCTCGATCGTCGGACCCCTCCTCTTCACGGCGATCTATGCGGCTTCTATAACAACGTGGAACGGGTGGGCATGGATTGCAGGCGCTGCCCTCTACTTGCTCTGCCTGCCGGCGCTGCGTCGCGGGCTTTGGAGCGGCGCAGGGCAACGAGCCGATCGCTGATCGTGGAAACGATAGGCCTATGCCATGCGGGTCAAGGCGACTTCCGGCAAGCTATACGCGCCCTAGGAGTGCGGTTGGAACGTTGGCCCAGCCAGATACTCCCGATCACGAGCAGGACGCCGATGATTTGAAGCGCACTCAGCGTCTGATCCAAGAACAACCATCCTAGCAACACGGCGGTCCCCGGGCTGAGAAAGCCCAGTAAGGAAACAACTGTAGGTTCGAGTCGCGAGATCCCCCGGAACCAAAGGAAGTAGGTTAAACCCGCTCCGATCAGGCCGAGCCACGCCAGGCCGAGAACATTGGTTCCTGTAGGCATCGGGATTGGCGGATCAAACACTAAAGCTACTGGAACGAGCAGAAGTCCTCCGGCCGCCAGTTGCCAGGCGGTAAAGGTGAGCAGAGGCACGGGAGGTTGCCACTTGCGGGTCAGCACGGTTCCGAACGCCATGGAAACCGCCCCCGCCAGGCCCGCTGCGACGCCGACAGGATCTAGCGCTGCGTTTGGTGTCAACACCAACAGCGCCACGCCCGCAGTTCCGCAAATAGCCCCCAGGACCGCCATCAATCGTATCGGGCTACCTAGCAGAGCGGCAGAGATGAACACGACCATCAGCGGCTGCACAGCGCCTACCGTCGCCGCGACCCCGCCCGGCAGGCGGTAGACCGAAATAAACAACAAGCTCCAGAATAGCGAAATATTAAGTGCGCCGAGGATGAAGATGCGCATCCACCAGATTCCCGTTGGAATCTGTCGGACGATCATCACGAGCAATAAACCCGCCGGCAACGCCCGCAGCATCGCGACCGTCATCGGTGAGAAGTTCGGCAGGTATTGGGTGGTGACAATGTAGGTGCTGCCCCAAATGGCAGGTGCTATCGCTGTGAACAATAAATCGGGCGTGCGTAATGACATGCGATTACAAGACCTCCGCTACGGCGATGGGTTTTTGAGAGTTGCAGGCGCCGCGATGACCGCACCCTGACTTGGACTGGCCCTGCCTCGCACCAATCCACCTGCGGCTATGGCCGCGATCATGCGAGGCCCGAAAATTACACGACCTGTACACGTCCGCCGAACCCGGAACGCAACAGAGCTTCGTGGGCATCCCGATCCGGGTCGTAGCAGCAGTCCTGGACCAAACGCACGTCGTAGTCCGCATCACTAGCCCAGGCGACGCTTGAAAGAACAACGCCGGTGGTGCTTATCCCGGCCATGACAAGCGTGCTTACGCCGCGCGTCCGAAGGTCGGCGTCGAGCGCCGTGCCATAAAAGACGCTGGCTCGCGGACATGCATAGAAAAGGTCGCCCCGTTCGATCGCAAGCCCTTCGACGGGCAGACCGGTGCGAAATCGTCCGCTCGGGAGATACGGTGAGATTTGGCGATTCGTCGCCGGCGGCGCATGTTCATACTCTTCGCCGAGCGAAAAGTTGGGGAACAGCACGGGCCGGCCGCGCAAGGCGTGCTGGCAGCCGTGCAGACCCTGCGTGAGATGAACGCCGACAACCTGCGCAAGGTGCCGGCCGATGCACCCACGGCCTTCATCAAGCCGCGCTGGAAGCCGCTGGTGATCACCCCGGAAGGCCTCGACCGGAAATTCTACGAAATCTGCGCCCTGTCCGAGCTGAAGAACGCCCTGCGCTCCGGCGACATCTGGGTCAAGGGCTCGCGGCAGTTCCGCGACTTCGACGACTACCTGCTGCCGGCCGAGAAGTTCGCCGCACTCAAGCGCGAGCAGGCCCTGCCCCTGGCGATCAACCCGAACAGCGACCAGTACCTGGAAGAGCGTTTGCAGCTGCTGGACGAGCAGTTGGCCACCGTCACCCGCCTGGCCAAGGACAACGAGCTGCCCGATGCCATCCTCACCGAGTCAGGGCTGAAAATCACCCCGCTGGATGCGGCGGTGCCGGATCGGGCGCAGGCGCTGATCGACCAAACCAGCCAGTTACTGCCGCGCATCAAGATCACCGAACTGCTGATGGACGTGGACGACTGGACGGGCTTCAGCCGCCACTTCACCCACTTGAAGGACGGGGCCGAGGCCAAAGACAGGACGTTGCTGCTGTCCGCAATCCTCGGTGATGCGATCAACCTCGGGCTGACCAAGATGGCCGAGTCGAGCCCCGGCCTGACCTACGCCAAGCTGTCCTGGCTGCAAGCCTGGCACATCCGCGACGAAACCTATTCGGCGGCCTTGGCCGAGCTGGTCAACCACCAGTATCGCCACGCCTTTGCCGCCCACTGGGGCGACGGCACGACCTCATCCTCCGATGGCCAGCGCTTCCGCGCGGGTGGCCGGGGCGAGAGCACCGGGCACGTCAACCCGAAGTACGGTAGCGAGCCGGGACGGCTGTTCTATACCCATATCTCCGACCAGTACGCGCCGTTCAGCACCCGCGTGGTGAATGTCGGCGTCCGCGATTCCACCTATGTGCTCGACGGCCTGCTGTACCACGAGTCCGACCTGCGGATCGAGGAGCACTACACCGACACGGCCGGCTTCACCGATCACGTCTTTGCCCTGATGCACCTGCTAGGCTTCCGCTTCGCGCCGCGCATCCGCGACCTCGGCGAAACCAAGCTGTACGTGCCGCAGGGCGTGCAAGCCTACCCGACGTTGCGCCCGCTGATCGGCGGCACCCTGAACATCAAGCACGTGCGTGCCCACTGGGACGACATCCTGCGCCTGGCCAGCTCGATCAAGCAGGGCACCGTCACCGCCTCGCTGATGCTGCGCAAGCTCGGCAGCTACCCGCGCCAGAACGGACTGGCCGTGGCCCTGCGCGAGCTGGGCCGGATCGAGCGCACGCTGTTCGGCACTGTTGCAAATAGTCGGTGGTGATAAACTTATCATCCCCTTTTGCTGATGGAGCTGCACATGAACCCATTCAAAGGCCGGCATTTTCAGCGTGACATCATTCTGTGGGCCGTACGCTGGTACTGCAAATACGGCATCAGTTACCGTGAGCTGCAGGAGATGCTGGCTGAACGCGGAGTGAATGTCGATCACTCCACGATTTACCGCTGGGTTCAGCGTTATGCGCCTGAAATGGAAAAACGGCTGCGCTGGTACTGGCGTAACCCTTCCGATCTTTGCCCGTGGCACATGGATGAAACCTACGTGAAGGTCAATGGCCGCTGGGCGTATCTGTACCGGGCCGTCGACAGCCGGGGCCGCACTGTCGATTTTTATCTCTCCTCCCGTCGTAACAGCAAAGCTGCATACCGGTTTCTGGGTAAAATCCTCAACAACGTGAAGAAGTGGCAGATCCCGCGATTCATCAACACGGATAAAGCGCCCGCCTATGGTCGCGCGCTTGCTCTGCTCAAACGCGAAGGCCGGTGCCCGTCTGACGTTGAACACCGACAGATTAAGTACCGGAACAACGTGATTGAATGCGATCATGGCAAACTGAAACGGATAATCGGCGCCACGCTGGGATTTAAATCCATGAAGACGGCTTACGCCACCATCAAAGGTATTGAGGTGATGCGTGCACTACGCAAAGGCCAGGCCTCAGCATTTTATTATGGTGATCCCCTGGGCGAAATGCGCCTGGTAAGCAGAGTTTTTGAAATGTAAGGCCTTTGAATAAGACAAAAGGCTGCCTCATCGCTAACTTTGCAACAGTGCCGTTTATCCTGCGCGAGACGCGCCCGGCAAGGCTGGCTCCACGCGATTTATCACGATCGTCGCCCGCCGCCGAGTCGCTGGTTAACCGTTTTTTCGTCAGTCGACTGGCGATCACCACCCTTAGCGTGTCGGTGATCCTGACCTTCGTCAATGCCTCTCCAGTGCTGCTGATGGAGGTGATGGGATTTAGCCGTGGCGACTATGCCATTACCATGGCGCTCACCGCAGGCGTCAGCATGGTCGTCTCTTTTTCTACCCCTTTTGCGCTTGGGTTATTTAAGCCGCGAACCTTAATGCTCGTCTCACAGGGGCTGTTTTTGACGGCTGGCGTGACGTTAAGCCTTGCTCATACCAATACCGTCACGCTCTTTGGCCTGACGCTTATCTGCGCCGGATTCTCGGTTGGTTTTGGCGTCGCGATGAGCCAGGCGCTGGGGCCGTTTTCGCTGCGCGCCGGAGTAGCCAGTTCCACGCTGGGTATCGCGCAGGTTTGCGGTTCATCACTGTGGATTTGGCTGGCGGCAATACTCGGTATCAGCGCGATGAATATGCTGATCGGGATTCTGATTGGTTGTAGCATAGTGAGTATTCTGCTGATCTTCTCCGTCACGCCCAACAGGTCCGTAGCCGAGCATGAAGAAATCCCTTACCAATCTCGACCTTAATTTGCTGTTATGCCTACAGTTACTCATGCAGGAGCGCAGCGTCACTAAAGCTGCAAAACGGATGAACGTAACGCCCTCGGCGGTCAGCAAATCGCTGGCGAAACTCCGGGCATGGTTTGACGATCCGCTGTTCGTCAATACGCCGCTGGGCCTGGCGCCGACGCCGCTGATGGTCAGTATGGAGCAAAGTCTGGCGGACTGGATGCAGATGGGGAATCAACTGCTTGATAAGCCGCATCATCAAACGCCGCGCGGTTTAAAATTTGAGTTGGCGGCAGAGTCGCCGCTGATGATGATTATGTTTAATTCACTGTCGCAGCAGATTTATCAGCGCTATCCGCAGGCTACCATTAAGGTTCGCAACTGGGATTATGACTCGCTGGAGGCGATTACGCGTGGGGAAGTCGATATCGGATTTACCGGACGCGAAAGCCATCCCCGCTCGCGAGAATTGCTCAGTCTGTTGCCGCTCGCGATTGATTTTGAGGTACTGTTTAGCGATTTACCGTGGGTCTGGCTGCGGGAAGATCATCCGGCGCTGCGCGAAGCGTGGGATCTGGACACTTTTCTGCGCTACCCGCATATCAGTATTTGCTGGGAGCAAAGCGATACCTGGGCGCTGGATGATGTCCTGCAAGAAATGGGACGCAAACGCCATATTGCCTTGAGCCTGCCGGGGTTCGAGCAGTCGCTCTTTATGGCCGCCCAGCCGGATCACACCCTGATAGCAACCGCGCCGCGCTATTGCCAGCACTACAATCAGCTCCACCAGCTACCGTTAGTGGCGCGCCCCCTGCCTTTTGATGCGCAACAGCGGGAAAAGCTGATGGTGCCGTTTACCCTATTATGGCACAAACGTAATAGTCATAATCCCAAGATTGTGTGGCTACGACAGGCTATCAACACGCTCTGCCGTCGCCTTATCTGACCACCTGCGTTGATAAATTAACCTTCCTCTTACCAGAAATGTCACCGTCTGATTAAAGAACCTTCTGAAATTGAATTTTTAGCGCGTAAAACCTGTCCATAATTTACGTTAATGTTACTCTCGTCATTATCACGGCCCATTAATCACGGAGCGAAAAATGGCGACTCACTTTGCCAGAGGGATACTTACGGAGGGACAGTTGGTTTCAATTCGTCTCTCTTCGTCTTGCCATATTGAAGCCAGAAACCTGCCTGCTCACCGACGAACGCGTTTTCTCGCCTCCAGAGGCCTTCTTGCCGAACTGATGTTTATGCTGTACGGAATTAGCGAGCTGCCGGAAATCATTATTCAGGCGAAAGGTAAACCCGCGTTTCGTGACAAAAATCTGCCAGGCTTTTCTATCTCCTACGCCGGAAATATGGTTGGCGTGGCGTTGACCACCGAAGGAGAGTGCGGGCTGGATATGGAATTACAGCGCACCTCCCGCGGCTTTCACCATCCGCATTCGCTCGAACGCCACCCTTTCTCCCGTAATGAAAACTTATGGGTAGCCAATCAAAACGATCCCAACGAAGCGCGGGCGCAACTCATTACATTGCGCCAGAGCGTGTTAAAACTCACCGGCGATGTCATGAATGACGATCCGCGGGAGCTGCAACTTTTACCCGTTGCCGGACGCCTGAAGTGCGCGCATGTCACGCAGCTTGAAGCCGTGTGCGATGCGGAAGATGTACTGGTATGGTCCGTAACCGTTACGCCAGCGATAGAAAAATTAAAAGTGTGGGAGTTCGATGGCAAACTGGGCTGGAAAAGCCTGCCCGATATCCAGACGCGGGCACTGTTGCAAAGTTAGCGATGAGGCAGCCTTTTGTCTTATTCAAAGGCCTTACATTTCAAAAACTCTGCTTACCAGGCGCATTTCGCCCAGGGGATCACCATAATAAAATGCTGAGGCCTGGCCTTTGCGTAGTGCACGCATCACCTCAATACCTTTGATGGTGGCGTAAGCCGTCTTCATGGATTTAAATCCCAGCGTGGCGCCGATTATCCGTTTCAGTTTGCCATGATCGCATTCAATCACGTTGTTCCGGTACTTAATCTGTCGGTGTTCAACGTCAGACGGGCACCGGCCTTCGCGTTTGAGCAGAGCAAGCGCGCGACCATAGGCGGGCGCTTTATCCGTGTTGATGAATCGCGGGATCTGCCACTTCTTCACGTTGTTGAGGATTTTACCCAGAAACCGGTATGCAGCTTTGCTGTTACGACGGGAGGAGAGATAAAAATCGACAGTGCGGCCCCGGCTGTCGACGGCCCGGTACAGATACGCCCAGCGGCCATTGACCTTCACGTAGGTTTCATCCATGTGCCACGGGCAAAGATCGGAAGGGTTACGCCAGTACCAGCGCAGCCGTTTTTCCATTTCAGGCGCATAACGCTGAACCCAGCGGTAAATCGTGGAGTGATCGACATTCACTCCGCGTTCAGCCAGCATCTCCTGCAGCTCACGGTAACTGATGCCGTATTTGCAGTACCAGCGTACGGCCCACAGAATGATGTCACGCTGAAAATGCCGGCCTTTGAATGGGTTCATGTGCAGCTCCATCAGCAAAAGGGGATGATAAGTTTATCACCACCGACTATTTGCAACAGTGCCCAGACGCGCGCCAATGAGCCAACCGGTCGTCTGATGCGATTCGCCCAACTCCCCGCCGCCAAATCGTATACGCTTAATCGTTCATAATGAAAAAAGGGGCACGTATGTCTGAAACGCTGAATGTGGTTACATTGCTGGGAAGTTTACGCAAAGGTTCCTTTAACGGAATGGTGGCGCGTACGCTGCCTAAAGTCGCGCCGGCAGGAATGACGGTATCGCCGCTGCCTTCGATCGGGGATATTCCGCTGTATGACGCCGATATCCAGCAGGAAGAGGGATTTCCAGCCAGCGTAGAGGCGCTGGCGGAGCAGATTCGCAACGCTGACGGCGTCGTCATTGTGACGCCGGAATATAACTATTCCGTTCCCGGCGGCCTGAAGAATGCCATCGACTGGCTATCCCGTCTGCCTGAGCAGCCGCTGGCGGGTAAGCCCGTTCTTATCCAGACCAGTTCAATGGGGGCGATTGGCGGCGCGCGCTGCCAGTATCATCTGCGCCAGATTCTGGTGTTCCTTGATGCGATGGTGATGAACAAACCGGAGTTTATGGGCGGCGTGATTCAGAATAAAGTCGACCCGCAGACTGGAGAAGTGGTGGATCAGGGAACGTTAGATCATTTGACCGGTCAGCTGACCGCATTTGGCGAGTATATTCAGCGCGTTAAAGCGTAAGTTATTTAAAAACCCTCCCCCCGATGGGGCGAGGGTTCATTTCATCAGTGTGCGTCAATAAACACAATCTTCAGCACGAATAACAGCGCGACAATCACTACGCACGGGCTAAGGTCGCGCAGGCGACCGGTACCAATCTTCATCACGCAGTAAGAGATAAAGCCCAGCGCGATACCTTCGGTGATCGAGAAGCTAAACGGCATCATTACCGCCGTAATAAACGCCGGGACCGATTCGGTTAAATCCTGCCAGTTTACCCGCGCCAGGCTGGAGGTCATCAGCACGCCGACGTAAATCAGCGCGCCCGCCGCCGCGTAAGGCGGCACCATGCCCGCCAGCGGCGACAGGAAGATAACCAGCAGGAACAAAATACCGACCACCACTGCCGTCAAACCGGTGCGACCGCCCACCGAAACGCCGGAAGAGGACTCAATATAAGCGGTCACAGAAGACGTTCCGACAAATGCGCCAGTGACGGAAGAGATACTATCAACAAACAGCGCCTGCTTCATGCGCGGGAATTTGCCTTTCTCATCCGCCAGCCCGGCTTTATCGGTCACGCCAATCAGCGTACCGGAGGAGTCAAACAGGTTGACCAACATGAAGGAGAAAATAACCCCCGCCAGGCCAAGATTGAACGAGCCTGCCAAATCGACATGCCCTACCACGCTGGTGACGCTTGGCGGCGCGGAGACAATGCCGTTGTAGTGCACATCGCCCATCATCCAGCCAAGCAGCGTCGTGACGATGATGGACACCAGCACCGCCGCATGAATGTTGCGCGAAGCGAGAATCGCAATAATAAAGAATCCGAGAACCCCCAGCAGCACGCTGTGCGAGGTCAGGTTGCCGATGCTGACCAGCGTTTCCGGGTTAGCGACGATCACGCCGGCGTTTTTCAGCCCCATCATGCCGATAAACAGGCCGATGCCGCTGGTGATGCCCACGCGCAGGCTGACCGGAATGTTGGCGATCATCCAGTAACGCACGCGGAAGATAGTCAGCAATAAAAGACCAACAGCGCCCCAGAAAATGGCGCCCATGCCTACCTGCCACGGCAGTCCCATTGCCTGCACAACCACGAAGGCAAAGAACGCATTCAGCCCCATCGCGGGCGCCAGCGCCACCGGCAGGTTAGCGAACAGGCCCATCAGAATACTGCCAAAGGCCGCAATCAGACAGGTGGTCACAAAGACGGCGCTGGTGTCCATGCCAGCTACGCCCAGAATTTGCGGGTTAACAAAAACGATATAAACCATCGTCAGGAAAGTGGTAAAACCGGCGATCACTTCGGTTCGTGCCGTCGTGCCATGTTCGCGCAGTTTAAACACGCGTTCCAGCATACCCTGACCAGAAGCCTGGGTGGTGTGTTGTTGACTCATTATCAATTTCCGGAGAAAGGAGGGAAAATTCGCCGTTATCCTATACCAAAATGCGACACCTGGCGCAGTTGTGTGGTAATTTTTTTCACTCAATTTGTTAGTACGGCAACGATTGCGTCCCCTCATTCAGCATTACGTAAACGTTAAACTAGCGATATGAGACAGGAAATACTGAGGCAGCGACCAGGATATGAAAAGGATTTTTATGTTTACCCGTCTGTTTTTCTTACTCGCGTTGGTTTCTTCAACATCCGGGGCGGCAGGCTCATCCATTCTGAGTCTTATCAACACCATTCAACCAAAAACTTATCTGAACGCACCTGTACCGTTACCGCTAAAACCTGACCAGGTAGAAATATCTGACGTTTCTTTTAGCGCCGACGGCTTAAGACTGCCAGTAACGCGCTTTTACGTCATCTGTCAGGATGAGTTTTGTGGACTCTACAACGCCGCTGGGCAGGCAATCATTCCGTGGCAAAAAATCTATATTGAGCATTATGACAGCGAAACAGATCTGTTTTACGTCTCAACATCGTTCACCGGTAACCATACCGGTTTGTATAGCGCCCGCCAGCAGCAATTTATCTACCCGCCCGTCTATTCCAGCATTGAGTTAGCCGAAAGCAGCGCCATAGTTTTTCTCTCGACTTACCAGAATAGCGCTCAGCTAAGCGGCATGGGCGATGCTTACGGCAATGTGATTATTGCGCCGCAATTTTCGTCGATACAGATGATAAACCAGCGACCCGATGCGTTTGTCGCGGGAAAGCGGATGAACGACAAGATTTTATACGGCCTTCTTGATTTTTCAGGAAACATCATTATTCCCTTTCGCTACGATACTGTCTCTAATACAGATTATCGGTACAATATCAACTTCATCGCCGTCGCTAAAAACGGGCGCTGGGGAGTGATCGATAAAACAGGCAACCTGATCAGGCCGCTGCGCTACAGCCGGGATGACACAGAAAAATGGTTAACGCAACGCGGCGCGCGTCCACGGTTTGGCGACTAAACAGGAAACATCATGTCCATGATAGAAGCGGTATTTTTCGATTGCGACGGTACGCTGGTCGATAGTGAAGTGATTTGCTCGCGTGCCTATGTCGCAATGTTTCAGGAATTTGGCATCACGCTCGATCTCGAAACGGTATTTAAACGCTTTAAGGGCGTAAAACTCTACGAAATTATCGAAACTATCAGCAAGGAGTACGGTGTTACACTAAGACGCGACGTTCTGGAGCCGGTGTACCGCGCGGAAGTGGCGCGCCTGTTCGATACCGAACTGGAAGCGATCGCGGGCGCAAATACCCTGCTGGAGAGCATTAAGACGCCTATGTGCGTGGTATCCAACGGACCGGTCAGTAAGATGCAGCATTCGCTGGGTAACCTGGGCATGTTGCATTATTTTCCCGATTTGCTGTTTAGCGGTTACGATATTCAACGCTGGAAGCCCGATCCGGCGCTGATGCTCCATGCGGCGAACGCCATGAAGGTCAATGTTGAGAAGTGTATTCTGGTGGATGATTCCAGCGCGGGCGCGCAGTCAGGAATTGCAGCGGGAATGGAAGTGTTTTATTTCTGCGCCGATCCGCATAACAAGCCGATCGATCACCCTAACGTGACGACGTTTACCGATTTGGCGCAGTTGCCGGGATTGTGGAAAGCGCGCGGGTGGGAGATTACGCGTTAACTGAAATGCCGGATGGCGCTAACGCTTATCCGGCCTACAGGTACAGATGCTGTAGGCCCGGTAAGCGCAGCGCCACCGGGCAAAAGAATGAGATTTACTCTTTCGGATCTTTCCCCGCCAGCAGTTTATCCAGCTCATCGCCGCCGACGTGACGGAAATCCTGCCCCTTCACGAAGTAGAAGATGTATTCGCAGATATTCTGGCAACGGTCACCGATACGCTCGATAGAGCGCGCGCAGAATAACGCGGTCAGCACGCTGGGAATCGTGCGCGAGTCTTCCATCATGTAGGTCATCAGCTGACGCACGATGCCTTCGTACTCCTGGTCAACTTTCTTGTCTTCACGGTAGATACGCACCGCTTCGTCGAGATCCATGCGCGCGAATGCATCCAGCACGTCGTGCAGCATCTGCACGGTGTGGCGACCCAGTGACTCCAGACTCACCAACAGCGGCTGGTGCTGCTGGGAGAATTTCTCCAGCGCGGTACGGCAGATTTTATCCGCCACGTCGCCAATGCGCTCCAGTTCGGCGATGGTTTTGATAATCGCCATTACCAGACGCAGATCGCTCGCCGTCGGCTGGCGCTTGGCGATAATACGCACGCAGGCTTCATCGATGGCGACTTCCATCATATTAACCTGATGATCGCCTTCTACCACGCGCTTCGCCAGCTCGCTGTCCTGGTTGTGCATGGCGGTGATAGCGTCAGAAAGCTGCTGCTCCACCATGCCGCCCATGGTCATTACCTGAGTGCGGATGCTTTCCAGTTCGGCGTTGAACTGGCCGGAAATATGTTTATTAAGGTTCAGACTGTCCATTACGCACTCCTGAATTAACCGTAACGACCGGTGATATAGTCTTCTGTTTGTTTCTTCGCGGGCTTGGTGAACAGATCGTCCGTGTTGCTGAACTCAATCAACTCGCCCAGGTACATAAACGCCGTATGATCGGAGCAACGTGCCGCCTGCTGCATGTTGTGGGTCACGATCACCACGGTGTAATCCTGTTTCAGCTCGGTGATCAGCTCTTCAATACGCCCGGTAGAGATCGGGTCCAGAGCTGAACATGGCTCATCCAGCAGCAACACTTCCGGGCGAATGGCGATACCGCGCGCAATGCACAGACGCTGCTGCTGACCACCGGAGAGAGAGTACCCGCTCTGGTGCAATTTATCTTTGGTTTCGTTCCATAATGCGGCTTTGGTCAACGCCCACTGCACGCGCTCATCCATATCGGCACGAGACAGCTTCTCAAACA
The DNA here is from genome assembly GCF_020150755.1 of Salmonella sp. A29-2. Classification (NCBI taxonomy): domain Bacteria; kingdom Pseudomonadati; phylum Pseudomonadota; class Gammaproteobacteria; order Enterobacterales; family Enterobacteriaceae; genus Salmonella; species Salmonella sp. A29-2. The sequence continues at coordinate 4,842,049 of NZ_CP083731.1, read as the reverse complement.
GACGCACGCCAAAGGCGATATTGTCATAGATGGACATCGGGAACGGCGTCGGCTTCTGGAATACCATCCCCACTTTTGCGCGCAGCAACGCGATATCCTGGGTATTGGTGAGAATATTGTCGCCATCCAGCAGAATTTCACCTTCCGCGCGCTGCTCCGGATAAAGCGAGTACATTTTATTGAAGGTACGCAGTAGCGTTGATTTACCGCAGCCGGATGGCCCGATAAATGCCGTTACCTGATTCTTCGCGATATCCAGATTAATGTTCTTCAGGGCATGGAATTTGCCGTAGTAGAAGTTCAAATCACGAACCTGAATCTTACTCGGGGCAGTTTCAACCATACTCATTTCACTCTTTTCCTCATCCAGCGCCGCATCCGCCACGCCGTAAAATAATGCCTGATGGCGCTACGCTTATCAGGCCTACAATGTCTTTAACCGTGTTTTTTCTTCGCGAAAACAACACGCGCCAGAATATTCAGCAGCAGTACGCACAGGGTAATAATCAGCACGCCCGCCCAGGCTAATTGTTGCCATTCGGCAAATGGGCTCATCGCGAATTTAAAGATGGTCACCGGCAGGTTGGCGATCGGCTGCATCATGTCGGTGCTCCAGAACTGGTTCGAGAGCGCGGTAAACAACAATGGCGCCGTTTCGCCGGCGATACGCGCAATAGCCAGCAGGATACCGGTCATAATGCCGGAGATAGAGGCTTTCAGCGTAATCGCGGAAATCATCTTCCACTTCGGCGTACCCAGCGCATAAGCGGCTTCACGCAGGCTATCCGGCACCAATTTGAGCATGTTTTCAGTGGTACGGATAACGATCGGTACCTGCAACAGCGCCAGCGCAATCACCCCTGCCCAACCGGAGAAGTGCTGCATCTGCGCCACCACGATGGTGTAAACAAACAGCCCCACAACAATTGACGGCGCGGAAAGCAGAATGTCGTTAATAAAGCGAATGATTTCCGCCAGCCAGGATTTACGGCCATATTCCGCCAGATAGATCCCGGCCATAATCCCCAGCGGCGTACCCAATACGGTAGCCCAGAGAATCAATAATCCACTCCCCGCCAGGGCGTTCGCCAGCCCGCCGCCCGCCGTGTTCGGCGGCGGCGTCATTTCGGTAAACAGCGCCAGCGACATCCCGTCGATACCACGGGTGATAGTGGACATCAAAATCCAGATCAGCCAGAACAGACCAAATGCCATCGTCGCCATTGAGAGCGTTAGTGCGATACGGTTCTTCATGCGGCGACGCGCCTGCATCTTGCGACGGGATTCCGCGAGCTGCGCGGTGTTCTGCATATCAAGCGTAGCCATTAACGTGCTCCCTCGTTCTTCGCCAGACGCATAATCATGAATTTAGACGCCGCCAGGACGATAAAGGTGATCACAAACAGGATCAGCCCCAGCTCCATCAACGCTGCCACGTGCAGACCCGATTCCGCCTCAGCGAATTCGTTCGCCAGCGCGGAAGTGATGCTATTGCCCGGCATATACAGCGACGCGCTGTCGAGCTGGTAGGTATTGCCGATGATAAAAGTGACCGCCATCGTTTCACCCAGAGCACGGCCCAGCCCCAGCATAATGCCGCCGATCACGCCATTTTTGGTGAACGGTAGCACGATGCGCCAGATAACTTCCCAGGTAGTACAGCCTATACCGTAAGCGGACTCTTTCATCATTACCGGCGTTTGCTCGAAGACGTCGCGCATAACCGCCGCAATGTAGGGGATGATCATGATGGCGAGGATGACGCCCGCCGCCAGAATGCCGATACCAAACGCCGGGCCGGAGAACAGCGCGCCGACAAACGGAATGTTGGAAAGAATATTGCCGACCGGCTCCTGGAAGTACGTCGCAAACAGCGGCGCGAAGATAAACAGCCCCCACATGCCGTACACGATACTGGGGATCGCCGCCAGCAGCTCAATGGCGATGCCGAGCGGACGCTTTAGCCAGCCTGGCGCCAGCTCGGTTAAAAACAGGGCAATGCCGAAACTGACCGGAACAGCGATCAGCAGTGCGATAAAGGAGGTCACCAGCGTGCCGTAAATGTGCACCAGCGCGCCGTAGATATCGTTTGGCGCGTCCCATTCCTTAGTCCAAAGAAATGAGAAACCAAATTTCTGAATACTTGGCCAGGAGGAGATGATCAATGAGACGATAATACCGCCCAACATCAATAGCACAATCAGCGCAGCCAGTTTTACCAGCGCGCTGAAAATCATGTCGCCTTTTTTACCCGGCGGGTTAAAAGCAGGCTTGGTTGCAGCCATAAATTACTCTTTCCATTAAACGCGTTTTACGACGTTGCCCCTGCCGGATGGCGCTACGCTTATCCGGCCTACAACGTGGGCCTGCGGTCGAAACCGTAGGGCGGATAAGCGTAGCGCCATCCGCCAATTCGTTAATTAATACAGCGCCTTACCGTTGCTGTCTTTTATACTGGTCTTCCAGGCGGTACGAACCTGCTCAACAACGTTATCCGGCAGGCTGGCGTAGTCCAGATCATTCGCCTGCTTAGCGCCATTTTTGTAGGCCCAGTCGAAGAACTTCAGCACTTCAGCACCCTGCTCAGGTTTCTTCTGCGCTTTGTGGACCAGGATAAAGGTGGTGGAGGTGATTGGCCACACATCGTCACCTTTCTGGTTGGTCAGATCCTGCGCGAAGGTTTTGCTCCAGTCTGCGCCTTTCGCCGCATTAGAGAAGCTCTCTTCCGTCGGGCTTACCGGTTTGCCGTCGGCAGAAACCAGTTTGGTGTAGGCCAGGTTGTTCTGCTTGGCATAAGCGTATTCAACGTAGCCAATAGCGCCTGGCAAACGCTGTACAAATGCCGCGATGCCGTCGTTACCTTTACCGCCCAGACCGGTTGGCCAGTTCACGGTAGAACCCGCGCCCACTTTCGATTTCCACTCGTCGTTGACTTTCGCCAGGTAACTGGTGAACACGAAGGAAGTACCGGAACCGTCAGCGCGACGCACCACAGCGATGTTCTGAGAAGGCAGCTTCACGCCTGGGTTCAGTTTGGTGATGGCTTCATCATCCCACTTCTTGATTTTACCGAGGTAGATGTCACCCAGCGTTTTACCATCCAGCACCAGTTCGCCGGATTTGAGGCCTGGAATATTCACCGCCAGCACCACGCCGCCGATCACCGTCGGGAACTGGAACAGGCCTTCCTGATTCAGTTTTTCGTCAGACAGCGGCGCATCGGAAGCGCCAAAATCAACGGTATTCGCGGTGATTTGTTTCACGCCGCCGGAAGAGCCTATCCCCTGGTAATTGACTTTGTTACCGGTTTCTTTCTGGTAGGTATCCGCCCATTTGGCATACACCGGCGCAGGAAACGTTGCACCGGCACCTGTCAGGCTTGCTGCTGCAAAGGCAGAGAACGCGCTCATCGATAAGGTCGCGGCGACAACAGTTGCGACAGTGGTACGCATAACTTTCATAATGTCTCCTGCACGGTTTCGGTAAATCGTTGTTTGAGTTGCTACGATGAGCAAAATAGGACAAATTGATGACAGTTATATGTCTTGATTATGACGGTTTGATGACAATGGAAATAAAAAAGCTGGCCCGGGGAGACACCAGACCAGCCTGCAGGGGGAGATGAATTAGACTGTTTGCGCAACCGCAGACGGTTTCAACAGCGCGTACATCAGGCCGCAGGCAATAGTGCCCAAGGCAATCGAGAGCAGGTACTGCATCACATGTTCTACCGCATGTGGGATCGCCAGGACAAAGAGGCCGCCGTGTGGCGCCATCAGTGTACAACCGAAATACATGGATAGTCCCCCGGCGATTGCGCCACCGACCATCGTAGAAGGGATGACGCGCATCGGGTCACGCGCGGCGAAGGGAATCGCCCCTTCAGAGATAAAGCACAGCCCCAGGATAAAAGATGCATTACCCGCTTCATGCTCAGCGGCATTGAATTTCGCTCTTGCCGCCCAGGTTGCGACGCCCATTCCTAATGCCGGTACCATCCCTGCCGCCATAATAGCCGCCATTGGCATATAAGAATGAGAAGCCAGTAAACCGACGCCGAAGGTATACGCAGCTTTATTCACCGGCCCGCCAAGGTCAAAACCTTGCATTGCGCCCAGCAACATTCCCAGCAAGATAGCATTCGTAGAGGTCATATTCCCCAGGAACGTCGTCAGCCCTTCCATCACCGCAGACACCGGGCCACCCACCACGTAAATCATGATTAGGCCGGTAATCAGCGTAGAGAGTAGCGGCAGAACCAGTACCGGCTTAAGCGCTTCCATTGACGCTGGCAGCTTAATATTTTGCGCCAGAAACCGTACGCTGTAACCGGCCAGAAAACCGGCCACAATCCCTCCCAGGAAACCAGCGCCGCACAGGCTGGCCAACATCCCGCCAATAAGCCCCGGGGCCAGACCCGGACGATCGGCAATTGAGAAGGCAATAAACCCAGCCAGTACCGGCACCATCAGCGCAAAGGCCGCCTTACCACCAATTTGAAATAGCGCAGCCGCCAGCGTGCCCGGCTCATTGAAGGCCTGGATACCGAAGACAAAAGAGAGCGCGATACACAACCCTCCCGCCACCACCAAAGGAAGCATATGGGATACGCCGGTCATTAAATGCTTATAAACGCCGGGTAGCTCTGTTTTACCAGCTGAAGAAGAGCGCCCGGCACTCCCCTGATAGACCTCGGCGCTATTGAAAGCATTATCCATTTCCTGCGCACTCTTTTTTAGCGCCGCGCCGGTACTGGTGCGATAGAGTCTTTTGCCAACAAAGCCTGACAGATCCAGTTCAATATCCGCCGCGATAATCACCACATCCGCTTGCGCTATCTCTTCCGCAGTCAGCGTGTTCTTCGCCCCGACGGAACCGCGAGTTTCAACCTTGATCCAGTCACCACGCTTGCGGGCTTCAATTTCCAACGCTTCGGCAGCCATAAATGTATGGGCGACGCCCGTCGGACAGGCCGTCACAGCAACAATTTTTTTAGTCATAGTAGGGTACCCTGTTCTTTTAATTTAAAGAAAAAGCGGGAAAAAATGTTACAGGCGTGACCAGGCCGCGGCTTTCTGGAACAGCGCGTCATCCGGGCGAATCCCGGTATAAAGGACAAATTGCTCCACGGCCTGAATAGCAAACACTTCGGAACCGGTAATCACGGTTTTACCGCGTTCACGGGCGTAGCGGATCAGCGGCGTGACGGGCGGTAGCGCCACCACATCAAAGATAACGCTCGCCTTATCCACTTCCTGTTCGGAATAAGAGAGTTTGTCGGCATCATTACCGCCAGCCATTCCGATAGGCGTGGCGTTAATTAACAAATCGGCTTCAATACCGTCGGTATCCGGGCGCCATTCATAGCCATAGAGTTCGGCCAGTTGTTTACCTGACGCTTCATCAATCGCAACAATATAACCACGGGTAAACCCTGCATCCTTCAGCGCGCAGGCTACCGCCTTTGCCATACCACCGCTGCCACGCAAAGCAAACACCAGGTCGGGAGAGACCTTGTAATTCGCCAGCAAGCGAGCTATTGCAATGTAATCAGTGTTGTACGCCTTCAGATGGCCATTGGTATTCACAATGGTATTAACTGAGTGAATGGCCTGAGCGGAAGCATCCAGTTCATCCACCAGCGGAATGCAGGCTTCCTTAAATGGCATAGAGATCGCGCACCCACGGATCCCCAGACCGCGCACGCCGCTAATGGCCTGCGTAAGATCGGTCGGCGAAAAGGCTTTGTAGAGATAATTGAGATCCAGCGCTTCGTACAGATAGTTGTGAAAGCGTGTACCGAAGTTACTCGGGCGTGCCGCCAGGGACATGCAGACCTGAGTATCTTTATTAATGCGCTTTGTCATGATGAATCCTCATAGAAGTTGCGATAGAGAAAATCATCGGCTAAAAAGGGGATATTAAAAATTGCTCATTCCCGTTCGGGAAATTTCACCTTTTATGACAACCCGGCACACTGAACAAAAATACTTAAAGCTACTCCAGCACTATGGCGACAAGCCTGTTAGCGTGACATTACAGGAGCTGGCGGATGTGTTGTTCTGCACCCGGCGGCATATGCGTAATCTGTTGCTTCAGATGCAGGAGGCAAAGTGGCTCATCTGGCAATCACAGGCCGGACGTGGGCATCGCGCCCGGCTTCACCTGCGCTATAAACCAGAACAGCTGTTAAGCGAAAAGGCGGAGCAGTTGCTGGAGTCTGGTCATGTTGATCAGGCCATTCAACTGCTGGGTAAAAATAAGCACCAGGTGGCGCAACTGCTGCGTTCAAAGCTGGGCTATAGCGTGCGGGCAGACTATCAGCGGCTGTGCATCCCCTATTACCGGACAATGCCGTCGCTGTGCCCCGGCATACCGTTGCGTCGCTCTGAGCAGCATCTGGTCAGGCAGATTTTTAGCGGCCTGACGCGCATAAATGAGGAAAAAGGTGAAGTCGAAGCCGATCTTGCCCACCACTGGCGGCAGATTGATCCGCTGCGCTGGCGTTTTTATCTGCGCCCCGCCGTCCTCTGGCATGATGGCCAGGAGCTGACGATCGACGCGGTTATCGCTTCACTGACCCGCAGCGCTAAGCTGCCGCTGTTCTCGCACTTGCAGACCATTCAGGCCACCGGGCCGCTGAGCCTTGAAATTACGCTGGCGCACCCGGATAACCGACTGCCGCTGCTGCTCAGCCATATTGATGCCATGATCCTACCGCCTGACCATACACAACGCGCTGATTTCCCGGCACATCCTGTGGGGACTGGCCCTTATGAGGTGGTGGAAAACAATGGCTTTCATCTGCAAATGAAGGCCTTTGACCACTATTTCGGTCTGCGCGGGCTGCTGGATGAAGTGGAGGTCTTTATCTGGCCGAATTTAACGGAGACAGACAACCTGGCGGAATCGCTGTCGGATAACGACACGGCAGCCTGGCTCAGCTCCAGCCTGAGCGATGAGGATTACGTTTCCGGACGGCTTAGCCAGGTATCAGGCAAACCTTCTGACAACCTGCGCGAGATGTTTCTCGAGCGTGGAGGATATTTTTTATTATGCGACAGCCGCTCCCCGCACTGGCATACCGCCGAACATCGCCGCTGGCTGCGGGAAACACTCAGCCCTTACGCCATACTCCAGCATCTGAGTGAGGCAATTCGCCCCTTCTGGGTACCGGGCGGCAGCCTGCTGTCCTCCTGGTTTCATACTATTGAGGCGGGCCCGGCCTGTTCACCTTTTATCTCGTCGTCGCCCTACGCAAAACTGCGTCTGGCCTATCACGATCAGCACCCTGAATTTCCAATGCTCCTGGATATTATGCAAGAGATCATGCGCCAGCAGGGCATTTTACTTGAGGGCGTTGAGCTGAATTATGATGACTGGGCGAATGGCAAAGCCAATGTGGATCTCTGGCTGGGGACGGTCAATTTCCCCATTCCCGAAGAGTGGAACGTCGGTACATGGCTACTGGGCTCCCCTTTACTGCGCCACGCCATCAGTGGTGGGGATGATGCGCTGCTGGCCCAATGGGAAACCCAGTGGCATGCCGAAACCATCAGCGCGGAACAACTGGTCAGGGAAACCACCCGTTCAGGCTGGCTACAACCGCTTTTTCACCACTGGATGCGACTCAAAAGCCCCGACCGGGCCAGGGGGATCCACCTGAATAACCTGGGATGGTTTGATTTCCGATCCACCTGGATTGAGCCAGGGCCTTAAAGAAGAGAATGTGACCGGGTGCCCGTAGCGCAGGCAGGCGTAGCACCTCTTAGTCGCTCTTCAGCCACCATAGAGAAAGAACAGCGCCTGTCACAGCGCACAAAAAAAGGCCGTCTATCGACGGCCTTCTGCCTGGTACTACATTTGACTTACTCTACCGTCACCGATTTCGCCAGGTTACGCGGCTGGTCAACGTCGGTGCCTTTAATCAGCGCCACGTGATACGCCAGCAGTTGCAGCGGAACGGTGTAGAAGATAGGCGCAATGACCTCTTCCACATGCGGCATCTCAATGATGTGCATGTTGTCGCTGCTCACAAAACCCGCATCCTGATCGGCGAAGACGTACAACTGACCGCCACGTGCGCGAACTTCTTCGATGTTGGATTTCAGTTTCTCCAGCAGTTCGTTGTTCGGCGCCACCACAATCACCGGCATGTCGGCGTCAATCAGCGCCAACGGCCCGTGTTTCAGCTCGCCTGCAGCATAGGCTTCAGCATGAATGTAAGAGACCTCTTTCAGCTTCAGCGCGCCTTCGAGCGCTATCGGATATTGTTCGCCACGCCCCAGGAACAGCGCATGGTGTTTGTCAGAGAAATCTTCCGCCAGGGCTTCGATACGTTTGTCCTGCGACAACATCTGCTCAATACGGCTCGGCAGCGCCTGTAGGCCATGAACGATATCATGCTCAATGGACGCATCCAGACCTTTCAGGCGAGACAGTTTCGCCACCAGCATCAACAGCACGGTTAACTGGGTGGTGAAGGCTTTGGTAGATGCTACGCCAATTTCCGTTCCGGCATTGGTCATCAGCGCCAGATCGGATTCACGCACCAGCGAAGATCCCGGCACGTTACAAATGGCCAGAGAGCCCAAATATCCCAGCTCTTTCGACAGACGCAGGCCAGCCAGGGTATCTGCCGTTTCGCCAGACTGGGAGAGCGTGATCATCAGGCTGTTACGGCGCACGGCAGATTTGCGATAGCGGAATTCAGAGGCGATTTCAACGTCGCACGGAATACCTGCCAGCGATTCAAACCAGTAACGGGAAACCATACCGGAGTTGTAAGACGTACCGCAGGCGAGGATCTGAATATGCTCAACCTTTGACAGCAGTTCGTCGGCGTTCGGTCCCAACTCGCTTAAATCCACCTGACCGTGGCTGATGCGCCCGGTAAGGGTGTTTTTGATCGCGTTCGGCTGTTCGTAGATCTCTTTCTGCATGTAGTGGCGGTAAATACCTTTATCGCCCGCGTCATATTGCAGATTGGATTCGATATCCTGACGTTTTACTTCCGCGCCGGTGTTATCGAAGATATTTACCGAACGGCGAGTGATTTCAGCGATATCGCCCTCTTCAAGGAAGATAAAGCGACGAGTCACTGGCAACAGCGCCAGCTGGTCAGAAGCGATAAAGTTTTCGCCCATACCCAGGCCAATCACCAGTGGGCTACCAGAACGTGCCGCCAGTAGGGTATCCGGGTGACGGGTATCCATGATCACCGTACCGTACGCACCACGCAGTTGCGGGATAGCACGCAGAACAGCCTCACGCAGAGTACCGCCCTGTTTCAGTTCCCAGTTTACCAGGTGTGCAATCACTTCGGTGTCGGTTTCAGAAACGAAGGTATAGCCACGCGCTTTTAACGCTTCACGCAGCGGTTCATGGTTTTCGATGATGCCGTTATGCACCACCACAATGTGTTCAGAAACATGCGGATGCGCGTTAGCTTCTGAAGGTTCACCGTGCGTCGCCCAGCGAGTGTGAGCAATACCGGTGCCGCCATGCAGAGGATGTTCTTCCGCTGCCTGAGCCAGCATCTGGACTTTACCGAGGCGACGCAGGCGGGTCATATGACCTTCTGCATCCACCACGGCCAGACCGGCAGAGTCATATCCGCGGTATTCCAGACGACGTAAACCTTCGAGAAGGATTTCAGCTACACCACGCTGCGCGATAGCGCCAACAATTCCACACATAGTTTTATTTCCTGATTATGGCATTACGCCATGCGTTGTCGCTGACCTGTATGCCCGTCGTTGCGGGCGCCCCGAGCCTTGTAGAGAGTGGGGTTATTTTTATAAGTACTGCTCATGGAGCGGAGGATTATTTTATCCTCTCATCTCCGGTCTGCCGGATGGCGCTGACGCTTATCCGGCCTACAAAATCACTTTTTCTTCACCGGACGCTGCCAGCCTTGCTTATGCACCTGCGGCACGCGGCTTAATACCAGTTCATTGTCAGCTACGTTACGGGTGACGGTAGTCCCTGCGGCGATGGTGGCCCCTTTACCAACAGTGACCGGCGCCACCAGTTGGGTATCGGAGCCGACAAACACATCGTCGCCAATAACCGTTTTGAATTTGTTCGCGCCATCATAGTTACAGGTGATGGTCCCCGCGCCGATATTCACGTTGTCGCCAATTTCCGCATCTCCCAGGTAGGTCAGATGACCGGCCTTAGAACCTTTACCCAAACGCGCTTTTTTCATTTCAACGAAATTGCCGACGTGAGCGCCCGCTAACAGCTCCGCGCCGGGACGCAGGCGAGCAAACGGACCGATGGTGCAGGCCGCTTCCAGATGCGCATCTTCCACCACGCTGTATGGGCTAATTTCGCAGTCATCGCCAATAACGCTGTTTTTAATAATGCAGCCCGCGCCGATCTTCACGCGGTGACCGAGCGTTACATAACCTTCGATGATAACGTTAGCGTCAATTTCGACATCCATTCCACAATGAAGGGTGCCGCGGAGATCAAAACGTGCCGGATCGCGCAACATAACGCCGGATAACAGCAGTTTCTCCGCCTGTTCGGCCTGGTAAATACGCTCCAGACGAGAAAGCTGTAGACGGTTATTCACGCCGTCCGTTTCGCTGATGCGAGCCGGATGCACCGCGGCGATTTCCCGTCCTTCCTGATAAGCCAGCGCAATGATATCAGTGATGTAATATTCACCCTGCGCATTATTGTTAGTCAGCTTAGACAACCAGCGTTTCAGGTCCGCGCCGTTGGCGATCAGAATACCGGTGTTAATTTCCTGGATCTGACGCTGTTCATCAGTGGCGTCTTTATGTTCAACGATGCCGGTCACTTTACCGTTTTCACGCGTAATACGGCCATAGCCGCTCGGATCGTCCAGCTTCACGGTTAATAACCCAATACCACCCTGCGGTTTGGCATCGCGCAGGCGCTGTAAGGTTTCAACCGAAATCAGCGGCACGTCGCCGTAAAGCATTAAAATATCTTCATCGTCGCTAAAGAAGGGCGCGGCCTGCTGCATTGCGTGACCTGTTCCCAACTGTTCCGCCTGAAGCACCCAGTTCAGCTTGTCATCTTTCAGGGTCTGTTTTAACAACTCGCCACCGTGGCCATAGACCAGATGAACCTGTGCGGCCCCTAATTTAGTAGCTGCATCAATGACATGCTGCACCATGGGTTTACCCGCCAGCGTGTGCAGCACTTTAGGAATATCGGAATACATGCGCGTGCCTTTACCTGCGGCAAGGATCACTACGCTCATAGCACTATTTAACATACGCGTCCTGACTGTAATTTGAGAACGAATTTATACTGTTTCACGTTGAAAATACTACATTTTTTTCATCGTAAAATGGAAGAAGGATAAAACGCTCACCGGGATAACATCCCCGCCTGCTAATGAATCATTTTCGTTCATTACCGCGCCTCTTGTCTCCTGAAAAGTAAAAACACCCGCGTATTGGCAACGTAGTCCGATGTTTTTGCTGTTTTTTTACTCCATAAATAAAGAAGATAACGTAATAAAGCGCAGGGGAGTCAGAAAAGCAAAAACCAGCGACAGAGGCCGCTGGTTTTCCGTTGCGCGTATTTTTTACTTAATTACGCGACATAAAAATCCGCAAAATATACCAGAACATGGTCGCGATAGAAGCGAACAGATGTAATGCCGCGCCAGCAGGGCGATCGGTAGGGTAATGGTGAATAATGTTAGAAGTATCGTAAAGTATAAACCCGGCGCACAGCAGTACCATTAGCGCAGAAAACCAGACACCCAGCGAGAAGCCGCAGATGACGCTGGCAATAATCGCGCCAAAAGCAATGAACCCAGCCATAGTCAGAAACGAGCGCAGAAAAGAAAAGTCTTTTTTTATGGAAAAAGCGGTAAACGTCAGGCCGCCGACCAGCAACAGGGTGGTAATAGCCGCCGCGCCAATGATGGACGGATTAATATAAGCCGCCAGCGTTAACAGGGGGGCAAAAATCAAGGATTCTGCCAACACATAAATCCCCAGCCCGATAAGTTGCGTTTGATTAGTCCCCGCATTATCCGCCAGACGGGTCGCCAGCATTCCCACCAGCATAAAAGCGCCGAGAACAACCAACCAGCTATATCTTCCACCAGCCAGCAGCACATCAAGCGCATACTCCCCGACCCCTATAAAACTCCATGCCGCGCTCAACACGATAAAACCGACGATGGCGCCGGCGAGATGAAGATAAGCGCGACGAATAAAGGTAGTACGATCAATCCTTGAGTCGGGTTGTGGACCCGCAAAGGATGGCTGAAATGACATAGTAATAATCCCTCATTTTATGCAATAAAAACGCATCCATTCCTTCCTTCTTCGCACAATGTGCAGATGCCAATGACAGAAAGAAGGATTTAATGAAAACAGCGCTGTCGCTGAAAACGCGTCGCCTTCAGCCGCTTGTTTTTGTCGTTGCTAGTTTATCGAATAAAAATTGAGAGGATAAAAAAAAACCAGTCCGCAATCAGACTGGTTTTATGCTTTCAAGCCGGTGTTACATCGCTTTTTTGGTCAACTCGATAACGCGCAGTTTAGCGATCGCTTTGGCCAGTTCCGCAGACGCCTGAGCGTAATCCACGTCACCGTGCGAGCTCTTAATGTGCTCTTCGGCTTTACGCTTCGCTTCCAGGGCTCGCGCTTCGTCGAGATCCTGACCGCGAATCGCGGTATCCGCCAGAACGGTCACGCTGCCAGGCTGCACTTCCAGAATGCCGCCGGACAGATAGATAAACTCTTCATGACCGTGCTGCTTAACGATGCGAATCATACCAGGCTTAATGGCGGTGAGCAGCGGCGCGTGCCCCGGGTAAATCCCCAGTTCGCCTTCGCTACCCGTAACCTGGATTTTCTCGACCAGACCGGAGAACATTTGTTGCTCCGCGCTGACGACATCCAGGTGGTAAGTCATTGCCATATCACCCTCCGATTAAGGCGTTAAAGTTTTTTGGCTTTTTCCACGGCTTCGTCGATGGAACCGACCATGTAGAACGCCTGCTCCGGCAGGTGATCGTATTCGCCTTCCATGATGCCTTTAAAGCCACGGATGGTGTCTTTCAGGGAAACGTATTTGCCCGGAGAACCGGTAAATACTTCCGCCACGAAGAACGGCTGGGACAGGAAGCGCTGAATTTTACGCGCGCGAGCTACCACCAGTTTATCTTCTTCAGACAGTTCATCCATACCGAGGATGGCGATGATGTCTTTCAGTTCCTGATAACGCTGCAGGATGGACTGAACGCCACGCGCGGTGTCGTAGTGTTCCTGACCAACAACCAGCGGATCCAACTGACGGCTGGTGGAGTCCAGCGGGTCAACGGCCGGGTAGATACCCAGGGATGCGATCTGACGGCTCAGTACCACGGTTGCATCTAAGTGCGCAAAGGTGGTGGCTGGAGACGGGTCAGTCAAGTCATCCGCCGGTACGTATACCGCCTGTACGGAGGTGATAGAACCGGTTTTGGTGGAGGTGATACGTTCCTGCAGAACGCCCATCTCTTCCGCCAGAGTCGGCTGGTAACCTACTGCGGAAGGCATACGGCCCAGCAGTGCGGATACTTCCGTACCGGCCAGGGTGTAACGATAGATGTTATCGACGAACAGCAGTACGTCACGACCTTCGTCACGGAATTTCTCCGCCATGGTCAGACCGGTCAATGCAACGCGCAGACGGTTTCCCGGCGGCTCGTTCATCTGGCCATACACCAGGGATACTTTATCGATAACGTTGGAGTCGGTCATTTCGTGGTAGAAGTCGTTACCCTCACGAGTACGTTCACCTACGCCCGCAAACACAGAGTAACCGGAGTGCTCGATCGCGATGTTACGGATAAGCTCCATCATGTTTACGGTTTTACCTACACCCGCACCACCGAACAGACCGACTTTACCGCCCTTCGCGAACGGACACATCAGGTCGATAACTTTGATACCGGTTTCCAGCAGTTCCTGAGAGTTTGACAACTCTTCGTAGGAAGGCGCTGCGCGGTGAATCGCCCAACGCTCTTCTTCGCCGATCTCGCCTTTCATGTCGACCGGTTCGCCCAGGACGTTCATGATACGACCCAGCGTGGCTTTACCTACCGGGACTTCGATCGGGTGTTCGAGATCTTTTACATCCAGACCGCGACGCAGACCGTCAGAAGACCCCATCGCGATGGTACGCACAATACCGCCGCCAAGCTGCTGCTGAACTTCCAGCACCAGCTTCTCATTACCATTCTGCACCTCAAGGGCATCGTACACGCGTGGTACGGCATCCTGAGGGAACTCGACGTCGACCACGGCGCCGATTACCTGGACAATCTTTCCAGTAGCCATCTTAAATCCTCTACGAAATAACCTGGTTAAACCGCGGCGGCCCCCGAGACGATCTCGGTGAGTTCCTGAGTAATGCTGGCCTGACGAGCTTTGTTGTATACCAACTGCAGCTCTTTAATCAGGCTGCCGCCATTATCGGTTGCGGCTTTCATCGCCACCATTCGTGCGGCCTGCTCGCTGGCCAGGTTTTCTACCACGCCCTGATAAACCTGAGACTCCACATAACGACGCAGGAGAGTATCCAGCAGCGCTTTCGGGTCTGGTTCATACAGGTAATCCCAGGCTTTACGCTTCAGATCATCATCTTCTGACGCCGGCAGCGGCAGCAGTTGAGTGATCGTCGGCACCTGAGACATGGTGTTAATAAATTTGTTGCTGACAATGTAAAGCTTGTCCAGACGGCCTTCGTCGTAGGCCTGCAACATCACTTTAACCGGACCGATCAGTTCGGACAGAGAAGGGTTATCCCCCATACCTGTCACCTGAGCGACAACGTTGCCGCCTACGGAATTAAAGAATGACACGCCCTTAGAGCCGATCATTGCGAGTTCGCACTGAACGCCTTTATCGGACCATGCCTTCATATCCGCCAGCAGCTTTTTGAACAGGTTAATGTTCAAGCCACCGCACAAACCACGGTCGGTCGACACTACCAGGTAGCCCACGCGTTTAACGTCGCGCTCTTCCAGGTAGGGGTGCTTATATTCCAGATTACCGTTCGCAAGGTGACCAATCACTTTGCGCATGGTCTCTGCATAAGGACGGCTGGCCGCCATGCGATCCTGCGATTTACGCATTTTGGAAGCGGCGACCATCTCCATCGCTTTAGTGATCTTTTGCGTGTTCTGGACGCTTGCGATCTTACTACGTATCTCTTTTGCGCCGGCCATGAGCTTCTCCTCAATGCCTTACGGCCTGCCCTAAGGCAAGCCGCCAGACGTTACCAGGACTGGGTTGCTTTGAAGGAATCGAGGATGCCTTTCAGCTTGCCTTCGATTTCGTCGTTATAGCCACCGGACTGGTTGATCTCTTGCATCAGCGGAGCGTGATCACGGTCGACGTAAGCCAGCAGTGCGGCTTCGAAGCTACCGATTTTCGCCAGTTCGACATCCGCCAGATAACCACGTTCTGCTGCGAACAGAACCAGAGACTGCTGCGCGACGGACATCGGCGCATACTGTTTCTGTTTCAGCAGTTCGGTCACTTTCTGACCGTGGTCAAGCTGTTTACGGGTGGCATCGTCAAGGTCGGATGCAAACTGAGAGAACGCCGCCAGTTCACGATACTGCGCCAGCGCGGTACGAATACCACCGGACAGTTTTTTCATGATCTTGGTCTGGGCTGCGCCACCTACACGGGATACCGAGATACCCGGGTTAACCGCAGGACGAATACCGGCGTTAAACAGGTTAGATTCCAGGAAGATCTGACCATCGGTAATCGAAATTACGTTGGTCGGAACGAACGCGGAAACGTCACCTGCCTGCGTTTCGATAATCGGCAGCGCGGTCAGAGAGCCGGTTTTCCCTTTCACTTCACCTTTGGTGAAGGCTTCGACGTAGTCGGCGTTAACACGCGCAGCACGCTCCAGCAGACGAGAGTGGAGGTAGAATACGTCGCCCGGGAATGCTTCACGTCCTGGCGGACGACGGAGCAGCAGGGAGATCTGACGGTAAGCAACAGCCTGTTTAGACAGGTCATCGTAAATGATCAGCGCATCTTCGCCGCGGTCGCGGAAGTATTCGCCCATTGCACAACCGGCATACGGCGCCAGATATTGCAGCGCAGCGGATTCGGACGCGGTAGCCACCACAACAATGGTGTTAGCCAGCGCGCCGTGTTCTTCCAGTTTACGCACCACGTTAGAGATGGTGGACGCTTTCTGGCCGATAGCGACATAGATACATTTGATACCGGAATCGCGCTGGTTGATGATGGCGTCGATAGCCAGCGCGGTTTTACCGGTCTGACGGTCACCGATGATCAGTTCACGCTGACCACGACCGATTGGGATCATGGAGTCAACGGCTTTATAGCCGGTCTGCACCGGCTGATCGACAGACTGACGATCGATAACGCCCGGCGCAATCGCTTCAACGGCAGAGAAGCCGTCATTATCAACCGGACCTTTACCGTCAATTGGCGCACCCAGGGTGTTCACCACACGTCCCAGCAGACCGCGGCCAACCGGAACTTCCAGGATACGACCCGTACATTTAACCTTCATGCCTTCGGCAAGGTCAGCGTATGGACCCATGACTACCGCACCCACGGAGTCGCGCTCCAGGTTCAGTGCGATAGCGTAACGGTTACCCGGCAGGGAGATCATTTCACCCTGCATACAATCGGCCAGGCCGTGAATGCGGATAACACCGTCACTGACAGAAACAATAGTACCTTCGTTGTGAGCTTCGCTCACCACATTGAACTGAGCAATGCGCTGCTTGATCAGTTCGCTGATTTCGGTGGAATTCAGTTGCATGCTCCAGTCCCCTTAAGACTGCAAGACGTCTGCAAGGCGCTCAAGACGGCCGCGTACGCTGCCATCAATGACCATATCACCCGCCCGGATGATAACGCCTGCCATTACAGACTTATCGATTTTGCAATTCAGCTTCACTTTGCGTGACAGACGTTTTTCCATCGCGGCGCTGATTTTCGAAAGCTGCTCTTCACTCAATGCGGTTGCCGACGTAACTTCTACCTCGGAGGTAGCTTCACTGGCGGCACGCAGATGAATAAACTGCTCCAGAACATCCGGGAGCGCGTTCAGACGATTATTTTCAGCCATCACCCGAATCAGGTTCTGACCGTTTTCGTCTAACTGCTCACCGCAGACTGCGATAAACGACTCAGCGAGCGTTTCCGGCGCCAGCGCGCCAGAGAGAAGCTCTGCCATTTGTTCGTTCTTGGTTACCTCGGCGGCAAACGCCAGCATATCCTGCCAGCGCTCTACGCTTTGGTGTTCAACGGCAAAGTCAAAAGCTGCTTTGGCGTAGGGGCGAGCTACCGTAACAAATTCAGACATCAGCCCCTCCCTCCTTACAGTTCAGCGACAAGTTTATCCACGATGTCGCTGTTAGCAGCTTCATCCACGGAACGTTCGATGATCTTCTCGGCGCCAGCAACAGCCAGGATAGCAACTTGCTTACGCAGCTCTTCACGGGCGCGTTTACGCTCGGCTTCAATTTCCGCCTGCGCCTGCGCCACGATTTTAGTACGTTCCTGCTCTGCTTCAGTTTTGGCTTCGTCCAGGATCTGAGCGCGGCGTTTATTTGCCTGCTCAATGATTACCTGAGCTTCCGCTTTCGCTTTTTTCAGCTGGTCGGTCGCGCTGGCCTTTGCAAGGTCAAGATCCTTATGTGCTCGTTCAGCAGAAGCGAGACCGTCAGCAATTTCTTTCTGACGTTTCTCGATGGCTGCCATTAACGGCGGCCATACGTACTTCATGCAAAACCAGACAAAGAGAATAAACGCGATGGCCTGGCCGAGGATTGTTGCGTTAAGATTCACAGCACAATGCCTCTATCTAGTTAACCTTCTGATATTGCTCTTAATTCAAGCAACGCTTACTACGCGACAGCGAACATCACGTACAGACCCAGACCTACAGCGATCATCGGGATAGCATCCACCAGACCCATAACGATAAAGAACTGAGTACGCAGCAGAGGAATCAGATCAGGTTGACGCGCCGCGCCTTCCAGGAATTTACCCCCGAGGATGCCGATACCGATCGCAGCACCGATTGCCGCCAGACCCATCATCACAGCGGCAGCCATGTACAGCAGATCCATATTCAGGTTTTCCATGACAGTCTCCAGTTTGTTTCAGTTAAAACGTAGTAGTGTTGGTAAATTAATGCTCTTCGGACGCCATCGACAGATAGACAATCGTCAGAACCATGAAAATGAAGGCTTGCAGCGTAATAATCAGGATGTGGAAAATGGCCCACGGCACATTCAGAATCCACTGTGACCACCACGGCAACAGACCAGCAATCAGAATGAAAATCAGCTCACCGGCATACATGTTGCCGAACAGTCGCAGACCGAGAGAAACCGGTTTGGACAGCAGACTTACCCCTTCAAGGATTAAGTTGACAGGAATGAACGCCCAGTGATTGAACGGCTGCAGCGTCAACTCTTTAGCGAAGCCGCCGATGCCTTTCATTTTGATGCTGTAGAACAGAATAAGGATGAATACGCCCAGCGCCATCGACAGGGTGATGTTGACGTCAGCAGACGGCACCACGCGCGTTGCCGGCAGACCCAGCCAATGCTCAGCGATATACGGCAGCAGGTCGATAGGCAGTAAGTCCATCAGGTTCATAAGGAATACCCAGACGAAAATCGTCAGGGCCAGCGGCGCAATCAGCTTGCTTTTGCCATGGTACATGTCTTTGACGCTGCCATGCACAAAGCCGACTATCAGCTCAATCGCGGTCTGAAACTTGCCTGGCACGCCGCTGGTCGCTTTTTTAGCAACGCTACGGAACATCACCAGAAACAACAGACCCAGCACCACCGAGAAGAACATGGAGTCAATATTGAGCGTCCAGAAGGTGGCTGGGGGGTTCTGCGGATCCACCAGCGAGAAAGTACGCAGGTCCAGCTGAAGGTTATTCAGATGGTGTCCTATGTATTCCTGCGGCGTCATATTTTCTGAAGCCATGATGCCTTTTACCCTTTGTTGTTAATTACAGCCGGCGCCAGTATCTGAACCACCAGCACCAAAACCCACGTAACGATCAGCGGCAAAAACACCGCCTTTAAAACCGCCAACGCCACCACCAGTAAAACCAGCATCGCTAACACCTTGAAGGCTTCACCGAAGGCGAAAGTCCAGGACACGCGGCCCTTAGCAGGTGTATGCGCCTGGTGACGCCAGGCAAATATCATAAACAACATATTAGGCAGTGCCACTGCCAATCCCCCACATACTGCGGAGATGCCCCAGAAGGGGTCTTTGAGGCAAAACAGCAATCCACTTGCTATTACCGCCAGAAACTGAATGAACAGAAGCTTACGAGCAACGTTTCGACTCACGAGCGACACAGACATCACGTTTTTACTCCTGCTCACTTCGAGGTATGCCGCGTGTCGTATAAAACGTTCTTTAAGACTTAGAGTCAAGCATCAAAAAGCGGTCAAATTATACGGTGCGCCCCCGTGATTTCAAACAATAAGTAGCCAAAAGGTGAATAAATGTTTAAATATTTTTCTCTGGCCCGCATTTTTAACTTTTAGCCAAAGTGTGAACGATCGTACAAAACTGCAAATAGCGCGAAAACACTGGCGATAAAGCGTGCACCAGATCACACATTAAACATATTCATGCTTACGCAATTCATTTACGTGTCAATTCATGCCTTTTCATCTTTTTGATATTTAAGCGTAAAACCAGGTACTGTTTTAAAAATACCAGCTTACACCTTAAAAACGCCCCATTGACATTTATAATAAAAATTTAACAAGCAAAAGTGATTTTTCGATTCGATTTTTAGCAGACTGATATTTACAAAGTTGATTACTCTCTGTTTTAACAAAAGAAGCGACGTTGTCATGTTGAAACGAAACCGTAAATCCAGAGTTAAATGTAACAACGCTGAAATGCGTTATACCTGTCGATTTTTAACACAAGCCGCGTCGTTTTTTTTCTATTTTTTTTGATAAAAATTAAACTTTGTTTGACTTAATAATCACCAGATGCCGCTCGCCTTCCAGTTGCGGAACGCGTAATTTTTCAACAGATTCGACGCTAAAATTGTCAGGTAGTGAGGCAATTTCATCCCCTGGCAATTGCCCTTTTAAGGCATAAAAACGCCCTTTCTCTCCCGGCAGATGGTGACACCAGCTCACCATATCATTCAACGATGCGAAAGCGCGGCTGATAACGCCATCAAACGGTGGTTCGGAGGGATAGGCTTCAACGCGGCTTTGAACCGGCGTGATGTTTTCCAGTTTCAGTTCGTGCTGGACCTGACGCAGAAAACGTACCCGCTTGCCCAGGCTGTCGAGTAAGGTGAAATGCGCGTCAGGGAGAACAATAGCCAGCGGGATGCCCGGCAGCCCCGGTCCTGTTCCTACATCGATAAAACGCTGTCCCTGAAGATACGGCGCAACGACTATGCTGTCGAGAATATGGCGTACCAACATTTCGTTGGGATCCCGCACTGACGTCAGGTTGTATGCTTTGTTCCATTTGTGCAGCATATCAACGTAGGCGACCAACAGCGTTTTCTGGTGATCGGTAAGAGAAATACCGGCATCAGCCAGCAGACGAGAGAGTTTGTTGAGCACGGTCATTACCTGTTAATAATCAAATGCCCGATGCGCTTTCGCTTATCGGGCCTACAAATTTGTAGGGCGGGCAAGCGAAGCGCCCCCGCCAAATTAGTGTTATCAAGCGCTACGACGCAGCATACCTTGTTTTTTCAGCCATACCAGCAGAATGGAGATTGCCGCTGGCGTAACGCCGGAGATACGCGATGCCTGGCCGATAGACGCCGGTTTATGATCGTTCAGCTTGGCGATAACTTCGTTCGACAGACCGGAAACCTGACGATAATCCAGCGTGGCAGGCAGCAACGTATTCTCGTTACGTAGTTGTTTTTCAATCTCATCCTGCTGGCGAGCGATATAGCCTTCGTATTTGACCTGGATTTCCACCTGCTCAGCGGCTTGCTCATCTTCAAGCGCAGGCGCGAATGCGGCAAGCGAAGTGAGCTGCGCGTAGGTCATTTCCGGACGACGCAACAGATCTTCGCCGCTGGCCTCACGGGAGAGAGGCGTGGTCAAATGCGCATTCACTTCATCGGCGGATTCCGCAGACGGCGTTACCCATGTCGATTTCAGCCGCTGACGTTCGCGTTCGATATTTTCCAGCTTCTCGTTGAATCGCGCCCAGCGTTCATCATCCACCAAACCCAGCTCGCGGCCCATTTCGGTCAGACGCAGATCGGCGTTGTCCTCACGCAGCATCAGGCGATATTCGGCGCGGGAGGTAAACATGCGATACGGCTCTTTGGTGCCCAGCGTACAGAGATCGTCCACCAGCACGCCGAGATAAGCCTGAGAACGCGCAGGCGCCCAGCCCTCTTTGTCGGCGGAAAGACGCGCGGCATTCAGACCAGCGAGCAAGCCCTGCGCCGCAGCCTCTTCATAGCCAGTAGTACCGTTGATTTGACCAGCAAAGAACAGGCCGTGAATAAATTTACTTTCCAGAGTCGGTTTCAGATCGCGCGGGTCGAAGAAATCGTACTCAATCGCGTAACCAGGGCGAACGATCTTCGCGTTCTCCATGCCCTGCATGGAACGGACAATCTGCATCTGCACGTCAAACGGCAGGCTGGTGGAGATACCGTTAGGGTAAATCTCGTTAGAGGTCAGTCCTTCCGGCTCAAGGAAGATCTGATGCTGGTTACGATCGGCAAAACGCATCACCTTGTCTTCGATCGAAGGACAGTAGCGTGGGCCGATCCCTTCGATCACGCCAGCATACATTGGGCTACGATCGAGGTTATTACGAATCACGTCATGGGTTTTCTCATTGGTATGCGTGATGTAACACGGCACCTGTTGCGGATGCTGAGAAGCATTCCCCATAAACGAGAAAACCGGCATCGGGTTATCGCCATGCTGTTGAGCCAACACGCTGAAATCGATAGTACGCGCATCAATACGCGGCGGTGTGCCGGTTTTCAGGCGGCTGACGCGTAGCGGAAGCTCACGCAGACGGCGAGACAGCGGGATGGATGGCGGATCGCCAGCACGACCGCCGCTGTAGTTATCCAGACCAATATGAATTTTGCCGTCCAGGAAGGTCCCGACGGTCAGTACCACCGCTTTCGCGCGGAATTTGAGCCCCATTTGGGTCACAGCGCCGACAACGCGATCGTTTTCGACAATCAGATCTTCAACCGCTTGCTGGAAGATCATCAGATTCGGCTGATTCTCCAGCGCGGTACGCACCGCCTGGCGATATAAGACTCGATCCGCCTGAGCCCGGGTAGCGCGAACGGCCGGACCTTTGCTGGCGTTTAGTATCCTAAACTGAATACCTGCCTGATCGATCGCTTTCGCCATCAGACCGCCGAGCGCATCCACCTCTTTTACCAGATGTCCCTTTCCAATACCGCCGATCGCCGGGTTGCAGCTCATCTGTCCCAACGTGTCAATATTGTGTGTCAAAAGCAGAGTCTGTTGACCCATACGCGCTGCGGCCATCGCGGCCTCAGTGCCTGCATGACCCCCGCCAATAATAATGACGTCAAAAGGATCCTGATAAAACATGGTAATTGCCTCGCATAACGCGGTGTGAAAATGGATTGAAGCCCGGGCGGTGGATTCTACTCAACTTTAGCCGATGGAGAAAGCCCCGGGATCCGGGCTATTAAAAAGAAGATCTTTTTATTTAGAGATCTGTTCTATTGTGATCTCTTATTAGGATCGCTCCAGGCTGTGGATAACCCAGATCCTGTAATAAAGATCAATGCGTTGGAAAGGATCACTAGCTGTGAATGATCGGTGATCGTGGCCCGTATAAGCTGGGATCAAAACGGGTACTTATACACAACTCAAAAAGTGAACAACGGTTATTCTTTGGATAACTACCGGTTGATCCAAGCTTTCCACCAGATTTATCCACAATGGATCGCACGATCTTTACACTTATTTGAGTAAATTAATCCAGGATCCGAGCCAAATCTCCGCTGGATCTTCCGGAATCTCATGCTCAAGGATGTTGATCTTCAGTGTTTCCCCAACCTGTTTTGCGCCAGCGCCTTTCAGTTCCGTTTCTATTTTCTCAATCGCGCCGCAAAACGTGTCGTATTCTCGACTGCCAATGCCAATTGCGCCGAAACGTACCGCGGAAAGATCGGGTTTCTGCGTCTGAAGGTCTTCATAGAAAGGGGTCAGGTTGTCCGGAATGTCTCCGGCGCCGTGCGTTGAGCTGATTATCAGCCAGATCCCGGAAGTTGACAGATCCTCTAATAACGGACCGTGCACCGTTTCGGTTGAAAAACCGGCAGCTTCCAGCTTTTCCGCCAGATGTTCCGCGACGTATTCGGCGCCGCCCAGGGTGCTGCCGCTGATAAGAGTAATGTCTGCCATTGATCGCTCGCTCAGGTAAAGAGGCTGCATTGTACTCTGTGAACGAGCTGGGATCTACCTGTGGAAAAATGTGGGATTAAAAAAGCCGATCATGGCTTGATGGTGCGCATGATCGGGTTCTGCAAGACGATCAGTGTCTCAGTGGACTGAATTTCATCAATTGTTTGGATCTTGTTGATAAGTACGTGCTGAAGCGCGTCGATTGATTTGCACATCACTTTTATAAAGATGCTGTAGTGACCGGTGGTGTAATACGCTTCCGTCACCTCATCCAGGCTTTCCAGCCGGGCCAGTGCGGAGGGATAGTCTTTGGCGCTTTTGAGGATGATGCCAATAAAGCAGCCCACATCGTAGCCCAGTTGTTTAGGGCTGACGTCAATCCGTGCGCCCGTAATGATCCCGGCCTGCTTCATTTTCTCGACGCGAACGTGAATGGTTCCAGGGCTAACGCCAAATTGTTTGGCCAGTTCGGCGTAGGCAGTGCGGGCATTTCCCATTAAGGCGTCAAGGATACCGCGGTCCAGATTGTCGATCTGATAATTTTCCATCGCTTTTTCTTATGCAGATTAATGATTATCTCTATTTTAGCCATTATTTTTAACGAATCAAAACCGAAGTTAGCTTTTTATCTGTTGATTATTGAATAGTGCTCTCGTTTTGTTGCTTAATCATAGGCAACAGGACGCAGGAGTAAAAAAATGAAAACCGCTTACATTGCCAAACAACGTCAAATTAGCTTCGTGAAATCACATTTCTCTCGCCAGCTGGAGGAGCGTCTGGGTCTGATTGAGGTCCAGGCGCCGATCCTGAGTCGCGTAGGGGATGGTACGCAGGATAATTTGTCCGGCTGTGAAAAAGCGGTGCAGGTAAAAGTGAAAGCGTTGCCTGACGCCCAGTTCGAAGTGGTGCATTCACTGGCGAAGTGGAAACGTCAAACCCTGGGGCAACATGACTTCAGCGCGGGCGAAGGGCTGTACACGCACATGAAAGCCCTTCGCCCCGATGAAGACCGACTCTCTCCGCTCCACTCGGTCTATGTGGATCAGTGGGACTGGGAGCGTGTCATGGGCGATGGCGAGCGCCAATTTTCCACCCTGAAAAGCACAGTAGAGGCTATATGGGCAGGAATTAAGGCGACGGAAGCAGAAGTGCATAAACAGTTTGGTCTGGCGCCGTTCCTGCCAGAGCAAATTCAGTTTGTTCACAGCCAGGAGCTGTTGTCTCGCTATCCGGATCTGGATGCGAAAGGGCGCGAACGCGCGATCGCCAAAGAACTTGGCGCCGTTTTCCTGGTGGGGATCGGCGGTAAACTGAGCGATGGCCACCGCCATGATGTACGCGCGCCGGATTATGATGACTGGAGCTCCGCATCTGAGCTGGGCTACGCCGGTCTGAACGGCGATATCCTGGTGTGGAACCCGGTGCTGGAAGATGCGTTTGAGCTTTCCTCTATGGGTATCCGTGTAGATGCCGATACGCTGATGCGCCAGCTGGCGTTGACCGGTGATGAAGATCGCCTGCAACTGGAGTGGCATCAGGCGCTGCTGCGCGGCGAAATGCCGCAGACCATCGGCGGCGGGATTGGGCAGTCGCGTCTGACGATGTTGCTGCTGCAATTGCCGCATATTGGTCAGGTGCAGTGCGGCGTATGGCCCGCGCAGGTTCGCGAAAGCATTCCTGCTATTTTATAAGCCGTTAGCGCCGCCAGCGTCTCAGCAGGCGGCTTCGCATCCCGGTGTCAAAGCGCCAGATATGATCGAAAATGCGCATGATGCCGGGTTTGCCGTGCGCCGACATCGCCACCGCATGGAATCGATGCTGGTGAAGACGCTGCAACTCTCCCACTTTGCTCACCACGTCATCCGGCAAGCGCTGGGCGATAAAATCCGAAATGACCACCGCATCGGCATCAAACCATTCCCGTCCCTGCATTCTTTCAATAATGGCGCGAAAACAGCTGGCGATATCCGTGCCGCCGCGAAAACGTTGACTTAAAAAGCGGATGGCCTGCTCAATACCTTCCGGGCCGGAGAGTTCATAACGCACAACGTCAGTGGAAAACAGCATAATAAAGCAGCGGCGGTTATCCGCCAGCGCAACGCGCATCAACGCCAGGCAGAACGCTTTTGCGCACTGCTCGTTAAATCCCCCCATCGAGCCTGAAGTATCGACGCAGACAATAAACGGTCCGCGCGGCTGCTCGTCGACATCCTGGTGTACTACCGGCCGTTCGGTCACTTTCTCACGCCACGCTTCGCCATGCAGGCGATAGGTGAGGAGCTGTTTTTCCACTAACCGGCGGTAAAATTCATATTCCAGCTCGGTGATGCCGAGCGTCGCCAGCTCTGGCGGCAACAGGCGCAGAATATCATCGCCTTGCTGAATACCGTCAACCTGCTCCGGCACCGTAGCGGGTTCGCGTACCAGTGTACGAAAGGTTTCCATCGGCGCGTCTTTTTTCGGTACCGATTTGGCTTCCCGCGAACGTCCCAGTTGTTCCGCCAGTTGCATTAGCTCCGGCTGGGCGGCGAGAAATTCGCCGTATTTGACGATCAGTTGATAATCACCACGTTTAAGCTGGCCCGCGCTCATATCCCACAGGCGGCCTGCGGCATTATCATTTTCCGCTAGCGTCGGTTCCAGTTGCCCGCTCAGCGTCATCCGTTCCTGAACGTCACTCAGCAACTGCTCGCGCTCTTCTTCCAGTAGTTGCTGGTTTAACGTGGTGGCCTGCACGACCAGACTTAACCGCCAGCGTTGCAAAAAAAGCGTGTGTAGCGCAGGGGTAAAGGTACTGTTGCTCTCCGTCAACTGCTTCGCCTGCGCGGCATACGGTGAATGCAGGCGATGAAGCAACGCCAGTATTTGCGGCAGTTGCACGATGAACTGTGGGGTAGAGAGAAGTTGGCTTTGCTGATAACACATGACCTCTTCCGTGAGTTCCGGCGGAACGCGTGCGTCTTTAAGACGGCTGCGTAGCGCTTCCCGCCAGCGCGGGAGATCGGCGGTCACGGCGTTTTTTAAACGCGGAAACTTTTCAAAGAAAATGACCAGCTGTGGGGAAGCCAGTAGCGCGAGGATCATCTCTTCGACCATTCCCTCTTCGCTGACGGCCAGCATGGTATTTAGCGTATCCAGCGTCAGCATTGTTGCGCCTGGCGGATCTGTTCTCCTACATCCTGCAGGCTGGCCTCAATGCGCCCTAACCAGTCGCTGTGAATAAACAGGCAATGTTGCTGCTCGCTGAAGCGGGTATGCTGCTGGCGCCAGTCGTTTTCTAACGTTTCCAGCTGCTGTTTGATCTCCGCAGGCATACTGTCTTCAGCCGCTCCCGGTAACGCCAGACGGGTACCTTGTAGACTGATGTCGCGCACCACCAGATGTTGAGCGTTATCGACTTCCATATTCAGCGTTTGGGCAAAGCCGATCCCGTTCAGTTTGCCGCGGATCTCGCCGCCTTTGGTCAGCCAAAGTTCCAGCGCGCTGCGGTCAAAGGTAATATGGATCACTTCCATATCATGCAGTTTTAGCGGTTTTTGTAGCAATAACGTCAACGTTGACGCACTGGCTTCCGGCGGTAAAGTGTAATGCGGGCGGCGGCTGAACATACCGCCTTCTTTAATGACGGTGAAGGCGGTTTTATCGCTTTGCTGTTGCTGCAACTGGAGGCGGCGCTGGACGATACCGCCGAGGCGAGTCAGCATGGCCTGCTGCTGCCAGGCGTGTCCGGTCATCAATATTTCCAGTTGCTGTTGCATGAGATTCAGACTCTGCGCGTCATACCACAAGCAATCTTTTAGCAGGATAAGGTCAATCGGCGCAACCGCGTCACGTCCGCTAAAGAAGGCGCTGGCCTGTAACAGGCGGATGGCTTTCTTCCAGCGACGGTCGGAGACATAAGGCGCATTCGGCAAATTATCCAGCTGTTGGCGCAGAGTAAATATCAGCTCAAAGACCGGATCAGGGAGTGAAATCGCGCCGATATCTTTTTGCCACTGTTGATATTCTTCGTCGCTAACCTGTAACGAGGCGGGGACCGGGTTATCGCTCTCATCCTGCTGACTAACCAGCATGGAGCGGAAATTGGCTTTATCCTGAACTTTATCCAGCCACAGGCGAATCAACATTCGGTCGTACAAGGCTTCCAGGCTGCTGTCCGCTTCGGGCAGTTCGTTAGAGGCCGCCACCAGCAGCCGCATCGGAATTTTTTCCTCAAACGCGCCGTTGCGGAAATGGCGTTCGTTAATGGCGGTCAGCAATGTGTTCAGGATAGCGGGCCCGGCTTTCCAGATTTCATCCAGAAAAACGATTTCGGCTTCGGGAAGGTAGCCGGTCGTTAAGCGTTCATAGCGACCTTCATCTTTCAGCGCCTGAATAGAGAGCGGTCCAAAAACCTCTTCCGGCGTGGAAAAGCGTGTCATCAGATATTCAAAAGCGCGGGCGCGCTGGAAAGCAAACTTCAGGCGGCGGGCAATCAGACTCTTGGCGATACCGGGCGGGCCCAACAAAAAGACGCTTTCACCGCTTAACGCCGCCAGTAGGCACAGGCGTATGGCGTGACTACGTTCATACAGCCCCTTCTCAAGGGCGCTGCTCAGACGGGAAATTCTTTCCGCTAATAAATGTGGGTGAGCCATAATAAAGAGGCGTCCTTTCGACAAATGGATCATGCTAATTGCGAGTATAGACGTTTCACCACCGGGGCTGTAATCGTCTGATGCGCTGTTTATTTTTCTTTGAGCCAGGTTAATCTGGCTTCATTTAGGGGTACGATTTTATGATTAATCGTGCATACTGTGCGCTTTTTTGTGGGCCAAGGGACTAAGCACACATTTCATATCTATACACTTATTCATTCAAACTACATCAAGGCGGCAAAGGAGTGAATCCCCTGGCACTAACATTCAACGTGTGACTGGGGTAAGCGAATGCAGCCGACAAGGAGGTAGCGTGAAGGGTGACGTGTATAAACGAAAGATGAGTCTATGAGCACTGATAATAAGCAATCGTTGCCTGCGATTACCCTCGCAGCTATTGGGGTTGTCTACGGTGATATTGGTACCAGCCCGCTTTATACGCTTCGTGAATGTTTGTCCGGTCAGTTTGGTTTTGGCGTTGAACGAGATGCCGTGTTTGGTTTTCTGTCGCTGATCTTCTGGCTACTCATCTTTGTGGTTTCCATCAAATATCTCACCTTCGTGATGCGCGCCGATAACGCGGGTGAAGGTGGAATTTTGACGCTGATGTCGCTTGCCGGGCGTAATACCTCGGCGCGCACTACATCTATGTTAGTTATCATGGGACTGATAGGCGGCAGCTTTTTCTATGGCGAAGTGGTCATTACGCCGGCGATTTCGGTGATGTCGGCGATTGAAGGCCTGGAGATTGTCGCGCCGCAGCTGGATACCTGGATTGTCCCGCTCTCCATTATTGTGCTGACTCTGTTGTTTATGATTCAGAAGCACGGTACGGGAATGGTAGGGAAACTCTTTGCGCCGATTATGCTGACCTGGTTTTTAATCCTGGCGGTACTTGGCCTGCGCAGTATTATCGCCAATCCCGAAGTGTTACATGCGCTGAATCCTGTCTGGGCGGTACGTTTTTTCCTTGAATATAAAACCGTATCATTTATTGCGTTGGGCGCGGTGGTGCTGTCGATTACCGGCGTAGAGGCGTTGTACGCCGATATGGGACACTTCGGTAAGTTCCCGATTCGCCTGGCGTGGTTTACCGTGGTACTGCCGTCGTTAGTACTGAACTACTTTGGTCAGGGCGCATTGCTACTAAAGCATCCGGAAGCGATTAAAAATCCCTTCTTCCTGTTGGCGCCGGACTGGGCGTTAATTCCGCTGCTGATTCTGGCCGCGCTGGCGACGGTGATCGCCTCCCAGGCGGTCATTTCCGGCGTCTTTTCGCTGACGCGTCAGGCCGTGCGTCTTGGCTATTTGTCGCCAATGCGCATTATCCATACCTCCGAGATGGAGTCCGGTCAGATCTACATCCCTTTCGTTAACTGGCTGCTTTATTTCGCGGTCGTGGTTGTTATTGTTAGCTTTGAGCACTCCAGCAACCTGGCGGCGGCCTATGGCATCGCCGTGACCGGCACGATGGTGCTGACGTCTATTCTTTCTACGACCGTGGCGCGTAAGAACTGGCACTGGAACAAATATTTTGTCGCGCTGATCCTCATCGCGTTCCTGTGCGTGGATATCCCGCTGTTCTCGGCTAACCTCGACAAATTGTTGTCCGGCGGTTGGCTGCCGCTGAGCCTGGGTCTGATCATGTTCACGATCATGACCACCTGGAAGAGCGAGCGTTTCCGTCTGTTGCGTCGTATGCATGAACACGGTAATTCGCTGGAAGCGATGATTGCTTCACTGGAGAAGTCACCGCCGGTTCGGGTGCCGGGTACTGCCGTATACATGTCGCGCGCGCTCAGTGTGATCCCTTTTGCTTTATTGCATAACCTGAAGCACAACAAAGTGTTGCATGAGCGCGTAATCTTATTGACGTTGCGTACGGAAGATGCGCCTTATGTGCATAACGTTCGCCGGGTGCAGATTGAGCAGTTGTCTCCGACATTCTGGCGCGTGGTGGCCAGCTACGGCTGGCGCGAAACGCCAAACGTTGAAGAGGTGTTCCACCGCTGCGGTCTGGAAGGGCTTAGCTGTCGGATGATGGAAACGTCGTTCTTTATGTCGCACGAGTCGTTGATTGTCGGCAAACGCCCGTGGTATTTGCGTTTGCGCGGTAAACTGTATTTGTTGCTGCAACGTAACGCTCTGCGCGCGCCGGATCAGTTCGAGATCCCGCCTAACCGCGTGATTGAGTTAGGAACGCAGGTCGAGATTTAACCTCCCATCACCATGCCGGGGGCCGCGTTGGCTTACCCGGCCTGGCCAATCCGTAGATTCCCACACGATAATCGCCTGATTTCCGCTAGCGAAACGTTTCGACGGCGATCACAATTCTGTTACGTCATGATGGTTTTATGAACACATCCAGGGTTACACTGCGGCCAGCGAAACGTTTCGCTAGTGGAGCAGAAAAATGAAGAAAGGCACCGTACTCAACTCTGAAATCTCGTCGGTCATTTCCCGTCTGGGGCATACTGATACTCTGGTGGTCTGTGATGCGGGTTTACCTATCCCGAATAGCACCGCGCGTATCGATATGGCACTAACCCAGGGCGTACCTTCTTTTATGCAGGTGGTGGATGTTGTGACCCGGGAAATGCAGGTTGAGGCGGCGATTCTTGCAACGGAAATCAAACAACAGAATCCGCAGCTCCACGAAACGTTGCTCACTCACCTTGAGCAACTGCAGCAACACCAGGGAAACACCATAAAAATTAGTTATACGACACACGAACAATTCAAAAAATTGACTGCAGACAGTCAGGCAGTGATTCGCAGCGGGGAGTGTTCCCCGTATGCGAACGTCATTCTTTGCGCTGGCGTCACTTTCTGAGGCCGCTATGGACGCATTACTGCAACTCAAAGGGATCGATAAAGCGTTCCCCGGCGTGAAGGCTCTCTCCGGCGCCGCGTTAAACGTTTATCCTGGCCGCGTTATGGCGCTGGTGGGGGAAAACGGCGCCGGAAAATCCACCATGATGAAAGTATTAACCGGCATCTATACGCGAGATGCGGGATCGTTGTTATGGCTGGGTAAAGAGACCACCTTTAACGGGCCTAAATCGTCTCAGGAAGCCGGGATCGGCATTATTCATCAGGAACTGAACCTGATCCCGCAGTTGACCATTGCGGAAAACATCTTCCTGGGCCGTGAGTTTGTGAATCGCTTTGGCAAAATCGACTGGAAAAAGATGTATGCCGAAGCCGACCACCTCTTAGACAAACTCAATCTGCGCTTTAAGAGCGATAAGCTGGTGGGCGAACTCTCTATCGGCGATCAGCAAATGGTGGAAATCGCCAAAGTGCTGAGCTTCGAATCCAAAGTCATCATTATGGATGAACCGACCGATGCGCTGACCGACACTGAAACCGACTCTCTGTTCCGCGTTATCCGCGAATTAAAATCGCAGGGGCGCGGCATTGTCTATATCTCCCACCGTATGAAAGAGATCTTCGAAATTTGCGATGACGTGACGGTCTTCCGCGATGGGCAATTTATCGCCGAGCGTGAAGTGGCCACGTTGACCGAAGATTCTCTTATCGAAATGATGGTGGGACGTAAGCTGGAAGATCAGTACCCGCATCTGGATAACGCGCCGGGTGAGATTCGCCTCAAGGTCGATAATCTGTGCGGACCGGGCGTGAATGATGTCTCTTTTGTGCTGCGAAAAGGCGAGATTCTTGGCATTTCCGGCCTGATGGGCGCCGGTCGCACCGAGCTGATGAAAGTATTGTACGGCGCGATGCCGCGAACCAGCGGTTACGTGACGCTCGATGGACACGAAGTGGTGACGCGTTCTCCGCAGGACGGGCTGGCCAATGGCATCGTTTATATCTCTGAAGACCGTAAGCGCGATGGACTGGTGCTCGGCATGTCAGTTAAAGAGAATATGTCGCTGACGGCGCTGGACTATTTCAGCCGCGCTGGCGGAAGCCTGAAACACAAAGATGAGCAGCAGGCGGTGGGGGATTTTATCCGTCTGTTCAACGTCAAGACACCGTCAATGGAACAGGCGATAGGCCTGCTTTCTGGCGGTAATCAGCAAAAAGTGGCGATTGCCCGCGGGTTGATGACGCGCCCGAAAGTGCTCATTCTCGACGAGCCGACCCGCGGCGTGGACGTCGGCGCCAAGAAAGAGATTTACCAGCTTATCAACCAGTTTAAGGCCGACGGCCTGAGCATCATTCTGGTCTCATCTGAGATGCCAGAAGTATTAGGCATGAGCGATCGCATCATCGTCATGCATGAAGGGCATCTCAGCGGTGAATTTACTCGCGAGCAGGCCACCCAGGAAGTGTTAATGGCTGCCGCAGTGGGCAAGCTTAATCGCGTGAATCAGGAGTAAAAAAGATGACAACCCAGGCTGTTTCTGGTCGCCGTTATTTCACTAAAGCGTGGCTTCTTGAGCAGAAGTCGCTCATTGCCCTGCTGGTGCTGATCGCGATTGTGTCGACGTTGAGCCCCAACTTTTTTACCGTTAATAATCTGTTCAATATTCTTCAACAGACCTCCGTCAACGCCATTATGGCGGTGGGGATGACGTTGGTGATTCTGACATCGGGGATCGATCTGTCCGTCGGTTCCCTGCTGGCGCTCACCGGCGCGGTTGCCGCTTCAATCGTCGGCGTTGAAGTGAATGCGCTGGTCGCGGTTGCCGCCGCGCTGGCGCTGGGCGCTGCGATTGGCGCCGTTACTGGCGTTATCGTCGCGAAAGGCCGCGTACAGGCGTTTATCGCTACGCTGGTGATGATGCTGCTACTGCGCGGCGTGACGATGGTTTACACCGACGGTAGCCCGGTCAACACCGGCTTTACCGATAACGCCGATCTGTTTGGCTGGTTCGGTATCGGCCGTCCGCTGGGCGTTCCTACGCCGGTCTGGATCATGGCTATCGTCTTTATCGCCGCCTGGTATATGCTGCATCACACCCGTCTGGGACGCTATATCTACGCGCTGGGCGGTAACGAAGCGGCGACGCGCCTGTCTGGCATTAGCGTGAGCAAAGTGAAAATTATCGTCTATTCACTTTGCGGCCTGACAGCGTCGCTGGCGGGCATCATTGAAGTGGCGCGCCTCTCTTCCGCGCAGCCGACGGCGGGTACCGGCTATGAGCTGGATGCTATTGCCGCCGTGGTGCTGGGCGGCACCAGCCTTGCAGGCGGTAAAGGACGCATTGTTGGGACATTGATCGGCGCATTGATTCTCGGCTTCCTTAATAATGGTTTGAATTTGTTAGGTGTTTCCTCCTATTACCAGATGATCGTCAAAGCGGTGGTGATTTTGCTGGCGGTACTGGTAGACAACAAAAAGCAGTAACAACGACTACAGGACATCTGAAATATGAACATGAAAAAACTGGCTACCCTGGTATCTGCTGTTGCGCTGAGCGCCACCGTGAGCGCGAATGCAATGGCGAAAGACACCATTGCGCTGGTGATCTCTACCCTCAATAATCCCTTCTTCGTGTCGTTAAAAGACGGGGCGCAAAAAGAGGCGGATAAACTGGGTTATAACCTGGTGGTGCTGGACTCCCAGAACAACCCTGCCAAAGAGCTGGCGAACGTGCAGGATTTAACCGTTCGCGGGACCAAAATTTTGCTGATCAACCCGACTGACTCCGATGCGGTGGGTAACGCGGTGAAGATGGCGAACCAGGCGAAGATTCCGGTTATCACGCTTGACCGCCAGGCAACCAAAGGCGATGTCGTCAGCCATATCGCGTCTGA
This sequence comes from Salmonella sp. A29-2, assembly GCF_020150755.1. NCBI lineage: Bacteria > Pseudomonadati > Pseudomonadota > Gammaproteobacteria > Enterobacterales > Enterobacteriaceae > Salmonella > Salmonella sp. A29-2. Next base: position 4,808,242 of record NZ_CP083731.1, on the reverse strand, counting down.
TAACGTGCTGGGCGGTAAGATCGCTGGCGACTATATCGCGAAAAAAGCTGGCGAAGGCGCCAAAGTGATTGAGTTGCAAGGCATTGCCGGAACATCCGCGGCGCGTGAGCGTGGCGAAGGTTTCCAGCAGGCGGTAACCGCCCACAAATTTAATGTCCTGGCCAGCCAGCCAGCCGATTTCGACCGTACTAAGGGTCTGAACGTCATGCAGAACCTGCTGACCGCGCATCCGGATGTTCAGGCTGTCTTCGCCCAGAACGATGAAATGGCGCTGGGCGCACTGCGCGCGCTGCAAACTGCCGGTAAAGCAGATGTGATGGTGGTTGGATTTGACGGTACGCCGGATGGCGAAAAGGCCGTAAAAGATGGCAAACTGGCAGCGACTATCGCTCAGTTACCGGATCAAATCGGCGCCAAAGGCGTTGAAGTGGCGGATAAGGTGCTGAAAGGCGAAAAAGTTCAGGCCAAATATCCGGTTGACCTGAAACTGGTCATCAAGCAGTAATAAACGACACGGGTCAACTATGGCCTGATGGCGACAGAAATACGCGAGCCTCCGCTGAGGTGAACGTAAAAAAAGAAAAGCAGGGCACGCGCCACCCTAACCGGTGGCGCACTTTGACGTGGAACCCCGAATATGAAAACCGCAGGTAATCTCATCGTCCTTGGCAGCATTAATGCCGATCATATCCTTAATCTTGAGTCCTTCCCTACCCCGGGTGAAACGGTAACCGGTAGCCATTATCAGGTCGCGTTTGGCGGGAAAGGCGCGAATCAGGCGGTTGCTGCGGGACGTAGCGGGGCAAATATTGCGTTTATCGCCTGCACGGGCGATGACGATATTGGCGACAGTATTCGTAAACAATTAGTCAGCGATCGTATTGATATCGCGCCAGTTAGCGTTATTAAAGGCGAGTCTACTGGGGTGGCGCTGATTTTCGTTAACGGCGAAGGCGAGAACGTCATCGGTATTCATGCCGGAGCGAATGCCGCGTTATCGCCGGCGTTGGTTGATGCGCAACGTGAACGTATCGCGCAGGCGGATGCGTTACTGATGCAGCTGGAATCGCCGCTGGAAAGCGTACTGGCGGCGGCGAAAATCGCCCATCAACATCATACTACTGTTGCGCTTAACCCGGCGCCTGCCCGTGAGCTACCGGATGAACTGCTGGCGCTGGTGGACATCATCACGCCAAATGAAACGGAAGCTGAAAAGCTGACGGGCGTGCGTGTGGAAAATGACGACGATGCCGCGAAAGCTGCGCAGGTTTTGCATGATAAAGGCATTCGAACCGTATTAATTACCTTAGGAAGCCGTGGCGTCTGGGCCAGCGTAGACGGCGAGGGCCGCCGCGTTCCTGGATTTAGCGTTGAGGCTGTCGATACCATTGCCGCCGGAGATACGTTTAACGGCGCCTTTATCACCGCGATACTGGAGGAGACGCCGTTGCCGGAAGCGATTCGCTTTGCCCATGCCGCCGCCGCGATTGCCGTAACGCGTAAAGGCGCGCAACCTTCCGTTCCGTGGCGCGAAGAGATAGAAGCGTTTTTACATCAGCAGGGGTAACGCTTGGCTACTATGAAAGATGTTGCCCGCCTGGCGGGAGTCTCTACATCGACGGTCTCTCACGTTATTAACAAAGATCGCTTTGTGAGTGAGACGATAACCGAAAAAGTTGAAGCGGCGATTAAATCACTTAACTATGCGCCTTCTGCGCTGGCGCGAAGCCTCAAGTTAAACCAGACCCGCACGATTGGTATGCTGATTACCGCCAGTACCAACCCTTTTTATTCCGAACTGGTGCGCGGCGTTGAGCGAAGCTGTTTTGAGCGCGGTTATAGTCTGGTGCTGTGCAATACCGAAGGCGACGAGCAACGGATGAACCGCAACCTGGAGACGCTGATGCAAAAACGGGTAGACGGTTTACTGCTGCTGTGTACCGAAACGCATCAGCCTTCTCGTGAAATCATGGAGCGTTATCCGTCTATTCCTACCGTCATGATGGACTGGTCGCCGTTTGATGGTGAGGGCGATAGCGATCTCATTCAGGATAATTCGTTGTTAGGCGGCGATCTTGCCACCCAATACCTTATCGATAAAGGTTTTACCCGAATAGCCTGTATTACCGGCCCGCTGGACAAAACGCCAGCGCGTTTACGGCTGGAAGGGTATCGGGCGGCGATGAAACGCGCAGGGCTGGCTATTCCGCAAGGCTATGAGATCACCGGCGATTTTGAATTTGGCGGCGGCTTTGACGCCATGCAGGCGTTACTCGCCCATCAACAGCGACCGCAAGCGGTTTTTACCGGAAACGATGCGATGGCTGTCGGCGCCTATCAGGCGCTATATCAGGCGGGGCTTCGTATTCCGCAGGATATGGCAGTCATTGGCTATGATGATATTGAGCTGGCGCGCTATATGACGCCGCCGCTGACGACTATCCATCAGCCGAAAGATGAATTGGGCGAGCTGGCTATTGATGTGTTGATTCATCGGATGGCGCAGCCCGCCTTGCAACAACAGCGACTTCAGCTTACTCCGGTTTTGACGGAGCGTGGGTCGGTTTAGATTTATGCCGTTCTTTAATCAGATTGTTGCCGTCTTTGACTCTTAGCAGCATAAACATCAGCGCGGACACGATAGTGATCGCCCCCATCGTGATAAAGGTATAGTGGAACTGTTCCACGGTACTGGTGCCCGCAAAACCTTCATAAATACGTAACACCGCCGCGCTGATCGCCACGCCTAAACTGATAGACAATTGCTGCGTAACCGCCAGAACGCTGTTGCCGCTGCTGGCGTTATCGTCCGTCAGATCCGCAAGAGTAATCGTATTCATTGCCGTAAATTGAGTGGACATCGCCATTCCAAGAATGAATAGCGGCAGTACGAGCATCCAGATCGGCATGGCGGGAGATTGAAACGAAAACTGGGCAATCATCAGACCGATAAATACCGTAATGCCGACCAGAGTCTTCCGGTATCCCAAACGTCGCAAAACCTGCGTTACGGTCGATTTCGCGATAATAGAACCCAAAGCTGTCGGCGCCATCATGCAGCCGGCGATCAGAGCCGGGTAGCCAAAACCAACCTGTAGCATTAACGGCATCAAAAAAGGTACGCAGCCTGTCCCCAGACGCGTGGCGAGGTTGCCGGCAATACCGACGGAAAATGTGCGTGTCTTAAACAGCGATAGTGATATTAACGGTGTCGGATGACGGCGGGCGTGGCGGATATAGGCCAATAGTAGAACGATACTGCAAAAAATAATGGCGGATGCGATCCATGTCGCCACAATCTTTTCGCCAAACAGTTCCATTCCGCTGGAAAATAAAACCAGACTTAACCCAAAAAGAAAGAAGCCGGTCATGTCAAACTTGCGACGCGGCGTGGTGAAGTTGGGCATATATTTGCGGGCATACAGAATGCCTGCAACACCAATGGGAATATTAATCAGGAAGATCCAGTGCCAGCTTGCCCAGGTCACCAGTACGCCGCCTAATACCGGCCCCAGAATCGGACCTACCAGCCCCGGCATAGTGACAAAGTTAAGAACAGGCAGCAGCTCACTACGCGGATAGGCTCGCAATAACGCCAGCCGCGCCACTGGCATCATCATCGCTCCGCCGACGCCTTGTACGACGCGAAAAATAACCAATTCAGATAGTGAACTGGAGAGCGCGCAGGCCAGCGAGCCTAACGTAAACAGACTTACGGCAACCATAAAGACGCGACGCGTACCAAAGCGGTCAGCCAGCCAGCCGCTTACCGGAATTAACATAGCTACTGTCAGGGTATAACTGATAATAGCGGACTGCATGGCGAGTGGTGAACGGTTAAGACTATGCGCAATAGCCGGTAAAGCGGTATTCAAAATGGTGGCGTCTAGCGCCTGCATAAAGAAGGCCATCGCCGCGATCCACGGCAGGCCAGCCATACTGCGCGCTTTTTTGCTGGTCATTCAATATCCTGTTAATTATCTGGTCTCTCATTGGGCGCTATTAACAACGCCTGACAGGCCTGGAAAGCGCGTTCGCCGTCGCCATCAGCGATGGCATCAACAATGGCCTGGTGCAAATCCAGCTTTACCACCTCGTTATAGGTGATTGAGGTAAAGTAAGTGTGATAAACCGAATGAAATAGCGTCGCAAAAGAGATTAGAAAGGGATTGGCGCTCATTTCGTAGATATGCTCGTGCCACGCCATATCCACTTCAATCCAGCGTTCACGCTTAAAATGCTTTTTCAGCGCGACCATCTCTTCCATTAAGGCATTAAGCCGCGCTTTCTGCTCCGGTGTGCCAAGAGTCGCCGCCAGCAGGCAGGCTTGCGGCTCCAGGCTAATACGCATCACCAGAAAATGATCTACCACCTGATGAAAATTTTCTTCCGTCATCCACCAGGTCAGCAGCTCTTGATCCAGAAAGTTCCAGTTTCCCTGCGGCATCACCCGCGTACCAATGCGCGGACGGGGTAGCACCATACCTTTAGCCGTCAACGTTTTCACCGCTTCGCGAACTGCCGTTCGACTTACGCCGTACTGCTCGCCCAGTTCTATTTCGCCGGGAAGAATCGTACCGGGGGCGTAGTCACCCTTTAATATCCGCTGCGCCAGCTTTTCAGCCAGAACATAGGATAGATTTTTCTGTGCGGCTAATTGTTGTGCGCTTAAAGGCATGAATGTTCTTCCTTTCTCTTTCGTTTGGTTATTAGTATGCCACCTGGAAGTGTGATTGCAGTTGCAATAACGGCATTTTGCTTATTTTATGGCACGTTAAGCCCGCTGTTGATGAAAAAAGAGACACTCAGAAAATTATTTTAAATTTCCTCTTGTCAGGCAGAAATAACTCCCTATAATGCGCCACCACTGACACGGAACAACGGCATACAGGCCGCCGGGTCAGCGGGGTTCAGACCAGAACCTCACGGAGAAAAGCGAAAATAAACGCTTGACTCTGAAGCGGGAAAGCGTAATATGCACACCCCGCGCCGCTGAGAAAAAGCGAAGCGGCACTGCTCTTTAACAATTTATCAGACAATCTGTGTGGGCACTCGAAGATACGGATTCTTAACGTCGCAAGACGAAAAATGAATACCAAGTCTCAAGAGTGAACACGTAATTCATTACGAAGTTTAATTCTTTGAGCATCAAACTTTTAAATTGAAGAGTTTGATCATGGCTCAGATTGAACGCTGGCGGCAGGCCTAACACATGCAAGTCGAACGGTAACAGGAAGCAGCTTGCTGCTTTGCTGACGAGTGGCGGACGGGTGAGTAATGTCTGGGAAACTGCCTGATGGAGGGGGATAACTACTGGAAACGGTGGCTAATACCGCATAACGTCGCAAGACCAAAGAGGGGGACCTTCGGGCCTCTTGCCATCAGATGTGCCCAGATGGGATTAGCTTGTTGGTGAGGTAACGGCTCACCAAGGCGACGATCCCTAGCTGGTCTGAGAGGATGACCAGCCACACTGGAACTGAGACACGGTCCAGACTCCTACGGGAGGCAGCAGTGGGGAATATTGCACAATGGGCGCAAGCCTGATGCAGCCATGCCGCGTGTATGAAGAAGGCCTTCGGGTTGTAAAGTACTTTCAGCGGGGAGGAAGGTGTTGTGGTTAATAACCGCAGCAATTGACGTTACCCGCAGAAGAAGCACCGGCTAACTCCGTGCCAGCAGCCGCGGTAATACGGAGGGTGCAAGCGTTAATCGGAATTACTGGGCGTAAAGCGCACGCAGGCGGTCTGTCAAGTCGGATGTGAAATCCCCGGGCTCAACCTGGGAACTGCATTCGAAACTGGCAGGCTTGAGTCTTGTAGAGGGGGGTAGAATTCCAGGTGTAGCGGTGAAATGCGTAGAGATCTGGAGGAATACCGGTGGCGAAGGCGGCCCCCTGGACAAAGACTGACGCTCAGGTGCGAAAGCGTGGGGAGCAAACAGGATTAGATACCCTGGTAGTCCACGCCGTAAACGATGTCTACTTGGAGGTTGTGCCCTTGAGGCGTGGCTTCCGGAGCTAACGCGTTAAGTAGACCGCCTGGGGAGTACGGCCGCAAGGTTAAAACTCAAATGAATTGACGGGGGCCCGCACAAGCGGTGGAGCATGTGGTTTAATTCGATGCAACGCGAAGAACCTTACCTGGTCTTGACATCCACAGAACTTTCCAGAGATGGACTGGTGCCTTCGGGAACTGTGAGACAGGTGCTGCATGGCTGTCGTCAGCTCGTGTTGTGAAATGTTGGGTTAAGTCCCGCAACGAGCGCAACCCTTATCCTTTGTTGCCAGCGGTCCGGCCGGGAACTCAAAGGAGACTGCCAGTGATAAACTGGAGGAAGGTGGGGATGACGTCAAGTCATCATGGCCCTTACGACCAGGGCTACACACGTGCTACAATGGCGCATACAAAGAGAAGCGACCTCGCGAGAGCAAGCGGACCTCATAAAGTGCGTCGTAGTCCGGATTGGAGTCTGCAACTCGACTCCATGAAGTCGGAATCGCTAGTAATCGTGGATCAGAATGCCACGGTGAATACGTTCCCGGGCCTTGTACACACCGCCCGTCACACCATGGGAGTGGGTTGCAAAAGAAGTAGGTAGCTTAACCTTCGGGAGGGCGCTTACCACTTTGTGATTCATGACTGGGGTGAAGTCGTAACAAGGTAACCGTAGGGGAACCTGCGGTTGGATCACCTCCTTACCTGAAAGAAGCGTACTTTGCAGTGCTCACACAGATTGTCTGATGAAAAGTGAATAGCAAGGCGTCTTGCGATTGAGACTTCAGTGTCCCCTTCGTCTAGAGGCCCAGGACACCGCCCTTTCACGGCGGTAACAGGGGTTCGAATCCCCTAGGGGACGCCACTTGCGCGGTAATGTGTGAAAGGCGTTGCCATCAGTATCTCAAAACTGACTTACGAGTCACGTTTGAGATATTTGCTCTTTAAAAATCTGGATCAAGCTGAAAATTGAAACACAGAACAACGAAAGTTGTTCGTGAGTCTCTCAAATTTTCGCAACACGATGATGAATCGAAAGAAACATCTTCGGGTTGTGAGGTTAAGCGACTAAGCGTACACGGTGGATGCCCTGGCAGTCAGAGGCGATGAAGGGCGTGCTAATCTGCGATAAGCGCCGGTAAGGTGATATGAACCGTTATAACCGGCGATACCCGAATGGGGAAACCCAGTGTGACTCGTCACACTATCATTAACTGAATCCATAGGTTAATGAGGCGAACCGGGGGAACTGAAACATCTAAGTACCCCGAGGAAAAGAAATCAACCGAGATTCCCCCAGTAGCGGCGAGCGAACGGGGAGGAGCCCAGAGCCTGAATCAGCATGTGTGTTAGTGGAAGCGTCTGGAAAGGCGCGCGATACAGGGTGACAGCCCCGTACACAAAAGCGCATGTGCTGTGAGCTCGATGAGTAGGGCGGGACACGTGGTATCCTGTCTGAATATGGGGGGACCATCCTCCAAGGCTAAATACTCCTGACTGACCGATAGTGAACCAGTACCGTGAGGGAAAGGCGAAAAGAACCCCGGCGAGGGGAGTGAAAAAGAACCTGAAACCGTGTACGTACAAGCAGTGGGAGCACAGGTTTACCTGTGTGACTGCGTACCTTTTGTATAATGGGTCAGCGACTTATATTCTGTAGCAAGGTTAACCGAATAGGGGAGCCGGAGGGAAACCGAGTCTTAATTGGGCGTTAAGTTGCAGGGTATAGACCCGAAACCCGGTGATCTAGCCATGGGCAGGTTGAAGGTTGGGTAACACTAACTGGAGGACCGAACCGACTAATGTTGAAAAATTAGCGGATGACCTGTGGCTGGGGGTGAAAGGCCAATCAAACCGGGAGATAGCTGGTTCTCCCCGAAAGCTATTTAGGTAGCGCCTCGTGAATTCATCTCCGGGGGTAGAGCACTGTTTCGGCTAGGGGGCCATCCCGGCTTACCAACCCGATGCAAACTGCGAATACCGGAGAATGTTATCACGGGAGACACACGGCGGGTGCTAACGTCCGTCGTGAAGAGGGAAACAACCCAGACCGCCAGCTAAGGTCCCAAAGTCATGGTTAAGTGGGAAACGATGTGGGAAGGCCCAGACAGCCAGGATGTTGGCTTAGAAGCAGCCATCATTTAAAGAAAGCGTAATAGCTCACTGGTCGAGTCGGCCTGCGCGGAAGATGTAACGGGGCTAAACCATGCACCGAAGCTGCGGCAGCGAACGTATCACTTAAAGCGATTCAGCGGATTACGATTGACGGAGCGAAGCGACGTCAAAGCGTATACAAAGTCGAGTCGGTTTAAGGATACGTTCGTTGGGTAGGGGAGCGTTCTGTAAGCCTGTGAAGGTGGCCTGTGAGGGTTGCTGGAGGTATCAGAAGTGCGAATGCTGACATAAGTAACGATAAAGCGGGTGAAAAGCCCGCTCGCCGGAAGACCAAGGGTTCCTGTCCAACGTTAATCGGGGCAGGGTGAGTCGACCCCTAAGGCGAGGCCGAAAGGCGTAGTCGATGGGAAACGGGTTAATATTCCCGTACTTGGTGTTACTGCGAAGGGGGGACGGAGAAGGCTATGTTGGCCGGGCGACGGTTGTCCCGGTTTAAGCGTGTAGGCTGGTTTTCCAGGCAAATCCGGAAAATCAAGGCTGAGGCGTGATGACGAGGCACTACGGTGCTGAAGCAACAAATGCCCTGCTTCCAGGAAAAGCCTCTAAGCATCAGGTAACATCAAATCGTACCCCAAACCGACACAGGTGGTCAGGTAGAGAATACCAAGGCGCTTGAGAGAACTCGGGTGAAGGAACTAGGCAAAATGGTGCCGTAACTTCGGGAGAAGGCACGCTGACACGTAGGTGAAGTGATTTACTCATGGAGCTGAAGTCAGTCGAAGATACCAGCTGGCTGCAACTGTTTATTAAAAACACAGCACTGTGCAAACACGAAAGTGGACGTATACGGTGTGACGCCTGCCCGGTGCCGGAAGGTTAATTGATGGGGTCAGCGCAAGCGAAGCTCCTGATCGAAGCCCCGGTAAACGGCGGCCGTAACTATAACGGTCCTAAGGTAGCGAAATTCCTTGTCGGGTAAGTTCCGACCTGCACGAATGGCGTAATGATGGCCAGGCTGTCTCCACCCGAGACTCAGTGAAATTGAACTCGCTGTGAAGATGCAGTGTACCCGCGGCAAGACGGAAAGACCCCGTGAACCTTTACTATAGCTTGACACTGAACATTGAGCCTTGATGTGTAGGATAGGTGGGAGGCTTTGAAGTGTGGACGCCAGTCTGCATGGAGCCGACCTTGAAATACCACCCTTTAATGTTTGATGTTCTAACGTGGACCCGTAATCCGGGTTGCGGACAGTGTCTGGTGGGTAGTTTGACTGGGGCGGTCTCCTCCTAAAGAGTAACGGAGGAGCACGAAGGTTGGCTAATCCTGGTCGGACATCAGGAGGTTAGTGCAATGGCATAAGCCAGCTTGACTGCGAGCGTGACGGCGCGAGCAGGTGCGAAAGCAGGTCATAGTGATCCGGTGGTTCTGAATGGAAGGGCCATCGCTCAACGGATAAAAGGTACTCCGGGGATAACAGGCTGATACCGCCCAAGAGTTCATATCGACGGCGGTGTTTGGCACCTCGATGTCGGCTCATCACATCCTGGGGCTGAAGTAGGTCCCAAGGGTATGGCTGTTCGCCATTTAAAGTGGTACGCGAGCTGGGTTTAGAACGTCGTGAGACAGTTCGGTCCCTATCTGCCGTGGGCGCTGGAGAACTGAGGGGGGCTGCTCCTAGTACGAGAGGACCGGAGTGGACGCATCACTGGTGTTCGGGTTGTCATGCCAATGGCACTGCCCGGTAGCTAAATGCGGAAGAGATAAGTGCTGAAAGCATCTAAGCACGAAACTTGCCCCGAGATGAGTTCTCCCTGAGACTTAGAGTCTCCTGAAGGAACGTTGAAGACGACGACGTTGATAGGCCGGGTGTGTAAGCGCAGCGATGCGTTGAGCTAACCGGTACTAATGAACCGTGAGGCTTAACCTTACAACGCCGAAGGTGTTTTGGCGGATTGAGAGACGATTTTCAGCCTGATACAGATGACATCGACATGCTAAAGGCGTGTTGATAAACAGAATTTGCCTGGCGGCAGTAGCGCGGTGGTCCCACCTGACCCCATGCCGAACTCAGAAGTGAAACGCCGTAGCGCCGATGGTAGTGTGGGGTCTCCCCATGCGAGAGTAGGGAACTGCCAGGCATCAAATTAAGCAGTAAACTGATGTAAAAATCAGTGGTTGTAAAAGAATTCGGTGGAGCGGTAGTTCAGTTGGTTAGAATACCTGCCTGTCACGCAGGGGGTCGCGGGTTCGAGTCCCGTCCGTTCCGCCACCCTAATTAGGGGCGTAGTTCAATTGGTAGAGCACCGGTCTCCAAAACCGGGTGTTGGGAGTTCGAGTCTCTCCGCCCCTGCCAGAAATAATCCTTAGCATCTGCTAAGGATTTTTTTTTGCCTGAAATTACCTGATTATCTGATCAGGTAATCGTAAGTTCCCTTCTTTTTCTTTTCATCATTTTCATTGTTCATCCAGCACATCCGTTTTTAACAGATCGCAGATCAGCGAGTATTTATCGCTGTTTTGCAGCCAAATGGCGTATAGCGGCCGTGAAAGCGTTGCGCTGTCGGCAACGGTATGTAATCCGCCCTTTTCATTTGCCCAGTTTACAGGAAGCCAGCTACAGCCATTTAATGCGCTAAGCTGCTGTCGGGCGAGTTCGGCTGAGCTGGTTGTTAATACCGGCACTTCATCTGCTGCGATCAGCCCGGTTTCATGCTGTTGGAAGTCTGGTCCCCACTCCAGCCGCAGATAATTGAGTTCTGATTTCTTACGGGCAGGGCTGCTGCAATATAACGCCAAAGTGAAGTGCCCTAACAGTTGACTGCTGAACTCATCCATTTTGGGCGCTTCGGTAGTAATGAGGAGATCAAGCTGGCGTTCATGAAGTTGCTTCACAAGCGATTGCCGTTGAGCGATTCTGGCTTCGAATTGCAGGCCGCTTTGCGGCTCCTGTAGTTGGTACAGTCGCCCCAGCCAGGCGTTAAGCATACACTCCCATAAAGACGCGCTGGCGCCGATGGAAAACTCGTTATGGCGTGAGGTATGCGCCACCTCTTTACGTGCCGCCTGCCACGTATTCATCAGCGTTTCCGCATACGGTAAAAGTTTTTCGCCAGCCGTGGTTAAACGGATATTGTTTCTGTGCCGTGTAAAAAGGTTTACGCCCAGTTGATTCTCCAGTTGCCTGATACGAAAGCTCACCGCGGATTGCGTCAGGTAAAGTGCTTCTGCGGCCCGCCCGAAATGGCGTGTCCGGCTAACTTCCAGGAAAGTTTTTAACAATTCCGTATCCACTGTGCTCTCCACAAAATTATTTGTCGTTATGATTTAAATGTTTTGTTTTACACTCTGTCAAGCGTAACTAATACTCCGCGCCATAAATAGCTCAGACAAAGAATTAGGAGCGTGCAGGATGGCGGAAAGCTTTACGACGACTAATCGATATTTTGACAATAAACATTATCCACGTGGATTCTCTCGTCACGGTGATTTCACGATTAAAGAGGCACAACTGCTTGAGCGTCATGGTCATGCCTTTAATGATCTGGATCTTGGCAAGCGTGAGCCTGTGACTGAAGAAGAGAAGCTGTTTGTAGCGGTATGTCGCGGTGAACGCGAGCCGGTAACGGATGCAGAACGCGTCTGGTCCAAGTATATGACGCGTATCAAGCGTCCAAAACGCTTCCACACCTTGTCTGGCGGCAAGCCGCAAGTTGAAGGCGCAGAAGACTACACCGAAGCTGATGATTAATAAAAAGGGCGTAATGCCCTTTTTTTACGCCAGCAGCTTTTGCAAATGAATTAACAACCTGTCTATCGCCCGATAGCTTACCGCCTCCTGCAAATGCTGACGCGAGATCTGGTCAGCCAGTTCTATGTCGGCAATGGTTCTGGCCACTTTTAGTAAACGCTGCCAGGCGCGAATGGATAATCCAAGATGCACCAGCGTGTCTTCAAGCCAGCGGGCGTCATCGTGATGCAAAACACAATATTTTTGGATTTCGCGACCCTCCAGACGCGCGTTTAACTTCTTCTGGCGTCGGTACTGCCGTTCATGGGCGGCGATGACCCGCTTTTTTACCGTAGCGCTGCTCTCACCCTTTGAGGCATGTTGGCTAAGAATCCCGGGCGGTGGAAGCGGTATCTCAAGCGAAAGGTCAAAACGATCAAGAAACGGGCCTGACAACCGATTAAGGTAACGTAGTGTCTGTTCTGGCGTGCAGCGATTATGGTTTCCCTGATAATGTCCGGTCGGGCTGGGATTCATTGCGGCGATTAACTGGAACCTGGCAGGGTACGTTATTTTCGCTCTGGTACGGGATAAATGAATTTGACCGGATTCTATAGGTTCACGTAGCGCATCCAGTGTGCGTCGTTCAAATTCAGGCAATTCATCAAGGAACAAAATTCCGTTGTGCGCCAGCGATATCTCTCCCGGGGTGGGTATTGCGCCGCCGCCGACCATAGCAGTAAGTGAGGCGCTATGATGAGGTGAGCGAAAGGGGCGTTGCTGCCATCGTTTTTGTACCGTATCGGCATTAACCAGACTGAGGATCGCGGCGCTTTCCAACGCCTCTTCATTGCTTAATGGTGGAAGAATCCCGCTCAGTCGACTGGCCAGCATGGTTTTACCCGTACCCGGCGGGCCGATCAATAGCAGATTATGGCCACCTGCCGCTGTAATCTCCAGGCCGCGTTTACCCTGCTCCTGACCGATCACATCGCGAAGATCGGCAGTTGCGGTAGGCGATGCCATATCCTGAGCTAAAGGTCTTTCCAGGGCGTGTTTCCCTTCCAGAAAGGCGCAGACGGTTTGTAGATGATCGGCGATAAAACATCCTTCTTTGCTGATAAGCCCAACCTCCGCCGCGTTCTCTGTTGCGACGATAATATTTCTGCCGGCCCTGATGGCTTCCGTTGCACTTGATATTGCGCCAGGAACGCCGCGTAATGCGCCTGTAAGCGCTAACTCACCCACCAGCTCATATGCCTCAAGATTCGACGCTGTAAGCTGCTCAGACGCGGCCAGAAGCGCAACAGCAATAGGCAGGTCATACCTTCCACCCTCTTTCGGTAGATCGGCTGGAGCAAGGTTAATGGTTATTTTTTTAGCCGGAAATTCATATCCGCTATTAATAATCGCACTACGTACCCGGTCACGCGCCTCTTTTACCGTGGTTTCCGGTAGGCCAACCATGGTTAATCCCGGTAATCCATTACTGATATGCACCTCTATAGTGATAGGCGGCGCATTGACGCCAAGTGCGGCGCGGGTATGAACAATCGCCAGTGACATAATCCCTCCTGTTACGTGGATTATGCGGAATAGAAGAGAAAATCGAATTACTGACTTTTTGTTTTTAGCGGCTGATTCCTGAATTTTGGCGTCATTTTCAGGTAAGAAGCATCAAACTGGAAGAACGCTCGCAGAAGCGAAAAGAAGGAAAACAGGGTGTAGAGTGCGCCAAAAGGGGGAGGAAAACGTGAAAATTTTTCAGTTGCTAATTTTTCTTATAAAAAACAAAGCACTTTTAGGCATTCACCTGCATTATCTGAAACGTGGTTAAAAAAATATCTTGTGCTATTGGCAAAACCTATGGTAACTCTTTAGGTATTCCTTCGAACAAGATGCAAGAATAGACAAAAATGACAGCCCTTCTACGAGTGATTAGCCTGGTCGTGATTAGCGTGGTGGTGATTATTATCCCACCGTGCGGGGCTGCACTTGGACGAGGAAAGGCTTAGAAATCAAGCCTTAACGAACTAAGACCCCCGCACCGAAAGGTCCGGGGGTTTTTTTTGGCCTGAAAAACTTAAGCGAGGAGCAGAGCGTGAATAACAGCATAAAATTCTGTTTCTCAAGATTTACGACGGGGATGTAACTATGAACGGGGCACAGTGGGTGGTACATGCTTTGCGAGCGCAGGGGGTGAAAACCGTATTTGGTTATCCTGGCGGCGCAATTATGCCAGTTTACGACGCGTTGTATGACGGTGGTGTGGAGCATTTGTTGTGCCGACACGAGCAGGGGGCCGCAATGGCGGCAATCGGTTATGCCCGTTCTACCGGCAAAACCGGTGTTTGTATCGCCACTTCCGGCCCTGGCGCCACTAACCTGATCACTGGCCTGGCGGATGCGTTGTTAGATTCGGTCCCCGTCGTCGCGATCACGGGTCAGGTTTCCGCCCCGTTCATCGGCACTGATGCGTTCCAGGAGGTGGATGTGTTAGGCCTGTCGCTGGCCTGTACCAAACACAGCTTCCTGGTGCAGTCGCTGGCAGAGCTGCCTCGTATCATGGCAGAGGCTTTTGAAGTCGCCAACGCTGGCCGTCCTGGCCCGGTTCTGGTGGATATCCCGAAAGATATCCAGTTGGCCAGCGGTGAGCTGGAACCCTGGTTTACTACCGTTGATAACGAAGCGACCTTCCCGCAGGCTGATGTTGAACAGGCGCGCCAGATGCTGGAACAGGCGAAAAAACCCATGCTGTACGTCGGCGGTGGTGTTGGTATGGCGCAGGCAGTTCCGGCGCTGCGTAAATTTATCGCGGTAACGCAAATGCCAGTTACCTGCACGCTGAAAGGGCTGGGGACTGTTGAAGCTGATTATCCGTACTATCTGGGCATGCTGGGAATGCACGGTACTAAAGCGGCTAATTTCGCGGTGCAAGAGTGTGATTTACTGATCGCCGTTGGTGCACGTTTTGATGACCGGGTGACCGGTAAGCTGAATACGTTTGCGCCGAACGCCAGCGTAATCCATATGGATATCGACCCGGCGGAAATGAACAAACTGCGTCAGGCACACGTCGCGTTGCAGGGCGATTTAAATTCGCTGTTGCCGGCATTACAGCAACCGCTGAAGATCGACGCATGGCGTCAGTCCTGTGCAGAGCTGCGCGCAGAACACGCCTGGCGCTATGACCATCCTGGCGAGACTATCTATGCGCCGTTGTTGTTGAAGCAATTGTCGGAACGCAAACCCGCAGACAGCGTGGTGACGACGGATGTGGGGCAGCATCAGATGTGGTCAGCCCAGCATATGACTTACACCCGCCCGGAGAACTTCATCACTTCCAGCGGTCTGGGGACGATGGGATTCGGCTTACCGGCGGCCGTTGGCGCACAGGTAGCGCGACCGAATGATACCGTTATCTGTATCTCCGGTGACGGCTCCTTCATGATGAATGTTCAGGAGTTGGGCACCGTAAAACGCAAGCAGTTACCGTTGAAGATAGTCTTACTCGACAACCAGCGGTTAGGGATGGTTCGACAATGGCAGCAACTGTTTTTCCAGGAGCGATATAGCGAAACCACCCTGACCGATAACCCCGATTTCCTCATGCTGGCCAGCGCCTTCGGCATTCCAGGCCAGCACATTACTCGTAAAGACCAGGTTGAAGCGGCACTTGACACGATGTTGGCAAGCGAAGGGCCGTACCTGCTTCACGTCTCAATCGACGAACTTGAAAATGTCTGGCCGTTGGTGCCGCCTGGCGCCAGTAACTCTGAAATGCTGGAGAAATTATCATGATGCAACATCAGGTCAATGTATCGGCACGCTTTAATCCAGAAACCTTAGAACGTGTTTTACGCGTGGTGCGCCATCGTGGTTTTCAGGTGTGCTCCATGAATATGGAAGCCGCGACCGATGCGCAGAATATAAATATTGAATTGACCGTTGCCAGTCCCCGGTCGGTCGACTTACTGTTTAGTCAGTTAAGTAAACTGGTAGATGTTGCGCATGTCGCGATCTGCCAGAGCGCTGCCACATCACAACAAATCCGCGCCTGAGCGCAAAAGGAAGAAAAATGACGACGAAAAAAGCTGATTATATTTGGTTCAATGGCGAGATGGTGCGCTGGGAAGACGCGAAGGTTCACGTAATGTCTCACGCGCTGCACTACGGTACGTCGGTATTTGAAGGGATTCGGTGCTACGACTCTCACAAAGGCCCGGTAGTGTTTCGTCATCGTGAACATATGCAGCGCCTGCGCGACTCAGCAAAAATTTATCGTTTTCCGGTTTCCCAGAGTATTGATGAGCTGATGGAAGCCTGCCGCGAAGTGATCCGCAAAAACAACCTGACCAGCGCCTATATCCGTCCGTTGGTATTTGTCGGCGATGTCGGTATGGGCGTTAACCCGCCCCCGGGATACACCACTGACGTCATCATCGCCGCGTTCCCGTGGGGGGCATACCTGGGCGCCGAAGCGCTGGATCAGGGGATCGATGCGATGGTTTCTTCCTGGAATCGCGCTGCGCCGAACACCATTCCGACCGCCGCGAAAGCGGGCGGGAACTATCTTTCCTCACTGCTGGTGGGTAGCGAAGCGCGCCGCCACGGCTATCAGGAAGGCATCGCCCTGGATGTAAACGGCTATATCTCCGAAGGCGCAGGCGAAAACCTGTTTGAGGTAAAAGATGGCGTGCTGTTTACTCCGCCGTTTACCTCTTCCGCGCTGCCAGGCATTACTCGCGACGCGATCATCAAACTGGCGAAAGAGCTGGGTATTGAAGTGCGTGAGCAGGTGCTGTCCCGTGAATCGCTGTATCTGGCCGACGAAGTGTTTATGTCCGGAACCGCGGCAGAAATTACTCCGGTACGCAGCGTTGATGGTATCCAGGTAGGTGAAGGCCGTTGCGGCCCTGTGACCAAGCGTATTCAACAAGCCTTCTTTGGTCTCTTCACTGGAGAAACCGAGGATAAATGGGGCTGGTTGGATCCGGTAAATTCATAATAAATAAAATTAATATTTTCCCAAAATAATTTGCGTCACAGGAAGGCGGCAACGCAGCGAATCCCCAGGGCTTACTGTAGTAAGTGACTGGGGTGAGTGAGGCAGCCAACGCACCTGTGGCGTGAAGTATGAAGGGAAAAGATGGGGAGTAAATAAAGCATGCCTAAGTACCGTTCCGCCACCACCACTCATGGTCGTAATATGGCGGGTGCCCGCGCGCTGTGGCGCGCCACCGGAATGACCGACAGTGATTTTGGCAAACCGATTATCGCCGTGGTGAACTCATTCACTCAGTTTGTGCCGGGTCACGTTCATCTGCGCGATCTCGGTAAGCTGGTCGCCGAACAGATTGAAGCTTCCGGCGGTGTGGCGAAAGAGTTCAACACTATTGCCGTGGATGACGGGATCGCCATGGGGCACGGGGGTATGCTCTATTCACTGCCGTCGCGCGAGCTGATCGCCGACTCCGTGGAGTACATGGTGAACGCTCACTGCGCTGACGCGATGGTGTGTATCTCCAACTGCGACAAAATCACCCCAGGGATGCTCATGGCCTCGCTGCGCCTGAATATTCCGGTGATCTTTGTCTCCGGCGGACCGATGGAAGCCGGGAAAACCAAGCTTTCAGACAAAATTATCAAGCTGGATCTGGTTGATGCCATGATTCAGGGCGCGGACCCGAAAGTCTCTGACGATCAAAGTAACCAGGTTGAACGCTCCGCCTGTCCAACCTGCGGCTCCTGCTCCGGCATGTTTACCGCTAATTCCATGAATTGCCTGACCGAAGCGCTGGGCCTGTCGCAGCCGGGCAACGGTTCGCTACTGGCGACCCACGCTGACCGGAAGCAGTTGTTCCTCAATGCCGGTAAGCGGATTGTTGAACTGACTAAACGCTATTACGAGCAGGATGACGAAAGCGCACTGCCACGAAACATTGCCAACAAGGCGGCGTTTGAGAATGCGATGACGCTGGATATTGCGATGGGCGGTTCGACCAATACCGTTCTGCATCTACTGGCGGCGGCGCAGGAAGCGGAAATCGACTTCACCATGAGTGATATCGACAAGCTGTCCCGCAAGGTGCCGCAGCTGTGTAAAGTGGCGCCAAGTACCCAGAAATACCATATGGAAGACGTTCACCGTGCCGGCGGTGTGCTGGGTATTTTAGGCGAGCTGGATCGTGCCGGGCTGCTGAACCGCAACGTGAAAAACGTATTAGGCCTGACGCTGCCGCAAACGCTGGAACAGTACGACATCACGGTTACGCAGGACGAAGCGGTTAAAAAAATGTTCCGTGCTGGCCCTGCCGGTATCCGTACTACCCAGGCGTTCTCGCAGGATTGTCGCTGGGATTCGCTGGATGACGACCGCGCAGCGGGTTGCATCCGCTCGCTGGAATATGCCTATAGCAAAGACGGCGGTCTGGCGGTGCTGTATGGCAACTTCGCCGAAAACGGCTGCATCGTTAAAACCGCGGGCGTCGATGACAGCATCCTTAAATTCACCGGCCCGGCGAAAGTGTATGAAAGCCAGGACGACGCGGTAGAGGCGATTCTCGGCGGCAAAGTAGTGGAAGGCGATGTAGTCGTGATCCGCTACGAAGGGCCGAAAGGCGGGCCGGGCATGCAGGAAATGCTCTATCCGACCAGTTTCCTGAAGTCGATGGGGCTGGGCAAAGCCTGCGCGCTCATTACCGATGGGCGTTTTTCCGGCGGTACTTCGGGTCTTTCCATCGGCCACGTCTCGCCGGAAGCGGCCAGCGGCGGCACTATTGCGTTGATTGAAGATGGCGACACCATTGCGATTGATATCCCAAACCGCAGCATTCAGTTGCAGTTGAGCGAGGCTGAAATCGCCGCACGCCGCGAGGCGCAGGAAGCTCGCGGCGATAAAGCCTGGACGCCGAAAAATCGTCAGCGTCAGGTTTCGTTTGCCCTGCGTGCCTACGCCAGCCTGGCGACCAGCGCCGATAAAGGCGCGGTGCGCGATAAATCGAAACTGGGAGGTTGATGATGGCGGAATCTCAACCTCTGTCAGTCGCGCCGGAAGGGGCGGAGTATCTGCGCGCGGTGCTACGCGCGCCAGTATACGAGGCGGCGCAGGTGACGCCGCTGCAAAAAATGGAAAAGCTCTCGTCACGTCTGGATAACGTTATTCTCGTCAAACGCGAAGACCGGCAGCCGGTACATAGCTTTAAGCTGCGCGGCGCTTACGCGATGATGGCCGGATTGACCGAAGAACAAAAAGCCCACGGCGTGATTACCGCGTCGGCGGGGAACCATGCACAGGGCGTGGCGTTTTCCTCCGCGCGGCTTGGCGTGAAGTCTCTGATCGTCATGCCAAAAGCAACGGCGGATATTAAAGTCGATGCGGTACGCGGTTTTGGCGGCGAAGTGCTGTTGCACGGCGCTAATTTTGATGAAGCGAAAGCGAAAGCTATTGAGCTGGCGCAGCAGCAGGGTTTTACCTGGGTGCCGCCGTTTGATCACCCAATGGTGATCGCCGGGCAGGGCACGCTGGCGCTGGAACTGCTTCAGCAGGATTCGCATCTCGATCGTGTCTTTGTGCCGGTTGGCGGCGGCGGCCTGGCGGCGGGCGTAGCGGTACTGATCAAACAATTGATGCCGCAAATCAAAGTGATTGCCGTCGAAGCGGAGGATTCCGCCTGCCTGAAAGCGGCGTTGGAAGCCGGTCATCCAGTGGATCTCCCGCGCGTTGGGTTGTTTGCTGAAGGCGTGGCGGTAAAACGCATCGGCGACGAAACCTTCCGGCTGTGCCGGGAGTATCTTGACGACATCGTAACCGTCGATAGCG
Organism: Salmonella sp. A29-2; assembly: GCF_020150755.1. NCBI lineage: Bacteria > Pseudomonadati > Pseudomonadota > Gammaproteobacteria > Enterobacterales > Enterobacteriaceae > Salmonella > Salmonella sp. A29-2. The sequence goes on along the minus strand of NZ_CP083731.1, from coordinate 4,788,579 downwards.
ACGCGATCTGCGCGGCGATGAAAGACCTGTTTGAAGATGTGCGTGCGGTGGCGGAGCCGTCCGGCGCGCTGGCGCTGGCAGGGATGAAGAAATATATCGCCCAGCACAATATTCGCGGCGAACGCCTGGCGCACGTCCTTTCCGGCGCCAACGTCAACTTCCACGGCTTGCGCTATGTGTCTGAACGCTGCGAGCTGGGGGAACAGCGCGAAGCGTTACTGGCGGTGACCATTCCGGAAGAAAAGGGTAGCTTTCTCAAATTCTGCCAGTTGCTTGGCGGGCGTATGGTCACCGAATTTAACTACCGTTTTGCCGACGCGAAAAATGCCTGTATTTTTGTCGGCGTACGCGTCAGTCAGGGGCTGGAGGAGCGAAAAGAGATTATCACCCAACTGTGCGACGGCGGTTATAGCGTAGTGGATCTCTCCGACGATGAAATGGCGAAGCTGCATGTGCGCTATATGGTCGGCGGACGCCCCTCCAAGCCATTACAGGAGCGTTTGTATAGTTTCGAATTTCCGGAGTCGCCCGGCGCATTGCTCAAATTCCTGCATACGCTTGGCACGCACTGGAATATTTCGCTATTCCATTACCGCAGCCACGGTACCGATTATGGCCGCGTGCTGGCGGCGTTCGAGTTAGGCGATCATGAGCCGGATTTCGAAACCCGGCTGCATGAGCTGGGCTATGAATGCCATGATGAGAGCAATAACCCGGCGTTCCGGTTCTTTCTGGCGGGGTAGGAATAGTGATGACCGGAAGAAATGTCTCCTTCCGGTCATCTGCATAGACGGCGCGTCAGGGAGTGGGATAATAAACTGACGATCGCTATGAGTAAGGGCAAAAAGATGGCTGGACGCTTTCAGGGATTTGCACAAGAAGGGCTCAATTTTCTTCAGCAGGTTTGTATTGAGAACGACAAAGCCTGGTTCGATGAGCACCGCTTTATCTACGAAAGAAGCCTTCTGACTCCATTCCGCGCGCTGGTGGACGACCTTGCTCCAGCGATGCTGGAAATCGATCCACTGCTGGAAACCCGACCCGCCATCGGTAAAACCCTGTCGCGTATTCACCGCGATACCCGTTTCTCGCACGACAAATCGCTGTACCGCAGCCGGATGTGGCTGACCTTCAAACGTTCGGCGAAAAACTGGATCGATGCGCCAGCCTACTTTTTTGAAATCAGCCCCGATACCCTACGCTATGGGTTGGGTTACTACAGCGCCAGCAAATCTACGATGGATCTGTTTCGCCATACGTTGAGGAAGCGGCCTGATGCGTTTTTACAGGTTGCCGAATGCTGCAGCCCGCCATTTGAGCTGGTGGGGGAAAGCTATAAGCGGCTGCTGGCCAAAGATCTCGACCCGGCGATATCCGACTGGTATCAGCGTAAAACGTTTGCCGTGATGGTGACGGATAATGACGTAGAAAAACTCTTCCATACCGATCTGGTCACACGGCTGGCCGAGAGTTTCCAACAGTTGGAGCCGCTGTACCAGTGGCTGATGACGGTGGAAACCATGAAGCAGGTGAACCCGGCGGATTTATAAAAGATTGCCGTTATGTATTAACATTTTTCGGGATAAAGTGTATTTCCAGGAATCGCCCTTTACCTACCTGGTGAGGCCCTTCCATTATAACAAATAACTGATTTTCCCTGATCTGGAGATAATGCTCATCATTGAATGTGAAAGCCAGGCTAACAATGAAAGGGAAATCAAAAAGTTCAATTTCTCCTTCGACAAAGGTGATGCCCCAATATTCATCCGTGAGGGACGGTATGACAATGTCGGGTCGATACCCTTTTATCGGTAAGAGTTTTCGCTTCGTAGAATCAAATTCTACTTCTGCACGGACATAGTTGCCTGAATTTCCGCCCATAGCAGCATGGGGCTCCTTAAGGATACGCGCAGTCTTACTGTTTTTTGGGAGCATAAGCCGACTCTTGTTATTTCATCACTGTCTCTCGAACGTATTTATCTAATTTGTCCGATTCATAAAATGCCATACACCGCTCCAGCACGTTATTAGCGTCTTTAGCGCTATCGGGGTGGAGCGCCATCGTTAAGCGGTCAAAGCCTTCTGTTTCTTTGGCGACGAATTTAAGGAATGGTTTCCATTTCCCGGCATTATCTAACGCGTAGGTTTTAACTAAAAACGACATATCATGGCCTGGAGCATAAAAAGCATCCGGCGGAATGCGTTTATGATAGTTATCAACAAGGCACTGCTTTAACGCCAGATGCTTTACATCCTGTACGGTAATGCCCGTCGGTTTAGCCTGTACGCTGAAGCATATCGCTACCAGTGCAGATAACAGCATTATTTTTGTGCGCATTTTATTACCTTATCAACCCTGAACAATCTTCCAGAACGCATCAATTAGCGGCTCATGCAGCCGCTTTTTTTGCGCGCAGACGCCCAGTTCAAACGGCGTTTTTTCGTCGCTGCGCTCTAAAATCATCACCCGATTGCGCACCGGCTCCGGGCTGTTTTCCAGCACCACTTCCGGCAGCAGCGCCACGCCGCAGCCCAGCGCCACCATTGAGACCATCGCTTCGTGACCGCCGACGGTGGCGTAAATCTGCGGATTGCTGATTTTATGGCGGCGGAACCACAGCTCAATGCGGCGGCGTACCGGCCCCTGATCGGCCATGATAAACGGCACCGTCGACCAGTCGGGCTTATCAACCGAAACCTGATTACGCACCGGGCAGGGCAGCGCCGGGGCGATCAGCACCACCGCCAGATTTTCCAGCATCGAAAACGCCACCGCGCCGGGTAGCGTTTCCGGCTTACCAGCAATCGCCAGATCGGCCTCGCCGGTGACCACTTTGTCCATGGCATCGGCGGCGTCGCCGGTGGTGAGCTTAATTTCCACCGAGGGATGTTCGGCGCGAAAACGGTCGAGGATCGGCGGCAGATGACTGTATGCCGCGGTCACCGAGCAGAAAATATGCAGTTCGCCGGAAAGGGACGGCCCCTGCTGATCGAGGGTATGGCGCAACTGCTGATATTGCAAAAGTGTCTGTTGGGCAAACACTCGCAGCTCTTCACCCGCTTCGGTCAGCGTGACCGTACGGTTATCGCGCACAAACAGCGGCTGGCCGAGATCTTCTTCCAGCCGCTGAATCTGCCGGGAGAGCGTGGAGGGGCTGACGTGCATCGCCCGCGCGCTGCGGCCAAAGTGGCGGCTTTCCGCCAGATGCAGGAAGGTTTTTAGATCGCGTAAATCCACAGACAGACCTCCGGTTTTTGACGTTGCATAAACCGCAACATAACGTTGTGAATATATCAATTTCCGCAATAAATTTCCTGTTGTAATGTGGGTTCATTCGCACAGATAGCAATCTGTAAACCGAACAATAAGCGCGACACACAACATCACGGAGTACACCATCATGGCTAACTACTTTAATACACTGAACCTGCGCCAGCAGCTGGCACAGCTGGGTAAATGCCGCTTTATGGGCCGCGACGAATTCGCCGACGGCGCGAGCTACCTTCAGGGTAAAAAAGTGGTCATCGTCGGCTGTGGCGCTCAGGGGCTGAACCAGGGCCTGAACATGCGTGATTCCGGTCTGGATATCTCCTACGCCCTGCGTAAAGAAGCGATTGCTGAGAAGCGTGCTTCCTGGCGTAAAGCGACCGAAAACGGCTTCAAAGTGGGTACCTACGAAGAGCTGATCCCGCAGGCCGACCTGGTGGTTAACCTGACGCCAGACAAACAGCACTCCGACGTGGTGCGTTCCGTACAGCCGCTGATGAAAGACGGCGCGGCGCTGGGCTACTCCCACGGCTTCAATATCGTGGAGGTGGGCGAGCAGATCCGTAAAGACATCACCGTGGTGATGGTAGCGCCGAAGTGTCCGGGCACCGAAGTGCGCGAAGAGTACAAACGTGGTTTCGGCGTACCGACCCTGATCGCGGTACACCCGGAAAACGACCCGAAAGGCGAAGGTATGGCGATTGCGAAAGCCTGGGCGGCGGCGACCGGCGGTCACCGTGCGGGCGTACTGGAGTCTTCTTTCGTGGCGGAAGTGAAATCCGACCTGATGGGCGAGCAGACCATCCTGTGCGGTATGCTGCAGGCCGGTTCTCTGCTGTGTTTCGACAAGCTGGTGGCAGAAGGCACCGACCCGGCATACGCCGAAAAACTGATTCAGTTCGGCTGGGAAACCATCACCGAAGCGCTGAAGCAGGGCGGCATCACCCTGATGATGGACCGTCTGTCTAACCCGGCAAAACTGCGTGCTTACGCGCTGTCCGAACAGCTGAAAGAGATCATGGCGCCGTTGTTCCAGAAACACATGGATGACATCATCTCCGGCGAATTCTCGTCCGGCATGATGGCTGACTGGGCTAACGACGATAAGAAACTGCTGACCTGGCGTGAAGAGACCGGTAAAACCGCGTTCGAAACCGCGCCGCAGTTTGAAGGTAAAATCGGCGAGCAGGAGTACTTCGATAAAGGCGTGCTGATGATTGCGATGGTGAAAGCGGGCGTTGAGCTGGCGTTCGAAACCATGGTCGATTCCGGCATCATCGAAGAATCCGCTTACTACGAATCACTGCACGAGCTGCCGCTGATCGCGAACACCATCGCCCGTAAGCGTCTGTACGAAATGAACGTGGTTATCTCCGATACCGCAGAATACGGTAACTATCTGTTCTCTTACGCTTGCGTACCGCTGCTGAAACCGTTTATGGCGGAATTGCAACCGGGCGATCTGGGTAGTGCTATCCCGGAAGGCGCAGTAGACAACGCACAGCTTCGCGACGTGAACGACGCGATTCGTAGTCATGCGATTGAGCAGGTAGGTAAGAAACTGCGCGGCTATATGACGGATATGAAACGCATTGCGGTAGCGGGTTAATGTAGGCAGTGTCGGGTGGCGCTAGCGCTTACCCGACCTACAAAATCAAGCAGACGATGTAGGCCGGGTAAGGCGTAGCCGCCACCCGGCTTTTTATTTGCGATACAATACCTTAATGATGTGATAACCGAACTGGGTGTGCAATGGGCCGGTTGGCTCCAGTACCGGGCAGGAAAAGACTACTTTATCGAATGCCGGAACCATCTGGCCCTGACGAAATTCGCCTAAATGACCGCCTTTTTTACCGGATGGGCAGATAGAATGCTTCTTCGCCAGCTTCTCAAAATCGCCGCCGTTTTTAATTTGCTCCAGAAGATCCAATGCCAGTTTCTCTTCTTTTACAAGAATATGCAGTGCTGCTGCCATTTTTGCCATTATTGTGTTCTCACGTCGCAAAGATTGGCCGTCACTTTATCACTCCTTAGGCCGTCAGACATATACTCTTCGCCATTACAGGACAGATGTCCCGCCTGATTTAATGAACCGGGAGATAAGCGGCATTTTTAGCGGGCGTATTTCGGATGTGCGGGACGGCGGTCCTGTCCTTTCTGACAAGGGGCGAGATACCATGAACATAATGAAAAACGCAGAATTTCCAGACGACTGGCTTTTAGGGCTACGCCAGGTCGTACGCGACCCAGTGCTCTATGAATTACTCAAATACTGCCCGTTGGAAATCATGCAGTGCTGGCGATTTGACGACATTTCCCGTGGCGCGCTTATCTGCCGCCAGGGGGAAATATGCCAGCAATTTTCACTCATCGTGGCCGGTGAAGTGGATGTTTTTTACGAAGCTGAAGATGGACGCCGTTACCGGCAGGCGCGTTATGGCAAAGGAGATATGCTGGGCGAGCTAGAGATATTTGAGTCGCGGCATTACATCTGTTCTGTCGTAGCCGTCGGCAATGTACAGCTACTCAGCCTGCCGCAAGCGCATTTTTGCCGCTGGCTGACGCTGGATAACCACTTTAACCAGCGAATGCTGCGGTTTTTCAGCCAACAGTATTACCAGTTGTCGAAAAAGGCCAGTAGCGACAATTTGTACTCGCTGCATCAGCGCGTATGCCAGGCATTATGGCTGCGTTATCAACAATATGAATCAACCACTATTTTGCTTGATAAGCAGAATCTTGGTCAGGAATTTGCGGCGACGACGCGCAGCATCAACCGGATACTGCACGATCTGAAATCGCTGAACATTATCGATACCGACGGTGAGCGGATCATTTTACTGGCTCCTGAAAAACTCAAACAGGAGGCGGAAATCTGAACCTCTCAGAACAATAAGGAGACGGGAGATGCAACCCCATATTCGGCTTAACACAAGCATGACCCGCGCGAAATATGCGCTTTTGCCCGGCGACCCCGGGCGGGTGGATAGAATCGCCCGTTTTCTTGATAAGGCTGAGATTCTGGGGCAAAACCGGGAGTTTCGCGCGGCGCGCGGTTGGTACCAGGGGGTTGAAATAGTCGTGCTTTCCACGGGAATCGGCGGACCGTCAACCGCTATCGCCATTGAGGAGTTACGCCAGGTTGGCGTCAACACGCTAATCCGTATCGGTAGTTGCGGCGCGTTGCAGGACTCGCTGGCGTTGGGCGATGTGATCATCGCCCACGGCGCGGTGGCTGACGACGGTGCCAGCAAAACCTATGCGCCCGCCAGTTATCCGGCCTGTGCGGACCCGTATCTTACCGCCACGCTGATACAGCAGGCGAAACAGATGAACATCTCTGCCGTTTGCGGGCTGGTACGCAGCCATGACAGTTTTTATACCGATCGCGAAGCTGAACTGGATGCCGAATGGTCGGCCAGGGGAGTTCTCGGCGCGGATATGGAAACCGCCGCGCTGATGGTGGTGGGGGCGTTACGTGGGCTGCGTACCGCGTCGTTGCTAAACGTGGTCGTCGCGCATAGTGGTTGTCTGGAGAGCAGCATTAACCATTATGTTCAGCAGGAAACCTTGTGCCAGCAAGGTGAAGAGCGCCAAATTTCTCTGGCGCTTCAGGCCATTTATTTCGATAGTTTGCAAGGAGAGCAATGATGGACTTTTTCAGCATTAACAATGTAATGGTCAACATTCCTCTCGGCGAGGGTGGGTATGCGCTGTCGTGGATTGAGGCTATCGGCACCGTCTTTGGCTTATTGTGCATCTGGTGCGCCAGCCGGGAAAAAATCGTTAATTACCTGTTTGGTTTGATTAACGTCACTCTGTTTGCCGCCATCTTTTTTCAGATTCAACTGTATGCCAGCTTGCTACTTCAGGTGTTTTTCTTTGCGGCGAATATTTACGGCTGGTACGCATGGAGCCGGCAGAATGACGCCCGGGAAGCCGCTCTGAAAGTACGCTGGCTTTCTCGTCAACAAACATGGAGGTTGGGGGGCGTATGTATTATCGCCATTCTGCTGATGACGTGGTTTATCGATCCGGTCTTCGCTATGTTGACCCGCGTTATGCTCGCTCTGCTGCAAACGGTAGGTATGCAGGTGGCGATGCCTGAACTCCAGCCGGATGCGTTCCCGTTCTGGGATTCCACCATGCTGGTGTTGTCGATTGCGGCGATGGTGCTGATGACCCGCAAGTACGTGGAAAACTGGCTGCTGTGGGTGATTATTGATGTAATTAGCGTCGTGATCTATGCAGTACAGGGCGTTTATGCGATGTCGCTTGAGTATGTTCTGCTGACGGCGATCGCGCTAATGGGTTCTTACAGTTGGATCAAGAGCGCACAGCGTAATGGCTATACGCCGCTTGCCGCCAGAGCCTGCTGATTGACCTTTTCCAGGCTGCCTGAAAAAGCAGCCTGGTCTTCTCTGGGCCTCGCTTTCTGCTACAATCCCTCCCCCGTTCGAAGATTGAGCACTATTCCCATGCGTTTAAATCCCGGCCAACAACACGCTGTCGAATTCGTCACCGGACCCTGCCTGGTGCTGGCAGGAGCGGGTTCTGGTAAAACTCGCGTAATTACCAATAAAATCGCCCACCTGATCCGCGGATGCGGCTATCAGGCCCGGCATATTGCGGCGGTGACGTTTACCAACAAGGCAGCGCGTGAGATGAAAGAACGCGTCGGGCAGACGCTCGGCCGTAAGGAAGCGCGCGGTTTGATGATCTCCACCTTTCATACGCTAGGGCTGGATATTATTAAGCGCGAGTACGCTGCGCTGGGGATGAAATCGAACTTTTCATTGTTTGACGATACCGACCAGGTCGCCTTGCTCAAAGAGCTGACCGAAGGCCTGATCGAAGACGACAAGGTTCTGTTGCAACAGCTGATCTCCACGATCTCCAACTGGAAAAACGATCTCAAAACGCCTGCACAGGCAGCGGCGGGGGCGAAAGGCGAACGCGATCGTATTTTTGCCCACTGCTACGGGCTTTACGACGCCCATATGAAGGCATGTAACGTTCTCGATTTTGATGATTTGATTTTGCTGCCGACGCTGCTGCTGCAACGCAATGACGAGGTGCGCGAGCGCTGGCAGAATAAAATTCGTTATCTGTTGGTGGATGAATATCAGGATACTAACACCAGCCAGTATGAGTTGGTTAAGCTGCTGGTCGGGCAACGCGCGCGCTTTACGGTCGTGGGCGATGACGACCAGTCTATCTACTCCTGGCGCGGGGCGCGTCCGCAAAACCTGGTGTTACTGAGCCAGGACTTTCCGGCGCTGCAGGTGATTAAACTGGAGCAAAACTATCGTTCTTCGGGCCGCATCCTGAAAGCGGCGAATATTCTCATCGCCAACAATCCGCACGTCTTTGAAAAGCGCCTCTTTTCCGAGCTCGGTTACGGCGCGGAACTCAAAGTGTTAAGCGCAAACAATGAAGAGCATGAAGCTGAGCGCGTTACCGGCGAACTGATTGCCCATCACTTTGTGAACAAGACCCAGTACAAGGATTACGCCATTCTGTATCGCGGGAATCATCAGTCGCGGGTATTTGAAAAATTCCTCATGCAGAACCGCATTCCGTACAAAATTTCCGGCGGCACCTCATTCTTCTCCCGTCCGGAGATTAAAGACCTGCTGGCCTACCTGCGGGTGTTGACCAACCCGGATGATGACAGCGCTTTCCTGCGCATCGTGAATACGCCAAAACGCGAAATCGGTCCGGCCACGCTGCAAAAGCTGGGCGAATGGGCAATGACGCGTAATAAGAGCCTGTTTACCGCCAGCTTTGATATGGGACTTAGCCAGAAGCTGACCGGACGTGGTTACGATTCATTGACGCGTTTTACCCACTGGCTGGGGGAAATCCAGCGTCTGGCCGAACGCGAGCCTGTCGCCGCCGTGCGCGATCTCATCCACGGTATTGACTATGAATCCTGGTTGTACGAAACCTCGCCGAGCCCCAAAGCGGCGGAAATGCGTATGAAAAACGTTAACCAGCTCTTTAGCTGGATGACTGAGATGCTGGAAGGCAACGAACTTGATGAGCCGATGACGCTGACCCAGGTGGTTACACGCTTTACGCTGCGCGATATGATGGAGCGCGGCGAGAGCGAAGAAGAGCTGGATCAGGTACAGTTGATGACGCTTCATGCGTCGAAAGGACTGGAATTCCCGTATGTCTATATGGTGGGAATGGAAGAAGGATTTTTGCCGCATCAAAGCAGCATTGACGAAGATAATATTGAGGAAGAGCGTCGGCTGGCCTATGTCGGGATCACTCGCGCGCAGAAAGAGCTCACCTTTACATTATGTAAAGAGCGCCGTCAGTATGGGGAACTGGTGCGCCCGGAACCCAGCCGCTTCCTGTTAGAACTCCCGCAGGATGATTTAATCTGGGAGCAGGAGCGCAAAGTGGTAAGCGCTGAGGAGCGAATGCAAAAAGGGCAAAGTCACCTGGCTAATCTGAAAGCCATGATGGCGGCAAAGCGAGCGAAATCGTAGGCCGGATAAGCGAAGCGTCATCCGGCAATCAGACTACAGTTAGCGAACGTCCAGCGGCCAGTGTACATAGCTTTGCCACTGGCTTTCCTGATCAATCAACTCTTTACCCAGCGGGTGATGTGCCAGCCAGTCGCCAGGCAAGGTTAACGTCAGATTTTCATTTAGCGCCTGTAGCGTAATTTCTGGTACCAGATCGTCACGACGGCGACCGGCAAAGAGAATCGCCAGGCGCAGCAAACGGCATAGCTGTTCCGCAACACGGGGCGGTACCGCGTTTTGCTGATGAAGCGAAGAGAGATCGACCGGATTGGTCTGATTCAGTAAGAGGGTGGCGAGCAACTTTTTCTGCGCGGGCGTATAGCCAGGCAGATCCAAATGGCGTACTAAATAGGCAGCATGATAGGGCGCCTGTTTAAAATCAACGCTCAGACCGATCTCATGCAATTGGCAAGCGCTAAGCAACAGTTCACGACTGATAGGCTCAATATGCCAGGCATTTTCTACCTGTTTGAGGAAGTTATCTGCCAGCTTCGCCACGCGATTTGCCTGATCGGTATCGACGATAAACCGACGCTGAATGTTTCGCAGCGTGCGGCTGCGGATATCCTGATCTACCGCCAGATGCAACATCCCATACACCAGCCCTTCGCGTAACGCGCCGCCTGCCAGCGTCATGCTCTGGATGTTCAGCTCGGTAAATATCGCGATCAGAATAGCCAGCCCGCTTGGGAAAACCAGCGCGCGCTCCAGCGTCAGGCCCTCGATTTCCAGCTCTTCCAGACGCCCGCACTGTATCGCGCGTTGTTTTAGCTGCTGCAGTTTGGCGAGCGTAATGCGCTCGTCCATCCCCTGCGCCATCATAATTTCCTGCAATGCCTGTACGGTGCCGGAGGCACCCACGCAGACCTTCCAGCCATGAAAACGCAGTTCATCGGCGACCGGACGCAACACATCGCGCGCGGCTTTCTCCGCGTCATCAAAATTTTCTTGCGCCAGATTACGATCGCTAAAATAGCGTTCAAGCCACGTTACGCAGCCCATCGACAGGCTAAACAGCGACGTGGTTTGCGCGCCAGTGCCGGTAACCAGTTCAGTGCTGGCGCCGCCGATATCCACCACCAGTCGCTGATCTGCGCCGCCGGTGGTATGAGCGACCCCCTGATAAATCAGCCGCGCCTCTTCTTCGCCGCTGATAACCTGCACCGGACAACCAAGGATAGTCTGCGCTTTCGCGATAAATTCACCTGCATTGACGGCGAGACGCAATGTTGCGGTGGCAACCACGCGGATTTGTGGCTGCGGGATATCCTGCAAACGTTCAGCAAACAGACGCAGGCATTGCCAGCCGCGTTCCATTGCTTCGGCTGAAAGGTGGTTGTCGTTGTTCAGACCCGCGGCCAGACGCACCTTGCGTTTTATTCGGGTCAGCGTCTGGATGCTTCCCGCCGCCTCGCGCACGACCAGCATATGAAAACTATTGGAACCGAGATCAATGGCGGCATACAACGAGGTGGAATTCATACACTTCATCCTTCAACCTGTATCCGTGTTGGCTGCGTACTCTTCCTAAGCTCATCGGGATTTGTTTTCTTGCCGCCTTGATACAGGCTAAATGATTTTGTGTATGACATAACTTTTCTTAACCTGAACGACGACGATTACGCGGAGCGCCAGCGCGGCGCGGACCATTGCCAGGACGCGAACGCGTCAGACGCAACGGCTTGGGCAGATCGTTCATGAGCGCTTCCGGATTGTATTTGCTGACCGGAATCGAGTGGCCGATATAGCTCTCAATGGCGGGCAGATTCAGCGCATACTCTTCGCAAGCCAGGCTGATGGAATGTCCGCTGGCGCCAGCGCGACCGGTACGACCGATACGGTGAACATAGTCTTCACAATCGTCTGGCAGATCGTAGTTAAAGACGTGCGTTACGGCGGGGATATGCAACCCGCGCGCCGCGACATCGGTCGCCACAAGAATATCCAGATCGCCGCGGGTGAACTCATCCAGAATCCGCAGGCGCTTTTTCTGCGCGACGTCGCCGGTCAGCAGACCAACACGATGGCCATCTGCCGCCAGATGTCCCCAGATATCTTCGCAACGATGCTTGGTGTTGGCGAAAATAATGGCGCGATCCGGCCACTCTTCTTCGATCAGCGTTTGCAGTAAACGCATTTTCTCTTCATTAGAGGGGTAGAAAAGCTCTTCTTTAATGCGGTGGCCGGTCTTTTGCTCCGGTTCCACTTCAACATATTCGGCGTTGTTCATCTGTTCAAACGCCAGCTCGCGAACCCGATAAGACAGGGTGGCGGAGAACAACATGTTCAGACGCTGCGCAGCCGGCGGCATACGACGGAACAGCCAGCGGATATCTTTAATAAAGCCCAAATCGTACATGCGATCGGCTTCATCGAGTACGACGACCTGAATGGCGCCGAGGTTAATGTGGTTTTGTTTGGCGTAGTCGATCAGTCGGCCCGTTGTACCAATAAGAATATCAACGCCGCTTTCCAGCACTTTAAGCTGCTTGTCGTAACCATCGCCGCCGTAAGCCAGGCCTAATTTTAAGCCTGTCGCTTGCGCCAGCGGCTCCGCGTCTGCGTGAATTTGTACGGCTAATTCACGCGTCGGCGCCATGATCAGCGCACGCGGCTGGTTCACCTTGCGATCGTCGATCGCGGAATGAGAAAGTAAATAATGAAACGTTGACGTCAGAAACGCCATCGTTTTCCCGGTACCGGTTTGCGCCTGCCCTGCAACGTCACGACCCGCCAGCGTTAGCGGAAGGGCCAGTGCCTGAATGGGCGTACAATTATAAAACCCTTTTTTTTCAAGGGCTTCAACCACCTGTGGGTGCAGGGCGAAGTCGGAAAACTTCTGTTCTGTTAAATGTGTTTTGCTCATAGTGTGGTAGAATATCAGCTTACTATTGCTTTACGAAAGCGTATCCGGTGAAATAAAGTCAACCTTTGTTGGCGAAGTTAACATCAGCACCTCGTTGGTTAATGCTACACCAACACGCCAGGCTTATTCCTGTGGAGTTATATATGAGCGATAAAATTATTCACCTGACTGACGACAGTTTTGACACGGATGTACTCAAAGCGGACGGGGCTATCCTCGTTGATTTCTGGGCAGAGTGGTGCGGGCCGTGTAAAATGATCGCTCCGATTCTGGATGAAATCGCTGACGAATATCAGGGCAAATTGACCGTTGCCAAACTGAACATTGACCAGAACCCAGGTACTGCGCCTAAATATGGCATCCGCGGTATTCCGACTCTGCTGCTGTTTAAAAACGGCGAAGTGGCGGCAACCAAAGTAGGCGCACTGTCTAAAGGTCAGTTGAAAGAGTTTCTCGACGCCAATCTGGCGTAATACCTTTTATACGTCGAATGACAAAGGCGCTGTATAGTCAGGCGTCTGTCATTCGACGAATGATTAAGGTATCAGGCAGTTTCGTGGCGTCTGTTGTCCTTACGTTATTCTTAAATTGTCAGGATCTCTGGACGCCCGGTCTGAGTCGTGCTAAGTTAGTATTGACTTCGAATTAAACATACCTTATTAAGTTTGAATCTGGTTTTATCCGTCACTTCCCGTTTTTTCTCGCACGAGAAGTGGAAAGATTCCTGGCTCTTCGCTCATTCCGTCTTGTCGTTTCAGTTCTGCGTACTTTCCTGTGACCAGACAGCGAACAGACATGAGTTGATAGCCGTAAACAGGCATGGATGACCCTGCCATACCATTCACAACATTAAGTTCGAGATTTACCCCAAGTTTAAGAACTCACACCATTATGAATCTTACCGAATTAAAGAATACGCCGGTTTCTGAGCTGATCACTCTCGGCGAAAGTATGGGGCTGGAAAATCTGGCCCGTATGCGCAAGCAGGACATTATTTTTGCCATCCTGAAGCAGCACGCAAAGAGTGGCGAAGATATCTTTGGCGACGGTGTGCTGGAGATATTGCAGGATGGATTTGGTTTCCTCCGTTCTGCAGACAGCTCCTACCTCGCCGGTCCTGATGATATCTACGTTTCCCCCAGCCAAATCCGCCGTTTCAACCTCCGCACTGGTGATACCATTTCTGGTAAGATTCGCCCGCCGAAAGAAGGTGAACGCTATTTTGCGCTGTTGAAAGTTAACGAAGTTAACTACGACAAACCGGAAAACGCCCGTAACAAAATCCTCTTTGAGAACTTAACCCCGCTGCACGCAAATTCTCGTCTGCGTATGGAGCGTGGTAACGGTTCTACCGAAGATTTAACGGCGCGCGTTCTGGATCTGGCTTCGCCGATCGGTCGCGGCCAGCGCGGTCTGATTGTCGCGCCGCCGAAGGCGGGTAAAACCATGCTGCTGCAGAACATCGCGCAGAGCATCGCGTATAACCACCCAGACTGCGTGCTGATGGTGCTGCTGATTGACGAACGTCCGGAAGAAGTAACCGAGATGCAGCGTTTGGTGAAAGGCGAAGTGGTTGCCTCTACCTTTGACGAACCGGCATCCCGCCACGTTCAGGTTGCCGAAATGGTTATCGAGAAGGCGAAACGTCTGGTTGAACACAAGAAAGACGTTATCATCCTGCTCGACTCCATCACCCGTCTGGCGCGTGCCTACAACACCGTGGTGCCGGCTTCCGGTAAAGTATTGACCGGTGGTGTGGACGCTAACGCCCTGCATCGTCCGAAGCGTTTCTTCGGCGCGGCGCGTAACGTGGAAGAGGGCGGTAGCCTGACTATCATCGCGACGGCGCTGATCGATACCGGTTCCAAGATGGACGAAGTTATCTACGAAGAGTTTAAAGGCACCGGTAACATGGAGCTGCATCTCTCGCGTAAGATTGCTGAAAAACGTGTCTTCCCGGCTATCGACTACAACCGTTCCGGTACCCGTAAAGAAGAGCTGCTCACCACTCAGGAAGAGCTGCAGAAAATGTGGATCCTGCGTAAAATCATCCATCCGATGGGTGAAATTGACGCGATGGAATTCCTCATTAACAAACTGGCGATGACCAAAACTAATGACGACTTTTTCGAGATGATGAAGCGCTCATAACCTGGTCTTTACCTGAAAACGCCACGTTTTTACGTGGCGTTTTTGTTTTGCGATTCATCTTAGCGTCATGTCATATAAACTGGTCATCGGGATATGCGCTACAGAGTAACACCATGCACAATACACATTGTTTGCGGTAAAAAGTGTAATGTTCTAACAGGTCTCTTCTAGGAGCTGGCGTAACGCATTATACTTTAAGGAAATGATATATGCTGAGAGCACATACACTGTGAAGTTACTCACCGCTTTATCTGAGCTAATCAGTATTTTTTTATTCACGACCATTTTTATTTTTCTTGCGCGAAAAGTAGCCATAAAAATTGGTTTAGTGGATAAACCAAACTTTCGTAAACGACATCAGGGTGTTATCCCATTAGTCGGCGGGATTTCTGTGTTTGCAGGAATCTGCTTTATGTTTGGCCTCTCGGATTACTACATACCGCACTTATCGCTATATCTTATTTGCGCTGGTGTATTGGTTTTTGTTGGTGCGATGGATGACCGTTTTGATATCAGTGTAAAAATCCGTGCTGTGGTTCAGGCTGTTATTGCGGTTGTAATGATGGTTATCGCAAAACTTCACTTAGGTAGCCTTGGTTACATCTTTGGGCCTTGGGAGTTAGTGCTTGGCCCCTTTGGCTATTTCCTTACGCTGTTTGCGGTATGGGCGGCGATCAACGCTTTCAATATGGTTGACGGTATTGACGGCCTGCTAGGTGGGTTATCCAGCGTCTCATTTGCGGCGATGGGGCTGATTTTATGGTTTGATGGTCAGACTAGTCTGGCAATGTGGTGCTTTGCCATGATCGCCGCGATTCTGCCTTACATTATGCTTAATCTCGGTATTTTGGGGCGGCGTTATAAAGTCTTTATGGGCGATGCCGGTAGTACACTGATTGGCTTTACCGTCATCTGGCTCTTACTGGAAACGACGCAGGGGAAAACTCACTCTATCAGCCCGGTTACCGCGCTATGGATTATCGCTATTCCATTGATGGATATGGTGGCGATTATGTATCGCCGTCTGCGTAAAGGGATGAGCCCCTTTTCCCCTGATCGCCAACATATTCATCATTTGGTTATGCGAGCAGGGTTTACTTCCCGCCAGGCATTTGTTCTTATTACGCTCGCAGCGGCGATTCTGGCGGGAGTAGGCGTAACGGCAGAATACTCTCATTTTGTTCCTGAATGGGTTATGTTGGTGCTCTTTTTGCTAGCATTCTTCCTCTATGGCTACTGCATTAAGCGGGCCTGGAAGGTGGCGAGATTTATTAAGCGTGTGAAGCGTCGCCTGCGCAGGCAACGTGAGAACCGGCCAAACTTAACCAAGTAAATGAGGATACGATGACACAACCATTACCGGGGGCACGCGCGGTGAGCGCTGAAAATGAACTGGATATTCGCGGGTTGTTTCGTACTTTATGGGCTGGCAAATTCTGGATTATCGGCATTGGCCTGCTATTTGCCCTTATCGCGTTAGCCTATACCTTTTTTGCTCGTCAGGAGTGGAGTGCGACGGCGATCACCGATCGCCCAACCGTAAATATGTTGGGCGGTTATTACTCCCAGCAGCAGTTTCTGCGCAACCTGGATATTAAGACCGATCCCTCTTCTTCCGATAAGCCCTCGGTGATGGATGAAGCGTATAAAGAGTTCATCATGCAACTTGCCTCCTGGGATACGCGTCGCGATTTCTGGTTACAGACGGACTATTACAAGCAGCGAATGGTCGGGAATAGCAAAGCTGATGCGGCGATGCTTGATGAACTGATCAATAACATACAGTTTACGCCCGGCGATTTTACACGCGCCATCAACGACAATGTGAAGCTGATTGCTGAAACTGCGCCGGACGCCAATAATCTGCTGCGTCAGTATGTCGCATTTGCCAGCCAGCGGGCGGCGAGCCATCTGAATGATGAATTAAAAGGTGCCTGGGCTGCGCGTACCGTGCAGATGAAAGCCCAGGTCAAACGGCAGGAAGAGGTTGCGAAAGCGATCTATTCGCGTCGTGTAAACAGTATTGAGCAGGCGCTCAAAATTGCGGAACAACATAATATTTCTCGTAGCGCGACGGATGTCCCGGCAGATGAATTACCGGACTCAGAGCTTTTTTTACTCGGTCGCCCTATGTTGCAGGCGCGTCTTGAAAATCTGCAAGCGGTTGGCCCTGCGTTCGATTTGGACTACTTTCAAAATCGGGCAATGTTGAATACGCTTAATGTGGGGCCGACCCTGGACCCTCGTTTTCAGACCTATCGTTATTTGCGTACGCCGGAAGAACCGGTAAAACGTGATAGCCCACGCCGAGCCTTCCTGATGATTATGTGGGGTATCGTTGGGGCGCTAATCGGTGCGGGCGTTGCCTTAACCCGTCGCCGCACGATTTAGCAACACCTCTGCAGTAGGGGGCTGGGCCCCTACTGTCTATTCGAAGAGAATCGATGTGAAAGTACTGACTGTATTTGGTACACGACCGGAGGCCATTAAGATGGCGCCTCTGGTCCATGCGCTGGAAAAAGATCCTCATTTCGAGGCCAAAGTATGCGTTACTGCGCAGCATCGGGAGATGCTTGATCAGGTATTAACTCTTTTTTCTATTGTGCCTGATTTCGATCTCAACATTATGCAGCCGGGACAGGGGTTGACGGAAATTACCTGCCGAATTCTGGAGGGATTAAAGCCGATCCTGGCAGATTTTAAACCTGATGTGGTGCTGGTTCATGGCGATACCACCACTACGATTGCTACCAGCCTGGCGGCTTTTTATCAACGAATTCCGGTAGGGCACGTAGAAGCCGGGTTGCGAACCGGCGATCTCTATTCCCCCTGGCCGGAAGAGGCAAACCGCACGCTGACCGGACATCTGGCGATGTACCACTTTGCGCCGACGGAAAACTCGCGGCAGAATCTGTTGCGGGAGAACATTCCGGATGAGCGCATTTTTGTCACTGGCAATACCGTTATTGACGCGCTGATCTGGGTACGCGATCGCGTTCTGACGAGCGATACATTACAGGCTGAACTGGCCGAGCAGTATCCTTTCCTCAACGCGAATAAGAAGATGATTTTGGTGACCGGTCATCGGCGTGAAAGCTTTGGTCAGGGCTTTGAGCATATCTGCCAGGCGCTGGCGGAAATCGCCGCCGCGAACCAGAATGTGCAAATTGTCTATCCGGTGCATCTCAATCCCAACGTCAGCGAACCTGTCAACCGTATCCTCGGCCATGTTGAAAACGTGGTACTGATTGAGCCGCAGAACTACTTACCTTTTGTCTGGCTGATGAATCACGCCTGGCTCATTCTGACCGATTCCGGCGGTATTCAGGAAGAAGCGCCGTCATTAGGTAAGCCGGTATTGGTCATGCGTGAAACCACAGAGCGTCCGGAAGCCATTACCGCTGGTACGGTAAGACTGATCGGCACGGATTCCCGGCGCATTGTGGCGGAAGTTATGCGTCTGCTGCACGACGAAAATGAATATCAAACCATGAGCCGCGCCCATAATCCTTATGGTGACGGGCAATCATGCGCGCGCATTTTACAGGCGTTAAAAAGTTATCGGGTATCGTTATGAGTTTTACGACCATTTCTGTTATTGGGCTGGGGTATATCGGATTACCGACTGCGGCCGCTTTTGCTTCCCGCCAGAAGCAGGTTATCGGCGTGGATATCAACCAACATGCGGTAGACACCATAAATCGCGGTGAAATTCACATCGTGGAGCCGGCGTTGGGCAATGTGGTGAAGATGGCGGTGGAAGGCGGCTTTCTGCGTGCGACGACGACACCTGTCGAGGCCGATGCGTACCTGATTGCCGTGCCGACGCCATTCAAAGGCGATCACGACCCTGACATGGCCTATGTGGAAGCCGCGGCGAAATCCATTGCGCCGGTATTAAAAAAAGGGGCACTGGTGATTCTGGAATCAACATCGCCGGTCGGCGCAACGGAGCAAATGGCCGGCTGGCTGGCCGGGATGCGCCCGGATCTGACCTTTCCCCAGCAGGCGGGCGAGCAGGCCGACGTGAATATCGCCTATTGTCCGGAGCGTGTGCTGCCGGGTCAGGTGATGGTGGAACTCATTAAAAATGACCGCGTGATTGGCGGTATGACGCCAGTATGTTCGGCTCGCGCCAGCGCGCTGTACAAAATTTTCCTTGAGGGCGAATGCGTTGTCACCAACTCGCGCACCGCAGAGATGTGCAAGCTGACGGAAAATAGCTTCCGTGATGTGAATATCGCCTTTGCGAATGAATTGTCGCTGATTTGCGCCGAACAGGGGATTAACGTCTGGGAATTGATCCGCCTGGCGAACCGCCATCCGCGCGTCAATATTTTGCAGCCGGGCCCAGGCGTTGGCGGGCACTGCATTGCGGTCGATCCGTGGTTTATTGTGGCGCAAAATCCGCAGCAGGCGAGACTGATTCGCACCGCGCGTGAAGTGAACGACGGCAAACCGCACTGGGTGGTCGATCAGGTAAAAGCCGCGGTCGCAGATTGCCTGGCGGCCACCGATAAACGCGCCAGCGAAGTGAAAATCGCCTGTTTTGGGCTGGCCTTTAAGCCGAATATCGACGATCTGCGCGAAAGCCCGGCGATGGGGATCGCGCAAAGTATCGCCCGCTGGCACAGCGGCGAAACCCTGGTCGTCGAACCGAATATCCATCAGTTGCCGAAAAAATTGGACGGACTTTGCACGCTGGCGAAACTGGACGCGGCGCTGGCCGCCGCCGATGTGCTGGTGATGCTGGTCGATCACGACGAATTTAAAGCGATTCCCGGCGATGCGGTTTATCAACGTTATGTGGTTGATACCAAAGGAGTCTGGCGCTGATGAAACGCATTCTGGTGACCGGCGGCGCAGGCTTTATCGGATCTGCGGTGGTGCGGCATATCATCCATGAAACGGCAGACGCGGTGGTGGTGGTGGATAAACTCACCTATGCGGGCAACCTGATGTCTCTGGCGTCGGTGGCGCAAAGCGACCGTTTCGCCTTTGAGAAGGTGGATATCTGCGATCGGGCATCACTGGAGCGAGTTTTCCAGCAGTATCAGCCCGATAGCGTGATGCACCTGGCGGCGGAAAGCCATGTAGACCGTTCCATCGACGGCCCGGCGGCGTTTATTGAAACGAATATCGTTGGTACTTACACCTTGCTGGAAGCCGCTCGCGCTTACTGGTCCGCGCTTGACGCGGACGCTAAAGCGGCGTTCCGCTTCCACCATATCTCCACCGATGAAGTGTATGGCGATCTGCATACTGCAGACGATTTCTTCACCGAAACCACGCCATATGCGCCAAGCAGCCCTTATTCCGCCTCCAAAGCCAGCAGCGACCATCTGGTACGCGCCTGGTTACGTACCTACGGTCTGCCTACGCTTGTCACCAACTGCTCTAATAACTACGGGCCCTACCATTTCCCGGAAAAACTGATCCCGCTGATGATTCTGAACGCGCTGGCGGGTAAACCATTGCCGGTCTATGGCAACGGTCAGCAAATTCGCGACTGGCTGTATGTGGAGGATCATGCCCGTGCGTTGTATCACGTGGTGACGAACGGTGCGGTGGGCGAAACGTATAATATTGGCGGTCATAACGAACGTAAAAATCTGGATGTGGTCAGGACGATCTGCGCTCTGTTGGAGGAACTGGCCCCGCAAAAACCGCAGGGTGTAGCGAATTATCACGATCTGATTACCTTCGTCGACGATCGACCCGGCCATGACTTACGTTATGCCATCGACGCGTCGAAAATCGCCCGCGAGCTGGGCTGGACGCCGCAGGAAACCTTCGAAAGCGGGATGCGAAAAACCGTTCAGTGGTATCTCGCCAATGAGGCCTGGTGGAAACCCGTGCAGGATGGCAGTTATCAGGGCGAACGCTTAGGTCTGAAACGCTAAACGACAGGTTCTTACTCCTGGAGGAGAAACGAATGAAAGGCATCATTCTGGCCGGAGGTTCCGGTACCCGGTTGCATCCCATTACGCGCGGTGTGTCAAAGCGCCAGGGCTTCAAAATTGCCTGTCTGGAGGAGATTGCCTGGCGCAACGGCTGGTTGGATGATGATGGTTTGAAACGCGCCGCCAGTCAGCTTGAAAAAACCGGCTATGGCCAATATTTACTGGAGTTGCTCCGTGCCCGTCCGCGCCAGTATTGAACCGTTACTCTGGGAAAATACGTTCTTTGGCGTGAATAGCGGCATTGTGCGTATCGATGCCTCAGCGCCCGAATTAACGCCAGAAGCGCTGCAGGCGTGGCAACGCGTGCAGGTAAAAGTGCCGGCTGAAAACATCGCCTGGCTGTCGGCGTTGCAATCGCTGGGATTCTCTTTGGTTGAAGGCGAGGTGGATTTTGCGTTGCCGGTAAAAGGGCATAGCGACCAGCATGGCGCGGAAATTGCACACCTTAAAGACATTCCTGCTTTGCGTCAGTTGGCCGGAGAGGCGTTTACGCAGAGTCGTTTTCGCGCGCCGTGGTATGCGCCCGATGCCAGCGCCCGTTTTTACGCCCAGTGGATTGAGAATGCGGTACGCGGCACGTTTGATCACCAATGCCTGGTGCTTCGCACGGAGACAGGCGCTATCCGCGGTTACGTCTCGCTGCGGGAATTGAATGATACCGACGCGCGCATCGGTCTGTTGGCCGGACGCGGCGCGGGAGCGGAACTTATGCAGGCGGCGATCTGTTGGGCGCAGAGTCGCGGCAAAGCAACATTGCGGGTGGCGACCCAGTTGGGCAACACCGCCGCGCTTAAACGTTACATACAAAGCGGTGCCAACATCGAAAGCACTGCGTACTGGTTATACAGGTGACAACATGATTCCTTTTAATGCGCCGCCGGTGGTGGGAACCGAACTCGAATACATGCAGTCTGCAATGAGCAGCGGCAAACTGTGCGGCGACGGCGGCTTTACGCGCCGTTGCCAGCAGTGGCTGGAGCAACATTTCGGCAGCGCGAAGGTGTTGCTGACGCCTTCCTGTACCGCGTCGCTGGAGATGGCGGCTCTGTTGTTGGATATTCAGCCCGGCGATGAAGTGATCATGCCGAGCTTTACGTTTGTCTCCACCGCTAACGCTTTTGTCCTGCGCGGCGCGAAAATTGTGTTTGTCGATATTCGTCCGGATACGATGAATATTGACGAAACGCTGATTGAGGCGGCGATTACTGATAAAACCCGCGCTATCGTGCCGGTACACTACGCTGGCGTCGCTTGTGAAATGGATGTCATCATGGCGCTGGCGGATAAGTATAATCTGTTCGTTGTCGAGGATGCCGCCCAGGGCGTGATGTCCACGTACAAAGGGCGCGCGTTAGGAACGATCGGTCACATCGGCTGTTTTAGCTTCCATGAAACCAAAAATTACACCGCTGGCGGCGAAGGCGGCGCGACGCTGATCAACGATCGTACGCTGATTGAACGCGCGGAGATCATCCGCGAAAAAGGCACCAACCGCAGCCAGTTCTTCCGTGGTCAGGTGGATAAATACACCTGGCGGGATATCGGCTCCAGTTATTTGATGTCCGATCTGCAGGCTGCCTACCTGTGGGCGCAACTGGAGGCCGCCGATCGTATCAATCAACAGCGTCTGTCGCTGTGGCAGACTTACTACGATGCGTTAACGCCGCTGGCGCGCGCCGGGCGTATCGAGCTGCCTTCTATTCCGGAAAACTGCGGGCATAATGCCCACATGTTTTACATCAAACTGCGGGATATCGCCGATCGCAGCGCGCTGATTAATTTCCTGAAAGAGGCGGAAATCATGGCGGTATTCCATTACATTCCGCTGCATGATTGTCCGGCGGGCGATAAATTTGGCGAGTTTATCGGGGACGATGTCTACACCACAAAAGAGAGCGAACGTTTGTTGCGTCTGCCGCTGTTTTATAATCTTGCGCCCGTCGATCAACGAACGGTGATTACTACCTTGCTAAATTATTTCTCCTGATATGTCGCTTGCTAAAGCCTCCCTGTGGACGGCGGTCAGTACGCTGGTAAAAATTGGCGCCGGACTGCTGGTGGTGAAACTACTGGCCGTCTCTTTTGGTCCGGCGGGCGTCGGACAAGCGGGTAACTTCCGCCAGATGATCACCGTGCTGGGCGTATTGGCTGGCGCGGGGATATTTAACGGCGTTACCAAACTTGTCGCACAACATCATGATAACCCGGCGCAGTTACGTACCGTGGTGGGAACCTCCTCCGCGATGGTATTGGGGTTCTCTACGCTGCTGGCGCTGGTCTTCCTGCTGGCGGCGGCGCCGATTAGCCAGGGACTGTTCGGTCATACGGACTATCAAGGGCTGGTGCGTCTGGTTGCGCTGGTACAAATGGGGATCGCCTGGGCGAACCTGCTGCTGGCGCTAATGAAGGGCTTTCGTGACGCGTCGGGTAATGCCTTATCGTTAATTGTCGGCAGCTTTTTGGGCGTTGCCGCCTGGTATCTCTGCTACCGTGTCGGCGGCTATGAAGGCGCTCTGCTTGGCCTGGCGCTGGTGCCGGCGCTGGTGGTAGTGCCAGCCGGTATGATACTGATTAAGCGCGGCACCGTCCCGCTACGCTATCTCAAGCCCTCCTGGGACAACGGTCTGGCAGGGCAGCTCAGTAAATTTACCCTGATGGCGCTGATTACCTCCGTTACGATGCCGGTCGCCTATGTGATGATGCGAAACCAACTGGCCGCGCACTATAGCTGGAGCGATGTCGGGATCTGGCAGGGCGTAAGCAGCATTTCTGATGCCTATCTGCAATTTATCACCGCCTCCTTCAGCGTTTACCTGTTACCCACGCTCTCACGCCTGACGGAAAAACAGGACATTACGCGTGAAGTGGTAAAAGCGCTGAAATTTGTTTTACCGGCGGTCGCGGCGGCGAGTTTTACCGTCTGGCTACTGCGCGATTTTGCTATCTGGCTGCTTTTTTCCGCCAAATTCACCGCGATGCGCGATCTGTTCGCCTGGCAGTTAGTGGGCGACGTGCTGAAAGTCGGCGCCTATGTTTTCGGTTATCTGGTGATTGCCAAAGCGTCGTTGCGATTTTACATTCTGGCTGAAATTAGCCAGTTCATTCTGTTAACGGCGTTCGCTCACTGGCTGATTCCCGCTCACGGCGCGCTGGGTGCGGCACAGGCTTATATGGCCACTTATATTGTCTATTTTTCACTTTGTTGCGGCGTATTTTTACTCTGGCGTAGGCGAGCATGACTGTACTGATTCACGTCCTGGGATCGGATATCCCTCACCATAACCACACCGTGCTGCGGTTTTTCAATGATACGCTGGCCGCCACAAGCGAGCACGCGCGCGAATTTATGGTTGCCGGCGAAGATAACGGTTTCACGGAAAGCTGTCCGGCGCTCTCGCTTCGTTTTTATGGCAGTAAGAAAGCGTTGGCGCAGGCGGTCATCGCCAAAGCGAAAGCAAATCGTCGACAGAGATTCTTCTTTCACGGTCAGTTCAACACCAGCCTGTGGCTGGCGCTGTTAAGCGGCGGTATTAAGCCAGCTCAGTTTTACTGGCATATCTGGGGCGCGGATCTCTACGAAGTGTCCCACGGGCTGAAATTCCGCCTTTTCTACCCACTTCGTCGTATCGCGCAGGGGCGAGTAGGGGGCGTATTCGCGACGCGCGGCGATCTCAGCTATTTTGCGCGTCAGCATCCGGACGTACGCGGCGAGTTGCTCTATTTCCCGACGCGCATGGATCCTTCCCTGAATGCTATGGCAAAAGAGCGCCAACGTGCGGGGAAATTGACCATTTTGGTAGGGAACTCCGGCGATCGCAGTAACCAACATATTGCGGCGTTACGGGCGGTGTATCAGCAGTTTGGCGACACGGTAAACGTGGTGGTGCCGATGGGCTATCCGGCCAATAAGCAGGCCTATATTGATGAGGTTCGTCAGGCCGGCCTGGCGCTATTTAGCGCCGAAAATCTACAAATTCTTAGCGAAAAAATGGAATTTGATGCCTATCTTGCGCTGTTGCGCCAGTGCGACCTCGGTTATTTTATTTTTGCCCGCCAACAGGGGATCGGGACGTTGTGTCTGCTAATTCAGGCCGATATCCCGTGCGTGTTGAGTCGCGACAATCCTTTCTGGCAGGATATGGCGGAACAGCATCTGCCCGTCCTGTTTACCACGGACGATCTTAATGAGCAGGTCGTGCGCGAGGCGCAGCGTCAGCTCGCATCGTTAGATAAAAGCGGCATCACCTTCTTTAGCCCCAACTACCTGCAACCGTGGCATAATGCGTTGAGAATCGCCGCAGGAGAAGCCGAATGAGTTTAATGCAATTCAGCGGGCTGCTGGTGGTCTGGCTGCTCTCTACGCTGTTTATCGCCACGCTGACCTGGTTTGAATTCCGCCGCGTGCGTTTTAACTTCAACGTTTTCTTTTCGTTGCTGTTTTTGTTGACCTTCTTTTTTGGTTTTCCGCTAACCAGCGTGCTGGTATTTCGTTTCGACGTTGGCGTCGCGCCGCCGGAAATCTTATTGCAGGCTCTATTATCCGCCGCCTGTTTCTACGGCGTGTATTACGTGACCTATAAAACGCGTTTACGCAAACGCGTTGTGGATGTACCACGCAAGCCGCTATTTACCATGAACCGGGTGGAAACCCACCTTACCTGGGTGATCCTGATGGGCATCGCGCTAGTGAGCGTGGCGATTTTCTTTATGCATAACGGCTTTTTGCTGTTCCGGCTGCACTCCTACAGCCAGATCTTTTCCAGCGAAGTCTCCGGCGTGGCGTTAAAACGGTTCTTCTATTTCTTCATTCCGGCGATGCTGGTGGTCTATTTCCTGCGCCAGGACAGCAAAGCGTGGCTGTTCTTTCTGGTGAGCACCGTCGCGTTTGGTCTGTTGACCTACATGATTGTCGGCGGCACGCGCGCTAACATCATTATTGCGTTTGCTATCTTCCTGTTTATCGGCATTATTCGGGGCTGGATCAGCCTGTGGATGCTGGCAGCGGCGGGCGTGCTGGGGATTGTCGGTATGTTCTGGCTGGCGCTCAAACGCTACGGATTAAATGTGAGCGGCGATGAGG
The DNA here is from genome assembly GCF_020150755.1 of Salmonella sp. A29-2. Taxonomy (NCBI): domain Bacteria; kingdom Pseudomonadati; phylum Pseudomonadota; class Gammaproteobacteria; order Enterobacterales; family Enterobacteriaceae; genus Salmonella; species Salmonella sp. A29-2. Next base: position 4,762,709 of record NZ_CP083731.1, on the reverse strand, counting down.
CGTTCTATACGTTTCTTTATCTGACGCGCGATACCTTTTCGCCGTGGGAGAATCTGGCGCTGCTGTTGCAAAATTACCACAATATCGATTTTCAGGGGCTGGCCCCTATCGTGCGTGATTTCTACGTCTTTATTCCCACCTGGTTATGGCCGGGACGACCCAGTATCGTGCTGAATTCTGCGAATTACTTCACCTGGGAAGTCCTGAACAACCATTCTGGCCTGGCGATATCGCCAACGCTTATCGGATCGCTGGTGGTCATGGGCGGGGCGCTGTTTATTCCGCTCGGCGCGATCGTCGTCGGGCTGATTATCAAATGGTTCGACTGGCTGTATGAACTGGGTAACCGGGAGCCCAATCGCTATAAGGCGGCGATTCTGCACAGTTTCTGCTTTGGCGCCATCTTTAATATGATTGTGCTGGCGCGAGAAGGGCTGGATTCGTTTGTCTCGCGCGTGGTTTTCTTCCTGGTGGTTTTTGGCGCCAGCCTGCTGGTCGCTAAGCTTCTGTTCTGGTTATTTGATAGCGCCGGACTGATTCATAAACGTACAACTTCGCTCCCTCAGGCACAGGTGGAAGGAAAACTATGACCAACAATGCCGCTGCGCCCCTTTACTCGCTGCGTGGATTACCTCTGATTGGCTGGCGCGACATGTCACACGCGCTGAATTATCTGTTTGCCGATGGACAACTGAAGCAAGGCACGTTGGTGGCGATCAACGCCGAAAAACTGCTGACGGCGGAAGATAATCCGGAAGTCCGCGCGTTGATAGCGGCGGCGGAATTTAAATATGCCGATGGCATCAGCGTGGTGCGTTCAATACGTAAAAAATTTCCGCAGGCGCAGGTTTCTCGCGTGGCTGGTGCCGACCTTTGGGAAGCGTTAATGGCGCGCGCGGGGAAAGAAGGCACACCGGTATTTCTTGTCGGCGGCAAGCCTGAGGTGCTGGCGCAGACGGAAGCAAAACTGCGGACGCAGTGGAACGTCAATATTGTGGGTAGCCAGGACGGTTACTTTACGCCGGAGCAGCGTCAGGCGCTATTTGCGCGTATCCATGCCAGCAGCGCGAAAATTGTCACCGTTGCGATGGGATCGCCAAAACAGGAATTACTCATGCGCGATTGTCGGGAAGTGCATCCCCATGCGCTATATATGGGGGTGGGCGGTACCTATGATGTGTTTACCGGTCACGTCAAACGCGCCCCAAAAATATGGCAGAACCTGGGGCTGGAGTGGTTGTATCGTCTGCTTTCGCAACCGAAGCGTATTACCCGCCAGATGCGTCTGCTGCGCTACCTTCGCTGGCACTATACTGGCGATCTCTAATTCTCCCTTCTGATGACTTGAGCAGCGGATTGTGCTTATGGCGCTGCTCATTTACAACATAATCGATGATTTCTTACACAATAAGTGCATTTTTTTAATGCTCCATTTGCCATTTGTCCAAATTTAAGAAAATATTCGCAACAATCGATGTACCCATAACAATAACCGGTACTACCGGAACCGTTGCAAACACGACATGAGGATTTATGGCAGAGAAAAAACCGGAGCTACAGCGTGGGCTGGAAGCTCGTCATATTGAATTGATTGCCCTCGGGGGCACCATCGGCGTCGGACTCTTTATGGGCGCCGCCAGTACGCTGAAATGGGCGGGCCCGTCAGTGCTGCTGGCGTATATCATCGCCGGATTGTTCGTCTTTTTCATCATGCGTTCGATGGGGGAGATGCTCTTTCTGGAACCTGTTACCGGCTCCTTTGCCGTGTACGCCCACCGGTATATGAGTCCTTTTTTTGGCTATCTTACCGCCTGGTCATACTGGTTTATGTGGATGGCGGTCGGGATCTCGGAAATTACCGCCATTGGGGTCTACGTCCAGTTCTGGTTTCCGGAGATGGCGCAGTGGATACCGGCGCTGATTGCCGTCGGACTGGTTGCGTTGGCGAATTTGGCTGCGGTGCGCCTGTATGGTGAAATCGAGTTCTGGTTTGCGATGATCAAAGTCACCACGATTATTGTGATGATCATCATCGGCCTGGGGGTGATTTTCTTCGGCTTTGGTAACGGCGGCCAGGCGATTGGCTTTGGTAATCTGACCGAGCATGGCGGCTTTTTTGCCGGCGGCTGGAAAGGCTTTCTGACCGCATTATGTATCGTGGTGGCCTCTTATCAGGGGGTTGAGTTGATCGGTATTACCGCCGGTGAAGCGAAGAATCCGCAGGTGACGTTGCGTAGCGCGGTGGGTAAAGTGCTGTGGCGTATCCTGATTTTTTATGTTGGCGCGATTTTCGTGATCGTCACCATTTTCCCGTGGAATGAGATTGGCAGCAACGGCAGCCCCTTTGTACTCACCTTCGCGAAAATCGGCATCACCGCCGCGGCGGGCATTATCAACTTTGTCGTGCTGACGGCGGCGCTCTCCGGCTGTAACAGCGGAATGTATAGCTGTGGGCGTATGCTTTACGCGCTGGCGAAAAACCGTCAACTGCCGGCGGCAGTCGCGAAAGTCTCTCGCCACGGCGTGCCGGTCGCGGGCGTGGCGCTCTCTATTTTGATTTTGCTGGTAGGTTCTTGCCTGAACTACATCATCCCCAATCCGCAGCGCGTCTTTGTTTACGTTTATAGCGCCAGCGTACTGCCGGGGATGGTGCCGTGGTTTGTCATTCTGATTAGCCAACTGCGCTTTCGTCGGGCGCATAAAGAAGCGATTGCGGATCATCCTTTTCGTTCCATTATGTTCCCGTGGGCGAACTATTTGACGATGGCGTTTCTGGTTTGCGTTTTAATCGGCATGTACTTTAATGAAGATACGCGCATGTCGCTGTTTGTCGGCGTCATCTTCCTGCTGGCCGTCACGCTGGTCTACAAAGTTTTCGGCCTGAATCGTCACGGAACCGCCCACAAGGTGGGGGAATAAGCGCCAAAATGCGCAAAGCATAACCAAACGCGCATTTTATTTAAAAAGGCACTGGACAGCGGGGTGTGAAGTCCGTATTATCCACCCCCGCAACGGCGCTAAGCGCCCGTAGCTCAGCTGGATAGAGCGCTGCCCTCCGGAGGCAGAGGTCTCAGGTTCGAATCCTGTCGGGCGTACCATTTATTTAGGTGCTTGAGCTGCGGTGGTTTAATACCGCGTAAAAAGTTTCAGTGGTGGCTATAGCTCAGTTGGTAGAGCCCTGGATTGTGATTCCAGTTGTCGTGGGTTCGAATCCCATTAGCCACCCCATTAATATAGAGTTGTGAAACGCGAAGGTGGCGGAATTGGTAGACGCGCTAGCTTCAGGTGTTAGTGTCCTTACGGACGTGGGGGTTCAAGTCCCCCCCCTCGCACCACGACTCAATGAATTGAACTAAAAATTCAAAAAAGCAGTATATCGGCGAGTAGCGCAGCTTGGTAGCGCAACTGGTTTGGGACCAGTGGGTCGGAGGTTCGAATCCTCTCTCGCCGACCAATTTTGAACCCCGCTTCGGCGGGGTTTTTTGTTTTCTGTTCATTTTCAACTACTTATCCCGCACGTGTTGCCATTATGGTTTATTGGCGATATCCCAGACTTTATTTGTCGCTATTCGGTGACGAATAATCTATTGATTTATAATCACTTTATAAAAAACATCCTGTTCTGTCTCCGCCGGGCGACACGCTAAAACCTCGCCAGCGGCGGGGGGATGACAATCGCGTGAATTCTCTACGTTTTTTTAATGCCTGCGCCTGTTTTTTAGCGGTGCAAAGATGGCACGTTATGTGCAATAATGTACGGGTAGATGCTCATTCCATCTCTTATGTTCGCCTTCTGGCCTCATAAACTCAGGAATGATGCAGAGCCGTTTACGGTGCTTATCGTCCACTGACAGATGTCGCTTACGCCTCATCAAACACCCTGGACACAACGTTGAGTGAAGCACCCCTTTATGTTGTCATACAGACCTGTTTTGACGCCTGCCCCTTAACCGGGCAGGCGTTTTTTTATGCATTCCGAATGATTTTGCGTAGGCGGTAAGCCCGGTAAGCGAAGCGCCACCGGGCAAGAGGGAATTACTGCGGGGGATTGTTCTGTAATGTCAGCATCAAGCCATCGCGCCGCATGGCGGCGGCCTCTTCCGGTTGATGCAGTCGATCAAGCGCATCGGCAAGCCAGGCATAATCATACGCGTCCGGGCGTTGTTTTAGCGCGGCGCGGAAAGCCAGGGTCGCCTCCTGCCATTCACCGTGTTTCATTAGCGACTGGCCGAGCGTGCTCCATAACAGCGGGCGATCGCCTACCGTCTTGATTTGCTGGCGCAGCACTTTCTCCAGTTGTTCCGGATTATTGGTTCTGAGGCGAGGAATGGGCAGCACCAGCCGATCGTCATACTGGCGTTTCAGACCGTCGATGATAATCTGCTGCGCCATATCATGATCGTCACACTCGATCAGATGCTCGGCCATCGCGACCTGCAGCGCCACCTGATGGCGGGTTTTACGGCTTTGGTTTTTCCACCAGGTGCGTAATCCTTCGCTGCCCTGCTCGGCGCGCGCCTGATCCATGAATCCTATCCACGCCTGTTGTTCGAGCATGGCGCGATGCGCTTCATCGCCGACGTGCGCTTTCGCCATGGATGGGATGATATCCAGTAAAGAACTCCATGCGCTGGTGCGAATATAGGCCTGCTCCGCCAGACGCAGAACTTCCGGGTGACGCGGCGTGACCTCCAGCAGTTTGTCCACGCCGTGACGCGCCGCGTGATTTTCATTGCGCGCCAGCTGTAAGCGCACGCGTGTGATCTCGACCGGGATGGTGTCGTTCCCCGCCAGCTCTGCCGCACGTTCAAGGTGCTGATTAGCGCGTGCTTCATCGCCGCGCTGCTGCGCCGCTTCTGCCGCCAGCAGATAATTTACCACCGGTTGTTCAGCATGGTCGGCATTTTTTGACATCAGCTTTTCAACCTGCTGATAGTCGCCCTCCGCCAGCTTCAGCAGCGCCTGTTCGGTCTGCTTGCGGGCGCGACGGCGTTTACGGCCGGCAAACCAACCGCGGGTGTGCGCGCCGGTACGAAACAGACGGCGTAGCAACCACTCAATGGCGAATAGCGCCACCATAGCGACGATGAGAATGATCGCCAGGCCGGTGACGCTGGTTTCAATGTTATAGTTATCGGTCTGGATTAACACATAGCCCTGGTGACCGGCTATCATCGGGCCGACCACGATACCCGCAAGCAACAACACAAAGAGCAATAATACTTTTAGCATCATTATTCTCCTTGCGGCGCGGCTGCCGGAGCGTCTGTCTGCGTGGCAGGCGCTGCCGTAGAGACTGTCGGTTGCGCCAGCAGATTACGCACGCGGGTTTGCATCAGTTTTTCAAGAATCGCCTGGCTTCCCAGGGTTTCCGGCAGATCCATCGTGATATTTTGCTGGCTTAATTTATCGACCTCCTCCAGGAAGGCTTTTGTCGCGGCGTCGTCAGTATCGTAATAAGCGCGAACCCAGGTCGAAACGTTATCCAGCGCCTGACGGTATGTTTCTTCCTGATGGCGTGGCACGGCCTGCGCGGCGACTAACAGGCGGGAGCGAATATTTTCGCGTAAATAGACGTCCTGGTTGGGCGCCAACAGCGGTACGGCGGTATCATCGCGGCGGCGAATGGTAATAAAGCTGTCCATAAAGTTCTGCCAGCTTTTTTGCAGGTTAACGCGCCATTCGCTTAGCGAGCTGGACAGCTCGCTGCTGTCTGAATCCATCGGCGAACCATCAGTATCGTTATCCGCCAGACGCAGGTTATCGATTTGGTTAGAGAGCTGATTGAGCTTGAGAATAATGCCGTCGTAGTCGATCTGCGCAACGGATGACAGGCTGGCGATATCGTCAGTAATCGCGCGTCGTGCGGTAATCAGGCTGGGGTCATTCATGTCCGCCAGACTGGCGTCAGCGCTTTTGAGCAGCGCAGCGGCGGTAGTGACGTCCTGATCGCTCCACAGCTTACGTCCGGCGAGTTTCACCAGGAAATCAGCCTGCGCCAGCAGCCAGGTTTTAGCATCGCTGCCGGAAATAGTGGCGACTTTTTGTTGTACTTCATCAAGCTGTTTCGCCAGCGCCGCCTGTTGGCGATTCGCGTCATCTAACTGCGCCGCTTGTTTTTTGATAATCCCTTCCAGCTCCGCTTTTTGGCTCTCCTGCGCCTTTTGCAAGGCGGTCAGTTGCGTCGCCAGCGCATCGCTGGTTTCCGTTTGCGCGGTTGCCTGCTGTTTTCCCCAGCCATAAAGCCCAATACCTGCCGCCAGGGCAATCGCAATCGCCACCGCGCTTAATACCAGCGCGGCGCCGTTCTTACTTTTTTTCTCGGTATTAACTGGCTGTGGCGTGGTTTCCACGGTCTCCCTGGTCTCATCAACCACGGCGGAGGATTTTTCTTGTTCCGTCATTATGGCATCCCATTATGAGAGTTATTGTAATGCGCGCAACAGCGCATCGTTGTCGGCGTTATCAGCGACCTTAATATCTTGCCAGCCCAGCTCCCGGGCGAGGTGCGCCAGACGTTCACTGACGACCAATAGCCGACAGCGTAGTAACCAGTGCTCACGATACCACTGGGGAGTCAGCGACCAGAGCCGTTGCAACATCTCGCCGCTGGTAACAACAAGCGTTGTTACGCCGCGAGTATGCCAGCGCATCGCTTCTTCCGCGCCATCGTAATGTTTCGCACATCGTTGATAACATTCACAAAAACTGACTTCGGCTCCGCGAGCTGTCAGGGTTTCGCCCAGCAGTTCGCGGCCGCCATTGCCACGCAAAATCAGCGCGCGTTTGCCCGCAATATTTTGTAATTCAGGTAATTGTAGCAAGGCTTCGCTGATTTCCCGATCCAATGGATAACGAATATCGAACCCGCTAACGGTATGAAGGGCGAGCGCCGTGGTGCGGCCAATCGCGAAATAGCGCGGCGACGCAGGCCAGTTTCGGCCATCCCGCTGGAGCTGGGCGTGAGCAAAGGCGACGGCGTGCTGTGAAAGGGCAAAAACCAGATCGTTTTCCGTCAGTGTCGCCAGGCGGTCGGCCAGGGTGGGTAGCTCCCGGCCGGCGACAAATTCAATCAGTGGAAAACTCCAGGCCACCTGCCCCAGTGCGCGCAGACGGCTCACTAACGCTTCCCCTGCGGGAGAGGGGCGGGTGATCAGAATACTCATGCGGGCGTCTCGCCGTTATAAACTTCCGTCAGAATCGCGCGCGCGCCGTTTTCCAGTAGTTCCTCTGCAAGCGAGATGCCCATTTGCTCCGCCTGCTCGGGAGAACCACGACGTTCGCCGCGCACCATCACCGAACCGTCCGGCGCGCCAACCAGCGCGCGTAGCCAAATTTCACCGTTGATGATTTCTGCATAGCTGCCAATCGGCACCTGACAACCGCCTTCCAGGCGGGTGTTCATAGCGCGTTCCGCCGTTACGCGCAGCGCGGTTTGCGAGTGATTCAACGGTGCGAGCAGCGCCTGCGTTCGCGCGTCGTCAAGACGACACTCAATTCCGACGGCACCCTGGCCTACGGCAGGAAGCGAAACGTCGGGCGGCAAGGCTGTGCGAATGCGCGACTCCAGACCTAAGCGTTTCAGGCCGGCCACGGCCAGGATAATGGCGTCATAGTCGCCGTTGTCCAGCTTGCCGAGACGTGTGCCGACGTTGCCGCGCAACGAACGGATAATGAGGTCCGGACGACGTTCCGCCAGTTGACACTGACGACGCAAACTGGACGTCCCGACGATACTACCCGCGGGCAGATCTTCCAGACTGTGATATTTATTCGAGACAAACGCGTCGCGCGGATCTTCGCGCTCGCAAATGGTCACCAGACCGAGACCGTCCGGGAAGGCCACCGGAACGTCTTTCATAGAGTGCACGGCGATATCAGCGCGCTTTTCCAGCAGCGCGATTTCAAGCTCTTTAACAAACAGTCCCTTACCGCCCACTTTCGCCAGGGGAGTATCGAGAATCACGTCGCCGCGTGTGACCATCGGCACCAGTTCTACCGTCAGTCCCGGATGGGTTGCCATCAATGCGTCTTTGACATAATGTGCCTGCCAAAGCGCAAGGGGACTTTGGCGTGTGGCAATTCTTAAAACATTGTCTAACATGCTTGTTACCGTCATTATCAATCATTGACCATCCTAACATCCTTATAGAGAGTATGTTAGTTTTCCGGTCACCGTGAGTGAGAGGATAAGGCGCAGTGTCGTCAATGACAGTGAATAATGACGAGAAACCGCCAGCCCGTATTTAAGAATTTACACGCAGCGAACGGTGCTACACTTGTATGTAGCGCATCTTTCTTTACGGTCAATGAGCAAGGTGTTAAATTGATCACGTTTTAGACCATTTTTTCGTCGGTATTGGATAAAAATATGCAGGCGAGAAAGGGTAACGGTTATTTTTGACATACGGTTTATCCCGAATGGCGACGGTCAAGTACTGACCTGCACCATGACGGGTAGCAACATCAGGCGATACGTCTTGTACCTCTATATTGAGACTCTGAAACAGAGACTGGATGCCATAAATCAACTGCGTGTGGATCGCGCGCTTGCTGCCATGGGACCCGCTTTTCAGCAGGTTTACAGTCTTCTGCCGACATTATTGCACTATCACCATCCACTGATGCCGGGTTACCTTGATGGTAACGTTCCCAGCGGTATTTGCTTCTACACGCCTGATGAAACCCAACGCCACTATCTGAACGAACTTGAGCTGTACCGCGGTATGACGCCGCAGGACCCGCCGAAGGGCGAGCTGCCGATTACCGGTGTTTACACCATGGGCAGCACCTCCTCGGTCGGGCAGAGCTGCTCGTCCGACCTGGATATCTGGGTGTGCCATCAGTCCTGGCTCGACGGCGAAGAGCGTCAGTTGCTGCAACGTAAGTGTAGCCTGCTGGAAAGCTGGGCCGCCTCGCTTGGCGTTGAGGTGAGCTTCTTCCTGATCGACGAGAACCGTTTCCGCCATAACGAAAGCGGCAGTCTGGGCGGGGAAGACTGTGGTTCTACGCAGCATATCCTGTTGCTTGATGAGTTTTATCGTACCGCTGTGCGCCTGGCCGGGAAGCGTATCCTGTGGAGTATGGTGCCGTGCGACGAAGAAGAGCATTACGACGACTATGTCATGACGCTCTACGCGCAGGGCGTATTAACGCCAAACGAATGGCTGGATCTGGGGGGCTTAAGCTCGCTCTCCGCCGAAGAGTACTTTGGCGCCAGCCTGTGGCAGCTATACAAGAGCATTGACTCGCCGTACAAAGCGGTGCTGAAAACGCTGCTGCTGGAAGCCTACTCATGGGAATATCCCAACCCACGTCTGCTGGCGAAAGATATTAAACAACGTCTGCATGACGGTGAAATCGTATCGTTTGGACTCGATCCCTACTGCATGATGCTGGAACGGGTCACTGAATACCTGACGGCGATTGAAGATCCGACGCGGCTGGATTTAGTCCGCCGCTGCTTTTACCTGAAAGTGTGCGAGAAATTAAGTCGCGAGCGCGCCTGCGTAGGCTGGCGTCGGGAAGTATTAAGCCAGTTAGTCAGCGAGTGGGGATGGGACGACGCGCGTCTGACCATGCTCGATAATCGCGCAAACTGGAAAATCGATCAGGTGCGCGAAGCCCACAACGAATTGCTCGACGCCATGATGCAGAGCTATCGTAATCTGATTCGCTTTGCGCGGCGCAACAACCTCAGCGTGAGTGCCAGCCCGCAGGATATCGGCGTACTGACGCGTAAGCTGTACGCGGCTTTTGAAGCGTTGCCGGGTAAAGTCACGCTGGTGAACCCGCAGATATCGCCGGATCTGTCCGAGCCGAATTTAACCTTTATCCATGTGCCGCCGGGACGCGCCAACCGTTCAGGCTGGTATCTCTACAACCGCGCGCCGAACATGGATTCCATCATCAGCCATCAGCCGCTGGAATATAACCGTTATCTTAATAAGCTGGTCGCGTGGGCGTGGTTCAACGGCCTGCTGACGTCGCGAACGCATCTGTTTATTAAGGGCAACGGTATTGTCGACCTGCCTAAGTTGCAGGAGATGGTCGCCGATGTTTCGCACCATTTCCCGCTGCGCTTGCCTGCTCCGACGCCGAAAGCGCTCTACAGCCCCTGTGAAATTCGCCATCTGGCGATTATCGTTAACCTCGAATATGACCCGACGGCGGCGTTTCGCAATAAGGTGGTTCATTTTGACTTCCGTAAGCTGGACGTTTTCAGCTTTGGCGAAGAGCAAAACTGTCTGATAGGCAGTATCGACTTGTTATATCGCAACTCGTGGAACGAAGTGCGTACTCTGCACTTTAACGGCGAGCAGGCGATGATCGAAGCGCTGAAAACGATTCTGGGGAAAATGCACCAGGATGCCGCGCCGCCGGATAGCGTCGAAGTGTTCTGCTACAGTCAGCATCTTCGCGGTCTGATTCGCACCCGCGTGCAGCAACTGGTCTCCGAATGTATCGAGCTACGTCTTTCCAGCACCCGTCAGGAGACCGGTCGCTTCAAGGCGCTGCGGGTTTCCGGGCAGACGTGGGGGCTATTCTTCGAACGCTTGAATGTCTCGGTGCAGAAGCTGGAGAACGCTATCGAATTCTACGGCGCGATTTCGCATAACAAGCTGCACGGGCTGTCGGTACAGGTGGAAACCAACCAGGTGAAATTGCCGTCAGTGGTGGATGGCTTCGCCAGCGAAGGGATCATCCAGTTCTTCTTTGAAGAAACGGGCGATGAGAAAGGCTTTAATATTTATATTCTGGATGAAAGTAACCGGGCGGAAGTGTATCACCACTGCGAAGGTAGCAAGGAAGAACTGGTGCGCGACGTCAGTCGCTTCTATTCGTCATCGCACGATCGCTTCACGTATGGCTCCAGTTTTATCAACTTTAACCTGCCGCAGTTCTACCAGATAGTGAAAACCGATGGCCGCGCGCAGGTGATCCCATTCCGTACGCAGCCTATCAACACCGTGCCGCCAGCAAACCAGGATCATGACGCGCCGCTATTGCAGCAGTATTTTTCGTAAGTGCTGCGCCGGGCAAAGCTGCCCGGCCGGCGTTCACCGCTTCACATTAACTTCACCCAACTTCGTTACCGTGACCTCCGCATTTGGTTTACAGGAGGAGGTTTGAGGTGGCAGATGCGTTCATTTTGTTAGGGATAGTCATGGCGATGGTCAGCCTCGGCTTCATTCTTATAAATAAGTTATTCTGTTTTATATCCGCTGGGTGCCTGCTCTCGCTATGCGCCAGCATGGCCAGTTTTCAACTCTGGGATGCGTCTTACTGGGGGCGATGGGGAAAAGTATGTCCCGGTCTGGAGGATGTGATCATCTCCTGCGACAATTACCATTTTCTCTATGACTTGGGATGGGAATTGTACGGTATCGCCTTTTTGTTCTTTACCGCGTTAATGCTCACATGTGCGGCCATTATTCTTATCAATATGATTATGGCTTTAGAACGATACTGTGCCGGATGGCGGCGCTAACACGCCTTATCCAGCCTACATTCGAAGAATGCTCATTGAGCGGAACAAGGTTTAGACAATATTTTTTCTTATACAATTTATGTAGTAATATCCAGACCGTTCAAAACGCTATCGCGTCTTTCATTGTTTTCGTAAATATGTTTTGAAAAACCATATTAGAAACAAAAGCTCTTTAATGGTTTCTTATGGATGTTTTTATAAAAGGATATTATATGTCAATAAACAACCCTATTCTTATTTACGTGAATAAGAAACGACAAATAAAATTAGCTCTGTTTTATTCAGTGGTAGCTATAGCTCTTATGATGAGCCTCTTTCTAAATTATAGTATTATGCTAAAGATGGTGTGTGTTTTTTTAATACTCCTCATGATAGCAGGCGCAAGTGCTTACTGGTACTCCGCCTTTTCAGGAAAGCCACAGCTAACGTTGAACCAGGAGGGAGTAACATTACACACAACCAGGCTACCAATAGTTTACTGGCATGAAATCGACTATGTTGGTGAGCGTGTTAGCGATAATACGCCTGTGCTGGCCGTTTTTGTCAAAGATGTTGAGCTTTATTGTCAGCGAATTACTAATGAGAAAATGCGTAATAATTTTCTGTCATTATTAAATAAGCATGGAAGTAATCGCGTGATGAATATCTCTCTAAACGATCTCGATTATGATTCAGATGAGTTACAGGATATTTTTAAAATGGCTGTTGCCAGAAACCTGGAACAATAGGGTAGAGATATATGTTTTTTGTTATTACTCACCATATTGATGTGCTGCCTCTGGCAACCCTACCCACACATGAAACATGCCCTTATTGTAATAATCAGGATGTATGGTTGATTATTCGCCAAAAAAGGACCCGTACATGTGGTCTGTCTCAAGCGAGAAAAAGAGATAAGTTTGGTTTAGCGATATGCAATCATTGCAGCAATGAAATCAAGGAAAAACGTTGGTCACCAGCGTTACGTCAACTTTTTACCGAGCAGAAGCCACTATTTAACCTAACCTTTTGGCAACGCTACGGTTTTTGGGTTGGTTGGTTGAGTGTATGGCCCGCGCTGTTTCTGGCAGCCTGGCTGTATTTCACATTTCGGGGTTGGTAATACGACCGCATATCTCGTTAAATATACGCAGGAAAGCGCTATTCTTCTGGCTCTCCTGCGGAATTAAAACTTAGCGAAAACTCACCTTTTCACCCGCTTGCTGCGTCGCCGCCTGCTCCAGCAGCTCCCAGAAGGTTTCGCCGCTGCGATCGCAAATCCACTCGTCACCTTTCAGGTCAAAGTGATAGCCGCCCTGTTTGGTCGCCAGCCATACCTGGTGCAACGGCTCCTGACGGTTAATAATGATCTTACTGCCGTTCTCAAAGCTGAGGGTCAGCACGCCGCCGTTGATTTCGCAGTCGATATCGCTGTCGCCGTCCCAGTTATCGAGGCGTTCTTCAATGGTGAGCCACAGGGCGTCAGCCAGGCGATGAAATTCACTGTCGTTCATTGTTTTATCTCGCTATTGAGTGATAGCGCCAGTATAAGGGGAAGCGTCAGCTTCTGGAACCGATACGAATTACCGTTGTGAGCGGTAAAGGATAAAACTCAGCGGTAGATAAATGACGATAAATAGCGCACTGGTGATAAGTATGACGGACGCGTTAACCGGGAAATGGTTCAGAGCCGACAGCATTGCCACCATCAGCGCGACGCAGCCGCCGCAGAGGAGAAAATGCAACAGGATTAAGGGGGCGCGCGGCTTTGCTTTGATATCCAAAAGAGCGCTAAGCAGACCGAGTACCGCGCTTATCGTCAGGACTCCGGCAGCTTCAACACCGTTTATCGTGCCGTGCATAACGCTTTCAATAATGACGTAAATGCATGAACCGATCCCCACGCCCCGAAGGGCGTTTTTCAGATGTTTATTCAAACGTGCAAAATGGTTTAGCGGCGTCATTTTTGGCATTCCTGCGCCTGCGTTATGATGATGATATCTTTATTGTTGGTGTACATGACGTTCCTATTCAGAATATGCGTCTTATCCGGACAGGAGGATGCTGTTCGGTAAAGCTGGCTGCCAATCCACGTATAAACGTAGCGGTTATCATACGCAAAACGTTCGGTGACTTTTAGCGGCCCATTGATGCTAAAGACCTGAATATCCTGAGCCTGCTGGCTATTATGCATAAAGTAGCCGTGCTCTTTTCCGGCGTTAATTTCCCGGTTCAGGAAGGGGGCTGTGCTATCCAGTTCCAGCCCTGAGTTGCCGGGTTAATCAATGAATTGGGTAACCGACGCAGGCGTTTGAAATTCACCTCCGGCAACAAAAGATTGTTCTCCTCTTCTGGCTGGAGATAAACCACGCCGCTGCCTTGCCGTTGATAAACATTGTGCGGAGGTTCACTCAGCCGGCATCCCCAGGCGGGAGGCAGCAGAAGTGAAAGCGAAAAAAGGCAAAACAAATTACGATATTGCATAAGGTCATCCGGACGTGGTACGTAAACCTGAAGTGATGAGCAAAGCATGTTTCCTGATGTAAATGCGCAATAATCATGGCAACGCGCCGCTTTTCAGATTTTATAAAGAGCCCCTAAACGCTTGCTTTTACGCCTTCTCCTGCGATGATAGAAAATAGAAAGCATGAACTTACAGGCAATCCATAATGAAAAACGTGTTTAAGACACTCGCTGTACTTCTGACTCTGTTCAGCCTGACGGGCTGCGGTTTGAAAGGGCCGCTTTATTTCCCGCCAGCCGATAAAAATGCGCCGCCGCCGACGAAAAAAGTCGATTCGCAAACGCAGTCCACGATGCCCGATAAGAACGATCGCGCAACGGGAGATGGCCCGTCCCAGGTCAATTACTGAGGATAGTTTTCTGTCCCCGCGTGAACGGAGTGAATGATGCAATTCTCTAAAATGCATGGCCTTGGCAACGATTTTATGGTCGTCGACGCGGTAACGCAGAATGTCTTTTTTTCGCCGGAACTGATTCGTCGGCTATCCGACAGACACCTGGGCGTAGGGTTCGATCAGCTGCTGGTGGTTGAGCCGCCCTATGATCCTGAGTTGGACTTTCATTACCGCATCTTCAACGCCGACGGCAGTGAAGTCTCGCAGTGCGGCAATGGCGCGCGCTGTTTCGCGCGATTTGTTCGCCTGAAAGGGCTAACCAATAAACGCGACATTCGGGTCAGTACCGCGAATGGCCGGATGGTATTGAGCGTCACGGAAGATGAACTGGTGCGGGTGAATATGGGGGAACCAAACTTTGAACCCGCGCAGGTGCCTTTTCGCGCCAACAAAGCGGAAAAGACGTATATTATGCGAGCGGCGGAACAGACCATATTGTGCGGCGTGGTTTCAATGGGTAATCCGCACTGTGTCATTCAGGTTGATAACGTCGACACGGCGGCCGTTGAAACACTGGGGCCGGTTCTGGAAAGCCATGAGCGCTTTCCGGAACGCGCCAACATTGGTTTTATGCAGGTTGTAAGACGTGAGCATATCCGGCTGCGAGTCTATGAACGCGGCGCAGGGGAGACCCGCGCGTGCGGTAGCGGCGCGTGCGCTGCCGTTGCCGTGGGGATTCAGCAGGGGCTGCTGGCTGAAGAAGTACGCGTGGAATTACCGGGCGGTCGGCTGGATATCGCCTGGAAAGGTCCGGGTCATCCGTTATACATGACTGGTCCGGCGGCACATATCTACGACGGATTTATCCATTTATGAAGCAACCAGAGGAAGAACTACAGGAAACGCTCACGGAACTGGACGATCGAGCGGTCGTCGATTACCTGCGCCACCACCCTGAGTTTTTTATCCGTAACGCCCATGCCGTGGAAGCGATGCGTGTTCCACATCCCGTGCGGGGAACGGTTTCGCTCGTTGAGTGGCATATGGCCCGCGCGCGTAATCACATCAATGTGCTTGAAGAAAATATGACGCTGCTGATGGAACAGGCTCATGCCAATGAAAGCCTGTTTTATCGCTTGCTGCATCTGCAAAGCCGTCTGGTCGCCGCGGATAGTCTGGATGAGATGCTGGTGCGGTTTCACCGCTGGGCGCGCGATTTGGGGCTTGCCGGCGCGACGCTGCGTTTGTTCCCGGATCGGTGGCGTCTTGGCGCGCCATCGCGCTATACGCATCTGGCTTTAAACCGTCAGGCCTTCGAGCCGCTGCGTATTCAACGACTGGGACAGTCGCAGCATTATCTTGGCCCGCTAAACGGCCCGGAACTGCTGGTGGTCTTGCCGGAGGCGAAGGCTGTAGGCTCGGTAGCCATGTCGATGATGGGCAGCGATGGCGACCTCGGGGTGATTCTCTTCAGCAGCCGTGACCCGCACCACTATCAGCCGGGGCAGGGGACGCAGCTTTTACAGGAGATCGCGCTGATGCTGCCGGAACTGCTGGAACGCTGGATTAAACGCGTATGACGGATGTCGCGCTTTCTCAGGATGTCTCGCGGTTCCTGCGCTATTTAGGCGTGGAGCGCCAGCTTAGCCCCATTACCCTGCTGAACTACCAGCGTCAGCTTGATGCCATTATCGCTTTAGCCGGAGAAACCGGGCTGAAAAGCTGGCAACAATGTGACGCTGCGATTGTGCGCAGTTTTGCGGTGCGCAGTCGGCGCAAAGGGCTTGGCCCTGCCAGTCTGGCGCTACGTCTCTCGGCATTGCGAAGCTTTTTTGACTGGTTAGTCAGTCAGGGCGAATTGAAAGCTAACCCGGCGAAGGGTGTCTCCGCACCGAAAGCGCCGCGTCATCTGCCGAAAAATATTGATGTCGACGACGTTAACCGCCTGCTGGACATCGATCTTAACGATCCGCTCGCCGTACGTGATCGGGCGATGCTGGAGGTCATGTACGGCGCGGGGCTGCGTTTATCCGAACTGGTTGGCCTGGATATAAAGCACCTCGATCTTGATACCGGCGAAGTGTGGGTAATGGGTAAAGGCAGCAAAGAGCGACGCCTGCCGATTGGCCGTAACGCGGTGACGTGGATTGAGCACTGGCTGGATCTGCGCGGCCTGTTCGCCAGCGATGAAGAGGCGTTATTCCTGTCGAAGCTCGGCAAGCGTATCTCCGCGCGCAATGTCCAAAAACGGTTCGCCGAATGGGGCATAAAGCAGGGGCTAAACAGCCACGTGCATCCACATAAGCTGCGCCATTCGTTCGCGACCCATATGCTGGAATCGAGCGGCGATCTGCGCGGCGTGCAAGAGCTGCTGGGTCATGCCAACCTTTCCACCACCCAAATTTATACTCATCTTGATTTTCAACACCTTGCTTCAGTGTACGACGCGGCGCATCCGCGCGCTAAACGGGGGAAATAATGCGTTTTTACCGGACTTTGGGGCGTATTGCCGCGCTCACCTTTGACCTGGATGATACCCTTTATGATAACCGTCCGGTGATTTTGCGTACTGAGCAGGAAGCGCTCGCTTTTATGCAAAATTATCACCCGTCGCTACGTTCGTTTCAAAACGTCGATTTACAGCGGATACGGCAGGCGGTGCGTGAAGCGGAGCCGGAAATCTATCATGACGTTACCCGCTGGCGCCATCGTGCGATAGAGCAGGCCATGCGGGATGCGGGATTATCGGCGCAGGAGGCCATTACCGGTGCGAATGCGGCGATGATGCATTTTGCCAAATGGCGCAGCCAGATTGAGGTTCCGCAGGCTACCCATGAGACGTTACAGCAGCTTGCGAAAAAATGGCCGCTGGTGGCGATCACTAACGGCAACGCCCAGCCGGAACTGTTTGGCCTCGGCGATTACTTTAAGTTTGTACTGCGCGCCGGCCCGGATGGACGTTCCAAGCCGTTTAGCGACATGTATTTCCTGGCGGCGAAAAAGCTGCATGTGCCGATCGGCGAGATCCTGCATGTCGGCGACGATCTGACTACCGATGTGGCTGGCGCTATTCGCTGTGGGATGCAGGCCTGCTGGATTAAACCTGAAAATGCCGACCTGATGCGGACGCAGGACAGCCGTTTACTGCCGCATATCGAAATTTCGCGGTTGGCATCTCTCACCTCGCTGATATAATCACCAGCAGTTCTGTATAAATTCCCAGTTATTCTGGCGGATGGCGCTATGCTTATCCGCCCTACGATAAGTAGCCCCGGTAAGCGAAGCGCCACCGGGCGTTTTTAGTTTTCATGTTTTTACGCGGCGGTGCCAATGGACGTTTCTTACCTGCTCGACAGCCTTAATGATAAACAGCGCGAAGCGGTGGCCGCGCCACGTAGCAACATGCTGGTGCTGGCGGGCGCGGGAAGCGGGAAAACCCGCGTGCTGGTGCACCGTATCGCCTGGTTACTGAGCGTAGAAAACAACTCGCCATACTCCATCATGGCGGTGACCTTTACCAACAAAGCGGCGGCGGAAATGCGCCATCGTATTGGCCAGTTGATGGGGACCAGCCAGGGCGGAATGTGGGTAGGGACGTTCCACGGTCTGGCGCACCGCCTGCTGCGCGCGCATCATATGGACGCTAATTTGCCGCAGGATTTCCAGATTCTCGACAGCGAAGATCAGATGCGTTTGCTTAAACGCCTGATTAAGGCGATGAATCTTGATGAGAAGCAGTGGCCGCCGCGTCAGGCGATGTGGTACATCAATAGCCAGAAAGACGAAGGGCTACGCCCGCACCATATCCAAAGCTATGGCAATCCGGTGGAACAGACCTGGCAGAAGGTGTATCAGGCCTATCAGGAAGCGTGCGATCGCGCTGGTCTGGTGGATTTTGCCGAGCTACTGCTGCGCGCTCATGAACTATGGCTGAACAAGCCGCACATCCTGCAACACTATCGCGAGCGGTTTACTAACATCCTGGTGGACGAATTCCAGGATACCAACAACATTCAGTACGCCTGGGTTCGTCTGCTGGCGGGCGATACCGGTAAGGTGATGATTGTCGGCGACGATGACCAGTCGATCTACGGCTGGCGCGGGGCCCAGGTAGAGAACATCCAGCGCTTCCTCAATGATTTCCCCGGCGCGCAGACCATTCGTCTGGAGCAGAATTACCGCTCGACCAGCAACATCCTTAGCGCGGCGAACGCTCTGATTGAAAACAACAACGGGCGTTTGGGTAAAAAGCTGTGGACTGACGGCGTTGACGGCGAACCGATATCTCTGTACTGCGCTTTCAACGAACTGGATGAAGCGCGCTTTGTGGTTAACCGTATCAAAACTTGGCAGGACAACGGCGGCGCGCTTGCGCAATGCGCCATCCTTTATCGCAGCAACGCCCAGTCGCGCGTGCTGGAAGAAGCGTTATTACAGGCCAGTATGCCGTACCGGATTTACGGCGGGATGCGCTTCTTCGAACGCCAGGAGATCAAAGATGCGCTCTCTTATCTGCGTTTGATTGCCAATCGCAACGATGATGCCGCCTTTGAACGCGTGGTGAATACCCCAACGCGCGGCATCGGCGACCGCACGCTGGACGTGGTGCGCCAGACCTCGCGCGATCGCCAGCTAACATTGTGGCAGGCGTGCCGTGAATTGTTACAGGAAAAAGCCCTGGCCGGGCGTGCGGCCAGCGCGCTACAACGCTTTATGGAACTGATTGACGCTCTGGCGCAGGAAACCGCCGACATGCCGCTGCATGTGCAGACTGACCGGGTGATCAAAGATTCCGGCCTGCGCACCATGTATGAGCAAGAAAAAGGCGAGAAAGGCCAGACGCGCATCGAAAACTTAGAGGAACTGGTGACGGCGACGCGGCAGTTCAGCTACAACGACGAAGATGAAGATTTGATGCCGTTGCAGGCCTTCCTCTCTCACGCGGCGCTGGAAGCGGGCGAGGGGCAGGCGGATACCTGGCAGGATGCGGTACAGCTGATGACGCTGCACTCGGCCAAAGGGCTGGAGTTTCCGCAGGTGTTTATCGTCGGCATGGAAGAGGGCATGTTCCCCAGCCAGATGTCGCTGGATGAGGGCGGGCGTTTGGAAGAGGAGCGTCGTCTGGCCTACGTCGGCGTTACCCGTGCCATGCAGAAACTGACGCTAACCTATGCCGAAACTCGCCGTCTGTATGGTAAAGAGGTCTACCATCGCCCGTCGCGTTTCATCGGCGAGTTGCCGGAGGAGTGCGTGGAAGAGGTCCGTCTGCGCGCCACCGTCAGTCGTCCGGTGAGCCATCAACGAATGGGAACGCCGCTGGCGGAAAACGATACAGGCTACAAACTCGGCCAACGTGTGCGCCATGCGAAGTTCGGCGAGGGAACTATTGTCAACCTGGAGGGCAGCGGCGAGCATAGCCGGTTGCAGGTGGCTTTTCAGGGGCAAGGGATCAAATGGCTGGTTGCCGCGTATGCGAAGCTGGAAACGGTTTGACCGGCTCTCATAGTGCCGGATGGCACCTCTTATCCGGCCTACGCGCTGGCTAACATTTTGATTTGTAGGCCGGATAAGGCGAAGCCGCCATCCGGCGATATAGTGATGTTAATATTCTGAAATCATAGATAAATACTCTCACTCTGCTAACCTTTCTGCATAAGGGGAAATTATTGCTTTTTCGCGTTTCGTTGCGTGTTGACGGCAAATTTTTGCTGGCGTAACATGCGCCCACGATTACGCTAAGAGGACATTCGCCTTGGACACACCCAGTAGATACTGGCTCATTATCCTGTTATCCAGGATCAACTCCTAAGGCTATCCCTTTTTGCTGATAGCCTTAGCGGTTGTCAGCGACCTTTCATTTTTTCCCGTCGCGTTGAGTCAGGCTGTTTAATGGTCTGAAACCCAATTTGTTTCTGTGTGCCCATCTGAACTGTCCGATATTTTTACGCATTGGGAGTCCCGGTCATGCTGAGCGCATTTCAACTGGAAAAAAACCGACTGACCCGGCTGGAAGTCGAGGAGTCACAAAGCCTGATTGATGCCGTATGGGTTGATTTGGTCGAACCGGACGACGACGAGCGATTGCGCGTACAATCTGAGCTGGGCCAGAGTCTGGCGACGCGTCCTGAACTGGAAGATATCGAAGCATCCGCGCGCTTCTTTGAAGACGAAGACGGATTGCATATCCACTCCTTCTTCTTCTTCGAAGATGCGGAAGATCATGCCGGTAACTCTACGGTGGCATTCACTATTCGCGATGGCCGTCTGTTTACGCTGCGTGAACGCGAACTGCCCGCCTTCCGTCTGTATCGTATGCGCGCCCGCAGCCAGGCGATGGTCGACGGTAATGCATACGAATTACTGCTCGATCTGTTCGAAACCAAAATTGAACAGTTAGCGGATGAAATCGAAAACATCTACAGCGATCTGGAAAAACTGAGCCGCGTCATTATGGAAGGGCATCAGGGCGATGAATACGACGAAGCGCTCTCCACGCTGGCGGAACTGGAAGATATCGGCTGGAAGGTACGCCTGTGTCTGATGGATACCCAGCGCGCGCTGAACTTCTTGGTGCGCAAGGCGCGCTTACCGGGCGGGCAGCTGGAGCAGGCGCGTGAGATCCTGCGCGATATCGAATCTCTGCTGCCGCACAATGAATCGCTGTTCCAGAAGGTGAACTTTCTGATGCAGGCGGCGATGGGTTTCATCAACATTGAGCAGAACCGCATTATCAAAATCTTCTCGGTGGTTTCCGTGGTGTTCCTGCCGCCGACGCTGGTCGCTTCCAGCTATGGGATGAACTTCGAGTTTATGCCGGAACTGAAGTGGAGCTTTGGTTATCCGGGCGCGATTATCTTTATGATTCTGGCGGGGCTTGCGCCGTATCTGTACTTTAAGCGCAAGAACTGGTTGTAAAGCATTAAGGCCAGGGTGATTCAGCTGCGGCTGAACCACCCTGAAAAGTTACAGGCTCCAGGTATTGATACCTTTAACCTCTTTTTCATAGAACCACTTATTTGTATTGACGCCGACATAAGCTGCGACAACAAGTCCAAGTATGTTAACGCCGATTAATGCTCCAATAAATATTGCAACGATCCCTAATAAAATAACTATAATTGCTTTTTTCCACAGACCCAGTACAAACAAATAAATCCATGAGAAGAAAAAGGCAATAAAGTTTATTTGAATAGTCAACCGTTGTCGGGGCTTTAATGCTTTAAATGCCTGTTTATATTCTGGGCTTACTTTCCAAAATCCGGGGAAACCATGTTGATCGTAAAATGAAAAACGGTATTTCCATTTTTCAGATAGCGAACCATCATTAATATAATCCTTGTCCATGTAAACTCCATTAAATTACTTGTTGAGTGAATTCGAATCCGGGGGGGCCAGAAGTAGCAGAGAAAAGGTTGCAAAATACCAGATTAGAAAAAGAGGCATACCAAAGCCATCGCAAGCGAAATCTTCAGCAACCATTATCACGAAGGAGGCAATATAGATTACAAGCGTACCCCATACATAGAATTTTATATATTCAAAGCCACTGTCTCTGAATCGCTGACAGTTTAAATTAATGACGAGATAATGTAGTAAAATTGTGAATAAAATTGCCAGTATCACAAAGCTTAAATGTAATAAAACCCCAACCAAAATGGAAAATATTATATTTATTAGCGCGAATGATAATAAATAACGACATCTGGAAACACATCTCTCAGATGAAGGAATAAAAACACTTAACATTAATTTCACATCCATATGTTGGGTTACGTCGTTAGCATGACAATATGCTACCCCCCTTACAAGGGGAGGCATATTTTTTCAGATTATATTTAGAATAATAGTCGCGTTATTTTTTACGCTGCGTATAAATCGCATCCATCACGAAAATCGCCAGCGCGACCCAGATAAACGCAAATGTCACCATCTTATCCGCGCCCGGCACTTCGCCATAAAACGTCACCGCCAGTAAAAACATCAGCGTTGGGCCGATATACTGGAAAAAGCCCAGTGTAGAAAGACGCAGACGCGTAGCCGCTCCGGTGAAGCACAGCAGCGGAATCGTAGTGACCACACCCGCCGCCATTAACAGCAAGTTCAACGATAGTGCGTTTTGCCCCATATGGCTGGTAGGGCTATCGGCGATGCCAAACAGATAAATCGCGGCGACCGGCAACAGCCATAGCGTTTCGACCAGCATACCCGTCTGCGCTTCAACGGCGATCTTCTTACGCACCAGGCCGTAAAACGCAAAACTAAACGCCAGCCCCAGCGCGATAATCGGCAGTGAACCAAACGT
The DNA here is from genome assembly GCF_020150755.1 of Salmonella sp. A29-2. NCBI lineage: Bacteria > Pseudomonadati > Pseudomonadota > Gammaproteobacteria > Enterobacterales > Enterobacteriaceae > Salmonella > Salmonella sp. A29-2. Next base: position 4,740,079 of record NZ_CP083731.1, on the reverse strand, counting down.
CCAGAGTTGCACCAGCACGCCGCACACCGCCAGAATCACCGCCAGCCACTGCATTCGACGGAAGCGTTCGCCAAGAAAAATCATCCCCAGCAAGATGTTAACCAGTGGATTAATGAAATAACCCAGGCTGGCCTCCAGCATATGGTGATTATTTACCGCCCAAATGAATAATAGCCAGTTACCGCCGACCAGTACGGCGGACAGGGCCAGCAGGAAAATCTTCTTTGGCGTTTTCAGTAAGCGCTTCACCTGTCGCCACTGCCGGCTGACGCTAAGCAGCGCCACCATAAAGAAAAATGACCAAATCACGCGGTGCGTCAGGATCTCATCTGCGGGAACGTAATAGATCAGCTTGAAATACGCGGGGGCGATCCCCCAAATAAAATAGGCGGCAAGAGCGAGTAATACGCCCTGCCGTGTTTGTTTTGCGTCCATCCGGAAAACTCGTATCTGAAGTGTAACAACAGTTTACCTGCTTTTATCCCACCATATAAGTAGCGGTGGCGCTGGCGATGTACAGCTGATCTTCATTGTGTAATTCCACGCGGGCGACGGCCACTTTATTCCCTGCGCGCAGCAGGCTACTGGTGGCCGTAAAGCGGTTGCCTCTGCCCGGACGCAGGTAATCGACGCGCAGGTCAATCGTTCCCATCCGCGACAGGCGCTGGCGTAGTTCATCTTCGCTGATGGTTTCGTGGCGAGTTAGCGTGCTGCCGACGCATACCAGTCCGGCGGCGACATCCAGCGCAGAGGCGATCACGCCGCCGTGTAAAATGCTTTGCGCCCAGTTGCCGACCATCATCGGCTGGTTGTTGAAGGCCAGTTGGGCGAACGCTTTTTCATAGCGTTCCAGCTCCAGCCCTAACGCCCGATTAAACGGCATGTGGTAGACAAACATTTCACCCACTAATTTCAGAGCTTGTTCAGCGGTAAGTACAGCGGACATAGATTCCTGACACCTCATTGGTTAATGAAATGTTGATATTATGCTTCTTAATTGTTGTTTTCTACTTTAAGAAGGGATAACTAACGGCTATGTGTGTAAATATGTAAAAATGGTTGGCAGAGAATGATTCAAGCTGAAAATACTTCGTCAGGAGAACGTCAAGAATGCGGGCGATTTTGAGAGGGTTGTTGCCAGCCACGCTACTGCCATTAGCGGCATATGCACAAGAAGCTACGATAAAAGAGGTTCATGATGCGCCTGCAGTACGGGGAAGTATCATCGCTAACATGCTACAGGAGCATGATAACCCTTTTACGCTTTACCCCTATGACACGAACTACTTGATCTACACGAACACCAGCGATCTGAACAAAGAGGCCATAAGTACCTACAACTGGTCTGAAAACGCACGTAAAGATGAAGTGAAATTTCAGTTGAGCCTGGCGTTTCCGCTGTGGCGCGGAATACTGGGGCCGAACTCGGTACTGGGCGCTTCCTATACGCAGAAATCCTGGTGGCAGCTTTCCAACAGTAAAGAGTCTTCGCCGTTTCGCGAAACCAACTACGAACCGCAGCTTTTTCTTGGTTTTGCTACCGATTATCGCTTTGCCGGCTGGACGCTGCGCGACGTAGAGATGGGCTACAACCATGACTCTAACGGACGTTCGGACCCCACCTCGCGTAGCTGGAACCGTCTGTATACCCGTCTGATGGCCGAAAACGGTAACTGGCTGGTAGAGGTCAAACCGTGGTACGTGATTGGCAGTACCGACGATAATCCGGACATCACCAAATATATGGGTTATTACCAGCTTAAAATCGGTTATCACCTGGGCGAGGCGGTATTAAGCGCCAAAGGCCAGTACAACTGGAATACAGGCTACGGCGGCGCGGAAGTTGGATTAAGCTATCCGGTCACTAAACATGTCCGGCTTTATACCCAGGTGTACAGCGGCTATGGCGAATCGCTGATCGACTATAATTTTAATCAGACACGTGTCGGCGTCGGCGTGATGCTTAACGATATCTTCTGATTGGATCGTGTTTTAAACATTGCAGTTTCTCTCGCAGGCGCTGAAAATAGCGCCTGTTTTGATTTATGGTGAACGGGGTTAATGTGGCGCAGGCGGAAGTGTTGAATCTGGAATCAGGGGCCAAACAGGTTTTGCAGGAAACCTTTGGCTACCAACAGTTTCGCCCGGGCCAGGAAGCGATTATTGATACTGCGCTCTCCGGTCGCGACTGTCTGGTCGTCATGCCCACCGGCGGCGGCAAATCTCTGTGCTATCAAATCCCGGCGTTGTTGCTGGACGGATTGACCGTCGTCGTTTCGCCCCTGATCTCGTTGATGAAAGACCAGGTCGATCAGCTACTGGCGAACGGGGTGGCGGCGGCGTGCCTGAACTCTACTCAAAGCCGCGAGCAGCAGCTTGAGGTGATGGCGGGGTGCCGTACCGGACAGATTCGTCTGCTGTATATTGCGCCGGAACGTCTGATGCTGGACAACTTTCTTGATCATCTGGCGCACTGGAATCCGGTATTGCTGGCGGTGGATGAAGCGCACTGTATCTCGCAATGGGGACATGATTTCCGTCCGGAATATGCGGCTCTCGGTCAGCTTCGCCAGCGTTTTCCCGCTTTGCCGTTTATGGCATTGACCGCCACCGCCGACGACACCACGCGCCAGGATATTATTCGTCTGCTTGGGCTTAACGATCCGTTAATCCAGATCAGTAGCTTTGACCGACCGAATATCCGCTACATGCTGATGGAGAAGTTTAAGCCGCTCGACCAGCTAATGCGCTATGTTCAGGAGCAACGCGGCAAATCGGGTATCATCTACTGCAACAGTCGGGCGAAAGTGGAAGATACCGCCGCGCGCTTGCAAAGTCGTGGCATTAGCGCGGCGGCCTATCATGCGGGGCTGGAAAACGCTATTCGCGCCGATGTGCAGGAAAAATTTCAGCGCGACGATCTGCAAATCGTGGTGGCGACCGTCGCTTTTGGAATGGGCATAAACAAACCTAACGTACGTTTCGTCGTGCATTTCGATATCCCGCGCAATATTGAATCCTACTATCAGGAAACGGGCCGCGCCGGGCGCGACGGACTGCCTGCGGAAGCCATGCTATTTTACGATCCGGCTGACATGGCCTGGCTGCGTCGTTGTCTGGAAGAGAAACCAGCCGGACAGCTTCAGGATATTGAACGGCATAAACTGAATGCGATGGGCGCTTTTGCCGAAGCGCAAACCTGCCGCCGCCTGGTATTGCTTAATTACTTTGGCGAAGGCCGACAAGAACCGTGCGGCAACTGCGATATCTGTCTTGATCCGCCCAAACAATATGATGGCTTAAACGATGCCCAGATTGCGCTTTCTACCATTGGTCGGGTTAACCAGCGTTTTGGCATGGGCTACGTTGTCGAGGTGATCCGCGGCGCGAATAACCAACGCATCCGCGATTTCGGTCATGACAAACTCAAGGTTTATGGCATGGGGCGCGAAAAGAGCCATGAGCACTGGGTGAGCGTGATTCGCCAGCTCATTCATCTGGGGCTGGTAATGCAAAATATTGCGCAGCACTCTGCATTACAGTTGACGGATGCCGCGCGTCCGGTACTCCGTGGAGACGTTCCGCTAAATCTTGCGGTGCCGCGCATTGTCGCCCTCAAACCCCGCGTGATGCAGAAATCGTTCGGCGGTAATTACGATCGCAAATTGTTCGCTAAGTTGCGCAAGCTGCGTAAAGCTATCGCTGATGAAGAGAATATCCCGCCGTATGTGGTCTTTAACGACGCCACGTTGATAGAAATGGCGGAACAGATGCCGGTTTCCGCCAGCGAGATGTTAAGCGTTAACGGGGTTGGGATGCGCAAACTGGAGCGCTTCGGGAAAGAATTCATGGCGCTCATCCGCGCGCATGTCGATGGTGATGACGAAGAGTAGTCAGCCCGGCAAAAAAGTGCCAGGATGGTGACTCACTGAACTATTTCCCCGCGAGCCATTTTTATGTTGATGCTATTTTTCACCGTGGCAATGGTGCACATCGTTGCGCTAATGAGTCCCGGCCCCGACTTTTTCTTCGTGTCTCAAACTGCTGTCAGCCGTTCGCGTAAAGAAGCGATGATGGGCGTACTGGGCATCACCTGCGGCGTGATGGTATGGGCGGGCGTGGCGCTGCTTGGCCTGCATCTCATCATCGAAAAAATGGCCTGGCTGCATACGATCATTATGGTAGGTGGTGGCCTGTACCTGTGCTGGATGGGCTATCAGATGCTGCGCGGCGCGCTGAAAAAACAGGATGCGGCGGCGTCTTCTCCGCACATTGAACTGGCGCAGAGCGGGCGCAGCTTTCTCAAAGGGCTGCTGACCAATCTGTCGAATCCGAAAGCGATTATCTATTTTGGTTCCGTTTTTTCACTGTTTGTCGGCGATAACGTCGGCGCTGCGGCGCGCTGGGGTATTTTCGCGTTAATCACCCTGGAAACGCTGGCCTGGTTTACCGTAGTCGCCAGCCTGTTCGCGCTGCCGAAAATGCGCCGCGGCTATCAGCGTCTGGCGAAATGGATTGATGGCTTTGCCGGCGCTCTGTTTGCGGGCTTTGGTATTCACCTGATTATTTCGCGCTAATTTACCTCCGGGCCGGATAAACATCATCCGGCACGACTATCACGCGTGTCTTGCCGACGCCAGGAGCGCGCCTACCAGCATAAACAACGAACCAAACGCTTTATTCAGCGCCTTCATCTGCTTTGGTCCTTTAATCCAGGCGGCAATGCGCTGCGCCAGCGTGGCGTAACCGGTCATCACAATCATATCCACCACAATCGTAGTGACGCCGAGAATGAGGTACTGCGCCAGTTGCGGTTGCTGCGGTATGATGAATTGCGGAAACAGGGCGGCAAGAAAGACAATACTTTTGGGATTGGTTAGATTGACAAATATCGCCCGTTTGAACAGCCGACCCCGCGATTGCGTCTGGGCGAGAGTATGCAGATCGATAGCGCCTGCGGCGCGCCATTGCTGGATACCCAGCCAGATAAGATAAGCCGCGCCAGCCCATTTCAGAATTTCAAAAGCGAGGAGCGAGCGCGAAAAGAGCGTACCCAGTCCGACGCCCACCAGTACGATATGTATCCCCAGTCCGGTCTGGAGTCCGGCGATAGAAGCCGCTGCGCCACGATATCCATGGTTGATAGACGTCGTCATGGTATTGATGGCGCCTGAACCCGGAGAAAGACTCAGCAGAGTTGAGGTCAGTAGATAGGCGAACCACCATTCAAAGGTCATGCGAAACTCCCTGGTTGTCTGTTTTTGTGCCACAATACGCTACTGCCGCTGTGTTGTGTCAGGCACGACGCAAAAAACGATTTTACCTGGTAAACGAGGCCGAAAACCCGATGTTTCAGCAGCAAAATGACTGGGAAACAAGAGAAAATGCGTTTGCCGCTTTTGCTATGGGGCCGCTGACCGATTTCTGGCGTCAGCGGGAAGAGGCGGAGTTTATCGGCGTGGGTAACATTCCGGTGCGCTTTGTCCGTTTTCGGAATGATTCTAACGATCGGACGATCGTCATTTGTCCTGGCCGCATTGAGAGTTATGTAAAATACGCTGAACTGGCGTATGACCTTTTTCATCTCGGTTTTGATATCTTCATCATCGACCACCGTGGTCAAGGGCGCTCCGGGCGGATGTTATCGGACCCGCATCGGGGCCACGTTGATCATTTTAACGATTATGTTGAGGACTTAGCGGCGTTCTGGCAGCAGGAAATTGAGCCGGGGCCGTGGCGTAAGCGTTATATCCTGGCGCACTCAATGGGGGGCGCGATAGCCACCCTGTTCCTGCAACGCCATCGTGTGCGGTGCGACGCTATTGCGCTCACCGCGCCGATGTTTGGTATTGTGATACGCTTGCCTTCCTTTGTGGTGCGCCATATTCTCGACTGGGCCGAGGGGCACCAGCGTATCCGTGAAGATTACGCTATTGGTACCGGTCAGTGGCGGGCGTTGCCGTTTGGGATGAATGCGCTGACCCACAGCCGCCAGCGTTATCAGCGCAACTTACGATTTTATGCCGACGAGCCGCAGCTGCGCGTTGGCGGCCCCACCTGGCATTGGGTACGCGAAGGCATTCTGGCGGGTGAGCAGGTTCTGGCTGGGGCGAGCGATGACACGACGTCTACGCTACTGATTCAGGCGGAAGAAGAGCGGGTAGTGGATAACCGCACCCACGATCGTTTTTGTGAAATTCGCGCCGCGGCGGGATACCCTTGTGAAGGGGGAAAACCGCTGGTTATCAAAGGCGCGTACCATGAGATCCTTTTTGAAAAGGACGCCATGCGCTCAGTCGCGCTTAACGCCATTGTTGAATTTTTCAACAAGCCTAATTTATCCAGCGGAAATCGCTTTGCTTAGAGGTTAAATTTTATTATGTATCAGGTTGTTGCGTCTGATTTAGATGGCACGCTGCTCTCCCCCGACCATACGTTGTCCCCTTATGCCAAAGAGACTCTGAAGCTGTTGACCGCACGCGGCATCCATTTTGTCTTTGCCACTGGTCGTCATCATGTCGATGTAGGGCAAATCCGCGATAATCTTGAAATCAAGTCTTACATGATCACCTCCAACGGCGCGCGAGTGCACGATACCGACGGGAATTTGGTTTTTACGCATAATCTGGACAGCGACATTGCCAGCGACCTGTTCGGGGTGGTGAATGCGAACCCGGACATCGTGACTAACGTTTATCGCGACGACGAATGGTTTATGAATCGTCATCGCCCCGATGAAATGCGTTTTTTCAAAGAGGCGGTATTTAACTACTCGTTGTTTGAGCCTGCGCTGCTGGAGCCGGAGGGCGTCAGCAAAGTGTTTTTCACCAGCGACACTCATGAAAAGTTGTTGCCGCTGGAGCAGGCGATTAACGCGCGCTGGGGCGATCGGGTAAACGTGAGCTTCTCCACGCTAACCTGTCTGGAAGTGATGGCGGGCGGAGTGTCGAAAGGTCATGCGCTGGAAGCGGTCGCTCAGGCGATGGGGTACAGTCTGAAAGAGTGTATCGCCTTTGGCGACGGAATGAACGACGCTGAAATGCTCACGATGGCGGGCAAAGGCTGCATCATGGGCAATGCGCACCAGCGTCTGAAAGACCTGTATCCCGAACTTGAGGTGATCGGCATCAACGCGGATAACGCCGTGCCGCATTACCTGCGCGATCTTTTCTTACGCTGATGTGATTGTTTGTTAGTTGACCAGTTGTCAACTTCACTCTCCGCTACAATGGGTGTTCCCTGTTTTAAGAGACATCCATTGTGGCGCTACTCATCATTACCACTATCCTGTGGGCTTTCTCCTTTAGTCTATTTGGCGAGTATCTTGCCGGGCATGTCGATAGCTATTTCGCGGTGTTGATACGCGTTGGGCTGGCGGCGCTCGTTTTTCTGCCGTTTTTGCGTTCTCGCGGGCACAACCTAAAAACCATCAGCCTGTATATGCTGGTGGGGGCGATGCAGCTTGGCATCATGTATATGTTGAGCTTCCATGCTTACCTCTACCTGACCGTATCCGAACTGCTGCTGTTTACCGTTCTGACGCCGCTCTATATCACGCTGATTTACGATGTGATGAGTCAGCGTCGTTTGCGCTGGGGCTATGCATTTAGCGCGTTGCTGGCGGTGATTGGCGCCGGGATTATTCGCTACGATCGCGTGACCGACCATTTTTGGGTCGGTTTGCTCCTGGTGCAGCTTTCTAATATCAGTTTCGCTATCGGAATGGTGGGGTATAAACGTCTGATGGAGACCCGTCCCATGCCGCAGCACAACGCCTTTGCGTGGTTCTATCTGGGGGCGTTTTTGGTGGCGGCGGTGGCGTGGTCGCTGTTGGGGAACGCGCAAAAGCTGCCGGAAACCACGCTGCAATGGAGCATTCTGGTGTTTCTCGGCGTGGTGGCGTCCGGCATTGGCTACTTTATGTGGAACTATGGCGCTACCCAGGTAGATGCCGGGACGCTGGGTATCATGAATAATATGCATGTTCCCGCAGGACTACTGGTTAATCTTGCCATCTGGCATCAGCAGCCCCACTGGCCAAGCTTTATTACAGGCGCGGCTGTGATCCTGGCTTCGCTGTGGGTGCATCGAAAATGGGTCGCTCCGCGCTCCGCACAAACGGCAGATGATCGCAGGCGTGATCCCGCGTCGAGCGAATAAACGCCTCGGTCACCGCCTGACGCTGGTCGCCGTCGCGCACGGCGGCATACAGGCGGCTCCACAGACCATCGCCCAGGGTTTTGGTCACCACCAGACCCTGGCGCTCAACGCTTTCCACCACCCAGTGCGGCAGGGCGGCAATGCCCATTCTGGCCGCCACCATCTGAATCAGCAGTAGCGTATTATCCACGCTTTTCAGCAGCGGACTGATACCCGCCGGTTGCAGGAAATGTCGCCAGACATCCAGTCGGCTGCGCTGCACCGGGTAAATCAACAGCGTTTCGCTGGCTAAATCTTCCGGCGTAATCTGCGTTTTGCTAGCCAGCGGATGGTCGGGCGCCAGCACCAGTCGGACTTCAAAATCAAACATCGGCGAATAATGCAGCCCGCTGCGCGGCAAAATATCCGATGTCATCACCAAATCCAGCTCGCCTTGTTGCAAGGCCGGTTGCGGATCAAAAGTGACGCCGGATGTGAAATCCATTTCTACCTGCGGCCAGCTTGCACGGAAGTTTTCCAGCGCCGGGGTCAGCCACTGAATACAGCTATGACATTCAATAGCGATGCGCAGACGAGTTTGCTGCGGTTCGTTGCACGCCTGCAGCGCACGGCTGATTTGCGGCAGCACCTGGTTTGCCAGTTGCAGCAGAACTTCCCCCTGCGGCGTAAAGCGCAGCGGCTGGCTTTTACGCACGAACAGGCGGAAGCCAAGGCGTTGTTCCAGATCGCTGAACTGATGAGACAGAGCGGATTGAGTCTGGTGCAGCACCGCAGCAGCAGCAGCCAGCGATCCACTATTCCGCAATGCCTGGAGTGTTTTCAGATGTTTAATTTCGATCATGAAAGTCCTTCACTTCGCCATGAACAAATTGCGCTTGAGGAATATACAGTACCTTTACATTATGGATGTGTAAACATCCAGACGTCTAAAACTCGTCATATTTCGACTTGCAGATGCGTTGGCTTCCTTGCTTACCCCAGTCACTTACTTCAGTAAGCTCCTGGGGATGCGCTGTGTCGCCGCCTTCCTGCAAGCCGAACTATTTAGAGTTTTACTTTCAGATTCAATAAAATAAGAGAGGAAGTAAAATGACAATATTGACTCATACCCTCGGTTTTCCTCGCGTTGGCCTGCGTCGCGAGTTGAAAAAAGCGCAAGAGAGCTACTGGGCGGGGAACTCAACGCGTGAAGCGTTACTGGCGGTGGGGCGCGAACTGCGCGCGCGTCACTGGGAACAGCAGAAACAAGCGGGTATTGACCTGTTACCGGTAGGCGACTTTGCCTGGTACGACCATGTTCTGACCACCAGCCTGCTGTTAGGCAATGTGCCGGCTCGTCATCAGAACAATGACGGTTCCGTGGACATCGACACTCTGTTCCGCATTGGCCGCGGTCGCGCGCCAACCGGCGAACCGGCGGCGGCAGCGGAAATGACCAAATGGTTTAATACTAACTATCACTACATAGTACCGGAGTTCAGCAAAGGCCAGCAGTTCAGACTCACCTGGACCCAGTTGCTGGAGGAAGTGGACGAAGCGCTGGCGCTGGGGCATAAGATCAAACCCGTACTGCTGGGGCCTGTCACGTATCTGTGGCTGGGTAAAGTGAAAGGCGAGCCGTTTGACCGCCTGACGTTGCTGAAAGACATTTTGCCGGTGTATCAGCACGTGCTGGCTGAACTGGCGAAGCGTGGTGTTGAGTGGGTCCAAATTGATGAGCCAGCGCTGGTGCTGGAACTGCCGCAGGCGTGGCTGGATGCCTTCAAACCGGCTTACGACGCGCTCGCCGGCCAGGTGAAGCTGTTGCTGACGACCTATTTTGAAGGCGTGACGCCAAACCTGGACACTATTATCGCGCTACCGGTACAGGGGCTACATGTTGACCTCATTCATGGCAAAGATGATGTAGCGGAACTGCATCAACGTCTGCCGGTCGACTGGCTGCTTTCCGCAGGCTTGATTAACGGGCGTAATGTCTGGCGCGCCGATTTGACCGAAAAATACGCGCAGATTAACGCCATTGTGGGCAAACGCGCGCTGTGGGTAGCATCCTCCTGCTCTTTGCTGCACAGCCCGATCGATCTCAGCGTCGAAACGCGTCTGGATACGGAAGTTAAAAGCTGGTTTGCCTTTGCGCTGCAAAAATGCGGTGAACTGGCGTTGCTGCGCGATGCGCTGAACAGCGGCGAAACGGCGGCGCTTGAGGAATGGAGCGCACCGATTCAGGCTCGTCGTCACTCCCGCCGCGTACATAATGCCGCGGTAGAAAAACGCCTGGCGGCGATCACCGCGCAGGACAGCCAGCGTGAGAATCCGTATGAGGTGCGCGCTGAAGCGCAACGCGCCCGCTTTAAACTTCCCGCCTGGCCGACGACGACTATCGGTTCGTTTCCGCAAACCACGGAAATTCGCGGCCTGCGTCTGGACTTCAAAAAGGGCAACCTCGACGCGAATAACTACCGCACCGGCATCGCCGAACATATCAAACAGGCTATCATCGAGCAGGAGCGTTTAGGGCTGGATGTGCTGGTACACGGCGAAGCCGAGCGAAACGACATGGTGGAATACTTCGGCGAGCATCTGGACGGCTTCGTCTTTACCCAGAATGGTTGGGTGCAAAGCTATGGCTCCCGCTGTGTGAAACCGCCGGTAGTGATTGGCGATATCAGCCGTCCGGCACCGATTACCGTGGAGTGGGCGAAATATGCCCAGTCGCTGACCGACAAGCCGGTAAAAGGGATGTTGACCGGCCCGGTGACTATTCTTTGCTGGTCATTCCCCCGCGAAGACGTGACCCGCGAAACGATTGCGAAACAGATTGCGCTGGCGCTGCGTGATGAAGTCGCGGATCTGGAGGCGGCGGGGATTGGGATTATTCAGATCGACGAACCGGCGCTGCGCGAAGGTCTACCGCTGCGTCGCAGCGACTGGGACGCCTATCTGGAATGGGGTGTGGAAGCCTTCCGCATCAACGCGGCGGTGGCGAAGGATGAAACCCAGATCCACACCCACATGTGTTACTGCGAGTTCAACGACATTATGGATTCGATCGCCGCGCTGGATGCGGATGTGATCACCATTGAGACCTCCCGCTCGGATATGGAGTTGCTGGAGTCGTTCGAAGCGTTCGACTACCCGAACGAAATCGGGCCGGGCGTGTACGATATTCACTCGCCGAACGTGCCGAGCGTCGAGTGGATTGAAGCCCTGCTGAAGAAGGCGGCACAGCGTATTCCGGCACAACGCCTGTGGGTGAATCCGGACTGCGGTCTGAAAACTCGCGGTTGGCCGGAAACCCGCGCGGCGTTAGCGAACATGGTCAAAGCGGCGCACAATCTGCGTCAGGCGAAATAACCCATCCTGGCCGCTGAGTTTATCCGGCAGCAATGCGGCGCTACCCTTTGACGGGTAGCGCCCGTGTCTGACCTGATTAACAGCGCCTCTTTCTTCTCATTTCCCTTTTTCTTATTTTCCGCGCTGTCTTTTTCAGGATCTGGCTATTTGGCGATCTTGATAATAAAAAGGTTCTCCGTATGAATGACAACCAGGCGGATAGCGTCCCCGGAAGCAGCGCGGCGGCTTTTATTGCCTCGCAGATCGTTTTTCTTGTCATGATCGCCCAGCGCTCTCATAGCACAAAACGAGGTTTTCCATTCTGTTATGTTCCCTGGCGACGATAAACGTCGCATTGTCTCATGGCGTTGGTGAACCTTATTTTTTAACGGAGATGTCTGACATGGCGGTAGCAGGTTGTCACGTAATGGCCAAACCCGGCGGCGCGATCTGCAATATTGATTGCACATATTGCTTCTATCTTGAAAAAGAGGCGCTGTACCCGGAACGCAATAAAAACTGGCGGATGTCGGACGAGACGCTGGAACAGTTTATACGCCAGCATATTGCCGCGCAGAGTGGCGACCGCATTGACTTTGCCTGGCAGGGCGGCGAACCGACCATGATGGGGCTACCGTTTTTCCGCCGGGTTGTCGCATTATGTGAAAAGTACGGCGATGGGCGAAAAATCACTCATGCGTTGCAGACGAATGGCATCCTGGTGAATGACGAGTGGGCGCGCTTTTTCGCTGAACAGCATTTTCTCATCGGTCTCTCTATCGACGGCCCGGCGTCGTTACACAACCACTATCGGCTTAATCGCGCTGGAAAAGGAACTCATGAACAGGTCGTCGCAGCAATGGCGCGGCTTAAAGCGCACCATGTCGACTTTAATACCTTAACCGTCGTGGGAAAACATAACGTCGGTCATGCAGCAGACGTCTACGAATTTCTTCTGGCGGCGGGATCGCGTTTTATTCAGTTTATCCCGCTGGTAGAGCGAATGAGCACCGATAACTCATCGGTACTTAATCTGGTGATGCCCGGCGAAAGCGCGGCGACGCTGGCGCCATGGACGGTACCGTCGTGGCAATATGGCGAATTTCTCAACCAGATCTTTGATATCTGGGTTCGTCGCGACGTAGACCGCGTCTATGTGCAGATGTTTGACGTGGCGTTAGCCGCCTGGACGGCGCAGCAGCCGGTACTGTGTGTACATTCCGAGACTTGTGGACATGCCTTCGCGTTGGAGTCGAACGGCGATCTCTACAACTGCGACCACTTCGTCTACCCGGAGCATCTGCTGGGAAATATCCACCAGCACAGCATCAAAGCCTTAAATAATAGCGAGCGGGCTATTGCGTTTGGCGAAGCCAAGCGGGAGACCCTGACCGCCGATTGTCGTCGCTGTGACTACCGCTTTGCGTGTCATGGCGGCTGTCCGAAGCATCGCTTTGCCGTCTCGCCGTCCGGTCATCCTGCGCATAATTACTTGTGTGCGGGCTATAAGCATTTTTTCCAGCACGTTACGCCGTATATGAATGTCTGGCGGGAGCTGCTGACGCAAGGCTATCCGATGGCATCGATCATGCGCTGGCTGGCGCAGGACGCGCGTAAAGACACAGGAGCCGTCAGTCGTAACCATCTCTGTCCCTGCGGCAGCGGCAAAAAATATAAAAAATGCTGTGGTAAAGCATAGCTAACGTGGCGATGACGCTTTGTTGAGCCTACACCGACTCCGGTCTCGTAGGCCCAACAAACATCGTAATGCGCTGTGGTTAGCCTTTTTTCCCGCCGTACTGCGCGAACCATTCCAGCATTCTTTGCCAGCCGTCTTTCGCTGAGGCTTCGTGGTAGCCCGGACGATAATCGGCATTAAACGCGTGCCCTGCATCGGGATAGACCACGATTTCCGCCTTCGCATTAGCGGCGCGTAGCGCCTGACGCATGGTTTCCACGCTCTCCTGTGGAATACTGGTATCCTGTCCGCCGTATAAACCCAGTACCGGCGCGTTAAGATCGGTGGCGATATCAACGGGATGCTTCGGCGAATTAAGTGACGTGTCGCCCACCAGCTTGCCGTACCACGCTACCGCCGCTTTTAACTGTGGGTTGTGCGCGGCGTATAGCCAGGTAATTCGGCCTCCCCAACAAAAACCGGTGATCATCAGCCGATGCGCATCCCCGCCGTTGCGCGAAGCCCAACTGGCGACGTGATCCAGGTCGGCAAGGACTTGCGAATCGGGTACTTTAGCCACCAGCCCGCTCAATAATGTGGGTATATCGGCGAAATCATTGGGGTCGCCTTCGCGGAAATAGAGTTCCGGCGCGATAGCGAGATAGCCTTCCAGCGCCAGTCGTCGGCAAATATCGCGAATGTGTTCATGTACGCCAAAAATTTCCTGTACCACAATGACCACAGGCAGCGCGCCGTCGCTCGCTTTTGGTCTGGCGTAATAGGCTGGCATATCGTCGCCCTGAGAGGGGATCGACGTTATCCCCGCGCTAATGGCCCCATCAGGCGTATGAATCATCGTAGGGGCAAGTGGGGAAGCTGCAGGTGCAAAGCCGGATGGATGTGTCGTTGTCATGGTATTCTCCGTACCCTTAAAAAATAGCGCAATCTTAACTATAGACAGTGTGTAACAAACCACATTGCCTTAAAGCGGCTATCTTTTGTGCAATGCCTGGCGATATTGATTATTTATTGTGATGTGAATCACTTTTTAATGGTAAGCGAGTGCAATTGTTTTACGTCATAGTGATGGCTGTCACGAAAATATCTTTATGCCTTAGGTAAAGTGTCTCTTTGCTTCTTCTGACAAACCCGATTCACAGAGGAGTTTTATATGTCCAAGTCTGATGTTTTTCATCTCGGCCTCACCAAAAACGATTTACAAGGGGCCCAGCTCGCCATCGTCCCTGGCGATCCTGAGCGTGTGGAAAAGATCGCCGCGCTGATGGATAAGCCGGTTAAGCTGGCATCTCACCGCGAATTCACCTCCTGGCGCGCTGAGCTGGATGGTAAAGCAGTTATCGTTTGCTCTACTGGTATCGGCGGCCCGTCTACCTCTATTGCCGTGGAAGAACTGGCGCAACTGGGTATTCGTACCTTCTTGCGTATCGGCACCACGGGGGCTATTCAGCCGCACATCAACGTCGGCGACGTTCTGGTAACGACCGCATCCGTACGTCTGGATGGGGCGAGCCTGCATTTTGCGCCGATGGAATTCCCGGCGGTTGCCGACTTTGCCTGCACCACCGCGCTGGTTGAAGCCGCGAAATCGATTGGCGCCACGACTCACGTTGGCGTAACCGCCTCTTCCGACACTTTCTATCCGGGTCAGGAACGTTACGACACATATTCTGGCCGCGTTGTTCGTCGCTTTAAAGGCTCTATGGAAGAGTGGCAGGCGATGGGCGTGATGAACTACGAAATGGAATCCGCTACGCTGTTAACCATGTGCGCAAGCCAGGGTTTACGCGCAGGTATGGTGGCGGGCGTTATCGTTAACCGTACCCAACAAGAGATTCCGAATGCGGAAACGATGAAACAAACTGAAAGCCACGCGGTGAAAATCGTCGTGGAAGCGGCCCGTCGTCTGCTGTAATTCTCCTCTCTTTTGCAAAGGCCGACGCGTTCGGCCTTTTCTTTTTGCGTGGCGCCTCGCAGGAAATCCCTTTTAAACTGGACGTTTATACAGCACAATTCTATTTTGTGCAGGACAGTGTGGTTCCAGGAGAGGTGTTGTGGATATTACTCTTATGATAAGCGCCGTCGTGGCGCTGGCGGCTGGGGCGGTGATTGGCTGGCTGGCGACGAAAGCGCACGCCGATCAAATCCGCGCCGATCTTATCGAAGAACGGCGTGAGCTGGATATCGAACTTAGCGCGGCCCGGCAGCAATTAGCGCAAGAAGCGCACTGGCGCAGTGAATGCGAGTTACTTAATAACGAACTGCGCAGCCTGCACAGTATTAATACCTCTCTGGAAGCCGATCTGCGTGAAGTCACGACCCGTCTGGAAGCGACTCAGCAACACGCGGAAGACAAAATCCGTCAGATGATCAACAGCGAACAGCGTTTAAGCGAGCAGTTTGAAAATCTGGCGAACCGTATCTTTGAACACAGTAATCGTCGCGTAGACGAACAAAACCGACAAAGCCTGAATAGCCTGCTGACGCCGCTGCGTGAGCAACTGGACGGTTTTCGCCGCCAGGTTCAGGAGAGTTTTGGCAAAGAAGCGCAGGAGCGGCATACGCTGGCGCACGAAATTCGTAATTTGCAGCAGCTTAACGCGCAAATGGCGCAGGAAGCGATCAACCTGACGCGCGCCCTGAAAGGGGACAATAAGGCGCAAGGAAACTGGGGCGAAGTTGTGCTGGCGCGGGTGCTGGAGGCATCCGGACTGCGTGAAGGCTACGAATACGAAACCCAGGTCAGTATTGAGAACGATGCGCGCTCGCGGATGCAGCCGGATGTCATCGTCCGCTTGCCGCAGGGCAAAGATGTGGTCATCGACGCTAAAATGACGTTGGTCGCCTACGAGCGTTACTTTAACGCTGAAGATGACTACACGCGCGAGGCCGCTTTACAAGAGCACATCGCCTCGGTGCGCAATCATATTCGCTTACTGGGGCGTAAAGACTACCAGCAGCTTCCCGGCCTCCGCTCGCTGGACTATGTTCTGATGTTTATCCCCGTAGAACCCGCTTTCCTGCTGGCGTTAGATAAACAGCCCGAACTGATAACCGAGGCGCTGAAAAATAACATTATGCTGGTAAGCCCCACGACGCTGCTGGTGGCGTTACGGACAATCGCCAACCTGTGGCGCTATGAACACCAGAGCCGCAATGCGCAGCACATCGCAGACAGAGCCAGTAAGCTCTACGATAAAATGCGGCTGTTTGTTGATGATATGTCAGCGATCGGTCAGAGTCTGGATAAAGCGCAGGATAACTACCGCCAGGCGATGAAAAAACTTGCGTCGGGGCGTGGCAACGTTTTGGCGCAGGCGGAGGCTTTCCGGGGGCTAGGCGTGGAAATCAAACGCGAGATTAATCCGGATTTAGCGGAACAGGCCGTTACGCAAGATGAAGAATATCGTTTACGATCGATCCCTGAAGGGCGGCAGGATGAACATTATCCCAATGATGAACGGGTGAAGCAGCAGTTAAGTTAACCCATACGGAGTAGTTTAGTCCTGGCGCAGAGTAGGGCAAATTGGCCCAATCTGTTACACTTCTTGAACATTTTTATCGATAAGCAGGCACTGAGATGGTGGAAGATTCACAAGAAACGACGCACTTTGGCTTTCAGACCGTCGCTAAAGAGCAGAAAGCTGACATGGTGGCCCACGTTTTTCATTCTGTGGCGTCAAAGTACGATGTGATGAATGACTTAATGTCATTTGGCATTCATCGTTTGTGGAAGCGCTTCACCATTGATTGCAGTGGCGTGCGTCGTGGACAAACCGTTCTCGATTTAGCGGGTGGTACGGGCGATCTTACCGCGAAATTTTCACGTATGGTCGGGGAAACTGGCAAAGTTATCCTGGCGGATATTAATGATTCTATGCTCAAAATGGGGCGTGAGAAGCTGCGTAATATCGGCGTGATCGGCAACGTAGAGTATGTGCAGGCGAATGCCGAAGCTCTGCCTTTCCCTGATAATACGTTTGATTGCATTACCATTTCGTTTGGTTTGCGCAATGTAACGGAAAAAGAAAAAGCGCTGCGGTCAATGTTCCGTGTGTTGAAACCCGGCGGACGTTTACTGGTGCTTGAATTTTCCAAGCCTATCATTGAGCCGCTGAGTAAAGCGTATGACGCCTATTCTTTCCATATTTTACCGCGTATTGGCTCGATGGTCGCGAACGATGCGGATAGCTATCGGTATCTCGCGGAATCCATCCGTATGCATCCCGATCAGGATACCTTAAAAGCCATGATGCAGGACGCCGGATTTGAGAGCGTGGATTATTACAATCTGACGGCGGGCGTTGTGGCATTGCACCGTGGTTATAAATTCTAGGAGGGTGGAATGCCTTTTAAACCCTTAGTGACCGCAGGAATTGAAGGTCTCCTCAATACGTTTCTGTATCGTTCGCCAGCGCTGAAATCAGCCAGAACGCGCTTACAGGGAAAAGTACTGTGTGTGAAACTAAAGGGATTTTCGACGCCATTAGTCCTGGTATTCAGCGAACGCCAGGTTGATGTGCTGGGGGCATGGGAAGGCGAAGCGGACTGTACGGTAATCACTCAAGCTAGCGTTTTGCCAAAACTACGAGATCGTCAGCAGTTGGCCGCGCTTATTCGCAGCGGCGAACTGGAAGTGCAGGGCGATATTCAGGTCGTGCAAAATTTTGTGGCGCTCGCCGATCTCGCCGAATTCGATCCTGCGGAGCTGTTGGCACCATACACGGGTGATATTGCGGCGGAAAGTATCGGTAAGGCCGTGCGTGGCGGGGCTAAATTCCTGCGCCACGGGTTTCAACGCCAGCAGCGTTATGCCGCTGAAGCGATCACTGAAGAGTGGCGTATGGCGCCTGGCCCGCTGGAAGTCGCATGGTTTGCCGAAGAAACCGCGGCTGTTGAGCGCGCCGTAGATTCTCTGACCACACGGCTGGAAAAACTGGAGGCCAAATGACGCCAGGTGAAGTACGGCGCCTATATTTCATCATCCGCACGTTTTTAAGCTACGGCCTTGATGAACTCATCCCCCGAATGCGTCTTACACTGCCACTCCGATTATGGCGCTATTCGCTGTTCTGGATGCCAAACCGGCATAAAGATAAATTGCTGGGTGAACGATTAAGACTGGCGTTGCAAGAGCTGGGACCGGTCTGGATCAAATTTGGCCAGATGCTCTCCACGCGCCGTGACCTGTTCCCGCCGCAAATCGCCGATCAGCTCGCTTTGCTCCAGGATAAAGTCGCGCCATTCGATGGTCGGCTGGCGAAAGCCCAGATTGAAGAGGCGATGGGGGGGCTACCAGTCGAAGCCTGGTTTGACGACTTTGATATCCAGCCTTTAGCGTCGGCGTCAATCGCCCAGGTACATACCGCGCGATTGAAATCAAACGGTAAAGAAGTGGTTATTAAGGTCATTCGCCCGGATATTTTGCCGGTAATTCAGGCAGACCTGAAACTGATTTATCGCCTTGCTCGCTGGGTACCACGCCTGTTGCCGGATGGGCGTCGTCTGCGCCCGACGGAAGTGGTGCGTGAGTATGAGAAAACGCTGATCGATGAGCTGAATCTGCTGCGGGAATCGGCCAACGCGATTCAGTTACGCCGCAATTTTGAAAATAGTCCCATGCTGTATATCCCGGAGGTGTACTCCGATTACTGTAGCCAGAACATGATGGTGATGGAGCGGATATACGGCATTCCGGTTTCGGATGTGGCGGCGCTGGAAAAGAACGGCACCAACATGAAACTGCTGGCGGAACGCGGGGTTAAAGTTTTCTTCACCCAGGTTTTCCGCGACAGCTTTTTCCATGCGGACATGCATCCGGGAAATATTTTTGTCAGCCATGAACACCCTGAAAACCCGCAATATATCGGCATTGACTGCGGTATCGTCGGGTCGCTAAACAAAGAAGATAAGCGTTATCTGGCTGAAAACTTTATCGCGTTTTTTAATCGCGATTACCGAAAGGTGGCAGAACTGCATGTCGATTCAGGCTGGGTTCCGCCAGATACCAACGTTGAAGATTTTGAGTTTGCCATCCGCACCGTCTGTGAACCTATCTTTGAAAAGCCGCTCGCGGAAATCTCGTTTGGTCATGTGTTGTTAAACCTTTTCAATACAGCGCGTCGATTTAACATGGAAGTCCAGCCGCAACTGGTGTTGTTGCAGAAAACATTATTGTATGTTGAAGGGGTTGGGCGGCAGCTTTATCCTCAGCTTGATTTGTGGAAAACGGCGAAGCCGTTTCTTGAGTCCTGGATCAAAGATCAGGTGGGTATTCCGGCTCTCACGCGGGCTCTTAAAGAAAAAGCGCCGTTCTGGGTCGAAAAAATGCCAGAAATACCTGAACTGGTGTACGACAGTTTGCGCCAGGGCAAATATTTACAGCACAGTGTTGATAAGATTGCGCGCGAGTTACAGGTAAACCATGTGCGCCAAAGTCAGTCTCGTTATTTATTGGGAATTGGCGCAACGCTGTTACTGAGCGGGTCATTCTTACTCGTCAACCGCCCTGAATGGGGATTGATGCCTGGCTGGCTCATGGTCGGCGGCGTAGTTGTCTGGCTGGTTGGCTGGCGTAAAACTCGTTGAGATTTTTTATCGCTCAACGCCGGTTGTGTCACGCAGGTACATATTATCACTTGAGGCAGTACTCAGGTCGCAAGTCAATGTCGTCCCGGTCGTATGTAAAAGTATGTGAATAGGGCGGGCGAAAGCGGCTAACAAAGAGGCAGCGCGAAGGATAATGTGTATAATGCGGCCCTATTAATTCATCATCTATCACAGAGGAACATGTATGGGTGGTATCAGTATTTGGCAGTTGTTGATTGTTGCCGTTATCGTCGTACTGCTGTTCGGCACCAAAAAACTCGGTTCCATCGGTTCCGATCTTGGCGCGTCTATCAAAGGCTTTAAAAAGGCCATGAGCGATGATGATGCCAAACAGGATAAAACCAGTCAGGACGCTGATTTTACCGCTAAATCTATCGCGGATAAGCAAGGCGAAGCGAAAAAGGAAGACGCTAAAAGCCAAGATAAAGAGCAGGTATAATCCGTGTTTGATATCGGTTTTAGCGAACTGCTGTTAGTGTTCGTTATCGGCCTCATTGTGTTGGGGCCGCAACGATTGCCAGTAGCGGTAAAAACGGTAGCGGGCTGGATTCGCGCGTTGCGGTCCCTTGCGACAACGGTTCAGAATGAACTGACTCAGGAACTGAAACTTCAGGAGTTCCAGGACAGTCTGAAAAAAGTCGAAAAGGCGAGCCTGGAAAATCTGACTCCCGAACTGAAAGCATCTATGGATGAACTGCGTCAGGCGGCGGAGTCGATGAAACGCACCTACAGCGCTAACGATCCCGAACAAGCGAGCGATGAAGCGCATACCATCCATAATCCGGTGGTAAAAGGGAACGAAACGCAGCATGAGGGCGTCACCCCTGCCGCCGCTGAAACACAGGTGAGCGCGCCGGAACAAAAGTCGGAGCCCGTTAAAGCTAACGAGCCTGAGTCGACGGAAACCGCTTCCGTAGCCACGATAGACGCCGAGAAGAAATCCGCTGCGCCTGTTGTCGAATCTTCCCCCTCGTCGAGTGATAAACCGTAAACATGGCTGTAGAAGATACTCAACCGCTTATCACGCATCTGATCGAGTTGCGTAAGCGCCTGCTAAACTGCATCGTCGCAGTACTTCTGATTTTTCTGGCGTTAATTTATTTCGCCAATGATATTTATCATTTAGTCGCCGCACCGCTGATTAAACAGATGCCGCAAGGGGCGACAATGATTGCGACGGATGTGGCGTCGCCGTTTTTTACGCCTATCAAACTCACCTTCATGGTGTCTTTGATCTTATCCGCGCCTGTCATTTTGTACCAGGTTTGGGCCTTTATCGCCCCGGCGCTGTATAAGCATGAGCGTCGTCTGGTCGTACCGCTGCTGGTATCCAGCTCGCTGCTTTTCTACATTGGTATGGCCTTCGCCTATTTTGTCGTATTCCCTTTGGCCTTTGGTTTCCTGACGCATACGGCGCCGGAAGGGGTACAGGTTTCGACAGATATCGCCAGCTATCTTAGCTTTGTCATGGCGCTTTTTATGGCCTTTGGCGTAGCCTTTGAAGTGCCGGTGGCGATTGTGTTGCTGTGCTGGATGGGCATCACCACGCCAGAAGATTTACGTAAAAAACGGCCTTATATCCTGGTCGGGGCATTCATTGTGGGAATGCTGCTTACGCCGCCAGATGTTTTCTCGCAAACGTTGCTGGCGATACCGATGTACTGCCTGTTTGAAATTGGCGTTTTCTGCTCACGCTTTTATGTCGGTAAGCGACGGACGCGCGACGAAGATAACGAGGCCGAAACCGAAAAGGCCGAGCACACTGAAGACTAAACACAACCGCCCGCCAGGGCGGTTGTCATATGGGGGCAAGCATGTTTGATATTGGCGTTAATTTAACCAGTAGCCAGTTTGCAAAAGATCGTGATGATGTGGTCGCCCGTGCGTTTGCGGCGGGAGTAAAAGGTATGCTACTGACCGGAACGAACATCCATGAAAGTCAGCAGGCGTTAAAACTGGCGCGGCGCTACCCCCATTGTTGGTCGACGGCTGGCGTCCATCCCCATGACAGCAGTCAGTGGTCACCCGCGTCTGAAGACGCCATTATTGCGCTGGCGAACCAGCCGGAAGTCGTCGCTATCGGTGAGTGCGGGCTGGATTTCAATCGTAATTTTTCCACGCCGCAGGAGCAGGAGCGTGCCTTTCAGGCGCAGCTACAAATTGCCGCCGAATTACAGATGCCAATCTTTATGCACTGCCGGGACGCGCATGAGCGATTTCTGGCATTGCTTGATCCCTGGCTGGATAGTCTTCCGGGTGCAATACTGCACTGCTTTACCGGTTCACGCCAGCAAATGCAGGCCTGTGTGGACAGAGGGCTCTATATCGGTATTACCGGGTGGGTTTGCGACGAACGACGCGGGCTTGAGCTACGTGAACTCTTACCGTTTATTCCAGCGGAAAAGCTACTGATAGAAACCGACGCGCCGTATCTGTTGCCTCGCGATCTTACGCCGAAACCAACGTCACGACGCAACGAGCCCGCGTATCTGCCTCACATCCTGGAACGCATTGCGCTATGGCGTGGTGAAGATCCGCAATGGTTAGCGGCGATGACAGATGCCAACGCCAGAACCTTATTTGAGGTCGTATTCTGAACGATCGCTAAATCTTGCGAAAACCGGTGTTTTTTACGCTCTGCTTCACTTCTTTATTGAGTAAATTAAGCAGTAACATCGAACGCGTTTCGCCATCCGGTTCGGTAAAAATCGCTTTCAGCCCTTCAAATGCGCCTTCCGTGATGATGACGCTATCGCCGGGATAGGGGGTTTCAGGATCGACAACGCCTTCGGGCTTGTAGATAGAAAGCTGATGAATAACGCTGGAAGGCACGATCGCAGGATGCGCGCCAAAGCGCACAAAATGGCTGACGCCGCGCGTGGCGTTGATTGTAGTGGTATGTATCACTTCCGGATCAAATTCAACGAACAGATAATTAGGAAAGAGCGGTTCGCTGACGGAGGTACGTTTTCCGCGTACCATTTTTTCCAGGGTGATCATCGGTGTCAGGCAACTTACCGCTTGTCTTTCGAGGTGTTCCTGAGCACGCTGAAGTTGCCCGCGTTTGCAGTACAGTAAATACCAGGATTGCATAATGACTCTTATCCGCTTGTTCGGGGCGCAAGCATAGCAAAAGCCATGCGCGAAGTTAATTATACACTTCATCCTTTAAGCCGTATCTGGATTAGCGTTGGTTGCCAGAGTTCACGCTAATTTAACAAAAATACAGCATCCCGATGATGAACGCCGTATAATGATGCGCTTACCAAGAGGCTACAATGGACGCCATGAAATATCACGATTTACGCGACTTCCTGACGCTACTTGAGCAGCAGGGGGAACTAAAACGCATCACGCTACCTGTGGATCCTCATCTGGAAATCACGGAAATCGCTGACCGCACGCTGCGTGCCGGTGGACCGGCGTTGCTGTTTGAAAATCCTAAAGGTTACTCCATGCCGGTGCTGTGCAACCTTTTTGGCACGCCAAAACGCGTGGCGATGGGCATGGGGCAGGATGATGTTTCCGCATTACGGGAAGTGGGTAAATTATTAGCGTTTCTGAAAGAACCTGAGCCGCCGAAAGGCTTTCGCGATCTGTTTGACAAGCTGCCGCAGTTTAAGCAAGTGCTGAATATGCCGACGAAACGGTTACGCGGCGCGCCTTGCCAGCAGAAAATCGCGTCTGGCGATGATGTCGATTTAACGCGTCTTCCTGTCATGACCTGTTGGCCGGACGACGCCGCGCCGCTGATTACCTGGGGACTGACGGTAACGCGTGGCCCGCACAAAGAACGGCAAAACCTGGGCATTTATCGTCAGCAGTTGATAGGTAAAAATAAGCTGATTATGCGCTGGCTGTCTCACCGCGGCGGCGCGCTGGATTTTCAGGAGTGGTTAGCCGCGCGTCCGGGTGAACGTTTCCCGGTCTCCGTCGCATTGGGCGCCGATCCGGCGACGATACTTGGCGCCGTGACTCCTGTTCCCGATACTCTGTCGGAGTATGCCTTTGCGGGCCTGCTGCGCGGCACGAAAACTGAAGTGGTTAAATGCCTTTCTAACGATCTGGAAGTGCCTGCCAGCGCCGAGATTATCCTTGAAGGTTACATTGAGCCGGGAGAGATGGCGCCGGAAGGACCGTATGGCGATCATACGGGCTATTATAATGAAGTGGATAACTTTCCGGTCTTTACCGTCACGCATATTACGCAGCGTGAGGATGCCATCTATCACTCCACCTATACCGGGCGTCCGCCCGATGAGCCTGCGGTATTAGGGGTGGCGCTCAATGAAGTCTTCGTGCCTATTCTGCAAAAACAGTTTCCGGAAATCGTCGACTTTTATCTGCCGCCGGAAGGGTGTTCTTACCGCCTGGCGGTAGTGACGATGAAAAAGCAGTACGCTGGTCATGCGAAACGCGTCATGATGGGCGTCTGGTCGTTTTTGCGCCAGTTTATGTATACGAAATTTGTTATCGTTTGCGATGATGACGTTAACGCACGCGACTGGAATGATGTGATCTGGGCGATTACCACCCGTATGGACCCTGCGCGGGATACGGTGCTGGTTGAAAATACGCCGATTGACTACCTGGATTTTGCCTCGCCGGTCTCCGGGCTGGGTTCAAAAATGGGGCTGGATGCCACAAACAAATGGCCGGGCGAAACCCAACGCGAGTGGGGTCGCCCTATTGTTAAAGATCCTGAAGTTACCGCGCGTATTGATGCGATTTGGGATGAGCTGGCTATCTTTAAATAACTGAAAGCGGACATCGACATTTCAGGCTGCGGCGACTCGGCTTGAAAAATGTCGGTATTGACCCGACACCCGACAGAGGGAGCGCATGACAACCTTAAGCTGTAAAGTGACCTCGGTAGAAGCTATCACCGATACCGTATATCGGGTTCGTTTAGTGCCGGACGCGGCGTTTACATTCCGCGCTGGTCAGTATTTGATGGTCGTAATGGACGAGCGTGACAAACGCCCGTTTTCGATGGCCTCAACGCCGGACGAGAAAGGGTTTATTGAATTACACATTGGCGCTTCCGAGCTCAATCTGTATGCGATGGCGGTCATGGATCGAATTCTGAAAGACCGGGAAATCGTCGTCGATATTCCGCATGGCGACGCCTGGCTACGTGACGATGAAGAGCGTCCGTTGATTCTGATCGCGGGCGGTACGGGCTTTTCTTATGCGCGCTCCATCCTGTTGACGGCGTTAGCGCGCAACCCGGCCCGCGATGTTACCATTTACTGGGGCGGCCGCGAAGAAAAGCACCTCTATGATCTCTCTGAGCTGGAAGCACTCTCTGTTAACCATCCGAATTTGCGTATTGAACCTGTTGTCGAGCAGCCGGAAGAAGGCTGGCGTGGACGTACAGGAACGGTACTTACGGCGGTATTGCAGGATTATGGTACGCTGGCGGGGCACGATATTTATATTGCCGGACGTTTTGAGATGGCGAAAATCGCCCGCGATCTGTTCTGTCATGAGCGTAACGCGCGGGAAGATCGTCTGTTTGGCGATGCGTTCGCATTTATTTAACTATTTTATGGGACGCAGTAGCGTCCCTTTTTACGTTAGCCTACCTAAAAGTCCTCTTAAATATTAATTAATCGTCAACTATAAAACCTTATGATATTGAATATCTACAGGCTTTGTATTGCGTGTAATAAATTAAGTAATATTATGTCCTGAGGCTATCAATAAAAATAGTTAATTATATATGCTTCATTTATTTTTATAAAAGAAACATAAAATGGAAAGTTAGTTATTTATTTATAAGATGGAGAGTGTTATGAAATTTAAATATGCTTTAACTTCTCTCGCATTATCTGTTGCAATTTTGTCATCAGTACCTTCTACTGCTTTCGCCATCGGCGGCGCCAGCGGCGCTAAAGTGGACTATCAGGTCCAGGGAAAAATTGGCGAAGTTGTTATGAACCCCTATGATATCGCGCCGCTAACCGCCGTTATTCGTAATGGCGGTTACCAGTTACGTGACGTGCATGTACGGATTGTACCCAAAGAAAATGGCCAGGAGATCGCGTATAAAGTTAATAATAAATACCTTTTAACGTATGGCGGTATTCCCGTCTTTGGTCTTTACCCGGATTATGTCAATACCGTTGAAGTTGAATATACAAGGATCCAGGGTAGTAAAACCGAAAATGTAAAAGAAAGCTATAAAATGTATGCGCCGCCTGCCTATATTGAATCAGCGGGTACAAAAGAAGAACAATCAGCACTCTTTACTATCGATGTTAAAAAGGTTTCCCCAGAATTTAAAGATCGCTTGTATCTTTTGAATAATACGAAAGATAAGTCTGGGAATGGAACGCGTACTGTCTGGAATAACCCTACTGGGGGTGCATTAGAATGGAACTTCACTACAGCTAACGCTATTATCGACACCTCCGGTGATATTCGTTGGTTTATGAATCCAAGTTCAATTTATGATTTAAAGTCAATTTATCGTGCTGGCGTTATGATGGGCTTTAAACAAAACCAGGATGGCGCACTATCGTGGGGCTACGGTCAGCGTTATGTGAAATACGATATCATGGGGCGTGAAATCTTTAACCGCCGCCTGCCGGATAATTATAACGATTTTTCACACTCAATGGATAACGCGGCCAACGGTCACTACTTCCTGCGTGTAGCCAGCTCTAACTATAAACGCCCTGATGGGAAAAATGTTCGTACCGTGCGTGATGTGATTGCCGAAGTTGATCAGAACGGCGTGGTAGTGGATGAATGGCGTCTGTTTGATATCCTCGATCCTTATCGTGATGTGATAATGAAAACTCTCGATCAGGGCGCTGTGTGCCTGAATATCGACGCCAGCCAGTCCGGCCATACGTTGAGCGAAGAAGATCTGGCGGCGCTGGACTCCTCCGACAAATTCGGGGATATCGTGGGTAGTGGGGCTGGCCGCAACTGGGCGCATGTCAACAGCGTCGACTATGACAGTGAAGATGATTCCATCATCATCAGCTCCCGCCACCAGAGTGCGATTATCAAAATCGGCCGCGATAAGAAAGTGAAGTGGATACTGGGTACGCCTGCTGGCTGGAAAGCGCCATTTAATGCCGCAATTCTGACGCCAGTGGATAGCAAAGGCCAAAAAATCGCTTGCCAGGACAGTGGCTGCGAGGGTGACTTCGACTGGACATGGACGCAACATACGGCTTTTAAAATTGATAGTAAGAGTAAAGGCGATATCTTATACCTTTCCGCTTTCGACAATGGCGATGGCCGCGGCTTAGAACAGCCTGCTATGCAGAGTATGAAATACAGCCGCTCCGTGATTTACAAAATCGACCAGAAAAACAAGACAGTCCAACAGATCTGGCAATACGGTAAAGAGCGCGGGAACGAGTGGTTTAGCCCGGTAACCTCTATCACCGAGTACCAGACTGACAAGAATTCTGTGTTCGTGTATTCCGCAACAGCAGGTGGTGCGTTTGATTTGTCGGTAGGCGCATTTACCAGCTTACCTAATCCGTATCTGGAAGAGTTCAAATGGGGAGAAAAAGAGCCTGCGGTCGAAATGCAAATACATGGTGCGCGTGGATATCAGGCTATGCCATTTAGCCTGACCAAAGCGCTTACTGAGTAGAGCGGGCCATACGGTGAAAAAACCCGCCCCTGACGGGCGGGAAAAACGGCAACTAAACTGTTTCCCGTCATAATTCGCGCAGCCTCTTTGTTGGCTGCCTTTGCTCACCCCGGGCACATAGTTATCTATGTGCCCGGGGATTCGCTCAGTTGCCGCTGCGCTGCAATGCGAGTTATTTAGGGGATATTATCTTTGATTAAACCCGCTCAAACACCGTGGCGATGCCCTGACCCAGACCAATACACATCGTCGCCAGACCAAACTGCGCGTCTTTGCGCTCCATCAGGTTGATAAGCGTGGTGCTGATACGTGCTCCGGAGCAGCCGAGCGGATGACCAAGCGCGATCGCGCCGCCGTTGAGGTTGATCTTCTCGTCTATCTGCTCCATCAATCCCAGATCCTTAATGCATGGCAGGATCTGTGCGGCAAACGCTTCGTTCATCTCAAACACATCGATATCGCTGGCTGACAGTCCCGCTTTTTTCAACGCCAGTTTTGACGCCGGAACCGGCCCGTAACCCATAATTGACGGATCACAACCCACCACTGCCATTGAGCGAATACGGGCGCGAGGTTTCAGGCCCAGCTCACGGGCACGACTTTCGCTCATTACCAGCATGGCGGCTGCGCCATCGGAAAGCGCGGATGAGGTGCCCGCCGTGACCGTGCCACTAACCGGATCAAATGCCGGACGCAGCGTTGATAGCGCTTCGACCGTGGTTTCCGGGCGGATCACTTCATCGTAGCTAAACTGCTTCAACACGCCGTCTGCATCATGACCGCCAGTCGGGATAATCTCCGTTTTGAATGCGCCAGACTGCGTGGCGGCCCAGGCGCGAGCGTGAGAACGCGCGGCGAACTGGTCCTGCATTTCCCGGCTAATGCCGTGCAGGCGGGAGAGCATTTCCGCCGTTAGCCCCATCATCCCTGCCGCTTTGGCGACGTTGCGACTCAGACCCGGGTGAAAATCCACACCGTGACTCATCGGCACGTGCCCCATATGCTCCACGCCGCCAACCAGACAAACCTGCGCATCGCCGGTCATGATCATTCGCGCTGCATCGTGTAACGCCTGCATCGAGGAACCACACAGACGGTTGACGGTGACCGCCGGTACCGAATGGGGAATTTCTGCCAGCAGCGCGGCGTTACGGGCAATGTTGAAGCCTTGCTCCAGCGTTTGTTGTACGCAGCCCCAGTAAATATCATCGAGGGTGGCCGCTGTAAGCGACGGATTACGCGCCAGCAGGCTACGCATTAAGTGGGCGGAGAGATCTTCTGCCCGCACGTTGCGAAACGCGCCGCCCTTCGAACGGCCCATCGGGGTGCGAATAGCATCGACAATGACAACCTGTTCCATTGTGACTCCTTAAGCCGTTTTCAGAGAACCAACCGGACGGGCTGGTTCAACCGGGGGATAATACGGTTCGTTATGGCGCGCTTTATTACGCAGCCCTTCCGGCACTTCATACAGCGGGCCGAGGTGTTGATACTGCTGCGCCATATCAAGATATTTCGCGCTGCCCTGTGTATCCAGCCAGCGAAATGCGCCGCCGTGGAACGGAGGGAAGCCCAGGCCGTAGACCAGCGCCATATCGGCTTCCGCCGGGCTTGCGATAATGCCTTCTTCCAGACAGCGAACCACTTCGTTAATCATCGGGATCATCATACGGGCGATTATCTCGTCGTCGCTGAAGTCGCGTTTCGGCTGACTGACGCTTGCCAGCAGGTCATCCACCGCAGCATCTTCTTCTTTCTTCGGCTTACCCTTGCTGTCTTCTTTATAGCGCCAGAAGCCCAGACCGTTTTTTTGCCCAAAACGGCTGGCGTCAAACAATGCGTCGATCGCGTCGCGATACTCTTTCTGCATCCGTTGCGGGAAGCCTGCCGCCATTACCGCCTGCGCGTGGTGGGCGGTATCAATACCCACCACGTCGAGCAGATAGGCCGGGCCCATCGGCCAGCCGAACTGTTTTTCCATCACTTTATCGACTTTGCGGAAATCCGCGCCGTCGCGCAGCAGTTGACTGAAACCGGCGAAATAGGGGAACAGCACGCGGTTAACAAAGAAGCCGGGGCAGTCGTTAACTACAATCGGTGTCTTGCCCATTTTGCTGGCCCAGGCGACGACTTTGGCAATGGTTTCGTCTGAACTCTTCTCGCCGCGAATGATTTCAACCAGCGGCATCCGGTGTACCGGGTTGAAGAAGTGCATTCCGCAAAAGTTTTCCGGACGTTCCAGGGCGCTAGCCAGTTCGCCAATTGGGATGGTGGAGGTATTTGAGGCCAGCACGGTTTCCGGGCGCACTTTCTGCTCGGTTTCCGCCAGTACCGCTTTTTTGACTTTCGGATTTTCGACTACCGCTTCGACAACAACATCTACGCGATCGAAACCGGCATAATCGAGAGTCGGGTGGATGGTCGAAATGACGCCCGCCAGCTTCAGACCGTCGATCTTGCCGCGCTCCAGCTGTTTGTTCAGCAGCTTGGCCGCTTCGGTCATGCCGAGGTTCAACGATTTATCGTTGATATCTTTCATGATGACCGGTACGCCTTTCCAGGCCGACTGGTAAGCGATACCGCCGCCCATAATGCCCGCGCCCAGTACGGCTGCCTGTTTCGGCGTCTCAATATCTTTGGTCAGCTTTTTGGCTTTACCTTTTACATATTGATCGTTGAGGAAGATACCGACCAGCGCACGAGCTTCATTGGTATGCGCCAGCGGAACAAAGCTTTTATTTTCCAGATTCAGCGCTTCTTCACGACCAAAACGCGCGGCGGCTTCAATGGTTTTCACTGCGGTCATCGGCGCCGGATAATGTTTACCCGCCGTTTGTGCGACCATGCCTTTAGCGATGGTAAAGCTCATCGCTGCTTCAATTTTGCTGAGTTTCAACGGTTCCAGTTTCGGCTGGCGTTTAGCTCTCCAGTCGAGATCGCCGGTAATGGCCTGGCGTAACACCGCTATCGCGCCTTCAATTAGCTTCTCTTGTTTGACCACGCCGTCCACAAGGCCGATTTTCAGCGCGTGTTCAGCACCGACATCTTTCCCGGCGGCAATGATCTCCAGCGCGCTGTCCGCGCCCAGCATACGCGGCAGACGAACGGAGCCGCCGAAACCCGGCATGATGCCCAGTTTAGTTTCCGGCAGACCGATACGGAGGTCTGGCGTCGCCAGACGGTAATCGGTGGCCAGCACGCATTCGCACCCGCCGCCCAGCGCATAGCCGTTTACGGCGGCAAGGGTCGGTACGGGTAAATCTTCCAGACGGTTAAAGACGCTGTTAGCGAAATGCAGCCATTGGCTTAACTGCTCTTCGGGGACGAGGAACAGTGAAAGAAATTCGGTGATGTCCGCGCCGACAATAAAGGCCGCTTTATTCGAGCGCAGCAGCAGCCCTTTTAAATCGTGTTGCTTTTCCAGCACCTCAAGCGCCTGGCCGAGGCTGGCGACGGTTGCGGTGTCGAGTTTATTGACCGAGCCTGGAGCATCGAACACCAGTTCGGCGATGCCATCTTCCAGCCAGTCGAGGTACAGGGTGTCGCCTTTATAAAGCATGTCAGTCTCCTGAATCCACAAGGTGATCTGGTCGTACCAGATGAAGCGAAGTGTGTGTTTTGTGTTAATAAAATGCAAATAAATGATTAAAGAAATGCCGATGTGATCACGCTCGGCAGAGATCACGCTCTCGTGGGGCGATGTGCTAAGATGCGGGAACTTGAGGTCAAAAAAACAGAAGGGTAAAAAATGGAATCACTGGCCGCGCTCTATAAAAATCATATCGTTACCTTACAAGAACGGACGCGCGATGTTTTGGCGCGCTTTAAGCTGGATGCGTTACTTATTCACTCCGGCGAGCTATTCAACGTCTTTCTCGACGATCACCCTTATCCGTTTAAGGTCAATCCACAGTTTAAAGCGTGGGTGCCGGTAACTCAGGTTCCAAATTGCTGGCTGCTGGTCGATGGCGTCAACAAACCCAAATTGTGGTTTTATCTGCCGGTCGATTACTGGCATAACGTTGAACCGCTGCCAACGTCCTTCTGGACAGAAGAAGTCGAGGTCGTCGCCTTACCGAAAGCGGATGGCATCGGCAGCCAACTGCCTGCCGCGCGTGGCAATATCGGCTATATCGGCCCGGTTCCTGAGCGCGCGCTACAATTGGATATCGCCGCCAGCAACATCAACCCGAAAGGTGTTATCGACTATCTGCATTACTACCGCGCCTATAAAACGGATTATGAACTGGCCTGTATGCGCGAAGCGCAGAAAATGGCGGTGAGTGGTCATCGTGCGGCGGAAGAAGCCTTCCGTTCCGGCATGAGCGAGTTTGACATCAACCTGGCGTACCTGACCGCCACAGGACATCGCGATACCGATGTTCCATACAGCAACATTGTGGCGCTGAACGAACATGCCGCCGTGCTGCATTACACGAAACTGGATCATCAGGCACCGTCTGAAATGCGCAGTTTCCTGCTGGATGCGGGCGCGGAATACAACGGCTACGCGGCGGATCTGACGCGGACCTGGTCGGCGAAAAACGATAACGACTACGCCCACCTGGTGAAAGATGTTAACGACGAACAGTTGGCGCTGATCGCTACCATGAAGGCGGGCGTCAGCTATGTGGATTATCATATTCAGTTCCATCAGCGCATCGCGAAGCTGCTGCGTAAACATCAAATCATTACCGACATGAGTGAAGAGGCGATGGTGGAAAATGATCTTACCGGGCCGTTTATGCCGCACGGTATTGGTCATCCGTTGGGTCTGCAGGTACACGATGTGGCCGGGTTTATGCAGGATGATTCCGGTACGCATCTCGCCGCGCCGTCCAAATACCCGTATCTGCGCTGCACGCGTGTGTTACAGCCGCGAATGGTGTTGACCATCGAACCGGGGATTTACTTCATCGAATCGCTGTTAGCGCCGTGGCGCGAAGGGCCGTTCAGCAAGCACTTCAACTGGCAGAAAATTGAAGCGCTCAAGCCTTTCGGCGGTATTCGCATTGAAGATAACGTGGTCATCCACGAAAACGGCGTGGAAAACATGACGCGGGATTTAAAACTGGCGTAATGGACAGTTGGTTAATCCCTGCAGCGCCGGTCACCGTTGTTGAAGAGATCAAAAAAAGCCGCTTTATTACGCTATTGGCGCATACCGATGGCGTAGACGCGGCGAAAGCGTTTGTTGAGTCAGTCAGAGCTGAGCACCCTGATGCGCGCCACCATTGTGTGGCGTGGGTGGCGGGGGCGCCGGACGACTCACAGCAACTGGGCTTTTCAGACGACGGCGAACCGGCGGGAACGGCAGGCAAGCCGATGCTTGCGCAATTGATGGGCAGCGGCGTCGGAGAGATTACTGCCGTCGTCGTGCGCTACTATGGTGGTATTCTGCTGGGTACGGGCGGGCTGGTAAAAGCCTATGGCGGCGGTGTGAATCAGGCATTACGTCAGCTTGCCACACAACGCAAGACGCCATTAACCGAATATACTTTGCAGTGTGAGTACGGTCAGTTGGCCGGAATCGAAGCATTATTAGGACAGTTTGCCGGGAAGATCGTTTCCAGCGATTATCAGGCGTCTGTTCGGCTCAGGGTGGCGCTTCCTTTTGCTCATGTGAATGCATTTTCCACAAAACTGGCGGATTTTAGCCGTGGTTCATTGCAATTGTTAGCGATTGAAGAATAATCCCCACCTCATTTTTAAGAATAAAGGAAGCGGCAGAGATGCATTTTCGCGCCATTACCCGAATCGTTGGACTACTGGTTATCTTATTTTCGGGGACAATGATTCTCCCGGGACTGGTAGCGCTAATATATCGTGATGGCGCAGGAAGAGCGTTCACGCAGACCTTTTTTGTCGCGCTGGCGATCGGTTCCATACTGTGGTGGCCAAACCGTAGGGAAAAGGGCGAGCTGAAATCCCGCGAAGGATTTCTTATCGTGGTGCTGTTCTGGACCGTGCTGGGCAGCGTGGGTGCGCTGCCGTTTATTTTCTCGGAAAGCCCAAACCTCACCATTACAGATGCTTTTTTTGAATCGTTCTCCGGGTTAACCACCACGGGCGCCACTACGCTGGTGGGGCTGGATTCATTACCGCACGCCATTCTCTTTTATCGTCAGATGCTGCAATGGTTTGGCGGTATGGGGATCATTGTGCTGGCGGTGGCGATTCTCCCTATCCTCGGCGTCGGGGGGATGCAGCTCTATCGGGCGGAAATGCCGGGGCCGCTGAAAGATAACAAAATGCGCCCGCGTATTGCCGAGACGGCGAAAACGCTGTGGCTTATCTATGTCTTGCTAACGGTAGCCTGCGCGCTGGCGCTATGGTTTGCAGGGATGCCCGCGTTTGACGCTATCGGACATAGCTTCTCCACTATCGCTATCGGCGGCTTCTCAACGCATGACGCCAGCGTAGGCTATTTTGATAGTCCCACTATTAATACCATCATCGCTATTTTCCTGCTGATCTCCGGTTGTAACTATGGCCTGCATTTCTCTTTATTAAGCGGGCGTAGCCTGAAAGTATACTGGCGCGATCCGGAATTCCGCATGTTCATCGGCGTACAGTTGACGCTGGTGGTGATCTGCACGCTGGTACTGTGGTTCCATAATATCTACGACTCGGCGCTGACAACGCTAAATCAGGCATTCTTCCAGGTTGTGTCGATGGCGACAACGGCAGGGTTTACCACGGACAGCATTGCGCGCTGGCCGCTGTTTTTGCCCGTCTTGCTGCTATGTTCCGCGTTTATTGGCGGTTGCGCCGGGTCAACGGGCGGGGGGTTAAAGGTCATCCGTATTCTGTTGTTGTTTAAACAGGGGAACCGCGAACTCAAACGTCTGGTGCATCCGAATGCCGTTTACAGTATTAAGCTGGGGAACCGGGCGCTGCCAGAACGTATTCTGGAAGCCGTCTGGGGATTCTTTTCTGCCTACGCGCTGGTATTTATCGTCAGTATGCTGGCCATTATCGCTACAGGCGTAGATGATTTCTCGGCTTTCGCCTCGGTAGTGGCTACGCTTAATAACCTGGGACCGGGGCTGGGGGTGGTTGCTGATAACTTCGCCAGTATGAATCCGGTTGCGAAATGGATACTCATCGCCAACATGCTATTTGGTCGTCTGGAAGTATTCACTTTGCTGGTACTTTTTACCCCGACTTTCTGGCGTGAATAATGGAGTAACACGTGAAAACATTGATTCTTTTCTCTACCCGGGACGGACAAACGCGCGAAATTGCCTCTTATCTGGCTTCTGAACTCAAAGAGATGGGGATCTGGGCCGATGTCGTTAATCTGCATCGCGCAGAAGAACCGGACTGGGATTGCTATGATCGCGTAGTGATTGGCGCGTCTATTCGTTATGGCCATTACCACAGCGCCTTTCAGGAGTTCGTTAAGAAATACGCCACGCGGTTGAACGGAATGCCGAGCGCCTTTTATTCCGTTAACCTGGTGGCGCGTAAAGCTGAAAAACGGACGCCGCAGACTAACAGCTATGCGCGTAAGTTTTTAATGAGCTCTCCGTGGCGACCTGACTACTGTGCCGTCATTGCAGGCGCGCTTCGCTATCCCCGCTATCGCTGGTATGACCGTCTGATGATCAAGCTTATTATGAAGATGTCGGGCGGCGAAACGGATACCAGTAAAGAAGTGGTGTACACCGACTGGGAGCAGGTTGCGCACTTTGCCCGTGAAATAGCCCATTTAACCAACAAATCGTCGGCAAAATAAACGCAAAGAATAAAAAGTGCGCACTCAGAAAATTATTTTAAATTTCCTCTTGTCAGGCAGAAATAACTCCCTATAATGCGCCACCACTGACACGGAACAACGGCACACAGGCCGCCGGGTCAGCGGGGTTCAGACCAGAACCTCACGGAGAAAAGCGAAAATAAACGCTTGACTCTGAAGCGGGAAAGCGTAATATGCACACCCCGCGCCGCTGAGAAAAAGCGAAGCGGCACTGCTCTTTAACAATTTATCAGACAATCTGTGTGGGCACTCGAAGATACGGATTCTTGACGTCCTCGGACGAAAAATGAATACCAAGTCTCAAGAGTGAACACGTAATTCATTACGAAGTTTAATTGATTGAGCATCAAACTTTTAAATTGAAGAGTTTGATCATGGCTCAGATTGAACGCTGGCGGCAGGCCTAACACATGCAAGTCGAACGGTAACAGGAAGCAGCTTGCTGCTTTGCTGACGAGTGGCGGACGGGTGAGTAATGTCTGGGAAACTGCCTGATGGAGGGGGATAACTACTGGAAACGGTGGCTAATACCGCATAACGTCGCAAGACCAAAGAGGGGGACCTTCGGGCCTCTTGCCATCAGATGTGCCCAGATGGGATTAGCTTGTTGGTGAGGTAACGGCTCACCAAGGCGACGATCCCTAGCTGGTCTGAGAGGATGACCAGCCACACTGGAACTGAGACACGGTCCAGACTCCTACGGGAGGCAGCAGTGGGGAATATTGCACAATGGGCGCAAGCCTGATGCAGCCATGCCGCGTGTATGAAGAAGGCCTTCGGGTTGTAAAGTACTTTCAGCGGGGAGGAAGGTGTTGTGGTTAATAACCGCAGCAATTGACGTTACCCGCAGAAGAAGCACCGGCTAACTCCGTGCCAGCAGCCGCGGTAATACGGAGGGTGCAAGCGTTAATCGGAATTACTGGGCGTAAAGCGCACGCAGGCGGTCTGTCAAGTCGGATGTGAAATCCCCGGGCTCAACCTGGGAACTGCATTCGAAACTGGCAGGCTTGAGTCTTGTAGAGGGGGGTAGAATTCCAGGTGTAGCGGTGAAATGCGTAGAGATCTGGAGGAATACCGGTGGCGAAGGCGGCCCCCTGGACAAAGACTGACGCTCAGGTGCGAAAGCGTGGGGAGCAAACAGGATTAGATACCCTGGTAGTCCACGCCGTAAACGATGTCTACTTGGAGGTTGTGCCCTTGAGGCGTGGCTTCCGGAGCTAACGCGTTAAGTAGACCGCCTGGGGAGTACGGCCGCAAGGTTAAAACTCAAATGAATTGACGGGGGCCCGCACAAGCGGTGGAGCATGTGGTTTAATTCGATGCAACGCGAAGAACCTTACCTGGTCTTGACATCCACAGAACTTTCCAGAGATGGACTGGTGCCTTCGGGAACTGTGAGACAGGTGCTGCATGGCTGTCGTCAGCTCGTGTTGTGAAATGTTGGGTTAAGTCCCGCAACGAGCGCAACCCTTATCCTTTGTTGCCAGCGGTCCGGCCGGGAACTCAAAGGAGACTGCCAGTGATAAACTGGAGGAAGGTGGGGATGACGTCAAGTCATCATGGCCCTTACGACCAGGGCTACACACGTGCTACAATGGCGCATACAAAGAGAAGCGACCTCGCGAGAGCAAGCGGACCTCATAAAGTGCGTCGTAGTCCGGATTGGAGTCTGCAACTCGACTCCATGAAGTCGGAATCGCTAGTAATCGTGGATCAGAATGCCACGGTGAATACGTTCCCGGGCCTTGTACACACCGCCCGTCACACCATGGGAGTGGGTTGCAAAAGAAGTAGGTAGCTTAACCTTCGGGAGGGCGCTTACCACTTTGTGATTCATGACTGGGGTGAAGTCGTAACAAGGTAACCGTAGGGGAACCTGCGGTTGGATCACCTCCTTACCTTAAAGAAGCGTACTTTGCAGTGCTCACACAGATTGTCTGATGAAAAACGAGCAGTAAAACCTCTACAGGCTTGTAGCTCAGGTGGTTAGAGCGCACCCCTGATAAGGGTGAGGTCGGTGGTTCAAGTCCACTCAGGCCTACCAGATTCGCTCCCGTGCTTTGTTGTGGCAAAGCTCGCATACTTCAGTATGCTTCGCTTCACCACGCCGCGCCCGGAAACGAATCAAAGGTAAGAGGTTCTGACTACACGATGGGGCTATAGCTCAGCTGGGAGAGCGCCTGCTTTGCACGCAGGAGGTCTGCGGTTCGATCCCGCATAGCTCCACCATCTCGTGAGTGTTTACGAAAAAATACTTCAGAGTGTACCTGAAAGGGTTCACTGCGAAGTTTTGCTCTTTAAAAATCTGGATCAAGCTGAAAATTGAAACACAGAACAACGAAAGTTGTTCGTGAGTCTCTCAAATTTTCGCAACACGATGATGAATCGAAAGAAACATCTTCGGGTTGTGAGGTTAAGCGACTAAGCGTACACGGTGGATGCCCTGGCAGTCAGAGGCGATGAAGGGCGTGCTAATCTGCGATAAGCGCCGGTAAGGTGATATGAACCGTTATAACCGGCGATACCCGAATGGGGAAACCCAGTGTGACTCGTCACACTATCATTAACTGAATCCATAGGTTAATGAGGCGAACCGGGGGAACTGAAACATCTAAGTACCCCGAGGAAAAGAAATCAACCGAGATTCCCCCAGTAGCGGCGAGCGAACGGGGAGGAGCCCAGAGCCTGAATCAGCATGTGTGTTAGTGGAAGCGTCTGGAAAGGCGCGCGATACAGGGTGACAGCCCCGTACACAAAAGCGCATGTGCTGTGAGCTCGATGAGTAGGGCGGGACACGTGGTATCCTGTCTGAATATGGGGGGACCATCCTCCAAGGCTAAATACTCCTGACTGACCGATAGTGAACCAGTACCGTGAGGGAAAGGCGAAAAGAACCCCGGCGAGGGGAGTGAAAAAGAACCTGAAACCGTGTACGTACAAGCAGTGGGAGCACAGGTTTACCTGTGTGACTGCGTACCTTTTGTATAATGGGTCAGCGACTTATATTCTGTAGCAAGGTTAACCGAATAGGGGAGCCGGAGGGAAACCGAGTCTTAATTGGGCGTTAAGTTGCAGGGTATAGACCCGAAACCCGGTGATCTAGCCATGGGCAGGTTGAAGGTTGGGTAACACTAACTGGAGGACCGAACCGACTAATGTTGAAAAATTAGCGGATGACCTGTGGCTGGGGGTGAAAGGCCAATCAAACCGGGAGATAGCTGGTTCTCCCCGAAAGCTATTTAGGTAGCGCCTCGTGAATTCATCTCCGGGGGTAGAGCACTGTTTCGGCTAGGGGGCCATCCCGGCTTACCAACCCGATGCAAACTGCGAATACCGGAGAATGTTATCACGGGAGACACACGGCGGGTGCTAACGTCCGTCGTGAAGAGGGAAACAACCCAGACCGCCAGCTAAGGTCCCAAAGTCATGGTTAAGTGGGAAACGATGTGGGAAGGCCCAGACAGCCAGGATGTTGGCTTAGAAGCAGCCATCATTTAAAGAAAGCGTAATAGCTCACTGGTCGAGTCGGCCTGCGCGGAAGATGTAACGGGGCTAAACCATGCACCGAAGCTGCGGCAGCGACACTGTGTGTTGTTGGGTAGGGGAGCGTTCTGTAAGCCTGCGAAGGTGTCCCGTGAGGGATGCTGGAGGTATCAGAAGTGCGAATGCTGACATAAGTAACGATAAAGCGGGTGAAAAGCCCGCTCGCCGGAAGACCAAGGGTTCCTGTCCAACGTTAATCGGGGCAGGGTGAGTCGACCCCTAAGGCGAGGCCGAAAGGCGTAGTCGATGGGAAACGGGTTAATATTCCCGTACTTGGTGTTACTGCGAAGGGGGGACGGAGAAGGCTATGTTGGCCGGGCGACGGTTGTCCCGGTTTAAGCGTGTAGGTGTGTGTTCCAGGTAAATCCGGTTCACTTTAACACTGAGGCGTGACGACGAGGCACTACGGTGCTGAAGCAACAAATGCCCTGCTTCCAGGAAAAGCCTCTAAGCATCAGGTAACATCAAATCGTACCCCAAACCGACACAGGTGGTCAGGTAGAGAATACCAAGGCGCTTGAGAGAACTCGGGTGAAGGAACTAGGCAAAATGGTGCCGTAACTTCGGGAGAAGGCACGCTGACACGTAGGTGAAGTGATTTACTCATGGAGCTGAAGTCAGTCGAAGATACCAGCTGGCTGCAACTGTTTATTAAAAACACAGCACTGTGCAAACACGAAAGTGGACGTATACGGTGTGACGCCTGCCCGGTGCCGGAAGGTTAATTGATGGGGTCAGCGCAAGCGAAGCTCCTGATCGAAGCCCCGGTAAACGGCGGCCGTAACTATAACGGTCCTAAGGTAGCGAAATTCCTTGTCGGGTAAGTTCCGACCTGCACGAATGGCGTAATGATGGCCAGGCTGTCTCCACCCGAGACTCAGTGAAATTGAACTCGCTGTGAAGATGCAGTGTACCCGCGGCAAGACGGAAAGACCCCGTGAACCTTTACTATAGCTTGACACTGAACATTGAGCCTTGATGTGTAGGATAGGTGGGAGGCTTTGAAGTGTGGACGCCAGTCTGCATGGAGCCGACCTTGAAATACCACCCTTTAATGTTTGATGTTCTAACGTGGACCCGTAATCCGGGTTGCGGACAGTGTCTGGTGGGTAGTTTGACTGGGGCGGTCTCCTCCTAAAGAGTAACGGAGGAGCACGAAGGTTGGCTAATCCTGGTCGGACATCAGGAGGTTAGTGCAATGGCATAAGCCAGCTTGACTGCGAGCGTGACGGCGCGAGCAGGTGCGAAAGCAGGTCATAGTGATCCGGTGGTTCTGAATGGAAGGGCCATCGCTCAACGGATAAAAGGTACTCCGGGGATAACAGGCTGATACCGCCCAAGAGTTCATATCGACGGCGGTGTTTGGCACCTCGATGTCGGCTCATCACATCCTGGGGCTGAAGTAGGTCCCAAGGGTATGGCTGTTCGCCATTTAAAGTGGTACGCGAGCTGGGTTTAGAACGTCGTGAGACAGTTCGGTCCCTATCTGCCGTGGGCGCTGGAGAACTGAGGGGGGCTGCTCCTAGTACGAGAGGACCGGAGTGGACGCATCACTGGTGTTCGGGTTGTCATGCCAATGGCACTGCCCGGTAGCTAAATGCGGAAGAGATAAGTGCTGAAAGCATCTAAGCACGAAACTTGCCCCGAGATGAGTTCTCCCTGAGACTTAGAGTCTCCTGAAGGAACGTTGAAGACGACGACGTTGATAGGCCGGGTGTGTAAGCGCAGCGATGCGTTGAGCTAACCGGTACTAATGAACCGTGAGGCTTAACCTTACAACGCCGAAGATGTTTTGGCGGATGAGAGAAGATTTTCAGCACTGATTCAGAGTTGAGTACGCAATAATTTGCGCAGCAGCAAGGCGGCAAGCGAAGGAAAGGAAGGAGCATACAGAAGTATGTGACTGACTTTACGAGCGCAGGCAACGCCGCTGATGCGATAAAGAATTGCGTACTGAGCATAAAAGAATTTGCCTGGCGGCAGTAGCGCGGTGGTCCCACCTGACCCCATGCCGAACTCAGAAGTGAAACGCCGTAGCGCCGATGGTAGTGTGGGGTCTCCCCATGCGAGAGTAGGGAACTGCCAGGCATCAAATAAAACGAAGGGCCCTGTCGGAAGACAGGGCCCTTTGTTTTATCTGTAGTCTGCCGGTGAGCACTCTCCTGAGGAGGGCAAATCCGCCGGGAGCTGATTTGAACGTTGCGCAGCAACGGCCCGTAGGGTGGCGGGCAGGACGCCCGCCATAAACTGCCAGGCATCAGACAAGTGAAGAAGCCCGTCCGTCAGGACGGGCTTCTTTGCGTGTGTGGTAACTGTAAAAATGTAGGCCTGATAAGCGCAGCGCCATCAGGCAACCGGCACCGCCGGATGGCGGCTCCGCCTTATCCGGCCTACAAGGAACGTGCTTTCTCTAACCACCGCAAAATGAAGGCAGAAATCTGCGATACATCATTAAGATCCAAAACGGGTACCGCTACGGCAAGTGGAATATCACTGGCAACCGCAATAACATGCTCATCAAGAATTAATTCTTCCTCGCTGTGCCCACATCCCTGACGAAAAAGTAAGATCTTCGCAACTGCCTCGTGTTTAAACCCTTCTACCAGCACCATATCCAGCTTTGATGCATCCATCCGGCTCACCAGCCATGCCAGATCCAACTCTTCTTGCCCCGGCGTTTCAGTCATTAACGCCCAGCGCTGCTGACTGGCAACCAGCGTTTGTGCTGCCCCGGCCTTACGTAATTCGTAGCTATCTTTACCCGGTTTATCAACATCCATATCATGATGGGTATGCTTAATCAGCCCTGGCCGAATACCGTGCGCACAAAGTGCTGGGATCAGTTTTTTCAGCAGTGTTGTTTTTCCCGTGCCGCTCCACGCGGCAATGGCGAGTAGCGGTATCATGGTCTCTTTTGCCATTGCGCGAGTTCCTCCGGCGTGTTGACGTTCACAAATGCCTCCTTACAATCGCTGAAATCAACGGCGTGTCCGCCTACCTGGCGCATAAAAATCATTACCCGCCGCTCGCCTGCTTGCAAATAAGCTGTCAACTGGGGCTCAACGGCACGATTAATCAACGCGATCGTTGGATGATCGCGCTCTCCATCATGAACCCAAACCACGGGTGCGCCATGACGCTGCGTTGCTAAACGATCGACCAGGTTGTGGGGGATACAGGGATTGTCACAGGGACAAAACAGAAACCAGTCACCTGCTACCTGCTGAAAAACGGAAAGCATACCCGCCAGCGGACCGGGAAAGTCAGCGATTGAATCCGGAATGACTTTCAGGCCGCTGGCCTGGTAGATATCCAGATGGCGATTAGCACTAATGACGACCGTAGCAAGTTGTGGCGCGAGCGCATCGGCAACGTGCCGCCAGAGCGGTTTCCCGTCCAGTTCAAGCAGACCTTTATCCGCACCTCCCATCCGCCGGGCTTTACCGCCTGCCAGCACCACGCCGGTTATTACTTCATCCAGATTCACCGATATCGCCTCTTTTATTGTGGGATTGACCCTGCTACCGTGTCTGTATCAAGAATAAGGAGCACAGCTATGAAATGTAAACGCCTGAATGAAGTCATTGAACTCCTCCAGCCAGCCTGGCAGAAAGAGCCTGATCTTAATCTGACGCAATTTTTGCAGAAACTGGCGAAAGAGTCAGGTTTTGACGGCAAACTGGAAGATTTAACTGATGATATCCTGATCTACCATCTGAAAATGCGCGATTCCGCCAAAGACGCCGCCATTCCAGGGATTCAAAAAGACTATGAAGAGGACTTTAAAACGGCGCTTTTACGCGCCCGCGGCGTTATTAAAGAGTAAAACCTTGTAAGCGGCGCCACCGAAATCGCCACGAAATGATATCCTGAATCATTCGTAGTATTTTCCGGATGATGGGATGAACGACAACGCTTTTACTTTCCAGACGCTACACCCGGAAACCATCATGGATGCGCTGTTTGAACAGGGGATCAGGGTGGATTCCGGGCTGACTCCACTAAACAGTTATGAAAACCGCGTCTATCAGTTTCAGGATGAAGACCGTCGACGTTTTGTCGTTAAGTTTTATCGTCCTGAACGCTGGTCTGTTGATCAAATTCGGGAAGAACACCAATTCGCGCTTGAACTGGTGAAGGATGAGGTTCCGGTTGCCGCTCCGCTCGCGTTTAATGGCCAGACGCTGCTAGCGCATCAGGGCTATCATTATGCCATTTTCCCCAGCGTAGGCGGTCGTCAGTTTGAAGCAGATAATATCGATCAGATGGAGGCGGTAGGGCGTTATCTTGGTCGATTGCATCAGACGGGGCGAAAACGTCCTTTCACTTTCCGGCCTGACATTGGGCTTGCAGAGTATCTTTTTGAACCTCGCCAGGTATTCGAAGATGCCGCACTGATTCCCTCCGGGCAAAAAGCGGCTTTCCTGAAAGCCACTGATACTCTACTGTCTGCAGTTACCGAATGCTGGCGCACCGATTTCGCCACGCTGCGATTGCACGGCGATTGTCATGCCGGCAACATTCTATGGCGTGATGGACCGCTGTTTGTCGATTTAGATGATGCCCGTAACGGCCCGGCGATACAGGATTTATGGATGCTGCTGAACGGCGACAAAGCCGAACAGCGAATGCAGCTCGAAACCATTATTGAAGCTTATGAAGAAGTTAGTGAGTTCGATACGGCTGAAATTGGTCTCATTGAACCTTTACGCGCCATGCGTTTAGTTTATTATCTTGCTTGGTTGATTCGTCGTTGGGGCGATCCTGCGTTTCCAAAAAACTTTCCCTGGTTAACAGGGGAAGATTACTGGCAGCGACAGACAACGACTTTTATTGAGCAGACTAAAATTTTGCACGAACCCCCTTTACAATTAACGCCAATGTATTAATCGGAGAGAGTTGATCATGAAAAAGATTTGGCTGGCGCTGGCTGGTATGGTTTTAGCTTTTAGCGCCTCGGCAGCACAGATCAGCGACGGTAAACAGTATATCACGCTGGATAAACCGGTCGCTGGCGAACCCCAGGTACTGGAGTTTTTCTCCTTCTACTGCCCACATTGTTATCAGTTTGAAGAAGTGCTTCATGTGTCTGACAATGTGAAGAAAAAGCTGCCGGAAGGCACCAAAATGACCAAGTACCACGTTGAGTTCCTGGGGCCGTTGGGCAAGGAGCTCACCCAGGCATGGGCGGTGGCGATGGCGTTGGGTGTAGAAGATAA
Source organism: Salmonella sp. A29-2 (assembly GCF_020150755.1). Lineage (NCBI taxonomy): Bacteria > Pseudomonadati > Pseudomonadota > Gammaproteobacteria > Enterobacterales > Enterobacteriaceae > Salmonella > Salmonella sp. A29-2. The sequence continues at coordinate 4,696,136 of NZ_CP083731.1, read as the reverse complement.
AGTCACGGTCCCGCTGTTTGAAGCCGTACAGAAAACCCAGACAGTACAATCTGCCGCGGATATCCGTAAAGTGTTCGTTGATGCGGGCGTCAAAGGCGAAGATTACGATGCGGCATGGAACAGCTTCGTAGTGAAATCACTGGTTGCGCAACAGGAGAAAGCCGCGGCTGACCTGCAACTGCAGGGCGTTCCGGCGATGTTCGTCAATGGCAAATACCAGATTAACCCACAAGGCATGGATACCAGCAGCATGGATGTTTTTGTTCAGCAGTATGCTGATACTGTGAAATATTTGGTTGATAAAAAATAAAAAGAACGCCGGTCACTGACCGGCGTTTTTATAAGATGTTTTAATCTCTTCTATCTGTATATCTTTCTTATCCCACAGCGTATTAAGCCAACGTTGAAAACGGCGTTTGAATGTTTTGTCGTTCACGTAATCGCCGTGCAGTTCTTCATTTATGGGTTCCAGTTGCACCCGAACAACAATATGCGTCAGCCTACCGCTTAGCATATCGTAGAAGGGGTGACGATCGTTGTTTGGGTAACACAACGTAATATTAAGCAGCTTATCGAACTGTGAGCCTAAAACGTTAATCGCCATTGCAATACCGGCTGCTTTTGGCGGCAACAGATGTTGATAAGGTGAATGCGTTTGCTGATGTTTCTCATGCGTAAATCGCGAGCCTTCAACAAAGTTAACGATAGTGGTGGGATACCGACGAAACTTTTCGCAAGAGCGACGAGTTGTTTCAACATCTTTGCCGCGTCGATCGGGGTGTCGGAGCAGGTAGCTACGGGAGTAGCGCTTCATAAACGGCATATCTAATGCCCAGCACGCCAGGCCGATGAACGGCATCCAGGCCAATTGCTGTTTAAGAAAGTACTTATTCATTGGGATATGCTTGCGGAACAGAACGCAAAGCACAACGATATCGGCCCAGCTGCGATGATTACAAATCAGTAAATACCAATTTTTCTTGCTCAGCCCTTCTAACCCTTCGACATCCCATTGCAAGTGCGGATTAAGGCGTAACAGCGCTGCAAGACCAGCACACCAGCAATACATCATGAAATTGCAGAAAATGGAGACCTTGCGCCAGATACCGGGAACAGGCAAAAGAAGCTTTACCATACCGGCAATGATGATCGGTACTGAGCAAACAATAGTGACCAGGATGGTCAATACGATACTCAATGGGAGCGTGATAGCCGCGAGTATTCTCGTCATAATAAATTATTCAAAAGTTAGCCATAAACGGTGCGCGAAAAGGGCGCAAGGGGCTGATTCTATCAGAAAACGATGCTAATGATGGCGCTGAGTGAAATAGAAACACTCGTAACAACTATCCACATTATGATAACGGCATGAATCAGATAATCAGAAAAACGTGATGTTAACAACTCATTGAAAATAATGGGTAATTATTAAGACGAGAAGGCTATCGCGCTGATTTTAAAGTAATGGTAAGAATTTACACACAAAGTTATCCACAGGTTGTTTTGCGAGCGATCCTGAAGATCGACAAAACTTTTCCGCAAATGCGGCGAAAAACTCAAGTTTTCCTCCTGTATGTGGCATCCTTTAACCATAATCTGTTAAACAGGCACGGACATTATGGTTCAGATCCCAGAAAACCCACTTATTCTCGTAGATGGCTCATCCTATCTTTATCGCGCCTATCATGCGTTTCCGCCGTTAACCAACAGCGCGGGAGAACCTACGGGTGCAATGTATGGTGTCCTCAACATGTTGCGCAGCCTGATCATGCAGTATCAGCCGACGCATGCTGCGGTGGTGTTTGACGCCAAAGGAAAAACCTTCCGTGATGAGCTCTTTGAACACTACAAATCGCATCGTCCTCCGATGCCGGATGATCTGCGAGCGCAAATAGAGCCGTTACATGCCATGGTTAAAGCCATGGGGTTACCTCTGCTGGCAGTCTCTGGCGTAGAAGCGGATGACGTTATCGGTACACTGGCGCGAGAAGCGGAGAAGGTGGGGCGTCCGGTATTAATCAGCACCGGCGATAAAGATATGGCACAGTTGGTGACGCCGAATATTACGCTGATCAACACCATGACTAACACCATCCTCGGCCCGGATGAAGTCGTTAATAAGTACGGCGTGCCGCCTGAGCTGATTATCGACTTTCTGGCGCTGATGGGGGACTCCTCGGATAATATTCCGGGCGTACCAGGCGTGGGTGAGAAGACGGCGCAAGCCTTGCTTCAGGGATTGGGCGGCCTGGATACGCTGTACGCCGAGCCGGAAAAAATTGCCGGTCTCACTTTCCGCGGCGCCAAAACGATGGCCGCTAAATTAGCGCAGAATAAAGACGTAGCGTACCTGTCTTATAAACTCGCCACCATTAAAACGGATGTTGAGCTGGAGCTGACCTGCGAACAGCTTGAAGTGCAGCAGCCGATTGCGGATGAACTGCTGGGCCTGTTTAAAAAATATGAGTTCAAGCGCTGGACGGCGGACGTCGAGGCAGGCAAATGGCTACAGGCAAAGAGCGCGAAACCGGCGGCCAAACCGCAGGAAACGGTCGTTATTGATGAATCGCCCAGCGAACCGGCAGCGGCGCTCTCTTATGAAAATTATGTCACGATTCTGGACGACGTTACGCTGGAAAGCTGGATTGAAAAGCTGAAAAAAGCGCCAGTTTTTGCTTTCGACACGGAGACCGACAGTCTGGATAATATCGCCGCCAACCTGGTGGGCCTCTCGTTTGCTATCGAACCTGGCGTTGCCGCGTATGTACCTGTCGCGCATGATTATCTGGACGCTCCGGATCAAATCTCCCGCCAGCGTGCTCTGGAACTGCTGAAGCCGCTGCTGGAAGATGAAAAAGTGCGCAAAGTGGGGCAAAACCTCAAGTACGATCGCGGCGTCTTGCAAAATTACGGTATTGAGCTGCGCGGTATCGCCTTCGATACCATGCTTGAGTCTTACATTCTGAACAGCGTCGCCGGACGCCATGATATGGACAGCTTGTCCGATCGTTGGCTGAAGCACAAAACTATCACCTTTGAAGACATTGCCGGTAAAGGTAAAAACCAGCTCACCTTTAACCAGATCGCACTGGAGGAAGCGGGGCGCTATGCGGCAGAAGATGCGGATGTCACGTTACAGTTGCATCTCAAAATGTGGCCTGAGCTCCAGCAGCACAAAGGCCCGCTGAATGTTTTCGAAAACATCGAAATGCCGCTGGTGCCGGTACTGTCACGCGTTGAGCGCAATGGCGTAAAAATCGATCCTGCCGTCCTGCACAAACATTCGGAAGAAATCACACTACGTCTGGCGGAACTGGAAAAGAAAGCGCATGACATTGCGGGCGAGGCGTTCAACCTGTCCTCGACGAAGCAGTTGCAGACTATCCTGTTTGAAAAGCAGGGTATTAAGCCGTTGAAGAAAACGCCTGGCGGCGCGCCGTCAACGTCGGAAGAGGTGCTGGAAGAGCTGGCGCTGGACTATCCGCTGCCGAAAGTGATTCTGGAGTATCGTGGTCTGGCGAAGCTAAAATCCACCTATACCGATAAGCTGCCGCTGATGATTAACCCGAAAACCGGGCGCGTCCATACGTCCTATCATCAGGCGGTAACGGCGACGGGACGTTTATCGTCCACCGATCCGAACCTGCAAAATATTCCGGTGCGCAATGAAGAGGGCCGCCGCATTCGTCAGGCATTTATTGCGCCTGAGGATTATCTCATCGTGTCTGCGGACTATTCACAGATTGAGCTGCGTATTATGGCGCATCTTTCCCGTGATAAAGGGCTGCTCACGGCGTTCGCCGAAGGGAAAGATATTCACCGCGCAACGGCGGCGGAAGTCTTTGGCTTGCCGCTGGATAGCGTGACCGGGGAACAGCGCCGAAGTGCGAAAGCCATTAACTTTGGCCTGATTTACGGGATGAGCGCCTTCGGTCTTTCTCGCCAGCTTAATATTCCGCGTAAAGAGGCGCAGAAGTATATGGATCTCTACTTCGAACGCTATCCTGGCGTGCTGGAATACATGGAGCGCACCCGCGCTCAGGCAAAAGAACAAGGCTATGTGGAAACGCTGGAGGGACGCCGCCTTTACCTGCCGGATATTAAATCCAGCAACGCGGCGCGGCGCGCGGGGGCGGAACGCGCGGCGATCAATGCTCCCATGCAAGGAACGGCTGCCGATATCATCAAGCGCGCCATGATTGCCGTCGATGCCTGGCTACAGGCCGAGCAGCCACGCGTGCGGATGATTATGCAGGTACACGATGAATTAGTGTTCGAGGTGCATAAAGACGACTTAGATGCGGTAGCAAAACGTATCCATCAGTTGATGGAAAACTGCACGCGTATTGATGTGCCGTTGCTGGTGGAAGTCGGTAGCGGAGAAAATTGGGATCAAGCGCACTAAGCATTTAAGGAATAACGCGCTTTTTTCGTAATTAAGCAACATAAGCACGGGGGTTTTGTGATGGGTATTAGAATTCCCTATGTAAAGAATGAAAAAAAATTACGAAAAGGTCTTTCTGTGTTGCTCAAAAAAGAGTAAAGTTATTCACGTAGGGTACAGAGGTAAGATGTTCTATCTTTCAGACCTTTTACTTCACGTAATCGGATTTGGCTGAATATTTTAGCCGCCCCAGTCAGTTTATGACTGGGGCGTTTTTTATTGGGCGTAAGAAAAGTCTATGAACCGGATAAGCGCCATCCGGCATTTATGACCTGATGGCGCTTATCCGTCCTGCTCGTTTATTCGGCGTCTTGCGCCTCTTCTACTACCGGCGCTAACTCGCTAAACCAGCTATCCAGCTTCTGACGTAACTTATCCACGCCCTGCTTTTTCAGCGAGGAAAACGCTTCTACCTGCACATCGCCATTAAAAGCCAGCACGGCTTCACGTACCATATTCAACTGCGCCTTGCGCGCGCCGCTGGCCAGTTTGTCCGCTTTGGTCAGCAGAACCAGAACCTGGATATTGCTCTCTACAGCCCACTGGATCATCTGCTGATCGAGGTCTTTCAACGGATGGCGGATATCCATTAAAACGACTAAGCCCTGTAGGCTTTGACGTTTCTCCAGATATTCCCCCAGCGCGCGTTGCCACTTGCGTTTCATCTCTTCCGGGACTTCCGCGTAGCCATAGCCCGGCAGGTCGACCAACCGTTTGCCATCTACGACTTCAAACAGGTTAATCAATTGGGTACGGCCCGGCGTTTTAGAGGTGCGCGCCAGGCTTTTTTGGTTGGTCAACGTGTTCAGGGCGCTGGATTTGCCTGCATTGGAACGGCCAGCAAAAGCCACTTCAATTCCGCAATCGGAAGGTAAATGGCGAATATCAGGCGCACTCATCACAAAATGCGTCTGTTGATAATTCAGGTTAGTCAAAGCGGTCGTCTCCGTCAGTCAAAGCATTGTGGCGATTATACCTGAACGCCAGCAAAAGACGGATTTTTCGGCGCGGCGGTGCTGTAAGTAAAAGCCATACGCTTTGTGAGACATTGACCATTGCACTTATGCGACATGACAGAGTCGTTGTCAGGCTCAAAGCCAGTTAATATAGTTAAATCATGAATTTATAGAAAGGTAATTGTCTGAAAAAAAGGGATTTGCCGTGTCGGTATCTTGTGAGTTTACCCCAAAAGAGTAAAGTAATGCACATAGCGAGGACGCTAACAGGATCAACGACTCAGGATGAGGGTCAGGAGCGCCAGGAGGCGAAGACACAGGATTGTCAGGAAGACAAACGTCCGGAGACGTTAGTAAAAGGAAATGGAAACAACATGGAATGTTCCAGGCTAAGGGAAAAACAGGGCGTGTTGATAGCCAACAGGGATGGTGGAACCCGTTAAGGGTCGTGAGTCAAGAAAAAAGGCGGCAGATTACTCTGTCGCCTTTTTTCTTTGCTTGCTTTCTGCTAGATTCCGCCTCAATTCTATACTGAATAAAACGGCTTAAAGATCTGACATCATGAAAAAACCAACCTCTGCACCGCGCAGTAAAGCCTTTGGCAAACAGCGTCGTAAAACGCGTGAAGAGTTAAACCAGGAGGCGCGCGACCGTAAACGCCTGAAAAAACATCGCGGTCATGCGCCGGGAAGTCGCGCGGCGGGCGGCAATTCCGCTTCGGGCGGCGGCAATCAGAATCAACAAAAAGATCCACGTATTGGCAGTAAAACACCTGTTCCATTGGGCGTGACTGAAAAAGTGACCCAACAGCATAAACCGAAAAGTGAGAAACCTATGCTTTCACCGCAGGCGGAGTTGGATTTACTGGAAACGGATGAGCGCCTGGATGCGCTGTTAGAACGTCTGGAAGCGGGCGAAACCCTGAGTGCGGAAGATCAAGCCTGGGTAGATGCCAAACTGGATCGTATTGATGAACTGATGCAGAAGCTTGGTCTGTCTTACGATGACGACGAAGAAGACGACGAAGAGGACGAGAAGCAGGAAGATATGATGCGCCTGCTAAGAGGCGGCAACTAACGGGTTTACACCGTGGGCTTGCCCGTCCTGCTTATAACCCTTCCGGTTATATGTTATCTGGTGTGGTTATTCGTTAAACTACAGCGATTGTCGCGGCGACAGAAATGGCTGCGCAGCCGGCTTGCCGCCCGTCATGGCGTGAAGCCGGTACGCCGTACCCGCCAGAGACGCCATCGGAAGGAGTGAGCATGTCTGAACAGCAAATAGACTGGGATCTGGCCCTGATCCAGAAATATAACTATTCCGGGCCACGATATACCTCGTACCCAACCGCGCTGGAGTTTTCTGAAGACTTCGAGGACGCCGCATTCTTGCAGGCTGTGGCGCGTTATCCTGAACGTCCGCTCTCGCTGTATGTGCATATCCCGTTTTGTCACAAGTTGTGTTATTTCTGCGGCTGCAACAAGATTGTCACCCGCCAACAGCATAAAGCTGACAAGTATCTTGACGCGCTTGAGCAGGAAATTCGCCATCGCGCGCCGCTGTTTGCAGACCGTCATGTCAGCCAGCTTCACTGGGGCGGCGGTACGCCTACTTACCTGAATAAAGCGCAAATCAGCCGCTTAATGACGCTGTTGCGTGAAAATTTCCACTTTAATACCGACGCGGAAATCTCGATCGAAGTCGATCCCCGTGAAATTGAGCTGGATGTGCTCGATCATTTACGTGCGGAAGGTTTTAACCGCCTGAGTATGGGCGTGCAGGACTTTAATAAAGAGGTGCAGCGCCTGGTTAACCGCGAGCAGGATGAAGAATTCATCTTTGCGTTGCTTAATCACGCCCGCGATATCGGCTTTACCTCGACCAATATCGATTTGATCTACGGTCTACCGAAACAGACGCCGGAAAGCTTCGCTTTCACGCTGAAGCGTGTGACGGAACTGAACCCCGATCGTTTGAGCGTCTTTAACTATGCGCATCTGCCAACGCTTTTTGCCGCCCAGCGTAAAATTAAAGATGCCGATTTACCCAGCGCGCAGCAGAAACTGGATATTTTGCAGGAGACAATCGTATCGCTTACTCAGGCCGGTTATCAGTTTATCGGGATGGACCATTTTGCCCGTCCGGACGACGAACTGGCCGTCGCGCAGCGCGAAGGCGTGCTGCACCGTAATTTTCAGGGCTATACGACCCAGGGCGATACCGATCTGCTGGGGATGGGGGTTTCTGCTATCAGCATGATTGGCGATGGCTACATGCAGAACCAGAAAGAGCTGAAGCGTTATTACCAGCAAGTGGATGAGCGGGGCAATGCGCTATGGCGTGGTATTACGCTGACCCGTGATGATTGCATTCGTCGCGATGTTATCAAGGCGCTGATTTGTAACTTCCGCCTGGATTTTAACGCTGTCGAACAGCAGTGGGGTTTGCATTTCGCTGAGTATTTTGCCGAAGATTTGCAGTTACTGTCGCCGCTGGCGAAAGATGGGCTGGTGGATATTAGCGAGAAGGGAATTCAGGTGACGGCGAAAGGTCGTTTGCTGATCCGCAATATCTGCATGTGCTTTGACGCGTATCTGCGCCAGAAAGCGCGGATGCAGCAGTTCTCGCGCGTCATTTAGCCGGGTTGCCCGGTGGCGCTGCGCTTACCGGGCCTACACGTTGCGACAACCTGTAGGCCGGATAAGCATTAGCGCCATCCGGCACATTGTCAGCTGAACAGTCCCACCAGCGCGGCACACAACACGGCGGCTAGCGCAGTTTGTGGCGTGTGGCTGTCGACCGCTCCACTCGATACCAGATTAATAATAGATTCTAACATAATGAATCCCCCCGTTTGCCGGGCATGATCATACTGAACTCATCGGAACAGTAAAGCGCAAAATAGCAGCGTTTTGCGCTCAATTATTAATCTTTACACTCGCGGGTAATGTTTACTCCATTCCCAGCTCTTTCAACTTCCGCGTTAGGGTGTTTCGCCCCCAACCGAGCAGCCTGGCGGCTTCCTGTTTATGACCCTGCGTATGGCGTAACGCCGTGGTCAGTAGCGTTCTTTCCAGTTCTGGCTGCGCTTCAGAAAGCAGGTTTTGATGACCGGATCGCAAGGCGCGGTCCGCCCATTGCGCCAGTAATGTAGCCCAGCTATCCGGCGGCAGGTGAGACGGGCTATCCGGCGCCGAGGCTTCAAACAGTTCGCCTGGTAAATCCTGGATCAATACCTCCTGTCCGGCGGCCATGACGGTGAGCCAGCGGCAGGTATTTTCTAACTGACGCACGTTACCAGGCCATGCCAGGCGTGTTAACGCCGTTTCGGTTTCTGGATGTAATAATTTGGCTTCCACGCCTAATTCACGGGCGGCGACCTGCAAAAAATGGCGCGCCAGGCGCGGAATATCCTCACGGCGTTCACGCAACGGCGGAAGATGGATACGAATCACGTTCAGGCGGTGGAACAGGTCTTCGCGGAATTTCCCTTCCTGAACGCGTCGTTCGAGGTTCTGGTGGGTGGCGGCGATAATGCGCACATCCACTTTTACCGGCGCGTACCCGCCCACACGGTAGAACTGTCCGTCAGCCAGCACGCGTAACAGACGAGTCTGGACATCCAGCGGCATATCGCCAATTTCGTCCAGAAACAGCGTGCCGCCGTCAGCCTGCTCGAAACGGCCCTGCCGGATGGTATTCGCCCCGGTAAAAGCGCCTTTCTCATGGCCAAACAGTTCGGATTCAATCAAATCTTTCGGGATGGCCGCCATATTGAGCGCGATAAACGGCGCTTTGGCGCGTGGGCTATGGCGATGTAGCGCATGGGCGACCAGTTCTTTACCGGTTCCTGATTCGCCGTTAATCAGCACGCTAATCGAAGAACGCGACAGCCGACCAATAATGCGAAACACATCCTGCATGGCGGGCGCTTCGCCTATCATGTCTGTTGTCGGGCCGTTAACCTCGATATTACGCGGCTGCTGCTGCTCCTGATAGTGGCTAATCGCGCGCTCGACCAGAGCGACGGCTTCATCAATATCAAACGGTTTAGGCAGATAATCAAACGCCCCCTGCTGATAGGCGCTCACGGCGGCATCTAAATCGGAATGCGCGGTCATAATGATGACCGGAAGCATCGGGTGACGCTGTTTAATCTGCTTTAATAGTGCCAGCCCGCCCATTCCCGGCATTCGGATATCCGACAGCAAGACGTCCGGCGTTTTACTGGCCAGCGCAGCCAGTACTTCATTACCATTCTCAAAGGTGGTACAGGTCAACCCTGCCCCGGCGAGAGCACGTTCAAGCACCCAACGGATGGAACTATCATCATCGACGACCCAGACTATTCCTCGTTGCATAAACACCTCTATTTCCGAATCGGCAGGTAAACCGAAAACTCGGTATGCCCCGGCCAACTGGTAAATTCAATTTTGCCGGCGTGTTGATCGATAAGATTGCGGGCGATAGATAACCCAAGCCCGGTGCCGCCTTCGCGACCGCTGACCATCGGGTAGAACAGCGTATCCTGTAAATGGGGAGGAATGCCCGGCCCATTGTCTTCAACGTCTATACGCGCCGCCAGGCGATAGCGTTCGCCATGCAGCGTTAACTGGAAGGCGGTACGGGTACGCAGCGTAATTTCGCCGCCTTCCGGCCCCAGCGCCTGCAAGGCATTGCGGACAATATTCAGCAGTACTTGCTCAATTTGTTCCGGGTCGTGCGGCAGTTCTGGCAGACTGGGGTCATAATCGCGGATAAGCCGGACATTATCCGGCAGTTCCATCGACACCAGCGCCACCACGCGCTCCGCGACTTTATGTATGCTCTCGGTAATGTGCATTCCCGGGTGCTGCGGCCCCAGCAAACGATCGACAAGGTTGCGTAGCCTGTCGGCCTGTTCAATGATGACTTTGGTATATTCCGTTAGCGCCGGGTCGGGCAGCGCCTTGCTGAGTAGCTGCGCCGCGCCGCGCAGGCCGCCGAGCGGATTTTTGATTTCGTGCGCCAGACCGCGCACCAGATCGCGGGCGGCGATTTGCTGCGCGTGCTGCAACTGCTCCTGACTCAGACGACGCTGGTTATCCATCGGCGCCATTTCGAGCAGTATAAAATCGTCGGGCAGACGTTGGGCGGTCAAAGAGAGAATATGCGAGCGACTATCAATCACCAGCGTCACTTCGTTATCGGTAAAGCCTTGCCCTGCCGCTAAACTTTCGCGCATCAGGTCAATGTTTAACGAAAAATAGCTCAACAGTTCAGGTAACGGCGTCCCGAACAGTTTGCGTGAGCTTTGCGCGAGCAACTGCTGCGCGGCAGGATTGGCGTAATGGATTGCCAGCGCGTCGTCGACCACCAGCACGCTGTTGATTAACGAATTGAGGATCTGCCCAGCATCGGGCTGTATGCCGCTTGCCATTCAGCAGTCTCCTGGAAAAGGTTGCACCATTTTAGTGCATTATAGCTTTTTACCACTAAAAAGCGCGTGAGATCAGATTGTTGGTGGAGAAAAAAGCCCATCCTGGGATGGGCTGAAAGTTTCCACGGCAACTCAAAAACTCCTGACGCCTTGCACGCTGCTGTTGTGTTGGCTGCTTTCGCTTACCCCAGTCACATCGCTATCTATGCTCCTGGGCATGTGCTCAGTTGCCGCCTTGCAGCAACGCGAAATTCGTCGGATTTTTAATATACGATTAAACGCTGTAGTACAGCTCAAACTCTACCGGGTGCGGGGTCATACGCACGCGGTCATCTTCTTCGCGACGCAGCGCAATATACGCATCGATCGCTTCATCCGTGAACACGCCGCCTGCTTTCAGGAACTCGCGGTCCAGATCCAGCGCGTTCAGCGCTTCTTCCAGAGAACCCGCTACCTGTGGGATCTCTTTCGCTTCTTCCGGCGGCAGGTCATACAGGTTTTTGTCCATGGCTTCGCCCGGGTGAATCTTATTCTTAATCCCGTCCAGACCGGCCATCAGCAGGGCGGCAAAGCACAGATACGGGTTAGCCGCCGGGTCCGGGAAGCGAACTTCGATACGGCGCGCTTTCGGAGACGCCACCACCGGAATACGGATGGAGGCGGAACGGTTACGGGCGGAGTAGGCCAGCATCACCGGCGCTTCGTAACCCGGGACCAGACGCTTGTAGGAGTTGGTGGTCGGGTTCGCCAGGGCGTTGATGGCTTTGGCGTGTTTGATGACGCCGCCGATGTAGTACAGCGCCTGCTCAGACAGACCGGCATATTTGTCGCCAGAGAACAGGTTGGTGCCGTTCTTTGCCAGCGACATGTGGCAGTGCATACCGGAACCGTTATCGCCGAACATCGGTTTTGGCATAAAGGTCGCGGTCTTACCGAAGCGGTGAGCCACGTTATGCACGACATATTTGTAAATCTGAATTTCGTCGGCTTTTTTGGTCATGGTGTTAAAGCGGGTCGCCACTTCGTTCTGACCTGCGGTCGCTACTTCGTGGTGGTGCGCTTCAACGACCAGGCCCATCTGCTCCATGACCAGACACATTTCAGAACGGATATCCTGCGCGGAATCGACTGGCGGAACCGGGAAATAACCGCCTTTCACGCCCGGACGATGGCCTTTGTTGCCGCCTTCGTACTTGGTAGAGGAGTTCCAGGCGCCTTCAATATCGTCAATCGCAACATGTGAGCCGGAGATAGATGCGCCGAAGCGGATGTCGTCGAACAGGAAGAATTCAGGTTCCGGCCCAAACAGGACGGTATCGGCGATACCGGTCGCGCGCAGGTAGTCTTCCGCACGTTTTGCGATGGAACGTGGGTCACGGTCATAACCTTGCAGAGTGCCAGGCTCCAGGATGTCGCAACGGATAATCAGGGTAGAGTCCGCGAAGAACGGGTCAATCACTGCGGTGGATGCGTCTGGCATCAGCACCATGTCGGATTCGTTAATGCCTTTCCAGCCGCCGATAGAGGAGCCGTCAAACATTTTGCCTTCTTCAAAGAATTCGGCATTTACCTGATGAGCAGGAATCGTGACGTGCTGTTCTTTGCCTTTGGTATCGGTGAAGCGCAGATCGACAAACTTCACTTCGTGCTCGTTCAGCATCGTCAAAACGTGTTCAGCGGACATACTTGTACTCTCCCGGATTGGTCATGGTCGGTCGTCGTGGTAACGAGATCTTCAATTCTGCTGGCCGTGTCGCCGTAAAAATATAAAGCGAAATCTGTGCCAACTTTCACATTGCCCCCAAAAGGCGTTATCATGCGCACCATCGTGCAAAAGGGCTGCACCACGGTGACTATGTTGCACCAAAATAGTGCTTTAATGTGAACATTAAGCACCACATTGGTGCAATAGAACGCAAGCCACCCTTTTAACGCTCCGTGAAAGCGATCACAAAGAGACTCTGCAATACTTGTTTGCGGAGGATGTTTGTGATCCTGTTTTGTAGTGCGATTAATCCGTGTACAATAACGCGCTATTTCTAATGCCTGAGGCAAAGTTGTGATCGAAAATTTGCGTAACATCGCCATCATCGCGCACGTTGACCATGGTAAAACTACCCTGGTTGATAAGCTGCTCCAGCAATCCGGTACGTTCGACGCGCGTGCCGAAACTCAAGAGCGAGTGATGGACTCCAACGATTTGGAGAAAGAGCGTGGTATTACTATCCTCGCTAAAAACACCGCTATTAAATGGAATGATTACCGTATCAACATCGTTGATACTCCCGGGCACGCTGACTTCGGTGGTGAAGTAGAGCGCGTCATGTCCATGGTTGACTCTGTGCTGCTGGTGGTTGACGCATTTGACGGCCCGATGCCGCAAACGCGCTTCGTGACCAAAAAAGCCTTTGCTCATGGCCTGAAACCTATTGTGGTTATCAACAAGGTTGACCGTCCTGGCGCGCGCCCTGACTGGGTTGTTGACCAGGTATTCGACCTGTTTGTTAACCTCGACGCGACCGACGAACAGCTGGACTTCCCGATCATCTACGCTTCGGCGCTGAACGGTATCGCGGGTCTGGACCACGAAGATATGGCGGAAGACATGACCCCGCTGTATCAGGCGATCATTGATCATGTTCCGGCGCCGGACGTTGACCTCGATGGTCCGTTGCAGATGCAGATCTCCCAGCTGGACTACAACAACTACGTTGGCGTTATCGGCATCGGCCGTATCAAACGCGGCAAAGTGAAGCCGAACCAGCAGGTCACTATCATCGATAGTGAAGGGAAAACCCGTAACGCGAAAGTAGGTAAAGTGCTGACGCATCTGGGTCTGGAGCGTATCGACAGCGATATCGCCGAAGCGGGCGATATCATTGCGATCACCGGTCTGGGCGAGCTGAACATTTCCGACACCATCTGCGACCCGCAGAACGTTGAAGCGCTGCCGGCGCTGTCCGTTGATGAGCCGACCGTGTCTATGTTCTTCTGCGTTAACACCTCGCCGTTCTGCGGTAAAGAAGGTAAGTTTGTGACTTCTCGTCAGATTCTTGACCGTCTGAACAAAGAGCTGGTGCATAACGTGGCGCTGCGCGTTGAAGAAACCGAAGATGCGGATGCGTTCCGTGTATCCGGTCGTGGCGAACTGCACCTGTCCGTGCTGATTGAAAATATGCGTCGTGAAGGTTTCGAACTGGCGGTTTCCCGTCCGAAAGTTATCTTCCGTGAAATCGACGGTCGTAAACAAGAGCCGTACGAAAACGTGACGCTGGACGTCGAAGAGCAGCACCAGGGGTCTGTCATGCAGGCGCTGGGCGAGCGTAAAGGCGACCTGAAAAACATGAATCCGGACGGTAAAGGCCGCGTACGTCTCGACTACGTGATCCCAAGCCGTGGGCTGATTGGTTTCCGTTCAGAATTCATGACCATGACTTCCGGTACGGGTCTGCTGTACTCCACCTTCAGCCATTACGACGATATTCGTCCGGGTGAAGTGGGCCAGCGTCAGAACGGCGTACTGATCTCCAACGGTCAGGGTAAAGCGGTGGCGTTTGCGCTTTTCGGTTTGCAGGATCGCGGTAAGCTGTTCCTGGGTCACGGCGCGGAAGTTTATGAAGGCCAGATTATTGGTATTCACAGTCGCTCCAACGACCTGACGGTAAACTGCCTGACCGGTAAGAAACTGACCAACATGCGTGCGTCTGGTACGGATGAAGCGGTGATTCTGGTTCCGCCAATTAAAATGAGCCTTGAGCAAGCGCTGGAGTTCATTGATGACGACGAACTGGTAGAAGTCACCCCAACCTCTATCCGTATCCGTAAACGTCACCTGACGGAAAACGATCGCCGCCGTGCGAACCGTGGTCAGAAAGAAGAGTAATTAACGTTCTTACGGATAAAAACCCTGCCGAAATGAAAACTCGGCGGGGTTTTTTTATTCACATTGATAAAGGGATAAGGTTGTCAAAAAATCAGCAATCGCTGGCGTATTATGCCGACCAATGACGCTATCCGCATACATCTTTGCCCGAGCGCTGGCATTCCCCATCGCGACGCCCAATCCGGCTAAACGTAGCATTTCCGCATCGTTATCATTATCGCCAAACGCCATCACTTCGCGCATTGCGATATGCTGTTGCTGTGCATATCTGGCGAGGCTTTGTCCTTTGCTACATCCCTTCTGAAGAATATCCAGTTGATGATGCCAGGACCAGGTACAGCTTAGCTGTAATTCATGCTGTATAAACTCAGCAATATTTTGTAGTTGTTTTATGTGCCGATGAACGACGCTGATTTGCCAAATATTCTCCCTACTGCTTAGCTCATCAGCCTGAAAGATTATTTTATCATCAGCACGAATTGTCGGTTTAAGCGGATATACCCGCGCCAGTATTTTTTCCGTTTGTAAGTGCGTCAGCGGCAGCGGGTGAAGGACCTGCTGTTGAGCCGGTTGATAAATATAACTTCCGTTACAACAGATCATCGGTTCGGTGAGCGCCAGCGTTTGATAATACGCATAGGCTTCACGATGAGAGCGACCGGTGACAAGCATTATTCGGCAGCCCATGTCCTGCATCTGACGGATAGCGGTTAGCGACTCTGGCAGAATTTGTTTATTACGGTTTAGCAGCGTTCCATCAAGATCAAAAGCGATTAAACGATATCGCATGAGCGCCCGATCCTAAAACAGCGTGAGGTATCCAGGTGATTCAGCAATGGAATATCGAGACGGTGCTGATAAGCGAGAAAACAGTGGCATTGTTTTGCCTGGCAGGCGGGAGAATTAAGCCGTTGCTGATATAAATTACCCATTTTAATTTTGCTGATATGACAAGCAAAAAGATCGCCTTCTGCATTCATAAAAATACTTTTTCTTCCTGCGGTACAGATATCCAGCTGCGCTGGCCACTGCTGTGTTTCAATCACATACAGCGGATCGAGTTCGCTGAAGGCGATGGTTTCCTCAACGGTATGCCGGGTATTGGCACACTCGTTGGCGTTAAACCAAAAATAATTCTGGTCAGGCAACTGCTGGCGTAGCCAACGAAACTGGTCGATATCTTTCATACTGGCGACAGCCCCCGCGCACCAGGTTATTCCGGCGGCAGAGAGCGCTAAACACTGCTGGAGAAAGCGCTCAGCGGTAATTTGTGAGGGATGAAAAGAACACCATAACCGAAGCTTTGAGATATCTCCGCCGCCAGCACGAAATGATTCCAGCAATGACATTAACGAAAAAGAGGCGTTAGTTTGTATGCCGACCGCCTGAACATGAGGATAGCGGCTAATTTCTGCCAGCGCCGCCATGTAATAACGCAAGCGTAGCGCCTCGCCATAGGGCGTAATCATCACATTCAACGGCGTACCTAAAAGAGGCAAATGGTCAACCATGCGCCATAGCGCGGCTTCGTCGCGTTTTTTATCGTTACGGGCGTGTTTATGGAACGGGCAATAGCCGCAATGATAATTACACGATTTAAGATAGCCGCGATAAAACAGCGTGTGAATATCGCGCAGGGCGGGGATGCTCATCTCTGCCGATTCTCCCGTAGCATCACCTCAGGCGAAACGAACACAGGAGCAAGGCAATCGGATAATGCCATACCGGTCTCCGTTAGCCGGAGGCGACTGCCATTCTGATGGCAGTAACCCTGCCGTATGAAGAGTTCCAGGTCGGGGAAATCCCTTAGCGCATCGCTGGCAAAATATTGCTGATAATCGCTAAGAGAAAGTCCCTGCCAGAAAAATAGATTTTTAATGATAAAGCGGCGTTTCATTTCATCAGGGGGGAGCAGATAACCGTGGTTAATGACGGTTTTATCCGCGCTGTCGATAAACGCCTGAATGATTTTTCGTGATGTTTGCAGGTTCGACGACCACGGCGAACAGTAATGCAGATTGCCAAGATAACTTCTGCCGCCCGCGCCGAGCGCCAGTGAGTTTTCAAATCCGCAGCTTTCCGCCGCGGCGGATGGCGCTGGATTAAGGACGAAACGGCGCATGGACGTTTGGGTGTAGCCCGCGTTGCGTAAAAGATCGCGGGCTACAACGTAGTAGCTATGCATATTTTCCTGGCGAGGCATATTATAAAGCGGATAAAGAAACAGCTCTTCCGGTTGATAAACGAGCGCCTGATGTAACGATTCCGTCAGGCTTGCGTGAGTCTGGCCGGGAATGCCGTAAATAATATCAATATTGAGTGATGGAAAATGACCCGCCTTTAGCCACTCCAGCGCCTGGTGCGCGCTGGCGGCATTGTGGCGGCGATGCAGCGTATGTAACTCGCTATCATGAAAACTTTGTACGCCAATACTGACGCGATTAACGGAAAAGGCGTTTAATAGCGCTACTTTTTCTGCCGTGGTATCCGTAGGGGAAGTTTCAATTGTTTTATAAATATTCCAGTCAACATTGAGCACATCAAAGATGGAAAAAAATAACTTCTCTAATTGCGCAATGTTTAATAGCAGAGGTGTGCCGCCGCCTACGGTAAAGCTTGCCCAGTGGACGGGCGCCAGCGCCATTTGTTGGCCCTGGGTAATAATCGTGTCGATATAGCTATCAATGAACGTATTATCTGCGCCTGTACAGGTAAATAAATTACAGAACCCGCAGCGACTTTGACAAAACGGCATATGAACATACAGATGTGTGTCGTGCTCGTAAATGCGCGGTTTTACTTCGCTAAAGCTGACGTTCTCCAGCTCCCGATAAGCCGTCTTATGCGGATAACTGTACATATACTGACGATAAATATCATTGTTATTCATATTAATGATTACAGCTCAGCAAGAAATGCATATAGGGAACGGTATTAACGATCGGATGATTAAAACTATGGAAATATTTCCCGTCTTCGCCATAGCAGGTACCGTGATCGGAACAGACAATAACGAACGTTTCGCCGCCGGTTTGGCGGAAAATGTTTAGTAATCCGTCGATGCGGGCGTCGATATAGCGTAGCGCGGCGGCATGGGTCTCAACGGTATCGCCAGGGGCCGCGCCCTCCACGTAAAAATGGTTAGGGTAATGAATCGTGTCGATATTGATATACATCATGACCGGTTGGCTGCCAGCACGTTCGGCCATGATTTTCTGGATATAATGGATCTGGTTATCCATACTTTCTTTAACCGTACAGGCAAATCGTGGATGCCAGTAACTCTCTTTAAACATCGATGGGAACACTTTTCCCATGCCGGAGCGGTTATTAAAGAAAGAGACGCCGCCAATACAGATGGTCTGGTAGCCTTTATTTTCCAGACTTTTTATCCATGTTGCGTCATCAAAGGCAAATGCATTTTTCGGCCCTTTACGACCAAGTCCGATATCTTTTGGGAAAAACAGCATGGTCTGATTAACGGTATCATCAATAGGTTTTGGCATAAAACCTGAAAACATGGCGTGATGCGAAGGCCAGGTGAAATTACCGGCCGCCTCGCATTTCGTCCATTGTCCATAATGATTAAGGTTTGGCGTATTTCCGGCGGTTTGTTCCTGAAGCGCAATATCGTAGCGTAACGAGTCCAGCACAATAAAAAGAATATGAGCGTTATTACTAATTAGCGTATTCATATCGAATTCGCCATCGCCTGTGTCAATCGACGCGTGTAGCGAGACGGGGACTTCATCCATTGAATTATACATTTTGCTTCCTCATGGCCCGGATTTGCGCCTGATAAATTAGATTATTCTGCTGCGCATCCTGATAAATCAAATCACCCTGGCCATTAATTTCAATAATATACGGCGTCAGGCTGGTAGTAAGTAAAACATCAATACCCGCTAAGCGAATGCCAGGAAAAAGCCGCATGGCATTTTGACAGAGCGTATCGATCTCAGTCACTTTTGCGGCAGATAACTCCAGACTTTCGAAGCAGTAAGCCTGGTTTTGCAGATGTAAGTTAGTAATGGGCTGCGAGGAGGTTCTGACCACTCGCCAGATAATTTCGCCATCCAGGCAGACGATGCGTAAATCATAGGTTTTATGCTTTACGCTGGCTTTGGGCAGCCACTGTTCGACGAGGTTTTCCTGCTGAAGAACGCCATCAATAATGAGCTGGATATCTTCTTTCTGACGATACTGTTGGATTTTTTTGCTGTTAAATAGCTGTTGTCCTGATATGGCAATCGCGCTGTAAAGCACCTGCTTTATGCCGTCAGGATGGCGGCGCAAAGCGATAACGCCCGCCGCGCCAGAACCCAGCGAGGGCTTAATGAACACGCTGGCGATCTTTTTTTCCTGCATGATAGCGGTGAGCTGTGCAAAACTTTTTACGTCTTCCGCTACCAACGGCGGCGTGGGGATGCCGTGTTCCAGTAAGCGCCGCTTGCAGCGTTTTTTATCCAACAGGTGAATGAGGCCCGCCGGATGGTTAAGCCAGGTGACGCCAGGACGCGCCGCCATGTTCTGCAAAAAATGGATATAGTCCAGACCGATCGCGTTTATTTTGCGGATGTCAGTTTCACTGTGTACTGGCGGGTCGATTTTAACGATGCCAGAGGTCAGCGAAGCGTCCAGCGCGTGCGGATGAGTCAGCGCCGTGACGGGTTCCCCAAGTACGGCGGCAGCCTGCATAAAATAATGCGTGCGCTTGCTCTGATGGGGGCCAATGAGCGTAATCACAATAAATCCCTTTATCGTTGAGTAGGGGAATGTGCACATTCCCCTACTCAATCACTCGGTGTACATCGCATTCATATAAATATCGCCATCGTAATCATCAGGCTCCAGTGCTTCTGAAAGATTCAGGTTTATCGGCAGTGTGGCTTTTAGCTTTTCCTGCATCTCCGGCGTCAAATAGTGGTGGTGGAGATCGAGTGTTTCCAGATGCGCAATTCGGTCTTTATGCTCCAGCAGCGCCTCTGCGCCGTTGTCCGTTAAGGTACCGCATGAGAGTTCCAGCACGTTAAGCTGCGGCAGGATATTACTTTCCAGCACCCGGCGGGCGATATCATCCTGCTCTTCGCTGTTCATCAACCCCAGATGGGTGAGCTGAGGGAAAAGATCTTTCGATGCCAGCGCCATCACGTCATCCAGCGAACCGTCAAAACCGTATCCCTCTACGCCCAGGAAGAGCTTCAGCGTTTTTAATGCAGGGAGCTGCGCATTTTGTAGTTCGGCAAGCACGTTAGAAGGGATGCCGCCGGAAATGATTTCCAGGTGCTCCAGTTTCTCATGATGTATAGCGCCCAGTCGCAGATCCGACGCGCCTTTAATAATCAGTTCTTTCAGATTGGGTAACGCCGCATAGAGCCTGGAATAGTCACCTTGTTTAATCCAGGAGATCTCGCAGTCTTCGCTCTCCATATCACCGATAAACAGTGATTCCAGGTGAGCAAAGCGGGGGGCGTTCTCCACAATCATATCAATAATAGGCTGGCAGGTTTCGTCTTCCCAACAATCACCCCAGTTACCAATGGTCAGTGAGCGAAGCTTTGGCAGATCTTCATCGGTTAAAATTAAATTAATGAGCTGTTCCTGGGTTAATTCATTGTCCCAATCAATATTAAATCGCTTATTCATTTGTTTCCCTTCTCTATAAGCATGAATATGGTAAAACGCTTTGCGAATATTATCATGGCGCTTAGGGGCGGGATATCGGGAGTCTGATTCAGGATGAATGAGCGGGCAGAACAACTACCCGCTGTGATGCAGATTTGGAAAATAGAGGCGATAATATCAGAAGAAATACTTCGCCCCGATACGAATCTGGTTTTGCTCTCTATGGTAGGGGCCCACGTTACGATCTAACCAGCGTAATTCAAAATAGGGCAACCAGTGTTCATTGATACGATAACGGAAGGTATTGGTGATTTCCCAATGATGCTTCGTACCATTACTACTATTAAAATCATTAACGTTATAAAAATAGTGTGGTTCAAAGGTATAAGAAAATTTATCGGTAATGATAAAATTCCAATAGTTACCGATTTCATAGCTGTCATTATTATCCAGTTCGCCATTCAAATCGGTTGAACTATAATTATTGTGATTATATCGGTTACGTACCGTAAGATTAAACCACGGGGCAAATTTATAGTTAACATCCAGATAGACGGCGCCGCCGGAACCAATGCTTTTGTCGTTTATTAACCCGCCAGGCTGGATGGTTAATTTATCTGTAGGTTTAAATAACGGATACCAGCCCTCAATCTCATTATAACCGTGCTTTAATTCATCATCACGCTGTAGCGTATAGGTATTGGTCAACATAATTCCGGCCCCCATATCGGAGTTATAGCCGACGCGCAGCATAAACTCCATTTGGTCAGACGCCAGGTTATAGGCCTCACGGTTTTCTACATAAGCGCCAGCAAAAACAGAGGTGGATATTACTGAAGTTAATATCACTAGAGTATTCAGAGATTTCATAATAAATCCATTTTTCAAATATAGGGAAGCCGCCATCCATCGGGATGGATAAAGCGGCAAGCGTCGTTTAATTATTTACAGTAGAAATACTTTGTTTATTATTAGTCGCGACAATTTGATTACCTGTTTTCTTTCGTTGGGCAATTTCCTCGATAATAAAAGCGAAACGTTGTTCATTGAGCTTATAAAAAAAGCCCATCGTTAGTGCTGCGATAATGGCAAGACCGCAAGGCCATAAAAAAATGAGCTGACGCAAACCAAGCAACGTGGTGTCACTTTGAGCTATGTTGGGGATATAACCGATTTGCGTCAGCATAATACCTGGCAAAAAGCCAGCAAGCGCAGCGGAAATTTTTCGGGAAAAGGTATAACCCGTATACACCGAGCCTTCAGCGCGAATACCCGTTTTCCATTCACCATAGTCAACCGTATCCGGAACCAGCGCCCAGTTCAGGCTGTTGACGAAAGCGGTACCGAAGAAGGCGATACAAGAGAAAATAACAAACAGGAATGACGTTCCACCCCAGATAAAATTCAGGATATCGCCAACGGCCCACAATATCAGACCACCAAGATAAACCTGTTTTTTCCCGAAGCGTTTTACCGCAGCAGGTACTAATAAAACACCAATCAGGATACAGCCCATGCTGAAAAAACCCATCCATGACAACAAATGAATATCGTTCAGCACGTACTGAGTGTAATAAACCTGAATGGCCAGCTTGATATTAAAGGCGGCCAGCGTGCACAAATTGGCAACGCAGAGCACCAGCAGCGGCGGATTACGAAAAATCGCGCAGAAGGACTTCAATATGCTGGGTTTATGCGTGTCAGGTACGGTTTCGATATACCGTTCTTTCACCCCGCTAAAGCACCACCACATGCTGAACAGCCCGCAGACCGAAAAGATGACTGCTGCAATCAGATAACCCAGCGAAGGGGAACGGGTAAACAGCGCCTGAATGGGCATAAAACCTACGGTACAAAGAAGAAGGCCAATGGTAGCGCCGCCTTGTCGCCATGCGGCGAGCTGGGCCCGCTCATGCGGATTTTTGGTAATAGCGGGTACCATCGCGCCGTATGAGCAGTTCATCAGGCTGTAGAACAGACCGAACAACATAAACAGCACCGTCGCGAAGGCTGTTTTAACGGGTAAAGTAAAGTGAGTGGCAAAGAATTGCGCAGTAGCAACCAGAGCTACCGGAAATGACGCATACAGAATAAAAGGCCGAAACTTTCCTTTTGCGCCAATATTACGGCGTGAGTCCAGCAATACGCCGGTGAGCATATCGGTAAAAGCGGTGAAGAATTTCGCCACCAGAAAGATAATTCCACCGTAATATGCAGGCATCCCGAGTTCATCGGTATAAAACTTCAGTAGATACAGCGTACCGATACACAGCATCAGATTTGAGCCGAAATCGCCCACGCCATAGGCGCATTTTTCCCGCAGGCTCAACTTTAGCGTTAGCGGATCATGATTAGACATAATCGCCTCTCAAAACGCCCCGCAGGGCGTTATATTTTATTGTTGTTAAACCGTATGTTTCCGGGCCTCAATCTCTTCCACAATTCGCACGTACATCTTCTCGTTGAGGTTGTAGAAACAGCCCATCGCAATAATGGTGATGACCGCCAGCACGCAAGGATAAATAAAGATCAACTGGCGTAGGCCTTCGACGGTGCCTGCCGATTGCACCACATTCGGGATATAACCGATTTGTGTCAGCATCCAGCCGGGGAAGAACCCTGCCAGCGCCTGGGAGACCTTACGGAAGAACGTGAAGCCGGTGTAAACCGTCCCTTCCGAGCGGACGCCGGTGCGCCATTCACCGTACTCCACCGTGTCGGAAACCAGCGCCCAGTTCAGGCTGTTGACGAAGGCGGAACCGAAGAACGCCAGGCAGGAGAAGGCGACAAAACTGACCGAGCCGCCGCCAAAGAAGTAGTTGAGCAGATCGCCCGCCACCCATATTAACAGCCCGCCGATATAGACTTTCTTCTTGCCAAAACGCCTTACTGCGCCTGGCATCAAAAAGACGCCGATAAAAATACAGCCCATGCTAAAGAAGCCCATCCAGGAGAGGAGGATCGGGTCGTTAAGAACGTACTGGGTGTAATAAACCTGAATCGCCAGTTTGACGTTGAAGGCGCCGAGAGTACAAAGGTTGGCGATACACAGAATAAACAGCGGACGGTTACCGGCGATGGCGCGGAACGACTGCAATAATCCAGGCTTTTGCGCGCTATCGACAGGTTTCACTTCGACGTAGCGCTCTTTAACGCCGGCGTAGCACAGCCACATAAATAGCAGGCCAAACAATGAAAATAGCGTGGCGGCGAAAATATAGCTGAGTTGGGCATTGCCTTCGATCAGGTTCATGACCGGCACAAAGCCAACGGTACACAGCAGCAGGCCGAGAGTGGCGCCGCCCTGACGCCACGCGGCAAGCGAGGCGCGTTCATCCGGGTTCTTGGTAATCGCGGGCACCATCGCGCCATACGAGCAGTTCATCATGCTGAAAACCAGCCCGTACAGCATAAACAGCATCGTTGCGACGACGGTTTTTCCCGTCACCTCAAACGGTGTGCCGACAAAGTTAGCAATCGCCAGTAGCGTTACCGGAAATGCCGCGTAAAGCACGAACGGGCGGAATTTGCCCTTCGGACCAATTTTACGCCGCGAGTCGAGCATAATGCCGGTACCCATATCGGTAAATGCGGTAAAAAATTTGGCGATCAGGAAAATGATCCCGCCGTAAGTCCCTGGTAAACCCAGCACATCGGTATAAAATTTGAGTAAATAGAGGGTTCCGATATCTAACAGGATATTAGAACCTAAATCCCCCAGTCCATAGGCAAGTTTTTCTTTAAACGGCAAGCGTAGGGTTGCCGGATTCGATGATGTTTGACTCATTATTCTTCTCCATCTGCCCGCAGGTTTCCCTGCGGGCGAGCCGTATTAGATATTCCGTAAAGAAGCAAAAAGTGAAGCCCACTCGCTCTTCGCGCGATAGAAGACCGGCGGCTTGCCAATGGGCGCATCCACGGTAATTTCACCGCCGTGGTGAGCTTCGCCGGTCCAGATATTCACCCAGTGATCTTCCGGCAGGTACAGCGTCCAGTCGCAACGCCCCTGCTCATGAACCGGCGCGACCAGCAGATCCTGACCGAGCAGATATTGATATTTCAGGGTGTAGGTTGCGGCATCGTTCTCGTAGTGCAGGAATAGCGGACGCATGACTGGCAGACCGGTAGCTGCGTTTTGCGCCACCGCCTGCTTGAGATACGGTTTCAGCGTGGTAAAGACGGTGGTCATGCGGGCAAAGTGGGCAATAGTTTCCGCGTCGCCGTCGAACTGCCAGTTATCGCCGGGGCGGTTGCCTTCATGGGTGCGCATCATCGGCGTAAAGGCGCTGAAATCGCACCAGCGCAGCAGCAACTCTTTGCTGCGTTTCATGTCAAACAGGGTGGTGTAGCCGCCGATATCGCTGTGATGCAGACCATGGCCGGTCATCGCCAGCGACAATGCCGCAGGCACTACAGAGGCCAGACCATCATCAAGGCTCCAGTCAACGTTCTGGTCGCCTGCCCACATCATGGTGGAATATTTCTGACTGCCGGTGTAACCCGCACGCATAAAGAACAGGATCTCGCCGAGCTTGCCGGTCTCCTGTAGCGCTTCGTAGTTACATTTCGCCCAGAGCGCAGGCCAGGCGTTATGCATGATCTCGGCGCTAACGCCGTTGTGCAGATACGTGTCGGTCGGCAGATATTCGCCGAAATCCGCCATCCAGCCGCTGCAGCCGAGCGCGATCATGTTCTTTTTGATGACGTCTTTGAACCAGTCGTAAGCTTCCGGATTGGTCAGATCGACCACGCCGCCATAGAATTCGCCAAACTCGACCAGATAGTCGCCGCCCGTGGCGTCTTTCGCCAGATAGCCGTGTTTCGCCGCCTCAGCGCAGAGGTCTTTATCACTGGCGACGTATGGGTTGATATAAGAGAGGAACTGGACGCCTTCTTCTTTCCACTGTTTGATCCGGCTATCCAGTTGCGGATAGTTGTCGCTATTCCACTTCCAGTTCCACATCACGCGCTTGCCGAAAGAGGTCATGCGGATACCGGACCAGTCCTGCGCCCAAATACCGTTCACTTTTACGCCTGCGTTGCGCATGGTATCCAGTTTTTGCTGGCAAACTTCCGTACCGCCCTGAATGCCTAGCGTGACGCCGTCATAAACCCAGTCCGGCAGCTCCGGCTGGCGGCCTAACAGCGCAGTCAGTTTTTCCAGCAGGGCGATGTAGGTGTCGGCACACTCAAAACGCAGCGTAGTTTTATCTTCCCACAGCGCCAGTTCGTGATACTCCGGCGCGCTGAAGTCGAAATTCATATAGCAGCTATTATCGACGTGGCAGTAATACTTCTGCGTGCTGACAAAGGTCGGTTGCGGGAAGAAGGTCCAGTAATAGTCGCCGCCGGCGTTCTCTTTACAGTCAGCCTGCCAGGTGACATAGCTGGTTTTATTACGGCC
This sequence comes from Salmonella sp. A29-2, assembly GCF_020150755.1. Taxonomy (NCBI): domain Bacteria; kingdom Pseudomonadati; phylum Pseudomonadota; class Gammaproteobacteria; order Enterobacterales; family Enterobacteriaceae; genus Salmonella; species Salmonella sp. A29-2. The sequence continues at coordinate 4,670,405 of NZ_CP083731.1, read as the reverse complement.
AACGCCCTGTTCGCTGGTCCACAGCGGGAACGGCTTGCCGCGCAAATCGAAATAAGAGAACTGTTCGCCGCAGCCGTAGATATGGTCGTCTGGATTAGCTGCGAGGCGTAACCAGATACGGTTATGGTGCAGGTCGTCGTTTTGCAGATCCAGCTTCAGGCGTCCCGCCTCATCGGCGGAGATGCGAAGGGTGGCGCTAATTGTTGCGCCACGGCTGAATTGTACCAGCCAGCCGTCGGGTAGCTCGCTGACCGTAGCCTCTGTTAATGCAATCTTCTCATTGAGTTTGTCTTTGATGCTGAAGTTGCCGCGGAACATATCAATGTCGGCAACGCCCGCACCAATCCACAGACAGGGGTTTTCGGCGCTGTGGCGTAAAATCAGGCGCTGGTGCCAGCTAAGCGCAAAACCATCTTGTGATGTTGTCAGTTCAAAATCGGTTGACCGTTGTGGTAGAGAATTCATTGTAATCTCCGTGAATGTAGGGTAATTCGGTAATCCATTTGGGCTAGTCGCAGCCGATGGAAAAATGCAGTTGATGGATCGCTTTTGGGGCAAGATGAATCAGTGCGATCCCGGAATTAAATGCATCGGGCGGGCAGCTCATAGGCTCTACCGCGAGACCTTTTCGGCTGAGTTTTTCGCCGGTATAGATCTGTAGCCAGGGTTGGTTGCTGCGTAAAAATGTAGACATGTTCTGCGTTGGGCTGGTAAGTCTGACCTCCCACTCAGCCGGGGTAGTCGCGGTCTTAACCGCATGATCAAGGCGCGTTTCGCCGAGCAGGCATGATGCGGAAAAATCCCTGCCTGCGGGCAATTCTTCGCTTGCAGGCAGTGTTAATACACAGCTATCGATGCTTTGCAGATTACAAGTCAAATAAGGATGTGCGCCCGCGCCATAAGGGGCTGATTCATCGCCAATGTTTTGCGTACGAATAAATACGTGCAGCCCACTGGCGGCATCTAACCGATAAATCACTTCCGATATCAACGCAAAGGGATAGCCGTAAGAGGGCGGCAGAAAAATCGTTAGCGACGCTTCCGTCGCCGACTGATAATTAATCTGCCAGTCTCGCCAGGCTAACAGACCGTGAATGGCGGTCTGCGAAACCGGGTCGTTAACGGCAAGCTGGAAAACCTTGCCGTTATAGGAGTAGCAGCCATTTGTCACGCGATTGGGCCAGGGAATCAATACTTTCCCCAGATGCGCCATGGGTATTTCTTCCGGTTTATGCGGGATGACCACATGGCGTCCATGATGGGTCAGTTCCGCCAGACCTGCGCCAACCGTGACGATTTTCGCCTGGTAATGGCCCGCATTAAGCTGAATAGTTTTTCCACCGCTGTGCATGGCTGCCATCCTCATGACCTATTTCGCGTTGATATCCAGGAGACCCGCCGCGACCGCTGGAGCCAGGCCCGGCGCCAGTGGCAGACGAGGAATGACCAGGCAGTGCAGCAGATGGTAAATATCTTGCTTGCCGTCCCACACTTTGGTGGTCACTTTGTTATCGGCGTCCAGCTCTTGCCACCAGGAACCATTTTCATAGTCCATCAGGTACTTAATGCAGTAGTCCCACCATTTCTGATACCACTCTTCATACTGGCTATCGCCCGTCAGGGTGTAGAGGGCGTAGGCCGTACCCATCGCTTCCACAATCGGCCAGCGCACGCGTTCACGTACGATAGGTTTACCGTCCCAGTCGACTGAGTAGACAAAACCGTCTGCGCCATCTGGCGCCCAGGCGTCGCGGATAGTGGCATGGAACAGACCTTTCGCATCCTCCAGCAGCCAGGCGGGGGGCGTTTCGAAGCGGGCCTCCAGCGCAGCATGGAGATGGAGCATCAGACGGCCCCACTCAATCCAGTGACCTGGCGTACCGCCGTAGGCGCGGAAACGGTGGGCAGGATTATCTTTGTTGTAGTCGCGGATAGGATTCCACTGTGAATCGAAATGTTCATTAACACGGTAATGATTATTTCTGGCTACATCATGAATAATGACTGATGCGATTCTGATAGCGCGATCCAGCCATTTTTTGTCATGGGTAACGTCATAAACAATCAGGAACGCTTCGACGGCGTGCATATTGGCGTTACCGCCACGGTAATCTTCGGTTTTGCTAAAGGCTTCGTCCCAGGACTCCAGGCACATCTGCTCTTCTTCACTCCAGAAGTATTTCTCAATCACTTCTATGGTGTAATCCAGCAATTTTCTGGCTTCAGGATGCCCGGTAGTGACGGCGCTGGCCGCGCCCAGCAGGGCGAAGAAGTGTTGATAACCCTGTTTAGAGGCATCCACCACGCCCTGATCGTTAACGCAGGCATACCAGCCGCCGTATTTTTTATCGCGCAGCGCGCCGTTCAGGGTTTTGATGCCGTGATCGACCAGATCATAAGCGCCCGGTCGGCCCATCGACGCCGCCACGGAATAAACGTGCAGCATACGCGCCGTGATCCAAAGATGGGTGCCCATCTCTTCTTTAATTTGCCCTTTATTTCCCAGCCAGCCGAAGCCTGTCGGCACCACGGCGTTTTTACCGAAATTAAAGATGCGGTCGGTTTCCTGCTCCAGCCAGCGGTTGTGGCTCAACGTGTTAAACCATTTCATTCTTTCATCCTCGTATTAACGACGTTTCGCCATCATTTCATCGACGATCTCGCCCAGACGTTGCAACTTAGGCGCGGAAACATCACGTAGCATCAGCTCGGTATCCGGTAGACCAATCACTGATGACCAGACCGCGCGTCCCGCCAGGAACCCGGATGCGCCAGCTTCCATGGCGACCCTGACCGCGCGAGGGAACAGTTTTTCGTCCACACCGGAAGAGAGGATGACCCACGGCATATTGATATGCCCATTCAGGCGTTGTGAGGCGGTAAGAAGATCCGAGCGCGCGCCTTTGCCGTAGAGCGGCATTTCAACTTTGTAAAGATCGGCGCCGCTGTCGCCCAGTTCTTTGGCCGCATCGATAATCGCCTGCTCGCGATCGAATTTGTCGCCGCAGCGCGGCGGACGTACAACCGGTTCGATAATGCTCAGCAAACCATTGGAGTGACATAATTCATTGAATTCTTTGACCATATCCAGACGCTGCTGCGCGTCTTCGTCGCTGCGCCACAGCACCAACAGTTTTAAGGCTTTCGCGCCATCCCGTTTTACCGCCTGCGCATTAATTTTTTTATCAATGACCACGTTATCAACGGGAATACCGTTGCCCGGGATGAAATCATCCGCCGCGACGATCATGGCGCAGCTTTTAGCGACCGCGTTTTGTTCTACGGCCTGGCGATAACAGAACTGCTGATCCAGCAGAACGGCAGAGGCATACGGGGAAAGAATTTTCGCCGCATTCACTTTGAAATCCGTCAGCACGCTATCGGCAACGGGTGTTTTCGCACCAGCAGCAGCAAACATTAAACGCATCGCCTCGCGCTGATCGACAGCCAGCATGGCAAACCCGCCGGACGCTCGCGTAATGTCTTTGATGGTGTAGTTGTTCATTCAATTTTCCTTTATACAGTCGTTACTTTTTTACGTTGGCGGTCAGCCCGGCGCTGATGCGCACCTGTTCCAGGATGGCGCTCCAGTCTTCCCGACCGCGGCCTGCGGCCCGCGCCAGGTTATAAACTTCACGGGAGGCGGCGCCGAGCGGCATCGGTACGTGCAGTTGATTGGCGACATCCAACGCGATGCCAAGATCTTTGTGCGCCAGATCGATCATGAAGGCGGGAGACAGATCCCCTTTCATCACTTTATTCGGCCAGGTGGTGGTGAAATGCCCTTTGCCTGCGGCAGTGCCGCTCATCACTTTTAAAGCCACGTCGAAGGAAAGCCCCAGCGCTTCACACAGCACGGCGGCTTCGGCGGAGAGCGCATTTAGCGCAATACTCATGTAGTTGTTGATCAGTTTTACGCGAATACCCATTCCCGGGCCGCCGGTGTTGACCAGCTCATTACCCATCGCCATCAGAACAGGGGTAGCGCGCTCTACTTGCTCCGCCGTACCGCCTGCCAGCAGCAACAATGTGCCGGTAATCGCGTTGTCGGATGTCCGGCCTACCGGCACATCCATCATGCTGAACCCTTTGCTCTGCATGTCGGCAATCAGCTTATCGGTTTGCAACGGATGAATAGTGGACATATCAATGACCAGCGCTTCACGGGAAAGAGTTTCACAAACGCCTTGCTCGCCAAACAAAACGGAACGAACCAGATCGCCGTTCGGGAGCATGGTGATAACAAATTCAGCGCCGATGGTTGCCTGAGCCGGGCTGCTTGCAGGTTGCGCGCCTTTGTCTACCAGACGCTGTACGGCGTCGGGATTAACATCGAAGACGCTGAGTTGATGGCCCTGCTTTAGCAGATTGCTCGCCATAGGAGAGCCCATCTGTCCCAACCCGATAAATGCTATAACTGCCATATCGTTCTCCTGAACACGGTGGTGTCATTTTTTGTCATTAATGAGCATTTTTATGTCTGTTTGTGATCGTATTTGTAATTTATAGTCAAAAAATTGACAGCCGTCACTTTTTAAACATTTCGTGAAATTAAAATGAGCACATCGAAAATGCTTGAGGAATGACCATGGTTCGTATTGCTTGTGTAGGTATTACCGTGATGGATCGCATCTATTACGTGGAAGGATTACCGACAGAAGGGGGTAAATATGTGGCGAAGCGCTATACGGAAGTGGGCGGCGGGCCTGCGGCGACCGCTGCCGTGGCTGCGGCGAAATTGGGCGCGCAGGTGGACTTTATTGGCCGTGTGGGCGATGACGACACCGGAAACAGCCTGCTGGCGGAACTGGAATCCCTGGGGGTAAATACCCGTTATACCCGCCGCTACACGCAGGCCATGTCGTCGCAGTCAGCGATTATGGTGGATGCCAAAGGAGAGCGGATTATCGTTAATTATCCCAGCCCGGATTTATTACCTGACGCCGACTGGCTTAACGACATCGATTTTTCGCAGTGGGATGTGGTGTTGGCGGATGTGCGCTGGCATGACGGCGCAAAACAGGCGTTTACGCTGGCGCGTCAGGCTGGCGTCATGACTGTTCTTGATGGCGATATTACGCCGCAGGATATTAGCGAGCTGGTGGCGTTAAGCGACCACGCCGCCTTCTCCGAGCCAGGGCTGGCACGCCTGACGGGGATGAGCGAAGCCATTGATGCGCTAAAAAAAGCACAAATGCTCACAAATGGACATGTCTATGTCACGCGAGGCAGTGAAGGCTGCAACTGGTTGGAAAAAGCGGCGGTACGCCACCAACCGGGTTTTACCGTGGAGGTGGTGGATACTACCGGCGCGGGCGATGTTTTTCATGGCGCACTGGCATTTGGCCTGGCAAGCGGATACGCCATCGAAGAGGCTGTCAGATTCGCCAGCGGCGTTGCCGCGCTGAAGTGTACGCGCCCAGGTGGCCGGGCGGGTATCCCTGATTGTGAGCAAACCCGATCTTTCTTGTCACTTTTTGTATAATATGAGCAGTAGGAAGCTTTTAGAGGAATGCTCATGAGTCTTACCGAACTGACCGGTAATCCGCGACACGATCGGCTGTTAATGCTTATTGATGAGCGCGGCTATATGAATATCGATGAGTTAGCCAGTTTGTTGGAGGTCTCTACCCAGACGGTTCGCCGCGATATTCGTAAATTAAGCGAGCAGGGGCTGATTACGCGTCATCACGGCGGCGCCGGCAGAGCGTCCAGTGTGGTCAATACCGCCTTTGAGCAGCGAGAGGTCTCCTGGACGCAAGAGAAAAAAGCCATTGCGGAAGCCGTGGCTGACTATATTCCGGATGGCTCCACGATATTTATCACGATTGGAACGACGGTTGAGCAGGTGGCGCGCGCGCTGCTCAACCATAATCATCTGCGCATTATCACCAATAGCCTGCGCGTCGCGCACATTCTTTATAATAACCCTCGTTTTGAAGTGATGGTGCCTGGCGGCACGCTGCGCCCGCATAATAGCGGCATTATCGGGCCATCCGCGGCGGCGTTTGTGGCGGGGTTCCGGGCGGACTATCTCGTCACCAGCGTAGGCGCGATAGAGAGCGATGGCGCGTTACTGGAGTTTGATGTCAACGAAGCCAGCGTAGTGAAAACCATGATGGCCCACTCGCGACATATTCTACTGGCCGCCGATCATACGAAATACCATGCTTCTGCGGCGGTTGAGATCGGCAATGTGTCACAGATTACCGCTCTGTTTACGGACGAGTATCCAGGTCCGGCATTACAGAATTTACTTCAATCCCAGCAAATCGAAGTGGTTCAGGTGAGTCCTTCGCTGGACGACGCCGTTTCAGCGTGACAAGCGCCCTTGCGCCGGATGGTCGCGTCAGCGCTTTATCCGGCCAATAAAACGGCGCTGTGATGCAGGCGATATTGAACATCGTCTGCGTTTCTATTGTCTTTTTGTTAATTGATTTATAAAGGGATACATAGTCAAACTTCTCCTTTCCCGCTACAGTTATTCATCCCCGGTTAGCAAGGAGAATGACATGCTCTACATCTTTGATTTAGGTAATGTGATTGTCGACATCGACTTTAACCGCGTATTAGGTGTGTGGAGCGATCTGAGTCGAGTACCGCTGGCTTCGCTGAAGCAAAAATTTACGATGGGCGAGACTTTTCACCAACATGAACGCGGTGAGATAACGGACGAAGCGTTTGCTGAAGCTTTCTGTCATGAAATGGCGTTATCGCTCAGTTATGAACAATTTGCGCACGGCTGGCAGGCGGTATTTGTCGGATTACGGCCCGAAGTGATTGCTATCATGCATAAACTGCGCGAGCAGGGGCATCGCGTGGTGGTGCTATCCAATACTAACCGACTGCATACCCACTTCTGGCCGGAGGAATACCCGGAGGTGCGCGCTGCCGCCGACCATATCTATTTATCGCAGGATTTGGGAATGCGTAAGCCGGAAGCGCGTATTTATCAGCACGTCCTGCAGAAAGAAGGTTTTTCCGCTGCCGATGCGGTCTTTTTCGACGACAATGCCGATAATATAGAAGGGGCCAACCAGTTGGGGATCACCAGCATTCTGGTGAAGGATAAAGCCACCATCCCTGACTATTTCGCGAAGCTGTTATGCTAAAAACCGTTCACCAAAAAGCTGGACGCCATACGCGCCCTGTTCGGGCCTGGCTCAAGCTATTATGGCAGCGTATCGATGAGGATAATATGACGACTCTGGCGGGAAATCTCGCCTATGTCTCATTACTCTCCTTAGTACCGCTTATTGCCGTCGTTTTTGCCCTTTTCGCTGCTTTTCCGATGTTTTCTGATGTCAGCATTCAGTTACGCCATTTTATTTTTGCTAACTTTATGCCAGCCACCGGAGACGTGATTCAGCGCTATATTGAGCAGTTTGTCGCTAATTCCAACAAAATGACGGCGGTGGGCGCCTGTGGACTGATTGTGACGGCATTGCTGTTGATGTACGCCATTGATAGCGCCTTAAACACTATCTGGCGCAGCAAACGCACACGGCCAAAAGTGTACTCTTTTGCGGTGTACTGGATGATCCTCACGCTCGGCCCGCTTCTCGCCGGCGCCAGCCTGGCAATCAGCTCCTACCTGCTTTCTTTACGCTGGGCCAGCGATCTGAATACGGTCATCGACAATGTATTGCGTATCCTTCCGCTGCTGCTCTCGTGGATCTCATTCTGGTTACTTTACAGTATTGTCCCAACAACTCGCGTACCGAACCGTGACGCCCTTGTCGGCGCGTTTGTCGCAGCGTTGCTGTTCGAGGCCGGAAAGAAAGGTTTCGCGCTTTATATCACCATGTTCCCGTCATATCAGCTCATTTATGGCGTACTTGCAGTGATCCCTATCCTGTTTGTCTGGGTATACTGGACCTGGTGTATAGTCTTGCTTGGCGCAGAAATAACTGTCACTCTCGGGGAATACCGAAAACTCAAACAAGCCGCAGAACAAGAAGAAGCTGACCAACCATGATTGCATTAATTCAACGCGTAACCCGTGCCAGCGTCACCGTGGAGGACGAGGTGACGGGTGAAATCGGCCCAGGACTTTTGGTGTTATTGGGTGTCGAAAAAGAAGATGACGAACAAAAAGCGAATCGTCTGTGCGAGCGCGTGCTGGGATACCGTATCTTCAGCGATGCTGACGGCAAGATGAATCTGAATGTACAACAGGCTGGCGGCAGCGTGCTGGTGGTATCGCAGTTTACGCTGGCGGCAGATACCGAGCGCGGTATGCGACCAAGCTTTTCCGGCGGGGCTGCGCCGGATCGCGCGCAGGCGCTTTATGAATATTTTGTCGAACGCTGCCGCCAGCAGGCGATAAACACGCAAACCGGACGCTTCGCTGCCGATATGCAGGTTGAGCTGGTTAATGACGGTCCCGTGACATTCTGGCTCCAGGTATGAGTCAGCTTCCGGCGTGGCCGCGGATAACAAGAGAGAGTACGGCTATGTATCACCTTCGAGTTCCGCAAACAGAAGAAGAATTAGAACGTTACTACCAGTTTCGCTGGGAGATGCTGCGTAAACCGCTGCACCAGCCGAAAGGGTCGGAACGGGATGGCTGGGATGCGTTGGCGCACCATCAAATGGTGGTGGACGAAGAAGGAAACTTAGTTGCAGTGGGCCGCCTGTATATCAATGCAGATAACGAGGCGTCTATTCGTTTTATGGCTGTACATCCCTCGGTACAGGATAAAGGGCTGGGGACATTAATGGCGATGACCCTGGAGTCTGTCGCCCGCCAGGAAGGCGTTAAGCGCGTCACCTGCAGCGCGCGCGAAGATGCGGTTGAATTCTTTGCCAAACTCGGATTTGTCAATCAGGGGGAGATTACTACGCCCACAACCACGCCAATCCGCCATTTTCTAATGATTAAACCGGTAGCATCGCTGGATGATATCCTGCATCGCGGCGACTGGTGCGGGCAGCTTCAGCAGGCCTGGTATGAGCACATTCCATTGAGTGAAAAGATGGGGGTGCGCATTCAGCAGTACACCGGGCAAAAATTTATCACCACGATGCCGGAAACCGGTAATCAAAATCCGCATCACACGGTGTTTGCCGGCAGCCTGTTCTCCCTGGCGACGCTGACCGGATGGGGACTTATCTGGCTGATGCTCCGTGAACGCCACCTGGGCGGGACGATTATTCTTGCTGACGCCCATATTCGCTACAGTAAACCGATTAGCGGAAAGCCAAACGCCGTGGCTGATTTGGGGTCGCTAAGCGGTGATTTGGACAGGCTGGCGCGGGGTAAAAAAGCGCGTGTCCAGTTGCAGGTTGAACTGTTGGGCGGCGAGACCGCTGGGGCAATTTTCGAAGGCATTTATATCGTACTACCCGCGAAACCGTTCGGCCCGTATGAAGAGGGCGGGAATGAGGAGGAGTAGCTGGACATATCCAACTACTCGATGAAGGCATCCGCTGGTAGTTTAAAGCGTTGTGTAAGCGCTTTAATATGATTAACCGTTAGTGCTCTGCGGCCATTTAAGATGTTGCTGACGTTCGATTTAGAACCAAGTTCGTTGGCAAGATCTGCTGCTTTGAGACCGTATTGATCCATGAGCGTTCGCAATACTGAAACGCCAGGGGGCGTTTTCTCCAGGTGTTGGTTGAGTGCTTTGAATTCCGGCGCATGTTTTTCGTATTCACTGATTCGGGCACAGAGCAATTCAAATAGTGGGTTTTCAAGATCGTCGTGGTCGACCAGAAACTCCACTAGCGCTAGTGCCCTGCGATACTCATTGTCATTTCGGTCTTCCCCCATCAGTGGGACGGTTTTTACCGCATCGCTGAAGGTATCAACGATCTTTTTTGCGCTGGTTGCATCCATCTGACGATGAGTTCTCATTCTTTATTACCCCGATAATATGCGGTCAGTTTGTCATATTCGGCATGGGAAACGATATGTTTCACAAATATCTTATGTAACCTGAAATCTATGTAGGAAATGAGTCTCAGGCTGTTACCAGAAACATCAATCACCCACCATTTATCTCTGTACTTAAAATTATCCAGTGAAGGAATATACCGCTTCATCTCTTCAGGCTGAGTGAATGTTTTTTTCTCCAGAACATTCAGCAACTCAGTGAGAGCAAGCTCATGGTTTGGATACATGAGCATCGCTTCATTGAACGGTTTTCGGCTGATAACATGCACAATGTAGTTCCATTACAAAGTTTTCAACCTGAAAACAATTTAGCGCAACGTTATCCAGTTTTCAAGTTGAAAACAAAATTGAATTTTAGGTCATTTTGCCTGTTGATGGACTTACAACACGCCAGGCCACATCTCGCATGGCGCTTCGTGCCGCCTGGCTCACGCCTCCGAGCTGGAAAAAGCCATGGATGACACCGAGATAGCGCTGGCAAGTACACGCCACGCCCTGGTCGTTCAGACGGTGATATAGCGCTTCGCCTTCATCACGCAGTGGGTCGAACTCTGCGGTGAGGATATGCACCGGCGGTAAACCGGCAAAATCTTCACGCCATATCGGACTGGCTTCCGGGTGGCGGAGGTCGGTACCCTGGAGATACATTTCGAAACCCGATAACAGCGTATCGCGGGTGATGATGTAGTCTTGCCCGTTGCTGGCATAGCTGGGGAAACTGGCAGTAGCGTCAAGCATCGGGTAGATCAACAGCAGCTTCGCCGGAGACCAGTGGGCGGTGGATTTCAGGCGTAGCGCGCTGACCAATGCCAGGTGCCCGCCTGCGCTGTCGCCAGCAAGCGTGATACGTTCACGATCGATGCCTAACTGTTCCGCGTATTGATGGACGATATTGGCCCCGCGTTCAGCGTCGTCATGAGCCGCAGGGAAGGTGTGCTCTGGCGCAAGGCGATACTGAATGGCAATCACCTTACAGCCGCTTTTCCAGGCCAGTTGCCGTAGCTGGGGGTCATGAGTCAGAAAGCCGCCGCTAACAAAACAGCCGCCGTGATAGTAGAGGATACAGGGTAGAGAACCGGATGCGTTTGGCGGCGAAACGACGCGAAATGTCATCCCTTCCAGCACGATATCTTCCGAACTCACCCGAATTTCTTTCTCACCCGCCAGCGTTGTGCTGGCAATATAGCCCGCTCTCCGGTCATCAATATTCTGCTCTCGTGAAGAGGGACGGCCCGCGGCGATAAACCCAGCGACCAGTTCGGCAATTCCTTTTTCCAGTGGCATATAACGCTCCTTTGACTGTATGTATGTACAGTTTATAACCTGGTTCGTTGGGGATGGAAAGTGGTGAAACGAGGGGATGATGATTCTGGATAGAGGTTCGCAAAAAATGGAATGCGGTTGGCGCTGGGTTTTTAATTTTTGTACTGTGAAACGATGATGCTATACGCCATTGACGTATAGATTATTTTCACTACTATAAGCCAATGGCGTATGGAATATGCAATTTATAGAAACGGAACTCTTTACTGAAGATGTTAAAAAACTGCTCGATGAGGATGAATACCATAAGCTTCAGGTTTTTATGGCTCAGCATCCAGATTGTGGTGATGTCATTCAGGAAACGGGCGGCCTGAGAAAAATGCGCTGGGGATCGCGAGGCAAAGGAAAGCGTAGTGGCGTGCGAATTATCTATTTTCACCGTAGTCAACGGTATGAGATTCGCTTGCTTCTGATTTATCAAAAAGGCATTAAAGATGATCTCACGCCGCAGGAAAAAGCGGTGCTTCGTATGCTGAATGAGAGGTGGTAGATGGATAAAGTGTTATTTGAGCGATTAACTCAAAGTATGTCTCAAATGAATGAAATCATTGAAGGGACCCGTAAGCCTTCTCGTACCTTTCATATTGATGCAATGAAGATTAAAGAAATACGGCAGGCATCTGGGTTGTCGCAATCTAAGTTTGCAGAACTGATTTCGGTCAACGTGGATACGCTGCGCAACTGGGAGCAAGGAAGACGCTCACCGACAGGGCCAGCCAAAGCATTACTTCGCGCCATTGCCAACGACCCGAGAAACGTTATACAAGCATTGCGTTATTGAGCAATGATCCGGCTAACGTAGATTGCTAGCCGGTATACCAGAGAACTTATTCCCCTTCCCCCGGGAACAGGAACGGGTTGATGGAACTGCGGGCGAAGCCCTCCTGTTCCATGCGCGCGTCCAGCACCAGCGAGGCGAGGTCGTCGGCCACTGCTTCTACTTTCGGGTCTTTTTCCTGATACAGAATCTTCAGGTAAGTCCCGCAATCGCCGCAGCTTTCGGCTTTCACCGCAGCCTGCTCATTTTCCAGCGACCAGTAGTGTAAGTCGCGGCTCTGTTCGCAGTTACTGCATTTTACGCGCACGACATGCCATTCGGTTTCGCACAGGTTACAGTGCAGATAACGCAGCCCCTGCGTGGTGCCGATCTGCACCATGCTGGAGACCGGCATCGAACCGCACACCGGGCAATACTGGCGCGCTTCACCGTATTCCGCGCGGGCTTTGCCTGGGATCAAGCTGGCCATTTGCGCCCAGTAAAGGGAGAGCGCGGCCCAGATAAACGGGGCTTTATCGCTGCTGACGGAGGCAAAATCCGAGGCAAACAGCGCGCTGGCCATCTGCTCCAGCTCCTGCTCTGAGGCTTTCTCCAGGTTCTCAATCACCGCCAGCGCGGGGCCGCTCATCTCGGGTTTTAGCTCGGCAATTAACGAATGCAGCAGTTTTTGCCAGTGCTTATCACGCGGCAGCACGTGGATATCCAGCGGCGGCTTGCCCTGGTCGTTCGCTTCTTTAATACGTGCGGTCAGATCCATCTCCAGCGGATGGTCGTACAGCACCACTTCCTGTGCGTGCGCGATAAGCGCGGCAAAGCGCAGGTAATCGCCCAGCGGGTTATTTTCAGCCAGCTCGCGCAGACGTTCGGCGCGGCGGTTGTAGACGTTTTTGAGTCGGGGGAACAATAACGGCGGAATCATATCCGCCGTACGTTTCTCGCTCGACCCCAGCTCATCTTGCGGGATTATGCGAATACTCATTCAGTTTCTTTTTCCGTTGTCTTGCGGACTTCTCGGTACCAGCGCGGGTGATGTTTCTTCGCCCACGACCGGGTTACCCAGCCTTCCACCATCGCGGTAATGGTGCCTTTCACCCAAAGGGCGGCGTAGATATGCACCATGATAACCACAATTAACGCTACTGCGGCAAAAGAATGCAACATTAACGCGAATCGGATCACCGGGATTGAGAAAGCAGGCGCAAAGTACGGACGCCAGATAATTACCCCGCTCACCAGCAGCAGCACCAGGAAGATAATCGCCGCCCAGAATACGCATTTCTGACCGAAGTTATAACGCCCGGTGTCACCCACTTCCTCGTTGACGACGATCTTACGAATATTCTTCGCCCAAAAGATATCATCCCGATTGATTAGATTGTGGTGCCAATAACGGAAAAACATGATGATGAACGAGGCAAACATAACCACGCCCACAAACGGGTGCAGAATTCGCGCCAGTTGTGGGGTGCCCAGGATATGCATCAACCAGTTGAAGGATGGGAATAAAAAGCCCAGCCCGCTCACCGCCGCCAGCACGAAGCAGAAGGCGACGATCCAGTGGTTGATGCGTTCCGGCGCCGTATAGCGCACGATGGTGTCACGTCGTTTCATTTGCGCACCTCGTCTTTCTCTTCATGCAGGTTGTCATCTTCCTCTTCCGCGCGGTTCGGACCGACGCCGACATAGTGGAAGACGCTGGCGGCAAAGGTCGCGGCAAAACCGAACGCGGCGAGCGGTTTCCAGACGCCTTTCCAGAACTTAACGGTTTCGCTGATTTCCGGGTTTTCCGGCAGGCCGTGATACAGATTCGGCTTGTCGGCATGATGCAGCACGTACATGACATGCGTACCGCCTACGCCCGCCGGATCGTACAGACCCGCGTTGTCATAACCACGGGTTTTGAGTTCCGCCACCCGCTCGCCCGCCAGCGTTTTCATATCCTCTTTCGAGCCAAAATGAATGGCGCCGGTTGGACAGGTCTTCACGCAGGCCGGTTCTTGCCCCACGGTCACGCGGTCGACGCACAGCGTACATTTATAGACGCGGTTGTCTTCCGGGTTAAGGCGCGGCACGTTGAACGGGCAGCCAGCGATACAGTAGCCGCAGCCGATACACTGCTCGGACTGGAAGTCGACAATACCGTTAGCATACTGAATGATCGCCCCTTCCGCCGGACAGGCCTTCAGGCAGCCGGGATCGGCGCAGTGCATACAGCCATCCTTACGGATCAGCCACTCCAGTTTGTCGTTCTGTTCCACTTCCGAGAAGCGCATCACCGTCCAGGATTTCGCGGTTAAGTCCGCCGGGTTGTCATACACCCCGACGTTATTGCCCACTTCATCACGGATGTCGTTCCACTCGGAGCACGCCACCTGACACGCTTTACAGCCGATACAGGTGGTGACGTCGATGAGTTTCGCCACCTCTTCCTGGTGGTCCCGCGCCTGGGGCGCGGGGGTGAAACCGTTAGTGGCGGAACGACGAATGATGTCTTGCGATTGATAAGCCATAGGTCGTCTCCGTTACACCTTTTCCACGTTCACAAGGAAGGATTTAAACTCCGGCGTTTGCGTGTTCGCATCACCGACGAAAGGCGTTAACGTATTGGCGATAAAGCCTTTTTTCGCCACGCCTTCGTAGCCCCAGTGAATAGGAATACCGATGGTATCGATATCCTTGCCGTCCGCTTTCAGCGTGCGAATACGCTTGGTCACCACCGCTTTGGCTTTGATATAGCCGCGGTTTGAGGAGACCTTCACGGTATCGCCATGCGCGATGCCGAGCTTATTCGCCAGCTTCTCGCCAATTTCCACAAACTGTTCCGGCTGGGCGATAGCGTTAAGCAACGCGTGCTTGGTCCAGTAGTGAAAGTGCTCGGTCAGACGGTAAGTGGTTCCGACATACGGGAACTTATCCGCTTTACCCAGCGCGTCGGCATCGTCTTTAAAGATACGGGCGGCAGGGTTAGAGATAACGTTCGGGTGCAGCGGGTTAGTGCCCAGCGGCGTTTCAAACGGTTCGTAGTGTTCCGGGAACGGCCCTTCCGCCATCTTATCGATGGCAAACAGGCGACCCATCCCTTCCGGCTGCATGATAAACGGTCCGACGTCGCTGCCGGGCGCGGCGGCGCTGTAGTCCGGAATATCCCATCCGGCCCATTTTCCGCCTTCCCATTTCAGTAGCTGACGTTTCGGGTCCCAGGGATTACCCTGCGGATCGGCGGAGGCGCGGTTATAGAGGATGCGGCGGTTAAGCGGCCATGCCCATGCCCAGCCCAGCGTGTTGCCGAGACCAGACGGGTCGGCGTTATCACGACGCGCCATCATGTTGCCTTCCGGCGTCCAGCTACCGGCGAAAATCCAGCAGCCGCTGGACGTCGTACCGTCATCGCGCAGTTGCGCGAACGAACTGAGCTGTTGACCTTTCTTCACCACCACCGCGCCAGTTGTCGGGTCGATAAGATCGGCCAGCGCTTTACCGTTACTTTCCATCGCCACTTCTTCAGAGGCGGGTTCGTATGGTTTGGTGTAGTTCCAGGTCATATTCAACACCTGTTCCGGGTTGGCGCCGCCCTGTTCAGAGTACATCTTACGCAGGCGTAAGAAGATACCGGCGAGGATTTCGCCGTCGGTCATGGCAATTCCCGGGGCGTCCGCGCCCTTCCAGTGCCACTGTAACCAGCGACCGGAGTTAACGATGGAACCATTTTCCTCGGCAAAACAGGTGGAAGGCAGACGGAACACTTCGGTCTGGATTTTTGCGGGATCAACGTCGTTCGACTCACCGTGGTTTTGCCAGAAGGTGGACGTTTCGGTGTTGAGCGGATCGATAGTCACCAGGTACTTCAGTTTGGAAAGCGACGCGACCACTTTGTTTTTGTTCGGGAATGAGGCCACCGGGTTAAAGCCCTGGCAGATATAGCCGTTGACCTTACCCTGTTTCATCATCTCGAAGTACTGCAACACGTCGTACCCTTTGTCCCACTTCGGTAGCCAGTCAAAGCCCCAGCTATTTTCCGCTGTCGCTTTATCACCAAAGAAGGCCTTCATCATCGAGACGAAGAATTTCGGATAGTTGCCCCAGTAGTTGACCTGATCCTTCAACAATGGCTTCGGCGTATTGGCAGCCAGATAGGTTTGCAAATCGGTCTGTTTTTCGCTCGGCAGCGTCAGGTAGCCCGGCAGACTTTGCGACAGCAGTCCTAAGTCGGTCAGTCCCTGAATGTTGGAGTGACCGCGCAGGGCGTTAACGCCGCCGCCCGCCATCCCCATGTTACCGAGCAGAAGCTGGATCATCGCCATAGTACGGATGTTCTGCGCGCCGATGGAATGCTGCGTCCAGCCCAGCGCGTACAGGAACGACGCGGTTTTATCTTTTGCGCTGGTTTCTGCAATGTACTCGCACACTTTCAGGAAGTCCGCTTTCGGCGTACCGCAGATATTTTCTACCACGTCCGGCGTATAGCGTGAGACATGCTGTTTCAACAGATTCCAGACACAGCGCGGGTGTTGCAGTGTCGTATCGCGTTTGGCAAAACCGTTTTCGTCCAGCTCATAGTGCCAACTGGTTTTATCGTACTGCCGCTTATCTGCGTCGTAGCCGGTGAACAGACCATCATCGAAGCCAAAATCTTCACGCACGATCAGGCTGGCATTGGTATAGGCCTCGGTGTATTCACGGTTGTATTTTTCGTTGGTCAGCAGATACAGCATCACGCCTGACAAGAAGGCAATGTCAGTACCAGAGCGTATTGGCGCATAGAAATCGGCCACCGACGCGGTACGCGTAAAGCGCGGATCGATCACAATCAGCTTCGCGCCGTTGTGAATTTTGGCTTCCATCGCCCAGCGGAACCCGACCGGGTGAGCTTCTGCGGCGTTACCGCCCATCACCACGACGAGGTTGGCGTTCTTGATGTCGACCCAGTGGTTGGTCATCGCACCGCGACCAAATGTTGGAGCAAGACTTGCTACCGTTGGTCCGTGTCAGACACGCGCCTGGTTGTCGACCGCGAGCATACCCAGCGCGCGGGAGAATTTTTGCGTTAAATAACCCGTCTCGTTACTGGATGCGGAAGCGCACAGCATCCCGGTGGTGAGCCAGCGGTTAACGGTAACGCCTTCGGCGTTCTGCGCCTGATAGTTGGCGTCGCGATCTTCCTTCATCAGTTTAGCGATGCGGTCAAACGCTTCTTCCCAACTGATCTGTTGCCACTTATCTGAACCCGGCGCGCGGTATTGCGGGAATTTCAGGCGGCTTTCAGAGTGGATAAAGTCCACCAGACCGGCCCCTTTCGGGCACAGCGCGCCACGGCTTACCGGATGATCCGGGTCCCCTTCGATATGGAAAATAGATGCTTTGGCGTTTTTCGCACCGTCGCCGAGGCTGTACATCAACAGCCCGCAGCCAACGGAACAGTAGGTGCAGGTGTTACGGGTTTCGCGGGTGCGCAGCAGTTTATATTGCCGTGTTTCCGCTAGCGCTACGCCGGGCGCGAAGCCCAGTGCCGCCGCCGTGGTGCCTGCCATACCGCCAGCGCAGATCTTAAAGAACTGCCTTCTGCTGACCTGCATGGTTTGCTCCTTGTTTCGACATTGTCACTTCTCTTTCACATTTCTCTATCCGAAACGCTCAGGGAGTGGTTGTTATTTTTCTTTGCGGACGGGCCCGCAAAGGTTCAGAATTGGATAAATTTTCCTCCATCCGGGAGGAGTTGTAACAGAATACCATAATGTTGGTGTGTGTGTTCTTATATGGTTAAAAGAAAGTGAACAATATACTGTCTGAAGAAGTCCTAAATGTGACTGATTTCACAACCTCACGCCAGTTGACTCTCTGGAAACGCGAGGATTTGCAGTCCCCCCAACTTGATGATGTTGCCGAGGAAGTGCCAGTGGCACTGGTGTATAACGGCATTTCGCATGTCGTTATGATGGCCTCTCCGAAAGATCTGACGCATTTCGCAATGGGGTTTTCTCTGTCGGAAGGGATCATTGACAGCCCGCGTGAAATCTATGGCATGGACGTTGTGCCGTCCTGTAACGGACTTGAAGTGCAGATTGAACTTTCCAGCCGTCGATTTATGGGGCTGAAAGCGCGTCGTCGCGCGCTGGCCGGACGTACCGGTTGCGGCGTATGTGGCGTGGAACAGCTCAATGACATCGGTAAGCCGGTGCAACCGCTGCCGTTTAGCCAAACGTTTAATCTCGGTAACCTTGATCGCGCGTTAAAACATCTGAATGATTTTCAACCGACGGGTAGGCTGACGGGGTGTACGCACGCTGCGGCGTGGGTCATGCCGTCGGGTGAACTGGCGGGGGGCCATGAAGATGTCGGACGCCACGTTGCGCTGGATAAACTGCTCGGCCGCCGCGCTACGGAAGGTGAGGAATGGCGGCAAGGCGCGGCGCTGGTTTCCAGTCGTGCGAGTTACGAAATGGTGCAGAAGTCGGCGATGTGCGGTGTGGAAATTTTGTTTGCGGTTTCTGCTGCCACCACGCTCGCGGTTGACGTCGCTGAACGGTGTAATCTTACGCTGGTGGGGTTCTGTAAGCCGGGTCGGGCGACGATTTATACCCATCCGCAGCGGTTAATCGCAGACTAAAATAGTACCCTCTACATTTTCGGAAAATATATATTTTCTCAATTTTACAGCCTCTCTTGATAACGGAATCACGTATAGTGGCGAGGCCATACAGGTTTTAATCGTTTTTATGCTGGGCCGCAGCTTATTCCAGCCATTCACGAGGCGCTTGCTACCCGGTAATACTTCGAACGAAAAAAGCGCCTCTGGGGCGCTCTTTCGACAGTCGCTAACGACTTATTTGCTCAGTTTAGCGGTTATATGCACGCGATTTGCAGCGTGAAAAGCTTAGAACTCACGCTCAAGATGATAGCCATTATAGGTGTCGATGAGTTCGTTATAAGCTTTAACCACAGCCTCATAAGAACCATCTACCATATCGCCGCTGCCGCTATTGAGGTAGTCCTGCTCATGCGAGGTATACGCCACGTTATCGCGCACGCGCCGAATGCGTTTTTTCACCTTGCCCTGGAATTTTTCCAGCTCAGAAATAAAACCAGGGAAGCTACGATGTTTATCTATATCAACGTTGATCTTCTCGTTTAGCTTCTGAGTATGCTCTTCAAAATCAGCGAGCTGTTTGCTTACTGCCGCCACATCAAAAGAAGCATCAGCTACAGCGTCATTAAGCGTCTCGGCTTCCTGCATCGTCAAAAGCGTATAGTACTTAATGGATTTACCTTCTTTCTTCTCGGTCGCCTTAATTTCATTAGCCGCATGCTGCCCACTCATAATGGTAATCTCGGCGATATATTTCTTCGCAATGGGATCAAACTCATCGAACTGTTTTATAAACGTTTTATGGAACGCTTTAGCGCCAGCAAAGGCATCATCCTTGAAGTTATCTTGATCATAGTATTTATTCATACTATTGATTGTTTCAGCTAGTGGCCCAGCCGCATTAATAAATGCCAGAGCAGCACTATCCAGAGAGGCAAACGCCGGCTTTAATTCAGCCGCCGCCTTGATGTCTTTCCGGCAGTCCTGGATAAATGCAGGATACACAGGAACCAGCGGAGAGGGATCGTCTTCCTTACCGGTAGGACCGGTGCGGAAATCGTCGAATGTGTTAGCATAACGATTTACAGCACGGTAAATATCTGCCTGGAGATTATTATAACAATCAATGTAAACATTCAGCTTTTGGTTAAGAACATCGTTCGCATCTGCGCTTTCCGCTGATGTGGATTGTGTATTGCTCGCTGATGAATCCGCACTCTGAGCTACAGGTTGTTCGTCCGCTTTTTTTTCATCACAAGCGCTTAGCCCGGCAGTCATCAGCATAGCGATAATAATTGATGATAACAAATCCTTTTTCATTAGAATAACCTATAAATAATATCATTGAAATTTACAGATTCATTTTAATGAAAAAAAACAGGTATGTGATTTATTCAACACAAAAAATACTTAATCCATATTTCATTATAATTAACATTATCAATATCAATGTGTTCGTTAAAATAAGAGAACCCCAACGTAAATATACAAAAGGCAATTAAATGAAAAGGAATTTATTATCCTCAGCGATAATCATTGCGCTAATGACCCTGGGCGCAACAGGATGTGATGACAATAATGTTAAAACCGAGGCGACGCCGGCCGCCAGCAGTCAGCCTGCGACGCCAGCGCCTTCTCAGACTCCGGAAACGCAATCTGGCGAAAGTCCAGCGCAGCCCCCAGCAGCGAAGCCAGAAACGGCAACTCAGCCCCCGGCGGCGAAACCAGAAACGCCAGCTCAGCCGGAGGTTGACGCTGAAGAAGTTTATAGTGAAAAAATGGATGTCTATATCGATTGTTTTAACAAACTTCAATTGCCCGTTCAGCGTAGTCTGGCGCGTTACGCGGATTGGGTGAAAGACTTTAAAAAAGGTCCGACAGGGAAAGAGAGCCTGGTTTATGGCATTTATGGTATTACGGAGTCTTACATAACGAATTGCCAGAAAGAGATGAAACAGGTGGCCGCCTTAACGCCATTACTTGAGCCTATTGATGGCGTTGCCGTTAGCTATATTGATAGCGCCGCCGCGCTGGGTAATACCATTAACGAAATGGAAAAATATTATACCCAGGAAAACTATAAAGATGATGCCTTTGCTAAAGGTAAGGCGCTGCATCAGACATTACTGAAGAATATCGAGGATTTTAAACCCGTCTCGGAAAAATATCATGAGGCTATTCAGGAAATAAATGACAGGCGGCAATTGACACAGTTGAAGAGAATAGAAGAAGCGGAAGGTAAAACATTTAACTATTATTCTCTGGCTGTCATGATTTCGGCAAAGCAGATCAACAAGGTTATTTCTGCCGATACCTTTGATGCCGAAGCGATGATGAAAAAAGTCGCGGAACTGGAAACAATGATTGCGCAATTGAAAGAAGTGAATACTGATGGCCGTAATTCTTCTTTCATCAGCTCTGCGGCTGATTATCAGCTACAAGCTAAAAAATATATTCGTCGCATCAGAGACAATGTTGAGTATTCTGATTTTGAAAAGAAACGGGTGCAGGACCCTGCAACAGGATGGATGGTTGCGGATTCTTATCCGGCGTCGTTGAGAAGTTATAACGAGATGGTGGATGATTATAACCGCCTGCGTTGAGTGACGGCACATTAACTCCGTGCAGGCTGGCGCAAGCGCCTATAAAATTACGCTATAACGCCAATAAAAAGCGCCGATCAGGCGCTTTTTTCGTTCATGTATTCTTCATCAGGCAATATCCGTAAAAATAGCTGACGTAAACATTAACTAAAGAGAGTTATTAGAAAAACCAGTAATCTGAAGCTATCACAAGATGTTGACGTCACGCTGGAAGGTACTGGTAGTGTCATTGAGGATCGGCATTTATATGGAAAGCATTTATCCCCCTGGTGCGAAAATTCTGGGCCACTTCAGCATAGGGCGGCCCAGCCTTCATCACTTATAGGGTGTCACGTCCAACTGTTCTGTAAGACGTTAATTAATACCCGCCATTCGTAATAACGCGGTCACCACTGCAGCGGCGATAATCACCACAATAAGCGGCATTTTACGCCAGGCTAAAAATACGGCGAAGCCAACCCCAAGAACGCGCGCCATTCCGGCAAAATGTTCGCCTTCGTAAAAGGTGGTCGCCAGCGCGACGGAGAATAGCAGCACCGTTGCCGCATCCGAGAGCAGCGCCTGTGAACGCTCAGACAGCGCCAGACGGCTGCCAAGTTTCGCGCCGCCGAGGCGCATCAAATAGGTTCCCGCAGACAAAAGAGCAATACCGATAATAAATAGCGTCATATTGCCCATTATTTTTTCCTCGCCAGTAGGCCAAGCAGCGAAAGCAACACTGGCAATCCGGCAGCCACAAAGGGAACGGCGGCAAGCGACAGCGCGGCGCCGCTGCAACCACGAATCAATGTGGTGCGGTTTTTAAACGCCGGGATCACCAGCGCCAGTAAGATTGCCGGGAATACGGCATCCAGACCGATGGTTTCTGGGGCCGGGAGCAGTTTGCCGACACCTGCGCCAATCAGTGTGCCAATCGGCCAGAATAGGGCGACGCCCAGACCGCATAGCCAGTAGGCGGCTTTACGTTGTTCGGGTGTTTTTTGCGACAGGCCGAACACCACGCTCTCATCATTCATAATATGGCAGCCGAAAAAGCTGGCGGCGCGGGTGCCAACCAAATCGCGCACCGTTACGCCAAACGGCACGTGGCGCGCATTCACCAGCAGTCCTGCCGCCGCCGCCGCTAACGGATTGCCGCCGCTGGCAACAATGCCGATAAACATAAATTCGGACGCGCCCGCCAGTACAAAAATAGAGAGGACAAACGGCACCCACAGTGGGAAACCGTAGGCCATCGCCAGTGAGCCATAGGACATGCCGACGACGCCCACGGCCAGGCACACTAAAAATATCGCTTTTATCGTGTCTCCCTTGAGACAGGAAAAATAGTGTTTCATCTTCTTTAGTCATATCGAACGAATTTTCATTATAATGAACGGAACAGATTTGCTTTACAAGACGAACATTTCGTTCGTTATAGTGAACGTTGGATGCTTTATGACACAACCTATTAGCGTCATTGCCAGAAGTCTGGTACGCGAACGCCAGCGAACCGGACTGTCGCTGGCGGAGATTGCGCGGCGCGCAGGCATCGCTAAATCTACGCTTTCACAACTGGAAGCAGGGAACGGCAACCCCAGTCTGGAGACGTTATGGTCGCTATGCGTCGCGCTCGACATTCCCTTTGCCAGGCTGCTGGAGCCGCAGGTACAAAAAACGCAGGTGATTCGCCGCGGAGAGGGCACCAAAGTCGTGGCGGAGCAGGCGCATTATCAGGCGATATTACTGGCGGCGTGTCCGCCCGGCGCGCGGCGTGATATCTATCTGCTGTTGACGCAGCCGGGGGCCGACCGGATCTCTCACCCGCATCCGCCGGGGTCGGTGGAACATATTATTGTTACGCAGGGAAAAGCCCTCGTCGGCTTAACCGAGGCGCCGGAAGAGCTGGCGGAGGGCGATTATATTTGTTATCCCGGCGACCAGGCGCATATCTTTAAAGCGCTGGAACCGGATACTCAGGCTATCCTGGTAGCGGAGCAGAATTGAAATTGCCGGATGGCGGCGTAACCGCCTTATCCGGCCGACAAAAAATAAAACCGTAGGCCCGGTAAGCTTGCGCCATCGGGCACACGACTTACTGCAGATAGAACACCTCTTTTAGCTCTGCGCTGACCGGGCTGTTATCCGGATTCGCGGGCATAACGTCACGCATATGTTTCCACCAACGCTGGCAAACGTCGGTGCTGGCAACGGCGTTCCAGCGCTCCTCGGATTCAATCTCAACGGTGGCGAACAGCAGATTGCGCTCCTGATCGAGATAAATCGCGTAGTGATGCGCGCCGTGAGATTTTAATACGGCTTCCAGCTCCGGCCAGATTGGGTTATGACGACGCTGATACTCCTCGTGCGCGTCGGCATTTACCTGCATCACAAAGGCTTTGCGGATCATAACGCCTCCAGGTACAGCCCGCGAACTTCATCGCGGCTGGCGGTGCGCGGGTTACACGGCGCGCACGGGTCGGCGAGGGCTTTATCCAGCCAGCCTTCGATATCTTCTTTTGTGACGCCCAACGTGCTGAAACCTTCTGGAATGCCGACGCGTTTGCTCAGCGTACGGATAGCGTTAATCGCTTCCTGACTTGCGGCTTCGTCAGACATACCGCGCGTCTCCACGCCCATCGCCTGTGCGATGCGGGCAAAACGCGCGACGGCGTTCGGACGGTTAAAATTCTCGACAATTGGCAGCAGGATAGCGTTGCAGACGCCGTGCGGCAGATTGTGGGTTGCGCCCGGCTGGTGCGCCAGCGCGTGAACCAGCCCCAAACCGGCGCTGTTGAACGCCATACCCGCCAGGTACTGGCCGAATGCCATTTGCTCACGGGCTTCGAGGTTATGGCCATCGTCAACCGCTTTCGGTAGCCACAAATTGATTAAGCGAATCGCTTCCAGCGCGTTAGCGTCGGTGAGCGGATGCGCGCCAACGGAGACATAGGCTTCCACCGCATGGGTCAGGGCATCCATGCCGGTTGCGGCGGTCACAGACGCCGGGATTTCCAGCATGACGCTGGCGTCATCCACGGCAATATCCGGGATGATATTCGGGTCGATGATCACCTCTTTGACCTTACGGGCAGAGTCGATAATCACCGCGTTGCTGGTCATCTCGGCCGCGGTACCTGCCGTAGTATTAATTGCTACCAGCGGTACGCCGGCGTTTTTCACTTTGCCGACGCCGGAGTAGGCGGTGGAAGGGCCAGGGTTGGCGGTGAGGATTTTCACCGCTTTTGCGGTATCGATCGGGCTGCCGCCGCCGAAGGCGATAATGTAGTCACATTCTGCGCTCTGATACGCCGCAAAACCTTTCTGCACCAGCTCTTCTGTCGGATTTGGGAACACCTCATCAAACAGGTGGTAAGACATTTGATGTTCATCCAGTGCGCTAAACAGGCTATCCAGTAGGCCCAGCTTTACCAGTTGACCATCGGTAACGATCAGCGCTTTGCCCCATTGCTTATTCGCCACGAGGTTCACCATATCGGCAATCGCTCCAGCGCCATGCAGGCTAATTTTTGGCAGTGCCAACATAAAGCTCATCACTATTCTCCTTAAAAAAATTCCCTGTTGCCCGATGGCGCTACGCTTATCGGGCCTACGGTAAAATGCGCACCGTCCTGTAGGCCGGATAAGGCAAAGCCGCATCCGGCGTTGAGTTGGGAGGTATCAGTACAGATCTACGGCGCTGGCCAGCGGTGTCACACCAAAACGTTTGCCGAGTGCGACCAGTTCTTCGCGCGTGATGGTCTGCTTCATACCGCCCATCGAATAGATTTTGACTAATACCTCAGCGGATTTCTCTGCGGTATCTATCAAACCGAAGGTTTCATCCAGCGTAGGTCCGCTTCCGAACACGCCGTGGAACGGCCACAGTACCAGCGAATGTTTCTGCATTTCTTGCGCGGTGGCCTGGCCGATTTCATCGGTGCCTGGCACCATCCACGGCAGAATGCCGACACCGTCCGGGAATACCACCAGACATTCGGTGCTGCCTTCCCACAGTTTGCGGGTGATCAGCGCAGTGTTGTTTTCCAGTTCGTAGGTGAGGGCGATCAGGTTAGTCGCATGGCAATGCATAATGACGCGGTCTTTGCCGTGGGTGGCTTTGATGCGTTCGCAGTGGGAGAGGAAATGCGCCGGGAGTTCAGAGGTGGGTACCGCGTCGTGGGTTAAGCCCCACAGAATGTGGTAGCCTGCGCCGTCACTGTCGATTTTGACCACGCCTAAATTGGCTGCCGGATCGAGCTGCACGTTGCGGAAGAATTTGCCGGAACCGGTAACGATAAACGGCGTATTCGCCAGCAGCGGCATGGGTTGACTTAGCGCGATGTAGCGCGGTTTTTCGTGGAAATTAGCTGCAAACGGTGCGATATCGGCTTCATCCAGACGCAGCGTCAGGTTACCGCCATTACGTTCGTCCCACCCTTTCAGCCACGCATCAGACGTGGCTTTAATCATGCCCTGGACGAACCAGGAATCGGTAATATTTTGCATGTTCGTGTTCCCATTTATTGCCCGAAGGTTATTCGGGTCTTACGTAGGCCGGATAAGCGCAGCGCCATCCGGCAATCGTGTTTCATTTATTGCCGGATGGCGACGCGGGCGTCTTATCCGGCCTACAGATCAGGTGTCGCTGTCAGCTACGTTTGCTCAGGATCTCTTTTTCATAGACGCGAACGCTGTCCAGCCACTGGCTGCCAGCCGGCGTGTCGTGACGCTGGCAATACATCTCCCAGACGGCCTGCCACGGCAGAGATTTTTGCTCTTCCAGCAGCGCCAGACGCGCGGTGTAATCGCCGCTGGCCTCAAGCTGACGCAGTTGATCTGTGGGTTCCAGCAGAGCGCGCAGCAGCGCTTTTTTCATGTTGCGGGTACCGATAACCCACGCGGCGACACGGTTGATAGAGGCGTCGAAGAAATCCAGACCGATATGCACACGGTCGAACAGGTTATGACGGACGATTTCGCTGGCAATTGCCTGGGTTTCATCGTCCAGGAGCACCACGTGGTCGCTATCCCAGCGTACCGGGCGGCTGACGTGCAGCAGCAGCCGTGGCACGTAGAGCATGGCGGCGGAAATTTTGTCGGAAATCACTTCAGTGGGATGGAAGTGGCCCGCATCCAGGCACAGCGCGGTCTGACGGCTGGTGGCGTAGCCCATGTAGAACTCATTGGAGCCGACGGTGTAGCTTTCCGCGCCGATGCCAAACAGTTTGCTCTCAACGGCGTCGATGTGGTGCGCCGGGTCGAATTTCTCGCTAATGACCTCATCCAGCGCTTCCAGCAGGCGCTGGCGCGGGGCTAAACGGTCGACGGTAATGTCTTTCATGCCGTCTGGGATCCAGATGTTCATCACCGACGGCGTACCGAGCTGCTCACCAAAGTATGCCGAGACGCGGCGGCTGGCTTTGCAGTGATCGATCCAGAACTGGCGAATTTTCGCGTCTGGATGAGAGAGGGTAAAACCGTCAGCGCTCAGTGGATGAGAAAAACAGGTGGGGTTGAAATCCAGCCCCAGCCGGTTCGCTTTCGCCCACTCCACCCAGTTTTTAAAATGCTCCGGTTTGATCTGGTCGCGGGCAACCGGCGTATCCGACTCAAGGTAGATAGCGTGCAGGTTCAGCCGTTTTGGGCCTGGGATCAGGCGCAGCGCCTGTTCCAGATCGGCGCGCAGTTCGGTGGCGTTACGCGCTTTGCCCGGATAGTTGCCGGTTGACTGAATTCCGCCCGTCAACGAACCTTCCGGGTTCTCGAATCCGGCAACATCGTCGCCCTGCCAGCAGTGCATGGAAACCGGCAGGCGATCGAGCTGGCGCAGCGCCTCCTCGACATCAATACCTACTGCGGCGAAACGTTGTTTTGCCAGTTCCCAGGCTTGTTCCAGTTGAGTGGTCATGCGCAAAGCTCCTTTGTCTGTCGTTTGGGTTGAAACTGCGCAACGTGGCGGGCAATTTCACTATCAGGATTAGGGATATAGGTTGTCAGGTCGTAGTTAGCGCTGATGACCTGACGGAAGTCATCGACGTTGTTTAATTCGTCGAGGGTCATAAGCTGAATACCAATATTGCCAAGGGTGGAGGCTTCAACCGGCCCGGCCATCACGCGAATACCACATGCATCGGCGCACAACTGGTTGAGTAGCGCGTTTTGGCATCCGCCGCCGACAATATGCAGTTGGGTAAATTTTTCGCCGCGCAGATTTGCCAGTTCGTGCAGAATGTCGGCATACAACAGCGCCAGACTGTCGAAAATGCAGCGCGCCAGTTCGGCATCGCTGACGGGAACGGGCTGGTCGGTCTCGCGACAGGCGGCCTGGATTTCAGCGCGCATATCGTCAGGATTGATAAAGCGATCGTCATTCGGGTTAATCAGGAAACGGCAGGCCGGCAGCGCTTCTGTTTGGGCAATAAGCGCAGGCAGATCGGTAATGCGCCGTTCTTTCAGCACACGCTGGAGCAGCCACAAACCCATAATGTTTTTCAGTACCCGATAACGCCCTTCTGCGCCGCCTTCGTTGGTGATATTGGCAGCCAGCGCCTCGTCAGTGGTGTAGGGCATTTTGCTTTCAAAACCCATCAACGACCAGGTGCCTGAAGACAGGTAAGCGCTATGTTTATTTGCCAGCGGAGAGGCAATAACGGCGCTGGCGGTATCGTGGCTGGCGACGGCTACCACCGGAATACGGTTGCCCTGCGGGCAAATCCAGTCGCCGATAACATTGCCAGGGTGCGAGGGGCGACCGAACCAGCTCTTTTTCGCGCCAGTCCACGCCAGCAGGGTATCGTCCCAGTCATCGGTATTGATATTGACCAACTGGGTGGTCGTGGCGTTGGTGTATTCCCAGTTCATTTTACCGGTCAGGCGGTAGCTGAAATAATCGGGCATCAGCAGCGCATGAGCGACCTGCGCTGTTAACTCAGGCTGTTGTTTCGTCAGCGCGCGTAGCTGATAGATGGTGTTAAACGGCAGAAACTGAATCCCGCTGCGGCGATAGATTTCGCTTTTGCCGATCTGGACCAGCGCTTGCGGCATGATGCCCGTGGTACGGTTATCGCGGTAGGAGACCGGCAGGCCGACACGCTGACCTTGTTTATCCAGCAGGACATAATCGACGCCCCAGGTGTCGATGCCGATGCTGTCGATAAGAATGCCTTCATTGCAGACTTTCTTCAGACCAAGACGGATATCCTTTTCCAGACTGTCGATGTCCCAGGTGTCAAACCCGTCTGTTTTTTGTAGGCAGTTCACAAAACGGTGAATTTCACGTAGCGTCAGGGTGCGGTGTTTGCTGTCGTAACGCGCCAGCATCACGCGCCCGCTGGATGCGCCGAGATCAACCGCGACACAATGGCGAAAAGTCATAATCAGGTCCTTCTTAGAGTCATTGCGCACAGTCTAAAAAAGCCCTCAAAGACCTACCTTCTCGTTACTGACAGGAAAATGAGCCGCTGGCAACAAGGCAAAGATGAACGTGATAGCGTTCACAGTTTCTACTAATAGGCCGGTGTGATGTCGTCCGCATTTCCCGCTTTTTCCCGCCTTTTCTTGAAAAAAAGACCATGTTTGCGCGCTTTAGCGTCAAAAATTTAAGGTGAGGCCGATAACCCTTAATTACTATTCGGACATGTTGAATTCAGGAGGAAGCAACCATGACCGTACTGCATAGCGTGGATTTTTTTCCATCAGGTAAAGCGCCCGTGGCGATTGAACCTCGTCTGCCGCAAGCCGCTTTTCCTGAACATCATCATGATTTTCATGAAATCGTGATTGTGGAACACGGTACGGGCATTCATGTATTCAACGGGCAGCCGTATACCATCAGCGGCGGTACCGTGTGTTTTGTTCGCGATCACGACCGGCATTTATATGAACATACCGACAACCTATGCCTGACGAATGTACTGTGGCGTTCACCGGACGCCTTCCAGTTCCTGGCGGGGTTGGATCAATTGCTGCCGCAGGAGCAGGATGGTTACTATCCTTCTCACTGGCGGGTGAATCAGAGTGTGTTGCAGCAGGTGCGCCAGTTGGTCGGTCTGATGGAGCGCGCCGGAGACGGCATGGATGCGCCTGCCGTGGCGAATCGCGAAATTTTGTTTATGCAACTACTGGTGTTGTTGCGCCGCAGTAGCCTGATGGAAGGCGCGACCAATAACGACGCCAAACTCAACCAACTGATGGCATGGCTGGAAGACCATTTTGCGGAGGAGGTCTGCTGGGAGGCGGTAGCTGAACAGTTTTCGCTGTCGCTACGTACGCTGCATCGTCAGCTTAAACAGCATACCGGCCTGACGCCGCAACGTTACCTTAATCGCCTGCGTTTGATCAAAGCCCGGCATTTATTGCGCCATAGCGATCATAGCGTGACAGAAATCGCGTACCGCTGCGGTTTTGGCGACAGTAACCACTTTTCGACTCTGTTTCGCCGAGAATTTAACTGGTCGCCGCGGGATATCCGTCAGGGACGCGATGCGATAATCCAGTAACGCGAACGCTATCAACGTTTTCGTCGCCAATATGCTGATAATTATACCCTTTAATACCGGATGGCGGCTGCGCCTTACCTGGCCTACGGCGGCGAGCGGTAGACAGAATAAGCGTAGCGCCATCCGGCAAGCATTCAACATGAGGTGCTGCGGTGGCAAATCAGTTAATCCTTTTGAAAAAAGATTTTTTTACTGATGAGCAGCAGGCCGTTACGGTTGCCGATCGCTATCCACAGGATGTTTTTGCGGAACATACGCATGAGTTTTGTGAACTGGTGATGGTCTGGCGGGGCAATGGCCTACACGTTCTTAATGAGCGCCCATACAGAATTACCCGCGGCGATCTGTTTTACATTCGTGCTGAAGACAAACACTCCTATACCTCCGTTAACGATCTGGTGCTGCAAAATATCATTTACTGCCCGGAGCGTTTGAAACTCAATGTAAACTGGCAGGCGATGATTCCCGGCTTTCAGGGAGCGCAGTGGCATCCTCACTGGCGGCTGGGCAGTATGGGAATGAATCAGGCGCGGCAGGTCATTAACCAGCTTGAACATGAGAGTAATGGACGCGATCCGCTGGCGAATGAGATGGCGGAATTGCTGTTTGGTCAACTGGTGATGACGTTAAAACGGCATCGCTACGCGACCGACGATCTTCCGGCAACCTCCCGAGAAACCCTGTTGGATAAATTAATTACCGCTTTGGCTAATAGCCTTGAGTGTCCCTTTGCGCTGGATGCGTTTTGCCAGCAGGAACAATGCAGCGAACGGGTGCTGCGGCAGCAGTTTCGCGCCCAAACCGGGATGACGATTAATCAATATTTACGCCAGGTCCGTATTTGCCACGCGCAGTATCTGCTTCAGCATAGCCCGCTGATGATTAGTGAGATTTCGATGCAGTGCGGTTTTGAAGATAGTAATTATTTTTCAGTGGTGTTCACGCGGGAAACCGGGATGACGCCGAGCCAATGGCGTCATCTCAGTAATCAAAGCGATTAACTGGCCATGCCTAAACCGACAATATTCGCCGCGATAATAATTACCACGCAGCCGAGGCTTAATACGGCAACGGGACGGCGGCCAGCATTTTTCCACTCTTTTAGCACCAGACCGACAAGCCCCCCGCACAGCACATAGAAGCTCATGTGCAGCATCCAGCTCATGTAGTCATATTGCGCGGGAATGCGCGCGTGACCCCAGGCATAGAAAAAGAACTGTAAATACCACATCAGACCGCCAAGCGCGGACAGCAGAATATTGCTGATAATCAACGGTCTTGCCAGCGAGAAGTCGGCTTTTATCGACAGATTTGGCACTTTTGCCAGGCGGATAAAACAGAAACCGAGGTTCACCAGCGCGCCGCCGCCCATAATCACCACGTAACTCGGCAGCGCGACATAGAGCGGGTCAACGCCAAGCGCGGCAGCAGCTTCATGCATCGGTTTCGCGGCGTTCATGGCAAAAGACATCCCCGCCGAGAAAATACCGCACATCACTGCCAGCAGAAGCCCTTTCTTCAGATTGAACTCCTCCGCTTTAATGCCCATTTTGCGTTCTTTTAACTGTCCGGCGCGCGTCACAATCCCGACGCCGATCAGCGCGACAAAAACGCCAAGTAGCGTCATGCGTCCCCCTTCGGTATGGATTAACACATCGAAGTTACCGTTGATGATAGGCGTCATCAGCGTGCCGACGATAAGCGTAATGCCGATAGCGATGCCGATACCCATCGACATCCCGAGATAACGCATGGTCAGACCGTAATTAATATTGCCGATGCCCCACATGGCGCCGAACAGAAAAACCGGTAAAAGGGTGGAGAGGTTAAACTGCCCATAATAGGCCCAGAAATCAGGCAGTAACAGAGCGCTAATTGTCCACGGCAGAATAAGCCATGAGACGATGCCGCCCACTGACCACATGGTTTCCCATGACCACTGTTTCACTTGCTTGAACGGGGCATAGAAGCAGGCTGCACTGGCCGCCCCTATCAAATGCCAGAAAATACCCATCGTAATCGCGTTACTCATGACATGTTCCTCATTATTTTTTATGGACGGGATACCCCTTCCGTTTGCATGAGTTTAAAAATTACGCAGCCTGGTAACCTTATAACGATTGCCGCCGTTGGGTGTATTCTGGCAATCAGCACGTTAATGAAGTGATTAACTTCACGTTTTAAAAAAGTCGGAGCGCATCGTGACCGTCTGGATGTTATTTAAATCAGTGGGTAATATTTGTTTTCTAAAATACCTTCATCATAACGACACGAAACGACTTAGCTGGCAACAATGCAAAGAAAACGCTGCGTGAGATCACATAATGGGAATAGTCTGACTTACCGTTTGATAAAAAGGTAGTTATACAGTAATTATTTAGTTGTTTTATTTGTATTTACAATTTAAATATATTGAAATTAACGTTAGGAATCAATGAAATATAAGTATAAGGAAATTCCTATATTAGTGTTGTTGATGGTGTTTTGATTTTTATTTTATATGGCGAATATGAATTTCATTTATTTTATTTTGCTTTTTGAACATTATCCCAATTTTAAATTAAAGATCTTTGTCTATATTGTCGCCATTCACATTGCGTATTATGGTTGTAACGGTCTGACATGAAACAACGTTTTAATTTTAAATTAAATGGATTCTGTTATGAGAAAATCTCTTTTCTTACTATTACCTCTTGTTGTAACAAATGCGCATGCAGTATATGTCGATGTTCGTCATGAATATCTTGACGACAGTAAAGCTAACTATGACCGTGCGTATATTTCTCATCGGTTTGCGAATGGTGTTGGTTTTGCGATAGAAGCTATCTCAAAATCAGGCGGGGATGACACCAATAAAGCGTTTAATGACCTGGAAACACAGGGCAACGAATATACGATAAGCTACCAATTTAAAACCGGTGATGTCGCCAGGCAACCGGGTTTCGTGCTGGAAACAGGCAACGGTTACTCTACCTATAAGCCTTACTTCCGCGCGACGTGGACATTAAATGAAAGCTGGTGGGTTGGTGCGCGCTATCGTTTTGAATATGTACGCCGTTCTTCTGATATCCGTGATGATGATACCATCAATCGTATGGATGTCTGGGCGGGTTATAAATGGAACAACTTTGACTGGACAATCGAAGGAATTTATAAGAAAGCCGATAAATATGATCTTTACGATGGCGGCAAAGATAACTATGAATATAACTTCAGAACTGCCTATATTATTGACCAATGGTCGCCATTCGTTGAGGTAGGTAATGTTTCCGTCAATAGCAACAGCGATGAAAGACAAACCCGTTTCCGCGTGGGTATAGGCTACACATTCTAATCATTATCCCTGTTTATTATTTATTCCCTTTTCCGGCTACTTTATAGGTAGCCGGTTTTTTTTACCTGGTGATGACCTGCGGATAATTATTATCGTGCGTTGGCCGGATAAGACGCGAATCGCCATCCGGCAACGAGATGTGCAGGAAACTATGCGCTTACATGATGCCCAGTATACGGGGTAAGAACAGTGTGATTTCCGGAATGTAGGTAATTAATAACAGAACGCCGATAATCGCGCCGTAAAAAGGCAGCAACGGTTTAATCACTTCCTCAACTTTGACCTTACCGACGCTCGCCCCGACATATAAACCACTGCCAACTGGCGGCGTAATGGTGCCAATCGCCAGGTTATAGATCATGATAATGCCGAAATGCACCGGATCGACGCCCAGTTTAGCCATGATCGGCAGCAGAATCGGGGTAAAAATCAGAATGGCCGGACCAATATCCATAAATGCGCCGATAATCAACAAAAAGACGGTAATGACTAACAGGATAACCAGTTTATTGGCGGAAATACCGAGGATCATATCGCTCAGCGCCGCAGGAATATTGGTGATCGACATCGAGAAGGACATCGCCGAAGAGGTTGCCAGCAGGAACATGATGACCCCGGTCATTACCACTGTCTGGAGCAAAATCGAAGGCAAATCCTTAATTTTCAGCGTGCGGTAAAACACCATCGTCAGCAATAACGTATACACCACGGCAATCGCGGAGGCTTCAATGGCGGTGAAAATCCCCTGCACAATGCCGCCGACGATAATCACGATCAGTAACAGGCTGGGAATGGCCTCAACGGCAACTTTTAGCGCCATGCCTTTTTGGACGGTGAAGAAAACCCGATAATTTCGACGCTTAGCGACTACCAGCGTGACCAGCATACAGCCAACGCCCCACAGCACTCCCGCGACCAGACCGCCGGCGAACAGAGCGGCAATCGATGTTCCCCCGCTTGCCAGCGCATAAAGGATAAAAGCCGTGGTGGGCGGAATTAACATTCCCGTCGGCGCGGAGGCGATATTCACCGCGGCCGCAAAGCCGCGATCGTAACCTTCGCGCGCGCTCATCGGCACCATCACGCCGCCGATGGAGGTTGAGGCGGCAATCGCCGATCCGGAAATTGCACCGAACATCATATTGCCGACGATGTTGGTATAAGAGAGCGAGCCGGGCAGTTTGCCAGTAAACAGTTTGGCAAAATTGACCAGCCGGGCGGCAATTCCCCCGCTATTC
This sequence comes from Salmonella sp. A29-2, assembly GCF_020150755.1. Lineage (NCBI taxonomy): Bacteria > Pseudomonadati > Pseudomonadota > Gammaproteobacteria > Enterobacterales > Enterobacteriaceae > Salmonella > Salmonella sp. A29-2. Next base: position 4,636,168 of record NZ_CP083731.1, on the reverse strand, counting down.
ATGATCACCCCGGACAAAACGAAGAACGGCACGGCCAGCAAGGCAAAACTGTCCAGGCTGGAGAACATTTTTTGCGCGGTGGCGAACATCGAAATATCGAAAGGCAGTACCAGCATCATGGTGCTGAAAGAGGCGATAACGATGCAGATCCCGATAGGCGCGCCCATGGCCAGTAAAACAACAAAGACGGCAATTAGCGTACAGGACGCAAAAATAGGGTCAATCATGTGATTTCTCCAGAGTGTGCTCAGTGGTATCCGTGGCGGAATGGATAGCTTTCAGGGCGTCAACGATATTCAGCAGCCCATAGAGGATGATCAGTACGCCTGCGCAGGGGAGCGCGTAATAAATTTTCCCCATCGGAATGCCCAGCGCAGGGGAGATTTGCAGCATAGAAATCGCAGAAATCTTTAAGCCGCCGATAATCAATACCCAAATGGAAAACGCGATAAAAATGACCTGCAGAATAATATCCCACCAGCCACGAATCGTCGGCGACACCTTATCCAGTAAGAGAGTCAGGCTGATATGCTGTTTCTGACCGGCGACAAAAGCCATGCCCAGCATTGATACCCACACCAGGAGAAATCGCAGCATCTCTTCGGTAAGGGTGCTGGGAACGCCCAGAATGTAGCGGCTCACCACCTGCCAGCAGGCGATGCCAACCATTATCGCCAGCACCAGGCAACAGATAGCGCCCAGCAATAAATCAAGTCCTTTTCTGAATGTGTTCATCTTAATTTCCTGATTAGATTAATTTTTTGCTGTCTGGATACGTTGATACAGCCCGTAAAGCCGCGGTTTGTTTTTCAGGCCGTCGTAAATAGGCTGTACTGCCTTCTGGAAGGGTTTTTTGTCGATCTCGTAGAATTCAACGTTGAAATCTTTTACCGCCGCCAGCCTGGTTTTCTCTATTTCCTTGTCCCATGCGGCTTTCTCAAATTCGATCGACGCCTTGATGGCGGCTTCGACGATGCGCTGCTGTTCCGGCGTCAGCTTTTCCAGCGTGAGGGTACTCATTAGCAGGATATCGGGAATGCGGGTGTGCATATCGTAGGTGTAATAACGGGCGACTTCGCCGTGGCGGGCGATGGTGAGAGCGAACTCATTGTTTTCCGCGCCGTCGAGAATGCCTTGTTGTAACGAGGTATAGACCTCCGCCTGGCTCATGGCGATGGGCGAAGCGCCCAGCAGTTTGAGAGTTTGGATCGCCGTCTCACTCTGCATGACGCGGATCTTCTTCCCGCGTAAATCCTCAATGCGTTTAACCGGCGCTTTGCTCATATAAAAATTACGCGCGCCGGAATCATACCAGCCTACGCCGACAAACCCCTGCGCGGCGGTGGACTGATAAACAGGCTCCATCACCTGTGGGTTATCCATTACGCGGTAGTATTCATCGACGGTGGCAAACAGGTAGGGAAGTGAGAACACGCCGTACTCAGGCGAAAAACTCTCCATCAGCCCGGACGACACTTTAGTGATGTCGACGACGCCGACCTGCGTCAACTCCACCAGTTCGCGCTCGCCGCCAAGCTGTCCGTCCGGGAAGTACTGTACTTTGATATCGCCGCCCGTTTTCTCTTCAACTTGCTGCCCCAGGAAGTGCAACGCATCTTTTACCGGCTGGCTATTTTCAGCGTAGGCCAGGCGCAAAATGGTTTCGCCGTGGGAGAAGAAAGAGAGTGTGGAGAGTAAGGCCAACGTAGCCAGACGTATAAAACCAGGTTGCTTCATAATTCCCTCGCAATTGTAATAATTTACCGGGAATGTAATTGCATGGTGAAATTATAACCTTCTTGATTTTGCCACCGCTGACAAAAATTGGCACCAAAAGAAAGATTTTGAAACCCTGTTTCACATTTCATGATTTCCAGGAATTCATCAACAGGCGGTTTCGGTTGGAGGCGTAAAAAACGATTTTTTTCAGCGGATGCCGTAACGTTTATAACCCTGGAAAAAGTACGGCATTGATAATCATTTTCAATATCATTTAATTAACTATAATGAACCAACTGCTTACGCGGCGTTAACACTGTGCCGCTCGACAATAATGGAGATGATTATGAGTTATACACTGCCATCCCTGCCGTACGCTTATGATGCACTGGAACCGCACTTCGATAAGCAGACGATGGAGATTCACCACACCAAACACCATCAAACCTATGTCAACAACGCTAACGCGGCGCTGGAAAACCTGCCTGAGTTTGCTGACCTGCCGGTTGAAGAACTGATTACTAAACTGGATCAGGTGCCAGCGGACAAAAAAACCGTGCTGCGTAACAACGCGGGCGGCCACGCTAACCACAGCCTGTTCTGGAAAGGGCTGAAAAAAGGCACCACTCTGCAGGGCGATCTGAAAGCGGCTATCGAGCGTGACTTCGGTTCCGTTGACAACTTCAAAGCTGAATTCGAAAAAGCAGCAGCAACCCGTTTCGGCTCCGGCTGGGCGTGGCTGGTGCTGAAAGGCGACAAACTGGCTGTGGTTTCTACCGCAAACCAGGATTCCCCGCTGATGGGTGAAGCCATTTCCGGCGCTTCCGGCTTCCCGATCCTGGGTCTGGACGTGTGGGAGCACGCTTACTATCTGAAATTCCAGAACCGCCGCCCGGACTACATCAAAGAGTTCTGGAACGTGGTGAACTGGGACGAAGCAGCAGCGCGTTTCGCCGCTAAAAAATAATTTGCATTGCACGTCTGTAGAAGCGAGTCTGATGACTCGCTTTTTTTGTATCCGCGTAAGGAGCAGCAGATGCATTATCCGGTTGACGTGTTTATTGGCAAAATTCGTGACTATGACGGCAGCCGCCCGAGCGCTATCGCCAAGGTGCAAATCGACGGCGAACTCATGCTGACCGAGCTGGGTCTGGCAGGCGATCAGCAGGCCGAAAAGAAAATCCACGGCGGCCCCGACCGCGCGCTATGCCATTACCCCCGCGAACACTATGCTGATTGGATTCGCCAGTTCCCCGAGCAGGCGACGCTGTTTTGCGCCCCGGCGTTTGGCGAGAATCTGTCGACGAACGGAATGACCGAACACAACGTGTTTATTGGCGACATCTACCGCTGGGGCGAGGCGTTGATCCAGGTCACTCAGCCGCGCTCTCCATGCTTTAAACTTAATTTCCACTTTGCCATCAGCGACATGGCCCTCCTTATGCAGAACAGCGGAAAAACCGGCTGGCTGTATCGGGTCATTGCGCCAGGTAAGGTCTCCAGCGATGCGCCGCTGGAACTGGCGTCGCGTCTGAGCGATGTCTCGGTTCATGAAGCGGGTGTTATCGCCTGGTCTATGCCGTTTGATGACGAACAATATCACCGGCTGTTGAGCGCCGCCGGGCTGTCGGCGAGCTGGAGCCGCACCATGCAGAAGCGTCGTTTGAGCGGCAAAATTGAAGATAGCGCCAGACGACTGTGGGGGGATAAAACTCCGCCAAAATGAAAGGAAGGATTATGACTGAAGCTGAAAATGCGGTGGCGATCGTAAAAGAATTTTTGGTGGCCTCGATGATTCCCGATGCTGAACGCGCCGCAACGTATATGCACCCGGAGGTGAAAATTACCTTCACCGGAGGCCGGGCGATGGCGGGCGCGGCAGATATCGCGCAGTTTAACGGCGCTCGCTACAAGTGGGTAAAGAAGGCGCTGGGCGAGTTTGATGCGGTGCAGCATGATGATTACGTTGTGATTTATTCCAACGGTACGTTGTATGGCGAATGGCCCGACGGTCGCCCGTTTGCCGATAACCGCTTTATCGATCGTTTCGAAGTGCGCGATGGCAAAATTACCCGGATGGACGTGTGGAACGACAGCGCCGAGTGGATTTTAGCGCCAGACATTTCCCGGTAAATCTTGATGGCGAGATAAAAAATCGGCCTGCATTCGCAGGCCGATGGTTTTTAGGTTCGCTTGTACAGCGGTAGCCACAGCGTGAGCCGCAACCCACCCAGCGGGCTATCGTCAGCCTTAACCCAGCCGCGGTGCTGCTGCATGGCGCTTTCGACAATCGCCAGACCCAGGCCAGTACCACCGGATTCACGGTCGCGCGCCTCATCAGTGCGATAGAACGGACGGAATATCTGCTCGCGGTCTTCAGGGCTGACGCCCGGCCCGTCGTCATCGACCGTGATCGTAATACCGTCTTTATCCACCGAGAAGCCGACTTCAATCTTCGTATGTGAATAGCGCAGCGCATTACGAACAATATTTTCCAGCGCGCTTTCCAGCGCGTTTGGGTTGCCATAGAGCGGCCACGGCCCCGGCGGATAATTTACCGTTAACGACTTGCCCATCTGTTCGGCTTCAAAGGCGGCGTTATCCAGCACTTCGCCCCATAGCTGATTGGCTTTCATCGTTTCGCTGACCAGCGCGTTTTTCTGTTGGTTACGCGACATCACCAGCAGGTCATTGATCATGCTGTCCAGACGCTGCGCTTCGGTTTCAATACGCTCCAGCTCTTTGCTTTCGCCGCCACGACGACGCAGCAGCGCGGTACCCAGTTGCAGGCGCGTAAGGGGCGTTCGCAGCTCATGGGAGATGTCTGACAGCAAACGCTGCTGCGAGGTCATCATCCGTTCCAGCGCCGTCACCATCTGGTTAAAACTGGCGCCAGCGGCGAGGAACTCCTGCGGACCCGCCTCCAGCTCCGGATGCTGACGCAGGTTGCCTTGCGCCACTTCATCAGCCGCGTTTTTCAACTTACGCGCCGGTTTCGCCAGACTCCATGCCAGCCATAGCAAGAGCGGCGAACTGACCAGCATTGTGACAATGAGCAACAGGAGCGGGCGGTCAAACAGCAGATTAATAAAATCGGATTGCGAACTGCTGGCCGGTCGAATCAGGTAAAGCTGGTAATTATCCTCTCCGTCGCGAACGGAGAACGGCCCCACCATCTCTACGCGGCCATATTTTTTCTTCTGCGGATGATCGGCGTTATCCGCCTGACCAATGAAGTTACGAATGATCTGCATTTCGCTGCGTTCAGCACCGATCACGCGTCCTTCAGAGGTCACCAGTAATAACCGCTGTCCAGGCGGCGCCCACTTATCGATCGCGCGGAACAGGCGACGCCACCACATCAGGTCGTTGGGTGGATCGTTCGCAAGTTCAGCTTCTACATGTTGCTCTATCATCAATCCCTGGCGCTGCTCGCTGTCCAGCAGCTCGGTCATCTGGCGTGAATCGAGCTTGGGCAACATCAGGACCAGCATTAGCACCAGCGCCAGCGTCAACCAGAAGATGGCGAAGATGCGCGCGGTTAAACTTCCTATCATGAAGCGGAAACCATCAGATAGCCGCGACCACGCAATGTTTTAAACCACGGGTGACCGTCTTTGCGTTCCGGCAGTTTGCGGCGCAGGTTAGAAATATGCATATCAATGGCGCGATCGAACGGCGTCAGGCGCTTACCCAGCACTTCCTGACTTAAATGTTCACGGGAAACCACTTGGCCGAGGTGTTGCGCCAGCAAATAGAGCAGGGTGAATTCCGTACCGGTCAGCTCCAGCGTTTGGCCATCGAAACTGGCTTCCTGGCGGCCCGGATTAAGGCTTAGCGCATCGACTTCCAGCGTCGGCGAGCCGTTGTCGCTGCTCTGCTGCTGCTCGCTCCAGTGGGAACGGCGCAAAATAGCCCTGATGCGCGCTACCAGCTCGCGGTCGTTAAACGGTTTGGGTAAATAGTCGTCCGCGCCCAGCTCAAGGCCGAGAACGCGATCCAGCTCGCTGCCGCGCGCGGTCAGCATAATGACAGGCGTCTGGTGTGTCTGGCGAAGCGCTTTCAACGTATCGATACCGTTTTTCTTCGGCATCATGACGTCAAGCAAAAGTAAATCGATGCTGTCATCCAAAAGCTCAAGCGCCTGCTCGCCGTCGTGGGCCACCAGGACATTAAAACCTTCCATTTCGAGGAGCTCTTTTAACAGGGAAGTCAGCTCTCGGTCATCATCAACTAACAGGATTTTATTCATTGTTTACGTACCTCCGAGGCAGAAATTACGTCATCAGGCGTCGCTAATCCATGACTTTACGTTGTTTTACACCCCCTGACGCATGTTTGCAGCCCGAATCGTAAACTGTCTCTCGTTGAATCGCGACAGAAAAGATTTTGGGAGCAAGCGATGCGCAAAGTTACCGCTGCTGTTATGGCCTCAACGCTGGCATTCAGTTTTTTAAGCCACGCAGCTGAAGTTGTTACAAGCGATAACTGGCACCCCGGTGACGGGGCCACGCAGCGTAGCGCGCAAAATCATATGTTTGACGGCATAAGTTTAACCGAACATCAGCGTCAGCAGATGCGAGATCTTATGCAACAGGCAAGGCACGAACAGCCTCCTGTTAATGTTAGCGAAATGGAGACAATGCATCGGCTTGTCACCGCAGAAAAATTTGATGAAAGCGCTGTGCGCGCTCAGGCAGAAAAAATGGCGCAAGAGCAGGTCGCCCGCCAGGTCGAAATGGCCCGCGTGCGTAACCAGATGTATCGCCTGTTAACGCCGGAGCAGCAAGCGGTTTTGAATGAAAAGCATCAGCAACGAATGGAGCAACTGCGCGACGTGGCGCAATGGCAAAAAAGTTCATCGTTGAAATTATTGAGTAGTAGCAACTCACGTTCCCAGTAACAACCCTGTTTTCCTTGCCATAGACACCATCCCTGTCTTCCCCCACATGATGTGGGGGTTTTTTTTATCTCCAGTTTGTCATTCTGTTATTAGCTTACTGTTTTAAACCATCCGTTATACTACCGGCAGAAGATAGCGGGAGTATTTATGAATCAAACCTATGGACGGCTGGTTAGCCGGGCGGCTATCGCGGCAACGGCGATGGCATCAGCGTTACTTTTGATCAAAATTTTTGCGTGGTGGTATACGGGATCGGTGAGTATTCTGGCGGCGTTGGTGGACTCGCTGGTGGATATTGCCGCGTCATTGACGAATTTGTTGGTCGTGCGTTATTCGCTGCAACCCGCAGATGATGAACACACGTTTGGGCACGGTAAAGCGGAGTCGCTGGCGGCGCTGGCGCAAAGTATGTTTATTTCCGGTTCGGCGTTGTTTCTGTTTTTGACCAGTATCCAGAATCTGATTAAGCCGACGCCAATGAACGACCCCGGCGTGGGGATTGGCGTTACCGTCATCGCTCTGATATGCACTATTATACTGGTCACGTTTCAGCGCTGGGTGGTACGCAAGACCCAAAGTCAGGCGGTACGGGCGGATATGCTTCATTATCAGTCTGATGTTATGATGAACGGAGCGATTCTTATCGCGCTGGGGTTATCCTGGTACGGTTGGCATCGTGCAGATGCCCTGTTTGCGTTAGGTATCGGCATCTATATTTTGTATAGCGCGTTGCGTATGGGGTATGAGGCGGTGCAGTCATTATTGGATCGCGCGCTGCCCGATGCGGAACGACAGGAAATTATTGATATCGTGACGTCATGGCCGGGAGTCAGCGGCGCGCACGATCTCCGCACGCGGCAGTCAGGGCCGACCCGCTTTATTCAGATTCATTTGGAAATGGAAGATAATCTGCCGCTCGTTCAGGCGCATTTTGTGGCTGACCAGGTAGAGCAGGCGATTTTGCGGCGTTTTCCGGGTTCAGATGTCATTATTCATCAGGATCCCTGTTCAGTCGTCCCCAGGGAAGGCAGGAAGTTTGAGCTTGTATAATTGATTGTTAAAAAGTGAGCCAGGCCAGCATTTTGTGTATAAATTACCGCCATTTGGCCTGACCTGAATCAATTCAGCAGGAAGGGATTGTTATACTATCTGTATATTCGTTGGATCGTTTCGAAGTGCGAAATCGGCTTCCGGCAATAGATTTCATTTTGCATTCCAAAGTTCAGAGGTAGTCATGATTAAGAAAATCGGTGTGTTGACAAGCGGCGGTGATGCGCCGGGCATGAACGCGGCAATCCGCGGTGTTGTGCGCGCAGCGTTGACGGAAGGGCTGGAAGTCATGGGCATTTATGACGGCTATCTGGGCCTGTATGAAGATCGTATGGTTCAGCTTGACCGTTACAGCGTATCTGACATGATCAACCGTGGCGGTACTTTCCTCGGTTCCGCCCGTTTTCCGGAATTCCGTGACGAAAATATTCGCGCTGTCGCGATCGAAAACCTGAAAAAACGCGGTATCGATGCGCTGGTAGTTATTGGCGGCGACGGTTCTTATATGGGTGCAAAACGTCTGACTGAAATGGGCTTCCCGTGCATCGGTCTGCCAGGCACTATCGATAACGACATCAAAGGCACCGACTACACTATCGGCTACTTCACTGCTCTCGGCACTGTCGTGGAAGCGATTGACCGTCTGCGTGACACCTCCTCTTCTCACCAGCGTATCTCTATCGTTGAGGTGATGGGCCGTTATTGCGGCGACCTGACGTTGGCGGCGGCTATTGCTGGCGGCTGTGAGTTTATCGTGGTGCCGGAAGTTGAATTTAATCGCGAAGATCTGGTGGCGGAAATCAAAGCCGGGATCGCGAAAGGGAAAAAACACGCTATCGTCGCTATCACCGAACATATGTGTGATGTTGACGAGCTGGCGCACTTTATTGAAAAAGAAACGGGCCGTGAAACGCGTGCGACGGTGCTCGGCCACATTCAGCGCGGTGGTTCCCCGGTACCTTACGATCGCATTCTGGCTTCCCGTATGGGCGCGTATGCTATTGACCTGCTGCTGGAAGGCCATGGCGGTCGTTGTGTCGGTATCCAGAACGAGCAGCTTGTTCATCATGACATCATCGATGCGATTGAAAACATGAAGCGTCCGTTCAAAAGCGACTGGATGGAGTGCGCGAAAAAACTGTACTGATTGTTTTTGCGCGCCTGATGGCGCTACGCTTATCAGGCCTACAGGTTGCAGAAACGTGTAGGCCGGATTAGGCGCTAGCCGCCATCCGGCAATCCCTCAGATTTATTCCCCGAAGTTATAGCCAATCTTTTTTTATTCTTTAATGTTTGGTTCTCTTTCTGGCACGCTTTGCTCATCACAACACAACATAAGCGAGTCGGGCGATGAAAAAGTGGGGCGTGGGGTTCACATTATTGCTGGCGTCAACCAGCCTTCTGGCAAAGGATATTCAGTTACTTAACGTATCATACGATCCAACGCGTGAGCTGTACGAGCAGTACAACAAAGCGTTTAGCGCGCACTGGAAGCAGGAAACCGGCGACAACGTCGTGATCCGCCAATCGCACGGCGGTTCGGGTAAACAGGCGACTTCCGTTATTAACGGCATTGAAGCCGATGTCGTGACGCTGGCGCTGGCTTACGATGTGGACGCTATTGCGGAACGTGGTCGTATCGATAAAAACTGGATTAAGCGTCTGCCGGATAACTCAGCACCTTACACCTCCACCATCGTTTTCCTGGTCCGCAAAGGCAATCCAAAACAAATTCATGACTGGAACGATCTGATTAAACCCGGTGTGTCGGTGATTACGCCAAACCCGAAAAGCTCTGGCGGCGCACGCTGGAACTATCTGGCGGCATGGGGCTACGCCCTGCACCACAACAATAACGATCAGGCCAAAGCGCAGGACTTTGTCAAAGCCCTGTTTAAAAACGTTGAAGTGCTGGACTCCGGCGCGCGTGGCTCAACCAATACTTTCGTTGAACGCGGTATCGGTGATGTGCTGATCGCCTGGGAAAATGAAGCGCTGCTGGCGACGAACGAACTGGGTAAAGATAAATTCGAGATAGTGACCCCGAGTGAATCTATTCTCGCAGAGCCGACCGTGTCCGTGGTGGATAAAGTCGTTGAGAAGAAAGGGACGAATGCGGTGGCGGAAGCGTATCTGAAGTATCTCTACTCGCCGGAAGGGCAGGAGATAGCAGCGAAAAACTTCTACCGTCCGCGCGATGCTGACGTGGCGAAAAAATACGACGATGCGTTTCCGAAGCTGAAGCTGTTCACCATTGACGAGGTGTTTGGCGGCTGGGCGAAGGCGCAAAAAGATCACTTCGCTAATGGCGGTACGTTCGACCAAATCAGCAAACGCTAAACCGTTTATAAACCCGGTAACGTATTATGTTACCGGGTTTTTTCTTTGCCACAATTTTGCGTTACTCTTCCCCGTCTATGGGTCACAGGGAACGCATATCATGAAAAAAACAGGCTACTTTTTACTGGCGGTGATAGTGATTGTCGCCGCGGCGGGCGTCGGTTACTGGAAATTTTCCGGCAACCCTGATGCATTACGGGAAATCGTGCTTGAACAATGCCTGCCCGATCAGTTACAGCATCAAAACCCAGCGCCTTGCGCGGAAGTCAAACCTCGCGCCGGCTATGTCGTCTTTAAAGATCGTCACGGTCCGTTGCAATATTTATTGATGCCCACCTACCGTATCAACGGTACAGAAAGCCCGCTATTGCTGGAACCCGCTACGCCCAACTTTTTCTGGCTGGCCTGGCAGGCTCGCGGCTATATGAGTAAAAAATACGGGCATGATATTCCGGATAGCGCAGTCTCGCTGGCGATTAATTCGCGGCTTGGTCGTTCACAGGACCATTTGCATATCCATATTTCTTGCATCCGTCCTGACGTTCGGGAACAACTGGATAACGATCTCACGCGCATCAGCACTCGCTGGCTTCCGCTACCGGGCGACCTGATGGGGCATGAATACCTGGCGCGCCGGGTAACCGAGAGCGAACTGGCGCAGCGTAGTCCGTTTATGATGTTGGCGGAAGAGGTGCCGGAAGCGCGCGATCATATGGGACGCTATGGGCTGGCGGTGGTACGCCAAAGCGATGGCTCTTTTGTCCTGCTGGCGACCGAGCGTAATTTACTAACCTTCAACCGCGCATCGGCGGAAGAGATTCAGGACCATAGTTGCGCCATTTTGTCTTCCCGCTGATTTTCGTTCCACCCCCTGCTCATTATCTTATTGATTCTTATCCCGGTTTAAAACTGGGGTAAGATCGTGTCTATAAAAATATGTGAAACCGATCAAAAGATATAAAGGTATACCTTTATATCTTTTTGTGGTTAGTTACACTCTCTTCATAGCCTCCATAGATTGTCTGGTGGATGGCTTATATAAAAACGTTTTTATTTCATGTAGTGACATCATTAATTGTTCACCAGATTTGCGCTGTTAAGCGTAAAGGAATATCAACATGAAACTTTCTATCGTGGAAAAAATCGGCTTCGGCGCGGGAGATATGGCGATAAACGTTGTGATTATCGCCATGCAGCTGCTCCTCGCCTATTTCTATACCGATATCTACGGCCTGAGCGCCGCTGATGTTGGCGTACTGTTTGTGGTTGTGCGGATGATTGATGCCATTATCGATCCGGCCATGGGGGTTCTGACCGATAAACTGAACACGCGCTGGGGGCGTTACCGCCCGTGGCTGCTGTGGTTTGCCATTCCTTTTGGCTTCGCCGTTTATTTGATGTTTATTACGCCTGATATGGCTTATATGGCCAAGCTGGCATGGGCCTATGGCACCTATATTCTTATGACCCTGGTCTATACCGCGATCACCATTCCCTATATTTCGATGATTGGCGTGATTACCAGCGACCCCGTCGAACGGTTAAGCGCCAACGGTTATCGTTTTGTGATGACCAAGATTGCCGCTTTCCTGGTGACTATCGTCGTACCGATGCTTGCCGTCTGGCTGGGGCAGGGCAACAAGGCGCTGGGTTACCAGTTTTCGATGGGGCTGATGGGGGCGATGGGCGCCTTACTGTTTATCTTCTGTTTTCTTACCACGCGTGAACGCAGCGAGCCGGAAATTACCTCGCTATCGGTGGGGAAACAGTTTAAATATCTGTTACGTAACGATCAGTGGATTATTCTCGGCGTTGTTATTCTGCTGCTGATGTGCGGTTATGTTATTCGCGGTTCCGTTGCCGCTTATTACGCCAAGTATTATCTGAACGGCGGAGATAGCCTGATTTCACCCTTCCTGACTACCGGTGTCGTTGCCTCTATTTTAGCGATGATCGCCACCACCTGGATAACCAAGTTCTGGGACAAAATTAAGATGTTCCGCTACACCCAGATTATTACCTTTATCCTGAGCGCGCTGATGTATTTCTCCGTCGGGCGTGAAAATCTTATCCTGGCGTTTGCGTTCTATTTTCTTATTAATTTCTTCTGCGATATGCAGATGCCGGTGTTCTGGTCCTCTATCGCCGAAGCGGTGGATTACGGAGAAAAGAAAACCGGTCTGCGCGTTTCCGGGTTGGCGTTTGGCGGCATCCTCTTCTTCCAGAAGTTTGGGATGGGGATCGCGGGCGGGATACTCGGATTCCTGCTGAGCCACTTTGGCTATCAGGCCGATGTTGAACAGAGCGCACGTTCGCTCACCGGTATTGCGCTGATGATGACGCTCATTCCGGCTCTGTTTCACCTTGCGGTTGGGCTGCTTATGAAAAAGTATCTGATTAACAACGAATATTATCGTGATATTCAGCTCGCCCTGGCGCAGAAACAGGCATAAGGAGGCGCAAATGAAGGCCATGAATAAGGTTTGGGTTATCGGCGATGCCTCCGTTGACCTAGTGCCGGAAAAACAGAACAGCTATCTGAAATGCCCCGGCGGAGCGTCGGCGAACGTGGGGGTATGCGTTGCCAGGCTGGGCGGAGAGTGCGGTTTTATTGGCTGTCTTGGTGACGATGACGCCGGCCGCTTCCTGCGCCAGGTTTTTCAGGATAACGGCGTGGATGTCACGTTTCTAAGGCTGGATGCGGACCTGACCAGCGCGGTGCTGATCGTCAACCTGACGGCTGACGGGGAACGCAGCTTTACCTATCTGGTGCATCCGGGGGCTGATACCTACGTTTCGCCGCAGGATTTGCCGCCGTTCAGGCAGCACGAATGGTTTTACTTCAGCTCAATTGGCCTCACCGACAGGCCCGCTCGCGAGGCGTGCCTTGAGGGAGCGAGAAGAATGCGTGAAGCGGGTGGTTACGTACTGTTTGACGTCAATCTGCGCAGCAAGATGTGGGGGAATACTGATGAAATCCCTGAACTGATCGCCCGGTCCGCCGCACTGGCTTCTATCTGCAAAGTCTCGGCAGATGAGCTGTGCCAGCTCAGCGGGGCCAGTCACTGGCAGGATGCGCGTTATTACCTGCGCGATCTAGGCTGTGACACCACGATCATTTCGCTGGGGGCCGATGGCGCGCTGTTGATTACCGCCGAGGGGGAGTTCCATTTTCCCGCACCACGCGTCGATGTCATCGATACCACCGGGGCAGGCGATGCTTTTGTCGGCGGCCTGCTGTTCACCCTTTCCCGCGCAAATTGCTGGGATCATGCCCTGCTGGCGGAAGCCATCAGCAATGCCAACGCCTGCGGCGCTATGGCGGTGACGGCAAAAGGCGCAATGACCGCTCTGCCATTTCCTGAGCAGCTAAACACTTTTCTTTCCAGCCATTCGCTGGCACAAGCCATGACCGTGAAATAAGGAGTCATCATGCACGTTGATCAAAACAAAATACTGGGATGCCTGGTGGGCGCCGCCGCCGCGGACGCGATGGGAGCCGCGACGGAAGTACGCACCCAGCAGCAAATAAAAGACTATTTTGGCGGCTGGGTGACGACCTTTCAAAAACCGCCTGCGGACACGTTTGGCCGCTGCAACGAAGCGGGGATGTGCACGGATGATTTTATTCAGGCGAAGTACATTATGGACGCGCTGCTGCGCCATCAACGCCAGGTCAGCGACGAGGCGATGCGCGAGGCTTTTCAGCAGTGGCTGGATTATCCGTACTACGCCAACTTTACCGGCCCGACGACGCGTGCGGCAATGAAGGCAATATTCAATGATAACCGCGCCTCTTTACAGGGTGAGCTGGAAGGCGAGAAACAGTCGGTACAGATTATTAATAAGGGTAACGCGGAGGCAACGAACGGCGCCGCCATGAAGATTTGGCCAGCGGCGGTGCTGCATCCGGGTGATATTGACGCGGCGATTGACTGCGCGCTACAGATTTGCCGTTTTACGCATAATAACGTGCTGGCGATGTCCGGCGCAGCGGCGATGGCGGCGGCAACCAGCGAGGCGTTAAGAGCGCAGACCAACGCAGACAGCATTATTGCCGCCGGTATTTACGGTGCGCAAAGGGGCTATCTGCTGGCGCAGGAGCAAGGGGCGATGATGGTCGCCGGGCCTTCCGTTGCCCGACGCATTGAACTGGCCGTGGATATCGGTAAACGTCATCGCCATTGGGAAACGGCGGTGGTGGAACTTGCTGATATTATTGGCTCTGGGCTGCACGTGAGTGAAGCGGTGCCGGCGGCCTTTGGCCTGTTCGCGTGTTGTCCGAATTCTGCCGTAGATGCTATTATCTCCGGCGTTAATATCGGCAATGATACTGATACTGTCGCCACCATGGTCGGGGCGATTTCCGGCGCATTCCATGGCGTGGAGGCTTTTCCCGCCGATTATTTAACGACCTTGGATCGTATGAATCATTTCGATTTGGCAGAACTGGCCAGGCAAATCGCAGGGTAGCGACTTCACCCTGCCGGGGACGGTAAAACGTCCCCTGCTGGCGAAGACGTGAGGTGCGCAGCTTGCAGGTTGATAAAACGAGCTTTACTCCGCTTTATAAGCAACTATTTTTTATCATCTGTCAGCAGATCCAAAATGGATCCCTGCCTTTAGGCAGCCAGCTGCCGACGCAAAAAGAGATTGCCAGAGCCTACAACGTCTCGCTGATTGTGGTTAAACAGGCCTGGAGCGAACTGATCAATGCGGGCATTATTTCGTCGCAGCGCGGGAGTGGTTCTGTGGTGTGCTCCGTACCGGAAGGCGTGAGCTATGGTCACACGTTTCGCGGTATTACCCGCGATCTCCAGGACGCCAGCGTGGCGATTGAGAACCGTATTCTGGAAATCGCGCCGCGCCGCGCGCGCGACGCTCAGGCAGACGGCTTGAGCCTGCCCGCACAGCATCACTATCTCTATATTTCGCGTATTCGTTGCCTGAATAACCGCCCATTTAACCATGAGAAAATATATCTCGATCTCAGCTTCTTTCCCGGCCTGGAACTGACGCCGCAGGCGCTGGAGCATACGTCGCTCTATTCGTTATTAAACGTAACAAGCGACTCGGCGATAGAAAAAGTTGAGGCGATTTTACCTTCCGCCGACCTGTGTGAAAAACTGCAAATTGCCGCCAATAAACCGCTGCTATCCGTTGCCAGACAGACGTTTCAGGCCGGACAAGACAACCCTTTTGAGTATTGTCGCTATTACGTGCTGTCTGAATACTTTGGTGAAATTCATTATCACTGATCTGTCCGCTTAATCCTGCGATAACCCCACTATATCTGGCGTTTACCTGCCTGACTGTTCGTCGTATTCTTGCTGAAAAAATCGTCAGGAGACAGGTATGTCGCTCTGGTTGTCCCATCCTCTGTTCCTCCCTTTCATCATCGTTGGCGTTACTATCCTTCTGTGGGCGACTTCGCTACTGCCGGAGTTTATGACCGCACTGCTATTTTTTGCTGCTGTGGTGGCGATGGGACCAGGGAAAGTTCCTGCGCGGCGGGGATGCTGTGATGTATCGCGCTGGCGGTGATACGCCAAAGTGATGGCTCTTTTGTCCTGCTGGCGACCGAGCGTAATTTACTGACCTTCAATCGCGCTTCTGCCGAGGAAATTCAGGATCATCAGTGTGATATCTTGAACCAACAGGTAATCAAATGACAGCTTGATATTGCATTAACGAATGCCGTTTGGAGGCCGGACAAGGCTCTCGTGGCGCTATCCGGCAAAATCTGGCGATGGCGCGGGCGTTACCAGGCCGGTGGATCTGCGGGGTGGCTGTCATTTTCCAGATGCGGCGATTTAATAAACACGCCTTTCCAGGGCTTATCGCCGTTATTAATGAGATAATGCGCCTCCCCAGGTTCGCACTGTAAAACATCTCCAGTTTGCAGGATATGAGGTGTTCCTTCCAGATACAGGCACACTTCACCGCTTAGGGTATAAAAAACCTCACAAGCGGTATTATGGCGATGGTTAGGGAATGACTGCCCTGGTTGTAGTATGACGACACCCATATCGCAGCCCGGCCCACGGATTAAGTATTTAGGGCCATTATCGCCAAAGCGGTATTCATGATTCTTCTCATTCGTTTTTTGCATGCTTATTCTCCTGTTACAGGCCTGGCGCTTTCCAGAGGGATGTCGTTAAGCCACCATCGACCAGCGCGCGTTGATCCTGATAAACGGCCTGCCATTTTTCTCTGGCCTGCTGATAGACAGCGAAATTTTCAGGATTAGGTTTATGCTCCCGATCCCAGCGCACTAGCTTTTCTCCCGTTTCCGCCAGCGATGGCCAGATACCCACGCCAACGCCTGCGGCAATAGCGCACCCTAGCGCGGTAGCTTCTTTGACGACAGGTACGTGAACGGTGAGTCCCGTAACGTCGGCAAGTATTTGGCTCCATAATTTGCCTTTAGATCCTCCGCCGGCAAAAACCAGAGAGTCGGCCTGTACGCCGGAAAACGCGGCAATTTGCTGTAAATTGCAGGCGGAAACAATGGCGGCATTCTCTTCCAGCGCGCGAAATAGGGTCGCTTTATTACACTTTTCAGGATCGATAGACAGATTGATAAACGACGGCGCGGCATGGTACCAGCGTTTAAAACGCATAACGTCAGAGAAGATGGGCATCACACCGTACGCGCCGGGAGGAACCCGGCTGGCCATATCTTCCAGCAGGGAATACGCATCAATACCTAACCTTTCAGCGATTAGTTTTTCCTCGGCGCAAAAGGCGTCGCGGAACCAACGCATCGTTAACCCAGTAAAAAAGCTAATAGACTCGGTTTGTACCATACCGGGGATCACATGAGGATTGATGCGAACGTTCATGTTTGGGTCGGTGACCGGCGCGGGAAGATTGACGACCTGTTGCCAGAAGGTTCCGCCCAGCACGGCCGTTTGCGCCGGGCGTACGACGCCCAGCCCCAGACAGCCTAACTGCACATCGCCGCCGCCAACGATGACCGGCGTACCCGCTTGCAGGTTGCACTGTTCAGCCGCTTTCTGTGAAATGTGACCGAGCAGCGTCCCGGTTTCTTTTACCGGCGAGAGAATGTCAGAACGCAGGCCCGCCATCTGTAACAGGCTACGTTTCCAGTTGCGGGTCACCAGATCCAATAACCCCGTCGTGCCTGCGTTGGAGGGATCGACCGCCAGTTCGCCGCTGAGCATAAAGGCCATCCAGTCGCTGATCATAGTGACGGTTGACGCGCGATGATAAATATCCGGACGATGGTGGGCAAGCCAGAGCAGACGCGGAATAGCGCTGAGCGCCAGCGTTTGCCCGGAGCAACGATAAACTTCCTCCTCAAAGGTGTTATCGTGCAGCTCTTTTAATTCACTGACTTCGTGCGCCGCGCGGGCGTCAACATTAGCGCAGGCCCAAATGGGTTCGCCGTTACTGTCATAAATAACAATGCCTTCACGCATCGAGCAGGCCGATACGGCAGCGATAGCCGTTGCAGGAATGGCGGCTTTCTGTAGTGCCTGACGGATACACTGGCAAGCCAGTTGCCAGTTTTTGGCAAGATCAAACTCCATCGAACCAGGCACATCCGGCACGGCCAGATGCTGCCATTCCGCTTGACCGACAGCTATTTGCTTTCCTTGTAGATCAAAAATTACTGCTCTGACGCTACCGGTACCGGCGTCAAGAGCCATCAGGTAATGTCCTGATTCAGTATGGGTACAGAGTCGAGCCATTTTTTTACCCTCGGCTATTTTTACATCGTTACATAAAATCCTGTCAGTTATTGTTTATTGAATTGAGGTAAGTGTTATTTTATTTTTTATTTTTCAATAAGTTGAATTATTTTCCCTGCGGTTTTCTGATCGGTAACCAGCGCATTGATATAGTTACCGCGCATAGCGGCAATAATAGCTTCTGCTTTTTGTTCGCCGCCGGCGACGCCAATCACGGTTGGGATCGTGGAAAGTGAATTTAACTTCAGGCCAATTAATTCGTTATGGATTTTGATGTCTGGAATAATTTCGCCATGAGCATCAAAAAAATAGCCCAGAATATCGCCTACTGCGCCTTTGCGGCCAATCATGAGTTGTTCACCCTGAGTGATATAGCCGGATTTTAAGATACTGGCTTGATCTTTCTGGTTAATTGCCCCAATCCCCACGATGGCGGCATCGGCAGCTTGCGCTGTGAGCATCACATCCCGCACGCTATTTTCATTGCGCAGCGTGCAGGCAATTTCCTGCGATGATGCGCGCAGCGGCGCGGGCATAATACTTACGCTACAAGCGGCATCAAGCTGGCCTATTCCGGTCATATACGGCCCCACGCCGCCGGATAACGTGACCAGTCGGATTTGTTGCGCCGAGATAAATCCGCTGAGGCGTTTTAATGTGGTCATCGTGGCTTCGCCAAAGCCGACGGCCAGCAGTTGCTGTGGCCGCAGTGACTCCATCAACATATGGGCGGCGCCGATTCCTAAGCGCAGACCAATATCGGCATCGGGTAATGCCGGCAGCACGCGGATATTCTGCAATGCGAAGTGGTTGCGCAAGGCATTTTCATACTCAAGACACCCTTCGAAGCGGGAGTTGATTTGTACGCGAATAATACCGGACTGATGCCCTTTCTCCAGCAGACGAGAAACCTTCAGCCGGGTTAGCCCCAGACGCTCGCTGATTTCACTCTGCGTCAATCCATCGTGATAGTAGAACCAGGCAATACGCGCCACCTGCTCTTCTTCGCACATTCCATAATCAGATACCAACGTATTATCGCTCATTGTCATAACCTGGCTTTACTTTGAACATTTCTAAATCATTAACACAATTGTTCAGTTATCACTCCGAAATAACCGTGATTAACGCCACAAAAACGCGTCAAATCTGAACATTTATCATCTAAAAATTCATTTATTCAGAAAACGTGATCTGGATGAGAGTTTTTTGACCAAATAACTACTACCGTTTTGAACAATTTCTTTTTCAAAAAACATTTGTTCAGTCCCGTCAGTCAACATTGAGGGAGCGGAGGCAACATGCAAATCAGTCACAATACTGCATCCCCTCTGATTTGTGTGCAGAACATTTATAAAAGTTATTCCGGCGTCGAAGTACTAAAGGGAATTGACTTTACTCTGCATGCGGGAGAGGTGCACGCATTGCTTGGCGGCAATGGTGCGGGTAAATCAACATTAATGAAGATTATTGCCGGTATAGTCCCGCCAGATGGAGGGACTATCGATATTGCTGGTGTGCGTTGCAGTCATTTAACGCCTCTGAAGGCGCACCAGTATGGCATTTACCTGGTTCCCCAGGAGCCTCTGTTATTTCCGAGTTTATCTGTGCGGGAAAATATCTTGTTTGGCTTGCAGGGACGTCAGGCCTCCACGGAAAAAATGCAGCAGCTATTAAAGGCGATGGGATGCCAACTCGATCCGGCGAGCGCTGCGGGTACGCTTGATGTTGCAGACCGCCAGATCGTTGAAATTATGCGCGGCTTGATGCGCGACTCGCGAATCTTAATTCTTGATGAGCCCACGGCGTCGTTAACGCCAGCCGAAACTGATCGGTTATTTACGCGTCTGCAAGAGTTGCTGAAAAAGGGTGTCGGAATTGTATTTATCTCTCATAAGCTACCAGAAATTAGACAGTTAGCTCACTGCGTTAGCGTGATGCGTGACGGTAAAATCGCATTATTCGGAAAAACGCATGACCTTTCTACCGACGAGATTATTCAAGCTATCACCCCGGCAACGCAGGGCGTCAGTCTTTCCGCGAATCAAAAGTTGTGGCTGGAATTGCCTGGCAGCCGCCCGCAGAACGAACGCGGCGCGACGGTATTAGCGCTGGAGTCACTGACGGGCGAAGGTTTTATGAATATCAACCTTGAGGTGCGGGCAGGCGAAATCCTTGGTCTGGCCGGGTTGGTCGGCGCGGGACGCACAGAACTGGCTGAAACGCTGTACGGTATTAGACCGGTCAATGCGGGGCGGATGCTGTTCAATGGTCAAGAAATTAACGCCCTGACAACCCAACAGCGGTTGCAGCTCGGCCTGGTCTATTTGCCGGAAGATCGGCAGTCATCCGGGCTGTATCTTGACGCTTCCCTGGCATGGAATGTCTGTTCGCTGACCCACAACCAAAAAGGATTTTGGATAAAGCCCCAGCGGGATAACGCCACTCTTGAACGTTACCACCGCGCGTTAAATATCAAACTCAATAATGCCGAACAGGCGGCGCGTACTTTATCCGGCGGTAACCAGCAAAAAGTATTGATTGCTAAATGCCTGGAAGCCTCTCCGCAATTACTGATTGTCGATGAACCGACCCGCGGTGTCGATGTCTCCGCCCGCAGCGATATTTATCAGCTGTTGCGCAGTATCGCGCAACAAAATGTCGCGGTGCTGTTTATTTCGTCCGATCTGGAAGAGATAGAGCAGATGGCCGATCGCGTATATGTCATGCACCAGGGGGAACTGGGGGGGCCTGCGTTATGCGGCGAGGAAATTAACGTTGATACCATCATGCACGTTGCGTTTGGCGAACATGGTGCGTCGGAGGCAACATGTTGAAATTCATCCAAAATAATCGGGAAGCGACGGCACTGCTGGCAATAGTCTGTTTATTCGTGTTTCCTGGCGCGCTGGATAGCCAGTATTTGAGCGTGCAAACGCTGACAATGGTTTTCAGTAGCGCGCAAATTTTGATGCTGTTGGCGATTGGCGCGACGATGGTAATGCTCACCCGCAATATTGATGTATCGGTGGGCTCGACGACAGGCATGTGCGCGGTATTGCTGGGAGTGATGTTAAACGCCGGCTATAGCCTGCCGGTCGCCTGCCTGGCCACACTAATATTAGGAATTGTCGCCGGATTTTTTAATGGCGTACTGGTTGCCTGGTTGAAGATACCCGCCATTGTCGCCACGCTGGGAACGCTGGGCTTGTATCGTGGGATCATGCTGCTATGGACAGGGGGGAAATGGATTGAAGGATTACCCGCAGGCTTAAAGCAACTCTCTGCTCCTGTGTTTCTGGGAATTTCCGCAATCGGCTGGTTTACCCTGGTGTTAGCGCTGCTTATGGCCTGGCTCCTGGCGAAAACCGCCTTTGGCCGCAATTTTTACGCCACCGGCGATAACCTGCAGGGTGCCCGGCAATTGGGTGTCCGTACCGAGATGGTACGCATCATGGCATTTTCACTTAATGGCGGTATGGCGGCATTGGCTGGAATCGTGTTTGCCTCGCAGATTGGCTTCATTCCCAATCAAACCGGCACGGGGCTGGAAATGAAAGCCATCGCGGCCTGCGTATTGGGGGGAATTAGCCTGTTAGGCGGGTCAGGCACGGTCATCGGCGCTATTCTCGGCGCTTATTTTCTTACGCAAATCGATAGTGTGTTAGTGCTGCTGCGTATCCCCGCCTGGTGGAACGATTTTATTGCTGGCCTGGTATTGTTGGGCGTACTGGTATTCGATGGGCGGCTGCGTTGTGCATTACAACGCAATCTGCGCCGCCAGAAATATGCCCGTTTTATATCACCACCCACTCCACTACAGACGGAAGCAAAAACGCACGCACAACAGAATAAAAACAAAGAGGTGGCATAATGAATCCATGGCGACGCTATAGCTGGGAAATTGCGCTGGCAGCCTTATTGATCTTTGAAATTCTGGCTTTCGGTCTGATTAATCCACGTTTATTAGATATTAATGTCTTACTTTTTAGCACTAGCGATTTTATTTGTATCGGTATTGTCGCTTTGCCGCTAACAATGGTTATTGTCAGCGGTGGTATGGATATTTCATTTGGTTCTACAATCGGGCTATGCGCGATTACCCTGGGTGTGCTGTTTCAGCTCGGTATGCCGCTACCTTTAGCGATTATTATTACCCTACTACTCGGCGCAATATGTGGGCTGATAAATGCCGGACTTATTATTTATACCGGCGTAAACCCGTTGGTGATTACCCTGGGAACCATGTATTTATTTGGTGGTAGCGCATTATTGTTATCTGGTATGGCTGGCGCCACGGGTTATGAAGGTATTGGTGGATTTCCCACAGCGTTCACTGACTTTGCCAATATTTCATTTCTTGGTATTCCCATGCCGCTTATTTTTTTTCTTGTGTGCTGTCTGTTTTTCTGGCTGCTCATGCATCGCACGCATATGGGACGCAACGTTTTCCTGATTGGCCAGAGCGCCCGTGTCGCGCAGTACAGCGCGATCCCGGTGAATCGCACGTTGTATACCGTGTATGCCATGACCGGATGCGCCTCCGCGATCGCCGCCGTATTACTGGTTTCTTACTTTGGCTCCGCACGTTCGGATCTGGGCGCCTCTTTCCTGATGCCGGCTATTACGGCGGTTGTGCTGGGAGGCGCCAATATTTATGGCGGCTCCGGGTCGATTATGGGGTCCGCGTTGGCGGCGCTGCTGGTGGGATTTTTACAGCAGGGGCTACAGATGGCCGGAGTGCCGAATCAAATTTCCAGCGCATTGTCCGGTGCGCTTCTCATTGTTGTTGTCGTTGGTCGTTCCGTCAGTTTGCATCGTCACCAAATCCTTGAATGGTACTCACGCCGTCGCAATGCGCATCAGGCATGATTTCCTTTTGAAATTTATGGAGAAAAAAATGGCAAGACACAGCATTAAAATGATCGCCTTACTCACTGCGTTTGGTCTGGCATCTGCGGTAATGACCGTGCAGGCGGCAGAGCGGATTGCTTTTATTCCCAAACTGGTTGGCGTGGGCTTTTTTACCAGCGGCGGCAATGGCGCGCAGGAAGCGGGAAAAGCGCTGGGCATTGACGTAACTTACGATGGCCCTACAGAGCCCAGCGTCTCAGGCCAGGTTCAACTGGTGAATAACTTTGTCAATCAGGGGTATGACGCCATTATCGTTTCTGCCGTTTCGCCTGATGGCCTGTGCCCGGCGTTGAAGCGGGCAATGCAAAGAGGCGTGAAAATATTAACCTGGGATTCCGATACCAAGCCGGAGTGCCGTTCTTACTATATCAATCAAGGGACGCCAAAACAGCTCGGCAGCATGCTGGTAGAGATGGCCGCTCATCAGGTGGACAAAGAGAAAGCGAAAGTCGCTTTCTTCTATTCCAGCCCAACGGTGACCGACCAGAACCAGTGGGTGAAAGAAGCTAAAGCCAAAATTAGCCAGGAACATCCGGGGTGGGAGATAGTCACTACCCAGTTTGGCTATAACGATGCCACGAAATCGCTCCAGACGGCGGAAGGTATCATCAAAGCGTATCCCGATCTGGATGCCATCATCGCGCCTGACGCTAACGCTTTACCTGCTGCGGCACAGGCGGCGGAGAACCTTAAACGCAATAATCTCGCGATTGTTGGTTTTAGTACGCCGAATGTAATGCGCCCTTATGTTCAGCGCGGCACTGTTAAAGAGTTTGGCCTGTGGGATGTCGTCCAACAGGGAAAAATTTCCGTATATGTCGCCAACGCGTTGCTGAAAAATATGCCAATGAATGTCGGTGATTCACTGGATATTCCCGGCATCGGCAAAGTCACCGTTTCACCTAATAGTGAGCAGGGATATCACTATGAGGCAAAAGGTAACGGCATTGTGTTATTGCCGGAGCGTGTCATTTTTAACAAAGACAATATCGACAAATATGATTTCTGATAACTGTTATGTATCGACGGAGTAAATAATGGCTGATTTAGATGATATTAAAGATGGCAAAGATTTTCACACCGATAAACCACAAACTAACACTTTGTTCGCATTAAAAGGCTGTGGCGCGCTGGATTGGGGAATGCAGTCCAGACTGGCGAGGATTTTTAATCCTAAGACCAGAAAAACGGTCATGCTGGCCTTTGACCATGGATATTTCCAGGGGCCGACAACCGGACTTGAGCGTATTGATATCAATATTGCGCCGCTCTTTGAATATGCTGATGTCTTAATGTGTACTCGCGGCATATTACGCAGTGTGGTACCTCCGGCAATCAATAAACCAGTCGTTTTACGCGCGTCCGGGGCGAATTCTATTCTCACTGAATTAAGCAATGAGGCGGTTGCGGTGGCGATGGATGACGCTGTGCGGTTGAATAGCTGTGCTGCTGCCGCACAGGTTTATATTGGTAGTGAGCATGAACATCAGTCGATTAAAAATATTATTCAACTGATTGATGCCGGGTTACGCGTCGGGATGCCAATAATGGCAGTGACCGGGGTGGGTAAAGATATGGCTCGCGACCAGCGTTATTTTTCACTGGCAACGCGTATCGCTGCGGAAATGGGGGCGCAAATTATCAAAACGTATTATGTCGATAAAGGTTTTGAGCGTATTGCGGCAGGTTGTCCGGTGCCGATTGTCATCGCCGGCGGTAAAAAACTGCCTGAACGTGAAGCATTGGAAATGTGCTATCAGGCGATTGACCAGGGGGCTTCTGGCGTAGATATGGGGCGTAATATATTCCAGTCAGAAAATCCGGTAGCCATGATTAAAGCGGTACATGCTGTCGTTCATCATAACGAAACAGCAGAGCGTGCTTATGAGCTGTTTTTGAGTGAGAAAGGTTAAATGAGATCGCTTCCCCATCTTTTACCGATGCGAGGAGATGGGGATGACTGTTATTTTATTTGGAATAATCAGGGGGTTAATGATGCACGTTACGCTGGTTGAAATTAACATTCATGATGACAAGGTTGAACAATTTATCGATGTTTTTCGGCAGAATCATCTGGGCTCAATTAAAGAGCCGGGTAACTTGCGTTTTGATGTTCTGCAGGATCCGCAGGTGCCTACGCGATTTTATATTTATGAAGCCTACGTTGATGAACAGGCCGTCGCTTTTCACAAGACAACGCCACACTATAAAACTTGCGTGGAGCAGCTTGAACCGTTGATGACCGGTCCGCGGACAAAAAAAGTTTTTATGGGTTTGATGCCTTAAGGAGCGCTCATGAACAGCCAGTTTGCCGGATTAACGCGCGAAGCATGTGTGGCATTGTTAGCGTCATATCCGCTTAGTGTGGGTATTCTGGCAGGGCAGTGGATTGCGTTGCATCGCTATCTGCAACAGTTGGAAGCGCTAAACCAGCCGCTGTTGCATTTGGATTTGATGGATGGTCAATTTTGCCCGCAGTTTACCGTTGGGCCATGGGCAGTTGGGCAACTGCCGCAAACTTTTATCAAAGATGTTCATTTGATGGTAGCGGATCAATGGACGGCGGCGCAAGCCTGCGTGAAGGCGGGCGCACACTGCATCACGCTTCAGGCTGAAGGCGATATTCATCTGCATCATACGCTAAGCTGGCTTGGTCAGCAGACCGTGCCCGTTATCGGCGGTGAAATGCCGGTGATCCGGGGGATTAGTTTATGCCCGGCAACGCCTCTGGATGTCATTATCCCTATTCTGAGCGACGTTGAGGTTATTCAACTACTGGCAGTGAACCCTGGATACGGCAGTAAAATGCGCTCCAGTGATTTGCACGAGCGCGTGGCGCAGCTTCTCTGTCTACTTGGTGATAAACGCGAAGGTAAAATTATCGTTATTGATGGGTCGTTAACGCAGGATCAGTTGCCTTCGCTGATTGCACAGGGCATCGATCGTGTTGTTTCTGGTAGTGCGTTATTTCGTGATGATCGGCTGGTTGAGAATACGCGGAGCTGGAGGGCGATGTTTAAGGTTGCCGGGGATACTACTTTCTTACCCTCCACAGCATAAATGCCGGATGGCGGCTTTACCTTATCAGGCCTACATAAGCACTCGGCTGGTAGGCCTGATAAGCGCAGCGCCATCAGACATTGATTGGCAATTAAGCCTGTTTAGCAGCTTCTGCTGCTTTCACGATCACGGCGAAGGCGTCAGCTTTCAGAGAAGCGCCGCCTACCAGTGCGCCGTCGATGTCCGGCTGCGCGAACAGTTCGGCTGCGTTGGAGGCATTAACAGAACCGCCGTACTGGATAATAACCTGTTCAGCGATTTTCGCGTCAGCTTTAGCAATGTGGTCGCGGATGAATTTGTGAACTGCCTGAGCCTGCGCAGGCGTTGCAGATTTACCGGTACCGATCGCCCATACGGGTTCGTAAGCGATAACCGCGCCTTCAAAGGCTGCCGCGCCCTGCGTTTTCAGTACCGCGTCGATCTGGCGTGCGCACACTTCTTCTGTTTTGCCCGCTTCGTTTTCCGCTTCGGTTTCACCGATGCACAGTACCGGCGTCAGACCTTGTTCTTTCAGTACGGCGAATTTTTTGGCGATCAGCTCGTCAGATTCTTTGTGATAAGTACGACGCTCGGAGTGGCCGATAATAATGTACTGCGCGCCGATATCCTTCAGCATTTCAGCCGAAGTTTCACCGGTGAATGCGCCAGACAGGTTCAGATCAACGTTCTGCGCGCCCAGCATAATGTGGCTACCGGCAGCAGCGCGTTTCGCCAGATCGATATACATTTCCGGCGGAGCGATTGCCACGTCGCAGCCTGCTACGCCCGTCAGTTCTTTACGCAGGTTAGCCACCAGTTCGTTTACCATGTGGCGGCTGCCGTTCAGTTTCCAGTTACCCATCACTAAAGGATGTCGCATTTCATTTCTCCACGCTTAGTCAGCGAATTAAGGAAGATGGCCGCTCGTCAGAGCAGCATGGTCTGTGAAACAGTATAGAGATTCATCCCCGGAAAGGCTTTGCTTTTTGTCATCAATTCGCCCCTTCCAGATTTTCAGATAACGCCAGCTTAATCGGTTCAACCGCGAAGGTCAGCCCCTTTTCGCCGTTATCTGCGACAACATAACGTACCGCGCCTTCGGTCTCGGCGTAATAGTGTTTACCTTTACCGGCGATAAGCATCTTTTGCAGTTTTTTCTGGCTTTGCTCTTTTGTCAGTAACGGGGCGACAGTGCGAATAATGGCGGCCATATATTCCAGCGCTTTCGCTTTCGCCGCTTTCTGTTCCGGCCCCTGAATGGGCAGCCAGGTAATCTGCATACTTTTCACTTTGAGCGTACCGCGCTCCAGCGCCGTGGAGGCATACAGATTTTCGTTAATCTTACTGGCGGCGCGGGTCAGATTCGCCTTATCGCGGCTATTCTCAATGGCGCGAAATTCATTGAGCGGCAGATCGGGATTCTGGCGGTTAAAGTTCTCACGAAACTGGCTAATAGAAAGATCAAAGGTTGGCGAGCCCGCCAGCAGATAGGGCGCTGTCGTGGTCGATGAAGAGAGCTGCGCGTGCGCCGTTATGCTGGCGGTGAGAGCAGAAAACAACAGTAAAAACAGAGTACATCCTGGCTTCATCAATCTTACCTTTCGTTAGGACTGCTCACGATTAAAACGATAACTGTCGGGCTTGTCAAAAGGGTAAACTGTAGCGGAAGGCAAAATATAAGGAACTTACATGACCATACAGCAATGGTTATTCTCATTTAAAGGGCGTATCGGACGCCGTGATTTCTGGATTTGGATCGGCCTCTGGTTTGCCGGGATGCTGGCGCTATTTTCGCTGGCGGGGAAAAATCTGCTTGATATCCAAACGGCGGCATTTTGCCTGGTGTGCCTGCTGTGGCCGACCGCCGCCGTCATGGTCAAACGTCTGCATGACCGGGGACGTTCCGGCGCGTGGGCGTTGCTAATGATTCTGGCGTGGATGCTGCTGGCCGGAAACTGGGTGATGCTGCCGGGGATGTGGCAGTGGGTCGTCGGGCGATTTATTCCGACGCTGATCCTGGTGATGATGCTTATCGATCTGGGCGCGTTTGTCGGTGTTCAGGGGGAAAATAAGTTTGGGAAAGCGACACAGGACGTGAAGTTTAAAGCAGAACCGTAAACGGGCGGTAAACCGTAATTTGCCCGGTGGCGCTGACGCTTACCGGGCCTACAGATTGGTGATGATTTGCAGGCCGGATAAGCCCCAGCCGCCATTCGGTAAAACATCACCAGTAATGTTCAGCCGTCATCTGCCCCGGTCGGCGGCGCAGATGTTTAGTCATCTGTCGGGTCTCTTTCAGCAGTTGCTGCGTATCGCGCACCATCTGCGGGTTCCCGCACAGCATGACGTGGCTGGTCTCTTTATCCATCGGTAATCCAACGGCTTTTTCCAGCTCGCCGTTTTCAATGAGCGCTGGCACGCGTCCGGTGAGCGAGCCTGGCACGCTCTCCCGGCTGACCACCGTTTGGATGCGCAGCTTGCCTTCATAACGCTGTTGCAGTTCCAGCATTAGCGGCAGATAGCTTAAATCGGCGGCGAAGCGTGCGGCGTGGACTAAGACCAGATTTTTAAAGCGCGCGACATCCTGGCCATATTGCAGAATAGACAAATACGGGCCAATAGCGGTTCCGGTTGCCAGCATCCATAGCGTCTCGCAGTCAGGCACTTCATCCAGTACAAAGAAACCCGACGCGTCGCTGACCACTTGCACCTCATCGCCAGGTTTTAGCGCCGCCAGCCGCGGGCTGAGCTTTCCTTGCGGCACCGTCACCAGATAAAACTCTAAATTCGGATTGTCAGGCGCATTGACATAGGAATACGCGCGCTGAACGCGCTCGCCATCGATCTCCAGTCCGAGTTTGGTAAATTGGCCTGCAGTAAAAGGATTAATGGGGGCGTGAACGGTCAGGCTGAACAGTGCGTCAGTCCAGTTTTGCACCTTAGTGACTTTACCTGTTACCCAATCGGCCATGGTTTTCTCCTGTTCTGAATCGCTAACCTTATCTTCGTTCGTCAGGAGAAAGATTTCCAGCCCCGCGAGGCTGGAAGGCTCTAACTAACAAATGCGCTAGAGGATATGCGCCTGTACATCCGGATCTTTACGATCAAGATAGTGGATCGACTGAATGCGGCGGATGGTGCGTGATTTGCCGCGGATCAGCAGCGTTTCCGTCGTGGCAATATGGCCTTTCCGGCTAATTCCTTCCAGCAGATCGCCTTTCGTGATGCCGGTCGCGGAGAAAATAACGTTATCGCTACGCGCCATATCGCCCAGGCATAACGCCTTGCCCGCTTCAATGCCCATTGCTTTGCAGCGCGCCAGTTCCTGTTCGCCAATGCGGCGGTTTTCTTCGCTGTCGCCTTTCACATCATGGCGCGCCAGCAGACGCCCCTGCATATCGCCGTCCAGCGCGCGGATCACCGCTGCGGATACCACGCCTTCTGGTGCGCCGCCAATTCCGTACAGCACGTCGACTTCGCTATCCGGCATACAGGTCAGAATTGAGGCCGCGACGTCGCCGTCAGGAATGGCAAACACGCGTACGCCCAGTTTGGCCATCTCTGCGATGACCTCGTCATGACGCGGTTTTGCCAGAATGGTCACGGTCAGATCGCCAAGCGGTTTACCCAGCGCATCCGCGATGTTGCGCAGGTTATCCGCCAGCGGCAGATTGAGATCGATCGCCCCTTTGGCGCCCGGACCGACAATCAGTTTTTCCATATACATATCGGGCGCATTCAGGAAGCAGCCTTTATCGCCGACCGCCAGCACCGCCAGCGCGTTCGCCTGACCCATCGCCGTCATGCGCGTGCCCTCAATCGGATCGACGGCGATATCTACCGCATCGCCGTGGCCGGTACCGACTTTCTCGCCGATATAGAGCATCGGGGCCTCGTCGATTTCGCCTTCGCCAATCACGATGGTGCCGTCAATGTTGACCTGGTTGAGCATGATACGCATGGCGTTGACCGCCGCGCCGTCCGCGGTATTTTTATCGCCGCGTCCCAGCCATTTGTAGCCAGCCAGCGCCGCCGCTTCGGTCACACGGGAAAATTCGATGGCAAGTTCTCGTCTCATAACAAACTCGTAGCAAAAAGGAGTGGCGCGCAGTGTAGCACAGGGGAAGGAGGGAATAATTGATGTGTGTGCGGAGTTGCCCCCGCACAAAGATTTTGCCGGATGGCGACCTTACTTGTCGTGATCTTCCCACGCCATTGCGCGTTTAACCGCTTTCTTCCAGCCGCTATAACGGTAGTTACGCTCGGTGGTTTCAATGCCGGGGCGGAATTCTCGCTCAATGACGGCTTTTTCCTGCAGCTCGTCCAGGTTCTGCCAGTAACCGACGGCCAGACCAGCCAGATAGGCGGCGCCCAGCGCGGTCACTTCGCGCACTTCCGGGCGTTCCACCCGCGTGCCGAGAATATCTGACTGGAACTGCATCAGGAAGTTGTTGGCCACTGCGCCGCCGTCCACACGCAAAGCGTGCAGGCGGATACCGGAGTCGGCCTGCATCGCTTCCAGTACGTCGCGGGTCTGGTAAGCGATGGATTCGAGCGTCGCGCGGATAATGTGATTAGAGTTCACGCCGCGGGTCAGGCCAAAAATGGCGCCGCGGGCATACGGATCCCAGTACGGCGCGCCCAGACCGGTGAAGGCTGGAACCACGTAGACACCGTTGGTATCTTTCACTTTCGTGGCGAAATATTCGGAGTCGAACGCGTCGCTGATGAGCTTCATTTCATCACGCAGCCATTGAATGGACGCTCCCGCCATAAACACCGCGCCTTCCAGCGCATAGTTGACTTCGCCGCTTGGGCCGCAGGCGATGGTGGTCAGCAGGCCGTTTTCCGATTTTACCGCTTTCTCGCCGGTGTTCATCAGCATAAAGCAGCCGGTGCCGTAGGTGTTCTTTGCCATTCCTTCCTTTACGCACAGTTGGCCGAAGAGCGCGGCCTGCTGATCCCCGGCAATCCCGGCGATAGGAATACGTGTACCGCCTTTACCGCCAATATTGGTCTGGCCGTAGACTTCGGAGGATTTACGTACCTGGGGCAGCATCGCGCGTGGGATATCCAGCACGTCCAGCATTTTATCGTCCCAGTCCAAATCATGGATGTTGAACAGCATGGTTCGTGAGGCGTTGGTGTAATCCGTAACGTGGACGCGGCCCTGCGTCATCTTCCAGATAAGCCAGGTATCCACCGTACCGAACAGCAGCTCGCCACGCTTCGCGCGTTCGCGCGAACCTTCCACATGGTCAAGGATCCATTTCACTTTAGTGCCAGAGAAGTACGGGTCGACGACCAGACCGGTATTGTCGCGGATGTAATCTTCCATGCCGTCGCGTTTAAGCTGTTCGCAAATATCGGCGGTACGACGGCACTGCCAGACAATAGCGTTGTATATCGGTTTGCCGGTTTCACGTTCCCAGACGATCGCGGTTTCACGTTGGTTGGTGATACCGATAGCGGCAATCTGATCGGAACTGATATCGGCCTTAGCCAGTACTTCTACCAGCGTTGAGCTTTGGGACGCCCAAATTTCCATCGGGTCGTGTTCTACCCAGCCTGGCTTAGGATAAATTTGCTCAAATTCACGCTGTGATACGCTGACGATATTCGCGTCATGATCCATAACGACCGCGCGGGAGCTGGTGGTACCCTGGTCGAGCGCAACGATATATTTTTTTTCAGTCATAATTTTGTCCCGTAATCAGATTACAGCGAAGCATTTTGTTGTGTGGTCGCGGTGGAGTCCTTCTCTTCCACGACGCAGGTATCGCACGGCAAATGACGGCCAATAAATTTGCGATAAGCAAACGCGCCCAGAATGGCGCCGACGATGGGGCCAAACAGCGGCACCAGGAAGTAAGGAATGTCTCTACCGCCGGTAAACGCAATTTCACCCCAACCGGCAAGCCCGGCGAACATTTTGGGGCCAAAGTCACGCGCCGGATTCATCGCAAACCCGGTCAACGGCCCCATAGAGGCACCGATAACGGCGATCAGTAAACCAATGAGCAGTGGCGCAAGCGGACCGCGAGGTACGCCGTTACCGTCGTCGGTCAGCGCCAGAATCAGCCCCATCAGAATAGCGGTAATCACCATTTCAACCGCGAAGGCCTGCACAAAATTGATATGAGGATTCGGGTAAGTTGAGAAAATGCCTGCGAGATCGAGACTTTCAACGCTGCCACGGACGATATGGTGGGTTTGTTCGAAGTCCACAAAAAGATTGTAATAAAGCCCGTAAACTAACGCCGCTGCGCAAAAGGCGCCGGCAACTTGAGAAATAATAAAAGGAACAACTTTACGTTTGTCGAAACAGGCAAATAGCCAGAGTGCGATGGTCACTGCCGGGTTCAGGTGTGCGCCAGAAACACCTGCCGTCAGGTAGATAGCCATCGCTACTCCCAGACCCCAGATGACGCTGATTTCCCACTGTCCAAAAGTAGCTCCGGCAACTTTAAGCGCAGCGACACAACCCACACCGAAAAAAATCAACAACCCGGTACCGAGGAATTCAGCAATGCACTGGCCTTTTAAGGTTGATGTTTGACTCATAATCGGATCCTGAAGAGTATGTAATGATTATTGGTATGCGAGGAGGTCATGGACATCCACGATGCCCTGTAGGCACACTGTTAATTTATCGTTAACGAGCAAAAACGAGAAATATCGAAATCAAAATGTGTGTACTGCGTCAATAAAATGAGCGTTATCGCGCCATGAGGCGCATTTTGAGACAGCAGAAGAGAGTGAATTGAATCATTTCATTAACCAATATGTTAACACTTTTAAGTTATTGAATGAATGTTACCAGGAGATGGATGAAAATTGCTGCAAACCGCGATCTACGCGGTATGTCGCTGGACAGCGAGAGCGGGGCTTCATACAATCGACACTATATATTGTGCGCGTTTACGTGAAGCGTCGCCTTGCAATTCAGGAGAGGTAAGATCATGTCTTTAGAAGTGTTTGAGAAACTGGAAGCAAAAGTACAGCAGGCGATTGACACCATCACCCTGTTACAGATGGAAATTGAAGAGCTGAAAGAAAAGAACAACAGCCTGACGCAGGAAGTGCAGTCTGCACAGCATCAACGTGAAGAACTCGAGCGTGAAAATAATTCTCTGAAGGAACAGCAGAGCGGCTGGCAGGAACGTTTGCAGGCGCTGCTTGGTCGTATGGAAGAAGTCTAATCCTCGTCATATTTCACGTTATGGCGGCGTTGGCTGCGTGCGTTCACCCCAGTCACATAGTGGCCTATGCTCCTGGGGATTCACTTACTTGCCGCCTTGCCCTGACGCGAAATCTATAGAGGATTTAGAATGCGGATACCGGTGGGCCGGATAAGGCGTAAGCCGACATCCGGCAATCAGCGACAATGCATAAAAAAGGCGCCTTACGGCGCCTTTTTTGATCACTCGATATCAAGCGGGTCTTCGGAAAGGATAATCCCGGTGTTGTCGGCATAGAGATGATCGCCGGAGAAGAACGTCACGCCGCCGAAATTGACGCGCACATCGCTTTCCCCAATGCCTTCACCTGCGGCGCCAACCGGAATGGCGGCGATCGCCTGAATGCCGATATCCAGCTCTTCCAGATCGTCCACCTGACGCACCGCGCCATAGATAACCAGCCCTTCCCATTCATTTTGCGTGGCCAGACGCGCCAGCTCCGCATCGACTAATGCACGACGGACAGAACCGCCGCCATCGACCAGCAGAACCCGACCACGGCCATTTTGTTCGAGCAGATCGTACAGCAACCCGTTGTCCTCGAAACATTTTACCGTGATGATTTGTCCGCCAAACGACGACCGCCCTCCAAAATTAGAGAACAGCGGTTCCACGACGTTGACATCTTCCTGATAGATGTCACAAAGCTCGGAAGTATCGTATTTCATAGGCTTAACGTTCAGTTGCTGCGAGAATTTTTAGTATATCGCGCTAAGTATACTGTTGGCAAAATCATCAATTGTTAATTGATATTTGTCAGTTAAACGGCCCACTGACTTAAGAGTATCCCAATCACAAATAACAGGTTGGTTAACAACGCGCCTTTAACGGTACGTTCAAGCATCGGGCGCATTGCCGCAGGCTCCCTTTCGCGCATTACATAGCGCGCTTGTTTAATGAGCAATGGCGCGGCCAGAATAAACAACCATCCCCACGGACTGTGTAGCGAGAGCAGATTAAACAGCGCCAGACAGAGCAGCGCGCCTAGCAACAGGCAGGCGTGATAACGACGCGCGTTGACATCGCCCAGTCGTACTACAAGGGTGTTTTTGCCGTTCTCTCTGTCGCTATTAATATCGCGCAGGTTATTAATATTCAGCACCGCCGTCGCCAGTAAACCGCAGGCGGTGGCCGGGAGAATCAGCGCCGGAATCAGCGTATGCGCCTGGAGATACCAGCTCCCCATGACACTTAGCCAGCCAAAGAATACCAGGACAGAGATATCACCCAGCCCGATATAACCGTAGGGCCGATTACCCACGGTGTAGGTGATGGCGGCGATAATCGACAGCCCGCCCAAAATCAGGAAGCCGACAAAATCGGTTAACGTATGGCACGCGACCGCCACCAGCGCCAGTCCGGAGATACAGATCAGCACGACGGTAATGATTAACGCCCGCTTCATCTCCTGCCGGGTGATGACGCCTTTTTGCATCCCCCGCAGCGGCCCGATGCGATCCGGTTTATCACTGCCTTTGACAGCGTCGCCATAATCGTTGGCGAGGTTGGATAAAATTTGCAACAGCCCGGCGGTGATAAGGGCCAGCAGCGCGACCAGAGGATCGAAATAGCCTTGCCACCATGCCAGGGCCGTACCGACGATAATCGCCGCGAAGGCGAGGGGTAAGGTTTTGGGTCGTAAGCTTTCCAGCCAGGCCTGAGTGCGGCTAATTTGTTGTTGTTCAGTCATATTTAGCGCCAATAAAAATGGGGCTTTTCAGCCCCATCAACAGTGATGAAAATGCATTGGACGCGATTATAAGATAAAACGGCTTAGATCTTCATCTGCGACCAGCGCATCCAGATGTTTGCTCACATATTCCGCATCAATTGTGATGTTTTGGCCGTGCAGATCGCTGGCGTTATAGGAAATTTCTTCCATCAGACGCTCCAGTACGGTATGCAGACGGCGCGCGCCGATGTTTTCGGTGGTTTCGTTAACCTGCCAGGCGGCTTCGGCAATACGTTTAATACCGGAATCGGTGAACTCGATATTGACGCCTTCAGTTGCCATCAGCGCTTTATACTGCACGGTGACGGAGGCGTTTGGCTCGGTCAAAATGCGTTCGAAATCGCTGGTGGTCAGCGCCTGAAGCTCAACGCGAATCGGCAGGCGGCCCTGCAGTTCCGGGATCAGATCAGACGGCTTCGCCACCTGGAACGCGCCAGAGGCGATAAACAGAATGTGATCCGTTTTGACCATCCCGTGTTTGGTCGAAACCGTGCAGCCTTCTACCAGCGGCAGTAAGTCGCGCTGTACGCCTTCGCGTGAAACATCCGGGCCGGAGGTTTCGCCACGCTTACAAATTTTGTCAATTTCATCGATAAACACGATGCCGTGCTGTTCAACCGCGTCGATAGCGTCCTGTTTCAGCTCTTCCGGGTTGACCAGCTTAGCAGCTTCTTCTTCAACCAACAGTTTCATCGCGTCTTTAATTTTCAGCTTACGCGGTTTCTGTTTCTGACCGCCCAGGTTCTGGAACATAGACTGCAACTGGCTGGTCATCTCTTCCATGCCCGGAGGCGCCATAATCTCTACGCCAATCGGCGCGGCGGCGAGGTTAATCTCGATCTCTTTATCGTCGAGCTGGCCTTCGCGCAGTTTTTTGCGGAACGTTTGACGGGCGGCAGAAGGCTCCTGCTGCTGTTCGGCCTGGCCCCAGTTATTTTTTGCGGGTGGGATCAGTACGTCGAGAATACGTTCTTCCGCCAACTCTTCCGCACGATAGCGGTTTTTCTCGATAGCCTGTACGCGAACCATTTTCACAGCGGCATCGGTCAGATCGCGGATGATAGAGTCCACTTCTTTCCCGACATAGCCCACTTCGGTGAATTTGGTGGCTTCGACTTTAATGAATGGCGCGTTGGCGAGTTTTGCCAGACGACGGGCGATTTCGGTTTTACCGACGCCGGTCGGGCCAATCATCAGAATATTTTTCGGCGTCACTTCGTGGCGCAGCTCTTCATCAAGCTGCATACGACGCCAGCGGTTACGCAATGCAATCGCCACGGAACGCTTTGCGTTATCCTGGCCGATAATGTGTTTGTTCAGTTCGCTGACAATTTCGCGTGGGGTCATTTCAGACATGAGAGGTCCTTACGCTTTGGCGGTCAATTCTTCAATGGTGTGGAAATGGTTGGTGTAAATGCAGATATCGCCTGCAATATCCAACGCCTTTTCAGCAATTTCGCGCGCGCCGAGCTCGGTATTTTCCAACAGAGCGCGAGCGGCAGCCTGGGCATAAGGACCGCCGGAGCCGATAGCAATTAAATCGTTTTCAGGTTGAACGACATCGCCGTTACCCGTGATGATGAGCGAGGCGGTTTCATCCGCGACGGCCAGCAACGCTTCCAGTTTGCGTAGCATACGGTCGGTACGCCAGTCTTTCGCCAGTTCAACGGCGGCTTTGACCAGGTGCCCCTGATGCATTTCCAGTTTACGTTCAAACAGCTCGAACAGCGTGAATGCATCCGCAGTACCGCCCGCAAAGCCCGCAATGACCTTGTCGTTGTAGAGGCGGCGGACTTTCTTCACGTTGCCTTTCATTACTGTGTTACCCAGTGTGGCCTGACCATCACCGGCGATTACCACGTGGCCGTTACGGCGTACGCTTACTATTGTTGTCACGAGCAGACCCCTTGGTTACTAATGCTGAATTGCGGCCCCGTACGGCGTACGGGGCATAATGCAAGTATAGATGGGGGAGATTTTGAGGGTTTCAACCCCCGGTGGCGAGTCGAATGCAGTTTGTATGGCCCGCCATCTTCAGACGGTTAATGGTGCTGTCGGCATTTTCTTTACCTTTCACCGGCCCGATAACCACGCGATTCCAGCCGTTATTGGTGGTAATTTTGGAGTCAAAGCCTTCAAATGCCAGCTGAGCGCGGACGCTTTCTGCCTGCTCAGCGCCTTTGAATGAACCACATTGCACCATCCAGCGACGTTCATCTTTTTTCTCTGCTGTCGCCTTCGGCGCTTCAGGCGCGCGCGTAATTGGCGCGGCTTTTGGCGCTGCCGCGCTGGTATGCGCCGGCGTTTGCAGCAAATCCTGATAAGGTTGCTGCGAGGCCGTCTGCTTCGGCGGCTGACTTTGGCGCGCAGGTTGCGCTGGGGCGGACTGTACCGTGCGCGTTTGCGGCTGCTCGTTTACCCGCGGCTGCGTGCGTGGTTGCTGAACAGTCTGCGTTTGAGCCCACTGCTGCTGCTGCGCCTGACGCTGGCGCTGTAGCGTTTGCTGGCGTTGTTCTGGCGTCTGCTCGTTCCACGGCACTTCGTTAAGTTGCGTTGGCTGCTGACGCATATCCGCCTGCATCTGCTCCAGGAGTTGGCGCTGTTCGCTGGTGAGCTGATTCGGATTCATGACTTCGCCGCCGGCGGACGGTTCCGTTGGCGTACGCACGCCCGGCTGGCGACTTTCCAGCTCTTTGATGTAACGCCAGCGCTCTTCCGGTTTTGGCGGAAGCCCATTGCCGGTGACTTTCTGGTTTTGTAGCGTTTCGGACTCTTCTTTCTTATGGTGAGTAATGAAGTACAGACCGCCGATAAAGGTCACAAGGACGGCTGCCGCAATCGCGACCATTGCCGGCGAGACGGCAGGCATGTTGCTTTGCTTCTTCCGTGAGTTCCGTGAGGTGCTCTTTTTGCGCCGCGAAGGAGCCGGTTGGCCGCGACGTACATAATCTCGTTGTGCCACTATCGTTTCGCTGTATTTATTCGTTCGTCAGCCCGTCATGTTACTGAAGCGGCGGGCCTTTGACCAGACAGGTGAGTCTTAAAGCTATTTACTTTAGGGTAAAGCGCGCGTAGAACCGCGAATAATCAGCTCGCAATCCATTAAACGCGAGCCGCTGCTCACATTTTGCCCCTGCATCTGATCGAGCAACAGCAGCATCGCCTCGCGACCAATGTCAAAACGCGGCTGCGCCACGGTTGTCAACGGAGGGTCGCAAAACTCGGCTAGCGCGATATTGTCAAAGCCGATAATCGACAGATCGTCAGGCACTTTCAGACCCTGGCGCTTGGCCCAGGAGAGGGCGCCCAGCGCCATTACGTCGCTATGACAAAAGACGGCGGTAGGCGGCAACGGTTGCTCAAGCAACTGCTTTAATGCGTTTGCCCCGGCTTCAAAGGTAAAGTCGCCACGGGCGATGTAATGCGGATCGACCACAATGCCACTGCGTCTTAATGCCTGTACGTAACCTTGTAAGCGATAGTGACAGAGCGGCATATCTTCCGGCCCCGCAATACAACCAATCCGCTTGTGGCCCAAATCCAACAGGTAGTTCATGGCATTGAACGCGGCGGTCAGGTTATCGATATGTACCGTCGGCAGTTCAAGCTCCGGCGCAAACTCATTCGACATCACCATCGGAGGCAAATTGCGCTGCTCCTCAACGCTGGCGTCAAAGGGCAGTCGGGAACTGAGAAGTACCATGCCGTCGATCTGTTTGGTGATGATGAGATTAAGAAAGGTTTTTTCTTTCTGGTTTTGATGGGCGCAATCGCCAATCAGCACCAGATACCCCTGTTCTGCCGCGGTCACTTCGATACCGCGGATAATTTCACTGAAGAAGGGATCGCAAATATCCGGGACAATCACCAGAATCGTACGGGATTCATTGCGTTTTACATTTCGCCCCATCGACTGCGGGAAATAACCCACTTCAAGCGCGGCCTGTTCAACCCGGCTACGGGTCGACTGGGAGACTTTATCGGGGTTCATTAACGCGCGGGATACGGTTGCCGTAGAGACTTTCGCCTTCAACGCAACATCCTTCATCGTAGCGGCAGTAACCTGCTTGTTCGATTTCACTCTTTCTCCTCGCCTGGGAACTGCTGGCGCAGATCTATCCCTGGTAACACTCATCGAAAACATTTTTATCAGATAGTGCGTGGAAGCGGTTACAGAATTTTCATAAAAAGTGTGATGGATCTTTAATTTTACGATCCGCCTCGCATCGTGAGGACTATCCTTCAATCGGATCGACGTCCAGAACCCATTTAACTTTCCGCGCTTCCGGGAGCGTATTGATCAACGCCAGCGTGCCGCTGATGATGTGTTGCAGGCGAATCCGTGAAGGATGCTGAAGTAAAATTTGCCAGCGATAGCGGCCGCCGCGTTTTGGCGCGAGGGCCGGAACCGGACCTAAGATCCACAGCTTATCGTCTGATAGCGGGCTGGCCTGAATCAGATTACGCAACTGTTGGAGAAAGACGGGCGCCTGCTGATTGTTATGATCCTCTGCGCGAATAATGACGTGGCTGGTCCACGGCGGAAGCTGGAGCGTTTGCCGTTCCGCCAGCGCCTGCTCCGCAAACGCATCATAGCCTTTATACAGTAACGTTTGCAGCAGGGGATGCTCAGGATGGTGCGTTTGGAGCACCACTTCGCCCTGTTTGCCCGCGCGCCCGGCGCGGCCGGAAACCTGAGTGTAGAGCTGGGCGAAGCGTTCCGCCGAACGAAAATCTGCGGAAAAAAGCGCGCCATCGACATCCAGCAACGCCACCAGCGTGACATCCGGAAAGTGATGGCCTTTCGCCAGCATTTGTGTGCCTATCAGGATGCGTGCTCCGCCGCGGTGAACTTCCGCCAGATGCTGCTCCAGCGCGCCTTTACGACTGGTGGTATCACGGTCGATTCGTGAGATCGGCACGCCGGGGAAGAAGGGCGCCAGCACCTGCTCCAGCTGTTCCGTCCCTAACCCAACCGGTAACATATGTGTGGAGCCGCAGGAGGGGCACTGACGCGGTACCGGACGCTGGCTGTCGCAGTGATGACAGCGTAAATGATGCTGCGCCTGGTGCAGCGTGTAGTAGTGATCACAACGCGGGCACTCCGCAATCCAGCCGCAGTCGTGGCAAAGCAGCGCGGGCGCGAATCCCCGGCGGTTAAGAAATAAAATTACCTGATTGTCGGCCTGGAGATGTTGGCGCATACGGGCGATAAGGGCGGGCGCCAGTCCCGCCTGAAGACGCTGTCCTTTTAAATCCAGCACATGCTGCAGGGCTGGACGGGCATTGCCTGCGCGCCGCGTCAGACGCAGCATCCGGTATTTTTTCTGCCGCACGTTGCATAGCGTTTCCAGGGCTGGGGTGGCGGAGCCGAGAATAATCGGGATCTGCTCGCTATGGGCGCGATACACAGCCAAATCGCGGGCATGGTAGCGCCACCCTTCCTGCTGTTTATAAGAGCTGTCGTGCTCTTCGTCGATGACAATCACGCCAAGATTTTTAAACGGCGTAAACAGCGAGGAGCGCGTGCCGATGACAATCGCCGCTTCGCCGTTTTTCGCTTTCAGCCATGCCGAAAGACGCTCGCTGTCGTTTAGCCCGGAATGCAGCACTTCCACCGGCGCGTTAAAACGTTCGCGAAAACGGGCGATCGTTTGCGGCGTCAGGCCGATTTCCGGCACCATCACCAGCGCCTGTTTGCCCTGGGCGAGGACGTTTTCCAGCACGCTCAGATACACTTCGGTCTTGCCGGAACCGGTTACGCCTGCCAGCAACCAGGCGGAGAAACCGTCCGACGCGCTGTGAATCGCGCCGACTGCTGTCGCCTGTTCGGTATTCAGCCGCAGGCGCGCTCCTGCGACGGCATAACGCTCCCGCCAGTCGGTAAACGCGGGCGTTTCACTGGCAAGCTCACAAAGTCCCTTACGCCGCAGCGTTTGCAGCGTGGCGTCAGTAAAATCAAGCTCGGCTACCTGATA
Source organism: Salmonella sp. A29-2 (assembly GCF_020150755.1). NCBI lineage: Bacteria > Pseudomonadati > Pseudomonadota > Gammaproteobacteria > Enterobacterales > Enterobacteriaceae > Salmonella > Salmonella sp. A29-2. The sequence continues at coordinate 4,595,534 of NZ_CP083731.1, read as the reverse complement.
GCGCCAGATCTTTCCTTGCCGTAGCGCCGCCAGCGCCTGTTGTTGTTTGGCGGAGCGTTTCAGGCTGTTGATATCGACGGCTTGCCCCTCTTCGGTGGCGAACCAATACCATAGGGGCGCGTTGCTGGCTGGTTTTCCCTGACGCAATAAAACCGGCAGAGCGTGAAACAGAACGTCGCCGAGGGGATGGTGGTAGTAATCCGCCGCCCAGAGGAGTAAGCGCCAGATGGAGGGAGAAAAGATTGGCTCGTTATCCAGGATTTCAATGACCGATTTTAATTCATCGAGCGGCAATTCGCTGTGGTCGCTAACCGAGACGACAATGCCCACGCGCTCTTGCTGCTTGCCGAACGGCACGCGCACGCGGCACCCGGCTTTGGCGACCCCGCCTTCCGGCAGCAGGTAATCAAAGGTTCGGGGAAGCGGAACGGGCAAGGCAACGTGCGCGACGGACATAGCATCTTCCTGACTTGAAATTTCGTCGGGTAGTATACACATTACGATAAGGGAGCGCGGATCAGTTTGCATACGGTGGTCAAATTCTGTATGATTCGCCGCCTTTGGTGCGTGTTGTGAGCATCAAACCCTTTACTATTAACTTCGCGTGGTGTCTGGCGTTAGGGCTGGAAGAGCGACGCGGCCTTACACTGAGGTTCCCCATGAAAAAAGGTATTCACCCGAATTACGTAGAAATTACTGCAACCTGTTCTTGCGGTAATGTTATCAAAACCCACTCTACCGTGGGTCACGACCTGAACCTGGACGTGTGCGGCAAATGCCACCCGTTCTTCACTGGTAAGCAGCGTGTTGTTGATACCGGTGGTCGTGTTGAGCGCTTCAACAAGCGCTTCAGCATCCCTGGCAGCAAATAAGTTACCGCCAGAAAAAAAAGCGCCGCAGGGCGCTTTTTTTGTTTTCTAGGGATAACAGTATTTGTTCAGACACATTCTGTGATCCGTAATCGCTTTCATTACGCTTCCTGCCGTGAGTTTTAACGAAGGATTTATAGTCAGTCCCGCGCTTTCCAGCCCCTTCGCTGTCCATTTATTGCAGGTATTGAGTATGCCGTAGCGGCCATTCGCGGCGTAAAACTGGCTATCGCCGTAAATTCCTTGTTTTAACGGAATCAGATTACCCTCTGCGTCACGCGCAAAGCTGCGGCCCAGATAACGCATCAGACTGTTACGCTGGTTTGTGTGCAGGAGCAGTGATTTTATCTCGCTACCGGCGAAATAGCGTTCTGGTTGACCGGAAAAGGCGACGATGTGCATAACCGCGCCGGATGACCAGAACATGGCCTGGAGCGTAAGCGCGGTGGTTATTTCTTGTGACTGATAAAAGCCCTTATCGCCCCAGCCGATTTCATACCACTGCGTCTCCTGAGCGAACCGTTTTTTAAGCTGTGGCAGAACGGTATTAACATCATGGGCCGGCGCAATAATTCCCGTGTGCCAGCCATGACTGACGATATAGATTTCCGTCGGGGAGAGCTGTCCGCCTGTCGTAGGTTTTACGGCTTGTGGAAAGGTTGTGCAGCCATATAGCAATAAACTTAACCAGGCGATAAAGAGATTTTGCATGACATATCACCAGCAAAGGCGCGGTATGTTGTGGCGTTTGTCTAATGGCGCTGCGTTTATCGGGTCGGTGCCGGATTGGTAATTCATTGATATTTTTGCATTCCTCTTCGAGGGCAATAAGGCGAATGTCATAACTACAATACGTTTTAACTATTCAGGCGGAAGTTAGCTTCCGCCTGTTTTACTTTTACTATCTCGCTTTATTTTTTAAACATCTGCTCTGGATCGATAATCAGCGCCCGATAACCCAGCATACCGGCACGGTTACTGTGTACTTTTAGCTCCAGCATCACATCCTGAGTACCGTCTTTGACTTCATCCAGAACGGAAACGATCGGTTTTGTACCGCTCATTCCCGCTGTAGCCGAGTACATGAACATCGTTTTGGTTTCCGGGCGATATTCCGTGACGGAAGTAATGGCGCTGTACCAGTCAAAACCGCGCTCTTTACCATATTCCCACATTTGGGAAACTGTCATATTTTTTTCGTCAATTTGATATTCCACGCCGCGGGAATATTTCATTGATGGCATGGCCGGTTGTTCCATGCCGCGCGCATCGCCGTTATCAAAGGCGGTCACGACGGTTTTACCTCCGGTGCTTTTGGATGGCACTAACCAACCGGTATGTTGTGTCCATGTCCAGTCAAATCCACCGTCGCAGTGGTGCGCTTCGCAGGTTAGTGGTTTACCGTTGCTGTCTACGGGTTTCAGCACTTTTTTCGCCAGTTCGCCTTTCCAGCCGGATGGATCGGAAAGTATCCATTTCACTTTTTTATCGCGACCAATTTTGATGATGGCAGACTGGTGGCGCGAGCTAATGATAATGCTGTCGTCGCGAGGATCGTAGCTGACGGAGTTAACATGCGCCCAGTTGCGGCCCGGGCCGGAGCCCGCGATATCGCCGAAGGGTTGTTTTGCAAGCTGCTCTTTGGTCATGACCTGACCGGAATGTTCGGCATCGACGCTCAAACATACCGCTCCCTGATCCATCGCCAGAATAACGTCGTCACGATAGGGGTCGAGGATTTTTGGCAGATCCCAGTAATCGACGGTATCGCCGTTCTGGTCAACTTCAAGAATATGATCACGCACCGTATTGATGGTGTATTTACCATTTAATGGATAATTTTCTTTTGCGACACGCAGCAGGTAGGTGCCTTTCGGCGTTTCGGTAATGGCGTGCGAAAAATCAATAAATCCTTTTGGCAGTCGTTTATCGGAAATAACGCGGCCTAAGAAATCATATTTAAAGTAACGTTGACCCTGGCCAAAAATAAGATTGCCATCGTTAACCTGATGGAAGCTCATCATGGAACCAAAGCGCGTTATATCATCCTGGTTACGGAATTTATCAATATTCATATAGCCGCGAACATCGCCATTCGTATCGCTAATCCAGTTGATACCGGTATAATCCCAGTTCGCCGCGCCGCCTGCGACATGCATAATGTGGCCGGCTCTTGGCATCCCTGTTATATGGTTAAAAAGATATAAGCGATTTTTAAGCGAGCTATCGACTTTAACCGGTTCTACCGTAGGAAGAACGGCAGTTTGCCCGGTAGTAGAGGGTAATGATACCGGTGCGGCGTAAATGGACCACGTATAAGTTTGTTTTTTACCTTCTTCAGTCCAGTCAACTTTAACCTTATTGACATAATCTGGATACAAGCCAAATACAGGTATGCCGTCATGGGTATTTATAGCCTGCGGGCCGACATCATAACTGATCGGGATGCCTTTTTCCCCTTTCCCTAAAACGGTAACCTTCACGTCCTGTACATTATGATTGGCTTTATTAATGATTGCTGTTAATGGGAAAACGCCGCCGTAGGGAGCGACATCGACCATACCTAATGGCCCTTCATGTACTGGAATGACATCTGCTGATGCGACCATTGGCCTGTTTGGGTCTAAAACGCCTGAGGCCAAAACGCTGCCGCTCAAACACAGGCAGCATAATACAGGTAAGACTTTCCTTGTAAATAACATATTTATTTCCCCATTCGATATTATCGATAAAATGAATGTATATTAACCTTCTTATTTATCGGAGATGAAAAAACATTTAAAAAAGTAAAACAATCCGCGGAGGGGAATAATGATGTTGGTCACAAATATGAGGTGTTCATGGTCTTTTTAACAATACTCATCGTTATACTATTTGTTCAGTAAATATATGGCGGTGTATTATTATTCATGTACGCTTTGCTACGTGAAACTTTAAATAAAGATTGGAAGTTTAAATATAATAAAATTATATCGGTTATGGCATGTCGGGAATTTTTTTCAGGAAAATAAAGAAGAGAAACTTATCATGTCTGACAAATTTATCCACCGAGGGCTATTCGGGAAGATGAACGTTTAGAAAAATGTCGGAGATAGCCGTGTACAGGGGGAATCGTTAAAAAAGCGCGGCCAGAGGCGTTCTGACCGCATGCTTTGCTATCAGTATTCCCACGTTTCCGGGTCAATCCCCATCTCACGCATGATCTCTTTTGCCGCTTCCGGGATTTCATCGCTGCGCTCTTTTCGCAGATCGGCATCATCCGGCAAGGGTTGCCCGGTAAAGGCGTGCAGAAATGCTTCACACAACAGCTCGCTGTTGGTGGCGTGGCGCAGGTTGTTCACCTGACGACGCGTACGTTCATCGGTGAGGATTTTTAACACCTTCAGAGGAATGGAAACCGTAATTTTTTTGACTTGCTCACTCTTCTTACCGTGCTCAGCGTATGGGCTGATATATTCGCCGCTCCATTCAGCCATGAGATACTTAATCCTCTTCGTCATTAATATTGAGGTCTGAACCTGAGCCCGGACCATAATCGCGCGTAGTTTACCGTAGTGGCGCGGCCCTGACACGAAGTTAGCGGTCGCAGATGTGCGCTAATGCATATAATTTTAACGGCTATTTGCGGTTTGCTCAATCTATACGCAAAGAAGTTTAGATGTCCAGATGTATTGACGTCTATTGTGGTAGTGGTTAATCTGTGGTCTGACTTTCACCGACTCAGCCAGGAATATCTTCATATGACGCGTAAACAGGCCACTATCGCAGTGCGTAGCGGATTAAACGACGACGAGCAATACGGCTGCGTTGTGCCGCCAATCCACCTCTCCAGTACCTATAACTTTACCGGTTTCAATGAGCCGCGCGCGCATGATTATTCCCGCCGCGGTAATCCCACGCGTGATGTGGTTCAGCGCGCATTAGCGGAACTGGAAGGCGGCGCGGGCGCGGTATTGACGAATACCGGCATGTCAGCGATTCATCTGGTCACCACCGTTTTCCTCAAGCCGGGCGATCTGCTGGTCGCGCCGCATGATTGCTACGGCGGCAGTTATCGTCTGTTTGACAGTCTGGCGACACGCGGCTGTTATCGTGTGCGGTTTGTCGATCAGGGCGATGAACGCGCCTTACAGGCGGCGCTGGAAGAAAAACCGAAGCTGGTACTGGTAGAAAGTCCAAGTAATCCATTGTTACGCGTGGTGGATATTGCGAAAATCTGTCGGCTGGCGCGCGAGGCGGGCGCAGTGAGCGTCGTTGATAACACGTTTTTAAGCCCGGCGCTGCAAAATCCGCTGGCGTTGGGTGCCGATCTGGTGTTGCATTCATGCACGAAATATCTCAACGGTCATTCGGATGTCGTGGCCGGCGTGGTGATTGCTAAAGATCCGGAAATGGTCACTGAACTGGCGTGGTGGGCGAATAATATTGGCGTCACTGGCGGGGCGTTTGATAGCTATCTGCTGCTGCGCGGTTTGCGAACTCTGGTGCCGCGTATGGAGCTGGCGCAGCGCAACGCGCAGGCGATTGTGAAATATCTGCAAACCCAGCCGTTGGTGAAAAAACTGTATCACCCGTCGCTGCCGGAAAATCAGGGGCATGAAATTGCCGCGCGCCAGCAAAAAGGCTTTGGCGCAATGTTGAGTTTTGAACTGGATGGGGATGAGGAGACGCTGCGTCGTTTTCTGGGCAGGCTGTCGCTGTTTACGCTGGCGGAATCTTTAGGGGGAGTGGAAAGTTTGATCTCTCACGCCGCCACCATGACGCATGCCGGTATGTCGCCGCAGGCGCGTGCCGCCGCCGGGATCTCCGAAACGCTACTGCGTATCTCCACCGGTATTGAAGATGGCGAAGATTTAATTGCCGACCTGGAAAATGGCTTCCGGGCTGCAAACAAGGGGTAAACATGAGTGTGATTGCGCAGGCAGGGGCGAAAGGTCGTCAACTGCATAAATTTGGCGGCAGTAGTCTGGCGGATGTGAAGTGTTACCTGCGTGTCGCAGGCATTATGGCGGAGTATTCGCAGCCTGACGATATGATGGTAGTGTCCGCCGCAGGCAGTACCACCAACCAGTTGATTAGCTGGCTCAAGTTAAGCCAGACCGATCGCCTTTCTGCGCATCAGGTATTACAGACGTTACGCCGCTACCAGTGCGATCTGATTAGCGGGCTGCTTCCCGCCGACGCGGCAGATGACTTAACCAGCGCTTTTATCAGCGATCTGGAACGTCTTGCCGCCTTGCTCGACGGCGGCGTAACGGATGCCGTCTATGCTGAGATCGTCGGACACGGCGAAATTTGGTCGGCGAGATTGATGTCCGCCGTCCTGAATCAGCAGGGGCTGGATGCCGCCTGGCTGGACGCGCGCGCATTTTTACGCGCCGAACGCGCCGCACAGCCGCAGGTTGATGAAGGGCTATCTTATCCTTTATTGCAACAGCTACTGGCGCAGCATCCTGGCAAACGTCTGGTCGTGACCGGGTTTATCAGCCGCAATCACGACGGCGAAACGGTCCTGTTAGGCCGGAACGGTTCCGACTATTCCGCCACGCAAATCGGCGCGCTGGCGGGCGTTTCCCGCGTGACCATCTGGAGCGATGTCGCGGGCGTTTATAGCGCCGACCCGCGCAAAGTGAAAGATGCCTGCCTGCTGCCGTTGCTGCGTCTGGACGAAGCCAGCGAGCTGGCGCGTCTGGCGGCGCCTGTTCTGCACGCCCGCACGCTACAGCCAGTGTCCGGCAGCGATATCGATTTGCAGTTGCGCTGTAGCTACACGCCGGATCAAGGGTCAACCCGAATTGAACGAGTGCTGGCTTCCGGGACGGGCGCGCGTATCGTGACCAGTCACGATGATATCTGTCTGATTGAGTTTCAGGTGCCTGCCAGCCAGGATTTCAGGCTGGCGCATAAAGAGCTCGACCACATTTTAAAACGGGCGCAGGCGCGTCCGCTGGCAGTGGGCGTGCATCGCGATCGCCAGCTATTGCAGTTCTGCTATACCGCCGAGGTAGCGGATAGCGTACTGAAACTCCTTGACGATGTCGGGCTGCCGGGCGAATTGCGCCTGCGGCAGGGGCTGGCGCTGGTGGCGATGGTCGGTGCGGGCGTTACTCGCAATCCGCTACACTGCCATCGCTTCTGGCAGCAGCTTAAAGGTCAGCCAGTGGAATTTACCTGGCAGTCGGAGGAGGGCATCAGTCTGGTGGCGGTGCTGCGTACCGGCCCAACTGAGAGCCTGATTCAGGGGCTGCATCAGTCGGTTTTCCGCGCCGAAAAACGCATTGGCCTGATGCTGTTCGGTAAGGGGAACATCGGCTCCCGTTGGCTGGAACTGTTTGCCCGTGAACAAAGCACGCTTTCCGCGCGTACTGGTTTTGAATTTGTGCTGGCGGGCGTGGTGGATAGCCGCCGTAGCCTGCTGAATTATGAAGGGCTGGATGCCAGCCGCGCGCTGGCATTCTTTGATGATGAAGCCGTTGAGCAGGACGAAGAGTCGCTATTCCTGTGGATGCGTGCGCATCCGTATGATGATTTAGTGGTGCTGGATGTGACAGCAAGCGAGCAACTGGCCGATCAGTATCTGGATTTCGCCAGCCACGGTTTTCATGTGATTAGCGCCAATAAACTGGCGGGCGCAAGCGCCAGTGATAAGTATCGCCAGATTCATGACGCGTTTGAAAAAACCGGGCGTTACTGGCTGTATAACGCCACCGTGGGCGCGGGATTGCCGATCAACCACACTGTGCGGGATCTGATTGACAGCGGCGATACGATTCTCTCGATCAGCGGGATCTTCTCCGGGACGCTATCCTGGCTGTTCCTGCAATTTGACGGCACGGTGCCGTTTACCGATCTGGTGGATCAGGCCTGGCAGCAGGGGCTGACGGAACCCGATCCGCGCGTCGATCTTTCCGGAAAAGATGTCATGCGTAAGCTGGTGATTCTGGCGCGCGAGGCGGGATACGACATCGAGCCGGATCAGGTGCGTGTAGAATCGTTGGTGCCGGCGCATTGTGAAGAAGGGTCTATCGATCACTTTTTCGAAAACGGCGACGCGCTGAATGAACAGATGGTGCAGCGTCTGGAGGCAGCCCGCGAACTGGGGCTGGTGTTGCGTTACGTGGCGCGTTTCGACGCCAATGGCAAAGCGCGCGTCGGCGTTGAAGCGGTGCGTCCGGAGCATCCGCTGGCGGCGCTGCTGCCGTGCGATAATGTCTTTGCTATTGAAAGCCGCTGGTATCGCGATAACCCGCTGGTGATCCGTGGGCCGGGCGCGGGTCGCGATGTGACCGCCGGGGCGATTCAGTCGGATATCAACCGCCTGGCGCAGTTGCTGTAATAAAGGCAAGTTCGTGAGCGAAGCGCCAGGTTGCGCTTCGCTCCCTCATCAATACGTTATGCAGTCATTCTGTAGATACTGATATACGAAGCGCTATCCGATTGCTGACGAAACATTATGGCGTGATGCTTTTTACATTCTCAACCCGGACATCCATCCGGGGGTAAGGAATATTGATGCCGTTTTCATCCATTGCTTCCTTGATATTTTCCAGAAGATCGTAGTAAGTACTCCAGTACTGAGCGTTGGGCACCCATACGCGAACATAGAAATTCAGGCTAGAGGGCGCAAGTTCGCCCAGGCGGACCGTAATATCGCGGGTTTTATCAATGCGATGATCTTGTTCAATAATACGATGTATCACGCTTTTTACGTCAGCAATACGGCTTTGGTAATCCACGCCAATAATCAGATCAATACGTCGATAGGGGTGTCGTGAATAGTTGATAATATTATCAGCAATAATTTTACCATTCGGGATGACAACTTCTTTGCTATCCGCAGTGAGCAGAGTGGTGGAGAAAATATGGACCTTTTCTACTGTGCCGATAACCAGGCCAATTTGTACAATTTCCCCGGCGCGGAAAGGGCGCAGGGAGACAAGCAGTACGCCTGCGGCAAAGTTGGAAAGTGACCCTTGCAGCGCCAGACCAATGGCTAAACCCGCCGCGCCGATAACGGCAATAATTGAGGAGGTTTCTATACCGACACGGCCAAGAGCGGCTACTGCCGTGAAAGCTATCGTGATGTAGCGAACCAGCGCGGAGAAAAAGTGGACAATAGTGGCATCCACTTGCCGCCTGAGAAGTAATTTTTCCAGCCCCCTCGATAGTAAGCGAGCTATTAACTTACCGATGAAAAGTAGAATGATGGCGGCAACAACATTCCAGCCAAAATGAATTACCGAGTCACTGTGCTCGGCCATCCATTTGATCGCGCCTTTAATTTTTGGAAATAACTCAAAACCTTCCATGTTTATCCTCTGTCAGCAGTATCCGCGGTATTAGCAGTAATAAAACGGTTCATTTTTGCCTGGATAATCGCCGCGCCGACGGGTGGCAGCAGTAACGCCCAGAATAGTGTCCAGCCGGTTCGTATTCCGCCATCTTCGTTTTTATTCGCCAGCAGAGCGCGGATTTCGTCGCTAAGCGTCAGACACAATATGGCTGTGCCAAACGGCATAATGGCTGACAGCCATCCCGCGCCACATGCGGTCATGAGTCGGGGCGAAGGCGCCACAAATTGCATTTCCCGGTGAATTCTGAAGAACCAATAAATAATATAAAATGGAACGAAAAAGGCCAATAATGCGACGACAAGGGGTTCTGCGCACTCAGGTCGCTGGGTTGATGAGAACCTTTTGGGCGGTGCAATATAGAAAAGTTCTTTTTTGAGCGGTAATAGTAGCAAAAGCGCGATAACCGCTAAAGTAATTACGATTATTCCTATATAAGGAATTGAGTATATAAATATAGACAGATAGCCAGCGATGATAAATTTGAACAGTAAGCAGAGGCTAAATAAAATAACAAATGTCTGAGCACTGCCGATAGCGCTGAAAAGCAGCATGGGGACTAACAGCGTTACGATCCCCATACCCAGATTAATTAAAAACTGCGCTATGATAAGCCTGACTACGTCAGACGGGCCATTTATGCAGAAGGAACAGACCACGCTAATGATTAACAGGAGCGCAACAAAGTAGAAGGGGTAACAATTTTTTATACGGCAGACAAACCAGCTGGCAACCATACCCAGGAGGTATCCCAGTTGGCCGCCAACGAGAATAACACCAATACGATCGGCTGGAATAGACAGTGATTTACTCCAAAAATAAACACCATACGACGATCCCAGCGAACTGATAAAAGAGAGCACCAAAAAGAAAAAAGTGATCCCCCAGAATCGATAGCTACTCAGGAGATCGGCGCAGGTCCATTTTTTATCTGACATTGACGGTAAAGTAATTTCCATATTTATCCCTTGTTTTCCATAGAAAATAAGAATGTATAGAACTATTTAAATTGATAATAAATATTGATTATGTGAATAACGTTTATAGCCAATTTTAACTTAAAACGAAGGGCCATTTTATCAAATAGTTCTATTCTTTTTCAGCGTATAAAAGTAGGATGTGAGGTGATTAAATCTATAGCGCCTTCTGAATGATAATCTGTGATTTTTTATGCGTGGCATTACATCATTGGGTTAAATGTGATTCCATTGTGAGTTATATTTTTCCGTCAGCAAATACAGAATTTGCGTGACGCGTTTGGCGGAATAGTGGGCGCTTTGCTGGAATTCAGGTTGTTGCCATAGCCAGGTAACAAAGCGGCGACTAGCCGCCAGATTAACGGCGACACCTTGTTCTAAGTGGGAACCGGTTAACGAACAGACCATTTTGCGGTTGTGACCTTGCCCCCAGAGTTGCCACTGATTTTGCCACCATCCCTGCCATGTTTTGCCTAACAGTTGCCACTCTGCGCGGCAATCGTCATCGTTTATCTCTTCCTCAACGAACCACAGCGAGGAGAGACGCTGGCGAAACCGCTCCGCCCATGCCGTAATGACCGCGCCGCGCAAAAAACACTCATGGGCAATGATGTGTGTCGTGACATCAGGAAAACGGTTTTTCAGCACCCGAAAATGACCATGCGCCGTAATGACCGGGCGAAGTATTGTCCCTTGCGCGTTCCGTTTAAGCGCCGCCGGGCCATACTGAATCTCATCGAACTGGCTGCGCTGTAAAAATTGCCGTTCTTTAGTGGCGATACGGTGAATAATATCGCCATTCTCACCCTCGGGCGGCGCAATTCCTTTCCAGTGGTAATGCAAACTCTTTCCGGCAGAAAGTAACGTGAAATTGCTGGAAAGGTGAAGAATATTGCCGCGAACAGCGTCAAAACTGAATAAAAAATACAATTGCTGGAAGGCATTCGCTCCCTGAAACGGTACGAGCAGCGGAATACTGCAAATCTGTTCCGGCGTTTCGGCGACATTCAGCGCGTGCTGTTTTGGCGTCCAGACCTTCTTACAGTACTGGCACTGAAGTCGCTGCGTTCCGCCGGGATTACGTCCATAGCGAATCCATGTTTTTTGATAGCAGTCGGGACAAAAGTGACCATGCTCTTTGGCATACTGCGCGATATAAGCAGACGCCCAGCGGCGAAATTCCACCTCGTTGAAGAGCGGCGGATAACTGCCGCAGGCTCGACAATGCAATGCCGGATAACCCAGGCGATAGTCCGGCCACACATAATCCGGCGAGTCAGGCAGCCCAAGATTGCGACAACCAGCGCTTTTGCAGGCATTAATGGTGAACAGAGGCGGCATACATTTTACCAACGATTTTGGCAGGTCGTTGATTCTGCCTTCATAAAACGGTACGCGGGTGTGAGGACTCTCACATAAAAAAACCTTTCAGAACGTAACGTAGCGAATCTTTATATGACTGAAAGGGACTTATTTATGAAAGTAAAACTGCTTGCTGCCGGTATTTTGTTCACGCTGCCGTTCTGGGCCTGCGCCAAAGATGTCACCATTATTTACACCAACGATCTTCATGCTCACGTAGAGCCTTATAAAGTGCCGTGGATTGCTGACGGTAAACGCGATATTGGCGGCTGGGCCAATATCACTACGCTTGTGAAGCAGGAAAAAGCCAAAAATAAGGCGACGTGGTTTTTTGATGCCGGAGATTACTTTACCGGACCGTATATCAGCAGCCTGACGAAGGGTAAAGCGATTATCGATATTTTGAATACCATGCAGTATGACGCTGCCACTATCGGTAATCATGAGTTCGATCATGGCTGGGACAATACATTGTTGCAACTGAGCCGGGCAAAATTCCCTATCGTGCAGGGCAATATTTTTTATGAGGACAGCAGTAAATCCTTCTGGGATAAGCCGTACACCATTGTTGAAAAAGATGGCGTCAAGATTGGCGTAATCGGCTTACACGGTGTCTTTGCTTTTAATGATACGGTTTCTGCCGCGACGCGCGTAGGCATTGAGGCACGCGATGAAATTAAGTGGCTGCAACGTTACATTGATGAACTTAAAGGTAAAGTCGATCTGACCGTCGCGCTGATTCACGAAGGCACCCCGGCCCGCCAGTCCAGCATGGGAAATACCGATGTGCGACGCGCGCTGGATAAAGATATTCAGACCGCAAGTCAGGTAAAAGGGCTGGATATTTTGATTACCGGCCACGCGCATGTCGGTACGCCGGAACCGATTAAAGTCGGTAATACGCTGATCCTCTCAACGGACAGCGGCGGCATTGATGTCGGAAAACTGGTGCTGGACTACCAGGAAAAGCCGCATCAGTTTACGGTGAAGAACTTCGAGCTGAAGACCATTTTTGCTGATGAGTGGAAGCCCGATCCGCAAACGAAGCAGGTGATTGACGGCTGGAATAAAAAGCTGGATGAAGTGGTGCAGCAGACGGTCGCTCAGTCGCCGGTCGAGTTAACGCGCGCTTATGGCGAATCGTCGTCGCTGGGGAATCTGGCGGCGGATGCGCTGCTTTTTACGGCGGGGAAAGACACCCAGTTAGCGCTTACTAACTCTGGCGGTATCCGCAACGAAATCCCGGCTGGCGCGGTGACGATGGGGGCGGTAATCAGTACCTTCCCGTTCCCTAATGAACTGGTCACGATGGATTTAACCGGTAAACAATTGCGCAGCCTGATGGAGCATGGCGCTGGATTAAGCAACGGCGTATTGCAGGTGTCTAAAGGGCTGGAGATGAAATACGACAGCAGCAAACCTATCGGCCAGCGGGTTACCGTGCTGACGCTCAATGGCAAGCCGATTGACGATGCTACGGTTTATCACATCGCTACCAACAGCTTCCTTGCCGACGGCGGCGATGGTTTTGCGGCATTCACGGAAGGCCAGGCGCGGAACACCTCCGGCGGCTACTATGTGTCGAATGCGATAGTCGATTACTTTAAGGCGGGCAACACCATCACGGATGAGCAGCTCAAAGGAATGCGCGTTGCGGATGTGAAGAAGTAAGGGGTTACTTGCCTGTGCGCAATGGCCTCTAGCGCATTCAGGCCGGACGGCGGTATGTCTGGCCTGGATCATTCGTGGACCGCGGATATCAACCGTCTGGCGTAGCGCCTGTAATTTTGCCGGGTTACGCGCTGCGTACCCGGCATGTTCCTGCCGAAATTTCCCCCTCTGTCCGGTGGTCTGCGTCCTGCGTAAAAAGTGGCGGGGTGCGGGGGAAACTTTCCCTGCGAAAATCATCGTATGATGAATTTTCGGGGGAACCGCATGATAAACAACGATCCGCTTTTTGATCTGCTTAACAAAGAGCAACAGCGCCAGCAGCACTCGCTGGAACTGATTGCCTCGGAGAATTTCGCCAGCCCTACCGTTCTTGCGGCACAAGGGTCGGTGTTAACCAATAAATACGCCGAAGGCTATTACCAGCACCGCTACTACGGCGGCTGTAAGTTCATTGATGAGGTTGAGATGCTGGCGATAACCCGCGCGCAGCAACTTTTCGGCGCGCGTTACGTTAACGTGCAGCCTCACTCCGGCAGCCAGGCGAATCAGGCGGTATATCTGGCGCTGCTGAAACCCGGCGACAAAATTCTGGGCATGAGCCTGCAATGCGGCGGCCATCTCACTCACGGTTCGCCGGTCAATCAATCCGGTAAATGGTTTAACGCCTTTCATTATGGCGTCGATGCGCATAGCGGTCTTATTGATATGGATGAGGTCGAGACGATCGCAAAGCGTGAGCGCCCGCGGCTGATTATCGCCGGGGGATCGGCCTACCCACGACACTATGATTTTGCCCGCTTTCGCCGCATTGCCGATGCCGTCGGCGCGATGCTGCTGGTAGATATGGCGCATTTTGCCGGGCTGGTGGCGGGCGGCTGTTTCCCCTCGCCGCTGGCGTATGCCGATGTGATTACCACCACCACGCATAAAACGTTGCGCGGGCCGCGTGGCGGCATGATTCTGACCAACGACGCCCGGCTGGCGAAAAAAATCGACAGCGCCATCTTTCCCGGCTTGCAGGGCGGGCCGTTGATGCACGTTATCGCGGCTAAAGCGGTGGCGCTTGGCGAAGCGCTACAGCCTGAATTTAAACGTTACGCCGGGCAGGTAATCGAAAATGCGCAAGCGATGTGCCAGCAACTGGCGCAGCGCGGCCTGACGCTGTTAACGGGCGGTACCGACTGCCATCTGGGCATTATCGACCTGCGCCCGCAGGGGTTAACCGGCGCTCAGGTGGAATACTTTCTCGAACTGGCGGGGATCACGGTCAATAAAAACACGCTGCCAGGCGATCCGCAGCCGCCGTCGATTACCTCCGGGATTCGCATTGGCAGCGCAGCCTGCGCCACCCGCGGAATGAATGCCGATGATTTTACGCTGATCGCGGACTGGATCAGTGAAATTATTTTTGCCATCAAGACGCCGAATATTACAGATATTTGCGCCGATATTCGGCAAAAAGTGACTAAATTAACCACCAACTATCCGTTGCCTTACCAATGATGAAACTTGCTGAAATTCAGGCGGCGTGCGGCGTTCTTTGTGTAGATCTCGCCGCTGTCGTTGACAATTATCAAACGCTGGCGCGCCATGTCGCCCCCGCGCAATGCGGCGCAGTACTGAAAGCCAATGGCTATGGTCTGGGGGCGGAGGCGATTGCGCCAGCCCTGTATGCGGCCAATTGCCGGATCTTTTTTGCCGCGCAACTTTCTGAAGGGGTGGCGCTACGTAAAATCCTGTCGGCTGACGCGATGGTGGTGTTGCTTAATGGCGTCATGCCGCAGGCGATGCCGCTTTGTTGCGCGCAACAGATCACGCCGTTGCTGAATTCTGTTGACCAGGTGATGGCGTGGCTGGCACTACAGGAGGCGCGGTCGCAGCGGCGTCCGGTTTTGATCCAGCTTGATTCCGGCATGTCGCGGCTGGGGGTGACGCCGGAGCAACTGGCGCGGCTGGCCGCGATTTTTCGCCAGCGTGGCTGGGCTGCGCCAGACTATATCATCAGCCATCTGGCGAACGCCGACAGGCCGGATCATGCGTTAAATGTCTATCAGCATACGCTACTCCAGCAGGCAAAAGAGGCATTCCCAACCAGCCGTTATTCGCTGGCAAATTCCTGCGGTATGTTTCTGCATCCGGCCTGGCGGGAAGATCTCTGCCGTCCGGGCGTTGCGCTGTTCGGCGTCGCCCAGCCGTGGTTTTCAACGCCGTTAAAACCGGCATTTACGCTGACGCTGAGCATTCTGCGTGTGCAAGACGTGCCAGTTGGGACGCCGATTGGCTACGGCAGTACGGTTACTACTACTCGCCCGCTGCGTATCGCCACGGTATCCGCCGGATACGCTGATGGGATTCCACGTAATTTGCGTCCTCCGGCGGGCGTGTGCTGGCGCGGGGTTCGGTTACCGGTATTGGGGCGGGTTTGCATGGACAGCTTTATGGTGGACGCCAGCGCCATCATGCCAACGCCTGGCGATGTTGTGGAGTTTATTGGCGTGAGCCAGACGCTGGAAGAGGTTGCCGCCGCCTGCGATACCATCCCTTATGAGATTATGACCCGGCTTGGCGGGCGTTTTCGGCGCATAATGCAGCCCGCAGAAGCTTGACTCCATTTTCAATCTCGTAGGGGGTAAACGCGGCGAATCCCAGCAGCCAGCCCGTGGGCGCGGGGTGCGTCAGCCAGAACTGGCGCATCCCGGCGATGTTTAACCCGGCCCGCCGCGCGGCGTTAAGGGTCTGTTGTTCGTCAATACCTTCATGTAGCCAGCAGGGCATTTGTAATCCTCCGGGCGTCACGACCGGCGTCACCCAGTCACTAAGATGCTGATTGATGGCCTGCGCCAGGCACGCCTGCCGCACCGCGTACATACTGCGCATGGTGCGGATATGGGCGGCAAAATGGCCGGATGCGATAAATCGCGCCAGCGTCAATTGGGTCAACGCGGGCGTTGCGCCATCAAGCAAATTGCGCGCAGCGGCAAAATGCGCGGCCAGCGACGCAGGCACCACCAGATAACCAATGCGCAGACCGGGGTAGAGCGTTTTGCTGAAGGTGCCGACATACAGGGTGCGCTGCTCGCGATCTAACCCCTGCATACAGGCGACGGGCGCGCCGTTGTAGTGAAATTCACTGTCGTAGTCATCTTCGATAATCCAGGCATTATGCGTCCGCGCCCAGTCAATCAGGGCATGACGCCGCGCCAGAGAGAGCAAATGACCGGAGGGAAACTGGTGCGACGGCGTAACGTAAACCAGCGGCGCAGGCGGCAGTTTATCCACCCGAATACCGTCTCTATCGACTTCAATGGGAAGAAGGTTGAGCTGTGCGGCAGAGAATGCCTGACGTGCGCCGGGATAGCCTGGATTTTCCATCACCACCGACTGTCCGGCCTCTGCCAGCAGTTGCCCGCATAGCCAGAATGCCTGACGCGCGCCACTGACAATCACAATCTGCTGCGCGTCGACCTTCGCGCCGCGTTCAAAATTGAGATAATGAGCAATTTGCTGGCGCAGTTCCGGCTCTCCCTGCGGATCGCCATGCAGCATTAGCGTATGCGCCCGCTCGCGCTGGATCTGGCGGGCAAAATTCTGCCAAATGGTTTGCGGGAAGTTTCGCGTTTCCGCAAGGCCGAGCGTAAACGTCTGCACTCGGCGGGCATCGAAAGATACGGCGCGATCGGCAATCGTCTGCCAGCGGGCGCTAAGTGTGGGCGTCTGGCGAGGCGATGGCGGCAGGCTGTGCTGCCCCTGAATATGCGGAATCCCCTGGCGGCTGGCGAAACTCCCGGCCCCTTGCCTGCGGGTCATAAAGCCGTCGCGCTGAAGCTGGGAATAGGCATTTTCAACCGTATCTCTGGACAGGCGAAGCTGCTGCGCCAGCGCGCGAGCGGACGGCAGTTTTGCGCCATCGACCAGCGCGCCGGAAATGACCAACTGACGAAAAGCGTGGTACAGGCGCACATGCAGCGGCAGGTTACGCCACACTTGCGCGTCGATCATGATATGTATCGACTCGAAATTCGCTGTGTTCATCTTCTGGTTCCCCCGTCCCTGCGTCGCCAAAGCCGTTGAATCATATCATTTACGCCTTATTTTTTATGTGTTGAAGAACACCCGGAACCGTATGAAGAAGGTATTGCTCAAGATGATGGAGAATGAAGTTTTTTCAACTTTGCTGAATATTCCTCATTCTTTAGCGTGATTTTTCAGTTGACGTCCTTCTGCTTTTCCGTCATTTTTACATCTGGACGTCTAAACGGATAGATGTTTACAACACAACAAATAATAACATGCGATTGATGAGGTAAGGTATGAGCTTTTTTCACGCCAACCAGCGGGAAGCCCTGAATCAGAGCCTGGCGGAAGTACAGGGTCAGATTAACGTTTCGTTTGAATTTTTCCCGCCGCGCACCAGTGAAATGGAGCAAACCCTGTGGAACTCCATCGATCGCCTGAGCAGTCTGAAACCGAAGTTTGTTTCGGTAACGTATGGCGCCAACTCCGGGGAACGCGACCGCACTCATAGCGTTATTAAAGGCATTAAAGAGCGTACTGGGCTTGAGGCCGCGCCGCACCTTACCTGTATTGACGCCACGCGCGATGAACTGCGCACCATCGCCCGCGACTACTGGAATAACGGTATCCGCCACATTGTCGCTTTGCGCGGCGATTTGCCGCCGGGCAGCGGTAAGCCGGAGATGTACGCCGCCGATCTGGTTGGTTTGCTCAAAGAGGTGGCCGATTTCGATATTTCAGTAGCGGCCTATCCGGAGGTACATCCGGAAGCGAAAAGCGCGCAGGCCGATCTGCTTAATCTGAAGCGTAAAGTGGATGCTGGCGCTAACCGCGCGATAACCCAATTTTTCTTCGATGTGGAAAGCTACCTGCGTTTTCGCGACCGCTGTGTTTCCGCCGGTATCGACGTAGAAATTATTCCCGGCATTTTACCGGTGTCTAACTTTAAACAGGCGAAAAAATTTGCCGATATGACCAATGTCCGCATTCCGTCCTGGATGTCACTGATGTTTGAGGGTCTGGATGATGACGCAGAAACCCGCAAGCTGGTGGGCGCTAACATTGCGATGGACATGGTGAAAATTTTAAGTCGCGAAGGAGTGAAGGATTTCCACTTCTACACGTTGAATCGTGCGGAAATGAGTTATGCCATTTGCCACACGTTGGGCGTAAGACCGGGTTTATAACCTCCAGCTCCCTGCCGGGAGCTTTATTACAACTCATATTGATCTACATCTCTGTAACTAAAAATATAAAAGGTATTAGCTATCGAATCTGTGGATTAATTCAACTATATCTATTTGCTCCTGGTGTATATCGTAACGGTAACACTTTAAAAGGGAGCTGAGATATGAGCACGACCGACGATACCCATAACACGTTATCCACTGGAAAATGTCCTTTCCATCAGGGGGGGCATGACCGAAGCGCAGGCGCAGGAACAGCCAGCCGCGACTGGTGGCCGAACCAGCTTCGCGTGGATCTTTTGAATCAACATTCCAACCGTTCTAACCCGCTGGGTGAAGACTTTGACTACCGCAAAGAGTTTAGCAAGTTAGACTACTCCGCCCTGAAAGGGGATCTCAAGGCGCTGCTGACCGATTCACAACCGTGGTGGCCCGCCGACTGGGGCAGCTATGTCGGTTTGTTTATTCGTATGGCCTGGCATGGCGCTGGTACCTACCGTTCTATTGATGGTCGTGGCGGCGCGGGTCGTGGTCAACAGCGTTTTGCGCCGCTTAACTCCTGGCCGGATAACGTCAGCCTGGATAAGGCGCGTCGTTTGTTGTGGCCGATTAAGCAGAAATATGGCCAGAAAATTTCCTGGGCTGACCTGTTTATTCTGGCGGGTAACGTGGCGCTGGAAAACTCCGGCTTCCGTACCTTCGGTTTCGGCGCCGGGCGTGAAGATGTCTGGGAGCCGGATCTGGATGTGAACTGGGGCGATGAAAAAGCCTGGTTGACTCACCGACACCCTGAAGCGCTGGCAAAAGCGCCGCTGGGCGCGACCGAGATGGGCCTTATCTACGTTAACCCGGAAGGGCCGGATCACAGCGGCGAACCACTTTCTGCCGCCGCCGCTATTCGCGCTACCTTTGGCAATATGGGGATGAACGACGAAGAAACCGTGGCGTTGATCGCTGGCGGGCATACCCTCGGTAAAACCCACGGCGCGGCAGCGGCATCCCATGTAGGGGCCGATCCGGAAGCCGCGCCGATTGAAGCGCAGGGCTTAGGTTGGGCCAGCAGCTATGGTAGCGGCGTTGGCGCGGATGCTATCACCTCCGGGCTGGAAGTGGTCTGGACGCAGACGCCGACCCAGTGGAGCAACTATTTCTTCGAGAACCTGTTCAAATATGAGTGGGTACAAACCCGTAGTCCGGCTGGCGCTATCCAGTTTGAAGCGGTAGACGCGCCGGACATCATCCCGGACCCGTTCGATCCGTCGAAAAAACGTAAGCCAACCATGCTGGTCACCGACCTGACGCTGCGTTTTGATCCGGAGTTCGAGAAGATTTCCCGCCGTTTCCTTAACGATCCGCAGGCCTTTAATGAAGCCTTTGCTCGTGCCTGGTTCAAACTGACGCACAGAGATATGGGACCAAAAGCGCGTTACATCGGACCGGAAGTGCCAAAAGAAGATCTGATCTGGCAGGACCCGTTGCCGCAACCGCTCTATCAGCCAACGCAGGAAGACATTATCAACCTGAAAGCGGCGATCGCTGCATCCGGGCTTTCTATTAGCGAGATGGTTTCGGTTGCCTGGGCATCCGCGTCTACTTTCCGCGGCGGCGATAAGCGTGGCGGCGCTAACGGCGCGCGTCTGGCATTGGCGCCTCAGCGCGACTGGGAGGTCAACGCCGTTGCGGCTCGCGTTCTGCCGGTATTAGAAGAGATCCAGAAAACGACGAATAAAGCCTCGCTGGCCGATATTATTGTGCTGGCGGGCGTGGTCGGTATCGAGCAGGCGGCCGCTGCTGCGGGTGTCAGCATCAGCGTACCTTTTGCGCCGGGACGGGTGGATGCGCGTCAGGATCAAACCGACATCGAGATGTTCTCGCTGCTTGAACCGATTGCCGATGGATTCCGTAACTATCGTGCGCGTCTGGATGTGTCGACGACCGAATCGCTGTTGATTGATAAAGCGCAGCAGTTAACGTTGACCGCGCCGGAAATGACAGTACTGGTTGGCGGGATGCGTGTGCTGGGAACCAACTTTGACGGCAGCCAGAACGGTGTCTTTACCGACAGACCGGGCGTGCTCAGCACAGACTTCTTCGCTAATCTGCTGGATATGCGTTACGAGTGGAAACCGACCGACGAATCTAATGAGCTGTTCGAAGGCCGGGATCGTCTGACTGGCGAGGTGAAATACACGGCGACCCGCGCCGATCTGGTGTTTGGTTCCAACTCCGTACTGCGCGCGCTGGCGGAAGTTTACGCGTGTAGCGATGCGCACGAGAAGTTTGTGAAGGACTTCGTCGCGGCATGGGTGAAAGTGATGAACCTGGACCGTTTCGATCTGCAATAATCTGATAGGTTAATTCGTCAGCGGCTGCTATTCGGTAGTCGCTGACGTTTTCCGCGTTTAATGCGAAAAATAACGAAAATGCCCCGTGACTTTCCAGTTAAATAATACATCTTCCTCCTGTGCTCCCGCGCCTATGTTATGCACAACCAGCGGCACCCCTTCAGGCGTGACGTTCAGGGATACCACGCCAATATGCGCAAGGCCGTTATCCAGTCGCCAGGAGACAATATCTCCCGGTTGATAATCGCTATATTTATCTGTCACCGGCAACGCTTTGTTTTGACGCTGGAACCAGGTTTCCAGATTCGGAACGCGGCGATGGTCGATATTGCTGTCCGGGCGTTTCAGCTTCCAGTTATTCGGGTAGGCAGAGAAATGCGCCTGCATGTCTTCATGTACCCGTTTCTGTAAATCAACCTGCTGACTGCGTAGCGCGCGGATGACGACATCTGCACATACTCCACGCTCCAGCGGAAGATCGCCATTCGGATAATCCAGACGAACATAGGCAGCATCATAAAATAGCGTCTTACCTATTTGCGTCCCGGCACTTTGGGCGATTGCAGCATTAGTTTGCGCCTGAACGGTTATTGGTCTGGTATCAGAGCGTGGCGAATGATGAGAGATATGGCTAATAAAAAAAGCAGCAAGAATACCGATAAGCACCTGTGCGAATTTCATCTTCTTCGTCCGTGAAGTGTGTCAGTACGTCATTTGACTTTCCGCGGAGAGAATGGTGCGTGATAAAAAAGTCTATTTCAGGACAAAATGGACTGATTCCAGGCTATGGAATACCTGATGATGGCGCTTCGCTTACCCGGCCTGGATGATTGGATAACAAGGCCAGATAAGGTGCCTGTGTCGATATTCGGCAACTGAATTCTGTTGGGTCAGCAAGCTGAAATACTCCTGACTATCGTCAGGAGCATTGCTCAGACCTTATTCCCATTCCTGCAAGAAGCGTTGACCGTACTGGTCGGCGACCAGCAGCGCGGCGTACACTTCATCCGGCGTTGCGCCGCCAGGCATGTTATGAATAGTTTCACCTTCTGCGCAGGAGGCTTCCGCGACGGTGCGCATTTTGGCCGGGATATCCTGTTTAATATCCAGTTGCGCCAGCGTAATCGGCAGGCCAACGGAATGGCACAGCGCCGCAACGGTTTCGATTTCTTCGACCGGCGCGTTTTCCAGCACCAGTTGCGTCAGCGTACCGAAAGCGACCTTCTCACCGTGATAATAGTGGTGCGCATCCGGAATCGCCGTTAAACCGTTATGAATCGCGTGCGCTGCGGCCAGACCGCCGCTTTCAAAACCGACCCCGCTCAGGTAGGTGTTGGCTTCGATGACGCGTTCCAGCGCTGGCGTGACGACGTGCTGTTCGGCGGCCAACATGGCTTTTTCGCCTTCTTCGATCAGCGTGTTATAGCATAGCTCCGCCAGCGCCAGCGCGGCCTGTGTACACTTGCCGCCCGCCATTGTGGTGGCGCCGCTGCGTGAGCAGGCGCGCGCTTCAAACCAGGTCGCCAGCGCATCGCCGATACCGGCTGCCAGCAGACGCGCCGGCGCGCCCGCCACTATCTGCGTATCGACAATGACCATATTCGGGTTATGCGGCAGCAGCAGATAACGGTCAAACTCACCGGCATCGGTATAAATAACCGAGAGCGCGCTGCACGGTGCGTCAGTAGAGGCGATGGTCGGCGCGATAGCGACCGGGACGTTCATAAAATGCGCCAGCGCTTTGGCGGTATCCAGCGTTTTACCGCCGCCGATACCCAGTACGGCGCCACACTGACTTTTCTCGGCGACGGCGCGCAGCCTGTCGATCTCATTTTGCGAACATTCGCCGCCAAACGGGGCGATTTCTACTGACAAACCGGCACCCGTCAGGCTTTTGCGCAGCGTCTCTTCGGCAAATCCCAGCACGAATTTATCGCCCACAACCAGCCAGTTGTTCGCCATTGGTTTTAAATAATCGCCAAGACGCGCGATGACGTTTGCACCCTGAATATACTTACCTGGTGACTGAATAATGCGATCCATACATTTCTCTCCTACAGGTTCAGATTACCAAAAGCGTTTTTCCAGTCTTGCTCAAACTTCTCTATTGCTGACTCTACCGCAGGCGTATTGAGCATTTGTTGCGCTACATCTAAAGGAAGGGTAATCGCCTGGCAACCTGCCAGTAAGCAATCCAGCGCCTGCCGCGGTGTTTTAAAGCTGGCCGCCAGCACCATGCTGTCGGGAGCGTGATGTTCCAGTAGCGTTTGCAGCTCCTGAACCATACGAATGCCATCGCCGCCCTGCGCATCAACGCGGTTGACGTAGGGAGCGACATATTTTGCGCCCGCCAGCGCCGCCAGCAGGCCCTGCGACGCGCTGTAGACGGCGGTGCCCAGCGTCACGATGCCTTCTTTTTTCAGCAATTTAATCGCTGCAAGACCTTCGGCGGTCACCGGAATTTTCACCACAATGCCGGGGATGGCGTTATTCAGTCGTTTGGCTTCTTCCACCATCCCTTTCGCGTCGCGGCTCATGGTCTGCGCAAATAAAGTGCCTTCTTCACCGATGGCGTTTTGCAGCCTGGGCAGCACATCCCAGATAGATTCTTTGCTGGCTGCCACAATGCTTGGATTGGTGGTGACGCCGGCAATCGGGAAAATGCGCGCCAGACGTTCAACTTCCGCCACGTTAGCGGTATCCAGATAGAGTTCCATAGTCTTTCTCTTCGTGAGTTTTCGTTATGGACAGGATAAAGGAGCGTGCCCCGGATGCGCTATGTGACAAATCTGCCAAAAACTGGACAAATGTGATGCTCTTGGTAAAGTGTGATTTACTTCACAAGTTGGTGATGATTAACGTATAACGTGCTGTTGTATGCCATGTGGGGGAGTGAGGTTTTTGCATTGATATTACAATAATCCAGTAAATGCGCGTTTTATCTACTGTATTCTCTTTACTGGCGTGTGGATTATTTCTCCGTTAGCTGGCTGTGATACTGGCGGCGATACTCCGACGGCGAACGTTCCGTATTTTTGCGAAACAGGCGGCAGAAATAGTTACTGTCGACAAAGCCGCAGCGGTGCGCCACCTCTTTCACTTTCAGGTCATAGCCCTTCAGCAACGTTTTGGCGTGTTCCAGTCGCGTATGGTTCAGGTATTCGTTAAAGCCGATGGATCCCGTTTTCTGGAACAGGTGCGAGAGGTAATTTGGCGAGATATAAAACGCCTGTGCTACCGATTCGCGCGTCAACGGCGCGGCGTAGCGTTCATCAATATACTCCCGAATGGCTTCAAAAAGCGCGCGGCTGCGGGAGGCGGTCTGGATTTGGCTGCCGAGCAGATCGCGGCAATGGCTTAGTAGGCTGGCGACAATCAATCTGGCCGTTTGCTGCTCTTGCGGCTGCATCTGCATCTCATTAAGCGTTTGTAACAGGAAAGAGCCGATACGCGGGCCACGGCGCGCAACGTGCTGTTTCGTGAGGTTTTGATGCTGCTGACCATCCCAGTGGACTACGCTGAAACCTAACTGCTGTTTGCCAAACAGAATGCTCAGGGTGGTGACGGGCGTTTGCCACTGCGGGATGTTCCAGCCGCCAGCCGGAACGTAGAGAACATCGCAAGGAATGAGCGGGGCGGTAATGCTCATGTCAGTAAGCTCGCCCTCCAGCACAATCTCCAGCCGCGGAAAATCCACCTGGTACGCCAGTTCCGGCGCTGGGCCGCTGGCGCTGGCAAAATAAATCTGGCGCAGCGGCAGCGGGCCGTTGATGAGACGGGAGAGAAGGTGGCTGACGTCGTGATACATGATAATCCCCTGCCGATCGCAAACAGAGGAAACAGTAACGTCGAAAACCGATGTCCTCAAGCGATTATTGCCGGATGGCGGCGCTTTGCGCCTTATCCGGACTACGGGAGAGAAGCACGCCAGGCCCGATAAGCGTTAGCGTTATCGGGCAGCATACAGGCTATTGATTGCCGACCTGATCGCCATACGGCAACGTATCATAATCAATCAGCGCGTTTTTCTTATACGGGTTGCCAATCCAGCGCGTGGTCTCTTTGAACTGCGGGTTGGTGATGGAACGCGTCGGGTCGTAGCCATCATAGGTCAGGCCCGCTAAGTCCGACCAGGTATGGATAAGCTCGGAACTGCTGTACTTACGATCGACATCCTGTGAGAAGTCGCGCGGATGCGCTGCCTGCCATTTCTCTGAGGTCCACAGCAGGAACGGCACCGTATACATATGACGGGTTGGCGAATCTTCGTTTCGTCCCTGCGTCTTATGCGGCGGCGTGTCATACACTTCTTCACCGTGATCGGAGAAGTAGAGCAGGAAACCGTTCGGATCGGTCGCTTTATAGTCCTTAATCAGGCTGGCGACAACATAGTCGTTATACAGATTCGCGTTGTCGTAATCGTTATACGACTCCAGTTCGTCGCTGCTTAATCCCGGCGGAACATGGTCGGTTTTACCATCAAACTTGCCCTGGTTTTCTGGATAGCGGAACTTGTATTTAATGTGCGTTCCCAGCAGATGCACAATAATGAATTTTTTCGGCGCCGGGTCGGCTAACACCGCTTTAAACGGCGCCAGCACGTTGCTGTCATATTCGCGCGCGCTTTGAGTGCGCTGCTGGTTCATATAGAACTGCTTATCAGTCTGCTTAGAGAACACGGTCAGCATGGTATTACGCGCCGTCATCGTCTGCTGGTTAGTGATCCAGAAGGTTTTATACCCGGCCTGTTTCATCATATTCATCAGCGATGGCTTCGTCAGATACCAGTCCGGGTTCTTTTCGTCCGCGAACGTTAGCGCCTGTTGCAGGATCTCAATGGTGTACGGTCGCGAAGTTACCACATTATTAAACACGGTCAGCCCGGGGTCGGTTTTATGCAGCGCGTCCAGTTCCGGCGTGGTTTCGCGCGGATAACCGTACAGACTCATACGGCCACGCTGGGTCGATTCGCCAATCACCAGTACCAGCGTGCGCGGCGCATCGCCGGAGTGGTCCTGGAAGTTAGCCAGCGGCGGCAGGGCATCGTTTTCATTCAGCAGTTTATTCAGCGAAGCGAGCTGTAAACGGTACTGATAGTAGCCAGTAATAAATTGCCACGGCGCAGCGGGTTCCATTCGTGACGCCAGGCTATCCAGCGTTTTCTCCATCGACTTATGCTTGATAAAGGTATTCATCGCGATGGGATGGAGGATCAGCCCGTACAGCAGGGCAAACGACACCAGATAGCGCCAGGGGGATGGAATATAAACCGGGCGCAGACGTGTCCACAGCAAAATCGCCGCCACCGTATAAGCCAGCGCGACAAGAACAATTTTCAGACTGAAATATTGGCTTAAATATTCGCTGGCTTCATTGGCGTTGGTTTCAAACATCACAAACAGCACGCTTTGCGAGAACTCCTGCCCGTAGATTACGTAATAGCTCAGCGCCGCCAGCGAGGCGGCCCAGAGTACGACGCCAATAACGGCAGCAATAACCCGGATGCGGCCTGGAAACAGAAAGACCGGGATCAGCCACAGTGAGCTGTACAGTAGCGAATCCCGCAGACCGTTTGTCCCACTGTATCCGGTGAGATAAATAATGGCCTGCAGGAGGGTGGAAAAGAACCAAAAGTAGAGCAGTGCCCAGCCCAGGGCTTTCCAGCTAAACGCGGGTTTAGTCTGGAGTAATGTGGATTGCATAATGAGAGCCTGTCTTTAATCGTAGCGCCAAACGTAACGCCTGAACCTTAAAAGAATCTGAAGCAAACCTGCTTTATGCCGCACGTTTTGCTAAGAAAGATTTATAAATGCATAAAATGCAGACAGGAATATATTGAAAAAATGACGAGGATAACAGCAGTATTTCATGCCGCCCCCACATAACTGCGTGAGGGCGGCTTTCTTTTGGCGTTAGCCGGTGTTGCGCATACCGGCGGCGACGCCCGCAATCGTGACCATCAACGCCTGTTCGACGCGAGGATCGGGCGATTTGCCCTGCTCTTCAGTCAGACGGGAACGATACAGCAACTCGGCCTGCAACACGTTTAATGGATCGGTATAAACGTTTCTTAACTGAATGGACTCCGCAATCCACGGTAAGTCGGCCATCAGGTGCGAATCGTTGGCAATCGCCAGCACCACTTTAATGTCTTCTTCCAGCAGGTCACGTAGCTCTTTGCCCAGCGGCCATAGCGTTTTCGCCACCAGACGCTGATCGTAATAGTCGGCCAGCCACAGGTCGGCTTTCGAGAATACCATTTCCAGCATCCCAAGACGCGTGGAGAAGAACGGCCAGTCGCGGCACATGGCTTCCAGTTCGCTTTGTTTACCGTCTTCCACCACTTTTTGCAGCGCAGTACCCGCGCCCAGCCAGGCTGGCAGCATCAGGCGGTTTTGCGTCCAGGCGAAGATCCACGGAATCGCGCGCAGCGATTCGACGCCGCCAGTTGGACGACGTTTCGCCGGACGTGAGCCGAGCGGCAATTTGCCCAGCTCTTGCTCCGGCGTCGCGGAGCGGAAGTACGGTACAAAGTCTTTATTTTCGCGCACGTAGCCGCGGTAGGTTTCACAGGAGATGACGGAAAGCTCATCCATAATATGACGCCAGCTGTCTTTCGGTTCCGGCGGCGGCAGCAGGTTTGCTTCCAGAATTGCGCTGGTGTAGAGCGAGAGGCTGCTGACGGTGACTTCCGGCAGGCCGTATTTGAAGCGGATCATCTCGCCCTGCTCGGTAACGCGCAGGCCGCCTTTCAGACTGCCTGGCGGTTGCGAAAGCAGCGCCGCGTGGGCTGGCGCGCCGCCACGGCCAATAGAGCCGCCGCGGCCGTGGAAGAGGGTGAGCTCGATGCCGGCTTTTTCACAGGTTTTGATCAGGGCGTCCTGCGCCTGATACTGCGCCCATGACGCGGCCATAACGCCGGCGTCTTTCGCCGAGTCGGAGTAGCCGATCATGACCATCTGCTTACCCTGAATCAGCCCGCGATACCAGTCGATATTCAACAACTGGGTCATCACGTCGTCGGCATTGTTCAGGTCGTCGAGGGTTTCAAACAGCGGCGCGACCGGCATGGCAAAGCCGATACCTGCCTCTTTCAGCAACAGATGCACAGCCAGCACATCAGACGGCGTTTTCGCCATTGAAATTACGTAGGCGGCGATCGATCCTTTTGGCGCTTCGGCAATAACCTTGCAGGTTTCAAGCACTTCGCGGGTATCGTTGCTCGGCTCCCAATTACGCGGCAGCAGCGGACGTTTGGAGTTCAGTTCGCGGATCAGGAAGGCCTGCTTGTCGGCTTCCGACCAGCTTTCGTAGTCGCCAATACCAAGGTAGCGGGTAATTTCGCCCAGCGCTTCGGTATGGCGGGTGCTCTCCTGACGGATATCAATACGCACCAGCGGTACGCCGAAACACTTCACGCGGCGGAGCGTGTCGAGTAACTCGCCGTTGGCGATAATGCCCATGCCGCAGGCCTGTAACGACTGGTAGCAGGCGTACAGAGGTTCCCAGAGCTGCTCGTTTTGCGTCAGCAGGCCAGCCGGTTTGGGCAGCTTCTCGCCTTTCAGACGCGCTTCCAGCCAGGACTGGGTCGCCATCAGACGGGCGCGCAATTTTTTCATCAGGTAGCGATACGGCTCAGACGCGCCTTCTTCGCCCACTAACGCCAGCAGCTCCGGCGTGGCGTCGACCATCGACAGTTCTGATACCAGAACATGAATGTCTTTCAGGAACAGATCGGTGGCTTTCCAGCGGCTTAACAAGAGTACGTGGCGGGTGATATCCGCCGTCACGTTCGGGTTGCCGTCACGGTCGCCGCCCATCCAGGAGGTAAAACGTACCGGCACAAAATCCACCGGCAATTTGTAGCCGAGATTTTCTTCCAGCTGTTCGTTCAGTTCACGCAGATAGTTAGGTACGCCCTGCCACAGGCTGTTCTCAACCACGGCGAAGCCCCATTTGGCTTCATCCACCGGGCTTGGACGCTGCTTGCGGATCTCATCCGTATGCCAGGATTGGGCAATCAACTGGCGTAGGCGACGCATTACCTGGTGGCGTTCGTAGTCGGCGATATCGGTATTATCAAGCTGTTTCAGACAGTTATTGATTTCACCCATCTTGTGAATAAGCGTACGGCGGGTAATTTCTGTCGGGTGGGCGGTTAGCACCAACTCCAGAGACAGCGACTCTACCGCTTTTTTGATGGTTGCGTCGTTGAGGTCCGGTTGGTTTTTCAGTTTGCGCAGAGTGCGGGCAATCACTTCCGGGTTGCTGGCGGCTTCGCCTTTTGGCGAAATGCTGTGGTATTGCTCGGCAGTATTGGCCAGGTTCAGGAACTGACTAAACGCGCGCGCAACTGGCAGCAGCTCGTCATTAGACAAATTTTGTAGCGTGGTGAGCAGCTCCTGGCGATTAGCTTCATTGCCGGCGCGTGAAGATTTGGATAGCTTACGGATTGTTTCTACGCGATCAAGAATGTGTTCTCCCAGCGCATCCTTGATGGTTTCTCCCAGCACCTTGCCGAGCATACTGACATTACTACGCAACGCGGAATATTGTTCGTTCATATGATCCCAGACACCCCATCTCTGTTGTAATTGTCCTGCATCTTTCACGCTGCGGCGGCGTTGGCTGCGCTCTCCCACCCAGGTCACTTACTTATGTAAGCTCCCTGGGATGTGCTCGTTTGCCGTCTTGCCGCAACGCGAAATCTTTCGGACCAAGCTTTTTCACATCACTTCTCATCTTTATAAAGCCACGTAAAACCCGTGGCGTCAATTACTGCGAAATCGGTTCAGCAAACGAAAAAATGGCGGTAATTTATTAAAGTTAATTCGCATCGTGCCAAATAAGAAATGCTTATGAACATGTGGCGTAGAGACGCCGGATGGCGCTGCGCTTATCCGGCCTACAAGACGGGGTAGGCCCGGTAAACATCACGTCACCGGGCAATATGCATTAATGCCAGCAAAAATGGTGTACTACCTGGGTAATCAATTCCCGGGTTGGCTTAATAAAACGCGTTTCGAGATATTCATCCGGCTGATGCGCCTGATTAATTGAGCCCGGACCAAGCACCAGCGTTGGGCATAATGTCTGCATAAACGGCGCTTCAGTACAGTAGTTCACCACGTCGGTTTTCGTTCCCAACAGTTTTTCTACTACTTCAACCAGTTGGTGGTCCGGTGGACACTCATAACCTGGAATCGGCGGATGTAATTCCGCCACCGTCAGGCGGCCCGGCCAGCGTTCGCTTACCGGGGCCAGCGCGTCGTTAAGCAGTCCATTAAGGTCGTTTAACGTCATGCCCGGCAGTGGACGAATATCCATATGCAATTCGCAGCAGGCGCAGATACGGTTTGAGGCATCGCCGCCGTGGATATGGCCCAGATTCAGCGTTGGATACGGAACGGTAAACGCCTCGTAGTGATACCGCGCTTTCAGCGAGTCACGCAGTTGCATGATATGGCCAATCGCATCGTGCATCAGTTCAATGGCGTTAACCCCACGCGCCGGGTCGCTGGAATGACCGGACTGCCCCAGGACGCGAACGACATTAGAGATATGCCCTTTGTGCGCGCGTATCGGTTGCAACGACGTCGGTTCGCCAATGATCGCGCAGTCCGGACGTAATGCCGTGGTTTCGGAAAAATAACGCGCCCCCGCCATGCTGGTCTCTTCATCGGCGGTCGCCAGAATGTAGAGCGGCTTTTTCAACTTTGTGACGTCAACGTCACGTAGCGCGTCCAGAATAAAAGCGAAGAAGCCTTTCATATCCGCAGTGCCCAGACCATAGAGCTTATTGTCGTGCTCGGTCAGCGTGAACGGGTCGCGCGTCCAGCGTCCGTCATCAAAGGGAACCGTGTCGGTATGGCCGGTCAGCAGCAAACCGCCCGCGCCATGTCCGGTGCTGGCGAGCATATTGAATTTGTTTCGCGTTCCTGGAACCGGTTGAACCTCTACGTTGAAACCAAGATCGCTGAACCAGCCTGCAAGCAAAGTGATTAAAGACGCATTACTTTGATCCAGGGATTCTTCGGTTGCGCTTATCGACGGTGTGGCAATCAGAGCGCGGTAAATCTCGATAAATGGCGGTAAAACGTTTTTCATTGTTGACACACCTCAGGTCATGATAGTATCAATATTCATGCATTAATTATGAATAAAAATACATTAACGTTGAGCATAAAGGAACCCGATGTTGAATACGCTGATTGTAGGCGCTAGCGGTTATGCGGGCGCAGAGCTTGTAAGCTACGTAAATCGCCACCCACATATGACCATAACCGCTTTGACCGTCTCAGCGCAAAGCAATGATGCAGGAAAGTTAATTTCTGATTTACATCCGCAGTTAAAAGGGATTGTCGACCTGCCATTGCAACCGATGTCGGATGTACGTGACTTTAGCGCAGATGTTGATGTGGTGTTCCTGGCGACAGCGCATGAAGTGAGCCACGATCTGGCGCCGCAATTTTTACAGGCCGGATGCGTCGTATTCGATCTTTCCGGCGCGTTTCGGGTAAACGATCGCGCCTTCTATGAAAAGTACTACGGATTTACTCATCAGTATCCTGAGCTGCTGGAGCAGGCGGTGTACGGTCTGGCGGAGTGGAATGCCGATAAACTGAACACGGCGAATCTGATTGCGGTTCCTGGTTGCTATCCAACCGCAGCGCAGTTGTCGCTAAAACCGCTGATTGACGGCGGGCTTCTGGATCTGACGCAGTGGCCGGTAATTAATGCCACCAGCGGGGTGAGCGGCGCGGGGCGCAAAGCGGCAATATCGAACAGTTTCTGTGAAGTGAGTTTGCAACCGTATGGCGTGTTTACGCATCGTCATCAGCCGGAAATCGCCGTCCATCTGGGCGCGGAGGTCATCTTCACCCCGCATCTGGGGAATTTCCCGCGCGGGATTCTGGAAACCATTACCTGCCGCCTGAAAGCGGGAGTAACCCATGCGCAGATCGCCGACGTGTTGCAAAAAGCCTATGGCGACAAACCGCTGGTGCGCCTGTATGACAAAGGCGTTCCGGCGTTAAAGAACGTCGTCGGGCTGCCGTTCTGCGATATTGGTTTTGCCGTCCAGGGCGAACATCTGATTGTGGTGGCAACCGAAGACAACTTGTTGAAAGGCGCAGCGGCGCAGGCGGTGCAGTGCGCTAATATTCGTTTTGGCTTCGCTGAAACGCAGTCTCTTATTTAAGGGTGAAATGATGAATCCATTAATTATCAAGCTGGGTGGCGTATTACTGGATAGCGAAGAGGCTCTGGAACGTCTTTTTACCGCGCTGGTCAACTATCGTGAGTCCCATCAGCGTCCGCTGGTGATTGTTCACGGCGGCGGTTGCGTGGTGGATGAGCTGATGAAAGGGCTTAATTTGCCAGTGAAAAAGAAAGACGGCCTGCGCGTGACGCCTGCCGATCAGATTGGCATCATTACCGGCGCGCTGGCGGGAACCGCTAACAAGACTCTGCTGGCTTGGGCGAAGAAACACCATATCGCCTCCGTTGGTCTGTTTCTGGGCGATGGCGACAGCGTAAACGTGACTCAACTCGATGAAGCGTTAGGCCACGTCGGGCTGGCGCAGCCGGGGTCGCCGAAGCTGATTAACATGCTGCTGGAAAACGGCTTTCTGCCGGTGGTCAGCTCCATTGGCGTAACAGACGACGGCCAACTGATGAACGTCAACGCCGATCAGGCGGCAACCGCGCTGGCGGCGACGCTGGGGGCCGATCTGATCCTGCTTTCCGACGTGAGCGGTATTCTGGACGGCAAAGGCCAGCGTATCGCCGAAATGACGGCGTCCAAAGCCGAGCAGCTTATCGACCAGGGCATTATTACCGACGGGATGATTGTGAAAGTGAATGCGGCTCTCGATGCTGCGCGGGCGCTGGGTCGCCCGGTGGATATCGCTTCCTGGCGTCATGCGGAGCAACTGCCGGCGCTGTTTAACGGCACGCCGATTGGCACGCGTATTCTGGCTTAACTATTTGTTCGCCCGATGGCGGCTGCGCCTTATCGGGCCTACGTGAACAGAAATTATAGGCCGGATAAGCGTAGCGCCATCCGGCAGTGAAATTCGAAGAATTTAAGGAAGTCTATTATGGCACTTTGGGGTGGGCGTTTTACACAGGCGGCAGACCAGCGGTTTAAACAATTCAATGATTCGTTGCGCTTCGATTACCGTCTGGCGGAGCAGGATATTGTCGGTTCTGTGGCCTGGTCCAAAGCATTGGTCACGGTAGGCGTACTGACTGCCGATGAGCAACGACAGTTGGAAGAAGCGCTGAACGTGTTGCTGGAAGAGGTTCGCGCGAATCCGCAGCAAATCCTGCAAAGCGATGCGGAAGATATCCATAGCTGGGTGGAAGGTAAGCTCATCGACAAAGTGGGTCAGTTGGGTAAAAAGCTGCACACCGGACGCAGCCGTAACGATCAGGTGGCGACGGACCTGAAACTGTGGTGCAAAGAGACGGTGAGGGAACTGCTTACCGCTAACCGCCAGCTACAGAGCGCGCTGGTGGAAACCGCGCAGGCGAACCAGGACGCGGTAATGCCGGGATATACCCATCTGCAACGTGCGCAGCCGGTGACTTTCGCCCACTGGTGTCTCGCGTATGTCGAAATGCTGGCGCGCGATGAAAGCCGCCTGCAGGACACGCTTAAACGTCTGGACGTGAGTCCGCTAGGCTGCGGCGCGTTGGCGGGAACGGCCTATGAAATTGACCGTGAACAATTGGCAGGCTGGCTGGGCTTTGCGTCTGCGACCCGCAACAGCCTGGACAGCGTGTCCGATCGTGACCACGTACTGGAACTGCTTTCTGATGCGGCTATCGGCATGGTGCATCTGTCACGCTTCGCGGAAGATCTGATTTTCTTTAATTCTGGTGAAGCGGGTTTTGTAGAGCTTTCTGACCGCGTGACTTCCGGTTCATCGTTAATGCCGCAGAAGAAAAACCCGGACGCGCTGGAGCTGATTCGCGGTAAGTGCGGTCGCGTACAAGGGGCGCTAACCGGCATGATGATGACCTTAAAAGGTCTGCCGCTGGCGTATAACAAAGATATGCAGGAAGACAAAGAAGGGCTGTTCGATGCGCTCGATACCTGGCTTGACTGCCTGCATATGGCGGCGTTGGTGCTGGACGGTATTCAGGTGAAACGCCCACGTTGTCAGGACGCGGCGCAACAGGGGTATGCCAACGCCACGGAGCTGGCGGATTACCTGGTCGCGAAAGGCGTGCCGTTCCGCGAAGCGCACCATATTGTCGGCGAAGCGGTGGTAGAAGCTATTCGCCAGGGTAAGCCGCTGGAAGCGTTGCCGCTGGCCGATTTACAGAAATTCAGCCGCGTGATTGGCGACGATGTGTATCCGATATTGTCTTTGCAGTCGTGTCTGGATAAACGGGCGGCAAAAGGCGGCGTTTCTCCGCAGCAGGTGGCGCAGGCCATCGACGATGCGAAGGCGCGCCTCGCGTTGTAGGCCTTATAAGCGTAGCGCTATCAGGTAATACTGCCCGGCCGAGCATCAGCGACGCCGGGCTTTTTTACGCAAAAAAAAGCGGACCAGAGGTCCGCAAAAGTTCACGTTGGCTTTAGTTATTTCGGGTTCGAGAGATACCCTCTGAACGGGCGGTGTCTTCAAGGGTTAAACGAGAAACCGCTCCGTTCTGTGATGTATTATTAATCAGAAAGGTTGATAGGGATAATCGTTCATTGCTATGCTACCTATCGCCATGAACTATCGTGGCGACGGAGGATGAATAATGAATATTCGTGATCTTGAATATCTGGTGGCGTTAGCCGAACATCGCCATTTCCGGCGAGCGGCGGACTCCTGTCACGTCAGCCAGCCAACCCTTAGTGGGCAAATACGTAAGCTGGAAGATGAGCTGGGCGTTATGCTGCTGGAGCGTACGAGCCGTAAGGTGCTGTTTACCCAAGCGGGCTTACTGCTGGTGGATCAGGCGCGTACCGTACTGCGTGAGGTCAAGGTGCTCAAGGAGATGGCAAGCCAACAAGGCGAGACGATGTCCGGCCCGCTGCATATTGGTTTAATCCCAACGATTGGTCCCTATTTGCTGCCGCTTATCATTCCAATGTTGCACCAGACTTTCCCGAAGCTGGAAATGTATCTGCATGAGGCGCAAACGCATCAGTTGTTAGCGCAACTCGATAGCGGCAAGCTTGACTGCGCTATTCTGGCGCTGGTGAAAGAGAGCGAGGCGTTTATCGAAGTGCCGCTGTTTGATGAGCCCATGATGCTGGCTATTTATGAGGATCATCCGTGGGCGAATCGCGATCGCGTGCCGATGTCCGACCTGGCGGGCGAGAAATTGCTGATGCTGGAAGATGGCCACTGTCTGCGCGATCAGGCGATGGGGTTCTGTTTTGAAGCGGGAGCGGATGAAGATACCCATTTCCGGGCGACCAGTCTGGAAACGCTGCGCAACATGGTGGCGGCGGGCAGTGGTATTACACTACTCCCCGCGCTGGCCGTACCGCAGGAGCGTAAGCGCGACGGCGTGGTTTATCTGCCATGCATTAAGCCGGAGCCGCGTCGTACCGTGGGGCTGGTTTATCGCCCGGGATCGCCGCTGCGTAGCCGTTATGAGCAACTGGCTGAGGCCATCCGTGGCGCAATGGATGGCCATTTCGATAAGGCGTTAAAACAGGCGGTTTAAGCCGTTCAACGCCGCAACCCGATAAGCTTCCGCCATGGTTGGGTAGTTAAAGGTGGTGTTAACGAAGTATTCGATAGTGTTACCGCCACCTTTCTGCT
Source organism: Salmonella sp. A29-2 (assembly GCF_020150755.1). Lineage (NCBI taxonomy): Bacteria > Pseudomonadati > Pseudomonadota > Gammaproteobacteria > Enterobacterales > Enterobacteriaceae > Salmonella > Salmonella sp. A29-2. The sequence goes on along the minus strand of NZ_CP083731.1, from coordinate 4,559,981 downwards.
CCATGATCGCCTGGCCGATATGAATAATTTCGGCGGCGCGTTCGCCAAAGCAGTGAATCCCCAGAATTTCTTTGGTTTCGCGGTGGAAGAGAATTTTTAGCGTGCCGACGTTCATGCCGACGATTTGCGCTCGCGCCAGATGCTTAAACTGCGCGCGGCCCACTTCGTAAGGCACTTTCATTGCCGTTAACTGCTGCTCGGTTTTGCCGACAGAACTGATTTCCGGAATGGTATAAATCCCGGTGGGGATATCTTCGATAAGATGCGCGGTCGCTTCGCCTTTCACCAGCGCCTGCGCTGCAATACGCCCCTGATCGTAGGCGGCGGAGGCCAGACTGGGATAGCCAATCACGTCGCCCACCGCATAGACGTGCGGCAGGGCGGTCTGGTACATACTGTTGACTTTGAGCTGTCCACGGCTGTCTGTTTCCAGACCAATATTCTCCAGCGCCAGCGAATCGGTGTTACCGGTACGGCCATTAGCATAGAGCAGGCAGTCAGCCTTCAGTTTTTTGCCGGATTTCAGGTGCATGATGACGCCATCATCGCAGCCTTCGATTTTCTCATACTCTTCATTGTGGCGAATCACCACGCCGCTATTCCAGAAATGGTAAGAGAGAGAGTCGGACATCTCCTGATCGAGAAAGGCCAGCAGGCGATCGCGGGTGTTGATCAGATCCACTTTCACATCCATACCGCGGAAGATGGACGCATATTCGCAGCCGATAACGCCAGCGCCGTAAATAATAACGTGGCGCGGTTCATGGTGGAGACTCAGGATTGAGTCGCTGTCATAAATGCGCGGATGCGAGAAATCCACATCACTGGGATGGTAAGGACGCGAACCACAGGCAATAACAAATTTTTCTGCCGTCAGGGTTTCAACCGTGCCGTCATGGCATTCCAGCGCCAGGGTATGTTCGTCAATAAAATGGGCGTTGCCCTGCAAGATTTCACAGTGGTTACGCTCATAAAACCCCTGACGCATACGCGTTTGTTGATTAATCACGTTATCGGCATGATTAAGGATATCGGCGAAAGAAGAACGAAGAAGACGGGAGTGGTCGCTATAGAGCGGGTTTTGATTAAATTCAATAATGCGGCTGACGGCGTGGCGAAGGGCTTTGGATGGAATGGTGCCCCAGTGGGTACATCCGCCGCCAACGTTATGATAACGCTCAATCACCGCGACGCGTGCTCCTTGCTTAACCAGACCCATTGCAGCGCCTTCACCGCCGGGGCCTGACCCTATGACGACTGCATCATAATCCCAGGAATGTGGCATGGTATTACTCACCTGTTTTTATACATAAAATAAACACGATGATAACATTTGCCCGGCTTTAACCCAATTATCGTTGTGCTTTTTTGCGAAGCCGGAGCACAAACTGTCTGTAAACAATCATTCACAATCCAGTGTGAACCCGTTACTTTTATTCTCTGGTATAGTGCCGAATAAGGCATATGGAAGGATTCAGACATTGTGATGGGTGTTAGAGCGCAACAAAAAGAAAAAACCCGGCGTTCGCTGGTGGAAGCCGCATTCAGCCAACTGAGCGCTGAGCGGAGTTTCGCCAGCCTGAGTTTGCGTGAGGTGGCGCGTGAAGCGGGCATCGCGCCAACGTCGTTTTACCGTCATTTTCGCGATGTCGATGAACTCGGTCTGACGATGGTGGATGAAAGCGGTCTGATGCTGCGTCAGTTGATGCGTCAGGCGCGACAGCGCATCGCGAAAGGCGGCAGCGTCATTCGCACGTCGGTCTCCACATTTATGGAGTTTATCGGCAACAACCCCAACGCCTTCCGTCTGTTGTTGCGCGAGCGTTCCGGCACTTCCGCGGCGTTTCGTGCCGCCGTCGCGCGGGAGATTCAGCATTTTATTGCGGAACTTGCCGACTATCTGGAACTCGAAAACCATATGCCGCGCGCGTTTACTGAAGCCCAGGCCGAAGCGATGGTGACTATTGTCTTTAGCGCGGGCGCAGAGGCGTTGGACATCGGCGCTGAACAGCGTCGGCAATTAGAAGAGCGGCTGGTATTGCAACTGCGCATGATTGCGAAAGGGGCGTATTACTGGTATCGCCGTGAGCAAGAGAAAATAGCACATCATTCCGAATAACGTGAAGGACGAGTAATGAAACAGTCAGGTCAAGATAAAGGTACGCTGTTGCTGGCGCTCATCGCTGGCTTATCGATTAACGGCACATTCGCGGCGCTGTTTAGCGCTATTGTGCCGTTCTCCGTATTCCCGGTTATCTCGCTGGTGCTGACGGTATATTGTCTGCATCAGCGCTACCAAAATCGTACTATGCCGGTAGGTTTGCCGGGGTTGGCCGCCGCCTGTTTCATTCTTGGCGTTTTACTGTATAGCACCGTCGTGCGTGCAGAATATCCGGATATTGGCTCTAATTTCTTCCCGGCGGTGCTGTCGGTGATTCTGGTATTCTGGATTGGCTTTAAACTACGTAACCGCAAGCAGGATACCGCGGAATAGTGTGTGAATGCCGGATGGCGGTATAACCGGCCATCCGACGTACATTTTACCTTGCGGTGAGTAATACTCCGCATTCCATATGATGCGTATACGGGAACTGATCGAATAGCGCCAGGCGAGACACCGTGTGCGTCTGGCTTAACGTTTCCAGGTTTTTGCACAACGTTTCCGGATTGCAGGAAATGTACAGAATACGTGGATAAGCCTGCACCATTTTTTCCGTTTCGCTGTCCAGACCGCTGCGCGGCGGATCGACAAAAATGGTTTCGCACTGATAGCGCTTCAGATCGATCCCCTGCAGGCGGTTAAACTCACGAACGCCATTCATCGCCTGGGTAAACTCTTCCGCCGCCATGCGAATAATTTGCACATTATCAATATGATTAGCGGCAATATTGTACTGTGCGGCAGCGACGGACGGTTTGGCGATTTCGGTTGCCAGCACGCGGTTAAAATTGCGCGCCAGCGCTAAAGAAAAATTGCCGTTGCCGCAATACAACTCAAGCAGATCGCCTTTTGAGTCTTTCGTCACCTCCAGCGCCCACTCTAACATCTGAATATTCATGGCGGCGTTTGGCTGCGTAAAGCTGTTTTCGACCTGGCGGTAGATCATCTCTTTACCTGCCACAGGCAGACGCTCATCAATATAATCCTGATCCAATTCGATTTTGGTTTTAGTGGCCCGGCCAATCAGGTGTACGTTCAGACCTTGCGCGCGTAAAGCATCGCGTAACGCAGTGGCGGCTTCACGCCACTCTTCGTCCAGCTTCTTATGGTACAGCAACGACACTACCGCCTGGTTGCTCAAGGTCGTGAGATAATCGATCTGGAACAGCTTATGCCGCAGTGCATGATTATCGCGCACGCCGGCAATCATCGCCTTCATTAAGGTATTAATCAGTTGGCTGGCCGCCGGGAAGGTGTCAACGCGAATCCGGCTTTTGGTCTGCTGATCAAACATAATGTGGTACAGGTCATCGCCGTCATGCCACAGGCGAAATTCCGCACGCATACGATAGTGACTGACCGGCGAGCGAAATACTTCCGGAACCAGGTCAGAAAACGGCGCCATCATACTCTGCAAGCGCGCCACTTTTTCGGCCAGCTGCGCCTCATACTGTTCTGTCGGAAGATGTTCGGGGGTCATATCGCATCCTGAATAATAAAAGTACGCGGGGATTGTAGGGATTGCTCAGTGGATGTCCAGCTATTGATGATTTCTGATTTGTGATGCGCGGTCTGGACAGGGTGTTGTGACAGACGGTAGCATCCGTGGGCCGGTCCTGTGAGTTAATAGGGAATCCAGTGAAAATCTGGAGCTGACGCGCAGCGGTAAGGAAAGGTGAGATGAGAGCGTAAGCAGACACTGCCTCCGGCGGGAAGTCATCATTTCTGCTATCCAGCCAACGGATAACCCTCCAAGCCCGAAGACCTGCCGGCTAACGTCGCATCTGGTTTTTCATCATCGCGTACTATCGATGAAGCCTGCGGCATCCTTCTTATATTGTGGATGCTTTACAATGATTAAAAAAGCTACGCTGCTGACGGCGTTCTCCGTCACGGCCTTTTCCGCTTGGGCGCAGGACACTAGCCCGGATACCCTGGTTGTCACCGCCAACCGTTTTCAGCAGCCGCGCAGCGCGGTTCTGGCGCCCGTTACCATCGTGACGCGTCAGGATATTGAACGCTGGCAATCGACCTCCGTAAATGATGTTCTGCGCCGTTTGCCTGGCGTCGATATTGCGCAGAGCGGCGGCGCCGGACAAAACTCCTCCATTTTCATTCGCGGCACCAACTCCAGCCATGTACTGGTATTGATTGACGGCGTGCGTCTGAATTTAGCAGGCGTGAGCGGGTCCGCCGATCTCAGCCAGTTCCCGGTGTCGCTGGTACAGCGCATTGAATATATTCGCGGTCCGCGCTCCGCTATTTATGGTTCCGATGCTATCGGCGGCGTAGTGAATATCATTACGACGCGCGATAACCCAGGCACAGAATTAACCGCTGGATGGGGAAGCAATAGCTACCAGAATTACGACATCTCGACGCAACAGCAACTTGGCGAAAACACGCGGGCGACGTTGATCGGCGATTACGAATACACCAAAGGGTTTGACGTGGTAGCGAAAGGCGGTACCGGGATGCAGGCGCAGCCTGACCGGGACGGCTTTTTGAGTAAAACGCTCTATGGCGCGTTAGAGCATACCTTTTCTGATCGCTGGAGCGGATTCGTGCGTGGTTATGGCTACGATAACCGTACCGATTACGACGCCTATTACTCGCCGGGCTCGCCGCTGATTGATACACGCAAACTTTATAGCCAAAGCTGGGACGCCGGGCTGCGCTTTAATGGCGAACGTATTCAGTCTCAGCTGGTTTCAAGCTATAGCCACAGTAAAGATTACAACTATGATCCGCACTATGGCCGGTATGATACCTCCGCCACGCTGGATGAGATGAAACAGTACAATGTTCAATGGACCAACAGTGTGGTCGTGGGGCACGGTAATGTTGGGGCGGGCGTAGACTGGCAGAAACAGACTACCACGCCTGGTACCGGCTATGTGCCCGAGGGATATGACCAGCGTAATACCGGGGTTTACCTGACAGGATTACAACAGTTGGGTGACTTCACTCTGGAAGCGGCGGCGCGCAGTGATGACAACTCCCAGTTTGGCCGTCATGGTACATGGCAAACCAGCGCAGGATGGGAGTTTATAGAAGGTTATCGCTTTATTGCCTCCTACGGAACCTCCTACAAAGCGCCTAATTTGGGCCAACTGTATGGTTATTACGGTAATCCGAACCTGAATCCTGAAAAGAGTAAACAGTGGGAAGGCGCATTTGAAGGGCTAACCGCTGGCGTCAGCTGGCGTATTTCAGGTTATCGTAACGATATTAATGACATGATCGATTATGACGATCATCTGCAAAAATATTACAACGAAGGTAAGGCGCGCATTAAAGGTATTGAGGCGACGGCGAATTTCGATACCGGACCGTTAACGCATACGGTCAGTTATGATTACGTTGATGCGCGTAATGCGATTACCGATACGCCATTACCGCGGCGTTCCAAACAGATGGCAAAATATCAACTTGACTGGGACGTTTACGATTTTGACTGGGGGGTGACATATCAATACCTTGGTTCCCGCTATGATTCGGACTACTCCGCTTACCCATACCGGACAGTAAAAATGGGCGGCGTCAGTTTATGGGATCTTACGGTTGCATATCCGGTCACCTCACATCTGACAGTTCGTGGTAAAATAGCCAACCTGTTCGACAAAGATTACGAGACAGTTTATGGCTACCAAACTGCAGGACGAGAATACACCTTGTCTGGCAGCTACACCTTCTGAACCACGTCCCACCGTGCTGGTATTTGATTCCGGCGTCGGTGGATTGTCGGTCTATGATGAGATTCGGCGGCTCCTGCCGGATCTCCACTATATATATGCTTTCGATAACGTGGCTTTCCCCTACGGGGAAAAGAGTGAAACGTTTATCGTCGAGCGCGTTGTCGAGATTGTGACTGCGGTACAGCAGCGCTATCCCCTTTCACTGGCGGTGATTGCCTGTAATACCGCCAGTACGGTCTCACTTCCCGCATTACGTGAAAAGTTTGCCTTCCCGGTGGTGGGCGTTGTGCCTGCGATTAAACCAGCGGCGCGGCTGACCGCAAATGGCGTCGTCGGGCTACTGGCGACGAGAGCCACGGTCAAACGTCCTTATACTCACGAGCTGATTGCGCGCTTCGCTAATGAATGTCAGATAGCGATGTTGGGGTCGGCAGAACTGGTGGAACTGGCGGAAGCTAAATTACATGGCGATTCGGTATCGCTGGAAGAACTGCGCCGCATATTACGCCCATGGCTACGAATGCCGGAGCCGCCTGACACGGTCGTTCTGGGGTGTACGCATTTCCCTCTATTACGGGACGAGCTTTTGCAAGTCCTGCCCGAAGGGACGCGGTTAGTGGATTCCGGCGCGGCGATAGCGCGTCGTACAGCCTGGCTGTTGGAACATGAAGCGCCGGATGCGAAATCAACCGATGCCAATATTGCTTATTGCATGGCAATGACGCCAGGAGCTGAACAATTATTACCCGTTTTACAGCGTTATGGCTTTGAAACGCTCGAAAAACTGGCGGTTTAATGGCGTTTTGGGTAAATACCAGGCACTTGAGAAATTATTTTAAATTTCCTCTTGTCAGGCAGAAATAACTCCCTATAATGCGCCACCACTGACACGGAACAACGGCACACAGGCCGCCGGGTCAGCGGGGTTCAGACCAGAACCTCACGGAGAAAAGCGAAAATAAACGCTTGACTCTGAAGCGGGAAAGCGTAATATGCACACCCCGCGCCGCTGAGAAAAAGCGAAGCGGCACTGCTCTTTAACAATTTATCAGACAATCTGTGTGGGCACTCGAAGATACGGATTCTTAACGTCCTCGGACGAAAAATGAATACCAAGTCTCAAGAGTGAACACGTAATTCATTACGAAGTTTAATTGATTGAGCATCAAACTTTTAAATTGAAGAGTTTGATCATGGCTCAGATTGAACGCTGGCGGCAGGCCTAACACATGCAAGTCGAACGGTAACAGGAAGCAGCTTGCTGCTTTGCTGACGAGTGGCGGACGGGTGAGTAATGTCTGGGAAACTGCCTGATGGAGGGGGATAACTACTGGAAACGGTGGCTAATACCGCATAACGTCGCAAGACCAAAGAGGGGGACCTTCGGGCCTCTTGCCATCAGATGTGCCCAGATGGGATTAGCTTGTTGGTGAGGTAACGGCTCACCAAGGCGACGATCCCTAGCTGGTCTGAGAGGATGACCAGCCACACTGGAACTGAGACACGGTCCAGACTCCTACGGGAGGCAGCAGTGGGGAATATTGCACAATGGGCGCAAGCCTGATGCAGCCATGCCGCGTGTATGAAGAAGGCCTTCGGGTTGTAAAGTACTTTCAGCGGGGAGGAAGGTGTTGTGGTTAATAACCGCAGCAATTGACGTTACCCGCAGAAGAAGCACCGGCTAACTCCGTGCCAGCAGCCGCGGTAATACGGAGGGTGCAAGCGTTAATCGGAATTACTGGGCGTAAAGCGCACGCAGGCGGTCTGTCAAGTCGGATGTGAAATCCCCGGGCTCAACCTGGGAACTGCATTCGAAACTGGCAGGCTTGAGTCTTGTAGAGGGGGGTAGAATTCCAGGTGTAGCGGTGAAATGCGTAGAGATCTGGAGGAATACCGGTGGCGAAGGCGGCCCCCTGGACAAAGACTGACGCTCAGGTGCGAAAGCGTGGGGAGCAAACAGGATTAGATACCCTGGTAGTCCACGCCGTAAACGATGTCTACTTGGAGGTTGTGCCCTTGAGGCGTGGCTTCCGGAGCTAACGCGTTAAGTAGACCGCCTGGGGAGTACGGCCGCAAGGTTAAAACTCAAATGAATTGACGGGGGCCCGCACAAGCGGTGGAGCATGTGGTTTAATTCGATGCAACGCGAAGAACCTTACCTGGTCTTGACATCCACGGAAGTTTTCAGAGATGAGAATGTGCCTTCGGGAACCGTGAGACAGGTGCTGCATGGCTGTCGTCAGCTCGTGTTGTGAAATGTTGGGTTAAGTCCCGCAACGAGCGCAACCCTTATCCTTTGTTGCCAGCGATTAGGTCGGGAACTCAAAGGAGACTGCCAGTGATAAACTGGAGGAAGGTGGGGATGACGTCAAGTCATCATGGCCCTTACGACCAGGGCTACACACGTGCTACAATGGCGCATACAAAGAGAAGCGACCTCGCGAGAGCAAGCGGACCTCATAAAGTGCGTCGTAGTCCGGATTGGAGTCTGCAACTCGACTCCATGAAGTCGGAATCGCTAGTAATCGTGGATCAGAATGCCACGGTGAATACGTTCCCGGGCCTTGTACACACCGCCCGTCACACCATGGGAGTGGGTTGCAAAAGAAGTAGGTAGCTTAACCTTCGGGAGGGCGCTTACCACTTTGTGATTCATGACTGGGGTGAAGTCGTAACAAGGTAACCGTAGGGGAACCTGCGGTTGGATCACCTCCTTACCTTAAAGAAGCGTACTTTGCAGTGCTCACACAGATTGTCTGATGAAAAACGAGCAGTAAAACCTCTACAGGCTTGTAGCTCAGGTGGTTAGAGCGCACCCCTGATAAGGGTGAGGTCGGTGGTTCAAGTCCACTCAGGCCTACCAGATTCGCTCCCGTGCTTTGTTGTGGCAAAGCTCGCATACTTCAGTATGCTTCGCTTCACCACGCCGCGCCCGGAAACGAATCAAAGGTAAGAGGTTCTGACTACACGATGGGGCTATAGCTCAGCTGGGAGAGCGCCTGCTTTGCACGCAGGAGGTCTGCGGTTCGATCCCGCATAGCTCCACCATCTCGTGAGTGTTTACGAAAAAATACTTCAGAGTGTACCTGAAAGGGTTCACTGCGAAGTTTTGCTCTTTAAAAATCTGGATCAAGCTGAAAATTGAAACACAGAACAACGAAAGTTGTTCGTGAGTCTCTCAAATTTTCGCAACACGATGATGAATCGAAAGAAACATCTTCGGGTTGTGAGGTTAAGCGACTAAGCGTACACGGTGGATGCCCTGGCAGTCAGAGGCGATGAAGGGCGTGCTAATCTGCGATAAGCGCCGGTAAGGTGATATGAACCGTTATAACCGGCGATACCCGAATGGGGAAACCCAGTGTGACTCGTCACACTATCATTAACTGAATCCATAGGTTAATGAGGCGAACCGGGGGAACTGAAACATCTAAGTACCCCGAGGAAAAGAAATCAACCGAGATTCCCCCAGTAGCGGCGAGCGAACGGGGAGGAGCCCAGAGCCTGAATCAGCATGTGTGTTAGTGGAAGCGTCTGGAAAGGCGCGCGATACAGGGTGACAGCCCCGTACACAAAAGCGCATGTGCTGTGAGCTCGATGAGTAGGGCGGGACACGTGGTATCCTGTCTGAATATGGGGGGACCATCCTCCAAGGCTAAATACTCCTGACTGACCGATAGTGAACCAGTACCGTGAGGGAAAGGCGAAAAGAACCCCGGCGAGGGGAGTGAAAAAGAACCTGAAACCGTGTACGTACAAGCAGTGGGAGCACAGGTTTACCTGTGTGACTGCGTACCTTTTGTATAATGGGTCAGCGACTTATATTCTGTAGCAAGGTTAACCGAATAGGGGAGCCGGAGGGAAACCGAGTCTTAATTGGGCGTTAAGTTGCAGGGTATAGACCCGAAACCCGGTGATCTAGCCATGGGCAGGTTGAAGGTTGGGTAACACTAACTGGAGGACCGAACCGACTAATGTTGAAAAATTAGCGGATGACCTGTGGCTGGGGGTGAAAGGCCAATCAAACCGGGAGATAGCTGGTTCTCCCCGAAAGCTATTTAGGTAGCGCCTCGTGAATTCATCTCCGGGGGTAGAGCACTGTTTCGGCTAGGGGGCCATCCCGGCTTACCAACCCGATGCAAACTGCGAATACCGGAGAATGTTATCACGGGAGACACACGGCGGGTGCTAACGTCCGTCGTGAAGAGGGAAACAACCCAGACCGCCAGCTAAGGTCCCAAAGTCATGGTTAAGTGGGAAACGATGTGGGAAGGCCCAGACAGCCAGGATGTTGGCTTAGAAGCAGCCATCATTTAAAGAAAGCGTAATAGCTCACTGGTCGAGTCGGCCTGCGCGGAAGATGTAACGGGGCTAAACCATGCACCGAAGCTGCGGCAGCGAACGTATCACTTAAAGCGATTCAGCGGATTACGATTGACGGAGCGAAGCGACGTCAAAGCGTATACAAAGTCGAGTCGGTTTAAGGATACGTTCGTTGGGTAGGGGAGCGTTCTGTAAGCCTGTGAAGGTGGCCTGTGAGGGTTGCTGGAGGTATCAGAAGTGCGAATGCTGACATAAGTAACGATAAAGCGGGTGAAAAGCCCGCTCGCCGGAAGACCAAGGGTTCCTGTCCAACGTTAATCGGGGCAGGGTGAGTCGACCCCTAAGGCGAGGCCGAAAGGCGTAGTCGATGGGAAACGGGTTAATATTCCCGTACTTGGTGTTACTGCGAAGGGGGGACGGAGAAGGCTATGTTGGCCGGGCGACGGTTGTCCCGGTTTAAGCGTGTAGGTGTGTGTTCCAGGTAAATCCGGTTCACTTTAACACTGAGGCGTGATGACGAGGCACTACGGTGCTGAAGCAACAAATGCCCTGCTTCCAGGAAAAGCCTCTAAGCATCAGGTAACATCAAATCGTACCCCAAACCGACACAGGTGGTCAGGTAGAGAATACCAAGGCGCTTGAGAGAACTCGGGTGAAGGAACTAGGCAAAATGGTGCCGTAACTTCGGGAGAAGGCACGCTGACACGTAGGTGAAGTGATTTACTCATGGAGCTGAAGTCAGTCGAAGATACCAGCTGGCTGCAACTGTTTATTAAAAACACAGCACTGTGCAAACACGAAAGTGGACGTATACGGTGTGACGCCTGCCCGGTGCCGGAAGGTTAATTGATGGGGTCAGCGCAAGCGAAGCTCCTGATCGAAGCCCCGGTAAACGGCGGCCGTAACTATAACGGTCCTAAGGTAGCGAAATTCCTTGTCGGGTAAGTTCCGACCTGCACGAATGGCGTAATGATGGCCAGGCTGTCTCCACCCGAGACTCAGTGAAATTGAACTCGCTGTGAAGATGCAGTGTACCCGCGGCAAGACGGAAAGACCCCGTGAACCTTTACTATAGCTTGACACTGAACATTGAGCCTTGATGTGTAGGATAGGTGGGAGGCTTTGAAGTGTGGACGCCAGTCTGCATGGAGCCGACCTTGAAATACCACCCTTTAATGTTTGATGTTCTAACGTGGACCCGTAATCCGGGTTGCGGACAGTGTCTGGTGGGTAGTTTGACTGGGGCGGTCTCCTCCTAAAGAGTAACGGAGGAGCACGAAGGTTGGCTAATCCTGGTCGGACATCAGGAGGTTAGTGCAATGGCATAAGCCAGCTTGACTGCGAGCGTGACGGCGCGAGCAGGTGCGAAAGCAGGTCATAGTGATCCGGTGGTTCTGAATGGAAGGGCCATCGCTCAACGGATAAAAGGTACTCCGGGGATAACAGGCTGATACCGCCCAAGAGTTCATATCGACGGCGGTGTTTGGCACCTCGATGTCGGCTCATCACATCCTGGGGCTGAAGTAGGTCCCAAGGGTATGGCTGTTCGCCATTTAAAGTGGTACGCGAGCTGGGTTTAGAACGTCGTGAGACAGTTCGGTCCCTATCTGCCGTGGGCGCTGGAGAACTGAGGGGGGCTGCTCCTAGTACGAGAGGACCGGAGTGGACGCATCACTGGTGTTCGGGTTGTCATGCCAATGGCACTGCCCGGTAGCTAAATGCGGAAGAGATAAGTGCTGAAAGCATCTAAGCACGAAACTTGCCCCGAGATGAGTTCTCCCTGAGACTTAGAGTCTCCTGAAGGAACGTTGAAGACGACGACGTTGATAGGCCGGGTGTGTAAGCGCAGCGATGCGTTGAGCTAACCGGTACTAATGAACCGTGAGGCTTAACCTTACAACGCCGAAGATGTTTTGGCGGATGAGAGAAGATTTTCAGCACTGATTCAGAGTTGAGTACGCAATAATTTGCGCAGCAGCAAGGCGGCAAGCGAAGGAAAGGAAGGAGCATACAGAAGTATGTGACTGACTTTACGAGCGCAGGCAACGCCGCTGATGCGATAAAGAATTGCGTACTGAGCATAAAAGAATTTGCCTGGCGGCAGTAGCGCGGTGGTCCCACCTGACCCCATGCCGAACTCAGAAGTGAAACGCCGTAGCGCCGATGGTAGTGTGGGGTCTCCCCATGCGAGAGTAGGGAACTGCCAGGCATCAAATAAAACGAAGGGCCCTGTCGAAAGACTGGGCCTTTTGTTTTATCTGTAGTCTGCCGGATGGCGGCTCCGCCTTATCCGGCCTACAGGGACGCGCCGATCCACCCTCAATATAACCACAAGCCTTCCCAACACAGATACGGTAAACTATTGCCGATTGAGTATCAGGAAAGCAGCCATGACCCACTCCCTAAAACCCTGGAATACCTTCGGCATTGATCATTGTGCAAAGCACATCGTATGCGCTGAAAACGAACAACAACTACTGAGCGCCTGGCAGCAAGCAACTCGTGAGGGACTGCCGGTTATGATCCTGGGTGAAGGAAGCAATGTCCTGTTTCTGGAAAATTACGCCGGCACCGTGATCCTTAACCGCCTGAAAGGCATTGAGGTCAATGAAACCGCGGACGCCTGGCACCTACACGTCGGCGCAGGCGAAAACTGGCATCAGCTGGTTCGCTACGCGCTGGATAACAACATGCCCGGCCTGGAGAATCTGGCGCTCATCCCTGGCTGCGTTGGTTCCTCGCCTATACAGAATATTGGCGCGTATGGCGTAGAACTACAGCGTGTCTGCGACTATGTTGACTGCGTTGAACTGGAAACGGGAAAACGTCTGCGTTTGTCCGCGGCGGAATGCCGTTTCGGCTATCGTGATAGTATCTTCAAAAATGAATATCAGGATCGCGTTGCGATCGTCGCGGTGGGTCTGCGTTTGTCAAAGCAATGGCAGCCGGTGTTGACCTATGGCGATCTTACTCGTCTGGACCCGAAAACGGTCACCGCGCAACAGGTGTTTGATGCTGTATGCCATATGCGCACCACAAAATTGCCGGATCCTAAAGTGAATGGCAATGCGGGCAGCTTTTTTAAAAATCCCGTTGTCGCAGCCGATATCGCTATGGAACTGTTAGAACGATTCCCCAACGCGCCGCATTACCCTCAGGCAGACGGCTCAGTGAAGCTGGCGGCAGGCTGGCTGATAGATCAATGTCAGTTGAAAGGCGTCACCATTGGCGGCGCTGCGGTGCATCGCCAACAGGCGCTGGTATTGATTAATGCGAATGATGCGACAAGTAAAGATGTGGTGGCGCTGGCGCATCATGTCCGGCAAAAAGTGGGTGAAAAATTTAATGTCTGGCTGGAGCCTGAGGTTCGCTTTATTGGTCAGTTCGGAGAGGTGAACGCAGTGGAGAGCATTGCATGAAAGATACTACCGTTCCCCTGACGCTGATCTCACTACTTGCCGACGGAGAGTTTCACTCAGGCGAGCAGTTGGGTGAACGGCTGGGAATGAGCCGCGCGGCGATTAATAAACATATCCAGACATTACGCGACTGGGGAGTAGATGTATTTACCGTTCCCGGGAAAGGATATAGCTTACCGGAACCCATCCAGTTACTGGATGCTGACCGTATACATAGCCAACTGGATAGCGGAAACGTGGCGGTATTGCCCGTTATCGATTCAACCAATCAGTATTTACTTGATCAAATTGGCGAGCTGCGCTCAGGCGATGCCTGTGTAGCAGAATACCAACAGGCAGGGCGTGGTCGTCGCGGGCGTAAATGGTTCTCACCGTTTGGCGCGAATCTATATCTTTCAATGTACTGGCGCCTGGAGCAGGGGCCTGCGGCGGCAATAGGCTTGAGTCTGGTCATTGGAATTGTGATGGCGGAAGTGCTGCGTGAACTGGGCGCAGATAAAGTTCGTGTGAAGTGGCCTAACGACCTTTACCTACTGGATCGCAAACTGGCGGGTATTCTGGTCGAGTTAACCGGTAAAACGGGCGATGCCGCACAAATAGTGATTGGCGCTGGTATTAACATGGCAATGCGTCGTGTAGAAGAGGACGTGATAAATCAGGGATGGATCACACTACAAGAGGCCGGAATTACGCTCGACCGCAATATGCTGGCCGCAAAGCTGATTTATAAGCTACGTGCTGCGCTTGAGCTTTTTGAGCAAGAAGGTCTTTCTCCTTATCTTTCGCGCTGGAAAAAACTGGATAATTTTATTGATCGTCCGGTAAAACTAATTATTGGCGACAAAGAAATATTTGGTATTTCTCGCGGCATTGATACTCAGGGCGCATTATTGCTTGAACAGGATGGTGTGATTAAACCCTGGATGGGTGGGGAAATATCGCTGCGAAGCGCCGAATAGTAAAAAAGGGGAGTCGGTACTCCCCTTTTTTCTGTTATTTCCGCAATCTTACCTGTTCCACCGCATGGTTAGCGCTCTTGGTCATAATAAGGCTGGCACGTTCTCGTGTAGGTAAAATATTTTGTTTTAAATTCAACCAGTTAATTTCTTTCCAAAGCGAAGCTGCTGTATTAACAGCTTCTTCTTTAGATAATTTCGCATAATTGTGGAAATAAGAGTCAGGATCGGTAAACGCCCCTTCGCGGAATTTCAGGAAGCGATTGATATACCACGTCTGAAGAAGTTCTTCTGGCGCATCCACGTAAATAGAGAAATCAACGAAATCAGAGACAAATACATGATGCGGATCGTGAGGATAATCCATACCGCTTTGTAAAACATTCAAACCTTCAAGAATCAATATATCAGGCTGAGCGACGGTTTTATCCCCTTCAGGAATAACATCGTAAATCAAATGAGAATAGACTGGCGCCGTCACGTTCGGTACGCCCGACTTGAGGTCAGAAACGAATTTCACCAGTCGGTGCATATCATACGATTCGGGGAACCCCTTTTTCTTCATTAACCCGCGTTCTTTCAACACCTGGTTTGGGTGGAGGAAGCCGTCAGTGGTAATCAATTCAACACGGCGGTGTTCCGGCCAGCGACTCAGCAACGCTTGCAGAACGCGTGCTGTCGTGCTTTTACCCACTGCGACGCTGCCCGCGATACTGATGATGTAAGGGATTCGCTGGCCGTTAGTGCCCAGAAACTGTTCCAGGACAGCCTGACGACGCAGATTTGAACTGATATAGAAATTTAGCAAACGGGAGAGAGGTAAATATATTTCTGCAACTTCTTCCAGCGATAAATCTTCATTAATGCCTTTTAACTGCGCGATCTCATCCTCGGTCAGGGTCATCGGCACAGAATCGCGAAGCGCAGCCCACTGGCTGCGATCAAACTGTAGGTAAGGCGTCATTAACGATTGCTCTTTTATACTCATAAGCATGTTTCTGGCTGCTATTGCTACATCAGTTCAGCGATGAACGAGGGCCATCCCTGACATGCAACGGCACGTCACATTTAAGTTAATTTGGACAATGGGCAGGAGGGTAACACCAGATGGGGAGGAATAATAAGAAAAAATCTCGCTGTGAAAGCTATCCCTGAGAAGCAATGTGACGAATATACCAGATACAGAAGATTGCTTTCTATCGACGGAGCGTTGAAATGCCGCGTCGTATCCTGGTCAGACGGTCGGTAAAATGCCGAAAATTTATGCTCTCTTGTTTGAAATTAGAGCATTTTTGTCTCTTATAGCGCAAAATGTGAGCGATAGAACATTTTATGCAATTTTTTAGTTGCATGAGCACGCAGGTCTCCATAGAATGCGCGCTACTTGATGCCGACTTAGCTCAGTAGGTAGAGCAACTGACTTGTAATCAGTAGGTCACCAGTTCGATTCCGGTAGTCGGCACCATCAAGTTCGGTGGGGTTCCCGAGCGGCCAAAGGGAGCAGACTGTAAATCTGCCGTCACAGACTTCGAAGGTTCGAATCCTTCCCCCACCACCATTTTCGGCCGCGCGATGGCGCAGCCCGAGACGATAAGTTCGCTTACCGGCTCGAATAAAGAGAGTTTCTCTCGATATTCAGTGCAGAATGAAAATCAGGTAGCCGAGTTCCAGGATGCGGGCATCGTATAATGGCTATTACCTCAGCCTTCCAAGCTGATGATGCGGGTTCGATTCCCGCTGCCCGCTCCAAGATGTGCTGATATAGCTCAGTTGGTAGAGCGCACCCTTGGTAAGGGTGAGGTCGGCAGTTCGAATCTGCCTATCAGCACCACTTCCTTTCTCCTTCCTGTTTTTCTCTTCTGTTTATTAGCATTCAACAAGTCGGGCGTGTTGCCTGGTTGATGTGGTGATATCACCGATTTATCCGTGTCTTAGAGGGACAATCGATGTCTAAAGAAAAGTTTGAACGTACAAAACCGCACGTTAACGTCGGTACTATCGGCCACGTTGACCATGGTAAAACAACGCTGACCGCTGCCATTACTACCGTACTGGCTAAAACCTACGGCGGTGCCGCCCGCGCATTCGACCAGATCGATAACGCGCCGGAAGAAAAAGCGCGTGGTATCACCATCAACACTTCTCACGTTGAATACGATACCCCGACCCGCCACTACGCACACGTAGACTGCCCGGGGCACGCCGACTATGTTAAAAACATGATCACCGGTGCTGCGCAGATGGACGGCGCGATCCTGGTTGTTGCTGCGACTGACGGCCCGATGCCGCAGACCCGTGAGCACATCCTGCTGGGTCGTCAGGTAGGCGTTCCGTACATCATCGTGTTCCTGAACAAATGCGACATGGTTGATGACGAAGAGCTGCTGGAACTGGTTGAAATGGAAGTTCGTGAACTTCTGTCTCAGTACGACTTCCCGGGCGACGACACGCCGATCGTTCGTGGTTCTGCTCTGAAAGCGCTGGAAGGCGACGCAGAGTGGGAAGCGAAAATCATCGAACTGGCTGGCTTCCTGGATTCTTACATTCCGGAACCAGAGCGTGCGATTGACAAGCCGTTCCTGCTGCCGATCGAAGACGTATTCTCCATCTCCGGTCGTGGTACCGTTGTTACCGGTCGTGTAGAACGCGGTATCATCAAAGTGGGCGAAGAAGTTGAAATCGTTGGTATCAAAGAGACTCAGAAGTCTACCTGTACTGGCGTTGAAATGTTCCGCAAACTGCTGGACGAAGGCCGTGCCGGTGAGAACGTAGGTGTTCTGCTGCGTGGTATCAAACGTGAAGAAATCGAACGTGGTCAGGTACTGGCTAAGCCGGGCACCATCAAGCCGCACACCAAGTTCGAATCTGAAGTGTACATTCTGTCCAAAGATGAAGGCGGCCGTCATACTCCGTTCTTCAAAGGCTACCGTCCGCAGTTCTACTTCCGTACTACTGACGTGACTGGTACCATCGAACTGCCGGAAGGCGTAGAGATGGTAATGCCGGGCGACAACATCAAAATGGTTGTTACCCTGATCCACCCGATCGCGATGGACGACGGTCTGCGTTTCGCAATCCGTGAAGGCGGCCGTACCGTTGGCGCGGGCGTTGTTGCTAAAGTTCTCGGCTAATCGCTGATAACATTTGACGCAATGCGCAATAAAAGGGCATCATTTGATGCCCTTTTTGCACGCTTTCACACCAGAACCTGGCTCATCAGTGATTTTATTTGTCATAATCATTGCTGAGACAGGCTCTGTAGAGGGCGTATAATCCGAAAGGCGAATAAGCGTTTCGATTTGGATTGCCTCGCGATTGCGGGGTGAAAATGTTTGTAGAATACTTCTGACAGGTTGGTTTATGAGTGCGAATACCGAAGCTCAAGGGAGCGGGCGCGGCCTGGAAGCGATGAAGTGGATAGTTGTTGCCATATTGCTGATCGTCGCAATCGTCGGCAACTACCTCTATCGCGACATGATGCTGCCGCTGCGTGCGCTGGCCGTAGTAATTCTGATTGCTGCAGCGGGTGGTGTCGCGCTGTTGACGACAAAAGGTAAAGCAACCGTTGCTTTTGCCCGTGAAGCGAGAACCGAAGTCCGTAAGGTCATTTGGCCGACTCGCCAGGAAACGCTGCACACCACGCTGATCGTCGCTGCGGTTACCGCAGTTATGTCACTGATCCTGTGGGGACTGGATGGTATTCTGGTTCGCCTGGTATCCTTTATCACTGGCCTGAGGTTCTGAGATGTCTGAAGCACCTAAAAAGCGCTGGTACGTCGTTCAGGCGTTTTCCGGTTTTGAAGGCCGCGTAGCCACATCGCTGCGCGAGCATATCAAATTACACAATATGGAAGAGCTGTTTGGCGAAGTCATGGTGCCGACTGAAGAAGTCGTTGAGATCCGTGGCGGCCAGCGTCGCAAAAGCGAACGCAAATTCTTCCCGGGTTACGTTCTGGTCCAGATGGTCATGAACGACGCAAGCTGGCACCTGGTGCGTAGCGTGCCGCGTGTGATGGGCTTTATCGGCGGTACCTCTGACCGTCCGGCGCCGATCAGCGACAAAGAAGTCGATGCGATCATGAACCGCCTGCAGCAGGTTGGCGATAAGCCGCGGCCGAAAACTCTGTTTGAACCGGGTGAAATGGTTCGTGTTAACGACGGTCCGTTCGCAGACTTTAACGGCGTTGTCGAAGAAGT
Organism: Salmonella sp. A29-2; assembly: GCF_020150755.1. Lineage (NCBI taxonomy): Bacteria > Pseudomonadati > Pseudomonadota > Gammaproteobacteria > Enterobacterales > Enterobacteriaceae > Salmonella > Salmonella sp. A29-2. Next base: position 4,541,227 of record NZ_CP083731.1, on the reverse strand, counting down.
CGATTATGAGAAGTCTCGCCTGAAAGTGTCTGTTTCTATCTTCGGTCGTGCGACCCCGGTAGAGCTGGACTTCAGCCAGGTTGAGAAAGCGTAAGGCTGCGATCAAAAAAGCAGCGATCTAATCGTTGCATAGGGCGCGAAATTGACATACAATTTCGCGCCTTTTGTTTTTATGGGCCTTATGCCCATAAAGCGATATTTATCACGGGGAGCTTCTTTGAAGCGATACTACCCAATTCGAGGAATTTAGAATGGCTAAGAAAGTACAAGCCTACGTCAAGCTGCAGGTTGCAGCTGGTATGGCGAACCCGAGTCCGCCGGTTGGTCCAGCACTGGGTCAGCAGGGTGTGAACATCATGGAATTCTGCAAAGCGTTCAACGCAAAAACGGATTCCATCGAAAAAGGTCTGCCGATTCCGGTTGTTATTACCGTTTACGCTGACCGTTCTTTCACCTTCGTTACCAAAACGCCTCCGGCAGCTGTTCTGCTGAAAAAAGCGGCTGGTATCAAGTCTGGTTCCGGCAAGCCGAACAAAGACAAAGTAGGTAAAATTTCCCGCGCTCAGCTGCAGGAAATCGCGCAGACCAAAGCTGCCGACATGACCGGTGCCGACATTGAAGCGATGACTCGCTCCATCGAAGGTACTGCACGTTCCATGGGCCTGGTAGTGGAGGACTAAGAAATGGCTAAACTGACCAAGCGTATGCGCGTGATCCGTGAAAAAGTTGATGCGACCAAACAGTACGACATCAACGAAGCTATTGCCCTGCTGAAAGAGCTGGCCACTGCTAAATTCAACGAAAGCGTTGACGTTGCCGTTAACCTTGGCATCGACGCTCGTAAATCTGACCAGAACGTTCGTGGCGCGACTGTACTGCCGCACGGTACTGGCCGTTCTGTTCGCGTTGCCGTATTTACCCAGGGCCCGAACGCTGAAGCAGCTAAAGCTGCTGGCGCTGAGCTGGTAGGTATGGAAGATCTGGCTGACCAGATCAAGAAAGGCGAAATGAACTTCGACGTTGTTATCGCATCCCCGGATGCAATGCGCGTTGTTGGCCAGCTGGGCCAGGTTCTGGGTCCGCGCGGCCTGATGCCAAACCCGAAAGTCGGTACCGTAACGCCGAACGTTGCTGAAGCGGTTAAGAACGCAAAAGCAGGTCAGGTTCGTTACCGTAACGACAAAAACGGCATCATCCACACCACCATCGGTAAAGTGGACTTTGACGCTGACAAACTGAAAGAAAACCTGGAAGCTCTGCTGGTTGCGCTGAAAAAAGCAAAACCGAGCCAGGCGAAAGGCGTGTACATCAAGAAAGTTAGCATCTCCACCACCATGGGTGCTGGCGTTGCCGTTGATCAGGCTGGTCTGAGCGCATCTGCGAACTAAGATTAGTCTTTACGTGGGCGGTGATTTTGTCTACAATCTTACCCCCACGATTCTGTTGAAATATAACAGAGCACTATGCGAGTCATTTGAATTGCAGCAAGGCAGCAAGTGAGTGAATCGCCAGGAGCATAGTTAACTATGTGACTGGTGTGAACGAGCGCAGCTAACACAGCTGCGGTTCAAAGGACGAAGTCATAGAAAGAATTTGTTCGTTGGAGCCTGGCCTATCCAGGCCTCCGTCGAAGACCGCAGGCGTCTCGCAAGAGGCTTAATCCCCTGCGTAGACGGTGACAGAACGCTAAGATTATTTTTGATACTCTGGCTTGTTTCTGCTCACCGTATTAAGACGCTCTTCTCGTTGAGATGAGTGAAGTGAGTTCCGGAACATGAGTTCCGGCAAACATCCAGGAGCAAAGCTAATGGCTTTAAATCTTCAAGACAAACAAGCGATTGTTGCTGAAGTCAGCGAAGTAGCCAAAGGCGCGCTGTCTGCAGTAGTTGCGGATTCCCGTGGCGTAACTGTAGATAAAATGACTGAACTGCGTAAAGCAGGTCGTGAAGCTGGCGTATACATGCGTGTTGTTCGTAACACCCTGCTGCGTCGCGTCGTTGAAGGTACTCAGTTCGAGTGCCTGAAAGACACGTTTGTTGGTCCGACCCTGATTGCATACTCTATGGAACACCCGGGCGCTGCTGCTCGTCTGTTCAAAGAGTTCGCGAAAGCGAATGCAAAATTTGAGGTCAAAGCTGCAGCCTTTGAAGGTGAGCTGATCCCGGCGTCTCAGATCGACCGCCTGGCAACTCTGCCGACCTACGAAGAAGCAATTGCACGCCTGATGGCAACCATGAAAGAAGCTTCGGCTGGCAAACTGGTTCGCACACTGGCTGCTGTACGCGATGCAAAAGAAGCTGCGTAATCGCAGTTGTCTTTATCAAGCATTTGCTTACGTATAAACTTATTCTGATATTCAGGAACAATTTAAATGTCTATCACTAAAGATCAAATCATTGAAGCAGTATCCGCTATGTCCGTAATGGACGTTGTAGAACTGATTTCTGCAATGGAAGAAAAATTCGGTGTTTCCGCTGCTGCTGCTGTAGCTGTAGCTGCTGGCCCGGCTGAAGCTGCTGAAGAAAAAACTGAATTCGACGTAATTCTGAAAGCTGCTGGCGCTAACAAAGTTGCTGTTATCAAAGCAGTACGTGGCGCAACTGGCCTGGGTCTGAAAGAAGCTAAAGACCTGGTAGAATCTGCTCCGGCCGCTCTGAAAGAAGGCGTGAGCAAAGATGACGCTGAAGCACTGAAAAAATCTCTGGAAGAAGCTGGCGCTGAAGTTGAAGTTAAATAAGCCAACCCTTCCGGTTGCAGCCTGAGAAATCAGGCTGATGGCTGGTGACTTTTTAGTCACCAGCCTTTTTGCGCTGTAAGGCGCCAGTAGCGTTTCACACTGTTTGACTACTGCTGTGCCTTTCAATGCTTGTTTCTATCGACGACTTAATATACTGCGACAGAGCGTACGTTCTGTGTAAATCGCAATGAAATGGTTTAAGCGTGATAGCAACAGGCATTGCGGAAAGTATCCATTTTCCGGTCAACAAAATAGTGTTGCACAAACTGTCCCCCGCAGGACAGATGGGTCGACTTGTCAGCGAGCTGAGGAACCCTATGGTTTACTCCTATACCGAGAAAAAACGTATTCGTAAGGATTTTGGTAAACGTCCACAAGTTCTGGATGTACCTTATCTCCTTTCTATCCAGCTTGACTCGTTTCAGAAGTTTATCGAGCAAGATCCTGAAGGGCAGTACGGCCTGGAAGCAGCCTTCCGTTCCGTGTTCCCGATTCAGAGCTACAGCGGTAATTCCGAGCTGCAGTACGTCAGCTACCGCCTTGGCGAACCGGTGTTTGACGTTCAGGAATGTCAGATCCGTGGCGTGACCTATTCCGCACCGCTGCGCGTAAAACTGCGTCTGGTGATCTACGAGCGCGAAGCGCCGGAAGGCACCGTTAAAGACATTAAAGAACAAGAAGTCTACATGGGCGAAATCCCGCTCATGACCGACAACGGTACCTTTGTTATCAACGGTACTGAGCGTGTTATCGTTTCTCAGCTGCACCGTAGTCCGGGCGTCTTCTTTGACTCCGACAAAGGTAAAACCCACTCTTCGGGTAAAGTGCTGTATAACGCGCGCATCATTCCTTACCGTGGTTCCTGGCTGGACTTCGAATTCGATCCGAAGGACAACCTGTTCGTGCGTATTGACCGTCGCCGTAAACTGCCTGCGACCATCATCCTGCGTGCGCTGAACTACACCACTGAGCAGATCCTTGACCTGTTCTTTGAGAAAGTCGTCTTCGAAATTCGCGACAACAAGCTGCAGATGGAGCTGATTCCAGAACGTCTGCGCGGCGAAACCGCGTCGTTCGATATCGAAGCTAACGGCAAAGTGTACGTTGAAAAAGGCCGTCGCATTACCGCGCGTCACATCCGTCAGCTGGAAAAAGACGATATCAAGCATATCGAAGTTCCGGTTGAGTACATCGCAGGTAAAGTCGTCTCTAAAGACTACGTTGACGAATCCACTGGCGAGCTGATCTGCGCGGCGAACATGGAGCTGAGCCTGGATCTGCTGGCTAAGCTGAGCCAGTCCGGCCACAAACGTATCGAAACGCTGTTTACCAACGATCTGGACCACGGCCCGTACATTTCTGAAACGGTACGCGTCGACCCAACCAACGATCGTCTGAGCGCGCTGGTAGAAATCTACCGCATGATGCGCCCTGGTGAGCCGCCGACACGCGAAGCGGCTGAAAGCCTGTTCGAGAACCTGTTCTTCTCCGAAGACCGCTATGACCTGTCTGCGGTGGGTCGTATGAAGTTCAACCGTTCTCTGCTGCGCGACGAAATCGAAGGTTCCGGTATCCTGAGCAAAGACGACATCATTGATGTCATGAAGAAGCTCATCGATATCCGTAACGGTAAAGGCGAAGTGGATGATATCGACCACCTCGGCAACCGTCGTATCCGTTCCGTCGGCGAAATGGCGGAAAACCAGTTCCGCGTTGGCCTGGTGCGTGTAGAGCGTGCGGTGAAAGAGCGTCTGTCTCTGGGCGATCTGGATACCCTGATGCCTCAGGATATGATCAACGCCAAGCCGATTTCCGCCGCAGTGAAAGAGTTCTTTGGTTCCAGCCAGCTGTCTCAGTTTATGGACCAGAACAACCCGCTGTCTGAGATTACGCACAAACGTCGTATCTCCGCACTCGGCCCAGGTGGTCTGACCCGCGAACGCGCAGGCTTCGAAGTTCGAGACGTACACCCGACGCACTACGGTCGCGTATGTCCTATCGAAACGCCGGAAGGTCCGAACATCGGTCTGATCAACTCCCTGTCCGTGTACGCACAGACTAACGAATATGGTTTCCTTGAGACGCCGTACCGTCGTGTGGTTGATGGCGTGGTCACTGACGAAATTCATTACCTGTCTGCTATCGAAGAAGGCAACTACGTTATCGCTCAGGCGAACTCCAACCTGGATGACGAAGGCCACTTTGTAGAAGATCTGGTGACCTGCCGTAGCAAAGGCGAATCCAGCTTGTTCAGCCGCGACCAGGTTGACTACATGGACGTTTCCACCCAGCAGGTGGTCTCCGTCGGTGCGTCCCTGATCCCGTTCCTGGAACACGATGACGCCAACCGTGCATTGATGGGTGCGAACATGCAACGTCAGGCGGTTCCGACTCTGCGCGCTGACAAGCCGCTGGTGGGTACCGGTATGGAACGTGCTGTCGCCGTCGACTCCGGTGTTACTGCAGTAGCTAAACGTGGCGGTACTGTTCAGTACGTGGATGCGTCCCGTATCGTTATCAAAGTTAACGAAGACGAGATGTACCCGGGCGAAGCGGGTATCGACATCTATAACCTGACCAAATACACCCGCTCTAACCAGAACACCTGTATCAACCAGATGCCATGTGTGTCTCTGGGCGAGCCGGTTGAACGCGGCGACGTGCTGGCAGACGGTCCGTCCACCGACCTCGGTGAACTGGCGCTCGGTCAGAACATGCGCGTGGCGTTCATGCCGTGGAACGGCTACAACTTCGAAGACTCCATCCTCGTTTCCGAGCGTGTTGTCCAGGAAGACCGTTTCACCACCATCCACATTCAGGAACTGGCGTGCGTGTCCCGTGACACCAAGCTGGGGCCGGAAGAGATCACCGCTGACATCCCGAACGTGGGTGAAGCTGCGCTCTCCAAACTGGATGAATCCGGTATCGTTTACATCGGCGCGGAAGTGACCGGCGGCGACATTCTGGTCGGTAAGGTGACGCCGAAAGGTGAAACCCAGCTGACGCCGGAAGAGAAACTGCTGCGTGCGATCTTCGGTGAGAAAGCGTCTGACGTTAAAGACTCTTCTCTGCGCGTACCTAACGGTGTCTCCGGTACGGTTATCGACGTTCAGGTCTTTACTCGCGATGGCGTAGAAAAAGACAAACGTGCTCTGGAAATCGAAGAGATGCAGCTCAAGCAGGCGAAAAAAGACCTGTCTGAAGAATTGCAGATCCTTGAAGCGGGCCTGTTTAGCCGTATCCGTGCGGTACTGGTGTCCGGCGGCGTTGAAGCTGAGAAGCTCGACAAACTGCCGCGCGACCGCTGGCTGGAACTCGGTCTGACCGACGAAGAGAAACAAAATCAGCTGGAACAACTGGCTGAGCAGTATGACGAGCTGAAACACGAGTTCGAGAAAAAACTTGAAGCGAAGCGCCGTAAAATCACCCAGGGCGACGATCTGGCGCCGGGCGTGCTGAAGATCGTGAAGGTCTATCTGGCCGTTAAACGCCGTATCCAGCCGGGTGATAAGATGGCAGGTCGCCACGGTAACAAGGGTGTTATCTCTAAGATCAACCCGATCGAAGACATGCCTTACGATGAAAACGGCACGCCGGTAGACATCGTACTGAACCCGCTGGGCGTACCGTCTCGTATGAACATCGGTCAGATTCTGGAAACCCACCTGGGTATGGCTGCAAAAGGTATTGGCGACAAGATTAACGCCATGCTGAAACAGCAGCAGGAAGTCGCCAAACTGCGCGAATTCATCCAGCGTGCCTACGATCTGGGCGCCGACGTTCGTCAGAAAGTCGACCTGAGCACCTTCAGCGATGATGAAGTGCTGCGTCTGGCAGAAAACCTGCGTAAAGGTATGCCGATTGCCACACCAGTGTTCGACGGTGCGAAAGAAGCGGAAATCAAAGAGCTGCTGAAACTGGGCGACCTGCCGACCTCCGGTCAGATCACCCTGTTCGATGGCCGTACGGGTGAACAGTTCGAACGTCCGGTAACCGTCGGTTACATGTACATGCTGAAACTGAACCACCTGGTTGATGACAAGATGCATGCGCGTTCTACCGGTTCTTACAGCCTGGTTACTCAGCAGCCGCTGGGTGGTAAGGCGCAGTTCGGTGGTCAGCGCTTCGGGGAGATGGAAGTGTGGGCGCTGGAAGCTTACGGCGCCGCCTACACCCTGCAGGAAATGCTCACCGTTAAGTCTGATGACGTGAATGGTCGTACCAAGATGTATAAGAACATCGTGGACGGCAACCATCAGATGGAACCGGGTATGCCGGAATCCTTCAACGTTCTGTTGAAAGAGATCCGCTCGCTGGGCATCAACATCGAACTGGAAGACGAGTAATTCTCGCTCAAACAGGTCACTGGTGTCGGGGTAAAACCCGACACCAGATTGTGCTAACTCCGACGGGAGCAAATCCGTGAAAGATTTATTAAAGTTTCTGAAAGCGCAGACTAAAACCGAAGAGTTTGATGCGATCAAAATTGCTCTGGCTTCGCCAGACATGATCCGTTCATGGTCTTTCGGTGAAGTTAAAAAGCCGGAAACCATTAACTACCGTACGTTCAAACCTGAGCGTGACGGCCTTTTCTGCGCCCGTATCTTTGGGCCGGTAAAAGACTACGAGTGCCTGTGCGGTAAGTACAAGCGCCTGAAACATCGTGGTGTTATTTGTGAGAAGTGCGGCGTTGAAGTGACCCAGACCAAAGTACGCCGTGAGCGTATGGGCCACATCGAGCTGGCGTCCCCGACTGCTCACATCTGGTTCCTGAAATCGCTGCCGTCCCGTATCGGTCTGCTGCTCGATATGCCGCTGCGCGATATCGAACGCGTACTGTACTTCGAATCTTATGTGGTTATCGAAGGCGGTATGACCAACCTGGAACGTCAACAGATCCTGACTGAAGAGCAGTATCTGGACGCGCTGGAAGAGTTCGGTGACGAATTCGACGCGAAGATGGGTGCGGAAGCTATCCAGGCCCTGCTGAAGAGCATGGATCTGGAGCAAGAGTGTGAAACTCTGCGCGAAGAGCTGAACGAAACCAACTCCGAAACCAAGCGTAAGAAGCTGACCAAGCGTATCAAACTGCTGGAAGCCTTCGTACAGTCTGGCAACAAGCCAGAGTGGATGATCCTGACCGTTCTGCCGGTTCTGCCGCCAGATCTGCGTCCGCTGGTTCCGCTGGATGGTGGTCGTTTCGCGACTTCTGACCTGAACGATCTGTATCGTCGCGTCATTAACCGTAACAACCGTCTGAAGCGTCTGCTGGATCTGGCTGCACCGGACATCATCGTACGTAACGAAAAACGTATGCTGCAGGAAGCGGTTGACGCCCTGCTGGATAACGGTCGTCGCGGTCGTGCGATCACCGGTTCTAACAAGCGTCCGCTGAAATCTTTGGCCGACATGATCAAAGGTAAACAAGGTCGTTTCCGTCAGAACCTGCTCGGTAAGCGTGTTGACTACTCCGGTCGTTCTGTAATCACCGTAGGTCCATACCTGCGTCTGCACCAGTGCGGTCTGCCGAAGAAAATGGCGCTGGAGCTGTTCAAACCGTTCATCTACGGCAAACTGGAACTGCGTGGCCTTGCCACCACCATCAAAGCCGCGAAGAAAATGGTTGAGCGCGAAGAAGCTGTCGTTTGGGATATCCTGGACGAAGTTATCCGCGAACACCCGGTACTGCTGAACCGTGCACCAACACTGCACCGTCTGGGTATCCAGGCATTTGAACCGGTACTGATCGAAGGTAAAGCTATCCAGCTGCACCCGCTGGTTTGTGCGGCCTATAACGCCGACTTCGATGGTGACCAGATGGCTGTTCACGTACCGCTGACGCTGGAAGCCCAGCTTGAAGCGCGTGCGCTGATGATGTCTACCAATAACATCCTGTCTCCGGCGAACGGCGAACCTATCATCGTTCCGTCTCAGGACGTGGTATTGGGTCTGTACTATATGACCCGTGACTGTGTTAACGCCAAAGGCGAAGGCATGGTGCTGACTGGCCCGAAAGAAGCTGAGCGTATCTATCGCGCAGGTCTGGCCTCTCTGCATGCGCGCGTTAAAGTGCGTATCACTGAATATGAAAAAGATGAAAACGGCGAATTCGTTGCGCACACCAGCCTGAAAGACACGACCGTTGGTCGCGCCATTCTGTGGATGATCGTACCGAAAGGTCTGCCTTTCTCCATCGTCAACCAGGCGCTGGGCAAGAAAGCGATCTCCAAAATGCTGAACACTTGCTACCGTATTCTGGGCCTGAAACCGACCGTTATTTTTGCGGACCAGACGATGTACACCGGCTTTGCTTATGCAGCGCGTTCAGGTGCGTCCGTTGGTATTGATGACATGGTCATCCCGGAGAAAAAACACGAGATCATCTCTGAGGCGGAAGCTGAAGTTGCTGAGATCCAGGAGCAGTTCCAGTCCGGTCTGGTAACCGCTGGCGAACGCTATAACAAAGTTATCGATATCTGGGCTGCGGCGAACGATCGTGTATCCAAAGCGATGATGGATAACCTGCAAACCGAAACCGTGATTAACCGTGACGGCCAGGAAGAGCAGCAGGTCTCCTTCAACAGCATCTACATGATGGCCGACTCCGGTGCGCGTGGTTCTGCGGCACAGATTCGTCAGCTGGCTGGTATGCGTGGTCTGATGGCGAAGCCGGATGGCTCCATCATCGAAACGCCAATCACCGCGAACTTCCGTGAAGGTCTGAACGTACTCCAGTACTTCATCTCCACGCACGGTGCGCGTAAAGGTCTGGCGGATACCGCACTGAAAACCGCGAACTCCGGTTACCTGACTCGTCGTCTGGTTGACGTCGCGCAGGATCTGGTGGTGACCGAAGATGACTGTGGTACGCACGAAGGTATCCTGATGACCCCGGTTATCGAGGGTGGCGACGTGAAAGAGCCGCTGCGTGACCGCGTTCTGGGTCGTGTGACGGCGGAAGATGTGCTGAAACCGGGTACCGCGGACATTCTGGTTCCACGCAACACGCTGCTGCACGAACAGTGGTGTGACCTGCTGGAAGCAAACTCCGTTGACGCCGTTAAAGTGCGTTCCGTTGTATCCTGCGACACCGACTTTGGTGTATGTGCGCACTGCTATGGTCGTGACCTGGCGCGTGGCCACATCATCAACAAAGGTGAAGCTATCGGCGTTATCGCGGCACAGTCCATCGGTGAACCGGGTACACAGCTGACGATGCGTACGTTCCACATCGGTGGTGCGGCATCGCGTGCGGCTGCTGAATCCAGCATCCAGGTTAAGAACAAAGGTAGCATCAAGCTCAGCAACGTGAAGTCGGTTGTGAACTCCAGCGGTAAACTGGTTATCACTTCTCGTAACACCGAACTGAAGCTGATCGACGAATTCGGTCGTACCAAAGAGAGCTATAAAGTGCCTTATGGCGCTGTCATGGCGAAAGGTGATGGCGAGCAGGTTGCCGGCGGCGAAACCGTGGCAAACTGGGACCCGCACACCATGCCGGTTATCACCGAAGTGAGTGGTTTCATCCGCTTCACTGACATGATCGACGGTCAGACCATTACGCGTCAGACCGACGAACTGACCGGTCTGTCTTCGCTGGTGGTTCTGGATTCGGCTGAACGTACTACCGGTGGTAAAGATCTGCGTCCGGCGCTGAAAATCGTTGATGCTCAGGGTAATGACGTTCTGATCCCAGGTACCGATATGCCTGCGCAGTACTTCCTGCCGGGTAAAGCGATTGTGCAGCTGGAAGATGGCGTACAGATCAGTTCTGGTGACACCCTGGCGCGTATTCCGCAGGAATCCGGCGGTACCAAGGATATCACCGGTGGTCTGCCGCGCGTTGCGGATCTGTTCGAAGCGCGTCGTCCGAAAGAGCCGGCCATTCTGGCGGAAATCGCAGGTATCGTTTCCTTCGGTAAAGAAACCAAAGGCAAACGTCGTCTGGTGATTACGCCGGTTGATGGTAGTGACCCGTACGAAGAGATGATTCCGAAATGGCGTCAGCTCAACGTGTTCGAAGGGGAACGTGTAGAACGTGGTGATGTGATTTCCGATGGTCCGGAAGCGCCGCACGACATTCTGCGTCTGCGTGGCGTTCATGCTGTGACGCGTTACATTGTTAACGAAGTTCAGGATGTATACCGTCTGCAGGGCGTTAAGATTAACGATAAACACATCGAAGTTATCGTTCGTCAGATGCTGCGTAAAGCGACCATCGAAAGCGCCGGTAGTTCCGACTTCCTGGAAGGCGAACAGGTTGAATACTCTCGCGTCAAGATCGCTAACCGCGAGCTGGAAGCGAATGGCAAAGTGGGGGCTACCTTCTCCCGCGATCTGCTGGGTATCACCAAAGCGTCTCTGGCAACCGAATCGTTCATCTCTGCCGCATCGTTCCAGGAGACCACGCGTGTCCTGACCGAAGCAGCCGTTGCGGGCAAACGCGACGAACTGCGCGGCCTGAAAGAGAACGTTATCGTGGGTCGTCTGATCCCGGCCGGTACCGGTTATGCGTACCACCAGGATCGTATGCGCCGTCGTGCCGCGGGCGAGCAGCCAGCAACACCGCAGGTCACTGCGGAAGATGCATCTGCCAGCCTGGCAGAACTGCTGAACGCAGGTCTGGGCGGTTCTGATAACGAGTAATCGTTAAATGGTGGAGGGGTATTTATCCCTCCACCAGCTTCATGCTGGATACCGAATTCCGGGTCGCTTGCCTACAAGGAAAGAAAATGCCAGCGATTATTTCATTAATCTATTTAATGTTTAGTCTTTTGGTATTTACAAAAAAGATAACCATTTCAAACGTTCTGTCCGCTTTTTTATTGTTTCTATCGTTATATATACTTCACCATAAATCATTACTTATATTTATTTATTGTCTTATTATTATTGTCGCCACCGTTATTCTTCTTCGAGTCAAAATCAGCGCGGATAAAAAAGCCGTATTTTATTTTTCAATGCCATGCTGGCTCTTGATTTTATCTGTAATTATAAATTTAATGAATAAATGAATTATTTTTTCATGACTCTTGTTTCTCGTATTATTGGTGAAAAATCATTATCACTGGTTATATGAATAAATTGTCCAGTTTTTGCATTATATTTTGCCATCGCGCAGGGAATACTATTACCGCCGTTAGCCATAACAAATTTTGCTTTTGTATTACAATAAAGATTGACGCCAGTAATGGGGGCCTGACCGAATGTATAAGGCGTTGGGACAATTACATTATGTTTGTTTGAGAGCCACTTTGCTAAAATCCCGCCAACGCCATCAACCGGCGTAATAAAAGTAGAGAATCCACAATACTCAAAATTGAATTTTTTTACCATTGGGTTTGTTTTTTTTCTGTAACATTGAGTCCAAATGTGACTTTAAATTTATCCCATAAATCTAAGTTATTAAAGTCTATTGGCTCGCCATTATAAAATGCCTGCTGTTCATACATTAAATGATAAACCTGTTTTATTGATTGTTTACGCGGGACATTTTAAATCATTAAATGAAGGATTTAATTCCATTAAGGTCTTTGTTTGCTCTTATTACAGGAATTATAAATATGATGCCATTTCTGGAATAAAAGTAAAGTTAATACATTATTTATTTAATTGCTCACTGGTAGGGTATTTATGTATCCTCCGGTTAATGCTTAGTTTAGCAGCTTTTAGCTGACAGCGATTGCAACGCTAAAAAACATGTGCTAATAATCATCATGTAAAATATGTAATGAAGTAAGTATGGAGCATTTAATTGTTATGATCCCACCATTAAATAGATATGTTCCCGCGCTTTCAAAAAATGAATTGGTTAAAACTGTTACCAACAGGGACATTCAGTTTACAAGTTTTAATGGAAAAGATTATCCCTTGTGCTTTTTAGATGAGAAAACCCCTCTTCTTTTCCAGTGGTTTGAGCGGAATCCTGCTCGCTTTGGGAAAAATGATATACCTATAATTAACACAGAGAAAAACCCCTACCTTAACAATATCATTAAAGCAGCAACAATTGAAAAAGAACGTCTTATAGGTATTTTTGTAGATGGTGATTTTTTTCCGGGACAAAAGGATGCTTTTTCAAAACTTGAGTATGACTATGAAAACATAAAAGTCATATATAGAAATGATATTGACTTTAGCATGTACGATAAAAAATTATCAGAAATTTATATGGAAAATATTTCTAAGCAAGAATCCATGCCAGAAGAAAAAAGGGATTGTCATTTACTGCAGCTATTGAAAAAAGAATTGAGTGATATTCAAGAGGATAATGATTCATTAATTAAATCTTACTTACTGGATAAAGGCCATGTATGGTTTGATTTTTACAGGAATATGGCTATGTTAAAGGCTGGTCAGTTATTCCTGGAGGCGGATAAGGTTGGGTGTTATGATTTATCAACAAATAGTGGGTGTATATATCTCGATGCTGATATGATTATCACGGAAAAACTGGGGGGGATATATATTCCGGATGGAATCGCTGTTCATGTAGAAAGGATAGATGGCCGTGCTTCTATGGAGAACGGGATAATAGCTGTTGATCGCAATAACCACCCGGCTTTACTTGCTGGATTGGAAATAATGCATACTAAATTTGATGCTGATCCCTATTCTGATGGTGTATGTAATGGAATTAGAAAACATTTTAATTATTCTTTAAATGAAGATTATAATTCTTTTTGCGATTTTATTGAGTTTAAGCATGATAACATTATAATGAATACCAGTCAGTTTACGCAAAGTTCATGGGCGAGGCATGTGCAGTAGTGGAAATGGCAATAATCATGCTATTGAATACATAAAATATTGGCATAAACTATCAAGTTTCGGCGAAAAAATATTTGATGCTCAGTTTTCTCTACTACCGCCAACTTTAAAATCGCAGTGCTGTTCAGAACGGACATAAAAAAACGGGAGGTCGATAACAATCTCCCGTTTTTCGCATTACGTACTCGTTCGTGAAATATTAATGCGTTTACATACGGGTTCACCGCGTTTGCGAAGCGCGCCCCAGCCAACTGTCCCAGTCTTTCCACACGGGCTGTAACCCTTGCGCGCTTAACGCGCTTGCTACGGTTTCAGGCCGACGGGCATCGTGGGGAGAAAACTGCTCAAGTTCCGGATGATCGTCAGCGTAGCCGCCGGGCTGGGTTTTTGAGAAGGCGCTGACGTTGTTGATTGCCAGCGGGATCACGTTATCGCGAAACCACGGCGATTCGCGGGTGGAAAGCGAAAGCTCAATTTCTGGCGCCAGTAAACGAAATGCACAAATGGTTTGTACCAACTGTCGCTCGTCCATGATCGATGCGGGTTCAACGCCTCCGGCGCAGGGCCGCAGGCGAGGAAACGAGATGGAGTAACGGCTCTGCCAGTACTGTTTTTGCATCCACAACAGATGCTCCGCCACCATATAGCAATCCACCCGCCAGCTGTCGGAAAGCCCGATTAGCGCGCCTAAACCAATTTTGTCGATTCCCGCGCGTCCCAGTCTGTCTGGCGTCTCCAGCCGCCAGAAGAAGTCTTGCTTTTTGCCCCGTAGATGGTGCTGAGCGTATACCGGTTCGTGATAGGTCTCCTGATACACCATTACGCCATCCAGCCCCAGCGTTTTCAGCTCGGCATACTCCTCGGTCGCCAGCGGCTGCACTTCCATATGCAGCGAGGAAAACTGGCGACGAATGGCCGGGAGATGACGGCGAAAATAGTCCATGCCGACTTTGGCCTGATGTTCGCCGGTGACTAACAGCAGATGCTCAAAGCCCAGTTTACGGATAGCATCGCACTCCCTTTGAATATCCACCTCATCCAGCGTCTTACGCTTGATGCGGTTGCTCATCGAGAAGCCGCAGTAGGTGCAGTCGTTGGCACAGAGGTTTGAGAGATAAAGCGGTACGTAGAAACTGACGGTGTTGCCAAAGCGTTGTCGGGTCAGCCTTTGTGCCCGCTGCGCCAGCGGTTCAAGGTAATCGGCGGCGGCGGGGGAGAGCAACGCCATCATATCCTCGCGGTCGAGGCGTGAAGCATTCAGCGCCCGCTCCACGTCGGCGGCGGTTTTACCGTTGATGCGCAGGCGAATATCGTCCCACTCCAGTTGCCGCCAGCGGTCGGTGAAGGTTTTCATGCCAGGGCCTCCAGAAATCCGGTGAGCGGGCTGGTGGCGCTGGCGTAGGTGCTACGATTACCCGGCACCGCCTGACGCGCCAGTACTCCCGCTTCTACAGCCAGGCGGAAAGCGGTTGCCATCATCACCGGATCGTCCGCCACGGCAATAGCGGTGTTAACCAGCACCGCATCAGCGCCCATTTCCAGCGCCTGTGTCGCGTGGCTGGGGACGCCGATCCCGGCGTCGACCACCACCGGCACGGTGGACTGCTGAATAATAATCTCCAGCATCGCTTTGGTTTCCAGCCCCTGATTCGAACCGATGGGCGCGCCAAGCGGCATCACCGCCGCGCAGCCGACCTCTTCCAGCCGCTTGCACAACACCGGATCCGCGCCGCAGTAGGGCAGCACCACAAAACCCTGCTTCACCAGCGCCTCGGCAGCTTTTAGCGTTTCGATCGGGTCCGGCAATAGCCAGCGGGCATCCGGATGGATTTCTAATTTCAACCAGTTTGTGCCCAGCGCTTCACGCGCCAGTTGGGCGGCAAAAATCGCCTCTTCAGCGGTTTTCGCCCCGGAGGTATTGGGCAGCAGCGTGACGCCCGCTTCAATCAGCGGTGCCAGAATCGCATCATTGTGCTGGCGCAGGTCCACGCGCTTCATCGCCAGCGTCACCAACTGGCTGCCGGAGGCGCTAATCGCCTCGACCATCAGTTGCGATGAGGCAAACTTCCCGGTACCGGTGAACAGATGTGAATCAAACGTTTTGTCGGCAATACGTAACATCTCAACCCCCTGCAATAACCTGAAAAAGCAGGATCTGGTCGCCTTCCTGCACGATTTGCTGTTCCCACTGCTCGCGCGGCAGGATCTGCTGATTGAGCGCCAGCGCCGCGCCCGGTTTAAGCTGATTAAGCGTAGCGAGCAGGCTGCTGACGGTTTGCCCTTCGGCGCACTGCATCGGCTCGTCATTGAATTGAATTTGCATGTCGCCCTCCGCATACCGGGCAGCCGCTGGCACGACGCAGCGCCAGGCTGCGCCACTGGCTGGTTTTACCGTCAAACAGGCGTAGCTCTCCGCTGGGCGTCTCAATACCGCTGAGTAATTTAATCGCCTCCAGCGCCTGCAAGGTGCCCATCACGCCAACAACCGGTCCGACGATACCGGCGGTACGGCAGTTGCGTTCAGGCTCGACATCGTCCGGCCACAGGCAGCGGTAACAGCCTTGTTCCCACGGTGGCGTGAGGACCATCAGTTGGCCGCCAAAGCCGACGGCGCTGGCGGAAATTAACGGAGTGTTGAGCGCCACGCAGGCGGCGTTAATCTCCTGGCGCGTCGCCATGTTATCGGTACAGTCGAGCACCACATCGGCGCGTGCTACCGCATGCCGCAGTGCCTCGCCTTTTAGTCGCTGCTGGAGTGATACCAGTTCGATATCCGGGTTGAGCTGTGTCAGGCGCTGCTGGGCAACCTGAGATTTTGAACGCGCGATATCATCGGTGGTAAATAGAATCTGGCGCTGCAAATTGCTCAGATGAATGTCGTCATCGTCTACCAGCGTTAGTTTGCCGATGCCTGCTCCCGCCAGATACAGCGCGGCGGGTGAACCCAACCCACCTAAACCCACGATCAGGACATGACTCGCGAGCAGCTGTTGCTGGCCTTCAATGGCGATATCGCCGAGCAGGATTTGCCGGCTGTAGCGCATAAAGTCACGGTCATTCATCGCCGACTCCCGCGATTGCCAGCAGTTGCGCGGTGGCTTCACGCCAGTCGGCGGCCTGAGTAATGGCGCTAACCACCGCCACGCTCCCGACGCCGGTCGCCATTACCGCTGGGGCGCGTTCAAGGCTGATGCCGCCGATCGCGACGGTCGGGTAATCCGCCAGTCGTTCAATATGACTTGCCAGCTGCGCCAGCCCCTGCGGGGCGGAAGGCATCTGCTTGGTTTGCGTGGGGAAGACATGACCCAGCGCGATATAAGAAGGTTTAGCGGCGAGCGCGATGTCTATCTCCATATCATCGTGAGTGGATACCCCCAGGCGTAACCCCGCCGCCTGAATCGCCTTCAGGTCGGTGGTTTCGAGATCTTCCTGGCCCAGATGCACGCCGTAGGCGTTGTGCTTAATTGCCAGCCGCCAGTAATCGTTGATAAACAGCCGGGCGTCATAACGACGTCCCAGCGAGATGGCGGCAATAACATCCGCTTCCACCTCTTCATCGCGTTTATCTTTGATACGCAGCTGGATGGTGCGCACGCCCGCCTCCAGTAGACGCTCAATCCATGCAACGCTATCCACCACCGGGTAAAGCCCGAGGCGGAACGGCACGGTCGGGAAATCAGGCTGATACATCAGACTTCCTCCCGCTTGAGATAAATTTCGCCGCCTTTGGCGCGGAAGTTTTCCGACATATCCGCCATGCCGACTTCGATGGTTTGCGCGGCGGCATAGTCGCGGACTTCCTGGCTGATTTTCATCGAGCAGAACTTCGGCCCGCACATGGAACAGAAGTGAGCGACCTTACCGGACTCCTGCGGTAGGGTTTCATCGTGGTAGGCGCGGGCGGTGAACGGGTCGAGCGCGAGGTTAAACTGGTCTTCCCAGCGGAATTCGAAGCGCGCTTTCGACATGGCGTTATCGCGGATCTGCGCGCCCGGATGGCCTTTCGCTAAGTCAGCGGCGTGGGCGGCAATCTTGTAGGTAATCAGCCCTTGCTTCACATCTTCTTTGTTCGGCAGGCCGAGATGTTCTTTCGGCGTCACGTAACACAGCATCGCGCAGCCAAACCAGCCGATCATCGCCGCACCGATCCCGGAGGTGAAGTGGTCATAGCCCGGCGCGATGTCAGTGGTCAACGGCCCCAAAGTGTAGAACGGCGCTTCGTGGCAGCTCTCCAGCTCTTCGGTCATGTTGCGCTGAATCATATGCATCGGCACGTGTCCCGGGCCTTCAATCATCACCTGCACGTCGTATTCCCAGGCGATTTTGGTCAACTCGCCCAGCGTATGCAGCTCGGAGAACTGCGCTTCGTCGTTGGCGTCCTGAATGGAGCCGGGGCGCAGGCCGTCGCCCAGCGACAGGGAAACGTCGTAGGCGGCGCAGATTTCACAAATCTCGCGGAAATGTTCGAACAGGAAGTTCTCTTTGTGATGGGAGAGACACCACTTCGCCATAATTGAACCGCCGCGTGAGACAATACCGGTCAGGCGTTTGGCGGTCATCGGCACGTAGCGCAGCAGTACGCCCGCGTGAATGGTGAAGTAGTCGACGCCCTGTTCTGCCTGCTCCAGCAGCGTGTCGCGGAACGCTTCCCAGGTAAGATCTTCGGCGATCCCGTTGACCTTCTCCAGCGCCTGGTAGATCGGGACGGTGCCGATCGGTACCGGGCTGTTACGCAGGATCCATTCGCGGGTTTCGTGGATATAGCGGCCGGTGGAGAGGTCCATCACCGTGTCCGCGCCCCAGCGGGTTGACCACACCAGTTTTTCCACCTCTTCTTCGATGGAGGAGGTGACCGCCGAGTTGCCGATATTGGCATTCACTTTGACCAGGAAGTTACGACCGATGATCATCGGCTCCGATTCCGGGTGGTTGATGTTGGCGGGAATAATCGCGCGGCCCGCGGCGACTTCATCACGCACGAATTCCGGCGTAATGTTTTCCGGCAGGCGCGCGCCAAAGTTCATGCCCGGATGCTGGTGGCGCAGCACTTCACTGCGAATGCGCTCGCGGCCCATGTTTTCACGGATGGCGATGAACTCCATTTCGGGAGTGACGATCCCCTGGCGGGCGTAGTGTAACTGGGTGACGCGCTTGCCCACTTTGGCGCGTTTCGGCGTCAGCAGGCCGGTAAAACGCAGATCGTCCAGGCCATCGTCGGCCAGACGTTCTCTGGTGTAAGCCGAGCTACGGTCGTCTAATTCTTCGCTATCGTTGCGTGCATCAATCCACGACTGGCGCAGTTTCGCCAGACCCTGCTGGACGTTAATCGCCACCTCAGGATCGCCATAGGGGCCGGAGGTGTCGTACACCGGCACGGCTTCGTTCTCTTCAAACTGCGGGTTGTCTTTGCTGCCGCCGATAAGCGTCGGGCTAAGTTGAATTTCGCGCATCGGTACGCGAATATCATGCTGCGAACCGGTCACGTAGATGCGTTTCGAGTTGGGAAAGGCAGTCCCTTCCAGCGTATCGATAAAATGCTGGGCTTTAGCGCGCTGCTCGCGGCGGGTTAACGTTGTTGTAGACATAGCTCATTCCAAAAAATTAAGGACGTGGCTTGTCAGACGACGGATGGAGTAATGGATGTGCGCCGCCCGTAAAGGCAGCAGCATAAAGCAGAATTACTCTTGTTCCCTTCGCAGGTATTAACCTGATCAGGTTCCGCGGATCCCGAATTAACGGTCTCAGCCTTTTCCACTTCATCCTTCGCGCTGCCTCTTCGTTGGCTTCGTCCGCTCACTCCAGTCACTTACTTATGTAAGCTCCTGGAGATTCACCGACTTGCCGCCTTGACGCATCACGAACGCTTTTGTGGAAAATTAGCACTCCGACAAGATAACCGCCCCTCCGAAGAGGGGGCTGAAGTAAACTACCCGTTACTCGCGCAGAACTCAAGCGGGACGTTTGACTCTGGCGCCGTCGTGCATCGCGTCAAACACCAGCATAATCAGCTTGTCTTCCAGCACAAAGCGGGCTTCCAGCGCTTCGCCGATATCTGACAGAGCTTGTTGAAATTCGAGACAATTATCGTGATCGATGGCAGTTTCCAGGCTGGTGTCGTAATAATCCATAATGCGCTGCGTATTATCTTCCAGCAGCGGCCAGATTTTTGCCGCATGTAAAAGCTGACCGTTTCCTTCCAATTTATGGAGAATACGTTCATAAATACTGAAGTGCCCGGCGGAAAGGTAATCGACCAGGCTCTGACAAAAATCATCCAGCGCTTTTTCATTCAGCCGCATGTACGATTCTTTGCCAGGCTTAATGCCAACCAGATTGTAGTAAGCCACGAGCAGGTGCTTACGTACATCCAGCCAGCGATCGACCAGTTTGTTGCTTCCGCCAACGCGCTCCGTCAGGTTTTCCAGCTGGTTTAGCATGATTGTCTCCGCAAGTTAGATAAAGGCTGCTCGCCATGAATGTAAAAATAATGTTAACAACATGCCAGTGAAGCAAAGGTAGTGCAAGAGCTATGGATCGTATAATTGAAAAATTAGAGAGTGGCTGGTGGATCGTCAGCCATGAACAAAAATTATGGTTGCCGTATGGGGAATTACCACACGGGCTGGCGGCAAATTTCGATCTTGTGGGGCAGCGCGCACTCCGGATAGGTGAATGGCAAGGCGAGCCCGTCTGGCTGGTGTTACAGCATCGACGCCATGATATGGGATCGGTTCGCCAGATTATCGATCAGGATGCCGGGTTGTTCCAACTGGCGGGACGTGGCGTACAGTTGGCGGAGTTTTATCGGTCGCATAAATTTTGCGGCTATTGCGGGCACCCTATGCACCCGAGTAAAACCGAATGGGCGATGCTGTGCAGCCATTGCCGCGAGCGTTACTACCCGCAAATCGCCCCCTGCATTATTGTTGCCATTCGCCGTGAGGATTCGATCCTCCTTGCCCGGCACGTTCGCCACCGCAACGGCGTGCATACGGTACTGGCCGGGTTTGTTGAAGTCGGCGAAACCTTAGAACAGGCGGTCGCGCGAGAGGTAATGGAGGAGAGCGGGATTAAGGTGAAAAATCTGCGCTATGTGACTTCCCAGCCGTGGCCTTTCCCGCAGTCGTTGATGACCGCTTTTATGGCGGAGTATGACAGCGGCGAGATTGTCATCGACCCGAAAGAACTGTTGGAAGCAAATTGGTACCGTTATGACGATCTGCCGCTACTACCGCCACCGGGCACCGTCGCGCGCCGTTTGATCGAAGATACGGTGGCAATGTGTCGGGCTGAATATGATTGACATGTTACACTGGGCGCATCAACGCTAAAGGAATGTAAAAATGACCGAACTCAAAAACGATCGTTATCTACGTGCGCTGCTGCGCCAGCCCGTTGATGTTACGCCAGTGTGGATGATGCGCCAGGCGGGCCGTTATCTACCGGAGTACAAAGCCACTCGCGCTCAGGCGGGCGATTTTATGTCGCTGTGCAAAAATGCCGAACTGGCCTGCGAGGTCACTTTACAGCCGCTGCGCCGTTATCCGCTTGATGCGGCGATCCTTTTCTCGGATATCCTGACGATTCCGGACGCGATGGGCCTGGGGCTCTATTTTGAAGCCGGGGAAGGCCCGCGCTTTACGGCTCCTGTCACCTGCAAAGCCGATGTCGATAAGCTGCCCATTCCCGATCCGGAAGATGAACTGGGTTATGTGATGAATGCGGTGCGTACGATTCGCCGCGAACTAAAAGGCGAGGTTCCGCTGATTGGCTTTTCCGGCAGTCCGTGGACGCTGGCGACTTACATGGTGGAAGGCGGCAGTAGCAAAGCCTTCACGGTGATTAAAAAGATGATGTACGCCGACCCGCAGGCGTTGCATCTGCTGCTGGATAAGTTGGCGAAAAGCGTCACGCTGTACCTCAACGCGCAAATCAAAGCGGGCGCGCAGTCGGTGATGATTTTCGACACCTGGGGCGGCGTGCTGACTGGCCGCGATTACCAGCAGTTCTCCCTCTACTACATGCATAAAATCGTCGATGGCCTGCTGCGTGAAAACGACGGTCGCCGCGTGCCGGTAACGCTGTTCACTAAAGGTGGCGGTCAGTGGCTGGAGGCGATGGCGGAAACCGGCTGCGACGCGCTGGGTCTCGACTGGACGACAGATATCGCCGATGCGCGCCGTCGCGTTGGCCATAAAGTGGCGCTGCAGGGCAATATGGACCCCTCGATGCTGTATGCGCCGCCGGCACGGATCGAAGACGAAGTAGCGACTATACTTGCTGGTTTCGGTCAGGGAGAAGGGCACGTCTTTAACCTTGGACATGGCATCCATCAGGATGTGCCGCCAGAACATGCTGGCGCATTTGTGGAGGCAGTGCACCGACTTTCTGCGCAGTATCACAGCTAAGGAGTTAGTATGGATCTCGCGTCGCTACGCGCTCAACAGATAGAACTTGCTTCATCGGTTTGCCGCGAAGATCGCCTGGACAAAGATCCGCCAGCGTTTATCGGCGGGGCGGACGTCGGTTTTGAGCAGGGCGGCGAGGTGACGCGGGCGGCGATGGTGTTGCTGAAATATCCGTCGCTTGAGCTGGTAGAGTACAAGGTGGCGCGTATTGCCACCACTATGCCGTATATCCCCGGCTTTCTCTCTTTTCGTGAATATCCTGCGCTGCTGGCGGCGTGGGAACAGCTCTCGCAAAAGCCCGATTTGCTGTTTGTGGACGGTCACGGTATTTCGCATCCGCGTCGGCTTGGCGTCGCCAGTCATTTTGGACTGTTGGTGGACGTGCCGACCATCGGCGTAGCGAAAAAACGGCTATGCGGTAAATTTGAACCACTTTCCGCCGAACCTGGCGCACTTAGCCCCTTAATGGATAAAGGCGAGCAACTGGCGTGGGTATGGCGCAGCAAGGCGCGCTGTAATCCGCTGTTTATCGCGACAGGGCACCGGGTCAGTACTGACAGCGCGCTGGCGTGGGTACAGCGCTGTATGAAAGGGTATCGCCTGCCGGAGCCGACGCGCTGGGCGGATGCCGTCGCTTCCGGGCGTCCGGCGTTTGTTCGTTGGCAAGAAATTCAGCGCTGATTCAGGTAAACTGCCGCTAATTTCCGATTCGAGATTCCATCATGTTACAAAACCCGATTCATTTGCGTCTGGAGCGGCTGGAAAGCTGGCAGCACGTTACCTTTATGGCCTGCTTGTGCGAGCGCATGTACCCGAACTACGCCATGTTTTGCAAGCAGACGGAATTCGGCGACGGACAGATCTACCGTCGCATTCTGGATCTGATCTGGGAAACCCTGACGGTGAAAGATGCAAAGGTCAATTTCGATAGCCAACTGGAGAAGTTTGAAGAGGCAATTCCGGCAGCCGACGACTATGATCTGTACGGCGTTTACCCGGCGATTGATGCCTGCGTCGCATTAAGCGAATTAATGCATTCTCGTCTTAGCGGCGAAACGCTGGAACACGCTATTGAGGTTAGTAAGACTTCCATTACTACGGTGGCGATGTTGGAAATGACTCAGGCTGGTCGGGAAATGACCGATGAGGAGCTCAAAACGAACCCTGCCGTTGAACAGGAATGGGATATTCAGTGGGAAATATTCCGACTTTTAGCCGACTGCGAAGAACGCGATATTGAACTGATAAAAGGGCTCAGGGCAGACCTGCGCGAGGCTGGTGAGAGCAATATCGGTATAAATTTTCAGCAATGACACCAGAAAACGTGATTTAACGTCTGATTTGTCGTGCCATAAGGCTTCCCTTATGCCCCCCGTCTGGTCTACATTTGGGAGGCGAAAAAAAGTGGCTATCGGTGCGTGTATGCAGGAGAGTGCTTTTCTGGCATTTCCGTCGCACTCGATGCTTAGCAAGCGATAAACACATTGTAAGGATAACTTATGAACAAGACTCAACTGATTGATGTAATTGCAGACAAAGCAGAACTGTCCAAAACCCAGGCTAAAGCTGCTCTGGAATCCACTCTGGCTGCTATTACTGAGTCTCTGAAAGAAGGCGATGCTGTACAACTGGTTGGTTTCGGTACCTTCAAAGTGAACCACCGTGCTGAGCGCACTGGCCGTAACCCACAGACCGGTAAAGAAATCAAAATCGCCGCCGCTAACGTACCGGCGTTTGTTTCTGGTAAAGCTCTGAAAGACGCAGTTAAGTAAGACGCGTAACTGTGAACAGTTTTATCGAAGGGGCTTATCAGCCCCTTTTGTCCGTCTGGCGTCGCGCGTTTCTGTTTTCTGGCGCGCTGTTGCTGACTGCCTGCAGTCATAACGCTTCACCGCCTCCGTTTACTGCCAGCGGCTTTGCCGGCGATCACGGCGCGGTGCGTATCTGGCGTAAAGATACGAACGATGAAGTCCATCTGCTTTCTGTTTTTAGCCCGTGGCATAGCGGCAGCACGACGACCAGCGAATATCGTTGGCAGGGTGATACGCTTTCGCTTATTGAACTCAATATTTACAGCAAACCGCCAGAACATATTCGCGCGCGTTTCGACGCTCATGGCGAACTCAGTTTTATGCAGCGTGAAGTCGGGGGGCAGAAGCAGCAGCTTTCCAACGATCAGATTGCCTTGTATCGCTATCGCGCCGAACAAATCCGTCAGACCAGCGACGCCTTGCGCCTGGGGCGGGTCATACTACGCCAGGGACGCTGGCACGCCGACCATACGGTAACCACCTGTGAAGGTGAAACGCTGAAACCGGATCTGGATTCCTGGGCAATAAGCCACATTGAGCGCCGCCAGAACCACTCATCGGTAGAGGTGAGCGTAGCATGGCTGGAGGCGCCGGAAGGATCGCAACTTTTGCTGGTGGCGAATTCAGATTTCTGTCACTGGCAGCCGCAAGCGAAAACCTTTTGATGGAATACCGAATGGCGAAGCCGCCATTCGGCAAACATGCTTTACCAGTTTCCCATACCCATATGACCGCCGCCGCGATGATAACCGCCGCCATAGCCGCCGCAACCGCCATAGCCCATTCCTGCGCCGCGTGGTATGCCAGCCTGCGCCATCGCGACATCCCGTTTCACGCGTTGCTCATCTAACTTCTGGCCTAATGACTCCATCTCTTTGGCAACCGCGTTAATTTTCGCAGTATCCGGCGAACTGGCGGTCAGTAGCGCGTTGTATTCATAACGTTTGGATATCAGTTGCTGGCGCAGCGCGCTGGTCTGCGTATAGTAATCATCATAAATCTTCTGCGCCGTCGCCTGCTGTTCCGTGGTTAACGGGCTACCTCCCTGTTGCCACATACCGTCATTGTTGCCCCAGTGATGCCCGGCGAAGGCGGCGCCGGAGCTCAGGGCCAAAAGAGAGAGGGCGATTAGCGCGATAGCTGATTTATTGTTCCGTTTCATTTTGCGTTCTCCTGTTGCTCATCTTATCCTCTCTCTTGCATCTTCCGTGCCAGATAACTATTCCTTGTCGGGCAGCGAGTTAACCTGCTTCAGGCGGCAAAAAGCGAGTAAAAATGACTCGCATGACCCGCCTGGCGAGTCATTTTTACCCATCCGTATCCGAAAGGGTGTGCGGCAACGCGCGGTTATGCGGAGCGAAGAATGGCATGATCTCTGCTTAAGTAAGGAAAATAAAAACGAGCCGGGGAAGCCTGTGAGTTTTATACGATTACATAAAGATGCCGCTGCAACGTGGTTGAGTCGGCTGTTACCTGCGGCGATCTTCATTCTGGTGGGGCTATTTTCCATTATGGTCATTCGCGACTATGGCCGTGAGAGCGTTGCCGCCAGGCAGACGCTGCTGGAAAAGGGAAATGTACTCATTCGCGCTCTGGAGTCCGGCACGCGAGTAGGTATGGGAATGCGGATGCATCACGCGCAGCAGCAGACATTGCTGGAAGAGATGGCGGGTCAGCCAGGCGTGTTGTGGTTCGCTGTAACGGATGCGCAGGGGGTAATCATCACTCATAGCAACCCTGGCATGGTGGGCAAATCGCTCTATTCCACATCTGAAATGCATCAACTAAACCCCGGGCCGCAGGAGCGTTGGCGGCGTGTCGACGTTGCTGCTAACGGCGAGACGGTGCCTGCGCTGGAAATTTACCGTCAGTTCCAGCCGCTTTTCGGTATGAGAGGTCACGGTATGAGGGGGCACGGCATGGCGCGTAGCGCCAATGACGACGAACCAGCGAAACAAACTATTTTTATTGCCTTTGACGCCAGCGAGCTGGCCGCGACACAGGCAAGGGAGTGGCGTAATACGCTGATTGTTTTGTCTGCGTTAGCGACGGTGCTGTTGGCAACGTTACTGGCGTTTTTTTGGCATCAGCGTTATCAGCGCTCGCACAGAGAACTGCTTGATACAATGAAGCGTAAAGAAAAGCTGGTGGCGATGGGGCATCTGGCGGCGGGCGTCGCGCACGAAATTCGTAACCCGCTCTCGTCCATCAAAGGGCTGGCGAAATACTTTGCCGAGCGCACGCCTGCCGGCGGCGAGTCGCATGAACTGGCGCAGGTGATGGCCAAAGAGGCCGACCGTTTGAACCGGGTGGTAAGCGAATTGCTCGAACTGGTAAAGCCCGCGCATCTGACGCTCCAGGCGGTTAACCTCAATGATATTATTACTCACTCCCTGAATCTGGTCAGTCAGGATGCCCAAAGCAGAGAGATTCAGATGAGATTCACGGCGAATGAGACGCTTAAGCGTATTCAGGCTGACCCGGACAGGCTGACTCAGGTGCTGTTGAATCTGTACCTGAACGCTATACATGCGATTGGCCGCCAGGGAACGATTACCGTAGAGGCAAAAGAAAGTGGGACCGACCGCGTTATCATCACTGTTACCGATAGCGGGAAAGGGATCGCCCCGGATCAGCTGGAGGCGATTTTTACGCCTTATTTTACGACCAAAGCTGACGGGACAGGCCTGGGGCTGGCGGTGGTGCAAAATATCATCGAACAGCATGGCGGTGCGATTAAGGTGAAAAGTATTGAGGGTAAAGGCGCGGTCTTTACTATCTGGTTGCCAGTGATAGCGAGACAACAGGATTAACAAGGGTGATACGCGGAAAAATCGATATTCTGGTTGTGGATGATGATGTAAGCCACTGCACGATTTTACAGGCGCTGCTTCGGGGCTGGGGCTATAACGTCGCTCTGGCCTACAGTGGGCATGATGCGTTGGCTCAGGTGCGTGAGAAAGTCTTTGATCTGGTACTGTGCGATGTGCGTATGGCGGAGATGGACGGTATCGCCACGCTGAAGGAGATTAAAGCGCTCAACCCCGCCATTCCGATTTTGATTATGACGGCATTCTCCAGCGTGGAAACGGCGGTAGAGGCGTTGAAAGCCGGCGCGCTCGACTATTTAATTAAACCGCTGGATTTTGACCGTCTGCAGGAGACGCTGGAAAAGGCGTTGGCGCATACGCGGGAAACGGGCGCTGAATTGCCATCGGCGTCGGCTGCGCAGTTTGGCATGATTGGCCGCAGTCCGGCGATGCAACATTTACTGAATGAAATCGCGATGGTCGCACCATCAGACGCCACGGTATTGATTCACGGAGACTCCGGCACGGGTAAAGAGCTGGTGGCGCGGGCGCTACACGCCTGTAGCGCCAGGAGCGATAAACCGCTGGTCACGCTCAACTGCGCGGCGCTTAATGAATCGCTGCTGGAGTCTGAGCTGTTCGGCCACGAAAAAGGCGCGTTTACCGGCGCGGATAAACGTCGGGAAGGGCGTTTTGTCGAAGCGGATGGCGGCACCTTATTCCTCGATGAAATTGGCGATATTTCACCGCTGATGCAGGTACGCCTGCTGCGGGCGATTCAGGAACGTGAGGTGCAGCGTGTGGGCAGCAATCAGACCGTGTCGGTTGATGTGCGGCTGATTGCCGCTACCCACCGCGATCTGGCGGAAGAGGTGAGTGCTGGTCGTTTTCGCCAGGATCTCTATTACCGCCTGAATGTGGTGGCGATTGAAATGCCTTCTTTGCGCCAGCGTCGGGAAGATATTCCGCTACTGGCAGACCATTTTCTGCGGCGTTTTGCCGAACGTAACCGCAAAGCGGTGAAGGGGTTTACGCCGCAGGCGATGGATCTGCTGATCCACTACGACTGGCCGGGTAATATCCGTGAGCTGGAAAACGCTATCGAACGAGCGGTGGTGTTACTGACGGGAGAATACATTTCTGAACGCGAATTGCCTCTCGCTATTGCCGCGACGCCGATAAAAACGGAATACAGTGGTGAGATCCAACCGCTGGTGGACGTCGAAAAAGAGGTGATTCTGGCGGCGCTGGAAAAAACGGGCGGCAACAAAACCGAAGCCGCCCGTCAATTGGGCATTACGCGCAAAACGCTGCTGGCTAAACTCAGCCGTTAGTTCTGTTCACGCTCGATGGCGCGCCAGCCGATGTCGTTACGGCTGAAGCTGCCGTCCCAGCGGATGTCGGTCATCAGGGCGTAAGCGCGTTTCTGCGCTTCGGCCACGGTGTGGCCCAGCGCGGTGGCGCACAGGACGCGTCCGCCGCTGGTCAACACGCGGTTGCCATCAGCGAGTTTAGTTCCGGCGTGGAAAACCTTACCGTCAGCCGCGTCTTCCAGCGGCAGGCCGTGGATCTCATCGCCAGTATTGTAATTGCCCGGATAACCGCCCGCGGCGATCACCACGCCTAATGAAGCGCGCTCGTCCCACTCGGAGGTTTTCTCATCCAGATTGCCGTCGCAGGCGGCCAGGCAAAGATCCACCAGATCCGACTTCATGCGCAGCATGATCGGCTGGGTTTCCGGATCGCCGAAGCGGCAGTTGAACTCGATAACTTTCGGGTTGCCCTGCTTGTCGATCATCAGACCCGCATACAGGAAGCCGGTGTACGTGTTACCTTCCGCCGCCATGCCTTTCACGGTTGGCCAGATGATGCGTTCCATGGTGCGGTGGTGCACTTCATCAGTCACCACCGGCGCCGGTGAGTAGGCCCCCATACCGCCGGTATTCGGGCCGGTATCGCCATTGCCTACGCGTTTGTGATCCTGGCTGGTGGCCATCGGCAGCACGTGCTCGCCGTCGACCATCACGATAAAGCTCGCTTCTTCGCCGTCGAGGAACTCTTCAATCACGATGCGGTGGCCCGCGTCGCCAAAGGCGTTGCCTGCCAGCATGTCATGAACGGCGGCTTCGGCTTCTTCCAGCGTCATCGCCACGATAACGCCTTTGCCTGCAGCCAGACCATCGGCCTTGATGACGATCGGCGCGCCTTTCTCACGCAGATAAGCCAGGGCTGGCTCAATCTCGGTGAAATTCTGGTATTCCGCCGTCGGAATCTGGTGACGAGCGAGGAAATCTTTGGTGAACGCTTTGGAGCCTTCCAGTTGCGCGGCCCCTTCGGTTGGGCCGAAAATTTTCAGGCCTGCGGCGCGGAAGGCATCGACCACGCCAATCACCAGCGGCGCTTCCGGGCCGACGATGGTCAGATCAATCTTCTCGTTCTGGGCAAAGCTCAGCAGCGCCGGAATATCGGTGACGCCGATAGCCACGTTCTGCAACGCGGGCTCCAGCGCGGTACCGGCATTACCCGGTGCGACAAAAACGGTATCAACCAGCGGCGACTGTGCGGCTTTCCAGGCCAGCGCGTGTTCGCGCCCGCCGTTACCAATGACTAAAACTTTCATCGTCTGCTCCCTGAATTAATGGCGGAAGTGGCGCATGTCGGTGAAGATCATCGCAATGCCGTGTTCATCGGCAGCGGCAATGACTTCATCATCACGGATAGAACCGCCAGGCTGGATAACGCAGCTCACGCCGACAGCGGCAGCGGCATCAATACCGTCACGGAACGGGAAGAAGGCATCAGAGGCCATCGCGGAGCCTTTCACTTCCAGACCTTCGTCAGCCGCTTTAATCCCGGCGATTTTGGCGGAGTACACGCGGCTCATCTGGCCTGCGCCTATGCCGATAGTCATGTTCTCTTTGGCATACACAATGGCGTTGGATTTCACGAACTTCGCCACTTTCCAGCAGAACAGCGCGTCACGCAGCTCCTGCTCGGTCGGCTGGCGTTTAGAGACCACGCGCAGTTCAGCTTCACTCACCATACCCAGATCCCTGTCCTGAACCAGCAGGCCACCGTTAACGCGTTTGAAATCCAGGCCCGGAACACGCTCGCCCCATTGGCCGCAGGTCAGAACACGGACGTTCTGCTTAGCTGCGGTGATCTTCAGTGCTTCTTCGCTTGCGGATGGGGCGATGATCACTTCCACGAACTGACGGGAGATGATGGCCTGCGCGGTTTCGGCATCCAGCTCGCGGTTGAATGCGATAATGCCGCCGAACGCGGAGGTCGGGTCGGTTTTATAGGCGCGATCGTAAGCGTCGAGAATAGAGGTACTTACCGCCACGCCGCACGGGTTAGCGTGCTTGACAATTACGCAGGCTGGCTCGTTGAACGCTTTCACACACTCCAGCGCCGCGTCGGTATCGGCGATATTGTTGTAGGAAAGCGCTTTGCCCTGCACCTGTTGTGCAGTGGCAACGGACGCTTCTTTCACATTCTCTTCTATATAGAAGGCAGCCTGCTGGTGGCTGTTCTCGCCATAGCGCATATCCTGCTTCTTAATGAAGTTCAGATTCAGCGTACGCGGGAAGCGACCGGCGGCTTCTTTGCCTTCACCGTGGTAAGCCGGAACCATGCTGCCGAAGTAGTTGGCGATCATGCTGTCGTAGGCGGCGGTGTGTTCGAAGGCTTTAATCGCGAGATCGAAACGGGTGTTGAGGGTCAGAGAGCCTTCGTTGGCATCCATCTCTTTAATAATGGCGTCGTAGTCGCTGCTCTTCACCACGATGGCCACGTCTTTATGGTTCTTCGCGGCGGAGCGCACCATGGTCGGGCCGCCGATATCGATGTTTTCTACCGCATCTTCCAGCGAGCAGCCTTCACGGGCAACGGTCTCGGCGAATGGATACAGGTTAACGACAACCATATCGATAGGGGCGATGTGGTGCTGTTCCATAATGGCATCGTCCTGGCCGCGGCGACCGAGGATGCCGCCGTGGACTTTTGGATGCAGGGTCTTTACGCGTCCATCCATCATTTCCGGGAAACCGGTGTAATCGGAAACTTCGGTCACCGGCAGGCCTTTTTCTGCTAACAGGCGGGCGGTGCCCCCCGTAGACAGCAGCTCCACACCGCGTGCGGAAAGTGCCTGGGCGAATTCGATGATACCGGCTTTGTCAGAAACACTGAGCAGAGCGCGGCGGACTGGACGACGTTGTTGCATGGTAAATCCCCTGGATTTGACGATTACAGAGAGCGTTAGCTGAATTTTTCGTGAAAAACTCAGCTAACGCCCCTTATGGGGCATTCTCATTTTGCGGCGACATTGTAACGAAAACGTTTGCGCAACGCTCGCGAATTTTTCTTTTTAAATTCTGGCCCGGCTTTTATCCCTGAAAGATCGTTTGCAGAGTGAGAAGATCCAGGAAATGAACGCATATTTTGTGGATAAGTCTGTGCGTAAATTGGTATAACCAGGGGTTTTGCTGGGGAATGCAGCAAACAGTCATTTTTCTGCAATTTTTCTATTGCGGTCAGCAGAGAACTCCCTATAATGCGCCTCCATCGACACGGCGGATGTGAATCACTTCACACAAACAGCCGGTCGGTTGAAGAGAAAAATCCTGAAATTCAGGGTTGACTCTGAAAGAGGAAAGCGTAATATACGCCACCTCGCGACGGTGAGCTGAAAGCCGCGTCGCACCTGCTCTTTAACAATTTATCAGACAATCTGTGTGGGCACTCGAAGATACGGATTCTTAACGTCCTCGGACGAAAAATGAATACCAAGTCTCAAGAGTGAACACGTAATTCATTACGAAGTTTAATTGATTGAGCATCAAACTTTTAAATTGAAGAGTTTGATCATGGCTCAGATTGAACGCTGGCGGCAGGCCTAACACATGCAAGTCGAACGGTAACAGGAAGCAGCTTGCTGCTTTGCTGACGAGTGGCGGACGGGTGAGTAATGTCTGGGAAACTGCCTGATGGAGGGGGATAACTACTGGAAACGGTGGCTAATACCGCATAACGTCGCAAGACCAAAGAGGGGGACCTTCGGGCCTCTTGCCATCAGATGTGCCCAGATGGGATTAGCTTGTTGGTGAGGTAACGGCTCACCAAGGCGACGATCCCTAGCTGGTCTGAGAGGATGACCAGCCACACTGGAACTGAGACACGGTCCAGACTCCTACGGGAGGCAGCAGTGGGGAATATTGCACAATGGGCGCAAGCCTGATGCAGCCATGCCGCGTGTATGAAGAAGGCCTTCGGGTTGTAAAGTACTTTCAGCGGGGAGGAAGGTGTTGTGGTTAATAACCGCAGCAATTGACGTTACCCGCAGAAGAAGCACCGGCTAACTCCGTGCCAGCAGCCGCGGTAATACGGAGGGTGCAAGCGTTAATCGGAATTACTGGGCGTAAAGCGCACGCAGGCGGTCTGTCAAGTCGGATGTGAAATCCCCGGGCTCAACCTGGGAACTGCATTCGAAACTGGCAGGCTTGAGTCTTGTAGAGGGGGGTAGAATTCCAGGTGTAGCGGTGAAATGCGTAGAGATCTGGAGGAATACCGGTGGCGAAGGCGGCCCCCTGGACAAAGACTGACGCTCAGGTGCGAAAGCGTGGGGAGCAAACAGGATTAGATACCCTGGTAGTCCACGCCGTAAACGATGTCTACTTGGAGGTTGTGCCCTTGAGGCGTGGCTTCCGGAGCTAACGCGTTAAGTAGACCGCCTGGGGAGTACGGCCGCAAGGTTAAAACTCAAATGAATTGACGGGGGCCCGCACAAGCGGTGGAGCATGTGGTTTAATTCGATGCAACGCGAAGAACCTTACCTGGTCTTGACATCCACAGAACTTTCCAGAGATGGACTGGTGCCTTCGGGAACTGTGAGACAGGTGCTGCATGGCTGTCGTCAGCTCGTGTTGTGAAATGTTGGGTTAAGTCCCGCAACGAGCGCAACCCTTATCCTTTGTTGCCAGCGGTCCGGCCGGGAACTCAAAGGAGACTGCCAGTGATAAACTGGAGGAAGGTGGGGATGACGTCAAGTCATCATGGCCCTTACGACCAGGGCTACACACGTGCTACAATGGCGCATACAAAGAGAAGCGACCTCGCGAGAGCAAGCGGACCTCATAAAGTGCGTCGTAGTCCGGATTGGAGTCTGCAACTCGACTCCATGAAGTCGGAATCGCTAGTAATCGTGGATCAGAATGCCACGGTGAATACGTTCCCGGGCCTTGTACAC
Organism: Salmonella sp. A29-2; assembly: GCF_020150755.1. Lineage (NCBI taxonomy): Bacteria > Pseudomonadati > Pseudomonadota > Gammaproteobacteria > Enterobacterales > Enterobacteriaceae > Salmonella > Salmonella sp. A29-2. The sequence continues at coordinate 4,508,444 of NZ_CP083731.1, read as the reverse complement.
ACCGCCCGTCACACCATGGGAGTGGGTTGCAAAAGAAGTAGGTAGCTTAACCTTCGGGAGGGCGCTTACCACTTTGTGATTCATGACTGGGGTGAAGTCGTAACAAGGTAACCGTAGGGGAACCTGCGGTTGGATCACCTCCTTACCTTAAAGAAGCGTACTTTGCAGTGCTCACACAGATTGTCTGATGAAAAGTAAATAGCAAGGCGTTTACGCGTTGGGAGTGAGGCTGAAGAAATAAGGCCGTTCGCTTTCTATTAATGAAAGCTCACCCTACACGAAAATATCACGCAGCGCGTGATAAGCAATTTTCGTGTCCCCTTCGTCTAGAGGCCCAGGACACCGCCCTTTCACGGCGGTAACAGGGGTTCGAATCCCCTAGGGGACGCCACTTGCGCGGTAATGTGTGAAAGGCGTTGCCATCAGTATCTCAAAACTGACTTACGAGTCACGTTTGAGATATTTGCTCTTTAAAAATCTGGATCAAGCTGAAAATTGAAACACAGAACAACGAAAGTTGTTCGTGAGTCTCTCAAATTTTCGCAACACGATGATGAATCGAAAGAAACATCTTCGGGTTGTGAGGTTAAGCGACTAAGCGTACACGGTGGATGCCCTGGCAGTCAGAGGCGATGAAGGGCGTGCTAATCTGCGATAAGCGCCGGTAAGGTGATATGAACCGTTATAACCGGCGATACCCGAATGGGGAAACCCAGTGTGACTCGTCACACTATCATTAACTGAATCCATAGGTTAATGAGGCGAACCGGGGGAACTGAAACATCTAAGTACCCCGAGGAAAAGAAATCAACCGAGATTCCCCCAGTAGCGGCGAGCGAACGGGGAGGAGCCCAGAGCCTGAATCAGCATGTGTGTTAGTGGAAGCGTCTGGAAAGGCGCGCGATACAGGGTGACAGCCCCGTACACAAAAGCGCATGTGCTGTGAGCTCGATGAGTAGGGCGGGACACGTGGTATCCTGTCTGAATATGGGGGGACCATCCTCCAAGGCTAAATACTCCTGACTGACCGATAGTGAACCAGTACCGTGAGGGAAAGGCGAAAAGAACCCCGGCGAGGGGAGTGAAAAAGAACCTGAAACCGTGTACGTACAAGCAGTGGGAGCACAGGTTTACCTGTGTGACTGCGTACCTTTTGTATAATGGGTCAGCGACTTATATTCTGTAGCAAGGTTAACCGAATAGGGGAGCCGGAGGGAAACCGAGTCTTAATTGGGCGTTAAGTTGCAGGGTATAGACCCGAAACCCGGTGATCTAGCCATGGGCAGGTTGAAGGTTGGGTAACACTAACTGGAGGACCGAACCGACTAATGTTGAAAAATTAGCGGATGACCTGTGGCTGGGGGTGAAAGGCCAATCAAACCGGGAGATAGCTGGTTCTCCCCGAAAGCTATTTAGGTAGCGCCTCGTGAATTCATCTCCGGGGGTAGAGCACTGTTTCGGCTAGGGGGCCATCCCGGCTTACCAACCCGATGCAAACTGCGAATACCGGAGAATGTTATCACGGGAGACACACGGCGGGTGCTAACGTCCGTCGTGAAGAGGGAAACAACCCAGACCGCCAGCTAAGGTCCCAAAGTCATGGTTAAGTGGGAAACGATGTGGGAAGGCCCAGACAGCCAGGATGTTGGCTTAGAAGCAGCCATCATTTAAAGAAAGCGTAATAGCTCACTGGTCGAGTCGGCCTGCGCGGAAGATGTAACGGGGCTAAACCATGCACCGAAGCTGCGGCAGCGAACGTATCACTTAAAGCGATTCAGCGGATTACGATTGACGGAGCGAAGCGACGTCAAAGCGTATACAAAGTCGAGTCGGTTTAAGGATACGTTCGTTGGGTAGGGGAGCGTTCTGTAAGCCTGTGAAGGTGGCCTGTGAGGGTTGCTGGAGGTATCAGAAGTGCGAATGCTGACATAAGTAACGATAAAGCGGGTGAAAAGCCCGCTCGCCGGAAGACCAAGGGTTCCTGTCCAACGTTAATCGGGGCAGGGTGAGTCGACCCCTAAGGCGAGGCCGAAAGGCGTAGTCGATGGGAAACGGGTTAATATTCCCGTACTTGGTGTTACTGCGAAGGGGGGACGGAGAAGGCTATGTTGGCCGGGCGACGGTTGTCCCGGTTTAAGCGTGTAGGCTGGTTTTCCAGGCAAATCCGGAAAATCAAGGCTGAGGCGTGATGACGAGGCACTACGGTGCTGAAGCAACAAATGCCCTGCTTCCAGGAAAAGCCTCTAAGCATCAGGTAACATCAAATCGTACCCCAAACCGACACAGGTGGTCAGGTAGAGAATACCAAGGCGCTTGAGAGAACTCGGGTGAAGGAACTAGGCAAAATGGTGCCGTAACTTCGGGAGAAGGCACGCTGACACGTAGGTGAAGTGATTTACTCATGGAGCTGAAGTCAGTCGAAGATACCAGCTGGCTGCAACTGTTTATTAAAAACACAGCACTGTGCAAACACGAAAGTGGACGTATACGGTGTGACGCCTGCCCGGTGCCGGAAGGTTAATTGATGGGGTCAGCGCAAGCGAAGCTCCTGATCGAAGCCCCGGTAAACGGCGGCCGTAACTATAACGGTCCTAAGGTAGCGAAATTCCTTGTCGGGTAAGTTCCGACCTGCACGAATGGCGTAATGATGGCCAGGCTGTCTCCACCCGAGACTCAGTGAAATTGAACTCGCTGTGAAGATGCAGTGTACCCGCGGCAAGACGGAAAGACCCCGTGAACCTTTACTATAGCTTGACACTGAACATTGAGCCTTGATGTGTAGGATAGGTGGGAGGCTTTGAAGTGTGGACGCCAGTCTGCATGGAGCCGACCTTGAAATACCACCCTTTAATGTTTGATGTTCTAACGTGGACCCGTAATCCGGGTTGCGGACAGTGTCTGGTGGGTAGTTTGACTGGGGCGGTCTCCTCCTAAAGAGTAACGGAGGAGCACGAAGGTTGGCTAATCCTGGTCGGACATCAGGAGGTTAGTGCAATGGCATAAGCCAGCTTGACTGCGAGCGTGACGGCGCGAGCAGGTGCGAAAGCAGGTCATAGTGATCCGGTGGTTCTGAATGGAAGGGCCATCGCTCAACGGATAAAAGGTACTCCGGGGATAACAGGCTGATACCGCCCAAGAGTTCATATCGACGGCGGTGTTTGGCACCTCGATGTCGGCTCATCACATCCTGGGGCTGAAGTAGGTCCCAAGGGTATGGCTGTTCGCCATTTAAAGTGGTACGCGAGCTGGGTTTAGAACGTCGTGAGACAGTTCGGTCCCTATCTGCCGTGGGCGCTGGAGAACTGAGGGGGGCTGCTCCTAGTACGAGAGGACCGGAGTGGACGCATCACTGGTGTTCGGGTTGTCATGCCAATGGCACTGCCCGGTAGCTAAATGCGGAAGAGATAAGTGCTGAAAGCATCTAAGCACGAAACTTGCCCCGAGATGAGTTCTCCCTGAGACTTAGAGTCTCCTGAAGGAACGTTGAAGACGACGACGTTGATAGGCCGGGTGTGTAAGCGCAGCGATGCGTTGAGCTAACCGGTACTAATGAACCGTGAGGCTTAACCTTACAACGCCGAAGGTGTTTTGGCGGATTGAGAGACGATTTTCAGCCTGATACAGATGACATCGACATGCTAAAGGCGTGTTGATAAACAGAATTTGCCTGGCGGCAGTAGCGCGGTGGTCCCACCTGACCCCATGCCGAACTCAGAAGTGAAACGCCGTAGCGCCGATGGTAGTGTGGGGTCTCCCCATGCGAGAGTAGGGAACTGCCAGGCATCAAATAAAACGAAGGGCCCTGTCGGAAGACAGGGCCTTTTGTTTTATCTGTAGTCTGCCGGTGAGCACTCGTTGCGCAGCAACGGCCCGTAGGGTGGCGGGCAGGACGCCCGCCATAAACTGCCAGGCATCAGACAAGTGAAGAAGCCCGTCCGTCTGGACGGGCTTTTTTGCGTGTGCGGTAACTGTAAAACCGTAGGCCTGATAAGCGCAGCGCCATCAGGCAACCGGCACCGCCGGATGGCGGCTTCGCCTTATCCGGCCTGCATGCACTTATCAGGCAGCGCCACTACTCACGGATAAATTAAATTCAACAATGGATACGGTTTCCCAAGATCGTCAACCTCCGAACGTCCCGTCACCTTAAATCCCATTTTCTTATAAAATCCAACAGCTTGTGTATTTTGCTCGTTAACATTGGTTGTCAACCCCGGCGCCAGTGTTAACGCATGTTCAACTAATCTCTTACCGATACCCTGACCACGCACGTCCGGATCGACAAACAGCGCATCCATATGTTCGCCGGTAAGCAGCATAAATCCTACCGGCTCATCCTGATCGGTCACGGCAACCCATAGTGGCGCTTCTGGCAGAAAATCGCTCACCAGCTCTTCCAGTTCGGCCCGATAAGCGTTTGACAGAAAATCGTGCGTGGCATCGACTGAGCGACGCCAGATCGCAATCAGTTTTTCCCCTTCCTCATGCCTTGAACGGCGAATGTTAATCATCATCTTCACTCCTTTTTTGCTTACTTCTATTCTAATGCAAATGCTGTCGTGAAACTTTCTCACCTTGAACTTGCAGACTCGACATTCGCCTGATTTCTGAGTATCTTCAGCTGTCTGGATGTCTAAACGTTTAAACGTATGTCGTGAGGTTATCAGGTTATGCCGATTCGCGTGCTGGACGAGCTACCCGCCGTCAATTTTTTACGTGAGGAGAATGTCTTCGTCATGACGACTTCTCGCGCATCAGGTCAGGAAATTCGCCCGCTAAAGGTACTTATCCTTAACCTGATGCCGAAGAAGATTGAAACGGAAAATCAGTTTCTGCGTTTGCTATCGAACTCGCCATTGCAGGTCGATATTCAACTACTGCGGATAGATGCCCGCGAGTCGAGGAACACGCCAGCCGAGCATCTGAACAACTTTTACTGTAACTTCGACGATATCTGCGATCAGAACTTTGATGGGCTTATCGTGACCGGAGCGCCGCTGGGTCTGGTGGAATTTAATGACGTGGCTTACTGGCCGCAGATTAGGCAGGTGCTGGAATGGGCGAAAGATCACGTTACTTCGACGCTATTTGTCTGTTGGGCCGTTCAGGCCGCACTCAATATTCTGTATGGTATCCCTAAGCAGACCCGTACAGATAAACTTTCCGGCGTCTATGAACATCACATCCTTCATCCACATGCTCTGTTAACGCGTGGTTTTGATGATTCGTTTCTGGCGCCACACTCACGCTATGCCGATTTCCCGGCGGCGCTAATACGGGATTATACGGATCTTGAAATTCTGGCCGAAACAGAAGAAGGGGATGCGTACCTGTTTGCCAGCAAAGATAAACGTATTGCGTTTGTCACCGGTCATCCTGAATATGACGCTCATACGTTAGCGGGTGAATATTTTCGTGACGTTGAGGCCGGGTTAAATCCGGAGGTTCCGTACAACTATTTCCCAAAAAACGATCCGCAAAACATACCGCGCGCAACCTGGCGCAGCCACGGTAATTTACTGTTTACTAACTGGCTCAACTATTATGTCTACCAGATTACGCCATATGATCTGCGTCACATGAATCCAACCCTGGATTAATCTTCTGCTTCTGACGATCCTAAAGCGTTTCAGCATGTTGAATCAGGCACCTTCGGGTGCCTTTTTTATTTCCGAAACGCACCTCATCATGTAATTAAATTTAATTAATATTGTTATCAATAGGTTAATGCATAATTAAATTAAAAATGGAAATTGTTTTTGATTTTGAAATTTAATTGAGTAGTCTTAGTTGTGTTGAACGAAAAGCGCACAGTGATCCTTCGTTCGCATTGGGGATGTATCTGGATCAACAACGAGGAGCTGCATGATGAATCCACAGGCAACCACAACTGATGAATTAACCTTTACCAGGCCGCAAGGCGAGCTGGAAAAGCAAGTCCTGACCGCTGAGGCAGTCGAGTTTTTGACGGAGTTAGTCACCCGTTTTACGCCAAAACGCAATAAACTCCTGGCTGCACGTATCCAGCAACAGCAGGATATTGATAACGGTAAGTTGCCTGATTTTATTTCGGAAACCACTTCCATTAGAGAAAGTAATTGGCAGATTCGTGGTATTCCGGCGGATTTACAGGATCGCCGAGTAGAAATTACCGGGCCGGTTGAACGTAAAATGGTGATTAATGCCCTGAACGCAAATGTGAAAGTGTTTATGGCGGATTTTGAAGACTCGCTGGCGCCGGACTGGAATAAAGTTATTGATGGTCAAATCAACCTGCGTGATGCGGTGAACGGCACCATTAGCTATACCAACGAAGCCGGAAAAATCTATCAGCTCAAGCCCGATCCGGCCGTATTGATTTGTCGTGTACGTGGTCTACATCTGCCAGAAAAACATGTTACCTGGCGGGGGGAAGCCATTCCCGGCAGCCTGTTTGATTTTGCTCTGTACTTTTTCCACAACTATAAAGCGCTGCTCGCTAAAGGTAGCGGCCCGTATTTTTACCTGCCGAAAACGCAAGCCTGGCAGGAAGCAGCCTGGTGGAGTGAAGTTTTCAGCTACGCCGAAGACCGCTTTAACCTGCCGCGCGGTACGATCAAAGCGACCCTGTTGATTGAAACGCTGCCGGCTGTTTTCCAGATGGATGAGATTCTTCATGCGCTGCGTGATCATATCGTCGGTCTCAACTGTGGTCGTTGGGATTATATTTTCAGCTATATCAAAACGTTGAAAAATCACCCGGATCGCGTCTTGCCGGACAGGCAGGTGGTAACGATGGACAAACCGTTTCTGAGCGCCTACTCGCGCCTGCTGATCAAAACCTGTCACAAGCGCGGCGCGTTCGCGATGGGCGGTATGGCGGCGTTTATCCCGAGCAAAGACGTTGAACGCAACAATCAGGTCCTTGCCAAAGTGAAAGCGGATAAAGCGCTGGAAGCGAACAACGGCCACGACGGCACGTGGATTGCGCATCCCGGGTTGGCGGATACCGCAATGGCCGTCTTTAACGAGGTACTGGGCGAGCACAAAAATCAGCTGTTCATTACCCGTGATGAAGATGCGCCGATTACCGCTGAACAGTTACTGGAGCCATGTGAAGGCGAACGCACAGAAGCGGGAATGCGCGCCAATATTCGCGTGGCAGTGCAGTACATTGAAGCGTGGATCTCCGGCAATGGCTGTGTACCGATTTACGGTCTGATGGAGGATGCCGCGACGGCGGAAATCTCACGAACCTCTATCTGGCAGTGGATTCACCATGAGAAAACACTGAGCAATGGAAAACCCGTAACGAAAGCGCTTTTCCGCGAAATGTTGGCGGAAGAGATGCGGGTAATCCAGGACGAACTGGGCGAGCACCGCTACAGCAGCGGGCGCTTCGACGATGCCGCACGTCTGATGGAGCAAATCACCACCTCAGATGACTTAATCGACTTCCTCACCCTGCCGGGCTATCGCTTACTGGCTTAATTCACCACATAACAATATGGAGCATCTGCACATGAAAACCCGTACTCAACAAATCGAAGAATTACAGAAAGAGTGGACACAACCGCGCTGGGAAGGCATCACCCGCCCGTACAGCGCGGAGGAGGTGGTGAAATTACGCGGCTCGGTTAACCCGGAGTGCACGCTGGCGCAGCTCGGCGCCGCGAAAATGTGGCGGCTGTTGCACGGTGAAGCGAAAAAAGGCTATATCAACAGCCTTGGCGCGCTGACTGGCGGTCAGGCGTTGCAGCAGGCGAAAGCCGGTATTGAGGCGATTTATCTTTCAGGCTGGCAGGTGGCGGCAGATGCCAACCTGGCATCCAGCATGTATCCGGATCAATCGTTGTACCCGGCAAACTCTGTTCCGGCGGTAGTGGATCGGATCAACAACACTTTCCGTCGTGCAGATCAGATCCAGTGGGCATCCGGTATTGAACCCAACGATCCGCGCTATGTGGATTACTTCCTGCCGATCGTTGCTGATGCGGAAGCCGGTTTTGGCGGCGTTCTGAATGCCTTCGAACTGATGAAATCGATGATTGAAGCCGGTGCAGCGGCCGTTCACTTCGAAGATCAGCTGGCGTCGGTGAAGAAATGCGGCCATATGGGCGGCAAGGTGCTGGTCCCCACGCAGGAGGCGATTCAGAAACTGGTTGCTGCGCGTCTGGCCGCTGATGTGATGGGCGTCCCGACGCTGGTGATTGCGCGTACCGATGCGGATGCGGCAGATCTGATCACCTCCGACTGCGATCCCTATGACAGCAGTTTTATTACCGGCGAACGCACCAGCGAAGGTTTCTACCGCACCCATGCGGGCATTGAGCAGGCGATCAGCCGCGGTCTGGCGTATGCCCCGTATGCCGATCTGGTATGGTGCGAAACCTCTACGCCGGATCTCGAACTGGCGCGTCGTTTTGCCGATGCTATCCACGCGAAGTATCCGGGCAAACTGCTGGCCTATAACTGTTCACCATCCTTCAACTGGCAGAAGAATCTGGACGACAAGACCATTGCCAGCTTCCAGCAGCAGTTGTCGGACATGGGTTACAAATACCAGTTTATTACCCTGGCGGGTATTCACAGCATGTGGTTCAACATGTTTGACCTGGCGCATGCATACGCTCAGGGCGAGGGCATGAAACACTATGTTGAGAAGGTTCAACAACCCGAGTTCGCCGCGGCGAAAGACGGCTACACCTTTGTTTCCCACCAGCAGGAAGTGGGCACTGGTTACTTCGACAAAGTCACCACCATTATTCAGGGTGGCGCGTCATCCGTTACCGCGTTAACGGGTTCCACCGAAGAATCGCAGTTTTGATTGATGCCCGGTGGCGCTGCGCTTACCGGGCCTACAGATAGCGTAGGCCGGATAAGCGAACGCGCCATCCGGCAGGACGTGGTGCCGGATGAGGGGAAAAAATGCCGCGTGGCCTGGAATTACTGATTGCTCAAACCATCCTGCAAGGCTTTGACGCGCAGTATGGTCGATTTCTGGAAGTGACTTCCGGCGCGCAGCAGCGTTTTGAACAGGCCGACTGGCACGCCGTCCAGCAGGCGATGAAAAGCCGTATCCACCTCTATGATCATCATGTGGGTCTGGTGGTGGAGCAACTGCGCTGTATTACCGATGGCAAAAGTACCGACGCGGATTTCCTTTTACGCGTTAAAGAGCATTACACCCGGCTGTTGCCGGATTACCCGCGCTTCGAGATTGCGGAGAGCTTTTTCAACTCCGTTTATTGCCGGTTATTTGACCACCGCTCGTTAACACCCGAGCGGTTGTTTATTTTCAGTTCGCAACCGGAGCGTCGCTTCCGTACTATCCCGCGCCCGCTGGCCAAAGACTTCTTTCCCGATCACGGTTGGGAGCCGCTGTTGATGCGCATACTCAGTGACTTACCGCTGCGTCTGCCCTGGCAGAATAAAAGCCGGGATATCCGCTATATTATCGCGCACCTGACTGAAACACTGGGCGAGGACGCGCTACCTCGCTGCCATGTCCAGGTGGCGAATGAGTTGTTTTACCGTAATAAAGCGGCCTGGCTGGTAGGTAAATTAACCACACCTGACGGTACGCTGCCGTTTTTATTGCCGATTCATCGTACTGATGAGGGGGAACTGTTTGTCGATACCTGCCTGACCACCACGGCAGAAGCGAGCATTGTGTTTGGTTTTGCCCGCTCTTATTTTATGGTGTATGCGCCGCTGCCTGCCGCGCTGGTTGAGTGGTTGCGTGAAATCCTGCCGGGTAAAACCACTGCCGAACTGTATATGGCTATTGGCTGCCAGAAACATGCGAAAACCGAAAGCTACCGCGAATATTTATGTTATCTGGCTGAAAGCGATGAGAAATTCATTGAGGCGCCTGGTATCCGCGGCATGGTGATGCTGGTGTTTACCCTGCCAGGTTTCGACCGGGTATTTAAAATCATTAAAGACAAATTCGCCCCGCAGAAAGAGATGTCTGCCGCCCATGTGCGTGCCTGTTATCAACTGGTAAAAGAGCATGATCGCGTCGGTCGTATGGCGGATACCCAGGAGTTTGAGAATTTCGTACTGGATAAACGGCAAATTGATCCGGCGCTGATGGCGCTGTTACGGCAAGAAGTGCCAGAGAAGATTACCGATCTTGGGGAACATATCGTCATTCGCCATCTCTATATTGAACGGCGCATGGTGCCGCTCAATATCTGGCTGGAACAGGTAGAAGGCCAGCAGTTGCGCGATGCGATAGAAGAATATGGTAATGCGATTCGCCAGCTTGCCGCCGCTAATATTTTCCCCGGCGATATGTTGTTTAAAAACTTTGGCGTTACCCGTCATGGTCGCGTGGTGTTCTATGACTACGATGAAATTTGCTACATGACGGAAGTGAATTTCCGCGATATTCCGCCAGCGCGTTATCCGGAAGACGAACTGGCCAGCGAACCCTGGTATAGCGTCTCGCCAGGTGATGTTTTCCCGGAGGAGTTTCGCCACTGGCTGTGTGCCGATCCGCGTATCGGGCCATTGTTTGAAGAGATGCATGCCGACCTGTTTCGCGCCGATTACTGGCGCGCGCTACAGACGCGTATTAAAGAAGGGCATGTAGAAGATGTATATGCCTATCGACGTAGACAGCGCTTTAGCGTGCGTTACGGCGCGATCTCAAGTACGGCGAACTCTTCGTAAACAAGTTCCATCTCCGGCGACCAATTACCCTCGCGCTCAAAAAAGGCCCGGTGTGCCGCTTGCCAGTACGCCAGGCTAAGATCGCCTTCGCCTTCCAGTGCGGCGAGATCGGCGCTCATCTCGTTAAAACGGATCAGCCTGAGCGCCAGCGTGCGTATGACGCACACGGCGTCGCCTGTGCCGTTGAGCACAATGTGATATGACCCGGGCGTGACAGGGGGCTGCTCTTTCTGATAGCTAACCAGCGAGCTACAGGTGCCACGCTTTTTACCGGCGACCACTAGCGCCGCCAGCTCGTCGGCCAGCGCCGGCGAATCACCGAAAAACCAACAGAAGGCCTGTGGGTACTTCTCCTGCCAGTATAATTTCAGGCTGCTCATTTCAGCGAGTTCCACCATAGGCCAGCGTCACCTCTTTCGCCGCTTTAATCACCATGGCGCCAAGTTCGGTGACGCGATCGTCGGTAATGCGTGAGCAGGGGCCGGAAATAGAGAGGGCCGCAAACGGTTCGCGGTGTTCGTCATAAATACACGAGGCCACGCAGCGCAGACCGAGCGCATGTTCTTCGTCGTCAAAGGAATAGCCGCGCTTGCGTGTTTGGGCGAGGTCATCTTTCAGATGCAGCGGCGACACCAGCGTCGCATGGGTATAAGCGTGCAACCCCTTGCGGTGCAGCAGACTGGTAACCTGTTCCTCACTGAGCTGTGATAAAAACGCCTTGCCCGCGCCAGAGGCGTGCATGGGCAGCTTGCCGCCAATAGGGGCGGACATGCGCATCAATTGTGTGCACTGCACCTGGTCGATAATAATGGCCTGATGGTCGCTCTGGTCGAGTACGGCAAGGTTTACCGTTTCGCCGGAGTCCTCCATCAGCTTGCGCAAAATCGGATGGACAATCGCCAGCAGATTACGGCTCTGTAAGAAGCTGCTACCGACGATAAACGCGTGTGCGCCTACGGCCCAGTGGCCCAGCTCACCAACCTGGCGGACAAAACCCTGTTGCTGCATGGTGGTGAGTAGACGGTGAGTCGTGGAATTAGGCAAACCCGCCTGTTGCGCCAGTTCGGTCAGCGCGACGCTGCCGTTGGACTCGGCAATCCACTCCAGTAGCTTCAGACCGCGAGTTAAAGACTGAACCTGCCCGGTTACGGGTGCAGTGGTAGCGGCAGGTTTTCTCCCGCGTTTCGCGGGAACAGGGGCAACCATGGCAGACTCCTTTTTCTGTATCGTGGAAATCATTTTCGTTTTATTCAATTATAATGCAAGAGTTCCTGAACTGATCGGATGAGTGACATCACAGGATGCCCGATGGCGCTTCGCTTATCAGGCCTACGCTTTGGGAGCTGCCAAAGTAATTTGTAGGCTGGATAAGGCGCTTGCGCCGCCATCCGGCAAAGCGACAGAAGTGGGTGGCAAGCTGAACATGTCTCATGTTGCCCGTTGTTCTCTTTTCCGCCAGCACGCTTTGTGCCAGTATGGCTCGTTACGTGGAGCGTTGTCGGGAGCGAGTGTGAGCAGCAAAGTTGAACAACTGCGTGCGCAGTTAAATGAACGTATTCTGGTGCTGGACGGCGGTATGGGCACTATGATCCAGAGCTATCGTCTACATGAAGAAGATTTCCGCGGGGAGCGCTTTGCCGACTGGCCCTGCGACCTGAAAGGCAACAATGACCTGCTGGTCCTCAGCAAGCCGGAGGTGATCGCCGCTATCCACAACGCCTACTTTGAGGCTGGCGCGGATATCATCGAAACCAACACCTTTAACTCGACAACCATTGCGATGGCGGATTACCGGATGGAATCCCTGTCGGCGGAAATTAACTATGCGGCGGCCAAACTGGCACGCGCCTGCGCCGATGAATGGACGGCGCGAACACCAGAAAAACCACGCTTTGTTGCGGGCGTGCTTGGTCCAACTAACCGCACGGCCTCCATTTCGCCGGACGTCAACGACCCGGCGTTTCGTAATATCACCTTCGATCAGCTGGTGGCGGCCTACCGTGAATCCACTAAAGCGCTGGTGGAAGGTGGCGTAGATCTGATTCTGATTGAGACCGTCTTTGACACCCTGAATGCGAAAGCGGCGGTGTTTGCGGTGAAAGAAGAGTTTGAAGCGCTGGGCGTTGATCTGCCGATCATGATTTCCGGCACCATCACCGACGCGTCTGGCCGTACGCTTTCCGGCCAGACGACCGAAGCCTTTTATAACTCGCTGCGCCACGCCGAGGCGCTCACTTTTGGCCTTAACTGCGCGCTGGGGCCAGATGAACTGCGCCAGTACGTCCAGGAACTGTCGCGGATTGCCGAATGCTACGTCACCGCGCACCCGAACGCCGGCCTGCCGAACGCTTTCGGCGAGTACGACCTCGACGCCGACACCATGGCGAAACAGATTCGCGAATGGGCGGAAGCGGGCTTCCTGAATATCGTTGGCGGCTGCTGTGGCACTACGCCGGAGCATATCGCCGCCATGAGCCGCGCCGTTGCCGGTTTGCCGCCGCGCCAGCTGCCGGATATCCCGGTCGCCTGCCGCCTTTCCGGCCTGGAGCCGCTGAACATTGGCGACGATAGCCTGTTTGTCAACGTCGGCGAACGTACTAACGTCACCGGCTCGGCCAAATTTAAACGGCTGATCAAAGAAGAGAAATACAGCGAAGCGCTGGATGTCGCCCGTCAGCAGGTCGAAAGCGGCGCGCAGATTATTGATATCAACATGGATGAGGGGATGCTCGACGCCGAAGCGGCGATGGTGCGTTTCCTCAGCCTGATTGCCGGTGAGCCGGATATTGCCCGTGTACCAATCATGATCGACTCCTCCAAATGGGAGGTTATCGAAAAAGGGCTGAAGTGCATTCAGGGTAAAGGCATCGTCAACTCTATTTCGATGAAAGAGGGCGTGGAAGCCTTTATTCATCATGCGAAGCTTCTGCGTCGCTACGGCGCGGCAGTGGTGGTGATGGCCTTTGATGAGCAGGGCCAGGCCGATACCCGCGAGCGTAAAATCGAGATTTGTCGTCGGGCGTACAGGATTCTGACTGAAGAGGTGGGCTTCCCGCCGGAAGACATCATCTTCGACCCGAATATCTTCGCCGTGGCGACCGGTATTGAAGAGCACAACAACTACGCGCAGGACTTTATCGGCGCTTGCGAAGATATTAAACGCGAGCTGCCGCACGCGCTGATCTCCGGCGGTGTGTCTAACGTGTCGTTCTCGTTCCGCGGCAATGACCCGGTACGTGAGGCTATCCACGCGGTATTCCTCTACTACGCCATCCGCAACGGCATGGACATGGGCATCGTCAACGCCGGACAGCTGGCTATTTACGACGACCTGCCCGCCGAACTGCGCGATGCGGTTGAAGATGTCATTCTTAACCGTCGCGATGACGGCACCGAGCGTTTGCTGGATTTGGCGGAGAAATACCGCGGCAGCAAAACCGACGAAGCTGCCAACGCCCAGCAGGCGGAATGGCGTAGCTGGGACGTGAAAAAACGCCTTGAATACTCGCTGGTGAAAGGCATTACCGAGTTTATCGAGCAGGATACCGAAGAAGCCCGTCAGCAGGCCGCCCGCCCGATTGAGGTGATTGAAGGGCCGCTGATGGACGGTATGAATGTGGTCGGCGACCTGTTCGGCGAAGGGAAAATGTTCCTGCCGCAGGTGGTGAAATCCGCTCGTGTGATGAAACAAGCGGTGGCCTACCTGGAGCCGTTTATTGAAGCCAGCAAAGAAAAAGGCTCCAGCAACGGCAAGATGGTGATTGCCACCGTGAAGGGCGATGTGCACGACATTGGCAAGAACATTGTTGGCGTGGTGCTGCAATGTAACAACTACGAAATCGTCGATCTTGGCGTGATGGTGCCTGCGGAGAAAATCCTCAGAACGGCGCGTGAAGTGAATGCCGATCTGATTGGCCTTTCCGGGCTTATCACCCCGTCGCTGGACGAAATGGTCAACGTGGCGAAAGAGATGGAGCGTCAGGGCTTTACTATCCCGCTACTGATCGGCGGCGCAACCACTTCGAAAGCGCACACCGCGGTGAAAATCGAGCAGAACTACAGCGGTCCGACGGTCTACGTGCAGAATGCTTCGCGTACCGTGGGCGTGGTGGCGGCGCTACTCTCCGACAACCAGCGCGATGACTTTGTCGCCCGTACCCGCAAAGAGTACGAAACCGTGCGTATTCAGCACGCCCGCAAAAAACCGCGCACGCCGCCGGTCACGCTGGAAGCGGCGCGCGATAACGATCTGGCGTTCGATTGGGAACGCTACACCCCGCCGGTAGCCCACCGTCTGGGCGTGCAGGAGGTGGAAGCCAGTATCGAAACTCTGCGCAACTACATCGACTGGACGCCGTTCTTTATGACCTGGTCGCTGGCCGGCAAATACCCGCGCATTCTGGAAGATGAGGTGGTGGGCGTTGAGGCGCAGCGTCTGTTTAAAGACGCCAATGATATGCTGGATAAACTAAGCGCCGAGAAACTGTTGAATCCGCGTGGCGTGGTGGGCCTGTTCCCGGCGAACCGCATCGGCGATGACATCGAAATCTATCGCGATGAAACCCGTACTCATGTTCTGACGGTCAGCCACCACCTGCGCCAGCAGACCGAGAAAGTTGGTTTTGCTAACTACTGTCTGGCGGATTTTGTCGCGCCGAAACTGAGCGGCAAAGCGGATTACATCGGTGCTTTCGCGGTGACCGGCGGTCTGGAGGAGGATGCGCTGGCGGACGCCTTCGAAGCGCAACACGACGACTATAACAAGATCATGGTGAAAGCGATTGCCGACCGTCTGGCGGAAGCGTTTGCCGAGTACCTGCATGAGCGTGTACGTAAGGTTTACTGGGGATATGCGCCGAACGAGAGCCTGAGTAACGACGAATTAATCCGCGAAAACTACCAGGGGATTCGCCCGGCGCCGGGTTATCCTGCCTGCCCGGAACATACCGAAAAAGGCACTATCTGGCAGCTACTGGATGTCGAAAAACACACCGGGATGAAGCTCACCGAATCTTTCGCCATGTGGCCTGGCGCGTCGGTCTCCGGCTGGTACTTCAGCCATCCTGAGAGCAAATACTTCGCGGTAGCGCAGATTCAACGCGATCAGGTGACAGATTATGCTTTCCGTAAAGGAATGAGCGTTGAGAACGTTGAGCGGTGGCTGGCGCCGAACCTGGGTTACGATGCGGACTGATTCATAAAATCGTCACTTTTCCTTACAACATACAAGGCACTCATTGGGTGCCTTGTCTCTTTCTTACAATTAAACCCTTATACTGAAGGAAGGCTCTACGCTGAATTTGCCGGATGGCGGCGTAAACGCCTTATCCAGCATACCGTATTACGTATGGTAAGCCCGGTGGCGTGCAACGCCAGCAGGCCTTAACGCTGTGCGCCATCAGGCAATTTATCGCAAGTGAGCTTCAGGAAAACGTATAACGATAAGGAGAACCTGACGCCGTGTTAACTTTGCTCCATCTACTTTCTGCCGTTGCGCTGTTGGTATGGGGAACACATATCGTTCGTACTGGCGTAATGCGCGTGTTTGGCGCGCGTCTACGCACTGTCCTCAGCCGCAGCGTGGAAAAGAAACCGCTCGCCTTTTGTGCGGGTATCGGTGTTACCGCGCTGGTACAAAGCAGTAACGCCACCACTTTATTGGTAACGTCGTTTGTCGCCCAGGATCTTGTCGCCCTGACGCCAGCTCTGGTGATTGTGCTGGGCGCTGATGTGGGTACTGCGCTAATGGCGCGTATTCTCACCTTTGATTTGTCGTGGCTATCGCCGCTGCTGATTTTTATTGGCGTGATTTTCTTTTTGGGACGTAAGCAGTCCCGCGCCGGGCAGCTGGGTCGCGTCGGTATCGGGCTTGGCCTGATTCTACTGGCGCTGGAGCTGATTGTGCAGGCGGTGACGCCGATCACTCAAGCTAATGGCGTGCAGGTCATTTTCGCGTCGCTGACGGGCGACATTATGCTGGATGCGCTGATTGGCGCGATGTTCGCTATTATCAGTTATTCCAGCCTGGCGGCGGTGTTGCTGACGGCGACCCTGACGGCGGCGGGGATTATATCGTTCCCGGTGGCGTTGTGCCTGGTCATCGGCGCCAATCTGGGATCGGGGCTGCTGGCGATGCTCAATAACAGCGCCGCCAATGCTGCCGCGCGTCGCGTAGCGCTCGGCAGCCTATTGTTCAAATTGATCGGCAGCCTGGTCATCCTGCCGTTTGTCCATCCGCTGGCGAATCTGATGGATGAGCTATCGCTACCGAAGTCAGAGCTGGTGATCTATTTCCACGTTTTCTATAACCTGGTGCGTTGCCTGGCGATGGTGCCATTTGCCGAGCTGATGGCGCGTTTTTGTAAACGAATTATTCGTGATGAGCCTGAACTGGATACCCATCTGAAGCCGAAACATCTGGATGTCAGCGCGCTGGATACGCCAACGCTGGCGCTGGCTAATGCTGCCCGCGAGGTGTTGCGCATTGGCGATGCGATGGAACAGATGATGGAAGGGCTAAAAAAGGTCATGCACGGCGAGCCGCGTGAAGAGAAAGCGCTGCGCAAGCTGGCGGATGACGTTAACGTGCTCTACACCGCGATTAAGCTTTATCTGGCGCGAATGCCAAAAGACGAGCTGGCGGCGGAGGAGTCCCGCCGGTGGGCGGAGATTATTGAGATGGCCCTGAACCTCGAACAGGCGTCGGATATTATCGAGCGAATGGGCAGTGAGATTGCCGACAAGTCACTGGCGGCGCGTCGGGCATTTTCAGAAGAAGGATTGAAAGAGCTGGATGCGCTTTACGATCAACTGCTCAGTAATCTGCAACTGGCGATGTCGGTCTTTTTCTCCGGCGATGTCACCAGCGCCCGTCGGTTGCGCCGCAGTAAACATCGCTTCCGTATACTTAATCGCCGATACTCACATGCGCATGTCGACCGCCTGCACCAGCAGAACGTGCAAAGCATTGAAACCAGCTCGCTCCATTTAGGGCTGCTGGGCGATATGAAGCGTCTTAACTCACTGTTCTGTTCGGTCGCCTATAGCGTACTGGAACAGCCGGATCAGGACGAGGAACGGGGCGAGTATTAAGTGAAATGCCGGATGGCGGGGCCTACGGAGAACATGCGCGTAGGCCCGCCATTCGGCATTCAATGTGGCCTGGGATTAAAAGCGATGACCCGCTTCCAGCGCCACGGCCTCTTCGCCCGCTTTAAACACCCAGGTGGTATTCGGGCCACCGAGAACCGCCTGGCCGTTGCTCACCTGAATCCAGTTACCTTCCGGCAAACCAATCACTGTCAGTTCCGGCGCGACCACCAGCAGTTCGCGAATACGCTGCTCGCGGGTCTCGCCCTTATGACCTTCCGGCAAGGCGTTAGTGAAGTGAGGATTAATTTGCAGCGGGAACAGATCCAGCGCGTCGAAACCGTTTGGATCGACGATCGGCATATCGTTGGTCGTGCGGATAGTCGGGCAGGCAAGGTTGGCGCCTGCGCTCCAGCCGATATACAGCGCGCCGCGTTTTACCCTGTCCGCCATCGGCGCCAGCAGCCCGCGTTCACGCGATTCTTTCAGTAGCTGAAAGGTATTTCCGCCGCCGACAATAATGATTTCCGCTTTCTCAATCGCCGCAAGCGGATCGGCGACACGATGAATCCCTGTGACGTTTATCCCTAATGGCGCAAGTACCTCTGCGGTTTTATCCGTGTACTCGTCCCATGTTTGCGTGACGCCGGCAAACGGAATAAACACGGCTGAGCGTCGACCGTTCAATTGATTCGCTATCAGCGGCAGAGCGTGTTCCAGCCAGGCTTTACCCGGCAGCGTCGAGTTACTTAATAAAAGCAGTTCCATTACTTCTCCACCTCATCAGGAAATGTCAAAACGTAATAATGCTACCATTATCCATTTAATGTCTTACTGATATGGCTCATGATGTTACGCGTGTCACAGGCAAAGCGCGGTCGCTAAAAGTGACACCAGGCCAGATCTGCCATCTGGTATCGCCTGAAAAATTACAGGTATAATCCGCAAAATTATTTAACACGTTTAGAGACGAAAATGGCAAAACTGACCTTACAAGAGCAACTGCTACAAGCGGGATTAGTGACCAGCAAAAAAATGGCCAAAGTCCAGCGCACGGCTAAAAAATCACGCGTTCAGGCTCGTGAGGCCAGAGAGGCGGTGGAAGAAAATAAAAAGGCGCAACTTGAGCGTGATAAACAACTCAGTGAACAGCAAAAACAAGCGGTTTTAGCGAAAGAGTTTAAAGCTCAGGTTAAGCAACTTATTGAAATGAATAGAATCAATGTATCTAAAGGCGATATTGGTTTTAACTTCACCGATAATAACGTCATCAAAAAAATAGACGTGGATAAGCTCACTCAGACGCAACTGATTAATGGGCGTCTCGCGATTGCGCGTTTGGTTATCAATAACAGCGGTGAATGTGAATATGCGATTATTCCCGCGAGCGTCGCCGATAAAATCGCACAACGAGATGCGGACAGTATTGTCGTAAACAGTGCGCTGAGTCAGGAAGAGCAGGACGAAGATGATCCGTATGCCGATTTTAAAGTTCCCGACGATTTGATGTGGTAAGTCACATTCCCGACGTTTATGTAGAAAAATTTCTCAGAGAGTAAATATGCTGACCGACACATCTATCCGGCTTAATAAATATATCAGTGAAAGCGGCATCTGTTCGCGTCGCGAGGCGGACCGTTTTATCGAACAGGGCAATGTTTTTATCAACGGCAAACGCGCCGCCATTGGCGATCAGGTGGTCGCCGGGGATGTTGTTAAAGTAAATGGTCGGTTGATTGAGCCGCGAGAAGCGGATGATTTAGTGCTGATTGCGCTGAATAAACCGGTTGGCATTGTCAGTACCACTGAAGACGGCGAACGCGACAATATTGTCGATTTTGTGAACCACAGCAAACGTATCTTCCCGATTGGGCGTCTGGATAAAGACTCGCAGGGGCTGATATTTCTGACTAACCACGGCGATCTGGTCAATAAGATTCTGCGTGCCGGTAACGATCACGAAAAAGAGTATCTGGTGACGGTGGATAAACCGATTACCGACGAGTTTATACGCGGTATGGGCGCTGGCGTGCCGATTCTGGGTACCGTCACCAAAAAATGTAAGGTGAAAAAAGAGGCGCCGTTTGTCTTTCGCATTACCCTGGTGCAGGGATTAAACCGTCAGATCCGTCGTATGTGTGAATACTTTGGTTATGAAGTGACGAAACTGGAGCGTACGCGCATTATGAACGTCAGCCTGAGCGGGATTCCGCTGGGCGAGTGGCGCGATCTGACGGACGATGAGCTGATCGATCTGTTTAAGTTGATTGAGCGTTCCTCTTCCGAAGCCAAACCAAAGGCCAAAGCGAAGCCGAAGACCACGGGTATTAAGCGACCGGTCGTGGCGATCGAAAAAAGCAATGAGAAAGCGCGCCCGACATCAAGCGGTAAGCGCTTTACCTCGCCGGGACGAAAGAAAAAAGGACGTTAACGTCTGCCGCGCGTCGGCGTATTCGCCGACCAGGAGAATGACGCTTCCGTATCGGGTTTATACGCCTGCTTTTTCTTCAACTTGCGGGCTTTTTTTGCTTCAGCCTCACGCAGCGCCATCAGCTTATCGATGTACTCCTTTTTTACGCTGTTGGTCTCAGAATTGGTCAGCGGACGCCCGTGCGCAATACGGGCGCGGTCCAGCAACGTTTTCAGTTCGCGCTGTTCGCGCTCGGTCATCTCTTTTTGGGTAATGCGGGGGAGTGCCATACGGGTGCCCTCAGTTAGCCGATGCATTTAGTCTACGGCAATACGCAACGGGCGGATAGCGTGTAAGCCGGGTAAGCTTGCGCCACCCGGCAATATTTTAATTTACCTTTGCCGTTTCGCCCGATTTTTCAACAATCGGTTTCCCGGACCAGTAACCAGCCAGTAGTGACCCTGAAAGGTTGTGCCACACTGAGAACAGCGCGCCAGGCAGCGCTGCGAGCGGGCCAAAGTAGATTTTACCCAATGCAGCAGCAAGACCAGAGTTCTGCATCCCGACTTCGATCGCCAGCGTTCGACAGGTTGACTCATCAAAACCGAACAGACGTCCACCCCAGTAGCCGCCAAGCAGGCCAAGGGTGTTATGCAGGATCACCGCGATGATCACCATAAAGCCGACGGAGGCGATATGTGAAGCTGAACCCGCGACCACCGCGCTGATGATTGCCAAAATGCACACCATCGAGAATGCTGGCAGATAAGGTTTTACCACTTTCACTACGCGCGGAAACAGATGGTGAATCACCAGCCCCAGCGTGATTGGAATGACTACAATCTGTAGAATGCTCAGCAGCATACCCATCACGTCGACTTGAATATGGGCATCGACGTACAGGCGCGTGAGTAGTGGTGTGGCGACCACGCCGACCAGCGTGGAGACCGATGAAATGGTGACTGAGAGCGCGACGTCTCCCTTCGCCAGATAGATCATTACGTTAGAGGCGGTGCCGCTGGCTACGCTACCGACCAGTACCATCCCGGCGGACAGATCTGGCGGCATCTTAAACAGCAACGCCAGCAGCCATGCCGCGAGCGGCATTACCAGATAGTGCAGGAATATCCCTGCGGCGACAGGGGCTGGTCGGGAGAGCACGCGTTTAAAGTCGTCAACGTTAAGATGGACCCCCATACCGAACATAATCAACATCAGTAGTGTCGCGACCCACGGCCCAACAGGAGTAAAGGTGGATGGTGTGTAATACGCAATGAGAGAGAGCAGCAGCGCCCATAACGGGAACAGCCGGGTAATGACGGCGAGCATGTTGTTTTCCTTGCAAGTATGTTGTGTTTGTTATCAACGGGTCAGGATCGAGCCAGACCATAGTTATTGTTTATCGCGTGAAGGAAGATTATTCAAACAAATTACGCTCATGATCCAGTGTGGGCTCGTGGCAGGCTGGATGACGCGCCTGCGTCGCCATCCGGCAACGCATCGCCCGATGGCGCTTACGCTACCGTATTAGAAATATATAGAGGTTCTGGTGGCGTAAAGAAAAGCGCCGGCATTGAAGAGAAGGAAGCTTTAACGCAGTGATAACTTATATTGTTTCACTTTGCTTTGGATTGTGTTTTTTAAACTAAAGTAAGGCACCCAGGGCAATGCTGTGTTCCAGGGGCGAGGGGAACCATGAAAACAGACTATGCTTGCTCCGTCAGGTAATTTTCCATTACCTGTCCCATCGTATAGTTCAGGGTTAAAACCAATCATTTTTGGTGTTGCTATATTAGCTTTATAACTAATAATTCTTCCGGGTAAGATGTTTTGCCATCTTTCAGCATCTTGACATATTCTGCCGATAAATCCTTGATCGCCATGATAGGGCGGGGTTCTTATGGCATTGATTTCCTTTTCAGGATTTTTCATAAATTCATCCCACACATTTTTTTTTGCGGGTGCAGGAATAAACATAATACCTGTTGCTGGCGCAACTGAAGCACCATGCTGAGAAAAGTCATTAAGTAATGTTATTTTTTTCATAGTTGTCAGAGGAGTAATATCTCCCACAATAACGCTATCTATATCAATATAGAGAATATCCTCATTACCAAGAACAGGATGCAGTGGATTGAAAAGTTCTAGTTTTGCCCACCATCCTGGCCAATCATACAAAAGAGGCGCTGTATTTACCCCTTTTATCTTTAGCGCATCTGTTAAACAAACAGAATCATAACCTTTGAGCTGCTTATGTAACCATTGAGCATGTTTTGTGGTGAAGTCTTTGCTTTGTCTGAGCACAGAAACAATAATCATTATATTCCCCGGTGAATATTAGGTGATTTTAGCCATGTTCCACTATATTTAATGTGCTTTATATTGCAACAAAATTAGTGTTCATATGGTTATCGAAGTTTAATTACATTCAAGATGTGAATGTAATTTATTTGTTTATAATGTTATTAATATATGTAATATAAGTTGATAAATGTTTTAATGGTTGTTTTGTCTTTTATATTTCCATGGGGAGATATAAAATAAGAGTTGGGATGGGAGTGATCTTATTTCCCCTTTTTACTGCTCCCAGCTCTATATCAATTCCAAATTTGGAATTTAGCTTGCGATTAATCTATAATCCAGTTTTTTTCTGTTTTTTTGAACCATAGATATACATCTCATTTGCCAGACGCTACCAAAATAAAAAATTAAGACGGCGATTGTTATTGGCCTGCATAAGTAATCGATATAATAAAAATTCATTACTGCGAATAATCTCATGTCGCCAGTATTTCCGTAATCCATTTCCTTTTTTAGATATGGAAAATAATAAGCAATGTAAGAGTTTGATTTTTTCTTCCTCCAATGAAGAAAGCTAGATTGTTAAATAAATGTTATTATCGTGGGGGGTTCACGTATCAATTGGTAAAAATACTATAAGATGGTTTTTTATAATACTTCATTTGCTATGCAAACTGAACATTTGATGCTAAAAAATAATAAAGGGTATTACTTTAATTCAACACCGCCGGGCTTTATACCCGGCGAGAGATTCAACAATCGTATTGCCAGCTACTAACTAAGGCATAAAGGTGGCTGGGGGAGTAGCGCCAGCTATCGTTTAGTCCGAGAAATTCAGCGCAAAACTCGCTGCAAAACAGTTTATCTTTGCGCTCCCGGTTATACAGCGCGATACCGAGCGCGCCCTGCCAGTCATAGCGTTTGCCGTTATGTTTGCGGAAAAAGGCCTCCACTTCCGGCAACGTGGCCTTTAACGGTAGCTTATCCCACTTATCGTCCGGTAACGGTATTATCTTTCCCCGCACGCCGCGATCGCGAAACGATGCAGAGTAGCAGAGGTATTCATTACCGCCGTGCGCCACCGCCAGTTCACAGTGAGAGTAGATACCGCGCGTGACTTTGCGCGTGAGCCAGTCGGCAAACCTGGCGATGCCGCGATACTCCGATCGCCCCTTATAGCAAGCGAGCCAGACGGTGGTTTGACTCATGGCTGCCAGCCTGATGAATAGTCGTAGTCGAGCACTTCCTGGATATCCCCCAGCGCTTCTACCGCCGCAATATGCCGCTGCGCGTTGGCAAACAGGCGCATATCGTGATCCATAGTGACGGTTTCAAACTGCGCGGCGATGTCGTTGGTCAGTTTAATCAAACCGTTATTTTTGGTCTGCCACATTAACCCTGCCGGAATCTGCTTTGCCTGACCCATTCTGGTGAGTGACATTTGCTGAATACGGCTGTTAGCATCGCTGTGGAAATGGTTGCCGTCGATAACGATATAATCGGTGGTAACGGTGTCGCGGTGAGCTTTTATACTTCGAACTACATTTTCTTTTTTATTTACCAGCGCATCATTGAAAGCTGTCGGGTTGTATATCCATTTATCACCTACCAGTTGATAAAATTCACATGGCGGTGGTGTAGTGATAAATGAAAATGGTGCTAAACAAATCCAGCATGGTTTTCCTCTTAATTGCCATTGTTCGTCATTTACTGGTTTTATAGATTCTGGTAATACAACATTTAGCGAGGTATCGTCAATCCAGTCGATAACCTCAAAAGTCGAAGGATGGTAGTACACATATTTAGTCATATTTTCACCATGAAATTTTTACAAAACCATCAGAACCGCGCCCACCAGAATATCCAGATATCGCGGAGCGCGTATTTTGGCTCAATGACGCACCACCACCACCACCAGCTCCATAGCCATCGGCATTTCCTCCGTTTGCAAATGCAGCCGCACTGCCGCCTGTGCCAAAGGCCGAACCCACACCAACCCCTCCTGGAGATGATTCGGTAGATGTAAATTCTGCTATTTTGCCGCTGCTACCTAATCCGCCTTTAGCAGTGATATTAATAAAAGATGAGTCGCCTCCATCAAGCCCTAGTTCACCTGCATCCCCTTTAATTAGCGTATGGCCTTGTCCATTAGGACCAATAGATGTTCTATCTTCATATGAACGTACAAAACCGCCGCCTCCACCTGAACCTCCAGCCCCAACAGAAACCGTATAAGTTTTTTTAGATGTCACACCTATAATGGCAAT
This sequence comes from Salmonella sp. A29-2, assembly GCF_020150755.1. Taxonomy (NCBI): domain Bacteria; kingdom Pseudomonadati; phylum Pseudomonadota; class Gammaproteobacteria; order Enterobacterales; family Enterobacteriaceae; genus Salmonella; species Salmonella sp. A29-2. The sequence goes on along the minus strand of NZ_CP083731.1, from coordinate 4,483,718 downwards.
TTTTAATTCTCCATGATTACCTCCCCTACCAGCTGAATAGGCATTAGTCTTATCGGGATCAGGAGTACATCCACCACCACCTCCTCCACCACCTCCTCCCAGCATTTCAACAAAAACCTGCGTTACCCCATCAGGCACAGTAAAAGTCCCATTAGCTGTAAAAAACTGGTATCGAGGCCCGTTTGAAGCTGCCGTATTTGCCAGATTCAGTGCCGCATTCGCCTTATCCATCGCCGCTTTCACCGCGCTCGGCGTCGCCGCCTCCGTCGTACTGGTGCTGTCGGTGGCGTTATTAAGCTTCACGATCCCTTTTTGCGTTAGCGTACCGTCCGGGGTGCCGGTGATCTGCCCCCAGGCGTGAGTATGGCTGGCCGGGGCCGCCGCACTCGCCTTATCCATCGCCGCCTTTACCGCACTGGGCGTTGCCGCTTCTGTGGTACTGGTGCTGTCCGTCGCGCTGTTAAGTTTCACGATCCCTTTTTGCGTCAGCGTGCCGTCCGGGACGCCGGTAATCTGGTTCCAGGCGTGAGTATGGCTGGCCGGAGCTGCCGCATTCGCCTTATCCATCGCCGCCTTGACCGCGCTCGGCGTTGCCGCTTCCGTTGTGCTGGTGCTGTCCGTCGCACTGTTAAGCTTAACAATCCCCTTTTGCGTCAGCGTACCGTCGGGAACGCCGGTGATCTGATTCCAGGTATGCGTGTGATTACGCGCTTCCGCCATCGCCGCTTTTACCGCCTTTGGCGTAGCCGCTTTGGTTTCGTCATCGCTGTCAGTGGCGTTACTGAGCTGCGTAAACCCTTTCTGCGTTAATGTCGCATCCGGGTGATTTGTCGAATGTTCATGCTCGTCCAGCCGGACATCCACATAGTCGCGCGTCGCCAGCACAATGCTCGGATCGACCGTCAGCGTCACCGCCGTGGTGTTGGAGACCTCCATAATCAGGCGGATACAGACCTGCTTGCCGCAGCCGCCGGGCAACAGCGGTTTGTAGGATTCCGGGAACTTGCCGATGGCGATTAGCTCGCCCTCGTCGTCGAACACGCCCACTTCACGCACATACCAGCCGCCAACGTCCTCCGGCAGCACCAGTTCGGCAATCAGCCAGTTGGGATTATTCGGCGCAACGGTCAGCGTATTCATCTCACCGCGCCAGACTTCGCGGCGTAAAGTGGTCTGGCTGGCGGTTGGTTCATAATATTGCCCACCGCCGTCGCCAACCGCCATCTTTTGCAGATGTATCTGCTTTTTATCCGCCAGGGCGCTGGCGATTTTCGCCATTCCCCTGTCAGTCAGGAGGGTATAAAACTCATTATCCATAATTACTCCGGGTAAATAGATGTAATTTCAAGGCTCCATTGCCCTGTACCGAAATAGATCGGTTTAGTTTGTTGAACTTCCAGAACCTGGAAGGGTAAGACGGTCGTTATTTCTCCACCGTAAAGCGCGCTGCCGATAACAGGAATAGCGCTTTGGTTAATTATCCAGACAATTAACGCTTCCAGCTTTGAGCGCACGTTCTTATACTCATGAATAAGATCGACCAGGTTATTAAACAGATTTTCATCCATGCCCTGGTTGATTAGCTTAATTTCAACCTTAAAAAAATAAGCCTTACCGCCATACTCAAACCATTCGGAAATCGTGCCGGGTAAGGATAATATTTCCAGTACACGGCGAACGGCCCAGGGAGTTCCTTTATATTTATGCAGTTCAATCGCCTGTTTAATTAACTCTCGTTTCTCCTGTTCATTGGCGGCAAATAGCCAGCCCTCCAGCCCTTGAACATGAAACTGTCCGGCCAACGAGGGCAGTGCCGAGGCATCAACGATATCCACCAGATAGACCAGCAACGCCGTCAGGTCGATTTGTGCAAAGCGTTCGGCGGCAATATTCGCCAGAATCGAAAAACGTTCGTCGCTGGCCAGCGGCGGCGGCAGAAGCAGTTTATCCATCGCTGACCCCGGCAATCGTCACGTCAATAGCCGTGCATTCCGCCCATTCGTGCGCCTGCAATACCTTTTTCGCGGGCATATCCAGCGCGACGTCGTAAACGCCATCGACCTGCAATACTTTAATTATCTGGTTTGGCACAATGTCCTGGCCCAGCCGGGTCTGGCGCGAGCGCGTCCATCTATTAATCGCTTCACGCGCGGCGGCAAGCGTCGTCTCCTGATCGGCGGTGGTAAACAGCGTTAGCCGGGCGCGGATCTGATAAGCCACGCGCGGAGAACATTTAGCGCTCACCTTATCGGTTAGCGGGCGCTTTTTCTCTTTGCTCACCTCCCGTTCGATCTGGGCAAGAAGCTCCGGCCCCGGCAGTCCGTTCAGGGTCAGCGGATAGAGTTCCACGCAGCCTTCCGCCAGCCCTTCATCCGGCCCCAGCACCGCCACGTCGATAATCGACTGGCTGACCGAGAGCGTATGGAAGCGATAGGCGCCATAGCTGCCCGCGTTGCTGAAACTTTCCGGCGCTAGCTGGACGCGTTTACGTAGCGCGTCGTCGTTCTCTTCGCCGCAGCCGCCACTTGAGGCCGTCAGATTGGTGACGCTGAGATCGTAATTGCCTACCCGATCCACCAGCGCGCTGATTTGCGCAGGTTGCCAGTTATTGCCGGATTCACCGGTCGCTACACAGGTTGCAGTTACCGCAACGCTCAGGCTGCCCGCAGGCAACACAACATCTTCGTCGGTGGCGAACATCACGCTATCCGACGCGCTGGCGCGAGTCCCTTGTGGAATCACCAGGTTACTTTTAGCCGCTTGCGTAACAGAAAACTGTAGCGTGGTTTTCGCCGCCTGAGCGGGTAGACGGTGAACGCCAACCAGCTCGCCTAAATAATCCAGCATCGGCGCACGGGAATACGCGACCAGGTTTTGCTTCGCCGCCTCCTGGATGGCGATGCGGACAAGGTTTTCACGATAAGCAAACAGGTCAATGAGCAGCCGCTCAGCCTGTGCCGGGTAGAGTTTTTTACCGCTGGCTTCTTCATATTGCGCAATCATCTCGCTGGTGATTTGCGCGGGATCGCGGTCAATAAAGTCGGGTTCGGCTATCGCCATAACACCTCCGTTGAGTTGATTACGCCGTCTGCGGCGCGCCATTGCACGCGTAACGTCAGGTGTTCGCCGTCAATCGTCGGCGTCACCTTCAGCAACCGGCAGCGGGGTTCCCACATGCGAATCGCTTCCACCGATTCGCGAACAACGTGCGGAATGGCCCGCTCGATCGGGTAATCGATGTAGCGCCACAGATTGCTGCCAAAAAGCGGCCTGTGGGGATCGCTGCCGCGCGGCGTGCGCAGAATGATGTGTATTGCCTGATGAATATCATCCAGCCCGCAGACGTATTCTTCAGGACGTTGCAAGGCAGGTTGCCAGTGCAGGGTCGAGGGTCGTGTTTTTGTGTTCATGAGGCTATTTTCGCCTTCCGGCGGGGGGAGAGATATTAAAGCGCTTTAAGGAAATAATTGATGGCGGGGTCAGAATGTGTTTTGCCCGGTGGCGCTTCTGCGCTTACCGGGCCTGTGTTGATGCGCATTTTGTTAAATGGCGAAGATCGCGTTTTACGTAAAGTTAAAATGAAATTGCTGTAATTTCACCTTTGCCTACAGAAGCGTAGTACCAGAATTCATCATTGATTTCTGCGTGCTTCATTTTTTCAACTGGAATCGTTTTCTGCCGTCCATTAACCGAGAGTGTGATCGAACCCGTTAGCTGCTCCCGGCTGATAATAGCGAAATCCCCGCGGGTGTTGCTATAAGCCGTCGTTTCATTGGAAAGGCTGTGCTTCGCTCCATTAGCGATTACAGAATAATCAAAATTGACTTTCTTTTTGAAAATAGCTTGTACATGATAATACTCGCCGTAAACAGCAGGATCATGGAATAAACCAAAATGACCACCGCTATTTTGCAACTTGACGAAATAATAGTCAGGGATGATAAACTTCTGTTTACCTGCCGCTATTTCTTTAGTAATGATTTTTTGTCTTACGATTTCCTGTCCGGCCGTTTTTTTATAACCGTTAAGCATCAATGAATAGGACCAAAGGAATACGATACCACAGAGGACAGTCACGGCAGTTACGCCGACGACTCCAGCCTTAACGCCACTTTTCAACAGGGCGTAAGCGATGAAGGAGATAGCTAAAAGGAAAAACATAAACGTACCGTTCATAACCCGATCGGGGTAGGACGGCGACGCGAACATAATTAAGGAAGTGCTAATACCTATACATACGACTAACGCAGCGCAGATAAGGGACGTTTTATCAATTTTGGCGCGAATCTGCTTATTGAATATGACCAGTAAGACCAGCAATAACAAAACAACATAAGCTATCCAGATCAGCGCCAGATGGTTATGAACGCGTTCTGTTAAGTGAATGAAAATACGTTCAAAAATCGGCCTTCCATACCAGAATTCTTTGCCGCTGGCGCGGATGAAATTGCCCGGAGAAAGTATCAATACGCATGAACCTGCGATTGCACAGAGACTATAAACTATCTTATTGCGCGAAACAGATTTGTTTTGCCATAACTCGTATGCAATGGCCAGAACAGAAATAAGCGAGACGAAAGGTGAGACGCTTTCATTGGAACAGCCTGCCATAAAGCTTAGTAATGCAACCCACGGGCTGATCGCTTTACTGTTTTTTATTGTTATGGTGTAAAAGAAGAACAGCCATGCAACAACGAACAGATTCGTCCACAAATAATTCGCAGCACCAACGATCCAGAAAGTGGTTTGACCCAAATTCGGGTTCGAAATCCAGTAAGTGAAGAATATTAGTGGGAATAATAAGTAGTCGGATTTATTCCAGCGTAATGTACCTGAGGGTGTCTTCACAATGAAATAACAAAATACCAGTGTCGAAACGGCAGCGCTGATGGAATACACGAGTTGAGAACGTGTATACAGGATAAGTGCGCTGGTGTAATCAGCTATAATCCTGCCACTCCATGTCATATAATGATGAAAATGTGATTCCGGCGAAATTCCTAAAAGGTAATAGCGGTAATCATCAGAGTGAATGGGGGTATACCATTCAATAAGAAAAATGGCCAAAAAAGCCAGTAGTATCATCGCCGTTTTCGGTAATATCTTGAGCATAGTAATCATTATTCCATCATTATTCCATCATTGTTTTTTTGTTTTTCACGATATAGCGAGGCCTTTGCTTTACCTCCGTGTAAACGCGTCCGATATATTCACCCATGATGCCTATGCCGATAAGCTGGATGCCGCCTAAGAAGAGAATCGCGGTCATAAGCGAAGGATAACCAGGAACAGGGTTTCCCCACATCAATTTATCAATGATCATCCACATGGCATATATCAGGGAGAGGGCAGAAACGCTCACTCCTATATACGTCCAGATACGCAAAGGGAAAGTAGAAAAACTTGTAATCCCCTCCAGCGCCAGGTTCCAGAGTTTCCAGCCATTAAATTTTGAGTTACCTGCGACACGTTCAGCACGGGCATATTCGACAACATCTGTTTGACCTCCAACCCATGAAAGTATACCTTTCATGAAAAGGTTACGTTCTGGTAATAGCTTGATATTTTCTACAATCTCGCGCGACATCAATCGAAAATCACCGACATTCTCTTCAATCTTTGGCGTACTGATTTTGTTATGCAGCCTGTAGAACCACTCAGCGCTTTTACGCTTCAGGTGGCCATCCGTTGAACGATCGATACGCTTAGCCAGCACCATTTCTGCACCAGCCTGCCATTTATTGATCAAATGTGGGATTACTTCGATGGGATCTTGTAAATCAACATCGATAGGGATCACCACATCTCCGGTCGCGTAATCCAATCCGGCAAAAAGTGCAGGTTCTTTACCAAAATTGCGGGTAAATGAGATCGGAACAACAAGAGGATCGGCAACAGCTAATGCGCTGATGATTGATTCAGTCGCATCGTGACTCCCATCATTAACGAAGATAATCTCAACGTTATAAGGTTTAAGTGAACTGTATTCTCTGACCGTTTTATAGAAAATAGGGATCGCGTCCTCTTCATTAAAGACGGGAACCACTAATGAAATTTTCATTTCTCATTCCTGAAAACAATGAATCTGGAATATAAAAATCCGCAAATAAGGCTAATTGCGGAAAATACAATGAGCGTAAAAATGGGAGGCATAGCACACTTGTCGCCTGTCCATCCCACGACGGCGCTCAGCACGCCCATAAAACCGACGTACAGCAAATAACGTCCGGTTGATACGCTGGCTCCAAAGGTAAACCGGGCGTTAGCGAAAAAACTAAAACTGACAGCGACAGCAAAGCCCGTTACGTTTGCCAAAGCCTGACTTGTTTGAAATCCATAGACGCAAAGGGCAAAGATAGCCCAGTGCAAAGCAGTATTAAGTACGCCTATCGAAACGTACTTTATAAATAATTTTATCATTATAGCAATCAAGAAGTTGTAATTCAGCGAAGTCTACCAGACAAAACTGAGAGGATCATTCCTGAACAGCAGATTTTATGTAAGCAGGGCGAAGTTAAAGTAAAAAATAGCGTTAGTTTTCCAATATACATATATGCAATATTTGCAGCGCAAAGTGATTACATTTTCATCGGAAATAGCGCGCGAAAAGGGACTAATCACGTTGCGCTGAAAATAAATATCCTCCAGCAATTTGCCCGGTGGCGCTTTTGCGCTTACCGGGCCGGTGTTTATGCACCTTTTGCAGGCTGGATAAGGCGAAGCCACCATCCAGCAGCAATTTGCAGGTTAGTGGGAGTGGTGGTTAGAGTTGCCGCCGTTGTCCATCAGCGTGCCGCTGGCGTTAACGTTGCCGAGGACATTCACGTTGCCCGTGATAACCGCGCTGTTTCCGACGCCGCCGCTACCGGCCATACCGCCAAGCCAGGTGAGTTTTTTCATCACGGTAACGTCGCCGGTAAAGGTGCTGAGCGGCGCATCGACGGTGACATTCAGCGCTTTAATGCCCGTATGGGGCGCTTCCACGTTGACATCTACCGCCTTGACGCCCACGGAGGTGGCCGCCACGTCTACGGTTTCTGATATCACCGTGACGTGCTGCGCCCTGACCTCTACTTGCGGTGAAGTAAGCTGCGTACGTTCCTTCACTTCAATGACGATTTTTTCTATGCCGCCGTTGACGGTGAGCTGGTGTAACGCACGGTCATATTCAAAGGCCGCGCCGTCGGAAAACTGCACGTAGCGCTTGTCGCGCGAGGCCAGCGGCGCGGTATCCACGCTGGAGTAGACCGCGCCCAGCACCACCCCATCCTCGCCGTTGTCGTCGAGCAAAACTTCCACCTGTTCGCCAATATCCGGCAACCAGTAATCTTTGTTGTCCTGCGTGTTGCGTTGCAGCACCGCAAGCCAGTTACTGCGCAGGTTATCGCACTCCGGTAGAGTGACTCTGACGCGCACGACCGCCTCATCAATATCGCTGATAATACCCGTCTGGCGGGTAACGCCTTTCATATTGCCTCCTTACTGGCTGGTTGCCGGTCCGCGTGAAATGTCGATTTCGGTAGTGTAGCCGCCGCTGCGCGTGAGTTTGTGCATGGATTTATCAATCAGCCACTGCCCGGAAAGTACGCCAAAATCGCTCAGTTCTATCTTGTTGCCCGCCGTCAACTGCGGGCAGCCCATCAGGGTGAGCGTGCCGGTTTGCTGGTATTCGTTGTGGCTGTCCAGCGCGGCATTGGCTTTAGCCTGCGCCGCGCCGGTATCCGGAGCGCGACTGTTGATCTTCAGGGTATCGGCGCTGGTCGCCGCACCGCGCGCCGAGGTCTTTTCCTGGCTATCATGGGTATAAATAACCAGTTCTTTTTGCTTGCTATTTTGATGCTGCACGGTGGCGTTTTTGTAGATCCGGTTGATGGTATCTTTGAACGTGTAGTGCGAAACATCCGTCCGCCTGAGCGTCTTCACCGGCGCCAGACAGCGCAGCGTCGGCAGATGCGAAAAGATCAGCTCCGTCGCCGTCACTTTCACGGTATAGCCATATTCACTCGCCAGCCGTTTGAGAAACGCCACATCGGTTTCGGCATATTGCGTGACCCGATCAATCGTCAGCGGCGCAATCTTGCCCGCCAGTGTTAAACCGTGTTTTTGCGCGATGCGACTGGCGATGGCGGAAAGCGTCGTCTCCTCAAAGCCCTGGCTGTTTTTGGTGCGTAGCGCTTTGCTGACCGAGGTGGCGATACCGTCGATATTGACCGTCGAAGGTGGCGCGCTGATATCAATTTTATCAATGATATAGATTCCGCAATCGAGCAGATCTTCGCCCTGGTAGCCCAGGCGCAGCGCCAGCGTGTCGCCTTTTCCTGGATACCATTCGTTTACCCAGCGCCCGGCGCTATCTTCCAGCGCAATGGCAATAACATCCGACTCGTTTTTAATGCTGTCGCTGTAACTGATGCTGGTGACGTAAGGCGCGATGTCGTAAGTGATCTCTTTATGTCCGTACCAAAGGGTAAAAATGGGCGTCAGGGTGGCGAACACCCCGCCGGATACCGTTATCTCAGCCATGGCGGTAGCTCCGGGGTCGTTTGCGTAACGCTGATAACCGGGATGATCAGCCGCACGCCTGACGGCAAAACCGGCATAATAGCGACGTGCGGATTGGCCGCGATGATGCGTTCGTAGGCCAGCGCATCGCCGTAATAGCGCCAGGCGAGATTATCCCAGCGTTCGCCGTCGGTAGTGACATGTTCAAGGTAGCGCATTACAGACTCCTCGTAATATCGGTGGCAGCAAGCTGGCTCACGTCAGGGGCGCTTGTTTGCAGCGTGCCGCGCGCCTGATTGACCAGCGTCGCGGCGCTGTCGTAAGTCGCTTCCGCGACGCTGCTGGTGATAGCGTCAAACAGCGATTCGGCGTGTTCGATAAGCGTGCCGGCATCGCCCGCGCATTCGCGGATCCCCGGCAGGCTGTCGATCAGTTCCTGCATTTTCGCCGCCAGCGCTTTCGGCAGCCCGGCCAGCGTTTGCAAATCCAGCGGCTGCTGGAACAGCGCGTCTATCGCGCTAATGGTTTTTTTCAGCGAATCGACGATATCGCCGCATTTTTCTTTCAGCGCTTTGGCTTCCTTCACCAGCTCTTTCGCCTGGGCGATCGTTTTTTTGATGTCATCAATGGCGTCGGCCACCTCATTCATCATCTCTTTGGCTTCACGCATACCCTCTTCGACGGCGCTCAGCAGTTCATCGAACCAGGAATCGCTAACGTCGGGAAGCTCATCCAACATCTCGTCAATGTTCGGTTCCTGAGTGGTGATGGCCGGAGGCAGTAACGGACTCTTCGGATCGCCGGTGTACTCCTGTAGCGACAGAGTGCCGCCCTGGGCAATGACGTTACCGTAAGGATCGGTGTGTTGGTGGGTAGCGGTCAGATCGGTAATCACGAACCAGCCGCGATAATCGCCATTGCCGAACACCAGCGCCATCGCCTGGTGCGCGGTCATCGCTTCCCGCAGACGGTTCAGCTCGGTGGTCGGCTGGCAATACTGACTATGAAAGTTGAATTTCAGGGTGATTTTGTCCAGCTTATCGCCGATAAATTGCACGCCCGGTTTCCCTTCAATACGGGCATGGCTGGTATAATCCACGCCCATCGTGCTTTCAAATTCGTCCCAGTAAGCGACGACGTCAAATTCTATTTCGCCTAATACGGCATACATTATGCGTACTCCCGGCGCCGTTGTTGCGCCATGACATCGTTAATCATTCTCTCCAGCTCGCGTTTGCTCAGCGACAGCACGTTGTTGATATCTTTAGCGGCATTCGCGCCGCTTCCCTGCACGGTAACCTGCGGGGAAAAGTGTACCTGCACGTTGCTTTGCGCGCGGGAGGGCAGCGTATAAGGTTTCCCGCCTGATTTGCCGGGAAGCGCGGCTGGCGTCGGCGGCGTGGCGGCGCTTTTCGTCTTCACAGGCTGCGGCGAGGTCATCGTTTTGGCCGAGGTTGTCACCGCTTTCGCTCCCGATGCCAGCGGCACGCTGGCCTGTTGCGCGACCATTGTTCCGGCAATACCGGGGACGGCGGCGGCGACAGACGGCATTTCAGCGTTGATGCCCAGCGCGCTTTTCGCCCAGTCGGGGATCAGCGCTTTTATCTTCTCAATCGCCCCGTTCAGGAAAGGAAGCGCATTCAGAATGCCGTTGATCAGGCTATCGAGAATATTGCCGCCAAATTCGCTGAAGCTGGCGGGGAGCTCAATGCCAAACCAGTCCAGTACGCTGGCGAAGGCGCGGTAAAACAGCCCCAGCGGCGACCAGTCGAGAATCAGACGCGTGATGCCTGCAATACCTCCGTCAAAGGCGGTTTTGATACGCTCCCAGACTCCGGCAAAGAAACCGGAAATCGGTTCCCAGTAGCGATAAAGTAAATAGGCGGCGCCTGCGATAGCGGTGATAGTCAGGCCGACAGGGTTCATCAGCAGCGCCCGACCCAGCCAGATAAACGTCTGGCCGACCAGCCGTAGCCCTTTTATCAGGCCATTTCCCAGCAGCATCGTCAGGCTTTTCGCACCGTTGCCAAACGATTTCAGAACCGACAGCGCGCGACTGCCGCCGCCCAGCGCCAGACCGGCTTTGACCTTCAGGAAGATATCGATCAGGCGAATAAACGGTGACGCAATGAGGTTTGCTCCCAGCCTGAGAATATTCAGCGCCCCGTTGAACAGCCAGATAACGCCAACGACTTTAGCGACCCCTTGCACCAGCGCCGGATTTTCCCGCAGCCAGGCGCTGAACTGCCGCACCAGCGGCGTGATGCTTTGCGCCAGTTCGCCAATGGCGGGCATCAGCGCCAGGCCGACGGTCAGCCACAGATCGTTAAGTGAAAGTTGTAACGCTTTGGTCTGTTCTCCGGGCGATGTCATTTTCGCGGCGAAGTCATCATCAATAAAATGTTGCCCCGCCGCCTGCATTGCGGAGGCTTTTAGCTGGCGATATTCGTCCATATTCGCCAGCATCGGGGCGAGAAAATCCCGCGTTTGCGCATCGCCGAACATCGCGCCAAGGTTAAATTTCTCCGTTATGGCCTGTAGCGCGTCGCCGCGCGCGGAAAGATCCTCAATTTTCATGGTTTGCCTGAAGGTGTCGAGGATCTGCGGGTTCATTTTCTCCAGTTGCATCTGCACGATGTGGGCCATCGCTTCGGTGATGCCGATGCCGTTTTGCTGATGCTCCAGCAGCGATCCCTGAAGATCCACGCCCTGGCGGGCAAACCAACTGTCCGTCTCTTTCGAAAAGGCGGATTTCAGGAAATGGTCGAAATTCGCTGCCGCCGCGCCTGCGTCAGGAGCGTTTTTCATGGCGATTTGCATCGTTGCGGTCAGTTCCGCAATGCCTTCTTTTCCCTGAGCGCCGGTTTTTCCGGCAAAGGCGTTAATCCACTGGGTTTGTTCTGCAACGGAGCCGCCGCCGCTTTTTGCCACGCTGTACAGCATATTTTGCGCAAAACGGAAGTCGTCAGGGGCGATGTTCAGTTTGTCGCGAGTGGCCAGAGCCGCCTGCGCCCAGCTTTGCGCGCTGTCGCGGGAGGCGGTTGCGGCTTTGGCGATATCGGGCATGTAGCGGCTAAGATCCTGCAATGCGCTGACGCCGCCTTCGATCATCGTGGCGGCGGCGCTTTGCAGATCTTTTTGATCCTGATTGAAATCAAGGCTCCAGTCGCGGATATTCAGGCTCAGGGCGTTCCGCGCGGTGTTATCCATGCCGCCTTTCGCCGCCATATCGACCATGTTGCCCTGAAATTCGTAAGGCAGCTTCCAGTCGGGAGTCTCAACGTTCAGGAGCTTGCCGAGCTGTCCGGCGAACGTTTGTGTTTTTTCCAGCAACCCGGCGCGCTGTTTATCGTTCTCTTCCCGGCGAAGGGCAGAGTTAGCGAGCTGTTGCGTAAGCCGGGTGATTTTTGTTTGCTCAAAGCTGAGCGTGTGCAGCGTGCTGGCGTTGAGTGAGCCGTAACGGGCTATTGCCTGCGTCAACGTCTCATTACGCGCCTGAAGCTGAGTAATAATGTCGTTGGCCAAAATAGTGTCTCGTATAAGTTGCCCGGTAACAGGCTGCTTGCCGGAAAAAGAACAGGGAAGGAGTGAACCGGGCTTGGGTCAGGAAACCCGCAGGCATTAAGCCTGCGAGTCGTATTCGTGTTTAATTTGCGCGCTGGCTTCGTCCAGCCAGCAGGTAAAATCGTCAACCGACAGCGCGTCAATTTCACTGGGCGGAAAGTGAAACCACCTCGCCAGCAGCGCCATTGCCTGCCACAACTGCTGTGGGTTCTGTAGCCATGCTAAGCATGGCCTGAAATCGTTTCTGCAATGCCTGATAGTCCAGCAGATCCATTTCCGCCAGATCTTCGGCTACCAGCCCGGTCATAGCCGCCATCAGCGGCTCATCCCACTCTTCCGGTTTATCGCTGGCGCGTCGCGCGGCGCGCATATCTTTTACCTTCAGGCGACGTAATTGCAGAACGTCGATACGTTCCCCGGCGGCGGAGGTAAACGGGAATTGCAGGGTATATTTTTCGTTCATGGTGTAGTCCTTATTCGTCGTGTTAAATTCGGGGCCGTAGCCCCGAAGTAATTAACCGCCAATATTATTGCGGTAGGCACTTAATTGATCCGCGCCATTTACGCGGAAAATATTCGCCAGATAATCCAGTTCAAGAAGCGTTTCACCGTCAACCACCTGTTTAATATAAGTGCAGCCGAAGGCGCTGCTAAATTCCGGGTTTTCATTCTGTTTAAACGTTCCCAGCGGGTTCTTTTTAAACATTACGGTCATATGCGTCACCAGCGCTAACTGATCCGCTTTACCCTGCGAGTTATAACAATCGATACTGGAGCGGCACTGCAATGCCACCGCCTGCCACGGGTTTGCCGTTTTACGCATGACGTCGTGGTAAAACGAGTTCCATTTAATTTCACCTTCCAGTTTGTCAAAACCGGCAGGCAGTTCAATTTTACCTACCATCCCCAGCGCTTTATGCTCCTGCATAATCATGCTGATATCAGGCAGTTTAATTTCACTCGCGCGACCTAAAAGATTATTACCATCAAGATAAATATTGGCGTTGGTAATACGGTTAATTTGAATTTTTCCAGCCATTAGCGATTGCTCTCCAGAGAAACTAAATATTCAGAGGTAATTTCGGTTTCAAACGTCAGACGTTCCAGCGGCGGCGGCGGAGTGAATTTGTAGCTCAGCAACAGATGCCCGGCTGCCAGTTCAGTCTGTTCGTTACGCGCCGGGTCGTACCAGCATTCAAAACCCAACAGCGCGCCGTCGGCAATCAGCTTGCGACCCCAGGTGTTCACCGATTCGGTCAGCGCGTCGATCAGCGCCTGGTTTATCGGCATATCCATATACTGCTGGCTGAAATAACGAATCGATTCGTTGATTACATCGCCGGTACGGCGCACGTTCTCAAAGTTACGCATATGAGTAACCGTCGGCCAGGCGGCGGTACGGTTGCCCCACAGGCGCAAACCGGAGCCATAGCTGTTGAAGATGGTGGTGATGCCGTTTTCATTCAGTTGATTCACTTCGCTTTGCGGATCGTCGATCATCGCTGACAGCGAGCGCTCTACGCCGGTAATGCCCTGAATTTCCTGATTGGAGTTGCTCCACCAGAAGCCTTTTTCCAGATCCACTTTGGCACGCAGGCCAGCGGCGCGGGAGGAGAGCGGCTCCAGGACTTCGCTGTCCGTCGCGCTGTCGTACACTTTAACGTGCGGATAGCACAGACGCGCGCGATCGGAACTGGTATTGAAGTTAATCGCCCCCTGCGGGCCGCGCCCTGCCAGAACCTGCTGGAAAGTCGTGCCGATGGGCGCATCAATGTAGGTAATGGCTCCCAGCGCTTCTGCCTGAGCGATAAGCTTAACGGCGACCGAGTTTTGCGTACAAAAGACCGGCGCAATCAGGATCTTTGCGTAAAAACCAAACTGGTTCCAGGTGTCCTGTAACAGCTTCATGCCGGTACGGTCACCCGCGGTGTTTACCGCGCCAACAATATCGGCGGCAGTCACTTTGGTGGGGTCCGCGTAAGTATAATTTACATAGGCCTGAACGCCGGGTTTCAGGTTGGTCCCCATGCAGGTGATTTTACCGGTCAGCATATCAATGGTGTAATCGGTGCCTTTGATATAAGCGTTTCCGGCGTTCGTGCTGCGGCCAATACTCATCGTTTGCACGGCCCCGTGCTTGAGTTGAATCTGACCGTTGTCATCAACCTTCACGGTTTCACTGGGAATGGTACTTTTGTGTACCGCCGGATTCAGCACGTTAATCACCACGACCGTCCCTGCGCCGTGATCGTAGATCGCCTTCAGCGCCTGCGGGATGGTGAAATTTGCCAGGCCTGGGCCAAACTGCGCCGCGTCGCTTTCAGAAAGGCACAGCGTCGGCTGGTTAACCGGGCCGCATGGCGCGGTGCCGATCAGACCAATAACCGCAGATTTAACCGCCTTAACCGGGCGTGGGCCGGTTTCGATCTCAATGGTCTCTACACCGTGCAGGTAATTAGCTGCCATGGACAATTTCCTCTTCATTAGTTTCTACTTCTTGCGTAACCACTGGCGCCAGGTGACGGCGGGCAATCATGGTGATTACCCACTCGTTATCTTCCGGCAGCGAGATTTCGCTATTGGGCCACAGTAAGACTTCCTGACCGTCGGCGAGCGTGACGCCGCTTGCCGGGCCACTGTAGATATATTTCATTGAATTTCCTCATAATTAACGATTGTCAGCAGGGGGGAGTCCTTGCTTTCCTGTTCCGCGATAAACAGGGTGCTGGCGGTCATATTCAGGGCGTAACGGCAGAAGTTTGCGGCGTCGCCGATATATTTTTCGCTTTCCAGCCAGAGCGGACGATCGCAGTCGGGAAGTTCAATGCCCCCCAACGAGCGACGTAGACGATCCAGCGCGTTTATCGCGTCACTTATTTGCGGAACAATAACGGTGGCGGAAATCCGGATTAGTTGTTTTTGTACCGTGGCATCCGTATTTTCTGGTTCGGCAAAAACCGAACCGCAGTAGTGAATTAATACCGTTACCTGCTGTCCTGTTGGGATATATACTTTCGCATCGGTTGATGAAATATGTATATCCATATCAGGGTTTAATTCACGTAGTCTATTCGCCACGGTATGTACAACAGATAATGTTTCCATATACGCTTTCCTTGATTTACCGGGAGAGATAATATTCTCTCTTCGTTATCGTTCAGACGTATTTTGATGTATCAGGCATCAGGAATCTTTTAATCTCCTTTAGAGAAAAAAGTTAAAACAAATAACAAATCCCCGGCGTATAAACGGCGGGGATTTGTTTAATGGTTCCCTCGTTGAATCAGTTCTATTTTGCTATATAGCGCATCCAGTTTTGCTTCCAGAACGGCCTGGCCGCGCAGATAGTCGTCTCTGCGGACATAATGCAGCGGCAGATCGGCGCGGAACTCCAGAAATTCTCTCTCCAGCCTGGACCAACCTATTTCTGATTCGCGTCGGGCAGCTTCCAGTGCTTCAAAACGTTCATTCAGCCGTTTTTCAATTTGCGCCAGCAGCAATTTACCGGCAGCAAACATTAATCCAACAAACGAAAGTAAGAGGGAGATGACTTCCCAAAAATCGATACTGAGTTTCATTACTCCCTCTGATTAATGAATGCAGCTAGCCTGCCCCCATTGCAAATAACGGGGAGCATGTTGGTATAAAATCGCTTTGGGATAGTGACGATTCTCGCGCCAGTTTGCGGCGCTGCGCCCGGCGTTAACGCGTTCTACATGTTCAAACCAGATGGACGCATCCAACCCCTTTGCGGCGGCCAGCTTTTTATCTCTGTTAACCCAGCCTTGCCCGCCGTTATAGGCGCTCAGAGTGAAAGCCATTCGCTGGCAGCTATTTTTTGCTGACACGCTTTTCCACAACTGGCGGTCATACTGTACCAGCGCGCGTATCGCCCAGGCGGGATTAAACGGCTTGTTTTCGTGGAGTTCCGGGTACAACTGGCTCACCCATTTTGTCGTTGCAGGCATAAATTGCGCCATACCCTGCGCGCCAGCCGGAGAAAGCGCGTCAGGCGCCCAGCCGGATTCCTGATGTAGTTGCCCGGCAAAATCCGCAACGGGGGCGTTAAGCCCCCAGATTTCGCGCGCGGTACGAATCACTTCGTTTCGCCATTGCAGAGAAGCGCGCGGCGGTTCGGCAGCGTCGGCAGACAAGAAAGTCATAGCGCAGACCAGGCATACGTATTGATAACGCATCGTTACAGCCCCAGCGCGACGGCAAGGCAAATTGCCGCAACGATGATCGCGCGACGAATCATCGCAGCGGCGCAGCACAGCGATTCTTCCCAGGGACAGAAGGAGTCGGGACGCGCCCAGGGGAAAAGACTGCGGTCGAGCCAGTAACCCAGCACCGCTGATAACGAAACCAGGCTGAGTTTATAGATGACGACCGGAATTTGTGCTGATGATGTCCAGCCGATAAGCGCAAACAGTACGACAGAGGCAATCAGCCAGCCGGAAAGTCGGGGAACAATAATTTTTCGCATACTCTATCTCCTGATAATTGAGAGAGAAGTATCGCTTTTCCCCATAGCGGAAGAACGAAAAGGGCTTTAATAAATAACTTTAAAAAATGTTTAGCGCATGGTGTCAAATGCCAACAAATAAACGAATAAATAAAGCTTTCGGGGCAGGGGGTAGAGGCTGCCTGCGGAGAGTCAGTATGTGTCTGCGGCAGGCTACGATGGCGGTATTGCTGCGTCATAATAATCTTTGATTAAAATTATCTTATTGATTTTTAAAGTCAGTTTAAAAACTCACGCGATCGTGAGGAAAGCGATCTTTTTGATCGAACGCAGAAAAAAATGCAAAAAATTAACTGTATATACATACAGTATTGTGTAAAATGATGACATCAGTGAAGGCTTACTTCACCTATAAAATAAATACATATTATAAATTGAAAGCGATATATACATTCTTTTAATTTATAATTAAATGTCGTTGATAGTAAATATTTATATATATTTTGAATGTATTGATAGGTAGTTATTGCACCGTTTTTTACGCTTCCCTTTTTGGTGCCGTCACGGGAAGCATGGTGCTGGATATGGAGATAAAATATGATTCAGAAATCAAAAGAAATGGTTCGGCTTCCGGAGATTATTAACGATCTGGCGTTTCATGCGTCGCAGGTGCTTATTGAAAGCATGAATATTGATAGCGCGTCAGCCGAAAATGCCGGTCAGGCAATTGCTGACAGAATGATGCGTAACTGGGGCGGGCAAAGCATTTATTTTCCCAAAGGTATCTCTGGCCGGGCCTCGGAACGGGATTATCAGATTTACAGCGAGTGCGATGGGCGTAATTATGCGGAGCTGGCCAAAAAGTACAATTTGACACTGCAGTGGATCTATAAAATCGTTAAGCGGGTCCACACGGAAAAACAGCACCAGCGGCGTATGCTGTAAGCGATATCGGGTATGGCGTATAGCGACAAGCGCTATAC
The DNA here is from genome assembly GCF_020150755.1 of Salmonella sp. A29-2. NCBI lineage: Bacteria > Pseudomonadati > Pseudomonadota > Gammaproteobacteria > Enterobacterales > Enterobacteriaceae > Salmonella > Salmonella sp. A29-2. Next base: position 4,466,204 of record NZ_CP083731.1, on the reverse strand, counting down.
GCCGGGAGCTGCGACAGGCCGGATAAGGCGCTTGCGTCGCCATCCGGCGGCGTATTGCCTGATAGCGCTCACCCGCTGCCGTGTCAGGGCGATTATTCAAATAAGTTCTGATGTAGCTTTTGCACCACTTTCTCGGCATCGTCTCCCGGCACGAGGAAGCACAGATTGTGGCTGGAGGCGCCGTAACAAATCATGCGAATGTTGAACGGTTCCAGGACGCCAAACACTTCTTTACCAACACCGCAGGCTTTTGACAGGTTGTTGCCAATCAGCGCGACCAGCGCCAGTCCTTCTTCGACTTCTACCCGACACAGCGCGGAAAGCTCCATCAATAAGGATTGGGTCAGTAACGTATCGCCCGTGGAGGTGGAGCCGGTAGTATCCAGCGTCAGCGCGACGCTCACCTCCGAAGTGGTAATCAGATCTACCGAAATATTATGCCGCGCCAGAATGCCGAACACCTCTGCCAGGAAACCTCGTGAGTGCAGCATATTCAGGCTGTGCAGCGTCAATAGCGTTTGATTGCGGCGCAGCGCCAGCGCGCGGAACAGCGGCGGGTTTTGGGTTTTATTGCACACCAGCGTACCGCCCGCTTGCGGATCTTTACTGGAGCCAACGAAGACCGGGATATCGCTACGCACGGCCGGGAGTAAGGTGGCTGGATGCAGTACTTTTGCGCCGAAGGTTGCCATCTCCGCCGCTTCTTCAAAGTCGATTTCATCAATTCGCTGCGCGACGGGCACCACGCGCGGGTCGGTGGTGTAAATACCGGGCACATCTGTCCAGATATCAACCCGCGCGGCATGGAGCGCTTCAGCCAGCAACGCTGCCGTATAGTCGCTGCCGCCGCGGCCTAACGTCGTGGTGCGGCCTTTGCTTTCACTGCCGATAAAGCCCTGAGTAATGACCAAAGTTTCGCTCAGGCGCGGGAGCAACTGCTGCGCGGCCAGTTCCGCAAGCGCTGCGACGTCCGGTTCCGCACGACCAAAGCGATCGCTGGTACGCATCACTTTGCGCACGTCGAACCAGTGGGCCTGTACGTCGCGTTCACGCAGGATCTCAACAAATAGCAGGGTAGACATCAGCTCGCCGTGGCTGACCAGTTCATCGGTCAGGGCTGCCGATGTCGCCAGCGATGCCGCCTCCGCCAGAATAGTGATGTTTTCCAGCAGGCGTTCAATCTCTTCGCGAATGACATTCGGATGACGCAGACGATCAAGGATATCGAACTGGATTTTACGGATGGCGTCGAGCGTAGCGAAACGTTCGCCAGGCTCCATCCCTTCGGCCAGCGCCACCAGCAGGTTAGTGATGCCGGCAGACGCGGAAAGCACGACTAAACGAACATTGGCGTCGGAAAGTACGATATCCGCGCTACGGTTCATGGCGTCAAAATCAGCGACGCTGGTACCGCCAAATTTGGAAACAACGATCTCTGTCATATCAACCTCGTGTCAGGAAATGAAAAACGCGACCATGGCACAAGGGCAGAACAGAAACCGGTGCAGGCGCAAATGCAAGTAACGTATTTATAAATAAAAGTTGTGGCCTGGACTGTCAACGTTGGGATTATGCGGATTTTTTATGCTGAGTTTAGGCTCAGTAACAGCGCTTATAACCCCGATACCCACTTGCCGCCTTTCTGCACCTCGAATTATTTAGGGTATATACTTTTTATCCTCATTCGACAGTGCCTGGGGCAACGGCACTAAAACAATCACACTTTTCTGTGACTGGCGTTACAATCGATCCCAGTCACAATTCTCAAATCAGAAGAGTATTGCTAATGAAAAACATCAATCCAACGCAGACTTCTGCCTGGCAGGCGCTCCAGAAACACTACGATGAAATGAAAGACGTTACGATCGCTGAGCTTTTTGCGAACGATAGCGACCGTTTTGCTAAATTTTCCGCGACGTTTGACGATCTGATGCTGGTGGATTTCTCCAAAAACCGCATCACCGAAGAGACGCTGGCAAAATTACAGGATCTGGCGAAAGAGACCGATCTGGCCGGCGCGATTAAATCCATGTTCTCCGGCGAGAAGATCAACCGCACCGAAGATCGCGCCGTGCTGCACGTGGCGCTGCGTAACCGTAGCAATACGCCGATCATTGTGGACGGCAAAGATGTGATGCCGGAAGTGAACGCCGTGCTTGAGAAAATGAAAACTTTCTCGCAAGCGATTATCTCCGGTCAGTGGAAAGGCTACACCGGTAAGGCCATCACCGACGTGGTGAACATTGGTATCGGCGGTTCCGACCTCGGCCCGTTCATGGTGACCGAAGCGCTGCGTCCGTATAAAAATCATCTGACTATGCACTTCGTCTCTAACGTTGATGGTACCCACATCGCTGAAGTGCTGAAGAAAGTGAACCCAGAAACGACTCTGTTCCTGGTGGCGTCGAAAACCTTCACCACCCAGGAAACCATGACCAACGCCCACAGCGCGCGCGACTGGTTCCTGAAAACTGCAGGCGATGAAAAACACGTGGCGAAACACTTTGCTGCGCTCTCCACCAACGCCAAAGCGGTCGGCGAATTTGGTATCGACACGGCCAATATGTTCGAGTTCTGGGACTGGGTCGGCGGTCGTTACTCGCTGTGGTCTGCCATCGGGCTGTCCATTATTCTGTCCGTCGGTTTCGACAACTTTGTCGAGCTGCTTTCCGGCGCGCACGCGATGGACAAGCATTTCTCCACCACTCCGGCGGAGAAAAACCTACCCATTCTGCTGGCGTTGATTGGCATCTGGTACAACAATTTCTTCGGCGCGGAAACCGAAGCCATTCTGCCGTACGACCAGTATATGCACCGTTTCGCCGCCTACTTCCAGCAGGGCAACATGGAATCCAACGGTAAATACGTTGACCGTAACGGCAACGCCGTGGATTACCAGACAGGCCCAATTATCTGGGGCGAACCAGGCACCAACGGTCAGCACGCGTTTTATCAATTGATTCACCAGGGTACTAAAATGGTGCCGTGTGACTTTATCGCCCCGGCTATCACCCATAACCCGCTATCCGATCATCATCAGAAGCTGCTGTCTAACTTCTTCGCGCAGACCGAAGCGCTGGCGTTTGGTAAATCCCGCGAGGTGGTTGAGCAGGAATATCGCGATCAGGGTAAAGATCCGGCGCAGCTTGAACACGTTGTGCCATTCAAAGTGTTTGAAGGCAACCGCCCGACCAACTCTATACTGCTGCGCAAAATTACGCCGTTCAGCCTGGGCGCGCTGATTGCGTTGTATGAGCATAAAATCTTTACGCAGGGCGCCATCCTGAACATCTTTACTTTCGACCAGTGGGGCGTTGAGTTGGGTAAACAGTTGGCTAACCGTATTCTGCCGGAGCTGGGCGATGATAAAGCTATTTCGTCCCATGATAGCTCTACCAACGGTCTGATTAACCGTTATAAAGCCTGGCGCGCCTGATGGCGCTGCGCTTATCCGGTCTACGTAATGCATAGCGTCTGTAGGCCGGATAAAGCGTTTCGCCGCCATCCGGCAAAAAGAGAATAAGATAATAAAAAGGCCGATATTCACATCGGCTTTTTTTATAAGATAATTCCGCTTGTCCGTCTTTATCCCCACAATTTTATATTGAGCTTAATCCTAAAATAAGCAATAACCAGAAAATCACTCTGCGTTATTTTCAGATTATACGGATGCCGATGTCTTTTAGTTTAATTTTAACTTATTGATTTTATTTGTTTGTTAATTAAATAATGTAGGCGTTACTTCTTTAAAGTTTAATTATCCTAAAACCTCGCTGTTATTTCTCCCGGACATAATCCGCCTGCTTTGGTTGTGTATACTCGGTAGCGCCCGAAATTCTTTTGGGTAAATCTCCATTCATTCAATGAAGGGAAATTATGATGAAAAAAGTACTGTATGGCATTTTTGCCATAACCGCGCTTGCGGCGACATCTGTCTCGGCAGCCCCCGTTCAGGTGGGTGAAGCGGCAGGGTCGGCAGCGACGTCGGTATCGGCGGGAAGCTCCTCCGCTACCAGCGTTAGCACCGTAAGTTCGGCGGTGGGCGTCGCGTTAGCGGCAACCGGCGGCGGCGATGGTTCTAATACCGGAACCACGACCACCACGACCACCAGTACCCAGTAGTATCGGTACGTTTAACCATAACCACACTCCGGTGTGGTTATTTTGCCCCTCTGGAGAAGCGTCGTGAAGCGACTCGCACTTATCCTGATTTGCCTGCTATTACAGGCGTGTTCGGCCACCACTAAAGGCCTGGGCGATTCACTGTGGGACAGTTTGTTCGGTACGCCAGGCGTACAGCTAACGGATGACGATATTCAAAACATGCCTTATGCCAGCCAGTACATGCAGCTTAACGGCGGTCCTCAACTGTTTGTGGTGCTCGCTTTCTCGGAAAACGGGCAGCAGAAATGGGTGACGCAGGATGGCGCGACGATCGTGACGCAGCATGGCCGTCTGGTCAAAACTCTGCTCGGCGGCGACAACCTGATCGATGTGAATAATCTGGCGACCGACCCGCTGGCGAAACCAGGACAGATTATCGATGGTGCGACCTGGACTCGCACCCTGGGCTGGACCGAACATCGCCAGGTGCGTTACGCCACCGCCCGTTCCGTTTTTACATGGCGAGGGACCGATAGCGTTAGCGTCGGCAGTGAAGAGACCGCCGTGCGGGTGCTGGATGAAGAAGTGACGACCGATCAAACGCGCTGGCGTAATCGCTACTGGATTGATAGCGAAGGCCAAATTCGCCAGACGGAACAGTATCTGGGCGCGAATTACTTTCCGGTGAAAACCACGCTGATTAAGGCGGCAAAATCATGATGAAAAGGACGATAAGCGCGCTGGCGCTGGCCTTTATCGCGTCATCCGCCTTTGCCAGCGGCACTGTTACCGTTTTTACCCAGGGTAATAGCGAGCCTAAAACGCTGACAGACGCTGAGCGTCTGCTCGATTTAGTCGGACAGCCGCGCCTGGCAACGAGCTGGTGGCCTGCGGCGGTGATAGGCGAAGAACAGGCGACCGTGACGGCGCGTCAACAGCAGCAGGAACTTCTCGGGCGACTGGCGGCGCTCAGCGCTGAGGAAGATGGCGATGCGGCGGCGGCGATAAACACACTGCGCCGACAGATTCAGGCGGTGAAGGTGACGGGCAGACAATTCGTGAATCTTGATCCTGACGTAGTTCGGGTGAGCGAACGTGGTAACCCGCCGCTGCAAGGTCACTACACGCTCTGGGTCGGGCCGCAACCCACGCAGGTGACGCTCTTTGGCTTGATTAGCCAGCCGGGCAGCCAGCCGTTCGTCCCTGGGCGGGACGTCGCCAGTTATCTCGAGGGTCAGCGCTTACTCAGCGGCGCGGATCGTAGCTATGCCTGGGTGGTTTACCCTGATGGACGCAGCCAAAAAGCGCCGGTGGCTTACTGGAATAAACGTCATATCGAGCCAATGCCCGGCAGCATCATTTTTGTCGGTTTTGCCGATTCCCTTTGGCGCGGCACGCCGGAGGCGATAAATGCCGACATTCTTCATACCCTGACGCAGCGGATACCGGAATAATGAAAAAAACACATCTGCTCAGCGTGCTGGCGCTGGGTATTAGCGCGGCCTGCCATGCCGAAACATATCCAGCCCCTGTTGGGCCTTCACAATCTGACTTTGGCGGCGTGGGCCTGCTGCAAACGCCGACAGCGCGTATGGCGCGTGAAGGGGAGATGAGCCTGAACTATCGCGATAACGATCAGTACCGCTACTACTCGGCTTCGGTTCAGCTTTTCCCGTGGCTGGAAACCACGTTGCGCTATACCGATGTCCGTACGAAAAAGTACAGCAGCGTGGAATCATTCTCCGGCGACCAGACTTACAAAGATAAAGCGTTTGATGTGAAACTGCGGTTGTGGGAAGAGAGTTACTGGATGCCGCAGGTGGCGGTTGGCGCGCGCGATATCGGCGGGACGGGGCTGTTTGATGCGGAATATATTGTAGCGAGTAAGGCCTGGGGGCCATTTGATTTTTCATTAGGTCTCGGCTGGGGCTATCTTGGCACCAGCGGCAATGTGTCTAATCCTTTCTGTTCGTATAGTGATAAATTCTGTTCGCGTGATAACAGCTATAAAGAGGCCGGTTCCGTCGACGGTAGCGATATGTTTCACGGCCCGGCTTCGCTGTTTGGCGGCGTGGAATACCAGACCCCGTGGCAACCGCTACGCCTGAAGCTGGAGTATGAAGGCAATAACTATCAGCAGGATTTTGCGGGGAAACTGGAACAGAAGAGCAAGTTTAACGTCGGCGCCATTTACCGCGTCACCGATTGGGCCGACGTTAACCTCAGCTACGAGCGCGGCAACACCTTTATGTTTGGCGTTACGCTGCGCACCAATTTCAACGATTTACGTCCCGCGTATCATGACAATTCACGCCCGCAATACCGACCACAGCCGCAGGATGCCATCCTGCAACATTCGGTAGTGGCTAATCAATTAACGTTATTGAAATATAATGCCGGTCTGGCGGACCCGAAAATCCAGGTCAAAGGCGATACGCTATACGTTACCGGTGAACAGGTGAAGTACCGCGACTCCCGTGAAGGGATCGTGCGCGCTAACCGGATCGTCATGAACGATCTGCCGGAGGGGATCCGCACGATCCGCGTGACGGAAAACCGCCTTAATCTGCCGCAGGTCACCACTGAAACCGATGTCGCCAGCCTGAAACGCCATCTGGAAGGCGAACCGCTGGGACATGAAACCCCGCTGGCGCAAAAACGCGTGGAGCCGATCGTGCCAGAGAGTACTGAACAGGGCTGGTATATCGACAAGTCGCGCGTTGATTTTCATCTTGATCCCGTGCTGAATCAGTCGGTAGGCGGCCCGGAAAACTTCTATATGTATCAGTTGGGCGTAATGGGAACTGCGGATCTGTGGGTCACGGATCATTTGCTCACCACGGGCAGCGTGTTTGCCAATATCGCCAACAACTACGACAAATTTAACTACACCAATCCGCCGAAGGACTCGCATCTGCCGCGGGTGCGTACGCATGTCCGTGAGTATGTGCAGAACGATGTTTATGTGAATAACCTACAGGCCAACTACTTCCAGTATTTTGGCAATGGTTTCTATGGGCAGGTCTACGGCGGTTATCTGGAGACCATGTTTGGCGGTGCCGGGGCGGAAGTCCTGTATCGCCCGGTAGACAGCAATTGGGCGTTTGGTCTGGATGCCAACTACGTGAAACAGCGTGACTGGCGTAGCGCGCAGGATATGATGAAGTTTACCGATTACAGCGTGAAGACCGGACATTTGACCGCATACTGGACGCCGTCGTTCGCCCAGGATGTGCTGGTGAAAGCCAGCGTTGGTCAGTATCTGGCGGGCGATAAAGGCGGTACGCTGGAGATCGCCAAACGCTTCGATAGCGGCGTCGTTGTCGGCGGTTACGCGACGATTACCGATGCGTCGCCGGATGAATATGGGGAAGGGGATTTTACCAAAGGCGTATATGTTTCCGTGCCGCTGGATATCTTCTCGTCCGGCCCAACCCGAAGTCGTGCGGCAATTGGCTGGACGCCGCTGACGCGTGACGGTGGTCAACAGCTTGGCCGTAAGTTTGGCCTGTATGGTATGACCAGTGACAGGAGCGTAAATTTCCGTTAATACTCAGGCCGGACAAGGCGTTTACGGCGCTATCCGGCAAATTATCTTATTGAACAAAATATAAACATAAATAAAAAATATAGATGCCCGTCACATTTGTGCGTTATACAGAAACCTCGCCGCAGAGAAAGAGGGGGCTGTTATGATGCCATTATCGCGCTCACGTCTTGAGTTTATCGCCACGATTTTACAAAACGTACTAAATTTGGGGCTGCTTACCCTCGGTCTGATCCTGGTCGTTTTTCTCGGTAAAGAGACGGTTCATCTGGCGGATGCATTATTCGTGCCTGAGCAAGCCAGCAAATATGAACTGGTGGAAGGGCTGGTGATCTACTTTCTTTATTTCGAATTTATTGCGCTGATTGTGAAGTACTTTAAGTCTGGCCTTCACTTTCCGCTGCGCTATTTCGTGTACATTGGGATCACGGCGATTGTGCGTCTGATCATTGTCGATCATAAAACGCCAATGGATGTATTACTCTATTCGGCGGCGATCCTCCTGTTGGTTATCACGTTGTGGTTATGTAATTCGAACCGACTACGGCGAGAATAGGCGTCGCCACACCGTAACGGACGTATGGCGTGGCAATAAATTAGCCGCTGTCTATAACGCATAAAAAAAGCGCTCCGAAGAGCGCCAAAATACGACCATAAGTGGGGATAACATAAGTTGAGGGCAGTGGCATTGCCCGTTGCCGGGCAGGTACTTCGATAAAACTTAACCTTTCACACCCCCAGCCGTCAGGCCGTTGACCAGCCAACGTTGCGCCAACAGGAACACCAGGGTGATAGGAATAGCAGAAAGGACGGCGGCGGCGGCAAAGTCGCCCCACAGGTAGTTTTGCGGGTTGAGATATTGCTGCATACCCACGGCCAGCGTATAGCTGTCCACATCGCGCAGTAACAACGAGGCGACCGGAACTTCGGTAATCGCCGCGATGAACGACAGAATAAACACCACCGCCAGAATCGGTACGGAAAGCGGCAGCAGCACCAGGCGAAACGCCTGCCACGGGGTTGCGCCATCCAGCGCGGCGGCCTCTTCCAGCGAGCTGTCGATAGTTTCGAAGTAGCCTTTAATCGTCCAGACATGCAGCGCGATGCCGCCAAGATAGGCGAAGATCACGCCGCCATGCGTATTCAGACCGATAAATGGAATGTATTGTCCCAGGCGGTCAAATAACGCATACAGCGCCACCAGAGACAAAACCGCCGGAAACATCTGGAAAATCAGCATCCCCTTGAGCAGTGTTGCTTTACCTGGAAAACGCATTCGTGCGAAAGCGTAGGCGCAGGTGGTGGAGAGCGCCACGATGCCGATGGCGGTAATACCGGCGATTTTCACCGAGTTCCACAGCCACAGCAGTACCGGGAAGGGAGGCGGCGTTACCCGACCATCCGCATGTTCCACGCTGAAACCCAGCGCCAGCCGCCAGTGTTCCCAGGAGATTTTATCCGGGATCAGGCTTCCGGTGGCGAAGTTCCCCTCACGTAGCGAGATAGCGATGACCATCAGCAGCGGGAACATGATCGCCGCGATGAAAATCAGCAGCCCCAGGTGCGTGATGAAGAGACGTAATTTTTGAGATTTGGGTTGGACCATAGCCATTGTTATTATCTCCCTTAATCAAACTTCATACGCGTGGCTTTCAGGTTCACGATGGCCAGCGCGCCTACCAGCAGGAAGATCAGCGTGGCAATGGCCGCCGCCAGACCGAAGTCCTGACCGCCGCCGCCTTCAAAGGCGATACGGTAGGTGTAGCTGACGAGCAGATCGGTATAACCAGCAGGCGTGGTGGTGCCGAGGCGGTCTGGCCCGCCGTTGGTCAATAACTGAATCAGGACAAAGTTATTAAAGTTAAAGGCGAAGCTGGCGATCATCAGCGGCGTTAGCGGCTTAATCAGCAGCGGTAAGGTGATCTTAAAGAAATTCTGAAATGGACCTGCGCCGTCCATTGCGGAGGCTTCGTACAGGTCATCCGGAATCGCTTTCAGCAGTCCCATGCACAGGATCATCATGTAGGGATAGCCCAGCCAGGTATTCACGATAATCACCATTGCCCGCGCGGTGTTGGGGTCGCTGAACCAGGCCGGTTTAATGCCAAACAGCGCGCTCAGCATCATATTGATTTCGCCAAAGCTTTGGTTGAATAACCCTTTGAAAATCAAAATTGAAATAAACGACGGTACGGCGTAGGGCAGAATCAGCAGGACGCGGTAGATAGCTTTACCTTTCAGCGCTTCCCACTGTACGAGGCAGGCCAATACCATCCCAACCGCCACGGTTAACACCACAGTGAGGACCGAAAAGACCACGGTCCAGACGAAGATAGCGAAAAAGGGCTTCTGGATCCCTTCGTCGGTAAAGACGCGCGTAAAGTTTTTCGCGCCGATAGTAACGGTATAACCAGGACTGAGTTTTTCATCACCCCAGCTTCCGTCGGCGTTGATCGACTGATAATAACCGCTATCGTTGTTTGGCCGGTATTTTACGCCGCTCTGGTTATTGGTAAGCAGGCCGTCATCAGCCAGTGTGTACAGCGGACGGGTACCGGAAAACTGACGTAGCGAGCTCATAATCACTTTACTTTCATCCGGCAGGACGGCGGTTATCTGGTTCAGCGCCAGACGGTTCTGGGTGATTATCCGCAGATTGGCGCGTTCGCCGCCCGGTAGGGCATCGGTCTCTTTCAGCTGTAATTTTTGTTCGCCGCCGAAGGAAAATGCGTCAGACAGGTAATGTTTGCCCGTTTCTCCGTCGGTGAGGGCCAGTTGCCACTCGTCGCCGGCCGGGTAAAGACCGAAGTTATAGGTTTTTCCTGCCTGATAAGAACGGTCCATCAGCACTTGCTGGGCGCGTTCAAAGGTGAGCTGGTTGGTGCTGCTGTAGTTAGTAAAGGCGATGGCGATGGTGCACACCAGCGGGAATAGCACAAACAGCCCCATGCCGGCGAGGCCAGGGTAAACGTAGCGCCAGGCGTAGGTTTTACGATTTGCAAAAATATACAGGCCAGCAGAGCTTAAAATCAGCGTCATGATGGCGAACAGATACTCCCCTTGTACGTACATTAAAACTACAAGGTAACCCACCAGCAGGCCCAGCAGACCAATTACTGACCATTTAAGCTGGTCGCTTTGCCACCAGTGTTTCTTTTTAATGACATCCATGGGGGTTTTCCTCTACAGCGTTGAAACTTCCTGGCCGGAGATGTGCCTGATGGCGCTGCGCTTATCAGGCCTACGGTGTGTTGTAGGCCGGATAAGGCATTTATGCCGCCATCCGGCACAGGCTCACGGCATTACTTAGTGATACGGCTTTGTGCATCTTTCAGCGCGGCATCCACGGTTTGACGGCCGCTGGCGGCGTTGATCACAGCCGTACGTACCGCATACCAGAAGGCGGACATCTGCGGAATATTCGGCATGATCTCGCCTTTCTGGGCGTTATCCATGGTGGCGGCGATACGGGGGTCTTTCGCTAACTGCTCCTGGAAAGATTTCAGCGCCACGGCGCCCAGCGGTTTATCTTTGTTCACCGCTGCCAGACCCTGATCGGTCAGCAGGTAGTTTTCGAGGAACTCTTTCGCCAGCTCTTTATTCGGGCTGGCAGCGTTAATCCCCGCGCTCAGCACGCCGACGAACGGCTTCGAGGGTTTACCTTTGAAGGTCGGCAGCAGGGTGACACCGTAGTTGACTTTGCTCTTGTCGATGTTCGACCATGCCCACGGACCGTTGATGGTCATTGCCGTTTCGCCTTTATTGAAGGCCGCTTCGGCGATGGAGTAATCGGTATCGGCGCTCATATTTTTGTTCTTGATCATATCGATCAGGAAAGTCAGGCCCGCTTTCGCGCCGGCGTTATCGACGCCAACGTCTTTCACGTCATACTTGCCGTTTTCAAATTTGAACGCGTAACCGCCGTCAGCAGCGATCAAAGGCCAGGTGAAATACGGCTCTTGCAGGTTGAACATTATCGCCGACTTCCCTTTCGCTTTTAGTTCTTTATCCAGCGCCGGGATCTCTTCCCAGGTTTTCGGCGGGTTTGGGACGAGGTCTTTGTTATAAATCAGGGAGAGGGCTTCAACGGCGATGGGGTAGGCGATCAGCTTGCCGTTATAGCGTACCGCATCCCAGGTGAACGGATAGAGTTTGTCCTGAAACGCTTTATCCGGAGTGACCTCCGCCAGCAGACCAGACTGCGCGTAGCCGCCAAAACGGTCGTGCGCCCAGAAGATAATGTCAGGACCGTCGCCGGTGGCTGCCACCTGCGGGAATTTCTCTTCCAGCTTATCCGGGTGCTCAACGGTCACTTTAATGCCGGTGTCTTGCTCAAATTTTTTACCGACCTCGGCCAGACCGTTATAGCCCTTGTCGCCGTTGATCCAGATAACCAGTTTACCTTCTTCAATTTTGGCGAGAGCCGGGGCGGAAATCATCATCGTCGTAAGTGCGGATAATGCGAGGATGCCTACGCCAGTTTTAATCTTCATATCTCCCATCCTTTTTGGTGATGTACACAGAGGTGGTTTAACGGTCTCTAGTTTCTTTATACGACAACCTCTTTCCATCCTCCCCGCCCCTACGCCCCACCCCGGCTTTATGTGATCTGTGTTACATAAATGTGAGTAATGCGTGCTGGCGCACATAAAAACACGCCGATTTTTGCGGGCGGCATCACGAAATTCCTTTTCTGCCCGCACCCGTGGTCTCAGGCGCTGTGTCCTCATCCTCCCGCCTCCTCCCCCATAAAAAAGCCGGGGGGTGGAGGATTTACCCCAGTCAGGGATCGCGCATAGTCAGGCCATCATGAATGTTGCTGTCAATGACAGGTTGTAACGAAGGGAGAAAGGCATGGCGAGCGTACAGCTACGAAATGTAACGAAAGCCTGGGGTGACGTGGTGGTATCGAAAGATATTAACCTCGATATCCATGACGGGGAGTTCGTGGTGTTTGTGGGACCGTCAGGCTGTGGTAAATCGACCTTGCTGCGTATGATCGCCGGGCTTGAAACCATCACCAGTGGCGACCTGTTTATCGGGGAAACCCGTATGAATGATATCCCGCCTGCCGAGCGCGGCGTGGGCATGGTATTCCAGTCTTATGCGCTCTATCCCCATCTCTCCGTTGCAGAAAACATGTCTTTCGGCCTCAAGCTGGCGGGCGCCAAAAAAGAGGTAATGAATCAACGCGTCAACCAGGTGGCGGAAGTGCTGCAACTGGCGCATCTGCTGGAACGTAAGCCAAAAGCGCTTTCCGGCGGGCAGCGTCAGCGCGTAGCGATTGGCCGCACGCTGGTGGCGGAGCCGCGTGTGTTTTTGCTGGACGAACCGCTCTCTAACCTGGACGCCGCGCTGCGCGTGCAGATGCGCATTGAAATTTCTCGTCTGCATAAACGTCTGGGCCGCACGATGATTTACGTCACCCACGATCAGGTCGAGGCGATGACCCTGGCCGACAAAATCGTGGTGCTGGACGCCGGTCGCGTCGCGCAGGTCGGTAAACCGCTGGAGCTGTACCACTATCCGGCGGACCGCTTTGTCGCGGGCTTCATCGGCTCGCCGAAGATGAACTTCCTGCCGGTGAAAGTGACCGCCACCGCGATTGAACAAGTCCAGGTCGAACTGCCGAATCGCCAGCAAATCTGGCTGCCGGTCGAAAGTCGCGGCGTGCAGGTCGGCGCCAATATGTCTTTAGGCATTCGGCCGGAACACCTGCTGCCAAGCGATATCGCCGATGTCACCCTGGAAGGTGAAGTCCAGGTGGTCGAGCAGTTAGGGCACGAAACACAAATTCATATCCAGATCCCCGCCATCCGTCAAAACCTGGTTTATCGCCAGAATGACGTGGTGTTGGTAGAAGAGGGCGCCACATTCGCTATCGGCCTGCCGCCAGAGCGCTGTCATCTGTTCCGCGAGGATGGCAGCGCATGTCGTCGTCTGCATCAAGAGCCGGGTGTTTAAGGCCTCCATAAAAAACGAAACGCAAAACCATTCGCAGTTTTAGAAGGTGGCAGCGTTTAAAGAAAAGCAATGATCTCAGGAGATAGAATGATGATTACTCTGCGCAAACTCCCACTGGCAGTTGCTGTCGCAGCGGGCGTAATGTCCGCTCAGGCAATGGCTGTCGATTTCCACGGTTACGCCCGTTCCGGTATTGGCTGGACGGGAAGCGGCGGCGAACAACAGTGTTTTCAGGCAACGGGTGCCCAAAGTAAATACCGTCTCGGTAACGAATGTGAAACCTATGCGGAACTGAAACTGGGCCAGGAAGTGTGGAAAGAGGGCGATAAGAGCTTCTATTTCGACACCAACGTCGCCTATTCGGTTAACCAGCAGAACGACTGGGAATCGACCGATCCCGCCTTCCGCGAAGCGAACGTGCAGGGTAAAAACCTGATTGAATGGCTGCCGGGCTCTACCATCTGGGCCGGTAAGCGCTTCTATCAGCGTCATGACGTACACATGATCGACTTCTACTACTGGGATATTTCAGGTCCTGGCGCAGGTATCGAAAATATCGATCTGGGCTTCGGTAAGCTTTCACTGGCGGCGACCCGCTCTACTGAAGCGGGCGGCTCTTACACCTTCAGCAGCCAGAATATTTATGATGAAGTGAAAGATACCGCTAACGACGTCTTTGACGTACGTCTGGCTGGGCTGCAAACGAACCCGGACGGCGTACTGGAGCTGGGCGTTGATTACGGCCGCGCCAATACGACCGATGGTTATAAGCTGGCTGATGGGGCATCGAAAGACGGCTGGATGTTCACCGCCGAACACACGCAAAGCATGTTGAAAGGCTATAACAAGTTTGTCGTGCAATATGCCACCGATGCTATGACCACGCAGGGTAAAGGCCAGGCGCGCGGTTCCGACGGTTCTTCATCTTTCACTGAAGAATTGCCTGATGGAACCAAAATTAATTATGCCAATAAGGTCATCAATAATAATGGCGATATGTGGCGTATTTTGGATCATGGCGCCATCTCGCTTGGTGATAAATGGGATTTGATGTACGTCGGTATGTACCAGAATATCGATTGGGATAATAACCTGGGTACTGAGTGGTGGACCGTGGGCGTACGTCCAATGTACAAGTGGACGCCAATCATGAGTACCCTGCTGGAAGTCGGCTACGACAACGTGAAATCTCAGCAGACCGGCGATCGTAACAATCAATATAAAATCACCCTGGCGCAACAGTGGCAGGCGGGCGACAGCATCTGGTCGCGTCCGGCTATCCGTATTTTCGCCACCTACGCGAAATGGGATGAGAAGTGGGGCTATATCAAAGACGGCGATAACATTTCCCGTTATGCCGCAGCGACTAACTCCGGCATTTCCACCAACAGCCGTGGCGATAGCGATGAGTGGACCTTCGGCGCCCAGATGGAAATCTGGTGGTAATACGATGGTCATCTGACGTAACGAGGGGCGCAAGCCCCTCTGAAATATCAGGTCTGATGATGCTTGTAAGCCGAATAAGGCGCCAGCCGCCATTCGGCGATATGTTTGGGTTGGCTCGCTA
This sequence comes from Salmonella sp. A29-2, assembly GCF_020150755.1. Taxonomy (NCBI): domain Bacteria; kingdom Pseudomonadati; phylum Pseudomonadota; class Gammaproteobacteria; order Enterobacterales; family Enterobacteriaceae; genus Salmonella; species Salmonella sp. A29-2. The sequence continues at coordinate 4,451,022 of NZ_CP083731.1, read as the reverse complement.
TTGCCTGGCTACCGCTGAACCCGCCTTATTGAGGTGAGAATAATGAAAATGAAGAAAAGTCTCGTCGCCCTCTGTTTAACCGCAGGGCTGTTCGCCAGCGTGCCGGGTATCAGCCTGGCGGAAGTGAACTATGTACCGCAAAATACCAGCGCCGCGCCCGCTATTCCTGCTGCTGCGCTACAGCAATTAACCTGGACGCCTGTAGATCAGTCAAAAACGCAGTCTACCCAACTGGCGACGGGCGGCCAGCGCCTTGACGTCGCCGGCATTACCGGCCCGGTCGCCGCTTATAGCGTTCCGGCGAATATCGGCGAGCTGACATTAACTCTGACCAGCGAGGTCAATAAGCAAGCCAGCGTTTTTGCGCCAAACGTGTTGATTCTTGACCAAAATATGACGCCTTCGGCGTTCTTCCCCAGCAGTTACTTTACTTATCAGCAGCCGGGCGTCATGAGCGCAGACCGGCTGGAAGGCGTGATGCGCCTGACGCCTGCGTTGGGGCAGCAGAAACTCTATGTTCTGGTGTTTACGACCGAAAAAGATCTTCAGCAAACCACTACGCTGCTCGATCCGGCAAAAGCCTATGCCAAAGGCGTCGGTAACTCTATCCCGGATATTCCCGATCCAGTTGCTCGCCATACCACTGACGGCGTGGTGAAACTGAAGGTGAAAACCAACAGCAGCTCCAGCGTATTGGTCGGGCCGTTGTTTGGCTCGTCCGGTACCGGGCCGGTAACGGTAGGCAATACCGCCGCGCCGGTCGCGGCGCCAGCGCCAGTCGCGCCGAAGAAAAGCGAACCGATGTTGAACGATACGGAAAGCTACTTTAATAAAGCGATTAAGGATGCCGTAGCGAAAGGCGACGTCGATAAAGCGCTGAAACTGCTTGATGAGGCCGAACGTCTGGGATCGACATCTGCCCGTTCCACCTTTATCAGCAGTGTAAAAGGCAAGGGGTAATTATTTCCCCACAGTGCTGATTTTGCAGCAACTGGTGCGTCTCCTGGCGCACCTTTTTTTGTCATTTCATGCGAATTGTTATTTTTTTGTTGCGCAACAGATCACTTAATTGTGATTGCGCCCCCCGTAATGTCTTTTCTGAGATACAATGACTTTAGGTTATGAATCGGAGAGTAAGGCATGTCACACCCTGCGTTAACGCGACTGCGTGCGCTGCGCTATTTTGATGCGATTCCTGCGCTTGAACCCCATTTGCTGGACTGGCTGTTGCTGGAAGATTCTATGACTAAACGTTTTGAGCAGCAGGGAAAGCGGGTAAGCGTGACGCTGATTCGGGAAGCGTTTGTCGGCCAAAGTGAGGTCGAGGAAGCATCAGGTTTACTGCCATCCGAATCCCGCTACTGGTTACGTGAGATACTGCTTTGCGCTGACGGCGAGCCCTGGCTTGCCGGACGTACCGTGGTACCGGAATCCACGCTGTGCGGACCTGAACAGGTCTTACAACATCTGGGTAAAACCCCGCTTGGACGTTATCTATTTACATCATCGACACTGACCCGCGATTTTATTGAAATTGGACGCGATGCAACGCTGTGGGGGCGCCGCTCTCGACTGCGGTTGAGCGGAAAACCGCTGTTGCTTACCGAGCTTTTTTTACCTGCATCGCCGCTGTACTGAGAGGAAGATAAAGATGGAGTGGAGTCTGACGCAGAGTAAGCTGCTGGCGTTTCACCGTTTGATGCGTACAGATAAGCCTATTGGCGCGTTGCTGCTGCTCTGGCCGACGCTTTGGGCGCTATGGGTGGCGACGCCGGGTATGCCTCAGCTGTGGATTTTGGCAGTTTTTGTCGCTGGCGTGTGGTTAATGCGCGCGGCGGGCTGCGTGGTGAATGATTATGCCGATCGTAAATTTGACGGACATGTAAAACGTACGGTCAACCGACCTTTACCCAGCGGCGCCGTGACAGAGAAAGAAGCGCGCAACCTGTTTGTGGTGCTGGTGCTGCTGGCGTTTCTGTTGGTGCTGACGCTGAACGCCATGACGATTCTGCTTTCCGTGGCGGCGCTGGCGTTGGCCTGGGTTTATCCCTTTATGAAACGCTATACCCACCTGCCGCAGGTCGTGCTGGGGGCCGCTTTCGGCTGGTCAATCCCCATGGCGTTCGCCGCGGTGAGCGAATCCCTGCCGTTGAGCTGCTGGCTAATGTTCCTCGCCAATATTCTCTGGGCAGTGGCTTACGATACGCAATATGCGATGGTCGACAGAGATGATGATATCAAGATAGGCATTAAATCGACGGCGATCTTGTTTGGTCGTTATGACACATTGATTATCGGGATTCTGCAGCTTGGCGTCATGGCGTTAATGGCGCTGATCGGCTGGTTGAATGGTCTGGGATGGGGATATTACTGGGCTGTGCTGGTGGCGGGCGCGCTGTTTGTCTACCAGCAAAAACTGATTGCGAACCGTGAGCGTGAAGCCTGCTTTAAAGCCTTTATGAACAATAACTACGTTGGCCTGGTGTTATTTTTAGGGCTGGCGATGAGTTACTGGCACTTCTGATGTCATGCCGGGCGGACCCGGCCTACAAAGCCAAAATTTTCAATACGTCATATCAGTTGCCCGATAAGCTTACGCCATCGGGCATTTCAGGCACTGGCTTACTCGCCCTGCGTCGCGCTTTCAATCGTCAGACGGACATCAGAGGTAATCAGATCGGCAAGCATCTGATATATCTTCATCGTTTCTGCCGGTTCGGCATCGCCCGTATCACTGATATAACCCTCATCCCGTAGCGTCAACACGAGTGAACTGAACACCGCTTTGTCGAAAAACTCCGGCGCGTTAATACCGTGCAGGACAGACAGACGTTGCGCCACGGTACGGCTTTCTTTCTCCAGCGTACTGCGGTTGATGGACGGATTGGCGCTCAACAGCCAGAACGTAATGGCATAACGCTGTAGCGTTTCGCGCGCGCCTGCCGCCAGCAGCTGCAGCGTACGGGAATGCGTCGGGTTGATATGCAGTTCATCATCCTGCAGGGTAATTAGCCCCTGACGCTGCATTTCACTGGCCAGCGCGTCAATGACCGAGGCTAACTCCTCGCGCTCCCAGCGCAGGAACAGCTCCGCTTTTAACATCGGATAGAGCGCTTCAACATGCTGCTGCAACGCATCACGCGAAATGCGACGATGCTGGGTGATAATCGCCGCCATCAGCGAAGGCATAATCAACATATGCGCGATATTGTTACGATAATAGGTCATCAACACCGCCTGCTCGCGCGGCAGGATGATGATATCGCCAATGGTGTCTTTCTCGACCTCAAACTTATTCATCTGCAGCGCGTGAGCGATGAGCTCGCCAGCGCTGGCGGCAGGAACGGTTGAGTCTGTGGAATAAGGGACATTGCGCATCAGATCGAGATAGCAATCAAGCTGCTCGGTGAGCTGCTCGCGGGTGAGCGAGCGCTGACGCGACGCTAACAGCGCGGTACAACACAGGTTCATCGCGTTTGCCGCGCCAGCGTTGTTAATACGCACCATCAGATCGGCGGCGATACTATTTACCGTCGGCGTCAGCCAGGCTGGGCGTATGGCCTCTATAGGGTCGATAGATTCGCGCCACTCCGGCACATGCTGGTTCAGGTACGTCATGAGCGGCATCGGTTCGCCAAAGTTAACGTAGCCCTGACCCAGATTGCGCAGCTTGCTCAAGCCTTTCAGCATCTGCGGCAGGCTCTCTTTCTCTTTTGTCGCGCCGCGCAGTTCTTTCGCATAGGTGCCCACTTCCATGACGTGCTCATAGCCGATATAAATAGGCACTAACGTAATTGGACGGGTACCGCCGCGCAGCATCGCCTGGATAGTCATCGACAGGGTGCCGGTTTTCGGGTCTAACAAACGTCCGGTACGCGAACGTCCTCCTTCGACAAAATACTCAACCGAGTAACCGCGGCTGAACAGCTCGCCCAGGTATTCGCGAAAGACGGTGGAATAGAGTTTATTCCCCTTAAAGGTGCGACGAATAAAGAACGCGCCCAGACGACGGAAAATCGGGCCAGCGGGCCAGAAATTAAGGTTAATACCGGCGGCAATGTGCGGCGGAACCAGTCCCTGATGGTACAGCACATAAGAAAGGAGCAAGTAGTCCATATGGCTGCGGTGACAGGGTACATAGACGATTTCATGGCCGTCGTGCGCCAGTTGGCGTACGCGCTCGGCGTTATGCACGTTAATCCCCTGGTACAGTCGGTTCCAGGTAAACCCCAAAATCCTGTCGGTCAAACGAATCATCTCGTAAGAGAAGTTCGCCGCGATCTCTTCCATCAGCGCAATGGCGTTTTGCTGCGCTTTTTCATGAGAGATTTTTTTACTGCGCGCTTCGTCTTCTACCGCGCGGGCGATCGCTTTCGAGGCCAGCAGTTTGTTAAACAGATCCTGACGGGCGGGCAGGCGTGGGCCAACCGCCGCCAGGCGCTGGCGAGCAAAGTGCATACGCGCCACGCGAGCCAGCTTCTGCGCGATGATTTTATCGGTGCCGTGTTCATCAGCCATGCGACGCAATGAGACGGACGGCGAGAATCGGACAAAGCTATCGCGGCCCAGCCAGGAGATGGCAAAGAATTTCTGTACGCCGTTCAGCATACGTAAAGGCGGGTTATCTTCTCCCTTTTCACGACCCGGGGCGCGGCCAAACATCACGGAAACGGGCACCATCTGCACGTCCAAAGCCGGATTACTCCGATGCAGATCGAGATAATCGTGAAAAAGTTTCACCGACTCTTCTTTTGGCGTGTAATAGGTAAAGACACGCGGTCCGCCGTGAATAAATACATAGCGTGGCAGCAGCGCGCCGTCGATCTCCAGCGGCTCCAGCGGATCCGGGAGATCGTGCGCCAGACATTGAGCCCGCAGCGTCAGTAAGTCCGCTTTTGAGTTGTATGGCAAGACATACATAATGGGGCGAGAAGTATCGAGCCCCAATTCCTGGGCGGGTTCCGCCGGAATAGACTTGCTTTTTACCAGTATGCTTAATGGTAAATTCAGTAATTTGTAGTAAATTCGTGGCCAGCCGGACATAAACGATGTAAAGCCTCTGGTTAATAATGCAAATGCGGTGCAAGGATATCAGAAAGTTTAGCGAATTTCTGTTGTATCCCGTCATACTTCGCGCTGCGTTACGGCAGTCCGAATCGTGCAGGGCAACCGTATAATGTCATTGACGTTAATAATGTAAAAAGGTTCTTTTGATGGCCAATAATACCACTGGATTCACCAGAATTATCAAAGCGGCAGGATATTCCTGGAAAGGATTTCGCGCCGCATGGACTCACGAAGCAGCGTTTCGCCAGGAAAGCCTCGCGGTATTGCTGGGCGTCATCATCGCCTGCTGGCTGGATGTGGATGCGATTACCCGTGTGTTATTGATAGGTTCCGTTTTACTTATCATGATTGTTGAAATCCTCAACAGCGCTATTGAAGCGGTCGTGGACCGCATCGGTTCTGAATACCATGAGCTTTCCGGCCGTGCGAAAGATATGGGATCGGCTGCGGTGCTACTGTCTATTTTCGTTGCCCTGATGACCTGGGGCATCCTGTTATGGTCACATTTTCGATAAAGGTTCCAAATTTTATAAATCTCTTGTTTTTTGCGCCGTTTGTGGTTCCAAAATCACCTTTAACTGTATATACTCACAGCATGACTGTATATACACCCAGGGGGCGGAATGAAAGCGTTAACGGCCAGGCAACAAGAGGTGTTTGATCTCATCCGGGATCACATCAGCCAGACAGGTATGCCACCGACGCGTGCGGAAATCGCGCAGCGTTTGGGGTTCCGTTCCCCAAACGCGGCGGAAGAACATCTTAAAGCGCTGGCGCGCAAAGGGGTGCTTGAAATCGTTTCTGGCGCATCGCGAGGTATCCGTCTGTTACAGGAAGAAGAGGACGGATTACCGCTTGTCGGGCGTGTCGCGGCGGGTGAACCGCTTCTGGCGCAGCAGCATATTGAAGGCCATTACCAGGTCGATCCTTCACTGTTCAAACCCAGCGCCGATTTCCTGCTGCGCGTGAGCGGTATGTCGATGAAAGACATCGGTATTATGGATGGGGATTTGCTGGCGGTACATAAAACGCAGGACGTCCGTAATGGCCAGGTGGTTGTCGCTCGCATTGACGATGAAGTGACAGTAAAACGCCTGAAAAAGCAGGGCAATAAAGTGGAGCTGCTGCCGGAAAACAGCGAGTTTACACCGATAGTGGTGGATCTGCGCGAACAAAGCTTTACGATTGAAGGGCTGGCGGTAGGCGTCATTCGCAACGGGGAATGGTTGTAGTCTCGTTTTAATCTCCTTGTAAGCCGTCATCCGGCAATCGTGCAGCCTGATGGCGCTGCGCTTATCAGGCCTACGGGAATGCAGTTCCTGAGATGATTAATTTGTAGGCCGGATAAGGCGTTACGTTGCCATCCGGCAATGCGCTCGTTTCGTTTAACTCCTTGTCAGGCTTTTCTCCATGCCGCTTTTTACCTCCTCTGATAAAGCTCTCTGGCATCTCGCGCTGCCGATGATTTTTTCTAACATCACCGTCCCCTTGCTGGGGCTGGTCGATACGGCGGTGATTGGTCATCTGGACAGCCCGGTTTTCCTGGGCGGCGTGGCGGTGGGCGCGACTGCCACCAGCTTTCTTTTCATGCTGCTGCTATTTCTACGTATGAGCACCACCGGCCTAACGGCGCAGGCATTTGGCGCCAAAAATCCGCAGGCGTTAGCCCGGGCGCTCATTCAACCGTTATTACTGGCGCTAGGTGCTGGCGTGATGATTGTGCTATTTCGCACGCCGCTTATCGAGCTGGCTTTACATATTGTCGGCGGGAACGACGCTGTCCTGGTGCAAGCGAGACGCTTCCTTGAAATTCGTTGGCTAAGCGCTCCCGCGTCACTGGCGAATCTGGTGCTGCTCGGTTGGCTGTTAGGCGTTCAGTATGCGCGGGCGCCGGTTATCTTGTTGGTCGTGGGCAATATTCTCAACATCGCGCTCGACCTGTGGCTGGTGATGGGACTTCATATGAACGTGCAGGGCGCCGCCCTGGCGACGGTCATCGCAGAATATGCCACGTTACTGATCGGCCTCATGATGGTACGTAAAGTTCTCCATCTCCGCGGTGTGTCGCTGGATATGCTAAAACAGGCCTGGCGCGGCAACGTGCGCCGCCTTTTGGCGCTCAATCGCGATATCATGCTGCGCTCATTGCTCCTTCAGCTTTGTTTTGGCGCAATCACGGTGTCAGGCGCGCGGCTGGGCAGCGATATTATCGCGGTAAATGCAGTCCTGATGACCTTACTCACCTTTACGGCCTATGCGCTGGACGGTTTTGCTTATGCGGTGGAGGCGCACTCCGGTCAGGCTTACGGCGCGCGTGACGGTAGCAAGCTACTGGACGTCTGGCGAGCGGCGTGTCGTCAGTCGGGAATTGTGGCCTTGTTATTTTCCACAGTCTATGCCCTGGCAGGCGAACATATTGTCGCGTTACTGACCTCATTGCCGCAAATACAGCTACTGGCGGATCGGTATCTTATCTGGCAGGTGGTATTACCGCTGGTGGGCGTATGGTGCTATCTGCTCGACGGTATGTTTATTGGCGCGACGCGCGCCGCCGAAATGCGCAATAGCATGGCAGTCGCCGCGGGAGGATTCGCGCTGACGCTCTTCGCCCTGCCGGTATTAGGAAATCATGGTTTATGGCTGGCATTAACCGTGTTCTTGGCGCTTCGCGGTCTGTCGTTGAGCCTTATCTGGCGTCGTCACTGGCGCGAGGGTACATGGTTTGCCAGATCGTGACGGTTAAAAATTCTGAATATAAAACCGAAGGCCGAATTCCTGCCTACAATTATTATCACGTCCAGCAGAAATTGCAGAGCATTTGGGCGAATAACACCTGCTATTCCTAACCGAATGATGAGGACAAGATGATGAATAAAGACGAAGCCGGCGGTAACTGGAAACAGTTTAAAGGTAAAATGAAAGAACAATGGGGCAAACTGACCGATGACGATATGACCGTTATCGAAGGTAAACGCGACCAACTGGTAGGTAAAATCCAGGAGCGTTACGGTTACCAGAAAGATCAGGCGGAAAAAGAGGTTGTTGACTGGGAAACCCGTAACAACTATCGCTGGTAATATGTTTTCCCCTACCAGGAGTACATGGATGTGCTTCCCACTGTTTGCTTATGAATGCGGGCGTGCCCCTCTCTACTGCCGCCCGTTTTTCCGTTCAGGCTAACGCGGTTTTTTCTTCACCAGCACCGAGTGATCGTGACCACAGTCGCCCGGATGGCGACACGCTTCCACTTCTACGCACGCAGGGCACAGACCGTGCGCCTCAATAACGTTATGTCGTAGCGCAAAGCCCATTTTAGCCGCCAGCGTATGCATGATGTCTTCCACGCCCTCGGCACACTCTTCTTTCACCACGCCGCAACGATCGCAGATAAACATGGCCGAGCTGTGCGTCGGCTGGTCGAACAGGTGGCAAACCACATAACTATTGGTGGATTCCACTTTATGGACAAAACCCTGTTCGAGCAAAAAATCCAGCGCGCGGTAAATGGTGGGCGGTTTGGCCTGTGGTTCCGTTTCGCGCAGCAAATCGAGCAAATCGTATGCGCTGATGGCACCCTGTTGCAGACTCATCAGGCGCAACACTTCGAGGCGCTGAGGCGTCAGGCGCACGTTGCGCTGCGCGCAGAGTTTTTCAGCTTGCGCCAGTAACTCTTGCGTTGTGGTCTTTTCCATGTAGCACCTCGAATGGCATGAAAGTCTAATCCGTTACTTTACCACGAGCTGCTTAAAACTCTGAAATTACCCCGCGACAATATATCGCCTGCTAAGCTTTTCCGCGCCAGTATTCTCATCTATACCTAATGAGGGTCGATATTATAACAACAGGATTTAACATCACTATTTCACAGCAATAGTTCGCCTCTGTCCGGTAAAGCGTGGCGGAGGGATTACTTCACCTGATAATAAGATGGGCTAACTGTGAACAAAAACGTCAAACTTTCACTGATTGCTATCGCGGTCTCGCTTTTTATGGCAAAGCAGGCGAGCGCCGCCAATACCTGGACGGAAGCGCGTAATGACGCAATGGGCGGGACGGGCGTCGCGTCCGCGAATTATGGCAGCGGAGTACTGTTAAATCCGGCGTTACTGGCAAAAGCCAAACCGGAAGACAATATCACTGTTGTCCTTCCTGCGGTCGGCGTCCAGATTACGGATAAAGACAATCTCCAGGATGAAATTGACGATATCAGCGATAAAGTGGATTACTACGATGAGGTCGTCGATAACCTTACGCTGGGGCAAATTCTGCTCAATCCGCGAGGCGTGCTGAATCAATTTCAGGGCGCCGCGCGCGACCTGGCCGATGAGCTGGAATATCTCAACGGAAAAACCGCCCGCGCCAATGCCGGCGCCGGGTTGGCGGTAAGTATTCCAGGGCAAACGCTTTCCGTGGCGTTTATCGCCAAAGGTTATGCGCATGGGCGCGTGAGTTCGTCCATTGATCAGAACGATATTCAGTATTTGCGCGATATCCAGCATGATGAACGTGTCGCGCTTCGTGAAGCAGGACGCGCTGCTTTGCTGGGGTCTGACGAAATTACAAAGCATTTAAACTCTACCGCGTCGGGGCGGGTAGCGATTGTATCTGACTACGGTATTGCGCTGGCGAAGCAGTTTGTGGTGGGCGAGGTGCCTGTTTCCATTGGCGTTACGCCAAAACTGCAAAAAACCTGGCTCTATAACTACACCACCTCAATTTATAACTACGACAGTAGCGACTGGAATAGCAGCCGTTATCGCAATGACGATACGGGTTTTAACATTGATGCGGGGCTTGCTGCCGATATCGGTGAAAACTGGACGCTGGGGCTGAGCGGGCAAAATCTGGTATCTCGCGATATCGATACGAAAGATATTTACATCACTAATGGTATGACGGGAGAAACCACCAACTACAAAGATACATACCAAATCCGCCCCCTGGTTACCGCGGGCATCGCATGGCATAACGATTTGCTGACCGTAAGCGCCGATGGCGATCTGACGGAAACGAAAGGCTTTAAGAGCGAAGACAATTCACAGTACGTGGGTGTCGGCGCTGAAGTTCGACCGTTGTCATGGCTGGCGGTGCGCGCAGGGTATCGTGCGGATGTGAAAAATAACGATAGCAATGTGGTTACCGGCGGTCTTGGCTTTGCGCCCTTTAACCGCGTGCATCTCGACTTAATGGGACTGTACGGCGAAGATGAAACCTGGGGGGCTGGCGCGCAGCTTACGATGACATTCTGAGGCGTTTTCACCGGAGGCGCTACGCCTCCGGTTTAGCGTTATGCTATAGTGACGCCCCTTTTTTAACCGGATGCTTATTTATTCGCCATGCAGCCTGAAACCCAGTCCTCCGCTTTACCTGCTTATCGCTTCTCCATCGCGCCTATGCTCGACTGGACGGACAGACATTGCCGCTATTTCCTGCGTTTGCTGTCTCGCCAGACGCTGCTCTACACCGAAATGGTGACCACGGGCGCAATTATTCACGGTAAGGGTGACTATCTGGCTTACAGCGAAGAAGAGCATCCGGTCGCTCTACAGCTTGGTGGAAGCGATCCGGCTCAGCTTGCGCATTGTGCAAAGCTGGCGGAAGCGCGTGGCTACGATGAAATTAACCTCAACGTGGGGTGCCCTTCCGATCGCGTGCAAAACGGTATGTTTGGCGCCTGTTTGATGGGCAATGCGCAACTGGTCGCCGATTGTGTTAAAGCCATGCGTGATGTCGTCTCGATTCCGGTGACGGTAAAAACCCGCATTGGTATTGACGATCAGGACAGCTATGCGTTTCTGTGTGATTTCATCAATACGGTTTCCGGTCAGGGCGAATGCGAGATGTTTATTATCCATGCGCGCAAAGCCTGGCTTTCTGGCTTAAGCCCGAAAGAAAATCGTGAGATCCCGCCGCTGGATTACCCGCGCGTATACCAGCTAAAGCGGGATTTTCCGCACCTGACCATGTCCATTAACGGCGGCATCAAATCGCTGGAAGAGGCGAAGGAGCACCTGCGCCATATGGATGGCGTCATGGTTGGCCGCGAAGCTTATCAGAATCCGGGTATACTGGCCGCGGTGGATCGGGAGATCTTTGGCGCCGATACCACCGATGCCGACCCGGTTGCGGTGGTTCGCGCGATGTATCCCTATATTGAGCGTGAATTGAGCCAGGGAGCGTATCTGGGGCATATCACTCGCCATATGCTGGGGTTGTTCCAGGGCATCCCCGGCGCGCGGCAGTGGCGTCGCTATCTGAGCGAAAACGCCCATAAAGCTGGCGCGGATGTTGCTGTACTGGAGCAGGCGCTAAAACTGGTAGCAGACAAGCGTTAAAAGTTCGCCAAAAATTAGTCAATCTCACCACGATCTGTGCGGTCTTGCAGTGCGTTTTCTTTATATATCAAAAACATAAATATTGGCATGATTTTTGTAATAGCTTACCTGACCAAACCCGGTAAGCGCCGTGCCGCCGGGCAATGCCATCTTTATGGGGAGCGACTATGCTGGAACTACTTTTTGTGCTTGGCTTTTTTCTGATGTTAATGGTGACGGGCGTCTCCTTGCTGGGCATTCTGGCCGCGCTGGTTGTAGCGACTGCCGTCATGTTCCTGGGCGGAATGTTCGCCCTGATGATCAAGCTGTTACCGTGGCTACTGCTGGCGGTGGCTGTGGTGTGGGTGATCAAAGCAGTAAAAACGCCAAAAATCCCACAGTATCAGCGCAATAACCGTCGGTTTTACTAAGGTATTGAGCGGTTCGTCACAACCTGGAACTTTGCCCTCACAGGCAAATAGGAATCGATTATTAAATCTGTCATGATTGCGCAGGTAACGAATTCATCGCGCTGTACCCTACATACAGCCGAACAAAAAAAGAAAGGGCTTCCCGGGTGGAAGCCCAATTTCTTTGCAGAGCTATTACGGAATCAGCAGGCTTGAGCCCTGTGTGGCCCGGCTTTCCAGCACCTCATGCGCGCGACGTGCATCTTTTAACGCATAGCGTTGATTTTCAGCCACATCGACTTTAATCACGCCGCTGGCGATCAATGAGAACAATTCATTGCTGGCTTCGGTTAGTTCTTCACGCGTCGTAATATACCCCTGTAGTGAAGGTCGCGTGGCATACAGGGAACCTTTCTGATTCAGAATACCTAAATTCACGCCGGTGACGGGGCCGGACGCATTGCCGAAACTGACCATCAGTCCCCGACGTTGCAGGCAGTCCAGTGAGGCTTCCCAGGTATCTTTCCCCACGGAGTCATAGACCACGCGGACTTTTTTGCCGCCGGTGATCTCTTTTACCCGTTCTACAATGCTCTCCTCACGGTAATTAATTACCTGCCAGGCGCCGGCGTCCAGCGCCCGCTGCGCTTTTTGCGCGCTACCGACGGTACCGATAAGCTTCGCGCCCAGCGCTTTCGCCCATTGGCAGGCGATCAGACCGACGCCGCCCGCAGCGGCATGAAACAGGAAGGGTTCGTCGGGTTTCACTTCATAGGTTTTGCGCAACAGGTAAAAAACGGTCAATCCCTTGAGAAAAGAGGCTGCCGCCTGTTCGAAGGAAATGGCGTCAGGTAAAATCGCGGCTTTATCTGCGGGGACGTTATGGACGGAACTGTAAGCGCCGAGCGTTGACTGCGCGTAGACGACGCGATCGCCGACGCGAATGTGCTCCACGCCGTTGCCAACTTTACTGACCACACCCGCAGCTTCGGTTCCCAGGCCCGCAGGCAACGACGGGGGCGGATAGAGTCCGCTACGGATATAGGTGTCGATGAAGTTGATACCAATGGCTTTGTTCTCAACCTGGATTTCGTGTTCCGCCGGTTCCGTTGGCGTAAACTCCACGGTCTGAAGCACTTCCGGACCACCATGCTTGTGAAATTCAATACGCGTTGCCATGCTTCCTCCAAAAGAAATGTGGTAATCTTTCGACCCAATCACTATCTCGGTAACTCCATTCACTATGGCAGGAAATAAACCCTTCAACAAACCACAGACTGATGCCCGCGACCGCGATCCGCAGGTTGCCGGGATAAAAGTGCCGCCGCACTCGATTGAAGCGGAACAGTCGGTGTTGGGCGGTTTAATGCTGGATAACGAGCGCTGGGACGATGTGGCCGAGCGCGTGGTGGCGGAAGATTTCTATACCCGTCCGCATCGCCATATCTTTACGGAGATGGGGCGCTTGCAGGAAAGCGGCAGTCCTATCGACCTGATTACGCTCGCGGAATCGCTGGAGCGGCAGGGCCAACTGGACAGCGTCGGCGGTTTCGCCTATCTGGCGGAGTTGTCTAAAAACACGCCAAGCGCGGCGAATATCAGTGCTTATGCGGACATTGTGCGCGAACGCGCCGTTGTCCGCGATATGATCGCGGTGGCGCATGAAATTGCGGACGCTGGTTACGATCCACAGGGGCGTAATAGCGACGAACTGCTGGATCTGGCGGAGTCGCGCGTCTTCCAGATCGCGGAAAACCGGGCCAACAAAGACGAAGGCCCGAAAAGCATCGACCAGATTCTCGACGCTACCGTGGCGCGTATTGAGCAGTTGTTCCAGCAACCGCACGATGGCGTTACAGGCGTGGATACCGGCTATCAGGATCTCAATAAAAAGACGGCAGGGTTACAGCGTTCGGATTTGATTATCGTCGCGGCGCGTCCCTCCATGGGTAAAACCACTTTTGCGATGAACCTCTGCGAAAATGCGGCGATGTTGCAGGATAAACCGGTACTGATCTTTAGTCTGGAGATGCCCGGCGAACAGATCATGATGCGTATGCTGGCCTCGCTGTCCCGCGTCGATCAGACACGTATTCGTACCGGTCAACTCGATGATGAGGACTGGGCGCGAATCTCCGGCACGATGGGCATTCTGCTGGAGAAACGCAATATGTATATTGACGACTCCTCAGGTCTTACGCCGACAGAAGTCCGTTCGCGCGCACGGCGTATTTTCCGCGAACATGGCGGGTTAAGTCTGATTATGATCGACTACCTGCAATTGATGCGCGTGCCGTCGCTTTCTGATAACCGTACTCTGGAAATCGCCGAAATTTCTCGCTCGTTGAAAGCGCTGGCGAAGGAACTTCAGGTGCCGGTCGTGGCGCTATCGCAGCTTAACCGCTCCCTGGAACAACGCGCGGATAAACGTCCGGTGAACTCCGACCTGCGTGAATCCGGCTCTATTGAACAGGATGCCGACTTAATTATGTTTATCTACCGTGATGAGGTTTATCACGAGAACAGCGACTTAAAAGGCATTGCTGAAATTATTATTGGTAAGCAACGTAACGGTCCTATCGGTACGGTTCGTCTGACGTTCAATGGTCAGTGGTCGCGCTTCGATAACTATGCGGGACCGCAATACGATGATGAGTAACTCTCCGTCATTCTGTTAACAAGGAATTCAAATGCAAGCGGCAACAGTCGTCATTAACCGCCGCGCTCTGCGACACAACCTGCAACGTCTGCGTGAACTGGCGCCTGCCAGTAAGCTGGTTGCGGTGGTGAAAGCGAACGCTTATGGACACGGTCTTCTGGAGACCGCGCGAACGCTCCCTGATGCTGACGCTTTTGGCGTGGCGCGTCTTGAAGAGGCTCTACGTCTGCGAGCGGGCGGGATCACGCAGCCTATCCTGCTGCTGGAGGGTTTTTTCGACGCCGCCGATCTGCCGACCATTTCCGCGCAATGTCTGCATACCGCCGTACATAATCAGGAGCAGCTTGCCGCCCTGGAGGCCGTGGAGCTGGCGGAGCCAGTAACGGTCTGGATGAAACTGGATACCGGTATGCATCGTCTCGGCGTGCGCCCCGAAGAGGCGGAGGCGTTCTACCAGCGTCTGACGCACTGTAAAAATGTACGCCAGCCGGTGAATATCGTCAGCCATTTTGCCCGTGCGGATGAGCCGGAATGCGGCGCTACCGAACATCAGCTCGACATTTTTAATGCCTTCTGTCGGGGTAAACCCGGTCAGCGCTCTATTGCCGCGTCTGGCGGTATTCTGCTGTGGCCGCAGTCTCACTTTGACTGGGCGCGTCCGGGCATCATTTTGTATGGCGTATCGCCGCTGGAACACAAACCCTGGGGGCCGGATTTTGGTTTTCAGCCGGTGATGTCTTTAACCTCCAGTTTGATCGCGGTGCGTGACCACAAAGCGGGCGAACCGGTGGGCTACGGCGGGACATGGGTGAGTGAGCGCGACACGCGCCTGGGCGTGGTGGCGATGGGTTATGGCGATGGCTACCCACGAGCGGCGCCTTCCGGTACGCCAGTACTGGTCAATGGTCGTGAAGTCCCGATTGTCGGGCGGGTGGCGATGGATATGATTTGCGTGGATTTGGGGCCAAACGCGCAGGATAACGCGGGCGATCCGGTGGTCTTATGGGGCGAAGGTCTGCCGGTTGAACGTATCGCTGAAATGACAAAAGTAAGTGCTTACGAACTTATCACGCGCCTGACTTCAAGGGTGGCGATGAAGTATATTGATTAAATACGCGGCAGGCCGGGTGGCGCTTGCGCTTATCCGGCTTGTCTCGCGCATTGGCTGTAGGCCGGATAAGACGTTCACGCCGCCATCCGGCAATATGCGCATCCACCACAACATCCTCTCGATCTTCTCGTCCTTCCGGTTTATTGTGTTATTTCCTGCCCTCTGTAAACCTGGAGAACCATCGCGTGTTTCAAAAAGTTGACGCCTATGCCGGCGATCCGATTCTTTCACTGATGGAGCGTTTTAAAGACGACTCCCGTCACGACAAAGTAAATCTGAGCATTGGCCTGTATTACAACGAAGACGGGATTATCCCACAGCTCAAAACGGTGGCCGAAGCCGAAGCCCGGCTTAACGCGCAGCCGCATGGCGCTTCGCTGTACCTGCCGATGGAAGGACTCAATACTTATCGCCATACTATCGCGCCTTTGCTCTTTGGCGCCGATCACCCGGTTCTTCAGCAACAGCGCGTGGCTACTATCCAGACATTAGGCGGTTCCGGCGCGCTGAAAGTGGGCGCGGATTTCCTGAAGCGTTATTTCCCCGACGCAGGCGTATGGGTGAGCGACCCCACCTGGGAAAACCATATTGCGATATTTGCCGGGGCAGGATTCGAAGTGAGTACTTACCCCTGGTATGACGACGCGACTAACGGCATCCGTTTTAACGATCTGCTGGCCACGCTGAATACGTTACCTGCACGCAGTATCGTGCTGCTGCACCCCTGTTGTCACAACCCGACCGGGGCGGATTTAACGCCTTCGCAATGGGATGCGGTGATTGAAATAGTGAAAGCGCGCGATCTGATTCCGTTCCTTGATATTGCCTATCAGGGGTTTGGCGCAGGCATGGACGAGGATGCTTACGCTATTCGCGCCATTGCCAGCGCCGGGTTACCTGCGTTAGTCAGTAACTCTTTTTCGAAGATTTTCTCGCTGTACGGCGAGCGCGTCGGCGGCCTGTCCGTGGTGTGTGAAGATGCTGAAATTGCCGCGCGGGTTCTGGGACAGCTAAAAGCGACGGTGCGCCGAATTTACTCCAGTCCGCCGTGTTTCGGCGCTCAGGTGGTCGCTACGGTCCTGGGCGATGAGGCGTTAAAAGCGGGCTGGCTGGCGGAAGTCGACGCGATGCGTAACCGCATTATATCGATGCGCCAGACGCTGGTGAAGGAGCTGAAGGCGGAGATGCCTGACCGCAACTTTGATTACTTGTTACAGCAGCGCGGTATGTTCAGCTATACCGGGTTAAGCGAGGAGCAGGTCGAGCGGTTGCGCGATGAGTTTGGCGTTTACCTGATTGCCAGTGGCCGCATGTGTGTCGCCGGGCTTAATGCTTCAAATGTACACCGCGTGGCGAAGGCATTTGCCGCTGTCATGTAATATTCAGGCCGGACGGCGATAACATTGCCCTCCGGTCTGACAATAGCTGTTGTGATCATCCTCTTTTTTCGTAACAAAACCGCAGATAATCCTTCCTTTTGACCGTTACTGGCGTTATGGTCAGATAGTTTTTTGAGCAAAGACTCATCTTAATAACTATAATATTCTGAATTTTAAGGGAAAAGCATGAAAAAAATAACCCTGGCGCTGAGTGCCGTCTGTTTGTTGTTTACGCTAAACCATTCCGCGAATGCGTTAGTATCTTCCCCTTCGACGCTCAATCCGGGCACTAACGTTGCAAAACTCGCGGAACAAGCGCCTGTCCATTGGGTCTCTGTCGCCCAGATTGAAAACAGCCTCACCGGACGCCCGCCGATGGCGGTCGGCTTTGATATTGACGACACCGTGTTATTTTCCAGCCCCGGATTCTGGCGCGGAAAGAAAACCTACTCCCCGGACAGCGACGATTATCTGAAAAATCCGGCCTTTTGGGAAAAAATGAACAACGGCTGGGATGAGTTCAGTATTCCAAAAGAAGTGGCCCGACAGCTCATTGATATGCATGTTCGCCGTGGCGACAGTATTTACTTTGTCACTGGTCGTAGTCAGACGAAAACGGAAACCGTGTCGAAAACGCTGGCGGATAACTTCCATATTCCGGCGGCGAATATGAATCCGGTGATTTTCGCCGGCGATAAACCGGAACAAAATACGAAAGTACAGTGGCTGCAGGAGAAGAACATGCGTATCTTCTACGGCGATTCGGATAACGATATTACCGCGGCTCGTGATTGTGGTATCCGCGGTATTCGCATCCTGCGCGCGGCTAACTCCACCTACAAACCGCTGCCGCAGGCAGGAGCGTTTGGCGAGGAAGTCATTGTCAACTCGGAGTACTAAAAATCAGGAGAGCGACAGGCTCTCCTTTTTTGCATGATTTTTGCACAAACTTGCCCCGCTGGCTTTTACCTTTTCCAGACTTGCTGCACACTATTCAGGAGACGTTTGTTTTTAGGAAGGAGCAGCCTATGTGGTATCAGCGCACCATTACACTGAGCGAGAAGCCGCGCGGGTTTCATCTGATAACAGATGAAATTATCGATAAATTGTCTGGCTTACCGCCTGTCGAAACGGGTTTGCTGCATCTGTTGTTGCTACATACCTCGGCCTCGCTGACGCTAAACGAAAACTGCGATCCCACCGTGCGCGCTGATATGGAGCGCCATTTCCTGAAAACCGTTCCCGATAATGCGGCGTATGAACATGATTACGAAGGCGCGGATGACATGCCTTCGCATATTAAGTCGTCAGTATTGGGCGTCTCGTTGCTGCTGCCTGTACGCCAGGGGCGTTTACAGTTAGGAACATGGCAAGGTATCTGGTTGGGAGAGCACCGTATTCACGGCGGTCCACGTAAAATCATCGCGACACTACAAGGGGAATGATAATGACCATTTCGGAATTACTGCAATACTGCATGGCAAAACCTGGCGCAGAGCAGAGCGTCCACAGCGACTGGAAAGCGACGCAAATTAAAGTGGAAGATGTACTTTTCGCGATGGTAAAAGAAGTTGAAGGACGCCCGGCAGCCTCTCTCAAAACCAGCCCGGAACTGGCAGAGTTGTTACGTCAGCAGCACAGCGATGTACGACCGAGTCGGCACCTTAATAAAGCGCACTGGAGCACGGTCTATCTGGACGGATCGCTGCCGGATTCACAACTCTATTATCTGGTCGATGCCTCTTATCAACAGGCGGTAAATGCGCTGTCGGAAGATAAACGCAAGCAGTTGCCGCAGTCCTGATTATAGCGCGCCGACCAACAACACCAGGGCGATATCAATGAGGCGGATGACCGTAGACCGGATACGGCTGCCGAGGGCGATTTGCGCATTATTGGCGCGTAGCCTGGCGAGGTCCCGCTGTCCTTCCAGCAGAATAATCATATCGTCGTCGTCCAGCCAGCCGCGAGCATGTTCCTGAAGCGCGCGGGCGATAAACGCGGCGGACTCGCGGATACCGTCGTCGCTGTCTTCTCTTGCCTGCTTATACGCCTGGATAAACTCGGCAATCGCCGAAGAGACTACAGGGTGTTCGGCTCGGGCGGTGGTCATCAGGTTATGTATTTCGTTAATAGACGCCATTTTCTTCTCCCTGAGTGCAGCGGGCGCCCCAATGCAGACACTCACCCTGTATGGCTAATTTCCAGACCTGATTATTTTGCTGTTGGTATCTCTCAGCCTGGATGTAAGTAAGTGGTTGCTTACGTTGTATAACCCGCGCATAAAGACGCAAATAGTGATTTTTCAGCAGCGCCAGATTTTCGAGTCGGTGTTTATCCCCACCTTGACGGGCGACCCGCTCAGCCTGAAAAAATGTCTGGCGGATATCGCGGTCATCCTTGAGCAGTGTCTCTTTTTGCCACGGTATTCGCGCCGCGTCCTGCAGGAAGCGGGTTGAGCGCGCTTGTAATAGCGTCAGTTGTTGAAAAGCCACGGCGCTAAAGCGGTCAGGCAGCGTACAGGCGGATAAAAACAGGCACAGCAGTAGTGTGATTGCGTAGGGCAACTTCATGGTGTTTTCCATAACAGACCGTTTGCGCTATCACATGTCAGAGCGAGGCGGCACGCAAATCACAAATGCTCAACACGGAGACAATGAGGTGGGATGAGGAAAAATGATGCCGCTTCCCGGCGAATCGGAAAGCGGCGTGAAGGTTATTTGAGCATAGGTTTAAGGAAGCGGGCGGTATGCGACGCCTCGCACTCCGCCACGGTTTCCGGCGTACCGGAGACGAGAATTTCGCCGCCGCCGCTGCCGCCTTCCGGGCCGAGGTCGACAATCCAGTCCGCCGTTTTAATGACGTCCAGGTTGTGTTCGATCACCACGATGGTGTTGCCCTGATCGCGCAACTGATGCAGAACGTCAAGCAGCTGCTGAATATCGGCAAAGTGCAGGCCGGTGGTCGGCTCGTCGAGAATATACAGCGTCTGCCCGGTGCCGCGCTTCGACAGTTCGCGCGCCAGCTTCACGCGCTGGGCCT
Source organism: Salmonella sp. A29-2 (assembly GCF_020150755.1). NCBI lineage: Bacteria > Pseudomonadati > Pseudomonadota > Gammaproteobacteria > Enterobacterales > Enterobacteriaceae > Salmonella > Salmonella sp. A29-2. Next base: position 4,431,040 of record NZ_CP083731.1, on the reverse strand, counting down.
CGCCGCCGGAAAGCGTCGTCGCCGACTGACCAAGACGGATATAGGTCAGCCCCACGTCCATCAGCGTCTGCAGCTTACGCGCCAGCGCCGGAACCGCATCAAAGAACTCACGCGCTTCTTCAATGGTCATATCCAGCACTTCGTGGATGGTCTTGCCTTTGTACTTAATCTCCAGCGTTTCCCGGTTATAGCGCTTGCCTTTGCACTGGTCGCACGGCACGTAAATATCTGGCAGAAAGTGCATTTCGACTTTAATGACGCCATCGCCCTGGCACGCTTCGCAGCGACCGCCGCGCACGTTGAAGCTGAATCGCCCTGGCGTATAGCCGCGCGAGCGAGACTCCGGCACGCCAGCAAAAAGCTCGCGAACCGGGGTAAAGACGCCCGTATAGGTCGCCGGGTTGGAACGCGGGGTGCGCCCGATCGGGCTCTGGTCGATATCGATCACTTTATCGAAATGTTCCAGCCCCTGAATATCCCGATACGGCGCCGGTTCGGCGATAGTCGCCCCGTTTAACTGACGCTGGGCGATGGGGAACAGCGTATCGTTAATCAGCGTCGATTTACCGGAACCCGAGACGCCGGTGATACAGGTAAACAGCCCTACCGGTAGCGTAAGGGTCACATCTTTCAGGTTGTTGCCGCGCGCGCCGGTGAGTTTGAGCACTTTTTCTGGATTTGCCGGCACGCGTTGTTTCGGCACTTCAATTTTGCGTTTACCGCTCATGTACTGGCCGGTCAGTGATTCCGGTACCGCCATAATGGCTTCCAGCGGGCCTTCCGCCAGCACCTCGCCGCCGTGAACGCCCGCGCCGGGGCCAATATCAATCACATGGTCGGCGGCGCGGATGGCGTCTTCATCGTGTTCCACCACAATCACGGTATTGCCAAGATTACGCAGATGAATCAGCGTACCCAGCAGCCGTTCGTTATCGCGCTGGTGCAGACCGATGGACGGTTCATCCAGCACATACATCACGCCGACTAACCCGGCGCCTATCTGGCTCGCCAGACGAATACGCTGGGCTTCGCCGCCGGAAAGCGTCTCTGCCGAGCGGGAAAGCGTGAGATAGTTCAGGCCGACGTTCACCAGAAACTTGAGGCGATCGCCGATCTCTTTTAGCACTTTTTCGGCGATTTTCGCTCGTTGCCCGGAAAGCTTGAGATTAGTGAAAAAATCCATCGCATGGCCAATGCTCATATCGGAAATAGCAGGCAGCGGCGTATTTTCCACAAATACATGGCGCGCTTCGCGATTCAGTCGCGTTCCTTCACAGCTGGCGCAGGGGCGATTACTGATGAACTTCGCCAGCTCTTCGCGCACCGCGCTGGATTCCGTCTCTTTATAACGGCGCTCCATATTATGCAGCACGCCTTCGAACGGATGGCGGCGCACGGAGGTATCGCCGCGATCGTTCATATATTTAAATTCAATGTTCTCTTTGCCGGAACCGTACAGCACGACTTTATGTACGTTGGCGCTGAGGCTTGCCCACGGCGCATCTACGTCGAACTTATAGTGTTCCGCCAGCGACTTGAGCATTTGAAAGTAGTAAAAATTGCGACGATCCCAACCACGAATCGCGCCGCCTGCCAGCGACAGGTCGGGATTCTGGATCACGCGGTCCGGATCGAAATATTGCTGAACGCCGAGCCCGTCACAGGTCGGGCAGGCGCCTGCCGGGTTGTTGAACGAGAACAGACGCGGTTCCAGCTCGCGCATACTGTAGCCGCAAATCGGGCAGGCAAAATTGGCGGAGAACAGAAGCTCCTCCGCTTTCTCATCGTCCATATCGGCAACAACCGCCGTGCCGCCGGATAATTCCAGCGCCGTTTCGAACGACTCCGCCAGGCGTTGGGAAAGATCGTTGCGAACTTTGAAGCGATCGATCACCACCTCAATGGTATGTTTCTTTTGCAGCTCCAGCTTCGGCGGATCGGAGAGATCGCAGACTTCGCCGTCAATACGGGCGCGAATGTAACCCTGGCTTGCCAGATTTTCCAGCGTTTTGGTGTGTTCGCCTTTACGCTCTTTAATAATCGGCGCCAGCAGCATCAGACGTTTGCCTTCCGGCTGCGACAGCACGTTATCGACCATCTGGCTAACGGTTTGCGCCGCCAGCGGCACGTCATGGTCCGGACAACGCGGCTCGCCCACGCGGGCAAACAGCAGGCGCAGGTAGTCGTGGATCTCGGTAATAGTACCCACCGTAGAGCGCGGGTTGTGCGATGTCGATTTCTGTTCAATTGAGATCGCGGGTGATAGCCCCTCAATATGGTCGACATCCGGTTTTTCCATGAGCGACAAAAACTGCCGCGCGTAAGCGGAGAGCGATTCAACGTAACGACGCTGCCCTTCGGCATACAGAGTGTCGAAAGCCAGTGAGGATTTGCCTGAACCCGAAAGCCCGGTCACGACAATCAGTTTGTCGCGGGGGATGACGAGGTTAATATTTTTGAGATTATGGGTGCGGGCGCCCCGAACTTCGATCTTATCCATTCACCTTTCCCGGTAGAGACTCGGATGCCTGGTTTGTTTGAAGGACAAACGGCAGAAACGGCTAATTATGACACAATTTAACCTGTTTGAATATACAGTATTGGAATGCATCTTCAGCTAAAGTATGCAACAATATGAGGTTCGCGCGAGTGACCTGGAACCTGCATCGCAGCTATTAAAATGCTACGTGGAAATGGTACACTCACGCGTTTACACTATTTATGAAACGTATTCAGGAGACTCAATTATGGCCAGCAGAGGCGTAAACAAGGTGATTCTCGTTGGTAATCTGGGCCAGGACCCGGAAGTACGCTATATGCCGAGTGGCGGCGCTGTCGCCAACTTAACGCTGGCTACTTCTGAATCCTGGCGCGATAAGCAGACCGGCGAAATGAAAGAGCAGACTGAATGGCACCGGGTGGTGATGTTCGGCAAACTGGCGGAAGTGGCCGGCGAATATCTGCGTAAAGGTTCTCAGGTGTATATCGAAGGTCAATTGCGTACCCGCAAGTGGACCGATCAGAGTGGCCAGGAACGCTATACGACTGAAATTAACGTTCCGCAGATCGGCGGCGTGATGCAGATGCTGGGTGGTCGCCAGGGCGGCGGCGCACCGGCAGGCGGTCAGCAGCAGGGGGGTTGGGGTCAACCGCAACAACCTCAGCAGCCGCAGGGCGGCAACCAGTTCAGCGGCGGCGCGCAGTCACGTCCACAGCAATCCGCGCCAGCGCCGTCTAACGAACCGCCAATGGATTTTGATGACGACATTCCGTTCTGATTTTTGGTAAAAAACTCAAAGCGTTATTTGCATTTTCGCTATAGTTCTCGTCTGCTGAAATGCCTGGTGTAAACCAGGCATTTTCTTACCTGGTATTATTGTCTTAGAGCCTATCCCACCAGGCGTTATTGGCGCAGCCAGTTTGGACACGGACAGCGCGCAAAAACCGGAGCGTATACGTAGTACGTGAAGTTTGACTCGCTACGCTCGCCCTTCGGGCCGCCGCAAGCGGCGTTCAAAACGCTAACGCGTTTTGGCGAGCACTGCCCAGGACCAAAATGGCAAGTAAAATAGCCCTAATGGGATAGGCTCTTAGTATCCCTTTCAAAAAAGAGAAGCGCATATCTTACGGAAAAATGTCGCTTATCGCCTCTGGCCGACTCGCCTCGGCACATCATTATCCAGCCGAAGTTCATAAATGTACTGCAATAACACGGATTGTCTTAAATATGAAAGAGAAAACTCATCTGCAAAATATATAATTTATAGCCATTTTTTGACAACAAAAAGATATTATAAAATAACGTTAGAGAATGGTCGGTATTATCAATAGTTAATTAAATGTTTGCTTTAGCTTGTGATGAGCTCAAATATGATATGTGCATCTTGCTTTATTTTTAATTGCTGAAGATAAAGTTGTTACTTATAGCTGGCTTTATATAAAAAATGGTTTTATTTGTGTGTGTTTTTACGCAATTCTGATTTTTTACTCCCCACTTATTATATTTTTAATGATTTAAGTTATATTGAAGTCCCTATGACCCTATGTTTTAATTGTGAAAATTAATTTTATCCTCTGGAGGCAAATTTATTAAATACGTATGGTTATAACGCGTATTAAAAAGAAATATGTCCTTAAAATGATTTAGAGTTTCAATGATTAGCTAACAAATCTATTTATCGGCGGGTGGTTTTAATTTGCTGATACTATTTTTTATTTATGAGTTGAGAGCTTATGCGATACCTATTATTGGGGAAGATATAGTTAGTGCAATAATTGATGTCTACCTAATTAAAAAATGAAGAGTGTTTTTAATTAAAGCACTCATCTTTGTTGTGGGCGCATAAAAATGGCGTCGTTGTTTTTATTTTTCTGATTACGAGATGTAAGAAAACTGAAATCTATAAAGCGTATTGGTAGCAGGAAGCCAAGGGCGGTAGCGTTCACTTTCTGAATAAGTTGAGCATCCATTATCCTTTCTAATCCACAAAAACATTTTATTCACAATGTAATATCAGGAGACAACATGGAAGACGAAAGTAATCCGTGGCCTAGTTTTGTTGATACATTCTCTACGGTATTGTGCATTTTTATATTTCTTATGTTGGTGTTTGCACTTAATAATATGATTATTATGTATGACAACTCAATTAAAGTTTATAAAGCAAATATAGAGAGTAAGACTAAATCTACTGCTCAAAATAGCGGAGCCAATGACAATTCAAATGCTAATGAAATAGATAATAAGGAAGTGAATACACAAGATGTGTCGGACGGAATGACTACAATGTCAGGTAAGGAGGTTGGAGTATACGATATCGCCGATGGTCAGAAAATTGATATAACATATACAAAAAATGAGCTTGTTATTACGTATCATGGCAGGCTGAGAAGCTTTTCAGAAGAGGACACTCATAAAATAGAGGCTTGGTTAGAAGACAAAACTAATAGTAATTTATTGATAGAAATGGTTATTCCTCAGGCAGACATCTCTTTCTCTGACTCTTTACGACTGGGATATGAACGGGGAATTATTTTAATGAAAGAGATTAAGAAGATATATCCTGATGTAGTTATTGACATGAGTGTTAACTCCGCAGCATCAAGTACAACGAGTAAAGCTATTATCACGACTATTAATAAAAAGGTGTCAGAGTGAAATATATAAATCATTACCGCTATTTGTTTGTCTGTTTTTTCCTTGCCATACTCCCTTTTTTCGCTTTATCTTTTCCCGGTATAAGAGAGTATGTCTTTGATAACTTCATGGTTTCTGCAATTTACAATGGAGTCATTATTGCCATTTATATTACAGGTTCTTTGTGTGCATTATTCACTATTCTTAAAAATATTTCAGCAAAAGACATATTAATAGCTCAGGACGCCAGTAGAAAAAATAGCATTCTTTCTAACCTCAATCAGGTTTTGTTTGCCGGGGAACCCAAACAGTGTGATTTCAATTTACTGATGGAATTAGATGACAATGTGTCTACCGCCCGTAATCAACGATTATCATTTATTATGAGCTGTAGCAATGTGTCGACGCTTGTTGGCCTGTTGGGGACGTTTGCGGGTCTGTCTATTACGATTGGTTCAATCGGGAACTTATTGAGCTCGCCATCAGATGTTGGCGGTGATAATGCAAGTAATACACTCAATATGATCGTGACAATGGTAGCGTCGCTTTCTGAACCATTGAAAGGGATGAATACCGCATTTGTATCTTCTATCTATGGTGTTGTTTGCGCCATCCTCCTGACCTCACAAAGTGTTTTTGTTCGCAGCTCCTATTCCCTTGTTTCTACGGAAATCAAAAAATTAAAAATCATAAGCAACAGATCCAATAATAAACAACGAAGCCTGCGGGTTGAATCAGAGACGCTTGTAGAATTTAAAGAGTTGTTTAAAGCGTTTTTTGATAACTACCTGACAGTTGAAAACTTACGGGCGCAGGATGAAGAAAAGAAACGAGTGATGCTATCAGATAGCTTTGTCACTTTGCAAAACCGACTATTGGATAACTCAGCAAAACTGGAACAACTTTCTACGCTGATTGATGGTTATCTGGTAAGCAGTAACGAAAATCTCAAAAAATTATCTGACGGTGTAATAACAATTACCTCTCGTTTATCTGAAGGTAATATCCTGCTTGCTGATAATAATGCACGACTGGAGGCAATGAGTACAATACAAAATATTATAGATAAAAAGAATGATTCAATAATGGCATCAGTTGATAAATGTTATCAGGAATCTCTTTCACATGGTAAGACCATAAACGATATTGCCGCTGGCAGTGCCGATATTTCCCATACTCTCGATGGGCTGAGAAAAGAAATGGATGAGGATATGAATAATGTTCATTTAGCGCTATCCGATCTATCGGCTACTGATAAAAAGATTATTACTAATACTAAAGAGATTAGTGCTGAAATGGTTAGCTACCGTGATACCTATATGCCATTAATGGAAAAAATAACATCTATGCATCAGGAAATAGTAAAGCAACGTTTGTTAAACAAGGAGGAAAAAAATGAAGATTAAGATGTTTTTTCTGACGACTGCTTTTATTACACAAAGCACATACGCCAGCGAGCTTCCGGTCATTCCTCTAAGAGATTTAGTTAATGCCGCATTAACACATCAGCCCTCTGTTGCTGTTTCATATTATGAGACTGAAAAGAAAAACAGTGACTTAGATCTTTCACGGGCAGCACTTTATCCTACCCTGGATCTAACATCTGGCCTTAATAATAACAGAAAGGAGTCGTCAGGTACCGAGAGGAACGTTGAAAATAAGGTGTCTTTATCATACCGAATAACGGATTTTGGAGTGAGGGGGGCTAATATCAGGAAATCTGAATATGAAAGAGATAATAGTAAAACTGACTATGAAAAAACAAAGAATATAGTGTCTCAGGAGGTTGTGACAACCTATTACAACATCAGTAAATATCGTGAAATGATTGATGGCGTAAATCTGGAGAAAGAGTTTTATAAAAAGATGCTGGAAACTTTTTCGTTGCTGGTATCTTCCGGTGTAGCGATGCAATCTGATATGCGTAAAGTACAAGTATCTATCGATGCATTAAATACCAGAAGCATTATGTATCAGTCGATGTTGGATGATGAAATGTATAAAATGCAGAATATGACTGGTCTGAATTTATCGCCAGTTCAGATTCAAAGCGATGAAAAATTCAACCTCTTCAAAAAATATATCTTTGTCGAAAGCCCTGAAAAACTTATGGACATGGTGATGAAATACAACGATGACTATAAGATGCTTGTCAATACCCGAAAAGCCGCGACCGAAGATATTAATGCCGCAAAATCATCCTATTTTCCGACTGTAGATCTCGTGTCCAGCTATGTACAGAATAACCCGAGCGGTAGTGCCAAAAAAAGTGATTATGAAGATGAATTTAAAACGGGTATCAATGTCAGTTTCAACATTTTTAATGGGTTCAGAAATTCAGCCCAGGAAAGAAAAATGGTGGCAAGTTACTCGCAGGCTAAGCTGCAAATTGACGATTTTTTGATTAAAACGCGTTATAACATTGATTCACAACTTTCAAGATACGCCGCTGCAAAAGAGACTTACTCAGTGGCGGAACGTTCACATACAAACGCGTTACAGCTTACTGAATTATATGAGCAGGAGTTTCAGTTAGGGCAAAAAAGTTTGCTTGATTTAATTTCAAGCCGTAATGAAGCATTTCAGGCATATGTAAGCATGATCGACAGCAAATATAGCCTGTATATTTTAAAGTTACAGCAACTCTCATTGATTTTTCATTTAATGGATTATTTAAAAGGAAATACTGAAAGTGAGTTAAATGTAATGAAATGAATAGAAGACAAAGCGATCATCTCATGATGATAATTATTTCTTTGACGATCTTAATTATTATCCTTACCTACTTTATAGAAATTAATTCAGTGGTTCATGGTCAGGGCGTTATCACCACTAAAGATAATGCTCAGTTAATATCTCTTTCTAAAGGAGGGACGATACAAGATATTTATGTAGCCGAGGGTGATACTGTAAAAAAAGGAGAACTCCTTGCAAAGGTCGTTAACCTTGATCTGCAAAAAGAATATCAAAGGTATAGAACTCAAAAAGGGTATCTGGATAAAGATGTTAACGAAATATCTTTCATTCTTGATAAAGAAAATGAGAGTGGGTTGATTACCCTGGATGGTACCCGTTCTTTAAGCAATAAAGAGGTAAAAGCGAATATTGAATTAGTGCATAGTCAGATAAGAGCTAAAGAGTTAAAAAAAACCTCTCTTGATTCTGAGATTAGCGGATTACAAGAGAAGCTGAGTTCGAAAGAAAAAGAACTTGCATTGCTTGCCGAAGAAATAAATATTCTTTCTCCACTGGTAAAAAAAGGAATTAGCCCATATACCAATTTTCTTAACAAGAAACAGGCGTATATAAAAGTTAAGTCTGAAATTAATGATATTGAAAGTAGCATCACTTTAAAAAAAGATGATATTGAGCTGGTTGTTAATGATATTGAGGCGCTTAATAATGAATTGCGCTTATCTTTATCTAAAATAATATCTAAAAATCTTCAGGAACTTGAGGTTGTTAACTCTACATTAAAAGTAATAGAGAAGCAGATAAATGAGGAGGATATCTATTCACCGGTTGACGGTGTAATTTATAAAATCAATAAAAGTGCCACTACTCATGGTGGTGTGATTCAGGCGGCAGACTTACTTTTTGAAATAAAACCAAAAGTAAGGACTATGCTGGCCGATGTGAAAATATTACCCAAATACCGTGACCAAATATATGTAGATGAAGCCGTTAAACTGGATGTGCAGTCAATTATCCAACCAAAGATAAAATCGTATAATGCGACTATCGATAATATTAGCCCTGATTCCTATGAGGAAAATACCGGAGGAACAATTCAGCGTTATTATAAAGTAATTATTGCATTCGATGTTAATGAAGATGATTTACGGTGGTTAAAACCAGGTATGACTGTTGACGCTAGTGTAATTACCGGAAAACACAGCATTATGGAATACCTGTTATCTCCCTTGATGAAAGGCGTGGACAAAGCCTTTTCAGAACCCGTTAATACTAAACGATTAGATACACCTTGAGAGTGAATATAATATTATGGGAAATAAAAGCATACAAAAGTTTTTTGCCGATCAAAATTCTGTAATTGATTTATCTTCTTTGGGTAATGCCAAAGGCGCAAAAGTTTCTCTTTCCGGGCCAGACATGAACATTACCACGCCGCGTGGTTCAGTGATCATTGTCAATGGCGCTCTTTATTCAAGTATCAAAGGCAATAACCTCGCTGTTAAATTTAAAGATAAGACTATTACCGGCGCTAAAATTCTGGGCAGCGTAGATTTAAAAGATATTCAACTGGAGAGAATTGACAGCTCATTGGTTGATTCTGCTCAGGTAGAAAAGAAAGGTAATGGCAAACGACGAAATAAGAAGGAAGAAGAGGAATTAAAAAAGCAGCTTGACGATGCTGAAAACGCAAAGAAAGAAGCTGATAAGGCGAAGGAAGAAGCAGAGAAAGCTAAGGAGGCTGCAGAAAAAGCGCTCAATGAAGCGTTTGAAGTACAGAACTCATCAAAGCAAATGGAAGAAATGCTGCAGGAATTTTTGGCTGACAATGTAGCAAAAGACAATCTGGCTCAGCAAAGCGATGCTTCCCAGCAAAATACACAGGCTAAAGCAACGCAGGCTTCTAAACAGAACGATGCTGAAAAAGTTCTTCCTCAACCTATTAATAAAAATACCAGCACTGGCAAAAGTAATAGCAGTAAAAATGAGGAAAATAAGCTCGATGCCGAGTCTGTTAAAGAGCCGCTTAAAGTCACATTAGCGCTTGCGGCCGAGAGTAACAGCGGTAGCAAAGATGATAGTATAACTAATTTTACCAAACCTCAGTTTGTAGGTAGCACTGCTCCCAATGCCACGGTCATTATTAAAATTAATGGTATTGCTGTCGGCCAGGCTGTAGCGGATAGTTTGGGTAACTTCACCTTCACTGCGCCTGAAACATTGACTGATGGAACATACAATCTGGAGGCAGAGGCCAAGACTGCTGATGGGAGCGGTAGCGCCAAACTTGTCATTACTATCGATTCCGTTACCGATAAGCCAACATTTGAACTTTCGCCTGAAAGTAGTGTGTCCGGTCATAAGGGCTTAACGCCGACCTTGACGCCTTCAATTGTTGGTACGGCGGAAGAGAATGCTAAGGTTGACATTTATGTAGATAATAAACTGGTTGCCAGCGTTGATGTCGATAAAGATGGAAACTGGAGTTATGAATTTAAGGATAATGAACTATCTGAGGGCGAAAATAGTATAAAAGTCGTTGCCGTAGATAAAGCAGGTAATAAAAACGAAACGACGGATAGTATCATAACCGACACCATTCCTCCGGAAAAGCCGACGATTGAGCTGGATGATAGTAGTGATTCCGGCATTAAAAATGACAACATTACTAATAGCACCCTGCCAACATTTATTGGTGTGGCGGAACCTGGTTCTACAGTCTCTATTTATCTTGGACTTAAACATCTTGGTGAGGTCATTGTTGCTAAAGATGGGACATGGAGCTATACGCTTACTACGCCGCTCAAGGATGGCGAATACAATATAACAGCAACAGCTACTGATATTGCCGGGCATACCTCAGCGACGGCAAATCTGCCTTTTACTATTGATACACGTATCAGCTATTTCAGCGCTGAGATTGAAACGACTGATGATAGCGGTATTGTCGGTGATAACGTTACTAACAATACTCGCCCAACCTTTACAGGTAAAACTGAGCCAAATGCTATTATCAGTGTCATAAATAGTGAGACTGGCGAAGAGGTTGTTTTTAAAGCGAATGACCAGGGTGAATGGACGTTCAATTTCACTTCAGACTCAGTGGAAGGGATTAACAATCTTACGTTCACTGTTGAAGATGTCGCTGGCAACAAAAAGGATTTTTCCTTTAGTTACGTTATTGATACTATTGCCCCTCTACCTCCGACGGTTTCTTTGGAAGATTATGTTGTTTTGCCGAATGGTATAATTTTATCAGGGAATGATTTACCGGCTTTAGTCGGTACGGCAGAGCCAAAGTCTACCATCTTATTGATGCGAGATGGTAAATTATATGACAGCATTGAGGTTGATTCAAACGGGACCTGGAATTATCAGTTTAGTAATAAATTTCTTCAGGGCGCCTATGATATTGAAATCATTTCTCAGGATGCCGCCGGCAATAAATCCTCTACTGTTAAATATTCTTTTACTATTCAAACTGAAGTTGTACCTCCAAAAGCGGAACTCGATGCCAGTGATGATTCCGGTGCAAAAGGCGACTGGATTACCAATAAACATAATGCTCTGACATTACTGGGAACAGCGGATAGGTTTGCTACCGTAAATATCCTTATCGATGGTAAAACGATAGGCGTGACGACTGCGGATGCAGACGGTAACTGGAATTTTGATATTTCCCGAAATCTGTCTGACAATGTTTATAAGATTACGGTTGAATCCATCGATCCTTTAGGAAGAACGTCATCTGTAGATTATCAGCTTACCATTGATAGCTTTACGCCGATCCCTACTGTTATGTTGCATGATAGCGCTGATTCTGGCGTTAAAGGCGATATGATTACTAAAATTAATACGCCGTTGTTTACCGGGATGGCTGAAGCTAATGCTAAGGTTTCCATCTATGTTGACGGTGTGTTAAGTGGCGAGGCTATTGCTGGCGATGATGGTGTATGGAATTTTCAATTTACCACAGCGTTATCCGATGGCTCGCATGACGTAACGGTAAAGGTAGAAGATATTGCCGGTAATACTGCCTCCTCATCAGCGTATAATTTCCAAATCGTAACACAAACGCAAAAACCAACAATAGAGTTGGTCAACGATACGGGGGTTGATAATACAGACCATATTATTAATGAAAAGAATCCTGCACTGACAGGGACCGCTGCACCCTATTCAACGGTTAAACTCTATGTTGATGGCGCACTGATCGCTGAGGTCAGAACAAATAAAGATGGCAGATGGGAGTATACCCTGAAAGCCGATCAAGGTTTGGTTGATGGCGATCATAGAATAACCGCTTCAGTTGAAGATATCGCTGGCAACATTGCCCATTCGGATCCTTTCTTAATTAGCGTCGATACTGCTATTTCAATACCGATAGTTTCATTGAGCCCGGATTCAGATTCGGGAATTTCAGATGATAATTTAACGAATATCGTTAAACCTACCTTGCACCTAAAAGATATTGATCCGGACATTATCAGTGTTCAGGTATGGGATGCCGCGTCTGATACGCAGATCGGTGTTGCCACGCAACAACCTGATGGTTCATGGGCCTATACCTTTACTTCAGATTTAACGGAAGGCTTGCATCAGGTTTATGTCAAGGTTGAGGACATTGCGGGTAATAAAGCGAACAGCGCGGTATTCGATTTTACTATCGATACCACAGTATCAACGCCGGTGATTTCCCTGCTTTCTAAGGATGATACGGGGGTGACAGGCGATAACCTGACCAACATCAATAAGCCAGGTTTTGCTATTTCCGGTGTTGATGCCGATGCGCATCGGGTCGTCGTACAGGTGATGCACAATGGCGTGAGCGAAGAGATCGAACTTTCTCACCTCAATGGTAGTTGGTTATTTACACCAGGGAATACGTGGGCGGATGGCAGCTACACGTTAACGGTGAAAGTAGAAGATAAGGCAGGAAATACCAACTACTCAGCACCGCTGACGGTCGTTATCGATACCCAAATCGCCATTGATGGGGTGGAACTGGTCAACGATAGCGGCGTGAAAGGCGATAATATGACCAACGACGACCGTCCCCACTTTCGTGTGACGGTACCTACGGATATCAATGAAGTCCGTCTGAGCATTGACGGTGGTAATTCGTGGGTTCAGGCAACTCCGGGCGTGGCAGGAAGCTGGGAGTATATCTGGCCGACAGACCTGGCAGATGGTCAATACACGCTAACGGTGGAGGCGACTGATAAAGCAGGCAATACCGTGACGAAGACCATCGATTTCGCGGTGGATACCACGCTGTCAGTGCCGGTCATCGTACTGAATAGCGCGGACGATACCGGTGTCCAGGGCGATAACATGACGAATCGCACCCAGCCGACATTTGCCCTGCAGCATATTGATGATGATGCCGTTCGCGTTACGGTCAGCGTGGAGCATGGCGGCGTCACCACCACATTTGACGCCACGAAAGGCACAGGCGGATGGACCTTTACGCCGCCGGCATTATGGGCGGATGGGGATTATACCCTGAGTGTGTCAGTCGAAGATAAAGCGGGGAACACCAGCCATTCTGCATCGCTGACGGTGACGGTGGACACGCAAATCGCCATTAATAACATTGAACTGGTCAATGACAGCGGTATTCCCGACGATAATCTGACTAATAATGTGCGTCCGCACTTCCAGGTGACGGTACCGACGGATGTTAACGAGGTACGCCTGAGCATTGACGGCGGCAAGACGTGGGTAACAGCGGCGCTGAAGGCAGCCGGGGTTTGGGAATATATCTGGCCGGATGATGTGACCGATGGCTCCCATACCGTGACGGTGGAAGCAATCGATGAGGCGGGAAATAAGGCAACACAGACGCTCGATTTCACCATCGATACCACTCTGTCTGTGCCGACCCTCTCGCTGGACAGCGCAGATGACAGCGGCATCGCGGGCGATAATATCACCAATGTTAAAACGCCGGGCTTTACCCTCAACAATATTGATACCGATGTCAGCCGGGTGATAGTGGAGGTAATGCACAATGGCATTAAACAGGAGGTGCCACTGGTTCAGACCGGCGGACAGTGGCGCTTTGCGCCGACCAGCGACTGGGCGGACGGCGACTATATCCTGACGGTGAAGGTAGAAGATAGGGCCGGAAATGTGAAGCAGTCCGCGCCGTTGACGGTGACAGTGGACACGCACATCGCCATTGACCGTATTGAACTGGTTAACGACAGCGGTATCCCCGACGATAATCTGACCAATGAAGCGCGCCCGCACTTTCAGGTGACAGTACCGGCGGATGTTAACGGTGTAAGACTGAGCATTGATGGCGGCAAAACGTGGTTTGACGCCACGCAGAGCGGGACGTCGGGCGTCTGGGATTACACCTGGCTGACGAATGTGGCTAACGGCCCTCACACCCTGATGGTGGAAGCGTCCGACAAGGCGGGAAACAAAACGACGCAGAAACTGGACTTCATCATCGATACCCTGCTGTCAGAACCGACGATTACCCTGGACAGTGCGGATGATAGCGCCGCTGGCGATAACATCACCAACGTTAAGATGCCAGGCTTTACCCTCGGTAATATCGACGCCGACGTGACCAAAGTGGTGGTGACGGTGGCGCATGATGGTAAGAACCAACAGATAGAGTTGATTAAGAACGGCGGTGTGTGGCGCTTTACGCCGGGCGCAGCCTGGACCGATGGCGACTATACGCTGACGGTAAAGGTAGAAGATAAGGCGGGTAATACAAATTATTCTGCGCCGCTGACGGTGACTATCGATACGCAAACGTCTATTGATCGCATTGAACTTCTTAATGACACGGGTATTGTTGGGGATAACCTGACCAATGAAGCACGTCCACAGTTTCATATTACGGTACCGACGGACGTGAACTCTGTGCAACTGAGTCTTGATGGCGGCATCAACTGGGTTAACGCAACGCTGACGTCTGACGGCGTTTGGGAGTATATATGGCCGACAGAACTGGTCGAAAATACGTATACCCTGACAGTGAAAGCAACCGATGTTGCAGGCAACACGGCGACGGAAACGCTCAATTTTACCATTGATACCACATTGTCGACACCGACCATCACGCTGGACAGCGCAGATGATAGCGGCACCGCCAACGATAATAAGACTAACGTTAAAACGCCGGGTTTTATTATCGGCGGTATTGATTCTGACGTGACTCAGGTCGTCGTGCAGGTGATGCGCGATGGTGGCAGCGAGGAGGTGGAGCTGACGCAGATCGGCGGGCAGTGGCGTTTTGTACCCGGCAGCGCGTGGGCCGATGGCGATTATACGTTGACGGTAACGGTGAAAGATGAGGCGGGTAATATTCGCCACTCAGCGCCGCTGAAGGTCACTGTCGATACGCAAATCGCCATTGACCATATTGAACTGGTCAATGACAGCGGTATTCCCAACGATAATCTGACTAATAACGTGCGTCCGCAGTTCCAGGTGACGGTACCGACGGATGTCAACGTGGTGCGCCTGAGCATTGACGGCGGCAAAACGTGGTTTAACGCCACACAGAGCTCGACGTCGGGCGTCTGGGATTACACCTGGCTGACCGATGTGGCTAACGGTTCTCACACTCTGACGGTGGAAGCGACCGACGCGGCGGGAAACAAGGCAACACAGAACCTGGAGTTCAACATCGACACCCTACTGTCAGAGCCGACTATCGCTCTGGACAGCACGGACGACAGCGGAACAAAAGGCGATAATCTGACCAATGTGAATAAGCCGACGTTTATACTGGGCAATATTGACGCGGACGCACGGTATGTCACGGTTGAGGTACAGCATGGCGGCACGAAAGAGGTGCTGACGGCCACCAAAGGCGCGACCGGCATCTGGAGCGTGACACCGACCGGCACATGGGCAGATGGCAGTCATACGCTGACGGTGAGGGTGGAGGATGATGCGGGTAACGTAAAATACTCATCGCCGCTGACGGTTACGGTCGATACCCATATTGCCATTGATGATATTGAACTGGTTAATGACAGCGGTACTAAGGGCGACAATCTAACTAACGACGCCAATCCACATTTCCGCATCACGGTGCCAGGGGATGTCAACGAAGTCAGTCTGAGCATTGACGGCGGTGTAACCTGGGTTAAGGCGATGCAAAGCTCGAAGTCGGGCGTCTGGAATTATACCTGGCCAAAGACATTGGCAGATGATGACTACACGTTAACGGTGAAAGCGACTGATAACGCAGGCAATACGGTGACCAGGACGCTCGACTTCACTATTGATACCACGCTGTCGACGCCGGTTATCGTACTGGATAGTGCGGACGATACCGGTGTCCAGGGCGATAACATGACCAATCGCACCCAGCCGACATTTAACCTGCAACATATTGATGATGATGCCGTTCGCGTTACGGTCAGCGTGGAGCATGGCGGCGGCGTCACCACATTTGACGCGACTAAAGACGCAGGCGGATGGACCTTTACGCCGCCGACATCATGGGGGGCGGGCGATTATACCCTGAGTGTGTCAGTCGAAGATAAAGCGGGGAACACCAGCCATTCTGCATCGCTGAAGGTCACTGTCGATACCCAAATCGGCATCGACAATATTGAACTGGTTAACGACAGTGGTATCCCCAATGACAACCAGACCAACAACGTGCGCCCGCAGTTCCAGGTGACGGTACCGACGGATGTCAACGTGGTGCGCCTGAGCATTGATGGCGGCAAAACGTGGTTTAACGCCACACAGAGCTCGACGTCGGGAGTCTGGGATTACACCTGGCTGGCTGATGTGGGAGAGGGGAAGCATACCCTGACAGTGGAGGCGACCGACAAGGCGGGAAACAAGGCAACACAGCAACTGGAGTTCACCATCGACACCCTACTGTCAGAGCCGACTATCGCTCTGGACAGCACGGACGACAGCGGAACAAAAGGCGATAATCTGACCAATGTGAATAAGCCGACGTTTATACTGGGCAATATTGACGCGGACGCACGGTATGTCACGGTTGAGGTACAGCATGGCGGCACGAAAGAGGTGCTGACGGCCACCAAAGGCGCGACCGGCATCTGGAGCGTGACACCGACCGGCACATGGGCAGATGGCAGTCATACGCTGACGGTGAGGGTGGAGGATGATGCGGGTAACGTAAAATACTCATCGCCGCTGACGGTTACGGTCGATACCCATATTGCCATTGATGATATTGAACTGGTTAATGATAACGGTATTCCCGGCGACAACCTGACCAATGACGTTCGTCCACACTTCCGCGTCACGGTGCCAGGGGATGTCAACGAGGTACGTCTGAGTATCGACGGCGGTAATACGTGGGTTCGTGCAACACAGGGCACGGCAGGGATCTGGGATTACACCTGGCCGAAAGATGTGACCGACGGGCTACATACCCTGACGGTAGAAGCGACCGATAAGGCGGGAAATAAGACGACGCAGACGCTCGATTTTACCATTGATACCCGGCTGTCAACGCCTACCATCACTATGGATAGCAGGGACGATACAGGCGCCATTGGCGATCATATTACGAGCGTCAAAACACCGGGCTTTACCATTGGCAATATTGACGCCGATGCGCACTCGGTCATTTTGCGGATCACGCAGGGCAGCAATAGCCAGGAAGTGAAACTGACCCAGGTCGGCGGTCAGTGGCGCTTTACGCCAGATACTGACTGGGCGGACGGTAGCTATACGCTAACGGTAGAAGTCCAGGATAACGCGGGGAATGTCCGCCAGTCCACGCCGCTGATAGTGACGGTAGATACGCAAACCAGCATTACCGATATTACATTGGTCAATGATCATGGCGTGCCTGATGACAATCTAACTAACAGCACCCGTCCGCAGTTTGAGATCACGGTGCCGGCGGATGTGAATTCTGTGCAACTGAGCATTGATGGGGGCGCAAACTGGGTGAGCGCGGCGCAGGGTATCGAAGGCGTCTGGGGCTATACCTGGCCAACGGATATGGGCGATGGAAAACACACCCTTACCGTCATGGTCACCGACAGAGCGGGCAATACGGCGACGCAAACGCTTGAATTTTTCATCGACACCCGGTTGTCGACGCCGACCATTGCGCTGGATAGCACGGATGATACCGGTACGCCTGGCGATGATATGACCAATCGCACCCGACCGACCTTTATTCTGCAGAATATCGATTCGGATGTTATCAACGTTACAGTCAGCGTCACGCATAATGGAACGACAACCTCGTTTACCGCGACACAGGGGGCTGGAGGCTGGAGCTTTACACCGCCAGCGCCGTGGGGCGACGGTGATTATACGCTGACGGTGACAGTGGAGGATCGGGCGGGAAATACGCGTCCGTCTACGCCGCTGACGGTGACAGTGGATACGCAAATAGCCATTGATCATATTGAATTAGTCAACGATAGCGGCGTCCCTGGCGATAATGTGACAAAACATGTGCGTCCGCAGTTCCAGATCTCGGTACCGGATGATGTGGAAAAGGTTCTTCTAAGTATTGACGGCGGCACGACCTGGGTTACTGCAATCAAGAGTTCGACGGCTGGCATTTGGGATTACACCTGGCCGACGGATATGCCAGAGGGACAGCATACCCTGACCGTGGAAGTGACTGACGGTGCGGGTAATAAGATGACAGAGACGCTCAATTTCACTATCGACATCACGTTGTTAACGCCAACCATTGAGCTAGCGCCCGATCAGGATACCGGACAGAATAAGAACGATAATCTGACCAGCGTCACTCAGCCGGTATTTGTGTTGGGGAGTATCGATAAAGATGTTCGACACGTGGAATTGAGTATTGAGCATAACGGCACGTTTAAAACGGTGGTACTCACCGAATCAGCCGACGGCTGGCGCTATCGACCGGATGCTGCTTTGGCGGACGGTAGCTACACATTCACCGTGACGGTAACAGATGTGGCAGGCAACCAGCAAACATCCGCGCCTTTAAAGGTGACGATAGACGGTACGTTGACTACGCCGGTGATTGAACTGGCAGCTGGCGAAGATAGCGGTACTGTTGGCGATCGCCTCACCAAACACGATCGGCCTGTGTTCGACATACGCCAGGTTGATTCTGACGTTACGCGCGTGATGGTCAAAGTAACTTACAACGGTAAAACGCACGAGGAAGCGGCGGTATTCACCAATGGTCAATGGCGCTTTACGCCTTCTGCGAGCTGGGCTGATGGCTCATATCAGTTAGCCGTTGTGGTGGAAGATCTGGCGGGGAATGTAAAAGAGTCTGCGCCGTTAGAGGTGCGTATTGATACCACGACAACCATTAACAATATCGTATTGCTTAATGATACTGGCGTGCAGAATGATCAATTAACGAATGTTGCCAAACCGTCATTCAGAATTGACGTTCCCGGTGATGTCATCCAGGTACGCGTAACCCTGGATGGTGGCGCTAACTGGAATGTGATACGCAAAAATGCCGACGGACAGTGGATTTTTGAAAGTCCGAACACGTTGGGTGACGGTACTCATACCCTTCGCGTAGAGGCCACTGATGAGGCCGGTAATATTGCGAATAAAGATTTAGTATTTAATATCGATACTAATATACAGGTTCCGACTATTGCTTTAGACGCAGGACAAGATACCGGAGCGAATACCGCCGATAATATCACTAATATTTCACGACCCACCTTTACGATTGGTAATGTTGACCCCGATGTTATCAAAGTCGTGGTGACGATTGATGGTCATGATTATAACGCGACTAAGGTTGGGGCTGGTTGGCAATTTACACCAGGCAATGCCATTCCGGATGGTTCTTATAATATTACCGTTACGGTTGAAGATAAGGCCGGAAATACCGCGACATCGAAACCATTACCTGTTGTGATAGATACAACGGCTGAAATTGAAAGCGTCACGTTGGTTACAGATAGCGGTGATAGCGATGTAGATAACATTACCAAAGTCGACAAGCCGCAGTTTAGTATTGTTACCGCTGATGATATTACCCATGTGCGCGTTAAAATCGATAACGCCGCTAATTGGATTGAACTCACAAAAGGAGGGGATGGCCGCTGGATATTTAATGTCGGTTCGGCATTACCTGATGGGAAACACACTCTCTTGGTTGATGTGACTGATATCGCCGGCAACGTTGCGCAAGAAACGCTGCAGTTTACGATTGATACGACTCTGCGAGAGCCGACAATTGTACTCGATCCCACCCATGATACTGGTGATGATACTAATGATAATCTTACCAGGATTAACAAACCGGTGTTTATTATCGGTAATGTCGATAATGATGTATCACACATTGTGGTTCATATTGATGGTCGGGATTACACCATTGAAAACACAGGGGGGAATTTAACCTTTACGCCGGATCAACCGCTGTCTGACGGTCAGCATACGATCTCTGTTACCGTAACGGATATTGCTGGTAATACCAAAACATCGGCCGAACTGCAGATTGAAATCGACACGCAGGTTCAGATTGACAGTGTTACGTTAACAACAGATAGCGGCGTCAACGATCACGATAATGTCACCAATGCTACCCGTCCTTCTTTTGAAATTGCAACGCCTGATGATGTGACATCGGTGCTGGTTTCTTTCGATGGCGTAAACTGGACGCCCATCAGTAAAAATGCGGCCGGGCAGTGGCAATTTACTGCAGGTAGCGCATTGTCTGATGGTCATTATACTCTCCATGTCCAGGCGACGGATCGGGCAGGGAATACGGCAAATTCCACGCTGGGCTTCACCGTGGATACGCAGATTGACGGCCTGAGCGTCGTGATGCTGGACGACGCCGGAAAGGATTCTACGGATGGTATTACGAATATTACCTCTCCACGTTTTGAAATTTCAGCCAGAGAACCGCTGCAGAGCGTGACGGTAATTTTAAACGGGAAATCCAGCACACTGACTCAGGGGGCTGGTAATAAATGGCTATTTACCCCTGATACACCGTTAGTGGATGGAACTTACAAAATAGAAATAGTGGCTGAAGATATCGCAGGTAATAAAATTAGCAAAGAGGTATCATTCACAATAGACACTATTGTTTCTGATCCCAGTATTGATTTGCTGGATGCGGATGATACTGGCGAAAGCGCTGTTGATAATATTACGAGTGTCACTAAACCACGTTTCGTTATTGGCAATGTACCCGCCGATATTGATACTGTGGTAATCAGAATTAACGGCGTTTCTTATCCGGTTACGGCAAATGGCAATAACCTCTGGGAATTTCAGGTTCCCGTTGCGTTAAACGATGGCGTATACGAAGCCGTTGTTGTCTTCAGAGATATTGCCGGAAATACTTCTGAAACTAAGCTGCCCTTTACCATTGATACCACGACAAGCGTCAGTGTCAGAATGGAGCCAGCGTCTGATACCGGCAGCTCCAATAGCGATAACCTTACGAATAAGCAAAATCCCAAATTCGAAGGTACTGCGGAGCCTAATGCGAAACTGGTGATTACCATTGTTGACGATAAGTCAGGTCGGGAGGTTCTAAAACACACGATTACGGTTGGCGCCGATGGCAACTGGAGTGTGACGCCGAATATACTGCCGGATGGCATGTATACCATCAACGTCGTCGCAACAGATGTCGCGGGAAATACTGCGCAAACGCAGGAAAGATTCACTATCGATACGGTTACGATCGATCCCACCATTCGCCTTTCGGATCCATCTATTGATGATCAGCATGAAGCAACCAGCCTACGTCCTGAGTTCAAAGGGCTCGCCGAAGCGTTCTCGACGATTATGATTCAGTGGGATGGGAAAGTGGTCGGCTCGGCAAACGCCAATGCGAATGGCGAATGGAGTTGGACGCCGCCATCAGTATTAGCGCCAGGCTCCTATGTTGTGAGCATTGTTGCCAAAGATAAAGCGGGTAATGAATCGTCGCAGGTCGACTTTCCTGTAGTAATACCGGTTATTGATGTCACGCCTCCAACCATAAAGCTCAGCGAGGAGAGCGATAGTGGTGCCTTAGGAGACTTTACCACGAATAATAAAACGCCGACCCTGGTTGGGAACACGTTACCTAATGCGATTGTGAGTATTTATGTGGATGGCGTGAAGGTCGGCGAGGCGACAGCGGATACAGCGGGTCGATATACTTTCCAGTTATCGGAAATGAAAGATGGCCATTATGTCGTCCAGGTGGGTATCGTCAACCCTCGCGATAATAGCGAACTGCGTTCCACCGCCGTTGATGTCACTATCGATACCGAGGTTGCTGAACTGGTATGGAATATATCTGGAATGCATGAGGGCGGATATATCAATACGGTGACGCCGGAGATTGGCGGCACCAGTGAGCCAAACAGCAAAATCACTATCTTTGTGAATGGCGTTGAAAAAGCGATTGCTTATACGACAGGCGCAGGACACTGGGGCGTAGTATTACCCGCTTTGGGTAATGACGGTAATTATGAATTAACGTTTAAAGTTGAAGACGTTGCCGGCAATATCAGAGAGTTTGGTCCGCAGAATGTAATACTGGATACAGTAATTTCGCCGTTAACCGTGGTATTACGCGAAGCTGATGACAGTGGCAAAGTTGGCGACTGGATCACCAATAAATCTCATGTCACCATCGATGGTACTGCCGAAGCCGGAAGTACTTTAACCATCAGGAATCCGCAGGGGGTGGTTATTGCTACCCTGGTGGTAGGCAATGATGGTCGATGGAGCGCAGAATTAGATCTGCGTGAAGGTAGTAATGCCTTTGTCGTGGTATCGGAAGATAAAGCGGGCAACAGTCAACAAAAAGATATTCTGATAGAACATGATACGCAGATTGAAATCAGCGATATTTCATTAAGTCGGGATACTAATAGCGGTGATAAATATGATCTGATTACCAATAATAAGTCTCCGGTACTGGTTGCCATGACCGATCCCGGCGCGACGGTACAGGTTTATATTAATGGTGTGTTACAAGGCACAGTAGAGGCGAGTTCGTCAGGTAATATTAGCTATACCATGCCGGCAAATAGCGCCGACGGCGAGTATCAGGTGCAATTTGTTGCTACGGATACTGCTGGTAACCGGGTTGAGTCTGCGATTACAACCGTGACAATCGATTCTAAAATTGCTGTCTTTGACATTGATGAAGATTCATTACCGGCCCTCTCTAATAACCGGGCGTTGTCAGTCTCAGGTGTCGGGGAGGCTGGTTCTCAGGTCAGCATCTTTGTCGATGGTAAATTAGTCAACGTTGTTATGGTTGAGGCTGATGGCACATGGCGCGCGCCGATACTGCTGCAAGATGATGGTACGTTTAATATTCATTTCAGCATTACTGACGTTGCTGGCAACACTGAAGTGAGCAAGGATTATAGCGTGGATGTCGATTCATCAACCGCCTTCCCAACGCTCAACCTTGAAGATGCGAGCAACTCTGGTTCACTTGACGATCTGATTACTAGTCACAACAAGCCTGTGTTAGTAGGCACCGCAGAAGCGGGAGCCACAATCCATATTTATGTGGATGAAAAGATCGTGGCAAATGTGCTTGTGCTTGAAGATGGAACCTGGTCCTATCAGTTTGATAATGCGTTAAAAGATGGTGAATATTCTATCCGAGTGGTTGCCGAAGACCCGGCAGGTAATACGGCAGAATCGCCTCGCTTACTCGTCACGATAGATACCAGTACGTTTATCGATAATCCTGTTATGATGGCAGGTTCTGATAACGGTATTTTCAGTAATGATAGTATAACGAGTCAAACCCGGCCTGCGTTTAGTATTTTTGGAGAAATGAACCAGAGTGTTCAGATTTTCATTGATGGAGTGCTAGTCGATACGATCACGGTGACGGACAGAAATCAAGTTTATCGACCTGAGTCACCGTTGGGCGATGGTTCCCATAGCATTTATTATGTTATCACCGATAAAGCAGGCAACACGGCTACCTCGAAAACGCTAAACTTTACTATCGATACCTTTAATACGACGCCTGTCGCCATTGATTCTATCGGCGGACAAACGTTAGCAGAGATGACCGGTAGTGATGGCAAAATATATATAACGGACACGACACGTAACTTATTATTTAGTGGCAGTGCCGAGCCCAATAGCAAAATAGAAATCATCATTAATGGCTTAAATGTGGGGGAAGTTTGGGTTAATGACAAAGGCCACTGGCAGATGCCGGTGAACCCGCTTTATTTCACAGAAGGCCAGCTGGATATCAATGTTAAATCTACGGACCGTGCTGGTAACGTAAATCAGGAAAAGTATTCCATTTGGGTCGATACGCATATCCAGGTATTTACCAGCGAGCTTGATGACAATAAATCATCATCGAAAACGGACTGGTGGAGTAATAGCTCCACTATTACCATGAGAGGTATGGGGGAAATTGGCGCTACGGTATCATTAATCGTGGCAGGGGTCACGCTGGCAACCGCTGTCGTTGCGGCTAATGGGAAGTGGGAGTTATCGACCGATCAGCTTCCGGAAGGGAAATACGATATCACGTTGAGTATTGAGGATAACGCAGGCAACCGTAAGGAAGAGGTACATGAAATATTTATTGATCGAACGCCGCCAAACGCTCCGGTCGTAACTTATTCAGATATTGTCAACGATCTAATTATTATGCAGGGAACGGCGGAAGCCAAATCTCAGCTAATAATAACCGATAGTAATGGGAATACTTATACGTTAACCGTTCCTGATAATGGTAAATGGAGTATGGCGATCCCGTATCCATCGGAAGGGAAGTTTACCATTACGAGTGTGGATGCGATTGGTAACCGGAGTGATGATGTCCCTCTCGATATCATGAAAGAGACTCCTGTTATTTCATTATCTCCAGACTCAGACAGTGGTACGGCGGGCGATAATATTACGCGAGATAATCAGCCTACCTTTATTATCGGGAA
Organism: Salmonella sp. A29-2; assembly: GCF_020150755.1. Classification (NCBI taxonomy): domain Bacteria; kingdom Pseudomonadati; phylum Pseudomonadota; class Gammaproteobacteria; order Enterobacterales; family Enterobacteriaceae; genus Salmonella; species Salmonella sp. A29-2. The sequence goes on along the minus strand of NZ_CP083731.1, from coordinate 4,406,326 downwards.
TCTGGAAAGCGATGTTATGGTCGTTCAGGTCGATATCAATGGGACCGTATATAATGCTGAAAAAAATGCCGATGGCGTTTGGTTCTTTACGCCAGGTACACCGTTAGCTGATGGTTCCTACACGATATCGGTAATCGCAAGCGATGCCGCGGGTAATCAGAAAAACTCGTTACCCATTACCGTTACGATCGACAGTACGCTGACCGTGCCGGAGATTGCGCTGGCAGCAGGTGAAGACAATGGCGCTTCAGACAGCGATAACGTGACGAATCACAATCACACCCAGCCTAAGTTCACGCTGCAGCATATTGATGCTGATGTGACCGGGGTGACTGTAAACGTGACGCATAATGGCGTGACAGACATCTATCAGGCGACGCAAGGCGCGGATGGCTGGACCTTCACGCCGCCAGCCGCCTGGAATGATGGTACTTACACGCTGAGCGTGACGGTGGTGGATCGCGCGGGGAATTCACTGCAATCTGCTTCGCTGGAGGTGACGGTTGACTCAACGGTGACGGTAACAGCGGATAGCCAGCATGACGATGCGATCGATGACGCCACGGCAACAGCGGTTACTCCACCGGAGTCTGAAACAGTGAATGCCGAAAGCGCTACGCATCTCCGTACAGTGCCGTCTGCGGCGGAAGAAAGCGTGGTGAAGGAGACAGCCTATAGTATTACATTGTTAAACGCTGACTCTGGGGATGAAATAGATCGTTCAATTAGTCAGACACCTTCTTTTGAAATATCAGTACCTGAGAATATTGTTAATGTCAGTGTTATGTTTGAAGGAGAAGAGTTTACTCTGCCGATAACTAACCAGAAAGCAATATTCGAAGTTCCGCTATCTTTGGAAGATGGTGAATATACTATGGACGTGAAATTCATTGATAAGGACGATGATTTCCTGATTAAGGAAAAAACATTCTCAGTCGATCACTCCTCGGCGGATATTGTGAACGCAATGAATGCAAGAGGAAAGACCGAGGACGATATTAATGATTCCCCTTCCACGAGTTCTGTAGGGCACAACAATAACGGCGCTATTGATGTTTTCGCCGTTAATGAAGTTACGCTACCTGTAGATAATCAAGAAGAACACGCATAATAACGGAGACCCCTCACCTTTGGGTGAGGGGGTTTACTTATGGATAAAAAACTAGAACCTTATTATTTAAGTGCGGAAACGGCATTATCTATAGTGTCTAAAAAATTCAACATAAAAATTGACATCAAAGAGGATGATATAAATTTAAGATTTAAAAAATACGACAGAAATAACACTGATGACTCTATACAAATGAAGAATTTCTTTTTGTCGTTAGGGCTTTCTCTACAGGATATATTATTTAATAATGGTGAGGATTTACTAAATGAGCCTATGCCGATTTTACTATTAACACCAGAAATGAAGTGGATGGTGTGTGTGAGTGGCGGGCAAAAAATAAAGTTGGTAAACGCGCGCGGTGAACTCTGTTATGTTGAAATTGAAGATGAATATTTAAAAGAGTTATCTGCATTTAGTATACTACCTTTAAATAAAGTTGTTGATAGTATAAGAGTAAAAAATATCATAAAAAACTCTTTATCGATGAACAAGATTTTTTATACTAAATACTTCTTTTCATCTCTTTTTATGGCAATTTTTGCGTTAACTATCCCAGTATTTAGTAATCTGTTCTATGATAAGCTTGTTCCAAGTGCTTCGGTTTCATCTTTATTTGGCGTGGCTATAATTGTTGCTGTATTTATTGTTTTTGAGTTTATCCTTCGTACTTCGAAAGATATTTATCAGTCTATCACAGCAAGGCAGGATGACGTCGATATTGATATCGCATTTCTTGAAGCGGTACTTTATAGTAAAAAGAAAAATGGCAGATCCATGTCATCAGCATTTGTGCTATGGAATGAGTTTCAGAAAATTAAACCCGTTTTATTAAACTCGATCTTTCAACGTATAGCCGATATTCCAATATTTATTATATTTCTCATTGTTATATATGTAAATTTAGGTCTGGTCGTTATTGTACCTGTTACCATGTTTATCGTCTCTATTATTATTTCCCTCGTTAACCACCATTATACTAATGAGTTAATGAACAAACAAAAAGAAGGACAGAAGAACAGGAATATTTTTATCTCAGAAGTTTTCTTATCTATTAAAATGATCCATACCTTAAATAATCAAGGTTTACTTTTTGATTGGGTTAATACATCAAATGAACAGTCGTATCTTAACCTGAAGATAAGGAAATTAAATCTTATCTATCAATCTATATTGGGCAGCATGTCATCTGTTACCCAAATAACTATTATGGTAATAGCCTTTTTTATGGTAATTAAGGGTGATGTTACCACTGGCGCAATTGTTTCATCTGTCATTGTCTCTGGCCGTATTTCCGGGATCATTTCGAATTTTTCTTCTACATTAATCTCTATTTTATCAGCAGAAAAAACCGGTAAGGATCTGCTTTCTTTTTTTGATGAAGATCAGGCAGAAAAAACACCGGCATTACAGTCCATATCAAAGTGCAATGGCGATATCTCTATCCGGGGCGTGAGTTATCAGTATGACGCTCAATCTCCGATGATTATTAATCGACTGTCTATAGACATACCTGCGGGGCAACGTGTCGCGGTGGTAGGCGAATGCGGAGCAGGAAAAAGCTCATTACTGGGAATGCTATCTGGCTACCTTTCGCCAACAGACGGTGCCATTTTATATGATGGATATAACTTAGGACATTTATCGCAGAACTTTTTTTCTCAGCATTTAAGTGTGGTGACGACACATGATGTTTTATTCACCGGAACCATTGAAAGTAATTTCGCGTTAAAACCGCAAAACGACAGGGGCCGGGTACTCAAGGCGCTTCATCTGGCGAACTGTGGTTTTATCTTGCAACATCCTATGGGGCTGAAGTTTCCGGTGAATTTTATGGCTAAAAACCTGTCATCCGGACAGCAGCAGCAGTTATTATTAGCACGTAGTCTGAGCAGTAACGCCAGCGTCTTTTTATGGGATGAACCAACATCAAATCTGGATGAGAATACCGAGAAGCAAATTTTTGATAACTTAGATGAGTTTATTCATGGGAAAACGTTGATCATGGTGACGCATCGTCGATATCTGATAAAGTATTTTGACCGGGTCCTGGTAATGAAAGGTGGAAAAATAATCCGTGATTGTTCTCCGGATAAATTATTAATGTAAAATAAGCAGCGCTTGTCGCTGTTATCAGGTGGTACTGCTTAATAAAAAAGACCCGTTGCACAAACGGGTCTTTTTTGTCATTTAACGAGTCGGCAACGTCTTCAATGAGTTTAGCTCGATTCTGTTAGGGCTATTCCACTTGCCATTTTTGGATAACCACACCTGGCGGCCCTCATCAACGGCAATGCGAGGGACGTGATGGTTCGCAAGGCTACCCCTGGCGCGCGGTTCCGCGTTGAGATAACCGGTGGGCGGCTTCAGCGGCAGCGATAGCGTATCAGGTCAGCACCATCGGCCATTCTGGCGGGGTCTGGCTCATCGTTTCGACCATTACGGCTTCAATGTTATGCCAGATCGCAGCGAGATCCATCATGGTAATACCGAGTAAGCCGGTGGCAAACCAGCAGGCGGATACCACGCCCAGACCGCTACTGATCACCGCCAGACCAATATAATCTGATTTACGGAAACGGATATTGAGCGTGCTGGCTAAAAACATGAGCACGGCGCTCAGCAGTTGCCAGCGGAGAAGAACGACACCAGTGGTTATGGCAGCCATGAAACATTTCCTCTGAATAGACCTTTGTCCAGGACAGCACGGCGTTGTTCCCGGGAAACGTGGGACATTCTGGCTATCAACGGACGTCACATCAACATCGAATGAAACATTGTTTCTATTTCATTGTTTTTGTGAACTATATCACAAAAACCAGCTTGTTCGCCAGATCGGCAATGTATTTTTTGTGCGTTTTATAACCGTATTTTTTGTGCGACTTCTACGCGTCCGTAGAGAAACTGCCGGAAAGCAAAGATGTATTATTACTACTCTTTTATTTTTTTCGTGAAATTCAGACCTGATAAAAATATCAAGTTATTTATCAAAAGAAAGGAGTAAAGATGTATACCCCATCGTTTACTTAGGTATAAATCTGATATTATCAAAAATATTTAGCGTCCTGCCTGGTATGCGAAAGAGATTGCGCGTAGTTATTAATGGTAAATGTTGATCGGTAAAAGTCTGTTGCTAATATTGATAAATTCATGCACCGTAAACCTCCGTTTGGTTCACGTCTTATTTTGCCAACAATAGTCACAAATAATGCAGGGAAATAGGCTGAAAATGAGTCAAAGCACACGACGCAAGGTGTTGAGATTTCTCGGAACGATCATTGTGGTGTTACTTCCTGTATTGCTGGCGATCTGGTTTGCTCATATCCGGGCAGTCTCTGAAACCAGAAATCAGTTACATTCATTTGCGCAGTTGGTATTAGATAAAACGGAGCGGGTTATCCTGCAAGCGGATTTAGCCCGCGATGCCGCTGAACAATATCAGGGGCAAGCCTGTACGCCAGCCCATCAACAGCGAATGCTGAATATTATCCGCGGTCGTTTGTACATTAATGAGTTGATTTATGCTAAGGGCCAGCGTTTTCTATGCTCTACGGTTATGACGCCAACAAGTCCTTATTTTATTCCCCGCGCTGACTATAAACGAAAGCCTGACATCGCTATTTATTACTATCGTGATACGCCTTTTTTCAACGGTTATAAAATGACATATATGCAGCGGGGAAACTATGTCGCGGTTATCAATCCCTTATCTTATAGCGAGGTGATGTCAGACGATCCGGCGTTGGCCTGGGGAATGTATGATACGGTGACCAACACCTTTTTCTCCCTGAGTGAACAGGCGCAGGCTGATCAGCTATTACCTTTGGTACGACGGAGTGAACCTGTGTTCCAACAGGGTGAGCGTTTCTATACTCTGGTTAAATCAGCAAAACGACCGGTTGCCGCGATTGTGTCAACCTCAAAGCAACGCTTTTACCAGAACCTCTTTCATCAGCTTACGTTAACGCTACCGTTAGGGATCATCTGTAGCATTATCGTCTTATTTATGTGGTCACGATCCCGGCAGGCATATTACTCACCGCGTCGATTGCTGCAACGGGCCATTACCAGGCACCAGCTTTGCCTTCATTATCAGCCGATCATTGATATCCGAAACGGGACATGTGTAGGTGCCGAAGCGCTATTGCGTTGGCCGGGCTATCACGGTCCGGTGATGAGCCCGTGCGAATTTATTCCGCTGGCGGAAAAAGAGGGGATGATTGAGCAGATCACCGATTATGTCGTCGAAGAGGTATTTAATGATTTAGGTGGTTTTCTGGCCGCGCACCCGCATCTTTATGTCTCTATCAATCTCTCTGCCGCCGATTTTCTCTCTTCCCGACTAATTGTGATGATTCATGAAAAAACGCGTCAGCATTCAGTGCTTGCGCAACAGATAAAGGTTGAAGTGACCGAGCGCGGATTTATTGATGTGCCTAAAATGACGCCGATTATTCAGGCGTTTCGCCAGGCGGGATACGAGGTGGCAATTGATGACTTCGGTACCGGCTATTCGAACTTGCATAACCTGTACTCATTAAATGTCGACCTTTTAAAAATTGATAAATCTTTTGTCGATACGCTAACCACTAATAGCGCCAGCCATTTGATTGTGGAACATATTATTGAAATGGCGCAAAGTTTGCGGCTAAAAATCATTGCGGAGGGGGTTGAAACGGCTGAACAGGTTAGCTGGTTGCTAAAACGCGGCGTTCAGTATTGTCAGGGATGGCACTTTGCGAAGGCGTTACCACCGCAGGAATTCATCTCCTGGCTACAACAAACGCCCGCGCCTCTGACGATACGCGGGCAGACGCCCTACAGGCGGTGACGGTAATCGCTGGGAGTGCGATCGAACTCGCGGCGGAATACACGCGAGAAGGTTTGCTGCGATACATAGCCCAGGTCCATCGCGATATCAAAAATCGGGCGCTCGGTCGTTCGTAGCTCAACAGCCGCCAACAGGAGACGGCGCTGGCGAATATACTCGCCTAATGTTTGATGCGTTACCGTACGAAACATCCGCTGCAAATACCACTTGGAGTAGCCCGATTTTTTTGCCACCACATCAATGTTTAGCGGTTGGTCGATATGTTCATCAATCCATTCGATAAGGGTCTGAATTATCTGCTGATGCGACATATTGTTGCCTCTTAAACAGTATTCGATTCGTCGTTTTGTCTGCGGGCGAGTATAATTCCTCAAGTTAACTTGAGGTAAAGCGATTTATGGAAAAAAAATCTCCCCGTTTAAAAGCCTTACTGACGCCGGGGGAAGTTGCGAAACGTAGCGGTGTTGCTGTGTCCGCCCTGCACTTCTATGAAAGCAAAGGGCTAATTACCAGTATCCGTAATAGCGGTAACCAACGGCGATATAAGCGTGACGTGTTGCGTTATGTCGCGATTATCAAGATCGCCCAGCGTATCGGCATCCCGCTGGCAACTATCGGCGACGCGTTTGGTATCTTGCCGGAAGGACATACGTTAAGCGCGAAAGAGTGGAAGCAGCTCTCCTCGCAGTGGCGCGAAGAGTTAGACCGACGTATTCATACGCTGGTGGCGTTGCGCGATGAGCTGGACGGTTGTATCGGCTGCGGCTGTTTATCGCGTAGCGACTGTCCGCTGCGAAATCCAGGCGACAGGCTTGGCGAACACGGGACGGGTGCCCGGCTGCTTGAAGATGATTAACATGCACTCGGCCATCGGGCTGAGTTCACCTAAAACTAAAGCGCCGCTAAGGGCGCTTTAGTTTGTTTCCGGTCTTTGTCTTTCGCTCTATCCCGCTGATTACAGGAGGGTTTCCCCCGACGTCAACACCCCTCATATCGAGCACGTGGTGGAGGTTCCGGTTTGTGTTGATACTGTAAGTGTAAGCGACGACGCCCTGTTCGCCAGCGAAATGCTGATTTTTTAGCCGAAATTTTTACGGCAACTGCCATAATTTTCTATAGTTAGTTGGCATACCTTACAGGAGACAGCCATGCTGACGGTGCACCATTTAAATCAGTCTCGTTCGCAGCGCATCCTCTGGGCGCTGGAAGAGCTGGCGTTGCCTTACCAGATTGTGCGTTACCAGCGTGAAAAGACCATGCTGGCGCCGCCGGCATTGAAAAAAGTGCATCCGCTGGGCAAGTCTCCGGTTATCGAAGATTACGGTATGGTTATTGCGGAATCGGGCGCCATCCTGGAATATTTGCAGGACACTTACGACAGTATCGGACGCTTTAAACCTGCGGATGCGCAGGGGAAACAACACTATCGATTCTGGCTACATTACGCTGAAGGTTCGCTCATGCCCTTGCTATTGATGAGGCTGCTCTTTACCTCTCTGGGTAAACCGCCGGTACCATTGGGCCTGCGAACGTTGGGCGGCGTTATCGGTAAGGGCGCGCAAAAAGCGTACCTCAATCCGCAACTGGAAACCCATGCGCGCTTTATTGACGGGCATCTGGCAAATCACCCCTGGTTTGCCGGAGAGCAGTTAAGTATGGCGGATATCCAGATGAGCTTCCCGCTATTTGCGCTGCTTGCCCGAGGCGGGATCGCTCATCTCGACCATATCAACGCATGGAAAGCGCGGGTAGAAATGCGTCCAGCCTGGCAACGAGCGATTCAGCAGGGCGGTCCGTTTACCATTCCTGGCGGATAATGGCGTTTTTGTGAGCAGATTGCGCAACGTATTTGCTAACAGCGATGCGAAAAATTGTTGCTGGATTGCGCAGGGACGATAACGTTTGCGCATCGTCTGGCGATTTATTGAGCATACTAAGCAGAAAAGCATAAAAAGCGGCAAAGTTCAGTTGAAAAAGCGTTTATGATCGCTGGATAATCGTTTGCTTTTTTTTGCCACCCGTTTTGTATATGTGGAGCTAAACGTTTGCTTTTTTGCGGCGCCCCGGCTGTCGTAAATGTAGCACAAGGAGATAACGTTGCGCTGTTAGTGGATTACCTCCCACGTATACCGACGAATAATAAATTCTCAGGGGATGTTTTCTATGTCTACGCCTTCAGCGCGTACCGGCGGTTCACTCGACGCCTGGTTTAAAATTTCACAACGCGGGAGCACCGTTCGCCAGGAAGTCGTTGCTGGCTTAACCACGTTTCTTGCGATGGTTTACTCCGTCATCGTGGTGCCAGGGATGCTGGGTAAAGCCGGGTTCCCGCCTGCTGCCGTCTTTGTAGCGACCTGCCTGGTCGCAGGCGTCGGCTCTATCGTTATGGGGCTTTGGGCGAATCTGCCGCTGGCTATCGGTTGCGCTATCTCGTTGACGGCGTTTACCGCGTTTAGCCTGGTCCTGGGGCAGCATATTAGCGTCCCGGTCGCGCTTGGCGCCGTATTCCTGATGGGCGTACTGTTTACCGTTATCTCCGCCACCGGCATTCGTAGCTGGATTTTGCGTAACTTGCCGCAGGGCGTGGCCCACGGAACCGGTATCGGTATTGGCCTGTTTTTGTTGCTGATTGCCGCCAACGGCGTCGGCCTGGTCATTAAAAACCCGCTGGATGGCCTGCCGGTCGCGCTGGGCGATTTCGATACCTTCCCGGTGATTATGTCGCTTGTGGGGCTGGCTGTTATTCTCGGTCTGGAAAAGCTGAAAGTCCCCGGCGGCATTCTGTTGACCATTATTGGCATTTCTATTGTGGGTTTGCTCTTCGATCCTAACGTCCATTTTTCCGGCATTTTCGCCATGCCTTCGTTGAGCGATGAAAACGGCAACTCGCTGATCGGCAGCCTGGATATTATGGGCGCGTTAAACCCTGTCGTTCTGCCAAGCGTACTGGCGCTGGTGATGACGGCGGTGTTTGATGCGACCGGAACGATCCGTGCGGTCGCAGGGCAGGCTAATCTGCTGGACAAAGACGGACAAATTATCGATGGCGGTAAAGCGCTAACCACCGACTCCCTGAGTAGCGTTTTCTCCGGCCTGGTCGGGGCGGCGCCCGCCGCGGTGTATATCGAGTCTGCGGCCGGTACGGCGGCGGGCGGTAAAACGGGCCTGACGGCGATTACCGTGGGCGTGCTGTTTTTGCTGATCCTGTTTCTTTCGCCGCTCTCTTATCTCGTTCCCGTCTACGCAACCGCCCCGGCGCTCATGTATGTCGGTCTGCTGATGCTGAGTAACGTGGCGAAAATCGATTTTGCTGATTTCGTCGATGCGATGGCGGGGCTGGTAACGGCTGTATTTATTGTACTGACCTGTAACATTGTCACCGGGATTATGATCGGCTTTGCCACGCTGGTCGTCGGGCGTCTGGTTTCCGGCGAATGGCGTAAGCTGAATATCGGAACTGTCGTCATTGCGGTCGCGCTGGTCGCTTTTTATGCTGGCGGTTGGGCTATCTAGTTCTGCCTTCATTCTGAAAAACGGGCGGCGTTGGTCGCCCGTTTTCATTTTCAGGACACATCACGTTACCTTTTGCGTTAATCTGAAGAAGGTGAAACCGAGGCATGATGCCTCTCTCCATCATAAAAAACATCGCAAACAGGGAACGCATGGAAATTTTCTTCACAATACTCATCATGACCCTTGTGGTCTCACTGTCGGGGGTATTTACGCGTGTATTACCCTTCCAGCTTCCTTTACCCCTTATGCAGATCGCCATTGGCGCGCTGTTGGCGTGGCCGACGTTTGGTTTGCATGTGGAATTCGACCCGGAACTCTTCCTGGTGCTGTTTATTCCGCCGCTGCTGTTTGCGGATGGCTGGAAGACGCCGACTCGTGAATTTCTTGAGCATGGACGAGAGATTTTCGGGCTGGCGCTGGCGCTGGTCCTGGTAACGGTCGTGGGAATCGGCTTCCTGATTTATTGGCTGGTGCCCGGCATTCCGCTGATCCCCGCCTTTGCGCTGGCCGCCGTGCTGTCGCCGACCGATGCGGTAGCGCTCTCCGGAATTGTGGGCGAGGGGCGCATCCCGAAAAAAATCATGGGCATTCTGCAGGGAGAGGCGTTAATGAACGACGCCTCCGGTCTGGTATCGCTGAAATTCGCCGTCGCGGTGGCGATGGGGACGATGGTCTTTACCGTCGGCGGCGCGACGCTGGAATTTTTTAAGGTCGCTATCGGCGGTATTCTGGCGGGTTTTGTGGTCAGTTGGCTGTATGGCCGCTCGCTGCGTTTTTTGAGCCGCTGGGGCGGCGATGAGCCCGCGACGCAAATTGTCCTGCTGTTTCTGCTGCCCTTCGCGTCTTACCTGATTGCCGAACATATTGGCGTCTCAGGCATCCTGGCCGCGGTTGCCGCCGGGATGACCATCACCCGTTCTGGCGTAATGCGCCGCGCGCCGCTGGCAATGCGTTTGCGCGCGAACAGTACCTGGGCGATGCTGGAATTTGTCTTTAACGGTATGGTCTTTCTGCTGTTGGGACTGCAATTGCCGGGTATTCTGGAATCTTCGCTGGCGGCGGCGGAAGCTGACCCGAATGTCGAAACCTGGATGCTTTTTACCGATATCGTGCTGATTTATGCAGCATTGATGCTGGTTCGCTTCGGCTGGCTGTGGACCATGAAAAAATTCAGCCTGCGCTTTTTGAAGAAGAAACCGATGGAGTTCGCCAGCTGGACGTCGCGTGAAATTCTGATTGCTTCCTTCGCTGGCGTTCGTGGGGCGATCACCCTGGCTGGTGTGCTCTCTATACCGTTACTTTTGCCGGATGGCAGCGGATTTCCGGCGCGTTATGAACTGGTATTCCTGGCGGCTGGCGTCATTCTGTTCTCGTTGTTTGTCGGCGTGATCATGCTGCCGCTGCTGTTGCAACATCTGGAAGTCGCCGATCATGCGCAACAGTTGAAAGAGGAGCGTATCGCCCGCGCGGCGACGGCGGAAGTGGCGATTGTCGCCATTCAGAAAATGGAAGAGCGTCTGGCGGCGGATACCGAAGAAAACATCGATAATCAGTTGCTTACTGAAGTAAGCTCACGTGTCATTGGTAACTTGCGTCGCCGTGCCGATGGGCGAAATGATGTCGAAAGCTCCATACAGGAAGAAAACCTGGAGCGACGTTTCCGTCTGGCGGCGCTGCGTTCCGAACGCGCCGAGTTGTATCATCTGCGCGCCACGCGAGAAATCAGCAATGAAACATTGCAAAAGCTGCTGCACGACCTGGATTTGATGGAAGCGCTACTGATAGAAAATCAGTAGTCCTTGTGGCCCGGTGGCGCCATGCTTACCGGGCCTACAAGTAGGCCGGATAAGGTGCTTGCGCCGCCATCCGGCAAGGGTTTTAACCCATGGTTTACGGTTGTTTCAGCCAAAACCCTTCGCAACAGGTTAACCATGCCCGGGCGCTGTGCGACAGATACACGCCCTCTCGCCAAATCATGCCCAACTGCCAGCGGAGATCGCTTTCCAGCGGTAGCCAGCGCAGCGTGGCCTTATCCAGACGCTGACAAATCGGCTCCGGCAAAATGGCGATACCGACGCCCGCTTGCACCATGGCGGCGAGAAAATCCCATTGCCCGCTGCGCACGGCAATCCGTGGTTTTACGTCATGCTGGCTAAATAAGGTCATCAACTGGCGGCTCAGGGCAAAGTCTTCGTTATAGATAAGAAGAGGATGCTCCGCCAGAGCTTCAGGCGCGATGGAGTCGCAGGTTGTCCACTGACCGGAACGGGGAACCAGCACGCACAGCGGATGGCTGAACAGCGATAATGTCGTCAGCCCGCTCGCTTCTTCCACCGGGAGCGCGGTCATCGCAACATCCAGCTCGCCATTCATTACCGCCTGCTGTACCGTCAGGCCGCCAAACTCCGAAATTTTGAGTTCAACGCCAGGGTAACGTTGTCGAAACAAACTGATTGGCCCGGCCATCAACATGCCGACCATCGGGGGAATACCCAGCCGCAGCACGCCCTTATTGAGATGGTTAATATCGCTCAACTCAGCCTCTAACTGGCGAAACTCAGCGAGGATCGCCAGACCGCGTTCAAACACCACGCGTCCGGTATCGGTCAGCAATAACTTACGTCCGTCGCGGATCAGTAGCGTACAGTTAAGCTCATCTTCAAGATTTTTCAGCATCTTGCTAATGGTGGGCTGGGTGACAAATAACTTCTCCGCTGCGCGGGTGAAACTTTGCTGACGCACCACCTCGACAAAATAACGCAGCGTTCTGATATCCATGATTATTCCTTCCGACTATGCCTGCAATGATTTTAATTCATTTCTGCCCGTGGCGGAGGTTCTCTATACTGGCGCTCCGTATTATTTTTCAGGACATTCCCTCATGGCTGTGGCGATAAGCCGCGTTACGCCTGCCGTTGTGCAACGACTCCAGGTACCGGTTCAGGTACTGCTCTATGCAGGTTTATTCATTTTTTCCCAATATCTTGTCTCCTGGCTGCACCTGCCGTTGCCCGCGAATCTGGTCGGCATGGTGCTTATGTTGGCGCTGATCGTTTGCCGGATTATTCCGCTTAGCTGGGTACGCGCAGGCGCACGCTGGCTGCTGGCGGAGATGCTGTTATTCTTTGTTCCCGCCGTCGTGGCGGTAGTGAACTATGCCCATCTGTTACTGGTGGACGGCTGGCGCATTTTCTCGGTGATAGCGATCAGTACCTTAATGGTACTCGGCGCGACGGCGTGGGTGGTGGATAAAGTGTATCGCTATGAGATGAGCAGGCTAAACCGTGAATAACGTTCAGTTAAGCGTACTGTGCCTGGTGATTACGCTGGGAATTTACTTCGCCAATAAGCGCCTGTATCGCCGTTTTCGCAAATTGCCGTTGATGCCATTAGTGTTGACGCCGGCACTGCTGGTGTTAATGCTGGTGTTCGGTCATATCTCCTGGCAAAACTACATTGGTGAATCGCACTGGCTATTGTGGCTGCTCGGCCCGGCGACCATTGCCTTTGCGGTGCCGGTGTACGATAACCTCGCGATTATCAAACGTCACTGGATGTCGCTCACCGCGGGCGTAGTGACGGCGACGGTGGTGGCGGTCACCAGTTCCGTTTGGCTGGCGCGTCTGTTCACGTTATCGGATGAGATTCAGCGTAGTCTGGCGGTACGTTCCGTGACTACGCCGTTTGCGCTGGCGGCGGCAGAACCCCTGGGCGGGCAGCCGGATCTTGTAGCGCTGTTCGTGGTCGTCACTGGCGTGTTTGGCATGGCGGTCGGCGACGCGCTATTTTTGCGTCTCTCTATCCGGGAAGGCATGGCAAAAGGGGCAGGATTCGGCGCGGCGTCACATGGGGCGGGCACGGCGCGTTCCTATGAACTTGGTCAGCAGGAGGGCGTCGTCGCCAGTCTGGTCATGATGCTGTCCGGCGTGGTGATGGTGCTGGCAGCCCCGCTGGTGGCGAGGGTGATGTTCTGATTTTCCTCCGACCCACGGGGCCGGAGGAAACGGTAAGATTAATGCGCACGCCCTTGTTGTACGCCGAATCCCGTTTGGGAGCGGATAAACTGAGCGCGGAACTGCTCACGTTCACGGTTGCCTTCTGCCGAGTTATCGGTGGCCGAGAAGAACCAGATCCCCAGGAACGCCACGCTGATAGAGAACAGCGCCGGATACTCATACGGGAAGATCGCTTTTTCGTGACCGAGGATCTGCACCCAAATGGTAGGGCCAAGAATCATCAGCACCACCGCTGTCAGTAAACCTAACCAGCCGCCCAGCATAGCGCCGCGCGTGGTCAGTTTTGACCAGTACATGGAAAGCAGAATGATGGGGAAGTTGCAGCTCGCGGCGATAGCAAACGCCAGGCCCACCATAAAGGCGATGTTCTGATTTTCAAACAGGACGCCGAGGATAATGGCGATCACGCCCAGCACCAGGACGGTGATTTTCGACACCTTCAGCTCTTCACGTTCGGTTGCGCCTTTGCGGAACACGTTAGCGTACAAATCATGCGACACCGCCGATGCGCCCGCCAGCGTCAGACCGGCGACCACCGCCAGAATGGTGGCAAACGCCACTGCCGAAATAAAGCCGAGGAACAGGTTGCCGCCTACCGCGTTGGCCAGATGCACCGCCGCCATGTTATTGCCGCCAATCAGCGCGCCCGCGGCATCTTTATAGGCGGGATTCGCCCCCACCAGCATGATAGCGCCGAAGCCGATAATAAAGGTCAGAATGTAGAAATAGCCCATAAAACCGGTGGCGTAGAACACGCTCTTGCGCGCTTCGCGGGCATCGCTGACCGTAAAGAAACGCATCAGAATATGCGGCAAGCCGGCGGTGCCGAACATCAGTCCCAGACCCAACGACAACGCCGAAATCGGATCTTGCACCAACCCTCCTGGGCTCATAATCGCCGTGCCTTTCGGGTGTACCGCCATGGCTTCGGTAAACAGATTATTGAAGCTAAAGCCGACGTGTTTCATCACCATAAAGGCCATAAAACTGGCGCCAAACAGCAACAGGACGGCTTTGATAATTTGCACCCACGTTGTCGCCAGCATCCCGCCGAACAGCACGTACATCATCATCAGCACGCCGACCAGCACTACGGCGATGTGATAGTTGAGGCCGAACAGCAGTTCAATCAGTTTACCGGCGCCGACCATTTGGGCGATGAGATAAAGCGCCACCACTACCAGGGAGCCACAGGCCGAAAGAATACGGATTGGCCCCTGTTTCAGGCGATAAGAGGCAACGTCAGCAAAAGTATAACGTCCCAGATTACGCAGGCGCTCGGCAATCAAAAACAGGATGATTGGCCAGCCGACAAGGAAGCCCAGCGAATAGATCAGCCCGTCATAACCGGAGGTAAACACCAGAGCGGAAATGCCGAGAAATGACGCGGCGGACATATAGTCGCCGGCAATCGCCAGCCCGTTCTGGAACCCGGTGATATTGCCGCCTGCGGTGTAGTAGTCGCTACGGGAACGTACGCGTTTAGAGGCCCAGTAGGTAATACCGAGCGTAAACACGACGAAAATCAAAAACATGATAATCGCCTGCCAGTTGGTGGGCTGGCGTTCAACCGCGCCGCTAATGGCATCCGCCGCATGAACGGCGAAGGGGAGTGCGGCGGCGAGCGCCGTCAGAACTCTCTTCATAATGCTTTCACCTCATGCAGTACGGCGTTATTAAGACGATCGAATTCGCCATTCGCCCGCCAGATATAAATTCCGGTCAACACAAAAGAAATCACAATCACCCCGACGCCAATGGGAATTCCTCGGGTGACGCTGGTTCCCGCATGTAGAGGCGTGCCCAGCCAGCCAGGCGCGAAGGCGATCAGTAAAATAAAGCTGATATAAACCGCCAGCATGATAACCGACAGAATCGTGGCAAACCGTTGCCGTTTTTCAACTAATTCCCTGAAACGCGCACTGTCTTCTATCCGCTGATAAATTTGGTCATTCATCACAGAGCTCTCCAGAGGTCCCCCTGCGTCTTTCGCGCTACAGGCGCGTTGGCCGCACTCGCGCGCCCCAGCCACATAGTGAACTATGCTGCTGAGGATGTGCTCGCTTGCCGCCTTCCTGTAACACGAAATCCTTTGGGGGAGGGTTTTTTTATATTTCCCTCTCCCGGTTTGAGAGAGGGCAGGGGTAGGGTCGTAGGCCGGATAAAACGCGTTCGCGTTGCCATCCGGCATTTATGGTTATGACGGCATCGCGATGGCCTGCTTCTCTTCGAGCAGTTTCTCCACCACGCCAGGATCGGCGAGAGTCGAGGTATCGCCCAGATTGCTGGTATCGCCCGCCGCGATTTTGCGCAAAATACGGCGCATAATTTTGCCGGAACGGGTTTTTGGCAGTGAGTCGGTCCAGTGCAGCACGTCCGGCGTCGCCAGCGGGCCAATCTCTTTACGTACCCAGTTGCGCACCTCCGCGTACAGTTCTGGCGACGGCTCCTCGCCGTGGTTGAGCGTCACATAAGCGTAAATCGCCTGGCCCTTGATAGCGTGTGGAATACCCACCACCGCCGCTTCGGCGATCTTCGGATGCGCCACCAGCGCCGATTCGATTTCCGCCGTACCCAGACGGTGGCCGGAGACGTTTAACACGTCATCCACGCGACCGGTGATCCAGTAATAGCCGTCTTCATCGCGACGCGCGCCGTCGCCGCTGAAATACATATTCTTAAAGGTAGAGAAATAGGTCTGCTCAAAACGTTCATGATCGCCGAACAGAGTGCGCGCCTGGCCCGGCCAGGAATCGGTGATGACCAGATTGCCTTCCGTCGCGCCTTCTTGCGGATGGCCTTCGTTATCCACCAGCGCAGGCTGTACGCCAAAGAAAGGACGGGTGGCGGAACCGGCTTTCAGTTCGATAGCGCCCGGTAGCGGCGTGATCATAAAACCGCCTGTTTCAGTCTGCCACCAGGTGTCGACGACCGGACATTTTTCCTTGCCGATCTTCTTCCAGTACCATTCCCACGCTTCGGGATTGATCGGCTCGCCGACGGAACCCAGAATGCGCAGTGAAGAACGGTCGGTGCCTTCAATGGCTTTATCGCCTTCCGCCATCAGCGCGCGGATGGCCGTCGGGGCGGTATAGAGAATGTTGACCTGGTGTTTGTCGACCACCTGGCACATGCGAGCGGGCGTTGGCCAATTCGGCACGCCTTCAAACATTAAGGTGGTCGCGCCGCAGGCCAGCGGGCCATACAACAGATAGCTGTGCCCCGTCACCCAACCCACATCGGCGGTACACCAGTAAATATCGCCAGGGTGATAATCAAAGACATACTTAAAGGTGGTCGCGGCGTAGACCAGATAGCCGCCGGTGGTGTGCAGCACGCCTTTCGGCTTGCCGGTGGAGCCGGAGGTATAAAGGATAAACAGCGGATCTTCGGCATTCATCGCTTCAGGCTGGTGCTCAGGGCTGGCTTTTTCAATCAAATCGCGCCACCACAGGTCGCGGCCTTCTTGCCAGTCAATGTCGCTGCCGGTGCGCTTCAGGACGATCACATGCTCAACGCTAGTGACATTCGGGTTTTTCAGCGCGTCATCGACATTCTTTTTCAGCGGGATACTACGTCCGGCGCGTACACCTTCGTCAGCGGTGATCACCAGCCGCGAGCTGGAGTCGATAATGCGTCCGGCGACGGCTTCCGGCGAGAAGCCCCCGAAGATCACCGAATGCACCGCGCCGATGCGGGCGCAGGCCAACATTGCCACCGCCGCTTCCGGCACCATCGGCATATAAATCGCTACCACATCGCCTTTTTTAATGCCCAGATCCAGCAGTGTATTCGCGAAACGGCAGACATCGCGATGCAGTTCGCGATAAGAGATATGTTTACTCTGCGACGCGTCATCGCCTTCCCAGATAATGGCGGTGCGATCGCCATTTTCCTGCAAATGGCGGTCAAGACAGTTCGCCGCCAGATTCAGCGTGCCGTCCTCGTACCATTTAATCGACACATTGCCTGGCGCAAAGGAGGTGTTTTTCACTTTTTGGTACGGCGTGATCCAATCGAGAATTTTTCCCTGTTCGCCCCAAAACGTATCGGGGTCGTTAATAGACTGTTTATATTTAGTCTCATACTGCTCTGGATTTATCAGGCAACGATCCGCAATGTTGGCGGGAATGGCGTGTTTATGTGTTTGGCTCATGCTGTTGTTCTCCTTGTAGGATGTTAATAATATGTCGCACAAACGTTAAATGTAGGGTCTTAATAAGTTTTGTTTAGTATTTGGGCGACAGATCACGCAAAAAGGGAACTGTGCAAATAAGCAGCAATCTATTTTTTGATTGTGTCCCGCAAAATTAGATAAATTTTCGGGATAACATGACGTTATATGAAATTTTTTAAAAAAGTGATCCGTGTCCGGAAATCAGAAAAGAGAGGGAGTTTTGTCCAGGTTACTAACTCTAAAGTGGTATTTTACATACACTTACAATTGATTAAAGACAACATTTTAAGTGTGGTTATTTGTTACACATAGAGGAGAGCAATGTAATAACAGTATTTGTGCGGTTGCTGTTATGGAAAACGATAAAAAATCGCCATTAAAGATAATGGCGCAATCTGGATGAGACCTCTATGGCAAGGAAAACACTACGCGCACGCCGTTTCTTCAGCCTTATATTTCCTTTTTTCTTCATTACCTCTGTTTACGCTGAGCAAACGCCTGTATCCGCAAAAACCGTTACTGTTGAAGCGAAAAATGAAACGTTCGCGCCTCAACACCCCGACCAATATCAGTCATGGAAAGCGACGTCAGAACAGTCTGCCCGTGAAGATGCGCTGGCGGAAGACCCTCGTCTGGTGATCCTGTGGGCGGGCTATCCCTTCTCCCGTGACTACAACAAACCACGCGGCCACGCGTATGCGGTAACTGACGTGCGCGAAACGCTGCGTACCGGCGCGCCAAAAACGGCGGAAGACGGCCCGCTGCCGATGGCCTGCTGGAGTTGTAAAAGCCCCGATGTCGCGCGCCTTATCCAACAAGAAGGCGAAGACGGCTACTTCCATGGCAAATGGGCGCGAGGCGGCCCGGAAATTGTCAACGATTTGGGCTGTGCCGACTGTCATAACACCGCGTCGGACGATTTCGCCCAGGGGAAGCCAGCATTAACGTTGTCGCGCCCCTATGCCGAACGGGCGATGGAGGCTATCGGCAAACCGTTTGATAAAGCCGGTCGCTTTGATCAGCAATCGATGGTCTGCGGCCAGTGCCACGTGGAGTACTACTTTGACGGTAAAAACAAAGCCGTTAAGTTCCCGTGGGATGAGGGCATGAAAGTCGAGAACATGGAGCAATACTACGACACTATCGCCTTCTCTGACTGGACTAACTCTCTGTCGAAAACCCCGATGCTCAAAGCGCAGCACCCGGAATATGAAACCTGGAGCGCGGGCATTCACGGTAAGAACAACGTGACCTGTATCGACTGCCACATGCCGAAAGTACAGAACGCCGAAGGCAAGCTCTACACCGACCATAAAATCGGCAACCCGTTCGACAATTTCGCGCAAACCTGCGCCAACTGCCACACCCAGGACAAAGCGTCCCTGCAAAAAGTGGTCGCCGAGCGTAAACAGGCGATTCATGACCTGAAAATCAAGGTTGAAGATCAGCTGGTACATGCGCACTTCGAAGCGAAAGCCGCATGGGATGCGGGGGCGACAGACGCGGAAATGAAACCGATTCTGAACGATATTCGCCACGCGCAGTGGCGTTGGGATCTGGCGATTGCGTCACACGGTATTCATATGCATGCCCCGGAAGAAGGTCTACGGATGTTAGGCAGTGCGATGGATAAAGCCGCGGATGCCCGTACTAAACTGGCGCGACTGCTGGCGACCAAAGGCATTACCCATGAAATTCCGCTGCCGGATATTTCGACGAAAGAGAAGGCGCAGAAAGCGATTGGTTTGAATATGCAACAAATCAACGCGGAGAAGCAGGACTTCCTGAAAACGGTCGTACCGCAGTGGGAAGATCAGGCGCGTAAAAACGGTCTGTTAAGCCAATAACCTCACATGTGACAAATTTGCCGGATGACAGCGCAAGCGCTTTATCCGGCCTACAGAAGTCTTGTAGGCCTTAAAGCTGCGCGCCATCAGGCATTATGTAATGGAGTGAAT
This sequence comes from Salmonella sp. A29-2, assembly GCF_020150755.1. Lineage (NCBI taxonomy): Bacteria > Pseudomonadati > Pseudomonadota > Gammaproteobacteria > Enterobacterales > Enterobacteriaceae > Salmonella > Salmonella sp. A29-2. The sequence goes on along the minus strand of NZ_CP083731.1, from coordinate 4,386,723 downwards.
ATGAGCGTATTACGTTCGTTATTAACTGCTGGGGTGCTGGCGTCAGGCCTGTTCTGGAGCCTGAGTGGAATCACTGCCACGCCAACGCAGCAGGAGTCGGATCAACGCTGGACGGTCACCCAGCAGCGTAATCCGGATGCTGCCTGTCTGGACTGTCACAAGCCGGACACCGAAGGTATGCACGGTAAACATACGGGCGCTATCAACCCGAACAATAAATTGCCGATAACCTGTACCAACTGCCACGGTCAACCGTCGCTTCACCACCGTGAAGGGGTGAAAGATGTGATGCGTTTTAACGACCCGATGTATACGGTAGAGCAGCAGAACAGCGTCTGTATGTCCTGCCACTTGCCTGAACAACTGCAAAAAGCGTTCTGGCCGCACGATGTTCATGTTACTAAAGTGACCTGCGCCAGTTGCCATTCCCTGCATCCGCAGCAAGACACGATGCAGACGCTAAGCGAGAAAGGGCGGATCAAAATATGCGTGGATTGCCACAGCGATCAGCGTACTAACCCGCACTTTAATCCGGCGTCCGTTCCGTTGCTTAAGGAGCAGCCATGAGTTGCACCCGACGTCAATTTATTACCCGCGTCGGCGCGCTGGCGGCGGTCAGTGGGATGGCAGGACGCGTTGTAGCGAACACGTTGAATATTAACGGCGTGCGTTATGGCATGGTACACGATGAGTCATTATGCATCGGCTGCACGGCCTGCATGGATGCCTGTCGGGAAGTCAACAACGTGCCGGAGGGCGTATCGCGCCTGACGATTATTCGCAGCGAGCCGCAGGGGACGTTTCCGGAGGTGAAATATCGCTTTTTCCGCCACTCGTGCCAGCATTGCGACCATGCCCCCTGCGTTGACGTCTGCCCGACGGGGGCATCATTCCGCGATGCCGCCAGCGGTATTGTCGACGTGAATCCGGACCTTTGCGTCGGCTGCCAGTACTGCATTGCCGCGTGTCCCTACCGCGTGCGCTTTATCCATCCGGTGAGCAAAACGGCGGATAAATGCGATTTCTGCCGGAAAACCAACCTGAAAGCGGGCAAACAGCCCGCCTGCGTTGAGTCATGTCCGACGAAGGCGCTGACGTTTGGTAATCTGGACGATCCCAACAGCGATATCTCCCGTTTGTTGCGGCAGAAAACCACCTATCGTTACAAGCTGGCGCTGGGCACAAAACCGAAGGTCTACCGCGTTCCCTTTAACTATGGGGAGGTGAGCCAATGACACCCGCTTCTGCATTTCATTTTGCATCACTGGTGTGGGACTGGCCCATCGCCATCTATCTGTTTCTGATTGGCATCTCCGCCGGACTGGTTACGTTGGCGATTCTGCTGCGCCGCTTCCATCCGGAGGCGGGTGGTTCGGACAGCACGCTGCTACGCACCACGCTGGTGTTAGGGCCGGGGGCGATTATTCTTGGTCTGCTGATTCTGGTCTTCCACCTGACGCGCCCGTGGACCTTCTGGAAGCTGATGTTCCACTACAGCTTTACCTCGGTGATGTCGATGGGGGTGATGCTGTTCCAGCTGTACATGGTGGTGTTAGTGCTGTGGCTGGCAAAAATCTTTGAAAAAGAGGTGATTGCCCTGCAACAGCGTTGGCTGCCGCGGTTAGAGATCGTGCAGAAAGTGTTGGCGCTAATAACGCCGTTTCATCGCGCGCTGGAGACGTTAATGCTGGTACTGGCGGTTTTGCTCGGCGCGTATACCGGCTTTCTGCTGTCGGCGCTGAAATCCTATCCGTTCCTGAATAACCCGATCCTGCCGGCGCTGTTCCTGTTCTCCGGCATCTCCTCCGGCGCGGCGGTGGCGCTGATCGCTATGGCGTTACGCCATCGTAGCAACCCGCACAGCACCGAGGCGCGCTTTGTACATCGCATGGAAACTCCGGTGGTATGGCTGGAGATCTTCCTGCTGGCGGCCTTTTTTATCGGGCTGGCGCTGGGCGATGACGGCAAAATGCGCGCGCTGGCGGCGGCGCTGGGCGGCGGATTCTGGAGCTGGTGGTTCTGGCTTGGGGTCGTAGGGCTGGGATTGATTATCCCGCTGCTGCTGAAACCCTGGGCTAACCGTAGCGTCACGTTTCACGGCGTGCTGGCCGTTTGCGGCGCCAGTTTGACCGGCGTGCTGCTGCTGCGCTTTTTCATTCTTTATGCGGGACAGCTAACGGTTGCATAATCTGGACATCTTCCTTCCTGAAGCCGGATTTCTGGCGCTGTTGTTGAGTCTCGGGGTCAACGTGCTGACCCCGCTGGCGACGTGGTGCGGGATGGGGCTGCACTGGCGCGGCGTCATGCGCCTGACGACCTGCGGCGCGTGGACGGCGTTCACGCTGCTGCTACTGGCGTTTGCGATTCTGGTTAGCTGTTTTCTGACCAGCGATTTTTCGGTCGTTTATGTTGCGCAGCATAGCCATAGTCAGTTGTCATGGGGACTGAAACTGGCGGCGGTATGGGGCGGTCATGAAGGCTCGCTCCTGCTGTGGGCGTTGCTTCTTTCGGGGTGGACGGCGCTATTCGCCTGGCGCTCCCGGCATGAATCTGACGCGCTTTTTCCGCTGACCCTGAGCATCTTGTCCCTCATTATGGCCTCGCTGCTGCTATTTATTGTGCTGTGGTCCGATCCGTTCCTGCGTATTTTCCCTCCCGCCATGGAAGGGCGCGACCTTAATCCCATGCTGCAACATCTGGGGCTGATCTTACATCCGCCGCTGCTCTATCTGGGTTATGGCGGCCTGATGACCGCGGCGAGCGTAGCGCTGGCCTCGCTACTGTGCGGCGGCTTTAACGCCGCAACCGCCTGGGTGTGCTGGCGCTGGGCGTTACCCGGCTGGTGCGCTCTGACGCTGGGGATCATTCTCGGATCGTGGTGGGCGTATTGCGAACTGGGCTGGGGCGGCTGGTGGTTCTGGGACCCGGTGGAAAATGCCTCGTTGTTGCCGTGGCTTGCCGCCAGCGCGTTGCTGCACAGTCTGTATGTCAGCCGCCAGCGCGGGAGATTCCGTCACTGGTCGTTGCTGCTGGCGATACTGACGCTGATCCTCTCGTTGCTGGGAACGCTGATTGTGCGTTCCGGCATTCTTGTTTCGGTACATGCCTTTGCGCTGGATAACGTGCGCGCGGTGCCGCTGTTTACCCTTTTTGCCGCGTTAAGTCTGGCATCGCTTGCTCTGTACGGCTGGCGGGCACGGGAGCCGTATCCGGCGACGCGTTTGGGCGGCGGAAAGTGCGAAACGCTCATTCTGACGACGCTGCTGCTCTTTAGCGCCGTCTTGTTGATCGTGCTGGTCGGGACGCTCTACCCCATGATTTATGGTTTGATGGGCTGGGGAAGGCTTTCGGTGGGCGCGCCCTATTTTAATCGCGTCACGCTGCCGTTTGGCCTGCTGATGCTGGTAGTTATCGTGCTGGCGACAATCAGAAGCCGCAAAGTCTCTGTGCATCGTCAGCTTCCGGCATTGCTGGCGCATACGGGCGTATTTATCTTCGCCGCCGGGATCATGGTTTCCAGCGGTAGTCGGCATGAAATCAGCCTTAACCTCAGCCCCGGTCAGCAGGTGGTACTGGCGGGCTATACCTTTCGTTTCGAGCGTCTGGATCTGGAAGCCAAAGGCAACTACACCAGTGAAAAAGCGCGGATCACGTTGTGGCGGAATGAAAAACGCATTGGCAGCCTGCAGCCTGAAAGGCGCTTCTATGCCGCGCGTCGTCAACAGATGATGGAGCCGGGGATTCACTGGAACCTGCTACATGACTGGTACGCGGTGATGGGCGAAAAAAACGGACCGGATCGTTACGCCATGCGCTTATACGTGCAGACCGGCGTGCGCTGGATCTGGGGTGGGGGATTGTTGATGGTGTGTGGCGCGCTGCTGAGCGGATGGCGGGGGAGGAAGCATCCTGAGTTATTGCCTGATGGCGCTGCGCTTATCAGGCCTACGAGTGAAAAGGATGGTAGGCCGGATAAGGCGTTTACGCCGCCATCCGGCAAGACGATGTTACTTGTGGCTTTTCTGATTTTTCTGCCTTTTAGCACCCACGCCCAGGTGGTGGATACCTGGCGCTTTGACAATCCGCAACAGCAGGAAAAAGCGCTGTCTATTGCCAGTCAACTGCGCTGTCCGCAGTGTCAGAACCAGAATTTGTTGGAATCCAATGCGCCCGTGGCGGTCAGTATGCGCCATCAGGTTTACAGCATGGTGGCCGAAGGTAAAAGCGAAGCGGAAATCACCGCCTGGATGACCGACCGTTATGGTGATTTCGTACGCTACAACCCGCCGTTGAATGAGCAAACGCTGCTGTTGTGGGCGCTGCCGTACCTGCTGTTATTGCTGGTGGGCGTGGTGGCCTGGCGGGTGAGAAAGCGTCAGCACGCAGGAGAGGGGGAACAATGAGCCAGTCTGAACACTCCACTGCGCCGTTACGTCCCATGCCCGTAAAGCGTCTGGCGGCTGCGGCGGTGTTGATGGTGGCTGCCTGTGTCGGCGGCTATCTGTTGACGCCGAAATGGCAGGCTGTGCGTAGCGAGCAACAGCGTCTGGCCGATCCGCTACGTGACTTTACGAACCCGCAAACGCCAGAGGCGCAGCTTTCCAGGCTGCAAGAAAAAATCCGCGCCAATCCGCAGGATAGCGAGCAATGGGCGCGGCTGGGCGAGTATTATCTCTATCGCAATGCGTATGACAATGCGCTGCTGGCATATCGTCAGGCGTTGCGTCTGCGAGGCGATAACGCGCAGCTTTTCGCCGCGCTGGCAACGGTGCTGTATTACCAGGCCGGACAACATATGACGCCTGCGACGCGTGAAATGATTAATAAAGCGTTAGCGCTGGATGCGACAGAAGTGACCGCGCAGATGCTGCTGGCGGCGGATGCGTTTATGCAGGCGGATTATGCGCAAGCCGTGTCGCTGTGGCAAACCTTACTGGATGCCAACTCGCCGCGAGTGAACCGCGCGCAGCTGGTAGAGGCCATTAATTTGGCTAAATTGTTACAAAATCGGCAGAAATAATTTTTTCTTTTTTGTGACTTTTGTCATGTGTGCTGTTTAAAAAAACGGCGAATGAGACACAAGTAAAAATTAATTACCTCAGTGTATTATTCGTTTTTGACGAAGTAAAAAACTTTCCATAACAAATAGTTATTCATCATTAACGCCATAAACTCGCGTTATTATGCATAAAAACAGCCAAAAGCCCTGTTATGAAAGGGTTGCGCAAGACGCTATACAAATGATACTGATTATGCGCGTTAAAAAACTCTACAAACCAACGCAACACAAATCATACCCTTTCAGTATGTATTGCTCTCATGCTTTCGGCGGAGAGCAACGCTTCATCGAGGAAGTCTGTTGTTATGAAAAATTTGAAAGTCAGCCTGGCCTGGCAAATTTTGCTGGCTATGGTGCTGGGCATTCTGTTGGGCAGCTATCTGCATTATCACAGTGACAGTCGTGAATGGCTGATTGCCAACCTGCTGTCGCCTGCTGGCGATATCTTTATCCACCTGATTAAAATGATCGTCGTGCCGATCGTGATCTCGACTCTGATTGTCGGCATCGCCGGCGTTGGCGATGCGAAACAGCTAGGCCGTATCGGCGCCAAAACCATTCTCTATTTTGAACTGATCACCACGGTGGCGATTATCCTCGGCATTACGCTGGCGAATGTCTTTCAGCCAGGCTCAGGCATTGATATGTCGCAACTGGCGACCGTCGATATTTCGAAATACCAGAACACCACGGCGGAAGTACAAAGTCATGCGCATGGACTGATGGGGACGATACTGTCGCTGGTGCCGACCAATATCATCGCATCGATGGCCAAAGGGGATATGCTGCCAATTATCTTTTTCTCGGTCCTGTTTGGGCTGGGGTTGTCGTCCCTGCCGGCAACGCACCGCGAACCGCTGGTGACGGTATTTCGTTCCATCTCTGAAACCATGTTTAAAGTCACCCATATGGTGATGCGCTATGCGCCAGTGGGCGTTTTTGCGCTGATCGCCGTCACGGTGGCGAATTTTGGTTTCGCGTCGCTGTGGCCGCTGGCGAAACTGGTGCTACTGGTACACTTTGCCATTATCTTCTTTGCGCTGGTGGTGCTGGGCATCGTGGCGCGCCTGTGCGGGTTAAGTATCTGGATTCTGATTCGCATTCTGAAAGATGAATTGATTCTGGCGTACTCGACCGCCAGCTCCGAGAGCGTACTGCCGCGCATTATCGAGAAGATGGAAGCTTACGGCGCGCCAGCCTCTATCACCAGTTTCGTGGTACCGACCGGTTACTCATTTAACCTCGACGGCTCCACGTTATACCAGAGCATCGCCGCCATTTTTATCGCGCAGCTATACGGTATCGACCTGTCGCTGTGGCAGGAAATTGTACTGGTGCTGACGCTGATGGTGACGTCGAAAGGGATTGCCGGCGTGCCTGGCGTTTCCTTCGTGGTGTTACTGGCGACGCTGGGCAGCGTGGGCATTCCGCTGGAAGGGCTGGCGTTTATCGCCGGTGTCGACCGTATCCTCGACATGGCGCGTACTGCGCTAAATGTGGTGGGGAATGCGCTGGCGGTGCTGGTGATCGCCAAGTGGGAACACAAGTTTGACCGCAAAAAAGCGCTGGCCTATGAGCGCGATGTGCTGGGCAAATTTGATAAAACCGCCCAATAACGGATTGCCGGATGGCGCTTTGCTTATCCGGCCTACAAAGAAAGAAAATGTAGGCCGGATAAGGCGTTTACGCCGCCATCCGACAACCTGCTCCGGGTTGCCTGATGGTGCTACGCTTATCAGGCCTACAACGACTACGTTCATCCGGCAATAAACATCAGCCATTTGTTAGCGTTTCGAACTCTTCGCAACCGGTATCAAACCCTTCCAGACAGCTTAGATTCAACCAGTGCAACGCCTTCTGCTTGTTCTTTTCAATAAAGCCCGGTTCACCGTTTAAAAACATCATTCCCGCCCAGTATTCTGAATAGCCGGTACGGGAAATGGCGGAACTGCGTTTGAAATACCAGGCGGCTTTTTCATCATCGGCGGCAATGCCCACGCCGTTGGCGTAAATCAGGCCAAGCAACATTTGCGCATCCACCGCGGAGTCGTTATCCAGATCTTCAGAGGCCTTTTGCAGCAGCGAGATGGCTTTTGGGTAGTCCGGGCGCCCGGCCTGGGTGTTGACCAGGATCCGCGCCAGCGTAATTTCTCCCGCTTTACTGCCCGCGTTAGCCGCCTTTTCAGCCAGCTTTTTCGCGTCGGGATAATCCAGGCTTACCGGATTAGTGATTTTGATTTGCGCCAGTAGCGCGCAGGCGTCGGCGTCGCCACTGTCGGCGGCTTTTTGCGCCCAGTATTCAGCTTTGTTCAAATCGCCATAGCTCAACCAACTGTCGGCCAGAAAATATTGTGCGCGTCTGTCACCTGCCTCTGCTGCCTGCAAATACTGGCTACCCGGCTCAGGATCTGCGGCATGGGCAAAGAATGTCATAAATAACATCAATGCAAGAAGTAGTTTCATTTTGAATTTTATTTAGGGTACGGAAAAGACAGTATAAAGAGATCGTATGGATAAAAAAACAGCCTCCGGGTGGAGGCTGTTATAGGGAAAATGCCTGATGGCGATGCTAATGCATCTAATCAGGCCTACAGTAGACGCAGGCCGAATAAAGCATTCTGATGCCGCCATCCGGCAGATCAACCCATTGCGCTTTCGCGCAGGCGGGTTTTCAGCTTGTTGTACTCATCAATCACATACTGCTCGGCGGCTCGCTGATCGGCGATCGGCTCAACGCGTACGGCGCAGTATTTGTACTCCGGCGTTTTGGTAATCGGGCTGAGGTTTTCAGTCACCAGCTCGTTACAGGCGCCAATCCACCACTGGTAGGTCATGTAAATCGCCCCTTTGTTCGGGCGATCGCTGACCTGCGCGCGGGTGATGATTTTACCTTTGCGCGAATGAACCCACACCAGCGCTTCATCTTCAATGCCCAGACGCGCGGCGTCGACGGTATTGATTTGCGCATAGCCCGGTTCATCGGCCAGCGCGGCCAGCGCCGCACAGTTACCGGTCATTGAGCGGCAGGAGTAGTGACCGACTTCGCGCACCGTCGACAGTACCATCGGGTACTCTTCGGTGAGTTTATCAATAGGCGCTACCCAGTCGCAGGTGAAGAACTGCGCCAGACCGTTGGGGGTATCGAACTTCTCTTTAAAGAGGTACGAGGTTCCCTGATCGGCATCCGACGTGTCGCGGCATGGCCACTGGATATAGCCCAGTTCGCCCATCTTCTCGTAAGTGGCGCCGTAGAAATCCGGGCACAGATGACGCAACTCATCCCAGATTTCCTGGGTATTGTTGTAGTGCATCGGATAGCCCATCCGGGTGGCGATTTCACTGATAATCTGCCAGTCGGTTTTCAGGTCCCACTTCGGTTCAACGGCTTTAAAGAAGCGCTGGAAGCCACGGTCAGCCGCAGAGAAGACGCCTTCATGCTCGCCCCAGGAGGTGGAGGGTAAAATCACATCCGCCGCCGACGCGGTTTTGGTCATGAAGATATCCTGCACGATGACCAGTTCCAGATCCTCAAACGCTTTACGTACCGCAGAGAGTTCCGCATCGGTTTGCAGCGGATCTTCACCCATAATGTACGCCGCGCGCACTTCGCCATGCGCCGCACGGTGCGGCAGCTCGCTGATGCGATAGCCGGTATGCGCAGGCAGACTTTCTACGCCCCAGGCTTTAGCGAACTTCTCGCGGTTTTCCGGGAACTTAACGTACTGGTAGCCCGGATAAGTATCCGGGAGCGCGCCCATATCGCACGCGCCCTGAACGTTGTTCTGGCCGCGAACCGGGTTAACGCCCGCGCTTGGCTTGCCGAGGTTGCCGGTCAGCATCGCGAGGCTGGTCAGTGAACGCACGGTATCCACACCCTGATAGAACTGGGTGACGCCCATACCCCACAAGATCGCTGCGCTTTTCGCGCTGGCATACATCCGCGCCGCCTGACGAATCTCCTGTGCGCTCACGCCAGTGATCTCTTCGACGGACTCCGGCGTATAGCCTTCGACAATCTTACTGTACTCTTCAAAACCTTCGGTACGGCTGGCGACAAACGCTTTGTCGTACAGGTTTTCTTCAATAATGACATGCCCCATGGCGTTGAGCAGCGCGATATTCGAGCCGTTTTTCAACGCGATATGCATGTCAGCGATGCGCGCAGTTTCAATTTTGCGCGGATCGCAGACGATAATTTTCGCCCCGTTGCGTTTAGCGTTAATCACATGATTCGCCACGATAGGGTGGGAATCCGCCGGGTTATACCCGAAGACGAACACTAAATCAGTGTTATCAATTTCGTTAATCGCATTACTCATTGCGCCGTTACCGACCGATTGGTGCAGACCTGCAACCGATGGGCCGTGTCAGACGCGAGCGCAGCAGTCAACGTTATTGGTACCAATAACGGCGCGTGCGAATTTTTGCATTACATAGTTGGTTTCATTTCCGGTACCGCGAGAGGAGCCGGTTGTCTGGATTGCATCCGGACCGTACTTCGCTTTGATGGCGCTCAAACGTTCAGCGACGTAATTGAGCGCTTCATCCCAGGAAACAGATTCCAGTTTGCCGCCACGCTGGCGACGGATCATTGGGGTTTTCAGGCGCGGGGTCAGGATCTGGGTATCATTAATAAAATCCCAGCCGTAGTAGCCCTTCAGACACAGGGTACCCTGGTTGGTTTTCCCCTGCGCCGCCTCAGCCCGGACGATTTTGCCGTTATCGACCACCAGATTGATTTTGCAACCTGATGCGCAATACGGGCAAACCGTGACGACTTTTTTCATCGGTTTCGCTCCAGTTAATCAAATCGCGCATACGCGCTGTCGCCCTCAGTATGCATGTTTTATGCCACTTTTTTAGTATGGGCTTTCCCTGATATTACGGGCGAATTTTGTTCAAAACCCTGACGAAAAACAGGCTATCGTCAGTTTTGACGTGTCGAAAGAAAATGCCGCATGACATTTATTATGGGGAGAAACGCTGAGCGCAGGCCAGATAGGGCGGAGCCGCCATCCGGCAATCTGCTCTGCCTGAAGTGGAAATTATCCGGATGGATAGACTCAAGGCCAGGGAACGCTTTGAGACTAACGCCAGGATAGAACAGGCCGCGGCAGGCAGTTCCATACCGCGGCCCGGCTTCAGAGGAGGCTGAAAAGGATTATCGCGGCAAAAATAGCGGCAATAACGAGATATTTCAGCGCGTAATAGAGAGTGCGGTTTTTCTTTTTCAGCCGTTGCCCGGCATCGCGTGCTGCGTGAACGTATTTAAAGATGCGATTAATCGCGCCGGTGCGATCGTTCTCGTCGTTTGGCGAACTGGCGGCGGACATCAACGATGCGCCGACCCAGTGGTTTACGCTCTGCGCCCAGCGCCATTTCATTGGGCGCTCAATATCGCAAAAGAGGATAATACGCGTCTGCTCAGTTTTATTTTCCGCCCAATGAACGTAGGTTTCGTCGAAGATGACGGCTTCGCCGTCGCGCCAGCTATGGCGCTGTCGATCAACTTCAATAAAACAGCGGTCGTCATTCGGTGTGCTTAATCCAAGATGGTAACGTACTGAACCGGCATAGGGGTCGCGATGTTTTCCCAGATAGGCTCCGGGAGGCAACTCGGCGAACATCGCCGCTTTGATAGAGGGGATGCTGTTGACCAGCTTTGTCGTTATCGGGCATAACGTTTCCGCCGACGGGTGGGCATCGGAATACCATTTAAGGTAAAACCGTTTCCAGCCGCGCTTGAAAAAGGTATTGAATCCGGCGTCGTTATTGGCCTGCGCGGCTTTTATGTGATGCTGAAGCCGTAGCGCCTCTTCGCGAATCACCTGCCAGTTTTCCGTCAGCTTCTGCAGCTCTGGAAATGCCATGGTATCAAAGTACGGCTGCTTTGCCGGTAACGTTGAGAAGCGAGTCATGAACATATTGATCGGCGCCATAAACGTCGAGTGGTCAAAGAGCTGACGGGAAAGTTTTTGTTTTTCCACACCGCGTGAATGCGCATAAATGACGCTGATAATAAAAATACCGATAATGATTGCTGCGAACATAACGTCACTGTCCTTCTAAGAAAACCTCATCCCGGGATTTTCAGGCAACCCTCCCGGTGATGCCAAAGAGAAAAGTGTAGTTCGTTGACAATAAATTTACATTTCTACAACTTAAAAGGGCCATTTTTGCTAAAGAAGCGAGTCAGCCCGTTTAACCTTTATCCAGGCTTGTCGACAGTAGAATTGAGATGACTCCGCTACTTCACCCGGTGATGGCTGATTACGTTATGCCTTATCTCCCGATGACGGCTGCCCGATCACAATGCTTTCGTAAACCGAAAATGACTTTGCTTGTAACCTTCGCGAAGATAAAAACGGTGTGCATCGCGGCGTTTAATATTTGTGGAAAGCTCCGTTAGCTCGGCGCCCGCCTGACGTGCTTCTTCTTCTGCCCAGGCCAGAAGCTGACTGCCAATTTTTTGTCCCCGCATCGGCGGTAATACCACCAACTCCTGAATTTCGCCAATCCAGTTGGCATGATGGAGATGAAACTGCATATGCAGGCTGATCATGCCGACTACCTCTCCGTTGCGCAGCGCTAAACGATAATGAACGTTGGGGTCCAGTAAATTAGCGGCAAATCCATCCCTGAAAGCCTGATAATCAAGCTCATTTTTAAGTAACTCACAGATAAGCGCGTAAACAGAATCGGTATCCTCTGTTGTCGCGTGGCGTAATTCACAGACTGGCATAATGTCCTCCCGACGCTTCATCAGGATCAACCATCTTTCGCCAGACTGTAGCAAACTACCGTCATGATTTATTCTATGACAGTTAAACGGCGGATAACGTACAGCCAAAGATCACTCTGATGGCAAGGGGGAGGGCGATCCTCCCGGGGAGTTAGGTGGCAGGCTGATGTTTAACCACGTTAATCATCCACGGCACACCGAAACGATCGCTGACCTTGCCGAAACCCTGCGCCCAGAAGGTCTCCTGCCAGTCCATTTCGATTTGCCCTTGTGCGGCAAGGTTATCAAACCAGCGCTTCCCTTCTGCTACATCCTGGGTATCAAGCACCAGCGTAAAGCCGGAATAATGCGCCGTTCCCGACGCGCTGGCATCACTCATCATGATATCGCTGCCGGCAATGCGCATGTTGGCGTGGGCGATAGCAGTATCGGGAAAGCGCATTCCTGACGGGCAGCCCTCTTCGTTATCCGCCGCCGAGGGGGGCATTTCACCGAAGCTGAGTTTATAAAGCAGTTCTGCGCCTAACGTTTGTTGATAATACGCGATGGCGTCGGCACAGTTGCCGGCAAAAGAGAGATAGGGACTTAACGGCATGATGGTTACCTCAGGTAAGAGATGCTCGTTAAGTGTAGTTCGAAATTGGCACAATATTGTTGGTGGCAGGGCCGCTCAGGCCCGGTAAGCGAGGCGCTACCGGGCAATGACGCGGTAAATCAGTTCTTTTTCACGAACTCGGATTTCAGTTTCATCGGGCCAAAACCATCGATTTTGCAGTCGATGTTATGGTCGCCTTCAACCAGACGAATGTTCTTCACTTTGGTGCCGATTTTCAGCATGGAAGAGCTGCCTTTTACTTTCAGATCTTTCACGATGGTGACGCTATCGCCGTCCGCCAGCAGGTTGCCGTTGGCGTCTTTGACAATCAGTTCATCGCTCTCCTGAGCGGGTTCCGCATCGTTCCATTCGTGAGCGCATTCCGGGCAGATGAACATGCCGTTATCTTCGTAGGTATATTCGGAGTTACATTGCGGGCAGTGGGGTAATGACATGTTGGTATCCTCAAAAAGTCAGCGGGGGCAAACGCGCCCAAAAATGGCAGATCGCCGAAAAAGGCCGCAATTATACACAAAATCCTTAGCGTTGTCGGGACTATTGCCGCTTTTATAAAAGGGTCTGCGTCACGCCAGTCAGCAATGGTTTACACTCGAATAACCGCTTTTTTACTGTCACCACAGCGCATTAGGGCGTCCTTATTTACACCTTTTGACCGAATTGACATATATGTGTGAAGTTGATCACATATTTAAACCCTGTTAGGGTAAAAAGGTCATTAACTGCCCATTCAGGCGTCAACAGGTTCGGTTGTACAGTCCGTAACCGGACAGTGTAAGTAAACCTGCTACGCTTGTATGAGGGATAGCGTTCGCGCCCCTCCCTCCGCTCGACGGCGACGCTGGCGCGGTATGCCAGTGCCCGCCGTATATAGCGCTACAGGGCTTAGCCTATGAGGACAGCTATGCTGAAAAGGAAAAAAATAAAACCGATTACACTGGGCGATGTGACCATCATTGATGATGGTAAACTTCGCAAAGCGATTACCGCCGCCTCGCTGGGCAACGCGATGGAGTGGTTTGATTTTGGTGTTTATGGATTTGTTGCCTACGCGTTGGGTAAAGTCTTTTTCCCCGGCGCCGATCCCAGCGTCCAGATGATTGCCGCGCTGGCCACCTTTTCCGTTCCCTTCCTGATTCGTCCGCTCGGCGGGTTATTCTTTGGTATGCTCGGCGATAAATACGGGCGCCAGAAGATCCTGGCGATCACGATTGTGATTATGTCGATCAGTACCTTCTGTATCGGGTTAATCCCCTCTTACGCGACGATCGGTATCTGGGCGCCAATACTGTTGTTGCTGTGTAAAATGGCGCAGGGCTTCTCGGTTGGCGGGGAATATACCGGCGCGTCGATCTTTGTCGCGGAATATTCGCCGGATCGTAAACGCGGATTTATGGGAAGCTGGCTGGATTTTGGTTCCATCGCCGGGTTCGTGCTGGGCGCGGGCGTGGTGGTCTTAATCTCAACGATTGTCGGCGAGGAGAATTTCCTTGAGTGGGGCTGGCGTATTCCGTTCTTTATCGCCCTGCCATTGGGGATTATTGGTCTCTACTTACGCCATGCGCTGGAGGAGACGCCAGCGTTTCAGCAGCACGTAGATAAACTGGAGCAGGGCGACCGCGAAGGGTTGCAGGATGGGCCGAAAGTCTCCTTTAAAGAGATTGCCACCAAACACTGGCGTAGCCTGTTGTCGTGTATCGGTCTGGTGATTGCCACCAACGTGACCTACTACATGCTGCTCACCTACATGCCGAGCTACCTGTCGCATAACCTGCACTATTCTGAAGATCACGGCGTGTTGATTATCATCGCCATTATGATCGGGATGCTGTTTGTGCAGCCGGTGATGGGGCTGCTGAGCGATCGTTTCGGTCGTCGTCCGTTTGTGATTATGGGCAGCATTGCGCTGTTTGCGCTGGCGATCCCGGCCTTCATCCTGATTAACAGTAACGTTATTGGCCTGATTTTTGCCGGTTTGTTGATGCTGGCGGTGATTCTGAACTGCTTTACCGGGGTGATGGCCTCGACGTTGCCGGCGATGTTTCCGACGCATATTCGTTACAGCGCGCTGGCGGCGGCTTTTAATATCTCTGTATTGATTGCCGGTCTGACGCCAACGCTGGCGGCCTGGCTGGTGGAAAGCTCGCAGGATCTGATGATGCCGGCGTATTATTTGATGGTCATCGCGGTGATAGGTTTGATTACCGGTATTTCCATGAAAGAGACGGCCAATCGCCCGCTAAAAGGCGCAACGCCAGCAGCGTCGGACATCCAGGAAGCGAAGGAAATTCTGGGCGAGCATTACGATAATATTGAGCAGAAAATCGACGACATCGATCAGGAAATTGCGGAGCTGCAGGTCAAACGTTCGCGTCTGGTACAGCAACATCCGCGTATCGATGAATAATTTTCGCGCTTAAGGTTCGCTTAATCTCTCGCGGGCATACTCTCCTCCATACCTTTGGAGGAGAGCGTCATGAAAAGCTATATTTATAAAAGTTTGACGACCCTGTGTAGTGTGCTGATTGTCAGCAGTTTTATCTATGTGTGGGTCACGACGTATTAAACGCCTGTTATGCCTTTTTCAACAGTACCCAGGCACGGGTGCCTGTTCTTTCCGTACGGTTTTGCAGGAAAAACTGTCCCTGATGTAGCTGGGTGATGCGGCTGACGATACTCAGCCCCAGGCCAATTCCGCCATAACGGCTGTCCATCCGCACGAACGCTTCGCTTAGCTTCCCGCATTTGCTTTCATCAATACCCGGCCCCTCGTCTTCGACCGCCATAATAGCGTCGGGGTCGGCGCTAATGTGGATAGTGATATGGGTTCCTTCAGGGCTATAGCGATGCGCGTTTTCCACCAGATTTCGCAACAGCATACGCAGTAACGTCGCGTCACCGCGCACCACCACGTCCGCCGCGCTTTCCGGCAGCAACAGAGTTTGCTGGCGCGTTTCCAGCATAGTGTTCAGCTCATCGTAGGAGGGGAGGATCACATCTTCCAGCAGTTTTACTTCCTGATAATTCCCGGAAGAGAATGACTGGCCCACGCGCGCCAGTTGCAGAAGCTGGGAGACGCTATCCATCATCTGGTCAAGACGGGCGATAAGCGGCGCGACATCAACATTGTGGGTTTTTGACAATAATTCCAGATGCAAACGCACCCCCGACAGCGGCGTGCGTAGCTCATGGGCCACATCGGCGGTAAAAAGGCGTTCATTGTCGAGCGTGGTGGTCAAACGCGTAACCAGTTGATTGATCGCCGAGACGACGGACTCAATCTCAAGCGTGGAGCTGTGAATGGCGATCGGCGCCAGATTATCCGCCGTCCGCGCTTCCAGCTCTTTTTGCAGTTCGGCGAGCGGACGGGTAATACGCCGTACCGCCTGGTAACAAATTAGCAGCGTCAGGCTAACCATAAATACGCCGGGGACGATCAGGCTGGCGACCGCCTCGCGAATTTCGTGCATGATATGGCGATCGTTATTGCGATTATCCCGCAGCGCCTGCTCGAACAATTGGATTTGCTCAGTGCTTTCATGCCATAACCAGAAGGTACTGATTAACTGGAACACCAGCAGAATAAGACCAATTGTCAGCATTAAACGCTGGCGAAGGGTCATCGCTCTTCGCTGAAAACGCATCAGGCTCACTTAGCTTTCCTCAGTGGCAACCAGCATGTAGCCAAACCCGCGAACCGTGCGAATGCGCGACTTGCCGACTTTGTCGCGCAAATTATGTATATGCACTTCCAGAGTGTTGGTCGAGGGTTCGTTATCCCAGTTGTAGATATCGTTATAAAGAATTTCCCGGTGCACCGGACTGCCTGCCTTGAGCATCAACCGTGAGAGCAACGCGTACTCCTTAGGCGTCAGGGTCAGTTCCTGTCCATCCCTCCATGCCTGATGGCGGCCTATATTGAGCGTCAGATTGCCAACCGTCAGTTCACTTTCACCCTGATTATTATGGCGGCGCAGCAGCGCGCGGATGCGGGCGTGCAACTCCTCCAGGGCGAAGGGTTTAACCAGATAATCATCTGCGCCGACATCCAGCCCGGTAATGCGATCGTTGAGCGTATCGCGGGCGGTCAGAATGAGTACCGGCAGGGTGTATTTTTTCTGTCGGATTCGCGTCAGGAAATGCAGGCCATCCTCATCGGGCAGCCCTAAATCCAGCACCATCAGACTGTAATGACCAGACTCCAGACTATGCTCGGCGGCACGCGCTGTCGAAACGCCATCACACGCATAGCCTTCGGTTTGCGCGGCGAGTATTAACCCCTGTAATAATAGCGTGTCGTCTTCAACAATCAGTATCTTCATTCGCTTAGTCTCCTGCACGGTTGCAGAATATCATCTGCGGCCTGGTAATACGTCGTTTGTACGCCGGTTAATCCCAGCATGGTTGAGAAAAGATTGTCCTGTGAATAATCCAGCGTGCTCGCCCGTTTTTGCAGGCAGGCCTGATCCACCTGATAACGCTGTTGATAATCTTTAGAAAGCCAAATGAGCATCGGGACATGTTTTTGCGTATCCGGCGCAATGGAATACGGCAAACCGTGTAAATAAACGCCATTTTCACCCAATGATTCGCCGTGATCGGAAAGATAGACCAGGCTGGTGGTGAATTTATCCTGATGAGATTTCAGCAGGTTAATAGCTTTATCTACAATATAGTCCACGTACAGCACGGTATTATCATAGGTGTTGATCAACTGCTGTTGGGAACAGTTCTGAATTTCGTTAGTGTCACAGGTTGGGGTAAATTTTTTAAACTGCGGTGGATAACGGTTGTAATAGGTTGGGCCGTGGCTGCCGATGGTATGTAATACAATAACGCCATCGCCTTTCAAATGGTCGATATAGTCTTCCAGACCGTGAAATAACACTTCATCGTAGCACTCGCCGTCGATACATTGTCCGGGCAGGTTTAGCTCGGTGACATTTTGATGCGGAACGCGATCGCATGCGCCTTTACAGCCGCCGTCATTATCATTCCACAGTACGTTAATCCCCGCGCGCTGGATAATATCCAGCAGCCCTTCCTGGTGATGCGCCAGCTCTTCGTCATAATGTTTGCGCGGCATATCAGAAAACATGCAGGGAACGGAGATCGCGGTCGCCGTACCGCAAGAGGTGGTATGCGGGAAGTAGATCACATCGTCTTTCGCCAGCCGCGGATTGGTGTCGCGCGGATAGCCGCCAAGAGAGAAATCATCGCCGCGCGAGGTTTCGCCAACGATGAGAATCGTCAGGTTTTTGCGATCGCCTTTCAGCATTAATGGATTGCGATGGGCATCCTCGCCAATGCGTACCAGCGGCAAATTCGCCAGCCGTTGATGCGAATACCATGACCAACTGGCGACAATACTGTTCGATGGGCTTAACGCTTTGATCAACTGTTTATTATTTCGAAATAGCGAGGCGTAATCTTTATAGAAAAAGGCGGCGACCAGAATAACTAATAAAATAGAGATCAGGACGCTGGCCAGGCGGTAAAGCCCGCTACGTAAGCGCGGCGTCGCCGGACGGATTTTGACCCAGAAGGCAATCACGGCTGCCAGAACGCCGCTTAATCCCAGCGTCAGCACCATTTGCGGCGTCATCAGCGCAAAGGTTTCCGCGGGCGTGGTATCCATCATATTGGCGATCATGGAGCGATCGATGATGATGCCGTAAGTCAAAATAAAATACTGCGCGGCAGCGCCGACCAGAATAAAAACGCAGGCCAGCAGTCGGTTTAGCCAAATAAATGAGGCCAGCGTCAGCACACTATTGACCACGCTAAACGCGACGACCGGCATGGAAATAAACACCAGCACATTGCGCAGCGAGTTTAACGGTAGGTCTTGTAGTACCTGCTTGTAGAACGCGATGTTCAGGCAGACGGCAATATAAAAGGAAAAAAGCAGAAGCCAGGCGATTTGCCCAAGAACAGGTCTTTTAAGAAAGCGCTTTAACATGTTGATGCGTCCATCGATTCGGTGACGCTAATCGTGACAAAATAAAATTAAGTGAACCTTAAGAACTTAATGTTGGTGATGGCCGGATAACCTGCGCTATCCGGCCTGTTGCGATAACATTAACTACACGTGGTCAATCCTGTTTAACCGGCGCATCCAGCGGATACGGGTTTTTGTGAATGCGGTTGTAGTTCAACGCATACAGCGCGGTGATCACCATCAACGTGACGAACGACCACATCACTTCTTTGGCGCCGGAACCGATGACCGCCCAGATGCAATACACAAACGCGACGAAGGTAATCAGCAGATACAGCGGGCGCGCTTTACCAAAGTGACCGTGGCCCAACAGCAACAGCGCGGCACAGGTGTAAAGATAAGGCACCAGGGTGAAGATAACCGACACGGAGGAGACCAGACCAAACTCTTTCGCGGCGTTCGGCGACATACTGCTGAACTGGAAGATAGTCATCAGCACGCCGACGATAAGCAACCCAGCCACTGGCGTACCGGCTTTATTAACCCGCGCGAAGATCGGCGGGAAGAGACCATCGTCCGCCGCCGCTTTTGCGGTTTGACCGGCAAGCAGCGTCCAGCCGCCGAGAGAGCCCAGGCAACCCGCTGCCGCACAGAAGGAAACAATAGCCCCTGCGGTATCGCCCAGCGCCATACGCGCCGCGTCACCGAAAGGCGATGCCGACACACGCAGCGCCGCGTTGGGGATCATCCCCATAATCGCCGTTGTGGAGAGCACATAGCAGACGGCGGCGATCAGTACCCCGCCGATGGTGGCGATAGGCACGTTGCGTTTCGGGTTTTTGACCACCCCGGCCGCAACGGAGGCGCTTTCTACCCCGATGAATGACCATAGCGTGACGTTCAACGTGCTTTGAATCGCCCCGAAAGTATTCATGCCGCTCACGTTCCAGGCCGCCATATAGGTTTCGCCTTTAAACCAGAACCAGCCGAAGACCGCAATCCCTACGATAGGCACCAGCGCCAGTACGGTGGCGACGGCCTGTACGCGGGTAATCATTTTCGGCCCGACGATGTTCAGCAGAACAAAAATCCACAGCACCGCGACGCAGGTAAGCGTTAATACCAGCGGATCTTTCAGAATCGGGAAGAAATAGCTCAGATAGCCGACGCCGATAACGACCATCGCGATATTACCGATCCAGCATGCCAGCCAGTACAGCACGTTCGTTTGATAGCCCAAAAACGGCCCGAAGCAGCGGCGTGCGTAGGCATAGGAACCGCCGGGACTGGGATCTAAGGACGACATTTTGGCATAAACCATCGACAGCGCCAGGGCGCCGATGATAGTGACCAGCCATCCGTAGATTGCAATCCCGCCAGTGGCCGCCAGGTTGGCAGGGAGTAAGAATACCCCTGAACCCATAATATTCCCCGATACCATTAAGGTGACGGGGATTAGGCCCACTTTGTGAGCATCAGCATCCGAAGACATAATTTGGACTCCTGAAAAGGTGACTTCGTTACGATAAATTACGTCGTATCATACCCCCTCAGAATGCCGCTGAATTATGTCGGAGACGGGTTATCGCCAATGCTGTTATTATCGTGTCTTATCGTTGAGTGTAGAAAAATTAGGCAGCCGATCGTTCCCGATGTTGGCTAACATAATGCAGGGGGGTCATACCATAAAACTCTTTAAACACGGAAATAAAGTACGATGTGCTGTTATACCCACACAGCTGTGAGACTTGAGAGATATTCTTTCCGTCCATTAATAATTGGTTTACGGCATAACGCATTCGGCAGGTCGTGATTATTTGGCTATAACTGGTATTCTCGTTTTTGAGCTTTTTCTTTAACAAGCTTGGACTCAGGCACAGGCAGCTGGCAACGGCGCTCAGATTCCAGTCTTTATGAATATCGCTCTGAATGATGTGGTAAACGCTGTCACTGATGCGGCTGCGCAGCATGTGCATTAACAAAGAAATAAATTTTTTGTGGTCAAGAAAGCGGGATAAAACGGTGAAAAGGAGCGCACGGGTACGTTCACTAACAATTTCATCTGGTGTTTCCATCGCGCTGTAGCGGGCGGCGACCCTGAAGATATCCGGCGTCAGACAGTTGGCGGTCAATAAGGGATCGGCGTTGCGTTGCCAGACGGGAAGGTGTGAGAGATCTTTATTCAGGAATTGTAAATAGTCTTTAATATTATTGCGACTCACTTGTATTACTAGCACGCTATTTAATGATGAAATGTCAATAACGTTATTTTCACAAGCCAGAATGGCCATATAATTCGCTTTTAAACTGATTGGCTCCTTACCATTTACTCGTAACCATGTATCTTTTTCGGTTAATAACACTATGCAAGGCTCGTTGCTGCAAATCCTCATACCCGAACTCCTGGAATATGAACATAAAAGACCGGATCTCGCCAAACGGGAGAGATAACGGGGACTGAGTCAATTGTGTGATGAATTGAAACTGCACTAAAATAACTTTCCTGAATAATATTACAATATTTGTACGATGAATTAGGGTGTACAAAAAGTTGTACGCGAGTGGCAACTTGTCATTTTTGTATAAAAAAAGCGCGGGATGGGGCCCGCGCAAAAAGGTATGACAGTATTATTGTTTTGCAGCAATACTCAGGGAATACATGCCATCCTCAAAAAAAAGACTCTTTGTGATTAGGCTTTCACGCACATAACGTGATATACGCCATCAATAATTTCCGTGCCTTCGGTTTCATGCTCAAAGCCAGGGAAGTGATGATCCCAGGATTGCAGTGAGCGTAAGTAACCCACCTGCGGACTGTTTTCATCGCCAAAGTTTTCACCGGAGAGCAGCATCGGGATGCCTGGCGGGTAAGGAATAACGGAGTTCGCCGCAATGCGACCCGGTAGATTTTCAATCGCCACCATTTCAATATTGTCGTTCACGATCGCGTTGTAGGCGTCGCGCGGGGTAATCTCCGCAACCGGCAGGGTGGAATAGGCGGCGTTGAGACGGGCGCCCGGGTTATTTTCACGTAGCCAGGCAAACATTTTATCGCCCAGGTCATGAATACCCATGTTCGCGTAAGTGTCAGGATAATCCTGCACCAGTTCCGGCATCACCTGCGCCAGCGGCGTATTCGCGTCGTAATGATGTTTGAAGGAGCACAGCGTGTTGATCAGCGTTCCCCATTTCCCGCGAGTTACCCCCATAGAGAACAGGAACATAATCTGGAAGTCGGTGGTGCGGGTCGGCACGATACCGTGGCGGCCAAGCCATGCTGTGACCAGCGCAGCAGGTACGCCGGATGCTTCCAGTTCGCCATCGTCGCCCATACCCGGCGCCAGGATACTGACTTTAATCGGGTCCAGCATACTCCAGTTATCCGGCAGGTCTTTAAAGCCGTGCCAGGTTTCTCCGGGGCGCATGACCCAGCAGTTCTGGTCGGTGGCCAGCAGTTTTGCCGGCGCGTCGGCGAAGTCATATGTTTTACCGGTTTGTGGATCGGTGACGACGTCTTTATTCCACGGTTTAAAGAACCAGTCGCCTTCATCGGTAAACTCTTTATAAAGACGCGCCATCGCCTGACGGAAATCAACCGCTTCGTCAATCACCTCTTGAGTCAGGGACAGGCCGCTGTTACCGTCCATCATCGATACCGCCACATCGTTGGATGCGCAGATGGCATATAACGGAGAGGTGGTGGCATGCATCATATAGGCCTGGTTGAAGCGGGAGAAATTCACCGCGCCACGGCCTTCACGGACGTGAATGTAGGAAGCTTGTGAAAGCGCATTCAGTAGTTTGTGCGTGGAGTGGGTGGCAAACACGGTCGGACCGTTATGGTCGCCTGGCTCGCCGCGCATCGCGTAGTGATCGCAATAAATCGGGTTGAAGCGCGCATAGCCGTACCATGCTTCGTCGAAGTGAATGCGATCGCTGGTTTTTGCCAGCAGATCCTGCGCCTCTTTGGCGTTATAGCATACGCCGTCATAGGTACAGTTGGTCACTACGCTGTAAGACGGTTTCTGTCCGGCTTTAGTTTTGGTCAGCGGGCTGGCGCTGATTTTTTTCTGCAAGGTTTCAGGCTGCATTTCCTGCGGGTAGATTGGCCCGATAATGCCGTAACGGTTACGGCTTGGCACCATATATACCGGTTTGGCCCCAGTGAGGATCAGCCCCTGCTCGATGGATTTATGGCAGTTACGATCCAGTACAACGACATCATTATCCGTCATACAGGCCTGCATAATAGTACGGTTAGAACCGGAGGTCCCGACAACCACGGACCAGGAGCGGTCAGCACCGAATACGCGGGCGGCGTTTTTCTCGCTTTCGCCAAACGCGCCGGTATGGTCGAGGAGTGAACCGAGCGTGGTACGCTCAATCCCCATATCGCTGCGGAACAGGTTTTCGCCATAATAATCGTGATAAAAGCGACCGGCAGGCGTTTTAGTGAAACCGACGCCGCCCTGGTGTCCCGGCGCCGCCCATGAATATTCATGAATGTCGCTGTATTTCATCAACGCGTTAAACAGCGGCGGTAACAGTTGCTGGCGATACCGGGTCATGGCGGCAACGGCGCGTCCGGCGATAAAGTCAGCGGTGTCTTCCAGAATCCAGGCGAATTCATCGACAAGCTCCAGCAGGTCGCGGTCCAGCGATGCCGTCGCTTTTTCCCTGTCGCCTAACAGGAAAACGGGCACGTTTTGCTGACGCTCGTGAAGCTTACCGATCAATTGCCTGACGCTCAGGTGCTCATCCGGTTGTTCCATTTGGTAGCTAAACATCAGACAGTCAATGGCTTCGTTCGCGGACAAGATGGCATAGCCGTCATCGAAGGATGTCGATTTAATGACGGTAACATTTTGTTGGCTCAAGGCATCCGCCAGACGCTCAACCGCGTTGCCAACCCAGGTGTCCTGATGCAGAAACTCACTTTCAACAATTAATACTTTCATCATCTTTTACCCGGTTGTGGAGGCCGTGCAATTTACGCCTTGCCGACCCGCCGTATGAATGTGACGTGGGCAAGTATTACCCCGTCAAATAGGGGGTGTAAAGTGATGGAATAATGGTCAGTTATTGATATTTATTTTTAATAAACAATGGGTTAATTATTGATGGCGAGCGATTTCACCCGCGGTTTATCGACAGGTGAATTATTTTTTTGGCTGATAGTGGTATCCGGCTTTAGCCGGGCATCGTCTGGCGTCGTTGCTGACTTAGCTTGCGGTATTGTTGCGGCGACATACCGACAAATTTGCTAAAAGTACTGTAAAAACGGCTGCTGGATCGGAACCCGGCTGTCAGAGCGACATCGAGGATCGTTTTGTCAGTATCGCTCAATAAGGCACGTACGTGATTGATGCGCATCGCCGTGATGTACTGCTTCATCGTCAATTGCATAACCCGCTGGAATATTCCCATCGCGTAATTAGCATTGAGTTTGACATGCTCCGCGACGTCGTTAATGGTGAGCGCCTGATCGTAGTTATCGGCAATAAATCCCAGCATCTGGCTTACGTAAAACTGCGCATGGCGTGAGACGCTATTCTTGTGGGTGCGTGATGTTTTATTGAGCAAAATGGGCTGCCAGCCGGAAAGGCTAAAGCGTTTAAGCATCAGGCCGATTTCATCGATCGCCAACTGGCGAATTTGCTCATTCGGGCTGCTTGTTTCCTGCTGCCAGCGCAACACTTCAAAGGTGCTAAGCTGCTGGGTCGCCAGTGATTTAACCACCATCCCGTGCGTGACATGGTTGATAAGATCGCGATCCAGCGGCCAGGAGAGAAACAGGTGCATCGGCAAACTGAAAATCGCCATCTGGCGGCAGTTGCCGGGGCGGGTAAGCTGGTGTGGCGTACAGGCCCAAAACAGGGTGATATGCCCCTGCTTTATCTGCACGACTTCATTGTTGATTAAATACTCCACATCGCCGTCAAACGGAACATTCACTTCTACTTGCCCATGCCAGTGACTGCTGGCCATTCTGTGTGGCGGCCTCAGTTCAACGTCCAGTCGTTGATATTCGGAATAGAGCGACAGCGGGCTACGGGTTTGCTTTTCATCGCCGTTGCACATGTGCGGGTCGGGCGGGAGGAGGGATATTGCTTGCGTACTCATCGTCACTCCATTTCCTGAATTATCAGAATTATGCCCCTTTAGCCGGGAGGAAACCGGGAATCCGGACACAGAATCCGTCGATATTGTAGAGCGTAGCCTGACTATCAGGCCGAATACTCTGCTTTTTACGCCATTTTGTCCCAAAAACTCAGATCTTCCGCGCGCCAGCATACGATCTGAGTTTTCGGGAATGCTCATCGGGGAAGACGGAGGTTTTCACCGGGAACGCGTGCCACCATGAAGGTGTTCACTACTGTTCTGGAGAGTCATGATGACGGCACCCAAAATTACCTTTATCGGCGCAGGTTCTACGATTTTCGTTAAAAATATCCTCGGCGATGTGTTTCATCGCGAGGCGCTAAAATCAGCGCATGTCGCCCTGATGGATATTGACGAAACCCGGCTGGAAGAGTCGCACATTGTGGTACGGAAACTGATGGACTCAGCGGGCGCTTCTGGCCGGATTACCTGCCATACCAACCAGAAAGCGGCGCTACAGGATGCGGATTTCGTGGTGGTCGCCTTTCAGATTGGCGGCTATGAACCCTGCACCGTGACCGATTTTGAGGTTTGTAAGCGTCATGGCCTGGAACAGACGATCGCCGATACGCTGGGGCCGGGCGGCATCATGCGCGCGCTGCGGACCATCCCGCATCTGTGGCGGATTTGCGAAGACATGACGGAAGTCTGTCCGAAGGCCACCATGCTCAATTACGTCAACCCGATGGCGATGAATACCTGGGCGATGTATGCCCGCTATCCGCATATCAAACAGGTCGGCCTGTGCCATTCGGTACAGGGAACGGCGGAAGAACTGGCGCGCGACCTGAATATCGATCCCGCCTCGTTGCGCTACCGCTGCGCCGGCATTAACCACATGGCGTTTTACCTCGAACTGGAGCGCAAAACGGCTGACGGGACTTATGTCGATCTCTATCCTGAATTGCTGGCGGCCTATGACGCCGGACAGGCGCCGAAGCCCAATATTCACGGCAATGAACGCTGCCAGAACATCGTGCGCTACGAGATGTTCAAAAAGTTGGGCTACTTTGTCACCGAGTCATCAGAGCATTTTGCCGAGTACACGCCGTGGTTTATTAAACCGGGACGCGAAGATCTGATTGCGCGCTACAAGGTGCCGCTGGATGAATATCCGAAACGCTGCGTAGAACAACTGGCGAACTGGCATAAAGAACTGGAGGAGTATAAAACCGCCGAGCGTATCGACATCAAACCGTCCCGCGAGTACGCCAGCACCATTATGAACGCTCTGTGGACCGGCGAGCCGAGCGTGATTTACGGCAATGTGCGTAATGAGGGGCTGATTGATAACCTGCCGCAGGGAAGCTGCGTGGAAGTGGCTTGTCTGGTGGATGCCAACGGCATTCAACCGACGAAGGTGGGGACGATCCCTTCTCATCTGGCGGCGATGATGCAGACCAACATCAACGTGCAAACGCTGTTGACCGAAGCCATCCTCACGGAAAACCGCGATCGCGTGTATCACGCGGCGATGATGGACCCTCATACCGCAGCGGTGCTGGGTATCGAAGAAATCTATGCGTTGGTTGACGATCTGATCGCCGCGCATGGCGACTGGCTTCCGGCCTGGTTACGCCGTTAATCTCCAGCCGCGCTGGACGGCAGATCCGGCGTTTAACCTCTACTAACAGAAGGCGGGCGCTGGTAACAGCGACCCGGTACCCTATGAGCATCTCTCTGACAACAAAGCTGAGTTACGGGTTTGGTGCGTTTGGTAAGGATTTCGCCATCGGCATTGTGTATATGTACCTGATGTATTACTACACCGATGTGGTGGGACTCTCGGTCGGCCTCGTCGGCACCCTCTTTCTGGTCGCGCGAATCTGGGATGCGATAAACGATCCCATCATGGGCTGGATTGTCAACGCCACGCGTTCGCGGTGGGGGAAATTTAAGCCGTGGATATTGATCGGCACCTTAACCAATTCGCTGGTGCTTTTCCTGCTGTTCAGCGCCCATCTTTTTGAGGGAACCGCGCAGGTTGTATTTGTCTGCGTAACTTACATCCTGTGGGGCATGACGTATACCATTATGGATATCCCATTTTGGTCGCTGGTGCCGACCATTACACTTGATAAACGAGAACGCGAACAACTGGTGCCGTTCCCGCGTTTCTTCGCCAGTCTGGCTGGCTTCGTCACTGCCGGTATAACGCTGCCGTTTGTGAACTACGTTGGCGGAGCGGATCGTGGGTTCGGCTTTCAGATGTTTACGCTGGTACTGATTGCGTTTTTTATCGCCTCGACTATCGTGACATTACGCAACGTACATGAGGTGTACTCCTCCGACAACGGTGTAACGGCGAGCCGCCCACATCTGACGTTAAAAACGATCGTTGGATTGATATACAAAAACGAGCAGCTCTCTTGCCTGTTGGGAATGGCGCTGGCGTATAACATTGCCTCCAATATGATCAATGGCTTTGCGATCTACTACTTCACCTATGTGATTGGCGATGCCGATCTTTTTCCCTATTACCTTTCTTACGCCGGCGCGGCGAATCTGTTGACGCTGATTGTCTTCCCCCGGCTGGTGAAAATGTTATCGCGGCGGATATTGTGGGCGGGCGCCTCCGTGATGCCCGTTCTGAGTTGCGCAGGGCTCTTCGCGATGGCGTTGGCGGATGTCCATAATGCCGCTTTAATCGTGGCGGCGGGTATTTTCCTGAATATCGGGACCGCGCTCTTTTGGGTGCTTCAGGTAATCATGGTGGCGGATACGGTCGATTATGGGGAATTTAAGCTCAATATTCGCTGCGAGAGTATCGCTTATTCCGTACAGACGATGGTTGTGAAGGGCGGCTCGGCGTTTGCGGCGTTCTTTATCGCTCTGGTGCTGGGGCTGATTGGCTACACGCCGAACGTGGCGCAGTCTGCGCAAACCCTGCAGGGGATGCAGTTTATTATGATTGTCCTGCCGGTACTGTTTTTCATGATGACGTTGGTTCTCTACTTCCGCTACTACCGTTTGAACGGCGATATGCTGCGCAAGATTCAGATCCACCTGCTGGATAAATACCGGAAAACGCCGCCATTCGTCGAACAGCCGGATAGCCCGGCGATTTCTGTGGTAGCGACCAGCGATGTAAAAGCGTGAGCATGGTCTCTCGTGCAGGCCGGATAAGCGTAGCGCCATCCGGCAATTAACCGATAACGCGGCCCGGGAGAACGCCGGGCCTGCCAGGTTATTTCGCGCAGTTAGCGCACTGTTTGCTGACAATCTGCTGGAAGAAATCGTTGCCTTTGTCATCCACCAGGATAAAGGCCGGGAAATCTTCTACTTCAATTTTCCAGATAGCTTCCATGCCGAGTTCCGGATACTCGACGCACTCCAGATGCTTAATGCTCTGCTGTGCCAGTACCGCCGCCGGGCCGCCGATACTGCCCAAATAAAAGCCGCCATGTTTTTTACAGGCATCCGTGACCTGCTGACTACGGTTGCCTTTCGCCAGCATGATCATACTGCCGCCGTGGGATTGCAGTAGATCGACATAAGAGTCCATTCGGCCTGCGGTGGTGGGGCCTAATGAGCCAGATGGATAACCTGCCGGGGTTTTTGCCGGACCTGCGTAATAGATGGGATGGTCTTTAATATACTGCGGCAGGTCTTCGCCGGATTCAATACGCTCTTTTAGCTTCGCGTGGGCGATATCGCGACCTACGATAATGGTGCCCGTCAGCGACAGACGAGTCGAGACCGGGTACTGCGATAGCTGGGCGAGGATCTCTTTCATCGGACGGTTGAGATCGACTTTCACCGCGTCGCCTTCGCCCGCCTGACGCAGCGCTGGCGGAATATACTGGCCCGGATTGTGTTCCAGTTTTTCGATCCAGATGCCTTCGCGGTTGATTTTCGCTTTGATGTTACGGTCGGCCGAGCAGGAGACACCCATCCCCACCGGACAGGAAGCGCCGTGACGCGGCAGGCGAATTACGCGAATATCGTGGGCGAAATATTTCCCGCCGAACTGGGCGCCGAGGCCAAGTTTTTGCGCTTCTTCCAGCAGTTCCTGTTCCAGGTGGAGATCGCGGAATGCCTGGCCGTGCTCGTTACCTTCCGTCGGCAGCGCGTCGTAATAGTGGGTGCTGGCGAGTTTAACGGTTTTCAGCGTGCTTTCCGCCGAGGTGCCGCCAATGACAAAGGCGATATGGTATGGCGGACAGGCCGCGGTGCCCAGCGTGCGCATTTTCTCAACGAGGAAGTTTTTCAGCTTGCCTGGGGTGAGCAGCGCTTTGGTCTCCTGATAGAGATACGTTTTGTTTGCTGAACCGCCGCCTTTCGCCACGCAAAGGAACTTGTACTCGTCGCCATCGACGGCATAGAGATCGATTTGCGCTGGCAGGTTGCTGCCGGTATTGACCTCTTTGTACATATCCAGCGGCGCGTTCTGCGAGTAGCGCAGGTTATCTTCGATATAGGTATTAAACACGCCTTTGGATAGCGCGGCTTCATCGCCGCCGCCCGTCCAGACGCGTTGGCCTTTTTTACCCATGATAATCGCCGTGCCGGTATCCTGGCAGGTCGGCAGAATGCCTTTGGCGGCGATCTCGGAGTTTCTCAGGAATTGCAACGCCACATATTTGTCGTTTTCGCTGGCTTCGGGGTCATGGAGAATGGCGGCGACTTGCTGCTGGTGTTCAGGACGGAGCATAAAAGACGCATCATGGAAGGCCTGCTGAGCCAGCAACGTTAACGCCTGCGGCTCAACGTTGAGGATAGATTCTCCGTTGAATTCACTGACGCTGACATAATCGGAGGTGAGCAGATAATACTCTGTTTTGTCCTCTCCCATCGGGAAAGGCGCCTGATAGATAAACTCTTTTTTCGACATGTGCTTCCAGCCTAATAGTAAGAAAATGTATTAAGAGCCTCATGGGCCAGACTCTAAGTCGCGCGCCGCGCATAACCGGGCGGCGCGCGCGGCCATTACAGGAATCCGTACATTGCGGCAAAGATCCAGCCAAAGACGCAGGAGACGCTCACGCCAATCAAACCCGGCAGAATGAAGCTGTGGTTAATGACGAAGCGGCCAATACGGGTTGTGCCGGAACGGTCAAACTGAATCGCCGCCAGATCGCTTGGGTAGGTCGGCAGGATATAGTAGCCATAACATGCCGGCGCAGAGGCCACGATATACGCCGGATCGACACCGATAGCCAGCGCGACGGGAACAATCGCCGCCAGCGCCGCTGCCTGGGAGTTAACAAACTTGGAGACCAGCAGCAGAACGATGGCATAGGCCCACGGATACTCTTTGACCATTTCGCCCAGCACGCCCTGAATTTCCGACATATGCGCGCCGAACATGGTTTCCGCCATCCAGGCGATCCCGTATACCGCGACAATCGCAATCATACCGGAACGAAAAACTTCGTTTTTTGAGATAGACGCAGGATTGGTTTTGGTCAGAATGATAATGAGCGCCCCGGTCAGCAGCATGAACATCTGAATGACCAGCACCATCGACAACGGTTTGCCGCCGAAGGTTGGGCGTAAGTCGGAGTCCGCGCCCAGGAGAGCGACCACGGCAATCGCCGCCAGGAAGATCCACATCGCCAGCCAGTTGCTTTTCGGCAGTTTTTTATCCAGCAGCGTCGCGGTATCGCCGTACACGTACTGACGGTTTTCCGGTACGGAAATAAATTTCTGAAACGCTTCGTCTTTATCCAGATCTTTACCGCGGAACCAACTAAAAATACCGATTGCCAGGATACCGAGCAGGGTAGACGGGATGGTGATCGACAGCAGATCGAGGAACTCCAGATGTTTTCCGGCAAATGTCACGTTGCCCAGCATCGCTACCAGAGAAACCACGGCGACGGAAACCGGACTGGCGATGATGCCCATTTGCGCGCCGATAGAACTGGCCGCCATTGGACGTTCCGGACGGATATTATTCTTGATCGCCACGTCATAGATAATCGGCAAAATGGTGTAGACCACGTGGCCTGTCCCACACAGAATCGTCAGGGTACAGGTGACGAACGGCGCCACAATAGAGACGTATTTGGGGTTGCGACGCAGCAGCTTTTCGGCAATCTGCAGCATCACATCCAGCCCGCCTGACGCCTGCAACGTTGCCGACGCGGCGACTACCGCGATAATGACCAGCATTACGTCAACGGGCGGTTTACCTGGCTGGAGATGGAAAACAAACACCAGAATGACCAGACCAATACCGCCCAACAACCCGAGCGCGATCCCGCCCTTTCGGGCGCCATAAAACAGACATATTAATATTATGAGAAGCTGTATACTAAATAACATTTTTATTTATCCTCGCGATAAACCCAGTCAATTTTGATAAATGGATCACAGTCATCTTCTGATTTGTGTGAATGAGCATCAGGAAATGGCGAATATTCAATGCGCCAGTGGCGACGATTAACGATTAAGCTTTTTACAGAGTTGCTTTAAGTAATTATTTTCTTGCGATGGTGATGTTCAGAGGGGAGTACCCTCTGGCGATGGGCAGGTGGAGTCAGCGAGAGCAGTAAATTATGATTTGTCTGTTTTAAAAACAGGCGTTTATTCTTTAATTTTTGTGTCTCGCCATCAGGTAAATCACGAGATAAAGCGAACAGAATGTGACTTATGTGATCATTGTCACGCCATTTTTTTAAATTATTAGTATGGCGTGTGGAGACGCGTATCTGCTCACCAATATACGTATTGTCCATAGGCGTAGCACAAGCTCCATTGCTACAAACATAATTTTATTTAAGTGTCAGGAAAATTCCGGACAAATCCCTTTTTTAATAAAAATACACACTCTCGGCATGGGATAATACTTAATTAACTTTTGTTAGCGTTTTGAAATTAAAAACAGCGCAGAGCGCTGTAATAATAGAAAATAACGTTAACAGGCCTGGGTTGAGTATATTTGATCTGACACAATTTCCCAGGTTTGTTATTAATGTGATAGCGTTTTTATTGGCATTGTTATAATAAATGTTACCAGGATATAACGCTTCGCGTCGGCTTTATGCGGTATCCTTACTGACAATATTGTTTCAGTAAAGAGTAATGTTCCGGCTGAACGCGGTAGCGGTAAACCGGCCTGCCGGTCACGCCGTAATGAATACTGGTAAACAAGATATGGCAATTCACCAGCCAGATGAGATATTTACGGCAGGAGACGCGCGAGATATTCACTTCGTTGGCCAACTCGTCGGTAGAAAATTCCTGCTCCTGATGCGCATCAATCCACTGGCATAAGGTGCGTAGCGTTTGCTGCGTCAGCCCTTTTGGTAGCCGACGAGGCTCCTGCTCGCTGGATGAATTACCGTGAATGAGCAGGTCAAGCTCAGACTGTTCGTAATACTGGCGTTTTTCCATCGCCGTTTTCTTACGTAGCCAGCCGGTCAGCGCTTCTTCAAAGCGCGTGGCCTGAAAAGGCTTGATCAGATAATCCACCACGCCGTAGTGAAGCGAATCTTTAATGGTAGCGGCGTCAGCGGCAGAAGAAATGACAATAACGTCGCTTTTGCAGCCTGCGCTGTGTAGGACA
Organism: Salmonella sp. A29-2; assembly: GCF_020150755.1. Taxonomy (NCBI): domain Bacteria; kingdom Pseudomonadati; phylum Pseudomonadota; class Gammaproteobacteria; order Enterobacterales; family Enterobacteriaceae; genus Salmonella; species Salmonella sp. A29-2. Next base: position 4,354,693 of record NZ_CP083731.1, on the reverse strand, counting down.
GGCAGCAGATCCAATCCGTTTTCCTGCTGCATATAGATATCCAGCAGGATTAGGTCAATGTGATTTTCACTGTTGAAGATAAACTCTTTCGCTTTTTCCAGCGTCGAAGCGGTTCCACAACAATGAAAACCGGAGATTTGCGCGACATAGCGGCGATTTAACTCCGCGACCATCGCATCGTCATCGACAATTAATACATTGATCATAGGCTGGTCCTTTCTCCATCCCAGGGTAACTGTACAAAAAATTGTGTGAAGATCCCAGGCTCGGACTCCACGGAAATTACGCCGCCAAGCGCTTCAACCTGCTGTTTAACCAGCGCTAAACCGACGCCGCGTTCGGCGCCTTTCGACGAGACGCCTTTTTCAAAAATCGCCTCGATGCGCTCAGGTTCGATACCCGGACCGTCATCGCTCACTTCGCAATGCAGCCAGCCATGACGGTAGTGTAACGAGACGCTGATTTCGCCGCCGGATTCCTGGCTCAACGCTTCCAGCGCGTTTTCAATCAAATTGCCCAGCGCCGTAATCAGCACCGTAACCTGATCTTCATTGTTATTATCCGGTAACTGGCTGTCGCTGCTTATCACCAGGCTGTGCCCGAAATCAGAGGCGCGAGTAATTTTACTGAGCAAAAAGCCAGCGATAATCGGCGACTTTATTTTACCCAGCAGCAAACCGATCTCTTCCTGATAGTTATTGGCCGTCTTGATAATATACGCTTCAAGCTGCTTATAACTCTTCAGGTGCAATAATCCCAGAATCACATGTAATTTGTTCATGAATTCGTGGGATCGTTCACGGAGCGCATCCGCGTAGTTCACCATCCCGTCTAACCGCTGCATCAGTTGGCGAACTTCTGTTTTATCCCTGAAGGTGGATATCGCGCCGATAATTTCGCCGTTGCTGCGCACCGGAACGGTATTCACCAGCAGCAGGCGGCCTTTGACGATGATCTCTTCATCGCGGCGCGGCGTACCGTCACGCAACACTTCGCTAATGTCCACCACCTGCGACCAGGCATGACTCAGGGTGGATAATCTGGCGTCATCCTGCGTTTTTCGATAATCGAGCAGCGCCTGCGCCGCATGGTTAATTAACGTGACTTCGCCGCTATCATCCACGGCGATAACGCCCTCTTTGATTGACTGCAGCATTGCCTGGCGTTGTTCAAACAGGGTTGAGATCTCATAGGGTTCGAGGCCAAACAGGATACGTTTTAGCACCTTGACCAGCGCATACGTGCCTAATAACCCCACCAGAGCGCCGAACAGAATGGACCAGATAATACTGCCGCGGCTATTGTTGATCTGCTGCGTAACGTGACTGAGTTCCAGGCCAATCGCTACCACACCGATCTGCCGGTGGCGTTCATCATAAACCGGTGTGAAAACGCGCAGCGCTTTGGCAAGAAAGCCGCGATTAATGGCAACGTTTTCCTTTCCCTGCAGTGCGAGCAGAATGTCATCGCCTTTGAACGGTTGACCGATTCGCTGCGTTTCTGGGTGCGAATAACGGATGCCCTGCATATTGGTCACCACAATAAACAAAAAGCCATTATGCTGGCTCACCGCTTCGGCGAGCGTCTGAATGCCGCTTTCCGCAGGCGGTTTTTTCAGCCCCTCGCGAATTGCCGGAGAGTCCGCCAGCGAGCGAGCCACCGCCAGCGCTTTATCTGCCAGCGCGTCGCGCGTCATGCTGCTGATTTGCGAAAAATAGATCAGATGGACCACAACGAGCACCGAAAACAAAACGGCGCTGACCATCAGAATGACGGTAGTGCCGAGTTTCATGGGGCGTTTGCGTAACGCCCGGCATGGCAGGGAGTGTTTCATAGTGGACCTGAGCGGACGAATCGTAAGGTTATTATCCCTGATGAGGCGTCTAATTCAAAGGCATAGGCGATGTTGCTCCAGTGTTGAAAAGCCCGTCTGGTCTTGCAGGGCGCGCTACCTGCTCATGTCGTTAATTAATATCGCCGGATACCGTGATGGGTAATTTATTTTCATCAGAATTACATAAAATAATTTTTCATTAATTTTTATAATAACGTATGCGGTATCACATTTTATTTTTACTGACGTTCAGAATGCGTTTGATCACAATCAATCAGCGCTAATATTTAATCTATTATGATTAGTTTTCATTACATATTATGAATAATTATGGAAGCAATGTGAGAAATAAAAAATGGAAATAAAAAAATGGCTGAACACAACCATAACCCGACGTGATGCTATTGTCGCTACCGCAAAAGTAGGGGCGGCGGTGACGCTAAGCCAGGCGATTACGCTGCCTTTTGCTACCACTGCCCAGGCGCAGGATACCCCGACACCGAAGGATGCCAACGGCGAAACCGTCAGGCACAGCGCCTGTCTGGTCAACTGTGGCAGTCGATGCCCGCTTAAGGTTATCGTGAAAAATGATCGCATTGTGCGTATTGAACCGGAAGACGCGAAAGATGACGCGGTATTCGGCGAGCATCAGATTCGTCCCTGCCTGCGCGGGCGTTCCAGTCGCTGGCGCGTTTATAGCCCGGATCGCATTAAGTATCCGATGAAAAGAGTGGGAAAACGCGGCGAAGGAAAATTTAAACGTATTTCATGGGATGAGGCCACAGCCTTTATTGCGGCGGAATTAACGCGCGTTAGCGAACAATATGGCCGGGAAGCTATTTATTATAATTATCAATCCGGCGCGTATTATCACACGCAAGGCAGACCCGCCTGGATAAGATTACTAAATCTCACCGGCGGTTATTTAAATTATCACAACACCTATTCCACGGCGCAAATCGCCACCGCCACGCCTTATACCCACGGTGATTATGTCGGTAGCCATTTTACGCAGATCGCGCATTCCGATCTGGTGGTGCTATTTGGCCTGAATCTCTCAGAAACGCGGATGTCCGGCGGCGGCCAGGTTGAAGAGCTGCGCCGGGCGCTGGAGACCTCGAAAGCCCGGGTCATTATTATCGATCCGCGCTATACCGATTCGGTGATTACCGAACACGCCGAATGGCTACCGATTCGCCCAACCACGGACGCTGCGTTAGTCGCCGGCATAGCGCATACGCTGATTACCGAACAGCTTCTCGACGAGGCGCTGGTAAACCGCTATTGCGTCGGTTATGACCGTAGCACCTTGCCGGACACGGCTGCGCCTAACGCCAGCTATAAAGATTATGTTCTTGGCACGGGCGATGACGGTATCGCGAAAACCCCGGAATGGGCGGCGGATATCACCGGAATTCCGGCAACGCGTATTCGCCAACTGGCGCGCGAAATCGCCTCGGCGCGCGCCTGCTATATTTGCCAGGGCTGGGGTCCGCAGCGTCATGCCAACGGCGAACAAACCGTGCGTGCTATTCAGACGCTGCCAGCGTTAACCGGCCACTTCGGGCGGCCCGGCACCAACAATGGCAACTGGCCTTACGGTACGCCGTATGGCGTGCCATTGTTGCCCGTCGGTAAGAATCCGATCACAACCTCTATTCCTTGCTATCTGTGGACGGACGCCATTCAGCATCCGGAGAAAATGACCGCGACGACAATGGGCGTGAAAGGCGCGGACAGGCTAAAAACCGGGATTAAGCTGTTTTTCAACCAGGCCGGTAATACCTTGCTGAATCAGCACGGCGAAACGAACCGCACCCGACAAATTCTCGCGGATGAATCGCTGTGTGAAACCATTATCGTGATTGAAAACCATATGACGCCCAGCGCGATGTATGCGGATCTGCTGTTGCCGGAGACCAGCTATCTTGAGGCGGAAGACCTGGTGGACAGCTCCTATGCGGCGGGATCGCATAACTATATGATTGCGATTCAGAAAACCGTTAAACCGATGTGGGAAGTGCGCAGCACGTATGACATCTGCGCGGATATCGCCGGGCATCTTGGACTGCGCGAGCAATATACCGAGGGCCGAACTCAGGCGCAGTGGGCGGAGATGCACTATCAGCAGATCCGTGAGAAACGCCCATACCTGCCGGAGTGGAGCGTGGCGAAAGAGATGGGCGTGATTGACCAGCGTATCGCGACCGAGCAGCAGAGCCTTGCGTTTGCCGATTTCCGCGCCGACGCCGAGGCTAATCCACTCTCCACACCGTCGGGCAAAATTGAAATTTACTCCCAGGCGCTGGCGGATCTGGCGCAAGCGTGGACGTTGCCAGAAGGCGAGCGAATTCCCGCATTGCCGGAATTTTGTCCGGCGAAAGAGTCGCACCTTAACAAAACGCTGACGGCGAAGTATCCGTTGCAGTTAAGCGGCTTCCATACCAAAGGGCATACCCACTCGACCTACAGCAATGTGCTGATGCTGCATGAGGCGGTGCCGGATGAAGTCTGGATTAACCCGATTGACGCCAGCGCCCGCCAATTGAAGTCCGGCGATCGGGTGCATGTATTCAATGACCGCGGCGTGGTGGAGCTTCCCTGTAAAGTGACCCAGCGCATTTTACCCGGCGTGGCGGCGATGCCACAGGGCGCGTGGACGCGGCTTGACGGCAACGGCGTTGATGTCGGCGGCTGTATCAATACGCTGACCAGCCACCATCCTTCGCCGCTGGCGAAAGGCAATCCGCAGCATACCAATCTGGTTGAAATTAAACGCGCTTAAGGAGTGATGTACGATGAAACAGTATGGCTTTTATGTTGACTCCTCGCGCTGTTCAGGCTGTAAAACCTGCCAGGTAAGCTGCAAGGATAATAAAGATCTGGATGTCGGTCCGAAACTGCGCCGCGTCTATGAATATGGCGGCGGAAGCTGGGTGAAAGAGGGGGAAAGCTGGCATCACGACACCTTTACCTACTACCTCTCTATTGCTTGTAACCATTGCGATGAGCCGGTATGTGTCTCCGGCTGTCCGACCGGGGCGATGCATAAACGCAAAGAAGATGGTCTGGTCGTGGTGGATGACAGCGTATGCGTCGGCTGTCGCTATTGTGAAATGCGTTGCCCCTACGGCGCGCCGCAGTTTGATACGCAGGCGAACGTGATGCGTAAATGCGACGGTTGTCTTGACCGACTGGAGAACAATCTGCGCCCTATTTGTGTGGATTCTTGCCCGCAGCGAGCGCTGGATTTTGGCCCTGTCGATGAATTACGGGCAAAATATGGCACGGAGAATCAAATTGCGCCGCTGCCTTCGGCGTCGTTCACCCATCCTAACCTCATTATTAAACCGCATCCGAAAGCGAGACCCACAGGTGATACGGAAGGCGCAATCATGAACATTCGGGAGGTGCGCCATGCATGAGTTACCGCTGGTCTTTTTTACGGTCTTTACCCAGAGCGCGGTCGGCGCGTTTATTCTGCTGCTGATTGGCGGCGCAATGGGGCTGGTCGCGCCGCGGCGTAAGGCTATTGGTCTGTTCTCGGTGATGTGCCTGTTTGGGCTGGGCGTCATTGTCGGCACCTTCCACGTCGGGCAACCGCTGCGTGCGCTGAATATGCTGCTGCGCGTCGGACATTCGCCGATGAGTAACGAGATTGTCTTGTCGGCGGCTTTTGCGGCGCTCGGCGGGCTGGGGGCGCTCGGTTTGTTGCTGAACCGGGCGACGCCGCTGTGTAACGCGTTGGTCTGGTTGGCGGCGATAGTCGGAGTAGTCTTCTTATACGCCGTTCCGCAGATTTACCAACTGCCGACGGTGGCGACCTGGCGTTCATCTTACACCACGGCAATGATGATATTGACGCCGTTGATTGGCGGCGGCGCGTTGGCGGCACTGTTTGGCGTGCGCCGTCTGGGGCTACTGGTCAGCGTGTTGGCGATTTTGGTGAGCTTTTGTCTGCGCCCGGGCTATATGGCGACGCTGATGAGCGCCGATAGCGCCCTGACCGCCGCGCAGCATAGCTGGTTTACCGCCCAGGCGGTATTGCTGGCGGCGGGCGTGGTCGGGGTGGTGGTCTGCGCGCGCCTGAAATCGAGCGCTGCGGTGCTGGCCATGACGGCTGTGGTGGTTATCGCGGCGGAGTTGGCGGGTAGGATTGCGTTTTACAATCTGTGGACGCTGCCAATGTAGTTTTTGCCCGGCTTATGCCATGTAAGCCTGATCAGCGTAGCGTCATCAGGCGAGATATTTCAGGAGCTATTGCTATGCTTTCCCGTGCTGTTTTGCCGCGTATCCTCGGCGCACTGTTTTACTACTCCCCTGCGAGGCCGGAGGTGAAAGCGTTGTTCGGTTGTTTGCCAACGTTGCCTGAGCTTTACCCCTGGCGCGATCGCGGACCTATTGAATCACTGTGTGCGTCATGGTCGCTACCGGATGATGATGCGCTTACATGGCAATTTTCTGTGTTGTTTGAAGGCCAGGGAAAGATGCCCGTCCCGCCCTGGGGATCGGTCTATCTGGAAAAAGATAATTTGCTGATGGGGGAAACCACCGCCGATTATCGAGCTTTTTTACAGTCGCAGGGAATGGTATTCACTGACCGTGAACGCGAGCCGGAAGATCAGTTTGGCCTGATGCTATTAGCCTGTAGCGATCTGCTGGCACGAGGCGACAACGTGGCGGCCAACCGGTTACTGGAGGCGCATCTGCTGCCCTGGGGATTCCGCTATCTGGAATTGCTGCAACGCAATACCGTTAGCGCCTTCTATGCCCGGCTTGCCGTCGTAGCGACCTGTTATCTGCAGGATGTTCAGCAGCAACAGGGACTACAGCCTGAGAATAAACGGTTGTTTTTTTGAGGTATTGGTCGGGTTTTGATGGCGTGCCGTAATACTTGTGCCGCCATCGTGCCCGCTGTTGCGTCAGCGGGCACAGTTTACTATTACAGCTCCGGCGTCTTTTTGAAACCGGTCAGCATCAGCACCAGGCTCTGTTTTGAGTCCGCTGGCGTGAAGTCGTAGTGATTTCCCTGACGGTCGCCGCCGATATACCAGGATATTTCCGTTTTCCCTTCCGCCAGCGCTTTGCGCACCGCTTTATCGACATCAACCATGCGATACTCATGTGAATGGTCCAGATATAACACGGCATCGGAACGGTAGTTGATCGCCGGTTTATTGTTCCAGGACACGGTACTGACGTGCCAGTCACTGCTGGTCGGGTAAAAGAAAATTTGATCGGCGCCGTTCGTTTCCGTTTTGCCGCCAAAAAGGCGAATACGGTATTTGAATAGCGAAGCGTCCATATTGGCAGGCAGGGGCGGGATCTTAAATTTCACCAGCGTGAGCGTTTCCGGGTGCTGCGTGCGTCCGCCATTTGTCCAGTCATCCTGTACGTACAAGGTATCGACGCTGGCATGAGGCTTGTCGTCTTCGCTACTTACCCAGGTATTTTCTTCCGCTTTACTGTAGGCGTAAGGAACCGTAGTGCCGCAATCCAGTCCCTGATTCATACACAGATCCGTCATAAACTGCGCGCCATCTTCCGTCCAGCCATTCATAAAATCGGCATGGGCGGTATAAAGACTTCCCCAGCGCTCTTCCCGGGTTTCGCCATGCATTACCGGGTCCATCGACAATTCCACTTTGGACGTATCCAGCGAGGAGATCTGCGGGAGTACCCAGGCGATGTTCATATTAACCGTCGGGATTTTGACCGGATAGTCTGCGGAACATTTCCCGTGGTCGGCATAGATAGCGTTATTGTGGCTATGGGTTGGTTTCAGGTTGACGCCATCCCAACAGTTGGGGAAAGCGATCCCGATATTAAACTGGACGGCATCGCCCGCTTTACGTAGGCCGCATATTTCGCCTATCTTGTTGGTGTAACCTTTGCCGTTGGCACATAAAAAGGTGATTGCGGAACTGGGGCCAGTACCGTGATGATCGCCTGCCAGTAACTCCAGCCCGGCCGGGAATGGATGGAGCGGATATTGCGCTACATTTGTGGATTGATAATAGGTCTTTTGGTAGGCCGGATTTACGATTTCACCATCAGGTAATTTCATGGACGGCGCCCAGTAAGCGGAGCTGTCGGCTTTATTATCACAGGTGGTATCGGGTTGCGCGCGCAACGTCTGGTAGGTAGAGACCGCGTCGGTGTGGGTGTTGCCAAAAAAGTCATGCCACATCGCCTGATTCGCTTTACCAAACATCATAATCGCGTCATCGCCCAGCGTGTGGTGATAGCCGCACACGACATGTGCCTGAGGACCGGCATGGGCCGGGAATGCGCCAGCGGCAACGAGCGTAGCCAGGCTGACGGTAATAAGGTTGAGTTTCATTTTTTTGCTGCCCGGTTGAATAGAAGTGGGAGCAGCAATAGCAGATCAGATTGCGGTGTTACATCTCATTAATTATCACTTTTTGTCATTTGCCCTGCATACAGGGGCGAATTTGCAGACGTACTATTTAAATAATTAGCCGAAACTACCCTCCTCTTGATTATGTCAATTTACAAAAAGGGTACGTTAGTGATTAAAATCGGGCTTTTTGTGATAACCCTCACTATTTCATTTTGCCTATGCTAATGGCGCTCGCCATAACCGAATAACGATTCTATCGGACATCGGCTTTATTTTTAAGAAATGCGTTACGACATCAGTCGTGACGCGATCTGCTATGGATTTTTTATGAGATTACTAAAACGCGTTATTGTGGTTGTACTCTTGGGCGTGATTTTATTTATGGTCAGGGACGATATACGCTATGTTTATCAACTGATCCTCAAATATGGTGATAAACCCTCGGCGCTGGCACTGAGTAGCTATAAAGCGGTTATTCAGCAAAAACCAGTCGCAGGAGTTAAGAATAACCTTTCAGGTTTGACCTACTCCGCCGAAGACAGGATGCTTTTCGCCGTTATTAATAATCCCCCTGAACTGGTCTGGTTAACGACAGAAGGGCAGCTGGTAGGGCGGATGCCGCTGCAGGGCATCCACGACCCGGAGTCTATTGCATGGAGTGGGGGTAACCAGTTCCAGATAGGCAGTGAGAAAGATGGCGCGGTCTATAAAACACAGGTGGATATTCAGCGCGGTACCATGCAGATAATCTCCATGGTGAAGCTTGAGGGCTATGACAAAGCAAAAAATAAAGGGCTGGAAGGTACGGCATGGGATGCGAAAAATGAGAGATTATATGCCGCAAAAGAAAGAAAACCCATAATGATCAAAGAAGTAGAGATGAGCAAAAATGGTATCACCAGAGCGTTGCCTTCTGCCATCACTGCAAGTGTGAGCGATGTCTCCGGACTTGAATACCATGCCCCAACGGATTCGCTGCTGGTGTTGTCGGACGAGTCAAAAATGATCCTTGAGGTCAGTTCCGAGTGGCGGGTGCGCGATCGATTGTTCCTGACGGCGGAGTGGTCAGGGCTCAGAGACGATATCCCCCAACCAGAAGGGATAGCCATGGATAATGAAAATAATTTGTATATTGTGAGTGAACCAAATCTGTTTTATAAATTTTCGTGTGATATACAGAATGACTAAAATCTATTTTTACTGTCACAGTATGCTAAAACAGAACAAGGTTATTAATACCATGATTTGACGATTGCTTGATTCGTTGATTCATTGTTGGGGATATTTATGTTTTACTTACCTCAGTAACGGATTACTTTGTGGTGTAGCGTAACGGTAATTGTCCTCCTCATATTTGCGGCAGCGTAGTCTGCCGCTTTTTTTTATAAATTAACTCTCCATGTAATAATTAACAGACAATAAATATTACTCTGTTTTTTTCAGGAGGCCTCCGAAGAGACCTCGCAGGGTGATGTTTAGTTATCAGGCATAATATTCTTCATCAACACTTACCGAATGCCATGTCGCCTCGCTAAGCGAAATCATTTCATCTACGCCGGAACTCTTGTTAACCGGGTTTTCCGTCGGCGATGTGCCTGTAAATGTTCCACTGGCTGTGGCGCTATTACCGGCGGGATCGGTGGCCGTTATGGTGTACTGATTCGCCCCCGACAGAATAGCGGATTGCGGAACAGAAACATGCCAGTTACCGGTATCGTTATCAACACTGGCGGAGTAGAGTCGCTCGTCAGCCAGCCGATAGACAGCGAAGAATTACCCCATAGCGTTTGCGGAACGAACACTGATTGAACAGCTTTCATTCACTGCTGTTCCCGGAGATTTTATGGGTATTATCGGTACATCAGGTTCAGGTAAATCTTCTTTAATCAAAGCACTATCAAATTCCAGTCATTGCTATACGGGAACAGTTAAATTATACAATTTTGATATCACACCGATCTCTGAAGATGATAGCCAGAATTGCCTTGCCTACCACTCTGGCAACATTTTAGGAAAAATTACGTAATATCGACTGATATGTAAAACTCATTCAGCATCAAATGCATTAATTCAACATCAGTAGTAATATCCATTTTTTTATAGGCTGATCTCTTTTGTGTTGAAATCGTTTTTATATTTCGATCTAATAAATTTGAGCAACTTTTAACAGATAATCCTGCTGCCACGTAATAAATAACTTTTTTCTCGCTCAATGTTAGATCGAATTTTTTAGCGAGCAACAGAATCCCATCTCTTATATTAATATGTTTTGCTTTGTTCTTATACTGCATTGTCAGATATCTCAATTAACATATTGATGACGAGAGGAAGATAAAAACGCTAAAAATTCCGATGGTGTAGTTTTGAAATGTTTTTTAAAAACGCATGTAAAATAAGAAGCACTATCATAACCACACATATAAGCCACTCGAGTAATATTATATTCACTATTGCGTAGAAGTTTTGTCGCTTTATTCATTCGCGCATTAAGATAAACTTCGCTGAATGAGGTGTGCTCTTGTTTCAATTTCCTTTTTAATGTGGAGCAACTCATATAGAGTGAGTCAGAAATATCCTTGAGCGCCCATTTTCGACTTATGTCGCTTATAATAATATTATAGATGTTTTCGGCTAATGTATTTTGCGATAGTTCTCTGAAGAGAGCAAATGCTTCGGGTTCATAGATGAATTCTGAAAGTAGAAATCTTATTAAATATTCCTTTTTATCTTGGGATAGTTTTTGGCTTTTATTTGAAGAGTGTAAGAGGTTGAATACTCTTGCTACGCCTGTTTCTATTGGCGCTAACAGATGTTTTGTCATCGGTTTTGTTAATGGGGCCGAAAAGTCTGCATGTTCATACAGAAAAAAATTATAAGCATTTTTTATTGACGCTGAATCTAATTCAATTAAATTATAATTTAACTGTTCATGAGTCTCTTCCATAGTGATATGAATAGTTTGATCTTTAGCTAAAAATATTAACATTGGCCCTGATGCCGTAATATACTCCCCGGACGATGTCGTAATTGAAATTTTACCCGTGGTGAGCTTGATGAGTACGGACTGCAGTAAATTTAATCCCTGGAGTGATAAGGATTTCCTCTGCCAGTTTTGCGCTGATTGTAAACATTCAATGCTCCCCACCTGGACAGGTGAGGGATTAAATACTTTTAGCATGATAATTTCCTTTTATTAAATGTGCGTGTAAATCAAAAATTATTCTGAAAAATATTTCAAAAGAAAACTAATATATAGCTATATAATTATTTGCGAACTTAAGGTATCAGGTGGCGATCTTTTCATTTTCTATGGAAAATGCTATTTTATATTGCATTTCTACATATTATAGTATCGTTAAAAAACTATGTCGCGTATAAAAAAAAGATGGAAATTTACAAGAATTGGCTCATGTTATTATCAATTTATCTCTTTAAAATTTGAATTAAGTAATAATTGCCTTTAATCTTTTAGAGAATAGCTCTTTAATTTCATGGGGGTGGTTAGCATGAGGTCTAAGATCTGATGTTAATTTGTGATAAGGTTTATCCTGGAGGTAAATATTAACGCTCTCGGCCAGGAAAGGCATACAACGCGGTAAATATATACGGCGGCGGGTAGATGGCGTAGCGATATCCGGAAGTTTTAGGGGAGGGGAAGCATTCAATCGAATGGTTGGCTTTATGAAAAACGGTATAACACGTTATTGAGGTTCTTACTGTGCGTATCCGTTAGGTTTATGCTTTCTGGATTGTATAATGTTGCGTGTTTTGGCGCGGCAGTATTGAATCTTTTGCTGCGTCGGCCCCGAGGAGGAATCACTCACAGCGAATGCCAGCGCACAGCCTGGTCCTGAATCTCTAAATGAGTAGAAAACCTTTCGGTTCGATACTCCGGTTCTATTCCTTCTAAATTTATCGTAATGACATCTGCGTTACGCGTGTTGTATACTTAATATCCGCAGAAGTACAAGAGGACAACACTATGTCAGCCGCAAACAGTATGGCGATGAAACGCGAAACCCTGAACCTGCGTATCAAACCCGCCGAGCGCGATCTTATCGATCGGGCGGCGAAAGCCAGAGGGAAAAACCGCACAGACTTTGTGCTGGAAGCTGCCCGCGCTGCCGCAGAGGAAGCGCTGATCGAACAACGCATCATTATGGCCGATCCACAGGCTTATCAGGAATTTCTGGCTCGTTTGGATCAAACACCTTCACCTAATGCCGCACTGCGTAAAACCATGCAGACCCCTGCGCCGTGGGAGCAGGAAAAATGATCTCCTCCCCTGAGCCGCTTCATGCCGGACATATTCTTACTCCGTTTTGCTGCGGTGTGGATTCTATGGATAACTGGCTGAAACAGCGGGCGATGAAAAATCAGACCACTGGTGCGTCCCGTACCTTTGTGTGTTGTGGCAGCGATTCGAACGTACTGGCCTATTACTCGCTGGCGTCCAGCGCGGTCACGACGAATACCGCCCCCGGTCGCTTTCGTCGCAATATGCCTGACCCGATTCCGATTGTGGTATTGGGGCGTCTGGCGGTGGATAAATCGCTTCATGGGCAGGGCGTTGGTCGGGCGCTGGTACGCGACGCAGGGCTGCGGGTTATTCAGGTGGCGGAGACTATCGGCATTCGCGGGATGCTGGTTCACGCCCTGTCGGATGAAGCGCGGGAATTTTACCAGCGGGTGGGGTTTGAACCATCGCCGATGGATCCGATGATGTTGATGGTGACGTTGGGGGATTTGGTGGAGAGTGTTTAAACTCCAGAACGCATCCATTAACCTCACAGACACTTCAAGTTACGGATGAAAATTGCCCCTGAAATAAAAAACGAATTCAGTTTTGAACATTTTCCATCAAATTAAGTGGGTTTTCGTCGATATGCAGCGTCAAGTTGTACAAAAAATAGTTACGAAACACACCCTGGTCCTACGTTACTTATAAGAGTTATCGCTTGTTATTATGCAGCAGCGAGGTCAGCACAGAACCAGTAATGAGTTACGTAAACAGAGAGTCTTTATCTCCGGAAGCGGTGTCCGTTCTGTTTGGTTTCGCCATAACCTTGAGAACTTCAAAAAGCGCCTGAAAGCGCTGGAGCGTAGAGCCAGTGACGACGAGGCGTGTGGAGAAATCGAAACGGCGCATCCCGGTTATCTGGGGTCACAGGACATATTCTATGTTGGCAACCTGAAAGGCGTTGGGCGTATTTACCAGCAGACATTCTCGGCCAGACTGTGTGTTCTGTTCTTTTTGACGATCGGATGTCCGAAGATGATGGCTGCCGCCAGACTGACGATGTCTGTCCTGCTGCTCAATATCCCGTCCGGGGGCGTGATGATGCTGTCAGGTCTGCTGCCCGGTGGCCGCTGGTTTGCGCAACTTTGTGTCCTGCACCTGACCGTTATCGGAGCCGTGTTATATCTCCCCTGATCATTCCTTTCCTGTCGAAAATTACACTGTCTGTTGTTTAATTATGTATTAACCCGGAGAGACTCTTTTAGCTCCAGCAGTCAGGCATTGCGGGTTGTTTATCTGCTGACTGAACGTTTTCTCTGTGTGTAAACACCTTCCCTTCTTCCACCTGATCCATGTTTAAGAATGGAACGGATGTTATTTTATTACGGCAACCATGTCCGTTTTTTTTATTTATTTCCCTTTTTTTAATATCTGAACATAATTTAATACTCTCCCAGCCTGTTTTCTGAACGTTGTTTTTATCCGGCATTAATGGTTCTGTATTTTATATACCCTGTTCATCGGGCCCTTTAATTCTCGGTTACTGTTTTGCGTTTTGTTGAAAAACAGGAAGATACTTGCGTGGTGAATAATATCCTGCGGTACTTGTTCGGGGCTGGGAAACCTCTTTGTTTGCGGTCGATTCCGGCTTAACTATAAATCAACGTCTTTTTTAAGTGCTGCGAGGTTGCTGTGTATCCATTTGATTTAAATGTATTTTATATCGTGATATTCAGTTTTATTACATGAAGTTCTGTCTTTTTCGTTATTATTTTCTGTTTTTGATTCTGGTTAATTAATTCTTTATTTTTTAATGGAGTGGAATGCATGGTGGACTGGTTATTTGGCGATCTTTTGTATTGGCTTAATGCTATTTTATGGTGTATTAATCTATTATTTGTTTGTTTTTTGGTTTTTAGTGTTACATATTGGCTTTGATATGGATTAAAAGATCGTTAAAAATGGCCTTTTCAGCATTAATCTCTTAAATATAATAAGCGAAAAGATTAGTTATCTTCCCTTTACATGTTTTCCTTGCCGGGAAGGTTAAGGAAAAGTTAAGGAAGGAAGTTCCGTTGAAACTGAATAAAAAATCATTTTCCGGCGTCAGGATAGTGAGGGCCGGGGAACTCGAACCGGGGGCAGTGTCCGAAGAGCAGTTCTGGCTACTTGTTGATATATCCCCGATACACAGTGAAAAGATTATTCTGGCCCTGAAAGATTATTTCGTTTCCGGGTATTCCAGAAAGGTTGTGTGCGAACGCCACGGTATGAGTGGCGGGTATCTCAGCACCAGTGTTAACCGGCTGAATTTTATCAGCAGGAATGTGCATAAACTGGCGGGTTATTACAGCCATCATGAATGATAAAGCAGACTGAACCGTCTGCTCCGGATTTGCGATGAAAAAAATAAAGATACTTTTCCTTCTGCTGCTGGCAGGGGGCGGGCTTTCTCACGCTTCCGTTCAGAAAACCCTGTTCAGTGCTGATGTGGTGGCCTCTGCCTGTCATGTGGTGGTGGATGCTGACGGTACCGGCAGCAGCCGTCTGACGTTCGGGACATACCGTAAGTCGTCCGCTGCACCCGTGCCGCCGCGTGATTTCACCGTGCGTCTGTATGAGACCGGCGCCACCGTTCAGGGCTGTTCGGCCTTTCTGGCCGGGCAGATCGCCACCCTGAATTTCGGCAACCCGGGCCAGCTGGACGGACAGGGTGTGGTCACCCGTGGCGCCGGCGACGGTATCCGTATCGATGTGCGGGCCGCGGATACGCAGGCGGACTTCCGGGGGCGCATCACGCAGGCAAATCATGAGGTGAAGTACCCGGTGGATTTTGCCGCGAAGGGGCAGTTCCGGTTTCGTGCGCAGCCGGTGTTTCCGGCGGACGTGAAGGCGGGTGAGTACAACGGCGCCCTGACCTTTGTGGTCACCTACCAGTAAGGAATGCTGATGAACGGGAATAACGTAAGACAGCCAGCCTGCCAGATGTCTTTTCGCCATGCCGTGCTGGCATTTGCGATAGCGGTTGCCCTGGGCAGCGGTACCGCAAGTGCCGGAGAGAAACTGGACATGTCCTTTATTCAGGGCGGGGCGGGGATTAACCCTGAGGTCTGGGCGGCGCTGAACGGAGATTATGCGCCGGGGCGCTACCTGGTGGACCTGTCCCTGAACGGGAAGGATATCGGGAAGCGGATCCTGGACGTAACACCACAGGACAGCGAAGCGCTGTGTCTGTCAGAAGCGTGGCTGGCAAAGGCCGGGATTTATGTCAGCGCGGAGTACTTCCGTAAGGGATATGACGCCACGCGGCAGTGCTGGGTGCTGGCGAAAGCGCCGGCGGTGAAGGTGGACTTTGATGTCGCCACCCAGAGCCTGTCGCTGGCCATTCCGCAGAAAGGACTGGTGAAAATGCCGGAGAACGTGGAGTGGGACTACGGCACGGAGGCGTTCCGGATGAACTACAACGCGAACGCCAACAGCGGGCGGTACAACACGTCGGCGTTCGGCTCAGCAGACCTGAAGGCCAACATCGGTCGCTGGGTGGTGAGCTCGTCAGCCACGGCCAGCACCGGGGATGGCGGGAGCAACGAGGCCACGATAAACATGTTCACGGCCACCCGGGCCATCCGCTCCCTGAGTGCGGACCTGGCGGTCGGGAAGACCTCGACCGGTGACAGCCTGCTGGGCAGTACCGGCACGTACGGGGTGTCCCTGTCGCGGAACAACAGCATGAAGCCGGGCAACCTGGGGTATACCCCGGTGTTCAGCGGCATTGCGAACGGTCCCTCAAGGGTGACCCTGACCCAGAACGGCAGGATGCTGTACTCGGGGATGATGCCGTCCGGGCCGTTCTCCGTCACGGATGTGCCGCTGTACAGCAGCGGGGACGTGACGATGACCGTCACCGGGGATGACGGGCGGGTGCAGACGCAGGTCTTCCCGCTGTCGGTAATGGCCGGGCAGCTGAGTCCGGGGCAGCACGAGTTCAGCGTGGCGGCCGGGATACCGGACGACGACAGCGACCTGGAGGGCGGGGTGTTTGCCGCGTCATACGGATATGGTCTGGACGGGCTGACGCTGCGCACGGGGGGCGTGTTCAACCAGGACTGGCAGGGCGCCAGTGCCGGTGCGGTTCTGGGGCTGGGGTATCTGGGGGCGCTCTCCGCTGACGGCGCTTATGCCACGGCGAAGTACCGGGACGGCAGCCGCAGCGGGAATAAGGTGAAACTGGCCTGGAGCAAACAGCTGGCGCTGACGAACACCGGACTGCGGGTGAGCTGGTCACATCAGAGTGAGGAATATGAGGACATGTCCTCCTTTAACCCGGCTGAAACATGGCTGCAGCAGAACCAGGGGCGCCGGACCCGGGATGAGTGGAATGCGGGCATCAGCCAGCCGGTGGGAGGGCTGTTCAGCCTGTCGGCGTCGGGATGGCAGCGGAGCTATTACCCGGCCTCCACGACCGGCAGTTACCGGTACGCTGATGACAACGGTAAGGAGACAGGAATTACCGGTACCCTGAGCACACAGATAAAAAGCGTCAGCCTGAATCTGGGCTGGTCCGGGTCCCGGAACATGAACGGGGAGAACACCTGGTCGGCCTCCGCGTCGGTGTCTGTGCCGTTCACCCTGTTTGAGCGGAAGTACAGCAGCAGCACCACGGTGAGCACCGGTAAAGATGGCGGCACCGGCGTCAGTACCGGTATCTCCGGGGCCCTGAACGACCGGTTCAGCTACGGTCTGGGCGGCGGCCGTGACAGTGACGGCGGTATCAGCAGTTACCTGAACGCCGCCTACAGCGGCGACCGGGCGAACCTGAACGGCACGGTGAACCACTCGTCCGGTTCGGGCACCAGTGGTTCGGTGTCAGCCAGCGGTTCGGTACTGGCGGTGCCGGCGGCGCGGGACATCATGTTCAGCCGGACCACCGGGGACACGGTGGCGGTGGTGAGCGTGAAGGACACGCCGGGGGTGAAGGTGATGTCCGGCAATGAAACGTCGGACAGTGACGGAAACCTGGTAGTGCCGCTGAACAGCTATGACTGGAATACGGTGACCATAGATGCGGGCACGCTGCCGCTGGACACGGAGCTGTCCACGACCAGCCGGAAGGTGGTGCCGACGGACAACGCGGTGGTGTGGATGCCGTTTGATGCGCTGAAGGTGCACCGTTACCTGCTGCAGGTGAGGATGCCGGACGGGGCCTTTGTGCCGGGCGGCACGTGGGCACGGGACAGCAATAACACGCCGCTGGGCTTTGTGGCGAACAACGGCGTGCTGATGATTAACGCGGTGGACCGCCCCGGCGATATCACGCTGGGACAGTGCCGGATACCTGCGGCGAAACTGCAGGAGACGGCGAAACTACAGGAAATTACGTGCGAATAAGCATAACCGGACAATGATGACGATGAAACAGACCCAGAAAATGCGTTCTTTTTTCCGTAACAGAGTGACGAAGGCGCTGGGAATGACCCTGGCCCTGATGATGGCGAGCCAGAGTGCGCTGGCTTCCCTGGCGGCGGACCAGACCCGCTATATTTTTCGCGGCGACAAGGACGCGCTGACCATCACGGTGACCAACAATGACAAGGAGCGTACTTTCGGCGGCCAGGCGTGGGTGGACAATATTGTGGAGAAAGACACCCGCCCGACGTTTGTGGTGACGCCCTCCTTCTTTAAGGTGAAACCGCAGGGGCAGCAGACGCTGCGTATCATCATGGCCTCTGACCACCTGCCGAAGGATAAAGAGTCAGTGTACTGGCTGAACCTGCAGGATATTCCGCCGGCGCTGAAGGGCAGCGGAATTGCCATTGCCCTGCGCACGAAGCTGAAGCTGTTCTACCGCCCGGAGGCGCTGCTGAAGGACCGTAAAGGCGCCGAGGAAGGCATCAGCCTGCAGGTCCGTCCGGACGGGCGGACGATGCTGGTCAACACCACGCCGTATATCTACGCCATCGGCAGCCTGCTGGATGCGAACGGTAAAAAAGTTGCGGTGGACAACGACACTGCTCAGAAACTGCTGATGTTTATGCCGGGGGATGAGGTGCAGGTGAAGGGGAATGTGGTGAAGGTGGATTCCCTGAACGATTACGGCGAGCTGCAGACCTGGACCATCAACCAGAAAAAAACGGCGACTTCTCCCAGGCAGAAGACATCTGATACGGCGGTTAATTCGTCTGATAAAGCAGGTAAAAAATAACCCTTTCCGGTCCTGCGGAATAAAGAGAAACCATGATGAAAAAAGCACTGATGGCGGTGGCCCTCTTCAGCGCCCTGCCGGTCCTGGCGGCGGATTACAGCGAGAAGACGCAGTACCTGGGCGTGGTGAACGGTCAGGTGGTGGGCAACAGCGTGGTGAAGGTGACGCGCACCCCGGCGGACCCGGTGCTGTACCGGACGGAGAGCAACGGTCCGCTGCCGGAGACGCTGGTCATCCGTAATGCCGAAAGTCGCCCGGCATCCGGAAACATGGCGTATATCACGGTGAAACGGACACTGGGAGACGGCCGGGACGCACGGCTCACGCTGAAGACCACCCTGATGGTGGACGGGCAGCGGGCGGCCCTCTCGGCCAGCCAGCGGGGAGAGGATGTGGTTATCACGGTGCCGGCGGCAATCCGGCAGGTGGAGCTGAGAAGTGACGCGCCGGCGGAGCTGGAGGTACCGGCGAACTACCGGGGGAATGTGCAGGTGCCGGTGGAAGTGGAAGGTATCAGCGCCGGTTAAAAAGAACGGCAGGGCACCACGAATTACCTGAGTGAATGACGCACAGTTATTTACGGCAATAACGTAAAGCCATTCTGTATTACAGGGATAAATATCTCAGTGATGCCACCTGAATAAGGTGGCAGGGGATGGCTTTGCGGTAAGACCGGGTAACAGACGGAATTACTATTTAATAACAAAATAGTTCTTTAATTGTTTTATAAAACTGAAAGGAATAAATTCATGAAAAAAACACTGATTGCACTGGCAGTGGCTGCATCTGCAGTGGTATCCGGCTCGGCTATGGCTGCGTGGACAGCAAACGGCGGCGGTGGTCAGGTTGAGATTGGCGGGTCACTGACACCAGTGACGAAAGCGACTCCGTGGGAAACTGCAGTCGGTGCTGCTGTCACAAACCTTAACGGTCAAGTTCAGAAAAATGACACAAAACTTGAGATTACTGTTCCAAAAACCCTCCCTATCCTGGCCATTCGCTCTACTGCGCAGTTTACAGGTCGGGCTGGCATTGTTCCAACTATTAAGTATGGCTGGATCGGTGATGACTGGAATAATAGTTCTGTAACAGCTTCAGCAGCAGTACGGAACGAAGCGGGACAGGTAATAGGTAAGGCTGTTTTCCCTTTAACTGCTCAGGGAATCGTGGCCGCAGCCAAGCTTGATGGTAGCCGTCCTTATCAGAGGTTGCTGGCTGCAAATGAGGGGCAGGGGTACTTCGGTGGTCTTCCAACAGCACCTAGTAGTGTTGCGGATGTTCGCAGTGTCATTTTTGAGGGGTGGCCTGATATTACAAAGAACTTTGTTATCCCCGAAGGTGGCTCAATGGGAAATACTTGGTCAGAGACATTTAGTGAATCTGACTGGAAATTCTCTTCCTATTATGGTTCTGTAATTGCTAAAAATAGTATAGTTAAAATGACCATGAATGCTCCCGTTAGTGCCGATGCTTCATTTAAATGGAAAATTGGTTTGCCTGCTACGGTTACCTATCAATAATACATCAGGTTGTCAGGCATAACAGAAAGTAATTTGCCTGATTATTAAAAACGGTGTTCTGCTTTACGGCCGCTCACCGGTAATAAACCCGGTATTCCGGCATAGTTATTTCCTGCTTCTCTGTCAGCCAGGAAATGTCCGCGTACGCCGGTGCCGGGTTTATTATTTTCAGCTTGTCTGAATGCTCGTTGTTTATTAATTATGACCAACGGATAAAACAGAGTGAATAACGATGAAAATAACGCATCATTATAAATCTATTATTTCCGCCCTGGCCGCGCTGGCCCTGTTTTATTCCGCAGCACCCCGGGCCGGAATTCTTGACGGCGGGGAAATACAGTTTCACGGTCTGGTCACTGACGAGGCTCCGAAATGGACCTGGCAGGTGGGCTCCCCTGACCAGACATGGGCGGTGGATACCGCTGATGCCCGTACAGCGAACGGACAACTGGTTTTTGATTTACGCGGCAAGGGCTCCCTGCCGTTTCTGGAAGGCCATCTGTATGAGGTGGCAGAGCGCGGTGGTCCCGGCTTCACCCCTTTTATCTCCTTCAGCAGTAACGGGCAGCCGTTTTCCGTGACGGATGGCGGCAGCACGACGGCGCAACACTTCCGCGCCTCTGTCCCGGTACGTAACCCGGAGAACGGTCACGTGGCGGGACAGCTTTCTTTCACCCTTGACCAGGGAATGGCCGTCAGCGCCGGACACCAGGAAGACGGGGCGGTTCTGCCGGCAGGCATGTCGCTCGTAAACGGGCAGAGCGTGAGCGGTGTGCAGGCCGGCACCCTGCCGCAGTGGCTCAAAAGCCGTCTGCCTTCCCTGCTGATGCTGAACCGGGGCTTCGGTAACGGAATGAGCACGGCAGATAACGGTCAGGTTATCAGTCAGGGCGTGCTGGCTGACGGCCGGGTGACCCGGCTGGCGGCGGCCTATGCGTCCGCCGTCTCGGATTTTGAGCTGCGCCTGCCGACAGAAAACACGCCGGCGCAGTGGCAGGCCGGGCTGAGTGTGACGGTGACGGTCCAGTAAAGAACGGGCAGGGAGAGGAAGAACACAATGAAACGAATGACGATTTTACTGCTGGCCGCCAGTCTGCTGCCGTCCTGTGTGCTGGCGTGGAACACGCCGGGGGAAGACTTCAGCGGAGAGCTGAAGCTGGGCGGGCCGGTGACCAGCACCCGTAATCCCTGGGTCTGGAAGGTCGGGGAAGGGAACACACAGATAAACACGAAAGCTGTCTCTGTCCTGCGCAGTGGGGAGCAGGTAATACCG
This sequence comes from Salmonella sp. A29-2, assembly GCF_020150755.1. NCBI lineage: Bacteria > Pseudomonadati > Pseudomonadota > Gammaproteobacteria > Enterobacterales > Enterobacteriaceae > Salmonella > Salmonella sp. A29-2. Next base: position 4,333,260 of record NZ_CP083731.1, on the reverse strand, counting down.
GTTCCCCTGCCGGCCATGACGGTCCTGCTGGGAAAAACTATCCTGACCACCCCGGCCGGCCGGGAGGGGCTTGCGCCGCAGGTGACGTACGGTAAGGAAACCGAGGGTTTTGCACTGACGTGGACGGCACCGGGTATGGCATCGGTGACACTGCCTGTGACGGGGGAGGGAAATGTCCGTACCGGGACATTCACCTTCCGGATGCAGGCGGCGGGTGTGCTGCGCCATGTCCTGGGGGACCGGGCGGAGTATGCCGGGCTGTATGGCGACCTGCAGGGCAACGGCTTGCCGCCACAGACGCAGGTGATGCCGGCAGGGCAGACGCCGGGTGTGCTGCAGACCCTGTTTGACAGTGAAGGCCCGGTCTGGCTCCGGGAGATGACGGTCAGCAGCGTGTCCGGACTGAGCCGGTTCAGTGACGCCGCCCTGCGCCAGGTTGACGGGGTATACGGCGCACAGACGGTGGCGGACAGCGGTGAGCTGCGTTTTAAGGGGGCGGTACCGTCCCGCTGGCACACCTCCCTGGCGGTGAGCATTGAATACCGGTAAGGCTGCAGGCCCCCGGTCACCCGTTCCGGACCCCGCCGTTTTTGTGGGGCTGGAGCGGGCTGACGGCGTGTTTTTCTTTGTGAGTGTCCGGGATATCCGGCAGGCGCAGGAACATAACGGCCGGGTCAGGCTGGTATTCGGGGAAGGCACGACATTCATGACCAGAATGTCGCTGTCTGAGTTTTCTGCTGCTTTATATGAGGCCGGTGGCCGCTCTTTTTTTGACAGTTCCGCAGGAAAGGTAACCGGGGGAGAAGTGTAATGAAAAACTATTATCTGTTGCTGATGCTGGCATCCGCATCCGTGAGCAGCCAGCCGCTGACAGTCGTACAGGCCCACTGGCAGGAAGGCATGGCCGTGGGCGTGACTGAACTCAGCGGCACACTGTATATCCGGGATACGGCCTGGCAGTGGCAGCCCGTCCCGCTGGAGATGAGCCGGCAGGAGGGCATGGTGAGTGAAAGCCGTCCGGGGAGACGTTATTACATTCTTAAAGGGTATACCACGACCCTGACATCAGCCCGTCCCGGGCTGCAGCCGTCGGTAAGCCTGCTGCATGCCGGACATGGCGTCGTCCGCCTTGAGGCCCGGGGCAAACTGGCGAAGGGGCAGGTGCGGTATGGCGAAATTACCTTTACTGCCAGCCATGTACTGGCCTGGCAGGACAGTACCACCGCAGAGAAGGGCTGGAGCGTGGTCAGCGGCAACGTCACGCCGGATGCGGCACAGGAGATAAAACGCCTGCTGTGGCAGGTAAGAGATTACCGGTGGAACCCGTCTTACTCGGGTCTGAAGACCCGGCCGGACGCCTTTACGGTAATGCCCGGCAGTTTCCTGCCGGATAACGGCACAAAAAATCAAATTGCCGGGGCCCGGGTGACATCCCTGGAGGGTATCCGGGTTCGTTTTCCCGGTGCGGAGGAGCCCGTGACGCGCTGGCAGGGCAACCTGACGCCGGTAGTGAACTATTTCTGAGCAGGGATCGTAATGAAAATATCTGTACGTGTACTGGTCACGGTTTATCTGCTGGTTCTTGTGGGACTGGCAGCCATGCTGGCAGGGCTGATAAGCCCGGCGTTAAGTTAGCGGGGGCAGGATAAATGGAAAATGCCATGTCCCGTCGGAAACGCATACTGCTGACGGGGAACTGTGAATATGAACTGCTGGGGCTGTCACATCTGCTTGCCGGTATGGGATATGCCGTGGTGCGACCGGAGATGTCACCTCCCGGGGCATATGACCTGGCCCTGGTGGCACTGAGTGCGGAGCCGCTGGCCGGCTGGGGACGGCATCTGCAGGGCATCAGAATGCTGCACGCGGCCAGTCCGGTTCCCATGGTTGTTCTGGTACCTTCGCGGCTGCAGGAAATGCGACTCCTGAGAGGAACTGCGCAGGTTATCAGTGGCCGGGACAGCCTCCTCCGGCTGCGTGACATGCTGCGTCAGGCGCTTAAGGGAAGTGCCGGGCCGGAAAGCTCAGGTGAACTGACTGACTTGCGAAAGCGGACTCTGATATCCCTGTGTACGGCCATAACCAGGAATGCCTCACTGAAGGCGGCATCACGCAAGGATTATTACCTCCGCGCCTGCCTGGTGGAGTATGCAGGCGTGGAGAACCTGCATGTACTGTGCACGAGCGGCCTGTTACCCGGGGTGATTACAGATGAGACCGGACAACGGTTCTGATATGTGAAGACCCGGGGCAGGTATTTCAGCTTCCGGGACAGCATTGCTTCCCCGTAGTCACAGGAGAACAAAATGAGTAATGACGCTTGCGACAAAATTCTGTCTTTTATGCAGTCACAGGCAAACGGCAGGATAAATATACCGGTCAGAACCCGGAGTATTGCGGATGCGGCCGGGCTGACAATATACCAGGCCAGGGCTTATCTGGTTACGCTTGAGGACGCCGGCGTGGTGGAGAAAATGAATGCAGGTAAAGGCGTGTCCGGCCGATGGCGGCTGGTCTGACGGATATCCGGTAAAACAGGGGCATGGAGAGAACAAGTGGCCGGAACAGATATTGCGGTAACTGACTGATGAACTTTCTGAAGGTGATTTATTACATCTGTATTTCTTTTGTCGTCATGATGTCACTGGTGTTTTTTGTATCAGTATTTCTGTTACTGAATATTGAATGAATATAATCCGGGGCCGCATGACAGGCCTTACGGGAATATGATTTTACTGCTGCCGGTCAGTACTCTGGTTTGTCATTGACTGCATGTAATGCGATGAACTGAACATCCGGAACCATGACTCTGAGACGTTTACTTAAACAAAAACCGGCACTGCTGGCTGGCGCTCTTCTGATGGTGGCCGGTGCGGCCACACTGTATTTTCCGGAAACCTGGTACCCGGAGGAAACGCAGTGGCAGCTTGCGACAGAAAAAGACATTCCCGGTATACAGGGCGGTCTCTCCGGCCTGACGTGGAACCCGGACAGCGGAACGCTGTTTGCCGTGACCGACCATCCGTCGTCGGTGGTGGAGCTGGACACGGACGGGAACGTGCTGCGGGTGATACCATCGGATGGCGACCATGATTTTGAGGCCATTGAGTACCTCGGCCGGAACCGCTATGTCCTGTCCCGGGAGCGGGAACGGATGCTCACCACCCACCACATTGGCAGGAACACGTCTGTCCTGCCGCCGACGTTATACACCCTGACCCTGGATGTGGACAGAAAAAGCGACAATGCCGGTTTTGAAGGCCTTGCCCGTGGACGGGGAGAGAATGCCCTGATAGTGGCGCAGGAAAAGAAACCGCTTCGTTTTTTAGAAACGGACCACAGCCATGACTCTCTGTCGGTCAGTGATTCACTGACGCACTGGTTGTCCCTGCCGTGGTTCCTGAAGGATATCTCCGGCCTGCATTACGACAGGAAAAACAGGCGGCTGTATGTGCTTTCCCATGAATCAGCCCTGGTAATGGTGTCAGACTCCGAGGGCGGCTGGAGGGTGATGCCGCTGCGCCGGGGACACAGTGGTCTGGAGCGGGACATTCCACAGGCGGAGGGGATAGCTTCTGATGGCCGGAATTCGCTGTGGATAGTCAGTGAGCCAGACCGGTTTTACCGCTTCAGCCGGACAACGACGTCATGACGGTCTGGACGGACTGCAAACGGGGGAAGGGGGCGTTGAATTCATGCGAATCGGGGAAACCAAAGGCATTCTCCACGCCCGGTCGCCCCTACGCAGTTGCACTTCCTTTCATTTGCTGTGGCCAGTTTGCGGGAAGACTTTCACCTTCAGTAATTAAGTTCGGGGCGTTCTTCTTTACTCAATAAATTATTTTTGTCGTTCAGCTCCTCACGGACTTTTGCCAGTGACTTCTGAAAAGCCGGGATTGTTTGCAGCCTTGCAAACTCTACTGCTCCCACATAACGGCCAGCATCAACATCGCTTTGCCAGTGAGCACCGCATATCACTCTGCTTTGCCCGAACTCCCATCCTCGTCTGGCGAGCTCCTGCGCGCGTTCCGGTCTGGCCTGGGATAATACTAATGCCAGAAGTGTACCATAAGCAGTATGCCCGGAAGGGTAAGAGCCATCTTTTCGCAAAGTATCCTCATCTTCAGGACGGCAGGTAGAATGATTAAATAAGACAAAGGGACGAGTACGCATATAATATTTTTTTGCCGAAGCAGTAGCGTAGTAGCCGCCCATTTTCAGAAGATTCTGTAACATATTCCAGGTTTCTGGCGTATCTTTGGGATTAATTTTAGCACCCACTACTGGCGAGAATATTCTGGCTATATTTTCCACGCTTACATCTGCATCCTCAGCAGCTTGTTTCCATCGTGGGGAACCCTTTATCGCATAGCCCTTAAAATAAGCCTCCTTATCATAGCGGAAAGCCGGATCATCATTACCTGGCGGTGGTGGTAAGTAGAACTGACTGTTCACTGATTCTTCAGGAGAATGAAAGGGTTGCACTGTTTCTGCTGATGTATATTTAGCTACGATCAGTGGTAGAAAAAATAGTAAATAACGACTTTTCATAAAGACTCACTCCGGATCAGGAAATAATAAACAGATGTAATCCTATAATGATTTATTGCAATGGTTATTCAACATACAGGTAAAAAAGCAGGACGCTGTACTGGCATTATCGTCTGTCCATACCGGACTGACTGCAGCGGACAACAGAACAATACTGGTACTTCCTGCTAACAGCATTTTGTTTGACTTTTCTCCCCGGTTGTTTTTTATCTGCGTGCCTGACTGACACGCATTAGGTTAAAATGTTTACGTAATAACAAACTATGAATAAGTATTTTAAACTATGTGCCCTGTTACCCCGACAACTACCACCAGTCATGATGTGCTGAGTATTAATTTATGATTATGAACAAGAGTCGTAAACAATATTTAAGAATAAAGAAACCGAAAAAGAAAAAATGCCAAAATTGGCGAAGGGATTATTGTTTTCAGTGATGAAAAAGTTCATGGCGGAGATATTGGATTCACTTGTCGGGGTTAGCGAACCGTCAGATGAAGTGATAGGCGTTATTACTGGTAATAATCTCCCTGTAGCTAAGTAAGCTTTTGACCCTGGCCCAAAGGGGAAAAGCTGAGCGACGAAGCGCTGGGCGTTGCGCCAGAGAAAATCTGGCCTTCTCGTTATAGCTAGTCAGGCCAGAGATGGGAGCTACGGATTTCCATTCCCAGAAAAGCAAAAACCCAGCCATAGGCTGGGTTTTCTGAATAAGTGGTGCCCGGACTCGGAATCGAACCAAGGACACGGGGATTTTCAATCCCCTGCTCTACCGACTGAGCTATCCGGGCAACGGGGCGCATTAAACCGTAAAGGGGCGCGGTCGTCAACGGCTTTACACGAAAAAAGTGATAAAAGCGCGCTGACTGCCTGCTTTTCAGGCAAAATGCATAAAATCAGTACCCGTCAGGTGAGCGCTCCACCCTGACGGCACTGTGCAAAACGCAGAATATCTTCCGCCAACCGCTGAGCGGTATCTACATCAGCCTGACTGCGGTTGACCAGCATTCGGCTGAGACAACCTTCCAGCACCAGCTCCATCTGCCTTGCAACCATCGCCGGATCGTCAATTTCCAGCGTGGTCAGTAGTTCATGGGTAAAATCATGTGCCGCGCGTTTTTGTTGATTAGCCAGTTGGTGAATAGGATGGGTTGGGTCGGGATAAAACGTACAGGCGGCAATGAACAAGCAACCAGGATAACGGTTATTACTGACACATTCCGAAAGCGCGCTGTAGCGTGCCAGTAGCTTTTGTTCAGCAGAAAGCGTCTCATCAAGAAGAAGCTGGCGTCGCCAGATATCTACCTGCTGACTCAAATAACGTAGCGCGTCATATAAAATGGCTTCTTTATCTGGCCAGAAACGCTGTAATGTGTCGAGTGGACGATTTACGCGCTCCGCCACCATTTCCAGCGTAGTGTCGGCTATCCCTTGCGTCTCCAGTAATTTCAGGGCTTCTCCCAGAATATCTTCACGTTGCACGGTATTCTCCTCCGTCTTTGCTTTTGCAAGTGTCGCTCACGGTTGGCGATCGTGCAAATGCGCGCTAAAGGTGGCGGCGTCCATAAAGCCGGTGACTCGCGCTTGCGGCTGTTCCTGGCCTTGGGCATCAAAGAACAGAATGGTGGGCAGCCCGAGGACTTGCAGATGCTTTAACAGCGCGACGTCCTGCGCATTGTTAGCGGTGACGTTAGCCTGCAAGAGCACCGTGTCGCCGAGCGCCTGCTGGACCCGCGGATCGCTGAAGGTATACTTTTCAAACTCTTTACAGGCCACGCACCAGTCGGCGTAGAAATCCAGCATAACGGGTTTGCCTTTGGCCTGCGCCAGCGCCTGATTGAGTTCGTCCACGGTAGAAATAGCCGTGAAATTGAGGTGCGCTGGAGCTTGCGCGGATGGCGATCCGAACGCCCAATCTTGTAGAGGCCGCACGCTAATGAGCGCTGCCGCCAGCAGGATAATCTGTACGATACGCATCCACGCTCGTCTGGCCTGAAGGCTGGTGATAAAGGCCCAACCAAAGAAAGCGACGCCCAGCAGCGACCACAGACGTAAACCCCAAGCCTCGCCAATAATCCGCTCCAGTAAAAAGACCGGTAACGCGAGGATCACGAAACCAAAAGCGGTTTTGACATGCGCCATCCACGGGCCGCTTTTCGGTAGCAGACGGTTGCCAAACACGGTGACCAGAATTAGCGGCAGACCCATACCTAATGCATACAAATACAGCGTACCGCCGCCCAGCCACATGTTGCCGCTCTGAGCGATATAAAGCAGGATCGCGCTTAACGGCGCTGTGGTACAGGGCGAGCAAATTAATCCGGCAATCGCCCCCATAACAAAAACACCGCCGGGCGAGCCGCCTTGCTGACGATTACTCATTAATGTCAGCCGGGTTTGCAGTGAGGAGGGGAGCTGTAGTGTGAACAGGCCAAACATCGACAACGCAAGCAGGGTGAACACGATGGCAAGGCCGATTAACACATAAGGGTGCTGCAGCGCCGCCTGAAACTGTAATCCCGCCGCGGCGACGACCAGACCCAGTGCGGTATAGGTCAGCGCCATCCCTTGTACATAGATAAAGGCCAGCAGCAGTGCGCGCCCCGTCGACAAACGTTGCCTTCCCCCCAGGACAATACCGGAAATCAGCGGATACATGGGTAAAACGCAGGGCGTAAAGGCGATGCCTATGCCGATCAGCAGCGCCCAGAGCGCGGAAAAAGGTAGCTGGGCGGCGGGTTTTGACGTCTCACTCGTCTGGGTGACAGCAGGCGTCGGCGTGGCGTCTATTGCCGCGGCGACTTCACTTAGCGGCACCGTTTTCGTTTCCGGCGGATAACAGAATCCCGCATCGGCGCACCCCTGGTACGTTACCGTTAATGTCGCGCCAGCCGCCGCCTGGTTAACCGTTACCGGAACGTTTAGCCGCTTACGGTAGATTTCGCTTTTTCCGTAGAACTCATCTTCATGCCAGACGCCTGCCGGGAGTTGGACTGCGGCGATATCCGCTTTCGTCGGCGTGATACTGATTTGTTTACGGTAAAGGTAGTAACCCTCTTTTACCTGCCAGGAGAGGGTAAGATCGTGTTGATTTTGCTGAAAATCAAAAACAAACGCCCGGTCTGCCGGGACGAACTGCGAGCGACCCGGCGCGTCGAATAATCCGGCGAAGGCGGATGTGCTGCACAGCAGCAGGATCAGCGTAAAGATGCGTTGAGCCATGAGAGGTAATCAGTATCTCCGTGAGTAACAGGTAAAACCAGAAGTTCAGGCGTTTGATACGGGTGATGAGACTTCAGGCAGTCGATAAGCGCTTGCTGATGTGAAACGGTGGTTTTTAAGATCATTTGAACTTCATACTCCTGCTCCAGTTTGCCTTCCCAGTAGTACAGCGATGTCGCGCCGGGGAGGAGGGTGGCGCAGGCGGCCAGTTTTTCCGCCAGCACTTTGGCGGCCAGATCCTGGGCGGTAGCTTCATCCGGGGCGGTACAAAGCACCACAACGGCCTCGGGGATGGAAATATCCTGACTCTTAACATCAAGCATAAACACCTCGAAAGAACAAAAAGACCCGCAAGTGAACGGTCACTATACAACGGACGAGGGCAGGATGTTAGTCAAAGGGCGGGAGAATGCGGGGCGTGATACGCCCCGCGGGTGAAACACTTACAGCATAAAGCTGCCCAGCAGGAAGCCGAAGCAGACAGCCAGAACGACGCCCAGGGTGCCTGGGATGAAGAACGGGTGGTTAAAGACGAATTTACCGATACGGGTTGTACCGGTGTCATCCATCTGTACCGCCGCAACCAGAGTCGGGTAGGTCGGCAAAATGAACAGGCCGGAAACGGCGGCGAAGGAAGCGACTGCCGTCAACGGAGAGACGTTCAGCGCCAGCGCCATCGGCATCAGCGCTTTCGCCGTTGCCGCCTGAGAGTAGAGCAGCGCGGAAGCAAAGAAGAAGATGACGGCCAGCAGCCACGGATGACCCTGGATGACGCTACCCGCAGTGTCTTTGATCCAGTCGATGTTAGCGGATACGAAGGTATCGCCCAGCCACGCCACGCCCAGAATACAGATACAGGCGCTCATCCCTGCTTTAAAGGTGCTGGAGTTGAGGATGGCGTCAGTTTCCACTTTACACAGGATGGTGGTCAGCGTTGCGACGCTCAACATGATGATCAAAATAGCGTTGGTGGTGTTCATCAGCGGTTTCTCAACCAGGCCGAGGCTCGGACTGTTGACAATCGCATAAACAACCACGCAAATAACGCCCAGCAGGAACAGCCAGACGGAATTTTTTGCCATCGGTTTGATTTCAATCTGCTTTTCACCACGCAGTTCAATCAGCCCTTCTTCCAGACGCTTGCGGTAAATCGGGTCGTCCGACAGTTTGGAGTTGAACAGCATCGTGACCAGGAAGGACATCACCAGCACCGCCAGCAGCGTAGAGGGGATAACCACGGACAGCAGGTGAATGTAGCTAATGCCATGACCTTCCATAACAGAAGACATATACACCACGGCCGCAGAAATCGGCGAGGCGGTAATCGCAATCTGCGCGGATACCACGGCGGTCGAGAGCGGACGGCAAGGTTTGATTCCCTGCTCCTTCGCGACTTCAGCAATAACCGGCAGCGTTGCCAGGGAAATGTTCCCGGTACCAGCAAAAATAGTCAGGAAATAGGTCACAATCGGTGCGAGGATAGTGATGTATTTCGGGTTCTTACGCAGCAGTTTTTCTGTCTGGTTTACCAAATAATCCAGACCGCCCGCGACCTGCATAGCAGAGATCGCGGCGATAACCGCCATGATGATGGAAATGACATCGAATGGAATTGTCCCTGGCTTCACGCCGATGGCGGCAAGTACCAGAACACCCAGCCCACCTGCGAATCCAATACCGATGCCCCCAAGTCTGGCGCCCAAAAAGATTGCCAGCAAAACAATGATAAGTTCGACAACTATCATATTAGCCTTCCTTGTTGTTTAACAAGTTGATATTAAATTGTTGTTATTTGGTAACTTCTTGTAAGAAAAAAGGCACGTCATCGTGACGTGCCTCTTTGGTACTACCCTGTACGATTACTGTTCGCTTTCATCAGTATAACGTTTAGCTTTATAAGCCGGGTGCATCAAGTTCTGTACGGAGAAAATATCGTCCAGCTCGGCTTCCGTTAACAGGCCGCGCTCCAGCACAACTTCACGTACGCTCTTACCGGTTTCAGCACAGATTTTACCGACGATGTCGCCGTTGTGGTGGCCGATGAACGGGTTGAGGTAAGTGACGATACCGATGGAGTTATAAACGTACCCTTCGCACACTTCTTTATTCGCGGTAATGCCGTTAACGCATTTTTCCAGCAGGTTGTAGCACGCGTTGCTCAGAATGTGGATGGATTCGAACATCGCCTGACCGATAACCGGCTCCATAACGTTCAACTGCAACTGACCGGCTTCCGCCGCCATCGTAACGGTGGTGTCGTTACCGATGACTTTAAAGCATACCTGGTTTACGACTTCCGGTACTACCGGGTTCACTTTGGCTGGCATGATGGAAGAGCCCGCCTGCAGTTCCGGCAGGTTGATCTCGTTCAGGCCGGCACGAGGACCAGAAGAGAGCAAGCGCAGGTCGTTACAGATTTTGGACATCTTCACTGCCAGACGTTTCAGCGCGCTGTGAACCATAACATACGCGCCACAGTCAGATGTCGCCTCAATCAGATCTTCCGCCGGAACACAGGCGAAACCAGTGACTTCAGCCAGTTTTTTCACCGCCAGCGGAGAGTATTCTTTCGGCGTGTTCAGACCGGTGCCGATTGCCGTTGCGCCAAGGTTGACTTCCAGCAGCAGCTCAGCAGTACGCTCGATGCTTTTCACTTCTTCTTTCAGCAGGATGCTGAACGCACGGAATTCTTGACCAAGCGTCATCGGTACGGCGTCCTGCAACTGGGTACGACCCATTTTCAGGATGTCCTGGAATTCAACCGCTTTACGTTCGAAACCTTCACGTAACTGGTTGATGGCATCGATCAGTTTGACGATAGAGGCGTAAACCGCTACACGGAAGCCTGTCGGATAGGCGTCGTTAGTGGATTGACATTTATTCACGTGGTCGTTCGGGTTCAGGTACTGATATTCACCTTTCTGATGACCCATCAGTTCCAGCCCGATGTTGGCCAGCACTTCGTTGGTATTCATGTTGACGGAAGTGCCCGCGCCGCCCTGGTAGACATCTACCGGGAACTGGTCCATGCACTTACCGTTGTTAAGGACTTCATCACATGCGGCAATGATGGCATTCGCCACACTCTTAGGAATGGTTTGCAGCTCTTTGTTGGCCAGCGCCGCCGCTTTTTTTACCATAACCATGCCACGCACAAATTCAGGGATGTCGCTGATTTTGTTATTGCTAATGTAGAAGTTTTCAATCGCTCTCAGAGTGTGAACACCATAGTAGGCTTCAGCTGGAACTTCCCTGGTACCCAACAGATCTTCTTCGATACGAATGTTGTTTGACATGTGAACCTTCTTTTTCAAGCTGCCAATGATTTTTACTTTAAAACACACAGGATATATGTGATTTCGAATGTTTTCTGACCGACGATTATCCCCTCCATCGGCCTGATAAACGAGATCATATGCTGCTTCAGAATTCCTACCGTAATCTGGATCACTTAAAGTGTGGGAATTTACCCCTTATTTATTATTTTGTGAAATAGGTCACCGCTTTAGTATTACTACCTAAAATAGGTGTACAAACCACTTGAAATTTTGCTACGCACCACCATATCGAATCGATGCGAATCGCAACCCCATTCAAATGGTCGTCGCAGACGGCCATGACTTACAGGAGAGTCCTTTGCGCTGGATACCCTTTTTAGCTGTCTTTCTCTATGTTTACATTGAGATTTCTATCTTTATCCAGGTCGCCCATGTGCTTGGTGTCCTGATGACGCTAATCCTGGTGATTTTTACGTCTGTTATCGGTATGTCGCTGGTACGTAACCAGGGTTTTAAAAACTTTTTGCTGATGCAACAAAAAATGGCGGCCGGTGAGAGCCCGGCGGCAGAAATGATTAAGAGTGTATCGCTGATCATCGCTGGCTTACTGCTCCTGTTGCCGGGATTTTTCACCGATTTTCTCGGCCTTCTCCTTTTGTTACCGCCAGTGCAAAAACATTTGACGCTGAAGTTGCTGCCGCATTTACGTTTTTCCCGGATGCCGGGCGGCGGGTTTAGCGCGGGTACTGGCGGTGGCGAAACATTTGACGGCGAGTATCAGCGTAAAGATGACGATCGCGATCGTATTGAACATAAAGACGATCGTCGGGATTAAAGGTAGAGATGTTGGTCGGATAAGTCGCGTGAGGCGCTATCCGGCCAGCGGATGCGTCTTACGCCATGCGTTTTCGCTTCGGTAAAAATAGCCATAATGCAGCCAGCATGATAATGGCATATAAGCTTTTCCACCCCAGCATTGCCAGCAATAACAGGCACAGTAGACAACCCGTCACCGCCAGTGCATAGCAACGCCCTTTCAACAGTCGACAGCCCGCCAGCATACAAAGCAGATAGAGCATAATAAAAATACCGTTAGCATAGACGATCAGCGCATTGAGGTTAATCTTCAGGGCGTAGACGACCAGGGAACTCACGCAACAACAGACCAGAATAACGTTTAACGCGTGCAAGGGAAGGCGCCCGGGAGAGAGTTGAGCCAGATAGTGATCGGGCTGATATTGCATTTGCGTCCATATCAGACGCGCAAAACTCTGAGCATACACATTCAGGCTGGCAAAGCAGGTGAGATAACCAATAATGCAGGCTACCCACAACGCCTGGATACCGAAGAGATGAACAATAATAAGCGGTAGCGAGGCTGTTGCCGCTATCTTGTCGCTATAGACGCCAAAATGCAGCACCACGGCGGTACAGGTCCAATAAATGGCGCCGGCCAGCATCAGGCCAATGATCAATGCGCGCGGAAAATCACGTTCAGGATTTTTAAATTCAGACGACAAATGCGTAAAAGCCTCAATTCCCACAAATCCCCAGAACATGATCGCCAGGGCGGTACACAGCCGGGAAAAGGTGATTTCGTTTGCGGCTGGGAAGGTGATATCCGCAGGTTTAATCGCGCCTTTCCACAGAATGGCGGCAATAAGCGCGATAATTAATCCAGCGATAATGGCTTGCAGGTTGGCGCTGGAGCTGGCGCCGCGCGATCCCATAAACCATAGTAAACCTAGAGTACCCAGCTCCCCAAATAAGAGCTGTTCGCTTTGCCAGCCAAACAGCGCCTGGCCGAAACCCACCGCAATATGCAAGGCTGCGGGAAAACTAACAGGAATGACTGATAAAAACAGCCAACTGATCACTCGTTGCAGACGCGGGCCAAATGCCATCCCGACAAAATGCGCTACGCCGCCAGCGTGTGGAAAATGACGCCCCAGCACAGCAAAGACAATCGCAATAGGGAAAATCAAAATAATGAGCAGCGGCCATGCCCAAAGGCTGATGTCGCCTGCCGCCAGCGCAGCCAGCTCCGGAAGCGCAAAAACGCCAGTCCCTAATAATGATGTGGTTAACAAGATAACGCCCTGAACCAATCCAAGCTCTTTTTTTAGTTCATTCATCAGCTCATTATCCGGCGGCATTGTAACGTCAGGTGACGACAGACATTTTTAAGCGTATCACACACGCCTTTTCTTATAGCAGGATGTTCTAAACCTTGGGTAAACGTGAGATAAGTAGCGTTTTTACCGCTTTTTTCGCTCAGAAGAATTTTTTTTCATCTCCCCCCTTGAAGGGGCAAAACCCCATCCCCATCTCTCTGGTCACCAGCCGGGAAACCGTTTACGGGCCGGCGTCACCCATAACTGATAATGACTTTCTCAAAGGAGAGCTATCAATGAGTATTCGTCCGTTACATGATCGTGTGATCGTCAAACGTAAAGAAGTTGAGTCCAAATCTGCTGGCGGCATCGTACTGACCGGTTCCGCAGCGGGTAAATCAACTCGTGGCGAAATCATCGCTGTCGGTAAGGGTCGCATCCTGGACAACGGTACTGTACAGCCGCTGGACGTGAAAGTTGGCGACATCGTTATTTTTAACGATGGCTACGGTGTGAAATCTGAAAAGATCGACAATGAAGAAGTGTTGATCATGTCTGAAAGCGACATTCTGGCAATTGTTGAAGCGTAATCCGCGAACGACACTGAACATACGAATTTAAGGGAAAGAGAAAATGGCAGCTAAAGACGTAAAATTCGGTAACGACGCTCGTGTGAAAATGCTGCGCGGCGTAAACGTACTGGCAGATGCAGTGAAAGTAACCCTCGGTCCGAAAGGCCGTAACGTGGTTCTGGATAAATCTTTCGGTGCGCCGACTATCACTAAAGATGGTGTTTCCGTAGCGCGTGAAATCGAACTGGAAGACAAGTTTGAAAACATGGGCGCGCAGATGGTGAAAGAAGTTGCCTCTAAAGCGAACGACGCTGCAGGCGACGGCACCACCACCGCGACCGTACTGGCGCAGTCCATCATTACTGAAGGCCTGAAAGCCGTTGCTGCGGGCATGAACCCGATGGACCTGAAACGTGGTATCGACAAAGCGGTTGCTGCTGCGGTTGAAGAGCTGAAAGCCCTGTCCGTACCGTGCTCCGACTCCAAAGCGATTGCTCAGGTAGGTACTATCTCCGCTAACTCCGACGAAACCGTAGGTAAACTGATCGCGGAAGCAATGGATAAAGTCGGTAAAGAAGGCGTCATCACCGTTGAAGACGGTACCGGTCTGCAGGACGAACTGGACGTGGTTGAAGGTATGCAGTTTGACCGCGGCTACCTGTCTCCTTACTTCATCAACAAGCCGGAAACTGGCGCAGTAGAGCTGGAAAGCCCGTTCATCCTGCTGGCTGATAAGAAAATCTCCAACATCCGCGAAATGCTGCCGGTTCTGGAAGCCGTTGCAAAAGCAGGCAAACCGCTGCTGATCATCGCTGAAGATGTTGAAGGCGAAGCGCTGGCTACCCTGGTTGTTAACACTATGCGTGGCATCGTGAAAGTGGCTGCTGTTAAGGCACCGGGCTTCGGCGATCGTCGTAAGGCGATGCTGCAGGATATCGCTACCCTGACCGGCGGTACCGTAATCTCTGAAGAGATCGGTATGGAGCTGGAAAAAGCAACCCTGGAAGACCTGGGTCAGGCGAAACGCGTTGTGATCAACAAAGACACCACCACCATCATCGATGGCGTGGGTGAAGAAGCTGCCATCCAGGGCCGTGTTGCTCAGATCCGTCAGCAGATTGAAGAAGCGACCTCCGACTACGATCGTGAAAAACTGCAGGAGCGCGTAGCGAAACTGGCAGGCGGCGTTGCGGTAATCAAAGTTGGCGCTGCGACCGAAGTTGAAATGAAAGAGAAGAAAGCCCGCGTTGAAGATGCCCTGCACGCGACCCGTGCTGCGGTAGAAGAAGGCGTGGTTGCTGGTGGTGGCGTTGCGCTGATCCGCGTTGCTTCTAAAATTGCTGACCTGAAAGGCCAGAACGAAGACCAGAACGTGGGTATCAAAGTTGCGCTGCGCGCAATGGAAGCTCCGCTGCGTCAGATCGTGCTGAACTGCGGCGAAGAGCCGTCTGTTGTCGCTAACACCGTTAAAGGCGGCGACGGTAACTACGGTTACAACGCAGCAACTGAAGAATACGGCAACATGATCGATATGGGTATCCTGGACCCAACCAAAGTTACCCGTTCTGCGCTGCAGTACGCGGCTTCTGTGGCTGGTCTGATGATCACTACCGAGTGCATGGTGACCGACCTGCCGAAAAGCGATGCTCCTGATTTAGGCGCTGCTGGCGGCATGGGTGGTATGGGTGGTATGGGCGGCATGATGTAATTGCCCACCCCCTGCATCCTTCAGGCTGCAGATGCGTTGGCTAACCCCAGTCACTTCCTTGAGTAAGTGACTGGGGATTAACAAACTGGCCGCCTTCCTGCAACCAGAATGATTTGGGTGCTTATCTCCCAGAATTGAGAAACCCCCGGGCAGAAATGACCGGGGGTTTTTCTTTTAGTCATCTTTTTAGTATAAGATTCAGATACGGACAAAACGTCCAGCTCATTGATTATGGGGAATAACATGCACGTGAAATATTTAGCAGGGATCGTTGGCGCCGCGCTGCTGATGGCGGGTTGTAGCTCCAGCAACGAACTCACCGCTGCCGGCCAAAATGTACGCTTTGTCGAAGATAAGCCAGGCGCGGAATGCCAGCTAATTGGTACGGCAACCGGTAAACAGAGTAACTGGTTTTCAGGCCAGCACGGCGAAGAGGGTGGCTCAATGCGTGGCGCAGCGAACGATCTGCGTAATCAGGCGGCCGCGATGGGTGGAAACGTGCTGTATGGCGTAAGTAGTCCGTCGCAGGGCATGTTGTCCAGTTTTGTCCCGACGGCCAGCGAGATGAACGGCCAGGTTTATAAATGTCCGAACTGATATGTCTGAATCGTAACGCCCTCTGAAAGATTCAGAGGGCGATATGGTTAGCGTTTTTCCTGCGATGACGCCATGCGTAGATTATGCAACGCGCGCATACATTGATCTTGCGTCAGACGCGCTGCTTTACCGGTTCCAAGCGTTCTGACAAAAACCTTACACGGTTTTCCTTCCAGCTTTTTAAGACGCGGGCTGAAATTCAGCAAGCGGCGTGATATTGCTTCAGCTTCTTTAGAGCCTGACTGACTGCGGGTCTTAATGATGGTGCCGCAATCATGCGATTGTCCTGCCTCATCCGTATAACGATAAACGAGCGCTAAATAATGGTTATACAGATTATGTTTCCAGTCAGGCTGGTTATAGGTATCGAATTCGATATTACCGTTTTCCAGGCAGTCAGCATCGTATAAGGGTAAAAAGTCCAGCATTGAAGAAATACGCAATGCGAGCTCACGCATTTCGGCATTATTAATGGCGTGAATAATAGCCATCACCAGAACTTCAACCTGCCACTCACCGACCTGTAAATCAAGATGGCTACCATTGTGCAGCTTTAACGTAAAGGTTAATACTTTTTCTGTATTATCGCTCAACGCTAAAGATTCAACACGCTGATTAACATCGGCATTTTCCAGCTCTTCACGGAGTATTGCCGGAATATTCTCATGCATTTTAAGCACATGACTGCTTTTGGCTTTCTGGCGTTTTTCCTGCTCTTGTTCCGGAAGCGAGTGTTGTAAATAAAGCCGGTGTTCAAGGCCGATCAACAAGTCTCGCAGCGCGAGCACAGGAAAGAAAAGCAGTGTTTCTTTATTTCTCAGTGACTTCACCTTAAGCGCCAGCGCGATAAACTTATCATTGTGACGAATAACGCCGGTATTTAGTCCCTTAATCGTTAAGGCCATGTCAATTCTCCACAAATATAAAATAATTAAATGTTTTACTGCAATGTATTTGATATATAAATTGTTTATGCCGTCCTATAAAAAGGAGAACCAGTATAATTCGAAAATGCAGTACACGCTAAGCGAGTCCTAAAACGGACTTTATTGAAAAGAGAGGACCGGAAAGGTGTATTTAACGAAGGTTAGTTTATCCTCGCCAGAGGGTGAGGAGAATCGCGGGGGAATCTCCTCGTAATATTGCGCGCTAATATTTTTCGTCGTCCCTGACGCGCCCGCGAGGATTAGCACTGCCGAAGCTGTAAATCCAGCGGTGTTTTGCTCGGTTCGCCGCCGATTTCACGCGCCAGTCTTGGCACCATATAGCCGGATACCAGCGTGAGCAGTTCGCGCATGATTTGCCGGGCTTCGTCATCGGTGACCATAAAATGCGCGGCGCCCTGCACTTTATCCAGCACATGCAGGTAATAGGGCATCACGCCGGCGTCAAATAGCGCGTTGCTCAGATTCGCCAGCGTTCGCGCGTTATCATTCACGCCACGCAGCAGGACGCTCTGGTTGAGAAGCGTGACGCCCACGTGGCGCAGTTTCTTCATCGCCAGGCAGAACGCCTCGTCCACTTCATTAGCGTGGTTGATATGGTTCACCAACAAAATTTGCAGACGTGACTGGTCAAAGCGGGCGACCAGTTCGTCAGTAATGCGTGCCGGGATGACGATAGGCAACCGACTGTGGATGCGTAGCCGCTTGACGTGCTTAATGGCTTCCAGTTGCGTGAGCAGCCAGTCCAGCTCATGATCTTTCGCCATCAGCGGATCGCCGCCGGAAAAGATGATCTCATCCAGTTCCGGGTGTGCGGCGATATACTCCAGCGCGACTTTCCAGTTGCGCTTATTGCCTTGATTCTCCGCATACGGGAAGTGACGACGGAAACAGTAGCGGCAATTTACCGCACATCCGCCTTTTACCAGCAATAGCGCCCGGTTTTGGTATTTATGCAATAATCCTGGCACCACGCTGTGTTGCTCTTCCAGCGGGTCGGTGGAGAAACCGGGGGCGACAATAAATTCATCCCGGGACGTCAGCACTTGACGTAAAAGAGGATCGTCAGGGTTGCCCTTCTCCATGCGCGCAATAAAAGCGCGCGGCACGCGGAGGGCAAACAAGCGCCTGGCGTCCTGTCCTGCCCGGAGGTTTTCATCAGCTTCAATCTGTAAAAGATGCAGCAGTTCGTCGGGATTGGTCACAACATCGGCAAGTTGCGCTAACCAATCTTCTCGCAATGGGGTATTTAGGGTTACAATATGCGCCATTTTGTGGCTTAGCTACCAGTTAACAATTTCAGAGGGCCTTATGGCGACTTACTATAGCAACGATTTTCGTTCCGGTCTTAAAATCATGTTGGATGGCGAACCTTATGCGGTTGAATCCAGTGAATTCGTGAAACCGGGTAAAGGCCAGGCGTTTGCCCGCGTTAAGCTGCGCCGTCTGCTGACCGGCACGCGCGTTGAGAAAACCTTCAAATCGACCGATTCCGCAGAAGGCGCGGATGTAGTCGATATGAACCTGACTTACCTGTACAACGACGGTGAGTTCTGGCATTTCATGAACAACGAAACCTTCGAGCAGCTGTCTGCAGATGCCAAGGCTATCGGCGACAACGCAAAATGGCTGTTGGATCAGGCGGAATGCATCGTGACCCTGTGGAACGGTCAGCCTATCTCTGTCACTCCGCCGAACTTTGTTGAACTGGAAATTGTTGATACCGACCCAGGTCTGAAGGGCGATACCGCAGGTACTGGCGGCAAACCAGCCACGCTGTCTACTGGCGCAGTGGTTAAAGTTCCGCTGTTCGTGCAGATTGGCGAAGTGATCAAAGTCGATACCCGTTCCGGCGAATACGTATCCCGCGTAAAATAATTTACGTTATCGGGAAAAATGGTGCAGCGTATGCTGCGCCATCCTATTTTTCGCGCCATCAATGATGAAACGCTTTATCGGCCTTGTCGCGCTGGTTCTTCTTACCAGCACATTATTAACGGCATGTAATACCGCCCGCGGCTTCGGCGAAGATATTCAGCATCTTGGCCACGCCATCTCCCGCGCAGCCAGCTAATCGCTTCTCGTCTTCCTAAAATTAGTCGATCGCCCGTCATTTTCTGGGATGTTGTCTATTATTAAGTTGCTATACACAAACAACATTGGCTAGAAAAGGAAGACATTATGGTTAAAAAGACAATTGCAGCGATCTTTTCTGTTTTGGTACTTTCCACTGTATTAACTGCTTGTAATACCACGCGCGGCGTGGGCGAGGACATCTCGGACGGTGGTAGTGCGATCTCTGGCGCTGCAACCAGAGCTCAGCAGTAATCATCAACGGTACGGCATGGCGTCGTACCGTTAATCGATTTTCTCCGGAAGCATAAGAAAGGGAGAATACCGGTTATCCATATGAAGTTTCATACGGATATTACGCTTATAGGTGTAAACCGTTTTCCCGTGAATGCCAAGCGCATACGCAATCTCTTTATTGCTGGTGCCTTCCGTCCACATCGCGAGCACCTTTTCCTCCTGCGGAGAGAGCAATGGCGTGGCGCTTTCCGGCGCTTCCTGCAGTGGATGAGTATATAGCGCTCCTTTAATTCGTTGTGCAAGCTCATGTAAAGGCGTGTGTTTAGATAACACCGCATGACTGGCATATTGCGGTCTGTACGGCATATTCCCTGACTGTAATAATACCAACGGCGTCATCCTGCAGGCGGCAAAAAATGCATTGATAGGCTGTTCGGGTAAGGCATCGTTGAGAAAACCATATAAATCAGCGATAACCAGATGGGGCTTCCATTGCAGAATATGTTCTTTCGCCAGTATAAGGTTATTCATCCCGGATACCAGCAGTGAAGAACTGAGCACATCAGTGTGATTAAGCCAGGCCTCCATGCCCGTACGGGTAAAGTGGCATCGGTCTATCACTAAAATTTTCAACATAGTTTTTTGCACCCGGAAGTAGATAAAGCACTTTCTTTCCCAGAAGGCGTTCCATCATAGAGAACTCCTGTGGGCGCTAAATGCGAAAACTACGCGGCTTAAAAGGGCCAATTCCCGCCTTTAGACGGAAAAAAATAAAAAGGTTGAAATTTATTTTCTCTCAGGCAAAAATGGCTTTTCATCCGTGTACGTTACAGGACGACCTGTAAACGCTATTCTCACCGGGGACGGCCCCATTAATTATCTGGAGCCTGCTATGTCCTGGATCATTCTATTAATCGCTGGTTTACTTGAAGTGGTATGGGCTGTCGGCCTGAAGTATACCCACGGTTTTTCTCGTCTGACCCCCAGTATTATCACCATTACGGCCATGGTTATCAGTATGGCGTTACTTTCCTGGGCAATGAAAACGCTGCCCGTTGGAACGGCGTACGCCATCTGGACCGGTATCGGCGCCGTCGGGGCGGCAATCACCGGTATCCTTCTGCTGGGCGAGTCTGCCTCACCGGCGCGTTTGCTCAGTCTTGGCTTGATCGTCGCGGGTATCATTGGGCTAAAACTCAGTGCGCATTAATTCGTCGCTGATATTGCTACGAACCTGATTGTTTTACCCAAATTAATTTATTGACGTCAAACCCCTCCCGGGTCGCGACGGCCAGCATTTGCTGTTTTATTTCCTCAGAAAGCGTTGGCGTGCGAGAGAGTATCCACAGATAGTCGCGATCCGGGCCGCACACCAGCGCATGACGGTATTCCCGGTCAAGCGCAATCACGTTATAGCCGCCGTAGAATGGGCCGAAAAAAGAGACCTTGAGCGCGGCGCGGTTTGGGCTACCGGTAAAATACGCTTTGCCTTCTGTTTTTTGCCACATTCCCCGATCCGGGTTATAGCCTTTATTGATGACATTAATCCCGCCATCGTCACGCAGACTATAGGTGGCCGTGACTTGTTCCAGCCCACGTTCAAATCGATGATCGAGGCGTGCGATCTCATACCAGGTGCCGAGGTAACGTTTGGCATCAAAGTTATTTACCACGGTAACGCCTTTAGGCGGGGTAGGTGAACTACAGGCGACAACCAGAAATGCAGCCGTAACTGCAGCAACGACGGGCAGAATGCGCATAAAATTTTCCTTCCAGTGTTTTTTCTAAGTGTAGAACCTGGCGGGAAAATGAGAGGCAGGAAAAGAAAAAACGCCCTCTTATCGGGTAGATAAGAGGGCGTCGTGGCAACTTAGAGAGTGATAACGCCAATTGCCGTCACAACGGTCAGGATTGCCGCCAGACCGTAGAAGACCCATTTGCCCGCAGGCACGTGGATTTTCAGGTCATGCATCGCGTGGTGCATACGGTGTAGGCCACACCATAGCGGCAGCACGATCATCAGGAACAGAAAAACGCGACCAATAAAGCTTTGGGCGAACGTCAGTACGCGCTCAAAACTCAGGGCATCGCCCGGAAATAGCCCCAGCGGCAGCATGATGCCAACCAGTAGCACAATCACCGGCGCGATGATCGCGCCCCACATACCGCCTGCGCCAAACAGTCCCCAGAATACGGGTTCATCAGAACGTTTTGGGTTTGGATTAATCATCCGGGACTCCTTACCAGAACAGGGCAACATACAGAATGACTACGGTGACTACCGCAGTGACCACCCAAAGCCCTTTGATGATTGGCTCTGGCCCCATTTTTTCGTCTTTTACAATGATATTGGCCGCCTTCGGCGCCAGTTCAAACCAGGTTTTGGTGTGCAGCAGCGCGGCCGCCAGAGTGATCAGGTTTAAGATCACTACCACCGGGTTTTGTAAAAAGCCGACGAATCCCATCCAGGATTCCGCGCCGTGTTTGAGCGCAAACAGACCGAAAATCAGTTCAATACTGAACCAGACTGCCGGCACCGCTGTGCCTTCGCGCAGCATATAAAAGCGATAAAACGGCAGTTTTTTCCACCAGGTGGACGTCATCGGCCGCACATAGGGTTTGCGTTTAGTCGTCATGTTGCACTCCTTAGCGTGGTTTCAGGGTGGCGATAAGAAAGTCTTTCGAGCTTTCCACTTTACCCTGCTGAATGGCCGCAGCCGGATCGACATGTTTTGGACAGACTTCGGAGCAGTAGCCCACGAAAGTACAGGTCCATACGCCGTTCGGACTGTTCAACTGCGCCATACGCTCCTTCTTACCGTGATCGCGGCTATCTTCGTTATAGCGATGCGCCAGCGTAATCGCAGCCGGTCCGATAAACTCAGGATTCAGACCGAACTGCGGGCACGCGGCGTAGCACAGACCACAGTTGATGCAACCGGAGAACTGGTGGTACTTCGCCATTTGCGCCGGGGTCTGGACATTCGGCCCCTGATCTGGCGTGCGAGAGTTGCCAATAATGTACGGTTTGATCGCTTCCAGGCTTTCGATAAAGTGCGTCATATCGACAACCAGATCGCGCTCAATCGGGAAGTTCGCCAGCGCTTCCACCTTCATACCGTTGGTGTAATCGCGCAGGAAGGTTTTACACGCCAGTTTAGGGACGTTGTTGACCATCATGCCGCAAGAGCCGCAGATCGCCATACGGCAGGACCAGCGGTAGCTCAGGTCTGGCGACAGGTTATCTTTGATGTAGCCCAACGCGTCCAGTAGCGATGTTGTTTCATCATAAGGAACTTCATAGAAAGCACTGTGCGGCGCGGTATCGGTTTCCGGGTTATAGCGCACCACCTCAACTTTCAGGTTTTTCATCTCAGCCATTCGCCTTCTCCTTCTTATCGGCTGCTTCCGCTTCACCGCCGTAAACACGCTTAGCTGGCGGCAGGGTGGTGATTTTCACGTCGCTGTATTCCAGACGGGTCGTGCCATCAGCATCGCGGAAGGCGAGGGTGTGCTTGAGGAAGTTCACATCGTCGCGCTCGGTACAGCCTTCATCCAGACGCTGATGCGCGCCGCGGGACTCTTTACGCGCCAGCGCAGAGTGCGCCATACATTCCGCCACGTTCAGACCATGACCCAGTTCGATGGTATACAGCAGGTCAGTGTTGAACACGCTGGAGGTATCGGAGATACGTACGCGCTTGAAACGTTCCTGAAGCTCGGCCAGTTTATCAATGGTTTTCTGCATCAGTTCCGGGGTACGGTAAATACCACAACCTTCTTCCATAGACAGACCCATCTCATCGCGGATCTTCGACCAGTTTTCGTTGCCTTCCTGGTTCACCAGATTTTTCAGACGTTGTTCAATATCGGCAACCTGGGCGTCGAGCGCGGCGCTATTTGCGGCGCCTGCCGTCGCAGCGCGTTCCATTGCTTGTTCGCCAGCCAGACGACCAAATACCACCAGTTCCGCCAGTGAGTTGGAACCGAGGCGGTTCGCGCCATGCAGGCCAACAGAGGAGCATTCGCCAACGGCAAACAGCCCTTTGACACGGCTTTCACAGTTCTGGTCGGTTTCAATGCCGCCCATGGTGTAGTGCGCGGTCGGACGTACTGGAATCGGTTCTTTAACCGGATCGACGCCGACATAGGCTTTCGCCAGTTCGCAAATGAACGGCAGACGTTCATGCAGTTTCTTCTCGCCGAGATGACGCAGGTCGAGGTGAACCACATCGCCGCGCGGCGTGGAGATGGTGTTGCCTTTACGCCATTCGTGCCAGAAAGCCTGGGATACTTTGTCGCGCGGCCCCAGTTCCATATATTTGTTTTTCGGCTCGCCCAGCGGCGTTTCGGGGCCCATGCCGTAGTCTTGCAGGTAACGGTAGCCATTTTTATTGACCAGAATACCGCCTTCGCCGCGGCAACCTTCAGTCATCAGGATACCGGAACCTGGCAGGCCGGTCGGGTGATACTGAACGAATTCCATATCACGCAGCGGAACGCCGTGGCTCAGCGCCATGCCCATCCCGTCGCCGGTGACGATGCCGCCGTTGGTGTTATAGCGGTATACGCGGCCTGCGCCGCCTGTCGCCATGACCACGGCGTTGGCGCGGATTTGCACCAGCGTGCCTTCCATCATGTTCATTGCCACCAGGCCGCGCGCATGGTTGTCATCGACCAGAATATCCAGCACAAAATGTTCGTCAAAGCGCTGGATTTGTGGGAACTGCAGGGAAGTCTGGAACAGAGTATGCAGCATATGGAAGCCGGTTTTATCCGCGGCGAACCAGGTACGCTCGATTTTCATACCACCGAAGCGACGCACGTTAACGCTACCGTCCGGACGGCGGCTCCACGGGCAGCCCCATTGCTCCAGCTGCGTCATCTCAGTGGGACAATGGTGGACAAAGTAATCCACGACATCCTGCTCACACAGCCAGTCTCCGCCTGCTACCGTATCGTGAAAATGGTAGTCAAAGCTGTCATGATCCTGGGCGACAGCGGCTGAACCCCCTTCGGCAGCGACGGTATGGCTGCGCATCGGGTACACTTTTGAGATCAGTGCGATTTTAGCATTGGGATTCGCCTGTGCGGCAGCAATTGCAGCACGTAATCCCGCGCCACCGGCGCCTATAATGGCAAGATCGGCTTGAAAGGTTTGCACGACATTCCTCCAGATTATTGTAATTTCACCCTCGCGCAGCCAGATAAAGCCTCTGGGTTCTGCGAAGTATGAATGCGTTTCCACTGCTCCTTTATGGGTACAACAGTATAGTCTCAGGGATGTGAGGGAAATTTGACGTGTTCGATTTTTTTAGCGTATCAGAGGGATGAATTATCATTGATTTTGATTAATTTAATTACTAAACCATCTGAAATCACTTTTTTTACCCTCCAGAAGGCGCCCGATACGCCTGCGCAAAATTTGTTTCGCCCGCGCGTTGCGAGTAGACTTCGTGACCTTGTCTTAAACTGGAGAAAGAATCATGAGCGAAACGGCAACCTGGCAGCCGAGCGCGTCCATCCCCAATTTATTAAAACGTGCGGCGATTATGGCGGAAATCCGTCGTTTCTTTGCCGATCGTGGAGTGCTTGAGGTTGAGACGCCCTGCATGAGTCAGGCGACGGTCACAGACATTCATCTGTTCCCGTTCGAAACGCGTTTCGTCGGACCTGGCCATTCCCAGGGGATGAACCTCTATTTAATGACCAGTCCGGAATACCATATGAAACGCCTGCTGGCGGCAGGGTGCGGTCCGGTTTTCCAGCTATGCCGCAGTTTCCGTAATGAAGAGATGGGACGACATCATAATCCGGAATTCACTATGCTGGAGTGGTATCGCCCGCATTACGATATGTACCGCCTGATGAATGAAGTGGATGATTTGCTTCAGCAAGTGCTGGATTGTCAACCTGCGGAAAGTCTCTCCTATCAACAGGCGTTTCAGCGCCATCTGGAGATTGACCCGTTATCAGCAGATAAAACGCAACTGCGTGAGGCGGCGGCAAAGCTTGATTTAAGCAATATCGCCGATACGGAAGAAGACCGTGATACGTTGCTGCAACTGCTGTTCACGATGGGGGTTGAGCCGCATATAGGTAAAGAAAAGCCGACCTTTATTTATCACTTTCCGGCAAGTCAGGCATCGCTGGCACAAATCAGTACCGAGGATCATCGCGTCGCCGAGCGCTTTGAGGTGTACTACAAAGGTATTGAGCTGGCGAATGGTTTCCACGAACTGACGGACGCACGTGAGCAACAACAGCGCTTTGAACAAGACAATCGTAAGCGCGCCGCGCGCGGTCTGCCGCAGCAGCCGATTGACCAAAATCTACTGGATGCGCTGGCCGCCGGTCTACCGGATTGTTCCGGCGTGGCGCTGGGTGTTGATCGTCTGGTGATGCTGGCGCTGGGAGCAGAAAGTCTGGCGGACGTGATTGCTTTTACGGTCGATCGGGCGTAAATCTGAAATTCACTCTTTAGCGAGATAAAATGGCGCAATAAGCGCCATTTTGTAGCATATTTTTTCAATTATCCTCTGTTTGCCACAACATAAGGCTGGAACTTTGATGCCATTTAGGTATCAATCCTGTGTTGATTTTTTTATCGCTGACCTTTGTAAAAAAGAAGGCGGCGTCAATCGGTGAGCGGCGTCTGGCAAACGCGCTCGAGCGTAAGGGATGGTTGAATGACCCACACGATAAAAAAGATGAGCCTTATTGGGCTTATCCTGATGATTTTTACTTCTGTTTTTGGTTTTGCGAATAGCCCGTCGGCGTTTTATTTAATGGGGTATAGCGCAATCCCGTGGTATATATTTTCTGCCTTGCTGTTTTTTATTCCATTCGCCTTAATGATGGCTGAAATGGGTTCCGCTTATCGCAAAGAAGAGGGCGGGATCTATTCGTGGATGAATAATAGCGTGGGGCCACGTTACGCGTTTATCGGCACGTTTATGTGGTTTTCATCGTATGTCATATGGATGGTAAGTACGGCGGCAAAAATTTGGGTACCGTTTTCTACTTTTGTTTTTGGCGCCGATATGACGCAGCACTGGCGTATTGCGGGGCTTGAGCCTACGCAGGTTGTCGGGCTGCTCGCCGTTGGCTGGATGATTCTGGTGACGTGTGTCGCCGCCAGAGGGATCAATAAAATTGCGCGAATTACGGCGGTCGGAGGTATTGCCGTAATGTGTCTTAATTTAGTTTTATTGTTAGTGAGTGTCGCTATTTTGTTATTAAATGGTGGGCATTTTGCACAAGAAATTAATTTTACCTCGTCACCGAATCCGGGTTATCACTCCGGCCTGGCAATGTTGTCATTTGTGGTATTTGCTATTTTTGCTTACGGCGGTATTGAGGCTGTCGGCGGACTGGTGGATAAAACCGAGAAACCGGAAAAGAATTTTGCGAAAGGTATTGTTTTCGCGGCTATTGTGATTTCAATTGGTTATTCTTTGGCGATCTTTTTATGGGGCGTCAGCACTAACTGGCAACAGATATTAAGTAATAGCGCCGTTAACTTAGGGAATATTACCTACATTTTGATGTCGAGTTTAGGCACGACATTAGGTAACGCGTTAAACCTTTCTCCGGACGCAGCGATGACGGTGGGCGTCTGGTTTGCGCGTATCACCGGCCTTTCTATGTTTCTGGCTTATACCGGCGCGTTTTTTACGTTGAGCTATTCACCGCTGAAAGCCATTATTCAGGGGACGCCAAAAGCGTTGTGGCCCGCGCCGATGACGACACTGAACGCTAACGGTATGCCGGCGATCGCTATGTGGCTACAGTGCGTGCTGGTGAGTCTGTTTATTTTGCTGGTCTCTTTTGGCGGTGACACCGCATCGGCGTTTTATAACAAACTCACGCTGATGGCGAACGTCTCAATGACCTTGCCATACCTGTTCCTTGCGCTGGCATTTCCCTTCTTTAAAGCGCGTCAGGATCTGGAGCGGCCATTTGTTCTCTTTAAAACCAAAGCCTCTACCCTGGTCGCGACGGGTGTTGTGGTGCTGGTGGTGACGTTTGCCAACGTCTTTACCATCATCCAGCCGGTGATTGAAGCTGGGGACTGGGACAGCGCCTTGTGGATGATCGGCGGCCCGATCTTCTTCTCGTTGCTGGCGATGGCGATTTATCAGAATTACAGCAGCCGCATGAGCGCTGATCCGGAGTGGGCGGCGGAGTAAT
Source organism: Salmonella sp. A29-2 (assembly GCF_020150755.1). NCBI lineage: Bacteria > Pseudomonadati > Pseudomonadota > Gammaproteobacteria > Enterobacterales > Enterobacteriaceae > Salmonella > Salmonella sp. A29-2. Next base: position 4,305,776 of record NZ_CP083731.1, on the reverse strand, counting down.
CTTTGTCCGGATAGCGTTAGCTCATCGGCTTTATGAAAAGGATATTTATAATGAGTCCGAAAATGTTTGCATTGTGCGCTATCTGGATTTTACTGGCTATCCCACTCATCGCTGTATTTTCAGTCCTGGATAAAGAGTGGATGATTGGCGAGAGTGGGATAACCAACATTTGTGATGTGATGAGAACTGTCGAAAATGATGATTCCAGAGGTTTTGGCGCGATGATGACGCTGCCCCTGTTTTTCCCGTTTTTTTACGTTACTGTGTATAAGAAAATACGTAGTTGGTTTTTGTACTGTGTCGCGTTGGTGATATTTGCTTACTGGTCCTGGCAATTCTTCTTGCGCTATCAGTTTTGTGTGTGATCTATGCTAAAAGACCTGATAAGCCTATGTCATCGAGTCTTTTAGCGTCATCCGGCGCCATTGCGTTTACAAACTGCCCGCCGGGCGGCTGGTTTTACCCGCTGACGTTAACGTTCTCCCCGTTTGTTTACCGCCGAGACTCTCCAGACGCATCTGGAACGGTGGGAACGGCATATCAATACCGTGCTCGCGGAAGCCCGCCAGAATCAATTGGTGGATCTCATGGCGTAATGGCATACGGTGTCCCATTTCCGCGGCATAGATACGCAGTTCGAAAATTTGAATACCCTGCTGGAGATCCACCAGAAAGATTTCAGGCGGCGGGTTGTCCAGCACCAAAGAACAGCGCTGCGCCGCCGTCAGCAGAATTTGCGTCACCTCTTCGCTATTGGCATCCGCCGGTGCCGGGATGGTTAACACCACGCGCGTAACGGAGTCAGACAGCGACCAGTTGATAAACTGTTCGGTGATAAAGGCTTTATTCGGCACGATAATCTCTTTACGATCCCAGTCGCTGATGGTGGTGGCGCGGGTATTGATTTTGGTCACGCTGCCGGTGAGATCGCGAATGGTCACCGTATCGCCGATACGAATCGGCTTTTCAAACAAAATAATCAGGCCGGAGATAAAGTTAGCGAAAATTTCTTGCAGGCCAAAACCAAGCCCAACGCCGAGCGCGGCCACCAGCCATTGTAGCTTCGACCACTCAATGCCGATCATCGAGAAACCGACCAGCCCGCCAATCAGCATTAACAGATATTTGGTGATGGTCGTGATGGCGTAACCGGTACCAGGCGTTAAATCGAGATGCTGTAATAACGCCAGTTCCAGCAGCGCAGGCAGATTACGCACCAACTGCGTGGTGATGATAAAGACCAGAATCGCAATGAGCACCGCCCCGAGGGTAATCGGCTCCAGGCTTTCCACGCCTTGCACCGTAGAGGTGACATCCCACAGCGAAATATTCTCCAGGAAGCCGAATGCCGAGTGGATTTCCGACCACAGTACAATTACCGATAGCAGGGCGATAAGCATCAGAATTGAGCGGACCAGACGCAGCGACTGAGCGCTAATAGCGTCAAGATCGATTTCACTTTCATCGATGTCGACCGCGCCTTCCAGGCTGGAGGAGTGCGCCGGTTCTTCTTCGCCGCGCGCGCGCTGCGCCAGCATTTCCGCCCGACGATGTTTGGCGCGGTCAAAAGCCAGTCGGCGTCGTTGGATCAGCATCCAGCGGCGAATGACGTGATAAATGACCAGCAACAGGAACCAGATGGCGACCGAGGTTTCCAGTCTCGCCAGTAGCGCCTGCGCCGTGGCCAGATAACCCACCGCCGCCGCCAGAATCGCGATAAGCGGCGCGCCCATCAGCATATTCCACAGCAGGCTGTTGACCATGTTGTCGCCGTTGCCTTCTTTATCAAGATAGAGCGGGATGCCCGCTTTTTTCAGACTCAGCGTGACCAGCGCCAGCGCGCCGCATATCAGGATGAAGCAAAGGCGGCCCAACGAGCCGGAAAACTCCCGATCGTTAAGATTATCAAACATGATCACTGCCATGATGAGCGGCACGATCAGCCCAATGCTCATCAGGTAGTAGCGCATCGCTTTCGCTACCCGGTTTCGCGGCCAGCCGAAATGCGCCACAAACAGACCATTAGGGCGGGCAAACGCGGCGCAAATCATGACTACCCACAACAGCGGTACTGTCGCCGTCACGCCATCGCCGATGGCGACGGCCAGCGGATACGGCCAGGCTTCCTGCAGACCATAGCCGAGCGTCGCCCACAAGACGGGCAGCGGCGAGGCGACCAGAATCGACCAGAACACCGTTCGCAGCGTCAGCGAGAAGTGATCCTGGGTGACTTTCCCGACGCGCGAGGCCGAGCGCTCAAGGAACCGGTTGAAGTGTTGGCGCGAATAGAGGCTAAACCCGACCAGCGCCAGCGCGCCGAATAACGGCAGTAGCGTCTCTTTGCTGGTCAGCATCATGATGCTGGCTTTACCTAACTGATTAAACGTATCTAATGAGATAAGCCGACGTAAATCCTGAACCAAATCAACAGGCCAGGAGAGCGATAGCGGGCTAACGTCAGCGGTCCAGAACAGATAACGGTGGGTCGCTTCATTAACCTCTTTAAGCGCATCCTCCAGTTGGCTGTTGGAGACTTTCAGTTTGGTCAGCTCCAGGATCAGCGTATCGCCGCCCTGTAACAAAGAGTTGAGCAGCTCGCGCTGAGTGCGAAGCTGGGCGTCAAGAATCTGGTTTTGCTCGGCGGTCAGCGGCTGTCCATTGGCCTGACGTATTTGCCGTAGCTGCGGTTGCTTATTGAGTAATTCTTCATAGCGCATACGGTGAACGCGTAGCTGCGCCATTTCCGTATCAAGCTGCTGCGGCTTAGGCATCTCTGGCAGACGGGCGACCTGCGCGCGCAGCGCTTCGCCAAGCATGTTGGACACGCCAAGCCATTGCGACTGCTCCCGCAGCGTATTGAGCGCCTGACGCACCTGTAACGTTTGGCTGGTGGCCTGTCGCTGCTGCGAGGCGACCAGATCCATCCGCTGCGCTTGTTGATTGAGCGCCTGTGACAGCTCGCGGTTGACTTTAAATTGTTCGACGATGCCTTCCGGCAAACCGGCGCTGTTTTCCGCCAGCAGCTCAGTGCTTTCCAGCGCGCGTTCCGCTTCACGTTGGCGCAGGCTGTTGAGCTGATTGCGCAGCGCCTGAAGATACGCATCCAATTGCTGACTCTGTTTTTCCGCCAGCTCGGAACGCAGACGAGCCAGTTCCTGACGGTTGTTGGCGGACAGTTGCGCCAACTCCAGTTCGTCGACTAACGCTTTTAGTTTGGCGGACTCCGCCTGCATATTGAGACTTTGCGCCTGGCTAAGCGCGGCACTTCCGCCTGCGGCGCCGAGCCGTCGCTCAATCTCATTAAGCTGGCGGCGGGCGTCGTTTTGCTGTTGGGGAAGCTGGCTGAGCGAGTCGGCGATCTCCCTGACGCGCTCCTGCTCCTGTTGCGCCTCGCGGGTTTTATCCAGTAGCTGGCTGCTAACCTGCAAGATCTCCTGATTTAACGCTTCGGTGGACATCTCTGGCGGTACGCTGCGAGGTTCATCGCGCAGATTATTCAACTGGGCGCGCAAGGTGGCGGATAGCTTAGGGAAATTATCAATAACGTGTTGATATTGTTTCGCGCGCTCAAGCGAGCCTTTTCGCTCTTCAAGCGCGTTTAACGCAGTCTGGAGCGCCTCAACGGCTTCCGGCTGAGCGGGCTTCGCCGCTTTTGCCTGCTCCAGTTCCTGCGTGATTTGTTTGGCGTCGGGGGCCGTTGCGGCGAACGCCCCCGTGCTGAGGCACCAGGCCATCAGAAAAGCGATAATCAGGCGCACGTCAGCATTCTCTCTTGATTAGGTGTCGTCTTTTTTATTGTCAACCAGCGGGCTGGCGTCGTGTTCGGCTTTAATTTCTTCTGCCGGCAGCGGAGCAGGTTCTACCTCCGGCACGACGAATGTTTCGGTCGACGTCGCCAGCGGTTGGCCAATTTTGGTAACGGACAGGCTTGCCAGCGACGCGATCAGATTCACTTTCCCCGGCGCAAATAAGTTGATGACCGTGGAACCCAGTTTAAAGCGTCCCATCTCCTGGCCTTTCAACAAGGCGACAGACCCTTCATGTTCGCCTTCTGGCCAGGTCCAGCGCTTGATGATGCCTTCGCGCGGCGGGGTAATGGTCCCCGCCCAGACGGTTTCGATACTGCCGACAATAGTTGCGCCGACCAGAATCTGCGCCATAGGGCCGAACTCGGTATCAAACAGGCAGATAACGCGCTCGTTGCGGGCAAACAGGTTGGGGACGTTTTGCGCGGTCAGATGGTTAACGGAGAACAGATCGCCCGGTACGTAGATCATTTCGCGCAGGATGCCGTTGCATGGCATATGCACGCGATGGTAGTCGCGAGGGGAGAGGTAAGTGGTTACAAACGTGCCGTTGCGGAACTTATCCGCCATCAGGTAGTTACCCGCCAGCAACGCCTCAAGGCTGTAATTATGGCCTTTGGCCTGCAAAATTTTATCTTCTTCGATACGACCCAACTGGCTTATCACGCCGTCAGCAGGCATCACCAGGATGTTAGGATCGGTATTGAGCGGACGCACGTCATCACGCAGCGGACGAACAAAGAAATCATTGAACGTACGATAGCTGGCGGTATCCGGTTTTTGCGCCTCGGTCATATCGACTTTGTAATACTTTACGAAGAGATCGATAACCAGTTTTGTCAGCCATCCTGCTCGTTTGCTTGCGCCCCAGCCCGCCAGGCGAGTGAGCCATAGTTTCGGCAGAATGTATTGTAGCGAAAGTTTAAATGAGTTTAACAAGGTAGCCTCCAGGCCATTGTTGTTCCTGAACCGGCAGTTATACCGGTATCCTGAAAAAAGGGGACGATTCTAACGACGCCTAGCGTATCTGTCAGTCGTCCGTATCAGAAAAGTTTTTACGCGTTTTTACCTGCGCCATACTTTCAAGAATTCGGTGATAATTTTCGAAACGGGTTTCCGCAATAGCGCCGTTCTCTACCGCTTCGCGAATGGCGCAGCCTGGATCGGCGTCATGCTTGCAGTCCCGGTATTTGCAATGTCCCAAATAGTCATGAAATTCGACAAAGCCCTGGGTGATTTGTTCCGGCTCCAGATGCCATAAGCCGAACTCGCGCACGCCGGGGGAATCAATGACATCGCCGCCATGCGGGAAATGATACAGACGAGCAGCGGTAGTGGTATGTTGACCCAGACCAGAGACATTCGACACATCGTTCGTCAGAATCTCGTTCTGTAAGCCGAGCAGAGCATTTAGCAGGCTGGATTTTCCGACGCCGGACTGCCCGGCAAAAATACTGATGCGACCGGTTAATGCCTCTTCCAGCGGTTTCAGACCATCCTGCGTATGGCTGGAGACCATCAGCACGCGATAGCCGATATTGCGGTAGATATCCATCTGCTCATTAACGAAGTCCATACCTTCGTCGTCCAGCAGATCAATTTTATTGAGTACGATAAGCGGCTCAACCTGTAGGGTTTCACAGCCGACCAGGTAGCGATCGATGATATTCAGCGACAGCTCCGGCAAAATCGCGGAGACGATAACGATTTGGTCAATGTTGGCGGCAATAGGCTTCACGCCGTCGTAGAAGTCCGGGCGCGTCAATACCGAGGTGCGCTCATGCACCGCTTCAACGATGCCTTTTACGTTGACGCCCTCTGCGGCGGCTTTGCCCGGACGCCAGACGACGCGATCGCCCGTCACCAGCGAACGGATAGTGCGGCGGATATTGCAACGGTGAACCTCGCCGTCAGCAGACTCCACATCGGCATGCATACCAAAACGGCTAATGACGATACCTTCTGCAGGCTCGCCAAACAGGTTGTCATCGTAGTCGGCTTTCTCCGCGGACGTTTTTAAACGACGCTGGTGATTGGCGTTCACACGGCGCTGCTGGCCTTTGGAGAGTTTATTTTTGCTCAATCGTACTGGCTCCTGGTCGCCCATAGTGGGCAAAACATCTATGATACACGCAATTGTAGATGAATATAGTCACAGTGAATGTGACCTCTGAAGGGTGGAAAATAGCATGAGTGCCGATGAAAACAACCTGATTTGGATCGATCTGGAGATGACAGGTCTGGACCCCGAGCGCGATCGCATTATTGAGATAGCCACACTGGTAACGGATGCCAGCCTGAATATTCTGGCGGAAGGGCCGACGATTGCGGTACATCAATCCGATGCGCAACTGGCGTTAATGGATGACTGGAACGTGCGCACCCATACCGGCAGCGGCCTGGTAGATCGCGTTAAGGCAAGTACGATGGGCGAACGAGACGCTGAACTGGCGACGATTGAATTTCTGAAAACGTGGGTGCCTGCGGGTAAGTCGCCGATTTGCGGTAACAGCATCGGTCAGGATCGTCGTTTTCTGTTTAAATATATGCCGGAACTGGAGGCCTACTTCCACTATCGCTATCTGGATGTCAGTACGCTCAAGGAACTGGCGCGCCGCTGGAAGCCGGAGATTCTGGCCGGCTTTACCAAGCAGGGCACGCACCAGGCGATGGATGATATTCGCGAGTCGGTGGCGGAGCTGGCTTACTACCGCGAGCATTTCATTAAGCTGTGAGGCGTAACATGCCGGATGGCAACGCCACAGCGTCTCATCCGGCAGCTCTCCCCACACTGAATTACTGCGTAAACCATTTCTCCTGCATTTGCGCATATTCCGGCGATGCTTTCACCTTGTCGAGCGCGGCATTAATTTCTTGCAATAGCGCGTCGTTGCCTTTGCGTACCGCAATGCCTAACCCTTTTCCGTAGTAGTCAGGATCGCTGGCGCGTTCATCCATGATGGCGTAATCCGGATTGTTTTTTAGCCACTTACCAATCGCGGCGACATCGCCAAACACGCCCTCAAGACGGTTGTTTTTCAGATCGGTAAAGGCGTTTAGATAGCTGTCATAGGCGACAGGCGTGATAGCTTGTTGTTTATCCTGCAAATAGCGCTGATGCGTTGTACCGTTTTCCAGACCGACTTTTTTGCCTTTCAGATCGGCAAAAGTGTGATAAGCCCCTTTACGCGTGACGACTACCGCCGATAGACCTTCGTAATAGGGTTGGCTAAAGGAGACCTGCTGCTCACGTTTGGGCGTCATATCCATACCGGCGATCACCGCATCAAACTTTTTGAAGCGTAGGCTGGGGATCAGACTATCAAAGCTCTGGTTAGTAAATGAGCACTCCGCTTGCATCTCTTTGCAGACCGCGTTGGCGACATCAATATCGAAACCAACAATTTTATTATCGGCATCGACAAACTCATAGGGCGCATAGGTGGCGGAGGTGCCAAAATGTAATGTTCTGGCGGAAACGGAAGCGGCGTGAACGGAGAGGCTGGCTAACAGCATGACAATAAGTTTTTTTTTCATCTTGATCCCTGATATCAATTGGATGTTGTGGTCACCGTGCTATTCTTTTTTTGGCGCAGGGTGCTATTCTGATTCTGTGCCTTTAGGCGTGGCGTGAAAAGTTTTTTGTTGCATAGCGCACGCTTTGCTCGTTTTTTGTCTTGTTTGGTGATTTAATCAGCATTCAAACAAAAATCGCGAAAAAATGCGTTCAGGGGCTTGCAGCTAAATGGATTTCTCGTATAATGCGCCTCCCGTAACGACGCAGAAATGCGAATTACGACAGCAACAAATTTGCGGGAATAGCTCAGTTGGTAGAGCACGACCTTGCCAAGGTCGGGGTCGCGAGTTCGAGTCTCGTTTCCCGCTCCAAAATTTGAAAGTACTTGTTAAGTACAAGCGCACCCAAGCGGGAATAGCTCAGTTGGTAGAGCACGACCTTGCCAAGGTCGGGGTCGCGAGTTCGAGTCTCGTTTCCCGCTCCAAATTTGAAAGTGCTTGTTAAGCACAGACGCACCCAAGCGGGAATAGCTCAGTTGGTAGAGCACGACCTTGCCAAGGTCGGGGTCGCGAGTTCGAGTCTCGTTTCCCGCTCCAATTCTTATCTACAGTAAAATTATCCACAACGAATATCGCGTTGGGGCACGTTTTGTTCCGCTTTCGTCAGATCCTTGTAAACAGACTTATCCACAGGGCGGCCCATTACTCCTGGAATGCAAAAAATTATACCTGACGCGTAGAATTTCTATAATTTACTGAAAAATATAGAAAAAATAAGATTTCAAAACGTTAGCGTTATTGACTATTCCTTTTTTCCCTCTTGAATCGCAATGTGTTTTTATTTTTATACACAGCCTGTGAATAATTCAGGCATCGCGCACCAGCCCTTTTTCAATCACCCTGACCAGACGCTGTTTTTTCGGTAGCTGCACTTCAATGATGCAGGCGTTCCGCTTTTCAATTTGTTGCGCAATCGCCCATTCGATATGCTCATCGAGAAGTGGATGCTCACCCTTGCGGCTTTCCAGCGCCGTAATGACGGCATTACTCCACGGCGCATTCCCCAGCGCGACGGCAACATTGCGCAGCCAGCGTAAATGACCAATGCGCCGAATCGCAGAACCTTCAGTGACTTTCAGAAACTGCGCTTCGCTCCAGCTAAACAACTCAACCAAATCTGGGTTATGCAGCGCCTTGCGTGGGCTAAAATCTGCTTCGTCGGTCAACTGAGAGTAACGATTCCACGGACAGATAAGCTGGCAGTCATCGCAGCCGTAAATACGGTTGCCTATCAGTGGGCGAAATGCTTCAGGAATAGCGCCTTCCAGCTCAATGGTGAGATAAGAAATACAGCGCCGCGCGTCCACCGTATACGGTTCGACAATCGCCCCGGTCGGGCAAATGGTCATACAGGCGACGCATTTGCCGCAACCTTCCTCGACCGGCTGGTCGACCGGCAGCGGTAAATCAATCAACAATTCCCCCAGGAAAAAGAATGAGCCGGCCTCCCGATTAAGGATAAGTGAGTGCTTACCCGTCCAGCCAAGTCCGGCTTTTTCCGCTAATGGGCGTTCAAGAATAGGCGCAGAGTCGACAAACGGTCTAAAATTCAGCGAACCGCAGTACTGCTGGATCTGCTCGCCCAGTTTTTTAAGGCGGCTGCGTAACAGCTTGTGATAATCACGCCCCAGCGCATATCGGCTAACGTAGCCCAGCGTGGGATCCTTCAACGTACTGGCAAACGCGGCGTTGGCGGGCAGATAGTTCATGCGCACGCTGATGACACGTAGCGTACCGGGTAAGAGTTCATGAGGCCGGGCGCGCATCATACCGTGGCGCGCCATCCATGCCATCTCGCCGTGGTATTGTTTGTCCAGCCACGCCTGCAGCGCAGGTTCGGATGCGCGCAGATCGGTATCAGTAATACCGACCTGCTGAAAGCCCAGTTCCAGCCCCCACTGCTTAATATTTTGCGCTAACTGATTGAGATCGAGGGGCTTTGACATGATGGACCATAACATGAAGAAAAACCCTGTAAGTATACCACACTCCATTTGGCCCGCCGATGACATCAAACGGCTGGAACGCGATGCGGCGGATGCCTTCGGACTCACACTCTATGAATTGATGCTGCGCGCTGGCGACGCGGCATTTCGGGTAGCCCGTGACAGTTATCCTGACACCCGACACTGGCTGGTGTTGTGTGGTCATGGCAACAACGGCGGCGATGGTTACGTCGTGGCGCGACTAGCGCAAGCGGCGGGCATTAGCGTAACGTTGCTGGCGCAGGAGAGCGACAAACCGTTACCTGAAGAAGCGGCGCAGGCGCGCGATGCCTGGCTGAATGCTGGCGGCATTATCCATGCTGCCGATATTATCTGGCCGGAAGCGACGGATCTGATTATCGACGCGCTGCTTGGCACCGGCATAGCCCAGGCGCCGCGCGACCCGGTAGCCGGTCTGATTGAACAGGCGAACGCCCATCCTGCGCCGGTTGTCGCCGTCGATATCCCGTCAGGCCTGCTGGCGCAAACGGGTGCTACGCCTGGCGCGGTGATAAACGCCGCGCATACGGTCACGTTTATCGCCCTGAAACCAGGCCTGCTGACCGGCAAAGCGCGTGACGTTACCGGCATATTGCATTATGACGCGTTGGGACTGGAAGGCTGGCTGGCGAGCCAGACGCCGCCGCTCCGGCGTTTTGACGCGACGCAGTTGGGGCAATGGCTAACGCCGCGTCGACCGACCTCGCATAAGGGCGATCATGGTCGTCTGGCGATTATTGGCGGCGACCAGGGAACAGCGGGCGCAATTCGGATGGCTGGCGAGGCGGCGCTGCGTACGGGGGCTGGGTTGGTCAGAGTACTGACCCGCGGTGAAAACATTGCGCCGTTGCTGACGGCCCGCCCGGAACTGATGGTACATGAACTCACGCCTCAGTCGCTGGAAGAGAGCCTGACCTGGGCTGACGTTGTGGTGATCGGCCCGGGGCTTGGGCAGCAGGAATGGGGCAAAAAAGCCTTACAGAAAGTAGAAAACGTCCGTAAACCTATGCTGTGGGATGCGGATGCGTTGAACCTACTGGCAATCAATCCTGATAAACGTCACAATCGCGTGATTACGCCGCATCCGGGAGAGGCTGCCCGCCTGTTAGGATGTTCTGTGGCAGAAATTGAAAGTGATCGCTTACTTTCAGCGCAGCGTCTGGTAAAACGGTATGGAGGCGTGGTCGTGTTAAAAGGCGCAGGAACGATTATCGCCGCTGAACACCACCCTCTGGCTATCATTGACGCTGGTAATGCAGGGATGGCGAGCGGCGGGATGGGCGATGTCCTGTCCGGCATCATCGGCGCATTGCTCGGACAGAAGTTTACCCCGTATGATGCGGCATGTGTGGGATGTGTGGCTCACGGCGCGGCGGCGGACTTACTGGCAGCGCGTTATGGCGCTCGCGGCATGTTGGCGACCGATCTTTTTACTACGCTGCGGCGTATTGTTAACCCTGATGTGATTGACGTAAACCATGATGAATCGAGTAATTCCGCTACCTGACGAACAGGCGACGCTAGACCTGGGGCAACGGGTAGCCAACGCCTGCGATGGCGCGACCGTTATTTATCTGTATGGCGATTTAGGTGCCGGTAAAACGACGTTTAGCCGGGGATTTTTACAGGCGTTAGGCCATAACGGTAATGTAAAAAGCCCCACCTATACGCTGGTAGAGCCTTATGCGCTTGATAACATGATGGTATATCACTTCGACTTATACCGTCTTGCGGACCCGGAGGAGCTGGAGTTTATGGGCATTCGCGATTATTTCGCCAACGACGCCATTTGTCTGGTGGAGTGGCCGCAACAAGGTAAAGGCGTTCTCCCCGACCCGGACGTCGAAATCCATATTGATTACCAGGCGCAGGGGCGTGAGGCTCGCGTAAGCGCGGTATCCTCATCGGGTCATTCGTTACTGGCGCGTTTAGCCGATTAGCTATAAAGGTGGCGGGATGATTTATCGCATCAAAAATGCCGTAATAGCAGCCTTAATCCTGCTGTGCGCGCACGCGGGCGCCGCCAGTCTCTCTGATATTCAGGTGTCCAACGGCGAGCAGCAGGCGCGCATTACGCTGAGTTTTATCGGCGAGCCGGAATATGCTTACTCACAGGACGGTAAACGTACCGTGGCGCTGGATATCAGGCAGACCGGCGTGATTCAGGGGCTGCCGCTTCAGTTTAGCGGTAACAATCTGGTGAAAACGATCCGTGCCGGAACGCCGAAAGATGCGCAATCTTTACGGTTGCTTGTCGATCTGACGGAAAATGGTAAAACCGAGGCGGTGAAGCGGCAAAACGGCGGCAACTATACGGTCATTTTCACCATTAATGCCGATGTTCCGCCGCCGCCACCGCCTGTCGTCGCGAAACGGGTTGAAAGCGCGCCCCGCCCGACGGAGCCTGCCCGTAATCCGTTTAAATCTTCTGATGATCGCCTGACCGGCGTAACCAGCAGCAATACCGTTACGCGGCCTGCGGCGCGCGCGTCGGCAGGCGCTGGCGATAAAGTGGTGATTGCTATTGATGCCGGACATGGAGGCCAGGACCCCGGCGCGATAGGCCCGGGCGGTACGCGCGAGAAAAATGTCACCATCGCCATCGCGCGTAAGTTACGCACATTGCTGAATAACGATCCGATGTTTAAAGGCGTGCTGACGCGTGACGGCGACTATTTTATTTCGGTGATGGGGCGGTCTGACGTGGCGCGTAAGCAAAACGCCAACTTCCTTGTCTCTATTCATGCGGATGCCGCGCCAAATCGCGACGCCACCGGCGCCTCCGTCTGGGTATTGTCCAATCGTCGCGCGAACAGCGAAATGGCAAACTGGCTTGAGCAGCATGAGAAGCAATCCGAACTGTTAGGCGGCGCTGGCGATGTGCTGGCGAACAGTCAGTCAGACCCTTACCTGAGCCAGGCGGTACTGGATTTGCAATTCGGTCATTCGCAGCGGGTAGGGTATGATGTGGCGACGAACGTACTAAGCCAACTCGACGGCGTGGGGTCGCTGCATAAACGCCGCCCGGAACACGCTAGCCTGGGCGTGCTGCGTTCGCCGGATATCCCGTCCATTTTGGTGGAGACGGGCTTTATCAGTAATCACGGCGAAGAGCGATTGCTGGCGAGCGACCGCTATCAGCAACAGATTGCTGACGCTATATACCGGGGGTTGCGTAAGTACTTTGCAGCGCATCCGATCCAGTCTGCGCCGCAGGGCGGCCCAGGCCAGACGGCCAGTACCAACCAGCCTGGCGCCATAACCGCCGCGAATTAAGGAGATTTCATGCCGATTCAGGTTCTGCCGCCGCAGCTTGCGAACCAAATCGCCGCTGGCGAAGTGGTGGAACGCCCTGCGTCGGTTGTTAAAGAGCTGGTAGAGAATAGTCTGGATGCAGGCGCCACCCGCGTTGATATCGACATCGAGCGTGGCGGCGCGAAGCTTATTCGTATTCGCGACAATGGCTGCGGCATTAAAAAAGAGGAGCTGGCGCTGGCGCTGGCCCGTCATGCCACCAGTAAAATCGCCTCGCTTGACGATCTGGAAGCGATTATCAGTCTGGGATTTCGCGGCGAAGCGCTGGCCAGTATCAGTTCGGTCTCGCGTTTGACGCTAACGTCGCGCACGGCGGAGCAGGCGGAAGCCTGGCAGGCGTATGCGGAAGGGCGCGACATGGACGTGACGGTAAAACCCGCCGCGCACCCGGTCGGCACCACCCTGGAAGTTCTGGATCTCTTTTATAATACGCCCGCCCGGCGCAAATTCATGCGTACCGAAAAAACGGAATTTAATCATATCGATGAGATCATCCGTCGTATTGCATTGGCCCGTTTTGACGTCACGCTTAACCTGTCGCACAACGGCAAATTGGTACGACAGTATCGCGCTGTCGCAAAGGACGGGCAAAAAGAGCGCCGGTTAGGCGCCATCTGCGGCACGCCGTTTCTCGAACAGGCACTGGCGATCGAGTGGCAGCATGGCGATCTGACCCTGCGCGGCTGGGTCGCCGATCCGAATCACACCACCACGGCGTTAACGGAGATCCAGTACTGCTATGTGAATGGCCGCATGATGCGCGACCGCTTGATCAACCATGCCATTCGCCAGGCCTGTGAAGATAAACTGGGCGCGGACCAACAGCCTGCGTTTGTATTGTATCTGGAGATTGACCCGCATCAGGTGGATGTCAATGTTCATCCCGCCAAGCACGAAGTGCGTTTTCATCAATCCCGGCTGGTGCACGACTTCATCTATCAAGGGGTGCTGAGCGTTCTGCAACAGCAGACGGAAACGGCGCTGCCGCTGGAGGAGATTGCGCCAGCGCCGCGGCATGTCCCGGAAAACCGTATCGCCGCCGGGCGCAACCATTTTGCTGTACCCGCCGAGCCAACTGCGGCGCGCGAGCCCGCGACACCGCGTTATTCCGGCGGCGCATCGGGCGGTAACGGCGGGCGTCAGTCCGCAGGTGGTTGGCCGCACGCGCAGCCAGGTTATCAGAAGCAGCAGGGCGAGGTTTATCGCACGCTTTTACAGACGCCGACGACGAGCCCCGCGCCGGAGCCGGTTGCGCCTGCGCTTGACGGACATAGCCAGAGTTTTGGTCGCGTACTGACGATAGTCGGCGGTGACTGCGCGTTGCTGGAACACGCGGGGACTATCCAGCTCTTGTCACTGCCGGTTGCGGAGCGTTGGCTGCGTCAGGCGCAGCTTACACCGGGTCAAAGTCCGGTTTGCGCGCAGCCGTTGCTGATTCCGCTGCGTTTAAAAGTGAGCGCCGATGAAAAAGCCGCACTGCAAAAAGCCCAATCTTTGTTGGGAGAATTGGGTATTGAATTTCAGTCAGATGCGCAGCATGTGACCATTCGGGCGGTGCCTTTACCCTTACGACAACAAAATTTACAAATCTTGATTCCTGAACTGATAGGCTACCTGGCGCAACAGACCACATTTGCAACGGTCAATATTGCACAATGGATAGCGCGTAATGTGCAGAGCGAACATCCGCAGTGGTCGATGGCGCAGGCCATATCGCTGCTGGCGGATGTTGAGCGGCTATGTCCGCAGCTGGTAAAAGCGCCGCCGGGTGGCCTGTTACAACCTGTTGATTTACATTCGGCGATGAACGCCCTGAAGCATGAATGATGTAAGCAAGGCGAGCCTGCCTAAGGCGATATTTTTGATGGGGCCGACGGCCTCCGGCAAAACGGCGCTGGCGATAGAACTGCGTAAAGTTTTGCCAGTAGAGTTGATAAGCGTTGATTCCGCCCTCATTTATCGGGGAATGGATATTGGCACGGCTAAGCCGAATGCCGATGAGCTGAAAGCGGCGCCGCATCGACTGTTAGATATACGCGACCCGTCGCAGGCGTATTCGGCGGCGGATTTTCGCTGCGACGCGTTAGCGCAAATGGCGGAGATCACCGCTGCGGGGCGTATCCCGCTGTTAGTGGGCGGTACCATGCTGTATTTTAAGGCATTGCTGGAAGGGTTATCGCCGCTGCCTTCAGCAGATCCGGAAGTCAGATCCCGGATAGAGCAGCAAGCAGCGGAGCTTGGATGGGAGGCGTTGCATCAGCAACTTCAGGAGATAGATCCGGTTGCCGCCGCGCGAATTCATCCAAATGATCCGCAAAGACTTTCCCGGGCACTGGAAGTTTTTTTCATTTCGGGTAAAACTTTAACGGAGCTAACGCAAACGTCAGGAGACGCGCTACCGTACCAGGTGCATCAGTTCGCTATCGCCCCGGCGAGCCGTGAACTGCTCCATCAGCGCATTGAACTGCGTTTTCATCAGATGTTGGCTTCAGGTTTTGAAGCAGAAGTCCGGGCGCTTTTTGCCCGAGGAGATTTGCATACGGACTTGCCTTCCATCCGTTGTGTGGGATACCGCCAGATGTGGTCATACATTGAGGGCGAAATCTCATATGATGAAATGGTTTATAGAGGTGTTTGCGCCACGAGACAGTTGGCGAAGCGCCAGATGACCTGGTTGCGCGGTTGGGAAGGGGTGCGCTGGCTTGACAGTGAGAATCCCGATCGGGCGCGAAAAGAAGTATTACAGGTTGTTGGTGCTATCGCAGACTGAATGTGTACAATTGAGACGTATCGTGCGCAATTTTTCAGAATCGAAAGGTTCAAAGTACAAATAAGCATATAAGGAAAAGAGAATGGCTAAGGGGCAATCTTTACAAGATCCGTTCCTGAACGCATTGCGTCGGGAACGTGTTCCAGTTTCTATTTATTTGGTGAATGGTATTAAGCTGCAAGGTCAAATCGAGTCCTTTGATCAGTTCGTGATCCTGTTGAAGAACACGGTCAGCCAGATGGTTTATAAGCACGCGATTTCTACTGTTGTCCCGTCTCGCCCGGTTTCCCATCACAGCAACAATGCCGGTGGCGGCGCCAGCAATAACTACCATCACGGTAGCAACGCGCAGGGTTCTACTGCGCAACAGGACAGCGAAGAGACTGAATAAGTTCACGCGCTGTTTATCCATGTCGGGGGCGTCGGATAATCGCCCCCGCTGGTTATTAAGAGGGTTTACGCTTGTTTGACCGTTATGATGCCGGTGAGCAGGCGGTACTGGTACACATCTATTTTTCGCAAGACAAAGATATGGAAGACCTCCAGGAGTTTGAATCTCTGGTCTCTTCCGCCGGTGTCGAAGCAATGCAGGTGATTACCGGTAGCCGTAAAGCACCGCACCCGAAGTACTTTGTAGGTGAAGGTAAGGCAGTTGAAATTGCGGAAGCCGTGAAAGCGACTGGCGCAGCGGTCGTATTGTTTGATCATGCATTGAGTCCAGCCCAGGAGCGAAACCTGGAGCGTTTGTGCGAGTGCCGGGTTATCGATCGCACCGGTCTTATCTTAGATATTTTTGCCCAACGTGCGCGTACCCATGAAGGTAAGTTGCAGGTTGAGCTGGCGCAGCTACGCCATCTGGCTACGCGTCTGGTGCGTGGCTGGACCCACCTTGAACGTCAGAAAGGCGGGATTGGTTTGCGCGGTCCGGGTGAAACCCAGCTCGAAACCGACCGTCGTTTACTGCGTAATCGCATTGTGCAGATTCAGTCGCGCCTGGAGAAAGTTGAGAAGCAACGTGAGCAGGGGCGGCAGTCGCGCATCAAGGCCGACGTTCCGACGGTATCGCTGGTGGGCTATACCAACGCCGGAAAATCCACCCTTTTTAATCAGATCACTGAAGCGCGGGTCTATGCGGCAGATCAGCTATTTGCGACGCTGGACCCCACATTACGTCGTATTGATGTAGCGGATGTCGGTGAAACCGTTCTGGCGGATACGGTAGGCTTTATCCGCCATTTACCGCACGATCTGGTGGCTGCCTTTAAAGCTACCCTGCAGGAGACGCGTCAGGCGACGCTGCTGCTGCATGTGGTCGATGCGGCGGATGCTCGTGTGCAGGAAAACATCGAGGCGGTAAACACCGTTCTTGAAGAGATTGACGCTCACGAAATCCCCACCTTAATGGTGATGAACAAAATCGATATGCTGGACGACTTTGAACCGCGTATTGACAGAGATGAAGAGAATAAACCCATCCGCGTTTGGCTTTCAGCGCAAAGCGGCGTGGGAATACCACAGCTTTTTCAGGCTTTGACGGAGCGTCTTTCCGGCGAGGTGGCGCAGCATACGCTGCGTTTGCCGCCGCAGGAAGGGCGTCTGAGAAGCCGGTTTTATCAGCTTCAGGCAATAGAAAAAGAGTGGATGGAGGAAGACGGTAGCGTCAGTCTGCAGGTACGAATGCCGATTGTCGACTGGCGTCGCCTCTGTAAACAAGAACCGGCGTTGATCGAATACGTGATCTAGACGCGAAGTCATTCAGGTCGTATTGAGGCGGTAGCTGAGAGAATTTCAGGAGCTCACAACTAAGTGACCTGGGGTAAAAAAGCCGCCACTCAAGACGCAGCCTGAAAGATGATGTCTGTAACGGCGGTTCGTCTGAAGCATGGAGTAATTTCGCCTTATCCTCTGAGGTCGAAAGACAACGGGGATCACCGCATAACAAATATGGAGCACAAACATGGCGTGGAATCAGCCCGGTAATAACGGACAGGACCGCGACCCGTGGGGAAGCAGCAAACCTGGCAGCAACTCTGGGGGAAATGGAAACAAAGGTGGCCGCGATCAGGGACCTCCCGATCTGGATGATATCTTCCGTAAGCTGAGTAAAAAACTCGGTGGTTTTGGGGGCGGTAAAGGCACCGGTTCCGGCGGCGGTAGCTCATCGCAAGGCCCGCGTCCGCAACTGGGAGGCCGTATTGTCGCCATCGCCGCGGCGGCAGTAGTCATTATCTGGGCGGCCAGCGGTTTTTATACCATTAAAGAAGCCGAGCGTGGCGTTGTGACGCGTTTTGGTAAATTCAGCCATCTGGTAGAGCCAGGTCTGAACTGGAAGCCGACATTTATTGACGACGTCACGCCGGTGAACGTCGAAGCGGTGCGCGAACTGGCGGCGTCAGGCGTGATGCTGACGTCTGATGAAAACGTCGTGCGCGTTGAAATGAACGTGCAATACCGCGTCACCGATCCGCAGAAATATCTGTTTAGCGTGACCAGCCCGGACGATAGCCTGCGTCAGGCCACCGACAGCGCGCTGCGTGGCGTCATTGGTAAATACACGATGGATCGCATCCTGACCGAAGGTCGTACCGTTATTCGTAGCGATACCCAACGCGAGCTGGAAGAGACTATCAAACCGTACAACATGGGGATTACCCTGCTGGACGTGAACTTCCAGGCTGCGCGTCCGCCGGAAGAGGTGAAAGCCGCCTTTGACGACGCGATTGCCGCACGTGAAAACGAGCAGCAGTATATTCGTGAAGCGGAAGCGTATACCAACGAAGTTCAGCCGCGCGCCAACGGTCAGGCGCAGCGTATTCTGGAAGAGGCACGCGCCTATAAAACCCAGACTATCCTGGAAGCGCAGGGTGAAGTCGCCCGGTTTGCGAAGATTTTGCCGGAATATAAAGCCGCGCCGCAGATTACACGCGAGCGTCTGTATATTGAAACGATGGAAAAAGTGCTGAGCCATACCCGTAAAGTACTGGTTAACGACAAGAGCGGTAATTTAATGGTGCTGCCGTTAGATCAGATGCTGAAAGGCGGGAATGCGCCGGCGGCAAAGAGCGACAATAGCGCCAGCAACCTGCTGCGCCTGCCGCCGTCCACAAAGTCTAACGCCAGCGGAGCAAGCAACACGTCGTCCTCAAATCAGGGCGATATTATGGACCAACGCCGCGCGAATGCGCAGCGTAACGACTACCAGCGTCAGGGGGAATAACGATGCGTAAGTCAGTTATTGCGATTATCATCATCGTGCTGGTAGTGCTCTACATGTCCGTCTTTGTGGTCAAAGAGGGCGAGCGCGGCATTACGCTGCGTTTTGGTAAAGTTCTGCGTGACGATGAGAACAAACCGCTGGTTTACGCGCCGGGTCTGCACTTTAAGATCCCGTTTATTGAATCAGTGAAAATGCTTGATGCGCGTATCCAGACGATGGATAACCAGGCCGATCGCTTTGTGACTAAAGAGAAGAAAGACCTGATTGTCGACTCCTACATCAAATGGCGTATCAGCGACTTTAGCCGTTACTATCTGGCGACCGGCGGCGGCGATATTTCGCAAGCCGAAGTGCTGTTAAAACGTAAATTCTCGGACCGTTTGCGTTCTGAGATTGGTCGCCTGGACGTAAAAGACATCGTGACCGATTCTCGTGGTCGTCTGACTCTGGAAGTGCGCGACGCGCTGAACTCCGGTTCAGCCGGTACCGATGATGAAGTAGCGACCCCGGCGGCGGATGACGCGATTGCCGAAGCGGCGGAACGCGTTACGGCGGAAACCAAAGGTAAAGTACCGGTCATCAACCCGAACAGTATGGCGGCGTTGGGTATCGAAGTGGTCGATGTGCGTATTAAGCAGATCAACCTGCCGACCGAGGTTTCTGAGGCGATTTACAACCGTATGCGCGCCGAGCGTGAAGCGGTCGCGCGTCGTCATCGTTCACAAGGTCAGGAAGAAGCGGAAAAACTGCGTGCGGCTGCTGACTATGAGGTGACGAAAACTCTGGCGGAAGCCGAGCGTCAGGGGCGTATCATGCGTGGTGAAGGTGATGCTGAAGCCGCGAAGCTGTTTGCCGACGCGTTCAGTCAGGACCCTGATTTCTACGCGTTCATTCGTAGTCTGCGCGCTTACGAGAAGAGCTTCGAAGGTAATCAGGACGTGATGGTATTGAGCCCGGACAGCGATTTCTTCCGCTACATGAAGACACCGAGTTCGACGACACGCTAAAATAGCGTCAGCGGTTTTAGACCAGCAAAACCACCGCATCCAAAGGATGCCGGTGGTTTTCTTTTATAAGGGCGATAAATGAATTCAACAATCTGGTTGGCGCTTGCTCTGGTATTAGTCCTCGAAGGGCTGGGACCGATGCTGTATCCCGGCGCATGGAAAAAAATGGTTTCGGCACTGGCGCAACTGCCGGAAAATGTTTTACGTCGTTTTGGCGGCGGACTTGTGGTCGCGGGAGTTGTGGTCTACTACATGTTGAGGAAAACGATTGGCTGAGCAAAAAGTGGTCGGATTTGCCGCATATTGAGTGCAAAAAGTGCTGTATATCTGAAAAAGCGATGGTAGAATCCATTTTTAAGCAAACGGTGATTTTGAAAAATGGGTAACAACGTCGTCGTACTGGGCACCCAATGGGGTGACGAAGGTAAAGGAAAGATCGTCGATCTTCTGACTGAACGGGCTAAATATGTTGTACGCTACCAGGGCGGTCACAACGCAGGCCATACTCTCGTAATCAACGGTGAAAAAACCGTTCTCCATCTTATTCCATCAGGTATTCTTCGCGAGAATGTAACCAGCATCATCGGTAACGGTGTTGTGCTGTCTCCGAGCGCGCTGATGAAAGAGATGAAAGAACTGGAAGACCGTGGCATCCCCGTTCGTGAGCGTCTGCTGCTGTCTGAAGCCTGTCCGCTGATCCTTGATTATCACGTTGCGCTGGATAACGCGCGTGAGAAAGCGCGTGGCGCGAAAGCGATCGGCACCACCGGTCGTGGAATCGGGCCTGCTTATGAAGATAAAGTGGCACGTCGCGGTCTGCGTGTTGGTGACCTTTTCGACAAAGAAACCTTCGCTGAAAAACTGAAAGAAGTGATGGAATATCACAACTTCCAGTTGGTTAACTACTACAAAGCTGAAGCGGTTGATTACCAGAAAGTTCTGGATGATACGATGGCTGTTGCCGACATCCTGACTTCTATGGTTGTTGACGTTTCGGACCTGCTCGACCAGGCGCGTCAGCGTGGCGATTTCGTCATGTTTGAAGGTGCGCAGGGTACCCTGCTGGATATCGACCACGGTACTTATCCGTACGTAACTTCTTCTAACACCACAGCAGGTGGCGTGGCGACCGGTTCCGGCCTGGGCCCGCGTTATGTTGATTACGTTCTGGGTATCCTCAAAGCTTACTCCACTCGTGTAGGTGCAGGTCCGTTCCCGACCGAACTGTTTGATGAAACCGGCGAGTTCCTCTGCAAGCAGGGTAACGAATACGGCGCTACTACCGGCCGTCGTCGTCGTACCGGCTGGCTGGACACCGTTGCCGTTCGTCGTGCGGTACAGCTGAACTCCCTGTCTGGCTTCTGCCTGACCAAACTGGACGTGCTGGATGGCCTGAAAGAGGTGAAACTCTGCGTGGCTTATCGTATGCCGGATGGCCGCGAAGTGACTACCACTCCGCTGGCAGCTGACGACTGGAAAGGTGTAGAGCCGATTTACGAAACTATGCCGGGCTGGTCTGAATCCACCTTCGGCGTGAAAGATCGTAGCGGTCTGCCGCAGGCGGCACTGAACTACATCAAGCGTATTGAAGAACTGACCGGCGTGCCGATTGATATTATTTCTACCGGCCCCGATCGTACTGAGACGATGATTCTGCGCGATCCGTTCGACGCGTAATTGATGGATGATGCCCGGTAACGCTACGCTTACCGGGTCTATGATGAGTACGCATTTGTTGGCCGGATAAGATGCTTTGCATCACCCTTCGGCTCAAATGCGTCATTGTTCCCCGCTTTTTTCCTTCCTGAACCGAAATAAATTAGCAGCCTGACAGGTGGCTGGTTTATCATCAATACAGATAAGTTATATCCCGTTTTCCCTTTTCCTGAGGTTGATGTGCAGTTAACGAGTTTCACCGATTACGGCTTACGTGCGCTAATCTATATGGCGTCGTTACCAGATGGACGAATGACCAGCATTTCTGAGGTGACAGAAGTCTACGGCGTGTCCCGTAATCATATGGTCAAAATTATCAATCAGCTTAGCCGGGCGGGCTTTGTCACCGCCGTTCGGGGAAAAAATGGCGGTATCCGCCTGGGTAAACCGGCTAATACTATTTGTATTGGCGATGTGGTGCGTGAGCTGGAACCCTTATCACTGGTCAACTGTAGCAGCGAATTTTGCCACATCACCCCTGCCTGTCGTCTGAAACAGGCGCTTTCTAAGGCCGTGCAGAGTTTTCTCAAGGAGCTGGATAACTACACGCTTGCCGATTTGGTTGAAGAGAATCAACCGCTTTATAAATTATTACTGGTGGAGTGAAGTAAACTTCATTAGAGATGACAATGGAGGAACCTCAATGTCACAAGATCCTTTCCAGGAACGCGAAGCAGAAAAATACGCGAATCCTATCCCGAGCCGGGAATTTATCCTCGAACATTTAACGAAACGTGAAAAACCGGCCAGTCGCGAAGAACTGGCCGTAGAACTGAATATTGAAGGCGAAGAGCAGCTTGAAGCCTTGCGTCGCCGCCTGCGCGCGATGGAGCGCGACGGACAACTGGTCTTTACCCGCCGCCAGTGCTATGCGCTGCCGGAACGCCTCGACCTGCTGAAAGGCACCGTGATCGGTCATCGTGACGGTTACGGTTTCTTACGTGTCGAAGGCCGCAAAGACGATTTGTATCTTTCCAGCGAGCAGATGAAAACCTGTATTCATGGCGATCAGGTGCTGGCGCAGCCGTTGGGCGCCGATCGTAAAGGTCGCCGCGAAGCGCGTATCGTCCGTGTACTGGTACCGAAAACCAGTCAGATAGTCGGGCGTTATTTCACCGATGCGGGCGTCGGCTTTGTAGTGCCGGACGACAGCCGTCTCAGCTTCGACATTCTTATCCCGCCAGAAGACGTCATGGGCGCGCGGATGGGGTTCGTGGTCGTGGTTGAACTGACCCAACGTCCAACTCGCCGTACTAAAGCAGTAGGGAAAATCGTCGAAGTGCTGGGCGACAATATGGGCACCGGTATGGCGGTTGATATGGCGCTGCGTACCCATGAAATACCTTACATCTGGCCGCAGGCGGTAGAGCAGCAGGTCGCCGGGCTGAAAGAAGAGGTGCCGGAAGAGGCGAAAGTCGGTCGTGTCGATCTGCGCGATTTGCCGCTGGTCACTATTGATGGCGAAGATGCCCGTGACTTTGACGACGCGGTTTACTGTGAGAAAAAACGCGGCGGCGGCTGGCGTTTGTGGGTCGCTATTGCTGACGTGAGCTATTATGTACGGCCGCCAACGCCGTTGGATCGCGAGGCGCGCAATCGCGGCACGTCGGTTTACTTCCCGTCACAGGTTGTCCCAATGTTGCCGGAGGTGCTCTCCAACGGCCTGTGTTCGCTAAACCCGCAGGTTGACAGGCTGTGTATGGTCTGTGAAATGACCATCTCGGCGAAAGGTCGGCTGACCGGCTACAAATTCTATGAAGCGGTGATGAGCTCCCATGCGCGTCTGACCTATACCAAAGTCTGGCATATGCTGCAGGGCGATCAGGATCTGCGTGAACAATATGCGCCGCTGGTGAAGCATATTGAAGAGCTGCACAACCTCTACAAAGTGCTGGATAAAGCGCGTGAAGAGCGCGGGGGGATCTCGTTTGAGAGCGAAGAGGCGAAGTTTATCTTTAACGCCGATCGTCGCATTGAGCGTATCGAACAGACCCAGCGTAATGACGCGCATAAGCTTATCGAAGAGTGCATGATCATGGCGAATATCTCGGCGGCGCGCTTTGTCGAAAAAGCTAAAGAGCCGGCGTTATTCCGTATTCATGATAAGCCCACCACCGAAGCGATCACCTCATTCCGCTCCGTACTGGCGGAGCTGGGGTTGGAGCTGCCGGGCGGAAATAAACCGGAACCGCGCGATTATGCCGAACTGCTTGAATCGATTGCCGACCGGCCGGACGCCGAAATGCTGCAAACTATGCTGCTGCGTTCAATGAAGCAGGCGATTTACGATCCGGAAAACCGCGGGCACTTTGGCCTGGCGTTGCAGTCTTATGCGCACTTTACCTCGCCGATTCGCCGCTATCCGGATCTTTCTTTGCACCGCGCCATTAAGTACCTGCTGGCGAAAGAGCAAGGGAACAAGGGCAACACCACAGAAACGGGCGGTTATCACTACTCGATGGAAGAGATGTTGCAGCTCGGTCAGCACTGTTCGATGGCGGAACGCCGCGCTGATGAAGCGACGCGTGATGTCTCCGACTGGCTGAAATGTGACTTTATGCTGGATCAGGTAGGCAACGTCTTTAAGGGCGTGATTGCCAGCGTCACCGGTTTCGGCTTCTTTGTCCGTCTTGATGAACTGTTTATCGATGGGCTGGTACACGTTTCCTCACTGGATAACGATTACTATCGCTTCGATCAGGTAGGGCAACGTCTGATTGGCGAGTCCGGCGGGCAGACATATCGCCTGGGCGACCGGGTCGAGGTACGCGTCGAAGCGGTGAATATGGACGAACGGAAAATTGACTTTAGCCTGATCTCCAGCGAGCGCGCACCGCGTAACGTCGGCAAAACGGCGCGTGAAAAAGCGAAAAAAGGTGAAAGTAAAAACGCCGGTAAACGTCGTCAGGTAGGTAAAAAAGTTAACTTCGAGCCTGATAGCGCCTTCCGCGGCGAGAAAAAAGCGAAGCCGAAAGCAGCGAAAAAAGACGCGAGAAAAGCAAAAAAGCCATCGGCTAAAACGCAGAAAATAGCCGCAGCGACCAAAGCGAAGCGTGCGGCGAAGAAAAAAGCGGCAGAGTGAGCAATACCCTCTTCAAACAGAAGAGGGTGAATTATCTGTAGGCCGGGCAAGCGTATCGTCCCCGGCAAAACGTAAACAATGAGTACATTAATGAGCGAAATGATTTACGGCATCCACGCAGTGCAGGCCCTGCTGGAGCGCGCCCCTGAACGTTTTCAGGAAGTCTTTATTTTAAAAGGCCGTGAAGATAAACGTCTGTTGCCGCTGATTCACGCCCTTGAGTCCCAGGGCGTGGTTATCCAGCTGGCAAACCGCCAATATCTCGACGAGAAAAGCGACGGTGCCGTGCATCAGGGCATTATCGCTCGTGTGAAACCAGGCCGGCAGTATCAGGAAAACGATCTGCCGGATCTGATCGCATTACACGATCGCCCTTTTTTGTTGATCCTCGATGGCGTCACCGATCCGCATAATCTTGGCGCCTGTCTGCGCAGCGCCGATGCCGCTGGCGTACATGCGGTAATCGTGCCGAAAGACCGCTCTGCGCAACTTAACGCGACGGCGAAGAAAGTCGCCTGCGGCGCAGCGGAAAGCGTGCCGTTGATCCGCGTCACCAACCTGGCGCGCACGATGCGCATGTTGCAGGAAGAGAATATCTGGATTGTCGGGACGGCGGGCGAGGCTGACCATACGCTGTATCAGAGCAAAATGCCTGGCCGCATGGCGCTGGTCATGGGCGCAGAAGGTGAAGGTATGCGTCGTCTGACCCGTGAGCACTGCGATGAGCTGATCAGCATTCCTATGGCCGGTAGCGTGTCGTCGCTGAATGTCTCTGTGGCGACCGGGATTTGTCTGTTTGAAGCCGTTCGCCAGCGCACCTGATGCTGATAGTATTTTTTAAGAAAAAACCATCCATAAGCGGATGGTTTTTTTTTATCTTTGACTGGTAATATAAAAAGCAAAACCTACCCTGTAATTTCTTTTATTTATAAAAATGAGATAGAGATAAAAATATGGCATGGACTCCACGGACGTTGGCGGATGCATTAAACAACATCGCCGAATTAGATATTGATATAGAAAATAATGAATCTTCATTAATAATAAAAATGAATGATTATGGCGATTTACCACTGGCGGTTTTATTTACCTCGCAACAAATAGTTATCGAGACCTATATCTGTCCGGTAAATACGATTAGAGATACCGCGGAATTTAATCTTTTCTTACTGAGAAATCAGAAGGTTTTACCGCTGTCTTCGGTCGGTATTACCCAGGTAAAACAGGAGGAATATTATGTCGCTTTTGGCGCGCTGTCGTTAAATTCGTCGCTTGCCGACGTGATGCTGGAAATCACCACGCTTGTAGAAAATGCGTTGGATATCGCTGAAATAACACAAGTCTATTCACAGGAATAATACAGGCGGCTTACATGGGAATTTTAAAAAGTTTGTTCACGTTAGGTAAATCATTCGTTGCTCAGGCAGAGGAAGCCATTGATGAAGCACAGGGTGTACGTATGCTGGAGCAGCATATTCGCGACGCAAAAGCCGAGCTGGATAAAGCGGGTAAATCCAGAGTGGATTTATTGGCGCGGGTGAAGCTAAGCCATGACAAGCTGAATGATTTACGTGAGCGTAAAGTCAGCCTTGAAACGCGGGCGTTGGCGGCAATGAGTAAGAATGTCGACGCCGCTTTACTCAACGAAGTGGCGGAAGAAATAGCCCGTCTGGAAAATGCCATTCTTGCCGAAGAACAGGTGCTGACTAATCTGGAAGCCTCTCGCGATGCGGTGGAGAAGGCCGTAACGGCGACAGGCCAGCGGATTGCGCAGTTTGAGCAGCAACTTGAAGTGGTTAAGGCGACAGAAGCCATGCAGCGCGCGCAGCAGGCGGTGACGACGTCGACCGTCGGAGCCGCGTCGAATGTGTCTACGGCGGCGGAGTCGCTTAAACGTTTACAAACGCGTCAGGCTGAACGCCAGGCCCGGCTGGATGCCGCCGCGCAGCTGGAAAAAGTCGCCGATGGACGCGACCTGGATGAAAAACTGGCGCAGGCGGGTATTGGCGCAACCAATAAAAGCAATGCTCAGGATGTGTTGGCGCGTTTACAGCGTCAACAAGGCGAATAATGCTCTTTACGTGGATTGTCAAAACCTGCCAGCGTCATTTGTCCAGACTGACCTGGCCCGCTTTGCTGGGCCTGTTTATCGGGCAGTATCTGCTTTGTTATCGGTAGCGCGAAAGCGCGCTACCGTGCTGAGCTTCGTCGCTTTCATACGAGACGGCACATGAATGCGCGATCTCAAATGACATTATGCCCAACGACAATCGCATTCTGGCTGAAGAGGTAGCATGGCAAGAGATAGAGGTTCCCCTATGATGCAATTTTTTCAGCGTTTGCTCGGTAAAACAAGCGCGCCAGCGCCGATTCGCGGACCATTAGGATTACATCTTAACGCCGGTTTCACGCTGGATACGCTGGCATTCCGGCTACTGGAGTCGTCGTTGCTGGTGGCGCTACCAGGTGAAAAATACACTGTCGCGGCAGCGAGTCGCATAGATTTAGGCGGCGGCAGTCAGATTTTTCGCTACTACACCTCTGGCGATGAGTTTCTACAAATTAACACCACTGGCGGCACGGATGTTGACGACATTGATGACATCAAACTCTTTGTATATGAGGAAAGTTTCGGTATTAACGAGGAACGTCACTGGCGTTCAGCCATTGCGCCAGCGGCAATAGGGCCGATGACGCTCAACTGGCAAGAACGGCGCTGGCAGCGTTTTTTTAACCATGAAGAGCCGGGCAATATTGAACCTGTCTACATGCTGGAAAAGGTTGAAAATCAGCAGGCAGAGAAATGGGACGTTCACAATTTTACGATGGGCTTCCAGCGCCAGGTGACGGATGACGCCTGGGAGTATCTTCTATTGAACGGGGAAGAATCATTTAACGAGCGCGGTGAGCCTGAATGGGTGTTTTCACGCGCCCTCGGCGTGGATATCCCGCTCACTTCACTGACGGTTATTGGTTAAGCACATACAGGGAAATTATGCATATACTGGACGCATTACTGGCTTTCTGCGCCTATTTTTTTATTGGCGCGGCAATGGTCATTGTATTTCTTTTTATTTACTCAAAGATAACGCCGCATAATGAATGGCAGTTGATAAAAAATAACAATACTGCGGCATCGCTGGCCTTTAGCGGTACGTTGCTGGGCTATGTCATCCCCTTATCCAGCGCGGCGATAAACTCGGTCAGTATCCCGGACTATTTTGCCTGGGGCGGCATTGCGCTGGTTATTCAGCTGCTGATTTATGGTTGCGTAAGGTTATACATGCCTACGCTGAGCGAAAAAATTATTAATCACAACGTGGCGGCGGGGCTATTTATGGGAACCGCAGCGCTGGCTGGCGGTATTTTTAACGCTGCCTGTATGACATGGTAACGGAAGATCATGGCAAAAAAACGAAAATCCAGAAGCACATCCGGCGTAGGCCATTCGGCAATAAGACGGATAGCCGAACCGGTCAATCCCTTTGAGCGGCAACGAAATCGCTACACGCCAAAATACCTGACGCTGGCGATTATGGGCGGAGCGGCCTTTTTTCTCCTGAAAGGGTACGGTGACGGCAGCAATAGTGACAACGACGGCGATGGGACGTTTTACGCCACGGTGAACGACTGTATTGACGATGGCAATAGCGCCAGCGTTTGCGCTGACGGCTGGAATAATGCGAAAACAGAATTTTACGCTAATGTGCCTAAGCAATTGACGCAGGAGCGCTGTCAGACGCAGTTTGGCGATTGCTACTTTGATATCACCGAGCGGAGCTGGGTTCCGGTATTAAGCGGCTTTTTACTCAGCCGCGCGATTCGTCAGAACCGTGACGAACAATATATCTATAGCAGCGGCGGTTCATCTTACGTCTCCCGTCCCGTCTGGCGCACCACATCCGGCGATTATGCGTGGCGCAGCGGCACAGGGAAAAGCGATACCGTGACCAGCCCTGGTTATATCACACGGAAAGCGTCCACCGTCTCCCGCGGCGGCTATGGCCGTTCTTCCAGCGCCCGCGGGCACTGGGGAGGCTAACCATGCTACGACACAACGTACCGATACGCCGGGATCTGGATAAGATCGCCTGCGATCACGGTTTTGACTTTCATGTTATCGATAACGAAATTTACTGGGATGAAAGCCGGGCCTACCGTTTTACATTACGGCAAATTGAAGAACAGATCGAAAAACCGACCGCAGAGCTTCATCAGATGTGTCTGGAGGTTGTCGAGCGGGCCGTCCGGGATGAGCAGATCATGCAGCAGCTGGCGATCCCGCCATTGTACTGGGATGTCATCGCCGAAAGTTGGCGCAGCCGCGATCCTTCGCTTTACGGGCGGATGGATTTCGTCTGGTGCGGCAAAGACCCGGTTAAATTGCTGGAATACAATGCGGATACGCCGACGTCGCTCTATGAGTCCTCCTACTTTCAATGGCTATGGCTGGAGGATGCCCGTCGTAGCGGCGCCATCCCGCGTGATGCCGATCAATACAACGCGATACAGGAGCGGCTGATCGCCCGCTTCAGCGAGCTGTACAGTCGGGAACCGCTCTACTTTTGCTGTTGTGAAGATACCGACGAAGATCGCACGACGGTGCTGTACCTTCAGGATTGCGCGCAGCAGGCGGGCCAGGAAACGCGATTTATCTATATTGAAGAACTGGGGCTTGGCGTAGGCGGCGTGCTGACCGATCTGGACGATAACGTGATTCGCCGCGCCTTTAAGCTCTACCCGCTGGAATGGATGATGCGCGATGACAACGGCCCGCTGTTGCGAAAACGGCGTGAGCAATGGATTGAGCCATTGTGGAAAAGTATTCTGAGTAACAAAGGGCTGTTGCCGTTATTGTGGCGCTTTTTCCCTGGCCATCCGAATCTGCTGCCGGCCTGGTTTGAGGGCGAAAAATCGCTCGCAGCGCCAGGCGAAAGCAGCGTGCGGAAGCCGATTTATTCACGTGAAGGCGGCAACGTCACGATTTTTGACGAGCGGCAAAATGTTATCGATCATGCCGACGGCGACTACGCTGACGAGCCGATGATTTACCAGGCGTTTCAGCCTTTGCCGCGCTTTGGCGATAGCTATACGCTGATTGGCAGTTGGATCATTGACGATGAAGCCTCCGGGATGGGGATTCGCGAGGACAATACGCTAATTACCAAAGACACTTCCCGTTTCGTCCCACATTATATTGCCGGTTAATCATACTTTTGTGATCTTGCTCCGGCGTCAATGGCGCAGTCATGACCATACTTGACTTCAGCGCCATTGAAGGAGGGAGACACCATGTCCTGGCAAACACATACCGTTTTTAATCAACCAGCTCCGCTCAATAACAGTAACTTATTCCTGTCTGATGGCGCGCTGTGTGAAGCGGTTTCCCGGGAAGGCGCGGGATGGGATAGCGATCTTCTCGCCAGCATTGGCCAACAACTGGGAACGGCGGAATCACTGGAACTGGGGCGTCTGGCGAACGCGCATCCTCCTGAGTTGCTGCGTTACGATCCCCAGGGACAGCGTCTGGATGACGTTCGCTTTCATCCCGCCTGGCACCTGTTGATGCAGGGGCTTTGCGCTAATCGGGTACATAACCTGGCCTGGGAGGAAGAGGCAAGGGCGGGAAGTTTTGTCGCCCGGGCGGCGCGTTTTGTATTACATGCTCAGGTAGAAGCGGGAACACTCTGTCCTGTCACGATGACCTTTGCCGCGACACCGTTGCTATTGCAGATGCTTCCCGCCACTTTCCATGACTGGCTGGCGCCGCTGCGCAGCGATCGCTACGATTCACATTTGCTGCCGGGCGGGCAAAAACGGGGCCTGCTCATCGGCATGGGAATGACGGAAAAGCAGGGCGGATCTGACGTACTCAGTAATACGACCCACGCGGAGCGGCTGGCGGATGATTCATATCGGCTGGTGGGACATAAATGGTTTTTCTCTGTGCCGCAAAGTGATGCGCACCTCGTGCTGGCGCAGGCAAAAGGAGGACTATCCTGTTTCTTTGTGCCGCGTTTCCTGCCAGACGGGCAACGGAACTCTGTTCGTCTTGAGCGCCTGAAAGATAAACTCGGTAATCGATCTAATGCCAGCGCCGAAGTCGAGTTTCAGGATGCCGTCGGCTGGCGGCTGGGAGAAGAGGGCGAAGGGATTCGGCATATCTTAAAGATGGGCGGTATGACGCGTCTTGATTGCGCGCTCGGGAGTCATGGCTTAATGCGGCGCGCATTTTCAGTCGCGATTTACCATGCTCATCAGCGTCAGGCTTTTGGTAAGCCGCTGATCGAACAACCGTTGATGCGACAAACCTTAAGTCGTATGGCGCTATGCCTGGAGGGGCAGACGGCGCTTTTGTTTCGGCTGGCGCGCGCCTGGGAGCAACGTCGCGAGGCGAAAGAGGCATTATGGGCGCGATTATTCACGCCAGCGGCGAAATTCGCCATCTGTAAGCAGGGAATCCCTTTTGTGGCTGAGGCGATGGAGGTTCTCGGCGGGATGGGGTATTGCGAAGAGAGCGAACTCCCTCGCCTGTACCGTGAAATGCCGGTGAACAGTATCTGGGAAGGTTCCGGCAATATCATGTGTCTGGATGTACTTCGGGTGCTGACAAAACAACACGGCGTCTATGACGTATTGAGTGAAGCTTTTGCGGAAGTCAAAGGTCAGGATCGCCATTACGACCGCGCGGTACGTCAGCTACAGCAACGTTTACGCAAACCGGACGAAGCAATGGGCAGAGAGATTACGCAGCAGCTTTTCTTGCTGGGATGCGGAGCGGAAATGCTGCGTCATGCCTCGCCGCCGCTGGCGCAAGCGTGGTGTCAGATGATGCTGGATACACGCGGCGAAATGCCGCTGTCTGCCCAGGTACAAAATGATTTACTGTTAAGGGCGACCGGGGGACTGCGGTAACGTTTGGCCTGTAGTACATGCCATCCGGCGCGAGCCACGCGGCATCAGGCATAGAGTATCGCCTGTACGCGCCAGTTATCCGACTGTTGTTCTTCATACATTTGAATAATTCTGTACCAGGACGCACCCTGTTCATCGGCTTTCAGGGCGATAATCCGCTCCACATCCTGTGGGTTTCCTGCAACATTACTGACCGAGATCAGGCCGATTTCATTCAGACCCGTTACGCAGTCAGCACTGGCGAATTCGGCAGACTGTGCCGTCGTACTCACCAGTCCGGCAGAAAGCAGCAGTGAGGATAAGGCAAGTTCTTGTTTCATCGTCAGCTCCTTATTACATACCCCGCATTTAACAGGACGCTCCATCACGGTAAACCTGTTTGTTTATTGTGCACAGGTAAACGCATAGGGGCGCAAAGCAATGTAAAACTGACTAAAAATCAATCTACTGTTATTGACGATACAAAATGGCTTGTGAATACCACTGGCCGGTTACAACCGTTTCATCAACCATTAAGATAACGTAATAATCGGCTTTCGCAGCGACGGCTTTCGCTCTGATTTCATCTATTGCATCATCCGGGGAGCCCCGAACCAGCGCGCTTACGGTCCCCATCCGCTGTAGTCCTTGCGTTTGATCGCGACGGATTTCCTGCGGGTGATCGGCGACAGGCGGTGCAGGTTGCGGCGTACCCTGCAGCACGCTACACGCGCTTAATAACAGCGCTGCTATCAATGAAGCAAACCGACGCATAACTCTATCTCGTTTCCTGATAATCATAGTGTAATGCCTTATTGATTTCCCTTTAGGGGGAATGTTCCCGAAGTGTTACCTGTCACGCGATTTTCGAATGAAAACGTTGCGAAAGCGTAACCCAGTTCTCAAACATTATGAATTATTGCGCTATCCATAAACTTGCGTTAAGTATTTCTCCGTGGCATACCGGATAAAAAGGAGAGAATAATGATAGCGATTGAAACACGACAATTAGCCGGAGGCGTCGTACTACATGCCTTCCCGGAAGGGAAACGCGCCGTGCCGCTTCCCTGTGTGGTGTTCTATCATGGCTTCACCTCCTCCAGCCTGGTTTATAGTTATTTTGCCGTTGCCCTGGCACAGGCAGGATTCCGGGTAGTCATGCCGGATGCGCCGGAGCATGGCGCTCGCTTCGGCGGCGACTCACAGGGACGGATACACCGATTCTGGCAGATTCTGCACCAAAACATGCAGGAATTTACGACGTTACGTGCGGCGATTCAGGCGGAAAACTGGCTACTTGACGGGCGGTTGGCGGTGGGCGGCGCATCCATGGGCGGTATGACGGCGCTGGGCATTATGACGCGTCACCGTGAGGTAAAATGCGGGGCCAGTTTAATGGGGTCGGGCTATTTTACCGGGCTTGCCCGGACGCTTTTCCCGCCGTTATCCCCGCAGAACCCGGCACAGCAGGCGGAATTCGACAATATCATCGCGCCGCTACGTGAATGGGAAGTCACACACCAGTTAGAGCGACTGGCCGACAGGCCGCTTCTGTTGTGGCATGGTCAGGAGGATGACGTGGTGCCTGCTATCGAAACCTTCCGGCTCCAGCAGGCACTCGCCGCGGCGAAGCTGGATAAGCATGTGACCTGTTTATGGGCCGCAGGCGTGCGGCATCGCATTACGCCAGAAGCGTTGTCGGCGACGGTAGCGTTTTTCCGACAGTATCTTTAAACGCGGAGTATGCTTACACCCTGGGCTTCAAGCTGTTGCAAAACCTGCGGATTGGCATTTTTGCCGGTAATCAGCATAGCGATCTGATCGGCGCGGCTGAACAGCATTCCCGCGCGCTCGCCAATTTTACTGCTATCGACCAGCGCGACCAGTTTCCCGACGACGCTGAGCATTTTTTGTTCCGCCATGGCGGTTAGCATATCGGTTTTGTACAGGCCATCCGCGGTTAAGCCCTTTCCGCTGGTAAACATCCAGTGGCCAGCATAGAGACTGTTTTCACTTCCCTGCGGGCTCAGGGTAATCGACTGGCTTTTATTATACTGACCACCCATGATAATCACGCTGTCATGCTCTTGATCGATCAGATAATTCGCCAGCGGCAGATAGTTGGTAATGATCTGTACCGGCTTCCCGCACATTTCACGCCCCAGCAGGAAAGCGGTGGAGCCGCAGTTAATCACTACGCTTTCACCCGGGTTTACCAGCTGCGACGCCGCTTTCGCGATGCGTACTTTTTCATCGTGGTTTTGCGCCTGGTGCAGATTCATCGGCGTCCAGCGGGGCCGCTGTTGGGTAATGGCCTCTGCGCCGTTGCGCACTTTTTTAAGTTTCCCGCTTTCGTCGAGCTTGTTGATGTCGCGGCGCGCTGTCGCCGGGGAGATCCCCAGACGCTCAATCACGTTTTCGACGGTAACAAAGCCCAACTGTGCCAGCATATCCAGCAGTATTTGATGTCTTTGTGCTTCAGTCATGAGCTATTCCGATACAAATTGATTTGAAAAGATGATATTTGAAATAGCCTGGAAATACTAAAGTAAATGGAAAAAATGCCGGGTAATCCCGGCATGATATCGACTCACAGGAAGGATTTGAACGGTAGATCGGGTTCAATGGTAAAGCAATCGTCAAACCCACGCGGATAGTGGTATTCGAAATTGTCTTTATCCAGCGGCCAGGTAAACTTGCCGCCAACCTGCCAGATAAACGGTTTAAAACCATACTTCAGGCGATCTTTCTTCATTTCCCATAGCACGCGGATCTCTTGCGGATCGGCCTGGAAGTTCGACCAGATATCGTGATGGAACGGGATCACCACTTTGGTATTCAGCGATTCCGCCATGCGTAAAATATCCGCGCTGGTCATTTTGTCCGTAATACCGCGCGGGTTTTCACCGTAAGAACCGAGCGCGACATCAATTTGATGTTCGTTGCCGTGTTTCGCGTAGTAGTTGGAATAGTGAGAATCGCCGCTGTGATAGAGATTGCCGCCCGGCGTTTTAAACAGATAGTTAACCGCGCGTACATCCATGCCGTCCGGCAGTACGCCAGCGGCTTTCTGATCGGCGGGCAGGGTGATTAATGCGGTGCGGTCAAAGGCATCAAGCGCATGAATTTCAATATCTTTCACTTTCACGACATCGCCCGGTTTTACCACGATGCAGCGTTCTTTCGGCACGCCCCAGCCAACCCACAAATCCACGCAGGTCTGTGGGCCGATAAACGGAACATCATCGGCGCAATTCTGCATTACGGCAGCCGCGACATTGACGTCAATGTGATCGTTATGGTCGTGGGTCGCCAGTACGGCGTCAATCTGACGGATAGCGAAAGGATCGAGAACAAACGGCGTGGTGCGCAGGTTAGGCTGTAATTTTTTGACGCCAGCCATACGCTGCATCTGATGGCCGGTTTTCATCAACGGGTTACCGTGGCTCTGTTTACCGGTACCGCACCAGAAATCGACGCATACGTTAGTGCCGCCTTCAGATTTTAGCCAGATACCGGTACAGCCCAGCCACCACATAGCGAACGTACCCGGCGCGACCTGCTCTTGCTCAATCTCTTCGTTCAGCCAGCTTCCCCACTCCGGAAACGTGCTCAGAATCCATGATTCACGCGTGATGCTTTGTACTTTACTCATCGCATTTACCTTCATGTTTGTTCAAAATGGTTCAAAACGTGATTTGTTTTGATTAATCCTGACACTATTTTCTCAAGAAGGCAATGGGCTATTTTTTGACTTTTGGGTAGAGGAGAACGCAGCCAGAAGAAAATTTAATCTTTTCTGGCGTCATGGGGATGTATTCATCTTTATGATTTTACTTATTTTAATGAAGAAATGAGTTATTTATAAGTAAACCATGTATTAAGTGTGCTAATTATTTGCGCGCTACGTCACATTTAATCAAATTCAATCTTGTTGTGATTACTTTTGAAAATTACAGTGGAGGGACATTATTCTGAGCGCCTGTGACTCAGCAACCTTGTCTACCGGAGATCGTTATGGAGATCCTCTACAACATCTTTACCATTTTTTTTAATCAGGTAATGACCAATGCCCCGCTATTACTGGGTATTGTGACCTGCCTGGGCTATATCCTGCTGCGTAAAAGCGTCAGCGTGATCATCAAAGGGACGATCAAAACCATCATTGGCTTCATGCTGCTACAGGCCGGGTCCGGCATTCTGACCAGCACCTTTAAACCGGTGGTGGCGAAAATGTCTGAGGTTTACGGCATCAACGGCGCGATTTCCGATACCTATGCTTCGATGATGGCAACGATCGAACGGATGGGTGATGCGTATAGTTGGGTAGGCTACGCGGTGTTGCTCGCGCTGGCGCTGAATATTTGTTACGTCTTGTTGCGACGCATTACCGGTATTCGCACCATCATGTTGACCGGGCACATCATGTTCCAGCAGGCGGGGCTGATTGCGGTCTCTTTCTATATCTTCGGCTATTCCATGTGGACCACCATTATCTGCACGGCGATACTGGTTTCCCTGTACTGGGGTATTACCTCCAACATGATGTACAAGCCGACTCAGGAAGTGACGGACGGCTGCGGTTTCTCCATCGGTCACCAGCAGCAGTTTGCTTCCTGGATTGCCTATAAAGTCGCGCCGTTCCTGGGCAAAAAAGAGGAAAGCGTTGAAGACCTCAAACTGCCGGGCTGGCTGAACATTTTCCATGACAACATCGTCTCCACGGCGATTGTAATGACCATCTTCTTTGGTGCCATTCTGCTCTCCTTTGGTATCGATACCGTACAGGCGATGGCGGGTAAAACCCACTGGACAATCTATATCCTGCAAACCGGTTTCTCCTTTGCGGTGGCGATCTTCATCATCACCCAGGGCGTGCGTATGTTTGTCGCCGAACTCTCTGAGGCCTTTAACGGTATCTCCCAGCGTCTGATTCCGGGCGCAGTACTGGCGATTGACTGTGCGGCTATTTATAGCTTCGCGCCTAACGCGGTGGTCTGGGGCTTTATGTGGGGCACCATCGGCCAGCTGATTGCGGTTGGCATCCTGGTTGCCTGCGGCTCCTCGATCCTGATTATTCCTGGCTTTATCCCGATGTTCTTCTCTAACGCCACTATCGGCGTGTTCGCTAACCACTTCGGCGGCTGGCGTGCGGCGCTGAAGATTTGTCTGGTGATGGGGATGATCGAAATCTTTGGTTGCGTCTGGGCGGTGAAACTCACGGGGATGAGTGCCTGGATGGGTATGGCGGACTGGTCGATTCTGGCACCGCCGATGATGCAGGGCTTCTTCTCCCTCGGTATCGCCTTTATGGCCGTCATCATTGTAATTGCACTGGCTTATATGTTCTTCGCTGGCCGCGCACTGCGCGCAGAAGAAGATGCAGAAAAACAACTGGCAGAACAGTCTGCTTAATAAGGAGTTTTGATTATGACCGTACGTATTCTGGCTGTGTGTGGCAACGGACAGGGCAGTTCCATGATCATGAAAATGAAAGTGGACCAGTTTTTAACCCAATCAAACATTGACCACACGGTAAACAGCTGCGCGGTTGGCGAGTACAAAAGCGAGTTGAGCGGCGCGGATATCATCATCGCTTCTACCCATATTGCAGGCGAAATCAGCGTGACCGGCAACAAATATGTGGTTGGCGTGCGTAACATGCTCTCTCCTGCTGACTTCGGCCCGAAACTGCTGGAAGTGATCAAAGAACATTTCCCGCAAGACGTGAAGTAAGGATGCAACATGAAATTACGTGATTCACTGGCGGAGAATAATTCTATCCGCCTGCAGGCTGAAGCGAATACCTGGCAGGAAGCCGTCAAGATCGGCGTCGATTTACTGGTGGCTGCCGACGTGGTGGAGCCGCGCTATTACCAGGCCATTCTCGATGGCGTTGAGCAGTTTGGCCCCTATTTTGTGATTGCCCCCGGCCTGGCGATGCCGCATGGCCGCCCGGAAGAAGGGGTGAAGAAAACCGGTTTTTCGCTGGTGACCCTGAAAAAGCCGCTGGAGTTCAACCACGAAGATAACGACCCGGTCGATATTCTGATCACCATGGCGGCGGTTGATGCCAACACTCACCAGGAAGTGGGCATCATGCAGATCGTCAACCTGTTTGAAGACGAAGCCAATTTTGACCGTTTACGCGCCTGCCGTACTGCGCAGGAAGTCCTGGATCTCATTGACCGCACCAACGCGGCAGCTTAAGAAGGAATTGAAAATGTCATTACCAATGTTGCAGGTCGCGCTGGACAACCAGACTATGGATAGCGCCTATGAAACCACTCGCCTGATTGCCGAAGAAGTCGACATTATCGAAGTGGGCACCATTCTGTGCGTGGGCGAAGGCGTGCGTGCCGTTCGCGACCTGAAAGCGCTTTACCCGCACAAAATCGTGCTGGCGGACGCCAAAATTGCCGATGCCGGTAAAATCCTCTCCCGTATGTGTTTCGAAGCCAACGCGGACTGGGTGACCGTGATTTGCTGTGCGGATATCAACACCGCAAAAGGCGCGCTGGATGTGGCGAAAGAGTTCAACGGCGACGTGCAGATCGAACTGACCGGTTACTGGACCTGGGAACAGGCGCAGCAGTGGCGTGATGCGGGTATTCAGCAAGTGGTTTATCACCGCAGCCGTGACGCGCAGGCGGCAGGCGTGGCGTGGGGCGAGGCGGATATTACCGCGATTAAGCGGCTCTCCGATATGGGCTTTAAAGTGACCGTGACCGGCGGACTGGCGCTGGAAGACCTGCCGCTGTTCAAAGGCATTCCGATCCATGTCTTTATCGCGGGGCGTAGCATTCGCGATGCCGAATCGCCGGTAGAAGCCGCACGGCAGTTCAAACGCTCCATTGCCCAACTGTGGGGCTAAGGAGCGGCTATGCTGTCGAAACAAATTCCGCTCGGCATCTATGAAAAAGCGCTCCCTGCCGGGGAGTGCTGGCTGGAGCGCCTGCGGCTGGCGAAAACGCTGGGTTTTGACTTTGTTGAAATGTCGGTGGACGAGACCGACACCCGACTGGCGCGGCTCGACTGGAGTCGCGAGCAGCGCCTGGCGCTGGTGAGCGCGGTTGCTGAAACCGGCGTGCGTGTGCCGTCCATGTGTCTGAGCGCGCATCGTCGTTTTCCGCTCGGTAGCGAAGATGACGCGGTACGGGCGCAGGGGCTGGAGATTATGCGTAAAGCGATTCAGTTTGCGCAGGACGTCGGGATTCGCGTCATTCAACTGGCGGGGTACGACGTTTACTATCAGCAGGCCAACGACGAAACGCGTTGCCGCTTCCGCGATGGGTTAAAAGAGAGCGTTGATATGGCCAGCCGCGCCCAGGTGACGCTGGCGATGGAGATCATGGATTACCCATTGATGAATTCCATCAGTAAAGCGCTGGGCTATGCTCACTACCTCAATAACCCGTGGTTCCAGCTCTATCCGGATATCGGCAATCTGTCTGCCTGGGATAACGACGTACAGATGGAGCTACAGGCGGGAATCGGGCATATCGTCGCGGTACACGTCAAAGATACTAAACCCGGCGTGTTCAAAAATGTGCCGTTTGGCGAAGGCGTTGTCGATTTCGAACGCTGCTTCGAAACGCTCAAACAGAGTGGCTATTGCGGGCCCTATCTGATTGAGATGTGGAGTGAAACAGCAGAGAACCCGGCGGCAGAGGTAGCGAAAGCGCGTGACTGGGTGAAAGCGCGCATGGCCAGCGCCGGTCTGGTGGAGGCAGCCTAATGCAAAAGCTCAAGCAGCAGGTATTTGACGCTAACATGGATTTGCCCCGTTATGGACTGGTGACGTTTACCTGGGGCAACGTCAGCGCTATCGATCGCGAACGCGGGCTGGTGGTAATTAAGCCAAGCGGTGTCGCCTATGAAACCATGAAGGTAGATGACATGGTGGTGGTGGATATGGATGGCAAAGTGGTGGAGGGACGTTATCGTCCTTCTTCCGATACCGCTACCCATCTGGCGCTGTATCAACGCTATCCGTCGCTTGGCGGCGTCGTTCATACCCACTCCACCCACGCCACGGCATGGGCGCAGGCGGGGATGGCTATTCCGGCGCTCGGTACCACGCACGCGGACTATTTCTTTGGCGATATTCCTTGTACCAGAGCGTTAAGCGAAGAAGAAGTGCAGGGCGAGTACGAGCTGAACACCGGTAAGGTGATCATCGAAACGCTGGGCGAGGTGGAACCGCTGCATACGCCAGGTATTGTGGTGTATCAACACGGGCCGTTCGCCTGGGGGAAAGATGCGCACGATGCGGTACATAACGCGGTCGTCATGGAGGAAGTGGCAAAAATGGCGTGGATTGCGCGCGGCATTAACCCGGCGCTGAATCCCATCGACGATTATCTGATGAACAAGCACTTCATGCGTAAGCATGGCCCGAATGCGTATTACGGGCAGAAGTGAAGTATGAGCTCCGGAATGTGAATATTATCGGGATGTCACAGGTCTAATTCCGGAGCCATCTTTCCGCGAAAAAAGCCCCCTGTTCAGGGGGCAAATCAACTATGGCTTTTTCGTTGGTTTTCCTGATGCTAGCGATAAATATTCGCGCTGGCGTGTATATTGCCATTGCTACCCGGTTCCCGGATAAGTATGACGTGATAATACATTGCGTTTCGCACGTCGGCCTCTTCATTCAGCGCCAGATTGGCTTCACTTTCCGTGGCGAAGTTGTGGTTGATGTAGATCACGCCTAAGCTGCGCACATCATCCATATTTCTGGCCTGATGATTATTTAACTCGATGGCTGCCGTTGCCGTTATGCCAGGCAAAAGCGCAGCCAGAAATAACATTATCCGGGCTCGCATAGAGTACCTCCTCAGCAGCGCGGTCTGGTTGGCGATATCCCCCTTTAGTGAATCGCTTCTGGTTTAATTTTAACCATAACCCGCCGCAGAGATGGCGACCTTTTCTGATGCTGTTGTTCAAAAAATTATCGCATTGTCGTTTTTTACCTGATTAACAACCCGTTGATGTATGCCGCTATGTTTAAGAAACCCTGTGTGGCAAAAAAGTGCGCTGCCCACAGTGTCAATTTCTCTGCCGCAACAGGCCGTTTATAGTGGCATGCGATATGAAGTTAATATCTCAGCAGCAAAATGCGACGGGACAGGCGTTACGTTCGGCACGATAAATAATTGTACAATCACCTTGAGTTTGCCCGCAGGCGCCAGTATTATAACGCGTCATTTTTCAGCCGACCTTTAACACGTTCCTTGCCTCCATGGGCCGCGGCTGACCCAGACAGGAGGCTGAATAATCCGTAAGGAGCAATTCGATGCGTCATTACGAAATCGTTTTTATGGTCCATCCTGACCAGAGCGAACAGGTTCCGGGTATGATCGAGCGTTACTCTGCCGCCATCACTGGCGCAGAAGGCAAGATCCACCGTCTGGAAGACTGGGGCCGCCGTCAGCTGGCTTACCCGATCAACAAACTGCACAAAGCGCACTACGTTCTGATGAACGTTGAAGCGCCGCAGGAAGTGATCGATGAGCTGGAAACTACCTTCCGCTTCAACGATGCCGTTATCCGCAGCATGGTTATGCGTACTAAGCACGCTGTTACCGAAGCTTCTCCGATGGTTAAAGCGAAAGACGAGCGCCGTGAGCGTCGCGATGATTTCGCTAACGAAACCGCAGATGATGCTGAAGCTGGGGATTCTGAAGAGTAATTTCTGATGACCAACCGTCTGGCGTTGTCCGGCACCGTGTGCAGGGCCCCCCTTCGAAAGGTCAGTCCATCAGGAATTCCGCATTGCCAGTTCGTGCTTGAGCATCGTTCTGTGCAAGAGGAAGCCGGCTTTCACCGGCAGGCGTGGTGCCAAATGCCCGTTATTGTTAGCGGACACGAAAACCAGGCCATTACTCACAGTATAACGGTCGGCAGCCGCATAACCGTTCAGGGGTTTATCTCTTGCCACAAGGCAAAGAACGGTCTGAGCAAAATGGTTCTGCATGCCGAGCAGATTGAATTGATAGATTCTGGAGACTAGCCATATGGCACGTTATTTCCGTCGTCGCAAGTTCTGCCGTTTCACCGCGGAAGGCGTTCAAGAGATCGACTATAAAGATATCGCTACGCTGAAAAACTACATCACCGAAAGCGGTAAGATTGTCCCAAGCCGTATCACCGGTACCCGTGCAAAATACCAGCGTCAGCTGGCTCGCGCTATCAAACGCGCTCGCTACCTGTCTCTGCTGCCGTACACTGATCGCCATCAGTAATCGGTCACGGTCCATTAATACGACTTTGAGAGGATAAGGTAATGCAAGTTATTCTGCTTGATAAAGTAGCAAACCTGGGTAGCCTGGGTGATCAGGTTAACGTTAAAGCGGGCTATGCTCGTAACTTCCTGGTACCACAGGGTAAAGCTGTTCCGGCTACCAAGAAAAACGTTGAATACTTCGAAGCACGTCGCGCTGAACTGGAAGCTAAACTGGCTGACGTTCTGGCTGCTGCAAATGCACGCGCAGAGAAAATCAACGCCCTGGAAACCGTTACTATCGCGTCTAAAGCAGGCGACGAAGGTAAACTGTTCGGTTCCATCGGTACTCGCGACATCGCTGACGCTGTGACTGCAGCTGGCGTTGACGTGGCTAAGAGCGAAGTTCGTCTGCCGAACGGCGTTCTGCGTACCACTGGCGAACACGAAGTGAACTTCCAGGTTCACAGCGAAGTATTCGCAAAAGTTATCATCAACGTGGTTGCTGAGTAATCAGTCATTCTCGTTTTTGCTAGCAACAAAACGTCGGCCCAGCGCCGGCGTTTTGCTTTTTTAACCCCATAGCTTTTCGACTGGCTATCTCCCCCTCTTTTCGCGATAATCAAAAATAAAACATTATTTTAATTTCTTGGTGAAAGAATGGATACCCAACGCCAGGCCTCCCCGTTTGCCCGCAAAAACGTCGTTTATGTGTGTGCCGCATTTTGTTGCCTGCTATGGGGCAGCGCTTATCCAGCCATCAAAAGCGGTTATGACCTCTTTCAGATAGCCACCGACGATATCCCTTCTAAAATTGTTTTTGCTGGTTATCGTTTTTTATTTGCGGGTGGGTTGCTGCTACTGTTCGCGCTGCTTCAGCGTAAACCGATTGGTCGGTTTCGTCCGCGCCAGTTTGCTCAGTTAATGTTACTGGGTCTGACCCAGACGTCGCTGCAATATCT
This sequence comes from Salmonella sp. A29-2, assembly GCF_020150755.1. Classification (NCBI taxonomy): domain Bacteria; kingdom Pseudomonadati; phylum Pseudomonadota; class Gammaproteobacteria; order Enterobacterales; family Enterobacteriaceae; genus Salmonella; species Salmonella sp. A29-2. The sequence goes on along the minus strand of NZ_CP083731.1, from coordinate 4,263,221 downwards.
CTTTTTCTATATCGGCCTTGCGTTCACCTCCGGCGTGAAAGGCTCAATCATGAACGCGACAGGCACATTCTTCAGCGTATTGCTGGCGCACTTTATTTATCAGAACGACCGATTGAGCTACAACAAAACGCTCGGCTGTATTCTGGGCTTTGCGGGCGTCATGGTGGTGAACGTCAGCAACGGCCTGGATTTCAGCTTTAATCTGCCGGGAGAAGGCTCCGTGGTGCTGGCGGCGTTTATTCTTTCTGCGGCCACGTTGTATGGCAAACGTCTCTCGCAGACGGTCGATCCGATGGTCATGACTGGCTATCAATTGGGGATTGGCGGTCTGGTACTGGTCATTGGCGGTTACGTTTTTGGCGGTACGCTGACGATACATGGCTTCTCGTCGGTGGCGATTTTAGTCTACCTGACGCTGCTCTCGTCGGTCGCTTTTGCGCTATGGAGCATTTTACTCAAATATAATCGCGTGGGGATGATTGCGCCGTTTAACTTTCTGATACCGGTTTCCGGCGCGGCTCTTTCGGCTATTTTTCTCGGCGAGAATATCTTGGAGTGGAAATACATGATTGCGCTGGTGCTGGTATGTTCGGGGATCTGGTGGGTGAATAAGGTGAAGCGGTAATGCTTCACCTGAACGAATAGGGTACAGGCGGGGTAAGGCGTAGCCGGCGTTACTGTGCGCGAATAAAACTGCCGTCAGGCTGACGCGTAAACAGCACCTGTTGACCGTTATCGCCATCTATCGTTAAACCTGTCACCACCCCGCTGGCATTCTGGCGAATTTTAATCATTTGACCATTTTTGAGATTACTCAGCGGCTTGCCAGCGCCTTCTACCTGCGCCATTGCATAAACGTCTGTCGGGGGCAGTCCGTGGTCACGGAACAGTTGCGCCAGAGTTTTACCAGACTCTACCCGGTACGAGCGCCACTGTTGACCGATGCCGCTATCCTGCTGGAAAGGCTGCGTCTGCGGCTGGTTTTGTTCTTCCGGCTGGCCTTCCTGGATAGGTTCCGGCGCAACGGGCGCCACCTGATCCGGATCGTTTTGCGGCGCGACCAGCTGCGCCTGAAGCTGGGCCTCCGTCGGCGGCTGTGATTGCGATTGCAGATCCAATTGCGCTTCCCGCGTGACGACAGGCGAGTCGCTGGTCTCGCTGGCGGGCAGCAGGAAACCGATCACCAGCACGATAGCGGCAATGATAATGCCACGACGATGCATAGGCGGCAGCGGCTCCATGATGCGAAAATTATCCGGCGCGTGCCAGATTTTCGCCAGGGTTGGTTTTAATTCAAAGCGCCCGGGCATGGTTTACCTCCTGCTCCGCATCTCGTTCCTTAATCATAGAGTATAGATGGCTAACGCTATGATACTGGTAGTGCTATCCGCTTTCGTGACATCAATACGGATAATCTATTGTTTCTTTTTCCCTGCGATTTGTCATCCTCCCTGAGACAAAGTTTTACCAGAAGAAGCGTGGCTGTTATGCTGCCCGCTACTTTTTTGATATCCAATGAAGGAAAAATAATGGCCACCCCGACTTTTGACACTATTGAAGCGCAAGCGAGCTACGGCATTGGTTTGCAGGTAGGGCAGCAGCTCAGCGAATCCGGTCTTGAAGGGCTGTTGCCTGAAGCGCTGGTTGCTGGCATTGCTGATGCGCTGGAAGGTAAACACCCGGCGGTTCCTGTTGATGTGGTGCATCGCGCGCTGCGTGAAATTCATGAGCGTGCGGACGCGGTGCGTCGTGAGCGTTTCAAAGCGATGGCGGCCGAAGGCGTGAAATATCTGGAAGAAAACCGCGAAAAAGACGGTGTGAACAGTACTGAATCTGGTTTACAGTTCCGCGTTCTGACGCAGGGCGAAGGCGCGATTCCGGCGCGTACCGACCGCGTACGCGTGCATTACACCGGTAAGCTTATTGATGGCACCGTATTTGACAGCTCCGTCGCGCGCGGCGAGCCGGCTGAATTCCCGGTAAATGGCGTGATCGCCGGCTGGATTGAAGCGCTGACTCTGATGCCGGTAGGTTCCAAATGGGAACTGACTATCCCACAGGAGCTGGCCTATGGCGAGCGTGGGGCCGGGGCATCTATTCCGCCATTCAGCACCCTGGTGTTTGAGGTGGAACTGCTGGAAATTCTGTAAGCGCCCCGGGTTTGCCGGATGACGGCGTAAACGCCTTATCCGGCAACCCTGACTTCAGTAGATGCCAATATTTTATTTTGCAAATGGCGTCGTTACGTGTATTTTTGTGAGCTAATTCGCATTATCAAAGTGATATAACACTCATTTTAAACATAAAATTAACATTGTATTTAAATCTTAGTATTCATCCCGCCGATTCTTACCTAATATCGATGAGTCCTGATAACAGGATCGTCGTATCATAGACCAAAGGCCGTAGAGCCCGCACAACACAGACAGGTACAGGAAGAAAAACATGGTAGATCAGGTAAAAGTCGCAGCCGACGAACAGGCTCCGGCTGAACAGTCGCTACGGCGCAATCTTACAAACCGTCATATACAGCTTATCGCTATTGGCGGCGCTATTGGTACCGGTCTGTTTATGGGATCGGGTAAAACGATCAGTCTCGCCGGACCGTCGATCATTTTTGTGTATATGATCATCGGTTTTATGCTTTTTTTCGTGATGCGCGCCATGGGGGAATTGCTGCTCTCGAATCTGGAATATAAATCGTTTAGCGATTTTGCTTCCGACCTGCTTGGCCCCTGGGCGGGATATTTCACCGGCTGGACGTACTGGTTTTGCTGGGTAGTGACCGGTATGGCTGACGTGGTGGCGATTACCGCCTACGCGCAGTTCTGGTTTCCCGGCCTTTCCGATTGGGTCGCCTCGCTGGCGGTAGTGATCCTGCTGCTAAGCCTCAACCTCGCCACCGTTAAAATGTTTGGTGAAATGGAATTTTGGTTTGCTATGGTCAAAATCGTCGCCATCGTGGCGTTGATTGTGGTCGGGCTGGTGATGATTGCGATGCACTTTAAATCGCCGACCGGCGTTGAAGCGTCTTTCGCGCATCTGTGGAATGACGGCGGCTGGTTCCCGAAAGGTATTAGCGGGTTCTTTGCCGGTTTCCAGATTGCGGTGTTCGCCTTCGTGGGCATTGAGCTGGTCGGTACTACCGCCGCAGAAACTAAAGATCCGGAAAAATCGCTGCCGCGCGCGATTAACTCAATACCGATCCGTATCATCATGTTCTACGTCTTTGCGCTGATTGTCATTATGTCGGTGACGCCGTGGAGTTCCGTGGTGCCGGATAAGAGCCCGTTCGTTGAGCTGTTTGTACTGGTGGGTCTGCCTGCCGCCGCGAGCGTGATCAACTTTGTCGTGCTGACCTCGGCGGCGTCTTCCGCCAACAGCGGCGTCTTCTCGACCAGCCGTATGCTGTTTGGCCTGGCGCAAGAAGGCGTGGCGCCAAAAGCGTTCGCTAAGCTATCAAAACGCGCGGTACCGGCGAAAGGCCTGACCTTCTCCTGTATCTGCCTGCTGGGCGGCGTGGTTATGCTGATGGTCAACCCGAGCGTGATTGGCGCATTCACCATGATCACTACGGTTTCGGCTATCCTGTTTATGTTTGTCTGGACCATCATTCTGTGTTCATACCTGGTGTACCGCAAAAAGCGTCCCCACCTGCATGAAAAATCCATCTATAAGATGCCGCTCGGTAAGCTGATGTGCTGGGTCTGTATGGCGTTCTTTGCGTTCGTGCTGGTATTACTGACGCTGGAAGACGATACGCGCCAGGCGCTGATCGTGACGCCGCTGTGGTTTATCGCGTTGGGTCTGGGCTGGCTGTTGATAGGTAAGAAACGGATGGCGGGAATGCGTTAATTGTTTTGCCCGGTGGCGCTGGCGCTTACCGGGCTTACAGCGTAGCGTTGATTTGGAGGCCGGATAAGGCGCCGTTTACAGCCGCCATCCGGCAAAATGCCCGGCTGGCGATTATTCCCCGGCCAGCGCGCGTGGGAACAGCACGTTATTCTCCAGGCTGATGTGCTCCATCAGATCATCAATCATCTCATTAATGCCGTTATACATCGCTTTCCAGGTGGTACAGGCTTCTGGCGGCGGCGTTACATTTTGGGTGACGTGTTTGATGACGTCTACCAGCTCTCCCGCCTCGTCATGCTCGCTTTCCATTACGCTTATCGGGCCCGTTGCCTGGCGACCCATACCCTGTTTGATCATGGGGAACAGGATCTGTTCTTCTTTCATCATATGGCTGGAAAGCTCTTCATGCAGCGCGGTGAGATATTTTGTCAGGCCGCGTGGGACGTTTGGCTTATCCGCGTGGACGCGTTCCACTTTGGTTGCCTGCAGGATAAGCTCCGGCAGTTGTTCGCGATGTCGGTCATGATAGCGCACCACGATATGGTCAATAATGTCCGCCAGCGGAACGGCGCGCCAGTCTTTTTCGATGGGCTGTTCAGCCAACTGCGCGAGTTGCGCTTCAATGATGTCAATATCGACGTCGTGACGCGCGGCGGCGCGCGCCAGCGTCTGTTTTCCACCGCAGCAGTAATCCATATCGTACTGGCGAAACAGCGCCGATGCGCGGGGAATAGAGAGCGCCAGTTCGCCTAAAGGTTGATCGCGATAAGCCATAGCCGTTACCTCATTTGCAATAATATAAGTTGTATTTTAAATGCATCTTTAAGGCGAGGCTATAACTCTTTCGGGGTGCGTATAATTTAAGCGAGTATGAAATTAGCGTTCCGTGACCGGAACGACGGTCGCTTTTTCCGGTTTCGCTCTCACGGCAATGACCACGCCCGCCACCAGGAGCGCAATGCCGCTTAACGTCAGGAATGGCGGGATTTCCTGGCGCAGAATGAAGGTATAGAGCAGTCCCGCCAGCGTCTCAAAAACAATCAGCGGCCCTAAAATAACGGTTGGCAATTTTTGGCTGGCGATATTCCAGCACAGCGCGCCCACCCAGGAACACAGCACCGCGATGGCGATCATCAGACCGATAAACAGCGCGGGATGCGGGCCAAAGGGCAGGGTAAACAGCGGTTTCTGGATACTCAGCCACAGACAGACCGCCGCATAGCCGATTAACGAGACCGGCAGCGTAACCAGCGCCTGCGCCGTTGCCCACATCATGGGATGTTTGTCGGGATTTTCCCGCAGCCAGCGGGCGTTGCGCAGCGCATACCATGCCCAGCACGCTACGGAAATCAGCGCCAGCACAATGCCTGAACCATAGCGCCAGCCGCTAACATCGGATAATCCTTGACTAAGTTCAGCAATATTGACGCACAGCAGGCCAAAACCGATAAGCGCCAGCGCGGGCGCTAAACGCCGCCAGGATAATCTGCCGTCTCGTTGGCTATAGAGAACGTTAGCGAAAAGCGGAATGACGACCGGCAATGTCCCGATGATCATCGTCGACACCGGCGCGCCGGTTCGCTGAATGGCGCTGGCGAGGCAGGCGTAATAGATTACATTGCCCATCAGAGTCAGCGACAGGGCGGTGGACCAGTCTTTGCGCGTCAACTGGCGTAACCGCGTGCGGCCTAACCAGGCAATCGGTAGGGCAATCAGCCCCAGCGCCAGATAGCGTCCCATTGACTGTAAGAGGGCCGGGTAATCCGGCACGATTAACGGGCCGACGAAAATCAATCCCCACATTAGCCCTGCCAGCAGGGCGTATAGCACGCCGCTAATCATCAGATTCTCCTCATAAACCGTTCCGTCATTATCAGAGAAGGTCTATGAGGATGCTACATAAATTAACTAAATTTTAACACTTACAGTACGGAGCGAAGGCTTTCTGTGAGCGTCGTCGTCGGGCGACCGATGAGTTTACGCAGCGTATGGCTGTCATCAAACAGGCCGCCTTTCGCCGCGCCAGCGTCAGAATTGGCCAACATATCCGCCAGTCCGTCAGGCAGGCCTGCGCCTTTCAGCGCGGCGGCAAAATCGACTTCGCTCAGGTTCTGGTAGACGATTTTTTTTCCGCTCTGATGAGTAAGTTCATCCGCCAACTGGCGTAATGTCCAGGCGTCATCACCCGCCAGCTCGTAGACATTCCCGGCGTGACCCTCTTCACAGATGACGCGCGCGGCGGCGGCGGCATAGTCAGCGCGCATTGCGGAGGCGATTTTCCCTTCTCCCGCCGCGCCAATAAAGACGCCATGTTTCAGCGCGGCAGGGACGCTCGCCAGGTAGTTTTCCGTATACCAGCCGTTACGTAATAGCGTGTGAGGAATACCTGACTCAGCCAGCATCTTTTCCGTTTCAATATGTTCATCGGCGAGCGCCAGCGGCGATTTATCCGCATGTAGCAGGCTGGTATAGGCGATGAATTTCACCTTCGCGGCAATGGCGGCCTGAATAACGTTGCGGTGCTGCGCGGTGCGTTGTCCCACTTCGCTGGATGATATAAGCAGCAGTTTATCAACGCCCTGTAAGGCGGTGGTCAGCGCGGCTTCGTTAGCGTAATCCGCCTGGCGAACGGCAATCCCGCGCTGACTGAGCGGGGCGGCTTTTTTCGGGTTACGGACGATCGCGATGAGGTGACTGGCGGGCGTCGTTTTTAGCAGGTTTTCAATAACGTGTTGGCCCAGTTGGCCTGTTGCGCCAGTGATAGCAATCATGGTGAACTCCTCAGTGTTGGTCTTGTGTTTTATTACGCTACCACCTAAACTTACTTTTAGTAAGTACGTACAAAAAGGTAAGTATCAATGCGCGCTCATACTCTTTCCCGGCAGTTGCGTGAAGGCAATCTCTTTGCTGAACAGTGCCCGTCCCGTGAGGTGTTAAAACATGTCACCAGTCGCTGGGGCGTACTGATTCTGGTGGCGTTACGCGACGGTACACACCGTTTTAGCGACCTGCGCCGCAAGATGGGAGGCGTGAGTGAAAAGATGCTGGCGCAGTCGTTACAGGCGCTTGAACAGGACGGATTTCTCAACCGGGTGTCATATCCAGTTGTTCCGCCGCATGTGGAGTACAGCCTGACGCCGCTTGGCGAGCAGGTGAGTGATAAAGTCGCCGCGCTGGCGGACTGGATAGAACTGAATTTGCCCCAGGTATTGGCGCAGCGGGACCGTTTATCAGATGACGGCTAGCGCTTTATTCGGCCTGCCAGTCAGGCCGAATAAACGCAGCGCCATACGGGACACACGTTACTTGCTCAAATCCACCTGATAAATGGCAAAACCAATATCATCGACGGCAACCTTCTTCATCGGATACTGTCCTTTCGCTTTAATGAAGGCAGCGGCTTTATCGCCTGGCGATGTTTCAAAGCGGATATCCAGCGCCGTATTGCTGTGGATTGGCGCCAGACGCCAGTTATTATCCGCCGCCGGATGGATTTCGCCCGCGCGTTTTGACTCTGCGCCAATCCATGCCGCCAGCACGGCGCGATTTTCATCCGGAGATGCAAAGGCGATATGGCTGTCGCCCGTGCCGGCAAACTTGCCGCCGTAAGCGCGATAGTTATTCGTGGCGACCAGGAACGTAGCGTTCGGGTCGACAGGCTTACCGTTAAAGGTCAGGTTTTTAATACGTTCCGCCTGCGGATTCACCATCTGGCATTCGCCATCATAGCGGGCGGGCTGTGACACATCGATTTGATAATTCACGCCGTCAATGACATCGAAATTATAGGTGCGAAAGCCATCCCAATTGATCAACGATTGCGGTTTGTTGCTGTGAATATCAATCTGATTAAATTGTCCGGCAGAACATTCCAGCCACTCTTTTACCTCCTTGCCGCTGGCTTTCACCACCACCAGCGTATTCGGATAGAGATAAAGATCGGCGGCGTTACGGAAGGTCAACTGGCCTTTTTCCACTTCGACAAAACTGGCAGGATCGTTCTTACGCCCGCCAACTTTAAACGGCGCGGCGGCGGACAGCACCGGCAGTTTCGCCAGATCCGGATCGCCCTGAATAAAGTGTTCCACATACGCTTTTTGCGCGTTATTCACCACCTGTACGGTAGGATCGTCCTGCACCAGAGCAAGATAACTGTACATGTTATCGGCGGATTTACCGATGGGCTTGCTGACAAACTCGCGGGTGGCATCGTGATCGGCTTTCAGAATACCGACCAGCTTACTGTCTTCCGCTGCCAGCGACTTTTTAGCGGCGGCGTCATAGATAGGCCGCGCTTCCGCTTTCGCCTGCGTAACCTGCCATTTGCCGCTGTCGTTATTGAGCACCAGATCGACCACTCCCAGATGGTCGCCCCACATGCCAGGCATTACCGCAGGAATGCCGTTAAGCGTACCTTTGGCGATATCCGCGCCTTTGATGTCGGCAAAATCTTTACCGGGGAAGACGGCGTGGGCGTGGCCAAACATAATCGCGTCGACGCCGGGAACTTCGCTGAGGTAATAAACCGAGTTTTCCGCCATGCTGTGGTACGGATCGGCAGAAAGGCCTGAATGAGCAATGACTACCACGATATCTGCGCCTTTCTCGCGCATTTCGGGCACATATTTCCGGGCGGTTTCCGTAATGTCATTGACGGTAACTTTGCCGCTCAGGTTCGCTTTATCCCAAATCATGATTTGCGGCGGGACAAAGCCGATATAGCCAATTTTCAGGGTTTGCGGGTTGCCGTCTTTATCAATAACGTTCGTCTCTTTAATCAGATAAGGCGTAAAGAGCGGCTTTTGGGTTTTAACGTCGATAATATTGGCGTTAACATAAGGGAATTTCGCGCCAGCCAGCGCGTTATGCAGATAGTCCAGACCATAATTAAACTCATGGTTGCCGAGGTTTCCAACCGCGTAATCCAGAGTGTTGAGCGCTTTATAGACCGGGTGAACGTCACCGTCTTTGAGCCCTTTTGCCGCCATATAATCGCCCAGAGGGCTCCCCTGAATCAGGTCGCCGTTATCCACCAGCACGCTGTTTTTGACTTCATTTCGGGCGGCATGAATCAAACTTGCGGTACGTACCAATCCGAATTTTTCGGTTGCGGTATCCTTGTAATAATCGAAATCCATCATGTTGCTATGTAAATCAGTAGTTTCCATGATACGGAGATCGACGGTGGCCGCATTCACGCTGGCGGCGATCAGCGTAGCCAGAAGCGTTGCACTAAACTTAATCATCAGAGGCACCTTTTAAGAACGCAATAGAAAAGCCGGATAGTGAAAAATAGCGATGATAAACAGTGAAACCCGATATCGTTCCGACCGTCGCCAGAAGAAGGCGAAACCGCCCCATCCGGCCGATTTTTTGCGAGTGTTCACAGAAGGGTGAATCATGCCATGAAAGGTATTATCAAAACCGCAGACGGTATCACAGTTGGCGGAACCCTTAACGATCGGGTATAAGTAAAACAACGAGTTAACGCCCCCGTCATAAAGAGGTGGAGAATGTTAGAACAAGTATGCCAGCTTGCACGGAACGCGGGCGATGCCATTATGCAGGTTTATGATGGAGCCAAACCGATGGAGTACGCCCGCAAGCAGGACGATTCTCCAGTCACTGCGGCGGATATCGCCGCACATACCGTGATTCTCGAAGGGTTACGCACGCTCACGCCGGATATTCCGGTGCTTTCAGAAGAAGATCCGCCTGCCTGGGAAGTGCGCCAGCACTGGCAGCGCTACTGGCTGGTCGATCCGCTCGACGGCACCAAAGAGTTCATCAAGCGCAATGGCGAATTCACGGTCAATATCGCGCTGATTGAGCAGGGCAAACCGGTGTTGGGCGTGGTCTATGCGCCGGTGCTGAAAGTGATGTACTACGCGGCGGAAGGTAAGGCCTGGAAAGAGGAGTGCGGAGTGCGTAAGCAGATTCAGGTCCGGGATGCCCGCCCGCCGCTGGTGGTGATTAGCCGTTCGCATACGGATGATGAACTCACCGAATATCTCCAACAGCTTGGCGAACATCAGACAACTTCTATTGGTTCCTCGCTGAAATTCTGTCTTGTGGCGGAAGGCCAGGCGCAGCTTTACCCCAGATTTGGGCCGACCAGCGTCTGGGACACTGCCGCAGGTCATGCCATTGCCGTTGCAGCCGGGGCGCACGTTCACGACTGGCAGGGAAAAACGCTGGACTATACCCCTCGTGAATCGTTCCTTAACCCCGGCTTCCGGGTGACTATTTACTGAGGAGCTTATGCAGCAGGTCGACCACCTGCTGTACCTCTTGCTGGGTTAACGCGCCATCTTTCACCCATTGAACCCGACCGTCTTTGTCAAGCACGATGACGGCGGACCCCTCTTCTTTTAATTGCCAGGCGTTACGCGCCACGCCATTGCTGTCGACAATAAATTGCGACCACGGATAGAGCTTTTTATTACTTTCTATACTGCTACGCACGAACATACCGGAGCCTGGGATCGCATCATCAGTGTTCACAATTGTGGTCGTCTGGTATCTGTCATGCGGGAGCTTGGCTGATTTAATCGCTTCAATCAGCGTGGCGTTTTTTTCCTTCGCTGACGTTCGACCCGCAATGTGCAGCAGGACGCGCACTTTTCCCGCCAGCTGCGCGCTATTCCAGTTTTTATAACTAAACTCATCTTTATTCAACGTCAGTTCGCCACGATCGGCAATGCCTACCGGCGGCACCCGTTGGTTAACTTCAAGGTTATGCGCACAAGCCATTATGGGGAGTAGCAGACACGACATCGCCAGAATTTTACGTAGGGTCATGGTCATTCCTTCTTTATTTTTTTGCAGGTGATCCGACCACTTTGGGCCGATAGTTAATCATATGTGCGATTGATGCTTTTTCCCGCAAAGGGGATGCCAGTTTGCGGGCGGGCGCACACTTCCTGTGAAAAATGAAGGCATATACTGAGAAAAATGAGCTGATGTTTAGATAATTCTGAATAACTGTAATCAAAAGGTAAATATACTTATGCACACTGGAAACGACGTAGATATGGTCTATAGTCATATGGCATTAAAATTTGCGCCTTAAAACTGTTGGGCCGATTGTGGCACCGCAAGGGCGTAATACACTGCAGGAGACAACAATGAAAATTTTCCAACGCTACAACCCGCTACAGGTGGCGAAGTACGTGAAGATCCTGTTCCGTGGACGGTTATATATCAAGGATGTTGGCGCTTTTGAGTTCGATAAGGGGAAGATTCTTATCCCAAAAGTGAGAGACAAGCAGCACTTGTCTGTGATGTCTGAAGTTAACCGTCAGGTTATGCGTCTGCAAACTGAGATGGCGTAACCAAAAGTGCTATGCAGTAGGTTAAAAAAGTAAAAAAAAACGGCTCCTGAATCAGGAGCCGTTGATGTTTCTGGCAAACGGATTTCAGGCCGCGCTGTCTTCTTTACCTTGCGCATCGGGCAGTTTCGGTGCCGGTACGTTGCTTTTATTGTCGAGACGCGTCACCAGCAACTGATCGATACGGTAGTTGTCGATATCCACCACTTCAAATTTGTAGCCGGAAAACTTCACCGAATCAGTACGTTTTGGAATCTTGCGCAGCATAAACATCATAAAGCCGCCAATGGTTTCATAGTTGCCGGATTGCGGAAACTCATCGATATCCAGCACGCGCATGACGTCGTCAATCGGCGTGCCGCCGTCAACCAGCCAGGAATTTTCATCGCGCGCCACAATTTGCTCTTCCAGTCCCTGGCCGACCAGGTCACCCATTAGCGTGGTCATCACATCGTTCAGCGTAATGATACCGACGACCAGTGCGTATTCATTCATAATGACCGCGAAATCCTCGCCCGCCGTTTTGAAACTTTCCAGCGCCTCAGAAAGGGTCAGCGTATCCGGCACAATCAAGGTATTGCGAATTTGCACGCCGCCATTCAGCGCCATACTTTGGTTCGCCAGCACGCGGTTCAGCAGATCTTTGGAGTCTACATAGCCGATGATGTGGTCGATATCTTCATTACACACCAAAAATTTTGAGTGCGGATGTTCGGCGACCTTTTTCTTCAGGCTTTGTTCGTCTTCGTGCAGATCAAACCAGATGATACTTTCGCGCGGCGTCATGGAAGACGGTACGGTGCGGGATTCAAGTTCAAACACATTTTCAATCAGTTCATGCTCTTGCTTGCGCAAGACGCCCGCCAGCGCGCCGGCTTCCACCACTGCGTAAATATCATCAGAAGTAATGTCGTCTTTCCGCACCATTGGAATTTTGAACAGGCGGAAGATGTTGTTTGCCATGCCGTTAAACAGCCACACCAGCGGGCGAAAAACGAACAGGCAGAAGCGCATCGGGTTGATGATACGCAAAGCCACAGCTTCTGGCGCAATCATACCGATGCGTTTCGGGGTTAAATCCGCGAACAGGATAAACAGCCCCGTCACCAGCGAGAAAGAGAGAATAAAGCTCAGCTGCTCGGAGAGTTCTGGCGACATATAGTGCGAGAAAAGGGCGGAAAAGGCGGGCGAAAATGCCGCATCGCCGACGATACCGCCAAGAATAGCGACGGCGTTCAGGCCAATTTGCACAACGGTGAAAAACATGCCGGGATTTTCCTGCATTTTCAATACGCGTTGTGCGTTGATACTGCCTTCATCAGCTAATAACTTAAGTTTAATCTTACGTGATGCGGCAAGCGAGATCTCGGAGATGGAGAAGAACGCACTTACAGCGATCAGGCAGAATATAATGAATATACTGTTTAACATATCTTATCCGGCGAAACGCCAGATCCTCGGAAGGGAAGTTTATAAATCCGTGTGGTAACGTTTAATGAAAACCGGCTCGTAGCAGTGAGCCGATAAGTTCAGGGCTAGTATAGCGTAAGCTACTGTAAAGTCGCCAGAGGGTTCATTTTCAACTCCGACAAGTTCCCCCTACGCCAGCGTCGTCACGCGTCAGGCGGCAGGCAAACGCCGATCCCGCCAATCCCGCAGTAACCGTATGGATTTTTGTGCAGATACTGTTGGTGTTCATCTTCGGCGTAGTAAAACGGCGTCGCATGGGCGATTTCCGTGGTAATAGGGCGATGGTCTCCGGCGGCGGCCATTGCCGACTGAAAGCGCTCGCGACTGGCGTGAGCGGCGGCATTCTGTTCCGGCGTTAAGGGATAAATTGCAGAACGGTATTGCGTACCGTGATCGTTACCCTGTTGCATCCCCTGCGTCGGATCGTGATTTTCCCAGAAGGTCTGTAAAAGCTGCTCATAACGGATAACGGCAGGATCGTACACTATCCGTACCGCTTCGGTATGACCGGTCTGCCCGGAGCAGACTTCCCGGTAGGTTGGATTAGGCGTGTAACCGCCTGCATACCCTGCCGCGGTGCTATATACGCCGGGCAATTGCCAGAATAAACGTTCTACGCCCCAGAAACAGCCCATAGCGAAGTAGGCGATCTCCATCCCGGCAGGGACATTGGTCATAGAGTGTTCATTTACCGCATGCAGAGTGGCGATCGGCATCGGGGTGTTGCGTCCTGGTAACGCATCTGCTTGAGTAACCAGATGTTTTTTATCAAATAAACTCATGAGCTATTCTCCCGAAAGCGTTAATTGGCGTTAAGGTTGTAACGAGACGCATCTTTGCACACAATAACAACATTAATGTATCTGGATTTAACCATAAGAAATATTTGGGCAGTCGTCTGCTTTTCAATCGCAATTGTTGATTTTATGTTAAGCCGCGGAGCGGTAGTGTGATTTTTTCCAGGGGTGGGAATAGGGGATATTCAGGAGAAAATGTGCCACATATCCGTCAGTTATGTTGGGTTAGCTTACTGTGCCTGAGCAGTTCTGCGGTAGCCGCAAATGTTCGTCTGAAAGTCGAAGGGCTATCCGGAGAGCTGGAAAAAAACGTTCGCGCACAGCTCTCTACGATTCAGAGCGATGAGGTGACGCCGGATCGGCGCTTTCGCGCCCGAGTTGATGATGCGATTCGCGAAGGGCTTAAAGCGTTAGGCTATTACGAACCCACTATCAAATTCGACTTGCTTCCACCGCCTGCGAAAGGACGGCAGGTATTAATCGCCAGGGTTACGCCCGGCCAGCCGGTGTTGATTGGCGGTACAGAAGTCATTTTACGCGGCGGCGCGCGCACGGACAAAGATTATCTGGCCTTACTGAAAACGCGTCCGGCAATCGGCACGGTGCTGAACCAGGGAGACTATGACAATTTTAAAAAGTCGTTAACCAGCGTGTCGCTACGTAAAGGCTATTTCGACAGCGAATTCATTAAAAGTCAGTTGGGAATTGCTCTGGGCCGTCATCAGGCGTTTTGGGATATTGATTATGATAGCGGTGAGCGCTATCGCTTCGGGCCTGTCACCTTCGAAGGTTCGCAGATTCGTGATGAATATTTACAAAATCTGTTGCCGTTTAAAGAGGGTGATGAGTACGAATCGAAAGATTTGGCGGAACTAAACCGCCGACTTTCCGCTACCGGATGGTTTAATTCTGTTGTGGTGGCGCCGGAATTTGAGAAGTCGCGTAAAACAAAAATTCTGCCGTTAAAAGGCGTGGTATCGCCGCGAACCGAAAACACGATTGAAACCGGGGTGGGGTACTCCACCGACGTCGGGCCGCGCGTGAAAGCGTCGTGGAAAAAACCGTGGATGAACTCCTACGGTCATAGCCTGACCACCAGCACCAGTATTTCTGCGCCGGAACAGGTGCTGGATTTTAGTTATAAAATGCCGCTGCTGAAAAACCCGCTGGAGCAATACTATCTGGTACAGGGCGGTTTTAAACGTACCGATTTGAATGATACGGAGCAGGACTCGACCACGCTTGCCGTTTCGCGTTACTGGGACCTTTCCAGCGGTTGGCAGCGGGCGATTAACCTGCGCTGGAGTTTCGACCACTTTACCCAGGGGAACGTCACCAACACCACCATGCTGTTCTACCCGGGCGTGATGATCAGTCGAACCCGCTCGCGAGGGGGACTGATGCCAACCTGGGGCGATTCGCAGCGCTATTCAGTAGACTATTCGAATACGGCCTGGGGCTCCGACGTGGATTTCTCCGTGCTGCAGGCGCAAAACGTCTGGATTCGGACTTTGTACGATCGCCACCGTTTTGTGATGCGCGCCAATTTGGGCTGGATAGAAACCGGTGATTTCGACAAAGTTCCGCCGGATTTACGTTTCTTCGCCGGGGGCGACCGCAGTATTCGCGGCTATAAATACAAATCTATTTCGCCTAAAGATAGCGACGGCAATCTTAAAGGCGCCTCAAAACTGGCAACCGGATCGCTGGAGTACCAGTATAACGTCACCGGCAAATGGTGGGGGGCGGTGTTTGTCGATAGCGGCGAGGCGGTGAGTGATATTCGCCGTAGCGATTTCAAAACCGGGACCGGGGTCGGCGTGCGCTGGGCGTCGCCGGTTGGGCCTGTCAAACTCGATTTTGCCGTACCGGTCGGCGACAAAGACGAACACGGTTTACAGTTTTATATCGGTCTGGGGCCTGAATTATGAGTTTATGGAAGAAAATAAGCCTCGGCGTGTTGATTTTCATTGTGGTGTTACTGGCGAGCGTTGCGTTTCTGGTCGGGACGACGACGGGGCTGCATCTGGTATTCAGTGCGGCGAACCGCTGGGTGCCGGGGCTGGAGATTGGGCAGGTCACCGGCGGCTGGCGGGACTTATCGTTAAAAAATATCCGCTATGAGCAGCCGGGCGTTGCGGTGAATGCGGGCGAAATTCATCTGGGCGTCGGGCTTGATTGCCTGTGGCGCAGTAGCCTGTGCGTCAATGATCTGGCGTTAAAAGACATTAATGTCGCTATCGACAGCAAAAAAATGCCGCCTTCCGAACCGGCGCAAGAAGAGGAAGAAAGCGGACCGCTGAACCTCTCCACCCCCTGGCCCATCACGCTGTCGCGCGTGGCGCTGAATAATATCAATATCAAGATTGATGACACTACCGTTTCGGTGTTGGATTTTACCTCCGGGCTGGCATGGCAGGAGAAAAACCTGACCCTGAAACCGACGCGGCTTCAGGGATTGCTGATCGCGCTGCCGAAGGTCGCTGACGTGGCGCAGGAAGAGGTGGTTGAACCCAAAATCGAGAAACCTCAACCGGATGAAAAGCCGCTTGGCGAAACGCTAAAAGATCTGTTTGCAAAACCGGTAATGCCGGAGATGACTGATGTTCACCTGCCGCTCAATCTGAATATCGAGTCATTTCGCGGCGAGCAGCTACGCATCACCGGCGATACCGATCTGACGGTGCGCACGATGCTGCTTAAAGTCAGCAGTATCGACGGTAATATGAAGCTGGATACTCTGGATATCGACGCCAACCAGGGCACGGTGAAGGCCTCCGGTACGGCGCAGCTCGCCAATAACTGGCCGGTTGATATTACGCTCAACAGTACGCTGAATATCGATCCGCTAAAGGGTGAAAAGATAAAACTCAAGGTCGGCGGCGCGTTACGCGAACAACTGGAGGTCGGGGTGAACCTTTCCGGGCCGATGGATGTCGCGCTTCGCGCCCAGACGCGGCTGGCGGAGGCCGGTTTACCGCTCAATCTTGAAGTCGTCAGCCAACGCATTGCCTGGCCATTGACGGGTGATACCCAGTTTCAGGCTGACGATCTGAAGCTCAAACTGAGCGGTAAGATGACCGACTATACGTTGTCGATGCGAACCGCCGTGAAAGGACAAGATATTCCGCAGGCGACCATCACGCTGGATGCCAAAGGGAATGAGCGGCAGATTAATCTCGATAAACTCACCGTCGCCGCTCTGGAGGGAAAAACCGAACTGAAAGCGCTGGTGGACTGGCAGCAGGCGATTAGCTGGCGTGGCGAACTGACGCTGAATGGCATCAATACCGCTAAAGAGATCCCGGACTGGCCCGCGAAGCTTAACGGCGTCATGAAAACCAAAGGCAGCCTCTACGGCGGCACCTGGCAGATGGATGTCCCGGAGCTCAAGCTGACCGGCAATGTGAAGCAGAACAGCGTTAACGTCAACGGGACGCTAAAGGGCAACAGCTACATGCAGTGGACGATCCCGGGGCTGCACCTTGCGCTGGGCCCAAACAGCGCCGATATAAAAGGCGAGCTTGGCGTTAAGGAGCTGAATCTTGACGCCGCCATCGATGCGCCGGGGCTGGATAATGCGCTGCCAGGACTGGGCGGCATGGCAAAAGGAATCGTTAAAGTCCGCGGTACGGTAGAAGCGCCGCAGCTGTTGGCGGATATCACCGCCCGCGGTCTGCGCTGGCAGGAGCTGTCTGTCGCCCAGGCGCGCATTGAAGGCGATATTAAATCCACCGATCAGATAGCGGGCCATCTCAACGTTCGCGTAGAGCGGATTTCGCAGCCCGACGTTAACATCAATCTGGTGACGCTTGACGCCAAAGGCAGCGAGAAGCAGCATCAGCTACAGCTCCGTGTTCAGGGAGAACCGGTATCCGGTCAACTCTCCCTGACAGGCAGTTTTGATCGCGAGGCGGCGCGCTGGAAAGGGACGTTAAGCGACACCCGTTTCCAGACGCCGGTGGGGCCATGGTCGTTGACCCGCGCGATTGCGCTGGACTACCGTAATAAAGAACAGAAAATCAGTATCGGGCCGCATTGTTGGCTGAACCCGAACGCCGAGCTGTGCGTACCGCAAACCATTGATGCGGGCGCCGCAGGACGGGCGGTGGTCAATCTCAACCGCTTTGATCTGGCGATGCTGAAGCCATTTATGCCTGATACCACTCAGGCCAGCGGGGTCTTTAGCGGGAAAGCGGACGTGTCGTGGGATACCACCCAGGAGGGATTGCCGCAGGGGAAGGTCACGCTTTCCGGTCGTAACGTGAAGGTCACGCAGACCGTCAATGACGCGCCGTTACCGGTCGCGTTTGAGACGCTGAACCTCAGCGCCGAACTGCATAATAATCGCGCCGAGCTGGGATGGCTGATTCGCCTGACGAACAATGGTCAATTCGATGGCCAGGTGCAGGTAACCGATCCTCAGGGGCGGCGCAATCTCGGCGGTAACGTCAACATGCGCAATCTCAATCTGGCGATGGTCAACCCTGTCTTTTCGCGCGGCGAAAAAGCGGCGGGAATGTTAAACGCCAGGCTACGTCTGGGCGGCGATGTGCAAAGCCCGCAGTTGTTTGGTCAGTTGCAGCTTAGCGCGCTGGATATTGACGGTAATTTTATGCCGTTTGAGATGCAGCCGAGCCAGCTCACCATGAACTTTAGCGGTACGCGTTCGACGCTCGCCGGTATCGTGCGAACACAACAAGGGCAAATTAACCTGAACGGTAACGCCGACTGGAGCCAGATTGACAACTGGCGCGCGCGGGTGACGGCGAAAGGCAGCCGGGTGCGGATTACCGTTCCGCCGATGGTGCGCCTGGATGTCTCGCCGGATGTGGTCTTTGACGCGACGCCTTCGCTGTTCACGTTGGATGGGCGTGTGGACGTTCCGTGGGCGCGAATTGTGGTGCACGACCTGCCGGAGAGCGCGGTCGGCGTCTCCAGCGATGTGGTTATGCTCAACAATGACCTGCAACCAGAAACGCCGCAGACAGCGTCTATTCCCATCAACAGTAATCTGACGGTCCACGTCGGCAACAACGTGCGCATCGACGCCTTCGGGCTTAAAGCGCGTTTGACCGGCGATTTGAAAGTCGCGCAGGATAAGCAGGGGCTGGGGCTGAATGGTCAAATCAATATTCCTGACGGCCGATTCCGCGCCTACGGCCAGGACCTGCTTGTCCGTAAAGGCGAGCTGCTGTTCTCCGGCCCGCCGGATCAGCCGCTGCTCAATATCGAAGCGATCCGTAACCCTGACGCCACCGAAGACGATGTCATTGCGGGCGTGCGCGTCACAGGCACTGCTGATGAACCCAAAGCGGAAATCTTCTCCGATCCGGCGATGCCGCAGGCTGAAGCGCTTTCTTATCTGCTGCGTGGGCAGGGGTTGGACAGCAATCAGAGTGATAGCGCAGCAATGACCTCCATGCTTATTGGCCTGGGGGTTGCGCAAAGTGGTCAGGTTGTGGGTAAAATCGGAGAGACATTCGGTGTAAGTAATCTGGCGCTGGACACGCAAGGGGTGGGCGATTCGTCCCAGGTTGTGGTCAGCGGCTATGTACTGCCGGGTCTACAGGTGAAGTATGGTGTAGGGATATTTGACTCTCTGGCGACGCTCACGTTACGTTATCGCCTGATGCCTAAGCTATATCTGGAAGCAGTGTCTGGCGTAGATCAGGCACTTGATTTGCTCTATCAGTTTGAGTTTTAGCAATGCGAATATTTGTCTATGGCAGTTTACGACAGAAACAAGGCAACAGTCACTGGATGACCAATGCCCAATTGCTTGGCGATTACCGTATCGATAACTACCAGTTGTATAGTCTGGGCCACTATCCAGGCGCAGTTCCGGGAAACGGAGCGGTATACGGTGAAGTTTATCGAATTGATAACGCCACGCTGGCCGAACTTGATGCTTTGCGCACCAGGGGCGGTGAATACGCACGCCAGTTAATCCAGACGCCTTACGGCAGCGCATGGATGTATGTATATCAACGTCCTGTTGATGGGTTAACTCTGATTGAAAGCGGTGACTGGTTAGACAGAAACCAGCCCTGAACTGAACACGCCACCCTCGGGTGGCGTTGTTTTTTACATTCTGGCTGATGGCGCTAGCGCCGGGCATGGTGAGCTCTTATTCTGCCGTAGATCAATAATGACGCGCCTCCCAGGATAACAATGCATCCGAGAACCATAAATCCCTGCATATAGCTGCCGGTTGTCCGGTAAAAATAGCCGACCATTAGGCCTGCCAGCGTACCGCCGCCGCCGGCGCCGATGCCATTAATAATACCGGAGGCTGGGCCAATCGCATGGGGTTTAACGTTCGACTGGATAATCGACCAGATATTGGGGGTAAAGCTGGCGGCATAATAACCCATCGCCAGGGTAATGAGCGTGATTTTAAAGCCCGGCGCATCGACAAATGGCAGGAGAAATAACATCACGCCGGGGATTAGTAGGCCCAGTGAAGCAATAAGTACACGCTTTTGTGTCTTATCACTGATCCATGAGATAGGGATTGCCAGTATAACCGCAGTCAGATAAGGCAGAGAACTGACCAATGCTTTACTGAATCCGGTATAGCCGAGAGAATTGACAACCATGGGGATCCATAACGTAATTCCCCAGAACAACATCCCTTGAGTGATGTAGGTAAAAATAAGGAGTAGGAAGGGGGTTCCGCCCAGCGATTCCAGGGTAAGTTTAGTTTTCTCTGTTGGCGCCGGCGCACGATAATAAGGCGCTTCTTCCTGTTTTTTCAGCATTGTTATATAAAGTGGAACCACAACAACAATGCCGATCACACCAGTGATAATAAAAACATTTCGCCAACCGAAGGCAGCATCCAGCGGGGACAAAATCATAAATCCCAGGCCTAATGCCAGGAACTGTCCATAATACTGGATAATGCTGTTCGCCTGCGTCCGTTCTTTGTCTGAAAACCAGTCGCTGGCGAAGCGGGACTGCTGCGGCCAATAAATGCCTTCGGTAATGCCAAGCACCAGCCGACAAATCAAAATAACGTACACTGACGAGGTAAATCCGACAAAAACGGTCGCAATCGACCAGATTAGCACCATCAGAATGACTATTTTTTTCGGATCGTATCGCTGGGTAAATACGCCGCCAAAAATATTTGAAAAGGCATAGCCAATAAGAAATATGGTTAATACAATGCTGGCCGTTGCGCCATCAATATTCAGGTCGTGTGTAATCGTAGGTAACGTAACGGAAAGATTAGAACGGTCAAGATAAGCAACAAAAAGGCCGAACATTAATGTTGCGCCGATCCGTAGCCATTTTTGCATTGAGGTCATTTTTCAACTCCGTTTGGCCGCGCGCCAAAATCAATTTGACGAAATAATATCTCACCGGATTTTATGGTCATTTGTGGTACCAGCACATGCGTCCCCGTGAGCGTTTCACCATGAATATCGGCAAATTCAACATGCCTGTTTTTTAATTTAAAGATGGCGATATCGGCAAATGCCCCAGGGGCCAGCGTACCAATTTCTGCTGCCATGCCCAATAAAACTGCTGGGGTATGGGTACAGGCGTTAATGACATCGGTAAGCGCGACGCCGAGTGCTAAATATTTCGATAAAATCCATGGTAAGGCGTAAACAGGCCAGGCGAGTTTAGTGATGGTTGAGAGATCGCTACTGATGATATCCGGAAGAAAGCCATTGGCGATGGCTCGGCGTGCCGTGTTCATTGAAAAATGGCTGCGACCATTGGCGGCATCAAATATAACGCCTCTTTCCCTTGCCTGACGGACTTCGGCTAAGACAGCGCCTTCATCAGTAAGAATGGTGCTACCTTTGCCGTGAAACGCATGAGCGATAATATCGCCGCGGCGTAGCAAGGAGACAAGTTCTTTCATGGGAACGACGGGATGAGTCGAGTGTATTGCCACGGGGCACCTTAAATCGTTGGCAATACGAAGGGATTCAGTCAGCGGTTTTAATCCATATTCAGCAATGTCCTCAGTCTGAACCTTGAGTTTTAATCCCTGAAGAACGTTGCGATACTGGCGAAACAGCGCGTGGATCTTATTTTCATCAATATTGTCAGGATCATAATTTTCTTGTGACCAGGTTTGGCCCGGCGGCGACACGGTCAGAAACGCTTTGATTCGAACTTTGCTGGCGCAAATCACCGTTCGGTAGAAGGCATCAAAGTTTGCCGTACCGGCAGAACCTGCATCCACGACGGTGGTGACGCCATTCGGCGGCATGTACATATCAGGCCTGACGCCACCTTCCGTCGCGTCATAAAAAACATGCGCGTGATAATCGATAAGACCGGGAGTGACGATCATACCGTCGGCATGGATAATCTGGGTCTCCGAAGTTACAGGATATTTATCGGCATCAACGATAATATCGTTAATGATGCGTAAATTGTTAATCTCATTAATATTACGAGCGGGATCGATGATATGTCCACCGGTAATTAATATATCATTTTTCATCATAATCTCTTAAAATAGTAAATAATTATGGCAGCCCTTAAAAATATATTAAAAAGTGTGTTTTGAGCGGATATTATGTTGGATTAAAAATACGGTTATTGGTATGGAGAGCTTAGGATACCTTATTAAAAAGGTAATCGGGCCTATGCACTAAATAAGAATTTGGCGCTTGCTAATATTTAGGGCGTAAGTCCAGAGGAGTCTGCGGGCATTCACAAAACAATTATTATCTTAAGCTTTTTAGAGAAAATGTGAGCGTATTCAACCCTTTTTAATAAAAAATAAGGTAAAGTCTTATTCATTCCGTGAATGTTAAACTAATAATGATAAAAATTGTGTTCTATTCATTAGCCAATAAAAAGGCCCTCATTACTATGAGAGCCTTTATCTTGACGATTATGTAAAAGCGAACTTATTTCTTCGCTGCGCGCTCGAAGGAGGCAACGATTTCCGCTTTAGCCGCTTCGGCGTTGTCCCAACCGTCAACTTTCACCCATTTGCCTTTTTCGAGATCTTTATAATGCTCGAAGAAATGAGTGATCTGCGCTTTCAGCAGTTCCGGCAGATCGTTCACATCTTTAATGTGATCGTACTCTTTGCTCAGTTTGGTGTGCGGTACGGCAACCAGTTTCGCATCTTCACCGGATTCGTCGGTCATTTTCAGTACGCCAACCGGACGGCAACGGATGACGGCGCCTGGCTGCAGCGGGTACGGCGTCGGGACCAGAACGTCTACCGGGTCGCCGTCCAGAGACAGGGTATGGTTGATGTAACCGTAGTTGCACGGATAGAACATCGCGGTGGACATGAAGCGGTCAACGAACAGCGCGCCGCTCTCTTTGTCAACTTCGTATTTGATCGGATCTGCGTTAGCCGGGATCTCGATAACGACGTAGATATCTTCCGGCAGTTCTTTACCCGCCGGGACGTTGAGTAAGCTCATGTCTGTTTCCTTTGAATTTATGACAAACAAGTGGCGAGTATTATAGCCAACTCACGCCGAAAGTCTTCGCTTGTTTTCGTTTCCGCCTCATCTGGCGCGTCGTTGCGGAGCATGAACGCCAAAGGTTAAGAACCGGAAAAATCACGGGCCTGATAAGGCAACGCCGCCATCGGACATGTTATTGCCCAATGGCGGCTTCATGCGTTATTCCGCATGGTGGTAAAGATTACGCGTCCGGGTATTCGCGGATAAAGCGTTCCACATCGTCAACCATATGGCGGTTGCCGACGAAGAACGAGCGGCGCTGGTGCAGGCTTTCCGGAATGATATCCAGAATACGTTCTTTACCATCGCTTGCTTTGCCGCCGGCCTGTTCCGCGAGGAACGCCATCGGATTGCACTCATACAGCAGACGCAGTTTCCCCTGCGGATGGCTGGCGGTGCTGGGGTAGAGATAGATGCCGCCTTTCAGCAGGTTGCGGTGGAAATCGGCCACCAGAGAGCCAATGTAACGTGAGGTATAAGGGCGACTTGTTGAACTATCCTCTTCCTGGCAGAATTTGATGTACTTCTTCACGCCATTCGGGAATTTAATGTAGTTGCCTTCGTTAATGGAGTAGGTTTTACCCTTTTCCGGGAAACGCATACGTTCCTGGCACAGACAGAACACGCCCAACGACGGATCGTAGGTGAAAGCGTGTACGCCGCAGCCGGTGGTGTAAACCAGCATGGTGGACGAGCCATACACGACATATCCCGCAGCGACCTGTTTGTTGCCGGGTTGCAGGAAATCTTCTTCGGTGACCGGCGTGCCGACGGGCGTCACGCGGCGATAAATCGAGAAAATCGTACCGACAGAGACGTTAACGTCGATGTTAGAAGAGCCATCCAGAGGGTCCATCAGCACCACATATTTCGCGTGTTCGCAGCCTTCAAAGACGACGATTTCGTCCTCTTCTTCCGATGCGATGCCCGCTACAATATCGCGCGCTTTTAGTGCAGCTTTCAGTTTCTCGTTCGCGAACAGATCGAGTTTCTGCTGAACCTCGCCCTGTACGTTCTCAGCACCGCTGGCACCCAGGATATCGACCAGACCGGCCTTGTTGATATCGCGGTGGATGATCTTGGCGCCCAATTTTATTGCCGACAGCAAAGCAGTGAGCTCACCGGTAGCCTGAGAGAACTCGTGCTGCTTTTCGACAATAAATTCACCTAACGTTTTCATAACACTTTCCCTGCAATTGATTGGAGTAAAGCGACCGTAACAATCTTAACAAACATTTCAGATGATGCGCTCAGGTGAATCGCGCCAGCAAAGTACAGATTTACCTGAAATGCGTTTCTCACTTGCCAGACATGTGCGTAAAATGGCTCGCAGATAAAAAAAGGATAGTGACGTATGCGCATTCATATTTTGGGAATTTGTGGCACTTTCATGGGGGGGCTGGCGATGCTGGCTCGCTCGCTTGGTCATGAAGTAACGGGTTCGGACGCCAATGTGTATCCGCCGATGAGTACCTTACTTGAGAAGCAAGGCATTGATCTGATCCAGGGTTATGACGCCAGCCAGCTCGATCCGCAGCCGGATCTGGTGATTATCGGCAATGCGATGACGCGCGGGAATCCGTGCGTGGAAGCGGTGCTGGAAAAAAACATTCCCTTTATGTCTGGTCCACAGTGGCTGCACGACTTTGTGTTGCGCGACCGCTGGGTACTGGCGGTCGCCGGTACCCACGGCAAAACCACGACCGCAGGCATGGCGACCTGGATACTGGAAGCGTGCGGGTACAAACCGGGCTTTGTGATTGGCGGCGTACCGGGCAACTTTGAGGTTTCCGCGCGCCTGGGCGAGAGCCCGTTCTTTGTTATCGAAGCGGATGAGTACGACTGCGCGTTCTTTGATAAACGTTCTAAATTTGTGCATTACTGCCCGCGGACGCTGATCCTCAACAACCTTGAGTTTGATCATGCCGACATCTTCGACGATCTGAAAGCGATCCAGAAGCAGTTCCACCATCTGGTGCGCATCGTGCCGGGGCAGGGGCGCATCATCTGGCCGGAAAACGACATCAACCTGAAACAGACCATGGCGCTGGGCTGCTGGAGCGAGCAGGAGCTGGTGGGCGAGCAGGGACACTGGCAGGCGAAGAAGCTGACTACGGATGCTTCCGAGTGGGAAGTGTGGCTGGACGGCGAAAAAGTCGGCGATGTGAAATGGGGCCTGGTCGGCGAGCACAATATGCATAATGGGCTGATGGCGATTGCCGCCGCGCGCCACGTGGGCGTCGCGCCCGCAGAAGCGGCCAGCGCGCTGGGGTCATTTATTAACGCCCGCCGCCGTCTGGAACTGCGCGGCGAAGCGAACGGCGTGACGGTGTATGACGATTTTGCTCACCATCCGACGGCAATTCTGGCCACGCTGGCGGCGCTGCGCGGTAAAGTGGGCGGCACCGCGCGCATTATCGCAGTGCTGGAGCCGCGTTCTAACACGATGAAGATGGGGTTATGCAAGGATGACCTGGCACCGTCGTTAGGGCGTGCGGATGAAGTGTTCCTGCTGCAGCCGCCGCATATTCCGTGGCAGGTTTCAGAAGTGGCGGACGCCTGCGTACAGCCTGCTCACTGGAGTGGCGATGTCGATACGCTGGCGGAAATGGTGGTGAAAACCGCACAGCCTGGCGATCACATCCTGGTGATGAGCAACGGCGGTTTCGGCGGCATCCATCAGAAATTGCTGGATGGGCTGGCGAAAAAAGCTCAGAACGTAACAGCGTATTAAATGACTATGCGGTCAGCCAGCCTTGTGGCTGGCTGTTTTATATGGGGCATCTTGCCATCGAAAGCGCATTCCGCTCGCCGGGAGACGTTAAAGCAATACTGAAAAATCATTTGCCGCTCAGTATTGAAAAAGAGTAGACGCATATCCTTAAAGTAATCAGTGTAATACACTAAGAGTGTTCCGCCGGTTGCCGTATGCGGGACGAAAAGAGCCAGTTCGCAATAACAGATGAAGGTTTCGTGATTTATAAACGTCATCTTCTGCCTTTCAACGTTTGCGATGCCGCCTGGCTGCGGGCATCGTCCAGTCATAACAATGCTGATCCTGTCGCATTTATGCGGTCAGATTCAGATTGCTCAGAACCCAGCCCGCCAGCAAATTCTGTACTGAAGGTAACCACAGCGCAATTTGAATGTTGTTAACTGTATGTTCAGTTCATTTGTGCTAATATTGTTATTTACGAAATTTTCGTTCTATTAGAGTATCATGCATGTCTAAACATCAAACTCAACTTTCCTTACTGCAGGATGATATCCGCAGTCGCTATGACAGCCTTAGCAAACGTCTTAAACAAGTTGCTCAGTATATTCTGGATAACAGTAATAGCGTTGCTTTTGACACGGTCGCTTCCATCGCGCAACATGCCGATGTTCCCCCTTCGACACTGATTCGTTTTGCTAATGCGTTTGGTTTTAGCGGATTTAATGAAATGAAACAGGTATTTCGCCAGCACCTGATGGAGGAAACAGTAAGCTATACCGAGCGGGCGCGTCTGTTCAGACAGAAAAATGCGGATGAAGGGGAACCTACCCCGGAAAAGCCGGGTGAAATTCTGAAGCTATTTTCAATGGTGAATGCACAGGTATTACAACAATTACCGGTGCAGATTAAAAATGAGCAGTTGGATGCGGCGGTCAATCTGTTAGCGAAAGCCGACAATATTTATGTGATTGGATTACGTCGTTCGTTTAGCGTGGCCAGTTATTTAACCTACGCATTGCGTCATCTGGAGAGACGGGCATTTTTAATTGACGGTATTGGCGGAATGTTCTCTGAACAGCTAAGTATGGTCAGCCCCGACGATGTCGTTATTGCCATCAGCTACTCGCCTTACGCGCAGGAAGTGGTGGAATTAGTCGAGCTTGGCGCGAAACGCGGTGCGCACCATATTGCGATAACCGATAGCCAGGTCAGCCCGCTGGCAGCGTTCAGTGAAGTCTGTTTTGTGGTACGTGAAGCGCAGGTCGATGGTTTCCGTTCTCAGGTCGCGTCCATGTGTCTGGCGCAAACGTTAGCGGTTTCACTGGCGCTGGCGACGGAGTAAAAAAACAAGCCGATGATCGTATTTAGCGATCATCGGCATTGTGGTGAAACTTAATCAGAATAACGTTCGGTTTGAATTGGCTGCAGTTTTTTTCTGCGTTTTGCTAACACTACGCTCTCCATTTTCTCCAGCGAAATGCCTTTTGTTTCCGGCAGGTAACGGCAGATAAAGAAGTAACTGAAGATGCAGCAGATGGCAAATATCCACATTGGAAATGCGCCGTGGAAATGCGAAAGTAAATACGGGTTTTCATTAATCATCGGGAAGAATTGCGAAACTAAAAAGTTTGCCATCCACATAAATCCGACCGAAATACTCATTCCCTGCGACCTCATCCGGTTAGGGAATATTTCAGAAATAAGCACCCATGCGCCCACGCCCCAGGAAAGCGCGTAGAAAATCATAAAGAACAGCATACCAAATAGCGCGAAATAACCGGTTGCCTGGCTGTACAGCGCCCATGAAGTGAGCAACAAGCCGATGATGCTGCCGATAGTGCCTTTACGCATCAGCGACAAACGCCCCATCTTATCCATGATCATTGCGCCAATAATGGAACCGATAAGCTGAATCACGCCGATCCAGATTGTCTGGAACAGGGCCTCCTGGGCGCTACCGGTCACATCCTTAAGGACGATTGGCGCGTAATACATCATGACGTTAACCCCTGTTACCTGTTGCAGCATAGCGATCATGCAGCCCAGGATCAGGATGAAACGCACGTTCCCGTCGCGGTAATTGAGTTTTTGATGGGCGTTTAGTTGGTCATTTTGCAGTGAGGTTTTTATATCGGCAAGAAGATGTCTGGCATGTTCTTCGTTGGATATTTTGGTCAGTATTTTTAGCGTCTCCTCCTCGCGACCAATCATCATCATCCAGCGGGGAGATTCCGGGATTAAAAAGACTAAAATACAGAACAAAATGCAGGGAATAATGCCCGCAGCAAACATATAGCGCCAGCCAAGTTCAATGAGCCAGGTATCCGCTGCAATCGATGCTATTTTGTAGTTAACGTAGAAGATCAGAATCTGACCGAAAACGATAGCGAACTGCTGCATACTTAATGCTCTGCCGCGCATGTTTTTCGGTGAGACTTCAGACATATACATCGGTGATACTGTTGCCGCCAGGCCGACTGCCAGTCCACCGATAATGCGATAAATCACAAAATGGGTGAACGTGTAGGAGAGGGAGGTGCCCACTGCGGAAATAGTGAATAACAGCGCTGAAACCATCAATGATTTCTTGCGTCCAAAACGTTTAGATAAATATCCGGCGCTAAACGAACCAATAACGCACCCCACCACAACGCAGGAAACCGCCCAGCCGGTCTCAGCAGGAGATAGATGAAAGTAGCTGGTCAGTGAACCAATCGCACCTGAAATAACAGCAGTATCGTAGCCAAATAATATTCCGCCCAGTGCGGCAATCGCGCAGATGCGTAATATGTAACCCGTATTATAACAACTATCTGATGTGGACATAGGTAGATTATCTCCAGAATAAACTTCATCTATCTGTTTGAATTTAGTGAACAAATAGACAAATTCATCTTATGTCGGTCATTGCCGTAGCTCTGCCGACGATCTTATAGCTATTGAGAACTCTCGTTTCACAACCTATGTTTTAATTTCAAAACGATCAATAATGAAACTTATGTTTTGTTATGGGTATCACATTTCGAATTTCATAATCCTGGCGTTTTTTATCGTTAAGATGCTGCGTTTTGCGCAGTGCTACCCTCTATCTTGGTGAATTTACTTGATTTTATTGCTTTCGTGACAGTGCCTGAGTTCAATTTGTCAGGGGCCTTACTTTTTGTTCTTTCCTGGAACATCTCCATTTCGTGATCTTTTGCATGGAATTTTTCTTCTAATGAATGCAAAAATAAAATGAAAAATTTCATTGGTGTGTTGTTTCCTCAACAGGCAAGGGAGGGATTATGTCTCAGAGAAGTAAGTACAATTCGGCCTATGTGTACGTCCTGTGTTGTATTGCGGCGCTGGCTGGATTGATGTTTGGTTATTCAACGGCGGTGATTACCGGGGTGGTATTGCCTTTACAGCAGTATTACCAACTGACGCCAACCGAGACCGGATGGGCCGTTTCCAGTATCGTGATTGGTTGTATCATCGGCGCGCTGGTCGGTGGAAAAATTGCCGATAAACTGGGGCGTAAACCTGCGCTTCTGATCATTGCGATCATTTTTATCGCTTCTTCCTTAGGGGCGGCGATGAGTGAATCGTTCATGATCTTCTCCCTTTCCCGCATTGTGTGTGGTTTTGCGGTTGGGATGGCCGGAACGGCATCCACCATGTATATGTCTGAACTGGCGCCTGCTGAAATTCGCGGCAAAGCGCTGGGCATTTACAATATCTCCGTGGTATCTGGCCAGGTTATCGTGTTTATAGTCAACTATCTGATAGCAAAAGGAATGCCTGCTGATGTGCTGGTTTCCCAGGGCTGGAAGACTATGCTTTTTGCCCAAGTGGTACCCTCCATTGCGATGTTAGCGATTACGCTTTTCCTACCCGAATCACCGGCATGGTGCGCCCGTAACAACCGCAGCGAAGCCCGTTCGATAAAGGTGCTTACCCGGATCTACAGTGGATTAACGGCCACAGATGTGGCCGCTATTTTTGACAGCATGAAAGAAACCGTACGTCCACAGGACAACGTCGCCGGGGGAGAACGCACCAACCTGAAAAGCTCGCCGGTGCTCCGCTATATTCTGTTGGTTGGATGCTGTATCGCCGTTTTGCAACAGTTCACAGGCGTTAACGTAATGAACTATTATGCGCCGCTGGTGTTGCAGAACAGCAGTACCGAAGTGGTTATGTTCCAGACCATTTTTATCGCGGTATGTAATGTGGTGGGCAGTTTTATCGGCATGATCCTGTTCGACCGCTATGGCCGTATACCGATTATGAAAATTGGTACCATCGGCTCAATTGTCGGCCTGTTGATCGCGTCATACGGTTTGTACACCCACGATACAGGCTACATTACCATCTTTGGCATCCTGTTTTTTATGCTGCTGTTTGCCGTCAGCTGGAGCGTTGGCGCATGGGTACTGATTTCTGAGGTTTTCCCTGAAAAGATAAAAGGTTTTGGGATGGGGCTGGCGGTGAGCCTGATGTGGATAGCCAACTTCCTCATCTCACTGTTGTTCCCGGTCATAAATGATAACGCCTGGCTGCAGGAGACCTTCGGCGGCGCTTTCTCGATGTGGATTTTTGTCGTCTTTAATTTGGTCTGCTATGTCTTTATTTCTCGTTATGTGCCGGAAACAAAAGGGGTGCCGCTAACAGAAATTGAACGGCTGGCCGAGAACAAGCTGCGTGAAATTCAGGGGAAACGTCGCGATGTAATAGCCTGATACCTCTCCAATATTAGCGGAGAATATCCAGAGATATTCTCCGCTGGTTACACAACCTTTACTCCCTCCAGCGAGTGCGCACAGGATATACCCTGTTGAAACCTCCCCAGTGTTTACCACCTCTACGTAACTAATTGATCTATAATAATATCGGCAAATAGGGTAAGTCTTCTTCTGCATCATCATTTTATTGCGTATTCCTGGTGGGGGCCGTGCCGTAAATACGCTATATACAAAACAGGGAAATAATTTAAGAGAAGGCGGATAGCGATCTTATGAGCGTGTGTGGCGCAGAGTTGAATAAAAAAGCCAGCCGCAGAGGACGGCTGGCAAAGTACCACTCAACGAAGTGTTATCGCGGGTAGTCTGGTGAGTTAATCCACGCGTGGTTCTCTTCCCAGGTGAAACGCCATTTTCGTAGCGGGCCGGCCATCACGTTCAGATAGTAGTTATCGTAACCCGCGATGGTGGCAACCGGGTGGTAGCCCTTAGGTACTTTCACTACATCCCGGTTATAGACCGCCATACATTCATCCAGGCTGCGATCGTCGGTGTAGACGCGCTGTAAGCAGAATCCCTGAGGTGGATTGAAACGGTGATAGTACGTCTCTTCCAGATAGGTCTCCTGACCTTCAACTGCCGTATCGTGCTTGTGCGCGGGCCAGGAGCTGGTATCGCCTTCATTAGTGTACACTTCAACGACTAGCAGGCTGTCGGCGAGCTGGCTATCAGGAAGGATGTTATGCACCAGGCGCTGATTGCGCCCTTTTCCCCGATGCTCTACCCCGACCTCTTGTGGCGAGATCAGACGTACCGGAAGCTCTCCGAATCCCGGCGCGCTGCATACGGCCAGCTCAAGGTCGGTTTCGGCTGTCACTTTCGCCTCCGTATGATGGGGGAGGTAAACCGAATAAGCCGGAATGCGTTCAAACGGACTCATGCGCTGACCAATCCGATAGAAAAAACTGTCGGCGGCCTTAACGCTGGCCAGCCCGGCAACCAGCACCAGACAGCGTTCACGCTCATCGGACGGCAGGGTTATCGACTCTCCAGCCTTCAACTGCCAGACATCAAAACCGACATACTCCCAGCCTGCATTTTGAGGGGAAATGTGTTGGATATTTCCCGACTCAGAGGTACAGGTACTCAGCAAGTTGGCCATAATCTTCTCCTTCCTGAAAGCGTATTAACCGAGAGTCGGCATACTGAACTCCGATACGATCTGCTGTCCGTTCGGCCAACGCGAGGTAACGGTTTTCATCCGGGTATAGAAGCGCACGCCATCCGGCCCATGGACGTTCAGGGCGCCAAACACCGAGCGCTTCCAGCCGCCAAAAGAGTGAAATGCCATCGGAACCGGAACTGGAATATTAATACCGACCATCCCGGCTTCAACCGACTGGGCGAATTCGCGCGCATAATGACCGTTGGTGGTGAAAATCACGCTGCCGTTGCCGAATTCATGGGAGTTTACCGTGCTAATGGCGGTGGCATAATCCGGGACGCGCACAATTCCGAGAACCGGGCCAAAAATTTCTTCACGCCAGATGGTCATCTCAGGCGTGACGTTATCAAACAGAGTGCCGCCGACATAAAAGCCTTCAGGATATCCCGCCACGCTATAGTTGCGGCCATCCATGACCAGAGTTGCTCCCTCGCTAACTCCTTTGTCGATGTAACCCAACACTTTCTGTTGATGAGCACGTGAAACAACCGGGCCCATTTCATTTTCATCTTTGCCGCGCAGCTCTCCCGGGCCGATACGTAGCGCCGCAATCAGTGGTTTCAGGCGTTCGATCAGACGGTCCGCCGTTTCATCTCCCACCGCGACCACTACCGGCAGCGCCATACAGCGTTCGCCCGCGGAACCAAATGCTCCGCCCATAATGGCGTTGACGGTGGCGTCCAGATCTGCATCCGGCATGACGATTGCGTGATTTTTGGCGGCCCCGAAGGCCTGTACGCGTTTGCCATGGGCGCTGGCGGTGGTATAGATATGTTCCGCGACGGCGGAGGAACCGACAAAGCTGACGGCCTGTACGCGAGGGTCGCTGGTCAACAGGCTAGCCGCCTCATTGCCACAGTGAACAACGTTAAACACGCCGTCCGGCAGGCCAGCCTCCTGCAGAAGCTGCGCCATACGTAACGATGCGGACGGCACCAGTGCGGGCGGCTTCAGGACGAAGGTATTGCCGCAAGCCAGAGCAACCGGGAACATCCACATAGGCACCATTGCCGGGAAGTTAAACGGTGTGATGCCTGCCACAACCCCAAGCGGCTGCATTAATGAAAAGCTGTCAACGCCTGAGCCGACGTTAAAGGAGTACTCTCCTTTGCTGAGGTGCGGGATCCCGCAGGCAAATTCGACAACCTCTATGCCGCGCGTCAGTTCGCCAAGCGCATCTGACCAGACCTTGCCATGCTCGCTGACGATCAGCGCCGCCAGTTCGTCCCGATGCTTTTCCAGTAATACTTTGAATTCAAAAAGGATACGTGCCCGGCGTAGCGGAGTCATTTTACTCCATGCCGGAAAAGCCTCATGTGCGCTTTGAATTGCCGCCAGCATCTCCTCTCGGGTGCTCTGGGTGACCTGACGAATTACTTTACCGGTGGCCGGATTAGTCACCGGTAGCGTCTCGCCGCTGCTGCTCAGTGTCGTTTTACCATGAATAAAATTGCCGACTGTTTCCATCTCTTTTTTATCCTCTTAAACCGATGTTGACGACGTTCTGACTGAGCGGTCACAGGAAAGCCTGGTTATCTTCAGCCTAAAACGCATACCGTATTCAATGTAAATTTTAGGATTAAAAATTTCAAATTTATTTTTATGAAATTTTATTTTGAAAATTTGACGACTGATTTTTATACGAGGTTATGTGCAGTAAGAAACCAAAATTCTAATTAACTTATTGATTTTTATTGTTTTTATTTGTTGTGGTATCAATAGTTGTCTGTTGTGACGAGGAAAGATTTGGAAAAAATTATGATCTATATAGCATTTTTGTTTCATTTGGTGTGGTATAAAAATTCAAATTTCAGGGGTGTTTCGGCACCACAGTTTCGGATATTGGAGGGTAAATCATGCGCTTGTGCTTCTGTCCTTCAGAACGAGAGAATAAGGCTCAGCCCCAGTTGGCGTATGTGAGTCAGGTCAGTGAGAGCAATGGTCCGTTTGTCCGGTTCATGCATATGCACCCACAGACCGTTGAACTGATTCTTATCACCGAAGGAGACGGGGAGTATTTCATTGGCGATCGCATCTACCCGGTTCGTAAAGGCGACCTGGTCATTTATAACAGCCAGGTGGTGCATGATGAGTATCTGGAAAGCGGGCGACCAATTGGCACTATTTGTTGTGGGATTAACAATATTTCGTGTCCGGGTCTACGTGAGAATGCGCTAATACCGGATGATATTGTGCCGGTTATTCCACTGTATCACCATTATGCGACGGTGGAAAAACTGATGAGCTCCGTGTTTACCGTTATTAATCAGCATGCGGTAGAAGGGCCAGCAATGGCGCAGCTATTGACCCAGGTAGTACTCAAATACATTGAGGGAAATGTCTTATTACGCACAGGTAACGATGCCATACAGCGCCATGAAAATTTACTTGATTCAATAAAATCCTATATTGATCGCAATTTCTATGAGCCAATTCGGCTGGATACGCTGGCGACGAAATTTAATGTCAGTCCTTATTATGTTTCCCATGAATTTAAACGCCGCTATGGTTATTCACCGATGGATTACCTGATAAAACGTAGGCTGGGGGAGGCGCAATCGTTACTAACCACGGATGAAGGCGGGCGCGAAAAGATCACCTCTATTGCTTATCGTGTTGGCTTTAGCAACCTTAGTCATTTTCAGAATTACTTCAAAAATAAAGTAGGGAAAACGCCCGGTCAATATCGCAAGGACTATCGTAAAGCTAATTATTTATTATTTGAATATTAATGCTTGCTAAAATTTAATCGTCATGAGAATGGTCGCAATACTGCGGCCATTTTTTATTTGTCGGTATATTTTATGCGTTTATCTATAGCGCGAAAAGTCTGGCAATATCATTAAAGAGTGATGATTTTTTTGTGATACCTGACGCATTTATCCCACTTCTTCAACCAGGATAGATAAAGTTTTTCAGGCTACAAAAAGTAATATGTTGTCCATCAAAGGTTAATTTGCATCGCGGTATGCAGTAAAAGCGTTTCATTAAGTGGGAGCCAGCAACATGTACAATGTAAAAAAGAGCATTAAGTTGGGGATTGCGCCTATCGGTTGGCGCAATGATGATATTCCTGAGATTGGTAAAGAAAATACATATAAACAAATACTTAGTGATGCCGCGCTTACCGGTTTTTCCGGGACAGAAGTTGGCGGTTGTTATCCGCAGGATCCTGCTGAGTTAAATAAAGAGTTAATGCTTCGCGGACTGGAAATACCAGGCCAGTGGTTTTCTTCCTTTATTATTCGCGATGGTATTGCATCTGCGATGAATGCTTTTGAACAGCATTGTGCTTATTTGCAGGCAATACATGCATATGTCGCCGTTGTTTCTGAACAAACTTATAGTATTCAAGGTATTATCGATAAGTGCGTTTATACAGAGAAGCCTAACTTCAGCGACAGCGAATGGCAGCTTTTATGCGAAGGACTTAATGCGCTTGGGAAGATTGCCAATGCGCACGGGCTGAAGCTCGCTTTCCATCATCATATGGGCACCGGTGTGCAGACTCTGCCAGAAGTGGATCGACTCATGGAGAATACCGATCCGCAATTTGTACATCTGCTGTTTGATACCGGGCATATATATGTTTCTGACGGCGATGTCATGCCGCTACTGAGTAAACATTTTGATCGTATTAAACACGTTCATTTTAAAGATGTGCGTAATGAAAAACTTAAAGCATGTCGCCTCGCGAAGAAATCCTTCCTCAATTCTTTCCTTGATGGTGTGTTTACCGTCCCCGGCGATGGAAATATTGATTTTAAATCCGTATTAGCTTATCTGGTCGGGCATCAATATTCTGGCTGGATTGTTGTTGAGGCCGAGCAGGATCCTAAGAAATATAACCCATTGGAATATGCGCAAAAAGGTAAAAAGCATATTGATGAGTTACTGAAAAATTATCTTTAATTGAAAAGGAAACAGAAAATGACTTTAAAAGCAGGTATTGTAGGTATCGGCATGATCGGCTCCGATCACTTAAGACGTCTGGCCAACACCGTGTCGGGTGTAGAGGTTGTTGCCGTATGTGATATCGTCGCGGGTAGGGCGCAGGCGGCGCTGGATAAGTATGCGATCGAAGCCAAAGATTATAATGACTATCACGATCTGATTAATGATAAAGACGTTGAAGTGGTCATCATTACCGCATCAAATGAGGCGCATGCCGATGTGGCCGTTGCCGCGCTAAATGCTAACAAATATGTTTTCTGCGAAAAACCGTTAGCGGTGACGGCTGCGGATTGTCAGCGTGTGATTGAAGCAGAGCAGAAAAATGGTAAGCGCATGGTGCAGATTGGTTTTATGCGCCGCTACGACAAAGGTTACGTTCAGCTGAAAAATATTATCGACAGCGGCGAAATCGGTCAGCCATTAATGGTTCATGGACGTCATTACAATGCCAGCACGGTGCCAGAATACAAAACGCCACAGGCTATTTATGAAACATTGATTCATGAAATTGACGTTATGCACTGGCTGCTTAACGAAGATTATAAAACCGTTAAGGTTTACTTCCCGCGTCAGTCCAGCCTGGTGACCACTCTGCGTGATCCGCAGCTGGTTGTAATGGAAACCACCTCCGGCATCAATATTGTGGTTGAAGTGTTTGTGAACTGCCAGTATGGCTACGACATTCACTGCGATGTTACCGGCGAGAAAGGAATGGCGGAGCTGCCAACCGTCGCCAGCGCCGCGGTACGGAAAGCGGCGAAGTATAGCACCGACATCCTGGTTGACTGGAAACAGCGCTTTATTGATGCCTACGACATTGAGTTCCAGGATTTCTTCGATCGTCTGAACGCAGGATTGCCGCCGGCAGGCCCAACGTCATGGGATGGTTATCTGGCTGCGGTTACCGCTGATGCCTGCGTGAAGTCTCAGGAAACAGGGAATACCGAGATTGTTGAATTACCCTCAAAACCTGATTTCTACAAATAAACCTTCCGCGTATTAAAACCTTCTGCCGGATAGCGATGCTTAAGCGTCCTGTCCGGCATATCACAATTTATTATCTTCTTTTATCCGGAACTTCCCTATGAAAGGCAGACTCATCTCTTCCGATCCGTATCGTCAGCAATTCCTTGTTGAGCGTGCGGTCTCTTTTTCGCATCGTCAGCGTGATTGCAGTGAATTAATCAGCGTCTTACCGCGCCACACGTTACAGCAGATTGACGGATTCGGCGGCAGCTTTACCGAAGGTGCGGGCGTGGTATTCAACAGCATGAGCGAAAAGACGAAGGCGCAATTTCTTTCCCTTTATTTTTCTGCTCAGGAACATAATTACACTCTGGCGCGGATGCCAATTCAGAGCTGTGATTTTTCCCTGGGCAATTACGCGTATGTCGATTCCAGCGCTGACCTGCAGCAGGGACGGCTCTCCTTTTCCCGCGATGAAGCGCATTTAATACCGCTGATTTCCGGGGCGTTGCGGTTAAATCCACACATGAAGCTGATGGCTTCGCCGTGGAGTCCGCCGGCGTTTATGAAAACTAATAACGATATGAACGGTGGCGGCAAGCTGCGGCGCGAATGCTACGCCGACTGGGCCGATATCATTATCAACTACCTGCTGGAATACCGCCGCCACGGCATTAATGTGCAGGCGCTCTCCGTGCAGAATGAGCCGGTGGCGGTAAAAACCTGGGACTCCTGTCTGTATAGCGTGGAAGAGGAGACAGCCTTTGCCGTGCAGTATCTGCGTCCGCGACTCGCCCGGCAGGGTATGGATGAGATGGAGATCTATATCTGGGATCACGATAAAGATGGCCTGGTAGACTGGGCTGAACTCGCCTTTGCTGACGAAGCTAATTATAAGGGAATTAACGGGCTGGCATTCCACTGGTATACCGGCGACCATTTTTCGCAAATACAGTATCTGGCCCAGTGCCTGCCGGATAAAAAACTCCTGTTTTCCGAAGGCTGTGTGCCAATGGAGAGCGATGCCGGTAGCCAGATTCGCCACTGGCATACCTATCTCCATGACATGATTGGTAATTTCAAATCGGGTTGTAGCGGGTTTATCGACTGGAATCTGCTGCTGAACAGTGAGGGCGGGCCGAATCATCAGGGTAATCTGTGTGAAGCGCCCATTCAATACGATGCGCAAAACGACGTGCTGCGGCGTAACCACTCCTGGTATGGTATTGGCCACTTCTGCCGCTATGTGCGTCCGGGGGCGAGGGTCATGCTTTCTTCAAGTTACGATAATCTTCTGGAAGAGGTGGGATTTGTGAATCCTGACGGCGAGCGTGTGCTGGTGGTGTATAACCGCGATGTACAGGAAAGGCGTTGCCGGGTGCTGGATGGCGATAAAGAGATCGCGTTAACGCTGCCGCCGTCAGGCGCCAGTACGTTGCTATGGCGGCAGGAGTCGATCTGAATGATGAAGCTGGGATTTAATGAAGCGACCTGTATGCGAAACTCCATGCTGGCACAGGATGTTGTGTTGGCGGAACGTTTTGGCTATGACTACATCGAAATCCGTCTGGATATGTTGCAGGAGTGGTTGCAGAAACATACGTTAAGCGAGCTGGCAGACATTTTTGCCGTCGGCCACCTTAAGCCCTGGGGCTACAATTCGCTGGAAGACATTACGTTTTGTGATAGCGAAAGCTGGGCGGAGAAACGGCGGCAGTTGGCTTTCGCCTGCCATGCTGGCTCAGTGGTGGGGGGGGATTGTCTGGTCGTGGTGCCCACCATTCGTCAGGGGGGAAATTTTCCGCCAGGGGAAACGGTGAAAGATTCAGTGAAGCGTCTGCGCGAGATGGCGGCAGTGGCGGAAGAAAGCCAGATGCGGCTGGCCTTTGAGCCGATCGGTTCCGCAGGATGCTGTGTGCGCAGTCTTGCCATGGCGATGGAGATCGTAGATGCGGTCGATCGCAGTAATGTCGGGCTGGTCGTCGATGCCTTTAACCTTTACCTGCACGATCAATGGCGGGATCTGACCACGCTTCGCCAGATCCCTGTGGAAAAGATCTTCGTTTACCATATTGATGACGCCGATAATCTGCCGCTGGCAACGCTGGAGCATTGCCATCGTCTGTTTCCTGGCAACGGCGTGATCCCACTGCATGAGATCACGCATGAGCTAGTGCAGAAGGGCTATGAGGGGATCTGTTCGCTGGAACTGTTTAACCCTGGCTACTGGCAGATGGCGGCCAGCGAAGTCTTTGCGATAGGGGCGGAAAAGACTCGCCCCTTCTTAACAGCTTAATGTTGCCGCAGCAGGAGATGGACAACCGCCGCGCCCAGCAGCGCGCAGGCCGCGGCCAGAAGAAAGACCTGCTGATAGCCGATAAACGGCGTCAGCAGGCCCGCTATTGGTCCGGTAAATCCGTAGGCCAGATCCTGAAACGCTGACCAGACGCCGAGGGCCGTACCACGAATCTCCGGTGGCACTCTGCGCACAACCTCTACGCCCAGCGATGGGAACATCAGCGAACAGCCGCAGCCGGTAATCGCCGCGCCAATCAGCGCAGCGCCTGCTGACGGAGCGGCCCACATTACCGCCAGTCCGGTCCCCTCTACCAGTAGTGAAAAGGTTGCGACCGTGGCGCCGCCGTAACGGTCGGGAAATTTGGCGCAGAAAAAGCGGACAGCGATAAACGCAATGCCAAACAGCGTCATCGCAAAACCGGTGTTATCCCAGTGACGCTCGTTGAACCAGAGGGCGGTAAACGCGCTTAGGGTGGCAAAACCAATGCCCTGGAGCACAAGCCCTGTTCCGGGCCGCCACACCAGGCCGACTACCCGTAGTACTGGCACGCGGGGACGGGCTGTTGGGATATTCCCCGGAATGCCATAGATGACTCCACTGGCGATGATCGGCAACAGCACGACGAGGAGCGCCGGAAGCGCCAGGCCGGCCCTGGCGTAAAGCGACAGCCCCAGCGGCGCGCCGATAGCCAGCGCACCGTAGGTCGCCATGCCGTTCCAGGAAATAACCTGACCCGCGTGGGTCGAGCCCGCCAGCCACATCCCCCAGGTTAAATTACCGGTCAAAATGAAACTTTCACCGATGCCCAGCAGCACACGACCAACAATCAGTATGGCCCATGCGAGCAGCGGAACCGGGTGAGCGATTAGACTGACCAGCATCAGCAGACCTGATGCGGCGCAGTAGAACTGACCGGTGATAACCGTCCGACGTCCGCCTGACGTGTCGGCTTTTCGACCCGCGGCGCCCCGGGTAAGCAAGGTGGCGATAAATTGGCTGCCTACCGCGATACCGATCAACAGATCGCTCAGATGCAACTGCTGCTGAACGTACAGCGGCAGCATGACTAACGGGATGCCAATAGTCAGATAGTTGAGAAACATCGCGGCGCTGATACGAAACAGCGTGATCGATGTGGAATGTTGTGTGAGAGCTGGCATGGAATCGTCCTTGAACACGCCCCTTGTCCGATGCAGACACGGGGCGTGATGAGGCAGGCATTAACGTGCCGGGCGGTATTCGCGCCAGTAGTCGATAAGCATGCGGTATTTTTGTTTCACCGTTGCGATGAGCTGTTCATCGTTAAGCTGGCCGCCTAACCACTGGCGTGACGGTTCGCCAAAGATGGTCCGGCCGACGGCGAAACCTTTCACCCAGGGCATATCCGCTGCTGCGGCGAATCCTGACTTCAACTCGCTTTCCGGTGCGTCCAGGCCAAGTATCAATATACCGCGACATTCAGGGTCATAATGCTCAATATGCTGGCTGATTTCTCGCCAACGATCTGGGCTTAACGGCGGCAGTTTCCACCAGTCCGGCAGGATCCCCAGTTGATAAAAACGTTCCACAATCTGAGGATAGTATTGCTCATTTTGGTCTGCCGCATCGCGCGGCAAGATGACTTCCAGCAGCAGATCGTGACCAGACTGGCAGCAGGCGCGGTAAACCTCGTCAATGAGCGCCTCTTGTTCAAGACGTACCGACTCTGCATCGAGTGGATGATAGAAGACCAGACATTTCACGACGTGCTCTTGCGGCCAGCTGACAAGCTGAGAGCCAATATCGCCATGTTCCAGCTTCAGCGGATACGAACCGGGCATCTCAACCGGTCGGCCAATCCACCATCCCTGGCCGGTCACGTCGTTAAGCGCCTGCTGACCAAAGGTGGTATCGGCAAGGATGCCGCTATTATTCTGTAAACCGGCCTCAAGCGCCGCCTGACGTGCCCCTTCCAGCAGTAGCATCTTCAGGGGGGGGATCGCGGATTCACTGGCGCCGACTTCATTTGCGATATCCACCAGTTGCTTGCGATGGTCAAAGGCGAATACGCACAGCTCCGGCCAGTGCTGTTTACGGGTTGTGACCCGATGAAGGTGATTCAGCCGCGGGTCTTTGTCTGGCCGGGTGATGGATTGTTCACGCGCGAGGTAGTCGTCCAGCTCTTTTTTGGTTGGCATGGCGGGGGCACAACCGTGGCGCGATACCACTAACGCGCCGCAGGCGTTTGCATAACGGCAGGCTTGCTCCCAGCTTTCATCGTTCAGGTATCCCCGCAGCAGTCCTGACATAAAGGCATCGCCCGCGCCCAGAACGTTCAGAACGTCTACGCGAACGCCGCTATGTATCTTCACCTGCGACCAGTCATCGGCGATGTTGCCTTCAAAGACTGAGCAGCCCAGCGCGCCGCGTTTGCACACCAGTACGGCCTGGGTCAACTGACGGACGCGCCGCAGGGCGGTCAGCGTGTCGGTACTGCCGCCGGCGATATGGAATTCTTCTTCGGTCCCAACGATCAGATCGAAATGGCGCAATACCTGCTGGAGCTGTTCGGTAACCTGTGATGAGGCGATGAAACGCGTTTCACCGTCTCCTAGCGACGTCAGGCCCCACAGTACGGGGCGGTAGTCGATATCCAGTGCCCGCCGCAGCCCGTGTTTTTGCGCATACTCCAGCGCTTTAAGAACGGCGGCGCGCGTATTGGGGTGAGAAAGATGGGTACCGGTGACGGCTAATGCGCGTGAAGAAGCGATGTAATCTTCGCGGATATCCTCAGGTGTTAGCGCCATGTCCGCGCAGTTATCGCGGTAGAAGATCAGAGGAAAGGTGTCCTGATCTTTAATGCCGAGGATCACCAGCGCGGTCAGACGATCGCGATCCGACAGCAGGCACTGCGTATCCACACCAACGCGGTTTAATTCTTCACGAACGAAACGTCCCATATGCTCATCGCCGACGCGGGCCAGCATAGCGGAACGTAATCCCTGAATGGCCGTGCCGTAGGCAACATTGCCTGACGATCCCCCTAAATATTTAGCGAAAGTCGTCATATCCTCCAGCCGCGACCCGATTTGTTGACCATACAAATCAACGGCGACTCGTCCCAGACAGATAACGTCCAGCGGCTTTTGCTCACTACTGACTGCTTTATTCATTGACATATCCCCTAACAGAAGACGGTGTTATTTTTGCCCATACTAAGGTTTGGTGATTTCATTTTCAATAAAAATGGAAATAATGTTTTCATTTATTGTTTGAACAAGATCACAGAAATGGCATTTCCGGGCAACGGATATAATCATTTTTTGTTGTGTTTTTTGTTTTAATTGATTGATTATTAATGTGTTATTGCTTTTAAAAGCACATGGAAGATAAATTTCATTTTCATGGAAAATACGTCTAAATGTCGAAATTTTTTAACCGTTTTTTGATCTCCTTCCCATAAATGAAATATAAATTCCATATAATTGTGAGGACGGAAATTTTGATCCTATGATAAGTCTCTGTGTTTTTGGGGCTGAAGCGATGCATAAGCAGGCAACGACAGCCGAACGGTTGATAAAAGCAGGTGGGGTACATGAAAACAATCAGGTTGACCATGGCGCAGGCTTTGGTGCGCTTTCTTGATAATCAGTACATCGACGTAGACGGCAGCGAAATCAAATTTGTAAAAGGGATTTTCGCCATTTTTGGCCACGGGAACGTCGTCGGATTGGGGCAAGCGCTGGAAGAGGACTGTGGCCAACTTAGCGTTCATCAAGGGCGTAACGAACAGGGAATGGCGCATATCGCGACGGGATTTGCCCGCCAGATGCGTCGCCATCAGATTTATGCCTGCACCTCCTCAGTGGGGCCAGGGGCCGCCAATATGATCACCGCAGCGGCGACCGCGACGGCTAACCGTATTCCACTGCTTTTGCTGCCGGGCGATGTGTACGCATCGCGTCAACCCGACCCGGTTTTGCAACAGGTTGAACAAGAACACGATCTGACGCTGAGCACCAATGACGCTTTCCGTGCAGTTAGCCGCTACTGGGATCGCATTACGCGTCCGGAACAGCTAATGAGCGCCTGTATCAGCGCGATGCGGGTGTTAACCGATCCGGCGGATACGGGGGCCGTGACGCTTTGCCTGCCACAGGATGTGCAGGGTGAAGCCTGGGATTATCCGGATTATTTTTTCGCTCGCCGGGTCTATCGTCTTGAGCGTCACGCGCCGACGGAGCCGATGCTGAACGAGGCGGTTGCGCTGATTCGCCGCCACCAGCGGCCGCTGATCGTTTGCGGTGGGGGCGTGAAGTATTCGCAGGCTGAAGAGGCGCTGCTGAGATTTGCCGAACGCTGTCATCTGCCGATTGCTGAAACCCAGGCTGGCAAGGGAGCGCTCAGTTCTGCACACCCGTTGAACGTCGGCGGGATTGGCGAAACCGGTTCACTGGCGGCGAATCTGCTGGCGCAGGAAGCCGATCTGATTATCGGTGTGGGGACGCGCTATACCGATTTCACCACCTCCTCAAAGTGGATCTTCCAGAATCCCGACGTGCGCTACTTAAATATCAACGTTAGCCGCTTTGATGTCTTCAAGCTGGATGGCGTACAGATGCAGGGTGACGCTCGCGTCGCCCTGACGCAGCTTAGCGAACGGCTGGCCCAGGAGCATTATGCTTCGCAATGGGGTGAGACTATTCACCGCGTCCGCTCGCAATATATGGCGGAAGTTGAGCGCGTCTATGCTGTGGAATATAGCGGAGAGGGCTTCAAACCTGAAATTGAGGATCATATGGATACTCAAAAGGTGTTTGAAGAGTTTAATGAGATTACGCGATCGTGGCTGACCCAGACGCGCGTGTTGGGCGTGCTTAACCGGATGTTGCCGGAAAACGCGCTGGTGGTGGCGGCGGCGGGCAGCCTGCCGGGCGACCTCCAGCGTGTCTGGCAAAGCCGCGGCGAGAATGATTACCACGTCGAGTACGGCTACTCCTGTATGGGCTACGAAGTCAATGCCGCATTGGGGGCCAAGCTGGCGCAGCCGG
Source organism: Salmonella sp. A29-2 (assembly GCF_020150755.1). Classification (NCBI taxonomy): domain Bacteria; kingdom Pseudomonadati; phylum Pseudomonadota; class Gammaproteobacteria; order Enterobacterales; family Enterobacteriaceae; genus Salmonella; species Salmonella sp. A29-2. Next base: position 4,219,396 of record NZ_CP083731.1, on the reverse strand, counting down.
AACGCGAGGTGTACAGCTTCGTGGGCGACGGTTCGTTCATGATGCTGCACTCTGAGTTGGTCACTTCCGTCCAGATGGGGAAAAAGATTACCGTCATTTTGCTCGATAACATGACCAACGGCTGTATCAATAATCTGCAAATGGAACACGGTATGGACAGTTACTTCACCGAGTTTCGTTTCCATCAGCAGGAGAGCGGTCGTCAGGAAGGCGGGTTTATCCCGGTCGATTTCGCTCGCATCGCTGAAGGATATGGCTGTAAAAGCTATCGCGTCACCACCATTGAACAACTGCATGAAGCGTTGGAAGATGCTCGTAAACAGACCGTGAGCACGCTGATAGACATAAAAGTGCTTCCCAAAACGATGGTGCATAAGTACCTGAGCTGGTGGCGCGTTGGTGGGGCGCAGGTATCCCGTAGCGAACGTATCCAGGCGGTAGCGCGTATGCTTGAAGAACATATCGGACAGGCCCGGCAGTACTGATTAATTTGCCGTCGCTCAGGTTGCAGAAGTGTGGTTATTGTTCTGCAACCTGAACGATACAGCGTCAACGCATTGTTTGCTTTTCAGAACGGCAAAATAAAACGATCCGTTTTTCGCAGAATTACGGATGCTTTTCTTTTGCGGTTTTAAATTTACTATTCATGAGATTAAGAGGTACGAATGAAAAAGCTTCGATGTGGTGTTATTGGCCTCGGTCGGGTAGGTAAAATGCATGTTGAGAATATGTATTTACTGCCTCAATTAGATATTATCTGCGCCGCCGATTATTTTATTGAGGAGATGAGCGATTGGCTTTATTCGGTAAATATAACTTCAGGGTATAAAAATTATCAGGAACTTTTACAGCGTGATGATATAGAGGCAGTTTTTATTTTCACCTCAACGGATATGCACGAAGAGATCGTCACGGCGGCAGCGCAGGCGGGGAAGCACATTTTTTGTGAAAAACCGCTCAGCATGAATGAAGATGAGCAGGCCTCAATGGCGGTGCTGAGAAAAGTGAAAGAGAAGGGGGTGACGCTGCAGGTTGCCTTTAATCGCCGTTTTGATCCTCAGTTTCACGAGGTCTTTGAGCTGGTGCGCAGCGGCAAGATTGGTCGGCCCCAGATGATAAAAATCACCTCCCGCGATCCGGACCTGCTACCCCATGATCTGATCAAACGTATTGGCGGCCTGATTTTTGACTTCACCATGCATGACTTTGATATGGCTCGTTTTATGATGCAGGATGAAGTCAGCGAAGTCTATGTTAAGGGCAATACGCTGATTGATCCCAGCCTGAAAAATATTGATGATGTTGATACGCTTGCGGTGATGCTGACTTTCAGAAACGGCGGCTACGCGCTCATTGATAACAGCCGTCGGGCGGTATATGGCTATGACCAACGGGTGGAGGTTTTTGGCTCAGAAGGGATGGCGTATGCGGATAACGTTAGTGAATCGACGGTGAAAGTTTTCAACAGCCAGCACTGCATAATGAAAAATCCCCTTCCTGATTTCACGGTTCGTTATCGCGAAGCTTACCGAACGGAAATATTACACTTTATTGATTCAGTCCTGCATCATACGCCGGTTGTCTGTACCGGCGAAGACGCATTATTGGCCCAGCGTATCGCTATTGCAGCGCAGCAATCATTAAAAAGCGGGCTGCCAGTGAAAATAACAAGCGATATTTATCTTTAACTGCATCTGTTAATAATGAATAAACTCTCGCACTGAAAAGTGTGAGAGCTTTTCTATACCGAGGGTAATAAAATGAAAGAAATGCAGGCAACGCTGCCCCAGACATTTTATATAAAACCAGGTAAGTTTATCTGGAGCTACCTGGGAACATTTTTATTTATGTTGGGCGGCTGTATCGAGAACAGCTGGTTATCTGCCTGGTTAAATACGCAGGGATTTGATCAGGCGCATATCGGGCAGATTTTTGCCGGATATGGGATTGTGGTCGCGATCACCTCCTGGCTATCCGGCGTCTGTGTGGACGTTTTTGGTCCTAAAAAGGTGATGGTTACCGGTTTTATCGTCTATCTTCTGGCTTCCGTCGCGTTTCTGAACTTTGCGCTACCCAGCCATGATTTTGGCGCCATTCTCGTGACCTATATGCTGCGTGGCGTGGGGTATCCGCTGGTCTGTTACTCCTTCCTGGTACGCCTGACCATCCAGTTGGATAATCACCAGCAAGGGATCGGCACCTCGCTATTTTGGGTGGTCTATAACCTTGGTTTTACTATCATTGGGCCGGTGGTGGCGGCGTCGTTAATTCCTGCGTTGGGGCATATCAACGTGATGTGGGCCGGGATGGGCGTTGCGCTGCTGGGGGTTCTCTTCATGCTGGTGCTGGAACGCAATGAATTCATTCTGAAACCGCGAACGACGCCGGTCTTCAAAGAGTTATCTGCGGGTATCTCCATTATGTATGAACGGCCACGGATCGGTCTGGCGGTGATTGTCAAAACTATTAACGGTCTTGGCACCTATGGTTTTGTTGTCGTATTACCTCTGTTTCTGCTGGATAAGCACTTTACGCTTGAGGAATGGGCGAGTATTTGGGGGATTACCTTTATCTCTAACCAGGTCTTCAACATTATCTTTGGCTGGATGGGCGATAAAATTGGTTTTCGCCGAACCATCCAGATTTTTGGCAGCATCCTGACCGGTGTCGCTACGCTGATTGTTTACTGGGTGCCGATGATATGGGGGCATAACTATGTCGCCTTTATGCTGGCGATGTGTTTGTGGGGAGCCGGGCTGGCTGGCTTTGTGCCAATGACGCCGCTGGTGCCGATGATGGCGCCGGATAAGAAGGGGGCGGCGAACTCGGCCGTGAACTTTGGCTCCGGCCTGGGGAATTTCGTTGGGCCAGCGCTGGTCTCTGTTCTGGCAGGGTTCGGCACCGGCGTGGTGATGTATACTATGGCGGGGCTCTATTTATTCAGCGGCATTCTGGTGCAGTTTCTTAAAGTACCTGGCGAGAAATAGCTTCAAATATTCTTCAAAAATCCCTTATAGCCTGTGATGTTCATCACTAAATTAAACCGGTTTTTATCAAGATTGATAAAGCCGGTTTTTTCACCCTACGTTAAATTGTACTAACGGATTACGGTTATTTACCCACTCATATACGTTCAGGGAGAAAATAATGAATATCGAAAAAACACGGTTTTGTATTAACCGGAAAATTGCACCGGGTCTAAGCATAGAAGCATTCTTTCGACTGGTTAAACGTCTTGATTTTAATAAAGTGGAATTGCGTAATGATATGCCAAGCGGCAGCGTTACTGATGACTTGAATTATAATCAGGTGCGTAACCTGGCAGAAAAGTATGGACTTGAAATTGTCACAATTAATGCGGTCTATCCCTTCAACCAACTGACCGAGGAGGTCGTAAAAAAAACGGAAGGATTATTACGAGACGCGCAGGGAGTCGGCGCGCGGGCATTAGTTCTTTGTCCGCTGAATGATGGAACGATTGTGCCGCCGGAGGTTACGGTTGAGGCAATAAAACGACTGAGCGATCTCTTTGCCCGGTATGATATTCAGGGGCTGGTTGAACCTTTGGGATTCCGCGTAAGTTCGCTGCGTTCTGCCGTCTGGGCTCAGCAACTGATCCGGGAAGCAGGTTCCCCCTTTAAGGTTTTGCTGGATACCTTCCATCATCATCTGTACGAAGAGGCCGAAAAGGAGTTTGCGTCGCGCATTGATATTTCTGCTATCGGGTTGGTGCATTTGTCCGGTGTGGAAGACACCCGACCAACGGAAGCATTGGCTGATGAGCAGCGTATTATGCTGAGTGAAAAGGATGTAATGCAGAATTACCAGCAGGTGCAGCGTCTGGAAAATATGGGATATCGCGGTATTTACGCTTTTGAACCTTTTTCTTCCCAGTTGGCTTCCTGGAGTGAGGCGGAAATAGAGGAACAAATTAATCGCAGTGTGTCATTGCTGTTGCAATGATACAGCTAATTTCCAGGTGACCGTTTTCAGTTTCCGCAGCGTGGTATTTACAATGAAAATTGCTTTTGATGTCGATGTTATTAAACATTTACCCATTACCCAAATGGTACGGCAGGTTTCCGAGTGGGGGTATAAATATATTGAGCAGTCGCCGCACCCGCGTATTAATCCGTTTTATAAACACCCTAAAGCTGGTCGCGATACCATGCAGGAATATAAACGCGCCTTGCAGAACTACGGTGTGGAAATCTCGTCATTTATTGTGGTTTATCGTTGGTCCGGCCCCGATGAAGAGCGTCGGCGCGCCGCGATAACCAACTGGAAGCGGATGATTGAGATTGCCGTTGATATGGGCGTACAGGTGATTAATACCGAGCTTTCCGGGACGCCGGATGAGCCGGAGATTTGTGAAGAGATGTGGTATCGCTCCATGGAGGAACTGCTGCCGATCGTGGAACGAGAGGGAATTCGAATCGAAATTCAGTCTCACCCCTGGGATTTCTGCGAACTGAACGATGAGACGGTCGACATGGTGCAGTCTTTGCGTAGTGATAACGTGACCTATCTGTACAGCGCACCGCATGGCTTCTTTTACGATAAAGGGCAGGGCGACGTTGCAAGGATGCTGAACTATGCCGGGGCCGATCTTTCGCATGTTCTGCTGGCCGATACGCACAACCACACGCTTCCCTGCCGCTATATCATGAACCCGCCTGGCGTGAATGCGACGATTCATCAGCACATCGGGCTGGGAGAAGGTGAGGTCGATTTTGACGCGCTATTCCAGGCGCTGCGTGAAATGGATTTTGCAAACCGCACGTTTAAGGTGGGCGGTGAGGCAATTATCACCACGTCGCTGTTTGGTTATCCTGAAAAAATGAGTGTTCAGGCGGTGGAAACGCGCGAGCGGATCGAGCGGGAGCTACTCGGACGTTAAAAAAGGGTGGATTTGCCTGTACCGCGCCACAGGCTGGCGCGGTCATTTGTGGCAATTACCCTTCGTTTTCCGCCAGCTCGCGCAGATACTGGAAAATCTGACGCGCTGATTTCGGCGGTTTGTTGCCTTCTTTCTCTTTCTTCGCATTGCGGATCAATGAACGAAGCTGTTGACGATCGGCGTGCGGCCACAGGGTCAGTACTTCGGCTACCGCGTCATCGCCTTCGACGATCAGACGATCGCGCAGATGCTCAAGCTTGTGAAACAGCACCACCTGCTGATTATGGCGGTTCTTCAGCTTGTCCAGCGCCTGGCGAATAGGTTCAACGTCGCGTTGGCGCAGCATTTTTCCGATAAGCTGCAACTGGCGGCGGCGTCCTTCCATTTTGATACGCTGGGCCAGTTCAATGGCGTCGCGCAGATCGGCGTCCAGCGGGATCTTATCCAGCGCGTTTTTCCCCAGATCCACCAGTTCCGCGCCCAGGCGTTTTAATTCCTCGGCATCGCGTTTAATTTCACTTTTACTGACCCAGATAATTTCATCGTCTTCGTCTTCGATGTCATCACCGGGAACGTCGTCGAGCCAGTCTTCGGGCTGCTTTGTCATGTCAGGCTCCTTAAAAAAAGAGGCTAATGTTACCAGTTAAGATGCGCACTGAAAAACGGTTCTCTGTTAGACTTCAGAGAAACTCTCTCTACATTATGGCATTTGCAATGAAAGTAATCTCACAAGTTGAAGCGCAGCGTAAGATTCTGGAAGAAGCAGTTTCGACAGCGCTGGAGTTAGCCTCAGGCAAATCGGATGGGGCGGAAGTCGCCGTCAGCAAGACTACCGGCATTAGCGTCAGCACCCGTTATGGTGAAGTAGAGAATGTCGAATTTAATAGCGACGGCGCGCTGGGCATTACGGTGTATCACCAGAACCGCAAAGGCAGCGCCTCTTCGACGGATTTAAGCCCGCAGGCGATTGCCCGTACCGTGCAGGCCGCGCTGGATATCGCGCGTTACACGTCGCCGGACCCGTGCGCAGGCGTGGCGGACAAAGAACTGCTGGCGTTTGACGCGCCGGATCTGGACTTGTTCCACCCGGCAGAGGTTACGCCAGACGAAGCCATTGAACTGGCCGCGCGTGCGGAACAGGCTTCTCTAAAGGCGGATAAACGCATCACCAATACCGAAGGCGGGAGCTTTAACAGCCATTACGGCATTAAAGTGTTCGGCAACAGCCACGGCATGTTGCAGGGATATTGCTCTACGCGCCATTCGCTCTCAAGCTGCGTCATCGCCGAAGAGAACGGCGATATGGAGCGTGATTACGCTTACACCATCGGTCGGGCAATGGCGGATCTGCAAGCGCCGGAATGGGTCGGGGCCGAGTGCGCGCGTCGTACCTTATCCCGCCTGTCGCCGCGTAAGCTTTCCACCATGAAAGCGCCGGTCATTTTCGCCAATGAAGTGGCGACAGGGCTATTTGGTCATCTGGTCGGGGCGATTGCCGGCGGCGCGGTATACCGTAAATCCACTTTTCTGCTCGACTCGCTGGGCAAACAAATTCTGCCGGAATGGTTAACCATCGAAGAACACCCGCATCTGCTAAAAGGGCTGGCGTCTTCACCGTTCGACAGCGAAGGCGTGCGTACAGAGCGCCGGGACATTGTGAAGGATGGCGTACTGACGCAATGGTTGCTGACCAACTATTCCGCCCGCAAACTGGGGCTGAAAAGTACCGGTCATGCCGGCGGCATTCATAACTGGCGTATCGCCGGGCAGGGGCTGAACTTTGAGCAGTTGCTAAAAGAGATGGGCACCGGCCTGGTGGTGACGGAACTGATGGGCCAGGGCGTCAGCGGTATTACCGGCGACTACTCCCGCGGCGCTGCGGGATTCTGGGTTGAAAATGGTGAAATCCAGTACCCGGTAAGTGAAATTACCATTGCCGGTAATTTAAAAGAGATGTGGCGTAATATTGTCACCGTGGGTGATGATATTGAAACGCACAGTAATATACAGTGCGGTTCGGTATTGTTACCGGAGATGAAAATCGCCGGACAATAATACCCGTCATACTTCAGGCTGCAGGCGCGTTGGCTGCCTGCAACCCGAATTATTCAGGGTATTACACTTATCGTTAATAATAAAAAAGGAAGTGAGCAATGCGTAAAAGCCTGTTAGCTATTCTTGCTGTGTCATCGCTGGTATTCGGTTCGGCTGTTTTTGCTGCCGATCTTGAAGATAATATGGATATTCTCAATGATAACCTGAAAGTTGTTGAGAAAACGGATAGTGCCCCTGAACTGAAAGCGGCATTAACCAAAATGCGCGCGGCCGCGCTGGATGCTCAAAAAGCTACGCCGCCAAAGCTGGAAGATAAAGCGCCGGATAGCCCGGAAATGAAGGATTTTCGTCACGGTTTTGACATTCTGGTCGGCCAAATTGATGGCGCGCTGAAGCTGGCGAACGAAGGTAACGTTAAAGAAGCGAAAGCGGCGGCGGAAGCGCTAAAAACCACCCGCAATACGTATCATAAGAAGTATCGTTAATTTTTGTGGGATGGCGGCTTCGCTTTATCCGCAGGTCGCCATCCGGCAAACTGTAATACCCATCACACTTTCTCACTTTATACGACAACGTTATTGTTTCGCCATTTCCTCTTTATGCTGCGATAGATCTCACACTTTCCCGGCGATAATTCATTAATGCCGCCTTTTCTGTGGCGCAGATCACCTATCCCACTCGCATTTCCACTTCGAGGTGGAAAATAACTCGCTACAAACTTTTAACCCTTGCCGCTAGTTTTATCTCATTGCCATTAACGGGGTGAGACGCGTGGATAACGGAGCAGTAAAACACGATGCCGGTGAGCGAATTAACGAACTGGCTGAACAGGTGTTAACGCAGGTGGATGGCCTGCTGGGGCGGCATCACATTGTCCCCAATGCGGTACAGACGCAAATGCTGACCTCGCACGTTCGCGCGATGGCGCACCGGTCAATTACCGGCGAGCCTTTACCGGAAGTCGATGCCAGCTTGTTTGATGAAATCTCAGCCGAATCAATGGCGCTCGCCCGCGAGATCGTGGCGGCGTTTGGCAACCTTCCTGACGAAGAAGCCTGGCTATTATCGGTACATTTTGAAGTCGCGAAAGACAACCTCTAAGGAGCAAAAAATGGAACAGATTACCGTCGTGATTGGCGATCGCCTGGGTAAAGGCCAGAAAGTGGCGGCAGGCGTGGAAAAAGCGGGCGGTCGCGCGGTCGTCGTACCGGGCGTCGCGGCAGACATGAAGCTGGGCGATGTGATGAAAGCGGAAAACGCCACCTTCGGCATTTCATTTTGCGGCAGCGGCGGCGCGGGCGCTATCACCGCGCAAAACAAGCATGGCTACAAAGCCAAATATGGAATGCGGTCAGTGGATGAAGGCGTCACCGCTATCAATGAAGGCTGCAACGTGTTGGGTTTCGGCTTTATGGATAAAGAAGAGCTCGGCGAGCGCCTGGTGCAGGCGTGGCAAAAGAAATACGGCGCCTGATGATGAAAGAGCAATTCACCACCACGGTGAGAGTAAAAGGCAAGGGCGACGCCAAAGCACGCGCCTTTGCCGATGCGCTGAACCATGTTCAGTCGGCGGTGATGAGAGAGTCGCCGTATATCTTACTGCGTATTGAGCCACAGGATGTGCGGATTGTTCAGGCGCATGAGTCGGTGCGTAAAGAGGCCTTTCTGTTTTTCTTTTTGCGCCGGGAACGACGCACTTACAGCGTGGAGCTGGATGTGACCGTCAACGTGACCGCCATCAATCTCGATAGGGTGGATTTCGTCGCGAAACGCTGATTTTTATTAAAAAGGCATAGTTATGTTCCTGATAATACTAATTAAATCGCTCATTATCGGTGCGCTGGTCGGCGTAGGGGTGGGCGCTGGGGCTGCACGCATGTTTCACGCGCCAACCACGCAGGGGATGGGCGCGTTCCGTACGTTGGGCGAACTCAACTCTTGTGAAGGCGACCCGGCATCTCACTTCTCCTTTGGGCTGGGTTTCTTCTTTAACGCCTGGGCCTCGTCTGTGGCGGCCGGATCGTTCACCCAGGATGTCGATCACCGCATCATCCCTAACTGGGGCGCGGCGGCGCTCATGATCAAAAACCGTAACGTTGGCGAGACGCTGCACGACCCGAAAAAAATGGCGATCGCCTGCGCCGTCATCGGCATGATCGTCGTGACGTTCCTTAACCTGACCGCCTCATCCGTGCCAGAAGCGCTACAGGTGACGGCGGTTAAGGTGCTGGTACCGGCGGCAAACCTGCTGGTCAACATCGTCATGCCTGTGATCTTCTGGTTAGCGGCGATCGACGCTGGTAAAAAATCGGGCTTCTGGGCCACCGTTTTCGGCGGCGCGGCGCAGCTCATCATGGGGAACGCCGTACCGGGGTTGGTACTGGGTATTTTGATCGGTAAAGGCGTAGAAGAGAGCGGCTGGAACCATGTCACCAAAGTGATGATGGTCGCCATCGTTTTGCTGTTTGTGTTGAGCGGCTTCTTCCGCGGCTTCGACATGAAAATGATCGAGTCTTTCAACATGACGGTACCGAACTGGCTTGAACTGATCCACAACTCGCTCAGCGGCAAATAACGGAGGCCACAATGGAAGAGAATAAAGGTTTTTGGTATGCCGACTGGTCGTTCCCGATCTTTGTTGGCCTGCTCTCCTCCGGCGTTTTCGCCGGGACGCATATGTACTATCTGTACGGTATCGGCGCATTTAACGAAGTCGCTTTTGTGGCGATGTTGAAAGCGGGGATGGATACCGGCGTCTACGGCGCGGTCGCCGCTTTCGGCGCCAGCTTTTTATTTGCCCGCATTATCGAAGGTTCGCTGGTCGGAATTCTGGATATCGGTGGGGCAATTCAGACCGGCGTGGGCTTAGGGGTTCCGGCGTTACTGCTGGGAGCCGGCTTTGTCTTCCCGGTGGCGAACTTTATCGCTTCGCTGATAACCGGTCTGGTGATTGGCCTGGCGATTGGCTACATCATTATTCTGGCGCGTAAGTTCACCATCAATCAGAGCGACTCCACGTACGGGGCGGACGTCATGATGGGGGCCGGTAACACTTCAGGTCGTTTTCTGGGGCCGTTGATTATCCTCAGCGCCATGACGGCATCGATTCCCATTGGTCTGGGCTCTCTGGTGGGCGCGCTGCTGTTTTATATCTGGCAGAAGCCGATTACCGGCGGCGCGATTTTAGGCGCGATGATCCTCGGTTCCATCTTCCCGATTGCGATTAGCTAACTGTTGATTTGTAGGCCGGATAAGGCGGTTGCGCCGCCATCCGGCAAAGGAGAGAACGATGTTTGATTTACTCCTGCGCCATGCGCGTCTGGTCGATGACACGCTGACTAATATTGCCCTGCAAGATGGCAAAATCGCGGCGTTGGGTGACGTTGATGGCCCGGCGGTGAAAACCATTGACCTGCGCGGCGAGTGTTACGTTAGTGCGGGTTGGATTGATTCGCACGTTCACTGCTACCCGACATCGCCGATTTACCACGACGAACCGGACAGCGTGGGTATTGCCACTGGCGTTACCACAGTGGTGGATGCCGGCAGCACTGGCGCAGATGATATTGATGATTTCTATGCTCTGACCCGTCAGGCGACCACCGAGGTTTATGCGCTGCTGAATGTTTCACGCGTTGGGCTTATTGCCCAAAATGAGCTGGCTAACATGGCCAATATTGACGCCGATGCGGTCCGGCAGGCGGTAAAACGCCACCCGGATTTTATCGTCGGCCTCAAGGCGCGGATGAGCAGCAGCGTGGTAGGCGTTAACGGCATCACGCCGCTGGAACGCGCTAAAGCCATGCAGCAAGAAAACGGCAACCTGCCGCTGATGGTGCATATTGGCAATAACCCGCCGGATCTGGACGAAATAGCGGAGCGTCTGACGGCGGGCGATATCATTACCCACTGTTACAACGGTAAGCCGAACCGTATTCTGACGCCGGAAGGCGAGCTGCGCGCCTCGGTGACACGAGCGCTGGCGCGCGGCGTGCGTCTGGACGTCGGGCATGGTACCGCCAGCCTGAGCTTTGCGGTGGCGAAACGCGCCATTAGCCTGGGGATTTTACCGCATACCATCAGTTCCGATATCTACTGCCGTAACCGCATTAATGGCCCGGTGCATTCGCTGGCTAATGTGATGTCGAAATTCCTCGCCATCGGCATGTCGCTGCCGCAGGTCATTGCGTGCGTGACGGCCAATGCCGCCGATAACCTGAATCTGAAAACCAAAGGGCGTCTTCAGCCGGGTCTGGATGCCGACCTGACCCTCTTTACGCTTAAACGCCAGCCCACCGTGTTGGTAGACGCGGAACACGACAGCTTACAGGCTGAAGAATTGCTGACGCCGCTTGCCGCGATACGCGCAGGCAAGGGCTATATGACCGAACAAGGGAGCGCGGAACATGCCTTCGATTTTTGAGAAGTATCAATTAAAACAGGTGATTAACGCCTCCGGACGTATGACGGCGCTCGGCGTCTCTACGCCGCGCCCGGAAGTGATAGACGCGGCGATGGCCGGAATGAATCAGTATTTCGAGATGAAAGATCTGGTGAATAAAACCGGTGAGTACATTGCGAAATTGCTGGAGGTGGAAGGGGCGACGGTAGTCTCCTGCGCCAGTGCGGGCCTTGCCCAGTCGGTTGCCGCGGTCCTGGTTCAGGACAGCGACTGGCTGCTGGAAAACCTGCACGTTACACCGATTGAAAATAACGAAATCGTCCTGCCAAAGGGCCACAACGTCAACTTTGGCGCGCCGGTGGGAACGATGGTGGCGCTGGGCGGCGGCAAACTGGTGGAAGCCGGTTACGCCAACGAATGTTCCGCCGCGCAGTTGGCGGCGGCCATTACGCCGTGCACGGCGGCTATTCTCTATATCAAATCTCACCACTGCGTGCAGAAAAGTATGCTCAGCGTGGAGCAGGCTGCGGTGGTGGCGCGCACGCATAATCTCCCGCTGATTGTAGACGCGGCGGCGGAAGAAGATTTGCAGTGCTACTACCGCGTGGGCGCAGATCTCGTTATCTATAGCGGCGCGAAAGCGATTGAAGGGCCGACCAGCGGGCTGGTGATTGGCAAAACGCAGTATGTTGAGTGGGTAAAACGTCAGTCAGCGGGCATTGGCCGGGCGATGAAGGTCGGCAAAGAGGGAATTGTTGGCCTGACCTGCGCCATTGAATTGTACCTGCGGGCGCAAAAAGAGAGCGGCGCGGAGATGGTAGAAAAAATGGCGCCCTTTATCGACACGTTGAACACGTTTAACGGCGTCAGCGCCCGTGCGGTGTGGGACAGCGCCGGACGCGACATCGCGCGCACGGAAATTAAGTTTGATGAAGCCGTTGTCGGCATCGCCACTGGCGACTTGGTCGACGCGCTGAAGCAAGGGGAATACGCGATTTACTTTCGCGGATACAAAGCCAACGAAGGGATTATTGAAGCGGATGTCCGCAGCGTCGATCGCGCGCAGTTAGCGATTGTGGCGCGTCGTATTGGCGAGGTGATTAATCAGGAGAAACAAGCATGAAACTGACCCCTAACTTTTACCGCGATCGCGTTTGCCTGAACGTGCTGGCCGGTTCGAAAGATAACGCCCGGGAAATCTACGCGGCGGCGGAAGGTCATGTGCTGGTTGGCGTGCTCTCCAAAAACTATCCGGATGTGGCAAGCGCAGTCGCGGATATGCGTGAATATGCGGCGCTTATCGACAATGCGCTCTCCGTCGGACTGGGGGCAGGCGATCCTAACCAGTCGGCGATGGTGAGCGAAATCTCGCGTCAGGTACAGCCGCAGCATGTCAACCAGGTGTTTACCGGCGTAGGGGCCAGCCGGGCGCTGCTGGGGCAAAACGAGACGGTGGTGAACGGTCTTGTCTCGCCGACCGGCACGCCGGGGCTGGTGAAAATTTCCACCGGCCCGCTAAGCAGCCGCGCGCCGGACGGCATCGTATCCATAGAAACGGCGATTGCGCTACTCAAAGACATGGGCGGCAGCTCCGTTAAATACTTTCCGATGGGAGGGCTCACCTGTCGCGACGAGTATAAAGCGGTAGCTGAGGCCTGCGCCCGCCATGATTTCTGGCTGGAACCGACGGGCGGTATCGATCTGGAAAACTTCGCCGAGATTCTGCACATCGCCCTTGATGCAGGTGTAAGCAAAATCATTCCTCACATTTATAGTTCGATTATTGATAAGGTGAGCGGCAACACCCGTGCGGACGATGTGCGTCAGTTACTCGCTATCGTCCGGTCGCGTGTCGGCTAATCATGAGGAGAGAGACGTGCGATTCCCCAACCAACGTTTAGCGCAGCTATTTGCGATGCTGCAAAACGAGACGCTGCCGCAGGACGAACTGGCGCAGCGGTTGTCGGTCTCCACGCGTACCGTTCGGGCGGATATCGCCGCGCTGAACATGTTGCTGACGCCGCATGGCGCGCAATTTACTCTCAGCCGCGGCAACGGGTATCAGCTCAAAATTGATGATCCGGCACGTTATCAATCCCTGCAAACGCAGCAATCTCCCACGCTGGCGCGCGGTCCGCGCACCAGCCAGGAGCGGATACACTATTTGCTGGCGCGTTTTTTAACCTCCGCCTTCTCGCTGAAGCTGGAGGATTTAGCAGATGAATGGTTTGTCAGCCGTGCGACGTTGCAGAACGATATGGCGGACGTGCGAGAGCATTTGCTGCGTTATCATCTGACGCTGGAAACGCGTCCGCGTCATGGCATGAAATTGTTTGGCGGAGAGATGGCGATTCGCGCCTGTCTGACCGACCTTTTATGGACGCTGGCGCAGCAGGAGCCCTCCCATCCGTTAATTGTTAGTACCACGCTGAACACCGAGGTGTCTCAACGGCTGCAGTCTCTTTTGCCGGATATTTTCTCTCATTGTCAAATCCGCCTGACCGATGAGAGCGAGCTGTTTCTGCGTTTGTACTGCGCGGTGGCGGTACGGCGTATTCGCGAGGGGTATCCGTTATCGGAGTGCGTGGCAGAGGAGGTCGATGAAAAAGTGCGCCATGCGGCGCATGAGATTGCGGAGCTACTACAACAGCTGGCCGACAAGCCGCTGTCGGAGCCGGAAGTAAGCTGGCTGAAGGTGCATATTGCCGCCCGCCAGGTACAGGAAATTGCCCCCAGCGCCATTAATGCCGATGATGAAGAGGCGCTGGTGCGCTATATCCTCAATTTTATTAATACCCAGTACAACTATAACCTGTTGAATGATAAACAGCTTCACGCGGACTTGCTGACCCACATCAAAACGATGATCACCCGCGTGCGCTACCAGATCATGATCCCCAACCCACTACTGGAAAATATTAAGCAGCACTATCCGATGGCGTGGGATATGACGTTGGCGGCGATATCGAGTTGGGGAAAATACACGCCGTATACCATTAGCGAAAACGAAATCGGTTTTCTGGTGCTGCATATTGGCGTTGGGCTGGAACGTAGTTACAACATTGGCTACCAGCGGCAGCCGCAGGTACTGTTGGTGTGCGATGCTGGTAATGCGATGGTGCGGATGATTGAAGCGGTACTGGCGCGGAAATACCCGCAGATTGAGATTGCCCGCACGCTGACGCTACGCGACTATGAGGCGCGGGACAGTATTGTGGAGGATTTTGTGATTTCCACGGCGCGGATCGGTGAAAAAGATAAACCGGTCATCATGATCGCGCCCTTTCCTACCGACTATCAATTGGAGCAGATCGGTAAGCTGGTGCTGGTGGACAGAACCCGTCCGTGGATGCTGGATAAATATTTCGATGCCTCGCATTTTCGCATCGTGGAAGGGGAAATAGATCAACAGACGCTGTTTAAAACGCTGTGCGATCAGTTGCATGAGGAAGGCTTTGTTGATGCGGCGTTTCTCGATTCGGTTATTGAACGTGAAGCTATTGTCAGTACGTTATTAGGCGACGGGATTGCCTTGCCACACGCGCTGGGGCTGCTGGCGAAGAAAACGGTGGTTTATACGGTGCTCGCGCCGCAGGGGATTGCCTGGGGTGACGAAACGGCGCACGTTATTTTTTTACTCGCCATCAGCAAAAGTGAATATGAAGAGGCGATGGCCATCTACGATATTTTCGTCACTTTCCTGCGCGAACGCGCCATGACGCGCCTCTGCGCATGTCAGAATTTTACGCAATTTAAAACGGTCGCGATGGAGTGCGTGAGTCGTTTTTGACACTTTCCCGTCACATCATTGTTAAGAAGATTTATGTACTTGTCGGTATGCCAGCACGGGTTATTTTACCCAATCTTCGTACTGCAAACCCGGTACCCGCTCAAACTCCCTCACGTTATTAGTGACCAGTATCGCCCCGGACGCAATGGCATGGCCGGCGATAGCAGCATCGTTTGATCCAATCGGCGTACCGGCGGCGGCCAGTACGGCACGGATCTCTGTGGTGGCATCCACTGCCGCCCGGTCCCAGGCCAGCACGGCATCCAGGCGACTACAGAATGCATCGACCAGTTGGGCATGGCGCGGCGAGGCCTTTTTGCCCGTACAGCCAAAACGCATTTCGGCGTAGGTAATCGCCGACACCACAATACGATGGCGGCGCAGCACTGCCTGCTCAAGGCGTTTCAGCACAGCTTCCGGCTGTTCGCGCATAATGAAAGAACAGATGCAGGTATCCAGCATGTAGGTTTTACTCATAGTTCAAAGCGTCCCTCATCGCTGATGATGTCTTCGCGTTCCGTCAGAAAGTCTGGGCTGGCTTTTTCCTCATGACGGAATGATCCCCAGGAAGGGCGGGCGGGGCGCAGTATAATCGTGTCGCCTTCGCGGAAGATTTCAAGTTCGTTGACGCCGTCAAAATCCAGATCGCGTGGAAGGCGGATCGCGCGGTTATTGCCATTTTTAAATACAGATACGGTTCGCATGGTCGTCTCCTGCCCTTGTGGGCGTGATGTTATAGGCCAGTGTCGGAGTTAATTATATGCCTGTGCGTGACATATGTATAGGCATATGCATATACCTGTAAGCAGGAGGCGAAAGAAGGGCGTAAAAGTTGCGGACGAGTAACGGTTATTGACCCAATATCCCCGCATCAACGCAAATGATGCACTACCTGGTTGCTGCTACCGCGCCAGATAAGCGCCGGGTCTTTCAGATCCTGCACAAATTTGCCATCGACCAGCACGTTGATGAGATCGACCACCTGCATCTGTGCGGCGTTAAGTTCATCGAGCTTGTAGCCGGTCCACACCCAGATATCTTTCCCCGGGCACTCCGCGTGGATACGTTGTACCAGTGTCAGGATATCCGGTACGTTTTGCGGATGCAGCGGATCGCCGCCCGACAGCGAGATCCCCTGACGGTGAATGCGCGTGTCGTTCAGATCGGCAATGATCTTATCTTCCATCTCTTTGGTAAACGGCTGGCCGGAGTTCAGCCGCCAGGTGCTTTTGTTATAGCAGCCAGGGCATTCATGCACGCACCCTGACACAAACAGGGTGCAGCGGGTGCCGGGGCCGTTAACGATGTCTACGGGGTAGTATTGGTGAAAGTTCATGTTTCCTCGTTGCATTTGGCGCTGTAGCGGCGTTGGCCGCTCTTACTTACCCAGGTCACTTACTTATGTAAGCTCCCTGGGATTCGTTCGTTTGCCGCCTTGCTACAACACCAACTGCTTAGAGGAAATTCATGAAATTGGAACTATAGCCAGCGGTTGTAGGCCGGATAAGGTGTTTACACCGCCATCCGGCATTTACGCATTGCAAACGGAGGATTAACCTATCTGCCCATTGCCTAAATGCTTCACGCGGCGCTTCACTTCTTCCTGCTTACCGGCGTTAAACGGGCGCGCGTCCGGGCTGCCTAAATAACCGCACACGCGGCGGGTGACCGAGACGCGCGCGGCATCGTGGTTGCCGCATTTCGGGCAGGTGAAACCTTTACTGGTACATTCGAACTCGCCGGTAAAGCCGCACTCGTAGCATTCATCGATCGGCGTGTTGGTGCCGTAATACGGTACATGCTGATAGCTGTAATCCCAGACATCTTCCAGCGCTTTCAGGTTGTGCTGAATGTTCGGGTATTCGCCGTAGCAAATGAAACCCCCGTTCGCCAGCGGCGGATACGGCGCTTCGAAATCGATTTTGTCGTACGGGTTAACCTTCTTCTCCACGTCGAGGTGGAAGCTGTTGGTGTAGTAACCTTTATCGGTTACGCCCGGCACCACGCCGAACTCGGCGGTATCCAGACGGCAGAAGCGGTCACAGAGGTTTTCACTTGGCGTGCTGTACAGACTAAAGCCGTAGCCGGTCTCTTCTTTCCACTGATCCACGGCCTGGCGCAGACGCTCCACAATCGCGATGCCTTTAGCGCGAAGCTGCTCGCTGTCGTACAGGTGCTCGCCGCCGAACAGCGCGTTAATGGTTTCATGGATACCAATGTAGCCCAGAGAGATGGATGCACGACCATTTTTAAAGATTTCAGACACGTCGTCGTCCGCTTTCAGCCGCACGCCGCAGGCGCCTTCCATATACAGGATAGGCGCGACGCGGGCTTTCACGCCTTCAAGGCGGGCGATACGGGTCATCAGCGCCTTCCGCGCCAGCGCCAGACGTTCATCCAGCAGTTTCCAGAATGCGGTTTCGTCGCCTTTTGCTTCCAGCGCGATGCGCGGCAGGTTAAGGCTAATCACGCCCAGGTTGTTACGCCCGTCATGGATCTGCTCGCCGTTTTCGTTCTCCCACACGCCGAGGAAGCTGCGGCAGCCCATTGGCGTTTTGAACGAACCGGTGACTTTGACCACCTGATCGTAGTTG
The DNA here is from genome assembly GCF_020150755.1 of Salmonella sp. A29-2. NCBI lineage: Bacteria > Pseudomonadati > Pseudomonadota > Gammaproteobacteria > Enterobacterales > Enterobacteriaceae > Salmonella > Salmonella sp. A29-2. The sequence continues at coordinate 4,201,655 of NZ_CP083731.1, read as the reverse complement.
AGGATGTCCGGATACATGCGCTTGCTCGCGCACTCCAGCGCCAGTTGTTTAATGTCGTAGTTCGGATCGCCAAACTTGTGGTTCAAACCGTCGCGGATAGCGAAGACCAGTTTCGGGAACACGGCGGTTTTGCGATTTTTACCCAGACCGGCGATACGGTTACGCAAAATAGACGCCTGGATCAGACGCGACTCCCAACTGGTGCCGAGGCCAAAACCAAAGGTCACGAAAGGCGTCTGGCCGTTAGCGGTGTGCAGCGTGTTAACTTCGTATTCCAGCGACTGGAACGCGTCGTAGCACTCTTTTTCGGTGCGAGAACGCGCATACCCTTCGGCATCCGGGATCTGCCACTCATCGGCGGTTTTGCGGTGCTTGTTATAGCTTTCGGTGACAAACGGCGCCAGCACTTCGTCGATACGGTTAATGGTGGTGCCGCCATAAATATGGCTGGCGACCTGCGCGATAATCTGCGCGGTAACGGCAGTGGCGGTAGAGATAGATTTTGGCGGTTCGATCTCGGCGTTACCCATCTTAAAGCCCTGGGTCAACATGCCTTTCAGGTCGATCAACATACAGTTGAACATCGGGAAGAACGGCGAATAGTCGAGATCGTGATAGTGGATATCGCCGCGCTCATGCGCTTGTACTACGTCACGCGGCAACAGGTGCTGGCGGGCATAGTGTTTGGCGACAATCCCGGCCAGCAAATCGCGCTGGGTGGGAATGACTTTACTGTCTTTGTTGGCGTTTTCATTGAGCAACGCGGAGTTAGTTTGCTCTACCAGGCCGCGAATTTCCTGGTTCAGACGACCACGCTTTTCACGCTGAATGTCGCGATCGTGACGGTATTCGATGTAGGCGCGGGCAAGCTGTTTGTACGGGCCGGACATCAGTTGGTTTTCAACCGCAGTTTGGATCTCGTTAATATCCACCTGACTGCGTGCGTTCATTTGGCTGCTAACGACTTCTGCGACGGTGGCACAGTAATCTGCGTCATCGACTCCCGCTGCTTTAGCTGCACGTAGAATGGCTTCCTTAATGCGCTCTGATTTGAATGGCACTTTACAGCCATCTCGTTTCATCACATGCGGTGTCATGATCACTCCATATTTGTAAGAACAGGTTATCCACAGAGGCCGGGGAAGCCATAACAGGTTTATTCATCTCTTTTCCAACGACTTCCCGCAATCCTGACCCAGGTTATCCACAATTCACCTTGTGTCGAGTGAACAGGTGTTGTAGCAATTGTAGTCAATTAATACAACATATTGGGTCGGCGTGCATTTTAAAGTCTATATGTAGTGATTTGCATCAAGGATGTTTGCAATTTTATTGATGTAGAACAAGGTAAAAATCAGAGCGTACAGATGGCGGGCGCTGTAGCGTTTGTAAAAGATAGCAAGAAAAATCTGATTAATTATTCAACAAAAACAGACAGTAACCTGGAGCAACGCCACAGCCCGTGTCAATAGGTTTGTGGCGTTTATCCGTATAAGGACGTCGCGTTAGCGTTGTAACCACCAGATGGCTTCAAATGGGCGGAGCGTCATCGCGGCTGGCTGGCTGGCGACCTCGCCATAATTATGCAGTAGCGCCTGCCACTGTCCTTTGATATGCGGCGGATGCCACTCCTGGCACTGGTCACTCAGATTGGCGACAACCAGCAGGGTTTGCCCCTGCCACTGGCGGCGATAACACCATACTGATGGGCTATCCGGGAGGAGATCCTGATAATCGCCCCAGATCAGTACAGGCTGAGTTTTACGTAGCGCAATCAGCTTTTGATAGGTGTAAAACACCGAGTTTTCATCGCGTAATGCTGCCGCGACGTTAACCTCCGTATAGTTATCGCACAGGCTTATCCACGGCTCGCCCTGGGTGAACCCGGCGTTTTTACCGTTGTCCCACTGCATTGGCGTGCGGCTGTTGTCGCGGGATTTACTGGCCAGGATAGCCAGCAGTTCGTCGGGGTCGCGTCCGGCGGCGCGTAGCGCGGCAAACATGTTATGGCTTTCCACGTCGCGATAATCGGTGATGCGGGTAAAGTGTGGGTTGGTCATGCCGATTTCTTCGCCCTGATAGATATAAGGCGTCCCTTGCATACCGTGCAGCGCCATCGCCAGCATTTTCGCGGCTGGAACCCGGTATTCCCCCTCGTCGCCAAAGCGGGAAACGATGCGCGGCTGATCGTGATTACACCAGAATAACGCGTTCCAGGCGACGTTATGCATCCCCTGTTGCCAGTGGCGGAACAACGCTTTCAGCGCCACATAATCAGGTTTTGCCAGCGTCCACTTTTCGCCATTGGGGTAATCCACCTTCAGATGATGAAAATTGAAGGTCATCGAGAGTTCGTCGCCGCTAAGCGCGGCATATTGCTGGCAGTTTTCCAGCGTGGTAGAGGACATTTCGCCTACCGTCATCAGATTACGCGGCGTAAAAACGTCACGGTTCATTTCGCGTAAAAACGTATGCGCGCGCGGTCCGTCGGTATAAAAGCGGCGTCCGTCGCCCGTCGGATCGTCAGGAAAATCCTGATCTTTGGCGATCAGGTTCACCACGTCCAGACGCAGGCCATCCACGCCGCGATCGGCCCAGAATTCGCAGACCTTTTTCAGCTCGGCGCGCACGGCGGGGTTTTCCCAGTTCAGGTCGGCCTGTTCAGGCGCGAAAAGGTGTAAATAATATTGTTCGCTCTGGCTATGCCAGCGCCAGGCGCTGCCGCCAAATTTGGATTGCCAGTTATTCGGGCAGACATCCGGCGTGCCATCGCGCCAGATATAAAACTGACGGTATGGGCTCTCTTTGTTCAGCGCTTCGCGAAACCAGGCGTGCTGGGTAGAAGTATGGTTAAACACCATATCCAGGATGATACGAATACCGCGTGCTTTCGCCTGCGCGACCAGCTCGTCAAAATCATCCAGCGTGCCGTAGGTCGGGTCGATAGCCGTATAATTTGCGACGTCATAACCGTTATCCACCTGCGGCGAGATATAAAACGGCGTGAGCCAGATGGCATCTACGCCGAGTCGCTGTAGATAGTCAAGGCGCTGCGTGACGCCGCGTAAATCGCCGGTGCCGCTGCCGGTCGTGTCCTGAAAACTTTTCGGGTAGATCTGATAAATAACGCCGTTTTGCCACCAGAGGGGAATAGTCATTGTTGTTTCCTGCAAGTGCGTTGGGACGCAACTGCGCCCCGAAGAAGAATTAGACAATTTGTAATGTGCCCTGACGATGCTTACGCTGATAGATAAAGGTGGTCAGAATCACCGGGATAACGATCGCGATAACCATCGCCATGCCGTACACCTGCCAGTAGCGCGGCGGTATAGACAGGATACCCGGCAGGCCGCCCACGCCGATACCGTTGGCGATGACGCCGTTCAGACCGCAGAGCAGTCCCGCCAGACCAGATCCGATCATCGCGCACAGCATCGGAAAACGATACTTCAGGTTGATACCGTACATCGCCGGTTCGGTTACCCCAAGGTAAGCGGAAATGGCGGCAGGAATGGAGATCTCGCGTTCATTGTGTTTACGGCTGGAGATGATGATGCCCACCACGGCGGAGGCCTGCGCGATATTCGACAGCGCAATCAGCGGCCAGACTGGCGTACCGCCCATGCTCTGGATCATCTGCATATCGATAGCGAGCGTTGTCTGGTGGACGCCGGTAATGACCAGCGGGGCATACAGGAAGCCGAACAGCGCCGCGCCTATCGGGGCGAAACTGCCGGTCATCAGATAACGTACCGCAAAGGCCACGCCGTCGCCGATCATACGACCAAAGGGGCCGATAAAGGTGTGGGCGAGAAAGACGGCCAGTATCAACGAACACACCGGGACGACGACCAGGTAGAGATAATCCGGCACGATGCGTTTCAACCGCGTTTCAATAAACCCAAGCGCCAGCCCTGCCAGTAGCGCCGGGATAACCTGCGCCTGGTAGCCCACTTTCTCAATGCTAAATAAGCCGAAGTTCCAGACGTCCGGCGTTTGCTGGCCCAGCAGATACGCATTCATCAACTGCGGCGACACCAGCGTCACGCCGAGCACGATACCAAGAATCGGCGTGCCGCCCATTTTTTTCACCGCCGACCAGCAGATCCCCACCGGCAGATAGAAAAAGATCGCTTCGCCGATCAACCATAAAAAATCATAAAGCGTTTTTAGCGCCGGATGCATCTGCGCCAGCGTTTGGCCGTTGCTCATCGGCACATCGCCGATCACGTTACGAAAGCCTAAGATCAAACCGCCGCTGATCAACGCCGGTAGTAGCGGAAAGAAGATCTCCGCAAAGTGGGAAATTAACTGCTCATGCCACTTCATGTTCTGGCGAGCGGCTTTTTTGGCCTGCTCTTTATCGGCATACGCTTTGCCGGTGGTCTCCAGCAGCGCGTTATAGTAATCGCCGACTTCGGTGCCGATCACCACCTGAAACTGCCCGGCGTTGGTGAAACAGCCTTTAACCATCGGTAATTGTTCGATCTCTTTTGGCCTGGCGTTCGCGGGCTGGTGGAGCACAAAGCGCAGGCGAGTAATGCAGTGGCTCACCGTGGCGATGTTGTCGCGCCCGCCGACCAGGTCAATCAGCCGGTCGATATCGGCTTGTTTTACTTTGCTCATCGTAAAGCCTCATGGCAGAGGAGGTAAGTTATGGGTTGGCGCAAGAGTAGCTCTTCAACGTTGGTTTAAAAATGGGAACGTTCCCGAAACGCAGCGACGATCACAAATTACTCGTGGTATTCCGTTTAATTAGTCACTCAGGCGAGGGTAGAAGGAATGACGATCCGGCGCGGATCGCAGCGGCCATTGATCTGTTCGATCAGCTGCGAAGCCGCCTGTCGTCCGGCTTCAGCATAGCCAGGATCGACAGTGACGATCTCCGGGTGCAGGAATTTTATCAGCGGCGTGTTCCCGACGCTTGCCAGTTGCAGCGTCTCAATACGTTGCTCCTGTAAATACTTACTGGCGCCCAACGCCAGCGTATCGGTGGCGCAGACTAACGCGGTGGTATCCGGCATGATGACGCTTGCCGTATGCTCATAGCCCTGCTTCATGGCAAGACCGGGCAGGGCGGCGACGGGATGAAGTTTATGTTTTTTGCAAAACGCCAGGTATGCGTCATGCCGACGTTTGCCGGTGGTAATATCGCTATGGGGAACGCCCAGAAAGCTAATGTTGCGGTGTCCCTGCTCATACAGCCGCTGCATAAGGATATGAATTGCGCCCTCGTCGTCGTAACAGACGGAGGCAAAACCTTGCGCATCTCTTGCCAGCAGCATCAGTGAGGCTTTCCAGGGGGCGATCAACTCTTCTGTGATGCCGGTAAAGCCAAACAGCACCACGCCATCAATGTTACGTCGTCTGAGCATGCCCAGATGTTCCATTACCAGCGTCGGCGAGAACTGACTTTCCATCATAATAGGGTCGTAGCCCTGTTCATAAAACGCAGGCAGCATGGTTTGAACCGCGAGGTTTTCAGACAACGAATCAAGGCGAGTGACGATAATAGCGACCACTTTATCGCTTTGTCCCCGCATCGCACGGGCGGAGCGGGACGGAGAGAAACCGTGTTGATTCATCACCGCTTCGACACGCTCGCGGGTACGTTCGCTTACGCCGCTTTCATTGTTAAGCACGCGGGAAACGGTTGATTTCCCTACGCCGCTCAGGCGGGCGATGTCTTTGATAGTGAGCCGGTTTTGCATCCTGTTTTCCCGTGGCGTGACGCTGATGGTGATGGTGATGGTGATAAAAAGAGTAACTTTACTCAAGCGAAGGGCAATGGGCAAAGTCTGGTTTATCGTTGGTTTAATTACGTAACGGTATGATACCGCCATAATTGCCACAAAACTTATGGATTTATGCGTATAATCCACGGCGCAAATCGTTTACTTACCGGAGGCGACATGGACCCTGAACCCACCCCTCTCCCGCGATGGAGAATTTTCCTTTTCCGGTAAGCCTGCCTCTGCTGTCTTACCGGTGTGTAAGACAGTGACACAATAACGTCCCTGTTTTTATTTAAACATTGCTCATCGGGCAAGGCTTTGCCGCGCCTGAAGAATTTTCTGCGCCTGACTTCGGCGCGGAGGGATTACCTATGCTAAAAACCATTACCCGCCAGCTTTTTGCCCGGCTTAATCGTCATTTGCCTTATCGTCTGGTTCACCGCGATCCGCTGCCCGGCGCGCAGACCGCGGTAAATGCGACTATCCCGCCTTCGCTGAGCGAGCGCTGTCTGAAAGTCGCGGCAATGGAGCAGGAGACTCTCTGGCGCGTTTTTGATACGCACCCGGAGGGATTAAACGCCGCCGAGGTAACGCGCGCGCGTGAAAAGCATGGCGAAAACCGCCTTCCAGCCCAGAAACCCTCGCCGTGGTGGGTGCATTTGTGGGTATGTTATCGCAATCCTTTCAACATCTTACTCACGATTCTTGGCGGCATTTCTTATGCCACGGAGGATCTGTTTGCCGCAGGCGTTATCGCCCTGATGGTCGGTATCTCAACGCTGCTGAATTTTGTGCAGGAAGCGCGCTCGACAAAAGCGGCGGACGCGCTAAAAGCGATGGTGAGCAATACCGCTACCGTACTGCGGGTTATTAATGAAAATGGCGAAAACGCCTGGCTGGAATTACCCATCGATCAACTGGTGCCCGGCGATATTATTAAGCTGGCGGCGGGGGATATGATCCCGGCGGATTTACGGATTATCCAGGCGCGCGATCTGTTTGTCGCCCAGGCGTCGCTGACCGGCGAATCTCTGCCAGTCGAGAAAGTCGCCGCGACGCGTGAGCCCCGGCAAAATAACCCGCTTGAGTGCGACACGCTGTGCTTTATGGGGACGAACGTCGTGAGCGGAACGGCGCAGGCCGTGGTGATGGCGACCGGCGCCGACACCTGGTTTGGTCAATTGGCGGGGCGCGTGTCGGAACAAGATAACGAGCAGAACGCTTTCCAGAAAGGAATTAGCCGCGTCAGTATGTTGCTGATCCGCTTTATGCTGGTCATGGCGCCGGTAGTACTGATTATTAATGGTTACACGAAAGGTGACTGGTGGGAAGCGGCGTTATTTGCGCTTTCGGTCGCGGTAGGACTCACCCCGGAAATGTTGCCGATGATCGTCACCTCCACCCTCGCGCGCGGGGCGGTGAAGCTTTCGAAACAGAAAGTTATCGTGAAGCACCTTGACGCGATTCAGAACTTCGGCGCGATGGATATTCTGTGCACCGATAAAACCGGCACTCTGACGCAGGATAAAATTGTGCTGGAGAATCATACGGATATCTCTGGTAAGCCCAGCGAGCATGTACTGCATTGCGCCTGGCTGAACAGCCATTATCAGACCGGTCTAAAAAATTTACTGGATACGGCGGTCCTGGAGGGAGTAGACGAAACCGCCGCGCGTCAGCTCTCCGGACGCTGGCAGAAAATCGATGAGATTCCGTTTGATTTTGAGCGTCGCCGGATGTCGGTGGTGGTCGCCGAAGATTCGAACGTGCATCAACTGGTCTGCAAAGGCGCGTTACAGGAGATCCTGAACGTGTGTACTCAGGTGCGCCACAACGGCGATATTGTGCCGCTGGACGACAATATGCTGCGCCGGGTGAAACGCGTTACCGACACGCTGAACCGTCAGGGGCTACGCGTGGTCGCCGTCGCGACCAAATACCTGCCTGCGCGTGAGGGCGATTACCAGCGTATCGATGAATCTGACCTGATCCTGGAAGGGTATATTGCTTTTCTCGATCCGCCGAAAGAGACCACCGCGCCGGCGCTGAAAGCGCTGAAGGCGAGCGGAATTACGGTGAAAATTCTCACCGGCGACAGCGAGCTGGTAGCGGCGAAAGTTTGCCATGAAGTTGGGCTGGATGCGGGCGATGTCGTTATTGGCAGTGATATTGAAGGGTTAAGCGACGACGCGCTGGCGGCGCTGGCCGCCCGTACGACGTTGTTTGCGCGTCTGACGCCGATGCATAAAGAGCGCATCGTCACTTTACTCAAACGCGAGGGGCATGTGGTCGGTTTTATGGGCGACGGGATTAACGATGCTCCGGCGTTGCGGGCGGCGGATATTGGTATCTCGGTAGATGGCGCGGTGGACATCGCCCGTGAAGCGGCCGATATTATCCTGCTGGAAAAGAGCCTGATGGTGCTGGAAGAAGGCGTCATTGAAGGTCGTCGTACTTTTTCTAATATGTTGAAATATATCAAGATGACGGCCAGCTCAAATTTCGGTAACGTGTTTAGCGTACTGGTGGCGAGCGCCTTTTTGCCGTTCCTGCCAATGCTGCCGCTGCACTTGCTGATTCAAAACCTGCTGTACGATGTATCCCAGGTGGCGATTCCGTTTGATAATGTCGATGAAGAACAAATTCAAAAGCCGCAGCGCTGGAATCCGGCGGATTTGGGGCGCTTTATGGTCTTTTTCGGTCCGATCAGCTCGATTTTCGACATTTTGACCTTTTGCCTGATGTGGTGGGTATTTCATGCGAATACGCCAGAAACGCAAACTTTGTTCCAGTCCGGCTGGTTTGTGGTGGGATTACTGTCGCAAACGCTGATTGTGCATATGATCCGTACCCGCCGTCTGCCGTTTATTCAAAGTCGCGCCGCCTGGCCGCTGATGGCGATGACGTTGTTGGTGATGGTGGTGGGAGTCTCGTTGCCGTTTTCGCCGCTGGCGTCTTACCTGCAGTTGCAGGCGCTGCCGTTAAGCTATTTCCCGTGGCTGATTGCCATTCTGGCGGGCTATATGACGTTAACCCAGTTAGTGAAAGGGTTTTACAGCCGACGTTATGGCTGGCAGTAAACACTTTCGTCGGGGATTCGCCAGCGTGCTTAATCCCCGATATCGCTAACCAGGTCAGATGCCCGTAAAGCTCGACAAGTTTTACGCGATCGGCTTTATCTTTAAATTTCTGGGCTTATTCAAGCAACTGTAGAATGCTATATGCAGGCATAAAAAAGAGGAATGTCCAGCTAAGTTTGTAAAATGTGTTCTCTGCCCCCAATCCGGAACGAGAGGAGGAGATGTCCCACCGCCGGATATGTTTTGCGGATATGCGACGAAAGCGGCGAATATAGCTAATGCAATAAACTAAGTAAGGAGGAATCGCTAAGGCGCCAGTGGGCTTAGGAAACATAAGGGTAAGCAATATGGCTGCGACAATGAAGCATAAAAAGACTATCTTCGCGGTAGATTCTATCTGTTTTAATTCCTGGCGTATGCTTTCAGCATGTTTCTCCTGCCAGCGACGGAGCGTGCTGTTGCTAAATCCATATTCTTCGCACAACGCCTTATTCGGCACGCCGTTTTTAGACTGTTGCAGAAAATCGGCGATTTGCTCCTCGGTAAAACGCGCTCTTACCATTGCCGCCTCTCCATGGCTGTTGGTGCCCCGAACCGGGCAAACTTGCGCCGCCCGGCGGGGATGACGTCCGGCGCTTAGCGACGAACAGCGATCGCTTCAATCTCAATTTTCACGTCTTTCGGCAGACGGGCAACTTCCACGCAGGAACGCGCCGGGAAGGTGGCGTTGTGCTCGGTGAAGAACGCTTCGTAGGTAGCGTTGACGGTCGCGAAATCGTTCAGGTCTTTCACGAAGACGGTCGTTTTCACAATGTCGCCTACTTTCAGGCCAGCGGCTTCCACGATAGCTTTAACGTTTTCCAGCGACTGACGTGCCTGAGCGGATACGTCTTCCGCTACGGCACCGGTTTTCGGATCGACCGGGATCTGACCGGAAGTGATTACCATGCTACCCAGGTCAACGCCCTGTACGTATGGGCCGATTGCTGCTGGTGCATTTTCCGTCGCAATAGTTTTGCTCATGATTTCTCCTGAATTACAGCGGTAATAGAATGTCCCCGCTCATTATAGGGAGCCGGGATCTCATAACCAACCCCCATTAGTTGGCCAGCACCACATTATGCGAAAACTCTTTTTCACAGTATTTGCATTTGAGGGCGATATCATTGGCGCGTTTTTTCACTGCAAAGCTGGAGGATACCGGTTCCGCGTGGCTGATGCAGTTGCTGTTCGGGCAAACCAGCACATTATTAATACGCTCTGGCAGGCTGGGGCGTGATTTCCCGACTACGTCGTAGTTGTCGATGCGGTTAACGGTGGCCTGCGGCGCGTACAGAGCAAGTTGGTTAACCTGCTCTTCGGTGAGAAAGGTGTTTTCTATTTTGATTAAGTCTTTACGCCCCATCTCGCCAGACGGGAGATTCAGACCGATAGTGATTCGCTGATCGGTCTCGGTCAATTTAAACAGACTCAGCAGTTTAAAGCCTACCTGCGCAGGGATATGGTCAATCACGGTGCCGCATTTAATGGCTTCAACCTGCAGTTTGTTATCGTGTGTCATCGTTTTTCTCCCTTACAGACTCAGTTCGCTATTCAGTACCAACGCCAGTAACGCCTGGCGAGCGAAAATACCGTTGCCCGCCTGTTGGAAGTACCAGGCGTGTGGCGTTTTATCCACATCCGTGGTGATTTCATCAATCCGCGGCAGCGGGTGCAGCACTTTCATATTTTCACGCGCGCCGTTCAGGTCGCTGGCGCGCAGAACAAACTGCGCCTTCACATTGGCGTACTCGGACGGGTCGAGACGCTCTTTCTGTACGCGAGTCATATAGAGGATGTCGACGTCGGCCATGACCTCTTCAATAGAACCATGCAGGCTCCAGGCCATCCCTTTTTCATCAAGCATATCCAGAATGTACTGCGGCATCGCCAGCGCGTCCGGCGCGATAAAATAAAAACGGTTGCCGCTAAATTTCGCCAGCGCCTGGGTTAGCGAATGCACGGTGCGGCCATATTTCAGATCGCCGACCATCGCGATATGCAGGTTATCCAGACGGCCCTGCGTTTCCTGGATGGTAAACAGATCCAACAGGGTCTGCGTCGGATGCTGGTTCGAACCGTCGCCCGCATTGAGCACCGGCACCTGACCGGAAAACTCCGTCGCCAGACGTGCCGCGCCTTCTTGCGGATGGCGCATCACAATCGCGTCCACGTAAGTGCTAATCACTGAGATCGTGTCGGCTAACGTTTCTCCTTTTTTCCCCAGCGACGTGTTGGCGCTGTCGGAGAAGCCCACTACGCTGGCGCCCAGGCGATGCATTGAAGTTTCAAACGACAGGCGGGTACGCGTGGAGGCTTCGAAAAAGCAGCTGGCGATCACTTTATGTTTCAATAGCTCCGGCTGCGGGTTGGCTTTTAATTTCGCCGCCGTCGCCAGTACCAGATTAAGATCGTCGCGGCTGAGGTCGTTTATGGAAATGATATGTTTTTGATATAGCGGGTTAGCCATGTTTATCTCCTGACGCCTGGGCAAAAAAAAGCCCCTCAATTGAGGGGCTTGGTATTGGTTTTCAACGGAAAGAAAAACGGCAGGCCTGCGTCTTTTTTCAGACGCGGTAAGACAGAATGTCGTACACACTGAACCATGCTTCCTCCCGGCAAATTGTCCGCGATTATACCCAGCTCTGTTTTGGGATCAAGCGAATTAATGCATGATTTACTTGTCGCAAACGGTTCTTATGAATTTAAATTCATTTTAAGCAAGTAATTAATTTGTTTGTGTACCAGCGCCGTGCGCTGAACGACCCGCGGTGCGACCCAGACAATACTGCTACCGGCAACGACGCCGAGAATTTCCGGCAATGCGTGGTAATCCAGAATTCTCGCGACGGCGCGACCATAACCTGCCGCCGTATGGATAAGGATAAATTCGCTATTATGTTCAACGCTAACGACCATTTCGGCTATTGAACGTCCGGCATCCGGCGAAGGTCGCCGCTGGGGATTTACGGAATAAATCTTTTGTCCCTTCGTATTTCTGATTTTTATTGCGCCCAGCAGCTTGAGCAGGCGCGAAACCGTAGACTGACTGATACCTTCAAATCCCTCATTTTGTAAATCGCGGCGAATCTCCTCCTGGGACAGGTAACTTTTTTCACTAATCAGGCGCTGACAAACCGCCAGTTGCTGTTGTTCTTTGGCGGAGTAATCATCGTATTCCTTCATAAATGCACCTTATCTTTATTATTAATATCAACGGACTGGCGAAATTCATCACATTTGTCACATCGATTGCGGATCAATCGGGCGGTTTTGCAGGAAAATGAGAAGCCGATCAAAAAAGGTGACGGCGTGCCTGATGGCGCTGTGCTTATCAGTCCTGTCGGATAAGACGCGTCGCCATCTGGCTCGTTACATCATCGCTCCGATGCTCAGTACCGCCATATTCAGCAATGTCAGGATCAGCAACAGCGGCGCGACCCATTTCAGATAGCGGACATAGGGAACCCGCGCGATTGCCAGACCGCCCATGACCACGGCGGAGGTGGGAGTAACCAGGTTCACAATCCCGGAGGCCGACTGGTAGGCGGTTACGACCAAATCCCGCTGTACGTGGGCAAAATCCGCTAACGGCGCCATAATGGGCATCGTCAATACGGCAAGACCGGAAGAGGAGGGCACCAGGAAGGAGAGCAATACTTCCAGCCAGTAGGTTACGTTTATGAAAATGGTGGTAGAGAGGCCGGAAACCAGACTTTCCGCGCTGTGCAAAATAGTGTGGGTAATCATACCGTTATCCATGACCACCACAATGCCGCGCGCGATACCAATAATTAGCGCCACGCCGAGCAAATCCCGCGCGCCGTCGATAAAGGTACTGGTGAACGCTTCCTCACCCATCCGCGTTATCACGCCAACGATAATCGCCGCCGCCAGAAAGACGCCGGAGATTTCCGCCATCCACCAGCCGAGAACCGCCACGCCGTAAATCATCACCGCGAAAGAGGCGGCGAAGATCAGCAGTACCCATTTCCGGGTAGCCGTAAACTCCAGCAGTGTATTGGCGCGATTGCCGAGGAAATGGGCGCGATTTTCCTCCATTTTATCCGCCACGATAGAAAGCTCAGGATGGGCGCGGACTTTGCGCGCATAGCGCATTACCCAAAACACGCACAGTACGTAGCCGACAATTAACAGCAGTACGCGCATCAGCATGCCCTGCGTAAAAGGGATGCCGGCGGCGTTGGCGGCAATGACCGTGGCGAAAGGATTAATGGTCGAACCGAGCGTGCCTATCCCCGCGCCGAGCAGTACGGTTGCCGCCGCCACTAACGGATCGAAGCGGGCCGCCATCATGACCGGCACCAGCAGCGTGTAGAAGGGCAACGACTCCTCCGCCATGCCATAGATAGTGCCGCCTGCGGCGAACAGCGCCATCAGAATGGGGATCATCCACTCATCTTTGCCGTTGAGTTTGATAGTTACCCGTTCAATACCGGCATCAATCGCCCCCGTTTTATTCACCACCCCCAGAAAGCCGCCGATAATCAAGACAAACAGCGCGACGTCAATGGCGCCAGCGGTGTAGGTTTCGTGGTTATAGAGGCCGTCAATCGGCGCCAGTAAAACAGCGGTAATCCCTTGCGGATGCGCGTCCACGGGGGCATACGTTCCCGCCACCGGCACCTCTTTTCCCAGCGTGGCGTTCATCGCCATTTGGTATTTTCCCGCCGGCACAATCCAGGTCATCACCGCGACCAGGGCAATAAGAATAAACAGGATGGTATAAGCGGTGGGAAATTTAAATTTACCCATGATGTTTTCTCCTGATATCACGGATATGCGCCGCGAGGGCGCATATCCTGTGGGATTAGTCGCCGAGCGTCGCCACCATGACCGCTTTGATGGTGTGCATCCGGTTTTCCGCTTCATCGAAGACTATCGAGCCTGCGGACTCGAACACCTCTTCCGTGACCTCCAGTCCTTTCAGGCCGTAAGCCATTTCGATTTCGCGTCCCACTTTGGTGTGCTCGTTATGGAAGGCGGGCAGGCAGTGCATAAACTTCACATCAGGATTACCGGTAGCGTTTACCACCTGCTGGTTGACCTGATATGGCGTCATCAGACTGACGCGCTCCGCCCAGGCTTCTTTGGGCTCTCCCATCGAGACCCAGACGTCGGTATAGAGGAAATCCACACCGTGAACGCCATCTTCAACGCTCTCCGTTAAGGTGATACGAGCGCCGGTAACGCTGGCGATTTCCCGGCACTGCGCGACCAGCGCGGCATCAGGCCAGAAGGACTTTGGCGCTATCAGGCGGATATCCATGCCCATCTTCGCCGCGCCCACCATCAGCGAGTTGCCCATGTTGTTGCGCGCGTCGCCCAGGTAGGCGAAGCTCAGTTCCGGCAGCGTTTTACCCGGCGAATGTTCCAGCATGGTCATCAGATCGGCCAGGATCTGTGTGGGGTGAAATTCATCGGTCAGGCCGTTCCAGACGGGAACGCCCGCGTATTCCCCTAGTTCTTCCACAATGTGTTGACCAAAACCGCGATATTCGATGCCGTCATACATCCGCCCCAGGACGCGAGCAGTATCTTTCATGGACTCTTTATGGCCGATCTGCGAGCCGCTTGGGCCGAGATAAGTCACCTGCGCGCCCTGGTCGAAAGCGGCGACTTCAAACGCGCATCGGGTGCGGGTAGAGGTTTTTTCAAAAATCAGCGCGATGTTTTTGCCAATCAGTGTTTGCTTTTCGCATCCGGCTTTTTTTGCGGCTTTCAGCTCAATAGCCAGATCGATGAGGTGTTGGATTTCCGCCGGGGTGTAGTCAAGCAGCTTCAAAAAGTTACGATTTTTCAGTGAAATAACCATTACAATATCCTTGTTAAAATGAATTGCCTGATGGCGCTGCGCTTATCCGGCCCACGGTTATGCGCGCTCTGTAGGCCGAATAAGGCGGAAGCCGCCATCCGGTAAAAAGCCTTATGCGTCAACGTCGGCGGTTTCACACCGAATCAAAGTGCCTTTCTCGCCCGCGAGAATGGCTTGCCCATCCGCCAGCGAGCCGATTCCGGCAATGCCGCGGCAATGGCTGACAAACTCAGCGCAGGCGGTCACTTTCGGGCCCATCGAACCGGCGTCGAACTGCATTTCACGAAGCAGTTCCGGCGTAACCTGCGCCAGCGGGCGTTGGGTGGGCTTGCCCCAGTCGAGATACACCGCGTCGGCATCGGTCAGAATGAGCAGCGCGTCGGCGTGAATTTGGCTGGCAAGCAGGGCGGCGGACAGATCTTTGTCGATCACCGCCTCGATACCGTGGTAGCCATCGGCTTTTTCCACGACCGGTACGCCGCCGCCGCCGTTACAGATAACCAGGTGATCGCGGCTAATCAGCGCGCGGATGGCATCGTTTTCCACAATGCGTTTCGGCTGCGGGGAGGGCACAACGCGGCGGAAGGCGTTACCGTCGGCTTTGAATACCCAGCCCTTTTCTGCCTGTAACGCACGGGCTTGCGCTTCGTCGTAAATGGGGCCGATATATTTGGTTGGATTGAGGAATGCCGGGTCGTTGGCATCGACTTCGACCTGGGTGAGCAGGACGCTGATTTCACGCTCCGGCAGATGATTCTTCAGCGCCTGTTGCAGCATGTAGCCAATCATGCCCTGGCTTTCCGCGCCGAGAATATCGAGCGGGTAGGGCGTAACGTTAGCGTAGGCGCTATTTTGTAGCGCCAGCAGTCCTACCTGTGGGCCGTTGCCGTGCACTAACACCACGCGCCATTGCCGGGTAAGCTGGGCGATGGTTCTGGCCGCCAGTTCGATATTTTTACGCTGAATATCAGCCTCCAGCGGTTCGCCGCGTTTGAGCAGCGCATTGCCGCCCAGCGCGACGACCAGTGTGCGTTTGTTTTCCATAACGTCTCCTTTAAATACCATCGCGTTCCAGTGGACAGCTCATGCAGCGTGCGCCCCCGCGCCCGCGACCCAGCTCATCGCCGGGAATGGGAAGGACGGTAATGCCGGCTTTGTCGTATTTTTCGTTGGTCCAGATGTTGCGCTCATAGCCCACCACCACGCCGGGACGCAGGGTGAGCACGTTATTGGCGTCATTCCACTGTTCGCGCTCAGCTTCAAATGCGTCGCCGCCAGTGGTGATTAAGCGCACCTGATCGATGCCAAGCGCTGTTTCAAGAGCATGAACCAGCGTGCTCTCCTGGGTTCGTTTCAGACCGCCGCGTCCGTCTGGCGTCAGCGTCCAGCACTGCACGTCCGGGCGAACGACTTCCGGATAGACGGAGAAGGTGTCGATATCAATGTGGGTCATGACGGTGTCAAGGTGCATACAGGAGCGATGTTTTGGCAGTTCAACGGCAATGACGCGTTCCGCCTGACGATGTTTAAACAATGCCTGCGCCAGGAACTCAACGCCCTGCGGCGTAGTACGTTCAGACATACCGATCAACACCGCGCCGCGGCCAATCACCAGCACATCGCCGCCCTCTAAAGTGGCGTGGTCGTAATTAATGTCCTCGTCGCCGAAATATTTAATGAAATCACCGCCTGCGAATTGAGGATGCCAGCGATAAATAGCACGTAAATTATTCGTTTCACGTTGGCGTGCAGGTTTCGCCATGGGGTTAATTGAGACGCCGTTATATATCCAGCAGGACGTGTCACGGGTAAATAGGTGATTCGGTAATGGCTTCATAATAAAGTCATTAATATCGTGAGTATCGACCACCATATTTTTTATGGAGGCGGGGATTTCGCCGTAAGTTAAACCGCCGCTTAAATGGCGAGCCAGTTCACGGTGCGGCATATCCGCCAGCCAGGCGCGAATATCTGCGGCAAAGGTGGGCCCAAGGCGATAATCGGAAATTTGCGTGTCCAGTAGCCAGGCTTTAGCGTCAGCCACATCCAGCGTTTGGGTGAGCAGGTCGGTTAACAGCAACACTTCTATCCCTTGCTGGCGCAGCGTGTTGGCAAAAATGTCATGCTCTTCGCCAGCGCGCTCTACGGATAATACATCGTCAAAAAGTAATTCCTGACAATTTGAAGGGGTAAGTCTTTTTAGGCTGAGATTGGGCCGATGCAACATTACGCTGCGTAATTGACCGATTTCAGAACCGACAAAATGCTTTTCCATCATTATACCTTTTACATAATTTCAAGAATAAAGAAGGAGTGGCTGCAAATATTTAGCGTGCTTGCAGTCGCGGCGTTTCAGTTAAATTCGGGAGCAATGATTGAATTTTATTTGGGTTGTTAATGTGATGAGATTCACATCAATCAAGGAGTGCTATTTTTCTTACTTAATATATGAGCCGGGTCAGAGAAATTCAAAAAACAATAAGGCATTAAATGAATTACTACGCAGCTATATGGTTTGTTATTTTTTTATTGTTAATTATTTGTTTGCTGTATTGAATGATGTTTAAATCTTAAATCATTGAAAATAAAGTGATTATTTTTAATGGTTGCATAACTATGCGTGAGGGGGATTTTATTATCGGGGATATTTAAATAATTTAAAAATAACTATGGATAGAGAAGTCATTTATGCAGGGAGAGCGAATTGTGATCGCTAAAACGTTTTTATGTTAACGCCTTTAATATCAAAGCGTTGTTAGTGGTGGCAATTTGGCGCCGCTGGGGTTTATGCATAGGTGCTGCATAAAGTTGGGCGAACTATTAACAATATATAAACACCGCTGGCGATAAACATGCGCTGGCGCAAAATCGATGAGAGTAAGGGTAGTATGGCAGCCATTTTTCTCGTATAAAGAGAAAAATAAAACGCTGTTTTAACTAAGGGGATGCGATGATTGTTGGCAATATTGAACATCTGGAGGCCTGGCTGCCGACGGCGTTACGGCAGGCGATTGAGCACGTCAATGCGCATGTCACGGCAACGACCGCGCCAGGTAAGTATGACATTGACGGCGACAGGCTGTTTTATATGATTTCTGAAAATATGACGGAGCCGGGCGAATCGCGTAGCGCAGAGTACCACGCTCGTTATCTTGATATTCAGATTGTGCTACAAGGTCAGGAAGGGATGGCATTCAGTACCCGGCCTGCGGGAACGCCGCACACGGACTGGCTGGCGGATAAAGACATTGCATTTTTACCGACGAGCGTCGACGAGAAAACCGTCGTCCTGAACGAAGGTGACTTTGTGGTGTTTTATCCCGGCGAAGTGCATAAGCCCCTGTGCGCGGTGGGAGAACCGGCGCGGGTACGTAAAGCGGTTGTGAAGATGCTGATGGCGTAATGTTTTTGTACCGGATGGCGGCGCCTGCACGTTGCGATCTTGTAGGCCAACCGCCATCCGGCATCATCACGACATTATTTAGACAGCGTCGCTACCATTACTGCTTTGATGGTATGCATTCGGTTTTCCGCTTCATCAAAGACAATGCTGGCCGCAGACTCAAAAACCTCGTCGGTCACTTCCATCCCGCCATGTAAACCGTACTCTTCGGCCATTTTTTTGCCGAGCGTGGTTTCGTCATCATGGAACGCAGGCAGACAATGCAGGAACTTAACCTGCGGATTGCCGGTTAACGCCATCATCTGGCTGTTGACCTGATAATCACGCAGCAGGGCAATACGCTCCGCCCATTTCTCTTTGGGTTCGCCCATAGAGACCCAAACATCGGTATAGATAAAATCCGCGCCTTTTACGCCCGAGGCGATATCTTCGGTCAGGGTGATGGCGCCGCCGTTCTTTTTCGCCATGGCGCTGCACTCCGCCACTAACGCGGCTTGCGGCCAGCAGGCTTTTGGCGCGACCAGACGGAGATCTAATCCTGTTAACGCGGCGGCTTCCAGCATGGAGTTACCCATGTTATTACGCGCGTCTCCGGCATAGACCAACGTCATCTCGTTAAAGGCTTTACCCGGCAGATGTTCCTGCATGGTGAGCAGATCCGCCAGTAATTGCGTTGGGTGATACTCATCGGTTAAACCGTTCCATACCGGCACACCGGAATATTCAGCCAGCGTTTCGACGATCTCCTGGCCATATCCTCGATACTGAATACCGTCAAACATCCGGCCCAGGACGCGGGCAGTATCTTTGATGGACTCTTTATGGCCGATCTGGCTCCCGCTGGAACCCAGGTACGTCACGCGCGCCCCCTGATCGTATGCGGCAACTTCGAAAGAGCATCGTGTCCGGGTCGAGTCTTTTTCGAAGATGAGCGCAATATTCTTACCCACCAGCTTTTGTTCTTCTTTACCGTTTTTCTTATCGGCTTTCAGTTTGGCGGCAAGCTGCAACAGAGCAGTGAGCTCGCTGGCGGTGAAATCAAGTAACTTTAAAAAAGGTTTTTGGTAAAACGTAGACATACTTCCCTCACATGGCTTAGGCCTCTCATTGAATTAAAATTCACTTTATATGGATGATTATTCATTTGCAACCCTGTTTGATAAAACTTTTCTCGATAAGGTGGAGGCAACGTCGGCGGTATGTGACAATAAGAGTATCGGCAGGACATCTATGAGGAACGAGCTATGGCAAACCCGGAATTACTGGAAGAGCAGCGTGAAGAAACGCGGTTAATTATTGAAGAGTTACTTGAGGATGGCAGCGATCCGGATGCGCTGTACACTATCGAGCATCACCTTTCCGCTGACGATTTCGAAACGTTGGAAAAAGCCGCGGTAGAAGCCTTTAAACTCGGCTATGAAGTGACGGAGCCGGAAGAGCTGGAAGTGGAAGAGGGCGATACGGTTATTTGTTGCGACATCCTCAGCGAGTGCGCGTTGAACGCCGAACTCATCGACGCTCAGGTTGAGCAACTGATGAACCTGGCGGAAAAATATGATGTCGAATACGACGGCTGGGGAACCTATTTCGAAGACCCTAATGGCGAAGAGGGTGACGACGACGATTATGTCGATGAAGATGACGACGGCGTGCGTCACTAAAGCTGCATAGTATGACGGTACGGCAGCGTCTGCTGTCGTATTTTTTTACAGGTTACGTATGAATTACCCGCAAATACTCTCTCCGGTGCTTAATTTCCTGCATTGCCCGACGCCGCAGGCGTGGATTGTCCAGGCCCGCGATCCGCAAAATCTTCCTCTTCTGCTTACCGATCACTTGATCTGCGAACTGAAGGCTGCGCAAACCGCGTTGCTGTTGGTGCGTAAATATGTCGCCGATAAATCTGGCGCCGACGCGCTGCTCGCCTGGCTGCAACCTTACGAGGCGTTCGCGTTTCGTCAGGGGCCGGAGCCGGATTTTGTTGCCCTGCATAAACAGATTAGCAAAAGCGCCATGCCGCAAACTGATGACCCCTGGGGTCGTCAGCTTATCGACCGTATGGTGTTATTGATTAAAGAGGAGTTGCACCATTTTTGGCAGGTACGCGAGGTCATGCAGGCCAGAAACATTCCTTATGTGAAAATCACCGCCAGCCGCTACGCGAAAGGAATGTTGAAAGCGGTACGCACGCACGAACCGCTCACCTTAATTGATAAGCTGATTTGCGGGGCGTATATCGAAGCCCGCTCCTGCGAACGTTTTGCCGCTCTGGCGCCCTGGCTGGATGAGGATTTACAGACGTTTTATCTCTCGCTTCTGCGCTCCGAAGCGCGGCATTATCAGGATTACCTGGCGCTGGCGCAGCAGATTTCCGCCGAGGACATTTCTGCGCGCGTGCGCTATTTTGGCGAGGTGGAAGCTGACCTTATCTTGTCGCCAGACCGCGAGTTTCGTTTTCATAGCGGCGTGCCAGCCGCCGGATAAAGGGTAAAATTAAAGATTAGCGTTTTTATCTTTTACGCTGTCGCCACCTGCGTGGTCATCCGCCCGGCATCAAACTGCTGGCGAGCAGGAAAAGTCATTTTCATGATATTCTGTCCTGAGTAAAGCCTGCCCTGCGGCAGGCAAAAAGAACTCACTCAGTGTTATATTCCCGAAAGGTGACCTTGAACAATGCCATTTTTGCATCATCACTACGGGTTCTTGTGTTGAAATACTTACTGTTTCACGCCTTTTGACGCTTCAGAGCAGGTCTTGCCAACAAAGGTTTGTTTAATTTTGTTGATGGAGGTTGTTTTATTACCTCCTGCATCGACATCCGATTTCATGGTCATCGCAAATTCTGTATCGCTTATTTTCGTCGTTTCTACAATAGAGTGCGATTTGACATCAGGATTATTACAGACAGTCTCATTGATCAGTTTGGTATCCGTACTTTCTACAAATGTTGTCGTGCAACCGCCTGCACTGGTAGAAAAACCCTTCACCATTTTTTTAGAATCTTCAGACATTTTAGGGGTATAACACATAAGCGTCGCTATGCCCGAATTTTTTTCATCCATTAATACTTCTTTTGTATCTGGATTGATGGTGCGCATTTCTATATTTTCCATTTTCCATTCGCCGGGCTGTATATCTAATGCATATACATTAGAGATACTAATAAACATAGCGGGGAAAACAATTGCTGATAATAGGCGTTTCATTTATAACTTCCTTGAATAATAAGTGGTTCCCGGATAACAGGATGTTTCCGGGATTACTTATATCAGCAAAAATAATACCTGGCGAGGATAAATAAACGCCTGGTTTTCAGAGATCCTTTAACATCCTCACTTCGCAATCGACATGTCCGGTGCAGCCGAGCGGTTCGCTAATATGTTCAAATCCTAAACGTTCGTATAGCGCAATCGCCTCGCGTAAAAAAGCCGTTGTTTCCAGATAGCAGCGTTTAAAACCCTGTTCACGGGCATGATCCAGCGCCATCAGCGCCAGCTTTTTCGCCAGCCCCTGACCACGAATCACCGGTAAAAAATACATTTTTTGCAGTTCACAAATGTCTGGTTCGCTACAGGATAACGGCGCCACGCCGCCGCCGCCCACCACACAACCGTTTTGCTCTACCACCCAGTAGGCCGCGCCCGGTTGGCTATAAACCTGATACAGTTCATCCAGATTGGGGTCGGCAACGGTATAACCTTTATCGGCGGTAAGTCCGTATTCCGCTGAAACCTGACGGATGACACGGGCAATAGCGGCATTGTCGGCGGTAGTGATTCGGCGCACCGTGAGCGTTGGCGAGGCGACATTATTCATAATATAGCTCAATTTTTAAAATTTATTTATAGATTACTTTAATACCACCGTCTTGAGTTACGCGCAAGGAGATCCTAAATCAGACAAAATAAAAGGCGGAAAAATTAAACAAAAATAGTATCGTAGTCAAATCAGTAACAATTTACTGGTTTTTATTATTAATTCTAATAGATTGTAATTCAGGGATATGATTCATGAATAACGTTATCAGTAGTAAAGATAACCATAATCACACGTTGGTGTTTACAGGCAAGGGCGGAAAGTATTTTGTTATTTGCCTTGTGAATTTCTTGTTGACGTGTATCACGTTGGGAATCTATGCGCCGTGGGCGATGGTGAAATGTCGACGTTATATTTATACTAATATGACGCTAAACAATCAGCCTTTTGCTTACAAAGCCACGGGCGGCGCGTTATTTATTAGTGTGTTGTTAGTTTTTATTATTTATATTGTTAGCCTCTCTCTTATTGAACACGGTCATCCCGGTCTCGGTTTTACGCTATTCGGCTTATTAATTGCGATTATTCCTTTTATGGCGGTGAAAGGATTACAGTATCAGGCGATGATGACTTCGCTTAATGGCGTACATTTTGGATTCCAGTGTTCCATGCGGCGCGCCTGGTGGTACATGTTCGCTCTCCCGGTACTCCTGATGGTGGCGCTTTATATTGTTCTTTACATTATCTCACTGGTAACCATCGCCGTCGGCGGTTTAGTGTTCAATATCGTTTTTCTCGGTTTGCTGGCTATTATTGGGATAGGGGTCATTAACGGTATTACCTACAGCAAATGGATGACCTTGTTTGGCAATGGCGCAAACTTTGGCATTCATCGTTTCTCGATTCAGGTTAATGTTAAAACGTGCATCAGAGGGTGCGTGTTGGCAATGTTGACCCTTTTCCCTTTTGCTGTCGTGATTGGTTATCTAATCGCGCCGGTGTTCACCAACATGATTCTTTTGAGTATGATGGGGAATGCGCAGGCAGGAGGGGCGCTTATTCTGCAATATTATGGCCAGATAATGGCATGTTATTTCCTCTATTTTCTCGCGATTATTGTGGTAACCAGTTACTTATATGTGGCGTTACGCAACCTGTTTTTAAACAATTTGTCACTGGCGAACGATTCGATTCGTTTTCATTCCTCTGTCACTGCACACGGTATGCTGTGGCGGTTACTGGTGGTGTTTGTGATTTCCGGCGTGACCTTAGGGCTGGCTTATCCGTGGTTGAAAATTTGGCTGGTGAGCTGGCTGGCGCAGAATACACAGGTCCAGGGCGATCTGGATTCGCTTGAGTTAACCAATGATGAGAAGCCGCTGGAAAACAGCCTGCTAATGTGGATTTCTCGTGGCATCATGCCTTACTTCCCGTTTATCTGATGTAAAAAGGCCGACGTTTACGTCGGCCCATAATTCATGTTGTCGGATGGCGGCGTGAATGCCTTATCCGGCCTACCGATCGCGCCATGTCAATAAGCGAACGTGTAGGCCTGGTAAGCGAAGCGCCATCAGGCTTTCAGATTACAGCGCGCTAATAACCGCCTGCTGCTCAATCAGCTTCGCTTTTGCTTCTGCATAGCCTTCCAGCTTCTCACGCTCTTTGGCAATGACCGCTTCCGGCGCGCGAGCAACGAAACCTTCGTTGGACAGCTTGCCTTCGATACGGGCAATCTCACCTTCGATTTTTGCCACTTCTTTCGCCAGACGCGCCAGCTCATCGTCTTTGTTGATGAGGCCAGCCATCGGGATCAGCAGTTCAGCGCCGTCGATGATTTTGGTCACGGAAACCGGGCCTTTGTCATCGGCTGGCAGCACGGTGATGCTTTCCAGACGCGCCAGGGTTTGCAGGAAGCTACGGTTGTCGTTAACACGACGAACGGCTTCTTCACTACAGCCGCGCAGCAGCAGTTCCAGCGGTTTGCCCGGGGCGATGTTCATTTCCGCACGAATGTTACGTACCGCGACGATCGCCTGCTTCAGCCACTCGGTATCGGCCAGCGCGGCTTCATCCACCTGTGCGGCGTTATATTCCGGGAACGGCTGTAGCATGATGGTATCGGCGGTAATACCGCAAATGACCTTCACGCGCTGCCAGATGGTTTCGGTGATGAACGGAATAATCGGGTGCGCCAGGCGCAGCAGACCTTCCAGTACGGTGACCAGCGTATGGCGGGTGCCGCGCAGTTCAGACTCGGAACCCCCGGTCATTACCGGCTTGGTCAGCTCCAGATACCAGTCGCAGAACTGGTTCCAGGTGAACTCGTACAGAATGCCTGCGGCGATATCGAAGCGGAAGCTGTCCAGCGCGTCGCGGTAGGCTTTAACGGTCTGGTTGAATTCCGCCAGGATCCAGCGGTCCGCCAGCGACAGAGTCATTTCGCCGCCGTTGAAGCCGCAATCCTGCTCTTCGGTGTTCATCAGCACAAAGCGGCTGGCGTTCCACAGCTTGTTACAGAAGTTACGGTAACCTTCCAGACGCTTCATATCCCAGTTGATGTCGCGGCCGGTCGAGGCCAGCGCCGCCAGGGTAAAGCGCAGGGCGTCGGTGCCGTGCGGCTCAATGCCGTTCGGGAACTGCTTCTCGGTACGCTTGCGGATTTTCTCCGCCATCTGCGGCTGCATCATGTTGCCGGTGCGTTTTTCCAGCAGTTCCGGCAGGGAGATGCCGTCCACCATGTCCAGCGGGTCGATAACGTTACCCTTGGATTTGGACATCTTCTGGCCTTCGTCATCGCGAATCAGACCGGTCATATAGACGGTATGGAACGGCACCTGCGGCTTGCCGTTTTCATCTTTGATGAAGTGCATGGTCATCATGATCATGCGGGCAATCCAGAAGAAGATGATGTCGAAGCCGGACACCATCACGCTGGTCGGGTGGAACTGACGCAGGGCGTCGGTGTTTTCCGGCCAGCCGAGGGTAGAGAAGGTCCACAGTGCGGAGGAGAACCAGGTATCAAGAACGTCTTCGTCCTGACGAAGCGCAACGTCGGCACCGAGGTTATTTTCCTGACGCACTTCTTCTTCGGTACGGCCAACGTAGACGTTGCCGTCGTTGTCATACCATGCCGGGATACGGTGACCCCACCACAACTGACGAGAGATACACCAGTCCTGGATATCACGCATCCAGGAGAAGTACATGTTTTCGTACTGCTTCGGCACGAACTGAATGTCGCCGTTCTCAACCGCTTCCACCGCCGGTTTCGCCAGCACGTCGGCACGGACGTACCACTGGTCGGTCAGCATCGGTTCGATAACTACACCGCCACGGTCGCCGTAAGGAACGGTCAGATCGTGCGGTTTAATTTCTTCCAGCAGGCCCAGCGCGTCAACGGCAGCAACGATGGCCTTACGGGCAGCAAAGCGTTCCAGCTTCTGGAACTCAGCCGGAATCTCGCTTGAGTAAACGTCGGATTCCTCACCTTTGGTATCGAACACTTCCGCGCTTTCGCGAATGTCGCCGTCAAAGGTCAGGATGTTGATCATCGGCAGGGCGTGACGTTTCCCGACTTCATAGTCGTTAAAGTCGTGCGCCGGGGTGATCTTCACGCAGCCGGTGCCTTTTTCCATATCGGCATGTTCATCGCCCACAATCGGAATGCGGCGGTTAACCAGCGGCAGAATAACGAATTTGCCAATCAGATTTTTATAACGCGGATCTTCCGGGTTCACGGCCACGCCGGTATCGCCCAGTACGGTTTCCGGACGGGTGGTGGCGACGACCAGGTAATCTTTACCGTCTGCGGTTTTTGCGCCGTCGGCCAGCGGATAGCGGATGTGCCACATCGAGCCTTTGGACTCGCGGTTTTCCACTTCCAGGTCAGAGATGGCGGTGCGCAGTTTCGGGTCCCAGTTCACCAGGCGTTTGCCACGGTAAATCAGGTCTTCTTTGTACAGGCGAACAAAGACTTCTTTCACGGCATTGGAAAGGCCTTCGTCCATGGTGAAGCGCTCGCGCTCCCAGTCAACGGAGTTGCCGAGACGGCGCATTTGGCGGGTAATGGTGCCGCCGGATTCCGCTTTCCACTGCCAGATTTTGTCGATAAACGCATCGCGGCCGTAGTCGTGACGGGTTTTACCTTCTTCAGCGGCAATCTTGCGCTCAACCACCATCTGGGTGGCGATCCCGGCGTGGTCGGTGCCGACCTGCCACAGGGTGTTTTTACCCTGCATACGCTGGTAACGGATCATGGTATCCATGATGGTTTGCTGGAAAGCATGTCCCATATGCAAACTGCCGGTGACGTTCGGCGGCGGGATCATGATGCAGAAGGACTCTTTGCTTTCGTCGCCGTTAGGCTTGAAATAGCCCTGCTTTTCCCAGTGCTCGTAAAGCGGCTGTTCGATATCTTGGGGGTTATATGTCTTTTCCATTATTTCCAGGTTGCCGTATTCAGGTTAAAACCAGCCACGCGGTAGGCTTTGTAGCGTTCGCGCGCCAGTTGTTTCAAAGTTTCTTCGTAAGGGACGAAGTCTACCACTTCTGTGAAAGCGGTGGCAAAATCTGCAAAGCTTGTACGCAGGCTGATTAAAATATCGCGCGGGCTGCTGTTGCGTTTTTGCGGCCAGGCGATTTCAACCGGCGCGCCGCCGCGTGGGCCTTCGCCTGCCAGATTGTGCGGGACAAAACTTTCCGCCGGTCTTGCCCACAGCGCTTCATCCAGCCGAATGGCCTGCTTCTCATCTTCGCAGGCGATCAGCACGCGCTTGCCGGCGCGCCAACGTTCTGCGGCAATTTCACACACCAGTTGTTCAACGGCGCTTAAACCGTTGACGGTGGTGTCATTGTCCAGAAGATAGAACGTCGCATTCTTCATATATGGGGCTTCTTGTGGTGGATTTAAATGCGTTGCCATGATGCCTCCCGTAGGCCGGATAAGCGCAGCGCCATCCGGCAAAACGCCTGATGGCGGCGCTAATGCGCCTTATCAGGCCTACGGGGTAATCTCAAACTTACTCTTCGCCGTTAAAGCCCGCACGATTGAGCAGGAACTGCGACAGCAGCGCTACCGGACGACCCGTCGCGCCTTTCGCTTTGCCGGAGCGCCAGGCGGTACCGGCGATATCCAGGTGCGCCCAGTTATACTTACGGGTAAAGCGCGACAGGAAGCAGCCCGCGGTGATAGCGCCGCCAGGACGACCACCAATATTCGCCATATCCGCAAAGTTGGACTCCAGTTGTTCCTGGAACTCATCGCCCAGCGGCAGACGCCACGCGCGGTCGCCCGCTTGCTCGGACGCGCCGATCAGTTCATGCGCCAGCGGGTTATGGTTCGACATCAGACCGGTGATGTGATGACCCAGCGCAATCACGCAGGCCCCGGTTAGTGTCGCGACGTCAATGACGGCTTCCGGCTCGAAGCGTTCAACGTAGGTCAGCACGTCGCACAAAACCAGACGGCCTTCGGCGTCGGTGTTCAGGACTTCAACGGTTTGACCAGACATGGTGGTCAGCACGTCACCCGGACGATACGCGCGTCCGCCCGGCATGTTTTCACAGCCCGCCAGTACGCCGATAACGTTAATCGGTAGCTGAAGCTCGGCAACCATACGCATCACGCCGTAAACCGCCGCCGCGCCGCACATGTCGTACTTCATCTCGTCCATCCCTTCAGATGGCTTGATGGAGATGCCGCCGGAGTCGAAGGTCAGGCCTTTACCCACCAGCACGATCGGGCGCGCGTCTTCGGATGGATTGCCCTTGTACTCAATCACCGACATCAGCGATTCATTCTGCGAACCGTGGCCGACCGCCAGATAAGCGTTCATACCCAGTTCGCGCATTTGCTGTTCGCCGATGACGCGGGTGATGACATTTTTGCTGTAGCTGTCAGCCAACTGGCGTGCCTGTGACGCCAGGTAGGCGGCGTTACAGATATTGGGCGGCATGTTGCCGAGATCTTTCGCTGCCTTAATCCCGGCGGCGATGGCCAGACCGTGCTGAATGGCGCGTTCGCCGCTGGTGAGCTCACGGCGGGTCGGCACATTAAAGACCATCTTACGTAGCGGGCGGCGCGGCTCGCTCTTGTTGGTCTTGAGTTGATCAAAGCTATAAAGCGTCTCTTTGGCCGTTTCGACGGCCTGACGCACTTTCCAGTAGTTGTTGCGGCCTTTAACGTGCAGTTCGGTCAGGAAACAGACGGCTTCCATCGAACCGGTATCATTCAGAGTATTTATCGTTTTCTGAATAACCTGCTTATACTGACGTTCATCAAGCTCGCGCTCTTTGCCGCAACCAATGAGGAGGATTCGCTCGGAAAGAACGTTAGGAACATGGTGCAGCAACAGAGTCTGCCCCGGTTTTCCTTCCAGTTCGCCGCGACGCAGCAATGCGCTGATGTATCCGTCGCTAATTTTGTCGAGCTGTTCTGCAATCGGAGAAAGGCGACGCGGTTCAAAGACGCCCACGACAATGCAGGCACTCCGCTGTTTCTCCGGGCTACCGCTTTTTACACTGAACTCCATGCACTATGCTCCTGAATCTTAAAGACAACAGTGGTGGCTACAGCTATACTCGTCGTCTTTCAAGTTGCAGATGCGTTGGCTGCGCCTGCTCACCCCTGTCACTTACCTGATGTAAGCTCCGGGGCTTCACAGTCTTGCCGCCTGCCTGCAACTCGAAATCCATTAGAGTATAGAAATTGAAAGCTTTCGTAACTCATGTCCGCTGTTGCGGTGACTTCGTGTTAATCTTAACGTTATTACGGCATTGGCACGTCAGAACAAGTTCTGAGAGGTGAATCCGCTGAGTATAATGATCTTAGCGATGATTTCGACGACTCAAGAGAATAAATGACGTTTAAGCCATGAAACAAGCTAAATTCCAGCAAAAAAATGGGTTTTTACGGGCGTATTTAAAGTGATAATCATAAGATATCTGGTGCGGGAGACGCTCAAAAGCCAGCTGGCGATACTCTTCATCTTACTTTTGATCTTCTTTTGTCAAAAGTTAGTGAGGATTCTCGGCGCGGCGGTTGACGGCGATATTCCCGCAAATCTGGTGCTCTCGCTTCTGGGGCTGGGCGTACCGGAAATGGCGCAGCTCATCCTACCTTTAAGCCTGTTCCTGGGGCTGCTGATGACGCTGGGCAAACTGTATACCGAAAGTGAAATTACGGTCATGCACGCCTGTGGGTTGAGCAAAGCCGTGCTGGTAAAGGCCGCCATGGTACTGGCGTTATTTACCGGTATCCTTGCGGCGGTTAACGTGATGTGGGCCGGCCCCTGGTCGTCAAAACACCAGGATGAAGTGCTGGCGGAGGCGAAAGCGAACCCCGGTATGGCGGCGTTGGCGCAGGGACAATTCCAGCAGGCGACCAACGGCAGCTCGGTGCTGTTTATCGAAAGCGTTGACGGCAGCGACTTCCACGATGTTTTCCTGGCGCAAATTCGCCCTAAGGGCAATGCTCGTCCTTCTGTGGTCGTGGCCGATTCCGGACACCTTACTCAGTTGCGCGATGGTTCCCAGGTTGTCACCTTAAACAAAGGGACGCGTTTTGAAGGAACGGCGTTGCTACGCGATTTTCGCATCACCGACTTCCAGAACTATCAGGCGATTATTGGCCATCAGGCCGTGGCGCTGGACCCGAACGATACCGACCAGATGGACATGCGCACGCTGTGGAATACCGACAACGATCGTGCTCGCGCCGAGCTGCACTGGCGTATCACGTTAGTCTTTACCGTATTTATGATGGCGCTGATGGTCGTGCCGCTCAGCGTGGTGAATCCACGTCAGGGGCGCGTCTTGTCTATGTTGCCCGCCATGCTGCTTTATCTGCTGTTCTTCCTGATCCAGACCTCCATTAAATCGAATGGCGGTAAAGGCAAACTGGACCCGGTTATCTGGATGTGGGCGGTCAACCTGATCTATCTGGCGTTGGCGATTGGTTTAAACCTGTGGGATACGGTGCCGGTCCGCCGCCTGCGTGCCCGTTTTCTGCGTAAAGGAGCGGTATAATGCAGCCATTTGGTGTACTTGACCGCTATATCGGTAAAACCATTTTTACCACCATCATGATGACGTTGTTCATGCTGGTGTCGCTCTCCGGGATCATCAAGTTTGTCGATCAGCTGAAAAAAGCGGGGCAGGGTAACTACGACGCGCTGGGCGCGGGTATGTACACCCTGCTCAGCGTACCTAAGGATATCCAGATCTTCTTTCCTATGGCGGCGCTGCTTGGCGCGCTGCTGGGACTGGGGATGCTGGCGCAGCGTAGCGAACTGGTGGTGATGCAGGCATCGGGCTTCACCCGTATGCAGGTGGCGCTGTCGGTGATGAAAACGGCTATCCCCCTGGTGCTGTTGACCATGGCGATCGGCGAATGGGTCGCCCCGCAGGGCGAGCAGATGGCGCGTAACTATCGTGCGCAGGCGATGTATGGCGGCTCGCTGCTTTCCACCCAGCAAGGTCTGTGGGCGAAAGACGGGAATAACTTTGTCTATATTGAACGGGTGAAGGGCGACGAGGAACTGGCCGGCATTAGTATTTACGCTTTCAACGATCAGCGTCGTTTGCAGTCGGTGCGTTACGCCGCTTCGGCAAAATTCGACCCGGAGCATAAGGTCTGGCGTTTGTCGCAGGTGGATGAGTCCGATCTGCAAAACCCGAAACAGATCACCGGTTCGCAGACGGTGAGCGGCACCTGGAAAACGAATCTGACGCCGGATAAGTTAGGCGTGGTGGCGCTGGATCCGGATGCGCTTTCCATCAGCGGTCTGCATAACTACGTTAAATATCTGAAGTCGAGCGGACAGGACGCCGGACGTTATCAGCTCAATATGTGGAGTAAAATCTTCCAGCCGCTCTCCGTGGCGGTGATGATGCTGATGGCGCTGTCGTTTATCTTTGGACCGCTGCGTAGTGTGCCGATGGGCGTGCGCGTGGTGACGGGGATTAGCTTCGGCTTCGTCTTTTACGTTCTCGACCAGATTTTTGGCCCGCTGACGCTGGTATACGGCATTCCGCCGATTGTCGGCGCGCTGCTGCCGAGCGCGTCTTTCTTCCTGATTAGCCTGTGGCTAATGCTGCGTAAGTCGTAATCACAGGCCGCCATCCGGCAATGCAGTAAAGCGCAGTGCCTGATGGCGCTGCGCTTATCAGGCCTACTATGACCCGTAGGCCTGATAAGTCCTTTCCGCCGCCATCCGGCAGACCGCCTGGTATTCCTCAAATGATGTAGTGCGTAACCTGACGCGTGGCGCTTTTGGCTACGCGTTAAGCTCAGGCAAGCTGCGGGAAAAAGTAGATCAAAAAATTTATAACGTGCTGCCGTGATAAATCTGATAACCCAAATCAATCGTATTATGGTTGAGATCGTTATTTTTAATTTTGTTGAGCAACATCTGCGCGGCTCTGCGCCCGATCTCAAAACGAGGGGTAATTACGCTGGCGAGGCTCGGTATCATTTGCCTGCCCATCTCCAGACCGTGGAAGCCGGCGATGGAGATCTGCTCCGGTACGGCCAGTTGACGCTCTCGGCACCACAGTAGAGCGCCCATTGCGATATCGTCGTTAGTACAAAAGACGCCATCCACGTCCGGGTGCGCAGTAAGCGCATCACGCATTAGCTGTATCCCCAGATGGATAGAGGAGATAGCGCGGGGATTGATACGCAACGGTGCCAGCCCCCGGCGCGTCATCGCATCGCAGTAGCCGTGATAACGCTGCTCATCACGGATATCGTCTTTTGAACCCAGATAGAGAATTTTCCGCCGCTGGCGTTTATCCAGCATGGTGCTGACCATATCAAAGGCGGCCTGACGGTTATCAAACCCCACCTCCATATCTAAGCGATCGCCCTGGATATCCATGAGTTCTACAATCGGGAGGGTAGCTGAGCGCAGGAATTTGACGGTTCTGAGGGTATGATATTTTTCTGAAAGAATAATGCCGTCGATATTGTAGGACAATAAATTGATAACGGACTCTTCTTCCGAATCGCGATTGTAATTGTAATTCGCAATGAGAGTTTGGTAGTTATGACCCGACGTTACGGATTCAATCCCGGCAAGAATGTCGGCAAACAACTGATTCTGAAAAGAGGGGATCAGCACGCCCAGAGTGTAACTTTGCGCGTTTAACAGCATAGCTGGCGCGCGATTTGGTATGTAGTTAATTTCCTCCATGATCTGCGCAATACGCTCGCCGGTTTCCCTGGCGACTTTTTTCGGCGAGCGGATGTAACGGCTCACCGTCATTTTTGTCACGCCAGCAAGCGTAGCGATATCCTGCAAAGAAATTCTGTGATTCCTCATGTTTTCTCCAGTACCGGGGGCGGGAACGTCGCCCCCATGGTTAATTGGGCTGCGGATGATGAATTAATGCAGAACCGCATTCAGCGCCAGTACGCCCAGCAACCCCATGACAGAAATCAATGTTTCCATAACGGTCCAGGTGCGTAGGGTTTCCCCGACGCTAAGATTAAAATACCCTTTAAACAGCCAAAAACCGGGATCGTTAACATGTGATGCAATAACGCTTCCCGCGCCTGTCGCCAGTACCATTAACGCCGGATCGGCGTGGGTTACGTTAATAATCGGCAATACGACGCCCGCTGTGGTTATCGCGGCCACGGTCGCGGAACCTAACGCAATACGCAGCACGGCGGCTACCGTCCAGCACATTAATAACGGAGATAGCGAGGTGCCGGTCATTAATTGCGAGATATATTGACCCACGCCGCTATCCACCAGCACTTGCTTAAACGCGCCGCCGCCCGCGATGATAAAAACAATCATCGCAATAGCGCCAATGGACTCGCCGACGATATCCATCACCTGCTCAACCGTACGTCCGTTGCGTCGGCCCAGCGTAAAAATGGCGATGATAATGGCAATAAACAACGCCACTGCTGGATTACCAATAAATTCGAAGAAAACCCGCACGGCATTCTTTTTTGGCAGCGTGATTTCACATACCGCTGCGATGGCCATCAGAATGACCGGGATCACGGCGGCAAAAATACTGTTCCAGAATGACGGCATCTCCTCTTCACTGAATAGGTGAGGATTAAATAATCCTTCAGGCGGCGCTTTCTCAAAGCGCGCCAGCAATTTTGAAAACAGAGGGCCGGCAACAATCACGGTCGGTATGGTAATGATTAACCCATACAGCAGGGTCGTACCGAGATTTGCCTCAAAAATTGTCGCAATAGCGGTAGGGCCGGGATGCGGCGGCAGGAAGCAGTGCGTAACGGATAAGGCGGCGACCATTGGAACCCCGACATACAGCAATGGCAGTCCCGATGAGGCCACAATCGTAAAAACGAGCGGCAACAGCAGTACGAATCCGACTTCAAAAAACATTGCCAGGCCGACGATAAGCCCGGTGATCACCAGCGCCCATTGCACGCGTTTTTTGCCGAACGTATTAATGAGCGTCGTCGCAATGCGCTGCGCGGCGCCGGTATCGGAAATTAATCTTCCCAGCATCGCGCCAAAACCGAGGATCATGGCGAGTCCGCCCAGAGTACCGCCAATTCCGTTTTGTATGGAGTGCAGGACGTCTTGTGCGCCCATCCCTTCGGCAAATCCCACCACGGCGGCAACCAGAACAAGGGCGATAAAGCCGTTAACTTTAAAGCCAATCATTAAGACCAACAGCAGCGCAACGCCTGCCGCAATAATTATTAATGGCATATTCGTCTCTCTTATTAGCGCCAAAATAGCAGCGCTTACGCGCTGCGTCGTATTTCCCTGGTCAGACGGCAACCAGCATACCGCCATCGACAAACAGCAGATGTCCGTTAACAAAGTCGGAGGCTTTTGACGAGAGAAACACCGCTGCGCCAATAAGCTCCTGGGGATCGCCCCAGCGTGCGGCAGGCGTACGTTTGCATAGCCAGGAGGTGAAGGCTTCATCTTCAACCAGCGCTTTGGTCATCTCCGTTTTGAAGTATCCCGGCGCAATACCGTTGACCTGGATATTATGACGCGCCAGCTCCACGCACATGCCGCGAGTCAGCATCTTCACGGCACCCTTCGACGCGGCGTATGGCGTAATCGTGTCGCGGCCCAGCTCGCTTTGCATCGAACAGATGTTGATCACTTTTCCTGCCTGCCGCGCCACCATACGGCGCGTAACGGCCTGAGAGACGAGAAAAACCGCGGTCTGATTTACGGCGATGACGTCATTCCACTCCTGTTCGGGAAACTCAGTAAACGGATGACGGCGCTGGATACCGGCGTTATTTATCAGGACGTCAATGACGCCGATATCTTTTTCGATATGTTCAACCGCAGCTTCAATATCCTGTTTATGAGTGACATTAAAGGGAGCGGCAATAGCCTTTATCCCTTCCTGCTGAAGTTTCGTCACGGCTGTTTCGGCGCGCTCCGGGGTAATATCGTTAACAATAATGCGCGCGCCATAGCGACCAAGACCGGTCGCCAGCAAATAACCAATTCCCTGAGCGGCTCCGGTGATAAGGATATTTTTACCTGCCAGTGAAAAAAGATCGTTCATGATAGTGTCCCTTATTTTACTTTCTCAGAAAACGAGCTGAACTTTTGCCGCCTGTGTTTTGTCTCCGGCAAAGATCAGCGCCGCTTCCAGGTCGGTAAATGGATATTCCGCGCTCAGTAACGGCAGCGGATTGATAACGCGGTTGGCAAGCCAGGAAACCGCAGTATTAAATTCGGTAGTAAAGCGGAAAGAGCCTTTCAGCGAGATCTCTTTGCTTATTACCATCATCATTGGGAAGTTGGGAACTGCGCCGCCCATGCCAACCTGCACCATCACGCCTTTTGCCCGTGTGACTTCCAGACACGTTGAGATAGAGGAAGGATGCCCAGAGACTTCAAAACTGATATCGAAATACCCTTTTTCTGCTTTCCAGCCATCAAGAGAGTCATGCTGTGGGTTCACCAGCGTATCCGCGCCCATCTGCCGGGCCAGCGAGAGAGAACGGGCGCTGATATCGGCACATACCACTTCCGCCGCGCCCAGCGTTTTTACCGCGCTAACAATCAGGCAGCCAATAGGGCCAACGCCGGAGATAAAGACGCGTTTGCCCTGCAGATCGCCCGCCTCATGAGCCGCATGAATGGCAACCGCCAGCGGTTCGGCAAAGGCCATGGCTTTTTCGTCCGCCTGTTCCGGCCAGGGAATGCACTGAGCGGTATCGACAGCTTTAAATCGGGTAAAACCGCCATCGACATGCGGAAAATACATGGCGCTGCCAAAGAAACGCATTTCAGTACAGTGGTTTTCTTCATGCTGCAGACAGTATTTGCAATGACCGCAAGGCTTCGATGGATTAATCGCTACCGGTTGTCCTTCACGTAATAAATCTGAGTCGCTATGAACGATTTTGCCAATCACTTCATGCCCTAAAATCATTGGCGCTTTTACTGTAAAATTGCCGACTTTGCCTTCCTGATAATAATGTAAGTCAGACCCACAAATGCCGCCACGGGTAATTTGTACGAGTGCTCCTTTCTTATTCCATTCAATATTTTGTTCCGTAACGGCAACAGCACGCTTACCCGCAACAACGCAGGATTGAGTTTTTACTTCCATAAATTCCTCACTGGTCAGGTAGTTACCCTGAACGCATTTAAGCGGTTTTATTTGTCATTATTTGTGACTTATGTCACGCTGGAAAATTGTTACACTACAATGTTACGCATAACGTGATGTGCCTTAGAGTTCTTCTCTATGGAAATTAAAAAACGTGAAATTGTCGAACGTAGAGGCGTAATATTGTGGAGTGGAATATGACTCAGAGGTATTTAAATGGCCGGCGAAAGCTATATTTTAATGGGTGTTTCAGGTAGTGGTAAATCTTTAATAGGCAGCAAAATTGCAACATTATTTTCTGCGAAGTTTATTGACGGCGATGATCTCCATCCGGCGAAAAACATTGATAAAATGTCTCAGGGAATACCGTTAACTGATGAAGACCGCTTACCCTGGCTGGAACGATTAAATGACGCTTCATACAGTCTTTATAAAAAAAATGAGATGGGATTTATTGTCTGCTCGTCATTAAAAAAACAGTACCGCGATATTTTACGTAAGAGCAGCCCTAACGTACATTTCCTGTGGCTGGATGGCGATTACGCCACCATTCTGCAGCGAATGCAGCGTCGTGCCGGGCATTTTATGCCGCCAGACCTGCTGCAAAGTCAGTTTGACGCGCTGGAGCGACCCTGTGCCGATGAACATGATATTGCGCGTATCGATGTTAATCATGACATCGAGCACGTGACGGAGCAGTGCCGACTGGCTGTACAGGCTTTTCGTCAGGCACTCAGCGCTTCCTGATCATTGTCAAAGCGCTGAGTCAGGCGGTCAGAAGTCAGCTTTTAGCACTACACGATAGCGGGCTTTGCCGTCGCGAACGTGCTGGATAGCCTCGTTGATTTGTGACATTGCGAACAGTTCCGTGGTGGGCGCGACTTTGCTGCGTCCGGCGAATTTCATCAGTTTGCGAAGTTCATATGGCGTTCCGGTTGCCGAGCCTGAGATACTGCGATCGCCGGCAATTAATGTAAACGCCGGTACGGGCAGCGGCTTCAATACCGCCCCAACGGTATGGAAGTTGCCGCCATAGGTCAGCGCTTCGAAGTAGGGCTGCCAGTCGAGATCGACGTTGACCGTGTTAATAATGAGATCGAACTGGCCCGCCAGTGCTTTTAACGCTTCCGGATCGCGGCTGTTCACCACGTTATTGGCCCCCATCGCCAGCACTTCCTGCTCTTTCGATGGATTTGAGCTGAACGCGGTGACTTCGCAGCCCATTGCATGTAACAGCTTTATGGCGATATGCCCCAGCCCGCCGATACCGATGACGCCAACGCGGCTGGTAGCAGTAATATGGTGCATCAATAGCGGTTTAAAGACCGTAATGCCGCCACATAACAGCGGGCCTGCGGACGCCATATCTATATTCTCCGGAAGAGGAATTACCCACTGCCAGCCCGCGCGAAGCTTCTCGGCAAAACCGCCACGATTGAGGATAGTGGGCACTGCGCCTTCCAGGCAGTTAATTTGATTGCCGCTGATACAGGCATCGCAGTGTCCGCAGCTGCGCGCCGTCCAGCCGATTCCAACGCGCTGGCCGACTTTTAGCCCCTTATCCTGTGCCGCGCTGCCGAGCGCGGCCACCCGACCAATGACCTCATGTCCGGCAACCAGAGGGTATTGAGAGAACCCCCATTCATTGTCGATCATCGACAGATCGGAATGGCAGATCCCGCAGTAGTCGACCCGTACCTCGACATCTTCCGGTTGGAGTTCTCCCGCGTCATATTCGTAGAGTTCGAGCTCGCCGCCCGCCTCTTTGGCGGCGTAGCTTTTTATTATCGTCATTGTGTTTCCCTTAATGTGGTGTTGAACTGAAAAGTGTAGAGCATGGAGGCAAGGGACGCCCGGCGTTAATCTGCTGGAGAAGGCGGGAAGTAGCCTGATTATTCTATTTAATACTCAACGCTGCTGAAATTTTCAGCACTTAGCGAAACAGGTGTATGCTCGTGCTTGCATGGCGGCGTATGACAGGTATAATCCACAACGTTTTCCGCATACCTCTTCAGTGCCGAAGTGGCGAAATCGGTAGACGCAGTTGATTCAAAATCAACCGTAGAAATACGTGCCGGTTCGAGTCCGGCCTTCGGCACCAAGTGATGCAATAATTAGCTACCTAAGGGTGGCTTTTTTTGTGTCCATTTTCTTCCAAATTCGTCCATATCCGTCTGTAATTAAAAGATAATTTATTTCTCGGTGATAACCATTTTTATTTTGTGGTCTTTCCGTGTTGGTCATTTTTCATCCATTGACATCCACGCGATTTGGGGGCAAAAAAAGGGGGCAAACCCGGTTCGATAGAGGAGTGACCCCCAAATGGCGCTTACAGATCTCGCAATCCGGCATGCCAGGCCGCTTGGCAAGGCATACAGGCTCTCTGACTGTCACGGTCTTTACATTCAGGTGAACCCCAGCGGATCTAAGCTGTGGTATCTGAAATTTCGCTTTGGAAACAAAGAGAACCGTATGGCATTAGGCCCTTATCCGCTTATTTCTCTGGCACTGGCAAGGGAGAAGCAAGCGGATATAAGAAGGCTTATTCTAGAAGGCGTTAATCCGGCGGAAAAACGCAGAGAGGAAAAGCGGGGTGGAGAGCCCCTTTATACGTTCGAGTCCGTGGCGCGCGAATGGGTCTCCAGGAACATAATCTGGTCGGCGGAACATTCGACAGCGTTATTTTCTGAGCTTACAGGTTCCAATATTGCACTGAACGCTATCCAGTCGGGCTCACGGGCTTCTGGAGCGAGCTGCGCAGCCGATAATCCTCTACTGCTTCAGTTATAACGCTATTATGTGACATGCAGCATGATATGGTCGTTTTCTGAACTCCGTATAACCTGAGTATTTTTATCGAAGCGTGAACAAAACATTGCAGCCAGCCTTTCAACGTGGACAATAGTTATCCATACGGTGATTTTATATTCGATAAATCAATGGGTTTCATTGAAACATAGGACTGGTAATGGATGACAATGCTTTAGGGTTTGCCTCATACTGGCGCAATTCGCTGGCAGATGCTGAGTCAGGAAAGGGCAGTTTTGAACGCAAAGATGCCAAAAAT
Organism: Salmonella sp. A29-2; assembly: GCF_020150755.1. Lineage (NCBI taxonomy): Bacteria > Pseudomonadati > Pseudomonadota > Gammaproteobacteria > Enterobacterales > Enterobacteriaceae > Salmonella > Salmonella sp. A29-2. The sequence goes on along the minus strand of NZ_CP083731.1, from coordinate 4,163,152 downwards.
TTCACTCACTGGCATGGGATAGCGGCGGGACGTCTTGACGAAACGATCGTCGGTAAATTTTTTGAGGGAGAAAAAGACGACGTCGAAACAGTCGATGTCATCTTGCGGCCAAAGGTTTATTTCCGGTTACTGCAGCGTGGAAAGGACCATTCCGCTGGTGCGCCTGATATTGTTACCCCGATAGTGACGCCAGCCCTATTGAGCCGTGAAGGTTTTTTATATCCGACGCCAGCGACCTCCATTCCCAGAGACCTGCTTGAACCTTTGCCAAAAGGGGCATTTTCAATTGGTGAGATTGGGCAGTATGATAAATATAAAACGACACATACCTCATTCTCTATCAACTTTGATGACAGCGTTGATAAGACCGCCGAAACAGATGAAGAACGAGAAGCACGATATGCAGCCTGGCAGCAGGATTGGCGTCAATATCTGGATGATTCAGAGAAGCTACTGAAGAACGTTGTCGGCGACTGGATTAAAAAACCCGAGCAATATGAACTCGCTGAGCACGGTTATATTGTTAAAACGGCGCAATCTGGCGGCGCCAGTTTCCATATCCTTTCACTTTATGATCACCTGCTTGTTTGCAAAAAGGATGTGCCGCTCTTCAATCGTTTCGCCTCGCGAGAGGTTCATGCTGCAGAGTCATTACTTCCTCCGGAAGCAAAATTCAGCGACAGGCTTGGACACTCCGGGGATAAGTTTCCACTGGCAAAGGCTCAGCGCGATGCCTTAAGCCATTTTCTGGATGCGAGGCATGGCGATATCCTTGCCGTTAATGGTCCCCCGGGGACCGGAAAAACCACGCTGGTGCTTTCTATCATCGCCACGCAGTGGGCCCGAGCGGCTCTCGAAAAATCTGAGCCTCCGGTTATTATCGCGACTTCAACGAATAACCAGGCTGTAACTAACATTATCGAGGCGTTCGGGAAAGATTTTTCCCAGGGCACTGGTGCAATGGCCGGACGATGGTTGCCAGAGCTGAAAAGCTTCGGCGCTTATTTTCCCTCAAGCACTCGTAAAGCCGAGGCCGCCAAAAAATATCAAACTGAAGATTTCTTCAACCAGGTTGAGTCAAAAGAGTATGTAGAGGATGCACTGCTGTTTTATCTGGAGAAAGCTAAGGCAGCCTTTCCTGAAAAAGAGTGTTCATCCCCTGAAAAGGTTATTGAACTCCTGCATGGTCAGTTGGCAGCAAAATCCGAACAACTGGTAAGGCTGAACGCTGTATGGCAAACGTTAAGCCAGGTTCGGGCAACGCGAGAGCTTATTGATAACGACATTGAGCAATATCTCGATAATTTAAATAAATTACTCTCCGGGCAAGAACAAAAAGTTACTCAACTAAAAAGTGCTAAAGCGGAATGGAAAAAATATCGGGCCAGTGAATCACTGATCTATCCATTATTTTCCTGGCTACCAGTGGTTCGCAATAAGCGGCAGTTCCAAATACAACTGTTTCTCGAAGATAAATTAGGTGCGCTGATTGCGGGAAATCAATGGTCGGATCCTGAAACCATCGAACGTAATATCGATAGGTTGCTTAATTCCGCCGAGCGCGAGCAAACAACCTACCGGCAGCAGATTGACTCCGCGCATGAAATCGTTCTTAAAGAACAGCAGGCGGCTCAGGAATGGCAGAGGCTGGCACTTGATTTAGGGCATGAGGGCGACGAGGAACTGAGCTTCTCACAGGCAGATGAGCTGGCTGATACGCAGATTCGCTTCCCTGCATTCTTACTGGCGACCCACTACTGGGAAGGTCGTTGGTTGATGGATATGGCCAGCATTGATGATCTGCAGAAAGAAAAGGGCAAGAAAGGTGCTAAAGGGGTAACAGCTCGCTGGCAACGCCGAATGAAACTTACCCCATGCGTGGTCATGACCTGCTATATGCTGCCCGGCAATATACAGATAAGTGAACATAAAGGACAACGTAAATTCGAGAAAAGTTATTTATATGATTTTGCCGATTTACTCATTGTCGATGAAGCCGGGCAGGTGCTTCCTGAAGTGGCTGCTGCCTCGTTTGCCTTAGCTAAAAAGGCATTAGTGATTGGTGATACGGAACAGATCCCGCCAATATGGAGTATTACTCCTGCTATTGATATAGGTAACATGCTGGCGGAAAAAATTCTGTCAGGCAGTACGCAAGAAGAGATTACTGAGAAATATACGGCAATCGCAGAGCTTGGTAAAAGCGCCGCATCTGGCAGCGTCATGAAAATAGCGCAGTGTGCTTCACGCTATCAATATGATCCCGAACTGGCACGTGGCATGTACTTATATGAACACCGCCGGTGCTTCGATAATATTATTGGATACTGCAATACGCTTTGCTATCACGGTAAGTTGTTGCCTAAAAGAGGATGTGAAGAGAGCAATTTAATGCCCGCCATGGGTTATCTCCATATTGATGGTAAAGGAGAACTGGCAAGTAGCGGAAGCCGATATAATTTGCTGGAGGCTGAAACGATAGCGGCCTGGCTGACAGATAACCAGCAAAATATTGAAGCGCATTACGGAAAATCGCTTCATGAAGTTGTCGGTATCGTGACGCCTTTTAGTGCGCAGGTATCGACCATCAAACAGGCGCTGGATAAACAAGGCATCAGCGCAGGCGCGAATGAAAAGTCGCTTACAGTAGGCACCGTGCATTCTCTTCAGGGCGCTGAAAGAGCGATTGTTATATTCTCGCCAGTCTATTCAAAGCATGAAGACGGCGTGTTTATTGATAGCGATAACAGCATGCTGAACGTTGCTGTCTCCCGTGCGAAGGACAGTTTCCTGGTCTTCGGCGATATGGACCTGTTTGAGATCCAGCCAGCCTCATCTCCGCGAGGATTACTGGCAAAATATCTCTTTGAGTCAGAGAAAAATGCGCTCTCTTTTGATTATAAAGAGCGTAAGGATTTAAAAACTTCCGAGACCAAAATCTACACACTCCATGGTGTGGAGCAGCATGATAATTTCCTGAATCAGACGTTTGAAAATACCGGTAAACACATCACGATAGTTTCTCCATGGCTGACCTGGCAAAAACTGGAGCAAACCGGTTTTCTTGATTCTATGATTGCGGCGTGTTCACGTGGTATTAACGTCACGATTGTCACTGACAGAAGCTACAACACTGAACATAATGATTTTGAGAGGCGAAAAGAGAAGCAGCAGAACCTCAAAGCGGCGCTGGAGAAACTGAACGCCCTTGGTATTGCGACAAAACTGGTCAATCGTGTTCATAGCAAAATTGTTATTGGGGATGAGGGTTTGCTGTGCGTGGGATCGTTCAACTGGTTTAGTGCGACACGTGAAGCGCGATATGAACGATACGATACATCGATGGTTTATTGCGGTGATAACCTGAAAGGCGAAATTGAGGCTATTTATAGTAGCCTTGAGAGGCGTCAGGTTTAGGTCAGGAATGTGATTAGCCATCTTAACAGTGTTTCCCCAGGCTAAGATGGCTGTGAGGCATTTTCAGAAGGAATTATTGTGGCGACTAAAATGTGGATGATCCGCGGTGATGGCGGAAAATTGTACGATGACTTCAGGGACAAACAGGTTGTTGCAATCGGCTGGTCGCAGCTCGCTCCCTATGTGAAACCGGGATGCTCAAGAGAGCAGTTGTTTACCCGGTATCAGGAGCTTGAGCCACAGACTAAGCCAGGCACAGTTCGTTCCGGTGCTTCCCAGGTCTGGCGCTTTGTGAATGAAATGCAGAAAGGCGACTGGGCTATTACTTATTCACCTTCTAATCGGACCTATTTAATAGGGAAAATCGCCTCAGATTTTGAGTTCCATTCCGAGTGGCTTGAAGATGGCATGGGCATCGCCCGTAAGGTGAAGTGGAACGCGGAAGAGATTAAGCGCGATAGTCTGAGCGATGCAACCAGAAACACCCTTGGCTCAACGCTGACGGTTTTTCAGGTGCCTGATTTTGCCGTGAATGAATTAGTGCAGGGCAAAAAGCCTGTCTCAGATGTCGTGCCGGAAGTACCTGTTTCAGGTGGAGAGGATGAGGTCGTTTCTAATCCTCTGCGTGACATGGAAATGATCGCTTTTGAAGGCATCAAAGATCGTATCAACCGTCTCGACTGGGATGAGATGCAAAATCTGGTCGCAGGCGTGTTACGTAGTATGGGATATAAAACTCAGGTATCGCCTGCTGGTGCTGACCGTGGGAAAGATATTATTGCTTCGCCTGACGGCTTTGGGTTCGAAAATCCGCGCATTATTGTTGAAGTGAAGCACCGGCGGGAACAGATGAACAGCCAGCAAATTCGTAGCTTTATCGGTGGCCGTCATAAAGACGATCGCGGGCTGTATGTCAGCACAGGTGGATTCAGCAAGGATGCACGCTATGAGGCCGATCGTTCTACAATCCCGTTGACGCTATGGACGCTTGACGATTTGGTCCGCGCGTTAGTGGAAAACTATGAGCAAGTGGATATTGAAACTAAACTGTTGGTTCCGCTTAAGAAAACGTACTTGCCTGCATGAATTTTTGACGCCTGTTTTTGTATAAACAGGCGTTGCTGTAGATTGGTGTGAAAGATGGTACTAAATATTCACTCGAACTGGATAGCCTAATGCGCGTAAGGCCTTATTGGTTCTGCCATTTCTGGGAGGAGTATCATCGGGTCTGGCCCATCCAACAACTTCTGCGATAGAGTTAATACCATAATGCTGAAATTTGTATTCATCGTCTTTTCCAGCTTGGTAGATTCTTTCCCACATCAATGAGGCCTTTCCACCATAGAGGACGTAATTGAGTAATTCAGCAATAGTCATGCCTTTTTGATTAGTTTTACCCATGATCCATTCTGTGAATAAAACAGCACGTTTTTCCTTGTTTAAAGATGTGTTAGCAGAATGCCCAAATATATCAGCACTCATTTTTATCACATGGTCCATCGTTGCATGTGTATAGGAGAATATTTTATGGAGATTATCCTCAGTCAATAGAACAATATTATTTTTTGATAAATGATCACGGATATATGGTGCATAGACCTCAAGGTGAATATCTTCATTAGATAAAGGTATTGATAGGTCTTTCCACCAGGAGAGCATACTCATCAGCGCTGCCTGTGGATTTTTACTATTTGTACGATGATAATCTTCAAAAGGATAAGTGTTATCCTTCTGATGAACTATATTATAATAATAGGCATGTAGGAACTGATCGGTTTGCCAAAATTCTGGAGTGTCTTCTGATATCCATACAGGTCTGTAATCATTAATCTGGTCTGAGATATTCTTAATGATTGAAAACGTGCTTTCCCATTCTTTATGGAAACTCTCTTTTCTTTTATCTTTAGTTTTTTTGTTATCAATAAAGCTCACTCCACCCCATTCAGGTATTTTTCGCTTTCTGATAACTTGTCGTTCTTTTTTCTCTAACTCGAGTTTTGATTTTAATAGCTGCCTTTGTTCGTCAATAATATCTTCACTAAGATCAACACAACAGTCAAGAGACGCTAAGTTTTCGAAAAACTCTTCTAGTTGTCCAATTAGATTAGAATTGTATAAATCACTTTCAGTGAAGAAAATACCAGTCTCTATATTTGTATGCCATGCGCGATCGGTTAAATTAGCCGATCCAATATATGCACCATAACCCTTCCACCAGATGACCTTGCTGTGAAGGCAATCCGGAACAAGTTTGCAGAAGATATTGTTTTTTGTATTGGCAAGAAATTTTGTCAGAAGTGAAGGCGATACAGGGACAGTATGATCGTACCGCATCCAGATATCCAGGCGATGATGATTTTTCAGACAGTGGTCAAGAAGCGTGGTTTTATCATCTCCATAGGCTATTGCCGCAACGACACCATCAATTTCGCTATCTGATGGAGGTAGAAAAGAAGTAAAAAACTGCTTATTCAATCCATTTGCAATTAGTTTCATTATTATCTAACCGTACATCATTCCAGATGAAAAGGGAGATTGACGAATATAGTCCAAAAAAATTAACAAAAAAAGGCTGGCAGGTTATTTAACCGAGGAGTGTGACTCACCCCTCGATATATTCAGTTTACTCCCAACGCCTTATAAACCGCATCTACAGGTTCAGAGTAAAAACTGACCTGGAATTTGGTAAACAACTCGGCTGGCACTGTCGGGATATCTACCGCGGAAGACATCGGCAAAAGGACCTTTTTTGCGCCGCTGTCGAAAGCAAGTTGTAAGCTAGCCGCCAGATCCTGAACCGGGTTGATCACTCCACCGAGCGTCATGCTACCTAACACAACCATTTGTTCCTGAACAGGTTTCGCCAGTAATACGGAACACAGCGCAATCAGCGCGGCAAGACTGGTCGCAGTGCTTGGTCCAGTATTGTGCAATTCGACTACGTGCAGGTGGTACTCATGTTCAGAAAATTTTGCTGTTGCGCTAACGCGGCTGAGGTTGCCTTTGAAATAGTCAAATCCAACCCGGATGGCTTCCTTAGCCGAGGTGCTTGATCCCAGACCGGAAACGCTATGCTTACCATTGCCTGGGGTCATCTGAGTTTCGAAGCGATACAGACCCGTCATGCCACTTTCCGCTTGCGTCACTAAATGCACTACGCCTGGCTTTGGCATGCCAACAGGAATTAATTCGCTGCCGCCCTGTTCCGGCACGCTGACGAAGAATTCTTCCAGCGTCTCATTATCGATGTAACTAAAATTCACATCGAAGAACTCCAGTCCGCCCAGCTTTTTAAGCTGTTCTTTGACTCGACGGCGGGCTTCCATGGCGTAGGTCAGGCAAACCCGGACGTCCTCTTTGCTGTAAGAACCATTGGGGTGAAGAAGTTTCAATAGACCAGAAACCGTGCGCCTTACCGCGATAACGTCGCGCTGGTTGAGGTTATTACCCAGCTTGTAGAACTTATCGATTGCGTCGGAGAAGCTGCGCTTACGCATTTCCCGCATGTATTCGGCGAGATAATCTGTAATAAGGCCGTAGCGGTTGGTAAAGAATTCCGGGCGCATTTTCGGGATTTCCCAGCCGGGGATATAGGCATGGAAGCGGTCGAAAAACGCCGTATCGATCATCGCGGCAGGGAAGGGGGCTAACAGATGGCTGGTTTTGACTAGCGTCTCAACGCTTTGGTTAATGTTGCCGACGAACACCATCGATGCTTTGCCTTCAATCGAATCTCTTCCGCGGGAAAACGAGCCAGACGCCATGTAATCCTTCATGATTTGCACGCCGTCTTTGTCTTTGAAAGTGATCCCCGCCACTTCATCAAACGCGACGACATCCCACATGCCAACCAGGCCAATCTGGCGGCTGGCCATGTTGTAAAACAGGTTGGCTACCGTGGTTTGCCCGCCGGAAACTAACAGTGAGTTTGGCGAACATTCTTTATAGACATGGCTTTTACCGGTGCCGCGTGGACCCAGTTCGCAGACGTTATAGTTGTTTTCCACGAAAGGGATCATGCGGGTGATCAGGTGCCACTTGGTTCGCTGCTCAATGTTAGCAGGTTCCATACCCACGGAGCGCAGCAGAACATCAATCCACTGGTCGCGGTTGAAGTGCGTACGCGCGGTAAATATCTCTTCCATGTCCATATTGGGCATCTGGATAGGTTTAAGCGTCATCAGAGAGAAGGGCGACGTTTTTTGTCCTTCCTCAAAGAAGTAGTTCACGGTGATCATGCACCAGATGCCGCCGGTCAACAGCTTCTCGTTGTCCTTGACCATTTGCGGCGGCACCAGTGCATCTTTAATGCCGAGGTTGGAAAGCTGGGCTTCGTAAACGTCTTTCTTCTGATTGAGCTTTACCGACACTTTATCGATGATCTTGTAGGATCCTCGCTCACGAATGAGCGATTTCACCTTCTCTGCTTCATCCGGGCGGACGTAGTTATCAGCCAGAATACGCTTAACCGACTGTAGCCCCTGCTCGACAACCTCACCGTCATCGGAGGCACAGTACATACCGAGTAGATATTCCAGTACGTAAACTGGAACATTAGCCCCTTCTTTAAGTTGCTTAGTCAGATCCTTACGCACCACGCGACCGCGAAAATGCTGATTCAACAATGAATCCAGGTCCTGAGCCAACGCAGAGGCCGCTTCCATGTTAATGGCTGAGTTATCCTGCATAACGCCTCACTTAAAAGAAGTCATCCTGAAATGCCAGGTCGATCGTGATTGGGTAGCGACCATACTCTGTTGCGCTGTCCGCATTCTCCAGGATCAGAACATACTTGTTTTTACGATTGAATGCCGTCCCCATGAGTTTCATGGTTACATCGCGGGTGCGTTTACCCATATCTTCGTTATCACTGTCAAAGCATACTGTTTCCGTACCGGAGACGACCTGGTTGTTTTCATCCACGATAAAGATATTCAACGTGCGCGGCTCATTTAACTCATTCACTGCCGTAGTCTGAATAAAACCAACTTTATCAATGCTGTTAACCAGTTTGATCACCTGATCCCGTGCTACAATGGACACGGGTTGTCGCTGGGGTTGCTTCTCAGCCGCTTTCTTTTCAAGCGCGCGAATCTTCAACACGGGAACACACACTTCCTGCAGCATGGCTCCGCCATGAACGAAACGAGCGCCCCCTACGAAGTGGAAACGCTGTACTCCTTTGGGTAACAGGAATTCACTCTCATCGCTTGCGCCTGCAGTATCAGCAAGTTTGCCGTGCCAGCAAAATTCATTTTCAGGCAGCTGATGACCCACAATAAAGCGCTTATTCGCTTCAATCGTGTCTTTGGCTTTACTTTCCAGCTTCGTTTTATCCTGCTCCACCAGCGCTTGTTGTTGGAACAAGAACCCATGATCGGCGGTAACAAAAATTCGGCTGGCATTAAATCGGCTACGCAGGCGTGAAACCAGATCTTTTAGCTCAGTGATTGCACTTCGGCAGGCCTCAAACGTTTTATCTTCCGTTGCAGCCTTATCACCCATGGCATCTATAGTGTCGTGCCAGATATAAACTACGGAAGCGTTGCGGATTTGTTCATTCACTTCCTGGTTATTGGCGTTCTGCAAATCCTTTGCTTTCAGTACCACTCCATTTACCTTCGCCAGAATAGCGGCTCGTTTATCGAACCCGTGGGTAGACATCCCATCGGCGTAGACTACGCCAGAATTATCAGGAAGGTAGCTCAACGACTCATGAGGCAACAGTGCGGCCATGCCCAGTTGGGTATAGCTTGGGAGTACTCCGGTCTGGGAGCGCAGCTCTGCGCTGAAGTGCTTCTCATGGTTAATATGCCTGCCCAGTTCTTCCGCCACTTCATAGCGCAGTGCATCCGAGATCACGACAAAAACGCGTTTCACCTGCGAGGTGTCAAACTGACGTTTAACATTCTCTTTATAGAAATTGCGCTGCAGGGGTATGCCACTAAACTGCCATGTCTGCATACGGTTTTCCGCTTCCAGCAATTTGTTCCAGCCGCGACTCAGCTCGGCCAGGTACCAATTGCTGTACAACTCTTCAATGAATTTATCCAGTTCATGCAGGATCATCGCCCCTTTGCTGTGCACCGGTGCGGCATATTCATTAAACAAACGATAGGTCTGATCGAAGCGATAAATTTCGTCGCAGTAGGCCTTCCAGAACGCGCCTGTATCGGGGAAATTAAATCCGTCAGTGTAGCGGTTACGCAAATTCAGCAAACGTTCCGCCTGACGAATAGCATTCCAAATAGAAAGATACTCTGGACGTGTCTGGCTCCAGTATTTAGCACTGCGCTCAGATACCAGTGCTTTAAACGCATCTCTGTCCAGAGTGGTGCTTTCTTCCTGCAGTTGTGTAACCAGACCACGGATAATAATTTGTTCAATGGCCTCGAACGTTTCGCATTTTGCCAGTACGTATGGTGAGCTGTGGTTGTAGTGCTCTTTTGGCTGGAGAGTCTGCTGCAAATCCTCAGCACAATAATCGTATTCTGCTTTATAGCGACGATCGTTGCGCCACGCCCCCATAAAGGCCAGTGAAGACGCCCGTCCAGCAGCGGTAACCAGCACATTTTTACTCAACCAGTCACGATGCGCTTCATCACCCTGAGCCCAGAGATCGGTACAGAACAGTTTCAGAATCAGGTTATCTAGGGAAGGAGATTCAGATTGGTACCCGAGCTCAATGCGAAGAATCTCCCAGAGTACCTCATCCAGGCCAAGTTTCTTCAGTACGGCGAAGGTGTTCTCCAGTGCGCTGTCATCCTGCTGCCGTGCCGCGACAAATTGCCGAATCAAAGCAAACAGAATCTCTTTGGTTTCAAAGGTACTGCCCCCAACCACCACTGCCAGCATTTTCTTATCGAGAGAGTTTTCCGTTTCGCGCTCGGTAACCCATCCCTTCAGGATCTGAGTTCGCTTGACGGTAAAGAAGGCTTTGCGGATCTGAATATGTTCGCGTAACCCCAACTGCGGGATACCCAGCGAATTCAGAGTGATCGCCGCATAATCAGCGTGGAATTCGGTGCTATAGAGGCGAATATCCAGCAACCAGTCCTGCTCGCGAGCGGGAACCTCACTGGTGAAATAGAGTAAAAATTTTTGCTCAGGCTCATCGATTTCGAGTCGTTTTTTTGTTGCGAGCACAGAAACGCCGCGCATATCCAGCAGCGTGACATTGTCGAGATCCAGCTCATTGAGTGAATCAGTGAAGCGTTGTTCCGGGTCATGCCAGAAGACGATACGGTTGTCAGTAAACTTCTGACGAAGCCCGGATTCCAGTTCTTTAAATTGCATTATTGATTCTCAAACCAGTCGACCAGTTCATGAGCGCTAGGGCAAGCAGGGTGTCTGGCAGAACTCTGAATATCAAAACCGTGATGCGTTACCATTCTTTTGGCAAATGCGGTTTTAGAACTCCCCGGTCCCTGCTTTCTTAGCTCACGTGAAATTTCTTTTAAACGATCCCATGGCATTTCAGTTGTAGCTTCAGGTAACTCTTCATTAAATGCGTCTACCTTAAGCCATTTTTTCATTGCCTCTGAATCGGCAAGAAACCAGGCCTCAACAGCTTTGACCGCGATAAACGAGATGTCGACATCTTGATGGGCAATTCGGGCCTGCACATCAGCAACAGATGCCGCATCTTCCAGATCGGTCAGAATACAGATCCGTTCAGCGCCGACATTTTTGAGCCTTGCAACGAAGTTATCGACATACTTCGGCAACAGGTTACCACCACCTTTGGCATCAATGACAGGAGTTACCAATTCAAAATCATTTGCGTGCAAAAATGCAATGAACGCTGGTGAGTTCACTATGATTAACTCAGTATCACCTTCAACGATAAACCCTACTTTTACCATGGCAAACCACCATCAAACATATTCATCAGCCACGCGGTATCCAGTGGGATTTCCTTCTTATCAATACCTGCATCAGAAGCGTGCTTCAACTGAGTTTTCCCATCTTTCTTACTTACAAACCACAGTTCATCAGGTTCCAGATTGCGAACAACAGATTCACTATGGGTAGTAATAACAATCGGATGATTCAAAGAGGCATTTTCACGCATCAATTGCACAAGTTCCCCAATGGCTTTTGGGTGGATGCCTCGTTCAGGCTCTTCAATAATGGTCATTCCCGTTTGCTGTGCCCGACTCAATATGGCCGTCATAATGCATAGGGTAAAGATGGTGCCGTCAGATATTAGGTGGGCAGGAAAACGGGCATGGGTTCCCTCTTCTTTGAAGGTTAGTACCGTCGAACCATCTAATTTTTGTTTTTCGGTCGATACATTTTCCATCCCCGGAACTATGAGCTCCATCCACTCCAGTATTTGCTCTTTAAATTCGCTATTCGATTCGAGAGCAGCAAGCACAGAAGCAATGTTTCGGCCATGACTGTCCAGAAATGTTGAGTCGGTTTTGGCGCTATCGGGCTCTTTAGCTCGTAACGGATCGATGCGAAAAACGACAATATTGGTCAAAAAAGCGTACAGTTCACTTTTCCCCAGTAACATTAGTGCCGTCATATCCGACGAGTAGTTAGGGATTAAGGTCGCTGGGGTTTCATCATCATCGCTCAGGCGAATCATAAGAGTATCTGGGTGCTTACGATCAATATGAATATCTCCATCAATAACCAAGCTCTCAGTTATCACTGGTTTTTTATCCATATTTTTGATCGTCAGATCATAGATAAACCGTTTACCTGTCAACTCAATATCAAGATGAATAGACGCCGTAGTCCGCTTTTCTTTACGCAGCTTGTAGCAATGAATCTGCTTAAAACCGCCAAAATCACGGATTGCTTGTGTCGCACCGGTTTTCACTACGGCACCAAAAAAAGCCAATGCATCGGTAATGTTACTTTTGCCAGCGCCGTTCGCCCCGGCAAAAGTAATAAACGGCGGGCTTTCCACAAGGGAAAGCTCCGCGATACTCTTGTAGCCTTTAATAATCAGGGGATGTTGATCCATTATGCCTCCTGTGGAGCACTGCCGGTGATCGCCTTCACATCCGCCAGCAGATCGCCAAATTTGCCGTAGTTAATCTTAACGCCGTCATCCAGATCAATAGTGATACGTCTATCAGCATAGTGACGCAAGCGATCGTCAAAATTGCGTAGCTCGTTGAATTTTTTGGTCAACCCATCCAGTTCTTTTTTCAGGCGTGTGGTGGCCGCACCTGATTCAGCATTCTTAAGCTGATCGTTTACCAGATCGATATTTCCCTGATAGCGCGCAAGCAGTGGAACCACGTATTCGGTTCGCATACGCGACAGAGTGCCTTCATTATAACGGTGCAGGTACACCAGGCACTCAAACGCTTTCTCTTTACCGGAGCTGAACAGCCAGTAAATCGGGCGTTTTTTGTACATCTTCATATGATCTTTCCAGAACTGCGTGGAAAGATAGCGGCGGATAGTATCTAGCGAAGATTCGCCTTTTTTCGGCTTGACTGCGTACAAACAGAGGCTTTCGGCGATGAAATCGAGGTTTTTCTGCAGATGTTCTTCGCCCCAGACTGTGCGAACGAACTCTTTAACGCGGGCGGTAACATCGTCGTCGAACCAATCGGAATCCATCAGCGGTAGGATACCGTCTTCATCGGCGGGGAAGGTTTTATAGGCGCCTTCGGCGACTAATTCGACAAAACCTTTGTTGCCTTCATGGGCGTAGACCAAGCCTTCACGATCGAGGGAGTAGCGGCCCATTTGGCAGCCAATTGCGTAAGATATGAACTCAACAAATGTATCTGATTGGAAACGTCCATGGAAACCGTTACTTTCTTCCCCGCTATAGCGGTAGTCTGGATTGCATGTAAGAGTGATATTTTTAATATCCACATTAGGGCTTACATTCTGAGATAATCCATATATAGAAATAATTTTTTTATTATTCTCTACTTCCAAGTTGAGAAGCTCGCTAATTGTTTTTTTATGGGAGTCTATTAACTCAAAGTAACTATTGGCGATGTTGTTTTTTTTCTTTTTAACCAGCAGATTTCTTGAGTAATCCCAGCTATCTTCATAATTATCCCAATCCTCTTTTGATATAGATAGCAAGGTATCAATCTGAGGAATGGATAATAGTTTGACAGGAAGAGAATTTATGCCAATAGAGCTATAGTCTAAGGTTGGGCATAATATATCCAGGAAGTCCTGGATGACATTGCTATTTAATAATGACAAAAATGCTTTCACATTTCCATCTTTAGGAAAAATCCCTGACCCTTTTGTATCAAACAAGAAGCCAGTATTAGTATAGCGTGCTGAAAAAAATCCAGAACTCAGAGATGAGTAGTTAATGCACTCTAAAAAATAATACTCTTGGTTTTTTAGACGTCCTCCAGGACGAAGTTTGTTTAATTCTTCAACGAAATCTTTAAGTTCTTCCCCATCATTTTTCCAATTGACCACATATTCATGATTTCCATACCAACGTCGGAAGGTTCCCCCCTTGTTATATGGATACCATTTTTGATGACTGACTTGTGATTCATTATGTGTTCTACAACCGAATTTGATATTTTTATGACTTACTTCAGTCCAATATCTTAAAAATCTCTCATTGTCTGACGTGGCCATTCCTTGTTTTGCATCAGCCATTTCTTTCAGTTTTACTTCATGAAAAGCATTAATTAATTTATTCCCAGCCCAATAGGCAATTGGCGTGCCTGGGATTTTTTTGAAGTCATTCTGCGCCGTGCTATTAAATTGGTTGTCCCGCTTAAGCAAAGAGTTTTGTTTTTGTTCTTCATTACCTTCAATCAGGCGGAAAAATACTGGCTGATAACGTTCGGTATGATTATTACTAATCACCCAGGCCGTAGTCTGCACAACTTCACCAGAAATTTGCCCAAAAGCCCGCGCCCCTAAATGTGCCATAGTGATCAAGGTCTTATTCGCTAATAACCAGCCACGAAGCGCTTCATAGCTAGACAGGAACATCCATGACTGCATATTCACTTGCGCATTAAAGCCGTTCTCTTTGAGCAAAGAAAATGCATGCTGCATAAACATCGCAAACAAATCTGACTTGCTGTCCGGGAATTGTTTTTTTGCAAACTCTTTCAGTTCGCCATTCATTCCTTTCCCGCCCATATACGGCGGGTTTGCCACCACCGCATCATAACGCTGCGCCAGAATCCACGCCTGCTGGATATACGGGATCAGCTCCGCCGCTGCTTCTTTCTGCTGAATATCCCCTTCAACAGCCAGACGATACAACCCATCCAGGAACGCTTTCAGCGCCGCTTCATCTTCATGTGAAACCTGAATCAGCGATCCCAACGTTTTTGCGCTGGTAAACAATGCCAGCGTTCGCATCAGCAGCTTATATTCCGCGCTGTCGGTATTGGTCAGTGCCGCCCCTTCTGCAAACATATCTCCCATGCTGCCACGCTGCACCTGCTGGTGGAAGTTCAGCTTGGTCCACAGTTCTGCAATATCCAGTTTACTTTCCTGCAGGGAAACGATATTCAGGCGAACGCCACGGCCCAGAATACGACGATCGTCCTGACGTGCCAACATCAGCATCGCAAAACCGGAGAGCTGTGCGGCACGGTCGTCGATGTCCAGGCCGAAAATATTGTTTTCCAGAATCAGCTGCGGAATGTCACGGGTACGGTAACCGCGCTCTTCGTAAATGGCCTTCAGCACGTTATAGGCTTCTGTCAGGATATGCCCGGAACCGCAGGCTGGGTCCAGTACCTTAATGCTTTCAGGCTCAATGCTGGATGGAGTGATCTCAGCCAGCTGTGCCTGCACCTCTGGCGTTTGCTCCGCTGGCTCGATGTAGTACGGCATTTTGCCTTTCAAGCTGGAATCAGGGTAGGTTTGCAGCCACTGGCGACCCACCGAGTTCTGCACCAGATACTGCACAATCCAGTTCGGGGTAAACAGCTGAGTGGCTGCGGGAATATCTTCGCTCTTTACCACCTTGCCGATCACGTCATCTTTCTTCTCTGAGATGTAAAACTGATACAGCCAGCCGATCACTTCGACCTGTTCCCAGTCTTCTGCAGGAATGGTGTCTACCAGCCCACGTAGAATGGAGTCGGTGCGGGTCAGATTATCCGGCAGCACTAGCTCAATTTCATCATTAACTGCTTCGAACAGGAAAGGCATTGCACCGTGCAACGCATGACACTGGGCAAGCAACAGTTCCCGGTACAGCTCTTCGTCACGATCGCCCGCCAGCTTCATCTCCACCAGGCGCACTTTGTCCAGCCCAAGAGCATCAGCCACTTCCGGCACATGATCCAGCACCTCAAAACCCCCTGCCAGCGTCGGGTGAGACAGCATACGGAAACCGTGCTCCAGATAGCCATGTAGCTCCATATAGCGAATAGCGCAGAAGCGGTTAAACCAGGTGTAAGCAATGTGCTCCACCAGCACGTCGTAGCCCTGCTTTTCTGCACGCTTGACCAGACGCTCACGGCGTGACGCCAGTGACTTATCCAGCGAAAACTGACCATAACGCACGCTGTCGCCAAGATCGGTTGCCTGCGTAATCTGTAAATTACCTTTTTTATCGGCCTCAATACCCAGCGTAGTCAGTTTTTGCATGACCGCATCACGGAACTGTTTACGTGCCACCGGGGCGTATTTTTTGATGTTTGACGTATTCATGTGGAGTCCTGAAATGGGCAGACAACGTCTGCCCTGAACATGGGGAAATTACTGAAGCTGTACGCGTTCGCCTGCGTTAATGGCATCCATGAGCGTTTTACGCAGCTGTTCCAGCGCTTTGTCTACCTGTTCGGCGTTATCCAGCGTTGTCACACCCGCAGCTCGTTCCATCGTTTTACGCGTGTTCACGTAGATGGTCTTTTTCAGCTTGGGTTCAGGCTTAACTACTGGGTCGATAACCCCTGGCTGAGGGGCGGGTTTGGGTTCTGGCACTTTCTTACGCTGTTCTTCAACCCAACCGTTCAGTCGTTCGTTTGCTTTAAATTGTAGCGCCCGAACCTCAGCCTGTTCTTCCATGATTTGCGGGATCAGACCGTTCTGCTCTACTTTCTTACGCGATTGTTGCATCGGGTGCAAAAGCGAGTGCTGCAAGTCAGCAGGGACGAGCATCTCTAGCATGCTTTGCTTCAGTTCATTGATATGGACATCGATCTGCTGCAGCGCATGGTTTCGGTATTCTTCCACCAGACGCTGGTTGATGGTTTCAACGGTTTCAATCAGCGGGATAATCCGGTGCAGCTCTCCGTAAGGTCGTGCCTTACTGTAGATGCCCTCCAAATCCTGCAACGCCTTTTGAGCCGTTTCGTCTTTATCCAGCGCATTACGGTTAGCTTTAAAACTGCCATTTAATGCCGCACTCAAGCGCTGCCAGGTGGCGTATTGGTTTTTGTAGAAGCTGACCAAATCGTCCCAGTCTTCCGAGAAATCTTTAAGATCGTCGGCCGCTGTGGTGATTTTTTCAATGACCGCGTATTCCTCTTTCTCGTTAAGGATCCCGTTCAGCAATACCAGGCCTTCTTCTATCTCTTTACGGCCAGGGTTTTGTCCACTCTCTGCACGAGTTTTAAAAACAGTCAGTTCGCTCTTCCAGCGGCCAAAGAGTTCGCGAATATGAGAGACCAGCGGCTGCTCTTCACGCTCGTTAAACGGTTCTCCAGCAATATCAGCCATCAGTTGCGCGGCTTTAGTCAGCTGCGCTTCGTCATGGCGACGTACTTTATGCAAACGCAAATCGCTGTAACGACGTGAATTATTAAACGCGTCCCACGCCTGCTTCAGTGCGATTTCACTGCCTTGCAGAGTGAAGCTGTATTTTCCGCTGCGCGCCAGCCGAGCAACCAGCAATTTGACCTCATCTTCCGGCCAGCCAAATGGGCGACGGCCAAAAGTGGTGAGGATATCCCGCAGGTAAACTGGCTTATGAGTCTCAATACTCATACTGATCCAGTTATCCACTTCACGCATTGCCTCAGGATTGGACTCTTCCATTTCCCCGAGGTCGAGCTGGGTATCATTTTCTACTGTCAACAGCGCGTGAGTTTCACGATTTACGTCTCCGGTACTCAGACGCAGCAATTTTAGTTTGGAGAAACTGTTCTCGATAACGTAACTGCAGGCTGCATCTACGATAGCTAACGGCGAAGAGGATTTCTTATCCAGCCGTTCGCCCAGCGCCCAGACATCAGCCTGAGTCAACAAGCCTTCGATCTGCGCCTTCAGTGTTTTTTCGCGCATGCCATTTTCACGGCCTTTTTCTGCCAACAGCGTTGCCTGTTCCGGACGCTGTCCGCTTTGCTTGCTAAGGAAGGCTTTGGTCTGCGCGTACATGGTCAGGTCTTGCCAGGTACGAGCCTCATCAGGCAGACAAATTAAGATGCAGTCTTTGCTGTCCGTCATCAGCAGACTATTAGAATGCGCACCCTTATAGCTCTCGTAGTTCGAGTCCAGTGGCGTGAGCACTTTAACCACCAGATCGTTAAGATTCACACCATCCAGTGGGTGCCCGTTACAGAAGCGACTGATATCAAAATCCTGCTTATTGACTGGATAGCGATATCTTTTATTCTTCAGGATCTCTTCGAAAATGATGGTTGAGAGTTGCTTATTGATGGTGGTGAATTCCACGTCAATATTGCGGATTTCGTTTTCAATCTCTTTTTCTTCGTTAGTGAGAAAAACAAATTTGTCATCAATACGCGAGATCAGCATCTCAGCCTGCAGACGATTAAGACTGGCTTCAATCTGTCGACGGAGTTCCACTTTATCAGTATCAATACGCTCGATAGAGAGCGTAACGAGATTGTCGAGAGTACTTTTCAGCACATCGACGTAACGGATCAGGAACAGCGTCTTTAGTAGTTTGCCGTCAAATTCCGTCAGCGACGGAGACTGGCAGGCCTGAATGATAGTGCGGCTAACCGCAGGTTCCAGGAAGCTTTCGATCGCGGAGTAAAAGCGCCAGAACGGGACCAGACTATCCAGACCATCTGCGGAGATTTGCACAGCTGCCGACTGGAAGGCATCCAGCAGAGAGCGCTCCCCCATTGCTAACTGTTTACCTGCGGCCCCTTTGGTTCGGATTGATTCAAAGACCTTTTGCAGGATTTGGTAATGCCACGGTACAAACGGATAGTTATCCACGAACTCGCGGCTGTTTGTATAGGCTCGCAGCGTAGCTGTCGTTGTCGTGTCAAACGCCAACTGGTTACGCAGAATATCGCCTTTTTCCTGCCAGATAGTTTCCAGCTCCGGTATTGCCGCATCGGTTTTCACCAGCAAACGTTTCTGAATAACTTCTGAGGTATTCGAGCTGGAGAGTTGTAAGCGCGTTGAGAAACGCCCCTGAATCTTGGAGAAATCCTGACCGTCGCGACTGCTCATACCGCCAATGGCGGCATTGATGTCGGCCTGGGAGGTCACAATCACCCATGCGCGTCCACCGCAAATAACGCCCAAGTTTTCGGTGATGGTTTGCAGCTTCAGCATCATCTGGGCATCTTTACCAATGAACTGCCCAACTTCATCGACCATAAACAGGATGTTGCGGTTGCCTTGACTATCCAGCCACTCTTTAACCCACGTACAGAAATTTTTGATATCCAGAGGGAAGTTCTTATCAAGTTGCTCGATCCACTGGCGAGAAGACTCTTCACTCTGGCCTGTAGCAACACTCAGCGCCTGAGCCATCTGATCGTTTATCATCAGATAAACATCACGTTCATCTTCCCAACGAGAGCCAGTAATATCCGCAAAGGCGGCTTTAAAGGTATCAAACTGTCCACGCTTATCGAGCTCACGTTCCAGGTGTGCAATATGCGGGAAGTCCCCACAATAACCAGCCAGTTCGTTAAAAACTTTCAGAAAGACTTTGAGGATGGCATCCACGCCATCTTCAACATTCGCACGTGAGTCAATATTGAATAGAACGACATCAGTCGGATGCTGAACCGATTTCCGAATATCGGCCAATAGCAGGGCATCATCAATTTTCTCTTCAAAGAAGGAGAGCGCATTACGCGTGACTCCATTGTGGCTAACTTCGCGGTTCGCCAGCAGATAGGAAAGAATCTTAATGAAGTGTGATTTACCGGACCCAAAGAAGCCTGAAACCCAGACGCCCATTTTGTCGGCAAGCTGTAATCTGCCTGGTCCAGTAGCTGGGGCATAGACTTCAAAGAACTGACGCAGGTGACCATCGAGCTCCCGAGTAATGACGTACTCATCCAGTTCTATCCAGGCGCTTTCGTCGTCAGTCTGCTCGGCTTTAACCACGCCGTTAATATTACGTTTTAGCGGTTTCTCAAAAATTTGTTCAATATTCATTGCTGTCGTCTTTTAACGAGGAGTCAAAGTCGCCGCCGGTCCGGTTTCGGGTACCAGTCTGAAGGCGCGGTAATAGTTACGGGAGTGAATGCCATCGAGTGGTGAAAGAGCATATCCGCTGTAGGTGCCTGGATAGAACATCAGCAGTGGTGTAAACCCCATCACGTCCTGAAGCGTGCTCATTAGCTCATGACCACGAACCAACGGCCAGGCGTTACCGAGGCCCGTCAGAATGACAAATTGCTGCGCCGGAAGATCGACAGTGCGCGCAATATATTCCGCGATTTTTTTCTGGCTCAGTGGGGCTGCCAGATGCTTTTTCAGTGTTTCCAGGCCAAGTTCAGGCTCTCGCTGGCAGATACGGTCAAAGAGCTTACGTTCTTCCAGCATATCGATGATGACCTGGAAGATATTTAACGTTTTATAGGTGTACTTTTTATCCAGTTTTTTGAATAAAAAGTGAAGGTATTCGCGGACCTGAAGCTCTTGCTTTGCCGGATAATCAAAAATCCAGAAGCCAATCTCATTACCGGAACCTTGGTTTTTCAAAAAACGGTCGTCGCCGATACGTTCTTCTAACTGTTTTAATCGATATTCAAGGATCGGGTCATTCATACGTTACCCTCCAGAATAGGGAGCAGTTCGGCTTTATTTAAACGATGCAAGGCCGCTGCAACATCTGGTAGAAGGAAAACGTTTTGTAAATTGCGGCGGCGTGGGCTATCCAGGTAACCAGCTTCTGCCAGTGCCTTAATCAGATTGTTACCCATTTTTTGGATAGATGAATCAGAGAAAGCAGCCAGCTCCGGGTGCAATCGCAGATTCTCATCCACAAATTCACTCCAGCAGTTCATACCAAGTTTTTCTTTAAACTGTTGACGAGCCGGATTTACAACCTCAGCAATAAACTCCGCAACAATTGGAGACTGGATCATCAATGCAACCAATAGCATTTGTAGACGTTCGCTTTCACTGCCATCAGCAATCAGTTTCCAGCACCCCCGATCCAAGGTCATTAATCGCAGCCTTAAGGTTCGGGCATAACGATTTGCAGTGCTTGTGGAGGAAGCCTGAAGAATATTTTCATTGATTATTTGCTGCTGCCAGGTCGTTTCATCAGGTTCAGAAAGCAACAGTTCAGCAATGGTTCGGCTCTCTCGGACCATCAACGAACCGCCCAGCAGATCGCCAATCCAGCGTTTGTCATTTTTTATCATGGTGTTTGTCATCAAAAATCCGGAATGCTGCTCGCAAAAATCAAGTAATGATTGTAATCGGCATGCAGGTGATATGCCATGGTTAGGATCAGAACAAATGGGTGATTTATTGATGATGATTATCGAGTGATCCTGATCATAGATTTAGAGCGCAGTTTCCGGTTTGATGCCTTCACGAAGGCCTCACACTGAGTGAGTTTAAGAAAAGTAACTGAAGGTAAGCTAGAGTGTCGAAAGCCAATAATCCGGGATTTGTCTTATCACCTTACTCCCAGAAAAAAATCCTTAAAGCATTAGGAACTCACCAACAAAAGACCGACTCTTCTGCTAAACGACATGGGAAACCGACTCGCTTTAATATTGCGACCAGCGATTACGATAATCTCGTTAGCGGCGAGCACGGTCCGCTGATACTAAAAGTCCGGAGGGGAAAAATCGTCACCGAAAAACATTACTGTGCTGAATGTCACAGTTACATTAGCCCAATCCGGGCATATGCCGACAGTAACTATGGAAAAGTGCATCTTTGTACACCCTGCCACCTTGCTGCATTCAATCGCAGTTTTGGTCATGCCGATGCGATGCCCCTGAAGTTGGACCATGCGCATGCACATAAGGGAAAGTGGTAATTTTCAAGGTATCCTTCATTTTTGTATTCAGATGGCATCAGGACGATGAATATTTCTGGAGTGAAATTGCGCTATACAGATTGGTCGGAACTCATAAGCAGGGGCATTGTGCCCCCGTTATTGATGGAGTTTCGAGAATGGCACGTACACGCGCCCTGCGCCGCCACCATGAGCGGCGTTTGAAAGCAATCCGCAGGCATTATAATAATGCTGGAAGTTGTTCGTCGACGCATGTTGGCATGGTTTACCACACTCCCTGTTCGTGTAGTTGTTGGATGTGTGGACATCAGCGTAAAAATCATGGGATGAACCGGCAGGAGGTTAGAGCCCGCCTGCGTTACACCGATTGAGAGGGCATATGCGTTATATACAGGAGCATTGGTAACAACCTTTAACGGGAGTTATCTATGTCCAATTTTAATACCAGAAAAGATCGCGATCGGAATGGAAATCCGCTACCACATTATCGAATCAACTATCCCAGCAGTGAAGGGATTACTTATATCCATTACCGTGACCGCAACACTTCGAGTCTACCTCGCTGGGATGCAACAAAATCGCCAGGCTGGTGGAGGCGGCTAATGACTACACGCCCACGTCGTGCTGCAAACCGTATTAACGTGGTTCGCGTGTTGCGTGGAGCTGACCCTGATGGCCTGTTATGGCGCACAGGGAACCGGCCGCAGATCTATTTTTATTGAAAATCAACCCGCCGTCCTGGCGGGTTGATTCATATCAGAAGTCTGTATGCCGCGTGGAACGGAGTCAATTTATCCGATGCGCTATCGGTGTGAATGGGCATAGCTCATTTGGTACGACACCCAGCCAATACTCGCTATCAGATTAAAGCAATGTAATCTTCAATTTGTGGCTGTAACACCCAGAATTCCTGTAGCTTCTGATCTGTCCACGATATCAGCGATTCCGTGGATAACCGGTGTAACTCCTTCCATTCGTTGTGATCGATACCAGTTGCCAGTTCAGACCAGCACAACAGCGTTAACCGCTCTCTGAACCCTGGCCCCCTGAATTGTTGAAATAATGACTGTAGCTTGTTGCTGAGGCGACGCATCCCCAGTTGCTCGCATTCACTGAGCAGCACACCCGGCAGTAGTAACGGCATCAGGTTTTTGTTGATGTCCTGCGCCACTGTTATTGGTGCTGTTGTCGGGATATTGAGAACGCGCTGGAGGCCTTCAGGGAGCAGCAGCTCGGCAAGCTCACTACAGGGCAGTGTGCAGATCACCATCGTCAGCGTATGCCAGCGGATAATCTCGGGCTGGCACTGACCATGAAGGATAGCCGGGCGAGTGTAATCATCCAGACAGGCCTGATAGTGGTTGAGCAGTACATCATGACGGGCCGTGGTTTCTTTCATCGATCGATACCTTGTAAAGCCGACAGTAATAAATATCGGTGTCCTCTCGCACTATCGGCAGGGTCACAATCACCTGTTTGATTATGGTTCTGAAATTCATGAGCAATTGCTGGATTTGCTGGAGCGCTATGGGCCACAGCGCCGTGAACAGCGCCCGGATATGCCGTTCTGGCGTTTGAAGGGCGATGGTTTCTGGGAATTGCAAAACGCGGAATTCTGCTCAACCAGCGGTAGCCGCCAGCCACCTAAACGTGAACTCATTGAATATAATGTTGCTGGTGGGTTTGATGCCGTCAATTTCGCGCTGGTAACAAAAAAACGTAAGCTAATCGACGCGCTGGCGCAGCAGATCCTTGAGGCGCATTTTCCGACCAGTATTCAGGAAGACATCGCTGACGAGATGGGTTTTGATATTCGCACCTCTCTCCGTCAACGCGATCCGAAGTTCCGCCAGGCGGTGCTACGAGCTTACAATTATCAATGTGCGGTCTGCGGCTTCAATATGCGCCACGACAACGCCCCTATAGCCCTTGAAGCAGCCCATATCAGATGGAAGCAGCATCATGGTCCTTGTGAAGTACCTAATGGCCTGGCGTTGTGCGCAATTCATCATAAAGCGTTCGATCGCGGTTCGATTGGCCTGGATGAAAATATGCGCGTGGTGGTTTCCGACGCGGTGAATGGTGGCGGAGTGGTACAGCGGCTGTTCTGGGATTTTGCGGGGAAAGAGATCGCGTTGCCGCAGATGAAAGAAAATTATCCGGGTGAACGGTTTGTGGAATGGCACAAGAGGGAGGTGTTCAGAGGAGGGCATTGATCTGGGGGAGTATTTTGAGTGTGGTATACGTTATCTGTTAAAAATAGCTCCACATCAAAGGCATCAAAGTAATCGGCCACGGTTCTCGTACTATGGTCTGTAGCGCGCTGGTGGAGTCACACCTGTGGTCAAGCGACGCGTAGAGCGCCAGATGAGTCATCATGAGCGCAAGCGGAATTTATGAGGCGCGGCATCTTAAAGAGCACGGGGAGATTGTAAGTAGCCTGATATTGCTGGCTTTTGCTTAGCTTGCTGACGGGATTCGTCGTATGAAGCATGAAAATTACCTCATGTTTTATATAAGGATTCGACACTATATCAAAACCGGTAACTCTCAACCTTTTAAGGCTATGTGTCAGATCAGGTCATGATAAGACACATAAATTTAAAAATCTATATATCTGGCCAGATAGGCTTTTTTATAACAGCTTTATAAATTAAACAAATCTGCCATAGAGACAGATTTGTTTAATTTATAATTAGAGGTTTGCAACGTTATGATATACTTTTTGCACATCATCATCATCTTCAAGGGCATCAACAAGTCCTTCAAAGATTTCTAAATCTTCTGGTGAAAGTTCAACTTCTGATTGAGCAATCATTTCTAATTCTGTTGTTGAAAATTCAGTAATTCCAGCTGCTTTTAGCGCTGCAATTCCTTTGTGCAGGTCTGTAGCTTCAGTATAAATAACGATGTTTCCTTCTTCTTCGGTTACATCACGAACATCAACTTCAGCATCAAGCAAAATTTCAAAAATATGGTCAGGGTCTGTTCCTTTAAATACAATCACTCCAGTATTGTCAAACATATAGCTGACAGCACCTGCCGCTCCGATATTCCCGCCTTTTTTATTAAAAATTGTGCGGATATTAGCAATCGTACGGTTAACATTAGACGTCAACGTTTCAGCGATAACCATTGAACCATTGGGTCCAAAGCCTTCATAACGCCCTTGCACGAACGTTTCATCTCCGCCACCTTTGGCTTTATCAATGGCTTTATCAATAACATGTTTTGGAACCTGTGCTTGTTTCGCACGTTCAATAACGAATTTTAAAGCTGAGTTTGATTCCGGGTCTGGTTCACCTTGTTTAGCCGCAGCATAGATTTCTACACCAAATTTTGCATATACTTTAGACGTTGCACCGTCTTTAGCCGTTTTCTTAGCAACAATATTTGCCCATTTACGTCCCACTGGAAATATCTCCTCAAAAAATTATTTACATTAATGGCAGGTTAATAACCTGCATGTTTTTCTGCCGTATTATATCATAATATATAAATTCTCGTCTATGAGAAATAAAAATATCCAGCTTTTACGGGGGATTACTTTGATTTTAACAATAGCTAATATGCTGGATAAGTTATTTTGTAATTTTCTTCTGGTTCTTTTTTTATTCTTAATAATTGAATTGCAGCAATAACGTCTTATTGATGGTGGTGTCGTTCATCAGGTGAGGTGGAACGCTTGCACGTCTTGCGACATATTGTGGCAGAAACTTAATGGCGAAATTAAGAGCCTATCCCATTAGGGCTATTTTACTTGCCATTTTGGACCTGGGCAGTGCTCAAAATCCTCACGTACTACGTGTACGCTCCGGTTTTTGTGCGCTGTCCGTGTCCAAACTGGCTGCGCCAATAATGCCTGGTGGGATAGTCTCTAAGACGATATATTCCCGCCTTGAGCCGTGTTAATTTGTTGCATACTTTTAAACGGAGGTATACCTCTTGTAGGCTATACCTCCTGCTTCACGTTATCGCGCGATTAACGCAAATACGCCCCAGCCAAAGTATTCTCGCGTCCAGGTGACGTGACGTTTGGGGGCTGCCGTCAGTGTCAGCGCCAGTGATATAAGACGGTAATTCGCCATTTGGATTGTCCGCTCCACCCAACATGTTGTTTCCTTAAGGTTCTCACACCAGAAAGGACATCAACATGCTGAGCAGAGAGGACTTTTACATGATAAAGCAAATGCGCCAGCAGGGCGCGTACATTGTCGATATTGCGACTCAGATTGGTTGCTCTGAACGGACGGTCAGACGCTACCTCAAATACCCTGAACCGCCAGCCAGAAAGACCCGCCACAAAATGGCTAAGCTGAAACCGTTTATGGATTACATCGACATGCGCCTGGCAGAGAATGTCTGGAATAGCGAGGTTATCTTCGCGGAGATTAAGGCAATGGGTTATACGGGCGGACGTTCCATGCTGCGTTACTACATCCAGCCCAAACGTAAAATGCGTCCGTCAAAAAGAACAGTTCGCTTCGAAACTCAGCCTGGATACCAGCTCCAGCACGACTGGGGCGAAGTTGAGGTGGAGGTTGCCGGGCAACGGTGCAAAGTTAACTTTGCGGTTAATACGCTGGGGTTCTCCCGCCGCTTCCATGTCTTCGCCGCACCAAAACAGGATGCTGAGCATACCTACGAATCACTGGTTCGCGCCTTCCGCTACTTCGGTGGTTGTGTGAAAACGGTGCTGGTTGATAACCAGAAGGCTGCGGTGCTGAAGAATAACAACGGGAAAGTCGTGTTCAACTCCGGATTCCTGTTGCTGGCTGACCACTATAACTTCCTGCCACGGGCATGCCGTCCACGCAGGGCCAGAACAAAAGGTAAGGTTGAGCGGATGGTGAAATACCTCAAGGAGAACTTCTTCGTCCGGTACCGCAGGTTCGACAGCTTCACTCATGTCAATCAACAACTGGAGCAATGGATAGCCGATGTGGCTGACAAACGGGAGCTTCGCCAGTTCAAAGAAACGCCGGAACAGCGCTTCGCGCTGGAGCAGGAACATCTGCAGCCGTTACCGGATACGGACTTTGATACCAGTTACTTCGACATCCGCCATGTGTCCTGGGACAGCTATATCGAGGTTGGTGGTAATCGTTACAGCGTTCCCGAAGCGCTGTGTGGTCAGCCGGTATCGATACGAATATCGCTGGATGACGAGTTGCGGATCTACAGTAATGAGAAACTGGTGGCCTCACATCGCCTCTGTTCAGTATCGTCTGGCTGGCAGACAGTGCCGGAGCATCACGCCCCGCTCTGGCAGCAGGTCAGTCAGGTGGAACATCGACCACTGAGTGCCTATGAGGAGCTGTTGTGATGCATGAACTGGAAGTCCTGCTGAGTCGCCTGAAAATGGAGCATCTGAGTTATCACGTTGAAAGCCTGCTGGAACAGGCAGCTAAAAAAGAGCTGAACTACCGGGAGTTCCTGTGCATGGCGCTACAGCAGGAATGGAACGGCAGGCATCAGCGCGGTATGGAGTCCAGGCTGAAGCAGGCTCGTCTGCCGTGGGTCAAAACGCTGGAGCAGTTCGACTTTACCTTCCAGCCGGGCATCGACCGTAAGGTTGTCCGGGAACTGGCTGGTCTGGCGTTCGTGGAGCGCAGCGAAAACGTGATCCTGCTGGGCCCTCCTGGTGTCGGAAAAACTCATCTGGCCATAGCTCTTGGCGTGAAAGCGGTGGATGCGGGACATCGGGTACTGTTTATGCCACTGGACAGACTGATCGCGACACTGATGAAAGCGAAACAGGAAAACCGGCTGGAGCGTCAGCTACAGCAACTGAGTTATGCCCGGGTGTTGATCCTGGATGAAATAGGCTATCTGCCGATGAACAGAGAGGAAGCCAGTCTGTTCTTCCGGCTACTGAACCGTCGATATGAAAAAGCGAGCATCATACTGACGTCAAACAAAGGGTTCGCAGACTGGGGAGAAATGTTCGGAGATCACGTGCTGGCAACAGCGATCCTGGATCGGCTGCTACATCACTCAACCACGCTGAATATCAAAGGAGAGAGTTACCGGTTAAAAGAGAAACGTAAAGCTGGAGTGCTGACCAAAAACACAACGCCAATCAGTGATGATGAAATGGTGGAAAGCGGACAGCATCAGTAACGAAAGTATTTAGCGGGCATGAAAATGGCAAATAACGGTCAAACATCGTGGCGTTGACATCAGTTCTGTTCGAACCTCTTGCGCAAACTCATCGTCAGGGTTTTCCTCCAGCCAGCGGCGCATGGTCATCCACTTCGCGGCTTCATATCTGTCCCAGCCTTGCGGGTCCGCCAGCACCATTTCCACTACGTCATAGCCGAGTTGGTCAAAAAAGGCGACCAGCTCGGGCAGGGGACGAAAATCGGCGACGGATGAGACGCCACAGGCGTGGGCGATCTCTTCCGTTGCGGGGATCCGACGCCAGTACGGTTCGCCGATGAGAATGATCCCGCCTGGTTTGAGGCTTTTGGCCAGCAGATCTATTGTCCCAGCGACACCGCCCGCAATCCAGGTGGCGCCTACGCAGGCCGCCACGTCATATTTTTCCTCGTCGATATAACCGGCCGCGTCGTTATGAATAAAATGTACGTATTCACTGACGCCGAGCTCTTCTGCACGTTGTTTTGCCTGTGTGGTGAAGAGCGGGCTTATATCAATGCCAGTACCTGTAACACCGTAATCGCGAGCCCAGGTGCAGAGCATCTCACCCGAACCGCTACCGAGATCGAGAATCCGTGTGCCTGGTTTCATGCGTAACGCATGGCCCAGCGTGGCGTACTTTTCCGCTGTAAACGGATTATGGATACGGTGTTCGCTTTCGCTAATGGTAAAAATACGTGGGATATCCATTGGGTTATTCCTTTTACTGAGGGCTATTCCCTCAGCGGGAGGGGCTTTTTCAGCCAGCAGCGCAAACAGCTTGCCTGCAAAAGTCTCGCCGACCGGCCAGGTGTGACTGTCCGGGCGCTGCAACACAGTGAAGCCAGCATCACCAAGCAGGCTGATATATTCATCATCGCGCCAGGCCTTCATTTGACTGCCGAAACGGGTGGTACAGCCGTTTTCCGCTATCGCCCAGAACTGCGTTGAGCTGGTTTGGGCCTCTTCATCCCAGGCATTTTCCGTTAACAGCAGATGAGGCATGGCAAGAAACAGGCCGTGCGGACAACGCTGCCAGCCTGGCTGCGCCATGCCCTGGCGTTTAACTTCATCAAAGGTATGCACTTCAACAAGCAGTTTGCCGTCCGGTTTCAACCACTGCGCGCAATGACTGATGAGGCTTTGCGCATCAGCAGCGCTAAAGACATTCAGTTCCCCAAACGTCATCATAATGAAATCAAAAGGTTCCGTGGGGTGGTATGTACGAATATCCTGCTGAATGTAGTCAATATTCAGGTTTGCGGCTTGCGCCTGCTGGCGAGCCCATGTGATGGATGCCGGAGAGAAATCTACGCCTGTGCAGTGAAACCCACGCTCCGCTAACAGGCGGGTATAAAAACCGGGTCCACAGCCGAGATCCAGAATGCGGGCGCCAGCGGGTAACTGACGGGTAATCCATGTTACCTGTTGCTCAATCACGGTTAGCCGACGGCTGGCCCAGTCGTGGTCCTGCGACAGATGATTTTCCAGCATGCGTTGACTGAAGGCTGGCTCGTCCCAGGGGATTTTGCCTTCATCGGGTAATAGCCGAATGCGATGCGTTGCAAAAATAACGGCGCTGATATCCATCATCATCTCCTTAGCGATTGTCAGGCTGGGCGCGAACGTTGTTCAGCCCGGTTGTATTAATGCGGTAGGGCTGACCGTTAACGGATTTGATCAGCTTTTTGGTTTTGAGTTTTTTGAATACAGCGAGCGTGCAATCGGCGAGCAACAGCCCTTCGCGGCTATAGCACTCCACGGCGGTGACGCGGCCTGACGCATCGCGGATGTGCGTAATGCGTCCGCCTTTGGCGAGAACGTGTAAGGTACGTTGTTCCTGACGGGATAAATTCATACTGAAGAACCTGTTTAATCATCATAGGCAAAACGTGCAAACACACTGCGGTGTCCGCATTCGATTTCGGCACATTGATAATCAGTCCGGCCTGAAAAGGTCGGGGAACTGATTATCAGATGATGACATTCTCCAGCATCAAAGCCTCGGGTTGAGTTGAAAGGTATTTACGTCGTGAATGATAACACCTGATTTCTGTAAGTGAATAACCGGGAGTGAAAAGTGTGATCTCAAAGGGAGGATCATGCGTTTAGTAAGTCAGTTGAATAGATCCCGCCGCTACCATAATGAATATTGATTAAACTCATATACCCGATAATGGCCGCTTTGATAATCTCGGCGTATCTTTTTAGCCATTGACAGGGTTGTTGCGTTGGAAATCTTTTTTTAACCCACTGAAAAATATCACTTAAATATTTTTCATACATAAACATTTATGGTCCGCTGAGTTCGGATCCGGTTTTGTATGGGTTAAAAAAGGTACGTTATGAAAGTAATATGGACTGTCACTCCTGTGGGGTATCAGCGCATAGCGAAACGTTGCCCTTCATGCAGCGTAAAACGGGACTTCACGCCTTCTGGGGCATTTCGGGTTAATTCGCAAAAGAAGGTACTCGATGTCTGGAGTATCTATAAATGCACACACTGCGATTACACCTGGAATATCTCCCTGTTCTCGCGCCTGCCAGTCAGCAAAATTAACCGCGGTCTTTATGGCCGACTGATGGCGAATGATGCTGCCACGGTGCAATATTTTGCTTATGACAACGCGATCCTGAAGCGAAACAATGCTGAATTATCGGGGCAGCCTGATTTTCACATTCAGGAACGGTGGCTGGTCAGTATCGCCTCCCACAAGCAGGTCAGTGTTAGTGTCAGGATTTCCCGTTCTTTTCAGGTCAGCCTGCTGTCGATTTTGAAGAAGCAACTCCTGTTAAGCGCAGCCGAAATCAAGAGACGGATTGAAACAGGGCAAATAAGTGGCGTCACGGTGAAAATGCTTAAATCGCGAAAACTGAAGAATGCAAAATATGATTTGCAGCTCTCTGTTGAAACACTGTATGACCGGCGAAGGATTGTTCTGACCCGTCGATAAAAACAATAAGCTCACCTTACGTTTAAGTGTGCTGGTATGGCAGTGACGTAACGGAATGAAAGCAGGGCTAAGGGACAGGTGAGCTTTAGTTGAATAACCCTTGTCTGTGGCATTCAGTGAAGACTGAATGCCATGGATAATCCAGATTTTCGCACCAGTGATGATCAGCAGAATGACAAAGGGAGATGGGGTATAATTAACTGTAGAGTAAATAAATATTCACGCAACACCATTAAAAAATAAGAAAAAATGGCTCACTGTTGAGCTGATATTAATACCTGAACCACTGAATTAGAGTAATGTGGCGCTATTCATAGCGTATTTTTTTCTGTTGCGGTTACAGGAGGAGGAATGCACACCTTTAGACCATACTCACTAAGGCATAGCGATCTGTTATATGAAGATATTCCGTTAGAAATACGCGAGCAAATAATCTTATTGATTATCAATACGCTAGGAAATTGCTCCTCTTTTTATGATATGACATTATACTGCTATCATAATAGTCATTCTGACGAAGTTTATCGAAGAATATGTAAAACGTTGCGCAAAGAGTATGGCTTATTCACCTTATATGCGCATTCAACGTCATATCTGGATGAAATGAGTAATCTGTTATTAAAAACAGATGATAAAAGAAAGCATATTGATACCATTGAGCTTGCTTTTAACTATATAGATACCTACCTTCGAACCTATGAAGTTACGCTTGGGTTAGAACCGGATAAGGCGATTAGTGAATTAAACAATATATTTCATGAGCATAGTTTAAAATATCGCTATGAAAATGGTAGAATTGTAAGGTTGCGCAGAATAAAACGGCTTAAAAACATATGTTATTATTTGTACTCTCCTGGAGAGTATGGCTTTGTCGAATATGATCTTATGGAAGCGTATAATCGCCTGATGCTTAATGATTTTGCCTGTGTCGTAAAGGAATGTCATGCAGCCTTCAGAAGCGTTCTTCTCAGAATTCATGAGAGAAAAGGTGTCGTGTATCATGAACAAGATAGTTTAAATACCTTAATGACTAATCTGATGGCGAGAGGCGTTATATCTGCTGAATATGCACATAAATTTCATTTTTTAAGTAACGTGCTGGAGTCAGAAATATTTCTGCCGATGGCGCCAGAAAAATCGCATCATCACTATGCAATGATGCTCCGTATCTCTGAAGAGTTGGCCTGTAGTATTTATTATCTTACTGAGCGGAGTATATTCTTTCTTACCCAGCGGGCTGAAGAAGATGGTGTCGCGCCATAATAATGATCGCGCTGTCGCTCAGTCAGACTGGATCATCGTTATTTAAATTTGTTCAGACGTCGGAATTTTTTGTTCTGCCGTCTGTTTTTTTAGTGATGAGCTGTTCAGTGCAATAATAAGGGGTACAGTACGATGACTGATTTTTAAACTGAATATCATCTGTGTCGCATTTACTCATGGGTATTGGGTCAGGGAGAGAGAAGAATGAGTACTATTTTAAAGCCTTTTTTATTGGCGGTAACCCTGATGTTAATCTTAATAAGGCCTGGCTTTGCAACGGAGGATGGAGCGATAACCATGGTTAAAACCTACAGCGCTTATGACTATTTGCAGACCCGAGCGCGGTTGATGCACGCTGTCGCCGATCACGGTCTGGTGTTATTTGGGGAATTTGATCATGCCAGAGCGGCACAGAATGTTAACCTGAAAATGCCGCCGACAACGGTTCTGGTCTTTGGCAATCCTAAAGGCGGAACGCCTCTCATGCTGGCGCATCCCGAACTGGCGCTGGATTTACCGTTTCGGGTGCTCATTAGCCAGCAAGCCGATGGGCGAACGTTGGTCAGTTATCATCCCGCCGAAACGCTGCAACGTTATGGTCTTGATGCCGCAGCCATACAGACTTTGAAAAAACTGGAACAGGTCGTTGAAAAAAGTCTCCACTAAAGCTGAAAATCGGGCGATGTGTTTGCACGGGTGATGTCGCGAATAAATGCGCTCACATCGTCCATTACCTGATGCGACAAGGCGGCATCGAAGGTGGCGCTATCAGCATCACAGAACCCGTGCCGCGCATCGTACATTTTACACTGCACCCGGGGTCGCTTTTCCAGCGCCTGTCGCATGGCGAGGGGATCAAACGCCGGCTCATAACGCGCGATAATAACCAGTGTCGGACAGAGAGGCGCAAGATGAAGGTACTGGCGTATACGGGAACCGTAATAGCAAATGACGCCATCGCATAACCCACTGGCTGCACTTAGCCATGCGAGCGTTGCGCCGACGCTATACCCTACGACGATTAACGTCTCGTACTGCGTTCTGAGCTCGTGGAGTAACGTGGTAACGACGGCGGGATCAAAGCCGACATTTGCTGAAAAGTGACGGTAAGCCTCCTCCTGCTGTTCATAGCGAAAGGGGGTATGGTGAGGAAACAGCGCGGGAATATAGATGTCGAATCCGCGCGTCATCCATTCATGGCCTGCGCGTTGGATATGAGCGTTAATACCATAAATTTCATGCAGAATAATCGCTGCCCGGCGATGGCGGCTCGACAAACTGGAGGCGTTGCTCCCCCCGGATACGCCTGGGGCGAAAAACACGGTGTCTTTTATCATAACGCGTTCTTGATACAAAGAGAGCGGCTGGATTTTCGCCGATCACGCTATGTCAGAAGCATTGTTCCTGTCAATGAACAGAAACATTTTATGGCGTAATTTTTGGTTGATAAATTTTATATTGGTAAACCAATATTCTGTTCATATTCAGGCATCAGGGCTAAAGGTGGAACATCAGTCGTGTATTGTCTACTGCCTTTCCTTTCATCTGGCCTCACTAGCGAAACGGGGCGCATTATTATTTTGTTGGTTGACCAGTTTCGCGTTTTTGGTGTGCTACGCGTGCTATCCCTCTTTACAAATGCTATAGTCTGATACCGGGAAATCGCATCGGACGGGCACGACCAATATGAAATCAAACACTTCTCAGCAAAGACCTTACCAGGAAGTGGGCGCAATGATACGGGATCTGATTGTTCAGACGCCGTACCGCCCCGGGGAGCGCTTGCCGCCGGAAAGAGAGATCGCTGAGAGGCTCAATGTGACGCGTACCGTCGTGCGTGAAGCGCTGATCATGCTGGAAATTAAAGGTCTGGTTGAAGTCCGCCGCGGCGCCGGGATCTACGTGCTCGACAGCGCGGATAATAACGAGATGGAAGGCGCTGACGTCAATCACTGTAATGACGCCGGGCCGTTTGAACTGTTACAGGCGCGTCAGTTGCTGGAAAGCAATATCGCTGAATTTGCCGCTCTGCAGGCCACCCGCGAAGACATCATTAAAATGCGCCAGGCGTTACAACTGGAAGAGCGAGAGCTCGCCTCCAGCGCGCCGGGCGGCTCAGAAAGCGGCGATATGCAGTTTCATCTGGCCATTGCCGAAGCGACCCATAACAGTATGTTGGTAGAGCTCTTCCGTCAGTCCTGGCAATGGCGTGAAAATAATCCGATGTGGCTCCAGCTTCATAGCCATCTGGGCGATACGCTTTACCGTAAGGAGTGGCTGGTCGATCATAAGCAGATCCTCGCGGCGTTAATTAAGAAAGACGCCCGCGCAGCGAAGCTGGCGATGTGGCAGCACCTGGAAAACGTGAAGCAGCGTCTGCTGGAGTTTTCCAATGTTGATGACATCTACTTTGATGGCTATCTGTTTGAGTCATGGCCGCTGGACAACGTTGATGCCTGATTATACCTGGAATAGCGTGGGCAGACCCAGTCCACGTTTTACTTCCTGTAGCGTCTTTTGAGTGACCTCATGCGCCCGCTCGCTACCTTTTTTCAGCAATTCCATTAGCATTCCCTTATCCGCAATAAAGGTTGCCCGTCGTTCGCGTATGGGCGCGATCAGTTCTTGCAGGCAGGTCTCCAGCTCATTTTTACAGACACGGTCGCCTAATCCGCCTTGTTGATAATGTGCTTTCATCGCCGCGACTTTGGCTTTATCCGGATGGAACGCATCCAGCCACGTAAAGACGACGTTACCTTCTATTTTTCCCGGATCGCTAATTTTTAAATGGTTGGGATCGGTGTACATCGCGCTGACCGCACGGTGGATGGTCTCTTCGCTGGCGGAAAGAAGCAGGGTATTGCCGAGCGATTTCGACATCTTGGCGCTGCCGTCAATGCCTGGCAGACGGCCCGTATCGCTCAGGAGCGCCTGACAGGGTCGCAATACCGGCGAGGAGAAAAGACTATTCATCTTATGAACGATCTCATTCGTTTGCTCAATCATGGGCAATTGGTCGTCGCCAACCGGTACCATTTCGGCCTTAAAGGCGGTGATATCTGCCGCCTGGCTAATGGGATACGCCATGAACCCGACCGGCAGGGAACGGGTAAAGCCTTTTTGGGCAATCTCATTTTTTACCGTAGGATTACGCTCCACTCGGGCGACGGTAACAATATTCATATACAGCACCGTTAATTCAGCGAGGGCGGGTAATGCGGATTGCAGGCAGATCGTCGTTAGCGCGGGATCGATGCCGACGGCCAGATAGTCAGCTAACACTTGCGGAATATTATCGCGGATTTTTTGCGGATTACTGCCGTTATCGGTGAGTCCCTGCAGGTCGGCAATCAGGACATACTGTTGGTGATCCTGCTGTAGCGCGACGCGCTGGCGCAGTGAACCGACATAATGGCCGAGGTGCAGCGAGCCGGTGGGGCGATCGCCAGTCAGAATGATGGGAAGGGTGTTCATTAAGGACTCCTTTATGCTTACTGTAAAGCCGAAAGACGTCCCGAAACGCAGTAGCCGCCTTTCGGCGGCTACTTAAAAAGGGATAGTGATCCGTGCCGCCTTCAGGAAGGCAGCCACCAGCGGAGATGACGTTGCGTAGCGTTGGATCGTTTCGTGTTCATGTGATCTAACGTATCACGACTAAACGTAAGGGTAAAGCGGCTGGCGTGTCGTCCGGGCATAAAGTCATATCGCCTGAACAGAGAACATGTTACTGACTTTGAAACGCGATTTTATAATTTGCTGCCCAAAAATACGTGGCGCTGAAAGGCGCATTTTTGATGCAAATCATTTATTACTGTGATAACACTGCGCGCGATAAAAACATTAAATATATTCACATAGTAAATATGTTCTATTGGAATGGTTGTTTTCGATATGACAAAAGTCTAAAAAACCCATTGATGTGAAAAGGAATAAGAATTGTCTATATTCCGATTCGGTGGAATTAAGTAATTTCTCGGATAAAAATAAGAAATGATATTGATATTTCTTTTTTGATATGGTTCTTATAGCGGCTATGGTTATTCAGGAAACGATGCTTGAATGCCAGGCGTAATAGATTTCAGGTCAGTAGCGCTATTGTAAAATGGATTGTTGATGGCAGAAGGTATTTAGCAAGAATCCAGTTATAGCAGATTGTCGGTATTTAATCTGGTATACAGAGACACCAACGAAATGGCTGGAAAATGGAACGTTCTTTCATTGTTGGCGTTCCGTCCTTGTCAGCCTGCTTTGCCGCATGATAATCACGGAGGGGGGATGGACGCCATCTATTTAAAACTGGACGGTATTGAAGGCGAAAGCCAGATCAAAGGTTTTGAAAACCAAATAAAACTTATTGCTTACAACCACAACCCGACGAAACGGGAGTCCGGCGAAGCGAGAGGGACATATATTGGAGGGTTGACGCTGACAAAGCCAGTCGATCTTGCTACGCCTGGCCTCTATGAGCACTATTGTAACGGGAAAACGGTGAAAGAAGGCGTGCTGACATTATGCCGTCGTGATAAGGGCGCAATGCTGCCATTTATTATTTATACGCTCACTAATGTGCGAATTTCACGCATGAGCAATCATGGCGACGCCGAAGGCAGCGCCACGGAGACCGTGGATTTGGTTTATAGCCATATTCGCTGGGATATTCCCGCATTAGCGTCGAAAAGCAAAACACGGCGGCCCCTTCACCGACAGGCGCTGTGGCGATGAGAACAAAACAAGCTTGCGGACTCGCAGTGGGCGATGCTGTATAGCGAAATGGCATTTAGCGGCTTGCGAAGGCTGATGAGCGCTCATGTAACCAATCGATTGCCTGAAAAGGCGATAACGCATGGCCCTTACACCCGTTATGATTTTTACGCATAGCCGCTAATAAAACGGCATTTTTTATATACACATCAAGTTGATAGTGTGTTTCTGACCTTGACGTAAATAAGCGGGAAAAGCGATGAAACACACCATTGGGATACTGGGGGGGATGGGACCTGCGGCAACGGCGGATATGTTGGAAAAATTTGTTGAATTGCGACATGCCAGTTGTGATCAACAACACATCCCGCTCATTGTCAGCTCTATCCCTGATATTCCCGATCGTACAGCATGTCTGTTATCCGGCGGGCCTTCGCCATACCGTTATCTGGAGCGTTATCTGCATATGCTGGAAGACGCCGGGGCAGAGTGTATCGTTATCCCATGCAACACTGCGCATTATTGGTTTGATGATTTACAGAACGTCGCGAAAGCGCGAATGATCAGCATCCTGGACGCTACCCTGGGGGATATTCCGCCATCGGCGCGGTACGTTGGTCTGCTGGCGACCAATGCGACGCTGGCGACCGGGTTATATCAAAAGAAAGCGCTGGCGCGGGGGCTGACGTTAATTCAGCCAGAAGACGCGGGGCAGGCGTTGGTAATGCAGGCTATTTATACGCTTAAACGTGGCGATAAAACTGCGGCGCAAGCGCTGCTGCTGCCGCAAATCGATAGCCTTATTGCCCGTGGCGCTCAGGCAATTATTATGGGGTGTACCGAAATTCCGCTTATTGTTGCCGGACATGAACGCGCGATAGCGTGCCCGATGATTGATTCCACAGCGTCGCTGGTGCGCGCGGCGATTCGTTGGTATGAGTCCTGGCCGGACACCCGCGCCTCTTTGACCGGGGAACAACGCCTTACCGCCTGAGGTGTTTACAGCGCGGCCTGAAGCCCACGCAGGTCGCGCCAAAATGTTTCGGCTACCTGACTCATGCGGGTATTCATGCGATAAGCATAAGCCTGGATCGGGATAACCAGTTCGTCGGCATCAAGCACTATCAGGCGTCCGTCGGTAATCTCCTGACGGATAGCATACTCGGGCAACCAGGCGATTCCGCAGCCGTCCATCGCAACCTGTTTTAACAATTCACTCATCGAAGAGACGAAAAATGTACTGAAACTCAGTTCAGCATGGCGAGTCAGGGTACGATTTATCAGCCGGCCCATATAGGAGTTCTGACTGTAATTAAGCAGGGGAAAGTGCGGCTGCTCAAGCGTATAGCGCGGCTCGCCCCGGCCATTGTTGGCGCAAACCGGAAACAGTCTCGACTCAAACAGGCGGATATTATCAAACGGCGCTTGTTGCAGGTTTTCATCGTGATAAGAAAAGATAAAATCGCTTTGCCCCTCACGTAACATATCCACCGCCTGGTCGACATCTATCGCCTCAACGGCGTAGGTAAACTGCGTCGGCATCTGCTTAACGATGGTCGGCAACAGGCCGAGGGAGAGCGAGTGGGCGGCGGCAATCTTGATTTTACGCAGCGTATAATCGCTGCCGCCGCGCAGTTCGGTCAGATTACTTTCCAGCTGCTGTAACAGGTGGCGAACCTGGGAGTGAAAGATTTTACCCTGTTCGGAAAGCTGTAGCGGCGAGACCTGTCGGTTAAACAGTTCAACGCCCACGGCATGTTCTAGGGCGCGAATCCGCCGGCTAAAAGCGGGTTGCGATACGTTGCGGATAATGGCGGCCTGAGAGAAATTGCGGCACTTTTCCAGCGTCAGAAAATCATATAGCCATTTTGTCTCAATATTGTGCAAACCTGCTCCAGTTACATCCATTTACCGTTATCCTGTCAGCCGCCCGAAGGGGCATTCTACGTCCATTCGGGCGGCTGACAACCGCTTATCCCGTCCTCTTTCAGAATGCCGTGATGGGGCAGCCTGAAACTAGCGGGAATTACGCCGGTTCAAAGGTACCTTTTACGCAGGCTTTCCCCTCATTGACCATGCGTTTGCCGCGCGCATACACCTGCTCAATGCGTAAATCTGCGCTAAAGACAAGCAGATCCGCATCGTGACCGGGACGGATTTCGCCTTTGCCGTCCAGACTGAGGAAGGCGGCTACGCTGGTCGTCAGCGGACGCAGAGCATCGGTCAGGCTGAATCCGTAGTGGTTAACCAGCGTCTGCAACGTCTCCAGCAAACTTTCGAAGCCCGCGACGCCGATACCCGTCAGATTTCCGGCAGCGTCAAATAGCGGCTGGCTGCCGTTGCCGTCTGAACTGAGCGTCACCCGGGAAAGCGGGACGCCGGCTTTTACCGCTCTGGCAATGCCCTCCGCCGGCGCGACGGGATCCGGGATACTGGTGGTAATGTCGATCACGCCGCCTTTAAGCGCAAACGCCAGCGCCTGCTCGAAAAGCGATTCGCTACGGTTAACGTGGGTAGGCAGCAGTTTACCGATCGGCACGTCGCTGTTTTCCAGGATGTCATACAGCGGCTGTAACCCTTTTTTGCTGCTGCCCATATGAAAAACGCTGACACCGGGTTTGCCGCCCAGCAGGCCGCCAACGCGTGATTCGGCGGCCATGCTGGCGAGTTGATTCCCGCTGGGCGCGGCGGAACGGTGGTCGGAGACTGCGCATTTCACGCCAATGACGCGGTCGATCAGCGCGACGTCTTTTTCTACCGAGCCAGTAATGGTCGGCGACGGAACGTGATAAGCGCCCGTGAGCATCCAGGCGGTGATTCCCTCCTCATTTAGCGCTCGCGTTTTGGCTAACAGCGACGCGGGATGACGGCTAACGGAGTCGGTGCCAAGCAGGCCGACGACCGTTGTTATCCCGGCTTCCGTCAGGCGGCTCAGGGAGACTTCCGGCGTCCGCGTCGTCGGCCCCGCTTCGCCGCCGCCGCCGATCAGATGAACGTGTTGGTCGATAAAGCCCGGGCACAGCATACGGCCGCTAAGATTAATTACCGCACAGTCCGGTACGATATCGCTGGGGATGTCAGCGCCGACGGCAATAATTTTGCCATTCGCGAGCAGAACATCGCAGATGCCCCGGTCTTCTGGCGCAAACAGGTGCGCACCCTGTAATAAGGTAAACTCCGCGGCGGATAAATCAGGCATGATAACTCCTTATTAAACAATAAGCTGCATGACCCAGATCGACAGCAGCGCATTGATGGCGCAGACTGCGATAATATGCGGGTAATATTTGGCGTTGACTTCGGCAGTACCGAGACAGCGACCGACATTCTGTACCGGGTTTCCCATCAGGTAAATGGCTGGCAGTAGTACGGTAACATCGTGGCCGCTTAGCGCGCCGGCGGTAGCCAGACTGGCCGCCACGCCAACGGCGCCGCCCATACTCATCAGCGAAGCCAGAAGCACCGTAGCCGCTTCGCCGGGAAGCCCCCACAACGCCATCACGGGCTGGCAGATATGGCCTACCCAGTCGAGCAGACCGGTAATTTTCAGCGCCTGAATAATGACAAATGCCATG
Organism: Salmonella sp. A29-2; assembly: GCF_020150755.1. Taxonomy (NCBI): domain Bacteria; kingdom Pseudomonadati; phylum Pseudomonadota; class Gammaproteobacteria; order Enterobacterales; family Enterobacteriaceae; genus Salmonella; species Salmonella sp. A29-2. The sequence continues at coordinate 4,122,977 of NZ_CP083731.1, read as the reverse complement.
ACCACATTGGGTAACAGGTTGGTCGTGGCGATGGTAAAACCGCGGCGTGCGCCATCGATAAACATATCCATGACATTCTTACGTACCTGAGTCGTCATGATTGGGCTCCTTGCGCAGGGTGACGGCGTTCTTCGATGTTAATCCAGATGCGCAAAAGGTTTGCGCCGATAAATTTGAATAGCAGAATGACCACCAGCGGAATGATGACTGACGTCCCCAGAAAGGCGAATACCGCAACGCCGGAGGAGAAATAGTTGGTGATAATAGCGCTGCCGCTGGTCTGCCAGGCAGCAAAAATCACTTTATCGCGTTCAGTGATTTCGCCTTCCTGTGCCAGCTCTTTAGTCATACCCGCCGCGGCGTCGGTATTTTGCAGGTTGGCGATCAGCGCCAGTGAGCAAATGCCGGGAATGCCAAGCAACGGTTTCAGGATGGGCGTCATCAGTTGCTGTGCCGCCCGCAGACCGCCCAGTCCATCCGTAATCGCGATGATACCCAGAGAAAGGATAACCGACGGCGCCAGCTCCAGCGCAAAAAGGAAGCCATCTTTCGCGCCCGTTCCGCCCGCGCCGCGAAAGGTCTGCGTACCGGTCACATGACCGAATGACCCGTTGAGTACGGTAAAATCAAAAACGCGCCACCAGCCTTCGCTTCCGGAAAATACGCCGGAAAAGAAAATAATGGTGAGAAAAAACGCCAGGTATCCCTTTATCCCGACCTTTTCTGTATCAAGCGGCATGGCCGCCCCGTCCACTTGTTGCGCCATAGCGATCCCCGAATTTTTTTGATGATGTGTTGGTTGTAGCCACAGGCCAAAAAGCCCGAAACAGAAAGACCTTATCAGCCATAAGGGTAAGGACAAAATGCAAGTATGTATCGTGCTATGCGTTTCTTGCATAGTAGCGCGAAAAATCACCATCCTCGCTACTGCCGGAGGCGCGGGGAACCGTGGACGGTATAACGCGAGGTAAAAAAGCAAAGAAACAGGTGTTGGCGCAGGCCGGAGCCGGGAGCAGGAAAAAGGAGAAATAAATTTGACGTTAGTCAATTTCACGCCACTTAATTATCGTTGTTAAAAAATAGGATTTTTTAACCTAAATTTTACTTTTTACTGTAATTTTTCACGCCTTAAGAGGAATTGTCACGGTCAGGTCAGTAGCCGCTGATGGGTCAGTTTGCGCCCTAAGAATCCTACGGGCAGGTAATAAAAAACGAATCATCTAATTAATTTCATGATGTGATTTATTTATAATTGTGATGATTTGAAAAGGCGCGATAATCATCATAATGGGATATATAGCCAAAATAATTCGAGTTGCTTAAAGGCGGCAAGGGAGTGAGTCCCCAGGAGCATAGATAACTATGTAACTGGGGTGAGCAACGGCCCGTCAGGGCGAGGCCCATGGATGGGCCGGGTAATCCGTAGCCAACACATAATCCACTTGAAGTATGAAGGGTATATAAAATAACAGGCAGATTGATAGCACTAAAAACCATAGAATAAGTATAGTTTTTAGTGGCATCTTTACCTTGAAATAACGTGTTGAGGATGTGCTATTAAAAACAGATCCGCATTGCGCCGCGAATAGCGTTAAAGATACAACCCGGTGCGGATAGCGCGGGTTTACTCTACCGCTTATTCACGTATCACAAACCGTTTTTGTTTTATCTGCTGCGCGGCGCTGATCAGCGCGGCAAAAAAGAGCGCCGCGGCGCCGCAAAGCGTGGCGTTGATAATTGCCGGCGCGCCATTGCCTGACAGACTGGCGGCGAGCGGACCGAGAATTTGCCCAATACCATACGTTAGCGTCACCAGGCCTAACAAATTAATATTACCCGGCGCGCTGAGTTGTCGGGCAAGCGGCATCACCAGCGAGGTTGTGCCCATAAACGTGGCGCCAAAACCAATACTGCTCAGTATTAACAGCAACAACGAGTCGCTGGCGAGAGACAGCAGCACGCAGGCGCTCTGGATCAACAGGTTCGCGGTCAGGCATGGCAGGACGCCCCAATGTTTTGCCGCCCACAGCCAGCCGAAGCAGCCGGGAATGATCGCCAGGCCGACCAACGACCAAAGGTGCGCCGTGAGTAGCGGAGAGCCCGCGCTTTTCGCCATCAGCGGCAAATAGGTGGCGACAATGATGTAGCCGAATCCGGCGAAACCGTACAATAGCGCCAGTTGCCACCAGGGCATAGGCTGATTTTCGATTCTTGCTAAAGGCGCAGGCGGCAGCGCATGAGCGCGGGGGGGAATCAACATTGCCACGATTAATAGCAATATACCGGCGAGCGCTCCGGCCCCCAGCCATAGCGAATGGGCCGAAAGCGCATAATGTAAACCGCCAATGACATATTCGTTGCCCAGTGCAATCCCGGCCCCGACGCCGGAAAAGAGCGCGGCGATCACAAACGGATGGCGGGTATGATGCAACACAATCATTGATCCAAAAATCATCATTCCCGCGCTCGCGACGCCTGCCAGGAAGCGCACCAACATGACGACCGCGGGCTGAGTAAATATCGCCATAGACAGAATAAGAATACCGGTGGCGACCGCCGAAGCCAGCAGCATGGGGCGTAGACGAGAGGGGAGATGAAAAAGGCCAAAGGAAAACAGTAAGCTTCCCGCCAGGTACCCTGCATAATTGGCGCTGGCAATCCAGGAGAGTTGGTTAAACGTTAGCTGCTTTTCCGCCAGCATTACCGGCAGCATGGGCGTATACAGAAAGCGGCCAACTCCCATCCCCAGCGTCAATACCACCATACCGAAAAGCGCCGTAAAAATGGGATGGCGAGGTGAAGCGCTCTGAGCATGAACCATGGTTTTTCTCTTTGCTAAAGTAAGGCAGGAATGCCGGATTGTTGTTGTAAATGATAATAAAAAGTAAAATTAATGTTTCAAATTTGCAAGAAAAGAAAGTGAAGCGCAGGCGAATAACGGATTGAGAAGAGGGGCATCGGTGGGAAATGGCATTAAATTAATGCCTCCCGCGTGCGGGGTTTGGCAGTTAATCTGAACGAGAATTGCGCCTTCCCCTTCTTAAATACTGAGCAGTGCCGGTATTTGTGACAGTAAATATAACACCAGACCGATAGCGCCGCCGACCAGCGTGCCGTTCACGCGGATAAACTGCAAATCTTTACCGATATTAAGCTCAATCTGCTGCGACATATCGCGCGCATCCCAGCCTTTTACGGTATCGCTGATGTGGCGCGTCAGGAAGGCGGCGAATTCCGGCGCGACCCGGTGCGCGGCCTGTTCCAGATGACCGTTAAGCGAGGCGCGTAATGCGTCGTCGGCGATCAGCGTCTCGCCAAACCATTGTCCGGCATGAGCGATGCGCTGCTTTACCTTCGAGTCTTCGGCGTTGATATCTGTTTTTAACCACTGGCGTAGATCCGCCCAGATCTCGCCGAGATAACGGTTAAACGCCTCATCTTCCTTCAGGTAACTTTTAATGTTTTCTGCCCGGGCAGCCATTTCCGGATCATGTTTAAGTTTATCGATCAGCTTATACGTCGCGCGATCGAAGGCATGACGAATCTGATGCGCGCGGTCGTGACTGATATCATCCAGCAGAGAATTTACCGCGTCGGAGACCAGTTCAGCGCTGTGTTCTCCCAGCCATTCGGTCGGCAGAATCTTCGCTTTTAACGGATGCTCGGTCTCCAGCCAGCGTATGATCTGTCTGGCGATAAATGTTCGGGAGCTGTCACGCTGTAACAGGGCGATAAGCTGGGCGATCAGCGTATCGAATAACACCTGGTGACGATCGTTTTTGGTCATGCTTTCCAGCATCAGGGCGCTGGTGCCGGAAAGGTCCACTTTATCAATCGCCTTATGTACCGCTCGCTTGAGCAGCCGCTGAATACGGGCGTCATCGGTTAGTTCCAGAAAGCCGCTCATAATTTGCAGCAGATGCTGCCCGACCCGGCTGGCGTTGTCCGGCTGGCTGAACCAGTTTCCGATAAGCAGCGCGGGTTCATGGCGGCGGATTAGCGCGATCAGCGACTGCGTATCAAGGAACTTCTCCTGCACAAATTGCCCAAGATTTTCGCCGATTCGGTCTTTATTACGGGGAATAATCGCCGTATGTCGTGAAATAAACGGAATGGGAATACGGCGAAACAGCGCCACCACGGCAAACCAGTCCGCCAGCGCGCCAACCATCGCCGCTTCGGCAATAGCTTTTACGCCCAGCACCCAGAAACTGGGCGGCAGGAAAAGCGTGGTTACAAACGTCGCGGCGGCTATCAGCAACAGTGAGAGCGCCAGGCGTTTGGCGCGTTTGAGTTCGGCGATTTTATTCATAGGGTTAAGGATAGAGCCAGACGGCAGGAACGTGCAAAAAACATCAGATTATCCTGTGCCGGATAAGCCTCTATCCGGCAGAGTAGTTACTTCTCAGCGGCCAGTTCTGCCGCCTCATGCTGGCGCACGCGCTGTAATAATGTCGCCAGGGTGAAGACCACAATCACCCCGGCCACCGCTGCCAGCAGGTGAAACGGCAGTCTCCCGCCGTGAAACCACAGCCAGCGGCCAACTTCGACCGACACCGCCATCACCGTCAGAATCACCATGTTCAGCGAGGCCGAAACCGTCCCTTTTGGCAAGTTGTTGGAGAAAAGCGTGAAGCGAAACAGCGTCGGGAAAATCATGCCAATGCCGAACGCGTACAGGCTGGTGCCCAGCACAGACCAAAGCCAGACGTGCGGCAGAAGAAGATTACCGAGGAGCAATGTTGCCAGCCCGCTTAACTGAATTGGTACGGCGCGCCAGATAAAACGCGGTCGGGTCGGATCTTTCACCAGGCGCACAACGATCATATTGGCCACGATCACCGCGCCGAATACGGGCACCTGCGCCCAGGCGAATTGCGAAGTACTCATCCCGCCGGCATCGATCAGAATCACCGGCGACACCGCCACCCAGCTCATCATCGGGATGTAGCTCAACGACAGCGTCGCCGCCCCGGTGAGAAAAATCGGGTTGCGAAACACATTACGAAAATCGCGCAGTACGCTCACCGCGCTGAACGGCACCGCGCCGCGTTGCACCGTTTCTGGCATCGCCAGCAGCAGGCCGCACAACGCCAACAGTCCCATCACCGCAATAATACCGAACAGTACCTTCCAGTGAACGAAGTGCATCAGCGCGGCGCCGGAGAGCGGGCCGATAACCGGAGCGACCAGCACAATGGAGGTAATAATCGCCATCAGCTTAATGGCTTTGGTTTGACCGAAGGCCTCCTGTACCGTGACGTAGCCGACCGTTGCGATAAAGCAAATGCTGGTGCCCTGCACAAAACGGGCAATCAGAAACTGCGTCATTGAGGTCGTCAACAGCGTTGCCGCGCAGGAGAGAGTAAAAATTAATGCCCCTGCGATCAGCACTGGCCGGCGGCCAATCCTGTCGGATAGCGGCCCCAGAAGCCATTGCAACGCCATTCCGCCCGCCAGATAGAGACTGACCGAGGCCGGTGCAAGACTGATGTCAGCATTAAAATCGCGCACGACGTTAATGATGCCAGGCTGAATCAGATCCGTCGTCAGATAGGCGGCAAAATCGTACAAAATCAGCGCCATCGGGAAAAATAACGTTGTGGCGCGTTGGGAGAAAAACTGAATAATCCGTTGCATAAAAAATGCGCTCCATGTCGGAGAACCCCATGATGGGACAGCGAAACTCAATACCGTCATCGTGACGTCAGGCAGGCGATGGAAACAGCGGCTGCGGATGTACTGAATTTCATGTAATCAAAAACGCTGCCGGTGAAAACACAGACAGGAAGAGACGCGTTATGAATCTCGTCAGAACGTGTGGCGATTACAGATAACAATCAGCACATCACACCTCGGGAAATTTACGTTGCACGGAAAATATACACATTAAGTGTAATTAAATTTTGATGTTAATCAAAAGAGTTTGTCTGGTTAATAAAGATAAAGGCAGGGCGCGCAGGCTGGTATTTTGCGTGTTCAGTTCCGAAAATGCATGTGCATTACAGATAACAGGATTTATCTTCCGTCGCGCCTCGCAATGCTGAAAAGGTACGGATGAGAAAGGAATTTTCAGGAGGTAGAGTCGCAGCATCCTGGTTTGGGGTGACGGAGCGCCATGAAAAAATCGACGACCTCAACACCGCATGATGCGGTGTTTAAAACCTTTTTGCGCCACCCGGAAACCGCCCGCGATTTTATGGAGATTCATCTGCCGGTGTCGTTACGCCAGCTTTGCGACCTGCGGACGCTAAAGCTGGAACCCGGCAGTTTTATTGAAAAAAATCTGCGAGCCTATTATTCCGATGTGCTTTGGTCGCTGAAAACGCGCGAGGGCGACGGTTATATTTACGTCGTGATTGAACATCAGAGCACGCCGGATGCGCATATGGCGTTTCGGCTGATGCGGTATGCGATGGCGGCAATGCAACAGCATCTGGATGCGGGGCATAAGCATCTTCCGCTGGTGGTGCCGATGCTGTTTTATCACGGTGTTGATAGCCCGTATCCTTTTTCGCTGTGCTGGCTGGATGAGTTTGCGAACCCGGAAGTGGCAAGAAGACTCTATGCCGCTGCCTTTCCGCTGGTCGATATTACGGTGGTATCGGATGATGACATTATGCAGCACCGCCGCATTGCGCTGCTGGAGCTCATTCAAAAACATATCCGCCAGCGGGACCTGCTGGGACTGGTTGAACGGATTGCTTCGCTGTTAGTTACTGGTTGCGCTAATGACAGGCAGCTTAAAGCGCTGTTTAATTATCTTATGATTCAGCACGGACATACGCCTCGTTTCACCACGTTTATTCGTGATGTGGTAGGGCATGTCCCGCACACTAAGGAGAGACTGATGACGCTGATAGAGAGGATCCGCGCAGCGGATCGCAGAAAAGGGGAACGGCAAGGAAGACAGGTTGGTCTGGAGGAAGGACTGGAAAAAGGGCTGGAAAAAGGTCAGCGTGTTGCCGCATTGCGTATCGCCAGACAGATGCTGGCGGACGGACTTGACCGCGAGACTGTCCAGCGGTTCACCGGCCTTACGGCTGAAGAGCTTCAGGATGTTAGCCACTAACGCGGTTCCAGTCTGAATGTTGCAGGCCCGGTGCCCGCCGGGCAACGCTCTCTATAATTATCGCTGATAACCGCACGAATATACCGAACTTTACCGATAGCGCCAGCCATCTCTACTACCCTTATTGTTCTGAGCGGCATTTCCGGCTGCCTTAATGACGATAACAAGGAGACATGTGATATGGCTTACCAGACAGTGAATCCTGCCAATAATCAGCTCATTAAAGAGTATCCCCCGCACACGGACGCGGATATTGAAGCCGCGCTGCAAAAAGCTGACGCGCTCTATCACTCCGACTGGTCCAAGGGAGAGATTGACCAACGTTTGCCGGTACTGCATAAGCTGGCTGACTTGATCGACAGCCGTGTTGAAGAACTGGCAAAAATCGCCAGCCAGGAGATGGGCAAGCTCATCGAGCAGAGCCGTGGCGAAGTCAAACTGTGTGCGCAGATCGCTCGCTATTATGCGGATAACGCGAAGCAGTTTCTTGCCCCGGTGCCTTATAAAACCGAGTTTGGCGACGCGTGGGTAGAACATCATCCGATTGGCGTCATCATGGCTGTTGAGCCGTGGAACTTCCCGTACTATCAGTTGATGCGTGTGCTGGCGCCGAACCTGGCCGCAGGTAACCCGGTGCTGGCGAAACATGCCAGCATCGTACCGCACTGCGCCGAGACGTTTGCCCATCTGGTGCGTGAAGCTGGCGCGCCGGACGGCGCATGGACCAACCTGTTTATTTCCTCCGATCAGGTGGCGAATATCATCGCCGACCCGCGCGTGCAGGGCGCGGCGCTAACCGGATCTGAAAAAGCGGGGAGCGCCGTGGCGGCACAAGCGGCGAAGCACATTAAAAAATCGACGCTGGAACTGGGCGGGAACGATGTGTTCGTCGTGCTGGACGATGCCGATCTTGAGAAAGCGGTGAAAATTGGCGTGCAGGCACGGCTCACTAATGCAGGGCAGGTATGTACGGCGGCGAAGCGCTTTATCCTGCATGAGAAAATCGCCGATCAATTCCTCAGCCAGTTCACCGAGGCATTCAGGAAGGTGAAGGTGGGGGATCAGATGGACGCTTCTACCGAACTGGGGCCGCTGTCGTCGAAAGATGCTCTGGATACACTGACCAGACAGGTCGAGGAAGCGGTGAAAAATGGCGCGACGCTGCACGTTGGCGGCAAGCCGCTAGAAAGCAAAGGCAACTTCTTTGAGCCGACCATTCTGACCCACATTACGCGTGACAACCCGGCGTACTTTGAAGAGTTCTTCGGCCCGGTGGCGCAGATGTATGTCGTGAAAGACGATGACGAGGCGGTAAAACTCGCCAACGATTCCCACTACGGCCTTGGCGGCGCGGTGTTTAGTCAGGATATTGAGCGTGCTAAACGCATGGCCTCCCGGATTGAAACCGGGATGGTTTATATCAACTGGCTGACCGACACCGCAGCGGAGCTGCCGTTCGGCGGCGTTAAGCGTTCGGGCTTCGGACGCGAGCTATCGGATCTGGGGATTAAGGAGTTTGTGAACCAGAAGCTGGTAGTGGTGCGCCGCTAATCCCTGTTGCCCCTCTGAAAACGGGAGGGGCCTGGCTTTTTGCAGCGAAGGACGCGGATCTTAAATCAGAACGAAATAAGCGAACAAAACCCCCTCAATTGTCCTCCTTATTTATCCACGTTGCACTAACCGTGCTTTTTATCCCGGTATTGTTTGTACAGACATTCATGATGCCCGCATTTTCTGTTCTATGCGGAGGCCGGTATGGAATTTTACGAGAACCGCCCCAGACAACCATTCATTGGCTTTGTGCAGCTCAGACGGGCGCTAAAAAGGTGGTGGCTGCGTAAGCGGGCCTGTCAGGCGCTGCGACGAATGAGTGACGAGCAGTTAAGGGATATTGGGTTGGAAAGGAAGGATGTGGAATAACAGATAAGAGCCAGTAAAACTGGAAAGGCTGGATAATCTTATCTTAACCTCTCCAGTAGGCGGGTATCCTGGAACGCTAATTTTCCTGCCAGGCTTTCTCGATCAGCAGCTTGGCTTTATCCAGATCGTGTTCGTTACGCACAATCAATTCGACGTCGCCGGTTCCCCAGTGGCCAATATGCGTGACGTCCCGGCTAAATCCTTCTTCAAGCTGGATATGCTGTGGATTGATTTTCAGCCACAGGCGTAGGTGTGGGTCGGTCACGGGATAAACGGCTACGCACAGAAAGTTGCGAATGAGGCGGAAGGCGTCATAGAGCTTAAGCTCTTTAAACTGAACCTCATCACTGAGTGACAGCACATAGCTTTTTAGCTGTTCATATAATGAAAGCAGCGCGGGAGAGGCCGAAGAGAGCTGTTCGCGCTGCGTGCGGGTATGGCGTTTACCGCTGCTGACGGAACCGTTCGCGATGATGTACTGAGGGCTATTTTCGACCACGGCGTTAACCAGTTCCAGCATTAACAGGTCGTCGGCAAAAAGCTTGTAGCGAATCAGGTTGATATTGCGGTTGATTTGCTGAACGGCATGTTCGTCGTATTTATTAAAATCGGCGGCAATACAGATTAACCGTGTGCCGGACCAGTCAATGGCTTTGGCCGCGGTTTTACTTATTTTTTCCATCACCAGCAACTGAAATTCCGCTTTATGATCGAGCAGCCAGTCGAGATAAAACAGCCCCTGGTTAATGACGTTTTCATTGCTGTGGCGCTTATATTCAATAATCACCGGGCAGTTATTTTCATCGAGGCCGAGGGAATCAATTCGCCCACGATGGGTTTTACCCGTGTGGTATTCGGTCTCGAGAAAGCGGACGCCAAGGAACGTTTCCATATGGGATTCGATCAGCATTTGCAGATCTTTTTCAATGGCTGCGGCTTTGCCCGGCAGTTCTTGTACTTTCCCGCCACCGAGGCGGAAAAGCTGGATATCGCTCATGGATCCCTCCTGAATTTCATATTACCGGGTATGATACTGCACAGAGTAGAATCAGAAAGCATAAAATTGAGTCTGAGGATATGTTATTTGTGGTAATTTATTAATTTGAAAAGAGAAAATGGCAGGAGCGCCAGAATGAGTACGTTTGACACGACGAAAATTGCTTTAAAAGATATCCTGGGGCAGATTACTGATGGGCGGGTACAGTTGCCTGATTTCCAGAGAGGGTGGGTATGGGATGATGAGCATGTCCGGTCTTTGCTGGTCAGTATTGCCCGTTCTTTTCCCGTTGGTGCGGTTATGCTGCTGGAGACTGGGGGAGAAGTTCGCTTCCAGGTGCGTCCAGTTGAAAATGTAGAATTGCAGAAAACCGAGCCTGAGATGTTGATTCTGGATGGCCAGCAACGTTTAACGTCCTTGACTCAAGTCCTGATGCTGGATACGCCCGTTAAGACTTTTAACGAGAAAGGAAAGCAGATAGACCGTTTTTATTATATTGATATTGAGGCCGCTCTGGACAATAGGCTTGATGAAGCTTTTATTTCTGTTGAAAAGTCTAAAAAAGTAACGATGAATTTTGGTCGTGATATAAAAACTTTTGTTAACTCATTTGGGGAAACGGTTGAAATGGATTTTTCTACCGTGCAAAAAGAGTGCGAAGCATTATTTTTCCCTTGTAACCAAATTATCAACTCTGATGCATGGGAAAGTCATTTATATAAGTGTTCACAAGAAAAGTTTTTCACTTATATGCAGTTCCGTGAAAAAATTCTGAATGCCTTTAGGAACTATTTGCTGCCTGTTATTAAATTGGGTAAATCAACTAGCAAAGAGGCCGTTTGCCTGGTGTTTGAAAAGGTTAATACCGGTGGTGTTCCACTATCCGTATTTGAACTGGTGACCGCCAGTTTTGCGGCTGATGGGTTTAATCTTCGGGATGACTGGTTTGGCAGTAATTTGCGTCAAAAATTTGGCCGCCGAAATGTACTGAATAAAGAAGCTATCCTACAGGGCGTAGAGCCGACAGACTTTTTACAGGCTATCAGCATATTGAATACGCTAAAAAAACGGCGTGCCGATCTGGCCGAAGGGAAGACAGGGAAATCAGTTACTGCAGTAAGTGCTAAACGAGTTTCAGTATTAGCGCTTTCTCTTGAAGATTATCATTGCTGGGCCGACGATGTGGAAAAAGGCTTCTTACTTGCCGCTAAATTTCTCCATCATGAATGTTTTATGCACTCATGGGATCTGCCTTATCGTACGCAGCTTGTGCCGCTGGCGGCAGTATTATCGCAATTACAAGGCAATTGGCTGGAGCCCAAAATTTATGACAAACTGGCGCGCTGGTTCTGGTGCGGTGTCCTGGGGGAACTGTACGGCGGCGCGGTAGAAACACGTATCGCAAACGATGTGGAAGAGTTACTAAACTGGATTGAGAGGGACGGTGAAGAACCGCGTACCATTTATGAAGCATCATTCCAGCCCGGGCGTTTATTGACGTTACGCTCCCGATTGAGCGCCGCGTATAAAGCGCTAAGCGTGTTGATCCTACGCAATGGTGCTCAAGACTTTTTCTGGAAGTCGACGATCCAAAAGTTAGATTATGGTGAGATTGCACTCGATATTCACCATATTTTCCCAAAGATATGGTGCGAAAATAATAATATTAGTCCAGCAGTGTATAACTCTATCATTAATAAAACATCAATCTCCTATAAGGCCAATCGAATGATTGGTGGGAGATCTCCGGCTGAGTATCTGTCGCAGATCCAGACGCATCCGCAGGTAGGTCTGGAGAATGCCGAGATGGATGCGATCCTACGCAGCCACTTTATTGAGCCTTCGCTGTTACGGCAGGATAGTTTCGAGGCATTTTTTGCCGATCGAAAAAAACAATTGCTGAAATTGATCGAAGCGGCAATGGGGAAAAATATTAGTCAGGATGATGTTGCTGAATTAGAGACAGCAACAGACGAGATTGATGTCTGATACTGCAACCCAGGTACGAATTAAATCGCACCTGGGTTTCCTGCCTATTTAGAAGAAATCACGCGGATAAACGTTTGAACTTGCTTTTGTTTACGTACTGACAGCTTGCTTACTTGCCGTAAAGACTCAACCAGCTCAGGCTCTGGTGGTTTCACGGTCAGCACGATGCAGCCTTCCATCACCTTAATATCCATTTTGCTGCCGGTGGTAAAACCGGCGGCTTCCAGCCACTGGCCTTTCATGATAATCGCCGGAATATGCTGGTGATCTTCAAAGCGGCTCGCATAACTGACGGTGCCTTTACGGTTATTTTCCGGGGAGACTTCTGGATCGGTGAATTCTGCAATACAATGCGGGGTAGTCATGATGGCTATTCCTCTAGAAATAGTGATTGTGATTAGCGAGGCGCTCGTGTTGCAGCACGGGCGTCTTGCGAAAAATACCTGGATATATCATCAGGGAATAGAAGGAAAGTCCAGCTGAAAATGAATGAAAATAACGGCGTGGATGCGGGAATGGATTATTTTTGGTGATGGGAATAAAGCGGCTATTTAGCCGCTTTATTGGTTTCTGGGGGCGGGTTAATTGATGGCGGCGTCGGTGAGGGCGTCGGCCAGGTGGAGCTGGGTTTGTTGGGCGGATTGGATAGATATTTTTAGGTTATCACAGATAAAAATATATTCTCTTATTTTTGACAAAATCAAATTTTGTTGATTAAGAGGTGGTAATGGAATTTTTATACCTCTGATCTTACCTACACTGAGATTATATAGACCGCTGGTGGTAACAGCGAGCCGCTGCATTTCTTTAATACCAGATGGAGAGTTAAGATATAATGCAATAAATTCTTGATATCCTTCCATTATTCCTCGAACTCTTATCAAATGATTTTGATAAACACATTTTTCTATTGGAGCCAACCAAATAGCACAACGACCAATTTCATCAGCACTACCATTACCTTCAACAATTAGAATGTCATTTTTTTTCAACGACCAAAAAGTTAACTCATGAGATTCTAGTTCGAATCTCTCAAGCTCATCAATATTAATATTACCTCTTTGGACATTAGCAACCCGTAAATAAGGAAAATGGTTCTTAACAGGCCGTCTTTTGGGTTGTTTTTGTATTCCGCCGGAAACAAACGTTAAGTCATTAATACAGCACCATTCCCACCCCTCCGGCAGCTCAAACGGTTTTTCCTCATCGCTAATCGGTGGCAACGGTTTTTGCTTTTTCATTTTCCCGTCTTTCACCAGTTGCGCTTTTTCCTGCGCAATACGTTTAAGTAGTTCAGAGGCCGGTTCGTCGTTCGGATCCTGCGGCACCAGTTTGCCCATCACCGCCAGTTGCAGAATGGTCTGTTTTAAGGCGTCAATGCTGGCTTCGGTGGTAAACAGCGTGTCGAAATGCTCGCTGATACGCGCCCAGTTTTCGGCCAGTTCATCGGCGTTCTGGCTGTCGGCTAGCGCGTTTAGCAGGGTTTCAACCAGTTGTTGGTGAGCGTCCAGACTGGTCAGGGAGTGCTGTTCCAGTTGGTCGCAGAGTGTCATTAGCTCCGTAATTTTATTAACAATGCGAGATTGCTCATCTAGTGGTGGTAATGGAACTAAAAAACGAGCTAAATCTGTAGCTGCCAGATTAGGTTGGGCTGTCCCATTATCATATTTATTTATAAAATCATAAGATAATGGCGCATCGAAATATAAATGAATATATTTATTAAATGTAGGCTTAAAAACACGAACGATTACTAGTGATGAAGCAATTGCTCCTGATAGGTTTTGTACAATTGCTGATTTACCTAGAGAACCTCTAAGACAAAATAAAATATCACCACCGAGGAATTTTCCTGAGCGGAGAATGCTAAAATGTTCTGGTGTAATGAATGTCATGTCTTCTTGTCGTATATTTCCATTTTCAAGATGACCTGCGTTGACAAATGGTATTCCTGTCTCTACTAGTGTTGACTTATTCGGATAGTTTTTACTTCTGTCACCATTTTCTAATGAACATATTTCTTGTAATGCAACCCACTCCCACCCCGCCGGCAGCTCAAACGGCTTCTCTTCCTCGCTAATCTCCGGCAGCGGCTTTTGCTTTTTAATTTTCCCTTGCTTCATCAGCTTGGCCTTTTCCGCCGCAATACGCTCCAGAAGTACCGACGCCGGTTCGTCGTTCGGATCCTGCGGCACCAGCTTGCCGCGCACCGCCAGCTCCAGAATTAGCTCGCGCAGCTTCTTAATGCCGTACAGGTCAATCTTACCCGAGCTGCCGCGCCCCGCCGTGGAGCGGGTTTGCTGCGCCGTGGTCCAGGTGTCGATATGGTCGACAATCAGTTTTTCCACCGCCATCAGTTGGCCTCCTTACCGGAGAGCGCCGCGCCGAGGATATCGCGCAGCTGGTGGCGCAGGGTCTGAATTGCTTCCTGCTGCTTCGCGTACTGTGTGAGCAGTTCGTCCGGGTCGTGGCTGACGGTTTCCGCTTGGTGCGGGTTCTTGATATCGAGGTTAAAGTTGCGGGCAATCACCTCGTCGATGCTGACCTTCCACGCCTGTTCGTTCTCGACGCGGCTGGCGAAGCCGTCGGCCTCGTTGCCCCACCAGTCGATCTCGGCCTGGAATTCCTCAAACTTCATCGGTTTGGTTTTGCTGTAGTTCTTCACGCCCGCCGGGTACGGGTGCTCGTAGAACCAGATCTCTTTGGTCGGCTGGCCTTTGGTAAAGAACAGCAGGTTGGTTTTGATCCCGGTGTATGGGTTAAACACGCCGTTCGGCAAACGCACGATGGTGTGCAGGTTGCACTCCTCGGTGAGCAGCTTTTTAATCTTGGTTTTCACCCCTTCGCCAAACAGCGTGCCGTCCGGCAGCACCACCGCCGCGCGGCCGTTTTTCGCCAGCACTTCAATGATCAGTTGCAGGAACAGATCCGCCGTTTCGCGGGTCTGCATATCGGAAGGGAAGTTCTTCTCGATGCCGTCTTCTTCGGTGCCGCCGAACGGCGGGTTGGTGATAATCACATCCATCTGCTCGTCCCAGGAGGAGAGCGGTTTGTTCAGCGTGTTATCGTGGCGGATCTGTACTGGCACTTCGATGCCGTGCAGCAGCATATTGGTGGTGCAAAGCAGATGCGGGAGCTGCTTTTTCTCCACGCCGTGGATCTGTTGTTGCAGGATCTGGCGGTCAGCCACCGTGTGCGCGTAGTGATTTTTTACATGGTCAAAGGCGCAGGCGAGGAAGCCGCCAGTGCCGCAGGCCGGATCCATAATCGATTCGCCGAGCTTCGGATCGACGCGATCGACCATAAAACGGGTTACGGCGCGTGGGGTGTAGAATTCACCCGCGTTGCCCGCCGCCTGGAGATCCCGGAGGATCTGTTCATAGATATCACCGAACAGATGACGCTCGCTGGCGCGGGTAAAATCGATCTCGTTCAGCTTGTTGATCACCTGACGCAGCAGGGTACCGTTTTTCATGTAGTTATAGGCATCGCTGAATGCCTGCTTAACCACATAGCCGCGCGGGTTAATATCGATCTGCGCGGGCAGATCTTTTAGCGTCGGAAACAGGTCGTCGTTGACGAACGCCAGCAGTTTGTCGCCGGTGATCCCTTCGTTATCGGCCGCCCAGTTGCGCCACAGGTAGCGCTCCGGCATCGGCAGCCTGTATTTTTCCTGCTCGATTTCCAGCGCCTGTTCCTGGGCGTCGAAGATCTTCAGGAACAATAACCAGGAGAGCTGACCCAGACGCTGTGCGTCGCCATCGACGCCTGCATCTTTGCGCATGATGTCTTGTAATGATTTGATAGCCGAGCTGATTGACATGGGGTCGTCCCTTTATAAAAAAACAAAGCCACCTGCGGCAGACGGGCCGCAGGTGGCGTAATCAGGATGTTCAGGCGGAGCGGGGAGGAAGCTGGTAAATTTCGCTTTCTAGGTCACTCACTGCCTGCATATAGGTGCCTTTGTCACCAAAGCCGTCGGTGATGATCTCCTGCAGAGTGCCCATCTGGTCGAACGGTTTGAGCTTCAGTACCTGAATATTCTCGATTTCTTCCACGCCCGCATCGGCGTATTTGTCCAGCAGATTGCTGAGTACGCTCTGGGCGGCATCGGAATATTTGGTGAAATAATTACGCTTGCGAACATTGTCTGCGCGCTCTTTGCGCGTGAGCGGCGGCTGACCATACACCACATGACAGAGCATGTCGAACGGGTCAAGATCTTTGCCCACCTCTTCCGCCAGAACATCCCAAAGGATGCCCTGTAATTCGAGCTCTTTGATCACCGCCGCTTTGCGGTCAGCATCTTGCCATTTCCGGACAAAATCATCCAGCGAGGCGCATTCTTTGAGCACGGTTTTACGGGTGTAATCTTTGAAGGATTCGGTGACCAGCCTGCCGTCGGCGTCGTAATACTGGACGCGTTGCGAGACCACACCAACGGTGACGCCGTTAATGTGGAATTTACGGACCCGGTTGTCTTCCTCTTCCGGTAACGGGCTGGTGGTGTAGGTGGCCGGATCTTCGTCTGCCCCGTTGATATCTTCGTCGGCAAACACGTCAGGCGTTTCTTCCTCCAGCGTTTCGTTGAACCCGGAGTCCGGGTCCGCAATGTCATCTGGCGTGGCTTCCATCACTTTTTCCGGGATACCGTCAAAGCGCTCGTCGGCAAACAGTTCAGTGGCCTTTTTGAAATCAAGAATGGTGAACCACAGTTTGCCGTAGTCTTGTTCGATGCGGGTACCCCGGCCAATGATCTGTTTAAATTTAGTCATTGAGCGGATGGTTTGGTCCAGCACGATCAGTTTGCAGGTCTTAACGTTTACGCCAGTAGTCATGAGTTCTGAGGTGGTCACAATCACCGGCCATTCTTTTTTCTTGTCGCTGAAATTCTGCAGCTGGCCTTTCCCTTCTTCGTCATCACCGGTGATTTTCATCACATATTTATCGTTACGTTTTACCATCTCCGGGTTGAGGTTGATCAGCGCCCGGCGCATGCGTTCAGCATGCGGAATGTCTTCGCAAAACACGATGGTTTTATCCATCGGATTGGTGCGTTTGAGGTAATCGGTAATGGTTTTCGCCACCAGTTCAGTCCGCTCGTCGATGACCATGGTGCGATCAAAATCTTTCTGGTTATAGATTCTGTCATCGATCAGTTCACCGTTGAGGTCGCTCTGGCCGCGCACGGGTCGCCAGCCTTGTAAATCAACATCAATATCGACACGAACCACTTTGTAAGGAGCGAGGAATCCATCCTCGATCCCTTCTTTCAACGAATAAGTGTAAATAGGATCGCCAAAGTAGTCGCTATTGGAGACCTCGTGAGTTTCCTTCGGCGTGGCGGTCATACCAATCTGTGTGGCGGAGCTGAAATAATCCAGAATTTCACGCCAGGCGCTGTCTTCAGAGGCGCTGCCTCGGTGGCATTCGTCGATGATAATCAGATCAAAGAAATCCGGCGAAACCTGCTTAAACGCTTTTTGATGCTCTTCATTGCCGGTTAACGCCTGATAGAGCGCAAGATGGATTTCGAAAGCGGGGTCGAGAGTGCGCCCGGTGATTTTGGTCATTGCGGAGCCGAAAGGCTGAAAGTCATCAAGTCGGGTCTGGTCAACAAGGACGTTTCGGTCTGCCAGGAACAGAATGCGTTTTTTAACGCCTGACCGCCATAAACGCCAGATAATGTGAAACGCCGTCAGCGTTTTACCGGTTCCTGTCGCCATGACCAGTAATAATCTGTTTTGCCCGTTAGACACAGCCTCCAGCGTTTTGTTGATGGCCTGAAGCTGGTAGTAGCGCAGCCGCTTTTCGCTGCCGTCGTTGTAATAATCCTGGGTGACGATCGGCATTTGCGCGGCGGTGTACCCTTTCCACTGGCAGTATTTTTGCCACAATTCGTCAGGCGTTGGGAATTCGTCGAGGGTAATTTCTCGCTCAATCGCGCCAGTTGCCGTTTTATCGTGGAAGATAAAGCCGTCGCCGTTAGAAGCAAATGCAAAGGGAACATCCAGTAGGTGGGCATAACCCAGCGCCTGCTGCATGCCTTTGCCGATTTCATGTTTATTGGCTTTGGCTTCAATCACCGCCAGCGGCATGTTTAATTTGTGGTACAGCACGATATCGGCAGATTTCACCGTTCTACGCGCCGCGACTTTGCCGCGCACGATGACCTTACCGTCCCGGAGTTTGACCTCTTGTCTGATTTGCGTTGTGTCGTTCCAGCCAGCATCAAGGATGGCGGGCATAACGCGTTTGGTAATGATGTCTGCTTCCGTCAGGGTACTCAGGTTCAGGTCAGCCATTGGGGATTCTCATCGAATAGCGATGCGCAAATTCTACACACAAAATCAGATGAAATCATTACACTCTGTGTGCATTATTGGTGTTAAGTCTCTGTTTTAGATGAATTCGTGAATTCTGTACCCAACATATAAGGTTTTAATATGGAAGTTATTAAGATTTGGAGATCCTTTCTTAAACATTTTAAACAGAAAAAATTAGATTCTGCGGTGATTGTCTATGGCGTGATCGCAATCTATTTAATCCCCTATAAATTTCCTTTAAAAAGTTACCTAGTTGCATTTCTCTTTGTATCTATTCTAATATTCTCTTGCACTCAAGGAAATCGAATTAGGGAATATATCAGTTTCTTTGTACGCACAGACAATGATCATTTATTGACTCGGTTTGCTGGTATTCTATCGCTAACTGCATGGTCAATTTTTTTGCTTTTGTTGTTGTCTGCTAATGTGTTTGTCAACACCATAACGTATTGGTTAGCTATTTTATTTTCAGTCTCTATCCTCATTAGTAGCATTTTGACTATTTTAGATTTTGCCAGAAATAATACAGCAAAAACCTTTAAGGTAATCGGCTTGGCGGTTACCGCATTTTCAGGTGTTTTTGTTTTTACTAGTAGTTACTCTGCCAGTATTTTCTGGCAAATCAGTAATCTGGAGCTATCCTCTTCTCCATGGTTAGAATATTGTTGGAAAGCCACCGCATTTCTTATGTTTTTCCTGTGGTTATCACAACCTATTTGCTATGGGCTATTTCTGCGTTACGGTGATAAAGCAAAAGGGTATCGAATCTTTACATTAACAGGTGCTTTTATTATGTCTATGTTTTTGTTTCTGCTTGTTCCTGTGTTGATTGGTGATGTCGCTTATTTTGTGCTAAAAAAGACCATCAACCATGAATGGCGCAATGAAGCAAAGTGCGGTGAATTGGAAGTGAAGAATAAAAACGAAAAATATTTTGGTTTTAATACTGATAAATATACTGTGTTTTATTCGGATAAAAATGATAAGTGGGGTTTCTATGAGATCACCTGCAAAAAAGGGAGCGACAGGAGAGATACTTATAGTGTGGAGCCTTTGCCGGAGTATAATATCCCCTCGTGGTTAAGGTAGTTTGTATTTATCATTATGTAGTGGTGCGCTGGTGGAAGATATAATATGGTAACGGTGAATAGAGAGTGCCATATCTGCTCTGAAGGCCATCATTCTGTGATGGCCTTGATGCGGGTTACTTCCTTAACCCCGCAAATGCCGCTCTGATCTCGTCTTCCGGTAACTGGATCCCGATAAATACCAGCGTGCTGTGCGGCGTTTCGTCGCCCCACGGTCTGTCCCAGTCGGCGCTGTAGAGACGCTGCACGCCCTGGAACAGCAGGCGGTTGGGTTCGCCGTCGATCCACAGCATCCCTTTGTAACGCAGCAGTTTATCCGCTGATTCCAGCAGCAGGTTTTCCATCACCCGCGAAACCTCGCTGATATCCACCGGGTAATCCAGCTCCACCACAATTGACGACACATCGTTCTGTTTATCGGCAATAAAGTGGAAACGCGGTTGGCTTGCCAGCACGTTCTCTTCCAGCATAAAGCCGCTGGTATTAAACAACTGACTCAGGTCAATATCGCCGTGTACCACGGTGTAAACCGGGGCGCGGGCGTTGATACGCGCCAGCCGCTCGCGCAGTTTCTCGCTGTCGCCTGCCACGTCGGTTTTGGTCAATAGAATGCGGTCGGCGTAGCCTATCTGCGACTGGGCGATGGTGAACTGGTTCATCTGCTCGTTAGCGTGCACCGCGTCGACCAGCGCAATCACGCCGTCTAACAGGTAGCGTTCGCATAATACGTCATGGGAGAAAAAAGTCTGAATAATCGGGCCGGGGTCAGCCATGCCGGTGCATTCAATCACCAGACGGTCGAAAGCAATATCGCCGCGGTCGCGGCTGTCGAGCAGGTCTAATAGCGCATCTTCCAACTCGTTGGAGCGGGTACAGCAGATGCAGCCGTTAGTCAGGGTTTTGATCTGTGTGGCGCGATCGCCAATCAGTTGATCGTCAACGGAGACTTCGCCAAATTCGTTTTCGATAACGGCGATTTTAAAACCATGTTGTTCGTTGAGGATATGGCGTAGTAGGGTGGTTTTGCCGGCACCAAGAAAACCGGTAAGTAGGGTAACTGCAATCGGGGTCATAGTCTCTCCATTAACAACAGCGCATACCGCCTTTGCCATCGCCGCCGTAACGTGCTTGCTGACGTTCGCGGAAGAACTCTTCATAGGTCATGTACGGCTTGTCGGGATGGTTGGTTTTCATGTGCTCGACATAGTTGTCGTAGTCCGGAATACCAATCAACATTTTTGCCGCCTGGCCGAGATATTTTTTTGCCTGACCTAAAGTATCAAACATTCTGCCGTCCTGTTAATGAATAAAGCCGGATGGCGGCTTGCGCCTTATCCGGCCTATACTAGCCGGGAGCGCTGTGCGCTACCCGGCATCAGTTTTAGTGGTGTGAAGAGATCTTCACGCCGCCTTCCGGCACGGGCACATACGGGGTTTCTTTGTCGGTACGTTTATCGCTGTTGCGTACCTTCATCCAGGTGGTGAAACCGTAGAAGATAATACTGTACACCACCACCAGGAACAGAATACTCAAACCAGCGTTAGTGTAGTTGTTCACCACGATATGGTTCATGTTGGCAATCTGCTGCGCGGTCAGGTTGGTGCCGTTGGCAATCTTCTCTTTATACAGGTTTGCCATGTAGAAGAAACCTTCCATCTGTGGGTTGGCGCTGAACAGTTTCAGGCCCAGTGCCCAGGTGGTGCAGATCAGCAGCCATACCGCCGGGATTACCGTCACCCAGATGTATTTGGTGCGCTGCATTTTGATCAGTACCACAGTGCTCAACACCAGCGCCACGGCGGCCAGCATCTGGTTAGAGATACCGAACAGCGGCCACAGGCTCTTCACGCCGCCCAGCGGGTCGACCACGCCCTGATACAGCAGATAGCCCCACAAACCGACGCAGCCTGCGGTACCGATGATACCCGCGACCAGAGAATCGGTTTTTTTCAGGAACGGGACGAAGTTACCCAGCAAATCCTGCAACATAAAGCGGCCGGAACGGGTACCCGCATCCAGTGCGGTCAGGATAAACAGTGCTTCGAACAGAATACCGAAGTGATACCAGAAGCCCATATCCGCCATCGGCAGGACTTTGTGGAACACATGCGCGATACCTACTGCCAGCGTTGGCGCGCCGCCTGCGCGGTTCAATACTGACGGTTCACCGATATCTTTCGCAGTTTGCAGGATTTGTTCCGGGGAAATCACAAAGCCCCAGGAGCTGACGGTCGCCGCTGCATGTGCGGTAACGTCTTTCAACTGCGCCATAATCAGCGGCGCGTTCTCGCCGCCCATCTCGTGCAGGTTTGGCATGGTAATGCCCAGACCCGCCGGCGGGGTGTTCATCGCGAAGTAGAGACCCGGTTCAATGATCGAGGCCGCCACCAGCGCCATCACCGCAACAAAGGACTCCATCAGCATTGCGCCGTAGCCGATAAAACGCGCATCGGTCTCACAGGCCAGCAGTTTCGGCGTGGTACCGGAAGAGATGAGCGCGTGGAAGCCAGAGACGGCGCCACAGGCGATGGTGATGAACAGGAACGGGAACAGAGCGCCTTTCCACAGCGGGCCGGTACCGTCGACATACTGCGTCAATGCCGGCATTTTCAGTTCCGGGTTGAGGATCACAATCCCCAGCGCCAGACCGACGATCACGCCGATTTTCAGGAAGGTAGCGAGATAGTCGCGCGGGGCGAGGATCAGCCATACCGGCAGCAGCGCGGAAACAAAGGCGTAGCCGATCAGCGCGAAGGTAATGGTGGTGTCTTTAAAGGTCAGCGCCGGGCCCCAGTAAGGGTCGTGGGCAATCACGCCGCCAAAGTAAATAGACGCCACCAGCAGCACGATACCAATAACGGAGACTTCGCCTACGCGTCCCGGACGCAGGAAGCGCATGTAGATGCCCATAAACAGCGCAATCGGCACCGTTGAGCAGACAGTGAAGACGCCCCACGGGCTTTCGGCCAGCGCTTTAACCACAATTAATGCCAGCACCGCGAGGATGATGATCATAATTAAGAAGCAGCCGAACAGCGCGATGGTGCCTGGAACGGTCCCCATCTCTTCTTTGATCATCTCGCCAAGAGAGGCGCCGTTACGGCGGGAGGAGATGAACAGCACCATAAAGTCCTGCACTGCGCCCGCGAGCACTACGCCCGCCAGCAGCCACAGTGTCCCCGGCAGATAGCCCATCTGCGCGGCCAATACCGGCCCGACCAGCGGACCTGCGCCGGCGATGGCGGCGAAGTGGTGACCAAACAGCACGTAGCGGTTAGTCGGCACGTAGTTCAGGCCGTCGTTATTGATGACCGCCGGCGTCGCGCGCGTCGGGTCGAGTTTCATGACCTTCTGGGCGATATACAGGCTGTAGTAGCGATAAGCCACCAGATAGACGGAAACGGAAGCGACCACGATCCACAGGGCGCTCACGTGTTCACCCCGACGTAGGGCAACGACCGAGAGGCAGAAAGCACCGATGATTCCGAGAATCACCCAGGGTATGTGCTTGAATATCTTTTTCGTATCCATAGTAAAACCTGGTTGTAAGTTTAATTATCAGCCGAAGCTGGGTGGACATTGAGTTCGTGTTTGAGGAGGTAGATTGACTGCTATGCTGAGAGGATCTTGCCAGATCATCGCGCGCGTAAAGTTAGGTAAATCAGTGAGTGGTTGTATGGCGGTTTAAGCGGTCGGACGTACCGGTAAGCGGTTTCGCAGAGGAGGGCGTGGGCTATTTTATGTGATTGAGATCACGATATAAAATGGGACGATCCTTGTTGCGCGGGGCGTCATAACGACTTAACTGAGCTAATCGTGATATTAATGGCGCGCATCCCATAAAGTTTTCCCTTTCCAGGCCGAAAATTCTGTATCTGTCTAGCGGAAAGAGAAAACATGTTAAAGCGAATTAAAATTGTTACCAGCTTACTGCTGGTATTGGCGCTATTTGGCCTTTTACAACTGACATCCGGCGGGCTGTTCTTCAACTCGCTGAAGAATGACAAAGAAAACTTCACCGTATTGCAAACCATTCGTCAGCAGCAGTCTGCCCTGAATGCAACCTGGGTGGAGCTGTTGCAAACGCGTAATACCCTGAATCGCGCGGGTATCCGCTGGATGATGGACCAGAGCAATATTGGCAGCGGCGCAACTGTCGCTGAACTGATGCAGGGGGCGACCAATACGCTGAAGCTGACCGAAAAAAACTGGGCGCAGTATGAGGCGTTACCGCGCGATCCACGTCAGAGTGAAGCGGCTTTCCTTGAGATCAAACGAACCTATGATATCTACCACGGTGCGTTGGCGGAGCTTATTCAGCTTCTTGGCGCGGGTAAGATTAACGAGTTTTTTGATCAACCGACTCAAAGCTATCAGGACGCTTTTGAGAAGCAGTACATGGCCTATATGCAGCAAAACGATCGTCTGTACGATATTGCTGTTGAGGATAACAACAGTTCCTACAACCAGGCGATGTGGGTACTGGTCAGTGTGCTGATTGCCGTTCTGGTGGTCATTATCGCCGTCTGGTTCGGCATCAAACTGTCGCTTATCGCCCCGATGAATCGTCTGATTGAAAGCATTCGTCATATCGCCAGCGGCGATCTGGTGAAGCGTATCGACGTGGAAGGCTCCAACGAAATGGGGCAGTTGGCTGAAAACCTGCGTCATATGCAAAGTGAACTGATGCGTACCGTTGGCGATGTACGTAACGGCGCGAATGCGATCTATAGCGGCGCCAGCGAGATTGCGATGGGCAACAACGATCTCTCTTCCCGTACTGAGCAGCAGGCAGCGTCTCTGGAAGAGACCGCCGCCAGTATGGAACAACTGACCGCCACCGTGAAACAGAACGCCGAAAACGCCCGTCAGGCCAGTCACCTGGCATTGAGCGCCTCTGAAACAGCGCAAAAAGGCGGCAAAGTAGTGGATAACGTCGTACAAACAATGCGCGATATCGCCTCCAGTTCGCAGAAAATCGCCGATATTATCAGCGTAATCGACGGTATTGCTTTCCAGACCAATATCCTGGCGCTGAATGCGGCGGTAGAAGCGGCGCGCGCAGGCGAGCAGGGACGCGGGTTCGCGGTGGTGGCCGGTGAAGTCCGTAATCTGGCCCAGCGTAGCGCGCAGGCGGCACGAGAGATCAAGAGTCTGATTGAGGATTCCGTGAGCCGTGTTGATGTAGGTTCGACGCTGGTCGAAAGCGCCGGTGAAACCATGGATGAGATCGTCAATGCAGTGACCCGCGTGACCGATATCATGGGCGAGATTGCCTCGGCGTCTGACGAGCAAAGCCGTGGCATCGACCAGGTGGGCCTGGCGGTAGCGGAGATGGATCGCGTAACGCAGCAGAACGCCTCGCTGGTGGAAGAGTCCGCCGCCGCGGCTGCGGCGCTGGAAGAGCAAGCCAGCCGTCTGACCCAGGCCGTCGCGGTGTTCCGTATTCACCAGCAACAGCAGCGTGCGCGTGATGTGGCTGCGGTAAAAACCCCGGCAGCCGTGTCGTCACCAAAGGCCGCAGTGGCCGACGGCAGCGATAATTGGGAAACGTTTTAAGGGCGCATGGTGAACAGTCGGCCTACAGATGATCGTAGGCCGGATGAGATGTTCACACTTTTGCCTGATGGCGTAGCGCTTACCAGGCCTGGCAGTCCGCGCAGGCCGATTTTAAACCAGCATCAGGCGCATGGCGCAGCGTGATTCATACGCCAGGCCGTGCGCCGCTTCCTCCTCTCTTTTCTGATATCGCGCGCTAATCCAACGTTGAGTGAAGGTGTGCGGTGATCCACAAAAAATGAATAAAGCGAGAGAACGCACGACAGGAGAGCCTTGTTTCGCGGCATCATAATTGCTGATGTGATAATCGTGAGAGGATACGATGCGCAAAGATGCCCTGCTTGCTTTCCTGATGAACCAAACGGATTTTTTTGATCCGGAAAATGTCAGTGAGGTGTTTACCGCGCGCTATCTGGCGCAGCGTTTTAATATGCAGCGTAATACCGCCAGCCATTATCTGAACCAACTGGTGGCGCAGGGCGTGCTCTGTAAAATCAATACCCGTCCCGTCTATTTCCTGCATAAGCAGGCATTTAGCCAACAGTTTTTTACCCTTTCGCGTAATGAATACGCCAGCGTCGCGGAGCTGTTAGCGCACGGGGAACAGGAATGCGCGCCGGACGATCACTTTTCTCTGTTGATTGGTCATAACGAAAGCCTGAAGCGCCCGATTGAGCAACTGAAAACCGCGCTGTTTTATCCCGACGGCGGACTGCCGCTACTGATGACCGGCGAAAGCGGCACCGGGAAAAGTTATCTGGCGCAGCTCATGCACGAATATGCCATCGCCCAGGCGCTTCTGTCGCCGGATGCGCCATTTATCAGTTTTAATTGCGCCCAGTATGCGAGCAATCCCGAACTGCTGGCGGCGAATCTTTTTGGCTATGTGAAGGGCGCGTTTACCGGCGCGCAGAGCGACAGACCGGGCGCGTTCGAGGCGGCTGACGGCGGCATGTTATTTCTGGATGAAGTCCACCGGCTGAGCGCCGAAGGGCAGGAGAAGCTCTTTACCTGGCTCGATCGTGGTGAAATTTATCGGGTAGGCGACACCGCGCAGGGGCATCCGGTTTCGGTACGTCTGGTATTTGCGACGACCGAAGAGATACACAGTACCTTTCTGACGACATTTTTGCGACGCATTCCGATTCAGGTCAACCTGCCGGATCTCCAGCACCGCAGCCGCCAGGAAAAAGAGGCGCTGATCTTACTGTTTTTCTGGACGGAGGCGAAAAAACTCTCGGCCACGCTTATCCTCAAACCGCGTTTGTTGCAGATCCTCAATCAGTATGTTTATCGCGGCAACGTCGGCGAGCTGAAAAATGTGGTGAAGTATGCGGTGGCGACGGCATGGGCGAAAAAGCCTGGGCAGGAAACCGTTACCGTGTCGCTGCACGATCTGCCGGATGCCATGCTGTCGGCATTGCCGTCACTGAATGAACCGCTGGCGGACGACACGCCGGTGAGCATCTCGCCCGACACGAACCTTACCTGGCTGCTGCGCGCCCGCGACGAGATGCAGGGCATGATCCATGATACGCAGTGTCATGTGCTGGCGCTATACGAACTGGTACGTAGCGGGAAAGAGGAGTGGGAGACGGTACAAAAAAGAATGGGCGATGAAATTGAGACCCTCTTCGATCGCCTGATTTTTACCGGCGACGATAATGTGCACTCACAGCGGTTGCTGTTAATTACAAGCCAGGTGCGGGAAGAGTTTTATCGTCTGGAGAAGCGTTTCAATATGCAGCTTAACGGCAACTGTATTTACGCGCTTAGCCACTATTTAATCCATCGTACCGCACTGGCGCCTTCTCGTCTCAACAGCGAGCAGATCCGCCAACTGGACTCCTTCCTCGCCCAGAAATATCCGCTGCTGTACAGCTTCTGTTTACAAATTCTGGAGACGCTGGGCCAGAAGCTGGATCTGGAGCCGAGACGCATTGATATGCTGCTGCTGGCGCTTTGGCTGCATAAACAGGGGGCTAACAACCAAAAACAGGTGACGCATGCGGTGATTCTGGCGCATGGCTATGCCACCGCCAGCAGTATCGCCAACGTCGCCAACCGGCTACTGAAAAATACGATTTTTGAATCGTTCGATATGCCGCTGGACGTCACGCCGGAGGCGATAGCTCAACAGGTGATGCGCTATCTGGAAGAGCATCCGCTCGCCTCCGGCCTGATGATTCTGGTGGATATGGGATCGCTCAAGGCCATTCATCGTCATTTTGATCGCGCGCTTTCCACGCCGGTGACGATTATCAACAACGTCTCGACCAGCATGGCCCTGTATGTAGGGGAGCGTATTTTACAGGGGCATTTTATTGAAGAGATCGCCCGCGATATCGCCCGGGATGTGCCGGTCGAGTATCAGCTCTACTGGCCGAAAAGCAACAAACCGCGCGCCATACTGACCACCTGCGCGACCGGTATCGGTGTGGCGACTAATCTTTGCGCATTACTGAGCGCCAGTATTCCGCAGGCGCTGGAGATTGACGTCGTCGCCTGCGATTATGCGATGCTGGCGAGCAATAAAACCCAGGAGCCGGTATTTATGCGCTACGACGTACTGGCGATAGTCGGCACGCTAGACCCGCACATCGCCAGCGTGCCGTGGATTTCGCTCGACTCGCTGATCTCCGGCGAGGGGAATCACTATCTGATGCGGCTGTTTGGTTCGCTGACCACGCCGGAGCAGGTGGCGGAGATCAACAACCTGCTGCTGAAAAACTTCTCGCTCCGACGAGTGATCGAATCCGTCACCATCCTCGACACCAGCAAAGTCATCAACCACGTTGAGCAGTTTCTGCTGCGCTATGAGCATCTGGCGGGCGTTACCGTCTCGAATGAAAGAAAGGTGGCGCTCTATGTGCATATTAGTTGCCTGATTGAGCGTCTGATCCGCCATGCGGGTATTACTGCCTGGAGTGGGCAACAGTGTCCGGAACAGGAACTGAATCGGCTACGGGAAGCGTTTAGTGTCATTGAGAGTAACTACAGTGTCAAAATCCCCACCGCCGAGCTTGGCTATATCCATAATATCCTGACCTTCGAAACAGAACTTATCGAGCAAGATCAACAGTTTTAACGATTTCCCTCTGTTAACCCACATCTTTTTTCGGCGCACCACTTTTTCTGGCACGCCGCTTGCTCTCTTTTATCACAGTGGAATGTGTTTTAGAGGTCAGGATGAAGAGACATTATATTTTCGCCAGCCACGGCACGCTGGCCAGCGGGGTTTTAAACTCCGTGGAGCTGATTTTAGGCAAACGGTCAAATGTCTGGACGCTGTGCGCTTACGTTGAAGAGAGCGTGGATTTAAGCCAGCAGGTAGATACGCTAATTGCCCGGATCCCGCCGGAAGATGAAATTATTGCGCTGACCGATATTTTTGCCGGCAGCGTGAATAATGAATTTGTCCGTTATTTATCACGGGAAAATTTTCATCTGCTGGCAGGGATTAACCTGCCGCTGGTTATCGATCTCTTTATGTCGGAAAACGATGGCAATACCACGCATACCATAATGACGGCGTTAGCGGATTCAAAAGAAAATATTCAGTACTGCAATCAAACTATCACCAGCGCCATGCAAAGCGATAAAGATTTTTAAGGGGAGGAAGCGTCATGATTGTTTTTTTACGGGTGGATCATCGTTTATTACATGGACAGGTCGCCTTTTCCTGGACGCAGTACGTTGGCGCAGACTGTATTTTAATTGCCAACGACAGCGTACCTAATGATGACCTGCGTAAAACCACCATTAAAATGGCGAAGCCGCCCGCGGTGAAGCTGGTTATTAAAAATATTGCCGATTCAATTGAAGCGATAAAAAGCGGCGTTACCGATAAATATAAACTTTTTATTGTTGTTGAATCCGTGGCGGATGCGTACCGGCTGGCGCGCGAATTACCCGACATTAAAAGCATTAATTTAGGCGGCACGAAGGTACGTGAAGGGAGCCAGAATATTGCTAAAGCCATCAATCTGTTAGCGGATGAAATGACTCAACTTCGGGAGCTGGCGGCTGGCGGAGTAGAGATAGAAATTCGGCTGGTGCCTAACGATCGTAAACAACTTTTTGCCTGAGCGGATACCCTCCTGAGGACATATTATGGTAGAGGCGCTTTTACTTGGACTGGTGGCGTTTATCGCCCAGTCTGAATATGCATTAGGGACGTCGCTGATTTCCAGACCTATCGTGACCGGACTTTTAACCGGACTGGTGCTGGGCGACATGGAAACCGGAATTGTGATGGGCGCGACGCTGGAGTTGGCGTTTATCGGTTCCTTTTCGGTGGGCGCGTCGCTGCCGCCGGATGTGGTCACTGGCGGTATTTTAGGTGTGGCCTTTGCGATTAATTCCGGCGCTGGGGCGGAAACCGCGCTGTTATTAGGTTTGCCTATCGCGACACTGGCGTTAATTGTGAAAAATATCTATAACGGAATGTTTATTCCGTTGCTCTGTCATAAAGCCGATGCTTACGCTGAGATGGGGGATACCCGGGGCATTGAGCGTATGCATTTAATCTCCGGCATTGGGCTGTCGCTGACGCTGGGGATTATCGTCACGGTCTCTTATTTAGCGGGCGTGAATATGGTTAAAGGTTTTCTGGATGCCATTCCAGAATTTATTAAACATGGATTAAGCGTTGCCACCGGTATTATTCCCGCGCTGGGTTTTGCCATGCTGGCGCGCTTATTAATTAATAAAAAGGTCGCCCCCTATTTTTTCCTCGGTTTTGTTTTAATGGCGTATTTAAAAATTCCGGTGACGGGTATTGCGATTCTCGGCGCGATCGTCGCCGTCGTGATGGTCAATATGCCGAAATTTGCGGCCTCGCAACCGGCACCTGCGCAAGGAGCGTCTCATGACGATGAAGATGATTTCTGATAAAGACCACCAGCAGGCGGAAACCACTGGTCTGGTCACCGCGCGTGATTTACGCCGCGTCTTCTGGCGGTCATTCCAGATGGAGTTTTCCTGGAACTATGAACGACAAATGAACCTGGCGTTCGTCTATACGCTCATTCCGGTATTAAAGAAACTGTATAGCCGAAAAGAAGATCTTGCCGAAGCGCTAAAACGCCATCTGGCTTTCTTTAATACCACGCCGCACATTGTGACGTTGATCCTCGGTATTACCGTGGCGATGGAGGAGAAAAATAGCCAGCAGAAAGAGATGGACGCCAGTTCTATCGATAACGTCAAAGCGTCGTTAATGGGGCCGCTGGCGGGTATTGGCGACTCTTTTTTCTGGGGAACATTGCGTCTTATCGCCACTGGCATCGGTACCAGCCTGGCGCTGAAAGGCAATATTCTGGGGCCGATTTTATTTCTGCTGGTGTTTAACGTACCGCATATTCTGGCCCGCTGGTTCTTTACCCGCTGGGGCTATGTGCTGGGAACCGGCGTACTGCAACGTATTCAGCAAAGCGGAATGATGGAAAGCCTAACCTATGGCGCCTCGATTATCGGTCTGATGGTGGTTGGCGCGATGACGGCCTCCATGATTGATATCACCATTCCCATTACGTTTGGTACGGGAGAGGCGAAAACCCATGTCCAGGACATTATTAACGACATCATGCCTTGTCTGCTGCCGTTAATTAGCTTCGCCATTGTGTACTGGCTGTTAGGGAAAAAAGTGAAACCGTTAACCATCATTGGCGGTATTGCGCTGGTGGGAATTTTCGGTTCCTGGATAGGGTTATTTTAAGAGGGATACACAATGTCACCAACCATGCTGACCTATATTAACGAAGAGTCTGACGTCCTGGCGAATATTATTCGCCGCCATCGCCAGTCGCTGGAAGAAGTATCGCGGTTCGCCAGCCAAAAAACGTTACGGCGAATCCTGATATTAGCCACCGGATCGTCGTTGAATGCCGCCTTTTGCGCCCGTTATTTCTTTGAGCGCTGCGGTATCTCTATCGATATTAAAGAGCCGTACACCTTTAGCCAGTATGAGAATAGCGATCCGCAAGCCGATATGGTTATTGCTATTTCCCAGAGCGGGAAAAGCGCTTCTACCCTGGAGGCGATGCGTAAAGTTCAGGCGCAGGGACGTCCGGTATTCGCTCTGACCGCCGATCCGCAAAGCCCTCTTGGCAAGGCCAGTGATTATCCACTGGATATTCTGACCGGGATTGAGTCCGTCGGCTTTGTTACCCGTGGATTTAGCGCGACGGTACTGAATCTGTTGCTTATCGCGTTGTTAATTGCCCGTCAGCAGCAGCGACTGACGGAATCGCAGGTCGAGGAGTATGTGGCGCAGCTTCAACGCATCGCGGCAACCCTGCCGTTGGTTATCGTGCGTACGGAAGCGTTTATTCACCAGCACCAGTCCGTTTTACGAAACGGGACGCGTTTTGTGGCGATAGGCTACGGCGCGCTGGTTGGGGTGGCAAAAGAGTTGGAAACTAAATTTACCGAGACGGTACGTGTTCCCTCAAGCGGGTTTGAGTTGGAAGCCTATATGCACGGCCCGTATCTGGAAGCCAATGCGGAACACGTGATGTTCTTCTTTGAGGACCGGCCCGACGCGCGCTCCAGGGCGCTACGGGAGTATATGACGCCTGCGGTCGCCAAAACCTTTACTCTCACGCTGGCGAAGGCGGCGCAGGATGACCAGACGCTTGCGCTGGATGTAGCGGTTGATCACCATTTCTCGCCATTGCTGTTGATTGTGCCGGTACAACTCATGGCGTTTCATATCGCCTCACTGAAAGGCATCGACCTTTCGGTACGCATTTTTGACGATTTCGATCGCGTTTTAAAAAGTAAAATCTGAACAATCAGGAGAAAAATATGTTGGGTTTTAATCAGGACGAGTACCTGACGAGTGCTCGTGAGATCATCGCTGCGCGCCAGAAGGCAGAACAGGTTGCTGACGAGATTTATCAGGCCGGGTTCAGTTCTTTATTTTTCGCCTCTGTTGGCGGTTCACTGGCGCCAATGATGGCAATTAATGAATTTGCCAAAGAATTAACGACGTTGCCGGTTTATGTTGAGCAGGCGGCAGAATTAATTCATAAAGGAAATAAGCGGCTGAATAAAGACTCTGTGGTTGTTACGCTGTCTAAATCCGGTGATACCAAAGAATCGGTGGCGATCGCCGAGTGGTGTAAAGCGCAGGGAATACGCGTAGTCGCTATTACCAAAAATGCGGACTCTCCGCTGGCGCAGGCGGCGACATGGCATATTCCGATGCGTCACAAAAATGGCGTGGAATATGAATATATGCTGCTGTACTGGCTGTTTTTCCGCGTGCTGTCGCGCAATAACGAATTCGCCAGTTACGATCGCTTCGCCAGCCAACTGGAAATTCTGCCGGCGAATCTGCTGAAAGCGAAACAAAAATTTGATCCGCAGGCCGATGCTATCGCCAGCCGTTATCATAACAGCGATTATATGATGTGGGTCGGCGGCGCGGAGATGTGGGGCGAGGTCTATCTGTTCTCCATGTGTATCCTGGAAGAGATGCAGTGGAAGCGCACGCGCCCCGTCAGCTCTGCGGAATTTTTCCACGGCGCTCTGGAGCTGCTGGAAAAAGACGTTCCGCTCATTCTGGTGAAAGGGGAAGGGAAATGCCGCGAGCTGGACGAGCGCGTGGAACGCTTCGCCAGTAAGATTACCGATAACCTGGTGGTGATTGATCCGAAAGCGTATGCGCTGGACGGCATTGATGATGAGTTCCGCTGGATCATGGCGCCCTGCGTCGTCTCGACACTGCTGGTTGATCGGCTGGCGGCGCACTTCGAGAAATATACCGGCCACAGTCTGGATATTCGTCGTTACTACCGTCAGTTCGATTATTAACAGAAAGGGGCGTGTAGCATATACAGTGCCTGATGGCGCTTCGCTTATCAGGCCTACGCGCCAGTTTATTGATAAAGATGATGTGTAGGCCGGGTAAGGCGCAGCCGCCACCCGGCATATACGACATTCTCTTTTAACCCTCAACATTCACCACTTTGATCTCCACCATGCCAATCCCCAATTTGCGCGGCGAATGGCCCAAAATATTACCTTCGTTGGTGGCGACGGGAGCGGGCGGCGCAATGACTAAGGTATTCGCGTCCGTCGGGTTGTTGAAATGCAGCGTGATAGTGGACACATCGTGACCCAGCACCAGCGTCTGTTCTTCGTTGCCTACGCGTACCGGAATCGGCCGATTCGCGTTGTCGCCGAAGGCTTTGGCGGTGATCACCAGATCAAACTTTTTCGGCAGCGGCGCTTTATATTCGATTTTAACCTCATCGCCCAACTGCGCATTTGACCAGCGCCCCCAGGACTCCGGCCGGGAAATGCCGCTAAACTGCTTCACCTCCTCCGGCGCGCCCGCCACATTAAAGATAAAGCTATCGGCTTTATAACGAATATCGTTATCGACAATCTTTAAGGTATCGACGTTGCCTTTGTAGCGTTCCATATCGATCATCGTGTCTTTAAACGCCGTCTTACCCTGCCACTGCGCTTTATCGACATGCTGTACGGTTTGCTGCCCGCCAAGCTGCCCCTGCGAGACGCACCAGTCGGTGGAGAGCGCCAGCGCCGGCGCCCATAGCTGCGCCATTTTGTAGCAGCGATCGATCCAAACGAAATTATCGCGCGGGGCGAAGTCGGCCAACTGGAACCGTAGCGGAGCGGAGTATTCACTTTCCGGTAACGGCTCGACGCGCTTATCCGATACGCGCAGTAGTAACGGCAGGCGGAAGTGGCTGCCGGAAAACGCGATCATGTTTTTGTCCCGATCGACGGTAAAATCTTTTATCTCTTTCGGGAAATTCCACAGGCGAATGATATCCGGCTTCATCGCCAGCACTTTCTCTTTTACATTCAGGAACACTTCCGACAGCGACTGCCCGGAAAGGCTGCTACGTCCCAGACCGATAAAATTATCGCCGCCGAGAATATCCAGCACCGTTGCGCCGTTGTCCATCGTGTTGCGTTTGACCGCCAGCGTCTCCTGCTGCGGTTTATCGCCGCGCAGAATAAAAAACAGATTGTTGCGATCTTGCTTATTCAGGTATTTCCAGGCCGTATTATTCATCGCCAGATGGTCGGAAGAGACGACGATAACGGTATCTTTAAACCACGGTGACGCTTTGATTTTGTTGATAAACTCGGCGATGTTTTCCTGGCTGCAACTTACGGCGCTAAAGGACTGGTTGGGCTTGCCGTCGTAATCGTAGCGTTTGCGGTTGCAGGTCCGTGAGATAAACCCGTCCGGGTGGTGAGTATCTACGGTCAGCGTAAACAGCGAAAACCGCTGGCCTGAGCGGGAAAGTGCTTCAAATTTCTTCCATGCCTCATCAAGCACCGTATCGTCGTAGAAGCCCCAGTCGTTACGATAAGACGGGTCCGCCACCACCGTTTTTAGCTCTTCAGCGCCGTACAGATGATCAAATCCGTGTGATTTCAGGAACACGTCTTTCCCGGCAAAACGCAGGTTAGCGCCCTGCACGAAATAGTTCTGGTAGCCGGAGTTTTTCAGAATATCGCCGAGGCAGATATTCTGCGGGAAGAAGCTGGAAACCGACGCTGAGGCATTGCCCTCAAACGGCGCAAACAGCGGAATACCACACTGGGAAGCCACCATCCCGGCGATGGTGTAATCCGTTCCCGGCAGTTGCATGGTATGGCTGAAATCCAGCCCTTCATTTTTCAGCGCGCCCAACTCTGGCGTGAGATTGGGGAACGCGTCATTATCAAAATAGGTCCGTTCCAGGCTCTCGCCGTAGATATAGACCAGATTGAGCTTCGGATTAGGAATGGTTTTTGCTGGTTCTTTATAATAAACGGCAAAATCCGGATCGCCATCGCGCATTTGTGATTTTACCAGTTCGGTAATCTGGCGAAACGCCGGGCTGGCGTCGACCGAACCCAACGCCAGCAGTAACGCCAGCAGGCTGTAACCGACATGATGAGGATGGTGACGGCGGCGGCGTAGTACCCATCCCAGCGCGCCGAATACCGCCACTAACGCCAGGGCAATGCCGATTCCCGGCAGAATATATTTGCCGACTCCCGCTCCCGTCAGACTATTCGTGAGCGTATAAAGCACTGCGTCGTTGATCCCGTCGCCGGTAAAATAGTCGCTGGCATACAGGGTAATATTCAGAATGACAAAAAGTCCCAGCACCGTGAGAGTGGCGGCAAACCACCAGGTGTTACGGCCCGCCTTCCAGGCATATATCAGCACAGAGGCGAGAAACAGAGCGACAGAGAGCAACTCGGACAACTGACGATCCTCAATAAACCAGGCTTATCGCTGGCAGGAAAAAATTTCTAACAATGTAATAGCGATGTCACATTGCTGCAATTCTAATAACTTTACACGGCGCTGTTATTTAGAATGAGTTTAGAAAGTTGGTTTTTTGATCGGCATCACTTCCTGACATAACGGTTAATAACAGGAAAAGACGAAGAGAAAAGTCGGGTTAATGCCGTGTTGGCGGGTAAAGGGCCAAAACACGGCTTTTAACAGGGCGTCCCGGCGTGGCGCACGGTCAGAAAAGCGCAGTCAGGAGAGGAAATTCAGCCCTTGCTGCAACACCAGATCGCAAGCTTTGGTTTTCACCTTTTCTGCCAGCGGCGTACTGCCGATATTATTGAGGTTCAACTGCTGGCCGTCCTTCGTCTTGAGCAACCCTTGCAGGCCGTTCAGGTAGTTAGTGTCCTGCTCCTGCTGTGTGGTATCCAACCCCAACTTGTTCAGAATCTGATTTTTAACGTTTTCCACGTTGGTAGCGGACGCCAGTTTCTGTTTGGCGCAGTACTGCAAAATACCGGCGGCATTATTCATATTATCGGCGCTGAGCGACTGGGCACCTCTGCTGAGCAGACCGGTTAGCGCAGAAAGCGACATCCCGCCCTGCTGTGCGTTCGCGCCCTGAGCGCTTAACTGACTGGCGGCAATACCGCTGGTGGAAATCAGTACGCTGACGATCGCCGCGCAGCACAGAACATGTTTCGCTGTATTCATGGTAATCACCTGTGTTATGCCAGCCAGGCGTTGTATCGCCCTGGCGCACGTTGCAATTTAATACTCTTTACCCGTCACCCGGCTGCGGTAACTGTCCCAGGTAAAATTAACCCATAAACTGTTGCCGAGACGCATACGGTCCATGACGCGTTCGCCAAGCATTTTCGTCATCTCTTCCATATTGCTGTTCGTCAACATGCCGGTGGGACGTTTTGACGAGGAACGACGATCGACAATTTGATTGATGATCACTTTTTCATAGCGGGATTCGGTCTGCACGCCGATCTCGTCGATCACCAACAGATCAACGTTACTCAGATCGTTAAGCAACTGCTCTTCGCTGGTTTCCCGATTGCTGAACGTGTCTTTCATCGCTGACATAATATCCGCTACGGTGATAATCAGTACTGACTTTCCGCGCAGCAGCAGCTCGTTACAAATAGCCGCGGCGAGATGATTTTTACCGGTTCCTGGCTTGCCGGAAAAGACAAAGCTGGCGATATTGCCGTCAAATTCATCAACGTACTGTCGGGCTTTGCTTAACGCGTTCATTTGTCCGTCGCACTCAACCCGATAGTTATCAAACGAACAGTTTTGATGCAGCGGTCGAATGCCGGAACGGTTAAAGGTGCGCTGCATTTTCATCGCCCGATTTTCCCGCGCCAGCGCTGCCGCCCGGATCTCGCCTTGCTCTTTCTGCCACGCCAGCAATTCTTCGCCCGTTTTAAACGCCGGCGTAATATGCGCAGGCATCATTTTTTGTAGACGCTGCATCAGGTCGCCAACATTTTTCATCGTTACCCCCTAAAACCTGGTGGAATATGATTGTCAGGTTCGCTGACGCTATTGATGTCGCGCTGCGGCATTCCGCCATTGCTGGAACGGCTGATTTGCACGCTGCGCGCCAGCTTTTGCTGCCACTGGATATGGT
The DNA here is from genome assembly GCF_020150755.1 of Salmonella sp. A29-2. NCBI lineage: Bacteria > Pseudomonadati > Pseudomonadota > Gammaproteobacteria > Enterobacterales > Enterobacteriaceae > Salmonella > Salmonella sp. A29-2. Next base: position 4,086,104 of record NZ_CP083731.1, on the reverse strand, counting down.
GAAAAACCTTACCTTCCGCCTGCCAGTAGGCGATAAACGCCGCCAGCTCTTCTGCGGTGACCGGCTCCCGAAGCGCCACTCCCCAAAGGGCAGCCTGACGCTGAAAATCCGCATCCGGCTGCCAGGCGGGATACATGGCGAATTTTCCGCAGGGAATCGCAACGGGGGCGGCTTCGGGTTCTTCGTAAAATTGCGCGTCTAACGCCACATCGCTTCCCGGACGTGATAACTTTTCTTCAAGCGCCAGCAGTTCAGCCATGCGTGCAGGCGTCACGGCATAAAAGGCAGGCGCATTATTAGCGAATACCGCCACTGCGCCGCCCGTTGACTTCGCCAGCACAGCATGATGATCGTGTAAAAGGGCGTCAATACCGATGACGTCCGACGTTAAAATTCTGGAAGACATAATGTTTCTCAATATGGAACAACAACCGAGAAGGGCGACTGTTTTTATAGTACCACACAGACCTGTAAGAACAGCAGGAGGCGTTCCACCATTCACACGCGGGGGCGTTTGCGGTACAGCCATAATCCCGGTACAGAGAGGCCAATTGAGAGCGCGCCAACAATGGAAGAGGCTTTCAGAAAATTGGTCAGCAGCGTAATCATCATCGGTTCGCTATAGCCCAGATGGCTAATTTTTACTGCGGAAATCATCGCGGTATAGGCGGAAATCCCCGGAAACATCGGGATCACGGCCGCGACGGTAAACACTTTAGGGTGAGCGAGATACCAGCGTGACCACTGAATACCAATACTGCCGACCAGTAGCGAAGCCATAAACGTCGACCATTCGATATTAAAACCAGCGCTCATCATCAGCATACGCGAGCCATGACCCAGCGCCCCCAGTAGCGCGCACCACGGAAGCGCCCGGTGGGGAACATTAAAGACCATCGCAAACCCGACGGCGGGGATCGCAGACAAGATCATGTCCTGCATTAGCGCCAGTAAAAAGTCGATTATACCCATCCTCGTAGCCCCCATATTGTCATTGACATCACTACGCCCACACAGGTGGCCAGTGTCAACAGGCTGGCGATAGCCCAGCGCGCCAGCCCGGTATTAATATGTCCTTTAAACATATCTGCCACGGAATTAATCAGCGGAAAGCCCGGCACCAGTAGCAGTACGCTCGCCGCCATGGCGATAGTGGGCGTCTGGCTAAAGGCGGGAAGGGTGAGCATCAGCCCGGAAATCGTGGTAGCGACAAAGGCGGTAATGCAAAAATTGATCTGCGGATGTAAATGCCGCTGCGCCAGCATCTGGCGAATATACATGGCTATCATACTGGCGAAAAAGGTGATAACCGCGCCATCCCAGCCGCCATTATTCAGCTTACAAAAGCAGGAGCAGGAAAGACCGACCATAAACGCCACCAGCCAGCGCGGATAGCGCAGCGGGCGGAGCTGGCTAAAGCGTTTTTCCACGCCTTTGTAATCCAGCAGACGATGTTCCGCGAGGATAACGATATGCTGAACCTCCGTGACGACGTGCATATTAATGCCGCGATCCTGGTTTTTACGTGTCGATGTCAGACATTGTCCGTCTTTAATGGTCGTCAGTACAATGGCGTTAGAGGAGATCGCGCTTTCGACGCTATCCATACCGAGCGCCAAACCGAGTCGGGTGGAAAGCTCATCAACCAGTGCGCTTTCCGCCCCGTGCTGCAATAAAAGCAGCCCGCATTGAATACATAACCGTGTTACTGCTCGTTGAATTGATTGCTCTTCTTGCATGACTCGTCCTGTCCGAAAAGACATTCTATGCGCCGCCACTATGACAGAGGCTTTCTTTTTAACACGAAGCGCAGGCATGATGGCGTTGGTTAAGATCAATTTCTTGTTGATAAAAACGTCAACTACCAGACGCAACGCATAAGCTTCCTGAGACGTGCGCTTCGTCACAGACAGGATATCCTTATGGGCGACGGTTCTCGTATGTCCGTTTCCAGAATAGAGGCATTATGCCAGCCTGGCCGCTCATTTTTGAATCAATGATGTGGTGAATTTTATCAACGATATGCATTAATGGTTTAACCACAATGGCGTGAGCAGCGGGCGTAAAAATAGGCATACCTTAGTGTAATTCGCAGATATTACATGGGTTTTATGGATGGTAGACAGTATTGTTGGGCTTTTGTTTTAGGACTCAGCAATATGAATGAAGGACGAACTCATATTTTAAATTTATTAATATGATGAGTTTTCGTTAGAATTGCTAATGTGCAAATTTAGTTAATTTAATTGTCTTGCTTCTGGTTTTATGAGTAACTATGCGATAGTGATTTCATGTTTTTGTGCTATGTGGATTGTAGCGCAATCGATGTTAGATATTTAAAAATAAAACAAGGATAATTAATCCACTCGGCCTATATTTCTTTGCGATCATTGTTAATAGTGTTTTTATTAATGGGGCAATGAAAGGGGGCGGCGTGGGTGCGGAGGAATTATGCTGCCAGGATGCTGCAAAAATGGACTTATTATCAGTAAAACCCCTCTTATACAGGAAGGTCTTAAAGGGGCTATAACAGGTAATTTCCCCGATTATAAACTGGCGTATTGCCGTACGATAGAAGAGCTAACGCTGCTACAGCTACGCCGGAGTAATTTAGTTATTGCTGATTTAGCAGTTAACAATGCCTCTTCCCGCGCTATCTGCGAATATTTTTATAGCTTAATCTCGCAATATCGCGACATACATTGGATATTTCTGGTTCCTAAATCCTGCTATCCACATGCAGTTGATCTCCTGATGGGCCCCGTCAGCACCTTGCTTTCAGACGAAGAGCCAATCGAGAATCTTATTAGCGTTATCCATGCGGGAAACGCTCGCTCAGAAAGAATAAGCAAAACGTTATTATCGCCTCAGGTACCGTCTGAAATTCAGCAGGCCCACGACAGGCCGATTGTCCTTACGCTGTCTGAACGAAAAGTATTACGCCTTTTAGGAAAAGGGTGGGGCATTAACCAAATTGCGGCGTTACTTAAAAAAAGTAATAAAACAATTAGCGCCCAAAAAAATAGCGCCATGCGACGCTTATCAATACACAGTAATGCAGAGATGTATGCATGGATAAACAGTTCTCAGGGAGCCAGAGAATTGAACCTACCTTCGGTATATGGAGAAACCATGGAATGGAAAACAGAATCAGCAAGAGAAATGTTGCGCTCGTAGAAAAATGCGTGATGAGCACCATTGGTATTAAAGGGCTATTTGATGCAATGCCGGATTGCCGACATACGCTTCATATTTTTTCAAAACCATCCGCGTTTTATAAGGCTGCGCTAAAGACGCCGTTTTCTGCCGTTATTTTTTCTCTTTCTGCGTTAAGAACTGAACGCCGGACAGGATTATCCAGCCTGACGGAACTGGCGATAAATTATCCCCATATGCGGCGTCTGGTGATTGCCGATGATGATGCTGAAGCCCGCTTAATCAGCGCGCTATCCCCGCTGCCGCTGGATGGGGTCATCAGCAAAGCGTCGCCGTTGGATGTTTTACAGGATGCCTTATTTACATCGCTTAATAGCGCCCGGCGGACAACGGAGCGTACAGACAATCTTTGGGAACTTCACCAGAATTGTATGCTTAGTCCAACCGAGCGGGAGATTCTGCGTTTCATGTCGAACGGCTACTCAATGCCGCAAATTGCCGTCCAGTTAGAACGTAACATTAAGACTATCCGGGCGCATAAGTTTAATGTGATGTCCAAGCTGGGCGTGAGTTCTGATGCCGGGTTACTCGATGCGGCGGATATTCTGTTATATCTGCGCGCCGGCGATGCTACCGCGCTCCAGCATCGGGTATAGCCCGCGCCGGATGCGCCGTGCTTGTTCGGGGAAGCAGGGTGCCAGGCACGTTATTGGCACACGTCTACCCAGGTCGCCGATGTCAGTTCAGCCATTCTTTCCGGCGTGATGCGTACCGCGCTGTGCGTGGCGCCTGCGGCAGGCAATACTTCGTTATACCCCTTCAGAGAGATGTCGCAATAAACGGGCAGCGGGTGCTCCAGCCCGAAAGGACATACGCCGCCGACAGGATGTCCGGTTGCATTGACCACTTCATCGCTGCTCAACATACGCGCTTTTGCGCCGAAAGTGGTTTTAAGCTTCTTATTATCCAGGCGGGCATCGCCTTTCGCGACCACCAGGATAATGGTGTCTTTTACTTTAAGCGAGAGCGTCTTAGCTATCTGCCCTGGCTCTACGTTGTGCGCTTTGGCTGCCAGCTCGACAGTCGCTGTGCTTTGATTTAATTCGATAATTTCAATATCGGGAGCATGATCGGCCAGAAATTGCCGTACAGATTGCAGACTCATTCTTCTCTCCTGAGACCTTACCAATAGCCACGGTAGACCCAAAAATGGCAAAACGTAATTTGGCATACGGAGAGCGCCGCTGTAAATAAAATAATGTGACAGGCCAGCAGCAGTAAGCCGTGACGATAACTGAAGGCAACGTAACGCAGTTTACTTTAGCGTGCAGTCGCCGCACTGCTGTACGTCAGGTAAGCGGTAACGTTGGCAGCAGGTTCTGCGTACCAGAAGACCGTCGCGCATTACGACGGTCCGCCACAGCGGGTTATCCTGACCGTCGGATAGCTGCTTTTCAAAAAAACAGCGCTGGCGTAGCGTTGCCAGCAGGGCTTCGCCAAGCAGCGGTTTCATCTCAGTCAGATACCAGTTAATTAAATAACCGGTATTGCTCCAGATAAGTTTCGCGTTGATGTCGCCAGTCGCCTCCAGCGCCTGAATGACCGGCTGTAGTGCGGAGACTACCAGCGTTTCCATTCGTTCTTCCGGGGAACGCCCCGTTGCCAGGTTATCCTGATGCACATCAAGCCAGAAACACGCGGCGCGCCCGGTTTCATGAAATTCAACGTGAATATGTTCTGCCGAGACATTGATAGCGCGCGCTTGCGTCAGTAATGCCAGCATCAGCGGCGGCGTCATCAGCCCGATATACCATTGCGCCCACAGGGAGAGTAACGGCTTATTTTCACGTGGCAGGCCTGGCGTGTGCCGATAGATGTGATCGGAATAGGCGGCCAGCAATGAACGAAACGCCGCGGGGCGCGTCCACTGGGCAAGAGTCATCGCCGTTGGCGGCGGCGTTTCATCCAGCCGGATGAAGTCCAACAGGTGCTTACGGGTAGAGGCGATCGTCTCGCGTACTGCGTCCGCCAGCGAGGCGTCTTCCGGCTGGGGAGCAGCTCGCCAGATAATGTCGTCAGCAATCGGTGCGGAACGGTAGGCCATAGCGCAGTTTAATGATGTTAATCTAAATGATAATGATTGCTAATCCTATCGATAGCGATAAACGATGGCAAGCGGTTTATGGTTAACGCTGTTGGCGTAGCATGATTACGCCAACAGGATTCATAGGGCGCGCATGTCGTCGCTGACCAGAATGTGGTTACGTCCAAGATGCTTGGCTTCGTAGAGCGCTTTATCCGCTTTTTCGATAGCGTCTCCGATATTGCGATCCGTCAGGGGCGCAATGCCGATACTGACAGTGACATTGGTGGCGACGCTTTCGTTAAACATATGCGGGATTTTAAGATCGTATACTTCCTGTCGGATACGTTCTGCGGTAGCGCGGGCTTGCTGTGGTTCGGCGGTGGTCAGCAACACCAGAAATTCTTCCCCGCCAAAACGGCAGACGACATCGCGCGATCGCACGGCGTCCCGAATTGCCGCTGAGACGCGGATTAACGCCTGATCGCCCATCATATGACCGTAGTGATCGTTGTACGCTTTGAAATGATCGATATCCAATAGCAGGACGTAGTGTTTATGGCTGCCCGGCGCCTGTAACGTATCCAGCCGATTTTGCAGGCCACGGCGGTTATATAAGCCGGTTAATGGATCAAGCATACTCAGGCCATTGAGGGTTTCCCGCTCGGCCAGCAGCTTAAACATGAGCTGTTGGGCAAAATTATCGTAGCGTTTCTGGATAACATGTTGAATAGCGATTCCCACCATTGGCAGGGCCAGCAAATAGAGAATTCGCAAACCTTGTTCATTACCGTTCAGCCACAGGCAGACCGCGACTGGCGGTAGCGAATAGAGCGTAAACGCGACGATATTCGCGGCAAAGGCTATCGAGCCGATAAACAGAACGCTAAGCAGGGAAATCAGTAAAAAAGAGAAATCATAATGGCCTAACGCCGGATACTTTAGCGCAATATGCGCCGCCCATATTCCCCCAAAGAGTAGGGAGATAAAGGGGAGATTAATTCTTTTTTGTCCATATTTCCCATGCCATATCAACAGTAATACGCTCAGGACCACTATCCCGATCATTGGCGTGCAAAATACATTGATCTGATAAAGGGGGAAAACGAGAGTAAATAGCGCCGACACGGCGTTGAGAAACAAGAAAAGACGTAAAGAAAACTGATACTTCTTAATACGAAGCGACCGCCAGGATGGTGTTGTCATGGGTAATTGTCGTTATTTATCGGTGATATACACGGAATCGGGCGCCAACATGAAAATAACGTATGAGAAAAGGTCGCCTAAAGCGAGGTGTTGTTGTTTTTACGTTAACAGTCGGACAATTTATCACCTTACTGAATACGTGTCATCAACCGTTAAGTAAAACTCATCTCTTTAGCTTTCTCCCTGGCTGACAAATGAGAAAATATATCATATGATATTGGTTATCATTATCAATTCCAGAGGTGAAACCATGTTGCAGCGGACGTTAGGCAGCGGATGGGGCGTATTATTGCCTGGAGTGATTATCGTTGGACTGGCGTTTATCGGCCTGTCAGCTGATGCGCTGAAGCTGTTGATTGTATCAGGATTGCTACTGTCTGCGCTGATGTTGTATCACAAACAATTACGGCATTTTGTACTGCTGCCATCGTGTATAGCGCTTATTGGCGGCATGATGTTGGCAATGATGAACTGGAATCAGGGATGAAAATGAAGAGACAAAGGAAGGATAAGATAATTGGTGCGAGGGGGGGGACTTGAACCCCCACGTCCGTAAGGACACTAACACCTGAAGCTAGCGCGTCTACCAATTCCGCCACCTTCGCACAGTTATCTTACTTTTTGATATCGCCTCGTTGGTGCGAGGGGGGGGACTTGAACCCCCACGTCCGTAAGAACACTAACACCTGAAGCTAGCGCGTCTACCAATTCCGCCACCTTCGCCCAGTGCGAGCAATATCAACGTGGTTTTGGTGCGAGGGGGGGGACTTGAACCCCCACGTCCGTAAGGACACTAACACCTGAAGCTAGCGCGTCTACCAATTCCGCCACCTTCGCATACCATCGATTCTTGAAAAGAATCACTACCACGGAGGCGCATTCTAGTGGTTTTCAGCTATTCGTCAATAGTTAATTGCATGGGATAGATTGATTGCTGCAAAAATGGGCGCGAGACGTAGGTTGGATAAGACGCTTTGCGTCGCCATCCGGCACATGCAACCAGATGGCGCTGCGCTTATCAGGCCAACTATTTCTTCGCCTGACGGGTCATCACGGTACGATAAACCTTAAAGCGCCCGGTTTGCGCGATGACTTCATGGAAGCCAAAAGTCTCATCCAGAATCTTAGGATAGGGCAGAAAGGCGTTCGCCACGATGCGTAACTCCCCGCCGCTGTTGAGATGACGTACCGCGCCGCGAATGAGCGTTTGCGCCGCATCGAGGCTGGTTTGCATTCCGTCGTGGAACGGCGGGTTGGAGATGATCATGTCAAAACGTCCTTTGACTTCCGAAAAGACGTTGCTGGCGAATACCTCGCCTTCAAGACCATTAGCGGCAAGCGTAGCGCGGCTGGCTTCCACCGCCGGCGCGCTGACGTCACACAGCGTCAGGCGCACTTTCGGCGAATGGCTGGCCAGCGCGGCGGAAAGCACGCCAGCGCCGCAGCCGACATCCAGCACTTTACCTTTGGTGTGCGGCGTCAGCGTAGACAGCAGCAGTTGGCTACCAACATCCAGTCCGTCGCGGCTGAATACGCCCGGCAACGTTTTGATGGTCAGCCCGTCGATATTGTACTCGGCCCACCAGGATTCAAGACTAAACTGCGGCTGCTTTTCCAGACGACCATGGTAAAGGCCGCAACGTCGCGCGCTATCTACTTTGTTCAGCGGCGCATAGTCCGCCAGCATTGGTTCGGCGCTACGCACGCCGCTGCGGTTTTCCCCCACGACGAAAACATCGACGCCCACCGGCATCAGCGACAAAATATTCATCAACTGGAACTGCGCTTCGGGTTTATTTTTCGGCCAGTAGTAGATCAGCGTATCGCAGTCAGCGACATCGCTGGCTTGCGCGACCAGGCTAAAACGGACGTTATCGCCCATCTGGCGGCTTAACGCCTGCCAGTGGTGAAACTGTTGCGTATACGCGCGGCTGGCGGCGCATTCAAAGCGCGCGGGCAGGTCATCCTGCAAATCTCCGGCAAAAAGAATACGGCTTTGTTCGAAATCATCACTGTGGCGCAGCAAGACTTCACTTGCCGGGGTAAAAGCAGACATGGAATGCTCCTTAATTCAGACTGGCGGCGATTATAGTAGTTTGATGGCGGAGATTCGACAGATTTGCTATATTTGCGCCCCTGATTACAGGAGCGTTTCGCTATGACATCCCGACGAGACTGGCAGTTACAGCAACTGGGTATTACGCAGTGGGCGCTGCGACGTCCTGGCGCGCTACAGGGCGAGATTGCGATTTCCCTTCCCGCGCACGTTCGTCTGATCGTGGTTGCAGAGGAATTACCCGCGCTGAACGAGCCGCTAATGCGCGATATTTTACGCGCGTTGACCGTGAGTCCCGATCAGGTTTTACCCCTGGCGCCTGAGCGCGTCGCCATGCTGCCGCAGGGCAGCCGTTGTAATAGCTGGCGGTTAGGAACTGACGCGCCGCTCCAACTCGAAGGCGCTCAGGTCACGACGCCGGCGTTTAATGAACTCCGGGCAAACCCGGCGGCACGCGCCGCACTATGGCAACAAATCTGCGAACATGAACACGATTTCTATCCTCAGCACGACCGATCTCCCCGCAGCCTGGCAGATTGAGCAACGCGCTCATGCGTTTCCGTGGAGCGAAAAAACGTTTTTCGGCAACCAGGGCGAACGGTATCTCAACCTTAAGCTGACCGCTGATGACAGAATGGCCGCGTTTGCCATTACACAGGTGGTGCTGGACGAAGCGACGCTGTTCAATATTGCCGTCGATCCGGATTTTCAGCGTCGGGGGCTGGGGCGTATGCTGCTTGAGCATCTGATTGATGAACTGGAAAAACGTGGGGTTGTAACGCTATGGCTGGAGGTACGCGCCTCTAACGCTGCCGCCATCGCGCTGTATGAAAGTCTGGGGTTTAACGAGGCGACGATTCGCCGCAATTACTATCCCACGGCACAAGGGCATGAGGACGCCATCATCATGGCGTTACCGATAAGCATGTAATAAAAGAGGCAAGGTGTAATGATGAAGTGGGACTGGATTTTCTTTGATGCCGATGAAACGCTGTTTACGTTTGATTCTTTCACCGGCTTACAGCGGATGTTCCTTGACTATAGCGTCACCTTTACCGCTGAGGATTTCCAGGATTACCAGGCCGTGAATAAGCCGCTATGGGTGGATTATCAGAACGGCGCGATTACCTCATTACAATTGCAGCACGCGCGCTTTCAAAGTTGGGCTGAACGGCTAAACGTTGCGCCGGGGCTGCTGAATGACGCTTTTATTAGTGCGATGGCGGAGATCTGTTCTCCTTTGCCGGGCGCCGTTTCGCTACTTAATGCGATTCGCGGGCAGGCTAAAATCGGTATTATTACTAACGGTTTTACCGCGCTACAACAAACTCGTCTGGAGCGCACCGGGCTGCGCGAGTATTTCGATCTGCTGGTGATTTCCGAGCAGGTTGGCGTCGCGAAGCCCGATCCGAAAATCTTTAACTACGCCCTGGAGCAGGCGGGGAATCCTGACCGCTCGCGCGTATTAATGGTTGGCGATACCGCGGAGTCCGATATTCTTGGCGGCATTAACGCCGGACTGTCGACCTGCTGGCTTAACGCGCATCATCGCGAGCAGCCCGCGGGTATTCATCCAACCTGGACTGTGGCGTCATTAAGCGAACTGGAGCAGCTCCTGTGTAAACACTGATTGCCTCCCCCAGGTTGATGGGTAAAATAGCCGCATTTTTCGTATTCAACATGCGTGGTCAAACGCCACGCTTACTCAAGAAGATTTGACTATGACGTTGTCTCCTTATTTGCAAGAGGTGGCCAAACGCCGCACTTTTGCCATTATTTCTCACCCGGACGCCGGTAAAACCACCATTACCGAAAAAGTGTTGCTGTTCGGACAGGCGATTCAGACCGCCGGTACGGTAAAAGGCCGTGGCTCCAGCCAACATGCAAAATCTGACTGGATGGAGATGGAAAAACAGCGTGGTATCTCTATCACTACCTCGGTGATGCAGTTCCCGTATCACGACTGTCTGGTGAACCTGCTGGACACCCCGGGGCACGAAGACTTCTCCGAAGATACCTACCGTACCCTGACGGCGGTGGACTGCTGCCTGATGGTGATCGACGCTGCGAAAGGCGTTGAAGACAGGACTCGTAAGCTGATGGAAGTTACCCGTCTGCGCGATACGCCGATCCTGACCTTTATGAACAAACTCGACCGTGACATCCGCGACCCGATGGAACTGCTGGATGAAGTGGAAAATGAGCTGAAAATCGGCTGCGCGCCGATCACCTGGCCGATTGGCTGCGGCAAGCTGTTTAAGGGCGTTTATCACCTTTATAAAGATGAAACTTATCTGTATCAGACCGGTAAGGGCCACACCATTCAGGAAGTGCGCATCGTTAAAGGGCTGAATAACCCGGATCTGGACGCCGCCGTCGGTGAAGACCTGGCGCAACAGCTGCGCGACGAGCTGGAACTGGTGCAGGGCGCGTCTAACGAGTTTGATGAAGAGCTGTTCCTGGCAGGGGAAATTACCCCGGTATTTTTCGGTACCGCGCTGGGTAACTTTGGCGTTGACCATATGCTGGATGGTTTAGTGGCGTGGGCGCCCGCGCCGATGCCGCGTCAAACCGATACCCGCACAGTGGAAGCCTCAGAAGAGAAGTTCACCGGTTTTGTCTTTAAAATTCAGGCCAATATGGACCCGAAACACCGCGACCGCGTGGCGTTTATGCGCGTGGTTTCCGGTAAGTATGAGAAGGGCATGAAGCTACGCCAGGTCCGTACCGGCAAAGATGTGGTGATTTCCGACGCGTTAACTTTTATGGCGGGCGACCGTTCGCACGTTGAAGAAGCGTACCCGGGCGATATTTTGGGTCTGCATAACCACGGCACCATTCAGATCGGCGATACCTTCACCCAGGGCGAGATGATGAAGTTTACCGGTATCCCGAACTTTGCGCCGGAACTGTTCCGTCGTATTCGCCTGAAAGATCCGCTCAAGCAGAAGCAGCTACTGAAAGGGCTGGTGCAGCTTTCTGAAGAGGGGGCGGTGCAGGTATTCCGTCCCATCTCCAACAACGATCTGATTGTCGGCGCCGTGGGCGTTCTGCAGTTTGACGTTGTTGTCGCGCGCCTGAAAAGCGAATACAACGTTGAGGCGATTTATGAATCCGTCAACGTGGCGACGGCGCGCTGGGTGGAAAGCGCCGATGCGAAGAAATTCGAAGAGTTTAAGCGTAAGAATGAAACGCAGCTGGCGCTGGATGGCGGCGACAACCTCACCTATATCGCCCCCACGATGGTTAACCTGAACCTGACCCAGGAACGTTACCCTGACGTTCAGTTCCGTAAAACGCGCGAACACTGATCCCTTTCCGGGCGCGGCATCCGCCGCGCCTTCGTACTTTCCCTGCCTTTTTAACCGCTTACGGAATGTTCTTAAATCCCGCGTTTTTTCTCCGATCTGCCTGTTTTTTATACGCACCGACAAGCGATTTTAAAATTGTGATCTATATTTAACAAAGTGATGACATAAATGTCGGCTTTAATGCCTGTTCAATGCGTGAATATGAGAGCTTAAAGCTGAGATTTGTTTCAGTCACGATATTAATAACTGAAACGGAAGGGTGGCAGGCGACGCGTCGTTACAAATTCACGAATGTGATGCCAGTCATTGACTTCAGAAACCGGTGAGTTTCACCGCATTCAGCAATGCAACCTCGTGTTGCCTGAGCTCAAATTACGAGCAAACTATACAGGACAAAATCGATGACTATGACAAGACTGAAGATTTCTAAAACTCTGCTGGCCGTAATGTTGACCTCTGCTGTTGCGACAGGTTCTGCCTTTGCAGAAAACGCAACAACGGACAAGGCGCAAAGCGGAACCGAAACCGCAGGGCAAAAAGTCGATAGCTCTATGAATAAAGTCGGTAACTTCATGGATGACAGCGCTATCACTGCGAAAGTCAAAGCTGCGCTGGTAGACCATGACAATATTAAAAGCACCGATATTTCTGTCGAAACCAATCAGAAAGTCGTCACCCTGAGCGGCTTTGTAGAAAGCCAGGCGCAGGCTGAAGCCGCCGTGAAAGTGGCGAAAGGCGTAGAAGGCGTGACCTCCGTTAGCGACAAACTTCACGTTCGCGACAATAAAGAAGGTTCCGTGAAAGGTTATGCCGGCGATACGGCCACGACCAGTGAAGTCAAAGCCAAGTTGCTGGCGGACGATCTCGTCCCTTCCCGTAAAGTAAAAGTGGAAACGACCGATGGCGTCGTACAGCTCTCCGGTACTGTTGAAACTCAGGAACAAAGCGACCGCGCTGAAAGTATCGCGAAAGCCGTTGATGGCGTAAAAAGTGTTAAAAACGATCTGAAAGTTCAGTAATTCGTCGTAATTCGTCCTCCCGACGTTTGTCGGGAGGCGTAATGTGCACCACACTAAAAATATCGCGAATGAGTAGCCTGAGCGCTCATATTTAGCGGTCGACATTAACTATGGTAAAGGAGAGGCTTATGTTTCGTTGGGGCATTATATTTCTGGTTATCGCGTTAATTGCCGCCGCATTGGGTTTTGGTGGACTGGCTGGTACGGCTGCCGGCGCGGCGAAAATCGTCTTCGTCGTCGGGATCGTGCTCTTCCTGGTCAGCCTGTTCATGGGCCGTAAACGACCCTAGCAGGCAGCTGTAAAGATATATTGCTATCAAGCCAGTCCAGCGGACTGGCTTTTACGGTTTTAGCCGTTAACGTTTTGCGTTACCTTGTCAGCCTGGAAAAAAATGAAAAACAGGAAGGCAGAAGTGGGCCAGCGAATACCGGTTACGCTCGGCAATATTGCGCCGTTATCATTAACACCGTTCCGGCCAGGCCGTATGGCGCTGGTCTGTGAGGGCGGGGGGCAGCGGGGTATCTTTACCGCAGGCGTGCTGGATGAGTTTATGCGTGCGCAGTTTAATCCTTTCCATCTCTACTTCGGCACATCAGCCGGTGCGCAAAATCTCTCGGCGTATCTCTGCAACCAGCCCGGCTACGGGCGTAAAGTCATTATGCGCTATACCACCAGGCGCGAATTTTTTGATCCGCTGCGATTTGTACGCGGAGGAAACCTTATCGACCTCGACTGGCTGGTGGAGTCCACCGCCGCCCGGATGCCGCTGCAGATGGATACCGCAGCGCGCCTGTTCGACAGCGGAAAATCCTTTTATATGTGCGCCTGCCGGGGGGATGATTACACGCCGGGCTATTTCTCGCCGACAAAACAAAACTGGCTTGATATCATTCGCGCCTCCAGCGCCATACCGGGTTTCTACCGTACCGGCGTTACGTTAGAGGGCATCAACTATCTGGACGGTGGCATTAGCGACGCCATTCCGGTTCAGGAGGCGGCAAAGCGGGGGGCGAAAACCATTGTGGTGATCCGCACCGTACCCTCGCAAATGTATTACACGCCGCAGTGGTTTAAGCGTATGGAGCGCTGGCTGGGAGAGAGCAGTCTACAGCCGTTGGTCAACCTGGTGCAGCATCATGAAACGTCCTACAGCGCGATCCAACAATTTATTGAAAAGCCGCCGGGTAAGCTGCGGATCATTGAAGTTTATCCGCCGAAACCGCTGCACAGCATGGCGCTGGGCAGCCGTATCCCGGCGCTGCGTGAGGATTACAAAACCGGGCGATTATGCGGGCGTTATTTCCTTGCCACCGTTGGTAAATTGCTCGCCGCAACGCCGCCTCTCTTGCGCCATACGTCGCGGATTGCCGTGCCGGAAACGGTGGTCGTGCCTCCGGCGCCGGTGGCCAATGATACGCATGTGGCGGAGGTCATTAGCGCGCCGCAGGCAAACGACACCACATTTACCGACGAGGATCTGGCGTGAGCTGGCGCTTTATCGATACGCATTGCCATTTTGATTTCCCGCCCTTTACGGGCGATGAGCGCGCCAGTATTCAGCGTGCCTGTGAGGCGGGCGTTGAAAAAATCATCGTGCCGGCGACCGAGGCGGCTCACTTTTCCCGCGTGCTGGCGCTGGCGGCGCGTTTCCCGTCGCTTTATGCTGCGCTGGGATTGCACCCCATCGTGATTGAGCGTCATGCCGATGACGATCCTGATAAGCTGCAACAGGCGCTGGCGCAACAACAGAACGTCGTGGCGGTAGGCGAGATCGGTCTCGATCTTTATCGCGACGATCCGCAGTTTGCCAGGCAAGAGCGATTGTTAGACGCGCAACTGCAACTGGCAAAACGCTACGATCTGCCGGTGATCCTGCACTCGCGGCGCACGCATGACAAACTGGCGATGCACTTAAAGCGCCAGGATCTACCGCGAACCGGTGTGGTGCATGGTTTTGCCGGCAGTCTGCAACAGGCCGAACGCTTTGTGCGACTGGGCTATAAAATCGGCGTCGGCGGCACCATCACCTACCCGCGCGCCAGTAAAACCCGTGATGTTATGGCGCGGTTGCCGCTGGACGCGCTGTTGCTGGAGACCGATGCGCCGGATATGCCGCTAAAGGGGTTTCAGGGGCAGCCGAACCGCCCGGAGCAGGCGGCGCGCGTATTTGATGCGCTCTGCGAATTACGTCCGGAGCCCGCAGAGGTGATAGCCGATACGCTGTATCGCAATACCATTACCTTGTTTCGGCTCTGATGGCATCGCAGCCGCCGTCCGGCAGGCGACGCTTATAAATATAGCGTCGGCAAAATCAGCTTCGCCACCCCACGCGCGCGCAATCCGTCTGCCAGCCGTTCCACCTCTTGCGGCGTCGCGCCTGGCCAGGCTTTCGCTTCGCCATAGACGCCATGCGCATGAAAGGCATTCAGACGCACCGGAACCTCGCCCAGCGAAGTAATAAACGCCGCCAGTGAATCGATATGCGCCGCATAGTCCACCTGACCCGGGATAACCAGCAACCGCAGCTCCGCCAGTTTTCCCCGCGCAGCAAGAAAGCGGATACTGTGCTTAATATGCGTGTTACCACGTCCGGTCAGACGGTGATGACACTCGCTCTTCCAGGCTTTCAGATCGAGCATTACGCCGTCGCAAACCGGCAGTAGTTTCTGCCAGCCGGTCTCGCTTAACTGACCATTACTGTCCACCAGGCAGGTCAGTCGTTGTAACTGCGGATCGGCTTTGATCGCTGTAAATAGCGCCACAATAAACGGTAATTGCGTGGTCGCCTCTCCGCCGCTGACGGTAATACCTTCAATAAACAGCGATGCTTTACGAATATGACGCAGCACATCGTCAACGCTCATGGTCTGCGCCATTGGCGTTGCCTGCTGTGGGCACATTTTCAGGCAGGTATCGCACTGCTCGCAGACGTCCGACCGCCATACCACTTTCCCGCCATCAACGCTGAGGGCGTGGTGCGGACACTGCGATACGCATTCCCCGCAGTCGTTACAGCGTCCCATCGTCCACGGGTTATGGCAATTCTTGCAGCGCAAATTGCAGCCCTGTAAGAATAATGCCAGGCGGCTGCCTGGCCCATCGACGCAGGAAAACGCAATGATCTTACTGACTAAAGCGCATCTGTTGTTCATGGCTGACTACGCGTGGCTGTCGTTCCAGGATGCGGGTATTACGTGCGGCTTCTTCTCCCAGCCAGGTGGTATTCGTGCGCGAGCCTTCGGCGCGAAATTTCGCCAGATCCGACAGGCGCACCATATAGCCGGTGACGCGCACCAGATCGTTGCCGCTGACATTGGCGGTAAATTCACGCATCCCGGCTTTGAACGCGCCAAGACAAAGCTGAACCAGCGCCTGCGGATTACGCTTGATGGTTTCGTCCAGCGTCAGAATGTCGCTGATCCCGGCATGGTAAAAGGCATGGTGCGGCGCGACGGTTTGCAAATGGGTGATAGGGTCCGGTTCATCGCCATACGGCAGACGTGCGCCCGGCGTAGTGCCGATATCGGAACTGATGCCAGACTGGGCATGGAGCAGCGCCCGTTGCTTCCAGCCATACTTCACTGGCGTATTTTCGACGAAATCCGCCAGTTGGGCGCTAATACGGTAGCCCAGCTCGTTCGCCGTTTCATTTTTGCCATAACGGGCGTTCAGGCCCGCGTTTTCGCACAGCAGATTCACGGCTTCCGCCAGCCCGTACATACCGAACATCGGCGCAAAACGTTCGGGATCGATCAAACCTTCCTGTACAAGAAAGCTATTCTCAAAGAAATGTGACTTTTCATAGAGGAATTCACATCGTGAATTAATGATGGCGATCTGCTGTCGGCAGTAGTGCGGTAGCGTGCGTGAAAAGAAGTCATCGACAGACGTACTGCGTTCTGCCACGGCTTTCAGGTTGAGACGTACCAGCGTACTGCCGCCGCCGCCAAGCGGTAGCGAGTTATAACAACTGACGATGCCATAATGGCCTTTTGTGAAAATTTTATCATTTACAGGGCCATTGGAAATGTGTGGCTTACTGCATTCGCAAATGTTTTTGGCGACCTCCAGCAGCAGATCGTCCGGCGTAATTTCCGCATCGTAGATAAACGTCAGGTTAGGCGCCACCTGCTTTAGCTCGGCATCAGCGCGCAAAATTGCTCGTGTGACAGGCGTATCGGCAGGGCCAATATTGGCATGCATAAAGGCGTCTGGCAGCGTTCTGTCGAGATAACGCCAGAAACGTTTTATTCGAATATCGATCGCATCTTGTGTTAGAATTCTAACATACGGTTGCAGCAACGCATCAAGCTGGCCGAGATAAACCGGCATGGACGTCACGGAAGGAACGTGATGATACAGAATGGTGAGTAGGGATAACGCATCATCCAGATCTTTCGCGCCTTCCAGTTCCAGCCACTGTGAACCGTTAGCCAGAAATCGGGCGTAATCGGGCAACACGTAGCGCGGTTTGAAGGGGGCGTGCCCCTCAAACATATCGCAAATGACGCCTTCATCCAGCGCCTGGCGGGCATCTTCCGGCAGGGTGGGATAAGGCAGGGCGTTTTCAGCTTCCAGCGCCAGAAAATGGCGTTTTTGTTCAGGCGTGAGCACCGGGCTGGTCACAATTTGCTGGCAACGCTGCTGGAGCGCAGTTTCGCATGAGGCAGGCATCTTCGTTTCCTCTTTATGCCGGGACGATGCGCTATTGTAGAAAATGGCGGCAAACCGACTTTGATCCTGATGCGCTTATCGCTCGAAGAACAGGCGGTGACGGCGGGATAATTTGATTCAGATCTCATTACAGTAATGCAAATTTGTACGTAGTTTTCATTAACTGTGATGTATATCGAAGTGTAATCGCGAGTGAATGTTAGAATATTAACAGACTCGCAAGGTGAAATTTTATACGGCAATGCCGTTGGAGAATGTCATGACTGATTTAAAAGCAAGCAGCCTGCGTGCGCTCAAACTGATGGATCTGACCACTCTGAACGATGACGACACCAATGAAAAAGTGATCGCGTTGTGTCATCAGGCAAAAACCCCGGTCGGGAATACGGCGGCGATTTGTATTTACCCGCGTTTTATCCCGATTGCGCGTAAAACTCTGAAAGAACAAGGTACCCCGGACATCCGCATTGCAACGGTGACTAACTTCCCGCATGGCAATGATGACATCGATATTGCGCTGGCGGAAACCCGTGCGGCGATCGCCTACGGCGCTGACGAAGTGGACGTGGTATTCCCGTACCGCGCGTTGATCGCCGGTAACGAGCAGGTGGGTTTTGACCTGGTAAAAGCCTGTAAAGACGCTTGTGCCGCAGCGAACGTATTGCTGAAAGTGATTATCGAAACCGGCGAGCTGAAAGAAGAGGCGCTGATTCGTAAAGCCTCTGAAATCTCCATCAAAGCCGGTGCGGATTTCATCAAAACCTCTACCGGTAAAGTGCCGGTAAACGCTACGCCGGAAAGCGCGCGCATCATGATGGAAGTGATCCGCGACATGGGCGTTTCTAAAACCGTTGGCTTCAAACCGGCGGGCGGCGTACGTACGGCGGAAGACGCGCAGAAATTCCTCGCGATTGCAGACGAACTGTTTGGCGCTGACTGGGCAGATTCTCGTCACTACCGCTTTGGCGCATCCAGCCTGCTGGCAAGCCTGCTGAAAGTGCTGGGTCACGGCGACGGTAAGAGCGCCAGCAGCTACTAAGCTCTGATTTGCCGGATGGCGCTGTGCTTATCCGGCCTACAAATCCAGGCCTGTAGGCCGGATAAGGCGTTAGCCGCCATCCGGCGATGTAAGCCTTCTACTCTTTTCCCTCAGGAGGGTACCGTGTTTCTCGCACAAGAAATTATTCGTAAAAAGCGTGATGGTCATGCGTTGAGTGACGAAGAAATTCGTTTCTTTATCAATGGTATTCGTGACAATACTATCTCTGAAGGGCAGATTGCCGCCCTGGCGATGACCATCTTCTTCCACGATATGACCATGCCGGAGCGTGTTTCGCTGACCATGGCGATGCGGGATTCCGGTACTGTCCTTGACTGGAAAAGCCTGAATCTCAATGGCCCGATTGTCGATAAGCATTCGACCGGCGGCGTAGGGGACGTGACGTCTCTGATGCTGGGGCCAATGGTAGCGGCCTGCGGCGGTTATGTGCCGATGATCTCCGGTCGCGGCCTCGGACATACCGGCGGTACGCTCGATAAACTGGAAGCGATCCCGGGCTTTGATATCTTCCCGGACGACAACCGTTTCCGCGAAATTATTCAAGACGTGGGTGTGGCGATTATTGGGCAAACCAGCTCGCTTGCACCGGCGGACAAACGTTTTTACGCCACCCGCGACATTACCGCGACGGTGGACTCTATTCCGCTGATCACCGGTTCCATCCTCGCCAAGAAACTGGCCGAAGGGCTGGATGCGCTGGTAATGGACGTCAAAGTCGGTAGCGGCGCGTTTATGCCGACCTATGAACTTTCTGAAGCCCTTGCTGAAGCGATTGTCGGCGTGGCAAACGGCGCGGGAGTTCGCACTACGGCGTTGTTAACCGATATGAACCAGGTGCTGGCTTCAAGCGCCGGTAACGCGGTGGAAGTGCGTGAAGCCGTGCAGTTCCTGACCGGTGAATACCGCAATCCGCGCTTGTTTGATGTCACTATGGCGCTATGCGTGGAGATGCTGATCTCCGGTCAGCTGGCGAAAGACGACGCCGAAGCGCGTGCCAAACTGCAGGCGGTGCTGGATAACGGTAAAGCGGCAGAAGTCTTTGGTCGTATGGTGGCCGCGCAGAAAGGGCCGAGCGATTTCGTTGAGAACTACGATAAATACCTGCCGACCGCCATGTTGAGCAAAGCGGTATATGCTGATACCGAAGGGTTTATCAGCGCAATGGATACGCGTGCGCTGGGGATGGCGGTCGTCTCGATGGGCGGCGGCCGTCGTCAGGCGTCAGATACCATTGATTACAGCGTTGGCTTTACCGACATGGCCCGTCTGGGCGACAGCATCGACGGGCAGCGCCCGCTGGCGGTGATTCATGCCAAAGACGAAGCCAGTTGGCAGGAAGCGGCGAAGGCCGTCAAAGCGGCAATTATCCTTGACGATAAAGCGCCAGCAAGCACACCTTCGGTCTATCGTCGAATTACTGAATAGTTGTATACTGATCTGATCAATTATTTTTGAAGCACTAAGTACGGAGAAGATATGAAACGTGCATTTATTATGGTGCTGGACTCATTCGGCATCGGCGCTACTGAAGACGCGGATCGTTTTGGCGACGTAGGTTCCGACACTCTGGGCCACATCGCAGAAGCTTGCGCCAAAGGCGAAGCTGACAATGGCCGTAAGGGCCCGTTGAATCTGCCTAACCTGACTCGTCTGGGGCTGGTGAAAGCGCATGAAGGCTCTACCGGTAAAATTGCCGCCGGTATGGACGGCAACGCGGACGTTATTGGCGCATACGCATGGGCGCACGAACTGTCCTCCGGCAAAGATACGCCATCCGGCCACTGGGAAATCGCCGGCGTGCCGGTACTGTTCGACTGGGGCTATTTCAGCGACCACGAAAACAGCTTCCCGCAGGAACTGCTGGATAAGCTGGTGAAACGCGCCAACCTGCCGGGCTATCTCGGTAACTGCCACTCGTCCGGCACCGTTATTCTGGACCAGCTCGGCGAAGAGCACATGAAAACCGGCAAGCCGATTTTCTACACCTCCGCTGACTCCGTGTTCCAGATTGCCTGCCACGAAGAGACCTTTGGCCTGGATAAACTCTACGAGCTGTGCGAAATCGCCCGTGAAGAGCTGACCGAAGGCGGCTACAACATTGGCCGCGTGATCGCGCGTCCGTTTATCGGCGACAAGGCCGGTAACTTCCAGCGTACCGGTAACCGTCACGACCTGGCCGTTGAACCGCCAGCGCCGACCGTGCTGCAGAAACTGGTCGATGAAAAACAGGGCCACGTGGTGTCCGTCGGTAAGATTGCCGACATCTACGCCAACTGCGGCATCACTAAGAAAGTGAAAGCGACCGGTCTGGACGCGCTGTTCGACGCGACCCTCAAAGAGATGAAAGAAGCGGGCGATAAAACCATCGTCTTCACTAACTTCGTTGACTTCGACTCTTCCTGGGGCCACCGTCGCGACATCGCGGGCTACGCCGCAGGTCTGGAGCTGTTTGACCGCCGTCTGCCGGAGCTGATGGAGCTGGTGGGGGAAGATGACATTCTGATCCTGACCGCTGACCACGGCTGTGACCCGAGCTGGACTGGTACTGACCATACCCGTGAGCACATTCCGGTGCTGATCTACGGTCCGAAAGTCAAACCGGGCTCTTTAGGTCACCGTGAAACCTTCGCGGATATCGGCCAGACGCTGGCGACCTACTTTGGTACATCGCCAATGGACTACGGTAAAAACATGCTGTGATACCTGTTGTCTTTCGCGCTGTAGATGCGTTGACTTCATTCGCTCACCCCGGTCACATAGTTCATCTATGCTCCCGGGGATTCACGAATTCGTCGCCTTCCTACAACGCGAAATCCTTAGGGTATTTCACTGTTTTGACACACATTTTGTAGACCTGATAAGGCGTAGCCGCCATCAGGCAATAACAACAAATTTAAAGGGAACTGAAGATGGCAACTCCACATATTAATGCAGAAATGGGTGATTTCGCTGACGTCGTATTGATGCCGGGCGACCCGCTGCGTGCGAAGCACATTGCTGAGACTTTCCTCGAAGATGTCCGCGAAGTGAACAACGTTCGCGGCATGTTAGGTTTCACCGGGACTTACAAAGGCCGTAAGATCTCCGTGATGGGCCACGGTATGGGTATCCCGTCCTGCTCCATCTACACCAAAGAGCTGATCACCGATTTCGGCGTGAAGAAAATCATTCGCGTCGGCTCCTGCGGCGCTGTGCGCATGGACGTCAAACTGCGCGACGTGGTGATCGGTATGGGTGCCTGCACCGACTCCAAAGTGAACCGTATCCGTTTTAAAGATCATGACTTCGCGGCTATCGCTGACTTCGACATGGTACGTAACGCGGTTGACGCGGCAAAAGCGCTGGGCGTAGACGCGCGCGTGGGCAACCTGTTCTCCGCTGACCTGTTCTACTCTCCGGACGGCGAAATGTTCGACGTGATGGAAAAATACGGCGTACTGGGCGTAGAGATGGAAGCGGCGGGCATCTACGGCGTTGCGGCTGAGTTTGGCGCGAAAGCGCTGACCATCTGCACCGTGTCCGACCATATCCGTACCCACGAGCAGACCACTGCCGCTGAGCGTCAGACGACCTTCAACGACATGATCAAAATCGCGCTGGAATCTGTGCTGCTGGGCGATAAAGAATAAGATTGTGAAGGGGGCCAGAGCAGGCCCCCTTCATCGGTTATTTCGTCAGCACTTCCCACTGTAAATTGCTTTCCAGCATGACCGTATCGGTAGAATGCGTAAATTGATTATCGTTCAAGACAGGTGTTAATGTCAGCGTGACGTTCATCATTTTCCCACTGACCTGCTGATTATTATCCATCGCGATAATACCGTTGTTATTATGTAGCAACAGACTATCCAGGGCACTGTCATTGGGAGCAAAGCTCACTCTATCAAGGGTGCTGGCAATAGGATAACTTTTACCATCTACTATCATCTGACTAACACGTACGACGAGACCACCGTTATTTCCAAAATAAAATCGTCCCTTTTCCCCCGCAGAGGCTTGCACAAAAAGAGCAATATTCTGGCTTTCTGGGCAACTCACACTAACGTGAACCTCCTGTGAAGACATTTGATTCCAGCCTTGCTGAGAATTGACGATATCATCTTGCTTAAGCCAGCCAAAGCTGACGTTTGGCGAAGAGAACGTTATTTGGCAGTCATCGTCGGCTCGGGCTGATGGAGGGAGTAGTGCGGTGAAGAGACAACATATAGCAATCCCCAACCATTTGCTGTTTGATTTCATTGACAGACTCCCTTTGCCGTTTCATAAAATGCCTCTTTATCCTGGGTTTTCTGCAGCGTGTAGTGGATGCGACACAGACGATTCATATCATCATCAGCGGCATATAACGCAGGATTATCCCCAACATCGGTGATAAATACGCGTCCGCTGTCGACAGCGCTGACCAAATAGTTATTTTTTTCATCTACAATGCTGGTGCCTTTAGGTAGCCATGAGCCGTCCGGACGCTTTACTGCCAGCATCACACGGCGTGTATTCAGCACGTTGAAATCCAGTACCCGAAAAGCGCTGTGCGCGACGGTAATATTCTTAATACCGTTTGCCAGTTCCATACTCTTTGGTAGCGTATTCGCATTAACCTCTACGCGGGATTTCCGCCATTCAGTTAGCCCCGGAATGACGGCCTGCCCCCAGCGGTCAGTCCAGATTCGCCCCTGTGGCGTGGCGATTTCAATGCCGCTTTCTGGTTCACTCAGGCGTGCGATAGCAAAGGTATTTTTGATGGTGTAAGGCGAGAACGTTATGCCATGTTCGTGTGCAGCGATGCCTCCGCTGAAGGTTGCGTTATAGTTGCGGTAATTATCGCCATCAGTGCCGCCGCCCACGCTGAGTTGAGTGTAATGGAGATTGCTATTGAGATTACCGTTGAAGCTATTTTGCTGGTTTTTTGCATCACGATCCGCAGAAATATAGTAATGGGTATCTTTACTTAGCGAACCATTATTTTGTAGCCCGTAGGTTGTTTTATCACCTTGATTACGCATATAAGCGCCGACGCGCTGCTCACCTAGTGGAATGCTGATGTTGATGTAAAACATA
Organism: Salmonella sp. A29-2; assembly: GCF_020150755.1. Lineage (NCBI taxonomy): Bacteria > Pseudomonadati > Pseudomonadota > Gammaproteobacteria > Enterobacterales > Enterobacteriaceae > Salmonella > Salmonella sp. A29-2. The sequence goes on along the minus strand of NZ_CP083731.1, from coordinate 4,062,480 downwards.
TCATCATCATTACTGCCGTTATGATTCTCATCATCCTGATTAACAGCGTGCTGCCAGTTAGCGGTAATTGAGGCATATTTAAATGTTTTGCCCCAGGAAGCCATTATACTGCGAGAGTCGTTGTTATTATCCGTAGCCTGATAAGTGTAATAACCCAGAGAGAAGGTACCTAACAGATTATGGTTCCAGGCGATATTAGCACTGGAGCTACTTTGGTATTCGTAAGCATCTTTATTGAGCGCATCCGTTAACTCACGGTATCCGTCGCTGTAGCGGGCGGTACTGACGTCAAGGCTAATTTCCCCGGGCAGCGCCATGCTGGCGCGTAGTTCACTTTTCGCACCCTGCAGAGATTCGCCAAAGGACGCTTTACTGCCCAGCATTGAGCCGGAAAACGTCCATTTGTTGGTTGGAAGCCATTGCAGCATACCTCCTGCCGCTTGATAGTCTTGTGCCAGTACGCCAGACGCCTGCGCCAGCCAGTTTTCACTCAGTTTCCAACCATCGCTGATGTTATAGATCCAGGGGAGAGAATAGTCGCTGGTGGTATCACGTACGCGCCCTATGGACATTGTTAAGCCTGCGGGCGTGAGTTCGCGTAAATTAAAAGATACTGCCGGCACCGTGAAGGTTGTCGTTGAGCCATCGGTTTCAACGACGCTGACGTTAAGGTCGGTATTGCTGCGTATGATGGGGACATTTTCAAGGGTAAATGCCCCAGCGTTCACTGGTGCGGTATAAATAATCTGTCCGGACTGACGAACTTCAACGCGAGCCTGGTGGGTTCGGGCAATACCGTTAATGGTTACGCCTTGTGTATCCTGTGCCAGCCCTTGTTCAGGGATAAGCTGTACGCCGTTGATCGGCGCGCCACTGAATAGACTGGAGTTGACGTTGATCTGCCCAACTTGCGCACGCATTTTTTGTGCCTGAAATACGTGCTCCGCATAGGTATATAGACTATCGGTACGGTATTCTCCATCATTATTCGTCAGCATGTAGCGGCTGCGCAGCGTCCATTCCGCGAAGTTTAAGCCAGCTTCAAGGTTTGCCTGGGCATAGTTTCGGCTATCGCTACCGGATGACTCGCTGCGACTGGCGTACAGGTTATAGTTAAATAACCCGGCGGTGCCGCCTTTAATCACGTTGTTTAGCGAGAGTAAGTTATTATCCAGAGCCTGCGCCGGAACAAAAAGCTCCAGCGATTCACTGTTTGGCAGTGGGGTAATAATCGCTGAGGGATAATCTTCTTGTAGGCTATGGCATGTTTCTTTGGCGCTGATATTAAGCGGTACGAGCCCGCTGGCGCTGAGGAAATCGTCATCCACGCAAAGCTGGCCTTCTGTGTCGAAACGCGCGACCAACGACCCTCTATTTACGCCATTGATCTTTACCATGACGGTGTGGCTGCCAGGTAGAAAACGCGGCGCACGGGAAAAATATTGTGCCACGTTGGGGCTAATGCCTCTGGAGGTGAGAATACCCATGTCAAAATTCAGCTCCTCCGCCAGAGCCGAAAACGTCGTGGTCGCCAGTGAGCAATAAAGCGCAGTTTTGATGTATAGCGGCAGTTTTGAATACTTCACGTGCTAGCTCTCATCACGGCACCAGCGGTGAGGTAAAGCTGGGGACTTCAATGCCGTAACGGCTGGCAGGGTAAAAACGTACGGATGTATCAGCAGCAAGGGGCGTTTTTATACTGACGTTCAATGTTTCGCCGGGCAGAATATAGGTTTTTTTAATCGTGCCTTCGCCCCCGGAAGGTAAGAAGGTAATATTTTGGGCTAAACGTACAACGTAGGGAGACGGATTTTTGACGTTGATTGTTTGTCCGTTTCTGGACCAGGTTAATAATTTCCAGGCATCAGTAACGACCGGTAGATTTTTAGGACGAATTAATACCGGCAAATCCTGGCGTAGATTAAAACCTATTTTCATTCCCTTATTGGTAGATTTCGGAGGAATACCTTCAAACGTGACGCGCTTATAGTGCTCGACGGTGAGCGGTTCCGTGCTTTCCATAATAAAGCGTAGTTGCTGCTGCTGGCCTGCTTCAACGCGAACAACCGGTTGAGTGACATCCAGCTTCACACCATTGTCGTCAGGTAAATCAACGACGGTGGTATATAACAAAGCCGGATTGCTGTCGGTGTTTTTAACATTCATTACGCCGCTGTGTGTGGATTCTTCAATCACCAGTAGCGTAGTTTCCGGTACCATGCCGGCAGCGTTAGCCTGTGAAAAGAGTGCTGAAAAAACAAAGGGGACGCTGAGTAATAATAATGGAAGTTTAGTCACTGCTGGCATCAGAATTAGTCCTTTAATTTTAATCTGTCTCCCCATAATAAGGGAGACAGATCAATAACCTTTTTATACGGTCTGGATCAGAGATATTTAAGCGTGATGGTTGCCTGACCATCCAGAACAGTATCATCAGTAATGGCCAGCGTTGCAGTATCCTGAATGGCCAGTGAGGTTTTCAGCGGGAAAATGGCAAGAGTATACGGAACTGGTTCGGTGGTGCCTTTTGTAGCAACGGTAAACATTTCCATATTGCCGTTTTTGATAATCCCGGTGGTGGACTTCTGCCAGACTGGGCTATCAACGGTTCCTGAGATAGCGTCAGATTTTACACCATCAGCGGTAACGTTCGCGGTATCGGTGTAAATAGAGAACGCGCCGATTTTTACACCTTCGGTTGTTTTGCCAACGCCGTAGGACATTGTGGTATCAGATACTATACCATTAGTCATATTGCCATTGGCTATGGAGATAACGGATGCGCCTGGGTGGGTGTCCGCACGGTCATCGGTAATAGTCCAGGCTGCTTTGGTTGCAGACGGACAAGAGATACTCAGAGAGACATCTTTAGTGCCCAGTTGGTTTACATCGGTTGCGGAAAGTGTGGCGAGGCGGATAGTACCGTAATCAACCACACCGCCGTCGCTGAGTTCTGGGGTACAACCGCCAACAATCAGTTGACCGGTGACTTTTAATACGGCGGTGGTGTCAGCATTCACGCTGGTTGTAGCAAAGGCTGCTGCAATTGCAGTAATAAGCAAAATTTTTTTCATTATAGTTCCATTAAAGAGGTGTTGAATATTCCATGTGAATGCTGGAGTTACAGATATACGAGTGTAAAGGTCGCCTGACCATCAAGCGTGGTGTTATCGGTAATAGCCAGTGTGTCCGTTCCCTGTATAGCGGCAGCTACGCGTATAGGAAATGTTGCAATGGTAAAAGCGGCGGGGCCATTTTCATCGCCGACACTATATGTAGTGATATTTGGAAATGTATTTGTAAGCGCAACGAATTCGTTTCCTGTGATAGCCCACAAATCTGGATTATTACTACTTGACGCTACCATTTTCGTCTGAATGCCATCGGCGGTCGCATTATTCAAGTCCATAGAGAGGCCGAATGAACCAATGTTGATACCACCTGCTGTTTTACCCAGACCTAGCTGATAGTTTGGTATTCTATTGTTCTGATGTCTAAATGTTGCGTCATCGATAGTCAATGATGTTACCGAATCGGCATGATTATCGGTAGCGGTCCAGCCAACTTTTGCCGGTGCAAGACACTGAATCGTGAGTGTTATATCTTTGTATCCCAGTTGATTCGTCTCAGTTGGCAGCAGATCGCTAACGGCCTTAGTACCGAAATCTACAACTCCACCATCACTTAACTCTGGTATACATGCGCCGTTGGTTAAAACGCCAGTCAGTTTTAATACAGCAGTGGATTCAACCGCTTGCGCTGAAGTTGATAATCCTATTACGACAGAGGTCGCTATTAATAATTTTTTCATCAGTAATCCCTAACGATTAAGTATATTTCCAAAGAACATGTAATGCGCGCCGGGATTCTATGAAGAGAATGATAGGTTGTAAATTTAATAAAATTAAATCTTGCTTAAGAAAAACTTTAATCATCATTGGTGATGATAAATGGTTTATAATTCGCTGGGTTTATGAAGTGTGGGGAAATAATATTAATTTTAAAGATTATAGTAGTTGGCGAGTGTGTTTTAACTATTTGTGCTATTCGCTCATTTTTCAGAATATGTTGTTATGTTTAAATAATATCAGAGACACATTCATCTCTCTGATATTATTCATTTAGCGCACTGCTCTGGCAATCCACGCCGATAATTCCCGCAGTTCTTTTTCCTGCTCCGGGAAATCAATCAGCAGCGCTTCGCACGCCTGTTGCAGCATATCCGCGCGGTATAAACACCCTTGCAGTCGCCCCGCCAGCGCTTCCAGCGGTGCCGGGTTCAGGCTATCGGTAAACACCTGTGCGCGGGTAATCACACCTTTCTCGACGTCAAAATGCAGCTCGACGCCGCCCCAGGTGAAACGTTCGTCCAGCAGATGGCTGAACGCCGGTGCCTGGCCGAAATTCCACTCCCAACTGCTCTGGCGCGCAAAGGTTTCGGCAAAATTCGGCAGATCCGGCGTTTTATCCGGTGAAATCACTTCCGCGTCGACGCGTTCGCCGTAATGGGCGAAAAAGGCTTCCGTGACCGCCTGGCAGACCTGTTCATGGGTGATACCCGGTAATAGCTCGGTAAGATTGGCCACGCGGGAGCGAACGGAGGTAATCCCTTTCGCCGCAAGTTTCTTTTTATCTGGATTCAGATAGTTCGCCAGACGGCTGAGGTCGGCGTTCAACAGCAGCGTACCGTGATGGAAGCCGCGATCTTTGGTTTCGCGATAGGCTGAACCGGAGACTTTGCGATCGCCGTCCGGCGTTTTTACGACCAGATCGTTGCGTCCCGAAGCATCGGCCATGACCCCCAGCGAATTCAGCGCCGCGAGCACAATATGGGTGGAGATGGTTTTATCGTATTCCGGTTTACCGGCCATAAAGGTAAAGCAGGTATTACCGAGGTCATGGAATACCGCGCCGCCGCCGCTGCTACGGCGGGCCAGACGGACGTTATCTTCTTCCATACGCCGCGTATTACACTCTTTCCACGGGTTTTGCGCGCGTCCAATCACCACCGTATCCGCGTTGCGCCACAGGAACAGCACGCGCTGGGTGGCGGGCATCTGGCGGAAAATGCACTCCTCGACCGCCAGGTTAAACCAGGGATCGTAAGAGTCAGAAATAAGCAGGCGTAATGTAGTCATGGTGGTTTTCCTTACCTTTATTAAGCCGTCATTTTACTCTTTTTCCTCACGCTCTTCCTCTTCCGGAACAGGCTTGCTGGCCGTTAGCAGGAAGGGCGACTGCTGCCAGCGGGTGCGTTTACCTTGTAGCAAGGTGCGCGTCAGCACCACGCCTATCGCCAGCGAGAGTAGCAGCATCAGGCGTAGAATGTTGGTGGTGTTATCGACCTGCTTTGCTTCGGTGGCCAGCGTGTGGGTATCCAGCGTCAGACGCAGGTAGCCCAAGGGGCCGTTTTTCCCCTGGATAGGCTCGACAATTTGTTGGTTAAAATAGCTGCCCGCTTTTTTGCCATCCAGCGCCAGCCTGTCGCGCACGTTGACGCTTTCGCCAGCGCGAGTAATAAGATCGCCCTGTTCATCATAGACGCCGGCATCCAGAATACGGCTCTCTTGCGTGAGCTGACGCAGCACGGCGTTGATGCGATTTTCATCCGGTGTTTCGCTGCGCATCAGCGGGGCGATGTTGAGCGTAACCTGGCGCGCCAGCGTGCGGGCCAGCTCTTCCAGCTGCGGATTGCGCTGTCGCTGGTGGTTTTGACTAAACCAGGACGCGCCCTGCATGAGCGCGACGAGCAGTGTGAGACAGAACAATACAATGACTGCACGATGCAGCCGAAATTTCAGTTTTGCGCGAGCCATATTCCACCTGCTGAAAATTTGAGGCTTAATGTTGCCAGAAGCGATGGTTACAAGGTAGCCTCATGCGTTATTTTCCGCGGGGCGGTTACCGGCCTGAACGATTTACAGGAGCTTTAATGCCTAACATTACCTGGTGCGATCTGCCTGAAGATGTCTCTTTATGGCCTGGTTTGCCTCTTTCTTTAAGCGGCGACGAGGTGATGCCTCTGGATTACCATGCAGGCCGCAGCGGTTGGCTGTTGTATGGGCGCGGGCTGGATAAGCAGCGTTTAACTCAATATCAGACCAAACTGGGCGCCGCAATGGTGATTGTCGCCGCCTGGTGCGTGGAGGATTATCAGGTCATTCGTCTGGCGGGGTCGCTGACGCCGCGTGCGACGCGGCTGGCGCATGAGGCGCAGCTGGATGTCGCGCCGCTGGGTAAAATTCCGCATCTGCGCACGCCGGGGCTGCTGGTGATGGATATGGATTCCACGGCGATCCAGATTGAGTGTATCGATGAAATCGCTAAGCTGGCCGGTACCGGTGAGAAGGTGGCTGAAGTGACGGAGCGCGCGATGCGCGGCGAGCTTGATTTTACCGCCAGCCTGCGCAGCCGCGTGGCGACGCTGAAAGGCGCGGATGCCGATATTTTGCGCCAGGTGCGCGGGAATCTGCCGCTAATGCCAGGATTAACGCAGCTGGTGCTAAAACTGGAAGCGCTTGGCTGGAAAATCGCTATCGCCTCCGGCGGCTTCACTTTCTTCGCCGACTATCTGCGTGACCAGCTACGCCTGACGGCGGCGGTCGCCAATGAGCTGGAGATCATGGACGGTAAATTTACTGGCCACGTTATCGGCGATATTGTGGATGCTGAGTATAAAGCCAATACCTTGCTTCGTCTGGCGCAAGAGCATGACATCCCGCTGGCGCAGACGGTGGCGATTGGCGACGGCGCTAACGATCTGCCAATGATCAAAGCGGCAGGGTTAGGTATTGCCTTCCATGCCAAGCCAAAAGTAAACGAAAAGACGGAGATTACGATCCGCCACGCTGACCTGATGGGCGTGTTTTGCATTCTCTCCGGCAGCATGAACCAGAAATGATTAACCTGCCCAATGGCAAGGCGACCGTAGGCCGGATAAGCGCCAGCGCCATCCGGCAACAGCGTTAACGAAAGAGGTAAAACGTGGCAAAAGCTCCCAAACGCGCCTTTGTTTGTAATGAATGCGGGGCCGATTACCCGCGCTGGCAGGGGCAATGCAGCGCCTGCCATGCCTGGAACACCATTACCGAGGTGCGCCTTGCCGCATCGCCGACGGTGGCGCGTAACGAACGTCTGAGCGGATACGCCGGCAGTGCGGGCGTATCAAAAGTGCAGAAACTGTCTGACATCAGTCTTGAGGAATTGCCGCGCTTTTCTACCGGTTTTAAAGAGTTTGACCGCGTGCTGGGCGGCGGGGTGGTACCCGGCAGCGCCATTTTGATTGGCGGTAATCCCGGCGCGGGCAAATCAACGTTGCTGCTGCAAACGCTGTGCAAGCTCGCCGAGCAGATGAAAACGCTGTACGTCACCGGCGAAGAGTCGCTACAGCAGGTGGCGATGCGTGCGCACCGTCTCGGCCTGCCGACCGCTAATCTGAATATGCTCTCCGAAACCAGCATCGAACAAATTTGCCTGATTGCCGAAGAAGAACAGCCGAAACTGATGGTGATCGACTCCATACAGGTGATGCATATGGCGGACATCCAGTCGTCGCCGGGCAGTGTCGCCCAGGTCCGCGAAACGGCAGCCTACCTGACGCGCTTCGCCAAAACGCGCGGCGTGGCGATCGTGATGGTCGGCCACGTCACCAAAGACGGGTCGCTGGCCGGGCCGAAAGTACTGGAACACTGTATCGATTGCTCAGTATTGCTCGACGGCGACGCCGATTCTCGTTTCCGCACGCTGCGCAGCCACAAAAACCGCTTTGGCGCAGTCAATGAGCTGGGCGTCTTCGCCATGACCGAACAGGGGTTGCGCGAAGTGAGCAATCCGTCCGCCATCTTTTTAAGCCGCGGCGATGAGGTCACTTCCGGCAGTTCAGTGATGGTCGTCTGGGAAGGCACGCGGCCGTTGCTGGTGGAGATTCAGGCGCTGGTCGATCACTCGATGATGGCGAACCCCAGACGCGTGGCGGTCGGTCTGGAACAAAACCGTCTGGCAATCCTGCTGGCGGTGCTACACCGACACGGCGGTCTGCAAATGTCGGATCAGGACGTCTTCGTTAACGTGGTCGGCGGCGTGAAAGTCACCGAAACCAGCGCGGATCTGGCTTTACTGCTGGCGATGGTCTCCAGCCTGCGTGACAGGCCGTTGCCGCAGGATCTGGTGGTGTTTGGCGAAGTGGGGCTGGCAGGCGAGATTCGTCCGGTGCCGAGCGGGCAGGAGCGTATTTCCGAGGCGGCGAAACACGGCTTTCGTCGGGCGATTGTGCCTGCCGCCAACGTACCGAAAAAGCCGCCGGAAGGAATGCAGGTGTTCGGTGTTAAAAAGCTCGCAGATGCGTTAAGCGTGTTTGACGACTTATAATTCTCTGTATGTAGTGATGTTGTATAATTTGCCGGATGGCGATGCAATGTGTCTTATCCGGCCTACTGATTGATGTTGTAGGCCTGATAAGTGAAGCGCCGTCAGGCAGTGTTATGCGATTTTTCCAGCAGGAGGCTCTTGTGTCATCGTTCGACTATCTCAAAACCGCGATTAAGCAGCAAGGTTGCACTCTGCAACAGGTGGCTGACGCCAGCGGTATGACCAAGGGGTATCTGAGTCAGTTACTTAACGCCAAAATCAAAAGCCCCAGCGCGCAAAAACTGGAGGCGCTACACCGTTTTCTCGGGCTGGAGTTTCCCCGCCGACAGAAAAACATTGGCGTGGTGTTCGGTAAATTTTATCCATTGCATACCGGACACATCTACTTGATCCAGCGCGCCTGTAGCCAAGTGGATGAGTTGCACATCATTATGGGATATGACGATACGCGCGACCGCGGGCTGTTTGAGGATAGCGCCATGTCGCAGCAGCCCACCGTGTCGGATCGCCTGCGCTGGTTATTGCAAACCTTCAAATACCAAAAAAATATTCGCATCCACGCCTTTAATGAAGAGGGGATGGAGCCTTATCCGCATGGCTGGGACGTCTGGAGCAACGGCATTAAAGCGTTTATGGCAGAGAAGGGAATACAGCCGAGCTGGATCTACACTTCCGAAGAGGCTGATGCGCCGCAGTATCTTGAGCATTTAGGGATTGAGACGGTGCTGGTCGATCCTGAACGCACGTTTATGAATATCAGTGGGGCGCAAATCCGCGAAAATCCGTTTCGTTACTGGGAATATATTCCTACCGAAGTGAAGCCGTTTTTCGTGCGTACCGTCGCGATTCTGGGCGGGGAATCAAGCGGCAAGTCTACGCTGGTCAATAAGCTCGCCAATATTTTTAATACCACCAGCGCCTGGGAATATGGCCGCGACTATGTCTTTTCGCATCTGGGCGGCGATGAGATGGCGTTACAGTATTCCGACTACGATAAAATTGCGCTGGGCCATGCGCAATATATTGATTTCGCAGTAAAATATGCGAATAAAGTGGCGTTTATCGATACCGATTTCGTCACCACCCAGGCATTTTGCAAAAAATACGAAGGGCGCGAGCATCCGTTTGTCCAGGCGCTGATCGACGAGTATCGCTTCGACCTGGTGATTTTGCTGGAGAATAATACGCCGTGGGTAGCTGACGGACTGCGAAGCCTGGGCAGTTCAGTGGATCGCAAAGCGTTCCAGAGCCTGTTGGTCGAGATGCTGAAAGAGAACAACATTGAGTTCGTTCACGTTAAAGAGGCTGATTACGATGGCCGCTTTTTGCGCTGTGTGGAACTGGTGAAAGAGATGATGGGCGAGCAGGGATAAGAACCCATGCCTGATGCGACGCTTACCGCGTCTTATCAGGCCTACAGTTTCACAACGTACTGGAATCGCTGGGTTTGTAGGCCGGGTAAGCGCAAGCGCCACCCGGCATTCAGACATTTATTTGGCAATACGCTTGTACTTGATACGCTTCGGCTCCAGCGCCTCGGCGCCCAGCGTGCGTTTCTTGTACTCTTCGTATTCGGTAAAGTTACCTTCGAAGAATTCCACCTTACCTTCATCCTGATAATCCAGAATGTGGGTGGCGATACGGTCAAGGAACCAACGGTCGTGCGAGATAACCATCGCGCAGCCAGGGAACTCCAGCAGGGCGTTTTCCAGCGCGCGCAGGGTTTCGATATCCAGGTCGTTCGTCGGTTCGTCGAGCAGCAGGACGTTGCCGCCCACCTGCAGCAGCTTCGCCAGATGCAAACGACCTCGCTCACCGCCGGACAGTTCGCCAACGCGTTTGCCCTGATCGACGCCTTTGAAGTTGAAGCGGCCTACATAGGCGCGGCTTGGCATTTCAGTGTTGCCGATCTTCATGATATCCAGCCCGCCGGACACTTCTTCCCAGACGGTTTTGCTGTTGTCCATCGCGTCGCGGAACTGATCGACCGAGGCCAGCTTGACGGTTTCACCCAGCGTAATGGTGCCGCTATCAGGCTGCTCCTGACCGGACATCATGCGGAACAGGGTCGATTTACCCGCGCCGTTTGGCCCGATGATCCCGACGATAGCGCCTTTCGGCACCGAGAAACTCAGGTCGTCGATCAGTACGCGGTCGCCGTAGGATTTACGCAGGTTGCTGACTTCAATGACTTTGTCGCCCAGACGCGGTCCAGGTGGAATAAACAGTTCGTTGGTTTCGTTACGTTTCTGATACTCAACGCTGTTCAGTTCTTCAAAGCGAGCCAGACGCGCCTTACCTTTCGACTGACGGCCTTTCGCGCCCTGACGCACCCACTCCAGCTCTTTCTCAATGGATTTACGGCGCGCCGCTTCGGCAGACGCTTCCTGCGCCAGACGCTGATCTTTCTGCTCCAGCCAGGAGGAGTAGTTGCCTTCCCACGGAATACCTTCGCCACGGTCAAGTTCCAGAATCCAACCGGCGACGTTATCGAGGAAGTAACGGTCGTGGGTAATCGCCACGACGGTGCCTTCGAAGTCGTGCAGGAAACGTTCCAGCCACGCAACAGATTCGGCATCCAGGTGGTTGGTGGGTTCGTCGAGCAGCAGCATGTCCGGCTTTTCCAGCAACAGACGGCACAGCGCCACGCGACGGCGCTCGCCGCCGGACAGTTTTTCGACTTTGGCATCCCAGTCCGGCAGACGCAGGGCGTCAGCTGCGCGCTCAAGTTGCACGTTCAGGTTATGACCGTCGTGCGCCTGGATAATCTCTTCAAGCCGGCCTTGCTCTGCGGCCAGCTTGTCGAAGTCGGCATCCGGATCGGCGTACAGCGCGTACACTTCATCCAGACGTTTGAGAGCGTTAACCACTTCCGAAACGGCCTCTTCAATCGACTCGCGTACCGTGTGTTCCGGGTTTAGCTGAGGTTCCTGCGGCAGGTAGCCAATCTTAATGCCGGGCTGCGGGCGCGCTTCGCCCTCGATATCTTTATCGAGACCCGCCATGATGCGCAGCAGGGTAGACTTACCGGCGCCGTTAAGGCCCAGCACGCCGATTTTGGCGCCAGGGAAGAAGCTCAGCGAGATGTTTTTCAGAATATGACGTTTCGGCGGAACCACTTTGCCGACACGATGCATGGTATAAACGAATTGAGCCACGTTGGACTTCGCCTCTATGTTTATCGTGATGGTGAATAGATTTCAAAGGCGAAGTGTAGCCTTTTTCCCTGCCTAAGCCCAGCCAGCAGATCGCACTCGCAATAAAAGTAAAAAAGTGTCCGTAACGTGGCGCAAATGGCTATGACTGGTTAGCATAAATTCATTACGCGGCATGATGCTGCATTGGATAACAATTGAGGAAGAGCTTGTGGATAGAGCCAAACCATTTGTCTGGCGTCTCGTCGCCGCCAGCGTATGCCTGCTGACCTTTTGTCACCTCGCGCGGGCCGACTCACTGGAAGAGCAGCGTAACCGCTATGCGCAGATTAAGCAGGCCTGGGACAACCGCCAGATGGATGTGGTAGAGCAGATGATGCCGGGTCTGAAAGATTATCCGCTCTACCCGTATCTGGAATACCGTAAGATCACCGACGATTTGATGAACCAACCGGCGATTGCTGTCACGCAGTTTGTGCGCGCCAATCCTACGCTTCCGCCTGCGCGTACGCTGCAATCACGCTTCGTCAATGAGCTGGCGCGTCGTGAAGACTGGCGCGGCTTGCTGGCGTTTAGCCCGGAGAAACCCGGCACCACGGAAGCGCAATGTAACTATTACTACGCGAAATGGAGTACCGGGCAAACGGAAGCGGCCTGGCAGGGCGCGAAAGACCTTTGGCTGACCGGCAAAAGTCAGCCGAATGCCTGCGATAAACTGTTCAGCGTTTGGCGGGCCTCCGGCAAGCAAGACCCGCTGGCGTATCTGGAACGTATTCGGCTGGCGATGAAAGCCGGGAATACGGGGTTGGTTACGGTGCTGGCCGGACAGATGCCGGCGGAATATCAAACGATCGCCTCAGCGATCATTACCCTGGCTAATGACCCTAATAACGTGTTGACCTTCGCACGCACCACCGGCGCCACCGATTTTACCCGTCAGATGGCGGAAGTCGCGTTTGCCAGCGTCGCCCGCCAGGACGCGGAAAATGCGCGTCTGATGATCCCCTCGCTGGTACAGGCGCAGAAACTTAATGAAGAACAAACGCAGGCGCTGCGCGATATCGTTGCCTGGCGACTGATGGGCAACGATGTGACCGATGCGCAAGCGAAATGGCGCGATGACGCGATTATGCGCTCGCAATCGACGTCGCTTATCGAGCGGCGCGTGCGTATGGCGCTGGGGATGGGCGATCGTCGCGGTCTCAATACCTGGCTTGCCCGACTGCCAATGGAGGCGAAAGAGAAAGACGAGTGGCGTTACTGGCAGGCGGATTTATTGCTGGAGCGCGGTCGTGACGCCGAAGCGAAAGAGATCCTTCATGCTTTAATGCAGAAGCGCGGTTTTTATCCGATGGTCGCGGCGCAGCGTTTAGGCGAAGAGTACACGCTTAAAATCGATAAAGCGCCCGCCAACGTAAACAGCGCGTTGACGCAGGGGCCGGAGATGGCGCGTGTACGGGAGCTGATGTACTGGAACCTGGATAACACGGCGCGCAGCGAATGGGCGAATCTGGTAAAAAGCCGTAGTAAATCTGAACAGGCGCAGCTGGCGCGCTATGCGTTTAACCAGCACTGGTGGGATCTGAGCGTACAGGCGACGATCGCCGGAAAACTGTGGGATCATCTGGAGGAGCGTTTCCCGCTGGCGTATAACGATCTTTTTACCCGCTATACCCGCGGAAAAGATATCTCACAAAGCTATGCCATGGCGATTGCCCGCCAGGAGAGCGCCTGGAACCCGAAAGTAAAATCGCCGGTAGGGGCCAGCGGCTTAATGCAGATTATGCCGGGAACGGCCACCCATACGGTGAAAATGTTTTCGATTCCGGACTACCGCGGCCCCGGCCAACTGCTGGAGCCGGAGACCAACATCAACATTGGCACCAGCTATTTGCAGTATGTCTATCAGCAGTTTGGTAATAACCGTATTTTCGCCTCGGCGGCGTATAACGCCGGGCCGGGGCGCGTGCGCACCTGGCTTGGCAATAGCGCCGGGCGTATCGATGCCGTAGCGTTTGTCGAAAGCATTCCCTTTTCGGAAACGCGCGGCTACGTGAAAAACGTTCTGGCCTATGACGCTTACTATCGCCACTTTATGGGGCAGAAAGAGGCCTTAATGAGCGACTCTGAGTGGCAGCGACGGTATTAATGCAGACGGGTTATGTTATCATTTGTACTCGTGTAACAGTACAAACGGCGGTATAACATGACCCAGCATTCCCCTTATTCATCGGCTATCGCCGAACAACGTAATCAGGAGTGGCTTCGTTTTGTGGAGTTACTCCGTCAGGCATATGCAGAGGATCTGCATCTGCCTTTATTACAACTGATGCTTACGCCGGACGAGCGCGAAGCGCTGGGAACGCGCGTGCGCATTATTGAGGAGTTACTGCGTGGCGAAATGAGCCAGCGCGAGTTGAAAACCGAGCTGGGGGCGGGCATCGCCACCATCACGCGCGGGTCAAACAGCCTGAAATCCGCGCCGGTTGAACTGCGTCATTGGCTTGAGAACGTACTGCTGAAAAACGCCTGATTTGCTCGTAGGCCGGATAAGGCGAAGCGGCCATCCGGCAACATCGCCGCGAAATGCCTGATGGCGCTGTGCTTATCAGGCCTACAACATAGCGCAAATAATTATCGATACACCGCGTTATGAAACGGGCTTAACGCCAGGATCACCGCCTGGTAGTAAACGCTGGAGCGCGTTAATTTTCCGGCGGTAAATACGCCAATGGCACCCTCTTTGCGACCAATCTCGTCAATACCGGTATAGTGGGACATCACCGGGCCAAGCGCTTCTCCCTGGCGGACTCTGTCGAGAATGACGGCGGGCAGCGGCAGCGTGGCCGATCGCGCTTCACCGCGCTGAACGCCGTTATCAATCACCACCCAACTGAAGGTGGCGTCATCGTCAATTCCGGCTTCAATGGCTACCCAGAAATCAGCTTGTGGATGCAGGTGTCGCGCATTATCCACGCGATTTCGTGCGCCAGCACGCGTTTCCTCGCTTCCGAAGGGCTGCTCCGGTACGCCGCTCTCGACGGCGACGGGCGTAATATGGCACGATCCTTCGCCGAAAATCTCTTCAAATGCCTGTAGAATTGCCTGAATTTTGGCAGGATTGGTGGTCGCAGAGATAACCTGGTGCATAATTAAGCTCAGTTTTAAAAATTTATCGCAGTATAACGGAAAAAAAACATGTTACAGGTATACCTTGTTCGCCACGGTGAAACGCAGTGGAACGCCGAGCGACGTATTCAGGGCCAATCGGACAGTCCCCTGACAGCAAAAGGCGAGCAGCAGGCCATGCAGGTAGGAGAACGCGCCCGCAGCCTCGGCATCACCCATATCATCAGCAGCGATTTAGGCCGCACAAAACGCACGGCGGAGATTATCGCCCAGGCGTGCGGGTGTGATATCACCTTTGACTCCCGCCTGCGCGAGCTGGATATGGGCGTGCTGGAAAAGCGCCAGATCGATTCGCTGACGGAAGAAGAAGAGGGCTGGCGTCGTCAGTTAGTCAACGGCACGCAGGATGGCCGCATTCCCGGTGGGGAATCGATGCAGGAGTTGAGCGATCGCGTTCATGCCGCGCTGGCGTCCTGTCTGGAGCTACCGCAGGGCAGCCGACCTTTATTGGTCAGTCACGGTATCGCGTTGGGCTGTCTGGTCAGTACTATACTGGGACTACCCGCCTGGGCGGAACGCCGGTTACGTTTGCGCAACTGCTCTATTTCCCGCATCGATTACCAGGAAAGTCAGTGGCTGGCGTCTGGGTGGGTGGTAGAAACCGCAGGGGACGTTTCGCATCTGGACGCCCCTGCATTGGATGAGCTACAGCGTTAACGGCGAATCGGGATCAGAAATTCGCAGCGCAGGTTGATAGGGCGATCGCCGGTTTTGGTATCTTCTGACGGGTAGTATCGCTCTATATCCTGTCCTTTACGACGGGTCAGATTCAGCATTGGCATACAGGTGCCGTAAACGGTCAGGATAAAATCCTGCACGCCGGTTCCTAACCCTTCATAGGTGAACATGACGTATTCACCGCCCTGCAACAGCACGGGATGCGCCGACTGAACATAGCCATCGGCCTGCTCTTGCGGCAGTGCGGTGGTATAGAATACTTCCTGCTCATCGTCTTTCTCCATGCTGGGGCGCGTTTCATTAAGCCCATAAAGCACTGGCGGAATAGTTGGCGAATGACCGAGGAAATCATGCCAGAATTGCACGCGCATTTCGTGGCGGAAGTCGGAAATCTGTTCCAGCGAGCAGGAATAGCTCTGCGTGACGCCAAGGAGCGGCGTATCTTCCAGCGTAACGAACTGATGTTCCGGCACGGTAAACTCGCCCAGCCGTAATGGCGGGCGAATGCCAAAGGCGCTCCATTCCGAGGAGCGACGATACAGCGCTGGCGTCTGGGAAAACTGTTTCTTAAAGGCGCGCGTAAAGGTTTGCTGAGAATCGAAGCGGTACTGAAGAGCAATATCCAGAATTGGACGCGCGGTCAAACGCAGCGCCACTGCTGATTTCGATAAACGACGGGCGCGGATGTAAGCGCCAATGGCGTGGCCCGTCACGTCCTTAAACATTCTCTGCAGGTGCCACTTGGAATAGCCTGCTTTTGCCGCCACATTGTCAAGTGACAGCGGCTGATCCAGATGACCTTCCAGCCAGATTAACAGGTCGCGAATTATGCCAGCCTGATCCATAAAATATCCCCATCCTTTCAACAACGAGCACCCGATATCAGGTAAGAGGATAATAGCATTTTTTGTTCTTTTAGCATTCAGTGTTTTTTTTGAGCTTAAATGCTTTTTTTAGGCAACGTGACAGGTAATTATTCTAATCCTGTGATCTATAACCATTTTATTTTAGAATGTCTAATAATTACGCAATGTAACTTTTATGAATGGTAACAATATGAAATACAAGAGCTTAGTACTTTTCTCAATTTTGTTGCTGCTGGGGCAGAGCGCCTGCGCGGAACAAATTGGTTCAGTCGATACGGTATTTAAAATGTTCGGTCCTGACCATAAAATCGTGGTGGAAGCTTTTGACGATCCTGATGTCAAAAACGTGACGTGCTATGTTAGCCGGGCGAAAACGGGCGGCATAAAAGGCGGATTGGGGCTGGCGGAAGATACGTCTGACGCCGCCATCTCTTGTCAGCAGGTCGGGCCTATTGAACTGAGCGACAAAATTAAGAACGGCAAGGCGCAGGGAGAGGTGGTTTTCAAAAAACGCACCTCATTGATATTTAAGTCATTGCAGGTCGTGCGTTTCTATGATGAGAAACGCAACACGCTGGCGTATCTGGCCTACTCCGACAAAGTAGTCGACGGGTCGCCGAAGAACGCCATCAGCGCGGTGCCGGTCATGCCGTGGCGACAATAACAGGGAAAGAGTATGCAGCAACCGCAGGTCTGGTTAGTCGAGGATGAACAGGGAATCGCCGATACGCTCATCTACACCCTGCAACTGGAAGGGTTTACCGTTGAGCTATTCGCTCGCGGGCTGCCCGCGCTGGAAAAAGCGCGTCAGCAACGGCCGGATGCGGTGATTCTCGATGTGGGACTGCCGGATATCAGCGGCTTTGAGCTGTGTCGGCAGTTGCTGGAACGCCATCCTGCGCTGCCGATTCTTTTCCTGACTGCCCGTAGCGATGAAGTGGATCGATTGCTTGGTCTGGAGATCGGCGCAGATGATTATGTCGCCAAGCCGTTCTCGCCGCGCGAAGTGAGCGCCCGCGTGCGCACGCTGTTGCGCCGGGTGAAAAAGTTTGCTGCGCCGTCGCCGGTGGTGCGTACCGGACATTTTGAACTCAATGAACCGGCGGCGCAGATCGCCTGGTTTGGTACGCCGCTCTCGCTGACGCGTTATGAGTTTCTGCTTCTTAAAACCCTGCTGCTGTCGCCGGAGCGCGTGTACTCGCGCCAGCAATTGATGGATATTGTCTGGTCTGATGCCCAGGAGACCTTCGATCGGACGGTCGATACACACATCAAAACCCTGCGCGCTAAGCTACGCGCGATCAACCCGGATCTCTCGCCAATTAACACGCATCGTGGAATGGGATACAGCCTGAGGAGCGTCTGATGCGCATCGGAATGCGTTTGCTGCTGGGCTACTTTCTTATTGTCGCCGTCGCCGCCGTGTTTGTGCTGTCTATCTTTGTTCAGGAGATAAAGCCGGGCGTCCGCCGCGCGACGGAAGGGACGCTGATTGACACCGCGACGCTGCTGGCGGCGCTGGCCCGCGACGATCTTCTCTCCGGCAACCCGACTGACGGCCAGTTGGCGAAAGCATTCGCCCAGCTGCAACATCGCCCGTTTCGCGCCAATATCAGCGGGATCGTCAAAGTGCGCAATGAATACCATGTCTACATGACGGATGCACAGGGGAAGGTGTTGTTTGATTCGGAAAACAAAGCGGTGGGGCAGGATTATTCTCGCTGGAATGACGTCTGGCTTACGCTGCGCGGACAGTATGGCGCCCGCAGCACGGCAAAAGATGCTGCCGATCCCAATAGCACCGTGATGTACGTAGCCGCGCCGATAATCAGCGATGGACGGATTATCGGCGTCCTGACTGTCGGGAAACCGAATGCGGCAATGGCGCCGGTGATTAAGCGCAGCGAACGGCGCATTCTGTGGGCCAGCGCCGTTTTACTGGGGATTGCGCTGGCGATTGGCGCGGGGATGGTCTGGTGGATTAACCGCTCCATCGCCCAGTTGACGCGCTATGCGGATTCCGTCACCGAAAACCGCCCGCTTGCGTTACCTGCATTAGGCAGCAGCGAGCTGCGTAAACTGGCGCAGGCGCTGGAGAGTATGCGCATTAAGCTGGAAGGCAAGAATGAGATTGAGCAGTACGTGTATGCGTTGACTCATGAGCTGAAAAGTCCACTGGCGGCGATACGCGGCGCGGCGGAGATTCTGCGTGAAGGACCGCCCGCGGATGTGGTTACCCGCTTTACAGAGAATATACTGGCGCAAAATACGCGAATGCAGGCGCTGGTAGAGACCCTGCTGCGCCAGGCGCGGCTGGAAAACCGGCAGGATATCCCTCTCGCGCCGGTTGCTGTTGATGAGCTATTTACGCAGCTTAGCGAGGCACGCAGTATTCAGTTGGCGGCAAAAAATATCACCCTTACTCTACGGCCTTCCTCGCTGGTTGTCGTCGCCGACGCGGAGCTTCTGGCGCAGGCGCTGGGCAATGTGTTGGACAATGCCATCGACTTTACGCCTGAAAATGGCGTTATCACATTAAGCGCTCAACCGATGGGAGAGAAAGCGATCCTGCAGGTGACGGATTCCGGCTGTGGTATTCCTGATTTTGCGCTGCCGCGCATTTTCGACCGATTCTATTCGTTGCCCCGCGAAAACGGGCGTAAAAGCAGCGGGCTTGGGCTGGCGTTTGTCAGCGAGGCGGCGCGACTCCTCAACGGTGAGGTGACGTTGTGCAATCGTCCCGAAGGCGGCGTGCTGGCCTCGTTGACACTTCACCGTCACTTCACATAACTTCAAATTCTCCCCACATCGCGTTCTTACACTGCTGGCATTGCAAAGGAGAACGCTATGTTGAAATCCCCCCTGTTGTGGAAAATGATTACGTTAGGCGGCGCCATGATCCTGCTGTTAATTCCCCTGATGATGGTACGGCACACCATCGTGGAACGTGCTGATTATCGAAGCCATGTAGAAGCCGCTATTCGTCAGAGTACCAGCGGCCCACAAAAGGTTGTCGGCCCGCTGGTGGCGGTTCCGGTGACAGAGCTCTATACCGTGCTGGAAGAGGAGAAAGAGGTCCAGTATAAGCGCAGCTATCTCTATTTTTGGTTGCCGGAGTCGCTATTGGTCGAAGGCAATCAAAACGTTGAAGCGCGAAAAATAGGTATTTATCAGGGGCAGGTGTGGCATACCGATATGGCGATAAAGGCGGAGTTTGATGTGGCCCGTCTGCATGAGCTGAACAGACCGAACATTACCCTTGGAAAGCCCTTTATCGTCGTGGGCGTCGGCGATGCGCGCGGTATCAGCGCAGTAAAAGCGCCGCAGGTGAATGGTGAAACGCTCACTGTAGAACCGGGGACCGGCTTACCGGAAAGTAGAGAGGGCATTCATATCCCGCTGCCGGACAGTCAGTGGGCGACGCGCAACCTGACGTTGGCGATGTCGCTAAATTTAAGCGGAACCGGCAGCTTTTCACTGGTTCCCGTCGGGCGTAGCAGTGAAATGACCCTGACCAGCAACTGGCCGCACCCAAATTTTGTGGGGGATTTTCTTCCCGGTAAACGCGCAATCAGCGGTTCGGGATTTCAGGCCCAGTGGCAAACCAGCCGGTTTGCCACGAATCTCGGCGAACAGTTTGCTGATGCGCAAAAGGTGGATTGGGACAACTTACCAGCGTTTAGCGTCGCTGTATCGACGCCAGCCGACCAGTATCAACTGACGGACAGAGCGACGAAATATGCCATTTTGTTGATTACGCTAACGTTTATGGCTTTCTTTGTCTTCGAAACCCTGACGGGGCAGCGGTTACACCCGATGCAGTATCTGCTGGTGGGGTTATCGCTGGTGATGTTCTACCTGCTGTTGCTGGCACTGTCGGAACATATCGGTTTCACGCCAGCCTGGATCGCCGCAAGCCTGGTGGGCGCGTTGATGAATAGCGTTTATTTGCAGGCGGTGCTGAAAGGATGGCGCAATAGCGTGCTGTTTACGTTAGCGTTATTGGCGCTGGATGGCGTGATGTGGGGATTGCTGCGTTCGGAAGATAGCTCGTTGCTTCTGGGTACCGGCGTTCTGCTACTGGCGCTTGGCGGCGTGATGTTCCTGACGCGCCATCTGGACTGGTATTCGCTCTCTTGTCAGCAACGTAAGTCATTACCGCCAGTAAAAGATGACGAATTACGTTTGTGGAAATAAATCTAACGGGCGCGCGCGTTAACGTTTTCCCGCGCAGCGCCAGAAAATGTGATGCCGTTAGTTATAGGTCAGGTTTAATGTTGCCGTGGCATTCGCTTGCCCGGCCGTTACCGTGGCGGCGGTTTTATAGTAGCGCGCGCTAATTTTCAGGGTAGTCGACATATTCATGGTTCCGCCGTTAACCGTCTGGCTGCCATCGGCATTGGTGGTAATCGTGTGAGTAAAGAGATCAATTTTTTGATTGATTGGCAAACTGTCGGTAAAGAAACCGGCGTCCGGCGCCTGAATACCCAACTGTACGCCAACGCCGGTTGCGCTGGTTGGCGCGCTTGCATTGCTCAACTGGATGACTGAATTATCAGGATTATTTCCGCTGGCAGGCTGGGCGCTTAACGATGCGGAAATGGCGGTGCCTTGTTCGCAGGTCAATAAGATATCCTGCTCGCCTGTGCCCGCGGTTTGACTGTTAGCGAAACTGCCTAAATTGACGCTGCCTAAATCAACGGTGATGGCAGGTGTTTCTACCCGACATCCCATCGCTTTCATAATCAATTGCGTATTCCCCAAATACAGATGGGTCAGGATATCGCCGCCGGAGTCTTCCGTTGCGCTATCGCGAAAAGATACGCGCGCCAGTGGGCTTTGGAATGTCGCGGTACCGGAGGTGATCGGACCGCCTAAGGCGACCAGTTCAACATTGTAGGCGGGAGCCATCGCATGGTGTGTTTTATTGCCATCGCCATTATGGTAGGTATTATCGATTGGCATGACATTATCGTAAGGGCCAGCATTCGTTTGGGTTTTAATCGCAATGCCCACGCCGGAAATCCCGGTGCTAAATACCGGTGTGTTGTTCCCGTCATTCGCATTGATTGTCGCTGATGCATTTGACTGCGCGCTACCGGGTTCATATAAAAAACCGACCTTATAATCGCGACTACAGCCATCCATTGTGACTTCGGAGGTGGAAACCCAGCCCGATTGCCACAACACCTCGCCTGCGGTATAGGCGTGGCTATCCACCACAAGCTGCGACGGCGGGGTGATAGTGATCGCGCCTTCATTACCGGAACGTTTACAGGAGGCGTAACTATGAACGGAATACGCGAGCAGCAGAATAAGCGCCAGATATAACCTTCTCATGAAAAATTCCTGCTTTTATACCAGGTGAAATAGAAAGATGTTATTGCCATGCAATAGTGATCGTCACAACGGACGTGAAATCCCCTGCCGTGACTTTTCCGTGCGGGGTATACATCCTTGCGGCGACAGGCAAATTGGCTTCATGGGTATTACTGTTGATATCCACCGTGTAAGTGACGTTGTTGGCCAGATTGACCAGACTTTTACCGTCCAGGTTAAAAAGCTGTAATCCTAAATCCTGCGCCGGATTGGCCGCGCTGTTTGCATAAATCGCAGAAGCATAATTTGGATCGGGATAAGGTACGCCGTTAAATGAAATCGCGGCTTTTGTGGTCGTTGCCGGGCAATTCGTCATTTTTATGGTGAAAGGAATGGTGGCGGTATTGCCGCCGGCCACGGCGATATCCGCCCGGGCATATTGTCCAAGAGAGATCGTGTCAGGTACCGTAACGGTACACGGATCGGCATAAATTAATCCCGTAACGTTAATGTCTACGGCATCTGCGGTATTGTATGCCGCGCTGATCGAGGGCGACCATAATGCCAGACCCGTGAACGTTAACAGGGTGGCTAATGCAGCAAATCTGTTCATATTCATCTTTTATCCCACCAGAATCACTGGCATTGCTCGTGTAAGATTTCTACGCCAGAAGCGGAGGGGGAGCTCGGTATACGATAAGAGACCTGACACTGGTCTGCTGCTGTTGGCCCCCACTTCACTAATAACCGCCCTTGTTTTTCCAGTCCGGTTAACCAGGCTTGCCCCGCATCACCAACAAAACTGCTGTGATTGTCTGGTTTTGTTAAAGACGAGACGGTCGCGCCAAAAGGAACAGGCAGATTGTTTATGCGGGTTAATACCATCAATGCCTTGTAACCAATATTGGTTTTATATTCAGCCCTGACCACCGCGCCACGGGTAGGCACCAGTGTTTTACTGGTATCAATGAGCTCAATATTTTTTCTAATGCCAGTCGTATCTAAAGACACTTCATTACGATGGTAAGGCGAAGCATAAGGTACGACGGCATACCCCCGAAAATCGGTGTCCACGCCCGTTTCGTTATTCACGGGGACACCCGCTGCGCCAGGGGCTTTAACCAATATGATGGTGTCGTCCATTGGCTGGGATAGTGTCAGGCCATTTCGATGTAACAGTACGCCGCCCTGAACGCCATAATTCAGACGGCGCATATGATTATCGTAGCTATATCCGCCGTTAATATCCGCATACGTCCCGTTATAGGTTGCGCTCACATTACCGCTGGTGGCTTTCTCTTGAGAGGAATAACCTTCCTGAACGCTCCATGAGAGATTTTTCTGTGCCAGCGCTGTTCCGTTTAAACCGACAGTATGCGTGGTATCGCCGTCTTTCGCGGAATTCATATTGTAGGTGGCATACGTTGACGGCATAAAGGCATCTAACGGAATACTAATATTGATTGAAATTTGCTGGTCATTACTGTCTTCCGTATCGTCGTCTTCATCCTGAGAATTATCGGCGTTCAGCGTATAAGAATAGTTAATGCCATAGCTTACGTTATGCCATGTGTTGTTATAGCCAATACCTAATGATGTGGTATGAGTGTCATTCCAGTAATCTTCATTATATAAAGTGAGTGAAATGGAACCGTAGATAATGTCTTGCGATAACGACAGGTCGGTGCGATTACGTACATGATCATAGTGACTATTATCGCTATAGGTATCCAGCACATCCTCAAGAGCGTAGTAATCTTTGGTCGAATAACGGTAGCCGGCGACAGTGAAATTGGTGCCTGTTGACTGAATATCTTTGCTGTAACGAATACGCCAGGATTGTCCGGTAAGCGTATCGCTAACCACATCGCCTGCTTTAATTTTTGACCATGAGTTGGTGACGTCTAAAGACAATGCGCCCAGATCGCCAAGGTTTAAGCCTGTCCCGATGAGCGCCGCATGATAAACATCATTGCTCAGCGTACTCTCTATTCCGCCATAGGCGGTTATGCCGCCTGCTAATCCGTATAAGGCCGTCAGTTCAGCGAAGTTCTGTTGCGCGGAATGCGTATCTGATGAACGCGTGCGGCCTACCGTCAGGTCGTATTTCAGGTGGCCTTCACGCTGTAATACCGGAACGCTGGCGTAGGGCACAATGAAATGCTGTTCAGAACCATCGGATTCTTTGATGGTGACGTACAGGTCGCCCGAACCGCCGGTTGGATAAAGATCATTAATGGCGAATGGACCCGCCGGAACGTTAGTTTTGTAGATGGTATAACCGTTTTGTTCAACGGTTACCTGCGCGCTGCTTTTGGCCACCCCGCGAATGACCGGGGCGAACCCTTTCATACTGTCCGGCAACATATCGTCATCAGAAGAGATCTGTACGCCCTTAAATGAAATACTGTCAAAGACGTCCGCGGGCGTGTTATTTTCCCCGGCGATCAGCTGTCCTTTTAAAAATTCGATATCGCGAGAAACATAGGTGTAGGCAGAATCCCAGCTATTTTGCCCATCGCTGTCATGATTCCAGGTTGAGTAGTTACGAAAACGCCATGCGCCAATGTTAATACCAGGGCGCAGGTTAGCGTATTCGCTATTTTCCGTCCGATTTTCATCAATATCGTGATCCTGCGATCCGGTAAAACTGTAGTTCAGCAAAAAAGCATTAATGCCTTCATCCCATTCGCTGGTAGGGACGAATTCTCGCGGGTCGGCGATCAACGCGATTTGAGGGATCGCTAAATCCAGCCGGTTACCGATGACATTAAACTTTGCTACAGCGCCAGCCAGCAGACTAAGATCGGTACACCCGTTTGGGTCATTTTTAAGCTCGGGGAAGTTTTCTGTTTTTACGCCCCACTGCTTGAGTTGTTCAACGCTAAGACACGGCTGTAGGGAGAGCTTATTATCTGCTAATTTTTTATTTTTAAAGGCAATATTTTTTGTTTCAACACTGGTGTTATTAATATAAATATCAACATTATAGGTGCCTTCTGCCTGCCCCCCCTTTTCGAAAACCGATAGATCGACATTCTCCACGCCCGGTTCATCATTTTCCAACGATAATGGATTAAAATGATCATGCGCTAACGCTGGTTTTATGGAACAGCATATAAACAGAAACGATAACGCTAATTGAGAACGGGGCTCTACTCTGGAGAATTGCACAGTAAAAGTCCTGAAAGGGTAAAAGTAAAGTGAAGTCGTTAATGGCTAGAATGAACCGGAATGCGGCTCTAAACTCATCCCATAATCGCTGATTAATCGCCACGTTACCGTGCCATGAGGGGCGGCAGTAGAACCCAATTTAAATGACGCTGATGATTTTGGCGGAACGAAGGTCGCTGATTTCACTTCATGGCTGTTAAGCGTCACACTGGCAAAGTTCATATAATAGGGAGTGGGGTTATTTACGGTAATAACATCACCTGCCGTCTGCCATTTTAATTGTTGGCTCTGGCTATCAGGCGTTGATTTTGTTAATGCTGGCGGTCGATAAATAAGCTTTATTTGGGTATTAATGGAGATTTCCACGCGGTTCGCGGAGGCATTATCATCAATAGAAGGAATACCCTTAATATTGAGCCAGTACATAGACTCCCGATCTGCAGGTAGGGGGGCGCCAGAGCGAATAACCCGAATACTGTTCTTTTGCCCGGCATCAAGGCGAAAAAGAGGCGGGGTGATAATAAACGCCTGCTTATTTGTGACCTGGGGATCGGCAACCGATAACCATGACTGAACAAGATTCGCTTTGCTGTCTTTATTCTCTACATTGATTGACGACTCATCATTATTGCCGTCGAAAACCAGTCGGGTTCCGCCAACAACAATGCTGGCATGGGCAACATGGCTTGTCAGTAATACGACCAACACGGATTTCTTTATGTGTTTCATTTTTTACTCTGTAAAGATGTTTTACGCTATGGACTGGCATCCTGCCTGTCCACATCAGGATGAGAATGCCTTACTGATACGAAACGGTATACGTAACCTGAGTGCTAACATCTCCACCGGTTACGGTTGCGGAACCATCGTTTGCCATGGCGGCGTAATAGGTAAAGTCTGCTTTCGAGCCGTCGGTTGGCAGGTTTACTGCGGCATCATCCGTGTTATCTGTCACATCGCTATGTGAAGCGTTCTGAATAGAAATACCGACACCCGCGGCGCCCGTTTCCGATCCTTCGTCCGCGTTTTTGAAGTACGTTGGGTTGGAATCATCTGTTGCGCCGTGGAAGCGGAACATGGCCTGGGTTGGTACGCCAGTTCCTGCTTCCGGGCAGCTAACCAGGCTTACGGTAAACGGCACGTAATCGGTTGTGGCGCCTTTTTCCGCGATGCGTTCTTTGCTGTAATTACCTAAATCAATGGTGGTATCCGTGGAGCCATTAACCTGAACCGTACACGCCTGATCGTAAATTTTGCCATTGAACGTAATCGTGTTCTGGGCAAATACCGGTGTGGATGCTACGGCAGTTAACATTGCCAGGATGATAATTTTCTTATTAAACATATTAATTGTTGCCTGATTCTATTCGCTGAAAAATAAAGATAGCTATATAAAATAAAATATTATATTTTACTCTGTATGCGCTTCTTTCTGTTCTGTAGATAAGCAGGCGGCTATTCTACGTATATCAACTATGAACTCAATAAAAATTCTGATGCAATATTGAACGGCAGTCCAGTTTCGGACTCGGTAACAAAGTTTAATAAAATACCACTAAAGAAGTATGGTTGATGAGTGGATTTATAGAGCAAGATCTCTTTTTTGATAATAGTTATTATTTCCTGGAGGATTTATTTAACTCTATATTGCTTTATTTTTAAGAATATACGACGCTTGTCCGTTTAAAATGAAACCGGCAGGTTTCGAAGCTCTAACAGTCTTCCATGCAGTATTTTTATATAGTCCCCCGCTTTTAGTTCTGAAAGTACCTGCATGATACGGCTGCGTGAAAGCCCGGTTCTCTGCTGTATGAAGTTCTGGGCGTTGATCTCAAATCGTGAGCTTTCAGGATACGACCACAGTTCAAGTAACAGCGCTTTTATCTGGCTATAGGCGTCCTGCCCGATAAGGTTTCTGTCACGGTTAGTCATGAAAGCAATGCGGTACATCAGGATGTTCGAAATGTCACGCCAGAGATGCTTTTCATCAGCTATTTCCACAAAATCTTTTACTGGCACAGGATAATATTCACAGGTGGTTTCGGCGATAAAAAAGACGTCTGAATTCTCTTCTAACTGGTATAAGTCAGCATAGGCATCTACAAGGCCTAAAATCATTGGTGAGACACCGCAGCCCATTACAATGCTGTCGATACGCCGACATACTTTAATAGCGCCTTTAGTGATTAACAGGATGTGGGATTGATTATCAATCTTGATATCCAGTGTTTTACCGGCCGTAATAGTGACAGGGGAGATGTTTTGAATAACGTGCCGATGAATATTTAAAATGGCTTGCAGGTTTTTTTCTTTCCCTGTGGGACGATACACATTCCCGCCGTTTAACTGCTTCATATCTTCCCCATTATTATGGCTGATAAAGTGGTTGACTATTAAAAGGTAAACATAAATTTAATATTCACTTAAAATTATAATTAAGTAAATTAAAATAGCCAACAAGAATATTTAAGTCAATGTATTCACCTTATCAATGCATGAGCGACAACGCTGTTTGTAAGGTTAACCATAGTAAATGTGATGATTTTATTTGCAATCATTTTATGACAGCTATCATAGGTACCGTGCTTAACGAGCGCGTAGAGCGTACAGGATAGCGAAGCGATGAACATCGCTGTTGGAGGATACGAATGAGAGAAAAGTACAAAATGCAGGCGGGCGGCGTTTTACTGAGCGCAATCGCCGCCTGCCGGAACTCCTCCCGGCGGGAGCCATAAGCGGTTAGCGGTACTGGACGATCAGACTTTGAATCTCCGGATGATCTTTTAACGACACGTGCCGTACCGTGGCGATTCCATTCATCAACGAAATAGCGTTTCCAGACGGTGTGGCGACTGTCTGTAAATGGGGGATATTATTCCGCAAACATGATACCTCGATATTGCGATCGTGAGGCGCAAGATTACAACCATATTCGACAATCTGGCCTTTGAAATGAATAACGCCTGCGGAGACCGGCGCGGTAGCAGCCAGCGCGGCTGATGAAGCTGACATCGCTGCACAAAACAGGTAGCAGCATAATGGTGATTTTTTCATCCTTTGAAACCTCACGTCCTGTGAGCATCCCCTTATTTTTTGGGGACTAACAAATCCCGTATATTACTCTTTAATGTAAATACACAAACTACCTTAACTTTCGCAAGCTGAGATAAACAGCGCTATACGACAATTTTTATGTAAAAGAGTACGTCATAACGGCAGGTCAGGAGGGAAAGCGAGGCCGCTTAGCGGAAGGGGGGGCATAAGAAACAGCCAGTAAGAATAACTTACCGGCTGTTTTTACGGTTTGGCGCCTGGACCGAATTAATCCTGCAGGTCGCCGCAGAAGCGATAACCTTCGCCGTGAATGGTGGCGATGATTTCCGGCGTATCCGGCGTGGATTCGAAATGCTTACGAATACGACGAATGGTAACGTCAACAGTACGGTCATGCGGCTTCAGCTCGCGGCCGGTCATTTTCTTCAACAGCTCTGCGCGTGACTGAATTTTGCCAGGGTTTTCGCAGAAGTGAAGCATCGCGCGGAACTCGCTGCGCGGTAGTTTATACTGCTCGCCGTCCGGGCCGATCAGTGAACGACTGTTGATATCCAGTTCCCAACCGTTGAACTTGTAGCTTTCAACGCTACGACGCTCTTCGCTGACGGTACCCAGGTTCATGGTACGGGACAGCAGGTTGCGGGCACGGATGGTCAATTCGCGTGGGTTAAACGGTTTGGTGATGTAATCATCCGCGCCGATTTCGAGGCCGAGAATTTTGTCGACTTCGTTATCGCGGCCCGTCAGGAACATCAGCGCAACGTTAGCCTGTTCACGCAGTTCACGCGCTAACAGGAGACCGTTTTTCCCTGGCAGATTGATATCCATGATCACCAGGTTGATGTCATATTCAGAGAGGATCTGATGCATTTCCGCGCCATCTGTCGCTTCGAATACATCATAGCCTTCCGCTTCGAAAATACTTTTCAACGTGTTGCGTGTTACCAACTCGTCTTCAACGATAAGAATGTGCGGGGTCTGCATGTTTGCTACCTAAATTGCCAACTAAATCGAAACAGGAAGTACAAAAGTCCCTGACCTGCCTGATGCATGTCGCAAATTAACATGATCGGCGTAACATGACTAAAGTACGTAATTGCGTTCTTGATGCACTTTCCATCAACGTCAACAACATCATTAGCTTGGTCGTGGGTACTTTCCCTCTGGACCCGACAGTGTCAAAAACGGCTGTCATCCTAACCATTTTAACAGCAACATAACAGGCTAAGACGTACCGGACACCTAATAAAACTACGCTTCGTTGACATATATCAAGTTCAATTGTAGCACGTTAACAGTTTGATGAAATCATCGTAGCTAAATGCTAGCTTTCATCACAAATTTGCAATATTCCAACTAGTTACGTAAGCCAACTAATAAATGTGATGAATCCAAAGAACAGGATCTATTTTAAATTAAATTATCCTAAATAAACAGCAGGATAACGATGTTCTGTTAACATAAACAGCAATAGTACAGATACGCAATAGTGTAGCGTCTTTTACGAAATCAAAAATGCTTTTTCAGTGATATCCGTTAAAATTTTGTAAATTTGCGAAGCGTAATATGCTTACAAACGCCAGCTAATTTCCTGTAAATTAGTCAAAAAGAGTAATGAAATGCGTGTAACAATCGTTCTTGTCGCTCCCGCCAGAGCGGAAAATATCGGCGCAGCCGCCCGGGCTATGAAGACCATGGGATTTACTGACCTGCGTATTGTCGACAGCCAGGCGCACCTGGAGCCCGCCACCCGTTGGGTCGCACATGGATCTGGAGATATTATTGATAATATTGAGGTTTTCCGCACCCTTGCCGACGCGCTCCACGATGTGGATTTTACCGTCGCGACGACAGCCCGCAGCCGGGCAAAATTTCATTACTACGCTTCGCCCGCTGAACTGGTTCCCTTATTACAGGAAAAATCACACTGGATGCGTCATGCCGCGCTGGTTTTTGGCCGTGAGGATTCCGGTTTGACCAATGACGAGCTGGCGCTGGCGGATGTATTGACCGGCGTGCCGATGGCGGCGGATTACCCTTCGCTCAATCTGGGTCAGGCGGTCATGGTGTATTGCTATCAATTAGCAGGTTTAATGCAACAGACCAC
The DNA here is from genome assembly GCF_020150755.1 of Salmonella sp. A29-2. Lineage (NCBI taxonomy): Bacteria > Pseudomonadati > Pseudomonadota > Gammaproteobacteria > Enterobacterales > Enterobacteriaceae > Salmonella > Salmonella sp. A29-2. Next base: position 4,032,571 of record NZ_CP083731.1, on the reverse strand, counting down.
AGAATCCGTTGATATTGCTGATGAATCGCAGTTACAGGCGTTACGCGCGCGCCTTTTACGTCTGTTAACGACTCTGGAGGCGGCCGATGACCACAAATTAACCGACTGGCTACAACAGCGAATCGGCCTGCTGGGACAGCGAGATACGGTAATGTTGCACCGTTTGGTCCATGATATTGAAAAAAAACTAACAAAATAACGTGCTGTAATTTTTAAAATAATAAGAGATTACGTCTGGTTGCAAGAGATCATGACAGGGGGAATTGGTTGAAAATAAATATATCGCCAGCAGCACATGAACAAGTTTCGGAATGTGATCAATTTAAAAATTTATTGACTTAGGCGGGCAGATACTTTAACCAATATAGGAATACAAGACAGACAAATAAAAATGACAGAGTACACAACATCCATGAACCGCATCAGCACCACCACCATTACCACCATCACCATTACCACAGGTAACGGTGCGGGCTGACGCGTACAGGAAACACAGAAAAAAGCCCGCACCTGAACAGTGCGGGCTTTTTTTTCGACCAGAGATCACGAGGTAACAACCATGCGAGTGTTGAAGTTCGGCGGTACATCAGTGGCAAATGCAGAACGTTTTCTGCGTGTTGCCGATATTCTGGAAAGCAATGCCAGGCAAGGGCAGGTAGCGACCGTACTTTCCGCCCCCGCGAAAATTACCAACCATCTGGTGGCAATGATTGAAAAAACTATCGGCGGTCAGGATGCTTTGCCGAATATCAGCGATGCCGAACGTATTTTTTCTGACCTGCTCGCAGGACTTGCCAGCGCGCAGCCGGGATTCCCGCTTGCACGGTTGAAAATGGTTGTCGAACAAGAATTCGCTCAGATCAAACATGTTCTGCATGGTATCAGCCTGCTGGGTCAGTGCCCGGATAGCATCAACGCCGCGCTGATTTGCCGTGGCGAAAAAATGTCGATCGCGATTATGGCGGGCCTCCTGGAGGCGCGTGGACATCGCGTCACGGTGATCGATCCGGTAGAAAAATTGCTGGCGGTGGGCCATTACCTTGAATCTACTGTCGATATCGCGGAATCGACTCGCCGTATCGCCGCCAGCCAGATCCCGTCCGATCACATGATCCTGATGGCGGGCTTTACCGCCGGTAATGAAAAGGGTGAACTGGTGGTGCTGGGCCGTAATGGTTCCGACTATTCCGCCGCCGTGCTGGCCGCCTGTTTACGCGCTGACTGCTGTGAAATCTGGACTGACGTCGATGGCGTGTATACCTGTGACCCGCGCCAGGTGCCGGACGCCAGGCTGCTGAAATCGATGTCCTACCAGGAAGCGATGGAACTCTCTTACTTCGGCGCCAAAGTCCTTCACCCTCGCACCATTACGCCCATCGCCCAGTTCCAGATCCCCTGTCTGATTAAAAATACCGGTAATCCGCAGGCGCCAGGAACGCTGATCGGCGCGTCCAGCGACGATGATAATCTGCCGGTCAAAGGGATCTCTAACCTTAACAATATGGCGATGTTTAGCGTCTCCGGCCCTGGAATGAAAGGGATGATTGGGATGGCGGCGCGTGTTTTCGCCGCCATGTCTCGCGCCGGGATCTCGGTGGTGCTCATTACCCAGTCCTCCTCTGAGTACAGCATCAGCTTCTGTGTGCCGCAGAGTGACTGCGCGCGTGCCCGCCGTGCGATGCAGGATGAGTTCTATCTGGAGCTGAAAGAGGGGCTGCTGGAGCCGCTGGCGGTTACTGAGCGGTTGGCGATTATCTCTGTTGTCGGCGACGGTATGCGCACGCTACGCGGCATTTCAGCGAAATTCTTCGCCGCGCTGGCGCGGGCCAATATCAATATCGTGGCGATCGCTCAGGGATCTTCTGAGCGTTCCATTTCTGTGGTGGTGAATAACGACGATGCCACCACCGGCGTGCGGGTAACGCACCAGATGCTGTTCAATACCGATCAGGTGATTGAAGTGTTTGTCATTGGCGTCGGCGGCGTCGGCGGCGCGCTACTGGAACAGCTTAAACGTCAACAAACCTGGCTGAAGAACAAGCACATCGATCTACGCGTGTGCGGCGTGGCGAACTCAAAGGCGTTGCTAACCAATGTGCATGGCCTGAATCTGGACAACTGGCAGGCGGAACTGGCGCAAGCGAACGCGCCGTTCAATCTGGGACGCTTAATTCGCCTGGTGAAAGAATATCATCTACTCAATCCGGTGATTGTTGATTGTACCTCCAGTCAGGCGGTGGCCGACCAGTATGCCGACTTCCTGCGTGAAGGGTTCCATGTGGTGACGCCAAACAAGAAAGCGAACACCTCGTCGATGGACTACTACCATCAGCTACGTTTCGCCGCCGCGCAATCACGGCGCAAATTCTTGTATGACACCAACGTCGGCGCCGGTTTGCCGGTAATCGAAAACCTGCAAAACCTGCTGAATGCGGGTGATGAACTGCAAAAATTTTCCGGCATTCTTTCCGGGTCGCTCTCTTTTATTTTCGGTAAACTGGAAGAGGGGATGAGTCTCTCACAGGCGACCGCCCTGGCGCGCGAGATGGGCTATACCGAACCCGATCCGCGCGACGATCTTTCCGGTATGGATGTGGCGCGGAAACTGTTGATCCTCGCCCGCGAGACGGGCCGCGAGCTGGAGCTTTCCGATATTGTGATTGAACCGGTGTTGCCGGACGAGTTTGACGCCTCCGGCGATGTGACCACCTTTATGGCGCATCTGCCGCAGCTTGACGACGCGTTTGCCGCCCGTGTGGCGAAAGCTCGTGATGAAGGTAAGGTATTGCGCTATGTGGGCAATATCGAAGAGGATGGCGTGTGCCGCGTGAAGATTGCCGAAGTTGATGGTAACGATCCGCTCTTCAAAGTGAAAAATGGTGAAAACGCGCTGGCGTTCTACAGCCACTATTATCAGCCCTTGCCGTTGGTGCTGCGCGGCTACGGCGCAGGCAATGATGTGACGGCGGCGGGCGTGTTTGCCGATCTGTTACGGACCCTCTCATGGAAGTTAGGAGTTTAACATGGTGAAAGTGTATGCCCCGGCTTCCAGCGCGAACATGAGCGTCGGTTTCGACGTGTTGGGCGCAGCCGTCACACCCGTTGACGGCACGTTGCTGGGCGATGTGGTATCCGTTGAAGCAGCGGACCATTTCCGTCTGCATAACCTGGGGCGATTTGCCGATAAACTGCCGCCGGAGCCGCGTGAAAATATTGTTTATCAGTGCTGGGAACGTTTTTGCCAGGCATTGGGGAAAACCATCCCGGTGGCGATGACGCTGGAAAAAAATATGCCGATTGGTTCCGGGTTAGGGTCCAGCGCCTGTTCCGTCGTCGCCGCGCTGGTCGCGATGAATGAGCACTGCGGCAAACCGTTAAACGACACGCGTCTGTTGGCGCTGATGGGCGAGCTGGAAGGCCGTATCTCCGGCAGCATCCATTACGATAACGTCGCGCCGTGCTTTCTTGGCGGTATGCAGTTGATGATTGAAGAAAACGGCATTATTAGTCAGCAGGTGCCGGGCTTTGATGAGTGGCTATGGGTACTGGCTTATCCGGGCATTAAAGTTTCCACCGCAGAAGCACGGGCCATTTTGCCTGCGCAGTATCGCCGTCAGGATTGCATTGCGCATGGACGGCATCTGGCCGGTTTTATTCACGCCTGTTACTCGCGGCAGCCGCAGCTTGCCGCCGCGCTGATGAAAGATGTTATTGCCGAACCATACCGCGCGCGTTTACTGCCGGGCTTTAGCCAGGCGCGGCAGGCGGTGTCGGAGATCGGCGCGCTGGCGAGCGGGATTTCCGGGTCGGGGCCGACGCTGTTTGCGCTATGCGATAAACCGGAGACGGCGCAGCGCGTTGCGGACTGGCTGAGCAAACATTATCTGCAAAATCAGGAAGGCTTCGTTCATATTTGCCGGCTGGATACGGCGGGCGCACGAGTAGTGGGATAATCAATGAAACTCTATAATCTGAAAGACCATAATGAGCAGGTCAGCTTTGCGCAGGCCGTCACGCAAGGACTGGGCAAACAGCAGGGACTTTTTTTTCCGCACGAACTGCCGGAGTTTAGCCTGACGGAAATTGATGAGATGCTCAACCAGGACTTTGTCAGCCGTAGCGCAAAGATCCTCTCGGCATTTATTGGCGATGAAATACCGCAGCAAATTCTGGAAGAGCGCGTCCGCGCGGCGTTTGCGTTCCCGGCGCCGGTAGCGCAGGTAGAAAGCGATGTCGGCTGCCTGGAGCTGTTCCATGGTCCAACGCTGGCCTTTAAAGACTTCGGCGGGCGTTTTATGGCGCAAATGCTGACGCATATCAGCGGCGACAAACCGGTGACGATTCTGACCGCAACGTCAGGTGATACCGGCGCGGCGGTGGCTCACGCGTTCTATGGCCTGGAAAATGTGCGGGTCGTCATTCTCTACCCGCGCGGTAAGATCAGTCCGTTGCAGGAAAAACTGTTCTGTACGCTGGGCGGCAACATTGAAACCGTGGCGATCGACGGCGATTTCGACGCTTGCCAGGCGCTGGTGAAACAGGCATTTGATGACGAAGAACTGAAAACGGCGCTGGGGCTGAATTCGGCTAATTCGATTAATATCAGCCGCCTGTTGGCGCAAATTTGCTACTACTTTGAAGCCGTGGCGCAACTGCCGCAGGGGGCGCGTAACCAACTGGTAATCTCCGTCCCCAGCGGCAACTTTGGCGATTTGACGGCAGGACTGCTGGCGAAGTCGTTAGGCCTACCGGTGAAACGTTTTATCGCCGCCACCAACGTCAACGACACGGTGCCGCGTTTTCTGCATGACGGGAAGTGGGCGCCGAAAGCGACGCAGGCGACCCTGTCGAATGCGATGGATGTCAGCCAGCCGAATAACTGGCCGCGCGTGGAGGAGCTATTCCGCCGTAAAATCTGGCGCCTGACTGAGCTGGGCTATGCGGCGGTGGATGACACTACGACACAACAGACGATGCGCGAGCTGAAAGCGAAAGGTTATATCTCGGAACCTCATGCGGCGGTAGCGTATCGGGCATTACGCGACCAGTTAAACCCTGGCGAGTATGGCTTGTTTCTCGGAACGGCGCATCCGGCGAAGTTTAAAGAGAGCGTGGAGTCCATTCTGGGAGAAACGCTGGCCTTGCCTGAAGCGCTCGCCGAACGCGCCGATCTGCCGCTGCTTTCACATCATCTGCCTGCGGATTTTGCCGCCCTGCGTAAGCTGATGATGACCCGCCAGTAACCATTGCGCCCGGTGGCGCTGTCGCTTACCGGGCCTATGGGGTGGTGTCGATTTGTAGGCCGGATAAGGCGTAACCGCCATCCGGCGATGCCGTTACTGCTCGTAGCGTTTAAAGACCAGCTCGTCTTGTGTGGAGGTTTCTTCATCAAAGAAATACCCTTCACGGTCAAACGCGGTAAGCTGTTCCGGCTTCGTTAAGCGGTTTTCAATAATAAAACGGCTCATCAGTCCGCGCGCTTTTTTGGCGTAGAAGCTTACCACCTTAAACTTGCCGTTTTTCTCATCAAGGAACACGGGCTTAATCAGTTCGGCATTCAGTTTCTTCGGCTTCACCGATTTAAAATATTCCTCAGAGGCCAGATTCACCACCACCCGATCGCCCTGCGCCTCAAGCGCTTCGTTGAGCTTATCGGTAATGATATCGCCCCAGAATTGATAAAGATCTTTGCCGCGCGGATTCTCCAGGCGAATCCCCATCTCCAGACGATAAGGCTGCATTAAATCCAGCGGGCGCAATACGCCATACAAGCCAGAGAGCATACGCAGATGTTGTTGAGCAAAATCAAAATCCGCGTCGTTGAACGTTTCCGCCTGTAGGCCGGTATAAACATCGCCTTTGAACGCCAGAATCGCCTGGCGTGCATTATCCGGCGTAAAATGAGGCTGCCAGTCATGAAAACGCGTGGCGTTGAGATCCGCCAGTTTGTCGCTAATTCCCATCAGCCTGGAAATTTGCGGCGCCGAAAGCTGGCGGGCCTGTTGAATAAGCTGCTGGCTGTGATCCAATAGCTCCGGCTGGGTATAGCGGGTCGTGGCCAGCGGGCTTTGATAATCAAGCGTTTTTGCAGGTGAAATCAGAATCAGCATATCCAGTCCTTGCAGGGAATTTTCTGCGACTTTAGCAAAAAAACGCCGCAGAGTTGACCGATGGTTGCGATTGTCGGCTTAATCGCGCGATGCCGCATCCCAGGTATCTGGCGCCAGTTGTGGTTCGATATCCGGGAAGCGCCGCGGATCGAACTGCGGTCTTACGCCCAGTTTCCGTTGTCGCAGATAATCGCCGGCGAGGGTATACACCACCGGTGAGAGCAACAAAATCGCCGTCAGATTGGTAATAGCCATACAGGCCATGATCATGTCAGCAAGCTGCCATATCAGCGGAAAACTGATGAGCGTACCGGCGATGACCATGCCAAGCGTCGCAAGGCGTAATAGCCAGATGGCCTTTGCGTTATGTAACCGCAGAAAAAACAGATTGTTCTCGGCGTAAATATAGTTGGCGACGATAGAACTGAACGCGAACAGAATGACGATAAGCGCGACAAAACTGGCGCCCCATTCACCGGTCAACGAAACCATTGCATGTTGGAGAAGCTGAATGCCTTCTGTTGACGAATGGGACGCGTGATTCCCCGCCAGCAGGATAATCATCGCGCTGGCGGTACAGATGATAATGGTGTCGCTGAATACGCCAATCATTTGCACAATCCCCTGCGCGACAGGGTGAGGGGGATACGACGTTGCCGCTGCGGCCGCATTAGGCGTCGACCCCATTCCCGCTTCATTAGAGAACATCCCACGCTGAAAACCGCTGGTAATAGCCTGGGTGAGCGTATATCCGGCTGCGCCTGCCGCGGCTTCCTGCCAGCCAAATGCGCTTTTGACTATCGAGGCGATAACGCCAGGCATTTGCTCAATATGCCAGAGGCAAATGAATACGCTGCCGGCGACCCACAATAACGCGATGATGGGAATCAGCCATTGCATCAGGCGGGCGACGCCTTTGATGCCGCGAATGATAATTAACAGGGCACAGAACGCCAGAGCAATGCCGGAGATAAGCGGCGGAATGTTGAAGGCGAAATGGAGCGCGCGTGAGACGGCATTCGCCTGCACGCTATTAAAAATCAACCCGTAGGCGACGAGCAGAAAGAGGGCGAAAACCACGCCCATCCAGCGCATTCCCAGTCCGCGCGCCATATACCACGCCGGGCCGCCACGGAACTGGCCTGTCGGGTCACGTTCTTTATAAAGCTGGGCAAGCGAACATTCGGCGAAGGAGGTCGCCATGCCAATGATGGCCGAGACCCACATCCAGAATACCGCGCCGGGACCGCCTGCGGCGATAGCCAGCGCCACGCCGGCCAGATTACCGCTGCCAATCCGCGCCGCGAGGCTGGTACACAGCGCCTGAAATGACGTCAGGCCGCCTGGCTGCGGGCTAAGGCTGCCTTTCAGACTGCGGCTAAATTGGCGAATATAACGAAATTGAATGAATCCGGTACGCCAGGTAAACCAACATCCTGCGCCGAGCAGCAGGTAAATCATTACCGAGCCCCAGAGTATTTCGTTAATAAAACTGAAAAACTCAGGCATTAACGTCCCTCTTGTTGATGCCGTCACGCTTTGATGATCCTGTATAAGCGTGACCCATGATGTAGATGACCTTGTCAGACTAATATTAACGGCAGTTTACCATAAATACGGCGGTATCCTTTAATTGCGCATCAACCGTCGGCAGATACGCAAACAGTGCACAAGGGCAGCCAGGTGCATGTAGGCGGTTGCGCTGTGAGTGCGTCGTGTTATCATCAGGGTAGACCGGTTACATCCCCTAACAAGCTGTTTAAAGAGAAACTCTATCATGACGGACAAATTGACCTCCCTTCGTCAGTTCACCACCGTAGTGGCTGATACCGGAGATATCGCGGCAATGAAGCTGTACCAGCCGCAGGATGCTACAACTAACCCTTCTCTCATTCTTAACGCAGCGCAAATCCCGGAATATCGTAAGCTGATTGACGATGCTGTCGCCTGGGCGAAACAGCAGAGCAGCGACCGCGCGCAGCAGGTTGTTGACGCGACCGATAAGCTGGCGGTGAATATTGGCCTGGAAATCCTGAAGCTGGTGCCGGGGCGTATTTCTACCGAAGTTGACGCGCGTCTGTCTTATGACACTGAAGCGTCTATCGCCAAAGCAAAACGTATCATTAAACTCTACAATGATGCGGGGATCAGCAACGATCGTATCCTGATCAAGCTGGCGTCCACCTGGCAGGGCATTCGTGCAGCCGAACAGCTGGAAAAAGAAGGCATCAACTGTAACCTGACGCTGCTGTTCTCCTTCGCGCAGGCGCGTGCGTGCGCCGAAGCGGGCGTCTACCTGATCTCGCCGTTCGTAGGTCGTATTCTTGACTGGTATAAAGCCAATACCGACAAGAAAGACTATGCGCCAGCTGAAGATCCGGGCGTGGTTTCCGTAACGGAAATCTACGAGTACTACAAACAGCATGGTTACGAAACCGTCGTTATGGGCGCAAGCTTCCGTAACGTAGGCGAAATTCTGGAGCTGGCGGGCTGCGACCGCCTGACTATCGCACCGGCATTGCTGAAAGAACTGGCGGAAAGCGAAGGGGCGATTGAGCGTAAGCTCTCTTTCTCCGGCGAAGTCAAAGCGCGCCCGGAACGCATTACCGAAGCCGAGTTCCTGTGGCAGCATCACCAGGACCCCATGGCGGTGGACAAACTGGCGGATGGTATCCGTAAGTTTGCGGTAGACCAGGAAAAACTGGAAAAAATGATCGGCGATCTGCTGTAATCATTAACGCGTGGCCCTGATATGGGTCACGCTACCTCTTCTGAAACCTGTCTGTCCTTCCCTTCGCAGTGTATCATTCTGTTTAACGAGACTGTTTAAACGGAATAATCATGGATACCTTACGTATTGGCTTAGTTTCTATCTCCGACCGCGCTTCAAGCGGCGTTTACCAGGATAAAGGCATTCCTGCGCTTGAGGAGTGGCTCGCTTCTGCGCTGACCACGCCTTTCGAGGTCCAACGGCGCTTAATTCCTGATGAACAGGAAATTATCGAGCAAACGTTGTGTGAACTGGTTGATGAGATGAGCTGTCATCTGGTGCTGACCACTGGCGGTACCGGTCCGGCGCGTCGCGACGTCACGCCGGACGCGACCCTTGCCATCGCCGACCGTGAAATGCCAGGTTTTGGCGAACAGATGCGCCAGATCAGCCTGCGCTTTGTGCCGACCGCCATTCTTTCCCGCCAGGTGGGCGTTATCCGTAAACAGGCGTTAATTCTTAATCTGCCTGGACAGCCAAAATCGATCAAAGAAACGCTGGAAGGCGTAAAAGCGGACGATGGCAGCGTTAGCGTGCCGGGCATTTTTGCGAGCGTGCCGTATTGTATACAGCTGCTTGACGGGCCGTATGTCGAAACCGCGCCGGAAGTGGTTGCCGCTTTCCGTCCGAAGAGCGCCAGACGTGAGAATATGTCGTCCTGACCGGAAGATACTGATAGTAGGGTTATTCCTCCCGGTGCGGGAGGAATAAAAGAGATTTAGTGCGCCTCGCCGATTGGCAGAATAGTGCGGCCAAATTGCTCGTTTAGCACTTCACCCATCGCCAGATAAATAGCGCTGGCGCCGCAAACCAGACCAACCCAGCCTGCGATATGGATAATGGCTTCGTTACCGGTGATATTGCCGACCGCCAGCAGAGCGAACAGTACGGTCAGGCTCAGGAAAACAAATTGCAGCGCGCGGGCGGCTTTCAGCGTACCGAAGAACATAAACAGCGTGAACACGCCCCACAGACCTAAATAAGCGCCGAGTAGCTGAGCGTCAGGCGCATCCGTCAGGCCCATTTTCGGCATCAGCAGGATAGCGACCAGCGTCAGCCAGAACGAACCGTAAGAGGTAAAGGCCGTTAAACCAAAGGTATTGCCTTTTTTATACTCCAGCAGACCGGCAAAAATTTGCGCGATACCGCCGTAGAAAATCCCCATCGCCAGAATAATACCGTCCAGGGCGAAAAAACCGGCATTGTGCAGGTTAAGCAGAATGGTGGTCATGCCGAAGCCCATCAGGCCCAGCGGTGCCGGATTAGCCAACTTAGTGTTGCCCATAATTCCTCAAAATCATCATAATTGAATGGTGAAATAGTTTCCCAGAATAACGAGTTCTGTATTCGGGGCGCGGCATAATAATCAGGGGGAAGAGGACTGTCTATGATCTAATAAGGGGGAAAAGAAAATATTTCCCCCTGTGAGGGCATTCACGCCTGAACGGCTGCCATCATTCGTCGCAGGCAGGCTATTTGCAACACCGCCGGAATAGTCACGCGATACGCGCTGCCGCTCATCGCTTTGACGCCGTTTAACGCCGCGCCAACCGGGCCGCCAAGACCTGCGCCGCGCAGCAATCCGTGGCCCAGGATGCTCATTGCGGCATGGGTACGTAAAATGCGGGTAAGCTGGGTGGAAAGCAGGTGGGAGACCCCTTTTGCCAGACTGCGATCTTTCATGAGCAGCGGCAGCAGCTCTTCCAGTTCAGAAACTTTGGCGTCTACGGCTTGCAGAAATTCCTGCTTATGCGCCGCGTCCATCTTCTGCCAGGTATGACGTAAAAAATGCTCCAGCAGTTGCTGTTCTATTTCAAACGTCGACATGCTTTTATCTGCTTTGAGTTTTAGCCGTTTTGCGACATCCAGCAGAATCGCGCGGTACTGTTTTCCGTGCCCGCGTAATTTGTTGGCGATACTGTCGCCGCCGTAATGCTGAAACTCGCCGGCAATGAGCTGCCAGTTACGGCGGTGTTGCTCCGGGTGACCTTCCATCGCTTTGAACAGCTCGTTATGACTAAGGACGCTTGACAAGCGAGCCTTGCCCTTTTCGTTATGCGTCAGCAAACGGGCGAAATCGGCGAGTTGTTCTTCGCTACAATGCTGAAGAAAGTCTAAATCCTCGTCGTGTAAATAGGTGACGTTCATTTTCAGTCTGGCTTTTGGAATAGAAATAACAGCGATTAATCGTCGCCAATGACTTTAAGTCTCGCCATATCGGAAGAATTTACCGTATGGCCTGAGAAGGTAATCTTTGATACGCAGCGTTTGTTGTCGTTATCGCTATTAATATTGATCCAGCCTGTCGTCTGGCCCTCTTTGATTGAGGAAGGGACGTTCAGGCTTTGGCTGGCGCTACGCGCAGTTTTAAAATAGACGGATGCGCCGCTAAGTTCGATGTCGCCGTGATCCGCCGTGAGTTGAATGCGCTTCACGATGCGGCAGACGGGAATTTTCAGCGTGAGATCGTTCGTTTCATTTCTGGGCATGGCAATAACACCCAGTACTTTATGGTCGTTCGCGTGCGCGACGCTACTTAACGCCAGGCCGAAAAGCAGGCCGGCGGAAATCGTTAACACAGATCGCATGGAATTTCTCTTTGACGGGTTCAATAAGCAATTACCGTCTATCATACTCTGCTCATGACAACGATTCAGTTTTGTAATCTTTTCTTTTTATTACAATTTTTCTGTGAATAGTATTCGTTGTTTAATTTACTTCATGAATGTTTATCTGTCTGGTTTTCCATCGCGCCCTCTCGTCACTAAAAAATTTTTTCATCTCCCCCTTGATGACGTGGGTTACGACCCCATCTTGTAGTCAACCGCAGTGGTGAGTCTGAAAAAAAACGATTCAGGGTAGTTGAAACCGCACGTTTCGCCCTTATTACAGATTCACAACCACATGATGACCGAATTTTTAGTGGAGACGTTTAGATGGGTAAAATTATTGGTATCGACCTGGGTACTACCAACTCTTGTGTAGCGATTATGGATGGAACGCAGGCACGCGTGCTGGAGAACGCCGAGGGCGATCGCACTACGCCTTCTATCATTGCTTATACCCAGGATGGTGAAACTCTGGTTGGTCAGCCGGCTAAACGTCAGGCAGTGACAAACCCGCAAAACACCCTGTTTGCGATTAAACGCCTGATTGGCCGCCGCTTCCAGGACGAAGAAGTTCAACGTGACGTTTCTATCATGCCGTACAAAATCATCGGCGCCGACAACGGCGACGCATGGCTTGATGTGAAAGGTCAGAAAATGGCGCCGCCGCAGATTTCTGCCGAAGTGCTGAAGAAAATGAAGAAAACGGCTGAAGATTATCTGGGCGAACCGGTAACTGAAGCGGTTATCACCGTACCGGCTTACTTTAACGATGCGCAGCGTCAGGCTACCAAAGATGCTGGTCGTATCGCGGGGCTGGAAGTTAAACGTATCATCAACGAACCGACTGCCGCAGCGCTGGCTTACGGTCTGGATAAAGAAGTCGGCAACCGTACTATCGCGGTTTACGACCTCGGTGGTGGTACTTTCGATATCTCTATTATCGAAATCGACGAAGTTGATGGCGAAAAAACCTTTGAAGTTCTGGCAACCAACGGTGATACCCACTTGGGTGGTGAAGACTTCGATACCCGCCTGATCAACTACCTCGTTGACGAGTTTAAGAAAGATCAGGGCATTGACCTGCGTAACGATCCGCTGGCCATGCAGCGCCTGAAAGAAGCCGCAGAAAAAGCCAAAATCGAGCTGTCTTCTGCGCAGCAGACCGACGTGAACCTGCCGTACATTACCGCAGATGCCACCGGTCCGAAACACATGAACATCAAAGTGACTCGTGCAAAACTGGAAAGCCTGGTTGAAGATCTGGTAAACCGTTCTATCGAGCCGCTGAAAGTCGCACTGCAGGACGCTGGCCTGTCCGTGTCTGATATCAACGACGTGATCCTCGTTGGCGGTCAGACCCGTATGCCAATGGTGCAGAAAAAAGTGGCTGAGTTCTTTGGTAAAGAGCCGCGTAAAGACGTTAACCCGGACGAAGCTGTGGCTATCGGCGCAGCGGTACAGGGCGGCGTATTGACCGGTGATGTGAAAGACGTACTGCTGCTGGACGTTACCCCGCTGTCTCTGGGTATCGAAACGATGGGTGGCGTGATGACTCCGCTTATCACCAAAAACACCACCATCCCGACCAAGCACAGCCAGGTGTTCTCTACTGCGGAAGACAACCAGTCTGCGGTAACCATCCATGTGCTGCAGGGTGAGCGTAAACGTGCGTCTGATAACAAATCTCTGGGTCAGTTCAACCTGGATGGCATCAACCCGGCGCCGCGCGGTATGCCGCAGATCGAAGTTACCTTCGATATCGATGCTGACGGTATCCTGCACGTTTCCGCGAAAGACAAAAATAGCGGTAAAGAGCAGAAGATCACCATCAAGGCGTCTTCTGGTCTGAACGAGGAAGAAATTCAGAAAATGGTTCGCGATGCAGAAGCGAACGCTGAATCCGACCGTAAGTTCGAAGAGCTGGTTCAGACCCGTAACCAGGGCGACCATCTGCTGCACAGCACCCGTAAGCAGGTTGAAGAAGCAGGCGATAAACTGCCGGCTGATGACAAAACCGCTATCGAGTCTGCCCTGAGCGCGTTGGAAACTGCCCTGAAAGGCGAAGATAAAGCCGCTATCGAAGCGAAAATGCAGGAACTGGCGCAGGTTTCCCAGAAACTGATGGAAATCGCTCAGCAGCAACATGCGCAGCAGCAGGCTGGCTCCGCTGACGCTTCTGCAAACAACGCGAAAGATGACGACGTTGTCGACGCTGAGTTTGAAGAAGTAAAAGATAAAAAATAATCGCCCTTTGAACGGGTAATTACTGGCACGGGCGAAGAGGTTTCCTCTCCGCCCGTGCATGCATGTTAAGGGCAGATAAAAAGAGATGGCGAAAAGAGATTACTACGAGATTTTAGGCGTTTCCAAAACAGCGGAAGAGCGTGAAATCAAAAAGGCGTATAAGCGCCTGGCCATGAAATATCATCCGGACCGCAATCAGGGTGATAAAGAGGCCGAAGCTAAATTTAAAGAGATTAAAGAAGCCTATGAAGTGCTGACCGATGCGCAAAAACGCGCAGCCTACGATCAGTATGGTCACGCCGCGTTTGAACAAGGCGGTATGGGCGGCGGATTTGGCGGCGGCTTTAATGGCGGCGCTGATTTCAGTGATATCTTTGGTGACGTTTTTGGCGATATCTTTGGCGGCGGGCGTGGTCGCCAACGTGCGGCGCGTGGGGCTGATTTGCGTTATAACATGGATCTCACCCTGGAAGAAGCGGTGCGTGGCGTGACCAAAGAGATCCGTATTCCGACGCTGGAGGAGTGCGACGTTTGCCACGGCAGCGGCGCGAAAGCTGGCACGCAACCGCAAACCTGTCCGACCTGTCATGGTTCTGGTCAGGTACAGATGCGCCAGGGATTCTTTGCTGTACAGCAGACCTGCCCACACTGTCAGGGACGCGGTACGCTGATCAAAGATCCGTGCCATAAATGTCACGGTCATGGGCGTGTTGAAAAGAGTAAAACTCTGTCCGTTAAAATCCCGGCGGGCGTGGATACCGGCGATCGTATTCGTCTGGCAGGCGAGGGCGAAGCGGGCGAGCATGGCGCACCGGCAGGCGACTTGTACGTTCAGGTCCAGGTGAAACAACACCCTATTTTCGAGCGTGAAGGCAATAATCTTTATTGCGAAGTGCCGATCAACTTTGCGATGGCGGCGCTGGGCGGTGAAATTGAAGTGCCGACGTTAGATGGTCGCGTGATGCTGAAAGTACCGAGCGAAACACAAACGGGCAAGCTGTTCCGTATGCGCGGCAAAGGCGTGAAGTCCGTACGTGGTGGCGCGCAGGGCGATTTGCTGTGCCGTGTGGTGGTTGAAACGCCGGTCGGTCTGAGCGAAAAACAGAAGCAATTGCTAAAAGATCTTCAGGAAAGTTTTGGCGGCCCGACGGGAGAGAAAAACAGCCCGCGTTCAAAAAGCTTCTTTGACGGCGTGAAAAAATTCTTTGACGATTTGACTCGCTAATCTTTTTCCCGTTGTATTTTTCTTCAGCCCGGGTGTATATCCGGGCTTTTTTCTGCCTGTACGCGCCCAGGCTTCTGTTAAACGCATCGTATCCTCTCATTTGTTGATATTTTGTTTTTACTGATAAACAAATTGATGTTAATCAGCAGGTTTGTATACGCTTATTCTTTAAAAAAACGTGATGTGATGACATTAATGATTGCTTTTTTAGATGCTGTGAATTGATTTATCTTGAGTATTATCTATATTGCTTTTTTTAGTTTCCGGAGGCAGACAGCGAATGGGATCGAAAGGTGCCAACAAGAGCTTTGATTATAATTTAATCAAAATTCTTGACGCTGTTATTTTGTCAGGAAATGCGGCTATGGCGGCAAAAAAGTTAGGCATTACACCGGCTGCCGTTTCTCTGGCGTTAAAGCGCCTGCAGAGTTATTACCCGGAAGAACTGTTTAGCAGAGGGAAAGGCGGGCTCATCCCCACAGCTAAGGCTGTCGACATTCACCAAAATTTCAGTCAGGTGATGAAACTGGTGGATGACACATTTCTCTGTAATAGTAAAAAAGATGAAGCGTTCCAGATAACGTTATTAGGCAGTGATATTGTTGAAAGCTATTATCTTTCTCAGCTCTATAACAGCGATATATTTGACCGTATTTTGATAAATCATTTCACTGTCAGAAATATGAGTCGGGAGCATATCAGCGAACTTCTGTTTACTGCGCAAGGCGATCTGTTGATTAGTGCCGAACCTTTGCTGGAGTCCGGCATAGAGAATCAAATTATTGATAGTTTTAAATCATTTGTTTGTATCTGTAGCAGTAAACACATGCTGAGTACCCTCTCACAACTGTCGCTACATCATTTTTATTCTTCGCGTCATGCGTTATATCAGCCGGGGATGGGGGCTTCAGTGATATATCATGATAGTGAATTATTTAAGGATGAGCTTTACTATACTGGCAGGCGTATTGTCGGCTATCGCAGTGATTCGCTTAACGGTTTGATGAGCATGATCGAACGAACCTCATTGATTGCATTGATGCCTTTGAAATTAGCGCTTTTTTATAAAAATCATCGTAAATATGACATTAAATTTATTCAGCCTCCGCCCGAACTGGCTTTGAAGTCAGTTCAGGTCTATGCATCCTGGAATAAAAATAGTAGAAATATATCGACGATTAATGAGATGGTAAGTATGTTACAAACGCTTTCCTCCTTCCGTCGCTAATACACCTCATTTTTACGCTTTGATTTAATATGGTTTTAAATGATGTGCTTTGATTTTTACCCTTCTGACAGGGCGCTTACACTCCTTGTGTTAATTATTCATTTATAATGATTTCGGAGTGTTAAAATGTCTATTCCCAACCATGTGTCGACAACGGAAGTTGTGCTATTGGAGCTAGAGATCTTACTCACTATTATTTCGATTGGCGCGTGGGGAGGCTTTGTCAGCTATCTTTTACGCAAAGATAAGACAGAATATAATAGTTCTCATGAAAGTATTAAATATTGCTTAACGCAGATCGTGATTTCCTGCTTCACCAGTTTCTTGTTAAGCGCGATTGCAATCGAAAAAGAATGCAGTTTCAACATTGTTCTGTTGGCGGCAGGCTTAGGCGGTGTTTTCGCGAGTCCGATCTTAAAAATTCTTGGGCGGCGGATTAAAAAAATTATCGAAGGAAATAATTCAGATTAATTATCATTCGCAGTATCAGGCTCATCCGTGAGCCTTTTACGCGTCTTTTTTCAGCCGGGTCTAGGTCACTCTATTCTTGATCCAGCCATAAATAAATTGTTCGTTATTGTGGTTTTTCTCAGCAACGTTTAAGTAGTACGTGCCCTGACTGCAATTGAGGGCTTTCACCAAAACGGCTTCCCCTTCCTGGCCTCGCCAGGCCAAATAATGTTCGAGAGCGGCAAGCGTCCGCGGGCCAATATTGCCATCCACATGAATATCCGGGTAGCGTTTACCTTCGTGATTAAAGACGTTCAACCAGCGTTGCAGCCACGCGCTGGGGTGGTAAGCGCCTATGTTGACTGCCGCATCGCACAGCTCGAAGGAGACTGGCCACGATAGCGTCGAGATGACGTCAAAGCCTGGTTTTATCCAGTAATCCTCTTCGAGAATCGCATAGGCTTCAGCGTGGGTCAGATCCCGCATATCGCCAGCATAGCCATGCGCTCGCGCCGTGGCTTCGGTAATGCCCCAATGGGTGGCGCCGCCTTTATCTTTAGGGTTAAATACGTAACCGCCTTCAAGCGCAATAATTCCATCTATAATTGGATTCATCTTCCCTTTCCTTCGCTTAGTGAATATGCAGATACATGAGAGAACCTAACGTTACTGAAAATACGGTCGTCAGGGCGGCGATGGTTTGCCGTACAATCTGTTTTTTTCTTCCCTTTGTTTCGCTATCCGTCGCGATAATGGCGATATCACTATTCACTTTGAGACCTTGTCTTGGAATGGTAATAAAAAGATCGTTAATACCAAGCGCTTTAAGGTCACGTCTGATTAAATAGAGAATCTGCGTTAGATTTGCATCATTAACATAGTGGCTTCGACTTCCCCATAACGCAGTGGTTATTTTTTGTCGCTCGATAATCTCCAGATGAGCATTCTCGATGATGAAACTGAGGCATTTGGCTCTCATCGCAGTCATTTTAATAACCTGTGAATTTGAGACCGTCCTCAGTTCATATTTACCTTCATTGTAAATGCAGTTGCTATTAATGATATAAGTTTTCATAACGTCTTCCTTTAGAAATGTACATCCTGGTTGTCTGTGGTGACTATATTGTATGAGAAATGTCTTAATCCAATAAATGTCACTGGTTTTATTGTATTGTCATTGTCTATAGCGAGTGTAATCACATTATTTCATTGAAATTAAATGATATTTAATTACATGATAAATGATATTTACTATGCTCTCACCAGAACGGACTAAGCGGGCGCTGAGAGATGTTGTTTTCTCTTCGACAGACGGTGTTGTTAACCTCATTTTTATGATTTTTATATCATCTAAAAAGATGATGTTTTGTGATTAGCTATTTTTTATGCCTGTAACGATTATGGACCCCGCAGAACGAGCTGCGACAATTTTGAAACGTAAAAGGAAATTTGAAAATGGCTACAAGCAAACTGATTCAAGGCGATACAATTACTGAAACTACTCATGCAGCGAATGGTTTTGACCCTGCAACAAGCGATGATAAAATAAGCTATACTTCCGCTCGTGTTGCGAAACCGGTATACAATAAATATAAAAATTCCACGACTAAACCGAAGGTATTCGGTTATTACACCGACTGGTCACAGTATGACAGCCGTCTGCAAGGCAATATGTCCGAACCAGGCCGTGGTTATGATTTAACCAACGTTTCACCGACGGCTTATGACAAACTGATTTTCGGCTTTGTTGGCATCACCGGTTTCAGAAAAATTGATAAAGAAGACCGCGACGTCGTAGCAGAAGCGGCAGCACAGTGCGGCAAAGTGAAATATGAACCGACCTTCCTCGATCCGTGGGGCGATTTCCAGTCTTATATCAACCTGGGTTTTGAAACCAGCGGCTGGGATGTTGATCCGAAAACCGTGACCCAGGCTAACGCCAAAGGTATGCTGGGCGCGCTGCGTGATATGCAAGCAAAAGCGAAAGCCGCAGGTCACACGCTGGCGCTCTCCATGAGTATCGGCGGCTGGAGCATGAGTAACGGGTTCCACGAAACCGCCGCTTCTGACTCTTCTCGTAAAACTTTCGCCAAAGGCGTGGTGAAACTGTTCAAACAGTTCCCGATGTTCAGCGAAGTGGATATTGACTGGGAATACCCGAACGATGAAGGGGCGGGCAACCCGTTTGGTCCGGAAGATGGCGCTAACTACGCGCTGCTGATTGCCGAACTGCGTAAACAGCTGGATTCCGCGGGTCTGAGCAATGTGAAAATCTCTATTGCCGCTTCTGCTGTCACTACTATTTTTGACTATGCGAAAGTAAAAGATCTGATGGCTGCCGGCCTGTATGGCATCAACCTGATGACCTATGACTTCTTCGGTACGCCGTGGGCGGAAACGCTGGGCCACCACACTAACCGCAAAGCGCTGGAAGAGGGCGGCTGGGCTGTCGAAACTATCGTTGATCACCTGCTGGCGGAAGGTTTCTCCGCTGACCGTATCAACATCGGTTATGCCGGCTATACCCGTAACGCTCGTCAGGTAGAAATTGAATCCCTGTCGCCGCTGAAAGGTTCTTACAACCCAGGTTCTGGCGTTACTACCGGTTCCTTCGAATCCGGCACCAGCGAATGGTATGACGTCATTTATAGCTACCTGGATCTGGAAAACCAGAAAGGCCGTAACGGTTTCAACGTTTACACCGACCAGGTCGCTGACGCTGACTACCTGTATAGCCCGGAATCCAAACTGTTTTTATCCCTGGATACGCCGCGTACCGTCAAAGCAAAAGGCGAATATGCAGCGAAACTGGGCCTGGGCGGCGTGTTTACCTGGACTATCGATCAGGACAACGGCGTGCTGGTTAACGCCGTGCGTGAAGGTCTGGGTTATGAAATCGAATCTGAAGTTATCGATATGGAACCGTTCTACTTTGAAGGTATCAATGTAGAAAAAGATGAAGAGCAGAGCGACAGCGACGACGCGCAGAAGGTCAATCACGCGCCGAAAGCGGCGATTGAACTGCTGGTCGTAGGCGGATCTACGGTACAGCTGTCTGGCGCAGGTTCTTCTGATGAAGATAACGATGAGCTGTCCTTTAGCTGGGGCGTGCCTTCTCAAATCGATGTGGCAGACAAAACGGCTGAAATCATTGAGGTTGTGGTACCGGAAGTTAGCGAAAAAACAGCCTTCCAGTTCACCCTGTTTGTACGCGACTGCTACAACGAACCGTCCTCTCAACAGCGCTTTGTTCTGACGGCTGTGCCTGCGCTATCTCAGGTTCAACCGGAACCGGAAGAGGAAGAAGAGATTATCGTTCCTGTACCGGACGAGGAAGAAGATACCACGCCGGCTGAGGATGATACGTCAGCAGATGACAAAACGTCACCTTACGCGCAGTGGGATGCTTCTACCGTTTATGGCGCAAACTGGGGTTCTTTCGAAATCGTTAGCTGGAAAGGCCATAACTATCAGGTGAAATGGTGGTCTATGGGCGACCAGCCTGACCTGAACTGCGGTGTCGGCGGTGCATGGACCGATCTTGGCGCTTACTAATACACGGCATTAAGCACGATGTATTGGGCTTCATGATTCAAGCCCCGGTTTACCGGGGCTTTTCTCCACCAGGGACAGAGGAAGAGCAGACCATGACCATTTCCATTCACGCCAGCGCATTTGACGTCAACAGCTGGTATCAAAAAATCACCTTAACCTTTATCAATGAGAGCGGTAATCCGGTCGATATGAACCATGCCGCAATATCATTCACGGCTTCCGGGCACATCGATCCATGGGGAAATAGCGGCGGTACGCTCAAAGGGAACCTGCCGCTTACGCTGAATGAGAGTTCGTATGGCACGCTGGAAACTAACAACATCATCATTAATAACAGCGATGCATTACTTCTTCAGCCGGGCGAACGCGGGACGCTCTCTTTCAGCCTCGCGGCGACGCAGGTGCCGGTAAAAATGTCCGCCATCACCTTGACGCTGGCGTCATCGTCATCCGAAGACACAGAGTCTGAAACCCCATCCGATCAGGAGACGCCAGCGATACCCGCCGCAGACGAACAACCCGCCGAACCCGATGTGCCGGAAAAGGACAATGACCTTCAGGAACGCGGCCTTACGCTTAACGTTAGCGAGTTGAATACCGCGAGTTGGTATCAACGCGTCACCTTTACGCTGACCAACCTCTACGCTCAGGCGGTAGATCTCAATCAGCTTCAACTGAATTTTACGGCCAGCGCGCACCCCGATCCCTACAGTCCGTTTCAGGGAACAATGCTGGGGAATCAGGCCGTGACGCTGGCCAGCGATGGGGGATGGCCCATCGAGAAGAATACCATCACCATTAATCATGACGGCGCGCTGATGCTGGCGGCGGGGGATACCGCCGAATTACAGTGCTATCTGGCTGCCACGCAGATGCCAGTTGCCATCAGCGATTTGAGCGCGACGTTGGCCCATGACCCTGCCCGTCAGGGAAAAATTTGCGTTCATTTTCCTGCCATGACGCAGACCGTGGCGCTCAAACCGGCGATTGAGCTGCTGTTTCCTGCCGGCGAAACCCGGCGCTTTGTCGGTGAGTGGGGAGAGGTTCTGACAATAAGCGATCTTAGCGCAGGAACGTATCGGCTTACCGTACCGGTACTGGCGAATGATGAGATGCAAATCGCGCCAGTCGAGTCCTCTTTTACCGTTACGCTGCAATCCGGCGGTGCCGCCGCGCAGGTCCAGGTATCCTGTCTGCCAATTGTCCGTTATGCCAGCGCGCGTCTGATGATTGACGCCCCTGCGCTTGGTCATGCGAAATTGACCGTTGATATCGCCGATACTACGCAAGCGGATGAGCGTACCGTCACGCTGATCGCCAACCAACCGCAGTTAATCACCCGGCTACTGGCGGGGCATCATTATACGGTCAATCTGCAGCCTGCGATGATTAATAACCGCTTTATATCGGCACCCATACAGCTTACGGGGTTTATCCCTGCTGCGGCGCAGGTTGCCGAGGTTGCTGTCGCTTACCAACAGTCAGCGCTCGACACGGCGAGTTTCGTGACGGTGGATGCCACTATACTGGGTCTGCCCGATGGCGTCGCGCCGCAGCGTTATCTGTTCAGCAGCGGTAAATATCAATACTCATTAATGCTGGAGAGCGGCAGCGATCGGCAGACGTTGGCATTACGCTTTGCGCCCGGGCTGTATGATGTTCAGACGGACGATATTTTCATCGACAGCGTGCCGTGGCGTTGTGAACAGGCCGGGCCGCTACGGTTGTTGCAAAAGGTCAACCATGTGGCGCTGGAGTTTCTGCCCGGCGTGACGCTACAGGTAAAAGGTTGGCCTGATTACCTTGCTCATGGCGGCGTGACGGTTAACGCGCCAGAGACGGTTTCTCTTTATCGCGATATACCGTTTAGCGCGTTGTTTAAATACGATGGTTTTGACGGCGGCGGCGATCCGGTTCCGGCCGCGGAGGTTGACGTGAACGGGGATGGTTTTCTGGATTACGCGACGTTACCGATCCATAAAACCGTTGCGCTGGTGCGCCAGATAGAAAAAGAAGCCGGGCGTAGCATCATGCCGGTAATGGTCATTTATACCGCGAATGCCAGCGGCGGTAGCGCGCTGGCGGATTTACAGGATGCGCAAAAGCTACGTAACCATTTTGGTAACTTTATTACCCAGTGTCTGGCGGCGCAGTCATACAAAGATGAGACGCATCCTGTCCCGGCCACCTTTGTGCTTAACCCGGATTTTCTCGGGGCGCTACAGCAAGGACCGTATGGCTATACCGTAGTACGGCAAAAAAACAGTGTGCCGGTGAATGCCCAACTGGCGGCGGCGATACAAGCATTACCGGCGATGGCTGGCTTTATCGCGCCTTCGTTGCCGACGTTTAGCGACGATCTCTACGGCTATATTCAGGCGGTGAACTATCTTGTTCGTCAGTTTGCCCCGGATGTGGCTTTTGGCTGGCAGACGAATGTCTGGGCGACAGGAACGGCGGACTGGGTGCTGCGCGATACCGCTGATCCGGTAGCTGAAGGGCAGGCGATCGCCGGATTTATTCATGAACTGGGCGTTTACAGCGGAGAATATGCGCCGGACTTTATTGCGTTTGATAAATTTGAGCGTGACTGTTTCAGTCCTGATGCGCTTGCCCACTATGGCTGGAATGCGACATGCTGGCTTAATTACCTGGCGATGGTCAAACAGGTGACGAAAGTGCTGCTGACGCCCGCCATGCTGTGGCAAATCCCAGGCGGCCATATGCCTACAGTAGAAGAGGGCGTCAGTAAAATCAGCGCTGCGCACTTTGCATCCGGCGGAACCTTTTTTATGGGGGACGCCCGCATTGGCAGCGATCCTGACACGCTCTCTTTGCAGCTACTCAATACGGCCTTAAATAGCGCGACTTACGGCGTCCCGACCGTCGGCGACTTTTTACGTAAAGATAAAGGGTATGACTGGGGCCAGATGCAGGCGCTGAACCTACCGGACTTTAACGTCTTTTCGATCTTATGGGGCGGTGGTTCTACTATCAGTATTACGACAATCCATTCTAACGGTGAAGACGGCGGCTGGCTGGCGGATAAAATGGTAGAGTATTATGCTGCTCCACGCTATTTCAGATAATATCACTGCTTATTTGCATTAATCTGGACTATTAGTTTGAGATTCGAAGGCGTGCTCTTTCGAATCTCTTTTCTTGCGCCCCCTGACCTCTCATTCTTTATGCGTAATTCGTTATTAATTTTCTGTAATCATTTTGTATTAAGAATTGTCTTAATCTTAAAAATATTGCGTATTAGTGCGTTGTGAATACAGAAATACTGCATAGTGATGTTATTTATTATTAATTTAAGTACTTTTTGAGAGGTTATACTGTGGCGCTACATTGAGTAGACAACCGTTAATGAAAAAAATGATGAACGACGCTTTTGCTAAAGATAATAATGAGAATTCATTACACTCTTTTCTTTTTTCTCAGCAGGCTAAACCTCACGCGGCGATTGATGCCTTATTTTCGGCCTTGTTGCCATTTGGCCAACCGTTTACGCTGGGTATCGGCGATGAGTTTTATTTACAGGCAAATGATGAACACTACATTGTATTACTGGAGTCTGGCGTTGTTTCTTTCTGTCATAATGACAAACGACTCCATATATCTTCATCGTTTGCGCCATCGGTCGTGGGTATGGTTGACAGCTATGGCGCTACCTATAATGTCCCCGCGCGACCGGAACACTTTTTGCTCGCAGAAACGGTTTGTACCGGTAGATTTGTTCGCCTGCCGGATTTTATAAAAATCGCAGATGAATGCGATTTGTGGCACGACGTGGCCCGTTGTCTGGCTTACCGTCTGATGGTGATGAGCGCGCGCGATCGTGAATTAGTCGGCGTCGATTCTTATCTGAAAGTTCGGGCGCTGCTGACTGAAATCTGGGCTTATCCACAGGCCTACCGGGAAAGCATTATCGTGTTGAATTTTATTCAACGGCGTACCGGGATATCGCGCAGTCGGACCATGAAGATTCTGTCTGAACTAAAAAAAGGCGGGTATATTCATATTGATAATGGGCGGCTGACGGCGCTCGGAAAACTGCCAGTGGCGTATTAATGTACTATACGCAACGATATATTTACATATCTCGACTGAATTTGCCTGTTATCGTTAATAAAATGTTTTATTGAAGGTTGTTATGAAGGCTATTTTTAAAAAGTCAATACGGCTAAAGGAGATAGGCCGAACGACTGGTGTAAAGTTAATATAAAACAATAAGTTATGCCTGGTCCTATAAAACCAAATGTCGATGATTGCAACTTGCCGTTGGCTTGCTAATAATTAATAACATCGTTATCTCATTATAACGTAAAGATTAACTCACGACGTTGAGTGGCTGTTTTATTGCTTCTGACATTTATATCAGAACAAGAAGACACTTTTTTTCGCATAAGAAAAAGTCGTGATATTGCTGTGAAGAAATATCAGCAGCCGTTTCGTTAAAAAATCTGATTACCCTCATTTTTATATTTAAAAGGAGCTTGAATGAAAAAGCCTGTACTAGCATTAATGGTCTCTGCAATTGCCTTTGGCGGAATGTTGTCCACCGCGCAAGCGGATACTACAACCGTCACTGGCGGTACGGTAAATTTTGTCGGACAGGTCGTTGACGCCGCCTGTTCTGTTTCCGCTGACTCTGTCGATCAGACCGTGACATTAGGCCAGGTGCGCGCCAGTAAATTAACCGAGGCCGGTATGGTGGCGAATCAAAAAGAAGATTTCACCATTAAACTGGAAGACTGCGATACTCAGACCAGCCAGAATGCGGCGGTGATTTTTAATGGTCAACAGGACGCAAACCAGCCGGGGTCGCTGGCGAATACCGCTGGGGCAGGTTCGGCGACGAATGTGGCATTACAACTTTATGGACCAGATGGCCAGGCGCTGAATATCGGTGAATCGTCCAGTACTGTTACCTTGAACGATGGCGAAAACGTTATTCCGCTTAGCGTGGATTATATCGCTACCGGTACGGCGACTGCCGGTAATGTTACCGCGACGGCGACATTTAGCATGGTTTATTCCTGATTCCTTATCGGGATTTTTTTCTCGTCTGTTGGGAGGCGAGAAAGGGGCGTTACGCGCGTCACTGCGCGTAACAAACCGACGGCATCAGGATATTACGCAGATGAAAAAAAACTTACCGATTTTCCTTCGATTATTGCTACTGCTGTCGGCGGCCGGCCTGTCGTTTGCCGCGCAGGCGGGAGGCATTGCGCTGGGCGCGACCAGGGTGATTTATCCGCAGGGAAGTAAGCAAACCTCCTTGCCGATTATTAATTCTTCTGCCAGCAATGTTTTTTTAATTCAGTCATGGGTCGCCAATGCCGATGGTTCACGCTCGACGGACTTTATCATTACGCCGCCTCTCTTTGTGATCCAGCCTAAAAAAGAAAATATATTACGTATTATGTATGTCGGGCCGTCATTACCGACCGATCGCGAAAGCGTATTTTATTTAAACAGTAAAGCGATACCCTCTGTCGATAAAAATAAATTGACCGGCAACTCCCTGCAAATTGCGACGCAAAGCGTGATTAAGCTATTTATTCGCCCGAAAAATCTGGCGGAGGCGCCAGCTCATGCCCCGTCGACGCTTCGCTGCCGTAACGAGCGCGGCCAGCTAACGATTACTAACCCTTCGCCGTACTACGTTTCGATGGTTGAACTGTACAGCGCGGGGAAAAAACTGCCGAATACTATGGTACCGCCGAAAGGCGCGATCACTCTCCCGGCGACGCCCGGCCAGGTATCTTTGCGCACGGTAAACGATTTTGGCGCAACGACGCCAGCACGCGTTTGTCCAGCTTCATGATGTTATGCGTAATCAGCTTTTCATGACGCGATATTACTCCAGCGTAGCTAAACCCGTATTAACCCCGCTGGCGTTGGCTATCGCACTGGCGCCTGCGTCGGGGTGGGCGGAAAACTATTTCAACCCGGCGTTTCTGTCTGACGACCCGTCTGCGGTGGCCGACTTATCGACCTTTTCCCGTAATGCCCAGGCGGCGGGGATGTATCGCGTTGACGTTTACCTGAACAATACGTTTCTCGCGACCAGAGACATTGCCTTCCAGGCGGTGAAGACGACGGGAAAAAGCGCGCCCACCGATGACAGCGGATTACGCGCCTGCCTGACGCCTGAAATGCTTAAAAATATGGGAGTAAACACCGGGGCGTTTCCACTGTTGGCGAAGGCGGCGGCGGGAAGTTGCCCGGATCTCGCCAGTGCGATACCGGCCGCCGGGACCCGCTTTGATTTTGCGCAGCAACGTCTCGACATTAGCATCCCGCAGGCGGCGATGGTTGCCAGCGCCAGAGGCTATATCCCACCGCAATACTGGGATGAAGGTATTAACGCGTTGCTATTGAATTACACCTTTACCGGCGCGAATAGTCAGGATCGGAGCCCAGGCGGCAGTGCGGAGAACAGCTATTTTCTTGGATTGAATAGCGGCCTTAATCTGGGGGCCTGGCGGTTACGCGACTACTCCACATGGAACGCGAATAGCGGCGATCAGAATAGCGACAGCGACTGGCAGCACATCAGTACTTATCTGGAACGTGATGTGGTCTTTTTGCAGGGAGAACTGACGGCAGGCGATAGTTATACCCCCTCCGCATTATTCGACAGCCTTCCTTTTCGCGGGCTACAACTGGCGTCTGACGACAATATGTTGCCAGACAGCATGAAGGGCTTCGCGCCGACCATTCACGGCATTGCCAGAAGCAACGCGCAAGTGACCATTCGGCAAAACGGCTACATCATCAATCAGCGCTATGTGCCGCCCGGGGCATTTACTATTAATGATCTCTATCCCACCGCCGCCAGCGGCGATTTGACTGTGGAAGTCAAAGAGTCCGACGGTTCTATTAATCGCTATAACGTGCCCTATTCCGCCGTGCCGATTCTACAACGAGAAGGGCGGCTGAAGTATGCGGCGACGGTGGCGGAGTATCGCAGCGATAGTAGTCAAAAAGAGAAGGTGAAATTCAGTCAGGCGACCTTGATATGGGGGTTACCGCATGGTTTTACGCTGTATGGCGGAACACAACTTTCCAGTCATTATCACGCGCTGGCGATCGGCAGCGGCGCAAATCTGGGCGACTGGGGCGCGGTGTCGCTGGATGTCACCCAGGCTACCAGTACGCTGGCGGATAATAACACCTACCAGGGGCAATCGCTGCGTTTCCTGTATGCCAAATCGCTTGCACAGTCAGGAACCAATTTACAGCTTATGGGCTATCGCTATTCAACCTCGGGCTTTTACACGCTGGATGATACCACGTGGAAACGGATGAGCGGCTATGACGAGGACGATCGGACTGACAGCGATAAAAGCAGGCCGGAATGGGCGGATTATTACAATCTTTATTATACCAGGAGGGGGAAAGTACAACTCGATATCAATCAACAGCTAGGCGGGTTGGGATCGCTTTTTATTACCGGCAGTCAGCAAAGTTACTGGCACACTGATGAAAAGGATTCTTTGTTGCAGGTGGGATACAGCGATACGCTGGCGGGTATTGCATGGAGCGTTTCTTACAACAATAACAAATCCGCAGGCGATGCGGAGCGCGATCAAATTTTCGCGCTGAATATCTCGGTGCCGCTAAGTCAATGGCTGCAACACGATGATGAGGTCACGCGCCATCACAATGTTTACGCTACCTTTAGCACCAGTACGGACAAACAGCATAACGTTACGCAGAATGCGGGCCTTAGCGGCACACTGTTGGACGAAAACAATCTTAGTTACAACATACAGCAAGGTTATCAGAATCACGGTATTGGCGAAAGCGGCGCCGCTAGCCTGGAATACGATGGCGCGAAAGGTAACGCCAATATTGGCTATAACGTTAGCGATAACGGCGATTACCAGCAGGTGAACTATGGCCTGAGCGGCGGCCTGGTGGCGCACGCGCATGGAGTGACGCTAAGCCAGCCGTTAGGCAATACCAATATTTTGATTGCCGCGCCGGGCGCAGCCAATGTCGGCGTTGTCGACCAGCCGGGTATTCATACGGACGCGCGTGGCTATGCGGTGGTGCCGTATGCGACGACATATCGCCAAAACCGTATGGCGCTGGACGTTAACGCCATGGCTGATGATGTCGATATTGATGACGCGGTGACTCGCGTTGTGCCGACCGAAGGCGCGCTGGTTCTGGCCAGCTTTAAAGCGCGGGTTGGCGCGCGTGCCCTGGTAACGCTGAATCATAACGGTAAGCCTGTACCCTTTGGCGCAACGGTGACGGTGAATGATCGCCATGCGGAGGCGATTGTTGACGAAGCCGGGGAGGTCTATCTTTCCGGGTTGTCAGCGCAAGGCGTTCTGCACGTTCGCTGGGGGAACCTGCCGGATCAACAGTGCGTCGCGTCCTATCATCTCTCTTCCTCCCGTCAGATTCTGAGTCGACAACATGCGGAGTGTCATTAAATGAAAATACCTCTTTTATTTGCTCTGCTGGCGGGAAGTGTCGTATCGCAGTACGCCTTCGCAGACGTGTGTAAAAACGTTAACGGTGTACCTTCCAGTATTAATTACGATTTAACGACCACTCTGACGGCAGAACAAAACCAGGTGGGAAAGACGGTTCAACTGGAAAAAAGCCAGGAAGTTAATGTACAGGCGGTGTGTCCCGCCGGCGCGTCGACCTATAGCCAGACTTATCGCTCCTATGTGTCGCCATATCCGGTCGTAGAAACGAGCGGTAACTGGAAATATTTAAAGCTGGACCCGGACTATCTTGAAGGCGGAATGCGAATTGAGGATTCTTCGGCGGGCGATATCTATCCGCCAATGAACAACGTTCTGATGGGATATGATGAAAATGTGAAAGCGGGTCAACCGTTTTACGTTCGTGACTCAAATCTGGAGTTTCAGCTCAAAATTGTTAAACCGTTCGTCGGCACGGTGAATATTAGTCCTAAGACTATGTTCAATGTTTATGTCATGACCGCCGCAGGCGATCCGCTGACAGATGTCGTATACAGCATTCTTTATAGTGGAACGGTGACCGTACCGCAAAGCTGTGAAATCAACGCCGGACAAACGATTCTGGTAAATTTCGGCGCATTATACAGCGGCAATTTCAACCATGCAGGCCAAAAGCCGGAGGGGGTACGAGCGAAAAAATTCAGCGTACCGGTAAAGTGCAGCGGTCTGGATTCGCAGGTCAATTTAACAATGCGTCTTATCGCTACGCCGGATAGCCACTTTCCCCAGGCTATCGCTTCGGATAATGCCGATGTCGGCGTAGTGGTCGAAACCGATGAAGGAAACGCGCTTATCCCCAATGATGCACAGAGCGTCGCGCCTTTTATCACCGATAGCGCCGGACGCGCTAACATCACATTGCAAGCCTACCCGGTAAGTACAACAGGCGAAACGCCAGCGGAAGGGGCGTTTACCGCACTGGCCAGCCTGCGAGTGGACTTTGACTAAATGAACAGATCACACTGCGCTCTTTTTGCCATGGGACTGATGCTGTGTCCACAAATCAATGCCAGCGCTGACGACCTCGCTTATAACCTCGAATTTACCGGCACTATTGTGGCGCAAACCTGCGACATAGATATTTCCAGTCTCAGTCAAAGTATTGATTTAGGGCAGTTTGCAGTTGGCGATTTCCCCTCGACGGGAACAACGACAAAATTTAAGCCCTTTAATATCAACCTCAAAAATTGTTCCCGAGGAATTACCGGGGCGAAGATCTGGTTTACCGGCGAACCCGATCCGGACAATCCCGCGCTACTGGCAATAACCGATACCGGAATGGGAAGCGGAAACATGTTAGCAAGCGGGGTAGGGGTGGAAATTCTGAATGATGATCAGGATACCATCAGTATCAATAATGCCGACTCGGTGGTCTATCCGTTGAAAGCCGGACGCAACACGCTGTCTTTTTATATTCGCTATAAATCGACCCGGCCGACGGTCACGTCCGGGAACGCGACGGCGGTCATGTATTTCGATATGCAGTATGAATGAGGAGCCATCGTAATTATGCGTAACGATATCCTGTACGGCATCGGGATGCTGCTGGCGGCATCCGGCGTCCAGGCGCACGATGGCCGGGTCTATGTTTCCGGAACCATCACGGACAATACGTGTTCGCTCTCTCCTGGCTCGGAAAATATTAACGTGGCGATGGGCGCGGTTTCTCAACGGCAGTTTTATCGCGCAGGCGACGGTTCCGCATGGCAACCTTTTGCTATCGATTTACAGAACTGCGGCAGCACTGCCAGCGGCGTAACGGTCAGTTTTAGCGGTGCGGCGGACAGTCGTAATACGGATTTATTGGCGCTTACCGCAGGGGAAAGCGACGCTTCAGGCATTGGGATTGCGCTTTATGATCAAAATAAAACCTTAATCCCACTGGGGCAGGAGAGTGATGTGGTGACGCTCAGTCCGGGCCAGGCGTCGGCACATCTGCAATTTTATGCGCGTTATCTTGCTGATGGCGGCGCGGTAACGCCCGGGGACGCCAATGCCTCCACAACCTTCATTCTTGCCTATGAATAAGTTCTTTTTACGCTGCGCGATATATTGGTGCTTGCTTCCCATATCATGGGCGCAGGCTGGCGTGGTAATTGGCGGTACTCGCTTTATCTATCATGCGGGCGCCCCGGCATTAAGCGTACCGGTAAGTAACCATTCAGAAGCGTCCTGGTTAATTGATACGCATATTTTACCTGGTGGCCGCTGGCCAGGAACCAAAAACGAAGGGAATATCACGCCCTTCGTGGTCACGCCGCCATTATTTATGCTTTCAGCGCGCCAGGAAAACTCAATGCGGGTGGTTTATACCGGCGGACCGCTACCCGCCGACAGGGAAAGTCTGTTTACCTTGAGTATCGCCGCCATTCCCTCCGGTAAACCTGAGGCGAACCGTGTACAAATGGCGTTTCGTTCGGCTTTAAAATTGCTCTATCGCCCTGAGGGACTCGTCGGCAATCCGCAGCAGGCCTACCGGCATCTGATCTGGTCGCTTACCCCCGATGGCGCGACGGTACGCAATCCGACACCCTATTACGTTACGCTCTTTTTATTACGCGCTAACGAGCGCGCCCAGGACAACGCCGGGGTCGTGGCTCCCTTTGCAACGCGTCAAACGGACTGGTGCCGGCACACGGTTCGCTGCACTGTGCGCTGGCAAAGTATTAATGACTATGGGCGGGTAATGCCAGCGCAAACCGTGGATCTGACGCGTATTCATTAACCTATTTTTCAGGCGTCTCCCGATAGCGGGAGGCTTTCCGATCTTATCGAACGAGACTTTTATTATGTATTATCACGCGTTAAAACTTTCCCGACTGGCGATGTTGACGTTGGCAGGCGTTGCCGTATCCGCCTCGGCAATCGCCGCCGATTCTGCCCCGACGTCGCAAATTGGCCCGACGGCGGAAGCCTACATCGTCAGTCATCCGGATAAAGTGGGAGAGGTGGTGGCGGCACTGTTGCAAATAGTCGGTGGTGATAAACTTATCATCCCCTTTTGCTGATGGAGCTGCACATGAACCCATTCAAAGGCCGGCATTTTCAGCGTGACATCATTCTGTGGGCCGTACGCTGGTACTGCAAATACGGCATCAGTTACCGTGAGCTGCAGGAGATGCTGGCTGAACGCGGAGTGAATGTCGATCACTCCACGATTTACCGCTGGGTTCAGCGTTATGCGCCTGAAATGGAAAAACGGCTGCGCTGGTACTGGCGTAACCCTTCCGATCTTTGCCCGTGGCACATGGATGAAACCTACGTGAAGGTCAATGGCCGCTGGGCGTATCTGTACCGGGCCGTCGACAGCCGGGGCCGCACTGTCGATTTTTATCTCTCCTCCCGTCGTAACAGCAAAGCTGCATACCGGTTTCTGGGTAAAATCCTCAACAACGTGAAGAAGTGGCAGATCCCGCGATTCATCAACACGGATAAAGCGCCCGCCTATGGTCGCGCGCTTGCTCTGCTCAAACGCGAAGGCCGGTGCCCGTCTGACGTTGAACACCGACAGATTAAGTACCGGAACAACGTGATTGAATGCGATCATGGCAAACTGAAACGGATAATCGGCGCCACGCTGGGATTTAAATCCATGAAGACGGCTTACGCCACCATCAAAGGTATTGAGGTGATGCGTGCACTACGCAAAGGCCAGGCCTCAGCATTTTATTATGGTGATCCCCTGGGCGAAATGCGCCTGGTAAGCAGAGTTTTTGAAATGTAAGGCCTTTGAATAAGACAAAAGGCTGCCTCATCGCTAACTTTGCAACAGTGCCCGATTTATTCAACAAATCCACGTTGTGTCTCAAAATCTCTGATGTTACATTGCACAAGATAAAAATATATCATCATGAACAATAAAACTGTCTGCTTACATAAACAGTAATACAAGGGGTGTTATGAGCCATATTCAACGGGAAACGTCTTGCTCGAGGCCGCGATTAAATTCCAACCTGGATGCTGATTTATATGGGTATAAATGGGCTCGCGATAATGTCGGGCAATCAGGTGCGACAATCTATCGATTGTATGGGAAGCCCGATGCGCCAGAGTTGTTTCTGAAACATGGCAAAGGTAGCGTTGCCAATGATGTTACAGATGAGATGGTCAGACTAAACTGGCTGACGGCATTTATGCCTCTTCCGACCATCAAGCATTTTATCCGTACTCCTGATGATGCATGGTTACTCACCACTGCGCTCCCCGGGAAAACAGCATTCCAGGTATTAGAAGAATATCCTGATTCAGGTGAAAATATTGTTGATGCGCTGGCAGCGTTCCTGCGCCGGTTGCATTCGATTCCTGTTAGTAATTGTCCTTTTAACAGCGATCGCGTATTTCGTCTCGCTCAGGCGCAATCACGAATGAATAACGGTTTGGTTGATGCGAGTGATTTTGATGACGAGCGTAATGGCTGGCCTGTTGAACAAGTCTGGAAAGAAATGCATAAGCTTTTGCCATTCTCACCGGATTCAGTCGTCACTCATGGTGATTTCTCACTTGATAACCTTATTTTTGACGAGGGGAAATTAATAGGTTGTATTGATGTTGGACGAGTCGGAATCGCAGACCGATACCAGGATCTTGCCATCCTATGGAACTGCCTCGGTGAATTTTCTCCTTCATTACAGAAACGGCTTTTTCAAAAATATGGTATTGATAATCCTGATATGAATAAATTGCAGTTTCATTTGATGCTCGATGAGTTTTTCTGATAGTTAGTCTTTGTAGAGACACAAACCTGAAATTCCGGACACCGCGCTTCAGGACATCTCCCTGGACGCCGATATCTGGCAGTATCCGGACGGTACTATCGAACGCCGGGCCAACGGTACTCCCCTGCCCTTTATGACTGACGACCGGCTATTTCACCCACGCACTTCTCCATGAAATTTAGCATCGTCGCGGTTAATGTCGAAAATTTGCCACCTGACGTGGTTGGCATCGAGGGTGAAAGGCACTGTTGCAAAGTTAGCGATGAGGCAGCCTTTTGTCTTATTCAAAGGCCTTACATTTCAAAAACTCTGCTTACCAGGCGCATTTCGCCCAGGGGATCACCATAATAAAATGCTGAGGCCTGGCCTTTGCGTAGTGCACGCATCACCTCAATACCTTTGATGGTGGCGTAAGCCGTCTTCATGGATTTAAATCCCAGCGTGGCGCCGATTATCCGTTTCAGTTTGCCATGATCGCATTCAATCACGTTGTTCCGGTACTTAATCTGTCGGTGTTCAACGTCAGACGGGCACCGGCCTTCGCGTTTGAGCAGAGCAAGCGCGCGACCATAGGCGGGCGCTTTATCCGTGTTGATGAATCGCGGGATCTGCCACTTCTTCACGTTGTTGAGGATTTTACCCAGAAACCGGTATGCAGCTTTGCTGTTACGACGGGAGGAGAGATAAAAATCGACAGTGCGGCCCCGGCTGTCGACGGCCCGGTACAGATACGCCCAGCGGCCATTGACCTTCACGTAGGTTTCATCCATGTGCCACGGGCAAAGATCGGAAGGGTTACGCCAGTACCAGCGCAGCCGTTTTTCCATTTCAGGCGCATAACGCTGAACCCAGCGGTAAATCGTGGAGTGATCGACATTCACTCCGCGTTCAGCCAGCATCTCCTGCAGCTCACGGTAACTGATGCCGTATTTGCAGTACCAGCGTACGGCCCACAGAATGATGTCACGCTGAAAATGCCGGCCTTTGAATGGGTTCATGTGCAGCTCCATCAGCAAAAGGGGATGATAAGTTTATCACCACCGACTATTTGCAACAGTGCCGTCAGGAAGAATCATCCAAAGCTGCCGAACTGCAAGCTCGTCAGGAGAAACTTGACGCCCTGCGTAAGTTAATGGAAGAAGATGGTATCAACCCGGAAGAGCTGCTTGGCTCATTCCAGGCCAAATCTACGGCTACCAAGAAAAGCCGTGGACCACGCCCGGCCAAATACTCATTTACTGATGAAAATGGCGAAACAAAAACGTGGACTGGACAGGGCCGTACCCCCAAAGCTCTGGCAGAACAAATTGCAGCCGGTAAAAGTCTTGATGATTTCCTGATCTAACTTTTGCCACCAGTTTTGATAGAGGCCACTTCGGTGGCCTTTTCTCATACGGAATCAATTTCAGGTACAGAACATATGAAAAATTCAGAACCTAAGAGCTGTGATCCCTATGTGGACAGTTTGATTAGAAATGCAGATGCAAAGGAAGCCAGGGCATTTCTCAAAATATTGAAGCCCTTACCATTCCTTATCGTTATCATCGCTGTATTCTTTTTTTGGGTATCGTTTTCCCGTTTATTATCCCAGGTCGCGTAAAACCTTTTTAAAGACTCTTCTTTACCAGATATGCTCCCTCACCGGGATGGTTTCAACCTCTTCAGTTTCCCATATTGGCAAAACCGTCAGGAAATAAGACGATACCCTCCACGCTTTCCATTAAAGCGGGATGACGACGCCCAGTTCTTACGACCAGACTCCACGTTTTCGATAAGGATGCCTTTGGGCCCTTCTAACGAGGCCACCTCAACAACCCGCACTTTCCGGATCAGTCTTGGATCCACTTCTTCCCAGATCTGGCCAACTGTAATTTCTTTTTGGGTTTGCATTTAATCTCTCGCTGTCATTTAGTGAACAAGACTAATCCTCGCCGTGGTTCAGCTTATGGCTTTATTTACGCTGACGATCCTTAGCCTTAAATTTTTGCCATCGTATCCGAAGGTTTTCGATGTTAACCGGAACCTGCATGCGTGTCGTCTCTATCTCATTCCCATGCCATTTCAGGAGATCATCATCCAACTCCCGGGCCTCCCGGCTGAAGTAAATTTTCATAGTGTCAGGGTTTATGGCGCAATGGTCATTGTCGAACAGTGTATGGATATCACGGCGAAGTAAAATTCCGTTCGTTACGTCGGGAATGCCTTCTTCATGACGTGGCGTTAAGTGCGCGGCCTCAGTACGCCAGGGGGACCTTACGCCGGTGACAACACATCGCCCGTAGCAATTCAACCTAACATCCCGGGCGAAAGGACCTTGGTCAGGACTGGTGACAGAAGTACATTCCTGGCCCTCTTTGTAGATACGCTTCGGGAAGTCGATAGTGGTTTGAGCTGTTTGGGAAAGTGACACATACGTAACCCCTTTGTATCTCTTTATCCCACCATTAAAAGTGGTAGGAATCGAGCTGGTTATGGCCACCAGTTTCACATCGCCCATTTCGACGATCTTAAGGCTCTTATTAGCGGCTACATGTAACTGGATGAATTTACCTACGTACACATCATGGTTCTCATCTTGTCTTTCAACACACAGAACGACATGGTCGAAGGTTCTCTTGTCAGAGATTACCCAGTTGCCGGTTTTCACACGGCCTGCTTCACTCACCCCTGCGGTAAGATCGGGTATGAGCGTCCCCTGCATGCCGTCAGTTCGAATTGAAAGAATTTCACCCGATAAACCCAGCTCTGCAAGCTCACTAATAAACGGTCTTTTCATCCGGCTTACCGGTTTTGGCTTCGTCATTTTCATCTTTGCTGTAGCACCTCAGTACCCCATTGCTCGTTCCTGGCGGGACAGCCGTTCATCAGCAGCCTGAAGACGCTCATCACGCCGCCGTGCTGCCAGAACCCGTCGTTCTGAAAAAGACATAGCCGCTACGTTTGGTACGCTGAGCTTACCGTCACCGGCACAAACGTTACAGCGAACATCAAATGCTCCGGCAAAATACTTTTCACGCATTTCTGGCTCCCACTCAGCCATTTCTGATTGGGTGAATCCATTTTCAAAGGCCGGGTTTTCCATGGTCCCGTGGCCTTCGCACTGGTGACAGATTATGTACTTAAATTTGCGCATGTAACGCTCCTGTATATGATGGATGAACCACTCTCGTTCAGGGTTATGGCGAAATGTTTATCGCCGCAGCGAGAGATTCAGTCTTGCTATCAATATTCCTGAAGGTTGTCCGCCTGATTTCAGGGTAAGCATTCATTCACTGGCCGGTTCTACCTTATTATTCATACAGATTAAAGTAGTTGTGCCTGCTACTGCGGTCACCTTCCTTGACAAAGTAAGCAAAGTTTGAAAAATTTAACACCGACGAAAGGCCATACCTTCGTTAGTGTGCGAAAGCCGCTTGCGAGCGACGGAATAGGTGAAAGCTTTAGTCAGGGTTAATTACCCTGTCTGCGGTGATGGGATGGCTCAGGCGTATATCATCACTCCTTCCAAAGTCCGTACACACTCTTTCAGCCTTTGCAGAAATGCAGGGGCTGTTTCATATCAGACAAGCGCAATGAAATTTTCAAATGCTTTCCAAAAATTCAAAGGCCTTAAGCTTTATCTGTATCTTACGGTCCCCGCACGGAAAGTAACTTTCCTGAACAGAAACCGCCTTGCCAGCCTTAACTTTCTAAACGGTTAAAGTTACACCAGGCTGTAAATGGTGAAACAGTTTTTGAAGCCCATGAAACACCGCTGTCGGAAAGATAACTAGCCCCAAGACGTCTAACTTCTTTTTGATGTAGAGCTAATTCTTTCGGATCGGCAATATCTTCCACCACGCTCATCATGGCCATCTGAACTCCGGGAGATGCCATTTTATAAGCTGTCGAGCTTGCAACTGAATTTTTGTAAGCGTGCAGTGAGAACCGTATTGACGAAGTGAAGCTGGTCAGGCAGGCAGAGTAACCCGCCACGGGAGCAGAGCACCCACCCGGTTCACAGGCCAGTCGGCGATGACATCAAGTACATGATGCAGATAGCGTTCCGGATCCACGCCGTTTAATTTGCACGTCCCGATAAGACTGTACAGTGACGCACCGCGCTCACCACCATGATCCGAGCCGAAGAACAGCCAGTTTTTTCTCCCCAGACTGACCAGTCGTAGGGCGTTTTCGGCAATGTTATTATCCACCTCCACCCAGCCATCTTCTGCATAGCGGGTCAGCGCCGGCCACTGGTTCAGCGCATACCCGAACGCCTTCGCCAGTTCTGAGTGCCTTGAGAGGGTTTTCTGTTTCTCCCGCAGCCACCCCTCCAGTGACGCCAGCAGCGGCAGCACTTTTTGGTGCCGGACTGCCTGCCGTTCCTCTGCTCTTTTACCTCTGAGCTCCGACTCGATGGCATACAGCTCGCCGATCCGTTTCAGCGCCTCCTCCGTCAGGGCTGACGGGGTACGGACGTGAACATCGTGGATTTTTCGGCGGGCATGGGCCCAGCACGCGGCTTCCTTTATATGGCCGTCGCGGTAGAGCTCGTTGAACCCGGCGTAGGCATCAGCCTGCAGTACGCCACTGAAGCCTGCAAGATGGGTCTGAGGGTGGATACCTTTTCTGTCCGGGCTGTAAGCGAACCACACTGCGGGGGCCAGCGCTGATCCGGCGTTGCGGTCGTCTCGAACGTACGTCCATAAGCGCCCGGTCTTCGTCTTCTTATTGCCTGGCAACAGCACCGGGACAGGCGTATCGTCAGCATGGAGTTTGCCGTCGGTCAGGACATAGTGCTGAAGGGCTTCATCCAGCGGTGCCAGCAGACGACAACACGCATCCACCCAGCCCGACAGTACAGAACGACTCAACACTACACCCTGGCGGGCATAGATCTCCGACTGGCGATACAGCGGTGTGTGCTCTGCATACTTTGAGGTCAGCACTCGGGCCAGCAGCCCCGGTCCGGCGATCCCCCGTTCGATGGGGCGCGAAGGAGCCGGGGCCTGAACGATGCGATCGCACCGACGGCAGGCATGCTTTTCACGGACTGTCCGGATAACCCGGAAGGCGCTGCGCATCAGCTCCAGCTGTTCGGCGGCATCCTCACCCAGGTAACTCAGCGAACCACCGCACTCCGGGCAACACGGCTCAGTCGGCAGCAGCCGCTTCTCATCCCGTGGGAGTGACTCAGGGAACGGTTTGCGGGTGCGGGTCTGACGCAGCGGGCGCTGCACTGCCGGGTCATCCACCCGGCCGGTCAGCGTATCGCTTTCCTGCTGCAGCAGGTTCAGGTCAGCTTCCATTTGCGCGATACGGCGGGATACCTTTTCGGAACGACTGCCGAAGTTCATCCGGCGCAGCTTATCCAGTTGCGCCTGCAGATGGTCTATTTCGCGTTCCCGGTTGCTCAGCTTTTCCTGCAGGGCGTGGATCAACGCTTCCTGTTCGGCCAGGCGCTGTTTCAGCAGAAGGATGTCGTCAGAAGAGGTGTCGTTCATAAGCCTGTATTTTACCAGGCTTATTCTGCGACAACCAGGATAAAGAGCGCTACAACATGGTCAGGGATGTCAGTAACCGCTTTGGCTGTCGCCAGTCGATACCTTCCATCAGCATCGCCAGTTGCGCCGGCGTCAGGAACACTTTGCCATCGCGGGCTGAGGGCCAGGCGAAGCGACCACGTTCCAGTCGCTTTGTCAGCAGGCACAGACCATCGCCGGTGGACCAGAGCAGTTTTACCTGACTGCCGCTGCGTCCCCGGAAGATGAAGACGTGGCCGGACATCGGGTCATCTTTCAGCGCGGTCTGCACCTTTGCGGCGAGGCCATTGAAGCCGTTGCGCATATCGGTGATACCGGCAACCAGCCAGATTTTTGTGCCTGCGGGAAGATTTATCATACAGGCCCCCGCATCAGTTCGCGCAGGACAGTGCTCATGAGTTCAGCAGAGGGATGAGTCAGTGTTATTTCTCCTCCCCGACATTTTATGTGGCAGGTAGCGGGAGGAGAGCAGGATGGTAGTTCGAAGGTTGGGAGAGAAGAGCCCGCCTGAAGCTGCACGGGTATCAGGGCAGGAAGCGACGATGAGTTTTTTCGGGGCCGACAGACCCGCCCTTCACGCTGCCAGAGCCTTATCCATTTAAAGAGCAGGTTATCATTGACGTCATGTTTCCGGGCCAGTGCGGCAATACTGCCTTCTTCTTCAAGAGCCAGCCTGACCAGTTCCATTTTGAATTCAGGGGAATAGTGTTTCCGGGGAAGTCTTTCTTTAGCGCGCATGAGGTGTCCACCTGCAAAATAAGTGGGTGCTTAAGTTACAGGATCCTGGATTCGGGACCAGACGGTACTCAGACGACGCTTACGAATTTTTCAGGATTGCCACTCTTTCTTTTTCTGGTCGTCCATTGTCAGACGTATTCGCATAAGTTGTACCGGCAATCAACAACGGAAGGCTGGCATTGGCACAGAAATGCATAACGCGTTTTTGCTGGAGCTGTAATTCAGTGGCTGCAAATGCTTTACCACATCCGAGGATTCCCAGAATCATAATTAAAGCTGTTTTATTCATAAAATTAAAACCGTCCTTTTTAGCTCTTTAACTGTTGCGGTTATCTCGGTGTGGATATTTCTGAAGTGTATGATACCCACTTACCTGAGACTGCCAGTATACTGGCTCAGGTATTAAACCTAAGAGGTCTGGTGCACCGGTTTTAACCTTTTCATTTCGCTTTTATCTTGTGCCAGGCTCTTGAGTCAGAATTTAAAGGTTTGTGGCATGCAGGTTTTACTGCCAGGTTTAGGCACAACCTGGCTGTCACCCTTCATTGGTCCTGAGCAAGGCCCTGGTATTCTGCCCAGCGTACGGCCAGCCGCTCTAAGTCCAGATCGTACACCAGCGGTGTGATTTTACGGCCTTCAAACAGCTCGCCCACCTCAATGCCTGGCTTAAAATGAACGGTCAGGGTGGCCGGATCTATGCCCATAAGATCGGCATCAAACAGCGCATGCATTGTTGGAGTCATCAGGATGCCATTAGACGGATTGTACCGGGTTCCATGTTCAATGTGTGCCGCATCCAGGACACCTCCATTAACCCAACCGGTTACCGCACAACGGCCTGCGAAATTCTCGATGAGCAGAGCTTTGAATTTACCCTGTGCCACGCCACTACGTTGCGTCACTACGCGCTCGCAGTGCTCACCCTGGATATCTACGTCAGGTTTCCGAATTGGCTCGCTGGTGGCCGTCTCAGCTTGTTTTAGGGTGGAACGTGGATAGGCCAGGTTATATGCTGCGCCTGTGGTCATTTGCTCGATGACCGCAGGCGCATAACCTTCTGCTTCCAGCTTACGATATGCAGCCCGGTAGTCTCTTTGGGTTTTCAGCGGGTAAATCTTCCCGCCTTTACCATCGAAAGCGATAAACCAGAAATCGTCCGTGCCAGTTTCAAGATTTCTGCAACGTTTCAGATGCCATCCGCCTTCTCTCGCCCAGATGGTACGGTTATTTCTGGCATTCGTTTTGTCATACCCGTGCTCGTCAAGCCAGCTATCAAAGCTGGTCAGCCCCAGGTCCTGAACCTCCAGAGAAGGTACACGAATGACCTGCAAGGTATGGCGTGGTCTTGGCTCTCTCATCTTGATCTCTTCCTAGCGCTGGTCTGGGAAATACGGATATTGCGGGCCATATTCATAATCATGCGGGCCTGGCTCAACTTCCCAGAATGGACGGCCGCTAATTGTCTTTGGACCGCGCTCGTTTACGATGTCTTCTACATCCTGAATATTAAATGGCATCGTTGCCAGTAACAGCTGATCTTCGGGTGTCAGCGTCACAGTTGCACCGTCGATACGGCTGTAAAGGTCGGCAAACTGTTTACCTGCACCGTGCAACCGGTGCTCCGCTACACTTCTGATTGCGTGTAAGTCCAGCTCCGCCGCTTCCATGCGATCCACGTATAGTTTCATTTCTTTACGCAAAGCGCTCAGCTCACGGGTTTTAATAAATCCGTAGGCGTACCCACCCAGGGCGATAACTGCAATGATTGCTAAAATAGCCATTTATTTTCTCTTACGTTACTGCGGCCGCCGCTTTAGTCTTAATGTGAAGCCTGGGAATTCGCTGAATGAAGAATACGTTTTCACCCCCAGACCGACAGCTGTTAAGGCGCGATCCCAACACTCCATTTGTAAGTATCAGGCCCATCTTCTCCGCTGGTGGCATCAGCTACAATCTGTGCATAACGTTCTCCAGCAAGTTCTCTTACCATCTGATCCACGACCCATTGCAGATGATGCATTTCATCGGTTCCGCCGTAACGACAAGCCAACTCAATAGCCCGCTCTATTCTTTTTTGTTCTTCAGTCATACTGAATCCTCACGCTTACATCAGCTATTCTGAAAACATGCACACTATAAATTGCGGCTGTCATTTCTCAGCCAGGCGCCTGCATTGCTGCCTCATTCCATCAAAAATACTTTCCGCAAGCTGCTGGGGGAACTGGTCCGGAAGAAGCCCGCTAACACGTTCAATGACACCCGGGGTTCTGGCGATGATTTCCTCTATCATCGCCTCTGTCTGCTGTTTACTCAGGCCGGTTATCTCACCATGCCTGATCCAGTGGCGTCGTTGTATTCGATATATCTGGTAATAGTTGCTACTGCCACGTACGGCCATCGCCAGTTTGCACTTCTGCCAGGATATCTGATTGTTCCCATGACCGATCACCGGCCATGCCGACAACACATCATAGTTTGGTGTAAGGTGATAACGTCCCTGTGGCCCAATAGAAATACTGAAATTTTTAGCGTGGCCATCTGTTGCGGCCATCATCCAGAAAATTATCTGCGTCATAAAAAACTGCGCTTTGTCACGCTCAGCACGGTCTGAATTACTCAGAACCTCCATAATTTCCGATATACCTGGCCCGCCGTCCGCCTGATATTTTCGTAATGGCGAAACGCCCAGGGCCTGACACATATCCTCCTGGGGTAAACGAATGATCCATTGTCCGTCTCCTGACCATTTTCGGTCAAAACGTTCTACCACCAGCGCTTTCTGATCTTCAAAGTGAGCAATCTGCGTTCTTGCCACGGGGAGCCCGTACTGGCCGAGAAGTACCGAGCAGAGCCATTCATTTTCAACCGACGAGCTCATGTCGGCTTTCATGTTCCCCACAAGTCCGAGCGGTAGCTTGAATATATGCGTCGTTGGTGTATTACCCTCCGGCATACACCACCGATCTTCATGCCACAGTAGGGCTGTTTTCTCCTGAGCACCGGCAATAGATAAACGTAAGTCGTC
Source organism: Salmonella sp. A29-2 (assembly GCF_020150755.1). Taxonomy (NCBI): domain Bacteria; kingdom Pseudomonadati; phylum Pseudomonadota; class Gammaproteobacteria; order Enterobacterales; family Enterobacteriaceae; genus Salmonella; species Salmonella sp. A29-2. Next base: position 3,989,858 of record NZ_CP083731.1, on the reverse strand, counting down.
GTTATCTTCTGGCCTGCCCGGTAGCAATGTCTCCGTGGTATTACGCAAAGTTGCCGCAATTTCTGATTCAGTAAGCGGGTGATACTTCACGGAATATAAATCAGTGGGTTCATCTCCGTCATGAAGCAGCTGTATCGCGCCCACGCAGTCTTTTCCCAGCTCCGTCAGCAGATCAAAAGGCTCCAGGCTATCGGCCTTGTAACGCATTGCCAGACGTCTGCGTATGCCTTCGCTGTCCGGCAGTAAATTATCAAAATAGTCACGTACCACATTTCCACGCCAGACCTGGTTCCCGGGAGTAAAAGGAAGGGACAATGACAGCGGCCTTCCCTGTTCGTCAGCAACCCATTCAGGAAGGTATTCTAAGCTGTCTACCCCTTTGCTTTTTTCCCAGTACCCGACTTTGATGCCGTTCATCCAAATTACCAGACGTTGCTGTTTCCGGCTCATATCGTTACCAATCCTCCTGTCGTGCAGGTGAGTTTGATTTAAGCATTTCTTCCGTCTGCTTCCTCTCTGAAGAGGTGGTTGCCGAGGAGAAGCTGATTTTTACGCCCAGGATGGAAAACACCTTGAATAGCCGTTCAATGCTCGCACTGGCAGGGTTGGCTTCCAGACGTGAGTATGTCTGTTGAGTGACGCCTAACCTTTCGGACAGGTCTTTTTGCGTCAGGCCATTCGCCTTGCGAAAACCAATGAGCAAGGGACGCAGCTGGTTGAGCGTGTTTAACGGGTAATCATTATTGATCATAAGCTGGCCTCAGTAGTTTCCTCTGATACACCTTGCAGGCTGTTTCCTAAACATACACCCTAAAAGCTGTAATATCAAATTAACAGCCTAAAAGCTGTTAAATAGGGCGTACAACTTTTAGGCTGTTACTATGTGGCAGCATAAATCTTGTTAGCGATACAACTTTATTGTCTCATCGCTCCTCTTTGCAACCAGCTACATACGATCATAAGTGACACAACATTAATATGAAGCGACATTCACCAAATGAACCTTCGTCATTTCAGATAGTTAGCTTACTTGCATGTCCTCATCCCATGAAGGGGAGGGCCTACCCCTGGCATCGAGCAAAACTGACCACCCTGCCCTTATTAAGACCCCACATGCGGCAATGGTGCCCTGTCCACGCCGCCCGCGATTTTTGAGGAAATGGGAAGAAAATAAAAAGAAAACAAAAAGTTATCGGCTGAAGTATCGGCGCAGATCGGGAATCAGGCGAAGCCTGACAGCACGTTGGGGCCTGGCAGGGGGCTTGAGGGATGAGGACATGCAACTCTGATAGCCTTCCCGCCACGGGGTCGGTTAAATTCGTATCCGGCCGGTGCAATTCCAACGGCCGCGTTACCAGTTCGCCGGGTAGCATGGCCAGCAAAGCCAGGCATCGAGCACCCGGGTTTCACTAACGGCCGCTGCATAGACGCCGGTATCCGGAAAGAAATAAACCGGGGTGGCGTTGTTCAGCTGGTCGCCTTCATCGGCCAGAGCGCCGATCACCTCATGAGGCTTCAGCAGCATATCCGTTAAATATTCATCCGGGTGGATGGCATTCAGCGATATGGCCATCTCCAGAAATTCATCCAGTGTGTGGCGGGTACGATACCCCCGGAAAACCTCGTATGAAGGCGTGACGCATTCACCATCCAGGGAACAGGCATCGTACCCGGCCAGCTGCTCTTCGGTGAGTCCGGAGGCATGCTTTGCCACAAGATTCGTAAACTGCTCTTTATCGTCCATCACAATCCTTACGCTGTAGGGGCCTGTTTGTGTTATCACTGCTTCCGGATTTTACATCGCACAACCCGGCAGGTATCCGGTCGCCCGGGCGTCCTTTGCGGTCATGTTAGCCTTTGGCCTGTATTACGACGAATCCCTTTCACTACACGGGCTCGCAGGGTGACACCTCCCCTTTTCACCGGAAGCGAAAGAGGAAGAACAGTTTAACAGCCCGGATCCTCAATAATTTTTGCATAACGGACTAAATGACCGGTTTATGCAGCCCCTGTTACTTACTGTCGCGGTAAGGATAAAACCCTGGTTATGAAACAGAGTTTGTATCGACGTTTAGGTTTTGGTTGAATGAGTAACTCTAAGCAACCGGAATATGACATGGCCAAAGTACAAGGGCTCTTTGTTGGATACCGAAAATTTGCTGTTGATCGCGAGTGGCTTCGGCAGCAGGAAGAACAACGTTATCGGGATCGCCAGCGACAATTTGATGAATGGTCCAGAAAATGGGTCACTGTAACTAGGCTAAAAGAGACTCGTTTATGGACTGACGGAGCCATCAGGCGATGGCTGGGTGAACCTCAGCAACAGGGTAAATATAAAGTTTTCCCCGTTGAAGCGGTTTTGGCTGCTGAGAAGTTGAATGAGTTTCAGCTCTGGCTTAAACCCCGGCTGGAAAAGAAACGTGCCCAGCATTGTCAACGCCACGATGTTTGACCGTTATTTGCCATTTTCATGCCCGCTAAATACTTTCGTTACTGATGCTGTCCGCTTTCCACCATTTCATCATCACTGATTGGCGTTGTGTTTTTGGTCAGCACTCCAGCTTTACGTTTCTCTTTTAACCGGTAACTCTCTCCTTTGATATTCAGCGTGGTTGAGTGATGTAGCAGCCGATCCAGGATCGCTGTTGCCAGCACGTGATCTCCGAACATTTCTCCCCAGTCTGCGAACCCTTTGTTTGACGTCAGTATGATGCTCGCTTTTTCATATCGACGGTTCAGTAGCCGGAAGAACAGACTGGCTTCCTCTCTGTTCATCGGCAGATAGCCTATTTCATCCAGGATCAACACCCGGGCATAACTCAGTTGCTGTAGCTGACGCTCCAGCCGGTTTTCCTGTTTCGCTTTCATCAGTGTCGCGATCAGTCTGTCCAGTGGCATAAACAGTACCCGATGTCCCGCATCCACCGCTTTCACGCCAAGAGCTATGGCCAGATGAGTTTTTCCGACACCAGGAGGGCCCAGCAGGATCACGTTTTCGCTGCGCTCCACGAACGCCAGACCAGCCAGTTCCCGGACAACCTTACGGTCGATGCCCGGCTGGAAGGTAAAGTCGAACTGCTCCAGCGTTTTGACCCACGGCAGACGAGCCTGCTTCAGCCTGGACTCCATACCGCGCTGATGCCTGCCGTTCCATTCCTGCTGTAGCGCCATGCACAGGAACTCCCGGTAGTTCAGCTCTTTTTTAGCTGCCTGTTCCAGCAGGCTTTCAACGTGATAACTCAGATGCTCCATTTTCAGGCGACTCAGCAGGACTTCCAGTTCATGCATCACAACAGCTCCTCATAGGCACTCAGTGGTCGATGTTCCACCTGACTGACCTGCTGCCAGAGCGGGGCGTGATGCTCCGGCACTGTCTGCCAGCCAGACGATACTGAACAGAGGCGATGTGAGGCCACCAGTTTCTCATTACTGTAGATCCGCAACTCGTCATCCAGCGATATTCGTATCGATACCGGCTGACCACACAGCGCTTCGGGAACGCTGTAACGATTACCACCAACCTCGATATAGCTGTCCCAGGACACATGGCGGATGTCGAAGTAACTGGTATCAAAGTCCGTATCCGGTAACGGCTGCAGATGTTCCTGCTCCAGCGCGAAGCGCTGTTCCGGCGTTTCTTTGAACTGGCGAAGCTCCCGTTTGTCAGCCACATCGGCTATCCATTGCTCCAGTTGTTGATTGACATGAGTGAAGCTGTCGAACCTGCGGTACCGGACGAAGAAGTTCTCCTTGAGGTATTTCACCATCCGCTCAACCTTACCTTTTGTTCTGGCCCTGCGTGGACGGCATGCCCGTGGCAGGAAGTTATAGTGGTCAGCCAGCAACAGGAATCCGGAGTTGAACACGACTTTCCCGTTGTTATTCTTCAGCACCGCAGCCTTCTGGTTATCAACCAGCACCGTTTTCACACAACCACCGAAGTAGCGGAAGGCGCGAACCAGTGATTCGTAGGTATGCTCAGCATCCTGTTTTGGTGCGGCGAAGACATGGAAGCGGCGGGAGAACCCCAGCGTATTAACCGCAAAGTTAACTTTGCACCGTTGCCCGGCAACCTCCACCTCAACTTCGCCCCAGTCGTGCTGGAGCTGGTATCCAGGCTGAGTTTCGAAGCGAACTGTTCTTTTTGACGGACGCATTTTACGTTTGGGCTGGATGTAGTAACGCAGCATGGAACGTCCGCCCGTATAACCCATTGCCTTAATCTCCGCGAAGATAACCTCGCTATTCCAGACATTCTCTGCCAGGCGCATGTCGATGTAATCCATAAACGGTTTCAGCTTAGCCATTTTGTGGCGGGTCTTTCTGGCTGGCGGTTCAGGGTATTTGAGGTAGCGTCTGACCGTCCGTTCAGAGCAACCAATCTGAGTCGCAATATCGACAATGTACGCGCCCTGCTGGCGCATTTGCTTTATCATGTAAAAGTCCTCTCTGCTCAGCATGTTGATGTCCTTTCTGGTGTGAGAACCTTAAGGAAACAACATGTTGGGTGGAGCGGACAATCCAAATGGCGAATTACCGTCTTATATCACTGGCGCTGACAGATCCGCAGACTCCGGAAAACATCGGTGCTGAGCAACCGGCAGATGATACTACCGATAACACCCCGGTACCGGATCAACTGAACGATGAAAGCAATACGGAGACGCTGGATACGCCACCGGTACAGGAACCGGCTCCAGCTCCAAAGGACAGCGCTCCTAAACAGAACCCGGCAGGTAAAGCACCTTCCATGTCCAGCGTTCTGAACAAAAAGACTGTGACCGTCATTGCAGACACCGCGATCCCGATTTTTGAACGTATTGCTGAAGAAGCCAAGCTTAAAGAAGGTGAATCTGTCAGTACTGATACTTACACGCTTGTTCTGACCAATGATGAAATGAACGATATCATCAACGCTCATGCTGACCTGAAAGAGTACCTGCGTAAGCATGCTGATAAGATGAACAAGGGACAGTCATGATTTTCTGACCGACCCCTCCATCCGGACGGGTCGGTAACTTTTTCAGGACAAGGGGAAACAGGGCAATGAAGAAGGCTGTTATCAACGTAGACAAAACTAACCCACTGCCAGTCCTGACGGATTCGGTGACCCGGGTAAGTATTCAGTGCACGGCAAAAGATGAAAACGGGGCAGGGATCGAAGTGAATATACTCGACCTGATTCAGGATCATGATACGGCTGAAGTGAAAGTGCAGTTTGGGAGCTCGCCTGTTCAGGCTCTGGCGATGCTCCGCCGGGTTATGACAGCACTGGAAAAGCAGGCAAACGCAGAACTGAATACAAACCACTATTCGCGTATGCAGTGATCTACTCTGGCAATTTCATCCATGCTGCCTCTGATCTGTCAATCGCGGGCGAAACCTCAGGATGAATAACGCTGATGTTAGCAGCTGGTGGAACAAACAGACTTAAATGGAAAATTGCAGTGAGTAAAACAATGCGTAACGTTGTTGCGGGTTACATTCAGCCGCTAAGCGGTTCCCGGACACTATGCTAAGCGTGGTCAGACGAAAGCTCAGCAGTATCGTCGACATGCAGGAGACCGTCAGACAGTCCTCACAAATGCTTGAGTCTGATGCAGCCATATTCCTGAAACGCGCCATAGTTGCGAGGATGCTTCAAAAAATAAAATATCAGGATAGTGAAGTTTTAAAAGACTGCCTTGGCGATTTTTTTATTTATGAACAACGTGAAAAATTGCGCCGACTTGGCGTGATTACTAACTGGGGGATTAATAAAACAGCAGACGGGAAGAATAATAAGTTGTGATAACTCAGTAAATATTAATTTAAAAAGCGTCTTCAGAAATAGAAAAAATGCAAATTATATTGCTACGGGTTATTAGCCGCTGAGGCTGTTTACATATAATACTTCTAAACAGGAGGTATTATGAAAAAACAACTGGCGTACGCTTCAAACTGTTCTGACAGTCTTTATTCGTATATTTATCGCACTCTGCAAAAACGGGCTGGTGATGAGAATGAAAGCCTTTATCAGCAGGCCATTTCCCGCTGCCGTACAGCTAAACAAAAAAAGAAACTGGCCGGGTATTATGCCGGTCCATGGCAGCTGCTTTTCAACGCGTGGTGTAACAATCGCGTCCCTAACACAGCGGTGCTGGCTCTTCTACTCCAGCAGTGCTTATCTCATTTCCAGTGCGAAGAAGTGATCGCAGCCTGGCAGTAACCCTATCAAGCCCCTTCGTATAGCGGAGGGGCAGGAGATATCTCATGTACAGAAACGACAGAAACGTGGATTCCTTCAACCTGGTTAATGCTCTTCAGCCGGTCTTTCGTAACACCGGCTGTGGGATATTTGAATACGATCGTAAAAAGCAGAATGAAACCGCTGATTCAATCTTACGAGCGTTGGCGTTAAATGCCGATTTCGCGAGGGCCTTAAAACAGTACGTCCGGATTAATTCTGTACGACGGGTTGTTCAGTTCGATGACGGCTCGGTTCGCTATGGTATTCATGCCGAATTTGAAGGGCATGATAAAATTAATTCCTTCCGTATTTTTAAAGATGAAGATACAGACGCATTTGACTCCTATTTTTATTTGGTTTGCGATAATAAAGCTGAGCTGGTGGATTTTAAAATGAACTCTCTCGATATTCAATTACAGGCTGTTTTTGAAAAAGTGACAGGTATTTATCTGTCACATTAAATATTCAAATTTTCAATCCTCGGGCTGATAGACAAAAAACGCACTTTAGAATAAAGATGAGATGAATATGAAAAACGTAAATATTTTGACTACCGATATCGCGGCCATTAATGCTCTTTCTGGCGTAGAACTGACGGACTTTCTCACTGCCGGGTATCAGGTAAACTGGTCAGGAGAAAGGGAGGTTTCGCTGGTGGGCTTTCCGTGTTTAGCAAGCAACAAGCAGCCGGTAGAAGTTGGTCCCGGTATTTTCATTAATCGCGTGTACAGCAAAGACAGCCAGTCTCTGTGCGGGAAATTGCGCTATGACCTGTCTAATGGTCTGGCATCCGGCGCATTTTCATTTTTCTCCCATTCAGGCTGGTATGGGGGATTCCGTGTCGTATCCTTCCGTGACAACGGGCCAGCTGCGTTGATCAACATTGGCATTGTCCATGAAAATGTTTTGAATGCGTTTTGTGCTGACTTCCCCCGGGCCAATGTGAGCGTAAACCGTTTTCATTGTGGCATGACGCTTGAGCAGATCCGCATGTTCATTTCAGACACCGCTTACGATATGCCGCTTTATAACAACGAGTCTGACTTTCGCAGGCTCGCCAGTTAGCATGGAGACTGGCTTCAGTGCTTACGCCTAAAAACCAATGAGCGAAGTGGCGGAACCGGTTGGCTTCGCCCAGTTGGCGTGAGCGATTAGTTCTATACGGGAAGAAGTCATAGTATTCTGAAATGATAGTTATCTCATACGAACGATAGTAATGGAGTTTCTTAATGGGCGTTGATATCTGCTGGCGATTTCAAAGGGAAGAAAAGCCTGGTAAATGGATTAATTTATCAAGCAATTATAAAGGGGACCGATCATATCTCCACTTTGCCTGGCTCGGATTTGATGTAGATCGTGAAAGGGCGAGCACATCAGCAGTTTTTATCCACGCATTACGCGGATTACCTGATGATATACCGTCCGAAGATGATGATTTATTCGGTGAACATTCATACTCATGGCTGACTTCGGAAGAAATTTTGTCAGCCATACCACCCGATAACGCCGGAGAGGTGATCCAGGAATTTGTCGAAGAAGTAAAGCGTCTCCACGTGGAGAACGGCAGCGTCCGTTTCGTCTTTGGATTTGAAGGGTAACCCGTAAGAAAGTAGCTATCTTACCCGGCTAGGTCTCCAATCTCTCAGATGCTCAAAGAGGGCCGGGCATGGTGCCCACACATCCCCTACCATTCCGATTTGATATTCGTCTAATACACCCTTTAAAGAAAACAAGCAGACGGCAATGAGACGTCGGATTAGCGTCAGCAAATATGAGACGTCAGTAGTCGATGTTTGTCCTGCGGAACGTGAATCTGTTTACAGGGGGTAAAGCCGTACCATCCATGAGGGCTCAGAGAGCCGGGGTCTCCTCCAGATCACTGGAAGTTATTGACTCTGGCAGGCCTATCCCTATGACTTTTTCCCGGATGGCAAATTAAGATCGAACAGGGCCAAATTAGTACTCTTTTCTAAACGGAAATACTGAATCACCCTGATATAACTGGTCTCTCACAAGACAGGAGATCATCAATGGAACGTGTAATATTTTCAGTAATCTTTTTTATGATGCTGGGCGTACCTTTTTACCTTCTTTATAAAATTGCCCGGGACATTTTTGGGACCGCCGGTGCTGGTGAGCCTGCACAATTGCCTCAGGGCAAGCAAAGACGCTCAGGAGGCGCTGGTTCGGGTTCGATCTGGCAAGGACACCATCTACAGGGGAGCAGCCATTTGAACCCCCTCGGAGGTGATTGTAATGGTGAAAATAGCATAGCTGGTGGTTGTGATGGTGGCGGTGGAGGAGGAGGAGGAGGAGGTGGTGGTGGTGACTGATAGCCTGCAATTTTAACTATCAGGATGAAACCCATGTCCAGCAACCGGAAAAAGAATTCATATCAACCGAAAAGCCCTGCCTTAAAGTGAAGCGTATTAAACGTGAAGGATGCTGAATTAGAGGGTATCGGTTTTATACTGAAGCGTAACTGGAAGAAGGATCTGAAATTAACTATTACGGAAAAGTAACTTTCTGACTCACCACGTACGCCCCTCGGTTATGCCATACAGTTTGATACGAAAACAGATCAGTAAGTAGATTGCTATACGCCGGAGAGAAGTCTATTTTTCATACACCGAACCTGTTTGGCCTGCAATGGAAGCAGGTATAATAATCACATACAAAGGAGGGCATTATGAATAAATTTTTATACGTGCTTTTGGCCTGGATTGTTGTGCTTTTTATCGCCAACAAACTGCTCGCAAGACGTAAGCCCAAGACGGTTAAAATCCTGGTACAGCGCAACGGGAAAGCCGCAGAGGTTGATGCTGTAGTGGTTCAGGGTTCAAAGAGAGCTAACAACAGTTCTGTTGCGGACAGCGACGCGGTAGATAGTTATTTTGAAATGAATCCTTACTCCCGCGAAAACCAGTCGAATGGTTGGGCTATGCTGGCCAGAGACGATGACCAGCTTAAATAATCAGTTGAGTGTGATGTGTAAAGCAGCTTAAAACTCTAAATGGACGAACAGGGGAGGTGACAAAGATGACAACCAATACAACAACGACCACCTACCGCTCAGAAGAAATCGTGCCGTTCAGACGGCCCAAAGGGGATCTGGATAGTCGGTATATGCCTCAGGTGTATGCAATGGTGCGGAACTGGGCAAGTAACCCTGCTCAATATGGTGAGGGTGTACTGGCCTCCTACCGCCAACCGGCAGTAAACCTTGCCTACCAGGTAAAAGGAACTCGTGTTGTTTTAATTCTGGTACCAGTAGAGTGCGAGCCACCTGGAGTGATAATGACGGAAACAGTCCTGTGGCCGTCACTATCACTTGTAGAAGTCTTGCAGACCTTGCAGGAGGCCTGGCAAAATATTCCGGCGTTAAACCCCTGACGACTTCTGTCAATATCACCGGCTAGTGATTTACCTCTCTGCTGGTGGTCAGCCCGCCTAAGTTCAAATTATCTCTTTCTAAATTAGCCCGGATAAAAATCGGTCCCTCTAAAATAGCCTGCCCTGAGTAGGCTACGTCATACAAAGCGTTGGCCAGTCACCAGCTGGCTGGTGGCCATAATGCTCCACAGGATAAACCGTATCAGAACTACGCAAAGAAAAAGCCCCAACAATTTACCGATGGGGCCTTTTGCAGACATTTTACAGCCTTACCAATGATAGAGCGCTAAGGCTTCTGCTTAGTGAACAGACTTGCCCACAGATAATGGATAAAGTTGAGCAGAATGTATGTTACTCGTTGCTCGAATTTCATCGGGGCTTTGTACTTTGTCGTTATGTTGTGAATATGAGTAAGGTCCGTATAGAGCCCTGGCGACTTCCTTGTTGACTTCAACACCGAACAGATGTGCTGAACAGACTCCGGTGTGAACAACCGTAGCCCTCGTCGTTGTTTGACTTTATGGATAAAATCGTCCATCCCCATACATAACCATTCCGGCTTGATGCCATCAAACTTACAACGTCCGTTTATGATGACGACATTGATACATTCCAGTTCTCTAGCCTTAAGAGCAGACTGAATAGCCCTGATGTGCCCCTGGTTTTGCTTAAACGGGTTCTGCAACTTGAGGGTTCGGGACTGAGTCCATTTCCGCCAGTGGCTTTCCTCCAGAGTACCGTAGAGCTTGCCTACGTAGTTTTTCTGCTCTATGACGTATATACCATGTGGGGCTACGAGAATGTGATCAACCTGAGTAGTGCTATGAGCCGACAACTGAAAGGTGAGATCACTAAGTAGCCCCTGAGCTTCTTCAGGAAGCCCAGATTCAATTGCCTTTGCAGTCCGCCGTTCCGCTATGGCAGAGGTCATAAAACCCAACAGACACAGCAACACGACGAAAATAAGGATAATGAAAGCTACCCCCGTAATGCTCCACAGCAGATTGAAAGCATCCATGTTACCTCACAGAGGGGTAGCTGGTGGCATTAACAGATTCTACCAAGCGGGTAGTGGTACCGGTAAGGCTCTCAATATTTGAAGACAGGCTCATCAGCATGCCGAGTGCAGAACGGAGATTACGATGAGGCTCATTGTAGTTTTTGAACGTGTCAGTGGAGTACATTTTTGAAAGACGTGTACGGATCTCTACTGACGTAAGATCTCCATCCACCAGGCCGTACTTAACTGCCTGAGGTGTTGGCCATACACGGCCTGAATAGAGAGAAACAGCATCGGCATCATGACGCGAGAGAAGCTTTTTACCCCGTCCAAGTTCAACATCAGTTATAAATTTTTCATGCATCGTGTTCAGGATCTCCTTCTGCATGAACTCCCTCGTTGAATCGGACAATGGGTGGAAGGGGTCAAGAGCATCTTTGAACTCACCGGCCGTAAGGGGCTCATTCTTGACGCCTACTGTGCTCATGATCTCTGACAGATTCCAGTGGTCCATACGCACACCGATAGAACCGATCAGGGCATTACTGTCGGCATAAATTGCATCAGCGGGCGATACCGCGTAATAGCATGCGGATGCGCATATGCCTTTCACACTAACGATGATTGGTTTATATGAGTCTGCGATATCAGAGAAAAAACGACCGGTACCGCTGGAGAGTACTTCGAGGGAGTTTTGCTTCGACCGTGCTTCATCGCCACGTTCTGTGCTCCCGGTTTTGTTACTCTTGTCAGCGGCTACAGATGAAAGAGAGCAACCGGCATCTGATACGCGTTCAATCTGTGGCTGGTGGTTTTTAAGCGCGTTTATCTGGCGGTAAATAATGATGGCGTCAGAGGGACCACCACCACCTGACTCTGCCTCGATAATAACTGCTTTGGCATGGGGATTATTGTAAGCTTTGGCAAGAGCTGTTGCGATCACTGTTCCATCGCCCGTTTCCGAGCCGGTACCCATCTCGCCAGAAATCCGTATTACAGCTATATGGTCTTTCTTCCCTTCAGCGTCCTGCCATTGTTCGTAAAGATTGTAGAAAGAAAACCCTACAGCGGTCATGGCAATTAGCGACATAGCAACTTTTGCCGTGGTATGAATGCGAAACATCTTATAAAAACGGTCAGCGTTATCATTGAGCGATTCTTTGATATTTGTAGGGGACTTCCTTTTTTTACTGCTTAACATCTGACCACCTTTACATGAGTTTTTGAAAGTTAGACCACAAGCGATTCAATGCAATTCCCAGTATCAATAAAGCGACTGGTGGGAAAAGTTGAGCGATATTGTTAAATAGTGACATATTCGGCATGACCAGGTAGACCATCGTTAAAGCACTGATCACCCAAAATGCTCGAAACCAAATACGATAAAACTGAACTGTAACCTTACCAAATACGTACCTCTTCAATTTCCACTGGTACATTCCATCTGCTAGCATGGCAAATAGATAGGGCAGAAAAACGATTAGCCACCCCAGGATTAAGTTCCACCGGAAAATGGACTGATAAAGTAAGAGGGGTATGTTTTTGGCCATAGTGTAATTAATAGAGGTAAATTTTTCAGCAACAATGTTAATACCTCTGGCTGGTTTTTTGGTGTCAGGGATCAGAATAGTATTCAGATAGTCAATTAACTTATAGTCATGTACCAACCAATTTAAAGTCGCTTCACTATTTGCAATAACAGACTTCCAACGGTCATTTGATATGATGGACCGGCTTGCATTAACCTCCTGAGTAATCTGATATTTGAGCTCCTCAGTATTCTGGAAAGCCAGGCTGTAACCAAAATAAATGACCATGCCAAAAAAAAGCATTGTTCTGAGCACTGCTGCTCTGCTTGTATTATCCGCAGCCATTGCTTTCCCTCCATTCACGAAAAAGAGCTAGCCTCTGATCGTGATTGCAATAGTTGTTACGCCACATCGTCGGGATACCCAGGAGCCAGTGGTACTGTTTAGGTATGATTTGGTCGATGAGGCTTAACTCCGCCAGTTCTTTATGCTCTGCGCTTTTCCACTCGATCTGTCCCACATCAGGAACAAATACAGCGGTCCTTGCTTTTGCGGCCTGGCGGGAAAATTCTATAAAGTTGATGCCCCACGGCGTCCAGTATCTGTACTGCTCGTTTAGGCCGATGTTAAACACCGGCAGAGAAAGAGTTGAGTCGGCAAAAGCCGAAATCACATTTTTGCAGACTCTTGGACTATCTATTTTTGGCACTGTTGCAAATAGTCGGTGGTGATAAACTTATCATCCCCTTTTGCTGATGGAGCTGCACATGAACCCATTCAAAGGCCGGCATTTTCAGCGTGACATCATTCTGTGGGCCGTACGCTGGTACTGCAAATACGGCATCAGTTACCGTGAGCTGCAGGAGATGCTGGCTGAACGCGGAGTGAATGTCGATCACTCCACGATTTACCGCTGGGTTCAGCGTTATGCGCCTGAAATGGAAAAACGGCTGCGCTGGTACTGGCGTAACCCTTCCGATCTTTGCCCGTGGCACATGGATGAAACCTACGTGAAGGTCAATGGCCGCTGGGCGTATCTGTACCGGGCCGTCGACAGCCGGGGCCGCACTGTCGATTTTTATCTCTCCTCCCGTCGTAACAGCAAAGCTGCATACCGGTTTCTGGGTAAAATCCTCAACAACGTGAAGAAGTGGCAGATCCCGCGATTCATCAACACGGATAAAGCGCCCGCCTATGGTCGCGCGCTTGCTCTGCTCAAACGCGAAGGCCGGTGCCCGTCTGACGTTGAACACCGACAGATTAAGTACCGGAACAACGTGATTGAATGCGATCATGGCAAACTGAAACGGATAATCAACGCCACGCTGGGATTTAAATCCATGAAGACGGCTTACGCCACCATCAAAGGTATTGAGGTGATGCGTGCACTACGCAAAGGCCAGGCCTCAGCATTTTATTATGGTGATCCCCTGGGCGAAATGCGCCTGGTAAGCAGAGTTTTTGAAATGTAAGGCCTTTGAATAAGACAAAAGGCTGCCTCATCGCTAACTTTGCAACAGTGCCCACTGATCCGCATGCCCGTTCCATACAGAAGCTGGGCGAACAAACGATGCTCGCCTTCCAGAAAACCGAGGATGCGAACCACTTCATCCGGGGTCAGCACCACCGGCAAGCGCCGCGACGGCCGAGGTCTTCCGATCTCCTGAAGCCAGGGCAGATCCGTGCACAGCACCTTGCCGTAGAAGAACAGCAAGGCCGCCAATGCCTGACGATGCGTGGAGACCGAAACCTTGCGCTCGTTCGCCAGCCAGGACAGAAATGCCTCGACTTCGCTGCTGCCCAAGGTTGCCGGGTGACGCACACCGTGGAAACGGATGAAGGCACGAACCCAGTGGACATAAGCCTGTTCGGTTCGTAAACTGTAATGCAAGTAGCGTATGCGCTCACGCAACTGGTCCAGAACCTTGACCGAACGCAGCGGTGGTAACGGCGCAGTGGCGGTTTTCATGGCTTGTTATGACTGTTTTTTTGTACAGTCTATGCCTCGGGCATCCAAGCAGCAAGCGCGTTACGCCGTGGGTCGATGTTTGATGTTATGGAGCAGCAACGATGTTACGCAGCAGGGCAGTCGCCCTAAAACAAAGTTAACCCAGGATGAGAACCTTGAAAGTATCATTGATGGCTGCGAAAGCGAAAAACGGCGTGATTGGTTGCGGTCCAGACATACCCTGGTCCGCGAAAGGGGAGCAGCTACTTTTTAAAGCATTGACCTACAATCAGTGGCTTCTGGTGGGTCGCAAGACGTTTGAATCTATGGGCGCACTCCCCAATAGGAAATACGCGGTCGTTACCCGCTCAGGTTGGACATCAAATGATGACAATGTAGTTGTATTTCAGTCAATCGAAGAGGCCATGGACAGGCTAGCTGAATTCACCGGTCACGTTATAGTGTCTGGTGGCGGAGAAATTTACCGAGAAACATTACCCATGGCCTCTACGCTCCACTTATCGACGATCGACATCGAGCCAGAGGGGGATGTTTTCTTCCCGAGTATTCCAAATACCTTCGAAGTTGTTTTTGAGCAACACTTTACTTCAAACATTAACTATTGCTATCAAATTTGGAAAAAGGGTTAACAAAGCTATGCAATCGACGGCAAAAAGCTTCGTTCGCTTCGCGCACTACGCCTTTTCCGCGATTGATAGCGACGTTATGCAGCCAAATCCCAACAATTAAGGGTCTTAAAATGGTAAAAGATTGGATTCCCATCTCTCATGATAATTACAAGCAGGTGCAAGGACCGTTCTATCATGGAACCAAAGCCAATTTGGCGATTGGTGACTTGCTAACCACAGGGTTCATCTCTCATTTCGAGGACGGTCGTATTCTTAAGCACATCTACTTTTCAGCCTTGATGGAGCCAGCAGTTTGGGGAGCTGAACTTGCTATGTCACTGTCTGGCCTCGAGGGTCGCGGCTACATATACATAGTTGAGCCAACAGGACCGTTCGAAGACGATCCGAATCTTACGAACAAAAAATTTCCCGGTAATCCAACACAGTCCTATAGAACCTGCGAACCCTTGAGAATTGTTGGCGTTGTTGAAGACTGGGAGGGGCATCCTGTTGAATTAATAAGGGGAATGTTGGATTCGTTAGAGGACTTAAAGCGCCGTGGTTTACACGTCATTGAAGACTAGTCCTTTGCATAACAAAGCCATCAAACCGGACGCCAGAGATTCCGCGCCTGTTGCGCATGGCTTCGCCATTTTATGCGCAATAGGCGCGCCACCCTGTCGCCGTTTATGGCGGCGTTGGGCGCACAATAAGGCTCCTCGCAGAGTTGCTTGAAAGTTGTTACGATTCAAATTCAATCATGAGATAGTCAGCAGATGAGCACTTCCAAGAACGCAGACAAGTAAGCCGCAGCAACCTTCATTTTTCGGTTGTTGCGGCGTTCTCATGAATCCTTTTGCTCTACGGGAGCGCCGCCAAATCCTTTGTTCAAGGAGATGGTTTCGTGCGCTCAAAAAACTTTAGTTGGCGGTACTCCCTTGCCGCCACGGTGTTGTTGTTATCACCGTTCGATTTATTGGCATCACTCGGCATGGACATGTACTTGCCAGCAGTGCCGTTTATGCCAAACGCGCTTGGTACGACAGCGAGCACAATTCAGCTTACGCTGACAACGTACTTGGTCATGATTGGTGCCGGTCAGCTCTTGTTTGGACCGCTATCGGACCGACTGGGGCGCCGCCCCGTTCTACTGGGAGGTGGCCTCGCCTACGTTGTGGCGTCAATGGGCCTCGCTCTGGCACTGTTGCAAATAGTCGGTGGTGATAAACTTATCATCCCCTTTTGCTGATGGAGCTGCACATGAACCCATTCAAAGGCCGGCATTTTCAGCGTGACATCATTCTGTGGGCCGTACGCTGGTACTGCAAATACGGCATCAGTTACCGTGAGCTGCAGGAGATGCTGGCTGAACGCGGAGTGAATGTCGATCACTCCACGATTTACCGCTGGGTTCAGCGTTATGCGCCTGAAATGGAAAAACGGCTGCGCTGGTACTGGCGTAACCCTTCCGATCTTTGCCCGTGGCACATGGATGAAACCTACGTGAAGGTCAATGGCCGCTGGGCGTATCTGTACCGGGCCGTCGACAGCCGGGGCCGCACTGTCGATTTTTATCTCTCCTCCCGTCGTAACAGCAAAGCTGCATACCGGTTTCTGGGTAAAATCCTCAACAACGTGAAGAAGTGGCAGATCCCGCGATTCATCAACACGGATAAAGCGCCCGCCTATGGTCGCGCGCTTGCTCTGCTCAAACGCGAAGGCCGGTGCCCGTCTGACGTTGAACACCGACAGATTAAGTACCGGAACAACGTGATTGAATGCGATCATGGCAAACTGAAACGGATAATCGGCGCCACGCTGGGATTTAAATCCATGAAGACGGCTTACGCCACCATCAAAGGTATTGAGGTGATGCGTGCACTACGCAAAGGCCAGGCCTCAGCATTTTATTATGGTGATCCCCTGGGCGAAATGCGCCTGGTAAGCAGAGTTTTTGAAATGTAAGGCCTTTGAATAAGACAAAAGGCTGCCTCATCGCTAACTTTGCAACAGTGCCGGATTGAATATAACCGACGTGACTGTTACATTTAGGTGGCTAAACCCGTCAAGCCCTCAGGAGTGAATCATGACCGTAGTCACGACCGCCGATACCTCCCAACTGTACGCACTTGCAGCCCGACATGGGCTCAAGCTCCATGGCCCGCTGACTGTCAATGAGCTTGGGCTCGACTATAGGATCGTGATCGCCACCGTCGACGATGGACGTCGGTGGGTGCTGCGCATCCCGCGCCGAGCCGAGGTAAGCGCGAAGGTCGAACCAGAGGCGCGGGTGCTGGCAATGCTCAAGAATCGCCTGCCGTTCGCGGTGCCGGACTGGCGCGTGGCCAACGCCGAGCTCGTTGCCTATCCCATGCTCGAAGACTCGACTGCGATGGTCATCCAGCCTGGTTCGTCCACGCCCGACTGGGTCGTGCCGCAGGACTCGGAGGTCTTCGCGGAGAGCTTCGCGACCGCGCTCGCCGCCCTGCATGCCGTCCCCATTTCCGCCGCCGTGGATGCGGGGATGCTCATCCGTACACCGACGCAGGCCCGTCAGAAGGTGGCCGACGACGTTGACCGCGTCCGACGCGAGTTCGTGGTGAACGACAAGCGCCTCCACCGGTGGCAGCGCTGGCTCGACGACGATTCGTCGTGGCCAGATTTCTCCGTGGTGGTGCATGGCGATCTCTACGTGGGCCATGTGCTCATCGACAACACGGAGCGCGTCAGCGGGATGATCGACTGGAGCGAGGCCCGCGTTGATGACCCTGCCATCGACATGGCCGCGCACCTTATGGTCTTTGGTGAAGAGGGGCTCGCGAAGCTCCTCCTCACGTATGAAGCGGCCGGTGGCCGGGTGTGGCCGCGGCTCGCCCACCACATCGCGGAGCGCCTTGCGTTCGGGGCGGTCACCTACGCACTCTTCGCCCTCGACTCGGGTAACGAAGAGTACCTCGCTGCGGCGAAGGCGCAGCTCGCCGCAGCGGAATGAGCGAACGTCGATATAGCCCGCTCGCGACGCTGTTCGCGGCGACCTTTCTCTTCCGGATCGGCAACGCGGTGGCGGCCCTCGCGCTTCCATGGTTCGTCCTGTCTCATACAAAGAGCGCGGCCTGGGCGGGCGCCACGGCCGCTAGCAGCGTCATCGCGACCATCATCGGCGCGTGGGTTGGTGGTGGCCTCGTCGATCGGTTCGGGCGCGCGCCCGTCGCATTGATCTCGGGTGTGGTGGGCGGCGTGGCCATGGCGAGCATCCCACTGCTCGATGCCGTTGGCGCCCTCTCGAACACTGGGCTGATCGCTTGCGTGGTGCTCGGTGCTGCGTTCGACGCACCCGGTATGGCCGCGCAGGACAGTGAGCTGCCCAAACTCGGCCACGTCGCCGGGCTCTCCGTTGAGCGCGTCTCGTCACTGAAAGCGGTGATCGGGAACGTCGCGATTCTAGGTGGCCCGGCCCTTGGGGGGGCCGCAATCGGCCTGCTTGGCGCTGCGCCAACGCTCGGGCTGACGGCGTTCTGCTCCGTCCTTGCAGGTCTGCTCGGCGCGTGGGTGCTTCCCGCGCGTGCCGCTCGGACGATGACCACGACGGCGACTCTCTCCATGCGCGCCGGCGTCGCTTTTCTCTGGAGCGAACCCCTGCTGCGCCCTCTCTTTGGTATAGTGATGATCTTCGTGGGCATCGTTGGCGCCAACGGCAGCGTCATCATGCCTGCGCTGTTTGTAGATGCAGGACGCCAAGTAGCAGAGCTCGGGCTGTTCTCCTCAATGATGGGGGCTGGTGGTCTCCTTGGCATTGCCATTCATGCGTCGGTCGGCGCCCGGATATCAGCGCAGAACTGGCTGGCGGTGGCATTTTGTGGCTCTGCGGTGGGCTCGCTTCTGCTTTCACAGTTGCCAGGCGTGCCGGTGCTGATGTTGTTGGGCGCGCTCGTGGGACTGCTGACCGGCTCAGTCTCTCCCATTCTCAACGCTGCCATCTACAACCGCACGCCGCCAGAACTTCTCGGCCGGGTACTCGGCACGGTCTCGGCGGTGATGCTGTCAGCCTCGCCCATGGTTATGCTTGCGGCCGGCGCGTTTGTCGACCTTGCTGGTCCGCTCCCTGGCCTCGTTGTATCGGCCGTGTTTGCGGGGCTCGTGGCTCTACTCTCGCTCCGTCTTCAATTTGCTACAATGGCGGCGGCAGCCACAGCCTCCGCCCCAACCCATACAGAAGGTGAACACTGATGCCCCGCCCCAAGCTCAAGTCCGATGACGAGGTACTCGAGGCCGCCACCGTAGTGCTGAAGCGTTGCGGTCCCATAGAGTTCACGCTCAGCGGAGTAGCAAAGGAGGTGGGGCTCTCCCGCGCAGCGTTAATCCAGCGCTTCACCAACCGCGATACGCTGCTGGTGAGGATGATGGAGCGCGGCGTCGAGCAGGTGCGGCATTACCTGAATGCGATACCGATAGGCGCAGGGCCGCAAGGGCTCTGGGAATTTTTGCAGGTGCTCGTTCGGAGCATGAACACTCGCAACGACTTCTCGGTGAACTATCTCATCTCCTGGTACGAGCTCCAGGTGCCGGAGCTACGCACGCTTGCGATCCAGCGGAACCGCGCGGTGGTGGAGGGGATCCGCAAGCGACTGCCCCCAGGTGCTCCTGCGGCAGCTGAGTTGCTCCTGCACTCGGTCATCGCTGGCGCGACGATGCAGTGGGCCGTCGATCCGGATGGTGAGCTAGCTGATCATGTGCTGGCTCAGATCGCTGCCATCCTGTGTTTAATGTTTCCCGAACACGACGATTTCCAACTCCTCCAGGCACATGCGTAAACGGAGGTGTGCAGAGTCCCTGCGGCAGGCGACGAACACGACCGTCGTCGATTAGTACCGGTACGGTCGGTGGTATCGAAGTCTTGATCACCACTCAGGTCTACGGCTTACAAATGGTGACCATCCCGATACTTGCGTCAGAGCACCGGGCCGATTCTTTGACAGTGAATCACTCCCGTAAGGTTGTGCCGGTGTGGGTGTCCCGGGTCGAGACGATACTCCGCCAATGCGCCCAGCAAACAACCTGGCCATCGCAGGTGGTGGGGAGCGGTGTGGCGGATGAGTTGGACAAGTTGGTGTAGCAGCACGAGCACGGCGAGATAACATCGCAGGAGTTCGACATGCTCAAGAGACAGCTGATTGCGAATCGCGATGCAGATTCATAACCCGATTGCGGGTTGGCTTCACTCCACCATCACCGAGCAGACTAGCACGGCGGGCTCTGTTGCAAAGATTGGCGGCAGTCAGAGGTAGGCTGTCGCTCTGCGCCGATCAGGCGGCTGCTGCGAAATGGTGGTTGAGCATGCCCATGGCCTCCGTCAGCGCCGAGGGCCCAATGCCAAAAGCTCTCTCCACAAGGCGCACCTCGCCCCTGATGCCGGGCTGCAGGCACCAGGGGCGAGCCTGTCCTTTGCGCAGGGCTCGCATGACTTCGAATCCCTTGATCGTGGCATAGGCCGTGGGGATCGATTTGAAACCGCGCACCGGCTTGATCAGTATCTTGAGCTTTCCGTGATCGGCCTCGATCACGTTATTGAGGGCACTGTTGCAAATAGTCGGTGGTGATAAACTTATCATCCCCTTTTGCTGATGGAGCTGCACATGAACCCATTCAAAGGCCGGCATTTTCAGCGTGACATCATTCTGTGGGCCGTACGCTGGTACTGCAAATACGGCATCAGTTACCGTGAGCTGCAGGAGATGCTGGCTGAACGCGGAGTGAATGTCGATCACTCCACGATTTACCGCTGGGTTCAGCGTTATGCGCCTGAAATGGAAAAACGGCTGCGCTGGTACTGGCGTAACCCTTCCGATCTTTGCCCGTGGCACATGGATGAAACCTACGTGAAGGTCAATGGCCGCTGGGCGTATCTGTACCGGGCCGTCGACAGCCGGGGCCGCACTGTCGATTTTTATCTCTCCTCCCGTCGTAACAGCAAAGCTGCATACCGGTTTCTGGGTAAAATCCTCAACAACGTGAAGAAGTGGCAGATCCCGCGATTCATCAACACGGATAAAGCGCCCGCCTATGGTCGCGCGCTTGCTCTGCTCAAACGCGAAGGCCGGTGCCCGTCTGACGTTGAACACCGACAGATTAAGTACCGGAACAACGTGATTGAATGCGATCATGGCAAACTGAAACGGATAATCGGCGCCACGCTGGGATTTAAATCCATGAAGACGGCTTACGCCACCATCAAAGGTATTGAGGTGATGCGTGCACTACGCAAAGGCCAGGCCTCAGCATTTTATTATGGTGATCCCCTGGGCGAAATGCGCCTGGTAAGCAGAGTTTTTGAAATGTAAGGCCTTTGAATAAGACAAAAGGCTGCCTCATCGCTAACTTTGCAACAGTGCCTTCTACGGCACGTTTGAAGGCGCGCTGAAAGGTCTGGTCATACATGTGATGGCGACGCACGACACCGCTCCGTGGATCGGTCGAATGCGTGTGCTGCGCAAAAACCCAGAACCACGGCCAGGAATGCCCGGCGCGCGGATACTTCCGCTCAAGGGCGTCGGGAAGCGCAACGCCGCTGCGGCCCTCGGCCTGGTCCTTCAGCCACCATGCCCGTGCACGCGACAGCTGCTCGCGCAGGCTGGGTGCCAAGCTCTCGGGTAACATCAAGGCCCGATCCTTGGAGCCCTTGCCCTCCCGCACGATGATCGTGCCGTGATCGAAATCCAGATCCTTGACCCGCAGTTGCAAACCCTCACTGATCCGCATGCCCGTTCCATACAGAAGCTGGGCGAACAAACGATGCTCGCCTTCCAGAAAACCGAGGATGCGAACCACTTCATCCGGGGTCAGCACCACCGGCAAGCGCCGCGACGGCCGAGGTCTTCCGATCTCCTGAAGCCAGGGCAGATCCGTGCACAGCACCTTGCCGTAGAAGAACAGCAAGGCCGCCAATGCCTGACGATGCGTGGAGACCGAAACCTTGCGCTCGTTCGCCAGCCAGGACAGAAATGCCTCGACTTCGCTGCTGCCCAAGGTTGCCGGGTGACGCACACCGTGGAAACGGATGAAGGCACGAACCCAGTGGACATAAGCCTGTTCGGTTCGTAAGCTGTAATGCAAGTAGCGTATGCGCTCACGCAACTGGTCCAGAACCTTGACCGAACGCAGCGGTGGTAACGGCGCAGTGGCGGTTTTCATGGCTTGTTATGACTGTTTTTTTGGGGTACAGTCTATGCCTCGGGCATCCAAGCAGCAAGCGCGTTACGCCGTGGGTCGATGTTTGATGTTATGGAGCAGCAACGATGTTACGCAGCAGGGCAGTCGCCCTAAAACAAAGTTAGACATCATGAGGGTAGCGGTGACCATCGAAATTTCGAACCAACTATCAGAGGTGCTAAGCGTCATTGAGCGCCATCTGGAATCAACGTTGCTGGCCGTGCATTTGTACGGCTCCGCAGTGGATGGCGGCCTGAAGCCATACAGCGATATTGATTTGCTGGTTACGGTGACCGTAAGGCTTGATGAAACAACGCGGCGAGCTTTGATCAACGACCTTTTGGAAACTTCGGCTTCCCCTGGAGAGAGCGAGATTCTCCGCGCTGTAGAAGTCACCATTGTTGTGCACGACGACATCATTCCGTGGCGTTATCCAGCTAAGCGCGAACTGCAATTTGGAGAATGGCAGCGCAATGACATTCTTGCGGGTATCTTCGAGCCAGCCATGATCGACATTGATCTAGCTATCCTGCTTACAAAAGCAAGAGAACATAGCGTTGCCTTGGTAGGTCCGGCAGCGGAGGAATTCTTTGACCCGGTTCCTGAACAGGATCTATTCGAGGCGCTGAGGGAAACCTTGAAGCTATGGAACTCGCAGCCCGACTGGGCCGGCGATGAGCGAAATGTAGTGCTTACGTTGTCCCGCATTTGGTACAGCGCAATAACCGGCAAAATCGCGCCGAAGGATGTCGCTGCCGACTGGGCAATAAAACGCCTACCTGCCCAGTATCAGCCCGTCTTACTTGAAGCTAAGCAAGCTTATCTGGGACAAAAAGAAGATCACTTGGCCTCACGCGCAGATCACTTGGAAGAATTTATTCGCTTTGTGAAAGGCGAGATCATCAAGTCAGTTGGTAAATGATGTCTAACAATTCGTTCAAGCCGACCGCGCTACGCGCGGCGGCTTAACTCCGGCGTTGTGCTGACGAAAAAAAACAAAAATCTGCGTATACCTTTCCTCATAATCTGTGGCTTCAATAAAAGGATATTTCTATGCTTCAACTGAAAATGATCGAACTCTTCAAGGAAGGTTGTCATGAGGATGCACGAATAATCGCGGCATTGATGTTCGGCTCATTTGCTATCGGAGAGGGTGACGAGTTCTCTGATATCGAATTCGCAGTGTTCATCCAGGATGACCATTTTGAAAATTTCGATCAGCGCTCGTGGCTTAATGCCGTAAGTCCGGTTGCTGCTTACTTTCCGGACGACTTCGGCCACCACACCGCACTTTTTGAAAACGGCATTCGCGGTGAATTCCATTTCATGCGAAAATCGGACATACCGGTCATTTCCACTTGGCAAGGCTATGGGTGGTTTCCCTCGCTTGAGGCGGCTGTTTTGTTGGACCGATCAGGAGAGTTGTCAAGGTACGCAAGCGCTCTCGTGGGCGGTCCCCCGATACGTGAAGGCGCGCCGCTGGTGGAAGGGCTTGTGTTGAACCTCATCAGCCTGATGCTCTTTGGGGCCAATCTTTTAAATCGGGGAGAGTACGCTCGCGCCTGGGCTTTGCTCAGCAAAGCACATGAAAACCTACTCAAGCTGGTTCGACTCCACGAAGGGGCAACAGACCACTGGCCGACACCTTCACGCGCGCTCGAAAAGGATATCTCGGAGGACTCGTATAATCGCTATCTGGCATGCACAAGCAGTGCAGAACCAAGAGCACTATGTGCAGCCTATCATCAAACGTGGACGTGGAGTCTCGAATTGTTCAAGAGCGTGACAGAACCTCTGAATATCGAGCTTCCGAGAACTGTAATTGCGCAGGCAAAAAGGTTGCTCAATGAGTCTGCGACGCCGCACAACAAGTAAATCCAGCGGACGCATAAAAACGCGCCGCTGATTTTGACGTTAGATGCACTAAGCACATAATTGCTCACAGCCAAACTATCAGGTCAAGTGGCACTGTTGCAAATAGTCGGTGGTGATAAACTTATCATCCCCTTTTGCTGATGGAGCTGCACATGAACCCATTCAAAGGCCGGCATTTTCAGCGTGACATCATTCTGTGGGCCGTACGCTGGTACTGCAAATACGGCATCAGTTACCGTGAGCTGCAGGAGATGCTGGCTGAACGCGGAGTGAATGTCGATCACTCCACGATTTACCGCTGGGTTCAGCGTTATGCGCCTGAAATGGAAAAACGGCTGCGCTGGTACTGGCGTAACCCTTCCGATCTTTGCCCGTGGCACATGGATGAAACCTACGTGAAGGTCAATGGCCGCTGGGCGTATCTGTACCGGGCCGTCGACAGCCGGGGCCGCACTGTCGATTTTTATCTCTCCTCCCGTCGTAACAGCAAAGCTGCATACCGGTTTCTGGGTAAAATCCTCAACAACGTGAAGAAGTGGCAGATCCCGCGATTCATCAACACGGATAAAGCGCCCGCCTATGGTCGCGCGCTTGCTCTGCTCAAACGCGAAGGCCGGTGCCCGTCTGACGTTGAACACCGACAGATTAAGTACCGGAACAACGTGATTGAATGCGATCATGGCAAACTGAAACGGATAATCAACGCCACGCTGGGATTTAAATCCATGAAGACGGCTTACGCCACCATCAAAGGTATTGAGGTGATGCGTGCACTACGCAAAGGCCAGGCCTCAGCATTTTATTATGGTGATCCCCTGGGCGAAATGCGCCTGGTAAGCAGAGTTTTTGAAATGTAAGGCCTTTGAATAAGACAAAAGGCTGCCTCATCGCTAACTTTGCAACAGTGCCGATTGGATTGCTTTTAGTCAGCCTCTTATAGCCTAAAGTCTTTGAGTGACTAGATGACATATCATGTAAGTTGCTGATAGGTTTCCAGTTTTCCGCTCCTAGGTCTGCATATTGTACTTTTCCTCTTACTCGACTTAACCAGTACCAACCCAGCTTCTCAACGGATTTATACCATGGCACTTTAAAGCCAGCATCACTGACAATGAGCGGTGTGGTGTTACTCGGTAGAATGCTCGCAAGGTCGGCTAGAAATTGGTCATGAGCTTTCTTTGAACATTGCTCTGAAAGCGGGAACGCTTTCTCATAAAGAGTAACAGAACGACCGTGTAGTGCGACTGAAGCTCGCAATACCATAAGCCGTTTTTGCTCACGGATATCAGACCAGTCAACAAGTACAATGGGCATCGTATTGCCCGAACAGATAAAGCTAGCATGCCAACGGTATACAGCGAGTCGCTCTTTGTGGAGGTGACGATTACCTAACAATCGGTCGATTCGTTTGATGTTATGTTTTGTTCTCGCTTTGGTTGGCAGGTTACGGCCAAGTTCGGTAAGAGTGAGAGTTTTACAGTCAAGTAATGCGTGGCAAGCCAACGTTAAGCTGTTGAGTCGTTTTAAGTGTAATTCGGGGCAGAATTGGTAAAGAGAGTCGTGTAAAATATCGAGTTCGCACATCTTGTTGTCTGATTATTGATTTTTCGCGAAACCATTTGATCATATGACAAGATGTGTATCCACCTTAACTTAATGATTTTTACCAAAATCATTAGGGGATTCATCAGCGTATAGTGTTTTGCAGTTTAGAGGAGATATCGCGATGCATACGCGGAAGGCAATAACGGAGGCGCTTCAAAAACTCGGAGTCCAAACCGGTGACCTCTTGATGGTGCATGCCTCACTTAAAGCGATTGGTCCGGTCGAAGGAGGAGCGGAGACGGTCGTTGCCGCGTTACGCTCCGCGGTTGGGCCGACTGGCACTGTGATGGGATACGCGTCGTGGGACCGATCACCCTACGAGGAGACTCTGAATGGCGCTCGGCTGGATGACGAAGCCCGCCGTACCTGGCTGCCGTTCGATCCCGCAACAGCCGGGACTTACCGTGGGTTCGGCCTGCTGAATCAATTTCTGGTTCAAGCCCCCGGCGCGCGGCGCAGCGCGCACCCCGATGCATCGATGGTCGCGGTTGGTCCGCTGGCTGAAACGCTGACGGAGCCTCACGAACTCGGTCACGCCTTGGGGGAAGGATCGCCCGTCGAGCGGTTCGTTCGCCTTGGCGGGAAGGCCCTGCTGTTGGGTGCGCCGCTAAACTCCGTTACCGCATTGCACTACGCCGAGGCGGTTGCCGATATCCCCAACAAACGGTGGGTGACGTATGAGATGCCGATGCTTGGAAGAGACGGTGAAGTCGCCTGGAAAACGGCATCGGATTACGATTCAAACGGCATTCTCGATTGCTTTGCTATCGAAGGAAAGCCGGATGCGGTTGAAACTATAGCAAATGCTTACGTGAAGCTCGGTCGCCATCGAGAAGGTGTCGTGGGCTTTGCTCAGTGCTACCTGTTCGACGCGCAGGACATCGTGACGTTCGGCGTCACCTATCTTGAGAAGCATTTCGGAACCACTCCGATCGTGCCTCCGCACGAGGCCGTCGAGCGCTCTTGCGAGCCTTCAGGTTAGAGGCCGTCGACAATGATAATCTGGATCAACGGACCTTTCGGCGCCGGAAAGACGACGCTCGCTAAGCGGCTGCGCGATCGGCGTTCCAAATCGCTGATCTTTGACCCCGAGGAAATCGGGTTCGTGGTGAAAGAAACGGTCCCCATGCCAGCGAGCGGAGACTATCAGGATCTCCCCTTGTGGAGGGGACTTACGATCGCGGCGGTCAGGGAGATTCGAAGGAATTACTCGCAGGACATCATCATCCCAATGACGCTCGTGCACCCGGACTATCTGACTGAGATACTCGACGGGGTAAGGCGGATCGACGATCAGCTGCTGCACATCTTTCTGACGCTCAACGAGGACCTATTGCGTCACCGGATCGCGAACCAGACCATGCATCCTGACCCGAATCGAAATGCGGAGATTCGAGAGTGGCGATTAGCGAATGTCGCCCGATGCTTGGCCGCAAGGGAACGGCTTCCATGGGCACTGTTGCAAATAGTCGGTGGTGATAAACTTATCATCCCCTTTTGCTGATGGAGCTGCACATGAACCCATTCAAAGGCCGGCATTTTCAGCGTGACATCATTCTGTGGGCCGTACGCTGGTACTGCAAATACGGCATCAGTTACCGTGAGCTGCAGGAGATGCTGGCTGAACGCGGAGTGAATGTCGATCACTCCACGATTTACCGCTGGGTTCAGCGTTATGCGCCTGAAATGGAAAAACGGCTGCGCTGGTACTGGCGTAACCCTTCCGATCTTTGCCCGTGGCACATGGATGAAACCTACGTGAAGGTCAATGGCCGCTGGGCGTATCTGTACCGGGCCGTCGACAGCCGGGGCCGCACTGTCGATTTTTATCTCTCCTCCCGTCGTAACAGCAAAGCTGCATACCGGTTTCTGGGTAAAATCCTCAACAACGTGAAGAAGTGGCAGATCCCGCGATTCATCAACACGGATAAAGCGCCCGCCTATGGTCGCGCGCTTGCTCTGCTCAAACGCGAAGGCCGGTGCCCGTCTGACGTTGAACACCGACAGATTAAGTACCGGAACAACGTGATTGAATGCGATCATGGCAAACTGAAACGGATAATCAACGCCACGCTGGGATTTAAATCCATGAAGACGGCTTACGCCACCATCAAAGGTATTGAGGTGATGCGTGCACTACGCAAAGGCCAGGCCTCAGCATTTTATTATGGTGATCCCCTGGGCGAAATGCGCCTGGTAAGCAGAGTTTTTGAAATGTAAGGCCTTTGAATAAGACAAAAGGCTGCCTCATCGCTAACTTTGCAACAGTGCCTCCGGTTCACCGGTGAATCTGCCATAGCTTTCAGTCTGCTCAGTGGTCAGAAAGTCAACGGGCATATCGGCCTCCCTGCCTGACGGGCATTTAGTAACATTTTTCCAACCGTACGAAATGTTATAAATTATCGGACATCGTAAAACTGTTACATTAATATGTCTATTAAATCGTAAATTTGTAATAATAGACATGAGTTGTCCGATATTCGATTTAAGGTACATTTTTATGCGACTTTTTGGTTACGCTCGGGTCTCAACCAGTCAGCAGTCTCTTGATCTTCAGGTCAGAGCACTCAAAGACGCAGGTGTGAAAGCAAACCGTATATTTACCGATAAGGCATCCGGCAGTTCAACAGACCGGGAAGGGCTGGATTTGCTGAGGATGAAGGTGGAGGAAGGTGATGTCATTCTGGTTAAGAAGCTCGACCGTCTTGGCCGCGACACTGCCGATATGATCCAACTGATAAAGGAATTTGACGCTCAGGGCGTGGCAGTCCGGTTCATTGATGACGGGATCAGTACCGACGGTGATATGGGGCAAATGGTGGTCACCATCCTGTCGGCTGTGGCACAGGCTGAACGCCGGAGGATCCTAGAACGCACGAATGAGGGCCGACAGGAAGCAAAGCTGAAAGGAATCAAATTTGGCCGCAGGCGTACCGTGGACAGGAACGTCGTGCTGACGCTTCATCAGAAGGGCACTGGTGCAACGGAAATTGCTCATCAGCTCAGTATTGCCCGCTCCACGGTTTATAAAATTCTTGAAGACGAAAGGGCCTCGTGATACGCCTATTTTTATAGGTTAATGTCATGATAATAATGGTTTCTTAGACGTCAGGTGGCACTTTTCGGGGAAATGTGCGCGGAACCCCTATTTGTTTATTTTTCTAAATACATTCAAATATGTATCCGCTCATGAGACAATAACCCTGGTAAATGCTTCAATAATATTGAAAAAGGAAGAGTATGAGTATTCAACATTTTCGTGTCGCCCTTATTCCCTTTTTTGCGGCATTTTGCCTTCCTGTTTTTGCTCACCCAGAAACGCTGGTGAAAGTAAAAGATGCTGAAGATCAGTTGGGTGCACGAGTGGGTTACATCGAACTGGATCTCAACAGCGGTAAGATCCTTGAGAGTTTTCGCCCCGAAGAACGTTTTCCAATGATGAGCACTTTTAAAGTTCTGCTATGTGGTGCGGTATTATCCCGTGTTGACGCCGGGCAAGAGCAACTCGGTCGCCGCATACACTATTCTCAGAATGACTTGGTTGAGTACTCACCAGTCACAGAAAAGCATCTTACGGATGGCATGACAGTAAGAGAATTATGCAGTGCTGCCATAACCATGAGTGATAACACTGCTGCCAACTTACTTCTGACAACGATCGGAGGACCGAAGGAGCTAACCGCTTTTTTGCACAACATGGGGGATCATGTAACTCGCCTTGATCGTTGGGAACCGGAGCTGAATGAAGCCATACCAAACGACGAGCGTGACACCACGATGCCTGCAGCAATGGCAACAACGTTGCGCAAACTATTAACTGGCGAACTACTTACTCTAGCTTCCCGGCAACAATTAATAGACTGGATGGAGGCGGATAAAGTTGCAGGACCACTTCTGCGCTCGGCCCTTCCGGCTGGCTGGTTTATTGCTGATAAATCTGGAGCCGGTGAGCGTGGGTCTCGCGGTATCATTGCAGCACTGGGGCCAGATGGTAAGCCCTCCCGTATCGTAGTTATCTACACGACGGGGAGTCAGGCAACTATGGATGAACGAAATAGACAGATCGCTGAGATAGGTGCCTCACTGATTAAGCATTGGTAACTGTCAGACCAAGTTTACTCATATATACTTTAGATTGATTTAAAACTTCATTTTTAATTTAAAAGGATCTAGGTGAAGATCCTTTTTGATAATCTCATGACCAAAATCCCTTAACGTGAGTTTTCGTTCCACTGAGCGTCAGACCCCGAAAACGATTTAGGAGACACCGATGAACATCAACGATGCCCTCACCTCCATCCTGGCCTCAAAAAAATACCGCGCCCTTTGCCCGGATACCGTGCGGCGCATCCTGACTGAGGAATGGGGGCGGCATAAATCCCCCAAACAGACCGTAGAGGCTGCACGCACCCGGCTGCATGGAATTTGCGGGGCATATGTCACCCCGGAATCGCTCAAGGCTGCTGCCGCCGCGCTTTCTGCGGGCGATGTAAAAAAGGCATTGTCGCTGCATGCCTCCACCAAGGAGCGACTGGCCGAGCTGGATACCCTGTACGATTTTATCTTTTCAGCCGAAACTCCCCGCCGCGTGCTGGATATCGCCTGCGGTCTTAACCCCTTGGCGCTATACGAGCGCGGCATTGCATCCGTGTGGGGCTGTGATATCCACCAGGGATTGGGGGATGTCATCACCCCCTTTGCTAGGGAAAAAGATTGGGATTTTACCTTTGCCCTGCAGGATGTGCTGTGTGCGCCGCCCGCCGAAGCCGGCGACCTGGCGCTGATTTTTAAGCTTTTGCCCCTGCTGGAGCGGGAGCAGGCCGGTTCTGCCATGGCACTTTTACAATCCCTCAATACCCCGCGCATGGCTGTCAGCTTTCCCACGCGTAGTTTAGGCGGGCGTGGAAAAGGCATGGAGGCGAACTACGCCGCATGGTTCGAGGGCGGCTTGCCCGCCGAGTTTGAGATTGAGGATAAAAAGACCATCGGAACAGAACTTATATACTTGATAAAAAAGAATGGATAAGCCAATCAGAAGGCAAATCATCTAAAAAAGAGGAACGAAAAATATTTTTCGTTCCTCTTTTGGGCACTGTTGCAAATAGTCGGTGGTGATAAACTTATCATCCCCTTTTGCTGATGGAGCTGCACATGAACCCATTCAAAGGCCGGCATTTTCAGCGTGACATCATTCTGTGGGCCGTACGCTGGTACTGCAAATACGGCATCAGTTACCGTGAGCTGCAGGAGATGCTGGCTGAACGCGGAGTGAATGTCGATCACTCCACGATTTACCGCTGGGTTCAGCGTTATGCGCCTGAAATGGAAAAACGGCTGCGCTGGTACTGGCGTAACCCTTCCGATCTTTGCCCGTGGCACATGGATGAAACCTACGTGAAGGTCAATGGCCGCTGGGCGTATCTGTACCGGGCCGTCGACAGCCGGGGCCGCACTGTCGATTTTTATCTCTCCTCCCGTCGTAACAGCAAAGCTGCATACCGGTTTCTGGGTAAAATCCTCAACAACGTGAAGAAGTGGCAGATCCCGCGATTCATCAACACGGATAAAGCGCCCGCCTATGGTCGCGCGCTTGCTCTGCTCAAACGCGAAGGCCGGTGCCCGTCTGACGTTGAACACCGACAGATTAAGTACCGGAACAACGTGATTGAATGCGATCATGGCAAACTGAAACGGATAATCGGCGCCACGCTGGGATTTAAATCCATGAAGACGGCTTACGCCACCATCAAAGGTATTGAGGTGATGCGTGCACTACGCAAAGGCCAGGCCTCAGCATTTTATTATGGTGATCCCCTGGGCGAAATGCGCCTGGTAAGCAGAGTTTTTGAAATGTAAGGCCTTTGAATAAGACAAAAGGCTGCCTCATCGCTAACTTTGCAACAGTGCCGTAAAGGCGGCCTTATCCACCATTTCCCGAACAAGCAGGCGCTAATATTCGCCCTGTTCGCGCGTCTGCTGGCAATCATGGAAGAAGCGATTACCGCGCTGATGCAACAGGATGGCGTGAGCTATGGCCGGTTTACCCGCGCCTATCTGAACTATCTGGCGGATCTCACGGACACCCATGAAAGCCGCCAGCTTATGGTTTTGTCGCTGGCAATGCCCGATGAACCGGTGCTGCGCAAATGCTGGCGCGACTGGATGCTGGAGAAACTGGCGCAGGGCGATGAGCTGGATAACAGCCCAACCGGCACGCTGGTGCGCTACGCCGCTGACGGCATCTGGCTTTCGGAGTTGACGGAAGGGATCACCATGAGCGCCGACCACCGTCGCGCGCTGGTTGACTCCCTGAATAAAATGACGCTTCCCGCGTGAAGCACAGACTGAGGCCGCGATGCGCTACAACATCAATGCCCGTTTTATCTACGACGCCACCGACGGAACCCTGACGCTGCCGCAAAGCGATGAACCGGACAGCCAGCTATCCCTCACCGCCAGCGCCCTGTTTAACTATTTTCTGCGCCATACCGAGATTGTCAGCCGGGAAGATGTTCTGAAAAAAGTCTGGGATGACAATGGATTAACCTCATCCAACAGCAATCTGAATCAGTATCTCAGCATGCTGCGGAAGACCTTTCGCCATTACGGCGTCGATAACATCATCGTCACCGTCTCGCGCGGCTATTTGCAGCTTAATCCCGAGGTCATTATCGAAGCGCTGGACGACGCGCCGCCGGTTTCACCACAACAGACGCCTGCCGAACCGCCGCCCGTTACGACAACGCCAGACGCACCGCGCTCCGCACATGCTCGCGGGATGTGCTGGTACATGGCCGGAGCCTGCTTGCTCACCATTGCCCTGCTTCTGGTTGCCTTCAGTCTGGTCGGCATCAGTGAATCCCAGCCTATCGCGCTGACCCGCCTCAGCCATAGCCAGTGCGAACTGCTGGCCAGCGATGAAATGCGACGTTCGGTCAGTGAAGAGTCCTACGGCAAAAACTTCGATGAGGTACGCCAGCGGCTGAATATTGCCTGTAAACCCGGTGAACGTTTTCTTTTCTTCTACGGCGATCGGCTCGAAACCAACGGGCTGGGGCGCGTGTTCCTTGCCCACTGCGCCATGCATGAAGATAACCCGTTCAGCTATTGCGATAACTACTTTTACTACTCCTGGAAGCCGTAATGAGACTCGCGCCGCGTCCGTTCTT
This sequence comes from Salmonella sp. A29-2, assembly GCF_020150755.1. NCBI lineage: Bacteria > Pseudomonadati > Pseudomonadota > Gammaproteobacteria > Enterobacterales > Enterobacteriaceae > Salmonella > Salmonella sp. A29-2. The sequence goes on along the minus strand of NZ_CP083731.1, from coordinate 3,957,275 downwards.
TGCCCTCTGCGTTCTGGTATTTATTGCCGCCGCCGCGTTTAGCGCCTGGCGGCTGCTGCCTGCCGACAACGCGGGTGTCATGAGCTGTTCCACTAAGGGCATCATGCGCTTTGAGAACATGGACAAAGAGAACGTTAACGGCAATATTCACTTCAATTTTGGCGCGCAGGGTAAAGGCTCGATGGTGGTCGAAGGTTACACCGACTCCGCCGCCGGCTGGCTCTACCTGCAACGCTACGTGAAGTTTACCTACAGCAGCAAACGCATCTCGGCCACCGAGCGTCATTACCGCATCAATCAGTGGGAATCGAGCGCCTCCTCGATTGATGAATCGCCGAACGTGATTTTCGACTACTTTATGCGCGAGATGTCCGACAGCCACGACGGGCTGTTTCTCAACGCTCAGAAGCTCAACGAAAAGGCTATCTTGCTCAGCTCTATCAATTCACCGCTGTGGATCTGCACGTTGAAATCCGGCAGTAAGCTGAACTAACCCGTCAATCAAAAAAGACCATCCCCTTGTAGGGGCGTTCGCGACAGGCGGCCAGCCGCTGCGCCAGATTCCCCACATGCAGCTCCAGCTTATGGCCGTCAGGGTCGAGAAAATAGTAAGACGCCCCTTCACTGCGGTTATCTTTCCATACCTCAGCCCCCGCCTGCGCCAGCAGAGCCACCACCCCGGCAAACTCTTCTTCCGCCACGCTGAAGGCGTAGTGGGTATAGTCGCTTTCCTGAGGGGGCGTTTTACGCCGCTGCTCATCCAGCGACAAGCACAGCCACAGCGCCCCACAGGAGAGATAGGCTCCGCTATCCCAGCTGGCGTGCAGGCGCATTCCAGGTAACTGCTGATAAAATGCCAGGCTTGACGCCAGATCGCTGACCGCCAGCGTCAGATGATTCAATCCCTGCAGCATGACTTTTCCTCCCGTTATCAAACCCTGTTGTAAACTGTGATCGGCGACGCATCCCCTCCCGGCCTCACCTCATCACCGGCTAAAAAGCGCATTTTTTGCGTTTAGCCTGCCATCGGAAACCTGCGCCTCGCCACACTAATCCCCGCTCTATGTTACCCCTTTTTTGAAATCATTTAGCAATCCAATAACATTTCATCCCCCCGGAAAAAGCGGGCTAAAAATCGCCTTATTGAAGACCAAATCAGCACCGACATTACAGCATAAAGACATAAATAAACGCCCTAAAAAGACTAAATCACAGAGCTATATCCTAAATAATTACGGCACTGTTGCAAATAGTCGGTGGTGATAAACTTATCATCCCCTTTTGCTGATGGAGCTGCACATGAACCCATTCAAAGGCCGGCATTTTCAGCGTGACATCATTCTGTGGGCCGTACGCTGGTACTGCAAATACGGCATCAGTTACCGTGAGCTGCAGGAGATGCTGGCTGAACGCGGAGTGAATGTCGATCACTCCACGATTTACCGCTGGGTTCAGCGTTATGCGCCTGAAATGGAAAAACGGCTGCGCTGGTACTGGCGTAACCCTTCCGATCTTTGCCCGTGGCACATGGATGAAACCTACGTGAAGGTCAATGGCCGCTGGGCGTATCTGTACCGGGCCGTCGACAGCCGGGGCCGCACTGTCGATTTTTATCTCTCCTCCCGTCGTAACAGCAAAGCTGCATACCGGTTTCTGGGTAAAATCCTCAACAACGTGAAGAAGTGGCAGATCCCGCGATTCATCAACACGGATAAAGCGCCCGCCTATGGTCGCGCGCTTGCTCTGCTCAAACGCGAAGGCCGGTGCCCGTCTGACGTTGAACACCGACAGATTAAGTACCGGAACAACGTGATTGAATGCGATCATGGCAAACTGAAACGGATAATCGGCGCCACGCTGGGATTTAAATCCATGAAGACGGCTTACGCCACCATCAAAGGTATTGAGGTGATGCGTGCACTACGCAAAGGCCAGGCCTCAGCATTTTATTATGGTGATCCCCTGGGCGAAATGCGCCTGGTAAGCAGAGTTTTTGAAATGTAAGGCCTTTGAATAAGACAAAAGGCTGCCTCATCGCTAACTTTGCAACAGTGCCCGAGTGGGTTACATCGAACTGGATCTCAACAGCGGTAAGATCCTTGAGAGTTTTCGCCCCGAAGAACGTTTTCCAATGATGAGCACTTTTAAAGTTCTGCTATGTGGTGCGGTATTATCCCGTGTTGACGCCGGGCAAGAGCAACTCGGTCGCCGCATACACTATTCTCAGAATGACTTGGTTGAGTACTCACCAGTCACAGAAAAGCATCTTACGGATGGCATGACAGTAAGAGAATTATGCAGTGCTGCCATAACCATGAGTGATAACACTGCTGCCAACTTACTTCTGACAACGATCGGAGGACCGAAGGAGCTAACCGCTTTTTTGCACAACATGGGGGATCATGTAACTCGCCTTGATCGTTGGGAACCGGAGCTGAATGAAGCCATACCAAACGACGAGCGTGACACCACGATGCCTGCAGCAATGGCAACAACGTTGCGCAAACTATTAACTGGCGAACTACTTACTCTAGCTTCCCGGCAACAATTAATAGACTGGATGGAGGCGGATAAAGTTGCAGGACCACTTCTGCGCTCGGCCCTTCCGGCTGGCTGGTTTATTGCTGATAAATCTGGAGCCGGTGAGCGTGGGTCTCGCGGTATCATTGCAGCACTGGGGCCAGATGGTAAGCCCTCCCGTATCGTAGTTATCTACACGACGGGGAGTCAGGCAACTATGGATGAACGAAATAGACAGATCGCTGAGATAGGTGCCTCACTGATTAAGCATTGGTAACTGTCAGACCAAGTTTACTCATACTGAAATAATTGGGGGGTGATTACCACCGTAAATTTTTCCCAGACGGTAAAAAGAATTACAGACTTTTATCAACTAAAAAAGTGGCCTGAATATCAGCACTACCGTCAATACCATTTCAGTAAATCAGGATAGGGAAAAATTGGCAAACCCAGTTCTTCACTTGCTCTGCGGGTTCTGTCACCCTGACGTCATACGGTAATCCCCCCCAATTCATTAATCGACAAGGTCATCCTGATGAAACAAATTACCATGAGCGATATGCAGCAACAGAGCGCAGCGGCTGTGCAATCGCCTCGGCTCCGCGCGCACCGTAATTTCCATCCAGAATTAAGCGATTCGGTCCAACGTCTGGCTATTGCCATGGAACCTGGGACCTACGTGCGCCCGCACCGACACCCTCACACCTTCGAGCTACTGTTGCCATTAAGGGGTCGTTTCGTGGTGCTGAATTTTGACGATCGGGGTACCGTCACCCATCGGGCGATATTGGGGGAAACCTGTACGGTGCTGGAGATGGCCGCAGGAACCTGGCATGCCGTGCTGTCGCTGGATACCGGTGGCATAATTTTTGAAGTAAAACACGGTGGCTATCAACCCGTGGCTGCCGATGACTATGCGCACTGGGCTCCAGCGGAAGGAGAACCAGGAACCACGGAGCTTATGGCCTGGTATGCGCAAGCGCAGGTGGGCGACAGCACTTTTGCCGTCTAAGGCGATAAACAAAAACGGAATGAGTTTCCCCATTCCGTTTCCGCTATTACAAACCGTCGGTGACGATTTTAGCCGCCGACGCTAATACATCGCGACGGCTTTCTGCCTTAGGTTGAGGCTGGGTGAAGTAAGTGACCAGAATCAGCGGCGCACGATCTTTTGGCCAGATCACCGCGATATCGTTGGTGGTGCCATAGCCACCGCTGCCGGTTTTATCCCCCACAACCCAGGAAGCAGGCAGTCCAGCCTGAATGCTCGCTGCACCGGTGGTATTGCCTTTCATCCATGTCACCAGCTGCGCCCGTTGGCTGTCGCCCAATGCTTTACCCAGCGTCAGATTCCGCAGAGTTTGCGCCATTGCCCGAGGTGAAGTGGTATCACGCGGATCGCCCGGAATGGCGGTGTTTAACGTCGGCTCGGTACGGTCGAGACGGAACGTTTCGTCTCCCAGCTGTCGGGCGAACGCGGTGACGCTAGCCGGGCCGCCAACGTGAGCAATCAGCTTATTCATCGCCACGTTATCGCTGTACTGTAGCGCGGCCGCGCTAAGCTCAGCCAGTGACATCGTCCCATTGACGTGCTTTTCCGCAATCGGATTATAGTTAACAAGGTCAGATTTTTTGATCTCAACTCGCTGATTTAACAGATTCGGTTCGCTTTCACTTTTCTTCAGCACCGCGGCCACGGCCATCACTTTACTGGTGCTGCACATCGCAAAGCGCTCATCAGCACGATAAAGTATTTGCGAATTATCTGCTGTGTTAATCAATGCCACACCCAGTCTGCCTCCCGACTGCCGCTCTAATTCGGCAAGTTTTTGCTGTACGTCCGCCGTTTGCGCATACAGCGGCACACTTCCTAACAACAGCGTGACGGTTGCCGTCGCCATCAGCGTGAACTGGCGCAGTGATTTTTTAACCATGGGATTCCTTATTCTGGAAGAGACGAAATAACAACAACATGAATAGTCAATATTTTACCTGAAGCGAGCCACAACGCGTCCGATTTTATGCTTCCGAAAGGCAAATACGGACGTCGCCAGAATGAAACCTAAATTCCACGTGTGTTTTTTATTAGCTTCAAAAATCACTATTTCACGAAGAATTTAGACTGCTTCTCACACATTGTAACATTATTTACAACCACCTTTCAATCATTTTTGATAAATCATTGATTTCATCTTTGCTGCAATGATACTTAATAAACTCTGCAAGTTATCCACAGAGCAACACTCAATTTTATTGATGATATTCTTATTATACCAGACATTTTTCATACACTCCCTTGTACGGGCACTGTTGCAAAGTTAGCGATGAGGCAGCCTTTTGTCTTATTCAAAGGCCTTACATTTCAAAAACTCTGCTTACCAGGCGCATTTCGCCCAGGGGATCACCATAATAAAATGCTGAGGCCTGGCCTTTGCGTAGTGCACGCATCACCTCAATACCTTTGATGGTGGCGTAAGCCGTCTTCATGGATTTAAATCCCAGCGTGGCGTTGATTATCCGTTTCAGTTTGCCATGATCGCATTCAATCACGTTGTTCCGGTACTTAATCTGTCGGTGTTCAACGTCAGACGGGCACCGGCCTTCGCGTTTGAGCAGAGCAAGCGCGCGACCATAGGCGGGCGCTTTATCCGTGTTGATGAATCGCGGGATCTGCCACTTCTTCACGTTGTTGAGGATTTTACCCAGAAACCGGTATGCAGCTTTGCTGTTACGACGGGAGGAGAGATAAAAATCGACAGTGCGGCCCCGGCTGTCGACGGCCCGGTACAGATACGCCCAGCGGCCATTGACCTTCACGTAGGTTTCATCCATGTGCCACGGGCAAAGATCGGAAGGGTTACGCCAGTACCAGCGCAGCCGTTTTTCCATTTCAGGCGCATAACGCTGAACCCAGCGGTAAATCGTGGAGTGATCGACATTCACTCCGCGTTCAGCCAGCATCTCCTGCAGCTCACGGTAACTGATGCCGTATTTGCAGTACCAGCGTACGGCCCACAGAATGATGTCACGCTGAAAATGCCGGCCTTTGAATGGGTTCATGTGCAGCTCCATCAGCAAAAGGGGATGATAAGTTTATCACCACCGACTATTTGCAACAGTGCCGTCCTGCTTGCTTCGGGTGGCATCGGAATGCCGGCGCTGCAAGCAATGTTGTCCAGGCAGGTGGATGAGGAACGTCAGGGGCAGCTGCAAGGCTCACTGGCGGCGCTCACCAGCCTGACCTCGATCGTCGGACCCCTCCTCTTCACGGCGATCTATGCGGCTTCTATAACAACGTGGAACGGGTGGGCATGGATTGCAGGCGCTGCCCTCTACTTGCTCTGCCTGCCGGCGCTGCGTCGCGGGCTTTGGAGAAATTCTTCAAATTCCCGTTGCACATAGCCCGGCAATTCCTTTCCCTGCTCTGCCATAAGCGCAGCGAATGCCGGGTAATACTCGTCAACGATCTGATAGAGAAGGGTTTGCTCGGGTCGGTGGCTCTGGTAACGACCAGTATCCCGATCCCGGCTGGCCGTCCTGGCCGCCACATGAGGCATGTTCCGCGTCCTTGCAATACTGTGTTTACATACAGTCTATCGCTTAGCGGAAAGTTCTTTTACCCTCAGCCGAAATGCCTGCCGTTGCTAGACATTGCCAGCCAGTGCCCGTCACTCCGCGGTCTTCACTGCGTGATCGAGTTGATCGACACCCGCCGTGACACGCTCCATGAAGTGCCTGCCTGCGTCTGTTAGCCGAACGCCCCGCGCATGGCGCTCAAATAGCAGGACACCAAGGTTATCCTCCAGCGCTTTCACACGCGCGCTGACGCTCGACTGGCTGATACCAAGTGCCTTGGCCGCATGCCGAAAATTCAGATGCTCGGCGACGGCGATGAACTGAACAAGGGAAATGAGCGGTATCCTGCCAGACAGGATACCGACATTCACGAGGTTTCGATGGTTAGTGCGCCGCATCGGAGCGGGCCTGCTACCAGTCGTCGGTTAGACGACTGGCGACTTCTCGGTGGCAGCCCCACGGAGCCGAAGGAGCACCAGCCCCAACGAAACCAGTACCGCCATCGCCGTGGCGTAACAGATCACGGGCCACGCTGTGTCACGGTTTAAAAGTGCCACCGCCAATGTCCCGACAATGCTGACTATCAGGCTTTGAACGCAGAAGTAGAACGCGACCGCTGATCCCGCGATGTCGTCGAACTCTGCCAAAGCGCCGTTCGCGGTAACGGACACCGTGAAGACAATACCGACCGCGACAACCCACATCGGTAGGATGAAGGTGAGGAATGACGGCGAGCCGTAAAGTTCGCCGATCCCCAACAGGACCGCTCCGCAAACAAGCAACGCCATCCCACGCGCCACGCATCCTGCGATGCCCCATCTGGCGACAAAGGACTTCGCGAAACGGGTTGTCACGATCATTACAAGCGCGACAGTGGCGAAGGCAAAGCTGAATCCGATCTCGGAATATTCCGCTTGGCCTATGAGCACACGGGGAGCCGTCGAGAAGAAGACGAAGTAGGTGCCCATACCGGCGCTAAAGCCGACAGTGTAAACCCAAAAAGCCGGACTCGCGAAGATCGGCAAGACAGATCGGCGCGTCTTGACTTGATCCAGAGGGCGGGTTTCGTGCCACCTGAAACCCGCATTTAGGAGTGCGAGCATCGCCAGTATAGCCAAAGTAATGAATATCGCCTGCCATCCCAAGAACTCGCCGATCAATGCTCCGGCGATAGGGCCGAGCGCAGGCACGAACGCCAGCACCGAACTGAAAAGGCCGTAGATGACGACACCCTCAGGACGGTTGGCATAAACGTCGCGAACCGTCGCGAACGTCGCCACCAGCATGGCCGACGCGCCCACTGCTTGAAGTAGACGGAAAGCGACAAAGGCCGGTGCAGTTGAAGACCAAGCTGCTCCCAGAGACGCAATGACGAAAGCCGTTGCGCCCGCAAGTAGAATTGGCCGTCGCCCGATTCTGTCTGAGAGCGGACCAAAAATCACCTGGCCCACGCCGAGCATCACCATATAGAGGCTCAACGTGAGTTGGATCATAGCGGGCGTCGTGTTCAGGATGCCGGGCATCGCTGGAACGACAGGGAGATAAATATCCATCGCCAGTGAAGCGAGGATGTCGAAAGGAGCCATCAGCAGCAGTGCTGCCGGCAGCGTATAGGCCCACGCGGGGCGTGTGGTGGTCATGACGAATCAACCCTCGATTAAGGAATACCGGGCGACGTCTGCTCGTCAGCAATCAGATGAGACTAGCCTTACAGAGCGCCGCAACAACAATACTGGTTGTTGCGGCTTACTTGTCTGCTGACTTGGAATTTCCCATCTGATTACTCCACGCTTACGAATATGAATTGCTACATTTTATCCGATTATCTTTTGCTTCGCAATGCGGCATGGGCGCACTCAGCGTTCCAGCCCCCTCTGCCGCCCTAACTGCCACGACACCGACCCGCCCTGCACGATGCCCATAACCTCGCGGCCGAGTTGGCGGTCGATGATCGGCCGCCACGGGACAAGGGTGAACTCATGGGATTTCTCGACCACGGCGAACTTGCCGCTCGATAGATGCACGGTTCCGGTAAACTTGCCGCTGACGCTCTCGCCGTCCGTGGCGGCGCGGAACGGCAGGCCCTTACTCAAAGCCATATCCGATCCGACGCCGACTACCTCGCGCTCCCGCAGGATGGCGAGAAGGTTGCGCCGGTAGAAGACGCGGCTGTCCCGGCTGCGGGTGGCGTCGCCCTGTTCGATATGGTGCTCGCGGCGCTGGTCCATGGCTTCGCGGACTTGTTGCCCGAAGCCGGTTGGCGCAAGGTCGGCCGTCTCGCCGTGGATCAGCCGCCGGTCCAGCCAGGTCGCGCCGTCCGATCCGATCTGTTTGTTCAGATCGACCGGGGAAAGGACGCGAACGCTGGCCTGACTGTCTCGGCCGGCGTCATGGGCGGCGGCACGGCTGACCAGATCATCGGGGATGCGCCATTGGTCGGCGTCGATCCGCTCGACGATACCGGCCCGGCGTAGCGCCTCCAGCCGGCGCACATGGGCATCGACATAGCCCTCATAGTCGCCGCCTGGAACGCGGCACGTATAGGAAGAATAAACGCCCTTTTCACCCAAGTCCAACAGCTTTGGACCGCAGTTGACTCTTTCGACACCCCTGCGATGCAACCCAATCCGGCTGACGGGGAGCCAGCAACGCTGAAAATTTACCCTCCTCTTTCCCACTAGCGGCTCCTTTTCCGACAACCAGCACGGCGGATCCCTGCCGCGGCGCTGTGAACGCAGCATTTTGATTGGTATCGTTGGCCTTCAGGCTCGTCAGTCAAACAGACCCAGGAGCAGCTCAGCCGGTGGCGCCCGGCTTTCGGGTAACGCCCTGGTCCCGCTGGTTTCGGCTTTGTGCTTCAGGTGATCAAGGATCTGCTTGATCACTATAGGGTCTTCAATGCAGGCGATGACTTTCATGGCGCCGCCGCAGCCGCTGCAGGTCTCGATGTCGATATTGAAAACACGCTTGAGCCGTTGCGCCCATGTCATCGACGCTCGCCGTTGTGCTGGTGTTGCCGGTTCATCAGCCACCCTGACCTTGTTGCCCCTGCCCCGTTTTGCCGGCGTGACCAACGCCCGGTGCCGACTGTTGGGTGCGAACACCCCGTGGAAGCGGGTTAGGTTGACTCTGGGCTTCGGTACCAGGGCGGCCAGCCTTGCAATGAAATCCAATGGTTCGAAAATGACGTGCGTGGTGCCGTCCCGGTACGGCGTCTTGAGCTGGTAGCGCACGTTGCCGCCTCGTGTTAACGACAGCCGCTTCTCGGATACCGCCGGGCGGCTGATGTACCGGCACAGCCGTTCGAGCTTCTTGCGTTCATCGGCCCTGGCCGCCACGCCGGCGTGCAGGCTGGACCCGGCTACCTTGCCAATCCCGTCACCGAACGGATCACCACTGGTCGGCAGAGTTTGCAAAGTGAACACCTTTCGCCCCGCCTGTGAACCGACAGCGATACGGTAAGTGATCGAGTGCCCCAGCAGGGGTGTCATCGGGTCGTCATCCACCGCATCCGAGGCCAGATAGCTGTTTTCGACATCCCGTTCCAGCAGGCCTTGCCGTTCCAGATAGCGACCCACCCGGTGGGCGATGGTGTGCGTCAGCTGGGTGAGCTCTGGGCTGGTCGGCGCCTTGACCCAGCGGAAACGCGCTGAGCCGTGGGATTGCTCGACATACACACCGTCGAGAAACAGCATGTGGAAGTGAACATTCAGATTGAGCGCCGATCCAAAACGCTGGATCAGGGTGACCGCGCCCGTCTTGGCCACTTGGTGGGTATGGCCCGCTTTCTTGACCAGGTGCGTGGCAATGACGCGGTAAACGATGCCCAGCACCCACCCCATGATCTCGGGCCGGCTGGCAAACAGGAAACGCAGCTGAAACGGGAAGCTCAACACCCACTGACGCATGGGTTGTTCAGGCAGTACTTCATCAACCAGCAAGGCGGCACTTTCGGCCATCCGCCGCGCCCCACAGCTCGGGCAGAAACCGCGACGCTTACAGCTGAAAGCGACCAGGTGCTCGGCGTGGCAAGACTCGCAGCGAACCCGTAGAAAGCCATGCTCCAGCCGCCCGCATTGGAGAAATTCTTCAAATTCCCGTTGCACATAGCCCGGCAATTCCTTTCCCTGCTCTGCCATAAGCGCAGCGAATGCCGGGTAATACTCGTCAACGATCTGATAGAGAAGGGTTTGCTCGGGTCGGTGGCTCTGGTAACGACCAGTATCCCGATCCCGGCTGGCCGTCCTGGCCGCCACATGAGGCATGTTCCGCGTCCTTGCAATACTGTGTTTACATACAGTCTATCGCTTAGCGGAAAGTTCTTTTACCCTCAGCCGAAATGCCTGCCGTTGCTAGACATTGCCAGCCAGTGCCCGTCACTCCCACTCGATTGTAAACAAGCACACAAAACCCTTTAGTGACAACAATTTGCAAGAACTATCAGGCTCAGTGCCATGAAAAATACCATGACCAGATCATGAGGTTGAACACGGCTTGCGCCGGCAGCGTTCACGCTCCTGGTCGGCGATCTCGCCCGGCTGCAATGCTAGCTCAGCATCGGTCATGCGCTCCAGCACGTCGCGTAGGCGGATGGTGCAAGGAATGGGCGGCAGCTCGAACTCATAGCCGCCGGCGATCATTTCGGCCGCAATCTCCTCGGTGATGAAAAACGGCTCGTCGTCTTGGTTCGGCTTCTTCATGCCCTTTCCTCCTGGCGCTCATCCTGGCCGACAGCGGCCAGGGCATCGGCTTCCGTCAATGCGTCCTCCACGAACGCGCCGTGCTGCTTCGCTTCGGCCTGGCTGACCTCGGCCCATATCCGTTTCACCTGGGCCGCACTGTACCCGGCCAGCTCGGCGGTCTTGTTGATGCTGTAGCCGGACTTGCGCAGCGCGACAACTTGGGCGCGGCGCTTCGGATCAGCACGGCGGCCCTTGTACCGCCCGGCCTGGCGGGCCAACTCAATGCCTTGGCGCTGGCGTTCGCGCCTGTCCTCGTAGTCGTCGCGGGCCATCTGCAAGGCCAGGCGAAAAAGCATGATCTGCACGGCTTCCAGCACGATCTTGGCGACGCCCTGGGCCTCGGCCGCCAGGTCGGATAGATCGACCACTCCAGGGACGGCCAGGCGTGCGCCTTTGGCCTGTATCGAGGCCACCAGGCGCTCGGCCTCGGGCAAAGGTAGGCGGCTGATGCGGTCGATCTTCTCGGCAATGACCACCTCGCCGGGCTGTAGGTCGCCGATCATGCGCAGCAGCTCAGGCCGGTCGGCGCGTGCGCCGGATGCCTTCTCACGGTAGATGCCGGCGACGTAGTAGCCGGCGGCCTTCGCGGCCGTAGTGATCGCCTCTTGGCGTTCCAAGTCCTGCGCGTCGGTGCTGACGCGCAGATAGACCCGCGCCACCATCGGCGCGGCTACTGGCTTCGTCCTGCGCATACTTGCGGGCTCCTTTGGGCATACGCAAAGTGTCCGGTCATGCTACCCCCGGCCAAAAAGGCCGTCATGCGATTTATCTTGGCCGGGTCGTTATTGGCGGGTCTAAATGGCCGCTCCGTGGATCTCATCGCCAGAAATGGCGATGCGAGATCCAGGGCAGGGCGGCCGCCATCGTCAGACCTGGCGATGGTCGACGCCGGCGCGCATCGTCGGATGTGGCGATGCGAGCTCGAGGTCGGTGGCCACCGCCGGCGACCTGGTGCCATCGTCGGCAATGGCGATGCTGCAGCTCGACGTGCGCGGCCTGGTCGTCTCGGCATCGTCGGATGCGGCGATGCTCGAGCGAGGCGAAAAAAAACCGCCTCGGGGTGTCCGAGGCGGCAAGTCTGCATGCGGTTCAGGGAGGAAGAAACCGCGCCGGCGATCAGGGAGGAAAACCGCGCGGCCTGATGTGCAGCTCGGCCACTTTAGCCGGATTTTTCGACTTATCCGATGCGAGCGGCCCGCCGTGGGCGCTGCTCGATCTGCTGTTGCTTTTTCTCGACGTGCTTCTGCTCCTGGTGCTGCTGCTCGTCGCGCGGCACTGTTGCAAAGTTAGCGATGAGGCAGCCTTTTGTCTTATTCAAAGGCCTTACATTTCAAAAACTCTGCTTACCAGGCGCATTTCGCCCAGGGGATCACCATAATAAAATGCTGAGGCCTGGCCTTTGCGTAGTGCACGCATCACCTCAATACCTTTGATGGTGGCGTAAGCCGTCTTCATGGATTTAAATCCCAGCGTGGCGCCGATTATCCGTTTCAGTTTGCCATGATCGCATTCAATCACGTTGTTCCGGTACTTAATCTGTCGGTGTTCAACGTCAGACGGGCACCGGCCTTCGCGTTTGAGCAGAGCAAGCGCGCGACCATAGGCGGGCGCTTTATCCGTGTTGATGAATCGCGGGATCTGCCACTTCTTCACGTTGTTGAGGATTTTACCCAGAAACCGGTATGCAGCTTTGCTGTTACGACGGGAGGAGAGATAAAAATCGACAGTGCGGCCCCGGCTGTCGACGGCCCGGTACAGATACGCCCAGCGGCCATTGACCTTCACGTAGGTTTCATCCATGTGCCACGGGCAAAGATCGGAAGGGTTACGCCAGTACCAGCGCAGCCGTTTTTCCATTTCAGGCGCATAACGCTGAACCCAGCGGTAAATCGTGGAGTGATCGACATTCACTCCGCGTTCAGCCAGCATCTCCTGCAGCTCACGGTAACTGATGCCGTATTTGCAGTACCAGCGTACGGCCCACAGAATGATGTCACGCTGAAAATGCCGGCCTTTGAATGGGTTCATGTGCAGCTCCATCAGCAAAAGGGGATGATAAGTTTATCACCACCGACTATTTGCAACAGTGCCCTTGAATCTATCCGGCGTCTGAATGGGATTTTATTCCCGCGCCTTGATGAGTTCCGCGCCTGATGAACCTCCAGAAAATATACGGCTTCAATGAGCCTTTCCGTTTTACAGGTTCCTCAACAGGCCGGTGGGCCGTTAGTATCATCAATATCAGTATTCGCAAAACCAGATCAGTAATTCTTTAAACCGGTGTATTTCTGCCGTTATGCTACATAAGTTTGCTGTCGTGCCGTTAGGGCCCAGGCTATTCTGGCCAGCTTGTTTGCCAGAGCACAAGTGACGACAAAGTTGCTTTTCCGGCACAGTAAATCCCTGACCCAATCGGCCAATTTGCCAGACTGGTGTTCCAGTTTTTGTATGAATACCCTGGCACATTGAACCAACAAAGTTCGGATCTTTTTATTACCTCGCTTACTAATTCCCAGCAATGTCGTCCTACCTCCCGTGCTGTACTGCCGAGGTACAAGCCCTGTTGCCGCCGCAAAGTCACGGCTGCTGGCGTACTGCTTCCCGTCGCCAATCTCAGTTGAAATAGTACTCGCTGTCAGTGTTCCGACGCAGGGAATGCTCAGCAAGCGCTGTCCAACCTCATCTTCGTCCAACTTTCGTTTCAACTGGGATTCCAAATCTTTAATCTGCTCAACAAGATAGTGATAATGCTGTTGTAATTTCAGCAATAACTGGCTGAGGTAAAGAGGCAAACTACTGTCCTCAAGAATGGTACTCAGTCGGCTAATAACGGCAGCTCCTCGGGGAACGCTAATGCCAAATTCCAGCAGAAAAGCATGCATTTGATTGGTTGTTTTTACCTTATCCTGAACCAGGGATTCACGGACACGATGCAGAGCCCGCATTGCCTGCTGAGATTCCGTTCTGGGCTGCACAAAACGCATAGACGGACGCGATGCAGCTTCACAAATAGCTTCGGCGTCGACAAAGTCGTTTTTATTGCTTTTAACGAACGGGCGGACAAATTGTGGTGATATCAGCTTTGGGGAATGCCCCAACTCTTCCAACTTGCGTGCCATAAAGTGAGAACCGCCACAGGCTTCCATTGCGATGGTTGTAGCGGGGCATGTCGCCAAAAATTCGATCAACTTTGGCCGGGTAAATTTTTTACGGTAAACAGCCTTCCCGCGACGATCCTGGCAATGAATATGGAAAGAGTTTTTACCCAGATCGATACCAATGAGCGCAATGTTTTCCATGATAGTTCTCCGAATGAAAGCCTGTCCTCAGCATAGTACCGGGAAGGAGGGAGTGACCATCTCATTAAATATCCCACGCTAAGACTGTTTGCTGTACAAATTGATGTCGACAGCGCGTAATGACCGTAGTCACAGGAACAGCTAATGGTATTGAAAATTGACCCGTAACTGAAACAGCATCGACCCAGCAGCGATGATGTGAACCTTGAAGAACTTTGGGTGCAGCCTCTTATAGCAGCAGTTTTTGCTGTTGTTCCCTTAATAAGATATGCCCTGTAAATACCCTCATGGCTTCATTTATAATACTATTATTAGCTTACTACGACTCAGTCTAGAAACAGCATCATCTCCACTGGGGCTAAAACACCACTTACCGCATGCTTTCATATAACCAGATTTCAGCCCCCTTGAAAGGGACTAATCGCTGTATACCAGCGAGTCTAAAACACCTTGTCCACTATGGACCCCTCCCTCTGTCGATTCAGCTGATTTGCTACGAATTAGATATCCAGCAAAACTGTGCTCAGCACTGGAGGGATTGTTATCTGTCTGCACGGAGAACATTCCAAGTTCGCTTATCAAATCATTCACCTTATGCAACTCCCCTTTACGCACAATCAAGGTGGGCATAGCTCGGGGCTGAGGGTGTAAACGGCGCATCAGCGACCAGGACTGATATTGTTGTGGAGTGAGTTCCGTCAGTTTTGTCAGGATATCCGCACCAAACAGACAATGCCCCCCGCCTTCACCCTGATTTTTGAGAACCCAGGTTTCCGAAGGAGACTCTTTTGCAAGGTTGATACTATCCGGGCTGATGGGTAACATCTCACCCAGTATCGTTTTTGCTATTTTAGCTTCCTGCAGTGTTAATCCAAATGCGACAAACTCGTCGTAACCCAATTGCGAGAGCAGCATTTGTACTCGCTTGCTGGTCGCCAGTTGCTGGCCAACTGTGGCGTTCACTGCAACCCGGTGCTGCTCAATGAATACTCGGGTCGCCATCAGCGCCTGACAACACTCCTGCTCATCGATATTGAATGCTTCATAATCAGAATACTGATATCCGGCACGTAAGTAGACGGTATCAAGTGGGCCTACACCCTCGAGAATGAGCCTGTTGTCGGCGCCTGTACTCAATTGATTATGCAGTTCACGAAAAGTCCTGCGATGCGTTTCGATTCCTTTTTGCTGGAGGGCGAGCTCAAGCAAGTGTTGATCAAACACATTATTTTCATTCTCCTGCACAATCATCAGGAACCTGGCAGGGCCGGGGTCTCCGAACTCCTGCTTAATTCTGCAAGTTGCCTGACAAATCGCTGCTGATAACCCTTCGATCGCTTGATTGTCGACAAGCGCCCCTGTTGCCTGATTCGATAAATCAGAAAAGACAGCGGGATATTGCCGTTGTAGATAGTGATGCAGATCATGTATCCGCTGACCAAACGGCCCCATTCCTGCAGCTATACCATTGAACTCTATAAGCCTGAACCCATCACGATTATCATCCATAAAGTCGCTACGCATAATGAGTAATGGTAATCGAGGAGCATGCCTTGATGATGAATGGATTTGTTGATGCATGTTCAGGAGGGCTGAAAAGAAGGCATTCCCGGCCTTGATGGGATAAATCGCAGAGTACAAAAAATCATGATCCTCAGAAACTGAATAGATTAATTTGCTGAGTATTCCTGTTGCATTCTTTAAGTACTGATAGGATTTACGGCTGATAGGTGTTGGTGTCAGGGTAAACGGGGTATGCACTGCGGAATACGACGATTCCTTGAAAGCAACACCATGAGTTAAGGCCCATTCGACGGCATCATCCTTGAGCTTCTGAACATCAAGAGTACTCATTTTACGTCCCCTGATTTTACCTGGCATATCATTGGTGGTTGTTACTTGGCTATCAGCCTATAAAATTTGATTGATTACTTCAATAGTTCACGTATAGGAAATTGAAAAACCAGTCGATACCATTGTCCACGCCTTATGCCACGTGAGCCTTTCTGCTTTTCCCACCACTCCGGTGGTTTCCCTCTCTGTATGGTCGATTTTTAGGCACTGTTGCAAATAGTCGGTGGTGATAAACTTATCATCCCCTTTTGCTGATGGAGCTGCACATGAACCCATTCAAAGGCCGGCATTTTCAGCGTGACATCATTCTGTGGGCCGTACGCTGGTACTGCAAATACGGCATCAGTTACCGTGAGCTGCAGGAGATGCTGGCTGAACGCGGAGTGAATGTCGATCACTCCACGATTTACCGCTGGGTTCAGCGTTATGCGCCTGAAATGGAAAAACGGCTGCGCTGGTACTGGCGTAACCCTTCCGATCTTTGCCCGTGGCACATGGATGAAAAGCCAAATCAGCGCCCAAAAGGTCTGCACTTGGATAAGCTGGAAACCTTGAATATTTTTGGTGTGCGCGCCAGCTATATGGCGGCATTTAAGGATTATCTGAAGGAAGAAGGTATCACCCCAAGTGATGAGATCATCGAGCTAGACTTCCCGACTCAGCCAAACCTGCCGACCAAAAAATTAAAGACACTGGCGTTAAAGGATGGCTACAAAGACAACCAAAAGTTGGGGTTTAAGCGTACCCACTATCCTTGGTTGTACGAAATCCCAGCCGAGTTTGACGGTAAGATAAAAACACCCGGGATCCTGCTCCTGGCTCTGCTCTCCTGTCTGCTGTTGCCCGCGCCGTCGCTGGGCCTGACGCTGGCGCAAAAGCTGGTTGAGACATTCCATATGATGGATCTCAACCAGCTTTATACGGTGTTGTTTTGTTTGTGGTTCTTAGCACTGGGCGCCATTGAGTATCTGGTGCTGCGCTGGGTGTGGCGTCGCTGGTTTTCGCTCGAACGCTAAACCAGGAAGGGCGCGCCTCAGTGGGCGCGACTGTGGTTCTCTTTACGGTAGGCGCCCGGCGGCAGATTGAAGGTCCGGGTGAAGACGCGGGTAAAGGTCTGTTGCGAATCGAAGCCATACTTCAGGCAGATATCGTAGACCCGCTGATCGGTGTCACGCAGATCGCGGGCGGCCAGCAGCAGCTTCCTTTCGCGAATATAGCGCCCCAGGCTCTCCCCTTTATACTGTAAAAACAGCCGTTGCAGATGCCATTTCGAATACCCGGCATGGCGAGCGATATCATCAATACGCAGCGGTTGATGCAGGTTGTCATCAATCCACTCGACGATAGTATCAATCACCTGAGCGGAAATCGTCATATGCTCTCTCCTCTGATACTGCACTGGCGCTTAGCGCCACCAGGCGTTAAATGATTGCGTCTTATCGGCGACCCACACCGGCTCGCCCTGCACAGGCGTCAGCAGACGCCAGGCCCTTCCTTCGCTGGCAGCCGCCAGCCGTTGATACGGTTCATCCCAGCTGTGTTTCGCCAAAACGAATCGTCCTGCATGCCCAGGCAGCACCGCGCGAGCGCGCAGGTCGTCGGCGGCCTGAGCTGTTTCATCCGGCATCATGTGAATATATTTCCAGTCCTGGTCATACTGCCCGTTCTCCATGATCGCCAGATCGACCGGACCAAATTCATCGCCTATCGCTTTAAAGTGCGGCCCATAGCCGC
Source organism: Salmonella sp. A29-2 (assembly GCF_020150755.1). Classification (NCBI taxonomy): domain Bacteria; kingdom Pseudomonadati; phylum Pseudomonadota; class Gammaproteobacteria; order Enterobacterales; family Enterobacteriaceae; genus Salmonella; species Salmonella sp. A29-2. The sequence continues at coordinate 3,939,550 of NZ_CP083731.1, read as the reverse complement.
TGTCGCCGCTGTAATAAATCCCTAAATTCCACGTGTGTTTTTTATTAGCTTCAAAAATCACTATTTCACGAAGAATTTAGACTGCTTCTCACACATTGTAACATTATTTACAACCACCTTTCAATCATTTTTGATAAATCATTGATTTCATCTTTGCTGCAATGATACTTAATAAACTCTGCAAGTTATCCACAGAGCAGGAAAAGTTCGAAGCATTCTTCTTTCAGATGTTTCTAAACACTGGAAATTGAGAGATTTAGCTGATTATCTTTACATGAGCGAGAGCTTAATAAAGAAAAAGCTATTATTAGAAAACACTTCTTTCAGTAAAATATTACTTGATACTAGGATGTCGCTCGCCATTAAATTGTTAAAGCAAAATCATCCGATAAAATATGTGTCTGAAATGTGTGGGTTTAGTAGTACATCGTACTTTGTATGCCTTTTCAGACAATACTATGAGTGTACACCACGTAAATATCTAAAGCATTAGAGAACACCTGCCTTTACTTCCTTATTTTACCAATAATTTCAGCTAAGAGATTTTGATCTAAATGTTCGTTAATCGTTAAGCTTACTTCTGTACATGCCCTTATATAGATGTTCTGAACGGTGTTATTTCTGACAATGGACTTAAATGTCAGTAACGCCATTACACAGTTGGCCAACGCGAACAGCAGTATTGGTCGCAACAAAAAATGAAAGAAAAATCCCCCAAATGAAGGGAAAAAACGGAAGAACAGTCGAACGACAGGCACAAAAAAACCCGACTGGTAATCGGGCTTTTTCGTGTTTTCCAGTCCTGAGTTGGTGGCTCTGACTGGAGGAAGATACTCTACATCCAACATCCACAATATTATGGCACTAGACACCAGTTGTCTAGTTTGACTTCAGATTGTCTGTCAATGGCCATTTCTTTAAATGAATTTTATGCGTGCATCTGTATAATCTTTGCGTTGGCGCTGTACAGTGTGCCTCCCTTGCTTCTAAACCCTGCGCTATCTGGGTATGAACGAATTAAAGTCCTGGCTGAACAAACAGGTGGTGCTGTGTTCAGTGCTCTGGCAGGAGGAAGGTACTCTACATCCAACAATGTGAGAGAGCCGTTGTGACAGGCGATGTATGAGCAAGCAACGGCGACTTCCTCCAGTATCAACCTGGAGAAACGGATGATTAACCTGTTAATCATCGTTCTCAGGGCTGTGGTCGCCGTTGCAAACGCGCTGATTGCAGTTCTGGAACTGATCCGTCAGTTCATCGACTGATGACTGCGGAAACGTAACTAAGGGCAGGAAGTGCACCGCTTCCTGCCCTTTAACAAAGGAGGATTTATGGATTTTATGAGCATTTTGGGGCGCTGTTTACTTCTTCCTTTCCCTGTTGCGATGTTTGTCGGTTGCCTGTTTCCAGGCATTGATGATCGTTTTACTGGAATGTTCATGAGTTTTATTGTCGGTTGTCTATCGTGGTATATCACCAAGCCAAAACCGCAAAAGGCTGAGGTCGCGTAAGCGGCCTTTTTTACGTCTCTCGTTTAATTCCTCGCCATTCTGTCCAGAAATAGTATTGCGGCTAATCAAGCCAATTCCTACGTCTTTTCGCTGTTGCACGATCTAAAAGAAAATATGGGAAAATTTCATGAAAGTATGGTACTAAAGGGTCTTTAATTCCTTTATCTTGTTCCTTCAACTGCACAGTATCTCGTAAAAACCAACAAGCCGGTTGTTTAAAAAACGCTCTTAGCGTAGGATGTTTTCCATTTTCCAAGTGGAACCCAAGTACGATGCCCGCGAAAAAGACAGCCCTCTTATGAAGAGGGCTGTTATCTGATATAGGCTTGTTATGGTCTCACTCTTGATTAATCAGGTGTATGTGCAACCTTGGTGCACACAATCGATTATGCAGCTTGATGATCTGAAGTGTTACCGGAAGTATCTTCGGTTCGTTTTTTGTTTGTGATGGATTCACTTTTATCTCGCAAGGCTGAGTCTATGACGTTAAACACCTTTTCCCACCGAGAAATCCAACCGCATATAGGTTGAACACGACATTTTTCCAGGAAGAAATTTAATAAGTTAGTTTTTTTATTATCTTGCACTTTGAATGGTTCAATTACATCATCGGCATCAACAGATTTTCCTCCGATAAACCACGACGGATGGGTTTCCATTGCGTCAGAAATGAAATCGTCAGGGAAGAGGCCTTCAATAGCAAAACCACTTCTTACAGAAATATAGTCTTTATTTGACTCAAATCTAATTTGTTTTTTACCAAAGTAGCTTTGTAATCTGGTTCTTTCTTTGACCCCAGCTTCATCACCGTCAAAAACAGATATTACGGGGACATCTTTAGAAATAAACTCGTAGCACCCTTTCAAGAATCCCCCAAGTTGACTGACTCCACCAAACTCATCAACTTTAGCACTCCTCAGAAAAGGCCATCTGTTCTTAAACTCATCATCTTCAGATGTCAATTTCAATATTGATTCTATATATTGTTTGTCGGTGATACCTTCAACGAAAACTGCACTACTTGATATGTTAAAGAAATCAGAAAATCTGACCCCAAGATTTTCTCTTATGCTTGCAACTGCATTAAATCTTTTTTCATGCTTTTTATCTTTTGTAACACCGGCGTCATCTTTATATAACTCAATGATCTTACTTGGCTCATCACTGACAAATGATAAGGAATGAGTTGTAATAAGAACATAAGCAACATCCATCAGTGATTTGAAAATGTGATTACATGACCGGCCTAATGAGGGATGCAAGAAAGACTCAGGCTCCTCAACCATCCAAATCGTTTTCTTACCTAGAGTAAGTTTTCTCTCTGAAATAGATTTAAATGAAGAAAATAAAGATAAGCATTGTAGCCCCATACCTTTACTCGATATCACATTCTCAATAGTATCTTTTATTGAAACCTCAAAGCGACCAAATAACTCATCAAGAGATGGCGGAGCTTTAATAATAAAGCTACAGTCATCTATACCGCTTAGAATCATTTCATTTGTTATCTTTTCAGATACTTCCAACAGTTTATCATGAATCACTTGAACCGATGTTTTCATGGCTGAAGCTACTTCACTCCTAACATATGGAACTAATAGATTATGATATATATCATCAATACTTTTTGACGATGGTATATACACACACTCAAAACTAGAAAGTATTTTTTCTATGAACCTTCTTTCAACAGATGTATACATGGAGGAAGTTACTTCAGGTTTCCTCTTGTAACCTTTAAAGACAGTGTAAAAGTAATTGTTTTTATTAGATATTGTCAGATGTACGGTCACTTCGTTTTGAGGTGACTTTAACCTGGAGTCATCAATCATGTTAAACAGCTGCAAATATCTATCTCTCAAACTTAGCTTTCTGCCTCTTGATTGAGTTGGTTTTGATTCTTGTTGTTTAGAGCTGCCATCATCAAATGAAATAGAATTACTAGGCTCTTCTTGCTCCCCTAAAACACCAAGTTCAATAATCGAGTCATCATCGTCATCATCATCGTCTTGGCTCAAATCCTCAGAGACATCATCTAGCTCACTTTCAGAAAAAGTAAATCTTACAGCAAAACTAGTTTGTCCTTGCTTAACACCATGTGGCTTATCTTTTTCATAGTCATATAAGTCAGGATTAAATTTTCCTTCAAAAAAAACCCTCATAGCTTTTAATAGGTTTGTTTTACCACTGTTGTTTTGCCCAACAATGGTTAATCCATTAAAGTTATCAGAGGATATCTCCCCTGAAATAGACCTATACTGAGAAACTTTAAATGATACTATTTCCATTTTTCTTCCTACGATAGAATATTGCTCGGATTATCGACATTTTTTCCCAAGGCTTTAACTGTCTTTCGCTACTTGGATAAATGGCTCTTCCTCCACTGTTCTGCTTTATTTTCGCCAGAAAGCCCACCATGCATGTTGTTTGTCCTGAAGTGCTGCTTTATCCTGAAGCAATTCAGCACTCACTGCCCCCTGAAGCACAGAAACGGCGTTTCTCGCGGCATTGCGACAGGAATCAATAACCTCTGGTTCGTTGGGCTTTCTGAGCAGGATAAATTGCGATACTTTGGACTGAGTATCAAAAGCATAGATTCGCAATTCAGGGGAGGATGTCAGGCTTACAATATTATGCAACCGCATATAATTGGTGTAGTCCTTGCTACTTGGATCACATGATTCATAAAGATATTTCTGCATTAGCGTTTGCGATGAAGAAAGAAAATCTATATAGCGGTCAGTTTTTTTATCTATATCCCGCAGTCGCTGAGCTATTGCATCTTTTCTTATTTCGTGGCAGTGTGTTAATTTCAGTGTAATCCAGCCACCAACAATGGTGATTAATGCACCCAGCCCAATTTTAACGGCATTATCAGCCACATCTACCCACTCAGTTGCCATCTGTTACGTGTTCTTCCTGTGATGATCATGGTCGCTAGTATAATTCTCCGGCTGACTGGACATACAGCATTTTCTGTCCAAGATTAATAACCTCGAACTGCAACTACAATGCCGCAGATGATGCAAAGGGGGAGCCCGCAGAATTCGGAAAAAATCGTACGCTAAGGTTTTCCGGGCATCCGTAAGGGCCGAAACTTCCCGTCTTCCAGTCTGCGGCTCTGCCGCCAGACGTAATCGCCGGTTAGGTTGATGTGCTCCCAGCCCAGCGGCGACAGGAATTGCAGCAGCTCGCCGTCCACCGGCTTGCCGGCCTCGACCAACCCCTGGGTGGCGCGTTCCAGGTACACCGTGTTCCACAGCACGATAGCCGCCGTCACCAGGTTGAGGCCGCTGGCCCGGTAGCGCTGCTGCTCGAAGCTCCGATCCCTGATTTCCCCAAGGCGGTTGAAGAACACCGCCCTGGCCAGCGAGTTGCGCGCCTCACCTTTGTTCAGGCCGGCATGCACGCGGCGGCGCAGTTCAACACTTTGCAGCCAGTCCAGGATGAACAGCGTGCGCTCGATCCGGCCCAGCTCGCGCAGGGCCACGGCCAGTCCGTTCTGGCGCGGGTAGCTGCCGAGCTTGCGCAGCATCAGCGAGGCGGTGACGGTGCCCTGCTTGATCGAGCTGGCCAGGCGCAGGATGTCGTCCCAGTGGGCACGCACGTGCTTGATGTTCAGGGTGCCGCCGATCAGCGGGCGCAACGTCGGGTAGGCTTGCACGCCCTGCGGCACGTACAGCTTGGTTTCGCCGAGGTCGCGGATGCGCGGCGCGAAGCGGAAGCCTAGCAGGTGCATCAGGGCAAAGACGTGATCGGTGAAGCCGGCCGTGTCGGTGTAGTGCTCCTCGATCCGCAGGTCGGACTCGTGGTACAGCAGGCCGTCGAGCACATAGGTGGAATCGCGGACGCCGACATTCACCACGCGGGTGCTGAACGGGGCACTGTTGCAAATAGTCGGTGGTGATAAACTTATCATCCCCTTTTGCTGATGGAGCTGCACATGAACCCATTCAAAGGCCGGCATTTTCAGCGTGACATCATTCTGTGGGCCGTACGCTGGTACTGCAAATACGGCATCAGTTACCGTGAGCTGCAGGAGATGCTGGCTGAACGCGGAGTGAATGTCGATCACTCCACGATTTACCGCTGGGTTCAGCGTTATGCGCCTGAAATGGAAAAACGGCTGCGCTGGTACTGGCGTAACCCTTCCGATCTTTGCCCGTGGCACATGGATGAAACCTACGTGAAGGTCAATGGCCGCTGGGCGTATCTGTACCGGGCCGTCGACAGCCGGGGCCGCACTGTCGATTTTTATCTCTCCTCCCGTCGTAACAGCAAAGCTGCATACCGGTTTCTGGGTAAAATCCTCAACAACGTGAAGAAGTGGCAGATCCCGCGATTCATCAACACGGATAAAGCGCCCGCCTATGGTCGCGCGCTTGCTCTGCTCAAACGCGAAGGCCGGTGCCCGTCTGACGTTGAACACCGACAGATTAAGTACCGGAACAACGTGATTGAATGCGATCATGGCAAACTGAAACGGATAATCGGCGCCACGCTGGGATTTAAATCCATGAAGACGGCTTACGCCACCATCAAAGGTATTGAGGTGATGCGTGCACTACGCAAAGGCCAGGCCTCAGCATTTTATTATGGTGATCCCCTGGGCGAAATGCGCCTGGTAAGCAGAGTTTTTGAAATGTAAGGCCTTTGAATAAGACAAAAGGCTGCCTCATCGCTAACTTTGCAACAGTGCCAAAGCGGCGGTGGTGATGTTCTTTGATTACCAGTGTTCGTGGTGCAGCAAAATGGCGCCTGTGGTCGAAAACCTGATTAAGACGAACCCGGATACCCGGTTTATTTTCAAAGAGTTTCCTATTTTTTCCTCCCGCTGGCCGGTATCCGGACTGGCGGCCAGAGTTGGCGAGCAGGTATGGCTTACCCAGGGTGGGGCGAAATATCTCGACTGGCATAATGCGCTTTATGCCACAGGGAAGGTGGAAGGCGCGTTAACGGAACACGATGTCTATACCCTGGCGCAACATTATCTAACGCCGACGCAGCTGGCCGCCGTAAAAGAAGCGCAAAGCAGTGGTGCAGTACATGATGCGCTCCTCACTAACCAGGCACTGGCGCAGCATATGGACTTTAGCGGCACGCCTGCTTTTGTCGTCATGCCTCAGACGCAAAACGGTGATGTAAAACGGGTGACCGTGATCCCGGGAAGCACGACTCAGGATATGTTGCAAATGGCGATTCAGAAAGCGAAGGGGTGATATTCGCTCAGAGGAGAACGCACAGGAGTGAAAGTAAAATGAAGTCTATGCGTTGCGTCATACCGGTGATTTTACTTTCCTTTATCGTTCATGAAGGGACAGCGAAACCGACCGCTCAGATTCATTTTATGGGATCGGTTGTTGAGGCAGGCTGCTGGAATGACGTGGGAACCTTAGAAATTCAATGCCATAATAAAGAGGGAGTTGAACGTTATATTATTGTCGAGAATATTATCACGCCGATATCGTCTCCTCATGCAACGGTAAAACGAGATTATTTGGATGAAGATAAGCAATTAACAGTGCTACGCATTGTCTATGACTGAACCGCGTAGCAGACCGCAGATGGTGTCCCGTCAGTGTCGTGTGAGGATATTATGAAAAATGTTCTCACCTTCCCGGGACACGGTCTACAGACTTTATCTTCAGATAAACGGCGCTAAAAAGAAAAGCACGATCAATAAAAAAAGAGTGGGAATACCAATGGATATAATTTTATTACATCGGTGAGTATGATGTTGAATAGCTTGTGGCGGTATGTCAGCAGCGTCAATGATAAATCTTTCATCGATTTTTATCCCCTGCCTGGGGAGCGTAACGAACAGTTCGAAAAGCCCGATTTGTTGTAAATCTCGTCGCAACAGATAAAGAAGTTGCGTCAAATTAGCATCGCTAACAAATTGACTTCGCTCTCCCCAAACTGCGTGTGAAATCATCTCCCGCGTAATCAACTTCCTGTAGGCATTTTCAAAAAGATAGCTTAAACAACGCGCACGCATTAGCGTCACCTTTAGCACTTTTTTATCATGTAATGATATTATTTCTCTTAACGACTCATTATAAATAAATTCGTTATTAATAGTGTATTGTCTCATGAATTCACTCCGTTTTGATATTCATAAGGTAAGTTTCACACTGTCAGTGTGTTCACTGGCGGTAAAGTACTCCTTACATCAGTGCGGATAAGCGTAGAGAACCGCAAAGAAATAAGAGAATCATTTGTGATTAAACTGAATAATATTATGCTTTTTTACTTTTTTATAAAGTGTGCCAGATGTTTTTGATGTTTTTTATAAAATAGCATCATGTGTTTTTATTTCACACAGGCTGAAATGATATCAATAAAATTATAATTTAATAACAAACAGGTAGAGGAAATGATTTACTTATTGAAATAAGTGTGGTGCAAGGTTAATCTGCGCCTTAAATGATGGTGCCAGATTATACCAGCCAGGATAACCTATATGCGACCAATAAAAAATGCTAAAAAAATTGACTACAATCTGATCAAAGTGTTCGATACGGTTATTACTGAAGGAAATGCAACCAGAGCGGCGAGGAAACTGGATGTCACGCCTGCGGCGATCTCTCAGGCTCTTCTTCGTTTACAAAATCTTTATGGCGAAGAGTTATTTATCAGAACCCGCAAAGGATTAGTTCCGTCCAGCAAAGGTAAATCGCTCCACCAGGTATTTCGCCAGGCAATTGAATCTATAGAAAGCACACTGTGCGATAAAACAGATGCTCAGGATAGTAATGAACTCATTGTTCTGGGAAGTGATATCACTGAAAATTACTATTTTCCGGCATTGCTGGATACTGTGTTGATGAATCGATATATTATTAAACACTATGCGATTAAAAAAACAGGGGAATACTCGCCAGCCTCCATGCTGACGCATGGCTATGCGGATGTCATCATGGGAATTCTGGAAATTAAGAATAAGATGATCGAAAGTTATCTTATTGATAATTTATCTGATTTTGTTTGTGTTTGTGGTGAAAAAAGTCCATTGGTTGGGCTTGAAAAAATGTCTTTATATAATTTTTATGCTGCCAGACATGCTGTTTATCATTCAGATATGTTCTCTTCTTTCACCGCTGATAGCATTGATTTATTCAAGAGCAGTACGCCTTATGCGGGGCGCAGGGAAATAGGTTATTATAGTGATTCACTATTTGGAGTTATCGGCGTTGTTGAAAAAAGCGATATGGTTGCGATTTTGCCAGGAAAGATTGCTACTTATTTTAGAGATGTGCGGCGTTATAATATAAAAATACTACGCATGCCTGATGAAATGATTTTTCGTACGTTACCCGTTTATGCTTATCTGGCTATAAACAGTACCCATTATAAAAATGCCAAAAAACTGATATCAACATTTCAGTCGACCTTTCTTTTTAGCCAGGAAAAGCAGCCTGACGCTTTGGTTGAAGGAAGCACATCCTTATGCGATTTGTCGGTTTAATATCAAATTATCGTATTAAATAAATAACCATTATGACCGTGGTCAATAAAGCGAAAAATAATACTATATATTTATACTCTTCTTTTTTTAAAGAAGAGGGGAGGTTTTTCTTTTCATTGCTGATAATAATTTTAGCATCTACTTTAATACCCGTTCGAGGCACCGTGGAAAAAAACTGGCTCAGGCCAAAGCCTTTAAGATCGCGCCGCAGTAGATATAAAATCTGGGTCAGGTTGGCGTCGCTGATAAATTGACTTCTTTCCCCCCAAAGTTCATTAGTGAGTTGTTTTTTATAAATAATCTCTTGTTGTGCATGATTCAGCATATATTCCAGACACTTTATGCGCATTGCGGCAATTTTTATCATCTTTCCCGTTTTTATGTTTTTTAGCTCATTGGTCTTATCATTGTAAGTGTGCGTGCTGTTAATTAAATAAATAGTCATGATGTTATTTAATGGGTTTAATTGGGGTAGCGATAATAATATGCATATTAAATTTGTGGATCAACTGGTGTGATTGTAATAGCGTCTTTTTTCCAGAGAAAATCGTATCGTGTCACAAAAATGATGGTTTTTTAGAAAAACTAAAATTTTATTTTTAGTCGCTCTAAAAATAAAATGATAGTAGTGTTAATTTTTATCAGTATATTGATATGCTTTGATTGATTTATTGTTGGCATAAAATAATTTGAATTATGGCGCAAGGCCTATGCCAACCATAAAAAAGGTATAGGCTATTGGTCACAATGCATTAATGCTACATAATTGTTATGCTTTTATAGTAGCGCCAGGGAAATAAAATCTTCGGACGATAAAGAATAGTTTTAGTCTGGGTGTTATTTTATGGATGTTTTATTTTAAATTATTAAACCGATTTCTCTTGTTGACGTAGGGTTATTTGCTAAGCAACGGGCTGGCATGTTGTAGCTGCTCGTTGCCTATATCCCAATTAATCAGGAGAAACGTATGAATAAGAAAAGTTCGTCAATGGTTAACATGCCCGCACCGCGTGAGCCGATTAACCAGAAAATCGATACCAATAACGCACTGGTTTTAAACCATAACGCCATATATGAACAACGATTAGCGGAGATCACGCAATCTAATACCAGTGACAAGGCCATTGTCACCGTAAATCCCTACGGGACCGCCCCGTTGAGTCTCTATCTGGGGGTTTGGATGGATGAAGCTGCCGCGCTTGAGATCAATGTTGTTGATAGCGAAGCGACGACAGAGGCAGTGCGTTATCAATATGATGTACATCCGGGCGCTAACCTTATTCCTGTGTGTGGGATGGTATCCGCGGTGAATAATCAGATTACCCTACGCCTTGCCTCGCAAATTGTCGGGCAATATACAGTAATGACAGACGCATTACCGCCCACGGATTCGGCTAACGTGAGCCTCGGCTTCCCTATTATTAGCGTCTCCTGTCCTGCGCAGCAGGCCTCGCTGATGGAGGAAGGACTTTATTTCTCCACTTATTTTGATCGGTATAATCTGGCTTTTGATCATAACGGGATTGTCCGGTGGTATGTCAGTCAGGAAATCCCTTCTTATAATTTTGTCAGAATGGATAACGGCCATTTCCTGGCGACGTCACAGGGAATAAACCATTGTCTGAATATGTATGAATTTGACATTATGGGACGGGTTTATACGGTTTATCTTCTCGACAATGAGTTCCATCACTCCATTCTTCCCATTGAGAACAATCTGGCGATTGCGCCTTCAGAATATAGCAATGGAAGGCCAGATGGTTACTCAACCGGGAAAGATGGCGTTTCTATTATTAACTTATCTACCGGACTTGAAGTCGCCTATTACGATATGCTGTATGTGATGGATTATTCCAGATCGCCGCGTCCTTCCGGAAGCGCGCCAGGTCAGGATGTATCAATGGATGACTGGCTGCATATCAACCAAAGCTATATTAATGAACCCAACAATTTGCTGATCTGTTCCGGTCGACATCAGAGCGCGATTTTTGGCGTAAATGTGGATTCCGGCGAACTGCGCTTTATTATGGCGAACCATGAGGATTGGTCTGACGAATTCAAGCAATACTTATTAACCCCTGTCGATGATGATGGTGTCCCGCTGTACGATCTTACCTCGCCGGGAGGGATTGATGCGGCAGATAAGAATTTCTGGACCTGGGGGCAGCATAACATTGTTGAAATTCCAAACGATGAGCCTGGTATCCTGGAGTTTATGGTCTTTGATAATGGTAACTATCGTTCACGCGAAGATGCGAAAAGTCTGTTGCCGCTCGATAACTTCAGCCGGGTGGTGCAGTTTAAAATAAACCTAAACACGATGACCGTAACGCGTCCGTATGAATATGGTAAAACGGAAGTCGGGAACCGGGGCTATAGCAGTTTTGTGAGCGCTAAGCATTTATTGACTAATGGTCACCTGGTTATTCACTTCGGCGCGACGACGGTTGATGAGTTTGAACATACCATTACCGCGCAACCAGGTTCCAGCGATCTTGTCGATCCGGATGAAGGGCAACAGGCGTTAGGCCGACTGGTATTACAAGAAATCAATAAAGAGACGAAAGAGGTTTTATTCGAAGCGATGGTGACGTCGGGCTATTTCAAGAACGAAGAGACGAATGGCACGAATTATCGTTATGATATTTCTGCATTTCGGGTATACAAAATGCCGCTGTTTGCATAACTAAGTATGTTATGCGGCCGGTTATCGACCGCATAACATTATGGCTTATTTGCTAATATCATCCACGCGCATGGTGTGGTCAGGTTGAATATTGTTAACCTGCTTCATATAGTTAACCAACGCTGGTGCGGTTTGTATCCCTATATATTTGATATTTTTACCTTTAGTGAAGGTAAATCCGCCACCACCTTTACCGATAAAGGAATCCAGCGCGACGGTATAGAGTTTATTGTCTTCTACCGGTTTGCCTTTGATATCAAATTCAACAATACGCTGGCCCAGCGGTTTGGTGCTGTCATATTTAAACTGGACGGTTTTCGATACGTGCAGCATACCGTTTTTCAGATCGGCAGCGTGTGACATGATGGATTTCAGGTCCTTACCGCTGATTTCCATGCTCATGACATCGTTGGTGAACGGATACATACTCAGCACATCACCATAGGTGATATTACCTTTAGGCAATTCGGTACGGATGCCGCCAGCATTATAGAAGGATGCGTCGGCGCCAGGAACGGTAGCCATCAGGGCATCGGTGATTAAGTTGCCGGTTGGCGCGGATTCACCGTAAGAACGGGTCAGCACTTCCGGAGAGTGCGCGACCACCTCATCGGTAATTTTCTTAACCTTGTTATCCCATTCGTCAATTTTGGCCTGCGTGACCGGATCTGGCTTATAAGTATCCGCATACATGGTGATCAACTTACCATTGTAGCTGTCCACTTTTTTGGTTTCCGGGTTCCAGTCAAGCACCAGTTTACCTAATTCGATGGTGTACGCATCCGTGGAAACGACAAGAGTATCGCCCACTTTAATCGGTTCTGGCGTACCTTTATGCGCATGGCCGGTAATCAGGACGTTAAGTCCATAGCCTTCCAGCGATTTCGCCATATCAACGTCGGTTTTCAGTGCGCGTGCGACATCAGCCTCGCCCGCGCTGGACTGCATACCCGGCACGCCTTCGTGGGCGAGCAGCACGGTCAGGTCAACTTTCCCTTTTAACTCTTCCAGCTGTTTTTTCACATAAGGAATCGGATCGCGGCAGTCAACGCCTTCACGCACGCCTGCGGCAATCGCTTCATAGAATGCGGAAACGCCGTGCATACCGATGACGCCGATCTTGAATCCATCTTTTTCCACGATGGTATACGGTTCTTTAATTAATGGCGTATCTGTGCCGCTGTAAAAAACATTATCCAACAATACCGGGAATTGCAATTTGCTGAGCTGTTTAACCAGATTCTCATGGCCATGGTCAAATTCATGGTTACCGACAGAGACGGCGTCGTAAGGCATGGTATTTAAAATATCAATAATAGCCTCGCCTTTGGTCAGCGTACTGATAAAAGGTCCGGTGAAATAGTCGCCAGCATCAAAGAAAAAGACATCTTTCTCTTTCGCTTTTGCATCTTTGACAATTTTCGAGATGGGCGCAAAGCCCCCTACCGGACGTGTCTTGGATACATAGGGGATAATTTCTGGGGTTACATGGGCATGTAAATCGTTTGTATAATAAATTGTGATGTCACGCGCATCGGCTGAAAAGGAAATGGCTGAAGACAAACCAATGCACAGCGACAGTAGGGATATCGAAAACTTTTTGTTCATATAAACCATCCATTTACGCTACATTAAAGAAAAACAATGCCTGTAGTCGTGTCATTCACGACTACAAACCGGGGAAATTAAGTAATATTCATCAAGTTTATTAATTATTAAAACTCGAAGCCGATCAGGTAATTCATACGGTCGCCGTAGCCGTCATACCCCAATTTATTATTGAAGTAACGGTAAGAGACGGAGGCGGTCCATCGCGGCATAAATTTCCATGTAAACGTTACCGCGCCGTTCAGGCCGGTCGTCCCACCCTGTTGTTCGGCGTAGGCGTCATTACGATCCATTTCAACTTCGTTCCAGTTTGAAATGACGAACTTTTCATTAAACATATCGAAGTTATAAGCCGCGACCCAACCGAGAACATAACCGTTAAAGCCTGTCGCCTGTCCATACTTTTTAGAGGTATAATCGTTCGATAAGTTATGAACAGCGAAATAGGGCTTAATAAAGCCTGATGGGCTGGTTAAACCCAGATAACCTACCCCGTACATCATGTTTAATTCATCACCGAATTTATTCTCCATCGACATATAGAGTTTCATCATTGCGGTAAAGTTAGAGCCTTCTACTACCCTATAATGTCCCAGAAATTGGGTAACATGGTTACGGCCTTCTACCGGATGGTTGAGCACGTTCATTTCATAAAATGATGCAAATTCGCCCCTGTCAAACACGGCGCCGAAATCGGCTACCGCTTTCCACACTTCGCCGCGATCGACATTGACAAAGCCTTTATTCCAGTCGCCATATCCGAAGCTAAGTTTACCGTATACGCGTTTCAATTCCGCTGCCTGGCCATTAAAGCAAGAGAAAAGAACACATGCGGCGAGTAGACTATTAATATATTTCTTATTTTTCATGCTCAACTCCATGAGGTAAAAACACAGTGAAATGTTGTGTAAAGAAGCGAATTCTAAGGAGTGTCTTTTTATACGTAGGTGATAGATGTCTCAAAAATATCAGCGACATATAATCGTCAAATATTCGTGTCAGATAATGTTGTTTATTACGTGATAACTATTTGATTTATAGTTTATGTCTCTGTTGTAAAAGTCACACCGGATAGCATGAAATTAATGAAACTTCGAATGGGAATAATCTCTCGTAAAGACAACTTACTGCCAGTAAATGAGGGTGTTACCGTTGAAACAGCAACATATATTGACATCACAATAGCGGTTCTGACATATGGGCCATATTTGAGATCTGCATCACTCGTTCGCGATTTCTTTTTTTATAGACTGCTTTAGGCGTGTTTTCTTTAGCACGAAATATATTTATGGCATTAATATTATAATGAGTATGAATAATTTTCTACGATAAAATGATGTTAATGGAAGAAATATAAGACAAATCGAATATATATAGTGCAATTAATTCAGGCTGTATTCCGCAGCCGGGTCTATCGGCAAATATATCGTAATCAGACCGTGCGATAACTCAAAGGAGTTGAAATGAAAAGAACAGTCGTTGCCAGTATGATAGGGTTGGCGCTATGCGCTGGAAGCGTATTATCAACCGCGCAAGCGGCAACCGCAAAGCGTCCTAACTTAGTCATTATTCTGGCGGATGATTTAGGGTATGGCGATCTCGCCACCTACGGGCACCGCATCGTTAAAACACCTAACATAGACAAATTGGCGCAGGAGGGGGTGAAGTTTACCGACTATTATGCGCCAGCGCCTCTGTGTTCTCCTTCCCGCGCGGGCCTGTTAACCGGCCGTATGCCGTTCCGTACCGGAATCCGTTCCTGGATACCGGAAGGCAAAGATGTTGCGCTGGGGCGTAATGAACTGACTATCGCCAATCTGCTAAAACAGCAGGGCTACGATACGGCGATGATGGGGAAATTACACCTGAATGCGGGCGGCGATCGCACCGATCAGCCGCAGGCGAAAGACATGGGCTTTGACTATACGTTGGTTAATCCGGCGGGATTTGTCACCGATGCTACGCTGGACAACGCCAAGGAGCGCCCGCGCTATGGCGTGGTGCATCCTACGGGGTGGATTCGTAATGGCCAACATATTGGCCGCGCAGATAAGATGAGCGGCGAGTTTGTGAGCTCTGAAGTGGTGAACTGGCTGGATAATAAGAAAGACGATAATCCGTTCTTCTTATATGTCGCCTTTACCGAAGTCCATAGCCCGCTGGCGTCGCCGAAAAAATACCTTGATATGTATTCGCAGTACATGACCGACTACCAGAAGCAGCATCCGGATCTGTTCTACGGCGACTGGGCAGACAAACCGTGGCGCGGCACTGGCGAATATTACGCCAATATCAGCTACATGGATGAGCAGGTCGGTAAAGTGCTGGATAAAATTAAGGCGATGGGCGAGGAAGATAACACCATCGTCATCTTTACCAGCGACAACGGCCCTGTCACGCGTGAAGCGCGTAAGGTATACGAGCTGAACCTGGCCGGGGAAACCGACGGTCTGCGCGGGCGTAAAGACAACCTGTGGGAAGGCGGCATTCGCGTACCGGCAATCATCAAATACGGCAAGCACATTCCACAGGGGATGGTAACGGACACGCCGGTATATGGTCTTGACTGGTTGCCGACGCTGGCCAACATGATGGACTTTAAACTTCCGACCGATCGTACCTACGACGGTCAGTCTTTAGTTCCGCTCCTGAAGGACAAGACTTTAAAACGCCAGAAACCGCTGATCTTCGGTATCGATATGCCGTTCCAGGATGATCCGACGGATGAGTGGGCGATCCGCGACGGCGACTGGAAGATGATCATCGATCGCCAGAATAAACCTAAATATCTCTATAACCTGAAAACCGATCGTTTCGAGACGCTCAATCAAATTGGTAAACAGCCGCAGATTGAGAAACAGCTTTACGGTAAGTTCCTGAAGTATAAAAAGGATATTGATAACGATTCGCTGATGAAAGCCCGTGGCGATAAGCCGACGCCTGTCACCTGGGGCTAATGGAATAATTATAAAAAATTAAGTATGCCACTTAGGGCGATGCCCACCTGATCCGGTCACTCTGTGCCGGATCAGGTTCTTTTATTTCAGGGAAGGTAATGATGTTTGGGAAAAGTTGTCAGGTCATGGTTAAACCAACCGGATCGGTGTGTAACCTTGACTGCAAGTACTGTTTTTATCTGGAGAAAGAAAAGCTCTATCCGGATCGAAAAAACCATTACAAAATGTCGGAAGAGACCCTCGAACTCTTCATCAGGCAGCAGATTGCCGCACAGGATATTGATGAGGTCATTTTTGCATGGCAGGGCGGGGAACCCACATTAATGGGCATCCCGTTTTATCGTAAAGCCGTTGAATTTCAGCAGCGCTATTGTGGCGGCAAAACCATCGTCAATACCTTCCAGACTAACGGCATCCTGATCAACGACGACTGGGCGACCTTCTTCCGGGAGCATGATTTTCTGGTTGGCGTCTCTATTGATGGCGATGCCGCGTTACACGATGAATGGCGAGTGACGCGCTCCGGAAAGCCGACGCATGAAAAAGTAGAAAATGCGGTGCGTTGTCTGGCGCAGCACGACGTGGAATTTAATACCCTCACGGTGGTTAACCGTACCAATATGCACCATCCTGTTCAGGTCTATCGCTACCTGAAAAGCATTGGTAGCCGCTATATGCAATTTATCCCTTTAGTTGAACGCTGTGGGGAAAATGGGCTGGCGCAGCCGCAGGATAAACATATCGCGATGACGCCGTGGTCGGTCGATAGCCTGCAATTTGGTCAGTTTCTGAATGCGGTATTTGATGTCTGGATCCGTGAGGATATCGGCGATATCGGCATCCAGCTATTTGAACAGACGCTGGCGGCCTGGTGCGGCCTGCCGCCGCAGGTTTGCGTTTTTGCTCCCACCTGCGGCAGCGCGTTTGCGATGGAAATGAACGGCGATGTTTATAACTGCGATCACTTCGTATATCCGCAATTTAAACTGGGGAATATCCACCAGAAGACGCTGCGTCAAATGAATCAGGGCGAACAAAATCGCCAGTTCGGCAGCGATAAACAGCATTCAATGGCGCAGGAGTGCCATCGCTGTCAATGGAAGTTCGCCTGCTATGGCGGCTGTCCGAAACATCGTTTTTTACCCTCCGCGTCAGGCGCAACCAATCATAACTATCTGTGTGCAGGTTATCAGGCTTTTTTCTCGCATACCGCGACGGCGATGAGTGCCATGCGAACCCTGTATGAAAAAGGCATCTCACCTGCAGAAATAAAGTCAATATTTGTTTGAAGGTAGTATTCGCAGGGAGTGAATATGTTTTCTCACATTAATGTCGATGCTTGCAAGACGCCAGGCTGCAAAAATCTGGGGATTCTGGGGAGTCCAGACTATCTACCGCAAGGGAAAAATGTTCTCTGTCGAGCGTGCGGTTTTTTGTTCCCCATTATCTCAGCCAGATCGCTTAATCTTTTTCGCCAGGCGGCGAATCAACCCTGGAAAGGTCTGGTGAAGTCCTGTCCGCATTGTGGCGGGACGTCGCTGAAAAAATATGGATTTTCCACTAAAGGTGAACGGCGTATGTATTGCCGCCAGTGTAATAAAACGTTCATCTCCTATACCGCTATCAGAAGCGACGCCAGACAAGAGAACCTTGCCACGTTGATTGGCGAAGGAGCGTCGCTAGTTGAAATACGCGCGGCGCTGGCGATAGACAGCACGGGTTTTAGCCGCGAATTACAAAAACTGTCCCGTCGCGCTAATCAAGCGGAACGCGATTTTGTGTTTCCCGCGTTTGACATCGCTATGAGCACGCGGGCGTTTCGCGTGAAATTTAACGGCGGCGACAGCAGCTTATACGTGTTGGTGACGGCGGAAGAAGAGAGCGGTAAGGTCGTCGCGATCTCAACGAATTACTCCGCACAACCGGTGGAAGCGGATTATCAATATCATTCTGATTACGAAGAACGACTCCCGTCCGGCACGCTGGCGCATCTGGTGCAGCGAAAAGAGGCGCTGACCATGCGCCGCAATGTATTATTTGATGTGGATTACGGCCCCGCCATTTTATATAAAAACGATCCGGGGATGTTAGTAAAACCCGTATTACCTGCTTATCGACATTTTGAGTTGGTTCAGGCGTTGACGGATGAGCGCTCCCTGAATGTCCAGCATTATCTCGATCACGAATGCTTCATTCTGGGCGGCTGTATGATGGCGAATTTTAGCTATCTTCGTCAGGGTCGCTGCCATATTTCGTTTGTGCGTGAAAGAGGCGTTACGCCGCCCAAGCGCGATCTCCCTCCGCGGTTGTTTTTGAGCGGCGGAATTCGCAACAACGTCTGGCGTACATTTTCCACACGGGATTATGCGATGGCGGTATGCAATCTCACAGGAAATAAAAAGGTGAGTTTGTTACGCCATGCAACGTTAAATAGCGCGACGGCGTTTATTCGCTATGTTCACAACCATCCCTTCCTGCCGCATCTTAACCGGATGTCTCCTGGCAATGTTGTTGCCGTACTGGATTACCTAAAATTTGAATATAACGCTTCACGTAACTGAATTGCTAAAATAAAAAGTGTGATGAGGTGTTGTTGCGGTATTTTATTCGGACGGCTTAAAAATCCAGAGTATTAATTTTCGTGGTCCCCATGAGGGGCGATGAGATTAATACACTGGAGATTTATCATGAATACGTTAACTGCAACGTCTGTTGTCCTTCCTGCGCCGCGTCCGGCGATTAATCAGGGTATCGATATCAATAATGAAATGGTGCTTAACCATACTGCTATTTATGAAAATTGCCTTGCGCAGGTCACGCAAGAGAATACGGTAGAAAATGCGCTGATGTTGTTAGACCCTTACGGCACGGCGCCTTTAAGCGCTTATGCCGGCGTCTGGAGTCTGGAACCGGCTGAGATCATAGTCACGGTCCAGGATGCGGCAAAAACGGCGATGCCGGTAGAACATCTTTACACCCTTACGCCAGGCGCAAATCTGTTGCCGGTTCTGGGGCTGGTAGCGGAGACTGAAAACCGTATTGTCTTTTCTCAGGCAGATACGCCGCTTGCCGTCTATACACTCACCACACAGCCGCTACCGCCGGTAGATTCCGCGGAAGTCGTATTAGGTTTTCCGATTATCAACGTGACGCAACCTGCTACCGATGCGGACAAGATGGCGCCAGGGTTTTATTTTATTACGCATTTCGATCGCTATAATTACGCATTAGATCAGAATGGTCTGGTGCGCTGGTACGTTACTCAGGATTATCCGTCTTATAATTTTGTTCGAATTGATAATGGCCATTTCCTCACTACTTCAGAAGCGAAAAATACCTATCTGGATATGTATGAGTTCGACATGATGGGGCGTCTTCACACATTCTATAATCTCGATAATCAATTTCACCATTCTATCTGGCCGTGGGACAGCAATACCATTGTTGCGCCCTCTGAATATACCTCGGGTCGGCCCGACGATTTGAAAACCAATGAAGACGGCGTATCGGTTGTCGATCTGACTACCGGGCTGGAGACCGCTTACTACGATATGGCGAAGGTGCTGGATACGACGCGGGTTTCCCGTCCTTCAGGTACGGCGCCGGGAGAAGACCCGACGGTTAAAGACTGGCTGCACATAAACCAGAGCTACGTGAATGAGACGAATCAGTTGTTAATTGCGTCAGGGCGTCATCAGAGCGCGGTGTTTGGCGTCGATCTGCAAACGCAAGCGCTACGCTTTATTTTGTCAACGCATGAAGACTGGGACGACGCTTATCAGCCTTATCTTTTAACCCCGGTCGACAGTGAGGGTGTGGCGCTTTACGACTTTAGCAAACAGGAGGATATCGACGCGGCCGACCGTGACTTTTGGACGTGGGGCCAGCATAACGTCGTTGAAATCGCCAATAATACGCCGGGTATAGTGGAGTTTATGGTATTTGATAACGGTAACTACCGTTCACGTGATGACAGCAAAAGCCTGTTACCGCCGGATAACTACAGCCGCATTGTCCATTTCGTGGTGAATATGAATGAGATGACCGTTATGCGGCCATTTGAATACGGCAAGGAGCTGGGCGCGCGTGGCTACAGTAGCTGCGTTAGCGCGAAAGCGATCCAGCAGAATGGCAATATTGTGGTGCATTTTGCCGACTGCACGTTTGATGAAAATGGCCGCGCCATCTCTTGCCAGCCTGGCGAGAGCGATATTATCGATCCGCAGGCGGGCAGCGAGGCGATGGGGCTGCTAATTTTACAGGAGATTGCGCCTACGGAGAAAACCGTGCTTTTTGAAGCGACCATGACGTCAGGTTACTACAAAAACGCGGAAACGAACGGGGAAGGCTATCGCTACGATATTACCAGTTTCCGGGTGTATAAAATGGATCTGTACGCGTAGCGGTCTATCATCAATGACTGACTGCACTAAAAAAGTCCGGCGTAAGTCGGACTTCATTTCGTAAAAAACGAGCTATTCATCATATATAATCTAATTTTAACGATGAGTCAGGCGAGGTAAGATAGTAGATTCGAAGAATTCACCTGATTGAGAGAATAAAAAGTGAAACATCTGCACCGATTTTTTAGCAGCGATGCCTCTGGGGGCATCATTCTCATCATCGCCGCTGCGCTGGCTATGCTGATGGCCAATATGGGCGCGACCAGTGGATGGTATCATGATTTTCTGGAGACGCCGGTTCAGCTACGGGTTGGGGCGCTTGAAATCAACAAAAACATGCTGCTGTGGATCAACGATGCGCTGATGGCCGTGTTTTTCCTGTTGATTGGCCTGGAAGTTAAGCGCGAACTGATGCAAGGCTCGTTAGCCAGTCTGCGCCAGGCTGCTTTTCCGGTGATTGCCGCCATCGGCGGGATGATTGTACCGGCATTGCTCTATCTGGCCTTTAACTACTCCGATCCGGTCACTCGCGAGGGCTGGGCTATTCCTGCCGCGACGGATATCGCCTTTGCGCTGGGCGTGTTGGCGCTGTTGGGCAGCCGGGTTCCGCTGGCGCTGAAAATATTCCTGATGGCGCTGGCGATCATCGATGATCTCGGCGCCATCGTTATTATCGCACTGTTTTATACCAGCGATCTTTCTATCGTCTCGCTGGGCGTGGCGGCGTTCGCGATTGCCGTGCTGGCGCTGCTGAACCTGTGCGGCGTCAGACGGACAGGGGTATATATTCTGGTCGGGGCAGTGCTGTGGACGGCGGTACTGAAGTCCGGCGTTCACGCGACGCTGGCAGGCGTCATTGTCGGTTTCTTTATTCCGCTGAAAGAAAAACACGGTCGCTCGCCGGCCAAGCGTCTGGAGCATGTTCTGCACCCGTGGGTCGCGTACCTGATCCTGCCGCTCTTCGCTTTTGCGAATGCCGGCGTTTCTCTTCAGGGCGTCACGATTGACGGTCTGACCTCCATGCTGCCGTTGGGAATTATTGCCGGTCTGCTGATTGGTAAGCCGCTGGGGATTAGCCTGTTTTGCTGGCTGGCGCTGCGTTTCAAGCTGGCGCATCTGCCGCAGGGGACCACTTATCAGCAAATCATGGCGGTCGGCATTTTGTGTGGCATTGGCTTTACGATGTCCATCTTTATCGCCAGCCTGGCATTTGGCAATGTCGATCCGGAACTTATTAACTGGGCGAAATTGGGCATTTTGATTGGTTCATTGCTCTCCGCAGTGGTGGGGTATAGCTGGTTGCGCGCGCGTTTGAACGCGCCGGCATAACCAGTACGAAGGAAAGGGGGAGCGATGTATCGCTCCCTTGCGACATTGAACAGGGAGAGGAATGAGCATGTCTCATATTAACTACAACCATCTTTATTACTTCTGGCATGTCTATAAAGAAGGTTCTGTCGTGGGTGCCGCAGAGGCGCTTTTTCTGACGCCGCAAACCA
Source organism: Salmonella sp. A29-2 (assembly GCF_020150755.1). Taxonomy (NCBI): domain Bacteria; kingdom Pseudomonadati; phylum Pseudomonadota; class Gammaproteobacteria; order Enterobacterales; family Enterobacteriaceae; genus Salmonella; species Salmonella sp. A29-2. The sequence goes on along the minus strand of NZ_CP083731.1, from coordinate 3,917,418 downwards.
TTACTGGTCAAATTAAAGCCCTGGAAGAGCGTTTACAGGGGAAGCTATTTAAACGTAAGGGACGCGGTCTTGAGCCCAGCGAACTGGGCGAGCTGGTTTTTCGCTATGCGGACAAAATGTTTACGCTAAGCCAGGAGATGCTGGATATCGTCAATTACCGCAAAGAATCAAACCTGTTGTTTGATGTCGGCGTCGCCGATGCTTTATCCAAGCGTCTGGTCAGCAGCGTTCTGGATGCGGCGGTGGTGGTAGACGAACCCATACATCTGCGTTGCTTCGAGTCGACGCACGAAATGTTGCTCGAACAGCTCAGCCAGCACAAGCTGGATATGATTATCTCCGACTGCCCGATAGATTCCACGCAGCAGGAGGGGCTATTCTCAGTCAAAATCGGCGAATGCAGCGTCAGTTTCTGGTGTACGAATCCGCTTCCTGAAAAAGCGTTCCCTGCCTGCCTGGAAGAGCGACGGTTGCTGGTGCCGGGACGGCGCTCAATGCTGGGGCGTAAGTTGTTGAACTGGTTTAATTCGCAGGGGTTGCAGGTTGAGATCCTCGGTGAATTTGATGACGCGGCCTTAATGAAGGCGTTTGGCGCGACGCACGATGCGATTTTTGTGGCGCCGAGCCTTTATTCGCTGGATTTTTATGCCGATGAGTCGGTAATAGAGATTGGACGCGTGGAGAATGTCATGGAAGAATATCATGCGATTTTTGCCGAGAGAATGATCCAGCATCCGGCGGTGCAGCGTATTTGCAATGCGGACTACTCGGCATTGTTTAAACTACAGTAGACGTACCTACCGTAATACTTCCGGCTGCGGTATTAACCCGCAGCCGGAATCATTCTACAAGTTCAGAAGGCTACGGTACTGCCCACCTTCGCGGATAAACACCGGAATTCTGTTCAGTGGCGTAGCGTAATGCAGCGTCTGCCCTCCTGAATAGCTTTCACCGGTCGCAAGATCCGTCCATGTTTCCCCTTCTGGTAGCCAGACATCACGCTCGCGCATACCTTCATGCATGACGGGGGCGATCAGCAGGTCAGGACCAAAACAATACTGGTCGGTGATTGCCCAACTTGTTTCCTGTTCGGGGAATTCAAAGAACAGGGGGCGCATCACTGGCGTATTGTGCTTATGGGTTTCCTCCATCAGCGCTTTGATATAGGGCTTGAGTTTTTCTCGCAACGCCAGGCAACCTGTCAGTACCTCGCATACTTCCTCACCGTAGCTCCAGACCTCGTTCGGCGCACCTGTAGGGCACTGGGCGATACCATCCCGATACGGTTGTGCGGGTAAAATCTGCGGATCGCGGTTGCCGTGCAGACGCATCACCGGGCTAAAGACGCCCCACTGGAACCAGCGAATCAGCAATTCATGGAATTTCGGGTCGTGAATATTACCGCCATGAAAACCGCCGATATCCGTCGTCCACCACGGTATCCCCGCGATTCCCATATTGAGTCCGGCGGCAAACTGGTTGCGTAGCGATCTAAACGAGGAGTGAATATCCCCTGACCAGACCAGTGCGCCGAACTTCTGACTGCCGGCCCAGGCGCAGCGTAGCAGGTTGATAACCTGGTCTTCGCCATCGGCTTTCATGCCGTCAAAAAAGGTTTTAGCGTACATACGTGGGTAGATATTGCCCACTTCCAGTACCGGCCCGGCATGGTAGCGATAGTTGTCGTAGTCGTAAACGCTGAACTCAGGTTCGGCTTCATCTAACCAGAATAACTTCACGCCTTTATCGTAATAGTTGCGTTTGGCTTTGCCCCAGACGTAGTCGCGCGCGCCCGGATGAGTCGCATCAAAGTAAGTGGTATTGCCGAGGAAATCCATATTGATCGGCAAGCCACGTTCCGTTTGTACCAGCCAGCCGTTTTCGCGCATCTCCCGATAGCTTTCGGTACGGTTATCCACCGTCGGCCAGACGGAGACCATCAGCTCAATTCCCAGCGATTTCAGCTCGGCAATCATGGCGTCAGGATCGGGCCAGTCGCGCGCATCGAACATCCAGTCACCCTGATTCGGCCAGTGAAAGAAGTCGATTACGATCACTGAGATAGGCAGATTGCGGCGCTTATATTCGCGGGCGACCTCCAGCAGCTCTTCCTGCGTACGATAACGGAGTTTGCACTGCCAGAAGCCCATGGCGTAGTCCGGCATCATCGGCGGTGTGCCGGTAGCCAGCGCGTAAGCCCGACTAATTTCTGCCGGGGTATCGCCAGCCGTGATCCAGTAGTCCAGCTGTTCGCTGACCTGCGCTTCCCATTCGGTAACGTTTTGGGCAAAGGTTACGCGTCCGACTGCCGGGTTGTTCCATAAAAATCCGTAGCCCAGACTGGAGAGCATAAACGGTACTGAGGCCTGGGAGTTACGTTGCGCCAGCTCAAGCACGCATCCTTTGAGATCCAGGTTGGCCTGTTGATACTGCCCCATGCCATAAATTTTTTCCCCTTCGGTGGCTTCGAAGCGGGCTTTCAGTGAATATTTCCCACCCTGAATAGGGCGGAACTCGCGTCCCTCAAGGTTGAGTGCGCTAACGTACTGGCCGTGAGATGATTCATCCTCGCCAATTTCGCCCCGCAGGCGCCAGAACTCCTGCAACAGGGGTTTGTGTGGATGGCGGTAAAAGGTAACTTGTCCTTTTTGATTGACGATAGCGATAATTTTGCCGTTGGTCAGCGTTGCCTGGTGGTGCTCATAATCAATGTGGCACTGGCTTTCTGCGACTGGCTCAGTCAATGCCCAGTCTTCATTTCTCATTACCGGCAGATGACGGCCGCTGCGTACGCGCAGGCTGTTCTCGCCCCAGGGTTCAATCCATAAATAGCGATCGTTTTGCTGCCAGACCAGACGACGCGGGTCTTGTTGCATAAATGGCATGGTGGTGCCTCCCATATTCGAGGGTGAAGGTAAAGAACGTTATGAGTTGATGGTTTCCAGATCGTGGCGAATCTTCTCTTCCATCGCTTCGTATTTGCGAAAGAAAAGTAGTGGGATCGCTGCGAGTGCGAAGAGTAGGGCGGGTGCCCAGATAAAGGCCCAGATAATTCCCTCCAGACCCGCAGCACTCTGGGCATGGTTGGGGACATAGCCAAAACTGTTCATGATCCAGGCGGCGAAAGCGGTGCCGAGGCCACTACCCATCTTGATGCAGAAGGTGCTGCCGAAGGCGATAAGAATGCCGGTAGCCTTAATACCGGTCTTCCAGGCGCCGAAATCGACGGCGAAGCCCAGCATGGCAAACGGCATTGAGCAGGCGATACCGCTGCCGATATTGCCGAGTATCCAGGCGGCGATGAGGAAAGTAATGTTGTCCGCTGCCAGCCACATCATGACGCCGCCAAACGTGGCGACCAGCAGACCGCCTACCCATATCCAGGTTTTAGCCAGGTATTTGCTAAAGAAGGGGATAGCGATGATAAACAGGATCTGAATCGTCGCCAGGCTGTTAATCAGCGGTACCAGATCTTTACGGTCGAGGTTGTAGGTCAGATAATAGACAATGGTCGTGTTGCGCTGCTGTAGGGCAATCCAGAAGATCAGATTAGCCAGCACCATCAGGATCCACGGCCAGTTACCTTTCATCGCCGCGAAACTTTTTTTCATCGGCAACTTAGGTTCATGCTGTATTTTATCCGTATCCATTTCACGAATGTTTTTAAACGCAAAGAGCGTTAGCGCGCAGGATATAATGGCAAACGTAATTGCCGTATAAATAAAACCAGCGTGATCATCACCGTTACCTAAAAAAGCGACTAACGGCAAGGCGGTCGCGTTCATTAATAAAACCCCAATTTGCCCACCGGTCATTCGCCAGGAATTTAAAACCAGTCTTTCCTTGGGAGATAAGGTCATCAGGGGTAATATTGCACTGAGTGGTGTATTAAGTCCGGTAAATAGAATGCTGGCAATCATATAAGATATTGCTGCATAGATGGCTTTTCCTGTCATACTGATATCAGGAGACCAAAATGACAGCGCGCTGAATACCGCAAAAGGCAGCGGTAACCATAAAAACCAGGGACGACATTTACCGTAGCGTGAACGCGTTTTATCGATGATGATCCCCCATATGGGGGCGTCTATGCCATCGATAATACGCGCCAGCAGCAGGATAACGCCTGCTACGGCAAGGCTAATGCCCGCAACGTCTGTGTAGAAATATAAAATGTACGTTGAGTACAGCAGATTACCCGCCACATCCAAAGAGCCGTAGCTAATACGCTGTAGTAAAGACAATGATGCTGACCCGGAAGGCTGGGTATCCTCAATGACAGAACTCATAATGATAACTCCGATATTGGTACGATACGCCCAGAAAAACAACCTCTACTTTCTAAGCAAGTTTTGAATATTATTTTTATGTCGTTTCTGAATTTAACCTCAGATTAAAATGAGTAAGTAAGGTGTACATGAAAAGTAGTTAACCCGACGGCATCAATCAATTATTAAATCTTACATCAGGATTGCGTTTATTAGTTTTTGAATGAGCGATGTTTTTATTTGCTAAGGTGGTCACAGTTTTTTCAGTAATGAAATAAGAAAAGGAAAACAGTGAAAGAAAATAACTTTCAAGTATTACGTGACTAAGGGAGGGGGAGCTGAAAAAATAGGCTGGTCAGGAAGAGCGTGAACGAGTGAGGTCAGCGCCAGCGGTTGACGAGCAAAACGGCAGATAGCAGCCATAAAAAAACCCGCTTTACGCGGGTTTTTCTACAAAGCTGATAACAAGCAGGCGATTAAGCCAGTTTGTTGATCTGTGCAGTCAGGTTAGCTTTATGACGTGCAGCTTTGTTTTTGTGGATCAGACCTTTAGCAGCCTGACGGTCCACGATCGGTTGCATTTCGTTAAATGCTTTCAGTGCAGCAGCTTTGTCGCCAGCTTCGATAGCTGCGTATACTTTCTTGATGAAAGTACGCATCATAGAGCGACGGCTTGCGTTGTGCTTACGAGCCTTTTCAGACTGAACGGCGCGCTTCTTAGCTGATTTGATATTAGCCAAGGTCCAACTCCCAAATGTGTTCTATATGGACAATTCAAAGGCCGAGGAATATGCCCTTTTAGCCTTCTTTTGTCAATGGATTTGTGCAAATAAGCGCCGTTTAAATTGCAGCACTCGTTGCGTAGTGATGGCGCAGGATTCTACCAGCTTGCGTGCTGTGAATACAGCCTTTCCATGAGAAAAATTGCATTAAGCGGCGGGTTTTGGGGCGGAGTTTGCCGCATGGCGATGAAAAGCATCTTCTTTATGTTTCATCAGGGCAATAGTCGGTTAACCTTGACCGCTGTACAAGGTATACTCTTGCGATTTTCACTGTTTTGAGTCAGACATGAAGCTGATACGCGGCATACATAATCTCAGTCAGGCCCCGCATGGGTGTGTGCTGACCATTGGTAATTTCGACGGCGTACATCGGGGGCATCGCGCTCTACTGCAGGGTTTGCAGGAAGAAGGACGCAGACGCGGTCTGCCGGTGGTGGTCATGATTTTCGAACCGCAGCCGCTGGAGCTGTTCGCGACGGATAAAGCGCCCGCCCGCCTGACGCGCCTGCGTGAAAAACTGCATTACCTTGCGCAGTGCGGCGTGGACTATGTGCTGTGCGTGAAATTCGATCGCCGCTTTGCCGCTTTGACGGCGCAAACGTTTATCAGCGAACTGCTGGTGGAGCGACTTGGCGTGCAATTTCTTGCCGTCGGCGATGATTTCCGCTTTGGTGCTAGCCGCGCGGGCGATTTCTTGTTATTACAGAAGGCGGGGGCGGAGTATGGTTTTGCGGTTTCCAGCACCCAAACCTTTTGTGAAGGCGGCGTGCGTATCAGTAGTACCGCAGTGAGACAGGCGCTGGCGGAGGATAACCTGGCGCTTGCCGAAAGCCTGCTGGGACATCCCTTTACTATTTCCGGGCGTGTCGTTCATGGCGACGAGCTGGGACGTACCATTGGCTTCCCGACGGCGAACTTACCGCTGCGCCGTCAGGTCTCCCCGGTCAAAGGGGTCTATGCGGTGGAAGTCACCGGGCTTGGCGATAAGCCGTTACCCGGCGTAGCGAACATTGGCACTCGTCCAACGGTGGCTGGCGTGCGTCAACAACTGGAAGTGCATCTGCTGGACGTTGTAATGGACCTCTACGGTCGCCATATAGATGTAATACTGCGTAAAAAGATACGTAATGAGCAGCGATTTGCGTCGCTTGATGAGCTAAAAGCGCAAATCGCACGCGATGAGTTAACGGCCCGCAAGTTTTTTGGGCTAGCCGGGCAGGTGTAACCCTGACGGTGTTTATCAAACCGAAATACGGAACCGAGAATCTGATGAGTGACTATAAATCGACCCTGAATTTGCCGGAAACAGGGTTCCCGATGCGCGGCGACCTCGCCAAGCGTGAACCGGGAATGCTGGCGCGTTGGACCGATGATGATCTGTACGGCATCATTCGTGCGGCCAAAAAAGGCAAAAAAACATTCATTCTGCATGATGGCCCTCCATATGCGAATGGCAGCATTCATATTGGTCACTCAGTTAACAAGATTCTGAAAGACATTATCGTGAAGTCCAAAGGACTGTCGGGATTTGACTCGCCTTACGTGCCGGGCTGGGACTGTCACGGTCTGCCTATCGAGCTGAAAGTCGAGCAGGAGTTCGGTAAGCCGGGCGAGAAATTTACTGCCGCTGAATTCCGCGCCAAGTGCCGCGAATATGCCGCTACGCAGGTTGACGGCCAGCGTAAAGACTTCATTCGTCTGGGCGTGTTGGGCGACTGGTCGCATCCGTACCTGACCATGGACTTCAAAACCGAAGCCAACATCATCCGCGCGCTGGGCAGAATTATCAAAAACGGTCATCTGCACAAAGGCGCTAAGCCGGTGCACTGGTGCGTTGACTGCCGTTCCGCGCTGGCGGAAGCGGAAGTTGAATATTACGACAAAACGTCACCGTCTATCGACGTGGCGTTCCGCGCCGTCGATCAGGATGCGGTGAAAGCGAAGTTTGGTTTGCCGGGCGTGAGCGGCCCGATCTCGTTGGTCATCTGGACCACCACGCCGTGGACTCTGCCGGCTAACCGCGCCATCTCCCTGGCGCCGGACTTTGATTATGCGCTGGTGCAGATTGACGGCCAGGCGGTGATTCTGGCGAAAGATCTGGTTGAAAGCGTCATGCAGCGTATTGGCGCGGCTGAATACACCATTCTCGGCACCGTTAAAGGCGCGGAGCTGGAACTGCTGCGCTTTACCCATCCGTTTATGGGCTTTGACGTGCCGGCGATCCTCGGCGATCACGTCACCCTGGACGCCGGTACCGGCGCGGTACATACCGCCCCTGGTCACGGCCCGGATGACTACGTGATCGGTCAAAAGTATGGCCTGGAAACCGCTAACCCGGTTGGCCCGGACGGCACTTACCTGCCAGGCACATATCCAACGCTTGACGGTGTTAACGTCTTCAAGGCGAACGATATCGTTATTGAACTGCTGAAAGAAAAAGGCGCGCTACTGCATGTCGAAAAAATGCAGCACAGCTATCCGTGCTGTTGGCGTCACAAAACGCCGATCATTTTCCGCGCGACCCCGCAGTGGTTCGTCAGCATGGATAAAGAAGGGCTTCGTCAACAGTCCCTGAAAGAGATCAAAGGCGTTCAGTGGATCCCGGACTGGGGTCAGGCGCGTATTGAATCAATGGTCGCTAACCGTCCTGACTGGTGTATCTCACGTCAGCGTACCTGGGGCGTACCGATGTCGCTGTTCGTGCATAAAGAAACGCAGGAGCTGCTGCCGATTGAGCGTACTCTGGCGGCGATGGAAGAGGTAGCGAAACGCGTCGAAGTTGACGGTATCCAGGCGTGGTGGGATCTCGACCCGAAAGAGATCCTCGGCGAAGATGCTGATCAATACGAGAAAGTTCCGGATACGTTGGACGTTTGGTTTGATTCCGGTTCCACCAGTTACTCCGTGGTTGATGCACGTCCGGAATTCGCCGGTCATGCGGCCGATATGTATCTGGAAGGCTCTGACCAGCATCGCGGCTGGTTTATGTCCTCCCTGATGATTAGCGTGGCGATGAAAGGCAAAGCGCCATACCGCCAGGTACTGACTCACGGCTTCACCGTCGATGGTCAGGGGCGCAAGATGTCCAAATCCATCGGTAACACCGTGTCGCCGCAGGATGTGATGAATAAACTGGGCGCGGATATCCTGCGTCTGTGGGTGGCGTCTACTGACTATACCGGCGAAATGGCGGTCTCTGACGAAATCCTCAAACGCGCTGCCGACAGCTATCGTCGTATCCGTAATACCGCGCGCTTCCTGCTGGCGAACCTCAATGGCTTCAATCCGGCCACCGATATGGTCAAACCGGAAGAGATGGTGGTGCTGGACAGGTGGGCGGTGGGCTGCGCGAAAACGGCGCAGCAAGAGATTCTGAAGGCATACGAAGCTTACGACTTCCATGAAGTGGTACAGCGCCTGATGCGCTTCTGCTCCGTTGAAATGGGTTCGTTCTACCTCGACATCATCAAAGACCGCCAGTACACCGCGAAGGCCGATAGCGTCGCGCGTCGTAGCTGCCAGACTGCGCTGTATCATATCGCAGAGGCGCTGGTTCGCTGGATGGCGCCGATCATGTCCTTCACGGCTGATGAAATCTGGGGCTACCTGCCGGGCGAGCGTGAAAAATATGTCTTCACCGGCGAATGGTACGACGGGTTGTTTGGCCTTAAGGATGAAGAGGTTCTTGATAACAGCTTCTGGGATAAAGTCCTTTTTGTTAAAGGAGCAGTAAATCGAGCGCTTGAAGCAGAAAAAGGTAATGGTATCCGTTCTTCTCTTGAAGCTAAGGTATTACTTGAATACGATGAAGATGCCGCTGACTTTATTGAAAAGCTGAGAACTCTCGAAAATGAGCTTCGTTTTATCTTTATTACGTCTCAATTTGAGATTGCCCCTCAGCCAGGAACCAGCAAACAGCTTGAGGAAGAAGAACTATTATCCGAGTTCAAAAAGGGTATGAATATTGTTCCTGTGAATCCGGTAGTTTCTAAAGCCGAGGGTGATAAGTGTCCGCGCTGCTGGCACTACACTACTGATGTCGGCAAGGTGGCGGAACATGCAGATATCTGCGGACGCTGTGTCAGCAACATCGCCGGTAATGGCGAACAACGTAAATTTGCCTGATGAGTAAACCACTCTGTTCAACAGGACTACGCTGGCTATGGCTGGTAGTAGTCGTGCTGATTATCGATTTGGGCAGCAAATACCTGATCCTCCAGAATTTCGCTCTGGGGGATACGGTAGGGCTGTTTCCGTCGCTTAATCTGCATTATGCGCGTAACTACGGCGCGGCTTTTAGCTTCCTGGCGGATAGCGGCGGCTGGCAGCGCTGGTTCTTTGCCGGGATTGCGATAGGGATCTGCGTAATTCTTTTGGTGATGATGTATCGCTCGAAAGCGACGCAGAAGCTGAATAACATCGCTTATGCGTTAATCATCGGCGGCGCGCTGGGTAACCTGTTCGACCGCCTGTGGCACGGCTTCGTTGTCGATATGATCGATTTTTACGTCGGCGACTGGCATTTCGCGACGTTCAACCTTGCCGATAGCGCGATCTGTATCGGCGCGGCGCTGATTGTACTGGAAGGCTTTTTGCCGAAGCCGACAGCGAAAGAACAGGCATAAGCGTAAATACCGGGTGGCGCTTATCCGGTTTTGTAGGCCTGATAAGCGCAGCGCCATCAGGCAAACGTGGTGCCGGATGGCGGTGAAAACGCCTTATCCGGCCTACGGTTTTATCGTTCTTTGTGCCTCCGGGCAAAACACGTGAGCAATTTGCATGTCTAAATCCGTACAGAGCAACAGCGCGATCCTCGTTCACTTCACCCTGAAACTGGATGATGGCTCAACGGCGGAATCTACCCGCAATAACGGCAAGCCAGCCCTGTTCCGTCTTGGCGATACCTCGCTTTCCGAAGGTCTGGAGCAGCAGCTTCTGGGGTTGAAAGAAGGGGAAAAGAAAGCGTTTTCGCTGGAGCCTGACGCCGCGTTTGGCGTCCCCAGTCCGGACTTGATCCAGTATTTCTCGCGCCGTGAGTTTATGGCGGCGGGCGAACCGGAAGTCGGGGCGATTATGCTTTTTACCGCAATGGATGGCAGCGAAATGCCAGGCGTGATTCGCGAAATCAACGGCGACTCGATTACCGTTGATTTTAACCATCCGCTGGCCGGGCATACCGTTCACTTTGATATTGAAGTGCTGGAAATCGATCCGGCGCTGGAGGCATAAACATGCAGATCCTGTTGGCCAACCCACGCGGTTTTTGCGCCGGGGTAGACCGCGCTATCAGCATTGTTGAAAATGCGCTCGCCATTTACGGCGCGCCAATTTACGTTCGGCACGAAGTCGTGCATAACCGCTATGTAGTGGACAGCCTGCGCCAGCGCGGGGCGATCTTTATAGAGCAAATTAGCGAAGTGCCGGATGGCGCCATTCTGATTTTCTCCGCTCATGGGGTTTCCCAGGCGGTGCGTAACGAGGCGAAAAGCCGCGATCTTACCGTTTTTGACGCCACCTGCCCGCTGGTGACGAAAGTCCATATGGAAGTGGCGCGCGCCAGCCGTCGCGGTGAAGAATCTATTCTCATCGGCCACGCCGGGCACCCGGAAGTGGAAGGCACCATGGGTCAGTACAGCAACCCGGAAGGGGGGATGTACCTGGTTGAGTCGCCAGAGGACGTCTGGACGCTGAATGTCAAAAATGAAGGCAAGCTCTCCTTCATGACGCAAACCACGCTTTCCGTGGACGATACGTCCGATGTGATTGATGCGCTGCGTAAACGCTTTCCGAAAATCGTCGGCCCGCGCAAAGACGATATTTGCTATGCCACTACTAATCGTCAGGAAGCGGTGCGGGCGCTGGCGGAGCAGGCTGACGTGGTGCTGGTGGTCGGCTCGAAAAACTCTTCTAACTCTAACCGATTGGCGGAACTGGCCCAACGGATGGGAAGAACCGCGTTTCTTATCGACGATGCGGCGGATATCCAGGAGGCGTGGGTGAAAGAAGCCGCCTGCGTCGGCGTCACCGCTGGCGCTTCCGCGCCGGATATTCTGGTGCAGAATGTTATTGCGCGTCTGCGCGAGTTTGGCGGCGGCGAAGCCGTCACGCTTGAGGGGCGCGAAGAAAATATTGTTTTCGAAGTGCCGAAAGAGCTGCGTGTGGATGTTCGTGAAGTCGAATAAGATTTCACAATTCAGAAATCTGCCCGATGACGCTACGCTGACCAGATCTTAAGGATTTCTTTTGATATTCAATGTGCGACAGGAAAAATAAGGCGTAGTCGTCATCCGGTGCTAATGCCCCACCTTTTTGCTATTCATCTGAAAAACCAGCACAATCGTTGCTGGTTTTTGGGTTGTAATGCCTACAGGGATAAGGGAAATGGGCAAAATAAAATATGGATTGGCAACGTTACTCGCCATCGGCTTTTGGATGGACGCAACAAGCGCCACGGTGCTGGAGCTACCCGCCTGGGAGCGAAACTATACCGGAACTATCGCGGGGAAACCGGTAAACGTTAATATCACGCGATTTGGTAACACGCTTTATGGGTATTACTGTTATGAACCTTGCAATCAGCACAAGGCAGCGATTGTTCTACGCGGCTCACTCCAGGATAAAGAGGTGCATCTTGAAGAACGCGTAAAGGCGCTTTCGGGTTACTGGAATGCGGAAATCTCCAGCAGTGAGATTAAAGGCGAATGGACGTCCGCAGATAAAAAACGACATTTTCCTGTTGCCCTTATCTACCTCAAACCTAAAAACTCCCCTGATATTGTGCTGGTCACGAACACGAATGATGCAGGGGGTTACGACCCTTCCAAAGAGGTTGATTGCGGCAATACGCCGGCCATTTCGGCGATAAAATTATACCGTGATGGTAAACTCATACAGACCTTAGATACCGCCTCGGTGGGCACTTGTAGCCCGTTTATGCCTCAATGGGGGGATGTCAATTTTGATGGCTACCCGGATCTGTCGATTGTCACAGAGCTACTTGCAGGGCCGGATGCTCCAGTACAAACATGGCTCTATGACCCCGCCAAACAGCGTTATGTTGATGCGCCAGCGTCTTATCAGGAAATCACTTCACCAGAGATCGATGCTGAACATAAACAGATTGTCAGCTATTGGCGCGGCGGTTGCTGCAGTCATGGCGTCAATGTGTATCGCTGGAAAGGAAAAACGATTGAACTGATCGATCGCGGTGAAAGCTACTTTCAGCCTGTGATCAGTAAAGGCAAAATGTATAACTGCTACATGATACCTTCCTACGCTGATGGGCGTATTATTTATCCGCTAGTACGTAAAAATGGTCATTTGACGCCGCCTCTTAGCCTTGATGGGACGTGTCAACCTTTTTGGCTAATCGGTAATGTTCGTACCGTGATTCAGGCAGAAAAACCCGGCGCTGAGCCCGAATCGCTTGAGATTCAGTGGCAGGAAAACAAAGCATCGCCAGGGCGTTTTTGCCCATTAGTTCCGTTTGTCGAAGGTAATAAGCTAAGTCCGCGTCTGGTGACGGATGACGATGTGCCTGATACCTGTATCAGTCGCGCTGAGTATGAAGATATAAAACAATAGGTCAGGAGAGCGTTAATGACAGCATCCCTACACATTATTCTTGATACCGATCCGGGCATTGATGACGCGGCTGCGATTGCCGCTGCGCTGTTCGCCCCCGAGCTGGATCTTCAACTGATGACCACCGTTGCCGGCAACGTTTCGGTCGAAAAAACCACCCGTAATGCGTTGCAGCTTCTGCATTTCTGGGACGCCGATGTGCCACTTGCACAAGGGGCCGCGACGCCGCTGCTGCGTCCGTTACGCGATGCGGCATACGTCCACGGCGAATCCGGTATGGAAGGCTATGATTTTGTCGACCATCAGCGCCAACCGTTGGCGAAGCCTGCGTTTATCGCTATCCGGGATGTGCTGATGAACGCCCCGGAGCCCATGACATTAGTGGCGATTGGGCCATTGACCAATATTGCGTTGCTACTGATGCACTATCCGGAGTGTGCGTGTAACATTCGCCGTCTGGTGTTGATGGGCGGTTCCGCAGGGCGCGGCAATTTTACGCCTAATGCTGAATTTAACATTGCTGTCGATCCGGAAGCCGCCGCCCACGTATTTCGTAGCGGCATTGAGATTGTGATGTGTGGGCTGGACGTCACGAATCAGGCAATGCTCTCGCCAGATTTTCTGAATAAACTGCCTGCGCTGAATCGCACCGGTAAGATGTTGCACAGCCTGTTCAACCATTATCGCAGTGGTAGTATGCGCACTGGCGTCCGGATGCACGATCTCTGCGCGATCGCCTGGCTGGTGCGTCCGGAGCTTTTTACCCTGCAATCCTGTTTTGTGGCCGTAGAAACGCAGGGGCAATATACCGCCGGTACCACGGTGGTAGATATTGAAGGGCGTCTTGGGCAGCCCGCCAACGCGCAGGTGGCGCTGGCGCTGGATGTGGACGGTTTTCGTCAGTGGGTGGCAGAGGTGTTTGCCTGTGCGCCGTAATTACATGTTGGCGCCATAATCTCATACTTTGCCGCGATAGAGTCTCTCCGGCCTGCCCACTTTCCCGTAGCTGATCTCCGCTTCGAGAAAGTTATTTTTCACGCCTTGTTCCAGATAGCGTCGGGCAGTGGTTTTACTGCTGCCCAGAATTTGCGCCAGAGTGTCTGCTGTATGTACTGCCTGCGGGTCGGCGAATATTTGTCGTACCCGGTTGAAGGTGTTTTCATCAATTCCCCGCAGTCCGCTATTCGGTTCTGCGGTTTGTTCTTTGGCCTGGATATTAAATAAGGCATCAACGTGCGTCTGGTTTGCCTGCTCACTGGAACGTAACGAACTGCGGTAACGGGTGAACCGCTCCAGGGTATGCTGCAGGCGCTGATAATGTACCGGCTTAATCAGATAATCGAATACGCCCATGCGTAAGGCATCGCTGATGGTATCCATATGATTGTCGGCGGTAATGAAAATAATTCGCCCCGTGTAGTTGGCGCTGATGGTATGACGAATTAAATCGATCCCTTTGCCATCGGGTAAAAAATTATCCAATAGAATTAACTGTGGTTGATAGAGGCGTATTTGCTTCTTTGCACTTTCCAGTTTGTCTGCGATGCCGATGATTGAAAACTGGGGAAAAAGCTTGATGGTGTCCACCAGGATTTCCGCTAGCATCGGTTCGTCTTCAACGATGAGTGTCGTAATGCTATCCATGTTATTCTTCTCTGGTAAAAGGGATATAGAGGGTAAAAATGGTGCCAAAAGGATTATTGTTATCGACGATAATGTCACCATTGGCCTGCTTGACGTAGCTGTGCACCAACCATAATCCAATTCCGTGATCGCCGTTGTTGTGGGTGGTCACTCCACGCTCGAAAATATGCTGGCGGATATTTTCGTCAATACCACATCCCTGATCGGCAACTTCAATAATGACTTCATTACCTTCGCTATTGATCAGGCACTCAATCTGTCGCGAGCCTTCACTATTGAGCAGGGTAGCGTTATAGGCGTTGTCCAATAAATTGCCAACAATCGAAATCCATTCATTATGCGAGAGCGATGACGGCAGGTGTTCAACAAAGCTTGAAGGATCGAAAATCAGCTCCAGCCCCAGCTCTTTTGCCCGATAATATTTACCGATTAATAGCCCCGCAAGGTGGTGGTCGCGGAAATTATGGGAAATAAAATCGAGTACTTTCTGGTGGCTTTCCGACTGCTGCTGAATCAGCGCCAGCGCATTATCGTAGCGCTTCAGGAACAGCAGTCCGGCAATGGTGGAAATAAGGTTGCGATGCTCATGCTGCACGGCGCGCAGGTTATCGGCGTATTGCCGCACCTGACTTAACTGCAGGCTGAGTGTATTGATATCGTCTTTGTTGCGAAAGCTAATAACCCAGCCCTGAGGCTGGTTGTCAATAATGACCGCCATGCGACTGGCGATGACTTTCATTTGGTTAAAGGTGACGATCTCATCTTTTTTGTTTTTTTGCGGCGCATCGTAAAAGAAGGCCTCCGGCAACACGATATGGTGGATTGCATAGCCAATGAGTTCAGACTCCGGTTGGCTCAGATTCAGTAAGCGGCGAGCCGTTTGGTTAATGGCGGTAATACGGTGATGGGAGTCAATGGCGATCAACCCTTCAAATACCGACTCAAACAACACGCTTTGCTGAATTAATAGTTGTGAAAGCTGCTGCGGCTCCATGTTAAGCATCTGCTTTTTAATATGCAGCGAGAAGCGGCGGGCGCAGTACAACAGCACCAGCAGCAGTAACGCCATCGGGAACAGCAACGAGCTGATTTGTAAGTTAAGCCAGCTATCCAACTGTTCCAGAGTATAGCCGACGGAAACAATACCAATGACTTTACCGGTACTGTCCTGAATCGGGGATTTACCACGTAGGGAAGAGCCTAATGAACCTTTGCGCACCGATACGTAGCTTTTAGCGTTATACAGCGCGTCGTCGCTATCGCCGCCCTCCATATATTTGCCGATCTCATCCGGGTTGACGTGATACAGTCGCTGACCTTTTTCGTTGCCAACGGTAATGTAAGTCGCATCCGAAAACGAGCGCATTGGGTCAATCAGCGCTTTGATGCGTGACAAATCATGCGCCTCTACGGCTTCAACTAATTCTGGCATAGCGGATATTTGCATTGCCTGAATAAGCGCACGTTGGCCCACCTGATAATGCAGGCGCTCTTTCGTGATATCGGTCAGATACCAGGTGATTGCCAGCATCACGATGGTGGATGTAAACAGGATCAGTAGAAATATCCGGTTTTGAAACGAGCGTCTGGCAAACCAGTGTGTAATTTCCCGTATAAACATATTGGTAGTTAGATATTTAATTACGGTATTTTCTTGCATTCGGCATCACCGGAACCTGAACCAGTTCATACTTACTTTTCTTTCAGAAAAAATTTGGATGAAAATGGGATACGACATGCGTATCCCATCCACTATTACATCGCCAGCACGTACTTCAGCATCACGCCCGCCGCAATGGCCGAACCGATAACCCCCGCCACGTTCGGCCCCATCGCGTGCATCAGCAGGAAGTTCTGCGGGTCCGATTCCAGCCCCACTTTGTTCGATACGCGTGCCGCCATCGGCACTGCCGACACCCCCGCCGAACCGATAAGCGGGTTGATTTTGTTCTTACTGCACAGGTTCATCAGCTTCGCCATCAGCACCCCGGCGGCAGTCCCGATACCAAAGGCAATCACCCCCAGCAGCAGAATGCCCAGCGTCTGCGGCTGCAGGAACTTGTCCGCGACCAGCTTCGCGCCCACCGACAGCCCGAGGAAGATGGTGACGATATTAATCAGCCCGTTCTGTACCGTGTCGCTCAGACGCTCCACCACGCCGCTTTCACGCATCAGATTGCCAAAGCAGAACATCCCCAGCAGCGGCGCGGCGTCCGGCAGCAGCAGCGCCACCAGTAGTAACAGCACCACCGGAAAGAGGATTTTTTCCCGCTTGCTGACGGTGCGCAGCTGCACCATGCGGATTTTCCGCTCCGTCTCCGTGGTCAGCGCCTTCATAATCGGCGGCTGGATTAACGGCACCAGCGCCATATACGAGTACGCCGCCACCGCGATGGCCCCCAGCAGCTCCGGCGCCAGCTTGCCCGACAGATAAATCGCCGTCGGGCCGTCCGCGCCGCCGATGATGCCTATCGCCGCCGCCTGCGGCAGGGTGAAGGCAATCAGGCCGAAGTAATTCAGCGTCAGCGCCCCCAGCACCGTGGCGAAGATACCGAACTGCGCCGCCGCGCCGAGCAGCAGGGTGCGCGGATTCGCCAGCAGCGGGCCAAAGTCGGTCATCGCGCCGACGCCCATGAAGATGACCAGCGGCGCGACGCCGGAGCCAATCGCCACTTTATAGAACAGCGCCAGCACCCCCGGCGTGTAGCCCATGTCCACCGCCAGGTTCTCCATCTGGCCCTGCACCGACGGCAGCGCCAGCGCTAATGCCTCTTTAATGGCGTGCACGTCCGGCGCGCAGTTAAGCTTCGCGGCAATCACCGCCAGCTGCCCGGCGTCGTGATGCGCCAGCAGGCTTTCCAGCGCGGTCAGCGCCATGCCCGCTTCCGGGATGTTGGAGAGCAGCCCGCCGAAGCCAATCGGCAGCAACAGTAACGGTTCGAACTTTTTCGCAATCGCCAGCCACAGCAGCAGCAGGCTCACCAGCAGCATGATGGCCTGGCCTGCGCCAAGGTGCATCAGCCCCATGCCCTGAAGCAGGGCGTTCAGACTTTCCATTCGTCCTCTCCGTTACGCCAGCGTCATCAGGGTGTCGCCCACGGAAACCGCGTCCCCGGACTTCACCGCGATACCGCGTACCGTACCGGCCTGTGCGGCGCGGATTTCGGTTTCCATCTTCATGGCTTCCAGAATCAGCAGCACATCGCCTTCGGCCACGCTCTGGCCCTCGGTGGCAATCACCTTCCAGATGTTGCCCGCCAGCGGCGCGGTGACCGGGGTGCCGGCGCCTGCCGGAGCAGCCGGGGATGCCGCCTGAACCGGCGCAGGCGAAGCCGCCGTCAGCTGGCTGATATCGCCGCCGTCGCTGACCTTCACCACAAAGGCTTTGCCTTCCACTTCGACGGTGTAGATACCGGAGGCGGCAGGCTTCTCTGCTTTTGCCACCGGCTGCGCGGCTTCCGCCTGCGGCAGTGGCTCAAACGCCGCCGGGTTGTGGCGGTTCTCAAGGAATTTGAGACCAATCTGCGGGAACAGCGCCACGGTGAGGACGTCGTCAATGGCGTTTCCCGCAAGCTGGATGCCCTTCTCCTGCGCCTGGCGCCTGACGTCCGCTTCCAGTTCAGCCAGTTCCGGTTTCAGCAGGTCCGCCGGGCGGCAGGTGATGGCTTCCGCGCCGTCCAGCACGCGGGCCTGTAACGCCGCGTTAACCGGTACCGGCGTGTGGCCGTATTCGCCCTTCAGAATGCCCGCCGTTTCTTTGGCAATGGTCTTGTAGCGTTCGCCCGTCAGCACGTTGAGCACCGCCTGAGTGCCGACAATCTGCGAGGTGGGGGTGACCAGCGGGATAAAGCCGAGGTCCTCGCGCACGCGGGGGATTTCCGCCAGCACCTGGTCGAGTTTGTCCGCCGCGTTCTGCTGCTTCAGCTGGCTTTCGAGGTTAGTGAGCATTCCGCCCGGTACCTGGGCCACCAGAATACGGCTGTCGTAGCCTCTCAGCTGGCCTTCAAAGGCGTGGTATTTTTTGCGCACCTCGCGGAAGTACGCCGCGATGCTCTCCAGCTTCAGGATATCCAGCCCGGTGTCGTGCTCAGTACCTGCCAACGTCGCCACCAGCGCTTCGGTGGCCGGGTGGCCGTAGGTGGCGCTCATGGACGAAATCGCCGTGTCCACGCCGTCGACGCCCGCCTCGATAGCCTTCAGCAGGGCCATCTCCGCCATCCCGGTGGTGGCGTGACAGTGCAGGTGCAGGCGCACCTCAAAACGTTTTTTGATTTCGCTGACCAGCTCATACGCCGCCATCGGCGTGAGAATGCCGGACATATCCTTGATGGCAATCGAGTCGACGCCGGTTTCCAGCAGTTGCTCCGTTAAATCCAGCCAGGTCTGCAGCGTGTGCGCCGGGCTGGTGGTGTAACTCAGGGTCCCCTGGGCGTGCGCGCCGTGGCTGCGCACCGCCTGTAATGCGGCTTTCATATTGCGCGGGTCGTTCATGGCATCGAAGACGCGGAACACGTCCATGCCGTTTTTCACCGCCCGCTCAACGAAGCGCTCCACCACGTCATCGGCATAGTGGCGATAACCGAGCAGGTTCTGGCCGCGCAGCAGCATCTGCAGCGGGGTTTTCGGCATGGCTTTTTTGAGTTCGCGCAGGCGTAGCCACGGGTCTTCGCCGAGAAAACGGATACAGGCGTCAAAGGTGGCGCCGCCCCAGCATTCGAGGGAGCCGTAGCCCACGTCATCGAGCGCGGCGGCAATGGGCAGCATATCATCAAGACGCAGACGGGTGGCGAACAGGGACTGGTGAGCGTCGCGCAGGACGACATCGGTAATGGCAATAGTCATGGATCCCTCCGGGAATTAAGGGTTAAGGCGGCGATGGTGGTGGATAGCGGCGGCAATCACCGGCTTTAAGCGGGTGAAGTCGTCCACGACGGGAACGGCGCGCGGTGCGGGCGCGGCGACGGGTTCCGGGAAGAAGCGAGTAATCACGGCAGACATGCCGCGAATAGCAAAGATGAGCAGGAACAGAAAGCTCAGTACGAACCCCATCCCTAAAAACATCAGGGTGAAACCTTCACCCAGTAGTACAGCTTCATTCATGAATCATTTTCCATAATGAGAGGCACGACGGTGGCCTTGACGACAACCTTCCTGGTGAATCCGGCTAAGGAGTAGAGTGGATTTCCCTTGGCCACCTCTGGCTTTGGCCTCTACTTTTCTCCAGGTCGTTTGCGGCAAAGACACCGCCGTGCGTTTTTTTACACCATCATGCTGAACACGATGCTAGCGATAACCAGCACAATACCGCCGCCCAGACGAGAGGAAATTTGTGCATATGAAATGAGGTTCATACGGTTACAGGCGGAGAGCACTTCCAGATCGCCGGAGCCGCCGCGGTTGGCCATACAAAGACCCGCAGTAATGGATGATTCAATCGGGTAGAAGCCAATCAACCAGCCCCCGATAGCTGCGCCAACGACAGCGCCGACCACAATGATTGCGGCGATAACGACGTTCGCGAACGTCAGGGCATCGATGATCTCTTGCAGATCGGTGTAGCAAACACCCACACCTACCATCAACACCCACAGCAGTTGTTTGGAGAAGAAGTCAGAAAGACGTTTCGCCCCGGCTTTAATCTCCGGTGAGCAAAGACCTGATGCGTTCAGCGCAGCAACAATCAGGACCATCCAGGCGAAGTAGTGAATAGAGACGCCGCCGATGCTTGGCAGAATTTTTTTGGCAACGACATAGGCCAGCAGGAAGCAGGTGGTGGATAGCACCATGCCAACCGCCGTTTCACGATGGGTAATCTGACCGGCCTTTTCATCATCTTCGGTTTTGAAGGAAGCCTTACGAACCAACTCACCTTCACCGCTAAGCCAGGTGTATTTTTTGCCAATCATATCGAGGAGGGCGGCGAAAATAATGGCGAAGATATTCGCAATGGTCAGAATAGCAATAGCCGTTGAGTAGTACTCTTCGCGAGAACGTCCGGTAACCGAGTGATAAATTTCAGACAGAGGCACGGCGCCCGCGCCGTTACCACCGCCCATAATCGGCAGAACGTACAGCATCATGATACGGTCGACCGGGATACCGAAGCACAGACCAATGACGATACCGAAAAGGGACGCGCCGACAATCCCGGCGAGGATGGTTGGGATATAGCCCAGCAGTGATTTTAATAGCAGCTTACGGTTTACCGACAGGATCGCGCCTGTGATCAACACTGCGATAAACAGGTTAAGGAAGTTGCTTTTATCCATTACGTTGCTGATCGCATCAATTTCTTTCTGCGTAAATATGCCAGCATAGACAAAATAAGCTGCAACCAGAAATATCATAACCGGTGCGCCGCCAATATATTTATTGAAGATCGGTAAACGTTTGCCGATTTCACCAAAAATGGCCCCCATCACAAACATAAGGGCAAAACCACCGACTAAGTCAGTCGGTATAGCATTATAAAAATGAGAAAGTAATAAAGTAATTAATGCAAAGGCATAAAGCGGTAGCGGCATACCAAAGATTTTGAATCTGAGTAAATCGCTAGCCCCCTTTTTCTCCGTCGCCGAAGCCTGGGTCATGTTGGTCATAAACATTTTCCTGTGTATTGATGGGTAACAAGACCCGCGCATACTAATAAATTCAATGAACCGTGAGATGTGACTATCTTCACTGAATGGTTGTGTTTTTAATTAATTTAATTATTTTTATTAACTCTGGTTAATTAAGGAAATAAAAACCATAAAGCTTATAAAAGCAAGGGGGAAAGTGTGATGTCTATTCCAGACGAGTAATACAAACGCTGGCGAAATATGCGACGTTATTTGCTGACGGATGCAGAATAGAGTGAATCTAATATTTAAACGCATTTATTTGCAAAAGGATGTATTGCGTCGCGAGTCGGTCGCCATGTTTCTGGAGGGCGTGGGACTCGCCCTGGAAGATGATTGTGAAATCGCGGTATGCGCATATTGGCAGGGTGAGATAGTTGGATGCGGCTCGCTGGCCGGAAACGTACTGAAATGCATCGCCGTTTCCCCGGTTTTACAAGGGGAAGGGCTCAGCCTCAAACTGCTGACTGAGCTGCTTACATTGGCCTACGAGTTAAACCGCAGCGAGCTTTTCCTGTTCACTAAGCCGCAAAATCGGTTGCTGTTTTCTGGCGCGGGGTTTTGGCCCATTGCGCAGGCAGGTGAGCTGGCGGTGTTAATGGAGAACAGCAGTGAACGGTTAGCGCGCTTTTGTCGCCAACTGGCGCTTTATCGTCAACCGGGAAAAACGATCGGCGCCATCGTCATGAACGCCAATCCGTTTACATTGGGCCACCGTTATCTGGTGGAGCAAGCGGCTGCGGCCTGTGACTGGTTGCATCTGTTTGTAGTCAAAGAAGATGCTTCATTTTTTTCCTATACCGACCGTTGGGCGCTGATCGAACAAGGAATCGCGGGCATTGACAACGTCACGTTGCATTCCGGCTCCGCTTATATGATCTCGCGTGCGACGTTTCCCGGCTATTTCCTCAAAGAAAAAGGGGTTGTGGACGACTGCCATTGCCAGATCGATCTGCAACTCTTCCGTGAACATCTGGCTCCAGCGCTGGGAATTACCCATCGTTTTGTCGGCAGTGAGCCGTTTTGTCCGCTGACCTGTGCCTATAACCAGCGAATGCACGACATTTTGCACGATCCGAAGCGTAGCGGCCCGGTTATTGAGGTCGTCGAGCTGGCGCGGGTGGAGAAAAACGGCACGGCTATTTCCGCCTCTCGCGTCAGAAAACTGTATAGCGAACGTAATTGGCCGGCAATAAGCGCGCTGGTGCCTGCTGGCACCCTGGCATATCTGCAGCGGCATGCCGCCAGACACACTGAAACCATATGACGTAACACCGTTAACAAGGAACATAACTAATGAAAATCATTAAAGATGCCCTGGCAGGCACGCTGGAATCCAGCGATGTGATGATCAGGATTGGTCCATCCAGCGAGCCAGGAATTCGGCTGGAGCTAGAGAGTCTGGTGAAGCAGCAGTTTGGCGCGGCGATTGAGCAGGTGGTTCGGGAAACGCTGGCGAAGCTGGGCGTTGAACGCGCGCTGGTTAGCGTCGATGACAAAGGCGCGCTGGAGTGTATTTTACGCGCCCGAGTGCAGGCGGCGGCGCTGCGCGCTGCAGAACAAACGGAAATTCAATGGAGTGCGCTATGAGACCTCGTCGCAGTATGTTGTTTATCCCCGGCGCAAATGCGGCCATGTTGAGCACCTCGTTTGTCTATGGTGCGGACGCGGTGATGTTCGACTTAGAAGACGCCGTAGCATTACGTGAGAAAGATACCGCTCGTCTTTTGGTTCATCACGCGCTTCAGCATCCGTTCTATCAGGATGTTGAAAAAGTGGTGCGCATTAATCCACTGAACACGCCGTTTGGTCTGGCCGATCTTGAGGCCGTCGTGCGTGGTGGCGCGGATATCGTGCGTCTGCCGAAAACCGACAGCAAAAACGATGTGCTGGAGCTGGAAGCGCAGGTTGAACGGATCGAACGTGAATGTGGACGTGAAGTCGGCAGTACCAGGCTGATGGCGGCGATCGAATCAGCGAAAGGCGTGGTCAATGCCGTCGACATCGCCACCTCCAGCCCGCGCATGGTGGCAATTGCGCTGGCGGCATTTGATTACGTGATGGATATGGGCACCTGCCGGGGCGATGGCACCGAGCTGTTCTACGCCCGCTGCGCAGTGCTGCATGCGGCGCGCGTTGCGGGTATTGCCGCCTATGATGTCGTTTGGTCGGATATCAATAATGAAGAAGGCTTCCTGAAGGAAGTGCAGTTGGCGAAAGGGCTTGGTTTTAACGGTAAGTCCTTAGTGAACCCACGTCAGATTGAGCTGTTACATCAGGCTTATTCTCCGACACGTAAAGAAGTTGAGCATGCGTATGAGGTGATTGCCGCCGCTGAAGAGGCTGAGTCTCGCGGTCTGGGCGTCGTTTCACTCAACGGCAAAATGATTGACGGCCCGATTATCGACCACGCGCGCAAAGTGGTGGCGCTGTCGGCTTCCGGTATTCGTGATTAAGGAAGGAACCATGAAAGAGACTGTAACCATGCTCAACCAGCAATATGTCGTACCGGAAGGATTACAGCCCTACCAGGGGGTAACAGCGAACAGCCCGTGGCTTGCCAGTGAAACGGAAAAGCGTCGGCGTAAAATTTGTGACTCGCTTGAAGAGGCTATCCGTCGTTCCGGGCTTAAAAATGGCATGACGATATCCTTCCACCATGCGTTTCGTGGTGGCGACAAAGTTGTCAATATGGTGATGGCGAAGCTGGCGGAAATGGGATTCCGCGATCTGACGCTTGCCTCCAGCTCATTAATCGATGCCCACTGGCCGCTTATCGAACACATTAAAAATGGCGTGGTGCGGCAGATTTACACCTCCGGGCTGCGCGGCAAGTTAGGGGAAGAGATCTCCGCTGGCCTGATGGAAAACCCGGTACAGATCCACTCTCACGGCGGCCGCGTAAAACTGATTCAGAGCGGTGAGCTGAATATTGATGTCGCCTTCCTCGGTGTGCCGTGCTGCGACGAATTTGGTAATGCGAACGGTTTTAGCGGTAAGTCACGCTGCGGCTCTTTGGGGTATGCGCAGGTTGATGCGCAGTACGCTAAATGTGTGGTGCTCCTGACTGAAGAGTGGGTCAAATTCCCCAATTATCCGGCCAGTATCGCGCAGGATCAGGTTGATTTGATCGTGCAGGTGGATGAGGTAGGGGATCCGGAAAAAATCACCGCGGGCGCGATTCGTCTGTCCAGCAACCCGCGTGAACTGTTGATCGCCCGGCAGGCGGCCAATGTGATCGAACACTCAGGTTATTTTTGTGATGGTTTCTCGCTGCAAACCGGCACCGGTGGCGCTTCTCTGGCGGTCACCCGTTTCCTGGAAGACAAAATGCGTCGCCACAACATTACGGCGAGTTTTGGCCTGGGCGGGATCACCGGCACCATGGTGGATCTGCATGAGAAAGGGTTGATCAAAGCGCTGCTGGATACGCAATCATTCGATGGCGATGCAGCCCGTTCGCTGGCGCAGAATCCACATCATATTGAAATCTCAACCAATCAATACGCGAACCCCGCCTCTAAAGGCGCGGCATGCGAACGCCTGAATGTGGTGATGCTGAGCGCACTGGAAATTGACGTGAATTTCAACGTTAACGTGATGACCGGTTCAAACGGCGTACTGCGTGGCGCATCGGGCGGCCATAGCGATACGGCAGCAGGGGCCGATCTCACCATTATTACCGCACCGCTGGTCCGTGGCCGAATCCCATGCGTGGTGGAAAAAGTGCTGACTACCGTCACGCCTGGGGCAAGTGTTGATGTGCTGGTTACCGACCATGGTATTGCGGTGAACCCTGCGCGTCAGGATCTGCTTGATAACCTGCGTGCTGCGGGTGTGGCGCTGACGACCATCGAACAACTGCAACAGCGCGCTGAGCAACTGACGGGCAAACCGCAGCCGATTGAGTTTACCGATCGGGTGGTGGCTGTGGTGCGTTATCGCGACGGTTCAGTGATTGACGTGATTCGCCAGGTTAAAGGCTGATGAAGGGCACAGACCTGCTGTACCAGGGCCAGGCAGTTACGCTGGAGGAGATGCTACAAGCGCGCGATAAACGTGCCGCCAGGCAGCGTCAGGCGTTGAACTGCTATCGGCTACCGTTGATTTCCCTCACGCTGGTTGCACCGGGCGCCGTTAAAAACTCAGCGGTCTGGCGGCGTGTCGCCGATTACGCAATTGCCGAAATACTGGCGCTTTGCGAACAGAAGGAGTGGGTCAACGTCTGGGAAATGCAGGTAAATGAACGCAGCGGCCCGGAATGGATGGCAGCGGTCTGTGCGCCGGCAATGGCGTTGAAACAGCACATGTCGACACTAGAGATGAGCCATCCGTTAGGGCGGCTTTGGGACATCGACATTATTGATAGCGACGGTAAGTCGCTATCACGCCGTGAACTCGGGCATCCTGCCCGGCCATGTTTGATATGCCAGCAGGATGCTCATCTCTGTGCCCGGGGCAAGCATCACACCCTTGACCTTTTGTTGGATGAAATTGCACGAAGGATTGAATGCTATGAACGTGAGCGTTGTGACTGAACGGCGTACGCCAGCGTACTCATCGCTGGCGGCTGGCGAACTTAATGGGTTGGTTGCAAGAGCGCTGCTGACGGAAGCCAGGCTGACACCAAAACCCGGTCTGGTCGATATTCGTAATTCGGGAGCGCATAGGGATATGGATCTGGCGGCATTTGAACGTAGCACTACCGCCATTGCTCCATGGATGGAAAAGTTTTTTATCATGGGCAACAACACGGCGGCGCTGGCGGCAGAAAATGTCCTGGTGATGCTGCGTCCGCTGGGGATGGCCTGTGAGAACGATATGCTACAGGCGACCAATGGTGTGAATACCCATCGCGGGGCGATTTTCGCTTTTGGCCTGCTGAGCGCAGCGATTGGCCGACTTCTCGCGCGGGGAGAACCGTTGGAGCAAAATCGTATCTGCGACCAGGTTGCCCGCCTGAGTCGGAATATTGTTGCCCACGAGCTCTCAGCAAAAAAAGCGGGAAAACTGACAAAGAGTGAAGCCCATTTCCAGTGCTATGGCCTGTCGGGCGCGCGGGGAGAAGCGGAAAGCGGTTTTCGAACCGTCAGAACGCAGGCTTTGCCGGTGTTTAACCGGGTCGTGCAGGAGCATGACGATACCCATCTTGCCCTGCTGCAAACATTGTTGCATCTGATGGCGTGGAATGATGATACCAATCTGGTGTCACGGGGAGGCCTGGAAGGGCTTTACTACGTGCAGCAGCAGGCACAAAAATTGTTGTGGCAAGGGGGCGTATTGGTTGAGGGGGGCATTGAAGCGATGCAGTCCCTCGATGATGAACTCATCCTGCGTAACTTAAGCCCTGGCGGTAGCGCGGATTTACTGGCAGTGACCTGGTTTTTAAGTCATTTTCCTGCCGGTTCCCTCTATCCTGAGTAAGTTTCTCTTCTTTCATTCTCTCCAGCAATGATTCATCCTGCGGGATGAATCATGTCTTTTACTGATATCGCTCCCTGTTTATCATTAAATTCTAATTATCGGCGATTTTAGATGGCGGCCTCCGGGCGCGCTGGTTACTCTGAAAACGGTTTACGCAATTTTTACAAAAGAGAATAGCTATGCATGAAGCACAAATCCGCGTCGCCATTGCCGGCGCCGGTGGCCGCATGGGACGGCAGTTAATCCAGGCCGCCATGGCGATGGAAGGTGTTCAGCTGGGTGCCGCGCTGGAGCGCGAAGGCTCTTCCTTGCTGGGCAGCGATGCTGGCGAACTGGCGGGGGCGGGAAAGTCCGGCGTGATCGTTCAAAGCAGCCTTGAGGCGGTAAAAGATGATTTTGACGTTCTCATCGATTTTACCCGTCCGGAAGGCACGTTGACGCATCTGGCGTTTTGCCGCCAGCATGGTAAAGGGATGGTGATTGGTACTACCGGCTTTGACGACGCCGGTAAACAGGCCATTCGCGAGGCGTCGCAAGAGATTGCGATCGTTTTCGCCGCAAACTTTAGCGTCGGCGTTAACGTCATGCTCAAGCTGCTGGAGAAAGCCGCGAAGGTAATGGGCGACTATAGCGATATTGAAATTATTGAAGCGCACCACCGCCATAAAGTGGATGCACCGTCGGGTACGGCGCTGGCAATGGGCGAGGCAATCGCCGGGGCGCTGGATAAAAATCTGAAGGACTGCGCGGTCTACTCGCGTGAAGGTTATACCGGCGAGCGCGTACCGGGCACGATTGGCTTTGCGACCGTTCGGGCGGGCGACATCGTCGGCGAACATACCGCGATGTTTGCCGATATTGGCGAGCGCGTAGAGATTACGCATAAAGCTTCCAGCCGCATGACGTTTGCAAATGGCGCGTTGCGATCGGCGTTATGGCTAAAAACGAAGAAAAATGGGCTATTTGACATGCGGGATGTGCTGGGGCTGGATGTATTATAGCGACTAAATACCTTCGTGATGTGGTTGTGGTAATCAAGATTAATTGATTACAAAGGGCAATATATTATTGCCCTTTTGTTTTTTTGCCCCCCGGTTATTCGGCCAGATAAATAACGCCTTTCACCATTCATGTTTCGACAGTTTCTTCGCCCACGACATGTTCTGCCGCAGTGGCTTACCGTATGCAAAAGGCACCTCGACCAGACTGATATCCATCGGAGGGGGAGTGCTGTTCCTCGGGGGCGTTTTATCTCTTTTGCTTCAATAGGTTGGCTTTTTTATGCTGTAGTGAGGCTGGTTGTGGTCCAATCGTATGCGCTAGTCTTAAAGAAAAAGAAGCTGTATCTTTATATCGCGATTGTAATTCTTATTACATTGTCTTAATTTGCTGTTTTTTATTGATTTTATAATGCATTTGATTTGTTTTTTATCTTTTTAAGCTATTGATTTTTAAAATATTTTTGTCGTTAATTTGATTTGTTTTGAATTTTTATGTATTTAATGACATTAATGACTATTAAATGAATTTTTATCGTTGTTTTTTGTTGTTTTAATGTGAAATTTGACCATTTGGTCCACTTTTTATCATGCCAGCCAGTTTTTTGCGAACTCAAGGAAGCGCAAGCGTTTTCTATCGTCACTTAGTTGATCTTTTTGCCTATTAAACAGAATAACTTCCTTATAATGTGCAAAATAACATAAAAAATACCCGCTTTAAGTTGACTTTTATCCGGCTTAACTTCAGAATGCCGCCGTTTGCCAGAAATCCACGGGTAAGCAAATTTGCATTGCTTCATACTGACTGAATGAATTAATATGCAAATAAAGTGAGTGAATATTCTCTGGAGGGTGTTTTGATTAAGTCAGCGCTATTGGTTCTGGAAGACGGAACCCAGTTTCACGGTCGGGCCATTGGGGCAACGGGTTCGGCGGTTGGGGAAGTCGTTTTCAATACTTCAATGACCGGTTATCAAGAAATCCTCACTGATCCTTCCTATTCCCGCCAAATCGTCACTCTTACTTATCCCCATATTGGTAATGTCGGCACCAATGAAGCCGATGAAGAGTCTTCTCAGGTTCATGCGCAAGGTTTAGTGATTCGCGATCTGCCGTTGATTGCCAGCAACTTCCGTAACACCGAAGACCTCTCTTCTTACCTGAAACGCCATAACATCGTGGCGATTGCTGATATCGATACCCGCAAGCTGACCCGACTGCTGCGTGAGAAAGGCGCACAGAACGGCTGCATCATTGCAGGCGATAGCCCTGATGCGAAGCTGGCGCTGGAAAAAGCGAAAGCATTTCCTGGACTGAACGGTATGGATCTGGCGAAAGAAGTGACCACGGCGGAAACTTACCGCTGGACGCAGGGTAGCTGGACGCTGAAAGACGGTTTACCGGAAGCGAAATCTGAGGATGACCTGCCGTTCCACGTGGTGGCCTACGATTTTGGCGCCAAGCGCAACATTCTACGTATGCTGGTGGACCGCGGCTGCCGCCTGACGGTGGTGCCAGCGCAGACCTCTGCTGAAGAAGTGCTGAAAATGAATCCGGACGGCATCTTCCTGTCGAACGGCCCTGGCGACCCGGCTCCGTGCGACTACGCGATTACTGCTATCCAGAAATTCCTCGAAACCGACATTCCGCTATTTGGCATCTGCCTCGGCCATCAACTGCTGGCGCTGGCGAGCGGTGCGAAGACCATCAAGATGAAGTTCGGCCATCACGGCGGCAACCATCCGGTAAAAGATATGGACAGAAACGTGGTAATGATCACCGCGCAGAACCACGGCTTTGCGGTGGATGAAGACTCGCTGCCAGCCAACCTGCGCGTGACCCACAAGTCGCTGTTCGACGGCACCCTGCAAGGGATTCATCGTACCGACAAACCGGCGTTCAGCTTCCAGGGACACCCGGAGGCGAGCCCGGGCCCGCACGATGCGGCGCCGCTGTTCGACCACTTTATCGAGCTTATTGAGCAATACCGTCAGTCCGCGAAATAATCAGGAGTAATAAGAGCCATGCCAAAACGTACAGATATAAAAAGTATCCTGATTCTGGGCGCGGGCCCGATTGTTATCGGTCAGGCGTGTGAGTTTGACTACTCCGGCGCTCAGGCGTGTAAAGCGCTGCGCGAAGAGGGCTATCGCGTTATTCTGGTGAACTCTAACCCGGCCACCATCATGACCGACCCGGAAATGGCTGATGCCACCTACATCGAGCCGATTCACTGGGAAGTGGTACGCAAAATCATCGAAAAAGAGCGTCCGGATGCGGTGCTGCCGACCATGGGCGGCCAGACGGCGCTGAACTGCGCGCTGGAGCTGGAGCGGCAGGGCGTGCTGGAAGAGTTCGGCGTCACCATGATTGGCGCCACCGCCGACGCCATTGATAAAGCCGAAGACCGTCGTCGCTTCGATATCGCGATGAAGAAAATTGGTCTCGACACCGCGCGTTCCGGTATCGCGCACACTATGGAAGAAGCGCTGGCGGTTGCCGCTGATGTGGGCTTCCCGTGCATCATCCGTCCGTCCTTTACCATGGGCGGCACCGGCGGCGGTATCGCTTACAACCGTGAAGAGTTCGAAGAAATCTGCGAACGCGGTCTGGACCTCTCGCCAACCAACGAGCTGCTGATTGATGAATCGCTGATCGGCTGGAAAGAGTACGAGATGGAAGTGGTGCGTGATAAAAACGACAACTGCATCATCGTCTGCTCTATCGAAAACTTCGATGCGATGGGTATCCACACCGGTGACTCCATCACCGTGGCCCCGGCACAGACGCTGACCGACAAAGAATACCAAATCATGCGTAACGCCTCGATGGCGGTGCTGCGTGAAATCGGCGTCGAAACCGGCGGTTCTAACGTCCAGTTCGCAGTAAACCCGAAAAACGGTCGTCTGATCGTTATCGAAATGAACCCGCGCGTCTCCCGCTCCTCGGCGCTGGCGTCGAAAGCCACCGGTTTCCCGATTGCCAAGGTAGCCGCCAAACTGGCGGTGGGCTACACCCTCGACGAACTGATGAACGACATCACCGGTGGACGTACTCCGGCCTCCTTCGAACCGTCCATCGACTACGTTGTGACCAAAATTCCACGCTTCAACTTCGAAAAGTTCGCGGGCGCGAACGACCGTCTGACGACGCAGATGAAGTCCGTTGGTGAAGTGATGGCGATTGGCCGCACCCAGCAGGAATCCCTGCAAAAAGCGCTGCGCGGCCTGGAAGTCGGCGCCACCGGCTTCGACCCGAAAGTCAGCCTCGACGACCCGGAAGCGCTGACCAAAATCCGCCGCGAGCTGAAAGATGCGGGCGCAGATCGTATCTGGTACATCGCCGATGCTTTCCGCGCAGGCTTGTCTGTGGATGGCGTGTTCAACCTGACCAACATCGACCGCTGGTTCCTGGTACAGATTGAAGAACTGGTGCGTCTGGAAGAGAAAGTGGCTGAAGTCGGGATTACCGGCCTCAACGCCGACTTCCTGCGTCAGCTGAAACGCAAAGGTTTTGCCGATGCGCGTCTGGCGAAACTGGCGGGCGTGCGCGAGGCGGAAATCCGCAAGCTGCGTGACCAGTATGACCTGCACCCGGTCTACAAGCGTGTGGATACCTGCGCGGCGGAATTCGCCACCGATACCGCCTACATGTACTCCACTTATGAAGATGAGTGCGAAGCGAACCCGTCCGTTGATCGCGATAAAATCATGGTCCTCGGCGGCGGCCCGAACCGTATCGGCCAGGGCATCGAGTTTGACTACTGCTGCGTCCATGCCTCGCTGGCGCTGCGCGAAGACGGTTACGAGACCATTATGGTCAACTGTAACCCGGAAACCGTCTCTACCGACTACGACACTTCCGACCGTCTGTACTTCGAGCCGGTGACGCTGGAAGACGTGCTGGAAATCGTGCGCATCGAGAAGCCGAAAGGCGTTATCGTGCAGTACGGCGGCCAGACTCCACTGAAGCTGGCGCGCGCGCTGGAAGCGGCAGGCGTGCCGGTAATCGGCACCAGCCCGGACGCCATCGACCGCGCGGAAGACCGTGAACGCTTCCAGCATGCGGTTGACCGTCTGAAGCTGAAGCAACCGGCCAACGCCACCGTCACCGCCATTGAACAGGCTGTCGAAAAAGCGAAAGAGATCGGCTACCCGCTGGTGGTACGTCCTTCTTACGTGCTGGGCGGTCGGGCGATGGAAATTGTCTATGACGAAGCCGACCTGCGTCGCTACTTCCAGACGGCGGTCAGCGTCTCTAACGATGCGCCGGTGCTGCTGGACCGCTTCCTTGATGACGCGGTTGAAGTGGACGTGGACGCTATCTGCGACGGCGAAATGGTGCTGATTGGCGGCATCATGGAACACATAGAGCAGGCGGGCGTACACTCCGGCGACTCCGCCTGTTCCCTGCCGGCCTACACGCTGAGCCAGGAGATTCAGGATGTGATGCGCCAACAGGTGCAGAAGCTGGCCTTCGAGTTGCAGGTGCGCGGCCTGATGAACGTGCAGTTTGCGGTGAAAGACAACGAAGTCTATCTGATTGAAGTCAACCCGCGTGCGGCGCGTACCGTACCGTTCGTCTCCAAAGCCACCGGCGTTCCGCTGGCGAAAGTGGCGGCGCGCGTGATGGCCGGCAAATCGCTGACCGAGCAGGGCGTGACCCAAGAAATTATCCCGCCGTACTACTCGGTGAAAGAAGTGGTGCTGCCGTTCAATAAATTCCCCGGCGTTGACCCGCTGTTAGGGCCGGAAATGCGCTCCACCGGGGAAGTGATGGG
This sequence comes from Salmonella sp. A29-2, assembly GCF_020150755.1. Classification (NCBI taxonomy): domain Bacteria; kingdom Pseudomonadati; phylum Pseudomonadota; class Gammaproteobacteria; order Enterobacterales; family Enterobacteriaceae; genus Salmonella; species Salmonella sp. A29-2. The sequence continues at coordinate 3,885,318 of NZ_CP083731.1, read as the reverse complement.
CGTGGGCCGTACCTTTGCGGAAGCGTTCGCCAAGGCACAGTTGGGCAGTAACTCCACCATGAAGAAACAGGGCCGTGCGCTGCTCTCCGTTCGCGAAGGCGACAAAGAGCGCGTGGTGGACCTGGCCGCCAAGCTGCTGAAACAGGGCTTTGAGCTGGATGCCACCCACGGTACGGCGATTGTGCTGGGCGAAGCCGGTATCAACCCGCGTCTGGTGAACAAGGTGCATGAAGGCCGTCCGCACATTCAGGACCGTATCAAGAATGGCGAATATACCTACATCATCAACACCACCGCAGGCCGCCGCGCGATTGAAGACTCCAGGGTGATTCGCCGCAGCGCGCTGCAGTATAAAGTGCATTATGACACCACGCTGAACGGCGGTTTTGCCACGACGATGGCGCTCAATGCTGATGCCACCGAGAAGGTAACCTCGGTGCAGGAAATGCACGCGCAGATCAAAAAGTCGTAAACAAAGGGTTCGGCGGATATTGCTCTAACCGGACCTGTAATATAATGTTGAAAGGGTTTCTGTAAAGAAACCCTTTTTTTATCTTGCGTAAGGTCATTCCTGGAGAAGTCCGTTTCCGTAACCACATTTTCAATGTAATAAGCACGATATTGCTCACACTAATCAATATTTAAGTCGCATACTATCTTGCATATCCACAATTTTAATATGGCTTAGTTTTTATTAGTTTGGACAGGCCGTAGCCAGATTTTTAATTTGTGAAATGGTGTGCTTATGTGTGAAAAATATGTTGAAAGACCGCTTTATTTGTTAATTGCTGACTGGATGATGGCAGAGAACCGATGGATCACTGCCAGGGAGATTTCCCGTCAATTTGATATTGAACATTGCAAAGCAATTAATACGCTCTCCTATATTCTGTCAGAAGTGGGGGAAATTGTTTGTGAAGTGAAGATGATCCCTAACCAAATTGCAGGACGAGGCTGCCAGTGCCAGCGTCTGGTGAAAGTCGTGAGTATCGACTCTCAACTCTATCGCCGATTGAATCATAATTTGCAGGAAAGAAAAGTGAGCGTGGCGAAAGCGCCGCGGCTGTCTGCCGTTCCCCCCACAGAGCTAAACCGTGAGCAGAAATGGCAGATGATGCTGTCAAAAAGTATGCGTCGCTAATTGTCTGTTTAACCTGATGGCGGGGTAAACGGTAATTGACGCGTAGGCCGGATAAGCGTGAGCGCATCCGGCATCAATTACTGTGCTGATTTTGGCTTCACGTCCGTCGTGCCTTTCAGGCGCGGCCGGTTTTCTTCGACCTGCGTTAACGGCTTCGTTTCAGATAACCCCGTTCGACAACGGATCGCAAGATCCTGATATTCTTTGGTATTGAGGCGTTTCCAGTGCAGCTCCTGGTCCGTAACCTGGCGTAGTACGCGCGCAGGTGACCCCACCAGCAGTTGCCTTGCCTTACCCTGAAATCCGGCTTTGACAAAACTCATGGCGGCGACAATGCTCTCTTCGCCAATCACTGCGCCGTCCATAATGACGCTATTCATGCCGACCAGGGCGTCCCGCCCCACCACGCAGCCATGTAGAATAGCGCCGTGGCCGATATGGCCGTTTTCATGCACGATGGTATCGGTATCGCAGTAGCCATGCATAATGCAGCCATCCTGCAGATTAGAGCCGGCCTCCAGGATCAGGCGACCATAATCCCCACGCAATGACGCGAGTGGGCCAATATAAACACCGGCGCCCACGATGACATCGCCAATCAGCACGGCGCTGGGATGGACAAACGCGTCCGGATGCACCACCGGGATCAGTCCTTCAAAGGCGTAATAGCTCATAGTTGTACCTCGGTTTTTTTGCCGGATGGCGGTGTAAACACCTTATCCGGCCTACGGTTGCGCATGTGCTGTAGGCCGGATAAGCGAAGCGCCATCCGGCATAGTCACATTAACGACCTTTCCACACCGGATCGCGTTTTTCGGCAAATGCCTGCGGTCCTTCGAGCGCATCTTCTGAATGCAGTACCGACGGATAATGCTTCAGCACGCCGCTGCGGATGTAGCGGTAGCCTTCTTCTACCGGCATTTCGCTGGTCGCGCGATAAATCTCTTTCAGCGCCGCGATAGCCAGCGGGGCGCTATTGACCAGTTGTTGCGCCAGTTCGCGCGCGCTCTCCATCAGTTCGCTCTGGCTGACAACGCGGTTCACGATCCCCCAACGCAGCGCTTCTTCGGCGCTCATTCGTCTGCCGGTCATTACCATTTCGTTGACGATAGCCGGTGGCAGCAGCTTAGGCAGACGCAATACGCCGCCGCTGTCAGGCACGATGCCGAGCTTTGCTTCCGGCAGCGCGAAGCTGGCGTTTTCGGCGCAGACAATAAAGTCCGCCGCCAGCGCCAGCTCAAAACCGCCGCCAAACGCGTAGCCGTTCACCGCGGCGATAACCGGCTTATCGAGGTCAAATATTTCGGTTAAACCGGCAAAGCCGCCGGGACCAAAATCAGCATCCGGCGCTTCACCTTCCGCTGCCGCTTTTAAGTCCCAGCCAGCAGAAAAGAATTTCTCCCCGCCGCCGGTAATGATTGCTACGCGTAATTCCGGATCGTCACGGAAATTAAGAAAAGCTTCACCCATTGCAAAGCTGGTTTTGGCGTCAATGGCATTCGCTTTAGGTCGGTCAAGGGTAATTTCCAGGATCGGGCCGTTACGGGTCAGATGTAATGACTCACTCATAGTTCATCTCCAGATAAATAGTTTCCCGGCGGGAAGGATTCCTGCCGGAAGGTTTATTTCAGATTTTTTTTGATTATTTTTCCTGAACAGTTGCGCGGCAGGTCGGTTCTGATCTCCATAAAAGAGGGAACCTTGAATTTCGCCATATTGTTTTCGCAAAAGCTGAAAAACTCGGCTTCGCTTAATGTTTCACCTTCATTAAGGACGATAAACGCTTTAATGGCCTCATCACGGATCGCGTCTTTAATACCAACCACCACAATGTCCTGAATTTTCGGATGCGCAGAAATAATATTTTCCAGCTCGACGCAGGAGACATTTTCTCCGCCGCGTTTAATCATGTTGCAGCGTCTGTCGACAAAATAGAAATAGCCATCCTCATCCTGGTAACCCGAATCACCGGTATGTAACCAGCCCTCTGGTTCCAGCGCCCTGGCGGTTGCCTCCGGCTGCATGTAATACTCTTTGAAGATAGTCTTGCCGGGAATGCCTTTAATACAGATTTCGCCAATTTCTCCGGCGGGCAGCGGGCGATTTTGATCGTCGCGAATTTCAGCTTCATAGCTAAAACCCACGCGACCAATGGAAGGCCAGCGCCGTTTGTCTCCGGGACGGTCGCCAATAATTCCGACAATGGTTTCAGTCATACCATAAGAGGTCAGCAGCCTGACGCCAAAGCGTTCGGTAAAGGCGTCTTTTTCCTGTGCGGATAGATTGAGATAGAACATCACTTCACGCAGATGATGCTGCCTGTCCGTTGGCGCGGCGGGCTGGACCATCAGCGTGCGGATCATCATCGGGATGCACTCGGTCACCGTCGCCTGATATTTACGTACCTGATCCCAGAAGGCCCGGGCGCTGTACTTCTCCAGGAGCACAAAGGTGCTGCCAGCGGAGAATGCAGGCATTGCGGCGGTACACTGGCAGTCGATATGAAAAGCGGGCATCACCGTCATGTACACGTCATCATCGCGCAGGGCGATTTGCCAGGCAGAGTAGTAGCCTGCAAAACGCAGGTTGTAGTGGGTAATTACCACCCCTTTTGGACGCGAGGTGGTACCGGAGGTAAACAGAATTTCCGCCGTATCGTCAGTGGATAACGCGGGCGTATAGCACAGCGTGGTGGACTGGCGGGATTGCAGTTGGGTAAAGTGACTCACGCCGTCGTCAGCCGGAAGCTGCTCGCCAATCAGACAGATATGATTAAGCGGAGTGCTATTGTCCTGGCGTATTTCACGGTACATAGGATAAAACTGGGCGCTGGTAACCAGCAGACTCACCTGGCTGTTTTGCAGGATCCAGGCGCTTTCTTCGCCCAGTAAGCGGGCATTAATCGGCACCATAATGGCGCCGATTTTTGCCAGTCCAAACCAGCAAAAGATGAATTCCGGGCAGTTATCCAGATGCAGCGCGACCCTATCACCCTTGCGGATCCCTAAGGAATAAAAAAGGTTCGCCGTGCGGTTAATCTCTTCATTGAGCGAAGCATAGCTAAACTGCCGAACGATTCCCTCACAGGATTCGAAAATTAACGCCGTTTTATCTCCGTACACCCCGGCCAGGTCGTCCCACATCTGACGTAAGTTTTGTCCGCCAACGATATCCATATTGCTTTATCCACTGAAATCAGGCGTGAGCGCTAACCGGAAAACCGATTAGCGCATCGCGTTTAATCCTCAACTTTGGCCAGGCCTTTGCCGACCAGTTCCTTAATATCTGCTTCGCTATAACCAATGTTTTTCAGAATGGCGGCGGTATCCATGCCGTGTGATGGCATGCCACGCCAGATTTTCCCCGGGTTGTTTTTAAATTTCGGCATGATGTTCGGCCCTTTACAGGTGCGACCGTCCATTGTTTGCCACTGAGTAATCGATTCGCGGGCAACGTACTGCGGGTTACCTTCCAGTTCCGGAATGGTGAGCACCTTCGCACAGGCGATATTCAGCTCAGCAAAACGCGCCTGAACGTCGGCGATGGTGTGTGTTGCCAGCCAGGCGTCCAGTTTCTCTTCGACGAGCGGGCCGTAAGGGCATTCCACGCGATGGATGAGCTGCGTGCCTTCCGGAACTTCCGGCGTACCGAGAATGTGGGCCAGGCCAATATCTTTAAAACACTCGTTGATTTGCGTGATGCCGACCAACTCCATGACGATGTAACCATCGGCGCATTTATACAGGCCGCAACCAGCGTAGTAGGGGTCTTTCCCTTTCGTCATACGTGGACAGATTTCGCCGCCGTTGAAGTAGTCCATCATGAAGTACTGACCCATGCGCAGCATCACTTCGTACATGGCGATATCGATGCTTTCACCTTTACCCGTTTCGCGTACTTTGTGCAGGGCTGCCAGCGCGGCTGTCGTCGCGGTCATCCCGGAGAAGTAATCGGCGGTATACGGGAAGGCTGGCATCGGCTGATCAACGTCGCCGTTTTGGATCAGATAACCACTGAATGCCTGCGCGATGGTGTTATACGCCGGAAGATTGGTGTACTCCTCGGTACCATACTGGCCGAAGCCGGAAAGGTGGGCAATGACCAGTTTCGGGTTATGTTCCCACAGCACTTCATCAGTAATACCACGGCGGGCAAAGGCCGGGCCTTTACTGGCTTCAATGAAAATATCGGTGGTTTCCATCAGTTTCAGAAATGCTTCCCGACCTTCATCTTTGAAAATATTCAGCGACAGGGCGTGCAGGTTGCGGCGTGAGAGCTGCGGGTAGTTAGGCTGTACGCGAATGGTATCGGCCCATGCGACGTTTTCAATCCAGATAACCTCGGCGCCCCATTCGGCGAACATCTGTCCGGCGAATGGACCGGCGATTTCGATTCCTGAAAAAACAACGCGTACCCCAGCAAGCGGGCCAAAGGTTGGCATTGGTAAATGATTCATCATTTTTCTCCTGGCATTTTTTGCGGTATGTAGGCCGGATAAGCACAGCGCCATCCGGCATGATTGCCTGATGGCGACGCCCCGCGTCTTATCAGGCCTACAAGGGATCGATTAGCGGTATTGCTTGAGTACCGCACGACCCAACGTCAGGATCTGCATTTCGTCAGAACCACCAGAAACACGGTCAACGCGCAGGTCACGCCAGAAACGCGTGATGCGGTGGTTGCCCGCGATACCAACACCTCCCAGTACCTGCATGGCGGTGTCTACCACTTCAAACGCGGCGTTGGCGCAGAAGTATTTGCACATTGCCGCGTCGCCGGAGGTAATGGTGCCGTTATCCGCTTTCCACGCGGCTTCCAGCAGCATATTTTTCATGGAGTTCAGTTTGATCGCCATATGCGCAAACTTCTCCTGAATCAGCTGGAAACGGCCAATAGCTTCACCAAACTGCACGCGCTGATTCGCGTAACGCGCAGCGTCTTCAAAAGCGCACATTGCGGTACCGTAGTTGGTCAGCGCGACGAGGAAGCGTTCATGGTCAAACTCTTCTTTCACGCGGTTGAAGCCGTTACCTTCCCGACCGAACATGTCTTTCTCGTCCAGTTCAACGTCGTCAAAGGTGATTTCACAGCAGCTATCCATGCGCAGACCGAGTTTCTCCAGTTTGTTGACCTTGATACCCGCTTTGCTCATGTCCACAAACCACTCGGTGTAAACCGGTTTATCCGGCGATGCACCGTCTCTCGCCATGACCACGATGTACGGGGTATAGGCGCTACTGGTGATAAAGCACTTACTGCCATTGAGATAAACCTTACCATTTTTGCGTGTATAAGTGGTTTTCAGACTACCAACATCCGATCCCGCTCCCGGTTCAGTGATAGCAGAGTTCCACATCTGCTTACCGGTGCCCCGGAACGCCATGATTTTATCAATTTGCTCCTGAGTTCCTTCACGCAGGAAAGTGTTAAAACCTCCCGGCAATTGGTACAACACGTAAGTTGGCGCGCCAAGACGTCCCAGCTCCATCCAGACGGCGGCGACGGTAACAAAACCCGCTTCCAGACCGCCGTGTTCCTCCGGGATCAGCAGGCTATCAATACCCATATCCGCCAGCGCTTTTACAAAACGCTCAGGGTAGACGCTGTCACGATCGCACTCGGCAAAATAAGCTTCCCAGTTCTCACTGGCCATCAGTTCGCGAATACCGGCGACAAACAGCTCCTGTTCGTCATTTAAGTTGAAATCCATCTTTCAGCCTCTTGATCAATTGGGTTAATAAGAATTACTTGTCTTTCCAGTGCACTTTGGCGTCTTTAATAAAGGACAGCGTCACCATAATGTTGACGAAGAACAGCGGACATCCTCCGGCGATAATCGCGGTCTGAATCGGCTTCAACCCACCCAGCGCCAGCAGAACGATACCGATGATGCCGACCAGCACCGACCAGCCGATACGCACTAACAGAGGCGGCTCTTCACCATCGCGAACTTCGCGACAGGTCGACATCGCCAGGGTGTAAGAGCAGGCGTTAATCAGCGTGACGGTGGCAATAAAGCAGAGGATGAAGAAGCCCCACATGGTGGCGGTGCTGAGCGGCAAGGCGGCCCAGGTTTCGATAATGGCGCGCGCCACGCCGTGTTGCTCAATGAGTTGCGGGATGTTGAGGATGTTTTTATCCATCAGCAGCAGCGTGTTACTGCCCAGCACTGTCCACAGGATCCAGGTAGACGCGGTCAGACCCATCACCATCCCGAAGCACAGTTCACGTACGGTACGACCACGGGAAATACGGGCCAGGAAGATACTCATCTGGATGGCGTAAATAACCCACCACGCCCAGTAGAAAACGGTCCAGCCCTGTGGGAAGCCGCCTTTACCGATGGCGTCGGTATAGAACAGCATCCGTGGCAGGTGCATTAACAGCATCCCGACGGAGTCGGTGAAGTAGTTCATGATGAAGCTGGCGCCGCTGACGATAAACACCCAGCCGAGCATCAGGAAGCTCAGGTAACTACGCACATCGCTGGCGATTCTGACCCCTTTTTGCAGGCCGCAGGCCACGCAAATCGCGTTCAGAATGATCCAGCAGGTAATGATGATGGCGTCGAGTTGCAGCGTATGCGGAATACCGAACAGCCATTGCATACACTCGGTGACCAGCGGGGTAGCCAGACCGAGGCTGGTACCCATCGCGAAGATCAGCGCCACCAGGTAGAAGTTATCGACGATGGTACCGAACAACCCTTTCGCATGCTTTTCACCGACGAGCGGTACCAGCGTGGAGCTGGGGCGGATGACATCCATCTTGCGTACAAAGAAGAAGTAGGCGAAGGCCACGGAAAGGAAGCTATAGGTTGCCCACGGTAGCGGCCCCCAGTGGAACAGGCTGTACGCCAGGCCTATCTCTTTCGCGCCCGTGGAATTTGGTTCCAGGCCGAACGGCGGGGTGGAGATATAGTAGTAGATCTCAATAGAGCCCCAGAACAGAACCGCAGCGGATGTACAGGAGGCGAACATCATGAAAATCCAGCTGGCGGTGCTAAACTCCGGTTTTTCGTCACCTAATCTCTTTTTGGCATAGGGGCCAAAAACCAGCCAGAACCAGCCGAAGAGCATGACGACCATATACCATTCAAATGCCCAACCCCAGACGTTGGTGACATAACTGAATACCGCATTAATAACGACGTTAGCGGCATCAAGATCTCTGACTGTTAGCCAGCAAAGTATCCCGACAATTATTAATGGCGGAAAAAAAACCTTCGGTTCAATTCCCGATTTTTTCTTTTCATTTTTCATAAGTGAATTCCAGTGTGAAAACGAAATTTATTTAGCGTGCCAGTCCATGAACGTTTGTTTATTTATTATTAATGATTTGTTGATAAGTTTTTAACCTCTGGGACGCCTCAATGAGTAACTCATGATGGGTATTCACTTCGGGTGATTCTGTTATCTTCGTCACACTTTTTTGCGTTGATTATTTTGTGTCTAAATTTTGATTTTTGCTTTATTTATCAATAGATTGGTTGTGGTTTTTTAACTTTTTTAAGTATCTGACGTTCAATATTGTTGAGCCAGCAAACAATATTGAAAATTTTCATATTTGGCATATTTCTTTCAATATTGGTGAGGTGCGTAACACTATTGAAAGTTACGAATATCAATGTGTGACATTTTCAATATTGGTGATTAAGGTTTTATTTCCGAATTAAAGAGCGTGATATCTGTATTTAACACCGCCGATATAAATACGTTTCCTTCATGATTTCTGGAGATGCAATGAAGATAATTACTTGCTACAAATGCGTACCTGATGAGCAGGATATTGCGATTAATAATGCTGACGGAACACTCGATTTCAGCAAAGCGGATAGCAAAATCAGCCAATATGATCTGAATGCAATTGAAGCTGCTTGCCAGTTAAAACAGCAGTTGGGAGACGTTCAGGTTGTCGCCATGAGCGTTGGCGGCAAAGCGCTGACTAATGCAAAAGGGCGCAAAGATGTCCTCTCTCGTGGCCCTGATGAACTGATTGTGGTCATTGACGATCAATTTGAGCAGGCGCTGCCGCAACAAACTGCCAGCGCGCTGGCCGCCGCGGCGCAAAAATCAGGTTTCGATCTACTTATCTGCGGCGACGGTTCTTCCGATCTTTATGCTCAGCAGGTTGGTTTGCTGGTGGGCGAAGCGCTGAACATTCCGGCGATTAACGGCGTGAGTAAAATCCTCTCTCTTACCGACAGCACATTGACAGTAGAACGCGAACTGGAAGATGAAGTTGAAACGCTGAGCATCCCGCTCCCGGCGGTGATCGCGGTTTCCACCGACATTAACACCCCACAAATCCCTTCGATGAAAGCCATTCTTGGCGCGGCGAAAAAACCGGTTCAGGTCTGGTCGCCTGCGGATATCGGGCTGAACAGCGTACCCGCGTATTCCGCACAACAGGTTGCCGCACCGAAGCAGCGCGAGCGTCAGCGTGTGGTGATTGAAGGTGACGGTGAAGAACAAATCGCCGCGTTTGTCGAGAATCTGCGCAAAATCATTTAATTATCAGGGGATGTTATGAACAAATTTTCCAGTGTCTGGGTATTCAGCGATACCCCTTCTCGTCTGCCCGAACTGATGAGTGGCGCGCAGGCTGTAGGTGAAAAAGTTAACGCGTTCGTACTGAACGAAGCGGACAGCGCGACAGCATGCCATTTGGGCGCGGATCATGTCTGGCTGCTCAGCGGCAAACCAGAAGACCGCATGATCGAAGACTACGCTGCTGCGATGGCTGAGACTATTCGTCAGCATAGCGAAGGCGGCGCGGTGCTGCTGCCGAATACGCGTCGGGGCAAGCTGTTGGCGGCAAAGCTGGGCTATCGCTTGTCGGCTGCGGTTTCCAACGACGCCAGCGACGTCTCCCTGCAGGATGGAAAAGCGGCGGTTAAACATATGGTCTACGGCGGTCTGGCGATAGGGGCAGAAACCATCGCTTCGCCGTTTGTCGTGATCACACTCAGCAGCGGAACGTTTGACGCACAACAACCGGACACTTCTCGCAGCGGCGAGATGCACACCGTGCAGTGGCAGGCTCCGGCCACTGCCGTGACCCGCACCGCAACCCAGGCGCGTCAGAGCAACAGCGTTGACCTCGACAAAGCGCGTCTGGTGGTCAGCGTGGGACGCGGCATCGGCAGCAAAGAGAATATCTCGCTGGCCGAAGCGCTGTGCCAGACCATCGGCGCCGAGCTGGCCTGTTCCCGCCCGGTGGCGGAAAACGAGAAGTGGATGGAGCACGAGCGCTACGTCGGTATCTCCAACCTGATGCTCAAACCTGAACTGTATCTGGCAGTGGGGATCTCCGGGCAGATCCAACACATGGTTGGTGCCAACGGCGCGCAGACGATTTTCGCCATCAACAAAGATAAAAACGCGCCAATCTTCCAGTATGCGGATTTTGGCATCGTTGGCGATGCGCTGAAGATCCTGCCTGCGCTGACGGCTGCCTTAGCGCGATAAACCATTTCGGGCAGGATGCGAAGGTATCCTGCCGCTGACAGGAGTACGTATGTCCGAAGATATCTTTGATGCCATTATCGTGGGTGCAGGTCTGGCCGGTTCGGTTGCGGCGCTGGTGCTTGCTCGCGAAGGTGCACAGGTGCTGGTTATCGAGCGCGGCAATTCTGCTGGCGCGAAGAATGTCACCGGTGGGCGTTTGTATGCACATAGCCTGGAACGCATCATTCCCGGCTTTGCGGATCAGGCCCCCATTGAACGCATGATCACCCACGAAAAACTCGCCTTTATGACCGACAACGGGGCGATGACTATCGACTACTGCAATGGTGAAGATGCTTCAGCGTCGCAGGTTTCCTATTCCGTCTTACGCAGTAAATTTGACGCCTGGCTGATGGAGCAGGCCGAAGAGGCGGGGGCGCAACTGATCACCGGTATTCGCGTCGATAACGTTGTTCAGCGTGATGGCAAAGTCGTGGGCGTGGAAGCCGATGGCGATATTCTGGAAGCCAAAGTCGTGATCCTCGCTGATGGGGTGAATTCTCTGCTGGCTGAAAAGCTGGGCATGGCCAAGCGTGTTGAGGCATCGCATGTTGCTGTCGGCGTGAAGGAACTGATCGAATTGCCGAAGTCGGTCATTGAAGATCGTTTTCAGCTACAGGGCAACGAAGGTGCCGCCTGTCTGTTTGCCGGAGCGCCGACCGATGGTCTGATGGGCGGTGGCTTCCTGTATACGAATGAAACAACCCTTTCCCTGGGGCTGGTCTGTGGACTTCATCATCTGAAAGACGCGAAAAAATCGGTCCCGCAAATGCTGGAAGATTTCAAACAGCATCCGGCCGTTGCGCCGCTGATCGCCGGTGGCAAGCTGGTGGAATATGCCGCGCACGTTGTACCCGAGGCGGGAATGAATATGCAGCCTGAACTGGTGGGCGATGGCGTACTGATTGCCGGGGATGCTGCCGGCATGTGTATGAACCTCGGCTTTACCATCCGGGGTATGGATCTCGCCATATCCGCAGGCGAAGCGGCGGCGAAGACGGTGCTTTCGGCGATGAAGCGCGACGATTTTAGCAAGCAGTCGCTGGGGGAATACCGTCAGCATCTGGACGAAGGTCCGATGCGCGATATGCGTATGTATCAGAAACTGCCAGCTTTTCTTGATAATCCCCGCATGTTTACCGCCTATCCCGAAATGGCGGTCAATATCGCGCGCGACCTGTTCACCGTGGATGGCTCCGCTCCGGTGCCCATGCGTAAAAAAATCCTGCGCCATGCGAAGAAAGTGGGCTTCATCAACCTGATGAAAGATGGCCTGAAAGGAGTGACCGTATTATGACATCTCCCGTTAATGTGGACGTCAAACTGGGCGTCAATAAGTTCAATGTGGATGAAGATAGCCCGCACATCATTCTCAAAACCGATCCTGATAAACAGGCGCTGGAGGTGCTGATTAAGGCCTGTCCGGCGGGACTGTATAAAAAGCAGGACGACGGTAGCGTTCGTTTTGATTACGCCGGGTGCCTGGAGTGCGGAACGTGCCGGATCCTCGGCCTTGATACGGCGCTGGAGAAATGGGAATACCCACGCGGGACGTTTGGCGTGGAGTTCCGCGACGGCTAATAAGTACGAAGTTGTGCCCCCGTTGGCCGGATAAGATGCGGTAGCGTCGCCATCCGGCAATCATGTGGCGCCAATGCCGGATGGCGGCGGAAACGCCTTATCCGGCCTACAGATGACGCTTTGCCCGTGTTGAAACAGGACATCACCATGCCGCAGCCCAGGAACTTTGACGACCTTAAATTCTCCTCCATCCATCGCAGAATTATGCTGTGGGGAAGCGGCGGCCCGTTCCTTGATGGCTACGTGCTGGTGATCATTGGCGTGGCGCTGGAACAACTGACGCCGCTATTGCACCTTGATGCTGAATGGATTGGCGCGCTCGGTGCGGCTACGCTTGCCGGACTGTTTATCGGCACCTCGTTGTTTGGCTATATTTGCGATAAAGTCGGGCGGCGTAAAATGTTCCTGCTTGATATTATCGCTATCGGCGTTATCTCCGTGGCGACCATGTTTGTTTCCACGCCGCTTGAATTGCTGGTGATGCGCGTTTTAATTGGCATTGTTATCGGCGCGGATTACCCTATCGCCACTTCCATGATTACGGAGTTTTCCAACACCCGCCAGCGCGCGTTCTCCATCGGTTTTATCGCCGCGATGTGGTACGTCGGCGCGACCTGCGCCAACCTGGTGGGTTACTGGCTGTATGACATGGAAGGCGGCTGGCGCTGGATGCTTGGCAGCGCCTTTATCCCGTGCTTAATCATTTTGATTGGCCGCTTTGACCTGCCGGAATCGCCACGCTGGCTATTGCGAAAAGGACGGGTAAAAGAGTGCGAACAAATGATGATCAAACTGTTCGGCGAACCGGTCTGCTTTGACGATGAGCCGCCGCAGGAGACCCGCTTCCTGCAGCTGTTTAATCGCCGTCATTTCCCGTTTGTACTGTTCGTTGCGGCTATCTGGACCTGTCAGGTAATCCCGATGTTCGCTATCTATACCTTTGGGCCGCAGATCGTCGGGTTACTCGGCTGGGAGCAGGGGCGCAACGCGGCGCTCGGCAATGTGGTGATTAGCCTCTTTTTTATGCTGGGCTGTATACCGGCGATGTTCTGGCTAAACAGTATTGGCCGTCGCCCTCTGCTTATTGGCAGCTTCGCCATGATGACTATCGCGCTGGCGCTGCTGGGGCTGGTGTCAAATCTGGGCATCATACTGGTCGTGGTGGCGTTTGCGGTATACGCCTTCTTTTCCGGCGGGCCGGGCATACTGCAATGGCTTTATCCTAATGAACTCTTCCCGACGGATATTCGCGCTTCGGCCGTGGGGGTCATCATGTCATTAAGCCGCATCGGAACCATTGTCTCCACCTGGGCATTACCGATTTTCATTACTCGTTACGGTATTAATAACGTCATGCTGATTGGCGCGTTGATTTCGTTAGTCGGGCTTGGCGTATCGGTGATGTTTGCCCCGGAAACTCGCGGCTTGACGCTAACACAGACCGGAAACATGACTTTGCGCGGAACGCCATCGGATAACCCTCGTTAAGAGTGTTCTGCATTTCTCCCTGCTTTTCGCCAATAACGCTACAGTTAACAGTCACATGCTAAAACAACTGAAAAGCAGGGAGAACACCATGCAAAAACGTCTTATGACCGCACTGTTTACCGCAGCAACACTATTCACCGTCGCAGGATGCTCTTCTAACCAGGCGGTTGAAACCACGGATGGCAAAACTATTGTCACCGACGGGAAACCCGAGGTCGATAACGATACCGGTATGGTGTCTTACAAAAACGCCGCCACCGGGAAAACCGAACAGATTAATCGCGATCAGCTGAAAAATATGAGCGAGCTGGATAATTAATTCAATTTTTTCTGGTTAGCCGCGCAATAATATTCTCTCTTTATGCGCATCCATTTATTCCCATGCGAATAAACGGATGCCTGAACAGGCAGGGACGCCGGAAAACGTCGAAATACGTTAGACCATTCGCCCGTGTTCCCGCTTTCCCCACCGCGCTGTCCGCTTACATGAGGTTACACTCATCGACATTTCTCTGAACAGCGGCTCAACATTTCCCGGAAAAAAACATATCGCAGGGCATTTATCCTTATGATTAGGTATAAATGATGAGGTATAAGGAACAGGAGTCTGTAATGAAACTGAAACTAATACCTTTTTATTTTCTCGCGCTATTTTCTGCCGCCTCCGGGGCTACGGAGATAAACGCCTGCAAAGACCTGATCGGAACATGGAAAACCACGGCAGATAACCCGCCTTATACCATGACAATATTGCCGCCAGTAGAAGGCTGCGGGGAAAAGTGTGTGAAACTGAACGTACGGTATGAACTTGACGTGACTCACCGCAACGCGCTTTATTGCCATGAAGGACAAGAGGGGGTAAAAGGGCAGGGACCCATGGTGATAGCATTTGAAGGGGCGTATGGTGGACACGCTATTGGAACCTATAACCGACAGCTGCAATTACTTTGGGCTGGCGTAATACCGAAAAATAAAAAGGGGAAATGGATAACGAAAATGGAAAATTACTGGTTCAGGCAGGTAAAAGTGCACTAAATATTACCTTAAAACAGCCCGCAAAACCGTCTTATTTACGAAGGGCTTACTGCCTGCGCGCGCACATTCCAACGGCTTGCCTGCCCCGGATGAACTGTTGATAAAAAAGAGGGCCAGCATCTGTTTCCAGACGGCCCTGAGTGGATTGTGACGGAACATGGCACCTTGCTGGCGCTCTCTTATTATTTCATGCCAGTGCCCTCGTTATGGCGCAATCAGAGCTTTATTTCGTCGCATCGTTATAAACTTCGGCAACGGCTTCAAAATTCGGACCATGCTCACGTGCAGCGATAATATGATAATATTTTCCGCCTTTCGCATCGGCTAATGCTGACAGTTTTTCGCGTAGATCAGAGGGTGAGGAAATCTGCCCGCCACTCTGGGATACATTTATGGTGCCGACCTTAACCAGTTTGAAGTGGCTGATTTCTTGCTTAGAGACCTGCTCTGCCGCAAGCGTGCTGAATGAAGCAACCGTTGCCAGTAATGCGGCGGCAATAATGCGTTTTTTCATGGTTCTGTTACTGTTGCATTGATGATAAGGTTTGCGCAATATCAGTAATCCGTAACGAAATTATTTATACCCTTCATACTTCAGGTTGCTTATGGGTTGGCTACGGATTACTCGGCCCACCTATGGGCCTCGCCCTGACGGGCCGTCGCACGCGACGTTCAAATCTGCTCCCGGCAGATTTGTCGCTCACCTCAGTCACATAATTATCTATGCTCCTGGGGACTCACTCCCTTGCCGCCTTTAAGCAACTCGAATTATTTTGGGTATATAACCTCGGTTGATTATCTGAAAATAGACTTATTTGGTGTAACCGTCTTATATCTTGTTATAGTCACCTCTTTATGTTGTTGTCAATGTAAAATAATGCGCTGCCAGTTAAAAAGAAACTTAACCCCCTGTAAATAATAGTTTTTATATTATTTCTTGTAATGACGTAAGTTTTATTGAATCACGCGGTAATACGCTAGTTTTATTCATAAGCAACATAACAGAATTGAGTTATGTTTTAATTTCACAGAGTGATATTACCGGTTGTATGTCTATGGTTGCGCGGCCTGTTACTGATAGTGTTTCTTTCGGGGCGATTTTATTGTAGCGGCATAGGGTAATCACCGTAGCTGAAGGGAAAAGGCACGAACACAGCGCTATAGAGTATGTTTAATAATGTATTTTTTTATGAAGTAATGTCTGCAGTTGTATCTCTAAAATAAAAACAATGAGCTTTTCATCTAAATAATTTTTCAGTGAATTATGCTCATTTATTAATATATTTCTAATTTGAAATACAAATCAATTTATAACACATATTCTTACCCGGAAGGCATTGATATATATCCACGCTTCCTCGTACAGTAATAAATGAATATGTGATAAAGTTACTGACTACAGGTATAATAATATGAGTAATAAAAAAAATCTGTCCGCAGAAGAGACGGATCTTACGCGTAGGAAACTGTTAACCAGCGCCGGTATTCTTGCCGCCGGCGGTATGCTATCCGGCGCGGTAAAGGCTGATGAAAAATGCGCCGTCAAGGCGAAACCGGCGTGGGATAAACCGTTTACCGGCGAAATCCCGGAAAAATTGCCAGAAGGATATAATATTCTGTTAGTCGTGACCGACCAGGAGCGTTTTTTTCCTACGTTTCCTTTCCCGGTACCCGGCAGAGAGCGGCTCATGAAAACGGGGGTGACATTCTGTAATCATCAGAATACCAGTAATGTCTGTACGCCTTCCCGCTCCGTATTGTATACCGGCTTACATATGCCCCAGACAAAAATGTTTGATAATCTGGGCTTACCCTGGATGCCTTATGACCTTGACCCCGCTCTTGGAACCACAGGCCATATGATGCGGGAACTGGGATACTATACGGCCTATAAAGGTAAGTGGCATCTTACAGAAAAACTGGAGAAGCCTTTGCCTGACGAAAAAGATGAGGATATTGATGTCGGGGATATTCCTGAACCAGAATTACATAAAATTATGGAAAAATATGGTTTTGCTGACTATCACGGCATCGGCGATATTATAGGCCATAGTAAAGGCGGCTATTTTTATGATTCAACCACCACGGCTCAGACTATAAATTGGTTAAGATGCAAGGGGCAGCCCTTGAATGACCAACACAAGCCCTGGTTCCTGGCCGTTAACCTCGTTAATCCTCATGACGTCATGTTTATTGATACCGATAAAGAGGGAGAAAAGGTACAGTGGCGTGGCGAGTTGGATCAGGATGATAATACCCTGGCGCCCACGCAGCCGCCGGAAAACGAGCTTTATCAGGCAAGCTGGCCGAACTATCCGCTGCCGGCAAACAGGCATCAATCATTCAATGAGCAGGGAAGACCGCCGGCGCATCTTGAATACCAGACGGCGCGCGCTGCGCTGGAAGGGCAGTTTCCTGATGAAGATCGTCGTTGGCGTAAACTGCTTGACTACTATTTCAACTGTATCCGCGATTGTGATACTCACCTTGACCGGATATTAAATGAACTGGATGCCCTCAAGTTAACTGATAAAACGATTGTTGTATTTACTGCCGATCATGGCGAATTAGGCGGAAGCCATCAGATGCACGGTAAAGGCGCTTCCGTTTATAAAGAACAGATCCATGTACCGATGATTATTTCCCACCCGGCGTACCCCGGTAATAAGAAATGTCAGGCGTTGACCTGTCATCTTGATATCGCGCCGACATTAGTTGGACTGACCGGTTTGCCGGAAGAAAAACAGCACCAGGCGTTAGGCAACCGCAAAGGCGTTAATTTTAGCGGATTGCTAAAAAACCCGGAGGGCGTTGCGGTTAATGCGGTGAGAAATGCCAGCTTATATTGCTATGGCATGATCTTGTATACCGATGCCCATTATCTCCACCGCGTTATCGCGCTACAAAGAGATAAACAAAAAACGGTGGCGCAAATCAAGCAGGAAATATCCCATCTGCATCCTGATTTTAGCCATCGTTCAGGGACGCGGATGATTAACGATGGTCGTTATAAGTTTGCACGCTATTTCTCACTAAGGGAGCATAATACGCCGGAAACCTGGGAGGATCTTATTAAGTACAACGATCTTGAACTTTACGATCTTAAAAATGATCCCGATGAGAACCATAACCTTGCTGCTGATAAACAGAAATATCAGGATCTCATTCTTACGATGAATGAGAAACTGAATAAAATTATCAAGGACGAAATTGGCGTGGATGACGGCAGTTTTATGCCGGATGCGGCCCGTGAGCCGTGGGATCTTACTATTGAGCAGTTTAACCGCATGGCGAAAGATTAAGAGCCTGGCCCATTAGGCTATTTTATTCGCCATTTGGGGGCCGGGCAGTGCTCAAAATCCTCACGTACTACGTGTACGCTCCGGTTTCTGCGCGCTGGTCGGCCCCAAACTGGCTTCAACAATTACGCCTGGTGGGCCAGGCTCTAAGTACCTGACCCATTAGGTTAATTTATGCGTCGGCGATCTGGCATCCAGCGTGTCTGGAGGTTCAGATGCTGTTGGCGCTGCGCTTATTGGGCCTGTGTCATCATGTAATGGATTGATATTACAGTCATTACAGGCAAATTTAGCGCAGCGCCGCCCGACAAGAAGGCCTTAAACCGATTGGTCAGCAATTTAAGGCTGCCATCATCACCAACCTTTCCACACCGGATCGCGCTTTTCCGCAAACGCCTGCGGCCCTTCGAGAGCGTCTTCCGGGGGCAGGATGGCGTCAACTCCTGGCTGGCGTTAATTCAATTTTTTCTGGTTAGCCGCTCAATAATATTCACTATTAGCCTGGCGAATTTGTCACTACACTTTGTAATAAAAAACAGATCATCACAGGCTAATCATGATCCTCATTATTTATGCGCATCCGTATCCGCATCATTCTCATGCGAATAAGCGGATGCTTGAACAGGCAGGGACGCTGGAAAACGTCGAAATACGTTCGCTTTATCACCTCTATCCCGATTTCAATATTGACGTTGCCGCCGAGCAGGAGGCGCTGTCGCGCGCGAGTCTTATCGTCTGGCAGCATCCGATGCAGTGGTACAGCGTCCCTCCTTTACTCAAATTATGGATGGATAAAGTCCTCACCCACGGCTGGGCTTACGGTCATGGCGGTACGGCATTGCATGGTAAACATCTGCTGTGGGCGGTAACGACCGGCGGTGGTGAAAACCACTTTGCTATCGGCTCCCATCCCGGATTTGACGTCCTTTCTCAGCCGCTACAGGCGACGGCGCTCTATTGTGGCCTCAAATGGCTGCCGCCGTTTGCCATGCACTGCACGTTCATTTGCGATGACGACACCTTACAGGCGCAGGCGCGTCAGTATAAACAGCGTTTACTGGCATGGCAGGAGGTGAATCATGGATAGCCATACTCTACTGCAGGCGCTGATCTATCTTGGTTCGGCGGCGCTGATTGTGCCGATTGCGGTACGTTTGGGCTTAGGATCGGTGCTGGGGTATCTGATTGCGGGTTGCATTATCGGCCCCTGGGGGCTACGGCTGGTAACGGACGCCGAATCTATTCTGCATTTTGCGGAAATCGGCGTCGTGCTGATGTTGTTTGTTATTGGGCTTGAGCTGGACCCGCAACGGTTATGGAAGCTGCGCGCCTCGGTATTTGGCGGCGGCGCGTTACAAATGGTGGTCTGCGGCGGACTGATTGGTCTGTTCTGCATGTTTCTTGGCCTGCGTTGGCAGGTGGCGGAACTGATTGGCATGACGCTGGCGCTTTCGTCCACGGCTATCGCCATGCAGGCAATGAATGAGCGTAACCTGACCGTTTCACAAGTAGGACGTAGCGCATTCGCAGTGCTCTTGTTCCAGGATATCGCGGCGATCCCGCTGGTGGCGATGATTCCGCTGCTGGCCGCCAGCGGCGCATCCACCACGCTTGGCGCGTTTGCGCTATCGGCGTTGAAAGTCGCAGGCGCGTTGGCGCTGGTGGTGTTGCTGGGACGCTACGTTACGCGCCCGGCGCTGCGCTTTGTCGCGCGTTCTGGTTTGCGGGAGGTGTTCAGCGCCGTGGCGCTATTTCTGGTGTTTGGTTTCGGCCTGTTGCTGGAAGAGGTTGGGCTGTCAATGGCGATGGGCGCGTTCCTGGCGGGCGTTCTGCTGGCGAGTTCAGAATATCGTCATGCGCTGGAAAGCGATATTGAACCCTTTAAGGGGTTGCTGCTGGGGCTGTTCTTTATTGGCGTCGGCATGTCGATTGATTTCGGCACGCTGGTGGAGAATCCGCTGCGCATTCTGCTGTTGTTGGCCGGTTTTCTGGCAATCAAAATCGTCATGCTGTGGCTGGTCGCGAGGCCCCTGGGCGTACCGGCAAAACAGCGTCGCTGGTTTGCCGTCTTATTAGGCCAGGGAAGTGAGTTTGCGTTTGTGGTTTTTGGCGCGGCGCAAATGGCGGATGTACTTGAGCCGGAATGGGCAAAAGCGCTGACGCTGGCGGTCGCGCTGTCGATGGCGGCAACGCCGATTTTTCTGGTGCTGCTGACGCGCATGGAGAAGACCGCGACGGGGGAAGCGCGCGAGGCGGATGAAATCGACGAAGAGCAACCGCGGGTTATTGTGGCCGGGTTTGGACGATTTGGTCAGATAGCCGGGCGTTTGCTGCTGTCGAGCGGGGTGAAGATGGTGGTGCTCGATCACGACCCCGATCATATCGAAACGCTGCGTAAATTCGGCATGAAGGTTTTTTATGGCGACGCGACGCGTATGGATTTACTGGAATCTGCCGGAGCGGCGAAGGCGGAGGTATTGATTAACGCCATTGACGATCCGCAAACCAATTTGCAACTGAGTGAGTTGGTGAAGACGCATTTCCCGCATCTGCAGATTATCGCCCGCGCCCGTGATGTCGATCATTACATTCGCCTGCGCCAGGCTGGTGTGGCGATGCCAGAACGTGAAACCTTCGAAGGCGCGCTCAAAAGCGGGAGACAGGCGCTGGAAGCGCTGGGGCTGGGGCGTTATGAAGCTCGCGAGCGCGCGGATCTGTTCCGCCATTTTAATACCCGGATGGTGGAAGAGATGGCGAAAGGGGAAAACGATCCGTTATCTCGCGCCGCCGCCTATAAACGTACCAGCGCGATGTTGAGCGAAATTATTACCGAGGACCGGGAGCATCTGTCGTTGATTCAGCGCCACGGCTGGCAGGGAACGGCTGAGGGCAAACATTCCGGGGAGGCCGCTGATGAACCCGAGGTCAAACCGTCAATCTAAAGTAAAAAATGTGATGTTCTGCAAACTTTACTGCTAATTGGCTGTTTTTGAACTACTGTAATGCTGGCGCTCCACATCAAATGAGTGGCGTCGCCAGCAGAACGAAAAATTTTCGTGCTCATCCTCTTTTCGTCAGTCGACGAAAGATTGCGCTTTACGTATAGTGGCGGCAATTTTTTTTGTATCAGGAAATAATTAATGATCAGTCTGATTGCGGCGTTAGCGGTGGATCGCGTCATCGGTATGGAAAACGCCATGCCGTGGAACCTGCCTGCCGATCTCGCCTGGTTTAAACGTAACACGTTAAATAAACCTGTCGTCATGGGACGTCACACCTGGGAGTCCATCGGACGCCCCTTACCGGGACGTAAAAATATTGTTATCAGCAGCCAGCCGGGCACCGACGATCGCGTGCAGTGGGTGAAGTCTGTCGATGAGGCGATTGCCGCTTGCGGCGATGCGCCGGAAATTATGGTCATTGGCGGCGGGCGCGTGTACGAGCAGTTCCTGCCAAAGGCGCAGAAGCTTTATCTGACGCATATTGATGCGGAAGTCGAAGGCGATACCCATTTTCCGGATTATGAACCGGATGACTGGGAATCGGTATTCAGTGAGTTTCACGATGCCGATGCGCAGAATTCTCACAGCTATTGTTTCGAGATTCTGGAGCGTCGTTAACGCTGTAGTGCCGGATGGCGGCGAAACGCCTTATCCGGCCTACTCTTGAGCCAGATGTAGGCCTGATAAGCGTAGCGCCATCAGGCATAAACCTATCAGGCGTTGACCGCTTCGCCTTCGCCCATATCCATCTGGCGGTTTGACGGCTGCACAAAATACTGTTTATCTTCCCAGCGTAAACAGGTCAACTCCCCGCCCCAGCAGCAGCCGGTATCCAGCGCGTAAATACCTTCCGGCGTCCCTTTCCCTTCCAGCGACGCCCAGTGCCCGAACGCAATACTGTAAGCCTCGCTCACCGGCCCCGGAATGGCGAACCACGGCTTCAGCGGCGCAGGGGCATTTTCCGGCGACGCTTTACTGTACATATCCAGTTGACCGTTAGGAAAGCAGTAACGCATACGGGTAAAAGCATTAGTAATAAAGCGTAGCCGCGCCAGACCGCTTAACTCCGGCGACCAGTTATTTGGCATATCGCCATACATCGCGTCGAGGAAAAACGGGTACGAGTCGCTCGACAGCACCGCTTCAACATCGCGGGCGCACTCTTTTGCCGTCTGCAAATCCCACTGCGGGGTAATACCCGCATGCGCCATGACCAGCTTTTTCTCTTCATCTACCTGCAACAGCGGCTGACGGCGTAACCAATTCAACAGCTCATCGGCGTCCGGCGCTTCAAGAAGCGGGGTCAGCCGGTCTTTAGGTTTGTTGCGGCTAATCCCGGCGAATACGGCCAACAGGTGTAAATCGTGATTCCCCAGCACCAAACGCACGCTATTGCCAAGTGATTTGACGTAGCGTAACACGTCCAGCGAACCGGGACCGCGGGCGACCAAATCGCCAGTCAGCCATAGAGTGTCTGTATCTGGCGTAAATTCCACTTGCTGTAATAAGGCGATCAGTTCGTCGTAGCAACCGTGAACGTCGCCGATGAGATAAGTTGCCATTGTTATAATTTTAGTGAATGAGTGTAGGGACGGCGAGTCGAAACACGGGAATGTCGATGGTAAAGGTGTCGCCATTTTCATCGATCATTTCGTAATGACCCTGCATGGTGCCCAGCGGCGTTTCAATTACCGCGCCGCTGGTGTACTGATACTCTTCGCCAGGCGCAATGCGCGGCTGGACGCCAACCACACCTTCGCCCTGGACTTCAGTTTCACGGCCATGACCATTGGTAATCAGCCAGTAGCGGCCCAATAGCTGCACTGGCGCCCGGCCCAGATTGCGGATGGTTACGGTATAGGCAAAAACGTAACGTTCATCGTCAGGTGAGGATTGCGCCTCAATGTAGACGCTTTGCACCTGAATACACACTCTGGGCGAATTGATCATGTTTAACTCTCCTTCAAAGGCGCGTTTTCCGACAGATAGTTGGCCATCTGGCAGTACTGCGCGACAGAGATATTTTCCGCGCGCATTGCCGGGTCAATACCCATTTCCGTCAACGTCTCAACGCTAAAAAGGTTGCCGAGACTGTTACGGATCGTTTTACGGCGCTGGTTAAAGGCCTCGGTGGTAATACGGCTCAACACGCGAATATCTTTAACCGGGTAAGGCATTGTTGCGTGTGGAACCAGACGCACCACGGCGGAGTCCACTTTGGGCGGCGGCGTGAAGGCGGATGGCGGCACTTCAAGCACCGGGATCACCTGACAGTAATATTGCGCCATCACGCTTAAACGACCATACGCTTTGCTGTTCGGCCCTGCAACCAGACGATTTACCACTTCTTTTTGCAACATAAAGTGCATGTCGGCAATGGCATCAGTATAGCTAAAGAGATGGAACATCAGCGGGGTGGAGATATTATAGGGCAGATTGCCGAACACACGCAGCGGTTGGCCCAACTGCGCAGACAGTTCGCCAAAGTTCATGGTCATGGCGTCCTGCTGATAAATAGTCAGCTTCGGCCCTAAAAACGGATGGGTTTGCAAACGCGCCGCCAGATCGCGGTCAAGTTCAATGACCGTGAGCTTATCCAGTCGTTCGCCGACCGGCTCCGTCAGCGCCGCCAGACCGGGGCCGATTTCAACCATCGCCTGGCCTTTTTGCGGATTAATAGCAGAAACAATACTGTCGATCACAAACCGATCGTTGAGAAAGTTTTGCCCGAAGCGTTTACGGGCTAAATGGCCCTGATGGACTCGATTATTCATTGGGTATTAACAATCATTTTGATGGCGAGATTAAGCGCCGTAATAAAACTGCCGACATCCGCTTTTCCACGACCTGCCAGTTCAAGCGCGGTGCCGTGGTCAACGGAGGTTCGAATAAAAGGTAGGCCGAGCGTAATATTCACTCCCCGACCGAATCCCTGGTATTTTAGCACGGGCAGGCCCTGATCGTGGTACATCGCCAGCACCGCGTCGGCATTATCGAGATATTTGGGCTGAAACAGGGTATCAGCAGGTAGCGGCCCGTTGAGTTTCATTCCCTGCGCCCGCAGCTCGTCGAGCACCGGAATGATGGTGTCTATCTCTTCCGTGCCCATATGACCGCCTTCGCCCGCGTGCGGATTCAGGCCACAGACAAGAATGCGCGGTTCGGCAATACCAAATTTGGTCCGCAAATCGTGATGCAAAATAGCAATCACTTCGTGCAAAAGCGCAGGGGTGATGGCGTCTGCAATCGCCCGTAGCGGCAGATGCGTGGTCGCCAGCGCCACGCGAAGTTCTTCGGTTGCCAGCATCATCACGACTTTTTTCGCCTGCGAACGCTCTTCGAAAAACTCGGTATGACCGGTAAACGGAATGCCTGCGTCGTTAATAACGCCTTTGTGCACGGGGCCTGTGATCAGCGCGGCAAATTCACCGTTCAGACAGCCATCACACGCTCGCGCCAGCGTCTCTACCACGTAGGGGCCATTTTCTACCGTCAACTGACCGGGGATGGCAGGCGCGCGCAGCGAGACCGGCAATAGGGTCAGCGTTCCCGCGGGCTGCGGCGCAGCGGGGACATCAGGCGAGTAAGGGAGAAGCGAGAGGGGCAGGCCGAGCATGGCGGCCCGCTCCGTCAGGAGCGCGCCGTCCGCACAGACGACCAGTTCAATCGGCCACGCGCGTTGCGCCAGTTGGACGACAAGATCGGGGCCAATCCCGGCGGGTTCGCCGGGAGTGATAACAACGCGTTGCGCACTGCTCATTAGTTACTCAAAATCTTAACGTAAGCGCTGGCGCGCTGTTCTTGCATCCAGGTCGCCGCTTCTTCTGAGAACTTACGGTTCATCAGCATACGATAAGCGCGATCTTTCTGCGCCGCATCGGTTTTGTCTACCTTACGCGTATCCAGCAATTCGATCAGATGCCAGCCGAAAGAGGAGTGTACCGGCGCGCTTATTTGGCCTTTATGCAGCTTCGTCAGCGCGTCGCGGAACGCCGGATCGAAAATATCTGGCGTAGCCCAACCCAAATCACCGCCCTGGTTAGCGGAGCCTGGGTCCTGAGAGTACTCTTTCGCCGCAGCGGCAAATGTGGTTTTACCACTCTTAATGTCAGCCGCGATTTCTTCCAGCTTCAGGCGCGCCTGCTGATCGTTCATGATCGGCGACGGCTTAAGCAGAATGTGACGAGCGTGAACTTCGGTCACGGAGATACTCTGGCTCTGACCGCGCAGGTCGTTTACTTTCAGAATGTGGAAACCGACGCCGGAGCGAATCGGGCCGACAATGTCGCCTTTCTTCGCGGTGCTCAGCGCCTGGGCGAAAATCCCCGGCAGCTCCTGGATACGGCCCCAGCCCATCTGACCACCTTTTAGCGCCTGCTGGTCGGCAGAGTAGGTAATCGCCAGTTTGCCGAAATCTGCGCCGTTACGCGCTTCTTCAACAATGCTTTCCGCCTGGCGCTGCGCGTCGTTAACCTGCTCGGAGGTTGGGTTTTCCGGCAGAGCAATCAGGATATGGCTCAGGTTCAGCTCGGTGCTGGCGTCGTTTTGGGTGCCAATCTGTTTTGCCAGCGCGTCAACTTCTTGCGGCAAAACGGTGATACGGCGACGAACCTCGTTGTTGCGCACTTCAGAGATAATCATCTCTTTACGAATCTGGTTACGGTAGGTTGAATAGTTCAGCCCATCGTAAGCCAGACGGCTGCGCATCTGATCCATCGTCATATTGTTTTGTTTGGCGATGTTGGCGATGGCCTGATCCAACTGCTCATCCGTGATCTTCACCCCCATCTTCTGACCCATCTGCAGGATAATTTGATCCATAATCAAACGTTCCAGGATCTGGTGACGCAGCGTGGCGTCGTCCGGAAGCTGCTGACCTGCCTGACCCGCGTTGAGTTTGACTGATTGCATTAAGCCATCAACGTCGCTTTCCAGCACGACGCCATTATTGACGACGGCTGCGACTTTATCGACTACCTGGGGGGCAGCGAAACTGGTATTCGCGATCATGGCGATACCGAGAAGCAGCGTTTTCCAGTTCTTCATACTTTTTCCATTTCAATTAACCGCAATGCGGATTACGTTGTAAATCAATCAGATTACATAGAGCTTTGGTACGGCAGAATGTTCGAACGCAACATTTCTTGCGTGCCGAGGCCGTAGTTAGAGCTCAAACCGCGCAGCTCAATGTTGAAGCCAATCGCGTTATCATAAATCGCGTGTTGTTTATCGTTATCCCAACCGTTCAGCTTACGTTCGTATCCGACGCGGATCGCATAGCAGCAAGAGTTGTACTGCAAGCCGAGCATCTGGTCTGCAGGTTTGCTCGAATTGGTATCGAAGTAGTACGCGCCGACAATCGACCAGCGATCGGCAATCGGCCAACTTGCCACCGCGCCCACCTGGTTGATGCCGTTTTTATACTGCTCTGCCGTGGAATAATACGAAGGCAACGTAGCCTGAATATATTCCGGGCTGGCATAGCGGTAGTTCAACTGTACCAGACGATCCTGATCCCGACGGTATTCGAGGCTGCTGCTGCTGGTAGCGACGCTATCCAGACGGGTATCGTACTGCACTCCGCTACGCAGCCCCCAGCGTTCTGAAATACGCCAGTAAGTGTCGCCTGCCCAAACTAGCGAACCGGTTTTGTCGTCATTCTCCCATTTAATGTTGTCATCGCCGGTGCGAGACTCCGTGAAATAGTAGATTTGACCAACAGAAACGTTAAAACGTTCAACGGCGGCATCATCATAAATGCGTGTTGTGACGCCTGTCGTGACCTGGTTGGCGGAAGCAATACGGTCGAGACCGCCATAAGTGCGGTCGCGGAACAGGCCGTTATAGTCGGATTGCAGCAAAGAAGAATCGTAGTTATAGATGCCGCTCTGGTCGCGGTACGGCACATACAGGTACTGCACGCGTGGTTCCAGCGTCTGGGTATACCCCGGCGCCAGCATCGCCATATCGCGTTCGAAGATGAGCTTACCGTCGACTTTAAACTGCGGCATGACGCGGTTAACCGAATCTTCCAGCTTATTTTTATTGTTTGGATCGCTGTTATAGCTGTCCAGATTCGTTTGCTGATAGTGCGTCGCCATCAGCTTCGCTTCGGTGTTCAGGCTGCCCCAGCGGTTGGAGAGCGGCAAATTAATGGTTGGCTCCAGGTGGACGCGGGTCGCTTCCGGCATATTGTCTTTGGTGTTAACAAAGTGCACCGCCTGGCCGTAAATCCGGGTATCAAACGGCCCGAGATCGTTATGGTAGTAGTTAACGTCTAACTGCGGCTCCGCAGAGTAGCTGCTGGTGTTCTGATCGTTAAAGACTTGGAATTGTTTGGTCGACACCGTAGCGTCAAAGTTCTGTACGGCGTAGCCGACGCTGAATTTCTGCGTTGCGTAGCCGTCGGTACTGGAACCGTACTTACTGTCGAAATCGTTAAAGTAGCTGGAGTCGCTGACTTTGGTGTAATCGACGTTAAAACGCCACACCTGATCCATCACGCCTGAGTGCTGCCAGTAGAATAACCAGCGGTGCTTATCGCCCTCTTTGGGATGTTCGTCCTCGTAGACTTTATCAGAAGGCAGATAATCTAATTCCATCAACCCGGCGCCTGCCTGCGTGAGATAACGGAATTCGTTCTCCCACATAATATTGCCGCGGCGGTGCATATAGTGCGGGGTGATGGTGGCGTCCATATTGGGCGCGATGTTCCAGTAATACGGTAAGTAGAACTCGAAATAGTTCTTGGTCGTGTATTTCGCGTTCGGGATCAGGAAACCTGAGCGACGTTTGTCACCGACGGGTAGCTGTAAATAGGGGCTATAAAAGATCGGAACCGGACCTACTTTAAACCGGGCGTTCCAGATCTCCGCAACCTGTTCTTCACGGTCATGGATGACTTCACTCCCCACCACGCTCCAGGTATCGGAGCCAGGCAGACAGGAGGTAAAGCTGCCGTTTTCCAGAATGGTATAGCGGTTTTCGCCGCGCTGCTTCATGAGATCGGCTTTACCGCGCCCCTGACGGCCCACCATCTGGTAATCGCCTTCCCAGACGTTCGTGTCTTTGGTGTTCAGGTTCGCCCAGCCCTTCGGCCCTTTAAGGATGACCTGATTGTCATCATAATGCACATTACCCAGCGCATCGACGGTGCGTACAGGTTCCGGCTGACCTTCCGCCTGCTTCTGATGAAGCTGCACTTCATCCGCTTGCAGGCGGCTATTCCCCTGCATAATGTCCACGTTGCCGGTAAAAACGGCATCGTCCGGGTAGTTACCTTTAGCGTTATCGGCATTGATAGTAACCGGCAGATCGTTGGTATCGCCTTTTACCAGAGGACGATCGTAGCTCGGCACGCCCAACATACACTGTGAGGCGAGATCGGCTGCCAGCCCCTGATGACTATAAAGGGCGCTGGCGATCATGGTGGCCAGAAGAGTGGGAATACGTTTTTTCATACGTTGTATTTATTGTTCCATCATCGGTAGCGTTGCGCGTGACAAACGGTCACAGCCTAACTTACTCATCTTCGCTGCGCCAGTGTTAATCCTGCCGTTTAGCGTCTGTGGTGTTAGGCACGGCATTGAATGACAGGTATGATAATGCAAATTATAGGCGATGTCCCACAATTGACCGTAGCCTTCATTCGCAGAAAAGCACCTTATTTTGTGGGAGATAGCCTCACCGATAGCGTAACGTTTTGGGGAGTCTATGCAGTACTGGGGAAAGATAATTGGCGTCGCCGTAGCCCTGATGATGGGCGGCGGCTTTTGGGGCGTGGTCCTGGGTCTGCTGGTGGGCCATATGTTCGACAAAGCCCGCAGCCGAAAAATGGCGTGGTTTGCCAACCAGCGGGAACGGCAGGCGCTGTTTTTTGCCACCACCTTTGAGGTGATGGGCCACTTAACCAAATCAAAAGGACGGGTGACGGAAGCGGATATTCATATCGCCAGTCAGTTGATGGATCGTATGAATTTACACGGCGATTCACGTACAGCCGCGCAGAACGCCTTTCGGGTCGGAAAAGCGGATAATTACCCATTACGTGAAAAGATGCGGCAGTTTCGTAGCGTCTGCTTCGGGCGTTTTGATCTGATCCGGATGTTTCTGGAAATTCAGATCCAGGCGGCGTTTGCCGATGGCTCGCTACACCCTAATGAGCGGGAAGTGCTGTATGTGATTGCGGAAGAGCTAGGTATTTCCCGCGTACAGTTCGATCAGTTTCTGCGCATGATGCAGGGCGGCGCGCAGTTTGGCGGCGGTTATCATCAACAGTCCGGCGGCGGCTGGCAGCAGGCGCAGCGCGGCCCGACGCTGGAAGATGCCTGTAATGTGCTGGGGGTTAAAACCACCGACGATGCAACCACCATTAAACGCGCTTATCGCAAACTGATGAGCGAGCATCATCCTGATAAGCTGGTGGCCAAAGGGTTGCCGCCGGAAATGATGGAGATGGCGAAGCAAAAAGCGCAGGAAATTCAGAAAGCGTATGAGCTAATCAAAGAACAGAAAGGCTTCAAGTGATTGAATTGCCGGATGCGGCTAGCGCCTTATCCGGCCTACGTTAATGAATGTAGGCCGGGCAAGCGAAGCGCTCCGGCATAAATTGGCTCAGAATTTAAAAATCTGCCGGGACTTTAAACGTCATGCTGTTACCGTAAGCGGGGTGGGTAATGGTCAGCATTTCGGCGTGTAACTGCAAACGCGGCGCCAGCGACAACGCTTCCGGCGAGGCGTAAAACCGATCGCCTAAAATCGGGTGGCCTAACGCCAGCATATGCACACGAAGCTGATGCGAACGCCCGGTGATCGGTTTGAGCACCACGCGGGCGGTATTATCCGCCGCAAACTCCACCACGTTATATTCCGTTTGCGCCGGTTTGCCGGTTTCATAACACACTTTCTGCTTTGGCCGGTTCGGCCAGTCGCAGATGAGTGGTAAGTCAACCAGCCCTTCCGCCGGGGAGGGGTGACCCCATACGCGCGCCACATACTGCTTTTTCGGCTCACGTTCGCGGAACTGGCGTTTTAGCTCCCGCTCCGCGGCTTTGGTCAGCGCCACTACAATCACGCCGCTGGTAGCCATATCCAGACGATGCACCGACTCTGCCTGCGGGTAGTCGCGCTGGATACGCGTCATAATGCTGTCTTTGTGCGCTTCCAGACGCCCCGGCACGGACAACAGGCCGCTGGGCTTATTGACCACCATAATGTGCTCATCCTGATACAGGATAACCAGCCAGGGTTCCTGCGGCGGATTGTAGTTTTCCATCCCCATGTACGGCTCCGTTATTGGTGCGTGACGACGATAAGACGCAGCGCGTCCAGACGCCAGCCTGCCTGATTCAGGCTTTCCAGTACCTGCTGACGGTTACTGTCGATAGCGGCAAGTTCGTCGTCGCGAATGTTCGGGTTGACGGCGCGCAGCGCTTCCAGACGCGACAGTTCCCCGGACAGTTTTTCATCCGCCTCGCGACGCGCGTTATCAATCAGCGCTCTGGCGGACTTTTCAATCTGCGTCTCGCCCAGTTGCAAAATGGCGTGGACGTCCTGTTGCACGGCGTTAACCAGTTTGCTGCCGGTGTGGCGATTCACGGCGCTGAGCTGACGGTTGAAGGTTTCAAACTCGACCTGGGCGGCCAGATTGTTGCCGTTTTTATCTAACAGCATACGTACCGGCGTCGGCGGCAGGAAGCGGTTCAGTTGTAGCTGTTTCGGCGCCTGCGCTTCCACGACGTAAACCAGTTCGACCAGCAGCGTGCCGACGGGCAGCGCTTTATTTTTCAACAGCGAAATGGTGCTGCTGCCGGTATCGCCGGAGAGGATCAGATCCAGCCCGTTACGGATGAGCGGATGTTCCCAGGTAATAAACTGCGCATCTTCGCGAGACAGGGCTACGTCACGTTCAAACGTGATAGTACAGCCGTCTTCCGGCAGGCCGGGGAAATCCGGCACCAACATGTGGTCGGACGGCGTCAGCACGATCAGGTTGTCGCCGCGATCGTCCTGGTTAATGCCGACGATATCGAACAGGTTCATGGCGAACGCGATCAGGTTGGTGTCGTCGTCCTGTTCTTCAATGCTTTGTGCGAGCTGTTGGGCTTTTTCTCCGCCGTTGGAGTGGATCTCCAGCAGGCGGTCGCGGCCCTGTTCTAACTGGGCTTTTAGCGCTTCATGTTGCTCGCGGCAGGATTTGATCAGATCGTCAAACCCGTCGGTTTCTTCAGGCGCGGCCAGATAGTTAATCAGACTGGCGTAGGCTGAATCATAAATCGCGCGACCGGTCGGGCAGGTGTGCTCAAAGGCGTCCAGCCCTTCGTGATACCAGCGAACCAGCACCGACTGGGCGGTTTTTTCCAGGTACGGGACGTGGATCTGGATATCATGCGCCTGGCCGATGCGATCCAGACGACCAATACGCTGTTCCAGCAGATCCGGGTTAAACGGCAAGTCGAACATCACCAGATTGCTGGCAAACTGGAAGTTACGTCCTTCGGAGCCGATTTCGGAACATAACAGCACCTGCGCGCCGGTATCTTCTTCGGCGAACCAGGCGGCGGCGCGGTCGCGTTCGATAATCGACATGCCCTCATGGAACACGGCGGCGCGGATGCCTTCGCGTTCGCGCAGCACCTGCTCCAGCTGTAACGCGGTGGTCGCTTTGGCGCAGATCACCAGCACTTTTTGCGAACGATGGCTGGTCAGATAGCCCATCAGCCACTCAACGCGTGGGTCGAAGTTCCACCAGGTGCCGGTATCGCCTTCGAACTCCTGATAAATTTGTTCCGGATAGAGCATATCGCGGGCGCGATCTTCCGCGCTTTTACGCGCGCCCATAATGCCGGAGACCTTAATGGCGGTCTGATACTGGGTCGGCAGCGGCAGTTTTACCGTATGCAGTTCACGTTTCGGGAACCCCTTGACGCCGTTACGGGTGTTGCGGAACAGAACGCGGCTGGTGCCGTGGCGATCCATCAGCATCGACACCAGCTCATCACGGGCGGCCTGCGCGTCGTCGCGATCGCTATTAGCGGCCTGCAACAGCGGTTCAATATCCTGTTCGCCGATCAGATCGCCCAGCCTGTTCAGTTCGTCGTTGCTGAGTTTATTGCCCGCCAGCAGCATGGCCACCGCATCGGCGACAGGGCGGTAGTTTTTCTGTTCTTCGACAAATTGTTCGAAATCGTGGAAACGGTTCGGATCGAGCAGGCGCAGACGGGCGAAATGGCTTTCCATCCCCAGCTGTTCTGGCGTGGCGGTCAGCAGTAGCACGCCCGGTACGCGTTCAGCTAACTGTTCGATGGCCATATATTCACGGCTCGGCGCATCGGTGCTCCACACCAGATGATGTGCTTCGTCGACCACCAGCAAATCCCACTCGGCGTCGCACAAATGTTCCAGACGCTGCTTATTGCGGCGGGCGAAATCCAGCGAGCAGATCACCAGTTGTTCGGTTTCAAACGGGTTATACGCGTCGTGTTGCGCTTCGGTATAGCGTTCGTCATCGAACAGCGCGAAGCGCAGGTTGAAACGGCGCAGCATTTCTACCAGCCACTGGTGTTGCAGGGTTTCCGGCACGATGATCAATACGCGTTCCGCCGCGCCGGATAATAACTGTTGATGCAGAATCATCCCGGCTTCAATGGTTTTACCTAAGCCCACTTCATCCGCCAGCAGTACGCGCGGCGCGTGGCGACGACCCACATCATGAGCGATATTAAGCTGATGCGGGATCAGATTGGTCCGCTGACCGCGCAGGCCGCTGTATGGCATCCGGTACTGCTCGCTCTGAAATTTACGGGCGCGATAGCGCAGCGCGAACCGATCCATTCGATCGATTTGACCGGCGAACAGACGATCCTGGGGCTTACTGAAAACCAACTTGCTGTCGAGCAGAACTTCGCGCAACGTCACATTGGTCTCTTCGGTATCCAGGCGGGTGCCGACATAAACAAGCAGGCCATTTTCTTCTTTTACTTCATCGATATGTAGCTGCCAGCCTTCATGGCTTGTAATCGTATCGCCAGGGTTGAACATGACGCGGGTCACGGGAGAATCACTGCGCGCATACAGGCGGTTTTCCCCCGTGGACGGGAAAAGTAAGGTGACGGTTCGCGCATCCATCGCAACAACGGTTCCAAGTCCCAGCTCGCTTTCTGTATCGCTGATCCAGCGTTGACCAAGTGTAAAAGGCATATGTGTTCGGCTCTATATCTTTAATTGCAGGCATTACTCGCCATTCCCAGGCGACAGCACTGGATAATTGCGAGTATACGACCCCGCTACCAGGCTAATGTGGTAGTGGCGTTAATTAGGTCCAGGAATGGAAAGGGCGCTATGGTACTGGAAGGCGGCGCTTTCGTCACGCGTCAAAATAGCCCCAGTTGCCCGGTCAGTAGTGTAGCAAAATTATCTTCAACGAAGGGAAGAATTCCTTCCGCCACGGGTTGTAGCTGGCGGGTAAGATAGTGTTCGTAATCCAGCGGCGACTGCTGGTAATCCACGGGCTCGGGGCCGTTAACAGTCCAGACATATTTTATGGCGCCGCGATTCTGATACTGCGCCGGACGACCCCGCTTCAGGTTTTGTTCATCCGCCAACCGGGCGGCGCGAACGTGCGGCGGGATGTTACGTTGGTACTCATGTAAAGGGCGACGCAGACGCTTGCGATAAACCAGCTGCGCGTCCAGTTCGCCCGCCATCAGTTTATCAATAGTCTCGCGCACATAGTCTTGATAAGGTTCATTGCGAAAAACGCGCAGATACAGCTCCTGTTGAAAGCGCTGCGCCAGCGGCGTCCAGTCGGTCCGCACCGTTTCCAGACCTTTAAATACCATGCGCTGGCTGTCGCCTTCCTGAATCAGGCCCGCGTAGCGTTTTTTACTGCCAGTATCCGCGCCGCGGATGGTCGGCATCAGAAAACGGCAAAAGTGGGTTTCAAACTCCAGTTCTAGCGCGCTGGTCAAATTTTGCTGTTGTAACGTCTGCGCCCACCATTCGTTCACGTGACGCACTAGCCTGTGCCCGATTTCCGCCGCGTCGGCTTCTGAATGCGCGCGCCGGAGCCAGACGAAAGTGGAATCGGTATCGCCATAAATCACGTCATAACCCTGCGCCTCAATCAGCGCTTTGGTCTGGCGCATAATCGCATGACCGCGCATGGTGATTGACGACGCCAGACGGGGATCGAAAAAGCGACAGGCCGTGGTGCCGAGTACGCCATAAAAGGCGTTCATAATGATTTTAAGCGCCTGCGAGAGCGGTTTATTGCCCTGACGTTTGGCTTCATCGCGCCCGTGCCAGATTTGGCTAACAATTTCCGGCAGGCAGTGCTTTTCTCGTGAAAACCAGGCGTCAAGGAAACCTTCGGTACTGTGTTCCGGATCCGGCTGCGCCATGCCTTCGACCAGCCCGACGGGATCAATCAAAAACGTGCGGATAATCGACGGGTACAGGCTTTTATAATCCAGCACCAGTACTGAATCGTATAATCCGGGTTGTGAATCCATTACGTAGCCGCCGGGACTTGCCAGCGGCGGCACTTCGCCGAGATTGGGCGCGACATAGCCGGCGCGGTGCATTCGCGGAAAGTAAAGATGCCCGAATGCGGCGACCGAACCGCCGTGGCGATCGACCGGCAGGCCGTTGATCGTCGCGCGTTCCAGCAAAAACGGCATGATCTCGGTTTTATGGAAAATGCGCGTGACCAGCTCGCAGTCTTTCAGGTTGTAGGTGGCGAGGGCGGGTTTATCCTGGGCAAAGCGGCGATCGATCTCATCCATACGATCCCAGGGATTATCAATGGATTTTCCTTCGCCGAGCAGTTCCTGCGAGACGGCTTCCAGCGAAAAAGACGAAAAATTCCAGAACGCGGATTTAAGCGCGTCGATACCATCGATAATGACTCGCCCTCTGGCCTGGGCGAAAAAAACGCCGTTTTTGAAGCCATGTTCGCGCCACTCCAGTTCGCTATTGTCTCGCCCCAGCCGTAAAGGGATACGGTAGCGTTCGGCATGTTTTTGCAGCATACGCAGGTCGAACTGCACCACGTTCCAGCCGATGATGACGTCGGGATCATGCTCGGCAAACCAGGCGTTGAGTTTTTCCAGCAACTGCGGGCGGCTGGCGACATACACAAGCTCGAAGTCCAGTTGGCGGTCATCGCCATTCGCCGGGCCCAGCATATAAACGGTACGCTGGCCGCAGCCTTCCAGACCAATGCAATACAGTTCGCCGTGTCGCGTGGTTTCGATATCCAGCGAGACCCATTTTAGCGGCGGTCGATAGTCGGGGTGGGGTTTAAGACGCGCATTGCGGATAACGCCGTTGCGCATCTCGCCGTCTACCCAAACGGGCGACGTAATAAAACGTTCCATCAGGTAACGTTCCGGTGGGCGTACATCCGCTTCATAAACGGTGACGCCGTTTTCGCGCAGCAGTTTCTCCATCCGCATAAGCTGGCGGTGAGTACGGCAATACAGACCGGATACCGGCTGACGATGAAAGTCTCGCAGCTGGAGCGGCGTCAGGCGATAGTTTTTTTCCGCCTGTAGCAGCGAGGCGGCGCGGGAGGTCTGGCTGGTCGGAATAAACGCCACGGACTCTTGCGGCGCCAGCGTCGCCTGCACAGGGCCGTTGTCTGTCGCCAGCCAGAAAGAGACCTCCGTCCCTTGCGGCGTATCCCGCCAGTGCCGGGTTAAAATGAAACCTGCCTGCGCCACGATGATTACCTGTCTAAAAAATTCACGCTAATTATAACCTGTTTTAGGGGGTAATACTGTTATTTTGTACAGGCATATAACGTAAAAGCCGATATCCGCTGTAATAAAAAGTTTCGCGCAGTAAGAAGCGGGTTTGCGCCCACCAGGATTTATAGCGGGTGGATCGCGTGGGTGATGAGCGGCTATCGATACCATTATCCTGAGCGATAGTTTTCAGACGCAGCATATGCAGCGGATCGCTGACCAGTAACGCTGTGCGCCATCTTAACTCCAAAGGGTACTCCCGCCGACATAAGGCGGGAGGGGAATTTGGACGGGCTTGAAAAGCCCGAAGGATCATCAGCCACGCTGTTGTTGAATGTATTGCTTCACAACTTCCAGCGGCGCACCTCCGCACGAGCCAGCAAAGTATGACCTCGACCAGAGCACGGCTTTTCCGTATGCTCCCCGCAAATCAATAAATTCGTTTCGCAGACGGCGGGATGTCACAGCTTTCAGTGAGTTAACCAGTACCGAAAGCTGCACTGTTGGTGGGTATTCGATCAGCATGTGGACATGATCGACGTCTCCGTTACTTTCTTTAAGTTCTGCACCAAAATCATGGCAGACTTCTGCTGCATACTGATGGAATGCAGCATAGTGTGACTCACCCAGTATCTTTCGACGGTATTTTGTTACAAAGACAAGATGAACATGCAAAAGGAAGGCGGCATGTCTTGAACGATTAATATTATGTTTTTGCATTGAAGTTGACCGTAAAAACAGTAACATAGCAAACAAATCTTCTACACACTGAGTGATGATGCTAATCCTGAAAGCCTACAAATTCAGACTGGAACCAATGCCTGAACAGTCGCAGCGTTTGCGGCAGTTATGTGGTTGCGCCCGTTTTGTCTGGAATTTAGGTCTTGCGGAGACAAAGCGCATCCTTGGCTCAGGCGAAAAGTTACCTTCGGCTTTCGAGTTGAACAGGATGCTTACAGTGTGGAAAAAAATGCCGGAACACATCTTTTTACAGGATGCTTATACCGACAATCTGCAGCAAAAGTTGAAAGACCTGCATGCTGCATGGAAACGTTGCTTTGATAAAAAGCTCGCAGCTAAGGCCCCGGTATGGAAACGAAAAAATGAGGGCAGAGACTCAATCCGTTTTGT
This sequence comes from Salmonella sp. A29-2, assembly GCF_020150755.1. Taxonomy (NCBI): domain Bacteria; kingdom Pseudomonadati; phylum Pseudomonadota; class Gammaproteobacteria; order Enterobacterales; family Enterobacteriaceae; genus Salmonella; species Salmonella sp. A29-2. The sequence goes on along the minus strand of NZ_CP083731.1, from coordinate 3,848,385 downwards.
GAACTTTGAGAAATATTGCCGCCTTGAAAATCGCAGAGTGAAGCTACCGTCAGGTCTTGGGTGGGTAAAATTCCGGCAATCTCAACGTGTGAACGGTAAAATCAAAAATGCGACAATCAGTCAGTTAGCGGGACAGTGGTATATCTCGTTTCAGGTTGAAGTTGAAACGGCAGAACCCAATCACACAAGCACAACGATAGTCGGTCTGGACGCAGGAGTAACAAAACTCGCCACGCTTTCAGACGGTACGGTATACCAACCAGTCAACAGTTTTAAAGCAAGTCAGCGCAAGCTGGCAACACTCCAGCGGCAGTTAAGCCGTAAAGTCAAATTCAGCAGTAACTGGCAGAAACAAAAGCGAAAAGTCCAGCGCCTGCACTCGCACATAGCCAATATCCGGCGCGACTACCTTCATAAAGTTACCAGTGAAATCAGCAAAAACCACGCGATGATAGTCATTGAGGATTTGAAGGTTAGTAACATGTCGAAATCGGCAAAAGGTACAGCAGAACAGCACGGACGAAACGTCAAGGCCAAATCAGGTCTAAACCGTTCGATACTGGATCAGGGCTGGTATGAAATGCGCCGCCAGCTTGAGTACAAACAGCTCTGGCGTGGCGGTCAGGTGCTTGCGGTTCCGCCAGCATACACAAGCCAGCGTTGCGCGTGCTGTGGTCATACCGCGAAAGAAAATCGCCTGTCACAAAGTAAATTTGTGTGTCAGGCATGCGGATATACAGCGAACGCTGATGTAAATGGCGCTCGTAACATTTTAGCGGCGGGGCACGTCGTTCTTGCCTGTGGAGGGATGGTGCAGTCAGGCCGCCCGTCTGAAACAGGAACCAGACGCTGAGCAATCAGTCGTCACCCACTAATGGGAATCCCCCACCTGAGTCACGAAGTGCGAAGGTGGGGGAGGATGTCAATGTTGTTGTCGCAGTATCTGTTTTGCGTAACGAATATTTTCGCGCGTCACGGTAGAGCGCTCTTCAATAAAAATCGCCTTAGCCGGAATCCCTTTTTCCAGAACGTATTGACGGGCTATCGCCGCGTCGGAAACTGTTGCGCCAGCGCCGTAGCCGCCGGTTAATACCAACGCGCGGACAATGTGTTGTTGGTAAAGCCAGATGGCATGATCCAGTCTGGCCTGAAAAACGGGAGAAGGCGTTTTTCCGCTAACGCCTGCTCCTGCGACAATCGCGCAGTCAGCTACGCGCGTCTGGTTTTGCTGACTGAACTGATAAATAGCGATGGCATTATGGATAAACACCGTAGCCATAATGAGAATTATGCCTGCCGCGATTCTGATGATGTAGCGATATTTCATGAATGAGTTCGTTCCCCGTGACGGGTGTAATGGATATTTTAACGATAAAATGGCTTTTAGCGTCAGATATTTTTGCTGACGTATATTTATCAATATAATGATGCCAGTATATACAGCAGATATAATTATCCTATAACTGCTAATTTTGAATCATGTTTATTTACCATTTTTACCCATGTATTAGCTGTTTTGTGTCAAGTCTGTTTTCATACATTAAGTATTTTTCAGAAAGGCGCTTGTTCGAATCTGTTACTTATTTCTCGGATTAACAAAAAAGCGATATTTTTTGTTTGTTTTACTTAATGAAAAGTGTAACAATTTCATTTGGAACATCCGCACCGTCAGGTAGAAATATAATATTCCAATTGGCCGCTATGGTTAAATAAAAATGGATTACAGTGCGAATTCGTCGGGAACTCTCTGCATAATTTAATTTTTATTTTAGAATATAATTTTATTTTGACTTTCAGGTGCGGGTGTTTTTATTAAAATGTGTGGTATTCGGGAATTATCTTTTATGAATGTGAGTATGCAGGCGCGTCTGGTAGGGAGCGACCGTTATCTTTTCGTCAATACTCAACGCGCTAACCCTTCCATAAAAACCGTGAGTCGATTTTTTGAGTATAAAACATGGACAGAACAAATTTGGCGTACCGAGATTATTGAAAACGGCAATGCTTTTTTTCACTGGCAAGGACACGACAGAAAAAACGGACATCGGGATACCATTATTAACTATCTGTTAAATGGGCAACGCTGGCAGTCAACAATCGAAGATTATATTTTCTTCCATGCGCTGGAAGGAAAAGCGTGGCAGGGACATTATGATAATATTATTGAATATGTGAGTTCTGATCATTACGTCTATCAAAGCGCATTTGCTGAATATATCACCGACCAGACTCATCAACGCGCCCCCAATGGGACGCGTTTTTAGAGGCATTACTGCCCGTAATAGGCTTTTGCGCCATGTTTGCGTAGATAGTGTTTATCCAGCAGGGATTGCTGCATGTCGGGCAACTGCGGCGCAAGCTGGCGGCAGAAGATCCCCATATAGGCCACTTCTTCCAGCACGATGGCGTTATGCACGGCATCCTCGGCATTTTTACCCCAGGCAAACGGGCCGTGCGAATGGACAAGCACGCCGGGCATTTGAGCGGCGTCAATACCTTGTTTTTCAAAGGCTTCAACAATAACATTGCCCGTTTCCCATTCATACTCGCCATTAATTTCCGCCTCGGTCATTTTGCGAGTGCAGGGAATCGTACCGTAGAAATAGTCGGCATGGGTGGTTCCCGTCGCCGGAATCGGCTGACCCGCCTGCGCCCAGATAGTCGCGTGGCGCGAATGGGTGTGTACGATGCCGCCGATAGTCGGAAATGCCTGATATAACAAACGGTGGGTTGGCGTATCGGACGACGGTTTCTTATGACCTTCAACGACTTCACCGGTCTCCAGGCTGACCACCACCATATCCTCAGCGGTCATGACGCTATAATCGACGCCGGACGGCTTAATCACCAGTACGCCGCGTTCGCGATCGACGGCGCTAACGTTACCCCAGGTGAGGGTGACTAGGTTGTGTTTTGGCAGCGCCAGATTGGCTTCCAGTACCTGGCGTTTGAGATCTTCTAACATTGTTTTCTCCCTGCCGGATGGCGCTTCGCTTATCCGGCCTACGAGCGACGGTGTGCCGGATGGCGACATAAATGCCTTATTCGGCCTACAGGACCGTAGGCCCGGTAAACGCAGTGCCACCGGGCAATCCGTTTCACCAATTAACGTTTGAAACCGTAATACACCTCGTTCCAGCGCAGCGCGTCCTTAAAGGCCGGCAGACGGGTATCATTATCAATTACCGCGATTTCGATATCGTGTATTTCTGCGAACTGGCGCATATCGTTCAGATCCAGCGCGTGGCTGAAGACGGTATGGTGCGCGCCGCCAGCCAGAATCCACGCTTCGGAGGCGGTCGGCAGATCCGGCTGCGCCTTCCACAGCGCGTTAGCCACCGGCAGTTTCGGCAGGGAGTGCGGCGTTTTTACGGTGTCAATGCAGTTGACCAGCAGGCGATAACGATCGCCGAGGTCGATCAGGCTGGCGACGATCGCCGGGCCGGTTTGGGTATTGAAAATCAAACGCGCCGGATCTTCCTTGCCGCCAATGCCGAGGTGCTGGACGTCGAGGATCGGTTTCTCTTCCACCGCGATGGACGGACACACTTCCAGCATGTGCGAGCCGAGCACCAGATCGTTGCCTTTCTCGAAGTGGTAGGTGTAATCCTCCATAAATGAGGTGCCGCCCTGCAGACCGGTTGACATCACTTTCATAATGCGAAGCAGAGCGGCGGTTTTCCAGTCGCCTTCGCCCGCAAAGCCGTAGCCCTGTTGCATAAGACGCTGTACGGCCAGACCCGGAAGCTGTTTCAGGCCGTGCAAATCTTCAAATGTCGTCGTAAAGGCGTGAAAGCCGCCCTGTTCCAGGAAACGCTTCATACCGAGTTCAATACGCGCCGCCTCCCGCACGTTCTGGCGTTTATCGCCGTGGATTTGGGTGGCGGGCGTCAGGGTATAGCTGCTTTCATACTCGTCAATCAGAGCGTTGATATCGCCGTCGCCGATAGAATTCACCACCTGCACCAGATCGCCGACCGCCCAGGTATTGACCGAAAAGCCAAATTTGATTTGCGCGGCCACTTTATCACCGTCAGTCACTGCGACTTCACGCATATTGTCGCCGAAGCGGCAGACTTTTAGCTGGCGAGTATCCTGTTTAGAGACCGCCTGGCGCATCCAGGCGCCGATACGCGTATGGGCCTCTTTATCCTGCCAGTGGCCAGTGACGACCGCGTGCTGCTGGCGCATCCGCGCGCCGATAAAACCGAACTCACGACCGCCGTGCGCAGTCTGGTTCAGGTTCATAAAGTCCATATCGATGCTGTCCCACGGCAGGGCGGCGTTAAATTGGGTATGGAATTGCAGTAGTGGTTTGTTAAGAATACTCAGCCCGTTGATCCACATTTTGGCCGGGGAGAAGGTGTGCAGCCAGACCACCAGCCCTGCGCAGCGATCGTCATAATTGGCGTCACGACAAATGGCGGTAATCTCATCCGGCGAGGTGCCCAGCGGTTTTAATACCAGTTTACATGGCAGTTTGGCTTCGGTATTCAGCGCGTTGACCACATGCTCGGCATGTTGAGTGACCTGACGCAGGGTTTCTGCGCCATACAAATGCTGGCTGCCAATCACAAACCATACTTCATAATTATCAAAAATCGTCATTGTCGTGTCCTTAATGAGTCAGGATTGCCTGATTGGCCGGGGTCGTTGGCGCCGGCGCGGCAGTCGGAAGATAATGTTGTTCTGCGCTTAGCGCCCACTGCTGGTAGCGGCGGTAAAGCTGTTCGAAGCGTTGCGCCTGTTCAGGGTGGGGACGCAGAGTGCGTTCTACCGCGCTCGCCATGCTTTGCTGGGCGGCAGGAATATCGGCATGGACTTTCGCAGCAACGGCGGCAAAGATAGCGGCGCCTAATGCGCAACACTGGTCGGAAGCGACGATCTGCAACGGACGATTCAGTACGTCGCAGCAGACCTGCATAATGACCTGATTTTTACGGGCGATGCCGCCAAGCGCCATCACGTTATTGACCGCGATACCCTGATCGGTAAAACACTCCTGAATGGCGCGCGCGCCGAAGGCGGTCGAAGCGACCAGGCCACCAAACAGCGCTGGCGCGTCGGTGGCGAGATTGAGATCGGTAATGACGCCTTTCAGACGCTGATTAGCATTGGGCGTGCGGCGACCGTTAAACCAGTCGAGCACCACCGGCAGGTGATCCAGGGACGGATTTTTCGCCCAGGCGTCGGTGAGCGCTGGCAGTAGCTGCTTCTGGCTGGCGTTAATCTGGGTTTTCAGTTCCGGGTGCTGCGCGGCAAGTTGTTCCAGCGGCCAGCTCAACACGCGGCTAAACCAGGCGTAGATGTCGCCGAAAGCAGATTGGCCCGCTTCCAGACCGATAAAGTTCGGCACCACGCTGCCGTCAACCTGACCGCAAATGCCTTTCACGGCGCGATCCCCGACGCTCTGTTTATCCGCAATCAGAATGTCGCAGGTAGACGTGCCGATGACTTTTACCAGCGTATTGGGCTGTGCGCCCGCGCCGACCGCGCCCATGTGACAGTCGAACGCGCCGCCGGAAATCACCACGCTTTCCGGTAAGCCGAGGCGCTGCGCCCATTCGGCGCACAGGGTGCCCACGGGCAGATCGGCGGTGAAGGTTTCGCTAAATAACGGGTAGCGCAGATGACGGTTAATGCACGGATCGAGTTCATCAAAAAAGCTCGCGGGCGGCAGACCGCCCCAGCTTTCATGCCACAGCGTTTTGTGCCCGGCGCTGCAGCGGCCACGGCGGATATCTTGCGGGCGAGTGGTGCCGGAAAGCAGCGCCGGCACCCAGTCACACAGTTCAATCCACGAGACGGCGGCCTGCGCGACGGCGCTATCCTGGCGGGTGACGTGCAGAATCTTCGCCCAGAACCATTCGCTGGAGTAAATGCCGCCAATATAGCGGGAGTAGTCGACCTTGCCTGGCTTATGGCACAGACGAGTGATTTCGTCGGCCTCTTCCACGGCGGTGTGATCTTTCCACAGCACAAACATCGCATTCGGGTTCTCGGCGAACTCCGGACGCAGCGCCAGGACGTTACCGTCGGCGTCAATCGGCGCTGGCGTAGAACCGGTGCTGTCAACGCCAATGCCAACGATATTTGCGCGTTGCGCGGCGCTTAATTGTGCCAGAACGGCTTTCAGCGCGGCCTCCATTGACTCCATGTAGTCGCGCGGATGATGACGGAACTGGTTGTTCGGGCCGTCGCAATAACGGCCTTCTTGCCAGCGCGGATACCACTCTACGCTGGTGGCGATCTCGTCGCCGGTGGCGCAGTCCACTGCCAGAGCGCGCACTGAATCACTGCCAAAATCGAGGCCAATTGCAATTGCCATCGTCTTACTCCATCCAGAAAAACAGGTATGGAGAAACAGTAGAGAGTCGCGGCAAAAACCGTCAGGCAGGATCCGCTAATCTTATGGACAAAAATGCTAATGCTTTGCAAAGTGTGACGCTGTGCAAATATTCAATGTGGACATTCCAGCCATAGTTATAGACACTTCTGTTACTTAATTTTATCGCCTGAACTGTACGCTTTTGTTACAAAGCGCTTTTCACAAGCGGGGTTGATACGTGCTTTCATCAAGCGCAAGGTCTTGCGGAGACGTAAGCACTGTCGTCCTGGTCAATATGGACAATTTGTTTCTTCTCTGAACATCGGGGGGTAGAGAAATCATGGCTGAAACGCAAAATGATCCGCTATTGCCGGGATATTCATTTAATGCCCATCTGGTCGCCGGACTGACGCCAATTGAAGCGAATGGATATCTGGATTTTTTTATCGATCGTCCGTTGGGCATGAAGGGATATATTCTTAACCTGACCATCCGCGGAGAGGGCGTCATTAATAATAATGGCGAGCAGTTTGTCTGTCGGCCTGGCGATATATTATTGTTTCCGCCGGGCGAGATTCATCACTATGGACGGCACCCGGACGCCAGCGAGTGGTATCATCAGTGGGTTTATTTCCGGCCTCGCGCCTACTGGCAGGAGTGGCTGACCTGGCCGACAATCTTTGCCCAGACAGGATTTTTCCGCCCGGACGAGGCGCGCCAGCCGCATTTCAGCGAACTGTTCGGGCAGATCATCAGCGCCGGGCAAGGGGAAGGCCGCTATTCTGAGCTACTGGCGATCAATCTGCTGGAGCAGCTGTTGCTCAGACGTATGGCGGTAATTAATGAGTCGTTGCATCCGCCGATGGATAGCCGTGTGCGCGATGCCTGCCAGTATATCAGCGACCATCTGGCGGACAGTCATTTTGATATCGCCAGCGTCGCCCAGCATGTCTGCCTGTCGCCCTCCCGGTTATCGCATCTGTTCCGCCAGCAGTTAGGCATTAGCGTATTGAGCTGGCGCGAAGATCAGCGTATCAGCCAGGCGAAACTTCTGCTTAGCACTACGCGAATGCCGATAGCGTCCGTTGGGCGCAATGTTGGATTTGACGATCAGCTCTATTTTTCACGGGTATTTAAAAAATGCACCGGGGCAAGTCCTAGCGAGTTCAGGGCCGGATGTGAATAAAAAGTGAATGATGTGTCCACAAAGATGTCATAAGCCGTAACTATTCGGATAATTGACGGCTTGACGAAGGGGGACGGGGTAAGCAGAATCCCTGCTTCATCACGCTGACGGACACACTATGCAAGCACTGCTGGAACACTTTATCACCCAATCCACTCTGTATTCGCTTATCGCCGTGTTGCTGGTCGCCTTCCTGGAATCGCTGGCGCTGGTGGGGTTGATTTTACCCGGCACGGTACTGATGGCGGGGCTGGGCGCGCTTATCGGCAGCGGCGAGCTCAATTTTTGGCATGCCTGGCTGGTGGGTATTATCGGCTGTCTGATGGGCGACTGGATTTCGTTCTGGCTGGGGTGGCGCTTTAAAAAGCCGCTACACCGCTGGTCTTTTATGAAAAAGAACAAGTCGCTGCTGGATAAAACCGAACACGCGCTGCATCAGCACAGTATGTTCACGATCCTGGTCGGACGTTTTGTCGGTCCGACGAGGCCGCTGGTGCCGATGGTGGCAGGGATGCTGGATCTTCCCGTAGCGAAATTTATTGGGCCGAACTTGATTGGCTGTTTGCTGTGGCCGCCGTTTTATTTCCTGCCGGGCATTCTGGCGGGAGCGGCAATCGATATTCCTTCCGATATGCAGAGCGGAGATTTCAAATGGCTGCTGCTGGCGACGGCGTTGCTGCTGTGGGTCGGAGGCTGGCTATGCTGGCGGCTGTGGCGCAGCGGCAAAGCGGCAGTCGATCGTTTAACCGCGTATTTCCCCCGCAGCCGTTTGCTGTATCTGGCGCCGTTGACGCTCGGGATTGGCGTGGTCGCGCTGGTGGTGCTGGTTCGCCACCCGCTGATGCCGGTATATATCGATATTCTGCGCAAAGTTGTGGGTTACTAACGATTCCTTTGCCGGATGGCGGCTTCGCCTTATCCGGCCTACAAAATATGGGATTTGATGCCCAATAGCGCTGAGGCGCTGGCCTGACCGCTTAGTAGCTCGTCTGTTTTGCCTTGCCACGCAATGCGTCCGTCGGCGACGACGATTGACCGGGGCGCAATTCGCGCCGCATCTTCCACGCTGTGCGAGACCATCAACAGCGTGAGCTGTCGCTCGCGGCAGATATCGCTGACCAACGTCAGCATCTCCTGGCGCAGCGCGGGATCGAGCGCGGAGAACGGTTCATCCAGCAGCAGTACCGGCTGTTCACGTACCAGGCAGCGCGCCAGCGCTACCCGCTGACGCTGGCCGCCGGACAGTTCGCCCGGTAAACGCGCCATCAGGCTCTCAATGCCCATCTGACGTGCGATAGCGTCCCGTTTTTCCCGCTGGCTGGCGTTGAGCGTTAACCCAGGGTTTAGCCCCAGACCGATATTTTGCTGCACATTCAGGTGGCTGAATAAATTATTCTCCTGAAACAGCATTGAGACCGGACGGCGTGAGGGCGGCGTAAGCGTATGATCTTCACCGGCAATCAGTAACGTACCGCTGGCAGGCGCAAGAAAACCGGCAATTAAATTCAACAACGTGCTTTTCCCCGCGCCGCTGGGGCCAAGAATCGCCACCTGCTCGCCGCGTTCTACCGCCAGCGTAAAACGCATCGGCAAATGATGGTAAAGCCAGGTGATATCAATCAGTTTTAGCATGTCGGCCCGGTAGTTTCTCTATGAGGGTAAATAACGTAAAGCAGAGCAGCAGCAGTATCAGCGCGGTCACCGCGCCGTCCTGGCTGCGGTAGGAGCCGATCTGCTGATACAGATAAAACGGCAGCGTGCGGAAATTGTCATTGCCGAAAAGCGCGACGACGCCAAAATCACCGATAGAAAGTACGCAGGCAAACGCCAGCGCCTGCGCCAGCGGACGTTTCAGCGCCCGCAGTTCCACGACCTTTAGCCGCGACCAGCCTTCAATTCCTAATGACTGGCACAGCATTCCATAACGGGCGGTAATATCGCGCATTGGGTTTTCCAGGACTTTTAGCGCGTAGGGGATTGCCATCAGCGCATTGGTGAAAATCACGATGCCGTCGGCGGATTCCGGTAAGCCAACGCTGTTATTGAGCAGTAAAAAGAAGCCTGTCGCCAGCACGATCCCCGGCATCGCGAGGATCAACATCCCGCTGAGTTCCAGCGTTTGTCCGGCGAATAGTTGCTGGCGTTGGCGTAGCTCGCGGCTACTCCACAGCAGCATCATGGTCAGCACCACACACAGAACGCCCGCCGCCAGCGCAATGCGTAGCGATGTCCAGACAGCCTGCCACAGAATGGGTTGCGCCAGCACCTCCGGCAGGCTGCGGTTGACGCCATCGACCACCACGGCGACCAGCGGCGGAAGCAGCAGCAGCAGCGCCAGCACGATTAATAAGGCGTCAGTCAGACGGCTGTGGAGACGATCGTCAGGATCGCGCCAGCCCTGCGTCAGCGTCATCCCCGGCGCAATCGCTTTGCTCAACCGTTGGCTAAGCATTACCAGCGCCAGGCAGCAGACCATCTGGATTAATGCCAGCATCGCCGCGCGGGCGGGATCGTAGTCATAACTGAGCGCCTGAAAGATAGCCAGTTCGATAGTGGTGGCCTGCGGGCCGCCGCCGAGCGACAGAACCGTTGCGAAACTGGCGAAGCAGAGCATAAAAATCAGCGCCGCGACGGGCGGAATTTGGCGGCGCAGCCACGGCCATTCGACAAAACGGAAAAAATGCCAGCCGCGCATACCGAGCTGGGCGGCGAGCTGGCGCTGCTCGCCGGGAATGCTTTCCAAAGATTGCAGCAACAAACGGCTCGCCATTGGCAGGTTAAAAAAGACGTGCGCCAGTAAAATGCCCTGCAAGCCGTAGGGGGAGAATGTCCACTGAAGCCCCAGCATCTGCCACAGCGAGGCCAGCCAGCCCTGACGGCCATACACGCTAAGAATGCCGAACACGGCAACCAGTACCGGCAGAATCAGCGTCATGGCGCACAGACGCAGCAGCGCCAGACGTCCAGGAAAACGGCGTCGATAAAGCGCGCGGGCGAGAAAAACCGCCGGGACCACAGACAGCACTGCGGACAGAAACGCCTGCCAGAATGAGAAGCGCACCACATGCCACAGATAGCTATCCCGCCAGATTGTCGACCACGCGCCCGACGGCGCGTTCAGCCAAAGCGCCAGAAAGGCCGCCAGCGAGACGGTTATCATCAGCGCGGCGGCGCACAGCCCCGGAATCAGCCAGCCGGGAATTAACGGCTGACGGCGCGTTGCCATTCGCTAATCCATGCCTGGCGTTGTGCTGCCACCTGTTGCGGCGTGAATTCCAGCGTTGTGGCGGGTTTGGCCAATGATTCAAACCCTGCTGGTAGGGAGACGTCCGCTACCGGGTACATCCAGTTGCCGGTGGGTATGGCGTTCTGAAACGCCGGAGAAACCATAAATTTGAGGAATTTCTCCGCCAGTTCCGGCTGCTTACTGGCGACGGTACGCGCCGCGACTTCTACCTGTAAGTAATGGCCTTCGCTGAAGTTCGCGGCGGCGTAATTGTCCTTCTTCTCTTCAATAATGTGATACGCCGGAGAGGTGGTGTAACTGAGTACCAAATCGCTTTCACCTTTCAGAAATAAACCGTAGGCCTCGCTCCAGCCTTTCGTCACCGTCACCGTTTTGGCCGCCAGTTTTTGCCAGGCCTGCGGCGCGTTATCGCCATAGACTTTGCGCATCCACAGTAACAGCCCCAGCCCTGGCGTACTGGTACGCGGGTCCTGATAAATCACCCGCCATTTTTGATCGCTCTCGACCAGTTCTTTCAGGCTTTTTGGCGGATTTTTCAGCTTACTTTTATCATAGATAAAGGCGAAATAGCCGTAATCGAACGGCACAAATGTGTCGTTTTCCCAGCCGCCGGGCACCTTGACCGCCTCATTCGCCACGCCGCTTTTGGCAAAGAGTTTAGTTTGCGTGGCCGCTTCCAGCAGATTATTGTCCAGCCCCAACACCACATCGGCTTTGCTGTTCTTTCCCTCCATCCGCAGGCGGTTGAGCAGTGAAACGCCATCCTCCAGCGCCACCAGTTTCAGCTCGCAGTTGCAATCGGCTTCAAACGCTTTTTTCACCGCCGGGCCTGGCCCCCAGTCGGCGGCGAACGAGTCGTAGGTATAGACGGTGAGAACGGGTTTGGCGAAAGCAGGCGCCGCGCACAGGAGTAAAAGCGGAAGATATTTTTTTAACACTTTGCACCTCAGTGAAAGAGTGGCAAAGGACTTGAGAGGTAGCCTCAAATCCCTTCGCCGGCATTATCCGGATCAGGTTCGACGGGTATTTTCTCAGCGCGCGCATGAGCGCGGCACCCCGTTGAGTTCGGCGTTAGTGTAGTGATTTTGTTGCCGGGCAGCAATCAAGAGCTGGCGTTAAGGATCCGGCGGCGCAAACCACGCCGATTTAAAATCAAACCAGCCGAGGGTATTCATGCGCAGCCCGCGCATACTGCGCTGTCCCTGGATAATCAGCCAGTGGTGGATCAGCGGCACAATCGCTTTGTTGGTCAGCAGCTGCTGGCACCAGTTCGCCAGGTTCATCTCGCCAGCGCGCCACTGCGCGGCGTCGCCCTGCCAGTCGCGCGGAATGCAGTTCTGCAAGAGCGGTACTTCGCACAGGTGCGCGAACAGCGAGAAATCCAGCGGCAGCGTAAAGTTAGCGCTATTGAGCCAGATATCGCTTTCGATCTCGCCGGCGTGCCATTGATCGTAGTCGATCTCCTGAATATGCAGATGCACCTGATGTTCAGCCAGAAGCGCGCTCATGATACGGGCGATAACCCGGTGCTCAATGTGTTCGCGATAGAAGGTCAGCGTGAGGGTTTCCAGCCCGGCGGGTTTTTCGCCCGGGCCTGGACGGGCGTGATGCCAGCGCGGTAAAAGCCCATAGGCCGGGAACCAGAGCTGCTGTAGCGGTTCATCGGCATGATAGAGTAAATTGGTGGGGGAGAGGACGTGGCTTACCCATTCTCTGACCTGCGGATGCGCGCCGCGCGGCGTTCTGGCGTCGAATAGCAGGTAATAGCACCCCTCTTCCAGTCGGCTTTCTATCGCTTTTTCACCGCCTTGTATCGGCCCTTCCAGCATCAAGCCGCAGGCCGGTTCTTCACTGATATCCGGCAGTACCCAGACGTTCACTTCGTCTATCAACGCCCGATAGCCGAAGTAGTCATCAAAGGCGAGTATCTTGAGTTGGTTCGGCGTATTACGCCGCACGGCATAAGGCCCGGTGCCGATAGGGTGGCTGGCGAAATTAGCCAGCGTTTCCCACTCCCGCGGCAAAATCATCGCCGGGACCTGGCCCAGCAGCCACGGCAACCAGCGATCCGGCTGGGAAAGATGAATATCCAGCGTCCACGCGGTAGGGGAATCTATTTTTGTGATGTGCGAGTAAAGCGGAAGCGTATTGATACGCGTCAGCGAGGCGATGACATCTTCCATCTCCAGCTCGCGGCCATGATGAAAATGAATGCCGGGGCGCAGGTAGAAGCGCCACAGTAAAGGGGAAATTTGCTGCCAGTGGTGCGCAATGTCCGCTTCCAGTTCCCCGTTTTCCTCATTTACCCGCGTGAGCGAACTGAAAATTTGCCGGGCAATATGAGTTTCCGAGCGACGTAATGCGGTTCCCGGCAGGAGATTGTGCATCGGACGGTAGTAAAGAACCCGCAGAATATGCCGCCCCTGGCGGAAGCTGCGTCCCAGATGGGAAATCAGCATTTGCCTGACAGCGCTTTTATCGCCGACCAGTTGTACCAGTTGATCGATTCGATCTTGTTCCAGCAGGTCTTCCGCCCGCTGCTGTTGCAGCGCCAGTCCGGTATACAGGAACGTCAGACGCGAACGCTTTCCGCGTCCAACCTCGGCCTCCCATGTTAGCCAACCGCGCGCCTGCATCGTATTTAGCAGCGTACGCATATGGCGACGCGAACAGTTCAGCAGATCCGCCAGCTCATTAAGCGTGGTGTCTTGCGTTTTACCGTCACAACATTGCCAGAGACGGATAAATTGTTGTTGCAGGCGACCTGAGGGCATAAAAGGGGAACTCCGATGAAAAACTCAGCAATTTTATTATCCCTATATTAGGCCAATAATATCTTTCGATGAAGCAAGAGGAAGAGGTCACTATGCGCCAGTTCTGGTTGAGATATTTTGCCGCGACGGAAAAAACGTCCTGGCTGGCTTGCCTGAGCGCGCCGCAGCGCTTAAAAATGCTCGCGGAACTGATGCAGTGGGAGGCGACCGATTGAAGCCAATTGCAGACATCATGTGTGACTGAGTATTGGTGTAGGCGATAGCCTAAAATCACCCGCCAGCAGATAATACCTGCTGGCTTTTTTTATTTCGGCTGTTTCTGTGGTCACGCAGGTGGTGACCGGGCGAGTAAAAATCGTATAAAAAATGCCGGAATATCCCCGGCATGAGCGACTGATGAGTAACCCGGAGCTTGATGGCGCTACGCTTATCAGGCCTACAGGATATAGTGGCAACCTGGTGATATTGCATAACCTGTAGGCCCGGTAAGGCGTCAAGGGTTACCGCATAAATGCCGGTTGTTTATTTTCGTAGGCGGCAATCGCGTCTTCGTGCTGCAGCGTCAGCCCAATGCTGTCCAGACCGTTCAACATGCAGTGGCGGCGGAAGTCGTCGATTTTAAAGCTGTAGGTCTTATCGCCTGCTTTCACCACCTGTGCTTCCAGATCCACTTCAAATTTAATGCCCGGATTGGCTTTCACCAGGGCAAACAGCTCATCGACCTGTGCGTCGCTCAGGGTTACCGGCAGCAGTTGATTATTGAAACTGTTGCCGTAGAAGATGTCGGCGAAGCTTGGCGCGATCACCACTTTAAAGCCGTAATCGGTCAACGCCCACGGCGCGTGCTCGCGTGACGAGCCGCAGCCAAAGTTTTCCCGCGCCAACAGTATCGACGCGCCTTGATATTCCGGAAAGTTCAACACGAATTCCGGATTTGGCTGTTGGCCCTTTTCGTCCAGGAAGCGCCAGTCGTTAAACAGATGGGCGCCAAAACCGGTGCGCGTAACCTTCTGCAAAAACTGTTTAGGGATAATTGCATCGGTATCGACGTTGGCGGCATCCAGTGGGACAACCAGGCCGGTATGCTGGGTAAATTTCTCTGCCATGGTAGTTTCCTTATTTGATGCTGCGAATATCGGCGAAGTGGCCGGTAACGGCGGCAGCGGCGGCCATCGCCGGGCTGACTAAATGCGTGCGACCCCCGCGGCCCTGACGACCTTCAAAGTTACGGTTGCTGGTGGAGGCGCAGCGCTCGCCCGGGTTCAGGCGGTCATTATTCATGGCCAGGCACATGGAACAGCCCGGTAAGCGCCATTCAAATCCTGCTTCGATAAAGATCTTGTCCAGACCCTCCGCTTCCGCCTGCGCTTTCACCGGACCTGAACCCGGCACCACCAGCGCCTGCACGCCCGGCGCAACTTTGCGCCCTTTGGCGACTTCCGCCGCCGCGCGCAAATCTTCAATGCGCGAATTGGTACAAGAGCCGATAAAGACTTTATCGATAGCAACGTCCGTTAACGGTACGCCCGGCTGTAAGCCCATATAAGCCAGCGCTTTTTCGGCGCTGGCGCGCTCAACCGGATCGCTAAAGGAGGCGGGATCGGGGATGATGTCGGTGACGGAAATCACCTGGCCCGGATTCGTGCCCCAGGTCACCTGCGGCGCGATCTCTTCTGCTCGCAGGGTGACGACAGTATCAAAAGTCGCGCCGTCATCGGTTTTCAGCGTTTTCCAGTACTCGACGGCTTCGTCAAAATCGCGGCCCTTCGGCGCGTGCAAACGCCCTTTTACGTAGTTGAAAGTGGTTTCATCCGGGGCGACCAGACCGGCTTTGGCGCCCATCTCAATCGCCATATTGCACAGAGTCATGCGGCCTTCCATACTCAGCGCGCGGATAGCGTCGCCGCAAAATTCAACCACGTGCCCGGTGCCGCCGGCGCTGCCGGTTTTACCGATGATCGCCAGCACGATGTCTTTGGCGGTAATGCCCGGCGCGGCGTTGCCCGTGACTTCAATCTTCATGGTTTTAGCGCGCCCCTGTTTCAGAGTTTGCGTCGCCAGTACATGTTCTACCTCAGAAGTGCCGATGCCGAAGGCCAGCGCGCCAAACGCGCCGTGGGTGGCGGTGTGGGAGTCGCCGCAGACGATGGTCATGCCCGGCAGGGTGACGCCCTGTTCCGGCCCCATCACATGGACGATGCCCTGATACGGGTGATTCAGGTCATACAGCTCGACGCCGAACTCGTTACAGTTCTTAATCAGCTCCTGCATCTGGATACGCGCCATTTCACCAGAAGCATTAATGTCTTTAGTCTGCGTCGAGACGTTGTGATCCATCGTGGCGAAGGTTTTCCCTGGCTGACGTACCGGACGATGGTGCGCGCGCAGACCGTCAAACGCCTGCGGAGAGGTGACTTCATGCACCAGGTGGCGGTCGATGTACAGCAGCGGCGTTTCGTTTGGCGCCTCAAAGACCACGTGGGCATCAAATAATTTTTCGTATAACGTTTTGGCCATGATTACACCCCTTCTGCGACATAGCGGGCGATAATATCGCCCATCTCATCGGTACTGACTGCGGCAGCGCCCCTGGCTAAATCGCCGGTGCGAACGCCCTCTTCTAATGCGCGATTGATCGCCTGTTCAATGGCTGTTGCCGCATCGTTGGCATCCAGGCTGTAGCGCAGCAGCAGCGCCAGCGACAGGATCTGCGCAATTGGATTGGCGATATTTTTCCCGGCGATATCCGGCGCGGAGCCGCCAGCCGGTTCATACAGGCCAAACCCTTGCTCGTTCAGGCTGGCGGAGGGCAACATCCCCATTGAGCCGGTGATCATGGCGCATTCGTCGGACAGAATGTCGCCGAACAGGTTAGAACACAGCAGTACGTCAAACTGCGACGGGTCTTTAATCAACTGCATGGTGGCGTTATCGATATACATGTGCGCGAGTTCCACATCGGGATACGTTTTCGCGACATCATTGACGATTTCACGCCACAGGATAGAGCTTTGCAGTACGTTGGCTTTATCTATAGAGGTGACTTTACGGCGGCGTTTACGCGCCGATTCAAAGGCGATACGGGCAATGCGCTCGATCTCAAAGCGGTGATAAACTTCGGTATCAAAGGCTTTTTCGTACTGACCGCTGCCTTCGCGGCCTTTTGGCTGTCCGAAATAGATCCCGCCGGTCAGCTCGCGCACGCACAGGATATCGAAACCGTTAGCGGCGATATCGGCGCGCAACGGGCAAAATGCTTCCAGTCCCTGATACAGTTTCGCCGGACGCAGGTTACTGAATAATTTGAAATGTTTGCGCAGCGGCAGCAGAGCGCCGCGCTCTGGCTGGCTTTCCGGGGGCAAATTTTCCCATTTCGGGCCGCCGACGGAGCCAAACAGAATGGCATCCGCCTGCTCGCACCCTTCAACGGTGGCTTTCGGCAGTGGATGACCATGATTGTCGATAGCAATACCGCCGACGTCATAGTGGCTGGTGGTGATACGCATATCAAAACGGCTGCGTACCGCATCCATAACTTTCAGGGCTTGCGCCATGACTTCCGGGCCGATACCGTCGCCCGGCAGTACGGCAATATGATAGTTCTTCGACATTACACGGTTTCCTTGTTGTTCTCTTTATTTTGAGCTTTGCGTTGCAATTCTTTTTCAACTTCGGCGGCGCGCCAGATATTGTTCAGTACGTGCACCATCGCTTTGGCGGAGGATTCGACGATATCCGTCGCCAGCCCGACGCCGTGGAAGCGGCGACCATGATGGTTCACGACGATATCGACCTGACCCAGCGCGTCTTTGCCCTGGCCTTTGGCGTTCAGGTCGTATTTAACCAACTCAACGTCGTAGCCAGTGATGCGGTTAATCGCCTGATAGATGGCGTCGACCGGGCCGTTGCCGTTCGCCGCTTCGGCCTTGATCTCTTCACCACAGGCCAGCTTCACGGAAGCGGTGGCGATATCGCTGGAGCCGGACTGCACGCTGAAGTAATCCAGACGGAAATGCTCTGGTTCTTCTTGCTGTTTATTAATAAAGGCCAGCGCTTCCAGGTCATAGTCGAACACCTGGCCTTTTTTGTCCGCCAGCTTCAGGAACGCGTCGTACAGGTGGTCCATGTTGTAGTCTGTGTCCTTGTAACCCATCTCTTCCATGCGATGCTTCACGGCGGCACGGCCAGAGCGGGAGGTCAGGTTCAGCTGTATCTGATTCAGACCGATGGACTCTGGCGTCATGATTTCATAGTTTTCGCGGTTCTTGAGGACGCCATCCTGGTGGATGCCGGAAGAGTGGGCGAAAGCGCCGCTGCCGACAATCGCTTTGTTGGCCGGGATCGGCATGTTACAGATCTGGCTGACGGTCTGGCTGGTGCGCCAGATTTCGTGGTGATTGATGTTGGTGTGTACGTTCATGATGTCTTTGCGCACTTTAATCGCCATGATCACTTCTTCCAGTGCGCAGTTACCGGCACGTTCTCCGATACCGTTCATCGCGCCTTCAACCTGACGCGCGCCCGCATGTACTGCCGCCAGCGAGTTGCCTACTGCTATCCCTAAATCGTCGTGGGTATGAACGGAGATGATAGCTTTGTCGATATTGGGGACACGTTCATACAGGCCGGAAATGATTCCCGCAAACTCAAACGGCATGGTATAGCCCACGGTATCGGGAATATTAATGGTTCTCGCGCCGGCGTTTATAGCGGCTTCCACCACGCGCGCCAGATCGTCAACAGGCGTCCGGCCAGCATCTTCGCAGGAGAACTCTACGTCATCAGTGTAATTACGCGCCCGCTTAACCATGTATACCGCGCGTTCGATGACCTCATCCAGCGTGCTGCGCAGCTTGGTGGCGATGTGCATTGGCGAGGTGGCGATAAAAGTATGGATGCGAAACGCGTCGGCGACCTTCAGCGCCTGTGCCGCGACGTCGATGTCTTTTTCTACACAACGCGCCAGGGCGCAAACGCGGCTGTTTTTGATGGTGCGGGCGATGGTTTGGACAGATTCAAAATCACCCGGAGAAGAGACCGGGAAGCCTACTTCCATGACATCAACACCCATGCGCTCAAGGGCCAGGGCAATCTGCAGCTTCTCTTTCGCGCTCAGGCTGGCCTGTAACGCTTGTTCGCCGTCGCGTAAGGTCGTATCAAAAATAATGACTTGCTGGCTCATGATGTGGTCCTTGTCTCCAGGGGCGCCTTGCGTCAGGCATAAAAAAACCCGCGCAACGGCGCGGGTTTTGTTTGACTTCGAGCTGACTTAATGTTGAATGCCGCCCACCGGTCTACCGCGCACAATAAATGCGTTGAGTAGTAGTAGCCCAGTGAAACGAACGATATGTGACATTAATTCAGCTCCAGCGAATGCGTTATGCTTTTAGTGGTACTGGATATGCCGTTTAATGTCAACTCTATTTTCTGTCGCCATTGCATTTTGTTGACGATATCCGGATACGTACTTTAGCTAATTGTGCTGGGCTGCGCGTCCAATAAAGGATAAAAGAACGAGTGGACATTCATACTTTTCATTGTTTGAAATATTTAGGCATTTTTGTTTGCAAATTGGTTAGGGGAATGGACTGTTAAAGGTATGCTAAAGGTTTGGTTTATCTTTTTGATTTGTTTTATATTTTAACAAATAACCTTGTTTACTTAATGGATAAGGATAAAGTTATTGATAAATTAATGTTAACTTTTTAGCTATTAATAATATAAACATTTAATTGAAACTTAAATGATCATTCACTTGGTGTATGATTGTGTATTCGCCATAGTTATGGTTATATTGCTTGCGTAATTTAAACATTATGAATCGCAATGGTGTGACTCAGGACACATTACGCTTGCGCTGGCATTCTATTTGTCTCTGTCAGCGTCTTTATGTTTTCCGAATTTTAACGCTTTCCCTTTTTCTTATTTTATATGCATGGTAAATCATATTTTCAGGAATTATTTCTGCCTTCAGCCAGAAAAAGGGAGTTAAGCGTGACAGTGGAGTTAAATATGCCAGAGGTCAAAACCGAAAAGCCGCATCTTTTAGATATGGGCAAACCACAGCTTCGCATGGTTGATTTGAACCTATTGACCGTGTTCGATGCGGTAATGCAAGAGCAGAATATTACGCGCGCCGCCCACACGCTGGGAATGTCGCAGCCTGCGGTCAGTAACGCCGTAGCGCGTCTGAAGGTTATGTTTAATGACGAACTTTTTGTTCGATATGGACGAGGAATTCAGCCGACTGCCCGTGCATTTCAGTTATTTGGTTCAGTCCGTCAGGCGTTGCAATTGGTGCAAAATGAATTGCCGGGATCGGGGTTTGAGCCGACCAGCAGCGAACGTGTATTCAATCTTTGCGTGTGCAGTCCGCTGGATAATATCCTGACGTCACAGATTTATAATCGTGTAGAAAAAATTGCGCCAAATATTCATGTCGTTTTTAAAGCGTCGTTGAATCAGAATACTGAGCATCAGTTACGCTATCAGGAAACCGAGTTCGTTATTAGTTATGAAGAATTCCGTCGTCCTGAGTTTACCAGCGTACCGCTATTTAAAGATGAAATGGTTTTAGTCGCCAGCCGAAAACACCCGCGTATTAGCGGCCCGCTACTGGAAGGCGATGTTTATAATGAACAACATGCGGTTGTTTCTCTCGATCGTTATGCGTCATTTAGTCAGCCGTGGTATGACACGCCGGATAAACAGTCGAGCGTGGCTTATCAGGGCATGGCGCTTATCAGCGTTCTGAACGTGGTTTCGCAGACGCATTTGGTCGCTATTGCCCCGCGCTGGCTGGCGGAAGAGTTTGCGGAATCGCTGGATCTGCAAATATTGCCGTTGCCTTTAAAACTGAATAGCCGGACATGCTACCTTTCCTGGCATGAAGCGGCTGGGCGTGATAAAGGGCACCAATGGATGGAAGATTTATTAGTTTCTGTTTGTAAGCGATAAAACCGGGCAGAATAAATCAGAAACAAATTCTGGTTTATTCTGCTTTTTAGCGTATATAAAAAATTTTATGCTGAATTAACGGTGAGCGATTCTTTTCGTCGTTGTGAAAAATAGATGAATTGCTGTAAGTCTGCATTTATAAGCGATTATTTATTACCTGGTGTGATTCAGACGGAGTATTTCTCCATTTCTTCTCTTCTTGCCTCCTGATTATTCTAACCTTCCCCATCTTTACGTCATTCCACCCAATTGCCAGTCGTGATAGCGAGCGGTTAAGGTGTCCGTCAAACCGTGATGACAGGTATAAAGTGGAGGCAAGCCGTGGAGATGTTGTCTGGAGCCGAGATGGTCGTCCGATCGCTTATCGATCAAGGCGTAAAGCAGGTGTTCGGCTATCCTGGAGGCGCAGTGCTTGATATTTATGATGCGCTACATACCGTTGGAGGGATCGATCATGTGCTGGTGCGTCATGAGCAGGCCGCGGTGCATATGGCGGATGGCCTGGCGCGAGCCACTGGCGACGTTGGCGTGGTGCTGGTGACTTCCGGACCGGGAGCGACCAATGCGATTACCGGGATTGCTACGGCCTATATGGATTCCATTCCGCTGGTGATTCTTTCCGGCCAGGTCGCCACCTCATTGATTGGCTATGATGCCTTTCAGGAGTGCGACATGGTGGGGATTTCCCGACCGGTGGTCAAACATAGCTTCCTGGTCAAACAGACGGAAGATATTCCCCAGGTGCTTAAAAAGGCCTTCTGGCTGGCGGCAAGCGGACGTCCTGGGCCGGTGGTCGTGGATTTGCCGAAAGATATTTTGAATCCGGCGAAAAAAATGCCGTATGTCTGGCCGGAAACGGTCAGTATGCGCTCTTACAATCCCACAACATCAGGACATAAAGGACAAATTAAGCGTGCCTTGCAAACGCTGGCGTCGGCAAAAAAGCCGGTGGTCTACGTTGGGGGAGGGGCGATAAGCGCGGCCTGCTATGTGCCGCTGCGCCACATCATTGAAACCTTTAACCTGCCGGTGGTCTCTTCATTAATGGGACTGGGCGCGTTTCCTGCTACTCATCGCCAGTCGTTAGGAATGCTGGGAATGCATGGCACTTATGAAGCCAATATGACCATGCATAACGCCGACGTGATTTTCGCTGTTGGCGTACGATTTGACGACCGCACGACGAATAATCTCGCTAAATATTGTCCGAACGCGACGGTATTACACATCGACATTGACCCGACGTCCATATCCAAAACGGTTAACGCTGATATCCCGGTGGTGGGCGATGCCCGCCTGGTACTGGAACAAATGCTGGAGCTACTGGCGCAGGATGCGCCGTCTCAGCCGCAGGATGATATTCGCGACTGGTGGCAGCAGATAGAGAGCTGGCGCGCCCGTCAGTGCCTGAAATATGACGCGGAAAGCGAAAGCATTAAACCCCAGGCGGTGATTGAAACCCTCTGGCGTCTGACGAAGGGCGACGCGTACGTGACGTCCGATGTAGGACAACATCAGATGTTTGCCGCTCTCTATTACCCGTTCGATAAACCACGTCGCTGGATTAATTCCGGCGGGCTCGGCACGATGGGTTTTGGCCTACCGGCTGCGCTGGGCGTTAAAATGGCCCTGCCGAAAGAAATGGTGGTCTGCGTGACCGGCGATGGCAGTATACAGATGAACATTCAGGAGCTATCGACAGCCTTACAGTATGAACTGCCGGTACTGGTTCTGAATCTGAACAACCGTTATCTGGGGATGGTGAAACAGTGGCAGGATATGATCTATTCCGGTCGCCATTCTCAGTCTTATATGCAGTCGTTACCGGATTTTGTGCGCCTGGCGGAAGCATATGGCCATGTCGGGCTGCAGATTAACCGTCCGGATGAGCTGGAAAGTAAACTCAGCGAAGCCCTTGAGCATGTGCGTAATAACCGACTGGTGTTCGTCGATGTCACCGTTGATGGCAGCGAGCATGTCTATCCAATGCAGATTCGCGGGGGCGGGATGGACGAAATGTGGTTAAGCAAAACGGAGAGGACCTGATGATGCGCCGGATTTTATCGGTATTACTGGAAAACGAATCTGGGGCGTTATCGCGGGTTATCGGCCTCTTTTCGCAACGCGGATATAATATTGAAAGCCTGACCGTCGCGCCGACAGACGATCCGACGTTGTCGCGCATGACTATCCAGACGGTAGGCGATGAAAAAGTGCTTGAGCAAATTGAAAAGCAACTGCACAAGCTGGTTGATGTGCTGCGCGTCAGCGAACTGGGACAGGGAGCGCACGTTGAGCGGGAAATCATGCTGGTGAAAATCCAGGCCAGCGGCTACGGACGGGAAGAGGTGAAGCGTAATACGGAAATTTTCCGTGGTCAGATTATTGACGTTACGCCAACGCTGTATACCGTTCAACTGGCGGGCACCAGCGATAAACTGGATGCTTTTCTGGCCTCGCTGCGCGACGTGGCGAAAATTGTTGAAGTGGCGCGTTCAGGCGTCGTCGGGCTTTCGCGCGGCGATAAGATTATGCGCTGAGCAGATTCGCCGGATGACGACGCGCTTGCGTTTTATCCGGCCTGCAGGCTGATATCTGGCCCAGATCCTATAAGCGTAGCGCCATCAGGCAGGTTTGCCGGATATCAGCCAACAGGAATTATCGCCCAACCCAATATCACCGGTTGGGCTTTTTTTTGCGAAATCCGTGGTAACCCGGAATAAAAGCGGTTGCCGGAGTGATCAAACTGCGCTTAGATGTTAACGATTTTAACCCATGCCGACATAAAGGTTATGGTTTGTACAATTTACACAAGGGGCAATTGTGAAACTGGATGAAATCGCTCGGCTGGCCGGTGTCTCGCGCACAACTGCAAGCTACGTTATAAACGGTAAAGCAAAGCAATACCGCGTGAGCGACAAAACCGTAGAAAAAGTCATGGCGGTAGTGCGTGAGCACAATTACCATCCTAACGCTGTGGCTGCCGGGCTGCGTGCTGGACGCACACGTTCCATTGGTCTGGTGATCCCGGACCTTGAAAACACGAGCTACACCCGTATCGCAAACTATCTTGAGCGCCAGGCACGCCAGCGTGGCTACCAACTGCTGATCGCCTGTTCTGAAGATCAGCCCGATAACGAAATGCGCTGCATTGAGCACCTTTTGCAACGCCAGGTGGATGCAATCATTGTTTCAACTTCGTTACCACCGGAGCATCCCTTCTATCAGCGCTGGGCCAACGATCCGTTCCCCATCGTCGCGCTCGACCGCGCGCTGGATCGCGAACATTTCACCAGCGTGGTCGGCGCCGATCAGGATGATGCCGAGATGCTGGCGGAAGAGCTGCGTAAATTCCCGGCGGAAACGGTGCTTTATTTGGGCGCGCTGCCGGAGTTGTCCGTCAGTTTCCTGCGCGAGCAGGGGTTCCGCACCGCATGGAAAGACGATCCGCGGGAGGTGAATTTCTTATATGCCAACAGCTATGAGCGCGAAGCCGCCGCGCAGCTGTTTGAGAAATGGCTGGAAACGCATCCTATGCCGCAGGCGCTCTTTACGACATCATTCGCGCTATTACAGGGCGTGATGGACGTTACGCTGCGGCGCGATGGAAAACTGCCCTCGGATTTGGCGATTGCGACCTTCGGCGATCATGAGCTGCTGGATTTTCTGCAATGCCCGGTACTGGCGGTGGCGCAGCGTCATCGTGATGTCGCGGAACGCGTGCTGGAGATTGTGCTGGCAAGTCTTGATGAACCGCGTAAACCGAAACCTGGCTTAACGCGTATTCGGCGAAACCTGTATCGTCGCGGCATTCTGAGCCGTAGCTAAAGGACCGGCGGTAAAAGACTCTCTCTTCTGCCGCCGTCAAACAAATGCGTATCAGTAAAAATATCCCTTAAATAATTAAGATTATTCCTTAAAATTATCCGAAAATTCTTTTTTATTACCTTTCTTTTGTCCGAAATCGTCCACATTCCACTAATTAAGACGTAACGAGTCTTTTCCTTTGTATTGTTTTGTTACAAGCAGGCAAGAAATCGTCGAATTAACAGCCACTTTTTGTCTTTGGCGCGACAGTCGCTCGTAGGCGCTGGTATAGCAGGCACCGCACACGTTAAACAGGCACTGTTAACACGGTGCAATATGTCCTAAAATGCCGCTCGCGTCGCAAACTGACACTTTATATTTTTCTCGGATTATATTGAGTCCGTTTTAAACGGCGGTGGGTCTTTGGTTTTTTTCTTACAAATATTCATAACGTTAATTTGACTTGCACGCTGGGTGGAAATTAATCAACGCAGATATTCGCCGTAAACATTGGCTTTTTTACTTAGGTAAGCGTTGTGACTTGCTTGACAAGCTTTTCCTCCGCTCCGTAAACTCCTTCGAGTGGGAATTTGTGGGATAAAGTGGTAAGAAGGGGTGAGACTGGCATGTTCCGGGGGGCAACGTTAGTCAATCTCGACAGTAAAGGGCGCCTGACCGTGCCGACCCGTTATCGGGAGCAACTGATCGAGAGCGCTACCGGTCAAATGGTATGTACCATTGACATCCATCACCCATGCCTGCTGCTTTACCCCCTGCCTGAATGGGAAATTATTGAGCAAAAGTTATCTCGTCTGTCGAGCATGAACCCGGTAGAACGTCGCGTACAGCGTTTACTGTTGGGCCATGCCAGCGAATGTCAGATGGATGGTGCAGGTCGATTACTGATCGCGCCAGTTCTGCGGCAACATGCCGGACTGACGAAAGAAGTGATGCTGGTTGGACAGTTCAACAAATTTGAGCTGTGGGATGAAACGACCTGGTATCAACAGGTCAAGGAAGATATCGACGCTGAACAGTCAGCTACCGAAACGTTATCGGAGCGGCTGCAGGACTTGTCTCTATAAGATGATGGAAAATTTTAAACACACTACGGTACTGTTGGATGAAGCCGTTAATGGGCTGAATATTCGTCCGGATGGTATCTATATTGATGGCACATTTGGTCGCGGCGGCCACTCGCGCCTGATCCTCTCGCAACTGGGCGAAGAGGGGCGCTTGCTGGCGATCGATCGCGATCCGCAGGCGATCGCCGTTGCGCAGGCCATCAATGATCCTCGCTTCTCCATCATTCATGGACCTTTTTCCGCGCTGGCTGATTATGTCGCCGAGCGCGAGCTTACCGGCAAGATTGACGGGATCCTTCTCGATCTTGGCGTCTCTTCTCCGCAGCTTGACGATGCGGAGCGCGGTTTTTCATTTATGCGCGACGGTCCGCTGGATATGCGAATGGACCCGACGCGCGGCCAGTCTGCCGCCGAGTGGTTACAAACGGCGGAGGAGGCGGATATCGCCTGGGTGCTGAAAACATTCGGCGAGGAGCGTTTTGCCAAACGTATTGCTCGCGCCATTGTTGAGCGCAATCGCGAACAGCCGATGACCCGCACCAAAGAGCTGGCGGAGGTGGTTGCGGCGGCGACCCCGGTAAAAGACAAATTCAAACATCCCGCGACCCGTACCTTCCAGGCGGTGCGCATCTGGGTAAACAGTGAACTGGAGGAGATAGAGCAGGCGCTAAAAAGCTCGCTCAGCGTACTGGCCCCAGGCGGGCGGCTTTCAATCATCAGTTTCCACTCGCTGGAAGACCGTATTGTGAAACGCTTTATGCGTGAGCAAAGCCGCGGTCCGCAGGTACCGGCGGGATTACCGATGACGGAAGCGCAGCTCAAAAAACTGGGCGGTCGTGAGTTACGAGCGTTAGGCAAGTTGATGCCGGGTGAAAAAGAGGTAGCTGAAAATCCTCGGGCCCGTAGTTCAGTTCTGCGTATCGCAGAGAGGACGAACGCATGATCAGCAGAGTGACAGAAGCCCTAAGCAAAGTGAAGGGATCGATAGGAAGCAACGAGCGCCATGCCTTGCCTGGCGTGATCGGTGACGATCTTTTGCGGTTCGGGAAGCTGCCACTCTGCTTGTTCATTTGCATCATTTTAACGGCGGTGACGGTGGTCACGACGGCGCACCATACTCGTTTACTCACCGCGCAGCGTGAACAACTGGTTCTGGAGCGCGATGCATTGGACATTGAATGGCGCAACCTGATCCTTGAAGAAAATGCGCTCGGCGATCACAGCCGGGTGGAGCGGATCGCAACGGAAAAGCTGCAAATGCAGCATGTTGATCCGTCCCAAGAAAATATCGTAGTGCAAAAATAAGGATAAACGCGACGCATGAAAGCAGCGGCAAAAACGCAAAAATCGAAGCGCCAGGAAGAACAGACCAACTTCATCAGTTGGCGTTTTGCGTTGCTGTGCGGCTGTATTTTACTGGCGCTGGTTTTTTTACTTGGACGCGCGGCGTGGCTACAGATTATCGCCCCGGATATGCTGGTGCGTCAGGGCGATATGCGTTCGCTGCGTGTTCAGGAAGTCTCCACCTCACGCGGTATGATTACCGACCGTTCCGGGCGTCCACTGGCGGTCAGCGTACCGGTTAAGGCGATTTGGGCCGACCCGAAAGAAGTTCATGACGCCGGCGGCATCAGCGTCGGCGATCGCTGGAAAGCGCTTTCTACTGCGCTAAATATCCCGCTCGATCAGCTCTCCGCCCGTATCAACGCCAACCCGAAAGGGCGTTTTATTTATCTGGCGCGCCAGGTAAATCCTGACATGGCGGACTACATCAAAAAACTCAAACTGCCGGGGATTCATTTGCGTGAAGAATCACGCCGCTACTACCCGTCAGGAGAAGTAACCGCTCACCTCATCGGTTTTACCAACGTCGACAGTCAGGGGATTGAAGGCGTTGAAAAGAGCTTTGATAAGTGGCTTACCGGTCAGCCTGGCGAGCGAATCGTGCGTAAAGACCGCTATGGTCGCGTGATTGAGGATATCTCCTCCACTGACAGTCAGGCAGCGCACAACCTGGCGTTAAGCATTGATGAACGCTTACAGGCGCTGGTTTACCGCGAACTGAACAACGCGGTGGCGTTTAACAAGGCGGAATCCGGTAGCGCGGTGCTGGTCGATGTCAATACCGGTGAAGTACTGGCGATGGCGAATAGCCCTTCCTATAACCCCAACAACCTTGCCGGTACGCCGAAAGACGCGATGCGTAACCGTACCATCACCGACGTGTTTGAACCGGGTTCTACGGTTAAGCCGATGGTGGTGATGACTGCGCTTCAGCGCGGTATCGTCAACGAAAATACGGTGTTGAATACCGTTCCATACCGAATTAACGGCCACGAAATTAAAGACGTGGCGCGCTACAGCGAATTAACCCTGACCGGGGTTCTACAGAAGTCGAGTAACGTCGGTGTATCCAAACTGGCGTTAGCGATGCCGTCCTCAGCGTTAGTAGATACTTACTCACGTTTTGGGCTAGGAAAGGCGACCAATTTGGGGTTGGTCGGAGAACGCAGTGGCTTATATCCTCAAAAACAACGGTGGTCCGACATAGAGAGGGCCACCTTCTCTTTCGGCTACGGGCTAATGGTAACGCCGTTACAGTTAGCGCGAGTCTATGCAACGATCGGCAGCTATGGCATTTATCGCCCGCTGTCGATTACCAAAGTTGATCCGCCTGTACCCGGCGAACGCATCTTCCCTGAATCCACCGTACGCACCGTGGTGCATATGATGGAAAGCGTAGCGCTGCCGGGCGGCGGCGGCGTGAAGGCGGCAATTAAAGGCTACCGTATCGCGATTAAAACCGGTACGGCGAAAAAAGTGGGGCCGGACGGTCGCTACATCAACAAATACATTGCTTACACCGCAGGCGTCGCGCCTGCGAGTCAGCCGCGCTTCGCGCTGGTGGTTGTCATCAACGATCCGCAGGCGGGTAAATACTACGGCGGCGCCGTTTCCGCGCCGGTATTTGGTGCCATCATGGGCGGCGTTCTGCGCACCATGAACATCGAACCGGACGCGCTGGCAACGGGCGAAAAAAATGAATTCGTAATTAATCAAGGCGAGGGAACAGGTGGCAGATCGTAATTTGCGCGACCTTCTTGCTCCGTGGGTGGCTGGACTACCCGCGCGAGAACTGCGAGAGATGACGCTCGACAGCCGTGTGGCTGCGGCGGGCGATCTCTTTGTGGCAGTGGTGGGTCATCAGGCGGACGGGCGTCGATATATCCCGCAGGCGATAGCGCAAGGCGTAGCTGCCATTATTGCAGAGGCGAAAGACGAGGCGAGCGACGGTGAGATTCGCGAAATGCACGGCGTACCGGTCGTCTATCTCAGCCAGCTCAATGAGCGTTTATCTGCGCTGGCGGGCCGCTTTTACCATGAGCCATCTGAAAACATGCGTCTGGTGGCGGTGACCGGCACCAATGGCAAGACCACCACCACCCAACTACTGGCGCAGTGGAGCCAGTTGCTCGGCGAAACCAGCGCAGTGATGGGGACGGTAGGCAACGGACTGTTGGGTAAAGTGATCCCGACGGAGAACACAACCGGTTCCGCAGTGGATGTTCAGCATGTGCTGGCCAGTCTGGTTGCGCAGGGCGCGACCTTCGGCGCGATGGAAGTCTCTTCTCACGGCCTGGTGCAGCATCGCGTGGCAGCGCTGAAATTTGCCGCCTCCGTGTTTACTAATTTGAGCCGCGACCATCTCGACTATCATGGCGATATGGCGCATTACGAGGCGGCAAAATGGATGCTTTATTCCACCCACCATCACGGTCAGGCAATCGTCAACGCCGATGATGAAGTTGGACGCCGCTGGCTGGCGTCGCTACCCGATGCGGTCGCGGTATCAATGGAAGGGCATATCAACCCTAACTGTCACGGTCGTTGGCTGAAAGCGGAGGCGGTGGAGTACCACGACCGCGGAGCGACGATTCGTTTTGCTTCAAGCTGGGGTGAAGGCGAAATCGAAAGCCGCCTGATGGGCGCGTTTAACGTCAGCAACTTACTGCTGGCATTGGCGACGCTGCTGGCGCTGGGCTATCCGTTAACGGATTTGCTGAAAACCGCCGCGCGTTTGCAGCCGGTTTGCGGGCGTATGGAAGTGTTCACTGCGCCTGGCAAACCGACGGTGGTGGTGGATTACGCGCACACGCCGGATGCGCTGGAAAAAGCGTTGCAGGCGGCGCGCCTGCACTGCGCCGGAAAATTGTGGTGCGTCTTTGGCTGTGGCGGGGATCGTGACAAAGGTAAGCGCCCACTCATGGGGGCCATTGCCGAAGAATTCGCGGATATCGTCGTGGTGACTGACGATAACCCGCGTACCGAGGAGCCGCGCGCCATTATCAACGATATTCTGGCCGGAATGCTGGACGCCGGGCAGGTCAGGGTAATGGAAGGCCGCGCTGAGGCGGTAACCAATGCCATTATGCAGGCAAAAGACAATGACGTCGTGCTGATTGCAGGTAAAGGGCACGAGGATTACCAGATTGTCGGCACGCAGCGTCTTGATTATTCAGACCGCGTGACCGCAGCGCGTTTGCTGGGGGTGATCGCATGATTAGCGTAACGCTCAGCAAAATTGCCGATGTCCTTGGCGCCGAACACCGCGGGGCGGATCTCACGCTCGATACGGTCATTACCGACACACGGAAAGTGACGCCGGGATGCCTGTTCGTGGCGCTGAAAGGGGAACGCTTTGATGCGCATGATTTTGCTGATAAAGCAAAAGCGAACGGCGCTGGCGCCCTGCTGGTCAGTCGTCCTCTGGATATCGATCTTCCGCAGGTGATTGTAAAAGACACGCGTCAGGCATTTGGCCAACTGGCCGCCTGGGTACGTATGCAGGTACCGGCGCGGGTGGTGGCGTTAACCGGTTCGTCCGGCAAAACCTCGGTCAAAGAGATGACAGCCGCGATTCTTAGCCAGTGCGGAAATACTCTGTATACCGCAGGCAATTTTAACAACGACATCGGCGTGCCGATAACGCTGCTGCGCTTAAACCATGATTATGACTATGCGGTAATCGAGTTAGGCGCTAATCACCAGGGAGAAATCGCCTGGACCGTTAGCCTGACGCGCCCGGAAGCGGCGCTGGTCAATAACCTGGCGGCGGCGCATCTGGAAGGTTTCGGCTCGTTGGCCGGCGTGGCGAAAGCGAAAGGCGAAATCTATACCGGTTTGCCTGAGAACGGTATCGCGATTATGAATGCCGATAATAATGACTGGCTGAACTGGCAAAGCATTATTGGCGATCGTCAGGTGTGGCGCTTTTCGCCGAATGCGGCAAACAGCGACTTTACCGCTGCGAATATCCACGTGACGTCACACGGTACCGAATTTACCCTGCAAACGCCGATGGGCAGCATTGATGTGCTGCTGCCGTTGCCGGGGCGGCACAATATTGCCAACGCGCTGGCGGCCGCTGCTTTATCAATGGCGGTGGGGGCGACGCTGGCGGCGGTTAAAGCAGGGCTGGCGGCGTTAAAAGCCGTACCCGGGCGTCTGTTCCCGATTCAACTAAGTGAAAACCAACTGGTACTGGATGACGCTTATAACGCCAACGTCGGTTCGATGACCGCCGCAGTGCAGGTCCTTTCTGAAATGCCCGGATACCGCGTGCTGGTGGTAGGCGATATGGCCGAGCTGGGCGCAGAAAGCGAAGCGTGCCACATCCAGGTTGGCGAGGCCGCAAAAGCGGCGGGTATTGATCGCGTGTTAAGCACCGGAAAACTCAGTCAGGCTATCAGCCACGCCAGCGGCGTCGGCGAACATTTTGCCGATAAAGCCGCGCTCATTGCGCGTTTACACGCTCTGCTTCAGGAGCAACCAATGATGACTATTTTAGTGAAAGGATCACGCAGCGCCGCGATGGAAGATGTGGTTCATGCGTTACAGGAGAAAGGTTCATGTTAGTTTGGCTGGCCGAGCATTTGGTCAAATATTATTCCGGCTTTAACGTCTTTTCTTATCTGACGTTTCGCGCCATCGTCAGCCTGTTGACCGCGCTGTTCATCTCTTTATGGATGGGCCCGCGTATGATCGCTCGTCTGCAAAAACTCTCTTTTGGCCAGGTGGTACGTAACGATGGCCCGGAATCGCACTTCAGTAAACGCGGTACGCCGACGATGGGTGGCATCATGATCCTGACGGCGATTGTGATTTCCGTTCTGTTATGGGCTTACCCGTCTAACCCGTACGTCTGGTGCGTGCTGGTGGTATTGATTGGCTACGGCATTATCGGTTTTGTCGATGATTACCGCAAAGTGGTGCGGAAAGATACCAAAGGGCTGATTGCGCGCTGGAAATATTTCTGGATGTCGGTTATCGCGCTCGGCGTGGCCTTTGCGCTTTATCTCGTCGGGAAAGACACGCCCGCGACCCAACTGGTGGTGCCGTTCTTTAAAGATGTTATGCCGCAATTGGGGCTGTTTTACATTCTGCTGTCCTACTTTGTCATCGTCGGTACGGGTAATGCCGTAAACCTGACCGACGGGCTTGATGGTCTGGCGATTATGCCGACTGTTTTCGTTGCCGCCGGCTTTGCGCTGGTGGCCTGGGCGACCGGGAACATGAACTTCGCCAATTACCTGCATATTCCGTATTTACGCCATGCGGGCGAGCTGGTGATTGTCTGTACGGCGATTGTCGGCGCGGGATTAGGATTCTTGTGGTTTAACACCTATCCGGCGCAGGTTTTTATGGGCGATGTCGGATCGCTGGCGTTGGGCGGCGCGTTGGGCATTATCGCCGTGCTGCTGCGTCAGGAATTTCTGCTGGTGATCATGGGCGGCGTCTTTGTGGTGGAAACTCTGTCGGTCATCCTGCAGGTAGGTTCCTTTAAACTACGCGGACAGCGTATTTTCCGTATGGCGCCTATCCATCACCACTATGAACTGAAAGGCTGGCCGGAACCGCGCGTGATTGTGCGCTTCTGGATTATTTCGCTGATGCTGGTGCTGATTGGCCTGGCAACGCTGAAGGTACGTTAATCATGGCTGATTACCAGGACAAAAACGTCGTCATTATTGGTCTGGGCTTAACCGGACTCTCTTGCGTGGACTTTTTTCTCGCCCGCGGCGTGACGCCGCGGGTGATGGATACTCGCGTGACGCCGCCGGGTCTGGATAAGCTGCCGCAAGAGGTTGAGCGTCACGTTGGCGGCCTGAACGACGAGTGGCTCTTAGCGGCGGATTTAATCGTCGCCAGCCCTGGTATTGCTCTGGCGCACCCTTCGCTGAGCGCTGCCGCCAGCGCTGGAGTAGAAATTGTCGGCGATATCGAACTGTTTTGCCGCGAAGCGCAAGCGCCGATTGTAGCCATCACCGGCTCAAACGGCAAAAGCACCGTGACCACCTTAGTGGGCGAGATGGCGAAAGCGGCGGGCGTCAATGTCGGCGTTGGCGGCAATATCGGTCTTCCGGCGCTGATGCTGCTGGATGCCGATCGCGAATTGTACGTGCTGGAATTATCCAGTTTCCAACTGGAAACCACGTCAAGTTTGCAAGCGGCGGCGGCAACGGTGCTCAACGTCACTGAAGATCATATGGACCGGTATCCGTTTGGTTTGCAACAGTACCGGGCGGCGAAACTGCGCGTCTACGAGAAGGCTAAAGTGTGCGTGGTGAATGCCGATGACGCGTTGACGATGCCGGTACGCGGGGCCGATGAGCGCTGCGTCAGCTTTGGCGTCAATATGGGTGATTATCACCTTAATCGTCAGCAGGGCGAAACCTGGCTGCGAGTCAAAGGCGAGAAGGTGCTGAACGTGAAAGAGATGAAGCTTCCCGGGCAGCATAACTATACCAATGCGTTAGCGGCGCTGGCGCTGGCGGATGCCGTAGGTCTGCCGCGCGCCAGCAGTTTGAAGGCGTTGACGACATTTACCGGTCTGGCGCATCGCTTCCAGCTGGCGTTGGAGCATAACGGCGTACGTTGGATCAACGACTCGAAAGCGACCAATGTCGGCAGTACCGAAGCGGCGCTAAACGGTTTGCATGTGGACGGTACGCTGCATCTGCTGCTGGGCGGCGACGGTAAGTCGGCAGACTTTTCTCCGCTGGCGCGCTATCTGACCGGCGATCGTATCCGCCTGTATTGCTTTGGGCGCGATGGCGCGCAGCTTGCCGCGCTGCGTCCGGAAATCGCCCAACAGACTGAGACGATGGAAGAGGCGATGCGTTTGCTGGCGCCGCGTGTTCAGCCGGGTGATATGGTGCTGCTGTCGCCCGCCTGCGCCAGCCTCGATCAGTTTAAAAATTTTGAGCAACGGGGCGATGTCTTTACCCGTCTGGCGAAGGAGTTAGGTTGATGCGTTTATCTCTCCCCCGTCTGAGAATGCCGCGCGTACCAGGCTTTGGCCTCCTGGCCTGGCTGTTTGCGGCGCTTAAAGGCTGGGTGATGGCTTCGCGCGATAAAGACGCCGACAGTCTGATCATGTATGACCGCACGCTGCTATGGCTGACCTTCGGGCTGGCGGCGATTGGTTTTGTCATGGTGACGTCGGCCTCCATGCCAGTCGGGCAGCGCCTGGCGAACGATCCGTTTTTGTTTGCCAAACGTGATGCGCTCTATATCTTCCTGGCATTTTGTCTGGCGATGGTCACGCTACGTTTGCCCATGACCTTCTGGCAAAAATACAGCACGACGATGCTGATTGCGTCGATCATTATGCTGCTTATCGTGCTGGTCGTCGGGAGCTCGGTTAACGGGGCGTCGCGCTGGATTGCGCTGGGGCCGCTGCGTATTCAGCCTGCGGAGTTTACCAAGCTGTCGCTGTTCTGCTACCTCGCGAACTATCTGGTGCGTAAGGTTGATGAAGTGCGAAATAACCTGCGCGGCTTTTTAAAACCAATGGGCGTGATTCTGGTGCTGGCGGTGTTACTGCTGGCGCAGCCTGACCTCGGGACGGTGGTCGTACTGTTTGTCACCACGCTGGCGATGCTGTTTCTTGCCGGGGCGAAATTATGGCAGTTCATCGCCATTATCGGGATGGGCATCTCGGCGGTGATTCTGTTAATCCTCGCCGAACCGTATCGTATTCGCCGCGTTACCTCGTTCTGGAACCCCTGGGAAGATCCGTTCGGCAGCGGTTATCAGCTGACGCAGTCGCTGATGGCTTTTGGTCGCGGTGAGATATGGGGGCAAGGGCTGGGGAATTCGGTGCAGAAACTGGAGTATTTGCCGGAGGCGCACACCGATTTCATCTTCGCCATTATTGGGGAAGAACTGGGTTATATCGGTGTGGTATTGGCGCTTTTAATGGTATTCTTCGTCGCTTTTCGCGCGATGTCGATTGGCCGTAAGGCATTGGAGATTGACCACCGTTTTTCCGGATTTTTAGCGTGTTCTATCGGTATCTGGTTTAGTTTCCAGGCGCTGGTAAACGTTGGCGCGGCTGCGGGGATGCTGCCGACCAAAGGCCTTACGCTGCCGCTGATCAGTTATGGCGGGTCGAGTCTGTTGATTATGTCGACGGCCATTATGTTTTTATTACGTATTGATTATGAAACGCGTCTGGAAAAAGCGCAGGCGTTTACACGAGGTTCTCGATGAGTGGTCAACCGAAGCGGTTAATGGTGATGGCGGGCGGTACCGGCGGGCACGTGTTCCCGGGACTGGCCGTTGCGCATCATTTAATGGCCCAGGGCTGGCAGGTTCGCTGGCTGGGTACCGCCGATCGTATGGAAGCGGATTTAGTGCCGAAGCATGGCATCGACATTGACTTTATTCGGATCTCCGGTCTGCGCGGTAAGGGCGTAAAAGCGCTTCTGGCGGCGCCGCTGCGGATTTTTAACGCCTGGCGGCAGGCTCGGGCGATCATGAAGCGGTTTAAGCCGGATGTCGTGCTGGGAATGGGCGGTTATGTTTCCGGCCCCGGCGGTCTTGCCGCCTGGTCATTGGGTATTCCGGTCGTCTTGCATGAGCAAAACGGTATCGCCGGGCTAACCAATCAGTGGCTGGCCAAAATCGCGACCACAGTGATGCAGGCGTTTCCCGGTGCGTTTCCGAACGCGGAAGTGGTGGGTAACCCGGTGCGTACCGACGTACTGGCGTTGCCGTTGCCGCAGGTGCGTCTGGCCGGTCGTGACGGCCCGATTCGCGTGTTGGTGGTCGGCGGTTCTCAGGGGGCGCGAGTCCTGAACCAGACGATGCCGCAGGTTGCCGCCAGACTGGGCGATACGGTTACAATCTGGCATCAAAGCGGAAAAGGCGCGCAGCTCACGGTAGAGCAGGCATATGCCGGGGCGGGACAACCGCAACATAAGGTAACGGAATTTATCGATGACATGGCCGCCGCCTATGCGTGGGCGGATGTGGTGGTATGTCGTTCCGGCGCTTTAACGGTGAGCGAGATCGCCGCCGCCGGATTACCGGCGATATTCGTGCCGTTTCAGCATAAAGACAGGCAGCAGTACTGGAATGCGCTACCGTTAGAAAACGCCGGCGCAGCTAAGATTTTTGAGCAGCCGCAGTTTACTGTAGAGGCTGTCGCCGACACCCTGGCGGGGTGGTCGCGCGAGGCGTTGTTAACCATGGCGGAGCGTGCCCGCGCGGTATCCATTCCGGATGCTACCGAGCGCGTCGCCAGTGAAGTCAGCCGGGTTGCCCGGACATAATTTGTGGCGGTGCCTTTTGCATCGCAGGGTTTTTCTACCCTCAATAATTTGGGTTGCAGGCAAGCCAACGCATCTGCAATTTGAAGTATGGCGGGTATTGGAGTTAATGGCGTAAAGAATGAATACACAACAACTGGCAAAACTGCGTTCCATCGTGCCCGAAATGCGTCGCGTTCGGCACATTCACTTTGTCGGCATCGGTGGTGCTGGTATGGGCGGTATTGCCGAAGTTCTGGCCAATGAAGGGTATCAGATCAGTGGTTCCGATTTAGCGCCGAATCCGGTGACCCAGCAGTTGACGAGCCTGGGGGCGACGATTTTCTTTAACCATCGTCCGGAAAATGTGCGTGATGCCAGCGTGGTCGTCGTTTCCAGCGCAATTTCCGCGGATAACCCGGAAATTGTCGCGGCGCATGAAGCGCGTATTCCGGTTATTCGCCGTGCGGAAATGCTGGCGGAACTGATGCGTTTTCGCCACGGCATCGCCATTGCCGGGACGCACGGAAAAACCACAACGACCGCGATGGTGTCCAGTATTTATGCCGAAGCGGGGCTGGACCCGACTTTCGTGAATGGCGGACTGGTGAAAGCCGCAGGCGTTCATGCGCGTCTGGGCCATAGTCGTTACCTGATTGCCGAGGCAGATGAGAGCGACGCGTCCTTCCTGCATTTGCAGCCGATGGTCGCGATCGTCACCAACATCGAAGCCGACCATATGGATACCTATCATGGCGACTTTGAAAATTTAAAGCAGACGTTTATTAACTTCCTGCATAACCTGCCGTTCTACGGTCGCGCGGTAATGTGCGTCGACGATCCGGTCATCCGCGAGCTGCTGCCGCGGGTGGGGCGTCAGACCACGACGTATGGCTTTAGCGAGGATGCTGACGTCCGCGTAGAAGATTATCAGCAGATAGGGCCGCAGGGGCACTTTACGCTGTTGCGCCAGGGAATGCCGGATCTGCATGTCACGTTGAATGCGCCGGGTCGCCACAATGCCCTGAATGCCGCCGCGGCAGTGGCGGTAGCGACCGAAGAAGGCATCGACGATGACGCTATCCTGCGCGCGCTGGAAAGCTTCCAGGGGACCGGGCGTCGTTTTGACTTCCTCGGCGAGTTCCCGCTTGAGCCGGTGAATGGTAAAGCCGGGACGGCGATGCTGGTGGATGATTATGGCCATCATCCGACTGAAGTAGACGCCACCATTAAAGCTGCGCGAGCAGGGTGGCCGGATAAAAACCTGGTGATGCTGTTTCAGCCGCACCGTTACACGCGCACGCGCGATCTGTATGACGATTTCGCCAATGTGCTGACCCAGGTCGATGCGCTGCTGATGCTGGACGTTTACCCGGCGGGCGAAGCGCCGATTCCGGGCGCGGATAGCCGTTCTTTATGTCGCACGATTCGTAATCGGGGAAAAATTGACCCGATTCTGGTTTCCGATCCGGCTCAGGTTGCGACAATGTTAGCGCCGGTGCTGACGGGTAACGACTTGATATTAGTGCAAGGCGCAGGAAATGTTGGCAAAATTGCGCGTTACTTATCTGAAATCAAGCTGAAGCCGCAAATCCAGGAGGAAGAGCAACATGGCTGATAAAATCGCGGTCCTGTTGGGCGGAACCTCTGCGGAGCGGGACGTTTCGTTAAATTCCGGCGCGGCAGTGTTGGCCGGGTTACGTGAAGGCGGCATTGATGCGCATCCCGTCGATCCGCAAGAGGTCGATGTCGCGCAGCTTAAAGCAATGGGCTTTCAGAAGGTCTTTATTGCGTTGCATGGCCGTGGCGGTGAAGATGGCACCTTACAGGGAATGCTTGAACTGCTCGGCCTGCCTTATACCGGTAGCGGCGTGATGGCCTCGGCGCTTTCCATGGATAAACTGCGCAGTAAATTGCTGTGGCAGGGCGCAGGCTTACCAGTTGCGCCGTGGGTCGCGCTGACGCGCGCTGAGTTTGAAAAAGGCCTTAGCGAAGAACAAAAAGCGCGAATTTCGGCGCTGGGTTTACCGCTGATCGTCAAACCCAGCCGTGAAGGCTCCAGCGTCGGTATGACGAAAGTAGTAGAAGAAAATGCTTTACAGGGTGCGTTATCATTGGCTTTTCAGCATGATGACGAAATACTGATTGAAAAATGGCTGTGCGGTCCGGAATTTACGGTGGCGATAGTTGGCGAAGAAATTTTACCGTCAATTCGTATCCAACCGGCAGGAACCTTCTATGATTATGAGGCGAAGTATCTCTCTGATGAGACTCAGTATTTCTGCCCTGCCGGTTTAGAAGCGTCCCAGGAAGCCGCGCTACAGTCTCTCGTCCTGCAGGCATGGAAAGCTTTAGGCTGCACGGGATGGGGGCGTATTGACGTCATGCTGGACAGCGATGGTCAGTTTTATCTGCTGGAAGCCAATACTTCTCCGGGGATGACCAGCCATAGTCTGGTGCCGATGGCGGCGCGTCAGGCGGGAATGAGCTTCTCGCAGTTAGTGGTACGAATTCTGGAGTTGGCGGACTGATATGTCGCAGGCTGCGCTGAACACGCGAAACAGTGATGAAGAGACGCCTTCTTCACGCCGCAATAATGGAACGCGTCTTGCAGGAATTTTATTCCTGCTGACGGTACTGTGCACCGTGTTTGTTAGCGGGTGGGTCGTGTTAGGGTGGATGGAAGATGCGCAGCGTTTACCGTTATCAAAGCTGGTATTAACCGGCGAGCGTCACTACACGCGTAACGATGATATCCGTCAGGCGATACTGGCTCTGGGCGCGCCGGGAACCTTCATGACGCAGGATGTGAACATTATCCAGAGCCAGATTGAGCGTTTGCCGTGGATTAAACAGGCCAGCGTCAGAAAACAGTGGCCTGATGAATTGAAGATTCATCTGGTTGAATATGTGCCGATTGCGCGTTGGAATGATCAACATATGGTCGATGCTGAAGGGAACACCTTCAGCGTGCCGTCAGACCGCATCGGCAAACAGGTTTTACCCATGTTGTATGGCCCGGAAGGCAGCGCGAGTGAAGTGTTGCAGGGATACCGCGAGATGGGGCAGGTGCTGGCTAAGGATAAATTCACTCTAAAGGAAGCGGCGATGACCGCACGTCGCTCCTGGCAATTGACGCTTAATAACGGCATTAAGCTCAATCTCGGCAGGGGCGATACGATGAAAAGGTTGGCTCGCTTTGTAGAACTCTATCCGGTTTTACAGCAGCAGGCGCAAACCGATGGCAAACGGATTAGCTACGTTGATTTGCGTTATGACTCAGGTGCGGCAGTTGGCTGGGCGCCGCTCCCCCCTGAGGAATCTAATCAGCAACAGAATCAGGCACAGGCAGAACAACAATGATCAAGGCGACGGACAGAAAACTGGTAGTAGGACTGGAGATTGGCACCGCGAAGGTTGCCGCTTTAGTAGGGGAAGTTCTGCCCGACGGTATGGTCAATATCATTGGCGTGGGCAGTTGCCCATCGCGGGGTATGGATAAAGGCGGGGTGAATGACCTTGAGTCAGTGGTGAAATGCGTTCAGCGCGCCATTGACCAGGCGGAATTGATGGCCGATTGCCAGATCTCCTCGGTATATCTGGCGCTTTCCGGCAAACATATTAGCTGTCAGAATGAAATTGGTATGGTGCCCATTTCCGAAGAGGAAGTGACGCAAGAAGATGTGGAAAACGTCGTGCATACTGCGAAGTCAGTGCGCGTGCGCGATGAACATCGCGTGCTGCATGTGATTCCTCAGGAGTACGCCATTGACTACCAGGAAGGCATTAAAAATCCGGTCGGTCTTTCCGGCGTGCGTATGCAGGCGAAAGTACATTTGATTACCTGCCACAACGATATGGCAAAAAACATTGTCAAAGCTGTTGAACGTTGTGGTCTGAAAGTTGACCAACTGATATTTGCCGGACTGGCGGCCAGTTATTCCGTGTTAACGGAAGATGAACGTGAACTGGGCGTCTGTGTCGTGGATATCGGCGGTGGTACAATGGATATCGCCGTTTATACTGGCGGCGCGCTGCGTCATACCAAAGTGATCCCTTACGCGGGGAACGTGGTGACCAGCGATATCGCTTATGCCTTTGGTACGCCGCCGAGCGATGCTGAAGCCATTAAAGTCCGCCACGGTTGCGCGCTGGGTTCCATCGTCGGTAAAGACGAAAGCGTTGAAGTACCGAGCGTAGGCGGGCGTCCGCCGCGCAGCCTGCAACGTCAGACGCTGGCGGAAGTGATTGAGCCGCGTTACACCGAGCTGCTCAATCTGGTCAACGAAGAGATATTGCAATTACAGGAACAGCTTCGCCAACAAGGGGTAAAACATCACCTGGCGGCGGGGATTGTGTTAACCGGCGGCGCGGCGCAAATCGAAGGGCTTGCTGCTTGCGCTCAGCGCGTGTTTCATACGCAGGTGCGTATCGGCGCGCCGCTGAATATCACCGGTCTGACGGATTATGCCCAGGAGCCGTATTACTCAACGGCGGTGGGATTGCTTCACTACGGGAAAGAGTCCCACTTAAACGGTGAAGCAGAAGTGGAAAAACGTGTTACGGCATCAGTTGGCTCGTGGATCAAGCGACTTAATAGCTGGCTGCGAAAAGAGTTTTAATTTTTATGAGGCCGCCAGATATTACGGCCTCAGGCGACAGGCACATGACGGAGAGAGATTATGTTTGAACCTATGGAACTAACCAACGACGCGGTGATTAAAGTCATCGGCGTCGGTGGTGGCGGCGGTAACGCTGTTGAACACATGGTGCGCGAGCGCATCGAAGGTGTTGAATTCTTCGCGGTGAATACCGACGCTCAGGCGTTGCGTAAAACGGCGGTTGGCCAGACCATTCAAATTGGTAGCGGCATTACCAAAGGTCTGGGCGCTGGCGCTAACCCGGAAGTCGGTCGTAACGCGGCGGACGAAGACCGTGAAGCGCTGCGTGCGGCGCTTGAAGGCGCAGACATGGTATTTATCGCGGCAGGCATGGGCGGCGGTACCGGAACCGGCGCGGCGCCAGTGGTTGCTGAAGTGGCAAAAGATTTAGGTATTCTGACCGTTGCCGTGGTGACTAAGCCTTTCAATTTTGAAGGCAAAAAGCGCATGGCATTTGCGGAGCAGGGTATCACCGAGCTGTCCAAGCATGTGGACTCGTTGATCACCATCCCGAACGACAAGCTGCTGAAAGTGCTGGGCCGTGGTATCTCCCTACTCGACGCGTTCGGCGCGGCTAACGACGTGCTGAAAGGCGCGGTTCAGGGTATCGCAGAGCTGATCACCCGCCCGGGCCTGATGAACGTCGACTTTGCTGACGTGCGTACCGTGATGTCTGAAATGGGCTACGCAATGATGGGCTCCGGCGTGGCGAGCGGTGAAGACCGTGCGGAAGAAGCGGCTGAAATGGCTATTTCCTCTCCGCTGCTGGAAGATATCGACCTGTCCGGCGCGCGCGGCGTGTTGGTCAACATTACTGCGGGCTTCGACCTGCGTCTGGATGAGTTCGAAACCGTCGGTAACACTATTCGCGCGTTTGCGTCGGATAACGCCACCGTGGTTATCGGTACCTCTCTGGACCCGGATATGAATGATGAACTGCGCGTGACGGTAGTGGCGACCGGTATTGGTATGGACAAACGTCCGGAAATCACCCTGGTCACCAATAAACAGGTGCAGCAGCCGGTGTTGGATCGTTATCAGCAGCACGGTATGGCGCCGCTGACGCAGGAGCAAAAAACGGTCGCGAAAGTGGTTAACGACAATACACCACAGGCGGCGAAAGAGCCGGATTATCTGGATATCCCCGCATTCCTGCGTAAGCAAGCTGATTAAGAATTAGCTGGAATTTGGGATTCTGGGCTCTTTGTGCTAAACTGGCCCGCCGAATGTATAGTACACTTCGGTTGGATAGGTAATTTGGCGAGATTATACGATGATCAAACAAAGGACACTTAAACGTATCGTTCAGGCGACTGGCGTCGGTTTACACACCGGCAAAAAAGTCACCCTGACATTACGCCCTGCGCCGGCCAATACCGGGGTCATCTATCGTCGCACCGACTTGAATCCACCGGTAGATTTCCCGGCCGATGCCAAATCTGTGCGTGATACCATGCTCTGTACATGTCTGGTGAATGAGCATGATGTACGGATTTCAACCGTTGAGCACCTGAACGCTGCTCTGGCGGGCTTAGGTATCGATAACATCGTTATTGAGGTTAATGCCCCGGAAATCCCGATCATGGATGGCAGTGCCGCTCCGTTTGTCTACCTGCTGCTTGATGCCGGTATTGATGAACTGAACTGCGCCAAAAAATTCGTACGCATCAAAGAGACAGTTCGGGTTGAAGATGGCGATAAATGGGCTGAATTCAGACCGTACAATGGTTTTACGTTGGATTTCACCATCGACTTTAACCATCCGGCGATCGATTCCAGCAGCCAGCGCTACGCGATGAACTTCTCTGCGGATGCGTTCATGCGCCAGATCAGCCGTGCGCGTACCTTCGGTTTTATGCGTGATATCGAATATCTGCAGTCCCGCGGCCTGTGCCTGGGCGGCAGCTTCGATTGTGCCATCGTTGTTGACGATTATCGCGTATTGAACGAAGACGGCCTGCGTTTTGAAGATGAATTCGTTCGTCACAAAATGCTCGACGCGATCGGTGACTTGTTCATGTGTGGTCACAATATTATTGGTGCGTTTACCGCGTATAAATCCGGTCACGCATTGAATAACAAATTGTTACAGGCAGTCCTGGCAAAACAGGAAGCCTGGGAATTTGTGACCTTCCAGGACGACGCAGAACTGCCGTTGGCTTTCAAAGCGCCTTCGACGGTACTGGCATAACGACATACGCTGTCGTATAAAATTCGACTGGTTAACCTGGCACTCTCTCCGGCCAGGCGAGCCAGTCGTTTTTTTTACTATCCTTTATCTGCGCTTTCCTTAATACAGCCATTTTGACAGGGTTAAATGGAAACACGGCGCGTTCGCTGTTTTCTTAGCCGATTTTCACCTTAGCTTCTCGTCATTACTGCTGTAGCGCGTACGCTTTAATGATAAGATTTGTGCGCAAATTGTTTTGATTCCGTAAGCCCATGAGGGGCATATCAGGTGGCAATGACGTGAGTGGAATACTGACGCGCTGGCGACAGTTAGGCAGACGATACTTCTGGCCGCATCTCTTATTAGGGATGGTCGCGGCGAGTTTTGGTTTGCCCGCGCTCAGTAACGCTGCTGAAACCAATACGCCTGCAAGGACGACCGCCAGCACCGCGTCTAAAGTTAACTTTAGCCATCTTGCGCTGTTAGAAGCCTCTAACCGTCGTCCCAATTTCACCGTAGATTACTGGCATCAGCACGCTATTCGCACGGTGATTCGCCACCTTTCTTTTGCAATGGCGCCGCAAACGCTGCCCGTTGCCGACGCGCCGTCGCCATTACAGGCGCATCATATCGCCTTACTGAATACGCTCAGCGCGATGCTCACGCAGGAGGGCACGCCGCCGG
The DNA here is from genome assembly GCF_020150755.1 of Salmonella sp. A29-2. Lineage (NCBI taxonomy): Bacteria > Pseudomonadati > Pseudomonadota > Gammaproteobacteria > Enterobacterales > Enterobacteriaceae > Salmonella > Salmonella sp. A29-2. The sequence goes on along the minus strand of NZ_CP083731.1, from coordinate 3,804,891 downwards.
CGATTGTTCGCCGCCTCTCCCTGGCGTATTTTGCGCCACAAACCGCATTTAGCATCCCGGCCTGGATAAGTCAGGCGCAGGGTATCCGCGCTGGTCCGCAACGTCTCAGCTAACGAAAAAAGACCCTTTTACTTTATTTGTAGCTCCGCGGCGCGGGGCATTTGAGACTTTATTATGCTAATCAAATTATTAACCAAAGTATTCGGTAGCCGTAACGATCGTACGCTGCGTCGTATGCGTAAGGCCGTCAGCCTTATTAATGCGATGGAACCGGAGATGGAAAAACTCTCCGATGACGAACTGAAAGCGAAAACCAACGAATTTCGCGCCCGTATTGAAAAAGGCGAAAGTGTAGAGAGCCTGATTCCGGAAGCGTTCGCGGTGGTGCGTGAAGCCAGTAAACGCGTCTTTGGGATGCGTCACTTCGACGTTCAGCTATTGGGTGGTATGGTGCTCAACGATCGCTGTATCGCCGAAATGCGTACTGGTGAAGGTAAAACGCTGACCGCAACGCTGCCAGCCTACCTGAACGCGCTGTCCGGCAAAGGCGTTCATGTGGTAACCGTGAACGACTATCTGGCGCAGCGTGACGCCGAAAACAACCGCCCGCTATTCGAATTCCTCGGTATGTCCGTTGGTATCAACCTGCCAGGTATGCCTGCGCCCGCCAAACGTGAAGCTTACGCTGCCGACATCACTTACGGCACTAACAACGAATACGGTTTTGACTACCTGCGCGACAACATGGCGTTCAGCCCGGAAGAGCGCGTGCAGCGTAAACTGCATTATGCGCTGGTGGATGAGGTTGACTCCATCCTGATCGATGAAGCGCGTACGCCGCTGATTATTTCCGGCCCGGCGGAAGATAGCTCGGAAATGTACAAAAAAGTGAACAAAATCATTCCGCACCTGATTCGTCAGGAGAAAGAAGATTCTGACACTTTCCAGGGCGAAGGCCACTTCTCCGTTGATGAGAAAGCGCGCCAGGTTAACCTGACCGAACGCGGTCTGGTGCTGATCGAAGAGCTACTGGTGCAAGAAGGCATTATGGATGAAGGCGAGTCGCTCTACTCGCCTGGCAATATTATGTTGATGCATCACGTCACCGCCGCGCTGCGCGCGCACGCGCTGTTTACCCGTGACGTGGATTACATTGTGAAAGACGGCGAAGTCATCATTGTTGATGAACATACCGGTCGTACCATGCAGGGGCGTCGCTGGTCTGACGGTCTGCACCAGGCGGTAGAAGCGAAAGAAGGCGTTGAAATTCAGAATGAAAACCAGACGCTGGCGTCTATTACCTTCCAGAACTACTTCCGTCTGTATGAAAAGCTGGCCGGTATGACCGGTACGGCGGATACTGAAGCCTTCGAATTTAGTTCTATCTATAAGCTGGACACCGTCGTTGTTCCGACCAACCGTCCGATGATCCGTAAAGATTTGCCGGATCTGGTCTACATGACCGAAGCGGAAAAAATCCAGGCCATTATCGAAGATATTAAAGAACGTACCGCGAACGGTCAGCCAGTGCTGGTCGGGACGATTTCTATCGAGAAATCTGAAGTGGTCTCCAGAGAGCTGACCAAAGCGGGCATCAAACATAACGTCCTGAACGCAAAATTCCACGCCAACGAAGCAGGCATCGTTGCGCAGGCTGGTTATCCAGCGGCGGTCACTATCGCTACCAACATGGCGGGGCGTGGTACCGATATTATGCTGGGCGGTAGCTGGCAGGCGGAAGTCGCCGCGCTGGAAGCGCCGACGGAAGAACAGATTGCGCAGATTAAAGCGGACTGGCAGGTACGCCATGACGCGGTTCTGGCTGCCGGCGGTCTGCATATCATTGGCACCGAGCGCCATGAATCCCGCCGTATCGACAACCAGCTGCGTGGCCGTTCCGGTCGCCAGGGCGATCCGGGTTCTTCCCGTTTCTACCTGTCGATGGAAGATGCGCTGATGCGTATTTTCGCCTCCGATCGTGTCTCCGGTATGATGCGTAAACTGGGGATGAAGCCGGGCGAAGCGATTGAGCACCCGTGGGTGACGAAAGCTATCGCTAACGCGCAGCGTAAAGTAGAAAGCCGTAACTTCGATATTCGTAAGCAACTGCTGGAATATGATGATGTGGCGAACGATCAGCGCCGTGCAATTTATACCCAGCGTAACGAACTGCTGGATGTGTCTGACGTGAGCGACACCATTAACAGCATTCGCGAAGATGTCTTTAAGGCGACTATCGACGCCTACATTCCGCCGCAGTCGCTGGAAGAGATGTGGGATATCCCGGGTTTGCAGGAACGCCTGAAAAACGACTTCGACCTGGAGATGCCGATTGCCGAATGGCTGGATAAAGAGCCGGAGCTGCATGAGGAGACGCTGCGTGAGCGCATCCTGGCGCAGTCCATCGAGGTGTATCAGCGTAAAGAAGAGGTGGTTGGCGCTGAAATGATGCGTCATTTCGAAAAAGGCGTGATGCTGCAAACGCTCGATTCCCTGTGGAAAGAGCACCTGGCGGCGATGGATTACCTGCGTCAGGGTATTCATCTGCGCGGCTATGCGCAAAAAGATCCGAAGCAGGAATACAAGCGCGAATCCTTCGCTATGTTCGCCGCGATGCTGGAATCGCTGAAATATGAAGTGATCAGTACCCTGAGCAAAGTCCAGGTACGTATGCCGGAAGAGGTCGAAGCGATGGAAATGCAGCGTCGCGAAGAGGCGGAGCGCCTGGCGCAGATGCAGCAGCTAAGCCATCAGGATGACGATGCCGCCGTGGCTGCCGATCTGGCCGCCCAAACAGGCGAACGTAAGATTGGACGTAACGATCCTTGCCCTTGTGGTTCCGGTAAGAAATACAAACAGTGTCACGGTCGCCTGAGCTAATGCGATAAACTTACCGGCCTGATAAGACATAATGTGTTGCCATCAGGTCGGTGCTGGCATTATTGCCGAAGGGCGCTACGCTTATTCGGCCTGGCATTGAACACAGATAAAAAGGCGCAGGCGACTGCGCCTTTTTTATGGATGCACCAAGATGAAAAAACTGCAAATCGCGGTTGGGATTATCCGCAACCCGAACGACGAAATTTTTATTACCCGACGCGCCGCTGATGCGCATATGGCGAACAAGCTGGAATTTCCGGGCGGAAAAATTGAAGCCGACGAAACACCAGAGCAGGCGTTGATCCGGGAGCTACAGGAAGAGGTGGGGATTACGCCAACACAGGTGACATTATTCGACACTCTGGAATATCAATTCCCGGATAGACACATTACGCTGTGGTTTTGGCTGGTTGAACGCTGGGATGGCGAACCGTGGGGGAAAGAAGGACAGCCGGGACGGTGGATCGCGCAGAACGCGTTGAGTACGGACGATTTTCCGCCGGCCAATGAACCGATTATTCGTAAATTACGCCAATTTGCGCTTTAGTGGGGGATCGCAACACGATCCCCATCGATCTTATTAGCGATTTAATGTCGACATAATTTCCGGCCAGTAGCGGGGGCCGGCCGCGGCGTCGTGAGGAAAAACCGTCTCAATTGCCGCCAGCTCCTGCGGGCTTAGGGTCAGTGATAACGCGCCGAGGTTTTCATCCACCCTGGCGCAGTGGCGGCTACGTTTCTGTTATAGCCTAATCTCGCCGGTTTTATTTGTATTATCCCGGCCGCGCGCATATGGCGCCAAAACTACGCGTATTTATTGATTATTTTTGTCATAAGGCGATATTGCCGTCTCAACAGAGCTATCACCGTTAGCGCTCTTCGCTCCAGTTGTCGCTATCAGACTGGTCGCCGCTGCTGGCGATTCGTTTCTCTTCGGCGGCCCATTCGCCCAAATCAATTAACTGGCAGCGTTTAGAACAAAATGGGCGGAAGGGGCTAATTTCCCCCCAGACGACCGGTTTACCGCAGGTCGGACAGTTTACGACGGTCACGTCAGACATTTTTACTCCTTAGCAACAGGCCAGTTCAAAATCAAGACGCTCCGGCACCAGACCATTTTCACTATCCAGCGGCATAAAGCGAATGGCAAAACGGCTCTTATGGCCGGAAATTTGCGGATAAAGTTGTGAATCGAGCGTCAGCATAAGACGCAGCAAATCGGCGTCGTCCCCGTTATCCTGATAAAAACCGTTCAGGCTGGTTTGCTTACGGAAAGGCGCTGAATTACGGATCAGATCAAGCACCAAAGTCAGCGCCTGGGTGAGGGGATTCAGGCTGGCAAGCCAGCTTTCAATCTGGGCGTCGCGCTGCGCCTGTTGTAGGTGTAACCAGATATGCAGAGTGGGTAAATCGAAACTGCAACAGCCGCCAGGAATACTTAAGCGTTGACGCACAAGGGCAATCAAGCGATCTTCGCGTAGCTGCTGGCCAATCCTCGGGGCGGAGATTAGCACGCTGCCCGCGGATTTTAACTGCTGGCGCAGGGCTTCAATACGGTCTTGATCGACGCCGGGAACCTCAACCCAGGCCTGTAATTTACGCTGCTGGCGCTCCAGTTCTTTCAGCAGTTCGGTACGGACTTCGCCCCGTTCGAACACATCCAGTAGATCGCTGATGTTACGGAAAAAATGCAGTGCGCCAGCATGGTCTGCAATTGGCAGGTTGATGGAGAGCTGTTGGATCAAAAACTCTATGCGCAGCCACGTACGCATCTTCTCATTGAGAGGGTGTTCAAATAGGACCTGGGTGTGCATTACGGTTTTTCCTGTGAGACAAACTGCGACGCGAGCTTAAGATAACTGGCGTGCAGGCGGGCCACATCTGATGCGATAGCATCCGGTGCGCCGTTATTATCAATAACATCGTCCGCCACGGCAAGGCGCGCTTCACGCGTCGCCTGCGCAGCGAGAATGTGTTCAACATGCTCGCGCGTAACATCATCACGCTGCATTGTGCGTATGAGCTGCGTTTCGGGCGTCACGTCAACCACCAGTACGCGGTTGGCTTTTTGATACAGCCTGTTTTCAACCAGCAGAGGCACAACCCATAACACATAGGGCGACGTAGCCTGTTGAAACTGTCGTTGGGTTTCCTGCTGAATTAAGGGGTGAAGCAGAGCGTTAAGCCAGGCTTTTTCTTCCGGATGCGAAAAAATACGCTCACGCAGCGCCCGGCGGCGTAACGTGCCGTCGGCGGCGATAAGTTCAGAACCAAAATGTTCCGCTATTGCGTTCAGGGCGGGCTGCCCTGGCTCAACCATCTGGCGCGCGATAATATCCGCGTCGATGACGGTTATTCCGAGGTCAGCGAAGGCATCAGCGACGGTACTTTTACCGCTGCCAATACCGCCGGTTAAGGCTACGGTATACCTCATATCTCCAGCTTCCGGAATTTTAGTTTGACAATCAAAAGGTTAAATTTCAAGCATGCAAAGACGATACGCTCTGAGCATTAACCTACTATTCGCCAGGTAAATTTATGGGATTGTAACGTAAAAAAAGAGAATTTCGCAGTCTTGTACGGCCATGATTAGTGCGTATGATAACGTCACTGGAGTTGTGAGTTTCGATTTTTCGCCATTAACCCCAGGAATCCGCACATGCGTATTGAAGAAGATCTGAAGTTAGGTTTCAAAGACGTTCTTATCCGTCCTAAACGTTCTACCCTCAAAAGCCGTTCCGATGTCGAACTGGAACGTCAATTCACCTTTAAACACTCAGGTCAGACCTGGTCTGGCGTACCGATTATTGCGGCCAATATGGATACCGTCGGGACGTTTGAAATGGCGCAAGCATTGGCCGGGTTTGATATTCTGACTGCTGTACATAAACATTATACCGTTGAAGAGTGGGCAGCTTTTATCAACACGGCTTCGGCTGATGTTCTCAAGCATGTGATGGTTTCCACCGGGACCTCTGATGCTGATTTCGAAAAAACCGTGCAGATTCTGGCGCTGAATCCTGCGCTGAACTTTGTCTGTATTGATGTAGCCAATGGCTATTCAGAACATTTTGTGCAGTTCGTCGCGAAAGCACGTGAAGCATGGCCGACAAAAACAATCTGCGCAGGCAATGTGGTAACGGGCGAGATGTGCGAAGAGCTTATCCTCTCCGGCGCCGATATCGTGAAAGTGGGAATTGGTCCCGGCTCCGTATGCACGACGCGTGTAAAAACCGGAGTTGGTTATCCGCAACTGTCGGCGGTTATCGAATGTGCTGACGCGGCGCATGGCCTGGGCGGCATGATCGTCAGCGATGGCGGCTGCACCATGCCAGGCGACGTAGCAAAAGCCTTTGGCGGCGGCGCGGATTTCGTTATGTTGGGCGGCATGCTGGCGGGTCACGAAGAGAGCGGCGGCAGCGTGGTAGAAGAGAACGGCGAGAAATTTATGCTGTTCTACGGCATGAGTTCGGAATCTGCGATGAACCGTCATGTCGGCGGCGTTGCGAAATACCGCGCGGCAGAAGGTAAAACGGTTAAATTGCCGCTGCGTGGGCCGGTGGGCAATACCGCCCGCGATATCCTGGGCGGCCTACGCTCAGCCTGCACTTATGTCGGCGCGTCTCGCCTGAAAGAGTTGACCAAACGCACCACCTTTATTCGGGTGCAGGAACAAGAAAACCGCATTTTCAATAGCCTCTAATATTCTGGCTGGCGTAAATGTGCGCCAGCCTTATCCCATCCCGCTCATCGCGTCTCCCAGATGAAAAATCGGCAAATACATCGCCACCACCAGCGTACCGATAATTAAACCGGTGATGATCAATAACGCCGGTTCCAACAGCGACGCCAGATTATCGGCCAGCGCCAGCGTAGTTTCACTGTGGTGACGGGCAAGGTTATGCAGCATGATATCGAGTGAACCGGACGCTTCGCCCGTTCTGACCAGTTGCAGGCATAGCGGACTAAATTCCTGGGTATTTTTTAGCGCCAACCAGACCGGATTGCCCGCGGAGATCTCCTGATGTACCTGCGTTAAACGCTGTGACCAGTAAGGGCAGCCGAGACTCTCGATAGCGCTTTCCAGTCCCTGAAGAAAAGGAATGCCTGCGCTTTGGGTTAATGCCAGTACGGTGAATATTTGCGCTAGTTTCTGGCCTCTTATCAGGCGACCCATAACGGGAAGCCGTAGCAGAAGACGCTGCCGCTGCGCTTGCCAGGACGGTTTTTGTTTTACCCTGCGGTGAGCGATAGCAATGAGCATCGTCAGGAACAAGATGAGCCAACCCCATGTCGACCCCCATTGCGCTATCGCGATAATACCGCGCGTCAGAAGAGGGAGCGGGGTATTGAAGCTACGGTAAATGGCGGCAAATTCCGGCAGGACAAAGTGCAGCATGGCGAAAACGACCAGGGCGGCCATTGTCAGAATAATGGCGGGATAGCGCAGCGCCTTTTTCACGCTAACCGTAATCTGCCGTTGCGCTTTTTGCTGACGGGCCAGTTCAAAGCAGCAGTCGGCCAGTTTGCCGGTCAGTTCTCCGGTGCGGATCATCGTCTGGTAGAGCGGCGGAAATACCTGCGGCCAGGAGACTAATGCGCTGGAAAAAGGGACGCCCTGTTCAAGCTCGTGAGCCAGCGTGCGCAACAGCGCTTGCCATTGTCGGTGTGGATGCTGTTGCGCAAGGAGTTCCAGCCCTTCAGAAAGCGTCAGTCCGGCATGAATGAGCGTGGCCAACTGATGAATAATTTCAGCGCTTTGCTCTTCTTTCCACAGTGCGGCGTTAACGCCCATGCGCTTGATGCAAAGCGGCATAATGCGCTGATGTTGCAGGGTGATGATCAGCGCCAGACGATTGTCCACCCATACAACGTCTTGTTCCAGTTGACCTTTATCGTTAACGCCTTGCCAGCGCCAGAGCTGTTTAACGCTCATGGGGCATTCCCAGAACGCGCAGTATCTCTTCAAAGGACGTCATGCCTTGCTCAACGGCGCGACAGCCATTTTCAAAAAGCGTCCCTGTACCGGTCTGTTGGAGGTGGGCTTCCAGTGCTTGCGCCGATGCGCCGCTCGCAATTAACTGACGTAATGCCGGGGTAACGGTTAACACTTCGAATAACGCGGTTCGGCCATAAAAGCCGTGGTAGCAATGCTGGCAGCCGCTTGCCTGCCAGCGCGGTAGCGCGCTGGGCCAAAGATTGGGCGATAGCACTACGGGATCGTTCAGGCGCTGTTTGCAGTGCGGGCAAAGCTTCCTTACCAGGCGTTGCGCTACCACCAGCGTAAGCGCCGATGAGATCATCCAGCGTGCTACGCCCATTTGCTGCAAACGTATCAGGGTTTCGCTGGTGGAGTTCGTATGGAGCGTTGAAAGTACCAGATGGCCCGTTTGTGCCGCCTTAATGGCGATTTCTGCGGTGTCGCCGTCACGAATTTCACCTACCATGATGATGTCAGGGTCCTGGCGTAAAAGCGCGCGCAGCACATTTTGAAAGGTGAGCCCGGCGCGGGGATGGATCTGCGTCTGGTTAATCCCATCCAGTGGAATTTCTATCGGATCCTCAACGCTACAGAGGTTGATATCCGGCGTATTCCGGGTTTGTAGCGCGCTGTATAGCGTGACCGTTTTTCCGCTACCGGTGGGGCCAGTCACCAGTACCAGCCCCTGAGGTTGCTGTAGAGCTTGTCTAAAAGCGGTAAGTTGTGCCCCGTACATGCCCAGCGTGTCCAGATCCAGCGTTTGTTCAACCTGATGCAACAACCGTAAGACGACTTTTTCGCCTTCTTTACAGGGAAGCGTGGCGATACGAAAAGAGATGCTGTCGCCCGTCAGGTCAACGGTAAATTGCCCGTCCTGCGGCAGCCGATGTTCAGCGATGTCCAAATTTCCCAGGACTTTCAATCTGGCCGTCAGCGCAAGCCCCGTCTCTTTGGCGATGTCCTGCAGAATATGAAGAACGCCGTCGATGCGGAGTCTTATTCGGTAGCGGCTGGCGCCTGGTTCGAGATGGATATCAGAGGCGCGTTTCGCCATCGCCGAGCGTAATGTCTGATTGAGAAGCTGGGCCGCGGTTTCTCCGCCTTTCGCGGCGTTTGCCGAGGGAGCCTGATCCGGCTTATGCCGATGATTTTCCATTTGCTGGCGAGTCCAGCACACAATATCAATCTGTTTTTGCGTGGCGAAATGCAGAGCGTCCAGTAACGCATGAGAGGGCGCGTCGACCACCGCAACAGTGATACTGTTGCTGGCGCTATTGATCAGTACAGCCTGATGACGTTGACACAAGGTGTTGAGCTGAGCGTCTTTCATCTTGTCTCCTTAGTTGGCGTCAAAACGGAAGACATCTTCACAAGCCTGTTGTAACGCGCTGTCGCTTTGAATATTGCAGTTACGCGTCCAGCCGGTAATGCCGTTAGCATTGTCCCAGGCGGGCGTCATGATGACGCTAAGCCCGCTCAGACTCTCCTGGCCGGTAAGCGTGATGACGCCTTTTTCCACGCTCATGCCCGAAACATAACGGGTGATGACGGGCGAGGGGATACCGTTGACGCCCGCATCGCATGTGCTCGTCCCACCATGTTCCAGAGCGCAGAGTTCGACGGCGGTACGGTAGGGGACAAACGTTTGCAACATATCCGTCAGCGCCGCTTTACGCAGATAGTTCTGGTAAGCCGGAATGCCAATGGCGCTTAAAATGGCGATGATGCCAATAACGACCATCAGTTCGATAAGCGTGAAACCGCGTTGTTTTTCCATTGTTCGCTCCTTGAGTTAGCTGGCGCTACTGTGGCAAACGCGGGAAGAGCGGGCGAGCGGCAAAAGGTAAAACGGGAAGGCGGATTCTGAAGATTTTTGCTGCGTTACATGACACGGCAACGTTATTGCGAGGCGCTACGAATATTTTACCGAATCACGACGCGGATCTACGGACAGGTGATTTATAGACCCGACGGCGCAGCGCCATCGGGTGGAGAGGATCAGCGAAAACGCATGGAGAGATCGAGCGCGCGTACGTGCTTGGTCAGCGCGCCAACGGAGATGAAATCCACCCCGGTTTCAGCAAATTCGCGTAAGGTTTCCGCGGTGACGTTGCCGGATACTTCCAGCCGCGCCTGGCCGTTGACGCGTTTCACCGCCTCGCGCATCTGGTCGGTGTTGAAATTATCCAGCATGATAATATCCGCGCCTGCTTTCAGCGCATCGTCCAGTTCATCCAGATTTTCGACCTCGACTTCTACCGGCACGTCCGGATGTAGCCAGAACGCTTTTTCCACCGCCTGACGAACCGAACCGGAGGCGATGATATGGTTTTCTTTAATCAGGAACGCGTCAGTGAGGCCCAGACGATGATTGGCGCCGCCGCCGCATAAAACCGCATATTTGAGCGCGGTGCGCAGACCCGGCAGCGTTTTACGCGTGTCGAGCAACTGGGTTTGGGTGCCAGCCAATAGTCCAACGTAGCGGCGTACTTCACTGGCGACGCCGGAAAGGGTCTGGACAAAGTTTAGCGCCGTGCGCTCGCCGGTCAGCAATACGCGAGCCGGGCCGTTCAGTTCAAACACTGTTTGGTTGGCATGAATGGCGTCGCCGTCATCGACATGCCAGGTGAGGCGCACATCATCGCCCGCCAGTTGGATGAAGACCTCTTCAGCCCAGCGCTTGCCGCAGAAAACGCCGTCTTCACGAGTGATCACCGTGGCATGGGCTCGCGTATCTGCCGGCAAAAGTTGCGCGGTGATATCGTTGCCAGCATCGACTTCTCCACCTAAATCTTCACGCAGCGCCTGAGCAACGGCGGCAGGGATATCGAGATTAATGCGTTCCAGTAGCGCGTCACGTCGGTCGTCTGGGTTATAACGGCGAGGCGGCATGATAAAACTCCAAATTGCTAACGAATCATAAGGTAGAAACATGCTACTCTGAAGCAGCTATAAGCACCACTCAAAAGGAGACTCCGCATGTTGCCAGATAAGGGTTGGTTGGTAGAGGCGCGACGCGTCCCTTCTCCGCATTATGATTGCCGTCCGGATGACGAAAAACCGTCCTTGCTGGTGGTGCATAATATTAGCCTGCCCCCCGGCGAGTTTGGCGGTCCGTGGATCGATGCATTATTCACCGGAACGATAGATCCAGACGCCCATCCTTTTTTTGCAGAAATCGCTCATCTTCGTGTTTCGGCCCATTGTCTGATTCGTCGCGACGGTGAAATCGTCCAGTATGTGCCTTTTGATAAGCGTGCGTGGCATGCGGGCGTGTCAAACTATCAGGGGCGGGAACGTTGTAATGATTTCTCCATTGGTATTGAGCTGGAGGGGACGGATACGCTGGCTTATACCGATGCGCAGTATCAGCAGCTAGCCGCCGTGACGCGCACGCTTATCGCTTGCTATCCGGCGATCGCCGACAATATGACCGGACACTGCAACATTGCGCCTGACCGCAAAACGGACCCTGGCCCTGCCTTTGACTGGCCGCGCTTTCGCGCTTTGGTAGCCCTCTCGTCGCACAAGGAGATGACATGACGCTGTTTACGACATTACTGGTGCTGATTGTCGAGCGCCTGTTTAAGCTGGGCGAGCACTGGCAGCTCGATCATCGGCTGGAGGCGCTATTCCGTCGGATTACGCATTTTTCGATGTTGCGCACGATGGGAATGACGGCGATCGCGATGGTGGTGACTTTTCTACTGCTCCAGGCGTTGAAAGGGCTGCTATTTAACGTGCCGACGCTGGTGGTGTGGATTCTCCTGGGCGTGCTGTGTATCGGCGCGGGCAAAGTGCGAGTACATTATCACGCCTGGCTGAAAGCGGCGTCCCGCAACGATCCGCATCCTTGCGAGGCGATGGCCAGCGAGCTTACGCTAATCCACGGCGTGCCGCCGGATTGTAATGAGCGTGAATTTTTGCGTGAGCTGCAAAATGCGTTGTTATGGATAAATTTCCGTTTTTACCTCGCACCGCTATTTTGGTTTATCGTTGGCGGTCCATGGGGGCCGGTAACACTGGTGGGCTATGCGTTTTTACGGGCCTGGCAGACCTGGCTGGCGCGCTATCAGACGCCGCACCAACGTTTGCAATCCGGCATTGACGCTATTCTTCATGTGCTGGACTGGATTCCGGTACGTCTGGCGGGCGTAGTTTATGCATTACTGGGGCATGGCGAGAAAGCGTTGCCGGCCTGGTTTGCCTCGCTGGCGGATCTGCATACTTCGCAGTATCAGGTGCTCACACGTCTGGCGCAGTTCTCACTGGCGCGCGAACCGCATACTGACAAAGTAGAAACCCCCAAAGCGGCGGTGTCGATGGCGAAGAAGGCCTCGTTTGTGGTGGTGGTGATTATTGCGTTGCTCACCATTTATGGGGCATTAGTGTAGCGTTGTGCCGATGGCGCTAACGCTTATGCTGCCTACAATGGAAAAATCTGTAGGCCCGGTAAGCGCTAGCGCCACCGGGCAGTGCAACGGCTCAGATCGTATCGGCTGGCGGCACGCCAAAATCAGGCATCCCGTTTTCGTCCCAGCGCACCCGTTTCAGACGCGTATGGCGGTTGGGATCGTACAACGGATCGCCTTCAATTTCGGTGTAATTTCTCGCGTGGTACACCAGTACATCTTCACCTTCCGGCGTTTGCGTAAAGCTGTTATGTCCCGGCCCATACTGGCGATTTTCATAGCTGGTGGTAAAGACCGGGCGCGGTGATTTATGCCAGTTGGCCGGATCGCGCGGATCGTCGTTTACGTTAATCCACAGTAATCCCATACAGTAGTTTTCATCGGTGGCGCTGGCCGAATAGCTGATAAACAGCTTGTCGCCATGCACCACGACGGCCGGACCTTCGTTAACCCAAAAACCCCGACACTCCCAGTCGTACTCTGGCTTACTGAGTCTTACCGGCTCGCCTTTAATCGTCCACGGATTTTCCAGTTCAGCCAGATAAATATTTGAATTACCGGCAATATCCGGCGCTTTTTGCGCCCACAGATACCACTGCTTTCCCTGATGATAAAAAGTGGTGGCATCGAGGGCGAAGGTATCAAACGGTGTTTTAATTTGACCTTTCTCCGTCCACTTGCCGGTGAGTGGGTCGGCATCGGCGCACTCCAGGGCAAACATGCGGTGCTGGAACATTCCCAGCTTATCAAGCGCTTGAGTATGGGTAGCGGCAAAATAGATGTACCACTTGCCGTTGATGCGGTGCATTTCCGGTGCCCAGATGAGCTGGCTCATCGGGCCACTTTCCGGTTTGCGCCAGACGACAACGGGGTCGGCGGCGCGCAACCCTTCCAGCGAATCAGCCCGGCGGATTTCCAGCCTGTCATATTCCGGTACGGAGGCAATAAAGTAGTAATCGCTGCCGTCGCGTAAAATAAACGGATCGGCACGTTGTTCAATAAACGGGTTTGGCCAGTTTGCCATCAGGCTTTCCTTACGCTTTCAGCGGCTTTGAGCTCCTGCAACTCACTCAATTCGCGGTAATTAGTGCGACGTTTTTCCAAATCGTCCTGGATTTTTTTCATCAGTTCACGGTCAACTTTCAGCAGACGTACCACGCCTGCGGTAATCAGATAGCCAACGCCGGGGATAACGGTAAACAACAGCATAATACCGTTCATCGCCGAGGCGCTTTGCGCTTTGGCGCTGGCGTCATAACCGTACCAGGAGAGCAAAAAGCCGACCATCGCCCCGGCAATCGCCAGGCCCAGTTTCAGGAAGAACAGATTACCGGAGAAGCTAATACCGGTAATGCGTTTGCCGGTTTTCCATTCGCCGTAATCATCGACGTCCGCCATCAGCGACCAGTGCAACGGGGAAGGGATCTGATGCAGAATATTGAGCAGGAAGTAGAGCGCCACTATCATCACGGTAGCTTTCGGATCAAAGAAATAGAACGCGCAGGAGAAAATCGCCAGCGCGATATTGGTCCAGAAAAATACCTTCAATTTACACCAGCGATCGGTTAAGACTTTTGCCAGCATACTGCCGATCATCATACCGACCACGCCAAGACTAATAAAAAGCGTAGCGAAATGGGTGCTTTGTCCCATCACCCAGGTGACGTAATACATGGTCGCCGCCATACGGATAAACCCCGGGCAGACGTTACATAAGGTCAATAGCAGAATGCGTACCCATTGATCGTTTTTCCACACGTCTTTGAAATCATTCTTCATATCATCGTGCGTCGGAACGGCAGGGCGAACGCGTTCGCGGACGCTGGCAAAGCAGAACAGAAACATACCCATGCCGATAATCGCCAGCACGGTCATCGCCAACTGATAGCCTTTGGCTTTGTCGCCGCCGCCAAACCAGTCCACCATCGGCAATAGCGTTAACGATAGCAACAGCGTCGCGATGCCGACTAACACGAAGCGATAAGCCTGACAGGCCACGCGCTCTTTTGGATCGTTGGTGATCACGCCGCCCAGTGAGCAATAGGGAATATTGATGGCGGTGTAGGTCACGGAAAGCAGAAAATAGGTGACGAAAGCATAGACAACTTTGCTGTTATAGCCCCAGTCCGGCGTCGTGAACATCAGAACGCTGAACAGCGCGTAGGGAAATGCAATCCACAGTAGCCAGGGGCGGAAACGACCATATTTACTTTGGGTACGATCGGCAAGCGCGCCCATCACCGGATCGGTAACGGCATCGATAACGCGTACTGAAAGGAGTAAAACACCGACTAACGCCGGGGCAAGACCAAAAATATCCGTATAAAAATAATTAACAAACAGCATGATAGCGCCAAAAATAATGTTACATCCGGCGTCGCCCATGCCATACCCGATTTTTTCTCTTACCGAAAGTCTGCCCTTATCCATTGAGACTTCTCCCCATCAGATGATGGTGGTAATTATTCGCTTGCGAGCTTTTTTTTGCGTAGCAGGATCACGCCGCTGATATGGATAAAATGGTTATACGTGGGAAACTGTGAGGCAGATAACACCCTCCCCGGACGGGGAGGGCGGAAAAGTAACGTCACGATCAGTGGGCTTTCACCGTTTTTGCCGTTTTTTCTTTACACAGGTAGCCGACGCCCAGGATGAGCAGCCATACGGAGATGGCCATGCCCGGGGTCGTCACCATAATGACCAGCACGGCAGCCATGAGGGCCAGGCAGATCCAGTTCCCCAGCGGGTAGAACAGCGCCGGGAAGCGCGTGATGACGCCCTGTTGCTGTTTGGCTTTGCGGAACTTCATGTGCGCCAGGCTAATCTAATGGCCAGCGCAGAAACCAAAACTTCTGCTTAGACATAAAGCCGATGCCCAGAATGATGATCCATGCCGGAATCAGCCACACGGAGATCGCCATACCTGGCGTCATCAGCATAATGATCAATACCGCCGCCATAAACAGCAGGCAGAGAACGTTGCCGAGCGGATAAAACAGGGCCGGGAAGCGGGTTTTCACGCCCTGCTGCTGTTTCGCGCGACGGAACATCATATGGGCAAGGCTAATCATCGCCCAGTTAATGACCAGCGCGGAGACCACCAGCGCCATCAGCAGTCCGAATGCGGACTCTGGGGCCAGGTAGTTGAGCAGCACGCACAACGCCGTCACGACGGCGGAAACCAAAATGGAGCTCACCGGCACGCCGCGTTTGTCGACGTTCAGCAGCGCTTTCGGCGCATTTCCCTGCTGGGCCAGACCGAACAGCATACGGCTGTTGCAGTAAACGCAGCTGTTATAAACCGATAGCGCGGCGGTGAGAACCACGATATTCAGCGCATTGGCGACAAACGTATCGCCCAGCTCATGGAAGATAAGAACAAACGGGCTGGTATCGGCGGTGACGCGAGTCCATGGCAGCAGCGAAAGCAGAACCGCCAGTGAGCCGATATAAAAAATCAGGATGCGATAGATAACCTGATTGGTGGCTTTGGGAATGCTCTGTTCCGGGTTATCGGCTTCAGCGGCGGTGATCCCTACCAGCTCCAGTCCGCCGAACGAAAACATAATAATGGCCATCATCATCACCAGCCCGGTCCAGCCATGCGGCAGAAAGCCGCCCTGTTCCCACAGGTTGCGCACGGTGGCCTGCGGACCAGCGGTATCGCTGAAGAGTAACCACGCGCCGAACAGAATCATAGCGATGACGGCGATCACTTTAATAATGGCGAACCAAAACTCCATCTCACCGAACACTTTAACGTTGGTCAGGTTGATGGCGTTGATAATCACAAAGAAGGCTGCCGCAGAAGCCCAGGTGGGGATCTCCGGATACCAGAACTGGATATATTTACCCACTGCGGTCAGTTCCGCCATGGCAACTAATACGTACAGTACCCAGTAGTTCCAGCCGGAAGCGAATCCGGCAAAGCCGCCCCAGTATTTATAGGCGAAGTGGCTAAAAGAGCCGGCGACCGGTTCTTCAACCACCATCTCCCCCAGCTGGCGCATAATCAGAAAGGCAATAAAGCCTGCAACCGCATAGCCCAGGATAATTCCTGGCCCCGCCGACTGAATAACGGAGGCGCTTCCCAGGAACAAGCCTGTCCCTATCGCGCCGCCCAATGCGATAAGCTGAATATGGCGGTTTTTCAGGCCGCGCTTGAGCTGCTCGCCGTGCTGCTGACTGTCCATCATAAAACCTCGTGTATCGGGCGCGGTTTATTCATAACGCGCTTATTTTGAACGATGCAGTAGTGCGTGTGTAAGTTTGCAATTCCGCTTTTTGTATTGATTTGTTTACAGATTCGTTTTTTTAAATGTCACTTCAACTCTTTCGTCTTGATCAGAATAATGGTATGTGGCCGCGAATGCACCTGCTTTGTGCAGGGGTGATGACGAGTTGCGTAAAAAGAAAGCACTTGTAAATACCTCCTTTTATTTTCCCTTACAGAGGTTAATTTATTTTTATTCATTATTTATGCATATAAATGCATTTAATCTGCTGTTGAATCGGTTCAGATGAGATTTTTTATCGTTTCAAATACGTTAAATCTACCTCCTGGTGGGTAAATTTAACATTTGTACACAGTTACAGTTTTGAAACATGATTTCTGTAAAATTGTTAAAATGTGCCTCCTTTACTGATTTCAATCAAAACCTGTATGGACAGAAGGTGAATACTTTGTTACTTTAGCGTCACAGACATGAAATTGGTAAGACCAATTGACTCCGGGCAAATGGCTTAAGACAGGAAATCATGGCCTACAGCAAAATCCGCCAACCAAAACTCTCCGATGTGATCGAGCAGCAGCTGGAGTTTTTAATCCTTGAGGGAACATTGCGTCCCGGAGAAAAACTCCCACCGGAACGTGAACTGGCAAAACAGTTCGACGTCTCCCGTCCCTCCTTGCGCGAGGCGATTCAACGTCTCGAAGCGAAGGGATTGTTGCTTCGTCGCCAGGGCGGCGGAACCTTCGTGCAGAGCAGCCTGTGGCAGAGCTTTAGCGACCCGCTGGTGGAACTGCTCTCCGATCACCCTGAATCCCAGTTTGACCTGCTCGAAACGCGCCATGCGCTGGAAGGCATTGCGGCTTATTACGCGGCGCTGCGCAGCACCGACGAAGATAAAGACCGTATTCGCGAGCTGCACCATGCCATTGAGCTGGCGCAAGAGTCCGGCGATCTGGATGCCGAGTCCGAAGCCGTGCTCCAGTATCAAATCGCCGTCACCGAAGCGGCGCACAACGTGGTATTGCTTCATCTGCTAAGGTGTATGGAGCCGATGCTGGCGCAAAACGTGCGGCAGAACTTCGAATTGCTGTATGCGCGTCGGGAGATGCTGCCGCTGGTGAGTACGCATCGCACCCGTATATTTGAAGCCATTATGGCCGGAAAACCAGAAGAAGCGCGTGAAGCGTCACACCGCCATCTGGCGTTTATCGAAGAGATTATGCTGGACAGAAGCCGTGAGGAGAGCCGTCGTGAACGCGCTTTACGCCGTCTGGAGCAGCGCAAGAATTAGTTTTTTCTGGCAGAACGTTAACCAGAAGATGTTGTGAATAAAGCGCAAAAATGTGCGCGGCAACTAAACGCAGAACCTGTCTTATTAAGCTTTCTGACGAAAGTTTAATGGGACAGGTTCCAGATAACTCAACGTATTAGATAGATAAGGAATACCCCCATGTCAGAACGTTTCCCAAATGACGTGGATCCGATCGAAACTCGCGACTGGCTACAGGCGATCGAATCGGTCATCCGTGAAGAAGGTGTTGAGCGCGCTCAGTATCTGATTGACCAACTGCTTTCTGAAGCTCGTAAAGGCGGCGTGAAAGTCGCGGCAGGCGCAGGGGCCAGTAATTACATCAACACTATTGCCGTTGAAGACGAACCGGAATACCCGGGTAATCTGGAGCTGGAACGTCGCATTCGTTCTGCTATCCGCTGGAACGCCATCATGACCGTGCTGCGCGCGTCTAAAAAAGACCTTGAGTTGGGCGGCCACATGGCGTCCTTCCAGTCTTCCGCCACGATCTATGATGTCTGTTTCAACCATTTCTTCCGTGCGCGCAACGAACAGGATGGCGGCGACCTGGTATACTTCCAGGGCCACATCTCTCCGGGCATCTACGCTCGCGCGTTCCTGGAAGGTCGTCTGACCCAGGAACAGATGGATAACTTCCGTCAGGAAGTTCACGGCAATGGCCTCTCTTCCTATCCGCACCCGAAACTGATGCCGGAATTCTGGCAGTTCCCGACCGTCTCTATGGGGCTGGGCCCAATCGGTGCTATCTACCAGGCGAAATTCCTGAAATATCTGGAACACCGCGGCCTGAAAGATACCTCTAAACAGACCGTTTACGCCTTCCTCGGCGACGGCGAGATGGACGAGCCGGAATCCAAAGGCGCGATCACCATCGCCACCCGTGAAAAACTGGACAACCTGGTCTTTGTTATCAACTGTAACCTGCAGCGTCTTGACGGCCCGGTCACCGGTAACGGCAAGATTGTTAACGAACTGGAAGGCATCTTTGCAGGTGCTGGCTGGAACGTTATTAAAGTCATGTGGGGCGGTCGTTGGGATGAACTGCTGCGTAAAGACACCAGCGGTAAACTGATCCAGCTGATGAACGAAACCGTTGACGGCGACTACCAGACCTTCAAATCCAAAGACGGCGCTTACGTGCGTGAGCACTTCTTCGGTAAATATCCGGAAACCGCAGCCCTGGTGGCCGACTGGACTGACGACCAGATTTGGGCGCTGAACCGCGGTGGTCACGATCCGAAGAAAGTCTATGCTGCACTGAAAAAAGCGCAGGAAACCAAAGGCAAAGCGACCGTAATCCTGGCCCATACCATTAAAGGTTACGGCATGGGCGACACCGCGGAAGGTAAAAACATCGCTCACCAGGTTAAGAAAATGAACATGGACGGCGTGCGTTACGTCCGCGATCGTTTCAACGTGCCGGTTGCCGATGCTGATCTCGAAAAACTGCCGT
This sequence comes from Salmonella sp. A29-2, assembly GCF_020150755.1. Taxonomy (NCBI): domain Bacteria; kingdom Pseudomonadati; phylum Pseudomonadota; class Gammaproteobacteria; order Enterobacterales; family Enterobacteriaceae; genus Salmonella; species Salmonella sp. A29-2. Next base: position 3,785,621 of record NZ_CP083731.1, on the reverse strand, counting down.
ACATTACCTTCCCGGAAGGTTCTGAAGAACACAAATACCTGCATGAACGCCGTCAGGCGCTGCATGGCTACCTGCCAAGCCGTCAGCCGAACTTCACCGAGAAGTTAGAGCTGCCTCAACTTTCAGATTTCGGCGCGCTGCTGGAAGAGCAAAGCAAAGAGATTTCCACTACGATCGCTTTCGTGCGTGCTCTGAACGTGATGCTGAAGAACAAGTCGATCAAAGATCGTCTGGTTCCGATCATTGCCGACGAAGCGCGTACTTTCGGTATGGAAGGTCTGTTCCGTCAGATTGGTATCTACAGCCCGAACGGCCAGCAGTACACCCCGCAGGACCGTGAGCAGGTTGCTTACTACAAAGAAGACGAGAAAGGCCAGATTCTGCAGGAAGGTATCAACGAGCTGGGCGCAGGCGCATCCTGGCTGGCTGCGGCGACCTCTTACAGCACCAACGATCTGCCGATGATCCCGTTCTACATCTACTACTCTATGTTCGGGTTCCAGCGTATCGGCGACCTGTGCTGGCAGGCTGGCGACCAGCAGGCTCGCGGCTTCCTGATCGGCGGGACTTCCGGTCGTACTACGCTGAACGGCGAAGGTCTGCAGCACGAAGATGGTCACAGCCACATTCAGTCGCTGACTATCCCGAACTGTATCTCTTACGACCCGGCTTACGCTTACGAAGTGGCTGTCATCATGCATGATGGTCTGGAGCGTATGTACGGTGAGAAACAAGAGAACGTTTACTACTACATCACCACCCTGAACGAAAACTACCACATGCCGGCCATGCCAGCAGGTGCCGAGGAAGGTATCCGTAAAGGTATCTACAAACTCGAAACCCTCGAAGGTAGCAAAGGTAAAGTTCAGCTGCTGGGCTCCGGTTCTATCCTGCGTCATGTGCGTGAAGCGGCACAGATCCTGGCGAAAGACTACGGCGTAGGTTCTGACGTGTACAGCGTAACCTCCTTCACCGAACTGGCGCGTGATGGTCAGGATTGTGAGCGCTGGAACATGCTGCACCCGCTGGAAACCCCGCGCGTACCGTACATCGCTCAGGTGATGAACGACGCTCCGGCTGTAGCATCTACTGACTATATGAAACTGTTCGCCGAGCAGGTTCGTACTTACGTACCGGCTGACGACTATCGCGTACTGGGTACGGATGGCTTCGGTCGTTCCGACAGCCGTGAGAACCTGCGTCACCACTTCGAAGTTGATGCTTCTTATGTGGTTGTCGCAGCGCTGGGCGAACTGGCTAAACGTGGCGAAATCGACAAGAAAGTGGTAGCGGATGCGATTACCAAATTCAACATCGATGCAGATAAAGTTAACCCGCGTCTGGCGTAAGAGGTAAAAGAATAATGGCTATCGAAATCAAAGTACCGGACATCGGGACAGATGAAGTTGAAATCACCGAGATTCTGGTCAAAGTGGGCGACAAAGTGGAAGCTGAACAGTCGCTGATCACCGTAGAAGGCGACAAAGCCTCTATGGAAGTCCCGTCTCCGCAGGCTGGCGTCGTGAAAGAGATCAAAGTCTCTGTCGGCGACAAAACCGAGACTGGTGCACTTATCATGATTTTCGATTCCGCCGACGGTGCAGCTGACGCTGCACCTGCTAAGGCAGAAGAGAAGAAAGAAGCGGCTCCGGCAGCAGCACCTGCTGCGGCAGCGGCGAAAGACGTTCACGTTCCGGATATCGGCAGTGACGAAGTTGAAGTGACTGAAGTGATGGTGAAAGTGGGCGACACCGTAGAAGCTGAACAGTCGCTGATCACCGTCGAAGGCGACAAGGCCTCTATGGAAGTTCCTGCTCCGTTTGCAGGCACCGTGAAAGAGATCAAAGTGAACACCGGCGACAAAGTCTCTACCGGCTCTCTGATTATGGTCTTCGAAGTGGCGGGTGAAGCAGGCGCAGCAGCACCAGCGAAAGCGGAAGCCGCTCCGGCTGCGGCTGCTCCAGCAGCAGCGACGGGCGTGAAAGACGTTAACGTACCGGACATCGGCGGTGACGAAGTTGAAGTCACCGAAGTGATGGTCAAAGTCGGCGATAAAGTTGCCGCTGAACAGTCGCTGATCACCGTCGAAGGCGACAAAGCCTCCATGGAAGTGCCTGCGCCGTTCGCGGGCACCGTGAAAGAAATCAAAATCAGCACCGGCGATAAAGTGAAAACCGGTTCTCTGATTATGGTCTTCGAAGTAGAAGGCGCAGCGCCTGCGGCCGCTCCGGCTAAACAGGAAGCGGCGGCACCGGCTCCGGTGGCGAAAGCTGAGAAGCCTGCTGCCCCGGCTGCCAAAGCGGAAGGCAAGTCTGAGTTCGCTGAAAACGACGCTTACGTTCACGCTACCCCGCTGATTCGCCGCCTGGCGCGCGAGTTTGGCGTAAACCTGGCGAAAGTGAAAGGCACCGGTCGTAAAGGCCGTATTCTGCGCGAAGACGTTCAGGCTTACGTGAAAGACGCAATCAAACGCGCGGAAGCTGCGCCGGCTGCTGCGGGCGGTGGTATCCCGGGTATGCTGCCGTGGCCGAAAGTGGACTTCAGCAAGTTTGGTGAAGTTGAAGAAGTGGAACTGGGCCGTATCCAGAAAATCTCTGGCGCGAACCTGAGCCGTAACTGGGTGATGATCCCGCACGTTACGCACTTCGACAAAACCGATATCACCGATCTGGAAGCGTTCCGTAAACAGCAGAACGCCGAAGCTGAGAAGCGCAAACTGGATGTGAAATACACGCCAGTGGTCTTCATCATGAAAGCGGTTGCCGCTGCTCTGGAACAGATGCCGCGCTTCAACAGCTCTCTGTCCGAAGACGGTCAGCGTCTGACCCTGAAGAAATACATCAACATCGGCGTGGCGGTTGATACCCCGAATGGCCTGGTGGTTCCGGTCTTTAAAGACGTGAATAAGAAGAGCGTGACCGAGCTGTCTCGTGAACTGACCGCCATCTCCAAAAAAGCGCGTGATGGTAAGCTGACCGCTGGCGAAATGCAGGGTGGTTGCTTCACTATCTCCAGCATCGGCGGCCTGGGAACTACCCACTTCGCGCCGATTGTTAACGCGCCGGAAGTGGCTATCCTCGGCGTTTCTAAGTCGGCGATGGAACCGGTGTGGAATGGGAAAGAGTTTGTGCCGCGTCTGATGATGCCTATCTCTCTTTCCTTCGACCACCGTGTGATCGATGGTGCTGATGGTGCGCGTTTCATTACCATTATCAACAATATGTTGTCTGACATTCGCCGTCTGGTGATGTAAGCGAAAAAGCCGGCCCGACGGCCGGCTTTTTTTTGATAATCTCATGGAGTTTGTGAGGTTATTAGCGAAAGCGATAATTCGTGATCCGTTTGTTGTTTCAAAATTGTTAACAATTTTGTAAGATACGGGCGGATAGAACGACCCGGTGGATGATGGGCGATCAAGTACCCCGGACCGCCGGATACAAATAAAGAGGTCATGATGAGTACTGAAATCAAAACTCAGGTCGTGGTACTTGGGGCGGGCCCGGCAGGCTATTCTGCCGCTTTCCGTTGCGCTGATTTAGGTCTGGAAACCGTAATTGTAGAACGCTACAACACCCTTGGCGGTGTTTGTCTGAACGTCGGCTGTATCCCTTCTAAAGCGTTGCTGCACGTAGCAAAAGTTATCGAAGAAGCCAAAGCGCTGGCTGAACACGGTATCGTCTTCGGTGAGCCGAAAACCGATATCGACAAGATTCGTACCTGGAAAGAGAAAGTGATCACGCAGCTGACCGGCGGTCTGGCGGGTATGGCCAAAGGCCGTAAAGTGAAAGTGGTCAACGGTCTGGGTAAATTCACCGGGGCGAACACCCTGGAAGTGGAAGGCGAAAACGGCAAAACCGTGATCAACTTCGACAACGCGATCATCGCGGCAGGTTCTCGTCCGATCCAATTACCGTTTATTCCGCATGAAGACCCGCGCGTATGGGATTCTACCGACGCTCTGGAACTGAAAGAAGTGCCGAAGCGTATGCTGGTCATGGGCGGCGGTATCATCGGTCTGGAAATGGGGACCGTATACCACGCGCTGGGTTCAGAGATTGACGTGGTTGAAATGTTCGACCAGGTTATCCCGGCGGCTGACAAAGACGTAGTGAAAGTCTTCACCAAGCGCATCAGCAAGAAATTCAACCTGATGCTGGAAACCAAAGTGACTGCCGTTGAAGCGAAAGAAGACGGTATCTACGTTTCGATGGAAGGCAAAAAAGCCCCGGCTGAAGCGCAGCGTTATGATGCGGTTCTGGTAGCGATCGGTCGTGTGCCGAACGGTAAAAACCTCGACGCGGGCAAAGCTGGCGTGGAAGTTGACGACCGTGGCTTTATCCGCGTGGACAAACAGCTGCGCACCAACGTGCCGCACATCTTCGCTATCGGCGATATCGTCGGTCAGCCGATGCTGGCGCATAAAGGCGTTCACGAAGGCCACGTTGCCGCTGAAGTTATCGCCGGGAAGAAACACTACTTCGATCCGAAAGTTATCCCGTCTATCGCGTACACCGAGCCAGAAGTGGCATGGGTTGGCCTGACCGAGAAAGAAGCGAAAGAAAAAGGCATCAGCTATGAAACCGCCACCTTCCCGTGGGCAGCTTCTGGCCGTGCTATCGCTTCTGACTGCGCAGACGGTATGACCAAACTGATTTTCGACAAAGAATCTCACCGCGTGATCGGCGGGGCGATTGTCGGCACCAACGGCGGCGAGCTGCTGGGTGAAATCGGTCTGGCGATCGAAATGGGCTGTGACGCGGAAGACATCGCGCTGACCATTCATGCGCACCCGACGCTGCACGAGTCCGTCGGTCTGGCTGCTGAAGTGTTCGAAGGTAGTATTACCGACCTGCCGAACCCGAAAGCGAAGAAGAAATAATCTTCTGTAGGTGGCAATGCGCCACCCGATACAAAAAAGCGGCTTTACAGCCGCTTTTTTTATGCATGGCAAATCAGATGTGTCAAATGATGGCGAAGGATAACGAAACCGCAAAATTTATCTTTTCCGCAGCAGTGCGTTTTTCAAAGCTTATGCCGTCGGTAGTGCCTTTGTCTGTCATTTTCGACCAACTAATTGTTTCATAAGAAATACCTCTCCTTACTTTGTCATCACCCTGAAATTAGTAACGCTATAAAATAATAGCGAGCTAATTATGAGGTTTGATATATGAAACTTTTTCTGACAACAGCAGCGCTAACTGCGACGTTGATTTCCGGCATGGCATTTGCCAGCGATCCCGTCATCCCCTGGGCGACTAACAGCGGCGGTACGGAAAGCACGCATATTGCGGCAATGGGCGAGGATTTGAATGCGCAGCATCAGCAGATCACCCACACGCATGAAGGCGTATGGGCGGCCAATTCCGGCAGCATTCAGGCTGATGAAGCCGCGCTGACCAGCAACAAGCCGCCGGTACAAGGCCACCCGGAATTAATGCCGCATCAGGGCTAATGATCATGGCCTGGCGATAACGCCAGGCGCTTACGGGTTATTCGGCGACCTGCCACTGCGCGTCTGGCGCAAAACGCGTGATAGCCTGAACTTTACTCTCCGTCTCCTTGCCTAAATCCGCCTGATAAATACGATCGTCCTGGTTGACCATAAAACTCATCACCCCGGTTTCGCCGTAATGCATCGGCCAGGCCAGAAGCGCCGCGCCGTGACCGTCGTTATCGCTGATAATACGGAAATGGTAGCCGTGGTAACCCTCGTCTGGCGCTGCGGGGCTAAAGTTTGGGCCTAACGGACTGGGGACGTCGCCTGCTTTGGTTGGCCAGTACAGGCCATCTTTTTGGCCTTCGCTACTGATTATCCTGTGCGCCCAGCGATGGTTTTGTAAGTAATAATCCTGCTGCGCATCAACGTAAGCATGCATGGCCTGTAAGGTAGAAAGTTCATTTCGCCCAATAGTACGGGTGAGGATCTCATTCCCGGCTGCCGCCATATCAAAGCGCCAGCCGCCAGTCTCTTTCACCATGGGCACCGGGAGCTGCCAGTCTTCTCGTCCGACATTCAGGTGCGCCGTATTGTCTTTCTGTACAATGCGATGGCCTTCGCGCCAGTCACGATTGAAGCGGGCCACGGCCTCGGGATCGGCACCTTCCGGCGGCAGAAATTGCCGCCAGTCATCGCCCAGTAGCGCGGTAAGCTGCGTTTCGTTTTTTCCGGCTACCGCCGCGGCGAAGGCGCTGGCGGCCGCTTCCGGGGAGGGGAACCGTTCCTGCGCGTAGCCCAGCAAGGGTAACGACAGTAACAGAGCGCTTAACATAACCTTTTTCATTATCTGCTCCGGTTAACGGCGATGAAATTCATGATGTTCAGAAAAATGTTCCCGCGCGGCGGCGCGTTGCTCGGTGTTTAAGTGACTGCCGCGACGGCTTTCCAGGCCGCGTAGCTGTTGCGATTGCCATGACGGCGATCGACTGTCGTTCCCGCTAAACACATTGGCGTGCATATTCTGGCGAAATGCCTGACGCTGCTGCGGCGTAGAGGATTCAATACGCTGGCGGGCGGTGTCTCTCTGCTGCTGTGAAACAGGGTGCTGCTGGGCTTTAGCCTTCAGCTCGGAACGATGCTGCTGCGTGGTGGATTTATTCAGTGTCTGCTGCGCAGCCTCGCGACGACTGCTGTTTTGTGTTCCGTCATAGCCACGGTAATTATTACGCTGGGCAATTTGATTTAACTGCTGCGATGCCGCTTTGCGCTGTCTATCGCGGGATGTCTCGCCTGACAGGTTAGCGGGTGATGTATGGCTGCGTTGTTGGAATTGCGCCATGGCCGCCTGGCGCTGACTGTCGCGAGACACTGGCGCTTGCTGCGTTGCGCTTAACCCGCCGCTAACATTGGTGGGATGGAACTGTTGCGCAACGGTATTATTCGGATAGGGGACGCCATTGCGCCAGGCGGGATTATGCTGCCAGCCCATCGTTTGGCCCGGCAGGTTTTGCCCGGATATCCGGTTGAAATTATTGACATTGATGTTGATATTATCGCCATTATGTTGATAACCGTTACCACCATGATGGTAATCATCATCATGATGGTCGTCGTCATGGTGGTGATGATCGTCGTCATCCCAGTCTATGCTGCTGAACAACGCATAGGTGGTGGCGACGCCCAGACTATAACCAAAACCTTTAACAAAACTATCGGCAAACTGCTGCCCCGGAGGGGGCGGTAAATACACCGGCGGATAAGCGGTATTGGGCCAGGCGCCATACACCGTCGCGGGGTTATAGTTCGGCACGTACACCACCTGCGGATTCGCGGGTTCAATTTTTATAACGGTCGACGGTGTCGCTGGCGTACTGGCGGATGTGGTGGTTGTCGTCGTGACGGCGGTAGAAGCGCTGGACTTCGGCACGCTGGTGACGGTTTGCTGTGGCGTGGATTTTAGCGAACCGGTTTGTTGAGCGAGCAGACGCAGCCTTTGCACCGCATCCATCACATCCTGTGGCTGGGCTAAGAACGCATCGCCCAGGTTTTGCACCCATTGCGGATTCTCGCCCATAAGCGCCATCAACTGGGGAAAGGCGACCAGCGATTTGACGCTGGGGTCCCACGGTTGGCTGGCCACCGCCTGAATAGCGGCATCGCCCTGCAGCGTAGGGTTATCGCGCGACCACTGGACGGCCTGAACTACGTTCGCCGGGTAGGTGGAGGCCATGAGCACCTGCGAAAGCAGGGCATCGGGATAAAGCGCGACAGGCGCGACCCATTGATCAATTTGCGCAGTGGTAAAGGTCGTTTTCGCGACAGGCGCGGGCACAGCGGTCTGCGTTGGCTCAGAGGCGGGAGCTGCCGCCTGCGCGGGCGCTTCGGGAGCGCGGCTTTTAACATACAGTACGCCCGAAGCGGCAAATAACCCGGCACTGCACACAAGGGCAATGAGATGGGGTTTAAAGGGCAACGTCATTTTATCTCTCCCGATTCCAGAGAATCGCTATGGTCATTATGCCTGCCGCCGACGGGGTGCAGTTTCGCGTGAGTATAAAGGGACGATAGTTTAATTTTTAGCTAATGTTGGGATCGGTAACGTTACGTGACGATCAAAGCACGAAATGAGGTAAGCATTTATGGCTGCAGCTCCCGCCTCAGTAGAGCATTAGACCATCCTTAACGATTCAGCCACTTTTTTATGTTGCTTTTTTGTAAACAGATTAACACTTAAAGAAAATCCTGTTATTGTGCCTTATGCGGTACCGGGCATTTACCCTACTAACTACTGTCTCACAGGAGCGTGAAGAGAATCGCCCATCAACAAAAGCGCCGCATTATGACAATGAGAGCGAGGAGATATCGTCGTGCTAGAAGAATACCGTAAGCACGTAGCTGAGCGTGCTGCCCAGGGGATTGTGCCAAAACCTTTAGACGCAACCCAAATGGCTGCGCTTGTCGAGCTGCTGAAGACCCCGCCTGTGGGCGAAGAAGAATTCCTGTTAGACCTGTTGATCAACCGCGTTCCTCCTGGCGTAGATGAAGCCGCTTATGTTAAAGCCGGTTTTCTCGCTGCTGTCGCGAAAGGCGACACCACCTCCCCGCTGGTCTCCCCAGAAAAAGCCATTGAACTGCTGGGCACCATGCAGGGTGGTTACAACATTCATCCGCTGATTGATGCGCTGGACGATGCGAAACTGGCGCCGATTGCGGCCAAAGCACTGTCCCACACCCTGCTGATGTTCGATAACTTCTACGACGTAGAAGAGAAAGCCAAAGCGGGCAATGAATACGCCAAACAGGTGATGCAATCCTGGGCCGACGCCGAATGGTTCCTGAGCCGTCCGCCGCTGGCGGAAAAAATCACCGTCACCGTTTTCAAAGTGACCGGCGAAACGAATACCGACGATCTCTCTCCGGCGCCGGATGCGTGGTCGAGACCGGATATCCCGTTACATGCGCAGGCGATGCTGAAAAACGCCCGTGAAGGCATTGAGCCGGATCAGCCAGGCGTTGTCGGCCCGATCAAACAAATCGAAGCATTGCAGAAAAAAGGCTACCCGCTGGCTTACGTGGGTGACGTGGTGGGCACCGGTTCTTCCCGTAAATCCGCGACCAACTCCGTGCTGTGGTTCATGGGCGATGACATCCCGAACGTGCCGAACAAGCGCGGCGGCGGCCTGTGCCTCGGTGGCAAAATTGCGCCTATCTTCTTTAACACTATGGAAGATGCGGGCGCACTGCCAATCGAAGTTGACGTTTCTAACCTGAATATGGGCGATGTGATTGACGTCTACCCGTACAAAGGCGAAGTGCGCAATCATGAAACCGGCGAGCTACTGGCAACCTTCGAACTGAAAACCGACGTGCTGATCGACGAAGTGCGTGCCGGTGGTCGTATCCCGCTGATTATCGGCCGTGGCCTGACCACCAAAGCGCGTGAAGCGCTGGGTCTGCCGCACTCTGATGTTTTCCGTCAGGCAAAAGACGTGGCGGAAAGCAGCCGTGGCTTCTCGCTGGCGCAGAAAATGGTCGGTCGTGCCTGCGGCGTGAAAGGCATTCGTCCGGGCGCGTACTGCGAACCGAAAATGACCTCCGTCGGTTCTCAGGATACTACTGGCCCGATGACCCGCGATGAGCTGAAAGACCTGGCCTGTCTGGGATTCTCCGCCGATCTGGTCATGCAGTCGTTCTGTCACACCGCAGCCTATCCGAAGCCGGTTGACGTCACCACGCACCACACGCTGCCAGACTTCATTATGAACCGTGGCGGTGTCTCTCTGCGTCCGGGCGATGGCGTGATCCACTCCTGGCTGAACCGTATGCTGCTGCCGGATACCGTCGGTACCGGCGGTGACTCCCATACCCGTTTCCCGATTGGTATCTCTTTCCCGGCGGGTTCTGGTCTGGTGGCGTTTGCCGCCGCGACCGGCGTGATGCCGCTGGATATGCCGGAATCCGTGCTGGTGCGCTTCAAAGGCAAAATGCAGCCGGGCATCACCCTGCGCGATCTGGTCCATGCCATCCCGCTGTACGCCATCAAACAGGGCCTGCTGACCGTTGAGAAGAAAGGCAAGAAAAACATCTTCTCTGGCCGCATCCTGGAAATCGAAGGTCTGCCGGATCTGAAAGTCGAGCAGGCGTTTGAGCTGACCGATGCTTCTGCCGAGCGTTCCGCTGCCGGTTGTACCATCAAGCTGAACAAAGAGCCGATCGTTGAATACCTGACCTCCAACATCGTCCTGCTGAAGTGGATGATCGCCGAAGGCTACGGCGACCGTCGTACGCTGGAACGTCGTATCCAGGGTATGGAAAAATGGCTGGCAGACCCGCAGCTGCTGGAAGCCGATGCTGACGCGGAATACGCAGCGGTGATCGACATCGATCTGGCGGATATCAAAGAGCCAATCCTCTGTGCGCCGAACGATCCGGACGACGCGCGTCTGCTGTCTGACGTGCAGGGCGAGAAGATCGACGAAGTGTTCATCGGTTCCTGCATGACCAACATCGGCCACTTCCGCGCGGCTGGTAAGCTGCTGGATAGCCACAAAGGCCAGTTGCCAACCCGCCTGTGGGTAGCGCCGCCAACCCGTATGGACGCCGCGCAGCTCACCGAAGAAGGTTACTATAGCGTGTTCGGTAAGAGCGGCGCGCGTATCGAAATTCCAGGTTGTTCCCTGTGTATGGGTAACCAGGCGCGTGTGGCCGACGGTGCGACGGTGGTTTCTACCTCTACCCGTAACTTCCCGAACCGTTTAGGTACCGGTGCGAACGTCTTCCTGGCTTCTGCGGAGCTGGCGGCGGTGGCGGCGCTGATCGGCAAACTGCCGACGCCGGAAGAGTACCAGACCTACGTGGCGCAGGTGGATAAGACGGCGGTGGATACCTACCGTTACCTGAACTTCGACCAGCTCTCTCAGTACACTGAGAAAGCGGACGGCGTGATTTTCCAGACTGCGGTGTAAAAGTGACTGGCCCGGATTTCCGGGCCAGTTTTTACAGCGAAGAATCGTAATAAAAATGGATATCCAGGTTTTCATCGGGCTTGAAGTTTTTTTGTTTAAACTCCAGGGTTAACGGATCAATTTGTTTTAGCGGGTAATTAAAGCAGGGGACAACCACTTCAGTCTCATCCTTCTTATGAATGCGCAAGGTAAAGTCGCCAATGACACCCTCTTTCCAGTTAGCGCCAGTTTTCAGAATATAGCCCAGATAGCCCCAGCCGATATTCGCGCTACCGTCTTCGTTTTTATATTTTATTCCTGCATCCAGCTGTTTTAACGCCTTGCGAGTGGCGGCGGTCAGGCATTGATCGCCGAGCTCATCACCAAGAAGACTGTCAAGGCTGTCAGGCACGCCGGTGGATTTACTGGGCGTGTATGAGTGGTGAATAACGATCTCCTTGCCCGCCGGAAAACGTTGTTGCCAGATAAAATATTGTTGAACGGCAATATTCAGATAGCCGTCATCAAACCACTCTGACGGTAATTGCTGTTTTCCCTCTTTATATCCTTCTTCAATAGAGGCTTTGCCCTCGCGATTGAGGACATGGCGTAGCTGTGGGATCGTCCAGCCGGTTTGCAGTAGTTTCGCCGTAATGTCTTCTTCACCTTTACCGCCTAAGTCATGGATGACTCGCCAGCGGGACTCGCTTTTAACCGGTTTACCGTCCACGCTGATCTTAAAGTTGGCAATACCTTCTGTACTATCTCCCATATATCGTTGGGAAATAGCCGGCATCGGAAAGGCTACCGGAACGGTAATATCCTGCGCCGAATGATTAATAAATACATAATCGACATTGATACGATCGCTGGCAATCAACAATCGCTCTTTCGCCATGCTGATCTCATTTTGTTGCAGAAATTCAATGGAACCATTGGTTTCCCCGACCGCCGAGTCGTTTGCATAAGCATGGTAACTGGTAATAAAACACAGGAGTACGCTCAGCCATTTAAAATATGTCATACCGGTGCATTCCATGTCCGAAACATAATCATTATCATAATCCGGCGAGTGCCGTTTTTCGAGGGAAGAAAAATGCGGTATTATTTATTTTTATTATTAATAATTTGCCAAAATACATTTGCCGAAGAAATAAAGCCATTGCCACAAGGTGATACCTGGCACAAATATATTGCCCTGTCGCTGCGCGATGAAGAAGGGCTTGAGGATGGGCTGTTTAACCTGCGGCGGATTGAAGCAAGCAGTAGCATTGCTTACGTTTGTGGCTTAATAAAAGACAAAAACGATAATTTTCTGACGGATGGGCAAAATCAATATCATCTTTATGACCGCGTGATGGCGATAGGTTATCGCTGGAGTTGGGGCAGCGTTGTGCGCTTTGATAAAACCATTGCTTCGCCGCAGGATGTTCACTGCCATTATGGTAAAAACGTACCGTTAACGTCTGCGCTCTTACGTGAGCAGGTCGCCGCGCAAGGGCGCAAAAATATTTGCCAGCCGGTAAAAGCCAACGACCCGCTGCGAAGCGATATTCTGAACGGCCTGCGCGCCAGTTATATTGGCGACAGCAATAGCTTAACCCTTAACGGCCCGCTGCCGACGGTAAAATTTATCGTCGAAGACCTTTGCGCCACGGAAGATTATGCTTACTTTTTGGGTAAGGCGACGGGAGATAAAACGAGTTTTTTTATCCATGATGACGCCAATAATCGGCTTCGCGTCGTGTTGAAAAAATCCCCGGATGGCGTGTGGCGCCCGCAGCCGGAAAACAACCTGCTGACACAACAATCTAAAGTGAGCGGCGGGTACTATAGCGATGGCACGCTGCGAGAAACCGATTTAGCGCAACTGGCGCAGGCGTGCAGGGTGGAGGGAGACACCGTTAACCTCACCGGCACGCTTCGCCAGCAGGGGGACGGCGAGTCCGCTTACTGGACCCTGACCCCGGATAACCCCCTTGCCTGCGTGCGCGATGCCAATAAGCAGCAGCCTGGCTGGAACCAGACGATGCAACTGGTGCTAACCCCACAAGAGCGGGAATCGCTCAACAATTTGGTCGGTAAAAAAGTCAGCGTCGGCGGCGATATTTTTCTGGCGCTGAGCGCCTCGCATCATACGCCGCTGTTACTGGATAATATTTTTCGCTTAACGGAAATAAAGTGAATGAGAAAGTTATGGGTTATAGGAATGCTATTGATGCTATGCGGCAACGCTGATGCGGCGGCTAAATTACAGTATTTACACGTTACTAACGGTGGGATGATGGCATTTTACGATGACGGTAACGCAAAAATGTGCGCGCGCTGCGAACCGATGGTGCAGAATCTCAAATCAATGAATAACAAGGCGCCTTATGCCCGTTGGAAACAGATGGGGGATGTCATAAAACTGAAGTCGCCAAATGGCGAGAGTGATTATAAATTTTACCAGCAGGGTGAAATTCTTCCTACCTGGTGGATTTTTAATTATAAGACGCTTCACGCGCTCGTGGATTTGAGTGAGTAAAGCGTTTTATGCCATCATTCGTACATGGACGATAAAGAATAAAACGTCACTGCCAGATTTTCCGCAGGCCGGAAATTTTTCTGCTTAAATTCCAGCGTAGTGGCGTTAATCCGCGTCAGCGGCGGCTGAAAGCAGGTGGTTATCGCATCGCCGTGAAGGCGCAGCGTAAACTCGCCGATGTCTCCCTCTTTCCACGCGGGATCACCGGTTAGCACCACATCCATCCGGTTTTGCCCCAAAGCGCCTGCCGGGCCTTGCTTCGTCATTAACTGATCCAGCGCCTGCTGTATTTGCTGGCGGTTTTCCGCCGTCGGGCAGGTGTTGTCATTGTCCAGTTCATCCGTTGACATTAGCGCGCTGAGTGACACGCTCGGGGTATAAACCTGGTGGATAGTCACCGCTTTCCCCGCCGGAAAGGTCTGCTGCCAGATGAAGTTGCGCTGGATAGTAAACTGCGGCTGATTATCCTTAAACCATTCCGGCGGCAGCGCCGGGAGATCCGCCGGAGGCGAAAATTCACCATCGCTTAGCGCGGCGATCAGTTGCTCCACCGTCCAGCCAGCCTGCTGAAGTTTATTGGTGATCTCTTCCTGCGGAGCATTCAGTACTACGGTCCAGCGTGGTTGCGGGGTCACGATCTGACCATCGACGCGGATTTTAATGTTGCGGATGCCGGGGATGTAATCTTCACCGGCTTCGTCAACGTCGCTAAATGACAGCGGCGGCATGGGGAAAACGACAGGAACGGTAATATCCTGCGCGGTCGGATTCACAAACAAATAATCAGCATTAATCCGCTCGCGTTCAATTAACAGACGCTCTTTCGCTAGTTGAATATCGCTCTGTGCCAGTAAATGCAATGAACTATTCGCCACGGCCTCATTGGCTTGCGCCGGATAAGGCAATACTGCCAGCAATAACGGGAAACCGAACGCGATCTTTTTCATGAGCAAATGATTACTGATAATAACGCAAAGCGCTATTATGGCACCCTCAATGCAATTTTTCGACGGTCACGTTCATGCGTTATTTTTTATTGGTGTTGATGATGATTTGTTGCAATTTATATGCATCAGATATGTTCCCGCTGAAGCCTGATGAAAATCCACGCGGCGCTATTGCATTAACGCTACGCGAGGAGGTTGGGCTATTAAACGCCCGCTTCGATATCAAGCGGATTGAAATCAACGAGACGCGCGAACTGGCCTATTTTTGCGGCCTGCTAAAAGATACTGACGGTCAGTATATTAAAGATGAAGATGATAAATATTATCTCTTCGATCGTATTCTGCTGGACAGCGGTACCGAAGGGTGGGTGAGTACGGTTTACCTGGATGAAGAGTTTAGCGCGCCGGAGCAAGCGAAGTGCCACTTTGCCGGGAATGTTGACCTGAAGTCACAGGAATTACGCGCGCTGGTGAAACAGTACGGGCGCATCGCAGCTTGCCTGCCGGTAGAAAAAGGCGATCCGTTGCGCACGCAACTGCTTGACGCGGTACGTGAAAACTACGTTGGCGATCTTAATCGTAAAACAACGCTGAATAATACGCCTGTGCCATCCTTCGTGGTGACGCAGCTATGCGCGGCGCAAAAATATGCCTATTTTTGTGGCGAACCTGCCAATGCCGATGCTGACTGGTATAGTCAGGATAGTAAAAAGCTGGATGTGGTATTGCAGAAAGACGCTAATAATACATGGTGGTTGCCCGTTCCTCAATTTCAGGGCATTAGTCGCCAAAGCTCACTGGCCTGGTGTAACCACAGCACCGACATTTTGCCAGTCAAAACGGTTGAAGAAATGGCGAAAAAACGGCAACAGCGTTGCGTGCGGGAAGGCGATACCGTGTCATTGCGCGGAATACTGGCAGAGCAAAAAAGCGGCGCGCAGCGTTATTGGGTGGTTAAACTCGAAGAACCGTTAACCTGCGTCCAGGATGCCGACATGCAGACAGCCGACTGGAATGGGCAAGTGCAACTCTTGTTGAGCGATGAGATCATAGAAAGAGTTAAAGTACAGTACGGC
Source organism: Salmonella sp. A29-2 (assembly GCF_020150755.1). NCBI lineage: Bacteria > Pseudomonadati > Pseudomonadota > Gammaproteobacteria > Enterobacterales > Enterobacteriaceae > Salmonella > Salmonella sp. A29-2. Next base: position 3,770,190 of record NZ_CP083731.1, on the reverse strand, counting down.
GACGATTTGTTAAACCAAGAAATTGTTGTCACAGGTGATGTTTTACTGGCATTAAGTTCAGATCACCACACGCCACTGGTACTGGAGAATATTGTGGAACTCATGCCCGTGATGGAGGGGCCGGGTTGGTGATGTGAGACTCCCCATTTTTAATGACTGCGCTCTTCCGGCGCATAATAAAAGGTCATCGACAGATCGTTTTCCGGCTTCTGCGGAGTTGGCGGCGGTGGATACCTACCGTTACCTGAACTTCGACCAGCTCTCTCAGTACACTGAGAAAGCGGACGGCGTGATTTTCCAGACTGCGGTGTAACAGCGACGGGCCCGGATTTCCGGGCCCGAATGGCGCTTCTTATTTATTATTACGCTTCACTTCCCGTAGCCCCGGCAAATACGTAATTACCCCGCCCATTATTGCCCCGGCTACAATCGCTGGAATAAGCATAATCAATACTTCACCATATATTAATGGTAGTATGCTTATGTCAAAACCATATCGCACCAAATTAAACAGCGTCGTGATAAGACCACCTGCAATGGCGCAAAGGATCATCCTGTTAATTATTTTTTGATATAATTTCAGGGGTATCAGCGCGCAGGCGACACCGGTTAACCATGCGGGGAGGAGACTGTATATCCAGCCGGTAATAATAACTAATGCTGGTATTGTTCTGTAGAAACAGAACAAAAATGAGTCTGGTCCGCCAATAATGGCGGGTGAATAGTTTATGACACCTATCGCGGTGGCTGCGCCTATTAACGGCCCAAGCAGAATAAACCAACCGCTATGATAAATTATTCGTCGAAATACAGACATAATGTATCCTTCCTTAATTTTCCTTCAACCGTCTGACAAAAAATACAACTCACTACGGCTTCTCTGCTGATATCGCCCATTGCTGGAGCTCAGTTGAAAAGTGCTTATCAAGTAGCCAACAATTTCATGACAACGACCCGGATGATAAGGAAGCGTCTGAAAGACTAGCAGGCGTCGGCGTGGGCAGGGTATTGATGATTTCTGAAAAAACGCCAGAGGGACACCGGGCTGGTAATGCTATAACTGGATGAGGGTCAGCCGTTTTTAATGACTGCGCTCTTCCGGCGCATAATAAAAGTTCATCTAAACGGCGCGCTGCCTGATGTGAAATTTGTCGTCGAGTTTTCGCTTAACGGAGATTAAGTGAATGTAAGCGTGATGGATGATGGACATTTCCTTGCGGCAATGCCTATATCTCCAACACTTCCGGCACCAGCTCTTCCAGTTGCCTGACCAGCTCAGGGTCCATATAGCGGTAGTCGTCGGGGATGTCGAGTACGTGCAGGGGCTTATTTTCAATAATACGACGATATTCAGCCATCAACCGGTCTTTATGTTTCTGCTCCATAACGCAGATAACGTCAGCCCACTGAAGTAACCCGCACGACACGCTTTTTTTGGCATTACTGCTGGTGCCGGCGGAACGGACGCTAAGGCCGGGATAGCGGCGGAACACCTGCTCCGCCGTGGGGCTGCGCCATTGATTACGGCTGCATATGAAAAGCACATTCATTAAATAAATACTCTTCCAGATCGCGCTTCGCTAACGGCGAGTTTGTCAGTCGTGGAGACTCAATACCCCACGGTGCGGCACGTAGCACTTTGTCGGAGCGCGTGTAGATATATTGAAGCGCTAGAGTGACTTTCTGTATGAATAATAAACCGTTTTGGCATTTTTATTTTATCTTTTGTGCGCCCCGCTGTTTTTCTTTCACCGTGCTGCGATAATTACCTCAAGGCGCAATGCGGTATTGGCGCATTGCCAGGGCAGAGGAAAACAATTATGGATTACGAATTTCTGCGCGACGTTACCGGAGGGGTAAAAGTACGAATGTCGATGGGCCACGAGGTGGTCGGTCACTGGTTTAATGAAGAGGTTAAAGACAATCTCTCGCTACTGGATGAAGTAGAACAAGCCGCGCGTACGGTCAAAGGCAGCGAACGCTCCTGGCAACGAGCAGGGCATGAATACACGATCTGGATGGACGGCGAAGAAGTGATGATTCGCGCCAATCAGCTGGATTTTTCCGGCGATGAGATGGAAGAGGGGATGAGTTATTACGATGAAGAGAGTTTATCCCTGTGCGGCATGGAGGATTTTCTGCGGGTCGTCGCCGCGTATCGGGAATTCGTCAGTAAAGCCTGACCCTCTCTTCGTTATTGTCCCGCAACGCCAGTCGACGGACAGTTGGGGGCGGTAGTGGAAACGAAATCACCACACATTCCAGCCGGGAGTATCCCGGCTTTTTTATTGCAGAATGATTTTTTGATTTTTATTAATCATTTTAAAACTGTGATCTGACGCGTTTGTGATCTTAATTTGATTGAATATAATCGTTATGATTTTATTCAATCACAACAAGCAACAGGCGGTAAGACCATGAACATCAAAAAAGCAATAGAGCGCGTACCCGGCGGCATGATGGTCGTACCGCTCGTTATTGGCGCAGTCATTAACACCTTCGCTCCACAGGCGCTTGAGATCGGCGGTTTTACCACCGCCTTATTTAAAAACGGCGCGGCGCCGCTGATTGGCGCTTTTCTGCTGTGTATGGGAGCCGGTATCAGTGTGAAAGCCGCGCCCCAGGCGTTATTGCAGGGCGGGACGATTACGCTCACTAAGTTGCTTGTCGCCATCGGCATTGGCCTGGGCGTGGAGCATCTTTTCGGCGCGGAGGGTATTTTTGGCCTGAGCGGCGTGGCGATTATCGCGGCGATGAGCAATTCGAATGGCGGACTTTATGCTGCGCTGGTAGGCGAATTCGGCAATGAGCGCGACGTCGGCGCTATCTCTATTTTGTCTCTTAATGATGGCCCTTTCTTTACGATGATTGCGCTGGGCGCGGCAGGGATGGCGAACATTCCCATTATGGCGCTGGTGGCGGTGCTGGTTCCGCTGGTTGTCGGCATGATCCTCGGCAATCTTGATCCTCATATGCGCGATTTTTTGACCAAAGGCGGCCCGCTGCTCATTCCTTTCTTTGCTTTTGCGCTGGGGGCGGGCATCAACCTGGAAATGTTACTGCAAGGCGGACTTGCCGGAATTCTGCTCGGCGTGCTGACAACGTTCGTTGGCGGTTTCTTTAATATTCGCGCAGATCGTCTGGTTGGCGGAACTGGCATTGCCGGGGCGGCGGCCTCCAGCACCGCGGGTAATGCCGTTGCGACGCCGCTGGCTATTGCGCAGGCCGACCCTTCGCTCGCCGAGGTGGCCGCTGCTGCCGCTCCGCTGATTGCCGCCTCGGTGATCACCACGGCAATCCTGACGCCAGTGTTGACCTCCTGGGTTGCGAAAAAACAGACGCGTCAGGCTTCTTTGGAGAAAAACGCATGAAAATGATAGTTATCGCCGACGATTTTACCGGATCGAATGATACCGGCGTCCAGTTGGCGAAGAAGGGGGCGAGAACGGAAGTCATGTTGAGCGCGTCGCAAAAACCGTCCCGCCGCGCCGATGTGTTAGTCATTAACACCGAAAGCCGGGCGATGCCCGCAGATCAGGCGGCATCTGCCGTTTATGCCGCGCTTTTCCCGTGGTGTGAGACATCGCCAGCGCCGCTGGTGTACAAAAAAATCGACTCTACATTTCGCGGCAATATCGGCGCCGAAGTGACGGCGGCCATGCGCGCCAGTCAGCGAAAACTGGCCGTTATCGCCGCCGCGATCCCTGCGGCCGGACGCACGACGCTTGAAGGAAAATGTCTGGTTAATGGCGTCCCGCTACTGGAAACAGAATTTGCCAGCGATCCGAAAACGCCCATTGTCTCTTCCCGCATTGCCGAGATAGTGGCGTTGCAAAGTGAGATCCCTGTGTATGAAGTCTTTTTGCAGGATGTCCGACGCGGTGGGTTAAGCGCCTTACTTACGGCTTATGCGGCTGAGGGCGAAGGGATTATCGTCGTGGATGCGGTGGAAGAGCGGGACCTGACGTTGATTGCGCAAGCGGCGTGCGAACAACCGTCGATGCCGCTGCTCGTCGGCGCAGCGGGTCTGGCGAATGCGTTGCCGGTTGAACTTTTTATGCAAGACCGGCAGCGGCTGCCGGTGCTGGTGGTGGCCGGTTCGATGAGCGAAGCCACGCGACGTCAGGTGGATAATGCGCTGTGCCGGGGACGTGCGGAGGTCGTGGATATTGATGCCGCGCGCATGGTGTCGGATAGCGCGGAGCAGGAAATCGCGTCTGTCGTAGAGCAGGCCTGCGCGCTGTTAAGTCAGCATCGACATACGATTTTACGCACCAGCCGTCGCGCGGAAGATCGACAGTTAATCGACGCATTGTGCGAAAAATCCGCGATGAGCCGTCAGCAATTGGGCGAGCGACTGAGTCAGCGGCTTGGCGTCGTCACGTTAAACATTATCGAGCAGGCGCGGATTGGCGGGCTGTTTCTGACCGGCGGTGATATCGCTACCGCCGTCGCCGGCGCGCTTGGCGCTGAAGGTTATCGCATTCAGAGCGAGGTGGCGCCCTGTATTCCCTGTGGAACGTTTGTAAACAGCGAAATTGACGATCTGCCGGTCATTACCAAAGCGGGCGGATTCGGTTCAGACAGTACGTTGTGTGACGCGCTTTATTATATTGAGGAGATGTATTGTGGAGACTAAAACCGTTGCCATTACTATGGGCGATCCCGCGGGCATTGGGCCGGAAATTATTGTTAAAGCGCTAAGCGAAGACGGTCTCAACGGCGCGCCGCTGGTGGTTATTGGATGCCTCGCAACGTTGAAACGTTTACAGGCGAAGGGCATCACGCCGAACGTCGAGTTACGGGCCATTAAACGGGTCGCCGAAGCGCGTTTTGCGCCCGGCATCATTCATGTGATTGATGAGCCGCTGGCGCAGCCGGAGGCGCTGGAGGCCGGGAAAGTTCAGGCGCAGGCGGGGGATTTAGCGTATCGCTGCGTGAAGCGCGCCACCGAGTTAGCGTTACGGGGCGACGTACAGGCTATTGCTACCGCGCCGCTGAATAAAGAGGCGCTGCACCTGGCGGGGCACAACTATCCGGGCCATACCGAGCTGCTCGCGACCCTGACCCATAGCCGCGATTACGCGATGGTACTTTACACCGATAAACTAAAAGTGATTCACGTTTCAACGCATATCGCGCTGCGTAAATTCCTTGATACGTTAAGTACCACGCGTGTCGAAACGGTGATTGGTATTGCTGATACTTTCCTCAAGCGTGTGGGTTACGTTAAACCGCGTATCGCCGTGGCAGGCGTGAATCCTCATGCGGGCGAGAATGGCCTGTTTGGCGATGAAGAGACGCGTATCCTGACGCCAGCCATTACCGATGCCCGCGCAAAAGGTATGGACGTTTATGGGCCGTGCCCGCCGGATACTGTATTTCTCCAGGCTTATGAGGGGCAGTATGATATGGTGGTGGCGATGTATCATGACCAGGGGCATATCCCGTTGAAATTGCTTGGCTTTTATGATGGCGTGAATATCACCGCGGGGCTGCCGTTTATTCGGACCTCTGCCGATCATGGCACCGCATTTGATATCGCCTGGACGGGAAAAGCAAAATCTGAGAGCATGGCCGTATCGATCAAACTGGCAATGCAACTGGCATAATTCCCTGTTATGAAAGGACAACACCGTCTGGATCTCATTGTGGCGTATCTGAAAAACCATACGCTGGTTACGGTAGAACAGCTGGTTGAGGCGGTTGACGCATCGCCAGCCACTATCCGTCGCGATTTGATCAAGCTGGATGAGCAGGGCGTGATCAGCCGTAGTCATGGCGGCGTGGCGCTGCGGCGTTTTGAACCCGCCCAGCCCACCACCAATGAAAAACAACTGCGATCGCCCGCTGAAAAACGGGCGATCGCACGCGTTGCCGCATCGCTGGTGAATGCTGGCGATGCCGTCGTGCTGGATGCCGGTACGACAATGATGGAGCTGGCGAAATGCTTAACCCATCTTCCGCTGCGGGTCATCACCGTCGATCTGCATATTGCGCTGTTTTTAGCTGAGTTCCGGCAAATTGAAGTGACGATTGTCGGCGGTCGTATCGATGACAGCAGTCAGTCCTGTATCGGTGAGCATGGGCGTAAGCTATTGCGCAGCGTGTATCCGAACATCGCGTTTATGAGCTGTAATTCATGGGGGGTAAAAACGGGCGTGACGACCCCAACGGAAGATAAGGCCGGGCTTAAACAGGAGATTATTGCTAATGCGCAGCGCAAAGTGTTGCTGGTGGACAGCAGTAAGTATGGCGCGCATTCGCTCTTTAATGTGGTGCCGCTTGAGCGCTTTAATGATGTGATTACCGACGTCAATCTACCGCCGTCAGCACAGGTTGAACTGAAAGGGCGCGCTTTTGCGCTAACGCTGGTGCAGCCGGAGTGACAGCGCCGTCAGGCGCTGTCAGTGGTGAATCAGACCGCCGAAATATTGCGGCCGTAGTAAATCTCGCGCATCTCTTTCCACAGCGCGGCGGTGATCTCCTGGCGTTCGGTTTCAGTGAGATCTTCCGGTTTGGTGTGAAACATGTAGTGCTTAAGATCGAACTCTTTAAGCAGCATCTTGGTATGGAAAATATTTTCCTGATACACGTTTACATCCACCATGTCATACAGCGACTTCATATCTTCCGACATAAAATTCTGAATAGAATTAATCTCATGATCGATAAAGTGCTTCATACCGTTGACGTCGCGCGTAAAGCCGCGCACGCGGTAATCGATGGTGACAATATCGGACTCTAGCTGGTGGATCAGGTAATTGAGCGCTTTTAGCGGTGAAATCACCCCGCAGGTTGACACTTCGATGTCGGCGCGAAAGGTGCATAGCCCGCCTTCCGGATGGCTTTCCGGATAGGTATGCACACAGATATGGCTCTTATCGAGGTGCGCCACCACGGTTTCCGGCAGCGGGCCGGGATGTTCGGTTTGATCGATAAGTTTCGGGTCGATCGGCTCTTCGCTCACCAGAATCGTGACGCTGGCGCCCTGGGGTTCATAATCCTGACGGGCGATGTTCAGGATGTTCGCGCCGATAATGGAGCAGGTCTCCGACAGGATCTCGGTCAGTCGGTTGGCGTTATAGAGTTCATCGATATAGGCGATATAGCCATCGCGCTCTTCTGCGGTTTTGGCGTAGCAGATATCGTAAATACAAAAACTCAGGCTTTTCGTCAGATTGTTAAAGCCATGCAGTTTCAGCTTTTTCAATTTTTATCACCTCCTTAACGTCACTGTGCGGACAGTGCGTCATGTAGATATTGCGGTAGCGCAAATGCAGCGGCATGAATAGCCGGGTTGTAATAGCGACATTTGAGGCCGGCGGCATGAAAACGCGCCTGAATAATTTCGCTCGACAGGTGACGAAGAGCGTCGTTGTCCGTCGCCCAGGCGAAGGTCATAATGCCGCCGTAATAGGTCGGAATCGCCGCCTGGTAGAAGCCGACATCGCTGAAGTAATGACTCAGCTTGCGGTGGCTGTCGAGCGCTTCATCCTGTTGCAGGAAGCACACGCCGTTCTGGGCGACAAAAATGCCGCCCGGATTCAGGCAACGCTTACAGCCTTCATAAAAGGCGGAGGTAAACAGGCTTTCGCCGGGGCCGATCGGATCGGTACAGTCGGAAATGATCACATCAAAGGTCTGATGGGTCTGATGGGTCTGATTGACGAAATTCACGCCGTCGTCGATCACCAGCGTAAAGCGCGGATCGTCGTAGCTGCCGGCATTGTGGTTGGGTAAATACTGGCGGCAAAACGAGACTACGCCAGCGTCGATCTCCACCATGGTGATGGTTTCGACGTTTTTATGCCGGGTGACTTCACGTAGCATTGCGCCGTCGCCGCCGCCGATAATCAGAACGTGTTTCGCATGACCGTGCGCCAGCAGCGGGACGTGGGTCATCATTTCATGATAAATAAACTCGTCGCGTTCGGTGGTCTGTACCACGCCGTCCAGCGCCATCACGCGGCCAAAAGCGGCGTTTTCAAAGATGATTAAATCCTGGTGATCGGTTTTTTCATGATACAGAACGTTGTCTACGGCAAAGTACTGACCAAACTGGTCGTGTAGCGTTTCATGCCACATCGTATTTTCGGCCATTGGCTGATACCTCCATTGTTAACACCCGTAAAAAAAGGGCGCAACATCATAGCTAACAATGACCGTGGATGCACGGTCATTATTTCAGCAATAGGATCGCGGAGGATTATTTAACGTAGGCTAACAGGCTCAGAGAATCGCGGGCCAGAGCTTTGCATTTTTTAGCGACCGGAATACCGATGCCGCTAAGATCGCGGTAGCTGTCTTCGCCCAACGATTTCATATCGAAGGTGTCGTAGTTACTCAGGTCCCACTGATTTTGCTGGGCAAAAAAGACCAGCGCACGGCGAATCTGACTGTTGGGTAAATTTTGGTAACCACAGTCATTTTTCAGAAAAACGAAAACCGCCGTTAAATCGGCCATATCTTCAGCTTCGGATTCAGTAAGCGCATAGCTATTTGCGCATAAGGCCATCAGGCTGCCAAACAACACGGGTCTGAAAAACGTCTTCATTGCTTCTACCACGGCATCAGGGAAAGTCAACGTTAGCATACTGAGAACGTAGCGACGACTTTTATTATCAGGATTGGTCGCGGCGTTTTCATTCTTATTGTATTGCTGTCAGGAATGGTAAAGACGTGTTGCTGGCTTGACCTTCCCGTTAGGGCAGGGTCTAAGCTTAGACACCCGCCTGTTCATTATAAGGAAATGATTATGTTACGCCGTGATTTCTTAAAATATTCAGTGGCGCTGGGGGTTGCATCAGCGCTGCCGCTGTGGAGCCGCGCCGCTTTTGCCGCCGAACGTCCCGCGTTGCCTATTCCTGACCTGTTAACGGCAGATGCGAGCAACCGTATGCAGTTAATTGTTAAAGCCGGACAGTCGACATTCGCCGGTAAGAACGCGACAACCTGGGGCTACAACGGTAATTTGCTGGGGCCAGCGGTACAGCTTCACAAAGGAAAAAGTGTGACCGTTGATATCCATAACCAACTGGCCGAAGACACGACGCTTCACTGGCATGGTCTGGAGATTCCGGGCATCGTCGACGGCGGTCCGCAGGGGATTATTCCCGCAGGCGGAACCCGCACGGTGACGTTTACGCCGCAGCAACGCGCCGCGACCTGCTGGATTCATCCGCACAAACACGGCAAAACCGGGCGCCAGGTGGCGATGGGCCTTGCCGGACTGGTGCTGATTGAAGATGACGAGATTCGCAAATTGCGCCTGCCGAAACAGTGGGGCATCGACGATGTACCGGTGATCATTCAGGACAAACGCTTCTCCGCCGATGGCCAGATTGATTATCAACTGGATATTATGACCGCCGCCGTCGGCTGGTTTGGCGATACGCTGCTGACCAATGGCGCTATCTATCCGCAGCATTCCGCGCCGAAAGGCTGGCTACGTCTGCGCTTGCTAAATGGCTGTAATGCGCGTTCGCTGAATATCGCCGCCAGCGATAATCGTCCGCTTTATGTGATCGCCAGCGACGGCGGCCTGCTGGCGGAGCCGGTGAAAGTCACCGAACTGCCGTTATTAATGGGCGAGCGTTTTGAAGTGCTGGTGGATATCAGTGACGGGAAAGCCTTTGATCTGGTGACCCTGCCGGTCAGCCAGATGGGAATGGCGATCGCTCCGTTTGATAAACCGCATCCGGTGATGCGTATCCAGCCGCTGCGGATTACCGCCTCCGGTACGCTGCCGGATACGTTGACGACGATGCCAGCGCTGCCGTCGCTGGAAGGGCTGACGGTGCGCAACCTGAAACTGTCGATGGACCCGCGCCTTGATATGATGGGGATGCAAATGCTGATGAAGAAATATGGCGCTCAGGCGATGAGCGGCATGGATCATGACAGCATGAACGCGCATATGCAGGGCGGCAATATGGGGCATGGCGAGATGGATCATGGCAACATGGATCACAGCGGGATGAATCATGGCGCGATGGGCAATATGAATCACGGCGGAAAATTCGACTTCCATAACGCTAACTTTATCAACGGCCAGGTCTTCGATATGAACAAACCGATGTTCGCGGCGCAAAAAGGCCGACATGAACGTTGGGTGATTTCCGGCGTGGGCGACATGATGCTGCATCCTTTCCATATTCACGGCACGCAGTTCCGTATTCTGTCAGAGAACGGCAAAGCGCCAGCGGCGCACAGAACGGGCTGGAAGGATACGGTACGCGTTGAGGGCGGTATCAGCGAAGTGCTGGTCAAGTTCGATCACGACGCGCCGAAGGAACATGCCTATATGGCGCACTGTCATCTGTTAGAACATGAAGATACGGGAATGATGTTAGGATTTACGGTCTGACCGATATCTCCGACGCAGGCCGGGTAAGGCGAAGCCGCCACCCGGCACAATGCCCGGCATACGCCGGGCATTAATGGTTATTTCGCGTCGTCAGGCAAAGCATAGGCCACGATATAGTCGCCCATCTTCGTACCAAACGAACCGTGGCCTCCGGCAGAAACGACCACGTACTGCTTACCGTTTACCTCATAGGTCATCGGCGTTGCCTGGCCTCCGGCGGGTAAACGTCCCTGCCACAGTTTTTCCCCGTTGCTCATGTTATAAGCGCGCAGGTAGTTGTCGGCGGTCGCGGCAATGAACAGTACGTTACCGGCGGTTGAGATTGGCCCGCCGAGCATGGGCATCCCCATGTTGAACGGCACCGGAACCGGCATCGGGAACGGCATACTGTCGCGCGGCGTCCCTATACGTTTCTTCCACACGATTTCATTGGTCTTCAGATCCAACGCGGAAATATAGCCCCAGGCCGGTTGTTTACACGGCAGGCCAAACGGCGAAAGGAACGGATTCAGCGTGACGCCGAACGGTACGCCGTACTGTGGCTGAATACCTGCTTCTGTACCAGTACCTTTCGCGTCTTTCGGCGGCTCCATTGGATTACCCGGGCCGCGTGGGATCAGCTTCGAGACAAACGGCAGCGCCATCGGGTTAGCGATAGCGACCTGACGGTCTGGATCGACGGAAATACCGCCCCATTCAAACATCCCCAGGTTGCCAGGGAATACCAATGTCCCCTGCTCGGACGGCGGGGTGAAGATACCTTCATAGCGCAACTGGTGGAACATAACGCGGCACACCAGTTGGTCGAACATGGTCGCGCCCCACATATCCGCGCCGGAGAGATCTTTTTTCGGGCGGAAGGTTAAATCAGAGAACGGCTGAGTTTTGGCGACGTAATCGCCTTTTGCCGCGCCCTGCGGGACCGGTTTTTCCGGGGCGGGCACGACCAGCTCGCCATTACGTCTGTCGAGCACAAAGATATTACCGGTTTTCGCTGGCGCATAGATAACCGGAACGGTAGTACCGTCAACGGTAATATCTGCCAGCGTCGGCTGTGCCGGCAGGTCCATATCCCACAGATCGTGATGGACGGTCTGATAACTCCAGGCCAGTTTCCCGGTGGTGGCATTCAGCGCCAGGATGGAGCTGGCATAACGTTCCTGCTCCGGCGTGCGGTTACCGCCCCAGATATCCGGCGTGGTCACGCCCATCGGCAGATAGACCAGATCCAGTTTCGCATCATAGGCGGCAGGCGCCCAGGAGTTCGGCGAGTTAAAGGTAAAAGAGTGCTCATCGGCTGGAATCGCGTTCGGATCTTTCGCCCCCGGATCGAAGGCCCACAGTAGTTTACCGCTATTAACATCAAAACCACGGATAACGCCGGACGTTTCGCGGGTAGAGAAGTTATCCGTGACCGAACCGGCAATGACAATCGTTTTATCGGTGATAATCGGCGGCGACGTCGGTTCATACAGTCCCGGCGTGGTGTCCGGCATATTGGTTTGCAGATTCAGGACGCCTTTGTTGGCGAAGGTTTCACACAGCTTGCCGGTTTCGGCATTCACCGCGAAAAGGCGACCGTCATTGACCGGAAGGATAATGCGGCGCGGACAGTCGGCGATGACCTCCGGCGAGGCGGTATCCGCTTTGGCCTCATGATAAGAGACGCCGCGGCAGGTCACATGCTGGAAAGACGAATCGGTCTTCAACTGAGGATCAAAATGCCACTTCTCTTTACCGCTGGCGGCGTCCAGCGCGAACAGACGCTGGTGAGCTGTACACAGATAAAGCGTATCGCCGACTTTAATCGGGGTCACTTCGTTGGTGATTTCGCCCGGATCGTTGGGTTGTTTCAGATCGCCGGTGCGGAAGACCCACGCTTCTTTCAGTTGGTGAACGTTATCCGCAGTGATCTGTTTCAGCGGCGAATAGCGTTGGCCTTCCTGATTACGTCCATAGGCCGGCCAGTCTTCGTCGGCGATCGACGAGCTTGTTGCGACGGGCGTGGCGTCGGCGCGAAGCGTACCGTTGATCTCCTGCGGGTCGTTGAAGCCAGCCCAGGTCAGAATGCCGCCGCTAATCAGCAGCGCCACGACCAGCGCCGCCACTGCGCCGCTGGAAGGAACCACCAGCCGATGCCAGACAAACGGCAATATTAGCCAGATGCCGAAAAACACCAGAATATCGCTACGCGGCGTGAGCGCCCAGAAGTCGAACCCGACTTCCCACACGCCCCAAATCATTGTCGCCAGCAGCAGGGCGGCATACAGCCACAGCGCGGCACGTTTACTGCGCCATAGCAATCCGGCCACAACCAACATCACGAGGCCCGCGATGGGGTAGTACCAGGAACCGCCAATAGCAACCAGCCAGACACCTCCGATAAGAAGATACAGCCCACAAAGTGCTGCAAAGAGGGCCGTCAGCGTCACGAGTAATCGTGGCGATCGTGCGTTATTTTCTGCCATAAAAAGACACCATCCCAAATTGTTAATTTTTTAGTAGCAATTAAGTATAGGAATTAACATGTGTGATCGTCATCACAAAATGAGCTTTCTTATCAAATGCCGCGAATGAATACGTTTGCTGTTATACTGCGTGCCTTGCGCGTCAATGCGGCGTTATTAGTCACCGGCATTGAGTGATTTGTTTTTAAATCATATGGTTATAAATATGAAACATACTGTTGAAGTCATGATCCCCGAAGCGGAGATCAAAGCACGTATTGCCGAGCTGGGTCGTCAGATTACCGAACGTTATAAAGACAGCGGCAGTGAAATGGTGCTGGTAGGTCTGTTGCGTGGCTCATTTATGTTTATGGCGGACCTGTGCCGTGAAGTTCAGGTTCCTCATGAAGTCGATTTTATGACCGCCTCCAGCTATGGTAGCGGCATGTCCACCACCCGCGACGTGAAAATCCTCAAAGATTTGGATGAGGATATTCGCGGTAAAGACGTGCTGATTGTCGAAGACATTATTGATTCCGGTAATACGCTGTCGAAGGTCCGTGAAATCCTGGGCCTGCGCGAGCCGAAATCGCTGGCGATTTGTACGCTGCTGGATAAACCGTCTCGCCGCGAAGTGGACGTGCCGGTTGAGTTTGTTGGCTTTTCGATTCCGGACGAATTTGTAGTCGGTTACGGTATCGACTACGCCCAGCGTTATCGCCATCTACCGTATGTGGGTAAAGTGGTGCTGCTGGACGAGTAAGAGCAGAAATGCCGGATGGCGTCGCTAAAGCGACTTATCCGGCCTATAGCTAATGGCTTATTGGTGGGGAATGTATTTCAGACTTAGGGCGGAGATACCCTTATGATAGCCGTTCTCCAGCGTTTCTCTGTTGGTGGCGGTGACGTCAAGATCGCGCAGCAGGCCATCATTGATACTGTACGCCCAGCCGTGAATGGTCACATTCTGCCCGCGTTTCCACGCTGACTGCATAATGGTGGAATGCCCCAGGTTATAGACCTGCTCCATGACGTTCAATTCATAGAGCGCGTCCAGACGTTGCTCTTCGGGCATTTTTCCCAACAGCGCGCTATGTTTAAGCCAGATGTCGCGGATATGCAGCAGCCAGTTATTAATCAAGCCCAGCTCAGGGTTTTCTACCGCAGCCTTGATACCGCCGCAACCGGAGTGGCCGCAAATGATAATATGCTCAACTTCCAGAACATCTACCGCATACTGAACCACGGAGAGACAGTTCAGATCGGTGTGAATAACCAGGTTAGCCACATTACGGTGAACAAACAATTCGCCCGGTTCAAGCCCGGTTAAACGCTCTGCGGGAACGCGGCTGTCGGAACATCCAATCCATAGAAAGCGCGGTTTTTGCGCTTGCGCCAGTTTCTCAAAAAATCCGGGGTCCTCTTCCACCAGCATTTTTGACCATAGTGCATTGTTGCTGATGAGTGTATCTATGTCTTTCATGGAAGTTAACGACCTGTAACCAAATAAGTGCGTTGGGCTAATATAGGGCAACTCCGTAGTTATTTAAACCATATATAAAGTGTAAGAACGTAAAGTAAGTGAGAATTTATGACCATTGCGCTGGAACTTCAACAACTTAAAAAAACCTATCCCGGCGGCGTTCAGGCGCTGCGCGGCATAGATTTGCAGGTCGAAGCGGGGGATTTTTACGCGCTTCTGGGGCCAAATGGAGCAGGGAAATCGACCACCATCGGTATTATCAGCTCATTGGTGAATAAAACGTCCGGGCGCGTTAACGTTTTTGGTTATGACCTGGAAAAAGACGTGGTTAACGCCAAGCGACAGCTTGGACTGGTACCACAGGAATTTAACTTTAACCCGTTTGAAACGGTGCAACAGATCGTAGTGAATCAGGCCGGTTATTACGGCGTAGAGCATAAAGAGGCGGTTTTACGTAGCGAAAAGTATTTAAAACAGCTCGATCTGTGGGAAAAACGTCATGAACGCGCGCGGATGCTGTCCGGTGGGATGAAACGCCGCCTGATGATCGCCCGCGCATTGATGCATGAGCCTAAGCTATTGATTCTCGACGAGCCGACGGCGGGTGTCGATATCGAATTGCGTCGCTCGATGTGGGGATTCCTGAAAGACTTAAACGCCAAAGGCACCACCATTATTCTCACCACCCACTATCTGGAAGAGGCGGAAATGCTGTGCCGCAATATCGGTATTATTCAGCACGGCGAGCTGGTGGAAAATACCTCCATGAAAAATCTGCTTTCAAAGCTGAAATCGGAGACGTTTATTCTGGATTTAGCGCCAAAAAGCCCGCTACCTAAGCTTACGGGTTATCAATATCGTCTGGTGGATACCTCGACTCTGGAGGTGGAAGTGTTACGCGAGCAGGGGGTTAACAGCGTCTTTAGCCAACTGAGCGAGCAGGGGGTTCAGGTATTAAGTATGCGTAATAAAGCCAACCGTCTGGAAGAACTGTTTGTGTCGCTGGTGCATGAAAAACAAGGAGATCGCGCATGATGCAGCTTTACTGGGTTGCCCTTAAAAGCATCTGGGCGAAAGAGATCCACCGCTTTATGCGGATCTGGGTGCAAACGTTGGTGCCGCCCGTCATCACCATGACGCTCTATTTTATTATTTTCGGCAACCTGATTGGTTCGCGCATCGGCGAAATGCATGGCTTTAGCTATATGCAATTTATTGTGCCGGGCCTGATTATGATGGCGGTCATTACTAACTCCTACGCGAATGTCGCGTCGTCATTTTTTAGCGCCAAGTTTCAGCGCAATATTGAGGAGCTGCTGGTCGCGCCGGTACCAACGCATGTGATCATCGCCGGATTTGTCGGCGGCGGCGTGGCGCGCGGGCTGTGCGTGGGGATTCTGGTGACGGCGATTTCGCTCTTTTTCGTG
This sequence comes from Salmonella sp. A29-2, assembly GCF_020150755.1. Lineage (NCBI taxonomy): Bacteria > Pseudomonadati > Pseudomonadota > Gammaproteobacteria > Enterobacterales > Enterobacteriaceae > Salmonella > Salmonella sp. A29-2. Next base: position 3,754,464 of record NZ_CP083731.1, on the reverse strand, counting down.
CCTTTCCAGGTGCATTCCTGGGTATTTGTCGCGCTAACGCTGATTCTGACCGCGATTCTGTTCTCGCTGGCCGGACTGCTGAACGCCGTGTTTGCGAAAACCTTTGACGATATCAGCCTGATCCCGACCTTCGTGCTGACGCCACTAACCTACCTCGGCGGGGTATTTTACTCGCTGACGCTGTTGCCGCCGTTCTGGCAAGGGCTGTCGCACCTGAACCCGATCGTCTACATGATCAGCGGCTTCCGCTACGGCTTCCTGGGTATCCATGATGTGCCGCTGGTGACGACGTTTGGCGTACTGGTGATCTTTATCGCCGCTTTCTACCTGCTGTGCTGGTCGCTGATCCAGCGTGGGCGCGGGTTGCGCAGTTAAGCGTTGACAGGGGCGTTGGGTTGCACTTTGCTTCACCCCATCTACGGGCCCGTAATATCAATGGGTTACGGGACTGTAGGTGGGGGGGGCTTGCTGAAACCCAACGCTTCTCTCAGCGAATCTGAATCTCCAGCGTGGCGGTAGCCTGGTATTCTCCGGTGTGGGGAACATGTCCGGTGGTATTGACCGGCGCGGCGGTGAACTCGGTGCTGCCTTTACCGTCTGTGTAATCTTCAATCGGCAATTCGGCGCTACCGCCGGGAACGATGGTCTTATCGTATTTATCGGAAATCCGTATCCCTAAATTCTCATTGTCGGTTTTCAGGTATTCCGGGTTGTGCGGATCGGTTTCTCCGTTCAATGACATTGACAGGTTGGTGCCGTCCGCCACGTTGCTACAGGTAAAGTTTACTTGCGTGGTGACGTGCGAGTTCTGCGGACTGTCGCCGAGATTACGAATATCTTTGCCCTCAATATCCGGCAGCCTGACCTCGATAACCTGCCCGGCGTTGATGGAACAGGACTGCGGCACGGTAATAGTTCCGGACATGGTGACGTGCGCGACAGGGGGAACGGCGGGGGGAATATTATCTCCGCTGCTGCCCGGCGTTTTTGATAAATAGAGATTCATGATCGTTGTTTGCGGGATCGAGATTTCACCGACCAAAGGATGAGTAATATAAATCCTTACCGTGCCTTTATTGCCCGCCGTCATTGATTTCATTTCTGCATCGCCACAGCCGCCTGCGGAACTATCTTCATTGCTGATTGAGGAAAACGGGACAGGAATATTCTGGTTCAACTTCCCGGCTACATACGCTTCGGTGCCAATTTCCAGTTTGCCTGCCACGAGGACATAGTAATCCATATGTCCGTAGTATCGCGTCTCGCTGTGCGTGCCTTTCTGCGTCAGATCGCCGGTGGTCGCGGTGAAATAGTTGTACCCGCGATAATCACTGTTATCGCAGTCGCATTTAGCCGAATATTCTCCGCCAGCTGACCAGTGCTCTTCAACGATGGTTCCCGTGTGGTTCCCATCCGTATCGGTAATGGTTTGATTAAAACTAAAAGGAAAATTATGCGTGCCGTTGGTGGGTTGACACCAGCCGCTTCCGTTGCCCATCGTTCCTTCTGCCAGCGCATGGCCTGAAAATAGCGCCAGCGCCAGCAGCATCCATAAATTCTTCATTGTGTTCCTCACTGGCAGACGGCGTTCGCTATCACGATGCCGTTCATATTTTTGCTGATATCAAGGCGGTAATCCGCGCGGCAAGAGGCGCTTCCCCAGTTCACCAGCAGCAGGCCCTCTTCCGGCAGGCCGCTGAGGAAGACCTGGCCTTTATCGCCGACGATACTGGCCAGGTTCGCATCCTGCCCATCGACGCTTGCCGTCGCGCCAAAGGGCACGGGCTCGCCATTGCTGCGCGTCAGCGTTAACAACACGCGATAGCCCTTATGCGTGTCATACGCCGCGCGCACCACCGCATTACGCGTCGGGTAGACGGTCTGGTTGTTGAGCGGAATATCCACGTTGTCGGCAAACGTGCTGCTGTCGAGCGAGATATCGTAGCGATAATACGGCGTGACGTTGGGGATCACCGTATAACCCCGGAAGTCGGTGGCGACGCCGGTCTGGTTTTCAACCGAAACGCCGCTGGCGCCGGGCGCTTTAATTAAAATCGCCGCGCCGGTAATCGGCTGGCTCAGGGTAATACCGTTTTCGTGCGCCAGAATGCCGCCGCTGATGCCGTAGCTGACCTGTTGGCTATCTGGCGACTGATTGTAACCGGCGTTGAGGTTGGCATAAGTGCCTTTGTAGCTGGCGTTTACCCCGCCGGAATCACCGTCTTGTGTGCTGTGGCTCTGCTGTAACGACCAGTTCAGGTTTCTGTCACGCAGCGCGGTGCCGCTAAGGGTGGTGCTGTTCACCGTGGCATCATGCTTACGCGTGTTCAGCATATAGCTGGCGTATAGCCTGGAATCGAACACCGTAAACGGAACATGCAGCGACAACGTGAACAGCCGATCGTTCTGGTTATAACGATCGTCGTCGTTATCATCATCGTCATTGTCCGATCGGTACTGGTAGGTGTTTTTGTTATAGCTGTAGCTCAGCGTATAGCTCACCGGACCCCAGCTATTGTTGTAGCTGGCGCTCAGAGATTCCATCTGCTGCGCGCTGTGCCAGTAATCTTCTTTGACCCAACTTAGCGTTAAGGAACCGAGCGTATCGCTAATTTGCTGGTTGACCGAGGCTTCGAAACGATTATGGCGCTTGCCGTAGTTATCATAAAAATCGTCGTCCGGGTTGATCACCTCGCTCAGCGAATTGTAGTTTTCGCTGGCGTAACGATAGCCGGCCAGCGAAAACGTGGTGCCCGTACTGACGACGCCCTTGCTGTAGCGGACGCGCCAGGATTGCCCGACTTCTTTGCGGCCATCGTCAAATTTGGCGTGCGACCAGATGCCGTCCAGGGAAATGGCCCCCAGCATCTGCATATTTTGCCCGACGCCGAAGGCGACGGACTGGTATTTATCGCCGGCAATCTGGCTGCCGCCGTACAGGGTGATGCCCCACGGCAGGCCGTACAGCAGGGTTGCCTGGCCGAAGTCGTCCAGCGTGTGGTTGTTATAATCGCGATATTTACCCACGGTCACGCTGTATTTTGCCCGTCCGGTGCGCTGCAGAATCGGCAGCGAAGAGTAGGGCACGATAAAATGCTGTTCGCTGCCGTCGGCTTCTTTTACCGTTACGTCATAGTCGCCGTTGCTGCCGGTGGGAAACATATCGTTGATTTCAAATTCGCCCGGCGAAACGGCGGTCTGATAGGCGATATAGCCGTTTTGCCGCACGATAACCTGCGCGTTTGAGCGGGCGATGCCGCGAATCGTCGGGGCGTAACCACGCTGGCTGTTGGGCTGCATTTGATCGTCAGAGGTGAGCTGGAGGCCGCGAAAAGGTACGCTGTCGAACACGTCGGATGGCGTATTGCTGTCTCCGGCGGTGAACTGGCTTTTCAGCGCGATAATGTCGCGCTGTAAATAGTTATAAACGCTGTTCCAGCTACCGCTCTCGCCGTTATTTGAACTCCAGTTACTGTAGTTGCGAAAACGCCACGGCCCGAGGTTAAAACCCGGCTGGAGAGCGAGATACTTCGATTCCGCATCGTCGGAATCTTCGCTGGAACCGTACTCTTTATAGCCGCTGAAGCTGTAGTTCAGCATCAGCGCGGTAATCCCCTCCTGCCACTTTTCCGGCGGCACGTAGCCGCGCGCGTTGTTGGCGATGTAGAGTTGCGGGATGCTTACTGATAATGTCTGTTGCTGAAAATCAAACCGCTGGCTGGCGCCGGGGATAACGCTGAGATCGACGCAGCCTTTTTCACTCTCCAGGGGTGGAAAAAGGTCGGTTTTGACGCCGTTATCTTTTAGTTCCTGGAGCCGTAAACAGCCCTGTAATGCCTGTTGACCGTCACTGAGCGTCGTGAGTTGAAAATCAACGTTTCGCGCGCCGATTTCTGTTTTATTGATATTGATAGTGACGTAATAGGTGCCTGGCAGCTGGCTTTTGTCGTTATCAAATGTCGACAGATCGACGCTTGTGCGACTCGCCTGCCCATGGTTTTCAATAAATGCCGGATTGAAATAGTCGCGCGCCCATGCAACGTGTGCGAACGTGCTGCCCAGCGCGATACACACAGCGCAGCGCGATAAATAAAATACCCGGTGTTGCCTTTTGCGCATCGGCACTCTCATCCCTGTCACTCTTCTCAAGGCGTTTGTTTATGTTCGGGGCCAGTACCGCCAAAATCGTTGATGATAGACCAGATAATCGGGCCGCTGGCGGCGGCAGGCAGCGTGTACTGCGCGTTGCCGAAAGGCGCCACATAGCGCGGGGCTTTCACTTTTTGACTGCCAACGGAAAGGGTGGCGAAGTTCATATAATAGGGCGTGGGGTTCTTCACGGTGAGCGTGCGACCCTGACGCGACCACGTTAACCGATCGGCAACCTCTTCTGGTTTTTGAGTTAACGCTTTTGGCCGGTAAATCAGCTTAAATTCCGCTTTAACGGCCAGCATGAGTGTGTTGTGTTTATTGTCCGGATTGCTGCTGGGAATCGATTTAATATCCAGCCAGTACAGCGACTCGCGATCTTCCGGCAAATTGCCGCCGGTACGGATAATTCGTAGTACGTTCTTTTGCCCGCCATTAAGGCGAAAAAGCGGCGGGGTGACCATAAACGGCGCATCGCCGCTCGCCCCGGTTTCGCTGATCGATTGCGCCCAGGACTGAATTAAATAGGGAACGTTGTCGCTATTGCTTATCGATATGGACGCATCTTTGGCATCGCCGTGAAAAATAACCCGCGTTGTGCCGATGTTTATCCCTGCGGCATGCGCCAGCGAACCGCACAACAGGCAACAAAGCAACCCTGCTTTAGCCAATGAATTCATTGATGACCTCAATAAACAAAGGGGCCAGCCGACGCTGGCCACCAGGATCAGTTATATTGCAGATAGAATGTTGCGGTTGCATCGACCGTTCCCGACTTAACGGGAACCGCGGTGGAGATATAGCGGGCGGTGAAAGGCATTGAGAGTTCCGTCACCCCCTCTGTGAGCACGACTGCGGCAGACCATGCCTGAAGATCGTTAAAGGTCATAGGGGTGCTAGATTTATCAAGAATTTGCACGCCAATATTCTCAGCATCATCCTCATTTTTCAGGATGGTCGCATCGGTTCCGTCGAGTGTGCCTTCAAAGCGCGCCTGTACACTGCTGTAGACGTTTGCGTCGCAGTTTTCGAGTTCGATGGTGAAGTCTTTATCCCCTGCCGTCTGCCCTGCGGCAGTAAAAAGAGAGGCAAATTCGTCCTGTAATGTCACCTCTACTGAATCCGTTTTTACCGTACAGGCGTTTTGCTTAATGAGGCCGGTGATATGTACGGTGCCGTCTTTGGCGGTGTCTGCCAGCGCGGCGGGGGAGAGGGTGATGGCAGCCAGTGCCACAGTGAGTGTTTTTAAGGTGAGTTTCATTATCTTTGATCCTTTAAGATATTATAAATATTGACATAGTAACAATATCTATAGTGTGGAAAGTTATTGTTATTTTTATTGCCGAATGAGTAAATATAACGTCCGATGATTTTTGCGGAGCGAAGAAAAATTCAGAAAACATAAATATGAAATATTTATAATATATATTTAATCAATTATTTTGGTGAGTGTTTGTTTAATTGAATCGCCGTGATTACCCTTTAATGGGCCAGATTCTATGAAGGCTGTTAACAATTTTAAAAATAATGCAAATTTTTTTGAATAAAAAATGATCGTGGTCATAGTGTGTTGTCGGCCAAAAAAACATGCTGACATCATGCAGGATTGGAGCTCAATGGAGGAGAAGTTATGCTGGGATGGGTCATTTCCTGTCATGACGATCGGGCGCAGGAAATGCTCGAAGGTCTTGAAAAGAAGTATGGGCCGTTGGCGCAGTGTCGGGCGGTCAATTTCTGGCGTGGGTTAAGCGTAAATATGCTCAGCCGCATGATGTGTGACGCCCTCCATGCCACCGACTCCGGTGAAGGCGTGATATTTTTAACCGACATTTCCGGCGCGGCGCCTTATCGTGTAGCGTCGCTGATGAGCCATAAACATTCTCAATGTGAAGTTATTTCCGGTGTTAGCTATTCATTGATGGAGGAAATGATTACCTGGCGAGAGTCAATGAGCAGTTCAGCATTTCGCGACCAGATTGTCGCGCTTGGCGCGCCGGATGTCACCAGTCTCTGGCATCAGCAGCAGAAAAATCCGCCTTTTGTATTGCTGCATGATTCGTATGAGTTTTGATCAATACCATTGACGACGCTTTTGCTACAATGACGGCGTTTTTTCGCCTCGGTTATGATATATGGTTATGCGCGTTGTTCTTATCTTGCTGTTCTTTTTCGCCGGTAATGTGTTGGCTGCCTTGCCCGCTCGTTATATGCAAACGACGAAAGATGCCGCCATCTGGTCGCAGATTGGCGACAAAATGGTGACCGTAGGGAATATCCGCGCCGGACAAATTCTTTCCGTAACGCCTGTTGCGGCTGATTATTATGCCTTTAAATTCGGCTTCGGTGTGGGGTTTATCGATAAAGGCCATCTGGAATCCGTGCAGGGAAAACAAAAAGTGGAAGATGGCCTGGGCGATCTTAACAAGCCGCTCAGCAATCAGAATCTGGTGACCTGGAAGGACACGCCGGTGTATAACGCGCCGGACATCAGTAGCGCCCCGTTTGGCGTATTGGTGGATAATTTGCGTTACCCCATTATTAGCAAGCTGCAAGGCCGGCTACATCAAACCTGGTATCAGATTCGTATTGGCGACAGGCTGGCTTATGTCAGCGCCATGGATGCGCAGGAAGACAACGGCATTCCGATTTTGACCTATCATCACATCTTACGTGATGAAGAGAATACCCGTTTTCGCCATACGTCCACCACGACTTCGGTTCGGGCATTCAGCAACCAAATGACCTGGCTTCGCGATCGCGGCTATGCCACGTTGACGATGTACCAACTGGAGGATTACATCCATAACCGCGCCAATTTCCCGGCGCGCGCGGTGGTTATCACCTTTGACGATGGCCTTAAATCGGTGAGTCGCTATGCGTATCCGGTATTAAAGCAGTACGGTATGAAAGCGACGGCATTTATTATCTCATCGCGTATTAAGCGCCATCCGCAAACATGGAATCCCAGATCGCTGCAATTTATGAGCGTGTCCGAATTGCGCAAGATAAGCGACGTTTTTGATTTTCAGTCGCATACCCACTTTTTACACCGGGTAGACGGGCATCGTCGCCCGATTTTATATAGCCGCAGCTACCATAATATTCTGTTTGATTTTGAACGCTCGCGGCGGGCGCTCGCACAGTTTACTCCGCACGTATTTTATCTTTCTTATCCCTTTGGCGGCTATAACGCGACCGCTATCAAAGCAGCAAAAGACGCCGGTTTCCATCTGGCGGTCACCACGGTGAGAGGGAAGGTGAAGCCGGGGGATAATCCGATGTTGCTCAAAAGGCTGTATATTCTGCGCACGGATTCGCTGGAAACCATGTCGCGGCTGATCAGCAACCAGCCGCAAGGGTAGTTTACTCGTAGGTTACCTGGAAGGTGACAGACGATCCGAAAATACCGGGTGTCACGGCCTCCGTCCCTGTTTTGACCAGCTTTGCCTTAAAGTTGGCGTTTACTGAGGTCACCGGCCTCCCGATTATCTCGCCCACGGCAATGACTTCTGGCGTACTGTCGGCATGAATTTGCGGATAGGCCGGTGAGCTTATTTTTACGCCGACGCCGCCAGCCGCGGTAACGCTTGAGTTGCTGGTAATCGAGTTGGTGAACAGGTTCTTATCCGCATTGGTATATGAGGATTTCGCCACGAACGAGACTTCAATCGTCCCGGTACAGGTTCCGGTAATCTGAAAAGGCACCTCGGTGGTCTGATCTTTCTCCAGGTCGCTTCGGTACCAATCACCTAAATTCACGGTGGTGGGCGCGGTAAGAATACAGGTCGGTTCGGAGAATGGAATGTTAAACATCATATCAGAAATGGTGATTAGCGGGCGAGGATGGTCAGACTCAGAACCTACGGGGTCTCCGAGAACAATGCGCCCCAATGGGCCGCCGATTGAGCTAATAAAACCGACTCCTGAAGGCACGCCATTAAAGCCGGGCATCTGGTAGATTTCCATCACGGCGTACCATTTTTTTTCATTCTTGAAATAGCCTTCGTTGTCGTCAGCATAAGCGGTCATATAATATTGACCGGAATTGACGGGAAACCATCCGGTAATGCCTTTCCCTGCGGGGTATAACCCAATGGCATACGTAATGCCGGGTATATTAGTGCGAAACAACGCCTTACCGTCGACATACCCTTCAAGTAAGGTGTTGTCCGTCATCTGGTAAATGTTCTCTCCATCATCCCCCACTGCACAGTGGCTATGCATTTCCGGCGTTAATTCCATCGTAATACCGCTAGCCAGCAGCGTGGCGGTTTGCACCGAGGGGTGAAAGGTAATGATTGGCTGAACGCCTGGCGACATTATCTGTCGTGTATCGCCATTGTAAAATTTACATTCCATAGCACCATAGGCTGCGCCGGATGCGCTCAACAATAACAGTGCGGCCAGATAAGGGGATAGCTTCATCATAAATCCTTTTATTCGTAGCTGACGTCAACCAACACGTTGCTGGTGACAACGCCGCTGACAACTGCGCCCGTATTCTGATAGCGCGCGTAAAACTGATAATCCGTTAAATACAGCGAACTGCTTTTTCCGCTGACGTCGTAAACCACGTTAGAACTGCCATCGCTGTTTAAGACGTTAGTTTTATAGTCTGCCGAGAAAATGACGATACCAACGTTTTGCGCCGCGCCTGTTGTGGCATCATTTTTGAAAACCTGGTTTTGGTTGCTCCAAAAACCGGATTGCGGCGTAAAACTGAACATCAACTGCTTGATGCTACTGTTATCTGCACAGTTTTCGAGACGCACATTAAAAGGCGTGCCGCCCGCTTCGTCGGTAGGCGCATATTTACTGCTGCCGTCGTTATTGTAAAACCATGCCCGCGTGACGTTGGGAAGGTAGACTTCCCCCCCATTTTCCAGACTGAGTTTGCAGGTGCTGTTAACAATACTGGCGGTCAGATTGATATCCAAATTGGAACCCGCCTGGCTGATGCCAGACCAAAACCCGCCCGTCAGACCCATAAGCAACACAAGACCGGGCTGGCGTAAAAGAAACAGTAATTGTTGCATGAACAAAGCACCTGAAAATTAAGGGTATGTCACAACAAAGGTGACCGGAGCCGTGACATCGCCGGCGGTGACGTCGCTCAGGCTTTTACCGTTTGCCACCACAATGCGTGACGTCATTGGGTAGGTACCCGCACCGTTGGTAATGGTCACCTTCTGTGCGGCTGGTGGCGTTTTACAAGACAGTTTCACCCCCGTGTCTGCATCGCCGCCCCAAATTTCGAAGGCGGTATTCAGGCCCGCCGCGTAAGAATCGCCGTCTAAATTATCACCGGAGCAGGTGCCGCCGGTGCCCGCTTTTGCTTCTACTTCTGCGATGGTTACGCCGGAACAATTGCTCAAGACAATGCTCAGCGGCATCGCTTTCTTGTTAAGATCCGATTTATATGTCTCACCATAGCCAATGGTGCTGACATTTTTTCCGTCACCATTAACGACGATAGCTTTACAGGTACCGGTTGTCACTGTGGTCTTAAAGGTCATTTGTACACTGTCGGTACCGGTAATAGCGGCTCTGACCACTCCAGAGAATAAGACGGCAGAAACGGATAATGTGATTAAAGCTGATGTAAATTTCATAGTGATGCTCCGTAGATCTGCGTTAATTACTCGTAGCTAAATACGAAAGTCGCAACGGCTGAGAAAGCCCCGGTGGTAGCCGAATTTGCCTTGGTCTCTTTCATGATGGCGATCAGCGGAACCTCTTTATTGTTAATTTCTACCTCACTCCAGACCAGACGTTCTGAATCGGCGGTGGAGTTAATAACAAAAGGTTCATCTGGTTTGGATGCGCGCGCTACTGACACCCCCATATAGTCGGCTGAGCCTTTTGTTCCATTCGTTAATATTTTTGTTGAATACCCGGATGGCGTTCCGTTGATTGATGTCTTTAATGATTGAAGCGATGCCGGGCATTCAACAATCACTAATTTAAAATCTGCCGTTGCTGTTCCCGCTCTTACATCATCAATACGAACTTCACCACTACTATTACCAATGATTAATTCCTGTACCGTGTCGGAGCCTGTACCACCGACCAGTTTCATGTTGCACGTCGTCTCTAAAATTGTGGCCGTGAAGTTAACATCCAGGTTAGTGGAGTTAGCGGCAAGCGCGCTTCCAGAAGCTGCCATTACGGCAAGTGCCGCGATGGGAAGACTGAGGCGGTTTCTTTTCATATAAACTCTCATTAGTTTTTCCCTAAACAGGTCATTACATGTGACAAAGTTGATTACTCAGTACGGGGGTGAGTCCCGCTTTTGCCGTGGTTTCAGCTAATTGGTAACGCACTGTACAGGTGCTTTCTTTACCACTGCCCCACACCACGCGAAGTTCGCCTTGCTGTTCTACGCCGCGCACGTACGCCTGTCCGGCCTGGCCTACGGTACCGACAGTTTCATTTTTCTCGTTAAGGACATCTGCGCCTAAAGGAATAAAGCCTTTATCGCTACGCAGTAATTCCAGAATCAGTGAGCGACCTTCATCGGTTTCAAAATTCACCAGCACGACGGCGCCGCTACGCGGTACGGTAACCGTGCTGGTGCTTTTGATTTCAACATCGTTCTCCAGCGTGCTGATATCCAGCGACACCCGGTTTTCGCGGTAGGCTGACATATACGGTAAAATGCCATAGCCCGAACTGCCGATTTCGCTGCTGCTGTAGCCCAGTCCTGCGCCTTGTGCGCCGCTGGCTTTCACCATGGCGACAGCGTCGGTTTCGCCAATGCTGCCCGGCGCGAACGCCACGCCGCCAGAATGCAGCACCATGCCACCGCTGTAACTGGCGGAATATTGCTGGCTATTGTCGTCGCCAAACGAGGCGGAAAGCCCTAATGGGCCATAGCTGCTGTTAAGGGAGCCAAAGCCACTTACCTGATTCAGGTTGCCGTAATTACCGCTGCTGGAGGTGGCGCTCACGGAGTAGCTGATGTCGCTATCTTTGGTATTACCGCTGGCGGTGGAGTTGACGTTAGTACCGCCCTTCATGTCAGAACGCAGGCCCATGTTGATATTGGAGAAACCGCCAGAGCGTTCCCCGTTGTGCGAGAACATACTCAACGGAATACTGAAACTTAAATAGACGCTGTCGTCTTTACTGCCGTTCTGGTCATAGGCGCGTTGTAATGACACGCTATAGCTGCCGTAGGCAAAACTGTTGTTGTAACCCACGCTATAGTTGGCCGTGGAGCCCGCATCATTCCAGTAGTCCTGCCATGTTCCGCTGACATACACAGAACCCCAGGTTGTTTCTCCCTGGTTTAAGGGCTGGTTGATGCTGATTTGCACCTGATTTTTGGTACGCTGGTAATCGTCATATAACTCATCGCCTGAGCGATAACTTTGCTGCGCATATTGCTGATGTTTAACGCTGTCTTGCAAAGACGCGGCGTCATTCAGGCTGAGGTAGTCTTCAGTAGAAAAACGATAAGCGGCGACGTTAAATGAGGTATTGGTCGCCTCGATCATTTTGCTGTAGGTCAGCCGGTAGCTTTGCCCGCTGAGCGTGCCTAAATCATCAATACTGGCGTGAGATTGCGTCACATCAAAGGCGAATGCGCCAATACCGGTGTTCATTGCCAGACCTAATAACCCAGCATAGAAATTCATATCGGTATATTGCGCGCCGATATAGCCGGTAAAGGTGTTGTTCAGGCCATAGTAAAACTGCGCGTAACCCACCTGCGGTTTATCATGCAAAGAATCATCGTTCAGCTCGCCGACGCCGATATCCCAGCGCGTCGCGCCGGGGCGTAACATTTGGGTGACTGACGAAAAGGGAACGGTAAAGCTGCGTTTGCTGCCGTCCGCTTCTTCTACGGTGACCAGCAGATCGTTACCATAACCTGTGGTGCTAAGGTCGTTAATCTCGAATGCCCCCGGCGGTACGGTGGTTTCGTAGATTTTATTGCCGCTTTGCATCACCGTGACTTTGGCATTGCTGTTGGCGACGCCGCAGATAACAGGCGCGTAGTTGCTGGAGCCCATCGGTAACATGCGGTCATCGTTATACATCCGTATCCCGCTCAGGCTGAAGGAGTCAAACGCATCGCCACGGGTATAGGAGTCGCCTATCACCATTTGCGCTTTCAGCGCGGTGATATCTCGCTGTAAATAAACGTCCTGATTGTTGTATTCGCTACCGGTATCTTTGTTCCAGTTAAGGCTGCCTCGGGAACGCAAACGCCACGGTCCCATATTTAAACCGTAACGTAGCCCCACGTAAGCGGTATCGGACGTTGTGCCATTGCCTTCACTGTGCCAGGCGTTCATATCGTAAGAGACGATGGCCGCCGGAACGCCATCTTCCCACAGTGAGGGGTCAACATACCCGGCAGGACGCTTCAGGATATAAATCTGCGGGAAGTTGAGATCCATGGCCTGTTTGCCGGAATCGTAATTCGCCGTCGCACCGGGGTAGTATTTTTTTATATCCAGACACGTGGTGTTGTCGTCGACCTCGACGTCATCGCGCATTGCGGCGGGATCAACACCTGCCTGGGTGAGTAAAAGCGGCGTCAGACATGCACTGGCGCGTGGCGTACCGTTTTCATTAAAGGTAATTTCAGAGGTAGATTTCAACGCATTGTTAAGATTCACTTTCACACGATAGGTTCCGGCAAGCACCGGGTTGCCATATGCATAGCGACTAATATCGATATTAGCGCTGCTATTAAGTAAAAATTGTTCGTTAAATTCTACGGCTTCGTCCGACTCAGCAACGTTTTTTTCTGCTGCGGAAGTTGCAGCAGAAACGGAAAAAGGGAGTGCAGCGCCAATAGTAAGACATAATAATGAGCGTTGAAATAGCATTGTTTTTCCGAATAATTAACGTGGGCCAGAATGGCCCACTACATTGGTACGTAATTGTTATAATTGATTAGTCTATTTTGGCTTCTCGTTTATTTGTGCCGCCATTATCATTAATGGTGTTATAGATAACGGTACCGTTAATATTATTCGAAAGGCCTTTTACGGGCATGCTGACCCCGCTAAAGGGTAAAACGGATTTGCTGTCGACGGTATATTCTTTACCGCCCACTTTAAATTTTACGTTGGAAATAGAAACGTTGTACGCGCTGTCATTTTGGGCAAATAGTGAAAGCGTATTGCCTTCTTTTTTCTGCGACCATTTCAGGTTTGCCGCCGCATCGCCAGGCGTGCCTTTCAGGCCATCCGGGCGGAAAAATAATTTGATCCGCGTGCGAAAGGCGAGTTGAAGTTGATTTAAACTCTCGCCTTCTTTCGCTTTTGATTTTGGCGGAATTTCCAGCACGTTAAACCAAAACAGCGATTCCCGATCCTGAGGTAATGCGCTACCCATATACGTAATACGCAAGGATTGCCCTTTTTGTGGATCGATACGAGATACCGGAGGCGTAATGACAAACGGCAGTTTTAGCTCCTGCGGGTCAACACCGTCACGCCCGTCATCCAGCCAGGTTTGCACCAGTAGAGGTTTATTGCCCCGGTTATCCAGGTTCACAATCACGTCTTTTGATGACGCTGGGTACACAATACGTGTTCCGGATATGACGATATCCGCGTTTACCTGGAATGTGGCAAATGCCGTGAAGGCCGCGGCAGCGAAGCAGGTGGTTTTAAATCCCTTTGTAATAACCGTATTGACCATTTTACCCTCCCTGTAGGTATACTTTAAAATTAAAATCCCCCAGCACAGCCGCTGAGGGATTGGCTAATCTTTTTAAATACAAAGGATTAGTTATAAATAACGGTGAAGGCAACTTGTGCCTGTACGGTTCCTGCCGTTACCGGGCTGGTGTCTGCATTCCACTTCTGGCCCTGGGTGTAGGCTACGCGGTAGAACAGGTCACCGGTGCCATCAGCGGAAATAGTGGCTTTCTGCGTGTTGTTAGTCTGGTCAATTTTGATCAGATCGGTAGCGCCGTTACCGTTGTTAGCCAGCACCAGGTTAACGTTTTCTGCTGCACCTTGCAGATTAGCCGGTGGTACTAACAGACCACCTGACGTTGAACTGGAACCACCCCAGGAATTAAACTGAGCGGAGGCATCTTTTACCGTTGCGTTATCACATTCGCTCAGATTCAGGGTGAACTGTTTTTCGCCCAGAGTACTGTTAGCACCCAGTGCGGTAGCGAAGTTTTTAACAAAAACGGTATCCAGAGTAATGTCAAAATCATTACCGTCTTGATCTATTTTATTATCAAGAGAGATTTTACAGGTATTGTTAGAAACCAGACCGTGGAAAGTAATAGTACCCGTATCTGGATCTGCTGCCATTGCAGACCCGGCACCCAAAGTCATTGCAATAAAAGCGGCTACGCCATATTTTCTGAAAAACATTTAGAATATCCATATTTTAGTGATAAAGATAAATAAAATATATTTATATATCTTATTTGTTGAAATATTATATTTCGAGGCGGATTTTATAGAGAGTTGCGATGAAAAGGAATAAAACTATCCATTAGAAATACTTTATGTTCTTTTAAGTAAAGCTAATGTTTTTATTATTTAAGCAATAAGATAAATAATAAATAATATTATTTATTGGTGATTTAAAAAAAAGACAACCCGTCCCAAAATATGTTTTTCTGGAAGGGTTGTCCTATTATTGAAAATCAGGCAACCTGTACCGGAATAGCTTTCGCGGTGCGCTTCATTTCGTTGTCGCCTTCAAAATAGGCCACTTTCGGACGCCATGTACGCGCTTCTTCATCAGACATTGTGACGAAGCTGGCGATAATCACAATGTCGCCAACTTCAGCACAGTGCGCCGCCGCACCGTTCACCGAGATGATTCTGGAGCCGCGTTCAGCCGCAATCGCATAGGTTGAGAAACGTTTCCCATTGGTCACGTTCCAGATATCAATCGCTTCGTTTTCCAGAATACCGGAGGCATCAAGGAAATCCTGGTCAATGGCACAGGAACCTTCGTAGTGCAGGTCCGCCTGCGTGACTTTTACGCGGTGGAGCTTGCCTTGCAGCATGGTGCGAATCATAACTTCTTTACCCTGTCGTTTACCTTGGCTAAGCAGGCGCTTGTGGCCTGCTTTGGAAATTCTCAGGCAGTATTGCCCGATTTTTAACCCCTGTCTACTGGGCTAATGTAACGCTTTGATTATCGATCAGACGCGCCTGACCCAGCCAGGCGGCGGCCAGAATCACTGCGCGTTTGCTGGTTTCCGTCAGCTCCTGCAGCGTGTCGGCATCACGGATTTGAATGTCGTCGGCACGGAAGCCTTTTTCATTCAGTTCCTGTTCGGCAATGGCAATAATCTCTTGCAGCTCACGATTACCCGCAATCAGTTTTTCAGCGATGCTATTCATCACGTTGTGTAGACCCGGCGCAATTTTGCGCTGCTCTGCGGTCAGATAACCGTTACGTGAGCTGAGCGCCAGACCGTCTTTGGCGCGAATAATCGGCACGCCGACGATCTCAATGTCATAACTCATATCCGCCACCATTTTGCGGATCAGCGCCAGTTGCTGGAAATCCTTCTCGCCAAAGCAGGCGATATCCGGCTGGATCAGGTTGAACAGCTTGCTGACGATAGTCGAGACGCCGCGGAAGTGGCCCGGACGGCTGGCGCCTTCCAGCATGGTGGAGAGGCCGGGAACATCAACGTACGTCTGGCCTTCCAGCCCCTGCGGGTAGATTTCCTCAACGGCTGGCGCAAAGACATAATCGACTTTGCGTTTGTTCAGCTTTTCACAATCTTCCTGCAGCGTGCGCGGATAACGCGCCAGATCGTCCGGCCGGTCAAACTGCATCGGGTTGACGAAAATGCTGACGATCACCACATCAGCCCGGGCTTTTGCCTCATCGACCAGCTTCATATGGCCGTCGTGCAGGTTGCCCATGGTGGGAACCAGTGCGACGCGTTGACCTTCCTGACGCAGACGACGAATATGCTGGCGCAGCAGCGGCAGGGTTTCAATGATTAGCACAACAAAACTCCTTGAGTTGCTTGATGATCCTGCCCGATGGCGCTGCGCTTATCAGGCCTACATCCGTTGAGGATCGGTAGGCCGGATAAGACGCGTCGCGTCGCCATCCGGCACGGTCAGAAAAATTAGTGAAAGCTGTGTTCTTCGCCCGGATAAACGCCGGACTCCACTTCAGCCATATACTGCCGTACGGCGGCGCGCATGTCGCCCGCCTCGGCAAGGAAATTTTTCGCGAATTTGGGAATATGGCCGCCGGTGATGCCAAACGCATCGTGCATCACCAGGATCTGACCGTCGGTGACGTTGCCCGCGCCGATGCCGATCACCGGAATCGACAGCGCTTCCGTGACGCGCTTCGCCAGCTCAACCGGCACGCACTCCAGCACCAGCAGTTGAGCGCCAGCGGCTTCTAAAGCCAAAGCGTCATCCAGCAGCACTTGTCCGGCATCGCCGCGGCCCTGAATTTTATAGCCGCCGAAGATATTCACCGACTGTGGCGTTAGCCCCAGATGACCACAAACCGGCACGGCGCGTTCGGTGAGCATTTTCACCGTATCAACCAGCCAGGCGCCGCCTTCAATTTTGACCATATTGGCCCCCGCACGCATCACGATAGCCGCGTTTTCACATGCCTGTTCCGGGGTGGCGTAAGCCATAAACGGCAGGTCGGAGAGCAACAGGCAGTTGGGCGCGCCACGTCGCACGGCACGAGTGTGGTAAGCGATATCTTCCACGGTGACAGGCAGAGTGGAGTCATGCCCCTGAATCGTCATGCCCAGCGAGTCGCCAACCAGCATCACATTGATACCTTCGTCGGCAAATAACTTAGCGAAGCTGTAGTCGTAGGCGGTAATTGTCGCGAAGCGTTTTTTCTCTTGCTTGCATTTCTGCAGCAGTGAAATGGTGGTGGGTTTCATAACGTTTCCTGATGGTAAAAGTTATATTTCCCGGCATTCTAACAGTCATATTCAGGGGGGCAATTGATTTAAGCAATCGTTTGGCGTTAAAGCAGTAAACGCTAAAGGGGAGGCGATGTTTTACCAGTGGGCGGGTTTTGCAGCACCAAGATGGGTGAGATGCTGATGCAGGCTGATACCATCCGGAAAGATCAGATCAGGAGCGATTTCAAACAGCGGCCACAGCATAAAACCGCGGTTTTTCATGTCGTAGTGCGGTACGGTCAGACGGTCGGTGTTAATGACTTCATCGCCAAACAGCATAATGTCGAGATCCAGCGTGCGCGGCCCCCAGCGTTCGGCTTTGCGCACCCGGCCCTGTTGCAGCTCAATGCGCTGGGTATGGTTAAGCAATTCTTCGGGGGCGAGGGCGGTATCCAGCGCCACCGCGGCGTTCAGATAGTCCGGCTGATCCTGTGGACCAAGCGGCGGCGTGCGGTAAAACGAAGACACCGTGACGATACGGCTATCGGGAATGTCGGCGATAGCCTTCAGGGCGGCATTGACCTGCTCCAGCGGAGAGGCCAGATTACTGCCAAGCGCGATATACGCGATCGTCATACGGTGCCCTCGCGGCGCGGCGCGCGTTTGCGCGGACGTGAACGGCGGCGGCGTGGAGCAGGATCGTCGTCCAGCTCGTTGAGCATCCCTTTTTGTTCCGGCGGCGCGGAAGCCTGAAACTCGGCCCACCACTGCGCCAGACGTTGCAGTTCAGTATTATTTTCCACCTGAGCGCGCAGCTCCAGTAAATCAAACGCGGCGCGGAATTTGGGATGTTCCATCAGTTTCCAGGCGCGTTTGCCCTGGCGTCGCGACATCCGTAACTGAAGCTGCCAAATATCACGGGTAAGCGTGGTCAGGCGTTTCGGGATCGCCAGTGAACGGCAGGCTTCATCCAGCACGTCATTCATGGCCAGCGCGAAAGCATCGTAATAGGCCAGACCGCTCTCCTGAGCGATTTTTTGCGCCATCTCCAGCAGCGGATACCAGAACATGGCGGCAAACAAAAATGCCGGATTAACGCGCATCTCGTTACGGATGCGGTTATCCGTATTCTTCAACACCTGCGCAATGATACGTTCCATTGCGCTGTCGCCGTTTTCGGTGAAATAACGCGTAATGGTAGGAAACAACGGCTGGAAGAGGTTGTATTCCCGCAGTTGTTGATAGGTTTCAAAACCGTTCCCCGCCTGCAACAGCTTCAGCGACTCTTCGAACAGGCGCGCGGGAGGAATGTCGTTTAGCAAGGTAGCCAGACGCGGGATTGGCTCAGCCGTTTCAGGGCTGATACGCATATTGAGCTTCGCAGCGAAACGCACGGCGCGCAGCATTCGAACCGGATCTTCGCGGTAGCGCGTTTCCGGATTGCCGATCAGGCGAATCACGCCTTCTTGCAGATCCTGCATTCCGCCGACGTAATCGCGCACGGTAAAATCCGCTACGCTGTAGTAAAGGCTGTTGATGGTGAAATCGCGGCGCTGGGCATCTTCTTCGATAGAGCCGAAGATGTTATCGCGCAGCAGCATACCGTTTTGCCCACGCTGGGAGGTCGTACGGTCGCTTTCACTGCCTTCATGATGACCACGAAACGTTGCCACTTCGATAATTTCCGGGCCAAACATCACGTGAGCCAGGCGGAAACGACGTCCCACCAGACGGCAATTGCGGAATAATTTCCGTACCTGATCCGGTGTTGCGTTGGTGGTCACGTCGAAATCCTTCGGCTTTTTGCCGAGCAGGAGATCGCGGACGCCGCCGCCGACCAGGTAGGCTTCATAGCCCGCTTTGTTCAGCCTGTACAGTACCTTGAGGGCATTTTCACTGATATCTTTGCGGGAGATAGCGTGCTGTTCACGCGGGATAATCGTCATATGTGGACGGGCGACGGCTTGTTCTGCCTCGCTCTCCTCGCGGCTTAACACCTTACGGCAAAAATTAGCGACTCGGGTAAAAATAGCGCACCTCGGTAGTGTCATACATTAATAAGATCAACTTACTCTATGTCTTTCGCATTACGGCAGACGGGCGTAAGAGAACAACGCGACCTGGGCTGTAAGCATCATTAACGCCGCAGCAATGCGAAAGACGATGAGCAAAAATAGCGGCTAATCATAGCTCAGCGAGACGCATTTGAGAATGCCGGATTTACATTAGCCGATGTGGGTACGGCTGTAAGTCTCCAGTGCGCCACCGCAAAGCGCAGCAACTCCTCAACAGACATCTCCTGCCACGCTACGACGGCGCGTTGGCCTAAAAAGCGCAATGCCTGGACCAGTACCGGGCGCGGATCGCCTGTCGCAAGCGCAGGGGCATGATTTTGCTTGGAAAGTTTAGCGCCTTGTTCGTTGAGCGCCAGCGGAAGGTGCACGTAACCTGGCGCACGCCAGCCAAACTGTTTATACAGCGAAAGTTGTCGGACAGTGGGTTCGATTAAATCTGCGCCGCGGACGATCTCCGTCACCCCCTGAAAATGATCGTCGACCACCACGGCCAGATTATAAGCAAACAGTCCGTCGCGGCGGTGGATAATAAAATCTTCGCTCGCCAGCTGTGGGTCAGCCTGGATGTCGCCGCGCAAGGTATCATGAAAACGCATCACCGGATGCTGCTGCTTAATTCTGACGGCGGCATTCTCCGGCCCGTGGTATAACGTCCGGCAATGGCCGTCGTAAATACCGCCCAGACGCTGAATGCGCGAGCGGGGGCAAGTGCAGTAGTAGCTCAGTCCCTGCTCGTGAAGCCAGGCCAGCGCCTCGCGATAAGCCTCATGACGCTGTGATTGCCATAAGACCTCGCCATCCCAGTGCAGGCCGTAATGTTCCAGCTGGCGCAGAATGGTCGCTGCGGCACCGGGAACTTCACGTGGGGGGTCGATATCCTCTATGCGAACGCGCCAAATTCCGCGTTGCGCACGGGCTTGTAGATAGCTGCCGAGGGCGGCGATTAACGAGCCGAAATGCAGTTCGCCGGATGGCGACGGCGCGAAACGGCCAATATAGTGTGAGTCAGTCATGCTGCGGGCAATAAAGAATAAGGCGGGAAAACTCCCGCCTGTCATAAATAGGGTAGAAACGAACGGGATTAACCCGCCATCTGTTTTTCGCGAATTTCAGCCAGCGTTTTGCAGTCGATGCACAGATCGGCTGTTGGACGCGCTTCCAGGCGGCGGATACCAATCTCCACTCCGCAGGACTCGCAATAACCGAAGTCTTCATCTTCCACTTTCTTCAGCGTCTTCTCGATCTTTTTGATCAGTTTGCGCTCACGGTCACGATTACGTAACTCCAGGCTAAACTCCTCTTCCTGCGCGGCGCGATCGACCGGATCGGGGAAGTTGGCGGCTTCGTCCTGCATGTGCGTCACAGTGCGATCGACTTCATCCCGGAGTTGATTACGCCATGCTTCAAGAATACGCTTGAAGTGCGATAGCTGGGCTTCGTTCATATACTCTTCGCCCGGTTTCTCCTGGTACGGCTCCACCCCAGCGATGGCGAGAATACTCAGGGACGATGTTTTACGGTTTTGCCCTTCTTGCATGTTGCTTCTCCTTAACACGCACTATCGATCCCCATGTTCGGGGGAAAATCAGGTCGCTATAAATAGCAGATGCTTTTCCGGATAGCAATTATCTAAACGTAACACTTGACAACCCTGTGAGGAAAAGCGTATTTACGCACGCGGCCAGAATACTTAATAATCAGGCTGTTATTCCACTACAACGTTATGGGTACTGGTTCGTTCAGTTCCATTTTTTGGGCTGAAAGTTCTGCTTTATAAGCTAAAACTTCCACGCCTTTATTCTGAGCCTCGCTCAATAGCTGCGCGTATTTTATATCGATATGACGTGCGGGTGAAAAACGTGTAATGGCGGAGTGCAGCACCGCGAACACCACCACCGCGCGATGACCTGCCGCCGCAACGCCCATCAACTCCCGAAGATGTTTTTGCCCTCGTTCGGTGATGGCGTCGGGAAAATAACCGTTTTCTTTTTCCGCTAACGTGACCGATTTCACTTCAATATAGCAGTCCGGGCGGAAATCTGCCTGTAACATAAAATCTATACGGCTGCGCTCGGCGCCATATTTGACTTCACTTTTCAGAATATTGTACCCCGCCAGCGCCGGCAGGCGATTCTCCTGAATCGCTTCTTTCGTTAGCTGGTTCGCCCGCAGCGTATTCACGCAAATGAATGCGCCGAATTGCGTTTCAGTCAATTCCCAGGTATGCGGATATTTGCGTTTAGTATTTTCTGATGTCGAATACCAGACGGTATCGCCAGGCGTGGCGCAGCCGGTCATCGCGCCGGTATTAGGACAGTGCAGCGTAAGCGTTGTACCGTCAGGGGTGATCACATCGGCTAAAAAACGTTTATAGCGCTGAATCAGCGTAGCGCGTTGTAAAGGGGGTGAGAATAGCATCGACATTCCTTCATTATTATTCGCCCAGCGTCCAGCGCTGCAGCTCGGCATAGCGGGTACGGCCTTGCCCATACGAAGAGGCGTAAAGCGCAAACGACGTGACCGGAAATGACCAGCAAAAGCCCGGCGGCGGGATAGCCACCGTATGGCTGGCGTCGCGCAGCAGCGTAATATGCGGGTGAAAAGGCTGCGGGCTTTGGTAACAACCGCTGCGGGCGGCCTGCGCGCGCAGCATATTAGCCAACTGCAACAACCCGCGCGGCGGCTGGCGCATCCCCAGCCACACCACGCGCGAACGCAGCCACTGACCGGCGTCATCCAGATGTAGCGTAAAGCCCGGCTGGCGAATTCGTCCGGCCAGTTGCGCAAGCGCGCGCTGCTTATCGTTACTGACGTCGCCTAAAAAGGCCAGCGTCAGGTGCAGGTTCGCCGCTGCCACGGGGCGTCCGTCTTCAGACGCAAAATGGGCGGCGCGCCAGGCGATAATTTGCGCGCGCGCGTCGTCGGGTAAGTCAATCGCAAAAAACAGCCGTTTTGGCTCAGACATAGGGATACTCGGTTATGGATTAACACGATGCTACAATGCGGCGCAAAGAAAGTTAACCCCGTGGAGCCGTTTGTGACGTCATTGCCCGTTGCCGCCGTATTGCCTGAATTGTTGACAGCCCTAAAAACCGCGCCGCAGGTTTTGTTGTCCGCGCCTACCGGGGCGGGGAAATCCACCTGGCTGCCGTTGCAACTCCTGCAACAGGGGCCGGTTGCTGGAAAAATCCTTCTGCTTGAACCGCGTCGTCTGGCGGCGCGTAATGTCGCGCAGCGTCTGGCGGAAGCGTTGAATGAAAAGCCTGGCGAAACGGTAGGTTACCGGATGCGCGCGCAAAGCTGCGTGGGGCCGCGTACCCGGCTGGAAGTGGTGACCGAAGGCGTATTGACCAGAATGATTCAGCGCGATCCCGAATTACGCGGCGTGGGGCTGGTGATACTGGATGAATTTCATGAGCGCAGTTTACAGGCGGATTTAGCGTTGGCGCTGTTGCTGGATATCCAGCAAGGGCTCCGTGACGATCTCAGGCTGTTAATCATGTCAGCGACGCTGGATAACGACAGGCTTTGTCAGCGACTGCCTGATGCGCCGACGATCGTCTCGGAGGGGCGCGCGTTCCCGGTGGAGCGACGTTATCAGCCGCTCGCGGCGCATTTGCGTTTTGATGAAGCCGTCGCGATGGCGACAGCGGAACTGCTGCGCAATGAAAACGGTTCGCTGCTGCTATTTTTACCCGGCGTAGGCGAAATACAGCGCGTTCATGAACATCTGGCGTCGCGGGTAGGGAGCGATGTCCTGCTTTGTCCGCTGTATGGCGCATTGTCTCTGGAGGCGCAACGCAAAGCGATTGTTCCCGCCCCCGCCGGGATGCGTAAAGTGGTGTTGGCGACTAACATTGCCGAAACCAGTTTGACGATTGAAGGGATTCGTCTGGTTGTCGATAGCGCTCAGGAGCGCGTGGCGCGATTCGACGCGCGAACGGGACTGACGCGGCTGGTTACGCAGCGTATCAGTCAGGCGTCAATGACGCAGCGCGCGGGGCGCGCCGGACGACTGGCGCCGGGTATCTGTTTACATCTGCTGGCCAAAGAACAGGCGGAGCGGGCGGCGGCGCAAAGCGATCCGGAAATCTTACACAGCGACCTCTCCGGTTTGTTGATGGAGGTGTTGCAGTGGGGATGTCACGATCCGGCATCGCTTTTCTGGCTGGACAGACCGCCGGAGGTGAATCTTCAGGCCGCCCGCCGTTTATTATTGATGTTAGGCGCGCTGGAGGGCGAGCGGTTAAGCGCGCGGGGCCGGAAAATGGCGGCAATGGGTAACGATCCGCGCCTGGCGGCGATGTTAGTCAACGCCGACGAGGGCGACAGCGCCGCCACCGCCGCCATGCTCGCGGCCATCCTTGAGGACCCGCCGCGCGGCGGCGGTACGGATTTAAGCGTGCTATTTTCGCGGCGACAGCCGGGCTGGCAGCAGCGTAGCCAGCAGCTTTTAAAACGGCTGCAGGTGCGTAATGGCGAGCCGGATAGCGCGCTTATTATGCCGCTGTTGGCCAGAGCGTTTAGCGACCGCATCGCGCGGCGTCGTGGTCAGGAAGGGCGCTATCAGTTAGCCAATGGTATGGGCGCGATGTTAGATGCGGATGACGCGTTGGGACGTCATGAATGGCTGATCGCGCCGCTGTTGCTGCAAGGTAGCGCCTCGCCGGACGCCCGAATATTGTTGGCGCAGCCGCTGGATATTGCCTCGCTGATTCAGGCGTGTCCTGATTTACTGCGCCAGTCTGACACGGTTGAATGGGACGAAGCGCAGGGAACGTTGAAAGCGTGGCGCAGAATGCGTATTGGACAGTTGACGGTTAGCGTTCAGCCACTGGCGAAACCGTCTGAAGAGGAGCTTCATCAGGCGATGCTGAACGGCATCCGCGATAGAGGTCTGGCTGTCCTTAACTGGACGCCGGAAGCGGAGCAGTTCCGTCTGCGTCTGCACTGTGCGGCGAAATGGCTGCCGGAATATGACTGGCCTGCCGTGGATGAGGCGTCGCTGCTGGCGACTCTGGAAAACTGGTTGCTGCCGCACATGACAGGCGTACAGTCGTTACGGAGTCTGAAATCTCTGAATGTGACTCAGGCGTTACGGGGACTGCTTGACTATGCCATGCTGCAACGTCTGGATAGTGAACTGCCTGGGCATTACACTGTGCCGACGGGAAGCCGAATAACGATTCGTTATCATGAAGATAACCCGCCCGCTCTGGCGGTCAGAATGCAGGAAATGTTTGGCGAAGCGAAGACCCCAACCATCGCTCAGGGCCGCGTGCCGCTGGTGCTGGAACTGCTTTCGCCTGCGCAGCGACCGCTACAGATTACGCGCGATTTAAGCGCTTTCTGGCAGGGGGCGTATCGCGAAGTGCAAAAAGAGATGAAGGGCCGTTACCCCAAACATGTCTGGCCGGACGATCCGGCGAATACGGCCCCAACGCGGCGCACGAAGAAGTATTCGTGACGTGTTATACGTTGCCTCCAGGCCGGATAAGGCGTTAATCGCCATCCGGCAAAAGGGTAAATTGAGAGATTTCTTCTTCTGTCGTCTGGCGGAAGAATAGAGAATCGGGCCTTTGCGCCTGTATGTTGCGGAGAAAAAGCATGGCGGGGAATGACCGCGAGCCGATTGGACGTAAGGGGAAACCGTCACGTCCTGTGAAACAAAAGGTGAGCCGTCGTCGGCAGCATGACGACGATTATGATGATGACTATGAGGATGAAGAACCGATGCCGCGTAAAGGTAAGGGCAAAGGGCGTAAGCCTCGTGGCAAGCGCGGCTGGCTGTGGCTATTGCTAAAACTGTTTATCGTTTTTGTGGTGCTGTTCGCCATTTACGGCGTCTATCTGGATCAAAAAATCCGCAGCCGTATCGATGGCAAGGTCTGGCAGCTTCCGGCGGCGGTATATGGCCGGATGGTGAACCTTGAGCCAGACATGCCTGTCAGCAAAAACGAGATGGTGAAATTGCTGGAAGCGACGCAGTATCGTCTGGTGACGAAGATGACCCGTCCCGGCGAATTTACCGTGCAGGCCAATAGCATTGAGATGATCCGTCGTCCGTTTGACTTCCCGGACAGCAAAGAAGGGCAGGTGCGCGCGCGGCTGACGTTCAGTGACGGGCGTCTGGAAACCATCGTCAATCTGGATAACAACCGCCAGTTTGGCTTCTTCCGTCTCGATCCGCGGCTTATCACCATGCTTTCTTCGCCAAATGGCGAGCAGCGTTTATTCGTCCCGCGCAGCGGTTTCCCGGATCTGCTGGTCGATACGCTGTTGGCGACGGAAGACCGTCATTTCTATGAGCATGATGGCATTAGTCTTTACTCTATCGGGCGTGCGGTACTGGCCAACCTGACGGCGGGACGTACGGTGCAGGGGGCAAGTACGCTAACCCAGCAGCTGGTGAAGAACCTGTTCCTCTCCAGCGAAAGATCATACTGGCGTAAAGCGAATGAAGCCTACATGGCGCTGATCATGGATGCCCGTTACAGTAAAGATCGTATTCTTGAGCTGTACATGAACGAGGTCTACCTCGGTCAAAGCGGGGATAATGAAATTCGCGGTTTTCCTCTGGCGAGCCTGTATTACTTTGGTCGTCCGGTAGAGGAACTGAGCCTCGATCAGCAGGCGTTACTGGTGGGGATGGTAAAAGGGGCGTCGATTTATAACCCGTGGCGCAACCCGAAACTGGCGCTGGAGCGTCGTAACCTGGTGCTACGCCTGTTACAGCAGCAGAAAATCATCGATCAGGAACTCTATGACATGCTGAGCGCGCGTCCGCTTGGCGTACAGCCGCGCGGCGGCGTTATTTCACCGCAGCCAGCGTTTATGCAGATGGTTCGTCAGGAACTGCAGGCGAAGCTGGGGGATAAAATTAAAGATCTCTCCGGCGTGAAGATTTTCACCACCTTTGACTCCGTGGCGCAGGATGCCGCAGAAAAAGCCGTTGTCGAAGGCATTCCGGCGTTGAAGAAGCAGCGTAAATTGAGCGATCTGGAAACCGCGATGGTGGTAGTGGATCGCTTTAGCGGCGAGGTGCGCGCGATGGTTGGCGGGGCGGAGCCGCAGTATGCCGGCTATAACCGTGCCATGCAGGCGCGCCGTTCCATCGGGTCGCTGGCGAAACCGGCGACCTATCTGACCGCGTTAAGTCAGCCGAACTTATACCGTCTGAACACCTGGATTGCCGATGCGCCGATTTCTCTGCGCCAGCCGAATGGTCAGGTCTGGTCGCCGCAGAACGACGATCGTCGCTACAGTGAAAGCGGGAAAGTGATGCTGGTGGATGCGTTAACTCGCTCAATGAACGTACCGACGGTCAATCTGGGGATGGCGTTAGGTTTACCGGCGGTAACCGATACCTGGACGAAGCTCGGCGTGCCGAAAGATCAGCTCAATCCGGTTCCGGCGATGCTGTTAGGGGCGCTGAACCTGACGCCGATCGAAGTGGCGCAGGCGTTCCAGACTATCGCCAGCGGCGGAAATCGCGCGCCGTTATCAGCGCTGCGTTCGGTTATTGCGGAAGATGGTAAGGTGCTGTACCAAAGTTATCCGCAAGCTGAACGCGCCGTACCGGCACAGGCGGCTTACCTGACGCTCTGGACAATGCAGCAGGTCGTCCAGCGTGGTACGGGGCGTCAGCTTGGCGCGAAATATCCGGGTCTGCATCTGGCGGGTAAAACCGGGACGACAAACAACAATGTCGATACCTGGTTTGCCGGTATCGACGGCAGCCAGGTGACTATCACCTGGGTAGGCCGTGATAACAACCAGCCGACGAAATTGTACGGCGCCAGCGGCGCGATGGCGATTTATCAGCGCTATCTGGCGAACCAGACGCCGACGCCTTTAGTTCTGACGCCGCCGGAAGATGTGGTGGATATGGGCGTTGATTACGACGGTAATTTTGTCTGTAGCGGCGGTATGCGCACTCTGCCGGTCTGGACGGACGATCCAAATACGCTGTGCCAGCAGGGCGAGATGATGCAGCAGCAACAGCAGCCGTCAGGCAATCCGTTCGATCAGTCGTCTCAGCCGCAGCAGCCTGCGCAGCAACAGCCGCCGAAAGAAGAGAAGAGCGACGGCGTTGCCGGCTGGATTAAGGAGATGTTCGGCGGCAATTAATCACGGTAATAGTGCCGGGTGGCGCTGTGCTTACCCGGTCTACACCGTTACGACCCCATTATGTGCGACGTAGGCCGAATAAGACGCTTACGTCGCCATCCGGCAAATCCCTTATAAATAACATTTCAGTCTAATTTATTAACCCTTCCTTTTCATCTGGTTATTTCTTAACCCCTTAGTTTTCGTAGGGCCGCGTATCGCTTGCCATTGCGACGATATTTCGCCTATCATGCTGCGGTTATAATAATAATTATCGTTTACGTTATCATTCACTTTCATCAGAGATATACCAATGGCGCGTCTTAAAACTGCTCAGCCAAACTCTTCACTGCGTAAAATCGCAGTTGTAGTAGCCACAGCGGTTAGCGGCATGTCTGTCTATGCACAGGCGGCGGTTCAACCGAAAGAAGAAACCATTACCGTAACCGCAGCGCCTGCCGCGCAGGAAAGTGCCTGGGGACCGGCTCCGACCATCGCCGCGAAGCGTTCCGCCACTACCACCAAAACTGATACACCTATCGAAAAAACGCCACAGTCGGTTTCGGTGGTCACTAACGAAGAGATGCAGATGCATCAATTCCAGTCAGTAAAAGAAGCGTTGGGTTACACACCAGGCGTAACGGTAAGCAGCCGCGGCGCTTCCAATACCTATGACTTCGTGATTATCCGTGGCTTCTCTTCCGTCGGCCTGAGCCAGAATAACTATCTGGATGGCCTGAAATTGCAGGGTAACTTCTACAACGATGCGGTTATTGATCCCTACATGCTTGAGCGTGTTGAGTTGATGCGTGGCCCAACGTCCGTTCTCTACGGTAAGAGCAACCCGGGCGGTATCATTTCTATGGTTAGCAAGCGGCCGACTACTGAGCCGCTGAAAGAAATTCAATTCAAAATGGGGACGGACAATTTGTTCCAGACCGGTTTTGATTTTAGTGATTCCCTGGATGACAACGGTGAGTTCTCATATCGTCTGACGGGGCTGGCGCGTTCGACAAATGAGCAGCAAAAGAGTTCTGAGTCGCAGCGCTACGCGATTGCGCCCTCTTTTACCTGGCGTCCTGATGAGAAAACGAATTTTACGTTCCTTTCTTATTTCCAGAACGAACCAGAGACTGGCTACTACGGCTGGCTGCCGAAAGAGGGAACGGTTGAACCGTTACCGAATGGTAAACGCTTGCCAACAGATTTCAATGAAGGGGCGTCAAACAACACCTATTCTCGTAACGAGAAAATGGTGGGATACAGTTTCGAGCATGGCTTCAACGACACTTTTACCGTGCGCCAGAATTTACGTTTTGTCGAAATGAAAACCGCGCAAAAAAGCGTCTATGGCACGGGGATTGCGGCGGACGGCCATACGCTTAACCGCGGTACTATCGTTGACAACGAGCGTTTACAGAATTTCAGCGTAGATACACAACTGGAAAGTAAATTCGCGACCGGCGATATTGATCATACGTTGCTGACGGGTGTCGATTTCATGCGTATGCGTAATGATATTAACGCGACGTTTGGTAGCGCGCCGTCAATCGATCTCTATAACAATTACCATCCTGCATACTTTGCTTTCGGCGGCGCTGAGCCGTACCAGATGAACGAAAGTAAACAAACAGGCCTTTATGTTCAGGATCAGGCGGAATGGAATAAGTGGGTATTTACTCTCGGCGGCCGTTATGACTGGTCTAAACAAGCGACAACGGTGCGTCAGAATTCCACTACGCCGACAGAAGGATATATTGAACGTAATGACCACCAGTTCACCTGGCGCGGTGGCGTAAACTACGTATTCGATAATGGAATTTCACCTTACTTCAGCTATAGCCAATCTTTCGAGCCAAGCGCCTTCGATTTGTGGAGCACCCCACGCGTTTCTTACAAGCCATCAAAAGGCGAGCAATATGAAGCAGGGGTGAAATATGTACCGAAAGACATGCCGGTTGTTGTTACGGGTGCCGTTTATCAGCTGACCAAAACCAATAACCTGACCGCCGATCCAACCAACCCATTAGCGCAGGTGCCGGCAGGCGAAATTCGTGCGCGAGGTGTAGAGCTGGAAGCCAAAGCAGCATTGACGGCTAACATCAATATGACGGCGTCTTACACTTATACTGATGCTGAATACACGAAAGACACTAACCTGAAAGGGAATACGCCAGAGCAGGTGCCTGAACACATGGCGTCGTTGTGGGGCGATTACACCTTCAACGATGGTCCGTTGTCAGGTTTAACGCTGGGAACAGGCGGTCGTTTTATTGGTTCCAGTTACGGCGATCCGGCCAATAGCTTCAAGGTAGGCAGCGCAGCGGTGATGGATGCGGTCGTCAAGTACGATCTGGCGCGTTTTGGTATGGCGGGCTCCAGCATTGCGGTTAACGTTAATAATCTGCTCGACCGCGAATACGTCGCCAGCTGCTTCCAGACCTATGGCTGTTTCTGGGGCGCAGAACGTCAGGTCGTTGCAACGGCAACCTTCCGTTTCTAATTTCTTTTTGGGCACGGCTTGCCGTGCCCGTTTTACAAGTTGGCTGCGATGCAGGAAAACCACATTCATTCCGATACCACCTTTGCGCTGCGAAGCGTCGCCTTTCGTGTGCCGGGCCGCACGCTTTTACACCCCCTCTCGTTAACGTTTCCCGCAGGTCGCGTCACCGGACTTATTGGTCATAATGGTTCCGGTAAATCCACGCTGTTAAAAATGCTGGGCCGCCATCAGCCGCCTTCCGAAGGGGATATTCTGCTCGACAATCAGCCGCTGGCGAGCTGGAGCAGCAAGGCGTTTGCCCGCAAAGTTGCCTATCTGCCTCAACAATTGCCGCAGGCGGAAGGAATGACGGTGCGCGAACTGGTGGCGATTGGCCGCTATCCATGGCACGGCGCGCTGGGGCGCTTTGGCGTCGCGGACCGGGAAAAAGTAGACGAGGCGATTACGCTGGTCGGCTTAAAACCGCTGGCGCATCGTCTGGTAGACAGCCTTTCCGGCGGCGAGCGCCAGCGCGCGTGGATTGCCATGCTGGTCGCGCAGGACAGCCGTTGTCTGCTGCTGGATGAGCCGACGTCAGCGCTGGATATCGCCCATCAGGTTGACGTGCTGGCGCTGGTGCATCGCTTAAGCCAGCAGCGCGGGCTGACGGTGGTTGCGGTGCTGCACGATATCAACATGGCGGCCCGCTACTGTGATTATTTAGTCGCGCTACGCGGCGGTGAAATGATTGCGCAAGGAACGCCTGCGGAACTGATGCGCAGTGACACGCTGGAGAAGATTTACGGTATCCCGATGGGTATCCTTCCGCATCCGGCGGGCGCGGCACCTGTGAGTTTTGTGTATTAATGCGTGATTTATATCCTCTTACTCGCCGCCGTTTATTAACGGCGATGGCGCTCTCGCCGCTGCTGTGGCAAATGAATACGGCGCAGGCTGCCGCTATCGATCCCCGCCGGATTGTGGCGCTGGAGTGGCTGCCGGTTGAGCTGCTGCTGGCGCTCGGTATTACGCCGTATGGCGTGGCGGATGTGCCAAATTATAAGCTGTGGGTTAGCGAACCGCCGTTGCCGGATTCGGTGATTGATGTGGGTCTTCGCACTGAACCCAATCTCGAACTGCTGACGGAGATGAAGCCGTCGTTTATGGTCTGGTCGGCAGGTTACGGACCCTCGCCGGAGAAACTGGCACGGATCGCGCCGGGGCGCGGGTTCGACTTTAGCGACGGCAAAAAGCCGCTGGCGATAGCCCGACGATCGCTGGTTGAACTGGCGCAGACGCTGAATCTGGAAGCTGCGGCAGAAAAACATCTGGCGCAATACGATCGCTTCATCGCCAGCCAGAAGCCGCATTTTATCCGCCGCGGGGGGCGTCCGTTACTGATGACGACGCTTATCGATCCGCGGCATATGCTGGTGCTCGGCCCGAATTGCCTGTTCCAGGAGGTACTGGACGAGTATGGCATTGTCAATGCCTGGCAGGGTGAAACCAACTTTTGGGGCAGTACGGCGGTTAGCATCGATCGGCTGGCGATGTATAAAGAAGCGGATGTGATCTGCTTCGATCACGGGAATAGCACCGATATGAACGCGCTGATGGCAACGCCGCTGTGGCAGGCCATGCCGTTTGTCCGCGCCGGGCGTTTTCATCGGGTGCCCGCCGTTTGGTTCTATGGCGCGACCCTCTCCACGATGCATTTTGTCCGCATCCTGAATAACGTGTTGGGAGGCAAAGCGTGAGCAGAAAACGTGAAATGCCGGATGGCGGCGCGAAAAGCGTCTTATCCGACCTACGGTTCGGGCGCTTTGTAGGCCGGATAAGGCGAAGCCGCCATCCGGCGTTGCTGTTATTGGCGCTGTTTGTTGCCGCCTGCTGGCTGACATGGGTTAACTTCTCCGTTGCGCTACCGCGCAGTCAGTGGCAACAGGCTATCTGGTCACCGGATATCGACATCATTGAGCAGATGATTTTTCATTACAGCCTGCTGCCAAGACTGGCGATTTCGCTACTGGTGGGCGCGGGACTTGGGCTGGTAGGCGTCCTGTTCCAGCAAGTATTGCGTAACCCGCTGGCGGAACCGACCACGCTGGGCGTGGCGACCGGCGCGCAATTGGGGATCACGGTGACTACGCTATGGGCGATTCCCGGCGCGCTGACCACGCAGTTTGCCGCCTTGACGGGAGCCTGTATCGTCGGCGCGCTGGTGTTCGGCGTGGCGTGGGGCAAACGCCTGTCGCCGGTAACCCTGATCCTCGCCGGGCTGGTGGTCAGCCTCTATTGTGGCGCAATCAACCAGTTACTGGTGATTTTCCACCACGATCAGTTGCAAAGCATGTTTTTATGGAGCACCGGAACGCTGACGCAAACCGACTGGAGCGGCGTGCAGCGTCTGTGGCCGCAGTTGCTGGGCGGTGTGATGCTCACATTATTGTTGCTACGTCCGATGACGCTGATGGGGCTGGATGACGGCGTTGCGCGTAATCTGGGGCTGGCGCTGTCGTTAGCGCGTCTGGCGGCGCTGTCGCTGGCGATTGTGTTGAGCGCGCTGCTGGTCAACGCGGTGGGCATTATCGGTTTTATCGGCCTGTTTGCGCCGCTGCTGGCGAAAATGCTTGGCGCAAGACGTCTGCTGGCGCGCCTGATGCTGGCGCCGCTCATTGGGGCGCTTATTTTGTGGCTATCCGATCAGATTATCCTTTGGCTCACCCGCGTATGGATGGAAGTTTCCACCGGTTCAGTGACGGCGCTAATCGGCGCGCCGCTGCTCCTGTGGCTGCTGCCGCGGCTTAAAAGCATGAGCGCGCCGGATATGAACGCCAGCGATCGTGTGGCGGCGGAACGTCGGCATGTCCTCGCTTTTGCCGTTGCCGGTGGCGTGCTCCTGCTGCTGGCAACATGGGGCGCGCTCTCTTTTGGTCGCGACGCGCACGGCTGGACGTGGGCGAGCGGAACGCTGCTTGAAGAACTGATGCCGTGGCGCTGGCCGCGGATACTGGCTGCGTTAATGGCGGGCGTCATGCTGGCGGTGGCGGGCTGCATTATTCAGCGTCTGACCGGTAATCCAATGGCCAGTCCGGAAGTGCTGGGGATCAGTTCCGGAGCCGCGTTTGGCGTGGTGTTGATGCTGTTTTTGGTGCCGGGGAATGCTTTCGGTTGGCTACTACCTGCCGGAAGCCTGGGCGCGGCGGCGACACTGCTGATTATTATGATAGCCGCCGGGCGCGGCGGTTTCTCGCCGCAACGGATGTTGCTGGCGGGGATGGCGCTCAGCACCGCGTTTACCATGGTGCTAATGATGCTCCAGGCGAGCGGCGACCCGCGGATGGCGGAAGTGTTGACCTGGATCGCAGGATCTACCTATAACGCCACTGGCGGGCAGGTTACGCGAACCGCGATCGTAATGGTGATTTTGCTGGCCATTGTGCCGTTGTGCCGCCGCTGGTTAACGATTTTGCCTCTGGGCGGCGATGCCGCGCGCGCGGTGGGCATGGCGCTTACGCCGTCGCGTATCGCGCTGCTGGCGCTGGCGGCTTGTTTGACGGCAACCGCGACGATGACCATTGGGCCGCTGAGTTTCGTTGGACTGATGGCGCCGCATATTGCGCGGATGCTCGGTTTTCGCCGGACGATGCCGCATATGGTCATCTCGGCGCTGGCAGGGGGCGTTTTACTGGTCTTTGCCGACTGGTGCGGCAGGATGGCGCTATTTCCGTATCAGATCCCGGCGGGACTACTTTCAAGCTTTATTGGCGCGCCGTACTTTATCTATTTGCTACGTAAACAGAGCCGGTAAAAAAGCTGTGCCACATTTATGTCGGGTAGCGGCCATGCTCAACCCGACCTACAAATTACACAATATCAATATGTTGTGGCAATATTTTGTAGACCTAAAAATAGCTGAACGCTATCAGCGTGCGAAAGCTGTCCTGTCACGTTTTATCGAGGGAACTCTGCTTGTATGTTCAGCAAAAAGCAGGTGTTATTTCTGTATCGATAAGTCATGTGCTATTTCAGTGGCGCGCCGCTGTCTCCTGAACAGGGTGACTAATTTCAACATATCCAGGCCCGAAACGTTGATGATAAATTGCGGCATGATCTATCCAATAATAAGTATTACCGGTTTCGGTATTAAGCCTTTTTAAATATTAAGATGTAGATGCCGCATCTTTAATGCATCCCGTAAATCAATTTTAATTTAATAATAAGTTTTCATTATAAAACTTCGATAATAAAATATTGTTTTTTTATCGAAGTAATAAAAAACAACTCTATTAAAATAAATTAATTGCCACGAGTAAACAAAAAAAATGTAACTTAGCATTTTTTGATTTTTTTAATGGAATTTATACCAAAAATAAATCTTATGCATCATTGCTATATACTCAGTACTGTAATTCTGATCTTTTTTTATTCATTTTGACATGTTTATTGTTTTTTTGGCTCTCCCGTCTTGCTTGTTTTGTTTGTTTTTTGAACGGTAAAAAATATTTATTATTTAATGCTGATGATCCTTTAAATAAAAAACACTTGTCTTTGGGTTTTTAATGGAAAATACTTTGCCGCGCCTAAGGGATGTTATTTATTAACGTGTTGTTTGCTTCTTTTGAATGTTGCATCGGGAATTTCATAACTCGTCATATAATATATATCTACCCATATAAACATGGGGTATTGAGTATAGCTCCGTGTGAATAGCGTAAAAATACTCACCAACTTTTAATAAGGATGAAAAATGAATACAGCAGTAAAAGCTGCGGTTGCTGCCGCACTGGTTATGGGTGTTTCCAGCTTTGCCAATGCTGCGGGCAGTAATACTGGTACGGTGACTTTTACCGGTACTATTGAAGATTCACCGTGTTCAATCGTGGTTGGCGACGAACACCAGACCGTTAACCTGGGCCATATCGGTACCGGTTCTCTGATGGGCGGTAAAGAATCTTCAAAAGTCGATTTCCATATCGGTCTGGAAAACTGCGCATTCACCACTGAGAAAGAAGCGTCTACCGTTTTCTCTGCCATCGGTAACGAATCCAGCGCTAATCCGGGCAGCGTTGCGCTGATGCGCATCGGCGGCGGCGAAATGGCGGGTTCCAGCATTGTTATCGGCAACCACCTGGGTTCCGCGATCAAATTGGGCGACGCTTACAGCGAAAACCTGACGATGAACGGCAGCGTTGCGGCGGCGAAACAGACTCTTAACTTCAAAGCCTGGGTGAAAGGCGATTCCGCTGCCACCACTATCGATACCGGCGAATTCAGCAGCACCGTAAACTTCACGATCAGCTATCTGTAAGTGAAATATCATCCTGCGGCAGTCTGCCGCAGGATAATGCTCAAAGTAAAAAAATAGATTATATATTTCAGGGATAGATTGTCTGATGGCTCACTATAAAAAATTTCGTCTGAGCACGCTTGCGGCCGTGGTGGGTATTGTTCTGGCTGTCGGTCCGGAAAATAGCTACGCGGAAGCGCCCATTCAATTTAATACCCGATTTCTTGATGTTAAAGATGATGCCAGCCTGGATCTCTCCCGTTTTTCCCGTAAAGGCTACATTATGCCGGGGAGCTATCATCTTCAGGTGCTGGTCAATCAGAGTCAAATTGCTCAGGATAATATTATTACGTATTCCGTTGATAATGACGATCCTGATAATACATATCCCTGTTTATCGCCTGAACTGGTATCGCTGCTGGGGTTAAAACCTGAAATAGCAGATAAAATGATCTGGATAAATGCCGGTCAGTGTCTGCAACCAGATCAACTGGAAGGGATGGAAACCCAAACGGATTTAAGCCAGTCAACGCTGACGGTGATTATTCCGCAGGCGTATCTGGAATACAGCGATGAAGAGTGGGATCCACCTTCCCGCTGGGATGAAGGGATTCCCGGCGTGTTATTTGACTACAACGTTAACAGCCAGTGGCGACATGCTGAACATGATGACGGCGATGAATATGACATCAGCGGCAACGGCACGGTGGGCGCCAACCTCGGCGCGTGGCGTTTGCGCGCGGACTGGCAGGCTAACTATCGTCACGAAAATGACAGCGAAGATAAAGACAACTTTGGCTCCAGTTCCGAACAGAACTGGGACTGGAACCGCTATTACGCCTGGCGGGCGATCCCGCAGCTCCGGGCGCAGCTAACTCTGGGCGAAGGATCGCTGGAATCCGATATTTTCGACGGCTTTAAC
Organism: Salmonella sp. A29-2; assembly: GCF_020150755.1. Classification (NCBI taxonomy): domain Bacteria; kingdom Pseudomonadati; phylum Pseudomonadota; class Gammaproteobacteria; order Enterobacterales; family Enterobacteriaceae; genus Salmonella; species Salmonella sp. A29-2. Next base: position 3,718,593 of record NZ_CP083731.1, on the reverse strand, counting down.
TATGTTGGCGGCAGCCTTATCACCGACGATCAGATGTTACCGCCTAATCTGCGCGGCTACGCCCCGGATATATCAGGCGTGGCGCGCACCAACGCCAAAGTCACCGTGACCCAGCGCGGGCGGGTGATTTATGAGTCGCAGGTCCCGGCAGGGCCGTTTCGCATTCAGGATATTAATGAAACGGTATCCGGCGATCTACACGTCAAAATTGAAGAACAAAGCGGTCAGGTGCAGGAATATGACGTCAGCACCGCCTCCATTCCGTTTCTGACCCGTCCCGGCCAGGTGCGCTACAAGTTGGCAGCCGGGCGACCGCAGGACTGGGATCACAATATGGAAGGCGGCTTTTTCACCTCAGCCGAAGCCTCCTGGGGGATCGCTAACGGCTGGTCGCTGTACGGCGGCGCCATCGGTGAGCAGGATTATCAGGCGCTGGCGTTAGGACTGGGGCGCGATCTGGCGCTGCTGGGCGCGTTTTCCGTCGATGTCACCCATTCCCGTGCGACGCTGCCAGAGGGTAGCGCCTACGGCGACGGCACCATTCAGGGTAACTCGTTCCGTGCCAGCTACGCTAAAGATTTTGATGATATAGACAGCCGTCTGACGTTTGCTGGTTATCGCTTTTCCGAAGAAAACTACATGACGATGGACGAGTTTATCGATACGCATAATGACGATAACGATCGTCAGCGTACCGGCCACGATAAAGAGATGTATACCCTGACGTACAGCCAGAACTTTTCGGCAATAAACGTCAACGCCTATATCAACTACACCCATCGCACCTACTGGAATCAACCTAACCAGGACAGCTATAACCTGACGCTGTCGCACTATTTCGATGTCGGCGAGGTGCGCGGGATCAGTCTGTCGGTGAACGGTTTTCGCAACGAATATGACAATGAACGTGATGACGGCGTGTACGTCTCGCTGAGTATTCCGTGGGGCAACAACCGCACGCTGAGCTACAACGGCTCCTTTAGCGATGACAACAACAGCAATCAGGTCGGCTATTACGAGCGCATTGACGATCGCAATAACTACCAGATCAACGCTGGCCGCGCGGATAACGGCGCGACTCTCGACGGCTACTACCGTCATCAAGCGAGCTATGCCGACATTGACGTCAGTGCGAACTATCAGGAAGGCGACTATACCTCCGGCGGGCTGAACATCCAGGGCGGCGCGACGCTGACTGCTAAAGGCGGGGCGCTGCACCGCACCAGCGTCAACGGCGGCTCGCGGCTGCTGGTGGATGTCGGCGATGAAGCGAACGTACCCATCTCCGGCTACAGCACGCCGGTATATACCAACGCGTTTGGTAAAGCCGTCATTGTCGACGTCAACGACTACTACCGCAACCAGGTGAAAATCGACATTACCCAGTTGCCGGAAGACGCGGAAGCAACCCTCTCCATTGCTCAGGCGACCCTGACGGAAGGGGCGATCGGTTATCGCCGCATGGAGGTGCTCAGCGGTAAAAAAGCCATGGCCAGTATCCGCCTGCGCGATGGCGGCACGCCGCCCTTCGGCGCGGAGGTTTACAACAGTCGCCAGCAACAGTTAGGGATCGTAGGTGAAGACGGCAGCGTTTATCTGATAGGCATTAACCCCGGCGAGCGGTTGCAGGTGACATGGGAAGGTAAAACGCAGTGTGAAGCGGCGTTGCCCGATCCGCTGCCGGGCGATCTGTTTAGCGGCCTGTTGCTGCCGTGCATCGGCGACGCTTCATCACCTGAGGCAACGCAGCCCGCAGAGAAACCATTACTCCAGCTTCATACGCAGCGGCGGACGTCTTCAACGCAACCCGAAGCGCTCTCTTCTCGTTATCCAACACATTGATTCAGGAAATCGCATTCATGATGCCATTAAAACGTTATAACCTGACCGCTGTTTTGCTGCTTTTGCTGGGCGGCTACGGTAGCGCCCAGGCCGCCATCGCGCCCGATCGCACCCGCCTGGTGTTTCGCGGCGAAGATAAATCGATAAGCGTCGATCTGAAAAACGCCAACAGCAAACTGCCCTATCTGGCGCAGTCCTGGGTGGAAGATGAGAAGGGCGTCAAAATTACCTCACCTTTAATCGTCGTCCCACCGGTCCAGCGCATTGAGCCGTCGGCAATCGGACAGGTCAAAATTCAGGGGATGCCGGCGCTGGCGTCGCTCCCCCAGGATCGGGAAAACCTTTTTTATTACAACGTGCGCGAAATTCCGCCGCAAAGCGACAAGCCCAACACGCTGCAAATCGCCCTGCAAACGCGCATCAAAGTTTTTTACCGCCCGCAGGCGCTATCGAAAATCGATATGCAGCATCCCTGGCAATACAAGATCACCCTTCAGCGTCAGGGCAATGGCTATCAGGTGAGCAATCCGACCGGTTACTACGTGGTGTTAAGCAACGCCAGCAACCGCATGGACGGCACACCAGCCAGAGGCTTTAGCCCTTTAGTGATTGCACCAAAAAGCAACGTGACGCTGGGAGGGGACGCCAGTGAATTAGGTCGCTCGCCTGTGCTGACTTACGTCAACGATTATGGCGCGCGGTTACCGCTGATTTTTAACTGTACTGACAATAGTTGTGCGGTAGATGAAGCAAAAAGCAGAAAGTCGTAACCGACAAGGAGACGCAAGATGAGGCAATGGCGGTTACGGCTGGGCACGGTAACGTGTGCGGCCATGCTGAGTGCGGTCAGTATGCCGCTGGCAGCGGAAAGTAAGACGGTCAACATGACGCTGACGATAGTCGTTAATGCCGCGCCGCCCTGTACTGTGACCGGCGGTGAGGTGGAATTTGGCAATGTGTTGACGACGAAAGTGGACGGGGTGAATTACCGGCAGGCGGTGGGCTATCGCCTGAGCTGTAATGGCAGAGTGAGCGATTACCTGAAGTTACAGATTCAGGGGAATGCGGTGACTATCAATGGCGAGTCGGTATTGCAAACCGATGTCGATGGATTGGGTATCCGTCTGCAAACCGCCACGGATGGCGCGCTGATTTCACCCGGCAATACGCAATGGTTGTCATTTCAATACAGCGGTGGCAGCGGTCCGGCCATTGAGGCAATTCCCGTCAAAAATAATGGCGTAACGTTAACAGGTGGCGCGTTTAACGCAGGCGCCACGTTGGTGGTGGATTACCAATGAAAAAAATAGTTTTGACGATGTTAATGGGGGGCAGCCTTGCCGCACAGGCAGCCGATAATCTTAAGTTTCACGGCACATTAATTTCACCGCCGAATTGTACGATTAACAATGATCAGACGATCGACGTTGAGTTCGGTAACCTGCTGATTAATAAAATAGATGGTACGCGTTATGCGCAGAATGTTCCGTATGAGATCACCTGTGATTCAACGGTGCGCGATGAGACGATGGCGATGACCCTGACGCTAAGCGGTTCCGTGAGTGATTTTAATCCGGCGGCGGTAAACACCAGCGTGGCGGGACTGGGGATTGAACTCAGGCAGAACGACCAACCCTTTACGTTGGGGTCCACCATTACGGTGAATGAACAATCGATACCTGTTCTGAAAGCCATACCGGTTAAAAAGAGCGGTGCTTCGCTGAAAGAAGGCGGCTTCGATGCGACGGCAACATTACAGGTGGATTATCAGTAATGGCTAAAAGACAGGCGTTATTACACGGCGCGGCCTGCATCCTCTGTGGGGCGCTGATATTGCCGGTCTCAGCGGCAGATAACCTGCATTTTTCCGGTAGCCTGGTGGCCAGTCCTTGCACGCTCACGATGCAGGGGACGGGGATTGCCGAAGTCGATTTTTCGTCGCTTGACAGTTCTGATTTCACTCCCGACGGCCAGTCTGCTCGTAAGCCTCTGGTGTTTGAGCTCACGGATTGCGATTCGGCGCTGAGTAACGGGGTGCAGGTGACTTTCACTGGAACCGAAGCGACCGGAATGCGCGGTATCCTGGCCATCGATAGCCACTCAGGCGCTTCCGGGATCGGGATTGGTATTGAAACGCTATCCGGCGTTCCCGTGGGCATGAACGATGAAGAGGGTGCGATATTCACGCTGGTGACGGGGAATAACGCGCTAAGCCTGAATGCCTGGGTACAACGCCTTCCTGGCGAAGATCTGGTTCCGGGAACGTTCTTCGCAAGCGCACTAGTTACATTTGAGTATTTATGATGAGAAACATACAGATTTTATTTTTACTGTTGGCGGTCGTTTGTTGCCGTTCAATAGCGGCGGGACCCATGCTGAAAGCGACATTTTCAAGCACCACGATGTATTATGGTATTGGCCCTAATAGCGACAAATCTATTGTGGCGGAGGTGACGATAGCGACTCCGGAGGGAGTGTACTATGGCTCCTGGAACCTTTCGGGACATCGTAAAGGAGAAACGCTAACCGCAGACTCCTGGTCTGGGCCAGAACCTGCGCCGAAGGTTGTATTGAAGGATTTTGATAACACTGTTTCGCGATCTGCGTGCAAGAATCTTCCCTCGAACTGGAGGGGGTGTGGCTCTTTTACCCTGGAGATTACGGTACAAAGCGATGATTATGGTTGCCCCTGGCTGGCGTCGAGCCATATCGTTGCTACCGCTTTTATCACTAACGAAACGTATTCTCCGCCGGATACGCGCAGTTCAGTTTGCCCGAAAGTTCCCGTTGATACTTTTGATATCTCCTGGGATGCGAACGTTTCGAAACAGAAAACAACCCTCATGCTTGATGCCACCGGTGGCACGGTGAATCGCACGTTACATACCTATTTGATGGAGGGGGGGAAACTGTGCGATGGCAGCAAATTTGACAACCGTGGCGCTTATTGCCGTTTTGTCTCATCGGGTATTACGCTCAATGTGCTGGGCTGCGACCAGTCGAGCGTCACGACCAGCGCCGTTGATCATCCGATAACCGATGTTGAGCTTCATGACATTAATGTAGCGGTGAACACCCGCAACATTGGCTCCGGGCAGTTCACGTCGACCTGTAGCTTTCAGTATATTATTGATGAGCTTTAGGTTGTCTGGTGCGGTTCAGGCTAACCTGCGATGAACCAAAAAAAAGCCGGGTGGCGGCTTCGCCTTACCCGGCCTACGTTGTTTCTGGACGTTCTCTTTTACAATTTCGCAAACACCCGACGCGCGGCGTCAATAGTATTATTAATGTCGTCCATGCTGTGTGCGACCGACATAAAGCCCGCCTCAAACGCCGATGGCGCCAGATACACGCCTTCCTCCAGCATCAGGTGGAAGAAACGCTTAAAGCGTTCCACGTCGCACGCCATCACGTCCTGATAGCAGGTTACGCTCTCAGCGTCGGTGAAGAAAATCCCGAACATGCCGCCGACATGGTTAACCACCAGCGGAATATTCGCTTCTTCGGCAGCTTCCAGCAAACCTTCCGCCAGACGGGTGGTGAGCTCATCCAGCGTTTCATGAATGCCGGGTTGGGCGACTTCATTCAGGCAGGCGAAACCGGCCGCCATCGCAATCGGGTTGCCGGAAAGGGTGCCAGCCTGGTAAACCGGGCCCGTCGGCGCCAGCGCATCCATTACATCGCGACGACCGCCAAACGCGCCTACCGGCATCCCGCCGCCGATGATTTTACCCAGACAGGTCAGGTCCGGCACGACGCCGTAGTAATCCTGGGCTCCGGCCAGTGCTACGCGAAAACCGGTCATCACTTCGTCGATAATCAGCAGTGCGCCGAACTCATCGCACAAGGCGCGCAGACCTGGCAGAAATTCCGGCAGCGGCGGGACGCAGTTCATATTGCCCGCCACGGGTTCGACGATGATACAGGCGATTTCCTGTGGATATTGTTCAAACGCCGCGCGCACTGATGCCAGATCGTTATAAGTGCAGGTCAGCGTATGTTTCGCGAAATCTGCCGGCACGCCCGGCGAGTTCGGCTGACCAAGCGTCAGCGCGCCAGAACCGGCTTTGACCAGCAGGCAGTCTGCGTGGCCGTGGTAGCAGCCTTCGAATTTGATAATCTTATCGCGGCCAGTAAAACCACGCGCCAGGCGAATCGCGCTCATCGTTGCTTCGGTACCGGAGTTCACCATGCGCACCATGTCCATGGTCGGCACCAGGTTGGTGACCAGTTCCGCCATTTTCACTTCCATTTCGGTTGGCGCGCCGAAGCTTAAACCGCGCTCCGCAGCTTCGATCACCGCATTGCGGATAGCCGGATGGTTATGCCCCAGTACCATTGGCCCCCAGGAACCGACATAGTCGATATACGCTTTGCCATCGACATCATAAAGATACGCGCCGTCCGCTTTTTCGATAAACAGCGGGGTGCCGCCCACGCCAGTGAAGGCGCGAACAGGGGAGTTCACGCCGCCGGGGATCAGCTCGCGGGCCGCGCTATAGAGATTTTCAGACTTACTCATGGAAAGATTCCTGGTTCGTAGAAAAAGTGAATACCCGCTATTCTAAGTTATTCAGAGAAGGTTATGAAAGTTTTACGCATTTGAAACAATACGATTTGCAGGGGATTTTCGCGGCGTTGGCGAGTAGAATGCCGACTTTAGATTTGTATTACCAATTAATGATCTTCTGATGAAAACAGACACTTCCACCTTTTTAGCTCAGCAAATTGTGCGTTTACGGCGCAGAGATCAGATTCGCCGGTTAATGCAGCGGGATAAAACGCCGCTGGCCATCCTGTTAATGGCGGCCGTTGTCGGCACGCTTACCGGCCTGGTTGGCGTCGCCTTTGAAAAGGCGGTTTCCTGGGTACAAAACATGCGCATTGGCGCGCTGGTTCAGGTCGCGGACCATGCGTTTTTGCTTTGGCCGCTGGCCTTTATCCTTTCGGCGTTACTGGCGATGGTCGGCTACTTTTTGGTGCGAAAATTTGCGCCGGAAGCCGGCGGCTCGGGTATCCCGGAAATTGAAGGCGCGCTGGAGGAGCTACGTCCGGTACGCTGGTGGCGCGTGTTGCCGGTGAAGTTTATCGGCGGGATGGGAACGTTGGGCGCAGGAATGGTATTAGGGCGCGAAGGGCCAACGGTGCAAATCGGGGGCAACCTGGGGCGCATGGTGCTGGATGTTTTTCGTATGCGCAGCGCCGAAGCGCGGCATACGTTGCTGGCGACCGGCGCGGCGGCGGGGCTCTCTGCGGCGTTTAACGCGCCGCTGGCGGGTATCCTGTTTATTATTGAAGAGATGCGCCCGCAGTTTCGCTACAACCTGATTTCGATTAAAGCGGTGTTTACCGGCGTCATCATGTCGAGCATTGTGTTCCGCATATTTAACGGCGAAGCGCCGATTATTGAAGTCGGCAAACTGTCTGATGCGCCGGTTAACACACTGTGGTTATACCTTATCCTCGGCATTATTTTTGGCTGCGTCGGGCCGGTATTTAATTCGCTGGTGCTGCGTACCCAGGATATGTTTCAGCGCTTTCATGGCGGCGAAATTAAAAAATGGGTGCTAATGGGCGGTGCGATCGGCGGCCTGTGCGGTATTCTGGGGTTGATTGAGCCGGAAGCGGCAGGCGGCGGATTTAACCTTATTCCTATCGCCGCGGCAGGTAATTTTAGCGTCGGGCTACTGCTGTTCATCTTTATTGCCCGGGTGGTCACAACGCTGCTTTGCTTTTCTTCCGGCGCGCCGGGGGGCATTTTCGCCCCGATGCTGGCGTTGGGAACGCTGCTTGGTACGGCCTTCGGTATGGCGGCGGCAGTGCTTTTCCCGCAGTATCACCTGGAGGCCGGTACCTTTGCGATTGCCGGGATGGGGGCGCTGATGGCGGCGTCGGTGCGCGCCCCGCTGACGGGGATTGTGCTGGTGCTGGAGATGACCGATAACTATCAGCTCATTTTGCCAATGATTATTACCTGTCTTGGCGCGACACTATTAGCCCAGTTTTTGGGCGGGAAACCGTTATACTCAACCATCCTGGCGCGCACTCTGGCGAAGCAGGATGCGGAACAGGCGGCGAAAAACCAGAATGCGCCTGCGGGCGAGAATACTTGAACGAATTACCAGGGTATTAGATAATGACTGCCAATATTGGGTGAAAATTTATCCAATTACCGATGTCGTTTGGAGCAAAATATGAGTGATGACGTAGCGCTGCCGCTGCAGTTTACCGACGCAGCAGCGAATAAAGTAAAAAGCCTTATCGCTGACGAAGATAACCCGAATCTGAAACTGCGCGTGTATATCACCGGCGGTGGTTGCAGCGGCTTCCAGTATGGTTTTACCTTTGACGATCAGGTGAACGAAGGGGATATGACCATCGAAAAACAGGGCGTTGGCCTGGTGGTTGACCCGATGAGTTTGCAGTATCTGGTGGGGGGGGCGGTCGATTATACCGAAGGCCTGGAAGGTTCCCGCTTCATTGTAACCAACCCGAATGCGAAAAGTACCTGCGGGTGTGGCTCTTCCTTCAGCATTTGATTGTTGTTCGTTGTGCCGGATGGCGACGCGAGCGTCTTATCCGGCCGACAGGAAAGATGTTCCAGGCCCGATAAGCGTAGCGCCATCGGGCAAAACAATATCAACGTCCGTTTTCATCCAGGGCAAACGTCGGCAATTTCAAATGCCAGCGAATGGCGGCCAGCCGAATGAACAGCGTGACCACCATACCCATCATGCTGGCGCTTTCCAGCGGTACTGAAAACGTATAAAACGCGGTAGCGTGAACAATCCCGCCGATAATACAGGCCGTGGCATAGATTTCGGTGCGTAGGATCATGGGGATCTCGCGTGCCAGAACATCGCGAATAATCCCGCCGCCGACGCCGGTAATCACGCCCATACAGACTGCCACTAATGGCCCCGTTTCAGCGAGGAAGGCCTTATTCACCCCAATGCCGACAAACACCGCCAGCCCGACCGCATCCAGTACCGGCAACATCCATTTCGGCAGACGTCTTGGCTGGCGAACCAGCAGGATGGTCAGCATACTGGTGACCATGGCGACGACCAGATCGGTAGGATCTTTAACCCAGAATACTGGGCCGTTATCCAGCGCCATATCGCGGATTGTCCCGCCGCCGACGGCAGTAACGACGCCGAGCACCAGGACGCCGAACGGGTCCATACGTAATTTCCCGGCCAGCAACACGCCAGAGATAGCAAATACAGCCGTGCCTACAATATCCAGCCAATAGACGAGCATTGTCGAATCCCCACTGGGAGCCTGGTAAGACAGGCTCTAATTCACCTGTGAAAGCGCATTACAGAGTTGTTTTGCGGCGAGGATAATACGCGGGCTTGCGCGTTCAAACCAGTCGCTGTTAAGCGGAATAACCGGAATTTTTAACAGGTTTCCCCAGTATTGTTCAATTTTGAGAATTTCGCCCGCTTTTCCGGCCACGATAATGGCCTGAGGATGCCTTGCCAGCACCTGTTCACGGCTGACTTGCGGCCACGGCACGCGGCTGTCAGCAAAGACGTTTTCTCCGCCGCAGGTCGTCAAAACCTGATGTTGAATAGACCCTTTACCACTGGTAAACAGAGGATTCATGCCAAACTGAAGAAAGACGCGCTTTTTAGCTTTACCGGCATACTCGGCGTTGAGCGCGGCGTACTCGTTTAGCAATGTCTGCGCTGCCTGCTGAGCCTTTTCCGGCTGCGGGCTCCAGGCGGCCAGTTGGCGGAGCGTGTCGGCGATCTGTTCGACGGTTACCGCGTCCACCCACATGACCTTAATACCTAATGACGTCAGTTGGTTTACCTGGCGTTCCGCATTACCGCCGCGCCAGGCGACGACCAGATCCGGCTTCAGCGCCACAATGCGTTCCAGATTCATTCCCTGCCAGGTAGAGACCTGTTCTATTTTTTGCGCTTCGGGCGGGTAGTCGGAATAGCTGCTGACGCCAACGGGCGTAATCCCGGCGGCAAAAGCGAGCTCCGTATTGGCGGGAGAGAGGGTAATTACGCGCGGCGCAGCGTAAAGCCACACCGGGAGCGTAAGCAGCAGGGCGACCAGCGCCCTGAACATTTGCTTAGCCATGCGCCAGTTTCTGTACCAGCGTTTCGACCATCAGAGTCGACTGTTTCGCCGCCACCGCGAGGAATTCGTCAAAGCTGAGGTGCGATTGCTGATCGGCCACGTCAGAAATAGCGCGTACCACCACGAACGGCACGTTGAAGTTATAGCAGACGTGTGCGATAGCGGTGGCTTCCATCTCTACGGCGACCGCGTCGGGGAAGTTATGCCGAATTTTTGCCAGCCCGACGGAGCCGTTAATAAACGCGTCGCCGCTAACAATAAGGCCGCGTACCGCGTTCAGATTCAGCTCCCTGATGCAGGATTCCGCGGCGGCGATCAGTTTGTCATCGGCCTTAAATCCGGCCGGACAGCCCGGTAATTGCCCGTATTCATAGCCGAAAGCGGTCACATCAGCGTCGTGGTAACGCGCTTCGTCAGAGACGACGATATCGCCGACCTTCAGCGTGGACGCCAGACCGCCTGCGGAACCGGTATTGATGATCACGTCCGGTTTGCAGTGCTCCAGAAGCAACGTTGCGCCCAGCGCCGCCGCGACTTTACCGATACCGGATTTCAGCAACGCCACTTCGGTGCCATTCAACTGGCCGGTGTAAATTTCGCAGCCGCCTAGCGTAATCGTCTGACGGTTGTCAATTTTGTCACGCAGCAGCGTAACTTCTTCTTCCATTGCGCCAATGATGCCGATTTTCATAGATTTACTCGCGATAAGTCAGTTTTGAGGGCATAGTTTATCATGCGCTTATGGGGAAGCGCATTTCTCAGGCGGGGAGAGAATATGGCATCGATCGATTTCCGAAATAAAATTAACTGGCATCGTCGTTATCGTTCACCGCAGGGCGTAAAGACGGAACATGAGATCCTGCGGATTTTTGAAAGCGATCGCGGGCGGATTATCAACTCTCCGGCTATACGCCGTTTGCAGCAAAAAACGCAGGTTTTCCCGCTGGAGCGCAATGCCGCGGTGCGTACTCGCCTGACGCATTCAATGGAGGTGCAGCAGGTAGGGCGTTATATCGCGAAAGAGATTTTAAGCCGCCTGAAAGAGCAAAACCGACTGGAGGAGTACGGTCTGGACGCGCTGACCGGTCCCTTTGAAAGTATTGTGGAAATGGCCTGCCTGATGCACGACATCGGTAATCCGCCGTTCGGTCATTTTGGCGAGGCGGCGATCAATGACTGGTTTCGTCAGCGGCTGCATCCGGAAGATGCGGAAAGTCAGCCGCTCACGCATGATCGTTGTGTGGTTTCCTCGCTACGGTTACAGGAAGGCGAAGAAAATCTGAACGATATTCGCCGCAAGGTACGTCAGGATATCTGCCATTTTGAAGGCAATGCACAGGGAATTCGTCTGGTGCATACGCTCATGCGGATGAATCTTACCTGGGCGCAGGTTGGCGGAATTTTAAAATATACCCGTCCGGCATGGTGGCGAGGGCCGGTGCCGGATTCCCATCGCTATTTAATGAAGAAACCGGGCTATTATCTTTCTGAAGAGAAGTATATTGCGAGGTTACGTAAAGAACTTCAGTTAGCGCCTTACAGTCGCTTTCCATTAACGTGGATTATGGAAGCCGCAGATGATATTTCTTATTGTGTCGCCGATCTTGAAGACGCGGTAGAGAAAAGAATCTTTAGCGTTGAGCAGCTTTATCATCATTTATATCACGCGTGGGGCCACCATGAGAAGGATTCGCTGTTTGAGCTGGTGGTAGGAAATGCGTGGGAAAAATCACGCGCCAATACATTAAGCCGCAGTACCGAAGATCAGTTTTTTATGTATTTACGGGTAAATACATTAAATAAACTGGTGCCCTATGCCGCTCAGCGTTTTATTGATAATTTGCCGCAGATTTTTGCCGGTACCTTCAATCAGGCGTTACTGGAAGATGCCAGCGGTTTTAGCCGCCTGCTTGAACTCTATAAGAATGTGGCGGTTGAACATGTGTTTAGCCATCCGGATGTAGAACAGCTTGAACTACAGGGATACCGGGTGATCAGCGGATTATTAGATATCTATCAGCCGCTATTAAGCCTGTCGCTTAACGACTTTCGCGAGCTGGTGGAAAAAGAACGGTTGAAACGCTTCCCCATAGAATCGCGCTTATTTCAGAAACTTTCTACGCGCCATCGTTTGGCCTACGTGGAAGTCGTCAGTAAATTACCCACGGATTCGGCGGAGTACCCGGTACTGGAATATTATTATCGCTGTCGGTTGATTCAGGATTATATCAGCGGGATGACTGACCTTTACGCATGGGATGAATATCGGCGTTTGATGGCGGTCGAACAGTAAATGGACTTTTGTAAAGATGGACAATAAATTTTTACTTTTTCCAGAAACTTTATTCCGGAACTTCGCGTTATAAAATGAATCTGACGTACACAGCAATTTTGCGTTACCTGTTAATCGAGATTGAAACACATGAAAAAAACCACATTAGCAATGAGTGCACTGGCTCTGAGTTTAGGTTTGGCATTGTCGCCTCTGTCTGCCACGGCGGCTGAAACGTCCTCTTCAGCAATGACTGCCCAGCAGATGCCAAGCCTGGCACCGATGCTCGAAAAAGTGATGCCATCGGTGGTCAGTATTAATGTAGAAGGTAGCACCACGGTGAATACGCCGCGTATGCCGCGTAATTTCCAGCAGTTCTTTGGCGATGACTCCCCGTTCTGCCAGGACGGTTCTCCGTTCCAGAATTCTCCGTTCTGCCAGGGCGGCGGCAACGGCGGTCAACAGCAGAAATTCATGGCGCTGGGCTCCGGCGTAATTATTGACGCCGCGAAGGGCTACGTCGTCACCAACAACCACGTGGTTGATAACGCCAGCGTGATTAAAGTACAGCTTAGCGATGGACGTAAATTCGATGCTAAAGTGGTGGGCAAAGATCCGCGTTCTGATATCGCGCTGATTCAAATTCAGAATCCGAAGAACCTGACGGCGATTAAGCTGGCGGACTCCGACGCGCTGCGCGTGGGGGATTATACCGTCGCTATTGGTAACCCGTTTGGTCTGGGCGAAACGGTGACGTCAGGTATCGTTTCGGCGCTGGGGCGTAGCGGCCTGAACGTAGAAAATTACGAGAACTTTATTCAGACCGACGCCGCGATTAACCGTGGTAACTCCGGCGGCGCGCTGGTGAACCTGAACGGTGAGCTGATCGGTATTAACACCGCGATTCTGGCGCCGGACGGCGGCAACATCGGTATCGGCTTCGCTATCCCCAGTAACATGGTGAAAAACCTGACGTCGCAGATGGTGGAATACGGTCAGGTGAAACGCGGCGAACTGGGGATCATGGGGACTGAGCTGAATTCCGAATTGGCGAAAGCGATGAAAGTCGATGCCCAGCGTGGCGCGTTCGTCAGCCAGGTGATGCCGAATTCGTCCGCGGCGAAAGCGGGTATCAAAGCCGGGGATGTCATTACCTCGCTGAACGGTAAACCGATCAGCAGCTTTGCGGCGCTGCGCGCTCAGGTCGGCACTATGCCGGTCGGCAGCAAAATCAGCCTCGGTCTGCTGCGTGAAGGTAAAGCGATTACGGTTAATCTGGAACTGCAGCAGAGCAGCCAGAGTCAGGTTGATTCCAGCACCATCTTCAGCGGGATTGAAGGCGCTGAAATGAGCAATAAAGGCCAGGATAAAGGCGTTGTGGTGAGCAGCGTGAAAGCGAATTCACCCGCCGCGCAAATTGGCCTCAAAAAAGGTGATGTGATTATCGGCGCTAACCAGCAGCCGGTGAAAAATATCGCCGAACTGCGTAAGATTCTCGACAGCAAACCGTCGGTTCTGGCGCTGAATATTCAGCGTGGTGATAGTTCTATTTATTTGCTGATGCAGTAATCACCTTTGTCCCCCTTCCTCCATGGAAGGGGGCAACACTTTTCTGTGAAACCCCCCACAACTCCATACTTATTTGCACCGTTTTGTGCATTTGCACAATGTCGAGACCTGTCATCTTCCTTATGCTTGTGCTCTGCTCACAGGAGGGATTTATGGCTGGCTGGCATCTTGATACCAAAATGGCGCAGGATATCGTGGCGCGCACTATGCGCATCATCGATACCAATATCAACGTAATGGATGCCCGCGGGCGTATTATCGGCAGCGGCGATCGGGAACGTATTGGTGAATTGCACGAAGGCGCGCTGTTAGTACTGTCGCAAGGCCGGGTTGTGGATATCGACGACGCCGTGGCGCGACACCTGCACGGGGTGCGTCAGGGGATTAATCTTCCCTTACGCCTTGAGGGCGAAATTGTCGGCGTGATCGGCCTCACCGGCGAACCAGAGCATCTGCGTAAATATGGTGAACTGGTGTGTATGACTGCCGAAATGATGCTGGAGCAGTCGCGGTTAATGCACCTTTTGGCGCAGGATAGCCGTTTGCGTGAAGAGCTGGTAATGAACCTGATTCAGGCCGAAGAAAATACGCCGGCGCTGGTGGAATGGGCGCAGCGTTTGGGGATCGATTTGAACCAGCCGCGTGTGGCGGCGGTGGTGGAAGTCGACAGCGGCCAGCTTGGCGTCGATAGCGCAATGGCGGAACTTCAGCAGTTGCAGAATGCGCTTACCACGCCGGAGCGTAACAACCTGATAGCCATTGTTTCTCTCACCGAGATGGTGGTACTCAAACCCGCCTTAAACTCGTTTGGTCGCTGGGATGCTGAAGATCATCGTAAGCGCGTAGAGCAGCTTATCTCGCGCATGAAAGAGAATGGTCAGCTACGTTTTCGCGTGGCGCTGGGCAATTACTTTACCGGGCCGGGCAGTATTGCACGCTCATACCGCACGGCGCGCACTACGATGATGGTCGGCAAACAGCGGATGCCAGAAAGCCGCAGCTATTTTTATCAGGATTTGATGCTGCCGGTTCTGTTAGATAGCCTGCGTGGCGGCTGGCAGGCCAATGAGCTGGCGCGCCCGCTGGTAAAACTCAAAGCGATGGATAACAACGGGTTATTACGTCGGACGCTGACGGCGTGGTTTCGCCATAATGTCCAGCCGCTGGCGACCTCTAAGGCGCTGTTTATTCATCGTAACACGCTGGAATATCGGCTAAATCGTATTTCGGAACTGACCGGGCTGGATTTGGGAAATTTTGACGATCGGCTGTTGCTGTATGTGGCGCTACAATTGGATGAACAGCGTTAAGCCCGGCGGCGCTACGCTTATCAGGCCTACGGGGATATATCTGTAGGCCGGATAAGGCGTAACACGTCGCCATCCGGCAACACACAGCTTACTTACGGGTAAGCTTGTCCAGATCGGCTTCGATTTCACTGATCTTATTCGCGACGACGCTTTCCAGATGGCGCAAGTCGTCGAGGATCTTACGTTTGAGATCGAGTTCTGAGCGGTCGCGCTGGCAGATTTGGTCCAGCTCGTCAATCACATAGCGTAGGTTAGGGCTAATCTCCTGTACTTCTTTATAACCCTGACCGATGCCATCGGCCACCACCGTTTTACGCTGGCGTGGATACTTAAACTTCACGCTTTTAGCAAAGAATTCACCTCTATCCTTTTGAAAATAGATTTTCAGGATATCGTTATTGGCTTCTTGCCGCAGGCTGTAACGATCGATTTCCTCAGGATTGGTAATGCCCAGACTTTTTAGATTGTCATACATAGCGGTATCCTTCATCACACTATAACTTTTGAATAATTAACGAAAAATTGGTTTTTCGCCACCAGTGTATACAAAAAAAGCGCGGTTGATCGCAGAAGACGTCTCGGCAACGTAATGAGCAAAAGGGCGGCGGTTATTGATAGCTTAAGTAATTCAACGTGATATTCCGTTTATAGAGAAAGCGTTTGAAGTCAGTGTGGGAAATTGACCGGAGGCAGTGGTCGATAACCTTGAGAGGCGGAGTCTATGTCCGGAACGTATAATGCTACTATTCGCCGGGTGGTGGTTTCCGCCTGGATAGGAAACTCCATTGAATATTATGATTTTCTATTATACGGCCTGGCAAGCGCGCTGGTATTTGGCCCGCTTTTTTTCCCTGGCGCCAGCCCATTGACTGCAACGTTATCTTCTTTTGCCAGTTTCGGCGTGGGATTTATCTCCCGACCGCTGGGCGCGCTATTTTTTGGCAACAGGGGAGATACGCTTGGGCGTAAAAACACGTTATTAATCACATTAGGGGGGATGGGCGCGGTCACGTTTCTCATCGGTTGCCTGCCTTCTTACGCCAGTATTGGCGCGCTGGCGCCTGCTTTACTGGTTATTCTGCGTTTTCTACAGGGATTTATGGTTGGAGGCGAATGGGGAGGCGCCATGTTGATGGTCGTGGAATATGCTGCTGGAAAGCACCGGGGGCGGTTAAGCGCGCTATCGCAAACAGGAGGACTCACGGGACAATTATTGGCGACAGGCGTATTTATAGTCGTGACCCAATTACCGCACGAGGCGTTGTTATCGTGGGGATGGCGTATTCCTTTTCTGCTCAGTGCGCTTTTGGTGTTGCCTGGATTATATATGCGTCATCGTCTGGATGAGACGCCTGTCTTCCGTGCGTTTAAAAAGCAGCAGGCCATTAATCATAGGCAGCAAAGAGAAGAAAGGCCGGTGGTCAAAGTAGTACGAGAACAATGGCGCAGCATTTTGCTGATTATAATTCTGCGTTTTGCGGAAAGCGTTCCCTTTTTTCTTGCTACCGTCTTCGCGGTTTCCTGGGCGACGACGCAGCTTGGGATTGCCAGCCTGACTATTCTGTACATTGTAATGTTCACCTGTCTGCTGGCGTATCCCATGCACGTGCTATTTGGCATCATGTCGGATCGGCGTGGCTGCCGTCAGGTGTATATTTTCGGCGCGCTTTTTGTCGCGGCAATGGCTTTTCCCTTTTTCTGGCTGCTGGAAAGCCGTTCGCTCATACTGATGACAATGGGCTACGTTCTGCTTATTAACATTGGTCATAATTCACTGAATGCCGTGCAACCTTCTTTTTTCGCCGGACTGTTTCATCCGCCTGTACGCTACAGCGGTTCATCAATTGGCGCTCAGTTGGGGGCGGTTGTGGCAGGGGGATTCACGCCGTTTATCGCTAAAGCGTTAAGCGCAGTCTATGATAACAGTTGGGCATTGGTTGCCGGTTATGTCGTTTTGACTGCGCTGGCTTCGGCGTTTGCGGCAAAGATTGCGCCGGAAACCGTGTTACCGCATTCGCCGTAATGCAAAGGGGGGCTGTCGCCCCCGCTTTTCACTCGCTTAATCAATAGTGCGCAATAATTCGTTAATGCCCACTTTACCACGCGTTTTGGCGTCGACTTTTTTCACGATCACCGCGCAGTACAGGCTGTACTTGCCGTCTTTTGACGGCAGGTTGCCGGAAACGACCACGGAGCCCGCCGGTACGCGGCCATAGTGAACTTCACCGGTTTCGCGATCGTAGATTTTGGTGCTCTGGCCGAGGTATACCCCCATGGAAATGACGGAACCTTCTTCGACAATGACGCCTTCCACGACTTCAGAACGCGCGCCAATAAAGCAGTTGTCTTCAATGATGGTCGGGTTAGCCTGCAGCGGCTCCAGTACGCCGCCGATACCCACGCCGCCGGAAAGGTGAACATTTTTACCAATCTGCGCGCAGGAACCCACCGTCGCCCAGGTGTCAACCATGGTGCCTTCGTCAACGTAGGCGCCGATGTTAACGTAAGACGGCATCAGCACGGTGTTGCGGGCGATAAATGCGCCCTGACGAACGGCCGCAGGCGGAACGACGCGGAAGCCTTCTTTCTGAAAACGCGCTTCGTCGTAATCAGCGAATTTCATCGGGACTTTATCGAAGTAGCGGCTTTCCGCACCGTCGATAACCTGGTTATCGTTAATACGGAAAGAGAGCAGAACCGCTTTCTTCAACCACTGGTGAGTGACCCACTGACCGTCGATTTTTTCTGCGACACGCAGCGCGCCGGAATCAAGTAGAGAAATGACCTGGTTTACTGCCTCTCGGGTCACGGTATCTACATTAGCCGGCGTAATATCGGCGCGGCGCTCAAAAGCGCTCTCAATAACGTTCTGTAACTGCTGCATTGTTAAACTCTTTCATATAAATAAACACACTACCCTTTATCGTTTGGATTGAGGGCCGCTGTCAACCGTTGTTGCACCTCAAGTTGCAGCACATTATTAAGTGCGCGCCGATCCGCTGTGGCGATTATGAATAAATCTTCTACTCGTTCACCAATGGTTGTAATTCGGGCGCCATGAAGCGAAATTCCCAGATCGGCAAAAATTTGTCCGACCCTGGCCAGCAGACCAGGTTGATCGAGCGCGATCAATTCCATGAATGATTTTCTGTCGGTATGGGTGGGCAGAAAATTGACTTCCGTTTCGACCGTAAAGTGCCGTAACTTTGCCGGTTGCCGACGCGGCTGCGGCGGCTGCCAGCTACGCTGCGTAATGGTCTGTTCAAGACCGGTGCGAATAACGTCATGGCGATCCGCCGCCAGCGGGCTGCCGTCTGGTTCCAGAACGATAAACGTATCCATTGCCATGCCGTCGCGAGTGGTAAAGATCTGCGCGTCATGGACGCTTAAATTACGCCTGTCCAGCTCGGCGCAGACGGCGGCAAACAGATAGGGTCTGTCCGGACTCCAGATAAAAATTTCGGTTCCGCCGCGCGTGGCCTGCGGACTGAGCAACACTAACGGTTGGCGCAGATCGTGCTGCAATAAATGGCGTGCGTGCCAGGCGAGCTGATTTGGACTATGACGAACAAAATAGTTAGCGCGACAGCGGGTCCAGATTTTGTGCAGCGCGGCTTCATCAATATTGTCCATTCGCAGCAGCGCCAGCGCCTGAAGCTGATGGTGACGCACGCGCTCACGCATATCCGGCGTATTTTGCATTCCACGCCTGAGCTGTTTTTCAGTGGCGAAGTACAGCTCGCGCAGCAGGCTCTGTTTCCAGCTATTCCACAAGGTTTCGTTGGTCGCGCAGATGTCCGCGACGGTCAGGCAGACCAGAAAACGCAGCCGTGTTTCGGTTTGCACCTCTTCGGCAAACTGCTTGATGACTTCCGGATCCTGGATGTCGCGGCGCTGGGCGGTGACTGACATTAGCAGGTGTTGGCGCACCAGCCAGGCGACCAGTTGCGTTTCGCGTGAGTTCAAACCGTGCAGTTCGGCGAAGGTGAGTACATCCTGCGCGCCCAGTACCGAATGGTCGCCGCCGCGTCCTTTCGCAATATCGTGGAACAGCGCGGCGATCAGGATCAGTTCCGGATGGGGAAGCCGCGGCCAGAGATCGACGCATAGCGGATGGCGCTGGCGCGTCTCTTCTTTCGCAAAGCTCTCCAGTTTGAGCATTACGCGGATGGTGTGTTCATCCACCGTGTATGCGTGGAACAGGTCAAACTGCATTTGTCCGACGATGTGCGACCACTGCGGCATATAAGCCCACAGTACGCTGTGGCGATGCATGGGCAGCAGGCCGCGGCTGACCGCGCCGGGATGGCGTAGCATACTCAGAAACAGAGTGCGCGCCTCCGGGATGTAACACAGCGGTTGGCTCAGGTGGCGGCGGGCGTGGCGCAAATGGCGTAACGTCGTAGAGTAGATGCCGGTGATCGCGCTATTGCGCACCATCATATAAAACATGCGCAGGATCGCTTGCGGTTCGCGGATAAACAGCGTGTCGTCACGCAGATCAATGAGCGTACCGCGCAGTTGAAACTCATCGTCAACAGGACGTGGTTTTTCATCCGCAGGCAGCGCCAGAATCGCCTCGTCAAATAGCTGAAGCAGCATCTGATTAAGTTCGCTCACCCGACGCGTAACCCGGAAGTAGTCTTTCATCATCCGCTCAACCGGATCGTTGCCCTCGCCGCTGTAGTTAAGGCGTTGAGCGACGCTTAACTGGCGGTCGAACAGCAGGCGGTTATCGTAGCGGCTGACCACCAGATGTAGCGCAAAGCGAATGCGCCACAGGATATGCAGGCACTCGTTGAGCTCCGCGCGCTCAGCCGGGGTTAAAAAGCCGAACCCCACCATCTCATCGAGCGAGGTGGCGCCGAAGTGACGTCGGGCGACCCACTGCAATGTATGGATATCGCGCAGGCCGCCGGGGCTGCTTTTAATATCCGGCTCCAGATTATAGCTGGTACCGTGATAGCGCTGGTGGCGTTGGTTCTGCTCTTCTACTTTGGCGGCGTAAAATTTGTCGGACGGCCAAAAGCCTTCGCTGAAAATATGTTTTTGCAGTGCCAGAAACAGAGCGACATCACCGATCAGCAGGCGCGTTTCGATGAGGTTTGTTGCAACGGTTAAATCAGACAGACCTTCCAGCAGACACTCTTCCAGCGTACGTACGCTATGCCCGACATCCAGCTTGACGTCCCATAATAAAGTCAGCAGCTCGCCGACCTTTTGCGCCTGTTCATCGGGCAGCTTTTTGCGGCTTAAAATGAGCAGATCAATATCGGAAAGCGGATGCAGTTCGCCGCGTCCATAGCCGCCGACGGCGACCAGCGCCAGATCGGCAATCTGACCGAAACCGGCCTCAATCCACAGGCGTTGCAACAACTGGTCGATAAATTCGGTTCGGGCTTCAATAAGCTGTTCAGCACAAATGCCGCTGTCAAATGCCTCGCCCAGCCAGTGTTGAAAGATGTCGATGCGGGCTTTGATACCAGCGACGGTCAGTTCAGCGCGCGGCCAGACGCCAGGGTTTTGCGGCTGGTCAGGGAGGGTGGGGAGTGCGGTATTCGCGTGCTGTTCAGGAAGAGTATTCATATGCGCCACCCATTAAAAAGCCGGATAATGGCGTGAACGCCTTATCCGGCCTACGTATTTACTCTTCATCCTTCAAGTTGCTTCTACGTTGGCTGCGCTCGTTCACTCCAGTCACGTACTTATGTACGCTCCTGAAGATTCACTCTCTTGCCGCCTTGAGGCAACTCGAATGATTTTGAGTAAAGGTGTAATTTGTAGGCCTGATAAGATGCGAAGGCATCGCCATCAGGCAAAACATTATTCGTCGTGTGTGATGATCGCCGGGATGGTGTCATCTTTACGCAGCGTCAGAATTTCACAGCCGTTTTCCGTTACCACAATAGTATGCTCGTACTGAGCAGACAAGCTGCGGTCTTTGGTTTTTACCGTCCAGCCGTCTTTCATGGTGCGGATACGGTAATCCCCGGCGTTCAGCATCGGTTCAATGGTAAAGGTCATGCCAGGCTGCAACACGACGCCGCCATCGTCTGCATCATAATGCAGCACCTGAGGTTCTTCATGGAAGCCGCGACCAATACCGTGTCCGCAGTATTCACGTACCACGGAGAAACCTTCGCCTTCGGCATATTTCTGGATGGCGGCGCCAATGGTGCGCAGGCGGATGCCCGGTTTCACCATTTTGATGCCCAGATACAGGCTCTCTTGCGTGACGCGGCACAGACGCTCGCCCAGAATGGTCGGTTTGCCGACGATAAACATCTTCGAGGTATCGCCGTGGAATTCATCTTTAATCACGGTCACGTCGATGTTGACGATATCACCATCTTTCAGATGTTTAGCGTCATCCGGAATGCCGTGGCACACCACTTCATTAATAGAGATACAGACGGATTTCGGATAGCCGTGGTAGCCGAGGCAGGCGGAGATCGCGTGTTGTTCGTTAACGATGTAATCGTTACAGATACGGTCCAGTTCGCCGGTAGTGACGCCCGGTTTGATATACGGTTCGATCATTTCCAGCACTTCGGCTGCCAGACGGCCCGCGACGCGCATTTTTTCGATGTCTTCAGATGTCTTGATAGAGATAGCCATGAATTCTGTCCATCAGTGCCGATGATTTCGGCAATAATTGTGTAAGTGCTGACAATGGTATCAGTCAGGGGTGTACCCTGCCAAATTGAGAATCATTCTGAACTTCGCCTTTCGTGCCACAGGTGCGTTGGCGACATTTTTTCACCCCAGTCACTTATTGGCCGTAAGCTCCCGGGGATGCAAAAATTTGCCGCCTGCCTGTAACACGAAATTCATCGTTCAATTCAGCATTGAGTGCCAACAATTATTGGTGTCGGTGGCGTATTTGTGGTATAAAGCGCGCCGGACTTCCGATCCATTCGAAGACTACACACGATGGACGGGAGCGACAAATCTCACTTTGTGTAACAACACACACGTATCGGCACATATTCCGGGGTGCCCTTTGGGGTCGGTAATATGGGATACGTGGAGGCATAACCCCAACTTAATCTATAGAGGTTTTAAATCATGGCAACTGTTTCCATGCGCGACATGCTCAAGGCTGGTGTTCACTTTGGTCACCAGACCCGTTACTGGAACCCGAAAATGAAGCCTTTCATCTTCGGCGCGCGTAACAAAGTTCACATCATCAACCTTGAGAAAACTGTACCGATGTTCAACGAAGCTCTGGCTGAACTGAACAAGATCTCTGCTCGTAAAGGTAAAATCCTTTTCGTTGGTACTAAACGCGCTGCAAGCGAAGCGGTGAAAGAAGCTGCTAACAGCTGCGACCAGTTCTTCGTGAACCATCGCTGGCTGGGCGGTATGCTGACTAACTGGAAAACAGTTCGTCAGTCCATCAAACGTCTGAAAGACCTGGAAACTCAGTCTCAGGACGGTACTTTCGAAAAGCTGACCAAGAAAGAAGCGCTGATGCGTACTCGTGAGCTTGAGAAACTGGAAAACAGCCTGGGCGGTATCAAAGACATGGGCGGTCTGCCGGACGCTCTGTTCGTTATCGATGCTGACCACGAGCACATTGCTATCAAAGAAGCGAACAACCTGGGTATCCCGGTATTTGCTATCGTTGATACCAACTCTGATCCGGACGGCGTTGACTTCGTTATCCCGGGTAACGATGACGCAATCCGTGCTGTTAGCCTGTACCTGGGCGCTGTCGCTGCAACCGTTCGTGAAGGCCGTTCTCAGGATCTGGCTTCCCAGGCGGAAGAAAGCTTCGTAGAAGCCGAGTAATAAGGCTTGATAACTCCCTAAAATAGTTCGAGTTGCAGGAAGGCGGCAAGCTCGAGAATTCCCGGGGGCTTACATCAGTAAGTGACTGGGATGAGCGAGTGAAGGCAACGCGCCTGCGGCTCGAAATATGAAGGGGAGAGCCCTTATAGACCAGGTAGTATCACGTTTGGTTAGGGGGCCTGTATATGGCCCCCTTTTTCACTTTTATATCTGTGCGGTTTGATGCCGGGCAGATCAAATCTTTCGAGGATTTTAGAATGGCTGAAATTACCGCATCCCTGGTAAAAGAGCTGCGTGAGCGTACCGGCGCAGGCATGATGGATTGCAAAAAAGCGCTGACTGAAGCGAATGGCGACATTGAGCTGGCAATCGAAAACATGCGTAAGTCCGGCGCTATCAAAGCGGCGAAAAAAGCAGGCAACGTGGCTGCTGACGGCGTAATCAAAACCAAAATCGACGGCAACGTCGCTTTCATTCTGGAAGTTAACTGCCAGACTGACTTCGTGGCTAAAGATGCTGGCTTCCAGGCATTTGCTGACAAAGTGCTGGACGCCGCTGTTGCTGGCAAAATCACTGACGTAGAAGTTCTGAAAGCACAGTTCGAAGAAGAGCGCGTTGCTCTGGTAGCGAAAATTGGCGAGAACATCAACATTCGTCGCGTAGCTTCCCTGGAAGGCGACGTTCTGGGTTCTTACCAGCACGGTGCGCGCATCGGCGTTCTGGTTGCCGCTAAAGGCGCTGACGAAGAGCTGGTTAAACAGCTGGCGATGCACGTTGCGGCAAGCAAGCCGGAATTCGTTAAGCCGGAAGACGTGTCTGCTGACGTGGTAGAGAAAGAGTACCAGGTACAGCTGGACATCGCGATGCAGTCCGGTAAGCCGAAAGAAATCGCAGAGAAAATGGTTGAAGGCCGCATGAAGAAATTCACCGGTGAAGTTTCTCTGACTGGTCAGCCTTTCGTCATGGAACCGAGCAAATCTGTTGGCCAACTGCTGAAAGAGCACAACGCTGACGTGACTGGCTTCATCCGCTTTGAAGTGGGCGAAGGCATTGAGAAAGTCGAGACTGACTTTGCAGCAGAAGTTGCTGCGATGTCTAAGCAGTCCTGATTTTCCTGAGGAGCCGCCTGAGGGCGGCTTCTTTTTGCGCCTCTCTTGTAAAATCAGCCGACGCCTGGCGTCTGCGCTGAAATGCGACGTACAATGTCGCCGGAATTAACTCATATCAATCGTTGACAGTCTCAGGAAAGAAACATGGCTACCAATGCAAAACCCGTCTATAAACGCATTCTGCTTAAATTAAGCGGCGAAGCTCTGCAGGGTACGGAAGGCTTCGGTATTGATGCAAGCATACTGGATCGTATGGCTCAGGAGATCAAAGAACTGGTTGAACTGGGTATTCAGGTTGGTGTGGTGATTGGCGGTGGTAACCTGTTCCGTGGCGCGGGTCTGGCAAAAGCGGGGATGAACCGCGTTGTGGGCGACCACATGGGCATGTTGGCCACCGTCATGAACGGCCTGGCAATGCGTGATGCGCTTCACCGCGCCTATGTGAACGCCCGCCTGATGTCGGCAATTCCTTTAAACGGCGTGTGCGACAACTACAGTTGGGCCGAGGCGATTAGCCTGCTGCGTAATAACCGTGTTGTGATTCTGTCTGCAGGTACGGGTAACCCGTTCTTCACTACCGACTCTGCGGCCTGTCTGCGCGGGATCGAAATTGAAGCGGATGTCGTACTGAAAGCGACCAAAGTGGATGGCGTATTCACTGCCGATCCGGCAAAAGATCCTTCCGCGACCATGTACGATCAGCTGACCTACAGCGAAGTGCTGGATAAAGAGCTGAAAGTGATGGATCTGGCGGCGTTCACGCTGGCTCGTGACCACAAACTGCCGATTCGTGTTTTCAACATGAATAAACCGGGCGCGCTGCGTCGTGTGGTGATGGGCGAAAAAGAAGGGACGTTAATCACGGAATAATTCCCGTGAGCGCCAAATACGGGTAAGATTCTGTTCTATTGACGGGTCTTATTACCTGGCAGAAATTAAACGAGACTATACTTAGCACATCTTTGTATTGTGTGACCGTCTGGTCTGACTGAGACTAGTTTTCAAGGATTCGTAACGTGATTAGCGATATCAGAAAAGATGCTGAAGTACGCATGGAAAAATGCGTTGAAGCGTTCAAAACCCAAATCAGCAAAGTGCGCACGGGTCGTGCTTCTCCCAGCCTGCTGGATGGTATTGTCGTAGAATACTATGGCACTCCGACCCCGCTGCGCCAGTTGGCAAGCGTAACGGTAGAAGACTCCCGTACCTTAAAAATTAACGTGTTTGACCGTTCTATGGGGCCAGCCGTTGAAAAAGCGATCATGGCGTCAGACCTCGGTTTGAATCCAAGCTCTGCGGGCACCGACATTCGCGTTCCGCTGCCGCCGCTGACCGAAGAACGTCGTAAAGATCTGACGAAAATTGTCCGTGGCGAAGCGGAGCAGGCGCGTGTCGCCGTTCGTAACGTCCGCCGTGATGCGAACGATAAAGTAAAAGCTCTGCTGAAAGATAAAGCGATCAGTGAAGATGACGATCGTCGCTCTCAGGAAGAAGTACAGAAAATGACCGACGCGGCAATTAAGAAAGTTGATGCGGCGTTGGCAGATAAAGAAGCAGAACTGATGCAGTTCTGATTGATCTGTACGCAGATATAAACTCATTCCACCGCTAAACCTGGCGGATGAGTGGTGTACAAAGCGCCGCGCAGAAGACATTATCAGGTCTCCTGTGCGGCGTTTTGCTTTTTATTCCGTTTCAACATTTCTGGACGTTTCATGAAGCAATTAACCATTCTGGGCTCGACCGGCTCTATTGGTTGCAGCACACTGGACGTGGTGCGCCATAATCCTGATAGCTTCCGCGTTATCGCGCTGGTGGCGGGTAAAAATGTCGCCCGCATGGCGGAGCAGTGCCTGGAATTCTCGCCGCGTTATGCCGTGATGGACGATACGTCGAGCGCAGAACAGCTCAAAATAATGCTTCAGCAGCATGGCAGCCGCACCGAGGTTCTGAGCGGTCAGCAGGCTGCCTGTGAGATGGCGGCGCTTGATGAGGTCGGGCATGTGATGGCGGCCATTGTGGGCGCGGCTGGTTTACTGCCGACCCTGGCGGCGATTCGCGCAGGGAAGACGATTCTGCTGGCGAATAAAGAATCGCTGGTGACCTGCGGGCGGCTGTTTATGGACGAAGTAAAACGCAGCAACGCCCGGCTTTTACCCGTCGATAGCGAACATAACGCGATTTTTCAGAGTTTGCCGCAATCTATTCAGCATAATCTGGGATACGCTGACCTTGAGCAAAATGGCGTAACGTCGATTTTGCTTACCGGGTCTGGTGGCCCGTTTCGTGAAACGCCAATGTGCGATCTGGCCGCGATGACGCCGGATCAGGCATGTCGTCATCCGAACTGGTCGATGGGGCGAAAAATCTCCGTCGACTCCGCCACCATGATGAATAAAGGTCTGGAATACATTGAAGCGCGTTGGTTATTTAATGCCAGCGCACGTCAGATGGAAGTGTTGATCCATCCGCAATCGGTCATTCATTCGATGGTGCGTTATCAGGACGGCAGCGTCCTGGCGCAGCTTGGAGAACCTGACATGCGTACGCCTATTGCGCATACGATGGCATGGCCGAATCGCGTCGCGTCCGGCGCGCAGCCGCTCGATTTTTGCAAACTCAGCGCGCTGACGTTTAGCGCGCCAGATTATCAGCGTTATCCATGCCTGAAGCTGGCGATGGAGGCGTTTGAGCAAGGTCAGGCGGCAACGACGGCGCTCAATGCGGCAAACGAAATCACCGTTGCCGCGTTTCTGGCGCAACAGATTCGTTTTACCGATATCGCCGGGCTCAATTTAGCGGTGCTGGAGAGGATGGATTTACAGGAACCGGCAAGCGTTGAGGACGTATTGCAGGTTGACGCCATCGCGCGTGAAGTAGCCCGAAAACAAGTGATACGGCTCTCACGCTGACGATTATCCCGCGACAGAAGATCGTGCTATTTGTTAGCGTTGGGCTTCGGTGATATAGTCTGCGCCACCTGATCGCAGGTTTTTGGCTTTTTTCGGTCAGGTTAGCCGTGGTTTTACACGGCTTTTTTGTGGATACACAAAATCATTCAGGACGCATCGGGACGGCAGGCGAATACGTTCCCGGCGTGCGCAGACAGCGCACGACAGGGGCGATGAGGCGCAGTCATCCGCGAAGCGAACCGAAGAGAATGTGTATAAAGGCTTCAGTATTCCTGAGTACCGCTAAATCCTTTCAGGGACAAAAAACGCGTTATGTTGTCTGCAACTCAACCAGTAAGCGAAAATTTGCCAGCACATGGCTGCCGTCATGTTGCCATAATTATGGATGGCAATGGTCGCTGGGCGAAAAAGCAAGGGAAGATCCGGGCCTTTGGGCATAAAGCCGGGGCGAAGTCCGTCCGGCGAGCGGTCTCTTTTGCTGCCAATAACGGTATTGATGCGTTAACGCTGTATGCCTTTAGTAGTGAAAACTGGAACCGACCGGCGCAGGAAGTGAGCGCGTTAATGGAGCTGTTTGTGTGGGCGCTGGATAGCGAAGTCAAAAGCCTGCACCGCCATAACGTTCGCCTGCGTATTATCGGCGATATCAGCCGATTCAACTCACGTTTACAAGAACGTATTCGCAAATCAGAAGCGCTTACCGCCCATAATACGGGTCTAACGCTGAATATCGCTGCGAATTACGGCGGACGTTGGGATATTGTCCAGGGAGTCCGACAACTGGCGGAACAGGTGCAGGCTGGAGTGCTGCGCCCCGATCAGATTGATGAAGAGAGACTAGGCCAGCAAATCTGTATGCATGAGCTGGCGCCTGTGGATTTAGTAATTAGGACTGGGGGAGAGCATCGCATTAGTAACTTTTTGCTTTGGCAAATTGCCTATGCCGAACTTTACTTTACGGATGTTCTTTGGCCCGATTTCGATGAACAAGACTTTGAAGGTGCGCTGCATGCCTTTGCTAATCGAGAGCGTCGTTTCGGCGGTACCGAGCCTGGTGATGACAAAGCCTGATGGGGGTTGCTTTTGCTGAAGTATCGCCTGATTTCTGCTTTTGTGTTAATACCCGCGGTCATCGCTGCGCTTTTTTTATTGCCGCCGGTGGGGTTCGCTATTATTACGCTGGTTGTCTGTATGCTGGCCGCGTGGGAATGGGGACAGTTAAGCGGTTTCGCCGCGCGTTCACAGCGGGTTTGGCTGGCGGTGCTGTGTGGTCTGTTATTGGCGCTGATGCTATTTTTGTTGCCTGAGTATCATCACAACATTCGTCAACCGCTGGTTGAGATGTCGCTTTGGGCATCGTTAGGATGGTGGGTTGTCGCGCTACTGCTGGTGCTATTTTATCCCGGTTCGGCGGCAATCTGGCGCAACTCAAAAACATTGCGTCTCATTTTCGGTTTGTTAACTATCGTGCCATTTTTCTGGGGCATGCTGGCGCTGCGCGCCTGGCACTATGACGAGAATCATTACAGTGGCGCAATATGGCTACTCTATGTCATGATCCTGGTCTGGGGAGCGGACTCTGGCGCGTATATGTTTGGTAAATTATTTGGCAAACATAAGCTGGCGCCGAAGGTTTCCCCGGGTAAAACCTGGCAAGGGTTTATCGGCGGGCTTGCTACGGCTGCCGTGATCTCATGGGGTTACGGTATGTGGGCGAATCTGAATGTTGCGCCTGTTATCTTGCTGATTTGCTCTGTGGTGGCGGCTCTGGCTTCTGTACTGGGCGACCTCACCGAGAGTATGTTTAAGCGCGAAGCAGGAATTAAGGATAGCGGCCACTTGATTCCAGGCCATGGCGGCATTCTGGACCGAATTGACAGCCTGACGGCTGCCGTACCGGTCTTTGCTTGCCTGTTGTTACTGGTGTTCAGGACGCTCTAACGGAAGGTTTTATGCTGAGTATTCTCTGGAATCTGGCTGCATTCATCATCGCACTGGGCGTGCTGATCACTGTGCATGAATTTGGTCATTTCTGGGTTGCCCGGCGCTGCGGTGTGCGAGTTGAGCGTTTTTCCATCGGTTTTGGCAAAGCGCTCTGGCGTCGTACCGATCGGTACGGCACCGAGTATGTCATCGCCCTGATCCCGCTGGGCGGCTACGTCAAAATGCTGGATGAACGCGCCGAACCGGTAGCGCCGGAATTGCGTCGTCACGCCTTCAATAACAAAACGGTGGGCCAGCGCGCCGCAATTATTGCCGCAGGTCCGGTTGCGAACTTCATTTTTGCTATCTTTGCTTACTGGCTGGTCTTTATCATCGGCGTCCCTGGCGTTCGTCCGGTCATTGGCGAAATAACGCCCAACTCGATTGCTGCGCAGGCGCAAATTGCGCCTGGTACGGAACTTAAAGCCGTTGATGGTATCGAAACCCCTGATTGGGATGCCGTGCGTTTACAACTGGTGTCCAAAATTGGCGATCAGCAGACGACGGTGAGCGTCGCGCCGTTTGGTAGCGACCAGCGGCAGGACAAAACGCTTGATTTACGTCACTGGGCATTTGAGCCTGATAAGCAAGATCCTGTATCTTCTTTAGGGATTCGGCCCCGCGGGCCACAGATTGAACCGGTACTGTCAGAAGTGCAGGCGAATTCCGCAGCCAGTAAAGCGGGTTTGCAAGCGGGCGACAGGATCGTTAAAGTCGATGGTCAGCCGTTAACGCAGTGGATGAAATTCGTGACGTTTGTACGCGATAATCCCGGTAAGCCGTTAGCGTTAGAGATTGAAAGGCAGGGGAGCGCCTTGTCGTTGACGTTAACGCCGGATACGAAATCGGTTAACGGAAAGGCGGAAGGGTTTGCAGGCGTGGTGCCTAAAATTATTCCTCTGCCGGAAGAGTACAAGACTATACGCCAGTATGGGCCTTTTAGCGCCATCCTCGAAGCCACGGATAAGACGTGGCAGTTGATGAAGCTGACGGTCAGTATGCTGGGTAAATTGATAACCGGTGATGTGAAACTGAACAACCTCAGTGGGCCGATTTCTATCGCTCAGGGGGCTGGGATGTCAGCGGAGTTCGGGGTGATTTATTACCTGATGTTCCTTGCGCTAATCAGCGTGAACTTAGGGATAATTAACCTGTTTCCGCTGCCCGTTCTTGACGGGGGTCATCTGCTGTTCCTGGCGATTGAAAAGCTTAAGGGCGGGCCGGTATCCGAGCGGGTTCAAGACTTTAGTTATCGCATTGGCTCGATTTTGCTGGTGTTGTTAATGGGGCTTGCACTTTTCAATGATTTCTCTCGGTTGTAAGAGAGTTAGTTAGGAAGAACGCATAATAACGATGGCGATGAAAAAGTTGCTCATAGCGTCGCTGCTGTTCAGCAGCGCCACCGTATACGGTGCTGAAGGGTTCGTAGTGAAGGACATTCATTTCGAAGGCCTGCAGCGAGTCGCCGTTGGTGCGGCTCTCCTCAGTATGCCGGTGCGCACAGGCGACACGGTTAATGATGAAGATATCAGTAACACCATTCGCGCTCTGTTCGCCACCGGCAACTTTGAGGACGTCCGCGTCCTGCGCGATGGTAATACCCTTCTGGTTCAGGTAAAAGAACGTCCGACCATTGCCAGCATCACTTTCTCCGGGAACAAGTCGGTGAAAGATGACATGCTCAAGCAAAACCTCGAAGCGTCTGGCGTACGTGTTGGCGAGTCTCTGGATCGCACCACGTTGTCTGATATCGAAAAAGGTCTGGAAGACTTTTACTATAGCGTAGGTAAATACAGCGCCAGCGTTAAGGCGGTCGTCACGCCGCTGCCGCGCAACCGTGTTGATCTTAAACTGGTGTTCCAGGAGGGCGTATCGGCGAAGATCCAACAGATCAACATCGTCGGTAACCATGCCTTTAGCACCGAAGAACTCATTTCCCATTTCCAGTTGCGTGACGAAGTGCCGTGGTGGAACGTCGTCGGCGATCGTAAATACCAGAAACAGAAGCTGGCGGGCGACCTTGAAACCTTGCGCAGCTACTATCTGGATCGCGGCTACGCGCGTTTCAATATTGACTCCACGCAAGTGAGTCTGACGCCGGATAAGAAAGGGATCTACATCACCGTCAATATCACCGAAGGCGATCAGTACAAGCTTTCCGGGGTTCAGGTGAGCGGTAACCTGGCCGGACATTCCGCTGAAATTGAGAAACTGACGAAAATTGAACCGGGCGAGCTCTATAACGGCACCAAAGTGACCAAAATGGAAGATGACATCAAAAAGCTTCTGGGTCGCTATGGTTACGCCTATCCGCGCGTGCAGTCACAGCCTGAAATTAACGATGCTGACAAAACCGTAAAACTGCGCGTAAACGTCGATGCGGGCAACCGTTTCTACGTGCGTAAGATCCGCTTTGAAGGCAACGACACCTCAAAAGATTCCGTTCTGCGCCGTGAAATGCGCCAGATGGAAGGGGCGTGGCTGGGCAGCGACCTGGTTGACCAGGGGAAAGAGCGTCTGAACCGTCTCGGCTTCTTTGAAACCGTCGACACCGACACGCAGCGCGTTCCGGGTAGCCCGGATCAGGTTGATGTGGTGTACAAGGTGAAAGAGCGCAACACCGGTAGCTTTAACTTCGGTATCGGTTACGGTACAGAAAGCGGCGTTAGCTTCCAGGCCGGCGTTCAGCAGGACAACTGGTTAGGTACCGGTTATTCCGTGGGGATTAACGGTACCAAAAACGACTACCAGACCTACAGCGAACTGTCCGTTACTAACCCATACTTTACCGTTGACGGCGTGAGCCTCGGTGGTCGTATCTTCTATAACGACTTTGAAGCGGATGATGCCGACCTGTCCGACTATACCAACAAGAGTTACGGTACGGACGTGACGCTTGGCTTCCCCATCAACGAGTACAACACGTTGCGTGCTGGTCTGGGTTATGTCCATAACAAACTGTCCAATATGCAGCCGCAGATTGCGATGGATCGTTATCTTGAATCGATGGGCGACCCTGATGCCAGCGATTTTGCTGCCGACGACTTCACCTTTAACTACGGCTGGACCTATAACAAGCTTGACCGTGGGTATTTCCCGACGGACGGCTCGCGAGTCAACCTGACGGGTAAGGTGACGATCCCAGGTTCCGACAACGAATACTACAAAGTGTCGCTGGATACCGCGACCTATGTGCCTATCGATAACGATCACAAGTGGGTGGTTCTGGGGCGTACTCGTTGGGGTTATGGCGATGGTTTAGGCGGTAAGGAAATGCCGTTCTATGAGAACTTCTATGCCGGTGGTTCCAGTACCGTGCGTGGTTTCCAGTCGAATACTATCGGCCCGAAAGCGGTCTATAAAAACGGCGCCCGCACTAGTGGGGGCGATAATGATGAATACGAAGACTGTACTCAGGAATCAGGCTGTAAATCAGATGATGCGGTAGGTGGTAATGCCATGGCTGTCGCCAGCCTGGAATTTATTACCCCGACGCCGTTCATCAGCGAAAAGTATGCCAACTCGGTTCGTACCTCCTTCTTCTGGGATATGGGTACCGTTTGGGATACGAACTGGGATCCGTCATCTGCGCCGTCAGATGTACCGGATTACAGCGATCCAGGCAACATCCGTATGTCCGCGGGTATCGCATTACAATGGATGTCCCCATTGGGGCCGTTGGTCTTCTCCTACGCCCAGCCGTTTAAAAAGTACGATGGAGACAAAGCCGAGCAGTTCCAGTTTAACATTGGTAAAACCTGGTAATTGTTCACTGCAAAGGAATGCATTGGTAGTGTAGCGATGACTTTTGGCGATGCCCCCAGGGATCGCCAGGCCACGCAAAGAGCTGTACCTTCGGGTGCAAATGGGATGGTAAGGAGTTTATTGTGAAAAAGTGGTTATTAGCTGCAGGTCTTGGTTTGGCGATGGTAACGTCCGCACAGGCTGCTGACAAAATTGCAATCGTCAACATGGGTAATCTGTTCCAACAGGTTGCGCAGAAGACGGGTGTATCCAATACACTGGAAAACGAATTTAAAGGCCGTGCGGCTGAACTGCAAAAAATGGAAACCGATCTGCAATCTAAAATGCAGCGTCTGCAATCCATGAAAGCAGGTAGCGATCGTACTAAGCTGGAAAAAGACGTGATGTCTCAGCGCCAGACTTTCGCACAAAAAGCGCAGGCTTTTGAGAAAGATCGCGCTCGTCGTTCCAACGAAGAACGCAACAAACTGGTGACTCGTATCCAGACTGCGGTGAAAAAAGTGGCTAACGACCAGAGTATCGATCTGGTGGTAGACGCAAACACCGTTGCTTACAACAGCAGCGATGTGAAAGACATCACCGCTGACGTACTGAAACAGGTTAAATAAGTAATGCCTTCAATTCGACTGGCTGACTTAGCAGAACAGTTGGATGCAGAATTACACGGTGATGGCGATATCGTCATCACCGGCGTTGCGTCCATGCAATCTGCAACAACAGGCCACATTACGTTTATGGTAAATCCTAAGTACCGTGAACACTTAGGTTTATGCCAGGCTTCTGCGGTTGTCATGACGCAGGACGATCTTCCTTTTGCCAAGAGCGCGGCGCTGGTAGTTAAAAATCCCTACCTGACCTACGCGCGCATGGCGCAAATTTTAGATACTACGCCGCAGCCCGCGCAGAATATCGCGCCAAGTGCCGTGATTGATGCGACGGCAACGCTGGGTAGCAATGTTTCAGTCGGCGCGAATGCGGTGATTGAATCTGGCGTACAACTGGGCGATAACGTGGTTATCGGCGCAGGCTGTTTCGTCGGAAAAAATAGCAAAATCGGGGCGGGTTCACGCTTGTGGGCGAACGTAACGATTTACCACGACATTCAGATCGGTGAGAATTGCCTGATCCAGTCCAGTACGGTGATCGGCGCGGACGGTTTTGGCTACGCTAACGATCGTGGCAACTGGGTGAAGATCCCACAACTGGGCCGGGTCATTATTGGCGATCGTGTCGAGATCGGCGCTTGTACCACCATTGACCGTGGCGCGTTGGATGATACTGTTATTGGCAATGGCGTGATTATTGATAATCAGTGCCAGATTGCACATAACGTCGTGATTGGCGACAATACGGCAGTTGCCGGTGGCGTCATTATGGCGGGTAGCCTGAAGATTGGCCGTTACTGCATGATTGGCGGCGCCAGCGTGATCAATGGGCATATGGAAATATGCGACAAAGTCACGGTAACTGGCATGGGTATGGTGATGCGTCCCATCACGGAACCGGGCGTCTACTCCTCAGGCATTCCGCTGCAACCCAACAAAGTATGGCGTAAAACTGCTGCACTGGTGATGAACATTGATGATATGAGCAAGCGTCTCAAAGCGATTGAGCGCAAGGTTAATCAACAAGACTAACGTTCCGCCTTGTAGTTGCCATTCTTTTCCGGCCTGTCACATTCATACGATTGCGGCAGGCCGTGTTATTATTGCCTTTTTGTATATTTGGACAGGAAGAGTATTTTGACTACTAACACTCATACTCTGCAGATTGAAGAGATTTTAGAGCTTCTGCCGCACCGTTTTCCGTTTTTACTGGTCGATCGCGTGCTGGACTTTGAAGAAGGTCGTTTTCTGCGTGCGGTGAAAAATGTCTCCGTCAACGAGCCGTTTTTCCAGGGACACTTCCCGGGCAAACCGATTTTGCCAGGCGTGCTGATTCTGGAAGCGATGGCGCAGGCAACCGGTATTCTGGCGTTTAAAAGCGTTGGGAAACTGGAACCTGGCGAACTGTATTATTTCGCGGGTATTGATGAAGCGCGCTTTAAGCGTCCGGTGGTGCCAGGCGATCAGATGATCATGGAAGTCACTTTCGAGAAAACGCGCCGTGGCCTGACCCGCTTTAAAGGGGTTGCGCTGGTCGACGGTAAAGTTGTGTGCGAAGCAACCATGATGTGTGCTCGTAGCCGGGAGGCCTGATTCGTGATTGATAAATCCGCCTTTATTCATCCTACCGCCATTGTGGAAGACGGCGCTGTAATTGGCGCTAATGCCCACATTGGTCCCTTTTGTATTGTTGGGCCGCAGGTCGAAATTGGTGAGGGAACCGTACTGAAGTCTCATGTGGTCGTGAATGGTCAAACCAAAATCGGCCGCGACAACGAGATTTATCAGTTTGCCTCCATCGGTGAAGTGAACCAGGATCTAAAATATGCGGGTGAGCCGACCCGTGTGGAAATTGGCGATCGTAACCGCATCCGCGAAAGCGTCACCATTCATCGTGGTACAGTGCAGGGCGGTGGGTTGACGAAGGTGGGTAGCGATAACCTGCTGATGATCAATGCGCATGTCGCACATGATTGTACGGTAGGTAATCGCTGTATCCTCGCCAACAACGCCACGCTGGCGGGGCACGTATCAGTCGATGATTTTGCGATCATCGGCGGTATGACGGCAGTTCATCAATTCTGCATTATCGGTGCGCATGTGATGGTCGGTGGCTGCTCCGGCGTGGCGCAGGATGTCCCTCCGTATGTGATTGCGCAGGGTAACCATGCGACGCCGTTCGGGGTAAATATCGAAGGGCTGAAGCGTCGCGGCTTTAGCCGTGAAGGGCTGGTGGCGATTCGTAATGCCTACAAACTGTTGTACCGCAGTGGTAAAACGCTCGACGAAGCGAAGCTGGAAATCGCTGAACTTGCTGAAAAGCATCCGGAAGTGAAGGCGTTTACCGAGTTTTTTGAGCGTTCAACGCGCGGTCCGATTCGTTAATGGCGGCACAGCGTCCTTTAACGATTGCCCTGGTCGCCGGTGAAACGTCCGGCGATATTCTTGGCGCAGGCTTAATTCGTGCGCTGAAAGCGCGCGTACCCAACGCCCGCTTTGTGGGCGTTGCGGGGCCGCGTATGCAGGCCGAAGGGTGTGAAGCCTGGTACGAAATGGAAGAGCTGGCGGTCATGGGCATTGTTGAAGTGCTCGGACGTTTACGCCGTTTGTTGCATATCCGCGCCGATCTGACCCGCCGTTTTACCGAACTCAAGCCCGATGTCTTTGTCGGGATTGACGCCCCTGATTTCAATATTACCCTCGAAGGTAATCTGAAAAAACAAGGGATTAAGACCATTCATTATGTCAGCCCGTCCGTTTGGGCCTGGCGACAGAAACGCGTTTTCAAAATAGGCAGATCCACCCATATGGTGCTGGCTTTTCTGCCTTTCGAAAAAGCGTTTTACGATAAATTTAACGTCCCGTGCCGCTTTATCGGTCACACCATGGCGGATGCCATGCCGCTGGACCCGGATAAAAATGCGGCGCGCGACGTGCTGGGTATCCCGCATGACGCCCATTGTCTGGCGCTACTGCCAGGCAGCCGTGGCGCGGAAGTGGAAATGCTCAGCGCCGACTTCCTGAAAACCGCACAATTGCTGCGACAGCGCTATCCCGATCTGGAAGTGGTCGTGCCGCTGGTAAACGCGAAACGCCGCGAGCAGTTTGAAAAAATTAAAGCGGAGGTTGCGCCGGATCTCGCCGTTCATTTGCTGGACGGCATGGCGCGCGAGGCGATGATCGCCAGCGACGCGGCTCTGCTGGCCTCGGGTACGGCGGCGCTGGAGTGTATGCTGGCAAAATGCCCGATGGTCGTGGGATATCGTATGAAGCCCTTCACTTTCTGGCTGGCGAAACGTCTGGTGAAAACGGAGTATGTGTCTTTGCCTAACCTGCTGGCGGGAAGGGAATTAGTCAAAGAGCTGTTGCAGGAAGAGTGCGAACCGCAAAAACTCGCCGAAGCGCTGTTGCCGCTACTGGCGAACGGTAAAACCAGCCATGCGATGCACGACACCTTCCGTGAACTGCATCAGCAGATCCGCTGTAATGCCGATGAGCAGGCGGCAGATGCCGTCCTGGAGTTAGCGCAATGATCGAATTTGTTTATCCACACACCCATTTAGTGGCGGGTGTGGATGAAGTGGGCCGTGGCCCGCTGGTGGGCGCCGTAGTGACCGCCGCCGTGATCCTCGATCCGGCTCGTCCGATCGTCGGTCTGAATGATTCCAAAAAATTGTCTGAAAAGCGTCGTCTGTCATTGTATGACGAGATTAAAGAAAAGGCGTTAAGCTGGAGTCTGGGACGCGCAGAAGCGCATGAAATTGATGAGCTGAATATTTTGCACGCCACAATGCTCGCCATGCAGCGCGCTGTCGCTGGTCTGCATATTGCGCCAGAATATGTGCTGATCGACGGCAATCGCTGTCCGGAACTGCCTGTGCCGTCAATGGCCGTGGTGAAAGGCGACAGCCGCGTGGCGGAGATTAGCGCGGCGTCTATTCTGGCGAAAGTCACCCGCGATGCAGAAATGGCGGCGCTGGATATCGTTTTTCCTCAGTATGGCTTTGCGCAGCACAAAGGCTATCCAACCGCTTTTCATCTGGAAAAGTTGGCACAGTATGGCGCGACGGCGCACCACCGACGCAGTTTTGCGCCTGTTAAACGCGCTCTGGGACTTGTGTCCTGATTCTTGTATCGAGAAATCTGAAGATGTCTGAACCACGTTTCGTTCACCTGCGGGTGCACAGCGACTACTCTATGATCGATGGGCTGGCGAAGACCGGGCCGCTGGTGAAAAAGGCGGCCTCATTAGGTATGCCTGCGCTGGCGATCACCGATTTTACCAACCTCTGCGGTCTGGTGAAGTTCTACGGAGCGGGTCATGGCGCGGGCATTAAACCCATCGTCGGGGCGGACTTTAATGTTCACAACGAACTGCTGGGAGATGAGCTGACTCATCTGACGGTACTGGCGGCGAATAATACGGGATACCAGAACCTGACGTTGCTGATCTCGAAAGCGTATCAGCGCGGCTACGGCGCGGCAGGCCCGATTATCGAGCGCGACTGGCTGGTAGAGCTTAAAGAAGGTTTGATCCTGATTTCCGGCGGACGCATGGGCGACGTAGGCCGCTGTCTGCTACGCGGCAACCAGGCGCTGGTGGAGGAGTGCGTTGCTTTCTATGAAACGCATTTTCCCGATCGCTACTTTCTGGAACTGATCCGCACCGGCAGACAGGATGAAGAGACCTATCTCCATGCTGCGGTTGAACTGGCTGAGGCACGTGGTTTGCCGGTTGTTGCGACAAACGATGTCCGTTTCCTTGAAAGCGATGATTTTGACGCCCATGAGATTCGTGTCGCGATCCACGACGGTTTCACCCTCGACGATCCTAAACGTCCACGCAATTATTCACCGCAGCAGTATATGCGCAGTGAAGAAGAAATGTGCGAGCTGTTCTCCGATATTCCGGAGGCGCTGGAAAATACGGTGGAGATTGCCAAACGCTGCAACGTAACGGTGCGTCTGGGTGAATATTTCCTGCCGCAGTTCCCGACCGGCGATATGACCACCGAAGATTATCTGGTCAAAAAAGCGAAAGAGGGGCTGGAAGAGCGTCTGGCTTTCCTGTTTCCGGACGAAGAAGAGCGCAAAAAGCGTCGCCCGGAATATGACGAGCGTCTGGATATTGAACTACAGGTTATCAACCAGATGGGGTTCCCTGGCTACTTCCTCATCGTGATGGAGTTTATCCAGTGGTCAAAAGATAACGGCGTGCCGGTAGGGCCGGGACGTGGTTCCGGGGCTGGTTCGCTGGTGGCCTACGCGCTGAAAATTACCGACCTTGATCCGCTGGAATTTGACCTGCTGTTCGAACGTTTCCTGAACCCGGAACGTGTCTCGATGCCTGACTTCGACGTCGACTTCTGTATGGAGAAACGCGACCAGGTGATTGAGCACGTCGCAGACATGTACGGGCGTGATGCGGTATCGCAAATTATCACCTTCGGTACGATGGCGGCGAAAGCCGTTATCCGCGATGTGGGCCGCGTGCTGGGGCATCCGTACGGTTTTGTCGATCGTATCTCGAAGCTGGTGCCGCCCGATCCGGGCATGACGCTGGCAAAAGCCTTTGAAGCGGAACCGCAACTGCCGGAAATTTACGAGGCGGACGAAGAGGTCAGAGCGCTGATCGATATGGCGCGTAAGCTCGAAGGCGTCACGCGTAACGCTGGTAAGCACGCTGGCGGCGTGGTCATCGCGCCGACCAAAATTACCGACTTTGCGCCGCTGTACTGCGATGAAGAGGGCAAGCATCCGGTTACCCAGTTTGATAAAAGCGACGTGGAATATGCCGGGCTGGTGAAGTTCGACTTCCTCGGTTTGCGTACGCTGACTATCATCAACTGGGCGCTGGAGATGATCAACAAGCGGCGGGCGAAGAATGGCGAGCCACCGCTGGATATCGCCGCCATTCCGCTGGACGATAAAAAAAGCTTCGACATGCTGCAGCGCTCGGAAACCACGGCGGTCTTCCAGCTTGAATCGCGCGGCATGAAAGATCTGATCAAACGTCTGCAGCCGGACTGCTTTGAAGATATGATCGCACTGGTGGCCCTGTTCCGTCCCGGCCCGTTGCAGTCAGGGATGGTAGATAACTTTATCGACCGTAAGCACGGTCGTGAAGAACTCTCTTACCCGGACGTTCAGTGGCAGCATGAAAGCCTGAAGCCGGTACTGGAGCCGACCTACGGCATCATTCTGTATCAGGAACAGGTGATGCAGATTGCCCAGGTACTTTCCGGGTATACTCTCGGCGGCGCGGATATGCTGCGTCGTGCGATGGGTAAGAAAAAGCCGGAGGAGATGGCCAAACAGCGTTCCGTTTTTGAAGAGGGCGCGAAAAAGAACGGTATCGACGGCGAACTGGCGATGAAAATCTTTGACCTGGTGGAGAAATTCGCCGGTTACGGGTTTAACAAATCGCACTCCGCCGCTTATGCGCTGGTTTCTTACCAGACGCTATGGCTAAAGGCGCACTATCCGGCTGAATTTATGGCGGCGGTGATGACTGCCGATATGGACAACACCGAGAAGGTCGTCGGCCTGGTGGACGAGTGCTGGCGGATGGGACTGAAAATTCTGCCGCCGGATATTAACTCCGGATTGTACCATTTCCACGTTAACGATGAGGGCGAGATCGTCTACGGCATCGGCGCGATCAAAGGCGTCGGCGAAGGGCCGATCGAAGCGATCATCGACGCGCGTAATCAGGGCGGCTATTTCCGCGAGCTGTTTGATCTGTGCGCGCGGACCGACACCAAAAAGCTCAACCGCCGGGTGCTGGAAAAGCTGATCATGTCCGGGGCGTTCGACCGCCTGGGGCCGCACCGCGCCGCGCTGATGAACTCATTGGGCGATGCGCTGAAAGCCGCCGACCAGCACGCCAAAGCGGAAGCTATCGGTCAGGCGGATATGTTCGGCGTGCTGGCGGAAGAGCCGGAGCAAATCGAGCAATCCTATGCCAGCTGCCAGCCGTGGCCGGAGCAGGTGGTGTTAGATGGGGAACGTGAAACGTTGGGGCTGTACCTGACGGGCCACCCCATCAATCAGTATTTAAAAGAAATTGAGCGCTATGTCGGCGGGGTAAGGCTCAAAGACATGCATCCGACAGAACGTGGTAAAGTCACCACGGCTGCGGGGCTCGTGATTGCCGCAAGGGTTATGGTCACCAAGCGCGGCAATCGTATCGGCATCTGTACGCTGGATGACCGTTCCGGGCGTCTGGAAGTGATGTTATTTACCGACGCGCTGGATAAATACCAGCAGTTGCTGGAAAAAGACCGCATACTTATCGTCAGCGGACAGGTCAGCTTTGATGACTTCAGCGGGGGGCTTAAAATGACCGCCCGCGAAGTGATGGATATTGACGAAGCTCGCGAAAAATACGCTCGCGGGCTTGCTATCTCGCTGACGGACAGGCAAATTGATGACCAGCTTTTAAACCGACTCCGTCAGTCTCTGGAACCCCACCGCTCGGGGACCATTCCAGTACATCTCTACTATCAGAGGGCGGATGCGCGTGCGCGGCTGCGTTTTGGCGCAACGTGGCGTGTCTCTCCGAGCGATCGTTTACTTAACGATCTGCGTGGCCTCATTGGTTCGGAGCAGGTGGAACTGGAGTTTGACTAATACAGGAATACTATGAGTCTGAATTTCCTTGATTTTGAACAGCCGATAGCAGAGCTGGAAGCGAAAATCGATTCTCTGACTGCGGTAAGCCGCCAGGATGAGAAACTGGATATTAATATCGATGAAGAAGTCCATCGCCTGCGCGAAAAAAGCGTAGAACTGACGCGCAAAATCTTCGCCGATCTCGGCGCATGGCAGGTAGCCCAACTGGCGCGCCATCCGCAGCGTCCGTACACCCTGGATTATGTCCGTCTGGCGTTTGATGAGTTTGATGAGCTGGCGGGCGATCGCGCCTATGCTGATGACAAAGCCATCGTCGGCGGTATCGCGCGTCTGGAAGGGCGGCCGGTGATGATCATTGGTCATCAGAAAGGTCGTGAAACCAAAGAAAAAATTCGTCGTAACTTTGGCATGCCAGCGCCGGAAGGCTACCGCAAAGCGCTGCGCCTGATGGAAATGGCTGAACGCTTCAACATGCCGATTATCACCTTCATCGACACCCCGGGCGCTTACCCTGGCGTGGGCGCGGAAGAGCGTGGTCAGTCTGAAGCCATCGCCCGCAACCTGCGTGAGATGTCTCGTCTGAACGTACCGGTCATCTGCACCGTGATTGGCGAAGGCGGCTCCGGCGGCGCATTGGCGATTGGCGTGGGTGATAAAGTGAATATGCTGCAATACAGCACCTATTCCGTTATCTCCCCGGAAGGTTGCGCCTCTATTTTGTGGAAGAGCGCCGACAAAGCGCCATTGGCTGCTGAAGCAATGGGCATCATCGCGCCGCGTCTGAAAGAGCTGAAGCTAATCGATTCCATCATTCCGGAGCCGCTGGGCGGCGCGCACCGTAATCCGGAAGCGATGGCGGCGTCGCTAAAAGCGCAGCTGCTGGAAGATTTAGCCGATCTCGATGTGTTAAGCACCGATGATTTAAAAAACCGTCGTTACCAGCGTTTGATGAGCTACGGTTACGCCTAATCATTTACCTCATTTCTCCCAGGAGGCCGGATAATCCGGCCTCTTTTTTTTGGACGAGGAAAAATGAGACGCCGATGAGCTGATGTGATTAAACGCAACGGCATGTTCTCCCTGACACTGTAGCAACTGCCAGGCGTGTGGCCAGGGCAGGCAGTGAACTACCCTTCAAGGAGAAAATTATGGGATTGCAAAAAACACTGGCGCTCAGCGCCGTGGCGGCAGGAATCATGTTGAGCTTATCCGGTGCGCAGGCCGCACCGCTGCTTAGCAGTAGTGAGCCAATGACCATCAACGCCAGCGATCTGGCGGCGAAAGAGAAAGCGCTGACGGATTTTCCGTTAATGGAGGCCGTGAAATCCTCTATCCAGACGTTGGATAACAGCGCGGTCGAACAAATCGAACCGGGGCGCGCCGCTAACCCGGCAAACGTAAGACGCGTTGAAAGTATTCTGAAAGAGGCCGACTGGGATTATCTGTTCCCGATGCGCGCGCCGGAATATACTTACTCTAACTTCCTGAAAGCGATAGGTAAATTCCCGGCGGTTTGTGGTACCTACACCGATGGACGCGATAGCGACGCTATCTGCCGTAAAACCCTGGCTACTATGTTTGCGCATTTTGCCCAGGAGACGGGCGGTCACGAAAGCTGGCGTGACATTCCGGAATGGCGTCAGGCGCTGGTCTATCTGCGCGAAGTCGGCTGGACAGAAGGGCAGAAAGGCGGCTACAACGGCGAATGTAACCCGGATGTATGGCAGGGCCAGACCTGGCCGTGCGGTAAAGATAAGGACGGCGATTTCCTCAGCTATTTTGGTCGCGGGGCAAAACAGCTTTCTTATAACTACAACTATGGGCCTTTCTCTGACGCGATGTATGGCGACGTTCGCCCTCTGCTGGATAAACCCGAGCTGGTGGCGGATACCTGGATGAACCTGGCGAGCGCCGTCTTCTTCTTTGTGTATCCGCAGCCGCCGAAGCCGTCTATGCTACATGTGATTGACGGTACCTGGCAGCCAAACGATCGCGATAAAGCAAACGGCCTGGTATCAGGTTTCGGCGTCACCATTCAAATCATCAATGGCGGCGTGGAGTGCGGCGGCGCAGATGAGAATGCGCAGTCGCTTAACCGTATCGCCTACTACAAAGAGTTTGCCAACTACCTGAAAGTGCCGGTGCCGGCGGACGAAGTGTTGGGCTGTAAAAAGATGAAGCAGTTCGATGAAGGCGGCGCTGGCGCGTTACCGATCTATTGGGAACAAGACTGGGGCTGGAGCGCCGATACTGCGGACGGTAAAACCTATTCCTGCCAGTTAGTGGGATATCAGACGCCGTATACCGCCTTTAAAGAGGGTGACTACACGAAATGTGTACAGCATTATTTCAACGTTAATGTCGTCGATGATAACGGAACCACTGAACCGGATGTCACGCCAACTCCGGCGCCAGTGACGGATGAAAACGTGGCGCCAGTCGCGCGCATTGCCGGGCCGGTCGGGGCGGTGGAAGCTGGTAGCCCGGTTTCACTCAGCGCGGAAGGATCGACCGACGCGAATGGCGACAAGCTCACCTATACCTGGATGTCGCAGGATGGCAAAACGCTGAGCGGCCAGGATAAAGCCGTTGTGATTTTCAACGCGCCGGATGTCACTCAGAACACCCAGTATGTGGTGAATCTGACCGTTAGCGACGGTACGCTCTCCAGTACAGCGGTTTATACGCTGAATGTGAAAGCGAAGGCCGCCGCTGCGGATGACGAAGATAAGACCACCAGCTACCCTGCCTGGAGCAGCAGCCAGAAATGGAATCCGGGCGACATCGTTAACAGTAATGGCGCATTGTACCAGTGCAAACCGTTCCCGGAAGGCTCATGGTGTAATGTTGCGCCTGCCTACTATGAGCCCGGCGTAGGGATTGCCTGGGCCGATGCATGGAACGCATTGTAATAAGATAAATCCTGTCGGTGCTTTGCATCGGCAGGATTGTTACTATGCTTATCTCAGGTTTTTTCAGGAGAAAGCATGAACATCATCGCCATTATGGGGCCGCACGGGGTTTATTATAAAGATGAACCCATCAAGGAGCTTGAGCGTGCATTACAATCCCTGGGATTTCAAATTATCTGGCCGCAAAATAGCGTTGACTTGTTGAAGTTTATTGAACATAACCCGCGCATCTGTGGCGTTATTTTTGACTGGGATGAATACAGTCTCGACCTTTGTAGCGAAATCAACCAGCTAAATGAATACCTTCCCCTCTACGCCTTTATCAATACCAACTCCACGCTGGACGTTAGCGTTCACGATATGCGCATGGCGCTGTGGTTTTTTGAGTATGCATTGGGGCTGGCTGAAGATATCGCGACGCGCATTCATCAATATACAAACGAATATCTCGATAATATTACGCCACCGTTTACCAAAGCGCTG
This sequence comes from Salmonella sp. A29-2, assembly GCF_020150755.1. NCBI lineage: Bacteria > Pseudomonadati > Pseudomonadota > Gammaproteobacteria > Enterobacterales > Enterobacteriaceae > Salmonella > Salmonella sp. A29-2. Next base: position 3,674,302 of record NZ_CP083731.1, on the reverse strand, counting down.
TTTACCTACGCCAAAGAAGGAAAATATACCTTTTGTACGCCGGGTCATATGGCGGGAACGGCGTATCAGAAAAGTCCGCCAGGCTGTCTGTTTTATGACTTTTTTGGCGGCAATACCTTAAAAGCTGATGTGTCGATTTCGGTGACTGAACTGGGATCGCTGCTGGATCACACCGGGCCGCATCTGGAAGCGGAAGAGTATATCGCCCGTACTTTTGGCGCCGAGCAGAGCTATATGGTGACGAACGGTACGTCGACCTCGAATAAAATTGTCGGTATGTATGCCGCGCCTGCGGGAAGTACGCTACTCATTGATCGTAATTGTCATAAATCGCTGGCGCATTTGCTGATGATGAGCGATGTGGTGCCTCTCTGGTTGAAGCCGACGCGCAATGCGCTCGGTATTCTCGGCGGTATTCCTAAGCGTGAATTTACCCGCGACAGCATTGCGCGTAAGGTGGCGGAAACCGCGCAGGCGCAATGGCCGGTTCATGCGGTTATCACCAATTCTACTTACGATGGTCTGCTGTATAACACTAACTGGATCAAGCAGATGCTGGACGTTCCCTCGATCCATTTTGATTCCGCCTGGGTACCCTATACCCATTTCCATCCGATCTACCAGGGGAAAAGCGGGATGAGCGGCGATCGGGTGCCCGGAAAAGTGATTTTCGAAACGCAATCCACCCATAAAATGCTGGCGGCTTTTTCGCAGGCGTCGCTTATTCATATCAAAGGGGAATATGACGAAGAGACGTTTAACGAAGCGTTTATGATGCACACTTCCACATCGCCGAGCTATCCCATTGTCGCCTCTATCGAGACCGCAGCGGCGATGCTGCGCGGTAATCCAGGGAAAAGATTGATTAATCGTTCGGTGGAGCGGGCACTCCATTTTCGTAAAGAGGTACAGCGGCTACGTGAAGAGTCCGATAGCTGGTTCTTTGATATCTGGCAGCCGGAAGAGGTTGATGAGGCCGAATGCTGGCCGGTCACGCCGGGAGAAACCTGGCATGGCTTCACCGATGCCGATGACGATCATATGTTCCTCGATCCGGTTAAGGTGACAATCCTGACGCCGGGGATGGATGAACAGGGCAACATGAGCGCAGAGGGGATACCCGCCGCGCTGGTGGCGAAGTTCCTCGATGAGCGAGGCGTGGTGGTGGAAAAAACCGGGCCGTATAATCTACTGTTTTTGTTCAGCATAGGGATTGATAAGACCCGTGCGATGGGGTTGCTGCGCGGACTGACGGAATTTAAACGGGCCTACGATCTTAACCTGCGCGTCAAAAATATGTTGCCGGATCTGTATACGGAAGATCCGGATTTTTATCGCAATATGCGCATTCAGGATCTGGCGCAGGGGATCCATAAACTGATCCGCCAGCACGATCTTCCGGGGCTGATGCTGCGGGCGTTCGAGGTTTTACCGGAGATGATCATGACCCCGCACCAGGCCTGGCAGCGTCAGATCAAAGGCGAGGTGGAAACCGTGGCGCTCGATCAACTGCCAGGGCGCGTTTCCGCGAATATGATCCTGCCTTATCCGCCAGGCGTTCCGCTGTTGATGCCCGGCGAGAGGATCACGCAACAGAGTCGGGCCGTGCTCGATTTTCTGTTGATGCTCTGCTCGATTGGCCAGCATTATCCCGGTTTTGAAACGGATATTCACGGCGCGAAACGGAATGAAGACGGGGTGTACCAGGTACGAGTCTTAAAACACGCTTGTTAGCTTGCCTGACGGGAATGTGACGAGTAACGTACTGATAATCAATAAAGGAGACGCTATGCTGGGATTAAAACAGGTTCATCACATCGCGATCATTGCGACAGACTATGCGGTGAGCAAGGCGTTTTATTGCGATATTCTGGGGTTCGATCTGCTAAGCGAAGCCTGGCGGGAAGAGCGTGACTCGTGGAAGGGCGATTTGGCACTAAACGGGCAGTATGTGATTGAGCTTTTCTCTTTTCCCTTCCCTCCGGCGCGTCCAAGCCGACCTGAAGCCTGCGGCCTGCGCCATCTGGCTTTCAGCGTGGAAAATGTGGAAAACGCCGTTGCGCATCTGGAAAAGCATCAGGTTAAGTGCGAACCGATACGCATCGATCCGTATACCGGGAAGCGCTTTACTTTTTTCAACGATCCGGACGGTTTACCGCTTGAGCTGTATGAGCAGTAAGGCTTGTCATTAAGACGCTCGCCAGGTAACGTTGCCGGGCTAAGTCACTATAAGCATGGATCATGACCACTCTCACGTTGAATACCTCGTTACTCTCTTCTCGCCGTATTCTGGCTGCCTTTAGCGGCGGCCTGGATTCTACGGTGCTTCTGCATCAACTGGTGTTGTGGCGAGAACGCCATCCTGACGTCACGCTGCGTGCTATCCATATTCATCACGGTTTAAGCCCTCATGCTGATAGCTGGGTGCGGCATTGCGAAACCGTATGCGAACGCTGGCAGGTTCCGCTGGTAGTGGAACGGGTGACGCTGGCGGATAATGGCTTGGGTATCGAGGCCCATGCGCGTGAAGCGCGCTACCGGGCGTTCGCACAGACGCTATTGCCTGGCGAAGTGCTGGCAACCGCGCAGCACCTTGACGATCAGTGTGAAACATTCCTGCTGGCGTTAAAGCGCGGCAGCGGTCCGGCCGGACTTTCCGCGATGGGAGAATGCTCGCCTTTTGCCGGAACTCTGCTTCTTCGCCCGCTGTTGAGAGAAACGCGGAAGACGCTGGAACAGTGGGCTGTGCGTCATGGCTTATGCTGGATTGAAGATGAAAGCAATCAGGATGACGCCTACGATCGCAATTTTTTACGCCTGCGCGCGCTTCCGCTCTTGCAGCAGCGCTGGCCGCATTTTCCTGCGGCGGTAGCCCGTAGCGCGACGCTCTGCGCCGAGCAAGAAAGGCTGCTGGACGAGCTTCTGGCCAGCGATCTTACGGACTGTATCACGACGGAGGGAACATTGCGGCTCTCTCCATTAATGTCGATGAGCGATGTACGGCGGGCGGCGATTTTGCGTCGCTGGCTGGCGATGCGTAATGCGCCGATGCCCTCTCGCGACGCGCTGGAACGTATCTGGCAGGAGGTGGCGCTGGCGCGCGACGATGCCTCTCCCTGTTTACGCTTTGGCGATCACGAGATTCGCCGTTATCAGTCGCAACTGTGGTGGATTAAATCCGTGGCCGGACAACACGAAACGACGGTGGCCTGGCCCGCCTGGCAAACGCCGCTGGCGCTGCCTGCCGGCTTAGGGACGGTACAGCTCGTTCCTGGCGGCGAACTGCGCCGACCGCGAGAGGAAGAATCCGTCAGCATTCGTTTTAAAGCGCCAGGCGTGTTACATATTGTCGGGCGTAACGGTGGACGTAAATTAAAGAAAATCTGGCAGGAGCAGGGGATCCCGCCCTGGCGACGAGACACCACGCCGCTGTTGTTTTACGGCGAAACGCTGATTGCGGCTGCGGGTGTTTTTGTGACGCGTGAGGGAGCAGCAGAAGATAAAGAAGGGGTGAGTCTGGTTTGGCATGCCTGATGGCGCTGCGCTTATCAGGCCTACGTATCGCATGGAACGTAGGCCGGATAAGGTGCTTGCACCACCATCCGGCAACAAAATACTCAGGATTCGCTAACTACCACGGTACCAATTTCCGGGTGGCTGAAACTGGCGATTTTATCGAGACGAAGCTCACAAGACTCGCCGGAAACCTCGGCAAGCAGATATTCTACGTTTTTACGTAAGATCAAATCGTTCGCTTTTGCCTGCAAAACCTCGCCATCTTTTAACGTTAGCGTCAGTATTAAATGATGCATGCAGGCAAGCTCAAGACTATCGTAGTCATCGCAATTAATGGGTTGATACGTTTCATTCATTGACATAATCGCTCACCAGTAAGTTCGCGGCAGCATAAGCTGCCTTTTCCCTGACCGACTCTGAAAGGGCGCTATCTGCCGCCACTTCATTAAGCACTTTCAATACACAACCCAGCGCATCCGGGACATACCCTAAGTCTCCGCTGGCGATTTCCGCATACCGCTTGCGTACTAACTCACAATATTTTTCCACATGCCCTCCTGTCAGCATTCTGACTTAACCGTGGATGCAAGTCTAAGCCTACGAAGTTAAATCTTGTTTAGCAAGGTGACTATACCATACTCATTTGCGCAATATCAGCGCCTGACGCGAGTGGGTAAAAGATTCGTTAACAGCCTTTTAGCGCGGTTTTCGCTACAATGGGCGCCTGATTCGAAAGGAGTTTTCTCATGGCGCTTAAAGCGACAATTTATAAAGCCGTCGTCAATGTGGCTGACCTTGATCGCAACCGGTTTCTGGATGCGGCATTGACGCTGGCGCGTCACCCTTCTGAAACGCAGGAGCGCATGATGCTGCGCCTGTTGGCATGGATAAAATATGCTGATGAACGGTTGCAGTTTACACGCGGGCTCAGCGCGGAAGATGAGCCGGAGGCCTGGCTGCGTAACGATCATCTGGGCATCGATCTCTGGATAGAGCTGGGGCTGCCGGATGAGCGCCGTATTAAGAAAGCCTGTACTCAGGCGAGCGACGTCGCGCTCTTTGCTTATAACTCCCGGGCGGCGCAAATCTGGTGGCAGCAGCATCAAAGCAAGTGCGCGCAGTTCGCTAACCTGTCCGTCTGGTATCTGGATGACGGGCAACTGGCGCAGCTCAGTGAATTTGCCGATCGTACCATGGCGCTACAGGCGACGATTCAGGACGGCGCAATCTGGCTTTCTGATGCTCGGAATAATCTGGAAATACAGCTAACCGCCTGGCAACAGCCCTCATGATTGCCATCTCCCGGACGGTCTCCATAGCCGATAATGAGCTGGAAATTACGGCCATTCGCGCGCAGGGCGCGGGTGGTCAGCACGTAAATAAGACCTCTAGCGCGATTCATTTGCGCTTTGACATTCGGGCCTCTGGCCTGCCAGAGTATTATAAACAGCGTTTGCTGACGGCCAGCCACCATCTGATAAGCGATGATGGCGTCATTATCATTAAGGCGCAGGAGTTCCGGAGCCAGGAGCTCAACCGGGAAGCGGCTATCGCCAGGCTGGTTGCCGTCATAAAAGAATTAACCGCGGAGCAGAAAAGCCGTCGCGCAACCCGTCCGACGCGTGCCTCGAAAGAGCGCCGCTTGTCCTCAAAGGCGCAAAAATCTTCTGTAAAGGCGCTTCGCGGCAAAGTTCGTCGTCCACTGGATTGACGGGCAGGAATAGCAATTTCATAAGGATTTTATGGTGAGAACAGCAATATTGTCAGTAGCGGCAGCCTGTACGCTATTTGCATTGATAGGGTGTAATAACCGTGCGGAAGTTGATGCCCTGCAACCTGCGCAGGCGGCGGAATTAAAACCCATGCAGCAAAGCTGGCGCGGCGTGCTGCCCTGTGCGGATTGTGAAGGTATTGAAACGTCACTGTTTCTGGAAAAAGATGGCACATGGGTGATGAACGAGCGCTATCAGGGCGTGCGCGAAGAACCTTCCTCTTTTGCGTCATACGGTACCTGGGCGCGGACGGCGGATAAACTGGTGTTAACCGACAGCAATGGCGAGAAATCGTATTATCGCGCGAAAGGCAATGCGCTGGAGATGCTCGACAGAGAAGGCAATCCGGTGGCTTCGCAGCTTAATTATACGCTTGTGCCTGTTACCGCCAGCCTGCCGGTAACGCCAATGCCGTTGCGTGGTATGTATGTATACAGGGCCGATGCGGCGACCTTTACCGATTGTGCGACCGGAAAACGGCTGCCGGTCGCCAGTAACGCCCAGCTTGAGCGCGGCTATCTGACGGCGAAAGGTGAAGCGGAAAAACCGGTGCTGCTGACGGTAGAAGGGCATTTTGTGTTTGCCGCGAACCCGGACACGGGCGAGCCGGTAAAAATGCTAATAGCCGATAAAAATGCGAAGTTTGCGCCGGGTAAAGATTGCACTCACTAATAAAAGGCCTCGCAGGGTGCGAGGCCTTTACATATCTGCCGGGTGGCGCCGGGCAATCCCAACAAAATGTCGTTTAGCCTTTAATCGCCTTGACCAGATAATCAACGATATCGCCGGTTTTAATCAGCGATTTTTCACCGCTGCGACGGTATTTATACTCAATATCGTCGTTATCCAGGTTGCGATCGCCAATCACGATAGTATGTGGAATACCAATCAGCTCCATATCGGCAAACATCACGCCCGGGCGCTCTTTACGGTCGTCCATCAGCACTTCAATGCCCTGCGCGCGCAATTCGCTGTACAGCTTTTCCGCCAGCTCCTGCACACGGAAGGATTTGTGCATATTCATCGGCAGAATAGCGACCTGGAAAGGCGCAATGGCGTCAGGCCATACAATGCCGCGCTCGTCAAAGTTCTGCTCGATAGCCGCGGCAACGACACGTGTTACGCCGATACCATAGCAGCCCATTGTCAGGATCTGGTTACGGCCATCTTCACCCTGAACGGAGGCTTTCAGCGCTTCTGAGTACTTGGTACCTAACTGGAAGATGTGACCCACTTCGATACCGCGTTTGATAAGCAACGTTCCCTGACCATCCGGACTCGGATCGCCGGCGACTACGTTACGGATGTCGGCAACAACAGGCGTCGCCACATCGCGATCCCAGTTAATACCAAAGTAGTGTTTACCGTCGATGTTGGCGCCAGCGGCAAAATCGCTCATGGCGGCAACGGTGCGATCGATGATGACCGGAATCGTCATATTGACCGGGCCGAGGGAGCCAGGGCCGGCATTAATCACGGCGCGAATCTCTTCTTCGGTAGCGAAGGTCAGCGGGCTGGCAACCTGCGGCAGTTTTTCCGCTTTAACTTCATTCAGTTCATGATCGCCGCGAACCAGCAGAGCCACCAGCGGAGACTTGCTGTCTTTCACCGCTTTCACCAGCAGCGTTTTTACCGTTTTTTCAATTGGCAGGTTGAATTGTTCCACCAGCTCCGCGATGGTTTTGGCATTTGGCGTATCGACCAGAGTCATTTCCTGCGTCGCCGCTGCGCGCGGCGTTTGCGGCGCGATAGCTTCTGCCAGTTCAATGTTAGCCGCGTAATCAGAAACATCAGAGAAAACGATATCGTCTTCGCCGCTTTGCGCCAGCACCTGGAATTCATGCGAGGCGTTGCCGCCGATAGAACCGGTATCGGCCTGTACCGCGCGGAAATCCAGCCCCATACGGCTGAAGATACGGCTATACGCGGCGTACATGGCGTCATAGGTTTCCTGCAACGACTCCTGAGAGGTGTGGAAAGAGTAAGCATCTTTCATCAGGAATTCGCGCGAACGCATCACGCCAAAGCGCGGACGCACTTCATCACGGAATTTGGTCTGGATTTGGAAGAAGTTCAGCGGCAACTGCTTATAAGAGCTGAGTTCATTACGCACCAGATCGGTGATAACTTCTTCGTGGGTCGGGCCGAGTACGAACGGACGCTCGCCACGGTCGACAAAACGCAGCAGTTCCGGACCGTACTGTTCCCAACGACCACTCTCTTGCCACAGGTCGGCTGGCTGAACGACTGGCATCGACACCTCGATAGCACCGGCGTTGTTCATCTCTTCACGCACGATGTTTTCGACTTTTTTCAGGACGCGCAGGCCGGTCGGCAGCCAGGTATATAACCCGGAGGCGAGCTTGCGGATCATCCCGGCGCGCAGCATCAGCTGGTGGCTGATAACCTCGGCGTCGGCAGGTGTCTCCTTCAGAGTGGAGAGCAGGTATTGGCTAGTACGCATGTTGTTACGGTTCCAGTTGAACGATCGAACAGGCTCAATGTGAGCCTGATACAAAAAAAGTGATTTAGTTTACCAGCGTGCAAGAGATGTCAAAAGAGAAGGGCGTGAAATTACCGTGGTTCCAGCGCAAACACTTCAAATCCGGTGTTAACCACACGCCAGCGCACGTTAAAATCATGCAGCCAGACGGCATAGGTTTTGCCCGTCTCTTCACCCTTACGATAAGCCGGGCGAGGATCTTGCGCCAGCACATCGCAAATAAATGTCCGTAGCTGCGGATAACGCCTTTCCAGCGTCGTAAGCTGTTGAGCCACCTCAGCGGTAAAACTCACGGGCATTTCAGCTATCGGCGCCTGTTGCGCATAGCTGGCGGCGGCGTTCGGTAAGGCCTCGGCAAACGGTAAATACGGTTTAATATCCACGACCGGCGTGCCATCCACCAGATCCAGACTGCCTAATTTCAGAATTACGCTCTCTTTCCGGCACTCGATACCTTTTAGCGCAACGAGCGACATGCCAATCGGATTGGGGCGGAACGTGGAGCGCGTGGCAAAAACGCCCATTCTGGCGTTACCGCCAAGACGGGGCGGACGAACTGTCGGCCGCCAGCCGCCGTCCATCGTCTGATGAAAAACGAAAAGCACCCACAAATGGCTGAAAGCTTCCAGGCCGCGAACGGCATCGGCCTGGTTGTAAGGCGCTATCAGATGCAGTTCGCCGCAGGCGCTTTTGACCAGACCAGGCTGGCGCGGAACGGCGAATTTTTCTTTATAGGGGGAGCGAATAACGCCGATTTGTTCAAACTGAAAGCTGCTCATTTCGCCGAAATATTCAGGGCGGACCCGATACAAACCGCCTGACGATAGCAGCCTGGCGTGCCGCTGGTAATTTCACAGCTGTGCAGCAGGACGGCGTTGGCTTTCATTTTAGATGCATTAATCTGCATACGCTTGCGCGCAGTTGGAATGTTAGGCGGAGAGTCTTGATTTGTCGCCTGGCAGGATTCGCCGCTAACCTCGCCAAGATCGCGGAAAGGTTTGCCGACTAAGTCTTCAGCATTGGTGTAAATCCTGACGGGAGCGGCACGCGGCGCTTTAGGTTTCTCCGGCTCCGCTTTTGGCGGGGTTGCGGTGCTTTGAACGGGTTCAACAGGGGATCTGCTTAGCATGGAACAACCGCCCAGCATGAGTGCCAATAAACAGATCGGTAAAGCACGCATAATATTTCCTCAATGAATGTTCTAATTGCCAGATATTGAATCAGGAGCTTGCATAAATGACAAGACGGGCAATAGCCCGTCCTGAATAATATTACAGATTGTGGAATCAGCCTAAAACTTACCAGCCTTTCACCGCGCCGCCATTAAAAACTTTATTTGCGGCTTCGTACACTTCATCAGACTGGTAAGCCTGAACGAATTTTTTCACATTCTCGGCGTCTTTGTTATCTTCACGCGTCACGATCAGGTTAACGTACGGAGAATCTTTATCTTCAACGAAGATACCGTCTTTCGCTGGCGTCAGGCCAATCTGGCTGGCGTATGTCGTATTGATGACTGCTAACGCGATCTGCGCGTCATCCAGCGAACGCGGCAACTGCGGCGCTTCCAGCTCAACAATTTTCAGATTTTTCGGGTTTTCCACGATATCCAGCGAGGTAGGAAGCAGACCAACGCCGTCTTTCAGTTTAATCAGCCCTACTTTTTGCAGCAGCAGCAGGGAACGACCAAGGTTGGTCGGGTCGTTAGGCACAGCGACCTGGGAACCGTCCTTGAGCTCATCCAGAGATTTGATTTTTTTGGAATATCCTGCAATGGGATAGACAAAAGTCTTACCAACGGAAACCAGTTTGTAGCCGCGATCTTTGATTTGCTGATCCAGATACGGTTTGTGCTGGAAGGCATTGGCATCGATATCGCCTTTGCTCAGCGCTTCATTAGGCAGAACATAATCATTAAAGGTCACCAATTCCACGTCCAGGCCGTATTTTTCTTTCGCGACTTTCTGCGCGACTTCGGCAACTTGCTGCTCTGCGCCAACGATTACGCCGACTTTAATATGATTCGGATCTTTTTCATCCTGACCGCAACCCGCAAGTGCCAGAGAACCAATCAGAGCACCCACTGCCGCAAAGGTTTTGAATTTGAACGCCATGCTTATTTCCTTAATGAGTATTTGTGTTGTGTTTAACGTTACTTATGCGTGACAGCCCTGACGATGCGATCGCCGGATAACTGAATTAAATAAACCAGAACGACAAGTAATACCAGCACCGTATTCATCACGGTAGCATTGTATCCAATATAACCGTACTGATAGCCGATTTGACCGAGGCCGCCTGCGCCGACGGCGCCGCCCATTGCGGAGTAACCGACCAGGGTGATTAGTGTAATGGTTGCCGCATTCACCAGACCAGGCAGCGCTTCCGGTAAAAGGATTTTACGTACAATTTGCAGCGGCGTGGCGCCCATCGCTCGCGAGGCTTCAATCAGCCCGGCAGGGATCTCTAATAACGCATTTTCCACCATACGGGCGATAAAAGGCGCGGCGCCGACGGTCAGCGGTACAATCGCGGCCTGCAAACCAATGGAGGTGCCGACAATTATTCGGGTAAAAGGAATCATCCACACCAGCAGGATGATAAAGGGAATCGAGCGGAAAATATTGACCACCGCAGAGAGGGAGCGATACAGCCTGGCGTTCTCCATAATCTGCCCCGGGCGCGTAACATACAGCAATACGCCAACCGGCAGGCCAATCACGAAACCGAAGAAACCGGAGACAAAGGTCATCGCCAGCGTTTCCCAAACGCCACGAACCAGTAACCACATCATTGCCTCAGACATAACCCAGTACCTCTACTTTCACATGGTGATCCTGCAGCCAGGCAATTGCGGCTTGCGTCTCTTCTTGTGTGCCGTGCATTTCCGTTAGCATAATGCCGAACTTCACACCGCCCGCGTAATCCATCTGCGCGCTGATAATATTATTGTTCACGTTGAAACGACGCGCGGTTTCAGAAAGCAGCGGGGCATCCACAGACTGCCCGGTGAACTCCATGCGCAGCATCGGCACGCTGTCAGTTTCCGGCGACGCTTTCAAACGCGCCTGGTAATCTTCCGGAATGTCCAGGTGCAGAGTGGACTGAATAAACTTCTGCGCCAGCGGCGTTTTAGGATGCGAGAAGACTTCGCTGACCGTATCCTGCTCAATAAGCTCGCCATTACTGATGACGGCAACGCAGTCGCAGATACGTTTCACGACATCCATTTCATGAGTGATAAGCAGAATCGTCAACCCCAGACGACGGTTGATATCTTTCAGCAATTCCAGAATCGAACGGGTCGTCGCGGGATCAAGCGCGCTGGTGGCTTCATCGCACAGCAACACTTTTGGATTACTGGCTAACGCGCGGGCAATCGCGACACGCTGTTTCTGACCGCCGGAAAGATTTGCCGGATAGCTGTCGTGCTTGTCGCCAAGACCGACTAAATCCAGCAGCTCTGTGACACGGCGTTTGATCTCTTCCTTTGGTGTGTTATCCAGTTCCAGCGGCAACGCGACGTTGCCAAACACGGTACGGGAAGAGAGCAGGTTAAAATGTTGGAAAATCATGCCGATTTGACGGCGAGCTTTGGTCAACTCAGACTCTGAAAGCGTTGTCAGCTCCTGACCGCCGACCTGAACGCTACCTTCGGTTGGGCGTTCAAGTAAGTTAACGCAGCGGATAAGCGTACTTTTACCGGCTCCGGAGGCGCCAATGACGCCATAAATCTGCCCGGCAGGCACGTGCAGGCTGACATTATTTAGCGCCTGAATGGTGCGCGTCCCCTGCTGGAACACTTTGGTAATATTCGAAAGTTTAATCATTGGTTATTTATTATCGTAATTAAGTTAGCCGTGGCATTTTCGTCTGTCTAATACGGTCAACGCCGTCAACAGAATGGATGTTAAGGCATCCAGACGTCTAAATCAATCAGGCTTTATACGATGAGCACTTTCTTGCCTGCTGAAACATGCGATACTAGCGCCACTTGCTTTACTCAGGAGCTATAAAAGGTGGCAAAGTCTGTACCCGCAATTTTTCTCGACCGTGACGGCACCATTAATGTGGATCACGGCTACGTACATGAAATCGATGCATTTGAGTTTATAGACGGCGTTATTGACGCTATGCGCGAGCTAAAAAAAATGGGCTATGCGCTGGTGGTGGTGACGAACCAGTCCGGAATCGCGCGCGGCAAATTCACTGAGGCGCAGTTTGAAACGTTAACCGAATGGATGGACTGGTCGTTGGCGGATCGCGATGTTGATTTGGACGGCATCTATTATTGTCCTCACCATCCGCAGGGCAGCATAGAAGAGTTCCGTCAGGTATGTGATTGCCGCAAGCCGCATCCAGGAATGCTTATCTCGGCGCGTGATTTCCTGCATATCGATATGGCGGCTTCTTATATGGTGGGAGACAAGCTGGAAGATATGCAGGCGGCAGCGGCGGCAAATGTCGGGACAAAAGTGCTGGTGCGTACGGGCAAACCGGTCACGGCAGAAGCAGAAAACGCGGCGGACTGGGTGTTAAACAGCCTTGCCGATCTGCCATCGGCGATAAAAAAGCAGCAAAAATAAGCGTTATGGATAAAAGATGAGCGGTTAAAACAAAAATGCATTTTTCCGCTTGTCTTCCTGAACCGACTCCCTATAATGCGCCTCCATCGACACGGCGGATGTGAATCACTTCACACAAACAGCCGGTCGGTTGAAGAGAAAAATCCTGAAATTCAGGGTTGACTCTGAAAGAGGAAAGCGTAATATACGCCACCTCGCAACGGTGAGCGAAAGCCGCGTTGCACTGCTCTTTAACAATTTATCAGACAATCTGTGTGGGCACTCGAAGATACGGATTCTTGACGTCCTCGGACGAAAAATGAATACCAAGTCTCAAGAGTGAACACGTAATTCATTACGAAGTTTAATTCATTGAGCATCAAACTTTTAAATTGAAGAGTTTGATCATGGCTCAGATTGAACGCTGGCGGCAGGCCTAACACATGCAAGTCGAACGGTAACAGGAAGCAGCTTGCTGCTTCGCTGACGAGTGGCGGACGGGTGAGTAATGTCTGGGAAACTGCCTGATGGAGGGGGATAACTACTGGAAACGGTGGCTAATACCGCATAACGTCGCAAGACCAAAGAGGGGGACCTTCGGGCCTCTTGCCATCAGATGTGCCCAGATGGGATTAGCTTGTTGGTGAGGTAACGGCTCACCAAGGCGACGATCCCTAGCTGGTCTGAGAGGATGACCAGCCACACTGGAACTGAGACACGGTCCAGACTCCTACGGGAGGCAGCAGTGGGGAATATTGCACAATGGGCGCAAGCCTGATGCAGCCATGCCGCGTGTATGAAGAAGGCCTTCGGGTTGTAAAGTACTTTCAGCGGGGAGGAAGGTGTTGTGGTTAATAACCGCAGCAATTGACGTTACCCGCAGAAGAAGCACCGGCTAACTCCGTGCCAGCAGCCGCGGTAATACGGAGGGTGCAAGCGTTAATCGGAATTACTGGGCGTAAAGCGCACGCAGGCGGTCTGTCAAGTCGGATGTGAAATCCCCGGGCTCAACCTGGGAACTGCATTCGAAACTGGCAGGCTTGAGTCTTGTAGAGGGGGGTAGAATTCCAGGTGTAGCGGTGAAATGCGTAGAGATCTGGAGGAATACCGGTGGCGAAGGCGGCCCCCTGGACAAAGACTGACGCTCAGGTGCGAAAGCGTGGGGAGCAAACAGGATTAGATACCCTGGTAGTCCACGCCGTAAACGATGTCTACTTGGAGGTTGTGCCCTTGAGGCGTGGCTTCCGGAGCTAACGCGTTAAGTAGACCGCCTGGGGAGTACGGCCGCAAGGTTAAAACTCAAATGAATTGACGGGGGCCCGCACAAGCGGTGGAGCATGTGGTTTAATTCGATGCAACGCGAAGAACCTTACCTGGTCTTGACATCCACGGAAGTTTTCAGAGATGAGAATGTGCCTTCGGGAACCGTGAGACAGGTGCTGCATGGCTGTCGTCAGCTCGTGTTGTGAAATGTTGGGTTAAGTCCCGCAACGAGCGCAACCCTTATCCTTTGTTGCCAGCGATTAGGTCGGGAACTCAAAGGAGACTGCCAGTGATAAACTGGAGGAAGGTGGGGATGACGTCAAGTCATCATGGCCCTTACGACCAGGGCTACACACGTGCTACAATGGCGCATACAAAGAGAAGCGACCTCGCGAGAGCAAGCGGACCTCATAAAGTGCGTCGTAGTCCGGATTGGAGTCTGCAACTCGACTCCATGAAGTCGGAATCGCTAGTAATCGTGGATCAGAATGCCACGGTGAATACGTTCCCGGGCCTTGTACACACCGCCCGTCACACCATGGGAGTGGGTTGCAAAAGAAGTAGGTAGCTTAACCTTCGGGAGGGCGCTTACCACTTTGTGATTCATGACTGGGGTGAAGTCGTAACAAGGTAACCGTAGGGGAACCTGCGGTTGGATCACCTCCTTACCTTAAAGAAGCGTACTTTGCAGTGCTCACACAGATTGTCTGATGAAAAACGAGCAGTAAAACCTCTACAGGCTTGTAGCTCAGGTGGTTAGAGCGCACCCCTGATAAGGGTGAGGTCGGTGGTTCAAGTCCACTCAGGCCTACCAGATTCGCTCCCGTGCTTTGTTGTGGCAAAGCTCGCATACTTCAGTATGCTTCGCTTCACCACGCCGCGCCCGGAAACGAATCAAAGGTAAGAGGTTCTGACTACACGATGGGGCTATAGCTCAGCTGGGAGAGCGCCTGCTTTGCACGCAGGAGGTCTGCGGTTCGATCCCGCATAGCTCCACCATCTCGTGAGTGTTTACGAAAAAATACTTCAGAGTGTACCTGAAAGGGTTCACTGCGAAGTTTTGCTCTTTAAAAATCTGGATCAAGCTGAAAATTGAAACACAGAACAACGAAAGTTGTTCGTGAGTCTCTCAAATTTTCGCAACACGATGATGAATCGAAAGAAACATCTTCGGGTTGTGAGGTTAAGCGACTAAGCGTACACGGTGGATGCCCTGGCAGTCAGAGGCGATGAAGGGCGTGCTAATCTGCGATAAGCGCCGGTAAGGTGATATGAACCGTTATAACCGGCGATACCCGAATGGGGAAACCCAGTGTGACTCGTCACACTATCATTAACTGAATCCATAGGTTAATGAGGCGAACCGGGGGAACTGAAACATCTAAGTACCCCGAGGAAAAGAAATCAACCGAGATTCCCCCAGTAGCGGCGAGCGAACGGGGAGGAGCCCAGAGCCTGAATCAGCATGTGTGTTAGTGGAAGCGTCTGGAAAGGCGCGCGATACAGGGTGACAGCCCCGTACACAAAAGCGCATGTGCTGTGAGCTCGATGAGTAGGGCGGGACACGTGGTATCCTGTCTGAATATGGGGGGACCATCCTCCAAGGCTAAATACTCCTGACTGACCGATAGTGAACCAGTACCGTGAGGGAAAGGCGAAAAGAACCCCGGCGAGGGGAGTGAAAAAGAACCTGAAACCGTGTACGTACAAGCAGTGGGAGCACAGGTTTACCTGTGTGACTGCGTACCTTTTGTATAATGGGTCAGCGACTTATATTCTGTAGCAAGGTTAACCGAATAGGGGAGCCGGAGGGAAACCGAGTCTTAATTGGGCGTTAAGTTGCAGGGTATAGACCCGAAACCCGGTGATCTAGCCATGGGCAGGTTGAAGGTTGGGTAACACTAACTGGAGGACCGAACCGACTAATGTTGAAAAATTAGCGGATGACCTGTGGCTGGGGGTGAAAGGCCAATCAAACCGGGAGATAGCTGGTTCTCCCCGAAAGCTATTTAGGTAGCGCCTCGTGAATTCATCTCCGGGGGTAGAGCACTGTTTCGGCTAGGGGGCCATCCCGGCTTACCAACCCGATGCAAACTGCGAATACCGGAGAATGTTATCACGGGAGACACACGGCGGGTGCTAACGTCCGTCGTGAAGAGGGAAACAACCCAGACCGCCAGCTAAGGTCCCAAAGTCATGGTTAAGTGGGAAACGATGTGGGAAGGCCCAGACAGCCAGGATGTTGGCTTAGAAGCAGCCATCATTTAAAGAAAGCGTAATAGCTCACTGGTCGAGTCGGCCTGCGCGGAAGATGTAACGGGGCTAAACCATGCACCGAAGCTGCGGCAGCGAACGTATCACTTAAAGCGATTCAGCGGATTACGATTGACGGAGCGAAGCGACGTCAAAGCGTATACAAAGTCGAGTCGGTTTAAGGATACGTTCGTTGGGTAGGGGAGCGTTCTGTAAGCCTGTGAAGGTGGCCTGTGAGGGTTGCTGGAGGTATCAGAAGTGCGAATGCTGACATAAGTAACGATAAAGCGGGTGAAAAGCCCGCTCGCCGGAAG
Organism: Salmonella sp. A29-2; assembly: GCF_020150755.1. NCBI lineage: Bacteria > Pseudomonadati > Pseudomonadota > Gammaproteobacteria > Enterobacterales > Enterobacteriaceae > Salmonella > Salmonella sp. A29-2. The sequence continues at coordinate 3,658,116 of NZ_CP083731.1, read as the reverse complement.
ACCAAGGGTTCCTGTCCAACGTTAATCGGGGCAGGGTGAGTCGACCCCTAAGGCGAGGCCGAAAGGCGTAGTCGATGGGAAACGGGTTAATATTCCCGTACTTGGTGTTACTGCGAAGGGGGGACGGAGAAGGCTATGTTGGCCGGGCGACGGTTGTCCCGGTTTAAGCGTGTAGGCTGGTTTTCCAGGCAAATCCGGAAAATCAAGGCTGAGGCGTGACGACGAGGCACTACGGTGCTGAAGCAACAAATGCCCTGCTTCCAGGAAAAGCCTCTAAGCATCAGGTAACATCAAATCGTACCCCAAACCGACACAGGTGGTCAGGTAGAGAATACCAAGGCGCTTGAGAGAACTCGGGTGAAGGAACTAGGCAAAATGGTGCCGTAACTTCGGGAGAAGGCACGCTGACACGTAGGTGAAGTGATTTACTCATGGAGCTGAAGTCAGTCGAAGATACCAGCTGGCTGCAACTGTTTATTAAAAACACAGCACTGTGCAAACACGAAAGTGGACGTATACGGTGTGACGCCTGCCCGGTGCCGGAAGGTTAATTGATGGGGTCAGCGCAAGCGAAGCTCCTGATCGAAGCCCCGGTAAACGGCGGCCGTAACTATAACGGTCCTAAGGTAGCGAAATTCCTTGTCGGGTAAGTTCCGACCTGCACGAATGGCGTAATGATGGCCAGGCTGTCTCCACCCGAGACTCAGTGAAATTGAACTCGCTGTGAAGATGCAGTGTACCCGCGGCAAGACGGAAAGACCCCGTGAACCTTTACTATAGCTTGACACTGAACATTGAGCCTTGATGTGTAGGATAGGTGGGAGGCTTTGAAGTGTGGACGCCAGTCTGCATGGAGCCGACCTTGAAATACCACCCTTTAATGTTTGATGTTCTAACGTGGACCCGTAATCCGGGTTGCGGACAGTGTCTGGTGGGTAGTTTGACTGGGGCGGTCTCCTCCTAAAGAGTAACGGAGGAGCACGAAGGTTGGCTAATCCTGGTCGGACATCAGGAGGTTAGTGCAATGGCATAAGCCAGCTTGACTGCGAGCGTGACGGCGCGAGCAGGTGCGAAAGCAGGTCATAGTGATCCGGTGGTTCTGAATGGAAGGGCCATCGCTCAACGGATAAAAGGTACTCCGGGGATAACAGGCTGATACCGCCCAAGAGTTCATATCGACGGCGGTGTTTGGCACCTCGATGTCGGCTCATCACATCCTGGGGCTGAAGTAGGTCCCAAGGGTATGGCTGTTCGCCATTTAAAGTGGTACGCGAGCTGGGTTTAGAACGTCGTGAGACAGTTCGGTCCCTATCTGCCGTGGGCGCTGGAGAACTGAGGGGGGCTGCTCCTAGTACGAGAGGACCGGAGTGGACGCATCACTGGTGTTCGGGTTGTCATGCCAATGGCACTGCCCGGTAGCTAAATGCGGAAGAGATAAGTGCTGAAAGCATCTAAGCACGAAACTTGCCCCGAGATGAGTTCTCCCTGAGACTTAGAGTCTCCTGAAGGAACGTTGAAGACGACGACGTTGATAGGCCGGGTGTGTAAGCGCAGCGATGCGTTGAGCTAACCGGTACTAATGAACCGTGAGGCTTAACCTTACAACGCCGAAGATGTTTTGGCGGATGAGAGAAGATTTTCAGCACTGATTCAGAGTTGAGTACGCAATAATTTGCGCAGCAGCAAGGCGGCAAGCGAAGGAAAGGAAGGAGCATACAGAAGTATGTGACTGAGTTTACGAGCGCAGGCAACGCCGCTGATGCGATAAAGAATTGCGTACTGAGCACAAAAGAATTTGCCTGGCGGCACTAGCGCGGTGGTCCCACCTGACCCCATGCCGAACTCAGAAGTGAAACGCCGTAGCGCCGATGGTAGTGTGGGGTCTCCCCATGCGAGAGTAGGGAACTGCCAGGCATCAAATTAGAAGTATGGCATTAACTTTCGGGGCAGTTCACTACTCGACAGAGAGTAGGACAAAAGCGAAAGCTTTTGAACGTTGCGAAGCAACGGCCCGAAGGGTGAATCACGAAGTGATTCATAAACTGCCAGGCATCAAATTGCAGTAAACCGGGATGAAAATCCGGGTTGTGACAAAGAAATTCGGTGGAGCGGTAGTTCAGTTGGTTAGAATACCTGCCTGTCACGCAGGGGGTCGCGGGTTCGAGTCCCGTCCGTTCCGCCACTTATTAAGAGCCCTGAGCATTAGCTCAGGGCTTTTTCTTTGCATGTCATTTAATTATTGCTCAATTCGCAAAAATCCTCTGCATTTCTCGCTCTTTTTCTACAAAGCGCTGAAGGTCATAATTCCCTCAGTTAACGAACATAGTGATTAAAAAGAGGAATTCTATGACTATCCCTGCATTCGGTTTAGGTACTTTTCGCCTGAAAGACGACGTGGTTATCGCTTCTGTTAAAACGGCGCTTGAACTGGGCTACCGTGCTGTCGACACTGCACAGATCTATGATAATGAAGCGGCTGTTGGACAGGCGATTGCTGAAAGCGGTGTACCACGTAATGAGCTGTACATCACCACCAAGATCTGGATTGAAAACCTTAGCAAAGACAAACTAATCCCAAGCCTGAAAGAGAGCCTGAAAAAACTGCGTACCGATTATGTCGATCTGACGCTGATCCACTGGCCATCTCCGGGTGATGCTGTGTCTGTCGAAGAATTTATGCAGGCATTGCTGGAAGCTAAAAAACAAGGGCTGACTCGCGAAATTGGCATTTCAAACTTCACCATTCCGTTGATGAAAAAGGCTATTGCCGCGGTGGGCGCAGACCATATCGCCACCAACCAGATTGAGCTATCTCCGTATCTGCAGAATCGTAAGGTGGTTGACTGGGCGAAAGCGCACGGTATCCATATCACCTCTTACATGACGCTGGCATACGGTAAAGCGCTGAAAGATGAAGTGATTGCGCGCATTGCGGCTAAACATAATGCGACCCCGGCGCAGGTTATTCTGGCATGGGCTATGGGTGAAGGTTACTCCGTGATCCCTTCATCCACCAGGCGTGAAAACCTGGCAAGCAACCTGCTGGCACTGGAACTGCATCTGGATGCCGAAGATAGAGCAGCGATCGCGGCACTGGACTGCAACGATCGTCTGGTTAGCCCGGAAGGACTGGCTCCTGCCTGGGATTAATTACCCGATCCTTTATACCTTTAACCCTCTTTCACAGCTCCTGCGGGAGCTGTTCTTATATATTCGCTCAAAAAGTCGATAAATGCCCGAATGCGTGTGCTGACGGCGCGATCGCTGTAGTAAACGGCGCTGAAAGGCATTTCTACCGGCAGACGTTTATCGGCCAGCAGTTCCACCAGTTCTCCCCGCGCGATCTCTTTATCAATCATATAATCTGAAAGACATGCAATGCCGTTACCGTTCAGGCAAAGTTGTTTTAACGTTTCCCCGCTGTTGGAAGAAATCCCACATTCAACCTCATGGAGCTGCCCATCGCTACAGGCTATTGGCCAGGTATTGAGCGAAACAGGTTCTGAGAACCCCAGGCACAGATGCCGTTTTAACTCTTCAACGGTCTCTGGCTTGCCAAAACGGGCAATATAATCCGGTGAAGCGATAATCTTACGATAACTGGTAAATAACGGACGCGCGCGCAGACTTGAATCTGTCAACGTGCCTGCGCGTATCGCAACATCCACTTTTCGTTCAATAAGATTGATGAACGTTTCTGAGGAGACAAGAGACAACGTTATTTCAGGATACCGTTCACGAAAAGGTTTAATCAGCGGCATCAGGAAATGCAGCATTACCGGCGTTGCCGCATCGATACGCAGTAAGCCGCGCGGGGTATTACGCGACTCCATGATTTCCGTTTCTGCAGCGGCCATTTCTTGCAGTATCTGCTGCACACGCCTGAAGTATCGCTCTCCTTCTTCAGTCAGGCTCAGCTGTCGGGTCGTACGATTAAGCAGACTGACGCCGAGCTTCATCTCCAGCTTTTTAACTGCCCGGCTGACAGCGGAATTGGCCTGTCCAAGCTGCTCTGCCGCCCGGCTGAAGCTGCCGCTTTCCACGACAGCGACAAAAATTGCAAGTTCTTCGGAGGTGGCTTTCATTTTTGCTCCTGCAGCAAAATTAAATTGATATTTTGGCTATTTTTGTCATTAAAACATCCAGGCATACTGCGTGTCATCTGATTACTGTTGTTATGGAGTTATGTATGCCTCTCGCTTTATTTGCACTGACAATAAGTGCCTTCGCTATCGGTACGACTGAGTTTGTGATTGTCGGCCTGGTGCCGACCATTGCACAACAACTGGCTGTCTCGTTACCTTCCGCCGGAATGCTGGTTTCAATCTATGCGCTGGGGGTGGCTATTGGCGCGCCGGTGCTGACCGCTCTGACCGGACGCCTGCCGCGTAAGCAGTTACTGGTTGCGCTGATGGTCTTGTTTACGGTGGGGAATTTGCTGGCATGGCAGGCGCCGGGCTATATGACATTAATCGCTGCCCGTTTGCTGACGGGCCTGGCGCACGGCGTGTTCTTCTCGATTGGCTCTACCATCGCGACAAGTCTGGTGCCAAAAGAGAAAGCGGCTTCTGCGATCGCTATTATGTTTGGTGGTTTAACGGTCGCGTTGGTCACGGGCGTTCCGCTGGGCACATTTATCGGTCAGCATTTTGGCTGGCGTGAGACCTTCCTTGCGGTATCACTGTTAGGCGTGATTGCGCTGATGAGTAGTCAATTGCTGATCCCGGCCAATATCCCCGGTCGGGCGGCCGCCAGCATTCGTGACCAGGTGAAAGTACTGACTCATCCTCGTCTGTTGCTGATTTACGCTGTTACGGCGCTGGGCTACGGCGGGGTATTCACGGCATTCACCTTTCTGGCGCCGATGATGCAGGATCTGGCGGGATTCTCCCCGGCAGCGGTAAGCTGGATCCTACTGGGGTATGGCGTATCTGTGGCTATCGGCAATATCTGGGGCGGTAAACTGGCGGATAAGCATGGTGCCGTGCCGGCGCTGAAATTCATTTTCGCCGCGCTGTTTGTTCTGCTGATGGTCTTCCAGGTGACGGCCTCCACGCAGTATGCCGCGCTGGCTACCATTCTGGTGATGGGGATCTTTGCCTTCGGTAACGTACCGGGGTTGCAGGTCTACGTGGTACAGAAAGCGGAACAATTTACGCCCAATGCCGTTGATGTGGCGTCAGGTCTGAACATTGCGGCGTTTAACATTGGTATTGCGCTGGGCTCCGTGATTGGCGGGCAAACGGTGGCGCATTACGGTTTGGCGCAGACGCCGTGGATTGGCGCCCTCATTGTTCTGGTGGCTTTCCTGCTGATGGGTGTCAGCGGACGTCTTGATAAACCTGTACGCATTGCTCTGGAGTAAATTATTGATGTAAGCGCCTACTTACAAAACAAACTGCAATTGTTCGTTGAAAGTGAGTGCTAAAATCCCTATAACAGAAGAACCAGTCCGGTTGAGGACTGGTTGACGTTACAGAGGTTTGAAAGTCAAAAGTGCGAAAAAACACCTATGCGATGCGCTATGTTGCCGGACAGCCCGCCGAGCGGATTTTGCCGCCAGGGTCGTTTGCGAGCATCGGCCAGGCATTGCCCGCCGGGGAACCGCTAAGCAGTGAAGAGCGGATCCGTATCCTCGTGTGGAATATATTCAAGCAGCAGCGAGCCGAATGGTTATCGGTGCTGAAGAACTACGGCAAAGATGCGCATCTGGTCCTGTTGCAGGAGGCACAGACGACGCCTGAACTGGTACAGTTTGCCACCGCTAACTATCTTGCCGCCGATCAGGTTCCCGCTTTTGTATTACCTCAGCATCCGTCTGGCGTCATGACGCTTTCTGCCGCCCATCCTGTTTACTGCTGCCCTTTACGGGAAAGAGAACCAATTTTACGTTTGGCGAAATCAGCCCTGGTGACGGTATATCCGTTGCCGGATACCCGTTTATTAATGGTAGTAAATGTTCATGCGGTAAATTTTAGTCTGGGCGTGGACGTATACAGTAAGCAGTTACTTCCGATCGGCGACCAGATTGCGCACCATAGCGGCCCTGTCATTATGGCGGGGGATTTTAATGCCTGGAGCCGCCCACGTATGAATGCGTTGTACCGCTTTGCACGTGAGATGTCGCTGCGCCAGGTGCGTTTCACTGACGATCAGCGCCGTCGTGCGTTTGGACGACCGCTGGATTTTGTTTTTTATCGTGGTTTAAACGTGAATGAAGCCTCCGTACTGGTGACGCGCGCTTCCGATCACAATCCGCTACTCGTTGAATTCAGTCCCGGCAAACCTGAGCAATAAAGGTGCGTCAGGTCTGCCGTGGGGCAGGCCTCTTCGGGTGCTGCCCTCTATTTTTCTCATAACAGAAGGGCACTACCATGACAACGCATTCCCATCATGACAATGTTGAAAAGCAGTTTGGTTCACAGGCGAACGCCTATTTACATAGCGCCGTTCACGCATCGGGTCGTGACTTAGCGCGGCTGGCGCAAAGGCTGTCTGATTTTTCCCACGCGAACGTACTGGATATGGGATGTGGAGCTGGACACGCGAGTTTTGTCGCTGCGCAACATGCCAACTCGGTCGTGGCATACGATTTATCCGCCAGCATGCTTGAGGTTGTCGCTGGAGCGGCGGAAGAAAGACATTTAAGTAATATTACTCTCCGCCAAGGCTATGCCGAAAAACTGCCCTTTGAAGATGCATCGTTTGAGGTGGTGATTAGCCGCTATTCCGCGCATCACTGGCACGACGTTGGTCAGGCATTGCGTGAGGTTTATCGTGTATTAAAACCCGGCGGCGTGCTGATTATCATGGATGTCATGTCGCCTGGACATCCTGTACGCGATATCTGGCTGCAAACGGTGGAGGCGTTACGCGACACGTCGCATGTCCGTAACTATTCCAGTGGTGAATGGCTGGCGATGGTCAATAACGCGATGCTGGTAACGAATACCGTGATAACCGATCGTTTATCGCTGGAATTTCGCTCATGGGTAACGCGGATGCGTACGCCAGCGCCGTTGGTTGAGGCGATTCGATTATATCAGGCGAGTGCCCCGGTAGAGGTGAAGCGTTATTTTGAGTTGCAGGATGACGGTTCGTTTAGCAGCGATACTATCATGCTGGAAGCGCATAAAGCGGTATAGCAATTTAAAAGGCGCCGGGGGAAGCGGCGCCTTTTGGCTTTTTCGTCGGACAATATCAGGAGTCTGGCGTGCTATTGTCCTTCACAAACAACGTAAGCTGATCGCCCGGTTGTAGATTATCCGTATCATGGTTCCAGCGCATCACATCTTTGATATTCACCCCGTGACGTCTGGCGATACTGGAAAGCGAATCGCCTTTACGGACACGATAGGTAATGCTATCGCTATTGTTTGCCAGTCGTTGCGCGCTGCTGCCAGCGCCTACGGTCAGGCTTTGCCCGATTTTCAGGCGTGAACCACGCAGGTTGTTCCACTGCTGCAAGTCCTTCGTGCTTACGCCAAGCCGCGAAGCAATACCGGAAAGCGTATCGCCAGAGCGCACCTTATAGCTACGGCTATTCAACGGCGTATTGTCGGCGATCAGTTGGGACTGAACGGCGTCAATCTCACCGGAAGCCAGCGACTCACGCAACTGCTTGGCATGCTTTTTGGGCACCATAACATATTGCGGACCGCTTACGCCTAAGGTAGACCCTTTTACACCGGCATTAAACGTCTTCAGCTTGCTGATAGACATGCCCGCCATATCCGCAACCTGGGCCATTTCAACTGGACTGTTTAAACGAACTCGTGCCAGCGCTCGGCTTTCATCTGTTGTTGGCAGACGTACGCCGTAGCGTTTGCTGTTTTTGAGAATTTCACTCAATGCCAGCATCTTAGGTACGTAGAGTTTTGTTTCTCTGGGCAAAGAAAGCGACCAGAAATCCGTCGGTTTTCCACGCGCTTTGTTTGCTTTAATTGCCCGCATAACACGGCCTTCGCCGCTGTTATACGCTGCAACGGTTAACAGCCAGTCGCCGTCAAACATTTTGTTCAGACGCTGCATCATGTCTAACGCGGCGGTCGTAGAGGCTACAACATCGCGACGCGCGTCATAATTACGGGTCTGCTTTAAACCATAATTGCGCCCTGTGCTCGGTATGATCTGCCAGATGCCTGCGGCATTGGCGCCAGACGTTGCGTGAGGATCAAAAGCGCTCTCCACTATGGGTAGTAGTACCAGCTCCATAGGCATGTTACGTTTCTTAACCTGCCCCGCTATCCAGTACATATACGGCTCTGCCCGTAAAGTTACATCGTGGAGATAGCTCTTATTGCGTAAATACTTCTGTTTCTGTTCGCGAATCCGGCTGTTTTCCGGAATTCCCATCTTTAGCTCGTCGCCAATGAAAGCCCACAAGTCCTGATCTGGCGCGATAGACGTTCCGTCGTCCATCCATCGTGCCTGACTCGTAAACTTTCCTGCTTCCCCTTGACCAGCTGCAGAAAGGCTCTGTGCGTGCTGTTGGACGTTGCCAGTGTTCTGAGACGTCTGGCACCCCACAAGCAGGACAGAGGCGAGTAATATCGCTTTTGCCTTCATGTGTGTGTCAATAGTTGCTTAAAAGACGACCGATCATAACGGCGAAGTTAGCGAATGACAAGTAAGAATTATCAGAACGTGTCTTTCTTTGACCTTAACCATGCAAAACGCGCTTCTGGTTGTTGCAATATTGTTTCTTTGTTTATTTCGTTAATTAAATCAATATCTTCAGTTCTTAAAAAAAGATTAATCTTACGCTCATTTTTAAGAATAACGGGTAATGACATTTGTTTTTTTACACGTAACTCTTTAACTTTACGATAATATTCATTTATGAACGAATCGTGCGGAAGTATGCTCAATGCGAACTTAATGTTAGCTAAAGTGTATTCGTGAGCGCAGCAAATGAGCGTGTCGTCAGGCAGAGAATTAATTTTCATAAGTGACTGATACATCTGTGATGGCGTGCCTTCAAACAGTCGACCACAGCCGCCAGAGAACAGCGTGTCGCCGCAGAATAAGTAAGGATGGCTAAAGTAACAGACGTGTCCTAACGTGTGGCCCGGCGTGGCAAAAAGAGTAAATTTCTCGCCTAAAACGCGAATAGTATCGCCATCGCCAACAAGATGGGTTGCTCCCTTGTCTTGTGTTTCCGCCGGTCCATAAACCGTCATTTGCGGGAAGTGTTGCAACAGCTCTTTGACTCCGCCAACATGATCGTGATGGTGATGCGTCAGAAAAATCGCCTCCGGCATCCACTTATGTTCAGCAATGGCCTTTAAGACGGGGGCCGCTTCGCCGGGATCAACAATCACACAGCGGCCTTCATCATTGGTCAGCACCCAGATGTAATTGTCCTGAAACGCGGGAATACTGTTAAGATTCATATATTACCTCTCAAATAATTAGCGGAAGGTTGCGATGAAACCGGCAAGGCTCTCTCAAACTGTCGTTGCGCCCGGATGTTGGGGTGAGTTGCCCTGGGGCAATTACTACCGTGAGGCGCTGGAACAGCAGCTAAATCCGTGGTTTGCAAAAATGTATGGTTTCCATTTGCTTAAAATCGGTAATTTAAGCGCAGAAATCAATTCCGAAGCGTGCGCGGTATCCCATCAGGTGAATGTTTCATCGCAGGGGTCGCCGATGCAAGTTCTGGCCGATTCGCTACACCTTCCTTTTGCAGATAAATCCGTCGATGTTTGTCTGCTGGCGCATACTTTGCCGTGGTGTACCGATCCGCACCGTTTATTGCGGGAAGCCGACCGCGTATTGATTGATGACGGTTGGCTGGTCATCAGTGGATTTAACCCGCTGAGTTTGATGGGGTTACGTAAACTGGTACCCGTTTTACGTAAAACACCGCCCTATAATAGTCGGATGTTTACCCTTATGCGGCAACTGGACTGGCTGTCTTTACTCAATTTTGAAGTGCTACATTATAGCCGTTTTCATGTCTTACCCTGGAAAAAGCAGGGAGGGCGGCTTTTAAATACGCATATCCCGGCGCTGGGCTGTTTACAGCTTATTGTGGCCCGTAAGCGGACCATTCCGCTTACGCTTAATCCGCTGCGACATAATAAAAGTAAAACCCCTATCCGCCAGACCGTTGGCGCCACCCGGCAATATCGCAAACCGGATGGCTAAGCTTCCGCCTGGTAGCCACTATCTTCCTGCGTGGGATTCATTGCCGCGGCGCGCGCCAGTTCATCACAACGCTCGTTTTCGGGATGGCCTGCATGGCCTTTGACCCATACCCATTTGATCTGATGCTGACCTAACGCAGCATCGAGACGTTTCCACAGATCGACATTTTTTACGGGTTTCTTTTCCGCTGTTTTCCAGCCGCGTTTCTTCCAGTTATGAATCCATTGGGTAATTCCTTGCCGCACATATTGGCTGTCGGTGCTCAATGTCACTTCGCAATGTTCTTTTAACGCTTCAAGCGCGACGATCGCCGCCATCAGTTCCATACGGTTATTGGTGGTCAGCGTGTAACCTTCACTAAACGTTTTTTCATGACCGCGATAGCGTAAGATAGCGCCATAACCACCAGGCCCTGGATTCCCCAGGCAAGAGCCATCGGTGAAAATTTCTACCTGTTTAAGCATCTCTGGTAGACTTCCTGTAATTGAAATCGATAACAAAACGCAAGTCTGACATAAATGACCGATATGAGCACTGCAATTACACGACAGATTGTCCTCGATACCGAAACCACCGGTATGAACCAGATAGGCGCGCACTATGAAGGTCACAAGATTATTGAGATCGGTGCGGTTGAGGTGATAAACCGTCGTCTGACCGGTAATAACTTCCACGTTTACCTGAAGCCGGATCGGCTGGTGGATCCGGAGGCTTTTGGCGTACACGGCATCGCCGATGAGTTTCTGCTGGATAAGCCGGTTTTTGCTGATGTGGTCGATGAGTTTCTCGATTATATCCGCGGCGCGGAGCTGGTCATCCATAACGCATCGTTCGATATTGGCTTTATGGATTATGAGTTTGGTCTGCTTAAACGCGATATTCCTAAAACCAATACTTTCTGCAAAGTTACCGACAGCCTGGCGTTGGCGCGGAAAATGTTCCCCGGCAAGCGTAACAGCCTTGATGCGCTGTGTTCGCGTTATGAGATAGATAATAGCAAACGTACTTTGCACGGCGCATTGCTCGATGCCCAGATCCTTGCCGAAGTGTATCTGGCGATGACGGGCGGACAAACGTCCATGACGTTTGCGATGGAAGGAGAGACGCAACGGCAGCAAGGTGAGGCGACCATTCAGCGAATCGTTCGCCAGGCCAGCCGGTTACGGGTCGTTTTTGCCTCTGAGGAAGAGCTGGCTGCGCATGAATCGCGGCTTGATCTGGTGCAGAAAAAGGGCGGAAGTTGCCTTTGGCGGGCGTAATTTATTCCTTTTTAGGCTATAAAAATCATCCTTCGGGCGATTTTTGCAGCAACTGATTCAAAAGGTGAGAAAAAGCGTTGACGGGCGACACCGCAAACCGTAATATTCGCCTCGTTCCCAGCGGGAACATCACGGAGCGGTAGTTCAGTTGGTTAGAATACCTGCCTGTCACGCAGGGGGTCGCGGGTTCGAGTCCCGTCCGTTCCGCCAGATACAAATCTCAGGGTGTTTTTATACATCCTGTGAAGTAAAAAAAACCGTATCACTGTAAAAGGGATACGGTTTTTTTTCGTCTTCAGCAGTGCCACCGCCTATCGTGGAATCTAACGCAAATGGGCCTACGCCTGGATGACGAACAGGATATTACCGCCACTTCTTTCACTGTCATGGCTATTTTGATCCCACTGGCATTTAAGGCGCGGCCTCATGGCGGTGCTTAACCGGGATCGGGACATGTTCAGCGCAGAAGCAGACTGCGTAATGTTGATGTCACTCAGATAATCACGGAGAACCGCCAGACATGCGCATCATCATTCCAGGGCATCCCACTTCTCCAGCAACTCCACCGGGATCTCATTGATCACCTCCGAGAACCGTTTTCCCACCAGTCTTTCAGCCTGGCGTAACAGTGGGATGGTCGGGCTACTGGGTTCACTGCTCTCAAACCAGCGACGAATGCACCGCAGGCGCTCCAGCGCATCATTACGATCGCGAATTGGCCCCGGTTCAGCATTGTGTGGGAGGGATATACCGGGTGGCGCGTTGACAGGCGGCACATCCTCTGCCCGTGCCGGAACGGCATTATCCATAACCGTGCCTGCGGGAGCTGGCACTGGCGCTGGCGAAGGAGGGATTTCCGGTGTGGTTGTCTGTACCACGTCAGGCAGCAGCGCTAACAACTGCCGCAGGCGTGAAAAATCTGGAGCCAGATCGCCTAATGTCTCACGCGCCCACACTTGCAGGCGTTCTGCGCTTTCCTGCGCTTCGCGAAACGCTGCCAGCGGTAATGCCCCACGGGCTTCGAGGTCGGCCAGTTGCTGGCGGACGGATTCGGGGGCCAGCGCATCAGCCGGGCGAGGGGCGGATAACGCTCGCTCCACATCCCGTACCTGCAGGCGCAGGGCGGCACTGTTTGACAGCGTGATACCGCGAATGTCTGCCATCACGCCTTCGTGATCCAGCAGCGCCGCCAGGGCATTACTGCGCGCCAGCGCCGCATCTTCAATAGATTCTGCGAATGCGCCTTCGCCGGTAAGCAGCTGTGGATGGAGTGCATCAGACCAGATTACGCTCAGTTCTGCCAGTTGTGTGAGCATTTCCGCCAGTCCCTGTGCGCCAGCCTGCTGGATGCGACTGCGCAGCAGCAGGATCAACACCCGGATATCCTTACTGCGCGTGAGCAGACGGCGCGCATCACGCTCAATTTCCGGCCAGTTCACGGCTTCCGGCGTACTGACAAAATCACCATATTGCGCCTCCGCCTGGGGGGCGGCGCGGCTGAACAGCAGCAGGTACTCCGGATCGTACTCCGGATCGGGGCCGCAGGGTTGTTCCGCGCTTACCGGTTTAGTCAGGGACATATCCATATCATTACTCTCAGTGGGTTAAGCCGTGTTCAGGTTCAAAAATCATGCCGGTCACCGGACGGTCATGCATGGCTTTACCTGCCCAGGCCGTCCAGCCAAGCCGCTGCGCGCCGCCGATCACCGCAGGCGGTGCGGCATGGGGCTTCAACTGCAGCTCAATTTCCCAGCAATATTCAAAACCGATGAACGTACGCACCAGTTCTGTCAGCACGGGCAGATTGTTGCCGCCGGGCAGAAAACGCAGATAATCCTCCAGCGTAAGCGGGCCGATAATTAGCCGGAATTTGTACTGCATATCCGGTACGGCCTGGCCGATAAGCGCCCCGTTGCCCAGCACCGAAGACTGCGCGGGCGTGCCCAGACGGGTGATTTCATCGTTCGCCACCGTTATCCAGTGCAGGGCGAACTCTTTCACCGCAAAAGGCACGCTGAAATAGTGCGCCAGCGTGGCGGCCAGCCCGTCAGGATTGCGCGATTCGCGTACCAGATGGGCGGAGGCCGCCAGGCGAACATGATCTGACAGCGGGCTTTCGGCGCTTTCCCGTAGATCCTGCCCGCTGAGACTGGCGATATAAAACGCAAAACGGTCGTGTTCCGGTTTGTCCAGCCCGCCACCAGCGGACTGGGCGCTGCGCCATGCCTGCCAGAACTGCGTCAGCCAGCGGTGGTGAAAAATATTGGAAAAATGAACCAGCGTCGGATCGTGACGGCTCTCTGAGCGGTTTAGTGCCAGCTCGGTATAGTGCAGCGGCAACGGGCCGTTTGGCCCCCATAGTCCGAGGCTGTACAGGCTCAGGTGCAGGCGTCCATCCTGCCAGCTGACCTGGGCGATTTCCCGTGGCGCAAAGGTCATCGTCGGCGTCTGTCCCAGACGGAATTTTTCCATCCGTGGCTGCCAGATACTGCCTGCCGGAGTATCACAGAGCTGGGCATCCACGCGCCGCATCAGGTTCAGGAATCCGTAACGCCAGGGGGTTTTCTGCGCCTGGTCGAGAGCGCCGGTCATACGCTCCCCCGTTGCCCGGTTCTGACCGGCCAGGTCATGACATGCCCGCGTTGCATCGAGTGCAGCGTCATCTGCGAGAAGGTATTAATGGAAACATGGCGGGCAATATAGTGTTCCAGCACCAGACCGAACAGGTAAGGACTGATACCGGAAAATCCTTCTTCGTCCACGGTCAGTTCGCAACTGACGCCCCGGCCATAGACCAACAGGCCGGAGCCGGGCAGGCGGCGGGTCACCGGGGTGGTTTTGCAGCCAATCAGGCTGCGCACCTGGCGCGACTGCGGGCTGTCGTGAGCCGGGATAAACAGATTCAGCAGATCGCGCAGCGCCTGGCCGCCGGTGCGGTGATCCAGATCGGCCAGCGGCAGATAATTAAACGACAACTGCCGGATCAGCCGCCAGGCCATTTCGCGTTCAGCCAGCGGCGGCTGCGGCGGGCGCGGCGGTTTGATAAGACCCACGCCCGCCACCGGAATCGCCGCATCTACGGTCAGATCATCCCGGCCATTACGTGGAATAAGGCAGGGCAGATCGCGGTTAGTCACCATTGCCGTGACGGTGATATGGCGCAGATTTTCCGGGTAGGGCGCTTCATGCTGATCAACCAGCGACAGGAAGACTTCCGAGCCGGTATAGGGGGTTCGGGTGCCATAGCGGCGGGCGTTTTCTGACGAGCGGCGCGGCTCACGACGCAGTGAAAAATAACGCCCGTGGTTGCCTTCGTCATTATTACGGGTGTGATACAGCGGACGAAAAATCATCTTCCGTGTGGTTTCCGCTTCCAGGCCTTCGACTTCCTGAACAGAAAACACCTCGTAATCCAGCGGACGGGTACGATCCACTACCAGATGCTGTTCCGTCACGCTGTGAGTGACTTCAATCCGGGTGGTGGTGCGAGGAAACAGGTTGATCACCGGCGTACAGAACAGGCTGAACTGTGCAGCGTCCGTCTGATGAATCAGCCAGTCCGGCGGCAGGCGGTTAAGCAGTATGACAATTTCCGCCACATTGCCCTGCACCTTTTGTAACCCGGCAGACAATCCGGTCGGGGTGAAGAAGTAAAACCGTTCCGGACAGGCGAAAAATTCATGCAGCAGATTATGGCCGTGAAACACGTTCCAGGCGAGCGGTAGCAGCCCCTGCCCTGGCTCCAGCCCTTCGTGCGCCACCGGGTGTTGAAGATTCACATTCAGTTCGCCGTCAAAGTGACCGGGTTCACCGGCCAGTGTGGCGACGGCGCTGGTATGCAGCAGCTCAAACAGGTGTGACGCAATGCGTTCTTCGCCGCAGAGGTAAAAGGGCAGCCGTGCCGGACCGGCCAGCTCGCTGAAAGTCAGTTCCCCGAAGGTTCGCAGGGTGATGCGCAATGCCCCGGCGACATGAATATTAGGCGGCAGATAGCGGTGCAGGGCGGGCATATCCGGTGGCGCGGCGGTCAGGCGTACCTCCTCGATGGACAGCGGCCACAGCGTGACGTCCTGGCTGCTGCGAAACTGGCAGGCGGTATTTTCGCCTTCCGGGATAGGGGAAACGAACGCGGTATCGCGCGGCACGGTGACCCCTTTCGCCAGGTCGCCTTCCTGCGTATCGGGATACAGCTTTACCACTGCCATTGATGGCGTGGGGGTGACGTAATTGGGGCTGACGACTTCCAGTAACCGCTGTGTGAAGCGGGGAAACTCGGCGTCAATTTTTAGCTGAGTGCGGGCGCTCAGAAAGCTGAACGCCTCGATCATGCGTTCCACATACGGGTCGGCAATATCGGTTCCCTGCATCCCCAGTCGGGCGGCAATTTTGGGATGGAGGGTGGCGAACTCAGCACCGGTCTCCCGCAGGTAGCTCAGTTCGCGGTTGTAATACTCCAGTAGCCGTGGATCCATGAATAATGCCCTGTATTAAAAGAACGTAATGCGGCTCAGCTCCATATCCAGCGCGCTGCGTACCAGAAACTCCGTGGGATACGGCTGCGTCAGAATTTGTCCGCGAATTTCAAACTGTAGCGTGTTATAGCTACCCTGCCGGGTTTTATCGAGCAATGGCGTGACCCTGAGTGTGGCGGCGTTCAGCCGGGGTTCGAAACGGATAATGGCGCGCCGGATCGCCTCGCTGATATCGTCCCACTTATGCTCATACATAAAGCTGCCCGCCAGCGGCGGCAGGCCATAGTTGAGCACTGACGCCGCCGCCTGCGGATAGCGCCTGGCGTCGATGTCACCCTCGTGGCTAATGGTATTGAGCAAAAAGGAGAGATCCCGGCGAATGATCTCCTTCAGTTGTACCGGCGTGACGCTGATATCCCGGTCAATTTTCTGATACGGGGCATTGTCACACAGCCGATCAAATAGGGTGGGCAGCAGATGGTTAGCGGGTGTAAAACGGGACGTGCTCATGCGCCATCGTTTTCCTGAGCATGAAAGGTACAATGGGCCATGTCCAGCAGGCTGATATCGCCGTGGCTGGTCAGCCACACTTTCTGCCCCAGCGCCCGCACGGTGGTTTCGCCGGGGCCATCCTGCCAGGCGGTTTCCCGGCACAGACGCAGGGCGTCAGATGCACTTTCCGAACCGCTGTAACGGGTAAAGAGCCAGGCGCCGTGCGTATCGCCATTCACCAGGGTGATATTAACGGGTTTCCACAGCAGATCGGTCAGGCGCGCCGGTTGCGGCGATTCCAGCGAGCATATTTGCGAAAACGGCAGCCAGATATACACGCCGCCGGTGACCAGCTCAAGTACCGGGCCAAGGCGGGAATCGCTGTCGCTCGCCCAGTCAAATGCGCCGCCGTTCCACTGCCCGCCCGTGTCTGTTATGGCTTCCAGTGCGGTATTACGGTGTTTATCAACCTCACCGGTATCGTCATGACAGGCGAGTGCCGCCAGCAGTGACTCCACCCAAACGGGTTGCGGCAGAAGGAAACCGGGTCGTTGTTCACCCTGAAAAACGGTGCGGCGGAACATTTCGCAGCGAACCAGCTCCCGGTACAGCCGGGCCTCCTGGGTATAATTGGCCTCCATCCTGGCGCATAGCTGAAGCTGGTGTAGCGCCCGCGACCAGTCTCCGGCCACACACAGCAACTGAAACAGGCTGTGGCGGCAGAGCGCTTTCGCCGGATTTTCCCGAACCTGCTGCTCCGCCATCTGAATCCCCTCCGCAATAGAGTATTCCTGTAGCAGCGCGGACAGGGTAGCAGGAAGCGTGTCAGTTTTTTTCATGGGCGGTATTTCCATTTTTCTGTGTCGGAGTGATTCGGTAGTGGCTGTCGATGCCAATAATACGATGCTCGCGGCGGGTCAGATCGGGCAGTATCTCGCTATGTGCGGTTTTCCCCGCCTGTTCCGGCGAGAGCAGTTGCAGGATATCGGGCATTGATTCCATCGCCAGCCAGTGCATTTCACCCTCACCGGTCGTGTCCAGCATATCCAGAATGGCATCAATACCGGGCGCGCCTGCCACCATATCCTGTAACGTGTCGGTGTCGCCCTTTTTATCGTATAACGACGTCAAATCCTGGGTGACAGCGTCTTCATTTCGGGGAAACGGTTTATCACGGAGGGGCTTTTCCTGCCCGGAGGGCCGCAATGCCTGCTGATATTCCTGGTAAAGCTGGTGTAGCGTGCTATCCGCTTCATGGCCGGTGTAAGAGGATGCGGTTTCCCGGACGGGAATAATATCGAACGGGTTCTGCGGATTGAGCTGTTGTTGTTTAAACCAGTCCAGATCCAGGTACTCAGCAACGGATTCAGATGACTGAACCAACTGAGGAAACGAAACATCGGGACGGGACTCATCATTGGTGCGGGCAAGGCACCAGGATGACAGACCCCATTCAATCGTATCTCCATCATTCAGCCGCATACGGTGATGAGGTTCCATCACCTGCTCATTGACGGCACAGCACAGTTCATCCGAGTGATTAACAATCCACCACGCCTCTTCGTGGCGAACAAGACTGAGCGCGATATCGTCTTTCCCATGTTGCTCAAAAAGCGGAATGTAGGGGGCGGCGGCAGTAAATACGATGTATGTCCCTGCGGGATACTGTGCGTTATCCGTTATACCCTGCGACTGTATTTTCCGTAATTCCCACATGTCTTGTTTCATTATGTCCCTTAAATGTATTTATTTTTCTGGAGGAAACGTTTAGGGAGTTTTAATTCATAAATAATTTTAACTAAATTCATAGGGAGTCATTATTGATGACACCCTTTTTATTATTTTCGTCGTGAATGCATTGTTGTATGCATAGATGTCCTTTTTGAAATATTATTTCTTTTAATTCTGCAATTGCGATTTTTATCTTGCTGTTCATTGATTATTTAATATTAACGGCTTAGTTGCTAATTAGTCCCTGATCTGTATCATTGTTTTGTTTCGATATTTTTTCGAGGCTATCAATAAAGAATTGTTTATATATTTATATGCATTGATGCATTATTTTTATGAATTTTTATGTCACAAGGCATAACACATGGAAACTCCTGTTTCACGCAGTGCGTTGTATGGAAAACTGGCCGGCCCACTATTCCGGTCGCTGGAATCGGCAACGGCATTTTGCAAACTACGCTCTAATCCCTGGGTTGAGCTGACTCACTGGCTGCACCAGTTAACACAGCAGCCCGATAACGATATTCTCCACGTTCTTCGGCATTACCAGATCCCTCTTTCTGATGTGGAGAAAGCGTTACTCCGGCAACTGGATATGCTGCCCGCCGGGGCCAGCGCCATTAGTGATTTTTCTCACCATATCGATCTCAGCGTTGAAAAGGCCTGGATGCTGGCGAGCGTCCGTTACGGCGATAACAAAATTCGCAGCGGCTGGTTGCTGCTGGCCTTGTTGACCACGCCAGAACTGCGTCGGGTACTGAGCAGTATCTGCGCGCCGCTGGCCACGCTTCCGGTTGATGAACTGACTGAAATACTGCCCTCGTTGATCGAAACATCGCCGGAAGCGCAGGAGCGCCCTTACGACGGCTCCGGCCTGGCATCAGCCATTCCCGGTGAAAGCAGTCAGGCGATTCCCAACGGCGGGCAGGACGGTAAATCCGCGCTGGCGAAATACTGTCAGGACATGACGGCACAGGCGCGCGACGGCAAAATCGACCCGGTGACGGGGCGTGAGCATGAAATCCGCACCATGACGGATATTCTGCTGCGCCGTCGCCAGAATAATCCACTACTGACTGGTGAGGCGGGCGTCGGAAAGACGGCGGTCGTCGAAGGTTTTGCCCTCGCGATTGCGCAGGGGGAAGTGCCGCCCGCGCTGCGGGAAGTACGGCTGCTGGCGCTGGACGTTGGCGCTCTGTTGGCCGGAGCCAGCATGAAAGGCGAGTTTGAATCGCGTCTGAAAGGGTTACTGGAAGAGGCCGGGCGCTCGCCGCAGCCGGTTATTCTGTTTGTCGATGAAGTTCACACTCTGGTGGGCGCGGGCGGCGCATCCGGCACGGGCGATGCCGCTAACCTGCTGAAACCGGCGCTGGCGCGCGGCACCCTGCGGACTATCGGCGCCACCACCTGGAGCGAATACAAGCGCCATATTGAGAAAGATCCGGCGCTGACCCGGCGTTTTCAGGTGTTGCAGATTGCCGAACCGGAAGAGATCCCCGCAATGGAAATGGTGCGTGGTCTGGTGGATACGCTGGAAAAACACCACAACGTACTGATTCTGGATGAGGCGGTACGTGCGGCGGTACAGCTTTCTCACCGCTACATTCCCGCCCGGCAGTTGCCGGATAAGGCCATCAGCCTGCTGGATACCGCCGCGGCCCGCGTGGCGCTGACGCTGCACACGCCGCCTGCCAGCGTACAGTTCCTGCGCCAGCAGCTAAAAGCGGCGGAAATGGAACGGTCGCTGTTGCAGAAGCAGGAAAAAATGGGGATTCAGTCAGATGAGCGGCGCGATGCGCTGACGGCGCGAATTTTCTCGCTCAACAATGAACTGACTGCATCCGAATCCCGCTGGCAGCGGGAGCTGGAACTGGTACATACGTTGCAGGAACTGCGTCTCGCAGAGTCAGATGCTGATGACAAAACCACGCTGCAACAGGCCGAAACGGCGCTAAGGGAGTGGCAGGGTGACGCGCCGGTGGTGTTCCCGGAAGTCAGCGCGGCGGTGGTCGCGGCGATTGTCGCCGACTGGACCGGTATTCCTGCTGGGCGCATGGTGAAAGATGAGGCCAGCCAGGTGCTGGAACTTCCTGCCCGACTGGCGCAACGCGTTACCGGGCAAGACGGCGCGCTGGCGCAGATTGGTGAACGTATTCAGACCGCCAGGGCGGGACTGGGCGATCCACGCAAACCGGTGGGCGTGTTTATGCTGGCCGGGCCGTCCGGTGTCGGTAAAACCGAAACCGCGCTGGCGCTGGCAGAGGCTATCTACGGCGGTGAGCAGAACCTGATTACCATCAATATGAGCGAGTTCCAGGAGGCTCACACCGTTTCCACGCTGAAAGGCGCGCCCCCCGGCTATGTGGGCTATGGCGAGGGTGGTGTGCTGACGGAAGCGGTGCGTCGCCACCCCTGGAGCGTAGTGCTGCTCGACGAGATCGAAAAAGCGCACCATGACGTCCATGAACTCTTCTATCAGGTGTTTGACAAGGGCGGGATGGAGGACGGTGAGGGAACACATGTCGATTTCAAAAACACCACGCTATTACTCACCACCAACGTGGGTTCCGACCTCATCAGCCAGATGTGTGAAGATCCGGCTTTAATGCCCGATGCTACGGGGCTTAAAGAGGCGCTAATGCCGGAATTACGCAAGCATTTCCCGGCGGCATTTCTGGGCCGCGTGACGGTGATCCCTTACCTGCCGTTGGACGAAACGTCGCGTGGCGTGATTGCCCGTCTGCACCTTGACCGGCTGGTGGCGCGGATGGGTGAACAGCACGGCGTGACGCTGACGTATAGCGAGGAACTGGTCGCACATATTGTGGCGTGCTGTCCAATGCATGAAACGGGCGCGCGGTTGCTGATTGGCTACATCGAACAGCACATTCTGCCACGACTGTCGCGCTACTGGTTGCAGGCCATGACGGAAAAAGCCGCTATCAGGCAGATTGATATCGGCGTTAATGGTGATGAGCAGATTGTTTTTGAGATCGTTTGCTGAAACCGGCCGTTCGAAGTGTCCGTAGTGCGATTTTAAAAACTGTACCGGTATACCGCTCCCCTTGGCGGCAACCAGTTGACTAAAAAGGAAATGAAGGATTATGGCTATCAACAATAGCGCGCAGAAATTCATCGCGCGCAACCGCGCGCCGCGCGTGCAGATTGAATATGACGTAGAGATTTACGGCTCTGAGAAAAAAATCGAGCTGCCGTTCGTGATGGCGGTGCTGGCCGATCTGGCCGGGAAACCGCGTGAAGAACTGCCGCCGGTGACGGATCGCAAATTCCTCGATATTGATATTGATAACTTCAATGAGCGCATGAAAGCCATTGCGCCGCGCGTGGCGTTCGCTGTGCCGAATACGCTGACGGGTGAAGGTCAGTTGATGGTCGATATCACGCTGGAAAATATGGACGACTTTTCACCGGCACAGATTGCCCGCAAGGTGGACGCCCTGAACCAGTTACTGGAAGCCCGCACTCAACTGGCGAACCTCCAGACCTACATGGATGGCAAGGCCGGGGCGGAAAATCTGGTCAATAAACTGTTGCAGGACCCGACTCTGCTGAAAACGCTGGCGAATGCGCCGAAATCGGCCGCTACCCAGCAAGGTGTGTCAGCGGATAATGAATCAGCGGAATAATGTCGAATTTTTAAGGAATTTTCATGGCAAACAGTAATATGCAGGCAACCGACGCGGTTGCTCAGGATACCGTCTCCGCATCCGGTGAATTTGATGCGTTGCTGAATCAGGCCTTCCGACCCAAGACTACCCAGGCGGCAAAAGCCGTGGAAGCCGCGGTGCAGACGCTGGCTCAACAGGCGCTGGCGAACACGATCACCGTCAGCGATGACGCCTATAAAAGCATCAGCGCTATTATTGCGCAGATCGACTTTAAACTGACCGAACAGATCAAACTGATCCTGCAACATCCCGACTGGCAGAAGCTGGAATCCTCGTGGCGCGGTATGGAGCATCTGGTTTACAACACCGAGACCGACGAAAAGCTGAAAATTCGCTTCATGAATCTGTCAAAAGATGAATTGCGGCGCAACATGAAGCGTTACAAGGGCATCGCCTGGGATCAAAGCCCGATGTTCAAGAAACTGTATGAAGCCGAATACGGCCAGTTAGGCGGCGAACCTTATGGCTGTATCATTGCGGATTACTACTTCGACCATACACCGCCCGATGTGGATCTGCTTGGCTCTATCGCCAAAGTCGCCGCGTCGGCCCATGCGCCGTTTATTGCCGGGGCTTCCCCCTCGGTACTGCAAATGGACTCCTGGCAGGAGCTGGCGAATCCCCGCGACCTGACCAAAATCGTCACCCAGAACCTGGAATATGCGCCGTGGAACTCGCTGCGGGCTAGCGAAGACTCCCGTTATATTGGCCTGACGATGCCGCGTTTTCTTGCCCGCCTGCCGTATGGCGCAAAAACCAACCCGGTGGACGAGTTTGATTTTGAAGAAGATGCGGATGGTTCTGACCATACTAAATACGTCTGGAGCAACGCGGCCTACGCGATGGGCGTAAACATCAACCGTTCCTTCAAACACTACGGCTGGTGTACGTTGATTCGCGGTGTGGAATCAGGCGGTGCGGTGGAAAATCTTCCCTGCCATACCTTCCCGACTGACGATGGCGGCGTGGACATGAAATGCCCGACCGAAATTGCCATCTCTGACCGCCGCGAGGCTGAACTGGCGAAAAACGGTTTTATCCCGTTGATCCACCGTAAAAACTCAGACTATGCCGCCTTTATCGGCGCACAGTCGCTGCAAAAACCACAGGAATACTACGATCCGGACGCGACGGCCAACGCCAACCTGTCCGCCCGTCTGCCGTACCTGTTCGCCTGCTCGCGCTTCGCACACTTCCTCAAATGTATTGTCCGCGACAAAATCGGTTCCTTTAAAGAGCGTGAGGATATGCAGCGCTGGCTAAATGAATGGATTATGAATTATGTCGACGCCGATCCGGTGAACTCCTCGCAAGAAACTAAAGCCCGTCGTCCGCTGGCTGCCGCTGAAGTAGTGGTGGAAGAGGTCGAAGGCAATCCAGGTTATTACGACGCGAAATTCTTCCTGCGTCCGCATTTCCAGCTTGAAGGGCTGACGGGATCGCTGCGCCTGGTGACAAAACTGCCGTCAGTGAAGCAGGGCAATGCCTGATATATATTTTATGAATGTTTAAGCGAGTGAAGACAGAGAAGATAGAGAATATAAAGAGGGATATGAAGAAAAGAATTTCGTCTCGCCCACTTTCTCGTAAAGGTGGGGTACGTAATGATGACACATATCCGAATGCCAGTAACAATGCCGAAGCTTTTTATATCATTGAGTAGGAAATACATATTATGACCATAAGCCCAACTTTTCATCTGTTACCTGGTATTGTTCTGCTCTTTTCACAATATGCTGTAGCCTGGGAAGTCAGTTGTCCGGCTGTTATTGATACTCAGTCTTCTGCTGTGAGCCTGAAGTCTGATGTCCCAGCGCCGTGGCAGCTTTCTCCTCGATATATGTCGCGTTTATGGTTAAGTAGTATTGGGGTAACGCAGGGTAAACCTGAAAACCTGATGGATCTCAAACCAGAGACTAAAAAAGTAAACGGTGAAAATTGGTCTGTATGGGAAACAGAACGTGTTAGCGATAAAGAAACCGATCGCTATTGGGTTTCGTGTATTTATGGTCATGAACAGATATGGTTGACGCAACCAATACCTGCTTCTTCTACTCGCTGTAAGACTCATAATTTTGAGGGATCGCCAGAAAACCAGTCTGTATCTTTTATCTGTAATTAGCGATTTGAGACGTGAAAATTTCAGTACAGGTTATGGTTTTTATTATCGGAAGTTATGAAGCATTATTCATATGCATTAAATAATGCAAATTCATAAAATAACTAAATACATTATCGGTACCGAAAAAATATACAGTCTTCTGTTCTCCTGAAGTTATTGGAGAAGGATTCTGTACGGCAATGATTTATCTATAAACAAAAAGATATAGATAAAATCAGGTTTATTTTAAGTAAAACTTAATAAGGATATAAAAATGGCTTATGACATTTTTCTGAAAATTGACGGCATCGACGGTGAGTCGATGGATGACAAACACAAAAATGAAATTGAAGTACTGAGCTGGCGCTGGAATATCCATCAGGAATCCACCATGCACGCCGGTAGCGGCCTCGGCTCCGGTAAGGTCTCCGTCACCAACCTGGATTTTGATCACTATATCGACCGCGCCAGCCCGAACCTGTTCAAATACTGCGCCTCCGGCAAGCACATTCCGCAGGCCATTCTGGTTATGCGTAAGGCTGGCGGCAATCCGCTGGAGTACCTCAAGTATACCTTCACCGACCTGATTGTCGCCGTGGTTTCCCCGAGCGGCAGCCACGATGGTGAAATCGCCTCCCGTGAAACGGTGGAGCTCTCCTTCAGCACCGTGAAGCAGGAATACGTGGTGCAGAACCAGCAGGGCGGCAGCGGCGGCACCATTACCGCAGGCTACGACTTCAAGGCCAACAAAGAAATTTAACGGTTGTTTTTCCGGCCAGATTTATATCTGGCCGGATTTATTGTTTTGATTTTAAAGGAATTTACAGTGAATGAATGGCGTAACCCCACTCGGTGGTTATGTGCGGTAGCTATGCCTTTTGCACTGCTCCTGCTTTCCGGATGCGGCAGTAGCGATGCGTTACCTGACCCCTAATCGCAGCGGCCTGGCTTGAGCGTGAAAGCATTTTACAAGGTGAATTCTGACAATCAGAAGAAAGCGGCGTCCATGAAGATACGTGTTGAGAATTAATGATCTACACAGAATTTTTAGAGGGTAAGCAAAATGAACAGACCTTCATTCAATGAAGCGTGGTTAGCTTTTAGGAAGGTGAATCATTCCGTCGCTGATGTGGGTAGCATTATTGGTGGAAACGTTGGGAAAAATATAACTGGTGGTTATTTTCAAAATGCCTGCCCTATTCGAATGAGCTATGTTTTGAATGCGACAGGATTCCCAATAGCCCGTAACTCTCCGTATGCAAAGGTTAGTGGTGCCGATAATAAATTCTATATTTATCGCGTGAATGATATGATTGATTATCTTACTCATACTATGGGCAAGCCTGATCTTATTGTTAATAATCCGAAACAGAGTGACTTTATAGGGAAGAAAGGAATTATCGTAGTAAAAGGGCATGGCTGGAGCAATGCCAGAGGACACGTTACATTATGGAATGGCAGTATCTGTTCAGATCAGTGCCACTTATTAAATGACCCAGATAATGGACCATTTGTTCCTGAAGTTGGGACTCTGTGGATACTGCCGTGAAATGGTTAATATTAGTTACTTTCAGCATAAGTGGAATGCTGGTATGGCAGCCATCCTTTGCACAAGAAGCATTGACCACACAATATTCACAGTCGGAACTCTTAAAAAATTGGGCGCTGAGTCATTGTCTGGCATTAGTATACAAAGATGATGTCGTTAAAAACGATGCCAGAGCTACGGCCAGTGCTTACCTTGAATATGGTAAACAATCTGTGGAGATTTACCATGAAATTGATGAGATTGCGAAAAAATATTCAGGGTTGAAATATAACGGTTCGATATCATCAGATTTTAATACCATGAAGTGCATAGATTTTATCCATGACAGGGAATTAAATGAATTAATTAAAAGGCGTGTCGAGAAGTAAAATTCAAAGATATTAAAAGCATACGTTCTCTTGCTCTGATGAATTTATGGGTAAGAAAGAGCTGTACAGGAATAGTTAATCTGTTCACCTAATAAAGCAGATAAATCAGGGCTTAATTTAGGTAGTTAAAAGGATAGTAGATATGTCTTATGACATTTTTCTGAAAATTGACGGCATTGACGGCGAGTCAATGGATGACAAACACAAAAATGAAATTGAAGTACTGAGCTGGCGCTGGAATATTCATCAGGAATCCACCATGCACGCCGGTAGCGGTCTCGGTTCCGGTAAGGTCTCCGTCACTAATCTTTCATTTGAACATTACATCGATCGCGCCAGCCGAACCTGTTCAAATACTGCTCTTCCGGTAAGCACATTCCGCAGGCCATTCTGGTTATGCGTAAGGCTGGCGGCAATCCGCTGGAGTACCTCAAGTACACTTTCACAGATCTGATTATTGCAATGGTATCGCCCAGCGGAAGCCAGGGAGGGGAAATTGCGTCTCGCGAATCAATTGAACTCTCCTTCAGCACCGTGAAGCAGGAATACGTGGTGCAGAACCAGCAGGGTGGCAGCGGCGGCACCATTACCGCAGGCTACGACTTCAAGGCCAACAAAGAAATTTAACGGTTGTTTTTCCGGCCAGATTTATATCTGGCAGGATTTATTGTTTTGATTTTAAAGGAATTTACAGTGAATAAATGGCGTAACCCCACTCGGCGGTTATGTGCGGTAGCTATGCCTTTTGTACTGCTCCTGCTTTCCGGATGCGGCAGTAGCGATGCGTTACCTGACCTCGAATCACAGCGACTCGACCTGAGCGTGAAAGCCTCCGATAAGGTGAATCCTGACAATCAGAAGAAGGCCGCGCCCATTGAGATACGTGTGTATGAACTAAAAAATGACGCCGCTTTCACGACAGCTGATTACTGGTCGCTCCATGACAACGACAAATCCGTCCTTACCGACGATTTAGTGCGTCGCGACAGCTTTATTTTGCGTCCCGGCGAAGAGAAAAAACTGCGTCGCCCGCTGAATGCGCAGACCACGGCAATCGGCGTACTGGCCGGATACCGTAACCTGGCCAAATCGGTCTGGCGGGTAACCTATAAAATCCCGGAAGCCCCGGAAAAAGCCTGGTACAGCAGCCTCATACCGGGGAAAGGAAAAGTGCAGTTGGAGGCGGAACTGGAACAAAGCGCCATTGTAATTACGGAACGGGATAAATGAATTATGAGCTGGAATGACCGCGTAGTCTGGAGTGAAGGACAATTTTTACTGCCGCAGATGTTTCAGCAGCAAGAGCGTTATCTGGAACACGTCATGCATTACCGCAGCCTGCCGCTGACCCCCTTTTTCTGGGGATTCAGCCACTACAATATTGATGGAGAAGCGCTGAACATCGGTAAACTGATACTGAAAGAGGCATCAGGGATTTTTCCTGACGGCACGCCGTTTAACGCACCGGACCACACCCCGCTGCCGCCGCCACTGACCATCCTGCCGGAGCACCTGAACCAGCAGATTTGTCTGGCGGTACCGGTACGCGCGCCGAACAGCGAAGAAACTACGTTTGACAATAACCCGGAATCACTGGCGCGTTTCTCGGTACATGAACACGACATCCGCGACGCCAACTCGCTGGGACGTGGCGCGCAGTTATTACAACTCAGTCATCTGCGCCTGCGGCTGCTGCCGGAAAAGGCGGTGACGGGCGCCTGGATTGGCCTGCCATTGACCCGCATCACCGGGTTGAACCCTGACGGGCGGATAGATATCGACCACGACCTGATCCCGCCCATCATTAATTATCAGGCCAGTTCACTGATGTGTACCTGGCTGTCGTGGATCAACGATCTCATCCGGATGCGGGCCGATTCGCTGGCGGAACGGCTGACCGGCAGCGACAACCACGGCCATGAAGCAGCGGAGGTCTCCGATTACCTGCTGCTGCAAATTCTCAATCGCTTTGAGCCGCTGTTGACCCACCTGGCGAAAACGCCGCTGGCCCCGGAAGTGTTATATCGCTACCTGTCCGAACTGGCCGGGGAACTCTCCACCTATGTGCGTCCACAAACGCGACGGCCCGCTGAATACAAAGAGTACAAACACCTGACGCCCTATGCCGGACTGAAATCGCTGGTTGATGAGGTGCAGTTCCTGCTGAATGCGGTACTGATCCGGGGCGCGCAGCGCATCGAGCTGAAAGAGGGGACTTACGGCATCCTGAATGCGGTGGTGGCCCCTTCCGATCTTGCCGATTTCAGCACGCTGGTACTGGCGATAAAGGCTTCAATGCCGACCGATGTGCTACTGCAACATTTTGCCGCCCAGACCAAAATCGGGCCATCCGATCGCCTGCCGGAACTGATCCGCTCGCATCTGCCGGGGCTGGCTTTGCAGGTTCTGCCTGTACCACCGCGCCAAATCCCGTTTCAGGCCGGATACATCTATTACGACATCCGCCGCGAGGGAGCATTGTGGGAACACATTGCCCGTTACGGCGGGATGGCCATGCATACCGCCGGGGAATTTCCGGGGCTGGAGACAGAACTGTGGGGAGTGCGCGATAAATGACAGACAGTACCCTGACGCCGCCAGCGGCGGACATGATGTCCTTTTTGTCCACCACGCCGGAGCATAAGGACAGTGAATATGAAACGCCGGTACACACCAGCCAGCGCACGGAACTCAATGTCATCGTTGAAGACGGTCCGGACAGCAAACTCCGGCTGGCTGAAATCAGCGCGGCGGCTAACCCGTTGCTCGCCGCTGCCCGGCCTTTATTGTGCGCTCTCGCAGCCATGCCCGCTAAACTGGATGCGGCCCTGGTAGAGCCTTACCGTAATCTGTTGGTACGCGAGATGCATCTGTACCAGACATTATGCGATCAGGCGAACCTGCGGCGCGAGCACGTACTGGCGGTACGTTACTGCCTGTGTACGGCGCTTGATGAAGCCGCCAATAACACAACCTGGGGACGGCGCGGCGTCTGGGCCGGAAAAAGCCTGCTGGTAACATTTCATGGTGAAAGCGAAGGCGGGATAAAACTTTTCCAGATCATCGGGCGTCTGGCAGCCAGCTTCCAGGAGCATGGCAACGTACTGGAGGTTATCTACCACCTGCTGGGGTTGGGATTTGAAGGCCGCTACAGCGTGCAGCCAGACGGGCGTAAGCAACTGGACAATATTCGCCAGCAACTGCTGACACAGCTTTCACAGCGTCGCGATCCGGTTATGCCCGCGCTCTCGCCTGACTTTCAGGGGGCGATAAGCGGACGACTGCGGCGGATGCGCCGGGTGCCGGTCTGGCTGAGCGCCGGGATAGCCCTGTTGGCGATGCTGACGCTGTTTGGCCTTTACAGCCACCGGATGGATGTGCAGACCGTCACCGTACAACAGCATATTGATGCGATTGGTATAATACTGCCGCCGCCGCCCGTGCCGGTTCATAAGCTGCGGCTGAAAATCCTGCTGGCAAACGAAATCGCCCGTGGCCTGCTGACCGTGGACGAAGATGACCAGCACAGTAGGGTGGTCTTCCGTGGCGACGCCATGTTTGTACCGGGACAAAAAACGGTGAGTGACGCAATCCGGCCAGTGATTAACAAAGCGGCGCGGGAAATCGCCCGCGTGGGCGGCGCAGTCACTGTAACGGGTCACACTGACAGCCAGCCCATTCATTCGGCTGAATTCCCATCCAACCTGGTGCTGTCGGAAAAACGGGCGGCGGAAGTTGCGGCGTTGCTGACCTCCGGCGGCGTACCTGCCGGACGGGTACATATCGTCGGCAAGGGCGATACGGTGCCGGTGGCGGATAACGGCAGTAAAGCCGGGCGGGCGAAAAACCGTCGGGTGGAAATTCTGGTAGTGGAGTGAATGAATGATGAAAAAATCAACCTATGATGTGTCTCATCATTCGGCAGTATGTGGCGTGACGGGGGATTATTATCGGATCTCAGCGACATATCACATAAAACGATCTGTTCGTGTTTTTTTGATCATTTTATATTGTTTATTACCCGGTGGCGTTTTTGCCGGGTCCCTGATTAACGCAGGATTCATTTCCCCCGATAATGTCAACCTCAGTATACGGGATTTTCTGGGATTTTATGCCAGTGATAACTTACAGGAAAAAGATAATACACTGATGTATGTGTTGGGGGTAGCGGATGCCACAGAAGGTAAGACGTGGTGTGGATATGGTCAGGTTGACAGTATAACAATAAACCATACTGTGCTGGCCTGGCTTGATCGGTACTCTGTGAAAAAGCCTGATGCAAGAGCTTCGGTGCTGATAGAGGAAGCATTAGTTAAAAATTTCCCCTGTCAGGGGACTGAACCCTCCGTAAAAATTGCTTCCCGGTCATCTCCTGTGTTATCCCTGACGCCGGATGCGCTTAATCTTTCAGGTAATGACTTTTTTAAATTTTGGGTATCTGGTAATCAACTGGATAAACTCAGGGCGGGTATCTATCTGCTTGGCGTGGAGGATGCGACAGAGAAAAAACTATGGTGTGGATACGATTTATTTAAGACGCTAACATTAAATGAAATTGTCTATGTTTTTCTTAAAAATAAGACACATAAAGAACTTAATTCTCGCGCGGCTGAGCTTATCATAAATAAATTAATAGAGTACCCCTGTAAGATATAAAATCATTCAAGTTGCATCAAGGCGGCAAGGAAATAAATCCCCGGGAGCATACATTGGTTCGTGACTGGGGTAAGAGAGTAAAGCCAGCGCACATGTAGCCTGAAATGTGACAGGTATACCCTGTGATAATGTTATCGCTGCCAGTTCAGATAAAGTCTTGGTGGTAAAGTCTTGGTAGTAAGGGATTGATATGTTTAAGATAATGGTCTGTCTGTTGGTGGGTATTCCTGCCATTTCTTATGCGCACGATTATGGGTGTGCTACGGTTGGAGCATCAATGGAGTCATCATTATTTGATGCCATAAAAAATGACCTGAATATAGATGTCGCTACTATTATAAAGGATAAAACAAAGGTAGAGATTCTTGATATCTCGCCTGTATCTAAGGTCTATGCAGAATCTCTGGCCAGGATGGATTATGAAAAAGATAAGGCCAAAAATAAAGTGGCAATATTAGATAAAAAATCCTATTTCGATAGTTACTATGAAAATCAGGTTAAATCTATCGTGGCAAAATATACCTATATTAACAAAGATAAAGAAAAAGATATTTTCATTGCATCCAGCTTCATGAACGCTGATGAGTGTTCTGTAAGATTTAATGGTTATATTACTTTATTCAGGGAATTTTAAAATATTGATTATTGGGTGGCGAGTCGAAATATAATGCAAAAATTTCTTAGTCTGCTTTTTTCCCGGCGCGCGCTGGCAGTTGTGGGCGTTCTGGTTCTGGCGCTGCTGGTCTGGTTTGTCGGGCCGCTGGTGTCATTTGATACCCTGCGCCCGCTGGCCTCCGTGGGTAGCCGGGTAGTGACCATTGCCCTGTTGCTGATGCTGCTGGTACTGTGGCTGGTCAACTGGTCGATGAGTATCATCGGCATCAGTGTCCTGTGCCTGGCGATTGGCTTCGTCACACCGCTGCTGGCCCTGGGCGATGTCCATCCGTTTGCGCCGCTGTGGGTCCGCCTGACCCTGATTGGTTTCATCCTGCTGATGTACGCGCTGTACGGCCTGTACCGGCTGTGGCGTGCGCTGCGTATGGATGAACAACTGCTGCGTCGCTTCCTGCATCCGCGCGGGGAAGAGGTACCGGTGGCAGGCGAGATCAAAGCCGACCTGCGCACCGTCAACCATATTGTCACGCAGGCCATCCGGCAGCTGCGGCAGTTGCGGGTGGATATGCCTGGCTGGCGTAAAATCTTCGAGGGAAAACGCTTTCTGTATGAGCTGCCGTGGTTCATGGTGGTCGGCAGTCCCGGCGATGGCAAAACCACGGCCCTGCTGAACACCGGATTGCAGTTCCCGCTGGCGGAGCAAATGGAGCAGACCTCGCGTATCCTGACAGTGCCGGGTGGCGGCACGCTACACTGCGACTGGTGGTTTACCAACGAAGCGGTGTTGATTGATACCGCCGGACGCTACGCCCGCCACGATGACGGTGGTGAAGCGAGCGCCGCGCAGCGTAACGCCGGAGAGTGGCAGGGCTTTCTCGGTCTGCTGCGTAAACATCGCCCCGGCGCGCCGCTTAACGGCGTGATCCTGACGCTAAACGTGGCGGATTTAACCGCACAGTCACCGGCGGAACGCCTGGCGGCCTGCGCCGCTCTGCGGGCGCGACTGGCAGAACTGCGCGAGACCCTGGGGATTCGCTTTCCGGTCTATCTGGTGGTCACCAAAATGGATTTGTTGCCGGGGTTCAGCGAGTATTTTCGCACGCTGACCAGCCATCTTCGCGCACAAATCTGGGGCTTCACGTTGCCGTACAGCCGCAGGCGAAAAGCGGGCGACCCGCAGGCGCTGCACGCCGCCTGCGCGCAGGCGCTGCACGCCGCCTGCGCGCAGGAGCTGGCGCGCCTGACGCTGCGGTTGGATCAGGGACTGGATACCCGGTTACAGGAAGAGTACGACCTTAAAAGCCGCCAGCGGCTGTATACCTTCCCGCGTGAGTTCGCCGCCCTCGGCGAGCCGTTGCTGGAGGCTATTGAACAGATCTTCCTCGATTCAAAATTCGATGCCACGCAACTGAATAACACGCTGCGCGGGGTGTTTTTCACCAGCGCCGCGCAGGCGCAGGCCGACGCCGTGGCCGACCAGTTGAGTATCTGGCAGCGCTTTGTCCGGGCGATAAAAACCGCCCGTGGCGAATCCTCCGCCTCTCTCCCGCACGCTCTGCCGGACGGCAACCGCAGCTACTTTCTGCATGATCTGCTAACACAGTTTATTTTCCGTGAAGCGCACCTGGTGGAGCCAAACCTCCAGTGGGCCTGGCGTTACCGCCTGCTGCGCCTCGGCGGGCACCTGCTGGTACTGGTGCTGGCATTCCTGTTGTGGCAGGGGATGCAGACCAGCCAGCAGACCAACGGCGACTATATGAATGAAATCAGCGCCCGCGCGGCCCGGCTGGACGGTGATGTGAAAGCCTACACCGGTAAACCGGCGATGGCTCCCGTCCCGGCACTGCTGGACAGCGCAAGGGAACTGTCCGCCTGGCCGGAACTGGACCCGGACGCGCCGCCGCTGACCTGGCGCTACGGCCTGTACAGCGTACCGCCGGTAACCGACAGCGTGGCGTCGCTGTACAACCGCCTGCTGGATCAACTGCTGCTGCCGCCGCTGGTGAAACGGATGGAGTATGTGCTGGCGGACGCCATTGCCCGTCAGGACAGTAAAGCGGCCTACGATGCCCTGCGCATCTATCTGCTACTGAATCTGGATAAAGATCACGAAGATAAATACAACGCGGCGGAGATCCAGTCGTGGGTGATTAACGATCTGGGGAACAGCGACAGCGTGGCCGGGTTCGGCGGGCGCGCCGCCGTGCTGACGCATATCGAAGCGCTGTTTGACGGCAGCCGGGTGGTGCATTCACCGTATGAGAAAGATGAGGCGCTGATCCGCCAGGCGCGGGCATTCCTCGACGGTCACACCAGTACCGAGCGTATCTATGCGCGGGCGCTGGCGGCAATGGAGAGCGAAGCGCCGCAGGAGTTCACGCTGGTACGCGCTGTGGGCGCGGATGCGGGAACGGTGTTTGTGCGTAGCAACGGCGCGCCGCTGGATCGGGGCGTGCCGGGTATTTTTACCCGTGAAGGTTACCGGGAGCTGTTCGACAAACGATTACCGGAATTTGTGGCGGCGGCGACGGCGAACGATGGCTGGGTGATGGGCCGGGAGAGTACGCCAAAAAAGCTGACTGACAGCCTGCGCAGCCAGATACCGGGGCAGGAGCAGTCTGTCGCCCGCGAAGTCCGCCGTTTGTACCTGACAGAATATGCCCGCCGCTGGCAGGATTTTCTGGACAGTATCCATAGTATCAACAGTGCCGGGGAAGAGGGCAGTTCCGGCCTGGCCTATGATTTACAGGTGCTGCGCACCCTGGCATCGCCGGACTCACCGCTGATGCGGCTGGGAAAAGCGGTGGTGGAGCAGACCACGCTGGTGCCGCCGCCGGACCCGCAGGCCAGACAGAAACAGCTGGCGCAGCGCGCGTCCGGTAACGCGGGGAAAGTGGTACAGACGGCAAAACTGTTCCAGGATATTCACCCGGAAGAACGGCTGGAAAAAACGCTGGTGGATGACCGTTTCGCCGCGCTGCGCGAGGTCATTGCCGGGCGGACGGACGGCGGACAGAGCGGCGGTGGGACGATGCAGATCGCTTCGCTGCTGACCATGCTCAACGAGTATTACACCCAACTGACCATTGCTGATAGCGCGCTGGCGGCGGGGACGTTGCCAGCGCGCATTACTGCCGCAGACAAGTTGCAACTGGAGGCGGCGAAACTGCCTGCGCCGCTGAAAAACATCCTGCTGGATCTGACGAAGCAGGGAACGCGCAAAATCAACGCCGGGACCGGCGACGTGCTGAACACCCAGATGGAGGCGATGATGGGCGACGACTGCCGTGACGCCATCGACGGGCGCTATCCGTTCGCCGACAGTCCGCAGGAGGTCAGCGCCGAGGACTTTAACCGCATCTTCGCCAGCGGCGGCGTACTGGATGCTTTCTGGAGCAAACAACTGGCTCCGCTGGCGGACACCGCCAGCGATCCGTGGCGCTACAAACCGACCGAAGGCAACATGACGTTGCAGGGGCCGGATTTAACGCCGTTTCAGCAGGCGAAGCAGATCCGCAGCGTGTTTTTTAACAGCGAGGGCGGGAAAAAATTTTCCTGGTCGATGCAGATTAGCGTGGTGGATATGGACCCGGCCATCACGGAACTGGTGATTGATATCGACGGTCAGGTGCTGCGCTACGCCCATGGTCCGGACCGGCCCCTGAAAGTGACGTGGCCGGGACCGCGCAACGGCTCGATGGCGGAAATCACCGCCAGCCCGCGTATTCGCCAGGACACCTCAACGCTACTGACCGGCGGGCCGTGGGCGCTGTTTCATCTGCTGGACGCCGGAATGGTACAGGAAACGGCGGTGCGGGGGCGTCAACTGGTGGAATATGATTTTGACGGTCGCCGGGTGGTGCTGGAAATCACCGCCGGGCGGGATTTTAACCCGGTCAGCCGGGAGCTGTTGCAGAACTTCAGTTGCCCGGCGAGGGCGCTGTAATGCGCCGGCCAGCGGTGGTATCAGCCCCGGCGATGTTCGGCAGGCTGCCGGACCAGCGCGACTATGTGCGCTGGCGGGTGGGCGCTGAAGAGGGACGAATATGGCAGGACTGGCTGAACCGCCAGACGTGGGTGGGCAGCGGGCGGCATATCGTGTTGCCGGAAGGCCAGACGACCGATGAAGAGCGTGACGGCTGGATGCACCTGTCGCCGCGTGGCGAACATGATATGCCCGCGCCGGAACACCATCCGCTGCCGTGGAGCTTTGTGATGTCGCCGGGATTTTTGCCGATGGGTGGGACGACTGACTGGCTGACCGGAGTGCTGATGGCGTCACGGGATAGCGTGGGACGCCCGTGGCCGCTGGTGATTTACCAGCGCTGCGGTCGGGAGTGGCTGGACGAGAGTTTGCAGGAGACGCAGGGCTGGCTGTACTGGCTGGCGAGGCTGGCGGCGCAGCATATCACGCTGGACACGATGCGGCGCGGGCGGCTGACGGAGCAGGTGGACCAGCTATGGGCGATGTGGCAGCCGGGGCCGTGGTGGGCGCAGTGGCTGCGCGGGTTACGACGAACATCGCAGCGCAGCCGGGAACTGACCGGGCTGCCGGATGAAGCACCGGTAGTAGAACTGCCGGGCGTGCGTTATCTGCCGTGGCCGGGCTGGCCGGGTAAGACGCTGGGGCAGGCAACACCGGGGCAAGGCTGGTTCTGGCAGCAGAACAGTGAAGGGCGGTATGTGGATGCGCTGCGACTGGTGGAGAAATAATGAACATGGTGGTTTTAAAAACACCTGCTAAGGAATGAAGAAATGGGTGCTTATGATAAAGCGTGTAATAACGTGGGTGCGGTAAGATTTGTCCAGGAGCACATGAAGGTTTGTGAGATAATTGCAAAAGAGCTTGACGTACCGGTAGAGAATATACTGGGTCTTGCTGCTGCCGAAAGTCAATATGGTACAGGTCGTATTGCCAGGGAATATAATAATTACTTTTCTCTCCAGGCTCCTGCATCATTTCAGTCAGGTCGGGTTCATCCAAAGGATAGTAACAAAACTTGGGTGGCTATTTTTTCTTCGTTTTCAGTTTGTGCGCGATCTTTTGCTGTCAAGTATGGTGACGCTGTTCGGGGGAAAAAAGATGCTCTGGCCTTCTCTGAAGCTCTGGTAGCTGCTGGGTTTAATTCAGGATCTCATATTACTGGTGGTACGGATAATTACGCCAGGATAACTGCTGGAATAATTATTATGGTCGGACGGAGAATAGCATGCCCCGTAAAATAATGCTTGTTTTTTTTCTCTTTATATCTGAGTTCTGTTATGCCCAAGTGGTTGTATCTGAATTTAATTTGTCAGATATAAATCGCGGTGGAATGACGAAAGCACAGGCAGAAAAACTACTCATTATTGCACTTAAATATCAAAAATATGATTTATCGCTGGATGGCGTTTTTGTTGACGGTGATTTGCAGGATAAACACGGAAATCCTCCCCATCCGGGATATTATGATTTTAGCCTTGGCTATGATACACCGACTGTCGGAGCAATAGATTATTGGGGGCTGTTTTCAGTAAGTTCTCAAACTGGTGATATATGGGAAATAAATAAATGTGAGAGAATTATATTTCCGCAGTTGCAAAAAATACAACAAGAAATAATGAAAAAAACTGGCGCGACATTTGCCAGTGAAGTGGTACAGCGCCGGGGGCTGGGCTGTACAGATGAATAGCGGGATAGTTGGATCTACCGGGCATACGTTACCTGCCAGGGCAAGGCTGGTTCTGGCAGCAGAACAGTGAAGGGCGGTATGTGGATGCACTGCGGCTGGTGGATGAAAACAGGTAAAGGATTTTATATGAGTAAACGTGAAGAAATTAAAGGTAATCAGAAGTTTGATGAACTCAAATTTGGCATTGTATATACCGAAGTGTTGGGTTGGCTTGATATGGGACATGCCGGTGGTGACGATATTTCCTTGCTAAAACAGCAATTTGATGCGGGTGAAAGCTCCGGTAATAAATATTACTCAGTGATATATAAACAGAATATGCGAATCAGAAGTAAAACACTGAGGCAGGAAATGGGGACAGGAAAATTCACTCGCTGGGAAATCCAAAGAGGACGTACTCAGGATGAAATTAATAGCATCATGCTGGCGATGATGATGAATACAGCATTGAAGTTTGAGGCGTATCAAAGCTTGAAAGCATTTTCATGGCATACAGATAGTGGATTTAGTGGTGAAGATTTGGTTTCAGATCTTTTTGGTTTTTATCGTTTTATGATCCCGGGGAAATACAGTAGTTTGGTTCGTCCCGTCAGTTATAATGATGCGGTTAGTCGCTGGGATTTTTACGGACCTGTTGGCAGTTTTAAAAATGATGGGTTTCGACCCATTCTGTTTCCTGATCCGAAGGATCCCTGTGTCAAACATAAACCTTATAAGGTAAATTTGCCACATTTTATGACATGGATCCAACCGTGGAGTGATTTTACATCGGGTAAGATAAGAATCATAACTAATGATGGAACATCATTTTCTTTTTTACCCATATAGGATGTATATAAACATGCAAGGGATGAGAATTTTCAGACGTCTTTTTTTATGGTTTATCCTTGCCGTATTTTCTATGCTTTTTATCGCTTGTATTTTTATATATATGATTTCATCAGGAATGAATGATGGTGGAGTTTATACGGAAAATGATTTTTTAAAATACCACATGCTTACTGATCCTGACATATTAAATAGTCCTAAAGTATCTGAGAAATATTATTTTGAATACCATCCAGGTGATGGTTATCCACTTTCAAACTCCATAGTATTTAGTGGGGGGACAGATGTGGAGCCTTTGAAAAGATATCTCTCAGAACTGGGGTATAAATTACATAAGCGCATTCTCAATAAGAATGAAATTGTATGGGAGAGTCGTTGTTCGATAAATCAGTCATCATCGTTTTATCTTTCAGTTAACTATACAGAAAATAGTGTTCAGCTTGAAAAAGAAATTTGTTATTAGCAGATGACTACATTCTTCAGAAGGATCCATTATGAGTTTTGTATCCACGGGTAATAAAACTGTCGGGAGCGATGGGCCAGCTATCACTACGCCGCCAATTGTCGGAGAAAATAACGGTGTTAGTTCAGGTGCCGCCGTAGCCAGCGTTACTGACGCAGCCGAACAAATGGCAGAACAGGCAGTGGAATTGTTGTTTGGCGAGTTGCCGGAACCATCAGGACTGGTAAAAGCCGCGGTGGCAGCGGCGCAGGCCGCCGCTGTGGCGGCAGGGATATCGGATATAGCTGGTGCCGCACAGGACGTAATGTCATCCCTTATCTCCGGACCGGGAGTGCATAACGTTACGGTAAGCGGCAGTGCCGTGCCGCCGCAGATGTTGTTGTTTGCCAGCCTTAATGGCTCGGAAACACTGGGAGCCTTGTTTACTTATGTGGTACAGCTAAAAACGCCCGACACCCTGAATCTGGGCTATGTCTCCCCGGCGGCCAACCTGCCGCTCAAACCGATGGTGGGCAAAGATCTGTGCGTCAACATCGAACTGGATGGTGACGGTAAACGGCATATCAGCGGGCTGGTCACGGCGGCGCGGGTAGTCGGTCATGAAGGGCGTTCGGTTACCTATGAGCTGCGTATGGAGCCGTGGGTAAAACTGTTGACCCATACCAGCGACTACAAAGCATTCCAGAATAAAACCGTGGTGGATATTCTGGATGAGGTTCTGGCGGAATACCCCTACCCGGTGGAAAAGCGGCTGGTGGAAAGCTACCCGGTACGCACCTGGCAGGTGCAGTACGGTGAAACTGATTTTGATTTTCTTCAGCGACTGATGCAGGAGTGGGGCATCTACTGGTGGTTTGAGCACAGCGAGGACAGCCACACGCTGGTGCTGGCGGATGCCATCAGCGCCCACAAAGCATGTCCGGACTCGCCGCTGGTCGAGTGGCACCAGGAAGGGCTGAAGCTGGACAAGGAGTTTATCCACACTATCACGGCAAACGAGAGTCTGCGGACTGGCCAGTGGGTGCTGGATGATTTCGATTTTACGAAGCCACGTTCATTGCTGGCAAACACGGTGGCAAACCCGCGTGAAACCGGTCATGCCACCTACGAGCATTATGAGTGGCCGGGAGACTACTTCGACAAGAGTGAAGGCGAGATGCTGACGCGCATTCGTATGGAAGCGCAGCGCAGCCCCGGCAGTCGGGTGCTGGGGGGAGGGAATATCCGCACACTCATGACAGGCTATACCTTCACGCTGATGAATCACCCTACGGCAGAACTCAACCAGGAATATCTGTTGGCGCAGACCTTGCTGTTTGTGCAGGACAACGCGCAGCACAGCGGGCAGGACCAGCACTTTACCTTTTCCACCAGTTTTGAACTGCACCCCACCCGCGAGGTGTACCGCCCGCAGCGAACCATCAGCAAACCCCACACCAAAGGACCGCAGAGCGCCATTGTCACCGGCCCGTCGGGCCAGGAAATCTGGACGGATCAGTACGGGCGGGTAAAGGTGCAGTTTGGCTGGGACCGTTACGGCAAAATGGATGAAAACAGCTCCTGCTGGATACGCGTCAGCTACCCATGGGCGGGCAAAGGCTTCGGGATGATCCAGATCCCGCGTATCGGCCAGGAAGTGCTGGTGGATTTCAAAAACGGCGATCCGGATCTGCCGATCATCGTGGGGCGTACCTACAACCAGGACACCATGCCGCCGTGGGGACTGCCGGGAATGGCAACACAGAGCGGGATATTCAGTCACTCACTATATGGCGGGCCAACGAACGGCAACATGCTGCGTTTTGATGATAAAACGGGCGCGGAGGAAGTGAAGTTCCACGCGGAAAAAGATCTCAACACCACGGTGAAGAATAATGAAACGCATACGGTAAATGCT
Organism: Salmonella sp. A29-2; assembly: GCF_020150755.1. Lineage (NCBI taxonomy): Bacteria > Pseudomonadati > Pseudomonadota > Gammaproteobacteria > Enterobacterales > Enterobacteriaceae > Salmonella > Salmonella sp. A29-2. The sequence goes on along the minus strand of NZ_CP083731.1, from coordinate 3,618,172 downwards.
GACCGGACGAAAACCATTATCCATAACGAAATTACAAAAGTGCATATTGATCGCACGGAAGATGTTTTTGGTAAACACACTGAAACCATTAAGGGCGATCGGGATATTACGGTCACGGAAGGCAAGCAGTCGCTGACGGTGAAGACGGGCAACCGGACGGTCACAGTGGCAACGGGCACCAGTACCGAAACAGTACATGGGGATATTTCCATTACCTCCACCACCGGAGCCATTCACCTGACAGCAAACACGCAGATTACATTGACGGTGGGACAAAGTACGCTTGTCATGAATGCCAACGGCACCATAAAGCTGGATGGCCCCACCCATCTGGCGCTTAACCCGGAATCAAAATAACAGGGCATATTTCCATGCAATACCTTATTAATGAAGGACATTTTTCCCTGCCCGGAAACTGGCAGGATAACACGATGAACATCCTGACACCGGTGCTGAGCGACATTGCAGGCGCAAACCTGGTGGTCACGCGTGAAATTCTGCCGGAAGGGGCGGAGTTCAGTGATTATCTGGCGGTACAGAAGAAGAAATTCCGTACTGAGCTGAAGGCGATGACATTCACGGTGGAAGAATCCTGCCATGTGGAAGAGCGTCCGGCGGAATACTGGGAGTTTAGCTGGAACAACAACGGAATAACGATACAACAGCTACTGCTGGTGATACTTAACGGTCGTCAGGTGCTGACGCTGACCTATTCCTCAACGCAGGCGCTGGCAGAGGAAGATCGTAAAACGATGCGGGGGACATTGTTGCATTTTCGTTTTGGGATGCCGCAGGACAAATAACCCGGCGGACGCAGTGGTAAGGACGAACGGATGACGGAAAAAAGCGCGCAGGAAAAGCTGGCGGAACTGGACCAGCGGGACAGTAATGCCGAAACAGTAGAAAACATCGCCACCACAGGGCATGTTGCCAGTGTCGGAATCACGGTCGTCAGTATGGTGGGGGCAACGGCAAAGGTAGGGCTGGCAGCAGCAGCGGCCAAAACCTGTGCAGCCGGAATAGCCAAAGCCGTTGCTGGATTTGGCGGCCCTCTGGTTGCCGGAATGGCGGGAGGGATGCTGGGAGGATGGCTGGGTACCAAAGCGGGTGACTGGTTTATGGATACCTGGGGTAAAGATCACGCAGTTTCTGGCCCCACAGATATACCGGCGTGTGTGGGACATCATATTGTTCATAACAATTCCTTTCTGGGCGCAATTGGTGGGTTGATTGGCGGACTTATTGTAGGGATTGCGGTTGGTGCACTAGTCGTTGCGACGGGAGGGGCTGCGCTGGGGGTACTCGCTGCCACTGTTGCTGCCGGAGCTGGAGGGCTGGCGGGGGGATTTGTCGGCGGTGCCGCGATGGCCATTGGTTCCCGCTGGGCCTCTGATACCGGAGAAATTCATGAAGGTTCGCCCAATGTCACTTTTGAAGGAAAAGCAGTGGCACGGGTAACCGATCCAGTGATTTGCAGCGACGATCCGGGCGAACCGCTGCCGCAGATAGCTGAGGGCAGCAAAATCATTTCTGTAAACAGTCTGCCGCTCGCACGTAAGGGGCATAAAATCACCTGTTCGGCAGTGATTCAGGACGGGTGTAAAACCATCACGGCGGATAAGACTACCGGGCAGTACGGGCCGATTAATGCGGATATGTCTGTTACAGAACAATCTATCGTGTCCGGTTTAGAGGTTCTGACAGCTCTGTGGGGCGCAAAACAGTTAAACCGGGCAGCCAATGAGCGTATCAGCCAGGGATTCAGCGACCCGGTGGACGCGGGAACCGGCGAATACCTCGACTACCGTACTGATTTCCACTGGCCCCATATCCTGCCGTTAACGCTGAAACGCGCCTACACTGGCCGCCACACCGTGAGCGGCTTTCTGGGCACTCGCTGGCTGTGTAACTGGTCGCAGTACCTGGAATTTGACAGCGACGGGCAGAATGTCACCTATTTTGATGTTGAGGGTTTATGTCCGGCCTATGCCACGGTGCAGGAGCCATACAACTGCCGCAACCTGCTGGTGCCGCACTACCGCCTGACGGGTAACCGCAGGCGGGCCGTCATCTTCGATGAGCATACGCAGCAGGGCTATATCTTCACACCCGTTTCCCCCGGCGCACGCCGCCTGCGTCTGTCCGCTATCAAAGACCGTAACCGCAACGAAATCCGCTTTCTCTATAACGGTGTGGGCCATCTGACAAACGTCGAACACAGCGGCGGCCTGCGCCTGCGGGTGATGTGTGGCCCGGAAGGACTGATTTACCGCGTCAGCGACGAGGCGGACGGCAGTGAGCTGGTACGTTATGACTACACTCACCACGGCGATGAGTGGTGGCTGCGTGATGCGCAGACGCGGTTTAACGGCACGCTGCATTACACGTACACCGAACAGGGCTGGCTGAATTCCTGGCGCGACAACGGCCCGACACATTTCCACCTGCGCTACGACGATGAAGGGCGGGTGGTGGCGACGGGCACCGAAGAGGGGCTGTATAACGACACCTTCCGTTACTTCCCGGCAGAGCGCAAAACCGAGTACACCGATGCAACCGGGGCCGTCACCACGCTGTGGTTTGATGAAACATGGCTGCTGATAAAACAGCGAGACCCGCTGGGGCGCATCACGGAATGGGTGCGCGATGAATATGACCATCCGGTGAGTATCCGGCAGCCGGGCGGGCGTGTCACACAGATTAAACGCGATTATGCCGGACGCATCCTGAGCGAAACGGATGCCGACGGGCGCAAGCGGGAATGGCAGCGGGATGCGTTCGGGCAGATAACGGCTTACCGGGACCACCGCACCACGGCGGCATACCGCTATAACAGCGAAGGCAACCTGGTTCACCGGGAAGTGAATGACCAGAAATGGCAGTACCGTTACACCGAAGATGGCCAGATAAAGGAGGTTATTTATCCGGACGGCAGCCGCGAGCAGTGGGCTTATAACGCGCAGGGCAGCCTGACGGCGCATACCGATGCGGCAGGCCGGACGACGCATTATGCGGAAGACCGCTGGCTGCGGCTGACGGGCGTTACGGATGCGGAAGGGCGCAGCACGTACTGGCAGTACCGTCCGGGAGAGAGCAACCCGCATGAGAAGGTCAGCGCGGTTATCCGGGCAGACGGCGGCGCAGAGACGTTCCGTTACGACGGCGAGGGAAAAATCGCCGTCCATACCGGCGCGATGGGCCAGACCACGCGCTACCGCCACGGGGCATTCGACCTGCTGCGCGAGGTGGAGGACGCAGGCGGGCAGCGCATTGTCTGCGACTATGACGGCGCGGCGAGGCTGACACAGTTAACCCGCTCCGGCAACCAGCGCTGGCGGCTGCATTATGATGCGGCGGGGCAACTGGCGGGGGAGGATGACTGGTCGGGACGGCGGACGGTTTACCGCCGGGATGAACAGGGCAGGCTGGCGGAGAAAGTGCGCCCGGACGGCAGCGTGTGGCGCTATGCGCGGGATGAATTCGGTCGGGTGACAACCATCACGGGTGAGCACCAGCAACTGCGCTACGGCTGGGACCGTTATGACCGGATGGTGAGCGCGGAGGTATATGAGTGCAGCGACGCCACGCAGAAGGATTATACGCTGACCAGCCGCATCACGCTGGAATGGGATGACCGGCACCGGCTGGTGGCGGAAGTGCAGGACGGTCAGCGCACGGAATACCGCTACGATGAAGCGGGACGGCTGACGGGAACGAAAACCGCGGACGGCGAAACGCAGCGGGAATACGATGCCTCGGGCGTATTAACGGCTTACCGCAGCAACGGCCACCGGATGGAGTTTGGTCATACGCGGGCAGGGCAGGAACGGAGCCGCCGCTACCGCCCGGAGGATGAAGAAAGCTGGCTGGCGCAGACGCCGCTGAACCACGCGGTCTACATCCAGGAGCAGGGCCATGATGCCTGTGGCCGCACGGCGTGGCAGCGGGCGGGGGCGGAGCGACTGACAGGCAGCCATGAGAGCGTGGCGTCATGGCGACCGCTGGGCGAACACCGTTACGCGTGGGATAAATCGGGCCGCCTGACGGGCCATGAGGTGTGGTCGAAAACGCGCAGCGAACAGGAAGCACGCTACAGCTATGACAACCGCGACCAGATAACCAGCGTGCTGCGGCTGAACGCCGACGGCCCGGCGCAGGAAGAGCGCTACCGCTACACGGTGAACGAGCAAATCGCGGAAAGCCGGATAAACGGCATTCTGTCACAGCATGACTACCGCAACGAATGCGTGACGCAGGCAGGAGACAGCCGCTACGAATACGACGCCTGCGGGCGGGTGATAAAACGCACCGAACAGAAACGGGGCTTCCGGCCGCAGGAATGGCGCTACCGCTGGGATAACTTCGACCGTCTGCGGGAGGTGAGAACGCCGGACGGTGAGGTGTGGCAGTACAGCTACGACGCTTTCGGACGCAGAACGGCGAAGCGTAATATTATCCGTGCGGCGTGGAAACAAAATCACCACACCGTCAGCGAGGTGCGCTACCAGTGGCTGGGGATGGCGCTGTCGGCGAGTGAGAAGCGCTACGCGGACGGCAGCCCGGCGCTGCGTGAGCAGTGGCATTACCGGGGCGGTTTTGAGCTGCTGGCGAAGGAGGCGCGGGCGGCGAACGACGACACCAGCGACTTTTATCCCATACTCATCGGCCCGGACGGCGCGCCGCAGGAGATGTACAGCGCGAACGGGCGGAAGGTGTGGCGGCGGCAGCGAAGCCTGTGGGGGCTGGCGGCGGCGAATGACGCGTCGCCTGACGGGCGTGAAAGCTGTGACGCGGGCTTTATGGGCCAGTGGCAGGACGAGGAGAGCGGGCTGTGGTATAATTTACACCGCTACATGGACTCACGGACGGGGCAATATTTAAGCCAGGACCCGCTGAAACTGGGCGGCGGGCTGAACACGCAGTCGTATGTGCATGATCCGGTGGGGTGGTGCGATCCGTGGGGGTTGATGGACTGTCCGTCTTCAGCGGAGGCGGAGATATTCTATCGGACTATGTCAGAAGATAATTATGCCACATTACAAAGTACAGGGCGTATGCCTGGAACAACCGAAACGACGATATCGCCAACAAGAGTGTTTTCTGAAGCATATGATGGTGTTCTGGTAAAATTTAATATGAAATCAGGAACTCAAAAATCACTTGAGAATATAGGTATTAGAGATGGTTCTAAGTTAACTGAGGTAATGTATCCTGATATGCCTAGTCCCACCAAGACTAAAGGGTGGGGATATAATTATGCAAGATTTAAAGGAGAGGGAGAACAGATTAATATTGGACTAGGAAAAGAGGGAGGGAATGCTTTGAAAGTATTTAATGATGGTATTGACTCATATGAGGTTGTGAGACCATGATGGATAGTAGACAGAAAAAATTAGTTCTTTCGGTTATTAATAATAAACCAATCCACGAGGGAAAAGTGTCTGATGAGGATTTTCTTGCCGAATTTCCATCCGGTTGTGACAATGTCAGTGAGTTTGTAACTAAATTATTGATTGAATCCTGTGTTTCTATGGATGCGCAATGTGTTGAATTATCTCTATATGTAGGATTCCACTTTGGTTTTTCAGGTGCTGATGAGCTCATTTTAGATAAGCTTCTGGTATGTGATTTTCATTACAGACATGATGAAATTGTACGAGCTTTAGTTCTAATAGGAGCATCCACAGATGAGACTGTCGATGCTCTTTCCAAATGCGCTTTAACTGAATTTGATTATCTATCAGATGACAGAGATGACGGCATATATACTTTGTCATGGAATTGTATATATGCGCTGGCTAAAATAGCAACACCTTATGCGATTAATAAATTGAAATGGTTATCTGAATGTGATATCCAGGAAATTAAAGATAAAGCAGTTGAAGTAATAAAAAAATATAAAATAAATATTATGTGATTCTCTATTTTTGGACTAAAATATTCCCAAGTAAATGGGGATGTTTTACCTTTGATGGTTAGTGGGGTATTCAGATTCTATTGGCAATAATAACATTGCTTCTTCTAAATTACCTGATAGTACAAGTGAATGTATTTTTGATGCTAATTTAGTAACATCATGGATGTTTTTTATCCATTTATTAGTATAATTTATGACGGCTTCATTTCGTAGACCTATTTGAATTGTCCGGTAATTAAGTTTGTTTAAATAAATATCTCGTTCTGGATCCCATTGAATGATAATATCACTTTTTTTCACTGCTTCTTTCCAGCTATTTGATGATAAATTGTGATTTTTGTCATGGTTGTTAATTACCGACTTTTCGAAAATAGTATCAAAGTCAGTGCGAGCTATGTCAATAGCTAGGATTCTTTTTTGACCAGGATCTTTCGTACCCCAGTGAGATCTATACATCATCCAGAGAAATGATGGTTTAATCCAGGTCATACGCGCCATGTTAAACGGCGGGGAAACAAAAGTTTTGTTTTTTAAGGCGGAATCGGCAATTTCATCTGAATATGCTTGATACACTCTGATAAAATTTTCTGTGTAATAGGCTCTTACTTGATCCATGGGCTGAAACTTTGTCACACTGTAATAAACCCCAAATAATATTTAGATTTTATTATCATACTACTCCCCCATGTAATCATCTATTGTTTTTTATGAAAATCGGAATAAATAAGTATAGAAAGACTTGGGGGGCAGCGACAGCGTGGCCGGATTCGGCGGACGCGTGGCTGTTTTGACGCATATCGAAGCGCTATTTGATGGCAGTCGGGTAGTGCATTCGCCGTATGAGAGAAATGAGTAACTGATCCGCACTGACCTATTGAAGATTCCGGTTCATCACCGGGACCATATCAATTATCTGCCACGTTTGATCACCGGAATATCCCCCGGTATCATTCAGCGCACCGGGAAAGTTTTTCAGCCATGCTTTAATGTTTCGCTGGTTGATATACGTCACGCTCATCTCTTCAACACAGCCCAAAGTTTGCGGGTATTTTGCGGCGTAATCAAGACACAGTCTTTCTGAATACTGCTACGACGCTTTCGAACGCAGAACGGCGAAGCGTAATATTATCCGTGCGGCGTGGAAACAAAATCACCACACCGTCAGCGAGGTACGTTATCAGTGGCTGGGGATGGCGCTGTCGGCGAGTGAGAAGCGGTATGCGGACGGGAGTCCGGCGCTGCGTGAGCAGTGGCATTACCGGGGCGGTTTTGAGCTGCTGGCGAAGGAGGCGCGGGCTGGTGGATGAAAAAAATAGAGGTCAGATGCTGTGAAAAAGTACGCTGTAGAGGTTCTGTTTATGTCTGCCTGTGCAGGAATGTTCCTGCCCGTATTTGCCTGGGGCGGAACAGATGTAAACATTGATAACCCGCTGGCGGAGTGTGTGGATATCCATCCCGTTCATCGTCAGGAAATGGATAACCTTACCATTCTGAAAACAACGGTCACACTGAAAAAAAGTACCGGTGAATGTGGCTGTTTCTCAACATTAATCAACTATACCAGCTTACTGGCGCAGGATGTTGAGGGTTACGGACGCGGAAGTGCATATTCCCTTCAGGAGGGGAATATTTCACTGGCGAAGATGCAGGGACGTTATCCTTTCAGCTTTGTATTATCGGTGGATAACCAGTCTGTACGGGATCAGAAGCTGGCGCTAATGATACGTTGTACACCACCGCTGTAATACACAGAATAGTCAGGGAGAAGATGATGGCAGTAAGACTGACTTTTGACGGGCAAAAGCTGACATGGCCTGGTATCGGGATATTTAAGGCGACCACGGGGTTACCGGATTTACAGTGGCCAGATAAACAGTGTGTGCCGGATGCGGCGATACCGGAAGGGAATTATAAATTGTTTATTCAGTTTCAGGGGGAGGCACCGATAAGAAATGCTGCGGATTGTGATCTGGGACCATCATGGGGCTGGAGTACCATTCCGCGAGGCCAGGCTGCCGGAACATGTGAGATATACTGGGCGAACTGGGGATATAACCGTATCCGGCTGGAATCAGCGGATGAGAAGACCCGAAAAGCCTGTGGGGGCAAGCGGGGTGGTTTTTATATCCATGATTCCACCAAAGGTTACAGTCATGGTTGTATTGAAGTGGAACCGGTGTTTTTCCGTATTCTGAAACAGGAGACGGAAAAAGAAAATGGTGAAAAGACATTTACGGTTAATGTTAAGTATGTTTCTGGTCAGCAAACGAATGGTGGAACAAAACAATAATACCGTTAAAACCGGCTGAAATTATCGTGTCTGGACGTGCTGTGGTTGACAATCATTACAATGGTGGCCAGATAAGTAATGAGCACCAATGATAAAGTATATGGCTGGCGGTGTGCTGGTTATTAATCAAATTTTTATAAAATGCAATGTGAATCTGGTAAGCGTAATAAAAATAAAATCATAATATTGTTATATTCATTTCCTTATTTATGTAATTCAGTATTTATGTTATGTGCTAATTTTTGTGTTTTTATTTTCATGGCTCTTGTCAGCAATATACCCTGTTCTTCTGGTAAATATTTAAATATAACAGGCTGGTTGCATTATAAAGTGCGGGGCACTGTTTCCTGACGGTGAGTCTATTTATTTTAATCCGGTATTAAAGGAGTCACTACCATGAGTTTTGTATCCACAAATAATAAATCCGGTATGGGAGGGCTGACGACAACCACGCCGCCGATAACCGGAGAAAGTGGCGGTGTCACCGCAGATTCAGTCGCCGGAAGCGTGGCAGATGCGGCGGAAGCCGCCGTGGAACAGGCTGCGGGATCGCTGTTTGGCGCATTGCCGGAGCCATCAGGACTGGTGAAAGCCGCGGTGGCAGCGGCGCAGGCTGCCGCCGCCGCAGGTATGGCGCAGGATGCGGTATCGGCCATCGTCTCCGCTGTTGCAGGCGGGCCGGGGGCGCATAATGTGACGGTCAGCGGCAGCGCCGTACCGCCGGGCGCATTACTGTTCGCCAGCCTGGACGGCGGCGAAACATTAAGTGAACTGTTCAGCTATGTGGTACAGCTAAAAACGCCCGACCCCCTGAATCTGGGCTATGTCTCCCCGGCGGCCAACCTGCCGCTCAAACCGATGGTGGGCAAAGATCTGTGCGTCAACATCGAACTGGATGGTGGCGGTAAACGACATATCAGCGGGCTGGTCACGGCGGCGCGGGTGGTGGGCCATGAAGGGCGTTCGGTTACCTATGAGCTGCGTATGGAGCCGTGGGTAAAACTGCTGACCCATACCAGCGACTACAAAGCATTCCAGAATAAAACCGTGGTGGATATTCTGGATGAAGTGCTGGCGGAATACCCCTACCCGGTGGAAAAGCGGCTGGTGGAAAGCTACCCGGTACGTACCTGGCAGGTGCAGTACGGTGAAACTGATTTTGATTTTCTTCAGCGACTGATGCAGGAGTGGGGCATCTACTGGTGGTTTGAACACAGCGAGGACAGTCACACGCTGGTGCTGGCGGATGCCATCAGCGCCCACAAAGCATGTCCGGACTCGCCGCTGGTCGAGTGGCACCAGGAAGGGCTGAAGCTGGACAAGGAGTTTATCCACACTATCACGGCAAACGAGAGTCTGCGGACTGGCCAGTGGGTGCTGGATGATTTCGATTTTACGAAGCCACGTTCATTGCTGGCAAACACGGTGGCAAACCCGCGTGAAACCGGTAATGCCACCTACGAGCATTATGAGTGGCCGGGAGACTACTTCGACAAGAGTGAAGGCGAGATGCTGACGTGCATTCGTATGGAAGCGCAGCGCAGCCCCGGCAGTCGGGTGCTGGGGGGAGGGAATATCCGCACACTCATGACCGGTTATACCTTCACGCTGGAAAACTATCCCACTGCCGAAGTCAATCAGGAATACCTGCTGATGCAGACCTTGCTGTTTGTGCAGGACAACGCGCAGCACAGCGGGCAGGACCAGCACTTTACCTTTTCCACCCGTTTTGAACTGCACCCGACCCGTGAGGTGTTCCGCCCGCAGCGGACGGTGAGCAAACCCCACACCAAAGGGCCGCAGAGCGCCATCGTCACCGGCCCGGCGGGCCAGGAAATCTGGACGGATCAGTACGGGCGGGTAAAGGTACAGTTTGGCTGGGATCGCTACGGCAAAATGGATGAAAACAGCTCCTGCTGGATACGCGTCAGCTACCCATGGGCGGGCAAAGGCTTCGGGATGATCCAGATCCCGCGTATCGGCCAGGAAGTGCTGGTGGATTTCAAAAACGGCGATCCGGATCTGCCGATCATCGTGGGGCGTACCTACAACCAGGACACCATGCCGCCGTGGGGACTGCCGGGAATGGCGTCGCAGAGCGGGATCTTCAGCCACTCGCTGTATGGCGGGCCAACGAACGGCAACATGCTGCGTTTTGACGACAAAACGGGCGCGGAGGAAGTGAAGTTCCACGCGGAAAAAGATCTCAACACCACGGTGAAGAATAATGAAACGCATACGGTTATGGTGGATCGCACTAAAACCATTATTAAAAATGAAACCAACAGTATTGGTGAGGACAGAAACACCACGGTAACGAAGAATGACGGCCTTTCCGTAAAACTGGCGCAGACGATCAATATCGGCACCACTTATCGTTTAGATGTTGGCGATCAATTCACGCTTCGCTGCGGCAATGCGGCGCTTGTTTTACATAAGGACGGCTCCATTGAGTTTTGTGGCAAGCAACTGATGTTACATACCAGCGATGTCATGCAACTGATTGGTAAAGGTATTGATATGAACCCGGATGGCGGCACAGCCGTAACCGCCGATGATATTGCCCCCCTTCCCACCTCTGAGTGATCTGAATTAAACCTGGAGTTCTCATGGATCGACCATACCGCATACAGGAAGGGTGTTTTGTCCTGCCTGAAACATTTACGGATCGCAGCGTTAATATTTTTATCCTGGAGGGCAATGAACGAACATCGCCCAGCCTGAATATTTCCCGCGATACGCTAAAACCTGATGAAGACCTGCCCGCCTATATTGACCGCCAGATTGCGCTGATGAAAAAAAATCTCGGTCAGCACCGGGTATTGTCGCGAGCGCCTGCACAGGCAGGAACGGGCAATGATGCCCTGATGGGGGAACAAATTGCCGCCACCCATAAATCCGGGAAAACGGAAGTGTACCAGCGTCAGGCCGGGTTTATTGCAACCCCTGGCAAGGTACTGGTCTTCACCCTGACCAGTCCCCGTCCTTTTGATGATAAAGCAGACCTACTCTGGAACACCTGGCTGGCAGGCTTTCAGCCGGATAAAAACGAATAATCACACGGAGGTGTGACCATGTATGAAGCAGCCCGTGTGGATGACCCTATCTACCACACCAGTGCGCTCGCCGGGTTTCTTATCGGCGCTATCATCGGCATCGCCATTATCGCGCTTGCCGCCTTTGCCTTCTTTAGCTGCGGTTTTCTTGCCGGGCTGATTCTGGGTTTTATGGCCGATCAAATAGCCTCCGGGGTATTGCAACTGGGCGAGGCCATCGGGCGCTCCATCCACCACACGGCAGGAAAAATCCTCACCGGTTCGGAGAATGTCAGCACCAACAGTCGCCCGGCGGCGCGCGCGGTACTGAGTACGGTGAAATGCGATAACCATATCGCAGAAAAACGCATCGCCCAGGGGTCGGAAAATATCTACATCAACAGCCAGCCCGCCGCCCGTAAGGATGACCACACCGAATGCGACGCGGTGATTGAAGACGGTTCGCCGAATGTGTTTCTCGGCGGCGGCACACAGACGGTACTGGAAATCAGTTCTGAAATTCCGGACTGGCTGCGCAAGGTGGTGGATGTATTGTTTGTCGTGGCGAGTCTGCTCGGCGGGCTGGCCGGGGCGTGGCGGCAGGCGGCAAAGCTGGGGACGAAATTTGGCACTAAATGTGCCGCTAAGTTTATCGGCGGGGAGCTTGTCGGGATGGCCGTGGGTGAGGCTATCAGCGGGCTGTTCAGCAATCCGGTGGATGTGACCACCGGGCAGAAAATCCTGCTGCCGGAAACGGACTTCACCCTGCCCGGTCGCCTGCCGGTCACCTGCTCGCGTTTTTACGCCAGCCACCTGGAAACTGTGGGACTGTTGGGACGGGGCTGGCGGCTGAACTGGGAAACCAGCCTGCGCGAGGACGATGAACACATCACGCTGACCGGCGTACAGGGGCGGGAACTGCGTTACCCGAAAACGATGCTGACGCCCGGCCACCAGATATTTGACCCGGAAGAACAGTTATACCTCAGCCGCCTGCATGACGGGCGTTACGTGCTGCATTACACCGATCGCAGCTATTACGTATTTGGTGATTTTGACAGTGACGGCATGGCATACCTGCTGTTTATGGAGACGCCGCACCGCCAGCGCATTGTCTTCGGGCACGAAGGAGGCAGACTGGTACGGATAGCCTCCAGCAGCGGGCATCACCTGTTACTGCACCGCACACAGACCCCGGCAGGGGAGCGGCTGTCGCGAATTGAACTGGTGCAGGGCGGCACCCGTGGCAATCTGGTGGAGTACCGGTATGACGATAACGGTCAACTGACTGGCGTGGTGAACCGGGCGGGAACGCAGGTGCGGCAGTTTGCTTATGAAAACGGGCTGATGACGGCGCACAGCAATGCGGCGGGGTTCACCTGCCGCTACCGCTGGCAGGAACTCGACGGCGCGCCGCGCGTAACGGAGCACGACACCAGTGACGGTGAACATTACCGCTTTGACTATGATTTTGCCGCAGGCACCACCACCGTCACCGGCAGGCAGGGGGAGTCATGGCAGTGGTGGTACGACAGGGAGACGTATATCACCGCGCACCGGACGCCGGGCGGTGGAATGTACCGCTTCACGTACAACGAAGACCACTTCCCTGTCAACATTGAGCTGCCCGGCGGTCGCACGGTGGCGTATGAATATGACATCCAGAACCGGGTGGTGAAGACGACAGATCCGGAAGGCCGGGTGACGCAGACGCAGTGGAACGGCGAGTTCGACGAAATCACGCGCACGGCGCTGGACGATGACGCTGTCTGGAAAACGCAGTACAACGCCCACGGCCAGCCAGTGCAGGAGACGGACCCGGAAGGGCGGGTGACGCAGTACGCTTACGATGAACAGGGGCAGATGTGCAGCCGGACGGATGCGGCGGGCGGCACGGTGGTGACGGCGTTCGACAGCCGGGGGCAGATGACGCGGTACACCGACTGTTCAGGGCGCAGCACAGGATATGACCACGATGAGGACGGCAACCTGACGCGGGTGACGGACGTGGAAGGGAAGGTGGTACGCATCAGCTACAACCGACTTGGGTTGCCGGAGACGGTGAACTCACCGGGGAAACAGCAGGACAGGTATACCTGGAATGCGCTGGGGCTGATGAGCAGCCACCGGCGCATCACGGGGAGCGTGGAGAGCTGGCGGTATACGCCGCGCGGTCTGCTGGCGGCGCACACGGATGAGGAGAAGCGCGAGACGCGCTGGCAGTACACGCCGGAAGGCCGGGTGACCGCGCTGACCAACGGCAACGGGGCGCAGTACCGGTTCAGTCACGATGCGGACGGCAGGCTGGTGCGTGAGGTGCGCCCGGACGGACTGAGCCGTACTTTTATCCTGGACGACAGCGGTTATCTGACGGCGATACAGACCACGGGCACGCAGGGCGGCGTGCGGCGGGAGACGCAGCAGCGGGATGCGCTGGGCCGTCTGTTACGGACGGAGAATGAACACGGCCAGCGGACGTTCAGCTACAACCGGCTGGACCAGATAACGGCAGTGACGCTCACGCCCACGGAGGCGGGGCAACAGCAGCACCGGATGCAGGCCGACACGGTGCGTTTTGAGTATGACCGCAGCGGCTGGCTGACGGCGGAGCACGCGGGGAACGGCAGCATACGTTATCAGCGCGACGCGCTGGGCAACCCGACGGACATCACGCTGCCGGACGGGCAGCACCTGACGCATCTGTATTACGGGAGCGGGCATCTGTTACAGACGGCGCTGGACGGCCTGACGGTGAGCGAGTATGAGCGCGACAGCCTGCACCGTCAGATAATGCGCACGCAGGGGCAGCTTGCGACGTACAGCGGCTATGACGACGACGGGCTGCTGAGCTGGCAGCGCAGCCTGGCGTCCGGCAGTGCCCCTGTTCTTCCCGGCCAGCGCCCGGCGCGGCAGGGCTGCGTGACGTCGAGGGACTATTACTGGAACAACCACGGCGAGGTGGGCACGATTGACGACGGCCTGCGTGGCAGCGTGGTGTACAGCTATGACAGAAGCGGTTACCTGACCGGGCGCTCAGGTCAGATGTATGACCATGACCGTTATTATTACGATAAGGCGGGCAACCTGCTGGATAACGAAGGGCAGGGTCCGGTGATGAGCAACCGGCTGCCGGGCTGTGGTCGTGACCGTTACGGTTATAACGAGTGGGGCGAGCTGACCACGCGGCGCGACCAGCAACTGGAGTGGAACGCGCAGGGGCAGCTGACGCGGGTCATCAGCGGCAACACGGAGACGCACTACGGCTACGATGCGCTGGGGAGGCGAATCCGCAAGGCGACGTACGGGCGGCACACGGGCCATACGGCGCGGAGCCGGACGGACTTTGTGTGGGAGGGGTTCAGGCTGTTGCAGGAGAACGTGCAGCAGCAGGGCTGGCGGACATATCTGTACGATGCGGAACAGCCGTACACGCCGGTGGCGAGCGTAACGGGGCGGGGAGAAAGCAGGCAGGTGTGGTATTACCACACGGATGTGACGGGCACGCCGCAGGAGGTGACGGCGGCGGACGGAACGCTGGTGTGGGCGGGATATATCAGGGGGTTTGGAGAGAATGCGGCGGACATCAGCAACAGCGGGGCGTACTTTCACCAGCCGCTGCGGCTGCCGGGGCAGTATTTTGACGACGAGACAGGGCTGCATTACAATCTGTTCAGATATTATGCACCGGAGTGTGGCAGGTTCGTCAGTCAGGATCCGATTGGGCTGAATGGAGGTATTAACCTCTACCAATATGCACCGAATCCGTTAAGCTGGATTGATCCGTGGGGTTTGATCGGCAAGCCGTTGAATTCTCCATTAACGGATAAATGGTTAGATAAGGGAGGAAGTATCTGGCAGGAGATTGATGGTCAGACATGGGTATATCAAGATAAATATGGCAATGTAGTGAGGTATCCGGATGGATATCCAGACTTCAGTCCTTATGAGGTGCAACATGTTGATGTCCCCGATTTAAAAGGGAATCACCGCTTGGGTCCATCAGGAGATTTTGGCAAAGCCAATGCTTTAGCTCCCAAAGGGGCTGCCGATTTGGAAGTTAATACTTGGCATCATCATCAAAACGGAGTCACCATGCAAGAAGTTCCTAAAGACATACATAGTAGATTTACCCATCGGGGTGGTGTCTCAAATATTAGAAATAAATGTTTGTAAATGTGGAGTGCATATGCCTGTTTCATGTGGTAATGGTTTAGCCGAAAACCAAATTAGAGATCTGGAAAAAAATTTTTCATTATCATTTCCCGATGACTATAAGGATTTTCTGTCTCGGTATAACGGGTTTGTTGTTAAGCAGCCTGATTTTTGTGAATTTGACTATGATTCTGTTGATGATGGGGCCATTGCCTTTTATGCGTTATTCGGATACGGAATTTCAAATAGAAACGATGAATTAGTTTACCAGAATAATGAATATCTCGACGAGATAGATTTCATAAGCAATGCATTTATTATCGGCTCCGACCCGGGAGGAAACTACTTTGTCTTAGTATGTGAAGGTGAAAAGAAAGGCGTTTATTATTGGGATAGGACTCATTTACACTCGGAAGATGATTTACAAAAATTTGATATAAATGCTGAGAATGTAAGTGGGCCTCTCTATAAATTTAGTGATAACTTCTATGACTTTTTTGAGAGACTAGTTATAAATACGTTAAGCGCAGGGATGAAGTTGTACCGAGACTTGTAGTGTAAATGGAAGATCTTGGGTGTCATATGCGGTTGATGAAAGTATCAGCATGATGAAAAAATGACTGATTGTTTTTTTGCCCTATGATATTACCCATCGGTTAATGGATAGAATAATACTCATAAAGATGGAATGCTGATTAGAGTAAGACGATAGCATATGAACTATGATGCAGTGTTTTTTGTCATTTACATACAAAACTGACATTATGTTCCACAATCTGATTAGATCCACTATCCTTATCCAATCTCGCTGAGGGGCGGAATAAACTTATATGCGTATGCGCCGAATCCGTTAAGTTGGATCGATCCCCTCGGATTAAGGAAATCATGTTCAGGTTTTTCAAGTGCGGATGATGCTGTGAGATCTGCTCTAAGTAAATATAATCCGATGTCCATATTTAAAAACAGAGAGTACGGCGGAGTTATATTTAGAGCTAAAGATGGTTCTTACGGATATACACGTGGTCGTTTAGGAACCAGCAGAACAGCACCAACATTTAAAGACTCCGCAGGTGGTTTACCCAAAGGTTCTACACCCGTCGGGCAATATCACACGCACGGCGATTATTCAGATGCGGGTTTTAACCGGACGAATAAGGCAGGAGATTATCATGATAGTGATCAATTTTCTTCAAAAGATATATTTATTCATAATCAGGCAAATGGTTATTATCCTGGCTATACTGATGCTTTAGGAGCGCTAAGTGGCGGGTTTTGGAAGATTTTTGGTAGAGTCAGCGGCCCTGATGATGCGATACCGTTATAAGGTGCGGGGGTATATCTGATGAATAGAAAAAATCGTTGTGTTCTTGAGATTGATAAAGAATTAACTCCGTTCTTATTTAATGCAATTATAGCAATTAAAAATAGTGAGTGGAGTAAATTATACGATGTGGAAAATTTTTATTTAATTTTCAATCCTATTATCCGTAAAACAGAAAATGTAGAGTTCTATACTATTACATTTTTATCAGAGGAAATTACTCAAGATAACTGGATGGATATAGGTTCTGGTGGTATTGAGGTTAAAGAGATAAATGTTAACATAAACGTAAAGACTAAAGAAGTCATCTCTATATATGGTGGTCGTTAGTATATTGGTCCGAGAGATATTCTCGGACCTCTTTTATTATTAATCCCCGTTCATTCCACTAAACAATCACGTCCCGCATCCCCTTAACCACCTGTTCAGCCTTGTAAAGCTGTTCGCGCAGCTTCTGCTCCTCGTTACTGTCCGCCATCAGCACAATACACCCCTGTGAAATCTTCACGGTGACGCCGCGCCCGGTCTTAAATCCCGCTTCTTCCTGCCAGTCACCCTTAAGGTGCTGGCTGGGGATATGTGAGTAACTGGTGGTCATGCAGGTTTCGCTGTTGATGTGGCGGACGCTGGCGCCGGAGGCATTCATATTTGCTGACTAAATAAATTCTTAATTCTCCGCCGGATGCTGGCTGATTGTGGAGCTTAGGGTGAGCGAGTATGGGCGCGACATCCTGGCACCGCGCCTCCCTCTCCCCGGCCAGTACCGGGCGGTGATGAGCAACCGGCTACCGGGGCCGTATTTTGACGATGAAACGGGCCTGCATTAAAATCTGTTCAGATATTATGCACCGGAGTGTGGCAGGTTCGTCAGTCAGGGCCCGACAGGGCTGTAAGGAGGATTAAATCCTTACCACTATCCGTTGAATCCCGTCACAGATACAGATCCGCTGGGATTGTTTACATGTGAATTATGTAGTCGCATGATAGATGAGACTAATAATAGTCTGGATAGTCTTCCATTTAATCCGGCAAAAATGTTAACGGCTAGTTTAAATATGGCTAATTCTGCAAGATTGCACGCAAGTGGGGTAGCCAAACTCGGGATAGGTATTGCTGCTGATGGATTGGTTATATTGTCTCCAGTGGGCAATGTCTCTCTGGCATGGGGGGAATATCAAATTAGCAACTGCTTCATATAACAGGGCAAATTTATGATTATCAGAATCACTTAATGAAACCGACAAGGATAGGTGCTGGAGAAATTTATTAGATGTATTCCCTTATAGCGAACAGTTTGACGCCCAGGTAAGCCATCAATTAGCGATGTGTGTAAAGAGAAACTCCATAACATGATGGATTCTCCAATGAATTTCATCAAAAAGATAGGGACATTGATGTTTGATGAATATGATTAATAAAATATCCATGTTGATCTTTATTATTGGAAGTGTAATCGCGATAATATGGATGTTATATGCCACTTTATCGAAAAGAGGGATGTTTAGAGATAATCTTAAAAAAATAATCAAGATAATATGTGATTTATTTTGGGGGATAAGCTGATAACTCTGAGTAAAGAATATCAGAGACTGTACATGAAATTATTAATCCTTCGTTGAATAAAAGCCGGGAAATCATTATAGGCGGATAACCGCATCACGGAAGATATGCAGTACGTGTACCGGTATGGCTGTTACGGGAGGCTGACGCCGGAGCAGATGGCGGGACAACTGGAGCCGGAGTACACACCCCAAAGGAAAGAGAGGTTTGTGCGTATTATTCATTGTGTGATCATAGCGGTACAGGTACTTCTGCTGGTTTGTTATTCACACTATCAGCCCCTGATGCTGATTTATTACCAGGAATATCAGAGTCTGGAGGGGATTCTTATGGAGGCACTTCTTGCGGGAATGGCTTATACAGATGCTTGTGATCAAAATGATAGTTATAAATATACAAAAGGTGTGAGTATGGAACCCGGATTTGGAGACTAGGGGGAACTCACATGCTTCCGGCATTCGAGGTGTCTATCGGAGATTTTCGATCTGATGGATAAGGAATATGATTGGTTATCAGGTGAATTCAAGTGAAAAGAAATAGATTTTTTCTATCGTTACTATTTATGGTGTTGATTGTGTTGTTCGTTATTCTATTTTTTACATGGTTAGGTAGAGAGAATATTAAAAATGATAGCGCTATTCGAGAAGTTGCGAAAGAAGAAGTTGATAAGCTTTTTTCTCTTTATAATAAAGGGGAGTATGCTGAGATATATGATTTGTCATGTGACTCTTTCAAAAATGCCACTGCGAGAAAAGATTTTTTAACAGTTATGGGAACTAAAATGAAAATACTCGGTGAATTTAAAGGGCGAAAACTTCAATATAGTAATGTCATTAATTCAAAATCCGTGGAGTTATATTATAGAGTGGACTATATTAACTATTCTTTAATTGAAGAATTTAACTATATTAAAAATGATGGACAAAAAATATGCTTGCAAGCAATGTTTACGGATGATGCGGGGAAACATGGGGAGGTAATTAAATTACATTAACGTGTGATAACTCCAGTTAAAGCCTATCCCAATGCGATGAAGAATTGGGGCTGTATTATAACTAGCATCGTTTCTATAATCCGGGACTGGGAAGGTATATTACGCAGATCCAATAGGGCTGAAAGGGGGATGGAACCGATATCATTATCCTCTGAATCCTATTACAGATAGTGATCTTCTTGGTCTTATTACTTGTGGTACTGATAGAGATGATCCTGGCAAGTTATTAAGATGAAAAATTGTTGAAAATAATTGCGTTAGTGAATGCTCATTTATGCCTTTACCTACAAAAAGTAACGGATTTGCTTGCTGGAATTGTGTTAACGAATGTAAAGGAAATCAAGGCTATTGATGTTTTTACTACAGGAATAAGTATGGTTAACGATAAGGATACAGCTATATTAATTAGTGATTTAATGTTGAGATTCGGTAAGGAACTTGATGAATCTGTTGCTGTTGTTCAGTCCCGTTGTGATGAGGATGAATTTAAGGTATATCGAGAAGCGGTTGGTTTTATCATGGGTGAAATGCTTATTAAAATAATGAATCCATTATATGAAAAGCATCCAGAAATAAAACCAAAAGGATTGAAATAAAACATCTGGAACCGGATGAATAATGTGTAAAAGCCGGAGGGGTTATCTTTTCCCGGCTTTTTATTATCAATTACTCATTAACTCCTGTTCCGTTCTTTTGCGTTTAATCACCGGAATATCTCCGGTATTGTTCAGCGCCCCCAGAAATGTTTTTAACCACTGTTCTGCATTCCGTTTATTAATGCGGATCACGCCCATCCCTTCAATACAGCCAAAGAGTCCGCGGGTATGCTGCGGCGTGATCACGATGCAATCCCTCATTACCCGCACCTTGACGGGCATCCCGTTAATAAACCCCGCCTGCGGTATCTATTCACCGTACAAACGAACTGAAAGTCTCTCAACGCGTGAGTATGTAAGTATCCCGCATAATCGAGCCATTCACATTTAGAGATCATCCGACATAATCAATCTGCCAACGCAGGAGATCGCTGTGCGTAAAGCCCGTTTTACTGCGCACCAGATCATCGCTGTGATTAGAACAGTCGAATCCGGACGGACTGTTAAAGATGTCTACCGGGAGGCCGGTATTTCTGAAGCCACCAGGGACAACTGGAGGTCTGGATACGGCGGCAGGGATACGCGTGGAATCACAAAAGGCTCCACCGTATTTACTGTCTGCTCAAGCTGAATTTTCGCCGTAAGGGTAAACAACGGCTGCCGGTACGCAATCCCTCGCCACTGGTCACGCCGGAAGCGCTGAACCAGAGCTGGTCTGTGGGCGTCGTTTTCGCACGTTCAATGTTGTTGATGACTGTAATCGTGAAGCGTTGTCGATTGAAATCGATCTGAATCTGCCAGCTCTGCGAGTGGTCCGTGTACTCGACAGGATTACAGCAACCGCGGTTATCCGGCCATGCTGCGTATGGATAAGGGACCGGAATTTATCTCGCTGGCACTGGCTGAATGGGCAAAGAAACATGTAGTAAAGCTGGCGTTTATCCAGCCGGGTAAGCCGAAGAAAAACGTTTTCATCGAGCGTTTTAACCGGACATACCGTACAGAAATACTCAATTCTTATCTGTTCAGAACGCTGAATGAGGTGCAGGAAATTACGGATAAAGGTTTATCAGAATATAACTGCGAACGTCCACATGAATCGCGGAACAATATGATACCGGAGGAATACCGCCAATGACGTTATCTGGCCGGAATCTTAAAAATGCATGGAACTAAAACGGGTCTATTTACAGGGGCACCTGCGATGAATTTCGCTGTACTGAAAAGCGATACCGGATGAGAGCTGCTTCAAATTAATGTGCCATGTTCACGGGGAGGTGGTGCGACGTTTGCATAATCCAGCAAGAACTGAAAGGAAGGGGAGAGCTTTTTCATGCCTGTATAATCAGTCTGGCCTGTGTCAGTCAGCTCTTAGTGTTGAGACTCTCGTTGGAGCGCTATAATTGCTTTTCCGTTTCGGAAAACAAGATTTTCCATTAAAGATCTTCCCTGCGAGGAAAAGTTAACTAATAATCTTACCGTCGAGTTAGGAGATGTATGTTTAAATATAAACAATGTTGCAACGATGCCTGATAATTATCCTCTCTTCGAAGATAAGTTTCCCACACCCAGTGTGGTGGGTTTCATTGTAATGTTATCACTTGAATGTAAATGGAAGGTATAATTGCTTTTTGACTGGCATTCTATTCCACCCTGACAATACGATGTTAACATCAATGCTGGTTATATTGGCAATAACGCAATTTTTTTCAGATTAAGAGGTGCTCTGATATATAGATTTTTATGACATTACTTATTTGAATTGGTAACAAATACCAATAAGTACAAGCTGTTATTACCAGCCACGGATTTTTACATACGGTAAGATTTGGTATGGCGTTATGTATTATGGATGTGCTGGACTATTTTAATTTGGTCAAAAAAAAGGTGGTTTTTCGATGAAAAATGTAAAAAATTTAATTATCGCAAGTGCATTAAGCATTATGGCTGCTAGTTGTTATGCCGGCTCGCTCGTGCCGAATACAAGCACTGGCGTGTCGGCGGATGTAAATTTCAGTAATCCTGGACAACTACACGCACAGCTTACTCCAGTGTCTGGCTTGGTGGCAGGGGCTCATAAGGGTGATGAGGCTATTGCTATACTTTCGGCAAGCGGTTCGAGCAAACAATACGTGGTAACGGGAGACTATTCTAAACCTGAAACAGTGGGCAACGGCAGCGATGTGTGGACGGTAACTGGTAAAAGTGGTAATACCATTAAAGTTACCTTTGGGGGGGTAGCCTGTGCCAATAAAGGTTCATTAGTGGATGGTGCTTCGCATAAGTGGTGGGTATATAACATGACAGATAAAGTCGCTGTGAAATTGTCTGGATCACAAACGGTAAAGGCTGATACTTATCCAGTGACGCTACACATAGCGGAGTATCAAGCTTAATAGTAAACAACTTTTATTGCGCCTTATTAAGGCGCAATAAATATCAAGTCATACATTTTTTTATAACTTGTAATATGAAAATTATTAGTTTTGGTGTAATGGCGGCTGTTTTATTCGTCTCTAATTCTATAACTCCTCCAGTGTATGCCTCTGAGCAGAAATTAAATTTAAACACTAAATCATTCAGCGTGAAGCTGGGGGCTACACGGGTGATTTATCACGCTGGTACAGCTGGAGCCACGCTCTCGGTGAGCAACCCGCAGAATTACCCTATTTTGGTTCAGTCTTCAGTCAAAGCAGCAGACAAAAGTTCGCCTGCTCCCTTTTTGGTGATGCCGCCTCTATTTCGTTTAGAAGCGAACCAGCAGAGTCAACTGCGTATTGTCCGTACTGGTGGTGACATGCCAACGGATCGTGAAACTTTACAGTGGGTCTGTGTAAAGGCGGTACCACCCGAAAATGAACCGTCGGATACACAGGCTAAGGGCGCGACCCTTGACCTCAATTTGTCCATCAACGTCTGTGATAAGCTGATTTTCCGCCCGGATGCCGTGAAGGGGACGCCGGAAGATGTTGCAGGAAATTTAAGATGGGTGGAGACGGGCAACAAACTTAAGGTGGAGAACCCCACCCCGTTTTACATGAATTTAGCCTTCGTCACAGTAGGGGGAAAGCCCATTACAGGGCTTGAGTATATCCCCCCCTTTGCTGACAAAACACTAAATATGCCAGGTGGCACTCGTGGTGATATCGAGTGGAGAGTTATTACAGACTTTGGTGGTAAAAGTCATCCGTTCCACTACGTCCTTAAATAAATCCAGGGGCTTAGCGGCAGAATATGAAGTTCAAACATCCTGCCTTGCTACTGTTTATCGCGGGAGTAGTTCACTGCGCAAATGCGCACGCTTACACATTCGATGCATCGATGTTGGGCGATGCAGCGAAAGGGGTTGATATGTCGCTCTTTAACCAGGGGGTACAACAGCCAGGGACTTATCGCGTGGACGTGATGGTGAATGGTAAACGTGTCGACACCCGTGATGTGGTGTTCAAATTGGAAAAGGATGGGCAAGGAACGCCTTTTCTGGCTCCTTGTTTGACGGTCAGTCAGCTTTCACGCTACGGCGTAAAAACGGAAGATTACCCTCAGTTGTGGAAAGCAGCAAAGCCCCCAGATGAGTGTGCGGATCTGACCGCCATTCCACAGGCTAAAGCGGTACTGGATATCAACAATCAGCAACTGCAACTGAGTATTCCGCAGTTGGCGTTGCGTCCGGAATTTAAGGGGATCGCTCCTGAAGATCTCTGGGATGATGGTATTCCGGCGTTTCTGATGAACTACAGTGCGAGGACAACGCAGACGGATTACAAAATGGATATGGAGAGGCGTGACAACTCTTCCTGGGTACAACTGCAACCGGGAATCAATATAGGTGCGTGGCGTGTCCGCAATGCGACCAGCTGGCAGCGGAGTGGTCAACTGTCGGGGAAGTGGCAGGCAGCATATACCTATGCTGAGCGTGGACTGTACTCACTAAAAAGTCGTCTGACTCTGGGGCAAAAGACTTCGCAGGGGGAGATATTTGATAGTGTGCCATTTACCGGTGTGATGTTGGCATCGGATGACAACATGGTGCCCTACAGTGAGCGGCAGTTTGCTCCGGTAGTGCGTGGGATTGCCCGCACGCAGGCTCGGGTGGAGGTCAAACAGAATGGTTACACCATTTACAACACCACTGTGGCGCCCGGACCGTTTGCACTGCGGGATCTGTCGGTAACAGACAGTAGTGGTGATCTGCATGTCACCGTGTGGGAGGCCGATGGCAGTACACAAATGTTTGTGGTGCCGTATCAGACCCCGGCGATAGCACTGCACCAGGGATATTTGAAGTACAGCCTGTTGGCGGGCCGATACCGATCGTCAGACTCTGCAACGGATAAGGCGCAGATCGCGCAGGCTACGTTGATGTATGGTCTGCCGTGGAATCTCACTGCATACGGCGGTATACAGAGTGCAACGCACTATCAAGCTGCATTGCTTGGTTTGGGGGGATCTCTCGGGCGGTGGGGGAGTTTATCTGTCGATGGAAGCGACACACACAGTCAGCGTCAGGGGGAGGCGGTACAGCAAGGAGCCTCCTGGCGACTGCGTTACAGCAACCAGCTGACTGCGACGGGGACAAATTTTTTTCTGACGAGATGGCAGTATGCCTCGCAGGGCTATAACACCCTATCCGATGTGCTCGACAGTTATCGACATAATGGCAACCGTCTATGGTCGTGGCGGGAAAATTTGCAGCCGAGCTCGCGTACTACCCTGATGTTGAGTCAGTCATGGGGGAGGCATTTGGGCAATCTGAGTTTAACCGGTTCCCGTACCGACTGGCGTAATCGCCCCGGTCATGATGACAGCTACGGACTGAGTTGGGGAACCTCTATCGGAGGGGGCTCGCTGTCATTGAACTGGAATCAAAACAGAACGCTGTGGCGCAATGGCGCGCACCGTAAAGAGAACATAACCAGCCTGTGGTTCAGTATGCCATTAAGCCGCTGGACGGGGAATAATGTAAGTGCTAGTTGGCAGATGACTTCACCATCACACGGTGGTCAGACGCAACAAGTGGGGGTCAACGGAGAGGCATTCAGTCAGCAACTGGATTGGGAGGTGCGTCAGAGTTACCGTGCCGATGCCCCGCCAGGTGGTGGTAATAACAGCGCATTGCACTTGGCATGGAATGGGGCTTACGGCCTGTTAGGTGGTGACTATAGCTACAGCCGGGCGATGCGCCAGATGGGAGCCAATATCGCGGGAGGTATAGTTATCCACCATCATGGTGTGACGCTGGGGCAACCTTTGCAAGGCTCAGTGGCGCTGGTTGAAGCGCCAGGGGCCTCGGGGGTGCCAGTTGGCGGCTGGCCTGGCGTTAAGACGGATTTTCGTGGCGACACCACAGTGGGCAACCTGAACGTCTATCAGGAGAATACAGTCAGCCTCGATCCGTCGCGACTACCGGATGACGCAGAGGTCACACAAACCGATGTGCGCGTGGTGCCAACCGAAGGGGCGGTGGTGGAAGCGAAGTTTCACACTCGCATCGGGGCCAGGGCACTGATGACGCTGAAACGGGAAGATGGTAGCGCCATTCCTTTCGGGGCGCAGGTTACAGTCAATGGGCAGGATGGCAGCGCTGATCTGGTGGATACTGATAGCCAGGTTTATCTCACTGGTCTGGCGGATAAGGGCGAACTGACGGTGAAATGGGGAGCACAGCAATGTCGGGTTAACTACCACCTACCTGCCCACAAGGGAATCGCGGGCTTGTATCAAATGAGCGGTCTCTGCAGATAGCCGATTCTGAAGGAGAGAATAATGTGGATGAAAATACAGCGAGTGAAAACGGTTATCTATAGCGTAAGCTTACTGGTCGCTGCCAGTAGCTTGGTGCCGATAGCGAACGCCGCAGAAAAACTTCAGACAACGCTACGTGTAGGGACTTACTTTCGGGCTGGGCACGTGCCAGATGGGATGGTGCTTGCGCAAGGCTGGGTGACTTATCACGGCAGTCACAGCGGGTTTCGGGTATGGAGCGATGAGCAAAAGGCGGGTAACACGCCTACCGTATTGCTGCTGAGCGGGCAACAGGATCCTCGCCATCACATTCAGGTTCGCCTGGAGGGCGAGGGGTGGCAACCAGATACGGTGAGTGGTCGTGGCGCCATTTTAAGAACCGCTGCAGATAACGCCAGTTTCAGTGTGGTCGTTGATGGCAATCAGGAAGTGCCTGCGGACACCTGGACGCTGGATTTTAAGGCCTGTGCATTGGCGCAGGAGGATACGTAGCCGTCTGTTCCACTCATACTTCCTGTATCAGTGAATAAGGCGAATACTGTATATCAGGTTCGAGGATGTATTGAAAATTTACTCAAGGCAAATATGGTTAGCAATCTTCATTGCAGAAAAATCAATTGCTGATTGATTTTAAAATCTGAAATTCATCTTTTTTTGTAGGGAGAGGAATATTATGTTTCGTAAAATAATTTAACGGACACTGATGCCTTTATTATTTTCTGTTTTGTGGATTTGTTTGATTCACTCTTTTGTGAGCGGGGCTTTATAAGCCCTTAGTATAAGGTTTGTTTATCTGTCAGGTATTCATATGTGATATTTAAGATTTTATGTTTAGGGGGCTTTTTCTTGTCCCCTCAGGCGTAAAAATAATTTATTTTTTACATAAAGGAATAAAGCATATGTCTTATGCACGACATTTACCGGTATTAATGTATCACCATGTCAGTGATAAACCCGGACAGATAACCTTATCTCCCCGTACGTTCCGGGCGCAGATGAAATGGCTGGCTGAATCTGGCTGGAAAACCGTTACTGCTGCAGAGGTGGAAGCTTTTTATCATGGTGCAAGATTGCCTCGTAAAAGCGTCATGCTGACCTTTGATGGCGGCTGGCTGGATAACTGGTTGCAGGTTTTTCCGGTGCTGCAGGAGTTTAATCTGCATGCGCATCTCTTTCTTGTGACCAGTTTGATCAGTGACGGACCGGTCCGTATTCCTGCAGGCGAACCGGTGTACTCTCATGATGAGTGTCAGATGCTGGTTAAACAAGGCCGGGCTGATGAGGTCATGCTGCGCTGGTCAGAGGTCCGGGAGATGCACCTCAGTGGCCTTGTTGAGTTTCACTCGCACACGCACACCCACCGACGCTGGGACCAGAAACCTGTGTCCCGTAATCCGTCGGATTTGCTTCGTGTCGATATTCTTCTTAGTCGTAAGCGGATGAGGGAGATGCTGGGTTACTGCAGTCAGCATCTGTGCTGGCCTGAGGGCTGGTATTGTTCTGACTATATTCATGTGGCTGAAGAGCTGGGGTTCACATACCTGTATACCACAGAAAGGCGTATGAACAATCCAGTCATCGGTTCACAGCGTATTGGTCGTATCAACACAAAGGAGCGAAAGAATGTGGGCTGGCTGAAACGTCGTCTGTTTTATCACACCACGCCCGGATTTTCTTCGCTGCTGGCCCGGCATAAGGGGGCACGTCGGATAGCTGACTGAGCCGGAGACCAGGATGAAAGTGCTGCATACCGAATCCTCCCCCATCATCGGCGGGCAGGGGTTGTAGGCTATATCCCAAATGATGGTGCTGATTTTGAGCAGAAATAAGATAACACCGGAGGCCGTGATAGACCCGGTTGCGCAGAATCTGGAGGCCGCAGGTCACTGGCGCAGGGCTTCTACCCGCTGGCTTTTGGTCATGGGAGATTTTGAATGTACAGAGGCCCAGCGGGAGTGGTTGTTGTTGCGCCGGAATTATTGCCTTGCGCAGATATCTTCCCTTGGCACCAGTAAAGCTGGATATCAGCGACGTGACGAAATGAGAGGGCCTGCACATAGGTTTATGTTTTGAGTAAGCGTCTTATTTAAACCGTCTGTTCTGTTTCCTCCACTTTCACAAATAATGTCGAACCGGGTGGGGGGGACTCAAGTAAGAATAATCTGGCGATGTTTTGCTTGTTTCCACGGGATACTTTGTTAGGTGAACGATGCAATTAATGCGCTCCAGACTGCGTCACAGAAAAGGAGAATGCCTTTGCAGAACGGGCGCATGACAATGAACCACTTTATTATTGGTATCTGGTTCGGCGACAACCTTGACGATCACTTCTGAGATAGGGTATTTACACTGAGTGGTAAACAGGTTCAATTAGTAACCGGAGATGGATGCAAAATCATGATCGATTCAGATGCTATTTTGCAGCCAATAGATTTTTTATTATGATGATATCAAGGACATTGAGGCACACAATGACGCATCAGTAAGTCGTTGATAGCTCCTTTAATATAAGAATTTCTTTTATCAACGGAAGATAATGATGGAACTGATCAATAATCGTGGTATGCGAGACTGGATGATATTTATTAAAGTGGCGGAAGTGGGGAATCTTTCCCGGGCTGCGCGGGAATTAGATATTAGCATTTCTGCTGTCAGTAAATCGCTTAGCCGCCTTGAGAATTCTATTGAGGTTACTTTACTTCGGCGCGATTCACATCACTTAGAACTGACTGGAGCTGGTCAGACAGCCTATGCAAGCATGAAAAGGATAACATCTTCCTTTCAGTCCTTGCTGGATGAATTGCGAAATCCGGATAAAATTATCAGAGGGAGTATAAAATTTTCGGCTCCGGCTATTGTCTGTGAGTTTCTTGCCAATAAGTGGATATGGGAATTTACAGCTAGCTATCCGGATACAAAAATCTACCTGGATTCACGAGAGCGTAGCGATTTTTTTAGTAAATCCCTGGAGTTTGATGAGCTGGTTTTTAAAAGTGGCATAATCGAAAGTGAGGATCTCGTGTATCGAAAGATAAGCCCTTTAAAGTTGGTTCTTTGTGCGAGTCCGAAATATATCAGAAAATATGGCAGGATCTCACATCCTGGCGATTTGGAAAATCACATTATTGTGGGTCTTCACAACCATGGTCTTTCCGGACCTCTTACTCTTTTCCGTCAAGATGAATCATACACTATTAGTGGCGCTGTTAATGTTCATTTATCTTCCAATAATCTTTTGAGTGTTCTTAATTTGGTTTTAGAAGGAAAGGGTATCAACCTCATGACTCCGGCCTGGCTTGCCACCAAATACTTAAAAAATAATGAACTTGAAATTATACTTCCTGAATGGAGGGTTCCAGATCTCCCCATTTATCTTGTATGGCGTCATCGTCAGTATTATTCTCCTTTATTTCAACGCTTTCTGTCTTTTATTGAAGATAAATGGAATAATCGCCCACAAATTGATTTTCTGAATGATGATTAACCCGTTTGGAATGGTTTTGACACGTTCCTGACTTAAACCCACATGATGATGACTGAATTGAGGCATCGAGATATGCGACTGGTCAGCCAGTCGTCTTTTGACGATGCCCAATACAAAACATGATGCCGACTGACGGAAATGATAATACCCGGAAACAGGACGGGGCTGTTTTTGGGCAGCCGGAAGTTAAGCCCATACCAGAAACGTTGCAGTGTACTGAAAAATGGCGCCAGGTTGCACTGTAAGTATCCCGCATAATCGAGCCATTCACATTTAGAGATCATCCGGCATAATCAATCTGCCAACGCAGGAGATCGCTGTGCGTAAAGCCCGTATTACTGCGCACCAGATCATCGCTGTGATTAGATCAGTTGAATCCGGACGGACTGTTAAAGATGTCTACCGGGAGGCCGGTATTTCTGAAGCCACCAGGGACAACTGGAAGTCTGGATACGGCGGCAT
This sequence comes from Salmonella sp. A29-2, assembly GCF_020150755.1. Taxonomy (NCBI): domain Bacteria; kingdom Pseudomonadati; phylum Pseudomonadota; class Gammaproteobacteria; order Enterobacterales; family Enterobacteriaceae; genus Salmonella; species Salmonella sp. A29-2. The sequence goes on along the minus strand of NZ_CP083731.1, from coordinate 3,588,616 downwards.
GGAAGCTTCTGATATTAAATCTTGAGGATGTCAACGCCAGGATTTATGGTCGTTTTTCGCTATTTTTAATATCCGCTGTTTGATCACTTCTGCTGTCCGCTTTCCGCCATTTCATCTTCACTGATTGGCGTTGCGCTTTTGGTCAGCGCCCCGACTTTGCGTTTTTCCTTCAGTTGGTAACTTTCTCCTTTGATATTCAGTGTGGTTGAGTGATGCAGTAGCCGATCCAGGATCGCTGTTGCCAGCACGTTATCACCGAACATCTCACCCCAGTCTGCGAAGCCTTTGTTTGACGTCAGGATAATGCTCGCTTTTTCATACCGTCGGTTCAGCAGTCGGAAGAACAGACTGGCTTCCTCACTGGTCATTGGCAGGTAACCTATTTCGTCCAGGATCAGCCCCCGCGCATAGCTCAGTTGTTGTAGCTGGCGCTCCAGGCGGTTTTCCAGCTTCGCTTTCATCAGCGTCTACCAACCTGTCCTGCGGCATGAACAACACCCGATGGCCCATATCTGCCGCTTTCACACCGGGGGCAGCGGCCAGGTGGGTTTTCTCCACTCCGGGGGCCCCAGCAGGATCACATTCTCGCAGCGCTCCACGAACGCCAGACCGGCCAACTCCCGGACGACCTTACGATCGATGCCTGGCTGGAAGCTGAAGTCGAACTGCTCCAGCGTTTTGACTCATGGCAGACGAGCCTGTTTCAGCCGGGATTCCATTCCGCGCTGATGTCTGCCGTTCTATTCCTGCTGCAGCGCCATGCACAGGAATGTCGACTTATTTTTGGGCTGACAGAGGCATTGGTCGTTAAGACTTGTATATTCATGTTGCTTACTCGCACAAAAGGGGGAAAGGAACCGTAAACAACATTGACAGGTAAGGGACTGGCATCAATTTGAATGGTGTTTTTTTATAACATTATGTTTTAAAAGGTGAATTATATTTTCATGGTTAATTATTCTGTTTTCTATTGTTGTTTATGGAGTATTTAACCAATATTTAAGCTAAAAACAGTGTATTATATTGATTACACTTTGCTGGAGAGGTGTAAACATCAAGCATAACCATATGATGTGTATGAGTTTTTGTTTGCTGATATCATATTTTTAACAGATATTGAGCAAGTAAATCTGATCTAACTGTAACTTTAGTTTTCTAAATTAATTACTTTGCTTACTTTTTTTTACCTGGTTTTGTAAAACCTCATAATGATCAGTCTATTTGTGGCTTTGTTTAAGGTTTATTTGGTTTTGTAGTCTGAATTGTATCTCCCTCCTGGAGGGCTTTCTTTAGATTCTCTGTCTCCTACGTTGTTATGTTACGTATTTGTTGCTTTGAAGGGGGGGGAATACAGTTCCATTTATCTGAGTAAGTCAGGTACACAGTAACAACTTTCTTATGAAGAATTTCCAAAATTTTTACTGCGGCGTTATTAATTGTTCAGCGATTCTTACAGATCTGTCGTTCGCTTTTGGTGAATGAAATCCGTGGACTTTTATTTACTAATTTTTTCTTTCCTGAAAAAAACAGAGGTATTGAGCGAAAAATTTTATTCCGTATGATGCCCTCCACACAAAATGTATTAACACTGAATCGTAATTTGCTTCTTTATGCTGATAACTTTCTGTCTATGCTAATACTAAAATTTAGATGACTTTTATACGGTAAAATCTGGTATGAATTTTAAAGATACTCTTCCCGGGGTGTTTCTCTGTGTCGCTATGTTTGCATGTGGTCATGCCAGGGCGAATATGCTCGTTTATCCCATGGCGGCAGAAATTAATAGTAGCCGCGAAGAGGCCACCTCGCTGTTCGTCTATTCTAAATCAGATCATGTGCAATATATTCGAACAAGAATCATGCGTATTGAACACCCTGGTATGCCACAGGAGAAGGAGGTACCAGCAGGGAATGATATAGAGACAGGACTTGTTGTCTCCCCGGAGAAATTTGCCCTTTCCCCGGGAACAAAAAAAACAATACGTGTTATCAGTACTCAGGCACCGGAAAGAGAGGAAGCCTGGCGGGTATACTTCGAGGCTGTTCCTGAACTGGAAGATGATCCACAGGCAGGCGGAAAGCAAAATTCATCCGTAAGTGTGAATCTTGTCTGGGGGGTGTTGCTGCGTGTTTCTCCGTCAGACCCCAGGCCTGCGCTGGTAACGAACGGTCACCACCTGCTGAATACGGGAAATACCCGGCTTTCTCTTATTCGGGCCGGCAACTGCGACACCACATGCCACTGGCAGAATATAGACAAAAGTATTTATCCCGGCGGGAGTGCTGATATTCCGGCCGGAATAAAAAGTAATGCATTTCGTGTGGAATATCGTACGGGTGCAAATTCACCGGTAATCTCTGCTGATTTAACAGCAGCCGGAAAGTAAAAACACACGGAGCGTACGCTATACCCTACATTTATTCTCAGGGGGAGCGGATGTATACCGAGTGTACATATATCACTGTAATAAACAACAAAGCAAGGTTATTTTTTATGAACATGAAAACATCTTTTATTGCCGCAGCTGTGGCATTGGCCACCGTTTATTCTTTTTCTGTTTCTGCGGTTCAGAAGGATATTACCGTCACTGCCAATATTGACAGTACACTTGAACTGCTGCAGGCCGATGGTTCATCCCTCCCGTCGACTATGAAGCTGGATTTCATGCCGGGTAAGGGCCTGGTCCATAAATCACTCCAGACCCGCCTTTACAGCAACGATCAGACCAAGTCGGTTGATGTAAAACTGTTGAATGCTCCACAACTTATCAACGTCCTGGATCCCACCAAAACCATTGATATGGAAGTGACTCTGGGAGGACGGTCACTGACCACCACCAATTCTGTACTGGAAGCTAAAACCCTGTTCCCGGACGGAAAAACTGGCGATGCTTCAGCTCTGCTGAACCTGGATATTGGTCAGAAGGCTGGAGCAGCCTTACAAAACCTGCCTGCCGGTGAATACAGCGGATTGGTCAGTCTGGTGATTTCACAGGCTGTCACTGCCGGCTAATAACCGGTTATTAGCTCTTCATCTGATCCGGTTTTGGGGTGTCACCGTTCGTACCTGAACCGGATCCGGTATTGATCTTATTATTCATTGCAATTCAGGTCTCTTTACGTGAGTCGTTATTTCTGGATGTATTATTTACTGGGATTGTGCAGTTTTACCAGCCAGGCAAATCTTATTCCCCCACCTGGATTTGAATCTCTGCTGGAAGGACAGACTGAGCAAATTGAAGTGTTGCTACCAGGGCATTCACTGGGATTATTTCCGGTGGTGGTTAAACCGGACACCGTGCAGTTCATGTCCCCATTGATGGTACTTGAAAGCAGTGGGCTTGCCGCGTTGCCGGTCGCAGAACGGCAAAAAGCGCTGGCTGCACTCAGCCGTCCGTTGCTACGTAACAGCAATCTGGTCTGTGGTGTCTCAGAAGCAAAAGACAGCAGCGAGTGTGGTTACGTGGCAACAGATAAAGAGGATGTTGCGGTTATTTTTGATGAGAACAACGGTCAGTTATCTTTGTTTCTTAACCGGGACTGGTTGCCGGATGAAGAACGACGTGATAAACGCTGGCTGACTCCGACCCCGGAGGGTGTCAGCGCATTTATTCACCGCCAGACGCTGTATCTGAGTGATGATCTCCACAGTCGTAATATGACACTGAATGGTAGCGGTGCCCTGGGGCTTGGTGACGGTCGTTATCTGGGAGGCAACTGGGCGGCTATCTGGAATCAGTCAGAACATTACAATAACAGTCAGGCCTGGTTTGACAATCTGTTTGTCCGTCAGGATCTCGGCAATCAGTATTATCTCCAGGCTGGTCGGATGGATCAGCGGAATCTGTCCAGCGCCACGGGGGGGGATTTTGGGTTCAGTCTGCTTCCCCTGAGCCGGTTTGATGGATTACGAACCGGGACCACCCAAGCTTATGTTAACCATGAGGTGGACCAGAATGCCACTCCGGTTATGGTTCAGGTTACCCGAAATGCCCGTATTGATATTTATCGTGGCAGCGAGTTGCTGGGGAGTCAGTTCCTGACCCCGGGAATGCATACCCTGGATACTCACTCTCTTCCACCGGGAAGCTATCCTCTGGCGTTGCGGGTGTATGAGGATGGGATTCTGCGGCGAACGGAGACCCAGCCCTTCAGTAAGGGGGGCAATAGCTTCAGTGCACAGACCCAGTGGTTTATTCAGAGCGGGCTGGAAGATACCGGGGATAAAGCCAGCCATTATGACGGTGAGACTGTCATGGCTGCCGGATTCCGAACTGGGCTGCGGAAAAATATCAGTCTGACCGAAGGTATCTCTCTGGCACATGAGGCCTGGTACAGTGAAACCCGACTGAATTCACAGCATGCAGTGCTGGATGGCACGCTGGACCTTTCTGCCGGGATACTGCATGGGACAGACAGCACGAGCGGTAACACTGAGCAGGTGACATACAACGACGGATTTTCCGCGAGTCTGTGGCGTAACCATACGGAAAGTGATGCCTGTAGTGGTCGTCATCCACAGTCAGTGCATGCCAGTATGACCTGCCAGACTTCGATGAACGCCTCCCTGTCGGTTCCGGTGGGGAACTGGTATGCCCTACTGGGATACAGTACCAGCAGGACAGAAGGTCGGCCGGTTTACCGGGGATATGATGATAACAGTGACAAAGAAAATGTGTTCTGGCGACAGGCATACATCCCTGCCTCTCACCGCGAATCTGCTCAGGCTAGTGCAACGTACAGCCTTAATATGGCTGGCATGAATATTAATACCCATGGGGGAGTATGGCGAACCCGAAATGACGGAGTGAATGATGATGGCTTGTTTATGAGTGTCAGTGTGTCATATGCCTCTCAACCACCGACAATGACTGGCAGTAATGGGTATACCTCAGCCGGGACCGATATTCACAGTAGCCGGAATCAAAAAACACAGACGTCCTGGAATGTGAACCATGTGAGATCCTGGCAGCAGGATCTGTATCGTGAACTGTCGGTGGGTTTCTCCGGTTATAACGACGACAGCTGGAGCGGGAGTCTCGGCGGACGCATGAGCGGCCGTATGGGTGAACTGAGCGCCACTATCAGTAACTCCCATCAACGTAATGCGGGCAGCGCCAGTTCACTCACCGCTGGCTACAGCTCGTCTCTGGCGTTATCCCGTAATGGACTGTTCTGGGGAGGTGGTCAGGACGGTGAACCGGCCTCTGGCATGGCGGTGAACGTGGAGTCAGAGGGGGACGAGGGCAGTAGCGGGAAAGTAGTCAGCGTTCGTGGCAGCAGCCAGCCGTTCAGTCTCGGTTTTGGTCAGCAGTCGCTGTTGCTGATGGAAGGCTATAACGCCACGGAGGTGACCATTGAGGATGCAGGGGTTAGTTCACAGGGTATGGCAGGCGTAAAAGCGGGAGGGGGAAGCAGGCGTTACTTCCTGACACCCGGGCATCTGCTGGTTCACAACATCAGCGCCAGTATGAGCCGACTGTACGTTGGCCGCGTACTGGACAAGGATGGCAGACCGCTGCTGGACGCACAGCCACTGAACCATCCATTTTTGTCGTTGGGACCTTCCGGGCGATTTAGCCTGCAGAGCGAGCATAAAGAATCCAGCCTGTGGCTGCTGTCAAAAAACAGGATCCTGCGTTGTCCGATGTCAGTACATAAACGTCGGGATGTTATGCAGGTAGTGGGTGATGTGCGGTGTGAATTAAGTGACGTGGATGCCCTGCCACAGGCGTTGCAAATATCGCCGCGGGTCATCCGTTTGCTGAACGTGGCAGGTTTGCTGCGCCATTCCGTTCAGGAAGCATGACGTAGAGATAAAAGCGTTAACTATGAGTAATAAAATGAAGTGGACGAGTATGACAGCCTATTGGTCAGCAATTATTAATTTCATCCGAAAATATGTTTATCCAGCAAGGATAATTGCCATCCTGCTGATGGCTGGCGCTACACTGCCACAAGTCGCCGATGCGATTACCGTCGACCTGAATTACGACAAGAACAATGTACCGGTCATCACTCCTGTCTGGTCCCAAGAATGGAGTGTAGCAAATGTGTTGGGGGGATGGGTATGTCGTTCAAACAGGAATGAAAATGAGGGGGCGTGTGAAGAAACACATTTGGTATGGTGGTATGCTTTTGGAGCTTATTCAAAAATTCGTCTGCGTTTCAGAGAACAAATCAGCCATGCTGAAATCACGCTCATACTGCTCGGCAGTGTTCGTAATGCCTGTTATACTGGTGTCGTGAACATGAACGCTGCTGCATGTCAATGGGGTAGGTCGCTGAAACTTAGGATACCTTCAGAAGAGCTTGCGAAGATACCTACAAGCGGAACATGGAAAGCAACGTTAGTCCTGGATTATTTACAATGGGGCGGAGACGATCCTTTAGGCACATCAACTACAGATATCACGCTGAATGTAACAGACCACTTTGCAGAAAATGCGGCTATTTACTTTCCGCAGTTTGGTACTGCAACCCCTCGTGTTGACCTGAATCTTCACCGGCTGAATGCCTCACAAATGTCGGGCAGGGCTAATCTGGATATGTGTCTGTATGACGGAGGTGTGAAAGCCCGTTCATTACAGATGAAGATAGAAGGAAGCAATAAGTCAGGTACGGGATTTCAGGTTATAAAGAGCGATTCTGCTGATACGATTGATTATGCGGTCAGTATGAATTATGGGGGACGAAGTATTCCTGTCACCCGTGGCGTGGAGTTCAGTCTGGATAACGTGGATAAAGCAGCAACGCGTCCGGTGCTACTTCCCGGGCAACGGCAGGCGGTACGTTGTGTGCCAGTGCCCCTTACCCTGACAACACAACCCTTTAACATCAGGGAGAAGCGTTCTGGTGAGTATCAGGGAACGCTGACAGTGACAATGCTGATGGGAACACAAACCCCCTGACAGTAATTATTTATTTTATTGATATCTTTCTTATATGGTTTTTTAAATCAGAGTTCTCTTTATATATTTGCTTTATTTAATAAAGAAAATCTATTCACTTATGAAAATCAATGCGTGAGGTTCTGCTTTCCTATGACTGAGTATTTAGATGATAAAGATAAAGAATTATTGAAAGAAATCCAAAAAGATTGTGCGCAAACTTTATGGCAACTTGCATATAAAGTGGGACTTACGCCCACACCATGTTTCAAACGTTTAAAAAAACTTAAAGACAGGGGGGTTATCATTGGTCAGTTCGCTTTATTGGATAAAGAAAAACTAGGTCTTTCACTTAATGTCTTTATTATGATTAACATATCTGAGGAGCAATACGCTAGTATTTCTGAGAAAATAAAGTCAATGCCTGAGGTTATTGCCTTTTATCGAATTTCTGGATCATTTAATTATTTAATGCATACAGTATTTACAGATATGAACGATTACTATAGTTTTTATGAGAAAATAATATTAACTAATTCTTCAATTAGTGGATCTGCATCGAGCTTTGTTCTTGAGCAAATAAAAGAAACAAACGAACTGCCAGTGTGAAAGTGTGATGTGTACTTACTGATTTAATACATTATTATCCTTCTTACGGAACAACAACGGCAGATTGCGGCTGTTGAACAAGGATTTTAATCAGCAGTGGTGAAATTAAGCGGCACAGAATAACACAGCGGAATATCACATGGTTAAATATCACCCCGTGCATGTAACAAAAAACCGCATTAAAACAGATGATGTTACTGATATTTATTTCGTTGAACCCTTCTGGAAAGAAGGCGAAAACCACATAATTGAGTCATTGATGTTTTTTGAAGAGTTACAAAAGTCATTTAATTTATTCAACCATAAATATGGGTTAAATAAATATATACTCAGGATCCCCTGGGAATTTGTGCTCATACATATGGAAAGGATCAGTAAATTAAATAGCGTCGGGTTATTTGCTGTTTCTGTTGACTTTAATAACAACCACAAATTTCTGAGCGAGTACATCAGGAGTCGCAGAGATTATGGTATGGAAGTTTGGTTTGATTTTTGTGGTAAACATTCTTATTCCAGTGAAATTAAAAACCTTGGGTTCTTTTTTCAGGCTTGCGTAGTGCCTCGTGATCCTAATTTTATTAGTAGTGTTTATCATTATCATAAGTTCCAAAAGATTCTTGTCGGGGATATAAATGATGTAGAACAGAGAGCCGTGTACCAGAACGAAGTTGATTACATGTATGGAATGCAATGGCCATCGTCATATGACGGTTTTTTCTTTCGGGATCATAAAAAAAATGAAACTTGGTGTATATAACAGAAGGAGTGAAAATTTGAATCAAAAATATCTTATTTATTTTTTGTTTAATTATTGTTTTGTTTTTTATTACGATTAAATATAAAGAACATCATTGTTCGTGCGGTGGGGAGGCTGGAATTTTAGGGGGTGACCGTTTATCAACAATTTTATTACAGCCACCATACGAATGGTTTATATATGCACTAGATGTATTATTTTAGTTTAATATATCGATGGTTGCTATTTGCATTGATGATGTTCCGTTACATTAAGGAATATACATCTGTATCTCTTTATACGCACGCTCACATTACTAATCATTATTAATATGAGTGTGGTTCTTGTTTTACGCATGCATGGTTGCATGTGACGTTAAATTTAAATGAGCTGACTGTATGAATTCTAAATACTTTAGAGAGGTGTTTTTTGTCTCGGTAGTTGTTATATTATTATTTTATTTGGTGTTATTTGCAGCCAGTGCTCATGCTGAAGGCGGTTTCAGCTCTGGAGGCATTGGGTTATTTATGACGGGAACAAGAGAGATGCTACTGTAGAGATAATAAATTCTGCTAAAGATTCCCCAATTCTTGTGCATTGACATCCTCCACGTCCTGAAGGGCGTGGGTTCCTGCTCCAACGGGCTGCCTGACTGCACGCTCCTTCCACAGGCAAGCACGGCGTGTCCCGCTCTAAAATGTTACGCGCGCCGTTTACATCGGCGTTCGCAGTATATCTTCATACCAGACACTTGTAAGTATCTCGCATAATCGTGCCATTCACATTTAGAGATCATACAACAGGACGGGGCTGTTTTTGGGCAGCCGGAAGTTAAGCCCATACCAGAAACGTTGCAGTGTACTGAAAAATGGCGCCAGGTTGCACCTGTTCAACGATTTTCTGAAGGCGCAGGAGTATTCATTACTGATATCCTCCATTGCGCCTTCGGGAACCCACAGGACCAGCTATTTTACCGATAGTGTTTAAAAGGCGTAAGTAATGCCGAGCATGAAGTCATTGGAGGCAGCCTTTGTGTCTGCATCATAAGCGGTATGTTCATCACCAGCATAGTGATTTTTTGAAATGCTTACTTTGCCAGCATTAATGTATTTATAACTGGCGTCAATCATAATATTATCTGTTACAGCATATTTTGCACCGATACCTGCGCCCCAGGCAAAGTTATTTTTTGAAGCAGACAGAGTTTCATTAATACCAAAACCAACAGGAATGGTGTTATTACTTAGCTTCACATGAGCGAGGCCAACGCCTGCGCTGATATAGGGAGTAAATGCCGTACTATTGTGAAAATCATAATAGCCATTAACCATGTAAGTGGTCATTCGGACCTGATTTTTTACATTTATGTGTACTGGATCACCAAATGCAATAATATCCTGCCCGCCTTTAGCATCCGTCTCACCTCTGAAAGTGGTATCCAGTTCTAAACGTACTGGAAGCTGGAATGGATCATAAAAGTCATAACCGATAGCAACCCCGCCGCCAAAAACGCCTTTGGTACGGTCAGGTAACGTTGCATGACCATTAACTATCTCATCCTGGCTGAAGGTTGAGTTGATTCCATAGACATTGACTACGGATGTCCCCGCTTTCCCGGTGATATAGATCCCTTCTTTTGCTGATGCAGTAGCGGACCAGGCTACCACAAGGGGAATGATGCAGACTGCGAAAAAGTTTTTCATTTCAGAACCTGCCTTAATATTGGGCTAAAAGACAAGTTTCACGGTATAGGGTGTGATATAACGATTACATAAACGAAGCCCAAAAAACGGTCTATTGTAACGCTGGGTTTTCTGTAAGCGGGTAAAAAATGAGATGAAAATTTTAAATAACAATACGATAATCGTCGGTATGGAAATCCATCTCCTCGCCAAATTGCCCCACGTACGGTTTCACTTCTACGTTATGTAACGGGTAGTGTTAGATAGAGCGATGCTGTAACAAAAAGATGAAGATGAATTTGTACCCGACCTGGATAAAGCCCGTTATCCAGGAATAACGGGCAAAAATATTTACTCAAGTGCCTGGGCGAGATCTTGTTGTACCTGTTGACGCTGTTCTGGTGTTAAGACTTTGCTTAAATCAAAATAATATTTAACCCGATAATAGCGAGCCTGTTGTTCTATGTTACTGAAGGCTGCAAGCTGCTGTTTTACGGCGGCGTCATCCCATTTACCGGATTTAATCACCTCTATCAGCGCACCGTCTTTAATTCCCTTCATAGAAATCTGACTGACGTCGGTTTCCAGTTGTTGGTGAAGTTTTTTGATCCGGGTAATCTGATCGTTTGTCAGCTTCAGATGCTGGACAATAGGATCCTGGGCGGGCAGGGGAGGATTGGGGACAGCGGTGGCGAAAGCGCCAAAAGAAACGCCCGCCAGAGTCGCTGCCAGTAAAGTTGTGCGTACAAAGTTTTTCATGAAGATATCCTGATAAGGGAGTGATTAACCGTTCTTATTACCCACGAATGGCGAGCAATTATCTTAGAGCCTATCCCAGTAGGCGTTATTGGCGCAGCCAGTTTGGACACGGACAGCGCGCAAAAACCGGAGCGTACACGTAGTACGTGAGGATTTTGAGCACTGCCCAGGTCCAAAATGGCAAGTAAAATAGCCCTAATGGGATAGGCTCTTAGTCAGAATACGTTGCCTGCCACATTACGCCACGCGAATTTGTTTTACGGAGAGTTACGGAGTGAAACAATCCCGCCGCGGTGAGCGGCAGGTTGCTTACAAGGTGAATGGATCGGCATCGCGCCAGGCTGGAAATTTTTCGCGATAGTCCTGCAAGGCGACGAGAGAAAGATCGGCATCGATACGTGTCGCCTGGTGTGGTTCGGCGGTGGCGATAATGTCGCCCTGGGGATTAATGATCCGGCTATCGCCGCGATAATGTAGCCCGTTACCATCGGTGCCAACCCGGTTGCAGCCTGCGACATAAGCCTGATTTTCAATAGCGCGCGCCGTCAGTAATGTTTGCCAGTGTAGCGAGCGCGGCGCGGGCCAGTTCGCTACATACAGCGCCAGATCGTAATCATTGCGGTTGCGTGACCATATCGGAAAGCGCAGATCGTAACAGATCAGCGGCAGAATGCGCCAACCGCGCCACTGCACGATGATGCGTTTATCGCCTGCGGCATAATGTTGATGTTCATCCGCCATACGAAAGAGATGGCGCTTATCATAGAGATGAACCTTGCCTTCCGGTTCAACCAGTAAGAAGCGATTTACGGCGCCGCGCTCAGTTTGTAGCGCCGCGCTGCCGGCAATCAGAGCGTCAGTTTGTCGGGCTTTGGCCTGCATCCACGTAATCACGCTATCTTGCGAAAGTGAGTTATTAGCGGCCTCCATCGCGAAGCCGGTGGTAAACATTTCAGGCAGAACAATCACATCCCGGCCAGATACGAGCTCTAGCTGTCTGTCAAAATGACGCAGGTTTGCCGGGCCGTCCATCCAGACTAAAGGTTGTTGCAACAGAGTAATTTTCAAACCAGACACGATCGGAGCTCCTCATTGAACAGCGTCTTTACACTGTAGCATGAGCAATAATAAAAAAGCGGCAAGAAAAAGCCCCGCGAAAGCGGGGCAGGAAAGACGCGAGACTGATTATGCGGCTTCGACTTTACGCACTTTCTCCGGCAGCTTTACCGGTTTGGTCGCCAGCGCTTCAGGTTCAAAATCATCAACGTTGATACTGCGCAGGCGGCTCTCTTCCGCTTTCGCCAGAATGGCGGCTTCATCTTTATCTATAAGCCCTTTCGCCAGCGCATTGCGCGCCAGTTCATCCAGACGAGTAAACGGCAGATTTTTACCCAGTTCTTTGCAGATGCGCTGGTGGATAGGGTCGGCAGCGATGACATCACGCAGCGCTTCTTCCAGTAAACCGACCGGATTATGTTCGGCGGGTGTCAGATACTGGCCGCGCCCAATGCGTGAACGTGTGGCGTTCGGCACTTGCAGGATCTTCGCCACGGCGTGATCCAGCTTATCAGACGGCGCCAGATAATGACGGCCAGTCGGGAAGATCATCGCGGTGAGCAATCCGGCCACGACGCGGTTCGGGAAGTTCTGCAGCAGATCGTCCATCGCTTGTTCAGCACGATACAGCGCATCCTGTACGCCCCAGTGCACCAGCGGCAGGTCGGCTTCGTGGCGACCTTCGTCGTCGTAACGCTTCAGTACGGCTGAGGCCAGATAAAGCTGACTCAACACATCGCCCAGACGCGCGGAGATACGCTCGCGGCGTTTCAGGCTGCCGCCCAGTACCGCCATTGACACGTCAGACAGCAGCGCCAGGTTTGCGCTCAGTCGGTTCAGATGCTGGTAATAACGCTTCGTGGCGTCGCCGGTTGGCGTATGGCTCGTTAATCCGCGGGTCAGGCCAAGCCAGAAACTGCGGACGGTATTGCTGCCGACATGGCCGATATGTTTAAACAACAGCTTATCAAAGGCATTCACATCATTATTCTGCGCTGCGGCCATCTCTTCCAGTACATAAGGATGGCAGCGAATGGCGCCCTGACCAAAGATCATCATGCTACGGGTCAGGATATTCGCGCCTTCCACGGTAATCGCGATAGGCGCGCCCTGGTAAGCACGCGCCAGGAAGTTGCTCTCGCCCAGCATAATGCCTTTACCCCCAGTGATATCCATCGCGTCGATAATGGACTGCTGGCCGCGGTGGGTGCAGTGGTACTTCACGATAGCCGACAGTACCGCCGGTTTTTCACCCAGCATAATGCCGTAGGTGATTAACGATGCGGCGGCATCCATCACATAAGCGTTACCTGCAATACGCGCCAGCGGTTCTTCAATACCTTCCATCTTGCCGATAGAAATTTTGAACTGACGACGAATGTGAGCATAGGCGCCGGTTGCCAGCGCGACGGATTTCACCCCGCCAGTGGAGTTGGACGGCAGGGTAATACCGCGTCCTACCGACAAACATTCCACCAGCATACGCCAGCCCTGTCCGGCCATTTTGGGGCCGCCGATAATATAATCAATAGGCACGAAAATATCGTTACCGCGGGTTGGGCCATTCTGGAACGGAACGTTAAGCGGGAAGTGACGACGACCAATTTCCACACCCGGCGTTGAGGTGGGGATCAGGGCGCAGGTAATACCCAGCTCTTCTTCTCCGCCTAACAATCTATCCGGATCGGAAAGCTTAAACGCCAGGCCCAACACGGTAGCTATCGGCGCCAGCGTAATGTAACGCTTGTTCCAGGTCAGGCGCATACCCAGCACCTGCTGGCCCTGCCATTCGCCCATACAAACCACGCCGGTATCCGGAATGGCGCCTGCATCAGAACCTGCTTCCGGGCTGGTCAGCGCAAAGCAGGGAATCTCCTGGCCGCGCGCCAGTCGCGGCAGATAGTGATTCTTCTGCTCTTCCGTACCATAGTGCTGCAACAACTCGCCAGGGCCGAGTGAGTTTGGAACGCCGACGGTGATAGCCAGAATCCCGGAGACGCCGGACAGTTTTTGCAGTACACGGGACTGCGCATAAGCGGAGAACTCCAGCCCGCCATACTCTTTTTTAATGATCATCGCAAAAAAACGATGCTCTTTCAGGTAAGCCCACAGTTCCGGCGGCAGATCCGCCAGTTCATGGGTAATCTGGAAATCGTTCGCCATCCGGCACGCTTCTTCTACCGGGCCGTCGAGAAACGCTTGCTCTTCGGCAGTGAGTTGCGGTTGTGGATAGTTGTGCAGTTTTTTCCAGTCAGGCTTGCCCTGGAACAGATCGCCTTCCCACCAGGTTGTACCGGCATCAATCGCTTCTTTCTCAGTGCGCGACATCGGCGGCATGACCTTACGGAAGCCGCGGAACACCGGTGCGGAAATCATTGATTTTCGCATCGGTGTGAGGTTAAACGGCACGAGGATAATGGCCAGAGGAACCAACAGCCAGATGGACCACAGGCCAGCGACGCCAAGTGCGGCGGTCCAGGCGAGCAGAATCAGGCTGCTGAGAAATAAACTCACGCGGTGATAGAACAATGCGCCGAGCAGAACAACCGTAGCGATAATACTCAAAATCATCATAACGAAAAGCTCCCTTGCTTGTAGGAGGTCTGACCACTTGTGATGATTAGGTTGTAGTGGATGTAAAATTTTTTAGCAATGTGTTTACAAAATAATTACAACAAAGCTCACATTGTTGCCGTTTTTGGGGGCACGAAAAATCAAAAGCGTGAGGCGTTAATTCGGCTTATGCTTCTCGCCTGTACTGCTATCCGGTACACTGCATACTGTCATTTACATTCATGCTGAAGGATATCCTCATGTACCAGGATCTTATTCGTAACGAACTGAACGAAGCGGCGGAAACGCTGGCTAATTTTTTAAAAGATGACGCCAATATTCACGCCATTCAGCGCGCGGCGGTCCTGTTGGCTGACAGTTTTAAAGCGGGTGGTAAGGTACTTTCCTGCGGTAACGGCGGCTCCCATTGCGATGCGATGCACTTTGCTGAAGAGCTGACAGGTCGTTATCGTGAAAATCGTCCGGGCTACCCGGCAATTGCGATTTCTGATGTTAGCCATATATCCTGCGTCAGTAATGATTTTGGCTATGACTATATTTTCTCTCGTTACGTTGAGGCGGTAGGGCGCGAAGGCGATGTCCTGTTAGGGATCTCGACGTCGGGTAACTCTGGTAACGTGATTAAAGCGATTGCCGCGGCCCGTGAAAAAGGCATGAAAGTGATCACGTTGACCGGTAAAGACGGCGGCAAAATGGCGGGAACGGCGGATATTGAAATTCGCGTACCGCACTTCGGTTATGCCGATCGTATTCAGGAAATTCATATCAAAGTGATTCATATTTTGATTCAGTTGATCGAAAAAGAGATGGTTAAATAACTATACCCGTCATACTTCAAGCTGCAGGTGCGTTGGTTGCGCTCAGAAACCCCAGTCACATAGTTATCTATGCTCCTGGGGATTTCCTCCCTTACCGCCTTCCTGCAACTCGAATTATTTAGGGTGTAGCATATTGTTTTCTTTGATATTTTGACTTTTGATTGGCTGTAAAAATTACGCCTTCCCGCTTAAGGCGTTAGTGGAGGTGATGTATGTGCGAACTGCTTGGGATGAGCGCCAATGTGCCGACGGATATCTGCTTTAGCTTCACCGGACTGGTGCAGCGTGGCGGCGGAACCGGGCCGCATAAAGACGGCTGGGGAATTACCTTTTACGAAGGAAAGGGCTGTCGCACGTTTAAAGATCCGCAACCGAGCTACCATTCGCCGATTGCGAAACTGGTACAGAATTACCCGATCAAGTCCTGC
This sequence comes from Salmonella sp. A29-2, assembly GCF_020150755.1. Taxonomy (NCBI): domain Bacteria; kingdom Pseudomonadati; phylum Pseudomonadota; class Gammaproteobacteria; order Enterobacterales; family Enterobacteriaceae; genus Salmonella; species Salmonella sp. A29-2. The sequence goes on along the minus strand of NZ_CP083731.1, from coordinate 3,573,064 downwards.
TCGGTTATCGCCCATATCCGTCAGGCTAATCGCGGTGAAGTGGCGCTGGAAAATACACACCCTTTTACCCGGGAATTATGGGGACGCAACTGGACTTATGCTCATAACGGTCAGCTCAACGGTTATAAGTCGCTGGAAACCGGTAATTTTCGTCCGGTGGGGGAAACCGACAGCGAAAAAGCGTTTTGCTGGCTATTGCATAAATTAACGCAGCGTTATCCCCGCACGCCGGGCAACATGACAGCGGTATTTAAATATATTGCGACACTGGCGACGGTATTACGTGAAAAAGGCGTTTTTAACATGCTGCTGTCAGATGGGCGATATGTGATGGCGTTTTGCTCAACCCATTTGCACTGGATCACTCGCCGGGCGCCGTTTGGCGTAGCCACGCTGGTGGATCAGGATATGGAAATTGATTTCAGCTCACAGACCACGCCAAATGACGTGGTTACCGTGATTGCTACCCAGCCGCTAACGGGGAATGAAACCTGGCAAAAGATTATGCCAGGCGAATGGGCGTTATTTTGCCTCGGAGAGCGTATAATTTGAGGCCAGCTGTGGCTGAACGACTTCGTGACTCAACGGTTTGCTCACGACGTAACGTCCATCAACGATAGAAACAGTTGGCGGCTTATGCGTCTGTTCAAAATAATCGTAGCCGGGTTTTAGCTGCGCCCAGAAATCTTTGTAATATGAATATTTATGACGCTGCATATTGGCGTCGGTCATCCGGAACGGATAAATACTCACCTGCACGCTCGGCTGACCAAAGACCAGCGCGGCGGTGACAAACTGGAAAATCTCATCAATGCCGCTGTCGGTCATGGCATAGCAGCCGACGGAAACACAGGCGCCGTGAATCATCAGATATTTACCATCATAGCCATGCGCGCGATCGTAGGCATTTGGAAAACCAATGTTGATGGCCTTATAAAAACGGCTGTCTGGCTTGAGTTGATTACGCTGAACGCTGTAAAACCCTTCCGGACTTTTAAAATCGCCCTGACGGCGTTTCGGGCCTAACCCGCCGGAATAGTTGCAAATTTTGTAGCTATCAAGCAACTGGTATTGCTCACCCATTTTGACGTAGAGATCAAGGGTGCGCTCTTCTTTAAAAATCTGAATATAGACCGGTGAGCCCATTAACTGCTGCTTATACTCTTTACTGACCGGCGTGACGGGGCTGCTGCTGCTCAGCAAACCGGCAAACGAGACGCACGGCATCAGAAGCATCGCAAGAAAAAATGCGATTTTACGCATACTGCTTGTTCCTTGATAAAACGGTTACACACGCCAGAACGGCAAAAGAGTCCCCAAATCGGAGTAATCTGGATTTGGAGCGCTCACATTAGCACCACGGCAGTTTTTCGCAAGTCCCCGTGTGTACGTTTACAATTTTCCCGCCGCTTTCGTCGTCATACCTTCGAATATGTCGCATTTTTAACGCGAATGTCTCTTTGCGCGCAATAAAACATACTGTACACTTAAACAGTATTGTGGGGGCGAGCGATGCGCAAAATCATACATGTTGATATGGACTGTTTTTTTGCCGCGGTAGAGATGCGTGATAATCCGGCGTTACGCGATATTCCCATTGCCATTGGCGGGAGTCGTGAGCGAAGAGGCGTTATCAGTACCGCCAACTATCCTGCGCGCCAGTTTGGCGTACGTAGCGCGATGCCGACCGCCATGGCGCTAAAGCTGTGCCCCCACCTCACCCTATTGCCTGGCCGCTTTGTCGCCTATAAAGAGGCTTCGCGGCATGTACGTGACATCTTTTCCCGCTACACTTCACTGATTGAACCGCTCTCGCTGGATGAAGCCTGGCTGGATGTGACTGACAGCCCGCACTGTTATGGATCGGCGACGCTGATCGCCAGGGAGATTCGTCAGACTATTTTCAATGAACTGCAACTCACCGCCTCCGCCGGCGTTGCGCCAGTGAAATTTCTGGCGAAGATCGCCTCCGATCTCAATAAACCGAACGGACAATATGTTATTACGCCAGCCGATGTACCCGGCTTTCTTAAAACGTTGCCGTTAGCCAAAATTCCAGGCGTGGGGAAAGTTTCCGCCGCCAAACTGGAAAATATGGGGTTAAGAACCTGCGGGGATATTCAACAGTGCGATCTGGCGATGCTTCTCAAACGCTTCGGTAAATTTGGCCGGGTATTATGGGAGCGTAGTCAGGGTATTGACGAGCGTGATGTTAACAGCGAAAGGCTGCGTAAATCGGTAGGCGTTGAGCGTACTCTGGCGGAGGATATTCATGAGTGGTCGGACTGCGAGGCCATTATTGAACATTTATATCCGGAACTGGAGCGTCGTCTGGCTATAGTGAAGCCCGATTTACTGATTGCCCGACAGGGCGTTAAATTAAAATTTAATGATTTTCAGCAAACCACTCAGGAACATGTCTGGCCGCAATTAAATAAAGAAGACTTAATTACCACCGCCCTTAAAACCTGGGACGAGCGTCGCGGCGAGCGCGGCGTACGGCTGGTGGGGTTACACGTAACGCTGCTCGACCCTCAGTTGGAACGACAGTTGGTGTTAGGGTTATAAGTCAGGCCATTAATTTTTATCACTATTACGATTGCGCCATCTAAATTTCAGTATTACTATACCCACGTTTTCTCATTCTCAATAACTGCAAAGGAGGTTCATCATGACACTTTATTCTCTGAACGCACTTTGCAGACCTTTCCAGGATTAATTTTCTTTTATTGCCCTGGATTAGTCTGCCATTTCCTGATTTTTTAATTCATATATGGAATGGTATATGGGCAATTATATTCGTCCTTTATCAGATGTGGTATTTTCTATCGCATCAGATAACCTGTGGATCGAAGATTCCGCGATCCAACAATTATATACGACGGCTAAGTTAACCGGTATGAAACGCGTTATCGGGATGCCAGATCTGCATCCGGGGCGCGGCTACCCTATTGGCGCAGCCTTTTTCTCGCGTGGACGCTTTTATCCGGCGCTGGTCGGCAACGATATCGGCTGCGGCATGGCGTTATGGCAAACGGATATTTTAGGGCGTAAATATAACGCCGATAAACTGGAGAAGCGGCTGGCGTCGCTGCCTGACGTGGCGGACGCGCAGTGGCTGGAGGAGAATGTCCCCGCCGCAATGCAGCATCATTCGTGGCGCTCTGCGCTGGGTTCCATTGGCGGCGGCAATCATTTTGCCGAGCTGCAGCAGGTCGATCGCATCGTCGATGCTGATTTGTTCGCTTTGTCAGGGTTGCAAAAAGCGCAGTTATTACTGCTGGTACACAGTGGTTCACGCGGTCTGGGGCAAGCTATCCTGCGTCGTCATGTGGAGGCGTTTTCGCATAACGGTTTGCCGGAAGATAGCGACGATGCGCGCCGCTACCTTGCAGAACATGACGATGCGCTGGCATTTGCCCGCAGTAATCGCGCGCTGATTGCCCGCCGGATACTGCAACAGCTCAAGGCTGAGGGCGAACCGCGGCTGGATGTGGCGCATAACTTCGTTGAACCCTGTACTGTCGCGGGTGAGGCGGGGTGGCTGCATCGTAAAGGCGCTACGCCAGATGGGCAGGGACTGGTGATTATCCCCGGCTCGCGCGGCGATTATAGCTGGCTGGTGAAACCCGTCGTCAGCGAGGAGAGCCTCTTCTCCCTGGCGCATGGCGCGGGACGCAAATGGATGCGTACTGAGTGTAAAGACCGGTTATCGGCAAAATTTACCCCGCGACAGCTCTGCCGTACCGGGATGGGTAGCCGGGTGATTTGCCGCGATCGCCAGCTCATTTATGAGGAAGCGCCGCAGGCGTATAAATCCATCGATAGCGTGGTGGATTGTCTGGCAGACGCCGGACTGATTACGCCGGTTGCCTGCCTGCGTCCGGTGCTGACGCTGAAAACCTCAGGGGAGAAAAGCGCATGATCTTACTGCAACTTTCTTCTGCGCAGGGACCGGACGAGTGTTGTCTGGCGGTAAAAAAAGCGCTGGATTGTCTGACGAAAGAAGCCGCCAGAGAAAAGGTATTGCTGACACGGCTTGAAACGGAGCCGGGACGATTACCAGACACGCTGCGTTCCGCGCTGGTCTCGCTGGACGGCGAAAAAGCTATGGCTTTCAGTGAACGTTGGTGTGGCACGTTACTGTGGATTTGTACCAGCCCGTATCGCCCGCACCATGGGCGAAAAAACTGGTACGTCGGCATTGGGCGCTTTTCCGCCGACGAACAGATGCAGTCTGATGAGATTCGTTTCGAGACTTTGCGCTCTTCCGGCCCGGGTGGGCAGCACGTTAATAAAACCGACTCGGCAGTGCGGGCCACGCACCTGGCGAGCGGGATTAGCGTGAAGGTTCAGTCGGAGCGCAGTCAACATGCGAATAAGCGTCTGGCCCGGCTGCTGATTGCCTGGCGGCTGGAACAGCAACGGCAAAATGAGTGTGCGGCGTTGAAGTCTGAAAGGCGTCTGTTCCATCATCAGATTGAGCGCGGCAATCCGCTACGGATATTTAAAGGAATGGCGTTTACGCCACAATAATTCGGTGCTACCAGCGCTGTTATAGGGCTGTCTGGCTATTCGCGTGTAGCCGCAGCGCTATTCAGCGCATCCAGGAGAGCTTATCTGGCAATGGATACCCGATATTCCATATTGATAGCCCGTCCAGAAATGGGACGGGCATTTTAGCGCTTTCTTACTTCGCAGGAATCGCTTTCAGCAATTCGGTCAGCAGAGTCCAGTAGTGGCCGACGCTTTCGATATGTACCTGCTCATCCGGAGAGTGAGGTCCGGTAATGGTAGGCCCAATAGAAACCATGTCCATATCCGGATAGGGTTTCTTAAACAGACCGCATTCCAGGCCGGCGTGGATAATCTGGATGTTCGGTGTCTTGTTGAACAGACGCTGATAGGTTTCCCGCACCAGGTGCATGACCGGCGAGTTCGCATCGGGCTGCCAGCCCGGATAGCTGCCTTTTGCTTCGGTTTTCGCGCCAGCCAGCTTGCCCAGCGAATCCAGCATACTCACCACATAATCTTTACCGCTGTCGATAAGAGAGCGAATCAGGCAGTGAATTTCGACATTCGCATCAGACATTGTGACCACGCCAACGTTCAGCGATGTTTCCACTACGCCTTTCGCCACGTCTGAATTGCGGATCACGCCGTTCGGCGTTGCGTTCAGCAGGCGCACAAAGGTATCGCGTGACGGCGCGGTCAATGCAGCTTTATCACTGGCAACCTCATTGAGTTGCAGCGTCAGGTTTTTCTCTTTTTCCGCCAGTTCGTTTTTCAGAATATCCTGGTAAGCGTTCACTAATGTTTTCAGAGCGCCTACGTTGTCTGCGGCAACGGCGAGGGTAGCGAACGCTTCGCGCGGAATCGCGTTACGCAGCGTGCCGCCGTTGAAATCGATCAGACGCAGATCCAGTTCTTCTGCGTGCCCGGCCAGAAAACGCGCCAGCAATTTGTTGGCATTGCCAAGGCCTAGGTGAATTTCACCACCGGAGTGGCCGCCTTTCAGGCCTTTCAGGGTTAGCTTAAAGCATGCAAATCCTGCGGGTACAGCTTCACGGGTCAACGGCAGATTAGAGGTAAAATCGATGCCGCCTGCGCAGCCCATATAGATCTCACCTTCTTCTTCAGAGTCGGTGTTGATCAGGATGTCGGCCTGCAACCAGCCGGACTGGAGGCCGAACGCGCCATCCATGCCCGCTTCTTCGGTCATGGTCAGCAGCACTTCCAGCGGGCCGTGGACGACATTATCGTCAGCCAGTACCGCTAACGCAGAAGCCATTCCAATACCATTGTCGGCGCCGAGCGTAGTACCGCGCGCTTTAACCCATTCGCCATCAATGTAAGGCTGGATAGGATCTGTAGTGAAGTCGTGAACGGTGTCGCTATTTTTTTGCGGCACCATATCCAGATGCGCCTGTAAAACGACCGGCTTGCGATTTTCCATACCTGCAGTGGCGGGCTTACGGATCAGAATATTACCGACCTGGTCGCGATCCACGTAAAGGCCTTTCTCCTTGGCCCAACTCACAATATGTTCCGCGAGTTGCTCTTCGTGATAGGACGGGTGAGGAATAGAACAGATTTTGGCAAAAATATCCCACAAAGGTTGTGGTGATAACTGAGACAGTTCAGACACGATAAGTCTCCTTGGCGGTGGTCTGAAAAACGTTCTTACAGGCCACAGGGTTAGCGGAATTGATAACTCTTACGAGATGCGACTGAGAATACCACTTTCTCCGCCTGCGGGTAGTATAAAGCATACAAAAAGAGGCGTGGATTCCGCTAAACACTGGTTTTTAGCGCGTCAGGTCTCTATAATCTCGCGCAACTATTTCCCCCTCGAACACTTTTTAAGCCGTAGATAAACAGGCTGGGACACTTCACATGAGCGAAAAATACGTCGTCACCTGGGACATGTTGCAGATTCACGCACGCAAACTGGCGAGCCGCCTCATGCCTTCAGAACAATGGAAAGGCATTATTGCCGTAAGTCGTGGCGGCCTTGTACCGGGCGCACTACTGGCGCGTGAATTGGGCATTCGTCATGTCGATACCGTATGCATCTCCAGCTACGATCACGATAACCAGCGCGAACTGAAAGTGCTGAAACGTGCAGAAGGCGACGGCGAAGGCTTTATCGTCATCGACGATCTGGTCGATACCGGCGGCACCGCCGTCGCGATTCGCGAAATGTACCCTAAAGCGCATTTCGTCACGATTTTCGCTAAACCGGCGGGCCGTCCGCTGGTTGATGATTATGTTATTGATATTCCTCAGAACACCTGGATTGAGCAGCCCTGGGATATGGGTGTGGTATTTGTACCGCCGATTTCAGGTCGTTAATCAGCAGTTTTTCAGAGCGCCCGGCAATGCCGGGCGCTGTTTTATTGGTTACAATAAGCCTCTATGAGTATCCAAGGAGGCTGCACGAATGACACAGGCTAACCTCAGCGAAACCCTGTTCAAACCCCGCTTTAAACATACTGAAACGTCTACCCTTGTCCGTCGGTTCAATCGTGGGTCGCAGCCGCCCATGCAATCCGCGCTGGACGGTAAGAACGTTCCGCACTGGTATCGCATGATAAACCGCCTGATGTGGATTTGGCGCGGCGTTGACCCACGAGAAATCCTTGATGTGCAGGCGCGCATTGTGATGAGCGACGCAGAGCGAACGGATGATGATTTATACGATACGGTCATCGGTTACCGCGGCGGCAACTGGATTTATGAGTGGGCAAAGCAGGCGATGGACTGGCAGCAGAAAGCCTGTCAGGAACAGGACGCCATGCGCAGCGGACGCTACTGGCTTCATGCCTCAACGCTCTATAACATTGCCGCCTACCCGCATTTGAAGGGCGATGAGCTGGCGGAGCAGGCGCAGGCGCTGGCGAATCGCGCCTATGAAGAGGCCGCGCAGCGGTTGCCCGGCTCGTTACGTGAAATGGAATTTGCCGTTCCTGGCGGTTCGCCTGTCACCGCGTTTTTACATATGCCGAAAGGGGATGGTCCGTTTCCGACGGTGCTCATGTGCGGCGGCCTGGACGCCATGCAAACCGACTATTACACCCTGTATGAACGCTATTTCGCGCCGCGCGGTATCGCGATGTTAACGCTTGATATGCCTTCGGTTGGATTTTCATCAAAGTGGAAATTAACCCAGGATTCCAGCTTGCTCCACCAGCATGTGTTAAAAGCGCTTCCTAATGTCCCCTGGGTGGATCATACCCGTGTTGCGGCGTTTGGTTTCCGTTTTGGCGCCAACGTTGCGGTGCGTCTGGCCTATCTGGAAGCGCCGCGTTTGAAAGCGGTGGCTTGCCTGGGGCCGGTGGTCCATGCGCTACTTAGCGATCCGCAACGACAGAGCACGGTGCCGGAGATGTATCTGGATGTTCTGGCCAGCCGTCTGGGTATGCATGATGCTTCGGATGAGGCGCTACGTGTGGAGCTCAATCGCTATTCGTTGAAAGTACAGGGGCTACTGGGCAGACGTTGTCCTACGCCAATGCTTTCCGGCTTCTGGAAAAACGATCCCTTCAGCCCGGAAGAAGAGTCTCGCTTAATTACAACATCATCTTCAGACGGTAAGCTGATAGAGATCCCTTTTAACCCGGTGTACCGCAATTTTGACCACGCGCTGCAAGAAATTACCGACTGGATTAATCATAGATTGTGTTAATAGATTGATAAATTCTATTGATTTGGTAAAACAGTTGCTTCATTAAAGGAGATCGCAATGACGTTACCGAGTGGACACCCGAAAAGTAGATTGATCAAGAAATTTACCGCGCTTGGCCCCTATATCCGGGAAGGGCAGTGTGAAGACAATCGTTTTTTTTTCGATTGCCTGGCAGTTTGCGTCAACGTGAAGCCCGCGCCAGAGAAGCGTGAATTTTGGGGCTGGTGGATGGAGCTGGAAGCACAAGAGAAACGCTTCACTTATCGTTATCAGTTTGGTTTGTTTGATAAAGAGGGCAACTGGACCGCAGTGCCGATTAACGAAACCGAAGTGGTGGAGCGACTGGAATACACGCTACGCGAGTTTCATGAAAAGCTACGCGACCTGCTGATTTCTATGGAGCTGGCGCTGGAGCCGTCTGACGATTTCAACGACGAGCCGGTAAAACTGTCGGCATAACCCTGCTGTCATGCCTGATGGCGTAGCGCCATCAGGCACAATGCGACTTATCAGAACTGGTAGGTCAACCCTATTGCCACAATATCATCGTCATTAATGCCTAACGTGTTATCGCTATCAAGCTGATTGATTTTGTAATCTACAAACGCGGACATATTTTTGTTGAAATAATAGGTTGCACCAACGTCAATGTAATTCACCAAATCCTCACTGCCGACGCCCTCAATATCTTTGCCTTTTGACAGCACATAGCCTAATGACGGACGCAGACCAAAATCAAACTGATACTGGATAACTGCCTCGAAGTTTTGGGTTTTATTGGCAAATCCGCCGGAAACTGGCGTCATGTTGCGGGTTTCTGAATAGAAGGTCGCAATATAAATATCATTCGCGTCATACTTTACACCCGTAGCCCATGCTTCGGCTTTATCGCCCGTACCGCGGCGCTGCAGATTTTGCTCCCTGGTGCGATCGGAGAGAGTATAAGCGCCGCTGACGGCAAAATCGCTGCCGCCGAAATCATAGCTCACGGATGTGCCGAAGCCGTCGCCGTTTTGCTTTTTCACATCGCGATCTTCGTTTTTCCCCTGATACTGTAAGGTAAGATCCAGTCCATCAACGATGCCGAAGAAATCGGTATTGCGGTAAGTCGCCAGCCCGCTGGCGCGTTTAGTCATAAAATTATCGGTCTGAGCGGAAGAGTCGCCGCCGAATTCGGGAAACATATCCGTCCAGGCTTCAACATCGTACAGCGCGCCCAGGTTACGTCCATAGTCAAAAGAACCGATATCTTTTAATTTCAGGCCAGCAAAGGCCAGGCGGGTTTTTTGCTGGGACGAATCACTTTCGGCTTTATTACCGGCAAACTCAGCTTCCCAGCGCCCGTAGCCGGTCAATTGATCGTTAATTTGCGTTTCGCCTTTAAAACCAAAACGAACGTAGCTTTGATCGCCATCTTTGCTGTCATAATCGCTCATATAGTGCATGGCTTTAACTTTTCCATACACATCAAGCTTATTACCGTTTTTATTGTAAACCTCGGCGGCGTGAACAGATGCTGATGCGATGATACTCACCACTATTGCCAGAGTGCTCTTATTCATTTCCATTCCTGTTTTAATTACGCGCTATGATTTGTCGGGAGACCCGGTAAAAAACAGGAAGGTTTTTAACGTTCGGTAATGAAAGATTTATGACAAAGTGAGAATTTTTTTAAAAAAATATGTTTAATTGTTGCGGTAATAAAATGGTCAAATTCCGCCGCTACGCTTGCTGATCCTGCGCAACAAAATTTCACGCTACGCGTACAGGTTGTTGGCAACCGGAGCCAGTCCTGCTAAAACGTTCATTTGGTCTTTATTTCTTATTTTGAACGGCAGAGAATCATGAGTGACAGCCAGACGCTGGTCGTAAAACTCGGCACCAGCGTGCTAACAGGCGGATCGCGCCGCCTGAACCGTGCCCATATCGTAGAACTTGTCCGCCAGTGCGCGCAGCTACACGCCGCGGGACATCGTATTGTTATTGTTACCTCTGGCGCGATTGCCGCCGGACGTGAACATCTCGGCTACCCGGAACTGCCGGCAACGATCGCCTCTAAACAGCTTCTGGCTGCGGTAGGGCAAAGCCGTCTGATTCAACTGTGGGAGCAGTTGTTTTCAATTTACGGTATCCATATCGGGCAGATGCTGTTGACGCGTGCGGATATGGAAGACAGAGAGCGCTTTCTGAACGCCCGCGATACGCTGCGTGCATTACTGGATAACCATATTGTGCCGGTTATCAATGAAAATGATGCCGTTGCGACAGCGGAAATTAAAGTGGGCGATAACGATAACCTCTCCGCGCTGGCGGCGATCCTGGCAGGCGCGGATAAACTGCTGCTGCTGACCGATCAGCAAGGATTATTTACCGCCGATCCGCGTAGCAATCCGCAGGCGGAGCTTATCAAAGATGTGTATGGCGTTGACGATGCGCTGCGCTCTATCGCGGGAGACAGCGTTTCCGGGCTGGGAACCGGTGGTATGAGCACTAAGCTTCAGGCGGCAGACGTAGCCTGTCGCGCGGGTATTGATACGATTATTGCCTCAGGCAGTAAACCGGGCGTGATCGGCGATGTGATGGAGGGGATTTCCGTCGGCACCCGTTTTCATGCGCAAGCCTCGCCGCTGGAGAACCGCAAACGTTGGATCTTCGGCGCGCCGCCGGCAGGTGAAATTACGGTTGATGAAGGCGCGACCGCGGCAATGCTGGAACGTGGCAGTTCACTTCTGCCAAAAGGCATCAAAAGCGTGACGGGTAATTTCTCGCGGGGGGAGGTCATCAGAATTTGTAACCTGCAAGGGCGTGATATCGCTCATGGCGTCAGCCGTTATAACAGTGATGCTCTGCGGCGGATAGCCGGTCACCACTCTCAACAAATCGATGCGATTCTGGGCTATGAATATGGCCCGGTCGCTGTTCATCGTGATGACATGATTACTCGATAAGGAACAGGCATATGCTGGAACAAATGGGCATTGCTGCTAAAGCGGCGTCGTATAAGCTGGCGCTGCTCTCCAGCGGCGAAAAAAATCGCGTGCTGGAAAAAATAGCCGATGAACTGGAAGCGCAAATGGAAAGTATCCTCAGCGCGAACGTACAAGATGTTGAGCAGGCGCGAGCCAATGGCCTGAGCGAAGCGATGCTGGACCGCCTGGCGCTGACCCCTGCGCGTCTGAAAGCGATTGCTGACGATGTGCGCCAGGTCTGTAATCTCGCCGACCCGGTCGGGCAGGTGATCGACGGCGGTCTGCTGGACAGCGGGCTACGTCTGGAGCGCCGCCGCGTGCCGTTGGGCGTGGTTGGCGTTATCTATGAGGCGCGTCCGAATGTTACCGTTGATGTGGCTTCTTTGTGTCTGAAAACCGGTAATGCGGTGATTCTACGCGGTGGGAAAGAGACGCATCGCACGAATGCCGCAACCGTTCGTGTCATTCAGAAGGCGCTGAAAGCTTGCGGTTTACCGGAGGCGGCGGTTCAGGCGATTGATAATCCGGACCGTTCGCTGGTCAATGAAATGCTGCGTATGGATAAGTACATCGATATGCTGATCCCGCGCGGCGGCGCAGGCTTGCATAAACTGTGCCGCGAGCAATCCACCATTCCGGTGATTACCGGCGGGATTGGCGTGTGCCATATTTTTGTTGATAGCAGCGCAGACATCGCCCCGGCGCTGAAGATTATTGTCAACGCCAAAACCCAGCGCCCGAGCACCTGTAACACGGTGGAAACCTTGCTGGTGCATCAGGACATCGCAGAACGCTTTTTGCCTGTGCTGAGCAAGCAGATGGCGGAGAGCGGCGTGACGTTGCATGGGGATGAAACCGTCATGCAGGTACTGCATGGCCCTGCCAAACTGGTGCCGCTGAAACCGGAAGAGCTGGATAACGAGTTTCTGTCTCTGGATCTGAACGTTGTGGTGGTCGAAAATATGGATGGCGCTATCGCCCACATTCGCGAACATGGTACTCAGCACTCCGATGCGATTTTGACGTGTGATATGCATAATGCTGCGCGTTTCGTGAACGAAGTGGATTCCGCTGCGGTTTATGTCAACGCCTCTACCCGTTTTACCGACGGCGGGCAGTTTGGGCTTGGCGCAGAAGTGGCGGTCAGCACGCAGAAATTACATGCCCGCGGTCCGATGGGGCTTGAAGCGCTTACCACCTATAAGTGGATCGGCTTTGGCGATGGTACGATTCGTGCGTAATTAATGACGAGCGGTGCAAAAATAGCCGGTTGAGTAGCAAGGCTATTGACGCACCGCCCGGTTAGTTTTAACCTTCTACCCCGTGATTCACCCGCGTGAACACACCCTTCTCAGGGCCGATATAGCTCAGTTGGTAGAGCAGCGCATTCGTAATGCGAAGGTCGTAGGTTCGACTCCTATTATCGGCACCATCTCAAGTTCCTCAAACGTCCGTATTCATCCATAAATACACTGATTTATAAAGATTTTATTGCTTTTTTGTCCATCACCGTCCGTAACCATCCAGTAGAATCCGACACTGAATGTGTATAGGATTGTGTATATGTTCCTGTTCGGTCTTGGATTCCTGTACACATGCCTTTAAACGATATGCAGATTCGCCGCGCTAAGCCTGAAACTAAAGCCTATACACTCGGAGATGGGCAAGGGTTGTCATTGCTAATTGAACCTAATGGAAGCAAGAGCTGGCGGTTCCGTTATCGTTTTGCCGGTAAGCCAAAAATGATCTCGCTGGGTGTGTATCCGACGATCACACTTGCAGATGCCAGTTCTCGTCGTGATGATGCCCGAAAACTTGTGGCAGAAGGAAAGAGCTGTGATCCTACCCGCGTAATATGGGCACAACCCTAAGCGAGGTTCTGGTTTTCAAATTGTTCCGGACTGAGACCGCCACAGGCACTGTGACGACGCCACCGATTGTAATCACACTCACTATAATTAAACACTGCTGTCCGCATTATTTCCCGGCTGACAAAGTCCTCTCCGTGGATACATTCCCCCCTCAGCGTATGGAAGAAGCTTTCCGCACAGGCATTGTCGTAACAACAACCTCTGGCGCTCATACTTCCCCGCAGATTATGGCGCTTCAGTAAGCTCTGGTAATCCGTTGAACAGTACTGACCGCCTCTGTCTGTATGCACGATGACATTTTCCGGACATTTACGCCGCCACAGCGCCATCTGTAACGCATCGCAGGCAAGCTGTGCTGTCATCCGCGAAGACATCGACCAGCCAATGACTGACCGCGACCACAGATCGATAACCACGGCCAGATAAAGCCAGCCTTCACCAGTGCGAAGATACGTGATGTCACCCACCCACTTCTGATTCGGGCCGCTGGCGTAAAAGTCCTGCTTCAGCAGATTCTCTGAGACTGGCAGACCATGTTTGCGGTAACTGACCGGACGGAACCGGCGTGAGGCTTTCGCCCGCAGCCCCTGCCGACGCAGGCTGGCCGCCACGGTTTTCACGTTGAACTGGTAACCCTGAGCACGAAGCTCATCCGTCAGGCGTGTGCTGCTTACGTGGCTTTTTAGTGGTTGATGCAGGTTTTGTCATGTGAGTCACCTCTTACTTGTGAGTTTACTCACTTAGTCGCGTGTCCACTATTGCTGGGTAAGATCAATGGCCTCGCTGACCAGTCATGACATGAACGCCGTGCATATCCAGGATCTTCTTGCGGTGGATACGTTTATTCCCCGCGCGGTACAGGGTGGCATTGCCGGGGAATGTTCAATGGAAAACGCCGTTGGCATTGCGGCGATGGTGAAATCCGATCGCTTACAGATGCAGGCTATCGCCAGCGAGCTAAGCGCCCGGTTAAATACCCCAGTTGAAGTCGGTGGTGTGGAAGCCAACATGGCTGTGGCTGGCGCGTTAACGACGCATGGATGCGCCGTGCCGCTGGCGATCCTCGATTTAGGCGCAGGATCCACCGATGCCGCCATTATCAATAACGATGGCGCAGTACGGCGTTGTCGCCGGGCAGGGTAATATCCGTGGTACTGAAGGCCCGCGCAATGCGGTAGCGACCGGGCTGGTTTTAGCCGGAGAAGCCAAAAAATAGCGCAGAAAACAGCCGCGCAAGCGTTTAGCTGCGGGGTAAGTCAAAGAAAGGCGATGTTCTCTTTGATATCCCGGCGGAGTTGGGTACATAGTATCAAGGTGTCTCTCACGTGGTTAATTTTAAGGATAAGAGCATGCCAACAGCAATTGAAAAAGCCTTGGATTTTATTGGTGGTATGAACACTTCGGCGTCAGTACCCCATTCAATGGATGAAAGTACCGCTAAGGGAATTTTAAAGTATTTGCATGACTTAGGTGTGCCAGCGAGTCCGGAAGTTGTGATGGCAAGGGGTGAGCAGGAGGGATGGAATCCTGAGTTCACGAAAAAAGTGGCCGGATGGGCAGAAAAAGTCGCCTCCGGTAACCGCATCCTTATCAAAAACCCAGAGTATTTTTCGACCTATATGCAGGAGCAGCTCAAAGAACTCGTGTGAGCTGACTATCGAATAAAACGCTAACGGACGTTTCCATCTAAGGATGGCGGCGTCCAGAAGGGGTTGCCAGTGACAGTTTTGGACTGCCGATTCATTTCTTTTCGTCAAATTAATGTCTATATATTTATTGAATAAATATATAGTTCATAACTTACTACGTTGCCATTACCGCGTCATTCTTAGATGATCTACATTTCATAAAACACTTGATTCCATTTTGTCTCTATTAAGAAAAATAAAATGTGAACGCTGTCAATTCTGTAAACGTAAAAGATAAATATTGTATACACGGATGTTTGTTGGCAAACAGGCAGATGGCAATCAGGATCTTTTACGGAACATTGTGTATGAAAAATAATATTGAAGAGACAATAGGTAAGTACTTGCCTATTTTAATGATATTACCTCTGGCGGGTTTGGCAGAGTTAGCTTCTTTATATTCAATCCAGGCTTTATTACCAAAGTTAAGTGAGGTTTATAATATCCCATTGAATCAGGTAGGGATGATTTTGTCTGCTGAGGTGGGGTTTCTGGCATTAGCCATGTTATTTAGCGGCACGTTATCTGACCGTTTTGGGCGAAAGCCAATCATTTTTTATTCGTTGCTGGCAGGAGGTATTTTAACTCTATTGTGCGCAACTGCATCATCATGGCCGATGCTGGTGGTATACCGCGCTTTGCTCGGCATTGCAGTAAGTGGTATTACGGCGGCCGTTACAGTCTATATCAGTGAAGAAGTCTCTCCTGCTTTGGCAGGGATTGTTACTGGATATTTTATTTTTGGCAATTCGCTAGGGAGTATGTCTGGTCGTGTGTTTGCAACTTTGATGATGGAGCATGTATCTATAGATACGATTTTCTTTATCTTCGGTGGTGTTCTGATTGCTATGGCACTCGCGGTGAAGTTGTTTCTCCCGACATCCCGACAGTTTGTTCCTACACCTTCACTACAGCTTGGTGCAGTGTTGAAAGGCGGGTTGGAACATTTTAAGAATATCCGAGTATCATTATGTTTTGTCATTGGATTTATTCTTTTCGGCTCTTTTACGTCCATCTTTAATTTTCTGGCGTTTTACCTGCATCGACCGCCTTATGAGCTGAGCTACACCTGGATAGGTTTGATTCCAGTTAGCTTCTCATTAACTTTTTTTCTTGCGCCATATGCTGCCCGTGTCGCGTTGAATATTGGGTCGATGAATGCGCTCAGTATGCTGATCATCTGTATGATGGTCGGTGCATTTCTCACGCTAATCGCCCCTTCTCTGTGGGTTTTCATTTCAGGTATCGTTTTACTGTCAGTCGCATTTTTCTCTGCTCATTCCACCGTATTAGCCTGGGTCAGTTCACGGAGTCCAAACGCAAAAGGACAGGCGACATCGTTTTATCTGCTTTGCTACTACTCTGGCGGTGCAGTAATGGGGTATTTAAACGGGTATCTTTTCTCCTGGCAGGGATGGAATGCTATTGCGGCATCATGTCTGATGATGCTGGGGATAGGATTATTTATCTGCCGGTTTATTTTCGCAAAATATGAGAAACAACCGCAAATCAAAACACAGTCAGTTCAGGAGAGTTTCTGATTATAGACACGAAGTGTGTTTTTATACTTTCCATAATGGAATCATCATTTTTTCATTAATGTGTCACTATAGCTAAAAGCTTAAATTGTGAATATTTGGCTACCCGGATATTCGTTGCTCCAGGAATATATATGTCTGCTAAAACGCTGTATGAAAAATTAGTTGAGTCACATACCATTCGTGAACTTGATAACGAAGGACATGTTTTACTTTATATTGATCGTTCAATACTGAATGAATATACCAGCCCGCAGGCATTTAGCGGGTTAAGAGAACGCGGTCGCACCGTTCGGCACCCCGACACGTTTTTATTGAATATTGACCATGTTAATCCCACGCGGTCGCAACGGGATATCTTAATGACCGATCCGGGAGGACAGCTACAGGTTGATTACTTTCGGGAAAATGCCGCTGACTTTGGCATCACATTATTTGATGTGCTGGATCCGCGTCAGGGGATTGAACACGTGGTTGCTCATGAACAAGGGCTAGTGATGCCTGGCATGGTGATCGCCGCCGGGGATAGTCACACGACAACCTACGGTGCATTTGGCGCGCTGGGCTTTGGTATCGGGACGTCGGAAATTGAACATCTGCTGGCCACGCAGACGCTGGTTTACCGCAAGCTCAAAACCATGCGCGTAAGTGTTCAGGGAGAGCTACCTTTCGCCTGTTCCGCAAAAGATATTGTTCTTGAATTGCTTGAACGTATTGGCGCTGATGGCGCGACGGGATATGCCATTGAATTTGTGGGTGAGGCCATCAGCGCGTTGAGCGTTGAAGGACGAATGACGCTCTGCAACATGGCGGTAGAAGCGGGGGCGCGTGGTGCCATTATTGCGCCGGATAAAAAGGTTTTTGACTATATCTACGGTAAACCGCAAATGCCTGTAGGTGAACTCTGGCAGCAGGCATTGCTGGAATGGTCACAGTTGAGCAGCGATGCTGATGCGGTATTTGATAAGACGGTGGCGATCAACTGCCATGATCTTGAGCCTAAAGTCACCTGGGGAATCAGTCCGGATCAAACAGGTTCCATCACCGGACGTGTCCCTTTCCCGGAACAGGAAACCAATCCGCTTAAACGCCTGGCGCTTGAGAAGGCCCTTCATTACATGGGATTAACGGCTGGCATGTTGCTGAAAGATATTCGTATCTCTCACGCTTTTATTGGTTCATGCACAAATGGTCGCATTGAGGATTTGCGTGCCGTTGCGAAGGTGCTTGAAGGGCGCAAAATCGCCAGCCATGTTCGCGGGATCATTGTGCCTGGTTCAACAATGGTAAGACGCCAGGCGGAAGAAGAAGGACTGGCGAAAATCTTTATTGCTGCCGGTTTTGAATGGCGGCAGTCGGGTTGCTCAATGTGCCTTGCGATGAATGAAGATGTGTTGTCGCCCGGCGATCGCTGTGCATCAGGTACGAACCGTAATTTCCCTGGACGACAGGGCGCTGGAGCAAGAACGCATTTGATGAGCCCGGCGATGGTTGCGGCGGCGGCGGTAGAGGGGCATCTGGTCGATGTTCGGCCATTACTTCAGGCAGGGGAATAAGATGGATACGTTTAAGCAAATCAGCGGGCGAATTGCGCCGATGCTGGAACCGAATATCGACACTGATGTGATTATGCCAAAACAGTTCCTGAAAGGGATCGATCGCCAGGGGCTGGATAAAGGGGTGTTTTTCGATCGTCGCTTTATGGCTGGCGGCCAACCAAATCCTGATTTTATTCTGAACATGCCGGGCTGGCAGAGCGCGACATTCCTGCTGGTTGGCCCCAATTTTGGCTGTGGATCGAGTCGTGAACACGCCGTATGGGGATTAAAACAACTGGGAGTACGGGGGCTGATAGGTAGCACATTTGCAGGTATTTTCGATGATAACTGCCAACGCAACGGGATCCTCACGGTCTCATTAGATGAACCTGCTTTGGCGCGCCTGGCGCAGCTTGCCGCGAGTGCTGATACCAATTCTATCACTGTTTCACTCGATCGCTGCGAAATTACGACGGCAGAGGAAACGATCTCCTTTGTGATCAGTGAACTCAAACGGGCGATGCTGGCCGCAGGCGAAGATGCGATAGCCTGGACATTGCAATACTTGCCGGAGATTGAAAATTTTGAGGTTGCGCATTATTCACGGCGGCCGTGGTTAAAACGCCCTGCATCCCCGCGCGGTTAAGGAAGAAGACAGCAATGAAACTGGTTCAATATCTTGTGAACGGTGGCAAACGCTACGGCATTATGCAGGAAACCGGAATAATTGATCTCTCGCAGCGGCTTGGCGACAAATATCCCACTTTGAAATCTCTACTGTGCGCTAATGCGCTGACGGATGCGGCGTTATGGTGTGATGAGCCGGCGGATTATTACTACCAGGAAGTCACTTTTCTGCCGGTGATTGACGATCCGCAGAAGATCATCTGTGTCGGAATGAATTACGCCGATAAGCGTATTGAGTTTAATGAAACCAACCCGGCCCCAACCCTTTTTGTCCGCTTTGCGGATTCTCAGACCGGGCATAATGGCCTGCTGCTGAAGCCTGAAAATACCAATGAGTTTGACTACGAAGGTGAATTAGCCGTAGTGATTGGGCGGCGATGCTCCCGGGTCAGCGCTGAGGATGCTTTAGATTATGTCGCCGGATACAGCTGCTATATGGATGGTTCAGTGAGGGACTGGCAGCATAGCTGGTTTACGGCTGGAAAAAACTGGCCTTCGACAGGATCATTCGGTCCGTGTCTGGTGACCACAGACGACATTCCCGATCCCCAGATGCTACGTTTACTGACACGACTAAACGGGCGGGAGGTGCAGAACGAATCTACGGCAAATATGATCCATCCTATCGCTTCACTCATTGCTTATATAAGCACCTTTACTCCGCTTTCCCCTGGCGACACGATCCTCACAGGGTCGCCTGGTGGAGTGGGCAAAAAACGCGTTCCACCGCTGTTTTTACACGATGGTGATGTTATTGAAGTTGAGATTGAACATATTGGAACCCTGCGCAATGTCGTCCGGGATAGCCGTTATTTAACATCATCTGTTAGCTGGCATGACGGGAGAAAGTGATGAGTACACTGATTGAATGCGGCGCCTCTCCGTTTATTCCGGGGTTTGCGCTCAAGGATGTTCGTCTGGAAAATGGTCTGACGGTAAGAGTGGCTATCGGAGGCAGCGGTTCACCTTTGGTACTGCTACATGGGCATCCGCAGAATCATACAACATGGCGGAAAGTCGCACCGACATTGGCGCAAAATCATACAGTCATTTTGCCGGATTTGCGTGGCTATGGCGACAGCGATAAACCAACGAGCGATCCGGCGCACCGTACCTATTCAAAGCGCACCATGGCGCAGGATATCGTCATGTTAATGGACGCGCTCGGCTTTTCCCGTTTTGCCTTTGTAGGGCATGATCGTGGCGGACGCGTAGGACACAGGCTCGCGCTGGATTATCCGGATCGTGTGACCTGTTGTACTTTTATCGACATTGCTCCAACCGCGACGATGTACGCCTTGACCGATAAATCCTTTGCTACGCGTTACTTTTGGTGGTTTTTCCTGATTCAACCTTTCCCGTTACCCGAAACGATGATTGCGCACGATCCGGCATTTTTTCTGCGTAAGCATATTTCTGGCCAGCTAAAAATAGAGGGCGCGACCTCGCAGGAAGCATTCAATGAATACCTGCGCTGTTACCAGAACCCTGAGATGATCCACGCGATCTGTGAGGACTACCGGGCTGCTGCGACGATTGATTTGGACGATGATGCCGCAGATACGTCGGCGCGTATCCGGTGTCCGTTACAGTTGCTGTGGGGAGGGCTGGGAACGGTAGGGCAACTATATGATGTGGTTGGTACCTGGAAAGAAAAGGCGCTAAACGTTCAAGGGGAAGCATTGCCTTGCGGACACTCTCCGCAGGAAGAGTGTCCTGAGTACTTTATCCAGAAACTTCAGTCCTTTTTACATTCAGTGTTATAACTCGGTCATCCTTTGCAACTTCGCACTGATGCTATGAAAACGACACCTGTAGGAAAAAAACATCGCCAGCCCCTTGAGGGCTGGCCTTCTGTTGAAGATCTTTTCGTTTTTGTCACCGTTGCTCGCAACGGTGGATTTGCCCGGGCAGCGCTGGAGCTGGGGTTATCTCCCTCCTATATCAGCAAACGTATCGCTATCCTTGAAAAATGTCTCAACGCCCGGCTTTTTTTTCGAAATAACAGAGTGATGCGTCTCACACCGGAAGGCGAAAATGCGCTGGGTGGGGCTATGCAGGTCGTCAGTGAAATGGATGGTTTTGTCAGTCGTTTGGATAATCAACGTGGTGTGTTGGCTGGTAATATCACCATCAACTGCTCATTTGGTTTTGGGCATAAATATGTCGCAGAGGCGCTGTCGTCATTTATGATCGCCTATCCTGATATTACGGTAAAACTCACGCTAACGGATCGTGAAGTGGATCTGGTGGAAGAGGGGATCGATATTGAAATTCGCGTTGGGGATGATATCAACGAATTGTATATCGCACGGCAGTTAGCCACTAATCGACGGATCCTGTGTGCTTCCCCTGAATACCTCGAACGCCACGGCAAGCCAGAGTCTGTTAGTGCGCTTGTGCAGCACGATTGCCTAATGATTCAGGAAAAAAACTCGGCATTTGGCAATTGGATATTAACGGACGGTAAGCAGCAGACACATTGCCGACTAAACGGTTTTCATTCTTCCAACAGCGGCAGTGTGGTGCTTATTTGGGCCTTGAAAGGCCATGGCATTACATTGCGGTCGGAATGGGATGTTGCGCAGTATATTGAACGAGGTGAGCTGGTTCGCGTGTTGCCTCAGTGGTATCAGGAAGCGAATATCTGGGCTGTATATACCCGGCGTTCATCAAGTTCTGATCGTATCAAAATCTGCATCGATTTCCTCACGGAGCATCTTGCACAATGCTTGCCAGGCGGTAAAGCACCGGGCGTACTGTGATCAGTCGGCGCCAACTGTCGTGGCGCCAGATGCTCTGACTTACGTTTACTGTTAGGTGTTCTTTTTGCCAGCACCCAGTAGCTTTTAGGGCGTTGCGTTGGTGGCGCGGTTTTGTTTCCGCTATCGTGGCAAAGTTATCTTTTATCCCACCACGAGGCCCAACCTCCACATAGATACCTCCATTATTACCGGATTTCTCACCTGGTTTTAACGTCATATTTTATCTCCTGATTTTTGGGTGACGATTATCGGAGGTTGAGAATTCTATTGGTATCGGCTGGATGGCATTGTAAGTATCACACACTCACTCCATAACAATCAGATTGATTGAGCGACTACTTTAGCTCAATAGATATGTGTTCATCTTAAGCGTATTATCGCAGGTTGGTAATTAAAATTCTTTAAAAAACAATACCATCTATCAATTCAATATGCTGATTTTTCGAGGTTTTCTCAAATTTAGTTATGCTTATGTAATGCTACCTAACTGACTAAAAGTAATGCTCTTTTCACACAAAAGCCTTAACAGAGGAAACGCAATATTACGTGACTTAATGCCTCTGCTCATTCTCATTAGTTATACCAATGTAATGTTTTCTCACAGCAAAAGAGAAGTAGCTACCTGTGCAGCATTATAGGCGGAAAATCCATTGGGGGTATCACCAAAGATGAAATAGAAAATTAATATTATTAATTAAATGAATATGAAACAGGTATTGTTCCTGTTATCGTTACAACCTTTTCTGTCATAACAATCTTCTCATTTTCTTTCTCGCGTACTTGTTTAGCATGGTATAGATGTCTATGAGGACGTCAGTCCGCAAAGCATTCGTTCTGCATGGTATGCCTTTCGCTATTCTCAGGGGTGTGAAATGAAAGTTTTCTTTGACGGAGTCTATATAAAAATATGAAATTGATAATAATTCTCCTTCTCGCGCTATTCCCGTTATGTTCATCTGCCAGCAATCATTATGCCCTTGTTTTTGAAAATAACACGATACTGCTTGTTTTAAATCTTAAATGTTCCCCCTGTGATTTAAACTGCGCAAATATTCAATATCAGCTTTTCAATAAAGAGACGGAGTCTGTTATTTCAGGGGTTGCTAAGCCTGTGACAACGGGCATCGAAAATAATTTTCGCGGTTATATGATGCGTAATAATAATACGTCCTACACATTAATTGAATCAGATAATGAAAACGTATGGGATATGTCTGTTGAGGAGAAGGGAACTCAACAGAACAAAGATGCCGTGCAAAAAGTAAAATATCAGCTTAATGCTATTTTTGACAATGGTACATGCTGAATTCTGGCCTGTCTCAGGGATACGATCGTATCCCTGAATATTTCCCATCAAAACTCAGCAATAAAATTACTCTCACTAATATATTTTTCCAGTATGGCGGTATATTGTCGCCAGTTCCCGGAGTCGTTGATTACTGCATAATTTATCGATGCTCCCGGCGTTGGCGAGCGTGTTAGCGGCACATCAAGTGCTGTTTTCGGCGCAACCATGATATCGCCGATACTTTTCTTGTTATCCATCGTTAACGTTAAACTCATATACCACGAGGTGGGGTTAACTATCCGTATAGTATTCTCTTTAGCAATAAAGCGTAATTTTTTCTCCTCCGCTTCCGTTGGCGCTTTTAATCCGGTCGGGCGAATTAAAATTTTTAGCCGCAAACGAAGCGGTAATACCAGTTTTCGCGGGTGGTTTTTAATGTCCTGGGTGACTGGCGGTATCTGATAAATGTTTAGCCAGAAGAGACTCTCCCGGTCCGTTGCAAGCTGCTGGCGGGAACTCAGGAGCAGGCGAAGCGTTCTCAGTTCCCCTGGCTGCATTTTAAATACCGGCGGCAGCGCCACCAGCGGCGTTTTGCTGTTATCCGGAGAGGCGTCAATGTTTCCTGCGTCGGTCCATACCTGTAACAGCATCGGCGTTGTATTATCGTTGGATAATGTCAACGATTGAGCGATATCATCTGAAGCAAAAATAATTCGGGTTCTGTCAATATTAACGGCGGCTTGTGCCGGGCCATACCATCCCGTCAACCCAAGTAGCGTTAATATGACTTTACTGAAAACTAACCACTGCCTGTAATTGCGCATTCACGCTTCCTGCCGTTACTGTTTGTCCGCCGATCGCCTCAAGCGAGGCAGTAAAATCACCGCTGTAGGTTTCTACTGAACCGGATGATACCCGTGTAGTTAAATCTTTATAGCCATACCAGCCTCGGGCGTTGCCAGTGCCTGTCTTGATCCGATCGGGTAACAGGTTAATCGGCGTACCGGCATCGTTATAGATGCGGATACCCACTCCGGAGGCTACGCCAGGTTCGCCATAATGGGTGTCCAGTAGCCACGACAGACCGCCTGCGGATGTGGTTAGCCCCAGGCGACGCGCCGCCGCCACGGCGGTGGGTTGATTAACGACAAACCCCATTGCGACATTAGCGGCGCTGGTGGACGGGAGGGCACTGGACACGGCACCGGACTCACATTCCAGGCTGACGTGGAAAGGCGCCTGGCTATTGCCTCCGGCGGCTAATATGCCGACGGCGACAGGGGGAATTTTCACGATCGCAGGATAATCTGTGATTTTACATAACGCGCCGCGAACATAGGTGACGCTATTATATGTACTCCATGCCCCGGGCCAATAGCCGGGCCAGCCATAATAATCGCTGGCATGATCCAGTCCCGCTTGGATCCGCTCGGTAATCAAGCCTGGGCCTTTAAAGGCGATATAACCCCGAGGCTGCGTCCAGGTATCTCGGTCCATTGGATTCTGGTAGGCAAAATATTTTCTTGAGTCAATTTTAAACATCTCATATAACACGTTGCTAAACGCGCTGGCAGGAATATAAATATATTTGTCATCCTGAAACCAACTATCTGCGGTAAGTTGGCGTTCTTTCCAGAAACGGCTGTAATATTCGCCGGTACTGAGGTTTGTCATACGGACAGCAACATTACGCTCCACATCATAATAGGCGCCTTCTACTTCGGGAGTAAAAAATGCCCCCGCAAAAGCGCTATCGCCATTTGTCGAATACATCTCATAGAGCTTCCCGGCATCGGCGGTATCGCAGCGGTAAAGTACCTGTTTACTGGAATAGGGCGTGCCGGTGGCGGCCGTCAGGAAGTTACCGATCCCACTGGCCAATAATGTGCCGGAGGGTTGAAATGTTTCACTATTACTGATGCTAATCACCGTTGGCAAACCGATATTACCGGTATTCGTGTCAGTTGCGCCGATCCAGTTTTGCGCCGTGTAGCCCGCTTTTATCGCCGCGTCAGAGAGCGCGCTCTTATCGGTGACTTTGATACATGACGACCATGTTCCGGCGCTGACGAACAGGCTGGTGATAAACAATAGCGTTCGGAAACTAAAAAGCATTGTGCTATTCCTTCTCGCAGATTTTGTTCAGATAGAGAAACGGTTCTTTGGTGTGAAGATCGAGTTGGTAGGCAACCCGGCAACGCTGGTTTGCTTCTTTTCCCCAGCGCACCAGTAGAGAACCCGACGGATGGGCGATACGGGCATAAATCTGCCCACTCTGGCCGACCATGCCGATGTTTGTGCCTTCACCGTTGAAAACATCAGCGCCCATTGGCGGTATGCCGCCATCCGGCATCTTCACGGAGATCAGCACTGCTTTGCCGCTGATAGTGGCGAAATTGACACGCGCGATGGCGCCGGCATAGGGCACAATCTGCTGACTTCCTCCCGTCAGTTCGGCATCGCTGCGCATCTTACGGGTATCGAGCGTAACGTTATTGACGCGGTAAGGAGATAACGAAGGCAGAATGGCGTAACCAAAGCGATCAACCACAGCGCCCTGGCCATTTTGTACGATCGCGCCCTGCGCGCCATCGGCATGAATAAGCGCAAAGGTATCGCTGGTATAGGGGCCAGCCGTCAGACCTCCAGAGTGAAGTACTAGGGTGCCGGACGCGCCCAGCCCTTCCTGACGATAGTTATCACCCTGGTCATAGTTGGCGCGAAGTGCGCCAAACCGGGTGTTCTGTTGTAGATTACCGCCAAACGTCGTTGGCGCGCTGCTATCGCTATTACTATTGCGATAACGCTCGTAGCCGCCATAAACCGACCATGACAGGTCGCTGTTTTCACCGCTACTGCCGGTCATGGATACGGTTGAGGAATGGCTTTGACTGGACTGGTTATAATTCATGGCGACAGACGTTCTGTTTTCGCCCCAATCCAGCGGTATAGAGACATTAAACGACATTGTGGTTTCGGTATATTTTTGTCGGCTACTCACGTCCAGTGGTTCGTTAACGCCGTGATAAAAGCGATCGTAATCCCAGGTGGTGCGCTGTCGTGCGATATTCACCCCGTAGCTTATATTCCGCCACTGGTTGCTATACCCCATTTGTAGCTGTGTTATACGCGATTGGTTATTGTAGTAGTCTGCGGTGCTGGCGCTGAGGTTAAGCGTACCAAGCCGTCCTAACGGCTGGCTTACCGTCGCGGACAGGCGATTGCGCTGATGCAGCGTGTCGGAGTAGTAATCAATCCCCGTTTTTGCTTCCCGGCGTACGCCGAGCACGTCCTGAAGATCGCGAAAGCCGTTGGTTGAATAACGATAAGCCGCCAGTACCAGGTTAGTGCCGGTGGTAAACGTTTTGCTGTAACTGAGTTCCGCGCGCCAGCCTTGCTGGCGATCGTTATGCTCTGCGCGCGCATTCGACCAGGTGGCGTTAAGGCCGAACGCGCCCATACCGGTGGCCCAGACGCCGCCCGCCAGCCATGCCTGGTAACGCTGCGCAATTCGTGAACCGAGGTTGAGGGTAATGGTGTTATTAACGCCGTGCTGGAACGTTCCCTCAAAGAAACGATTTTCAATATCGTAGTACTGACGAACCCTGCCGAAGGCCAGCGAATAGTGCCAGTTACCGGGACGTACCGAATCCGGCACGGAAGAATAAGGCACGGTGAAACGTGAGGTTTTACCGCTGACCTCGATAACCTCTACCTCCAGATCGCCTTGATAACGGGTGTTGTACAGATCGTCAATATAAAATGGGCCCGGCGGAACGTTGGTTTCATAAATCACTTTCCCCAGTTGTTTTACTACCACGTGCGCGCTACTGGCCGCTACGCCCCGAACTTCCGGCGCATAACCGCGTTTGCCCTGCGGGCGCATCCGCTCGTCGGTGACAAGTTTAGCACCGTTAAAAGACAGACTGCCGAATAAGCTGGAGTCCGTATAGCTATCGCCCAGCGACAGAATACTGTTAATAGACGCGACAGGTCTTTGCACCCAGGTTCGAACGCTATTATAGCGCCAGGCGCTTCCGCTCTGGTTGCTATTGGCATAGCGCAGATTACTTTGATGACGGACCTGCCAAAGTCCGAGGTTAACGCCCATGTTTAAACCGCTCCATAAGTATTGGTAGCGATAATGGCTGTCGGTATTTTCGGTGTGGGTCCAGTTTGTGTTATGGCGTAAAAACAGCGCCAGCGCGCCGCTATCCCACTCTGAAGGGGAGATATAACCGCGCGGTTTGTGCGTAAGTTCGGTCATTGGAATCGTCAGCAACAGGCGAAGCGTGGCGCTATCAAATTGCCAGCCGGCATGAGGCCCCCACTCCCTGAGCGGGCGACACTTGGTCGCAGCGTCGGTCGCGGGGAGTGATTTTATCTGTGCTGCTTTCATCACCGATAAGGGCAGGCAGGGTTCAGTCTGTTGACCCTCTTTTACAGCATTAAATCGAATATTAGTGCTCGAGGTTACCAGCGTGCCATTAACGTAAACGTCGGCAAGATAGTCTCCGGAAGGCGTTTGCTGTTCATTAAAACGGGCAATATTTTGTCCGTAAGTGGCCCCCTGAAGTAGCGCAGGATCAAAATAATACTCTTCACCCTGCGCGGAGCCTGAGCAAACTATGGCGATCAATAGCGCAAGGCTTTTGCGGTTCAAATTAATGGTGGGGGACATCGTAGCTCTCGCTTATCCTTGCGCCCAGGTCGTTAACCAAAGTAACGGTGACTGTACCGGAGAAGGATTTGAGTGACCGTTTGCCCGGCAGCCACCAGGTTTGACTGGAGAAAGGGGCAATCATGTCAGCATCCAGGTTATACGAAGCGCCGTTCACTTTTACATTCAGGTTACTTAAAGAGGCAAACCAGGGCTGCGGATTAACAATAACAATACCGCTTTTTCCGGAACCCTTATTTACCGTTTTAATCTGTAATTTTTTCGCCAGACTATCAGGTTTACCTAGCCCGTCAGGACGATAGAAAAGTTTTATTCTTGAGCGCAGCATCACCAACATTTTATTTTGCCCGCTGTCGCTGCCAATATTCGTTGGTGGTACCTGTAATACGTTAAACCAGAATACTGACTCACGATCCTGCGGCAATTTTTTCGTGTTGTTATAAATTACGCGTACCACCTGGCCTGCTTTGGGTTGAATACGAAATACCGGCGGCGTGGCAATGAACGGCATCGCGCTGCTATTTTCCGGGCTGGTATTCATATCGCCATCGTCAAACCAGGTTTGTACGATATAAGGTATTGCATCATTATTTTTTAACTGCACATCTACGGAGGAGGCTGTTGATGGGTAAATTATTCGGCTACCCAAAATAGTAACGCTCGCCCACGATGCTGTGGCGGGTAGGGCCAGCAATAGAAAAACTATTAAGTAATATAATGCGGAATGTCGGGTATCCATTTTCATCTCAACAACTCCCTGACGATTGAAAATGGTCTGGCGTTTCAACGCCAGACCGTAGCGACAATTATTTATACGAAACGGCGTATTGAAGGGTGGCAGCGACTGTCCCAGCCTCTGCTTTCCCGGTAGAGTAATACCGCGCGGTATAAGTCGCGCTCGCTTCAGAAGCATTTGGTTCCAGCTGTAGGTCGCCGTCGCCAGTAAAGCCGCCGGTCAGATTGATTGGCTCCCCTGAAGTGTCGAGTAATTGGACTTCAACATTTTTCGCGCTGCCAGTATTACCCAGGTTACCGTTACTGGTGACCTGATTACCGACAAAGACAGTGGAAATTTTTGTTGTTTTGTCCTTAGAGCCGGTACACCCGGACAGCCCAATATCAAACGTTATTGGCCCCGCAGTTTTCCCTTGTTCTGATAAATCTTTAGTACTTACTGTTGGCAATAACACGACGGGTTTAGCCTGATTACCATTAATCACGACAGAGCATGTTTCATCAGAGACTTCCCCTTGAAAGGTGATGGTGTTATCAGAAACAGCCATCGCGCTGCTGGAGACAAGAAGCGAGCCTGTGATCATTGCTAAATACTTTTTCATAGACATATGATAATGTTCCTGTATTAATCTTTACTTTTTCAGGACGAGTGCAATTCGCCCGAATGTTTCGTGCTTATGGAGGAGTGGTAAAAATAACGATCATTAACTCTATTTTTGGATGTGAGCTATACCCTCCTGACTATTGATAATGCGATATAAAACAAACAGACTTATTTCTCTTATCATGAAATAGAGCGATAAGCGCTTTCGTCCATGCATCTCATTAGTACAACTGATAGTGTTATCATTTAATTGAGTGTAATCCGATAACAATTCTCTCCGCGTCTGAATAGATAGACTATGTTGCAATACAAACCTGCACATTTTTGCTATGTAAAATCCGCATCAGTTAAACCTCCCGATGGATAATACGATGGTGAGATTAAGGTAAATTTTCTGAAATGTGCTTCTGAAACAGTATAATTAGTCTTACTTTTTTCTTACTTTTGGCCTTTCAGAAGTTTCCTGAGTTTGCGTTAAGGTAAAGAAAAGTGTTCAGATTTACCTATAACTGTTTGATTTGTAATGTGCAGGTAATACTTGTGTCAATTATTGTTTACTATAAGTGAGACTTATAAGTTAAACTCAGGTTAATTAGGGGGCTGAATTCTTTTTTGAGCATGATAATATGTCGTCTGAATGATGGATGCAGTTACCTTTAGGATTGTCATGAATGAAAGCATATTTTTACTTGATAAGCGTGTTGTATTTGATAGTACGAAGATGACCTTATCGCATGGTAATGAGATAATCAGAATATCAGAAGCTGAGACCCATCTGCTTCTTGCTTTTTGGCATGGTCTTTACAAAAAAGAAGATATTATTCATTTTGTTTGGGAAAATCGTGGAGGCTGCGTCTCAGAATCAAGTTACTATAAACTCATTAATCAAATGAGAAATGATTTTAGTAGCATCGGTCTACAGTCATCTGACATCGTAACTCGCCCTCGGGTGGGGGTGTCGCTGTCTGTTGCCATTGAACCTATAAAAAAAATCACCTCCCTAAAGGTGAGTGATGAAAACGTTAAAGGCACCCCGACTCGGGAGAATATATTTTACAAAATTAAACGTCACAGCGTATTTGTGGTATTAACAGGAGCCATTCTTCTGGCATTGCTCTATGGTGTATTTACTATCTATAAAGCGCCTGTTCGTAACAGCCCTGATAGTTTTTTTACATATCTTGGCGAATATAACGATTATGCAATCTATAAAACAAAAGAGGATAAGGTCACATTAAGTGAAGTAGTTTTTGCTTTTAACTCTCTAAAAATTAAAATTTACCGGCAAAATGGACGCCATCTTTATTATATCAGGGAGCCTAATATGAATATTTTTCTGCAATGCTTAAATCCTGTTGAAATGGCGGTGCCAAAATGTATTACAGTAAAAGAACGTTACTGATTATATTTGTAATATTTATCGCCATTGTCGCAATCGGATCGGTAATAGCGCTTGAGTGGGTAAATCGTGACTCTTATAGAACCAATAATCTTATATGCACGACAAAATCAGAAGCGTATATTGAACCACGAAAATTGTACATGGATGGTGGACTTGTGCTGGATCTTAAATCCGGCAGGATTACCCTACACTACGATGTTACTACCGATACGAAAGAGAAACGGCTTTTTTTTCGTGATATCTGCATCAGCAAACTGCGCAGAACGGGTATGAAAACATTTACTTTTAAAGTCAATTCAGTTAAGACTTTTGAGTCTGATACTGCTGGCGATTTGTTTTCCTGGTTGAGACTGTTACAGCCTGGTACGATTAATGAGTTAAAGATGGTCAAAATTGGGAAAAATACCTACATGTTTTCGCTTAATCGACATTTGTATAATGTGTGTACCACCAGTAGTAACGTTGAGTTGTAGCTAATAATCCCTGTATTGATGGGAATTCGTTCCGTGATGGTTATGCCTCATCAGGCAGCGAACCTGGTATCAGGCTAACATATTGAATTTAGATATCTGCTATCGCTTATTTTAACGATAGTATCCTGCCCCTGTTGGGTATTGATATTTTCTTGTCTATTTTCGGCACAGGGAGTGCCATCTTGCTATCATTAAGAACGTATAACCTATCTCTCAATATTGCTTTTCTATATTAATGTTACTTTAGTTAACTTATAAAAGCGTACCGTGGCAAAAGGAAGGCCGGTAAGAGGGCAATGATTTGAAAGTAAGAAAGTTATTTCTGATGTTGTTTATTGCCGTTCCACTGATCGTAATGATATTGGTGGGGTTACTCGCGGGTATCTTCCAGCTAAAACGAGATATCGCCGTCAGCGCCAATACGCTGCTGCGGTTTAGCGCGGATATATCTGCCGCCTCCTGGCAAGTCGCCGGAAAAGCCGCCAGACTGGCTGAGAGTTCCTGCACTGACACGCTGAAAGAACTGTCCAGAACGCGGGCCTTCACTCCTTATGTCCGTGACATTGGGTTTCTGGAAAATGGTGATATCACTTGCTCCTTTGTCACAGGAACCGAACGCTATCATTTTTCCCGGCTGGCAGGGCTTTCTTTACCTGCTTCTTATCCGGAACGGTGGTTGCGATCTATCGGTAGTATGGCCGAAGGACCCGATCGCCTTGTTGTGGTGTATGTGAAAAAAGTAGCAGCGAATAAAGCGGCTTTCGTCATCGTGGATTCGCAGTATGTCCAGGAGCTCATGGAGATATTGGCTGCAGAGAGAGCATCAGCCTTTAGCCTGACATTCGGCACAGGGGAGGCGATTACCAGCGCTGCGACGTTGCGCGGTAAGGCGTTTTTAACGCAGCGCTTCACCTCAACCGATCACACTATCCAGCTGATGGTGCGAACCCCCTTCTCAACGTTATCGGCATACTGGTTACAAAACCTTTTTATTTTTGTTCCGCTGTCATTGTGTCTTTCTGTAGGGATGATGTTGTTCTACAGGCGCTGGTATTTAAAACGTTTATCTCTGGCCCGGGAGATTGCCAGGGGGATAACGCATAATGAGTTTACGGTACATTATCAGCCTGTTTTTAATGTTAAACACGGTAGTTGCGGCGGCGTGGAGGCGCTAATGCGCTGGCCGCAACCGGATGGCCGTTTTATAACCCCGGATATTTTTATTACCGCCGCAGAAAATGAAGGCATGATTATTCCTCTCTCTCGTCATCTGTTCGAACTGATTGCTCATGACGCGATAAACTGGACTGTACCGGATGATTTCTATATCAGCGTAAATATATCGCCTGCGCATCTTATGGATGACGGTTTTATACAAGATATAGAGGCGCTCAGGACTCGTTTGGGAACGATAACGCTTATGTTGGAGCTCACCGAGCGTAGCCTGATTGTAGAACCTTCACAGGTCGCAGAAAAACTTTCAACGCTCCGTGAAAAAGGCGTGTTAATAGCGATTGATGATTTTGGGACCGGCTATTGCTCACTCTCCTATCTCCAGCAATTACCTGTAGACTCTCTTAAAATAGACAGAACGTTTATCGATACCATTGATACCAGCAGCGATGATGTTCCTGTCCTGGATACTATCATTACGCTGAGTCAGCGACTGGGGCTCAATGTGGTTGCCGAAGGGGTCAGTACCCAGCACCAATTGCGTTACATCTTAAGCCACGGGGTAGGATTCGTTCAGGGATTTCTTTATGCCAGGCCGATGGAGGCTAATGACTTTATGAGCTGGCTTGGCAAGTCAGCCCAGAGGCAAAATGGTCTGCTCAAGGGGGAAAACGAATCTGCGAGTGGCCTGGTGGCTGAATAATACAGGAGCTCGCTACGGAAAAAAATTCAATAGCGCGATATATCCTGGTAATATGTTTATGCCGTGAAGAAACGTGATAGCACTGGGGCGGATATTTTTATGAGTCAGAACAATTATCTGATTGACAAAAGAGTTATTCTTGATTGTGAACGAATGACGCTTTCCTGCGCCGGAGAGTCGATAACGATATCTGAATCGGAACGCAGTTTGCTTATCGCTTTTCATGAAGGCCTTTTTAAAAAAGATGATTTAATTAACTATGTCTGGGGTCGCAAAGGTGTCGTGGTCTCTGATGCCAGTTATTATAAACTGATTAACCAGCTACGAGGATCATTTGATAAAATTGGTCTTAAGGGGGCATCTGTTGTGACTCGCCCTCGCGTGGGTGTTTTACTCTCAGTTTCCATTGAACCGTTGAGTGATGAGGCGCAAAATACGCCGTTGCCTGCTGTTGCTGAAACAGAATTATCGACGGTTGAAGTGCGACGCGATGACACTATTATCCCCCCAATACCGGGCGCTGTGAATAAAAAAGATTGGCTCTACTTTTGCCTGGCCGCGCTTCTGATGTTTTTTATGATGTATAAAGTTAAGGGTGAAAATATTGATTACTTTACCCTCCAGGGTTCGTATGATGGATACACTTTTTATAGTGTCGGGCATGATAAAACCCATCTGACGGATATCGTTGAAGCGTACTCTGAGATGAGTAATGAAATACATAAACAAAACGGAAAAATCATTTATTACATTCGCGTTCCTAATACAAATATTTTTGTCCAGTGTCTTAACCAACTTGATATAGCGGAGCCGAAATGCATTTCCATAAAAGAACGTTATTAAGCGTGGCGACGCTTGGTATGTTGGCTGTTTCAGTCGTACTGATGGTAGTTTGGGTACGAAACAGTAGCCATAGTTCTATTAATACTAATGAATTTTTATGTACGACAAGAACAGTAACGACGATACAGCCTAAAGATATCCATGCCGATGGCAGTCTTGTTCTTGATTTTAAGATGAAGAGAATTACGCTTCAATATGAAATAAAAACAAAAGATAACGGTGTAAAAATATTATACCGGGACGTGTATATGAAAAATTTACATCGAACAGCGCCTGGTGTTTATACGTTCGAAGTATCCCAGGTAAAAGTCTTTGCCACGGACACGGCTGGCGATCTGTTATCATATTTACGGGTTCTGCATCCGGAAGCGGCTAATGAGATTCGAATATCTAAAGTGGGTGAGAAAACCTTTTTTTATTCTCTTAATCGGCAGCTTTATAACGTTTGTACCGCGCAGTAGATCTGAATGTTGTCTGAATGTGTCAGAAAGCGAGTTGCGAAATTGCCCTCCGCAAGGGTAAAGGTTAACTCGAACACCAGTTAAAGAGCATTAAAAACAATGAGTTATGAATTTTTTACTCTTCATGGAGGTAACTGATACTCGCTGATAACCTCTCGCAGTCCGCCTGACGGATGCGATGCCAGGATCGGGTCTGAAGCAACTATGAATCCGCCATTAATAAAAAAGTAAGAACTCTGTAAGACTGATTTCATATCCATTATCGAATATATCAGGTTATATTACCTCCGCAGCTGGCATGACTGGTAATAAGCGCATTAGGTGTTCTTAATCTAAATGCTATTTGTGTGCCATAAGTTCCGGTACCGCCTTAATTATATATCAAAAATGGAGTGGTTTTAATGAAAAGACGGTCTTCGTTCCTTGTTTTTTTAGGTTTATTATTAGCGTCACCTTTAGCTTTGGCTAACGATCAGCACACCGTATCGTTTGGTTATGCACAAACTCATCTCAGTTCATTGAAAAATAGCGATAGCAAAGATCTGCGAGGCTTTAATTTTAAATATCGTTACGAGTTCAATGAGACCTGGGGGATGTTAGGCTCATTCACCGCGACGCGCAATGAAATGGAGAACTACACCTGGAAAGAGGGGAAATTGCATAAAAATGGTTCCGATTCTGTAGACTACGGTTCTTTGATGTTTGGACCAACATATCGTTTTAATGACTATGTGAGCCTGTACGGCAATGCGGGTATAGCGACGATGAAATTTAATAAACACTCAAAAGAAGACTCCTTTGCCTACGGCGCTGGCGTAATATTTAATCCAGTTAAGAGTATATCTATCGATGCATCATGGGAAGCCAGTCGTTTCTTCGCTGTGGATACCAATACATTTGGTGTCAGCGTAGGTTATCGCTTCTGACATTAAAAGTATAAGCGTTACGTTTATGGCAAGGAATTAAAAATAATATGGCGCTGCTACAGAATAGGGATGGTTATGAGCGCTCAGGTAATCTTAAGAGGAAGATAAAACACTCACCGTAGCGTTATTCTATTGATGAAATTATGATAAATTCACTATCGGAACAACTTCCGTTAAAAACGATAGGTATAGTTTTAACGGATGATTATTATACTTATTTAGGCATCGCTTCACTCTTTGAGGATGGGAAGTGCTTTATGTTCCCACTCAATGGAGAATATAATTCGTGTCAGATATCAGCTAGCGAAGATATCATAATTATTATTGATGGACGAGTTTTGATTCAGGGGGTCTGGAAAGGTTTTAAGGCGCTCATGCAGCATTATCCACATGCTCGTCGAATCTGGCTCACGCGCAGAGATATTGGAAAACTTTATCCACATGGCTGCGATAGAGATCCTGATATCGATCCCGATTTGGCAAAGCCTGTTTTTATTGAGCATTTGATTAAATACGCTTGTGCAAACGAAGTAGCGGTCGGTGAACTTGCGCCGTTGACAAAAAAGGAGGAGGAGTTGTTATGGCACTTTTTATATAAAAAGTCGATGAGTCAGATCGCCAGTAGCTATGGCATGAGTCGTAAGACTTTGTACATTCATAGATTGCGTATCTGTCGTAAATATGGCTTCAAACGCTTTTTCCATTTGCTATTTATTTACCAAAGAAGTCGCCATATCTTCGCATCTAAAATTTGCCGTGTAGACAAAAACGCCGATCAGGCTTGAAGCAAACAAGATGAAAAAGTTAACGATGAGAGAGTGTGAAAGCATCAATCCTACTTTGCTGCTTGCCATTAAGATACTTATCTCGGCGCTTGACGAAAAAACAAAAATAAGACTCAGAGAGCATATTGAAAAAACTGAACAAGAAATAGCCTCAAGCATACATGATAGCATCATGACAGAGACTTTTCTTCAGCAAATGAAAGACATTCGTTACATCTTAAATATAGTTCCTTGACGGCGTTCAGAAGCAAGAACGCGTTATTATTTAATGATTAATAGACCAGGTATTAGTATGAAAAAGATCTTAGTATGTTTCGTCGGCTTGGCTTTAACCGCATGTAGCGCTAATTCGTTGAATTATGGCGCTGAACAGGTACGGGTGATGACCAGCGAGCCAGGTAAGGAATGCAGCTACTTAGGGGATATCACGGGCAGCCAGGGGAATTTCTTTACCGGTGGCTGGACTTCCAACAGTAACCTGGAAACGGGTGCCCGTAACGATCTGAAAAACAAAGCTTATAAAATGGGCGGAAATACGGTAGTCCTGTTAACCCAGCGTGCAGGCCAGACAGGAAGTTCATGGCACGGTTCGGGCTCAAGCAAACAAACGAATGTCACGTTAAGCGGGAACGTTTATCGTTGCCCTCGTTAACCTTATTTTGCAGGTAATATATGCCTGTTTAGCGCGCGCGCCGCACTGGCGACGCGCGCGCTATTTGGGCTAACCTTGCTTTTT
This sequence comes from Salmonella sp. A29-2, assembly GCF_020150755.1. NCBI lineage: Bacteria > Pseudomonadati > Pseudomonadota > Gammaproteobacteria > Enterobacterales > Enterobacteriaceae > Salmonella > Salmonella sp. A29-2. The sequence goes on along the minus strand of NZ_CP083731.1, from coordinate 3,537,010 downwards.
CTCACTGTATTCCCGCCAACCGCCGCCTAATGCTTTATACAGGTTAATGATATTTAACTGTTGCATGAGACGTGTGCGTACCAGGCGCTGTTGCGCGCCATAAAGCATACGATGGGTATCAAGCAGCGTAAGGTAGTCATCGACGCCTTCCTGAAAACGGAGTCCGGCCAGCTCATAGGCGATTTGACTGGCTTCAACCGCGCGTTGTTCTGATTGCACCTGGTCACTCAGCGTACGCTGTCCCGCCAGACCATCCGCCACGTCGCGAAAGGCTTGCTGAATAACGTTTTCATACCTGGCGATTTCAATCTGTTTTTGGACATGCGCCCTATCCAGGTCAGCGCGTAATGCGCCGCCGTGAAAGAGAGGCAAGGTGATTTGCGGTAGAAAACGCCAGCTTCCCGATCCCGGTTCAAAGAGTCCGCTAAGAGACGCGCTGGCCGTTCCCGCCGTACCTGTCAGGCTGATTGTCGGGAAGAAGGCGGCGCGCGCTGCGCCTATTCGGGCGTTTGCGCCACGCAGCCTGTACTCGGCGGCGCGAATATCCGGGCGGCGTACCAGCAGATCTGACGGTAATCCGCCTGGCAATGTGGTCGGGATCGCGCCTTCCGTAAGCGTGACCGCCTCGTTTAGTCGACGCGACAGTTCAGGTGTTAGCGGCTGGCCCAACAGCAATTCCAGCGCGTTACGATCCCGCGCCAACTGTCGCGTATACGCCGCGCGATTGATTTCGGCAGAACGCAGCGCGATCTCCGCCATACGCAGATCGAGCTGTGTGGCGTTGCCTGTCCGGGCAAGCTGGGTTGTCAATGTGTATGAACTTTTTTGCGCGGCCATCGTATCTTCGGTTAAGCGCAGCAGCTCCCGGTCAGCCCGTAGCGTCAGCCAGGCGCTGGCGACTTCGGAAACCAGGCTCATTCGCGCCGCAATGTACGTCTCATCAAGCGCCATATAGGCGGCCAATGCCTGGTCGCTAAGGCTTCGCACTCGCCCCCAGAGATCCAGTTCCCAGGCCGTCGTCGCCCCAGCCATCTCGTAGCGTCGGTTAATCTCAGGCTCGTCCGTGACGCTGAGATCGGCGGGAGTGCGACCGGCGTCCATGGCGGTGGCGATGCCGAGCGTCGGCAGCATCTCCGCGCGCTGAATACGGTATAACGCCCGGGCGGCTTCAACATTGAGCCCTGCCTTGCGTAAATCCCGATTATTGCGTAACGCGATCGCGATCAGTTCCTGTAGAAGCGGATCGTGGAAGAAATCACGCCAGCCAATGTCAGCGGCATCCGGCGCGCCAGAAACGGTTGACGTTGCGTAGGGATAGACCATCGCAGTCGGCGATGCGGGGCGTTCGTGCTTCGGCGCCATCGTACAGCCAGCAAGCGTGGTGACGAAAGCAAGCGTCGCCAGCGTGGCGGTCTGCCGATAGCCTGTAAAAGTGATCTTCATTATGCCATTCCCATCATTATGCTTGCTGATCATGCGAATCAATGCGGTTCTCACGCTTTAATGCCATCCTGCGAACCACCACGTAAAATACAGGCGTCAATAACAGGCCGAAGAGCGTGACGCCCAACATGCCGGCAAACACGGCGATACCCATCGCATGTCGCATTTCCGCGCCGGCACCCGTCGCGAGTACCAGCGGTACTACACCTGCGATAAAGGCGAATGAGGTCATCAGGATAGGACGCAGACGCAGGCGGGACGCTTCCAGTACGGCGGTCAGCGGGTCTGCGCCGTCGTGTTCTTTGGCGCGGGCAAACTCGACAATCAAAATGGCGTTCTTGGCCGCCAGGCCGACCAGCACCACGAAACCAATCTGCGTAAAGATATTGTTATCTCCGCCAGATACCCACACGCCGACAATGGCTGAGAGTAATGACATAGGCGCAATAAGCAGGACGGCGAAGGGCAGCGACCAACTGTTGTACTGCGCCGCCAGGATCAGGAAGGCCAGCAGCACCGCCAGCGCAAAGATAGCAAGCGCAGCGTTGCCGGCCTGTTTTTCCTGATAAACCAGATCGGTCCATTCGAAGACCATCCCTTCCGGCAACGTTTCACGCACGATCTTTTCAATCGCGTCCGTCGCCTGTCCGGAGGAGAAACCCGGAGCCGGTCCACCGCTAATATCTACCGAGGGGAAGCCGTTGTAATGGATGATTCTGTCTGGCCCCGACTGGCGCATAATCGTGACGAAAGCGCTAAGCGGGATCATCTCGCCCTTCGCATTGCGGACTTTAAGCAGGCCGATATCCTCTTGTTGCATACGGAATGGCGCATCGGCCTGCGCCATCACCCGCCAGGTACGGCCAAATCGGTTGAAATCGTTGACGTAAAGCGAGCCGAGGTTAATTTGCAACGTTTCAAAGATGTCGGTGAGCGATACCCCCATTGATTTCGCCTTCACCCGGTCGATATCCACCTGTAATTGCGGGGCGTTCGTCTGGAAACTGGCCAGCATATTGGCCAGTTCGGGCGTCTGCATCGCCTTAGACATAATCTCGCTTTGCACCTTTGTCATCGCTTCAAATCCCAGTTCCGCACGATCTTCAATCTGCAATTTAAAGCCGCCCGTCGCGCCAAGCCCTGGAACCGGCGGCGGCGGGAAGATGCCAATAAACCCGTCGGGAATGTGGCTAAATTTGTGCATTAGCTTTCCGGCGATAGCGTTAGCGGAAAGCGAAGGATCTTCACGCTCGTCAAAGGGTTTCAGCATGGCGAACATCAGCGCCGAATTTGGCACATTTACCGGGCCGTTAACCGACAGACCGGGGAAGACGACGACGCTTTCAACGCCGGGTTCCGCCAGCGCGATAGCGGACATCTGTTTTACGACCGCCTCTGTGCGATCCAACGATGCGCCGCTTGGGAGCTGGGCGATGCCGACGAGATAGTATTTATCCTGCGCAGGCACAAACCCGTTCGGCACCTGATGGAAGCCAAGCCAGGTCAGCCCCACAAAGCCAGCATAGAGCACCATCACAATGACGCTGCCGCGCACGGCCCGACGGACGGCGCTAACATAGCGGTTCGACGCGCTGTCGAAGAAACGGTTAAAGCGATGGAAAAAACCGCCAGTGACCGTGCCCATCAACCGCGTTAGCCAGTCAGCCTTCGCAGTATCGTGGTGCGGTCTTAGCAAAATGGCGGCCAGCGCAGGGGAGAGCGTCAGCGAGTTAATGGCCGAAAGGATGGTCGAAATAGCGATGGTCAACGCGAACTGACGATAAAACTCACCCTGCAGGCCCGCCAGGAATGCGGAAGGGATAAAGACCGCCGTTAGCACCGAGGTAATAGAAAGAATGGGACCAGTGACTTCATCCATCGCCTTCTTTGCCGCTTCTCCGGGACTTTTGCCCTGCGAGATATGCCGTTCCACGTTTTCGACCACAACGATGGCGTCATCGACAACGATACCTATCGACAGGACCAAACCAAACAGCGAAAGCGTATTCAGCGAAAAGCCAAACAGGTGCATCAAGGCAAAGGTGCCGACCAGCGAAACGGGAACCGCCACCAGAGGAATAATGGACGCCCGCCAGGTTTGCAGGAACAGCACCACGACAAGGACGACCAGCACGAGGGCTTCCAGCAACGTAATCGCCACCGATTGTAGCGATGCGCGCACGAAGACCGTAGGATCATAGGCAATCCGGTATTCGATATCCTGCGGGAAGTTTTGCTGCAACTCATCCATTTTGCCGCGAATCGCGTTAGATACGTCAATTGCATTGGCGCCCGGACTTTGAATAATCTGTAACGCTGGCGCCGCTTCGCCATTCAGTAAACTGCGCAGCGTATAGGCATCTGCGCCCAGCGTGACGCGGGCGATATCACGCAGACGCGTCACCTCGCCGTCAGCGCCGATTTTTACCACAATCTCGCCGAACTGTTCTTCGCTGGTCAGGCGGCCCAGCGTGTTTACCGTCATCTGAAAAGCGGCGGAGGCCTCCGGCTGTTGCCCGACGGAACCGGCGGCGACCTGTACGTTTTGTTCCCGCAACGCCGTAACGATATCACTGGCGGTAAGACCGCGGTTGGCGATTTTCGCCGGGTCCAGCCAGACGCGCATGGCGTACTCGCCCGCGCCCCAGACGAGAACATCGCCGACGCCGGGTAAACGGGCCAGCTCGTCGCGAACCTGCCGGATGGCGAAGTTAGACAGGTAAAGCGAGTCATAGCGTTTTTGCGGCGAGACAAGATGGACCACCATCAACATATCGGGTGACGTTTTCTCCGTTACAACGCCAATTCGCTGGACTTCTTCGGGCAGGCGAGGCAGCGCGCGGGATACCCGGTTTTGCACCTGAATTTGCGCCATATCAGGATCGGTTCCCTGTTCGAAGGCGATAGAGATAACCATGCGACCATCAATGGCCATCTGGGTATTCATATACAACATGCCGTCAACGCCGTTGATCACCTGTTCCAGCGGCGCGGCTACCGTATCGGCAATCACTTGCGGGTTAGCGCCGGGGTAGCTGGCGCTAACCTGTACCGTGGGCGGCGTAACGGCCGGATATTCACTCAGCGGCAGTTTTAAAAAGGCGATAGCGCCAGCCAGCAGCATTAACAGCGACAGGACGATGGCGAAGATGGGCCGTGCGATGAAAAAGTGGGTGAATTTCATTGGCGCACCGCCTTCGACGCGCTGTCGCCGTCCGCTTTAGTCAATGTCGCGGTCTGTTTCTCGGGCATATTCTGCCGCATCGGCACCAGACGCGGCGCAACGGTCATGCCAGGACGCACCAGCCCCTTGAGGATGATTTTTTCTCCCGGCTGTACTCCCTGTGTAACGACGCGGAGTCCATCGACCATTTGTCCCAGCTCAACCGGACGATACTCCACCTGATTCTCCTTGCCGACGATCAGCACATAGTTTTTGCCCTGATCGGCGCTCACCGCCAGATCGTCAATCAGCACGGTTTCCCGCGGCTCGCCGATGGGCAAACTGATTCGGGCAAACAGGCCGGGAGAAAGCATTCCGTCGGGGTCAGGAATCACGGCGCGCGCCCGGATAGTGCCGGTGCTGCGGTTCATCTGATTGCCCATAAAGTCGAGTACGCCCTGGTAAGGCAGCCCGTTATCGGTGGTTAACCCCATGTTGACTACCGGTGGATTTTTGTCGGAGCGGGTATGTCGTAACGCCTTCAGCCAGGTGGCTTCGTCAATATCGAAATACACATACATGGGATTGTGAGACACGATAGTCGTCAGAAGCGTGGCGTTACCCGCTACGCCGCCGCTGACCAGATTGCCCCGGGTCACCAGTATGCGGTCAACGCGTCCGGCAATGGGCGCGGTAATACGGGTCCAGGAGAGTTCAAGGCGCGCTGCGGCGACGGCGGCTTTGGCCGATTGCATCTGCGCCTGTCGCGCATTACGCGTGGCGGTGACATCGTCAGCGTTTTTACGTGATACGGCGCCGCTGGCGACCAGTCGTTGAATGCGATCGAAATCCGCCTGCGCCTGGCGGGCCAGTACTTCAGCCTGACGTAATTGCGCGACGGCGGTGTCGAGGGCGACCTCGAACGGGCGCGGATCGATCTGGAACAGCAGTTGTCCGCGGCTTACCAGACGTCCTTCCGGAACGCTGACGGCGTCAAGGGTTCCTCCCACGCGCGAACGCAGCTCCACGGTCTCCGGCGCGGCCAGAAAACCGGTGAATTCCGCCGTAGGCGCGAGTGTGCGGCTAAGGGCTTTAGCAACCGGTACCGACGGTGGAGGCGGTGCGCTGGCCGGTGGTCCGACGGCGTTGTCTTTATCCCATAGTGCTTCGCCGGCCATGTAAATCACGCCCCCGATGGCGGCGATGACGCCGGCTATCAACATAATTTTGAATGTTCTACGCATGTCGTTTCCCTCTTTACCGCAGCGTGTCGGCCATTCCGCAACGCTGCCGCAGAATTTTTGGCAAAGGCTAGGCGTTACAACGAAGGAAAGGTCAAGCGTTCCTGGCGGGTTTTTTCGGGGCGTGGGTCGGCATCGTGGCGTAAATGTCTCGCATCATCCTCTTTTATGAGCCATCTCACATTCTCGCCGAACCGTGCAGCCTGAATACGCTTGACCTTCCCACAATGGCAAGCTTTAGGCTTTCTGATACCGAATAGTCAGGATGGGGAACTCGTCATGAGTCAGTCAGAAAATCGTCACGACACGATAAGCTTGCTTATTGAAGGTATGACCTGCGCGTCGTGCGTCGCTCGCGTTGAAAAAGGTATTAAGGCTGTGCCTGGCGTAACGGACGCTACGGTGAATCTGGCGACGGAGCGCGCCACCGTTCGCGGGACGGCGTCGGCGGAGGCGGTGATCGCGGCGATTGAAAAAACGGGGTATGAGGCGCGACCGGTAGAGACGGCGGGGCAGGGAGAAGACGACTCTGAAGAGAAAAAAGAGGCCGAGCGCGTCAGGCTGAAGCGCGATCTGATTCTCGCCAGCGTGCTGGCGCTCCCCGTTTTTGTGCTTGAAATGGGTTCGCACCTTATTCCTGGTATGCACGAGTGGGTGATAAAAACGATTGGCCTGCAACAAAGCTGGTACTGGCAATTTGCACTGACCCTGTTGGTGCTGACGCTCCCCGGTCGCCGTTTTTACCTTAAAGGGTTCCCGGCGCTGGCGCGTCTGGCGCCGGACATGAACTCGCTGGTCGCCGTAGGAACCGCAGCGGCGTTCGGCTACTCGCTGGTGGCGACCTTTACGCCCGACCTGTTGCCTGAAGGGACGGTAAACGTCTATTACGAGGCCGCCGCAGTGATTGTCGCGCTTATTCTGCTGGGGCGCTTTCTGGAGGCAAGGGCGAAGGGGCGGACTTCCGAAGCGATTAAACGTCTGGTGGGGCTACAGGCGCGGGTCGCGCATGTGTTACGCGAGGGCCGCATCGTGGATATCCCTGTCGACGAGGTTGTGCTGGGAGACTGTGTGGAGGTTCGGCCAGGCGAGCGGATACCGGTTGACGGCGAAGTGACCGAAGGCCGCAGCTTCGTTGACGAGTCGATGATTACCGGCGAACCGATACCGGTAGAGAAATCCGCAGGAAGCGCGGTGGTGGGCGGTACCGTAAACCAAAAAGGCGCGCTCACGCTGCGGGCGACCGCCGTCGGCGGACAGACCATGCTGGCGCAAATCATTCGTCTGGTGGAACAGGCGCAGGGTTCAAAACTGCCGATTCAGGCCGTCGTGGATAAAGTGACGCTGTGGTTTGTCCCGATGGTAATGCTTATTGCTGCGCTGACCTTTGTGGTATGGCTGGCGTTTGGGCCGTCGCCAGCGCTGACTTTCGCTCTGATCAATGGCGTTGCGGTGCTGATTATCGCCTGTCCTTGCGCGATGGGCCTGGCGACGCCGACCTCCATTATGGTGGGAACCGGTCGTGGGGCGGAAATGGGCGTGCTGTTCCGTAAGGGGGAGGCGTTACAGCTACTCAAAGACGCTAAGGTGGTGGCCGTAGACAAAACCGGGACGCTTACCGAAGGCCGCCCGGTACTGACCGATCTCGACGTGGCCAGCGGCTTTGAGCGCCGTGAGGTGCTGGCGAAAGTCGCGGCGGTAGAATCGCGTTCAGAGCATCCGATTGCCCGTGCGATTGTCGTGTCGGCAGAAGAGGAAGGGATCGCGCTACCAGGCATGAACGGCTTCGAATCGGTGACCGGGATGGGCGTATACGCTACCGTTGACGGTACGCGTGTTGACGTGGGGGCCGATCGCTATATGCGCGAAATTGGCGTGGATATTAGCGGCTTCGCCACCACCGCCGAACGGTTAGGGCAGGAAGGGAAATCGCCGCTCTATGCGGCTATTGACGGTCAACTGGCGGCGATTATCGCCGTGGCCGATCCGATCAAACCCAGCACACCCGCCGCAATTAACGCTTTACATCAGCTCGGGATTAAGGTCGCCATGATCACTGGCGATAATGCCCGCACGGCACAGGCTATCGCCAGACAGTTAGGAATTGATGACGTGGTTGCCGAGGTATTGCCAGAAGGGAAAGTCGAGGCGATACGGCGCCTGAAAGCGGCGTATGGGCAGGTGGCGTTTGTCGGCGATGGCATCAACGATGCGCCAGCGCTGGCGGAGTCCGACGTGGGGCTGGCGATTGGCACCGGCACCGATGTGGCGGTGGAATCCGCCGACGTCGTACTAATGTCCGGCAACCTGCAAGGCGTGCCGAATGCTATCGCGCTGTCTAAAGCGACCATCCGCAATATCCACCAGAATCTGTTCTGGGCCTTTGCTTACAATACGGCGCTGATTCCTGTCGCGGCAGGCGCGCTATTTCCGGTCTGGGGCATATTATTGTCACCGGTATTCGCCGCAGGGGCGATGGCGATGTCGAGCGTGTTCGTGCTGGGCAACGCTTTGCGGCTGCGCCGTTTCCGGGCGCCGATGGCAACCCCATCCGACACATCCACGACCTGAGGAGGAGCGTCATGAACATCGGTAAAGCAGCTAAAGCATCGAAAGTTTCGGCCAAAATGATTCGCTACTATGAACAGATTGGTCTGATTCCCGCGGCAAGTCGGACGGATTCCGGCTATCGGGCCTATACCCAGGCTGATGTTAATCAATTGCATTTTATACGCCGCGCGCGCGACCTCGGATTTTCAGTTGCTGAAATCAGCGACTTACTGAATCTTTGGAATAACCAGTCGCGGCAAAGCGCTGACGTCAAACGCCTGGCGCAGACGCACATTGATGAACTGGACAGACGTATCCAGAACATGCAGCACATGGCGCAAACCCTCAAAGCGCTGATTCACTGCTGCGCCGGCGACGCGCTGCCAGATTGCCCCATTCTGCATACGCTTGGACAACCTGACGATAGCGAGCCGGAGGCGCGTACCGGAGCGGTGTTGCGCCGTCCTCGTCGTCATGGACTGACAAAGCGTCTGTAAGTCCTGAGATTACGCTTGACCTTCCAACACTGGCAAGGCCCAGACTGGCAACAGTTACCACACAAAAGGAGTTCACCATGCAGTTCCATATTGATGACATGACCTGCGGCGGCTGCGCCAGTACGGTAAAAAAGACGATTCTGACTCTCGATGCTAATGCGACGGTGAGAACTGACCCGGCGACGCGTCTGGTTGACGTTGAAACGTCGCTATCCGCGGAGCAGATTGCCGCCGCCCTGCAAAAGGCCGGTTTCCCGCCGCGCGAAAGGTAATCGTCAATGGCGATCGGTCTGGCGACAGGCCGGTCGCGATACGCTAGCCATGCTTCGCTTTTCTTTGCGTGAGATAATCCCCATAAAAAATGTGACAAATCATGTGCCAGTAAGTTTTGTTAATAATATGTAATGATTTGTCTATTTTTGCTAACATTTTACCTGCTATATACAAAAAGATAACAAATAAGTAGCGCAACGCTACCTTGTTACGTCGCTTTGACGACGGGAGCGCTCCAGCGTTTCGCCGCTTCAAAGCTTGATGTTATTTTTGATGCAGGACACTACCTATGTACACCCCCCTGAACTGGACGACGACACAACGACATGTGGCGTTTGCCAGCTTTACCAGTTGGATGCTGGATGCGTTTGATTTCTTTATCCTTGTCTTTGTACTTAGCGATCTCGCCGAATGGTTTCACGCTTCCGTATCGGACGTTTCCATTGCGATTATGCTGACCCTGGCGGTACGTCCCATTGGCGCGCTGCTATTTGGCCGAATGGCGGAAAAGTACGGACGTCGACCGATACTGATGCTCAATATTCTGTTCTTTACGGTGTTTGAACTGCTTTCCGCCTGGTCGCCCACCTTCATGGCATTTCTGATTTTTAGGGTCATGTACGGCGTGGCGATGGGCGGGATATGGGGCGTCGCGTCATCACTGGCGATGGAAACCATTCCCGATCGTTCGCGTGGCCTGATGTCGGGCATTTTTCAGGCGGGCTATCCCTGCGGCTATCTGTTCGCCTCGGTTATTTTTGGCCTCTTCTACAGTATGGTAGGCTGGCGCGGCATGTTCCTGATTGGCGCCCTGCCTGTTGTCTTGCTGCCTTATATCTGGTTTAAAGTGCCGGAATCCCCCGTCTGGCTGGCGGCCAGAGCGCGTAAAGAGAATACCGCGCTGCTTCCTGTTCTGCGCAAACAGTGGAAGTTGTGTCTGTATCTGGTGCTGGTCATGGCGTTCTTTAACTTTTTCAGTCACGGCACGCAGGATCTCTATCCTACCTTCCTGAAGATGCAGCATGGTTTTGATCCGCATCTGATCAGTATCATTGCGATTTTTTATAACATTGCCGCCATGCTCGGCGGTATTTTCTACGGTACGCTATCGGAACGTATTGGGCGTAAAAAAGCGATCATGATCGCCGCCTTTCTTGCGCTTCCGGTACTCCCGCTATGGGCATTTTCCAGCGGATCATTCACGATTGGCCTGGGCGCGTTCCTGATGCAGTTTATGGTGCAGGGCGCCTGGGGAGTCGTGCCGACCTGGCTAAACGAGCTGGTTCCGGCGAATGCGCGCGCCGTGCTGCCAGGGTTTGTTTACCAACTCGGTAATTTACTGGCGTCGGTTAATGCGACGTTACAGGCCCGCATCGCGGAAACGCATGGTGGAAATTACGGGTTGGCAATGGCGATCGTGGCTGGCGCGGTGGCTATTTTAATCTGTGTATTTGTGGCATTTGGTCGCGAGACCCGGGGAGTCGTCATCTCCGGTACAGATAGCGACGCCCTCCCGGAGTCGGCCATCAGTCATCGCACGTAAACACTACGCTCCTGGCGCATACTGTCGCCGGGAGCACGCCTTCCTCCCGTCGTTTTCACGCCCTTTCAACGAACAACAAAGGTTAATGATGGCATCTGCCGTTCGTGACCATTACAATCATCGCTTACTTTTTTCTTTATAAGAAATTGATTGCTTCACCTTAAAATTATCAACGGAGCGAAGATATCATGTTGAAAGATAACCAAAAACACAACGAGTCTGTTGCCCCGAATAGCGCCTTTCTGTCTGAGTTACAACGTGCATTACCGGAATTTTTTACCGCCGATCGCTATAACGAGCAGGGCGAACTGATCGCGAAAGGCGGATTTGATCTCGCCAGATTTGAGCGCGCGCTGAAAGCGCGTAATATTGATGAGCTGACTAGCGGTTATCAGATTGATTTTATTGGCAAAGATTACGCAAAAAAACAGGCGGGTGAAAAATCCGTTACCGTTATCGTTCCTGACGCGGAACACAATACTCTGGCAGAAAATAAAAACAGCCATAATCTTTTTCTGACCGGAGATAATCTGGATGTTTTACGCCATCTGCAAAATAATTACGCCGATACCGTCGATATGATCTATATCGATCCCCCTTATAACACCGGATCGGACGGGTTTGTCTATCCCGATCATTTTGAATATAGCGATCGGGCGTTGCAGGATATGTTTGGTCTTAATGATACCGAACTGGCACGTTTAAAATCCATTCAGGGTAAATCGACGCACTCCGCGTGGTTATCTTTCATGTATCCGCGTCTTTTCCTGGCCAGGAAGCTCCTGAAAGATACCGGATTTATTTTTATCTCTATCGACGATAATGAGTACGCCAATCTTAAATTAATGATGGATGAGATTTTTGGCGAAGGCGGATTTGTCACCAATGTGATGTGGAAGCGCAAAAAAGAGATTTCTAACGATTCTGATAACGTTTCCATCCAGGGGGAATACATTCTTGTTTACGCCAAAACCGGTCAGGGCGCTTTACGTTTAGAACCGCTTTCTAAAGAGTATATTCAGAAATCCTATAAAGAACCGACCGAACAGTTTCCAGAAGGGAAATGGCGGCCGGTGCCGTTAACGGTGTCAAAAGGGCTGAGCGGCGGCGGCTATACCTATAAAATTACCACGCCGAACGGTACGGTACACGAAAGACTATGGGCTTATCCTGAAGCCAGTTACCAAAAACTGGTGGCCGATAATCTGGTCTATTTTGGCAAAGATAACGGCGGTATTCCCCAGCGAGTCATGTACGCGCACCACAGTAAAGGGCAGCCAACGACCAATTACTGGGATAACGTAGCGTCGAATAAAGAGGGGAAAAAGGAGATTTTGGATCTCTTCGGCGACAACGTTTTTGATACGCCGAAACCGACCGCATTATTGAAGAAAATCATCAAGCTCGCTATCGATAAAGACGGCGTCGTTCTGGACTTTTTTGCCGGTTCCGGTACTACGGCCCATGCGGTGATGGCGCTGAATGAAGAAGATGGGGGACAGCGCACGTTTATTCTGTGTACTATCGATCAGGCATTAAGCAATAACACTATCGCGAAAAAAGCAGGTTATAACACTATTGATGAAATCAGCCGTGAGCGAATTACACGCGTTGCGGCGAAGATCCGCGCCAACAATCCCGCGACCAATAGCGACCTCGGTTTTAAACATTATCGTTTTGCCACTCCGACACAGCAGACGCTGGACGATCTGGATAGCTTCGATATTGCTACCGGCCATTTTATCAATACCAGCGGTCAACTGGCCGCTTTCACCGAGTCAGGATTTACCGACATGATCAATCCTTTTTCCGCCAGAGGATTGGGCGTGCCGGGCGGCGCAAGCGGCGAAGAGACCTTATTAACGACATGGCTGGTCGCCGATGGTTATAAAATGGATATTGACGTACAGACCATTGATTTTTCCGGCTATTGCGCCAGGTATGTTGATAATACGCGCCTGTATCTGATTGATGAACGATGGGGAACAGAGCAGACCCGCGATCTTCTCAACCACATTGGTACGCATCAGCTTCCGGTTCAGACTATTGTCATTTACGGCTACTCTTTCGACCTTGAATCCATTCGTGAACTGGAAATCGGCTTAAAACAGCTTGATCAAAAAGTGAACCTGGTGAAGCGTTATTAAGAGGGGATGATGATGAATATTTTACTGGAAGAACTTCCCCATCAGGAACAGGCGTTAGCGGCGATTCTGGCGAGTTTCACCGGTATCGATCACGCGCAGGCCGATCATAATCACTATGCTAATCCGCTGATTAAGGAACGTTACGACGATAAGGCCAATATTGACGTTAAAATGGAGACCGGGACGGGCAAAACCTATGTCTATACCCGGTTGATGTATGAACTGCATCAGAACTACGGCCTCTTCAAATTTGTGCTGGTGGTGCCGACGCCAGCCATTAAAGAAGGCGCGCGGAACTTTATCACCAGCGATTACGCCAGACAGCATTTTTCACAGTTCTACGAAAATACGCGGATGGAACTTTGCACCATTAACGCCGGTGATTTTAAAGTAAAGTCGGGGCGTAAAAATTTTCCGGCCCAGCTATTAAGTTTTACTGATGCCAGCCGTCGTGATAGCCATACGATTCAGGTTTTGCTGATCAATGCGCAAATGCTCAATTCCGCCAGTATGACGCGAGACGATTACGATCAAACGCTCCTGGGTGGACTGACGTCGCCTGTTAAAGGGCTGCAAATGACGCGACCGGTGGTCATTATTGATGAACCGCATCGTTTTGCGCGAGATAACAAATTTTATCGAGCGATTCAGGCTATTCAGCCGCAAATGATCGTCCGCTTTGGCGCTACCTTCCCGGATATTGTCGAAGGTAAGGGTAAAAATAAATGTGTACGTAAAGATTACTATCGCCGGCAACCGCAGTTTGATCTCAACGCGGTGGACAGTTTTAACGATGGTTTGGTGAAAGGTATTGATATTTATTACCCAAATCTCCCCGAAGAACAGGCCAACAATCGTTATATCGTTGACAGCGTCACGGCAAAGAAATTAATCCTCCGACGGGGGAGCAAAATTGCCGAGGTTGGCGTGGGCGAAAATCTCGCCGATGTTGATGCAGGATTTGAAGGCAGTATCGAATATGCCGGCAGTAAAATGTTGTCGAACGATCTGGAGCTGGAGGCAGGGATGGCGCTGGTGCCAGGAACCTTTGGCGCGAGCTACCAGGAACTGATTATTCAGGAAGCCATTGATAAGCATTTTGACACCGAGCAGGCAAATTTCTTACGCAGCAATGAGCCAGAAAATAATGCCCCGCGTATTAAGACCTTAAGCCTTTTCTTTATTGACAGTATTAAAAGCTATCGTGATGACGAAGGCTGGTTGAAAGTCACTTTTGAGCGTTTGCTGAAAAAGAAACTGACGCAACTGATTGACGATTATCAGCGCAAGACCCTGCCGCGAGAAGTGGAGTATCTGTCGTTTCTGCAGGCCACGCTCGCCAGCCTGCACTCGGATAACCAAAACGTCCACGCTGGTTACTTTGGCGAAGACCGCGGAAGCGGCGATGAGGCGATCCAGGCTGAAGTAGATGATATTCTGAAAAATAAAGAGAAGTTGCTCAGTTTTTCAGACCATCACGGCAACTGGGAAACGCGCCGCTTTCTGTTTTCAAAATGGACGCTTCGCGAAGGCTGGGATAACCCGAATGTTTTTGTCATTGCTAAATTACGTTCTTCCGGTAGCGAGTCGAGCAAAATTCAGGAAGTGGGGCGCGGCCTGCGGCTACCGGTAGATGAAAACGGCCATCGCGTTCATCAGGAAGAGTGGCCGTCCCGACTGTCGTTTCTGATTGGTTATGATGAAAAAGCGTTTGCCAGTATGCTGGTTGATGAGATTAATCGCGACAGCAAAGTTCAGCTTAACGAGCAGAAACTGGATGAGGCGATGATCACACTCATCGTCACCGAGCGGCAAAAAGTCGATCCTGCGTTTACGGAGCTTCGTTTGCTGGAAGATCTGGATGATAAAAAACTGATCAACCGGAGTAATGAGTTTAAACCCAGCGTCACGCTTAACGGGGAAACCAAAAGTGGTTTTGCGTGGCTACTGGAGTTCTACCCTGAGCTGACGCAGGCGCGGGTGCGAGCGGATCGCATCCGTGACAATAAGCCCGCCTCCCGACTGCGAGTCAGGTTACGCAAAGAGAATTGGGAACAACTTAGCAGTATCTGGGAGCAGTTTTCCCGCCGTTATATGCTGCAATTCGAGCGTAGCGGCGCTTCTCTGGAACAGATTGCCGCCGAGGTGCTGCGCGATCCGGCGCTGTATATACGCCAGAAGCCAAGCCAGGTGCAACAACGGCTGGTATCGAATGAAGATAATGGCCGTTTTGAAGTGGCGCAGCGGGAAGGCGAATTAGCCGCCAGCGAATTTATGGCGGGCATGAAATATGGCCATTTTCTTAAGCAACTGGCGTTACGCACCAGTCTGCCGGTTAACGTCCTGCATCCGGTGTTAATGGCGATGCTGCGTGATGTTTTGCACGGAGATTCACGCTATTTAAGCGAGATCTCGTTGGACAATATGACCCGCGCATTACAGACGCGGATTAATGCGCATTTTGCGCAGCGCCACGATTATCTGCCTCTCGACTTCCAGGCTTCAACGTCGGTATTTGATTCCACGGCACGGCAGTTCAGAGAGGAGATTAGCGCTGAAATTGTGGGGAAAAATGTGGATGAGAATGCGATAGACGATCCTCGTTCTCTCTATCAAATACCGCCGTTGCGTTATGACAGCGTCGATCCAGAATTGCCGCTATTAAAATACGATTATCCGCAACAGGTTTCTGTGTTTGGCAAACTGCCTAAGCGGGCCATTCAGATCCCCAAATATACGGGAGGCTCTACTACGCCGGATTTTGTGTACCGTATTGAGCGTCAGGACGCCGACAGCGTTTATTTACTGGTTGAAACTAAAGCAGAAAATATGCGCGTAGGCGATCAGGTTATTCTTGATGCGCAACGTAAATTCTTCGATATGCTGCGTCGGCAAAATATCAATGTCGAGTTTGCGGAAGCGACCAGCGCGCCGGCGGTATTTTCTACGATCAATGGCTTGATTGAGGGGAAGGCAAACTAACGGGTTTGAATGGACCTTAACGGTTATCTTTTTGATAGACCATATAAAATGGCCGCCGCGCAGCGAGCGTTGCGGTCATTCTCCCTGTGCTAATCCCCCGTCCCGTAAACCGCGTTGACTTGAAGGTTATCGTTTTACGTCTATTCTTAACTTTCAGCTAAGCGTATTTTGCTGAAATTGCAAATAGTCTTGAAGACGCTGTTTTTTTGTTTTGCCGTTATTTTTATAACGGCCAGGTAGATATTGCCAAGTGAATGTAACTAAGGGAGACATGTTATGCTAAATAGATACTACCGTTTCGCTGTCGAAAAAGACGACCCCTCCGAAGCGCCAGAGTCGGGCGATAAGCCTGACAGCCAGCCGCAAAAAAAATCGTAATTTATCTGGATATTCCCCGACGTTTTTACGTTTGGGGAAAATAACCGTTTCGTTTCAACCTGGTTGCGAACAGTGAATATTTTACACGAAGTGACTATATATAAACGGGAGGGAACATGGAGTTTGATGCCTTCTTTTTAGCGAGACTCCAGTTTGCCTTTACCGTCTCTTTTCATATTATTTTCCCCGCGATTACGATTGGCTTAGCTAGTTACCTGGTGGTACTGGAAGGTTTATGGCTAAAAACGCGTAATCCTGTCTGGCGCTCGCTCTATCAGTTCTGGCTCAAAATTTTTGCCGTCAACTTCGGGATGGGCGTGGTCTCCGGTCTGGTCATGGCTTACCAGTTCGGAACGAACTGGAGCGGTTTCTCCCAGTTCGCCGGCAGTATCACCGGGCCTTTATTAACCTATGAAGTGCTCACCGCATTCTTCCTGGAAGCGGGATTCTTAGGCGTGATGCTTTTTGGCTGGAACAAAGTCGGGCCGGGCCTGCATTTCTTGTCTACCTGTATGGTGGCGTTGGGCACGTTAATGTCGACGTTCTGGATTCTGGCGTCTAACAGCTGGATGCATACCCCGCAGGGATTTGAAATTCACAACGGTCAGGTGGTCCCGGTGGACTGGTTCGCGGTGATTTTCAACCCGTCGTTCCCGTATCGCCTGTTGCATATGTCCGTTGCGGCGTTTTTAAGTAGCGCGATGTTTGTCGGCGCGTCCGCTGCCTGGCATTTACTGAAAGGTAACGATACGCCGGCTATCCGCCGTATGTTCTCGATGGCGTTATGGATGGCGGTCGTGGTGGCGCCCGTTCAGGCATTGATTGGCGATATGCACGGCCTTAACACCCTGAAGCATCAGCCGGTCAAAATTGCCGCGATTGAGGGGCACTGGGAAAATACGCCCGGCGAGCCAACGCCGCTTACGCTGGTAGGCTGGCCGGATATGGAGGCGGAACGGACCCGCTATGCGCTTGAGATCCCGGCGTTGGGCAGTCTGATCCTGACGCATAGCCTGGACAAACAGGTGCCTGCGCTAAAAGATTATCCCAAAGAGGATCGCCCCAACTCTACCGTGGTGTTCTGGTCTTTCCGTCTGATGGTGGGCATGGGCGTACTGATGATCTTCCTGGGGCTGGCCAGCCTGTGGCTACGCTACCGACGCCGACTGTATCATTCGCGGCCCTTTATGCACTTTGCGCTGTGGATGGGGCCGTCCGGGCTTATCGCCATCCTTGCCGGATGGGTGACGACTGAAGTAGGACGTCAGCCGTGGGTGGTCTATGGCCTGCTGCGAACGCGTGATGCGGTTTCCGCGCACAGCACCTTGCAGATGAGCATCAGTTTGCTGGCCTTCTTTGTGGTCTATTCCCTGGTCTTTGGGGTTGGCTATATTTATATGATTCGCCTTATCCAGAAAGGGCCGCAGCCGGCGGAGACACCGACCGCTGAAACCGATGGCAGACCCGCGCGTCCTATCTCTGCCGTGGGAGAATCGCTTGAGCAGGAGAAACGCGAATGACCATCGATCTTCCGGTTATCTGGTTTGCTATTATCGTGTTCGCCACGCTGATGTATATCGTGATGGATGGTTTCGATCTGGGCGTCGGTATCCTGTTTCCGTTTATTCGTGATAAACACGATCGCGATGTTATGGTGAACTCAGTCGCGCCAGTATGGGACGGGAACGAAACCTGGCTGGTGCTGGGCGGGGCCGGGCTTTTTGGCGCGTTCCCGTTGGCCTATGCCGTCATCACCGACGCGCTGACTATCCCGCTGGTGGTTATGCTGCTTGGTCTTATCTTTCGCGGCGTCGCTTTTGAATTCCGTTTTAAAGCCACCGAGTCGCATCGCGCGTTCTGGGATAAATCCTTTATCGTCGGGTCAATCCTGGCGACCTTTGCCCAGGGGGTTGTGGTGGGCGCGGTGGTGAGCGGTTTTCAGGTGGAAGGGCGAACCTTTAGCGGTTCGCAGCTTGACTGGCTGACGCCGTTTAACCTGTTCTGCGGCGTCGGTCTGGTCGTCACCTACGCGCTGCTGGGCGCTACCTGGCTGATTATGAAAAGCGAAGATCCGCTGCATAGCCGGATGTGCGCGCTGTCGCGCCCGTTGTTGATCGTCTTGTTGCTGGTGATGGGAGGCGTCAGCGTGTGGACGCCGCTCACCCACGACGACATCGCCGAGCGCTGGTTCACGCTGCCCAATTTATACTACTTCCTGCCGGTGCCTGTGCTGGTGTTGGCTTTTAGCGTCTGGCTATGGCGCAGCGTGAAAAAAACAGAATCCCATGCGCGTCCATTTATTCTCACGCTAGGGCTGATTTTTCTGGGGTTCAGCGGGTTAGGCATCAGTATTTGGCCGAATATTATTCCACCGGATATTTCGCTGTATGCCGCCGCCGCGCCGCCGCAAAGTCAAAGCTTCATGCTGGTTGGGGCGCTGATAATCATCCCGATTATTCTGGCTTATACCTTCTGGAGCTACTACGTCTTCCGTGGAAAAGTGCGACATGGTGAGGGATATCACTGATGGTTAAAGTGAAAAAATGGTCGCGGCGAGTCGTATGGATGGTCGCGATATGGTGCGCCAGCGTGCTTCTGCTGGCGGGCGTCGGAATGTTGTTCAGACTGCTCATGACCTCCGCAGGATTTCGCTCCTGACTGATACCCCCGGACGCGCTTTCGTCGCTGGCGAAAGCGCGTTTTTATCGACAGATCGGCGTTTATCGATCACCTTTGCTCGTCTTATCTCTCCCCTCAATAGCGGTTGATAATTATTCTCATCTTTATTGTCGTTCCCGGGCCGCAGTGATATGGTTACACAGTGGCTAACGCTCTGGTATAACGCAGATAAACGGTATTGATAATGTCTCCGATCTCCTGTCACTCTTCCGCCGCCCCGGCGATGAAAAAGATCTTTTCCGTCAGCGACTTCATCGCGTTTGGCGAGCGTTATGGCATTGATTACCGCTTCCCTGCGTTACCGCAGTATACGCAGAGTAGTCCCGTACTTCATGGCGATATCGAAGAGATAGCGCTTCCTGGCGGGATTTGCATTACACGCTCGGATGTTCACGTGTTACAACCTTATGAAACCACCTCTCGCCATAGCAGTCCGCTGTATATGCTGGTGGTGCTGGAAGGTAACGTTGCGCTGGCTGTCAATGAGCAGACCTTTTTGTTGAGCGCGGGGATGGCGTTTTGCTCGCAACTGAGTGAGCAGCAGACGATACGCGCCCATCACGGCGCAGACAGTAAATTGCGCACCTTGTCGCTGGGAATGTACCCGGACGGCGGATGGCGGGAGCGTTTTCCTGTCTCGCTGGCAGACGAGTGGGAAAATAGCGCGGCCTCGGCGAGGGTCTGGCAGGTGCCGGAGTTTCTGCTTTCGGGGCTACGTTATGCGCAGCAGCCCGGACCTCATACGGCGTCACGCCAGTTAATGCTGGAAGGCATCATGCTGCAATTGCTGGGCTATGCGCTAAATCTATGTCAGCCCGCAACGCAAAAACGCGGGCTTCCCGTCACCGGTGAATACCAGCGGCTGGAGCTCATTCGGCGTTTACTGGAGCAGACGCCGGAAAAAGCCTACACGCTGAACGAACTGGCGCGTCGGGCGGCAATGAGTCCAAGTAGCCTGCGGTGCAAGTTTCGCCATGCCTATGGGTGTACCGTGTTTGATTATCTGCGCGATTGCCGCCTGGCGCGCGCGCGTCGTTATCTGATGGAGGGATACAGCGTGCAGCAGGCCGCCTGGATGTCAGGCTATCAACATGCCACAAACTTTGCGACGGCATTTCGTCGGCGTTATGGCTGCTCGCCCGGCGAGCTGCGTGACGCGTCTCTGACGGCGTCCCGACACTGTGCGTAACGCGCTCCGCCAGAGCGGTAATATCCGCCGCTAACCCGGTTTTCTGCCGCTTTGGGTGATTTTTTATCATTGCGCATAGGCAATCTGGCGTTACGCATAGTGGTCCGTTATCTCTAAAAGGTAATAATTCTTATTTACAATAAAGATGCCTTTGGAGATGTTCATGTTTGCGACAACGCGTATGGCGCTATTGATAGGCGGAGCTATCGGCGGCGCGACTTTTCCTCTTTTTGCCCAGGAAACCACAAAAAATGATACCGTCATTGTCTCCTCGCCCGTTCAGAGTGGCGCGACCAAGCTGGCGACGCCAGATATTGAAACGCCGCAGTCGGTATCCATTATTACCCGCCAGCAGTTTGAAGAGCAGGGCGCAACCAGCGTGCGTCAGGCGGTCAGCTACACCCCAGGCGTATACAGTAATCAGATAGGCGCCTCTAACCGCTTTGATTACATCGTATTGCGTGGTTTTTCGGACGGTAGTCTGGATAACGTCTATCTCGACGGGTTAAAAATGATGGGCGACACCAATTCGCACAGTTCGTTGGTGGTTGACCCCTGGTTTCTGGAAGATATCGAGGTGGTACGCGGCCCGGCGTCCGTTCTGTATGGACGTTCATCGCCAGGCGGCATTGTCGCGCTGACGTCGCGAAAACCGGCGTTTGATGCCGGGGGAGAGGTGAAGCTGTTTGCCGGCAATCACAACCAGCGCGGGGCGGCTTTTGATGTGACCGGCCCACTGGATGACAATGAACGTGTGGCGGCGCGTCTTAGCGGCATGACACGTTACGCCGATTCGCAGTTTACCCCCTTGAAAGAGGAACGTTATGCGCTGATGCCGAGCCTGACCTGGCGAATTACCGATCGGACGCGTCTTGATCTTATGGCCTATCTGCACCGTGATCCGGAAGGCGGTAGCCACTCCGGACTGCCTTATCAAGGCACGGTTGTACCTTATAACGGCGGAAAAATTTCTAACACTTTCTTTGAAGGTGAAGATGACTACGACAAATACGATCGCCGTGAAAATATGGTGGGTTATAACATTGAGCATCTGTTCGATAACGGCTGGTCGGTACGGCAAAAACTGCGCTATTTGCATACCAAAGTGACGTTGAATCAGGTCTATGCCGCAGGTTGGTTGAATGAAACGGCGCTGAATCGCGGCTATTCCGGCTCCGGGGAGAAAATGTCGGCTATCGCGCTGGATAATCAGCTCGACGGCAGCGTGGATACCGGGGCGATTAATCATCGTCTGCTGGTGGGGATCGATTATCAGGATCGCAGTAATCATACTACTGGCTATTATGGCGCGTTTCCGCCGATTGACGCTTTCAACCCCGTTTATGGCGCTCAGCCGGATTACATTACGTTGTATAGCCGTGAAAAACATAAGCTGCGGCAGACCGGATACTATTTACAGGATCAGATGTCATGGGATCGCTGGCGCTTTACGTTGGGCGGTCGTTACGATCGGGTCAGCGTGTCTAACATCGACAAACTTCATGATTCACGCAGCGATCTCGATAAAAACAACGTCAGTACCCGTGCCGCGTTGCTTTATCTGTTCGACAATGGCGTCGCCCCCTATCTTAGTTATTCTACCGCGTTTACGCCGACCAGCTTCGCCGACGAAAACGGCAATGTGCTGGAACCGATGAAAGGCAAGCAGTGGGAGGCGGGGGTAAAATACGAACCGCTGGGGGGGAATAGCCAGTTTAGCGCCGCCGTGTATCGTATTAACCAGACCAATATCGCGACCAAAGAAGAACCTACCGATCCGTACCGCTCGATTGGTGAAATTGAGTCTAAAGGGGTGGAACTGGAGGCCATTAGCCATTTGTCGGATAGCGTCCGTTTGCAGGCGGCGTATACCTATACTGATATCCGTTATAAGAAAAGTAGCCCGCAAGAGCAGGGTAAGCGCGCGGTTTATGCTCCACGGAACCAGGCCAGCGCCTGGCTAAGCTACGATGTGAAAAGCGGTCTGTTAGAGGGGCTGACTTTGGGCTCCGGCATCCGGTACGTCAACGGCGTGACCAGCGATCGCCTGAATACCCACACCTTGCCGTCCTATACACTGGTCGACATGGTGGTTGGGTATGATTTATCCAGCATTGGGTTAAATGGCTTGAGCGCC
Source organism: Salmonella sp. A29-2 (assembly GCF_020150755.1). Taxonomy (NCBI): domain Bacteria; kingdom Pseudomonadati; phylum Pseudomonadota; class Gammaproteobacteria; order Enterobacterales; family Enterobacteriaceae; genus Salmonella; species Salmonella sp. A29-2. The sequence goes on along the minus strand of NZ_CP083731.1, from coordinate 3,514,791 downwards.
CAGCTCAACGTAAATAACCTGACGGACAAACGCTATGTCGCTGCCTGTAATTCGCTCTCTTATTGTTATTTTGGCGCCGAGCGTAGCATTGTAGGCAGCGTGTCATGGGCGTTTTGATAACGCTTATCGTCCGGTAGCAAAGGCTACCGGGCAAACTAGCGGTGCGTCACGCCTTCATAGAGAAGTCTGAGCGCAAACATCCCGATAATGGCGCCGATAACACGGCTGGCAATGCGCTGTATTCGCCCATAAGCGCGGCGGACTGCGGGGAGCGAAAAGGCCTGGCTGAGAAAAATACGCCAGATAACGGATGACAGCACAATTCCGGCCCAGGCCATTAACCTTGCCCATGTGGGCGTTTCTGCGCTAAGCGTTACGGAAAAAATACTGATAAAAAACAGTACGGTTTGCGGATTGGATAAATCGGTCATTAATCCCCGGCGAAAGAAAATTGTCCACGGGGCGGCAATCGGCGTCTGGAGCGTGCTCATTTGCGGCGTCGCCTGGTGGCGAATACTGTTCCAGGCGAACCATAATAAATAGGCGCCGCCGACAATTTTGATAAGAGAAAATACCGCTTCGCATTGCGTAATGAGCGTCGCCAGACCGAAAAGCCCCAGCCCGGAATAAAAGGCGTCTCCCGTGGCGACGCCCAGGCCGGTGATGACTCCCGCCCGGCGTCCTGATGCGAGGCTGGTTTGCACCACCACAAACAGATTCGCGCCGGGATTAAAAAAGGTTAACACAAACAGACTGACGGTAAGCACAACGGCATGAAACGGCTCCATAGACAACTCTTCCCATAGCCTCAAGAAATAACGTTCATCTTATTAATAGTCAAACCAGATGATTGCGAGTGAGATCACAAAGCAGGGGCGTTTTAATCCGCGTTGTTACGCCGACTGAGCGGGGGCTGACTGGATTTTTCCAGCAATCTACACTACTTATTTAATCAGTCCGAACGGCCTTTTTGTTCTGATAAAGCGATGATGGCGTAATAATAAAACGAGGGTTTTGCTATGAAAACTGGCTACAAGGTTATGCTTGGCGCATTAGCGTTTGTCGTGACAAACGTTTATGCCGCAGAAATCATGAAAAAAACGGACTTTGATAAAGTCGCCTCCGAATACACGAAAATTGGCACGATTTCCACCACCGGGGAAATGTCGCCGCTGGACGCCAGAGAAGATTTAATCAAAAAGGCGGATGAAAAAGGGGCGGATGTGGTGGTGCTGACGTCCGGGCAGACAGAAAATAAAATTCATGGTACGGCTGATATTTATAAAAAGAAATAAAAGCGTTGCATCATAAAAATACCCGCCTGGGTTTCCGGCGGGTATATTTATTCCTGGCAACCGGCATCCGTTTTGCCGGATGACGGCCTGCAGTAAACGTAGCGCCATCAGGCATTCAGGACGCTGTCATTTGTCTTAATTACCCGACTGGTCTTTGGCTCCTGCTTTTAAACGACGCCACAGAGTGGTGCGGCTAATCCCCAGATAACGCGCCGCGGCGCTCTTATCGCCCTTAAAGCGCGCCAGTACATCCTGTAACGTGTGCGCATCCACGGTTGAAGGCGTCAGCTCTGCTGTGTTCACCATAAGCTCAGGTAATAACTGCCGCATAAATTGCCTGTCCAGCGTTGGCGCGGGATCGACGCTTAAAAAAAGCGCCAGGCGCTCCATCATATTACGCAGTTCGCGAATATTACCGGGCCAGCGCCAGGCCAGCAAAAGCGGCTGACACTGTGTCAATCCATGACGTATCGATTCGGTAAACGGAATTTCCATTGCCGCCAGCGACTGTTTTAAAAAGCTTTCCGCCAGCGGCAAAATATCAGCCTGCCGCTCGCGCAAAGGAGGAAGCGTCAGACGCAGAATACTCAGGCGATAAAAGAGATCGGGGCGAAAACGTCCTTGCATTATTTCCCGATCCAGATCGCAATGCGTAGCGCTGATCACCCGGACATCCACCGGGATCGGCTGGTGTCCGCCGACGCGAGTGACGGCTTTTTCCTCCAGTACGCGCAAAAGTCGGGTTTGTAACGGCAAGGGCATTTCGCCGATTTCATCCAGAAACAGCGTGCCGCCGTGTGCGATTTCAAATAGCCCCGCCCGGCCTCCTCGTCGTGAACCGGTAAACGCACCCTCTTCATAACCAAACAGTTCCGCTTCCAGCAACGACTCGGTAATCGCGCCGCAATTGACGGCGACAAAGGGAGGGGATGGCTTATTCTGACGGTGAGGCTGGCGGTGAAAAAACGTCTGGTGAATCGCCTGCGCCGCCAGCTCTTTTCCGGTCCCTGTTTCCCCCTGAATCAGCACTGCAGCACGGGAGCGGGCATAGAGCGTAATCGTCTGGCGGAGCTGCTCCATTTGCGGCGACTGGCCGCGTATATCGCCCAGTTCATACCGGGTTTGTAATCCCTTGCCGGATGGGTAATCCACGCGCTGTCGCCGTGTCAGACGGGTCATATCCAGCACATCATGAAAAGCCTGACGAACGGTCGCCGCGGAATAAATAAAGATGGCGGTCATACCCGCTTCTTCCGCCAGATCGGTAATTAATCCCGCGCCGACGACGGCCTCAATACCGTTGGCCTTAAGTTCGTTAATTTGCCCGCGCGCGTCCTCTTCGGTGACATAGCTTCGCTGTTCAAGACGGAGGTGAAACGTTTTCTGAAAGGCAAGTAAAGCCGGAATGGTCTCCTGATAGGTCACGATACCGATAGACGAGGTGAGCTTTCCCGCTTTCGCCAGCGCCTGTAATACATCGAATCCGCTGGGCTTGATGAGGATCACCGGTATTGACAGGCGACTTTTTAAATAGGCCCCGTTCGAACCCGCCGCGATAATCGCGTCGCAGCGCTCGGTCGCCAGTTTTTTGCGAATGTAGGTCACCGCCTTTTCAAAGCCGAGTTGAATAGGCGTGATGGTCGCCAGATGATCGAATTCCAGGCTGATATCCCGAAACAGTTCGAACAGACGCGTTACGGAGACCGTCCAGATCACCGGTTTATCGCTATTATCGCGCGGAGCGCTGTGAGCAGTCGTCATCGCAGTAGGTTCATCTTTAAGGGGCGATTTTTTGTTTTAAACGTGTTTCATAAATGTTGCAATGAAACGGAGCGATTCGTTTCATGAAACGTTAGCTGACACGTTTTTCTTTTCCCTTAATCGCGCTTATTCATAACAGGAATAACTGTAATTACCTGTTTTTAAATCTCATTGTATTTAATTTTCTCGCAGCCTCTTTGCCTGGCATAGCCTTTGCTTTGGTGAATACATTCTGAGTAACAATTTACTAACATGAGGACGAGATATGTCTTTACATTCGCCGGGGCAGGCATTTCGCGCCGCGCTCGCTAAAGAGAATCCATTACAAATTGTCGGCGCTATTAATGCCAACCATGCTCTGTTGGCCCAACGGGCCGGGTATCAGGCTATCTATCTTTCTGGCGGCGGCGTAGCGGCGGGCTCGCTCGGACTGCCGGATCTGGGGATTTCTACGCTGGATGATGTGTTAACCGATATCCGGCGCATCACGGATGTTTGCCCGCTGCCGCTGTTGGTGGATGCGGATATTGGCTTTGGCTCCTCCGCCTTTAATGTCGCGCGGACGGTAAAGTCCATAGCCAAAGCGGGCGCCGCCGCGCTGCATATTGAAGACCAGGTTGGCGCTAAGCGCTGTGGACACCGTCCAAACAAAGCGATCGTCTCGAAAGAGGAGATGGTAGACAGAATTCGGGCGGCAGTGGATGCGCGCACCGATCCGAACTTTGTGATCATGGCGCGTACCGATGCGCTGGCGGTGGAAGGGCTGGAGGCGGCTCTCGATCGCGCGCAGGCTTACGTGGACGCGGGGGCTGACATGCTGTTCCCGGAGGCGATCACCGAACTGTCGATGTACCGCCAGTTCGCCGACGTGGCGCAGGTGCCGATCCTCGCCAACATCACTGAGTTTGGCGCGACGCCGCTATTTACGACCGACGAGTTGCGCAGCGCACACGTGGCGATGGCGCTCTATCCGTTGTCGGCGTTTCGCGCCATGAACCGCGCCGCAGAAAAAGTCTATACCGTGCTGCGCCAGGAAGGGACGCAAAAGAACGTGATCGACATCATGCAGACCCGCAACGAGCTGTACGAAAGCATCAATTACTACCAGTTCGAAGAGAAGCTGGACGCGCTGTACAGGAATAAAAAATCGTAGCCTGTAGGCCTGATAAGGCGAAGCCGCCATCAGCCAATGCCGGATGGCACTACGTTTAACCCGCCTACGGTACGGCCTACACGCCTCAATACCCTACACATTAAAAAAATGACGAGGACACTATGAGCGACACCACGATCCTGCAAAATAATAACCATGTCATTAAGCCTAAAAAATCGGTCGCGCTTTCCGGCGTACCTGCCGGAAATACCGCTCTGTGTACCGTGGGAAAAAGCGGTAACGATCTGCACTATCGCGGTTACGACATTCTCGATCTGGCGGAGCACTGCGAATTTGAAGAAGTCGCGCATTTACTGATCCACGGAAAATTACCGACCCGCGACGAGCTGAACGCGTATAAAAGCAAGTTAAAAGCGCTGCGCGGATTACCCGCCAATGTCCGTACCGTTCTGGAAGCGTTACCGGCGGCCTCGCACCCGATGGACGTGATGCGTACCGGCGTTTCTGCGCTGGGCTGCACCCTGCCGGAAAAAGAGGGACATACCGTCTCCGGCGCGCGCGATATTGCCGATAAGCTGTTGGCCTCGCTCAGCTCTATCCTTCTTTACTGGTATCACTACAGCCACAACGGCGAACGTATTCAGCCGGAAACCGACGATGATTCCATCGGCGGCCATTTCCTGCATCTGCTGCATGGTGAAAAGCCAACCCAAAGCTGGGAAAAGGCGATGCATATTTCGCTGGTGCTGTATGCCGAGCATGAGTTCAACGCCTCGACGTTTACCAGCCGGGTGATTGCCGGGACCGGCTCGGATGTTTACTCCGCGATTATCGGCGCGATTGGCGCGCTGCGCGGCCCGAAACACGGCGGGGCGAATGAGGTGTCGCTGGAAATTCAACAGCGTTATGAAACGCCGGACGAGGCAGAGGCGGATATCCGTAAACGCGTGGAAAACAAAGAGGTGGTGATTGGCTTTGGACATCCGGTTTACACCATCGCCGACCCGCGCCATCAGGTGATCAAACGGGTGGCGAAACAGCTTTCAGAAGAAGGCGGCTCGCTGAAGATGTACCACATCGCCGACCGTCTGGAAACGGTGATGTGGGAGACCAAAAAGATGTTCCCGAATCTCGACTGGTTTTCGGCGGTCTCCTACAACATGATGGGCGTCCCTACCGAAATGTTCACCCCGCTGTTTGTCATCGCCCGCGTTACCGGCTGGGCGGCGCACATTATTGAACAGCGTCAGGACAACAAAATTATTCGCCCCTCTGCCAACTATACCGGGCCGGAAGATCGTCCGTTTGTCTCGATAGACGATCGTTGCTAACTCACTCTTATTAAAAATAAAACGCAGGAAACGTACCCTATGTCTACCCAAGAACTGAACATCCGCCCAGACTTTGACCGTGAAATCGTTGATATCGTTGATTACGTTATGAATTACGACATCACCTCAAAGGTGGCGTACGACACCGCGCATTACTGCCTGCTCGACACGCTCGGCTGTGGTCTGGAAGCGCTGGAATACCCGGCCTGTAAAAAATTGCTTGGGCCAATCGTGCCAGGCACGGTGGTGCCCAACGGCGCACGCGTGCCGGGCACCCAGTTTCAGCTCGATCCGGTACAGGCAGCCTTTAACATTGGCGCGATGATCCGCTGGCTCGATTTTAACGATACCTGGCTTGCCGCCGAGTGGGGCCATCCTTCTGATAACCTCGGCGGTATTCTGGCGACGGCTGACTGGCTGTCACGCAACGCCGTCGCCGCCGGCAAAGCGCCGCTGACCATGAAACAGGTATTGAGCGGGATGATCAAAGCCCATGAAATTCAGGGCTGCATCGCGCTGGAAAACGCCTTCAACCGTGTCGGGCTTGACCATGTGCTGCTGGTGAAAGTGGCCTCGACTGCGGTGGTCGCTGAAATGCTGGGGCTGACGCGCGATGAGATCCTCAACGCGGTATCGTTGGCGTGGGTCGACGGCCAGTCGCTGCGTACCTATCGTCATGCGCCGAATACCGGTACGCGCAAATCCTGGGCGGCGGGAGATGCGACTTCGCGCGCGGTACGTCTGGCGCTGATGGCGAAAACCGGCGAGATGGGCTATCCCTCGGCGCTCACCGCCAAAACCTGGGGCTTCTACGACGTTTCATTCAAAGGTGAAACGTTCCGTTTCCAGCGTCCTTACGGCTCCTACGTGATGGAAAACGTGCTATTCAAAATTTCTTTCCCGGCCGAATTCCACTCGCAAACCGCCGTCGAAGCGGCGATGACGCTGTACGAGCAGATGCAGGCCGCGGGCAAAACGGCAGCGGATATCGAGAAAGTGACCATCCGTACCCACGAAGCCTGTCTTCGCATTATCGATAAAAAAGGCCCACTCAATAACCCGGCGGACCGCGATCACTGTATCCAGTATATGGTCGCCGTGCCGCTGCTGTTCGGACGGTTAACCGCGGCGGATTATGAAGACGAGGTGGCGCAGGACAAGCGTATTGACGCCCTGCGCGAGAAAATCGTGTGTTATGAGGACCCGGCGTTTACCGCCGACTATCACGACCCGGAAAAACGTGCTATCGGCAATGCGATCACCGTGGAGTTTACTGATGGCTCACGCTTTGGCGAGGTTGTCGTGGAGTATCCGATTGGTCATGCGCGTCGCCGCGCCGACGGTATTCCGAAGCTTATCGAAAAATTTAAAATTAACCTGGCGCGTCAGTTCCCGACTCGCCAGCAGCAACGCATTCTGGATGTCTCCCTGGACAGAGCCCGCCTGGAGCAGATGCCGGTTAACGAATACCTCGATTTATATGTCATCTGAACCAGCCAGCAGTAAGGCGTAAGTTCAACAGGAGAGCGTGATGTCTTTTAGCGAATTTTATCAGCGTTCCATTAACGAACCGGAGGCGTTCTGGGCCGAGCAGGCCCGACGTATCGACTGGCGACAGCCGTTTACGCAGACGCTGGATCATAGCCGTCCACCGTTTGCCCGCTGGTTTTGCGGCGGCACCACTAACTTATGTCATAACGCCGTTGACCGCTGGCTGGATAAACAGCCGGAGGCGCTGGCGCTGATTGCCGTCTCATCAGAGACCGATGAAGAGCGTACATTTACCTTCAGCCAGTTGCATGATGAAGTCAACGCTGTGGCCGCTATGCTGCTGTCGCTGGGCGTGCAGCGTGGCGATCGCGTATTGGTCTATATGCCGATGATTGCCGAAGCGCAGATAACCCTGCTGGCCTGCGCGCGCATTGGCGCGATCCATTCGGTGGTCTTTGGCGGTTTTGCCTCGCACAGCGTGGCGGCGCGCATTGATGATGCCAGACCGGCGCTGATTGTGTCGGCGGATGCCGGAGCGCGGGGCGGTAAAATCCTGCCGTATAAAAAGCTGCTTGATGACGCTATTGCGCAGGCGCAGCATCAGCCGAAACACGTTCTGCTGGTGGACAGAGGGCTGGCGAAAATGGCGTGGGTGGATGGGCGCGATCTGGATTTTGCCACGTTGCGCCAGCAGCATCTCGGCGCGAGAGTGCCGGTGGCGTGGCTGGAATCCAATGAAACCTCATGCATTCTTTACACCTCCGGCACTACCGGCAAACCGAAAGGCGTCCAGCGCGACGTCGGCGGTTATGCGGTGGCGCTGGCAACCTCGATGGACACCATTTTTGGCGGCAAGGCGGGCGGCGTATTCTTTTGCGCATCGGATATCGGCTGGGTCGTCGGCCACTCCTATATCGTTTACGCGCCGCTGCTGGCAGGCATGGCGACTATTGTTTACGAAGGACTGCCGACGTACCCGGACTGCGGGGTCTGGTGGAAAATTGTCGAGAAATACCAGGTTAACCGGATGTTTTCCGCCCCGACCGCGATTCGCGTGCTGAAAAAATTCCCGACGGCGCAAATCCGCAATCACGATCTCTCCTCGCTGGAGGCGCTTTATCTGGCCGGTGAGCCGCTGGACGAGCCGACGGCCAGTTGGGTGACGGAGACGCTGGGTGTGCCGGTTATCGACAATTATTGGCAGACGGAGTCCGGCTGGCCGATCATGGCGCTGGCGCGTGCGCTGGATGACAGGCCGCCGCGTCTGGGAAGTCCCGGCGTGCCGATGTACGGTTATAACGTCCAGCTACTCAATGAAGTCACCGGCGAACCTTGCGGCATAAATGAAAAGGGGATGCTGGTGATCGAGGGGCCGCTGCCGCCGGGCTGTATTCAGACTATTTGGGGCGACGATGCGCGTTTTGTGAAGACTTACTGGTCGCTGTTTAACCGTCAGGTTTATGCCACCTTCGACTGGGGGATCCGCGACGCCGAGGGGTATTACTTTATTCTGGGCCGTACCGATGATGTGATTAATATTGCGGGTCATCGGCTGGGAACGCGAGAAATAGAAGAAAGTATCTCCAGCTACCCGAACGTAGCGGAAGTGGCGGTAGTGGGGATAAAAGACGCTCTGAAAGGGCAGGTAGCGGTGGCGTTTGTCATTCCGAAGCAGAGCGATACGCTGGCGGATCGCGAGGCGGCGCGCGATGAGGAAAACGCGATTATGGCGCTGGTGGACAACCAGATCGGTCACTTTGGTCGTCCGGCGCATGTCTGGTTTGTCTCGCAGCTCCCCAAAACGCGTTCCGGAAAGATGCTTCGCCGCACGATCCAGGCGATCTGCGAAGGCCGCGATCCGGGCGATCTGACAACCATTGACGATCCCGCGTCGTTGCAGCAAATTCGCCAGGCGATCGAGGAATAGCCGTAAGCCGGATAAGCCGCGTCCGGCAACGGGTTAGCGTTTGCGACTGAATAGTGGGGTGTAAAGTCGGGAAAGGGCGGCAGCGCGCCGCCCTGTAACAGAATTAACGCAGAATATTTTTCTCAGCCAGATCCAGCGCGAAGTAACTGAAAATCAAATCGGCGCCGGCGCGTTTAATCGAGCCCAGACTTTCCAGCACGACCTTTTCTTCATCGATGGCGCCAGCCATAGCAGCAAATTTAATCATGGCATATTCACCGCTCACCTGGTAAGCGCCAAGCGGCAACTCTGTGCGTTCGCGGATTTCACGCAGCACGTCCAGATACGCGCCGGCCGGTTTCACCATTAAGCAATCCGCGCCCTGGGCTTCGTCGAGCAGTGATTCGCGAATCGCTTCACGGCGGTTCATCGGATTCATTTGATACGTCTTGCGGTCGCCTTTTAACGCGGTACCCGCTGCTTCACGGAAGGGGCCGTAGAAAGAAGAGGCGAACTTGGTGGAGTAGGACATTATTGCCGTATCGGTAAAACCGGCGGCATCCAGCGCCTGGCGGATAGCCTGGACTTGTCCATCCATTGCCGCGGAGGGCGCAATAAAATCTGCTCCAGCCGCCGCCGCGATAACGGCCTGCTTGCCGAGGTTGGCCAGCGTCGCATCGTTATCCACACCGTGTTCGCACAACACGCCGCAGTGGCCGTGCGAGGTGTATTCGCAGAAGCAGGTGTCGGACATGACGATCATCTCCGGCACGGTTTGCTTACAGATGCGGGACATTCTTGCCACCAGGCCGTCTTCTCTCCAGGTATCGCTGCCGGTGTCATCAGTATGGTGGGAAATGCCGAAGGTCATAACGGAACGAATGCCAGCATTTGCGATACGTTCAATCTCTCGCGCCAGCTGCTTTTCCGGGATACGCATTACGCCGGGCATGGCATCAATAGCTTTGTAATCGTCGAGTTCTTCTTCAACAAAGATCGGCAACACCAGGTCGTTCAGGCTAAGTGTTGTCTCTTCAAACATAGCGCGCAGCGCAGCGGATTTGCGCAGGCGGCGAGGGCGATGGATAAGGTCTGTCATGGTCTGCCTGATGTTTGTGGAATCGAAGGCCCAGTATACCTGAATCTGCAGGCAGATGTTTTACGAAAACGGTCCTTAACGTAGCAGGCGCAGCCCCGGCGGCGGCAGAACATGGCGCTTCTTTTATATACCGAAGATTAATACCTCAGGCACTATATCATTTTAAATAAGAATTAGTTTTACGTTGTTTTTAGTTTTATTTCATCGTCATTTAAGTAAATGTGGGTTTTAACATTATTCATGTTTATTTTGTTTTTCTTTAATCCATATTTATCTTATATGTGTTTTGTTTTTTTATTTTCTTGTAAGGCCATGAAAAAGAATGCTTTTCAATTATAAATTTTCCTTTTATTACGTCCTTTTAATTCATGTCCGAATCCGGACTGAGGATAAAGAATAATTGAACCTTTTAGCAATGACGCCGCATAATCCTTCTTGCTAAACATCTCTATGTTTTTATGCATTGATAATTGATGGATCAACTATATTACGTCCCTGAGGAGGGATGACAAATGCACTCCTGGAAAAAGAAACTTTTAGTCTCACAATTAGCATTGGCTTGCACTCTGGCAATCACTTCTCAGGCGAATGCTCAAGATATTTCTGGCACAACCTACAACACGTTTGGTTACGACAGTGTAACTAACCATGATGGTTGGTTGTATGATGGCTATGTAAACTGGAATAACACTTCTGCTGATTCTACCAACATCTGGAATGCCGATATTTATCCAGTAATCAATAAAAGTACTGTGAATGGCGTTATTTCTGCATACTATCTGGACGATGGTTTTGATGGTACAGCGAACTCAATGTCCATTTCTAACAGCACAATCAATGGCATGGTTACTACTCTGTGCATGACTGATGAATGTGATGATGGTGTCGATGAAGATGGTACGAATCATTCTCAATACGATCGTTTTAGCCTGACCGTTGATAATTCAACTATCAACGATACCTATGAACATTATTATTATGATGTTGTTGATGGCGATACCACCACGACTAAAGTTGTTGATACTTACGATATTGGTAATGCTATCACTGTTGATGAAGAGTCAGACATCGTCATTCAGAATAACTCTCATGTTGCAGGTATCACTTTCTTACAGGGCTATCAGACGCTTGATAATACCCCGTATGATAATGTTGAAGGTATAGCGAATAGCGATAATATCTTCACTAACACACTGGTTGTTAAAGACTCTGTCCTGACTTCTGGTGCCTATAGCGATCTGGGAACTGATGGTTTCTACGGTCAGGGCGAGAAGCCAAGCGACTACAATGGCACTGCAGATTACTGGTTTAGCTACAATGATGATGATCCCCTTGATGATGCCGCGTTAATTGTTAGCGATAATACTAACGCAGACAACTCAATGCAGACTACCGCTACGTTTGATCATTCCACTATCACTGGTGACATTCTCTTTAGTAGCACCTTCGACAACAACTTCTATGAGAATGGTGATCCTGCAACGGATACTACGGATGATGGTGTCTATAATCCAACAACGAATGGTTGGGATGATACTGACTCTTTAACCGTGACGCTGACCAATGGCTCGAAATGGGTTGGCGCGGCTCAATCTGAAGTTGAGGCAATCGGCACTGGTAAGATGTACGGTTGGGGATATACCGATGCTGATTGGCGTGCTTTAGTACCAAACAGCATTTGGCCGTCTTCAACTTACTATTCTGATGATGAGCATCTTGCTGGCGCAGAGGTTTATCAGAGCGGTATCTTTAATATTGCGCTGGATAACGGCTCTGAATGGGATACTCGCAAGCTTTCCAATATTGACGACCTGACAGTGAATAATGTCTCTCAGGTAAATGTTGAAAACTCTGGTTTAATCGCCGACAGCATTACGCTGGGTAATTCTTCTTCTCTGAACATTGGTGACACCGGTGGTGTGGCGACAAATAGTCTGTATCTGGATAGCTACAGTACCGCTTCTCTGACAGAAGAGACCGCTTCTCTGTATGCTAATACCATTACTGTTGATAATGGTGCCCAGCTGAACCTGGGTCTGGGTCAGGTTGATACCCATAATGTGATTTTGACTGATGGTGGCGTACTGAATGTCGCCAGCCGTGATTATGTGTTGAACTCTGATCTGAACAACGCACGTTATATTACCAACGACGTTTACGATGCTAATTATGACTACGGTGTGGTTGCATTGAACTCTGATGGTCATCTGGCGGTTAATGGGGACGTTGCAGGTAACTATAAAGTCCGCATTGATAACGCTACTGGTGCAGGTTCTGTTGCTGATTACAAAGATAAAGAAATTGTCCGTGTTTATGACGATAACGCTGACACTACTGCTAGTTTTACTGCAGCTAACAAAGCTGACCTCGGCGCTTACACCTATCAGGCGCAGCAGCAGGATAACTCCGTTGTTCTGCAGCAGATGGAACTGACCGACTACGCTAACATGGCGCTGAGCATTCCTTCTGCGAACACCAATATCTGGAACCTGGAACAAGACACCGTTGGTACTCGTCTGACCAACGCTCGTCATGGCCTGGCGGATAACGGCGGCGCATGGGTAAGCTACTTCGGCGGTAACTTCAACGGCGACAACGGTACCATTAACTACGATCAGGATGTTAATGGCATCATGGTCGGTGTTGATACCAAAGTTGACGGTAACAACGCTAAGTGGATCGTTGGTGCGGCAGCAGGCTTCGCGAAAGGCGATCTGAGCGATCGTACCGGTCAGGTGGATCAGGACAGCCAGTCTGCCTACATCTACTCTTCCGCTCGTTTCGCAAACAACATCTTTGTTGATGGTAACTTGAGCTACTCTCACTTCAACAACGATTTGTCTGCTAACATGAGCGACGGTACTTACGTTGACGGCAACACCTCTTCTGACGCCTGGGGCTTCGGCTTGAAACTGGGTTATGATCTGAAGCTGGGTGATGCAGGCTACGTAACGCCTTACGGCAGCGTATCCGGTCTGTTCCAGTCTGGCGACGACTACCAGCTGAGCAACGACATGAAAGTTGACGGTCAGTCTTACGACAGCATGCGTTATGAACTCGGTGTAGATGCAGGTTATACCTTCACTTACAGCGAAGATCAGGCGTTGACCCCGTACTTCAAACTGGCTTACGTTTACGACGACTCCAACAACGATGCTGACGTAAACGGCGACTCTATCGACAACGGCGTAGAAGGTTCTGCGGTACGTGTTGGTCTGGGTACTCAGTTCAGCTTCACGAAGAACTTCAGCGCCTACACCGATGCTAACTACCTCGGCGGCGGTGATGTTGATCAAGACTGGTCTGCAAACGTTGGTGTTAAATATACCTGGTAATCATTTTCTCTCAGGAGAAATAAAGGTAATTTAAACTGAAAAATGCCCGTCAAGGACTTGACGGGCATTATTGCAAGGAATGCATATGTTATCTTTAAGCAAGCCACTACAGGAATTCTACAGACTCGATAAATGCCTTTCTAAGCATGGTACGCGTTTCGAGTTTGTTAATGATAAAGAGATTATCTGTTCACCTGATGAAAGTAATACCCATACCTTTGTTATTTTAGAGGGGGTTGTTTCGTTAGTTCGCGGTGATAAAGTTCTTATTGGTATTGTGCAGGCCCCCTTTATTTTCGGCTTAGCCGATGGTGTGGCGAAAAAAGAGGCACAATATAAATTAATTGCGGAGAGCGGTTGCATCGGTTATCGCCTCTCATCATCACAAACTCTTGCCATCATTGAGCAGAACCAACTGTGGCGTGAAGCCTTCTGTTGGATAGTATGGAAAAGTCAGGTACTGGAACTTCGTGACAAGCAGCTCATTGGTAATAATTCCTACGACCAAATTCGTGCGACATTAATGACAATGATTGAGTGGGATGAAGAACTTCGCTCACGTATTGGTGTTATGAATTATATTCATCAACGAACGCGCGTATCGCGATCGGTGGTGGCGGAAGTTCTCGCGGCCCTGCGTAAGGGTAATTACATTGAAATGAATAAAGGCAAACTGATCAGTATTAACCGTTTGCCCTCCGAATATTAACAAGAATGTTGCGCCTCGTCTGATATAGCGCGAGGCGCGACGACTCAGGATGCAGGAATAGCAATCGGTTTATTGCCGCTTAGCTCAGTAACCAAATCGTTAATCCCGTCGCTCATATTGGTAAAACGCGTGAGGGGGGAACGGGTTACGACCACAAAAGCGCCAATATTATATTGCGGGATCATCGCCATATAGGTAATAAAACCGCCGCCGCCTCCTGTTTTCTGGATAATGCCAGGACGTCCGTCTTTTGGCGCCATATAGACCCAGCCCAGACCGAGCGCGTCGGCTTTACCCGGTACGTCCATCCCGATGATTTTCTTTAACTGTGTGCGCTGATAAATCAACGTTTGCATACGATCGGCCTGTTGGCTACGGTGATAGAAATCTGACGACAGATACTGTTGCATCCAGCGCATCATATCTCCTGGCGTAGAATAGACCCCGCCGCTGCCAATGGCTGCCAGCGTATTATTACAGGGGCTTGCGCCTTTTTCTGCCACCATCAGACGCTTACACTGATCGGGAGAAGGGGTAAACGTGGTGTCTTTCATTCCCAGCGGGCGGGTAATCTTTTCTTCAAACAGTTGCGTATAAGGTTTGCCGGAGGCGGTCGCCAGCGCGTCGGCTAACAGGTCGAACGCCAGATTGGAATAGGCCGCCTGCGAGCCTGGCGCGACTTTTAACGTTGCTGTGGAGAGCCAGCTCCAGCGTTGTTCGCGGGTTGGCCAGACAAATACCGGACGATGCGCCGCGCCGCCTGGCTGTTCTCGCGGAAGCGCGCTGGTGTGGGTTGCTAAGTTGACCAACGTAATCGGCGTGCCTTGATACGTCGGGACATGCGCGCCGGGAGGCGCATATTTGCTGAGAGGATCGTTTAATTTTACCGTTCCCTGATCGAGCAATTTTACCAACATTTCACTGGTCATGAGCTTGGTGAGAGAAGCGATACGAATGACCGAATCAAGCTGTGGACGAACATTATTGCCCGGTCTGGTGTCACCGAAACTACGAAACACGCGTTGATTGCCGTCGATCACCACCAGCGCCATGCCCGTGGCGCCGCTACCATAAAAGATATGCTCGGCATAACGATCAACGATATCAGAGGCAAAAACCGGATCGGCAATCGGCTGAGCCGCCTGGACAGAAGTAAGTGATGCCGCAAACAGCATGGCAGTAAAAAGCAGACTACGTTTCAACGGTGATGTCCATAAGTGAAATAACGGTGGTTATGCGTATTTATACTACCCGGCGGCACATTGCAAAACGTTAAAGAGAAAAAAGTGGGTGAAAAAACGTAACGGCGGGTTTTCGTGATGGAGAATGTTTACTTTTGTGATAGAGCGCTTGTGATAACCTGATAGCGTCAGCATGCCTGCTTAGGATGAAACTCGTCGAAACAATTCTGTTGAGCAGAAGTGCGAACTAAGCGTCACAACGTAGGTCACAATGCCTGGTTTAACCCTTTCATTTGCGTGGGCATGGCGTGATATTGCCGTCATCACAGCAGCCGTAATAAAGAGAAGAAGTTAGCAGGAGAGCATGATGTTTAAATCTTTTTTCCCAAAGCCAGGGCCGTTTTTCATGTCGGCGTTTGTTTGGGCGCTGATCGCCGTCATTTTCTGGCAGGCAGGAGGAGGAGATTGGGTGGCGCGACTTGTAGGGGCATCCGATGAAGTGCCTATCAGCGCAGCGCGCTTCTGGTCGCTGGACTATCTGATTTTTTATGCTTATTACCTGATTTGCGTGGGATTATTTGCAACGTTCTGGTTCATCTATAGCCCGCACCGCTGGCAGTACTGGTCGATACTTGGCACCTCGCTCATTATTTTTGTCACCTGGTTTTTGGTGGAGGTTGGCGTTGCGGTTAACGCCTGGTACGCGCCGTTCTATGATTTGATTCAAACGGCGCTCAGCTCGCCGCACAAGGTCACTCTTGGTCAATTTTATCATGAAGTGGGGGTGTTTCTCGGTATTGCGCTTATCGCCGTGGTGATCGGCGTGCTGAACAACTTCTTTGTCAGCCACTATGTATTTCGCTGGCGTACCGCAATGAATGAGCACTATATGGCACACTGGCAGTACCTGCGCCATATCGAAGGGGCCGCCCAGCGTGTGCAGGAGGACACCATGCGTTTTGCCTCTACACTGGAGAATATGGGCGTGAGTTTTATCAATGCCATCATGACGCTCATCGCCTTTCTGCCGGTGTTAGTCACCCTGTCAGCGCATGTGCCGAATTTACCCATCGTAGGGCATATCCCTTACGGCCTGGTCATTGCCGCCATAGTCTGGTCATTAATGGGGACGGGCCTGCTGGCGGTCGTCGGGATCAAATTGCCGGGGCTGGAATTTAAAAATCAGCGAGTGGAAGCAGCTTATCGTAAGGAGCTGGTCTACGGTGAAGATGACGCCAGCCGCGCCACGCCGCCCACCGTCCGTGAACTGTTTAGCGCGGTGCGCCATAACTACTTCCGTCTCTACTTTCACTATATGTATTTCAACATCGCGCGCATTCTCTATTTGCAGGTCGATAACGTTTTCGGTTTGTTCCTGCTGTTTCCTTCCATTGTTGCCGGTACGATTACGCTGGGGCTGATGACGCAAATCACCAACGTGTTTGGCCAGGTGCGCGGTTCGTTCCAGTATTTGATTAACTCCTGGACGACTCTGGTGGAGCTGATGTCTATTTATAAACGTTTGCGTAGCTTTGAACGCCAGTTGGATGGTCAGCCAGTTCAGGAAGTGACTCACTCTTTTAGCTAACAGAAGGAAACGTTATGTCGGCGGCGTCCCGTCTTTATCCTCTGCCTTTTCTGGCGGTCGCCATATTGGCTGGCTGTAGTAGTCAATCCGGGCAGCCGGTGAGCAAAGGCGAGAAGCCTGTCGACGTGGCAAGCGTAGTACGTCAGAAAATGCCGGCCAGTGTCAAAGACAGAGAGGCCTGGGCGAAAGATATCGCGACAACGTTTAAGAGCCAGGGGCTGGCGCCGACGGTAGAAAATATCTGTTCGGTGCTGGCTGTCGCCCAGCAGGAGTCCGGTTATCAGGCGGATCCTGTCGTGCCGGGGCTAAGTAAAATCGCCTGGCAGGAGATTGATCGCCGCGCTGAACGACTACACATTCCGCTGTTTCTTGTGCACACCGCGCTGAAAATTAACTCCCCCAACGGCAAGAGCTATAGCGAACGCCTGGACACGGTAAAAACCGAAAAACAGCTTAGCGCTATTTTTGATGATTTTATCAATATGGTTCCTATGGGGCAGACGCTATTTGGCTCATATAACCCGGTGCATACGGGCGGCCCGATGCAGGTCAGCATTGCCTTTGCCGAACAGCACGCGAAAGGTTATCCGTGGAAGATGGCGGGTACGGTACGTCAGGAGGTCTTTACGCGCCGTGGCGGATTGTGGTTTGGAACCTACCATTTGCTGAATTACCCGGCGAACTACAGCGCGCCTGTTTTCCGCTTCGCCGACTTCAACGCGGGATGGTACGCCAGCCGTAACGCTGCGTTCCAGAATGCCGTCAGTAAAGCCAGTGGGGTAAAACTGGCGCTGGATGGCGATCTGATTCGTTATAACAGCAAGGAACCGGGCAAAACAGAGTTAGCGGTGCGCAAACTGGCAGGGCAGTTGGGAATGAGTGAGCGTGAAATTCGCAGCCAACTGGAGAAAGGCGATAGCCTGGCGTTTGAAAAAACGGCGCTCTACAAGAAAGTCTATAAACTGGCCGAGGCCAAAACGGGTAAGACGCTTGCGCGGGAAATGTTGCCCGGTATTCAACTGGAAAGTCCGAAGATCACGCGTAAGCTGACGACCGCCTGGTTTGCTAAACGAGTTGATGAGCGGCGGGCGCGGTGTATGGGGCGATAAATTTCGCGCTGGGATATTTTCTCCAGCGCGCTAAGGTTTATTGGTGACGGTGACGCCAGCGTAAAAACGCGGCGATAACGGCGAAAATGAGGCAGCCTGTGAGGAAGGGCACCAGGCCAAAAATCGTCCCGACGCCCAGCCCAATCTCTACCCGCGGTCGACCTGTATCCTGTACCTGCATCAGATGCTCATAGATGCCCGGCGCATGAACCAGCAGGTTTAAGAGTTGTGCTCCGGCCCAGAAGCAAAACAGTACAAATATGGCGTAAGCAATATTTCCGGGCGTAGAGGAGGTTTCTCGATGCTTCCCGCTGAACAGCGATTTTGAGAGAGTGAAATCAGCCATAAAGACCTCCAGGATGATCGGCTACGATCTGGCGTTATGCCATCGGCTTACTGTGAAGTCTGACAGGTCATTGTGTTTGTCAATATCAGAATCATGGTAATTTCACATACGGAATGTATCCATCGCGTAAATTTTTGTTAGTTGTCACAAAACGATCACTTTTATCAAAATCAATTAACATTTAAGAAATTCCGTATCCCCCACAGACTCGCTCGCCAGAAGTATGCAAAAATACGTTTTTGTTGCTGTTAATACGTCGGAGTCGTTATGCGTTTGCCTGTAAAAATTCGTCGTGACTGGCACTACTATGCCTTCTCTATTGGCCTTATCTTTATTTTGAATGGCGTCGTAGGATTGCTGGGTTTTGAGGCGAAAGGATGGCAAACCTATGGCGTTGGGCTGGTAACGTGGATTATTAGCTTCTGGCTGGCGGGGTTCATCATTCGCCGACGCAAAGATGATGAGGTAAAAGACGCCCGATAAACGTTGCGCTATCGGGCGTGCGCTATTACATCGTGGTTTTTAAGGCGTTATTCGCCGTATGGCGTTCCAGCGCCAGCTCAATCAGGCGACTAATCAAATCGGTATAGCCCAATCCGCTCGCCTGCCAGAGTTTTGGATACATACTGATATTGGTAAAACCTGGCAGCGTATTAATCTCGTTAATCACGACCTCATTGTCTGCCGTTAAGAAGACATCGACACGCGCCATACCCGCGCACCCCAGCGTCTGATAAGCCTGGATCGCGATCGCGCGGATCTTGTCATTCACCCCGGAAGGGATCTGCGCAGGCACGACAACTTGTGCGCCGTTATCATCAATATACTTAGTATCGTAGGCGTAAAATTCGCTATTCAGTACGATTTCGCCGCAGGTACTGGCCTGTGGGTTATCGTTACCTAATACGGCGCATTCGATCTCGCGCCCTTTGATCCCTTGCTCCACCACCACTTTATGATCGAATTCGAAAGCCAGCGCGACCGCCTGCTGATATTGCGCTTCGTTAGCGACTTTACTGACGCCGACCGAAGAGCCCTGATTGGCGGGCTTAACGAACAGCGGCAGTCCCAGACGGGATTCAACCTCGGCAAAACTAAACGCGTGACGATTCGTTCGGGTGAGTGTAATAAACGGGGCGATATTCAGTCCTGCATCGCGTAGCAGTCGTTTGGCGACGTCTTTATCCATGCAGGCTGCGGAGCTCAGCACGTCTGAACCGACAAACGGTATGTTTGCGACGCGCAGCATCCCCTGCAATGAGCCGTCTTCGCCCAGCGTACCGTGGACGATAGGAAAAATAACATCTACCGTCGGTAGCGGCTGCCCGTTCTGAGCGTTAATCAATTGGTGTTGGTGTTTGCCAGGCACCTGGGCCAGACTGATTGCCGAAGGACGTAGCGCGATATGTGCCGGATCGTCTGCATTCTGCAAATAATTTTCCGCATCGTTAACATGCCATTGTCCTGCCTTATCTATCCCTAACAGCACCACGTCGAAGCGGGTTTTATCGATCGCATCAACGATATTTTTCGCTGATTGCAAAGACACTTCATGTTCCGCCGACTTACCGCCAAATACTATTCCTACCCGCAATTTCGCCATCTTAAAAACCCATTCCATCGAATGCAAAGCGTATACATTACCACGACAAAACGCGGGTTTCGCGGGCTTCTGCCATAATGTTTATGGGATGTGAGAACGGAGGCCGCGTGAGAGGTAAGGGTTTTCTGATTATTGTGCTGTTGGGCGGCATTGGCGGACTGGGATATCGTTATCTTCCCTCTTATTATAATCCTTTTGCTCCGCTACAACTTGCCGATCCGCCAGGCTGGATCACGACCTTCAAACTACAGCGCCTTACGCTGTCGCAGTGCCGGGAGCTTTTGACGGCGGCCAATCAACAGGGATTAATTTCATCACAACCTGTTGCGGATAGCACTGGTGAATGTCCCTTGTCCCATGTTGTGCGCGTCAGAGATTTTGGCCAGGTCAAACTGAGCAGCAGTTTTTTAGCCTCCTGCCCGTTGGCGCTGCGCTCCGCGCTGTTTGTCGAACAGCAGGCAAAACCTTTAACAGAAACGTGGATGAAGCGCCGCCTGACCCGCATCGAACATCTGGGCAGCTATGCCTGCCGTAATATTTATCACCGCCCGGATGCGCGTCGCAGTGAACATGCCAGCGCAGAAGCGCTGGATGTCAGCGGGTTTCAGCTATCAGATGGCCGAAAAATCACTGTTCTGCGCGGCTGGGGGCGTCAGGAGACGGGGCCCTGGTTACGCGCTATGTTAAACGCCAGTTGCCATTATTATGGCAATGGGCTCGGGCCTGACTATAACGCTGCTCATGCTAACCATTTTCATCTTGGAATGCGGGGCTACGGCGTGTGTCGTTAAAGCATAAACGTCTGCCTTGCGCGGCTATATAATGTGACATGTTTCACAAAAATGATGAACGGGGAGACAAAATAGCAAAGTGTGACGTATCGCACCTCTGGAACCACCAGGAAAAAGAGAACTTGCTAAGCTAACGCGTATTTTCAGCTACTTACCGTTACGAGTCTTATGGAATCCTGGAAAGTTAATCTAATTTCCGTTTGGTTTGGATGTTTTTTTACCGGGCTGGCAATCAGCCAAATCCTGCCATTCTTACCCCTTTATATTTCCCAGCTTGGCGTCTCTTCCCATGAAGCGTTATCAATGTGGTCCGGGTTAACGTTTAGCATCACGTTTCTTATTTCCGCCATTGTGTCGCCGATGTGGGGCAGTCTCGCCGATCGTAAAGGGCGTAAACTGATGCTATTGCGCGCGTCGCTCGGGATGGCGATAGCTATTCTACTGCAGGCATTTGCGACCCATGTCTGGCAACTTTTCCTGTTGCGCGGAATCATGGGGTTAACGTCAGGCTATATCCCCAATGCCATGGCGCTGGTAGCCTCTCAGGTACCACGCGAACGTAGCGGCTGGGCGCTCAGTACGCTTTCTACCGCGCAGATCAGCGGCGTTATCGGCGGGCCGTTAATGGGCGGCTTTGTCGCGGATCATATCGGGCTGCGGGCGGTATTTCTGATTACCGCCATGCTGTTGGTGGTGAGCTTTCTGGTCACGCTATTTTTAATTAAAGAAGGTGTGCGTCCGGTCATCAGGAAAAGCGAACGCCTGAGCGGTAAAGCCGTTTTTGCGTCGTTACCTTATCCTGCGCTGGTGATCAGTTTGTTTTTTACCACGATGGTCATTCAACTCTGTAATGGTTCCATCAGTCCAATCCTGGCGCTGTTTATCAAATCAATGATGCCGGACAGTAATAACATCGCCTTTCTTAGCGGGTTAATCGCCTCGGTGCCCGGTATCTCCGCGCTTATCTCCGCGCCTCGCCTGGGAAAACTTGGCGACAGAATCGGCACGGAAAGAATTCTGATGGCCACGCTTATCTGCGCAGTGCTGCTTTTCTTCGCGATGTCCTGGGTCACCACGCCGTTCCAGTTGGGGCTGTTGCGTTTCTTGTTAGGCTTTGCCGATGGCGCGATGTTACCCGCCGTACAAACGTTATTGGTGAAATACTCCAGTGACCAAATTACCGGACGTATTTTTGGCTACAACCAGTCATTTATGTACCTGGGCAACGTGGTTGGGCCGTTGATGGGCGCGACGGTATCGGCGATGGCCGGTTTCCGCTGGGTTTTTATCGCTACGGCGGCGATCGTGTTGATCAATATCGGGCAACTGACCCTGGCGTTACGTCGTCGGCGTAACGCGCAAAAAGCGAAAGTCCAATAGCGGTGCATCGTAACGGCGCTTCTGCCGTTACGATATGGTTTAAATTAAAAGATATATTCTTTATCCGTGAAGTTTTTCTATAGATGGCATAACCTTAAATTATGATATAGCGTGATTATTGTTTTTTGATGGTTTATTATCGTCTCGTTTTCGGTCTGAGAAACGTTTCGCTGCGGCGACAGTGATAATTATTTGTGTAAAGTTCTTCCTGTATCATAAAAATAGTACTTTCAGCCTCTAGGCAGTGGTTCTTCATAGTGATAACGTCACCCTGGAACTAATAAGGAAATATGGTCATGAAAAATCTCATAGCAGAGTTGTTGCTTAAGCTAGCCCAAAAAGAAGAAGAGTCGAAAGAACTGGTTGCTCAGGTAGAAGCGTTAGAGATTATCGTCACAGCAATGTTACGTAACATGGCGCAAAACGAGCAGGAGATGTTGATACGTCAGGTAGAGGGGGCACTTGAAGGCGTAAAGCCGGATGCCAGCGTTCCTGATCACGATACGGAATTGCTGCGCCAATATGTAAAAAAGTTGCTGAGACACCCCCGGCACTAATCGTATTTTAAAACAATACAGTTGTTATAACGTTACTTTTATGAAATACCATAGCCGCTTCGTTTTTATTTTCTTCTGGTTAATACAGAGCAAAATAAAAACGAAGCGGCTATGGTAATAACAGTGTAACGTTATGCGCTGTTCTTCTGCATCCTGCCAGTGTGACTGTGGATAATCGAATTGCACATTAGCCTACGGTTTGTCAATCAATAAAACATCTATTGCTAACGGTAAGTAATACTTTTACAGCCGGGTGGTATTTTTGCCAGTAACAGCCAGACTTATATAAAGTCCCTGGGATATTTCCCAAAGGGACAACGTGTAATGCGTACACTGACAAAAGGATGGTGCTATGAAAATAACATTACTGGTGACTTTACTTTTTGGCCTGGTCTTTTTAACGACCGTTGGTGCAACCGAAAAACCGTTAACGCCGCAACAGCAGCGCATGACGACCTGTAATCAGCAGGCGACAGCGCAAGCGTTGAAAGGCGATGCGCGTAAAACCTACCTTAGCGACTGCCTGAAAAACAGTCAGTCAGCCCCTGGCGAGAAAAGCCTGACGCCGCAACAGCAGAAAATGCGTGAATGCAATGTTCAGGCGACGGAACAATCCCTGAAAGGCGATGACCGTAGCAAGTTTATGAGCGCCTGCCTGAAAAAAGCGGCGTAGTGCTATCGGGTGAGCCCTGAAAAACACTCACCCGAAATTTCATACTTCCTCCATGCGCTCTGTTTCTATAATTTGGGAAAATTGTTTCTAAATGTTCCCAAAAATAATGAATGATGAAAATTTTTACCGAAAAGCGGTTGAGCAGGCGGTAGCGCCGCCTGACCCTTCTGATGATCGTCAGCGCTCCGGATTGCGCTTCGCCCGGCGCATCAGGCTACCGCGCTCGGTGGGGTTAGGGGGGATGTTTTTACCGGTGGCCGCCGTGTTAGTGTCGCAACCTGTCTTTGGCGGCTGGTGGCTATTGCTGGTCGGCTGGTCTTTTGTCTGGCCGCATCTGGCGTGGCAGTGGGCGGCGAAAGCCCTTGATCCGCTACGCCAGGAAATTTACAACCTGAAAGTGGATGCGATCCTCTCCGGCATGTGGATCGCGTTGATGGGCGTCAATATGTTGCCTGCCGCCGCGCTGTTTATGATGATGAGCATGAATCTGATGGGGGCTGGCGGGCGGCGGCTATTCACTGTCGGAATGGGCCTTTTGCTGGCGTCATGTCTGGTGACGTTGCAGCTTACCGGGCTACCCGTCGCGATGCGAAGCTCGTCGCTGGAAGTCACGCTCTCTTTGCCCGTCATTATGTTGTATCCGCTTCTGTTCGCCTGGGTAAGTTATCAAACGGCCATTAAATTAGCGGAACATAAGCGACGCTTGCAGGCGATGAGCTCGCGGGATGGCATGACCGGCGTCTATAACCGACGCCACTGGGAAATTTTATTACGTAATGAATTCGATCACAGCCGACGCCACCATCGGGAGGCGACATTGTTGATTATCGACATCGATCATTTTAAGAGCATTAACGACACCTGGGGGCATGATGTTGGGGATGAGGCTATTATCGCCCTGACGCGTCAATTACAGATAACGCTACGCGGGAGTGATATTATCGGGCGCTTTGGCGGCGACGAATTTGCGGTGATTATGTGCGGAACGCCGGCAGACAGCGCGATTACCGCCATGTCGCGAGTGCATGAACGGCTAAATACCTTACGCTTGCCGGGCGCGCCGCAGGTCATGTTACGTATCAGCGTGGGCGTGGCGCCGTTAACGCCACAAATCGGTCATTATCGGGAATGGTTAAAGTCTGCGGATATGGCGCTTTACAAAGCAAAGAATGCCGGACGTAACCGCACCGAAGTGGCGGCATGACGTCCAGCCGGGCTTCAGGATTTACTGAGCGCCTCTGATTTTTCCATACACTTCGTCATCGCTTCTATTACCGCAGCGCGGAAGCCACGTTCTTCCAGAACGCGTACGGCTTCAATCGTCGTTCCGCCAGGCGAGCACACCATATCTTTCAGTTCGCCGGGATGCTTTCCGGTTTCGAGTACCATTTTCGCCGACCCCATGACGGCCTGCGCGGCGAATTTATAAGCCTGAGCGCGAGGCATACCGCCAAGAACGGCTGCGTCCGCCATCGCCTCGATAAACATAAAGACATAGGCCGGCGAAGATCCGCTCACGCCAACCACCGGATGGATCATCGGCTCAGCAATCACTTCCGCCTCGCCAAAGCAGCGGAAAATATTCAGCACATCAGCCGTATCTTCCGGTGTGACCAGCGCGTTGGGCGTGACGGAGGTCATTCCTGCGTTGACCAGCGACGGCGTATTCGGCATAGCGCGAATGATTTTACGGTCGTGTCCCAGCGCGCGCGCAAGCTGATCAAGCGTTACGCCTGCGGCGATAGAGACCACCAGTGAGTCTTTGTTCAGGCTGGAGGAGATTTCACTGAGCACTTTCACCATAATGCCCGGTTTTACCGCGCCGAAAACGATATCCGCGACCTGAGCGACCTCCTGCGCGCTTTGCGCCGCATTAATGCCGTACTGGTCATGCAGGGCGGCAACTTTATCGTGGGAGGGGGTGTAGACCCAGATCTGACCGGGAAGTACCTGACCGCTAGCAATCAGTCCGCCAAGAATAGCCTTGCCCATATTACCGCAGCCAATAAAACCGATTTTCTTCTCCATCTCGTCACTCCCTATGTTTGTGTGTTATGGGGAATGGTTAGCTTAACGCGGATTGAAAACGGGCAGAAGGAGAAACAGCACTTTGATGAAAGACAAAAGCGCGAGACAATAAAAGATTGTATACCGTACGGGAGACATTATGACCATCTGGGTGGATGCGGATGCGTGTCCGAATGTCATTAAAGAAATTTTGTATCGCGCCGCCGAGCGGATGCAGTTGCCGCTTATTCTGGTTGCCAATCAGGCCTTGCGCGTGCCGCCTTCGCGTTTTATCCGCACGCTCCGCGTGGCCGCCGGGTTTGACGTGGCGGATAACGAAATCGTGCGTCAATGCGAAGCGGGCGATCTGGTGATTACCGCGGATATTCCGCTGGCGGCTGAAGTACTGGAAAAAGGCGCTGCGGCTCTTAATCCCCGGGGAGAACGCTATAGCGACGCCACGATTCGCGAACGTCTGACGATGCGTGACTTTATGGACACGCTACGCGCCAGCGGCGTACAAACGGGGGGGCCAAACACTCTCTCGCCGCGCGATCGTCAGCATTTTGCCGCCGAGCTGGATAAGTGGTGGCTGGAAAGCCAGCGTAAAAAATAAATCCTGTAATGAAAAATTTACAGTTTATTCATTTCTGATTCTTGCTATAGTACTAATATTGTGACTTTAGTACCTTTGTGTAAATTATTATTTACATTTATGCGTTGTACTAGTTAGATGATATGATTATAACATTGCTGATATCAAATCCTGCGTATGCGCAGTTCCTGGGGGAACGCCTGCTATGATGCAACCTCTTTATCTTGTTGGCCCGCGGGGCTGTGGGAAAACCACCATCGGTATGGCGCTGGCGCAGGCAACCGGTTTTCGGTTTGCAGATACCGACCGCTGGCTGCAATCGCACGTGCAGATGAGCGTCGCTGATATCGTTGAAAAAGAAGGCTGGGGAGGGTTCCGCGCCCGGGAAACCGCGGCCCTGGAGGCGGTAAGCGCGCCTTCGACTGTCGTGGCGACAGGGGGCGGTATTATTCTCACGGAGTATAACCGACGTTATATGCACCGTGTTGGCGTAGTGATTTATCTGTGCGCGCCGGTATCCACGCTGGTTAACCGGCTTGAGGCTGAACCTGAAGCGGATCTGCGCCCGACCCTCACCGGCAAGCCGTTGAGCGAAGAGGTTCGGGAAGTGCTTGAGCAGCGTGACGCGTTGTATCGCGAAACGGCACATTACATTATTGACGCGACGAAAACGCCGGCCCAGGTCGTTTCTGAAATTATTGCGGCGCTGCCGCCGTCGACGCAACGGTTACAGGGAGATGTCTATACTTAACGCTCACCCAGAATAAAGGAAACGCTATGCCAACCAGACCACCTTATCCGCGGGAAGCTTATATCGTCACCATTGAAAAAGGCACGCCGGGCCAGACGGTGACGTGGTATCAGCTACGGGCTGACCATCCGAAACCTGATTCGCTCATCAGCGAGCATCCGACCGCAGAAGAAGCGATGGATGCGAAAAAACGTTACGAAGATCCGGATAAATCATAGACGCATG
The DNA here is from genome assembly GCF_020150755.1 of Salmonella sp. A29-2. Taxonomy (NCBI): domain Bacteria; kingdom Pseudomonadati; phylum Pseudomonadota; class Gammaproteobacteria; order Enterobacterales; family Enterobacteriaceae; genus Salmonella; species Salmonella sp. A29-2. The sequence goes on along the minus strand of NZ_CP083731.1, from coordinate 3,487,944 downwards.
AACCACTCGGAAGGGATTCTGAGTACCCCTAAATTGTATCTCCATCACATTCTTGAAACATTTATACTGGCAACTAAAACCGTAAATTAAGCGATAACAATACAATATTGGAGTTATTTAGAATCTTTACACAATACGTTGCTCATCTGCTGCTACGCTTTCTGAGATTTGTAGGGCAGGTAGCGCGGTGAGCGTGTGAATATTTGCCCGGGAATTACGACGAAGTAATAAGGTGGAATAAAAATGAGTGCGTCGTTGGCAATCCTCACAATCGGCGTTGTGCCAATGAGCGAAGTGTTACCGCTTCTGACGGAATACATCGACGAACAACACATCACCCATCATAGCCTGCTGGGAAAAATGAGCCGGGAAGACGTTATGGCGGATTACGCTGTAGAGCCTGGCGACGATCCGCTTTTGACGTTGCTGAATGATAACCAGATAGCCCATGTTTCCCGTCAGAAAGTGGAGCGAGATTTACAGAGCGTTGTCGAGGTGCTGGATAACCAGGGTTATGATGTCATTATACTGATGAGCACCGCGGCGATTAAAAGTATGGCAGCCCGTAATTCTATTTTGCTTGAACCGCTGCGTATTATTCCACCGCTTGTCGCCTCTATTGTGGATGGGCATCAGGTGGGCGTGATTGTGCCTGTTGCAGAACTTCTGGCGGCCCAGGAGAAAAAATGGCAGGTATTGCAAATGCCGCCGGTGTATTCGCTGGCGAATCCGGTTCACGGTTCTGAGCAACAGTTAATTGATGCCGGACAGGCGCTACTGGATCAAGGCGCGGACGTCATTATGCTGGATTGTCTGGGTTTTCATCAGCGTCATCGGGATATTTTACAGCAGGCGCTGGATGTGCCGGTTTTACTCTCTAACGTTTTGATTGCGCGGTTAGCTTCAGAACTGCTTGTCTAATTTTACGTGACAGGCCGAACGTCAGGACTCTATATTGGGTGTTAATTTAATAATGAGACGGGGCCTGATTATGCTACAAAGCAATGAATACTTTTCCGGGAAAGTGAAGTCTATTGGATTTACCAGCAGTAGCATCGGCCGGGCCAGCGTTGGTGTGATGGCGGAAGGGGAGTATACATTTGGCACCGCCGAACCCGAAGAGATGACGGTTGTGAGCGGCGCGTTGAAGGTACTGTTGCCGGGAGCTGTCGAATGGAAAGTGTATACAGCCGGTGAGGTGTTTAACGTGCCTGGCCACAGCGAGTTTCATCTCCAGGTTGCTGAGCCCACCTCGTATCTGTGCCGCTATTTGTAACGGTGAGTCCCCTCTCCGGCGGAGAGGGACCCTCTGGTTAGCGCTGCGCTTCGCCGCCTAATCCTTCCACCAGGCTTTGAATCAGCGCCGCCAGCTCGCCGGTCATCAGGATAAAGTCCGCGTCAAAACGTTGGGCAAAATCTTCCCGGTCGATATCTTCGTTCTGATCGCGCAGCTCATCGCAGAATTTCAGACGCTTAATGGAGCCGTCGTCGCACATGACGAATTGAATGCGCTGCTGCCAGTCGAGCGCCAGCTTCGTGACCACTTTACCCGCTTCAATATGAACGGCGATCTCGTCGCTGACCAGATCCTGCTTTTTCGCGCGGATCACGCCGCCATCTTCCAGCATCGCTTTCAATTCGGCTTCGTCCAGCAACTGGAAACCCTGAGCGACCGTACCGGAGCGCACCCACTCGGTGAGCGTCAGCTCAATCGGATTTTCCAGCGCCAGCGGGACGACCGGCAGCGAGCCAAGACTTTTACGCAGTAGCGCCAAAGTATCTTCCGCTTTTTTCGCGCTGGCGCAGTCAACCATAATCAGGCCGTTAACGGTATCAATCCACATCATTGTCTGACTGAAGCGGCTAAACGCGCGCGGCAGCAACGAATGCAACACTTCATCCTTCAGGGAATCTTTTTCCGTCTTCTTCAGCTTGCGTCCCTGATCGGCTTCCAGTTTCTGGATTTTCGCCTCCAGTGCCTGTTTGATCACTGGCGATGGCAGGATTTTCTCTTCTTTGCGCGCGCAAATAATAATTTGGCCATTGGCGGTGTGCGTTAACGCATCGCTGTGAGAGCCCATCGGCGGAACCCAGCCCATTTTGGCCATATCCTGGCTACCGCATGGGGTAAACGTCATTGAGGCGAGCTGTTTCTCCATCTCTTCGGCGCGTAATGTAATATCGCGGCTAAGACGGTAAACCATTAAATTTTTGAACCACAGCATGATAATTTCCACGGCCTTGTCGTTAAATCAAGGCGGTATAGTAACGAATTGTCGGCAGGCTTGCATTGCCAATCAGAACGGTGAATTCTACCCTGTTGATATTCCCAAAAAATGAGGAGCGGTATGTGCGTATTGGTATCGATTTAGGCGGCACAAAAACGGAAGTCATTGCGCTTGATGATGCAGGAGAGCAGCGGTTTCGCCATCGTCTGCCTACGCCGCGGGAGGATTATCAGCAAACGATAGAAACCATCGCTACGCTGGTCGACATGGCGGAACAGGCGACCGGCCAGACCGGTAGCGTTGGCATTGGCATTCCCGGTTCTCTCTCGCCTTACACCGGCGTGGTAAAAAACGCTAACTCTACGTGGCTTAACGGCCAGCCGTTCGATAGCGATGTGAGCCGTCGTCTGAAGCGTGAAGTGCGGTTAGCCAACGATGCCAATTGCCTGGCGGTATCGGAAGCGGTAGATGGCGCGGCGGCGGGGGCGCAAACGGTATTTGCAGTGATTATCGGTACCGGGTGCGGCGCGGGCGTAGCGCTAAATGGCCGGGTGCACATCGGCGGCAACGGTACGGCAGGTGAATGGGGTCACAATCCGTTGCCGTGGATGGATGACGATGAGTTGCGTTACCGCGAAGAAATTCCCTGTTATTGCGGTAAACAAGGCTGTATCGAAACCTTTATTTCCGGTACGGGATTTGCCACGGATTACCAGCGTTTGAGCGGTAACGCGCTAAAAGGCGATGAGATTATTCGTCTGGTCGACGCGCAGGACGCCGTGGCGGAACTGGCGTTAAGCCGTTATGAGCTGCGGCTGGCGAAAGCATTATCTCATGTCGTGAATATTCTGGATCCGGATGTCATTGTGCTGGGCGGCGGTATGAGCAATGTTGAGCGCCTGTACAAGACGGTTCCGTCGCTGATGAAATCGTTTGTTTTTGGCGGCGAGTGCGAGACGCCGGTACGTAAGGCGCGGCATGGCGATTCAAGCGGCGTGCGCGGCGCGGCCTGGCTGTGGCCGCTGGCGTAATGTTTTTAGCCGGATGGTGTCATCCGGCAACCGGCGTGACCGATGGCTGCTTGTGTTTTAGACGTCCGTATACCAGCAACGACGACATGGCGGAAAACGAGAGCAGGGCGGCGGGAAGCGCCACATAGTGGTACGCAAAACCTAGCGTCAGCATCAGCCCGCCGCACCAGGCGCCAATCGCGCTACCGAGATTAAACGCGATTTGCCCTCCCGCCGCGCCCAGCAGTTCGCCGCCTTTGGCGTTTTGCAGTAGCAGGATTTGCAGCGGCGCAGAGAGCGCAAACAGACCAGCGCAGCAGATAAACGCGAAAGTCAGCGATGCCGTTTTGTATCCGCTGAAGAAAAAGAGCGCCATGAGAGAGAGCACGATAACGAGGTCTGTCACTACCGCGATGCGCAGCGGAGTATATCTGCCGGAGAGTTTGCCGCTTAACAGATTGCCTAACACCATCCCTAGCCCGACCAGCATCATAATAAACGTCATGCTCGTCTCCGAAAAACCGGAGATGTACATCATAAATGGCTTGATATAGCTGAACCAGGCAAAAACGCCCGCATTGCCGAACATCGTGGCGGCGAAAATGAGCCACGGCGCGGGACTACGCAAGAAGTGGAACTGCTCGCGCAGGCTGCCTTGGGCTTTGTCGCGAATATCCGGCACCCAGAAGAAAATTGCGGTGAGCACGGCGATGTTGAAAACCGCGATCAATAAAAAGGTGTAGCGCCAGCTAAATTCCTGGCTCAGGTAAGTGCCGACCGGAATGCCCACCAGATTCGCCACCGTCATTCCTGAAACCATACCCGCGACGGCGGCGGTGACTTTCCCGGGGCGGATAATCTTTGACAGGACAATGGCGCCGACGCCAAAAAAGGCGCCGTGCGGAAAGCCGGAAACCAGTCTGCCGACGGCGAGCATCAGATATGACGAGGAAAAGGTAAATATGGCATTGCCCATCACGCACAGCGTGACCAGAAACAGCAGTATATGTTTAAGCGAAAAGCGGCTGGAAAAGAGCGCCATAACAGGCGCGCCCAGCACGACGCCGAAGGCGTAAAACGAGATCATATGCCCGGCGGCGGGAATCGTTATCCCGACATCGCGTGCCAGCTCCGTCAGCACGCCCATAATGCCAAACTCGGCCATCCCCAGTCCGAACGTACCCAGCGCCAAAGAAAAAATAACTTTTTTCATACCACCTGCCGAAAATAAAGGCGCATGTTGCGCGCTGTGGCTGTGAATTGTCACAGCCAATCAACGTATAGCTTGCGGATAAGCGCGAGGTAATACCATTCCTTATCCGTCTTTGTGTATTCATTATTATGCTATGTCATGACAGTATGCTGTGCGCAGGATGACACTCGCGTTACTCCACAGCAAACGCTTTGTCCAGTTTGCTATAACCAAGCCCATTGATTTTTTTCACTTTTATCTGCACGGGGATACGTTCTTTCATGGCTTCCACGTGGCTAATCACACCGATGGTCTTCCCGCTGGCATTCAGCGCGTCGAGCGCATCCAGCGCGGCGTCCAGCGTTTCGCTATCAAGCGTGCCGAAGCCTTCGTCGAGGAACAAAGAATCAATGCGCGTTTTATGGCTGACCAAATCTGATAACGCCAGCGCCAGCGCCAGGCTGACCAGGAAACTTTCGCCGCCTGATAACGTTCGCGTATCGCGCACGGCGTCGGCCTGCCAGGTATCGACAACCTCCAGTTCCAGCGCGTCGCTGGCTTTGCGCTGCAATAAATAGCGGCCATGCAGGCGGGTGAGCTGATGATTCGCCAGCCAGACCAGATTATCCAGCGTCAGTCCCTGGGCGAATTTGCGGAACTTATCACCTTCTTTAGAGCCGATCAGCGCATTGAGATAGCCCCAGTCTTCCACTTGCTGAGAGGCTTGTTTCATTTCCGCCATCAGCGCCCGTTGGCGCTGCCGATTATCTGCATCCTGTTTAATTTGCTGGCGGATTTCCCCCTGGCGTGTCGTGTTTTCACGCAGTTGTTGCGCCAACTGCGCCAGCCGCTGCGCGAGCTGCTCCGCCGTACACGTTGGGTCCAGACCGGCGGGCGGCTGTTGCTGATGGTCAGCCAGCGCCTGCGCGGACTGCGCGCTTAACGCCTTCGCTTGTTGTAGCTGACTTTCCAGCGTTTGTTGTTGTTTTTCCAGACGGGTCACGGTCTCTTCATCCAACAACGCCGCCAGGAACGTTGCCTGGCTGTCAAACGGGCTATTTTTTAACGCCGCATCAAAGTGCGCTATCGCCTCGGCGGCGCGCTGCTGCTCCTGCGTCGTCTGTTCCTGCAGGGTTTGCAACTGGCTTTGTAATGACACGCACTCATCATGCGCCTGCCGCCAGTTATCCAGCGGCACGTCGTCGTCGGAATCCGCGGTATCCGTTTGCGGTAGCGTCTCCAGCAACGGGGCAAGCCTGTCGATCTGCGTTTGCAAATCCGCGAACTCGGTCTGACGCTGTTGCCATATTTTCGCTTCGTCGGCGCGCTCATTCAGCCACGAAGCCTCGTCTTCTGGCGCTGGAAGGGAAAGCGTATACTGCGCCAAATCAGCCGTCAGCGAGGCCTGACGCTGCGCAATCTGCGCGGTAAAGCGCGCTACTTGTTCAGTATGCGCCGCGATTTGCGTTTGTAGAGCATGACGCTGGCTGAGCTGATCCAACTGTTGCTCATGCTCTTCCGCGGCGGTCAACCAGCCCGCGAGGTCTTCTTGCGGCTGGAGCTGAACGCCCAGCGTAGCGCACAGCGTTTGCCATTCCTCAGTAAGCGCTTGCTCCTCCTGCAACAACGACTGCGCCTCGCTTTCATCCCGCTGTAATTGTTGCGTTAAGGCATCTAACTGTCCTCGCAGCGCCGCGCCTTCTTCCGCCAGCGTTTTGACCTCTTTTTCCAGCGCGTCGCGGCGGGTTTGATTCGCGCTCAGCTCCAGCGCCTGATAGGCGGCGATGGCGGGGTGTGTCGTCGAGCCGCAAAGCGGACACGGCTGGCCGGACTGTAAGTACGCCCGCTGGCTTTCCAGATCTTTGATGCGCGCCTCCTGCTCGCAAATAGTGCGAACGTCCGCAAGCTCCTGCGCTTTAGTCTTATAACTCAGGCGTTTATCCGCCAGACGTTGGGTGTATTGCGCCTGCTCCTGATGATGACGCGCGATAGCTGCCTGTAGCTGCGCCTGACGCTTTTGTTTCGGGACAATTTGCCCCTGAAGCGCGGCGAGACGATGGCGTAGCGGACGCTGTCGGGTATGCAATGCTCTGGCTTCCGCCAGCGCCTGTGGCGTGAGGTCGAGCGTGAGCGGCGGTAGCGCATCACGCTGACGCGTATCGCTCAGCAACTGCTGTTGCCATTGGCTCAGTTGCGCCCGGTCGTGGGATTGTTGTGTTAACAATGCTCGCCAACCCGCCAGTTCGCTGCGCCAGACGCGGATGCCGTCGTGTTCCGCCAGCCATGTCTTCAACCGCTGCCCTGTGGCGTTCAGTTGGGTGAATTGTCGATGCGCGCAGGCGCGGATACGCTGGCGCAGGCGATACGCACTTTGTAAGCGAGCATTCACTTCATCACTGTGTTGGCGAACACGCTCAACGGCGCGGGTTTGTTCCTGAATGCGCTCCCAATGCGGGCGCAACTGGCGAGCAGGTTGCGCCAGCGTCAGCGCCGCGAGCTGCGGCTGCGCTTTTTCTCGCGCCTCTTGCGCCGCGTACAGCGCCTGCTGCCGGGCGTGTAATTCAGTGTGGAGTTCGTTTTTTCGGGTCAGCCAGTGAAGGTGTTGCTGCTGTCCCTGCTGGCTGGCCAGCAGGCGTTTCTCTTCGTCAGTAAGCGCCTGCAAACTGGCTTCCAGTTGCTGTAACTGTTCGTCCGCCAATAGGGCGACGCCGCTGGCCTGCGCTTGTAGCTTTTCCAGTTCGAGACGGGCTGATTTATGTTTTTCAAATACCTGTGCGGAGATCTGCCCGTAAATCTCAGTGCCGGTGAGCTCCTCCAGAAGCTCTGCGCGCTCTTTCGCTTTGGCGTTAAGAAAGGCGGCGAACTGCCCCTGTGATAACAACATCGAACGGGTGAAGCGCCCGTAGTCCAGCCCGGTCAACGTGGCGATCATCTCCAGTTTATCCTTTACCTTATCGGCAAAGATCTTTCCGTCTGAACACCGCGCCAGCTCCACGCGTGGGGCCTGGAGATTGCCGTCAGGCTGATTTCGGGCTCGGTTCTGGCTCCAGAACGCGCGCCAGGCTTCGCCTTTTACCTCAAACTCCACTTCGGCCAGACATTCCGCCGTATCGCGCGTCATCAAATCGTTTTGCGACTGCGATACCGTATTCAGGCGCGGCGTTTCGTGGTACAGCGCCAGGCAGATGGCGTCAAGCAAGGTGGTTTTTCCCGCGCCGGTCGGGCCGGTAATGGCGAATAGCCCGTTACTGGCAAACGGTTCGGCGGTAAAATCGACCTTCCATTCTCCTTTCAGCGAGTTCAGGTTTTTCAGACGCAAACTGAGAATTTTCATGCCTCATGCTCCTCATTCAACGCGTAGAGCGTGCTGGAAAAGAGCTGATTCAGGCGCTCGCGCTGCGGGGTATCTAACGCTTCCAGCGCCAGACGCCGCGCAAAAACCTCTTCCACGCTAAGCTCGCTTAATGTTTCCCGCCGTTCGTTCGCCAGCGAGCGCTCACGCTGTTCGCGGCTACGGCGCACCAGTAATACCTCTACGGGTAGCGACTCCGTTAGCGTCTGTATTCTGCGCTGGATATCATGCAGATAATCATCGGTGGTGATTTCAATATCCAGCCAGACGGGGGGCGATTGCTCAACGCCGCGCCACTGCTCAAGCTGTTCGGTAATTGACGCCAGGTCGCCTTTTAAAACCGCCAGCGGTTGAGTCACGGGGACAGCCAGACTTTCGGTACTTTGCCATTTCCCCTGCTCGAAGGTCACCAGATGCACGCATTTGCTTTTGCCGCACTCATCAAAGCTGAGGGCGATGGGCGAGCCGCAATAGCGGATATGCTCTGTGCCGCCGACACATTGCGCGCGGTGAATGTGTCCTAATGCGATATAATCCGCTGGGGGGAAATGCTGCGCCGGAAAGGCATCCAGCGTACCGATATAAATGTCGCGAACCGCATCGCTTTTGCTGGCGCCGACGGTGGTTAAATGCCCCGTCGCGATAACCGGCAGCTTTCGTTCGCCGCGTAGCTGGCACGCTTCCCGATATTGCTGTTGATAATAATCGGCAATCGCATGAAGAAGTTGCTGCTGTTTCTCGCTGCCGGATAACCCCGCCTGACTGGTAATAATGTCGCGCGGGCGCAAAAAGGGAATGGGGCACAGTACGGCGCCCGGAGAACCGTCGCGACGATGAAGTAGCCGCGGCGCATAGCCCGCGCTGGCGATCACGGTTGTATTGAGAAACGCCAGAATGTCGCGTGACTCGTTTAGTGTGGCGACGGAATCATGATTACCGGCCAGCACCACCAGATGACAGCCCGTTTGCTGTAAATTAACGACGAAACGGTTATAAAGTTCTCGGGCATAGCTTGGCGGCGAACCGGTATCAAAAATATCGCCAGCGACAATAATGGCATCCACCTGATGGGCCTGCGCGGTCTCCAGCAGCCAGTCCAGAAAAGCCTGATGCTCCGCGGCGCGGCTTTTACTGTAGAAATTTTGTCCCAGATGCCAGTCAGAGGTGTGGAGGATGCGCATAATTGTTCCATGCAAAAAAAGCGTGAACGGGATTATACACGTCATCCCCTCCATTTTTGGGCGCAATTTACCGCCGGTACACGGTAATGCACGGTTTCACCGGTGTCATAAATCATCAACATGCTGTCAATGCCGCCTTTTTTTTTCATAAATCTGTCATAAATCTGACGCATAATGGCGCGGCATTGATAACTAACGACTAACAGGGCAAATTATGGCGAGACGTATTCTGGTCGTAGAAGATGAGGCGCCGATCCGTGAAATGGTGTGCTTCGTGCTCGAACAAAATGGCTTTCAGCCCGTAGAAGCCGAAGATTATGACAGTGCGGTGAATAAACTTAATGAACCCTGGCCGGATCTCATCCTTCTTGACTGGATGTTGCCCGGCGGGTCAGGGTTACAGTTTATTAAACATCTCAAACGTGAGGCCATGACCCGGGATATTCCTGTGGTTATGCTGACCGCGAGAGGTGAGGAAGAAGATCGTGTGCGCGGGCTGGAAACCGGCGCTGACGATTACATTACCAAGCCGTTTTCCCCCAAGGAGTTGGTGGCGCGCATTAAAGCCGTTATGCGGCGTATCTCGCCGATGGCGGTCGAAGAGGTGATCGAGATGCAGGGATTGAGCCTTGATCCTGGCTCTCACCGCGTGATGACCGGCGACAGCCCGCTGGATATGGGGCCGACCGAATTTAAATTACTCCATTTCTTTATGACGCACCCGGAACGGGTTTACAGCCGCGAACAGCTACTCAATCATGTCTGGGGCACCAATGTGTACGTTGAAGACCGGACGGTCGACGTGCATATTCGCCGTTTGCGTAAGGCGCTGGAGCACAGCGGCCATGACCGGATGGTGCAAACGGTACGCGGGACAGGGTATCGTTTTTCGACCCGCTTTTAATGCCTTTTCCGCCAGTAGAACACAGGTTTCTGGCGGAGAAGGCTTTCCATTCTTGAGGGAGTATGACGCGTGCTGGAACGGCTGTCATGGAAAAGGCTGGTGCTGGAGCTGGTGCTCTGTTGCATCCCCGCGCTTATCCTTAGCGCTTTTTTTGGTTATCTGCCGTGGTTTTTACTGGCGGCGGTGACGGGACTGCTTGTCTGGCATTTCTGGAATTTATTACGCCTCTCCTGGTGGCTTTGGGTCGACAGAAGTATGACGCCGCCGCCGGGGCGGGGAAGTTGGGAACCGCTGTTATACGGTTTACACCAGATGCAGTTGCGAAATAAGAAGCGTCGCCGCGAGCTGGGGAACCTGATTAAACGTTTTCGCAGCGGCGCGGAGTCGCTGCCTGATGCCGTGGTACTGACCACAGAAGAGGGCGGCATTTTTTGGTGTAACGGTTTGGCGCAACAGATACTGGGGCTACGCTGGCCGGATGACAACGGGCAGAATATTCTCAATCTACTGCGTTATCCGGAGTTTACCCAGTATTTAAAAACGCGTGATTTCACCCGTCCGCTTCATTTGGTGCTCAATACCGGGCGGCATCTGGAGATCCGCGTCATGCCTTATACCGATAAACAACTCCTGATGGTGGCGCGCGATGTGACGCAAATGCATCAGCTTGAAGGCGCCAGACGTAACTTTTTCGCCAACGTTAGCCATGAGTTGCGTACGCCCCTGACGGTATTGCAAGGCTATCTGGAAATGATGCAGGAACAGGCGCTGGAAGGGGCGACGCGAGAGAAAGCGCTGCATACGATGCGCGAGCAAACGTATCGTATGGAAGGGCTGGTAAAACAACTGCTTACGCTGTCTAAAATTGAGGCGGCCCCGGCGCTGTTATTAAATGAAAAAGTGGATGTACCGATGATGCTACGGGTCGTGGAGCGTGAAGCGCAGACGCTCAGCCAGCAGAAACACACCTTTACGTTTGAGGTCGACGATAGTCTTAGCGTTCTGGGCAATGAAGAGCAGCTACGTAGCGCGATCTCAAACCTGGTGTATAACGCGGTAAACCATACGCCGGCGGGAACGCATATTAAGGTGAGCTGGCGACGTGCCGCGCATGGCGCTGAATTTTGCATTCAAGATAACGGTCCGGGGATTGCTGCCGAGCATATTCCTCGTCTGACCGAACGCTTCTACCGCGTCGATAAAGCGCGTTCGCGGCAAACGGGTGGCAGCGGCCTGGGATTGGCGATTGTGAAACATGCGTTGAATCACCATGAAAGCCGCCTTGAAATCGACAGTTCGCCTGGCAAAGGAACGCGATTTAGCTTTGTGCTGCCGGAACGTTTAATTGCCAAAAATAGCGATTAATTGCCTTTCGTAAGTATAACTTTCCATAAGCCAGCGGATGCTGGCTTATTTTCTTTGCAGTTAAGACGGGCTCGTTGAAACATTCAACGTTTGGTGATTTTTTGTTCGCATGATTAGCCATAACTTTTTCATGAGAATGGTGTTTTATTCTGGTTGTAAATTTCATATCGCTATATTCATCTGGTTTTTAGATCCCACCTTGCTTTAAAACATTATAAGCGTTTAAATTGCGCTTCAGGTGCTGTCATTACGACTGCATTTGCGCGGTAAATCGAAAAACAATTCTTCGCCGCATCGGTCCGGGAGCTTTTCCCGCTGAAATTGATAAAAAACGCCGCTTTATAATCCTCCGGGAAAGGCAAAAATTTTAATGTTTACAACATCACCATCCACAGGCAGTAAGACTTTATGACCCATCAGTTAAAATCGCGCGATATCATCGCCCTGGGCTTTATGACATTTGCGCTGTTCGTTGGCGCAGGCAATATTATCTTTCCTCCTATGGTCGGTTTGCAGGCGGGTGAACACGTCTGGACAGCCGCTATTGGCTTTCTGATTACCGCCGTGGGGCTACCGGTTCTTACTGTTGTGGCGCTGGCGAAAGTCGGCGGCGGGGTAGACAGCCTCAGTACGCCGATTGGTAAAGTGGCGGGACTCCTGCTGGCGACCGTTTGCTATCTGGCCGTCGGGCCGTTATTTGCGACGCCGCGTACCGCGACGGTGTCGTTTGAGGTCGGTATCGCTCCGTTGACCGGCGATTCTGCAATGCCGTTGCTGATTTACAGCGTGGTCTATTTCGCTATTGTTATTCTGGTTTCCCTCTATCCGGGTAAGCTGCTGGATACGGTAGGGAATTTCCTGGCGCCGTTGAAAATTATTGCGCTGGTCATCCTGTCCGTCGCGGCTATCGTTTGGCCTGCCGGTCCAATCAGCAACGCCCTGGACGCTTATCAGAATGCGGCCTTTTCTAACGGATTTGTGAACGGCTATCTGACGATGGATACGCTGGGCGCGATGGTGTTTGGTATCGTTATTGTGAACGCGGCGCGTTCTCGCGGCGTTACCGAAGCGCGCCTGTTGACGCGTTACACGGTCTGGGCCGGCCTGATGGCGGGTGTGGGGCTGACGCTGCTTTACCTTGCCTTGTTCCGCTTAGGTTCTGATAGCGCGACGCTGGTCGATCAGTCAGCGAACGGCGCGGCGATTCTTCATGCCTACGTTCAGCATACCTTTGGCGGCGCGGGAAGCTTCCTGCTGGCGGCGCTGATCTTTATCGCGTGTCTGGTGACGGCGGTGGGGCTGACCTGCGCCTGCGCTGAGTTTTTCACGCAGTATATTCCGCTGTCTTACCGCACGCTGGTCTTTATTCTCGGCGGCTTCTCTATGGTGGTATCAAACCTCGGACTGAGCCATCTGATTCAAATCTCCATTCCGGTGCTGACGGCTATCTATCCGCCGTGTATCGCACTGGTTGTATTAAGTTTTACCCGCTCATGGTGGCATAATTCCACCCGTATCATCGCGCCGGCAATGTTTATCAGTCTGCTTTTTGGTATCCTTGACGGCATCAAAGCATCTGCTTTTGGCGATATGCTGCCAGCCTGGAGTCAGCGTTTGCCGCTGGCGGAACAGGGACTGGCGTGGTTGATGCCAACGGTGGTGATGGTGATCCTGGCGATTATCTGGGATCGCGCGGCGGGTCGGCAGGTGACCTCCAGCGCTCACTAAAATCGCTGACATATGTGTACACCACGGGGCTTAACGCCCCGTGGTTTTTTATTGTGTTGATAGGTCAGAAATTGATGGAAAGCAATAATAAGCTAAAGCGTGGGCTGAGCACCCGGCACATTCGCTTTATGGCATTAGGTTCGGCAATCGGCACCGGCCTGTTTTACGGCTCGGCGGACGCCATCAAAATGGCGGGGCCGAGCGTGCTGTTGGCCTATATTATTGGCGGGGTCGCGGCATATATCATTATGCGCGCATTGGGGGAAATGTCCGTTCACAACCCTGCCGCCAGCTCATTTTCGCGCTATGCGCAGGAAAACCTCGGCCCGCTTGCGGGCTATATTACCGGCTGGACCTACTGTTTTGAGATCCTGATCGTCGCCATTGCCGACGTGACCGCGTTCGGCATTTACATGGGAGTCTGGTTCCCCGCCGTGCCGCACTGGATTTGGGTGCTTAGCGTGGTGCTGATCATTTGCGCCATCAACCTGATGAGCGTCAAGGTGTTCGGCGAGCTGGAGTTTTGGTTCTCCTTCTTCAAAGTCGCCACCATTATTATCATGATTGTCGCGGGTATCGGCATCATTGTGTGGGGAATTGGCAACGGCGGGCAGCCGACCGGCATTCATAACCTGTGGAGCAACGGCGGCTTCTTCAGCAATGGCTGGCTGGGAATGATCATGTCGCTGCAAATGGTGATGTTCGCTTACGGCGGGATTGAGATTATCGGTATCACCGCCGGGGAAGCGAAAGACCCGGAGAAATCCATTCCGCGCGCCATTAACTCAGTACCGATGCGTATCCTGGTATTTTATGTCGGCACGCTGTTCGTCATTATGTCTATCTATCCGTGGAATCAGGTCGGCACAAACGGCAGCCCATTTGTGCTGACGTTCCAGCATATGGGGATTACCTTCGCCGCCAGCATTCTGAACTTTGTGGTATTGACCGCCTCGCTTTCCGCTATCAACTCCGATGTGTTTGGCGTAGGCCGTATGCTGCATGGTATGGCGGAGCAGGGGAGCGCGCCGAAAATCTTTGCCAAAACGTCACGCCGTGGTATTCCGTGGATTACTGTACTGGTGATGACGATTGCGCTGCTGTTTGCGGTTTACCTGAACTACATCATGCCGGAAAACGTCTTCCTGGTGATTGCTTCGCTGGCGACGTTTGCGACGGTATGGGTATGGATTATGATCCTGCTGTCGCAAATCGCCTTCCGTCGTCGTTTACCGCCGGAAGAGGTAAAAGCGCTGAAGTTTAAGGTGCCGGGCGGTGTCGTAACGACGATAGCGGGCCTGATTTTCCTGGTCTTCATTATTGCGCTTATCGGCTACCATCCGGATACCCGCATCTCACTGTACGTGGGCTTCGCCTGGATAGTTCTGCTGTTGATTGGCTGGATGTTTAAACGCCGTCGCGACCGTCAATTGGCGCAGGCGTAGTCGTTTTTCTCTGCCTTATCCGGTCTGCAGGCAACGGTAGGCCGGATAAGCGGAGCCGCTTCTCCTCCTGGAGTCTCCTCCCCTAATAAACCCCTGGATGATGAGTTATCCTTTAAATCTCTATGGCAAGGTGGCCCCATTTTCAGTAGAGGGGATACGAGATGTTGAATGCCTGGCACTTACCGGTTGCCCCATTTGTGAAGCAACATAACGATAAATTAACCATTACGCTGTGGCTGAGCGGAGAAAATCCGCCGTTTCGCGTGACGTTGCGCTCAGAATTCGATAATGAAGAAATCTCACTGGCGATGCGCAAACAGCGCCGCCAGCCGCAGCCGGGCGTGACGGCGTGGCGGGCGACGCTCAATATCGCGTTAGGGCAGCCCCGTCGCCGTTACAGCTTTAAATTGCTTTGGCATGACCGCCAGCTTTGGTTTACGCCGCAGGGTTTTAACCGCTTCCCACCGGCGCGGCTGGAACAGTTTGCCGTTGATGTTCCGGACAGCGGGCCGCAGTGGGTCGCCGATCAAATTTTTTATCAGATCTTCCCGGATCGTTTTGCCCGCAGCGCGACGCGTGAAGCCGATCAGGACCGGGTGTACTACCATCATGCCGCGGGTCAGGAGATTGTGCTGCGCGACTGGGACGATCCTTTAACCCCCCAGGCGGGCGGTTCCACCTTTTACGGCGGTTGTCTGAATGGCATTTGTGAGAAGCTGCCGTATCTGAAAAAACTGGGCGTCACAGCGCTATATCTGAATCCGGTATTTACCGCGCCAAGCGTCCATAAGTACGACACGGAAGATTATCGCCATGTCGATCCGCAATTTGGCGGCGATCGGGCACTGCTACGCCTGCGGCGTGAAACCCAGGCGCAGGGCATGAGGCTGGTGCTGGATGGCGTGTTTAATCATAGTGGCGACTCGCATGCGTGGTTTGACAGGCATAACCGCAGCACTGGCGGCGCGTGTCATCACCCGGACTCGCCGTGGCGCGACTGGTACTCCTTTTCACCACAAGGCGTGGCGCTGGACTGGCTGGGTTATCCGAGCCTGCCGAAACTCGATTATCAATCAGAAACGCTGGTGGATGAGATCTATCGCGGTGAGGACAGTATCGTTCGTCACTGGCTAAAGGCACCGTGGAATATGGACGGCTGGCGGCTGGATGTCGTACATATGCTGGGCGAGGCGGGCGGGGCGCGCCACAATTTGCAGCACGTCGCCGGCATTACCCGGGCGGCAAAAGAAGCGCAGCCCGAAGCCTATATTGTGGGGGAACATTTCGGCGATGCGCGGCAGTGGCTACAGGCCGATGCGGAAGATGCCGCCATGAATTATCGCGGCTTCACCTTCCCGCTATGGGGATTTCTCGCCAATACTGATATCGCTTACGAACCACAGCATATTGATGCCCGGACCTGTATCGCGTGGATGGATAACTACCGCGCCGGGCTGTCACATCAGCAACAACTGCGCATGTTTAATCAACTCGACAGTCATGATACTGCGCGCTTTAAAACCCTGCTGGGTAAAGACGCGGCGCGCCTGCCGCTGGCGGTGGTCTGGCTGTTTACCTGGCCCGGCGTGCCATGTATTTATTACGGCGATGAAGTCGGCGTGGACGGCGCAAATGACCCCATGTGCCGCAAACCGTTCCCGTGGGATGAACGCAAGCAGGACGGCAACTTGCTGGCGCTGTACCAGCGTATGGCGAAACTGCGTCAGCGCAGCCTGGCGCTGCGTCGTGGCGGATGCCAGGCGCTGTATGCCGAAGGTGACGTAGTGGTATTCGTGCGAGTTTATCAGCAGCAGCGGGCGCTGGTGGCGATTAACCGGGGCGAGGCCTGTGAAGTGGCGCTGGAAGCGTTACCGTTGCTGAACGTGGCCGGATGGCAATGTAAAACGGGAAGCGGTGACATCCGCGAGGGAAGGCTTCGTTTACCCGCGATTTCCGCGACGGTATGGATGAATCGTTGAGGCGAGGTGGTTCGTAACACCTCACGCATAAAAAAGGCTCGCATTCGCGAGCCTTTTATCAATGTACTGACTTACAGGCTGGAAATGTTCTCAGCCAGGTATTTAGCCACGCCGTCCGGAGAGGCGTTCATGCCTTCTTTGCCTTTTTCCCACTGCGCCGGGCAGACATCGCCGTGCTCTTCGTGGAACTGCAGCGCGTCGACCATACGCAGCATTTCGTCGATGTTACGACCCAGCGGCAGATCGTTTACGACCTGGTGGCGAACAATACCGTTTGCGTCAATCAGGAAAGAGCCGCGCAGCGCAACGCCTTCGTCCGGATGTTCGATACCGTAAGCTTTTTGAATTTCACGCTTCACGTCGGCGACCATTGCGTATTTCACCGGGCCAATGCCGCCTTTATCGACAGGGGTGTTACGCCATGCGTTGTGAACGAACTCAGAGTCGAAAGAAACGCCGACCACTTCAACGCCGCGCTTCTGGAATTCTTCATAACGTTTATCAAAGGCGATCAGCTCAGACGGGCAAACAAAAGTGAAGTCCATCGGCCAGAAGAACAGAACGGTCGTTTTACCATTGGTGTGCTGTTTGAAGTTGAATTTATCAACAATCTCACCGCTACCCAGTACCGCCGCAGCGGTGAAATCCGGGGCCTGACGAGTAACCAGTACCATAATAATTCTCCTGCAATATTAAGGGTTTTAGAACGCAACGCGGGCAGTATAGGGAGGGCGAAGCGACAAAACAATGCGGTCTTGACAATCAATGAGACAGCTTTTGCCTATCGATCGGGTCATTATAAATCGTAATGATGACCCCTTTATGACAGCGAACCATCTTTCTGCCAACGGCGGATCTGACGCACGCCCTCGCTATCAGGCCGTCACAGCGCTTTGCGGGCGGCCTGTGCCATCATACGCGGATAAAAATGCCAGAAGCGCTCTTCTAACGCGTCGTAGTGCGCGTCCAGATCGTACCAGGAATCACGCAAGGCATCCAGCCGGGGACGGCGATTCGCCATGCCATTCAGCACGTTTTGAATGAAATCCATATCGCGATACCGCTCTAACCATTTTTCTGACCAAAGATAATCATTCAGGTTGACAAAGCGCGGCGGGGAGTCGGGCAGAATCGTCGCGACCTGCGCATGGGCGTAGCCGACAAACGCCTGAAGTGGAAAATCAGGAGAGATTTGCGTCCAGTGGCGCGATAAAAAATGATCCCACATGACGTCCAGCGTAATGGGCGCCACGCGCCGCGTTTCATGGCGGAACCACTCTCGCGCCTCACGAACTTCCGGCAGGTTGTCGGTCATGACGTCAATACGCCGATGCATATAAATACCCTCTACCACGTCAGGAGGATAATGCGTTGCCGGGTTACCGCGGACAAAATCGGCCAGAAGATTACCGGAAAGCGAGCTGTTGGCAAGGTGCGCCAGATGCAGGTGAGCAAGAAAATTCATTATTGATTCTCTGTCCAAAAAGCGGGTAACGGTTGCAGCGGGAACGCCCCGGCACTAGACTACCCGCCTCTTATTTTAGTCTGAGTCAGAGTCATGCGCGTTACCGATTTTTCCTTTGAACTACCCGAATCCCTGATTGCCCACTACCCACAGCCGGAACGCAGTCGCTGCCGTTTGCTGTCATTAGAGGGGCCGACGGGCGCGCTGACGCACGGTACTTTCACCGATCTGCTCGATAAGCTCAACCCTGGCGATTTGCTGGTCTTCAATAATACCCGCGTGATCCCGGCGCGGCTCTTTGGCCGTAAAGCCAGCGGCGGCAAGATAGAAGTGCTGGTCGAACGTATGCTCGATGATAAACGCATCCTGGCGCATATTCGCGCTTCTAAAGCGCCAAAACCGGGTACGGAACTGCTGCTGGGCGACGACGAAAGTATTCACGCGACCATGACCGCGCGTCACGGCGCTCTGTTTGAAGTTGAGTTTAATGACCCGCGTCCGGTGCTGGATATTCTTAACGCCATCGGCCATATGCCGTTGCCGCCGTATATCGACCGTCCGGACGAGGACGCCGACCGCGAACTGTACCAGACGGTCTACAGTGAAAAACCGGGCGCCGTCGCCGCGCCGACCGCGGGGCTGCACTTTGATGAGCCGCTGCTGGCGGCGCTTCGTGAGAAAGGTGTCGAAATGGCGTTTGTTACGCTACACGTAGGCGCGGGCACTTTCCAGCCGGTGCGTGTCGATACCATTGAAGATCACATCATGCACTCCGAATATGCTGAGGTGCCGCAAGAGGTGGTCGACGCGGTGCTGGCGGCGAAAGCGCGCGGCAACCGCGTGATTGCGGTCGGCACCACCTCGGTACGCTCGCTGGAAAGCGCGGCGCAGGCGGCAAAAAGCGATTTGATAGAGCCGTTCTTCGGCGATACGCAAATCTTTATTTATCCAGGTTATCAATACAAAGTGATTGATGCGCTGATCACCAACTTCCATCTGCCGGAATCGACGTTGATTATGCTGGTTTCCGCATTTGCCGGTTATCAACACACCATGAATGCCTATAAGACTGCGGTAGAACAAAAATATCGCTTTTTTAGCTACGGGGACGCGATGTTTATCACGTACAATCCGCAGGCTATTTCTGAGCGTCCGTAAGAAGGCTATCTCACTTGCCATTTTGACGCCGGGCAGTGCTCGCCATCCTCACGTACTGCGTGTACGCTCCGGTGGTTGTGCGCTGGTCGACCCCAAACTGGCTGCGCCGATGACGCCTTCGGGAATTTATTAGCTATGGAATCATTCCGTAGCGAGTCGTTAAACGTCGGACTGTTTTTCTGACGCAGGAGTGATAATGAAATTTGAGTTAGATATCACCGATGGTCGCGCGCGTCGCGGTCGTCTGGTGTTTGATCGTGGCGTAGTGGAAACGCCAGCCTTTATGCCTGTGGGTACTTACGGTACGGTAAAAGGCATGACGCCGGAAGAAGTGGAAGCGACCGGCGCGCAGATTATTCTCGGCAACACTTTCCACCTGTGGCTGCGCCCGGGTCAGGAAATCATGAAGCTGCATGGCGACTTGCACGATTTTATGCAGTGGAAAGGGCCTATTCTCACCGATTCCGGCGGCTTCCAGGTTTTCAGCCTCGGCGATATTCGTAAGATTACCGAGCAAGGCGTGCACTTCCGTAACCCGATCAACGGCGATCCGATTTTCCTCGATCCGGAAAAGTCGATGGAGATCCAGTACGTTCTCGGTTCCGATATCGTGATGATCTTTGATGAATGTACGCCGTATCCGGCAGACTGGGACTATGCTAAACGCTCGATGGAGATGTCGTTGCGTTGGGCGAAGCGTAGCCGCGACCGTTTTGATAGCCTTGGCAATAAGAATGCGCTTTTTGGCATCATTCAGGGCAGCGTTTACGAAGATTTACGCGATATCTCGGTGAAAGGTCTGGTAGAGATTGGCTTTGATGGCTACGCTGTCGGCGGTTTGGCTGTCGGTGAGCCGAAAGCAGATATGCACCGCATTCTGGAGCACGTTTGCCCGCAGATCCCGGCTGACAAACCGCGTTACCTGATGGGCGTGGGTAAACCGGAAGATCTGGTGGAAGGGGTGCGTCGCGGTATTGACATGTTTGACTGTGTCATGCCAACGCGAAATGCCCGTAATGGTCATCTGTTTGTGACCGACGGCGTGGTGAAGATTCGTAATGCAAAGCATAAAAGCGACACCAGCCCGCTTGACGCCGAGTGCGATTGCTACACCTGTCGCAATTATTCACGCGCTTACTTGCATCATCTCGACCGTTGCAACGAAATATTAGGTGCGCGTCTCAATACCATTCATAACTTGCGTTACTACCAGCGTTTGATGGCGGGTTTACGCAAGGCTATTGAAGAGGGTAAATTAGAGAGCTTCGTAACCGAGTTTTACCAACGTCAGGGGCGACCCGTTCCACCTTTGAACGTTGATTAATTTTAATAATGAGGGAATTTGAATGAGCTTTTTTATTTCTGATGCGGTAGCGGCAACAGGTGCTCCAGCGCAGGGCAGCCCGATGTCTCTGATTTTAATGCTGGTGGTGTTTGGTCTGATTTTCTATTTCATGATCCTGCGCCCGCAGCAGAAGCGCACCAAAGAGCACAAAAAGCTGATGGACTCCATTGCGAAAGGTGATGAAGTTCTGACGAATGGCGGTCTGGTCGGTCGAGTGACCAAAGTAGCGGAAGCCGGCTACATTGCCATCGCGCTGAATGACACCACGGAAGTGGTTATCAAACGTGACTTCGTAGCTGCCGTTCTGCCGAAAGGCACCATGAAGGCGCTGTAATATTTCGTTTTCCCAAAGGGAACTGCCGTGTTAAACCGTTATCCTTTGTGGAAGTACATCATGCTGGTCGTCGTGATTATCGTCGGCCTGCTTTACGCACTTCCCAACCTGTATGGTGAGGATCCGGCTGTTCAAATCACTGGCGTGCGCGGCGTCGCCGCCAGTGAGCAAACGCTGATCCAGGTCCAGAAAACGTTACAAGAAGAAAAAATTCCCGCTAAGTCTGTGGCACTGGAAGAGGGCGCTATTCTTGCGCGCTTCGACACCACCGATACCCAGCTACGCGCCCGTGAAGCGCTGATGAGCGTGCTGGGGGATAAATATGTCGTGGCGCTTAACCTTGCGCCGGCTACGCCGCGCTGGTTGGCGGCTATTCACGCCGATCCGATGAAGCTCGGTCTTGATCTGCGCGGCGGCGTTCACTTCCTGATGGAAGTGGATATGGATACCGCGTTAGGTAAACTCCAGGAACAAAATATCGATAGTCTGCGCAGCGATCTGCGTGAAAAAGGCATTCCTTATACCACCGTTCGTAAAGAAAATAATTATGGGCTGAGCATCACGTTCCGTGACAGCAAAGCGCGTGATGAGGCGATCGCCTATCTGACGCCGCGTCATCGTGACCTGGTGATTTCCAGCCAGAGCGGTAATCAACTTCGCGCGGTAATGACCGATGCGCGCCTGAGCGAAGCGCGTGAATACGCCGTTCAGCAGAACATTAATATTCTGCGTAACCGTGTTAACCAACTGGGCGTCGCGGAGCCTGTCGTACAACGCCAGGGCGCAGACCGTATTGTGGTTGAGCTGCCGGGTATCCAGGATACCGCTCGCGCGAAAGAAATTCTCGGTGCGACCGCGACGCTGGAATTCCGTCTGGTGAATACCAACGTTGACCAGGCCGCCGCTGCTGCCGGGCGCGTACCGGGCGATTCCGAAGTGAAACAGACCCGCGAAGGTCAGCCGGTGGTATTGTACAAACGCGTGATCCTCACCGGCGACCATATCACCGACTCGACGTCTAGCCAGGATGAATATAACCAACCGCAGGTTAACATCTCGCTGGATAGCGCAGGCGGCAATATCATGTCTAACTTCACTAAGGACAATATCGGCAAACCGATGGCGACCCTGTTTGTGGAGTATAAAGACAGCGGTAAGAAAGACGCTAACGGTCGCGCCGTACTGGTGAAACAGGAAGAGGTGATTAACATTGCCAACATCCAGTCTCGGCTGGGTAACAGCTTCCGTATTACTGGTATCAGCAACCCGAACGAAGCGCGTCAGCTCTCGTTGTTGCTGCGTGCGGGTGCCCTGATTGCGCCGATTCAGATCGTTGAAGAGCGCACCATTGGCCCGACTTTGGGTATGCAAAATATTAAGCAGGGCCTGGAAGCCTGTCTGGCCGGCCTGGTGGTCTCCATCCTGTTCATGATCTTCTTCTATAAGAAGTTTGGTCTGATTGCGACCAGCGCGTTAGTGGCTAACCTGGTGTTGATTGTCGGTATCATGTCGCTGTTGCCGGGGGCAACGCTCAGTATGCCGGGGATTGCGGGTATCGTGTTAACCCTTGCGGTGGCGGTCGACGCCAACGTTCTGATTAACGAACGTATCAAAGAAGAGTTGAGTAATGGCCGCACGGTACAGCAGGCGATAAACGAAGGCTATGCCGGCGCGTTCAGTTCCATCTTCGATGCGAACATCACGACGCTGATTAAAGTCATCATTCTGTATGCTGTCGGTACCGGGGCAATTAAAGGGTTCGCGATTACGACCGGTATCGGTGTGGCGACGTCGATGTTTACCGCGATTATCGGTACGCGTGCTATCGTAAACCTGCTATATGGCGGCAAGCGCGTCACTAAGCTGTCAATCTGAGGAGTGCGATGTGGCACAGGAATACACTGTTGAACAACTAAACCACGGCCGTAAAGTCTATGACTTTATGCGCTGGGACTTCTGGGCATTCGGCATCTCCGGGCTGTTGCTGATCGCGGCCATTGTCATTATGGGCGTACGCGGGTTTAACTGGGGGCTGGATTTCACCGGTGGCACGGTAATTGAAATCACGCTGGAAAAACCGGCTGAAATGGACGTGATGCGCGAAGCGCTGCAAAAAGCGGGCTATGAAGAGCCGCAGTTGCAGAACTTTGGCAGCAGTCACGACATTATGGTGCGTATGCCGCCAACCGAAGGTGAAACCGGCGGTCAGGTACTGGGTAGCAAAGTGGTGACGATCATTAATGAAGCCACCAACCAGAACGCGGCCGTGAAGCGTATTGAATTCGTGGGGCCAAGCGTGGGCGCCGATCTGGCGCAAACCGGCGCCATGGCGCTGCTGGTGGCGTTGATCTCTATCCTCGTTTATGTCGGTTTCCGCTTTGAGTGGCGACTGGCGGCAGGGGTGGTCATCGCGCTGGCGCACGACGTGATCATTACGCTGGGGATACTGTCGCTTTTCCATATCGAGATTGACCTGACCATTGTGGCATCATTGATGTCGGTGATCGGTTACTCGCTGAACGACAGTATCGTGGTCTCTGACCGTATTCGTGAAAACTTCCGCAAAATCCGTCGCGGGACGCCTTACGAAATCTTTAACGTGTCGCTGACCCAGACGCTACACCGTACGTTGATTACCTCCGGTACGACGTTAGTGGTAATTCTGATGCTGTACCTCTTCGGCGGTCCGGTACTGGAAGGCTTCTCGCTGACGATGCTGATCGGTGTCTCTATTGGTACGGCATCTTCTATCTATGTCGCATCGGCGCTGGCGCTGAAACTCGGTATGAAGCGCGAGCATATGCTGCAGCAGAAAGTCGAAAAAGAAGGGGCGGATCAGCCGTCCATTCTGCCGTAAACACGTATTTAAGTGTTATCTGAATCCCGGTCATACGATCGGGATTTTTTTTATGTACCATGACGATAAACATTACTGACAGTATGCTGTCAGGAGCCCTGTCATACACTCCTCATGAATTAACCCACACACGCAGGAGGATGTATGAAAAACTTGATTAACTGGTTTGAAATTCCAGTTACTGATATGGCGCGTGCAATCGCCTTTTATGAGCAAGTGATGCAGATATCGTTACGTCGGGAAACCATGGATGGGGCGGACCTGGCCGTATTTCCGTATGCTGAACCCGGACCCGGCGGAGCGCTGATAAAGCAGGATGATGTCGCTCCAGTTGCGCAGGGAGTCGTTATTTATCTGCATACCGCCGATTTGTTAGCCTCGATTGAACGTGTCGTCCTTGCCGGTGGCAAGTGTGTTCTGGAACCCATGGTTCCCGGAGATGACATTGGAACCATCGCGTTGTTTATTGACAGCGAAGGCAACCGAATAGGTTTACATCAACCTGCGTGATATTTGCTAAATGTAGAGAGTCAATATGACCAGACGCGCTGACCGTTTGTTTCAGATCGTGCAAATTTTGCGGGGTAGACGACTGACGACGGCAGCGCTGTTGGCACAGCGGCTTGCGGTTTCTGAACGGACGATTTATCGCGATATTCGCGATCTGTCGTTATCCGGTGTGCCTGTCGAAGGTGAAGCGGGGAGCGGATACCGTTTAATGGCAGGTTTTGATCTGCCACCCTTGATGCTTACCCATCGTGAATCGGAAGCACTGATGGTGGCTATACGGTTATTGAAAACCTGGGGCGGCGATTCGCTATCGCGCGAGCTTGAATCCGCCCAGGAAAAAGTGTTGGCCATTTTGCCGGAAGAGAGCCGCCGTAAAGCGGAGCAGACACGGATTTACGCTCCGGATTTGGGTACATCTCCACATTCGCGCAGCGCGTTTGATCTTATCCATCAGGCCGTTTCGGCGCAGCAGGTGTTGGCGCTACATTATCGTGATGAAGCGGGGCATCTCTCTTCGCGGGATATACAACCGCTGGGATTGTTTTTCTGGGGAGAGCACTGGCTGCTGGTTGCCTGGTGTGAGAGACGGGAAGACTATCGGTGTTTTCGCCTCGATCGCTGTTTACAAATTACTCCGCTTAACCGGCGATTTCGTGAAACAATCGACCGTTCTTTGCGTGATTTTTTGCGAAAAGTCGAGCACGAAAAAATGCCGTAAGATGTGATAGCGATACCTCTAACGCTTGTAAAACGGGTTGATTGGTCATCAGTTTGCCTGAAATAGCCTTGCTTACCTGGATATATAAGTTGCACAGAATCATTGCTAAAAGCCCGGCTTCGCGGGAAACTGCGCATAACCCTTTGTATTATTCAGGTACCTGTTAATTATGGCTATCATCCCAAAAAACTACGCGCGCCTGGAAAGCGGCTATCGTGAAAAAGCGCTGAAGCTGTTTCCGTGGGTGTGCGGACGTTGTTCCCGTGAGTTTGTGTATTCAAATCTGCGTGAGCTGACGGTGCATCATATCGATCATGACCACACCAATAACCCGGAAGACGGCAGCAACTGGGAGCTATTGTGCCTCTACTGCCACGATCATGAGCATTCTAAATATACCGAAGCCGATCAGTACGGTTCGACGGTCATTGCCGGGGAAGATGCGCAAAAAGATGTCGGCGAGGCGACTTATAACCCGTTTGCCGATCTGAAAGCGATGATGAACAAAAAGAAATAAGCAGACTGCTGACAAAGCTGTTGGTGCTGTTGAATGTTAGGTTACGCTTCGCTCCACCCAACGGAATCCGCAATATAAATGAATTATTGGTTTTCGTAGGTCGGATGCAATCTGGCATTTTTTCAGCCCCGGAGTTTGTCGCCAGCCCCAAATGTCCTGTAACGCATACATTGTCACTGGAATCCCGATCGCAAGGTTGGGATTTTTTTGTTTTTAAGTCCTGCCGATACTGGCGAGCAGAGTAGAATCAGCGGTAAGCCGGGGCAACCCGGTGAGGCGCAATGTTGCGGGGGCTTGATCCCCGGTGGCCTTGTCGCTGGAAAGAGAAAACCCCCGCACATTGTTCGGTATTCACCGGCAACATTACGGGGGCTAACTTGACTCCAGACAAGTTGAGGATAGCCGCGAACCGTTGCCATTGCAACAAAGGCGGCAATATGACGCTCACAGAGTTGAGCATTACTATCTGGCACGATCTGGCGGCACCAACGCTGGTCGGGATTGCGACAGGTCTGTTTTTAGGCTGGTGGCATCGCCGGAAGTAATGTGAAGTGGGCGCGACTCGCCGCCGCATGGCAGCATGCGCCCGAAACGGGCCAGAGGACGACCTCTGGCCTTTTTTGCAGGTTTAGAAGTTGTAACCCACGACCAGGTAGCCGCCCCAGCCGGTAGATTTCGCGCTGAAATCGCCGTCGCCCCAGTTCAGTTTTGCGCCATTCTGCCACTGTCCGCCGTTATGGAAGTAACGCGCAACGACCGAGTAGTGCCAGTGATCGTAGTTCAGCGCCAGGATATGGCTGGAAGCGATGGAGTTGCTGGTACGGTTCGGATCGTCGCCTAAATCAGATCCCCAGTCAAAGTTGGTAAAGCCGATATAGCTCAGTTTACCGCCCCACAGATCGGTGATGGGGACGAAGTATTTCACTTTGAAACGGTAGCCGTCCCATTCGTTTTCATTGGAAGCACCGTAGTTTTGCCACTGATATTTCGCATACACGTTCAGCGACAGGCCCATCGGCAGGCCGGTGTCGATATCGGTCCCCAGACCCATATACCACGTGCTCTGGCGGCTGGCTTTGTTATCGCCCATATCGTAGATGTAGTTGTTGGCGAAATACCACTCTTTAAACGGGCCGAAGCTCAGGTCTGCGCCGGTCAGCTTATCAATCGAGAAACGCGGTTCGATTTCCATGAACAGCGGAGAACCGTCGGACCAGATACCTTTATCGTTGCCGTTACCCCAATCAAAGGTTTTGGGAATATCGATATAGCCGTAGAAATCAAACCAGTCTTTTTTGGCAAATGCTTCATATTCCAGATAGACGTCGTTGTTCAATTTCGGCGAGAAACGGGTATGGTAGCTGCCTACCACGTTTACGCTCTGGTGCCACCAGTCGGACAAATACTGCGGCTGATCATTTTCTGCTGCGTTAGCAGTAAAAGATGAGGTGAGCGCCAGCGCTGCGCTGACTGCGAGTAAAGTTTTTTTCATATGTATGCCACTGTTTGAAATCCCTTGCGGGAGTGAAAAGAACGCAATTTGCGTTTCTAAATATTTCGTGTTTCTGCGGAGCCTATTATAAAAATCATTGCTCACAAAAATATGTCTTGTTTCACATATCTATCATTTACGTAATCGATTGCGTTCACGTTTGCGCACTTTAGGCGCGGCGACAGTACTATCTTTCATGAATATTACCAATCCATGTCATAAATGACGAAAATGTCAGTAGGGCAACAAAAGTCGCGCGGGAGATGTTGCGGAACGCACAAAACGCTCCGCCAGAACGTTTATTGATTAACAGGCTGAATATCATGGATGCGAATGAAGCCTAACTGCGCCGGTGTGATCCCCTTCAACGGTAACGAAATATTGACATCACTGGGCGCCAGCAAACTGGCAGGGGCATTTACCAGAAGGCTCTGTGCATTCACCTCCTGATAGTTCTCCGTAGTGCCCTGAAGTTGCCCGTACTCTACGGTAGCGCTGAATGCCGGCAGCGGATCGCGGGACTCGCCCTGAATGCGTAACGTTGCGTGAGCGCCGTCTGCGACAGGCGTAATCTCCAGCAATGTCATACGTAGCGTACCGATCTGACTCTCCAGCCGGGCAGGCGTATTGGCGCCAGGCAACAAATAGACGCCGCGGGTTGACTCCGCATTCAGCTTATTTTGTTGGGTAATTTTTACTGTTTCCTGATTCAGTTGGGTCATCTCTTTATTCAGGGTGCTAATGCTTTGATGCATCTGGCGAACTTCGCTCTGCGGCGCGCAGGCGGTCAGGCTCAAGAGACTTCCCACCAGGAGAATTCTTAGGTAACGTCTTGTCATGTCGATCATTTCCTTCATGGTTCGATAGCGTAATGGTAGTGCGCTATACGCACAAAGGCACCGATCCTTTATCTCAAAAGCGCTCCGCCTTTGTTGTCGCGCCAGTTCAGGGTAAAATAGTGTTTTCTAAATCATCTGGTCAGGACGCCGTATGCATTGCCCATTTTGTTTCGCCGTAGATACCAAAGTCATTGACTCTCGTCTTGTAGGCGAGGGCTCGTCCGTGCGCCGCCGTCGGCAGTGCCTGGTGTGTAATGAACGCTTTACGACCTTTGAAGTGGCTGAACTGGTCATGCCGCGCGTGATAAAAAGCAACGATGTGCGCGAACCCTTTAATGAGGATAAGCTGCGTAGCGGCATGTTGAGAGCGCTGGAAAAAAGACCCGTCAGCGCAGATGATGTTGAAATGGCATTGAACCATATTAAGTCACAATTACGTGCCACTGGGGAGCGTGAAGTTCCCAGCAAGATGATTGGCAACCTGGTCATGGAGCAGCTGAAAAAACTCGATAAAGTCGCATATATTCGCTTTGCCTCCGTCTATCGCAGTTTCGAAGATATCAAAGACTTTGGCGAAGAAATCGCTCGCCTACAGGACTAAGCCATGCAGGATGAGTTTTACATGGCGCGAGCGCTCAAACTGGCGCAGCGTGGACGTTTCACCACTCACCCGAACCCTAATGTCGGCTGTGTCATTGTTAACAATGGCGACATCGTCGGCGAAGGTTATCACCATCGCGCCGGAGAGCCGCACGCCGAGGTCCATGCGCTGCGGATGGCGGGCGCAAAAGCCAAAGGCGCAACCGCCTATGTCACGCTTGAACCCTGTAGCCATCATGGGCGAACGCCGCCATGTTGTGATGCGCTGATTGCGGCCGGCGTCGCGCGCGTGGTCGCCGCGATGCAGGACCCGAACCCACAGGTCGCCGGGCGTGGGCTGTATCGCCTGCAACAGGCGGGTATTGCGGTCAGCCACGGGTTAATGATGAGTGAAGCGGAGGCGCTCAATAAAGGCTTCCTCAAGCGGATGCGTACCGGATTCCCTTATCTTCAGCTTAAACTGGGCGCCTCCGTGGATGGACGGACGGCGATGGCCAGCGGCGAAAGCCAGTGGATCACCTCGCCGCAGGCCCGGCGCGACGTTCAGCGCTTGCGTGCGCAAAGTCACGCTATCTTAACCAGTAGCGCGACGGTATTGGCTGACGATCCGGCCTTGACGGTGCGTTGGGCGGAGTTAGACGCCTCTACGCAGGCGTCTTACCCGCAGGAAAATCTGCGCCAGCCGGTGCGAATTGTTATCGACAGCCAAAACCGGGTAACGCCTGCGCATCGTATTGTGCAGCAGCCTGGCGAAACGTGGATTGCGCGTACCCAGGAAGATAGCCGCGCGTGGCCCGATTCGGTTCGTACTATCAGCGTGCCGGCGCACAACGGACATTTGGATCTGGTTGTGCTGATGATGCAGTTAGGCAGGCAGCAGATTAATAGCATATGGGTTGAAGCCGGACCGGGACTGGCGGGCGCGTTGCTGCAAGCCGGGCTGGTGGATGAACTGATTGTCTATGTCGCGCCTAAATTGTTGGGAACCCAGGCGCGGGGATTATGCGAATTGCCGGGGCTTGAGAAGCTCGCCGACGCGCCGCAATTTACCTTCAGCGAAATACGTCATGTCGGCCCGGATGTTTGCCTGCATATGGTGAGCGCATGAGTTCTCCCGTCGAAAGGGGAGCAGCGCTCAAATTATTATGATAAAATCCGCCCCCCTGCGGGGCCAAATGAACCCTGGAAGAGAGAATATGAACATTATTAAAGCTAACGTTGCAGCCCCTGACGCTCGTGTTGCCATCACTATTGCGCGTTTCAATCAGTTTATCAACGACAGCCTGCTGGATGGCGCGGTTGATGCCCTGACGCGTATTGGTCAGGTAAAAGATGATAATATTACCGTAGTGTGGGTGCCTGGCGCCTATGAACTGCCGCTGGCGACCGAAGCGCTGGCGAAAAGCGGTAAATATGACGCCGTGGTTGCGCTGGGAACCGTGATTCGCGGGGGGACTGCGCACTTTGAATATGTGGCAGGCGGCGCCAGCAATGGCCTGGCAAGCGTTGCCCAGGACAGCGGCGTGCCGGTAGCCTTTGGTGTTCTGACCACCGAGAGTATTGAACAAGCCATCGAACGTGCTGGTACAAAAGCCGGTAATAAAGGCGCAGAAGCTGCGCTGACCGCGCTTGAAATGATTAATGTATTGAAAGCCATTAAGGCCTGATTTTTTGTAAGGGGAATTCCGTGAAACCTGCTGCTCGTCGCCGCGCCCGTGAGTGTGCCGTCCAGGCGCTTTACTCCTGGCAGTTGTCCCAGAACGACATCGCTGATGTTGAATACCAGTTCCTGGCGGAACAGGACGTAAAAGACGTCGACGTTCTCTATTTCCGTGAACTGCTATCCGGGGTGGCGACTAACAGCGCGTACCTGGATGGTTTAATGAAACCGTATCTGTCCCGCCTGCTTGAAGAGCTGGGACAGGTTGAAAAAGCCGTGCTGCGTATTGCGTTGTTTGAGCTGTCAAAACGCAGCGATGTGCCTTATAAAGTGGCCATCAACGAAGCGATTGAACTGGCGAAAACCTTTGGCGCTGAAGACAGCCACAAATTCGTCAACGGCGTACTGGATAAAGCAGCTCCGGTGATTCGTCCCAACAAAAAGTGATTCACAGGCCGGAAAGATAGCGGGCGATCGATACCCGCCGTCTCCGGCCTTTTCTTTTTTTCTGCTGAGGCATAACGTATGGCATGTGGCGAGTTTTCCCTGATTGCCCGTTATTTTGACCGTGTAAGAAGCTCTCGTCTTGATGTTGAAACCGGTATTGGCGACGATTGCGCGCTCCTGAATATTCCTGAAAAGCAGACCCTGGCGATCAGTACCGATACGCTGGTGGCGGGCATCCATTTCTTACCCAATATCGATCCTGCCGATCTGGCGTATAAAGCGCTGGCGGTGAATTTAAGCGATCTGGCGGCGATGGGCGCCGATCCGGCATGGTTAACGCTGGCGCTCACGCTTCCTGACGTCGATGAGGCGTGGCTGGAGGCTTTTAGCGACAGTCTGTTTGCGCTATTGAATTACTACGATATGCAGCTCATTGGCGGCGACACCACGCGTGGACCGCTGTCGATGACGCTGGGTATCCACGGTTATATCCCGGCAGGGCGCGCGCTCAAGCGATCTGGCGCGAAGCCGGGCGACTGGATTTATGTCACCGGTACGCCGGGCGACAGCGCTGCCGGGCTGGCGGTTTTGCAAAACCGGCTACAGGTGTCGGAGGAGACAGACGCTCACTATTTAATTCAACGGCATTTACGCCCGACGCCGCGTATTTTACACGGCCAGGCGCTGCGTGATATCGCCAGCGCGGCTATCGATCTTTCCGATGGTTTGATTTCCGATCTGGGGCATATCGTCAAGGCCAGCGGCTGTGGGGCAAGAGTAGATGTTGATGCGCTGCCAAAATCCGATGCGATGATGCGCCATGTTGATGACGGGCAGGCGCTGCGTTGGGCGCTTTCCGGCGGCGAAGACTATGAGCTGTGCTTTACGGTGCCGGAACTGAATCGTGGCGCGCTGGATGTCGCCATTGGTCAACTGGGTGTTCCCTTTACCTGCATAGGTCAAATGAGCGCAGATATTGAAGGGCTGAATTTTGTACGTGACGGAATGCCTGTCACCTTTGACTGGAAAGGATATGACCATTTTGCCACGCCATAAAGATGTTGCGAAAAGCCGCCTGAATTTGCGCAATCCGTGGCATCTGCTCGCTACCGGCTTTGGCAGCGGGTTGAGCCCCGTGGTGCCGGGCACGATGGGCTCGCTGGCGGCGATCCCCTTCTGGTATTTGATGACGTTTCTGCCGTGGCAGCTTTATTCGCTGGTCGTGATGTTTGGGATCTGCATTGGCGTTTATCTTTGCCATCAGACGGCGAAAGATATGGGCGTACACGACCACGGCAGTATTGTCTGGGATGAATTTATCGGTATGTGGATAACGCTAATGGCGTTGCCGACGACGGACTGGCAGTGGGTGGCTGCCGGGTTCGTTATTTTCCGCATTCTGGATATGTGGAAACCCTGGCCGATCCGTTGGTTTGATCGCAACGTGCACGGCGGCATGGGAATTATGATCGATGATATCGTCGCCGGCGTGATATCCGCCGGCATACTGTATTTTATCGGTCATCACTGGCCGCTCGGTATTATTTAAAGGGTTTGCCGGATGGCGGCGTAAACGCCTTATCCGGCCTATCCCCGAACAATATGTCGATTTCGCAGGCCCGATAAGCGCCGCGCCATCGGGCAATGGCAGATTATTTAAATCCCACCACCGGATGCTGTTTGTACGGCGTTTCGAGTTCGGCAATCTGCTCCGGTTTGAGCGTTAAATCAACGGCATTCAGCAACTCATCTAACTGCTCTTCACGCGAAGCGCCGATAATCGGCGCGGCGACGCCTCGTTTACTGAGTAGCCAGGCCAGCGCGACCTGCGCTCGCGTTGCGCCAAGCGCCTCGCTGACGCCAGCCAGCCGTTCCGCTATTTGCGCATCATTTTTATCGCTTTCAGCGTATAAATTTTTACCCACGTCATCCGAGACCAGCCGGGCCGTGGTTTCTCCCCAGGGGCGAGTTAAGCGCCCGCGCGCCAGCGGACTCCACGGAATCACGGCGACGCCTTCCTGCCAGCACAGCGGTAGCATCTCACGCTCTTCCTCGCGGTAGATCAGGTTATAGTGATCCTGCATGGTGACAAACGGCGCCCAGCCGTGTTGTTTTTGTAGCGCCAGCGCCTGGGCAAATTGTGAGGCGTGCATTGAGGAAGCGCCGATATAGCGGGCTTTACCTGCCTTCACCACGTCGTTTAGCGCTTCCAGAGTTTCTTCTATTGGCGTGGTGTAATCCCAGCGGTGGATTTGCAGGATATCGACATACTCCATTCCCAGACGGGCGAGGCTATCGTCAATAGAGCGCAGGATTTGCGCGCGGGACAATCCTTCCGGCAGATCGCCGACGCGATGGAAGACTTTCGTCGCTACCACCACCTCGTCGCGCCGTGCGAAATCACGCAGCGCGCGACCGACAATCTCTTCGCTGCTGCCGTCGGAGTAGCTGTTGGCGGTATCAAAAAAGTTAATGCCGCCCTCAAGGGCGCGCTTGATGATGGGACGGCTGCTCTCTTCGGGAAGCGTCCAGGCGTGATTGCCGCGACTCGGCTCGCCGAATGTCATGCAGCCCAGACAAAGGCGGGATACCCGAAGATCTGTATTTCCTAACGTGTTGTATTGCATGACTCCGCTCCTGTTATACCCGTCACTCTTCAAGCATAGCAGGAGCAAAGAGGGGATTATGCCAGCCAGGCCTTGATTTTGGCTTCAATGCCTGCGGCGTCGAGCCCCAGTTCCGCGCGGGCTTCTTCCTGCGTTCCTTGCGGGATAAAGAAATCCGGAAGGCCGATATTCAGCACAGGTACAGGTTTACGATGGGCCATTAGCACTTCGTTTACGCCGCTGCCAGCGCCGCCCATAATGGCGTTTTCTTCCAGCGTCACCAGCGCGTCATGCTGCGCGGCCATCTCCAGAATTAGCGTGTCGTCCAGCGGTTTAACAAAGCGCATGTCGACCAGCGTGGCGTTCAGCGCTTCGGCGACTTTCGCCGCCTCAGGCATTAAGGTGCCAAAGTTCAGAATCGCCAGTTTTTCGCCATGACGCTTCACAAGGCCTTTACCAATAGGCAGTTTTTCCAGCGGGGTTAGCGCCACGCCCTGCGCATTACCGCGTGGATAACGTACTGCCGTCGGGCCGTCGTTATAGTGATACCCGGTAAATAACATCTGGCGACATTCGTTTTCGTCGCTTGGCGTCATGATCACCATATCCGGGATGCAGCGCAGATAGGAGAGATCGAACGCGCCCTGGTGTGTTTGTCCATCCGCGCCAACGATACCGGCGCGATCGATGGCGAACATGACCGGCAGTTTCTGGATAGCGACGTCATGGATGACCTGATCGTAGGCGCGTTGCAGGAAAGTAGAGTAGATCGCCACGACGGGCTTATAGCCGCCAATCGCCAGACCTGCGGCGAAGGTGACGGCATGCTGCTCGGCGATGGCGACGTCAAAATAGCGATCCGGGAATTTACGTGAAAATTCCACCATGCCGGAACCTTCGCGCATTGCTGGGGTGATCGCCATCAGCTTGCTGTCTTTGGCGGCGGTTTCACACAGCCAGTCACCGAAGATTTTTGAATAACCGGGCAGACCGCCGCTGCTTTTCGGCAAACATCCGCTGGAGGGATCAAATTTAGGCACCGCATGGAAAGTGATCGGATCTTTTTCCGCGGGCTCATAGCCGCGGCCTTTTTTGGTCATGATATGCAGGAACTGCGGGCCTTTCAGGTCGCGCATGTTCTTCAATGTGCTGATAAGCCCCATGACATCGTGACCATCGACCGGCCCGATGTAGTTAAAGCCCAGCTCTTCGAACAGGGTTCCCGGCACAACCATGCCTTTAATATGTTCTTCGGTACGCTTGAGCAGTTCTTTAATTGGCGGTACGCCGGAGAAGACCTTTTTTCCGCCTTCGCGCAGAGAAGAGTAAAGCTTACCGGAAAGTAGCTGCGCCAGATGGTTGTTGAGCGCGCCGACGTTTTCCGAAATTGACATTTCATTGTCGTTCAGAATGACCAGCATGTCGGGCCGGATATCGCCTGCGTGATTCATTGCTTCAAACGCCATACCGGCGGTGATGGCGCCGTCGCCAATCACACAGACGGTGCGGCGATCTTTGCCTTCTTTCTCCGCCGCCACGGCAATACCGATACCGGCGCTGATGGAGGTGGAGGAATGCCCAACGCTCAGCACATCGTATTCACTTTCTCCGCGCCACGGGAACGGATGCAGACCGCCTTTCTGGCGAATGGTGCCGATTTTGTCGCGACGACCGGTAAGGATTTTATGTGGATAAGCCTGGTGTCCAACATCCCAGATTAGCTGGTCAAACGGGGTGTTGTAGACATAATGTAGCGCCACGGTAAGTTCTACCGTGCCCAGCCCGGAAGCGAAGTGCCCGCTGGAACGGCTTACGCTGTCGAGTAAGTAGCGGCGTAGCTCGTCGCAGAGTTTCGGCAGACTCTCTTTCGGTAACAGTCGTAACTCCTGGGTGGAGTCGACCAATGCCAGGGTAGGGTATTTGGCTATATCAAAACTCATCGCAAGCTCATTGGATATGGGGTTTATTTATCACGCTGGATTATGTAGTTCGCTAGCGCTTCCAGTGCCGAGGTGTCCAGTGATTGCGCGGCCAGCTGATGTAACGACTGACGGGCGTCCTCTATCAGGTCCCGGGCTTTATTCCGGGCTTGCTCAAGACCCAGAAGTGCAGGGTAGGTACTTTTGCCAAGCTGCTGGTCTGCGCCCTGACGTTTACCTAACGTTGCAGTATCGCCCACCACATCCAGAATGTCATCCTGAACCTGGAAGGCAAGGCCGATACTCTCTGCATAGCGGTCAAGTATCGGCAGAGTATTCCGTCCTTTATCGCCCGCGCTCAACGCGCCAAGTCTAACGGCGGCGCGAATGAGCGCGCCGGTCTTATGGCGATGAATGCGTTCCAGCGCGTCCAGAGTGATCCGCTGGCCTTCTGCTGCCAGATCCAATGCCTGACCGCCGCACATACCGGCGATGCCGCTGGCGTTCGCCAGTTCGGCGATCATCGCGATACGATCGCGATCGGTGACTTCCGGCATCGGCGCGTCGCTGATAATGGCAAACGCCAGCGTCTGCAACGCGTCTCCCGCCAGGATTGCGTTGGCTTCGCCAAATTTAATATGGCAAGTCGGCAGGCCGCGACGCAAATCGTCATCGTCCATCGCTGGCAGGTCGTCATGGATCAGCGAATAGGCATGAATGCATTCGACCGCCGCAGCTGGCGCATCCAGCGTTGCCGTACTGACGCCAAACATTTGACCGGTGGCGTAAACCAGAAATGGCCGCAGGCGTTTACCGCCTAATAATGCGCCATACTGCATGGCTTCGACCACGGGAGTGTTCTGAAAGGGCAGTGGCGCGATAAAACGGCTCAGCGCCTGATTCGCTTGCGTTACGCAAGCCTGTAGCTGCTGCGTAAAGTCCATTTACTCATTATCCGCGATAAAAGGCTCAGGTGAAGCCTCTTCATTATCAGACAGCAAAATTTGCACGCGCTGTTCCGCCTGCTGCAGTTTTGCCTGCCCCTGACGCGCCAGTTGTACGCCGCGCTCGAATTCATTCAGCGCGTCTTCCAGCGGCAAATCGCCGCTTTCCAGGCGGGTAACAATATGTTCCAGCTCGCTCAGCGCAGTTTCAAAGCTGGCGGGCGCCTCATTTTTCTTCGGCATGATGACTGTTTGACTCTCTGTAATGGCAGCACAAGTCTATGGTAACGGACTCACACTGATAAGCAAATAACGCGCAATGGTAAGGGGAAATGCGCAAGATGTCCGTGATAGTGATATACTTCCGCGCCTGGATGCAGCCGTAGGTATGGGCTGCTGTACTATTTCTCCACGACAAGCCTTAGATAGCTTGCTAAAGAACCATTGCCGCCATGAAGTTTATCATTAAATTGTTCCCGGAAATCACTATCAAAAGCCAATCTGTGCGTTTGCGCTTTATAAAAATTTTAACCGGGAACATCCGTAACGTTTTAAAGCACTACGATGAGACCCTCGCGGTTGTCCGTCACTGGGATAACATTGAAGTTCGCGCCAAAGATGAAAACCAGCGTCTGGCGATTCGCGACGCGCTGACCCGCATTCCGGGGATCCACCATATTCTTGAAGTCGAAGATGTGCCGTTCACCGATATGCACGACATTTTCGAGAAAGCGTTGGCGCAGTATCGCGAGCAGCTTGAAGGCAAAACCTTCTGCGTGCGCGTAAAACGTCGCGGTAAGCATGAGTTTAGCTCCATTGAGGTGGAGCGCTATGTCGGCGGCGGATTAAATCAGCATATTGAATCGGCGCGCGTGAAGCTCACTAACCCGGATGTGACGGTGCATCTGGAAGTGGAAGATGATCGCCTGCTGTTGATCAAAGGGCGTTATGAAGGTATTGGCGGTTTCCCGATTGGCACCCAGGAAGATGTGCTGTCGCTGATCTCCGGCGGTTTTGACTCCGGCGTCTCCAGCTATATGCTGATGCGTCGCGGCTGCCGCGTACACTACTGCTTCTTTAACCTTGGCGGCGCGGCGCATGAAATCGGCGTTCGCCAGGTGGCGCATTACCTGTGGAACCGCTTTGGCAGCTCCCATCGCGTGCGTTTTGTGGCGATTAACTTCGAACCGGTGGTCGGCGAGATTCTGGAGAAAGTTGACGACGGCCAGATGGGCGTGGTGCTCAAACGTATGATGGTACGCGCGGCGTCGAAAGTGGCGGAACGTTACGGCGTACAGGCGCTGGTGACCGGCGAAGCGCTGGGCCAGGTGTCCAGCCAGACGCTAACCAACTTGCGCTTGATCGATAACGTGTCTGACACGCTGATCCTGCGCCCGCTGATCTCTTACGATAAAGAGCACATTATCAACCTGGCGCGCCAGATTGGTACGGAAGATTTTGCCCGTACGATGCCGGAATACTGTGGCGTGATTTCAAAAAGTCCGACGGTGAAAGCCATTAAAGCGAAAATTGAAGCCGAAGAAGAAAATTTCGACTTCAGTATTCTCGATAAGGTGGTAGAAGAAGCGAACAACGTCGATATTCGTGAAATCGCCCAGCAGACCCAGCAGGAGGTGGTGGAAGTTGAAACCGTGAGCGGTTTTGGCGCCAACGATGTGATTCTGGATATCCGTTCTGTCGATGAGCAGGATGACAAGCCGCTGAAAGTGGAAGGTGTGGACGTGGTTTCGCTGCCTTTCTACAAGCTGAGCACTAAATTTGGCGACCTCGATCAGAGCAAAACCTGGCTGCTATGGTGCGAACGCGGCGTAATGAGTCGCCTGCAGGCGCTCTATCTACGCGAGCAGGGGTTTGCCAATGTGAAGGTGTATCGCCCGTAATTCCTTTGCCGGGTGGCGGCTATGTCCTGCCCGGCCTACCGTTTTATTTCTGCCCCAACCGTTTTGCAATGCGCTCCAGCTTCATCATCAGCAGCAGCGTAATGGCCACCAGCACAATGGTCAGCGCCGCGCCGTCGGCGATATTTCCACGGTCGGTCAGGCTAAAGATAGCCACCGGCAGCGTCGTCCAGCCCGGCGGATAAATCATCATCGTCGCGCCCAACTCCCCCATGGAGAGCGATAAACTCAGCGCCAGCGCTGACATCATCCACGGCATCAATAACGGCAACGTCACGTGACGCAGACGATACCAGGGCGATGCCCCCAAACTCGACGCGACGTTTTCAATATCGGCGGAAATTCGCGCCAGTCCGGTCGACACGTTACTGAAGGTAAAGGCGGAAATCAGCACAAAGTGCGCTGTCAGCACAATCCATAGGGTGCCGTTCATTTGCAATGGCCCCTGGCTGAAAGCAACCAGAATGCCCAGGCCCACGGACACTGACGGAATCGCACTCGGCAGATAGAACACCATACTTAACCATTTCTGCGTTTTCACCCCATATTGACGCAGCGCCAGCGCCGCCCAAACGCCGCAAAGCAGCGCAAACAGGCTGGCGCAAAAGCCAATCGTGAGGCTGGCAAGTAGGGCATCCCATGCCGCACCGTGCAGAGCGTTAACAAAGTGGTTCAGCGTGAAGCCACTCGGCAGAATACCGTTCCACTGCTGGCTAAGGCTGGACATCAGAATCACCGCCAGCGGCAGGAAAAAGAACACGATAAACAGTACGCTAGCCACAACGCCCGCCGCTGCGCGTCCTTTAGATGACCAAATTAGCATGGCTAGCTCCTTACGCCGGTACGTGATGCCGCCAGGCGATAGAGGGAGAACAGCCCCAGCGACAAGACAATGTTAATCAACGCAATCATGCAGGCGACCGTATAGTCAGACTCCAGAATCGCTTTGCTGTAAACCATCATCGGCAGGGTGTTAACTCCTTTCGCGCCAATAAACAGTACGATGCCAAACTCGTTAGTGGTCAACAGCAGGCACAGGCTGCCACCAGCCATCAGCGCCGGTAGCGCCGCCGGGAAAATCACCTGCCCAATCACCCGTAACGGGTGCGCCCCCAGAATGCTGGCTGCCTCTAGCTGGCTTTTATCAATTTGCCGCAGCGCGGCCATCAGTGGCCGCATCACCAGCGGAGTGAACACCGTGATCTCCGCCAGAATGACGCCCTGCATCGAGTAGAGAAAATCTACCGGCGGTAGCTCAAAGGCAAACAGGCTCATCAGCGTACCGTTGAGCAGACCCGCTGACCCATAAATAAAGGTGAACGCCAGCGTAATCAGGAAGGTCGGCAGCGCAATAAAAGTATCGACGACCCGACCAATCAACTCGCTGCCGGGGAAAGGAATAAACACCAGAGTCAGCGACATCACGCTGCCCAGCAGCAGGCAACCAGCGGTGGCGAAAAAGGCGATTTGCAACGTGTTCAGCAACGCGCCGACAAAGCGTTTCGAGTCGACCACCTGGCGGAAGGTCTCGAGCCCGATCTCGCCATTGGCACCGCGTAGCGCCTGTTCAACGATGAGCGACAGAGGCCAGAAAAACAGCGTTGCCAGCACCAGCAACGGGAGCAGCAGCCACAGCAGCGGGCGTAGGTTAAGCGCCGGTTTTTCCAGAGGTAAAATGAGTGACATGGTTATACCTCAATCAGGACCGCATCATCCGGTTCGAACCACAGCGCCAGCTTGTCGCCCACGCGCGGCAGCGGATTGACATGCGTCAACACCATTCGCACCGTTTCGCCAGCAACGTCACACAACAGATGGGTTAAATCGCCCTGCCAGTGCACCGATTGCAGTGTGGCGTTGAAGCGGTTGCTGTCGGCCGAACGCGGCGTCAGGCTGAGGTGCTGAGGACGAATGCACAGCAGTTTGTTGTAACCGTGGTGGCTGCCCCGGCTGAACGCGCGAATCACCGCACCGCCGCAGCTGACGTCCACCAGCCCCGGAGCCTCCGTTATCCCCAGCGCGATGGCGGAGAGAATATTGGCGCGGCCTAAGAATTCGGCGGCAAAACGATTGGGCGGATGCTGATATAGCGCGCGGGTTTCGCCGTGAGCAATCAGCGAACCATCCTTCATAATGCCGATTTTATCGGCCAGAGTGAGCGCTTCCGTTTGATCGTGGGTGACGTAGAGAATAGTGAGTTCCGGCAGCTCACGGTGAAGACGGGCGATTTCTTCCACCATATTATGACGAATCTGTGCGTCCAGCGCTGACAGTGGTTCATCCAGCAACAGCACGCGCGGGCGCACGGCAATCGCGCGAGCGATGGCCACGCGTTGCTGCTGGCCGCCGGAAAGTTGATGCGGATAACGGGCGGCGTAATCACTCATGCCAACCGTTTTCAGCGCCTGCGTTACACGCTCATTAATTAGCGCCTTTGGCTGCTTCTGCGCACGCAGGCCAAAAGCGACGTTGTCTTCCACTTTCAGATGCGGGAACAAGGCGTAGTTCTGCACCACCATCGCCAACCCGCGTTTATAGGGTGGCAGATGGGTGACGTCCGTATCGCCAATCAGAATACGACCGCCTGCAGGTTGCACAAAGCCCGCAACCGCACGCAGCACCGTCGTTTTTCCAGATCCTGATGGGCCAATCAGCGCCAGCACTTCGCCAGGTTCAATCGTCAAAGAGAGCGGTTTAAGCACCACGTTGCCGTGATACGCAACGCGCAGCGAGTCGAGGACTATCCCCGATGTCCCCTGCGATGCAGGGGCGTGAACGGCGGTCGTTTTCATCAGCATCAGGCTTACTCGCTTTCGGTCACTTTGTGCCAACGGCTAATATCTGCCGACAGCGAAACGGCTACGTCATCCCAATTGGGCTGCCAGCTCTGCACGCCTTCTAACGCGGCAGTGGCGGCCTTGTAATGTTCGTCGCTCGGCGTCACGTCGCTGCGTACTGGCATTCCCCAGGAGAGTTCGCTGACGCGAGTCTGCGCTTCTTTACTCAGCAGGAAGTTAATCAGCTTTTTACCATTTTCACTCTGCGGCGCCCCCTGGACCAGGCCAATGACATAAGGGATGGCCAGCGCGCTGCGCTCGCCTTTGTCGTTGGCCGGCCAGAAGATTTTCACGTTCGGGTTACGTTCCATCTGCGCGAGGTTCATTTGCAGGTCGCCGTTAGCGACGTAGATTTCACCTTTATTAACCAGCGCGGTTAGCTTGCCGGTAGAGGCAGATGGCCCGACGTTATTGGCCTGCAGCTTGCCGAGATACGCAAAACCGGCATCTTTACTGCCGAAGCTGTGGAAAGCCTGCAGCATCACCGCCGTGCCGTCAGCGGCCTGGCCTGGCGTGGAATACTGGAGTTTATTTTTGAATTTACCGTCAAGCAGATCCTGCCAGCTCGCCGGGGCAGTTTTCAGCAGCTTGCTGTTGTAGATAAAGCTCAGATAATTCTTTACCAGCGGCGAATAAAGGTTGTTGGCATCGGGGATAGCCGATGCGGCGTCGGTGTTAAAGTTCGCCAGCAGCTTTTCGGCGGCGGCGCGCTGAATGAATGGCGGCGCGGTTACCAGCACGTCGGCCTGCGGATTCGTACGCTCTTTTGCCAGACGTTCCACTACCACGCCACCACCGCCTTCAACATAGCGTACGGTAATGCCGGTCGCTTTGGTGAATGCGTCAAACTGTACCTGGTACCAGCTGTTATCGCCATCATGCAGCCCGTCGATGGAGTACACCGTGACCACCGATTCCGCCCATGACGGGGCGCTGGCGAGAGCGAAGACAGACAGCAGAGCAAGTCGGGAAAGTTTCATCGTAATAGCCTCATAGCGTACGTTGCATTTTCTGGCCTATACCAGGTTTGCTTTTTACGCTAAACGGCTTATATGACAAAACGATGAAAGAGAAATAAATCAGTCCACGCCGGATGATGCTGCGCTTATCCGGATAGCCGTGAGACGATACGATTGACAGGCCGGATAAGTCCCGCAGCCAACATCCGGCGCATCCGCTAGTGGGTATCTACCTCAATACGCAGGCTGTCGTGACGCCAGTATTCGATATCCAGATCCAGCACTCGCCCGTGTTGATCGTAGTTCAGACGGCGCAGCAACAGCGCCGGGCGTCCTTCCATAACTCCCAGCGCCTGTGCGGCCTGCGCAGGCATGGCGGTGGGGTAGAACGACAGATGCATGCTGGTATAGACGAGGTTGTAGTGCGACTCGTATACCTCGGTCAGGCTGCCGTTGAGATCGTACTGCAGCAGCTCAGGCACGCGGGCGGGCAAACAATGGTTTTCGCAGTAGCACACGGCGCGGCCATCGGCGTAACGCAGACGGGTCAGCAGATAGATTTGATCAAACGGCTGGAGCTGGAGGGGCTCCATGACCTCGACAGGCACGGTGGTTAACACGCCGCTCAGTAGCGCG
Source organism: Salmonella sp. A29-2 (assembly GCF_020150755.1). Lineage (NCBI taxonomy): Bacteria > Pseudomonadati > Pseudomonadota > Gammaproteobacteria > Enterobacterales > Enterobacteriaceae > Salmonella > Salmonella sp. A29-2. Next base: position 3,445,798 of record NZ_CP083731.1, on the reverse strand, counting down.
GTTTTTGGCTCCCGCCCCTGCTCGCGGCAAAGCTTATGGAAGTTGGTGTTCTGGGTCGGATCCAGCCACAGGCGTTCCGGCGTAACGAACCAGCCGCGACGATCGGCGCGCCAGATAAGCCCACTGGACTCCAGCTGCGCCAGACTTTCGCGAATAGTAATGCGCGTGGTGTTGAAGATCGCGCACAGTTCGCGTTCAGACGGCAGTTTATCACCGCTTTTCAACGCACCGCTCTGAATACGCGCCTGAAGCTGCGCCTTGATCAACAGGTACTGCGGGATATCGCCCGGGATAGATTTCATGCTTACTCGCTTCCGTTTTGCCTGCCGCCATTATACAAGCAGAGATGAATTTTTTGTTGCAGCGCGATTTTCTCTTTGACCCGTCGCGGCAAAGATCGTCATGATAAATGCAATCTGGTATAGACCAAAGGTAAATAACATGACTTCGCGTAACTATCTGCTGCTGACTCCTGGCCCGCTCACCACCTCTCGTACCGTGAAAGAAGCGATGTTGTTCGATAGCTGTACCTGGGATGATGATTACAATATCGGCGTGGTGGAACAGATCCGCCAGCAGCTGACCGCACTGGCAACGGCCTCCGAAGGCTACACCTCCGTACTGCTGCAAGGCAGCGGCAGCTATGCTGTGGAAGCCGTACTGGGCAGCGCATTGGGGCCGCAGGATAAGGTGCTGATCGTCAGCAACGGTGCATACGGCGCACGAATGGTCGAGATGGCTGGCCTTATGGGTATCGCCCATCACGCTTACGACTGCGGCGAAGTTGCGCGCCCGGACGTGCAGGCGATCGACGCGATCCTCAACGCCGACCCGACGATCAGCCATATCGCCATGGTGCATAGCGAAACGACCACCGGGATGCTCAACCCCATTGATGAGGTGGGCACTCTGGCGCATCGCTATGGCAAAACCTACATCGTTGACGCCATGAGCAGCTTCGGCGGCATCCCCATGGATATTGCAGCATTACACATCGACTATCTGATCAGCTCCGCCAATAAATGCATTCAGGGCGTGCCGGGTTTTGCCTTCGTGATTGCCCGCGAGCAAAAACTGGCCGCGTGCAAAGGGCGTTCCCGCTCGCTGTCGTTAGATCTCTACGCCCAGTGGCGCTGCATGGAGGATAACCACGGCAAATGGCGTTTTACTTCGCCCACTCATACCGTCCTGGCGTTTGCACAGGCGCTGAAAGAGCTGGCGAAAGAAGGTGGCGTAGCGGCACGTCATCAACGCTATCAGCAAAATCAGCGCAGCCTGGTGGCCGGAATGCGGGCGCTGGGCTTTAACACGCTGCTGGATGACGAACTTCACTCGCCCATTATCACCGCCTTTTATTCACCGGAAGACCCGCAGTATCGCTTTAGCGAATTTTATCGCCGCCTCAAAGAGCAGGGCTTTGTTATCTATCCTGGCAAAGTGTCGCAAAGCGACTGCTTTCGCATCGGCAACATTGGCGAAGTATATGCCGCCGATATCACTGCCCTGCTGACCGCCATTCGTACCGCCATGTACTGGACGAAATAAGGAACCATGATGAACCGTATTCACGCTGTTATTCTCGACTGGGCGGGCACCACCGTCGATTTTGGCTCCTTCGCGCCGACGCAAATTTTCGTCGAGGCGTTCCGTCAGGCATTTGATGTGGAGATCACCCTCGCCGAAGCACGCGTGCCAATGGGGCTGGGTAAATGGCAACACATTGAAGCGCTGGGAAAATTACCTGCTGTTGACGCGCGCTGGCAGGCAAAGTTTGGCCGCTCCATGAGCGCAGCAGATATTGATGCCATCTATGCCGCCTTCATGCCGTTACAGATTGCTAAAGTTGTCGATTTTTCTTCTCCTATTGCCGGAGTTATCGACACGATCGCGGCGCTACGAGCCGAGGGCATTAAGATCGGCTCCTGCTCCGGTTACCCACGAGCGGTGATGGAGCGTCTGGTCCCCGCCGCCGCCGGGCATGGTTATTGTCCGGATCATTGGGTGGCAACGGACGACCTGGCCGCGGGTGGTCGTCCGGGGCCGTGGATGGCGCTGCAAAACGTGATTGCGCTGGGCATTGATGCGGTCGCGCACTGTGTGAAGGTAGATGATGCCGCGCCGGGCATTAGCGAGGGGCTTAACGCGGGGATGTGGACGGTGGGGTTGGCGGTATCGGGTAACGAATTCGGCGCAACATGGGACGCCTATCAGACTATGTCGAAAGAGGACGTTGCGGTCCGCCGCGAGCACGCGGCCAGCAAGCTGTACGCCGCCGGGGCGCATTACGTGGTGGATTCACTGGCGGATTTACCTGGGGTGATTGCGCATATTAATGCGCGTCTGGCGCAGGGCGAACGCCCGTAAAATAACTGCCGGATGGCGCTGCCGCTTATTCGGCCTACAGACTGTACCGTTTTGTAGGCCGGATAAGGTGTTTACGCCGCCATCCGGCAATCATTCTTACTCGTAGTAGTTATAAATCCCCGCCGCCATCACCAGTTGCGAAGCCACTTCATGCGCTTTTTCACGACCAACCAACAGGTCGATGATTTTCAAGCCAAAATCGATAGCGGTGCCCGGTCCCTGGCTGGTTAATAATTTTACCCGCGCATCCCACACCACACGCTTGTCCTGCCACTGTTCGGCGGGGATTTTATCTTTCAGTGCCGGAAAACCGGTCATATTGCCGATAGGGAAGATATCGTGCGGCACGAGCACTGTGGCGGCTGCGGCGCAAATGGCTGCGACAATGCGCCCGGAGCGGTGAAACTGTTTTACGGTTTCGACCAGCAGCGGGCTGTCGCGAAAGCACTCGGCGCCTTTAATTCCGCCGGGCAACACGATGATGTCATAATCGCCGTCGGCAACTTCAACCAGCGGCGCATCCGCCAGCAGCTTCACGCCGCGCGAGCAGACAATCGTCAGGTTGCCATCGCTGGCGACGCTGGCGGTAGTGACGTGGATTCCGCCGCGAACCAGCAGATCGATAGTGGTGACCGCTTCGGTCTCTTCACTACCAGGGGCGAGGCATACCAGTGCCTGAGCGCTCATACTCACTCTCCTTTCGCTTTACCATTTCAAACAGGCGGCTATTTTCCGGAACGGCGAGACCGTGCACGCGGGCGCGCTTGAGTAAATAACCGGTGATGTAGTCAATTTCGGTATGGCGCATGGCGCGCACGTCCTGCAACATGGATGAGATGTTTTCTGCCGTACTGTCAATCACTTGCTCAACATAATAGCGTAAATCGTCTGCCGATGTGTGGTAGCCTTCACGTTCAATCACGGCGGCGACCTCTTCGCAAATCGCGTTGATTTCATCAGTATGATGGCGCAGCTCGCCGTTCGGGCAGTTCCAAAGCGCGGTGAGCGGGTTGATAACACAGTTGACCGCCAGTTTGCGCCACATCTCTGCGCGGATATTGTTATGCCAGGCGACATCGGGCAGTACCCCCTGCAGGATATCGGCGAGATAACTGTAATCGCCGTCTTGCTCGCGTGCCGGGCCAATATGCGTAGTACCGTTAGCGACATGAATAATGATATTACCGTCGCGGCGCGCAGCATGGGTGATAGTCCCCATCAACATCGGCTGTTGGATACTTTGCAGTTCTTCTATGGTTCCCATTCCATTATGAATGAGCAGAATAGGCGACGTCACCGGTAGGGTTGACGCCAGGGTTCGTACTGCGTCGGAAACCTGCCACGCTTTCAGCGTGACTAATAACAGTTCGCTCTTCGCCAAAAAATCCGGATCGTTTGCCGTCAGTGATTCGTTGAAAAAGGAACCATCGGTATCGATCAGATTTACGCTGCAATAAGGTTGTGGCACCCGTAGCCAGCCCTGTACGTCATGTCCGTGTTTGCACAGTGCCGAAAGCCAAAGTTGTCCTAAGGCTCCGCATCCCAGTACAGTAATTTTCATTGTTCCTCCTCACCTGCAACAGCGCCAGGTGTTATGGCGCTAATTATAGCGTCATCAGCTAAGCTTCTCGTTAAGCCTCGTTGCAGGTATTATGCAACGCAACGAAAATGAAGGGAGAAGAAAAGATGCCATCTTTCGATATTGTTTCTGAAGTTGATCTGCAGGAAGCGCGTAACGGCGTGGATAACGCGGTTCGCGAGGTTGAGTCTCGTTTTGACTTTCGTGGCGTAGAGGCGACTATTGAACTGAACGATGCCAATAAAACCATCAAGGTGCTGAGCGAGTCCGATTTCCAGGTCAATCAGTTGCTCGATATTCTGCGCGCCAAGCTGCTTAAACGCGGTATTGAAGGCGCTTCGCTGGATGTACCGGACGAGTTCGTGCATAGCGGTAAAACCTGGTATGTGGAAGCGAAGCTGAAGCAGGGCATTGAAAGCGCCGTGCAGAAGAAAATCGTCAAGCTGATTAAAGACAGCAAACTGAAGGTGCAGGCGCAAATTCAGGGGGAAGAGATTCGCGTGACGGGCAAATCACGTGACGATCTGCAATCGGTAATGGCGCTGGTTCGCGGCGGCGATTTGGGCCAGCCGTTCCAGTTCAAAAACTTCCGCGATTAAGTTGTTATGCCGGATAGAGCTTCGTCGCCATCCGGCAATGCTGCATTCATCCTTTGCTGATAAGCTGTTCAACTTCAAAGCGATTGGTCACTTTGCTGTCGATTTTGACGTAAGCGGAATGCTCTTCCGCCACGATCAGCGCTTCGCTTACGCCTTTCATTGCCAACAGTCGCTGTTTTAGCCTGTCGTCAGCAACGATATCCGCTGGAATTTCCACACGCAGGCTGCTGACATAGGGCGGCTCTTTCATGGTACTTGCCACCGCCAGCCATACCATCGCCAGTACGGCCCCGGCAAGAAAAACGGTTTGCCCATCAAACGTGCCGTCTATCCAGCCGCCCAGCGAGCCGCCAAGCGCCACGCCAAGAAACTGACTGGTAGAATAGACGCCCATCGCCGTTCCTTTATACCCCGCGGGCGACTCTTTGCTAATCAGCGAAGGCAGCAGCGCCTCCATCAAATTAAAGGCAAGGAAAAAGAGTTGTACGCCAATCACCAGCTCCCAGAAATGCTGGCCCGCTCCCCACAACACGATTTCCGCGACGATAATGAGCCCCACGCAGAACAGGAATACCTGCTTCATCCGCCGTTTGACTTCAGCATAGATAATAAAAGGCACGACGGCGGCAAAGGCGATCACCATGGTTGCCAGATACACCTTCCAGTGTTCGGCGGCAGGAAAACCGGCATCGGCAAGCTGGCCGGGCAGGGCGACAAAGGTGGACATCAATAAAATATGCAGACACATAATGCCGAAATTAAGCTTGAGCAGCCTCGGCTCCGCCAGCACTTTACTGAAGCTGCCTTTGACCATCCCGGATTCGCGATTCAGCACATGGTTGGTACTGTTGGGAACCACCCAGATCGTCAGAAGAATGCCCAGAGTGGCGAGGGCGGCGATCATCCAGAACAACGCGTTCAATCCCAGACTATGGGTAACGATCGGCCCTAATACCATCGCAATCGCGAAGGTGATACCAAAGCTGACGCCGATAAACGCCATCGCTTTGGTACGGTTTTGTTCTCGGGTGAGATCAGACAGGAGCGCCATGACGGCGGCGGCAATAGCGCCGGACCCCTGTAGCGCTCGCCCCAGAATAATGCCCCAGATTGAGTGAGAGAGCGCGGCAATGATGCTACCCGCGACAAATACCGCCAGTCCGCCGACAATCAGCGGCTTACGGCCAATGCGGTCGGACAGCAGCCCAAAGGGAATTTGAAAGATAGCCTGCGCCAGCCCGTAAATGCCGATCGCAATGCCGATTAATGCTTCGCTGGCGCCCTGTAGCGCCATACCGTATGTGGTCAGTACTGGTAGAACCATAAACATACCCAGCATACGCAACGAAAAGACGGTCCCTAAACCCCATGTGGCGCGCAGCTCCCCTGGCGTCATTTTATAATCGTTCATTGCCACCTCTGTATAAAAGCTGGGAGTAGTGTAGTGCGGGGAGTGTGTCGGGTAAATAGAGGGTTAATTAGCAAATATTATGTTTTTGAAACAGTTGAGCTAAAAAAGAGATAAATTGTTAACACGATAGGGACGATCGGGAGAGTCAGCATAGCCTTGTGCTCATTCATATTCCGATCTCCTTGAGCTGTAGTGGCTATCTGAGCCATATCAGTATAGTGTAGCGGTTAGCCACGGCCTTCAGGCTGTGTGCGCTGTTGCTCCATATAGCAATAGCAGAACTCGTCAAGCCAGACTGTCAGCGAACCGCGCTGCCTGAGTGTGGCTGGCCGGTGGGTGATTTTAAACTTTTGCTTTGCCATAGGAACCCGATTCTGAAACGACTGCGATGATCAGAACCGCCCATCTTCTGAAAATTTGATTTATTCAACAACGCCGAGACTGATAGCAAACTTTCTGCGTGATGGCGCGCGTTTATCAGGCAGAAGGTTCGTCAGCAGTCTCATTTATTATATTATTCAAGGAGTGAATTCGTTATGGAAATTAAATATTTATCATTATGTATTTTGGTGGGTGTTTTATTTGTTAGCCAGGTAAATGCATCAGAGAACAATGGTAAAGATGATGTAAAATATGCTGCGCTTACCCAGAAGGATCTTGATGCTTTGCCCGTAGAGAAAAGAGCTTCGGTTCTGGATGAACTGGGGTTTATCCATGAATACGGCCTTAATGTACCGATGAATCGCGAACAGGCGTTGCAGTATTACAAGCAGGCCTGTGAACTTGGCGGTAACTATGGTTGCTATAATGTGAAGTATGCTTATCAGTATGGCGACGGAGTGGCGAAAGATAGTGCTCAGGCCAATAAGTATGCTAAAAAAATGAATCTGGATAACTTATTGATTGAGCAAGAGTATATCGATAAGTTTTCGCAAGAAATTTACGCGGCAAAAGCATTGGCCGATACGGATAAATCGCAGCGGCCAGAATTTATTAATGCACTATTTAATCTTCTAAATAATAGGCCAGAGAGCGATGCGCTTTTTTTTAGTCGTATCGGATTTAATCAGGAAAAAACGTTCCGCCTTGCTACGCTATGGGTACAGGACGGCGATCCACAAATGGATTATCAACTGGGGTTACTCACCCTTAATGATTTCTCTGGTCATTATGTGGATGAGCCTTATAAGGCCAGGCCAGCCTCGTTGAAATGGTTTCGCGCCGCCGCGGAAAAAGGCGTCGTTGAGGCCCAATCTCTCTTGGGGGGTATTTATTCGGGGGGAGAGGGCGATGAGTGGGGGATTAAGCCAGACATTCAGGAAGCACAAAAATGGTATGGGCAGGCGGCTGAGCAGGGTGACAGCGATGCACAGATTGCGCTAGGTAAAATCTATTATTCTGGCGCAACAGGGCGCACTGATTACGCTAAAGCGCTGGCATTATTTACGCAGGTTGAAAATGATGGTACTAATTCGCGCTCAACGATGCCGTTGAGTTGGATGTATTATAACGGTTTAGGTACTGCACCTGACTGTGATAAAGCCTGGTCGTATTACAAGAAAGCATCTCGATATGTAGGTAAGAAGGTTGAGGAAAAAATATTTTTGAGTAAATGCGCAGCGGATATTCAGAGTCGAAAAAACAACGCGGATGCTTTACCCAAAGTAACCCTAAAAAAAGAGAGTATTTTCTCTCGCGGTATAACGGCTAAACCGAAAGAATGTGCATTAAGTTTTCAGATTGGCACAGATAAAATCCGTAACATGGCGAATTTGCATATTACGCTTGAACTGAAGAATGCTGATGGAATGGCAACTGAGGAAACGTTGATGATTCCGCCATTCGGTTTGAATACTCTGGGGATAGATATGCAAAATCATGATGTTGATCCTCTCGTTACCACATACGATCTCCCGCTGTATACGCAAGATTTTTGTCACGGGATCGGCGATATCCATTTTACGCTGAAATCCGCTACGGCAACGATTAACGATAAGAATGTCGATTTGCTGAAAGCTGACAGTGTGCGCTTTGTGGATAAAGAATAAGAGAATGAAAAATGATAAAACGGAAATGGAATTTTTTGCTTCTGCTTGGGCTTTCTTTCGCATCGATATGTCAGGCAGGTGATGATATTGACGCGTTGTATAGCCGTATTGCGCAGAAAGATGTTCAGGCGCTAAATGAGCTAAAAGCGTTAGCCAAAGATAATAATGCCCAAGCGCTGGCGGAGTTGGGGTTTATTTACGAATACGGCGTTGCTGTGCCGAAAGATACGATACAGGCTATCAAGTATTATGAGCAGGCTTGTCATGTTGAAGAACCCTATGGCTGCTACAACGCTCGTTATTTTTATCTGCATGGTCTGGGGGTGATGCAGGATGACGTTTTGGCAAAAGAGCTTGCGGATAAAACCAGTAAAGCAGACACCGATACTGATGCGCAGACGGTGACGCGCCTGATAGCCGACGAAATAGATACGGCAAAGCAAGCCGCGGAAAGCGATATTACTCAGCGTTCCCGGTTTATTGAAACATTACGCCAGTATGCCGGCGGCGGGAGCGCGATGGCCGCGCGCATCACGCGCCTGGGTTATTCAAAGGCGGATATCCTGCACCTTGCGGAGCTGTGGGCGCAGGAGAGAGACCCTGAACTTAACTTTATCGTTGGTAGCCTCTATGACTCTGGTTTTGTTGAGGTCGACGATAAAGAGGCGCGTTCGTTGCAATGGTTCCGCAAGGCTGCTGAATTGGGCCAGGCTGATGCGCAGAATATACTTGGTTACTTCTACTTGAATGGAAAACGAGGGATTAAGCGCGATCTGCAGAAGGGGGTGCAGTGGTACGAGTTGGCGGCTGCGCAGGGTAATGCCGATGCGCTCATAAATCTTGGTGAGATCTATTACTCCGGGACGCAGGTTCCGCTTGATTACGCTCGGGCGTTTGAATTCTTTGATCGGGCGACGAAGATGGGCAAGTCTCGCGCTTTAAACTATCTTGCCTGGATGTATACCAACGGTCAGTTTGTCGACACAGACTGCCGGAAGGCAGCGGAGTTGTTTGCTCAGGGGCGAACAAGTTTTGCAGACGATCCCCATTTTCAGGTGACCTGCGAAAAAGACCGACAGGCCCGCGCTGAGGCTGTGGCAATGCGTGAAAAGAATTTGCCGAAGTTAACCTTCAATCGTGATCGTGTTTTCGGTGCGAGCCAGGGCAGCGGCTATGCATGCGAGCTGGAGTTTGTCGTCAAAACGGACAGAATCAGCAGTATAGAGAATTTACGTGTCTCACTGGCGCTGAAAAATAAGGCCGGGGCGATGTCACAGCAGGTTATCGCATTTGAGCCTTTTGGGCTAAATACGCAGAACCGCAATTTACAAGGGTATAAGTCTGATACGCTCCGTGAATCGACATTACAACCTGTCTATCAGCCGGAATTTTGCGATGTTGATAGCTATAGCGTGACTGCTGTGACGGGAATGGTTAACGGTAAAGAGATGGATATGCTTAAGGCAGGCGTTTTTCTGTAACTGCGAGCGAAAATAATGGCGTATCAAGCGATACGCCATCAAAAGTCTTACCAGACGTAAGTCAGCAGATTCTGCGAATTCGGCACCATAAAATCAACGGACATCATGATACTCAGCGCGGTAATCGCAATGATAGAGAAGCCGAACAGCTTGCGCGCCCAGACCTTATCATCTTCCACTTTGTAACCGCGTAGCGCCATGCCGAGCCACCAAACGCTGACCGCCGCGGCGACCACCAGGTATTTGTAACCGGCATAACCGCCCAACGTGAGCATTAGCGTTGCAACGGCAAACGCAATGATGTACAGCGTGATGTGGTTTTTAGCGACTGAGATTCCTTTTACCACCGGCAGAACCGGGATATTGGCCGCCTGATAGTCCTTAAAGCGGAAAATGGCGATGGCGTAAGAGTGCGGCATCTGCCAGAGACTGAAAATAGCCAACAGAATCGCCGCGCCGCTGTCAAAATCGCCCGTTACGGCGCAGTAGCCAATCACCGGCGGCGCTGCGCCGGAGAGAGAACCAATCAGCGTTCCGTAGACGGAGTGACGCTTCATGTACAAGCTGTACACGCCAACGTAGACCACGAAGCCCATTACCCCCAGCCAGCAGGCCAGAGGATTGGCGCCAAACCACAACAGCATAAAGCCAGCAATACCCAGCAGGGTGGCGTATACCAGCGAGACGCCAGGAGAAATCAGGCCTTTGACCAGCACCCGATTCTTGGTCCTTTCCATCTTCCTGTCGATATCCCTGTCGATGTAGTTGTTAAATACACAACCCGACGCCACAACCAGTGACACCCCGACCAGCGTATAGATGAACAGGGGATAGTCAATGCTGCCCTTTGAAGCCAGCAGAAATCCCCCGATCACCGAGATCAGGTTGCCAAAGATGATGCCTGGTTTCGTTACTTGCAGGTATTGCTTAAACATCATACTCGCCGCTCTTAGTGCATCATCATGTTGTAGTTGAGGTTCCACATAATCCAGATGGAGCCCACAACCAGGATGGCGATGATCAGCACGGTAAAGATGAAGGCCGTCATGTTCCAGCCTTCATCAGATTTGGTGTTCATGTGCAGGAAACACACCAGATGCACCAAAATCTGCACCACTGCCATTGCCAGGATAGATCCCAGAATAACGGCCGGAGAGGCAGCGCCAGTCATCACCATCCAGAATGGAATAACCGTCAGGATGACCGACAGGATAAAGCCGGTCATGTACGTTTTTACGCTGCCGTGGGATGCGCCGCCGCTCTCGGTAGAATGACTCATTACATCGCCCCCATCAGATAAACAACAGTGAATACGCAAATCCAAATCACATCCAGGAAGTGCCAGAACAGGCTCAGGCACATGATGCGGGTACGGTTAGTGCTGGTCAGACCGCGACGGGCAACTTGCACCATCAGCACCGCCATCCAGATCAAACCGGAAGTGACGTGCAGACCGTGCGTGCCGACCAGCGCGAAGAACGCAGACAGGAAGCCGCTGCGATCCGGGCCCATACCGTTAACAATCAGGTGATGGAATTCATAGATTTCCATCCCGATAAATCCGGCACCGAACAAGAAGGTCAACGCCAGCCAGGAGATAACCTGGCTCTTGTTGTTCTTGTGCATGGCGATCGCCGCCATGCCGTAGGTAATGGAGCTAAATAACAGCAGGAAGGTTTCAACCAGAACGAACGGCAGTTCGAAAATGTCCTTACCTGTCGGGCCGCCAGCGGTGCCGTTCACCAGAACGGCATAGGTAGCAAACAGAATAGAGAACAGAATGCAGTCGCTCATCAGGTAGACCCAAAATCCGAAGATTTTGTTCTGGCCTGCGTCATGGTGCCCGTGTTCGTGCGCGTGGGCAGTCGCGTGCGTTAAAGTATCAGTTGCCATTTTTCAGCCCTGCCTTAGTAATCTCATCGAAATGCTGGTTTTCCAGTTTTTCGACTTCCGGGACCGGCACGTAGTAATCCACATCTTCATCAAAGCTTTTTACAATCCAGCTGATGATCATGCCTGCGAAACCCACTATCGCCAGCCACCAGATATGCCAGATCATGGCGAAGCCAAATACCGTTGCGAAGGCGGCGATAACAATACCGGCACCGCTATTTTTCGGCATATGAATCTCTTCATACTGTCCAGGCTGTTGGTACGCTTCGCCTTTTTCTTTCATTTCCCAGAAGGCGTCACGTTCGTGAACGTGCGGCACAACGGCAAAGTTATAGAACGGCGGCGGAGACGAGGTTGACCACTCCAGCGTACGGCCACCCCATGGGTCGCCGGTCAGATCGCGGTTCTGATCGCGGTCGCGAATAGAAACGAAGATCTGAATCAGTTGGCACAGGATACCCAGCGCAATCAGCGCGGCACCGGCGGCGGCAACCATCAGCATCGTATGGAACTGCGGATCAATTTGCTGGCTGAGACGACGGGTCATGCCCATGAAGCCCAGTACGTACAGCGGCATAAAGGCTACAAAGAAACCGATAATCCAGAACCAGAAGGCGCGTTTACCCCAGGTTTCGTTCAGCTTGAAGCCAAACGCCTTCGGCCACCAGTAGGTCATACCCGCGAAGCAGCCAAACACCACGCCGCCAATGATCACGTTATGGAAGTGCGCAATCAGGAACAGACTGTTGTGCAGGACGAAGTCCGCGCCCGGTACCGCCAGCAGCACGCCGGTCATACCGCCGACCGAGAAGGTCACGATAAAGCCGATGGTCCACATCATTGCGGAATGGAAGACGATACGGCCCTGATACATGGTGAACAACCAGTTGAAGATCTTCACCCCGGTCGGGATGGCGATAATCATGGTGGTGATACCGAAGAAGGCGTTAACGTTCGCGCCTGCGCCCATCGTGAAGAAGTGGTGCAGCCAAACGATAAACGACAGTACGGTAATACAGACGGTCGCCCAAACCAGCGAGGTATAGCCGAACAGACGTTTACGCGAGAAGGTCGCTGCGATTTCGGAGAATACCCCGAAGACCGGCAGAATCAGAATGTACACTTCCGGATGGCCCCAGGCCCAAATCAGGTTGATGTACATCATCATGTTGCCGCCCATATCGTTGGTAAAGAAATGGGTGCCCAGATAGCGATCCAGGGTCAGCAACGCGACGGTAACCGTCAGAATCGGGAAAGAGGCGATGATCAGTACGTTGGCGCACAAAGAGGCCCAGGTAAAGACCGGCATCTTGAACATTGTCATACCCGGCGCACGCATCTTCAGGATCGTCACGAAGAAGTTGATACCGGTTAACGTCGTACCAATACCCGAGAGTTGCAACGCCCATATCCAGTAATCGACCCCGACGCTGGGACTGTACTCTATTCCCGATAGCGGCGGATAAGCCAGCCACCCTGTCTGCGCGAATTCACCCACGCCCAGCGAGAGGTTAACCAGGATAACGCCGACAACGGTGAACCAGAAGCTCAGGTTGTTCAGGAAAGGGAACGCAACGTCGCGCGCGCCGATCTGCAGCGGAACCACCAGGTTCATCAGACCGATAACGAAGGGCATCGCCACGAAGAAGATCATGATTACGCCGTGAGCGGTAAAGATCTGATCGTAGTGGTGCGGCGGTAGAAAACCCGCTTCGCCGGCGGAGGCAAGCGCCTGCTGGCTACGCATCATGATGGCATCGGCGAAACCACGTAACAGCATCACAATCGCGACGATGATATACATGATGCCGAGGCGTTTATGGTCAACCGACGTTAACCACTCTTTCCATAGGTAGGTCCACTTACCGAAGTAAGTAATCGCTGCCAGTATCGCCAGTCCCCCGACGATAATTGCAGCGATCGTTACCATGACGATAGGTTCATGGAACGGTACTGCATCCAGTGATAATTTTCCGAACATCTTATCTTCCTCAACCCTTGGAGTTGGCGGATTCCGCGTGGCTCATGTCCATACCTTCCATTCCTTCATGCGAGCTGTGCTCACCTTCAGGTTGGGTCATGTCCATGCTCTTACCGTGGTCCATGAATTTGTTAATAACGTCCTTGAACAAATCTGGTTTCACGCTGGAGAAATATTCCACCTTGTTGTACTCGCTTGGCATAGCCACTTTCTCGAACGCCGCCATATCATTCATGGTGTTCGGAGACTGCTTCGCTTTTGCGACCCATTGGTCGAATTCTGCGCGGTCTTTGGTGGCGATAGCTTTAAACTTCATACCAGAGAAGCCCGGGCCGCTATAGCTGGCGGAGATGCCATCGTAGGTTCCGGGTTCGTTGGCGATCAGATGCAAACGTGTTTGCATACCGGCCATGGCATAAATCTGGCTACCCAGACGCGGGATAAAGAAGGAGTTCATCACGGAGTTGGAGGTCACTTTGAAATAAACCGGCGTGTTCGCCGGGAAGGCGATCTCGTTGACGGTGGCGATACCCTGCTCCGGATAGATGAAGAACCATTTCCAGTCCATGGAAACCACTTCGATGGTGATCGGTTTTTCGTCATGCGCCAGCGGCTTGCTTGGTTCAAGCGCGTGCGTGGTTTTCCAGGTCAGTACGGCAAGGAAAATGATGATTAAGATAGGCACCGTCCAGACCACGGCTTCCACTTTATTGGAGTGTGACCAGTTCGGGCTATACTTCGCATCCTTATTACTCGCACGATACTTCCAGGCAAAACCAACAGCCATCAAGATGGCGGGAATAACGACGATCAACATCAGGCCAAATGCCGTCAGTATCAGCGAACGTTGCTCCAGTCCAATCTGTCCTTTGGGATCCAGCAGCGCAGAATTACAGCCACTGAGTAATGCAGTGCCTGCAATTAATGACAACCATCCCAAACTTTTATTGTATTTCCTGAGTCTCATTTAACGACCTCAATTCCACGGGACCTGGTGGCGTTTAAAGTGTAGGGGCATTTTACGGTAAGGTTACATTACTGTAAACATGATTGGTTCTGTGTTACCAAGTTCTGCCGCGCATGTCACATATGTTGCCAAGTATGTCGAAATAACTTTAAGACACTGTTGAAACTTTGCGTTATAACGGATGAGGTCTGTAAGTGGGATGTTGAGGGATAATTGGTATAACCAATGTAAAAATAAAACAATTACTTAACAATTTATTATCAATAAAAGGACAATCAACGGCAGAAATTTAAATTTAATCGGCTGAATCGTGTAAAGAAAATAGGTAGCGTAGAAATTACCAATAATTTCCAAAATTCTGTTGCGCACAAAAAGACAAATATATTTTTTATCAATTGATGGTTATTTAGCCGTTATAATTCCGGGTCGTTATTACAACGGCAAATAATGTTTTAGAGCAGGCGTGTTTTTCGTAGCGCCAGGTAGTCCAGCAACCCGCCAAAGACAATGCCGCACACGGCAACCACTACCGCGGTCTCAAGCAATCCGGGCAGGAATGAGAAGTTAGTGTAATCCACCGCGTTCATGGTCAGCAGGAGTACCCATACCGCCAGCAAAGCGACGCCCGCGAGCAGGATTGAAAGCGCGAAATTGTAGGCGCCACGGTATTGCGTGCGGGGAATGAAACGCTCGCTCTGCCAGCTATATTCCAGCGTTTGCCGACAGACCAGCAACAGTAACAGCCCGGGAACGGCGGCGACAACCGAGAAGAGGTAGAATGTCGGCCAGCCGTGCGCTTCAACGAACCAGCCCGCTACGGGACCAACATAAACGCGGCCTACTGCGGAGAGGGCCGACAGTAGGGCAAACTGTGTTGCGGAAAACGACTTATTACATAGCGTCATTAATAAGGCGACAAAGGCGGCAGTCCCCATCCCGCCGCACAGATTTTCGAAAAAGACCGCCGCGCCCATGCTGAACATGTTTTTATCGGTAATGGAGAGCAACCAGTAACCGGCGTTGGACGCGCCTTGCAAAATGCCGAAAATCAGCAGCGCGCGAAACAGCGAAAGACGCTGCATTAATATGCCGCCGTATAACGCGCCGACGATCGTTGCCAGCAGGCCCAGCGTTTTATTGACCACGCCGACTTCGCCGGCGTCAAAGCCGACGCCGCGAATCAAAAAGGTGGTGGTCAGGCTCATGGCGAAGGCGTCACCCAGTTTATAAAGCACAATGAGCAGTAAAATCAGCCAGGCGTTATTACGGCCAAAGAAATCGCGTAGCGGCGCGACGACGGCCTGTTCCAGCGATTTCGGGGAGGGGATAGTATCGGTCGGTTCCGGCGCCAGTAAGGTGGCGATAATGCAGGGGATCAGCAATGCCGCCATCAGCCAGTACATGCCCTGCCAGCCGAGCCAGCGATCGGCCAGCCATAGCGCCAGTCCGCCGGAAACCAGCATCCCCAACCGGTAGCCAAGCACGCTGATTGCCGCGCCAGCGCCGCGTTCTTCTGCGGGTAAAACATCGGTTTTCCAGGCGTCGAACACGATATCCTGCGAGGCGGAGCAAAAAGCAATCACCACCGCCAGCGCCGCCATCCAGCGTAGCTGCGTGCCGGGTTCAAGAAAGCCCATCGCCGCAATCGCCGCCAGTAACAACAGTTGGGTGGCGAGTAACCAACCGCGACGACGACCTAAAAAAGGCGGCGTGTAGCGGTCCATCAGCGGGGACCAGAGAAACTTAAACACATAGGCCTGACCAACCAGCGAGAAGAAGCCAATCGTTTTAAGATCGATATTCTCGACGGTCATCCACGCCTGTAGCGTACCGGAGGTGAGCGCCAGCGGGAGGCCAGAGGCAAAACCCAATATCAGCAGAATGGCTGAACGCGGTTGCTGGAAAATACGTAAATATTGACTTGACATAGGCATCTACAGACCCGGCTTTTGCCGGGTCTTGTTGTTGCTATTAACGGGCATTTTGCTTGATAAAATCGTGAATACTGGTGTCCTGAGACATATCAGCAATGGTATCGGTCAGAACGCTGTTCACCGCGTCGGCAATATTCTGGTTAGAGGCCTGGAACGCCCCTTCAATAGAGTAGTTGGCGCGATAGTTTTTGGTCATCTTGCTGCCATTTGCCGCGGTCGCAATAATCGCGATATCCGCTTTGGTCGCGATGTTGTAGCGCACGCTGCCCTGGGAAACATCAGCATACAGTTGGTTAACAATAATCTGCAGATTAACCGCGCCGTTAGGCCCGATCATATAGCCCCGTGCCGTCATCTGTTTTTCCAGGACTTCTTGTAACAGGAAGCGTAAATCGCGGGAGGCGGTTAACGTTACCAGCTGGTTGTTACGCGTGACTTTCGCTAACGCTTGATCCTGGCGTTGGTCCGCGCCGGTAATGCTAACGGTGACGCCCATCAGGCTCGGGTCCTGCTGTGGCAAGGTGATCTTCGGCGCGACGTCAATGGTCGTCGGCGGTGTGGCGCATCCTGCCAGCATAAACAGAGCGACTAACGGAAAGAGAAGTTTTTTTAACATATTCAGGCTCTCAATGACGCTTAAAACGTGATAGGTAAAAATTCCCGCCATCATAACACCGCTAACGGCGAGGGGAAGTGGTCAACGCAGGTAAATTCGTCGTAATGTCCGATTTGGTATTGATAACGGCGCGAGCGGGGATTTTGAGCGCTAAAAGAATGATTAAGGCAGTAAACTTCATACGTTTGGCTGAAATAATCAGACGAAAGCTAAATTTTTGTTGTCATGCTGTAATGGAAACGGTAAAAGCGGCTAGTATTTAAAGGGATGGGTGACATCACAGCGTTGTCGGAGGAGATTTTCATGATGATACGTGAGCAAATAGAAGAAAAATTAAGGACAGCGTTCGACCCCGTGTTTCTCGAAGTTGTGGATGAAAGCTATCGTCACAATGTTCCTGCAGGATCGGAAAGCCATTTTAAGGTCGTGCTGGTGAGCGATCGCTTTACAGGCGAACGTTTTCTTAATCGTCATCGGATGATTTACGGTACGTTAACGGCGGAACTCTCCACAACCGTACATGCGCTGGCACTGCATACTTATACCCTCAAAGAGTGGGAAGGGTTGCAGGATACTATCTTCGCGTCGCCTCCTTGTCGCGGCGCGGGAAGCATCGCGTAGCAAAACGGATTTGCAACTACCTCCGCTTTTCCAGTATGTTGCTACAGAATTATGTGAAAACGGCCTGCGGGCCGTTTTGTTTTGTCTGAATTTTGAGCGTGTCGTACAGTATTCAGACAAAAATTAGCCGAGAATTGTGAAAACCGCCGCAGCATCGCACAATCACCGTTCTCGACTCACAAAAGTGATGCCGCTATAATGCGCCGTCTTATATATGAACGTCTTCGGGATGATTCTGACGACAGGGAATGTGATTGATTATGAGAACATCCCGGTTCCGCGAAGCAAATAGCACGTGCTTGCGGAGTAGAGTTGACCGAGCACTGTGATTTTTTGAGGTAACAAGATGCAAGTTTCAGTTGAAACCACTCAGGGCCTTGGCCGCCGTGTAACGATTACAATCGCTGCTGACAGCATCGAGACCGCTGTAAAAAGCGAGCTGGTCAACGTAGCGAAAAAAGTACGTATTGACGGCTTCCGTAAAGGCAAAGTACCGATGAATATCGTCGCTCAGCGTTATGGCGCTTCTGTTCGCCAGGACGTGCTGGGCGATCTGATGAGCCGCAATTTCGTTGACGCGATCATCAAAGAAAAAATTAACCCGGCAGGCGCGCCGAACTATGTTCCGGGCGAATACAAAGTGGGTGAAGACTTCACTTACTCCGTCGAGTTTGAAGTCTATCCGGAAGTTGAGCTGACTGGCCTCGAGTCTATCGAAGTTGAAAAGCCGGTTGTTGAAGTCACCGACGCTGACGTTGATGTGATGCTGGAAACCCTGCGTAAGCAGCAGGCGACCTGGAAAGAAAAAGACGGCGCTGCTGATGCGGAAGACCGCGTGACCATCGACTTCACCGGCTCTGTAGACGGCGAAGAGTTCGAAGGCGGCAAAGCGACCGATTTCGTTCTGGCGATGGGCCAGGGTCGTATGATTCCGGGCTTTGAAGACGGCGTTAAAGGCCACAAAGCTGGCGAAGAGTTCACTATCGATGTGACCTTCCCGGAAGAGTACCACGCTGAAAACCTGAAAGGTAAAGCGGCTAAGTTCGTTATCAACCTGAAGAAAGTTGAAGAACGCGAACTGCCGGAACTGACCGAAGAATTCATCAAACGTTTCGGCGTTGAAGATGGTTCCGTAGCCGGTCTGCGCGCTGAAGTACGTAAAAACATGGAACGCGAGCTGAAAGGCGCGGTGCGTAACCGCGTTAAGTCTCAGGCGATCGAAGGTCTGGTAAAAGCTAACGACATCGACGTACCGGCTGCGCTGATCGACAGCGAAATCGACGTTCTGCGTCGTCAGGCTGCGCAGCGTTTTGGTGGTAACGAGAAACAGGCTCTGGAGCTGCCGCGCGAACTGTTCGAAGAACAGGCTAAGCGTCGTGTAGTTGTCGGTCTGCTGCTCGGCGAAGTCATTCGTACCAACGAGCTGAAAGCGGACGAAGAACGCGTTAAAGGCCTGATCGAAGAGATGGCGTCTGCTTACGAAGATCCGAAAGAAGTGATTGAGTTCTACAGCAAAAATAAAGAGCTGATGGACAATATGCGTAACGTCGCTCTGGAAGAACAGGCTGTTGAAGCGGTTCTGGCAAAAGCGAAAGTGTCTGAAAAAGCCACTTCCTTCAATGAGCTGATGAACCAGCAAGCGTAATTTTTCGCGTTAAAAGCACGAAATTTGCACAAAAACCCGTCACCTTTCAGTGACGGGTTTTTTTTGTCACGCATTTTGCATGGTAAGGGTGCGAAAACCGCGTTTCAGTGTTAGCGTTAGAACAAAAGATTGTTATGCTTGAATTATGGCGATGCCGTACCCATTACAGAGGGACTGGCTGATAATCCGTCCATCAGGTTACAATCAGTACAGCAGGTTTTTTCAATTTTTATCCAGGAGACGGAAATGTCATACAGCGGAGAACGAGATAATTTGGCCCCTCATATGGCGCTGGTGCCGATGGTCATTGAACAGACCTCACGCGGTGAGCGCTCTTTTGATATCTATTCTCGTCTACTTAAGGAACGCGTCATATTTCTGACCGGCCAGGTCGAAGACCATATGGCTAACCTGATCGTGGCGCAGATGCTGTTCCTGGAAGCGGAAAACCCGGAAAAAGATATCTATCTGTACATTAATTCTCCTGGCGGCGTAATTACTGCGGGGATGTCCATCTATGACACCATGCAGTTTATTAAGCCAGACGTCAGCACCATTTGTATGGGACAGGCGGCCTCTATGGGGGCGTTTCTGCTGACTGCCGGGGCGAAAGGCAAACGTTTCTGCTTGCCGAACTCTCGCGTCATGATCCACCAGCCGCTGGGCGGCTACCAGGGCCAGGCGACGGATATTGAAATTCACGCCCGCGAAATTTTGAAAGTAAAAGGGCGCATGAATGAACTTATGGCGCATCATACGGGTCAATCTCTTGAGCAGATTGAACGTGATACTGAGCGCGATCGCTTCCTCTCCGCGCCTGAAGCGGTAGAGTACGGTTTGGTTGACTCAATTTTGACCCATCGTAATTGATGCCCTGGACGCAAGTGTGCCGCTATACACTTCATCCTTCACGCTACCTCGGTGTTGGTTGCCAGCGCGCCTCCCAGTGACTTACTTATGTAAGCGCCTGCGGAGTCGCCGAGTTGCCGCCTTGATGTAGCTCGAATGATTTTGTGTATATACTAATGAAGGGCGGCACAACGCTGATTAGCGGCTTGCGCCTGAGAATGGCATTTGCGTCGTCGTGTGCGGCACAAAGAACAAAGAAGAGGTTTTGACTCATGACAGATAAACGCAAAGATGGCTCGGGCAAATTGTTGTACTGCTCTTTTTGCGGCAAAAGCCAGCATGAAGTGCGCAAGCTGATTGCCGGTCCATCCGTGTATATCTGCGACGAATGCGTCGATTTATGTAACGACATTATTCGCGAAGAAATTAAAGAAGTTGCTCCGCACCGTGAACGTAGTGCGCTGCCGACGCCGCATGAAATTCGTACCCACCTGGACGATTACGTTATCGGCCAGGAGCAGGCGAAAAAAGTGCTGGCGGTGGCGGTCTATAACCACTACAAGCGTCTGCGTAACGGCGATACCAGCAATGGCGTCGAGTTAGGCAAAAGCAACATTCTGCTGATTGGACCGACCGGTTCCGGTAAAACGCTGCTGGCGGAAACGCTGGCGCGCTTGCTGGATGTGCCGTTCACTATGGCGGATGCGACCACGCTGACCGAAGCGGGTTACGTGGGGGAAGACGTCGAGAATATCATTCAGAAACTGTTGCAGAAATGCGACTACGACGTGCAAAAAGCGCAGCGTGGGATTGTCTACATTGATGAAATCGATAAGATTTCGCGTAAATCAGACAATCCGTCCATTACCCGCGATGTTTCCGGCGAAGGTGTACAGCAGGCGTTGCTGAAACTGATCGAAGGCACTGTCGCCGCGGTTCCACCGCAGGGTGGTCGCAAACATCCGCAGCAGGAGTTCTTACAGGTAGATACCTCTAAGATTCTGTTTATCTGCGGCGGCGCGTTTGCCGGTCTGGATAAAGTGATCGCTAACCGTGTTGAAACCGGCTCCGGCATTGGTTTTGGCGCGACGGTGAAAGCGAAGTCCGACAAAGCCAGCGAAGGCGAGTTGTTGTCGCAGGTTGAACCGGAAGATTTGATCAAATTTGGTCTGATTCCTGAGTTTATCGGTCGTCTGCCAGTGGTGGCGACGCTGAACGAACTCAGCGAAGAAGCGCTGATTCAAATCCTGAAAGAGCCGAAAAATGCGCTGACCAAGCAGTATCAGGCGCTGTTTAACCTGGAAGGCGTCGATCTGGAATTCCGTGACGAAGCGCTGGACGCTATCGCCAGGAAAGCAATGGCGCGTAAAACCGGCGCCCGTGGTCTGCGTTCTATCGTCGAAGCGGCGCTGCTGGATACCATGTACGATTTGCCATCTATGGAAGACGTCGAAAAAGTGGTGATCGACGAGTCCGTTATTGCCGGTCAGAGTAAGCCGTTGCTGATTTACGGCAAACCGGAAGCGCAGGCTTCTGGCGAATAATTAAACATTCATACAATCAGTTAGCCAAAAAAGGGGGGATTTTATCTCCCCTTTCGTTTTTCCTGTAAACACGCCGTTGAATGTGTGGGAAACATCCCCATATACTGACGTACATGTTATAGGTGGTATGGAGCACAGCTATACTATCTGATTACCTGGCGGACACTAAACTAAGAGAGAGCTCTATGAATCCTGAGCGTTCTGAACGCATTGAAATCCCCGTATTGCCCTTGCGCGATGTGGTGGTTTATCCGCACATGGTCATACCCTTATTTGTAGGGCGGGAAAAATCTATCCGTTGTCTGGAAGCGGCTATGGACCATGATAAAAAAATCATGCTGGTCGCCCAGAAGGAAGCATCAACGGATGAGCCGGGTGTAAACGATCTTTTCACCGTCGGGACCGTGGCCTCTATTTTGCAGATGTTGAAACTGCCTGACGGCACCGTAAAAGTGCTGGTCGAGGGGTTACAGCGCGCGCGTATTTCCGCGCTGTCTGACAACGGCGAACATTTCTCCGCGAAGGCGGAGTACCTTGATTCGCCAGCCATTGATGAGCGAGAACAAGAAGTGCTGGTGCGTACCGCTATCAGCCAGTTCGAAGGCTACATCAAGCTGAACAAAAAAATTCCGCCGGAAGTGCTGACGTCACTCAATAGCATTGACGACCCTGCACGTCTGGCTGACACCATCGCCGCGCATATGCCGCTGAAACTGGCGGATAAACAGTCCGTACTGGAGATGTCCGACGTTAACGAACGTCTGGAATATCTGATGGCGATGATGGAATCTGAAATCGATCTGCTGCAGGTTGAGAAACGCATTCGCAACCGCGTGAAAAAGCAGATGGAGAAATCCCAGCGCGAGTACTATCTGAACGAGCAAATGAAAGCGATTCAGAAAGAACTTGGCGAGATGGACGACGCGCCGGACGAAAACGAAGCGCTGAAGCGTAAGATCGACGCGGCGAAAATGCCGAAAGAGGCGAAAGAGAAAGCGGAAGCGGAACTGCAGAAGCTGAAAATGATGTCTCCGATGTCGGCGGAAGCGACCGTGGTGCGCGGCTACATCGACTGGATGGTGCAGGTGCCGTGGAATGCGCGTAGCAAGGTCAAAAAAGACCTGCGTCAGGCGCAGGAAATCCTCGATACTGACCATTATGGTCTGGAGCGCGTGAAAGACCGCATCCTTGAGTATCTCGCGGTTCAAAGCCGTGTAAATAAAATCAAGGGGCCGATCCTGTGTCTGGTGGGGCCGCCGGGGGTAGGTAAAACCTCGTTGGGCCAGTCCATCGCTAAAGCAACAGGGCGTAAATACATCCGTATGGCGCTGGGCGGCGTGCGTGATGAAGCGGAAATCCGCGGTCATCGCCGGACTTACATTGGCTCTATGCCGGGTAAACTGATCCAAAAAATGGCCAAAGTGGGGGTTAAAAACCCACTGTTCCTGCTCGATGAGATCGACAAAATGTCTTCTGACATGCGTGGCGATCCGGCTTCCGCACTGCTGGAAGTGCTGGATCCGGAGCAGAACGTGGCGTTCAGCGATCATTACCTGGAAGTGGATTACGATCTCAGCGATGTGATGTTTGTCGCCACTTCCAACTCCATGAACATTCCGGCGCCGCTGCTGGATCGTATGGAAGTAATCCGTCTGTCCGGTTATACCGAAGATGAGAAGCTGAATATTGCTAAACGTCACCTGCTGCCGAAGCAGATCGAGCGTAACGCGCTGAAGAAAGGCGAACTGACGGTCGACGATAGCGCGATTATCGGTATTATCCGCTATTACACGCGTGAAGCGGGCGTGCGTAGTCTGGAGCGTGAAATCTCCAAACTGTGCCGCAAAGCGGTTAAACAACTGTTGCTCGATAAGTCGTTAAAACATATCGAAATTAACGGTGATAATCTGCACGACTACCTCGGTGTCCAGCGCTTTGATTATGGCCGCGCGGATAGCGAAAACCGCGTAGGTCAGGTGACGGGCCTGGCGTGGACGGAAGTGGGCGGCGATCTGTTGACCATCGAAACCGCCTGCGTCCCGGGCAAAGGCAAGTTGACCTACACCGGCTCGCTCGGTGAAGTGATGCAGGAATCTATTCAGGCGGCGCTGACCGTGGTGCGCGCGCGCGCGGAAAAACTGGGTATTAATCCGGACTTTTACGAAAAACGCGATATCCACGTTCACGTGCCGGAAGGCGCAACGCCGAAAGACGGTCCAAGCGCCGGTATCGCGATGTGTACCGCGCTGGTTTCCTGCCTGACTGGTAATCCGGTGCGCGCAGATGTGGCAATGACCGGTGAGATCACCCTGCGCGGTCAGGTGTTGCCGATCGGCGGCCTGAAAGAAAAACTGTTGGCGGCGCATCGCGGCGGGATTAAAACGGTCTTAATTCCATTCGAAAATAAACGTGACCTGGAGGAAATTCCGGACAACGTGATTGCCGATCTGGATATCCATCCTGTGAAGCGCATTGAGGAAGTTCTGACGCTTGCTCTGCAAAACGAACCGTCTGGAATGCAGGTTGTAACCGCAAAATAGTGACCTCGCGCAAATAGCGCTAATAAAAACAGGGCTGGCAGGCTATTTCGGACTTGCCAGCCTTTTTTTGTATAGCTAATTTAGATGGTTGATTGGGTCTGCCACCATTAACGGGTGTTGTAAGGGCGTGGCAGGCCTGATATAACTGCTGCGCGGTCGTACTTCGAAGGATTCAGGTGCGATATAAATTATAAAGAGGAAGAGAAGAGTGAATAAATCTCAACTGATCGAAAAAATTGCTGCAGGGGCTGATATCTCTAAGGCTGCGGCTGGACGTGCGTTAGATGCGATTATTGCTTCTGTTACCGAATCTCTGAAAGAAGGGGATGACGTTGCACTGGTAGGCTTTGGTACTTTTGCTGTTAAAGAGCGTGCTGCCCGTACTGGTCGCAACCCGCAAACAGGTAAAGAGATCACCATCGCCGCTGCCAAAGTGCCGAGTTTCCGTGCAGGTAAAGCGCTGAAAGACGCGGTAAACTAAGCGTGATCCCCTCGGGGGATGTGACAAAGTACAAGGGCGCATCAACTGATGTGCCTTTTTTATTGGCGATTCGGGACTTTCTGTGCGTTGCGGGCTGACAATTGCCCTCGTTTCTTGTCACAATAGGCTTTTGTGCGCCGCGTTCAGAAAATGCGATGCGCGTGAAGTCTCTATACGCAAATCATTCAGGTTGCGTCGACGCGGCAACTGAGCGAATCACTCGGTAGCCAGCAGAGAAGCCGCCTGAAAGATAAAGTGTAAAGTCACCTACAGCGGAGTGTGGTTACACCATGATGGACAGCTTACGCACGGCTGCAAACAGTCTCGTGCTCAAGATTATTTTCGTTATCATTATCGTGTCGTTCATTTTGACCGGCGTTAGTGGTTACCTGATTGGCGGAAGCAATAACTACGCCGCAAAAGTGAATGGCCAGGAAATCAGCCGGGCACAGTTTGAGAATGCGTTTAATAACGAACGTAACCGTATGCAGCAGCAGTTGGGCGACAGGTATTCTGAACTGGCGGCCAACGAAGGTTATATGAAAAGCCTGCGCCAGCAGGTGCTGAATCGTCTGATAGATGAAGCGCTGTTGGATCAATATTCCCGCGAACTGAAACTGGGCATCAGCGATGAGCAGGTAAAGCAGGCGATTTTCGCCACTCCCGCTTTTCAGGTGGACGGTAAGTTTGACAACAACCGCTATAACGCGATTGTGAATCAGATGGGAATGACGGCCGATCAGTATGCTCAGGCGCTGCGTAACCAGCTTACCACTCAGCAACTGATCAACGGCGTGGCCGGTACTGATTTTATGCTGAAAGGGGAAACCGACGAACTGGCGGCATTAGTCTCTCAACAGCGCGTGGTGCGTGAAGCCGTTATTGATGTCAACGCGCTGGCGGCGAAGCAGCAGGTGACCGATCAGGAAGTGTCCAGCTACTACGATCAGAATAAAGTCCGCTTTATGACGCCGGAACAGTTCCGCGTAAGCTATATCAAGCTGGATGCCGCGACGATGCAGGCACCGGTTAGCGATGCGGATATTCAGGCCTATTATGACCAGCATGTAGATCAGTTTACTCAGCCGGAGCGCATTCGTTACAGCATTATCCAGACCAAAACGGAAGATGATGCAAAAGCGGTACTGGATGCGCTGAACAAGGGCGAAGATTTCGCCACGCTGGCGAAAGAGAAATCTACCGATATCATCTCTGCGCGTAATGGCGGCGATATGGGCTGGCTGGAAGAGTCTGCCACGGTGCCGGAACTGAAAAACGCCGGATTAAAAGAAAAAGGACAGATATCTGGCGTGATTAAGTCGTCTGTCGGTTTTCTGGTGGCGCGTCTGGATGATATTCAGCCTGCCAAAGTGAAACCGTTAAGCGAGGTTCGCGACGACATTGCCGCGAAAGTGAAACAAGAAAAAGCGCTGGATGCTTACTATGCGTTGCAGCAGAAGGTGAGCGATGCGGCAAGCAACGACAATGAGTCGTTAGCAGGCGCTGAACAGGTCGCTGGCGTAAAAGCGGTTGAAACCGGCTGGTTTAGCCGTGACACCTTACCGGAAGAGCTGAACTTCAAACCGGTAGCCGATGCTATCTTTAATGGCGGTCTGGTAGGCGAAAACGGTACGCCGGGGCCGAATTCAGATATTATCACCGTAGATGGCGACCGGGCTTTTGTTGTGCGCGTGAGCGAACATAAACCTGAAGCCGTGAAGCCGTTGGCAGAAGTGAAAGAACAGGTCACTGCCCTGGTGAAGCATAACAAAGCGGAACAACAGGCGAAGCTGGATGCGGAAAAACTGCTGGTCGAGCTGAAAGCGGGTAAAGGCGCGGAAGCGATGAAAGCGGCGGGTCTGAGTTTTGGCGAGCCTAAAACGTTAAGTCGTACCAGTCAGGATCCGGTGAGTCAGGCGGCCTTTGCGTTAAGCCTTCCGACGAAAGATAAGCCAGTTTATGGCGTGGCGAACGATATGCAGGGTAACGTCGTTCTGCTGGCGTTTGACGAGGTGAAAGCGGGCGCCATGCCGGAAGCGCAGAAAAAAGCGATGGTGCAGGGCATCACGCAGAACAATGCGCAAATTGTCTTTGAGGCGCTGATGAGCAATCTGCGTAAAGAGGCGAAAATCAAAATCGGCGACGCTCTGGAACAGCAGTAATCGTCGAGGCGCTTCGCAAAAAATTGCAAAACGTTGTATCCCACAAAGGCCGCTTTCGCGGCCTTTTCCATTTCTGAGAATTGCCGTTTGTTCGTTTTTCTCCGCCCCGCTATCGTGGCTGCACTGTTAACAAACAAGGAGAAAACAGTATGAAACACGGAATTAAAGCACTGCTTATTACGCTTTCTTTAACCTGCGCGGGCATGGCCCATAGCGCGCTGGCGGCGACGCCTGTCGCAAAAAATGCAGCGGTGGAAACAAAAGCGGATACGCCTTCTTCATCCTCCGCCAAAGCGGCATTACCTGCTAAAGCCAGCGATGATGAAGGTACCAGGGTGAGCATTAATACCGCGTCTGCGGAGGATCTGGCGCGGGTGATGAACGGCGTTGGGCTGAAAAAAGCGCAGGCTATTGTGAGCTATCGGGAGGAGTATGGTCCTTTTAAAACGGTGGATGATTTAAAGCAGGTGCCGGGAATGGGAAGCGCGCTGGTGGAGCGTAATCTGGCAGTTTTAACATTGTAATCACTTGCACAGTGGCAAAAATTTGCCAGACTGTAGAGGTCATACCAGTTATGACCTCTGTACTTGTCGTTTACTTATAACAACAACGTAAGGTTATTGCGCTATGCAAACACAAATCAAAGTTCGTGGATATCATCTTGATGTTTATCAACATGTTAATAATGCCCGCTATCTGGAGTTTCTGGAAGAGGCCCGTTGGGATGGTCTGGAAAACAGCGACAGCTTTCAGTGGATGACGGCCCGCAATATTGCCTTTGTGGTGGTAAACATCAATATAAATTACCGTCGCCCGGCGGTATTGAGCGATCTACTGACCGTGACCAGCCAGGTACAACAGCTTAACGGTAAAAGCGGCGTATTAAGCCAGACGATTACGCTGGAGCCAGAAGGGCAGGTGGTGGCCGATGCGCTCATCACGTTTGTTTGTATTGATTTAAAAACGCAAAAAGCGCTGCCGCTGGAAGGCGAATTGCGTGAAAAGCTGGAACAGATGGTGCAATAACGCCTCGCTGTCTGATGGCGTTGAACTTGTCCGGCCTGGCGATATTGACCATGGTGAATATCGCCAGGCCGGATAAGGCGCGTGCGCCGCCATCCGGCAAAACAATCACCTTAACCCGGTTTTTTGCTTCATTGCCGCCATCACCGCCGCTTTATTCGACAGATAATGATTCAGGCCGTTAGCGCGCAGATTACAGGCCGCGCAATGACCACAGCCATCGCCTTTAATGCCGTTATAGCAGGTCAGCGTCTCTTCGCGAACCAAATCCAGTTGGCCCCAATAATCGGCCAGCGCCCAGGTTTCAGCTTTATCAATCCACATTAGGGGCGTTTCGAAACGGATATCTTTCGCCATGCCCAGATTCACCGCGTGATTCAGCGCTTTGACGAACTCATCGCGACAGTCTGGATAGCCGGAAAAATCGGTCTCGCAAACGCCGGTGATCACCGCTTCGGCTTTGACCTGATAAGCGTAAATCGCCGCCAGCGTCAGAAAGAGAATATTGCGTCCCGGTACGAAAGTATTGGGGATACCGTCAGCGTTCGGTTCATAGTCCGGCACCGGAATGCTATCCCGCGTCAGGCTGCTGACCGCCAGTTCGTTCAGCAAAGTGACATCCAGCACTTTATGCGCGCGTGCGCCAAGTTTTAACGCCAGCGCGCGCGCGACATCGATCTCTGCGCGGTGGCGCTGACCATAATCAAACGTGACACAATGCACTTCATCATACTGATGCCGCGCTTGCGCCAGACAAGTGGTGGAGTCCTGACCTCCACTAAATACAACAACGGCGCGTTTCATAGTTATCCTGCTCAATGACGAAAACCAATATGGTAACGCGTACGGATAATCCCGACCAGCTTCTTCACGGCGAAGGCGGCGGAAGCCAGGCTTCGCTAAATTCAAACCAGCCGCGAGGGGTGAGTCGAACGCCGTTAACGCCCGGTGGGGCGCTGATGCGATAGTGATAATTAAACAGCGGCGTAAGTGTGGCGTCATCCATCAGGTTGGCAAAAACTTGTTGTAGCGCGGCGCGGCGATCTTTTTCATTGGGCTGAATTTGCAGAGCGTCAAGCGTAGCCTGCAGATGGGAAAACGCAGGCGCGTCCAGGACATGCGGCCAGATCTGATCGCAACGTAGCCACTGCTCCAGCGTATATTCCGGCGCTTCGCCGATCAGCCTGTCGCCCATCATCAGATCCGCTTGCGCCAACGCAGGGCAGTTATCCCAGTTTTTGGCATTATGAAAAATCAACGTTAACTCACAGCCGAGCGTCGCCAGGTAATGTCGAAGCTGTTCCGCCATCGTATGCAGCTCTACAGGAAGGTGATACGCCAGGGTAAGTTTTTTCGGCAATGGGGTTTCATCAACGTCCTGCCATTGCGGGATTGTCCAGCCGGGTAGCAGCCCCTGACTTGGCATAATCAAGTTCTCATCTACCGGTAAGGTTTTCAGCAGCGAAGTATGATGGATAATATGTATCAGACGCCGCGCCTGCTGTACGTTGAGCCGTGAGCCCTTTTTGAGGGTTAAATAACAAAAGCCCAGGCTGATACCACTACTTACCTGACTCAGCGTCGCCAGCTCTTCCGGTTTGCCGATGGCAATCTGCACCGGATGGCGGCAACTGGTGCCCAGATCCTGGGCAAACAGTTGCGGGGTGATCCAGAATTCAATCGCTTTCAGCAGCGGATGGCTGAGGTGATAATGGTTATGACTTTCCAGACGCACCAGTTCCGGCGTGAACAACGCCAGGCGAAAAGGACCGGTGCCGATAAGCGGCAGGTCAGGATGCGCCAGACCGCTACAATAGCTCGCCAGACGATGCGCCAGCCAGTAATCAGGTCGGTGAAGGAGAAAGGTCAGGCACTGAGGATGCGTTACTTCGATCCGTGCGACGCTAATAAACAATTTGCTTAGCGCGGGTAGGGTAAGCAGCCTTTCCAGGCGTTCGTGTAGCTGCGCGGTATCCACCGCATCGCCATTATGCCAGTGCAGCGTGGAGCGAATATAAAAATCCCAGCGTAAACCGTCGGCGGAAACCTTCCAGTGATGCGCCAAATCCCCGCAAGGATATTGGCTATCGCGGTCGAAGCGCGTTAACCCGGAAAAAACTTGCCCTGCGAGATGCTGTTCCGCGCGTCCTGGCAGAAAACCCGGCTGCAGCGGATCAAGCGGACGATAGTAGGGAATACGCAATGTCGGCGTATCGTTTTGCCATTGGCCGCCCATAAAAGGCTGGAGCATCGCCCGTAACTCGCCCGGCGCCAGCTGCGCCAGTTCCAGTACGTTGAGCTGCTGCCCTTTTTCCAGCGCCTGTTCCATCATGGCGGTGCGGAGCGATTCCGGCGTGACCAGAAACTGGAGCCGTCCACGTTTCCCGCGTCCGGACTGCGCCTCCCATCTTAGCCAACCCGCCTGCTGGGCCTGACGCAGCAGCGTTCGCAGATGGCGCTCGCTACAAAAACAGCGTTCGGCCAGTTCGCTAACGGTGACATGTTGCGTTTCCCCGGCGGAAGGCTGCCAGAGGCGTTGATATTGATTAAGCCGATTCAGTAGCCTCATAGAAACCCGGAACACTTCCTTTTATCTGTTCACTATTACTTCCGTATATCTCAGGTAATACTGAACAACAAGTTAACCGCGTCACAGTGTGGAGAAAGAGATGGCCCGTCTGGCAGCATTTGATATGGATGGCACGTTATTAATGCCCGATCACCATTTGGGTAGAGAAACGATCGCCACGCTGGCGCGTCTGCGCGAACGCGATATCACCCTGACATTCGCTACGGGTCGTCATGTGCTGGAAATGCGGCATATTCTGGGGACGCTTTCACTGGATGCTTATCTTATTACCGGTAACGGGACGCGAATTCACTCGCTGGAAGGCGACGTGCTGCATCGTCAGGATCTCGATCCTCAGGTTGCCGATACGGTGATGCACCATGCCTGGGATACCCGAGCCAGTATGCATGTGTTTAATGACAACGGCTGGTTTACAGGCCAGGAGATCCCCGCGCTACTCCAGGCGCACGTCTACAGCGGCTTTCGTTATCAGGTTATCGATATAAAAAGCATTCCGGCCCATCAGGTGACGAAGATCTGTTTTTGCGGCGATCATGACGATCTGATCCGTTTGCGCATTCAGCTCAATGAGGCGCTGGAAGAACGCGCTCATCTCTGTTTCTCTGCCGTCGACTGCCTGGAAGTGCTACCGCTGGGGTGCAATAAAGGATCGGCGCTGGCGGTATTGAGCAACCATTTAGGGCTTTCACTGGCAGATTGCATGGCGTTTGGCGACGCGATGAACGATCGGGAAATGCTGGGCAGCGTCGGGCGGGGGCTCATTATGGGCAATGCCATGCCGCAGCTTATCGCCGCGCTGCCACACCTTTCGGTTATCGGACATTGTGGTAATCAAGCGGTATCACACTTTTTGACGCATTGGCTGGACAATCCGCATCTACCTTATTCCCCCGAATGAGAGATCTCTTCCAGCAAGCCAGACATTCAGTCTGGCTTTTTTTTGGTTTTTAGTCGCCGGTAAGTAATTTTTCGATGGCCGCTGACCACGGCGTCAAATCGCCGATATGGTCGCTAACCCAGGACGGATGGTAATAGGTATCCAGATAGCGATCGCCGCTATCGCACAATAACGTCACGATAGCGCCGGTTTCTCCAGCCTCGCGCATCCGGGCCGCAAGCTGCAGCGCTCCCCACATATTCGTGCCGGTAGAGGCGCCGACTTTACGGCCTAGCTGCGTTTCCAGCCAGTGTGCGGTGGCAACGCTGGCGGCGTCCGGCACGCGCAGCATCTCATCCACGACATCCGGAATAAAAGAAGGCTCTACTCGCGGACGACCAATTCCTTCAATTTTACTGCCCACCGGGCTGCGTAATGAAGCGTCGCGATCCTGCCAGTAAGGTAAAAAGACGGAATTTTCCGGATCCACCACCATGAGCTGAGTATCATAGCCCTGGCAGCGAATATAGCGCCCAATCGTCGCAGAGGTTCCGCCCGTTCCGGCGCTCATGACGATAAATCGCGGTACCGGATGGGGTTCGTTGCGCATCTGGCGGAAAATACTGTCGGCAATATTATTGTTGCCCCGCCAGTCGGTAGCTCGTTCTGCGTAGGTAAACTGGTCCATATAGTGACCGTTCAGTTCATGCGCCAGCCGCTCGGAGGCGGCATAAATTTCGCAGGCGCTCTCCACAAAATGACAGTGGCCGCCGTAAAATTGAATCTGTTCGATTTTACGTTTTGCGGTACAGGCGGGCATGACGGCGATGAACGGCAGTCCCAGTAAACGCGCGAACCAGGCTTCGGAAATCGCCGTTGAGCCTGATGACGCTTCAATAATCGGAGTGCCTTCTTTAATCCAGCCATTGCACAGCCCATAAAGGAACAGCGAGCGCGCCAGACGATGCTTGAGGCTACCGGTGGGATGCGTGCTTTCGTCTTTCAGGTAAAGCTGGATACCTGGAAATGCCGACAGGGGCAAACGAATAAGATGCGTATCCGCCGAGCGCTGGTGGTCAGCGTTAATTTCATTAATGGCATTTTTAACCCAATTGCTACTCATCATTAATATCCATTTATCATTTTGTGCCAAGAGTAGCGAAAAGTACGGAAAAAATTGTTGCTATTTGACCTTTAAATTACAATGTAAGGAGAAAAATATTCTCTATGGAGTGGGTATGTTAGATAAAATTGACCGTAAACTGCTTTGCTTATTGCAGCAGGACTGTACCCTCTCTTTGCAGGCGCTGGCGGATGCCGTTAATCTGACGACAACGCCTTGCTGGAAGCGGCTTAAACGCCTGGAAGATGACGGTATCCTGCTTGGCAGGGTCGCGCTGCTGGACCCGGAAAAACTGGGTCTGGGATTAACCGCTTTTGTGTTGATAAAAACGCAGCACCACAGCAGTGAATGGTACTGTCGGTTCGTGACCGTCGTCTCTGAGATGCCGGAAGTGCTTGGCTTCTGGCGGATGGCGGGGGAATACGACTATCTGATGCGAGTTCAGGTGGCCGACATGAAGCGGTATGACGACTTCTATAAACGTCTGGTCAATAGCGTCCCAGGACTGTCAGACGTCACCTCCAGTTTTGCGATGGAACAGATTAAGTACACCACCTCTCTGCCCATTGAATAATTCTCCCGGTATTGCCGGAAATCATATCAGGAAATAACGCGTGCGATTATTTGCTCAATTAAGCTGGTACTTTCGCCGGGAATGGCGTCGCTATCTTGGCGCGGTGGCCCTGCTTATGCTTATTGCGATGCTTCAGCTGATCCCGCCCAAAGTGGTGGGGATTGTCGTGGATGGCGTAACCGCACAGCATTTTACTCCAGGCCGAATAGCGATGTGGATTGGCACCATTGCCCTGATCGCCGTAGTGGTCTATTTGTTGCGCTATGTCTGGCGCGTGCTGCTATTTGGCGCTTCTTATCAATTAGCCGTCGAACTGCGTGAAGATTATTATCGCCAGCTGAGTCGTCAGCATCCTGAATTTTATCAGCGCCATCGAACGGGCGATCTTATCGCGCGCGCGACGAATGATGTGGATCGCGTCGTATTTGCGGCGGGCGAGGGCGTTCTGACGCTGGTTGACTCGCTGGTAATGGGCTGCGCGGTACTGATTGTTATGTCGACGCAAATTAGCTGGCAGCTAACGCTATTAGCGCTGTTGCCGATGCCGATTATGGCGCTGATGATCAAACGTTACGGCGATCGGCTGCATGATTATTTCAAACTGGCGCAGGCTGCCTTTTCCAGCCTGAACGACCGCACGCAGGAGAGTCTGACCAGCATCCGCATGATCAAAGCGTTTGGTCTGGAGGACCGCCAGTCTTCGCTGTTTGCGGCGGATGCCGAAGATACCGGCAAGAAAAATATGCGCGTGGCGCGTATTGACGCGCGTTTTGATCCAACCATTTACATCGCCATTGGCATGGCGAACCTGCTCGCGATTAGCGGCGGAAGCTGGATGGTGGTTAACGGCAGCCTGACGCTGGGCGAACTCACCAGCTTTATGATGTATCTGGGGTTGATGATTTGGCCGATGCTGGCGCTGGCCTGGATGTTTAATATCGTGGAGCGGGGTAGCGCCGCATACAGCCGCATCCGCGCCATGCTGGCGGAAGCGCCGGTAGTTAAGGATGGCGAAGAGCCGGTCCCGGCGGGGCGCGGCGAACTGACGGCGGCCATTCGTGAGTTTTGCTATCCGCAAACGACTCATCCGGCGCTGGAGAATGTGAACTTTCGTCTTAAACCGGGTCAGATGCTGGGGATATGCGGTCCGACCGGCGCGGGGAAAAGCACAATATTGTCGCTTATCCAGCGCCATTTTGATGTGACGCAGGGAGAGATCCGTTTCCATGACGTGCCGTTGACGCATCTGCAACTGGATAGCTGGCGTAGCCGACTGGCGGTCGTCAGCCAGACGCCGTTTTTGTTCTCGGACTCTATTGCCAATAATATTGCGCTCGGACGCCCGGAGGCGACTCAGGAGGAGATTGAACAGGTGGCGCGTTTAGCCAGCGTACATGAGGATATTCTCCGCTTGCCTCAGGGCTACGACACGCAGGTAGGTGAACGTGGCGTCATGTTATCGGGAGGGCAAAAACAGCGTATCTCGATTGCCAGAGCGCTACTGTTAAATGCGGAAATTCTGCTTCTCGATGATGCGCTTTCTGCAGTAGATGGCCGCACGGAGCATCAGATTTTGCATAATTTGCGCCAGTGGGGCGAAGGGCGTACGGTCATCATCAGCGCGCATCGTTTATCCGCGCTGACCGACGCCAATGAAATTATCGTTATGCAACATGGTCATGTTGTTCAGCGCGGCGATCACGATCAACTGGCGCAGCAGATTGGCTGGTATCGCGATATGTATCGCTATCAGCAACTGGAGGCCGCTCTGGATGACGCGCCGGAACGCGGCGAGGAGGCGGTGAATGCGTAGTTTTGGACAGCTATGGCCGACGCTGAAACGGTTGCTGGCGTATGGCTCGCCATGGCGAAAACCGCTCTCTGTCGCGGTGATGATGCTGTGGATTGCGGCGGCGGCGGAGGTTAGCGGTCCGCTGCTGATCAGCTATTTCATTGATAACATGGTGGCCCGCCACCATTTACCGTTGGGCAAGGTCGCGGGGCTGGCGGCCGCCTATGTGGGGCTACAGTTTCTGGCGGCGGGTCTCCATTACGCCCAGTCTTTATTATTTAACCGGGCGGCCGTTGGCGTGGTTCAGTCCTTGCGCACGGACGTCATGGATGCCGCCTTGCGCCAGCCGCTAAGCGCTTTCGACACGCAGCCTGTCGGACAATTAATTTCACGTGTGACCAACGATACGGAAGTCATCCGCGATCTGTACGTCACGGTCGTCGCAACGGTATTACGTAGCGCGGCGTTGATCGGCGCCATGCTGGTCGCCATGTTCAGCCTTGACTGGCGGATGGCGCTGGTGGCGATTTTGATTTTTCCGGCGGTATTGACCGTGATGATCATTTATCAGCGCTACAGCACGCCGATTGTACGCCGCGTGCGGGCATACCTGGCGGATATTAACGACGGCTTTAACGAAATCATCAACGGGATGAGCGTAATTCAGCAGTTTCGCCAGCAGGCGCGCTTCGGCGAACGCATGGGCGAGGCCAGCCGCTCGCACTACATGGCTCGGATGCAGACGCTGCGCTTAGACGGCTTTTTATTGCGTCCGCTGCTTAGCCTCTTTTCCGCGCTCATTTTATGCGGTCTGTTGATGCTTTTCAGCTTTACGTCTGCCGGCACGATTGAGGTCGGGGTGCTGTATGCGTTCATTAGCTATTTGTCACGTCTGAACGAGCCGCTCATTGAACTGACCACCCAGCAATCCATGCTACAGCAGGCGGTTGTGGCGGGAGAAC
Source organism: Salmonella sp. A29-2 (assembly GCF_020150755.1). Taxonomy (NCBI): domain Bacteria; kingdom Pseudomonadati; phylum Pseudomonadota; class Gammaproteobacteria; order Enterobacterales; family Enterobacteriaceae; genus Salmonella; species Salmonella sp. A29-2. The sequence goes on along the minus strand of NZ_CP083731.1, from coordinate 3,410,142 downwards.
GTGTTTTTGAACTGATGGATCGCCCGCGCCAGCGCTATGGCAGCGACGACAGGCCGTTACAAAGCGGGGCGATTGATATTGATCATCTGTCGTTTGCTTACCGCGACGATAATCTTGTTTTACAGGACATTACGCTATCAGTACCGTCCCGTAGCTTTGTGGCGCTGGTGGGGCACACCGGCAGCGGGAAGAGCACGCTCGCCAGCTTATTAATGGGGTATTACCCCCTGACACAAGGCGAAATTCGGCTGGATGGGCGAGAAATCGCCTCTCTTAATCATCGCGTTTTACGCCAGGGCGTGGCGATGGTTCAACAGGACCCGGTAGTGATGGCGGATACCTTTCTGGCTAATGTGACGCTGGGGCGCGATGTCTCCGAGGCGCAGGTGTGGCAGGCGCTGGAAACGGTACAACTGGCAGACCTGGCGCGCGGGCTGAGCGACGGGCTGCATACGCATCTCGGCGAGCAGGGAAATACGCTGTCCGTCGGGCAAAAACAGCTATTGGCGCTGGCGCGCGTGCTGGTTGACGCCCCGCAAATATTAATTCTTGATGAAGCGACGGCCAGCATCGATTCCGGCACTGAGCAGGCGATACAGCAGGCGCTGGCGGCGATTCGCGAGCGCACCACGCTGGTGGTTATTGCCCATCGGCTATCGACAATCGTGGAGGCGGATACCATTCTGGTTCTCCATCGCGGCCAGGCGGTGGAGCGCGGGACGCATCAACAATTGCTGGCGGCGCAAGGGCGCTACTGGCAAATGTATCAATTACAGTTAGTTGGCGAGGAGTTAGCCGCCAGCGTACACGAAGAACCCGGCCCTGCGGCATAAGGTTTGGCACCACAGGGCAAAGCCTCGCCCATCATGCACCGTCGTGGTGCGTTTTTCTTTCCCTGCTTCGATTTTGGGGCGCGTCAATATAAAGACGCGCCGCTAACCGCGCTTTTCCTCGCTCGCCAGCTTCTGGCACATCCTTTGCAATATCCATTCTGAAGAGTCCATGCGCGGCGGCAGCCGTTACCTAATTCTGACTGGAGGGTTCTATGAAGCTGGTTACCGTGATTATCAAACCGTTCAAGCTGGAGGACGTGCGGGAGGCGCTTTCTTCCATTGGCATTCAGGGACTGACCGTCACCGAAGTGAAAGGGTTTGGCCGTCAGAAAGGACACGCCGAACTGTATCGCGGCGCGGAGTACAGCGTGAATTTCCTGCCGAAGGTCAAAATTGATGTGGCTATCGCCGACGACCAACTGGAAGAGGTGATCGATATCATCAGTAAAGCGGCTTACACCGGAAAAATTGGCGACGGCAAAATTTTCGTCGCGGAGCTCATGCGCGTTATTCGGATTCGTACCGGCGAAGCTGACGAAGCAGCGCTGTAAGACCCGCCACACAGCAACAGGAAATGAAAAAATGAAGATAGCGATGATAAAAACCACACTGGCTTCACTGGCGCTGCTGCCTGGGCTAACGATAGCCGCGCCAGCGGTTGCCGATAAAGCGGATAGTGCTTTTATGATGATTTGCACCGCGCTGGTGCTGTTCATGACGATACCGGGTATCGCGCTGTTTTACGGCGGATTAATTCGCGCAAAGAACGTGCTGTCAATGTTAACGCAAGTGACCGTCACCTTTGCGCTGGTCTGTATTTTATGGGTGGTGTACGGCTATTCGCTGGCTTTTGGCGAAGGGAATCATTTCTTCGGTAATGCTGATGGGGCGATGTTGAAGAATATCGCGTTGACGGCGGTAACGGGTACGATTTATCAGTATATTCATGTCGCGTTTCAGGGATCTTTCGCCTGCATTACCGTCGGGCTGATTGTCGGCGCGCTGGCGGAGCGTATTCGTTTTTCGGCGGTACTGATTTTTGTCGTGGTGTGGTTCACGCTCTCTTATATCCCGATTGCGCACATGGTGTGGGGCGGCGGCCTGCTGGCTGCTCACGGCGCGCTGGATTTTGCCGGTGGTACGGTGGTGCATATTAACGCCGCTATCGCCGGGCTGGTAGGGGCTTATTTAATTGGCAAACGCGTCGGCTTTGGGAAAGAAGCATTTAAACCCCATAACCTGCCGATGGTCTTTACCGGTACTGCGATTCTGTATATCGGCTGGTTTGGATTTAACGCGGGTTCTGCGGGTAGCGCAAACGAGATAGCAGCGCTGGCCTTTGTGAACACCGTGGTGGCGACCGCCGCCGCGATTCTGGGGTGGATTATCGGCGAGTGGACGCTACGCGGTAAGCCTTCCCTGCTGGGAGCCTGTTCCGGCGCGATTGCCGGTCTGGTCGGCGTGACGCCAGCCTGTGGCTATGTTGGCGTTGGCGGCGCGCTGGTTATCGGCGTTATTGCGGGTCTGGCGGGATTGTGGGGAGTCACCATGCTTAAACGTCTGTTACGGGTAGATGATCCGTGCGACGTATTTGGCGTTCACGGTGTTTGCGGAATAGTCGGCTGTATCCTGACCGGCGTTTTTGCCGCCAGTTCGCTGGGCGGCGTTGGCTTTGTCGACGGCGTTACGATGGGACATCAGGTGATGGTACAGCTGGAAAGTATTGCTATTACGGTCGTCTGGTCCGGCGTTGTCGCGTTTGTTGGTTACAAACTGGCGGATATCCTTGTTGGACTGCGTGTACCGGAAGAGCAGGAGCGCGAGGGGCTGGATGTGAACAGTCACGGCGAGAATGCGTATAACGCGTGATTGCGCAACATGCCTGATGGCGCTGCGCTTATCCAGTTTACCGTAGGCCGGATAAGCGCAGCGTCATCAGGCCATTAACGCCGCATAGCGGCATGTTTTTTAATTGTGATTACGCATTACCCCTTCCTGCACGGTTGAAGCGACCAGCGCGCCATCCTGAGTATAAAACTCGCCGCGAACAAAGCCCCGGGCGCTGGAGGCGGAAGTGCTCTCTACGCTATAAAGTAGCCATTCATTAAAATTGAACGGGCGATGGAACCACATAGAGTGATCGATAGTGGCGATCTGAATGCCCTTTTCCAGAAAACCGATGCCGTGAGGCTGAAGCGCGACGGGAAGGAAATTCAGATCCGAGGCGTATCCCAGTAAATATTGATGGACGCGAATGTCATCCGGAACGGTGCCGTTGGCGCGAATCCATACCTGACGCACAGGCGCGGCGACGTGACCTTTCAACGGATTGTGAAATTCGACGGGACGAATTTCCAGCGGGCGATCGCAGAGAAACTTTTCTTTCAGAATCGGCGGCAGTAAATGCGCCAGCGATTGCGCGATTTCCGTTTCTGACGGTAGTCCTTCCGGCCCGACTGCCGTCGGCATGGTTTTTTGATGTTCAAAACCCGGTTCCGGCGCCTGGAATGAGGCGGTCATATAAAAGATGGGTTTCCCGTTCTGAATAGCGGCAACGCGGCGGGCGCTGAAGCTGTTCCCATCGCGCAGCACTTCTACGTCATAGATAATGGGTTTTTGGCTGTCGCCTGGCCGCAGAAAATAACTGTGGAATGAATGCACCAGTCGCGCTTCCGGCACCGTTTCTTTGGCGGCATAGAGCGCCTGGCCCACCACCTGACCGCCAAATACCTGGCGCAGCCCTAAGTCTTCACTTTGGCCCCGAAAGAGTCCTTCTTCAATTTTTTCCAGATTCAATAATGTCAGCAAATTATTCAGTGTCTGACTCATACATACTCTCCAGGTGACAACGATGCCGAAGCGAGGTAGGGCAGAGTATAACGCAATTTTGCAAGTGGTCCGATGGGTACAAAAGTCTGAATAACAGACCAATTCCAGGCAAAAATGAGTGACATGTGCCACACTTAATCACGTTATGTTTCTGTTAACCACTCTTCCGGCGGGGGGAAAGGCCTGCTGGTGCATTGATGATAAGGAGAATTGAATGAAACTCGTGCACATCGTAAGTGGTTTAGCGGTTGCGATATCTCTGGCGGCCTGCGCTGATAAAAGCGCTGATATCCAGACGCCTGCGCCAAACCCTAACATGTCGATTACAGCTAACCAGTCTACTATTCAGCAACCCAATGTTTCCGGTACCGTCTGGATCCGCCAGAAGGTCGCTCTGCCGCCAGATGCGGTGCTGACCGTGACGCTTTCAGATGCTTCGCTGGCTGATGCGCCGTCTAAGGTGCTGTCGCAAAAAGCGGTACGTACCGAAGGTAAACAGGCGCCTTTCAGTTTTGTGTTGCCGTTTAACCCATCAGATATTCAACCTAACGCGCGTATTCTCCTGAGCGCGGCCATCACCGTTGACAATAAGCTGGTATTTATTACCGATAGCGTGAAACCGGTGATTAACAATGGCGGCACTAAAGCGGATCTGACGCTGGTACCGGTACAGCAAACGGCGGTGCCTGTGCAGGCCAGCGGCGGTGCGACGACGACGGTTCCATCGACCTCACCGACCCAGGTCAATCCGTCTTCTGCCGTTCCTGCGCCTACCCAGTATTAATCCTGCGCCAACCCTCTCCGTTACGGAGAGGGTTAATACACCCAGCGATAGCGTTGTAAATCGATTTGTCCGCTTCCCGACACCACCACGCCTTCCGCCAGTAATGCCTGACGTTGCCGCTGTAGATCCGGCCCGGTAAGTGATATTGCGCCGTGGCGGTTCACCACCCGATGCCATGGTAAAGTGCTGCCTTCCGGCAGACGTTTTAAAACTCCGCCGACCTGACGCGCCGCCCGAGGCGAACCGGCAAGCCGGGCGATATCACCGTAGGTCGTGACAAATCCTTCCGGGATCGAAGCGACGATTTGCCAGACGCGTTGAGGAAATGTGTCCTGAATATCCATAATAGAATCCTGCGTTAATGCTTCAGGATAATCTGGAATAAGGGGGGAGGAAAGCCCGGATGCGCAAGAAACCAGCATCCGATGCCTGATGGGTTGCAATTGCACGATATAGCAGTGATAATGCGCCTGCGCGTTGGTTCACAACGCTCTCAATGGGGGCTCTGTTGGTTCTCCCGCAACGCTACTCTGTTTACCAGGTCAGGTCCGGAAGGAAGCAGCCAAGGCAGATGACGCGTGTGCCGGGATGTAGCTGGCAGGGCCCCCACCCATTTGTGCCTCTCCACACTGTTCTTTTCTGCTGTGCGACGTTATAGCCGCTGTTCCGCCCAAAGAATAAATGCCGTAGCGGGTAGGGGTTTACTGTATAACCAGCCCTGACCATAATGTACGCCATGCTGGCGTAGCCACTGTTCTTGCCTGGTCGTTTCGATGCCTTCTGCGACCATCTTGAGTTTGAGCGTTTTCGCCATTTCAATAATATGCGGCGTGACGTTTTTATATTCCAGCGCATCGACAAAAGATTTATCAATTTTAAGGACATCCACATCCAGATTTTGTAAGTAGCTGAGGCTGGAATAGCCGGTGCCAAAGTCATCAATATAAATGGAATGTCCCGCGTTACGGTATCTGGCGACAATGGGCGCGCTGGTTTTCGGATCGGCGAACTCGCGTTCCGTTAACTCAAGCGCGATTTGCGACGGAGAAATTTGGCTACGGTTCAGCAGCGTGCTTAACAGCGTCGGCAACGTTTCCGACGCCAGATCGGATGCCTCAAGATTGATTGAAATATGTTGTTCGGGATGGGACTTTAACCAACTCCCCATGTCTTCAAAAACGGTTTCGATGATTAGCCGGGTTAGCGGCTCCGTGAGCCCGGTTTGTTCAGCCAGCGCGATAAAAATTTCCGGCGAAAGGAAGGTGCCGTCCGCCTGTTGCCAGCGAGCTAAGGCTTCGGCACCGACAATTTTTCCGCTGCTCAGGGAGACAATAGGCTGATAGTGTACGTTAATTTCGCGATTGTCTATCGCATCCTGGAGACGGTGGCGGGGCGACTGTAGCCGACGCAAAATACGCAGAATAAAGGCCGCGGCCAGCAGACCCGTTACGATGCCCGCCGGTAGCCAGATAAACGCCTGTCGATACCAGCTCCTTTCCAGCGGAGCGGTCGGTGCCCAGCTTACGATAGTAATGCCCATTTCCGGAAAGGGGTGGATAGCATACTGAATGCCTCGGTTTTCCAGGCGCAGGGGCGTCTCATGGTGAATGAGCGGAAGAATAGCGGGGTCAAGGTTACCGCTGCTGGCAACCACAGTATTGCGTTCCCGGCCAATAATAGCGACGTCAATCGGCCATGCGCCAAACGGAATCACATCGATAAAGGACGCCGGGTCGATCATCACGATATAGCTGTCGCTCCCGAGTGCCGCCATATAGCGTTTTATACCCAGATCGTTTTGCGCCGTAAACCAGGCGCGATAACCGTCGCGAGTGATTTTCATGGGCGGAGGGAAAGCGGGAATATGGCTCTCTTTTTCAAGTGAGGAGCAAACGGGAATCGAATTTTTAAGATACAGAACTTCCTGGACATACCGAAAGCTATAAGACACGCGGCGCATGGCGAGTAAATGGGCGCTGCTGCAGGGCTCGCCTTTAAAGGAGGCAATATGCGTTAACGCGGCTTTTGCCTGGTCACTGACCCTTTCTGTACGTAGCGCCACCCGGGACGAGAAGATATCCAGCTCTTCGTTAAACCTTTTTTCAACTTGACGGTGCGCCAGCCACAGGCTCAATCCTATCGGGAAAAGGACAGACAGGATAAGCACTCCCGTTACCAGGCTGACCAGATGTCGTGTTGTCACAGTGATGTCCTTATAAACACAGCGTAGAGAAAGTATATCCGATCGTAAATCGCGCCCTTGAATGATAAAGCTATTTTATCGATTTTACAGATACAGGGGCCAGACTAACGCGTTACGCCACGTTGCTTTTGCCGCCAGGAAGAGATCGTGAATGTTTACCGGTTGAAAAAGGAGCGTTGATAGCGTATTTTATTGTTATGTTATAACATAATTGAGAGAGCGCAATGAAACCTGATATTCATCCTGTATACCGCACCGTCGTATTTCACGACACCAGCGCAAATGAATATGTGAAAGTGGGATCAACTATCAAAACTGAACGTGAAATCGAACTGGACGGCGTGACATATCCGTATGTCACTATTGATGTGTCATCAAAATCGCATCCTTTTTATACCGGTAGACAGAAAACGTTTGATAGCGAAAGTAGCGCCGCACGCTTCCAGAAACGTTTTGGTCATTTTATCGGCGCTAAACGGGGGTAAATGAAATGCAGGTGTTAAACTCACTTCGCAATGCAAAACAACGGCATCCGGATTGCCAGATAGTCAAACGCAAAGGACGCTTATACGTGATTTGTAAAACAAATCCGCGTTTTAAGGCGGTTCAGGGGCGTAAAAAAAGACGTTAAAAAACCAACAGTTCAGGGAAAGCAGTGCGTACCAGGGAGGGTGCGCACTTTTTTATTACCGGCTGGCTTCTGCGCGGGCCAGCGTAAAAATATCGTAGAAGGAAAGTTCGCCCTTACGGGCAACCATTTTTTGCAGCTGGACTTTATGTTCATTATCCACCTGTGGAGACTGAAGAATCGTCTCAATGAGCGTGGGGGGAACAAAGCGGGTGTTGTACCATTCGCCGTTGTAACAGACCCGGAGGTCCAGCACATCGATGTCGTTATAGTGATAACGCGGGGCGATGTCGAAAAAGAAGAAGCCATTAAATGCGATAAATAACACCACTAACAGCCACACTGACCCCACCAGCGTTTCTGATTGCAGCATGACCGCCAGCGTCGCAAACCAGGCTGCATACATCGCGATAAATAACCCAGGATGCTTGCGGATAAAACTGATACTAAAACGCGGCCTGTTATCGCGTTTTTCACGGACGTTTAAGTCATCAATAGTTTCGCTAAGCAGGCGCTGTATCTCTGTCATCTTTTGCCTTCATGATTTCTGCGACATAGGGGGTAGTAACAGCCCATTTTAAAGGGAGGTGTAACGTGAAAAAAGTAACAGATTAACCACGAATTAGCATAACAGTTATCATTTTAACTACAATTTTTTAATGATTCGCGCCGGGTTTCCACCTACCACGACGTCTGGCGGTACGTTTTTTGTCACCACAGCGCCTGAAGCGACGACGACGTTATCGCCGATGGTTACGCCAGGATTAACGACGGCTCGTCCGCCTATCCAGACGTTATTTCCGATAGTGACGGGTTTACCTAATTCTCTGCCGCTGTTGCGTTCGACGGCGTCCAGCGGGTGCGTGGCGGTATAGATATGTACCCCTGGCGCGAGCATACAATTATCGCCAATATGAATTGGGCAAACATCAAGCATGACGCAGTCGAAGTTAGCGTAAAAGGAGTGACCAAGAAAAATATTATAGCCGTAGTCGCAACGGAAGGAAGGTTCAATATAGGCGTCTTCGCATCGACCCAACAGGTCGCGTAAAATCGCCTGACGCTTATTTATTTCATCAGGCGTAGTATAATTGTATTGATGGATGAGTTGACGCGCCCGCAGTCGATCCTGGCATAAAGTTTCATCGGTCGGGCAATACAGTGCCCCAGCGATCATTTTTTGTTTTTCGTCACTCATCGCGCGCTCCCCTTGGTGGATATTATCGCAATAGAAGCAATAATAAAGTATTAGAGGGAACGTTCCCTGCTATTGGTATGTGATCTATATCACTGTTCTATAATGGCCCGTTGTGTTATTAGCCAGAACGAGGAGGCAGATAACACCTGCGTGTTCTCTAAAAAGTAATGTAGCGTGATTAACGAATGAATTTCCATACTGAAGAGGGGATCTTGTCGTAGAGTTTGTTCATCGTCAATTCTGCAAGACGGTGATCCGCAGCTGAGTAAAATACAGCCAGCTCATTGTCGGACAATTCATATTTATTTTTCTCAATGACGCGCTCCAGAGTGTCAATTGTCTGACAGCGCCGTAAACGCATCAAATAATCAGTTTTAGTTAATGGTTTATCAGACATAAATTCTACCTATGATTGTAATAATTTTTAACAAGACAAACTAACAGGATTAGCCCTGGTGGCGTTGACGAAACAACGGAACAGGCGGTTGCCCGATTTACGCCATTTTTGCAAATCCTGCGTATTAATACCATAGCTGCTGAACAACATAAAGGTGTCGTCCAGGTATTCATCTATCTGCGCAATCAATTTATTGTCTTCATTGTACTTAATTTTATAATTAAGCGCGAAAGTTGCAATATGCTCTATCAGCTCATTGAGCTGCAGGTTGACTGCTGAGGTCGGGTCATTAACCCAGCCATGGTTGCTTTCTTCAAGGTTTGCAAGACAGTCATGATACAGGGTTTCGCAAAGAAATTTAAGCTGTGCTATATCATGTCTTTTGGGTGAGTATTCGTCCATAATGCATCCCCTTTTTAGTGGCTTAAACTAACCGAACACCTTCGGGATGGATACAACTAACTAACCTGGTACTTCCCACGTCACCTTATGATTTAACTATAATCTACTCTAAAAAACTTTTCATCGTCATATTACGAAAAATTACAATTGCGTGAAAGCCGCGTGTTGCCATACTTTTTCGAATTTTAACAGTGATCGTCGGTCGCCTAAAAAGGAACCAGTTTTATTGTTTGTGTAATCATTGGGTTAACGTTTTTTAGCTTTTCAGGCTAAAACAATAGACTCTGACAGGAGAAAATAGCCAGGAATATTCTTAATATTTCTTAATTAATGGCTGAATTAAGAAATGGCCAACTTTCCTAAGAAAAGCCTTTAACGCAGTAAGGATTATACCTTTTATTAATATGGCAAAAAATAATCAATCTAACAATAAGCGTATTTTATGATTTTTGCGTAAAAAAGGCCGCTTGCGCGGCCTTATCAACAGTGAGCAAATCAGCGATGTTCTGTCGAATGACTATGCTCAATATCTTCGCTTTTACGGCTAAAGCGGCGGCGTACCACCACGAAGAAGACCGGTACGAAGAAAATAGCCAGTACGGTTGCCGTTACCATCCCGCCCAGTACGCCAGTACCTACCGCATTCTGCGCGCCGGAACCCGCGCCGGAACTGATAACCAGCGGCATAACCCCCAGCATGAACGCTAACGAGGTCATCAGAATCGGGCGCAAACGCATCCGAACGGCCTCCAGCGTCGCTTCTACCAGACCTTTCCCTTCTTTATCCATTAAGTCTTTGGCGAATTCGACGATAAGTATCGCGTTCTTCGCCGACAACCCAATGGTTGTGAGCAGGCCCACCTGGAAGTAAACGTCGTTAGTCAGTCCGCGGAAGGTGGCGGCCAGCAGCGCGCCGATAACCCCAAGCGGAACAACCAGCATTACGGAGAACGGGATAGACCAGCTCTCATACAATGCCGCCAGACACAGGAAGACGACGATCAGCGAGATAGCATACAGGGCAGGGGCCTGGTTGCCGGACAACCGCTCCTGGTAGGACATCCCGGTCCAGTCATACCCAATGCCTGACGGCAGCTTGCTGGCCAGTTCTTCCATCATCGCCATCGCTTCACCAGTACTCTTGCCTGGCGCCGCCTGACCCAGAATTTCCATCGAAGGCAGACCGTTATAGCGTTCCAGACGCGGCGAACCATATTCCCAGCGGGAAGAGGAGAATGCGGAGAACGGCACCATCTGACCATCGCTACCACGAACGTACCAGTCGTTAATATCATCCGGCAACATGCGGTATTTCGCTTCGGACATCACGTAAACTTTCTTCACACGACCGCGATCGATAAAGTCGTTTACATAGCTGCCGCCCCATGCTGCGCCCAGCGTGGTATTAATGTCGCTAATAGACACGCCCAGCGCCTGAGCTTTTTCCTGGTCGATATCGATTTTAAACTGCGGCGTATCTTCCAGACCGTTAGGTCGAACGCCGACCAGCAGATCAGGATATTTCGCCACCTCGCCGAACAACTGATTACGTGCCTGGGTGAGTTTTTCATGACCAAGTCCCGCCTGGTCAATCAACTCGAAGTCAAACCCGGTTGCGGTGCCCAGTTCAACAATCGCCGGTAGGTTAAAGGCGAAGACCATCGCATCTTTAATTTGTGAAAACGCTGCGGTTGCCCGCTGGGTAATCGCTTCAACCTTGTTTTTTTCGCCTGGACGATCGGCCCAGTCTTTCAACGACACGAATGCAATACCGGTATTCTGACCGCGCCCTGCAAAACCGAAGCCGTTGACGGCGAATACCGATTCAACGTTGGCTTTCTCTTTGTTCAGATAGTAATCCGTGACCTCATCCAGCACTTTTTGCGTGCGCTCTTGCGTCGCGCCGGCGGGGAGCTGGACCATTGTCAGGAATACGCCCTGGTCTTCATCCGGCAAGAAAGAGCTTGGCAGACGAACGAACAGATAAGCCATACCGACGACAATAATGAGATAGAGCAGCAGGTAACGCCCGGTGCTGCGCAGAATATTGCCTACGCTATCGGTGTAGTGATGCGTGCTCTTATCAAACAGGCGGTTAAACCAGCCGAAAAAGCCTTTTTTCCCTTCGCCATGATCGCCTTTGGCGACGGGTTTGAGCATCGTCGCGCACAGCGCAGGCGTCAGGATCAGCGCGACCAGCACCGACAGCGCCATCGCCGATACGATGGTGATAGAGAACTGACGATAAATTGCCCCGGTTGAGCCGCCAAAGAAGGCCATCGGAATAAATACCGCCGACAGTACCATCGCGATACCCACCAATGCGCCCTGAATCTGGCCCATGGATTTGCGCGTCGCTTCCTTCGGCGGAAGGCCTTCTTCCGTCATAACACGTTCGACGTTCTCGACCACCACGATGGCGTCATCCACCAGCAAGCCGATGGCGAGCACCATCCCGAACATCGTCAGCGTGTTTATCGAGAAACCGAATGCCGCAAGCACGGCAAAGGTTCCCAACAACACCACCGGAACCGCAATAGTCGGAATCAACGTCGCGCGGAAGTTCTGCAGGAACAGGTACATCACCAGGAACACGAGGATAATCGCTTCGACCAGCGTTTTTACCACTTCATGAATAGAGATCTTCACGAACGGCGTGGTGTCATACGGGTAGACGATTTTCATCCCTGGCGGGAAGAACGGTTCCATTTTTTTCAGTTCGGCGCGAATAGCGGTAGCGGTATCCAGCGCGTTGGCGCCGGTAGCCAGTTTGATGCCAAGACCTGACGCTGGCTGACCGTTAAATTTCGCGATGACGTCGTAGTTTTCGCCGCCAAGCTCAATTTTCGCTACATCCCGCAGACGAACCTGAGAGCCATCCTGATTCACCTTCAGCAGGATTTTGCCAAACTCATCCGTTGAGGTCAGACGCGTTTGGGCAATAATCGATGCGTTAAGCTGCTGGCCTTTTACCGGCGGCGTACCACCGAGCTGACCTGCAGCGACCTGGGCGTTCTGTGCTTTGATCGCGTTAATCACGTCGACCGGCGTCAGTTGGTATTTGGTCAGCTCTGTCGGATTCATCCAGATACGCATCGCATACTGCGAACCAAACAGCTGGACGTCGCCCACCCCAGAGGTACGGCTGATCGGATCTTTCATATTGGCGGCAACGTAATCCGAAATATCCTCCTGGGTCATGGTGCCGTCGGTGTTAATGACGCCCACTACCATCAGGAAGCTACTTGAGGACTTCTCAACGCTCACGCCCTGTTGCTGTACTTCCTGGGGAAGTAACGGCATTGCCAATTGCAACTTGTTCTGAACCTGAACCTGCGCGATATCCGCATCGGTGCCGGATTCAAAGGTCAGCGTGATCTGCACGGTCCCCGTGGAGTCACTGTTGGAGGACATATACATCAGGTTATCGATACCGTTCATATTCTGTTCGATAACCTGCGTGACGGTATCCTGTACCGTTTTCGCATCAGCGCCAGGGTAGGTTGCGGAGATCGTCACTGCTGGTGGCGCAATCGTCGGATATTGCGCTACCGGCAATTTGAGGATCGCGAGCCCCCCTGCCAACATGATGATGATGGCGATCACCCACGCAAATATAGGGCGATCGATAAAGAAATTAGGCATGTCTTAACGGCTCCTGTTTAAGTTAAGACCTGGGCTGAGCAGGTTGATCACCGCTTGCGGCTTGCTGTTTGTTATCCGCGGTAATTTCCTGCACTTTAACCTGTGCGCCAGGACGTACTTTTTGCAGCCCGCTGACGACTACGCGGTCGCCCGCTTTCAATCCGTCAGTCACCAGCCACTTATCGCCGATCGCCTGGCTTGCGACGATTTGGCGGGTTTCCACTTTGTTATCAGCGCCAACCACCAGCACCGTGGCATCGCCGCGTGGAGTACGGGTAACGCCCTGTTGTGGAACCAGTAATGCCGTCGGTTTTGTCCCTTCCTGCAGACGTGCGCGAACGAACATTCCTGGCAATAAGGTGTGATCCGGGTTAGGGAAGATGGCGCGCAAAGTAATAGACCCGGTGCTTTGGTCAACGGTAACGTCGGAGAATTCAAGCGTACCGGATTGCGGGAATTTGATACCGTCGCTGGTCACCAGATCGACCTTCGCTTTGCCGTTTTCCTGCTTCAGCGAACCATTTGCCAGCTCCTGCTTCAGGCGCAGGAAATCATTGCTGGACTGGGTCACATCGACATAAATAGGGTCCAGCTGCTGCACTGTCGCCAGCGCCGACGCCTGACCGTTCTGTACCAGCGCGCCTTCCGTTACGGACGACTTACCAATACGACCGCTAATCGGTGAGGTGACTTTGGTATACGCCAGGTTGATACGTGCGGTTTCAACGGCGGCTTTTGCTGCGACAACGGCGGCAGTCGCTTGTTGCGCGTCAGCCAGCGCCTGATCGTATTCCTGCTTACTGATGTACTGCGTACCCAGCAGCTTTTGATAACGCTTCACCGTCAGTTCAGCGATATTCGCGGCGGCCTGCGCTTTTGCCAGATCGCCCTTAGCGCTGTCGTAAGTCGCCTGGTAGGTCGCAGGATCAATCTGATAGAGAGAGACTCCCGCTTCGATATCACTTCCCTCAACGAAATTACGCTTCAGGATAATGCCGCTTACCTGCGGGCGAACTTCGGCGATACGGTAAGCAACGGTACGACCCGGAAGTTCAGTTGTGATTTGCAGTGGTTCCGTTTTTAGTGTGACAACTCCAACTTCTGGCATCTGCTGGCCGCCTTGCTGGTCCTGTTTGTCGTCACATCCTGTTAGCGCTAAGCTGCCTGAGAGCATCAGAACGACCGCCAGAGGCGTTAACCCTCTGTTTTTGTTCATATGTAAACCTCGAGTGTCCGATTTCAAATTGGTCAATGGTCAAAGGTCCTTAAACCCATTGCTGCGTTTATATTATCGTCGTGCTATGGTACATACATCCATAAATGTATGTAAATCTAACGCCTGTAAATTCACCGACATATGGCACGAAAAACCAAACAACAAGCGCTGGAGACACGACAACACATCCTGGATGTGGCCCTGCGTTTGTTCTCGCAGCAAGGCGTATCAGCAACCTCGCTGGCGGAGATTGCGAACGCTGCTGGCGTGACGCGCGGCGCAATCTATTGGCATTTCAAAAATAAGTCGGATTTATTCAGTGAGATCTGGGAGCTATCAGAATCCAATATTGGTGAGCTTGAGATTGAGTATCAGGCAAAATTCCCCGACGATCCACTATCTGTATTAAGAGAAATTTTAGTTCATATTCTTGAAGCTACTGTAACAGAAGAACGACGCCGCTTATTGATGGAGATTATATTCCATAAATGTGAGTTTGTCGGAGAAATGGTTGTGGTTCAACAGGCGCAACGTAGCCTTTGTCTGGAAAGTTACGATCGGATTGAACAAACGTTAAAACATTGTATTAATGCTAAAATGCTGCCTGAAAATCTGCTGACTCGTCGTGCGGCGATACTGATGCGCAGCTTTATTTCAGGGCTCATGGAAAACTGGTTATTTGCTCCGCAATCGTTTGATTTAAAAAAAGAAGCTCGCGCCTACGTCACGATCCTGCTGGAGATGTATCAATTGTGTCCGACGCTGCGCGCGTCGACGGTCAACGGCTCCCCCTGATAATATTCCAGGAAAACTCCTGGACATTTTCTGTGTCGCTATTCTGTTTGTTACAGGCGTGATATTCTTGCGACTCAATTATTTCCGGTCTGCTTGCCGGTTCAGACACTTCATTCTCATGACTATGTTGCAGCTTTATAAACGTTCACAGCATTTTGTTTTTATTACAATTAGCGTCCTTATTATCCTGCTGTCCTGTCAGTCTCTGGCATTTGCCCGGGGGCAAACGAATGGCGACCTGCCGTCAAAAGCGGATGTACAAAACCAGCTGGATACGCTGAATAAGCAAAAAGATCTCTCCGCCCAGGATAAGCTCGTCCAGCAGGACCTTATTGATACGTTAGCTACGCTGGATAAAATCGAGCGGATGAAAGAGGAGACCGTACAGCTACGGCAGAAGGTGGCGCAGGCGCCTGAAAAAATGCGTCAGGCGACGGCTGCGTTGAATGCGCTGAGCGACGTCGATAATGATGATGAAATGCGAAAAACGCTGAGTGCGCTTTCGCTACGTCAGCTTGAGCTGCGCGTGGCGCAGGTACTGGATGATTTGCAAAATTCGCAAAACGATCTTGCCGCTTATAACAGCCAGCTTGTTTCGCTACAGACCCAGCCTGAGCGCGTGCAAAACGCCATGTATACCGCCTCACAGCAAATACAGCAAATCCGTAACCGTCTGGACGGCAATAACGTCGGCGAAGCCGCGCTTCGCCCCAGCCAACAGGTGTTATTACAGGCACAACAGGCGCTGCTTAATGCGCAGATCGACCAGCAACGTAAGAGTCTTGAAGGGAATACCGTTTTGCAGGACACCCTGCAAAAACAGCGGGATTACGTGACGGCCAACAGTAATCGCCTTGAACATCAGCTTCAACTTTTACAGGAGGCGGTCAACAGTAAACGACTTACGCTAACGGAAAAAACGGCCCAAGAGGCCATTTCGCCGGACGAAACGGCGCGTATCCAGGCGAACCCGCTGGTAAAACAGGAACTGGATATTAACCATCAACTCAGCCAGCGTCTGATTGTCGCGACCGAAAACGGCAATATGTTGATGCAGCAAAACATTAAAGTGAAAAACTGGCTCGATCGCGCGCTGCAGTCGGAAAGAAATATCAAAGAACAGATTGCCGTCTTAAAAGGCAGCCTGTTGCTGTCGCGTATTCTTTATCAACAGCAGCAAACCCTGCCCTCCGCCGACGAACTCGAAGATATGACCAACCGCATTGCGGATTTGCGTCTGGAGCAGTTTGAAATCAACCAGCAGCGTGATGCCTTATTCCAAAGCGATGCCTTTGTCGACAAGCTGGAGGAGGGGCATACCAGCGAGGTGAATGATGAAGTTCATGATGCGTTGCTTCAGGTGGTGGAGATGCGCCGTGAGCTATTGGATCAGCTAAATAAACAGTTGGGTAACCAGCTGATGATGGCGATTAACCTGCAAGTTAACCAGCAGCAGTTGATGAGCGTCTCGAAAAATCTGAAAGCCATTCTGACGCAGCAGATTTTTTGGGTGAACAGTAACCGCCCTATGGACTGGGACTGGCTTAAAGCGTTCCCCCAAACGTTAAAAGAGCAATTCAGCGCCATGAAAATCACGGTGAACTGGCAAAAAGCCTGGCCCGCGGTATTTATTGCTTTTTTGGCCGGGTTGCCGCTCTTGCTCATCGCCGGTTTAATCCGCTGGCGTCTGAAATGGTTAAAAGCGTATCAACAGAAGCTGGCCGCCGCCGTGGGATCGTTGCGTAACGATAGTCAACTCAATACGCCAAAAGCTATTCTGATCGATCTGATCCGCGCGCTGCCGGTGTGCCTGATTATCCTCGCGCTTGGACTGATCCTGCTGACCATGCAGCTAAATATCAGCGATCTGCTCTGGGCCTTTAGTAAAAAGCTCGCGATGTTCTGGCTGGTCTTTGGGCTGTGCTGGAAGGTGCTGGAAAAAGAGGGCGTGGCGATACGCCATTTTGGTATGCCGGCGCAGTTGACCAGCCACTGGCGTCGCCAGATTGTACGCATTAGCCTCGCATTGCTGCCGCTGCACTTTTGGTCTGTGGTGGCGGAGTTGTCGCCGCTGAATCTGATGGATGACGTGCTGGGGCAGGCGGTTATTTTCCTCAATCTGCTGGTCATAACATTGCTGGTGTGGCCACTGTGCCGGGAAAGCTGGCGCGATAAAGAATCTCACGGCATTCGACTGGTGACCGTGACGATTCTTTCCATTATTCCGGTGGCGTTAATGGTATTAACGGCGACCGGCTATTTCTATACCACCCTGCGCCTGGCGGGGCGCTGGATTGAAACCGTCTATCTGGTCATTATCTGGAACCTGCTTTATCAAACGGTGCTGCGCGGGTTAAGCGTAGCGGCGCGCCGGATTGCCTGGCGACGCGCGCTGGCTCGTCGTCAGAACCTGGTAAAAGAGGGAGCGGAAGGCGCGGAGCCACAGGAAGAACCCACCATCGCGCTGGAGCAGATTAACCAGCAAACATTACGTATCACGATGCTGCTAATGCTTGCCCTGTTCGGCGTTATGTTCTGGGCGATTTGGTCCGATTTGATCACCGTATTCAGCTATCTTGATAGCATCACGCTGTGGCACTACAACGGCTCCGAAGCTGGCGCTGCGGTGGTGAAAAGCGTGACGATGGGCAGCTTGCTATTCGCCATTATTGCCGCGATGGTGGCCTGGGCGCTCATCCGCAACTTACCCGGCCTGCTGGAAGTGCTGGTGCTTTCACGCCTGAATATGCGCCAGGGGGCTTCGTATGCGATCACCACGATCCTTAACTACGTCATTATCGCTGTTGGCGCGATGACAGTATTCGGATCGCTCGGCGTCTCGTGGGATAAACTCCAGTGGCTGGCGGCGGCGTTGTCGGTGGGTCTCGGTTTTGGGCTACAGGAGATCTTCGGTAACTTTGTCTCGGGTTTAATCATCCTCTTCGAACGTCCGGTACGCATTGGCGATACGGTAACGATCGGCACCTATTCCGGCACGGTCAGTAAGATTCGTATTCGCGCCACCACTATTACCGATTTTGATCGTAAGGAAGTGATCATTCCGAACAAAGCGTTCGTAACGGAGCGGCTGATTAACTGGTCCCTCTCCGATACCACGACACGTCTGGTTATCCGGCTTGGCGTGGCTTATGGCTCGGATCTGGAGAAAGTGAAAAGAGTCCTGCTACAGGCGGCGATGGAGCATCCGAAGGTGATGCACGATCCGGAACCTGCCGTATTCTTCACCACCTTTGGCGCCAGCACTCTGGATCATGAACTGCGTCTGTATGTGCGTGAATTGCGCGATCGTAGCCATACGGTGGATGAACTGAACCGCGCGATCGATCGACTGTGCCGTGAAAATGATATCAATATCGCCTTTAACCAGCTTGAGGTGCATCTGCATAACGCGAAGGGTGACGAAGTCACTGAAGTGAAGCGCGATCTCAACGGCGGCGATCTGGCGCCTACGGCAAGCTAAAAGGCGGTGGGCCGCGCGCTTTATGAGTGCGCGCGGCGCCGCTAATGCGACAGCGTAGAAAGCTCTTCCGGCGTAATGCCGGTGACGCTGGCGATGAGCCCGGGTTCCAGCCCGTTGGCAAGCATTTTGCGGGCAATAGCGCGCGCTTCGGCCTCTCGGCCTTGTGCTAACCCTTGCTCAAGGCCTTTTTGCAACCCTTCCGTTCGGCCTTTTTCTTCCAGCCATTCCGCTATTGTCATCAGTTGTTCCTTATACTGCGGCGCGCCCTGCGCCAGTTGACGAATCAGCGCTCCGGGTTCTGCGGCGTTTCCTGCTTTCAACATATAGTTGATTAGTACACTGAGCTGCGTGTCCGTCAAATGATCCTGCGTTAAAAGCGTGATAAGGGGGTCGAGCAGTTCGCTTAAATCGCGTTGACGAATATGTTTTTGCAGGAGCTCTAACATCGCTATCCGCCGATGCTGCAAAAGCTGATTATCCGGCATTGTCGTCAGGTCGACCAGCGCAAATTCATGACTGTATAAGGCCTTCGCCATATCCGGTTTCACAAACATATTATGCCAGTTAAGGCTATAGGGCCACGGGCTTTCCGGACCGTGATAAAAAAGGATTGGCACCACCAGCGGCAAGGTATCATGACCGGCATCCAGATGACGCTGCATGGCGGCAATGGCGTACCGCATCAGGCGAAAAGCCATCAGCCGGTCTGATTTGCTCTGATGTTCAATGAGCGCGTAAACATACCCGGGGCCGTGTTGGGTATGCAGAGAGTAGAGAATATCTGAATAGCGGCTGCGTAAATTGTCTTCAACAAAACTCCCTGACTCCAGCTTCAGTGAATCCAGATCGCAGATTGCAAGAAAGTCTTCTGGCATGTGGAGAGCCAGAAAGTCGCGGGCGACCTCTTTTTGCATCAGCATTTGTCGAAATACCGCATCGTGCGGCGTGGTGGGTAGACGTTCCATGACCCGTCCCTTGTTGCCTGACTGTGGCGACCACTTTGTCAGCGACAACGAGGACAAACCAGGGGGCAATTACTCTGTTTGCGAGTCGTCTTCCGTACTTTTTAACTTGTTTTCATAATCACGCATAACTATTTCCAGCGCGCGTAGCACCGTTCGTGCCGGTAAGCGATTCTCTTCAAGCAGCACAATTAAATCCACGGCCAGTTTGACTTCATCAGGGGCATTTTCAAGCGACATACTTTCTCCAGGGTTAACGGGTTAAACGCGCCAGTACGTTTTCTATTTTCTCCAGCGCATGTCGGCAGCGCGCCAGCCGTCCTTCATAGATCTCGACTTCCTTTTGCAGTGTTTGTTGTTCGACAAGGCCGGTCGCCTGCGCCAGACGAATTTTGCGCTCCTGTGTCATCGCCAGTAGTCGACGTTCAAACTCCTGATGCTGTATTCGTCTGCGCTGCCAACGGCCAAGCCCTGGCGCGGCGGCGTCCCACTGGCGCAGCGACCAGGCGGCGGTTTCACGCGATATAGCCTCCAGTTGCGAAGCCAGATGTTCCGCCAGCCAGGCGACTTGCGGCAGTTGCTCATGTTTTACCGCCTGACGCAACGCGGCGAGATTGGCGTCAGCCTCTTCCAGATATCCCTGCAACAGAGTACTGCGGGTACGGAAAAGGTGTCGGTCAAAGCGCGCGCTTAACGTCGCATGTTGCGCCAGCGGCGCGCAGCGTTGGCGTAGCGTCGCCAGCCTCTCTTCCAGCGTCTGTAACAGCATAGCGGTTTTCAATTCAACACCCCGATGAAAATAAGACAGGCTGTGCTACAGTAGCCTTCTGTTTGATAACGATTCGCATTATGCAACGTACTATTTTAATCATCATTGGCTGGCTGGCGGTAGTATTAGGGACACTGGGCGTGGTTTTGCCCCTGTTGCCGACTACGCCGTTCATTTTACTGGCGGCCTGGTGTTTCGCCCGCTCGTCGCCTCGTTTCCATGCCTGGTTGTTATACCGCTCATGGTTTGGCGGTTATCTGCGCCACTGGCAGCGCTATCGGGCCATGCCGCCGGGAGCGAAACCGCGAGCGATCGCGTTGATATTGCTGACCTTTGGTATATCGCTGTGGCTGGTGAATATGATGTGGGTGCGGGTGCTGCTGTTGGTTATTTTGGCCTGTCTGCTGATTTTTATGTGGCGGATACCGGTGATTGATGAAAAGCAACAAAAGCGCTGAAGCACACGAATCGCTGTTGCAATTGTCGTTCACAGCCAGTAAATTCGACCGTTTTCGAGCACAGGCGCAGGCGGTCAAAGAGTAACCGAGCGTTACCCCTGACCGAAAAGTATTGCGCCGTGAGTAACACCGTACTTAGCAGGCATATATCCATGACCGCGACTGCACAGCAGCTTGAGTTTCTCAAAAACAGCATCAAAAGCATTCAGGATTACCCGAAACCGGGCATTCTTTTCCGTGATGTCACCAGCTTACTGGAAGACCCGAAAGCCTACGCGCTCAGTATTGAACTGTTGGTTGAGCGTTATAAAAATGCGGGTATCACCAAAGTGGTCGGCACCGAAGCGCGTGGCTTCCTGTTTGGCGCGCCGGTTGCGCTTGGGCTGGGCGTTGGTTTTGTTCCGGTACGTAAACCGCGCAAATTACCGCGTGAAACTATTGCCGAGACCTATGAATTAGAGTACGGCACCGATCAGCTGGAAATCCATGTTGACGCGATTAAACCTGGCGACAACGTGCTGGTCGTGGACGATCTGCTGGCGACTGGCGGCACCATTGAGGCGACCGTGAAGCTGATCCGTCGTCTGGGCGGGAAAGTCACCGATGCGGCGTTCATCATTAATTTGTTCGATCTGGGCGGCGAGCAGCGTCTGGAAAAGCAGGGGATTACCTGTTATAGCCTGGTGCCGTTTCCTGGGCATTGATTCAGGCTATCCGCACTGCTATTTTAGCCAGAGAGACAACCTCGCTGTATCGGCGAGGTTGTGTTAGCATTACCCTTCTATGAATCCACCTTCCAGCGTTTCAGAGCCTGCCAATGAGTTATCAGGTCTTAGCCAGAAAATGGCGCCCACAAACCTTTGCTGACGTCGTCGGCCAGGAACATGTGCTGACCGCACTGGCGAACGGCTTGTCGTTAGGGCGCATTCATCACGCATATCTTTTTTCCGGCACGCGCGGCGTCGGTAAAACCTCTATCGCCCGACTGCTGGCGAAGGGGCTGAACTGCGAAACCGGTATTACCGCGACGCCGTGCGGCGTTTGCGATAACTGTCGGGAAATTGAGCAGGGGCGTTTTGTCGATCTCATTGAGATTGACGCCGCATCGCGTACCAAAGTCGAAGACACCCGCGACCTGCTGGATAACGTCCAGTACGCGCCTGCGCGCGGTCGCTTTAAAGTCTATCTGATCGATGAAGTCCACATGCTGTCGCGGCACAGCTTTAATGCGTTACTTAAAACGCTTGAAGAGCCGCCAGCGCATGTGAAATTTTTACTGGCGACCACCGATCCGCAGAAGCTGCCGGTGACCATTTTGTCGCGCTGCCTACAGTTTCATCTCAAAGCGCTGGATGTTGAACAGATTCGCCATCAGCTTGAGCATATTCTTAATGAGGAACATATCGCTCACGAACCCCGCGCGTTGCAGTTGTTATCACGTGCGGCTGACGGCAGCCTGCGCGATGCATTAAGTCTGACTGACCAGGCGATCGCCAGCGGCGACGGGCAGGTTTCGACGCAGGCGGTAAGCGCCATGCTCGGTACGCTGGACGATGACCAGGCTTTGTCATTAGTCGAGGCGGTGGTTGACGCTAACGGCGAACGCGTCATGTCGCTTATCAACGAGGCGGCGGCGCGCGGTATTGAATGGGAAGCGCTGCTGGTCGAAATGCTTAGCCTGCTGCACCGTATTGCGATGGTGCAACTTTCGCCTGCCGCGTTAGGCAGCGATATGGCGGCTATCGAGCAACGGATGCGCGAACTTGCCCGGACGGTGCCTCCCGGCGATCTTCAGCTCTATTATCAGACGTTGTTGATTGGTCGCAAAGAATTGCCCTGGGCGCCGGACCGGCGGATGGGCGTTGAAATGACGTTACTGCGTGCGCTGGCGTTTCACCCGCGTATGCCCTTGCCGGAGCTTGAAACGCCGCGGCAGTCTTTTGCGCCCGTGGCCCCAACGGCGGTAATGACGCCGCCGCAGGTGCAGCAGCCGTCGGCGCCAGCGCCGCAGACATCGCCAGCGCCGCTGCCGGCATCTACCAGTCAGGTGCTGGCGGCGCGCAATCAGCTACAGCGCGCGCAGGGAGTAACCAAAACAAAAAAGAGTGAACCGGCAGCCGCATCCCGCGCGCGGCCGGTGAATAACTCTGCGCTGGAGCGGCTGGCCTCGGTTTCGGAGCGCGTACAGGCGCGCCCGGCGCCGTCTGCGCTGGAAACGGCGCCAGTAAAGAAAGAGGCTTATCGCTGGAAGGCCACCACGCCGGTAGTGCAAACCAAAGAAGTGGTGGCTACGCCAAAAGCGCTTAAGAAAGCTCTGGAGCATGAAAAAACGCCGGAGCTGGCGGCTAAACTGGCGGCGGAGGCGATTGAGCGCGATCCGTGGGCGGCGCAGGTAAGCCAGCTTTCTTTGCCTAAGCTGGTGGAGCAGGTGGCGCTCAATGCCTGGAAGGAGCAGAACGGCAACGCGGTTTGTCTGCATCTGCGCTCGACGCAGCGGCACCTCAATTCCAGTGGCGCGCAGCAAAAGCTGGCGCAAGCGCTCAGCGATCTGACGGGAACGACGGTTGAACTGACCATCGTTGAAGATGATAATCCCGCGGTGCGTACGCCGCTGGAATGGCGTCAGGCCATTTATGAAGAGAAACTCGCGCAAGCGCGTGAGTCAATTATTGCGGATAATAACATTCAGACGCTGCGTCGATTCTTCGACGCCGAGCTGGATGAAGAGAGTATCCGCCCCATTTGATCGTAAGCCCGGCTTGCGATTGTGAACCATCAAGAGAGAGAGCTTATGTTTGGAAAAGGCGGTCTGGGCAATCTGATGAAACAGGCCCAGCAGATGCAGGAAAAAATGCAGAAAATGCAGGAAGAGATTGCGCAGCTGGAAGTGACCGGCGAATCCGGCGCGGGTCTGGTGAAGGTTACCATCAACGGCGCGCATAACTGCCGCCGCGTGGAAATTGACCCAAGCCTGCTGGAAGATGACAAAGAGATGCTGGAAGATCTGGTCGCTGCGGCCTTCAACGATGCGGCGCGCCGCATTGAAGAGACGCAAAAAGAGAAGATGGCTTCCGTCTCTTCCGGTATGCAACTGCCGCCAGGCTTTAAGATGCCATTCTGATGCAAACCAGTCCGCTGTTAACTCAGCTTATGGAAGCGTTGCGCTGCCTTCCGGGCGTCGGCCCTAAGTCGGCGCAGCGGATGGCGTTTACCCTGTTGCAGCGCGATCGCAGCGGCGGAATGCGCCTGGCGCAGGCGCTGACCCGGGCGATGTCGGAAATCGGCCACTGCGCCGACTGCCGCACCTTTACCGAGCAGGATGTTTGTAATATCTGTTCGAACCCGCGGCGTCAGGAAAACGGCCAGATTTGCGTGGTGGAGAGTCCTGCGGATATCTACGCCATTGAGCAGACCGGGCAATTTTCCGGGCGGTATTTCGTGCTGATGGGCCACCTGTCGCCGCTGGACGGCATCGGGCCGGATGATATCGGTCTCGATCGTCTGGAACAGCGGCTGGCGTCAGAAAAAATCAGTGAGCTGATCCTCGCGACCAACCCGACGGTTGAAGGAGAGGCTACCGCGAACTATATTGCCGAGCTGTGCGCGGAGGCCGGCGTCGAAGCCAGTCGTATCGCCCACGGCGTGCCGGTTGGCGGCGAACTGGAGATGGTCGACGGTACGACGCTGTCCCACTCGCTGGCGGGACGCCATAAGATTATTTTCTGAACAAACGGAGGCGGCATTCGCGGCCTCCGCTTGAAATCACACCCGCTTGTCCCCATCTCACCCTCAACGTATTTTTACCATTAAAAATGGCATTGTTGAGGTCTATCCACATGAAAGGACAAGAAACGCGTGGTTTTCAGTCAGAAGTTAAACAACTTCTGCACCTGATGATCCATTCTCTTTATTCCAATAAAGAAATCTTCCTGCGTGAACTCATCTCTAACGCCTCAGATGCGGCGGACAAGTTGCGTTTCCGCGCTCTGTCAAACCCGGACCTGTATGAAGGAGATGGCGAGCTGCGTGTGCGCGTCTCTTTCGATAAAGATAAGCGTACGTTGACCATTGCCGATAACGGCGTGGGGATGAATCGTGATGAGGTGATTGACCACTTAGGCACCATTGCCAAGTCCGGCACCAAATCTTTCCTCGAATCAATGGGGTCCGATCAGGCGAAAGATAGCCAGCTCATTGGTCAGTTTGGCGTAGGCTTCTACTCCGCGTTTATTGTGGCCGATAAAGTGACCGTACGTACCCGTGCAGCAGGCGACAAGCCGGAAAATGGCGTGTTCTGGGAATCGGCAGGCGAAGGCGAATACACCGTTGCCGATATCACCAAAAATGACCGTGGTACGGAAATCACCTTACACCTGCGTGAAGGCGAAGATGAATTCCTCGATGACTGGCGCGTACGCTCGATTATCAGTAAATATTCCGATCACATCGCATTGCCGGTAGAGATTGAAAAACGGGAAGAAAAAGACGGCGAAACCGTGATCTCCTGGGAGAAAATCAACAAGGCTCAGGCGTTGTGGACCCGCAACAAGTCGGAAATTAAAGACGACGAGTACAACGAGTTTTACAAGCACATCGCGCATGATTTCACCGATCCGCTGACCTGGAGCCACAACCGCGTGGAAGGTAAGCAGGAGTACACCAGCCTGCTGTATATCCCGTCGCAGGCGCCGTGGGATCTGTGGAACCGCGATCACAAACATGGTCTGAAGCTGTACGTACAGCGCGTGTTCATTATGGACGATGCCGAGCAGTTCATGCCGAACTATCTGCGTTTCGTGCGCGGCCTGATTGATTCTAATGACCTGCCGTTGAACGTCTCCCGTGAAATCCTGCAGGACAGCACGGTAACGCGTAATCTGCGCAGCGCCCTAACCAAACGCGTTCTGCAAATGCTGGAAAAACTGGCGAAAGACGACGCGGAAAAATACCAAACCTTCTGGAAACAGTTCGGTCTGGTGCTGAAAGAAGGCCCGGCGGAAGATCACGCCAACCAGGAAGCGATCGCTAAACTGTTGCGCTTTGCCTCCACCCATACCGACTCTTCCGCCCAGACCGTGTCGCTGGAAGATTACGTCTCCCGGATGAAAGAAGGGCAAGAAAAAATCTACTACATCACCGCAGACAGCTATGCGGCGGCGAAAAACAGCCCGCACCTGGAACTGCTGCGTAAGAAAGGCATCGAAGTGCTGCTGCTCTCCGATCGCATCGACGAGTGGATGATGAACTACCTGACCGAGTTTGACGGTAAAGCATTCCAGTCGGTCGCTAAAGCCGATGAGTCCATCGAAAAACTGGCGGATGAAGTCGACGAAAACGCGAAAGAAGCGGAAAAGGCGCTTGAGCCGTTCGTGGAGCGTGTCAAAACCCTGCTGGGCGATCGCGTGAAAGAGGTGCGTCTGACGCACCGTTTAACCGACACGCCGGCGATTGTCACCACCGATGCGGATGAAATGAGCACCCAGATGGCGAAACTGTTCGCCGCGGCCGGTCAGTCCGTGCCGGAAGTGAAATACATCTTTGAGCTCAACCCGGATCATGTGCTGGTCAAACGCACTGCCGATACCGAGGATGAAGCGCAGTTTAAAGAGTGGGTCGAGCTGCTGCTGGATCAGGCGCTGTTCGCTGAACGCGGTACGCTGGAAGATCCGAACCAGTTTATCCGCCGTATGAACCAGTTGCTGGTGTCCTGATAACGCTCATCTGATTGCCGGATAGCGACGCGAAGCATCTTATCCGGCCTACGAGCGAGTACTGTTTGTAGGCCGGATAAGCGCCAGCGCCATCCGGCATTTTTTATAATACCTTCTCTTTTCTGGATTTCTCTTCGTTAACCGTTTCAGCATCAGGCGGCTTCCTTGAGCGAAATGCGTGATGGTGGTATCGTTTAGCGCTTTTTAAAAAATATCGACAACCTTTGAGGGGATTTTCGTAATGCGTATTATTCTGCTTGGCGCTCCGGGCGCGGGTAAAGGAACTCAGGCTCAGTTCATCATGGAGAAATATGGTATTCCGCAAATCTCCACTGGCGATATGCTGCGCGCCGCAGTGAAATCAGGCTCCGAGTTGGGCAAACAGGCGAAAGATATCATGGACGCCGGTAAACTGGTGACCGATGAACTGGTGATTGCGCTGGTTAAAGAGCGTATCGCCCAGGAAGACTGCCGTAACGGTTTTCTGCTGGACGGTTTCCCGCGCACGATCCCGCAGGCTGACGCGATGAAAGAAGCGGGTATTGTGGTGGATTACGTGCTGGAATTCGACGTACCGGACGAACTGATCGTTGACCGTATTGTGGGTCGTCGCGTACACGCCGCCTCTGGCCGCGTTTACCACGTTAAGTTTAATCCGCCGAAAGTGGAAGGCAAAGATGACGTCACCGGCGAAGATCTGACCACCCGTAAAGACGATCAGGAAGAGACCGTTCGCAAACGTCTGGTGGAATATCATCAGATGACCGCGCCGCTGATTGGCTACTACCAGAAAGAAGCGGAAGCGGGCAACACCAAATACGCTAAAGTTGACGGTACGCAGGCCGTTGCCGACGTGCGCGCAGCGCTGGAAAAAATCCTCGGTTAATTTTTTCGCGTAGTGAACCGCTTATCAGGCCTGCCATTATCCCGCAAGCCTGATAAGCGTAGCGCCATCAGGCAATCGGTGCCGGATGGCGGCCTGAACGCCTTATCCGGCCTGCTGGTATCGTTAGCGCCATTCGGCAAATTCTCGTCTTACCTCTCGCAGCAATTAGTTCTTCTTTATCGCTTTTCCGCTACAATTATCAACAATTTGAATAGATAAGAGGCGGCAATGCGTCAGACGAAAACCGGTATCCTGCTGGCTAACCTTGGCACGCCAGATGCCCCAACTCCCGAAGCGGTAAAGCGCTACCTGAAACAATTTTTAAGCGACAGACGCGTGGTGGATACTCCTCGTCTGCTGTGGTGGCCGCTGCTGCGTGGCGTTATTTTACCGCTGCGTTCGCCGCGCGTCGCGAAACTCTATCAATCTATCTGGATGGATGGCGGTTCGCCGCTCATGGTATATAGCCGCGAACAGCAACAGGCGCTGGCCGCGCGGTTGCCAGACACGCCCGTCGCGCTGGGGATGAGCTACGGCTCGCCCTCGCTGGAAAGCGCTGTCGATGAACTGTTAGCAAGCGACGTCGACCATATCGTCGTGCTGCCGTTGTACCCGCAATACTCTTGCTCAACGGTGGGCGCAGTCTGGGACGAACTGGGGCGGATACTGGCGCGTAAACGCCGTATTCCCGGTATCTCATTTATTCGCGATTACGCGGATGACGGCGCTTATATCGATGCACTGGCGAAAAGCGCGCGTGAGTCGTTCGCCAGACACGGCGAGCCGGATGTGCTTCTGCTCTCTTATCACGGCATTCCACAACGTTATGCGGATGAAGGCGATGACTACCCGCAGCGCTGTCGCGATACCACGCGTGAACTGGTTTCCGCATTGGGACTGCCGCCGGAAAAGGTAATGATGACGTTCCAGTCGCGCTTTGGCCGTGAACCGTGGCTGACGCCGTACACCGATGAAACGCTAAAAATGTTGGGTGAAAAGGGGACTGGCCATATTCAGGTCATGTGTCCGGGATTTGCCGCGGATTGTCTGGAGACGCTGGAAGAGATAGCGGAACAGAACCGCGAGATTTTCCTTGAAGCGGGCGGTAAAAAGTATGCGTACATTCCGGCGCTGAACGCGACGCCGGAACATATTGATATGATGCTGAAACTCACGGCGCCGTACCGTTAACGCGGCGTCTTCATCCTCGCCATAAAGAATCGCGCGCCGTCCTGCAAGGCATCGTCGGCGATTGTCATCATTCGCGAATAGTGCAGAAAGGCGTGCAGCGTGCCGGGATACATTTTGTATTCGCAGGGCTGCTGGTGCGCCTGTAATGTCTGGTGCAGCAAGCGGCTGTCATCAATGAGCGGATCAAACTCCGCGCTGGCAATAAAGCAGGGCGGCACATCGCGCGTGAGATCGTTATTAAACAGACAATACCAGGGCGATTCCCGATCTTCTTCGTTACGCAGATAGGCCTTTTCGTACATGTCCAGATCTTCACGCGTCAGGCCGTCCCACGCGCCGCCGAACAGACGGCGGCTTACCGAGTCCTGCAACCCATACAGCCCATACCACAACAGAATCGCGATAACGTTACCGCAGCGAATGTGCTTATCACGTAGCCAGAGCGCGCTGGCAAGCGCCAGCATGGCGCCTGCGGAATCCCCGGCGAAACCGATTTTCTCCACGTTGAGCGAGTATTCATCGGCATGTTGAGAGAAGTAGCTGCATACCGCGACGGTTTCTTCGATGGCCTGCGGATAACGCGCTTGCGGCGACAGCGAATAATCAATACCGATCACGGTGCAGCCGGTATAACGCGCCAGCAGACGCATTATCCGGTCATGCGTATCCAGATTACCGAGGATAAATCCGCCGCCGTGCAGATAGTATAAGGTGGCCTGGCTGGTCGGCTGCGGCGAGTAGAGCCGGGTTGTTACATCGCCATAAGGCGTAGGGACGACGCAGGTGCGGGTGGTCATGGACGGCGCGTCGGCATTCCAGAAACGGCGCTCAAGAAGATAATACTGACGCTGGGTCTCAATATCGCCATCGGCAGGCCAGGGAGGAAGGTCTGGTTGCTGGAAGTTTACGACGGCTGTCATTTCGTCTGACAGTCGGGTGAGTACGGGAATTTTATTTTCCGGCTTCATAAAACGCTCCTTGTGAAAGTGAACCATTGTAAAAAACGCGGCCGGAGAAACTGCGATCTCGTCGTCCGATATTGAAACGCCATCGTCCGTCGCGCGCAGCGGGGGGAATGTGCTACCATGCAGCGCTCCGTTATTCATCCGTAAGCACAATCATGAAATTTCCCGGTAAACGTAAATCCAAACACTATTTTCCCGTCAATGCGCGTGACCCGTTGTTGCAACAAATTCAGCCAGAACAGGAAACCAACGCCTCCTGGGTCGTCGGTATCGACCAGACGTTGGTGGATATTGAGGCGAAAGTGGATGACGATTTTATTACACGCTATGGATTAAGCGCCGGGCATTCTCTGGTGATAGAAGACGAGGTGGCGGAGAAGCTGTATCAGGAACTGACGCGGGAAAATCTGATCACCCATCAGTTTGCTGGCGGCACCATAGGCAATACGATGCATAATTACTCGGTACTGGCGGATGACCGTTCGGTGTTACTGGGCGTGATGTGCAGCAACATTGAGATTGGCAGCTACGCTTATCGTTACCTGTGTAATACTTCCAGCCGTACCGACCTGAATTATCTGCAAGCGGTAGATGGCCCGATTGGCCGCTGTTTCACGCTAATTGGCGAATCCGGCGAGCGTACCTTCGCTATCAGCCCCGGCCATATGAATCAGCTACGGGCGGAAAGTATTCCGGAAGCGGTGATCGCTGGCGCTTCCGCGCTGGTGTTGACTTCATATCTGGTGCGCTGTAAGCCTGGCGAACCGATGCCTGACGCGACGATGAAAGCGATCGAATACGCGAAAAAGCATAACGTGCCGGTTGTCATGACGCTGGGCACCAAATTTGTGATCGCCGATAATCCGCAGTGGTGGCAGGCGTTTCTCAAAGAGAATGTCTCGATTCTGGCAATGAATGAAGAAGAAGCGGAAGCGCTGACCGGCGAAAACGACCCGCTGCTGGCGGCGGATAAGGCGCTGGACTGGGTCGACCTGGTGTTATGCACCGCCGGACCGATAGGGTTATATATGGCAGGCTTCACCGAAGAGGAAGCAAAACGTAAAACCCAGCATCCGCTGCTGCCGGGGGCTATTGCTGAATTTAACCAGTATGAATTTAGCCGGGCAATGCGCCATAAAGATTGTATTAATCCGCTGCGCGTTTATTCGCATATTGCGCCGTATATGGGCGGGCCGGAAAAAATCATGAACACCAACGGCGCGGGCGATGGCGCGCTGGCGGCGCTGCTGCACGATATTACGGCGAACAGTTACCATCGTAGCAACGTACCGAACTCCAGTAAGCACAAATTCACCTGGCTGACCTATTCGTCGCTGGCGCAGGTGTGTAAATATGCTAACCGTGTCAGTTATCAGGTACTGAACCAGCATTCTCCGCGTCTGACACGCGGGCTGCCGGAGCGTGAGGACAGCCTGGAAGAGTCGTACTGGGATCGCTAATCTGGCTTGCCCGATAGCGCTGCGCGCATCGGGCCGTCCGGCAAACCCTTAACTGGCGACGACTTCACCCGCGGGCGGCGTTTCAAGCAGTTCCAACATCGCCCGGGCAATTTCTCGCTCGCCCATCACTACCTGATTGGCTCCCCGCTCGGTAATATATTTCACTTCATCATCATAGTGCGCGCGGGCGATTATCTCGATATCAGGACTTTTTTCCCGCGCTGAGGCGACAATCTCACCGGCTTCGTAACCGTTGGGGATGGTCAATAACAGCCAGCGGGCGCAGTCCAGATGCGCCAGATTCATGATTTCTTCGTTAGCGGCGTTGCCCAGCACGGCGCGAATCCCGCGTTCGCGCAGTTCATCCACGCGGGTACGGGACGTTTCGATAACCACCAGCGGAATCCCCGCCGCCAGTAATTTTTCTCCCAGCAGACTGCCTACGCGGCCAAAACCCACCAGCAGGGCATGATTACAGATATCCACCGGAATTTGCTTCTCTTCTTCGATAGCCTCTTCCAGCGTTTGCTCTTCCAGCGTTTCGGTTTTCGCCAGATACTTCTCCAGCAGGGTAAACAGTACGGGATTAAGCATAATCGACAAAATAGCGCCTGCCAGCACCAGGTTCTGTCCCGCTTGCGGCAGCAGGTTGAGCGCCATGCCGAGTCCGGCGAGAATAAAGGCGAACTCGCCGATTTGCGCCAGGCTGGCGGCAATGGTCAGCGCGGTTCGCGGCGAGTGGCCGAACATACGCACCAGGAAAAACGCAGCGATCGATTTACCAAAGACGATAATGGCAAGCGTCGCCAACACCGCCAGCGGCTGTTGGATCAAGACTAACGGATCGAACAACATGCCGACGGAAACAAAAAACAGGACGGCAAAGGCGTCGCGCAGCGGCAACGTATCGTGCGCCGCCCGGTGACTCAGCTCCGACTCATTAAGCACCATTCCAGCGAAGAACGCGCCCAGCGCAAAAGAGACGTCAAACAGTTCTACCGCGCCAAACGCAATGCCTAACGCCAGCGCCAGTACGGAAAGGGTAAATAATTCGCGCGAGCCAGTGGCGGCGCTGCGGGCCATAATCCACGGCACCAGGCGGCGTCCGACCAGCATCATGATGGCGATAAACGCTACCACTTTACCAATGGTTATCCCCATATCGACCGTCAGCGAGGCTATGCCGACATCGCCTTTTTCCACCATGCCGGCAACGGCGGGCAGCAAGACCAGCGTCAGCACCATCACCAGATCTTCGACAATCAGCCAGCCGATGGCGATTTGTCCGCGCTGGCTATCAAGGAGTTGTCGCTCCTCAAGCGCGCGCAGCAGGACGACGGTACTGGCGGTAGACAGACAAAGCCCAAAAACGATGCCGGTCATTAATGACCATCCCAGCACGGCGGAAAGCGCCATACCCAGCAATGTCGCCACCGCTATCTGAGCGACAGCGCCGGGAATGGCGATAGACTTTACCGCCATCAAATCCTTCAGCGAAAAATGCAGCCCGACGCCGAACATCAATAGAATCACGCCGAGCTCCGCCAGCTCCGGCGCCAGTTTGGTATCCGCAACAAAACCCGGGGTAAAAGGTCCCGCCAGAACGCCCGCTAACAGATATCCCACCAGTGGAGAAATACGCAATTTGTTGGCAATCATGCCGAGAATAAAAGCGAGCACAAGGCCGCCGACAATGGTGGTGATAAGCGGGGTAGCGTGATGCATTCCGTCTCCTTTGGTTGCTGGACTCCAAAACTCCGGGTAATAGTTTATGACAATTTCAATCAGGATGTTTATAAAAAATGGTTGTGTTTTATAAAAAGATACGATCTGAAGGCAAAAAGAGCACGGAACGTAAAAGTGATAAGTATGGGATGGACAAAGCAAGATGGCATCAGGATGTACAGGCGGTTAAAGCGTACCTTTAACCGCCATAAAATCATGCTTTATGTCGATTATCAGGTAAGAATATGGTCAGTATCCCCAGAAGCGGCAGGAAAGCACAGATTTTATAAACTAAATAGATACTGGTATGGTCGGCAATCAGCCCCAGCACCGCTGCGCCCAGGCCTCCCATCCCGAAGGCAAACCCGAAAAACAGGCCGGAAACCATACCGATGCGTCCTGGCAGCAGCTCCTGAGCATACACCAGAATGGCGGAAAACGCCGACGCGAGAATAAAGCCGATAATCACCGTTAAAATCCCCGTCCAGTACAGCGTGGCGTAGGGTAAAACAAGGGTAAACGGCGCGACGCCGAGAATAGAGCCCCAAATCACATATTTTCTGCCGATTTTATCGCCCACAGGCCCGCCGATTACCGTCCCGGCAGCCACCGCAAACAGGAAGGCAAACAGATGGAGCTGCGCGTTTTGTATTGATAATCCGAATTTTTGCATCAGATAAAAGGTGTAATAGCTACTGATGCTCGCCATATAGAAATATTTCGAGAAAATGAGTAGCAATAATACGCTGACCGCCAGCACGACTTTATTGCGCGGCAGCGGGTTAGCGATTATCGCTTTTGGCTTGCCTTTCGCTATCCGGTGCTGGGCTGCATACCAGCGGCTGATCTGCGCCAGCACCACGATCGCCAGCAGCGCGGCCAGCACAAACCAGGCGACATTCCCTTTGCCATAGGGCGCGATAATCACGGCGGCCAGCAGCGGGCCCAATGAACTGCCGAAGTTACCGCCGACCTGGAAGATAGACTGCGCCAGACCATGACGTCCGCCGGAGGCCATGCGCGCCACGCGGGACGATTCCGGGTGAAAAACGGACGAGCCGGTACCCACCAGCGCCGCAGCGAGCAATACGCCGCCAAAATTTCCCGCCATTGCCAGCAGTACCAGCCCGCTCAGGGTAAAACACATGCCGACAGGCAGCGACCACGGCATGGGATATTTATCCGTCCAGTAGCCGACGACCGGTTGCAGTAGCGATGAGGCGAGCTGGAACGTCAGGGTGATCAAACCTATCTGGACGAAAGTCAGCGAAAACTCCGCCTGCAACAGGGGATAAATGGCTAAGATTAGCGACTGGATCATATCGTTCAGCAGATGGGAAAGACTGATCGCGCCCAAAATACCAAACGAAGTACGTGCTTTAGCGGCCGCTGCGGGCGCGCCGGCTAACGGCTGGGTTGGTTCACTCATGGCCATAGAAAGTCACTTAAATTTTATGCGATGTTGGAGATAGTAGGATGTGTAATTATTACTTGCCTAACATACCTGTGAAATGTGTTTGAAGGAAGTCTCAATTCTGAAAACATATTTGTCTATTATTGCAAGGAAAGGTAATTTCTGCGGTTGATATTGAGTCAGGGAGAGAAAGATGAAATTTTTGAAACGGGGTGTGGCGCTGGCGTTACTGGCGGCGTTCGCGCTGACGACTCAGCCTGCACAGGCTTACGAAAAAGATAAAACCTATAAAATTACTATCCTGCATACCAACGATCACCACGGTCACTTCTGGCGCAGCGAATATGGCGAATATGGTCTGGCGGCGCAAAAAACGCTGGTGGACAGTATCCGTAAAGAGGTGGCGCAAGAGGGGGGAAGCGTCCTGTTGTTATCCGGCGGCGACATTAATACCGGGGTGCCGGAATCCGATCTCCAGGATGCGGAGCCCGATTTCCGCGGGATGAATCTGATTGGCTACGACGCTATGGCCGTCGGTAATCATGAATTTGATAATCCGCTCACCGTATTGCGCCAGCAGGAAAAGTGGGCGAAGTTTCCCTTTCTTTCCGCCAATATTTATCAAAAAAGTACCGGCGAGCGTCTGTTTAAGCCGTGGGCTATTTTTACACGCCAGGATATAAAAATCGCGGTAATCGGCTTAACCACCGATGACACGGCGAAAATAGGCAACCCGGAATATTTCACCGATATTGAGTTTCGTAAACCTGCTGAAGAAGCAAAGGTGGTGATTCAGGAACTTAATATGAATGAAAAACCGGACGTGATTATCGCGACCACGCATATGGGACATTATGACAACGGCGATCACGGTTCGAACGCGCCGGGCGACGTTGAGATGGCGCGTAGCCTGCCTGCCGGTTCGCTGGAGATGATTGTGGGCGGTCATTCACAAGACCCGGTATGCATGGCGTCGGAAAATAAAAAACAGGTGAATTACGTACCGGGAACGCCCTGCGCGCCGGATAAGCAAAATGGCATCTGGATCGTGCAGGCGCATGAGTGGGGTAAATATGTGGGCCGCGCGGATTTCGAATTCCGTAACGGCGAGATGAAAATGGTTAACTACCAGCTTATTCCGGTAAATCTCAAGAAAAAAGTGACCTGGGATAACGGGAAAAGCGAGCGTGTACTTTACACGCCGGAAATCGCCGAAAATCCGCAAATGCTCTCGTTATTAACGCCGTTCCAGAATAAAGGTAAAGCGCAACTGGAGGTGAAAATTGGTAGCGTGAATGGCCTTCTTGAAGGCGATCGCAGTAAGGTCAGATTTGTCCAGACCAATATGGGACGGGTGATTCTGGCTGCGCAGATCGCGCGCACCGGCGCCGATTTTGGCGTGATGAGCGGCGGCGGTATTCGCGACTCGATTGAGGCGGGAGATATTACCTATAAAAGCGTGCTCAAGGTACAGCCGTTCGGCAACATTGTGGTGTATGCCGATATGAGCGGCAAAGAGGTAGTTGATTATCTCACCGCCGTAGCACAGATGAAACCGGACTCCGGCGCCTATCCACAGTTCGCCAATGTGAGCTTTGTCGCCAAAGAGGGCAAGCTCACCGATCTGAAAATCAAAGGCGAGCCTGTTGATCCGGCCAAAACCTACCGCATGGCGACGCTGAGTTTCAACGCCACGGGCGGCGATGGTTATCCGCGCATCGATAACAAACCGGGCTACGTGAATACCGGGTTTATTGATGCGGAAGTGCTGAAAGAGTTTATTCAGCAGAATTCACCGCTGGATGCGGCGGCGTTTACGCCAAATGGCGAGGTGAGCTGGCTGTAGCGGTACGGATAGCCATCACTGCCTGATGGCGCGCAGCCTTAAGGCCTACGGATTATGTCTGCTGTAGGCCGGATAAGGCGTTTGCGCCGCTATCCGGCAATGTATTTTACGCAGGCTTAATCCCGACGCGCGATATCAGCGAATTTAGCACCCAGGATGGCGGCCAAATCGTCAGCCGCCAGTTCAATATCCAGCCCGCGTTTACCACCGGAAACATAAATAGTGGCAAACGTGCGGGCTGGCGCGTCAATCAGCGTGGGCAGCCGTTTCTTCTGTCCCAGCGGACTGATCCCGCCGACCAGATATCCCGTGGTGCGTTGCGCCACCATCGGGTCGGCCATATCGACCTTTTTCGCGCCCAGAGCTTTGGCGACTTTTTTCAAATCCAGCTGTCCGGCTACAGGCGTCACGGCGACGGCCAGTTGCTTCATATCGCCATTCACGGCGACCAAAAGCGTTTTATACACCTGATCGGCGTTTAGCCCGAGCTTACGCACCACTTCATCGCCAAAGTTAGTTTCATTCGGATCGTGATCGTAGGTGTGAATGTTAAACGGAATCTTGTTTTTTTCGAGTAACTTAACTGCGGGTGTCATAACGTTCCTTCTTACTACAGACGTGATTTGCCATCAGCATACGCCCGAAAGCGGACTAAAAAATAGTATAATCTTGTGCATTAGGTCTTGGCAGTTGCGGCAACTTTGAGCGACAATCTGAAGATCCGAAGCGAAAGCGTCGGGATAATAATAACGATGAAATTCCTCTTTGACGGGCCAATAGCGATATTGGCCATTTTTTTATTTCAATATTTGCGGTAGGTTGCCTTCGCCGTACAGATGTAGCGCCCCTACGGCTACCACGTAGCGTCCCGGCGGCAGTGCCAGCAGCGCGTCGCGCCAGGCTTCATTGCGTTTCACCATCAGTACATCATACAGCGGCTGGCTAAACGTTCTGGGGAGCGAAGCGCCGACGCTGGTCGGCGGCTGCTCAAGCCACCAGCCGATCATCACCTGCAAAAGCCGTGCGTTGGTGTGCCAGTGCGTCAGCGTGTCGTCGAGCAGCGCCATCCCGCCATCGGGCAGATCGCAGAGTAGTTCGAGCTGGTGTTTCGCCCCTTCCAGCTCTTGCACCGGCAGCGACATTTCGCGGGCAGCCTGTAATAGCTGATAATCAATGCCATAGTCCGGGCGCAATCCCAGCCGTTGCGCCTGCGTGGCCTGTAGCACCATAGCTATCTGCCATAAAGGTTGATTATCAAAATGGATCAGCGGCATACCCAACTCACTGACCCGTTTTTCCAGTGCGCTTAGCTGCCCGGCGCTTAGACGTTCGACCAACGGCGGGCATTTGGGGAGATTGCTGAATGGCGTTTCGTTACCAGAAATATCCGCTTCAACGACCAGCGCGTCGGCCTGGCGTAGCTTTTTCACCAGCTTTGCTGGAAGAGGAGCCATATCGCGCGTCCCCATATGAATACTGCCAACCAGATGCAGATGACGACCGCCGGGCAGGGAGAGATCGATAGCAGGCCAACTATTTGGGGTACCACGCAGCGCGCGCCATAAACGTTTAAGTTGATTTAATAGCTCCATACGCGCTCCCTTTGAAAAAGCTCATGCTAGCGCGTTGGAGAAAAGGGCGCAATGCGCCCTGACGGGACGTCAACGATCGGTCGGGTTATTCGCTGCCGTCGAGATAGGCCGTTCTGGCGATGGTCATTTCAAGCTGGCATTTATAAATACTGATGCGCTTTTCAGCGGGTATGGCCTCGGATTTGGCATCGCTAAGTTTGCCGCACTGCTGCTCTTTTTTGGTCACCCAGACTCGCTGCTCTTGTTTTAATGCCGTTCGGGCAGAGGCGGGTAGCGATTTCCAGACCTGATTAAGCTCGCGATCTCTACTCTCAAATTTCTTTGCTGCGATTTCAATCAGTGAGTTATTTTTTTCTTTATAATGCTATCACCAGATACCGTCATTCTTGCCATTACATAAATAGATCGCGCCAATTTATCGGTTTTTTGCACAGAGGTGACAACAATATCTTTGTTGTTGTCTGCTAGCTGAATATTGTAGTTAATCTGTTTCCAGGTCACCGTATTGTTTATTACCTGTCCATCCCCTTGTGAAATATAGAATAGAGTATTTGGTAAGTCTTTCATTAATTTAAATAATGGCTGAGGAATACCCATGGCGACGGTAGCCGAGCAAGTTCGTAGGTTGGCATTTTCTGCTTGAGGGTTCTGCGTTATTACATCACTGAATTGAACAGGAATAGCCCGGAGTTGTTGCTCGTATTGAGTCTGGGGGATATCGAAGAAAAGCGTGGAGGGCTCTTTAAT
Organism: Salmonella sp. A29-2; assembly: GCF_020150755.1. Classification (NCBI taxonomy): domain Bacteria; kingdom Pseudomonadati; phylum Pseudomonadota; class Gammaproteobacteria; order Enterobacterales; family Enterobacteriaceae; genus Salmonella; species Salmonella sp. A29-2. The sequence goes on along the minus strand of NZ_CP083731.1, from coordinate 3,372,005 downwards.
ATAGTCTTGCTGTAAACGACCTAATGCTTCATTGTAAATCCATTCTTTTGCCGCCGTGACTGCATTATCGTTGCCACATTTTAACTCTGGAGTGGAATCAAATAACCCTGCATAACTGACGGCGGGAGAAAGCAGGAAAAGAAGCGTAACTGCTTTTCTAAACATAAATAACACATCCTTATGATTCAAAAAAACATTATAAAATGTTGTTTTTTATTTTTCTACAGGATGTGCGGTTAAATTTTTATATATTGATACGGTAAATTACTGATGGCTTAATAATATATCAGGCAGCTAATGCTGCCTGATAGGACTTTTTACGCTTTCGGTTTAAAGCGCAATAGCCGGTTGGCATTGCTCACGACGGTAATGGAAGACAGCGCCATTGCCGCGCCCGCTACTACCGGGTTTAACAAGGTACCGGTAAACGGCCACAGAATACCGGCGGCCACCGGGATACCAATGCTGTTGTAGATAAATGCGCCAAGCAGGTTTTGCTTCATATTGCGCAACGTCGCGCGCGAAATGGCCAGCGCATCCGCCACGCCCATCAGACTATGGCGCATCAGCGTAATCGCCGCGGTTTCAATCGCCACATCGCTGCCGCCGCCCATCGCGATACCGACGTCCGCCTGCGCCAGCGCGGGCGCATCGTTGATACCATCGCCGACCATCGCAACCTGACGACCCTGGCTTTGCAGGCGTTTAATCGCATCGGCTTTGCCATCCGGCAGAACGCCCGCAATGACTTCGTCAATACCCGCTTCTTTGGCAATCGCGTTAGCCGTCGTTGGGTTATCCCCGGTGAGCATTACCAGACGGTATCCGGCGTTGTGCAGGCGTTCAAGCGCGGCAATACTATCGCTGCGCAATGGATCGCGTACCGCCAGTAACGCCGCCGCTTTACCGTCAATCGCCAGCAGGACCGGAGTCGAGCCTTGCGAGGCCTGCGCGGTGATTTCCGCCGTCATATCATCCGTGGCGACGTGCTGTTCGTTCAGCAACGCCTGGTTCCCCAGAAGCAGTTGATGGCCTTCCGCTTCACCGCTGACGCCCAGTCCGCGCAGCGTTCTGAAACCGTTCACCTGCGGCAGTTTATCGTCGCCGGCTTTTTCCAGAATCGCATGGGCCAGCGGGTGGCTGGAGCCTTGTTCGAGCGCGGCTGCCAGACGTAATGCCTGAGCTTCATCAACGCCGTTAAAGGTTTTTACCGCCACCACTTGCGGCTTGCCTTCCGTCAGCGTCCCGGTTTTATCAAAAACGAGGGTATCCAACGTACTGGCGCGTTGCAGGGCATCGGCGTCGCGTACCAGCACGCCGAATTCGGCAGCGCGGCCTACGCCGGAAATAATCGACATTGGCGTCGCCAGGCCTAATGCGCAAGGGCAGGCGATAATCAGTACGGTGGTGGCGATGACCAGCGTATAAACAATTTGCGGCGCCGGTCCGAAGAAATACCAGATAGCGGCGCTGAACAGCGCAATGGCCACGACGACGGGAACGAATACCGCGGAGATTTTATCGGCCAGTTGGCCAATTTCCGGTTTACTGCTCTGCGCCTGGCGTACCATGCGAATAATGCGTGACAGCGTGGTATGACTGCCCACCGCGCTGGCGCGGAACAGGACGCTGCCGTCCTGGACGACGGTGCCGGCATGAACGCTGTCGCCTTCGCCTTTTTGCTGCGGAATGGGTTCGCCGGTCAGCATGGCTTCATCAAGCCACGCTTCGCCCTGGGTAATTTCGCCATCCACCGGCACGCGATCGCCGGTAGTGAGCCGCAGCAGCATCCCAGGCTGAACGTCCGCCAGCGGGACGCTTTTTTCGCCGTCTTCTGTCACGACGCGTGCGGTGGGCGGGGTGAGATCGAGTAATTTTTCCAGCGCTTTTGAGGAACGCTGACGGGCGCGCGCTTCCAGCATGTGTCCGAGATTAATCAGACCGATAATCATCGCGCTGGCTTCGTAATAGAGGTGCCGCGCTTCCATCGGGAACCACTGCGGCCACAGGTTGACGCTCATGGAGTAGAGCCAGGCGACCCCGGTGCCGAGCGCCACCAGCGTATCCATCGTCGCCGTGCCGTTCAGCAGGCTTTTCCACGCGTTACGGTAAAAGTGACCACCCGCAAAGACCATCACCGCAAGCGTGATCAGGCCAATAGCCAGCCACAGGCTGCGGTTGTCGCCGGTCACCATCATGTTATCGCCGATCATCCCCCAGACCATGACCGGTATACCGACCGCCAGGGCGACGATGGCCTGCCAGCGAAAACGTTTCATGGTGGCGATGGCGGTTTCCTGCTGGCGCTCGCGGCGTTTGATGTCATCTTCAATCGCTTCTGCGCCGTAGCCGGCTTTTTCCACCGCCTGCACTAAATCAGCGGCGGACGCGCTGCCCATCACCAGCGCAGTGCGTTCCGCCAGGTTTACCCGTGCCTGCGTGACGCCCGGTACGCTTTGTAGCGCATGTTGTACGCGGGTGACACAGCTGGCGCAGCTCATGCCGCTTAACAGCAACTGTTGGCTTTCTTCATCGGCCGTCGCTACCGGAAGCTCATGAGGAACCGCTGCCAGTGCTTCCGACGGGATTGATGACTCTGTCAGCGGTTTAGCCTTTGGGTGGCTTAACGTCGCGCCATACCCGGCTTGTTTGATGGTTTCAATTAACGCGTCCGCACTGGCGGTACCGGTAACGTGCGCTTCGGTTACGGTGACGTCCGCCAGCTCAACATCCGGACGTTGTTCAAGACTTTCTTTCACGCGTTTAACGCAATGACCGCAGGACAAACCGTCCAGGGTCAGGTCGATAGTTTGAGACATAGTAAAAACTCCTTTATGATTGGTCATCAATTCATTGACCTTAGTAATCGTAGTGACTCACTGTGATAAAGGTTAAACCTTCCAGCAAGGTTAAGGTCAAGGGGGAAATATGAATATTAGCGATGTGGCGAAAAAAACCGGTTTAACCAGCAAAGCCATTCGGTTTTATGAAGAGAAAGGGCTGGTGACGCCGCCATTACGTAGCGAAAATGGTTATCGCACCTACACGCAGAAGCATTTAAACGAGCTGACGTTGCTGCGACAGGCGAGGCAGGTGGGGTTTAATCTGGAAGAGTGTGGCGAACTGGTCAATCTGTTTAACGATCCGCGACGCCATAGCGCAGATGTGAAAAAGCGGACGCTGGAAAAGGTCGCGGAGATCGAGCGCCATATCAGCGAGCTGCAATCAATGCGCGATCAACTGCTGGCGCTGGCGGAGAGTTGTCCCGGCGATGACAGCGCCGACTGCCCGATTATTGATAATCTTTCCGGCTGCTGTCATCACAAGGCGCAAAAGCCACGTTGATTAAACGGCGCGAATGCGTAGGGTGATGCCTTCCACGGCGATCACTTCGACATGCGTACCTGCGCGCAGGTCTTCGTCAGCGCATACCGGCCACGAGCTGTCGCCGACACGCATATGACCCCGTCCGTTAACTAACGCGGCATCAAGCATAAACCGGCGGCCTACCAGTTGTTGTCCGCGTTGGTTAAGGCGGCTGTCGGTCGGCTTCTGCTCCCGCACGCGACGCGCCAGCCAGCGCCACCAAAGCCAGGCCGCCAGCAACGTTAAGGCCGCAAACAGCACGCCCTGCCATTCCCAGCCGAGCGGTAAGAGCCAGACGGTTAAGCCGGTAATCACTGCCGCCACGCCGCTCCACAGCAAATAGCCGTTACCGCCGAGCATTTCCGCAGCCAACAACAGGCCGCCGAGGCTAAGCCAGAAGATATGCGGATGTACCAGAATCATCGCTATCATGCTTTTTTCCGTTCGCTGGCGCTGTCCTTAACCAGCTCGCTGATCCCGGCGATAGCGCCCATCAGACTGCTGGCATCCAACGGCATCATGACCACTTTGCTGTTATTCGCCGAGCCGATTTGCTGTAACGCTTCGGTGTATTTCTGCGCCACGAAGTAGTTTATCGCCTGAATATCCCCGGCGGCGATGGCTTCAGATACCATCTGCGTAGCGCGGGCTTCCGCTTCGGCGGAACGTTCGCGCGCTTCCGCCTGCAGGAAAGCGGACTGACGTTCGCCTTCGGCTTTCAGAATCTGCGACTGTTTTTCCCCCTCGGCTTTGAGGATTTCCGCCTGACGTACCCCTTCGGCCTCAAGGATATAGGCGCGTTTGGTACGTTCCGCTTTCATCTGGGCGTTCATAGAGGAGATCAATTCCGCGGGCGGGCGGACATCGCGAATTTCGATACGGGTAACTTTAATTCCCCACGGATTGGTGGCTTCATCGACAATATGCAGCAGCCGCGTGTTGATGCTGTCGCGCTGGGAGAGCATTTCATCCAGCTCCATCGAACCGAGCACCGTACGGATATTGGTCATGGTCAGGTTAATGATCGCCAGTTCCAGGTTACTGACTTCATAGGCGGCGCGCGGCGCATCGATAACCTGAATAAAACAGACCGCATCGATAGTGACGTTGGCGTTATCTTTTGAGATCACCTCCTGCGACGGAATATCCAGCACCTGCTCCATCATATTGATCTTGCGGCCAATTCTGTCCATAAACGGTACAACAAGGCTTAATCCCGGCTGCAGGGTTTTGGTGTAACGTCCAAAGCGCTCCACCGTCCACTGGTATCCCTGCGGAACGATTTTGACGCCCGCGCCGACGATCACCAGCGCGACGAAAATGAGAATAGGGATAAGAATGAGCATAGCTAAACCTCCTGTTGCGTTGTCCATAAACCGATTTTGCTGACGAATTAAGCGAATTATACCTGATTCAGTAAAGCATGTTCCCCCCTTATTAATTACAGGGATACACTATCGCTATAAAAATATGAACAACGGATGCGCAATAAATGACAGAACGTAGCATGTTGCTTGAGTTAAAGCAGGTCGGTTACCGGACTGCGACGACAAAAATAGTGAATAACATCAGTTTTACGCTGCAACGCGGCGAATTTAAGTTAATTACCGGTCCTTCTGGCTGCGGAAAAAGTACGTTGTTGAAAATGGTGGCCTCGTTAATAAGCCCTGATATCGGCGTGATTCTTTTTGAGGGGCAGGATATTACTACTCTGAGTCCGGAAGCCTATCGCCAGCAGGTTTCTTATTGCGCTCAGACGCCAGCGCTATTTGGCGATACGGTTTACGATAACCTGATTTTTCCCTGGCAAATTCGCCATCAGCGCCCGCAGCCGACAGCCTTCGCAGACGATCTGGCGCGTTTTGAACTGCCGGAGACGATTCTGCAAAAACCGATTGCCGCGCTTTCCGGCGGGGAAAAACAGCGTATTGCTCTAATTCGTAATCTACAGTTTCTGCCGAAAATACTGTTACTCGACGAAATAACCAGCGCGCTGGATGAACATAACAAACGGAATGTGAATGATATTATTCATCGCTATGTTCGCGATAAGCAGGTCGCTGTCTTGTGGGTAACGCATGATAAAGATGAAATTCAACACGCGGATAAGGTGATAACGTTAACGCCATCTGCCGGAGAGATGCAGGAGGCGCGTTATGAACGAGCATAATATTACCAATACCTCGCTGGCGTTATCGATGCTGCTGGTGGTGGTCGCGATGCTCATCAGTCACAAGGAAAAGCTGGCGCTGGAAAAAGATATTCTGTGGAGCGTATGCCGGGCGGTGATACAGCTCATTATTGTCGGCTATGTACTGAAATACATCTTTGGCGTTAATCATGCCGCCCTGACGCTGCTGATGGTGCTGTTCATCTGTTTTAACGCCGCCTGGAACGCGCAAAAGCGCAGTAAATATATCGATAAGGCATTTCTCTCCTCGTTTATCGCCATCACCGTCGGCGCCGGACTAACGCTGACGGTACTGGTGCTTACCGGTTCGATTGAATTTGCGCCGATGCAGGTGATTCCCATCGCTGGCATGGTCGCCGGTAATGCGATGGTAGCGGTAGGGCTGTGCTACAACCAACTGGGGCTACGTTTTCATAGCGAGCAGCAGCAAATCCAGGAAAAGTTAAGTTTGGGCGCAACGCCGAAAATGGCCTCCGCCGGGCTTATCCGCGATAGTATCCGCGCATCGCTTATCCCGACGATCGACTCGGCAAAGACCGTTGGGCTGGTGAGCCTGCCGGGGATGATGTCCGGGCTGATTTTTGCCGGGATCGATCCGGTAAAAGCGATTAAATATCAAATTATGGTAACGTTTATGCTGTTGTCGACAGCCAGCCTGTCTACCATCATTGCCTGCTATTTAACCTACCGGAAGTTCTATAATTCGCGTCATCAGTTGGTAGTAATGCCGCTCAAGAAATCATGATAGTTGCCGGATGATGGCGCAAGCGCCTTATCCGGCCTGAGGACGACAGGTAGGCCAGATAAGCGCGCCATCAGGCAAGAGAGGATTAATACAGTAGCGCGTACAACTGGCGGCGGTATTTCGACGCCAGCGCGTCGCCGGTGCCGAGTGCGGCAAGGATCTCCTGGAAGGTTTTGCGCGTCTGTCCCTCGGCGGCGGTAAGATCTTTTCTCAGATGGCTGAACAGCAATTCCAGCGCTTCTTCATTACGTCCGACCTGGTGCAACTGCAACGCCAGTTGCGTTGCCAAAGCCGCATCCTGCGGATTCTCCGCGACTTGCTGCTGAAGTTGCTGAATTTCCGGCGTATCCGCCGCCTGTTTAAGCAGTTCGATCTGCGCGACCAGCCCCTGATAACGGGTATCCTGATCCTGTAGCGGGATAGTTTTTAACACCGCTTCGGCCTCTTCAGAGCGGTTCAGCGCAATTTGCGCTTCCGCCAGTAACAGGCCAATCTCACCGTTCTGCGAAGAGAGCTGCCAGGCGTCTTTGAGCAACGGCAGCGCGTCAATGTAGTTGCCCTCCTGCATTAACTGCATCGCTTGTTGCGCTTTTAGCTCTTCTTCACGCGGCAGTACTTTATCCAGCAGAGCGCGGATCGCCTCTTCCGGCTGCGGCCCCTGGAAACCATCGACCGGTTGGCCATTCTGGAACAGATAGACAGTCGGGATGGCGCGCAGACCAAACTGAGCGGCGATCATCTGTTCGGCGTCGCAGTCCAGCTTTGCCAGAATAAACTGACCGTGGTACTGGGCAGCCAGACTTTCCAGCACTGGCGTTAATTGCAGACAGTGTTGGCTGCGTTCAGACCAGAAATAGAACAGTACCGGCGTGGTCATGGACTGCTCTAAGGTCTGCTGCAGGTTGGATTCATTAATATTGACAATGTTCTGTACGGACATGGCGTCGCTCTCTTTTGTCTGTGTCACGTTTACATGGGGGCTGACTGGCGCGCTTCAACTCAGCTTTGTAAAATTTTATCCAGCATCCGGCCCGGCAATAGGCGTTTCAGCGCCATCACCGCCCAGGTGACCAGTGTAACGGGATAGCGCAGCCTGGGTTTATCGCTTGCAAAAGCATGACGCACTTTCGCTACTACCGCGTCAGGATCGCGGGTGAAACGTGCGGCGATGCCGGGATTTTCTACCGGTTTATCACGCTGCGTCTGGTTAACGTTATCCGTAAAACGGGTACGAATCGGCCCCGGTTCTATCAGGCTCACTTTAATGCCTGTGTGCCGTAGCTCCATACGTAGCGCGTCAGACCAGGCTTCGAGCGCATATTTGCTGGCGGCGTAAGCGCCGCGCCCTGGGGTGGAAATCAGCCCCATCACCGATGAGGTCATCACAATGCGTCCTTCGCCATGCGGCAACATGGCGGGAAGTAAGCGCATGGTAAGCTGATGCGCGCCGAAAAAATTACTGGAAAACTGTTGCTCCATCTGCTCACGGCTGATGGTAGAAAGGGGGCCATACACGCCGTAGCCGGCATTGTTAAAGATCCCATACAGACGATTATCGGTCAGGGCGATCACTTCATCGGCGGCACGATCCACGCTTTCAGGGGAGTCGAGATCGATCAACACGCCGGTAAATCCCATACTGTTCATCCGGGCGACATCATCAGGTTTGCGGCAGCCCGCCAGGATTTGAAAGCCCTGGCGTTTAAGCTCAAGCGCGCTGTCCAGACCGATTCCGCTGGAACATCCTGTTATTAAGACCGATTTTTGCATAACTTTACCTGTCAGGATCTCCGTTGATTTAAGAGTCGTGGTTAACTATATCCGTCATACTTCAAGTTGCCTGTGCGTTCGTTTACTCCAGTCACATAGGTATCTATGCTCCTGGAAATTCTCTTACGTGCCGCCTTCATGCAACTCGAATTATTCAGGAGAGAAAAGGGGTCAACTGCTTCGCCATCCAGTCGGCAATAAACGGCTGGGCGTCGCGGTTGGGATGAATGCCGTCATCCTGCATCCACTGCGGTTTCAGATATACCTCTTCCATAAAAAACGGTAACAGAGGAATATCGAACTCTTTGGCGAGCTTAGGATAAATGGCGCTAAAGGATTCATTATAACGGCGACCGTAGTTAGCGGGCAGATGAATTTGCATCAGTAACGGTCGGGCATCGGCGGCTTTCACCGTCTGAATGATTTTACGTAGCGTCTGTTCGGTTTGCGCAGGCGCAAAACCGCGTAGGCCATCGTTGCCGCCAAGTTCCACCACTACCCAGCGCGGGTGATGCTGTTGCAACAGCGCCGGCAAACGCGCCAGTCCCTGCTGCGAGGTATCTCCGCTTATACTGGCATTAACGACCGACGTTTTGTTTTGCCATTTATCATTAAGGAGCGACGGCCATGCCGCGCTGGCGGCCATACGGTAACCGGCGCTGAGGCTATCGCCCAGAATTAATAAGGTGTCTGCGGCGGCGGCACGGAAAGTTAACAGGATCAAAAACAGGAAGGGCAAATGCCAGCGGAAAACAGTGTTGAAGTTCATCGTCTCAGGAAGTCCGTCGGTCAGGGTGAGCATGAGCTTTCCATCCTTACCGGAGTTGAACTGGTTGTCAAACGCGGCGAAACCATTGCGCTGATTGGCGAATCAGGATCGGGAAAATCTACGCTGCTGGCGATTCTCGCCGGACTGGATGACGGCAGTAGCGGAGAGGTTAGTCTGGTGGGGAAACCGCTTCACCAGATGGACGAAGAGGCGCGGGCGCAGCTTCGCGCTCAGCATGTCGGTTTTGTTTTTCAATCCTTCATGCTTATTCCTACGCTTAACGCGCTGGAAAACGTTGAGCTACCGGCCCTGCTACGCGGTGAAAACAGCGGTCAGAGTAAGGCGGGGGCGAAAGCGCTGCTCGAACAACTGGGACTGGGAAAACGGCTTGACCACCTTCCGGCACAGCTTTCCGGCGGCGAACAGCAGCGCGTAGCGCTGGCGCGCGCGTTTAACGGGCGTCCTGATGTGCTGTTTGCCGATGAGCCGACGGGCAACCTTGACCGTCAGACCGGAGATAAAATCGCCGACCTGCTATTTTCGCTTAACCGCGAGCACGGCACCACGCTGATTCTGGTGACGCACGACCCGGCGCTGGCGGCGCGCTGCGACCGGCGGCTGCGGTTGGTCAACGGTCAGTTACAGGAGGAGGCATGATAGCTCGCTGGTTCTGGCGCGAATGGCGCTCGCCGTCGTTGATTATTGTCTGGCTGGCGTTGAGTCTGGCGGTGGCCTGCGTACTGGCGCTCGGCAGTATCAGCGACCGGATGGAAAAAGGGTTAAGTCAGCAAAGCCGCGAGTTTATGGCAGGCGATCGGACGCTGCAAAGTTCGCGGGAGGTACCGAAAGCCTGGCTTGAAGAGGCGCGTAAACGCGGTCTTAACGTGGGCGAGCAGTTAACCTTTGCGACCATGACGTTTGCCGGCGATACGCCGCAACTGGCCAGCGTGAAGGCGGTAGATAGCGTTTATCCGATGTACGGCGAATTGCAAACCCGTCCTGACGGAGTGAAACCGCAGCCGGGTAGCGTACTGCTGGCGCCGCGTCTGATGGCGCTGCTTAATTTGAAAACGGGCGATACCATTGATGTCGGCGACGTGACCTTGCGTATTGCCGGTGAAGTGGTGCAGGAGCCGGATTCCGGATTTAACCCTTTTCAGATGGCGCCGCGTCTGATGATGAATATGGCCGATGTGGCAAAAACCGGTGCGATACAGCCGGGGAGCCGCGTGATGTGGCGGTATAAATTCGGCGGAACGCCGCAACAGCTTGCTGGCTATGAAAGCTGGCTGTTACCGCAGCTTAAACCGGAACATCGCTGGTACGGACTGGAGCAGGATGACGGGGCATTGGGGAAATCGCTCGAACGTTCGCAGCAGTTTTTGCTGCTTTCGGCGTTATTAACGCTACTGCTGGCGGTAGCTGCCGTCGCGGTGGCGATGAGCCATTACTGCCGTAGCCGCTACGATCTGGTGGCGATTTTAAAAACGTTGGGCGCGGGCCGGGCCCAGTTGCGTAAACTTATCATCGGACAGTGGTTGATGGTGCTGGGGCTTTCCGCCGTCACGGGAGGCGCGATTGGGTTACTGTTTGAAAACATATTGCTGGTGCTGCTAAAACCGGTACTGCCCGCCGATTTGCCGCCCGCCAGCCTGTGGCCCTGGCTGTGGGCGCTGGGCGCGATGACGGTCATCTCTCTGCTGGTCGGTTTACGGCCTTATCGATTGTTGCTGGCGACCCAGCCGCTACGGGTGCTGCGCCGCGACGTTGTCGCTCGCGTCTGGCCGTTAAAAATTTATTTGCCTGTCGCCTGCGCCGTCGTGGTGGCGCTGCTCGCCGGATTGATGGGCGGAAGTATGCTGTTGTGGGCGGTTCTGGCGGGCGCCGTGATACTGGCGCTGCTGTGCGGTCTGGTGGGCTGGATGCTGCTTAACGTGCTGCGCGGCATGACGTTGACATCACTACCGCTGCGTCTGGCCGTCAGCCGACTTCTGCGTCAGCCGTGGTCAACGTTGAGTCAGCTTTCGGCGTTTTCGCTTTCGTTTATGCTGCTGGCGCTCTTGCTGGTGCTGCGCGGCGACCTCCTTGATCGCTGGCAACAGCAGCTCCCGCCGGAAAGCCCGAACTATTTCCTTATCAATATTGCTTCAGAACAGGTTGCGCCGCTGAAAGCCTTTTTGGCGGAACATCAGGTGATCCCGCAGACGTTTTATCCGATTGTGCGGGCGCGGTTAACGAAGATAAACGGTAATCCGACGGAAGGTCAGCAGGATGAGTCGCTCAACCGTGAACTGAATTTGACCTGGCAGGATACGCGACCGGCGCATAATCCGCTGGTCGCCGGTCACTGGCCGCCAAAAACGGGCGAAGTCTCCATGGAAGAGGGGCTGGCGAAGCGGCTGAACGTTAAACTCGGCGATAGCGTAACCTTTATGGGCGATACCCAGGCATTTAGCGCTAAAGTCACCAGCCTGCGTCAAGTGGACTGGGAAAGCCTGCGGCCCAACTTTTTCTTCATTTTTCCTTCCGGGGCGCTGGACGGGCAACCGCAAAGCTGGTTGACCAGTTTTCGCTGGGAGAATGGCAACGGCATGTTAACGCAGCTTAACCGCGAGTTTCCTACCGTCAGCCTGTTAGATATCGGGGCGATCCTGAAACAGGTGGGACAGGTGCTGGAGCAGGTCAGTCGGGCGCTGGAGGTGATGGTTGTGCTAGTCACCCTCTGCGGCATGTTGCTATTACTGGCCCAGGTACAGGTCGGGATGCGTCAGCGCCATCAGGAGCTGGTGGTGTGGCGCACGTTAGGAGCCGGAAAGAAACTGTTGCGTACCACACTCTGGTGCGAATTCGCCATGCTGGGGTTAGTTGCCGGGTTGGTCGCCGCGATTGGCGCGGAAACGGCGCTGGCGATCTTACAAATCAACGTTTTTGATTTCCCCTGGGAGCCGGACTGGCGTTTATGGGGCGCACTGCCGTTTTGCGGCGCGCTGCTGCTTTCCGTATGCGGCGGCTGGCTTGGCGTTCGTTTGCTGAAAGGCAAAGCGCTATTCCGACAGTTTAGCGGATGATTCATGATGTGAATAATTTCGCGCCGGTTTTTAAAACGGCGCGTACTTTTTTAGTCGCACAAATTGCTAACTCCTTGATTTTTAGTAGCACAAATCATTAAAAAATACACAACACGTAAGGTTTTATAACAGTTATTATTTGCCTGCTAAATGATTTGGATTGGCTATCTATCAAGGAAAATATAATGACAATTAAAATAACAGCGTTGGCGGCATCGATCGGCGCGGCAGTGGCTTTCATGCCTTTCGCTACTCAGGCGGAAATCACCGTTTTAAAACAAGATCCCCAGGCGGGTAATCCACTCAGCCGACTCAATTTCACCGTTGGCGGGAGTATTCGTCCGCAGTTCCAGAATATGACCGGCAATGACGGCGCGAACGGTTATAAACGTAATGGTTTTGATGGCGGGACGCGTTTCCGCTTCGCCGCGGATTACTATCTGTTTGATGATATCAGTTGGATTAGCTATTACGAGCTGGGCGTCAATATCCCTGCGGTATTTGACTGGGATAACCATTATGCGAAGGGCGCGACTGATACCACTCGCCGTATGCTGTATACCGGCTTCAAGAGCGCGACGTGGGGAACGCTGACCTTCGGTCAACAGAACAGCATTTATTACGATGTGGTGGGCGTAAAAACCGATATCTGGGATTACGACATGATAGGTCAGGCGCCGGGCAACGGGATTAACGGCGACTACGATGGTTCTTATCGCACGCGTAAGTCATTGAAGTATAAGAAAAGCATTGGCAATGTCGATCTCTACGCATCTTATCTGTTCAGCGACGATTATAATGCCAATAACGGCCTGAATTACAAGCGTAAAGGCGGCGGTTCTTTAGGCGCGGATTACCATCTCACCGACGATCTGACCTGGGGGACGGCATGGAACTATACCCGTGCGGAGATGCGCGGCAACGGCAATAAAACTTACGATCAAAATATTGTCGGTACCGCATTAAGCTGGACGCCGGAAAACTGGACTATCGCCGCAGGCGGCGGTTGGTATCAGAACTTTATGACGACCAAAAAAGTGTCTGTGAATGATTACTTTGCCGGCGATGCGTGGGGTCTGGAATATTTTGTCGGTTACGCTTTCCCGATTGGTCAGTATGCCGTAAAAGCTATTCAACCGTACTTTATGGGCGACCGCATTGAATATGTGAATGGCCGCGACTATCTGCGTACCGATAACGGCGTGGGGATCACCTTCCAACTGGATTATGGTTTCCGCGTTGATTATGAACATGTTTTCACCTCCAGCACTGACAATCTGGGCGATATGAACCTGGTGCGTCTGCGTTACGATTTCTAAAGCGTTTTCCTCTGCCGGATGTTGGCGTTAAGACCTCTTATCCGGCATTTCCCTTTACGCCATTCCCGCCTGACACACGCCTGAGCGCCTGCCTCGTACATTTAACGACACACCAGGAAACATCATGAAATAATTTCAAGGACAGCAGGCTGTGATCTGTGTCATGTTAAGAAATAGCCTTTCGTTTGGGCCAAAACAGACGATGCCGCATGAACGGCATCCGGCACAGCATCACACTATTTAAAATGGAGAAATTATGGGATTGCGTCAGAGTTTACGCATTGCGGCCAGCACGCTATTACTGGCCTGCGGATTACAGTTTGCCCATGCCGATGGTTCCCCGCAAACGATCGTATTTGGCGTCGCGCCAGGGCCGTATGGCGACATGGTGAAGCAGGCGATTGCGCCGACATTAAAAGAAAAAGGGTATAAGGTTGTGGTGCGCGAGTTTAGCGACTATGTCCAGCCCAATATGGCGTTAGCTAACGGCAGCATCGACGCCAACCTCTTTCAACATACCCTCTATTTTGACAAATTCACCGCTGACAAAGGGCTGAAGCTCAGCAAACTTATTGTGGTACCGACCGCCGGGATGGGCTTCTATTCACGTAAAATCAACAGTCTGGATGCGCTTAAAAAAGGGGACATTATTACCCTCTCCAACGATCCGACTAACCTGGCGCGCGGCCTTCGCTTCCTGCAATCGTTGGGGCTTATCACGATTAAGGACAATATCGATCCGACCAAAGCCTCTGAACGAGATATCGCCAGCAATCCAAAAGGACTGGTTTTCAAACCGCTGGAAGCCGCACAGTTACCGCGCACGCTGGATGGCGTGACCGGCGCGCTGGTTAACGGGAACTTTGCGGTGGCGGCAGGACTCGATCTCTCCAGCGCGATTAAGCAGGAACACCTGGATGAGAATCTGAAAAATATCATTGCGGTACGCAGTGAAGATGCCGATAAGCCGTTTGCCAAAGATATTGTCGAGGCGGTGAAATCGCCGGCTTATCGCGCGGTCATCGACGATCCAAAGAATATTTATAGCGCCTTCCAGAAACCGGAATGGATGACCGCGACCCCCTGATCGCAGCGGTAGCCATCCCCAATTTCTGAGGTGAATATGATTGAAATAGAAAAAGTCTGCGTCGATTTTACCGCCGGTCGCGGTACCCCCACGCGCGCGGTGGATGATGTGAGCCTGCATATCGCCGCGGGCGAGATTTTTGGCATTGTCGGTACCAGCGGCGCAGGAAAAAGCACTCTGCTGCGTACCCTGAACGCCTTAACGCGTCCCAGCCAGGGGCGCGTCAACGTCAACGGCGTGGAAATTTCGGCGCTGGACGGAAAAGCGTTACGCCAGGCGCGGCAGCGTATTGGTATGATTTTCCAGCATTTTAACTTAATGCATACCCGGACAGTGGCGCAAAACGTTGCGTTTAGCCTGAAAGCGGCTGGCTGGGAACGCAGCAAAATCGCGCCGCGGGTGGCGGAAATTTTAACGCTGGTGGGCCTTGCCGATAAAGCGAACCGTTTTCCGGTACAGCTCAGCGGCGGGCAAAAACAGCGGGTGGGGATAGCCCGCGCCATCGCTAACCATCCGGATGTGTTGCTATGTGACGAACCGACTTCCGCTCTGGATCTGGAAACTTCCGCCACGATTCTGGCCCTGCTCAGACAGATCAATGCACAGCTCGGGATTACTATTGTGCTGATCACCCATGAAATGAACGTGATCAAATCTATTTGCGATCGCGTGGCGGTGATGTCGAGCGGTAAGGTTGTGGAATCGGGCGAGGTGTTTGATGTGTTTGCCCACCCGCAACACGCTTTCACACAGCAACTGGTGTCTCATACCCTTAATTTAACCCTGCCGGAACGTTTACGGGAACACCTGCCCGGGCAGTTGCTGAAAATTTTGTTTATCGGCGATTCGGCGGAGCAGCCGGTACTGTCGGAGGTGGCGATCAAGTTTGGCGTCGCGGTCAATATCCTGCATGGCAAGATTGAATATATCGGCGAACGCGCGTTGGGCATTCTGGTGGTGCAATTAACCGCGCCGCATAATCCAACGGCGGTGGCCGCCGCCGTGGAGCATATCCGTCAACGTACCGCACAGGTGGAGGTGATCCGTGGATGATTTATTGCCGGATTTAACGCTGGCGTTCAATGAAACTTTCCAGATGTTGAGTATTTCAACGGTGCTGGCGATTCTTGGCGGTCTACCGCTCGGTTTTCTGATTTTTGTCACCGATCGTCATCTGTTCTGGCAGAACCGTTTTATTTATCTCGTCGCCTCGGTTCTGGTGAATATTATCCGCTCGGTGCCATTTGTTATTTTACTGGTGCTGTTACTGCCGCTAACGCAGCTTTTGCTGGGTAATACGATTGGCCCGATTGCAGCCTCCGTCCCGCTGTCGGTGGCCGCAATCGCGTTTTATGCACGCCTGGTAGATAGCGCGCTCCGTGAAGTCGATAAAGGGATTATTGAGGCGGCGCTGGCATTCGGCGCTAGTCCGATGCGTATTATCTGTACCGTACTGTTGCCGGAAGCCAGCGCAGGGCTGCTGCGCGGCCTGACGATTACATTGGTAAGCTTAATCGGCTACTCGGCGATGGCCGGGATTGTCGGCGGCGGCGGGGTAGGCGACCTGGCGATTCGCTATGGCTACTACCGTTACGAAACCGAAGTGATGGTTGTTACCGTAGTGGCGCTGATTGTGCTGGTTCAGGTCGTTCAGATGCTGGGCGACTGGCTGGCAAAACGTGCCGACAAGCGCGACAGACACTAAGCCGGCTCAATGTAGCGTCAGCCGGCAATAAAAGTAAGCTATTGCGCTTTTAGCCAGTTGGCAACGTCTTGCCATGGGCCGCGAAAAACGATATTCGCGGCTTTTTTCTCCAGTTGATAGCGATACATCGGGTCGTAATATTCGTTAAGTAGCGGAACCAGCCATGCCATATGGCCGTCGGTGCTGCCGTTGGATAATTGCTCCGCCAGCGCCCTATCCAGCGTGTCCGTCAGTTCGGCAAAGCGTTGCAACCCCAGACGGCGGCGAATAGCGAACAGTCCATGATGAAGATATTCACTATACGCCTGCCAACCGGCTTCATCGCCGTAGGCGTGGGTGAAGTCGTGATGCATACGGATGAAATACTCTTCACGCAGTCGTTCCAGACGAAGCGCAAACGGATCTTCCACTACCGCAATGGGGGCCTGCGCCATTCTTTCGCGTAAACACTCAGGCAGATGGTTGGCGCCGATCGTTCGCCCTTCATCTTCCAGTACCCACCTTTTTAGCGTCTGACGCGCGTTAATTTTCAGCAATTCAACGGCAAGTTTGTTTTCAAAACTGGCCTGGCTGAGCTGGGGGTTCAGCGTGCGGCCAAAAGAGGAGCCGCGATGACGCGCGAGACCTTCCAGATCCACGCCGTTGGGCTGTTGTCGCACCAGTTGCGTTTTGCCGCTGCCCGTACAGCCGCCAATTAAAAGTATCGGTTTTTGCGCCAGTTGCCAGGTCGCCTGAATTGCTGTCTGGCGCAGCGCTTTATAGCCGCCTTCAATAAGCGGGCAGTCAATCCCTGTTTCTTGCAGCCAACGTTGTACGATATGTGACCGCTGACCGCCGCGCGCGCAGCACAGATACCCGTTGGGGAAACGTTGATACGCGGCTTTCCAGGCCTCAAGCCGCTGCTGGCGAATGTCGCCGCAAACCAGCCGATGCCCCAGCGCTAACGCCGCATCCGCGCCCTGACGTTTGTAGCAGGTGCCGACGGCGGCTCGCTCGTCATCCATCATCAATGGCAGGTTGATAGCGCCCGGCATGGCGCCCTGTTCAAACTCAATCGGCGCGCGTACATCAATTAAAGGCGTATCGGCAAGGAGGAGCGCGCGATAGTCCTGTGCTTTTTGTCTGTCTTGCATAACGTAAAACGTAACCTTAAATCATCCTTTGCGCTATTTTACGCGCCAATTCGCAAAGTGGCTTGATTTTTAACAGCGTACCGTGTTGAAAATGGATAAAAAACCGGCTATTTCGGGTTGCCGTTGGGTAAATAATTTCACAATGTCTTCTACCGCTTTGCCTCCGCCAAATTTATGCCAGGCGAGGCTTAACGGTGAGGGCGGACGCATCGTCGGAATGGTACAGCTCACCAGTTCGTTTTTGTCGATCAGCGTTTGACAGAGCGGCTGCGGGACAAAACCGATACCGACGCCTGCCAGATGAGCGGCGATTTTGGTTTCCATATCAGGCACGATAATTTCCTTCTGCCCCGGAAGGCGCCAGGCTACCCGCTTGGTCAGCGTACGCGCGCTGTCTTCGATATTAATTGCCGGGAAACGGCGCAGCTGCGCTTCTGTTAGAGGCCCGCTGACGTGAGCTAAAGGATGATCCGCGGACATCACAAAACGCCATTGTACGGAACCTAAAGGGTCGAGCATAAAGGTATTAGCCAACGGCTCGGTGCCAGTTACGCCAATCGCCAGCGAAAAACCTTCATACAGGAGCGAATCCCAGACGCCCATATAAATTTGCCGGGAAAAGTGAAACTGAGTGAAAGGGTAACGCGCATTAAGCCACGATAAGAGACTGGCGACCGCTTGCGGGCTATAGAGCAGGTTATTAACCACAATATTGACCTGACGCTCTACGCCGTCGTTAACCTGGCGTAGCTCGTCAGGCATACTGTCCAGCCACGCAAGCCAGTCTTTTGCCTGAGAGAGAAGGTGAGAGCCCGCCGCCGTCAACGAGACGCTTCGCGTTGTGCGAAAGAACAGCCCTACGCCGGTATTTTCCTCCAACAGTTTGATGCGGTAGCTAATGGTTGCCGTGGTTTTACACAGGCGCTCCGCCGCTTTGGAGAAACTCCCCGTTTCGGCAACGCTGATAAAGGTACGCAGTGTTTCCGGGTCAAACATCGTCAGACGCCTCCTTACGATCCTGATAAAACCAGAATTGTTTTCCTATGATTTTTAAGTAGTTTTACATAATAGCCATGTTTGATTTGTGGTCTAAATCTACTTTTGGAAAAATATTCCAACTTTTATGTTGATGTTAAATCCCGAAGGTTTTAGATTGCATGGTATTGAAACCGGACAGAGTCCAAACCGCGGTTAAACGGAATCGAGCTACAAGGGAAAAATAATGAAACTTGAGGTATTACCGTTAGATCAGAAGACGTTCAGCGCTTATGGCGATGTTATTGAGACGCAGGAACGTGACTTTTTTCATATAAACAACGGGTTAGTTGAGCGATATCACGACCTGGCGAAGGTTGAAGTTCTGGAGCAGGATCGCACGCTGATCAGTATTAACAGGGCGCAACCGGCCGCGATGCCTATTGTGGTACATGAACTGGAACGTCATCCTTTAGGTACGCAGGCGTTTGTGCCGATGAACGGCGAGGCTTTTGTCGTTATTGTCGCGCTCGGCGATGATAAACCCGATCTCTCCACGCTGCGGGCGTTTATTAGCAATGGACGGCAGGGCGTCAATTATCACCGTAATGTATGGCATCACCCGCTGTTTGCGTGGCAGACGGTTACCGATTTTCTGACGGTGGATCGCGGTGGCAGCGATAACTGTGATGTTGAAAGTATCCCGACACATGAACTCTGTTTTGCGTGACGCTATTGGCCTTCTTGCATAAGATGAACATATTGTTCATTGTTTATGCTCATATTTTGGGCCGGAGTTAACGTAAATATGACGGAAGTAAGACGACGCGGCAGGCCAGGACAGGCAGAGCCGACTGCGCAGAAAGGCGCTCAGGCGCTGGAGAGGGGCATAGCGATATTGCAATATCTCGAAAGAAGCGGCGGCAGTTCATCAGTTAGCGATATTTCCGGCAGCCTGGATTTACCGCTTTCTACGACGTTTCGCCTGTTAAAGGTACTGCAAGCGGCTGATTTTGTGTACCAGGATAGCCAGCTTGGCTGGTGGCATATTGGTTTAGGCGTATTTAATGTGGGCTCTGCGTATATTCATAATCGCGATGTCCTCTCGGTGGCCGGACCCTTTATGCACCGACTTATGCTGCTTTCTGGCGAGACGGTCAACGTAGCGATTCGCAACGGTAATGAAGCGGTGTTAATCGGTCAAAAGGAGTGCAAATCGATGGTCAGAATGTGCGCGCCCTTAGGGAGTCGTCTGCCGTTACATGCTTCCGGCGCCGGAAAAGCGCTGCTTTACCCGCTCACCGAAGAAGAGCTGGTGGGGATCGTCGTCAATACCGGTTTGCGGCGGTTTACGCCGACCACTCTGGTGGATTTACCTATCCTGCTTAAAAATCTGGAGCAGGCGCGTGAACAGGGCTACACCGTTGACCAGGAAGAACATGTTGTCGGGCTGAATTGTATCGCCTCCGCTATCTATGACGATGCGGGCAGCGTGGTCGCCGCTATCTCAATATCGGGACCGGCTTCCCGGCTGACGGAAGATCGCTTTATCAGCCAGGGTGAACTGGTACGGGATACCGCGAAAGACATCAGTACGGCGCTTGGGCTAAAACCCCCTGTAGCCTGAGCCGCATCCCGCTCGCTGGAGCGGGACTTTTTTAAAATTTTTAAAAGTTGGAAACTTTTTCCAATAAAAAGAGGTAGCAATAAAATGGCAAAAATGAGAGCCGTGGATGCGGCAATGTATGTGCTGGAAAAAGAAGGTATCACCACAGCATTCGGCGTTCCTGGGGCTGCAATCAACCCCTTCTATTCTGCAATGCGTAAGCATGGAGGCATTCGCCATATACTGGCGCGTCATGTGGAAGGCGCTTCGCATATGGCTGAGGGCTACACACGTGCGGCGGCAGGTAATATTGGGGTTTGCCTGGGCACTTCCGGCCCGGCGGGAACCGACATGATCACCGCGCTCTATTCCGCTTCTGCCGACTCTATCCCGATTTTATGCATTACCGGTCAGGCGCCACGAGCGCGTCTGCACAAGGAAGATTTCCAGGCAGTCGATATTGAAGCGATTGCAAAACCAGTCAGCAAGATGGCAGTGACGGTTCGTGAGGCGGCGCTGGTGCCGCGCGTATTACAGCAGGCTTTTCATCTGATGCGCTCAGGCCGCCCAGGTCCTGTGCTGGTTGATTTACCGTTTGATGTCCAGGTTGCGGAGATCGAATTCGATCCGGATATCTATGAGCCGTTGCCGGTATATAAGCCAGCCGCCAGCCGCGTACAGATTGAAAAGGCGCTGGAGATGCTGATTCAGTCCGAGCGTCCGGTAATTGTCGCGGGCGGCGGGGTTATTAACGCCGACGCCGCGCCACTGCTGCAGCAGTTTGCCGAACTGACCAGCGTACCGGTGATCCCTACTCTGATGGGCTGGGGCTGTATCCCGGACGATCACCCCTTAATGGCGGGGATGGTCGGCCTGCAAACGGCACACCGCTACGGCAACGCCACTCTGCTGGCATCTGATATGGTTTTTGGCATCGGTAACCGTTTCGCCAACCGTCATACGGGGTCCGTTGAGAAATATACTCAGGGGCGAAAAATCATCCATATCGATATTGAACCAACGCAAATTGGCCGCGTGTTGTGTCCGGATCTGGGCATCGTTTCGGACGCCAAAGCGGCGCTAACGTTGCTGATCGATGTCGCGCAGGAGATGCAAAAAGCGGGGCGTTTGCCATGCCGGAAGACCTGGGTGGACGAATGCCAGCAGCGTAAACGGACTTTGCTGCGTAAAACCCACTTTGACAACGTGCCAGTGAAGCCGCAGCGCGTCTATGAAGAGATGAACAAAGCCTTTGGTCGCGATGTGTGCTATGTCACCACCATTGGATTGTCGCAAATCGCGGCAGCGCAGATGCTGCATGTGTTTAAAGACAGACACTGGATCAACTGCGGCCAGGCGGGGCCTCTTGGCTGGACAATCCCGGCGGCATTAGGAGTTTGTGCTGCCGATCCGCAACGCAATGTGGTGGCGATTTCCGGCGATTTCGACTTCCAGTTCCTGATTGAAGAGTTAGCCGTCGGCGCGCAGTTTAACATTCCGTATATCCATGTGCTGGTTAACAACGCTTATCTTGGTCTGATTCGCCAGTCGCAACGCGCATTTGACATGGACTACTGCGTACAGCTCGCCTTTGAAAATATCAACTCCAGCGAAGTGAATGGCTATGGCGTTGACCATGTAAAAGTGGCGGAAGGGTTAGGCTGTAAAGCCATTCGTGTCTTTAAACCGGAAGATATTGCGCCTGCATTTGAACAAGCCAAAGCGCTAATGGCGCAATATCGCGTTCCGGTGGTGGTGGAAGTCATTCTGGAACGCGTAACCAATATTTCCATGGGCAGCGAACTGGATAACGTAACTGAGTTTGAAGAGGTTGCGGATAGTGCGAAAGATGCGCCAACAGAAACCTGTTTTATGAAATATGAGTAAGGGAGGTAATCGATGTTACGTTTCTCTGCCAATCTTTCTATGCTGTTTACGGAATATGATTTCCTGGAACGCTTTGATAAAGCGGCGTTGTCGGGATTTCGCGGCGTGGAATTCATGTTTCCCTACGATAACGATATCGAAGTGTTAAAACGTAAGCTCAAGGATAATAATCTGGAACATACGTTACATAATTTACCGGCTGGCGACTGGGCGGCTGGCGAACGTGGAATTGCCTGTATTCCTGGGCGCGAAGAAGAGTTTCGCGATGGCATAGCGGCCGCAATCCGCTATGCACGTGCGTTAGGTAATAAGAAAATAAATTGTCTGGTAGGTAAAACGCCGTCAGGATTCTCCGCAACGGAGATCCACGACACGTTGGTCGAAAACCTGCGCTATGCGGCAAATATGCTGGCGAAAGAAGACATTTTATTACTTATCGAACCTATTAATCACTTTGATATGCCGGGATTCCATCTCACCGGCACTCAACAGGCGTTAGCATTAATTAAGGATATCGGCAGCGATAATATCAAAATTCAGTATGATATTTATCACATGCAACGCATGGAAGGGGAATTAACGCAAACCATGACGGCATGGGCCGATAAAATAGGCCATTTACAGATTGCTGATAACCCGCGTCGCGGCGAGCCGGGGACCGGGGAAATTAATTATGACTTTATTTTTAATGTCATTAAACAGTCTGGTTATGATGGCTGGGTTGGCTGTGAATATAAACCACTGACTACCACGGAAGCGGGATTATCGTGGATTAATCAGTACCGTTAAAACGCAGAATAATTCGGGCAGCGCTTTTTTTTCCACTGTGTTGGAAGGGGATTGTATTGCCTGAATCTGGAAACACCGAAAGCAATAAAAGAGGTTGTATATGAAACTGGGATTTATTGGCCTGGGAATTATGGGCTCGCCAATGGCTATCAATTTGGCACGCGCCGGTCATCAATTACACGTTACGACTATTGGTCCGGTCGCGGACGAACTGCTCTCGCT
Organism: Salmonella sp. A29-2; assembly: GCF_020150755.1. NCBI lineage: Bacteria > Pseudomonadati > Pseudomonadota > Gammaproteobacteria > Enterobacterales > Enterobacteriaceae > Salmonella > Salmonella sp. A29-2. The sequence continues at coordinate 3,349,373 of NZ_CP083731.1, read as the reverse complement.
GGGGGCGGTAAATGTTGAGACTGCACGTCAGGTAACTGAATTTGCAGACATCATCTTCATAATGGTGCCGGATACGCCGCAGGTTGAAGACGTGTTATTTGGCGAACACGGTTGCGCTAAAACATCGCTTCAGGGAAAAACCATCGTCGATATGAGTTCTATTTCTCCTATCGAAACCAAACGTTTTGCCCAGCGCGTTAATGAAATGGGCGCTGATTACCTGGATGCCCCGGTTTCCGGGGGAGAAATCGGGGCGCGTGAAGGCACTCTGTCGATTATGGTCGGCGGCGAGCAAAAAGTCTTTGACCGCGTTAAACCGCTCTTTGACATCCTGGGAAAAAATATCACCCTGGTGGGCGGCAATGGGGATGGGCAAACCTGTAAGGTGGCTAACCAAATTATTGTTGCGCTGAATATTGAAGCGGTTTCTGAAGCCTTAGTGTTTGCTTCAAAAGCAGGTGCCGATCCGGTACGCGTGCGCCAGGCGTTAATGGGCGGGTTCGCCTCTTCACGCATTCTGGAAGTTCACGGCGAGCGGATGATCAACCGGACGTTCGAGCCTGGTTTCAAAATCGCGCTTCATCAGAAAGACCTTAATCTTGCATTGCAAAGCGCAAAAGCGCTGGCGCTGAATTTACCGAATACGGCGACCTGCCAGGAATTATTCAATACCTGTGCGGCAAATGGCGGGAGCCAGCTTGATCATTCGGCAATGGTACAGGCGCTGGAATTAATGGCCAATCATAAATTGTCCTAATTATGTGTATCGCTGCGGCTGCAGCGATACCTGTTCACAAGGAACACTCTGTAAAGGTGAAGAACATGAGTGAAACTAAAAAATCCGGAATTGATTACTGGAAACAAATTGTTGTCGTAATGAGTCTGGGCTGGGTAGCGATTTGGATCTATCGCACCGTGCTTACGCCAATTTATCCAGAAATTCAGGCATCTTTAGACAATGTAAGTAATGCTGAAATAGGCGCCATTGCAAGTTTTTACTTTTTTGCTTACTGCAGTATGCAAATCCCTTGCGGAATATTGGTCGATAAATTCGGTCAAAAAATCATGCTGATGGCCGGATTTACGCTTTTTATTATTGGTACACTCTGTATCGCGAAAGCCAATGGCCTGACCATGATCTATATAGGGTCGCTAATGGCAGGTGGCGGATGCGCTTCTTTCTTTAGCTCGGCTTATTCACTCTCTTCGGCAAACGTGCCGCAGGCCCGTCGGGCATTAGCCAACGCGATTATCAACAGCGGGTCGGCTATAGGGATGGGGATTGGCTTAATCGGTTCCAGCGTATTAGTAAAAAACATGAGCATGGCCTGGCAGAATGTACTGTATATCGTGGCCGCGATATTAGTAATCATGCTGTGCGTCTTTACGCTGATCATTCGCGGTAAAGCCAAAAGCGACTCTGCGCAAGCGGAAAAGCAAACCCAAACCGTTACGGAAGATGAGAAACGCGCACCTTTATTCTCTGGTTTATTGTGTAGCGTTTACTTCCTCTATTTCTGTACCTGCTACGGTTACTATTTGATAGTGACCTGGCTGCCCTCTTATCTCCAGACTGAAAGAGGATTTGATGGCGGAGCTATCGGGCTGGCATCAGCGCTGGTGGCGGTGGTTGGCGTACCGGGGGCGTTATTTTTTAGCCATCTGTCAGATAAATTCCGTAACAGTAAAGTTAAGGTTATTCTCGGTCTGGAAATTGTGGCGGCAGCAATGTTGGCGTTTACGGTTTTGTCCCCGAATACCACGATGCTGATGGTCAGCCTGACGCTATACGGCTTGTTGGGGAAAATGGCGGTAGACCCGATCCTGATCTCCTTTGTATCTGAACAGGCTTCGGCAAAAAGTCTGGGAAGAGCTTTCAGCCTTTTTAACTTCTTTGGCATGAGTTCAGCGGTTGTCGCCCCAACGTTGACCGGATTTATTTCGGATGTAACGGGGTCGAAGGAGATCAGTTTTGTGATTTCAGCATGTTTAGTGGTCACCGGAACACTGATCTTTGCTGTCGTCACTTTATATAAAAAGAAAGCAACGCAACGTATTGCTTCAGCTTAAAAATAATTATATCTACTGTTTCTTTATTTTATATTTATTTGTTCCTCATAGCTAAACCCATAACAACGTTATCCGATGCGTGAAAAGAGGGATTTATGGAACATCAAAGAGAGCTATATCAGCAGCGCGGTTATAGCGAAGACTTATTACCTAAAACAGAAACCCAACGAAACTGGAAGGCATTTAACTATTTCACCTTATGGATGGGATCTGTACATAACGTGCCAAATTACGTTATGGTCGGCGGTTTTTTTATACTGGGGCTATCAACATTTAATATCATGTTGGCCATTATTATCAGCGCATTATTTATTGCGGCGGCGATGGTAATGAATGGCGCGGCAGGCAGCAAATATGGCGTTCCTTTTGCTATGATATTGCGAGGTTCTTACGGCGTCCGCGGCGCGCTATTCCCTGGATTATTACGAGGGGGAATCGCAGCAATCATGTGGTTCGGCTTGCAGTGTTACGCGGGATCGCTGGCATTTCTTATTTTGATTGGGAAGATCTGGCCAGGATTTCTGACATTAGGCGGAGATTTCAAGCTGCTGGGTCTTTCACTGCCAGGACTAATTACTTTTCTAATTTTTTGGATTATTAACGTTGGCATCGGTTTTGGCGGTGGTAAAGTATTAAATAAATTTACCGCTATCCTCAATCCATGTATTTACATTGTCTTTGGCGGCATGGCTATTTGGGCAATATCGCTGGTCGGCATTGGCCCGATTCTGGACTATCTGCCTTCAGGCGTGCAAAAAGCAGAGCACAGCGGCTTTCTGTTCCTGGTGGTGATTAACGCCGTAGTCGCCGTCTGGGCTGCGCCAGCGGTGAGCGCGTCCGATTTCACGCAAAACGCGCATTCATTTCGCGCTCAGGCATTGGGACAAACGCTGGGGCTTATCGTAGCGTATATATTATTCGCCGTAGCCAGCGTGTGCATTATTGCCGGAGCCAGTATTCATTATGGTATGGATACCTGGAACGTGCTGGATATTGTGCAGCGCTGGGACAGTCTGTTTGCTTCATTCTTTGCGGTGCTGGTGATTCTGATGACGACAATTTCAACCAACGCTACCGGTAATATTATACCTGCGGGGTATCAAATTGCGGCGCTTGCCCCGACAAAGCTTAACTATAAAAATGGCGTAATGATTGCCAGTATTATCAGTCTACTGATTTGCCCATGGAAATTAATGGAGAATCAGGACAGTATTTATCTGTTCCTCGATATTATCGGCGGTATGCTTGGCCCGGTAATCGGCGTAATGTTAGCTCATTATTTTGTGGTAATGCGTGGAAAAATTAATCTTGATGAGCTGTACACCGCCAGCGGTGATTACAAATATTATGATAATGGATTTAACCTGACTGCATTTTCAGTCACTCTGGTCGCAGTCATTCTGTCATTAGGCGGCAAGTTTATACCATTTATGGAGCCTTTATCCCGCGTGTCCTGGTTTGTAGGCGTAATAGTTGCGTTCGTTGCTTATGCGCTATTGAAGAAACGCACGGGTTTTGAAAATACAGGAGAGCAAAAACTCGCAGGTTAAATATTGAAAAAGCATTAAGCGTATTTAATGAAGTGTGCGCTATTTAAAAACTATCTGTATCCATACAAGGAGTTTGTTATGTCTTTTGATTTAATTATTAAGAACGGTACTGTCATCTTAGAAAACGAAGCGAGAGTTATCGATATCGCCGTCCAGGGCGGAAAAATCGCCGCGATTGGCGAGAACCTGGGGGAAGCGAAAAATGTGCTGGATGCGACGGGATTGATCGTTTCGCCGGGCATGGTTGACGCGCATACCCACATTTCTGAACCGGGCCGTACCCACTGGGAAGGCTATGAAACCGGTACGCGCGCGGCGGCGAAAGGCGGTATTACCACGATGATTGAGATGCCGCTCAATCAGCTGCCGGCGACGGTCGATCGTGAGACGATTGAACTCAAGTTTGACGCGGCAAAAGGTAAATTGACCATCGACGCCGCGCAGTTGGGCGGTTTGGTTTCTTATAACCTGGATCGGCTGCATGAGCTGGACGAAGTGGGCGTTGTCGGCTTCAAGTGCTTTGTTGCCACCTGCGGCGATCGTGGCATCGATAATGATTTTCGCGACGTTAATGACTGGCAGTTTTACAAAGGCGCGCAGAAACTGGGGGAGATGGACCAGACGGTACTGGTACATTGCGAAAATGCTCTGATTTGCGATGAGCTGGGCGAGGAAGCTAAACGCGAAGGTCGCGTAACGGCGCATGATTATGTCGCCTCACGTCCGGTATTTACTGAAGTGGAAGCCATTCGTCGCGTGCTGTATCTGGCGAAAGCGGCAGGTTGCCGTCTGCATGTTTGCCATATCAGCAGCCCGGAGGGGGTAGAGGAAGTAACGCGCGCGCGTCAGGAAGGCCAGGATGTCACCTGTGAATCGTGCCCGCACTATTTTGTCCTCGATACCGATCAGTTCGAAGAGATTGGCACCCTGGCAAAATGTTCTCCGCCAATTCGCGACCAGGAAAACCAGAAAGGGATGTGGGAAAAACTGTTTAACGGCGAAATCGACTGCCTGGTATCCGACCACTCTCCATGTCCTCCGGAAATGAAAGCAGGCAATATCATGCAAGCATGGGGTGGAATTGCCGGACTGCAAAACTGCATGGACGTCATGTTTGATGAAGCGGTGCAAAAACGCGGTATGTCGTTGCCGATGTTTGGCAAATTAATGGCGACCAACGCCGCCGATATTTTTGGTCTGAAACATAAAGGACGTATTGCCCCCGGCAAAGATGCTGACCTGGTCTTTATTCAGCCTGACAGCAGCTATGTTCTGAAAAATGAAGATCTGGAATATCGCCATAAAGTCAGTCCGTATGTTGGCCGTACTATTGGCGCGCGTATTACCAAAACGATTTTGCGCGGCGATGTTATTTATGACATCGAGCATGGCTTCCCTGTGCCGCCAAAAGGTCAGTTTATCCTTAAACATCAGCAGTAATCCGGTGTGATTTAATGCCCGTCGTCACGACGGGCATTCTCTATTTTAAGGTGTGGATATGTTCCCTGTTATTAACCGCGAAAGTGTATTGTCCGGCTTTCAGTGGTTTTTCTTTATTTTCTGTAACACGGTTGTGGTTCCCCCTACCTTGCTGTCCGCTTTTCATCTTCCCGCTGATAACCTGTTAATGCTCACACAATACGCTTTTTTGACCACCGCGTTGGCCTGCCTGGTTCAGGCATTTTGCGGCCATCGCCGCGCCATTATGGAAGGGCCGACAGGGCTGTGGTGGGGGGCTATTCTTACGATTACGCTTGGCGAGGCGTCTCGCGGCACGCCGCTGAACGATATCGCCTCCAGCCTGTCGGTCGGGATCGCGATCTCCGCGATGGTGACGATATTTATCGGCATTAGCGGGTTAGGACACCGTCTGGCTCGCCTGTTTACGCCGGCGGTAATGGTTTTTTTCATGCTGCTTTTGGGCGCGCAGCTGACCTCAATATTTTTTAAAGGCATGCTGGGGCTGCCTTTTGGCATTGCCGATACCAGCGCCAGAATCAAATTGGCCCCCTTTGGGTTGGCGGTCGCGGTGATGTGTTTTATCCTCGCGATGATTATTTTCCTGCAACAGCGTATCTCCCGTTACGCGTTACTGGTAGGGACCGTGGTCGGGTGGGGGCTATGGCGGTTATGCTTTCCTTCATCACACTTACCGCCGGGTGAATTAAGCTGGCGATGGTTTCCGCTGGGCAGCCACGGCACGCTGATGCCGGGTATTATTGTGACGGCGGTGATGACGGGGTTAGTCAACATCAGCAACACTTACGGCGCCATCCGCGGTACCGATATCTTTTATCTGCATCAAGGGTCGGGCAGTTCTCGTTATCGCCGAAGCTTTATGATTTCCGGACTGATGACGTTAGTGACGGTGCCTTTCGCGGTCGTGCCTTTTTCGCCTTTTGTGTCTTCCATTGGTTTATTAACGCAAACCGGCGACAGTTCTCGCAAATCCTTTATCTGTGGTAGCGCGCTGTGTCTGCTGGTTGCCATTATAACGCCGTTAACCCGCTTATTTTGCGCTATTCCACTGGCGATCAGCAGCGCCGTTATGCTGGTCTCTTATTTACCTTTACTTTATTCCGGTTTGGTTTTTAGCCAGCAAATTACGTTTACCGCACGGAATATTTATCGCCTGGCATTACCACTTTTTGTCGGCATTTTTTTGATGGGGCTTCCTCCGGTCTATTTACAGGATCTTCCACTGATGGTTCGTCCTTTGCTTAGCAACGGATTACTGGTGGGAATCTTACTGGCAGTGCTTATGGAAAATCTTATTCCGTGGGAACGCATTAAATAACGTGAGAAAACAAGGAGACATAATGAAGATTGTAATTGCGCCAGATTCATTTAAAGAGAGCTTAAGCGCTGATAAATGCTGTCAGGCTATTAAAGCGGGATTTTCAACCGTATTTCCTGATGCGCGCTATGTCTGTTTACCGATCGCCGATGGCGGAGAAGGAACCGTGGACGCGATGGTGGCAGCGACCGGCGGGAAACGGGTTTCTGTGGACGTTAGCGGGCCGATGGGGGAAAAAGTAAACGGATTTTATGGCCTGACCGGCGACGGCAAAACGGCGATTATTGAAATGGCGGCGGCGAGCGGATTGATGCTGGTGGCGCCCGAGGCGCGTAATCCGCTGCTGGCATCCAGTTTCGGCACCGGCGAATTGATTCGTCACGCCCTGGACGCGGGGATTCGCCATATTATTCTGGGTATCGGCGGCAGCGCCACGGTGGATGGCGGAATGGGAGTAGCGCAGGCGCTCGGTGTGCGTTTTCTGGACGCGCAGGGAACGCCGCTTGGCGCCGGAGGGGCAATTTATCGCGCCTGGCGAGCATTGACCTGCAGGGGTGCGATCCGCGAATTTCAGAGTGTCGTATTGAGGTCGCCTGTGATGTTGATAACCCGTTGGTGGGGCCACGCGGCGCGGCGGCGGTATTCGGTCCGCAGAAAGGGGCGACGCCTGAAATGGTCGAGACGCTGGAAAATGGATTACGTAATTATGCCCGTGTTTTACATGCCCTGACCGGACGCGACATGTCTCAAATACCGGGCGGTGGAGCGGCCGGAGGAATGGGGATTGCCGCTATCGTCTTTCTGGAAGCGGAAATGAAGCCCGGTATTGAGATTGTTATGCAGGCGGTGAAGTTGGAGGAGGCGGTAAAAGAGGCCTCGCTGGTGATTACCGGAGAAGGACGAATCGACTCGCAAACGGCGGGAGGAAAAGCGCCGATAGGCGTTGCGTCAGTGGCGAAACGGCATCACGTCCCGGTTATCGGCATTGCCGGCGTACTGGGCGACGGCGTGGAAGTGGTCCATCGCCACGGTATTGATGCCGTATTCAGTATTTTGCCGCGGCTGGCGCCTTTGCCGGAAGTTCTGGCGAACGGTGAACAAAATCTCTACCACAGCGCCTGTAATATTGCCCGCGTCATCAAACTTGGCCAGGACATCGGGACTCGTTAAGCATAAAAAAAGCCACGGTTCTCACCGTGGCAAAATCCAACATAGCTAAATAAAAATAATCAGGAGGGCTGCCCGCTGTTAAAGCATAACGTCGCGGTTACAGTCTTTGGAGTAGATGTAGCTGAATGCTTCGCCACGACCTACACCGTATCCGGCCTGCAGGGAATAAGCGCCCATGAAGATGTAGTCGCCTTTTTTCACCGGCACCCAGTTGTTGTCGAGGTTATAAACCCCCTGGCCGGAAAGGATATAAGCGCCATGTTCCTGGACGTGGGTTTCAATATAGCCGTGGCTGGCGCCCGGTTCGAACGACAGAATATGCATATTCATATCGAAGCCCAGCTCTTTAGGCAGGAAATCCAGCAGAATAACATCTTCCATGCCTTCATAATGAATACGCTCCAGCTGGCTGGCATTGCCGGAAACCAACCACGGGGCATGCCCCTCGACAGGAGTATAGCGGCGTTTATATAAAAATAGCTGGCTGTCTTCCGTTTGATCGTTGCTAAAGGTCATCATCTCGCCCGGTGGACAATAGAGGTATCCGCCCTGAGTTAAAGAGAATGTTTTTCCTTCTGCTTTAGCTTCAATATTTCCCGTAATGACATAGAGAAAAGTTTCAATCCCCTCGCCGCCAAAGCCCTGCTGGTTGCCGCCATTCTGATGTAAGGTGACCAGATAATCGACGAAAGAAGCACCCAGCTTCGGCGTCGAAAGGATGGTGACGTCACAGTTTTCAAAGCCGGGAATAATATTTTTCACCAGACCGTCCGGCGTTAAGAGCGCATAGTTACCGTGTTTCACAATGGCGCGGTTCGCCAGTAAATCATCGCGGTAACCCGTGACGTTATTCAGATATCCCATTGATGGCTCCTTATTTTTGCCAGGCAAGTTGATGCAGCATTAATGCCAGAGTTTTGACCCCTTCAGCAAGGTCATTAATGTTGGTACGTTCCGCCGGGTTATGGCTGATACCATTAATGCTGGGGACGAAAATCATACAGGTAGGGACGCGCGGCGCGAAAATTTGCGCGTCATGACCTGCGCCGCTATGCATTATGCGATAGTTCAGTTGTTCGGTTTCACACAGCCTGGTGAGGGCCGCGACCAGTTCGGCGTTCATCGGCACCGGCGCTTCGTCCATCCACAAATCGATATCGATGCTGATATCCATTTCATCGCAGATGGCGCGCATATCGTTTTCCAACTGTTCGGTAAATTCGCGAAGTACCGCGGCGTCCGTATGCCGGCAATCGATTGTAAATGTGGTTTTTCCAGGGACAACATTGACCGTATTCGGCTGCGGCTCAACTTTGCCGAACGTTAATACCAGGGGATCGCCATGCTGTTTGGCTTTTTCAATGGACTGACTGCAAATACGACTGAAGGCATGCACCGTATCGCGACGATAGCCCATTGGCGTTGTGCCTGCATGGTTGGACTCGCCGTTGAGCGTCACCGTGTAGCGACGTTGCCCGACGATGGCGTTGACGACGCCAATCGACTGTCCGTTGCTCTCCAGAACGCAGCCTTGCTCAATATGCAATTCAACAAAGGCGCGGATATCGGTTCGCGCAGCGAGCGGCGCGGCGGGAAGGGTAAATCCGCACGCCTGCATAGCGTCGACAAAGCCTGTGCCTTTGGCGTCCTGGATATGGCGTACCTCTTCAGGATTCGCCAGGCCAAAAATGTTCTTGCTGCCCCAAAAAACGTAAGGGAAACGGCTGCCTTCTTCCTCAGCCATTGACACTACCTCGACGGTGCGCAGCGGCGCGCCGTAGGTCGCTTTTAGCCAGTCGATCGCCAGCCAGGCGGCAAGCGCGCCGAATTGCCCGTCCAGATTGCCGCCGTTGACGACCGTATCAATATGCGAACCGCTTAAAATCACCTGCTCCGGAAATTGTGTGCCGCAAAGGCGGCCATATAAATTTCCGACGTCATCAAAGCGTGTCTCCAGACCGCTTTCTGCCATTCGCTTTTTAAACTGCTGCTGTGTTTCCAGCCACTCAGGCGAATAAAGTAAACGCGTCATTCCACCCGTAGGATCGGCTCCAATGGAAGAGAGCCAGGGCAATGTTTCTTCTATCGCGTGGCGAAAATGCTTTATCATAGAAAATTCCTGTTTCAATAATTATTGGGCAAAGGGATTTTTTGTTTCGTATGACTTGAGATAGAGGGCATCGGAAATCAGATATTGATAAATATCATCAACAATATCGATACCATTCATATCGGCATTTTTCTGTTTAATATCCTGATCCTGTCCAGGATAATAAACCTGTTTAAAACCGGGGGCGGGCTTCACGGAATTGAGTTCCTGCATGGTCTGACTAATATGTTTGCGGAATAATTCACAGGAAGAGAAGAACGCCGGATTAATGACCAGATGAAGTTGTCCTAAATTGCGTCCGGCGTGTAAATCTTCATACATCGAACTGACCTGGCGGCCAAACGGCAGCCCCAGCAGAATACCGGACAGAATATCGATCATCATCATCAGGCCGTAACCTTTCGGGCCTGCGGCGGGTAATAACGCATTGACGGCAAAAGGATCATGTGTCGGCGCGCCGTTTTTATCGACGGCCCAACTCTCCGGAATGGACTCATTGCGGGATCGTGCATCGAGGACTTTTCCCCAGGCCTGCACGGTGGTGGCCATATCAAAGGTAATGATGTCATCGCCTTCGCCCGGCGCGGCAAAGGCCAGCGGATTAGTGCCATAGTAAATATCCGCCCCGCCAAACGGCACGACCATAGGATCGGACTGACAGATAGACAGACCGATCAGGCCTTCGCGAGCAGCCTGGCGGACGAAATAAGAGATGGCGCCGCTATGGCCCATTCTGCTAATGCCGACAACCGCGACGCCATTTTTTTTGGCTATTTCAATAGCATGCTCCATTCCCATTTTGGCTGCGACCTGTCCGGCAGCATTATCGGCATGCAGTATCGCCGTACAGGGACCGGTATTCTCAATGCGGAACGTCGGCTCCCGGTTGGTGCCGCCTTTTGAAATTCGTTCGGCATAATATTCAACGCGTACGGCGCCATGTGAGTGAATACCTCTGGCATCTGCATAAACCAGTACGTCGGCGACGATGGCGGCGTGCTCACGTTTTAGTCCGGCTTTATAAAGCTTATTTTCGATAAGCTGATGGAGTGTTTCCCGACTGATTTTCATCTGTCTTCCTTTTTAACGACGGTGTGAAGCATGACTGCGATTAACATACCGGGAAAATAAAATGATTATGTGATCCAGACAGGCAAAAAAATATAATTAGAATTTATTTGATAATCAGGCGGGTTTTATCTTTTTGCTTAAATAAAAAGCTTTTTTAGAAAATCATAACTAATCCTTTAGCCGTTGTTTGAATTCTTTTGTTAATAAATTTGATGTGACGTTAATCACTCTATTTACACTCCCGGATATATACCGTGAAGCGCACATTAACACTGCTCGTGCAATTGCAATGGGTGCAATTATTAAGGAGTTGTTATGATCCACGCCTTTATTAAAAAAGGGTGTTTTCAGGACTCTGTCAGCTTAATGATTATTTCTCGAAAGCTGAGTGAGTCCGAAAATGTTGATGATGTATCGGTAATGATGGGAACGCCTGCGAATAAGTCGCTGCTGGAAACTACCGGTTTCTGGCATGACGATTTTCATGGCGCTACGCCCAATGACATTTGCGTGGCGATTCGTACCGAAGCGGTAGATGACGGCATTACGCAGGTGATTGTGCAACAGCTCGAAGAAGCATTGCAGCAGTTGGCGCAGGGAAGCAGCGGCAGCCAGTCGTTAATCCAGGTCAGACGCTGGGAAAGCGCCTGTCAGAAACTGCCAGAGGCGAATCTGGCGCTGGTATCAGTGGCCGGCGAATATGCGGCGGAACTGGCAGAGCAGGCGCTGGATCGTTCGTTGAACGTGATGATCTTCTCCGATAATGTCACGCTGGACGATGAAATCAGACTAAAACGCCGGGCGCGTGATAAAGGACTGCTGGTCATGGGGCCGGATTGCGGCACCGCTATGATCGCCAATACGCCGCTGGCTTTCGCTAACGTCATGCCAGAGGGCAACATCGGGGTGATTGGCGCTTCCGGCACCGGTATTCAGGAGCTCTGTTCACAGATTGCGCTGGCGGGGGAAGGGATTACCCATGCCATCGGGCTTGGCGGACGCGATTTGAGCGCCGAGGTCGGCGGGATCAGCGCGCTAACGGCACTGGACATACTCAGCGCGGATGAAAAGAGCCAGGTGCTGGCCTTTGTCTCCAAACCGCCTGCCGATGCGGTTCGTCAGCATATTATCGCGGCGATGAAAGCCACCGGCAAACCCGTTGTAGCGCTATTCTTAGGGTTTTCCTCCCCCGTTGCGCGTGAGGAAAACGTCTGGTTTGCCTCGACGCTGGATGAAGCCGCCCGACTGGCATGTTTATTGTCTCGCGTGACGTCGCAGCGTAAAGAAATGGTTTCAACAGGCGGCGTGATTCGTGGTCTCTATACCGGCGGAACGCTGGCGGCGGAAGCGGCGGGGCTGCTGGCCGGCTATCTGGGCGTCGCGACGGATACGGAACATCACCATGGCATGATGCTTGACGCTGACGGCCACCAGATTATCGATCTGGGCGATGACTTTTATACCGTTGGGCGACCACATCCGATGATCGACCCGGCGTTACGTAATCAGCTTATCGCCGGACTTGGCGCACAGCCGCAGGTACGCGTGTTATTAGTGGACGTCGTTATTGGTTTTGGCGCGACCGCCGATCCCGCCGCATCGCTGATTCAGGCCTGGCAGAAGGCATGCGCCGCACGCGCCGGCGACCAGCCGCTGTTCGCCATCGCAACCGTCACCGGAACGGAACGCGATCCTCAGTGCCGCTCGCAACAAATCGCCGCGCTCGAAGATGCCGGCATCACGGTAGTGGATTCTCTTCCCGAAGCCACTCTGTTGGCCGCGGAACTGATTCGACCCACTCTCTCTTCCACTCATCCATCAGCTCCCCGGTTACTGGAAGCGGTAGCGGTGATTAATGCCGGGTTACGTAGCTTCGCGCTGGATTTACAGGCTGCCGGTATGCCCGTGGTGCACTACCAGTGGGCGCCTGTTGCTGGCGGTAATAAAAAACTGGCTCGTCTGTTAGAACGTTTGCAATAAGGGGTTCCCATGTTTACATCAGTGGCGCAAGCCAACGCTGCAGTCATCGAACAAATTCGTCGCGCACGTCCGCACTGGCTGGATGTGAAGCCAGCTTCTTCATTAATTAGCGTGCTCAATCAGGGGAAAACGCTTCTTCATGCCGGCCCGCCGATGCGCTGGCAAGAGATGACCGGCCCGATGAAAGGCGCCTGTATCGGCGCATGCCTGTTTGAAGGATGGGCCAAAGATGAAATGAGCGCGCTCGCGCTGTTAGAGCAGGGAAAGGTCAACTTTATTCCCTGCCATCACGTTAACGCCGTGGGGCCGATGGGCGGTATTACCTCAGCCAGTATGCCGATGCTGGTCGTGGAAAATATCACCGACGGCAATCGCGCGTACTGCAATCTCAACGAAGGGATCGGCAAAGTGATGCGTTTCGGCGCCTATGGCGAGGATGTTCAGCAACGTTTGCGCTGGATGCGCGATGTGCTGATGCCGGTATTAAGCGCGGCGCTGGGACGTCTGGAGCGGGGGCTCGACCTGACCGCAATGATGGCGCAGGGCATTACGATGGGAGATGAATTCCACCAGCGCAATATCGCCTCTTCCGCATTGCTGATGCGCACGTTGGCGCCGCATATCGCCCGTCTGGAACACGATAAGCAGCAGATAGCGGAAGTAATGGATTTTCTGAGCGTCACCGATCAATTCTTCCTTAATCTGGCGATGGCCTACTGTAAAGCCGCCATGGACGCAGGCGCGCAGATTCGCGCCGGCAGCATTGTGACGGCGATGACCCGCAATGGCGATATGTTTGGCATTCGGGTTAGCGGTCTGGGCGACCGTTGGTTCACCGCGCCTGTTAATACGCCGCAGGGGCTATTTTTTACCGGTTTTTCGCAGGATCAGGCCAACCCGGACATGGGCGACAGCGCCATTACTGAAACGTTTGGTATTGGCGGCGCAGCGATGATTGCCGCGCCTGGCGTAACGCGTTTTGTCGGTGCCGGGGGAATGGAAGCGGCGAAATCTGTTTCTGAAGAGATGGCTGAAATTTATCTCGAACGCAACATGCAGCTACAAATCCCCGGCTGGGATTTTCAGGGGGCCTGTCTGGGACTGGATATCCGCCGCGTGGTCGAGACCGGAATTACGCCGCTGATTAACACGGGTATCGCGCATAAAGAGGCGGGGATTGGCCAGATTGGCGCGGGAACCGTCCGTGCGCCGCTGGCCTGTTTCGAGCAGGCGCTGGAAGCGCTGGCGGAAAGCATGGGCGTAAGTTAAGAGAGCGCCTCATGAAACGTATCCATCCTCTTATGGCAAGCCGACAATCGGCGGATTATCGGCAACCCTGGCAGATGTCAGGGGTATGGCGTCGCTCTATTAATTTTGTGGCGAAAAGCGGTGAGTTATTAACGCTTCACCGTCGGGGGAGCGGCTTCAGTCCGGGAGGGTGGATACTGCGCGGCGGCGATTTTGACGCATTGCGCGATGTGCTCACCGATGGCGAAAAACCGCAGTCAACCGCTGCCGGTATTCAGATTGGCGAGTTTCTTTTATGCGAGCCGGAGAGGCGCTGTTCGCTGCGGGTTCCACGCTATCTTGCGTCGCCGCGTCTTAACGCGACGTACATGCAGCGTAGTGAGGAGACGGGACTGTTTGGGCCGTTAACCGTCGCCGCAGCTCAGCCTCTATGTCCGGAACTTCGCCAGTTTTGTCACTGCTTTCAGTCGGCGCTTGCAGGTGCTGCGACTGACTGGCGGCTATGGCTGGGTAAAGGGCCGGGCTTAACGCCCAGTCATGACGACACGCTGACGGGAATGTTGCTGGCGGCCTGGTATTTTGGCGCCATAGATGAACGCGCCGGGCGTAATTTTTTTGCCCAATCCGGCAGCCTTGATCGGGCGACGACGCTCGTGAGCGTTAGCTATTTACGCTATGCGGCTATGGGTTATTTCGCGTCGCCTTTACTCCACTTTATTCATGCGCTGCGACGAGATGTTCGCACAGAAACGGCGATTGACGGACTGCTGGCGCTGGGGCACACCTCTGGCGCGGATACGCTGCTGGGGTTCTGGCTTGGACAACAAATAGTAAAAGGATAGGGAATGAAAACGTTGGTAGTTGCTCTTGGCGGCAACGCATTATTGCAGCGCGGAGAAGCGCTAACGGCAGAGAATCAATATCGCAATATTGCCGACGCGGTGCCTGCGCTGGCGCGACTTGCCCGCTCGTATCGGCTGGCGATAGTACATGGCAACGGCCCCCAGGTCGGCCTGTTGGCTTTACAGAACCTTGCCTGGAAAGCCGTTGAGCCTTATCCGCTGGATGTGCTGGTAGCGGAAAGTCAGGGCATGATCGGCTATATGCTGGCGCAGCGTCTGGCGCTTGAACCCGATATGCCGCCGGTGACTGCGGTATTAACGCGGATAAAGGTATCGGCGGACGATCCTGCTTTTCTTGAACCGGAAAAGTTTATTGGCCCCGTTTATTCGCCAGAAGAGCAAATGGCGCTGGAAGCGACTTATGGCTGGCATATGAAACGTGATGGAAAATATCTGCGCCGTGTCGTCGCTTCCCCGGCGCCGCGTCAGATTATCGAAAGCGCCGCTATTGAGTTATTGCTAAAAGAGGGCCATGTGGTGATTTGCAGCGGCGGTGGCGGGGTACCTGTTGCCGGCGAGGGCGAAGGGGTCGAGGCGGTGATAGATAAAGACCTGGCGGCGGCATTGCTGGCGGAGCAGATAGCGGCCGATGGTCTGATCATTTTGACGGATGCGGATGCGGTGTATGAACATTGGGGAACGCCACAACAGCGCGCTATTCGTCAGGCTTCGCCCGATGAGCTGGCGCCGTTTGCCAAAGCCGATGGCGCGATGGGGCCGAAGGTGACCGCGGTAAGCGGGTATGTGAAGCGGTGCGGAAAGCCGGCATGGATTGGCGCATTGTCGCGTATTGACGATACCCTGGCGGGCAGAGCGGGAACCTGCATCTCTCTGTGATCGCGACGGGCGGCGACAGAGAATGCGCCGCCCACGCTGTTTATTTAAGCTTACTTTGCGCCCAGATAATGCCGCTGGCGTATTCGCCCGGCAGGAGCGGAGAGAGCGCTTCCAGGGTGGCGCTAAGACGTGACGTATCGCTGTCGGTCAGATTCAGATGGCCGACTTTTCGCCCCGGACGTACCGCTTTATCATACCAGTGCAGATGTACCAGCGGCAGCTTCAGCCAGTCGTAATTCAGCTCGCTGCCGATCAGGTTGATCATCACCGACGGGGCGTTAATCACCGGCGCGGGCAACGGCAGGCCGGTAATCGCGCGCAAATGCAATTCAAACTGACTGATGCTGGCGCCATTTTGCGTCCAGTGTCCGCTGTTATGCACGCGCGGCGCCAGTTCATTTATTAGCAGGCCTTCCGGCGTGATAAAACATTCCATCGCCATTACGCCGACGTAGTTCAACGCCTGCATAATTGCTGACAGCATCGATTCCGCCTGCGCCTGCTGTTCGGCGTTCGCCTGTGGGAACGCGACGCTGGTCCGCAAGATGCCGTCCTGATGCAAATTGTGCGTTAGCGGGTAAAACACGGTACTGCCGTCATGAGCGCGCGCGCCGACTAACGACACTTCGCCGGAAAAATGGATACCGCGCTCAACAATACATTCGCCATAGCAGTCATCCGGCAGTTGCCCGGTTTCGTCCGCGCGTAGACGCCACTGCCCGCGACCGTCGTAGCCGCCAACGCGACGCTTAATAATCGCCAGTTCGCCCAGACGGTCAAAGATGCCGGACCACTCGTCGGCGCTGGTCAGCAGCTGCCACGGCGCGGTCGCGAGTCCCAGTTTATCGAAAAGCTGTTTTTGTGTCAGACGGTCGGCGATGATCGGAAATACATCGCGATTGACGAATGCCGGGTGGCGCGCCAGCTCGCGGGTAAGCGCGGTTTCCGGCCAGCGCTCAATCTCTGCGGTAATGACGCTCTGCTGTACCGGCACGGCGGTAGGCTCTGCATCCAGACCAACCGGCCAGACGGCGATACCCAGCGGTTCGCCCGCCTGGCGCAGCATTCGGCCCAGTTGTCCGTTGCCGAGAACGCAAACTTGCTTCATAGCGTCCCCCGCGGATCGGGATTTTCCAGAACTTCATCGGTTTGCGCTTTGCGCCAGTCGGCGATGCGCTGATGCAGTTCCGCGTCGTGTTGCGCCAGAATCTGCGCGGCGAGCAGGGCGGCATTAGCCGCACCGGCTTTACCGATCGCCAGTGTACCCACCGGAATGCCGCGCGGCATCTGCACAATGGAGTAAAGGCTATCCACGCCGCTTAGCGCAGCGCTTTGTACCGGCACGCCGAGTACCGGGACCAGCGTTTTTGCCGCAATCATTCCCGGCAGGTGCGCCGCGCCGCCCGCGCCGGCAATAATCACTTGATATCCGTTCTCTTCCGCCGTTTCGGCGAAGCTGAACAGTTTATCGGGGGTGCGATGGGCGGAAACCACTTCTACATGGTGCGGGACATCCAGAATTTCAAAAATTTCGGCGGCGAATTGCATGGTAGCCCAGTCGCTTTTGGACCCCATCACGATGGCGACACGCGCCGGATTATTGCGGGAAGACATGCGTCTTAAAACTCCTGTGGTGCGGGACACGCTGCTTTTGAGGTGTCAGAGAATAGCATGATAATCAGGCAAGGAAAACGGTTGCGTGTACGCCGTAACGGACGATTCGACGAACATTTACAGGGGGAAGGCGATTAACTCCACGTTATCCGGCGTGACTTTTACCATTGAACCTTCATGATGCCATGCGCCTAACACCACGCGGAACGCGGGCTGGTCGTTGACGGAAAGTTCATGCACTGCCGGGCGGTGGGTGTGACCGTGAACCAGCCACTGTACGCGGTGTTTTTCCATTTCGGCGACGACGGTCTGCGCATTGACGTCCATAATATCCAGCGATTTGCTGCTATTGGCGGCTTTACTGCCGGCGCGCATTCTGGCGGCGATACGGCGGCGGATAAACAGCGGCAGGGTAAGGAACAGCCGTTGAACCCACGGATTATGGACTTTGGCGCGAAACGCCTGATAACCGGCATCATCGGTACAGAGCGTATCGCCGTGCATAATCAACACATGGCGGCCATACAGGTCGAGCACTTTTTCCTGCGGCAGTAGAATCATGCCGCTTTCGCGGGCAAAGCGTTTGCCAATCAGGAAATCACGGTTACCGTGAATAAAGAAGCAGGGGACGCCGGAATCAACCAGCGATTTAATGGCAACGGCCATTTCACGATGTAGCGGGTTGGGGTCGTCGTCGCCAATCCAGGCTTCGAAGAGATCGCCAAGAATATACAGCGCGTCGGCCTGACGGGCTTCTACGGCTAAAAAACGCAGAAAACCGGCGACGATCGCCGGTTCTTCCGTTTGCAGATGCAAGTCTGCAATAAACAGTGTCGCCACGATTACTCGCTGACGGTCACGTTTTCAATGATGACGTCTTCTTTTGGTACGTCCTGGTGCATACCGCTACGGCCAGTGGCGACGCCTTTGATTTTATCTACCACGTCCATACCTTCTACGACTTCCGCAAAGACGCAGTAGCCCCAGCCCTGCAGACTTTCGCCGGAGAAGTTCAGGAAGTCGTTGTCTGCCACGTTGATGAAGAATTGCGCGGTAGCCGAGTGTGGCGCCTGAGTACGCGCCATTGCCAGCGTACCACGGGTATTTTTCAGACCATTGTTGGCTTCGTTTTTGATCGCCTCTTTGGTGGCTTTCTGTTTCATGCCCGGCTCAAAGCCGCCGCCCTGAATCATAAAACCGTTAATCACACGGTGGAAAATGGTGTTGTTGTAAAAACCTTCGCGGCAGTAGTCCAGGAAGTTTTTAACTGTTTCAGGCGCTTTATCATCAAAGGTTTTGATTACGATATCGCCGTGATTAGTGTGGAAAGTAACCATTTTTGCATCCTGTTCCAAGAGAGTGGTGCTTTAGCCCGCAATGGGGCACATATAGGGGCTTGTTATAGCATAACCGTAAGCTGCGATCACCTTGCAAAGTGTGCTGCTTCGATTACGAATAATATGTATCATACGGAGATTATTACCCACACACGTCTATACGGAATCTTCGATGTTAAAAATTTTTAATACACTGACGCGCCAAAAAGAGGAATTCAAACCCATTCATGCCGGGGAAGTCGGCATGTACGTGTGTGGTATCACCGTTTACGATCTCTGCCACATTGGCCACGGACGCACGTTTGTCGCTTTTGACGTTGTCGCGCGCTATTTGCGTTTTCTCGGTTATAAGCTGAAGTATGTGCGTAACATTACCGATATCGACGATAAAATTATTAAACGCGCCAATGAAAATGGCGAAAGTTTTGTCGCGCTGGTCGACAGAATGATTGCGGAAATGCATCAGGACTTCGACGCGCTGAATATTCTGCGTCCGGACAGCGAGCCGCGTGCGACGCACCATATTCAGGAAATTATCGAGCTCACCCGCACCTTAATCGAGAAAGGACACGCCTATGTGGCGGATAACGGCGATGTGATGTTCGATGTACCGACCGATCCGACTTATGGGCAGCTTTCCCGTCAGGATCTTGAGCAGCTTCAGGCGGGCGCGCGCGTAGATGTCGTTGACGTGAAGCGTAACCCGATGGACTTCGTGCTGTGGAAAATGTCGAAAGAGGGCGAGCCGAGCTGGCCGTCGCCGTGGGGCGAAGGGCGTCCGGGCTGGCACATTGAATGTTCGGCGATGAACTGCAAGCAGTTGGGCAACCATTTTGATATTCACGGCGGCGGTTCCGATCTGATGTTCCCGCACCATGAAAACGAGATTGCCCAGTCTACCTGCGCGCATGACGGCGAATACGTCAACTACTGGATGCACTCCGGTATGGTGATGGTGGATCGCGAGAAGATGTCCAAATCGCTGGGCAACTTCTTTACCGTGCGCGACGTGCTGAAATACTACGATGCGGAAACCGTGCGCTACTTCCTGATGTCCGGGCATTACCGTAGCCAACTGAACTACAGCGAAGAGAACCTCAAGCAGGCGCGCGCCTCGCTGGAGCGGCTATACACTGCATTGCGTGGAACGGATAAATCAGCGGCCCCGGCGGGCGGCGAGGCGTTTGAAGCGCGTTTCGTGGAGGCGATGAATGACGATTTCAACACGCCGGAAGCCTACTCCGTCCTGTTTGATATGGCGCGTGAAGTCAACCGTCTGAAGGGCGAGGATATGACCGCCGCGAATGCGATGGCGTCTCATCTGCGGAAGATTTCCGGCGTGCTGGGACTGCTGGAGCAGGAGCCGGATGTTTTCCTGCAAAGCGGCGCGCAGGCGGATGACGGTGAAGTTGCGGAAATTGAAGCCTTGATTCAACAGCGTCTGGATGCCCGTAAAGCGAAAGACTGGGCGGCGGCGGACGCGGCGCGCGATCGTCTCACTGAAATGGGTATTATTCTGGAAGATGGCCCGCAGGGCACCACCTGGCGGCGTAAGTAAGCGCTTTTACAGGCCGCTCTATTTGCATAGAACGGCCTGTTTTTTATTTTTTCGCACCGGGCGAAAGATAAACACACACCGACTCCCCCAGATTCTGATGTTCACACCCGGGTATTGCCCGGCTGTAATGGGCAATAAAGCGGATGACGCTGTCGCCGCTGTTTAGCCCCACATTTCCTTTTCGCAGCAATTCTGCTGGCTGATCGTCGGTGAAAACGTTAGGGGTGAACAGTTTTGCGCCTAATCGTTCAAAAGTGCCAGCACTAACGATAGAGGGTTGATAACCCTGAAGCTGCAACCAGCGGCGGGCATCATTACGTGACCAAACCTGCGCATCGTTTGCTCGCGCAAACACTTCGAGAAGCCAGCCATTCGAATTCTGATAAGGGCCGGAAAAAGGCCACGCAATCAGGTTATAGCGGGGACTGTGGAAGAGATTGAGTTTGATAGCGCTATGTAAGAGCGTTTGTAATGCCGTCGCGATATCTGAACGCGGGCGCAAAACGGCAATGCTCTGATTCACCAGGTCATCAGCCAGAAACTCATACAGACCTTGTATATAGAGCGCTGATTCAGCGGTTCCGCAAGTATTCAGATTATGGTAAACCCGCCAGTCTCCGTTTGGCTGGCGCATGGCATAGCCAGCATGTGACCAGGTTAAATGTCGGCTCGACATATCTTGCCCCTGGCGAACCAGAATGACGACCGGATCGGGTTGACTGTTAAGCTGCTGTTTGAGTTGTAACGCCTGATCCATTGTCGCTGCGATGCTCTCCGGCGTGTTTGCTTTTTGGTGACAGTTAGCACTGTCTGCATAAGCGTTGAGCGAGATTGCGCTGAGCCACAGGGCAAACGCGAACCGCTTCATTTGGCCGGTACCGTCTGGTTGCTGGAAAGTCCTGCGTCGTCCTGATTTACCATATGGGCAAGGACTTTGCCCTCTTTTTTCAAATAAGCGCCGGTGCCTTCCTGCGTTTTTTCCAGAGTGACTTTATCACCTGCTTTGAGGTTGCCTTCTTTGACGACATTTAGCGGAACTTGCATTTTAATGTCTTTGTTATCGGGGGACTTAGTGGTTAACAGCGCGGTTTTTTGCTTTTTATTTTCGACAACAGATCCAATGCTCAGGTTGAGCGGCAGCAGTACGGGGGAGAGTATAATTCCGCTAACCAGTGCGGAACTGCCCACGCTGACAACCGCAGACGATGCCGCATACCATCCAGTGGCAGACATTTCTTCGCTATAGCTGGCGTGGGAAAATGAGAAACAGACGACCGCGGCGGCGAATGTCATTTTATTCATATTGATTCCTTTTAATATGCGTTTTAAGTACCCATAGAAATAACACTAAAATACTTCCCGGCAACCACACCCACAGCAATTCTGAGAGAATGACCTGGTGTCCATACGGCGTGATGTAGCTTGAAAGCGCAAACGGCGCGACTTTAATCACCTGCCAGGGCGCAAAAAAACGTTCATCCGACCACGGCCACAGCCATCCGACGCCTTTACCACCCGTGGTGATCGAATCCAGCAGGCTGTGCGACAACAATGAAACGGTTAAAAACAGCCAGCAGCGCACCTGCCCCGCTCGAAACCATCGTCGTCCCGCGAGTACGCACAACAGGGGGAGGACGAATGCGAAAAGTAAAGAGTGGGTAAATCCGCGATGGCCGAAAACGTTGCCGTAGGCGACGCCAAATTTAAAGGCCAGCACGTCGGCATCGGGGAGCATCGCCAGCACAACACCGGCAAACAGCAGGCGAGGAGGGATAACTTTCAGGCCTAAGCCTGCGCCAAAACACAGGGGAACGGCGGCGTGGGTGATAACGGTAGGCATAGCGATGGTTCACAGGGAAATAGCCATGCTATCAGTTGGAACGCAGAGGATTAAGTGGATGATTATCTGAAAAGACAGCGTAATCAGGCCGGATAAGACGCTTTGCGTCGCTATCCGGCACTCTGTATTAGGCCACGACGTTCACACTTTGGCCTTCAAAGCTAACAGTTTGCCCGGCGACAATTTTGCAGCGTTTACGCGTTTCAACCACGCCATCAACCTTCACCAACCCGTCGGCAATGGCGATTTTCGCCTGCGCGCCGCTTTCGCTCCAGCCTTCCAGCTTGAGCAGATCGCACAGCTCGACGTGCGGGTGCTTGCCTAAAGAGAATGTCGCCATGTTATTTTCCTTGTGGATCGTGATATTCAATGCACGCCTGCAGCGTGTTTTCGATAAGCGTGGCGACCGTCATCGGGCCGACGCCGCCCGGTACTGGCGTGATGTATGACGCGCGCGCCGCGGCTTCGTCAAACACGACGTCGCCAACGACCTTGCCATTTTCCAGACGGTTAATACCGACATCAATCACAATTGCGCCTTCTTTAATCCATTCGCCGGGAATAAAGCCCGGTTTACCTACGGCGACAATGAGCAAATCAGCATGCTCGACATGGTGACGCAGATCTTTGGTAAAGCGGTGCGTAACGGTAGTCGTACAGCCAGCCAGCAGCAGCTCCATGCTCATCGGGCGTCCAACGATATTGGACGCGCCAATGACCACCGCATTCAGGCCGTAGGTATCAATATTGTAACGCTCAAGCAGGGTCACAATACCGCGGGGCGTACAGGGACGCAGGCGTGGCGCACGCTGACACAGACGACCGACATTATAAGGATGGAAACCGTCTACGTCTTTATCTGGCGCGATACGCTCCAGCACTTTAACGTTGTCGATGCCTGCCGGTAAAGGCAACTGCACCAGAATACCGTCAATCGTGTTATCTGCATTCAGAGTATCGATAAGCGCCAGCAGTTCGGCTTCGCTGGTGGTTTCTGGCAGGTCATAGGAGCGGGAGACGAATCCCACTTCGTCGCACGCTTTACGTTTACTTGCGACATAAATCTGTGAGGCCGGATTGCTGCCGACCAACACCACAGCCAGGCCGGGAGCGCGAAGACCTGCTGCGACGCGTGCCTGAACTTTTTGAGCAACCTCAGATCGCACCTGCTGCGCAATCGTTTTACCGTCAATAATCTTTGCTGCCATCAGAGAGAAGATTCCATCTGTTACTTCAAGTCAAAGGGGATAACGCTATTTTGTCAGAAGCGGGCCTCGCTGTCAGTTAACGTTTGTGTTTCCGATGCAAACGCGACGTCTCCCCCGTCTGTTGACGATACTGAGACGTGACCCGTAAGCGCGCCATGATTAACCAAAAAGAAACAATTCATCACCCTGGCTATGGTTACCGTAATCCCTCGTCGTTAATAGCATCGGGCGGCATAATGCGACATTTTATACAAAATAAGATTAGACCCTTCTTATATCCCAATAAGAATTAGCTTAGGTCATTAAAAGAGTTTGCGGCTATTTTTTATTTAGCGAAATGTTTAATTTATTACCGTGACGAAATGTCATATTCGCAAAGATTAATTACTGCGTCTGATACTCAGGGGAGAAACAGAAAACTAATTAATCTGCGATATCTATCTTTACAGGATGCAGAGATAACTTTTCTGACATGCTATGTCGATAATAATTCAAACGGAGCCGACAGGATGCCGAAACCGGGTGTGTGTAATTCAAGGGAAATCCATGAAACATAAATTAATGACCTCTACTATTGCGAGTCTGATGTTTGTCGCTGGCGCAGCGGTTGCGGCTGATCCTACTCCGGTGAGCGTGAGTGGCGGTACTATTCATTTCGAAGGTAAACTGGTTAATGCAGCCTGTGCCGTCAGCACTAAATCCGCCGATCAAACGGTGACGCTGGGCCAATACCGTACCGCCAGCTTTACGGCGATTGATGATACGACCGCGCAGGTGCCTTTCTCCATCGTCCTGAATGACTGCGATCCGAAAGTGGCGGCCACCGCTGCCGTGGCTTTCTCTGGTCAGGCAGATAACACCAACCCTAATTTGCTGGCTGTCTCCTCTGCGGACAATAGCACTACCGCAACCGGCGTCGGGATTGAGATTCTTGATAATACCTCTTCACCGTTGAAACCGGACGGCGCGACCTTCTCGGCGAAGCAGTCGCTGGTTGAAGGCACCAATACGCTGCGTTTTACCGCACGCTATAAGGCAACCGCCACCGCCACGACGCCAGGCCAGGCTAATGCCGACGCCACCTTTATCATGAAATACGAATAATCCCGTCCGGGAACGCCAGGGAAGGGAGGCGCCTCAACGGAAGAGGCTATCGGGGATAAAAGAGAACATAGCAGATGATAAGGAAAGGCGCGGCGCTAGTGGGGCTTGTTTTGATGTCGCCCGTTATTGCGCAGCCGGTAATGGTGGAGAGCGGGCGTATTCACCTGCGCGGACAACTGGTCAATGGCGGCTGCGCTGTCGCCACAGAAAGCCAGGATTTGCGCGTACTGATGGGACAGTACCGCACGAATGCGTTTACCGGTCCTGGCAGCTTCGCTCCCGTCAGCGTTCCATTTTCGTTACGGTTAATCTCCTGTAGCGCGGAGGTCTGGCGTCATGTCGGCATTGCGTTTGCCGGCGTTACGCCTGCGGAAGATCCCCATGTTTTTCTGGCCAGCGGCGAGGGTATCGGTAATGCCGGAATCGGCCTGGCATTATTTGATGACCAGCAGCGGCAAATCATACCTAACACGTTACCGCTTCATTACACGCCCATTTTAACGTCAGAAATGACTTTGCATTTTACCGCCCGCTATCGGGCAATTTCAGAAAATATGACGCCGGGACGAATTCATTCAGAAGTGTGGTTTACGCTGGTTTACCCATGAATTTTCTTGCCGACGTGACTCAATGCAAAAGGTATTTTTTACCATGCTGAATAGTATAAAATTAGGCTTTATTGTTCTTCTCACGTTATTTACTTCGCTGAACGTACAGGCGGCGGGGGGGATTGCATTGGGCGCCACGCGCGTTATTTATCCCTCGGCGGCGAAACAGACTTCTCTGGCAATCAGTAATAGCGATACTCAAGAACGTTACCTCGTCAATTCATGGATCGAAAATAGCGCCGGGCAGAAAGAAAAAACGTTTATCGTTACGCCGCCTTTATTCGTCAGCGAACCCAAAAGCGAAAACACGCTGCGTATTATCTACGCCGGGCAACCGCTACCCGGGGATCGGGAGTCGTTATTCTGGATGAACGTGAAAGCCATCCCGTCGGTCGATAAAAGTCATATTGAAGGAAAAAACGTTCTGCAACTGGCGATTCTGTCGCGCATCAAACTGTTCGTGCGTCCGGCGAATTTGCCGCAGACGCCGGAAGACGCGCCGACCTTGCTGAAATTTTCCCGTGTCGGCAACCATCTCAAGATAACCAACCCATCTGCTTATTACCTCACGCTGGTCAATATCAGCGTGGGCGCGAAAAAGATTGATAACGTGATGATCGCGCCAAAAAGCGACATGCAAATTCCCTTACCGACTGGCGCGCAGGGCAGCGTGACATTTCAGACCGTCAATGATTACGGCGCATTGACGTCGGCGACAACGGCCAGTCTCGGTTAAGCAGATCGCGTGAAGCCACACGAGAACACGATGAAGAAGACAACCTGGTTTGCAGGGCGATTTCCCGGCTATGTATCACCGTTAAGCGGCGTGGCGCTGTCGGTGTTGGCGGCGCTGTGTCCGCTGACGAGCCGCGGCGAAAGTTATTTCAACCCTGCGTTTTTGTCGGCGGATACCGCGTCTGTGGCGGATTTATCTCGCTTTGAAAAAGGTAATCATCAGCCTCCCGGTATTTACCGGGTGGATATCTGGCGTAACGACGAATTCGTAGCGACGCAGGATATCCGTTTTGAGGCGGGCGCCGTGGGCGCCGGCGATAAATCCGGCGGCCTGATGCCTTGTTTTACACCGGAGTGGATTAAACGGCTGGGCGTGAATACCGCGGCGTTCCCTGTCTCAGATAAAGGCGTCGATACCACGTGTATTCACCTTCCTGAGAAAATCCCGGGCGCGGAGGTCGCGTTCGATTTCGCGTTGATGCGCTTAAATATTAGCTTGCCGCAGGCGTCATTGCTCAACAGCGCGCGTGGCTATATCCCGCCGGAAGAGTGGGATGAAGGGATACCCGCCGCACTCATCAATTACAGTTTTACCGGTAGCCGCGGAACAGACAGCGATAGCTATTTTTTGAGTCTGTTGAGTGGTTTGAACTATGGCCCCTGGCGGCTGCGTAATAACGGAGCCTGGAACTATTCGAAAGGGGACGGCTATCATTCGCAACGCTGGAACAACATTGGCACCTGGGTACAGCGCGCCATCATTCCGCTAAAAAGCGAACTGGTCATAGGGGACAGCAATACCGGGAACGATGTTTTCGATAGCGTCGGCTTTCGCGGAGCGCGGCTGTACTCTTCTGACAATATGTATCCCGATAGCCTGCAGGGCTACGCCCCCACGGTTAGAGGAATCGCCCGGACGGCGGCAAAGCTGACGATACGACAGAACGGGTATGTTATCTACCAAAGCTATGTGTCGCCGGGCGCGTTTGCGATTACCGATCTTAATCCTACCTCTTCCAGCGGCGACCTTGAGGTGACGGTAGATGAAAAAGACGGTAGCCAACAACGTTACACGGTGCCTTACTCTACCGTTCCGCTATTGCAGCGTGAGGGCAGGGTGAAGTATGACCTGGTGGCCGGGGATTTTCGCAGCGGCAATAGTCAGCAGTCTTCGCCATTCTTTTTCCAGGGAACGGTGATTGCCGGCCTGCCTGCGGGGCTGACGGCTTACGGCGGTACGCAACTTGCCGATCGTTACCGTGCCGTGGTGGTCGGGGCGGGGCGAAATTTGGGCGACTGGGGAGCCGTGTCGGTCGATGTCACACATGCGCGTAGCCAACTGGCAGATGACAGCACCCATCAGGGGCAATCGTTGCGTTTTCTGTACGCCAAATCGCTGAATAATTACGGGACTAATTTTCAATTGCTGGGTTACCGCTATTCCACACGCGGATTTTACACTCTGGATGATGTGGCATATCGCAGTATGGAAGGGTACGACTACGAATACGATAGCGACGGACGCCGCCATAAAGTGCCGGTGGCGCAGAGCTACCACAATCTCCGTTACAGCAAAAAAGGCCGCTTTCAGGTCAATATTTCGCAAAACCTGGGGGATTACGGGTCACTGTATCTTTCCGGCAGTCAACAAAATTACTGGAATACGGCGGATACCAATACCTGGTATCAACTGGGATACGCCAGTGGATGGCAAGGCATAAGTTATTCGCTGTCATGGTCGTGGAGCGAGTCGGTGGGGATCTCAGGCACCGACCGCATTCTGGCATTCAATATGTCCGTTCCGTTTAGCGTTCTGACCGGACGGCGCTATGCGCGCGACACTCTTCTTGATCGTACTTATGCCACGTTTAACGCCAACCGCAACCGCGACGGCGACAATAGCTGGCAGACCGGCGTGGGCGGCACGCTTCTGGAAGGACGTAATCTGAGCTACAGCGTGACGCAGGGGCGTAGCAGTACCAATGGTTATAGCGGCAGCGCCAGCGCTAGCTGGCAGGCGACGTATGGCACGCTGGGCGTGGGATATAACTACGATCGCGATCAGCATGACTATAACTGGCAACTTTCCGGCGGCGTGGTCGGTCATGCGGATGGTATTACGTTTAGCCAACCGTTGGGCGATACCAATGTCTTGATTAAAGCGCCGGGAGCGAAAGGCGTGCGCATCGAAAACCAGACCGGCGTGAAAACGGACTGGCGGGGCTATGCGGTAATGCCCTACGCCACGGTATATCGCTATAACCGCGTCGCGTTAGATACCAACACGATGGACAACCATACCGATGTCGAAAATAACGTCAGCAGCGTAGTGCCGACAGAGGGCGCGCTGGTGCGGGCCGCTTTTGATACGCGGATAGGCGTAAGGGCCATCATTACCGCGAGGCTTGGCGGACGTCCGTTACCGTTTGGCGCGATAGTACGAGAAACCGCCAGCGGCATTACCAGTATGGTCGGCGATGACGGGCAAATTTATCTGAGCGGCTTGCCGCTAAAAGGTGAACTGTTCATCCAGTGGGGAGAGGGGAAAAACGCGCGTTGTATCGCCCCTTACGCCCTGGCGGAGGATAGTCTGAAGCAGGCGATTACGATAGCCAGCGCGACCTGTATCCGTCCGGCATCATAAAAGGAAAAATAGAGATGAAAATATACTCAGCGCTATTGCTGGCGGGGACCTCGCTCTTTTTCACCCATCCCGCGCTGGCGACGGTTTGCCGCAATTCAAACGGGACGGCGACCGATATCTTTTACGACCTGTCAGATGTTTTCACCAGCGGCAATAATCAGCCGGGACAGGTGGTTACGTTGCCGGAAAAATCAGGTTGGGTCGGCGTAAACGCGACGTGCCCGGCGGGGACAACGGTAAATTATACCTACCGAAGCTATGTATCAGAATTACCGGTACGAAGCACCGAAGGAAATTTTAAATACCTCAAGTTGAATGACTACCTTCTGGGCGCGATGAGCATCACCGATAGTGTCGCTGGCGTATTTTATCCGCCCCGTAACTATATTCGCATGGGCGTCGACTCTAACGTGTCGCAGCAAATGCCGTTTGGCGTGCAGGACTCAAAGCTGGTTTTTAAATTAAAAGTGATACGGCCTTTTATTAATATGGTGACGATCCCTCGCCAGACAATGTTTACCGTCTATGTGACGACCTCTACCGGCGACGCGTTGAGCACGCCGGTATATACCATTAGCTACAGTGGCAAAGTAGAAGTGCCGCAAAACTGCGAAGTGAATGCCGGACAGGTCGTGGAGTTTGATTTCGGCGATATCGGCGCGTCGTTATTTAGTCAGGCGGGAGCGGGTAATCGTCCGCAAGGCGTCACGCCGCAAACGAAAACCATCGCTATCAAATGTACCAACGTCGCGGCGCAGGCCTATTTATCGATGCGGCTTGAAGCCGAAAAGGCCTCAGGGCAGGCGATGGTGTCCGATAATCCGGATTTAGGCTTTGTGGTTGCTAATAGCAACGGTACGCCGCTCACACCCAATAATTTGTCGAGTAAAATTCCGTTTCATCTTGATGATAACGCCGCCGCTCGCGTAGGTATTCGCGCCTGGCCGATCAGCGTGACGGGGAATAAACCGGCGGAAGGGCCGTTTACTGCGCGCGGCTATCTACGAGTCGATTATGATTAAGGAGGCATAATGATCTTTCGGCGCGTTTTCATCGCTATCGGTTGTGTTTTGTTCAGCCCGCTGAGTCAGGCCAACTCATCTCTGGGCGAAGTGAATATTGAACTGCGCGGTAACGTGGTGGATTTTACCTGCGCCGTGGTTGCGGGCGACAGTAACAAGTCGGTTAACCTCGGCACCTGGCCGACAAAACAGCTTCACGCCGTCGGTGACGCCACGCAACCGGTAGCCTTTAGCCTAAAACTTGAAGGTTGCCCGCCGGGGGCGGCGTCTATAACGTTTTCCGGGACGCCAGCGCCCGGCACGGCATTACTGGCGCTTGCTGATACGGCAATGGCGCAAAAACTGGCGATTGAAATTCGCGATGGCGATCAACGTCGATTGCCACTTGAACAGGCCAGCAAGGCCGTCGATATTGACAACAACGGCAATGCTACCCTGAAATTCTATGCGAACTATATCGCCTTAGCAGATGGCGTGCAGCCCGGACTTGCTAACGCGGATGCGACCTTCCTGATCAATTACAATTAGTGTCCGTTATTGTGGCTCCCGAACGATAATTCGCCGGGAGTACCTTTACAATAATTCGTGTGATTTGGCGTAGTCGATAAGCTCAACGATAGAGTGAAGGCCAAGTTTAGAAAATATATTGGCCTTATGCGCGCTGATAGTCTTGTTACTCAATAAAAGTTGCTCGGCAATTTCTTTGTTAGACATTCCATTGGCCAGATAGCGCAGCACGGTAACTTCGCGGTTAGATAGTGGCATATCATGGTGCCCACCTTTGGGGGTACGGGTATTACTGATGAAATTAAGCGTCTCAGATGGGAAAAAAGAATAGCCGGATAAAATCATTTTTACCGCATTATAAATATCATTGAGGTCTTTGCGTTTACTTACAAATCCGTTTGCGCCCGCTCTTATTGCTCTTCCGGCATAAAAAGCCTCTGATTTCGACGATAAAAAAAGTATCCGGGTATGTTCCTGGATAGATTTGATTCGTTTAAGTAAGGTAAAGCCGTCGGTGCCCGGTAATTCAATATCCAGAATGACAAGGTCAACAGGATAAGTGCGCAGATACTCTATCGCTGTTCGGCTATCATCCGTTTTCAGGACAACCTGAATATTGCTATTTTTACCGAGTAAAACTTCGATCGACATTCTTACAATAGGGTGTTCGTCCATAATGATAACAGATGCAGGTTTCATTGTTGTATGCCTCAGACTGTTATGCGTCCTTCGTTTTAGAATAAGCGTCAGACACCTTAAAGATTGTGAAATAGCCAGATCTATACACCACACAGTGGAGCAATAATAAAGAATGAGACCTCCCTGTTGACTGGCTATTTGGCGTAAGAGTAATAAATATGTGGAATATCCATTTCGCACCAACAAAAAAGAAATTTCTGATTAAGTAAAAACAATATGGATTATACCTGGTCTGATTTCTCGGAAAAGTCTTGCGAAATGCGAATTATGGATAGCGGGTAGGATGTTCTGTGGCGTTATAGAAAATTTGTTCGTGGTAGAGTTATTTTCTTTAGAGTTGACATTGAGTGGTTTAAACTGTTGTTTTTAAGTATAAAAATAATATGAAAGACTAATTGTTTAGTATTTGTTATGTAATAACAGAAACATGTTTACGCTGGAGACCTCGAAAAACGAGGAGGAACAGGGGACGGTGTAAGAAAAAAATTTTTATCGCTTACCAGGACGAGTTGTAAATATTAATTTTATGTGAAATATTTACATTTAATGGAAGTAAAAATAAGTAATTTCTTAAAAAATCTTATTCACCAAAACGTTAGTTCGTTAAAAAATGTCGTGGAAAGTAACGTTTAACTGCTGGATTAGCCGAAGAAAGCTTTGCCTGTGGGGAAGGTTAAGGAGGGTGATAAGTTGTTTAAGCCGGTAAACCACACGATGATAAGGTACGCTTTGCTGACGTGCTATTTCTTTTAAAGAGGCGCCTTGTGCTAAAGTTTCAATCATCAACCAGTCAGTACGGCTAAAGCTTTCCGATAAGCGAGGTTTGGCGGCTGATAACAAGGCTTCGCGTACTGAGGCCAGATTTTGTTGTCGTGACAGAACAAAAAAACGCCCAGCCATACGGATAAACTGTGTTATAGCGGGGGTTTTATCTGATACCAGCAGGTAAATCTGGATATCGCTTTGTTGCCAACTGAGCGCGCGTAGCTGGTTAAGCGTCTCAATACAGGAGACAGGTAGCGCCTCCATATCTACAATCAGTTGTCTGAGCGACCCCTTTTCAATCCACAAAGAAATGTCATCTAATGAGCGGAATGCAGCGGTACGTTTTCCGGAAAATAAGTAGTGACTCAATGAATAGCCGAGGTAGTTATCAGTTGTAATTATTGCCTGAGAAATGATACCAACCGGCAAGGCATAATTAAGCTGTTGGTCCAGTAACTCAAGGCGATCAAATATCTGCGGCGTTGGAGAGTGATAACGGCAGGCGCAGTCTTTGGCATTTCTTAAACGGCGGTGTCTTTCCCTGCGTGGTACGCTGCGCATCCTGCTTTTTCCATTGCTCTAATATATATCTGGTAATATGGCTGGCCATAAATAACCTTGTCCCATCGTTGCACCAGCGTAAAAAGCAATGCTTCGTTGCTCTGATGTTTCAATGCCTTCCATCAGCATTAACTGCTGAAAAAAAACTTCGCTATCATGTTTTGACGGAAGTTGCGTCAGGACCTCATAGCCGATTAATTGCGCAGTTGAGAGATTAACGATTGGCTCAGATTTTAACAATCTGCTGTTGAGATATGAATGACGTGTTGGCGAAGACGCCAGGTGTGGGGGATTTATCCTTTCCTTTAATAAAGTACCCTGTGCCACCAAACACTCCTCCAGGCATTTATGATGCAGCCATATATTTTCGACCCCTGAATCTATCAGGATATTATGGGCATCATTGTGGCAGCGTTAAAAAAATGCCTGTAGGTATCGTTACTTAATTATTGGTGAGATATTTCGTAAGCCTTGTAAAAAGTTAAGTGAGTTTACTTACTGAGTAAGAAATGAAGGTTAACTCTAATATACTTTAAAAACTGCTGCTCCGTTTTAACATGTAATTTGCGCATAATGCTCCGGCGGAGTGACTTTGTCTGCTCTTCAGAAAGTGAAAGTAAAGCAGCCGTTTCGCTTAAATGATAACCGCTGGCGATCAGTTTTAACAGGTGACGTTCTGTTACTGAAAAATGACGAGTCGTGCAGTAGTGGCAAATGCCAGAAGGGACGCTATGTCGAAGCGCTCGCTTATGTAAGATCAATATCATTTTCCGGGTAATTTCTTCAACATCATCTTCCCGATAAATATGCGGCAGCATATACAGACATGGTCTGAACATGAGCTTTTCTTTATCGCATTTATTACAAATAATCACCCGTAGCTGATGTTGGGTATGCATAGGTATCTGGTAACAGCCTGCGCTGAACCAATCATCATCCAGGGCCAGGAAAGCGATATCGGCATTATCTATCTCTTCTGGCGGCAGGAAGTCAATTTTCTGCTGCCATTGATTCGCCAGACGCGTCATGATGATTTTCAACCCATGCTCAAAGTGACTGTTTTGTTCCTTAATAGCGATACGCAGCATAAAAAATATCCTACACGGCAGGTGAATCATGGTGAAATATTAAAGAAACTGATTGATTATCTAAATACTGGCGGCCTTAATTCCCACTTTATGCGTGCTGAGATGTGTCCAGGCGATTTCCTGGAACCTGGCATTGCGCCAGAAAAGACGATATTCGTACACTTAGTCAGCAACCAGAACAAAAGCCATTGACTCAGGAGTGCCTGACCGTATAATTCTCGCGTTTCGTCTACACGAAGTCTTCACTTCACAAGGCGCCCTTAGCTCAGTTGGATAGAGCAACGGCCTTCTAAGCCGTGGGTCGCAGGTTCGAATCCTGCAGGGCGCGCCATTGATAAATCAAGCAGTTACATCAAAAAACCTATCATCTAAAATTATCCTGCAGTGTAAGTATCAGGGTAAGTTTTAAATCATCCCTGTATTTTCGCATTATCTTGACCTTCCCCCTGTAAACAGTGCCAGTCTAAACTGAAGTTTCCGGTCTTTCTTCCATCTCACAGAAAGGCGCATTGTCATGAAAAAGACCCGTTATACCGAATGTAAATAGACCCGTTTTAGTTCCATACATTTTTTGAGTTCCCGGCCAAATAATGGTGCTGTCGGTATTCCTCCGGTGTCATATTGTTCAGCGATTCATGCGGGCGTTCACAGTTATATTCTGATAACCATTTTTCCGTGATTTCACGTACTTCATTCAGCGTTCTGAACAGATAAAAATCGAGTATTTCTGTGCGATATGTCCTGTTAAAACGCTCAATGAAAGCATTTTGTGTCGGCTTACCCGGCTGGATAAACACCAGTTTTACGGCATGTTTCTCTGCCCATTCAGTCAGTGCCAGAGAGATAAATTCTGGGTCGTTATCCATGCGAAGCATGGCCGGATAGCCACGGTTTGCCGCGATCCTGTCAAGCACCCGGACCACTCGTGGGGCTGGCAGATTCAGATCTATTTCAATCGACAACGCCTCACGGTTAAAGTCATCAACGACATTGAACGTGCGAAAACGACGCCCACAGACCAGGGCATCATGCATAAAATCAACAGACCAGCTCTGGTTCAGCGCTTCCGGCGTGGCCAGTGGCGAAGGGTTACGCACCGGCAGCCGTTGTTTGCCCTTACGGCGAAAATTCAGCTTCAGCAGACAATAAATACGGTGGATCCTTTTGTGATTCCACATGTATCCCTGCCGCCGCAGAACCTGAAAAAGCTTCGGAAAACCGTATCGTGGATACCGTTCAGCTGCCGCCTGCAGTGCGGTAATAACGGGTTCGTCACGTGTGTTATCCGGACGGTAATGATAAACCGTTCTGCTCAGGTTCAGGCTCCGGCAGGCCTGATGTCAGCGCCAGTGATATAAGACGGTAATTCGCCATTTGGATTGTCCGCTCCACCCAACATGTTGTTTCCTTAAGGTTCTCACACCAGAAAGGACATCAACATGCTGAGCAGAGAGGACTTTTACATGATAAAGCAAATGCGCCAGCAGGGCGCGTACATTGTCGATATTGCGACTCAGATTGGTTGCTCTGAACGGACGGTCAGACGCTACCTCAAATACCCTGAACCGCCAGCCAGAAAGACCCGCCACAAAATGGCTAAGCTGAAACCGTTTATGGATTACATCGACATGCGCCTGGCAGAGAATGTCTGGAATAGCGAGGTTATCTTCGCGGAGATTAAGGCAATGGGTTATACGGGCGGACGTTCCATGCTGCGTTACTACATCCAGCCCAAACGTAAAATGCGTCCGTCAAAAAGAACAGTTCGCTTCGAAACTCAGCCTGGATACCAGCTCCAGCACGACTGGGGCGAAGTTGAGGTGGAGGTTGCCGGGCAACGGTGCAAAGTTAACTTTGCGGTTAATACGCTGGGGTTCTCCCGCCGCTTCCATGTCTTCGCCGCACCAAAACAGGATGCTGAGCATACCTACGAATCACTGGTTCGCGCCTTCCGCTACTTCGGTGGTTGTGTGAAAACGGTGCTGGTTGATAACCAGAAGGCTGCGGTGCTGAAGAATAACAACGGGAAAGTCGTGTTCAACTCCGGATTCCTGTTGCTGGCTGACCACTATAACTTCCTGCCACGGGCATGCCGTCCACGCAGGGCCAGAACAAAAGGTAAGGTTGAGCGGATGGTGAAATACCTCAAGGAGAACTTCTTCGTCCGGTACCGCAGGTTCGACAGCTTCACTCATGTCAATCAACAACTGGAGCAATGGATAGCCGATGTGGCTGACAAACGGGAGCTTCGCCAGTTCAAAGAAACGCCGGAACAGCGCTTCGCGCTGGAGCAGGAACATCTGCAGCCGTTACCGGATACGGACTTTGATACCAGTTACTTCGACATCCGCCATGTGTCCTGGGACAGCTATATCGAGGTTGGTGGTAATCGTTACAGCGTTCCCGAAGCGCTGTGTGGTCAGCCGGTATCGATACGAATATCGCTGGATGACGAGTTGCGGATCTACAGTAATGAGAAACTGGTGGCCTCACATCGCCTCTGTTCAGTATCGTCTGGCTGGCAGACAGTGCCGGAGCATCACGCCCCGCTCTGGCAGCAGGTCAGTCAGGTGGAACATCGACCACTGAGTGCCTATGAGGAGCTGTTGTGATGCATGAACTGGAAGTCCTGCTGAGTCGCCTGAAAATGGAGCATCTGAGTTATCACGTTGAAAGCCTGCTGGAACAGGCAGCTAAAAAAGAGCTGAACTACCGGGAGTTCCTGTGCATGGCGCTACAGCAGGAATGGAACGGCAGGCATCAGCGCGGTATGGAGTCCAGGCTGAAGCAGGCTCGTCTGCCGTGGGTCAAAACGCTGGAGCAGTTCGACTTTACCTTCCAGCCGGGCATCGACCGTAAGGTTGTCCGGGAACTGGCTGGTCTGGCGTTCGTGGAGCGCAGCGAAAACGTGATCCTGCTGGGCCCTCCTGGTGTCGGAAAAACTCATCTGGCCATAGCTCTTGGCGTGAAAGCGGTGGATGCGGGACATCGGGTACTGTTTATGCCACTGGACAGACTGATCGCGACACTGATGAAAGCGAAACAGGAAAACCGGCTGGAGCGTCAGCTACAGCAACTGAGTTATGCCCGGGTGTTGATCCTGGATGAAATAGGCTATCTGCCGATGAACAGAGAGGAAGCCAGTCTGTTCTTCCGGCTACTGAACCGTCGATATGAAAAAGCGAGCATCATACTGACGTCAAACAAAGGGTTCGCAGACTGGGGAGAAATGTTCGGAGATCACGTGCTGGCAACAGCGATCCTGGATCGGCTGCTACATCACTCAACCACGCTGAATATCAAAGGAGAGAGTTACCGGTTAAAAGAGAAACGTAAAGCTGGAGTGCTGACCAAAAACACAACGCCAATCAGTGATGATGAAATGGTGGAAAGCGGACAGCATCAGTAACGAAAGTATTTAGCGGGCATGAAAATGGCAAATAACGGTCAAACATCGTGGCGTTGACACTGACGGATACTGAGTCCGAATGCCGTTATCAGATGAGTGACCAGCTCACGCTTAAAGGCTGGTTTTAAAGCTTTTTTTCGATAACGTCTTTCAGCGCCCGGTTCTCAAGGCTCAGGTCGGCAAACATCTGTTTGAGGCGTCGGTTCTCGTCCTCAAGATCTTTTATCTTTTTAATATCAGAAGGTTCCATGCCGCCGTATCTGGACTTCCAGTTATAGTAGGTGGCCTCAGAGATACCGGCCTCCCGGCAGACATCTTTAACGGTTCGTCCAGCTTCAACCGACTTAATCACAGTGATGATCTGATGCTCAGTAAAACGGGCTTTACGCATAGCGATCTCCTTCGCTGGCAGATTGATTATGCCGGATGATCTCTAAATGTGAATGGCACGATTATGCGGGATACTTACACGAAGAACAGATTGCATTTGCCCTGAAACAGGCTGAAATCGGCACTCGCGTCGGGGAAGTCTGCAGAAAGATGGGAATTTCTGAGGCCACATTTTACAATTGGAAGAAAAAATTTGCCGGGCCGGGCGTGACGGAACTGCGGCGTCTGCGGCAACTGGAGGATGAGAATCAGCAGCTGAAGAAGCTGGTCGCTGAGCTGAGTCTCGACAAGGAGATGCTGCAGGAGGTACTGAAGCAAAAGTTCTGAGGCCGGCTCAGAAGCGCCAGGCGGTGATGCGGGTTGCAGATGCAGAGCAGAACCGTTTACCACTGGCAGAGCCGGCGTGACGATCGGGCGATAACCCTGCGTATTCATATTCAGTTGCGCCGGGAGGGATAGCCTGTTAACCACAAGAAAACCCACCGGATTTATTGTCCGGAAGGCCTGAACCTGCGCAGAAAACGCCCCGCAGACATGTCAGTGCAGCACGCCGTCAGCAGCGCCCGGTCCTGACGCATGTCGATCAGTGCCGGAGTATGGATTTTGTGTCAGATAATCCGTTTAACGGGCGGCGTTTTCGGGCGCTGACTGTAGTGGTTAATTTTAGTCGGGAATGCCTGGCGATCCATGCCGGAAAATTGTTAAAAGG
The DNA here is from genome assembly GCF_020150755.1 of Salmonella sp. A29-2. Taxonomy (NCBI): domain Bacteria; kingdom Pseudomonadati; phylum Pseudomonadota; class Gammaproteobacteria; order Enterobacterales; family Enterobacteriaceae; genus Salmonella; species Salmonella sp. A29-2. The sequence goes on along the minus strand of NZ_CP083731.1, from coordinate 3,311,840 downwards.
CGAGGATGTGGTCAGAATAATGGAGGCACTGCGGGTGCCGGTACGTATCCAGACGGATAACGGCAGCAGGTTTATCTCAAAAAGTCTGGATAAATGGGTGTATGAACACGGCGTCACAATGGACTTCTCGCGCCCCGGAAAGCCGACAGATAACCCGTTTATTGAATCATTTAACGGCAGTCTGCGGGATGAATACCTGAACAATCACTGGTTCCTGTCACTGGAAGATGCGCAGGAAAAACCCGACAACTGGCGCAGGGAATACAATCATGAGAGAACGCATTCATCATTAAATGACATGACTCCGGCTGAATTTATCCGAAGTCTCCGGAAAGACGAAGGTCTCTGATTTAGCACTGTACTGAATTTGTGCCAGGGTCATTACTACTCCAACAAGTGGAAAGCACTTCTTAAGTTATTAGGGAAACGTTTTCAATACGTTAGGAGGAACGTTGTCAACAACTGATATTGTTACCAAGAGTGGCTAATAATTACAACACTTCCGGCTCGGTGGTGGCGTACCCATAAAGCCTTGTAGATTTCGGCAGGGCGCCCCTGCCGCTAATTATGTTAACTAATCGGGACAGACATCTTCTGGTTCAAATAAATATCAGGCTTAACCTCAATATATATATCATTTTGTATTATGCCATAATTCTTTAATGCCTTCCCTATGAATGGTCCTTCATAAATAGGGAATGGCCAGTTATCGTGATCATCACCTTTAGGGACATAAAGAATCATGTTTGTGCCATTATTCCTGTCGGTTGATATAACCTGATCTATTATATTCTGGCTTACCGCTTTAGCTTGGCTATAGCTTAAGTTAAGATTTATTGACTGCTTAAGAGTAGAGTTAGAAGTCAGCCCTTTATAGACTAAAATAATTGTACAAAAAGCCAGCAATGCATTTATCAGTTTTGTTCTGTCCTTGGCCAGAATGTCAATTGTGATGAAAGACGCCATGCTTACATACAGGAATCCCCCCCACATCACAACAGGTCGAGCAGCATAATAACTTCCTGCTCTGGCGCACAAAAGAACAAGCGCTATTAATGACAGCACTCCTGAAATAAACACAATAAAGAAAACAATGCTTTGGTCTCTATTTTTATTTCTTATTAATGAATACAATGATGATATTATTCCAATTGAAACGAGTGCGGTTGCTGAATATTTAAAAGCTGGTTGGACTTGTTCTATTAGGTAATTTAATACGCTTAATGTGCCATATATATCAAGTGAGCCAGAACCAAGGCTGGCAGCCCTTCCACCGTTGGCCTCATAAATCACAGCAACAACCCAAGCGGTTAGTGTGAATATTTGTAAGGTGCTTTCCTTTATTGTCTGCGTTATTGATAGTTTATTATTAATGAGCGAGAACAGTAGTGTCACTCCGCAAGTTATCGCTAATATAATATTAGCGAACATGCTGGAAAACACTGCAATATATGAAGCAAAAAATATCGACGAAGAATACCAAACACCATTTCTCTTTAAGATGTTAACATCGAAATTTCTATAATTTCTTATTACAAATATTGATAGCGCAGAGTTAATTAAAGCAGGTGCTATATAATGATAAAAACATGTTATGTTTACCTCCCATAGCATGTATAAGTTCTCATGATTGCCCTCTTTCAAGAAAATGAAAAAAATTGAAGCGTAGAAAAAAACAACAAAAATAGATGATCGTAAAAATCCAGCTGAGAGATTAACATTAAATAGCTGGAATAGTTGATGTAAGAACAAAGACAAAAGTATAGTGATGAAAATGGCTGTTATGATTGAAAATGATTCAAGAAATCCAAAACCAAGCGGCATTATAAGCGCAGTGGATAACTTTGCAAATAAAGGGTAGCCTAGCTCTGGCATTACCTTAATTGGGTTAGCGATCCCCCATTGAGGATATAATGCTCTAGTAGATGTCAGGTTTCCCCAATCATCTCCTGATATGATCACTGTTGGATGTGAAACTAAAAAAAAGTAAAGTGAAATTGCAGATATAATTGCAAATAAACCACATGTTAAAATTTTAGATTTATTGAAGGAAATCATAAAATATTCCGTTATTTATTTTGGTTGTTTTTTTACTAAGTACTTTGGGCGGCATTTTGTTTCTATATATATTCTACCTATATACTCTCCAAGCACCCCAATTCCAATCAACTGAACTCCTCCCAGGAAAAGAATTGAAACCAGAATTGATGGATAACCACGGACAGGGTTACCGAATGCCAATGTTTCAAATATCATCCATGCTCCGTAAAGGAACGCCATTCCAGCAACGGTTAATCCGATATAAGTCCACATACGTAGCGGGAACGTAGAGAAACTTGTGATCCCCTCTATAGCCAAATTCCACAATTTCCATCCATTAAACTTTGACACCCCGGCAATTCGTTCAGCACGTGCATATTTAACAACTTCAGTGCGACCCCCAACCCATGATAAAACCCCTTTCATAAACAGGTTGCGCTCAGGCATGAGCTTGATGTTCTCTACAACCTCACGAGACATCAGGCGGAAGTCTCCTACGTTTTCCTCAATCTGCGGGCTGCTTATTCTGTTATGCAGCTTATAAAACCATTCAGCTGTCTTACGCTTCATGCGCCCGTCAGTTGAGCGGTCTGAGCGCTTAGCCAGCACCATATCTGCGCCAGCCTGCCACTTCTCAATGAGATGGGGGATAACTTCTATCGGATCCTGTAAATCGACATCAATAGGAATGACCGCATCCCCGGTTGCATGGTCGAGACCCGCGAAAAGAGCAGGTTCTTTACCGAAGTTTCGCGTAAACGAAAGCGGAATAACGAGCGGATCAGATGCAGCTATTTTGTTAATTATTGATTCAGTCGCATCTTTGCTTCCGTCGTTGATGAAAACAATCTCAACTTCATACGGTTTTAGCTCTTCAAACTCGCGAACCGTTTTATAGAAAATAGGTATCGCATCTTCTTCATTGAAGACCGGAACGACTAACGAGATTTTCATTTCGCATCCCTAAAGACAATGAACTTTGAATAAATGAATCCGCATATCAGGCTGATAGCTGAAAAGGTGACAAGCGTAAGGAGTGGCGGCAGGGAACATTTGTCAGCCGTCCAGCCAACAACAGCGCTCAGTGTTCCCATAAATCCCACGTACATCATGTAGCGAAGTGTGGTAGTGCTGGCGTTAAAGGTGAAGCGCGCATTGGCATAGAAGCTGAACGATACGGCGATAACAAAACCGGAAAAGTTCGCCAGCGCCTGATGCGTATGCATCCCATACACACAAAAAGCAAATACGCCCCAATGAATAAGCGTGTTAAGAACACCGATCGATGTGTACTTAGCGAATAACTTCAACATTATGAAAATCAGCGGATTCGGAAAGGTCTGGAGTGTAGCACTACAAATTGCTTTGATCGATATAAACGATCAATAATGTGATATTTGATAGTTTAAACTTATTGTTATCTTATTAATTGATCGTTGTTACCGATCAATTGGGGCTACTGATTGCTAAGTGGGTTGGGACAAAAACGGGACACACAAAGCTTTGCATCGGCTTGCAAGGCTTTGCATGTTTTTCGAAGATGGGGCGAGTGTGAGTGCCGTAGTAATGGGATAACTTGTTGTTAGCTCAAGTAGTTCCAGAAACATCTAAGCCGTGGGTCGCAGGTTCGAATCCTGCAGGGCGCGCCATTTAACCTCTCAAAATTATGTTAATCCGTAAGCTTCTGCGGCGGCGACGTTGCGCCATCCGCAGTACGTGACGCTAATATGCAAATAACTAATTGCGTTTAATCTGTTTATGGTGCTCCTCAGCCAGGATCTCGTGGGAGAAAGAATGGGCATTATTCATCGATTGATGGATGACCATTGCTTTTTCATGGTCGTCCATTTCAGAAAAGGGTGTCGCATTTTCCACAGTAGTTGGGGCGCTGGGTTTCTGTGTCTGAGCCATTTGCTGATGCGCGAAGGCGTCACCGTTATTCATCATCTCATGCGCCGTGGCGGATAATTGGCGGGATTCCATTTTCTCTGCGGCTTTTACGCCAGCTGAAATAAAAAAACGACAGCTAAAAGGGATGTAATCTTATTTATCTTATTTCTCCGGTGTGGGTTAATAAGAGAAATAATAAAACAGTCGTTGGGTCTGGCGCGTGACGGGATAATGACGATGATGTCAGAGTATTTTGCTGGCTAGTGATAGCGCCTTTCACTATCGCTACAGTTCAACGGAGGTGTTTGGGTAATGTCAAAATAAAACGAGTAGCGCGCGTATCGGAGGTGACAGAAACTTTTCCCTGATGCGCAATGACGATGGATTTTACAATTGCCAGGCCTATACCGCTGCCTTCCCCTTTACGCTGGCGGGAGGGATCAACCCGATAAAAACGATCGAAAAGGCGCGGCAAATGTTCCGGCGCGATTGGCGTACCGGGGTTTTCAACAATAATATGTATCTGGTCGTCCGCTTCTTTTATCCGAAGAGTAATGGTTTTACCCGGCGGCGTATAGCGCATCGTATTAGAGAGTAAATTACTGATCGCTCTGCGCAGCATGATGGGATCGCCGGTGATTCAGCAGGCGCGGCCTTCAAAGCGCAAGCTCCCAACACCTTTTCGGCAGAAAAGCTCGATGAGGCGCTTTATCACGGGGCGGTGCTCCGGGCGCGGCCAAAAGCCATGACGGTAGCGGTGATTATCGCCGGTCTGCTACCTGTTTTATGAGGGACCGGCGCGGGCTCTGAGGTGATGAGCCGTATTACCGCGCCGTTGCTGTCGCTGTTCATCATTCCGGCAGCCTACAAGCTGATGTGGCTGCGCAGGCATCGTCGCCTTGCGGCATAACGTGTGCACCCCGCCTGCGGCGTCAAACTGTAGGCGGGTTCAGTATACGTTTATCGTCCGAGCGCGTTGACCCGTTTGCGGTACTCGCCTGGTGTACAACCGAATTCACGGACAAAAGCTTTGTGAAAAGAAGATTCGCTCGCATAACCTACCGACTCGGCAATCACCATCACCGGCAGCGCTTCACGCGACAGGGTCTGGGCGGCGATTTGCAGGCGCAGCGTTGTTAACACGGCTAAGGGCGTTGTAGCGGACACGTCGCGAAATAGCTGGGCGAAGCTCGCCCGCGACATGTGTACCCGTTGCGCCAGCGTTTCGACCGTCCAGGGATGCGCAGGTGTTTCCAGCATGTGAAGGATCACGCGGCCCAGCCGGGGATGCAGCAATAAATTGAGCACGCTTTTCGCTGTGCCAGCCTGCGATAGCCAGTCGCGAACGGCGAGGGTAAACAGCGTGGCGCACTGCTGACTGTATAAGACATCAGCGCCAGGTAAATGGCGTTCTGACTCCTGCTGTAACAGCAAAATGGCGGCGTTAAGCCAGATACTGGCGGGGCTATGCGGCGGCGGGGCAAGACATAACACTTCCGGCAACGCGGTAAGGAAATAACGTGACGTCGTGTGCAGACGTAGACTACCGCACACGATATGTGTCGGTGCTTCGCCAGACTGGCGCAAACGGTGGGCGGAGTTTTGCGGCAGAATCACCACCTTTCCCGGCGTAAGCGTCATGGCGTCGCCGGTAGGCATTTCCAGTTGCGCTTCGCCCTGCGTAACGGTATGCCAGCGAATTACCGATAGCTCGCCAGCGGCGTGCGGCAACTGCCAGTCGCCGCCTAACGGGCAATTCTTGTCGATTGAGCCCTGAGGGGCGTTAAGCGTCAATAGCCGACTAAGCGCATCCATATAGACTCCAGAACAGATTCTTTTTCAAAAATAGGGATAACCATTTCTGTCTATTGTCACTATATTTCGGACTTGATGTCATTTCTACTCTTGTTTTTGCTAACCGTTAATTTAGACGATAAGACAAAAAATGACGCGTTGCGGATACCCCTGTCTTTTTTGACGTTATTTATACTTGTCCTGACAAACAGATGGTGATTTGGCGGAGAAAGAAGATGACACAGTATCAGGCGCTCATTATTGGTTTTGGCAAGGCAGGAAAAACGTTGGCGGCAACTCTGGCGAAGACGGGATGGCGCGTGGCGATTATCGAACAGTCCGCCAGTATGTTCGGCGGAACCTGCATCAACATTGGCTGTATTCCAACGAAAACGCTGGTGCATGACGCGGAACGTGAGGGCGATTTTTCTGTCGCCATGCAACGCAAAGCGGCGGTCGTAAATTTTTTACGCGACAAAAATTTTCATAATCTTGCCGACCTGGACAATGTCGATGTGATTGAGGGAAGGGCGGAGTTTATTGATAACCATACCTTACGGGTATTTCAGGCGGACGGCGAGCGGGTGTTACGGGGAGAAAAGATCTTCATTAATACTGGCGCAGAGTCGGTGATCCCGGCTATTACGGGCTTAACAACGACGGCAGGGGTGTTCGATAGCACCGGGCTACTCAGCCTGAGCCAGCGTCCGGCGCGGCTGGGGATTTTAGGCGGCGGTTATATTGGCCTTGAATTTGCCTCAATGTTTGCCAACTTCGGTACGAAGGTCACTATCTTTGAAGCAGCGCCGCAATTCCTGCCTCGTGAAGATCGGGATATCGCGCAGGCAATTACCCGTATTTTACAGGAAAAGGGCGTCGAGCTGATTTTAAACGCCAACGTACAGGCCGTATCCTCAAAGGAGGGCGCGGTACAAGTTGAAACGCCGGAAGGCGCGCATCTTGTGGATGCCCTGCTGGTGGCGTCGGGGCGAAAACCGGCGACGGCTGGCTTACAGTTGCAGAACGCCGGCGTGGCGGTGAACGAACGCGGCGGGATCATCGTGGATGATTACCTGCGTACCACGGCGGACAATATCTGGGCGATGGGCGACGTTACCGGTGGGTTGCAGTTTACCTATATTTCACTGGATGATTTTCGTATTGTACGCGACGGGTTATTGGGAGATGGCAAACGCAGTACCCGCGATCGCCAGAACGTTCCATACTCCGTCTTTATGACGCCGCCGCTCTCTCGTGTCGGGCTGACGGAAGAGCAAGCGCGGGCAAGCGGCGCAACGGTGCAGGTGGTGACATTACCGGTGGCGGCGATCCCTCGCGCCCGTGTTATGAACGATACCCGTGGCGTACTAAAAGCGGTAGTGGACGTGAATACGCAGCGTATTGTAGGGGTGTCATTGTTATGCGTCGATTCTCATGAAATGATTAATATCGTTAAAACCGTTATGGATGCAGATTTACCTTATACGGTGTTACGCGACCAGATATTTACCCATCCTACAATGAGTGAGTCTTTAAACGATCTCTTCTCTCTCATTAAGTAAAACATAAATAACATAGCCCTGTTAATCAGGGCTTTTTTTTGCCTGTCAGGCTATAAAAATACGCCAGGACAAATATGCTGGCGTCTGAAAGAAAAGGCTTTAGTCAGGCATAACGTATTATAACACCATTGAAATAACCCACGACTGGAAATCTCGATGTTAAAAATTACCACGCTTATTGCTTCATTATTGGCTGCGCCGCTGGCGTTTTCCGCTTCCGCCCAGCCGCTAACTGACGTTGAATATATCAGCGTTTCTGCGGTGTCAGCAACGCCGTCAATGCTTGAAGACGCTATTGCCAGACTGGCGCAAAGTAAACAGGCGTCGTCATGGAAAATTACGTCCATGCGTATTGATAATACGGGTTACGCCACTGCGATATTATATAAATAAGGAGAGCCTGAGATGGATAAATATCTTCGTCTGTTAAGTCAGGGGGATCGGCTGGGATTAACATTAATTCGCCTGAGTATCGCCATCGTTTTCATCTGGATTGGACTACTAAAATTTGTGCCCTATGAGGCAGACAGTATTACCCCGTTTGTGGCGAACAGCCCGTTTATGTCTTTTTTCTATGAACATCCTGAAGAATATCGTCAGCATCTGACTCATGAGGGTGAACTAAAACCGGAGGAACGCGCCTGGCAAACGGCCAATAATACGTATGCGTTTTCGGATGGTCTGGGCGTGGTGGAATTGATTATCGCGGCGCTGGTACTGGCTAACCCTGTCAGCCGCTGGTTAGGGCTGGCAGGCGGCGTGCTGGCATTCCTGACGCCATTTGTCACGCTGTCGTTTTTAATCACTACGCCGGAGGCCTGGGTTATGCCGCTGGGCGATGCGCATTATGGTTTTCCGTATTTATCGGGCGCCGGGCGGCTGGTATTAAAAGATACGTTAATGCTGGCAGGTGCGGTGATGATCATGGCGGATTCCGCCCGTTCGTTACTTTTACAGCGACAGTAGCGACCCTCTTACCCTCTTTATGCCGCGATTCGTCGGGTGGCGCTTGCGCCATCCGACAATGTGTTGATGAACTACCCTGACAGAAGTTCCTGTTCCACCTGTTGAACCTGCGCCTCCAGCGTATTGCGAATTTCGGTTAGCGCCCGTTCCTGCTCGGAGAAATAGGCTTCCTTATCCGCAACGGAAGAGGCGAGCCGCCAGGCGTTTTCCGTTTCCAGTTGCGTTATCTCTTTCAACAGCGCGTCGATTTGCGTGCGGAGCTGGCGTATTTTATGGCGCAGATGTTCCAGGTTATTTAGCCTGTCGCTTGCCATCATCGGTTCCAGACCGCTTTGCAGCTGCGTCAATAACGCGCGAATTGCCGCCAGATCGGCATTCTGCCGCGCCTGATTAAGCTGTACCATCATCTGGTGCGCTTTTTCTTTCAATTCATCGGCGACCACATCCGGGTGACACAGGCGGCTGGCCTGGCGCCACAAACGTTTTAATTCACTGCGTTCGTCAGCCGACAAACGTTGATCGCGGGTGTAGCGGAATTGCGCTTCCTGCTGCTGCTCCCGGTACTGGTGATAGTCCTGTTCCGCATTTTCCTGCGCCTGGCGGAATGTGCTGTCGTCCTGATGGGAAAAATCCGCTTCCAGCTCGCGAATTTCCGCCAGCAACGCGGTGATTAACTCCGTCTGCTGCTGGATTCGCTGACGGATGCCCACCGCTTCGCGCGAGGCGGCATTCAATCCTGTCCACTGTTGTTTTAGCGTTGCCAGTTGATCCACGGCCTGGGAAATAAATTGCAGGCAGGATTGATAATCCTTTTCCCGGCGTTTTATTTCGGCCTCTTGCTTACGCTGCATACTCACCGCGAGCTGTTTACGCAACTCAAGAATACGGCTCATCAACGGCCCGAGGCGCAGATGATAGAGGTCGTTGAAATCGTCGAGGATTTGAACCCGCGCATTTCGTTTGTCAATCAGATCGCGAAGTTGGGCTTCAAGCGCTTTCAGCTCCAGTTTACTGGCGGCAATAGAGGGATCTTGCCACGTCGAGAGCGCCCGTTGAGCCTGTAGCCAGGCGGCGATCTCTTGCATGGCGTCACTGAATCGACGAGCTTCAATCGCCTGGGCAATCGCGCTGATTACGGCATCCTGCGGCTCATTTTTCAGGTAGATGAGCTGCTGACGGATAATCTCTTCGTCCTCAAGTTCAATGGCGCTTTTGATGATCTCTAAACGTTTGATGATCTTATTCATGACGTTGATGCCTGGCGTGGCTCAAAAACGGATAACAGATACCAAGTCTGATTCACCTTTTTGAAAATACTGAAAAAATACTAAATGTATTCTGTAGGGTGTCGTACTTTTCGTCCAGAGTTATTCACATATTTTATACTCGGCGTCTGTCACCCGTAACGTTCTATATCGGCGCGCACTCTTTTCTTTTTACTCCCCGCGACATCTTTTTTTACACGATAACGTTAACGTCCGGAGTTGAGCCTTGACAAACGATTGCGCCTTGCGGCAGCGAGAGCGAAATGTTAAAAGGTGCCCCTCAATAAAAACGATACAGGGGTAGGACGTGAAAAACGCGTCAACTGCATCCGGCGCCAGCGTGTCGGATGCCGCGTCGAAAAATGAACCGACGCTTCAACGGGGGTTGCAAAACCGCCATATTCAGCTAATCGCGCTGGGCGGCGCCATTGGCACCGGACTGTTTCTGGGCATCGGCCCGGCGATTCAAATGGCGGGGCCGGCTGTTTTGTTGGGCTATGGCGTTGCCGGGATTATCGCTTTTCTCATTATGCGCCAGTTGGGTGAAATGGTCGTGGAAGAGCCGGTTTCCGGATCGTTTGCCCACTTCGCCTGGAAATATTGGGGGCCGTTTGCGGGCTTTTTGTCGGGCTGGAACTATTGGGTCATGTTTGTGCTGGTCGGGATGGCGGAGCTGACCGCGGCAGGCATCTATATGCAGTACTGGCTGCCTGACGTACCAACATGGGTATGGGCGGCGGTGTTTTTTATTATCATTAATGCCGTGAATCTGGTGAACGTTCGTCTGTATGGCGAAACGGAATTCTGGTTCGCGCTGATTAAAGTGCTGGCGATTATCGGCATGATAGGTTTTGGTCTGTGGCTGCTGTTCTCCGGCCACGGCGGCGAACATGCCAGCATTGATAACCTCTGGCGTTATAACGGTTTCTTCGCTACCGGTTGGCATGGTTTGCTTCTGTCGCTGGCGGTGATTATGTTTTCTTTTGGCGGACTGGAGCTGATCGGCATTACTGCGGCGGAAGCGCGCGATCCGCAAAAAAGCATTCCGAAAGCGGTGAATCAGGTGGTATACCGTATTTTGCTGTTCTACATCGGTTCGCTGGTGGTGTTGCTGGCGCTCTATCCGTGGGTAGAGGTGAAATCCAATAGCAGCCCTTTTGTGATGATCTTCCATAACCTGGACAGTAATGTGGTGGCTTCGGCGCTGAATTTCGTTATTCTGGTCGCGTCGCTTTCAGTATATAACAGCGGCGTTTATTCGAATAGCCGAATGCTGTTCGGCCTGTCCGTACAAGGCAATGCGCCGAAATTTTTAACCCGCGTCAGCCATCGCGGCGTGCCGGTGAACTCGCTGATACTTTCCGGAGCGATTACCTCGCTGGTGGTGCTGATCAACTATCTGTTGCCGCAAAAAGCGTTTAGCCTGTTGATGGCGCTGGTTGTCGCGACGCTATTGCTAAACTGGATAATGATTTGTCTCGCGCATTTACGTTTTCGCGCGGCGATGCGTCGTAAAGGGCGCGAGACGCAATTTAAGGCGCTGTTCTATCCCGCCGGAAACTATTTGTGCATTGCGTTTCTGGCGATGATTCTGGTGTTAATGTGTACGATGGACGATATGCGATTGTCGGCGATTTTGCTGCCGGTATGGATTGTGTTCCTGTTTATCGCGTTTACCGTTTTGCGCCGTAAGGCTCATTAACTTTTTTGCCCGATCCCATGCTCATGCGATCGGGCAATCCATTAATGCCGCAATGTCCCTGACAGCGCGCGAATATCGCTGCCGGTCGGCGTCTGATGAATACGCAAGCCAAACTCTTCCACCACGGCAAAAATATGGTCGAAAATATCGGCCTGGATGCTCTCATATTCCAGCCACACGACGGTATTGGTAAAGGCGTAGATCTCTATCGGCAAACCATGATCGTCAGGCGCCAGTTGGCGTACCATCAGCGTCATGTCTTTACGGATGCGCGGATGGTGGCGTAAATATTCGTTCAGATAGGCGCGAAATGTCCCAATATTGGTCATGCGGCGGTGATTTAAGGCTGATTCCGGCGCATCCAGTTGTTTATTCCATTCATCGATTTCCTGATGACGGCTGGTAAGGTACGGCTTTAACAGTTGCGCGGTTAACAGCCGCTGTTTTTCATCATCATCCAGAAAATGGATACTGGTCGCGTCAATATTAATGCTGCGTTTAATCCGGCGTCCGCCGGACGCAGACATGCCGCTCCAGTTTTTGAACGAGTCGGAAACCAGCGACCAGGTGGGAATGGTGGTGATGGTATTATCCCAGTTGCGTACTTTTACCGTGGTTAAGCCAATATCAATGACCGCGCCATCTGCGCCATATTTCGGCATTTCCAGCCAGTCGCCCAGTTTGAGCATATCGTTGGCGGAAAGCTGGATACCGGCAACCAGGCCAAGAATCGGGTCTTTAAAGACCAGCATTAATACCGCGGCCATCGCGCCAAGCCCGCTGATTAAAATTGCTGGTGACTGGCCAATCAGCAGTGAGATCATCAGAATGCCGACGATAATTGCGCCGATGAGCTTAATACCCTGAAATATTCCTTTTAGCGGTAACTGAGAGGCGGCGGGCCATTTTTGCGATAGATTGAAAATCACGTCCAGCAGAGAAAATAACGACAGCAGGGCGTAGGTCATAATCCATAACTGCGCGCAGGTCGTCAGGATATCCGCAGCCTCACTGCCTTTTTGTAGCCAGAGCGCGGCCTGAATATTGACAATGATGCCTTGCAGCGTAAAAGCCAGACGATGGAATAATTTATTCTGGGTAATAATTTGCAGCCACAGGCGGGAACTGGCGTTGGCACGTTTTTCGAAAGCGCGCAGTACTATCCAGTGCAAAATAATATGCACGACAACTGCTGTCAGAAAAATAATACCAAATATCACCACCAGCGACGTGGTGTGATTCATTTCAATTCCCGCTAAATCTTCTACCTGGGATATCAATTCCTGCATAATCTCTCCTTTATAAACAGCAGCCTATGATGACTGCTGAATGGCATTTATGCAAATCAGGACGCCTGCGCTTCAGGCATAATCAGCAACAGACGGGTAAAAGCGCCTCTGGGGTTATCCATACGCTATATTTTATCCAGCGCCCTATAAACGTCGTTATTTTACGCGGTTCCCTCTTTTTGAACAGGCGCCAGTCCGTCAACAATGAATGAAAACTTTTTAACCAGAATGTTTAAAACGATTGCAATATCTCTGTCGGATAATGATTAGCACCGTCGTACCTATCAACAATAACATTAAGGAACATCGGATGACCCAAAAGCGTACCCTGCTAAAATACGGCATACTCTCGCTGGCGCTGGCCGCGCCATTATCTGCCTGTGCGTTTGATTCTCTTACGGTAATTGGCGATAGCCTTAGCGATACCGGGAATAACGGTCGCTGGACCTGGGATAGTGGTCAAAATAAGCTCTACGACGAACAGTTGGCCGAACGATATGGGCTGGAATTAAGCCCTTCCAGCAATGGCGGCTCTAATTATGCCGCCGGCGGCGCGACGGCGACCCCGGAATTAAACCCGCAGGATAATACCGCCGATCAGGTACGGCAGTGGCTTGCCAAAACGGGGGGAAAAGCCGACCACAACGGTTTGTATATTCACTGGGTCGGCGGAAACGATCTGGCGGCGGCCATCGCGCGACCTGCCATGGCACAGCAAATAGCCGGTAATAGCGCCACTAGCGCGGCGGCGCAGGTAGGGCTGTTACTGGATGCCGGCGCCGGGCTGGTCGTGGTGCCAAACGTACCGGATATTAGTGCGACGCCAATGCTTCTGGAGGCGGTAATCACCGCCGGGCTGGGCGCAGCGGCGCCCCCGGCGCTAAAAGCGGCGTTAGAGGCGCTGGCGGAGGGCGCTACGCCCGATTTCGCCAGTCGGCAACAGGCGATCCGCAAGGCGTTGCTGGCGGCGGCTGCAACGGTAAGCAGCAATCCGTTTATTCAGCAACTGCTCGTTGAGCAACTGCTGGCGGGCTATGAAAAGGCGGCAGGGCAGGCGTCAGCTCTGACCGATTATTATAATCAGATGGAAGAGAAGGGGCTGGAGCAACACGGCGGCAATATAGCCCGTGCCGATATCAACGGCCTCTTTAAGGAAATTCTTGCCAACCCACAGGTGTTTGGTCTGACAAATACCGTAGGCATGGCCTGCCCGCCGGGCGTATCCGCTTCGGCGTGCTCCTCGGCAATGCCAGGATTTAATGCGTCGCAGGACTATCTGTTTGCCGATCATTTACATCCCGGTCCGCAGGTCCATACCATTATTGCGCAATATATCCAGTCGATCATTGCCGCGCCGGTACAGGCGACATATCTGAACCAAAGCGTTCAGTCGATGGCGCAAGGTAGTCGTACCACGCTTGACAGCCGTTATCAGCAGCTTCGCCAGGGGGAAAATCCTGTTGGTTCACTGGGCATGTTCGGCGGATACAGCGGGGGATATCAACGTTATGATAATAATGAGGCCGACGGGAACGGTAATCATAATAATCTGACGGTTGGCGTCGATTATCAGCTTAACGAGCAGGTACTGCTGGGAGGGCTGATAGCCGGTTCTCTGGATAAGCAACATCCTGACGATAATTATCGTTATGACGCCCGCGGTTTTCAGGCCGCCGTATTCAGCCATTTACGCGCCGGTCAGGCGTGGCTGGATAGCGATTTACACTACCTGTCCGCTAAATTCAGTAACATTCAGCGCAGTATAACGCTCGGTGCGCTAAGACGGGTGGAAGAGGGCGAAACCAACGGTCGGCTGTGGGGCGCGAGGTTAACCAGTGGTTATGATTTTGTCATGATGCCGTGGTTAACGACCGGACCGATGCTGCAATATGCATGGGATTACAGCCACGTTAATGGTTATAGCGAGAAGCTCAATACCAGTACATCAATGCGTTTTGGCGACCAAAACGCCCATTCGCAGGTGGGGAGCGCGGGTTGGCGTCTGGATCTCCGCCACAGCATCATTCACTCCTGGGCGCAGATTAATTATCGCCGTCAGTTTGGCGATGATACGTATGTGGCGAACGGCGGCCTTAAATCGACCGCGCTGACGTTTAGCCGCGACGGAAAAGCGCAGGATAAAAACTGGGTTGATATCGCGATTGGCGCAGATTTTCCGCTGTCGGCAACGGTGTCCGCTTTCGCCGGGCTGGCGCAAACGGCAGGGTTAAGCGATGGCAATCAAACCCGTTATAACGTTGGGTTTAGCGCCCGATTTTGATGACACGCCAGGGAGGGCCAACCCCGTTCGTTCGTGACACGATGAGCCGAAAGCGCAACGGTAAGTTTTATAAAAAGTAAGTATTTTCAAAAATGTGGGTGAAGCCTGTGACGTCGTTTGTAAATTATCGTATAAGCGGAGTTTACGTTTTTGGCGGGGCGCAGGTATGAATAAAGAGTCCATATTTCGTCAGTTGGAGCTACGGCTGGCCGGATGTTCACTAACAGCCGACGCGTTAAGCGGGTTTAGCGCAATGGCGATTGCCGACAGTCTCAGGCAAAAACGCAGCATTATTAGTCACCATCTTAATAACTTGCATCGTGAGCAGCGGGTGGTCAAAGTGAATAGCCGCCCGGTGCTGTTCCTGCCCGTCGAGGCGCTACGTCGTCACCACCGGCTGGCGGTTCGGCAGGGGGATTACGCGTCCATTCAGGCGCTATGCGCGGAGCGGCAGGACAGTCTGGAGCTGCTCATTGGCGCACAGGGCAGCTTGCAGGAGTCCCTGCGTCAGTGTAAGGCGGCGATCAGTTATCCCGGCGCGGGCTTGCCTTTGCTGCTGCGCGGCCCGACGGGGACAGGAAAAAGTTTTTTGGCGCGTCAGCTTTGGCAGTACGCCATCGAGCAGGGCATTTTGCCCCCGGAGGCGCCCTTTACCGTGTTTAACTGCGCCGAATACGCTAATAACCCGGAATTGCTGACGTCAAAATTATTTGGTCATGCCAAAGGTGCGTTTACCGGCGCAGACAGAGCGGTATCCGGGTTAATTGAGACCAGTAATGGCGGCGTATTGTTTATCGATGAAGTGCACCGTTTGCCGCCGGAAGGGCAGGAAAAACTGTTCCATTTTATGGATAACGGCACCTGGCGTCGCTTAGGCGAAAGCAGCGATGAACGCAGCGCCACCGTACGCCTGATATTCGCCTCTACCGAAGATCTGGAAAAGCACTTTCTGGCGACATTTATTCGCCGGATACCGGTCATTGTCAAAATTCTGCCCATCGCCGAACGCGGACAGTATGAGCGGCTGGCGTTTATTCACCATTTTTTCCGTCGCGAGGCGCAGCGTCTTCATCACGATTTGTCGCTGGATAGTGAAATTATTAGCCAACTGATGCAGGAGACCCTGGAAGGGAATGTCGGCGGCCTGGAAAATCTCATTCGTAATATTTGCGCCAGCGCCTGGACTTTCGGCCAGCGTGACGATGGGGTACTGGAAGTAAAAGCCGGGCAACTGCCGGATCGTCTGCTGATGGAGGTGCCCTTTACCGTTCCGCAGACGGCGGAACGCGTCATGATTTATCGCGAAGGTGGCGTTTTTCCGCGAGTTTCCGGTCAGCATCAGGAATATTTACGGTTGACGGAAAACATTTGCGGCCTGTGCGAAGAGCTGGCGCAGGAGAATATTTCCGCACGGACGTTTGACAAGCTGGTCTATCAAAACCTCACGTTATATCTCGATGCCTTAATGAATAAAGAGAGCCCTCGCGCTCGTCAGGACAAGCGGCTGCGTTTTATCGAAGATGTCGGGAAAGCGATCGCTGCACATTACGATCTCGAACTGAATGCGGAATTCGCTTATCTCACCGGACGTTACCTTACCAGCCTGCCGTTAACGCCGGTGGAGGCGTCGCCATCGGTTCGCCATGTGATGCTGCGCTGGCTGGAGGAGGCGCCGGGGCTGGCGCAGCGTGTGGCGCAAAAACTGCTGGACGTGGTAAATAATAAATATGATTTGTTAATCGACACGCTCGACAGACTGGTCGTGGCGGCCATCGTCAGTAATGCCATTGACGCCACCAGCGGCGGTAAGGTAAAAGCGCTTATCATCGCGCATGGTTATTCGACCGCCAGCAGCATTGCAGGCGTGGCGAACCGTCTGATTGGCGAAAAGATTTATCATGCGATGGATATGCCGATGGAGGTCGCGTTTAGCGATGTCAGCCGGGCCATTGTCGATTATCTCCAGCATACGGATACCCGCGCAGGCGTCATGGTGCTGATCGATATGGGATACACCAAAGAGATCGCCGATGCGCTTTTGAGCGTAATTCATGGCCCGCTGGTGGTGGTCGATAACGTTACGACGCGTCTGGCGCTGAACGTGGCCAGCGAGATCGCGCTGCAAAAAAACATCGAACAGATCGCCGAAGAGATCGTCCCGTTAAATCAGTCGCGCTGGGATGTCTTCTGGCCCGCGCAGAAAAAAGCGCGCGCGCTGCTGGTGACCTGTATTACCGGCATCGGGACGGCGTTTAAATTTAAAAATTTGATGGAAAAAAGTCAGTTGACCGACTTTGATATTAATATTATCGCCTGTGAATATACTCGCCTGAAAAACAGCCGGATGGCGGCCTCGTTGCTGAATCAGTATGAAGTGATTGCGGTTGTCGGCACCATTGACCCGCAGCTGGCGGGCGTTTCCTGGGTGGGGATTGAAGAGCTGCTTGGCGAGCAGGGGTATGCGCATTTAAGTCAGTTATTAAGCGGTTATCTTAACGATAAACAGATTGCGTTAATTAATAAAAATATGGTTCGCGAATTTTCGTTGCATAATGTGGTTAATTCGCTGACCATTCTCAATGCCAATAAGACGATAGGGCATATCGAAACGATTATTGCCGAATGGCAAAATACGCTGGGTTTCAGCTTTAATAATAATTTGATTATTAGTTTATATGTTCATTTGAGCTGTATGATTGAGCGGCTGGTCATGCGCAATGAAATTACCCACTATAAAAACATGACGGAATTTAATGAGCGGCATGGTGAATTTATCGCGATGGTAAATCATTCGTTTCAGCGGTTGAAAATTCTTTATAACGTGGCGCTGCCGGTAGCGGAAATTGGCTATATCCACGATATTTTCGAATTACGGATAGAGGATTTTCACTGGTAGCTGCGGTAGTTCAGGGAAAAAGGGGCGCTAGCGCCCCGCAGAAGAAAGGCCTGATGGCGCTACGCTTATCAGGCCTACAGATCGCTTTGTAGGCTGGATAAAGCGAAGCCGCCATCCGGCATAACTATTAATATTCAACTTTCCACATATACCGGCGGGTGGTCAGTGGGTGATTACGGGCTGTCGCCAGAGCGAGGTTATAAACGTCCAGCACACAGTTGTGCAACAGACCGCAGAAGTATTCGCCAACGTCGGTGGACAGATCCTGAATGCCGAGTTTATCCGCATCGATCAACTGCAGTTTTCCCTGATAGCGTTCAATAAAGCGAATCGCACGATCGTCCAGCGGGCGAGTGCGACCACTGCTTTGCAGCAATATAAACGGCGTGCCCGGCTCGGTGATTTCGAACGGTCCGTGGAAATACTCTCCGCTATGTATGCTGGCGGAGTTGATCCACTGCATTTCCAGCAGAATACAGATAGACTCTTGATGCGCGGCGCCGAAAGAGGGGCCGCTGCCCATCATATAGACCACCTTCTCATCCTTCCATTCGGCGGCGAAACGCTGAGCATCTTCTTGTACCTGCCGTTGGGCGCCGTGAACAACGTCGCTAAAGCGCCCAAACGCGCTGACTAACTCATCGTATTGCGCATAGCCCTCTGTTTGGGCGAGAATTTCCAGCGCCAGCCACAGGCTGTATGCGGCTTTTTGTTGTGTAGGGTCGACCGTTTCCGGATAACGCGCCCACTGATATTCAATGATGTAGTCGCTGTATTCGCACAACGGCGTGTCAGGTTGGTAAACCAGACCGATGGTCGCCGCTCCTTTTTCACGCGCCACGCGGGCGGCTGCGACGGTTTCCGCCGTATTGCCCTGCTGCGAGGCGAGAATAACGACGCTATTTTTTCCTAATGCTTTTGGCGTGGCGTGGACAAATTCATTACTGGTGATATAACCGACAGCCAGTTTTGACGCTTCACAGTCCAGAAAGTATTTCCCTGGCCAGAAACCGGTTAATGAACCGCCGCAGCCGACAAACCAGACACGTTCAATGTTTTGTTTACCTAAAATATCGCTAATAATACGGCGGGCATTTTCATGAGCAACAGACATATTTATCTCCTTAGCGTGTAGCGCGTCCTCCGCAACAGCGCGGATAATAACGAGCATTAATAAAAATTAAATTTCTTGCTTACTTTTCATTTTTTGATGGAATTGCGGATCTTTGGGTATCGCCGGATTAATGCCTTTTTGCGGGGGTAATATCGCGCATAGCATTTGTAGCGGAATGATATATTCAAAGACGGCAAAGTCCTCATCATTGACAAACGGGAAATTCAGATTCAGACCATTATTTTCTACCTGCGGGCCGATGCGGTAAATAGACGGCGTCCACTCACCGAGTATTTGCGCCAGCCGATCCTGACGCGCGTCAGGCTGCGGGTCGAGCATAATGAGTGCGGATTGCGCATTAAAGGCGTTGTAAATACCGTGAATAAACTCCTCGAATTCGTAGCCCGACACCGGGCAGCGCAACGTCTCCAGCATCTTGAGCGCACCTTCCTGCACCGTACCGAACAGCGTTGCCGGGCCGGTCAGACGAATATCTGCGCTATCGCGCAGCGCCAGCGCATTGGTTTGCGCCCACGCCTGCGAGGCGGTAATCAGCGCGGGCAGGTGGTTAAAGGTCTTTTCCATCCGCAGCAGCAGTGACCGGCGCTGTTCGCCGTCCAGCCGCTGTTGCTGCCCGGCGACGGCGAGCGCCAGCAGCATCAAATTGAGAACCGTGCAGTGATAGCCTTTTGTTTTCGCGCCAGCGGTTTCTTCGCCGCAGGGAACGGTAAGGATATAATCCGCCGCCCGGTCGATAGTCGCAGGCGCCACGCCAGCCATTGAGGCGGTGATATGACCAACATTGCGGGCGCGCTCCATCGCCGCCAGCGTTGAGAGACTGCCGCCGCCCTGGGAGATGCCGACAACCAGCGCCTTGCCGCTGCGGGCAAGCGTCTCATCGTCAAGCATAAACGGCCAGCAGACATCCACCGGCAATGCGCACCAGCGCTGCATAAACGCGCGAGCGGTCAACGCGCCGTGGTATGACGTGCCGGAGCCTGTCAGAATAATGCGGGTGACGCCGCGTTCCGTTAGCGCCTGCGCCGCGCGCCAGAGATCTTCCCGCGTCTGCGTCAGCATCTCCAGCAGGCGAAGGGGCGTCTCGTTCATATAGTCTTCTACTTGCATAGTGTTACCTCTCGTCAAAGCAGGCCCAGCGCGCTGGCAAGAAGCCCAAACGCGACGGTGCCTAACAGGATCCAGTTAATGTTCACGCCCTTACGGATAAGTTTGTACATGCCGAGCGTGAAGAGCAGCGGCAGCAGGGAAGGGAGGATTTTGTCAATAAAATCCTGCACTTTCATGGTAGTCTGCCCGGCGGTAAAGCTCAGCGGGGTAGTAATGTCGATCATGCTGGCGGTCATGGCGCCGACGACCATCAACCCGACGATTGACGCGATATAAGTCACCCTGTCCATCAGCCCGCTTTGCCAGAGGCGCATCAGCCAGGTGGTCCCCGCCCGGTAGCCCAGTTTGAGGGCGTACCAGCGGCAGAGGATGTGCGGAATGTTATAGACCAGTAGGGCGAGAATCGGCCCCAGAATGCTGCCCTGCTGGGCAAAGTAGATCCCCATCCCGGCGGCGATAACTTTCAGCGATCCCCAAAAGATGGAATCGCCGATCCCGGCCAGCGGCCCCATCAGGCTGGTTTTAACGGCATTGATCGACTCTTCGTTAAAGTCCGGGTTGCGTTGATTTTCCTCCTCCATCGCAATCGACAGGCCAAAGACAAACGTTGACAGATGCGGCGTGGTATTAAACAGCACCAGATGGCGCTGTAAGGCGCGCCCCAGTTCGGCGGGGTCCTGGTAGATACGCTTTAGCGCTGGCGACATAGCGAAGGCATAGCCCATATGCTGCTGGCGTTCATAGTTCCACGATCCTTGCAACGTAAAGGAGCGCCAGAAAACGCTGCGTAAATCGCGGGCGGTGATGCGGCTTTCGCTTTGCGAATGAGCCTGTGCGTCGTCGATCAGGGTCTGCGTCACTTCACTCATGATTAGCCCTCCTGTTGGGATGTGTTAAGAAACTGGCTGATAATGAAAGCCAGCACCACGGCAAACAGCGCGATGGCGATGATGTCCAGTTTGGTATATGCGGCGATCAGAAAGCCCAGCCCAAGGTAAGGTATTAATTTGCTGCTAAGCATCATGCTGATCAGCAACGCGAAACCCAGCGCCGGCAAAATCTTACTGGCGACAACCAGGCCATTGGTAATAAAGGCGGGAATGGCGTCGAGGAACCAGGTGACGGCGGCAGAACCGAGCAAAATGGCGAAAAAGACCGGCAGAAAACCGCTTAGAAAATAGAGCAGCGTTGGGCCTCCCAGGTGCATAACGGCAACCATCCGGGTATTACCCTGCGCCGCATAACGATCGGCCATGTGGCCAAAGCGGGCGTTAACCACGCGCACCAGGACGCCGAGGGTCTGCGCCAGCATAGAGATAGGAATCGCGATGGTCAGCGCCGCTTCGGGCCCGCGCCCGGACATAATAGAAAACGCGGTCGCCAGTACCGAACCGGTGACGACATCAGGCGGTACCGCGGCGCCGATAGCGACATTACCTAAAAAGATCAGTTCCAGCGTCGCGCCGATCAGAATGCCTTCGTGTAAATTGCCGCAGACCAGACCGGTGAGGGCGCACATCACCAGCGGACGGTCAATCATCGACACGCCGAGTAAACGCCCGTCAAGAATGCCCAGTGCGGCAATCAGGCCGAGCAGCGTTGCGGTGAGCAACATAGTGACCTCCGGGTTCAGAGTTTATCGTTAAGCAATTCGGCGGAATGGGCCGGAACCTGGCGCATTTCCAGACGGATGCCTTTGGCTTTTAGCGCCTGGCTATCGGCAATCTCCTGCTCGGTCAGGTATATGGCCTTGCCGAACTGCTGTGCGCCTTCTTTTTGCGCGATACCGCCGTAGTTGATAACGCTAATCCCTGGCACTTTCTCGGCGAAGGCGAGGGTTTCGGCGGTATTGCCCAGCACCACCATCACTTTTTTGTGATCCAGCTTGCCGCTGGCGAGTTTTTCCGCCGCCTGTTCCACCGTGATAATGTCCAGCGACACGCCAGCGGGTTTTGCCAGACTTAATGACATAGAGACAAACGCGTCGCCGGCGGCGTTGGCGTTAGCGACGATGATATGGTCGATATCCAGCGCCCGGGTCCAGGCGAAGACCACCTGGCCGTGCAGCAGGCGGTAATCAATGCGCACTAATTTGATCATGGGATTCTCCCTGTAGGTCAGCGGATGGTTGTGTTATTAGCGTGTTGATAAAGACAATGGATTCACGCGCCGCATTGGTGGCGTAGGTAATGGCCGCGTCTGTGCTTTCTTCTTCACAGAGTAAAAACTCCAGCAGCAGGGTCATGTTGACGCCAGCCACCACAAAAACGTGACGGTGACGCATCAGCACTTTCGCGGCGCTATTGTTGATGCTGCCGCCGAGCAGATCGGTAAACACCACCACTTCTTCGCCGTTGGCTTGCGCGATCAGATTTTCGAGGGTTTGTTCAAGCTGCTCCGTGGTGACAATATCGCCATCGTAGGCGCAAACCGGTGTCACGCCGTGTTCGTCGCCAATCAGCAGCGATAGACTGTTAATAAGTCCGCGGGCAAAAGGGCCATGGCTGGCTACATAAACATGTCTCACCCGTTTTCTCCTTCATCCAGATAGGGGGTATCCAGATATGGCAAACGGCGTGCCAGTTTTAAATATTATTTATTTTCAATAACTTGAAAGAGAAAGTTAACACTAGCGATGTAAAACCTGGCACTTCGCGCCATTGATCATTGGGGAACCTGGCAGAAAGGTGAAAAAAGCCGGACGGGCGTCCGGCTTAGGCAGGGGATTAGACTTCCGTCAGTGTGGTTTCAAGCGGCAGACGTGATTTCGGCAGCCCGGCGTTGAAATCCTCGACGCTATGATGGCCGACCGGCACCACGACCAGACTGGTATAGCCTTTTTCTTTCAGACCAAATTCAGCGTCGAGCACCTCGGCGTCGAAACCTTCAATGGGGACAGCGTCGAGACCCATCGCGGCGACGCCCAGCAGAAAGTTGCCGACGTTCAGATAAACCTGTTTCGCCATCCACTGGTGGTCATCTTTCAGCGAGACGCGGTGCATATCGGCGAAAAAGCGGCGACCTTTATCATTTGCCGCTTTAGCTTCCGGCGTAGCGAAACGGCCATCGGCTTCTTCCTGATCGACGACGCGCTCAAGCCATGCGTCATCCATCGCGGTTTTCGCGCAGAAGACCACCACATGGGAGGCGTCTAACATTTTACGTTCGTTAAACACATAATTGGCGGCGGCGGATTTTGCTACGCGCGCTTTGCCCTCTTCTGTACTGGCGACAATAAAGTGCCACGGCTGGGAATTGGTGCTGGAAGGGCTGTACTGTAGTAGTGTTTTTATTTTATCCGCTTCTTCGGCGGTCAGTTTTTTGCTGGGATCGAACGCCTTAGTGGAGTAGCGCTGTAAGGCGACAGAAACGATATCCATAAATGCTCCTGGTTGGTTTAGTACCCTTTTGTATCAGCAGGGTACCGGGTTATCGGTAAAAAGATAAGGGAGGAAAATGCGAAAACGGTTATTGCATCAGCGCGGCCGCAGGCGCAGTTGCTCTCTTTTAGGCAGCCCGTCTACGACCAGATTCCATGAGTCATTTATCAAATCGTTGAGTAGCGAGACGGTGATATCCTCGCCCGCATAGACTGAAATCCAGTGTTTCTTATTCATGTGATAGCCAGGCGCAATGCTGGGGTAAATTTGTTGATTTACCAGGGATTTTTGGGGATCCGACTTCAGGTTCACCACTGGGCGACAGTGATGTTCAGTGAACAGCATGAATATTTTGCCGCCGACTTTAAACACATCGTACTGTGGGCCGAAAGGCCAGCAGTGTTCGGTAAAAGGCAGTTCCAGCGCACAGCGTTTTGCACAGGCGTGCAGTGTTTGACCGTCCATTATTGCTCCTCGCGAGTCAGCGCGCGCCACATGGCTTCGAATCCCAGCGCAATATATTCGCCAGCGCGAGCGGGATCGCGCGCGGCGAAATCCATTGTTGTTTCAGCCAGCGCCAGAAAAAGGCCGTCGCCGAAGGCGCGGTACTCATCCGACATAAACACCATCAAAACGGAACGATGACATAAATCGCGCAATTCGGGGAACATATCGTCGGCCCGTTGTTCCGTCTCTTTGGTGAGCTTTTCGCTGACGGCCAGTTGACGGATCGCCCGATGGCGCGCGGGATGGTTCAGACCCCAACTGATGTAACTGTTCCAGATAAAACGGGTCATCATTTTGGCATCGGTAATGGATCGATCCAGTTCCATTATCATTGACTGGCAGAGATCCTGCTTTAAATGCAAATACAACGTGTTAATCAGCTCATCTTTGGTCGCGAAATAGCGAAACAATGTTCCTTCTGCAACACCTGCGTTACGCGCAATCACCGCCGTTGAGGCGGCGATACCGGATTGCGCTATCGCCTGGGTTGCCGCTTCCAGTAATGCTTGTTTTTTGTCTTCACTCTTCGGACGAGCCACTACACGTTACCCTTATGTCTGTAAAAACATGATTGAATCATGCCCGTTGTCGCGTCGCAACGGTGAATGTCAACCTTTGAAAAGTACCTTGACGGCGTATCTTTGCTTTCTATAATGAGTGCTTACTCACTCATAATCAAGGGCTGCCGCATGAAGTGGTAGAAAAGCATATTGCAGGCCATGCGATAAGCCGTCTCACAATTTGTGTGGTTATTACTATGCTTATTGCTGTTGCCGTAAATGTGCGGTGCGGGAGCCGCTGACGAGTTTGATAGAGGGGAGAGCACGATGACCATTTCCGCTCAGGTTATCGACACGATTGTCGAGTGGATTGATGATAATTTGAATCAGCCGTTACGTATTGATGATATTGCCCGTCATGCGGGATATTCCAAGTGGCACCTGCAGCGCCTTTTTATGCAGTACAAAGGGGAGAGTCTGGGGCGCTACGTGCGTGAACGGAAGCTAAAACTGGCGGCGCGCGACCTGCTCGACACCGACCAGAAGGTGTATGATATTTGTCTCAAGTATGGTTTTGATTCGCAGCAAACCTTTACGCGCATTTTTACCCGCACGTTCAACCTGCCGCCAGGCGCTTATCGTAAAGAAAAGCATGGCCGTACGCATTGAAATGTTTAATCGGCCAGCGAAAACCAGCGCCGCCAGATAAAGCGAATAACATAATATTCCAGCGCGCCGAGCAACAGAAACCATAAACAAAACAACAAAGTATAAAGCTGGTTGAGATCCATAAGATGAAAGATCCCGACCAGTTTTTGCGCCAGCGCAAGGCCGAGCGAAGGGGCGGGCAGCAGCAGGCTGGAGAGCAACGCCATCAGCAAAATACCGGCAGCGGTCATCAATGATTCAAGCGGGTGTTTCATGGCTTTGTTAAACGTAAGTTAAAACGCCATTGTCCGGGATATCGCCTGGTAAGGCAAATATGCTGTCTATTGTCCCGCCCAGATTTCACAATGTTTTTGTACCAGACCTATCAGCGATCCGCCGTCGGCAATAAACTCCCGCATATATTGCGCTTCGTTACCGCCTTTTTTCACCTGCAGACGTAGCGCGTCAATGGCGCTGTCTGCGCCCAGCTTGCGCGCAGAGGGGGTAACGTTGTCCAGCAGACGCAGCGTATCATCTGCCAGGCGACGGCGGTCGCCGGTATAGACATCGGTTAGCACGCCCTCCAGACCATAGCGGCAAGCCTGAAAACGGTTGAATTTATATAACAGATAGTCTTGTTCCTGCGGTTTAAAGGGACGCTCGGTCTGCAGCCAGTGCGCGGTCGCCTGAATCAACCCTGCCATATTGATGGCATGATCAAGGGTGAGCGGCGTATCCATCACCCGAACTTCTACCGTGCCAAAGGCCGGGCTGGGGCGGATATCCCAGTGCAAATCTTTGATGCTGTCGATCATCGTGGTGTAAGACAGACGGCGAAATAGTCCGGCAAACTCTTGCCAGTTACTGACCCACGGCATGGGACCGTTATCGGGAAAAGCGGAAAAAATATTCAGGCGCGCGCAGGCAAAACGGGTGTCAGATCCTTGCATATAGGGAGACGCGGCGGAGAGCGCAATAAAGTGCGGCACAAAATGCGACAGCCCGTGTAAAAGATAAATCGCATCGTCGCCGTTCGCGCAGCCGACGTGGACATGCTGACCGAAAACCGTCGCCTGTTGAATTAAGTAGCCGAAATTTTCCAGCGTGCGTTGATAGCGCTCATTATCACAGACCTCCTGACGCTGCCATTTTTGAAAAGGGTGCGTACCGCCGCCGCAAATGCCGAGATGGTGTTCCGACGCCGCCTGTAAAATAACGTGCTGCATGGCAGAAAGTTGGGCCGCCGCCTGGTCAATATCGCGGCAGACGCCCGTGGCCATCTCCAGCATACTTTCGGTGATATCGTGCTTAATTTCTCCCGCAGTAAGTTGGGGCTTAACGGCGTCGATCAGCGTAGAAGAGTCCTGACTTAAATCGTAGCCAGGTGGATTGATCACCTGCATCTCCAGCTCAATACCAAGCGTATAAGGTTCAGAAACGTGAAAATCATTCAGCGCCATAGCGATCTCATTTATCGGGGGATTGCGCTAAGTATAGAAGCGGGAGCGCTCCTGTCGTGGGGAAAGCGCGTTATTGCAGAAACTAGAGTAATAACGCTATTGTCACGTTGAAACCATTCTGTACGGACGGTACGTTCAGCCATCGTGGCGGCAAAGGCTGGCAGCAGATGTAACGAGATGTGCGTGGCGGTAAGCGAGGTAACTTTTGCGCTATTGAATCCCGGGAGCGTGACGCAGTCTGAAAAGGCTTTATAAACGCTCTCTTTGGCGGAGAAAGCCAGCGTCAGGGCAAGCGGAAAAGGGAGCGTGCTCGCCTGGATAATTTGGCGCTCATCGCTATCGATAATGGACGGCGCCAGCTCTGTCGCCGTGTGCTGACTCATGATTTTTTCTATATCAATGCCGACACGTTGTCGGGATATGACGGCCAGCGCCGTTGTCGCACAGTGGCTGATGCTGCCAAATAGGCCGTCCGGCCATAGCGGCTGTCGCTTGTCGCCAATACCGGGCACTGTCCTGATGCCCACCTCGCGTAGCGCATGAACGGCGGCAATGCGGCCTGCCAGATGTTCAGCTTTACGCTTGCGTCCGGCAGACCGGAGCCGATCGTGATGAGGTAGCCATAGCAGGTCGTGTTCGTGAAAGCTGCTCGCATCAAAGTCGACGATATGCAGCCTGCGTCCGGCAAAGGGAAGAGGAAAATGAGATGTCCGCATCGTTTTTTGCTAATTCCCTCCCCGAATGAGGGAGGGAAGGTTGCCATCAGAAATGGGTATTAATGCTCATATACCACGTACGTCCCGGTTCGTTATAGGTGTACGCGCCAGCGCCCGCCATATAAGCGCCAGTTTGAGTATCCCTGACGGTTTGCGCGTTACCTTCACGCCACAGACGTTTGTCAAAGAGGTTATCCACGCCACCGGTCAGGCTGACATTTTTGGTCACGTCCCAGGTCGCGCTCAGGCCAACAATACTGTATGGGCTGACCGCTTGCTTATCTGTTCCGGTAACGGGGTTACCCTGATAATCATATTTCTTCGGCTCTTGTTTGCCGTACCAGGTGAAGGTCGATTGCAGAGAAACGTCCTGACGTACCTGCCAGCTCAGGGTTGAGTTAAGCGTGTACTGTGGAATAATCGACAGGCGTTCGCCGGTCTCTTTGTTTTTGCTCTGCAGCATATACGTAACGTTATTCGTCCAGTTGACGGTGTCGCTAACCGGTACGTTTAACGTGCCTTCCAGACCTTCAACGACCGCTTTCGGCACGTTCTCCCACTGATAAACATCCGTTTTGCCGTTGTTGATACGCTGCAACGGCACCGTACCCGCTTCAATCTTATTGCGGTAATCATTGCGGAACCAGGTGATGCCGGCCAGCCAGCCATCGCGTTTAAATTCCAGACCGATCTCTTTATTGATGCTGGTTTCGGCTTTCAGATCATCGTTACCCATCATATAGCAGCCGATGCCGGTACCCGCGCCAGTCGCGTAGCAACCCTGACCTTTACTGTACAAAATATAGTTTGGGTTAGTCTGGTACAGACTCGGGGCTTTATAAGCGCGGGCGATCCCCATTTTCAGGGTAAAGTCATCCCCCAGACCTTGCGACAGGTTCAGCGACGGGCTCCAGTTATCCCCCACAATACTGTGATGATCGAAACGTAGCCCCGGCGTCAGCATGGTGCTGTCGGTCAGTTCCATGTTGTTTTCAGCAAACAGAGAGAAAATTTCCGCTTTTGAATAGGGGCTACGATTGGTACTGCTGTAACCCGGGATATTTCCCCCCATAAAGGTTTGCGAGTTGGAGAGCTCGTCTTTCATACGCTGTTGGGCCCATTCGCTACCCAGCGTCAGGTTTTGATTGACCAGCAGATCGAAAGGAAGGCTCACTTCGCTGTGTAGGGTGACGTCATTCAAATCGGCATCGGCATATTTTTGCGATGCTTTGGGATCGAAAATTCCTTCGGTGCCGCCTGCTAAGCCTTCCGGCATCCGGGAGTTACGGGTATGTTCGTATTGCACCCAGTTACTGGTGGTTACGCCATTATCCCAGCCGCCGTTCCAGGTCAGAGAGTAGTTCTGCCGATAGAGGCGGTTCGTCTCTTTTCCGTAATTATCTTTCACCAGTTGGTTCGTATTGGTGTTCTGAGTATCACCGGCATAGAGATTGCCCTGGCGACTGTATCCGGCCTCCAGCTCCAGAGACTGAAGCGGAGCAAAATCCCAACGAACTACGCCGTTGATATCTTTGTTAATGACCCCCTCGCGTCCTGCCGGTAGCGTGTCGGCGTAACTCCCGGTACGTTCAGACTGATGCCCCTGGTTAATATTACGCGCATCCGCCTGCGTTTTGTCGAGGTTGCCATACAGACGGAAGCTGAAATCCCCGCCCAGCGGGCCGTTCAGGCTAAAGTTAGTGCGTTTGGTCGCGCCTTCGTCTTTATGTTCCGGCGCGTTGAAATAGGTATTCCAGGAACCGTGCCACTCGCTACCGCCTTTTTTGGTAATGATATTGACCACGCCACCCGCCGCGCCGTTACCGTAGCGTGCGGCGGCAGGGCCACGCAGCACTTCAATGCGTTCGATCATCTCCGGCGGCACCCACGCGGTATCGCCGCGGGTATCGCGTTCGCCGCGCCAGCCCAGGCGCACCGAGTTACGGCTGGTGACGGGTTTACCGTCTATCAGGATGAGGGTGTTTTCCGGCCCCATGCCGCGAATATCGATTTGGCGGTTATTCCCGCGCTGACCGCTGGTGGAGTTGCCGGTCAGGTTTACGCCCGGCATGGTGCGGATGATTTCTGACACGTCGCGCGCGGGCGGATTTTTGCGGATCTCATCGGCGGTGATGGTGGATACGCCTGGCGCCTGTAGGTTTTGCTGGGCAGCGGTCACCACGATGGTGTCTTCATTGGTGAGCGCAGCGCTATCGGTTTTTTCTTCCGCCATCACGGGCAGAGCGGCCCCGTAAATCCCTAAATTGACCAGTAAGGTCAGGGAATGAATCTTCTTGTTCATTGTATATCCTGCTTTTCTTTAGCCACATAAGCCAAAGCGCCCGTCAAAGGCATTGGCCGGGTGGTGAAATTGTGTTCGCGCGTCCCATAGCGCGACAATACGCTATTGCAAATGCAAATAGTTATCAATAATATTATCAATATATTTCACCTTTTATATACAAAATTCATAATAAACACAGGGTTATAATGAAAGAGGCGCTGGCAACGGGAAGTGAGGCCTGGTGGAGGACGAAAACCGGGCCGGAATGGATACGGGAAAAAGACGGAAATTATCGGGTCACTTTTTGGTGGCGCGACCCGCAGGGAAACGAAACACACTCCCCGATACGGCGTGTCTGGGTCTACATCACTGGCGTAACCGATCATCATCAAAACGCGCAGCCTCAGACGATGGCGCGTATTGCCGGAACGGATGTCTGGCGCTGGAGTACGGCGCTTAGCGCTAACTGGCGCGGCAGCTACTGTTTTATTCCTACCGAACGCGATGACGTTTTTGCCGCTTTTGCGCCGGGCGAAACGCCCGATCGGAACGCACTGCGTGAAGGCTGGCGACAGCTATTACCGCAGGCGATTGCCGACCCGCTTAATTCGCAAAGCTGGCGGGGAGGACGTGGTCATGCGGTTTCAGCGCTGGAAATGCCGGATGCGCCCCTTCAGCCGGGGTGGGATCGTCCTGAAACGCCGTACTCGCCGCCTTTGATGATGCAGTGGCATAGCGAACGTCTGGATAACTCCCGCCGCGTATGGATATTGACGATCGGAGACGAGGCGCCGGAGGAAAGACCGTTGGCTATTCTGCTGGACGGTCAATTCTGGGCGGAAAATATGCCCGTCTGGCCCGCGCTCGCCTCGCTGACTCATCAACGCCTGCTTCCTGGTGCCGTCTACCTGCTGATTGACGCGATTGATACTCAACACCGCAGCCAGGAGTTGCCCTGCAATGCCGACTTCTGGCTGGCGGTGCAGCAGGAACTGTTGCCGCAAGTCAGAGCCGTGACGCCTTTTAGCGATGATGCCGGGCGAACGGTGGTCGCCGGACAGAGTTTTGGCGGCCTGTCGGCGCTGTATGCCGGCCTGAACTGGCCGACGCGTTTTGGCTGTGTACTGAGCCAGTCAGGATCGTTCTGGTGGCCTCATCGCATCACCCCGCCGGAGGGGGAAGTCATTACCCGGCTGAAAACCGGCGCATTATGCGCGCGCGGACTGCGTATCGTACTGGAGGCCGGCGTGCGTGAGCCGATCGTGTTTCAGGCAAATCAGGCGCTTTATGCCCAACTGAACACCTCGCAGCAGTCCATTTTCTGGCGTCAGGTTGACGGCGGACACGATGCGCTTTGCTGGCGCGGCGGGCTAACGCAAGGGCTGATGCTGCTTTGGCAGCCGCTTATCGACACGCTTTAACCGGGCACATGTCCATGACAGGAGTTGAGTATGGAATTCAGTAATCCCTTCGATAATCCGCAGGGACAGTTTTACATCCTGCAAAATGCGCAGCGTCAATTCAGCCTTTGGCCAGCGGCGTGCGCGCTTCCCGCAGGCTGGGACGTGGTATGCGAACCGCAATCGCAGGACGCGTGCCAGCAGTGGCTTAATACGCGCTGGACAACACTGAATCCGGCGCATTATGCCGATAAGCAGGAGGCGAAATGACGCAGCGTTTACCGTTAGTCGCCGCCCAGCCGGGGATCTGGATGGCGGAAAAACTCTCTGATTTACCCTCCGCCTGGAGCGTGGCGCACTATGTGGAACTGAACGGCGAGCTGGATGCCGCCTTGCTGGCAAAAGCGGTAGCGGTAGGGATGCAACAGGCGGATACGCTACGGATGCGTTTTACCGAAGAGAACGGCGAGGTCTGGCAATGGATAGATCCTGAGCACACCTTCGGCGAGCCCCCGATTGCCGATTTACGCGACCAGCCCGATCCGCATCACGCGGCGCTGGCGTTAATGCAGGCGGATTTACGGCAAAACCTGCGCGCAGATAGCGGTAAGCCGCTGGCGTTTCACCAGTTAATCCGCATTGATGATACCCGCTGGTATTGGTATCAGCGCTATCACCATTTGCTGGTGGATGGCTTTAGCTTCCCGGCGATAACCCGCCAGATTGCGGCGATTTATCGCGCCTGGCAGAGCGACGCCCCTACGCCGGAGTCGCCTTTTACCCCCTTTGTGGATGTGGTCGAGGAATATCAGCGCTATCGCCAGAGCGAGGCCTGGCAGCGTGACGGCGCCTTCTGGGCGCAGCAGCGCCGCGAGTTGCCGCCGCCGGCGTCAATTTCTGCCGCGCCGTTGCCGGGGCGGTCGGCGAGCGCGGATATTCTACGTATGAAATTGAGCGCGCCGGCGGGGGCGTTTCGCCAACTGGCGGCGCACATGCCTGAGATACCGCGAGCGGATCTTGCCCTGGCGCTGGTGACGTTGTGGCTGGGACGATTATGCGGGCGTATGGATTATGCCGCCGGATTTATCTTTATGCGGCGGATGGGTTCGGCGGCGTTAACGGCGACCGGGCCTGTCCTTAACGTGTTGCCGCTGGCGGTTAACCTTCATGCGACGGAAGATCTGCCAACGCTGGCGAAGCGTCTTGCGGCGCAGTTAAAGAAGATGCGCCGTCACCAGCGTTACGACGCCGAACAGATTGTACGCGATAGCGGGCGAGCCGCAGGGGAGACGCCGCTATTTGGCCCGGTGCTCAATATAAAAGTGTTTGATTATCATCTGGATCTTCCTGGCATACAGGCGCAAACCCATACCCTGGCGACGGGGCCGGTTAACGATCTTGAACTGGCGCTTTTTCCGGATGAAAACGGCGGTCTGGATATTGAATTGCTGGCGAATGCACAGCGTTACGATGATGCCACGCTCTCCCGCCATGCCTTACGATTGATGGCGCTTATCACGCAGTTTGCGGATAACCCGGCGCTGCGCTGCGGCGATGCGCAAATGCTGCTGGCGGAAGAACAAACGCAATTAACACACCTTAATAATACGGCGGTAACGATTCCCGCCGCCACGCTTAGCGATTTGGTGGCGCAGCAGGCGCAAAAAACGCCAGAGGCTTCCGCGTTGGCAGATGCGCATTATCATTTTACCTACCGTGAAATGCGTGAACAGGTTGTGGCGCTGGCGTACGCGCTGCGGGAACGCGGCGTTCAGCCTGGCGATAGCGTGGCGGTGGCGTTGCCGCGGTCGGCTTTTCTGACCTTAGCGCTGCATGGCATTGTCGAGGCGGGCGCCGCCTGGCTGCCGCTGGATACCGGTTATCCTGACGATCGGCTGCGAATGATGCTGGAAGATGCGCAGCCGAAACTGTTAATTACGACTCAGGCGCAGCTGGCGCGCTTTCACGATATTCCGGGGATGGAATATTTGTGTTATAGCCAACCGCTACCGGTCAGTGACGCCACTCCGCTGGGGCTGTCGTTACCGCATCATACCGCTTACATCATTTTCACCTCTGGCTCGACGGGCAGGCCGAAAGGGGTGATGGTGGGACAAACGGCGATAGTCAACCGGCTGCTGTGGATGCAGGATCACTATCCGTTGACGGCGGATGATGTAGTAGCGCAAAAAACGCCGTGCAGTTTTGACGTCTCAGTATGGGAGTTTTTCTGGCCGTTTATCGCCGGGGCGAAACTGGTGATGGCTGAACCGGAAGCGCACCGCGACCCGCTCGCGATGCAACGGTTCTTTGCGCAATACGGCGTCACGACCACTCATTTTGTGCCGTCGATGCTGGCGGCCTTTATTGCCTCGCTCACGCCAGCGTCGGCTGGGAAAAGCTGCGCTTCCTTAAAGCGCGTTTTCTGTAGCGGCGAGGCCCTGCCGACGGCGCTGTGCCGCGAATGGGAGACGTTAACCAACGCGCCGCTACACAATCTGTACGGGCCAACGGAGGCCGCGGTGGATGTGAGCTGGTATCCGGCCTGTGGCGATGAGCTGGCGGCTGTTGACGGCAACAGTATCCCGATTGGTTATCCCGTCTGGAATACCGGTTTACGTATTCTCGATGCGCATATGCAGCCGGTGCCGCCGGGCGTGGCTGGCGATCTCTATCTTACCGGTATCCAACTGGCGCAGGGCTATCTGGGGCGTCCGGATCTTACCGCCAGCCGTTTTATCGCCGATCCTTTTGCGCCAGGCGAACGGATGTACCGTACCGGAGATGTGGCGCGCTGGCTGGATTCCGGCGCGGTGGAGTACCTGGGGCGCAGCGACGATCAGCTCAAAATTCGGGGGCAACGTATTGAACTGGGCGAGATTGACCGCGTCATGCAAACGCTGCCGGATGTTGAACAGGCGGTAGCACATGCCTGCGTCTTTAATCAGGCGGCGGCGACGGGCGGGGATGCCCGGCAACTGGTCGGCTATCTGGTGTCGCACTCCGGTTTGCCGCTGGATTTACCGGCGCTGCAGGAAAAATTACGCCAAAAACTTCCCGCGCATATGGTGCCGGTTGTGTTGTTGCAACTTGCCGGTTTGCCGCTTAGCGCTAATGGCAAGCTGGATCGTAAAGCCCTGCCGCTGCCGGACCTGACGCCGCGCGTGAAAGGGCGTGCGCCGCAGTCCGCAACGGAGATTGCTGTCGCCGCGGCGTTTTCCCGCCTGCTGGGCTGTGAGATTAACGACGTTGAAAGTGATTTCTTTGCGCTGGGCGGACACTCGCTGCTGGCGATGAAACTGGCCGCGCAGCTAAGTCAGACTTTTAACCGCCAGGTGACGCCGGGGCAGGTGATGGTGGCGTCTGACGTGGCGCAGTTAAGTAAGCTGCTCGATACTGACGATGACGAACGCTCGCGCAATCTGGGGTTCGGGCCGCTGTTGCCGCTGCGTGAAAGCGATGGTCCAACGTTATTTTGTTTCCATCCGGCGTCGGGGTTCGCCTGGCAATTTAGCGTATTATCACGCTATCTCAGCCCGTCGTGGTCGATTATGGGGATTCAGTCGCCGCGCCCCGCTGGCCCTATGCAAACCGCAACCACTCTTGATGAGGTATGTGAACATCATCTGGCAACATTGCTCTCCCGGCAGCCGCATGGCCCTTATTATTTATTAGGCTATTCGCTGGGCGGGACGCTGGCGCAAGGGATCGCCGCCCGGTTGCGCGCACGCGGCGAAACGGTGGCGTTTTTGGGGTTACTGGACACCTGGCCGCCGGAAACGCAAAACTGGCGAGAAAAAGAGGCGAATGGCCTCAATCCGGACGTATTGGCGGAAATTGAACGTGAACGCGCTGCGTTTGTCGCCGCGCAGCAGGGAAATGCCTCCGAAGCCTTATTTACCGCCATTGAAGGCAATTATGCGGATGCCGTCCGTTTGCTGACGACGGCGCATAGCGTACCGTTTGATGGACATGCTACGCTCTTTGTGGCGGATAAAACGGTGCCGGAAGGCGTATCGCCTGAACAGAGCTGGTCGCCGTGGATAGCGTCGTTGGCTATTTATCGCCAGCCGTGCGCGCATGTAGATATTATTTCTCCCTCCGCTTTTGAAACTATCGGGCCCATCATCAGCGAGCTTATTAATAAATAACGGGCGTTGTTTCTAGCTTTAACAAATTAAATCCTGAAACCCATAATAATGACTAATTATTATGGGTTTTTTATTGCAACTATTAATTCTTTTAACATAAGTGATACATGCTACAGGCAAGTTTAATTCCGAATATTTAGCTTTTCGGGCACTGGCGCGCAAAGAGTGTTTCGGATAATTCTGACTTGCTGTTAGAATCTCTGACAGGAATGTGTTCTTTCATTGGATAAAGTTTTCAGGTCATACGGCATGCCATCTCTTAATGTAAAACAAGAAAAAAATCAGTCACTTGCAGGTTACTCACTGCCGCCCGCCAACAGTCATGAAATCGATTTGTTTAGCCTTATAGAGGTGTTATGGCAGGCGAAACGTCGTATTCTTGCTACCGTTTTCGCCTTTGCGTGCGTGGGGTTGCTTCTGTCCTTTCTGCTGCCGCAAAAATGGACCAGCCAGGCGATTGTCACACCGGCGGAGTCGGTACAGTGGCAGGGGCTGGAGAGAACGTTGACCGCGCTGCGCGTGTTGGATATGGAGGTAAGCGTTGATCGGGGCAGCGTATTTAATCTGTTTATTAAAAAGTTTAGCTCGCCCTCGCTGCTGGAAGAATATCTTCGTTCTTCTCCGTATGTCATGGATCAATTAAAAGGCGCGCAAATAGACGAGCAGGATCTTCACCGGGCGATTGTCCTGCTGAGCGAAAAAATGAAAGCGGTGGACAGCAATGCCGGCAAGAAAAATGAAACGTCGTTATTCACGTCGTGGACATTGAGTTTTACCGCGCCGACGCGGGAAGAAGCGCAAAAAGTGTTAGCTGGCTATATTCAGTACATCTCTGATATCGTCGTGAAAGAGACGCTGGAAAATATTCGTAACCAGCTGGAAATCAAAACCCGCTACGAGCAGGAAAAGCTGGCGATGGATCGGGTGCGTCTCAAAAACCAGCTTGATGCCAATATTCAACGTCTTCATTATTCGCTGGAAATCGCCAACGCCGCCGGTATTAAGAGACCGGTTTACAGCAATGGTCAGGCGGTAAAAGATGATCCGGATTTTTCTATTTCTCTCGGCGCGGATGGTATTTCCCGCAAACTGGAAATTGAAAAAGGGGTAACGGACGTGGCCGAGATCGACGGTGATTTGCGTAACCGTCAATACCATGTTGAACAACTGGCGGCAATGAATGTGAGCGACGTGAAGTTTACCCCGTTTAAGTATCAACTGTCGCCGTCTCTGCCAGTGAAAAAAGATGGCCCGGGTAAAGCGGTCATTATTATCCTGGCGGCGTTGATTGGCGGTATGATGGCCTGCGGCGGCGTATTACTGCGTCACGCGATGGTCTCACGTAAAATGGAAAACGCGCTGGCGATAGATGAACGGTTAGTCTGATTTACCCGAAAAGCCGGATAGCGATATCCGGCTTTGTCATCTGTGTGGGCGACTATCGCCGCCCCAACGGTACCACCAGCGGCGTACCGGCAACCGGATCGTCGATAATCATACAGCGCAGTCCATAGATTTTTTCGATAAGCTCTGCGGTAACAATCTCTTTCGGCGCGCCCTGCGCGACAATGTTACCTTCGCGTAATGCAATCAAATGCGTGGCGTATCGGCAGGCTTGATTCAGGTCGTGCAGGACGGCGGCGAGCGTATAACCTTTTTCGCGGTTGAGATCGCTTAACAACTCCAGCAAATCAATTTGATGGCTAATATCCAGCCACGTTGTCGGCTCATCCAGCAGCATGATGGACGTTTCCTGCGCCAGCACCATGGCTATCCACGCCCGCTGACGTTGGCCGCCGGACAGAGTATCTACGCTTTGCGTCGCCAGTGAGGTGATACCTGTTGCACGCATGGCACTGGCGACGGCGTCGGCATCTTCCTTGCGCCAGCGGGTAAATAACGGCTGATGCGGATAACGCCCTCTGGCGACCAGTTCTTGTACGGTGATATCGCCCGGCGTAGTGGCGTTTTGCGCCAGCAATCCGATGCGCCGCGCCACCTCTTTACTGGCGTAACGCTGTATTTGTTCGCCATCCAGCCAGACATGGCCGTCAACAGGCGTCATCAGACGGCTTAGCGTGCGTAGCAACGTTGACTTGCCGCAGCCGTTAGGGCCGATGATGGCGGTAAAATGGCCGTCCGGAATCGAAACATTAAGGTTTTTTGCGACGGTATAGCTGCCATAACCCAGCGTTAACTGGTCGCCGCGCAAACGGGCTACGGATTCGGTCATTTTTTGCGGGACTCCTGAATTAACAAGACGATAAGGTAAATACCGCCGAGGCTGACGGTGACCACGCCCACTGGAAGCTGATAAGGCATAAACAGTTGCTGCGCGCACGCATCGGCGGCCAGTAGTAACAACGCGCCGCACAGCGCCGACTGGGTTAATCCCCAGCGCGCTGTGCCGCTAAGGCGGCGGGCGATGTGCGGCGCGACAAGGGCAATAAACGAGATGGGGCCAGCCAGTGCCGTTGCCGCAGCGGTGAGCGACACAGCCACCAGCATCAGCATCAGGCGTGACCGCTCCACGCTAACACCCAGCGCGCAGGCGCTGTCATCGCCCATCTCCAGCAGCCGCATACGACGCACCAGTAGCGCGGCGCCTGTCAGCATCACAATAATCAGCGGCGCCGAAGGCCAGGTTTTTGCCCATGTCAGACCGTTGAGCGACCCGGCGTTCCATAAGCCGGCGGTGAGCGCCGTTTCCAGCGACGCCTGCAACAGAAGCCAGGTATTAAAGGCGACTAACATCGCGCGGATGCCGATACCGATGATAATCAGCCGGAAAGTTTCAATCCCGTTACGCCAGGCGAGCAGCCAGACAATCAATGACGTGACGATACCGCCCGCCATTGCCGCCAGCGCGATCGCGGTAAGATGCTGGCCAAACAGAACCATTGCGACCAGTACGCCGCTCCAGGCGCCGGTATTAAAGCCCATCACATCAGGGCTGCCTAGCGGGTTACGCATCAGCGACTGAAAAATCGCGCCACTGACGCCAAGCGCAGCGCCAATCAGCAACGCCATTAATACGCGCGGTAGTCGCCATTCGGTTACGACAAGGGTGATGTTACGCGGCGCGTCGCCCAGCAGCGCGGCAATAATCTGCCCGGTCTCAAGAGGCACGGCGCCGCTTTGCAGGCTCCATAAGCCAATGGCGAAGCAGCCAGCCGCCAGAAGCAGGCAACTTACGATAAGCCGACGAGAAAGAAACATCACAGGCCGCCTCCGTTCGATTTACGGCGTACCAGAAAGATAAGTACCGGCGCGCCGATAAACGCACTGACAACCGATACGCGGAGTTCGCCCGGCACCAACAGACGACCAATAATATCGGCAAAAAGCAGCAGAGCAGGGGTTGCCAGTAGCGTCACTGGCAGCGACCAGCGGTGGTCTGCGCCCACCAGCCAACGCGCCATATGCGGCATCATCAGACCAATAAAGGCGATAGGGCCGACCAGCGCCGTTGCGCTGCCGCACAAGACGGTAATCGCCAGTAAACCGATAAGTTGGGTGCGTGCCACTTTACTCCCCAGCGCCGTCGCAGTATCGCTGCCGAGGCTCAGGCTATTCAGCGCACGGCTCAGAAATAGCGCCACGATCCCAGCGATAACCACGGGCGCAAGCGCGACTTTCAACGTTTGCAGGCTGCGAATGTCCAGCGATCCCGCCTGCCAGAAGCGAAGCTGATCATAAACCTCTGGATTTAACAGCGCGATGCCGCTGGTCAATCCTTCCAGTACCGCGCCAAGCGCCACGCCCGCCAGTGTCAGGCGGACTGGGCTTAACTGGCCGCCGCCCTGACTACCGGTGAAGGCGACAATCAGCGATGCGATAAGCGCGCCGCTAAATGCCATGAAAAGCTGTTCCAGCGGCGTGGAGAAACCAAACAGCGCCGCGCCCAGTACAATGGCGAAGCTGGCGCCGTTGTTAACGCCCAAAATCCCCGGGTCGGCGAGCGGGTTGCGAGTGAGTGTTTGCATGAGCGCCCCGGCGAGACCCAATGCGCCGCCTGCCAGTAATCCGGCCAGCGTACGCGGCAAACGCGCATCCAGGACGATGGTGCAATCGGCGCTTTGGCACACGCCGGTGAACGCCTCCAGCACGACGGCGGCGGGCAGCGGTTTCGCGCCAATGACCAGGCTTAAAACCGCGGCGAGACTCAGTAATAACAACAATCCGGGCACGGCAAACGCGCGCGTCACGGAAAACGAGCATGACATAGTAACTTCCCTGATAATGATAGTAATTATCGTTATCTATCTTATTTGGTTATGTTAGCATGTGCAGCCATTGAATGGATATTTAAAAAAACTCGCATTAAGGCGTTGTAATGAATCGACAATCCTGGCTGCTCAATCTCAGCCTGTTGAAGACGCACCCTGCATTTCGCGCAGTATTTCTGGCCCGTTTTATCTCTATTGTCTCGCTGGGGCTGCTTGGCGTGGCGGTTCCGGTACAGATCCAAATGATGACGCACTCCACCTGGCAGGTAGGGCTGTCGGTAACGTTAACCGGCGGCGCCATGTTTATTGGCTTAATGGTGGGCGGCGTACTGGCCGATCGCTACGAACGCAAAAAGGTGATTCTGCTGGCGCGCGGTACTTGCGGTATTGGCTTTATTGGCCTGTGCGTGAACGCGCTGCTGCCGGAACCATCATTGCTGGCGATATATCTCCTTGGCCTGTGGGACGGCTTTTTCGCGTCTCTGGGCGTGACCGCGTTACTGGCGGCGACGCCAGCGCTGGTCGGAAGAGAAAATCTGATGCAGGCCGGCGCGATTACCATGCTGACGGTACGTCTGGGATCGGTTATTTCCCCGATGTTGGGGGGCATATTGCTTGCCAGCGGCGGCGTAGCCTGGAACTATGGGCTGGCGGCCGCCGGGACGTTTATTACGCTATTGCCGTTACTGACGCTGCCGCGACTGCCTGTTCCTCCGCAGCCGCGGGAAAATCCATTTATTGCGTTACTGGCGGCATTTCGTTTTTTGCTCGCCAGTCCGCTTATCGGCGGTATTGCGCTGCTTGGCGGTCTGGTGACGATGGCAAGCGCGGTACGCGTCCTCTATCCGGCGCTGGCGATGAGCTGGCAGATGTCGGCGGCGCAAATCGGTTTGCTGTATGCGGCAATTCCGCTGGGGGCGGCCATTGGCGCGCTGACCAGCGGACAACTGGCGCATAGCGTTCGTCCGGGGCTCATTATGCTGGTTTCGACAGTCGGTTCTTTTCTGGCGGTGGGGCTGTTCGCCATCATGCCGGTCTGGATCGCAGGTGTTATCTGTCTGGCGCTGTTTGGCTGGCTTAGCGCCATCAGTTCGTTATTACAATACACTCTGCTGCAAACCCAGACGCCGGAAAATATGCTGGGGCGAATGAACGGCCTGTGGACTGCGCAAAACGTCACGGGAGACGCTATCGGCGCGGCGCTGTTAGGCGGTCTTGGCGCAATGATGACGCCGGTCGCTTCCGCGAGCGTGAGTGGATTCGGGTTGGTGATTATCGGTTTGCTGCTGTTGTTAGTGCTGGGCGAGCTACGTCGTTTTCGCCAGACGCCGCCGGTTAGCGATGCTGGCTGATGAAGGGGCGTTTATCCGACTGACCAAATCGGTCTGGTCAGTCGGATAAGACTCCGATAAGGCTAAAACAGGGCGGCCAGCCGGTTAAGCAACAACGTTGCGCTGTAATAATCCAGACGGAACGTCTCCGTACCCAGGGCATAGACGCGCTTATTTTGCACCGCTGGCAGGTGCGCCAGCAGCGGATTGGCGTAAAGGGCCGCGACATCTTTGTTGTCGCCGGCAAACAGGAAAAGAGATTCACCGTTTAACCCGGCGGCCAGATTTTCACCGCCAAGCTGAATGATATCGTGGCGCTTACCCTGGCTTTTGCTGGTTTGCAGCCCTCGGGGCAATGTCGCCAGCGTAAAGCCTAACTGCGTCAATAGCTTGCCTTGTGCTGATTCTGGCGTCCACAGATTGGCGCTATGCGCGGCAGGGGTATACACCAGCGCGCTAACCGGCTGCGGCGGCAGGGCGATTCGCTGTTTAACCGTCGTCAGTTGCGCCTCAAATTCCGCTATTCGCGCGGCGGCCTGTTTCTCCTGACCGGTGATCTCGCCAAGCTGCGTGAGCAAACTCTGCCAGCTTTTATCGTCATAATTGATGACGAGCGTCGGCGCGATAGCGGAGAGCTGATCGTAAAGCGCCAGCGCGGAGTCGCCGCCGGTGGCGCTAATCAAAATGAGATCCGGCATTTGCGCGGCGACCGTTTCGGCATTCGGTTCGCCGATGTACAGCCGGGCGACATGGCGAGCCTTTGCTACGTCGCTCCACTGGCGCATAAACCCTTGATCGTCAGCAAAGCGGTTATTCGGCGTAGTGGCTCCGCTGGCGACGACGGGCGCATCAATCGCCAGCAGCGAGCCTGTCAACGTCACGCTGGTAGAGACGATACGCGCGGGCTTGTGGTCCAGAGTATGAACGCCGCGGCTGTCCTGAATTTGCCGGGGCCAACCGGCGTCCTGGGCTAAGGATATTCCTGAAATTGATAAACCAACCACTAAAAGCAGCCAACGATAAAAGGCGGGGAGTCTCACAATAGCGTCCTGTTATTAATAAAGTTAATGCTTCTCATTTTCATGTCAGCGGCAGCGAGATGCAAGCCTTAGTGCCATTTAACTCATGACCAGAGTTGACAGAGCGACGTTTTACTCTTAGGTTAGCGCACTAAAAATAGAAATAATAATCATTATTATACACAAAATCATTCAAGAAGCATCGCAACGGCAAGGGAAGAAATCCCCGCGAGCATAGATAACTGTGTGACCGGGGTTTCTGATCGCAGCCAACAAAGAGGCAGCTTGAAAGATGAAGTGTATATAAGCCTTTATCATTGGAGGATGATATGGATATGTCACTGGCCGAGGACGCTCAGGAGACGATGGCAACGCTTGCTCCCGATCGCTTTTTCTTCATGTCGCCGTATCGCAGTTTTACCACTTCCGGGTGCTTCGCCCGTTATACCGAGCCTGCGGTTGCCGGCGATTCGCCGGATAGCCCTTTCCAGCAGAAATTGCGCCAGCAGTTTGCCGAGGCCAAATCGCAGGGCATCGCCAACCCTATCCTGGTGGGGGCGATCCCCTTTGATACTCGTCAGCCGTCGTCGCTATTTATCCCGATGGCGTGGCAGTCCTTTTCCCGCCAGCAAAAGCAGCGCACGGCGCGTTATTTTACTGACCATCAGTCGCTGACGGTGACGGCGCGAAAGGCGATTCCGGAGCAGGATGCTTTTGAAGCGATGGTCGCACGCGCGGCTATGCTGACCGCCACGCCAGACGTCGATAAAGTGGTGCTTTCCCGGCTGATAGATATCACCACTGATGTGGCGGTGGATAGCGGAGCATTGCTGGAGCGGCTGGTTGCGCAGAATCCAGTTAGTTACAACTTCCATGTGCCACTGGCGGATGGCGGCGTTCTGCTGGGCGCCAGCCCCGAATTGCTGCTACGCAAAGAGGGCGAGCGGTTTAGTTCGCTGCCGTTAGCAGGCTCGGCACGTCGACAGCCGGATGACGTTCTGGATCGCGAGGCGGGAAACCGACTGCTGGCTTCACAAAAAGATCGCCATGAACATGAGCTGGTGACGCAGGCGATGAAGCAGATCCTGCGCGATCGCAGCACGGAACTGCAATTACCTTCCTCTCCGCAGTTGATCACCACGCCGACGCTATGGCATCTCGGTACGCCGTTTGAGGGCAAGGCCAACGCCGGAGAAAACGCGCTGACGCTGGCCTGTCTGCTGCATCCAACGCCTGCGTTAAGCGGTTTCCCTCATCAGGTCGCGAAAAAGCTGATTGCTGAACTGGAACCGTTCGATCGTGAACTGTTTGGCGGCATTGTCGGCTGGTGCGATGCCGAAGGAAACGGCGAGTGGGTAGTGACGATTCGTTGTGCGAAATTGCACGGTAATCAGGTGCGCCTGTTCGCTGGCGCCGGGATTGTCCCTGCCTCTTCGCCAGTCGGCGAGTGGCGGGAAACCGGCGTCAAGCTCTCTACGATGTTGAACGTTTTTGGACTGCATTAAGGAACGATGATGCGTATACCTTTCACCCGTTGGCCGGATGAATTTGCCCGCCGTTATCGTGAAAAAGGCTACTGGCAAGACGTGCCGTTGACCGATATTCTGACCCGCCACGCTGACAGCGACAAGACGGCGGTCATTGAAGGCGAGCGCGCATTCAGCTATCGCCAGCTCAACCAGGCCGCAGATAATCTGGCCTGCAGTTTACGCCGTCAGGGCATCAAACCTGGCGAAACCGCTCTGGTGCAACTGGGGAATGTACCGGAACTGTATATCACCTTTTTCGCCCTGTTGAAGCTTGGCGTAGCGCCCGTTCTGGCGCTGTTTAGCCATCAACGTACCGAACTTAACGCCTATGCGATGCAGATCGCGCCGACGCTGGTGATCGCCGATCGCCAACATACGCTGTTCGCCGGGGAGGACTTTCTCAACACGTTTGTGGCTGAACACCGCTCTGTGCGGGTGGTGTTATTGCGCAACGACGACGGCGATCACAGCCTGGACGCGGCGATGAGGCAGGCGGCGGAAGATTTCACCGCCACGCCATCACCTGCTGACGAAGTGGCCTACTTTCAGCTTTCCGGCGGTACTACCGGCACGCCAAAGCTTATTCCCCGTACCCATAACGACTATTACTACAGCGTGCGCCGCAGCAATGAGATTTGCGGTTTCAACGAGGAGACGCGTTTTCTGTGCGCGATTCCCGCCGCGCATAACTACGCCATGAGTTCGCCGGGCGCGCTGGGCGTTTTTCTCGCCAAAGGAACGGTAGTGCTGGCGACCGATCCCAGCGCCACGCTCTGTTTCCCGCTGATCGAAAAACACCAGATTAATGCCACGGCGCTGGTGCCGCCCGCGGTCAGTCTATGGCTACAGGCTATCCAGGAGTGGGGCGGCAATGCGCCGCTGGCGTCATTAAGGTTATTGCAGGTCGGCGGCGCGCGGCTTTCTGCGACGCTGGCCGCCCGTATTCCGGCTGAAATTGGCTGTCAGTTGCAGCAGGTCTTCGGCATGGCGGAAGGGTTAGTGAACTATACCCGGCTGGACGATAGTCCGGAACGGATTATCAATACCCAGGGAAGACCCATGTGTCCGGACGACGAAGTGTGGGTGGCGGATGCTGACGGGAATCCACTGCCGCCGGGCGAGATTGGTCGTCTGATGACGCGCGGCCCCTATACTTTTCGCGGCTATTTCAACAGTCCGCAACACAATGCCAGCGCCTTTGACGCCAACGGTTTTTACTGCTCCGGCGATCTGATCTCCATTGATCAAGACGGTTACATCACCGTTCACGGGCGTGAAAAAGATCAGATCAACCGGGGCGGCGAGAAGATAGCCGCCGAAGAGATAGAAAACCTGTTACTGCGCCACCCGGCGGTGATCCATGCGGCGCTGGTCAGCATGGAAGATGAACTGCTGGGAGAAAAAAGTTGCGCATATCTGGTGGTAAAAGAGCCGCTGCGAGCGGTACAGGTACGCCGTTTCCTGCGAGAGCAGGGCGTGGCGGAATTTAAATTACCGGATCGCGTGGAGTGCGTTGCGTCACTGCCACTGACGCCGGTTGGTAAAGTCGATAAAAAACAATTACGCCAG
The DNA here is from genome assembly GCF_020150755.1 of Salmonella sp. A29-2. Lineage (NCBI taxonomy): Bacteria > Pseudomonadati > Pseudomonadota > Gammaproteobacteria > Enterobacterales > Enterobacteriaceae > Salmonella > Salmonella sp. A29-2. The sequence goes on along the minus strand of NZ_CP083731.1, from coordinate 3,267,190 downwards.
CGGTTGGCGTCACGTTCACCGCTCTGAAGGAGAAAGAGAGATGGCCATTCCGAAACTACAGTCTTACGCGCTGCCCACCGCACTGGATATCCCGACCAACAAAGTGAACTGGGCATTTGAGCCGGAGCGCGCTGCGCTGCTCATCCACGATATGCAGGATTACTTTGTCAGCTTTTGGGGCCGCAACTGCCCAATGATGGACCAGGTGATTGCCAATATCGCCGCTCTGCGCCAGTACTGTAAGGAACATCATATCCCGGTCTATTACACCGCTCAGCCGAAAGAGCAAAGCGATGAAGATCGCGCGTTACTCAATGATATGTGGGGGCCGGGACTGACGCGCTCTCCGGAACAGCAGAAGGTGGTAGAAGCCTTAACGCCGGATGAGGCGGATACGGTGCTGGTGAAGTGGCGCTATAGCGCGTTTCACCGCTCGCCGCTGGAACAGATGTTAAAAGATACCGGACGTAATCAGCTCATCATTACCGGCGTGTATGCGCATATTGGCTGTATGACCACCGCTACCGATGCGTTTATGCGCGACATTAAGCCGTTTATGGTGGCGGATGCGCTGGCGGATTTCAGCCGGGAAGAGCATCTGATGGCGCTGAACTATGTGGCGGGGCGTTCAGGTCGCGTCGTCATGACTGAATCGCTGCTGCCGACGCCGGTTCCTGCCAGTAAAGCGGCGCTGCGGGCGTTGATTCTGCCGTTGCTGGATGAGACCGACGAGCCGCTGGATGATGAAAACCTGATTGATTATGGCCTGGATTCAGTACGCATGATGGGGCTGGCGGCGCGCTGGCGTAAAGTACACGGCGATATCGACTTCGTGATGCTGGCGAAAAACCCGACCATTGACGCCTGGTGGGCGCTGCTTTCTCGCGGGGTAGAGTAATGCCCTGTATTGATTTTTCAGACAAAACGGTATGGGTGACCGGGGCGGGGAAAGGGATCGGTTACGCGACGGCGCTGGCGTTTGTTGACGCCGGGGCGCGGGTGATCGGCTTCGATCGCGAATTTACGCAAGAGAATTATCCCTTTGCTACCGAAGTCATGGATGTGGCGGATGCCGCACAGGTTGCGCAGGTGTGCCAGCGTGTGTTGCAAAAAACGCCGCGGCTGGATGTGCTGGTCAACGCCGCCGGTATTTTGCGTATGGGAGCGACCGATGCGCTTAGCGTCGACGACTGGCAGCAGACATTTGCGGTCAATGTGGGCGGGGCATTTAACCTGTTTTCGCAGACGATGGCGCAGTTTCGCCGTCAGCAGGGAGGGGCGATTGTCACCGTAGCCTCAGATGCGGCGCATACGCCGCGTATCGGTATGAGCGCCTACGGCGCCTCTAAAGCGGCGCTGAAAAGCCTGGCGCTAACCGTAGGGCTGGAGCTGGCGGGCTGTGGGGTGCGCTGTAATGTGGTGTCGCCCGGTTCGACCGACACCGATATGCAGCGCACGTTATGGGTAAGTGAAGATGCCGAACAGCAGCGCATTCGCGGTTTCGGCGAACAGTTTAAGCTCGGCATACCGCTCGGTAAAATCGCCCGTCCGCAGGAGATAGCCAATACCATTTTGTTTCTTGCCTCCGATCTGGCCAGCCACATTACCTTGCAGGATATCGTGGTGGACGGCGGTTCAACATTGGGAGCCTGACGATGATCTGGAAACGGCATTTAACGCTGGATGAATTGAACGCTACCAGTCAGAACACGCTGGTGGCGCATCTGGGCATTGTTTACACCCGTCTGGGCGATGACGTGCTGGAGGCGGAAATGCCCGTCGATGCCCGCACTCATCAACCGTTTGGTCTGCTACATGGCGGCGCATCGGCAGCGCTGGCGGAGACGTTAGGATCAATGGCGGGTTATCTGATGACCCGCGACGGGCAGTGCGTGGTCGGGACCGAGTTAAACGCCACCCATCACCGCGCCGTCTCGCAGGGGAAAGTACGCGGCGTTTGCCTGCCGCTGCATCTGGGGCGGCAGAATCAAAGCTGGGAAATTACGCTCTTTGACGAGCAGGGGAGGCGCTGCTGCACTTGTCGCCTGGGAACGGCGGTAATGGGATAGTTCTGGCAAAGTAAAATGCAATTGCAGCATTAACGAAGAAAGGAAGTGATCTGGTTAACACTGTAATGTAAAAAATGGGTAACGATCCGGTTTTATCATGTTGTTGTGTTGTTAATTACGGTAAAGGTGTTATAGAAACAAAATGTAACATCTCTCTGGAACACCCAAACGGACAACAACTATGAATAAATCAGGGAAATACCTCGTCTGGACAGCGCTCTCAGTATTGGGTGCGTTTGCCCTGGGCTATATTGCGTTAAATCGTGGGGAACAGATCAACGCGCTATGGATCGTGGTGGCGTCGGTCTGTGTCTATCTAATTGCGTATCGTTTTTATGGGCTCTATATCGCCAAAAAAGTGCTGGCGGTTGACCCAACGCGTATGACGCCCGCGGTACGTCATAATGATGGTCTGGATTATGTCCCGACCGATAAGAAAGTGCTGTTCGGTCACCATTTTGCTGCCATTGCTGGCGCAGGTCCGCTGGTCGGGCCGGTACTGGCGGCGCAGATGGGCTATCTGCCGGGGATGATCTGGCTGCTGGCGGGCGTTGTGCTGGCGGGAGCGGTGCAGGACTTTATGGTGCTGTTCGTCTCGACCCGGCGCGATGGGCGTTCGCTTGGCGAGCTGGTTAAAGAGGAGATGGGCGCGACGGCAGGGGTGATCGCGCTGGTAGCCTGCTTTATGATCATGGTGATCATTCTGGCCGTCCTGGCGATGATCGTGGTGAAAGCGCTGACCCATAGCCCGTGGGGAACGTACACTGTCGCGTTCACTATTCCACTGGCGATTTTTATGGGCATCTACCTGCGTTATCTGCGTCCGGGGCGCATCGGCGAGGTGTCGGTCATTGGGCTGGTATTTCTTATTTTCGCTATTATTTCCGGCGGATGGGTGGCGGCAAGCCCAACCTGGGCGCCGTACTTTGATTTTACTGGCGTGCAGCTTACCTGGATGCTGGTGGGGTATGGTTTTGTCGCGGCGGTACTGCCAGTCTGGCTGCTGCTCGCGCCGCGTGATTACCTATCTACCTTCCTGAAAATTGGTACGATTGTCGGTCTGGCGGTCGGGATTCTGATTATGCGTCCGACGCTGACTATGCCGGCGCTGACCAAATTTGTTGATGGTACCGGACCGGTCTGGACGGGCGACCTGTTCCCGTTCCTGTTTATTACCATCGCCTGCGGCGCGGTCTCCGGTTTCCATGCGCTCATCTCCTCCGGCACGACGCCGAAGATGTTGGCCAACGAAGGCCAGGCCTGCTTTATCGGCTACGGCGGGATGTTAATGGAATCTTTCGTCGCCATTATGGCGCTGGTCTCGGCCTGTATTATCGATCCGGGCGTTTACTTTGCGATGAATAGCCCGATGGCGGTACTGGCGCCAGCGGGGACTGCGGATGTCGTGGCTTCTGCTGCGCAGGTGGTCAGTAGTTGGGGTTTCGCTATCACGCCGGATACGTTACACCAGATTGCCAATGAAGTCGGCGAACAATCCATTATCTCCCGCGCAGGCGGTGCGCCAACGCTGGCGGTAGGGATGGCCTACATTTTACATGGCGCGTTGGGCGGCATGATGGATGTGGCGTTCTGGTATCACTTCGCCATTCTGTTTGAAGCGCTGTTTATTCTGACGGCGGTGGATGCGGGTACCCGTGCGGCGCGCTTTATGTTGCAGGATCTGTTGGGCGTAGTGTCGCCAGGGCTGAAACGTACCGATTCGCTGCCAGCGAACCTGCTTGCTACGGCATTGTGCGTGCTGGCGTGGGGGTATTTCCTCCATCAGGGCGTGGTCGATCCGTTGGGCGGTATTAACACCCTGTGGCCGCTGTTTGGCATCGCTAACCAGATGCTGGCGGGCATGGCGCTGATGCTTTGCGCCGTGGTACTGTTCAAAATGAAGCGTCAGCGTTATGCGTGGGTCGCGCTGGTGCCAACGGCCTGGCTGCTGATTTGTACGCTGACGGCGGGCTGGCAGAAAGCGTTTAGTCCGGATGCGAAAATCGGCTTCCTGGCCATTGCCAATAAGTTCCAGGCGATGATCGACAGCGGCAATATTCCGCCGCAATACACTGAATCGCAGCTCGCGCAGTTGGTATTCAATAACCGTCTGGATGCCGGGCTAACCATCTTCTTTATGGTGGTGGTCGTGGTGCTGGCGGTCTTCTCTATTAAGACGGCGCTGGCCGCTCTGAAGATTGATAAACCGACGGCGAATGAAACGCCGTATGAGCCGATGCCGGAAAATGTGGATGAGATCGTGACGCAGGCGAAAGGCGCGCACTAATCTTTTTACATCAATAGCCCTCTCCAGAATAAGGAGAGGGCATTTGGATGACAGGTGACAACGATGTTCGATACGCTTTCGAAAGCCGGAAAATATCTGGGACAGGCCGCAAAAATGATGATTGGCGTGCCAGACTACGACAACTATGTGGAACATATGCGCATAACGCATCCGGATCAGACGCCGATGACCTATGAAGAATTTTTCCGCGAGCGGCAGGATGCGCGCTATGGTGGAAAAGGCGGCGCGCGTTGCTGCTGATGGTTGCCAGGCCTGATAAACGCAACGTCACCAGGCTATATTCTGAAAAATTCAACTTTTTCAAACGCCGCACGCAGGGTGTCTGGCGTTAACGTCACCGGTAAATAGTGGATGGATTCGACCGGGCGCAGGGTATGCGCGATTACCCTATCGATCTCGGCGGTGTTATTAATATCCACGTCCAGTTCGCTAAGCCGGGCCGGCAGATGAAATCGCCGGTACGCTGCAATCAATTGCGCCAGCACGTCATCTTGTCCCAGTAGCGCGCTTTGCACCAGAATGCCATAAGCCACTTTCGTTCCGTGCAGGAATTTTTCCGTTTGCGGCAGGACGGTCAGACCGTTGTGTACCGCATGGGCGGCGGCGACACGGGTATAGCGTTCCCCAAGGCCGCCGACCATACCGCCGCCAGCGATAATCGCATCCACCACGTCGCAAAATGCCTGGGTCAGCCGACGCTGCTGTTTATCCGCTAATGCTTGTTCGCTGTTGTCCAGCAGGAGATCGCGAATAGCGCACGCGCTGTTAATGCCCAGTCTTACGGTCAAAGGTAACGTTTCAGGCTGCGGCGCAAGCACAACGGCTTCATACCATTTCGCCAGCGTATCGCCAATGCCAGCTAACAGATAGTCATCGGGCGCCTGCAGAATAATGCGCGGTTCGACCAGCACCAGAAAATTGGCATCATCAAAAATTTCGAACTGTAACGCCTGTCCCGCGTCGTTATACCAGACGGAAAGCGGTGTCCAGGCGGCGCAGGTCGCTGCGATGGTCGGGATAGCGACAAACGGCAGCGCCAGACGGCGGGCGAGCGCTTTGGCGGTATCGAGCAGCGCGCCGCCGCCGACGCCTATTACCACCTGACGATCGTCGTTGCAGGCGTGCGCCAGTTGGGCAACATGGCGTTCGCTACAATGGCCGGTAAACTGCAGATGTTTTGCGCCAGCACGTTCAAACGCTTCCGGCAGGTAAGGCCGGGCGGCGGCAATCGCGCGTTCGCCGTACACCCAAACGGCGTGGGAAAGCTGTTCCGGCGTGAAAAAGTCTGTCAGTCTTCCGAGACTTCCGGCATGGGAATAATAATTCGCCGGGCCGGTAACGACGCGGATTTCAGTGTGGTTCATGTTGTGTTGTCCTTAGGGTCTTCTCACCGCTGTTATTATATTTAGACATCTAAACGTCTTGATTGCCAAATACTAACACCCTGTGATAGTGTGTCAATAACCACATCACTGGCGGGTATGAAGATAATGAGAAATAACCCACTGATTCCAAAAAGCAAATTGCCCAATCTTGGCACCACGATTTTTACGCAAATGAGCGCGCTGGCGCAGAAACATCAGGCAATAAATTTATCGCAAGGCTTCCCTGATTTTGATGGTCCTTCTTATTTGCACGAGCGGTTGGCTTATCATGTCGCGCAGGGCGCGAATCAATATGCGCCGATGACGGGCGCGCAGGCGCTGAGGGAGGCCATAGCCGATAAAACGGCGGAAATATATGGTTATCGACCCGATGACGTAAGTGATATCACCGTCACAGCGGGCGCGACAGAAGCGCTGTATGCGGCGATTACCGCGCTGGTGCGGGCAGGGGATGAGGTTATCTGTTTCGATCCCAGTTACGACAGCTATGCCCCGGCCGTGGCGCTTTCCGGCGGCGTGTTAAAACGCATAGCGCTTACGCCGCCGCATTTTCGCGTCGACTGGCAGGCGTTTTCGGCGTTGCTTAGCGAGCGCACGCGACTGGTGATCCTCAATACGCCGCATAATCCCACCGCTACCGTCTGGCGCCAGGCGGATATCGAGGCGCTGTGGCAGGCTATCGGCGAGCGGGAAATTTATGTATTAAGCGATGAAGTGTACGAACATATTTGTTTTGCCGCCGAAGGTCATGCCAGCGTACTGGCGCACCCTCAGTTACGAGAGCGGGCGGTTGCCGTTTCATCGTTTGGTAAAACCTTTCATATGACGGGATGGAAGATTGGTTACTGCGTTGCGCCTGCGGCCATTAGCGCCGAAATCCGCAAAGTTCACCAGTACCTGACGTTTTGCGTCAATACGCCGGCGCAACTGGCGCTGGCGGATATGCTGCGCGCCGCGCCGGAACACTATCGCGCGTTACCCGATTTTTACCGGAAAAAACGCGATGTGCTGGTTAACGCGCTGGCGCAAAGCCGATTAAAAGTGCTGCCCTGTGAAGGTACCTATTTTCTGTTAATCGATTACAGCGCAGTGTCGACGCTAAATGACGTTGAGTTTTGTCAGTGGCTAACCGAAGAAGTCGGTGTCGCCGCTATTCCGCTTTCTGTCTTTTGCGCCGCCCCTTTCCCGCATCAGCTTATACGTTTATGTTTCGCTAAACAGGAATCAACGCTGCTGGCCGCCGCAGAGCGCCTGTGTAAACTGTAGTTATTTAACCGTCCACGCTCTGGAGAATCGACGGTCTGCAAAAAGCTCCTGCAGGCCGTTGATCTGTTTCAGGCGCAGGACTTCATCGGCGTCCATACCTAACTCCTGGCCGATTTTGCTCTCGTCCCAGCCTAGCAGAGAAAGTTCGCGCACGATTTCTGACATGGCGTGGATCTGGTGACGCCCGCGCGCGCGGTTATGCCGAATGGTTGCCGCCATGCGTTCGTGACGTTCTCTGTCCAGACACGTTATCGGCAGGTAGCCTTTCAGACGCCTTTTCAGGGCCGCTTTTCCTTTGCCCAGCTCATGACGGTGAAAACCGTCCACAATCTCGTACTCCTCGGCATCGGCCTTTACCACCACGATCGGCTGAGTAAACCCATCTTGTTCAATCGATTTAAGCAGCAGTTTTTTCTCGGGCGGCGCAACGTTATTCGGGTTGTAGTCATTAGGCGAAATATGATCGTTTTTCACCCACAGGACACAATCGACAGGCTCATCGCGAAAAGGACTAACGCTATGTATCGCCATTCTAAATTCATTAATGGCGGCGATCCTCTCCTCTTCAGGCAGTTCAGAGAGAAAGTGAGTTATTTCGGCTGTGAGTCGGTGTTGCATAAGATCCCCCATTCCTGGCGTTTAGCTTTCATACGTTCGTTATAACGCTGGTAATTCTTAGGTTTTGTCGGACTAAATGACAGCGCCCGGCACCAGTAATCATTGTTCAGTAATACTTTGCAGATCCGTCGCCATGACGGAATATCGCGCGATCCGATATCGCCATGCTGCGTCTGTGGAATAGTGTTCATGCCTTTTTTCTTATACCACTGCAAATAAACGGCGATTTTATTACGGTAATGTTCGGCAGTGACTTCAGGCATACTGTGTAGCAGGAGCAGCGCGTACTCTTCCCAGTTAAGGTGATCGGGTTTTAAAATTTTCCGGTGGCCATAAAAATGGCTGTCTTGTCCGGCGTATATTCCTCCGCTGAGTGCGCCGCTGACTCTGGCGCACATGGCCGCCCAGCGCTCAGGTTCGATAACATGATACAGCCATAACCCTTGTCGTTGTTCCGGGCCGAACGGTTCGCAAATACGCATGTAGCGGGGCGGTACGCCAGCCTGATACATCAAATTATACAAAGGGTTACAGGGTTTACCTGTTTTGGCGAACCAGGTCCAGATATCTGCGGTTTTCCAGTCATAGATGGGATAGATATACCAGGTGTGCCCCTTAGGGGCTAACGTGGTCCAGGGCTTATCGTCGGCAAAGCGCAGCTTATGCGAGTTAGCGATAGCGGCAAATCGGTTATAGGATTCGTCGGAACGAATACCGACCAGCATAGCGGCAGGACGTTTTTCTGAAAACCAGTCGGCAAAATCGCGAACAAACTGTTCAAAGGTCATGCCTTGTTGATAAAAGGAAAAAAAGGCCGGATCGGTAATCGCATTTTCTGGCGGTTGTCGTACCCAGTCGGCACCCGGCTGCCAACACTGCCACTCCGGCTGGTATTGTGAAAGGGAATTTTGTGTGGTTAAGGGTAATGCGACCCAATAAAAACGCTCAATAACGTCCGCGTAGTATTCACGTAACGATTCAATATAGGTGATGGTACAGGAGAATTGCGCTTCCCAGTCAATGAAGAGAACGTGGATCTTTTTATTCATTTTGCGCGCCAACGTTGCCGTCAGGTGCAGCATAAGTCCTGAATCTTTACCACCAGAAAATGAGACGCAGACCCGGGGTAAGGTTTCCAGGGTCCACATTATACGCTCTTGAGCCGCTTCCAGAACATTTTGCTCAAGCGGAACTTTATAAACCGACATCTCTGGATAGTCTCCGATGTGTTAACTACAGTATATTCGAAATAATTAACATAAAGGATAAGCGGATTAGATGAACTTGCAATGCTTTATTATATTTGCTAAATAAATACATTATGTAGACATATACATTGAATTTATATTACCTCCCTCTTGGGCCTTCTTATTAATACTTTTTTGTGATGTGCTCAATGAGCTCAGCAAATCCGCTATTATTCAGCGAAGCTCTATTATACATAAGATAGAGGGGGTTAGCAGGAACAGAAAAAGGTGTGGAAATTTGTCTAAGCTTAACCGTGGGTTGATAATAATCCACAATAATCTTAGGTAAAAAACCAATAAGATCTGTCACGCTAATCGCATTGGCAATAGTGATAAGCGACTTACTTTTAAAGCCTATAGTTCTTTCTGCTAATACATGATTAAGGAAAGTCTGATGCTCTTTTACTGCGGCATCATCGGCGGCGATGAGATGAGTAAAAGTTTCTTTCAGCAGTTCTTCAACGCTTACGCTCTCTCGCAATCGGGGATGGTTTTCACTGCAAACCAGAACGCATTCCACCCTATAAAAGTGCGTACAAACAATGGAGCGATTACTGATCGGCGACATCGAGAGGACAATATCTGCTTTACGGTAGGCGAGAAGATCTTCAGGAGATTCTTCCGTTCCCAAAATGTCGTGATGTTCAATTTCAATCTGTGGGTCTTTACGCAGATATTTCATCAGTTCCAGTAATTGTTTCGTTATCAACAATTGTGGGCTGTAGATAATAAACTTTTTCTTCAGGCTGGACTGATTCATTATATTAATAGTTTGTTCCAGGCTGTTAAGGTTATTTTCTAAATGATAATGTAAATTAATGCCTGTTACGGTAGGCGTAATTCCTTTACCTGAACGAATAAATAGAGGGTCGTTGAATTGCGTGCGCAGGCGTTGCAATGACTGGCTTACGGCAGAAGGTGTAATATAGAGTGTTTCTGCTGCTTTGCTAATGCTTAAATGTTGATAGATACATTCAAATATAACCAACAAGTTAAGATCAAATTTTTTAAGGTCGTAAAGGTTAGCCATAGTATCTTCCCGGCATCATCATGGTATCTTCCATGATTATGACTTAATCTCAATAATTTACCAGAGTTATGTTTATTAAACTTAATGTAGAGTTTATTTAAACTAAAATACCACAGTTATGAATATTTTAGCGAGTAAATAATCACAGTAAAGGCGGACATAACGTACACTTTTATAATCACGCCGTTAGTCTAAAAAGGCTGTGCCGGATGACATGCTGGTCTGGCGTCGCGTTAATGCCGGGAGGAGGTTGGCCCGACAAACGCAGCGCTATCGGGCGGGGTACGGTTAAGCTTCTGCTTTGCTAATTTCTGCGTTAAGGCTGCCCCATCATGGCGTCCAGTTGCGCTTTTTCTGGTAAACCCACAACCTGTTGCAAAATCTTATCTTTATTCATGTAATAAATTGCTGGCGTCGCGTTAGCGCCAAGATCGTCCATTAACTGCTGATTCTGGTTAATGACTTTCATCTGCGCCGGGGGGATGGACGCCGGAACCTCCAGCTTCATCTTTCCTGCGGAGGCTTCATAGTCATGCCAGGTTTTCGCCGGGTCTTTCGCGGTTAAAATCGCTGCGGCTGTGGCCGGGCTTTCCGGTTTAATCACCCCGACCAGTAACGTACGTAATTGTACCTTGCCGGATTCGACCCACGGGCGAGCTTGCTGCCAAAACTGCTTACAATAGGGGCAGAAAGGGTCGGCGAAGACATACAGCACCACCGGCGCGTCTTTTTTACCGTCGAGTATCCATGACGCTTTTTCCATTTTCTGCCACATTTCACGTCCGGCCGGTGCATAGATCTCTTTTTCTATCAGGGCGTTGCTAAGATTTTCGCCTTTTTCATTATACATATAGCCGGAAATCGCGTGTTTACCGTCCGGCGTCAGGTAAATGGTGACGCCCATATCCTGATACTTTCCGAGATAGCCCTTCATGCCCCCCGGCGCCTCGAAGGATTTCAGGATAGTTATGCCCTGTTTTTCAATGGCTTTAACTGGCGCAGGCAGTTCTTCCGCGTGGGCGAGAATGGGCAGCATAGCAAGCAGCAATGTACGTTTAATCATATTTTTTCCTTTTAAGATCAAAGCGAAAAGAGTATTAATGATGATGCCTATCACAGACATAGGTAAGAGCTGGCGTGCCGGGATTGCCCTTTCTATGCTGGGGTGATGTAATCCTTTTCGCTGTTACAGCCTTTGTTAAGGTAATGTAGAGCGCAACACTTAGCCAGCATATACGCTATGGATTTCGAGTTGCAGACAATACGTCTGTAATTTGCAAGACGAGTCGTACTGGCTCTGAAGTTACCTACGGGTAGTTCAGGTAATGGGGCCGCCTGTCAGGCGGCCTTTTTACTTTAGATGGCTGACAGGGCGCAGTGTTCACAATGTCGCCCGAATCGGGTTGTTAGTTAACGCTTATTGATTTGATAATGGAAACGCATTAGCCGAATCAGCAAAATTTCGTTAACTTACTCCTCAACGAAAACACGGAGGAAGTATAGATGTCCTTAATTAACACCAAAATCAAACCTTTCAAAAACCAGGCGTTCAAAAACGGTGAATTCATTGAAGTCACCGAGAAAGATACCGAAGGCCGCTGGAGCGTCTTCTTCTTCTACCCGGCCGATTTTACCTTTGTTTGCCCGACTGAACTGGGTGACGTTGCCGACCATTACGAAGAACTGCAGAAGCTGGGCGTAGACGTTTATTCCGTCTCAACCGATACTCACTTCACGCACAAAGCATGGCACAGCAGCTCTGAAACTATCGCAAAAATCAAATATGCGATGATCGGCGACCCGACTGGCGCCCTGACCCGTAACTTCGACAACATGCGTGAAGATGAAGGTCTGGCAGACCGTGCGACCTTTGTTGTTGACCCGCAGGGTATCATCCAGGCGATCGAAGTTACCGCTGAAGGTATCGGCCGTGACGCGTCTGACCTGCTGCGTAAAATTAAAGCAGCACAGTACGTTGCCGCTCACCCAGGCGAAGTATGCCCGGCGAAATGGAAAGAAGGTGAAGCGACTCTGGCTCCATCCTTAGACCTGGTTGGTAAAATCTAAATTTCCGTCGTCTTTCACGCCATAGCTGCGTTGGCGTCGCCTGCTCACCCCGGTCACTTACTTCAGTAAGCTCCCGGGGATTCTCAGGCTAGCCGCCTTACTCTGACGTGAAATACTTTGGAAATTGTTTCAGTCATGGGCGCACCCGCGCCCATTTCATTTCAGCACCATGACGCAAGTTGCATTAATGCAGTCCCGCGAAGTCGGCTTGCATGATGATGTTTTCAGAGAGGGAAGAAGAATGCTCGACACAAATATGAAAACCCAGCTCAGGGCTTACCTTGAGAAACTGACCAAACCTGTTGAGCTGATTGCCACGCTGGATGACAGCGCTAAATCGGCGGAAATCAAGGAACTGCTGGCTGAAATCGCCGAGCTGTCCGACAAAGTCACGTTTAAAGAAGACAATACTCTGCTGGTGCGCAAGCCGTCTTTCCTGATTACGAATCCAGGTTCTCAGCAGGGGCCGCGCTTTGCCGGTTCTCCGCTGGGCCACGAATTTACCTCGCTGGTTTTGGCGCTGCTGTGGACCGGCGGTCATCCATCAAAAGAAGCGCAGTCGCTGCTGGAGCAGATTCGCGATATTGACGGCGATTTTGAATTCGAAACTTATTATTCACTCTCCTGCCATAACTGCCCGGACGTAGTGCAGGCGCTGAACCTGATGGCGGTGCTGAACCCGCGTATTAAACATACGGCAATTGATGGCGGCACCTTCCAGAACGAAATCACCGAACGTAACGTGATGGGTGTTCCGGCGGTATTTGTTAACGGTAAAGAGTTCGGCCAGGGACGTATGACTCTGACCGAGATTGTCGCTAAAGTGGATACTGGCGCAGAAAAACGCGCGGCGGAAGCGCTGAACAAACGCGATGCGTATGACGTACTGATTGTCGGCTCCGGCCCGGCGGGCGCGGCGGCGGCGGTCTACTCGGCGCGCAAAGGCATCCGTACCGGTCTGATGGGCGAGCGCTTCGGCGGTCAGGTGCTGGATACCGTGGATATCGAAAACTATATCTCGGTGCCGAAAACCGAAGGCCAAAAACTGGCGGGCGCGCTGAAAGCGCATGTCAGCGATTACGACGTTGACGTTATCGACAGCCAGAGCGCAAGTAAACTGGTTCCGGCCGCAACAGAAGGCGGCCTGCATCAGATTGAAACGGCGTCCGGCGCAGTATTGAAAGCGCGCAGTATCATCATCGCCACCGGCGCGAAATGGCGCAATATGAATGTGCCGGGCGAGGATCAGTATCGCACCAAAGGCGTCACCTATTGTCCGCACTGCGACGGTCCGTTATTTAAAGGGAAGCGTGTGGCGGTCATCGGCGGCGGCAACTCTGGCGTTGAAGCGGCTATCGATCTGGCAGGTATTGTAGAACACGTTACGTTGCTGGAGTTCGCGCCGGAGATGAAGGCGGACCAGGTGCTACAGGACAAAGTGCGTAGCCTGAAAAATGTCGATATCATTTTGAATGCGCAAACGACAGAAGTGAAGGGCGACGGTTCGAAAGTGGTGGGGCTGGAGTATCGTGACCGTGTCAGCGGCGATATTCATAGTGTCGCGCTGGCAGGGATTTTTGTGCAGATTGGTCTGTTGCCGAATACCCACTGGCTGGAAGGCGCGCTTGAGCGTAACCGCATGGGCGAGATCATTATTGACGCCAAATGTGAAACCAGCGTTAAGGGCGTCTTCGCCGCAGGCGATTGTACCACCGTTCCTTACAAACAGATTATCATCGCCACAGGCGAAGGGGCGAAAGCCTCGTTGAGCGCCTTTGATTATCTGATTCGCACCAAAATCGCATAAAAAGAAGTAAGCACACCTGCAAGGTCAGTTAACTGGCCATCGTAAATGGCCCGATAGTGTAAGCTATTCGGGCCTGCGGTGTTTATGCCCGGGGAACGCCGCTGGGTAAAACACCTTCTTCATTATCAATACTCTGAAACCGTCTGTTAATAACAGACGGTTTTTTATTTCAACGGTCTTCTGTTTTTAAACTTTGAAACAATAAAAAAGTCTTCTACGGATTTAACTGGAATTTTTCTGTTTTTTTATCAAAGAAAGATTAAGCGCTTCCGTTAACATGCCCATTCTTTTTTCTTGATTTATACTGCATTTGTATGTGAGGTTATTTATTCATGGATTCAATCTATGAATCACTGACGGAATTAGAAAAAACAGGGCTTACATTGCGTGATTTTTTTAATTCTCATGATAGTCATTCACTGAAATCTGCCTACGTGAGATTAAATCCCTCTGCTGCGGTAAACCTTACCGACCGGGCGTGGCTGGAAGCGGAGTATGACTTTAATGCGCTATTCGTCGGTCCTGGCAAGCTGCTGGCTGCGCCTTTCGCTTCAGTGTATCTGGAAGAGGATGCGCTGGTGATGGGAAAGGCGACGCTGGAGATACGGGAGTTTATGGCAGCGTTGGGATTGTCGGTTAATCAGGAGATCAATATTCCTGACGATCATATTTCCTGCGTGCTGGAGTTGACCACACTATTACTGGCTAATACCCGGCAAACGTCACAATACCGCTCTACCCTCACTCAATATATCAATAATTATTTAACAAAGTGGGTGCCATTATATATCGAAAAAATAAAAACTCATGCACAAACGACCACGTTATATACGGTGGCGGACATCTTATTTTATTGGTTTGATGAATTAAAACGAGAGTATCAATATGAGTAATGAGACGGGACATCTGAACAGACGTTCTTTTTTAAAGGGGATAGTGGCGCTGGGCGCCGTTGCGGCTTTACCCGGAGGATTACTGACCTCCCGATGCGCGCTTGCGCAGCCGCCTGTTCCCTTTAACCCTAAAACGTACAAAATTTATCGTAACGCGTGTCCGCGTAACTGCTATGACACCTGTAGCCTCAAGACGTGGGTAAAGGACGGGGTCATTACTTTCGTGGAAGGTGCGCCGGAATCAACATTTACTCACGGTACCCCTTGCGTCAAAGGGTTAAGCTATCCGCGCCGGGTTTATAGCCCCGATCGTATTAAATATCCCATGGCGCAGGACGTTCGCGGTAGCGGCAACTGGCGTCGCATCTCATGGGAAGAGGCGATGCAGCGCATTGCCGCCAAAATGCTGGAGATTAAGAAAAAAGACGGTTCTATGCTCGGTCTGGCGCTGACCAAATATTCCGGTAAGTTTGGCGTGCTGAACTATGCCGTTGAAGGGATGATGTCCTCGCTTGGCTACACCACCCGTTTTGCCGGTACGCCGTGCTGGCCTGCCGGTATCGACGCGCAAAACTACGACATGGGCGACATGTGGTGTAACGACCCGGAAGATATGGTGAAAGCGAAATACATCATTATCTGGGGCGCCAACCCGGCCTGGTGCTCAATGCATAGCATGAAGTACATCTATCAGGCGCGCGAGAAAGGGGCGAAGGTCGTGGTTATCGACCCGCTGCTGTCGCAGACTGCCGCCAAAGCCGATCTCTACCTGCGCGTACGGCCTGGCTCAGACGGCGCGCTGGCGCTGGGGATGGCGCGTCATCTGGTGGATAAAGGCCTGGTGGATCAGGATTTTGTCAACAACGACGCTCACGGCTATCCGGAATTTGAAGCCTATCTGCGCAATAACGTCACCGTGGAATGGGCGGCAGAAATCTGCGGCCTGTCTGCGGATGTCATTCGCCAGCTGGCAGAAGAGTTTACGGCGGTTAAGCCGGCCACGGTCTGGATTGGTTACGGGATGCAGCGTCATGTCAACGGCGGCGCCAACGTTCGCGCTATCGATGCCTTTGTCGCTATGTCCGGCAACATCGGTGTCGAAGGCGGCGGCGCGCGTTATGGCCATCTGCATACCTGGGGCTTTAACTATAACGCCATGATGCAGAAGCCGCCAGTGGGCGCTATTGGCATACCGGGAGCGGCGGGCACCACCAGTGAATTCGGGGCTGCCGCTGGCAGCGACGCCGTGCAGTACTCCGATCGTTCTCTGAATATCAACCAGACGGCGCAGGGGATTCTGGAGGCCAACGATCCGCCGGTTCGTATGCTGTGGGTCGCCTGTAAAAACCCGTTTGCCCAGGATTTCGATCGCAGCAAGATGAAAAAAGCGTTTGAAAAACTGGAAATGGTGGTCTGCGCCGATCAGTTCTTCAACGAAACGGTGCAACACGCTGATATCGTGCTGCCCGTTACCACCGCGTTTGAAGAGTGGAACGTGGATGCTTCTTACTGGCACTACTGGCTTTCCATTAATCAGCCGGCGATTAAGCCGATGTATGAAGCAAAATGCGACCTTGAAATCGCGACCATGCTGTCGCGCACCATGAATAAGATGGCGCCGGGTTCCTGTACCTTCCCGCAAGAGTTCGATCACAAGCGCTGGCTGGATCAGGAGTTCAACGACGGTATGGCGAAAATGTTCGGCATCTCTTCCTGGGACGATCTGCTGGACGGGCCGAAAAAAGCGATCCTGCCAAGCTCTGCCGCCTGGTATGACCGCAAGTTCAAAACGCCGTCAGGCAAGTATGAATTTAAATCTGAACTGGCGGAGAAAAACGGCCACACCGCGCTGCCGGAATACAAACCGGAAGCCGAGAGCAAACTGCCGTTCCATCTGTTTACGCCGCACGTGCAGTTTGGCCTGCACTCGCAGTTTATCAACCTGGACTGGATGCAGGTGTTCTACCCGGAACCGTTCGTTTATATCCATCCTTCTTCCGCACAGAAAAAAGGCATCAGCGAGAACGATCTGGTCAAAGTTTTCAATGGCACCGGTGAAGTTGAGCTGCGGGCAAAAGTCACCACCAACGTGCCGGAAGATTTTCTGGTGATGTATGAAGCCTGGTTCCCGAAACGGCAGTACAACGTGCAAAACGTCGTGGCTGATACGCCTGCTGATATGGGGCTGATGAAAACTGGCGCGCCGGGCGCCGCTATCCACAGTCAGTTTGCTGACGTTGTATTGATCGGTAAAGGGGAGTCCGTAGCATGAGACGTGCGTTTTTAGTGAATAGCGATAAGTGCATCGGCTGCCGCGGCTGTGCTATGGCGTGTAAAAGCTTTAACCAACTGGAGCCGGATCGCTTCTGGCGCTACGTTTATCCGTTGGATAAAGACATCTATCCACATGAAGAGCGGGCGTTTTACTCGCTGGCCTGTAACCACTGCGAACATCCGGCCTGCGTCGCCGCCTGTCCGGTCGAAGCCTATACCAAACGTGAAGATGGCGTGGTGGTGCATAACCCTGAGCGCTGCATCGGCTGTAAAAACTGTATTCGTAACTGTCCTTATGGCGCGCCGCGTTTTAATGAAGAGACGCGTAAAGCGGAAAAATGCAGTATGTGCTACGAGCGTCTTGATATCGGTATGAATCCGGCGTGCGTAAACGCCTGCCCGGTGGGCGCCTTGTCGATTATCGATTTGGATGCCGATCTTGTGCCCGATAATGCGGTGCAGTATCCGCCAGGGTTCCCGCATATGCCACAGCTTAATCCAGGAACGCGCTTTATTCTGGCGCGCCAGCCTAAGCAGCCGGAGGACAAGTAATGGAAAAATATGAACTGCCGCTGGTGTTTTTTACGGTATTAAGCCAGATGTCTGTCGGGATGGCTTTGGTACTGACATGGCGTACGCTGCGTGGTGAAGTGGAAGGCCTGCGTTTCTATTGGTTGGCCACCGGGCTGGTGCTGGCATTGGCGTCTATTGCCGCGATTCTGCATCTGGCGCATCCCGATCGCGCTTATGATGCGCTGATTAACCTGCGACATGCCTGGTTAAGTCGGGAAATCCTTGGCGCCACGTTGTTTGGCGCAGCGGTCGGCGTAACGTTCCTGGCAAAGGGACATAAAGCGATGGCTCTTATCGCCTCCGTGTTCGGCGTGTTACTGGTGGCGGTGCAGGGGATGACCTACGCCGCGCCAGCGATGGTGGCTATCGCTAATGGATTTACCATGCTGTTATTTTTTATTACGGTATGGGTCATGGGTTGCGCGGCGATTCCGCTGTTAAAACTCAGGCCTGCCGTTCCTGTGTTACGCCAGGGAATTGTGGTGTGTATCGCGGTACTTATCGCGGCGCCGCTGGTGTGGTTAAGCGGGGGAACGGTAATGCAGATGACGGCGCGTTCATGGCTGGCTTCCCCGTTTTATCTGGCAAGCCTGGTCTGCCTTGCGCTCGCTTTTGTCGCCAGCCGTCACGGTGATTCGCGCCCGAAACTCCTGTTCGTCTTGTTATTCGTTGGCGTATTTCTGAGCCGGCTGGTCTTTTTTGGCGACACGGTGAGTACTATTGTGAATATCGGGCATTTGTATTAACGATGATGCAGTAAAAAGCCCTGCCAGGCGTGACCTGGCAGGGCGTGTCAGTTTTTAGCCACCAGGGTTAACGCACAACCAATACTGGCAGCGTCGCATGGCGCACCACGCTTGAGGCGTTAGACCCCAACAGGTGTGTCGTGATGGACGGATTACGCGAACCGATTACCACGACATCCGCATCCAGTTCTTCGCCCATCTCATTGACGACATCGCGCACGCTACCAAAGCGAACATGCGTTTTAATTCGTGAAGGATCGATACTGAAGTGTCCCACCATCGTTTGCAGACGCGTTTCCGCCTCATGCTGTAAATGTTCTTCAAAGCGACGCACGTCGGCGGCAAAGCGGTGCAGGCTCATGCTCGCGGACCCAGGCAGTACATGCAACAGATGAATGACGCCATCCTGTTGCGCCAGAAACTCAGCGTGGCGAATGGCTTTATCGCTAAGTTCCATTTCAAAAACATCAACCGGCATAATGATTGTCTTATACATACCCGTTACTCCCTGTTAATCAATACTGAATTTATTCAAGCATATAATAATGTTTCTTTCTGCTATTTGTCTGGCAATTTTAAATATTACGGCAACCTGACGTTAAAAAAGTTGTGTATTTTCCAGGAAAAATCCTAAAGCCGCCTGTTTTTCCGGCAGTCTCTCCGGGATAGCTACCCTTTTATAGTCGAACGCAACATTCACCGTTACTCCGGAGGCTGCATGAAAGCATTGACGTATCACGGTCCACATCACGTAAAGGTTGAAAACGTACCCGATCCCGGCATTGAGCAGCCTGACGATATCATTTTGCGTGTTACCGCCACCGCGATTTGCGGATCTGATTTGCATCTCTATCGCGGCAAGATCCCACAGGTAAAACATGGCGATATTTTCGGCCATGAGTTTATGGGCGAGGTGGTGGAAACCGGACATGATGTAAAGAATATTCGGAAAGGGGATCGGGTCGTTATCCCGTTTGTCATTGCCTGTGGCGACTGCTTTTTCTGTCGGCTACAGCAATATTCAGCGTGTGAAAACACTAACGACGGACACGGCGCGGCGATGAATAAAAAACAGATCCCGCCACCGGCGGCGCTGTTTGGGTATAGCCATCTGTATGGCGGCGTTCCCGGCGGACAGGCCGAATATGTTCGCGTGCCAAAAGGTAATGTCGGTCCATTTAAGGTGCCGCCGCTGTTATCTGACGATAAAGCGCTGTTTCTTTCTGATATTTTGCCTACCGCCTGGCAGGCGGCAAAAAATGCTCAGATTCAGCAAGGTTCCAGCGTGGCGGTTTTTGGCGCAGGGCCGGTAGGATTACTGACTATCGCCTGTGCGCGACTGCTGGGCGCGGAGCAGATCTTCGTCGTTGATCACCACGCCTGGCGCCTGCGTTTCGCCGAAGAACGTTATGGCGCGATACCGATCAACTTCGATGATGAGAACGATCCGGCGGAAAAAATCATCGAGCAGACGGCAGGCCACCGCGGCGTGGACGCGGTAATTGATGCCGTAGGCTTTGAAGCGAAAGGCAGCATGACGGAGACGGTGCTGACGAACCTTAAACTGGAAGGCAGCAGCGGCAAAGCGCTGCGACAATGTATCGCGGCGGTCAGACGCGGCGGCGTGGTCAGCGTGCCCGGCGTGTATGCCGGTTTTATTCACGGCTTTTTATTCGGCGACGCCTTTGATAAGGGGCTAACTTTTAAAATGGGTCAAACCCATGTTCACGCGTGGCTGGGGGAATTATTACCGCTTATTGAAAAAGGGTTGCTGAAGCCGGAGGAGATTGTCACGCACTATATGCCGTTTGAAGAGGCGGCGCGCGGCTACGAAATTTTCGAAAAACGCGAAGAAGAGTGCCGGAAGGTTATCCTGGTGCCGGGAGCGACGTCGGCACAAGCGGCGCAGAAACAGGCGACGGGAGTCATCAACCCGATGCCAGGCGGCGTTGTCTGAAACAGGCAGAAATGAAAGGGCTAACGGAAAGAGGATGCGCAGGCATCCTCTGTGTAAACGCATTAACGCTTATGCAGATGGTTTAACGCAGGAAGTCGCCCGCGGCTTCAGGCTGATATTCGAGTTCCAGCACTTCGAGATGGGTGGAGGCGCCGCCCGGCAGTTCCCAGTGAATGGTGTCGCCGACGCGCAGTCCCAGCAACGCCGCGCCGACGGGCGCCATTACCGAAAGCTGGGTACTGCTGTCCGTCATATTGGCGGGGTACACCAGCGTCCGCACGCGTGTTTCACCATCGCTCAAATTGCGGAATTTAACGCGGCTGTTCATGGTGACGACATCGTTCGGCATCTCTTGTGGCGAACACATTTGCGCGCGATCCAGTTCGGCGTTGAGCGCGTCGGCAATCGGCAGATCCGCATACGCAGGCTGTTCCAGAAGACGATCAATACGTTCGGCGTCAAGGTCGTTAATGATAATAGTGGGTCTGGACATTTCTTACTCCATGTCATCGATACTGCGAGTAGTGCAGGTAAATGGTCCCAAAAGAAAACCCTCACCGTCTGGCGGCGAGGGTTTAACTCTCATGATGATACTGAGACTTACCCCGTCTTTGAAGTGATTTAGTTCACATTCGGGTAAATCCTCAAACGTCATAGCCCTGAGTGAATTTTAGTCTACATTCGGGCGTGTTCTCAAATGTGGCTACGGTTTTAAACCTCTGCTTCGTCAATAACCGGCTTTATCGATAATAAACTGTTTCCCGCAGTTGCCGGGATGCGGCTGCGGCAGGAATGAGGCAGAGGAGAGCGGGGCGTTAATCATCGACGCCTTTAATGAAAACTGAATCTCTGTTAAATAGGCGGGATTGCCATGGCAGTTTACTTTAACGGCTTTGACATTATCCTGGCCCCACATTTGTGCGACGACGCTATCAAACTCAGCGCGGCTAACGGTTTTGCCGTAATTATCCGCCAGAAACTGCCCCAGCGCGCTGTCTTTTATCGCCTTATCCAGCCGTATCATGGTGCCGAAATAGGCATTGGGATCAAACCCGAAACAGGCGCCATGTTTGGCATATTCGTAGCGCTCCAGACAGGAATTCCCCCCCGCGCCGGGCATCACTTCCTTAAGCGCTGCCGCGATGTCAGGCGAAAGTCCGGGGGCGGGGGCGGAGCATTTCCGGCTGGCCTTGACTTCAGGCAGATTCGGGATTGGCCGCGTCGCACAGCCAAAGCGCTGCCAGCGTCGCTGGTCAACACCGCGTGCGGCGATAGATTTGGGTAATCCAGGCCACAGGCCGTGGACGGTCAGAAAGTCTGCTTTGTTGGCTGGCTCTTTTTGCAGACGGCACTCATCGGGTTCCCGATGGCGGCGTTCATGCTGGCTTTGACAAAAACCGGTTTGCCAGGAAAGCGCCAGCACATAGTCAGTGAAATCACCGTACTGTTGCGCCTGAAGTTCGTCGGCGTTGGCGGCAAAAATTGGAGTTAAGAGGGCAGCCAGCAGCGGACTGTAATGCCATATTGTGTTCATGATGAATTCGATAATTTATACACATTATGAATGTTACCCATTTAATCATAAAAAATGCCGCTCAGGTGAACCTGAACGGCATCATTTTTAACCTACGTTGGCGTAATGTTTAATTCCACATTGCCAGAATCGGCCAGCCCACCAGCAACAGCATCGCGATATAGATAACGCCAAAGATTGCGCCAAGCCGCCAGTAGTCTCTGGATTTCACGTAACCGCAGCCGTAGATAATCACACCAGGGCCGGTGGCATACGGCGTCAGACAGCCCATGATACCGATAGACAGCACCAGCAGAATACACAGTTGTTCCATCGGAACGCCCGGAATGCCTTTACCCACCGCCAGAATGACCGGCAGCATGGTCGCGGTGTGAGCGGAAAGGCTGGCAAACAGGTAGTGCGCGAAATAGAACACCAGTACCAGTACAATGACGGTTGCATCCGGCGAGAAACCTTCCAGATGCGTACTCATGGTATTGGCGAACCAGTCAATAAAGCCGGAGCGGGTTAAGCCATTGGCCATGACCACCAGCGTAGCGAGGTTCACCAGGGTGTTCCAGGCGCTGTTGTAGCGCGTAATGTCTTTCCACGGCACAACATGCAGCGCCAGCATCAGCGAGACGGCCAGCAGACCCACGGCAGTGGCGTTGATGATTTTTCCACCAAAAACCCACAATCCTAAGCTAAGCAGCACCAGGCCAATCAGCGTCCACTCTTTGCGGGACAGACGCCCCATGTTTTTTAACTCGCCGCCAGCCCAGGCTGCGACTTCCGCACTGTGGGTCACTTCAGGTTTATAAAGCACATAGGAGAGCCACGGCGCAACGATCAGTAAAATAATCCCTACCGGCAGAAAGCTGAGAAACCACTGCAGCCAGCTAATCTGGACGCCGGCAATCTTGCTGACGAACTCCAGACCTAACACGTTTGGCGCCGCGCCAGTGACAAACATCGAAGAGCTCAGGCTGGTACTGATCACCATCATCCACATCAAATAACCGCCGATGCGGCGTGCGGAAGGATCGTTTGGAAACGATTTAAACAGCGGCGGCAGGTTCTTGATGACCGGGAAGACAGTCCCGCCGGTACGAGCCGTATTGGAGGGAGTAAACGGCGCCAGCAAAATATCGATAATGACAATCGCATAGCCGAGCGTCAGCGTGCGTTTACCCATGAATTTTACCAGAAACAGCGCAATGCGGCGCCCCAGCCCGGTCACTTCGTAGCCCAGCGCGAAAATAAACGCGCCGAAAACCAGCCAGACCGTGGTGCTGGAGAAACCGGCAAGCCCCCATTTCAGCGCCTGTTTACTGGCTTTAAACGCCGGATCGGCCAGTTCTGAAGCGTCAAATAGCAGGTAATTGCTGCCGATAACGCAAATGGTTACGGCGATAAAACTGATCGCTGTCGCCGGGATCGGCTCCAGGATCATACCGACAATCATCGCGACGAAAACCGCAAAATAGTGCCAGGCCTGCGGCGGCATACCATCTGGAACAGGAATTAGCAACATGACGCCCATCACCACTAATGGGGCCAACAACTTCCATATATTATCTTTGGATAAAGACATAAATGACTCTCCGGAAAGGATATTTTCTATAATTGTGTTAATGATTAACTTGCGAAATTTGCGCTAAAAACCAGGTCACGATCAGCAGATCGGCGCTACCGCCTGGGCTGAGATTGCGTTCAATGCATTGCTGATCGAACCGGTGGAGATAAACGAGATCGTCAGGCGTCCGTATGCCGCCCTGATGTAATAAGACCGCAGCCTGCTGCTGTAACCAGCGCAGACCGTCCGCCCCGCCTCGCGACGCGACGTTGGTATCGCCGTTAAGCGACATCAGCAGCAGTAAGGTATCAAGCAGCGCCAGTTCCGGATCGCGCCCCTGCGCCAGCAATGCGCGGTAGTGCGGCAACGCGTGGCGGATGACCAGCGGATAGCCCGCTTCCGCTTCGCCGCGCGCGCCGGTTAATCCCAGTTGCTGATACAGCCGCTGGCCTGCGGTGAGCTGTAGGTTGTTCTGGCGCAGTTCGCGCGTTGTCAGGCCGCGGCAAAAATCGGCGGCGGTAGCGCAGAGTGTTTCTGCAGCGATCGGCTGGCGTAGCTGATACAGGCGGCCAATGGCGGCGCACAGTAACCCCAGCGAGAAAATGCTGCCTTTATGGGTATTGACGCCCGCAGTTGCGCGAAACATCGCTGCTTCACAGGCCATCCCCAATGGACGCAGGCCCGCCAGAACTGACTCTGGCGGCAGGCGCGTGCAGCTGGCGCCATATTCCATAAAGCGCGGCAGCCAGTGTCGAATCGCCTCCGCGCTGCGGTGAAAATCCGCCAGCGCCATATCTTTGTGCGCGCCGCAGTTTAGTCGGTCTACCAGACCGGGTTTTGGCGATAAATTTACCTCGGTCAGCATGGCGCGCCAGGCCAAATCGGCCCAGGCGTCATACAGCGACTGAGGCTGAATGGAGGCGTTAGTCGGGTTGACGGGAATCGGCATCATGCAGCAGCGCCTCCATATGAGTCAGTAAATCAGTTAGCGCGTGGGTTTTACCCCGCGCGCATTCAGCCGCGCTTTGCCCGCACAGCAGACAGCGGCGAGCGGGAAGCGCGAAATGGCGGCGAGAGAGTATTTCGCCTTCCGCCGTCAGGACATCGATATCCCACAGGCGCCCCAGTGGATAACGCTGTTCAAGCGCGATGGTCGTCTGTTTGAGCGCCTGAGCGGGCGCGTCAATCGCCAGCAGCCCTTCAGGCCCGCTGGCGGAAGCCAGTGCAGCCTGCTCCCGGATGGTCCAGCCATACTCTTCTGCCAGCGTATGCAGGGCAGTCACGCCGTGATTAAAGATCCGGCGGGTTAACGCGCTGTCTTTTATCGGGCCTGGCGCCACCACGGTAAAGGAGACCAGTGGAGTGGCGTGGCGCGTTAGCCAGGCGCGCTGTCTTGCTTGTCTCTCATCCCGGCTGGCGAGCAGCTCAGGAATAGAAACGTCGTGACAGGTGGCGAGTTCAGGAAACAGGCGCATGGCTTATTCCTTCACCTGATGCACCACATCGATCACTGAACCGTCGCGATAACGCACGACAGCAATCACGCGGTCGGTGAATTCGATAGGACGGGGCTGACCGGTAAGCAGTTGCGCGCGTTCGCGCAGCCACTCAATCGATACCACTTTCATTCCCGCTGCTTTCAGGCGTTCAGCCAGCTCCGGACGCGCCGGATTGACGGCGATACCGTGATCGGTGACCAGAATGTCAACGCTGGAGCCTGGTGTGACGCAGGTGGTGACGTTATCAACCAGCGTTGGGATGCGACCGCGCACCAGCGGCGCGACGATGATGGACAGCGCCGCCGCGACGGCGGTATCGCAGTGACCGCCGGACGCGCCGCGTAGAACGCCGTCGGAGCCGGTCAGCACGTTAACATTGAAGTGGGTGTCGACTTCCAGCGCGCTCAGCACCACCACGTCCAGACGGTCGACGGAAGCGCCTTTAGAGCCCCAGTTGGCGTACTGGTTAGCGCTGATTTCGATATGGTTCGGGTTGCGGGCCAAAGATTGCGCCGCGTTACGATCGAAGCTCTGCACGTCAAGCAGTTTGCGGATTAAGCCCTTTTCATGCAGGTCGACCATGGTGGCGGTGATTCCGCCCAGCGCGAAATTAGCCACAATGTTGCGGCTACGCATTTTGTCTTCCAGGAAGCGGGTGACCGCCAGCGATGCGCCGCCGGTGCCGGTTTGTAGGGAGAAACCTTCGTTGAAGTAGCCGGAGTGAGCAATGACTTCCGCCGCGCTGCGGGCGATCAGCAGTTCACGCGGATTAGTGGTCATGCGGGTCGCGCCAGCGCCGATTTTGTTTGCATCACCGACTTCTTCGATTTGCACGATCAGATCAACCTGATCCTGAGCGATGCTTGCCGGGTTATGCGGATACGGCAGCAGTTGCTCCGTCAGCATCACGACCTGCTTCGCGCTGTCGGCATCCACCATCGCGTAGCCCAGTGAACCGCAACAGGCCTTGCCGGTATAACCATTAGCATTACCGAATTCATCGCAGGAGGGCACGCCAAGAAACGCAACATCAATGTTGAGTTCGCCGCTTTGTACCAGATGTACACGACCGCCGTGGGAGTGAATCTGAACCGGCTCAGCCAGCAGGCCGCGAGAAATTTCTTCCGCCAGCGGGCCGCGCAGGCCTGACGTGTAGATGCGGCTGACCACCCCGTTACGAATGTGTTCAACCAGCGGCGCGTGGCAGTCGCTCAGCGAGCTGGAGGCCAGGGTCAGATTTTTGAAGCCCATCTTTGCGATGGTTTCCATCACCAGGTTAATCGTCAGATCGCCGCCGCGAAACGCGTGGTGAAAGGAGACCGTCATGCCGTCGCGTAAACCGGAACGGCGGATGGCCTCTTCCAGGCTGGCGCACAGTTTGTGGTCGCGCGGTTTTTGCGCTTGTAGATCCAATTTTGCCGCACTTTGGTAAGCGCTCAGTTCGCTTTCAGCGTGACGGCTCCAGGCGGCTACGCGATCCTGGCGTTGAGATTCATTTTTCTGCGTCATTTTTTTGCCTTATTCTTCGCGAATACCGGAAAGTTCTGCACGGGAGAGCACCAGACGGGCGCGTTCAATCACCGGGCTGTCGACCATCTTGCCGTTAAGGGAAACGACGCCGAGACCTTCGCGGGCGGCGGCTTCTGCGGCCTCAACGACCAGACGCGCATGGGCGACCTCTTTACGCGTCGGCGCATAAAGGTTGTGCAGCAGTTCTATTTGGCGGGGGTTGATCAGTGACTTACCATCAAAGCCCAACTGTTTAATGTGGGCGGCTTCTTGCAGGAAACCGGCTTCGTTGTTGGCGTCGGAATAGACGGTATCGAAGGCCTGAATGCCGGCGGAACGCGCGGCCTGCAAAATGGCGCAGCGGGCGAACAGCAGTTCGGTGCCTTCCGGAGAGCGTTCGGTGCGCAGGTTGCGAACATAGTCTTCCGCGCCCAGCGCAATCCCGATCAACCGTTCAGAGGCGTGGGCGATTTCTACCGCGCGGGTAATACCCAGCGGCGATTCCACGGCGGCTAACAGGCCGGTACTGCCCGGTTCGCGACCGCAGGCGTTTTCAATGCGCAGAATTTCGTTTTCGATATCAATGACGTCCTGCGCAGTGTCGGTTTTCGGTAAACGCACCACGTCCGCGCCGCCGCGCACGACCGCTTCCAGATCGTTGACGCCCCATTCGGAGTCCAGCGCATTCACGCGGACGATGGTTTCGACGTCACGGTAAAGCGGGTGTTGCAGCGCGTGATATACCAGACGGCGCGCCGCGTCTTTTTCGCGTAATGCAACGGAGTCTTCCAGGTCGAACATCAGCGCGTCGGCCGGGTAGATAAACGAATTGCTCACCATCGCCGCGTTGGCGCCCGGTACGAATAACATACTGCGGCGGGTGCGGGTTTTACGTTGTTGCAGAGAGGCGGAAATCATTGGCGCTCCTCCCAGGGCAGAGCGGCAATACCGCTGGCGCGCGCCAGTAGCGTTTCCAGTCGGGCGCGCAAAATGCAGTCCAGAGCGCCTTTATCATCGACGTTCAGTTGTACGCCGCGCACGTCGTAGCGAGAAAGCACCTCCAGGATGGTGGCGCGAATGGCCTCGCCAAACTGTTTTTCAACGCTACTGTTGATTTGCAGGTCAATATCCTGCGTATCGAGCGGCGCAATGCGTATCATCACATCGCCGGACTCAAGCGTGCCTGCGACGGCTAGCTGGTTTATTTTCATTTTTCACCTGTTGCTAATACGGGGGACTTTTGACGGGCTGCCGCGCTGCCCGGATGGCGTTCGACCATGCCCTGCAAATAGCGCAGGGTGGCGTCGGGAACCAGCGGCGCGATAGCCGTGAGATCGTGTTTAACCAGCAGCTTGCGTACCCAGGAGGCGGATATCGGCGTCTCCTGGAAGCAAAGCCGCTCTATTTCCACCAGCGTAATGGGTGGGGCGGGAAGCGTTGGCGTCTCCAGCCAGAAACGCATATCAAGGTTGTACTGGGCGGTAACGGTGCAAAACGGCTCCGTACCGACAAAGCGGTGTGTGATGCCAAGCGCGGGCGCCAGATACTGGCGAAAAATCTTCAGGTCGATTTCGGTATAACAGTGATTAATAACGCTCTGCTCTTTAATGAAATAGCAGGGGAACGTCGCCCGAGAGATAATGTATTCGGAGCCGCGGTGAACGGTTAAGCGCGGGATATCGGTGGTCCCTTTAAGAACCAGATTGAGTCGGTCTTCATAGGGAAAGCGTGACGTATCTTCTTTGACCAGGAACAGATGCAGCCAGTCGCACTGTGCAGCCGCCTGTTGGATCAGATAGCGATGGCCGTTCGTGAAAGGATTGGCGTTCATCACAATACAGCCAATTTTCTTTCCCTCGTGACGTAATGTCGCCAGCGATTCCGCATACCGTTTCAACCGGGTCGCGCTATTTTCCATTAAGACCATCACGCCGGGGACGCTGGCTATCGTCGAAAAGCTGCACTGTTTAAACAGCGCTTCGTATTCCGTTTTGGTATAAATAAAAAGATGGGTGCAGTGCCGCTCCCAGGCGAGATTAATCAATTCCGTCGCCAGCGTTAACGCTAAGCCTTCGCCGCGTACTGATTCGCTAATGGCCACGCATTTAATGATATTTCCGGCAATACCGCCGCAGGCAATAAGACGGTCATCACGGCTGACGGTAATAAACACTTCTACAGTGGTATCGACGCTTAAATCATTCTCTTTGAGAAAGTGAGCGATCTCCGCCATTTTTTTATTTTCAGAGCGTTTTACCCGAGTGAATACATTATTGCCAAACATAGTAAGAAATATCCTGGTGATATGCTTGTTGCCACTTTTCTGTATATGTTGCACTGTGTTGCAACTTGATAACTTTTTCTTTTCAGTCAGAGTGGGAGTATTTTTATAACGAGTTATTTATTTTTCTCACTGACGTATACATCGTAAGGAGTATTTTGGTGGTAAATTTTGATTTATTTCACAAAGCGTTAGATGGTTTTTAAGTGTTTTATGGTTTTAAGTTTTTTAATTAATTTAATCGCCATTCTGGCGATGGGTTTTAGTTGTTTAATTGATTTAATGTGGGGAATCTGTAACGATTGGTTTTTATAGGCTTCAAGATGCTCAAAACATTTTTATTACATTTGCGATAAATCTGCAGAGAAATACCCATAAGGAACCTTAATGTCCTATCAGAAAAATAAAAAGCTGTTTCCTTTTTTTCGGCAACTCGCGTTTCCGTTACGTATTTTTCTGCTCATTCTGGTGGTTTCTGTTTTCATCGTGGCAGCGTTAGCACAATATTTGTCTGCCAGTTTCGAAGATTATCTGGCGTCCCATGTTCGTGATATGGCGATGAATCAGGCAAAAATTATTGCTTCTAACGACAGCATTATCGCTGCCGTAAAAAACCGGGACTATAAACGCCTGGCGATAATTGCGAATAAACTGCAGCGCGGGACGGATTTTGACTATGTGGTGATAGGCGATCGCCACTCGATCCGGCTTTACCATCCGAATCCGGAAAAAATCGGCTATCCCATGCAGTTTACGAAACCCGGCGCGCTGGAAAGAGGAGAAAGTTATTTCATTACCGGTAAGGGCTCAATAGGGATGGCGATGCGCGCCAAAACGCCTATCTTTGACAACGAAGGCAACGTGATCGGCGTTGTTTCAATTGGCTATCTGGTCAGTAAAATCGACTCCTGGCGGCTGGACTTCTTATTACCGATGGCGGGAGTTTTTGTCCTGTTGCTGGTGGTCTTAATGCTGCTTTCCTGGTTTTTCGCCGCGCATATCCGCCGACAAATGCTGGGCATGGAGCCGAAACAGATTGCGCGCGTGGTACGCCAGCAGGAGGCGTTGTTTAGCTCGGTTTATGAAGGGCTGATCGCCGTTGATCCGGAGGGACATATCACTGCGATTAACCGCAATGCGAGAAAAATGTTGGGGCTGCCGTCGCCGGGGCGTCAGTGGCTGGGCAAGCTGATAGCGGAAGTCGTCAATCCGGCAGACTTTTTTACCTGCCAGATCGCAGAAAGACGCCAGGACGTGATGGCCAACTTCAATGGCCTGAGCGTCATCGCCAATCGTGAGGCTATCCGTTCCGGCGAGGAGCTGCTGGGCGCTATTATTAGTTTTCGCAGCAAAGATGAAATCGCGACGTTGAACGCGCAGCTAACCCAGATTAAACAGTATGTTGAGAGCCTGCGCACGCTACGCCATGAGCACCTGAACTGGATGTCGACTCTGAACGGCCTGCTGCAAATGAAAGAGTATGATCGGGTCAGAGAGATGGTGCAGGGTGAGTCGCAGGCGCAGCAGCAACTTATTGATAGTTTACGCGGCGCCTTCGCCGATCGTCAGGTGGCCGGTTTGCTGTTTGGCAAAGTTCAGCGCGCGCGTGAACTGGGGCTCAAGATGGTGATTGTTCCCGGCAGCCAGCTACATCAACTGCCGGAGGGGCTGGATAGCACGGAGTTCGCCGCCATCGTCGGGAATCTGCTGGATAACGCGTTTGAGGCGAGTTTACGTACACAGGAAGGCGACAATACCATCGAACTTTTCCTGAGCGACGAGGGCGACGAGGTGGTGATAGAGGTCGCCGACCAGGGCTGCGGCGTTCCTGAAGCGCTGCGGGAAAAAATTTTTGAGCAGGGCGTAAGTACCCGAACTGACGAACCCGGTGAGCATGGTATCGGGTTATATCTGATTGCAAGTTATGTGGGGCGCTGTGGCGGGGTCATTACGCTGGAAGACAATGATCCTTGTGGCACCTTATTTTCTTTATTCCTTCCGAAAGTGAAAAAAAACGATGACAGAACCATTAACCCTATTGATCGTTGAGGATGAAACGCTGCTGGCGGAAATGCACGCAGAATATATCCGCCATATTCCTGGCTTTAACCAGATATGGCTGGCGGGCAATCTGGCGCAGGCGAGAATGATGATTGACCGGTTCAAACCTGGATTAATTCTGTTAGATAATTATCTGCCGGATGGGAAGGGGATTACGCTGCTGCATGAATTAATGCAGTCGCGCTATCCCGGCGGCGTCGTGTTTACGACCGCCGCCAGTGACATGGAGACGGTAGCGGAAGCGGTACGTAGCGGCGCGTTTGATTATCTGGTCAAACCTATTGCTTATGAGCGTTTGGGGCAGACGCTGACCCGCTATCAACAGCGCAGACGTATGCTGGCGAGCGCGGATAGCGCTAGCCAGAAGCAGATAGATGAAATGTTCAACGCCTATGCGCGCGGCGAACCGAAAGGGGATTTGCCGACCGGTATTGATGCCTTAACCCTTAATGCGGTGATGAAGCTGTTTGCCGATCCAACCGTACGCCATACGGCTGAAACGGTCGCGCAGGCCTTAACGATAAGCCGCACTACATCCCGACGCTACCTGGAATATTGCGCGAGTCGGCACCTGATTGTCGCAGAGATTATTCATGGCAAAGTGGGCAGGCCGCAGCGTATTTACCACGGCGGCTAAGCCTGGTTTAAGATGCCGGGGCGATGTTTTCCCTCGCCCCGGCTTACCGGCTATCAGCCGCCAGTAACGGCGGAAGAGGCGCCTGGCACCATAATTTCCGTGGCGATAATGACGATCAACAGACCGACGATGACCGGAACGGACGTGCGTTTCACCACTTCAAACGGTGATATTTTAGCCATCCCGGCGACAGCGACCACGACGCCGGAGACCGGCGAAATCGTGCGCCCCAGGTTTGAGGCTTGCAGCATTGGGATGGATAAATAGGCAGGGTTGATGCCGGAGGAGTGCGCCAGTTTAGGGATCATCTCAACAAAGGCGTAAAAAGGCGCATTGCCTGAACCGGTGGTCATCGCGGCCAGCATGGTTAAAATCACTAAGACCAGCATCAGAATAATGCTGGCG
Source organism: Salmonella sp. A29-2 (assembly GCF_020150755.1). Taxonomy (NCBI): domain Bacteria; kingdom Pseudomonadati; phylum Pseudomonadota; class Gammaproteobacteria; order Enterobacterales; family Enterobacteriaceae; genus Salmonella; species Salmonella sp. A29-2. The sequence continues at coordinate 3,235,469 of NZ_CP083731.1, read as the reverse complement.
GAGCCAAAAGAAGTGGCAATCGAGATCAGACTTTGGATAAAGCCAATGGTGCTCAGCCCCTGGGCGAAAACGCCCGCCGCGACCAGCAGCATCACAACGCCGGCAAACGCATCCGCCATGCCGCGATAAGCCACTTCCAGGCCGGAAAACACATTTTGCGTGTTGAAGCCGCGCACGAATTCCAGCACGGCGGCCAGCAGCATACAGATCACCAGAATGGTAATAATGTGCAACTGCGGCCCCCATTTACCGTCAAAAATCAGTACGCCGATAATGGGCGTGAACGGCAAAAGGGCATAAAACGCCGGGGCCGTGGTGGTAATCTCCGCCACGTCCAGCATCTCATGTGAAATGTTCTCTTTTTTATCCAGATAGCGTTGCCAGAAAAAGTGCGCAATCGCCATACCGATAATTGCGGCGATGGAAATCGGCAGCGTGGTTTTGAACGCGAAATCGATTAATGGCATCTCCGCCGCTTTTGCGGCTAAAACCACATCGCCAGACGTTGGCGAGAGGATGATGGCGGCCGGAGAGGCGCAAATAGCCGCCGCCGCGCCGCGGCTAATGCCGACGTTGACCATCACCGGGAAGAGAGTAGCCATGAGCAGTACGCCAAGCCCCGTCGCGGAAGAGACGGCCAGCGACATCAGGCAGGCGACAAAATAGGCAGCAATCATCAACAGGTAGGGCGAGTTTATGTACTGTAAAGGTTTCGACGCCAGCTTCACGACCATATCATTCGCGCCGATATGCGTCATATAGGCGGCAAAGCCGCACAGCATCATGATCATCATGCCAAGATCGCCGCCGCGACTCATAAGCAAAATTTTGATGTATTCAACAATATCTGTTGCGGTATAGCCGGTACTGGTTTCGCTGGCAGGTAATACCTTATGCCCCATCAGCGCGCTGATAATAAGCAGAACCAGACCGCCGACAAATAAAACGCCAGTGGCGGAATATCCCTTAATGATGTAGCGCGCTACACCCACAATAACGACGACTCCGATAAGGAGCTCTATAACTGTTAGCATTGTTTCCCCTGTCTTATCGACACCCAGAGTAAAAATAAGAGCCACAAAAGTGGTATAAAAATGTACCGAATAAAGGATGGCGCCTTACTGATTAAAATCACGGCGCGGTTATTTTTTCATGTCATCGCTAAAGATGAAATATGCTTATACGAATTTTCTGTAGCGCTATAAGTATTAATTTATTGTTATTTTATTGTTTTGTTTGTTGTGCTTTGTTTTGTGTTTTTGTGAAAGCTTATTAAGGAGCGCGCGACGGTTCTGAGTGCTAAATCAAACGCCGTTAACCCGATACTTTCTCAGATTATTCTCTGTTTATAGTTTGTTAAGATTTTATTCAGGTTAATGTTGTTATTATCACAGTCGAATTTTTGAACGGTATGGCTGTTGTGATGATTATCAGAAAGTATTTTCTTATTATTGCTCTCCTTGTTATGCCATGGCTGGCTATTCCTTCAGTCTCTGCGGCGGATAAAGGGTGGTTTAACACGTTTACCGATAACGTCGCAGAAACGTGGCGACAGCCTGAGCATTATGATTTGTATGTCCCCGCCATTACCTGGCATGCGCGCTTTGCCTACGATAAAGAGAAAACGGATCGCTATAACGAGCGGCCGTGGGGCGTTGGTTTTGGTCAGTCCCGCTGGGACGATAAAGGCAACTGGCATGGCCTCTATATGATGGCCTTTAAAGATTCATTTAACAAATGGGAACCCATAGGCGGTTATGGCTGGGAAAAAACCTGGCGACCGCTGGAAGACGATAATTTTCGTCTGGGACTGGGCTTTACCGCAGGCGTTACCGCGCGCGACAACTGGAATTATATTCCCATCCCTGTGCTGTTGCCTTTAGCGTCGATAGGCTATGGTCCCGCTACCTTTCAGATGACCTACATTCCGGGTTCGTATAACAACGGAAACGTCTATTTCGCCTGGATGCGTTTCCAGTTTTGACGGGGAAGGGCATTCTTCAGTTGTGAATTAAAAAGCCTTAAAAAACAATAAGTAGATAGAGTTAGCTAAAAATTAACGCGATATTTATCACTTTTTCGCAAAGTTCGACTGGACAAAATGCATCACAATTGTTGTACTGGTATCCGACACAGCATTTGTGTCTATTTTTCATGTAAAGGTAATTTTGATGTCTAAGATTAAAGGTAACGTTAAGTGGTTTAATGAATCCAAAGGATTCGGTTTCATTACTCCGGAAGATGGCAGCAAAGACGTGTTCGTACACTTCTCTGCAATCCAGACCAATGGTTTTAAAACTCTGGCTGAAGGTCAGCGCGTAGAGTTCGAAATCACTAACGGTGCCAAAGGCCCTTCCGCTGCAAACGTAACTGCTCTGTAAGCATACGTCCGACAGCAAGATTTCAAAACCCGCCCTTTCGGCGGGTTTTTTTTGCGCTTAACGCGCCGCTGCGGCGGAAAATAGCCAGAATGCCAGCGCCGTCATGGCAAACGAACCCAACAGGTTAATCAGCACATTCAGCAGCGCCCAGCCAAAGCGCCCCTCTTGCAGCAAGAATACCACTTCAGCAGAAAAAGTAGAAAAGGTCGTCAGGCCGCCGCAAAAGCCGGTCGTAATGAGCACTTTCCACATCGGATCGATATGTGTCATGCGGTTAAACCAGGCGAACCCCATGCCGATAATAAACGCGCCAAGCAAATTTGCTGTTAGCGTACCGATGGGAATCGCCTGATGAAGCGGATTAAAACGCATACTTAGCATCCACCGGGCTACGCTCCCCGTTCCACCGCCGATAAAAACTGCTAAAAGAAGCTGTAACACTGCCGAATCCTTTATTTAATTGCTATACAAGAGGAGTGTAACGCCGAACACGCATAATTGGCGAGTCCTGACAGAGGTGTGGGAGGGGATATGTTCGTTGCAGCCGGGCAGTTTGTGGTGAGTTCTGTATGGGAAAAGAATGCGCAAGTTTGCGTTTCGTTAATGGCTCAGGCGGCGGACCGCGGCGTATCGCTTCTGGTGTTGCCTGAGGGGATATTAGCGCGAGATGACATCGACCTTGACCTGCCGATTCGCGCCGCGCAGCCGCTGGATGGCGCGTTTATGACGCGGCTTCTGGAAGAAAGCGCTCATAATAATATGACGACGATATTCACTATCCTTGTCCCGTCAACGCCTGGACGGGCGGTTAATATGCTGGTGGCGCTACGGGCGGGTCACATTGTCGCGCGTTACGCGAAGCTGCATCTCTATGATGCGTTTTCGATGCAAGAATCCCAAAGTATTGATGCCGGAACCGTTATCGCGCCTGTGCTGGACGTGGAGGGGGTTAAGGTGGGGCTTATGACCTGTTATGACCTGCGCTTTCCTGACATGGCGTTAGCGCTGGCTTTACAGGGGGCTGACGTATTGGCGCTGCCGACGGGCTGGGTTCGCGGCCCGTTGAAAGAGCAGCAGTGGTCGACGCTGCTGGCGGCGAGAGCGCTGGATACCACCTGCTATATGATTGCGGCCGGGGAGTGTGGTAATCGTAATATTGGTCAAAGTCGTATTATCGATCCGTTGGGGGTAACGATAGCCGCGGCAGCCGATCGTCCGGCGCTGATCGTCGCGGAAATATTCAGAGAACGAATAGACCAGGTGCGGGAGCAACTTCCTCTTTTGCAGCAACGACGATTTGCGCCACCGCAATTATTATGATGTTTTTTTACGCAAAGCTTGATTCACCTTGTTACAGATTGCTATTGTGTGCGCGCGTCGAAAGACCGTTAATATTCTCAGGTTAATCCGGCGCGTTACGCAGCCTGTTTTTAGTGAAGAAGGTATCTATGGGTGAGATTAGTATTACCAAACTGCTGGTGGTTGCCGCACTGGTTGTTCTGCTGTTTGGTACCAAGAAGTTACGTACGCTGGGCGGAGACCTGGGCACGGCGATTAAAGGATTCAAGAAAGCAATGAACGATGAAGACGCGGGCGTTAAGAAAGACGTCGACGGTAGCGTTCAGGCTGAAAAACTCTCGCATAAAGAGTAATAGCGCAATGCGCTTGCTCCGCAGAGTAAAAAAACCGGCGAGTTGCCGGTTTTTTTTGCCTGAAATGTAAGCGTCTATTACACGATCATTTCACTTCCATGCCTTTGGCCTGGAGATCAGCATGGTACGAAGAACGTACAAAGGGGCCACAGGCGGCATGGGTAAAGCCCATCGCCAGGGCTTCCGCTTTCATCTCGTCAAACTCTTCCGGGCTGACATAACGCTGTACCGGCAGGTGATGGCGGCTTGGCTGTAGATACTGACCAAGCGTCAGCATGGTAACGCCGTGACGGCGTAAGTCGCGCATAACCTCAATGATTTCCGCATTGGTTTCGCCTAAGCCCACCATCAGACCCGATTTTGTCGGAATTTCCGGGTGTGCTTCTTTGAAGCGTTCCAGTAATTTCAGCGACCAGTTGTAATCGGCGCCCGGACGAACCTGGCGGTAAATACGCGGCACGTTTTCCAGGTTGTGGTTAAACACATCCGGCGGCGTCGCGTTAAGGATATCCAGCGCGCGATCCATACGTCCACGGAAGTCTGGCACCAGCGTCTCTATTTTTATCTCCGGGCTTTTGGCACGGATGGCGGTGATGCAGTCAGCAAAATGCTGGGCGCCGCCGTCACGCAGATCGTCACGGTCGACAGAGGTGATGACCACATAACGTAGCGCCATGTCGGCGATCGTTTGCGCCAGTTTCTGCGGCTCTTCCGCATCCGGCGCAACGGGGCGGCCATGGGCGACATCACAGAACGGACAGCGGCGAGTGCAAATGGCGCCAAGGATCATAAACGTAGCGGTACCGTGGTTGAAACATTCAGCCAGGTTTGGGCAAGACGCTTCCTCGCAGACAGAATGCAGGCCATTTTTGCGCATTGCGGCTTTGATGCCCTGGATACGGGTAGAATCCGCCGGAAGTTTTATTTTCATCCATTCCGGTTTACGTAGTAGAGCGTCGCGCTCTGTGACCACATTTTTAACCGGGATAAGAGCCATCTTATCGGCATCGCGGTATTTTACACCGCGTTCCATCACAATGGGTTTACTCATAGCGTGCGTGTTCCAGTTGCGAATAACGAAGGAAAGCGTTTCAATTCAAGGGAAAGTTGTATTTATCAACTATTTTTGAATTTGTGACACGCAGTATATCATTGATAAGGGCCATAAAGCAGCCTGACAGCCCGGCAAAATGTAAAATAGTTGTTGTTTTGTGCTGTTTGCCCATATCTTCCGTGACCTGGATGCAACATTTTTGTCAGAACGCCTCACGAATGATATCAATGACGTTCTCCAGCACCGGATCGCGCAGACTCAGTTTATTGTAATGCAGCGAGAACTCGACCTGTTCACTATTCACCGGCGCGTAGGGAAGGCGTTCAAGCGGCCAGCAACGGCTAAATAAGTCGTAGAAGCGGGTGGGCATCAGTCCCAGCAGATCGCTGCTGGCGATCAGCGAGGCAATGGTAAAAATATTGTAGCTGCTAAAACTGATTTGCTGATCGGGAAATGTCTCCTGCAGTCGCTGGCGCAGCAGGGAAAGATGTTGTCCCTCCAGCATCAGAAAGGTGTGATCCGCGCTGTTCAGTCTCTCTTCAGTAATGGCGTTCGCCAGACACGGGTGATGCTGGCGGCAGACAATCTCAAGCGTATCGCTAAACAGGACGTGATGCTGAATGCTCCGGTTGTTATAGCTATGGGTATTGATAATGAGATCGGTCTGAAACTGACTAAGCTGGCTTTCGGCATCGTCTACCGGAATGTTGCGCAGCAAAAGCTGAGGATAACGCGGCCTGATGGCCTGGTAAATAATCGGCATCACTAGCGCGCCGACCGAAGGCGTCGTGCCAATCGTAATGGTGCGTTGCTTATCATAGCTGCCCGTAAGATCCAGGGCGCCAAGAATAGATTCCAGCCCCTGGCTGATGTATTCGTGCAGATGCGTAGCATACGTCGTGGGCGTTACGCCCTGGCCTTTGCGAATAAACAGCGGATCGGGAAATATAGTCCGTAATTTTTGAATGGACTGGCTGATGGCTGACGGCGTCAGGTTAAGAATTTTCGCTGCATTGACGATCCCTTTATGGACATATACGGCCTCAAAAATCGTCAACAGATTGAGGTCAATATTTCTCAGTGTTCTGAAAATTTGCGGTTTGTCTTGTAGATGTTGATCGGCCGGTTGTCTTTCTGCCTGATTATTATCACTCACGCTCTGGCTCCGAATTCATTCGTATTATGAATAATAGATGAAATAGTATATTTTGCATTTATGAGTTGGTTTTAAAATTACTCTTATGAATGTATTTTTAGTCATTTCAATAAGATAAGTAACAGCAAGGCCGGGATTTTGTTCACGGAAAATTCCTCATCATGAGGACTGAAGAGGCCATGCCGCCTGGCGGCTACAGCAGGGATATAACGAAAATATAGAAAGCGGGGGGAGAAGTAAAGCATTCAAATCATATATGATTAATGACCCATAAATTTCTTGGGCCATTATATTTTACGCATTAAGCAGCAATATATTCATACGGTGGATTATTTAGCAGAGCTAAAATATTCGCCAGCAAGCGGGGCGCAATATTATCCGTGGTAGCGTCTTCCTTCCACTGCGTTATTTTGGCCATTTCCATGCCTGCATAACCACACGGGTTGATGCGTAGGAAAGGAGAAAGATCCATGTTAACGTTTAGCGCTAAACCGTGGAATGAGCAGCCGCGACGGATACGTAAACCCAGCGAGCAGATTTTCTTTTCACCCACATAGACGCCCGGCGCATCGGCGCGCGGATGCGCCTCAATACCAATTTCAGCCAGCGTATTCACCACGGTCTGTTCAAGTAGGGTGACTAAATCACGCACGCCCAGTTTACGTCGTTTCAGGTTAAGTAAAACGTACATTACCTGTTGGCCCGGACCATGATAGGTCACCTGTCCTCCACGATCGCTCTGCACAACGGGAATATCGCCAGGCATCAATATATGTTCCGCTTTACCGGCCTGGCCCTGGGTGAACACCGGGTAATGCTCAACCAACCAGATTTCATCATGGCTGTTTTCATCGCGCATATCGGTAAAGTTATGCATGGCCTGAGAGATAGCTTCATAGGGCTGAAGGCCGAGCTGGCGGACAAGGATTTTATCCTGATACAAAACGGCATCTCCGTAGAGAATGAAAAAAAGAGAGGAAAGTATATCACAGCGGGGGAGGCGGGGAGTTACCCGGATAAGACCGGGTAACCGTCTGGATGTATTACAATACCATTCGCACGATATCAATATTGCCCAGTTCTTCGTACAGCGTTTCAACCTGTTCAATATGGGTGGCATTAATGGTGATAGAGACCGAGTGGTAGTTGCCTTTGCTGCTCGGTTTTACCGTCGGAGAGTAATCACCAGGCGCATGGCGCTGTACCACTTCAACCACCTGATCAACCAGCTCAGGTAACGCCTGCCCCATTACTTTGTAAGTAAATGGCGTAGGGAATTCAAGCAGTTCGTTAAGTTTGGTTTTCATGTCAGCTCCGGCATTACGTAAAAAAATAACAACTCCCGCCACAGGGCGGGAGTTTTACTGATGCATAGTATATGGGGACGAAAATTACACTTTCAAGTGTTCAATTTTTATCCGAACCAGTGATGGAACATTAATTTAATGTAATCAATGATTTTACCGAAGAAGTTCCCTTCCGGGATCTCTTGCAGTACGACCAGCGGACGCTGCTCGATGGTTTTACCGTCCAGCTGGAAGTTGATGGTGCCGACCACCTGGTTTTTCTGCAGCGGCGCGTGCAGTTCTGCGGTATTCAGTACATAGCTCGCTTTCAAATCTTTCATGCGACCGCGAGGGATCGTCAGGTAAACGTCTTTATCGACGCCCAGCGAGGCGCGATCGGTATTACCAAACCAGGCGGGTTCAGAGGCGAACTCTTTACCAGCCTTCAGCGGATTAACGGTTTCAAAGAAACGGAAGCCCCACGTCAGCAGTTTTTTGCTTTCTGTTTCACGGCCTTTATAGGTCCGTCCGCCCATCACGGCGGAAATTAATCGCATCTGGCCTTCGGTTGCGGAAGCGACCAGATTATAGCCCGCTTTGCTGGTATGGCCGGTTTTGATGCCGTCCACATTCAGGCTGTTATCCCACAGCAGACCGTTACGGTTTAACTGGCGAATGCCGTTAAAGGTGAACTCTTTTTCTTTATAAACGGCATATTCGTTAGGCACATCGCGAATTAACGCCTGACCAATCAGCGCCATATCGCGAGCTGAACTGTATTGTCCGTCGGCGTCCAGGCCGTGTACGGTCTGGAAGTGGGTATTTTTCAGCCCCAACGCGTTCACATAGCTGTTCATCAGCCCGACGAAAGCATCCTGGCTACCGGCGGCGAAATCAGCCATCGCCACACAGGCGTCATTGCCGGATTGCAGATTGATGCCGCGTATCAACTGAGAGACCGGTACCTGCATTCCCGGCTTGAGGAACATCAGCGAGGAGCCTTTAAATACCGGATTGCCGGTGGCCCAGGCATCATTACCGACGGTAACCAGGTCGGTTTCTTTAAATTTACCCGCTTTCATTGCCTGTCCGATGACGTAACTGGTCATCATCTTCGTCAGACTCGCCGGGTCGCGACGTTCGTCGGCGTTTTGTTCCGCCAGAACTTTACCGGAGTTGTAGTCGATCAGGATGTAGGATTCCGCATCGATCTGCGGAACGCCCGGGATCATAGTTTTGATATTCAGGTCATCGGCATGTGCGGTTGAGATAAACGCGGCACAAAGCGCCGTGGTGAGCGCCATGCGCTGCATAAAACGAGCGGAAAAAGTGGTCTTCATGGTCTGAACTACGACGTCCGTGATGAAATTAAAAAAAGAGCCCTACTATAGCAAAAGCATAACTGGCAGGCATCTGACTTTCCGCGTGACTTTGTTAATGTCATTTACAGAAATTGACAGTACAGATACCTGCGATCGGTTACTGCGCGCTGGCGATAAAGGACTGTAATTGTGCTTCTGTTTGCAAACGTTGCTGTAACGCGCTGGCTTCGGCTTTACTGGCAAAAGGCCCCAGTTGAATACGCCAGACCGCGCCGTTTTGTATTACGCGTCCTGGTACGCTGAACTGCTGGCTTAAACGCTGTTGGTATTGCTGCGCACGCGTTTGATCGCTGACGGCGCCGACCTGGACGACGAAACGACCGCTCGCCGCGGCGGCTGGCGCACTCACCGGGGCAGATACCGGGGCTGCGGCGGCAGGCGCGCTTACCGGCGTCGCAGTCGCTGGAGCCGTCACCGGCGCGGAAACCGGCGCTGTCTGTGGCGCCGGCGTCGGTTCATTACTCTCCAGCACGCCAGGCGCCAGCGTAGTCGGCGCGCCGAGGAAGCCGCTGCTGCTCACCGGCGCGCCGGTGGTATCGTCACTTTTCAACGTGGCATTGCTGACCGGAAGAACGTCGCCTTGCGGTTGCGCAGGCGCTGAAGAGGCGCTTCCCATTCCGCCGCTTAAATCAGGGCGCGGGGGCAGAGCGTAGGTCTGTTTCGCCACCGTCGTACAGGCCATCCCCGGGCCGGAGAGCGAACCATCCGGCGCCACGATAATGGGGTCAATCCGTACTTTAGTATTATTCGAGGTATTCAGACGATCCGCCGCCGCGCGGGACAGGGAGATGACCCGATCGGTGCCATAGGGGCCGCGATCGTTAATACGCACGACGATCATGCGACCGTTGGCCAGGTTGGTGATTCGCGCATAGCTGGGGATAGGCAGTGTCGGATGGGCGGCGGTAAGCTGCATCGGATCGAACATCTCCCCGGAGGCGGTTAAATTACTGCCGGGTTCCGCATCATAAATAGCGGCCAGGCCAGCCTGGCTAAAGCGGGACGGGTCCTGAACGATTTTATAACTTTTACCGTCACGCTGATAATCCTGGTTTGCGGTCGGATTCAGAGGTTCATAACGCGGTTCCGCTCCGCTGATTTCCACAGTCGGACCATTACATACCGCAGGTTGCGGCGCGACGGTGGTTTGCTGCTGACCGCCGTCATTAGTACATGCCGCGAGTAGTACTATCCCTGCCGCGACGCAGATTACAGGCAACTGCTTACGCATTGCGCACCCCTTATACGCTTTTCGACAACATTTTTCTGTGGGTGTGGATCGACATCACAATCCCGAACCCGGCCATCAGCACAATCAGTGCGGAGCCCCCGTAGCTGACCAGGGGTAAAGGTACTCCAACCACAGGCAGAATACCGCTCACCATACCAATATTTACGAAGACATAAACGAATAATATTAACATTAATCCGCCAGCCATCACGCGACCAAATGTAGTTTGCGCTCTGGCGGCAATCCACAAGCCGCGCATTATTAGCAAAATATAGAGCGCGAGCAGAATCAGGATGCCCACCAGACCGAGCTCTTCCGCCAGTACCGCGAAGATAAAGTCGGTATGGCGTTCGGGTAAAAACTCCAGCTGCGACTGGGTGCCGTGGAGCCAGCCTTTACCGCGCAGGCCGCCTGAGCCAATGGCGATTTTAGACTGAATAATATGATAGCCCGCGCCCAGCGGATCGGTCTCCGGATCAAGGAGCATCATGACGCGCTGGCGTTGGTAATCGTGCATCAGGAAAAACCACAAAATAGGAATAAATGCAGCGATCAATACAATGGCGACCCCAATTAAGCGCCAGCTCAGACCAGACAAAAATAGGACAAAGAGACCGGAAAGGGCGACCAGAATAGACGTCCCCAGGTCCGGCTGGGCGGCGACCAGCAGGGTAGGCATAAAGATTAATACCAGGGCGATGGCGGTATTTTTCAGCGAGGGCGGGCAGACGTCACGGTTAATAAAGCGGGCGACCATCAGCGGCACGGCGATTTTGGCTATTTCCGAAGGCTGAAAGCGAACGATTCCCAGATCGAGCCAGCGCTGCGCGCCTTTGGATATCGCGCCAAAGGCATCAACGGCGACCAGCAGAATGATACAAATGATATAGAGATAGGGCGCCCAGCCTTCATACACGCGCGGCGGGATCTGCGCCATCACCACCATGACCACCAGCCCCATCGCAATCTGACCGATTTTACGCTCCATCATGCCGATGTCCTGGCCGCTGGCGCTCCAGATGACCAACGCGCTATAAACCAGTAACGCCAGCAGAATAAGTAGCATCGTGGGATCGATATGAATTTTATCCCAGAAGGTTTTTTTGTTCGGATTATCCGTCATGATTATTGGTCCTCCGCCGCTGCAACCACCGGGTTTTCCGCAGGCAAATGGGTGTTGTTGTCGCCCAGCATGATGTGATCAAGGATTTGGCGCATGATCGTGCCTACTGCCGGGCCTGCGCCGCCGTTTTCAAGGATGATCGCGACGGCGACCTGGGGATTGTTATACGGCGCAAAGGCGGTCATTAATTTATGGTCGCGCAGGCGCTCGGCGATTTTATGCGCATTGTACGTTTCGTTGGCCTTCAGGCCAAAGACCTGCGCGGTGCCCGACTTCGCCGCGATTTTATAGGGCGCGCTGGCAAAATATTTATGCGCCGTGCCGTTAGGGCGGTTGGCGACGCCATACATGCCATCTTTCGCAATTTCCCAGTAGCCGGAGTGAATATCGCCCACCGGCGGCTCATGCGGCTGTACCCACGGCACCTGTTTACCGTTTTCCGCGGTGCTCATTAACAGGTGCGGGACTTTAACTACACCGTCGTTAATAAGGATCATCAGCGCCTTACTCATCTGAATCGGCGTTGCCGTCCAGTAGCCCTGGCCGATGCCCACCGGAATCGTATCGCCCTGATACCACGGTTTTTTAAAGCGTTTCTGTTTCCACTCGCGGGTCGGCATATTACCAGAGCGCTCTTCTGCGAGATCAATTCCGGTATAGTGACCATAGCCGAACTTACCCATCCATTCTGACAGGCGATCGATCCCCATGTCATAAGCCACCTGATAGAAGAAGGTATCTGCCGACTCTTCAAGGGATTTGGTGATATTCAGATGCCCGTGGCCCCATTTTTTCCAGTCGCGGTAGCGTTTCTCAGACCCCGGCAACTGCCACCAGCCAGGGTCGAAAAGACTGGTGTTACGGGTGATGACGCCAGCGCTTAACGCCGATACGGCGACGTAAGGCTTAACGGTAGAAGCAGGTGGGTAGACACCCTGAGTCGCGCGGTTCACTAATGGCGTGTTCGGGTCGTTAAGCAGCCCGGAATAATCTTTGCTGGAGATGCCATCCACGAAAAGGTTAGGGTCGTAACTTGGCATGGAGACCAGCGATAGCACGCCGCCGGTACGCGGATCGGTGACAATCACCGCCGCGCGACTGCCTGCCAGCAGCGTTTCAATATACTGCTGGAGCTTGAGATCCAGCGTCAGGTAGATATCGTGTCCGGCCTGCGGCGGCACCTCTTTGAGCTGGCGAATAACGCGACCGCGGTTGTTGACTTCAACCTCTTCATAACCGGTTTGCCCATGCAGAATATCTTCATAGTAGCGCTCAATGCCCAGCTTGCCGATGTCATGAGTGGCGGCGTAGTTCGCCAGTTTGTTTTCTCTGTCGAGACGCTCGACGTCTTTATCATTGATTTTCGATACGTAGCCGATAACGTGGGTCAGCGCCGATCCGTATGGATAATAGCGGCGTTTATAGCCTTTGACTTCGACGCCCGGAAAACGGTACTGGTTGACAGCAAAGCGCGCGACCTGAACTTCCGTCAGGTTTGTTTTCACCGGAATAGAAGTAAAGCGATGGGATCGGGCGCGCTCTTTTTTAAAGGCGGCGATATCGTCGTCGTTTAAATCGACCACACTGCGTAGCGCATCCAGCGTTTGCTGAACGTTATCCACCTTTTCCGGCATCATTTCAATCTGATAGATAGTGCGGTTCAGCGCAAGGGGAATGCCGTTACGGTCGTAGATTATCCCGCGGCTTGGCGCAATTGGCACCAGCTTGATACGGTTTTCGTTCGAGCGGGTCTGGTAATCGGTAAAACGGAGAATTTGCAGATTATACAAATTGGCGATCAGTACGCCGGTCAGCAGCAAAATACCCAAAAAGGCGACCAGCGCCCGACGCACAAACAGTGCGGACTCAGCCGTATAGTCACGAAAAGAATTTTGTCGTTTCATCCGCTGCTTAATCTTCTCAAGACTTCACGATCACTCACGGTGATAAGGGTGGTTGGTTGTGATGCTCCACGCCCGGTACAAACTCTCCGCGACCAGAACCCGAACCAGCGGGTGAGGGAGCGTTAACGCCGAGAGCGACCAGCTCTGTTCCGCTGCCGCTTTGCAGGCGGGAGATAATCCTTCCGGGCCGCCAATCAGCAAACTGACGTCGCGCCCGTCCTGTTTCCAGCGCTCCAGCTCATTGGCTAACTGCGGCGTATCCCACGGCTTGCCTGGAATATCCAGGGTAACAATGCGATTCTTACCGGCGGCGGCCAGCATCTGCTCGCCCTCTTTGTCGAGAATGCGTTTGATATCCGCGTTCTTGCCGCGTTTGCCCGCAGGGATTTCGATCAGCTCAAAGGGCATATCTTTCGGAAAACGGCGCAGATATTCCGTAAATCCCGTTTGAACCCAGTCGGGCATCTTCGTGCCGACAGCGACAAGTTGCAGCTTCACGCATTAACTCCAGAGTTTTTCCAGTTCATACAGGCGGCGACTTTCTTCCTGCATGACATGCACAATCACATCGCCCAGATCGACGACAATCCAGTCAGCCGCATTTTCGCCTTCGACGCCCAACGGCAGCATACCGGCCGCGCGCGACGACTGCACCACGTGGTCGGCAATAGACATAACGTGACGGCTGGAGGTGCCGGTACAAATAATCATACAGTCGGTGATACTGGATTTACCCTGAACATCTAAGGCGATGATGTCCTGACCTTTCAGGTCATCAATTTTGTCGATAACAAAATCCTGGAGTGCTTTACCCTGCAAGTTTTCCCCCTGGGTGAATAATTGCGTTATAACGATAGAAAAAAGGCCAACAGGCTGGACCGGTAAGGCGTTGCGAGTTAACGCTAACCTTCCGGCGGGACGCCGTGTAGTATACCTGAATTAGCGGCGATACCGGGACTTATGTCGCCGGATCGGCGTTTAAAACCAGATTATCATCCCATCCCACGTCACAGAAAGCATCGCCATTTTTGTAAAACAATTTCTGCAAAGCTCTGCAAGGTGAAAAAAGCCTGGCTGCGGAGAATAACAGCCTGTCGGGGGCTGTCAATGGGCGAAACCGCTGCGGCGAGAAAAAACGGAAAATTCATCACTCAGGCCGCCAGACGGCACGACTATTTAATACTTTCAGGGTGGCGAACCCTTCGCACAGGTCGATTGCGCTCCAGCATCCCTGTTCTACCCGGAAATGCCATAGCGAGGCGGCGGGCATTGCGAGCAGACGGGCAATCAACAGGCTGAGTACGCCCTGATGGCTGACGATCAGCAGGTTCTGGCAATCGCTGAACGCGTCGAGTCGCGAGATAAAGCGCTCTACGCGCCGGGTAAAAGCCTGAAAACCCTCGCCATTGGTCGGAACCGCATTCTGCCAGTCCGTACACCAGGCGGCATAGCTTTCGGCATCTTCATGGGTGAGGTCGCGGTGATGGCGCATTTCCCAGTCGCCGAAGTACATCTCATTAAGCTCAGGTAAGATGTGTTGCGGCACATCCCGGCCCTCCAGTACGAGCCGGGCGGTATGGCGCGCGCGCTCCAGCTCGCTGCATAACACCCGGTCAAATGGCGCGTGGCGCAATAAAGTATGTAGCGTTTTCGCCTGGCCAATCCCTTTTTCCGTTAACGGCGTGGGAGCATGTCCGCTATACAACCCGGCGACATTGGCCTCGGTTTCGCCATGACGCACCAGCCACAATCGCATGGTATTCCTCATGAGGTTAAATGCGCAAAACATGATAATGCCCCTGATTGCGCAACGTTTTTTTCACTAAAATAGCGTTTTTTGGCCGGAGGCATAATGGCGTTATTCAACAGCGCGCATGGCGGTAATATTCGGGAAGCCGCGACGGTGTTGGGCATCTCGCCTGACCAGTTACTGGATTTTAGCGCAAACATTAATCCGCTGGGTATGCCTGTCAGCGTGAAACGCGCGCTTATCGACAATCTGGACTGCATTGAGCGCTACCCGGACGCCGATTATTTTCATTTGCACCAGGCGCTGGCGCGTCACCATCAGGTGCCGGCATCGTGGATACTGGCGGGAAATGGCGAGACGGAGTCAATCTTTACCGTGGCGAGCGGTCTTAAACCGCGTCGTGCAATGATTGTCACGCCAGGTTTCGCGGAGTATGGCCGGGCGCTGGCGCAAATTGGCTGTGAAATTCGTCGCTGGTCTCTACGCGAAGCGGATGGCTGGCAGCTTACCGATGCCATTCTTGAGGCGTTGACGCCCGATCTGGACTGCCTGTTTCTGTGTACGCCCAATAATCCTACCGGCCTGCTGCCGGAGCGGCCGTTATTACAGGCCATTGCCGATCGCTGCAAATCGCTGAACATTAACCTGATCCTGGATGAAGCGTTTATCGATTTTATTCCGCATGAGACGGGCTTTATTCCTGCTCTTAAAGATAATCCGCATATCTGGGTGCTGCGTTCGCTGACCAAATTTTATGCCATTCCCGGCCTGCGGTTGGGATATCTCGTCAACAGCAATGACGCGGCGGTGGCGCGGATGCGTCGCCAACAAATGCCGTGGTCGGTTAACGCGCTGGCGGCGCTGGCCGGTGAGGTAGCGTTACAGGATAGCGCCTGGCAACAGGCGACCTGGCATTGGTTACGGGAGGAGGGCGCCCGGTTTTATCAGGCGCTTTGTCAGCTCCCCCTGCTGACGGTCTATCCCGGGCGGGCAAACTATCTGTTGTTACGCTGTGAGCGAGAGGATATTGATCTGCAGCGACGGTTGCTGACGCAGCGGATTTTAATCCGTAGCTGCGCTAACTACCCGGGGCTGGACAGCCGCTATTATCGTGTGGCGATACGCAGCGCTGCGCAAAACGAGCGTCTGCTGTCGGCGCTGCGCAATGTGCTTACCGGTATAACCCCTGCTGATTGATGTAGTTCAGCACGTTTTCCGGCAACAGATCGTCGCAGGATTCGCCTTTTTCCAGCCGTTCGCGGATGAGGGTTGCGGAGATATTAAGCCAGGGCGTTTCCGCCAGGTAAATTTTACCGGCTGGCAACTGGTGCAGATCGTCCGGCGTATGGGTCAGATGCTGTTCCAGCCACTGCTGGTGTTGCGCCTGCGTCATTTCAAGGGGGTAGCCGGGACGACGACAAACGATCAGGTGAGTGTTATCAAGGATGGTGTCGTAATCATGCCAGGTGGGGAAGTTAAGCAGCGAGTCCTGGCCGATAATAAACGCCAGCGGCGCTTCGGGACCCTGTTCTTCGCGCCATGCTTTCAGCGTTTGCGCAGTGTAAGAGGGCGCGTTTCGCTGTAGCTCGCGTTCATCCAGCGTAAAAAGCGGCTTATCGGCGATAGCCAGCTCCAGCATATATTTACGCTGCGCGCTGGAGGCTTCCGGCTGGGGGCGATGCGGCGGCACATTGTTAGGCATAATAATCACCCGCGATAAGCCGATCAGATTCGCCAGCGTTTCAACAGGTTTAAGATGTCCATAATGCACCGGATCAAAGGTGCCGCCGAATAAAGCCTGTAACGATTTCATATCACCCATCAATAAATACGTCTGCCAGCGCCTTATGGCAGAGCAGGAGCGACAGCCCTTCAAGATCTGCCCATACCGACTGACCATAATCCTGTTTGAGCGTAATTTCTGTACGCGTCAGTAACTGCACGGCCTGGCGAAGCTGCGCAGGATGGAGACGCTGCAACGCGTCGCCGATCATGGGGCGACGGTTTTGCCAGACCCGGTGTTTATCAAACAGCGCGCGTAACGGCGTATGCGCGGACTGACGTTTGAGATTTACCAGTAGCAGCAGCTCTCGCTGGAGGGTGCGCAGCAGAATAACCGGTTCGCTGCCTTCAAGGCGTAGCTGTTGCAGGATATGCAGCGCGCGTTTGCTTTTCCCCATCAGTAACGCATCCACCCAGTGGAAAGGGGTAAAGTGGGCGGCGTCATTGACGGCCTGCTCCACGCGAGGAAGCGTTAACTTACCGTCAGGCCAAAGCAGCGACAGTCGTTCCAGCGCCTGCGCCAGCGCCAACAGATTGCCCTCATAGCAATAGCACAGCAGTTGGTTCGCGGCGTCATCCAGTTGCAAATTCTGTGCTTTCGCTCTGGCGGCAACCCAGCGGGGAAGCTGCGCCTGCTCCGGCGTCTGACAACTGACCTGAACGCTACGGTCTGCCAGCGCGGTATACCAGGCGGCGTTTTCCTGCGCTTTGGTGAGTTTGTTTCCGCGTACTATTAATAACAGGTCGTCATGCAGCAGCTCGCTCAGCGTGGCGAGTTGCTCATTCATTGCCGCGTTAGGCCCGTTTTCCGGCAGTTGCAGCACCAGCGTTTGACGGCTGGCGAACAGGCTCATCGCCTGGCAAAGTGAGAAAAGCGATCCCCAGTCGGTACTGGGATCGAGAGTAAAAGCGTGGTGCTCTTCGAAGCCTTGCGACGCAGCCGCCAGACGAATAGCGTCCTGACTTTCCTGCAGCAGCAGCGGATCGTTGCCCAATAGCAGATATGCCGCACGCAGCCCTTCGTTGAGCTGCGCGCGGAGTTGTTCAGGATACAACCTGATCATTAGTTACTCAGCGTAGTGGAGACGCGTGCTGGCGTAGAGGCGGGCGCCGCCGTCTCATTGTCGGCGGTAGCCTCCTCTTTCGTCGCCTGAATATCCGCCGCGCGGACGCTGGTCAGCTTACGAATCAGCTGTTCAGCGGCTTTGTCGTACATCTCCTGAACGATCATGGCCTGCTCGTTATCCTTCGCCAACGCCATCTGCGGGTTATCGAAGAACGAACGGTACACTTTCGTGCTGATAGGATAGATGTCATGGCCCGGAATCAATACCGAGGCATTGACGGTCATCACCATCTGATATTCCGCCGTCTGGCCGTCCTGGAACACTGACGCCGTATCCTGCGAAATAGTCACCGTTCCAAGCCGCAGAGACGGAACGTCTTTGCGCGTTGTGTCTTTATCAAGCAGGTTTACGTTATTCAGCCGTAACTGATTACGTACCGCACGACTTAGCGGACCGTTCGGATCGCCGGAATCGAGGATCATCGTTTTCATTGAAGCCGGAACCTGCGTAGTGCTACGCAGATGCCAGCCGCATCCGGCGGTGACCAGCACCGCCAGAGATAACAACAGTGTTACCAGATATCGCACGCTTCCTCCCGCGCTTAGCCAACAACCAGATTGAGGAGTTTACCCGGAACGTAAATCACTTTACGCACGGTAACGCCATCAAGATATTTTGCCACCAGATGTTCCTGGCCTGCACGTTCACGCACCTGTTCTTCGGTGGCATCCACCGCAACGGTGATCTTACCGCGAACTTTACCGTTAACCTGCACGACAACCAGCGTGGTGTTTTCCACCATTGCCTGCTCGTCGGCAACCGGCCACGGCGCGTTGTCGATATCACCTTCGCCGCCCAGTTCCTGCCACAAGGTAAAGCAGACGTGCGGGGTGAACGGGTTAAGCATACGCACGACGGCCTGCAGCGCTTCCTGAAGCAGTGCGCGGTCTTGTTCGCCTTCCTGCGGGGCTTTCGCCAGTTTGTTCATCAACTCCATGATCGCCGCAATGGCGGTGTTGAACGTCTGACGGCGGCCGATATCATCGGTCACTTTGGCAATGGTTTTATGCACATCGCGACGCAGCGCTTTTTGATCTTCGCTCAGCGCATCGACGTTCAGCGCCGCGACAGGACCTTTAGCGGTGTGTTCGTAAACCAGCTTCCAGACGCGTTTAATAAAGCGGTTTGCGCCTTCTACGCCGGACTCCTGCCATTCCAGAGTCATATCCGCCGGAGAAGCGAACATCATAAACAGGCGTACCGTGTCCGCGCCATAACGTTCAACCATTACCTGCGGGTCGATACCGTTATTTTTCGACTTGGACATTTTACTCATGCCAGTGTAGACCAGCTCATGACCCGCTGCGTCTTTTGCTTTGACAATGCGGCCTTTTTCATCGCGCTCGACGATAGCGTCAACTGGCGAAACCCAGTTACGTTCGCCGTTCTCGCCGACATAATAGAACGCATCCGCCAGCACCATGCCCTGACACAGCAACTGTTTAGCCGGCTCGTCAGAGGTGACCATGCCCGCATCGCGCATCAGCTTATGGAAGAAGCGGAAGTAGAGCAGGTGCATGATGGCATGTTCAATACCGCCGATGTAGATGTCGACCGGCAGCCAGTAGTTTGCCGCTTTCGAATCCAGCATTCCTTCCTGATACTGCGGGCAGGTGTAACGCGCGTAGTACCATGACGATTCCATAAAGGTGTCGAAGGTGTCGGTTTCACGCAGCGCCGGCATACCGTTAACGGTGGTTTTCGCCCACTCAGGATCGGCTTTAATCGGGCTGGTGATGCCGTCCATGACGACATCTTCCGGCAGAATAACCGGCAGTTGATCTTCCGGCGTCGGCAGCACGGTGCCGTCTTCCAGGGTGACCATCGGGATCGGCGCGCCCCAGTAACGCTGACGGGAAACGCCCCAGTCACGCAGACGATAGTTCACTTTACGTTCGCCGACGCCTTTTTCCGCCAGTTTATCGGCAATGGCGTTAAACGCCGCTTCAAAGGCCAGACCGTCGAACTCGCCGGAGTTAAACAGCACGCCTTTTTCGGTCAGCGCCTGTTCGGAAAGATCCGGCTCGGAACCGTCGGCGGCCAGAATCACCGGCTTGATGGTCAAACCGTATTTGGAGGCAAATTCGTAGTCGCGCTGATCGTGACCCGGAACGGCCATCACCGCGCCAGTGCCGTACTCCATCAGCACAAAGTTTGCCGCCCAGACCGGGATCTCTTCGCCAGTTAACGGATGAATCGCTTTATAGCCGGTGTCGACGCCTTTTTTCTCCATGGTCGCCATTTCGGCTTCGGCCACTTTGGTGTTACGGCATTCGTCGATGAACGCCGCCAGCTCGGCGTTATTCGCCGCCGCTTTTTGCGCCAGCGGATGACCGGCGGCCACCGCCAGGTAAGTGGCGCCCATAAAGGTATCCGGACGGGTGGTATAGACGGTCAGGGTGTTATCGTAACCCTTCACATCGAAGGTGATTTCCACGCCTTCAGAGCGGCCAATCCAGTTGCGCTGCATCGTTTTTACGGTATCAGGCCAGTGGTCCAGCTTATCCAGATCGCGCAACAGCTCGTCTGCGTAAGCGGTGATTTTGATAAACCACTGTGGGATCTCTTTACGCTCAACTTTGGTGTCGCAACGCCAGCAGCAGCCGTCGATCACCTGTTCGTTGGCGAGAACGGTCTGATCGTTCGGGCACCAGTTAACGGCAGAAGTCTTCTTGTACACCAGGCCTTTTTTATACAGCTCGGTGAAGAATTTCTGTTCCCAGCGGTAGTATTCCGGGGTGCAGGTCGCGATTTCACGGCTCCAGTCATAGCCAAAACCCAGCGTTTTGAGCTGGTTTTTCATGTACGCGATGTTGTCGTACGTCCACGGCGCCGGCGCGGTGTTGTTCTTCACCGCCGCGCCTTCCGCCGGCAGGCCGAAGGCGTCCCAGCCGATTGGCTGCAGCACGTTTTTGCCCAGCATACGCTGGTAGCGGGCAACCACGTCGCCGATGGTGTAGTTACGTACGTGG
The DNA here is from genome assembly GCF_020150755.1 of Salmonella sp. A29-2. Taxonomy (NCBI): domain Bacteria; kingdom Pseudomonadati; phylum Pseudomonadota; class Gammaproteobacteria; order Enterobacterales; family Enterobacteriaceae; genus Salmonella; species Salmonella sp. A29-2. The sequence goes on along the minus strand of NZ_CP083731.1, from coordinate 3,214,669 downwards.
CCCATGTGTAGTCGGCCAGAAGGATAGGGAAGCATCGACAGGCAGTAATACTTCTCTTTGCTCTCGTCTTCGGTCACTTCAAATGTGCGCTTCTCATCCCAGTGAAGCTGTACTTTGGATTCTATCTCTTCCGGGCGGTATTGCTCTTGCATGGCAGCCAGTAGTCCTGTTTTCGATACAGCTACAAATGTAGCTTTAGAGGTGGTGTTTAGATCCGCATAGCATAGCCCAAACACGCACGTCAAAACAGGGGGTAGAACATTTGTCGCGCCAGGCGTTCATGAGGAGGTGACGCAAAATGCGACACGACTGAGGCAAATTACCGCAGTTCCTGTCACCGCCAGATCGGCCTGTAAAAATAAAGCCATATAAACCAATTAGTTAAAAAATGGCACGCCTTTTGATTAGGGAAGACAGGACTAAAGCAAAGGAGTTAATCGTGAAAAAAAATGCAGTGGTGATTCACCCTCAGGATTGCGTCGCGACGGCTATTACGGCGCTCAAAGCCGGCGAAACCGCCACAATGTTCATTGGCGAACGCGAGATAAGCGTTGTGTTACATCAGGATGTGCCATTTGGCCACAAATTCGCCATCTGCGATGTGCCTTTTCATGGCGAAGTTTATAAATATGGCGAATCCATTGGCCGCGCCACTCAGGAAATAAAAAGTGGCGACTATGTGCACGTCCACAATGTGGAAAGCGAACGCGGACGTGGTGACTGGAAATAATATAAAACAAGGGAAAATGATTATGAGCAATGAGACTTTTTTGGGTTTCCGCCGCCCTGACGGCCGTTTTGGCATCCGTAATTATGTACTGATTTTACCTACCAGCGTTTGTGCGAATAAAGTCGCCCAGGATATTGCCCGGCAGGTAAAAGGCGCGACATGGGTGAATAACGATTTTGGCTGCTGCCAGGTAGCAGGCGATGCGCGTCTGACGGAAAAAACATTGATTAATGTGGCGAATAATCCCAACGTCGGCGCTATTGTGGTTGTGGGCTTAGGCTGTGAAGGCGCGGAGCCGCTGCGCATCGCAGAAGAGATTACCGCATTTGGCAAACCGACTTCCTGCATTACCATTCAGGAAGAGGGCGGCACGCTTAAATGTCAGGCCAGGGGGATTTCGCTGGCCCGCGACTATGCGCAACAACTCTCCATGCAAAAACCGCAGCAAGCACCGGTTAGCGAGCTGCTGCTGGCGATGGAGTGCGGCGGGTCAGATACGACATCGGGGCTGGCGTCTAACCCTTCCTGCGGGGTCGCCTCGGATAAGCTGATACGCTGTGGCGGAAGCTCAATTCTTTCTGAAACGACGGAATTTATTGGCGCCGAGCATGTGATGGCGAAACGCGCGGTGACGCCGGAGGTTGGTCAACAGCTCATTGATTTAGTGGTCGGCTGCGAGGCGCGAGCAAAAGCGCTGGGCGAGGATATTCGCGGGGGACAGCCGACGCCGGGCAATATTAAAGGCGGGCTGACTACCATTGAAGAAAAATCGTTAGGCTGTATGCATAAAGCAGGTCATGCGCCGCTACAGGGCGTACTGGAATATGCCGATAGTCCAACGCATCCGGGCCTGTGGATTATGGATACCCCGGGGCAGGATATTGAATCTATTTCCGGCATGGTGGCGGGTGGAGCGCAGATCGTTATTTTTACTACCGGTCGCGGAACGCCTGCCGGTAACCCAATAGCGCCGGTAATAAAAATTACGGGTAATAAAGCAACGTGGGAAATGATGCAGGACAATATTGATATTGATGTGTCCGCCATTATGTCTGGCGAGGCTTCTATTACGCAAATGGGCGAGGAAATTTATCAGGAAATTTTACGCGTCGCGAATGGGAAAACGACTAAATCAGAAGATTTAGGTCATAACGAATTCTCTATTTATAAGATCGCGCCGACGTTCTGATACCAAATCGGGCAGCACAAGCTGTCCGGTTATCTCCTGGGAATAAGCTATGAAAATTAAAAAAACACTGGAACGTTTTCCTGGTGGTATGATGGTTGTACCGCTAATCATCGGCGCATTGTTTAAAACTTTTGCGCCGGAGGCGCTGGAAATAGGCGGTTTTGTCACCTCTATTTCGCATGGCGCAATGGCGATTTTAGGCATGTTTTTAGTCTGTATGGGCGCGGATATCCAGTTTAAAGCCGCGCCGAAAGCGCTGAAAAAAGGCGCTGCGATCACCTTTGCGAAATTTGCCAGCGGCGTGATTATTGGCATTCTGGTCGGAAAATTTTGCGGCCCGGATGGGTTATTAGGTCTGTCGGCTTTAGCGATTATTTCGGCGATGACCAACTCGAACAGTGGGTTATATGCCGCGTTGGTGGGGGAGTACGGCGATGAAACCGACGGCGGCGCGATTGCGGTAATATCGTTGAACGATGGTCCCTTTTTCACCATGCTGGCGTTAGGGTCGGCAGGCATGGTGTCGATACCCTTTATGAATCTGGTGGCGGTTATTATTCCCATTATCATTGGCATGATTTTGGGCAATCTGGATGAGGACATGCGCAAGTTTCTTAAACAGGGCAGCGTGGTAACGATTCCCTTTTTTGCCTTTGGGTTAGGATACGGTATTGATTTCGCAAGACTTATCACGGCAGGTTCTTCAGGCATTTTACTGGGACTCATGACGGTGGCGATTGGCGGATTTTTTAATATTTTCGCCGATCGTCTGACGGGAGGCAGCGGCGTGGCAGGCGCGGCGGTATCCACCACCTCTGGCAACGCCGTCGCGACGCCAGCGGCAATCGCGCTGCTCGATCCGCATTTTACTGACCTGGCGTCGACGGCGGCGGCGCAGGTGGCGGCCTCGACGATTATTACCGCTCTGTGCGCCCCCTTCCTGACCGTATGGATAAAAAAACGCTACGATCGTAAACTGAACCCAGCCGCCGCAGGCGGTTAGCGTTTCGGCGGAAAATAAATCACGACGGGCGGTCTCGCCCGTTCATAAACCAACAGGATGGTGAGTGATGAATAAGACGAAAGATATAGCCGCATCTCCTCTCTGTTTTGTCTCTCCTTATCCGCAACTGGCAAAGGCTGCCGAGGCGCTGGTCGCGCAGTTGGATTACGCCGTCACTATTCATCAAACGACGCTTAATCGTATCCTGGATGAGCTACCTTTATTAGAGTCCCGTGGGCACCAGGTACTGATTAGTCGTGGCGGCTGTGCGGAAATATTAAAAAAGCACAGTAAATTACCGGTAGTCGAAATTAAAATGTCCGGCTACGACATTCTTGATGCGCTTATCCCTTTTAAAGGACAAAAAGGCACTGTCGGTATTGTCGGCTTTTCCAGTGTGATCAAAGGATGCGCGCGCGTAGCGGAACAGTTAAATATTAACTATAAAATTTTTACCTTACAGGGAAATGATAAAGAAACGATTTCTTGCCTGAAGCAACAATTAGCGTCCACGCCATTAGATTGCATTGTTGGCGATACCGTTTGTCAGGATTATTTTTCACCGCTGGGCTCGCAATTCCGTTTACTTGATTCCAGCCCCGCCTCAATAACCGAAGCTCTGGAAGAAGCCCGCTCATTATATCTGGCTTTTCGCAGCCAATTACTGGAGCGTCATCATCTGCAGCTGATTCTCGATCAGTTTGATAAAGCTGTTATCACGCTTGATGATACCGGCGCGTTACTGCATTACAATAAATATGCGAGCCAACTTTTTAAAATTAACGCCTCCGGTGAAATTTATGACGCATCTTTCCTGAAACAGGTATTGCACCAGGAGCGGCATACATTACGTGAGGGAAAAACCGTCAGCGCGAAAGTCGTCGATACGCCGCAAGGCGCGATGGTGGTTAATCTGTATCCGGTATTTGCGGCCAGACAGTTAAGCCGGGTAGTGTTGACGATGCAAACCGTCTCCAGTTTACAGGGGGCGGAACATCATGTTCGCCGCCAGGAACTGTCTCGCCGCGGCTTGAGCGCCCGCTATCATTTCGACGATCTGCTTACCGAAAACCCGGAAATGCTGCGTCGTCTGGCGATCATTAAAAATTATGCCGGTACGGACGCGACTATCTTAATTAATGGCGAAAGCGGGACGGGAAAAGAGGTGCTGGCGCAAAGTATTCATAATGCCAGCCAACGCGTCAACGGCCCGTTTGTCGCCATTAACTGCGGCGCGATGGCCCCTCAGATTCTGGAAAGCGAACTCTTTGGCTATGTCGCCGGCGCATTTACCGGCGCGTCGCCGAAAGGCAAAATAGGCCTGTTTGAATTAGCGCACCACGGTACCATTTTTCTGGATGAGATCAGCGAACTGGATAAACCGCTACAGACGCGCTTATTACGGGTATTGCAGGAGCGGCAGATTATGCGGCTGGGCTCAGACCAGATGATACCTGTTGATATTCGTGTGATTGCGGCGACCAATCAGACGTTAACGAAGCTCATTGCGGACGGGACATTTCGCGAAGATCTTTACTATCGGCTTAACGTATTAAAAGTGACCACCATCCCGCTACGCAAACGTCCGGAGGATATCAAAGCCATCGGCCTGTCGCTGCTTACTAGTTTCAGCCAGCATTATAAACGCCCGGCACTAACGTTAACCCCGGCGCTGTGGCAAGAGCTTCAGCGCTTCGCCTGGCCCGGAAACGTCAGGCAGTTAAGCAATATTATCGAACGGCTGGTACTCTCTATTGATCACTCCCCGGCAACGCTGGATGAGGGTCGCCTCTTGCTGGACGATTTGGAAGAGGGGAGCCGACGCGAGCCAACTACCTGCCACGACTGCCAGATGCTGGCTGGCGATTATAAAACGATTCGCCTGCGTATTTTGAGAAAATTATTAGAGGCGGAAAGGGATAATAAATCGTTAGTGGCGAAACGGTTAAATGTCGATCGTACCTCGCTGACGCGCTGGATACGCGAGTCGGCCTGACAAGAATTTACAGACTCTGTGGGCAGCCTTGCAAAGCGTAACGCAAATAACGTCTATTATTATAGGCAGTTAACGATCCAAGAGGTGAAGTGATGAACAAGGTTGCTCAATATTACCGTGAACTGGTGGCCTCATTAAGCGAGCGTTTACGCAATGGCGAGCGCGACATTGATGCGCTGGTGGAGCAGGCGCGCCAGCGCGTGATGCAAACAGGGGAGTTAACGCGAACCGAGGTGGACGAACTGACGCGCGCTGTCAGACGCGATCTGGAAGAGTTCGCCATGAGCTACGAAGAGAGCCAGGAAGATAGCGTCTTCTTACGGGTGATTAAAGAGAGTCTCTGGCAGGAACTGGCGGACATTACCGACAAAACCCAGCTGGAATGGCGTGAAGTCTTCCAGGATTTGAATCACCACGGCGTGTATCACAGTGGCGAAGTGGTGGGGTTGGGGAATCTGGTGTGCGAGAAATGCCACTATCATCTGGCGGTTTACACGCCGGATGTGTTGCCGCTCTGCCCGAAGTGTGGCCACGATCAGTTCCAGCGCAGGCCGTTTGAGCCGTAAGGTTCATTATCGTGAGCGGACGGTTGCCGTCCGCCATGTTAAGCGTGCAGTTGGGCTTCCAGTTTGCGGATCTCTTCGTCGACGTTCCATTTGCCCGTGGGCTGTGCTTTTTTGAACCAGTAGAGCGCTTGTTGTAGGTCTTGTGCGGTACCGTGTCCATCTCTGTACATGCATCCGAGGTTGTACCAGCCCGATGAATTGTTACATTCTGCTGATTTGTGGAACCATTCCAGTGCTAGCGAATAATTTTGCTCGACGCCATGACCGCATTTATACATCCAGCCGATGCTGTTATAGGCATCATCGTCACCCTGGTCTGCCGCTTTTCGAAACCAGTATATTGCCTGCTGGTAATCTTGTTTGATACCTTTTCCGATGTAATAACAATAGCCCATCTGATATTGCGAGTAGCTGCTCTCTTGTAGCGCGCTCTTCTTGTACCAAAGGGCGGCAAGGGATAAATTTTTCCGACATCCTTTCCCATTGCCATACATATACGCCAGTCTTTCCTGGCTGGCGCAATGGCCTTGTAATGCTGCCTGTTTAAACCAGTAGAGTGCCTGTGTATCATTTTGCTCTACGCCAGTTCCTGAATGATACATCCTCCCGAGATTATATTGCGCAAGGTTGTGGCTCTGTTCTGCTCCTTTGCGATACCAGGCAACGGCCTGGGCATAATCTGGAGCCATCCCGGTTTCTCCTTCCTGAACCCAGCCTAATGTGTTGAAAGCGTGTCGGTGTCCTTGCTGTGCGGCTTTTTCTGACCAGAATAAAGCCAGCGTATTATCTTTCATGTCGGTAGGCGTGTCTTTGTATCGTAAGCCGAGCCAATATTGCGCCTCGCAATGCCCTTGCTCGGCCGCCTGCTGTAGCCAATAAAAAGAGAGCTTATCCTCTTCGCTGCCATCTATACGTTCGTCATTATATAAACGGCCTAATATATATTGAGCTTCACTATTTCCTGACTGCGCCAGTTCGGTTAATTGTGCTAAAGATACGTTGTCGCAGGGATGACTGGTTATGGAATGATTCATTTTTTAATTTATCCCGCCATTGTTTTTTAGATTAATAATATATTGCGATTTGGCTTTGTTGTACTCTATTTTAGTTTTCAATTGCGTTTTTATTTGTGGTGTGAATATATTTTGGCGATTTATTATGGATAAAGAATCACAATATTTACTCTTTGCACTTTCCTCGCCGATGGAAGTATTGAACGAGGACTGTTTACCTTCACATTCGTCACCGAAAATGTATTTAGGTGTAAAACGTTTCGATCTTGAATCGTCGTGGGGTATTGAAAATCGCGATGAACTGCTTCAGACCATTTCCCGCATGACGGATGACGGTCATGCCACACAACTGGAATGGCTATATCGCCGCTGGTTTAGGTATGCGCCGCAGGAGTGGCAGGAGTATACCGACGCGCTGGATGAGGGAGATCGCATTTATGCCCGATTCGTCGCTGATACCGCCGTGTATTGCGGCGAAGGTGGTATTCGTAGCTGGGATTATGTGCGGATGGGGTTTCTCTGCCGCATGGGCGTGCTCAATGAATGGCTGACGGAAGAGGAGAGCCTGTGGCTGCAGTCGCGGATACAGCTTCGTGCGCTCAGCTATTATTCCGGCTGGTTGCAATATTTCAGCGCTTATTACACCGGGCGTTTGTACTGGCAGTTACGGAATGGCGATAACCTACCGTTGCTACGCGAGACATTCGCCCGTAAGGAGTTTGATGACGCGGGGCGACGTATGATGAATAAGCTGATCGCCGGGAAGGACAGTTTTTACGCCACGCTGCCGTGGCGCTACCTGCCCCATTACCCTGAATGCCCGGACACGCTTCAGGAGGTGAGCGATCTATGAAAACCTGTTGGCAAGTCCTTGGCATTGAGGCCACCACGGATACCGACGCCATTCGTCAGGCTTATCTGGCGCTGCTGCCGTCATTTCATCCGGAAACCGATCCGCAGGGTTTTAAGCAATTGCGAGAAGCCTATGAATACGCATTGCGGTTTACGAAATCTCCCGCCATAACGATGGTTGAAGAGGATCCCGATACCCCGTGGGTGAATTATCTCAGGGAGATATTCGGTGATTTGCTGGCGGATGGCGAACGGCGCTTTCAGCCGCAGGCATGGCAGGAGTTTATCCAACAGATCAATAAATTATCGATTTCACAGGTCGAAAAATCGCGCTGGTGGCTGTGCGCTATCGCGATGAAGACCTTTCCTGTTTCGTACTCGTGTCTGAAACTGCTGTCAGATCGCCTGGCTTGGGAACAGGGGAGTGATAATCGAGATGTCGATGCCGAGGAGGTGGAGGATCTTTTGTTTGAAATCCGCCGTGGCGACCTGTTTGATTATTCTCTATTGCTGCATTTGCCAGTGACGGTACAAAACCAGACCATTGCTTTTTATGATGCCCTGGACAGCACCTTTTTCGAGCATCCTCTCTATTTCGCCCAACTTATGGCCCAGCACGGCGCCTGGATTATCCCGGACAATCTACGCTTTCAACGACGTCTGTTACGCTGGTTCAGCACCTTGCACTGGGGTATTGCGGAGCTGCTGCCTGTCGCCCTGGCATGGCAGGAAGCCGAACCCGATAACGCAACGCCGGGTTATTACTACTTAGCCCAGCGCGTATTTTGCGGTGAAGGCGATAGCCTGCTGCCAGAACTTTACGCGCAGTGGTGGGCGCATCCTTCTACCCAGCTTGACGATCTGTTGCTGCGCTGGTGCCGTCAGCATCGACCGGACTTTTTCCCGCTGCTGGTGATGGCGGTTGAGGGGCGTGAACAGGTGGATATCGATGGCGAATCGTTGCTGTATATTCCCGGCTCAAGCGCGCGTACCTGTTTGCTGTGGGCCGAGGCGCTGCACAGCGGCGCATTATCGCCGCTAAGCGAAAGTTTTATTGCGCGGCGTTTGAATTATGGCGCGCCAGCGGTGAGTGAGGCGCATAGCCAGCATCCATACTGGCTGTTGTATCAGGTGGCGGATAGCCTGGCGTGCGCCGAGGAGCCGTCAGCGGCATTGTTACAGAGTCTGGTAACGAAGCTTGATGCGCCGGATATCTGCCCGTTGGAAGCGCTGGTTATTCGCGGGTTGCTGGGGCGGGCTGCGGCTGTCGCCACACCGTGTGAAGCTGTAGTCGCAGATGAAGAACCGGTGACGACGGTGACTTCGCCGAGTACGGAGGAATCTGGCGGCGGCTTTGGCCTCTGGCAGGTGATTAAAATCATTTTATTTATTGGCGTTGTCGGCCATGTATTACGCCAGTTTATGCATTAGGGATATCGAATATGGACAAGGAAGAACAATATTTACTTTTTGCGCTCTCCACGCCGATGGAGGTGCTATATATCGGCAATGAGCCTTCGCATACCTCTCCAGCAATGTATACCGGAATTCCTGCTGTCGATCTCTCCGATTCATGGGGGATTGATAACCGTGAAGATCTTATTCAAACCATCTATCGGATGACGGACGATGGTCATGCGGCAGATTTGGCTCCCTTTTATATCCGCTGGTTTACGCTATCTCCTCGTCAATGGCGCGAATTTACCGCGCAGTTTGGCGAGCAGGGCCAGATTTATGCGCGATTTGTTGCCGAAACCGCACTATGCTGCGGGTGCGGAGGCATTAAAGCCTGGGACTATGTGCGTATGGGGTTTTTATGCCGGATGGGGGTGTTGAATCAATGGCTGACGGAAGAGGAAAGCCTGTGGCTGCAATCGCGTATCTATGCGCGGGCGTACTATTTTTACGACGGTTGGACGCAATATTTTGCCGCCTATTCGTTGGGTCGGCTGTACTGGCAGGCTAAAGGGGACACCATACAGGCATATTTCGCTCACCTAAAGTACGACGCTTCAGGCGCGCGGATGTTTAATGAACTGGCCTCTACGACAGAGAGTTATTATGCGCAGCTACCGTGGCGTCCGCTCAGCGAACAACCGACATGCCCGGAAACGCTTAAAGGAGTGAGCGATTTATGAATATCTGTTGGGAAATCCTGGGCATTGAACCTACCACCGATCTGGAATGTATCCGTCAGGCTTATCTTGCCCTGTTGCCCTCATTCCACCCTGAGAGCGATCCGCAGGGTTTTAAGCGATTGCGCCAGGCCTATGAAGAAGCGCAGCACTGGGCCGCCTCGCCTGCGGAGGACGCAAAAACGGAAGAGGTGGGCGACGAACATGAAATACTGGTGGCGTTCAGGGAATTGCTGGCATCAGAGCGCGATCGCTTTCAGCCCTCGGCATGGCAGAAATTTATTCAGCAATTGAACCAGTGTTCAATGGATGAGATAGATAAGCTGCGCTGGCAATTGTGCGATATCGCCATGAAAACGGAAACGATCTCGCTGTCTTGCCTGGCATTGTTGGCGCAGCGTCTGAACTGGCAGCCGCAGGAAGCAGAAGATGATGCTGATGGAGAAGATCTGGAAGCATTTCTGGAGACCGTAAAGCGGGGCGATGCGTTTGATCTGCTAAGTCTGGCCAAATTGCCTCTTGTTGTTCAAGACCAAACTGACGCCTACTTTTTTAAGCTTGAGCGTATCTGGCGCTTTTATCCCGAACATTTTGCCGATGCTCTGCAGGTTCAGGGAGCCTGGATAATTCCCGATGATAAACAGCTGCATCGTAAACTATTACACTGGTTTAGCGCCGAGCAGTGGGGCATGGCCGAACTGGTCGATATTGCTCGTCGCTGGCAGGCCGCGGAGCCGGATAACGAAGATGCGCACTATTACCTTTGCAAACAGCGTTTGCTCTGCGGCGAAGGAGAAAGCCTGTTGGCCGATCTTTGCGATTTCTGGCAGCGTTACCCCTCCACGCAGGCGGACGACCTGTTGCTGGGCTGGTGCCGCCAGCACCGGCCTGATTTCTTCCCGCTGGCGGTGATGGCGATCGAAGCGCGCTGTATGGCGGATGCCGAATATGTCCCCGGTGAAAGTGCGCGCACGCGTTTACTGTGGGCCGACATTTTGCACAGCGGTAGGTTATCACCGCTGGGGCGTTCATTTGTTGACTCCCTGTTTTATAAGCGAAAAGCGATGGCGTGGGCAAATTCACGGCTGAGTACCCAGGGAGAACCCGAAACGCCGCTGTTGGATCTGTACCGGACGGCGGAGCAGGTGGTGCTGGAGGCGTTTCCCAAAGAAAAGCCCTTTTTTCGTCTGCTGATCCGGCTGGAGGAGGGGCAATCCTGTCCGCTGGAGGCGCTGATAACGCAGGCATTGTCATCTAAAATTGCCATGAAGCCAGGCGATATTCGCGACAAAAAGGAGCTGGCGGAAGAGCTCAGGCTGGCGGCTGAGAAAAAATTGTCTTCTGAAGCGAAAACCGAAGCACCCCGTCAGGCGGAATCTGGCGGGGTGATGAAAATCATGAAGATTGTCGGTTTGATCGCGTTGATTGTCTGCGCGTTAAATCGATTCTTCCATTTTTTCTGAACAGGGGCAGTGAAAGCGCCGTTACGGCGCTTTCGGCTCGTCAATACCCAGATATTCGCAGGCGCGACGGCGCACGTCATCGACGCGCTGCATATCATTAGACAGCAGCGCCGCGTCGAAATCGGTAATAATCTCCCCCAGCATTTCGCGCTCATCGCCTAACGCGCGTGACCACTGCTCCTCTAACTGTGCTTTAAACGTCCGGTTAATCAGCATATCGCGGGGATAAATTTTCAGCGCCTGCAGGCGCTCGCGGCTGGCGTCGATTTGCTGCGTCGTCAGTGAGGTGGCATTGTGACTGATGATTCTGGATTCACTCTTGCCGTCTTCCAGCAGCACGTCAACTTCCAGCAGGCCATTAATATCGTAGCTAAAACGAATATCAATGGCCTGAATGTGCCCGTTCGGCTTCAGCATGACGTCAAAAGAATCGATCAGGATATTATTTTTCACCTTATGGCTTTCGCCCTGGTATACCCTGACGCAAATAGAGTCCTGCTCAGGGTGCATGGTGGAGTACGTTTCCACTTTTGACACCGGAACGGTGGTATTGCGTTCAATGATGGGCGAGAAAATACCAGGCACTCCCTGTCGGTTGACTTCCACGCCCAGCGAGTAGGGGCAGATATCCGTGAGGATCACCTCTTCAACGTCTTCATGGCGCAGGCGACAGGCGGCCTGAGTTGCGGCGCCAAGCGCCACGATGGTGCTGGGATCGTAACTTTGATAGGGCAATTTACCGAATAAGCGCACCGCGATGCGTTGCACCAGCGGCATCTGTGACGCGCCGCCGACCAGCACCAGGCTGTCAATTTGCTCCGGTTTGAGTCGGGAGTCGCGCAGCGCCTGCTCAATGGGCGTGCGCAGCCGGTTGAGCAACGGTAGCCACAGGGCTTCCAGCTCATCGTCATAAAACGTGCTTTCCAGAACGCTCTCCTGATAAAGCCAGCTCATGCGCAGCGGGGAGCTGCTGGCGCATTTTGCGGCTTCAACACAGGCATACAGCGCAGCCAGATCGCTATCCGTCAGCGCTGATTTATCGAGGTTCCAGCGTTTCAGCACTTCATCAAGCAACAAATGCGTGAAATCTTCGCCGCCGAGGTAGTTATCGCCAGCGGAGGCGTGAACTTCGATAATCGGCGTAGCGTATTCCAGAACGGTCACATCAAAGGTTCCGCCCCCCAGATCGAAAACCAGCGAACGGCTATTTTGCTGCGTATGCAGGCCATAAGCCATTGCCGCCGCCGTGGGTTCATTGATCAAGCGCACGGCGTTTAACCCCGCAAGCTCAGCGGCAAGGCGTGTATGCTTCCGCTGCTCATCGCTGAAATAAGCTGGAACCGAGATCACGACATCCTTGATTGGCTGCTGAAGGTAGTCTTCCGCATCTTCTTTCAGCGAGCGTAAAACCAGCGAAGATAATTCCGGCGCATTAAACGACTCTTCACCCAAATGCCAGTGAGTATTACTGCCCATTGCGCGTTTAAATAAGGCAGCGGTTTTATCTGGATGAGATGTTTTACGGGCTGCGGCAGGTTTTCCCACCAGAATTTGTTTATTTTCATCCATACTAATTATGGATGGTGTTAAATATTCACCAAATTTATTAGGTATTAATTGTGCGGCTCCGTCTTGCCAGACGGCGATTAAACTATTAGTGGTGCCGAGATCGATACCAATCGCTAACGTTGCATTATCCATTGCGTTTAATTTATCGGGAAAGAGAGTTTATAGAATAAAGAACACCACCCTCTGGCGTGGTGATCTTTATCAATGTCACGCCTGGCGAAAGTATTCATCCATAATGTTCGTCAACTCCGGGCGCTCGCCGTCATCATTGATGGCGAAATCGAGGAAAAAAGCATCGGCCTGTGGCGTGCGTTTCTGGGCCAGTAAACGAAACGCCAGCGGGTAGTGGCAGGCATAACCGGGTGCGCGAGTCAGAAAACGGACAAAATCAATCAACAAGGGAGAATGGGTATAAAACAGCGCGCGTAACAGTACGGCGGGAAATCCCTCTTCGGTGATCCCTTGCGCCATGATTTTGTTGAGGCCGGCCTCGCTCAGATCGCCTGCGGCAATAATATCTGCGCAGGCCGCAAGATCGGGATAATGCGTTGCGCAGTTAGCCAATGCGTTCGGCCAGTTGACGCGGGTATAACGTCCGTCATGGCGAGTAAAGTAATCCTCCCAAAGGGATGGCGGTAGTTTTTCGTACTGTATTTTCAGGGGGATGCGGCGCTGAAACTGGGCTGCTTCCAGGCGCGCGCCGTCATAAAATCGCAGGTATTGCTGTCGCGTCTCGTAGCATGTCATCGCCACCGGCTGGCTGATGACCCAGGTCTTCACGGGCCGGCCTTCCAGCGCGGCGGCGGTGGCTTTATGGTGACCATCAAGCAGGACGCAAAGCCAGCTGTCATTCATATACCAGGCCAGCGCGTGGCTCTCTGGCTTATCGCGGTAATACCCGGCGCGTTGTGGGTTAAATCGCGATGGGGGCTGGCCTGGCAGTAAAAAACAGGGTTCGCCGGACTGGTAGTGATAGTCCACGTCAGCAATCCACTGCCCTGTGGTCGCGGGATTCGGTTGTTTTTCGTTACCCACCGCCCAGAAAAAATGCCCGTTGCCATCCGTCGGATAAAGTTCGCGTTCTTCCAGCCGGTAATAGCCATCGGCAAAGAGTGAAAACAGCGGCGTTAGGGCGGTAAATGCTTCGTTCAACCCGACTCCTGGCTGATTCCACTCGGCAAGTGAGGATAAAAACTGCGCGGCGCCTTCATCATCATTGCTAAAACCGGCATAAACAAATTCTGCGCAGGTTGGGCACCAGGCTTCAGTGTAAAAACGAATCAGCGGCGAGCCATGCCAGGAGAGTGTATGAATACCGGCGTAAGAGTCGGGATCGTGGATAACGCAGGGACGAAGCAATGCTTTTCCGTTACGTACTGAAAACGTTATATGGGCTACATCGTGCTGTAGCAGGCTAATTTCAGGTCTATTGTTACGCCAAAACATCGCTGTTCATCCCTGGATTCTACTTTGCGCTTTATGCGTAGTATTGCAGCCGTTCCGCCAGCAAATCGACAAATCCCTGGCGGTCTACATCGACCATCACCGTCGCATTCGGCTTATTCCCCGTCAGGAAATAATAATCCACCACCGTCATCCCCTGGGTGTATTTCCCCTGGGTTTCCACGCCAACCCAACGCTCAACGGTGGTGAAAATCTCGGGTTTCAGCAGCCAGGCGATAGTGCACGGGTCGTGCAACGGCGCGCCGACAAATCCCCATTTTTCGTCTTTGTGGTACTCCATAAAGAAGTCCAGCAGTTCGGCGACGATGGTGGAAATCGGGTTGCCAATGGCGCGGAAGCGTTCGATATCGGCGGCGTGAATCTGTGCCTTATGGGTGACGTCCAGCCCGGCCATCACCACCGGAATGCCTGACTGGAAGACAATTTCTGCCGCTTCCGGGTCGACGTAAATATTAAATTCCGCAGCGGGCGTCCAGTTACCCAATCCCATTGCGCCGCCCATGATCACAATGCGGGCGATTTTCGTATGCAGTTCCGGATGGCTATTCAGCAGCAGCGCCACGTTGGTCTGTGGGCCAGTGGAGACGATGGTGACTGGCTGTGAGCTCTCACGCAGCGTTTTTGCCATCAGCTCAACGGCAGTGCCGCTTTGCGGGGCGAATGACGGCTCGGGCAGCGCCGGGCCGTCGAGGCCGCTTTCGCCGTGAACGTTATCGGCGATAATCAGTTCGCGCATGAGAGGTTTCACCGCGCCGCCCGCCACCGGAATATCCGGGCGTTTGAGCAGTGTCAGCATCCGCAGCACGTTGCGCAGGGTCTTCTCCGGCGTCTGGTTACCGGCGGAAGAGGTGATCGCTTTCACTTCCAGTTCAGGGGAGGCGAGGGCGAGAACGAGGGCGATCGCGTCATCATGACCCGGATCGCAATCAATAATAATGGGCAGTGCCATTGTGGCTCCTTGTAAGCGGTACTTTGTGACAAGGTTAACGCCCGGCTGGATACGTTTCGAGAAGCGAAGCGGTAAAGCGTGAGATAGCGCGCACTCTGACATGCGCGCCGGGAAGATTAGTGCAGGATTTTCGCAAGGAAGTCTTTTGCGCGATCGGAACTGGGGTTAGCGAAGAACTCCTCTTTTGGCGAATCTTCGACGATTTTACCTTCATCCATAAAGATCACCCGGTTAGCCACTTTACGGGCAAAGCCCATTTCGTGCGTCACCACCATCATGGTCATCCCTTCGTTCGCCAGCTCGACCATTACGTCCAGTACCTCGTTGATCATTTCCGGATCGAGCGCGGAAGTCGGTTCATCGAATAACATGGCAATGGGGTCCATACATAGCGCGCGGGCGATCGCCACGCGCTGCTGCTGACCGCCGGAGAGCTGCGCCGGGAACTTGTTGGCATGTGCAGACAGGCCAACGCGCTCCAGCAGCTTCAGGCCTTTATCGCGGGCGGCGGCCTTATCGCGCTTGAGCACTTTCACCTGCGCCAGCGTCAGGTTTTCGATGATCGACAGGTGGGGAAACAGCTCGAAGTGCTGGAATACCATGCCCACGCGGGAACGCAGTTTCGCCAGATCGGTTTTTTTGTCGTTCACAATAATGCCGTTAACGGTAATTTCGCCTTTTTGCACCGGTTCCAGACCGTTGACGGTCTTAATCAGCGTGGATTTACCGGAACCCGATGGCCCGCAGACTACTACCACCTCACCTTTTTTCACTTCTGTTGAACAATCGGTCAGCACCTGAAAGTGACCATACCATTTTGAAACATTTTTCAGGGTAATCATTAAACTGTCCTTTTCTTCAAATAGCTGACCAGCAACGACGCGCTCAGGCTGATAACAAAATAAACGGCGCCAGCGAACAGAATCATTTCGACCTGAGTACCGTCACGCTCGCCGATAGTCGACGCGGTGCGGAAGAAGTCCGCCAGGCTGAGTACATAAACTAAAGAGGTGTCCTGAAATAGCACGATGCCCTGCGTAAGCAACAGCGGCACCATCGCCCGAAACGCCTGCGGCAGAATAATGAGCTTCATCGACTGCCAGTGGGTCATCCCCAACGCCAGCGCGGCGCTGGACTGCCCGCGGGAAATACTTTGAATACCGGCGCGAATAATCTCGGAATAGTAGGCCGCTTCAAACATGGAGAATGCCACCATCGCGGAGATCAGGCGGATATCGGTTTTCGGCGATAGTCCCAGCACGTTTTGCAGAAAGCCGGGTACAATCAGATAAAACCACAGCAGCACCATCACCAACGGGATGGAACGGAAAACGTTAACATACGCTTTAGCAAACCAGGCGATAGGGGTAAAGCTTGAGAGGCGCATGACGGCCAGAATGGTTCCCCAGACTATCCCCACGACAACGGCGGTGACGGTGATCTTCAGCGTGATGACCAACCCGGCCAGCAGGTAAGGCAGTGAGGGGATAATCGAACTCCAGTCAAATTCGTACATTATTTGCTCCCCACGTTGCCCGGCAGGCGGACTTTGCGTTCAACCAGGCTCATGACCAGCATGATAACGGCGTTAATCAGCACATAGGCCAGCGTAATGGCGGTGAAGGATTCCCAGGCGTGCGCCGAGTAATCCAACAGTTTGCCTGCCTGCGCTGCCATATCCACCAGACCGATGGTTGACGCGATGGCCGAGTTTTTCACCAGGTTCATCATCTCTGACGTCATTGGCGGCACGATAACGCGATAGGCATTCGGCAGCAGGACATAGCGATAAGCCTGCGGCAGCGTTAGCCCCATCGCCAGCGCCGCGTTCTTCTGCCCGCGAGGCAAAGACTGAATCGCAGCGCGTACCTGTTCGCAAACACGGGCGGCGGTAAACAGTCCCAGACAGATCATTGAGGAGAGGAAAAACTGAATATTGGGATCGAGTTCCGCCTTAAACCACATGCCAAGATCTTCCGGCAACAGTTCAGGCACCACCAGGTACCAGGTGAAGAATTGCACGATCAGCGGCACGTTACGGAACAGTTCTACGTACAACGTGCCCAGTCCAGAGAGGAAACGGTTGGGAACGGTACGTAAAATGCCGAAAATAGATCCTACCAGGAAAGCGATAATCCAGGCGGTAATCGAAAGGGCTACGGTGACCTGAAAACCACTCCATAGCCAGCCGAGATAGGTTGTATTGCCGAAGGGGGCTTCCTGTAAAAAAATACCCCAGTTCCAGTCTATTGACATACATCTACTCCGAAAAAAAAGGGTAGCAGCGCTACCCTCGAAGATTGTTGCCCGGCGATTTGCGGCTTCAGGCCCGATGGGGAACGACCATCAGGCTTATAGTCTGTCCGTGCTGAGCGACAATCGAGAGGACAGGAGTCCCGTCCCATTTAGTTTTAGTTAGTTAAGCGCTTTATCATTCGGTGCTTTGAACAGGGCTTTCATCTCGTCAGACAACTCGAAATTCATGTTCAGGTTTTTCGGTGGGATCGGATTTTTAAACCACTTATCAAACCACTTTTCCGCTTCGCCGGAGGTTTGCGCCTGAGCGATGGTATCGTCCATCAGCTTTTTAAACTCAGGGTCGTTTTTACGCAGCATACAGCCGTAGGCTTCCTGGGACTGTGGTTTACCGACAATCTCCCAGTTATCCGGTTTCTTGGCTTTGGCGCGCTCGCCAGCCAGCAGCGCGTCATCCATCATAAAGGCGACGGCGCGGCCGCTTTCCAGAGTGCGGAACGAGTCACCGTGGTCTTTCGCGCTAATAATACGCATCCCCATCTTTTGCTCTTCGTTAAGCTTATGCAGCAGAATTTCAGAGGTCGTCCCGGAGGTGACGACGACCGCTTTGCCTTTCAGATCCGGGAAATCTTTAATATCGCCGCCTTTTTTAGTCAGCAGTCGCGTCCCGACGACGAAAATCGTATCGGAGAAGGCGGCCTGTTTCTGGCGCTCAAGGTTGTTAGTCGTTGAACCACATTCAAAATCGAAGGTTCCGTTTTGCAACAGCGGAATACGGTTTTGCGAGGTGATCGGGATCAGCTTCACCTGCAGATCGGGCTTGTTAAGTTTCTTTTTTACCGCTTCCACAATGGCGTTGGAGTAGTCCTGGGAATAGCCGACCACTTTCTGCTGGTTGTCGTAATAAGAAAAGGGCACAGAAGATTCGCGATGCCCGACGACGATCACGCCATTTTTAGCGATCTTGTCCAGGGTGCTACCAGCGGCAGGCGCGCCATCTTCTGCGTGCGCAAGGCCCGCAGACAGTCCCATGACCAGCATTGCTGTGGTTAGCTTACGTAATTGCATATCCAACTCCTTTATCATCTGCGCCGTCGACGCATTGATAGCTATTGTGATGTTGTTATTGCCTGCAACTTTCGCGTGCAGTGTTATGTGTGTTTGTTAACATTTAGTGTGGCTTGTTGTAAATATTTTGCTGCGATATTGTTTATTTTTGCGAAGTGCGCCGCACCGTTCAGAGGCAAAAATCCTACATTGCACCGTTCAGGTGCTACCGATGATCGATTTTGGTGCGACCAGGTTGCACAAGCAGCCAGAACAGGTTTGCCATGTTTAACAAAGCAATAGACGTGCCAGAATGGGGGATAAAGGAGAATTTTCAGGCCGGATAAATGAAGCGCTATCCGGCCTGGGGAGAGATTATTTCCGTCGTTGTCGCAGACTCATCACTACCGCGCCAAAAGCAAACAGCGCGGTCAGTACCCATAGCGGCCAGTTGCCGGTACGGGCATAGGGAGTTAACCCCGTGGTTGGCGTGACGTGGGTGGTCAGTACCTGGCGTGTGAACTGCGGGATCATCGCCTGGATTTCGCCCTGCGGGCCAATCACCGCCGTAATACCGTTATTGGTACTGCGCAGCAACGGACGCGCCAGTTCCAGCGAACGCATCCGCGCCATCTGGAAATGTTGCCACGGGCCAATGGACTTACCAAACCAGGCGTCGTTAGAAATCGTCAGCAGATAGTCGGTGTCCGGGCGGAAGTTATCCCGCACCTGTTCGCCAAGAATAATTTCATAACAGATTGCCGCCGTCAGCTTATAGTCGTGCGCATGTAACTGCGGCTGGATATAAGGGCCGCGGCTAAAGGAGGACATGGGCAGATCGAAGAACGGCGCCAGCGGACGCAGGATAGATTCCAGCGGAACGAACTCGCCAAAGGGTACAAGGTGATTTTTATTGTAGCGATTGGGCGAGTCATAACTGTATGGATTATCCTTGCCCAACGTAATAATCGTATTATAGGTGTCGTATCGATTCTGTTTATTGAGACGCGCATCGACAATACCGGTGATCAGCGTGCTATTTTTTTCGCGTAACATTTCGTCCAGCGAACGAAGGAAGGGCTGCTGATTGATTTCGAGATCCGGAATCGCCGACTCAGGCCAGATAATAATCTGTGATTTGCCTAACTCTGGGCGGGTTTCGTTGAGATAAATTTTTAGCGTATTCAGTAGCTGGTTTTCGTCCCACTTCAGCGACTGCGGGATATCGCCTTGCACCAGCGATACCTGGGTCGCTTTGGCCGGTTCCAGCGTAAACCACTGGATATAACGTAGCGGAAAGGGCAAAGCAAACAGAATCACGGCGACAGCCAGCGGACGCCAGTTCCGCGTCGCCAGTGCCAGCGCTAACAGGCCGCTGATCATCATCAGCAGAAAGTTGATCGCTTCGACGCCCATTACCGGCGCCAGGCCTTTTAGCGGGCCGTCGACCTGACTATAGCCAAATTGCAGCCAGGGGAAGCCGGTCAGCACCCAGCCGCGTAAAAATTCGGTGATTTGCCATATTGCAGGCGCGGCGATAGCGACGCGCAGCCAGTTGGTTTTTGGCCACAGGCGCGACAAAATCCCGGCAAACAGTCCGGTATACAGCGAGAGATAAGCTGCAAGCAGCACCACCAGAAAAACGTTAACTGGGCCCGGCATGCCGCCAAACTGCGCGATACTGACATAAACCCAGTTAATCCCGCTACCGAAAAGTCCGAGTCCCCAGCAATAGCCGATGGCGGCAGACTGGAGCGGGCGGCGATTAAACGTTAAGGCCTGCAGCCCGATAAGCGACACTATCGCTGCGGGCCAGACGTCATACGGAGAGAAAGCCAGTGTTCCGCAGGCGCCGAATAATAACGCCAGCAGCAGGCGAATACGCTGGCGTTCAATTAACGAGGCAAATGCCATTTTTAGTCCACTATTGCTGTTATTCGTCCAGTTTTGGCTGGGGCGAGTCATCCGGGATCCTGACATGCACCTGAATAATACGACGACTATCGGCCATCGCCACTTTGAACTGGTAACCATCAATGTCAATGGTTTCGCCGCGGGCCGGTAAATGGCCGAACGCCTGCATCACCAGCCCGCCGATGGTATCGACCTCTTCATCGCTGAAGTGGGTGCCGAAAGCGTCGTTGAAGTCTTCAATCGACGCCAGCGCACGAATCGTCCAGGTATGGCGGCTAAGCTGACGGAAGTCGATATCGTCTTCTTCGTCATACTCATCTTCAATTTCACCGACAATCAGTTCGAGGATGTCTTCGATAGTCACAAGGCCGGAAACGCCGCCAAACTCATCGATAACGATGGCCATATGGTAGCGCTGGGAGCGGAACTCCTTGAGCATACGGTCAACCCGTTTGCTTTCCGGTACGACAACCGCGGTGCGTAACACTTTGTCCATGCTGAAGGCTTCGGCATCGCTGCGCATAAACGGCAGCAAATCTTTGGCCATCAGAATCCCTTCAATGTGATCTTTATCTTCGCTGATCACCGGAAAACGCGAGTGGGCGGACTCGATGATAACATCGAGACATTCGTCCAGCGTCTGATTGCGTTTCAGGGTAATCATCTGGGAGCGCGGGATCATAATATCGCGAACGCGCTGGTCGGCGATGTCCATTACGCCTTCGAGCATATCGCGCGTATCTTCATCGATAAGTTCGTTCTGCCCGGAATCACGGATCAGCGCCAGCAACTCATCGCGGTTTTTAGGTTCCCCGTGGAAAAGCTGGCTGAGTAGCAGGGAAAAAAATCCCTTTTTACTGTTTACTGTGTCACTACTGTGTGAATTGTCGTCGCTCATGGCGTCGTATGGGTTCTCATGTTAGTTAATACAAAGCTCGTCATGCGTATACTCAGCTGTGACGGCATGTTTTGCCTGATGGCGCTACGCTTATCAGGGCTACAAAAGGCATGAATGTAGGCCGGATAAGGCGCAAGCGCCGCCATCCGGCAAGCTACTATTCTGCAATCTTCTCGGCAATGTACGGATCCTCATAGCCCATAGCAAGCATAATCTCCGTTTCGAGAGACTCCATCTCTTCCGCTTCGTCATCGTCGATATGATCGTAACCCAGCAAATGCAGGCTACCGTGCACGACCATGTGCGCCCAGTGCGCCTCCAGCGGCTTGCTCTGTTCTTGCGCTTCCTGCTCCACGACCTGACGGCAAATAATCAGATCGCCCAGTAGCGGCATTTCAATGCCGGGGGGCGCTTCAAACGGGAAGGAGAGAACATTAGTGGGTTTATCTTTCCCGCGGTACGTCAAATTAAGGTCGTGGCTTTCGGCCTCATCCACCAGACGGATTGTGACTTCCGCCTCTTCCTGAAACTGCGGAATAACGCCGTCCAGCCAGCGTTGAAACTGAGCTTCATCCGGCAGGCCCGCGTGGTTTTCACAGGCCAACTGTAAATCGAGGATCACCTGGCTCATTTCTGTTCCTGCTCCTGGGCTTCACGCTTACGCTCTGCCGCCAACGCCGCTTTGCGTTTTTGTTCGGCCTCTTCCCAGGCTTCATAGGCGTTAACAATGCGGGCAACGACCGGATGGCGCACCACGTCTTCGCTGTGGAAGAAGTTAAAGCTGATTTCATCGACTTCCGCCAGCACTTCAATGGCATGACGCAAGCCGGATTTGGTGTTGCGTGGCAGGTCAATCTGCGTCACGTCGCCGGTGATCACCGCTTTCGAGTTAAAGCCGATACGCGTCAGGAACATCTTCATCTGTTCGATAGTGGTGTTCTGGCTTTCATCCAGAATGATAAAGGCGTCGTTTAATGTGCGTCCGCGCATATAGGCCAGCGGCGCGACTTCAATCACATTGCGCTCAATCAGCTTCTCGACTTTTTCAAAGCCGAGCATTTCGAACAGCGCGTCATACAGCGGACGCAGGTACGGGTCCACCTTCTGACTTAAATCGCCTGGCAGAAAGCCCAGTTTTTCGCCCGCTTCCACCGCCGGACGGGTCAGTAGAATACGGCGAATCTCCTGGCGCTCCAGGGCGTCTACCGCAGCGGCGACCGCAAGATAAGTTTTACCGGTACCCGCCGGGCCGACGCCAAAGGTAATATCATGATCGAGAATATTGGCGATGTACTGCGCCTGGTTCGGGGTACGCGGTTTAATCACGCCGCGCTTGGTTTTGATATTAATAGCTTTGCCATAGTCAGGCACGCTTTCCGCGCTCTGTTCCAGCACCCGCGCTTCTTTGATCGCCAGATGAATTTGTTCCGGTTCGATATCCTGAGTCTGGCCGCGCATCGGTGCGGTATCGACATACAGACTTCGCAAAATATCTGTCGCCGCGGTCACGCAAATCGGACGACCGGTCAGTTTAAAGTGATTGTCACGGCGGTTGATTTCAATACCGAGACGACGTTCGAGCTGTTTAATATTGTCATCAAACGGCCCGCAAAGGCTCAACAGACGGGCGTTGTCTGCGGGCTCAAGGGTAATTTCGCGAGTGTCTATATTCAAACTGTTCCTCTTGTATCTGTATCGCCGGACGCTGAACATTTACCGGCATCTAAGGAAATTATTCACGCCATAGGGAAAAGGCGCAAGCATTGCAATGAAGATGGGGATGAAGAGGGAAAATTGCAAGGCCCGTCGGGCGACAGGCCATGACCAGGAAGCCCGACAGGCGTAGCGCCATCGGGCATTATTGCCTTTCCTGCAGGATTAAGGCTGGTAGAATCCTACGCCCAGCTCATTTTCTTTACGGGTACGGGCAATGACGGACTCCGGCGTTTCGGCGACGCGCAGACCCATTTCATCTTCGGTACGCACCACTTTTCCGCGCAGGGAGTTCGGATAGACGTCAGTAATTTCCACATCGACAAACTTACCAATCATCTCCGGCGTGCCTTCAAAGTTCACCACCCGATTGTTTTCGGTACGGCCAGACAGTTCCATAATGTTTTTACGTGACGTGCCTTCCACCAGAATGCGCTGTGTCGTGCCGAGCATACGGCGGCTCCATGCCATCGCCTGCTGATTGATACGCTCTTGCAGAATATACAGACGCTGCTTTTTCTCTTCTTCCGGTACGTCATCAACCATATCGGCAGCCGGCGTTCCCGGACGCGCAGAGAAGATAAAGCTGTAGCTCATATCAAAGTTGACGTCAGCGATAAGCTTCATGGTTTTTTCGAAATCATCGGTAGTTTCGCCAGGGAAACCGACGATAAAGTCAGAGCTTATCTGAATGTCCGGCCGCGCCGCGCGCAGTTTACGGATGATTGCTTTATATTCCAGCGCAGTGTGGGTGCGCCCCATCAGATTCAACACGCGATCGGAACCGCTCTGTACCGGCAGATGCAGGAAACTGACCAGCTCCGGCGTATCGCGGTACACCTCGATAATATCGTCGGTGAACTCAATCGGATGGCTGGTGGTAAAGCGAATACGGTCAATGCCGTCGATGGCGGCAACCAGACGCAGCAGATCGGCAAAGGTGCCGGTGGTGCCGTCGTAGTTTTCTCCGCGCCAGGCGTTAACGTTCTGGCCCAGCAGGTTGACCTCACGCACGCCCTGCGCCGCTAACTGGGCGATTTCGAACAGGATATCGTCTGAGGGACGGCTGACTTCTTCACCGCGGGTATACGGTACCACGCAGTAAGTACAATATTTATTGCAGCCTTCCATGATAGAAACGAAAGCGGTCGGGCCTTCGGCGCGCGGTTCCGGCAAACGGTCGAACTTCTCGATTTCCGGGAAGCTGATATCGACCACCGGGCTGCGGTCGCCACGCACGGAGTTAATCATCTCCGGCAGGCGGTGTAAGGTTTGCGGGCCAAAAATAATGTCGACGTAATGGGCGCGTTGACGAATGTGCTCGCCTTCCTGGGAAGCCACGCAGCCGCCGACGCCGATAATCAGATCGGGATTTTTCTCTTTTAACAGTCTCCAGCGACCTAATTGATGGAAGACTTTTTCCTGAGCCTTCTCGCGGATTGAGCAGGTATTCAACAGCAGCACATCCGCCTCTTCCGCCACGTCGGTCAGTTGATAGCCGTGGGTGGCGTCCAGCAGATCGGCCATCTTCGATGAATCGTACTCGTTCATCTGACAGCCCCAGGTTTTAATATGGAGTTTTTTAGTCATCGACTTGCTCTTGCGAAATAGTGGCTGAAAAGCAGGGCGCATAGTGTAATGCTTTGGCGCGGTTGTGACCAGTATGACTGACGTCAGCCCTAATGGGTAAAAAATCCTGTAAACTTGTCTAAAACGTAACAGGATGAATGACCATGACAAATCAACCAACGGAAATTGCCATTGTCGGCGGGGGAATGGTCGGCGGCGCGCTGGCGCTGGGTCTGGCGCAGCAAGGGTTTACGGTGATGGTAATAGAACATGCCGCGCCTGCGCCGTTTGTGGCTGACAGCCAGCCTGACGTGCGGATTTCGGCCATTAGCGCGGCATCCGTGGCGCTGCTCAAGGGGCTGGGCGTTTGGGAGGCGGTGCAGGGGATGCGTAGCCATCCTTATCGGCGACTGGAGACCTGGGAGTGGGAAAACGCCCATGTGGTGTTCGACGCCGCTGAACTCAAGCTGCCGCTGTTAGGCTATATGGTAGAGAACAACGTCCTGCAACAGGCGCTGTGGCAGGCGCTGGAAGCGCACCCCGGCGTGACGCTGCGCGTTCCGGCTTCACTGGCGGCATTGCACCGCCGCCACGATGGTTATGCGCTGGAACTGGCCGACGGCGAATGGGTAACGCCGAAGTTAGTGATTGGCGCCGACGGCGCGAATTCGCAGGTTCGGCAAATGGCGGGAATTGGCATTCATGCCTGGCAATATGCGCAGTCGTGTATGCTTATCACCGTCAAGTGTGAAAATGCGCCAGGCGACAGCACCTGGCAGCAGTTTACGCCAACGGGGCCGCGCGCTTTTTTGCCGCTGTTCGACGATTGGGCGTCGCTGGTGTGGTATGACGCTCCGGCGCGTATTCGCCAGCTACAGAGTTTATCGATGACGCAATTGCAGGTGGAAATTAACCAGCATTTTCCGGCGCGTCTGGGGGCGGTGATGCCTGTCGCGGCGGGCGCGTTTCCGCTAACCCGTCGTCACGCGTTGCAGTATGTACAACCGGGGCTGGCGCTGGTAGGCGACGCGGCGCATACCATTCATCCGCTGGCCGGGCAGGGCGTCAACCTGGGGTATCGGGATGTTGATGCGTTGATTGATGTGCTGGCGAGTGCCCGTAGCTATGGCGAGTCCTGGGCCAGCCATTCGGTGTTGAAACGCTATCAGACGCGGCGCATGGCAGATAATTTTATGATGCAAAGTGGAATGGATCTGTTTTATGCCGGGTTCAGCAATGAACTGCCGCCGCTGCGTATTTTACGCAATATGGGGCTGATGGCGGCGCAGCGCGCAGGCGTGCTAAAACGTCAGGCGCTGAAGTATGCGTTGGGGTTGTAACCCGTTGAATGCCTTACCCGGTTTGTAAAAACGCTCAATTGCAGGTCGGGTAAGCGTATTGACATCTTACTTTACTGCAAATAAAGCACATAAACCTAATTTCCCTTTGAAATCAATTTCATACCAAGGTGATGCCATTTCAATTGTGCATACGTTGTATTGGCAACGTACTACTTTATGTAGCATCAGTAATGTGGAACTCATTGATTTTACAAGAATCGCCAGGGTGATTAATGCGGCGAGAATCCGATACCACGTCAGTGTTGCATGTTGGACATCAAACCACAGAATATAAAAAGTGATGATGTGAAGAATGACTTTGCTGGACAGGGCGCGAATATAGAATCCACGCAGCGCCGTTTTCGAGGAAAACGCGACATTAATCAGCGCGCTTTGTTTTTCTTGCACAGGGATCCCTGGCAGATACACTATCCATTCCGCACTATTCTGGCGCAACATGACGGCCTTTTTCTGGTGCAGTATATGTAGCCTCATTGACACTGCCACGGGGTAAACCAGACCCAAAATAATCAACCAGGCGGCGCTGGCCGTGATATCAATGAAGGTGAAAGCGCAGAGCAAGACGACCATAAAAAATGTTAATGGCCGCAAAAAGAGATACCAACAAAACTGGTAATTCATTGTGAGGTTACCGAACGATCCCTGTAAGGCTTTATCATAGCGTTTTACTGATAGCAGGGCATTGAGGGGGAAACCTCTTTCGGAATTTATAAACGCAGAAAAGCAAAAAGCTCGCCGAAGCGAGCTTTTTAAAGGTGGCTGGGGTACGAGGATTCGAACCTCGGAATGCCGGAATCAGAATCCGGTGCCTTACCGCTTGGCGATACCCCAATTGTCGTACTTCTTGCGCTCATTAGCAGAGCGTCTTTAAAACTGGCTGGGGTACGAGGATTCGAACCTCGGAATGCCGGAATCAGAATCCGGTGCCTTACCGCTTGGCGATACCCCAACAAATTATTTTCGAACCGGTCGAATACCTCGACGCGTTCTGAATATGGTGGCTACGACGGGATTCGAACCTGTGACCCCATCATTATGAGTGATGTGCTCTAACCAACTGAGCTACGTAGCCAGATGATTTCTTCGATGGCTGGGGTACCTGGATTCGAACCAGGGAATGCCGGTATCAAAAACCGGTGCCTTACCGCTTGGCGATACCCCAATACCGTCGCGGTGAACCGCAAACTCGAAGAAATATGGCTGGGGTACCTGGATTCGAACCAGGGAATGCCGGTATCAAAAACCGGTGCCTTACCGCTTGGCGATACCCCATCCGTACAACGCTTATCGGTGAATGGTGCGGGAGGCGAGACTTGAACTCGCACACCTTGCGGCGCCAGAACCTAAATCTGGTGCGTCTACCAATTTCGCCACTCCCGCAAAAAAGATGGTGGCTACGACGGGATTCGAACCTGTGACCCCATCATTATGAGTGATGTGCTCTAACCAACTGAGCTACGTAGCCATCTTTTTTTCGCGTTACCTTATCGGCGTTGCGGGGCGCATTATGCGTATTGAGCCTTGAAGCGTCAACCTCTTTTTCATCGAAAAACGTCGGAAAGTGTCTGTTTGGTTAGGTTGCGAACAGCGTGGCGCAATATTCGGCAATTATTGGTTATTAATCGTTTTTCCGAAAGTGGTTTGCTATAAAAAAAGAGCCCCTAAGGGCTCTTTCGTCATCGTTAATTTACTGGTACGCCGACTGATGCACGCCGACCGCGCGGCCTGACGGGTCATCCATCGTTTTGAATGCTTCATCCCACTCAATGGCTTTGGCGGAAGAACAGGCCACGGACGGGCCGCCGGGTACGCATTCCGCCGCGCTCGGCACCGGGAACAGCTCTTCAAAAATTTCGCGGTACAAGTACGCCTCTTTAGACGACGGCGTGTTGTATGGAAAGCGGAAGCGGGCGGTTTCCAGTTGTTGATCGGAAATCTGTTTCGCCGCCACTTCTTTCAGCGTATCGATCCAGCTGTAGCCTACGCCGTCAGAGAACTGCTCTTTCTGACGCCACGCGACGCTTGCTGGCAGATAAGACTCGAAGCACTCGCGCAGCACGTGTTTTTCCATCTTGCCGTTACCGCACATTTTATCCTGTGGGTTGATACGCATCGCCACGTCGAGGAATTTTTTATCCAGGAACGGTACGCGCGCTTCCACGCCCCAGGCGGACATCGCTTTGTTGGCGCGGGCGCAGTCATACATATGCAGCGCCTGTAGCTTACGGACCGTCTCTTCATGTAACTCTTTGGCGTTCGGCGCTTTATGGAAGTACAGGTAGCCGCCAAACACCTCATCGGAACCTTCGCCGGAGAGCACCATTTTGATGCCCATCGCTTTGATCTTACGCGACATCAGATACATTGGCGTTGAGGCGCGGATAGTGGTCACGTCATAGGTTTCAATGTGGTAGATAACATCACGAATGGCATCAAGGCCTTCCTGCACGGT
Organism: Salmonella sp. A29-2; assembly: GCF_020150755.1. Lineage (NCBI taxonomy): Bacteria > Pseudomonadati > Pseudomonadota > Gammaproteobacteria > Enterobacterales > Enterobacteriaceae > Salmonella > Salmonella sp. A29-2. Next base: position 3,186,530 of record NZ_CP083731.1, on the reverse strand, counting down.
GAAGTGAATTTCATGATGCACGGTGCCGAGGTGGTTAGCCACTTCCTGGGCCGCCTTCAGGTCAGGCGAACCTTCCAGACCGACTGCAAAAGAGTGCAACTGTGGCCACCAGGCTTCGGAGCGCTCCTGATCTTCGACGCGACGGGCGGCGAATTTTTTGGTGATTGCCGAAATAACCGACGAGTCCAGACCGCCGGAGAGCAGCACGCCATAGGGCACGTCGGACATCAGGTGGCTTTTCACGGATTCTTCCAGCGCCTGGCGCAGCTCATTTTTGTCGGTAACGTTGTCTTTTACCGCATCGTAATCGAACCAGTCGCGCTGATAGTACTGACGAATTTCGCCGTCTTTGCTCCACAGGTAGCTGCCCGCCGGGAACTCTTTAATGGTGCGGCAGACCGGGGTCAGCGCTTTCATTTCTGACGCTACGTAGAAGTTGCCGAATTCGTCATAGCCCATGTAGAGCGGAATAATACCGATATGGTCACGACCAATCAGATAAGCGTCTTTTTCGCTGTCATACAGGGCGAAGGCGAACATCCCCTGTAAATCGTCAAGGAAATCCGGCCCTTTTTCCTGATACAGCGCGAGAATAACTTCGCAGTCGGAGCCTGTCTGGAACGCGTAACGATCGCCATACTCCGCGCGTAACGTTTGATGGTTATAAATTTCACCGTTCACCGCCAGCACGTGGGTTTTTCTGGCGTTATACAGGGGCTGGGCGCCGGCGTTAACATCAACAATCGACAAACGTTCATGTGCGAGAATCGCGTTATCGCAAGCGTAGATGCCGGACCAGTCCGGGCCGCGATGGCGCATCAGGCGTGACAGTTCAAGGGCTTTTTTACGCAGTTCCGCTGCATCTGTTTTGATATCGAATACGCCGAAAATAGAACACATAGCCTTCTCCGTTAATCTGTTGCATCGTACTTTTTGTGTTTGCTTGACTAAAAAATGCCGCAAAGGCGTGGAAGGCGCAAGGGGATTACGGTCTGAAAAATGAAAAATGCAATCGTCATTGTTGATTAGTGAAAAATGATTACATATTGCGCGGATTTATTGATGGATCTTCAGTTTTATCGTGGATTAATTGAATTATGTTTTTCCTGATGGCGTTTCGCTTATCAGACCTACAATGTTGTTCGAACCGTAGGCCTGAAAGCTATGCGTCATCAGGCAGGGGACAGGTTTAGATAACGTCGATCTCAGCGACGGAAGGGTAAATCCAGCTTGGGCGGAATGGCATACTGTCAATATCATTGATTGTTGATACGCCAGAAAGCACCAGAATGGTCTCCAGACCGGCCTGGAACCCCGCCAGAATGTCGGTGCGCAGGTTGTCGCCGACGATAACGGTCTCTTCCGAGTGCGCCTGCATTTTGTTTAATGCCGCGCGGATGATCCACGGGCTGGGTTTGCCGACATAAAACGGCTTCCGGCCGGAAATTTTTTCAATGCCTGCGCACAGCGCGCCGCAGGCCGGATAAAAGCCGCGACCGTGGGTATCCGGGTTGGTGGCGATAAAGCGCGCGCCATTGGCGACGAAAAATGCTGCTTTATGCATCATGTCCCAGTTGTAGGAGCGGGTTTCTCCAACGATGACAAAATCAGGGTTCACATCGGTAATGGTAAACCCCGCTTTATAGAGCTCGTGAATGAGCGCGCCTTCGCCCACGACATACGCTTTCTTACCTTCCTGACGGCGCAGAAAATCGGCTGTCGCCATTGCTGACGTATAAAACACGCTGTCCGGCACGTTAACGCCAGCGGTAGCAAAACGGTTCGCCAGATCCTGGCCGGTTTGCGACGGGTAATTGGTCAGCAGCACCAGCGGCAGACCTTTTTCCAGAATCCCCGTCAGAAATTCCGCCGCACCGGGTACGGCTACGTTGTCGTGCATCAGCACGCCGTCGATATCGCAGATTACATTCTTGATGGTCATGAACTACCCAGGGAATTTGTGAATAATCCGATACTATAAGAGCGCATCAACTTTCCAGCAAACGTTGCAGCAATGTTCCGTTGAGCATGGCGCGTTTAACTAAGGCAAATGCGCCGATAGCAGAACGGTGATCCAGCGTGGAGCGTACCACCGGCAAATTTTTGCGAAAGGCCTTTAACGCCTGCGTATTGATACAGCTTTCGATAGCGGGCAACAGGACTTTATCGGCTTCAATGATCTCGCCGGCAATGACGATTTTTTGCGGATTAAACAGGTTGATAGCAATGGCGATCGTTTTGCCCAAATGGCGACCAACATGCTCAATGACTTCCGAAGCCAGGCTGTCGCCCCGGTTTGCCGCCTTACAGATGGTTTTAATCGTGCAGTCGTCAAGCGGAACACGGCTTTGATACCCTTGTTTAAGCAAATTCAGCACCCGTTGTTCAATCGCCGCATTGGCGGCAATGGTTTCCAGACAGCCGAAATTACCGCAGTGGCAGCGCTCGCCCAACGGCTCCACCTGAATATGCCCAATTTCGCCGACGTTGCCGTTACGGCCAATGAAGATGCGTCCGTTGGAGATAATCCCGGCGCCTGTACCACGATGAACGCGCACCAGAATCGAGTCCTCGCAATCCTGACTGGCGCCGAAGTAGTGTTCCGCCAGCGCCAGGCTACGGATATCGTGTCCCACGAAACAGGTAACGTGAAACCGTTTTTCCAGCGCTTCGACCAGTCCCCAGTTTTCAACCTGAATGTGCGGCATGTAACGAATCACGCCGCTTTCCGGATCGACAAGCCCTGGCAGGATCACCGAGATAGCGATCAATTCACGAATTTTACGCTGACAGCTATCAATAAAGACGGCGATGGTGTTGAGCAGCGCATGTTCCAGCGTCTCTTGGGTGCGCTCCGGCAGCGGATAATGCTCCTCAGCGACCACTTTACTGCTCAGATCGTAGAGCGTTAAAGTGGTGTCATGACGGCCCAGGCGAACGCCAATGGCATGGAAGTTACGGGTTTCCGTGACGATAGAGATAGCGCGGCGGCCTCCGGTAGAGGCCTGCTGATCGACTTCTTTGATCAGCCCGCGTTCAATGAGTTGACGCGTAATTTTCGTTACGCTGGCGGGAGCAAGCTGGCTTTGTTCGGCAATTTGTATGCGCGAGATAGGACCATGCTGGTCAATCAGGCGGTAAACGGCCGCGCTGTTAAGCTGTTTTACGAGATCAACGTTACCTATCTGAGCTTGTCCGCCTGGTGTCATATTCTCACTTACTCAAGTCAACGACCTCGTCACCATTAACGATGGTCTTGATAATTTTAAAATCGTGGGTGAACGCGGTCAGGTTGGCGACTTTACCCGGCGCAATGCTACCGAGATGTTTATCAACGCCGATAGCGCGTGCCGGATAGAGCGTTGCCATGCGCAGCACTTCATCCAGCGCGATGCCGCAATGCGCGACCAGGTTGCGTACGCCTTCAATCATGGTTAAGGACGAACCGCTCAACGTACCGTTTTCATCCACACACAGTCCATTGCGGTAGTATATTGTTTTACCTGCGAAAATGAACTGCTCAATATTGGCCCCCGCCGGTGCGGTGGCGTCTGTCACCAGACAAAGTTTGTCGCCTTTAAGGCGTTTGGCATTGCGAATGTTGGCGTAGTCGACATGCAGACCATCGGCGATAACGCCGCAATAAATATCCGCTTCGTCCAGAACGGCGCCAGCAAGGCCCGGCTCACGCCCTGTAATGTACGGCATCGCGTTAAACAGGTGAGTCGCAAAGGTAATCCCGGCGCGGAAGCCCGCTTTTGCCTCTTTTAACGTCGCGTTGGAGTGGCCTGCGGAAACCACAATGCCCGCATTCGCCAGTTTAGCGATTACGTCAGCAGGCACCATTTCCGGCGCGAGTGTAACTTTGGTGATGACGTCGGCATTATCGCATAAGAAATCGACCAGCGCAGCGTCTGGTTTACGCACGAAATCAGGATTATGGGTGCCTTTTTTTACCAGATTAAGCCAGGGGCCTTCCAGGTGGAGACCCAGCGCCTGGTGCGGATGTTTTTCCAGGTATTCGCGCATGACGCGAATGCCCTGTTTCATCAATTCGTCGCTGGTAGTGATAAGCGTTGGCAGAAAGTTAGTACAGCCCGATTTTTCATTGGCTTTCTGCATAATTTCCAGCGTTTCAACGCTGACGGCTTCTGCGGTATCGTTAAACTGCACGCCGCCGCAGCCGTTTAACTGCACATCAATAAAACCGGGGGAGAGAATGGCCCCATTCAATGAGCGTTGTTCTATTCCCGGCGGCAGTTCGGCCATCGGACAAACGCGGTCAATCAGGCCATTAGCGACAACAAGCGCATGGTCATCAAGAATTTCGTGACCGGTAAAGATCCGGCCCTGGGTTAAAGCATACATTCCGACCCCCGATATCAAAAATTTACCGCCCCGCATTGACTGGCGGGGCGGAGACAACATTACAGACCTTTAATATTTTCTGCTTCTAATTCATTGAAATATTTCAATGTTTTAACTTTAAGTTCCATTGTGGACGGCTCATCGCATACCACAACCGCTTTCGGATGGAGTTGCAGGCAGCTAATGGTCCACATGTGGTTGACGTTGCCTTCAACCGCCGCCTGCAGCGCCTGGGCTTTCTGATGGCCCAGCACCAGAATCATCACTTCTTCCGCATCCAGCAGCGTGCCTACGCCTACCGTCAGCGCGTATTTCGGCACCTGGTTTACGTCGCCGTCAAAGAAGCGGGAGTTCGCTACGCGAGTATCATGGGTTAACGTTTTGATACGGGTACGGGAAGCCAGGGAAGAAGCCGGTTCGTTAAAGGCGATGTGACCGTCGTTGCCGACGCCGCCCATAAACAGATGGATTTTACCGTAAGAACGAATTTTTTCTTCATATTGACGGCATTCTGCATCGATATCCGGTGCGTTACCGTTGAGAAGATTGATGTTTTCTGCTGGAATATCAACGTGATCGAAAAAGTTACGATGCATAAAGCTGTGGTAGCTTTCCGGGTGCTCTTTCGGCAGGCCAACATATTCGTCCATATTAAAGGTGACCACATGCTTAAAGCTGACCTCGCCCGCTTTGTGCATCTCAACCAGCGCTTTGTACGCCGTTAGCGGCGTGCCGCCGGTAGGCAGTCCAAGGACAAACGGACGATCGGCGGTCGGTTTGAACGCATTAATACGGTTAACGATATGGCGAGCGGCCCATTTGCCAACCTGTTCTGCGGTACTCAGGGGGATCAGTCTCATTCTTCACCTCAATAATCAATGTCAAAATTTGGCGGATCGTATTAAGCGTAACCTGGATATCCAGGGTTCGTGTTCAATCCGTCCTGATTTTTTGAATCATAAAATAAGTTTTCCGTGTTAGCCAGTGGATGGTGGGGGTAATTACGATATTTAGTGATTATAATCACAAAAAACACCCGTTTAATTTGCGAGGCGAATTAATTTTCCACACACTCTGCAGAAGATGATCTCACCGTTCGATTACAGAACATCACGTTTTTAACGTTTGCAGCACAATAAAAAACGGCTTCAAAGAAGCCATATCGGCGTCTCGTAGGGGGAATAAGATGAATATTTTAGGTTTTTTCCAGCGGCTGGGTAGGGCGTTGCAGCTCCCTATCGCCGTGTTGCCGGTGGCAGCGTTGTTGCTGCGATTCGGCCAACCAGATTTGCTGAATATGCCGTTTATCGCGCAAGCGGGCGGGTCTATTTTCGATAACCTGGCGCTGGTTTTCGCTATCGGCGTGGCCTCCAGTTGGTCTAAAGATAGCGCAGGCGCGGCAGCGCTGGCGGGAGCCGTGGGTTACTTCGTCATGACCAAAGCGATGGTGACGATTAACCCGGAAATCAACATGGGCGTGCTGGCGGGGATTATTACCGGTCTGGTCGGCGGCGCGGTTTATAATCGCTGGTCTGGTATCAAACTGCCTGATTTTCTCAGTTTCTTCGGTGGAAAACGTTTTGTGCCGATCGCAACGGGCTTTTTCTGTCTGGTGCTGGCCGCTATTTTCGGTTACGTCTGGCCGCCGGTACAGCATGGCATCCATGCGGGCGGTGAATGGATCGTTTCCGCAGGCGCGCTGGGTTCCGGTATCTTTGGCTTCATCAACCGTCTGCTGATCCCAACCGGTCTGCATCAGGTACTGAACACCATCGCCTGGTTCCAGATTGGCGAATTCACCAATGCCGCAGGCACTGTATTCCACGGCGACATCAACCGCTTCTATGCTGGCGACGGCACGGCGGGGATGTTTATGTCCGGCTTCTTCCCGATCATGATGTTTGGTCTGCCGGGCGCCGCTCTGGCGATGTATTTCGCCGCGCCGAAAGAACGTCGTCCGATGGTGGGCGGTATGCTGCTGTCTGTCGCGATCACCGCGTTTCTGACCGGCGTAACCGAGCCGCTGGAATTCCTGTTTATGTTCCTGGCGCCGCTGCTGTACCTCCTGCACGCCATTTTGACCGGTATCAGCCTGTTCGTCGCGACGTTGCTGGGTATCCATGCGGGCTTCTCTTTCTCGGCAGGCGCGATCGACTATGTTCTGATGTATAACCTGCCAGCGGCCAGCAATAACGTCTGGATGTTGCTGGTGATGGGCGTTGTATTCTTTATCATCTACTTCCTGCTGTTCAGCGCGGTTATTCGTATGTTTAACCTGAAAACGCCGGGCCGCGAAGATAAAGTTGATGAGATGGTAACGGAAGAAGCCAACAGCAACACCGAAGAAGGGTTAACGCAACTGGCGACCAGCTATATTGCTGCGGTTGGCGGTACGGACAACCTGAAAGCGATCGATGCATGTATTACCCGTCTGCGCCTGACCGTGAACGACTCTGCTCGCGTCAACGATGCGGCCTGCAAACGCCTCGGCGCTTCCGGCGTGGTGAAACTGAACAAACAGACCATTCAGGTTATTGTCGGCGCGAAAGCGGAATCGATTGGCGATGAAATGAAGAAAGTGGTGGCGCGGGGACCGGTCGCGGCAGCGTCTGCTGATGCGGCTCACGTTGCAACACCTGCTCCGGCGGCCAAACCCCAGGCGGTGCCGAATGCGGTGACTATCGCTGAACTGGTCTCTCCGATTACCGGTGAGGTAGTGGCGCTGGATCAGGTACCGGATGAAGCGTTTGCCAGCAAAGCGGTCGGCGACGGCGTAGCGGTGAAACCCACCGATAAAACCGTGGTTTCTCCGGCGGCGGGTACTATTGTGAAAATCTTCAACACTAACCACGCGTTCTGTCTGGAAACCGAAAAAGGCGCGGAGATCGTTGTCCATATGGGTATCGATACCGTCGCGCTGAACGGTCAGGGCTTCAAGCGTCTGGTAGAAGAGGGTGCGGAAGTCACGGCGGGTCAGCCAGTTCTGGAACTGGATCTGGACTTCCTGAATGCCAACGCGCGCTCCATGATAAGCCCGGTTGTTTGCAGCAACAGCGATGACTTCAGCGCTCTGGTCATCAAAGCGGATGGTCACGTGGTAGCGGGTCAAACGCCACTGTACGAGATTAAGAGCAAATAATCGCTTCCTGGCCGGATAAGGCGTAAGACGCCATCCGGCGATATCACAGAAAACATAAGCGGCAGAGGGGAACCTTCGCCGCTTTTTTTTACCGCAATTAGCCCCAATATTTTCTGCAAAGCCACTTTTTAAGTAACTAAAGGTTGTCAGTCTGTCCGGCTTATAAGATCATATGCCGTTATACGTTGTTTACGCTTTGAGGAATCCACGATGAGTGAGGCTGAAGCCCGCCCGACTAACTTTATTCGTCAGATTATTGATGAAGATCTGGCGAGTGGTAAACATACCACTGTCCATACCCGTTTTCCGCCGGAGCCGAATGGCTATCTGCACATCGGCCACGCGAAATCTATCTGCCTGAACTTTGGCATCGCGCAAGATTATCAGGGCCAGTGCAACCTGCGTTTCGATGATACCAACCCGGTAAAAGAAGATATCGAGTACGTTGATTCGATCAAAAACGACGTCGAGTGGTTAGGCTTTCACTGGTCTGGCGATATTCGCTACTCCTCCGATTACTTTGACCAACTGCACGCCTATGCGGTCGAGCTGATCAATAAAGGCCTGGCCTACGTTGATGAGCTGACGCCGGAGCAGATCCGCGAATACCGCGGTACGCTGACCGCGCCGGGTAAAAACAGCCCGTTCCGCGATCGCAGCGTGGAAGAAAACCTCGCGCTATTTGAAAAAATGCGTACCGGCGGTTTTGAAGAGGGTAAAGCCTGTCTGCGCGCCAAAATCGACATGGCGTCGCCGTTTATCGTGATGCGCGATCCGGTGCTGTATCGCATTAAATTCGCCGAGCATCATCAGACCGGCACGAAGTGGTGCATCTATCCGATGTACGACTTTACTCACTGCATCAGCGATGCGCTGGAAGGCATTACTCATTCTCTGTGTACGCTGGAGTTCCAGGATAACCGTCGTCTGTACGACTGGGTGCTGGACAACATCACCATTCCGGTTCACCCGCGCCAGTACGAATTCTCGCGGCTGAATCTGGAATACACCGTGATGTCCAAGCGTAAGCTGAACCTGCTGGTGACCGACAAACACGTCGAAGGTTGGGACGATCCGCGTATGCCGACTATTTCCGGTCTGCGCCGTCGCGGCTATACCGCAGCTTCTATTCGTGAGTTCTGCAAACGCATCGGCGTCACCAAGCAGGACAACACCATTGAGATGGCGTCGCTGGAATCCTGCATTCGCGAAGATCTGAACGAAAACGCGCCGCGCGCGATGGCGGTAATCGATCCGGTAAAACTGGTTATCGAAAACTACCCGCAGGGTGAGAGCGAAATGGTTACCATGCCTAACCATCCGAATAAACCGGAGATGGGCAGCCGTGAAGTGCCGTTTAGCGGTGAGATCTGGATCGATCGCGCAGATTTCCGCGAAGAAGCGAACAAGCAGTACAAGCGTCTGGTGATGGGCAAAGAAGTGCGTCTGCGTAATGCCTACGTCATTAAAGCGGAGCGCGTAGAGAAGGATGCCGAAGGGAATATCACCACCATCTTCTGTACCTATGATGCCGATACGCTGAGTAAAGATCCGGCTGACGGGCGTAAAGTGAAAGGCGTAATCCACTGGGTTAGCGCAGCACATGCGTTGCCGATTGAAATTCGTCTCTACGACCGTCTGTTTAGCGTGCCGAACCCGGGCGCCGCGGAGGACTTCCTGTCCGTTATCAACCCCGAATCATTAGTGATTAAGCAGGGGTATGGTGAGCCGTCGCTGAAAGCGGCGGTAGCAGGAAAAGCTTTCCAGTTTGAACGTGAAGGCTACTTCTGCCTCGACAGCCGCTATGCAACGGCCGATAAGCTGGTCTTTAACCGCACCGTGGGCCTGCGTGATACCTGGGCGAAAGCGGGCGAGTAAGCACTGCGCCAACAGGCGAATGCTGTAAAAATACCTTGTCAACGCCGCGTTTTGCGGCGTTTTTTCTCTGCATTTCCAAGAGCCTATCCCATTAGGGCTATTTTACTTGCCATTTTGGACCTGGGCAGTGCTCGCCAAAACGCGTTAGCGTTTTGAACGCCGCTAGCAGCGGCCCGAAGGGCGAGCGTAGCGAGTCAAACCTCACGTACTACGTGTACGCTCCGGTTTTTGCGCGCTGTCCGTGTCCAAACTGGCTGCGCCAATAACGCCTGGTGGGATAGGCTCTAAGTCGATTCTCTTTTTTGCGAGGCGAATTAATTATTTTCTGAAAATTATTGATCTGATAAATGATTATTAATCTAAATGTTATAAGCGTCAGGTCAACAGGAGACAATTATTTTCATGCCTATGGAAAACAAGTCAATTTTCTTTCTGGCGGTCTGCTTCCCCCACCAGCAGTCGAATGTAACAGAAAGCAATTAAATATGTGCGGTTGCTCATATTATTACATACTGGTTACAGAAAGAGATTGATAATTCGCATCGCGAAAAATAGTCTATTTAACGTAGTAAATGAGGTTTCTCAGCGCTACTTTTTATTTTTATTTTTTCGCTGTTCGCTTTTGTCGGCAGCAATTTATACGTCAAAGAGGATTAACTTATGCGTACGTTTAGTGGCAAACGTAGTACGCTGGCTCTGGCTATCGCCGGTATCACAGCAATGTCGGGGTGGATCGTTGTTCCGCAGGCGCAAGCCTCCGGCTTTTTCGACGACTCCACGTTAACGGGCGGCATCTATTATTGGCAGCGTGAACGCGATCGCAAAGATGTGACCGACGGCGACAAATATAAAACTAACCTTTCTCATGCGACCTGGAACGCTAACCTGGATTTTCAGTCTGGTTACGCTGCGGATATGTTCGGTCTGGATATCGCGGCGTTTACCGCGATTGAAATGGCAGAAAACGGCGACAGCGGTCATCCAAACGAAATTGCTTTCTCGAAAAAGAATAAAGGCTACGACGAAGACTATTCCGGCGATAAGAGCGGTATCAGTCTTTATAAAGCCGCCGCGAAATTTAAATATGGCCCGGTCTGGGCGCGCGCCGGTTATATTCAGCCTACCGGTCAGACACTGTTAGCGCCGCACTGGAGTTTTATGCCGGGTACTTATCAGGGGGCGGAAGCCGGCGCCAGTTTTGACTATGGCGATGCGGGCGCGTTAAGTTTTTCCTACATGTGGACTAACGAATATAAAGCGCCGTGGCATACCGAAATGGATAAGTTTTATCAGGCGGATAAAAAAACCAATGTGGACTACCTCCACTCCATCGGCGCGAAGTACGACTTCAAAAATGATCTGGTGCTGGAAGCGGCGTTTGGTCAGTCCGAAGGCTATGTCGATCAATATTTCGCGAAGGCCAGCTATAAATTTGATTTAGGCGGCAATCCGTTCACCACCAGTTACCAGTTCTACGGCGCGCGCGACAAAGTAGACGATCGCAGCGTGAATGATATTTACGACGGTACGGCCTGGCTGCAGGCGTTGACCTTCGGCTACAAAGTCGCGGAAGTGGTTGACCTGCGTCTGGAGGGCACCTGGGTGAAAGCGGACGGTCAGCAGGGCTATTTTCTGCAACGTATGACGCCAACCTACGCCTCTTCAAACGGTCGTCTGGATATCTGGTGGGATAACCGCTCCGACTTTAACGCTAACGGTGAAAAGGCGGTTTTCTTCGGCGCGATGTATGACCTGAAAAACTGGAATCTGCCGGGCTGGGCTGTGGGCGCGTCTTACGTTTACGCCTGGGATGCTAAACCGGCAACCTGGCAAAGTAACCCGGATGCTTACTACGACAAAAACCGCACTATCGAAGAGTCCTCATACAGTCTGGATGCGGTCTATACCCTGCAGGAGGGGCGTGCCAAAGGCACCATGTTCAAACTGCACTTCACCGAATATGACAACCACTCCAATATTCCAAGCTGGGGCGGTGGTTACGGCAACATCTTCCAGGATGAGCGTGACGTGAAATTTATCGTTATTGCGCCATTCACTATTTTCTGATGTCAGATGCGGCAGGCTGCCGGTCTGCCGCGTTGTTGAGGAACGACCTATGAAAAAAATTTTACTCATCGCCAGCATGACCGCCGGTTTGACGGCCTGCGCGTCATCACCCGCGCCGGAAGAAGATAGCCAGCTGAAAGAGGCGTACAGCGCCTGTATCAATACCGCACAGGGCTCGCCTGAGAAGATAGAGGCCTGCCAAAGCGTACTGAATGTCCTTAAAAAAGACCGCAAACATCAGCAATTTGCTAACGAAGAAAGCGTGCGGGTACTGGACTATCAGCAGTGCATTCAGGCGACGCGCACGGGTAACGATCAGGCGGTCAAGGCTGACTGCGATAAGGTCTGGCAGGAAATTCGCAGTCATAATAACGTGCAATAAAACCCTGCCTTGCCACCCACGGGCGAATGTTTTCCGCCCGTGGTTTTTTCAGGCTTTATTTTCTGCCGCGATATAGCCGCGACTCAGACGTACAAATAGCATCGCCGTCGCGGCAAGTCCACATAACGCCGCGCACATCAGCCACCAGCCGGGCGAGCTTTTATCGCCGGTTAACTTTACCAGCGCGGTAGAGATGGCTGGCGTCAGGCCGCCAAAAATTGCCGTCGCCAGGCTAAAGGCCAGCGAGAAACCAACGGTACGCACATAGACTGGCATCACTTCGGTTAACGCCGCGACCATTGCGCCGTTATACATGCCAAAAAAGAAAGAGAACCACAGCAGTACCAGCGTCATGCGGGTAAAGTCGGGCGCGGCGGTCAGCCACTGCATGACGGGCCAGGTGGTGATCAGCGCCAGCAACGTAATGCCCATTAATACGGCGCGACGGCCAATCCGGTCGGAAATCGCGCCGCCAATGGGTAACCAGATAAAATTGGACACCCCCACCAACATGGTGACGATCAAACTGTCCCGCGCGCTGAGATTAAGCACGGTTCTGCCATAGGTCGGCGTATAAACGGTGATAAAATAAAACGTTGTGGTGGTCATCGCTACCAGCAGCGTTCCGGCCGTAATAATGCGCCAGTTTTTGGCGATAGTTGCAAAAATTTCCCTGGTGTCGGGGCGATGCTTGCGTTGTAAAAACGCTTCTGTTTCTTGTAATGAACGACGTAAAACAAAAATCAGCGGAATGATCATACAGCCGATAAAGAACGGAATTCGCCAGCCCCACTCCGATATCGCGTCGTGTCCCAGCGTGATATTCAGGCTATAACCAATCAACGCGGCGACAACGATCGCGACCTGCTGACTGGCAGATTGCCAGCTGGTATAAAACCCTTTATTGCCTGGCGTTGCGATTTCGGACAGATAGACCGAGACGCCGCCTAACTCAACGCCCGCAGAAAATCCTTGTAATAACCGGCCCAACAGCACCAACGCAGGCGCTGCCAGGCCGATCGTTTGGTAGCCGGGGACGAGGGCGATGAGCAACGTACCGCAGCCCATAATCGCCAGCGTCACCATCAGCCCTTTACGACGTCCGATTCTGTCAATATAGGCGCCAAGCACAATCGCGCCGACGGGGCGCATTAAAAAACCGGAGCCAAAGACGGCAAAGGTCAACATTAATGAGGCAAATTCGCTTTCCGCCGGAAAAAACGTTCTGGCGATATAGGTGGCGTAAAATCCGAACAAGAAAAAATCAAACTGTTCAAGAAAATTGCCGCTTGTCACGCGCAGTATTGCGCCGAACGTGCCGGCGCGCGATGTTGCAGGTGTGTGTTGTGCCATAGGGTTTGCTCTCCACTGTCTTTATTGTTTTATGGGTAAGATGTTGCGGGTCAGTTGCCTGTATCCCCCGCATGTTTTCCGCGTCGCTTCTCAACAGCCCATTTGAGTAAGGCCGCGCAGCGGAAAAATCCGTGGGCGAATTTTCCGTAGGGAAGGGTAAGAAAGAGCGCCATCACCACGCCTAAATGGAGCGCCAGCAGTATGCCCATTCCGCTGGTGTCTCTGCCTGCCAGCAGCGCCAGCCCGGTAAGGCTGGTTAAGAACAGCAGCAGAATAAAGCCGCGATCCATGGGTTTCTGGCGCGCATCGCCATGTAACGGCGACCGCCGCAGATTGAGCCACAGTAGCCCGGCCGGGCCGATAAGCAGACCGATACCGCCCAGCGTGCCGAGCATGACCGGCAGGCTAAAGAACGGGTAGGGCGCTTCCCAACCGGCGACGTAGTGATAGCCCGTCGCCACGACCGTGGCGGCAAAACAGAGCATAAAACCGTAGAAGGTAAAGTGATGACAGCGACGGCGCAGCAGCGTGAACGCATCGTCCGCTTCGTTACAGCCTTTGCCGTGACCGCCGTCGAGATATTTCAGCGTTAACGCATTGTGCGACGCTTCGGCAATCTCCGCCGAACGCGGTACGCCCGGCGAGATCTCACGCCAGAAGCGGATTACGCCCGCCATAAGCAAACCGATTGCCAGCACAAAAACTGAGCCAAACATCCATGCCAGCAGGCTATGCGGAAAAATTTGATAGAAGTCACCGGCCAGCGGCGGATGAATCAGCGACCCTTTCAGCGCCATCGCCAGTAATAAAAAGAGCGTCAGACCGACTATCAGCGCCAGCGCGACGGTGATCCCCGCCCGGCGGTATAACGCGCCAAAAGCGGCGGGCTGGGCATACTGTTGATACGTCTCCAGGCGGGCTTGCGCCATCGCTTTCGGCACGTTAATGGCAAATTCATGGGGCGGCGCGTACTGGCACGCGTGCAGGCAGGCGCCGCAGTTATGACATAAATTCGCCAGATAATGAATATCGGCTTTACCGAATTCGAGCCGCTGGGTCATCGCCGGAAATACCGCGCAAAAACCTTCGCAGTAGCGACATGCGTTACACACTTGCATGACGCGTTCGACCTCGGCTTCCGGTTCGGTAAGCACGGTGGCCTCAATGATTAATTTTTCAAGCTGTTTCATGCTGCGCCTCCTTGTGCGCCGCGCGGGCGGCTTCTATTCCCGCAATGCGGCCAAAGGTTGTGCCGATAGACATGCCTACGCCTGCGGTATACCCCTTGCCCAGAACATTTCCTGCCATCATCTCGCCAGCAACAAACAGGTTGCGGCTTGGATGACCGGCAAAATGCACCGCGGCACGTTCATTGACTTTCAGACCCAGGTAGGTAAACGTGATGCCGGGTCGCAGCGCATAACCGTAGTAGGGCGGCGCATCAAGCGGGCGCGCCCAGTGGGTTTTCGCCGGCGTCAGGTTTTTGGTGGCGCAGTCATCAAGCAAGGTATGATCAAAATGACCGGGTTGGCAGGCCTGGTTATACTGCGTGACGGTATGGGTAAATTTTTCCGCGTCCAGCCCCAACTGGCAGGCCAGCTCAGCCAGCGTATTGGCCTGCGCGCCAGGAAAAACCGGCGGCATAAAGTGGCCGATGGCTTTGCTGTCAATAATCGAATAGCCAATCTGTCCTGGCTGTTGAGCAACCAGCCGCCCCCAAATGGCGTAACGCTTCGGCCAGAAATCTTCGCCTTCATCATAAAAACGTTCGGCGTCGCGATTCACGACAATACCCAGCGATACGCAATCCACGCGAGTACAAATACCGCCGTCGTACAGCGGCGCCCTGGCATCAATCGCTACGCAGTGCGACTGGGACGGATCGCCAATGATATCCGCGCCGGCATCCATCATAAATTTGAGTAATACGCCCTGGTTAAAACGCGTGCCGCGAATCAGAAAATTATCCGCGGGCCATTCGCCGCGGGCGTTTTCTCCCCAGGCCTCCCGCAGCCATTCACGGTTTGATTCGAAACCGCCAGCCGCTAATACGCAGGCTTTGGCGGTAATACGTTCGCTACCCGCCAGCGCTGCCACGAATTCGCCGTCATGAAGTTCAAGCGCGTGAACCGGCGTGTTATAGCGAATCTGTACGCCCAGCCGTTCGGCGCTACGGTAATAGGCATTGACGAGCGCTTTCCCGCCGCCCATAAAAAACGCATTGGTGCGCGCAACGTGGAGCGCCCCAGATAGCGGCGGTTGAAAGTTAACGCCATGTTTGCGCATCCAGTCGCGGCATTGCGAAGAGGTGCGAATGACCAGCCGCGCCAGCGCCTCGTTGGTGTTGCCGTCGGTGACTCGCCACAGATCCTGCCAGAATTCCTCTTCAGGATAGCTTTCTACCAGCACATCCTGCGGCGCATCATGCATACAGCGCAGGTTTCGTGTGTGCTGAGAATTTCCGCCGCGCCATTCCCGCGGGGCAGCCTCCAGCAGCAGAACCGATGCGCCCGCTTCCCGTGCGGTCAGGGCGGCGCATAATGCGGCATTGCCTCCGCCTATCACCAGTACATCAACCATCTTATACTCCCGTACCATTTAACTATTTGTTAAATTTGTAATTGAAATGTATACGGATAAATAAGCGGCGCGCTATCAGGTAGCGCTAAACAGGGGTTTAGTAAGCGTAAAGGGTTGCGCCTGGCCATTCACCGGCGTCGACTAACTGACGCATAACTTTGGTAAGGACTACTCTGGCGGCAAGGCCGGCGGGCGTCAGTTCATCATCCGACAGGCTGACTAAAAAATTGGGGCGGCTGAGTACCGGATTATGGACGCCGATCACGCGTAGCGCGTCGTTATCCAGATGAGAAATTGCCGCGCCGGGCTGTAACGTGGCGCCAAGACCGTCGCGCACGGCGCGCATCAACAACGCCAGGCCGTCAATTTCCGCGACGATTTCAACGTTAAGCGCATGTTCCTGGCAGACAGCGTCCAGCCTGCCGCGCAGCCCATGTCCCTGGCTTGGCATAATGAGCGGAATGCCTGCCAGTTGTTCAGGTGTGATCGGGTTATCAGGAAGCTCCGCCAGCAGGGCATGGGAGCCAATCAGAAAAAGCTGTTCTTCAAGGATCGGTCTGGCGCTCCAGCGCAGGATTTTATCTTTTTGAAAGACAACGGCTAAATCAATCTGGCGGGTATTGATCATTCTTTCCAGATTACCGGACAAGCTTTCCACCACATGCAGTCGGACATCGGCATAGTTTTCCTGCATGGCATGGATAAACGGTATACCCAGTATGGAGGCGGTACTGGGGGCCATTCCTACGCTCACATGACCGGAAAGGCGCGCTTCTCTGGCGGCGAGAATCGCGTCGTCGGCATGACGCAGGGCGAGTTGCGCCTGTGAATAAAAGGCCAGCCCGGCGTTGGTTGGCGTTACGCCGCGCGAGGTGCGCTGCAGCAGACGGATGGCGAGCTCGTTTTCCAGACGGGACATCTGTTGACTTAATGCTGAAACGCCAATATCAAGATCCTGTGCGGCGCTGCCCATACTGCCGGTTTCAATAATACGCACGAAATAGCGTAACTGGCGAAGCTCCATTCCTGCTCTCCTGAGATGCGATAGCGTTTTTTACATTAAATCAACATCAAGCGGCAGGAAAGGGGAGGATATAAAAAAGCCAACCGGGCGGTTGGCTCTTCGAAAGATTTACACTTATTTAGTCGCGTCATCGTGCGCGTGCTCGTCTTCGCGGCAGTCGCCTTCAGCGCAGTGGCCGTAAAGATAGAGGCTGTGATTAGTTAAACGAATACCGTGTTTCGCCGCAATTTCACGCTGGCGCGCTTCAATAGAGTCATCACTAAATTCAATCACTTTTCCGCAATCAAGGCAGATAAGATGGTCGTGATGATGCTGTTGCGTCAGTTCAAAAACGGATTTACCGCCTTCAAAATTATGGCGGGTCACGATACCGGCATCGTCAAACTGGTTCAGCACACGGTATACGGTTGCCAGACCGATTTCTTCACCCATGTCGATCAGGCGTTTGTATAAATCTTCCGCACTGACGTGATGGTTATCTGGTTCCTGAAGAACTTCCAGAATTTTTAAACGAGGAAGCGTTACTTTCAGGCCAGCCTTCTTTAATGCGGTATTGTTGTCAGTCATGCGGAATCTGTCCTGTTGCTAAACGATTCACTTCATTAGAGAAGTGACAGAAATTGCACTCAAGATAATGCGTATCATTATAGGACTGCCATGCCGAAATGAAAACCGCAAGTCTCTCGCAGATATTAATAAAACTGTGGTTTTGCCTGCAAATTCTGGCGCCACCTGATTACACCCGGACATTGTACAGGGATGGGTGCGAAAGTTACAAATTTGTAGCAATTATTTTGATTGGTCTTGTCTATTGATGCGGCGCAGATATAACGCTGCGCCGCATAAGATTAGGCGTTGAGGATGTCGTCGAGGTGCAATTCAGCCGAAACTTGCTTAACCCATTTTTCAACACGCTCGGCGGTCAGTTCAGGCTGACGGTCTTCGTCAATCGCCAGACCGACAAAATGATCGTCGTCAGCCAGACCTTTAGAGGCTTCAAAATGATAGCCTGCGGTTGGCCAGTGACCCACAATTGTGGCGCCGCGCGGCTCAATAATGTCGCGAATCGTGCCCAGCGCATCACAGAAGTATTCCGCGTAGTCTTCCTGATCGCCACAGCCAAACAGCGCCACCAGCTTACCGTTAAAGTCAATCTCTTCGAGAGTCGGGAAGAAGTCATCCCAGTCACATTGCGCTTCGCCATAGTACCAGGTTGGGATGCCCAGCAGCAGAATGTCGTACCCTTCCAGGTCTTCTTTACTGCTTTTTGCAATGTCATGCACATCGGCAACGTCTTTACCAAGCTGTTTTTGAATCATTTTTGCGATATTTTCGGTATTACCGGTGTCGCTGCCGAAAAAGATGCCAGTGATTGCCATGAGTAAAATAACCTCTTGAAACTTATTGAAATGGTGGTGGCGAATTGCCCACGGATAAGGGCAATCATAGCAGAACAGGCAGATATGCGGAAACAGCAATCACGCGGGACTGCACGCTCTGCTACACGAAATATGAAACAAAACTTATTTTCAGACTAAACCCTGGCCGCGCAGCGCCATAAGCTGCTTCATTAATATTTCTTCAATGAGCTCGCTGCGGCTAATGTTGCGCGCTTCGGCCAGCTCATTCAGCGCGTCAACCGCTTGTGCGTTGAGTTTTAATTCGACACGCTTGAGGCCACGAACTTTGTCGCGTTTTAACTGGTTGCGCTTGTTGATGCGTAACTGTTCATCGCGCGAAAGCGGATTCGTTTTAGGTCGTCCCGGGCGACGCTCGTGCGCGAACAAATCTAATGTCGTACGGTCCGTTTGTTCTTTGGCCATGATTTTGGTGACTTCGGGGGAAACAATCAGCCAGGCTTATGCCCGGATGGATAGCGCGCCATCATACATCAGCGAGGAAGCGACGCCAACGCCCGCGCGCGTAATCGCGCACAGGCGATGAGTTTTTAATCAGTTAGCGTTTATCGTGCAGATAACGGCGGATGGCGCGCAGAACCGCCTCTGGTTTTTCGGCATGTACCCAGTGGCCCGCGCCGGCGATCACATGCGCGCGCGCCAAAGGGAATTGCGCCAGCAGCGCGTCGCGGTACGCTTCGGTCACGTACGGCGAGTTACCGCCTGGAATAAACAGCGCCGGATGTTCCCAGGGCGGAATGGTTTCCCAGCCGACGATATGCGGATACTGCTCCCATAATACCGGAACATTAAAACGCCATTCGCCTTCAGCCCAGGATTTTAACAGAAACTGGATCACGCCTTCTTCGTTGAGGTGCTGGCGCATAATCCCTGCCGCCTGTTGGCGGGATGTCGCGTCGGATTCGCTGACGGCGTTAATGGCCGCGAAAATGCGATCGTGGCGGCGAACGTGATAATCCACGGGGGCGATATCAATCGCGACCAGACGATCGATGCGATCGGGCGCCAGCGCCGTCAGCGCCATTACCGCTTTTCCGCCCATGGAATGACCAATAAACGTCGCTTTTTCAATCTGCTGCGCGTCAAGCGTATCCAGAAGATCCTGGGCCATTGCCGGATAATCCATGACCGGATCGCGCGGCGATAAACCATGATTGCGCATATCGACCTGAATAATGTCGTGATCGGTCACCAGATCGCGCGCCAGTACGCCGAGGTTGTCCAGGCTGCCAAACAGACCATGAACGAGAACGATGGGGGAATTATTGTGCAGGTTTTGTGCAGATTGCGCTCGGATGTTTAATTTCATGGCAAAGTTCTTTTTTTCGCTCTGTCGGGTTAGGGTATTATGTTGACCATTCTGCCACTGGGCTGCAACCTCTAAGGTTTACTCCGAGTTTTTTTGTCAGCCGGGCTTAACGCTATCCGCTGTTGGGATTTGTTCCTATAATCCCAATGACTTGTATTCAGCAAAGACATCGCACTGGATTAAGATGAAAACGATTGAAGTTGATGATGAACTCTATAGCTATATTGCCAGCCACACCAAGCATATCGGCGAGAGCGCATCCGACATTTTACGGCGTATGTTGAAGTTTTCCGCCACGACACAGCCAACGGCTTCAGCGGTGAAGGGGACGCCTGCGGCGCAACCCGTTGCCGAAGCGAAACCGGTCAACCCGGTAAAAGACAAAGTTCGCGCGATGCGTGAGCTGCTGTTGTCTGACGAATATGCCGAGCAGAAAAAAGCGGTCAACCGCTTTATGCTGATTCTGACTACACTCTATTCACTGGATCACCACGCGTTTGCGGAGGCGACGGAGTCGTTGCATGGCCGCACGCGCGTCTATTTTGCGGCGGATGAACAAACGCTGCTGAAAAATGGGAATCAAACTAAACCTAAGCACGTTCCCGGCACGCCGTACTGGGTGATCACCAACACCAACACCGGCCGTAAATGCAGCATGATCGAACACATCATGCAGTCAATGCAATTCCCGGCGGAATTGATTGAAAAGGTTTGCGGAACAATTTAATCCTTGCATTAGAAGGACCAGGCAATGGCAATCCACAACCGCGCAGGACAACCCGCGCAACAGAGTGATTTGATTAACGTCGCCCAACTGACGGCGCAGTATTATGTACTGAAACCGGAGGCAGGGAATGCAGAACATGCCGTGAAATTTGGCACTTCCGGCCATCGCGGCAGCGCAGGTCGTCACAGTTTCAACGAACCGCATATTCTGGCGATCGCCCAGGCGATTGCTGAAGAGCGGGCGAAAAATGGCATTACCGGCCCCTGCTATGTAGGGAAAGACACCCATGCGCTCTCGGAACCGGCCTTCATTTCCGTGCTGGAAGTGCTGGCGGCAAACGGCGTAGACGTTATCGTGCAGGAAAATAATGGCTTCACGCCAACGCCTGCGGTGTCAAATGCTATCCTGGTCCATAACAAAAAAGGCGGCCCGCTGGCTGATGGTATTGTCATTACGCCGTCGCACAACCCGCCGGAAGATGGCGGTATTAAATATAATCCGCCCAATGGCGGCCCGGCGGATACCAACGTCACTAAAGTGGTAGAAGATCGCGCCAATGCGCTGCTGGCGGGCGGCCTGCAAGGCGTTAAGCGCATCTCTCTGGATGCGGCAATGGCCTCGGGCCACGTTAAAGCGGTAGATCTGGTGCAGCCATTTGTCGAAGGGCTGGCGGATATCGTTGATATGGCGGCGATTCAGAAAGCCGGTCTGACGCTGGGCGTTGATCCGCTGGGCGGCTCCGGTATTGAATACTGGAAACGTATCGCTGAGCATTACAAACTTAACCTGACGTTAGTTAACGATCAGGTTGATCAAACCTTCCGCTTTATGCACCTTGATAAAGATGGCGCGATCCGTATGGATTGCTCCTCCGAATGTGCGATGGCGGGTTTGCTGGCGCTGCGTGACAAGTTTGACCTGGCCTTCGCCAACGACCCGGACTACGACCGTCATGGCATCGTGACGCCTGCAGGGCTGATGAACCCGAACCATTATCTGGCGGTCGCCATTAACTATCTGTTCCAGCATCGTCCGCTGTGGGGCAAAGACGTGGCTGTCGGTAAAACGCTGGTCTCTTCCGCGATGATTGACCGCGTGGTGAATGATTTGGGACGCAAGCTGGTAGAAGTGCCGGTTGGCTTCAAATGGTTTGTTGACGGTTTGTTCGACGGCAGCTTTGGTTTCGGCGGGGAAGAGAGCGCGGGCGCTTCGTTCCTGCGTTTCGACGGTACGCCGTGGTCTACCGATAAAGACGGTATCATCATGTGCCTGCTGGCGGCGGAAATCACCGCCGTTACCGGGAAAAACCCGCAAGAGCATTACAATGAACTGGCAGCGCGTTTTGGCGCGCCGAGCTATAACCGTCTGCAGGCGAGCGCGACCTCCGCCCAGAAAGCGGCATTGTCTAAACTGTCTCCGGAAATGGTCAGCGCCAGCACGCTGGCAGGCGACCCGATCACCGCGCGTCTTACCGCAGCGCCGGGTAATGGCGCATCGATTGGCGGCCTGAAGGTAATGACCGACAACGGCTGGTTCGCCGCGCGTCCATCCGGTACGGAAGACGCTTACAAGATCTATTGCGAAAGCTTCCTGGGGGAAGAGCATCGCAAGCAGATTGAGAAAGAAGCCGTTGAAATCGTTAGCGAAGTATTGAAAAACGCCTGATGGGCGATATGGAAGAAAAAGGAGCCTTACGGCTCCTTTTTTGTATTAACGGCGCTGCGCTTATCAGGCCTGTAAACCGCCTCCAGGCCGGATAAGGCGCTTGTGATATCTGACTTATTCGCTCTGAGTCGCCAGATGTCGGCGGCAGGTGAGGGCGTCGCATTCAATACGCACCACGCAAACCGCTTTCATCATATCTTCCCGATAACTGAAGGTTTTTCCCGGATCGGTCTGACGCATAATGACGTCCAGGCCGTAGCGCATCTCCTCGCGCGTTTGCAATATCGATGCCAGTCCGGTGGCGAAAACGCTGGTGTAGGCGTAGCTATAATCACAGGGGTCATCGGCACGTAGTAATGCATGGTCGCCGTCCATTTCAATGCATACTGCCGGGTTCTTACGTAACAGACGCATCTTTTTCCCGGTGCGTGCGCCGTGAAAATAAAATATCCAGCGTCCGTTCTGATACTCGTAGCCAAAATTTACGGGGACAACATATGGGCAGAGATTGTCGTTAAACCCTATCCGACACACTTCGTGTTTACTGAGAATAGCCAGTATTTCTGCTATATCAGTGACTTCCCGTTCTGGATTACTCATTTCTATTATCTTATTCAAAGAGTGAAAATGCCCGGACTACCGTTATCGCAGCCCGGGCGTGCCATCAGCCGTGTTTATTTTTCAATTCAAAACGCGGTGAGACCAGGCCGTATAACGTCCAGCCGAGGAAGGTCACAATTGAGCCGTACAGCATGGCTTCTTCACCGGAGGAATATAGCGCGTAGAAGCTATACATGGCGCCAACGAAGGCCACGAAGTTAGCGACTTTCGCTTTTGATGACGGCACATTCGCCATTTTCTGAATGATAACCAGCGCGGCCATCGACAGAATATACGGAATAATGTTCGTCACCACCGCCAGGTTAACCAGGACGTTAAACTGACTATTCAGCGACGGGCTAATGGTCATCAGCGACAGGCCAGTCTGAATAATCACAATAATCAACATCCCCTGAACCGGCGCGTCGACTTTCGTTACACGAGAGAAGACTTTCGGGAAATAGCCTTCGTCAGCGGAGGATTTAAAGACCTGAGCGATAGTGAACTGCCAGCCCAGCAGCGAGCCGCAGCAGGACATTACCATCAGCGCCATGATCACTTTACCTACCGCAGGCGTGAACATCTGTGCAAACGCCAGACCAAACGGCGCCGTGGAGTTCGCCAGATCCATGTTCGGCACAATCCCGGCAATCACGTTAGTCGAAACGATATAGATGACCGCTGCGCCCAGCGTACCGCCCAGTACCGCGATGGGGACGTTCTTTTCCGGATTCTCGACCACGTCTGCGTTGGCGCAGGCGGATTCCAGTCCAAGAAATGCCCACAACGTCATGGCGATGGAAGAACCGACCGCGCTAAAGAACGGAACATGGTGCGGGTTCCATGACGCTACGTACATGCTGGGGCTAAACCAGAACCAGCCAATGATGCACAGGCCGACAACCGGAATGATGACGCCCCAAACGGTAACGCTACTGATCTGTCCGGTAATACGCGCGCCGCCAAAGTTTGCGATGGTACAAACCCACAATACGGCGATAGTCGCCAGACCGATCTGGAGCGGCGTCAGCGCGGCGCCGAACAGCTCGGTGCCATAGCCGACAGCGGAGATGGCGATAGCCACGTTGGCGATCAGCAGCGAGACGCCGTAGGTATAGTTCGCCATAAAGTTGCCGGATTTACCGAAGGCATATTCGGCGTAACCGCCCATGCCGCCGGATTTACGGCTAAACATACCGCATTTCGCAAACGCCCAGGCCAGAGCCATCGAGCCGACGGCGGTGACCAGCCAGGAGATAATGGATATCGTGCCGACTTCAGACAGTTTGGTCGGTAGCATGATGATCCCGGAGCCCATCATGTTGACCATAGTCAGAATTGTGAGCTGCACGACACCCATTTTATTGGATTTAGGTTTACTCATAATTTTTCCTCCTTCAGCAGGGAGCGCTGCGCGTCACGAGGTTTAATGACGTAGCACCAGACCTGCTTACGGCCGTCGTGTTCTTCGATATAAACGCCCTGCAGTTCAGGCGCAAAGCCCGGCAGCAGGTTGATCCCTTCTTCCAGGGCGCTGAAGTAACGCAGGACAGAACCGCCCCAGATTTCACCCGGAACTACACACAGCACTCCCGGCGGGTAAGGCAGAGCGCCTTCAGCCGCGATACGACCTTCCGCTTCCGGCAGGCGAACCAGTTCAACCTCGCCGCGCAGATAGGCATAGTTGGCCTCTTGCGGATTCATACTGACTTTCGGGAAATGCGATTTACGGAACATCTCTTTTTGCAGCTGTTTCACGTTGTGCCGCGCATAGAGATCGTGCATCTCCTGGCAAAGCTGACGCAGGGTGTAGCCGGCATAACGCGCTTCATGCTGTTTGTAAATGGACGGTAATACTTCCGCTAACGGCGCATCAGCTTCCAGCAGTTTTTCGAAACGAGCCAGCAGGGCGACAAGCTGTTGTAACTTCGCCATGTCTTCTGCCGGCGTCAGCAGGAACAGAATGGAGTTGAGGTCGCATTTTTCCGGCACAACGCCGTTCTCGCGCAGGAAGTTGGCGAGGATCGTGGCAGGAACGCCAAAGTCTTCATATTCGCCGCTCGCTGCATTAATGCCCGGTGTGGTGAGCAGCAGTTTGCAAGGGTCGACAAAGTACTGATGTTCGGCATAGCCTTCAAACGCATGCCAGTGTTCTCCCGGAACGAAGTGGAAGAAGCGCAGATCGCTGGCGATCTCTGACGTCGGGTATGACTGCCACGGCTTACCATCAATCAGTTCCGGTACGAACGGACGGATGTGGTGACAGTTTTCGAGGATCAATTTACGGGCATCGATGCCGTTAACCACGCAATCCATCCACATATTGCGACCGCTGACGCCTTCGTGCATTTTGGCGTTAACGTCCAGCGCGGCGAACAGCGGATAGAACGGGCTGGTGGAGGCGTGCATCATAAAGGCGTTGTTCATGCGCTTATGCGGAACGTAGCGCGATTGCCCTTTGATATGGCTATCTTTTTTATGGATCTGCGAGGTCTGGGAGAAACCGGCTTGTTGTTTATGAACGGACTGCGTCACCAGAATACCCGGATCGTTTTCGTTCAGTTCCAGCAGCAGCGGCGAACAATCGGCCATCATCGGAATAAATTGTTCATAGCCGACCCAGGCGGAGTCAAACAGGATGTAGTCGCACAGATGACCAATTTTATCGACGACCTGACGGGCGTTATAAATGGTACCGTCGTAGGTGCCTAACTGGATGACGGCCAGACGGAATGGACGTGCTTCGCGGGCGCGCTGCGGCGCGACTTCGCTAATCAGCTCGCGCAGGTAATCTTCTTCGAAGCAGTGAGCGTCGATCCCGCCGATAAAACCATACGGGTTACGCGCGGTTTCCAGATAAACTGGCGTTGCGCCCGCCTGTAATAATGCGCCGTGGTGGTTAGATTTGTGGTTGTTACGGTCAAACAGAACCAGATCGCCCGGCGTTAACAGCGCGTTGAGTACGACTTTGTTAGAGGAGGAGGTCCCGTTCAGCACAAAGTAGGTCTTATCGGCGTTAAAGACTTTCGCTGCATGTTGCTGCGCAATGCAAGGCGCGCCTTCGTGAATCAGCAGATCGCCCATCGCCACGTCCGCGTTGCATAGGTCGGAGCGGAAGAGCGTTTCGCCAAAGTATTCCACGAACTGATTACCGGCAGGATGACGGCGGAAGAATTCACCGCCCTGATGCCCCGGGCAGTCAAATGCGCTGTTGCCCTGGTTGACATAATCCACCAGCGCGCGGAAAAACGGCGGACGTAACTGCGTTTCGTAGTGGCTTGCCGCGGTTTCCAACTGGCGACCATAGAAGGCAGTACGGGATTCATTATATTCGAATACACCAGAGATACGCGGCAAATACTCAGGCGGTACGCGCCCTTCGTCATGAGTCGCGACAAACACGGGAATACCGTAACCCGTTGCGTCGATTTCATCGAGTTTTCCGTGTTCAATGTCGTCGATGGATAACACGATGGCAGCCACGTCGATGAAACGACTCTCATCAACATTTACAATATTACGGTGTGTAGAAAAACAATCCGGGCAATGACGGCTAACGGCAATTTTTAATTCTGACATTTTTCATCTCTTTATTTCAGGTAATAGCAGGCCCTCAATTTCTCGCATGAGAAACTGATTCTTCCGGAAAAAATCAAAGCTATCCCGCTGATAAAAAAATCAGTAAATTAGCTTTATTTTAGATGTAATAAATCCCAACCCGTCCGGTTGCAGGAAATTCAGGATTTAAGGAGTTGAGTACTACGATATACAGGCAGAAACCGCGATAACTAAAATTGCGCTGAGTCGGAATTTCTTCTGTCAAACCACATAGTTAGCTGGCTGGGCGTAAAGGAATTACCGTACTGTCGCTTTTAACAATTCGAGTTATTTAGGCAATAGACCTGAATGACATAAGGGTCGGAAAGACCTGTATGCTGAAGTACCCGTAGCAGAAAAACTACCGGGCATTAAAGAAATGAAAGTCGAAACTATTACGGTGGGCAAACATCATAATATGCGTTGTCCGCCTTATATGGGGCATAAAACGATTATTATTTTCCATTTTGAGGTCCTTTCATTGATTTATTGAAAGCATGGATATTTTATCCAGGAAGCGCCAGCAATCTGTGAACCAGATCAACAAAAAACGATCATTTGAAAAATAATTAGTCGGCGATTATGCATATCGTGCTGTGAAATAACGGATTGTTTCTTAAATGTTAATTATATGTTTTTTATATTCTCCATAAAATATAATATCGCCGCGAAAATAATTATTCGCGACGCCGAAAATAAATGACATAAAAATTAGAAGTTATTTAAAAATAATGAATAGCTATTCACGGCATAAAGCGATAGCCAATTCCGGTTTCGGTAATAAAATGGCGTGGGCGGGTGGGATCTTGTTCCAGTTTCTGGCGTAAATGTCCCATATAGATGCGCAAATAGTGGCTATGCTCCACGGCGTTAGGGCCCCAGACCTGGTTTAATAACTGCCGTTGGGTTAATACCTTGCCGGCATTATTGAGTAATACCGCCAGCAGGCGGAACTCAATCGGTGTCAGATGGATTTCTTCGTCGCCACGGTGGATCAACCGTGCGGCGAGATCGACCGTCACGCCGGAAAAGCGGACGATCGGATCGGCGCAAGGGCTGGCGGCGTGCCGTCGCAGCGCGACGCGCAAACGCGCCTGCAGCTCGCCAATGCCGAATGGCTTGCTCAGGTAATCATCAGCTCCGGCGTCAAGCGCGGCAATCTTATCGCTTTCTTCGCTGCGGGCGGAAAGGACAATCACCGGTATTGCGCTCCACTGACGCAGGTCACGAATAAAATCGATTCCGTCGCCATCCGGCAGGCCGAGATCGAGAATAATCAGATCGGGCTTTCGCGTGGCGGCTTCCAGTAAACCACGTTGTAATGTTTCAGCTTCATACACGCGCAGGCCGTCGCCTTCCAGCGCGGCGCGCAGAAAGCGGCGGATGGCCTGTTCATCTTCAACAATCAGAACGTTTGTCACATATCCTCATGAAAATCATCAAGTTCAGGTGGCTTTCCTTGCGGCAGCGTCACACGGAAACAGGCGCCGCCCTGCGGTCGATTATAGGCGGTAAGCGTGCCGCCGTGTACCTCTACGATAGCATGGCAAATCGCCAGCCCCAGCCCCACGCCGGGGACGGCGGACTCTTTGTTGCCGCGGGCGAACTTATCGAAAATCTTCTGTTCTTGCCCCGCAGGAATACCCGGCCCGTTATCCCAGACATCCAGTTGTAAACGATCGTCCTTAACCGCAGCATCAATGCCGATACTGGCCTGCGGCCCGGCGTACTTAACGGCGTTTTCCAGCAAGTTGATCAGGACACGCTCAAATAAGGGGCCATCGACATGGATAAGCGTTAACTGTTGCGGCAGCGACAATGTAATCGGATGCAATAAACCCGGCTCTAACATCTGTAACGCGCTACCGACGACCTCTTCCAGCGTCAGCCACTCTTTTTTAAGATTAAACCCGCCGGACTGAATACGCGCCATATCCAGCAAATTATTCACCAGCCGGGTGGTGTTGAGAATATGCTGGCGGATTTCACTGGCCTGACGCGCGTGGGGCGATCCTGCGCTGGCTAAATCCAGCGTCAAAATTTCCGCCTGGCCGAACAATACCGTCAGCGGCGTGCGTAAATCATGCGACAGCGCCGCCAGCAGAGCGTTGCGAATACTTTCGCGCTCGCTGGCGAGACGCGCCTGTTCTTCGCTGGCGGTCAGCGTCAGTCGTTCCAGCGCGTTGGCGACAAGCAGAGTGAATGTTTCCAGCAGGCGTTGCTGCTCCGGCACCATTAACTGACGCAAATTACCCGGTTCGACGATAGCCAGACCGTACGTTTTATCGGCGCTTTTCAGCGGCAGGATTTGATAAGGTACGCCAGGGAGGGTATCAGTGCCTGCGCCGGCAGGCTGGCCTTTATCAAAACTCCAGCGCGCAATTGCGTCGTCCCACGGCGTCATGCCTTGCTGGTGGGTGAGAGGCAGCAACTTACCGTTAGCATCAGGTAATAAAATTTGGCTGCGCGCCTGAAACGTCGAGGCGATAAACCGCTCGCTGGTCGCGGCGATATCATGTTCGCTACGCCCGACGGCCAGCGCTTTAGACATTTCATATAAATGGCGGGTACGCTGTTCCCGATAACGGGCGACGCGCGCCTGATAGCGCACCCCGGCAGTAAGATTGCCAATCACCAGACCAACCGTCAGCATCACGGCAAAGGTCAGCAAATACTGCACGTCCGAAACGGCGAGCGTACCGCGTGGCGCGATAAAAAAGAGATCGAAACTCGCCACGTTAATCACCGTCGCCACCACCGACGGCCAGCGTCCGTAAAGCAGCGCAATCACCACTACGCCCAGCAAATAGAGCATCACCAGATTGGCGGCGTCGAAGGTGACAAGCCACTGCATAGCGATAAGCGTGGTGATGGCGCAAAGCGCCACGGCGACCAGACAGCCCTGAATCTGCCCACGCCATTTCTCTTTAAAAGGTCGGTTATCAGGCGTTTGCGCCAACGCGCGGGCAGGCGGTTCTTCCAGCGCGACGATCACCTGATCGAGATCCGGCGCGCGCCTGGCAAGACGGTCGGCGAAAGCGTCACGTCGCCACCAACGTCGCGACGCCGGGCGGCCCATGACGATTTTCCCCAGATTATGTTCGCGGGCATAGCGCACGACCGCTTTCTCTTCGGCGGGATCGGACAGGGTGGCGGTTTCCGCGCCAAGCTCCTGCGCCAGGCGCAGCGCGCTTAAAATGGCCCGCCGTTGTTTTTCCGGTAAGCGGTGTAACGTTGGCGTTTCGACATAGACGGCGTGCCAGACGCTGCCGAGCCGGGAAGCCAGACGCGCCGCGGTACGCACCAGTTTTTCGCTGCCGGTGTTATGCCCGATACACAGTAAAATCGCATCGCGGGTATGCCATACTTTTTCTTCGCCCGGATGCGCGCGCCAGGCGCGCATCTGATCGTCCACGCGATCGGCTGTCCGGCGTAGCGCCAGCTCGCGGAGGGCGATCAGATTGCCCTTGCGGAAAAAATGTTCAATAGCGCGTTCCGCCTGGCCGGCGATATACACTTTACCTTCGTTGAGCCGTTGGCGCAGATCGTCGGGCGGCAGATCGACCAGTACGACTTCATTAGCGGCATCAAAAAAGGGATCGGGGACGGTTTCGCGCACCTGAATCCCCGTGACGCCGCTCACCACATCATTCAGACTTTCCAGATGTTGTACGTTCACGGTGGTGAAAACGTCGATTCCCGCTTCCAGCAGCTCTTCAATATCCTGCCAGCGCTTAGGATGGCGTGAGCCAGGCGCGTTACTGTGCGCCAGCTCATCCATTAAAATCAGCGCCGGACGCCGGGCGAGGGCGGCATCCAGGTCAAATTCGCGGATTTGCCGCCCCCGGTGCGAGTGACGTTTTGGCGGCAGAATGGTCAGCCCGTCAAGTAGCGCGGCGGTCTCTTTACGGCCATGCGTTTCTACCACGCCGATCACCACATCCAGCCCCTGCGCTCGCAGCCGCTGCGCTTGCGCCAGCATCGCCCAGGTTTTTCCGACGCCTGCGCAGGCGCCGAAGAAAATTTTCAACTTCCCCCGGTCGGGCGGGGGCGTTTGTTCCAACAAGCGATCCGGATCAGGACGCAAGGGTTCGTCGTTCATTTCGCTCTGTGTCCCTGTAGCGCATCCAGCGCCAGATTAAGCTCAACAATATTCACCACCGGTTGCCCAAGAAAGCGCGCCAGCGGCCTGTGCGTATATTCTGCAACCAGTTGCGCGACCTGTTCAACGGGAAGCTGGCGAGCCGCCGCCACGCGGGGGATTTGCCATGCCGCGGCGCCGGGCGTCAGATTATTATCCAGCCCGCTTGCCGAGGCCGTCGTCAGCTCAACCGGAACCGCGGAACTCGCCTGGGGGTTAGCGGCGCGTAGCGCGGCGACGCGGGCCTGTATTTGCGCATCCAGTTCGGGATTGCTGGCGGCCAGGTTGCTTCCGCCCGACGCCAGTGGATTATAAGGCGTATCGGCGGTGGCGGAGGGCCGGCCATGAAAATAGCCCGCGGCGGTAAACGATTGTCCGATAAGCGCTGAGCCGCGTATCACATTGTCTTTATGAATCAGCGAGCCATTAGCCTGCCAGGGAAACCACCACTGCCCCAGCGCCGTGGTCAGAAGCGGATACACGCCGCCGGTCAATAACAGCAGAAATAACATTGTCGAAAAAGCAGGACGTAAACCGATCATCATACACCTCATGCCAGACCCAGCAGGGTCAGCAGCACATCAATCACTTTGATGCCAATAAACGGCACCACCAGACCACCCAGACCATAGATCCATAAATTACGGCGCAGCATGGCCGATGCGGAAAGCGGCTTATAACTCACGCCTTTTAATGCCAGCGGGATCAGAAAAATGATAATCAGGGCGTTAAAGATCACCGCGCTCAGAATGGCGGAGTTCGGCGAATGCAGCCCCATCACGTTGAGCGCGTTTAGCTGCGGATAGGTAGCGGCAAACGCGGCGGGAATAATGGCGAAATATTTCGCTACATCATTCGCGATACTGAAAGTGGTGAGCGAGCCGCGCGTCATCAGCATCTGCTTACCGATATGCACCACTTCAATCAACTTGGTCGGGTTAGAGTCCAGATCCACCATATTACCGGCTTCTTTTGCCGCCTGGGTGCCGGAGTTCATCGCCACCGCGACGTCAGCCTGCGCCAGCGCCGGGGCATCGTTAGTGCCGTCGCCGGTCATGGCGACCAGCCGTCCTTCCGCCTGATATTGACGGATCAGCGCCAGCTTGGCTTCCGGCGTGGCTTCGGCAAGAAAATCGTCCACACCGGCTTCGGCGGCAATCGCTGCCGCCGTCAGGCGGTTATCGCCAGTGATCATCACCGTTTTAATGCCCATCTTTCGTAGCTGGGCGAAACGTTCTTTAATGCCGCCTTTAACGATATCCTTGAGGGCGATAACACCCAGTACGCGCGCGCCTTCCACGACCACCAGCGGCGTCGCGCCCAGACGCGCCACGTTCTCGACGTTTTGCTCGACATCGGCGGGAAAATGGCCGCCATTGCTCTCGACATGACGCCGAATCGCGTCCACCGAGCCTTTACGGATCATCCGGTTATCGATATTAATCCCGCTCATGCGGCTTTGTGCGGTAAACGGAACAAAGGTGGCATGAAGCGACTGCACATCGCGTTCACGCAGGTTAAAGCGCTGTTTGGCGAGGATCACAATGCTGCGACCTTCCGGCGTTTCGTCGGCCAGCGAAGCGAGCTGCGCGGCGTCAGCCAGCGTGCGTTCGTCCACCCCTCGGGCGGGTATAAAATCGGACGCCTGGCGGTTGCCGAGCGTGATAGTGCCGGTTTTATCCAGCAGTAACACGTCGACATCGCCCGCGGCTTCTACGGCGCGGCCGCTGGTGGCGATGACGTTCGCGCCCAACATTCGGCTCATTCCGGCTACGCCAATGGCGGAGAGTAGCCCGCCGATGGTGGTGGGGATCAGGCACACCAGCAACGCCACCAACACGGTGACGCTGACCGCATTACCGCCCCAGGCGGAGAAGGGCCACAGGGTGGCGGTCGCCAGTAAAAAGACAATGGTCAGGGCGATGAGCAAAATCGTCAGGGCAATCTCGTTAGGCGTTTTCCGCCGCTGCGCGCCTTCCACCATCGCGATCATCCGGTCAAGAAAGGTTTCGCCAGGATTGACGCTACAGGCAATCACCAGCCAGTCGGAAAGAATTCGCGTGCCGCCGGTGACAGAGGCGAAATCGCCGCCGGACTCGCGGATCACCGGGGCGGATTCGCCGGTAATCGCACTTTCATCCACCGACGCGCCGCCTTCGATCACCTCGCCGTCGCAGGGAATAATATCGCCCGCTTTGACCAGGACAATGTCGCCTTTTCGCAGTTCAGCGGCGGGCACGTTATCGGCCTGCGCATCATGGCGCGGGGCGCGCAGGCGGCGAGCGAACGCGGTCTTTTTCACCCCTTTCAGACTGTTTGCCTGGGCTTTGCTGCGGCCTTCCGCCAGCGCTTCGGCAAAATTGGCGAACAGTACGGTGAACCATAACCACAGGCTGATCACCCCTGTAAACAAGGCGCTTCCCGCTATTTGTCCTGTTACCATAGCGAGCGTTAACAGAGTGGTTAGCACGCTGCCGGCCCAGACCACAAACATCACTGGGTTACGCCACTGGGCGCGTGGGCTTAATTTTTTTACGGCATCCGTTAGCGCCTGTACGAGTAAAACAGGTTCAAACAGCGCCAGTTGCTTGCGACTCATATCAATGTACTCCACATCGCTCAAGGTAAAGAGAAATGTTCCGCTACCGGGCCAAGCGCCAGGGCAGGAATAAACGTCAGCGCGCCGACCAGCAGTACCGTGCCGATGAGCAGTCCAATAAATAGCGCGCCGTGGGTCGCCAGCGTTCCCTGACTGGCCGGCTGTACTTTTTTACTGACCAGCGATCCGGCGATGGCCATGACAGGAATAATCACGCCGAAACGTCCGACGAACATGCAGAACGCCAGCAAACAGTTCCAGAAAGGCGAGTTAGCGCTCAGACCCGCAAAGGCGCTACCGTTGTTGTTGGCGGCAGAGGAGACGGCATATAGCACTTCGCTAAAACCGTGCGGGCCAGGGTTCAGCATTGCGCTGCGTCCGGCATCCGTCATCATCGCCAGCGCCGAACCCAACAAGACCAACATCGGCGTGACCAGAATCGCCAGCGCGGTCATTTTCATTTCGCGCACGTCGATTTTTTTCCCCAGATACTCCGGCGTGCGACCGATCATCAGCCCCGCGATAAACACCGCCAGCAGGACAAACAGCAACATGCCGTACAGGCCTGAACCGACGCCGCCAAAGACCACTTCGCCAATTTGCATCAGCCACATCGGCACCATACCGCCCAGAGCGGTAAACGAGTCGTGCATGGCATTTACCGCCCCGCAGGACGCCGCGGTCGTGACGACGGCAAACAGGCTGCTGGCCAGCACGCCAAAGCGTGTTTCTTTACCCTCCATGTTGACGCTACTGTCCGCGCCTGCCGCCAACAGATGTGGATTTCCCTGAACTTCCGCCCACATCACTACCGCTACGCAGACCACAAAAATGAATGACATTGCCCACAGTAGCGCGCGTCCCTGACGGCGATCGCCCGCCGCTTCGCCAAAGGCGAAACAGAGCGCGGCTGGAATCAAAAATATCGCCAGCATCTGCACCAGATTAGTGAGCGCGGTGGGGTTTTCGAACGGATGCGAAGAGTTGGCGTTAAAGAAACCGCCGCCGTTGGTGCCAAGCATTTTGATCGCCTCCTGCGAAGCAACCGGACCCATCGGCAAGAGTTGTTTAGCGCCTTCAAGAGTGGTGATGGGCTGATAAGCCGACAGGTTTTGCGGTACGCCTTGTTGGATAAAAAACAGCGCGATAATTAACGCGACAGGAAATAATATCCATAGCGTAATGCGTACCAGATCCTGCCAGGCATTACCCAGCGTGTGCACATTCTGGCGCGTAAAGGCGCGGATAAGCGCAAAAACCACCGCAATCCCGGTCGCCGCCGACAGGAAATTTTGCACCGTCAGCCCCGCCATCTGGCTAAAGTAGCTCAGCGTGCTTTCGCCGCTGTAGGCTTGCCAGTTGGTATTGGTGACGAAGCTGACGGCGGTATTCAGCGCCAGATCCCAGGACAGCCCCGGTAGCCGCTGCGGATTTAAGGGCAGCCACTCCTGCCAGAATAGCAGGCAAAACAGGATGCCCAGTCCCAGCAGATTGAGCGTCAGTAGCGACAGTAAATACTGACGCCAGT
This sequence comes from Salmonella sp. A29-2, assembly GCF_020150755.1. Classification (NCBI taxonomy): domain Bacteria; kingdom Pseudomonadati; phylum Pseudomonadota; class Gammaproteobacteria; order Enterobacterales; family Enterobacteriaceae; genus Salmonella; species Salmonella sp. A29-2. The sequence continues at coordinate 3,152,155 of NZ_CP083731.1, read as the reverse complement.
TCATTTCGTGGTCGGTAATGCCAAGAGTCCGCCAGAGGATACGCTCAACGCCAGCCACGCCCGGCAACGGAACGGCGGCGATGAGCCTTGCCAGGCCCGAACCCAATGGTTTCGCCAGTACTAATAAAATCAGTAAAAAACTGGCGATCAGTAAAAATCCTTGCGCGGCCATCAGAACGCCTCCGCATTAATCAGGGCATAGACCAGATAACCTAAAAGTAAGAAAACCAGCACGATGCCGGTTATCACGCCTGCACTCACAGAGCACCTCCAGTGGTATTGTTTTACTCCTGAGAAAGGTAATTTTTTGGCTGCAAAGATTTCGCAAAAATTGGCGGGCGGAGTGTAAAAAAAGTATAAAAATGGCAAAGACCATTATTTAACTAATGGTTAGTATTAATTTAACTTTTTTGTAACTAATTTACGCTTTGAATGTAAATCTGCTGGAAAAGCGTGAAAATAAGTGGTCGGATGAGTAGTAAAATTACACCGAAAGCGGTACTATTTTAATCAGGTAACGAGGTTCAATTTTTCGGTGCTATTCACCGATTCAATCTATACCGGGGCGGGTAGCGTCGGTATAAAGGGGGGAAACGTATGGAACACTATAAAGACTATCCGGCGCATGTCATTTTTGCCCGTCGTGCTTTCGCGGTGATCGCAGGCGTGCTGGCGCTGCCGGTGATGCTCTTCTGGAAAGACCGCGCGCGTTTTTATAGTTATCTGCACCGTGTCTGGTCGAAAACCAGTGATAAACCGGTATGGATGGCGCAGGCTGAAAAAGCCACCTGCGACTTTTATTAATCGCGACCAGCCTGAAAAACCGTCAGCCGCCACGCTGGCGGTTTTTTTATGCGCCAGGGTCTACACTGTTTAACGCTATTCGCCGTGACGTTTCATCTTTCAGGAGTTGTATGCCCACCCATTTAGTCTGGTTCAGGCGCGATCTGCGTTTACAGGATAACCTTGCGCTGGCCGCCGCCTGCCGCGATGCATCCGCGCGGGTGCTGGCGCTTTATATTTCCACCCCCGCGCAGTGGCAGGCCCATGATATGGCGCCGCGGCAGGCGGCATTCATCAGCGCGCAGCTCAATGCGCTACAGGCGGCCCTTGCAGAGAAAGGCATTCCGCTGCTGTTTCATGAAGTGGCGGATTTTAACGCCAGTATTGAAACGGTCAAAAACGTTTGCCGACAGCATGACGTCAGCCATCTGTTTTATAACTATCAGTATGAGTTTAACGAGCGTCAGCGTGATGCGGCGGTGGAAAAAACGCTGCCCTCTGTCATCTGCGAAGGCTTTGACGATAGCGTGATTCTGGCGCCCGGCGCGGTGATGACCGGCAATCATGAAATGTATAAAGTTTTTACGCCGTTTAAAAACGCCTGGTTGAAACGGCTAAAAGAGGATATTCCGCCATGCGTTCCGGCCCCGAAGATCCGGGTGAGCGGCGCGCTTTCTACACCCTTAACGCCAGTCTCGCTTAACTACCCGCAACAGGCGTTTGACGCCGCGTTTTTCCCGGTGGAAGAAAACGCGGTCATCGCGCAGCTACGTCAGTTTTGCGCGCAGGGCGCAGACGGGTATGAGTCACGGCGGGATTTCCCTGCGGTCGACGGCACCAGTCGGCTTTCCGCCAGCCTGGCGACGGGTGGCCTGTCGCCGCGACAGTGCCTGCACCGATTACTGGCGGAGCAGCCGCAGGCGCTGGACGGCGGACCGGGAAGCGTCTGGTTGAATGAACTCATCTGGCGGGAATTTTACCGTCATTTAATGACCTGGTATCCGGCATTATGCAAACACCAGCCGTTTATCCGCTGGACAAAACGCGTCGCGTGGCAGGAGAACCCGCACTATTTTCAGGCATGGCAGAAAGGCGAAACCGGTTATCCCATTGTCGATGCGGCGATGCGCCAGCTTAACGCGACGGGCTGGATGCATAACCGTTTACGCATGATTACCGCCAGCTTTCTGATAAAAGATCTGCTGATTGACTGGCGGTTAGGGGAGCGCTACTTCATGTCGCAGCTTATTGACGGCGATCTTGCCGCCAATAATGGCGGCTGGCAGTGGGCCGCTTCAACCGGTACTGACGCCGCGCCTTATTTTCGTATTTTTAATCCCACGACTCAGGGAGAGAGGTTCGATCGCGACGGCGAATTTATCCGCCAGTGGCTACCGGCATTACGCCATATCCCTGGAAAAGCGATTCACGAGCCGTGGCGGTGGGCAGAAAAAGCGGGAGTCGTGCTTGATTATCCTCGGCCTATTGTTGAACACAAACAGGCGAGAATCGCAACGCTTTCCGCCTATGAAGCGGCGAGAAAAGGGGCGTGATACAGGCCCGATAGCGCAAACTACCGGGCATTCTGCTATCAGGATTCGACGGCCAGCGCGCGGCTTTTGAATTTGAAGGACTGATACAGCCAAATCAGCAGGACAACCCCTACGCAGGCTAACGCGCCCCAGGTGATCTGTTCAAAAACATCCACATAGGCGTTGATGGCGTAATTAACCGCGCCGCTGGCGTCGAAGGCGCTTTGCGAGGTCTGGTCAGCGATGACGCCTGCCAGATAGTTAGCTATCGCGCCGGACAGCAGCATATAAATTCCGGTTAATACGCCGGTGACGCCGGGGATATCAATGCGCGTAATTTGCGACATGGCGACCGGGTCGATAAACAGCTCGGCAAAGCCCATCACCGCCAGTCCCAGCACCATTAGCGGCATTGAAGAGTGTCCGTAAGCGGCGGACCAGCGTGCGCTCAGGGTCAGAATACAGAATCCGGCGCTCATCAGACCGAGACCCAGCGCGAATTTGCCCCAGATACGCACGGTGCGATTACCGCTTACGCTCTCTTTAACCAGCCAGGCCAGGACGACCCCACACAGCATCACGGCAAAGGCGTTCACCGACTGGAACATGGCGGTAGGAACGGAATAGCCCAGAATATCGCGGTTCACAAAGCGGTCGATATACAGGCTGATAGAGCTACCGCCCTGCTGGGCAAACGCCCAGAACAGCATACTGAACAGGGTCAGGGTGACAATCAACCCCAGTTCTTTGCGCTGTTTGGCCGTTTGCGCCTGACGATAAATTTTTGCCAGCACGACCAGGCCGATCGCGGTCGCCACGATTAAGGCATAGACAGACCATTCTTTCCAGAACAGAACGGTAATCAGCAACGGCGCCGCTACCAGCAGAATTAACAGCCAGCCCCAGTTCGGCAGCAGGTAGTTTCTGGCGCACAACACGGCTTTATTCACGCCGGTGGTGTGGGTGAAATGACGATTTCCACACAGGAAGATCACTAACCCCGCCAGCATACCAATGGCGGCGAGCGCAAAGCCCATCGCCCAACTGTACTCCTCTTGCACATAGCCGCAGGCGATAGGCGCCACGATCGAACCAATATTGCCCGCTGCGTAAAGCAGCGAGAACCCGCCGTCGCGGCGCGGATCTTCCGGCTGGTACAGTTCGCCCAGCAGGCAGCTAATATTCGATTTAAACAGGCCGTAGCCGCAGACAATGATCGCCAGCGACAGATAAAGGAATGTCGGCGCGATCTCACTGGCGCCCAGCACTAAATGACCTATAGCCATTAAAAATGCGCCCAGCATGACTGCCATTCGGTTGCCAAGCACCTTATCCGCCAGATAGCCGCCAAGAATCGGCGTTACGTAGACCAGCGAACAATAAGCGCTGAATAACTCATAGGCGTGGTTATCGTCGTATTTTAGCTGATTGGTGAGATAAAGAATCAGTAGGGCGCGCATACCATAAAAGCTGAAGTACTCCCAAATTTGCAGGGCGACAACGTAGTAAATAGCGCGGGGTTGAGATGCTTGTTTATTCATCGTATTTCCGGGATAGAGACGCTGCGGCAAGAACGCGGCATTCTCAGATAATGCCTTTCTTTGTGGGCTTATTAAGCCTGCCGTATCGCCGTGTTTCCTTAAAGTTACCAACATGATACAGAACTGATTTTTTCTGCAATATGCGTTCTGATTGCATAAATATACATGAAACCGATCGTGTTTTGCTAAGTAATTTGCGCCAAACCCGGGGGTGATTGTTTCTTGATGTGTCAAACAAATGTTTATCGACGAACGGCTAACGGGAGGCTATGTTAACGGAGACTGAACCCGTAACGGGAAAGTAGAACGTGGGTTAAAGGGAGCGATGATGAAAAACACCGAGCTGGAACAACTGATTAACGACAAGCTGAACAGTGCGGCAATAAGCGATTATGCGCCGAATGGTTTACAGGTCGAAGGAAAAGAGACGGTACAGAAAATCGTTACCGGCGTGACCGCAAGTCAGGCGCTGCTCGATGAGGCGGTGCGTTTGCAGGCCGATGCGGTCATTGTTCATCATGGTTACTTCTGGAAAGGCGAGTCTCCGGTTATTCGCGGCATGAAACGCCGTCGCTTAAAAACGTTACTGGCAAATGATATTAACCTTTACGGTTGGCATCTGCCGCTGGATGCGCACCCTGAGCTGGGCAACAATGCGCAGTTGGCGGCGCTATTGGGCATTACCGTGAAAGGAGAAATTGAGCCGCTGGTGCCGTGGGGAGAGCTCTCAATGCCGGTGCCGGGGCTGGAACTGGCCTCATGGATTGAAGCGCGTCTGGGGCGTAAACCGCTATGGTGCGGCGATACCGGGCCAGAGAATGTGCAGCGTGTCGCCTGGTGTACCGGCGGCGGGCAAAGTTTTATTGATAGCGCCGCCCGCTTCGGCGTGGATGCTTTTATTACCGGCGAGGTTTCCGAACAGACCATTCATTCCGCGCGCGAACAGGGGCTGCATTTTTATGCCGCCGGGCACCATGCCACTGAACGCGGCGGTATTCGCGCCCTGAGCGAATGGTTGAACGAAAACACGGCGTTGGATGTGACGTTTATTGATATCCCTAACCCGGCATAACTGAGAGGTAATAAAGTGCAGCGAGCGCGTTGTTATCTGTTAGGCGAAACGGCGGTCGTCCTGGAACTTGAACCGCCGATTACGCTGGCGAGCCAGAAACGCATCTGGCGTCTGACGCAGCGTCTGGTCGATATGCCGAACGTGGTGGAAGCCATTCCCGGGATGAACAATATCACCGTGATCTTGCGGGAACCGCAAACCCTGGCGCTGGATGCGATTGAGCGTCTGCAGCGCTGGTGGGAAGAGAGCGAGGCGCTGGAGCCGGACTCGCGTTCGGTTGAGATCCCGGTGATCTATGGCGGCGCAGGCGGGCCGGATCTGGCGGCGGTGGCACGGCACAGCGGTTTGAGTGAAAAGCAGGTCGTGGAGCTACATGCCTCCGTTGAATATGTCGTCTGGTTTTTAGGCTTTCAGCCTGGCTTTCCCTATCTTGGGAATTTACCAGAACCGCTCCATATGCCCAGACGCGCGGAGCCGCGCCTGCAGGTTCCGGCCGGTTCTGTCGGCATCGGCGGCGCGCAGACGGGTATTTATCCATTATCCACGCCGGGCGGCTGGCAGCTGATCGGCCTCACGCCGTTGAAGTTATTCGATCCGATGCGGGAGCCTCCGGTTCTGCTACGCCCTGGCGATAGCGTACGCTTTGTGCCGCAAAAGGAGGGAATATGCTGAATATTATTCGCGCGGGGATTTACACCTCCGTGCAGGATAGCGGGCGTCACGGCTTTCGTCAGTCGGGGCTGAGTCACTGCGGTGCGCTGGATAAACCCGCCTTTCAGACCGCTAATCTCCTGGTCGGGAACGATGCGAATGCCCCGGCGCTGGAAATCACTCTCGGTCAACTGGTTGTCGAATTTGAAAATGAGACCTGGTTCGCTCTTACCGGCGCAGGCTGCGAGGCGCAGTTGGATGATCAACCGGTCTGGACCGGCTGGCGATTGCCGGTAAAAGCGGGTCAGCGTCTTACGCTGCATCGACCGCTTCACGGGATGCGTAGCTATCTGGCGGTAGCGGGCGGTATTGCTGTGCCGGAGGTGATGGGATCGTGTAGTACCGATCTGAAGTCCGGTATCGGTGGGCTGGAAGGGCGGCTGCTAAAAGATGGCGATCGGCTGGCGACGGGTAAACCATCGCGACAGTTTAGCGGGCCGCAGGGCGTGAAGCAGTTACTGTGGGGGAATCGCATCCGTGCGCTGCCGGGGCCGGAATACCGTGAATTCGATCGCGCCTCGCAAGAAGCGTTCTGGCGTTCGCCATGGCAGCTCAGTCCGCAAAGTAATCGCATGGGCTATCGTTTGCAGGGACAATCGTTAACGCGGACAACGGATCGCGAACTGCTGTCGCACGGTTTGCTGCCCGGTGTCGTGCAGGTGCCTTACAACGGCCAACCTATTGTGCTAATGAATGATGCCCAGACAACTGGCGGCTATCCGCGCATTGCCTGCATCATCGAGGCAGATATGTACCATCTGGCGCAGATCCCGCTAGGACAACCGATCCATTTTGTGCAATGTTCGCTGGAAGAGGCGCTCAACGCGCGCCATGAGCGTCAGCGCTATCTGGAACAGCTTACCTGGCGGCTTCAGCATGAACATTGATTTAAATGCGGATTTGGGCGAAGGTTGCGCCAGCGACAGCGAATTATTAACGCTGGTCTCCTCCGCCAATATCGCCTGTGGTTTTCACGCCGGTGATGCGCAAACCATGCTGACCTGCGTGCGCGAGGCGCTGAAAAACGGCGTGGCAATCGGCGCGCATCCCAGCTTTCCGGATCGGGATAATTTTGGGCGGACGGCGATGGTTTTGCCGCCGGAAACGGTATACGCCCAGACGCTGTACCAAATCGGCGCGCTGGGGGCGATTGTTCAGGCGCAAGGCGGCGTAATGCGCCATGTCAAACCGCACGGTATGCTCTATAACCAGGCGGCGAAAGATCCTCATCTGGCACAGGCGATTGCGAAAGCGGTACACGACTATGATCCGTCACTGATACTGGTTGGACTGGCGGGAAGTGAGCTGATCCGGGCCGGTGAGCGCCATCGCCTGGTGACGCGGCAGGAGGTGTTTGCCGATCGCGGCTATCAGGCCGACGGTAGCCTGGTGCCGCGCACGCAACCTGGCGCGCTGATTCACGACGAAGAGCAGGCGCTGGCGCAAACGCTGGATATGGTACAAGCCGGGAGAGTGAAAAGCGTTACTGGCGTGTGGACGACTGTCACGGCGCAAACGGTGTGCATTCATGGCGACGGCGAGTATGCGCTTGCATTCGCTCGCAGGTTACGCGCCGCGTTCAATGCGCGTAATATACACGTTATTGCCTGAGAGCCCGACGATTGAAGCTATTATATTACGGCTGTGGATGTTCATTATGGCGTTCGATGTGCATTCCAGATAGTCAGAGGCGGTGTAGTCCATTAATCAACTGTTAACAAAGGATATTATCATGCCTGAAGGCCCGGAAATTCGTCGTGCGGCGGATAATCTGGAGGCGGCAATCAAAGGCAAACCCTTAACCGATGTCTGGTTTGCCTTTGCACAGTTAAAACCGTATGAATCGCAGCTTACCGGTCAACTTGTTACCCGGATAGAGACGCGGGGAAAAGCGTTATTGACCCACTTTTCAAATGGCCTGACGCTCTACAGCCACAACCAACTCTATGGCGTATGGCGGGTGATCGATACTGGTGAAATACCGCAGACCACGCGTATATTGCGCGTCAGGCTACAAACGGCGGATAAAACTATTCTGCTTTATAGCGCGTCTGATATCGAAATGCTGACAGCAGAGCAGCTCACGACGCACCCTTTTTTACAGCGGGTCGGTCCGGATGTGCTGGACGCGCGTCTCACTCCGGAAGAGGTTAAAGCTCGATTGCTGTCGCCGCGTTTTCGCAACCGACAATTTTCCGGGCTGTTGCTGGATCAGGCCTTTCTGGCGGGATTGGGGAATTATCTGCGCGTTGAAATCCTCTGGCAGGTAGGGTTAACCGGACAGCATAAAGCGAAAGATCTCAACGAGGCGCAACTGAATGCGCTTTCTCACGCGCTGTTGGATATTCCGCGCCTGTCCTACACGACTCGCGGTCAGGCGGATGAAAACAAGCATCATGGCGCACTGTTTCGCTTTAAGGTTTTCCACCGTGACGGCGAAGCGTGCGAGCGGTGCGGCGGCATTATTGAAAAGACAACACTGTCCTCACGCCCGTTTTACTGGTGCCCGCATTGCCAGAAATAGCCGGAACCGCCATCGGCGAGCGGCTATTGCCTGATGGCGCGGCGCTTATCAGTCCTACAAAGGTTGTCTGGGCGCATAGGTTGATATAAAACGGGCCACTGCTGGCCCAGTTAACAGAATGCTGAACAGCCGTAGGGTTTGCATTGCCATGATGAGCGCCATATCGGCACTGCTTCCTGCCGCGATCGCGGCAACCGTATCCAGACCACCGGGACTGGTGGCGAGATAAGCCGTCATAAAATCAATCTGCATGTAGTAAGCCATTCCCCACGCCATCGCGGCGCAAATCGCCATCAGCGCGAAAATTGACAATAAGATTTGCGGCAATGGCCGCAGCGCCATAAAAAACACCTGTCTGTCAAAACCCAGCCCAATACGCCAGCCTATCGCCATATACGCCACGGCCAGCAGCCATTCGGGTAATTCAATCTCAATGATGCCTTGCGAATGGAGAAGCGCGCCTGCCAACATGGGGAGCAGCATCGTGCCGGAAGGGATACGCAACAGGCGACCGGCAATGCCCGCCACGATCGCTAATAGCAGCGTCGTCAATAAATTACCGCTAAGCGGCGGAAACCAGATCACCTGTTGGCTGACCGCTGCCGCGCTGTCGCCGAGTATCAGGCGTGTCACCAGCACCGCCGCGCCAGCCACAAACAGTACCCGCAGATACTGCATAAACGCCACCAGGCGGATATCCGCCCCGTAATCTTGCGCCATCGCTACCATTGCCGCCGCGCCGCCCGGCGAAGACCCCCATGCGCCGGTGTTGCCGGGCAGCGAGCTGTAACGTACCAGCAGCCAGCCGACTACCGCGCTGGAAAGCAGCGTCACCAGCAACACTAAAAACACGACCGGCCAGTAGAGGGCGAGGGTGGTCAATATCGAACCGGTTAGATTTTGGGCGATCATACAGCCGAGAATTGCCTGCGCGGCGAGAAAAATACCGCGCGGAAGTTGTAGCGTGCTACCTCGCAAACTCAACACGATACCCGCAATCATTGGACCGAGCAGCATCGCCGCCGGAAGGTGCAGATAGAGAAAAATAAGGGAAATGAGCAGCGATAACAGGAACAACAAAAACCACTGCAGAATCGGCATTCCATGCTCCCTGAATGATATTTAGCGAAACCTTAATTAATCATAGAGAGTAACGGGGTAAGAATAAAATAATGAGGATAAGAAAAAAGGGAAAATGTACCGGATGGCGAGGGTTGTGTCGCCATCCGGTTGTCAATTAACGCTTCAGCGCCGATTTAAAATCGCGTTTATCGTAGCCGGTATACAGCTGACGAGGACGGGCGATTTTCATGCCGTCAGTGTGCATTTCATTCCAGTGTGCAATCCAGCCAACGGTACGCGCCATGGCGAAGATCACGGTGAACATGGAGGACGGAATGCCCATCGCTTTCAGAATGATGCCGGAGTAGAAGTCTACGTTCGGGTACAGTTTCTTCTCGATGAAGTACGGGTCGTTGAGCGCAATGTGCTCAAGCTCCATCGCCACTTCCAGCAGATCATCTTTGGTGCCCAGCTCTTTCAGCACTTCATGGCAGGTTTCACGCATCACGGTGGCGCGCGGATCGTAGTTTTTGTAAACACGGTGACCGAAGCCCATCAGGCGGAAAGAATCATTCTTGTCTTTCGCACGGCGAACAAATTCCGGAATGTGTTTAACAGAGCTGATTTCTTCCAGCATTTTCAGCGCGGCTTCGTTGGCGCCGCCGTGCGCGGGTCCCCACAGGGAGGCGATCCCGGCGGCAATGCAGGCGAATGGGTTGGCGCCGCTTGAACCTGCGGTACGTACCGTTGACGTTGAGGCGTTCTGCTCATGGTCAGCGTGCAGGATCAGAATACGGTCCATCGCGCGCTCCAGTACCGGATTCACTTCATAGGTTTCACACGGCGTGGAGAACATCATGTTCAGGAAGTTACCGGCGTAGGAAAGGTCGTTGCGCGGATAAACAAACGGCTGACCGATTGAATATTTGTAACACATCGCCGCCATGGTCGGCATTTTGGACAGCAGGCGGAACGCCGCGATTTCACGGTGGCGCGGATTGTTCACATCCAGCGAGTCGTGGTAGAACGCTGCCAGCGCGCCAGTGATCCCGCACATTACCGCCATCGGATGTGAGTCGCGACGGAAAGCATGGAACAGGCGAGTGATTTGCTCATGGATCATCGTATGGCGGGTGACTGTCGTTCTGAACTCGTCATACTCTTCCTGCGTCGGTTTTTCGCCGTACAGCAGGATGTAACAGACTTCCAGATAGTTGGAATCGGTAGCAAGCTGGTCAATCGGGAAACCGCGATGCAACAAAATGCCTTCGTCGCCGTCGATGAAGGTGATTTTAGATTCGCAGGATGCGGTAGAGGTGAAACCAGGGTCAAAAGTAAAAATTCCTTTTGAACCGAGACTACGAATATCAATAACATCTTGACCGAGTGTACCTTTTAGCACATCCAGTTCAATAGCAGTGTCACCAGTAAGGGTGATTTTTGCCTTTGTATCAGCCATTTACGGTCTCCTTAGCGCCTTATTGCTTAAGACTGCCGGAACTCAGACTTGCCTTCTACACGTCATCTTCCTCGTCGTTAGTGCAGGGAAGATTCTGTGTATGCATCAATCAACCGTTACCAGTTTGTTATTTGGCTCGCCGCTCTGTGAAAGAGGGGATGACCTGGGTACAGAGCAATGGGCGCTTGCAGGTAACGGCTTGATTAATTTCGAATTAGCAGCAAATCAGGAACGTAGCAATCCGAGTAATGTAACCTGTCTATCACTAATAACTGTCCTGAAAGAATGGGTCAATATCATTGTACTGTTGCATAACTTATTAACAGGTGAAAGAGTGACCCCATAACTTTTACGCATTATATGCTTTTTCTGGTGTCGTTTGTAACAATTTTGTTTAATGTTTGTCAAATCAGATGATTGAAAATTAAAAAAATGTTGTTATCGTGACCTGTGTCACTGTTCAGGATAAAACCTGACAAACTATATGTAGGTTAATTGTAATGATTTTGTGAACGTCCTATACTGCCGCCAGGTCTCCGGAATACCCTGCAATCCCGAGCCACCCAGCGTTGTAACGTGTCGTTTTAGCTACTGGAAGCAGTGTTTTACATGACGCGCAGTTATAGAAAGGACGCTGTCTGACCCGCACGCAGACCGGAGGAAGGAAATCCCGTCGTCTTTCTGGCTACAGGTAGATTCACCTCTGTAACCGAAGTCTTAAGGGAATAATAAGAACAGCATGTGGGCGTTATTCATGATAAGAAATGTGAAAAAACAAAGACCTGTCAATCTGGATCTACAAACGATTCGGTTCCCCATCACAGCGATAGCGTCCATTCTCCATCGCGTATCCGGTGTGATTACTTTCATCGCCGTCGGCATACTACTGTGGCTACTGGGCACCAGCCTCTCTTCTCCGGAAGGATTCCAGCAGGCCGCCGACATCATGGACGGCTTCATCGTTAAATTTATCATGTGGGGCATCCTTACCGCGCTGGCGTATCACGTCATCGTGGGAATTCGTCACATGTTAATGGATTTTGGCTATCTGGAAGAAACATTCGAAGCGGGTCAACGCTCTGCCAAAATCTCTTTTGTTATCACTGTCGTGCTTTCACTTCTCGCAGGAGTCCTCGTATGGTAAGCAACGCCTCCGCATTAGGACGCAATGGCGTACATGACTTCATCCTGGTCCGTGCTACCGCTATCGTTCTGACGTTATACATCATCTACATGGTGGGTTTTTTCGCCACGAGCGGCGAACTGACCTTTGAAGCCTGGACCGGTTTCTTCTCATCGGCCTTCACCAAAGTCTTCACCCTGCTGGCGCTTTTTTCCATCTTGATTCATGCCTGGATCGGCATGTGGCAGGTGTTAACCGACTACGTTAAACCACTGGCAGTGCGTCTGATACTGCAACTCGTTATTGTTGTTGCGCTGGTGGTTTACGTCATCTATGGATTTGTTGTGGTGTGGGGTGTGTAATGAAACTGCCAGTCAGAGAATTTGATGCTGTTGTGATTGGTGCCGGTGGCGCAGGTATGCGCGCGGCGCTGCAAATTTCCCAGAGCGGCCAAACCTGTGCGCTGCTCTCGAAAGTCTTCCCGACCCGTTCCCATACCGTTTCCGCGCAGGGCGGTATCACCGTGGCGCTCGGTAATACCCATGAAGATAACTGGGAATGGCACATGTACGACACCGTTAAGGGGTCGGACTACATTGGTGACCAGGATGCCATCGAATATATGTGTAAGACCGGACCGGAAGCGATTCTGGAACTGGAGCACATGGGGCTACCGTTCTCCCGTCTTGATGATGGACGTATCTATCAGCGCCCGTTCGGCGGCCAGTCGAAAAACTTTGGCGGCGAGCAGGCGGCACGTACCGCGGCGGCGGCTGACCGTACCGGTCACGCCTTGCTACATACGCTGTATCAACAGAATTTGAAAAACCACACCACGATTTTCTCCGAATGGTATGCGCTGGATCTGGTGAAAAACCAGGATGGCGCGGTGGTGGGGTGTACCGCACTGTGCATCGAAACCGGTGAAGTGGTGTACTTCAAAGCCCGCGCGACGGTGCTGGCGACCGGCGGCGCAGGCCGTATCTACCAGTCCACCACCAACGCTCACATCAACACCGGTGACGGTGTCGGTATGGCGCTGCGTGCCGGTGTCCCGGTGCAGGACATGGAAATGTGGCAGTTCCACCCAACCGGTATCGCCGGGGCGGGCGTGCTGGTGACAGAAGGCTGCCGCGGCGAAGGCGGTTACCTGCTGAACAAACACGGCGAGCGCTTTATGGAGCGTTATGCGCCGAACGCCAAAGACCTGGCGGGTCGTGACGTGGTGGCGCGTTCCATCATGATCGAAATCCGTGAAGGTCGCGGCTGCGACGGCCCGTGGGGGCCGCACGCTAAACTGAAACTGGATCACCTGGGTAAAGAGGTGCTGGAATCTCGCCTGCCGGGTATCCTGGAGCTGTCCCGTACTTTCGCCCACGTCGATCCGGTGAAAGAGCCGATTCCGGTTATCCCGACCTGCCACTACATGATGGGCGGTATTCCGACTAAAGTGACCGGTCAGGCGCTGACCGTGAACGAGCAGGGCGAAGATGTGGTGATTCCGGGGCTGTTTGCGGTAGGCGAAATCGCCTGTGTATCGGTTCACGGCGCCAACCGTCTGGGCGGTAACTCACTGCTGGATCTGGTGGTCTTTGGCCGTGCGGCGGGGCTGCATTTACAGGAATCCATCGCCGAGCAGGGCGTGCTGCGCGACGCCAGCGAGTCTGACGTTGAAGGTTCTCTGGAGCGCCTGAATCGCTGGAACAATAACCGCAATGGCGAAGATCCGGTGGCTATCCGCAAAGCGTTGCAGGAGTGTATGCAGCATAACTTCTCCGTATTCCGTGAAGGCGACGCGATGGCGAAAGGGCTTGAGCAGTTGAAAGTGATCCGCGAGCGTCTGAAAAACGCCCGTCTGGATGACACGTCCAGCGAGTTTAATACCCAGCGTGTTGAGTGTCTGGAGCTGGATAACCTGATGGAAACTGCCTACGCCACTGCCGTATCAGCCAACTTCCGGACGGAAAGCCGCGGCGCGCATAGCCGCTTCGATTTCCCGGAGCGTGATGATGCCAACTGGTTGTGTCATACCCTGTATCAGCCGCAAACGGAATCCATGACGCGCCGAAGCGTCAATATGGAACCGAAACTGCGTCCGGCGTTCCCGCCGAAGATTCGTACTTATTAATTGCGGAGACAGGATGATGAAACTCGAATTTTCGATTTATCGTTATAACCCGGATGTCGATAACGCTCCGCGTATGCAGGATTACACCCTGGAAGGCGAAGAAGGGCGCGACATGATGCTGCTGGATGCGTTAATCCAGCTTAAAGAAAAAGATCCCAGCCTTTCTTTCCGCCGTTCCTGCCGCGAAGGCGTGTGTGGTTCTGATGGTTTGAATATGAACGGTAAGAATGGTCTGGCCTGTATTACCCCTATTTCGGCGCTGAACCAGCCGGGTAAGAAGATTGTGATTCGCCCGCTACCCGGTTTGCCGGTGATCCGCGATTTGGTGGTAGACATGGGGCAATTCTACGCACAATATGAGAAGATTAAGCCTTACTTATTGAATAATGGGCAAAATCCACCGGCTCGTGAGCATCTGCAGATGCCGGAGCAGCGTGAAAAACTCGATGGGCTGTATGAATGTATTCTTTGCGCCTGTTGCTCAACATCCTGCCCGTCATTCTGGTGGAACCCGGATAAGTTTATCGGTCCGGCGGGGCTGCTCGCGGCGTATCGATTCCTGATCGATAGTCGTGATACCGAGACTGACAGTCGTCTGGAAGGGATGAGTGATGCATTCAGCGTATTCCGCTGTCACAGCATTATGAACTGCGTCAGTGTATGTCCTAAGGGACTGAACCCGACGCGCGCTATCGGCCATATTAAGTCGATGCTGTTGCAGCGTAGCGCATAAGTAGTTGTAGTAGTTGCCGGATGGCGACGTACCGTCTTATCCGGCCTACAGGCGCAATCCCGTAGGCCTGATAAGCGCAGCGCCATCAGGCAATAGAAGTGCAGGAAACCTCTAAAAACTGCCATATGATGAGTAATAATCGAGATGTTCAGAGCGAGACAAGGCGCGGTCTGAACGAATCTTCGGGAGCATAGTTAACTATGTGACCGGAGTGAGCGAAGGCCGCAACGCAGTCGTAGCCTGAACAGCGAAGATTATTAGACAGTTTTTAAAGGTTCCTTAGCGGACGCAGATGACACGACAGTCCGCAACAAGTGAACCCCGGCACGCATACAGCGTATGCGTGGTTAGTATCCACGGCGAAATACTCGTCATAGTTCACGTTACATGTGCGTTGGCTGCACTTGCTCACCCCGGTCACTTACTGGATGTAAGCTCCCTGGGATTCGCAAGCTTGCCGCCTTCCTGAAACGTGACCTATTTAGAGTATTAAATAAGCAGAAAAGATGCTTAAGGGATCACGATGCAGAACAGCGCTTTGAAAGCCTGGTTGGACTCTTCTTACCTCTCTGGTTCGAATCAGAGCTGGATAGAACAGCTCTATGAAGACTTCTTAACCGATCCTGACTCGGTAGACGCTAACTGGCGTTTGACGTTCCAGCAGTTACCTGGTACCGGAGTCAAACCGGATCAACTCCATTCAAAAACACGTGAATATTTCCGGCGGCAGGCGTTGGCTGGCTCACGTCACTCTTCTACGATTTCCGACCCTGACACCAATGTGAAGCAGGTTAAAGTCCTGCAGCTTATCAACGCTTATCGTTTCCGTGGCCATCAGCATGCAAACCTCGATCCGCTGGGTCTTTGGAAACAAGAACGCGTGGCGGATCTGGACCCTTCTTTCCATGATTTGACCGAGGCCGATTTCCAGGAAACCTTCAATGTCGGCTCCTTTGCCAGCGGCAAAGAGACGATGAAGCTGGGCGAGCTGCTCGACGCGCTCAAACAGACCTACTGCGGCCCGATTGGCGCTGAGTATATGCACATCACCAGCACCGAAGAGAAACGCTGGATCCAACAGCGCATCGAATCCGGTCGTGCGGCCTTTAGCGCTGACGAGAAAAAACGCTTCCTGAACGAACTGACCGCCGCTGAAGGGCTGGAACGTTATCTGGGCGCCAAATTCCCGGGTGCGAAACGTTTCTCGCTCGAGGGGGGAGATGCGCTGATACCCATGCTGAAAGAGATGGTTCGCCATGCGGGTAACAGCGGCACTCGCGAAGTGGTGCTGGGGATGGCGCACCGCGGTCGCCTGAACGTGCTGATCAACGTACTGGGTAAAAAACCGCAGGATCTGTTCGACGAATTTGCCGGTAAGCATAAAGAACATCTGGGTACCGGCGACGTGAAGTATCACATGGGCTTCTCGTCAGATATCGAAACCGAAGGCGGTCTGGTTCACCTGGCGCTGGCGTTTAACCCATCGCATCTGGAAATTGTGAGCCCGGTGGTGATGGGCTCCGTGCGTGCCCGTCTGGACCGACTGGACGAACCGAGCAGCAACAAAGTGTTGCCGATCACTATTCACGGCGACGCCGCGGTGACCGGCCAGGGCGTGGTTCAGGAAACTCTGAACATGTCGAAAGCGCGCGGTTACGAAGTGGGCGGTACGGTACGTATCGTTATCAACAACCAGGTGGGCTTCACCACCTCTAACCCACTGGATGCGCGTTCAACGCCTTACTGCACCGATATCGGTAAAATGGTCCAGGCACCGATTTTCCACGTCAATGCGGACGATCCGGAAGCCGTAGCTTTTGTGACCCGTCTGGCGCTGGACTTCCGTAATACCTTTAAACGCGATGTGTTCATCGATCTGGTGTGCTACCGCCGTCACGGCCACAACGAAGCCGACGAGCCAAGCGCAACCCAGCCGCTGATGTACCAGAAAATCAAAAAGCATCCGACGCCGCGTAAAATCTATGCCGACAAACTGGAAGCTGATAAGGTCGCAACGCTGGAAGATGCCACCGAAATGGTCAACCTCTATCGCGATGCGCTGGATGCAGGCGAATGCGTGGTGAAAGAGTGGCGTCCGATGAATATGCACTCGTTCACCTGGTCGCCGTATCTAAACCACGAATGGGATGAAGCATACCCGAACAAGGTAGAAATGAAGCGCCTGCAGGAGCTGGCAAAACGTATCAGCACCGTGCCGGAAGCCATTGAAATGCAGTCTCGCGTGGCGAAAATTTATGGCGACCGTCAGGCAATGGCGGCAGGCGAGAAATTGTTTGACTGGGGCGGCGCGGAAAATCTGGCTTACGCCACGCTGGTCGATGAAGGCATTCCGGTGCGCCTGTCCGGGGAAGACTCCGGTCGCGGCACCTTCTTCCATCGTCATGCGGTGATCCACAACCAGACGAACGGCTCAACGTATACGCCGTTGCAGCATATTCACAGCGGTCAGGGACAGTTTAAAGTCTGGGACTCCGTGCTGTCTGAAGAAGCGGTACTGGCTTTTGAATACGGTTATGCCACGGCGGAACCACGTACCCTGACTATCTGGGAAGCGCAGTTTGGCGATTTTGCCAACGGCGCGCAGGTAGTGATTGACCAGTTCATCTCCTCCGGCGAGCAGAAATGGGGCCGGATGTGCGGTCTGGTGATGCTGTTGCCGCATGGCTATGAAGGGCAGGGGCCGGAGCACTCCTCCGCGCGTCTGGAACGTTATCTGCAACTTTGCGCCGAGCAGAATATGCAGGTTTGCGTGCCGTCCACCCCGGCGCAGGTCTACCATATGCTGCGCCGTCAGGCGCTGCGCGGGATGCGTCGTCCGCTGGTGGTGATGTCGCCGAAATCGCTGCTGCGTCACCCGCTGGCGGTTTCCACGCTTGATGAACTGGCGAACGGTTCCTTCCAGCCGGCCATTGGCGAAATTGACGAGCTGGACCCTAAAGCCGTAAAACGCGTGGTAATGTGTTCTGGTAAGGTTTATTACGACCTGCTGGAACAACGGCGCAAAAACGACCAGAAAGATGTCGCTATCGTGCGCATCGAACAGCTCTATCCGTTCCCGCATAAAGCGGTGCAGGAAGCGCTGCAACCATACGCTCACGTCCATGATTTTGTCTGGTGCCAGGAAGAGCCGCTCAACCAGGGCGCATGGTACTGCAGTCAGCATCATTTCCGTGAAGTGATTCCGTTTGGGGCCGCTCTGCGTTATGCAGGTCGCCCGGCCTCCGCCTCTCCGGCGGTAGGGTATATGTCCGTTCACCAGAAACAGCAACAAGATCTGGTTAATGACGCGCTGAACGTCGATTAAATAAAGGATAAATAATGAGTAGCGTAGATATTCTTGTTCCCGACCTGCCTGAGTCCGTAGCGGACGCGACCGTCGCCACCTGGCATAAAAAACCGGGCGATGCGGTTGTTCGTGACGAAGTGCTGGTAGAAATCGAAACTGACAAAGTGGTACTGGAAGTACCGGCATCAGCGGACGGCATTCTGGATGCGGTTCTGGAAGAGGAGGGGACGACTGTCACCTCTCGCCAGATCCTGGGTCGCCTGCGTGAAGGCAACAGCGCGGGTAAAGAGACCAGCGCGAAATCTGAAGAGAAAGCGTCTACGCCGGCACAGCGCCAGCAGGCGTCGCTGGAAGAACAAAACAACGATGCGCTCAGCCCGGCGATCCGTCGCCTGCTGGCTGAACACAATCTGGAAGCCAGCGCCATTAAAGGCACTGGTGTGGGTGGGCGTCTGACCCGTGAAGATGTGGAAAAACATCTGGCGAAAGGCGAGTCTAAAGCACCCGCTGTTGAACCTGCAGCACAACCCGCTCTGGGCGCGCGCGGCGAAAAACGCGTGCCAATGACCCGCCTGCGTAAGCGCGTGGCCGAGCGTCTGCTGGAAGCGAAAAATTCCACCGCCATGCTGACGACCTTCAATGAAGTCAACATGAAGCCGATTATGGATTTGCGTAAGCAGTATGGCGAAGTGTTTGAAAAACGTCATGGTATCCGCCTGGGCTTTATGTCCTTCTACGTGAAAGCGGTAGTGGAAGCGCTGAAGCGTTATCCGGAAGTGAACGCCTCTATCGACGGCGATGACGTGGTGTATCACAACTACTTTGATGTGAGCATGGCGGTGTCTACGCCGCGCGGCCTGGTCACGCCGGTATTACGTGACGTGGATACGCTGGGCATGGCTGACATCGAGAAAAAAATTAAAGAACTGGCTGTCAAAGGCCGCGACGGCAAGCTGACCGTAGAAGATCTGACCGGTGGTAACTTTACCATTACCAACGGCGGCGTATTCGGTTCGCTGATGTCTACCCCGATCATCAACCCGCCGCAGAGCGCGATTCTGGGAATGCATGCTATTAAAGACAGGCCGATGGCGGTGGATGGCAAGGTGGAAATCCTGCCGATGATGTACCTGGCGCTCTCTTACGATCATCGCCTGATCGATGGTCGCGAATCCGTGGGCTTCCTGGTCACCATCAAAGAGTTGCTGGAAGATCCGACCCGTCTGCTGTTGGACGTGTAGTCAGCAAGAGCATCACCTGCTACCTGTAGGCCGGATAAGGCGTTCACGCCGCCATCCGGCGATGGTGTAATGCCTGATGGCGCGCAGCTTTCAGGCCTACAGGTCTAAAGATAACGATTACCTGAAGGATGGACAGAACACATGAACTTACATGAATATCAGGCAAAACAACTTTTTGCCCGCTATGGCTTACCGGCGCCGGTGGGTTATGCCTGTACTACTCCGCGTGAAGCCGAAGAAGCCGCGTCTAAAATCGGTGCCGGCCCGTGGGTAGTGAAATGTCAGGTTCACGCTGGCGGCCGCGGCAAAGCGGGCGGTGTGAAGGTAGTAAAAAGCAAAGAAGAGATTCGCGCCTTCGCGGAAAACTGGCTGGGCAAACGTCTGGTGACCTATCAAACAGACGCTAATGGCCAACCGGTAAACCAGATTCTGGTTGAAGCGGCGACCGACATCGGCAAAGAACTGTACCTCGGCGCGGTGGTTGACCGTAGTTCTCGTCGCGTGGTCTTTATGGCGTCTACCGAAGGTGGCGTAGAGATCGAAAAAGTTGCGGAGGAAACCCCGCATCTGATCCATAAAGTCGCGCTCGATCCGCTGACCGGCCCGATGCCGTATCAGGGACGGGAACTG
This sequence comes from Salmonella sp. A29-2, assembly GCF_020150755.1. Taxonomy (NCBI): domain Bacteria; kingdom Pseudomonadati; phylum Pseudomonadota; class Gammaproteobacteria; order Enterobacterales; family Enterobacteriaceae; genus Salmonella; species Salmonella sp. A29-2. Next base: position 3,132,309 of record NZ_CP083731.1, on the reverse strand, counting down.
GCGTTCAAATTGGGTCTGGAAGGTAAACTGGTGCAGCAGTTCACCAAAATCTTTATGGGCCTGGCAACCATTTTCCTTGAGCGCGACCTGGCGCTGATCGAAATCAACCCGCTGGTGATCACTAAGCAGGGCGATCTGATTTGCCTCGACGGCAAGCTGGGCGCTGACGGCAACGCGCTGTTCCGCCAGCCGGATCTGCGCGAAATGCGCGACCAGTCTCAGGAAGACCCGCGTGAAGCGCAGGCGGCACAGTGGGAACTGAACTACGTCGCGCTGGACGGCAACATCGGTTGCATGGTGAACGGCGCGGGCCTGGCGATGGGCACCATGGACATCGTTAAGCTGCATGGCGGCGAACCGGCTAACTTCCTTGACGTAGGCGGCGGCGCAACCAAAGAGCGCGTCACCGAAGCGTTTAAAATTATCCTCTCGGATGACAACGTGAAAGCGGTTCTGGTTAACATCTTCGGCGGTATCGTCCGTTGTGACCTGATTGCCGACGGTATCATCGGCGCGGTGGAAGAAGTGGGCGTTAACGTTCCGGTGGTGGTGCGTCTGGAAGGCAACAACGCCGAACTCGGCGCGAAGAAACTGGCTGACAGTGGCCTGAATATTATTGCAGCGAAAAGTCTGACGGATGCAGCTCAGCAGGTTGTTGCCGCGGTGGAGGGGAAATAATGTCCGTTTTAATTAATAAAGATACCAAGGTTATCTGCCAGGGCTTCACCGGTAGCCAGGGGACTTTCCACTCCGAACAGGCGATTGCTTACGGTACGCAAATGGTCGGCGGCGTAACGCCGGGCAAAGGCGGCACCACGCATCTGGGTCTGCCGGTGTTCAACACCGTGCGCGAAGCGGTAGAAGCTACCGGTGCGACCGCATCCGTTATCTACGTCCCGGCGCCGTTCTGCAAAGACTCCATTCTGGAAGCGATCGACGCAGGCATCAAACTGATTATCACCATCACCGAAGGTATTCCGACGCTGGATATGCTGACCGTGAAAGTGAAGCTGGACGAAGCGGGCGTACGCATGATCGGCCCGAACTGCCCAGGTGTGATCACCCCGGGCGAATGCAAAATCGGCATCATGCCGGGTCACATTCATAAGCCGGGTAAAGTGGGTATCGTTTCCCGTTCCGGCACGCTGACCTATGAAGCGGTTAAGCAGACCACCGACTACGGTTTCGGCCAGTCCACCTGCGTGGGTATCGGCGGCGACCCGATCCCGGGCTCTAACTTCATCGACATCCTGAAACTGTTCCAGGAAGATCCGCAGACTGAAGCGATCGTGATGATCGGCGAGATCGGCGGTAGCGCAGAAGAAGAAGCGGCTGCTTATATTAAAGAACACGTGACCAAGCCGGTTGTTGGCTATATCGCGGGCGTTACCGCGCCGAAAGGCAAGCGTATGGGCCACGCTGGCGCCATCATTGCCGGTGGTAAAGGCACTGCGGATGAAAAATTCGCCGCGCTGGAAGCCGCGGGCGTGAAAACCGTTCGCAGCCTGGCCGATATCGGCGAAGCGCTGAAAGCAATTATAAAATAAAACTCGCTGTTCCTGCGGGAACAGATAAATGTCCGTTTTCGACATGGTTGGCCACCTTTACGGTGGCCTTTTTTATGGCTTTATTGTTTGTGGCAAAGTACGGGTGAAGCATCCGGGATATAAAATTATTGGCTTTGTAAATATTGAGCTATAGGAAAATGATGCCTCAGTAAAAAAACATGGTGGAGTCTAAAAATAATTGATAATAACCGTCTGGCAGCGGCAGTAAATTTACTCAGTTTGCTGGTTAACTCTTTTGCAGCAAATACAGATGCTGTCTTAGTGAAAGACCTGCCGACCTCACTGGAGACGGATTATGCGCTTTCCGCCATGAAAAAAACGCATTGCAGCATTACACTATGTTGACGCTAACCTCTATAGTAAATTGACGCTTGACTCTGTGGCCGCGCATGTTTGCCTGAGCGCGAACTACATGTCTCCTCAGATGTATCGCGCTTACACAGACTGCTTGTTTAATGGCAGAATAAAACAGCTATTTTAATCATAAGAGTACCAGCATCACTTCCCTGAAGTATTAAAGATATCGTTTAATAAATCATATGAACTTTTGCTGGTTAAAAGAGGTTAACTTTAAAAATTATTAAGAACTTATTGACACTATTCGTTCGTGATTAATCATGTTTAAAGGGTATTTATGGCTGCGAATAAACAGAATTATCACTATGAGTGACGTAGATATTGAGGGTAAATCTGTGAAGGTGATAACAGAATCTTCACTATAATAATTATAGAGAGGCAAATACGGTGTTATTGAAATAAAGAAAAAGTAGCGAATAAAATGTTTGTTTCTGGCTATCTGGAAAGCTTATTAGCGATAATTAAGGCGATAACCTGGCAAGATGATCCTGGCCGTTAGTCGTCGGGAAAGGGAAGTTGGGGCAGGGTAATCCCGGTGGGATGATGGCGCGTGTGCAATGAGATAGTTTCTTTGCGGTGTTAATTATAAGTAAAATAAAAATAGACTAAATGTATAAAATAATAAGTGTTGATAATCTGCAGAAAAAATCTGTGAGCTATTTAGCAATAATTGAACATCAATGTGGAATGTTTTTTACTGGATGCGGGGCAGTAAAAAACGCACAAAATGTTTAGCCTTATCGAATAAGCCTCTTTTTACAGGGGGTTTGAAATTACTCTTTGCAAAAACAAAAAGTTAACAAAAAATTCACCATGCATTCAATGAATAAACATTATTAACATTAACTTCAAAAATTGATTTTAATCAATATTTAAATGTTGGAAAAGAGCATCAAAACTGGTTAAATTGTCCGTGATCAAATTCCCTGAAAAGCGATAGATTAGCCATAAATTGATCGCTGTCGAAAAAAGCAAATCTGACCCACTAAAAACCTGTTTATTGTAAGGGTTTTACGGCGTAATATATTTGCGGGATCAATTTGGGTTTTTTATTAACATGTTTGTAACTTTTCATCATTACTGTTTCCTTCCCGAGGGGATAGTACGATGGAAGGCCGCAAATAAATTTGTATTGGGGCATGCGTGTGACCCTTTCTAACGGGGTTCACTCTCGGAGTCTTCATGCGATGAGCAAGGAGTCATGATGTTAGATATAGTCGAACTGTCGCGCTTACAGTTTGCCTTGACCGCGATGTACCACTTCCTGTTTGTGCCGCTAACGCTCGGTATGGCGTTCCTGCTGGCCATTATGGAAACGGTATACGTCCTTTCCGGCAAACAGATTTATAAAGATATGACCAAGTTCTGGGGCAAGTTGTTTGGTATCAACTTTGCTCTGGGTGTGGCTACCGGTTTGACCATGGAGTTCCAGTTCGGGACAAACTGGTCGTACTACTCCCACTATGTTGGGGATATCTTCGGTGCGCCGCTGGCCATCGAAGGTTTGATGGCCTTCTTCCTCGAATCCACCTTTGTAGGTCTGTTCTTCTTCGGCTGGGATCGTCTGAGTAAAGTTCAGCATATGTGCGTCACCTGGCTGGTGGCTCTGGGGTCCAACCTCTCCGCGTTGTGGATTCTGGTAGCGAACGGCTGGATGCAAAACCCAATCGCTGCGGATTTCAATTTCGAAACCATGCGTATGGAAATGGTGAGCTTCTCTGAACTGGTGCTGAACCCGGTAGCACAGGTGAAATTTGTTCACACTGTGGCGTCCGGCTATGTCACCGGCGCGATGTTCATCCTCGGTATCAGCGCTTACTACATGCTGAAAGGTCGTGACTTCGCCTTTGCTAAACGCTCCTTTGCTATTGCTGCCAGCTTCGGTATGGCTGCCGTACTGTCCGTTATCGTACTCGGTGACGAATCCGGTTACGAAATGGGCGATGTGCAGAAAACCAAGCTCGCTGCGATTGAAGCTGAATGGGAAACGCAACCTGCTCCGGCCTCCTTTACCCTGTTCGGCATTCCTGACCAGGACAAACAGGAAAACCATCTGGCGATTCAGATCCCTTATGCGCTCGGCATTATCGCTACGCGTTCCGTGGACACGCCGGTTATTGGCCTGAAAGATCTCATGGTTCAGCATGAAGAGCGTATCCGTAACGGGATGAAAGCCTATGAACTGCTGGAGCAGCTGCGCGCCGGTTCTACCGACCAGGCCGTTCGCGACCAGTTTAACAGCATGAAGAAAGATCTCGGTTACGGCCTGCTGCTGAAACGCTATACGCCTAATGTGACTGACGCGACCGAAGCGCAGATCCAGCAAGCGACGAAAGATTCCATTCCTCGCGTTGCGCCGCTGTACTTCGCTTTCCGTATCATGGTGGCGTGCGGCTTCCTGCTGCTGGCGATCATCGCACTTTCCTTCTGGAGCGTGATTCGTAACCGCATCGGTGAGAAAAAATGGCTGTTGCGCGCGGCGCTGTACGGTATTCCACTGCCGTGGATTGCGGTTGAAGCAGGTTGGTTCGTCGCCGAGTATGGTCGTCAGCCGTGGGCGATCGGCGAAGTGTTGCCGACAGCCGTGGCGAACTCATCGCTGACCGTGGGCGATCTGCTGTTCTCCATGTTCCTGATTTGCGGCCTGTATACCCTGTTCCTGGTGGCAGAATTGTTCCTGATGTTCAAATTTGCACGCCTTGGCCCAAGCAGCCTGAAAACCGGTCGCTATCACTTTGAGCAGTCCACCGTGACTTCTCAGCCGGCACGCTAAGACAGGAGTCGTCAAATGATCGATTATGAAGTACTACGTTTTATCTGGTGGCTGCTGGTTGGCATTTTGCTAATTGGTTTCGCTGTCACCGATGGGTTCGACATGGGGGTGGGGATGCTCACCCGTTTCCTCGGTCGTAACGACACCGAACGTCGAATTATGATTAACTCTATCGCCCCGCACTGGGACGGTAACCAGGTGTGGTTGATCACCGCGGGCGGTGCGTTGTTTGCTGCCTGGCCGATGGTTTACGCCGCGGCGTTCTCCGGTTTCTATGTAGCGATGATCCTGGTGCTGGCGTCTTTGTTCTTCCGTCCGGTCGGTTTTGATTACCGTTCCAAGATTGAAGACCCGCGCTGGCGCAACATGTGGGACTGGGGCGTGTTCATCGGTAGCTTTGTGCCGCCGCTGGTGATTGGCGTGGCCTTTGGCAACCTGTTGCAGGGCGTACCGTTCCATGTAGATGAGTATCTGCGTCTGTACTACACCGGTAACTTCTTCCAGTTGCTGAACCCGTTTGGTCTGCTGGCGGGTATCGTAAGCGTAGGGATGATCATCACGCAGGGGGCGACTTACCTGCAAATGCGCACCGTTGGCGAACTGCACCTGCGCGCGCGCGCCACCTCGCAGATTGCGGCGCTGGTGACATTAGTGTGCTTTGCGCTGGCGGGCGTTTGGGTAATGTATGGTATTGATGGTTATGTCGTGACATCCGCGATTGACCATCATGCCGCCTCTAACCCGCTGACTAAAGAAGTGGCGCGTGAAGCTGGCGCCTGGCTGGTGAACTTTAATAATGCTCCGATCCTGTGGTTGGTTCCGGCTCTGGGCGTGGTTCTGCCGCTGCTGACTATCCTGACTTCCCGTATGGAGAAAGGCGCGTGGGCATTCCTGTTCTCTTCGCTGACCCTGGCCTGCATTATTCTGACGGCGGGTATCGCTATGTTCCCATTTGTGATGCCGTCCAGCACGATGATGAATGCCAGCCTGACCATGTGGGATGCGACATCCAGCCAGATGACGCTGAACCTGATGACCTGGGTTGCGGCGGTGTTCGTACCGATCATTCTGATCTACACCAGCTGGTGTTACTGGAAAATGTTCGGTCGTATCACTAAAGAACATATTGAAAGCAACACCCACTCTCTGTACTAAGTAAGGAGCTTAAAATGTGGTATTTCGCATGGATTCTGGGAACGCTTCTTGCCTGTGCATTCGGGATCATTACCGCCCTGGCGCTTGAGCACGTTGAAGCGGGTAAAACCGGTCAAGAAGAAAGCTAATGACCCATATTATCGCAAAACTGTATGCGGTAATGGACAAGCGCCCGTTAAGGGCGCTTTCCTTCGTGATGGCGATAGTGCTGGCAGGATGTATGTTCTGGGACCCGTCACGGTTTGCCGCCAGGACCAGCACGCTTGAAATCTGGCACGGATTATTGCTGATGTGGGCGGTTTGCGCAGGCATAATCCACGGCGTGGGTTTTCGCCCTGAATCCGTACACTGGCAAGGGATTTTTTGTCCGCTCCTTGCGGATATCGTCCTTATCGTCGGCCTGATTTTCTTCTTCTTGTGAATAAGAAACCTCCTTAAAAATATAGGGGCTTGCATAAGCCCATATATTTTTACTCTCCCTTAACTTCCCCCCATTCCCAAGCCTCATTCCCACGCGTATAGTAGCAACGTTTAAAAGCTCTACTTTTGTTGCATTACCGGGATGTAAAGTGAATACAAGGCGATATACAACGGCATTCTTGAGGCATTACGGCGGCAAGCGGATGACGCCAACAAAGAGGCTGCAGGGATGAATAAGTATATGTTTCGATGGCCAATTCGAGTTTATTACGAAGACACGGACGCCGGCGGTGTGGTTTATCACGCCAGCTATGTCGCTTTTTATGAAAGAGCGCGCACGGAGATGCTGCGTCACCATCACTTCAGCCAACAGGTGCTGCTGGCGGAGCGGGTCGCCTTTGTGGTGCGCAAGATGACGCTGGAATACTATGCGCCTGCGCGGCTCGACGATATGCTTGAAGTTCAAACAGAAATTACGTCAATGCGTGGCACCGCTTTGGTTTTCACGCAACGCATTGTCAACGCAGAGAACACGCTGCTAAATGAAGCAGAGGTTCTGATTGTTTGCGTTGATCCACTCAAAATGAAGCCTCGTGCGCTTCCTAAGTCTATTGTCGCGGAGTTTAAGCAGTGACTGACATGAATATCCTTGATTTGTTCCTGAAGGCAAGCCTTCTGGTTAAACTTATCATGTTGATTTTGATTGGTTTTTCAATAGCATCCTGGGCCATCATTATCCAGCGAACGCGTATCCTGAACGCCGCTGCGCGTGAGGCGGAAGCGTTTGAAGATAAATTCTGGTCCGGAATCGAACTATCGCGTCTGTACCAGGAAAGCCAGGGGAGACGCGATAGTCTGTCGGGCTCGGAACAAATCTTTTATAGCGGGTTCAAAGAGTTTGTCCGGCTCCATCGCGCCAACAGCCATGCGCCGGAGGCAGTGGTAGAGGGGGCGTCGCGTGCGATGCGCATCTCCATGAACCGAGAGCTGGAAACGCTGGAAACGCATATCCCGTTTCTTGGCACGGTAGGCTCTATCAGTCCTTATATCGGTCTGTTTGGCACCGTCTGGGGGATTATGCATGCGTTTATCGCCCTGGGCGCGGTGAAACAGGCGACTCTGCAAATGGTTGCGCCGGGTATTGCCGAAGCATTGATTGCCACGGCGATTGGTCTGTTTGCCGCCATCCCTGCGGTTATGGCTTACAACCGACTGAATCAGCGCGTGAACAAGCTGGAACTGAATTACGACAACTTTATGGAAGAGTTCACCGCGATTCTGCACCGCCAGGCGTTTACCGTAAGCGAAAGCAACAAGGGGTAAGCCATGGCCAGAACGCGTGGACGAGGTCGTCGCGAACTTAAGTCCGAAATCAATATTGTACCGCTGCTCGACGTACTGTTGGTGCTGCTGCTGATCTTTATGGCAACCGCGCCGATCATTACCCAGAGCGTGGAAGTCGACTTGCCGGAGGCGAATCAGTCGCAGGCGGTCAGTAGTAACGACGATCCACCGGTCATTATTGAGGTTTCCGGAGTAGGGCAATACAGCGTAGTGGTTGATAAAGATCGAATGGATCAACTGCCGTCTGAACAGGTGATCGCAGAAGTAAAGCGTCATCTGCAGGCTAATCCGAAAACAGTCTTTTTAATCGGCGGCGCGAAAGAGGTGCCGTACGATGAAATAATTAAAGCGCTGAACTTGTTACACAGCGCGGGCGTAAAATCGGTTGGCTTAATGACGCAGCCAATCTGAAGTCTGCGTCCCGTTGGCTTGAAAGACGGCGAGTAACAGGCGAACAGTTTTTTGGGAACCGAGAGTGTCAAAGGCAACCGAACAAAACGACAAGCTCAAACGGGCGATAATTATTTCAGCCGTGCTGCATATCATCTTATTTGCAGTGCTGATCTGGAGTTCGTTTGATGAGCATATAGAGGCTTCTGCCGGCGGCGGCGGCGGTTCCGCTATCGACGCGGTGATGGTCGATCCTGGCGCCGTTGTGCAACAGTACAACCGTCAGCAGGATCAACAGGCCAGCGCCAGACGCGCGGAAGAAGAGCGTAAAAAGCTGCAACAGCAGCAAGCAGAGGAGCTGCAGCAGAAGCAGGCTGCCGAACAGGAGCGGTTGAAACAACTTGAGAAAGAACGTTTAGCGGCTCAGGAGCAGCAAAAGCAGGCTGAAGAAGCGGCAAAACTGGCGCAACAGCAGCAGCAACAGGCCGAAGAAGCGGCGAAAGCGGCGGCGGACGCGAAGAAAAAAGCGGAGGCCGAAGCGGCGAAAGCGGCGGCGGACGCGAAGAAGAAAGCAGAGGCCGAGGCGGTAAAAGCGGCAGCGGACGCGAAGAAGAAAGCGGAAGCCGAAGCGGCGAAAGCAGCGGCGGAGGCGAAGAAGAAAGCAGAGGCCGAAGCGGCGAAAGCAACGGCGGAGGCGAAGAAGAAAGCGGAAGCCGAAGCGGCGAAAGCAGCGGCGGAGGCGAAGAAGAAAGCGGATGCCGAGGCGGCGAAAGCGGCGGCGGAGGCGAAGAAGAAAGCGGATGCCGCGGCGGCGAAAGCAGCGGCGGACGCTAAGAAGAAAGCGGCTGCCGAAAAAGCGGCCGCCGCAGAAGGCGTCGACGATCTGCTTGGCGATCTCAGCTCGGGTAAGAATGCGCCGAAAACCGGCGGCGGCGCGAAAGGGAATGGCCAGCCATCGAAAGATAGCGGTACATCGGGCGCTAACGGTGGGGCGACAGGCGCTGATATCAGCGCCTACGCGAAACAGATTCAGGTCGCCATTCAGAGCCGTCTGTATGATGCGAGCCTGTATCAGGGCAAACAATGTGTCTTGCATATTAGCCTGGCGCCGGATGGCTCATTAAAAAGCATTACGTCTGAGGGCGGCGATCCGGCGCTTTGTCAGGCGGCGTTAATGGCGGCAAAAACCGCGAAAATTCCTAAACCGCCAAGCCAGGCTGTTTATGAGAAAATAAAGGATGCCAAACTAGACTTTAAACTGTAGATACTTTTCTTTATGGAAGTTGGAGCGGTTGAGTTGTTACTGGTCCTGGTGGTTTTGTGTATTTGAGTTTGTTAACATTCTGCTAAATTATCGTGGGTCGCAGGCCCAGGTATGGGAGATATGATGAAGCAGGCATTACGAGTAGCATTTGGTTTTCTGATGCTGTGGGCGGCAGTGCTGCACGCAGAAGTCCGTATCGAGATCACCCAGGGGGTGGACTCGGCGCGACCGATTGGCGTTGTGCCTTTTAAATGGGCCGGGCCGGGCGCTGCGCCTGAAGATATCGGCGGCATCGTGGCGGCAGATTTACGCAATAGCGGTAAATTTAATCCGTTAGACCGGTCCCGACTGCCGCAGCAGCCAGCCACCGCTCAGGAAGTTCAGCCTACCGCATGGTCTGCGCTGGGTATTGATGCCGTCGTCGTTGGGCAGGTAACGCCGAATCCGGACGGTTCCTACAATGTTGCTTATCAGCTGGTTGACACTGGCGGCGCGCCGGGGACTGTACTGGCGCAAAACTCTTATAAAGTGAACAAGCAGTGGCTGCGTTATGCAGGCCACACCGCCAGTGACGAAGTCTTTGAAAAACTGACGGGCATTAAGGGCGCGTTCCGTACTCGTATCGCCTATGTGGTACAGACTAACGGCGGTCAGTTCCCGTATGAACTGCGTGTGTCGGATTACGATGGCTACAATCAGTTCGTGGTGCACCGTTCTCCGCAGCCGTTGATGTCTCCGGCGTGGTCTCCGGACGGCTCAAAACTGGCTTACGTGACATTTGAAAGCGGTCGCTCCGCGCTGGTTATCCAGACGCTGGCAAACGGCGCAGTGCGTCAGGTTGCGTCCTTCCCGCGTCACAACGGCGCGCCGGCCTTCTCGCCGGATGGGACGAAACTGGCGTTCGCGTTATCGAAAACCGGAAGTCTGAACCTGTACGTTATGGATCTCGCCTCCGGCCAGATTCGTCAGATAACGGACGGGCGTAGCAACAATACGGAGCCGACCTGGTTCCCGGACAGCCAGACTCTGGCCTTTACCTCTGACCAGGCTGGACGTCCGCAAGTGTATAAAATGAACATTAACGGCGGTGCGGCGCAACGTATTACCTGGGAAGGTTCGCAAAACCAGGATGCGGATGTCAGCAGCGACGGTAAATTTATGGTAATGGTAAGCTCAAATAACGGGCAGCAGCACATTGCCAAACAAGATCTGGTGACGGGGGGCGTACAGGTTCTGTCGTCAACGTTCCTGGATGAAACGCCAAGTCTGGCACCTAACGGCACGATGGTAATCTACAGCTCTTCTCAGGGGATGGGATCTGTGCTGAATTTGGTTTCTACAGATGGGCGTTTCAAAGCGCGTCTTCCGGCAACTGATGGTCAGGTGAAATCGCCTGCCTGGTCGCCGTATCTGTGATAATAATTAATTGATTACTAAAGGAATTAAAGAAATGCAACTGAACAAAGTGCTGAAGGGCCTGATGATTGCCCTGCCTGTTATGGCAATCGCGGCATGTTCTTCCAACAAGAACGCCAGCAATGACGGTAGCGAAGGCGGTATGCTGAACGGCGCCGGCACGGGTATGGATTCGAACGGTAGCGGTAATATGTCGTCTGAAGAGCAAGCGCGTCTGCAGATGCAGCAGCTGCAGCAGAACAACATCGTTTACTTCGATCTCGACAAGTACGATATCCGTTCTGACTTCGCGGCAATGCTGGATGCGCACGCTAACTTCCTGCGTAGCAACCCGTCTTACAAAGTCACCGTAGAAGGTCACGCGGACGAACGTGGTACTCCGGAGTACAACATCTCCCTGGGTGAGCGTCGTGCGAACGCTGTTAAGATGTATCTGCAGGGTAAAGGCGTTTCCGCTGACCAGATCTCCATCGTTTCTTACGGTAAAGAAAAACCTGCCGTACTGGGCCACGACGAAGCGGCTTACGCTAAGAACCGTCGCGCTGTACTGGTTTACTAAGAGAATTGCATGAGCAGTAACTTCAGACATCACCTGTTGAGTCTGTCGTTACTGGTTGGCATAGCGGCCCCCTGGGCCGCTTTTGCTCAGGCGCCAATCAGTAGTGTCGGCTCAGGCTCGGTCGAAGACCGCGTCACTCAACTTGAGCGTATCTCTAACGCTCACAGCCAGCTTTTAACCCAACTTCAGCAGCAGCTCTCCGATAATCAGTCTGATATCGATTCTTTGCGCGGCCAAATCCAGGAAAATCAGTATCAACTGAATCAGGTGATGGAGCGCCAGAAGCAAATTATGCTGCAGCTGGGGAGTTTAAATAATGGCGGCGCAGCGCAGCCAGCGGCTGGCGACCAGAGCGGGGCGGCAACCGCTGCGACCCCCGCTCCGGATGCCGGTACGGCAACCTCAGGGGCGCCGGTACAAAGTGGCGATGCGAATACCGATTACAATGCGGCAATTGCGCTGGTGCAGGATAAGTCTCGCCAGGATGATGCGATTGTGGCGTTTCAGAACTTCATCAAGAAATACCCTGATTCTACTTATCAGCCGAACGCCAATTATTGGCTGGGCCAGTTGAATTACAACAAGGGTAAAAAAGATGATGCCGCCTATTATTTCGCCTCGGTAGTAAAAAACTATCCTAAGTCGCCGAAGGCTGCGGACGCGATGTACAAAGTTGGCGTTATCATGCAGGACAAAGGTGATACGGCAAAAGCGAAAGCGGTTTATCAGCAGGTGATTAACAAATATCCTGGCACTGATGGCGCGAAACAGGCGCAGAAGCGTCTTAACGCGATGTAATGCGTACCATGCGACCAGAAAACGCCTTTTTTCTGGTCGCGTCGTGCGATTCCTAAGCAGTTGAGCCCCCTGCGTCGAAATTTTTGTTGCGCTCAAATCTGAAATCAGTAATATATGCCGCCGTTGCCACGGGATATTAAACAACTCGAAAGCAACGCAAAAGTGGGTCGTTAGCTCAGTTGGTAGAGCAGTTGACTTTTAATCAATTGGTCGCAGGTTCGAATCCTGCACGACCCACCAATCGTTCGGTGGAAACGAGAATAAAGCGTGAAGGATAACGTTGCGTCAGCAACGGCCCGTAGGGCGAGGCGAAGCCGAGTCATCCTGCACGACCCACCGCTAACTTCGGTTAGTCAGTAATATCCAGCGTAGTATCGGGTGATTAGCTCAGCTGGGAGAGCACCTCCCTTACAAGGAGGGGGTCGGCGGTTCGATCCCGTCATCACCCACCACTCGGGTCGTTAGCTCAGTTGGTAGAGCAGTTGACTTTTAATCAATTGGTCGCAGGTTCGAATCCTGCACGACCCACCAATTTAACATCAAACTCAGATGTTGAACGTGAAGGATAACGTTGCGTCAGCAACGGCCTGTAGGGCAAGGCGAAGCCGAGTCATCCTGCACGACCCACCATCTTTAGATGGTCCGAGTAAAATCTTTCAGGCAGCACCCGTATGGGTCGTTAGCTCAGTTGGTAGAGCAGTTGACTTTTAATCAATTGGTCGCAGGTTCGAATCCTGCACGACCCACCAATATACAAGGTGGTAACTGGTAGAGAACGTGAAGGATAACGTTGCGTCAGCAACCTGTAGGGCGAGGCGAAGCCGAGTCATCCTGCACGACCCACCATCCTGAATGATTGAAGCTGTAACCCTTATCCAAGGGGTCGTTAGCTCAGTTGGTAGAGCAGTTGACTTTTAATCAATTGGTCGCAGGTTCGAATCCTGCACGACCCACCAATGTAAAAAAGCGCCCTAAAGGCGCTTTTTTGCTATCTGCGATATGGAAGATTCGAACCTGCCGCAGGTTCGGGTCGAACGCAGTGAGACAACGGAGCCGTTTACGGCGACGGCCCGAAGGGCGAGCGAAGCGAGTCATCCTGCACGACCCACCAATTTAACATCAAACTCAGATGTTGAGCGTGAAGGATAACGTTGCGTCAGCAACGGCCCGAAGGGCGAGGCGAAGCCGAGTCATCCTGCACGACCCACCAATGTAAAAAAGCGCCCTAAAGGCGCTTTTTTGCTATCTGCGATATGGAAGATTCGAACCTGCCGCAGGTTCGGGTCTCATGCAGTGAGACAACGGAGCCGTTTACGGCGACGGCCCGAAGGGCGAGCGAAGCGAGTCATCCTGCACGACCCACCAATGTAAAAGAGGGCGCTGGCGGCGCCTTTTTGCTATCTGCAATATGGATGATTCGAACCTGTCGCAGGTTCGGGTCTTGCCTGATGCGCTGCGCTTATCAGGCCTACAGACGGCACCGCTCATGTAGGCCTGATAAGACGTTACGCCGCCATCAGATACGGGGCTACGTAATTATTGTGACTTTCCTTATTGAATCAGCTATCTTGTTTAGCATATAAAACAAATTAACCGATTGTGGCGTTTATTACGCTTTCATTCGGTTGTTTCGTTAAGTCAGTAAAACGAGAAGCCACGATGAGCGTAATGTTTGACCCACAAGCCGCAATCTACCCGTTCCCGCCGAAACCAACGCCGTTGAACGACGATGAAAAGCAATTTTATCGTGAGAAAATCAAGCGCTTGCTCAAAGAGCGCAATGCCGTCATGGTGGCGCACTACTACACCGATCCGGAAATTCAACAGTTGGCAGAAGAAACCGGCGGCTGTATTTCCGACTCACTGGAAATGGCCCGTTTCGGCGCGAAGCACGCCGCATCCACGCTACTGGTAGCGGGCGTACGGTTTATGGGGGAAACCGCCAAAATCCTCAGCCCGGAAAAAACCATTCTTATGCCTACCCTGGCGGCGGAATGTTCGCTGGATTTAGGCTGCCCAATAGACGAATTTAGCGCTTTTTGTGATGCGCATCCTGACAGAACCGTAGTGGTCTATGCTAACACCTCGGCTGCTGTTAAAGCGCGTGCGGACTGGGTTGTGACCTCCAGTATCGCCGTAGAACTGATTGAGCATCTGGATAGTTTGGGGGAAAAAATTATCTGGGCGCCGGACAGACACCTGGGGAATTACGTGCAAAAACAGACCGGGGCCGATGTACTGTGTTGGCAAGGGGCGTGTATCGTGCATGACGAGTTTAAAACCCAGGCGTTGACCCGTTTAAAAAAAATCTATCCCGATGCCGCTATTCTGGTTCACCCTGAATCGCCGCAGTCCATTGTCGAAATGGCCGATGCGGTGGGCTCCACCAGTCAGCTTATTAAGGCGGCAAAAACGCTGCCGCACAGACAGCTTATCGTGGCGACCGATCGCGGCATCTTCTACAAAATGCAGCAGGCGGTGCCTGAAAAAGAGCTGCTTGAAGCGCCCACGGCTGGCGAGGGGGCGACCTGCCGTAGCTGCGCGCACTGTCCGTGGATGGCGATGAATGGCCTGAAAGCTATTGCTGAAGGGCTGGGGCAGGGAGGCGCGGCGCATGAAATACAGGTTGATGCGGCGCTACGCGAGGGCGCATTACTGCCCCTCAACCGGATGCTGGATTTTGCGACTACACTTCGGGCGTAAAGACGGAAATCTTTGGGGGAGAGAATGGATTTTTTTAGTACGCACAACATACTGATTCATATTCCGATTGGCGCTGGCGGGTACGATCTCTCGTGGATCGAAGCGGTAGGAACCATCGCCGGCCTGCTCTGTATTTGGCTTGCCAGTCTGGAGAAGATCAGCAACTACTTTTTTGGACTGGTTAACGTCACTCTGTTTGCGATTATTTTCTTTCAGATCCAGCTTTATGCCAGCCTGTTGCTGCAACTCTTTTTCTTTGCCGCCAATATTTATGGCTGGTATGCGTGGTCGCGGCAAACAAAGGATAATCAAGCCGAGCTTAAAATCCGCTGGCTGCCGTTGCCAAAAGCAATGGCATGGCTGGCGATATGTGTGATAGCTATCGGTTTGATGACGCGATATATCGATCCCGTATTCGCCGTCCTGACGCGCGTGGCCGTCGCCATTATGCAGATGCTGGGGTTACAGGTGACAATGCCCGTACTGCAACCGGACGCTTTCCCGTTCTGGGACTCTTGCATGATGGTGCTGTCTATCGCGGCGATGATTCTGATGACACGTAAATATGTCGAAAACTGGCTCCTGTGGGTGGTAATCAACGTGATCAGTGTGGTGATTTTTGCTTTGCAGGGCGTCTATGCGATGTCGCTGGAATATCTGATCCTGACATTTATCGCCGTGAACGGTAGCCGCCTGTGGATAAACAGCGCGCGGGAGCGAGGATCGCGCGCGCTTTCCCGTTAATGGTGATGAACATGCCCGGATGACGTCTGATTCAGATGACAGTCCGGGCCGTGACACACTTGATACTCCATCTGAATCGTAGCGTGCGCAATATGGTATTCGTGCATCAGAAAATCCTGGATACGTTCCAGCAGCGCATCATGGTCGTGTGGCGGAATGACCTGAGCGTGCAATGTCATGATCGGTTTTTCGCCGACCATCCAGACATGCACATGGTGTACGTTGCGGACTTCGGGGATTTCCCGGCTTAAATGGCGCTGTAAGGCATTAATATCCAGCGAAACCGGCGCGCCTTCCAGCAATTCGTTGACGCTATCTTTTAACAAACGCCAGGCGCTGCGTAGCACCAGTACCGAAACCAGAATAGAGAGAATCGGGTCCGCTGGCGTCCAGCCTGTCCAGATAATGATCAACGCGGCGACTATTGCGCCGACGGAACCCAGCAAATCGCCCATCACATGTAGCGCGGCAGCGCGCACGTTCAGGTTTTTTTCATCGCTTCCCCGATGGAGTATCCAGAACGCAAACAGGTTCGCCAGCAGACCCGCAACCGCAATCACCATCATCAGATTGCCCGCCACCGGACGTGGCGTGTAAAAGCGCTCTATCGCTTCCCAGACAATGAGAAGGGTAATGACCACCAACGCAATGGCATTCACAAAAGCCGCCAGTGTGGTGAGTCTTAGCCAGCCAAAAGTGTGGCGAACAGTCGGGGGACGACGGGAAAATTGAACCGCCAGCAGCGCAAAGAGAAGGGCCGCCGCGTCGGTGAGCATATGTCCCGCATCCGCCAGCAACGCCAGAGAGCCGGAGAGTATCCCGCCCACCACCTCAAGGAGCATAAATCCGGCAGTGACGATAAAGGCGAAAAGCAGGCGACGAGCATTATTATCTTTCGGCAGGTGTGAATCGGCATGAGAGTGTGAGTGCGCCATAACGTCATTCCTTTGTTATTCTCATCAATACTGTAGACATCATACTGATTTTTCGCTGACAAAATAAAAAGGAGAGCGAAAGCTCTCCCGTTATCAGACTTTTTTCTGCATTACTGTGTGGTACCGTCGGTTTTGGTATTCACGTCATTATTGACGCCATTACCGGTTTCCACTTTTTTATTAATATCCGGGCAGCGACCGTCTTTACACATGGTATTTTTATGCTCTTCATCCTTGGTCATTCCGTCATGATTCATGGTTGAACCGTCTGGATGCTGCATCGTGCTGTTAGTATTGCCGTTGGTATTGATGTCGTTGTTATTCACATCATTCGGCGCTACATTCTGGCGGGCGTCCGGGGCAACCTGACCGGCATTTGCCGCCGAGTTCGCCTGGCCATTACTGGATTGCGCGTTAGATTCAGCAGCTAACGCTGCGCCGCTGGCAAGGCCGAGGGTAGCGGTGAGTAAAAGCGTAGTCAGTTTTGTCATTTTCATAAGATGCTCCTGTTATGGTGGATATGTCGGATAACCTCTTCCAACAGTGCACGTGTCAGTCAAATCCTCAAATAAGGGATAAAAAGCGTTCGCCGCCGCGGGTTAACGCAGCAGAGAATCTTGCAATAATTCATAAACAGAGTGGTTACAGTTAAAAAGTGTAGGTTAGATCCCATTTTTCGCTACATTTGTGCGTTTTTTTCCTGAATTCCAGGATTATTCCGTTCAAAGTGTAAAAGCCCGTTTACACTATTTAATTGAAGAGATAGATTGGAGGGATTGCATTCATTGGGATAAGTACGGCAACACTGGAATAAACATGAATTATCAGAACGACGATTTACGCATTAAAGAAATCAACGAGTTATTACCTCCGGTCGCGCTGCTGGAAAAGTTTCCCGCCACGGAAAATGCAGCAAATACCGTTGCTCACGCGCGCAAAGCTATCCATAAAATTCTCAAAGGCAATGACGATCGTCTGCTGGTGGTGATCGGTCCTTGTTCAATTCATGATCCGGCAGCGGCGAAAGAGTATGCCGCCCGTTTGCTGGCGCTACGTGATGAGCTTCAAGGCGAGCTTGAAATTGTCATGCGTGTCTATTTTGAGAAACCGCGTACCACCGTCGGCTGGAAAGGGCTGATTAACGATCCGCATATGGATAACAGCTTCCAGATTAACGACGGTCTGCGTATTGCGCGCAAACTGCTGCTGGATATTAACGACAGCGGCCTGCCTGCCGCCGGCGAATTCCTCGATATGATCACGCCGCAATATCTGGCCGATCTGATGAGCTGGGGCGCCATTGGCGCGCGGACTACTGAATCCCAGGTTCATCGCGAACTGGCGTCTGGCCTCTCTTGTCCGGTCGGTTTTAAAAATGGTACTGATGGCACGATTAAAGTCGCCATTGACGCCATCAACGCCGCCGGCGCGCCGCATTGCTTCCTCTCCGTCACTAAATGGGGTCATTCGGCGATTGTGAATACCAGCGGCAACGGCGACTGCCATATCATTCTGCGCGGCGGTAAAGCGCCAAACTATAGCGCGCAACATGTTGCTGAGGTGAAAGAAGGCCTCATCAAAGCGGGACTGATGCCGCAGGTCATGATCGATTTCAGCCATGCCAACTCCTGTAAGCAATTTCAAAAGCAGATGGAGGTTTGCGCCGATGTCTGCCAGCAGATAGCGGGCGGTGAAAAAGCGATTATTGGCGTGATGGTAGAGAGTCATCTGGTAGAAGGAAACCAGAGTCTGGAAAGCGGTCAGCCGCTGACCTACGGTAAAAGCATTACTGACGCCTGTATTGGCTGGGAAGATACCGATGCGCTGCTTCGTCAGTTGTCGGCAGCGGTAAAAGCCCGTCGCGGCTAAGTTTAGTTTCTATCCTGTGGTGAAGTGCAGGATAGAAAACATATCGGTCCGGTAACAGCCTACCGGACCGATATTGCCAATATTAATGTATTATTATTTGGCGTACTTAGGTACTTCCTGCTTCTGGAGGGTATTTCCTTCCGAATCAATTCCTACAATGACTCTATAGCGGTCAAAATATAACTTCTTAATGGATTCTGTTCCTAATTCTTCGTAGGCAACAATTTCTACTGATTTAACATGTTTTGTATTAATTGCAGACGCTCCTCCAATCCCGAGTAGCGAAACCCCACCGTATTTTTTACAAAGCTCAGCGACATAATCAGCACGATCGCCTTTGCCAAGAAACGCAGTTGCCCCTTGTTGAAACATCATTTCTACAAATGGGTCCATACGCGCGGCCGTTGTAGGACCGTTGGAGCCAATAGGTAAACCAGGTCTGGCAGGGCAGGGGCCAGCATAGTAAATCGTTTGGTTTTGAAAATCGACTGGTGATTTTTCTCCGTTACTAAGCGCTACTTCGATTTTTTTATGCGCGGCGTCACGGCAGGTGTAAGCAAATCCAGTGAGAAATAATATATCGCCGACCTTAAGAGTTTTCGCTTTCTCTTTAGTCAATGGTAATGTTAATTCCATCATAGCTTCTCCAGGTATTAAATGATTTCACTAGCGTGGCGGCTTGCATTACATTGGAAATTGATTGCGACTGGCAGTGCAGTGATATGGCAAGGATAGTAATCGACATGCACGCCTAACGCCGTAATACGCCCGCCCATACCTAAAGGGCCGATCCCTGTATTATTCACGGCCTCTAATAATTCAGCTTCGAGCTGGGCATAAAGTGGCTTAGCATTGAACTCACCAAGAGGGCGTAATAATGCTTTCTTCGCCATCCACGAACAGTGATCCATTGTACCGCCAACGCCGATACCAATAATATAAGGAGGGCATGGATTGCCTCCTACACGACGGACAGTTTCCAGAACAAAATCTTTTATACCATCAATACCATCGCCGGGAAGCAATGTTTTAAAAGTTCCCATATTTTCGCTACCGCCGCCCTTTGGCATAACGGTAATTGTCACTCGGTCACCATCAACAATTTCAGTATGTAAAATTGCAGGAGTATTATCATTAGTATTAATACGTTCTAATGGATCTGCAACCATGGATTTTCTTAAGTATCCATTTTCATAGCCCTGGCGAACACCCTGGTTCACCTGATCTTTAAGCGGCTTACCTTCCCAGCATACATGTTGTCCAATTTCCATTATAACGATACAAGTGCCGGTATCATGGCAGCATGCAAGTTGTTCTTTTTTTGCATACTCTCCATTATCAATTAATATCTTAATGGTTTCCTTGCCGATCTTTGACTCTTCTTTATCATATGCTTTACGAAAAGAACACATGAGATTATCATCCAGTTCATAACAAGCTTTTTTTACAAGTTTTTCGATAACCGGAATGATAATTTCTGTATTTAATATACGACTCATACTCCCTCCAGTGCTATGTTGCATTGTTTTATCCATTGATCACATTTTCATGATATTCGTATTCATTGTAGGAAGGAAATATGTTATTTTTATTAAATGATAAATTTTATTTATAGTAGTGGAAAATAGATGGAAATTAGACAATTAGAATATTTTGTAAGCGCTTCTTTGTTAGGTAACTTAACCAGAGTTGCTGAGCGGCATTTTGTTTCTCAACCTAATATCACCATTGCTATTAAGAAGTTAGAGACTGAATTAGGGGTGACATTATTTGATAGAAAGAAAAATAAACTTGTCCTTACTGAGGAGGGCATGTTTTTCTTACAAAAAATTGAACCTATCCTTATTGCGTTAAAAAATAGCGTAGCGGAAATGAAAGATTATCGTAATGAAAATGGTGGCATAGTAACTTTGGGGATCCCACCGATGATAAGTTTGTTTCTTTTTTCACCGCTCTTCAAGCATTTCCGAGAGATTTATCCAGAGATGGAACTCTCTCTTGTTGAAGAGGGGACTTTTGGTTTACATGATAAACTTTCTGCTGGAGAGCTGGATCTTGCTATTGTTATTATTAATGACTGTCCAAAAGAATTAGTTACGGTACCATTAATGACTCAGCAGCACGTGGTATGTATGTCAGATAAACATCCTCTGGCAAAAAAGGATAGTATCGATTGGGAAGATCTACAATATGAGCCATTGATACTAATGAAAAAAGATTCCTGGCATAGAAAAACGATTATTGAAGAATGTACAAAGCGAGGAATTCATACACATATTTTTCTATCATCAAACAGGGTTCAAACCAACATAGATCTGGTTGCTAAAAATGAAGGAATTTCTTTCATTTTGGACGCTGTCGATCTTAAAGCCGAAAAAGTAATAACCAAGGCCATGACTGAGCCGACTTATGTTACGATTGGTTTGGCCTGGAAGAAAGATAAATATTTATCATATGCAACCAGAGCATTAATTAAATTTATTGAGGATTATATTAAAGAACATTTTACAATTAAATAATTATATTTGTTCTTCAACAAAAATTTCCCATAGCTCTTCGGCATCTGGAGGCATTCTCTTGGCTGGTCTATAAAGTCTTATTTCTATGGGGACCCATAAATTGCTTTCTTTTTCCGCTGCAGTAACAATAGTTTTAGCCTCTATATCTTGCCTGGCAAGGCTTTGAGGTATCCAGGCAACACCGTCGCCAGATCTGACCATTGCCAATAGTGTTGCTGCCAGATCGGCCACAAAGGCAACATTTATATTATGGGTAATTCTGTTAATAGACGCTGTATTTGCTATTATTCTTCCCAGACCTGATTGTGATGAAAAAGAAAGGTAAGGGAATTGAGTCTTATTATTTATATTCCACAACGGTTTTAACGTTTCTGAGTCTGGTTTACTGAATGGAATTAATGTATCAAACCCAAGACGAATGTTCATAAAGTTATTTTTATTTAAATTTAGATGCATATGTGGGTGATGGTGACACAGCAAAAATTGTGAATCTCCCTGCCGCATCATTTTTTCGCACGCATTCAATGAGTCAGATAAAAGACGAAATGAACCAAATTTTGCAATTTTATCACTCTGTTTTAACAAATGCGGTACAAAAGAGAAAGACAAAGCATGCGTTGCTGAAAAAACAAGACTGGGTTGTTTATTACCTGCGGCCTCAAGGGTATCACTTTTCAATGTGTACAAGGAGTGGATCAGTTCGGGAAGCTGGTCTGTAAATACTTCTCCGGCCTTGGTAAGGGTGACTCCCCGTTTACTTCTTTCAAAAAGGGGCGTACCCACCCATTCTTCGAGAGATTGTATCCGACGACTAAATGCGGGTTGAGTCACATATCTTGAGGCAGACGCTTTTGAGAAATTCAACGTTTCTTTTAGAGCCAGACAGTCTTCGAGCCATGTTAGTTCGAGGTGATGCCGATATTGCATAAGCTGCAACCTTATTAGCATTGGATGAGTTTCATTTATATAAGTAGCATTATACACAGACAGATTTTAAGAGGAAATTATTTGATTAAACAGAAACAAAAGCAGTAAGAATATGTTATGCCTTTGTCGGGTAAGTGTTGTTATTTATGTGAGTGTATTCTTTCTCAATAGAAATTAATTAGATGTAATTTTAGTATAACATGTGATTTATGCTTGTTGCAGTTGTATTCATGACTGTAATGAGTTGTTTTTGTACCCTAATAATATAAGGACTATACATGTCACCAGCGATTATTACTTTGTTGGTTTTAGTGGTTGCAATAATTATCTTTGTTAGCGATCGTCTTCCTATGGGATTAGTTGCATTTATGGTCCCAATGGCACTTTATTTTACCGGTGTTATCGATGCTAAGGATATTTTTGCTTCAATCGTAAATGCGAATGTTATTCTTATCGTCGCCATGTGTGTACTCGGTGCGGCATTTTTTAAAACAGGTTTGGCATGGCAATCAAGTAAAATTTTACTAAAATATGCTAAAACAGAAAGAAGCCTTAGTGTATTGATTTTTCTTATTGGTGGAGTTATGTCTGCCTTTGTTTCTAATAGCGGAACAGTTGCTGTGCTAATTCCTATTGTTTTAGGTATTGCCGCCAGTAGTCAGATTAAGCCTATTAAACTTCTTATGCCTCTGGTTTTTGGGGCAACAATCGGTGCTGATATTTCTATTATCGGTTCGCCAGGAAATCTGATTGCTAAAAATACTATTGAAACTTTTAGTAAGGGAAGTCTGTCGGTGCCATTTTTCGAATACGCTAAAATTGGTATTCCTTTGCTGATTGCATGCTCTATATTTCTCTATTTCTTCGGTTCAAAACTCATCGCAGATCGTGAGGGAAATACACAATCTGATTCTCAAATGGATTATAGCCAAATTCCGGCTTGGCATAGAAATTTAACTTTAGCCGTTTTTATCCTGGCTATCGCTGGAATGGTGGCAACTGATTATATTAAGTTTCTGCCTCCAATGCATATTATTGCGTGTTGTGCGGCTATTGTTCTTGTATTTGCTGGCGTTTTGACACAAAAGGAAACTTTTAATTCTTTTGAAACGCTAACTGTTTTCATGCTTGCGTTTATGATGCCTTTAGGAGCCGCGCTTAATTCTACTGGTGCTGGAGAAATGATTGCCAATGCCGTTATTTCAGTAACCGGAGATTCTGGCGTTATGATTATTATGGCATCATTGTGGATACTTACATGGGCTTTGACTCAAGTTATGAGTAACACTGCAGCATGTACGTTGTTATGCCCGGTAGGGTGGACTATCGCACAGTCTATTGGCGCAGACCCTCGTGCAGTTGTTATTGCTGTTTTTATTGCGAGTAGTGTTGCTGTTTGTACCCCAATGGCTATTCCAGCAAACTCAATGATTATTGGCCCGGGGAATGTTAAATTTAAAGATTTCTTAAAACCCGGATTGGCGATTAGTTTGGTTTGTTTTATCGTTAGTATGATTTTACTACCGGTATTTTATCCCTTCTATTAATGCCTGATATTACTTTTCTATTTTAGATTATTAAATTTGAGACTTTATTATGAATAGTTCGGTGCTATTAGGTGAAGGCTTCACTCTGATGTTCCTCGGCATGGGGTTCGTGCTGGCGTTTCTGTTCCTGCTGATTTTCGCCATCCGCGGCATGTCCGCCGCCGTCAACCGTTTCTTTCCTGAACCGGTCCCGGTACCGAAGGCGGCACCTGCCGCCGCCGCGCCCGCTGACGACTTTGCCCGCCTCAAGCCGGTGATTGCCGCCGCTATCCACCACCATCGCCGCCTTAACCCTTAATTTACGGAGGAATCCATGACCATTGCCATTACCGACGTCGTCCTGCGTGACGCCCACCAGTCCCTGTTCGCCACCCGCCTGCGCCTTGACGACATGCTGCCGATTGCCGCTCAGCTCGACGACGTGGGCTACGGCTCCCTCGAATGCTGGGGCGGCGCCACCTTTGACGCCTGCATCCGTTTCCTCGGCGAGGACCCGTGGCTGCGCCTGCGCGAACTCAAAAAAGCCATGCCCAAAACCCCGCTGCAGATGCTGCTGCGCGGCCAGAACCTGCTCGGCTACCGCCATTACGCCGACGACGTGGTGGAACGCTTCGTCGAACGCGCGGTGAAAAACGGCATGGACGTGTTCCGCGTCTTCGATGCCATGAACGACCCGCGCAATATGAAAGCCGCCCTGCAGGCGGTGCGCAGCCACGGCGCGCACGCCCAGGGGACCCTGAGTTACACCACCAGCCCGGCGCACACGCTGCAGACCTGGCTGGACTTAACCGAACAGCTGTTAGAGACCGGCGTCGACTCGATTGCCATCAAGGATATGTCCGGCATTCTCACTCCGATGGCGGCGTATGAGCTGGTGAGCGAAATCAAAAAACGTTTTGAGGTGCGCCTGCACCTGCACTGTCACGCCACCACCGGGATGGCGGAGATGGCCCTGCTGAAGGCTATCGAGGCGGGTGTTGACGGCGTGGACACGGCAATTTCCTCCATGAGCGCCACCTACGGCCACCCGGCCACCGAAGCGCTGGTGGCGACGTTGGCAGGTACTGAGCACGACACCGGGCTGGATATCCTGAAGCTGGAAAATATCGCCGCATACTTCCGCGAGGTGCGCAAAAAGTATCACGCCTTTGAAGGCCAGCTGAAGGGCTACGACAGCCGTATCCTCGTGGCCCAGGTGCCGGGCGGAATGCTCACTAACCTCGAAAGCCAGCTGAAGCAGCAGAACGCGGCGGACAAACTCGACCAGGTGCTGGCGGAAATCCCCCGCGTGCGCGAGGACCTCGGCTTTATCCCGCTGGTGACCCCGACCTCGCAGATTGTCGGCACCCAGGCGGTGCTCAACGTCCTGACCGGCGAGCGCTACAAAACCATTGCCAAAGAAACCGCTGGCATTCTGAAAGGCGAATACGGCCACACTCCGGTGCCGGTAAACGCGGCACTGCAGGCCCGCGTGCTGGACGGGGGCGCTCCGGTGACCTGCCGCCCGGCGGACCTGCTGAAGCCGGAACTGGCTGAACTGGAAGCGGACGTCAGGCGCCAGGCGCAGGAGAAGGGCATTCAGCTTGCGGAAAACGCCATCGACGACGTCCTCACCGTGGCGCTGTTCCCGCAAATCGGCCTCAAATTCCTTGAGAACCGCAATAATCCGGCGGCGTTTGAGCCACTGCCGCAGGCGGAAGCCGTGCAGCCGGTGGCAAAAGCAGAGAAGCCTGCCGCCTCCGGTATCTACACCGTCGAAGTGGAAGGCAAAGCCTTTGTGGTGAAGGTCAGCGACGGCGGCGATATCAGCCAGCTCACTGCGGCTGCACCTGCTGCCTCTTCTGCTCCTGCCACCGCCCCGGCAGGCGCCGGCACACCGGTCACCGCGCCGCTGGCGGGCAACATCTGGAAGGTGATTGCCACCGAAGGCCAGACGGTGGCCGAAGGCGACGTGCTGCTGATTCTGGAAGCCATGAAGATGGAAACCGAAATCCGCGCCGCGCAGGCCGGGACGGTACGCGGCATCGCGGTGAAGTCCGGGGACGCGGTCTCCGTGGGCGACACCCTGATGACGCTGGCGTAACGGAGAACTGAAATGGAAAGTCTGAACGCCCTGCTTCAGGGCATGGGGCTGATGCACCTTGGCGCAGGCCAGGCCATCATGCTGCTGGTCAGCCTGCTGCTGCTGTGGCTGGCGATAGCGAAGAAGTTCGAGCCGTTGTTGTTGCTGCCGATTGGCTTCGGCGGCCTGCTCTCCAATATCCCGGAAGCGGGCATGGCGCTGACCGCGCTGGAGAGCCTGCTGGCGCATCACGACGCCGGGCAGCTGGCGGTGATTGCCGCGAAGCTTAACTGCGCGCCGGACGTGCACGCCATTAAAGAGGCATTAGCGCTGGCGCTGCCCTCCGTCCAGAGCCAGATGGAGAACCTGGCGGTGGACATGGGCTACACGCCGGGGGTGCTGGCGCTGTTCTATAAAGTGGCGATTGGCTCCGGTGTCGCGCCGCTGGTCATCTTTATGGGTGTGGGCGCGATGACCGACTTCGGCCCGCTGCTGGCGAATCCGCGCACCCTGCTGCTCGGCGCGGCGGCGCAGTTCGGCATCTTCGCCACCGTGCTGGGGGCGCTGACGCTGAACTACTTCGGCCTGATTGCCTTCACCCTGCCGCAGGCGGCGGCCATCGGCATTATCGGCGGCGCGGACGGCCCGACGGCGATTTATCTGTCGGGCAAACTGGCGCCGGAGCTGCTGGGGGCCATCGCGGTGGCGGCGTACTCGTATATGGCGCTGGTGCCGTTAATCCAGCCGCCGATTATGAAGGCGCTGACCACGGAGACGGAGCGCAAAATCCGCATGGTGCAGCTGCGCACGGTGAGTAAGCGGGAAAAAATCCTCTTTCCGGTGGTGCTGTTACTGCTGGTGGCGCTGCTGCTGCCGGACGCCGCGCCGCTGCTGGGGATGTTCTGCTTTGGCAATCTGATGCGTGAAAGCGGCGTGGTGGAGCGTCTGAGCGACACGGTACAGAACGGGCTGATTAATATCGTCACCATCTTCCTCGGACTGTCGGTGGGCGCGAAGCTGGTGGCGGACAAGTTCCTGCAGCCGCAGACGCTGGGCATTCTGCTGCTGGGGGTGGTTGCCTTTGGTATCGGGACGGCGGCCGGGGTACTGATGGCGAAGCTGATGAACCTGTGCAGTAAGAACAAAATCAACCCGCTTATCGGTTCGGCGGGGGTGTCGGCGGTGCCGATGGCAGCCCGCGTATCGAACAAAGTGGGGCTGGAATCAGACCCGCAGAACTTCCTGCTGATGCACGCGATGGGGCCGAACGTGGCGGGGGTGATTGGCTCGGCGATAGCCGCCGGGGTGATGCTGAAGTACGTGCTGGCGATGTAAATCTGTTCCTTTCCCGGAGGCGGCGCGTTGCGCCTGTCCGGGCTACCGGATTGCATGGATCTGTAGCCCGGACAGATGCGCAGCATCGCCTCCGGGAATGTCCCATAAGGAGACTTTGATGAATGAAACCATAGCATTTCGTCCGGAAGGCCGGGCATCGACAAAAGATGTGGTTGTCAATTACACGCTGGCGTCACTGGACGAGCTTGAACAACTGCACCCGGCGCTGAATCTGCTGGCGCACCCGTCAATCGTCCGTGGCAGCCATGATTTCTTTGTCCGTTGTTATGACGCGGGCGTACAGCATGCGCAGGCCGGGGCGGCTGAAACGGTAGCGGTTTTGCCTGATTCGCTGCCACAAGAACGGCAAAGGAGCGGGCTGCTGTGTGCCGCAGCAGGTCGTCTGGATGCCCTGCGCCAGCCGCTGACGCACAATCGTTTATGTGACCTGGCCAGTCAGTTCTGTGCTGGCATGGCAGATGTTGACAGCGAAACCCGCAGCGGTTTTTATACCGTGCGCAGCATATCGCTGCCGGTTTACCGGCGGCTGTTGCGGGATCAACATTCTCACGGTGTCTGCCTGCAGCAGGCTCTGCTGCACCTGCTGGCCTGGAAGAGCGATTCCCCCTGGGCGCGGCAGCAGGCGCAGCGGCTGCTCTGGCAGGGCGGCGTGCTGGGCGATAAAGGTGAGTTTGCGCTTATGACGCTGGATGATGAACTGCGGGAGCGCCAGATTGAGTGGCCCGGGCTGTGGTCGCTGCTGGCCGTCACCGGGTTTCTGGCGAAATTCCCTGCCGGACCGATATTTGCTGACTGAAAAATGAGGACTGCTGACAATTATCTGTTGTGTTGGCATTTCTGCGAGAGGCAGCTAGCGCTTTGCCTGACTTACGAAACGAGAATATCAACAGATTACGTACTTTTTGTAGGTCCGTGGTTGGAACATTGCCACCTGGTTACACGTTGTCAGCAGCCTCAAGCGTGGATGGCTCCACGCTTTTTTTGTCTATGGAAAACCCCCAGCCAGGCCCTGTCTCTTGATCAGGAGATCTGATCAAGAGACAGGGCTATGCCGGAGGATATTTATTGGAAACCGATGAGATAGGCCACCGTGTCATCAATCGAAATATAAATAAATATATAACGAAATAATTCGGCGCTATAATTCTCTTCTGATTAATAACGTAGCCCGAACCATGACCTGTCAGGACAAATCACTTTTAGCCCCCGCTCTCGCTTCCACGCCCGTCATTCCGCGCTATCGCCAGATCATACGCAAACGGGCTGTGCTCATGTTAGCTATTGCGTTGGCGATGATGGCTTCACTGATGGTGGATGTAACCTGTGGGTCTTCTGGTTTACCGCTCAGTGCGCTATGGCAGGCGCTTTTTCAACCGGAAAAGGTGAATGCGGGCATACACGTTATTGTCTGGGATATTCGTTTACCCTATGCCCTGATGGCCCTACTGGTGGGCATGGCGTTAGGGTTAGCGGGCGCCGAAATGCAAACCATTTTAAATAATCCGCTGGCGACGCCGTTTACCCTTGGCGTATCGTCCGCAGCGGCTTTTGGCGCTGCGCTGGCGATTGTGTTGGGGATCGGTATTCCCGGTATTCCTGCCACCTGGTTTATCCCGGCCAATGCGTTCATCTTTGCGCTTTTATCCGCGTTACTCATGGACGGTATTACCCGTTGGACAGGCGTCGCCGCATCCGGAGTGGTGTTGTTCGGTATTGCGCTGGTATTCACCTTTAACGCGTTGGTCGCCATTATGCAGTTTGTGGCTGATGAAGATACGCTGCAGGGGCTGGTATTCTGGACGATGGGGAGCCTGGTCCGCGCGTCGTGGGAAAAATTGGGCGTACTGGCCGTGGTGTTTATTGCTGTGCTTTTTTGCGCGTTACGAAGCGCCTGGCAACTCACGGCATTACGTCTGGGCGAAGAGAGGGCGATGAGCTTTGGGATTCATGTCCGCCGTTTACGCCTGCTGTCATTGTTGCGTATCAGCTTGTTATCAGCGCTGGCGGTAGCTTTCGTCGGGCCGATTGGTTTTATTGGTCTCGTTGCACCGCACATTGCGCGAATACTTTTGGGGGAAGATCACCGTTTCTACCTTCCGGGCAGCGTGCTGATAGGCGGGCTGGTGTTATCGCTGGCCTCTATTGCGGCGAAAAATAGTATTCCGGGCGTCATGGTGCCGGTGGGGATTGTCACCTCGCTGGTCGGGGTTCCGTTCTTTTTAAGCATTGTATTGCGACATCGGGGGAGTCTCTGATGCGCGGGTTAATGCTCCGCTCATTTAGTGCCGGCTATTCCACTCAGCCAGTTATTGCAGACCTCAACGTTCCCTTACTGCCGCGCGGGAAAATTACCATTTTGCTGGGGCCGAACGGCTGTGGTAAATCGACGTTACTACGTTCGCTGGCCGGGCTGAATAACGCCGACGGCGAGGCGCTGCTTGATGGCGAAGATCTCATGTCGTTATCGTTTGCCGAGCGGGCGCAGAAAGTTGTGTTTTTGCCGCAGTCATTACCGCAGGGCGTACATCTGCATGTACTGGAGTCGATTATCGTGGTACTGCGGGCATCAGGCGGCAGAGACAATGCGCAGGGCAGAGCGCAGATACTGGCTATCCTTGAGCAATTGGGCATAACGCATCTGGCGTTGCAGTATCTCGACCAGCTTTCCGGCGGTCAGCGGCAGTTAGTGGGTCTGGCGCAATCGCTGATTCGTCGCCCTGAACTTCTGTTGCTGGATGAGCCGCTCAGCGCGCTGGATTTAAACTATCAGTTTCACGTAATGGATCTCGTGCGTCGGGATACCCAGGCGCAAAATAGGGTGACGATAGTCGTGGCGCATGACATTAATATTGCACTGCGTCATGGTGACCATGTCCTGATGCTAAAAGACGGTAGGCTGGTCGCCAGCGGCGCGCCGGAGACGGTGATTACTGCGGAGCGTCTGGCTGAAGTGTACCGGGTACGAGGACGCGTGGAGCGCTGTTCGCAGGGGAAATTGCAGGTGGTGCTGGACGGCGTGATCGCTGTTTAAGACATATTGCCTGATGGCGCTGCGCTTATCCGGCCTACCCATTGCTCGTAGGCCGGATAAGGCAGTTATACCGCCATCCGGCAAAGGTGATTATTTCGCTTTACCCTGATTCGCCACGGCAGCCGCTTTCGCAGCGATCTCGTCAGCGTTGCCCAGATAGTAATGTTTGATCGGCTTGAAGTTTTCGTCGAACTCATACACCAGCGGAACGCCGGTCGGGATGTTTAACTCAAGAATCTCATCTTCACTCATGTTATCCAGGTATTTCACCAGCGCACGCAATGAGTTACCGTGAGCGGCGATGATCACGCGCTCACCGCTCTTCATACGCGGCAGGATGGTGTCGTTCCAGTAAGGAATAACGCGGTCGATGGTCAGCGCCAGACTTTCGGTCAACGGCAGCTCTTTCTCGCTCAGTTTGGCATAACGTGGATCGTGACCCGGATAACGCTCATCATCTTTGGTCAGTTCCGGCGGCGTCACGGCAAAACCGCGGCGCCACTGCTTAACCTGCTCGTCACCATATTTTTCTGCCGTTTCCGCTTTATTCAGCCCCTGCAACGCGCCATAGTGACGTTCATTGAGTTTCCAGGATTTTTCCACCGGTAGCCACGCCTGATCCAGTTCATCCAGTACGTTCCACAGCGTATGGATAGCGCGTTTCAGTACGGAAGTGTAGGCAAAATCAAAGCTGAAACCTTCTTCTTTTAGCAGTTTACCCGCTGCTTTTGCTTCGCTTACGCCTTTTTCAGACAGGTCAACATCATACCAGCCGGTGAAACGGTTCTCTTTGTTCCATTGACTTTCACCGTGACGTACCAGAACCAGCTTAGTTACAGCCATACTCTCACTCCTATAAATCATATGTAATGATAATAATTCTCATTATATTGCCGCGAGGTGTTGGCGGCAATGCTTACGCATAACCATAGCGAAAATAGTGGCGCAGTGTAAGGTTCTTGTGAACTCAGAGTTGCGATTTTGTCTTTAAGTGGTGGAGGTTTGAGCAGGGCAATGGCGCGTAGGCCCGATAAGCTTGCGTCATCGGGCATGTAGCGGCATATCGTTAGAACGGAATAAACTGATACTCGGTCAGGCTGGCGTACTCCTCGCCAGGGCGAAGGATACAGTCAGGCTGCGGCCATTCAGGATGATTCGGGCTGTCCGGCAGCAGTTCGCTTTCCAGCGCCAGCCCTTGCCAGTCGGCATAAGGTTCCGGCCCGCGGGAAGGTGTACCCGCCAGATAATTGCCGGAATAAAACTGTAGCGCCGGGGCGGTGGTGTAAACCATCATTTGTAGCTTTCCATCCTGTGACCACAGACGGGCCGCCGGCTTTTTGCCATCACCCTGCGTCTGTAGCAGGAAAGCATGATCGTAGCCTTTAACCTTGCGCTGATCGTCATCGGCGAGAAACTCGCTGGCAATGACTTTTGGCATCCGGAAGTCAAACGAGGTATTGGCTACCGATTTTAGCCCCTGGCGTGGAATACCGGATTCATCTACCGGCAGATACTCATCCGCCAGAATTTGCAGCTTATGCTGGCGCACGTCGGTCCGATCGCCGTCCAGATTAAAATAGACGTGGTTGGTCAAATTCACCGGACAGGGTTTATCGACCGTCGCCCGGTAGGTGATGGAGATTCTATTGTCATCGGTCAGACGATATTGCGCCGTGGCGCAAAGATGGCCAGGAAAGCCCTGGTCGCCGTCATCAGAGGTGAGCGCGAATAATACCTGGCGATCGTTCTGGTTCACAATTTGCCAGCGGCGCTTGTCAAAGCCTTCCGGTCCGCCGTGTAGCTGGTTCTCGCCCTGGCTTGGGCTTAACTGTACGGTTTCGCCGGCAAACGTATAACGGCTATTGGCGATACGGTTCGCGTAACGGCCAATAGAGGCGCCGAGGAATGACGTCTGTTCAGGGTAGTGTTCCGGGCTGGCGCAGCCCAGCAATGCTTCCCGAACGCTGCCGTCAGACAGCGGAATACGGGCGGAAAGAAGAGTGGCTCCCCAGTCCATCAGCGTTACCACCATCCCTGCGCTATTGCGCAGGGTTAGCAGGCGGTACGGTTGACCATCGGGGGCCAGTGCGGGCGTTTCATTTAGCACTGTCCTGCTCCTTGTGACGGTTTGCATACATAAAAGGTTTCTTTGATTCCGGTTTTCGCTTCGTACTGTTGCGCAACGGCCTGCCGAACAGCGGGAACCAGATCTTCCGGGATCAGCGCGACAACACAGCCGCCAAAGCCGCCGCCGGTCATGCGCACGCCGCCTCGATCGCCGATGGTCGCTTTGACAATGTCTACCAGCGTGTCTATCTGCGGGACGGTAATTTCGAAATCATCGCGCATTGAGGCATGGGACTCCGCCATCAGTTGGCCCATACGTTGCAAATCACCTTTCTCCAGCGCGCTTGCCGCTTCAACGGTGCGCGCATTTTCGCTCAATACATGGCGAACGCGTTTTGCGACTACCGGGTCCAGTTCGCTGGCGACGGCATTGAACGCCTCAAGGCTGACATCGCGCAGGGCCGGCTGCTGGAAGAAACGGGCGCCGGTTTCGCACTGTTCACGGCGGGTATTATACTCGCTGCCCACCAGCGTGCGCTTAAAGTTACTATTGATGATCACCACGGCGACACCTTTCGGCATGGAAACCGCTTTGGCGCCGAGCGTACGGCAATCAATCAGCAACGCATGATCTTTTTTGCCGAGCGCAGAGATGAGCTGATCCATAATGCCGCAGTTACAGCCGACAAACTGGTTCTCGGCCTCTTGTCCGTTGAGCGCAATTTGCGCGCCGTCCAGCGGCAGGTGATAAAGCTGCTGGAAGACGGTGCCCACCGCCACTTCCAGCGAGGCGGAGGAGCTTAACCCGGCGCCCTGCGGCACATTGCCGCTGATGACCATATCCACGCCGCCAAACGCGTTGTTACGCTGTTGCAGGTGTTTCACTACGCCGCGCACATAGTTAGACCACTGCTGGCTATCGTGGGTCACGATCGGCGCATCCAGTGAAAATTCGTCCACCTGATTGTCGTAATCGGCGGCAATCACCCGTACGGTACGATCGTCGCGCGGCGCACAGCTAATTACGGTCTGGTAATCGATAGCGCAGGGCAGAACAAAACCATCATTGTAATCAGTGTGCTCGCCGATCAGATTGACGCGGCCTGGCGCCTGAATCGTGTGGGTGGCAGGGTAGCCGAAAATTTCAGCAAACAGCGCGCGCGTTTTCTCTTTCAGATTCATTTTTATACTCCGGATTCGCGAAAATGGATGTCGCTGACCGCGCGCAGGCGTTCAGCCGCTTGTTCTGCGGTTAAATCACGCTGGGTTTCCGCCAGCATTTCATAGCCGACCATAAATTTACGGACGGTCGCAGAGCGCAGCAGCGGCGGATAAAAGTGTGCGTGCAACTGCCAGTGTGCGTTTTCTTCACCGTTAAACGGCGCGCCGTGCCAGCCCATTGAGTAGGGGAAGGAACACTGAAACAGGTTGTCATAACGACTGGTCAGCTTTTTCAACGCCAGCGCCAGAGAGTCGCGCTGCTCGTCGCTTAAATCGGTAATGCGCAGGACATGCGTTTT
This sequence comes from Salmonella sp. A29-2, assembly GCF_020150755.1. Taxonomy (NCBI): domain Bacteria; kingdom Pseudomonadati; phylum Pseudomonadota; class Gammaproteobacteria; order Enterobacterales; family Enterobacteriaceae; genus Salmonella; species Salmonella sp. A29-2. Next base: position 3,098,985 of record NZ_CP083731.1, on the reverse strand, counting down.
GGGTAACAGTAGCGTTTCGAACGGCCACGCCGCCCAGTAAGGCACCACCGCCAGCCAGTGTTCGGTTTCGACCACGGTGCGGCTGCCGTCCGCCAGTTCTCGCTGGACATAATCCACCAGCATTGGCGAACGCTGTTCGGCGAAATAGGCTTTTTGTAAACGATCTTCGCGTTCGGCCTCATTCGGCAGGAAGCTGTTGGCCCAGACCTGGCCATGCGGATGCGGGTTCGAACAGCCCATCGCCGCGCCTTTATTTTCAAAGACCTGCACCCACGGATAGGTTTTGCCTAACTCGGCGGTCTGCGTTTGCCAGGTTCTGACGATTTCCGTCAGCGCGGGCAGGCTCAACTCCGGCAGCGTTTTACTGTGATCGGGAGAAAAGCAGATCACGCGGCTGGTGCCGCGCGCGCTCTGACAGCGCATCAGCGGATCGTGGCTGTCCGGCGCATCCGGCGTATCGGCCATCAGCGCCGCGAAATCGTTAGTAAAGACGTAAGTCCCTTTGTAATCGGGATTTTTATCGCCGGTGACACGCGTATTGCCCGCACACAGGAAGCAGTCGGGATCGTGGGCCGGCAGCATTTGCTGAGACGGCGTTTCCTGCGCCCCCTGCCAGGGGCGCTTTGCGCGATGCGGCGAAACCAGAACCCACTGGCCGGTAAGCGGGTTATAACGGCGATGCGGATGATCGATGGGATTAAATGGGGTCATAACAACGTCCTTAATCTGGGTATCCCTGCGGATGGCGTGACTGCCAGTGCCAGGTGTCCTGCGCCATTTCGTCAAGCGTGCGGGTGACGCGCCAGTTCAGCTCGCGATCGGCTTTGCTGGCATCCGCCCAATACGCCGGGAGATCGCCGTCGCGACGCGGCGCGAAGTGGTAATTAATGGGTTTACCGCAGGCTTTACTAAAGGCGTTGACCACATCCAGGACGCTACTGCCGACACCCGCGCCGAGGTTATAAATATGTACGCCGGATTTGTCCGCCAGTTTTTCCATCGCCACGACGTGCCCGTCGGCTAAGTCCATAACGTGAATGTAATCGCGTACGCCGGTGCCATCCTCGGTCGGGTAATCGTTGCCGAAAACGGCGAGCGATTCGCGACGACCCACGGCGACCTGGGCGATATAGGGCATCAGGTTATTCGGAATACCTTGCGGATCTTCTCCCATGTCGCCCGACGGGTGCGCGCCGACCGGGTTGAAATAACGCAGCAGCGCAATACTCCACTCCGGCTGGGCTTTTTGCAGATCGGTGAGGATCTGTTCTACCATCAATTTACTTTTGCCGTAGGGGCTTTGCGGCGTGCCGGTAGGAAAACTTTCGACGTAAGGAATTTTGGGCTGATCGCCATAAACGGTGGCGGAGGAGCTAAAAATAAGGTTTTTAACGTTGGCCGCACGCATGGCGCTGACCAACCGCAGCGTACCGTTGACGTTGTTGTCATAGTACTCCAGCGGCCTGGCGACCGATTCGCCGACGGCTTTCAGGCCGGCAAAGTGAATCACGGTATCAATCGCGTGATCGTGCAGAATTTCGGTTATAAGCGCTTCGTTGCGAATATCGCCTTCGACAAAGGTCGGGTGCTTACCGCCCAGACGTTCAATAACGGGCAGCACGCTGCGCTTGCTGTTGCAGAGGTTATCGAGGATGACGACGTCATGACCATTTTGCAGCAATTGTACGCAGGTATGACTTCCAATGTAACCGCTACCACCTGTAACCAATACTCTCATAATTCGCTCCGTTAAGCCTATGGTATGGAATAACCATAGCATAACAAAGATGCGAAAAGTGTGACATGTAATAAATTAGTGGAATCGTTTACACACTGGTGATTTTACGCATTTATATCAATTAAATGATTACAAATCATCTGGCTTGAGAATGCTTCTGCTTTTTATCCGAAAAAAAGGCGCGTTACGCGCCTGGGAATGAAACGGACGGGGCAGGAGCTGTCAGTCTTTTTTACGCGAGAGTAGCTTCCTGGCGAGCGCCCCGACAGCGACGACGCCGATGGCGGTCACTTTCCAGAACTTAAGCAGCGCGATACCGAGCATAGCAAGCAGACCTACTTTTTTGGCCGCGATACCGCCAATCAGCGCGGCGAGCCCATACTCCGCTATTTTGTCCGTTGATTCGTTGAAGTCAGCGTAGCGTTGTCCAGCGTTGAACTTGACGGAACTGAGAATTCTTTTCGCCAGAGGGATTTCGTGGTCAACAGAACCTCTGTCGGTCACCAGATTTAAAGAAAAATAACCTTCACGTCCCAGCAGATAGGTGTTGTAGTTCACGCCTTGTTCATTCAGTGGTTCGTTGGTGCCGATATCCTGGATGGCGGCGGACCAGATCAGACGATGATTGGTTGCATCGTAGGTAGGCTTCTCGATCCAGCCAATAATTTCTATCGGCTCAATGCCTTTTGCAATACGATCTTTATTCGCTTCTTTTGTGCCTTTGCGCAGGTTATCCATTAATTCATCGGCATCCCAGTTTTTTGCATCGTCATCTTTTACATAACCAGAATCATCATATTCGATAGAAATAAATCCATTCATTTCCTTTTTAAATACGAGACCGTAAAAATATTCATCGTCAACATAGTTACCAATTTCACGCATAAATACCGCCGCTTCTTTTGCGGGTATCCAGGTAAATCCTTCCGGCAGATTAAGCGTGGCTTTATCACCTAAACTAATCTTTGTCGGACCCGCAACGGCGGCGCGACTCATGCCTTCAACAGCGACCTCAACGGCGGTTTTACGCGCTTCCTGCGCAGCGGTCGGCTTTTGCTCAGCATAACTGCCGGGGCAAAATAACATGGCTGCCAGTAAAAATAGTATTATTTGTGGAAAACGAAAAGCCATAATGAATCCCTTATATTCACATACGACATCATTGTCGAAAATTTCAGGATTATTATGACAATGAGGCGGTCAGCGATTCAAGAGATAGTAAGCTTATCGACCGTTATTATTATTATTAATAAAATGAGAGTGGTTCCAGAATGGCGCGCGGCGCCATTCTGATAATACATTTAATTATTGCATCGTCCGGAAACGTACTTATAACGTTCGCCCTCTGGTACAAATTCCAGCCGGTGGGTAATACAGGCAGGCGCATCCTCTGCATGATGGGAAACGAACAGCAGTTGGGTCTCTCCCTGGCGAATTAATACATCTACAAAACGGCGTACCAGTTGGCGGTTCAGCGGGTCCAACCCTTGCAGCGGCTCATCCAGAATCAACACTGTCGGATGCTTAACCAGCGCGCGCACGATCAGCGCCAGCCGCTGCTGTCCCCAGGAAAGACTGTGGAAGGGGGCATCCGCCGTACGCTTATCGATTCCCAGAATATCCAGCCACTGTTGCGCCAGTTTTCGTTGCCTGTCTGAAACGGCCTGGTAAATGCCGATAGAATCGAAATAGCCGGAGAGAATGACATTGCGTACCGTGGTACTGACGCGGTAATCCAGATGTAAACTGCTGCTGACGTAGCCGATATGTTTTTTGATATCCCAGATTGTTTCGCCGCTTCCTCGCCGCCGCCCGAACAGCGTAAGATCGTTGCTGTAGCCTTGCGGATGATCGCCAGTAATAAGGCTAAGCAACGTAGACTTACCCGCTCCGTTAGGACCGACGATCTGCCAGTGTTCGCCCGGATTGACTCGCCAGCTTAGGTGGTGGAGGATAGGGCGATCGTTATACGAGACTACGCCATCGTTAAGTACGATCCGTGGTTCGCCATCGGGTAACGCATGGCGGGCGGAAGGTTCGTCCGGTTCGGGTAATTGTACGTCGGTCAGACGCTCGCTGTGCGCGAGTTGAGCGACCAACGCCCGTTGCAGCAACTCTGCCGTCGTTCCGGTTTCCGCCAGCGTACAGTCGGCAAGCACGCCGGCAAACTGCACGAAGTCCGGGATTTCATCAAAACGGTTGAGTACCAGCGCCAGGGTCATACCCGCCTGGTTCAACGCCGTCAGGCGTTGCGCCAGTTGTTGACGGGCGGTCACGTCAAGCCCGTCGAACGGTTCATCAAGGATCAATAACTCCGGCTCAGACATCAGCGCCTGACACAGCAGCGCTTTTCGCGTCTCGCCGGTAGAAAGGTATTTAAAACGCCTGTCGAGTAAAGCGGAAATGCCGAACTGCTGCGCCAGCATCGCACAGCGGGCAGGATGGTGAACTTCATCCTGAATAATTTCCGCGGTAGTGCGCCCGGTATCGTCTTCGCCAGGACTGAGCATATCGGTGTTATTACGTTGCCACTCATCGCTGACCAGCTTTTGCAATTGTTCAAAGGACAGACGAGTAATGCGGGTAAACCGACACTGGCGCTCGCCAGTTAATAACGGCAGTTCACCCGCCAGCGCGCGGGCGAGCGCCGACTTCCCGCTCCCGTTAGCCCCAACGAATGCCCAGCTATCGCCCGCATTGAGCGTCAGCGAATCCAGATGAAGTGTTTTTGTATCGCTCAGACGAAACGTGCCTTGCGAAATTTGCAACGATGACATTTTGCATCCCATTTTTTGCAGCGATGAATGACAGGGATACGTCTTTCGGCAACGGATGTCAATGTGCTTAGCACAACGTTGCAATAATCACTCTGTCCGCATTAAACCAGGCAATCACGTCATCGCCTTCCTTTAACGTGGCGGCATCTGAAGTCGGTATCGTGGCGCACAGCGTCTGGCCGTCCGGTAGCGCCATCAACACTTCACACTGTTCCGCGCCGCGCTCGATATGGCTGATCGTTCCCGACAACTGATTGTCAGCGGCGCGCGCAACGGCTGCATCCCGGGTAATGCCAACCCACGGCGCTTTTAGCAGGATCAGCACTTCTTTTCCCTCCTCCAGGCCGAGACGCTCGCCGCTTTGCGCCGTCAGCGCGACTTTGAGCCGCGTTTTGCCGTCGGCCAGCAGCACGTCGACATGCTGTTGCACCTGATCGCGATCGCGGGCGGTAATGGTGCCGAACCACTGATTTCGGGCGCTGGTTTGCAGTGAAAAGCGGGAGATAGCGGCCAGCAGACTGTCAAGCGGCAGGGCGTCATCGTCGCTTAACACATCGAACGCTTTTTGCTGAATTTGGCCCAGCAAATCGTAAAGCTGGATCAGACGCTGGCCATAGCGGGTTAATACCGCGCCGCCGCCGCCTTTGCCGCCCGTTGCGCGTTCAACCAGCATATGTTCGCTAAGCTGGTTCATGTCGTTTATCGCATCCCAGGCGCTCTTATAGCTGATTCCCGCGTCTTTCGCGCCCTGACTAATCGAGCCGGAAAGCGCAATGTGTTTCAGCAGAGAGATACGTCGGGGATCGGCAAAAAGCTTTTGCTGAAGTTTCAGGGTAAGAAGGATTTCGGCCTGCATAACCAGCTCCTGGTAAAAAGACTATTGTGACTGAAAAGCGCGTCAGCGCAAAGCCGACCGCACAAAAGGGGAGTGCTTTTCTGTGTGATGCGGTTAAAATACAAAAAGGACTATATCTGGAGTTGCCCATGTTAGAGTTATTAAAAAGTCTGGTATTCGCCGTCATCATGGTACCGGTAGTGATGGCCATCATCCTCGGTCTGATTTACGGTCTGGGTGAGGTGTTCAACATTTTTTCCGGTATCGGTCAGAAAGACCAGTCCAGACAGAACCGCTGATTTCCCCAAACGCCCGCTCAGTCGGGCGTTTTTGTTACTCAAGATCCTGCTTTTCCTGCCGATATTTTCTGTGTTTAATCGTTAATGGGTATGAATAACCGCTGGGAAACCCCTGAGATTATCGTTATATTATCGTTTACATAACGAAACGCACAAGGAGTTACAGATGGCGCATTCCTGGTTACGCCTGGTCGCAGGGGCGACATTATCTTTCGTCATCGCTGGTCATGCGCTGGCGGATGAAGGCAAGATCACCGTATTTGCCGCCGCGTCGCTAACGAACGCGATGCAAGACATTGCGGCAGAATATAAAAAAGAGAAAAATGTGGATGTGGTTTCCTCATTCGCCTCCTCTTCAACGCTGGCGCGCCAGATAGAAGCGGGCGCGCCGGCGGATCTGTTCATCTCTGCTGACCAGAAATGGATGGATTACGCAGCCGATAAAAAAGCGGTGGATACCACGACGCGCGAAACATTGCTTGGCAATAGCCTGGTGGTGGTAGCGCCGAAAGCCAGCGAGCAGAAACCGTTTACCATCGACAACAAAACGGACTGGATTCGTCTGCTGAACGGCGGGCGTCTGGCGGTGGGCGATCCGCAACACGTACCGGCGGGAATTTATGCCAAAGAAGCGCTGCAAAAGCTGGGCGCATGGCAAACGCTTGAACCGAAACTGGCGCCGGGCGAGGATGTGCGCGGCGCGTTGGCGCTGGTCGAACGTAACGAAGCGCCTTTGGGCATTGTATACGGTTCTGATGCGGTCGCCAGCAAGGGGGTCAACGTGGTGGCGACGTTCCCGGAAGATTCACATAAAAAAGTGGAATACCCCATCGCTATCGTGGAGGGGCATAAAAATGCGACCGTCAGCGCGTTCTATGATTACCTGAAAGGACCGCAGGCCTCGGCAATCTTTAAACGTTATGGATTTACGACGAAGTAATGATACTGACCGATCCAGAATGGCAGGCTGTCCTTCTTAGCCTGAAAGTGTCTTCCCTGGCCGTGCTGTTTAGCCTGCCGTTTGGGATCTTTTTTGCCTGGTTACTGGTGCGATGCCGGTTTCCGGGCAAAGCCTTACTTGATAGCGTCCTGCATCTGCCGCTGGTGCTGCCTCCGGTGGTGGTCGGCTATCTGCTGCTGGTGTCGATGGGGCGACGCGGATTTATTGGCCAGTGGCTGTATGACTGGTTCGGTCTCACGTTTGCCTTTAGCTGGCGCGGCGCCGTGCTGGCGGCGGCGGTGATGTCCTTCCCGCTGATGGTGCGGGCCATTCGGCTGGCGCTGGAGGGGGTGGATATCAAGCTCGAACAGGCCGCCAGAACGCTGGGCGCCGGGCGCTGGCGCGTTTTTCTGACTATCACCTTACCGCTTACCCTGCCGGGCATTATTGTCGGTACGGTGCTGGCGTTTGCCCGTTCGCTTGGCGAATTTGGCGCGACCATTACCTTTGTTTCCAATATTCCGGGCGAAACCCGCACCATACCTTCCGCTATGTATACCTTGATTCAGACGCCTGGCGGGGAGAGCGCGGCGGCGAGGCTGTGCGTGATTTCGATTGTATTAGCGCTGATTTCGCTGTTGATTTCTGAATGGCTGGCGCGGATTAGCCGTGAACGGACGGGGCGCTAACCATGCTGGAGCTTAATTTTTCCCAGACGCTGGGAACGCACTGTTTAACCCTCAACGAAACGCTGCCAGCCAGTGGGATCACGGCTATCTTTGGCGTCTCCGGCGCGGGAAAAACCTCGCTGATTAATGCCATCAGCGGTTTGACTCGCCCGCAAAAAGGACGCATCGCGCTGAATGGCCGGGTGTTGCATGACGCGGAAAACGGTATCTGTTTAACGCCGGAAAAGCGCCGCATCGGTTATGTTTTCCAGGATGCGCGCCTGTTCCCCCATTACAAAGTACGCGGCAATTTGCGCTACGGCATGGCGAAAAGCATGACCGGTCAGTTTGATAAGCTGGTGTCGCTGCTGGGAATTGAAGCGTTGCTTGATCGCCTGCCGGGGAGCTTGTCCGGCGGAGAAAAACAGCGTGTAGCGATAGGCCGGGCATTGCTCACCGCCCCGGAGTTGCTGCTGTTGGACGAACCGTTGGCCTCGCTGGATATCCCGCGAAAACGCGAATTACTGCCGTACCTGCAACGGCTGGCGCGAGAAATCAATATTCCCATGCTGTATGTCAGCCATTCTCTCGATGAAATTCTCCACCTGGCGGATAAAGTCATGGTGCTGGAGGATGGACAGGTTAAAGCGTTTGGCCCGCTGGAAGAAGTCTGGGGAAGCAGCGTTATGCACCCGTGGCTGCCGAAAGAGCAACAGAGCAGTATTCTGAAAGTCAGCGTGCTGGAGCATCACCCGCATTATGCCATGACCGCCCTGGCGCTTGGCGACCAGCACCTGTGGGTAAATAAACTCAATCAGCCGCTGCAATCCACACTGCGTATTCGTATACAGGCGTCGGATGTCTCGCTGGTACTACAGCCGCCGCAGCAGACCAGTATCCGCAACGTATTGCGGGCAAAAGTGGCGAATTGTTATGACGATAACGGACAGGTGGAAGTCCAGCTTGAGATAGGCGGCAGAACGCTGTGGGCGCGAATAAGCCCGTGGGCCAGGGATGAGCTGAGTATCAAGCCTGGCCTGTGGCTTTACGCGCAGGTGAAAAGCGTTTCTATCACCGCCTGACTATAGCAGGTGGGTATAAATAAATTTGGCGATGCTATCGGTAGTGTTATCGCCGATCACAACGTCAGCGCGCGCTTTCACCGCCTCATCGGCGTTGCCCATCGCAACGCCGGTGCCTGCCGCCTCCAGCATACTGATGTCGTTGTAGTTATCGCCGAAAGCGATCACATTTTTCATTGACCCTCCCTGCGCTTCTATCCACTGGGTAAGGCGCTTGCCTTTACTGTTGCCTTTGCGCGCGATATCCACCTGATCGTGCCATGACCATTCGCACTCCAGGCCAAGCGCCTGTTCAACATGCTGACCGAACCGCTGTAGTCTGGGAATATCTTCATCGGTAAGCGCAAACTTCCACACGGCATTCACGTCGCGCGCCGCCTGCGCCAACGAAGAGACCTGTGTAAAGGTCGGACGTTGCTCCGGCGGCAAGGTCTGCGCCCACCGGGAGGTACGCACGACGTGACCGGTTGGGTGTTCGTAAAGCATAGCGTCATCAACATACATCAGGCCGTGAATCTGATGCTCATCCAGTAAATCAATCAACTGCAACGCCTTATCCACGGGCATAGGATCGGCATCCAGGACAGTTTTAGCTTGATAATCATACAAATAGGTGCCGTTGCAGCAAATAGCAGGTGTTTCCAGCGCCAGCGCCTGATAAAAAGGATGAATAGCAACGTGATGGCGGCCAGTGACAATGATAAGTTGAAAGCCCGCCTCTTTGGCGCGTGATAGCGCGTCAAGCGAGGAGGGGAGTAAGGTTTTATGCGGGGTTAATAACGTTCCGTCTAAATCGAGGGCAATCACGCGTGCAGTCATAATTTTTTCCAGATTAAGAGTAATAATTCCGTCTGTCGGCATGGTACACCGGGACGGTAAGCAGACAAAATTCTGCGTCTGAATTCAGCATTCGCCGTCAAAAGCGACTACGTTAAGCTGTGTCCTGTTATTGCAGCTACATGCCATATGCAAAGGAGTATTCATGAAACAAACAGTCTATACCGCCAGCCCTGAGAGTCAGCAAATTCACGTCTGGAGCCTGAACCACGAAGGGACGCTGACGCTGGTGCAGGTCGTAGATGTGCCCGGTCAGGTTCAGCCGATGGTGGTCAGTCCGGATAAACGCTACCTCTATGTCGGCGTGCGCCCGGAGTTTCGTGTCCTGGCGTATCGTATTGCGCCGGATGATGGCGCGCTGACGTTTGCCGCCGAATCCGCCCTGCCGGGTAGCCCGACCCATATTTCTACCGATCATCATGGTCGTTTTGTCTTTGTCGGATCGTATAACGCCGGTAATGTCAGCGTGACGCGCTTACAGGATGGTCTGCCGGTTGAGCTGGTGGATGTGGTGGAAGGGCTGGACGGCTGCCACTCGGCAAATATTACGCCTGATAACCGTACCCTGTGGGTGCCTGCGCTAAAACAGGATCGCATTTGTCTGTTTACGCTAAGCGATGACGGCCATCTGGTGGCCCAGGAGCCGGCGGAAGTAAATACAGTTGAAGGGGCAGGCCCGCGTCATATGGTCTTCCACCCGAATCGACAATATGCCTATTGCGTCAATGAACTGAACAGTTCGGTGGATGTCTGGCAGCTTAAAAATCCGCATGGTGAGATAGAGTGCGTACAAACCCTGGATATGATGCCCGCCGATTTTTCCGATACCCGTTGGGCGGCGGATATTCATATTACGCCGGATGGACGGCATCTGTATGCCTGTGACCGCACCGCCAGTCTGATTACCGTCTTTAGTGTCTCCGAAGACGGCAGCGTACTTAGCGTTGAAGGCTTCCAGCCGACGGAAGCCCAACCGCGCGGCTTTAATATCGACAATAGCGGAAAATACCTGATTGCTGCGGGTCAAAAATCACATCATATCGCGGTCTATGAAATTACGGGCACTCAGGGGTTGCTGACGGAAAAAGGTCGTTATGCCGTCGGCCAGGGGCCAATGTGGGTTGTGGTGAACGCGTACTAAAGCGCTGTGTGCCGGAGGGCGGCGGGCTGCCTGATTAATTTCAATAAACATCGCTTGCAGTAAAACCACGGGCCGCCACATCTGCTGCGGCGGCCCGTTTATAAACCTGAACCGGAACGGCGATTACTGCTTAGGTTCCGCCACCACTTTACTGCCAACACCGCGGTTGTTGTATTCCCACATGCGGTTGTAGTTAGTGTCGTTCAGATTACGCTGCACCTCGTCTTTGTCATCCACGGTTCCCGTATTTCCGGCAAACGGACGTTTCGAGATGACCGCGTCGGCCCACGGTTTGGCAACGTTGAAGCCCTCGTTAATCACGCTGTCGCGGATCACTACCTGACCGTTGGTGTTGGCGTCGACATCCAGCGAGCGGCCAAGCTGCGCAACGCCATCGCCGGAGGCGTTAAAGCGGCTGTTGATCGCCAAAAAGCCATAGTAAATATTGGACAGCGTCGCCGGGGCGAAGACGTAGGCTTCCTGCTGTGTGCGGGAGTTGACGACCTGGAAGTTGGTGTTATCGAACACCACGGCGCCGCGTCCGGAAACCATATCCACATCGCCTTCAATATAGCTGTTCGTCACCAGCGTACGCGGCTGACGATCGGTCTGCAGACGGTTCTGCACGCCGCTGTTGGTCACAAAGAAGGTGTTCTGGCGGCCAAGGATATTGACCTTGTTAATCTGGACTTTGTCGCCATCGGTACGCAGCGCCACCGCCGGATGGTTTCCAGCATCGACGCTGTCGCCCAGCGTGTTCTCGATGGTCAGATTTTGTAGCTGCAGACCGTTATTCTGTGACCAGAACGCGGCAGAACACATCACACCGATCGTTGCGGCGTGTTTGCTTTGGCAGTTATCGAACATATACCAGGCGGGTTTACCAGGCATATATTTCCCGCCGGGATTCACCGCGCGGCGCCAGTCAGCGACGCTCATTTCACCATCAATCGCCATCCCAATTTTCACATCGATCGGTTTTTCACCGGTCCCGTACAGGGTCAGACTTCCCGGCGCGGCGGGAACATACACGGTCCCCTGATAGTCGCCCGGCATAATAGCAATGTACTGGCGTTTGTTCGTGCGTTTAACCATTGCCGCATCGACCGCGGCCTGAATCGAGGTGTGCGTAACGCCTGGCGTACCTGCCGGCCCCACCACAAAGTCAGGCTGTGCGGGCAGGGTAATCGGCGACGGCGACCACGGGGCGGTATTCGGCGTCAGGGAGGCAAAATAGCGCGCCGCAACGAAGTTTTTCGCTTCATTTGCCGACAGAATTGGGCGCGAGGCGGTGCCAGGCGCGGTTTGATCGGAAGGGATCTGATCGGGTGGCGTAGAGCTACAGGCGCTCAGCGTCACGCCAAAAGCCAGTGCCAGCGCCAGACGGGAAACCGATAATGTATTCACAGGTTGCTCCGGGCTTGAAAAAGTTAAATGACATCCATTGAAGCCTGCTTTTTTATACTAAGTTGAACGAAACGGGAAGGCGAAAAGGTAAAAAGTTCCTTTTCAGGCTGGAAACACCTGTCGCATCAGATAGTTTTATCACAATTAAGCAACAACTTTCGCGCTTTGAGTTGACAATCCGGAGCAGAAAGAAAATAAATGTCTATACAACTCATGACAGGCAAGAGAGCGACAGGAATGCGGCAACTTTTACCGGGCGATACTGTCTGGCGAAACATCAGGCTGGCGACAATGGACCCGCAGCGGCAAGCCCCGTACGGGCTGGTGGATAACCAGGCGCTGATTGTACGCGAAGGGCATATTTGCGATATCGTGCCAGAGACGCAGCTTCCTGTCAGTGGGGACAATATCCATGATATGCAGGGACGACTGGTAACCCCGGGACTTATCGATTGCCACACGCATCTGGTGTTTGCCGGTAACCGCGCCGCAGAGTGGGAACAGCGGCTTAACGGCGCGTCATACCAGCATATTAGCGCTCAGGGCGGCGGCATTAACGCGACGGTATCAGCAACCCGCGCCTGTGCGGAGGAGACGCTCTACCTGCTGGCGCGCGAACGCATGATGCGCCTTGCCAGCGAAGGCGTTACGCTGCTGGAGATTAAATCCGGCTATGGTCTGGAGCTGGCGACAGAAGAAAAGCTGTTGCGCGTTGCTGCAAAACTTGCCGCCGAAAACGCTATCGACATTAGCCCCACGCTATTGGCCGCTCATGCTACGCCAGCGGAGTATCGTGACGACCCGGACGGCTACATCACTCTGGTCTGCGAGACGATGATTCCGCAGCTCTGGCAAAAAGGGTTATTTGATGCGGTAGACCTCTTTTGCGAGAGCGTCGGTTTTAATGTGGCGCAGAGTGAGCGCGTGTTGCAGACGGCGAAGGCGTTAGGTATTCCCGTTAAAGGCCATGTTGAGCAGCTTTCGCTGTTGGGCGGCGCGCAGTTGGTGAGCCGTTATCAGGGCTTATCGGCGGATCATATCGAATATCTTGATGAAGCGGGCGTCGCGGCGATGCGTGACGGCGGTACTGTCGGCGTATTATTGCCCGGCGCGTTTTATTTTCTGCGCGAGACGCAGCGCCCGCCGGTGGAACTGCTGCGCCGCTATCAGGTGCCTGTCGCCGTCGCCAGCGATTTCAATCCCGGCACCAGCCCGTTTTGCAGTTTGCATCTGGCGATGAATATGGCCTGCGTACAGTTTGGTCTGACGCCGGAAGAGGCATGGGCGGGCGTTACGCGCCATGCCGCACGCGCGTTGGGAAGACAGGCGACGCATGGGCAGATCAGGGCCGGCTACCGGGCGGATTTTGTGGTGTGGGATGCTGAACAGCCGGTAGAGGTTGTGTATGAGCCGGGGCGTAATCCTTTATATCAGCGGGTATACAGAGGACAAATCTCATGACGCAATGGTATCCGGCTTCTCCGGCGCTCTGGCAGGGGCGCGATGACAGTATAGAAGCGCCGGATGCGCGGCGTCTGTTTCAGACCGTCACGCGCAGCGAGACCTTTTCCCCCGAAAACTGGCAGCAAAAGATAGCGTTAATGGGATTTGCCTGCGACGAGGGGGTAAAACGCAATGCAGGGCGTCCCGGCGCGGCAGGCGGCCCGGACGCGTTGCGTAAAGCGCTGGCGAATATGGCCAGCCACCAGGGACATGAACGGCTGGTGGATTTAGGCAATTGGGTTGCGCCGACGCCCGATCTGGAAGGCGCGCAGCAAGCCTTGCGCGATGCGGTAAGCCGCTGTCTGCGGGCCGGGATGCGCACGCTGGTGCTGGGCGGCGGGCATGAAACCGCATTTGGACACGGCGCGGGGGTGCTGGACGCGTTTGCGCAGGAAAGCGTAGGGATCATTAATCTTGATGCGCATCTGGATCTCCGTCAGACCGACCGGGCAACATCCGGTACGCCGTTTCGTCAACTGGCGCAGCTATGCGACGCGCAGAGCCGCGCGTTTCATTATGCCTGTTTCGGCGTGAGCCGTGCGGCGAATACGCAGGCGTTGTGGCGGGAAGCGCAGTGGCGGAATGTTACCGTGGTGGAGGATCTTGACTGCCATGACGCGCTGGCGCAGATGACGCAGTTTATCGACAAGGTGGATAAAATTTATCTGACTATCGATCTCGACGTATTGCCTGTCTGGGAAATGCCGGCCGTCTCCGCTCCCGCAGCGCTGGGCGTGCCGCTGATACAGGTTCTGCGTTTAATTGAGCCGGTTTGCCGCAGCGGAAAATTACAGGCGGCGGATCTGGTTGAATTTAATCCACGCTTTGATGAAGATGGCGCAGCGGCGCGCGTGGCGGCGCGGCTTGGCTGGCAAATCGCGCACTGGTGGCGTTAATCTGTCATCCGGAAAACATTATCCGCATAAGGAAGGCTTCACGCATGTATTCATCCCGCTCCCGTTCTGCGCCTGCGCCTTTTTACGAAACGGTGAAACAGGACATCTGTAAAAAAATAGCCGGCGGCGTCTGGCAGCCGCACGATCGCATTCCGTCGGAAGCTGAACTGGTCGCTCAGTATGGCTTTAGCCGAATGACCATCAACCGGGCGCTGCGTGAGCTGACGGATGAAGGGTGGCTGGTGCGTTTACAGGGCGTGGGGACGTTTGTCGCCGAACCGAAAGGCCAGTCCGCGCTGTTTGAAGTCCGCAGTATCGCCGAGGAGATTGCCGCCCGCCGTCATCAGCATCGTTGTGAGGTGCTCACGCTGGAGCGTGTGCGGGCAAACGCCATCCAGGCCAGCGCTCTCAACGTCAATGAGAGCGATGTCATTTTCCATTCCATCATGGTGCATTATGAAAACGATCTGCCGGTACAAATTGAAGATCGCTGCGTGAATGCGGATATTGCCGTGGATTACCTGACGCAGGATTACAGTCAGACCACGCCGCACGCTTATTTGTCGCGGATCGCGCCGCTAACGGAAGGGGAACATATTGTGGAGGCGGTGCGCGCCACGGCGCAAGAGTGCGCGTGGTTAACTATCAAAGAGCATGAGCCTTGTCTGCTCATTCGTCGTACGACCTGGTCCGCGTCGCGGATTGTTTCTCACGCCCGTTTACTTTTCCCCGGGTCGCGCTACCGGCTACAGGGACGATTTATCTCCTGAGCGGGCCGCTGCCGGAAAACGTGATTGCTGACACAATATAACAAAATTGTATCATTTTTGTTAATTCTATTCTTGTGCTTACTTGTATAGACAAGTATATGTCTGATTCTTATCTGTGGGTCTGCGGCGGTGCCTGATAGTGGCGTTTTAGCGTTATTTGGCGATGGCAGACCGATAATAATGAGGAGTCATTGCTATGCCTGAAAGCAAGTATCGTCAGCAGACTATCCGCGCGCCCCGAGGCACGGTATTAACGGCGAAAAGCTGGCTGACAGAAGCCCCGCTGCGGATGTTAATGAATAATCTCGATCCTGACGTGGCGGAAAATCCGCATGAGCTGGTGGTCTACGGCGGGATTGGTCGCGCCGCGCGCAACTGGGAATGCTATGGCGCTATTGTTGATGCGCTCACCCGGCTGGAGGCGGACGAAACGTTGCTTATTCAGTCTGGCAAACCGGTCGGCGTATTTAAAACGCACGACAACGCGCCGCGGGTATTAATCGCCAACTCCAACCTGGTTCCCCACTGGGCGACATGGGAACACTTTAACGAACTGGATGCGAAAGGGCTGGCGATGTACGGTCAGATGACGGCCGGAAGCTGGATCTATATCGGCAGTCAGGGAATCGTGCAGGGAACATACGAAACCTTTGTCGAGGCGGGGCGTCAGCACTATAACGGCACGCTGGCGGGACGCTGGGTGCTGACCGCCGGACTGGGCGGCATGGGCGGCGCGCAACCGCTAGCCGCGACGCTGGCCGGAGCGTGTTCGCTGACGATTGAATGCCAGCAAAGCCGTATCGATTTTCGTCTGCGTACTCGCTACGTGGATGAGCAGGCCGCCACGCTGGATGACGCGCTGGCCCGCATTACGCGCTACACCCGCGAGGGGAAAGCCGTGTCCGTCGCCCTGTGCGCGAATGCGGCGGATATCCTGCCGGAACTGGTTAATCGCGGCGTGCGCCCGGACCTGGTGACCGATCAGACCAGCGCCCACGATCCGCTACATGGCTATTTACCCTCCGGCTGGCGCTGGGAGGAGTATCAGAAAAACGCGCAATCCGATCCCCACGGGACGATGCAGGCAGCGAAACGTTCCATGGCGGCACATGTTCGGGCGATGCTGGCGTTCAGTCAAATGGGCGTGCCGACCTTTGATTATGGCAACAATATTCGCCAGATGGCGAAAGAGATGGGAGTGGAAAACGCCTTTGATTTTCCGGGATTTGTGCCAGCCTATATTCGTCCGCTGTTCTGTCGTGGCATCGGGCCGTTTCGCTGGGTGGCGCTGTCCGGCGATCCGCAGGATATCTATAAAACCGATGCCAAAGTCAAAGAGATAGTGGCTGAGGATAAACATCTGCATCACTGGCTGGATATGGCGCGTGAGCGCATTCATTTTCAGGGGCTACCGGCGCGTATCTGCTGGGTAGGCCTGGAGTGGCGGCAAAAACTGGGACTGGCGTTCAACGAAATGGTGCGTTGCGGCGAGGTATCCGCGCCCATTGTGATTGGCCGCGATCACCTGGATTCCGGTTCTGTCGCCAGCCCTAACCGTGAAACCGAAGCGATGCGCGACGGTTCCGACGCGGTTTCCGACTGGCCGCTGTTAAATGCGTTGCTGAATACCGCCAGCGGGGCGACATGGGTATCGCTCCATCATGGCGGCGGAGTGGGGATGGGTTTTTCGCAACACGCCGGTATGGTGATTGTCTGTGATGGCACTGACGAGGCCGCCGCGCGTATTCGCCGCGTGTTACACAACGATCCGGCGACGGGCGTCATGCGCCATGCCGATGCCGGATATGATCTCGCGGTGGAATGCGCTGTGGAGCAAGGTCTGAATTTACCGATGGTTGCGGCGACGCAGGGGAAAGGCTGATATGAACACCATGACACTCACTCCGGGGCAGTTAAGCCTCTCTCAACTGTACTATGTCTGGCGTCATCCGGTACAGCTTCGGCTGGACGCCAGCGCCATTGACGGCATTAACGCCAGCGTCGCGTGCGTCAATGATATCGTTGCCGAAGGACGTACCGCCTACGGCATCAACACCGGTTTCGGCCTGCTGGCGCAGACGCGCATCGCTGATGAAGACTTGCAAAATCTACAGCGATCGTTGGTGCTGTCTCACGCCGCGGGCGTAGGCGACCCACTGGATGACGCGATGGTGCGTCTGATTATGGTATTGAAAATCAATAGCCTGGCGCGCGGGTTTTCCGGGATTCGGTTGAGCGTGATAGAGGCGCTCATCGCTCTGGTGAATGCCGGCGTGTATCCGCTGATTCCGGCAAAAGGCTCGGTTGGCGCGTCGGGCGACTTAGCGCCGCTGGCGCATCTGTCGCTGACGCTGCTTGGCGAAGGAAAAGCGCACTGGCAGGGTGAATGGCTTCCGGCGCAGACGGCGCTAAAAAAGGCCGGACTGGAGCCTGTCGCGCTGGCGGCTAAAGAGGGGCTGGCGCTGCTTAACGGCACCCAGGCGTCAACGGCCTTCGCGCTGCGCGGTTTGTTTGAGGCACAGGAGTTATTTGCCTCCGCCGTTGTCTGCGGCGCGCTGACCACCGAAGCCGTACTGGGATCGCGCCGTCCTTTTGATGCGCGCATTCATGCCGCGCGCGGACAACAGGGGCAAATTGACGCCGCGCGGTTGTTCCGGCATCTGCTGACCGATACCAGCGCCATTGCTGAATCACATTACCACTGTCATAAAGTTCAGGACCCGTATTCCCTTCGCTGCCAGCCGCAGGTAATGGGCGCTTGTCTGACCCAGTTACGTCAGACGAAAGAGGTACTGCTGGCTGAGGCCAACGCGGTATCCGATAATCCGCTGGTCTTTGCCGATGCGGGGGAGGTGATCTCCGGCGGTAACTTCCATGCTGAACCGGTTGCCATGGCGGCGGATAATCTGGCGCTGGCGATAGCGGAAATCGGCGCGCTATCGGAGCGGCGCATCGCGCTGATGATGGATAAACATATGTCGCAGTTACCGCCGTTCCTGGTAAAAAATGGCGGCGTTAATTCCGGTTTTATGATTGCCCAGGTCACCGCCGCGGCGCTCGCCAGCGAGAATAAAGCGCTGGCGCACCCGCACAGCGTGGATAGCCTGCCGACCTCGGCGAATCAGGAAGATCATGTCTCAATGGCCCCGGCGGCAGGACGGCGACTCTGGGAAATGGCGGCGAATACCCGCGGCATCATTGCCGTGGAGTGGCTGGCTGCCTGTCAGGGGATAGATTTACGGGAAGGGTTAACCTCCAGCCCGTTACTGGAACAGGCGCGGCAGACACTGCGCGAGCAGGTGGCGCACTATACGCAGGATCGTTTTTTCGCGCCCGATATTGAGTGTGCGACGGCGCTGCTGGCGCAAGGCGCGTTACAGCGTCTGGTGCCGGACTTTATGTGAATGCTGCCGGATGGCGCGGCGCGTATTCGGCTTACCCAACCCGTTGGCAGGGTAAGACGTTTACGCCGCCATCCGGCACAGCGTTTAACTGAACATCGCCGTGATCGAGGCGCTGGCGAGCGAATGGAAATGCACATTAAAGCCGACCATCGCGCCGCTGGCGTCTTCATCAACGTCAAGACGCTCGACGTCCAGCGCGTGAACCGTAAAGATATAGCGGTGCGTTTCCCCTTTAGGCGGCGCCGCGCCGCCGTAGCCCGCTTTACCGAAATCGGTACGCGTCTGAATGACGCCGTCTGGTACGGCCACCAGGCCTGAGCCGAACCCCTGGGTCAGTACGCGCGTATCCGCCGGGAGGTTCACCACCACCCAGTGCCACCAGCCGGAGCCGGTCGGCGCGTCGGGATCGTAACAGGTCACGACAAAACTTTTGGTGCCCATCGGTACGTCGTCCCAGGCCAGATGCGGCGAAATATTATCGCCATCATAGCCCATACCGTTAAAAACGTGGCGATGAGGAAGTTTATCTCCATCGCGCAAATCGTTGCTGATAAGTTTCATGCGCTCTCCTTTTGACTCACCAGAAGTGTAGCCAGAAGCAGCATCGCTTACCGCTGATTAATGGCTAAAAAATGTTTCATTGTGTACCGCGTCATTGACCGCCTGGGTCAAACGGCGCAGTTGATCCGGACGAATAATGTAGGGCGGCATCAGGTAGATTAGCTTGCCGAACGGCCTGATCCAGACGCCTTGCCCGACGAAGAAGCGTTGAAGCGCCGCCATATTGACCGTGTGCGTGGTTTCAACCACCCCAATCGCGCCCAACACCCGCACATCCGCCACCCAGGGCGAACTTTGCGCGGGGGCTAACTCAGCGCGTAACTGAGACTCGATAGACGCCACCTGCTGACGCCATTCGCCGCTTTCCAGCAGCGTCAGGCTGGCGCAAGCGACGGCGCAGGCCAGCGGATTCCCCATAAACG
The DNA here is from genome assembly GCF_020150755.1 of Salmonella sp. A29-2. Taxonomy (NCBI): domain Bacteria; kingdom Pseudomonadati; phylum Pseudomonadota; class Gammaproteobacteria; order Enterobacterales; family Enterobacteriaceae; genus Salmonella; species Salmonella sp. A29-2. The sequence continues at coordinate 3,079,705 of NZ_CP083731.1, read as the reverse complement.
TCGGGCCATGCATAAAACACCCCGCCTCGCCGTTGCTAATAGTCTCTGCAACCTGGCGTGTCGTGAGCGTTGCCGAGAGGGTCATGGTGCCGCCGGTTAAGGCTTTGCCGAGACACAGAATATCCGGCGCGATCCCGGCGTGCTCGCAGGCGAACAGTTTGCCGGTACGGCCAAACCCGGTGGCTATTTCATCGGCAATCAGCAGAATGCCTTCGCGATCGCACATGTTACGAATACGCCTGAGCCATTGTGGATGATATATGCGCATCCCGCCCGCGCCCTGAACGATAGGTTCCAGAATCACGGCGGCTATTTCATGGCGATGCGCGGCCATCAGGCGGGCAAATGGCGCGATGTCGCTTTCATCCCATTCGCCATCCATCCGGCTTTGCGGCGCCGGCGCGAACAGATTTTCCGGCAGATAGCCTTTCCACAAGCTGTGCATGGAGTTATCCGGATCGCACACCGACATCGCGCCGAACGTGTCGCCATGATAACCGTGGCGAAACGTCAGAAAACGCTGACGCGATTCGCCCCGCGCCTGCCAGTATTGCAGCGCCATCTTCATGGCCACTTCCACCGACACCGAACCGGAGTCGGCCAGAAAGACACACTCCAGCGGCTCAGGCGTTATCGCGACCAGCTTACGGCACAGATTCACCGCAGGTTGATGGGTTATGCCGCCGAACATGACATGCGACATGGCGTCAATTTGCGCTTTCATCGCCGCATTCAATTGCGGGTGGTTATAACCATGAATGGCCGCCCACCAGGAGGACATCCCCTCAATCAGGCGTTCGCCCGAGGCGAGAACCAGCTCGCAGCCTTCGGCCCGCTCAACGGGATATACCGGCAGCGGCGAGGTCATGGAAGTGTAAGGATGCCAAATATGGCGTTTATCGAAGGCCAGATCGTCCGTTGTCATAATCGACTTGTAAACCAAATTAAAAAGATTTAGGTTTACGAGTCTACACCATATCAAAAACAAACAACATATTTTGGAGAAGCCCGATGGCTCGCCACCCACGCTGGACACTGTCGCAAGTAACCGAATTATTTGAAAAACCACTGCTGGAATTGCTGTTTGAAGCGCAGCAAATTCATCGCCAGCATTTCGATCCGCAGCAGGTACAGGTTAGTACGCTGCTGTCGATCAAAACCGGCGCCTGCCCGGAGGATTGTAAATACTGCCCGCAGAGCTCGCGCTATAAAACCGGGCTGGAAGCCGAGCGTTTAATGGAGGTAGAGCAGGTACTGGACTCCGCCCGTAAAGCGAAAAACGCCGGTTCGACCCGCTTCTGTATGGGAGCGGCCTGGAAGAATCCGCATGAACGCGATATGCCTTATCTGGAGCAGATTGTACAGGGCGTCAAAGCGATGGGGCTGGAAACCTGTATGACGCTCGGCATGTTGAACGAGAGCCAGGCGCAGCGTCTGGCTAACGCCGGGCTGGATTACTACAACCACAACCTCGATACCTCGCCGGAGTTTTACGGCAATATCATCACTACTCGTACCTATCAGGAGCGCCTCGACACGCTGGAAAAAGTCCGTGAAGCAGGGATTAAAGTGTGCTCCGGCGGCATTGTGGGTCTGGGCGAAACGGTTACCGATCGCGCCGGACTGTTGTTGCAGTTGGCGAACCTGCCGACGCCGCCGGAAAGCGTGCCAATCAACATGCTGGTGAAGGTGAAAGGCACACCGCTTGCGGATAACGATGACGTGGATGCGTTTGATTTTATTCGTACTATCGCCGTGGCGCGCATCATGATGCCGACCTCATACGTGCGTCTTTCCGCAGGGCGTGAACAGATGAACGAGCAGACCCAGGCGATGTGCTTTATGGCCGGGGCGAACTCGATTTTCTATGGCTGCAAATTGTTAACTACGCCAAATCCGGCAGAGGACAAGGATCTGCAGTTATTCCGTAAGCTGGGGCTGAATCCGCAGCAGACCAGGGTGCTGGCGGGCGATAACGAGCAGCAGCAACGTCTGGAGCAGACGCTGATGACGCCTGACACCGATGATTATTACAACGCGGCAGCCTTATGAGTTGGCAACAACGCGTCGACGATGCGCTGACGGCGCGTCGGGCGACGGATACGTTGCGCCGCCGCTATGTGGTGTCGCAGGGCGCCGGACGCTGGCTGGTAGCGAACGGGCGACAGTATCTTAACTTCTCCAGCAATGATTACCTCGGCTTAAGTCAACACCCGCAGATTATTCGCGCCTGGCAACAGGCAGCGACGCGTTTTGGCGTCGGCAGCGGCGGGTCGGGTCATATCAGCGGTTATTCCGTGGCGCACCAGGCGTTAGAGGAGGAACTGGCGCAATGGTTAGGATATCCACGCACGCTGCTGTTTATCTCTGGCTTTGCGGCGAATCAGGCGGTCATTACCGCCTTAATGAAAAAAAATGACCGGATTGTGGCCGACAGGTTGAGTCATGCTTCCCTGCTGGAGGCCGCCAATCTGAGTCCGGCGCAGCTTCGCCGCTTTATCCATAACGATACGCAGCATCTGTCGCGTTTACTGCAATCGCCCTGCGTGGGTCAGCAACTGGTGGTGACAGAAGGTGTATACAGCATGGACGGCGACAGCGCGCCGCTGGCGGAAATCCAGCACATTGCCCGCAGGCATCATGCCTGGCTGTTGGTTGATGATGCGCACGGCATCGGCGTGACTGGCGATGAGGGGCGGGGCACCTGCTGGCAACGGGGGGTGAAGCCTGAGTTGCTGGTGGTGACTTTCGGTAAGGGGTTTGGCGTCAGCGGCGCAGCGGTGCTCTGCTCGGAAAGCGTCGCGGATTATCTGCTGCAATTTGCCCGTCATCTGGTTTACAGCACCAGTATGCCGCCCGCCCAGGCGCAGGCGTTAAGCGCCTCGCTGGCGGTGATCCGTAGCGATGAAGGTGGTGAACGGCGCGAAAAACTCGCCGCTCTGGTTCAGCGCTTTCGGGCCGGCGTTAACGCGTCCCGATTTACGCTACTGAATGCTCATAGCGCCATCCAGCCGTTAATCGTGGGCGATAACAGCCGTGCATTGCGCCTGGCGGAGGCGCTGCGTCAACAAGGATGCTGGGCGACGGCGATTCGCCCGCCGACGGTGCCTGTCGGCACGGCGCGCCTGCGCTTAACGTTAACGCAGGCGCATGAAGCGTGCGATATCGACCGTCTGCTGGAGGTGCTGCATGGCGCAGGTGAATAAGCAGGCTATTGCGGCGGCGTTTGGCCGGGCCGCATCGCAATATGAACAGCACGCCTCTTTGCAGCAACACAGCGCGGATGCGCTGCTGACGCTGTTGGCAGGCCGCCAGTTTGCCAGTGTGTTGGACGCAGGCTGCGGCCCCGGACGTATGAGTCGTTACTGGCGAGAGCGGGGGAGCGAAGTGACCGCCCTGGATCTTTCGCTGCCGATGCTGCAACAGGCTCGCGATCGTCAGGCGGCGCATCACTATTTGCTGGCGGATATCGAAGCGATTCCCCATGACGCCGAAGTTTTTGACCTGGCCTGGAGCAACCTGGCGGTCCAGTGGTGTAGCGATTTACGTGATGCGTTGAGCGAGTTGTATCGGGTTGTACGGCCCGGCGGCGTGGTGGCGTTTACCACCTTGTGCCAGGGGTCGTTGCCGGAGCTGCGTCAGGCATGGCAGGCCGTCGATAATCGCGCTCACGCGAATAGCTTTTTGCCGGAAGAGGCCATTGACCACGCGCTGCGCGGCTGGCGGGCGTCTCGTCATACTCAGGCGATGACATTGTGGTTTGAGGATGCCCTGAGCGCGATGCGCTCGCTTAAAGGCATTGGCGCCACCCATCTTCATGAAGGGCGGGAGTCAGATGTATTAACCCGCGCCCGGCTTAGACAGATTCAGTTGGCATGGCCGCAGCGGCAGGGGAAATATCCGCTGACGTACCATCTTTTTATGGGAGTGATTGAACGTGACTAAACGCTATTTTGTGACCGGTACTGATACTGAAGTCGGTAAAACGGTTGCCAGTTGCGCCTTATTGCAGGCCGCAACGCAATTAGGTTATCAAACCGTAGGCTATAAGCCCGTCGCTTCCGGCAGCGAAATGACAACCGACGGGCTACGCAATGGCGATGCCCTGGCCTTGCAGCGTAACAGCAGCCTGCCGCAACCTTATTCCGCTATCAATCCTTATACTTTTGCCGAGCCTACCTCTCCCCACATCGTTAGCGCCGACGAAGGCCGGGCGATAGACGCGGCGGTATTATCACGCGGATTGCGAACGCTGGAGGCGCAGGCAGACTGGGTGTTGACAGAAGGGGCGGGCGGCTGGTTTACACCGCTCTCTGCCACGCTGACGTTTGCCGACTGGGTACAGACGGAGCAGCTGCCGGTGATTCTGGTTGTTGGCGTCAAGCTGGGCTGTATTAATCACGCCATGCTGACGGCGCTGGCGGTAGAACAGGCCGGATTACCGCTTGTCGGATGGATAGCCAACGACGTACAGCCGCCAGGCGCGCGTCATGGTGAATATCTCGCGACGCTTCGCCGCGTCATACCGGCCCCGCTGTTAGGGGAAATCCCGTGGCTGGGCGTTTCTCCATCGCAGGCGGCGACAGGACAGTATCTGGACCTTAGCCCCCTGGAACACGCCTGACCGCGCCTAAAAACCGCCTTCTTGCAGGATCAGACGATCCTGCTGTTCTTTCGCCAGACCCTCCTGACGTCGCCAGGCTAAAAATGTGCAAAATGTGAGCGTGTACGCTTCAATTTTTCCCTTCTCGTTAGCCAATAATCTGCCAAAAATAGCGATAATTTTTTTTTATCGCCCGGCGAAAACGTCAGGGGCTGATTTTGCCAGGCGGCAGGGGATACGGGCTGGAAGCAGTTATCCACTATTCCTGTGGATAACCTTGTGTATTAGAGTTAGAAAACACAACGTAAGCGAGAGGCGACGCGGCCTGCGACTAAATTGGCGCGAAAGACGGCTTGAGAAAATATCCCTTTTCAGACAGCAAGTTATATAAAATCAATGGTTGTAAAGGAAGGGGGATACGTTGACATAAAACTTTCATCATTCGACTTGACAAATGTTAAAAAAGACTCTGGTCTGGGGATAACCAGCACACTGCTGGAATTTTACCCCGCGACTGTCTATGTTTTACCTCTAAATAGCGTGGGGTATCTGCCGATAGCCATTATACACTGGAGTGTTACTGTTTTTTCATCCAGTATTTTTTATTGGCAATATTCACCGTCGAGAGTAAAATTACACCCCTGCCCGCTCACTCCTTCAGGTAGCCGCTCATGAGTAAACCGTTCAAACTGAATTCCGCTTTTAAACCTTCTGGCGATCAGCCGGACGCTATACGTCGTCTGGAAGAGGGGCTGGAGGACGGGCTGGCGCATCAGACGTTATTGGGCGTGACCGGCTCCGGGAAGACATTCACCATCGCCAACGTCATTGCGGACTTGCAGCGGCCAACGATGGTGCTTGCGCCCAATAAAACCCTGGCGGCGCAGCTCTACGGCGAAATGAAAGAGTTTTTCCCGGAAAACGCGGTGGAGTATTTCGTCTCCTACTATGACTACTATCAGCCGGAAGCGTATGTGCCAAGTTCGGATACGTTTATCGAAAAAGACGCTTCGGTAAACGAACATATTGAGCAAATGCGGTTGTCGGCAACGAAAGCGTTGCTTGAGCGACGCGATGTCGTGGTGGTGGCTTCCGTGTCCGCGATTTACGGTCTGGGCGATCCGGATCTCTACCTGAAAATGATGCTGCATCTGACGGTGGGAATGCTGATTGACCAGCGCGCGATTTTGCGTCGGCTGGCGGAATTGCAATACACCCGTAACGATCAAGCTTTTCAGCGTGGTACCTTTCGCGTGCGCGGCGAAGTGATCGACATCTTCCCGGCTGAATCTGACGACATCGCGCTACGCGTTGAGCTGTTTGATGAAGAAGTGGAACGCCTGTCGCTGTTCGACCCGTTAACCGGGCAGGTAGAGTCAACGGTGCCACGTTATACTATCTATCCCAAAACGCACTACGTGACGCCGCGCGAGCGTATTCTGCAGGCGATGGAAGAGATAAAAGATGAGCTGGCGGACAGGCGTAAGGTCTTGCTGGCAAATAATAAGCTGCTTGAAGAGCAGCGATTAAGCCAGCGCACGCAGTTCGATTTAGAGATGATGAACGAGCTGGGCTACTGCTCAGGCATTGAAAACTATTCCCGCTTTCTGTCGGGCCGCGGGCCGGGCGAACCGCCGCCAACCTTGTTCGATTATCTGCCCGCCGACGGACTGCTGGTGGTGGATGAGTCTCATGTCACCATCCCGCAGATAGGCGGCATGTACCGCGGCGACCGGGCGCGCAAAGAGACGCTGGTCGAGTATGGCTTCCGTCTGCCTTCGGCGCTGGATAACCGCCCGCTGAAGTTTGAGGAGTTTGAAGCCTTAGCGCCGCAAACTATCTATGTTTCCGCCACGCCCGGCAACTATGAGCTGGAAAAATCTGGTGATGAGGTGGTGGATCAGGTTGTGCGACCGACCGGGCTGCTGGACCCGATTATTGAAGTGCGTCCGGTGGCGACCCAGGTGGACGATCTGCTGTCCGAAATTCGTCAGCGTGCGGCCATTAATGAGCGTGTCCTTGTCACTACGCTTACCAAACGGATGGCGGAAGATTTGACCGAATATCTGGAAGAACACGGCGAGCGCGTGCGTTACCTGCACTCAGATATTGATACCGTGGAGCGCATGGAAATCATCCGCGATTTGCGTCTGGGCGAGTTTGACGTTCTGGTGGGGATTAACCTGCTGCGCGAAGGGCTGGATATGCCGGAAGTCTCGCTGGTGGCGATTCTGGACGCCGATAAAGAGGGCTTCCTGCGCTCCGAGCGCTCCCTGATTCAGACCATAGGACGCGCGGCGCGTAACGTTAACGGTAAAGCGATTTTGTATGGCGATAAAATCACGCCGTCGATGGCGAAGGCGATTGGCGAAACCGAGCGACGTCGTGAGAAGCAGCAGAAGTACAACGAAGAGCACGGTATCACTCCGCAGGGGCTGAACAAAAAAGTGGTCGACATCCTGGCGCTGGGGCAGAACATTGCGAAAACCAAAGCGAAGGGGAAAGGCAAGGGCCGTTCTACGGCGAAAGCCGGAATTGTCGAACTGGATATGACGCCGAAAGCGTTGCAGCAGAAAATTCATGAACTGGAAGGGCAAATGATGCAGCACGCGCAAAATCTGGAGTTTGAAGAAGCCGCGCAAATTCGCGACCAGTTGCACCAGTTACGCGAGTTGTTTATCGCGGCGTCCTGACAATGTGTCGATCGCCAGCGAGTCATCGTTACCATGGCTCGCTTTTGAGAATTTCAGTGCAATAGTAAGGGCTAAGTCAGTCAGGAATGAAAAACAGTGACAGGCTTTGACTAACGAGATTGTCGAAAAACTAAAAACATCAATGAGTTAGCTAGTTTAATCACAACTGAAGAAAATTAGCGTTGAGGCTGAACCCAACGCTAATTTTCCCTCTCTCCTCGGCTATGAAAAAAACGCCCCGTATTATCGGTATAGCTATCCTTATGATCGTCATTTTAATCTTATGTGAGTTCGTTGAAATCGTGTCATGGCAACAGATAACATCATCCTACATAAAAAAGAGGTGATGGAAGCGTGAGCATTTATAAGTCAAGCGCTGCAAATACTGAATGATTTGTCCGAAATAATGACGACCAGGACCTCTTATTTAAAGTTGAGAATATCCTTATCTGTTACTTTAGGTTACGTTCAGATCAGGTAGGGAAAATATGTTTAATATTACTAATATACAATCTACGGCAAGGCAGCAAAGTATTAGCAATGAGGCATCAACAGAGGTGCCTTTAAAAGAAGAGATATGGAATAAAATAAGTGCCTTTTTCTCTTCAGAACATCAGGTTGAAGCACAAAGCTGCATCGCTTATCTTTGTCATCCACCTGAAACCGCCTCGCCAGAAGAGATCAAAAGCAAGTTTGAATGTTTAAGGATGTTAGCTTTCCCGGCGTATGCGGATAATATTCAGTATAGTAGAGGGGGGGCAGACCAATACTGTATTTTGAGTGAAAATAGTCAGGAAATTCTGTCTATAGTTTTTAATACAGATGGATATACCGTTGAGGGAGGGGGAAAGTCAGTCACCTATACCCGTGTGACAGAAAGCGAGCAGGCGAGTAGCGCTTCCGGCTCCAAAGATACTGTGAATTATGAGTTAATCTGGTCTGAGTGGGTAAAAGCGGCGCCAGCGGAAGAGGCAGCAAATCGTGAAGAAGCCGTACAACGGATGCGTGACTGCCTGAAAAATAATAAGACGGAACTCCGTCTGAAAATATTAGGACTTACCACTATACCCGCCTGTATTCCTGAGCAGATAACTACTCTGATACTCGATAACAATGAACTGAAAAGTTTTCCGGAAAATTTACAGGGAAATATAAAGACCCTGTATGCCAGCAGTAATCAGCTAACCAGTATCCCTGCCACGTTACCGGATACCATAAAGAAAATGGAGCTGAGCATTAACCGTATTACTGAATTACCGGAACGTTTGCCTTCAGCGCTTCAATCGCTGGATCTTTTCCATAATAAAATTAGTTCCTTACCTGAAAATCTACCTGAGGAACTTCGGTACCTGAGCGTTTATGATAACCGCATAAGGACACTGCCAGAACATCTTCCGTCAGGGATTACCCATTTGAATGTGCAGAGTAATTCGTTAACCGCTCTGCCTGAAACATTGCCGCCGGGCCTGAAGAATCTGGAGGCCGGTGAAAATGCCTTAACCAGTCTGCCCGCATCGTTACCACCAGAATTACAGTTCCTGGATGTAAGTAAAAATCAGATTACTGTTCTGCCTGAAACACTACCTCCCACGATAACAACGCTGGACGTTTCCCGTAACGCATTGAGTAATCTACCGGAAAACCTCCCGGCGGCATTACAAATAATGCAGGCCTCTCGCAATCGCCTGGTCCGTCTCCCGGAGTCGTTACCCCGTTTTCGTGGTGAGGGACCTCGACCTACAAGAATAATCGTAGAACATAATCCTTTTTCAGAACGAACGATACAGAATATGCAGCGGCTAATGTCCTCTGCGGGTTATCAGGGACCCGAGGTATTTTTTGCCATGGGCGACTTTTCAATTGTTCGGGTAACTCGACCACTGCATCAAGCTGTCCAGGGGTGGCTAACCAATCTCGAGGAGGAAGACGTCAACCAATGGCGGGCGTTTGAGACGGAAGTAAACGCGGCAGCCTTCAGCATGTTTCTGGATCGTCTTAGCGATACGCAGAACACCCGACACCCGGATTTTAAGGAACAAGTCTCCGCCTGGCTAATGCGCCTGGCTGATGATAGCACACTAAGAGAAACCGCATTTTTTATAGCGATGGATGCAACGATAAGCTGTGAAGATCGGGTCACACTGGCATACCACCAAATGCAGGAAGCGACGTTGGTTCATGATGCTGAAAGAGGCGCCTTTGATAGCCACTTAGCGGAACTGATTATGGCGGGGCGTGAAATTTTTCGGCTGGAGCAAATAGAATCGCTCGCCAGAGAAAAGGTAAAACGGCTGTTTTTTATTGACGAAGTCGAAGTATACCTGGGTTTTCAGAATCAGTTACGAGAGTCGCTGTCGCTGACAACAATGACCCAGGATATGCGGTTCTATAACGTTTCGGGTATTACTGAGTCTGACCTGGACGATGCGGAAATAAGGATAAAAATTGCTGAAAATAGGGATTTTCACAAATGGTTTGCGCTGTGGGGGCCGTGGCATAAAGTGCTGGAGCGTATAGCGCCAGAAGAGTGGCGTGAAATGATGGACAAAAGGGCTGAGTGTATTGAAACGGATGAGTATCAGAGCCGGGTCAATGCTGAACTGGAAGCGTTAAGAATAGCAGACGACTCTGACGCAGAGCGTGCTATTGGGAAAAAAATAATGGAAGAAATTAATCAGTCACTCTGTACTGAGCTCATGGAGAATATATTGCTGAAAAAAGAGGTGAGCTCGCTCATGAGCGCCTACTGGCGGTAGCTGAACGCAGTTTATCAGAAGAGGGAGGGAGGGAGCCTGTTTACCCTTCGGTGTAAACAGGCTTTTGATAAGCGCAGCGTCGTCGGTAAACGGGCTTAACCCAACGCCTGTAGCGCTTTTTCCAGCGCATTGTGTAATAACTGACGATCGTGGCGATAGGGGATATCGCTGGCCTCCAGCACTTCCTGAATCACCAGCCGATCGTTCACCGCACTGACGTCAACTCGCGGCCCAACCACTACTGCGTCAATGACTTTTTTGCCAATATATTGCTCCATCATTGCCAGCTTATCGACCAGCGTTAAACTGGCGGCGGGCAGACTCAGTTCGCGACCCAGATTGCCGATATACACCATTGGCGCTGGGGTGCGCCGCAGCGCCTGCGCCAGTTCATCCAGCAGCAGGCAAGGCATCAGGCTGGTATAAAAACTGCCAGGGCCAATCAGAATCAGATCCGCGTCATTAATGGCCTGTACCGCTTCCCGCGTCGCCGGAACGTTTGGCGTTAACATGATCTCCTGCGGCGGAGTCGCTAACTGATCGATATTCACCTCGCCATAAATCTCATGCCCCTGATCGTCAATCGCCATCAGATCTACCGGTAGCTCCGACATCGGGATCAGCTGCGCGTCCACTTTAAGCAGATTACGAATTAAATTAATCGCTTCCAGAGGCCGCACGCTCAGATGATCTAACGCCTTTAACATCAAATTTCCGAGGTTATGACCAGAAAGTTCGCCATTACCGCCAAAACGGTACTCAAACATAGCGGATGCGACGCTGGGTTCGGTAATTAACTGATTCAGACAGTTGCGCATATCGCCCCAGGCGATCCCGCCTTCCGAGCGGCGAATACGGCCAGTTGACCCCCCGTTATCTGTGGTAGTCACAATGCCGGTCAGGCGCGAACCTAATGAAGAAAGCGAGGAGAGGACGCGTCCTAATCCATGCCCTCCGCCGAGGGCAACGACACGATCAAGGTCAGCCAGCGTACGATTGCGCATAAAAATTCCTGAAGTCAAATAAGCAGCGCTACAGTAGCGCAAGTCGCGGGTTTTCAGCAATTAGCCGACCGGCTAAAAGACAATTAATTATTCCCGACTACCCCTTTATAGCGAGGGCGTTACCACGGCTAAATGATATATATCAATGTAAAAGTGTGATTTTCACGTATTCTGTCGCTAAATAGCACGATCATATCGCTATGTATATGTTTATATAGCGAAAGCGTGATGGCGAAATTGTCATTTACACGCTAGTATCGGCGTAACCACAGTAAACACTCTAGCCTCTGCACCTGGGTCATTTTTGATATGGTGCTTTGGCCGTGACAACGTTTAACGTTTGCCACCAGGGCGCAGGAAGAAATGACTCCGCCTCCCGTATTTGGAAAGGTGTACATGGCTTCACAACTTACCGATGCTTTCGCGCGTAAGTTTTACTACTTGCGTTTGTCGATTACCGATGTGTGTAACTTTCGTTGCACCTACTGCCTGCCGGATGGCTACAAACCTGGCGGCGTCACTAACAACGGTTTCCTTACCGTTGATGAAATTCGTCGCGTTACGCGCGCTTTTGCCAGTCTTGGCACGGAGAAGGTGCGTCTTACCGGCGGCGAGCCTTCATTACGCCGCGATTTTACCGACATCATTGCCGCCGTGGGTGAAAATGATGCTATTCGCCAGATCGCGGTGACCACTAACGGTTATCGACTGGCGCGCGATGCCGCGAACTGGCGCGAAGCGGGGCTGACGGGCGTCAATGTTAGCGTGGATAGTCTGGATGCGCGTCAGTTCCATGCGATTACCGGTCAGGACAAATTCCGCCAGGTGATGGCGGGCATCGATGCCGCCTTTGACGCCGGTTTCGAAAAGGTGAAAGTCAACACCGTGCTGATGCGCGACGTGAATCACCATCAGTTGGATACCTTCCTTGCCTGGATTCAGCCTCGCCCCATTCAGCTACGCTTCATTGAACTTATGGAGACGGGCGAGGGGAGCGATCTCTTCCGCAAACATCATATTTCGGGTCAGGTATTGCGCGACGAGCTGATTAAGCGCGGCTGGATCCACCAGCTCCGCCAGCGTAGCGATGGCCCGGCGCAGGTTTTTTGTCATCCCGATTACGCCGGTGAGATCGGTCTCATTATGCCGTACGAAAAAGATTTCTGCGCCACCTGTAACCGCCTGCGTGTTTCGTCCGTCGGGAAGCTGCATTTATGTCTGTTTGGCGACGGCGGCGTAAGTTTACGCGACCTGTTACAGGATGATGCGCAGCAATACGCGCTTGAGGAACGTATTTCCGACGCGTTGCGGGAGAAAAAGCAGACCCACTTCCTTCATCAGAGCAATACTGGTATTACGCAAAATTTATCTTACATTGGCGGTTAATCCTTAATAAGGAGATTTCAGATGAGTCAGGTCAGCGCTGAATTTATCCCGACCCGCATCGCTATTCTTACTGTTTCCAGCCGACGCGGCGAAGAAGACGACACCTCCGGTCATTATCTGCGTGATTCGGCGCAGGAGGCCGGGCATGAAGTGGTGGCGAAAGCCATCGTTAAAGAGAACCGTTACGCGATTCGCGCCCAGGTTTCCGCCTGGATCGCCAGTGATGAGGTGCAGGTCGTATTGATAACTGGCGGGACCGGTTTGACCGAAGGCGATCAGGCGCCGGAAGCGCTGTTGCCGCTGTTCGATCGTGAAGTGGAAGGATTTGGCGAAGTGTTTCGCATGCTCTCGTTTGAAGAGATCGGCACCGCAACTCTGCAGTCGCGCGCGGTAGCTGGCGTGGCGAATAACACCTTGATTTTCGCCATGCCGGGCTCCACAAAAGCGTGCAGAACCGCATGGGAGAATATCATTGCGCCGCAGCTGGATGCCCGTACACGCCCATGTAATTTTCACCCTCATTTAAAGAAATAACGATGTCGCAATTAACCCATATAAACGCCGCAGGCGAAGCGCACATGGTGGACGTTTCCGCGAAAGCGGAAACCGTTCGTGAAGCGCGTGCGGAAGCATTCGTTACCATGCGTAGTGAAACGCTGGCGATGATTGTTGATGGCAAACACCACAAGGGCGATGTTTTCGCGACCGCCCGAATTGCCGGTATTCAGGCCGCCAAACGCACCTGGGAGCTGATCCCGCTGTGCCACCCGCTACTGCTAAGTAAAGTGGAGATTCAGCTTCAGGCCGAGCCGGAGCATAACCGCGTACGTATTGAGTCTCTGTGCCGTCTGACCGGTAAAACCGGCGTCGAAATGGAAGCGTTAACCGCGGCGTCCGTCGCGGCGTTAACCATCTACGACATGTGCAAAGCGGTACAAAAAGATATGGTAATTGGTCCGGTGCGCCTGCTGGCGAAAAGCGGCGGCAAATCGGGAGATTTTAAGGTGGATGCGCATGATTAAGGTGCTTTTCTTCGCCCAGGTTCGCGAGCTTACAGGAACTGATGCGCTGGATCTTCCAGCAGATTTTTCCACCGTTGAGTCGCTGCGACAGCATCTGGCGACAAAGAGCGATCGTTGGGCGCTGGCGCTGGAAGACGGCAAGCTGTTGGCGGCGGTCAACCAGACGCTGGTCAGTTTTGACCATCCGCTGACGGCGGGCGATGAAGTGGCGTTTTTCCCGCCAGTCACGGGGGGCTAACATGCACGAAACGCGAATTGTAGTCGGTCCTGCGCCGTTTAGCGTCGGGGAGGAATATTCCTGGCTGGCGGCGCGTGACGAAGACGGCGCGGTCGTCACCTTTACCGGAAAAGTGCGCAATCATAACCTGGGCGATAGCGTTAAGGCGCTGACGCTGGAGCATTATCCCGGCATGACTGAGAAAGCTCTGGCGGAGATCGTCGCCAAGGCGCGTTCCCGCTGGCCGCTGGGGCGGGTCACGGTGATTCATCGCGTTGGCGAATTATGGCCGGGCGATGAGATTGTGTTTGTCGGCGTCACCAGCGCGCACCGCAGTAGCGCGTTCGACGCCGGCCAGTTCATTATGGATTATCTGAAAACCCGTGCGCCGTTCTGGAAGCGTGAAGCCACGCCGGAAGGCGATCGCTGGGTCGAAGCGCGCGACAGCGACCAGCAGTTGGCGAAACGTTGGTAGCAGAATGTGATACGCTTTAGGGTATCATTTCCACACAGGAGTTCATCATGGACAGATTTCCACGATCTGATTCAATAGTGCAGGCGCGATCCGGCCTGCAGACCTATATGGCGCAAGTGTATGGCTGGATGACGGTCGGACTGTTACTGACCGCGTTTATCGCGTGGTATGCGGCTAATACGCCAGCCGTCATGATGTTTGTCTTTTCCAGTAAGATCACCTTCTTTGGCTTAATTATTGCCCAGCTTGCGCTGGTGTTTGTTCTGTCGGGACTGGTGCATAAACTTAGCGCCGGAATGGCGACCACGCTGTTTATGCTCTATTCGGCGCTAACCGGATTGACGTTATCCAGTATTTTTATCGTTTACACCTACTCCTCTATCGCCAGCACGTTTGTGGTGACGGGGGGAATGTTTGGCGCCATGAGCCTGTACGGGTACACCACTAAACGCGATCTTAGCGGTTTCGGCAATATGCTGTTTATGGCGCTTATTGGTATCGTTCTGGCGTCGCTGGTCAATTTCTGGCTGAAGAGTGAAGCGCTGATGTGGGCGGTAACCTATATCGGGGTGGTGGTGTTTGTCGGTCTGACCGCCTATGACACGCAGAAACTGAAAAATATCGGCGAGCAAATAGATACCCGCGATAGCGCTAATCTGCGTAAATATTCGATTCTCGGCGCGTTAACGCTGTACCTGGACTTTATCAACCTGTTCCTGATGTTACTGCGTATTTTTGGTAATCGCCGCTAATTATAGCGATCTCTTAAAATCCTGGCCCTGCGCCAGGATTTTTTTAGGACTATATTTAGGGCGAAACAGCATAAATATCTTAGAAATGTTTTCCTGCGCTTGCCATTCTTATCACCGTGATCATGTGAAGAGTGATAAATGACAAGTGGGACCTCTGGCTGCAATACGTATACGACAAATAGCATTTATTCCCGCGACAATGTTATCCCTTACCTATTGGTATACTGCGTTGGGACTATGGTGTACCGCCGGCATTATATGGTTAACGTTGTATACTCATTTTTTGATAACCCACGTTCAACCTGTTGTTGTTTTGTGGATATCAGCACTTTTGCTTGGTCTGGGGTATGGGGCCATTACCTGTCTTTCCCGCTTTGGCACTGTTGTCACAACGTTGATATATATTGCCATCATTACGCTTACCGGCGTGTCATTAGCTTACCTTTTCTCAGGTGGCGCGACCATTTTCGTGATTGTTGGAATCATGTTTAGTCTTAATGCCTTATTTATTTTCTACCTGAATATCAGTTCTGGTCTATTCAGGCCGTTAATTTTTATGGTGGTAAGCGGGATCATCGCTGCGATAGTTGTCAATAGCCTGGTGGCCAGTAGCACTCTGGTCTGGATAGTCAGTGTACTGACGGTATTGGTGTGGACATTGATTACAGCACTAGAAAAATCGACACTTCATGGTTATGCCCGCATGTTATACCACAGCGAGTTTTCATCCCTGTCTCGTTGCGCTTTATTTGGCGCGCTGACGCTTTACCTTGGCATTATTAATGCTGTGGTTACGCTGTGTCGTTATATCATTTTGATGATTCTGGAAATACTATTATCTTTCAGGCCGTAGGTGTTGCAGGTTTTTTATTCAGGTTGGTGATGATGGGTATAATGAGTAAATTATGTGGCAAACAATTTTGGTTAGCGTTTTGTGAAGCTAAAGACGTCACTCGCGCCATTAAAAATGGCGGCGAGGATTTTAATAAGAAATGCCCGCCAGCGCTGATTTCTCATTTCATTACCGGATTGTCATGGGAACATTCATTACCCAATCCTGCGCCTGTTTGCGCGTTTAGTTTTATGCTTCTTGTGGGAGGTGTGTGCAGTGCGCATTTTGTTTTTGATAAGTTTATTCTATATTGGCCACTAAATATAATCATTTATTTGGGCAGTGCTATAGGTATGATGCTATGTGTTATGGCTGAGGTATGGCTTATTGCCAAGGGTTATATCCTGGGGTTGCGCCTCTGCGTTTTACTGTTTTTATTAAATATTATGCTCTGCGGTACTGGATTATTTGACGTGTTGTGCAATCAAAATAGCGAACTAAAGAGTGATCTGGTTATCGCGATTATTATGGTTGTGCTTTGCCGCTGGGTGATGAATGGCGAAACGTTTACGATGATGATTCGTTTCTGCCTAGGGCGTCGATTAGTGCGAGTCGCATTACAAAAATATCTCACCTCACAGACAAGGAAATGATAAGCCCATGAATCTGATGACGTGGCTAACAGGAAAAACACTGGCGGAGCTGGTGAAAAAAGGGCAGTTGATCCCGCCAGAAATTAAGTTACCTGTGTATCCGGCCAGCCACTACAAAAAAAACTGGTATGAACAAGGTATTCCTCACGGAGGCGTTATTGGGCTTACGGCGATCATGATGACCATGACATGGATCGTCAGTATAAACATGGTTATTGCGCAGTTTGAGCTGCACAATAAAAAGCATCTGGAGCTGGTCTTCTTCCTGACCGTGGGCTATATCGCTTTTCTTACCCCGTCAAATCAGCTCCTGCTTAAAGGAAGAATGAGCGGGGTCATTATTTACCGCTATGCGCTATTGTTGGCCATTATTTCCGTTACGTTGGCAACGTTCTGTACCCTGTCATCAGTATTCATGGGCGAGTTTCACGAAGTGCTCCTGCTGCTGTTTAGCTGGTCATTGCTGCTTTTTTCCCGCTTACAGATGAATACGTCTTTTTTCTCAGCATATGTTTATTTTTACCGGATAAAACGCGTTGTGCTGGAAAGCGAAAACGCGTCTGCTTAAATTCATTTCGCCATCGCCCGCTCGTTTTTCGCCCGCAACTTCTTCGCCCGGCTCTCCAGGATCAGGTAGCACACCAGCGCCAGCAACAGGGGAATAAAATAGTAAAGCACACGGTACGCGAGCAGGGCGGCGATAATCGTGCCTTGCGACGTATGTTCGCCCGCCAGCAACGCGAGGAATACGGCCTCCAGCACGCCGATGCCTGCCGGAATATGCACGATGACGCCCGCGATACTGCTCACCAGCAGTACGCCCAGCACAAAGAAATAGTTCACATCCTGACCCATCAGCAGCCAGATGATGGCGCCCATCGCCATCCAGTTCGCGCTGGAGATCGCCATCTGCGCCAGCGCGAATTTCCATGACGGCAGCACCAGTTTCTGCCCTTTAATCGTCATATGCCGCCGCTTCGCAAAGGCGCAAAACCACAGATAGATCGCGATAACCAACAATAAAACGATACCGAGAATACGTAGCGTGCCTTCATCGATATACCAGTGGTCGGGAAGCTGGACAATGCCGAAGGTAAAAATGATGCCGCCAAGCAGAATATAGCCCAGCCAGTTAGTGGTAATGCTGAGTGAGAAAATGCGCGTAATAGTACTGCCGGGCAACCCGAGGCGAGAGTATAGTCGGTAACGCATCCCGATCCCGCCGACCCAGGTGCTGAGCGTCAGGTTAAAGGCATAGCAGACGAACGATACCAACATCACCTGTCGCTTCGCCAGCTTATGGCCGCAATAAAGCCGTCC
Source organism: Salmonella sp. A29-2 (assembly GCF_020150755.1). Classification (NCBI taxonomy): domain Bacteria; kingdom Pseudomonadati; phylum Pseudomonadota; class Gammaproteobacteria; order Enterobacterales; family Enterobacteriaceae; genus Salmonella; species Salmonella sp. A29-2. Next base: position 3,061,992 of record NZ_CP083731.1, on the reverse strand, counting down.
AAGCAGGTCGTAGCAGCCGTACAGAAGATAGCTAACGATCACCAGTCCTACAGCGCTTAAAAGCGCCGTGCGGTTATAGTCGCGGATGACGGTCCAGACATCGCCCCAGTCGACCTTTTTAGCATAAACCACCAGCAGAACGACGACCGCAATAAAAAACAGCCAGGTCAGCACTTTTTTAGCCAGCCGCCAGCGCGGATGCGATTTAGCCATTAGGGCTTCACTCCTGTATTTTCTGGATCAACGCGATCCTGGGTTTCCATTTTTGGCTGGGCAGGCGGGGGAACCTGCGCCAGATGCGGGGTATGCGCAGGTAGCCAGCCGACCAGCGCCGGGAAATGACGTAAAAAGTGGAACGCCAGCACGCTTTTGGTCAGGTTCCACCAGGTGCGTTTCGGCAGCATAGACTCATCGACCTGCTTACAATCATTCACGATGATGCCTTGTAAATTATCGCGCAGGGTCTGGTTAAAAGTACGATCGTGAATGATCAGGTTAGCTTCAAGGTTAAGCGACAGGCTGAGCGGATCGAGATTACTCGACCCTACCGTGGCCCAGTGATCGTCCATCAGCGCCACTTTGCCATGCAGCGGACGGCGTCGGTATTCATAAACCTGCACGCCGCCCTTCACCAGATAGTTATAGAGCAACCGCGCGCCGACTTTGACTATCGGCATGTCTGGTTCCCCCTGGACAATCAGTTTTACGCTCACGCCACGGCGGGCGGCTTTACGCATTGCGTGGAGCAAGCGATAGCCGGGGAAAAAATAGGCGTTAGCGATAATCACTTCACGCTTTGCCTGGGTCAGCATTTTCAGATAATGACGTTCGATATCGTCGCGGTGCTCTTCATTATCCCGCCAGACAAACAGCGCCTGCGCTTCGCCGGGGTGACGGTTTTCTTCTGCCTGGTGATGGCGCTTCCACCAGCGGCGCGCGGGGCTTTGCCCCGGCAGATTCTCGACTTCGAATTGCAGGATATCGGCCACAACAGGCCCTTCGACCCGTACCGCGTAGTCTTGTTTCGCCTGCGGGCCGTAATCCGACATATGTTCGGCGGAGTAGTTAATGCCGCCGACAAAGGCAATACGATCATCAATCACCACAATTTTGCGGTGCATTCGGCGGAAGATATTAGTTCGCAACCCCAGTAGACGCGGGCGGGGGTCGTAATAGCGAAAAATAACTCCCGCCGAGGTTAATTCGCCGACAAACGCGTCGCTGAGATCGGGAGAGCCGTAGCCGTCGAGTAATACTTCGGCTTTTACGCCGCGCTGTGCGGCTTTTAGCAGAGCGGCATGGAGTTTTTTACCCACCTCATCTTCAAACAAGATAAAGGTTTCCAGAATGATTTTTTGCTGTGCCTGAGCGATAGCCTCAAACACGGCAGGATAGAACTGGTCGCCGTTTTCCAGTAGCTGAATTTGATTACCTTCACGCCAGCCGCATTTCATAGATGGATCTCCGCGCTAAGGGGGGCATGGTCTGATAAATGTCGCCAGTTCCGCAGCGGTAGCGCCGTAGGAGAACTGGCGTTCGCATTCTTGACGTAAATACGATCGAGTCGCAGCAGCGGCATACTCACCGGGAATGTGCGCGCCGGTCGGCCATGGGCACGGGTGAATATCTCCTCCAGCCCGGCCGCGTTTAACGGCGGGCCGGCCTTTTGCCGCCAGTCATTAAAGTCTCCGGCCACCAGCACCGGTTCTGATTCCGGCAAGGCATTCACCCATCCCGCCAGCATGGTTAGCTGTGCCTGGCGGTGACTCTCCCGCAGGCCGAGATGTACGCACATGACGTGGATAGGGCGGTTGAGCATGGGCGGCGTAATGCGGCAATAGAGCACGCCGCGTTTTTCGCTACCGCCGACCGAGACGTCGCGATTTTCATAATGTTCAATGGGATAGCGAGAAAGAACCGCGTTACCGTGATGGCCTTCCGGATAGACCGCATTGCGGCCATAGGCGAAATCGCTCCACATGGTGTCGGCCAAAAATTCATAGTGGGTAGTGTCCGGCCAGTTTTCGATATGCAGCGGATGTACTTCATGCGCGCCCATCACTTCTTGCAGACAGACGATATCGGCGCCAACCGTTCTGACGGCGTCGCGTAGCTCCGGCAGGATGAAGCGTTTATTAAAGGCGGTAAAACCTTTGTGCGTATTAATTGTGAGCACTTTGAATGAAAAATTTCGCGTGTGTTGAGTCATTTTCTTCCTGTCCGCGTCACTATCCTGATTGAAATAGTGTAGTCGTCGTCACAAAAAGATGCGGTCTTACGGAATTTTCCGTAAAGTTCGGTACTCTGAATAATGAGAGAAAAATGCTTCAGGAGAAAAGCCATGAAGTGGCAACAACGCGTTCGTGTCGCAACCGGCCTCGGTTGTTGGCAGATTATGTTGCATTTACTGGTAGTGGCGATGCTGGTAATAGGCTGGATGAGCGGCACATTAGTGCGCGTCGGCCTGGGATTATGCGTGCTTTATGGCGTGACGGTACTGCTGATGCTGGCGTTGCAGCGCCATCATGAGCAACGCTGGCGCGATGTGGCGGATGTGCTGGAAGAGCTGACTACCACCTGGTACTTCGGCACCGCGCTGATTGTCCTCTGGCTGCTATCCCGCGTATTGCAAAACAATGTCTTACTGGCGCTGGCGGGGCTGGCTATCCTGGCCGGGCCCGCCGTGGTCTCGCTACTGGCGAAAGATAAAAAGCTACATCACTTTGCGTCTAAACATCGCATACGCCGCTGAACCCGTGGTGGCCGCTATCACCAGTAGCGGCCACAAACTTCCCCAGACAATCCCCAGACTCGCATCCTTAAGATAAATTTGCTTGGTAATATCAGTAAAGTGGCGGATAGGATTTATCCACGTCAGGTTTTGCAGCCAGACTGGCATATTTTCCACCGGCGAGACATAACCCGAGAGCAAAATCGCTGGCATCATAAAGACAAAGACGCCGATAAACGCCTGCTGTTGCGTGGCGCAAAGCGATGATATCAGCAAGCCAAAGCCTACCAGCGACAGCCCGTAAATCACCATCGTGAAATAAAACAGCGCTAATGAACCGGCGAAGGGAATTTGGTATGCCCAAATGCCGATAGCCAGCACGATCGTGGCCTGGAAGGTCGCGACAATCAGCGCCGGCACCGCTTTACCAACGAAAATCTGCCAGGTGGTGAGCGGAGAGACCAGCAGCTGATCCAGAGTGCCTTGTTCACGCTCGCGGGCGACGGACAGCGAAGTGACGATCATCACGCCAATAGTGGTGATCATGGCGATCAGCGAGGGCACCACAAACCACTTGTAGTCCAGATTCGGGTTATACCAGTTGCGTACCACCAGTTCGCTATTGTTGGGCTTTGGCTTGCCGTCCATCAATGTCTGCTGATACTCCTTGACGATCTGTTGCAGATAATTGGCGGCGATTTGCGCGCTGTTGGAGTTACGTCCATCAAGAATGAGTTGCATCGGCGCAGGCTGGAAGGTATCCAGATTCCGCGAGAAATCCGCCGGGAAGCGTACCAGCAGCAGCGCTTTTTGCGTATCGATAGTCGGCTGGATCTCCTGCGGACTGTTCAGCAATAGCACATGGGTAAACGCTTTCGCGCGGGCAAAGCGCTGGGTAAGTTCTACCGAATGTTTGCCGTTATCTTCGTTGTAGATAGCGATAGTCGCGTTAGTGACTTCAAGCGTCGCGGCGAACGGAAACAGGATGACCTGAATCAGCACCGGCAGAATCAGGATCGCGCGCGTTTGCGGTTCGCGTAAAAGCGATTGCAGTTCTTTGCGAATTAACGTCCATAAACGATGAAACATGTCCGTCCTCTCAGTCCAGTTTGTAGGCCTGATAAGCAAAGCGCATCAGGCATAATGCCGGATGGCGGCGTGAACGCCTTATCCGGCCTACGACGACAATTATCCATACACATATTTAATCCAGCCGTCGTTTGGTTTTTAGCCACGTCAGGCCAATAAACATCACCGCCGAGGCGATTAAAAACAGTACATTAACGCCTAACACGATCGGAATATTGCCGGCCAGAAACAGACTTTGCAGGGTGCTAACAAAATAGCGCGCCGGAATAATATAGGTCACCGCGCGGATCACCGCAGGCATACTGTCTATCTGGAAGATAAATCCGGACAGCATAATCGAGGGCAAAAAGGCGGCGTTCAGCGCCACCTGCGCGGCGTTAAACTGGTTGCGAGTAATGGTGGAAATCAACAGCCCCATCCCCAGCGTACTCAGTAAAAACAGACTGGTGATGATAAACAGAATCACCAGCGAACCGCGATACGGCACGCCGAGAATAAACACCGATACCAGCATACAGAGCAGCATCGCCAGCATACCGAGAAAGTAATAGGGAATAAGCTTACACAGCAGCAGTTCAACACGCGTCACTTCGGTTGAGAGCAGCGCCTCCATCGTGCCGCGCTCCCATTCGCGGGCAACGACCAGCGAGGTGAGGATTGCGCCAATTACCGTCATGATAATGGTCACCGCCCCGGGAATAATAAAATGCTGACTGATCGCCGCCGGGTTAAACCAGTAGCGCGTCTGGACGTCGATGAGCGGTTCAAAGGTGTCGCCGCGATCTTCCGCCCGCTGCTGTTGCCAGATTTGCCAGATGCCTTCAACATAACCCTGAACGAAGTTGGCGGTGTTTGGCTCGCTGCCGTCGGTAATCACCTGAATCGGCGCGCTGTCACCGGCGCGCGCCATTTGCTGCGCGAAATCCACCGGAATCACCACCAGTCCGCGAATGCGTCCGGCCTGCATTTTTTCAATTAATTCATGGCGATTATCGCTAATGGTCGCGTCGATATAGGGTGAACCGGTCATCGCATGAGTGAAATCCAGCGCCTCCTGGCTTTGCTGTTCAAGCAGAATCCCCACCCGCAGCTTGCTGGAGTCGAGGTTAATGCCGTAACCAAAAATAAACAGCAACAGCAGCGGGATCACCACCGCAATCAGCCAGCTACTGGGATCGCGCACGATCTGGCGCGTCTCTTTGACGCACAACGCACGCACGCGGCGCCAGGAGAGAGACTTACTCATGCGTATGCTCCTTATCCCAGTCATTGATGAGAGTGATAAAGGCCTGCTCCATCGTTGGATCGGCCTGTTGCTCATCGGCGGCCTGCGCTTTGAGATCGTCCGGCGTACCGCTGGCGATAAGCTTCCCGCGATAAACCAGTCCGATGCGATCGCAATATTCCGCCTCATCCATAAAGTGGGTCGTCACCATTACCGTGACCCCTTTTTCCACCATGCTATTAATATGCAGCCAAAATTCACGGCGGGTGAGGGGATCAACCCCGGACGTTGGTTCATCAAGGAATAAAATATCCGGTTCGTGCATCAGCGAGCAGGCCAGCGCCAGTCGCTGTTTAAAGCCCAGCGGTAGCGCATCGGTGGGATGCGACGCGATGCTTTTCAGACCAAACGCTTCACTCATGCGCTGAATTTTTTCATTTTGCGCGCGGCCCCGCAAACCGTAGACGCCGGAGAAAAAACGCAGGTTCTGCTCAACCGTCAGGTTGCCGTAAAGCGAAAATTTTTGCGCCATATAGCCCAGATGCTGACGGGCTTTGCCGGAGCTGACTTTCAGGTCCATATCCAGCACCAGCGCCTTGCCGGACGTCGGCACCAGCAGGCCGCACATCATTTTAAAGGTGGTTGATTTACCCGCGCCGTTCGGGCCGAGCAGGCCAAAAATCTCGCCGCGCTGTACGACGAAATTAACATGGTCCGTGGCCGCGAAATCGCCAAATTTTTTCGTCAGTTCCTGCGCTTCAATCACCGTTTCGCCGGCAGTGCCTTCAACCGTATGCAGGATTGAACCCAGCGGAGACTCCGAGGTTCCCGCTCCGCCAAGCAGATCGATAAACGCATCTTCGAAACGCGGCGCGGTCTCATTGAGGGTGATTTCCGGCATCCCTTCGGCCTGACGAATATCTGCTGCGGTCGCCTCTTTTTTCAGGATCAGGCGTACCGAACGTCCCTGAATCATGCCGTCACTCACCTGCGGCAGTCTGAGCGCTCTCTGTAGCAACTTACGGTTGTTTTCCTGTGGACTGCTCATCAGAAAGCTACGACCGGCCATCGTTTGCGTCAGCGCTTTAGGTTCGCCCTGATAGAGCAGCTCGCCTTCATTCATCAGCAGCACATCGCGACACTGTTCGGCTTCATCCAGATAGGAGGTGCTCCATAAAATCAGCATCCCGTCGCCCGCCAGTTCGTGGACCATTTGCCACAACTCGCGCCGTGAAATCGGGTCAACGCCAACGCCCGGTTCATCCAACAGCAGCACTTTCGGTTCGCCGACCAGCGTACAGGCCAGCCCCAATTTTTGCTTCATCCCGCCGGACAATTTTCCTGCCAGACGGCCAGTGAAAGGGCCGAGGGCGGTAAACTCCAACAAACGGGCAAAGGTCTTTTCCCGTATCTCGCCGGTAACGCTGCGTAAATCGGCATAGAGATTAAGGTTCTCCATGACGGTAAGATCTTCATACAGACCGAATTTCTGCGGCATATAGCCCAGAACCGCGTGCAGCTCGCTGTCGTTTTGTATCGGATCGAAGCCCAATACGGACGCGCTGCCGCCATCGGCTTTGAGCAGGCCCGCCAGCATACGCATTAGCGTGGTTTTTCCTGCGCCGTCCGGCCCTACCAGCCCGGTGACATAACCGGAATGAATGGTACAGTCGAGCGGCGCGACGGCGGGTTTATCCATTCCCGCAAAGCGCTTCGTCAGACCGTGCAGCGTAATAACGGCCTCACTCATGCCGTGCCTCGTCATTAAATTTCACCGTGACTGGCATCCCCTGGCGTAACGCATCGTCCGCATCGGTGACGATAATGCGCAGGCGATAGACAAGATCGGTACGCAGATCCGGCGTTTCGACGGTTTTCGGCGTAAATTCCGCGGTGGGCGAAACGAAACCAATCTTGCCGTGGTAAGGTTTGTCAGGACGACCGTCGGTATACAACAGAATGTCGCGCCCCGGTTGCGTCTGACTGAGGTTGCGTTCATCGACATAGGCGCGCACCCAGACGGGGCGGGTCAGCGAGAGCGTTAATACCGTGCTGCCGGCGTTCAGCATACTGCCAGGCTCGACCGCGCGGGTGAGCAAGGTTCCGTTGGCAGGCGCGATAAGCGTAGTGTCCTGCAAATCAAGCTGCGCCTGCGCCAGTTGGGCCTTTGCCTGTTCCAGGCTGGCTTTCGCCTGGGCGATATCCTGTTCACGATTACCGGTACGGTACTGGCTCAGTTTATCCTGCGCGGACTTCAGCGTCGCCTGCGCCTGATCGCGCGATGAGCGGGCGTTTTCCAGATCGTTAGCGGAAATGGTGCGGCTTTTCCACAATCCTTGCTGACGGTTATAAAAGTTTTGCGCGTAGTCATAGGCGGCTTGCGCCTGTCTGACGGCGGCGGCGGCCTGGGCTATCTCTTCATCGCGATAGCCTGCCAGCATCAAATCATATTGCGCCTGCGCGACCGACACGCCAGCTTTCGCCTGCATTAGCGCGTTTTCGTATGGCGCGTGATCCAGTTCGCCGAGCACCTGTCCGGCTTTGATGGCATCGCCTTCATCAACATTCAGCGACGCCAGCCTGCCGCCGACGCGAAAGCTGATATTGACGGTACGGATATCGACATTACCGTATAGCGTCAGCCCATCGTCCTGCCGACTTTGATACCACCAGGTTCCACCGGCAATCACAGCGACGATCGCTGCGATTGCCAGTCCGATAACGACAGGTTTTTTCATCAGTCCAGACTCCTTTGCGTTAAACCGTGCAGAATAAGATCGATGTGGCAGGTTACCGTCTGGTAAATCAGCTCCGCTTTTTCTTCATCAAACTGCGGCCAGCCGGTACGTAACAGAATAGTTTCTTTGCCGAGACGAAACGCCAGCACTTCGCCCAGTAAGGCATGGGTATGCAAAATCATGCGCGTATCATTGGCGTCGCAGCCGGTATAAGCGGCAACCAATCTTGTCAGATGGGTGTGCAACGGATCGATAACCTGTTCATGAACCAATTGATAGGCCGACGTGGGAGAGAGCTGCTCGCGTGAAATAAATTTGCTCAGGTTAACGGTGTCTTCCTGCGTCAGCAGCATAATCATGTTCTTGCAGGCGAGCAGAATAAGCTCGCGTATGGCGTCCCGGTCAGGGACAGGCTGGCTAAACAGACGTTCCGCTTTTTCAGCATGGGGGCGAAATTTTTCGCCAAGAAAATCGGCAATCCACTGGGCGCAGGCGAGGTATAAATCCTCTTTTGAGCCGAAATAGTAAGTAATAGCGGCAATATTTTGCCCCGCCAGCGCGGCGATATCGCGCGTGGTGGCATGGAGGCCATACTCGCCAAACTGCGCCAGCGCGGCGGCAATGAGCTGACTTTTCGCCTGCTCGCCCTTGGTGGTCGTGGTGGGAATATTCATCACACGCCCTAATTTTTAATCAATCGATTGATTAAGATTATGACTCATAATGGCACTTGTCCAGTGTGGTCGATTAATTTGTCTTTGCCACCTTCCGGGATAATTTATGCGCCGCATCACAAAAACTGCTACACTCCGCCCCTTCATGACATTGTGGTTTTTGTCATTCCAAATTTGAGCATCTCCCTGAAAACTACACCGGCAACGGTCGGGGCGGTCCGGAGTAGTTATGTCTTTTGATTCCCTGGGATTAAACCCTGATATCCTGCGCGCCATTGCCGAGCAGGGTTACCGTGAACCTACCCCTATTCAGCAACAGGCGATTCCCGCCGTGCTGGAAGGCCGCGATCTGATGGCCAGCGCCCAGACCGGAACCGGTAAAACGGCGGGTTTTACCCTGCCATTGTTGCAGCATCTGATTACCCATCAGCCGCACGCTAAAGGTCGTCGCCCGGTGCGTGCGTTGATCCTCACGCCAACCCGCGAGCTGGCGGCGCAAATTGGCGAAAACGTCAGAGATTACAGTAAATATCTCAATATTCGCTCGCTGGTGGTATTTGGCGGCGTAAGCATCAATCCGCAGATGATGAAACTGCGCGGCGGCGTGGATGTGCTGGTGGCGACGCCGGGACGTCTGCTCGACCTGGAACATCAAAATGCCGTGAAGCTGGATCAGATTGAGATTCTGGTACTGGATGAAGCCGACCGTATGCTGGATATGGGCTTCATTCACGACATTCGTCGCGTGCTGGCGAAACTGCCGGCGAAGCGTCAGAATCTGCTGTTCTCCGCCACGTTCTCCGACGACATCAAAGCGCTTGCCGAAAAGCTGTTGCGCAACCCGCTGGAAATCGAAGTGGCGCGCCGCAACACGGCCTCAGAGCAGGTAACGCAGCACGTGCACTTTGTCGATAAAAAACGCAAACGTGAACTGTTGTCGCAGATGATTGGCCAGGGCAACTGGCAGCAGGTGTTGGTCTTCACCCGCACCAAGCATGGCGCGAACCATCTGGCGGAACAGCTTAATAAAGACGGTATTCGCAGCGCGGCGATCCACGGTAATAAATCGCAGGGCGCACGTACCCGCGCGCTGGCCGATTTTAAATCCGGCGATATTCGCGTGCTGGTGGCGACGGATATTGCGGCGCGTGGTCTGGATATTGAAGAGCTGCCGCACGTGGTCAACTATGAGCTGCCGAACGTGCCGGAAGATTATGTACACCGTATTGGCCGTACCGGTCGCGCGGCGGCAACTGGCGAGGCGCTGTCGCTGGTCTGTGTTGACGAGCATAAACTGTTGCGTGATATCGAAAAATTGCTGAAAAAAGAGATCCCACGCATTACGACGCCGGGCTATGAGCCGGACCCGTCGATTAAAGCGGAGCCGATTCAGAATGGCCGTCAGCAGCGCGGCGGCGGCGGTCGTGGTCGCGGACAAAATCAGGGGGGAGCGGGGCGCAGTCAGCAGCCGCGACGTCAGGATAGCGGGGCGGCGAAGGCGAAACCAAAACCGCGCACAGGCGAGGGGAAACCCGCTGGCGACAAAGCACGTCCGCCGCGTCGCCCGCGCAGAATCACGCCTGCCCAGTAAATTTTATCCGGCAACATGCCCGGTAGCGCGACGCTTACCGGGCCTACGGACTATGCAAATACGTAGGCCGGATAAGGTGCTTGCACCGCCATCCGGCAAAATACACATCGCGTTGCGAGCCGCCTTCCAGAACCGGTAAAAAAGGTACTTCCCGCCCCTGAAATGTGACACAATAGTGGCTGTTTATACAGTACTTCAGGTTTTCTCATGGCATTGACCGCTGCGCTGAAAGCGCAAATCGCCGCCTGGTATAAGGCGCTTCAGGACCAGATTCCCGACTTTATTCCCCGTGCGCCGCAGCGGCAGATGATTGCTGACGTCGCCAGAACGCTGGCCGGGGAAGAAGGGAGACATCTGGCTATTGAAGCGCCGACCGGCGTCGGGAAAACCCTCTCCTATCTTATTCCCGGTATCGCCATTGCCCGGGAAGAGCAAAAAACACTGGTGGTCAGTACCGCTAACGTGGCGTTACAGGATCAGATCTTTAGCAAAGATTTGCCGCTGCTACGAAAAATCATCCCCGATCTGCGCTTTACCGCCGCCTTTGGCCGCGGGCGTTACGTGTGTCCGCGAAACCTGGCGGCGCTCGCCAGTAGTGAGCCTACGCAGCAGGATCTGCTCGCCTTTCTTGATGACGAACTGACGCCTAACAACCAGGAAGAACAAAAGCGTTGCGCCAGGCTGAAAGGGGATCTTGACGGTTACAAATGGGATGGTCTACGGGATCATACCGACATTGCTATTGACGACGATCTGTGGCGGCGATTAAGTACCGATAAAGCCAGTTGTCTGAACCGCAACTGTCACTATTACCGCGAATGTCCATTCTTTGTCGCCCGACGTGAAATACAGGAAGCGGAAGTCGTGGTGGCGAATCACGCGCTGGTAATGGCGGCGATGGAAAGTGAAGCCGTACTGCCGGAACCAAAGCATCTGCTGTTGGTACTGGATGAAGGTCATCATCTGCCCGATGTCGCTCGCGATGCGCTGGAGATGAGCGCGGAAATTACCGCCTCCTGGTATCGCTTGCAACTGGACCTGTTCAGCAAACTGGTGGCGACCTGCATGGAGCAATTTCGCCCTAAAACCACGCCGCCGTTAGCGAACCCTGAGCGACTTAACGCCCATTGCGAGGAGGTATACGAACTGATCGCCTCGCTCAATGCCATTCTTAATCTGTATATGCCCGCAGCGCAGGAGGCGGAGCACCGTTTTGCAATGGGCGAGTTGCCTGATGAGGTCATGGAAATCTGCCAGCGACTGGCGAAGCTGACCGAGACGTTGCGTGGGCTGGCGGAATCCTTTCTCAACGATCTCAGCGAAAAAACCGGGTCGCACGATATTGTGCGTTTGCATCGGGTGATTTTACAGATGAACCGGGCGCTGGGAATGTTCGAGGCGCAAAGTAAATTATGGCGGCTGGCTTCGATGGCGCAGTCTTCAGGCGCGCCGGTGTCCAAATGGGCGACGCGTGAAATACGCGAAGGGCAACTCCACGTCTGGTTCCATTGTGTCGGTATCCGCGTCAGCGATCAGCTGGAAAGATTGTTATGGCGCAGCGTACCGCACATTATTGTCACCTCGGCGACACTGCGCTCGCTCAATAGCTTTTCGCGTCTGCAGGAAATGAGCGGCTTAAAAGAAAAAGCCGGCGACCGCTTTGTGGCGCTGGATTCGCCGTTTAATCATGTGGAACAGGGGAAACTGGTGATTCCTCAGATGCGCTACGAACCCACCATTGATAACGAAGAGCAGCATATTGCCGAAATGGCGGCCTATTTTCGTGAGCAACTGGAGAGCAAAAAACATCATGGTATGCTGGTACTGTTCGCCAGCGGGCGGGCGATGCAGCGTTTTCTGGAGCATGTCGCTGATGTGCGCTTACTCCTCCTGGTCCAGGGTGACCAGCCGCGTTACCGGCTGGTAGAGCTGCACCGTAAACGGGTGGAGAGCGGCGAACGCAGCGTGCTGGTTGGGCTTCAGTCTTTTGCCGAAGGGCTGGATCTTAAAGGCGAGCTGCTGACGCAGGTCCATATCCATAAAATTGCCTTCCCGCCGATCGACAGCCCGGTCGTGATCACCGAAGGCGAATGGCTAAAAAGTCTGAATCGTTATCCGTTTGAGGTACAAAGTTTACCAAGCGCGTCTTTTAATTTAATTCAGCAGGTAGGGCGATTGATCCGTAGCCATGCCTGTCGGGGAGAAGTGGTCATTTATGATAAGCGGTTGTTGACCAAAAACTACGGACAGCGTTTACTGAATGCCTTACCTGTTTTTCCGATAGAGCAGCCTGCCGTGCCAGACGTTATAGTAAAACCAAAAGCAAAACCTGCACGCCGCCGACGGCGTTAATGCTGTGAGCACACTTCAAGGAGCTTTCAATGGATTATCGCAAGATCATCAAAGAGATCGGGCGAGGTAAAAATCACGCCCGCGATCTGGATCTGGATACCGCGCGCGGTTTGTATACCCGAATGCTGAATGGCGACGTCCCCGACCTGGAGATGGGCAGTATATTGATGGCGCTGCGTATTAAAGGCGAAGGCGAAGCCGAAATGCTGGGCTTTTATGAAGCCATGCAGAATCATACCATCAAACTGACACCGCCCGCAGATAGGCCGTTGCCGGTCGTTATTCCCAGCTATAACGGCGCGCGTAAACAGGCGAATTTAACGCCGTTGCTGGCTATCCTGCTGCATAAATTGGGCTTTCCAGTTGTAGTACACGGCGTCAGTGAAGATCCGACCCGCGTACTGACGGAAACAATATTTGAGCTGATGGGGATTGTGCCCACCCTACACGGCGGACAAGCGCAGGCCAAACTGGACGGGCGCCAGCCGGTGTTTATCCCGGTGAGCGCGCTCTGCCCGCCGCTGGAAAAACAGCTGGCGATGCGCTGGCGGATGGGCGTGCGCAACAGCGCGCATTCACTGGCCAAGCTGGCGACGCCATTTGCTGAGGATGCCGCGCTGCGTTTATCAAGCGTTTCTCACCCTGAATATGTCCCGCGTGTGGCGACCTTTTTTAGCCGCATTGGCGGGCGGGCTTTGCTGATGCATGGTACCGAAGGCGAAGTCTATGCCAACCCGCAACGCTGTCCGCAAATCAGCCTGATTGATAGCCGTGGCGTGCAGGTACTGCATGAGCGTCAGAGCGACACGCACGACGAGCCGCTTTCACTGCCTGCGACTAAAGATCCTGAAATCACCGCGCGCTGGATTGAGCGCTGCCTTGCCGGCCGCGAGCCGGTGCCGCAATCATTAAAAACGCAAATGGCCTGTTGTCTGGTTGCGACGGGAGAGGCGGCGACGTTAGAAGACGGGATTGCGCGCGTCGAACAGGCTTTTAGCGAATAAAAAAAGCCCGTCCAGTGACGGACGGGCAAATAAGGGTAACAAACAGGGTTAATGAGGGTTGGAGCAGTGGGTCTGTTGGCAAACAGACGAGGGTAATACCCGTCAGAATTCAAACAACAGCGATGTTACAGCCTGAAATCTGGCGGGCAGGTAAATTATTTATAAATCACCGCAGTGCCGCTCATTTTGTCATTACCTACGGCGGAGGTGATGTTATAAGCGCTTGCGCCAGCAGCGGCGGCTTTTTCAGCCAGTTTAGCTTCCAGGCCATCCAGCGTGGTGGCGCCATCGGCAGACACTACGCCGATTTTATGCAGGTTTTGCGTCTGAGACGCGCTAACCGGTTCTGCGGCAAAAGTGCCAAAAGAAAGGGTGGAAAGCGCGATGGCTGCAACAGCATATTTAATGGTTTTCATGATTAATCTCTCGCAGGTTATTCTGTTTATGGGACGATGTTCCGTCGATGTGATGAGTATCACGGTTTTTTGCGAAAGATAAAATCGAATAGAATTGACTGCCTTGCTCAAAATTTTTGAATGACAAATAACCTATTGATTATTAATTAATTCAACGGTTGAATTTACCTTTCTTGTCATCTGGCTTTACAGAGTCGAGGTTAACGGCACATTCTGCGACGCAGAACGCTAAAAAGCATGAGCGTAAAGGAATGGATAATACTGGCGGTTTCGGTAAAGAAAAGTCAGCGTAACTGGCTGTCTTTTGAACCTCTACGATTATATCCTGAAAATGTTGCGTTATGTAAATCTTTCTCCTGTTGGCAGGCTATGCATAACCGAACGCCCGGCACGGCTTTACGCCGCGCTTCAGGGATAGGATCGCCGCAAGATTCGCATTCATCGCGACTTTCGCCGTGGGGAAGTTCGCCGCGAGCGCGGGCAACGGCATCTTCAATGGTATTGTTGATTTGTTCATTCACTGCGTCGTCATTTGCCCAGCCGGATGCCATCACGCTCTCCTGATTTTAGGGTACCTGAGGTTAAGTGTAGCGCCGTCAGGCGAAAAAATCGCATCGCGCGATCTTTTCAGACCATGAGCAGAGCCAATGTCATTCAGATATCCGATCAAACGAGCGAGGCAGGGAATTCGCGGTGGTATATTTACCCCGTGGCGTTATACGGGTATCTTACGCCGCTGCTAAAAGGAGAATGCCATGTCCGCCCAGAAACCGGGGTTACACCCGCGCAACCGCCATCAACACCGTTATGATCTCGCCGCACTGTGTCAGACCACGCCGGAATTGACGTCCTTTCTTATCCGCACGCCCGCCGGTGAACAGAGCGTTGATTTTGCTAATCCGCAAGCGGTAAAAGCGCTCAATAAGGCGTTGCTGGCGCATTTTTATGCCGTCACACACTGGGACATTCCGCCAGGTTTTTTATGTCCGCCAGTGCCTGGTCGTGCGGATTATATCCATCATCTGGCGGATCTGCTTGGCGAAACAACAGGGAGTATTCCGGCGCAGGCAACTATTCTGGACGTGGGCGTGGGCGCCAATTGTATTTATCCGCTTATCGGCGTCCATGAATATGGCTGGCGATTTACCGGTAGTGAAGTCAGCGACGCAGCGATGTCCAGCGCGCAGGCTATCATTCAGGCTAATACGGGGTTAAGCCGCGCCATTCGTCTGCGTCGGCAAAAAGATCCGGCGGCCATTTTTACCGGTATTATTCATAAAAATGAATTTTATGACGCAACGCTTTGTAACCCGCCTTTTCACGACTCCGCCGCCGCAGCCCGCGCGGGCAGCGAGCGTAAGCGCCGCAATTTGGGGCAGAATAAAGATGATGCGCTGAACTTTGGCGGTCAACAGCAGGAGCTATGGTGTGAAGGCGGCGAAGTCGCCTTTATTAAAAAAATGATTGCTGAAAGCCAATCCTTCCGCCGTCAGGTGTTGTGGTTTACGACGTTGGTGTCGCGCGGCGAGAATTTACCGCCGCTTTACCGGGCATTGACGGAGGCTGGCGCGGTGAAAGTGGTGAAAAAAGAGATGGCCCAGGGGCAAAAGCAAAGCCGCTTTATTGCCTGGACCTTTATGGATGACGACCAGCGTCGCCGTTTTATCACCCGTAAACGCTAAATCGTCGGTTCGCGCGGCGGCAGTGAATCAGGCGACGGGCCGCCGGCGGGGGCGGGCAGAACCTGATACGTTTGCACCGGCGCGCGCACATTGGCCAGATCAAAATGCTTTTTCACCTGGCTATCAAGGGCAAAACGCACCGTCCACTGCTTGAGCGGTAGGGTGGTGAACGATACGCGTAAAGTAAACGCCGTGTTCGTTAAACCGACAATACCGGCGAACGTGGGTTCGCCGATAATCAGCCCGCGAATATCCTCCGTCTCCATCAGCGCCGTTACCGCGTCTTTCAGCGCCTGATTCGCTTTATCCGCATCCTCATGGCGATCCACGTCATAGTTGGCGACAACAGAGCCGATACCGCGCACAAAGTTGGCGAAAGTGGTGATCGAGGACCACGGGATAATATGGTATGCCCCGGTATCCTGCCGCACGCCGACGGAACGAATCGACATTCTTTCGACCGTCCCCGTCAGCGGGCCTATGGTGACTAAGTCGCCGGTATTCATCCCGTTTTCAAACTGAATAAAGACGCCGGTAATAATATCTTTCACCAGGGTTTGCGAACCGAAAGAGATAGCCAGACCTAACGCCCCTGCGCCAGCCAGCAATGGCGCGATATTGACGCCGATTTCCGATAACACGATCATGATGGTTATGGTACTGATAATCACTGCCAGCGCATTGCGGAACAGCGTCAGCAGCGTGCGCGTGCGGGCGCTGGGTAGCGGGCGGCCATGAATATCGGAGGCCAGGCGATTCTCAATCAGACTGGCGAGAATCGTCCATCCCACGGCGGAGAAGAATAAGATTAACGCGATACGGATGAGGATATCGACCATCTTTTCCCCCGCGCCATAATGTAGCCAGTGCCAGAAATCGAATAATCCCCAGGCGTTGAGCAACAGCATAACGGCGACGCAGACGGTCAAAAAGCGTGCGACTTTTAGCGCCGAGGAGAGCCAGCCGTTAAGCCGCTTTTGTAATTCCGGGTAATTGCGCTGCGTATGGGGCGACAGGGTGATGGTTTTCGCTATCCAGCGGGTAAACATACCGGAGATAAACGCCGCGATGCCAATAATCGCCAGACTGCGCACAGTCGCGCCCATCATAAACTTCAGGCTATTGCCTGGGTCGAATAACGAGAAGAAAAACAGCACGATAAAGTAAGCGCTGGCCAGCCAGTGCCACACCAGCGCAAAGGCGCGGATAAACAGGCTAAAAAAGGCTAATGATCGTTCCGCCAGACTTAATAAATGTTGCGTAATCTCCGCTTTGTTTTTAAAGATCAGGTACAGCGCCCAGATGGTGATGCAGAGCATGATCGCCACATTAGCCATCGCGCCAACCTGAACATTCACCTGGTTGGAAATAATCGGAACGGCAACAATCAGCCCGTAGCCAATCAAACTGCTAAGGGAACTCATACGGCGATTCCAGTAACGCGCTGTCGCATCCTGAATCGCGAATGGGCGTAATTCCGGTACATTAGGGCAAAAAATAAGCCGCAGAATCGCTTTAAAGAACTCTATCAGCGCGAAGGCATTCAGGAACAGGCTTTGCTGAAAAGCG
This sequence comes from Salmonella sp. A29-2, assembly GCF_020150755.1. Taxonomy (NCBI): domain Bacteria; kingdom Pseudomonadati; phylum Pseudomonadota; class Gammaproteobacteria; order Enterobacterales; family Enterobacteriaceae; genus Salmonella; species Salmonella sp. A29-2. Next base: position 3,044,921 of record NZ_CP083731.1, on the reverse strand, counting down.
ATAGTTCGACTTCCCGCATGGAAATTATCACTGAGCATCTGACCGATAAATAAGGTGAGCGCCAGTAGCAGCAGGTCGATAATAAACGCGCCGACGATCATCGCCGGGAGCTGTAACCAGTTGCTGCGTTCACGGTTTTTCTTGCGCGCCCACAGGCCCATTTTTCGATATAACGGCAGGGCGCAAAGCCGTATCACGCTATAAAAACCAAATACCGCGACGGCCAGAAATAAAAAGTGGGTTAACGCGTTGGTGAAGGTTTGCGAGTTAAACGGCTTGTGCGGCGCATCGGTGATGTTGCGATAAAGCTGGGCGAAACGGGTAGCGAAAGCATCGCCGTACTGACGGGTAACGGTGGTGACGTTCTCCAGTACCGTTTTCTCATCTTTGGCCGCAGGCGGCGCAAGCGCTGGTGCCGGCTCGGTCGGCGGCGTGGTTGATGCTTCGCGGAGTTGCGCTATCAATTCGTTACGTGAAGCCTCGTTCTCCAGTACGTCAGCCAGGGCCGCATAGGCCGCTTTTTTTTGTTCAGGACTGGGCTCTGGCGCTGCTTGCTGGCTGGTTGATGTCCCCGTGGTCACGCCGGGTATGGCGACCGCATGGGCAGGCGTGCCCAGTAGACAAAAAAGGATGAACAGGGTCCACCGCATGACTCCTCCAGTGAGAAAAGAGACGCAAAACACTAAGTATAGATGGCGCAGGGGAGGGAAAATGAAATGGGACTATTCCATGATGCCCTTCCTGCCGCAGGGCAGGAAGGGCGATATCTCAGGAGACGTGCTGTAAAAATTCCTGTAAACGTGGGCTTGGCGGGTTTTCGATCAACGCCTGCGGACTGCCATCTTCGGCAATACGGCCTTTATCGATGAAAATCAGCCGTGAGGCGACTTTTTCGGCAAAGCCGATTTCGTGAGTCACAATGACCATGGTCATGCCTTCTTCCGCCAGATCCTGCATGACTTTCAGCACTTCATGGCGCAGTTCAGGGTCCAGAGCGGAGGTTGGCTCGTCAAAGAGCATCATTTTCGGCTTCACTGCCAGCGCTCGGGCAATAGCGACGCGCTGTTGTTGACCGCCGGAAAGCTCGGAGGGGTAGTGGTGCGCCCGTTCCGCCAGTCCAACTTTCGCTAACAGAGCTTTCGCCTGTTTTTCCGCTTCTTCTTTCTTTACGCCGCGCACGCGCAGAGGACCGAACATCACGTTTTCGAGCGCGGTCAGATGCGGGAACAGATAAAACTGTTGAAACACCATGCCGGCTTCCTGGCGAATCAGCCGTTCGTCTACTTTAGGATCGTTGACTTTCAGACCATCGACAATCAGATCGCCGGAGGTGATCTCTTCCAGTTTATTGATACAGCGTAATAACGTGGATTTACCCGAACCGGAAGGGCCGATAATCACAACCACTTCGCCCTGACGGATGTTTAAATCAATGTTATGTAGCACCTGGGTGGGGCCAAAGTGCTTGGAGACGTTTTTAAATTCAATCACAGGATTTTCATCCTTCTTTCAAGACGACGCAAAATAAAGCTCAGCACCAGCGTAATGATCAAATAGAAGACGGCCACGGCGCTCCAGATTTCCAGGGCGCGAAAGTTACCGGCAATAATTTCCTGGCCCTGACGGGTCAGCTCGGCTACGCCGATAACAATAAACAACGAGGTGTCTTTGATGCTAATGATCCACTGATTGCCCAGCGGCGGCAGCATACGGCGCAGAGCAAGCGGTAAAATAACATGGCGGATGGTTTCCCGGCGAGAAAGGCCCAGCGCCAGACCCGCTTCGCGAAAACCTTTGTGAATGGATAGTACTGCGCCGCGAGTAATTTCCGCGATATAAGCGCCGGAGTTAATCATAATTGTCACGACCGCTGCGCTGAACGGATCAATACGCAAATCATTAAATGCCATCGGCAGGGCAAAGTAGATAAACATGACCTGGACAACGATGGGCGTGCCGCGAATAATTTCAATGAAAACCAGGGCGATGTGGTTGGCGAACCAGCCGCCAAACGTACGGGCAAAACCTGCCGCCAGTCCAATAACCAGGCCGCCAGCCAGACCGAGGACCGAGATCCACAGGGTCATTTTAGCGCCCTCAAGCAAAAGCGGAATGGCGGGCCAGATGGCGCTCCAGTCAAACTGCATATGTCGTTCCTGTTACCGTGGTGTAAATAGTCAAATGCTCTATCCGGCGCGGAAATGGCGTGAAAGTGTCTTATCCGTCACGGAAAAGAGCTGTAGGCCCGGTGAGCGTCCTCACTACCGGGCCACAAGCCAACATCAGGTCGTTTTATTTAGGTTCTGTACCGAACCATTTTTTGTAGATTTCGTTATAGGTGCCATTCTCACGCAGCGTTTTTAGCGCGCCGTTGACTTTCTCGCGCAGTTCATCGCTGCCTTTCGGGAAGGCAACTCCGTATTGCTGTGCTTCCAGCGATTCGCCTACCGCCTTGAACTGGCCGTTGCCTGCGGTTTTGATAAAGTACAGGATGTTCGGCGTATCGTGCAGAACGGCGTCTGCGCGGTTGGTGCCTAATTCCATGTACGCGTTATCAATGTTCGGGAACTGACGCAGGTCTTTGGTTTTGATATTCGCTTTCGCGTAATCCACCGACCCGGTTCCGCTCTTCACGGCAACGACTTTGCCATCGAGGTCTTTAACGCTTTTAATATCGTTATTGTTGGCTTTCACCATCACGAGCAGACCGCTTTTGTAATAGCCATCGGAAAAGTCGATCGCTTTTTTACGCTCGTCCGTAATCGTAATACCCGCCAGCGCCAGATCGATATTTTTGGTTTGTAATGCCGGAATAATGCCGCTGAAATCCATCGGTTTCAGGGTGTAGTCCAGCTTCAGTTCTTTCGCGATAGCGTCCCACAGATCAACATCAAAACCGACGTATTTGTCGCCCTGTTTAAATTCAAACGGAACGAACGCCGTATCGGTTGCCACCACGAGTTTCTTATCCGCAGCGTGCGAAGACACCGCAAAAGCCAGGGTAAGTGCAGCCAGTGAAACTTTTAATAGAGACTTCATAGCATTTCCTTTTCTATCCACGGGGCGATCCCCTGCGAGAACATGTAGCGTAATGAAAAAATCATGCCAATTATGTAACTCATTGTTTTAACAGAAGCGTCAATCATTCCTGTGCACAATAAGTCGGGCAAAACCAGTATGCCGCACCGTTTTGGGGCACTGATTTAGTGCATGAATAACAACGTAGAGATACAGGGTCTATTTAGCGTAAAAATTGTTGTTAAAACAATCTTTAATTAACGATTGTGTGATGTAATTATTACAAATGATTCACTTTTATCGGAGGGGAGTACAAGACGTGTGCACTATTTAAGTGCAAAACCCCTGTGACAGGCAGGGGGATAGGGATGACTTATATACCTGTGTACATCAAGTTGCAGGTGCGTTCGCTTCAGTGACCGACGGAAGTCAGGCTTCTGCGGATTCGCTGCGTTTGTACCTTCCTGCAACTCGAAGTATTCAGGGTAGAGATAGATTTATTCGATGTTGGATTCGATAAACCACAGGAATTTATCGAGGTCGCGTGATGCGGCGGTAAAGATATCGGCAGTGTCTTCATCTTTGGCTTCACCGATAGCTTTGCGAACATCATTAGCGACAACAGCGTAGCGATCGGCCAGTTCTTTTAAGTGATCCTGCACGTTATGGATATCGAGCGGATAGCTTTTCAGCGGTGTTTTGCTGTTGATAACTTGCGTGGTGCCTAACGCCACACCGCCAAGCTGTACGGCGCGCTCGGCCATAGTATCCAGATGATCGGTCAGTGCGGTACGGAAGCCATCCAGCATCTCATGAACGGCAATAAAGTTAGCACCGCGCATGTTCCAGTGGGCCTGTTTCGTGATCAGCGACAGGTCAATGAACTGGATCACCTGACGATTAAGCAACTCAACCGTCGCTTTTTTATCGCTCTCTGATACATCGTTACGGGTATAAAGCAGATTAGACGCTTTTGTTTTTACCAGTTTAGCGGTACTCATAATCTCATATCCTCTTGATGTTTGTGTCCCAGGTAATTAACGAAAATAAGTATAGCACCGGTTTTTAACTTTGCTTTTTTGAATTTACCTATCACTTTAATAGTACAGACAAGATTTAATATTTGTTTTTATTAAAAATCAATTGGTTAGGCGAGTTTGCTGTTTGGTGGGTAATAATTCTCATTTTAATGTAAAAAATGAGAAAAAATATGACAAAAAATGACGAAGTAATAGCGCAATAATAAAAGGTGAATAACGAGGTGATATTCTGCATGATTATGCACATCATGCAGAATAAGAAACTATTTTACGTCAACTTGTTTAATTTGCGGTTCGCGTCGAATCGTTAGGGTAGAACCCATTGAGGCGGCAATGATGGCGCACAGGGCCAGGATTTGTATGCCCGTAAGCGTTTCGCCCAGAAAAATCATCCCGGAAACGGCGGCCAGCGCGGGTTCCATGCTCATCAGCGTACCGAAGGTGCGGGTTGGCAGGCGCGTCAGCGCAATCATTTCCAGTGAATAAGGCAGCGCCGTAGAAAGCACAGCGACCGCTAACCCTAAGGGAAGAATCGACCAGTGCCATAGCGCGTCGCCAGCCTGAACTGCGCCAATCGGCACGAAAATGATGGCGGCAATCAGCGAGCCTACCGCCACCGTGGCCGGACCATGTTCCGCGCCTGCTCGCTGGCCGGTAAGAATATAGACAGCCCAACAGGCGCCAGCGCCGAGCGCTAACGCGGCCCCGGTAAGATCGACGTGAGACATATCTTGCCCTAATGGCAGCAGGAACCAGAGCCCAAGCACAGCCAGTACGACCCAAATAAAATCTACCGGCCGCCGGGATGAAAACAGCGCGACCGCCAGAGGACCGGTAAATTCCAGCGCGACCGCAATACCCAACGGCACCGTCTGAATCGACAGATAGAATAGATAGTTCATCCCGCCCAGCGACAGACCATAAAACAATAAAGGCAGCCGCTGCTCTTTGGCAAAACGCAAACGCCAGGGTTTGAAAAAGGCGATAAGGATAAGCGTTCCCAACGCCAGACGAAGCGCCGTTACGCCCGGCGCGCCGACAAGAGGAAATAACGATTTCGCCAGTGAAGCGCCACTCTGAATAGAGGACATGGCAATGAGCAAAACCAAAATGGGCAACCAGACTGGTAGTTTACGTGTTGACCCCGGCATCCTTTCTCCTGTCAAAAAATGTCAGTACGAGTAAAGGTGGCAGTGTAATGGAAATTCCCCGCGGCGGTTGAGGATTCGTTGAAAAAAAATTTCCAGGATTCCATAAAATGAACTTAAATTGATGGATAAATAGACTGTTAGTTTAGGAATAATCTGGATGAATGTATCGCGCCGCACGCGCATTATTGGTGCAATCAGCCGGAAAAGTGATGTTAATTGAATAAGATAGCGCGATATGGAAACGTTCTGTTACATGAAAGGCGCCCTTAGACACCGTGAATCGCAAAGAGTTTCCCATTAATTTTTGATATATTTAAAACTTAGGACTTACTTGAAGCACATTTGAGGTGGTTATGAAAAAAATTGCATGTCTTTCAGCACTGGCCGCTGTTCTGGCTTTTTCCGCAGGTACTGCAGTAGCTGCTACTTCTACCGTTACCGGTGGTTACGCTCAGAGCGACGCGCAGGGCGTAGCGAATAAAATGAGCGGTTTTAACCTGAAGTATCGTTATGAGCAGGACGACAACCCGCTGGGCGTAATCGGTTCCTTCACCTACACCGAAAAAGATCGTACTAACGGTGCGGGCGATTACAACAAAGGTCAGTACTACGGCATCACTGCCGGCCCGGCTTACCGTCTGAACGATTGGGCGAGCATCTACGGTGTAGTCGGTGTGGGTTACGGTAAATTCCAGACGACCGATTACCCAACCTACAAACATGACACCAGCGATTATGGCTTCTCCTATGGCGCTGGTCTGCAATTCAACCCGATGGAAAATGTTGCTCTGGACTTCTCTTACGAGCAGAGCCGTATTCGTAGCGTTGACGTTGGCACCTGGATTGCTGGCGTGGGTTACCGCTTCTAATCACGTCGGTGAAAATGAAAAATCCGCCTTTCGGGGCGGATTTTTTTTGCCTGAAACGTGCATTATTTTAGTGAAAAAATATCGCTGCCCAGATGGTTATAGTCCACTTTTTGTAATTTGAAATTGGTGATATAAACGGGCCCGGCTTTCTGCTCCGAAATAAATCGATAGCGATTTTTGATCTCTTTAGCGCTAATTCCTGTCCATTGCGAGAAAAAACTCAGGAAATCGTTCGCAGAACGGCGAGCTTTAATGATCCGATGCGCTTTACTGTCGCTGGATAGCACCATAAACGGCACCTGGAAGTTTTGCTGGAATTTGTCGTCATGCGCCAGGTACTGTACCGCTTTGCCGCGCTCTTTAAACGCCAGCCCGTGATCGGAGAAATAGACGAGCGAAAAACTGTCGCCGCTATGACGAAGCTGAGTATAGAGCTGACGGAGTAAATCATCGGTTTGCGTCATGGTGTATAAATAACAAGACGTCTCTTTCGACTGGACAAACGTCGCGTATTTTCCCTGAGTACGGTCGCAGGCCTGGGGATGCGACCCCATTAAATGCAACACAATCAACTGCGGTTGCGTGCGTTCTGTCGCCAATACCTGCGCCGTCATGCTTAACAGCGCGTCGTCGCGAGTATTTTTATCCGCTTCAAAATCGCCGTTTTTCAGGAAATGCGCTTCATCGGCGCGTTTGGCGATACTGGCGATGGCCGTGTCGTATTCACCGATTTGCCCCTGATTGGAAAACCACCATGTCTGAAAACCGGCGCGGTTAGCCAGCGTGACGAAGTTATCCTGATACTGCGGTTTGTTATCCACCACGCGATTGAGCGTTAAACCAAGCGATTTTTGCGTTGAGCCGCTGGCGGCGATGTAATCCATAAAGAAGTCGCCATTCACATGGCTGGCGAAGGGGGTATTATCCCAGTGGCCGCCGAAAGCGCCCATGGCATCCCGTCGCGCGCTTTCACCAATCACCACGACATAGATGTGATATCTGGGTTTCACCGCAGTAACCGTCCAGCTATCTTTTATGCCGGATAGCTGCGCCATACGGTGCTGCTCTTCAATGACTTCGTTGTTATTGACGATAACGTCTTTGGCGAAGCGAAAAACCGGATAGCCGGTATCAATAACCTTAAAAACGCCGCCCCACGCCAGATTTTGTACCGGCGCGATGAAAAATGCCGCGACGCTGATCAGCAGGCACAGGCTGTCGAGGCTATTCCAGCGCGGCCTGACCTCTTCTTTTCGGCGGCGAAGCGCAATAATACCCAGCGCAAAAATAAAAAGTCCGGTCAGGTAGCTATACCACGGGAAGATGGTCAGGATTTCGCTCGACTCTTCCATATTGGTGGAGTGCAGCGCCAGCAGCGTATTAAAGTTCGGCGCGCCGTAAGCCTGGCCAAAGGGAAAATAGCAAGCGGCTACCAGCGAACAGATGCCGAGCAGCGCTTTTTGTCCGTGGGGCAGGTAGCGCCAGAGCAGCAGCAGCAGGCAGGTAAACGCCGCGGTATAAAGCAGGCTAAAGGGGTAGCCGAGCGCGAGGTTAATCAGCAGCGACTGTAAAAAGTAGAGGCCCGCCCACGGGCTTACAGCCCGACGACGGGCCAGAAGTGAATCGATAAGGGTTGAATTCATATGCCACTATTGCAAAAACGCCATGTGCTAACCCTGGCGCGAAGGGTCATTACCTGCCTGATTATGCGTAAAAAAGGTATTGGGTTCGCAACGGCGAGTCGCAAAATATTCAGGGCTGCCAGAAGATAGAGCGTGCGGGTAAGAAGGTCAACCGCCGGAAAGAAAATGTTTTGCGAAGAGAATAGCAAAACCACAAAAAAACAGGGGAAATGGGCGCCATTTCCGTTGAGGATGCAAAATAAAGCGGCGTACCGCACCGCCGCGTTATTTCGTGGAAGGGTTATCCTGTTCCGGTTTGCCGTTGATCATATCGCACAACATAGAGAGCAGCATTAACCGGACTTTAAAGGGAGAGTGACTGAACACGCGTATACACCTCTTAAATTCGTTCATATAAACCTCCTGATGTTTCTATCCCATCGATCCGTGAGGGATGTCTGCATTACATACAGATATAGCACAGGCTATGTTTTATAGCTATTGCTAAAACGTTAATTTTTTGTGCCCGGACAACTCTGGTTTACAATGAGCGCTCTGTCAGCTGACGCGTTAACGCGTCACAGAAACGAGGAAGCAAAATGGGTCGTCGCGCAGGTACGCCAACAACAAAAAAAGTGACGCAATTGGTGAACGTAGAAGAACACGTTGAAGGATTTCGTCAGGTCAGAGAGGCGCATCGCCGTGAGTTGATAGACGACTACGTTGAGCTGATTTCCGATTTAATTATTGAGGTAGGGGAAGCGCGTCAGGTGGATATGGCGGCGCGGCTCGGCGTCTCCCAGCCGACTGTGGCCAAAATGCTTAAGCGCCTGGCATCGTTAGGATTTATTCAAATGATCCCCTGGCGCGGCGTTTTTCTGACGCCGGAAGGGGAGAAGCTGGCGCAGGAAAGCCGCGAGCGGCATCAAATTGTCGAAAATTTTTTACTGGTATTAGGCGTAAGTCCGGAAATCGCGCGTCGTGATGCGGAAGGGATGGAACACCATGTCAGCCAGGAGACATTGGATGCCTTTTTGGCCTTCACGCAGCAGCATGGAACATCTGTAGAATGAATCTGGCCTTTTTACGGGCGCTGCGGCGTGACCGTTTTTTTCAGTTGTTGATCATTGTGGGGATGGCGTTAAGCCTGTTTGTTCCTTTTGCGCCTCGCGCCTGGCCTGGCGCGATTGACTGGCACACCATTATTACCCTCAGTGGGTTAATGTTGCTCACTAAAGGCGTTGAGCTGAGCGGCTATTTTGATGTGCTGGGACGCAAGATGACGCGCCGATTTCATACCGAGCGGCAACTGGCGATGTTCCTGGTGCTGGCTGCGGCGGCGCTGTCGACCTTTCTGACAAACGATGTCGCGCTGTTTATCGTTGTGCCGCTGACGATAACGTTAAAAAAACTGTGCGCGATTCCGGTCAACCGATTGATTATTTTTGAAGCGTTGGCGGTGAACGCCGGTTCGCTGCTGACGCCTGTCGGTAATCCGCAAAATATTCTGTTGTGGGGACGCTCCGGCTTAACCTTTGCTGAATTTAGCGGGCAAATGGCGCCGCTTGCCGTCATGATGATGCTGACGTTACTGCTCCTGTGCTGGTTTTGTTTTCCGGGTAGGGCGTTACAGTATCATACCGGTACGCGTTCGCCGCAGTGGCAGCCCCGTCTGGTGTGGAGTTGCCTGGCATTATATGTCGTTTTTCTTACCGCGCTGGAGCTCAGGCAAGAGTTATGGGGACTGGTGTTGGTGGCGGCTGGGTTTATTGTGCTGGCGCGCAGGGTGATAGTCAGCGTGGACTGGACGCTGCTGCTGGTATTTATGGCGATGTTTATTGATGTCCATCTGCTAACGCAATTGCCGGCGTTGCAGGGCGTTTTCAACCAGGTTGGCGCACTGTCTCACCTGGGACTTTGGCTAACCGCTATCGGCCTGTCGCAGGTTATCAGTAATGTGCCCAGTACCATTCTCCTGCTGAACTATGTACCGGCCTCGACGCTGCTGGCGTGGGCGGTGAATATCGGCGGGTTTGGTCTGCTGCCGGGGTCGCTGGCAAATCTTATTGCTTTACGGATGGCGAACGATCGCCGAATCTGGTGGCGATTTCATTTCTATTCGCTGCCGATGCTGGCATGGGCGGCGCTGGTGGGATATGGATTATTGCAACTGATGCCGTAAGAGAAGCCCGATAGTATCTATCGGGCTTCGCAGGCAGAGTCTGTCAGTTCAGACGAACCGGCATCCCGGAACGATCCTGAACTGCCTGTTGTACGACGGTCTGATCAACGTCAGGCTCGTTGGTGACGGCCAGGATACTCTTATTAAGCGTGATCGGCACCGCTTCCTTACCTTCAAACTGCGCTTCCGTCGTTGACAGCGGGTTATGCACCTCAATGTAACGGCTACCGTCCGGCTCGGTGGTGGCTTTTACCGGTTCATCGATAAACTGCACGCGGGTACCGACCGGCACATTTTCAAACAGGAATTTGATATCGTCGTTGCGCAGACGCACGCAGCCGTGGCTCACGCGAAGCCCGATGCCGAAGTTGGCGTTGGTGCCGTGAATAGCATACAGGCGACCGATGTACAGCGCGTACAGACCCATCGGATTATCCGGGCCCGCAGGCACGACGGCAGGCAGCGGCTCGCCGGCGGCGCGATATTCAGCGTGCATTTTTGCCGTAGGCGTCCAGGTCGGACCGGCTTTTTTACGTTCAACTTTGGTTGTCCAGTTGATAGGCGTGTCTTTACCTAACTGACCGATCCCTATCGGCAGGACGATAACGGTGTTTGTGCCTTTCGGGTAGTAATAGAGACGCATTTCCGCGCTATTGATGATAATGCCTTCGTGTACGGTATCCGGCAGGATCAGCTGCTGCGGAATATTCAGCACGGTACCGCCCTTCGGCAGGAAGGTATCCACGCCCGGGTTGGCTTCCAGCATGTTGGAGAGCCCCATCTGATACTCCGCGGCAAAATACTCCAGCGGCTGGGTATTGCCCTCCGGAACGGTGATGACCTGATTTTGCCCAATTAAACGGCTACCATCGGTAGGCAGCGGGTAAGTGACTGCTGAGGCTGTTTTACAAAAACCAACTACAGCGAAAGCCGCCGCGAAAAGCGTTGTTAATTTCATATTCATGTTATGCGAGATTCTGTGCCAAGCAGGCTAGTAGGTTGAGAATTCTGTCATGTTGGGAGCGCATTATAGGTGCATTCCAGTAAACAGGGAATTCAGATGTGTACGAAATCACGTTTTTTTCCCTTACGGTTCAGTGTAGCCCTTTGTACAGGGCGCGATCTTATTTCAGACTTGTGGCATAATAAGCGGTTTGTCACATCTTTTTTCAGGATAAGCCTGTGTTAGTTTCCAGCAACGTTACCATGCAGTTCGGCAGTAAGCCGCTGTTCGAAAACATTTCCGTCAAATTTGGCGGCGGCAACCGTTACGGCCTGATCGGCGCCAACGGTAGCGGAAAGTCCACTTTTATGAAAATCCTCGGCGGCGACCTGGAGCCGACGCTGGGCAATGTTTCCCTCGATCCGAATGAGCGCATCGGTAAGCTGCGTCAGGACCAGTTCGCTTTTGAAACATTCACCGTTCTTGATACTGTCATTATGGGGCATGGCGAACTGTGGGAAGTCAAGCAGGAGCGCGACCGTATCTATGCCTTGCCGGAAATGAGCGAAGAAGACGGCTATAAAGTCGCCGATCTGGAAGTAAAATACGGCGAGATGGACGGTTATTCCGCTGAGGCGCGCGCGGGCGAACTGCTGTTGGGGGTGGGCATCCCGCTGGAGCAGCATTACGGTCTGATGAGTGAAGTCGCGCCAGGCTGGAAATTGCGTGTGCTGCTGGCGCAGGCGTTATTCTCTAATCCGGACATCCTGTTGCTCGACGAACCGACCAACAACCTGGATATTGATACTATCCGTTGGCTGGAGCAGGTGCTGAACGAGCGCGATAGCACGATGATCATCATTTCGCACGACCGTCACTTCCTGAACATGGTTTGTACGCATATGGCGGATCTGGATTACGGCGACTTGCGCGTCTATCCGGGTAACTATGATGAGTATATGACGGCGGCGACCCAGGCGCGTGAACGTCTGTTGGCCGATAATGCGAAGAAAAAAGCGCAAATTGCCGAGCTGCAATCTTTTGTTAGCCGTTTTAGCGCCAATGCCTCTAAATCGCGTCAGGCAACGTCGCGCGCGCGGCAGATTGATAAAATCAAGCTGGAAGAGGTGAAAGCCTCCAGCCGTCAGAACCCGTTCATCCGTTTTGAGCAGGATAAAAAACTGTTCCGTAACGCTCTGGAAGTGGAGGCGCTGACGAAAGGTTTTGATAACGGTCCGCTGTTTAAAAATGTCAATTTGCTGCTCGAAGTCGGCGAGAAGCTGGCGGTACTCGGCACCAATGGCGTGGGTAAATCTACGCTGCTGAAGACGCTGGTTGGCGATCTGGACGCCGATCACGGCACCGTTAAATGGTCGGAAAACGCGCGTATTGGTTACTACGCGCAAGACCACGAATATGAATTCGAAAATGACCTGACGGTGTTTGAATGGATGAGTCAGTGGAAGCAGGAAGGCGACGACGAGCAGGCAGTGCGCAGTATTCTGGGCCGCCTGTTATTTAGCCAGGATGATATCAAAAAGCCTGCGAAAGTCCTCTCCGGTGGCGAGAAGGGCCGTATGCTGTTCGGCAAACTGATGATGCAAAAGCCGAATATCCTGATCATGGACGAACCGACTAACCACCTGGATATGGAGTCGATCGAATCGCTGAATATGGCGCTGGAGCTGTATCAGGGCACGCTGATCTTTGTTTCGCACGACCGTGAGTTCGTCAGCTCGCTGGCAACCCGCGTCATTGAAATTACGCCGGAGCGCGTGGTGGACTTCAGCGGCAACTACGACGATTATTTGCGTAGTAAAGGGATTGAAAGTTAAACACTGACGCCCGGTAGCGCTGTGCTTACCGGGCCTACGTATCCTGGCCGTAGGTTCGGTAAGACGGGTGCGCCCAGACAAAGGGCACACCGCAGGTGAGCGGGCAGGGCGGTACGACCGTCAAACGTCCATACCTAATGCCCGTTTACCGTGAATATTCAGATCGCGCAGCGTGAAGCGCCCTTCCCAGGTGGTTTCATAGTCCTCGCGCGGGAAATCGCCCGGTGATGCGCCTGTCTCCAGCGCCGCTTTCACCTTACGCGCATAGGCCAGATTCTTCTCACACATTGGCGCGGCAGGAATGTACATCACATTGCCCCAGCCCTGCTGGTTTTCGACGGGGGCGACGGAGTGGATGACATCGCAATGCCACCACACGGAATCCCCGGCTTCCAGTGGCGGAATGCTGGTTAACGCCGCCATCAGTAAAGGATGCCACTGTTCAGAAATCGGCAGCACCCGGCCCGGCGCGACGCCGCATAATTCATCTTCCGGGACATCATCCAGCAGCGGGCGCAGCAGAATATACGCCATCGCCTCCGGGATAGGGACGACATGAAGCAACCCCTGACCGGGCAGCATATCGGAGAGCGCGGTCCAGCCCTGGAAGGTGCGAAATACCGAGCATTTGGTGGTGTTATCCACCGTATACTCTTCAACTTCGGTACGGTGCGCCGCATTCCACGGATCGTACTGCTCGACGTTGCCGTTAAACACGCTGGCGAATACCTGCTGATAGGCTGGCAGCAGCCAGCGTTCCAGTGCGCCGGAGTCGGTATGCGCTCCCAGTCCTTTGGATGTGGTGCCCGGCGGGCGGCGACGGATGCGATCCGGGTAAATGATGCTGATATCCGGATTAAACCATCGCTTGCCGTCGTGCTCTACCTGCCACAGACGGTTGAGGAACGACTGCGCCAGCGCCATCTCTTCACTTTGGCGGGCCTGCATTTGCGCCTGCGACCAGTAGACAGGATAGATTTCAGGCCGGGAGGCGCTCAGCGTACCGAAAAAATTATCCCCCGGTCCTTTATACACCTCGTCAAAATGGTTCTTGTCCAGATAGTCGAGCATCGACTGGTCCCATGCCAGCGCCTGTTCGCGTGGAAAATGACCTTTAATCACCGCGCACCCGCGGCGCTTAACCTCGGCGCGGGTGGCATCGCTAATGTTGCCCATCGCCAGTTCGCTAAAAGGGATAATTGGCCATACCGGCTGCCCCTGCGCCTTCAGATCGTTAATTTCCGCCACCCGGGCTGCTATGGTGGCGCTCAAACGGTCGAACACCGCCTGTACGTCGCCGATTTGCGCGCGTAGCGCCTGCTTCATCTGACGAATGGCCGCTTTTGGGTCGGCGGGCAGCGTTTCGTGGGTAAAAGGAGTCGTCATATCAACCTCATCATCTTTCGTTCGAAAGTAAAATTAGTTACATCTGATACTTTAAGTTAAAATAAGGTTAATGCAAGTTTAAAATATTGCAGGAGCGCACAAGGAGAGAAGCGAGAGGAAAACGTAAGGTGGCCAGGACGCCTTAATGTCTTATGCGGCTATTCCTTTCGTTCAGCCACTTTTCATTCGAAATAAATTTGTGGTTCTGCTCACATTGTTATTAAAATGTTTCTGGTCGCAGTTACAGCCAGGAGCTTAAGTATGACCGTTAACGTTGTCGTTACAGATATGGACGGCACTTTTCTCGACGATGCCAAGCAGTACGATCGTGTACGCTTCATGGCGCAATACCAGGAACTGAAAAAACGTAATATCGAATTTGTGGTCGCCAGCGGTAATCAGTACTACCAGTTGATCTCCTTCTTCCCCGAGCTGAAAGACGAAATTTCCTTTGTCGCAGAAAATGGCGCGCTGGTGTATGAACATGGCAAGCAGTTGTTTCACGGGGAGCTAACCCGGCATGAATCGCGGATTGTGATTGGCGAACTGCTGAAGGATAAGCAGCTTAACTTCGTCGCCTGCGGTCTGAAAAGCGCTTATGTCAGCAAAAACGCTCCCGAGACTTTCGTGGCGCTGATGGCCAAACATTATCACCGCCTGCAGCCGGTAAACGATTATCACGACATTGACGATATCCTGTTTAAGTTCTCCCTGAATTTGCCCGATGAACAAATTCCGCTGGTTATCGACAAACTGCACGTATCTCTGGATGGCATCATGAAGCCCGTCACCAGCGGCTTCGGTTTTATCGACCTGATTATCCCGGGACTGCATAAAGCGAATGGCATCAGTCGTCTGTTAAAGCGCTGGAACAGGTCGCCACAGAATGTCGTCGCCATTGGCGACAGCGGTAATGATGCGGAAATGTTGAAAATGGCGCATTACTCTTTTGCCATGGGCAATGCCGCAGACAATATCAAAGCGCTTTCACGTTATCACACTGATGATAATAACCATCAAGGCGCGCTCAACGTCATTCAGGCCGTGCTTGACGGCACCGATCCCTTCTGATTAACAGGCCTGCGTAGGCCTGTTAAACGTAGCGCCATCAGGCAGTTCGGACATATTGCCGATGGCGCCTGGGCAAATTACAGCATATGTTCGGTACGGGCGATGATATCGTCCTGCGCATCCGGCGACAGCGCGGTGAAGAAGGCAGAGTAGCCTGCCACACGCACGACCAGATCGCGGTACTGGTCCGGATGTTTTTTCGCATCCAGCAGCGTTTCGCGTGACACGATGTTGTACTGAATATGCCAGCCTTTATGCACCTCAAAGAACGTCCGTAGCAGAACCATCAGTTTCTGTTTGTCGGATTCGTTTTCCAGCGTCGTTGGGTTCAGTTTCTGGTTGAGCAGCACGCCGCCGAGAATGGAACCGGTAGGTAATTTGCCTACGGAACCAATCACCGCCGTCGGGCCGAGATGATCCGTACCTGATGCAGGGCTTGCGCCTTCCGCCAGCGGCGTATGCGCTTTGCGGCCATCCGGGGTTGCCATAGTCGCGGCGCCAAATGGCACGTTTGCTGAGATAGAGGACGTACCGGCGTAATAGTTGCCGCCGACAGGGCCACGACCGTAGCGCGGGTTATGGTATTGCTTCAGCTCATCAATATAGGTCTGATAAGCGCGCGCCAGCAGGGTATCGACACTGTCATCGTCGTTACCGTACTTCGGCGCGCCGTTAATCAGACGCTGGCGCAGCTGCTCATGGGTCAGCCCGTCAAAGTCATCGGCCAGCGCGGCGGCAAGCTGCTGTTGACCGATAACGCCCTGTTCGAAGACCAGTTTTTTCACGGCGGCGAGGCTGTTGCCCAGGTTGGCGATACCGACCTGCAGACCGGATACCCAGTCATATTTCGCGCCGCCTTGCTTGATACTCTTCGCGCGTTCAATACAGTCATCTACTAGCGCTGAGCAGAGAATATCGTGGACGTTCTCTTCCAGCATGGTGTCGACCACATACTCAATTTCGATCGATTTGCGCGTGTAGTAGCGAATTTGGGTATCCCAGGCGGCCATCACTTCGTCAAAATTGTTAAAGTTGCCTGCGGAGAGCGCCTTTTCCTGCGGCAGAAATACCTTGCCGCTGGTGGCGTCGCGACCGCCTTCCAGCGCCGCCAGCATGACGCGGGCGAAGTTAATAAAGCTCATGCCGGTGCAGCGATAACCCCATTTCCCGCCGACGGCGGTTTCGATACAGCCGATCGCCGCGTAATCGTAAGCGTCCTGTGGTTCGATCCCCAACTTGATAAATTCCGGGATGACGATTTCATCATTGTTAAACGCCGGCATCCCAAAGCCGCAGCGGATGACCTGGACGCAGGCGTCAAGGAAATCGTTACTCATTCCGGCGTGATAACGCACACTGAGGTTGGGCTGGGTAGAACGCAAACGTCCGCAGGACTCCAGAATAGCGTAAGACAGCGGATTCACTGCGTCCATTGGCTGACCGTTGATAAGATTCTGACCGCCAATGGTGACGTTTTGATACAGCGGGCTGCCTGCGGAAGCTTTAGAGTGCGAACCGGAGCGGATCTTGTTTACTTCCAGCAGTTTCAGCCAGCAGCTGTGCAGCAGTTCAATGGCGTGCTCACGATCCAGCGTCTGGTTTAGTTCGACATCGCGACGATAATAGGGGTAAAGATACTGGTCCATACGACCAAATGACACCGAGTGCCCGTTAGACTCAATTTGTAGAATCAGCTGGATGAAGTAGCACAATTGCAGTGCTTGCCAGAAGGTCTGCGGCGGTTGGTGGGCGATCACCTCGCAGTTTTCGGCGATGGTAAGTAGCTCTTTACGACGGCTTTCACGGGACTCTTCGCCCGCCATCTGACGCGCCAGCGCGGCAAAGCGCGTGATATGCTGGCTTACCGCGTCCAGCACAATATCAATCGCCTTCAGGAACTGCTCGCCATGCAGATCTTCCAGCACGGTCAGGTTGATGCGTGAGCGGCGCTCGGCGACTTTATCGCGCAGGCCATCAAGCCCTTTTTCCAGCAGTAGCGGGAAGTTCACCGCCAGGTGCGCGTCACCGGAAGTCATATTGCCTTCGGCTTTGATAATGCCAGTCGCCAGAAGCCCTTTTTGTTCATCGGTAAACATGCCGTAGCAGCGATCCTGGACGGTTTGACCGCGCCACCACGGACAGACGTCGTGCAGAATACGTTTGTTTTCTTCACTTACGGAAAAACCTGCGCCGGGCCGGTCCGCCAGGTCGTCGATCTCTTTTTCAATCCACGAGACGGTATATTCCGGGAAAATCGGCGCGGCGCGGACTTCACTTGCCTGGTTGCCGACGATCAGTTCATCGTGTTTTATCCAGATAGTGCGTTCCGCCAGGTGATGGGCCAGCGCCAGCGCACGGCGTACCGGAATCGGTTTATCCAGATGCTGCTGGTACATTTCGGTATAATGCTGCGCGCGTTCGGTACAGACCGGCGGTTTCACGATATGTACCAGCGCGGTTTTGTGCGCCTTAATGCGGTCACTGAGCGTGTCCAGTTTCAGTTGGGTCATGATAATTATCCTCGTAGGGTCGCGGTTAAACCTTTTTGGCAGGCGTACTTCTGGGCAAAATCAAGTAACGCCGGCGCATCCAGTGGTTTATCCGGGGCATGATAGGGCTGACTGAGTAAGTGGTATTTATTGATGCCCAGCGTGTGGTAGGGCAGAAAATGAATTTCCCCGACGTGCAGTTCGTCGGCGGCAAAGTCGGTAATGGCTTTAATGGTCTCCTCATCGGCATTAAATCCCTGAATCAGCGGGACGCGAATCACCATTTTTTTGCCCGCGGCGGCGAGTTTCCTGAGATTTTCCAGCACCCGCGAGGCGCTACCATCGGTCCACTGCTTAAACGGCCCGTCGGCGACATGTTTCAAATCAGCCAGAAACAGATCGATATAAGGCAGTGAGGGCGCAATGTATTTCCATGGGACATGCAGACAGGTCTCAACCGCTGTATGAATACCGGCGTCATGGCTGGCTTTAAACAGCTCTGCCGCCAGTTCCGGCTGCATAAACGGTTCGCCGCCGGAAAGCGTAAGACCGCCGCCGCTGCGATCGTAAAAAGGTTTATCGCGCAGTACCGTCGCCATGATCTCATCCACGCTTTTTATTTCGCCGCACACGGTTAACGCCTGTGTGGGGCAGCAATGCGCCAGGACTGAAAAATGGGCGTCGGTCAGTTTTTCGCGATGGATGAGCAGGCCGTTTAGCGCGCGCTCAATGACGTCCGGCGCGGCTTGCGCGCACAGGTCGCATCCTTCGAGACACAGCCGCGCGTCGTATAACAG
Source organism: Salmonella sp. A29-2 (assembly GCF_020150755.1). NCBI lineage: Bacteria > Pseudomonadati > Pseudomonadota > Gammaproteobacteria > Enterobacterales > Enterobacteriaceae > Salmonella > Salmonella sp. A29-2. The sequence continues at coordinate 3,026,518 of NZ_CP083731.1, read as the reverse complement.
ATCCTGAGCGCGGGCGCGGCTTTCCGGGTTCTGGCACCAGCGACAGCCCAACGAACAGCCTTTGAGAAATACTACGGTACGGATACCGGGGCCATCGTGGGTAGAATAGCGCTGAATATTGAAGATCATAAACGGCCTCTCTTATTTCATATAAAGATTAAATTACTTTCGAATGAAAGTTATCTTGATGTGCGTCAACGAATGGAGAGGTTCTGACAAAGAGGCGTTAAATGAGGTACAACATCACGGTTTGAGGTTGTGGTATGGCGTTTAAGATGATGCCGCGCTGCTTGAGCCGATCGTCAGTCGGAGCTTGGGTAAGCTGGCTTTGCGTCTGATGACAGTAATTATCTGTTGATACAGCACGGCCATAAACCGTGCTTTGGTATGTTTATCCGTAAAGTGGCTACTGCCCGCAGACCTCACAGCCGGGGTTACGCATCAACTTCATTTCGCGGAACTGACAGGTCATCGCATCGTACATGACGATTTTTCCGCTAGCGGGCTGACCGTAATGCGCCAGCAGCTTAATGGCCTCCATTGCCTGTAGCGAACCGATCACGCCAATCAGTGGCGCCATCACCCCTGCCTCTACGCAGGTCAGAGCGTTTTCGCCAAACAGACGGCTCAGGCAGCGGTAACAGGGTTCGTTTTCCCGATACGTAAAGACGGTAACTTGTCCTTCCATACGAATTGCCGCGCCGGAGATTAGCGGCACTTTCGCGGTATAGCATCCGGCGTTAAGTTGATTACGTACGCTAACGTTATCGGTACAGTCCAGTACCAGCGAATGCCCGGCAATCAGGCTGGTCATAGCGTCGTCGTCCAGCCGCGCGTTAACGGGCGTAATGGTAATATGCGGGTTGATTCGCGCCAGCGCGTCGCGGGCGGACTCTACCTTTGGCTGCCCGACCGTGGCGTCGCAGTGCAAGGTTTGACGCTGGAGATTGGAAACGGAAACGGTATCAAAATCGAGTAGCGTCAGTTGCCCGACGCCAGCGCCGGCCAGATACTGCGTTGCCGCGCAGCCGAGTCCGCCCAGCCCGACCACTAATACCCGCGCATCTTTTAACGCTTCCTGCCCTTCAAAATCGAAGCCGCGCAGAATAATTTGTCGGTTATAGCGCAGCATCTCCTGGTCGCTAAGTTCCGCCATTACAGGCCTCCGAACAGAGCATTAAACGGCTCGACTTCCACCCATTCTCCCGGCTCAACATTGCCGCGTTCACGCTCCAGCACAATAAAGCAGTTGCCCAGACTAAACGAGCTGAAAATATGTGAGCCCTGGTGTCCGGTGGTCGTGACCTCCAGTTCGCCGTTGGCGCTACGTTGCAGGATGCCGCGCTGGAAATCGAGACGCCCCGGCGTTTTCTTCAGGCGAGATGTTGTGCGTACACGCTGGCGCGGCGGTACAGCGCTTGCCGTATTGCCGCCAAGCTTCGCCAGTAAGGGCTGAACCAGTTGATAAAACGTGAGCGCCGCAGAGACTGGATTCCCCGGCAGGCCACAGAACCAGCTATTACTGAGTTTGCCGAAGGCAAACGGTTTGCCTGGCTTGATAGCCAGCTTCCAGAAGGCGATTTCGCCCAGCTCCTCAAGGATGGTTTTGGTATAGTCCGCTTCACCAACCGAGACGCCGCCGGAGCTTATCACTACATCGGCCTGGCTGTCGGCGTCGATAAACGCGGCGCGAAGCTTACCGGGATCGTCAGGAATAATGCCTAAATTGATCACTTCGCAGCCAAGCTGTTGCAGCATCAAATGTATAGTTAGACGGTTAGTGTCATAAATTTGTCCCGCCTCCAGCGGTTGGCCCGGAAGCTGGAGCTCGTCGCCGGTCGAGAACAGCGCTACGCGCACTTTACGTACAACCTGCGCATCGGCAATTCCCAGCGACGCCAGCACTGGCAGTTCGGCAGTAGTCAGGCGCGTACCGGCCGGAAAGACCACCGCATCCTGGCGAATATCCTCGCCGCGGCGGCGGATGTTTTGTCCGCAACGAACATCGGCGGTAAAACGCACGCCGTCATCGGTTTGTTCCGTCTGCTCTTGCATAACTACCGCCTCGCAACCTGTCGGCACCGGGGCGCCGGTCATAATGCGAATGCAGGTGCCCGCAGGCCACTCTCCCTGGTAAGGCTGACCGGCAAATGCTTTGCCGGCGACGGGCAGCGGCTTATCGGCGGACAAATCCGCCACGCGTACCGCATAACCATCCATAGCTGAATTATCAAAGCCGGGGACATCAAGGGGAGATACGATATCGGTCGCCAGGATGCGGCCAAAGCAGTTCACCAGCGGCAACGTTTCTACGGCGGTGAGCGGGGTAATACGTGAAAGCATCTGGGTCAGCGCCGTTTCAAGCGGCATCAATCCGGCGGAAAATTCCATGAACATACTCCTGCGAGGCAAAATCGAATCCGGCTATTATGTCAGAAAACAGTGGCGGGCAGTATGCTACCTCGGTCTTAGAGACGGCCTTGCGCCTTTACATACCTTACGCATCTTTCTATATTCAAAAATCGAATGAATAACTCACAACAATTCTGATAGTTATAGTAAAAGTTGTGTGCCACCGTTAATGGACCCTAAAAATGAATAAAGCAGTGATTGCGATTCACGGCGGCGCAGGCGCGATTGCTCGCGCGCAAATGAGCCATGAGCAGGAGCTACGCTATATCCAGGCGTTGTCAGAGATTGTTGAAAGCGGGCAAAAGATGCTGGAAGCGGGTGACAGCGCGCTTGATGTAGTGACGGAAGCGGTGCGCCTGTTAGAAGCGTGTCCGCTCTTCAATGCGGGTATCGGCGCGGTCTATACCCGAGACGGAACTCATGAACTGGATGCCTGCGTGATGGACGGCAATACCCTGAAGGCCGGAGCCGTCGCGGGCGTGAGTCATGTTCGCCATCCTGTGCTCGCCGCCAGACTGGTGATGGAGCGCAGCCCACATGTACTCATGGTGGGGGAAGGGGCGGAAAACTTTGCCTTTTCACAGGGGATGGCGCGCGTTTCGCCGGATATCTTTTCCACCCCGGCGCGTTACGAGCAATTGCTGGCGGCGCGTGCGGTGGGTGAAATGGCGCTCGATCACAGCGGCGCGCCGCTGGACGAAACGAAAAAAATGGGTACAGTCGGCGCAGTGGCGCGGGATAAATTCGGCAATCTGGCGGCGGCAACGTCTACCGGCGGGATGACCAATAAATTGCCCGGGCGCGTCGGCGACAGCCCGCTGGTCGGCGCCGGGTGTTATGCCAACAACGCCAGCGTCGCCGTTTCCTGTACCGGAACGGGAGAGGTCTTTATTCGCACGCTCGCGGCTTACGATATCGCCGCATTGATGGAATATGGCGGACTCAGCCTTGCCGACGCCTGTGAGCGCGTGGTGATGGAAAAATTACCGGCGCTGGGCGGCAGCGGTGGATTAATCGCCGTTGATCACGAAGGTAATGTCGCGTTGCCGTTTAACAGCGAAGGGATGTATCGCGCCTGGGGATATGCCGGGGATACGCCTACCACAGGAATTTACCGGGAATAAGGAGCCGCAGGTGCCGCACAGCGATGAACTGGATAGCCGCGATGTTCTGTCCGTCAGTGGCCTGAATATCGCGTTTCACCACGAAGGGCAACAGGTAGACGCCGTGCGTAATGTGTCATTACGCCTGAAGCGTGGAGAGACTCTGGCGATTGTCGGCGAGTCGGGATCGGGAAAATCGGTGACGGCGCTGGCGTTAATGCGGCTGATTGAGCAGTCGGGCGCGAACGTGCGCTGCGGCGAAATGCTGTTGCGTCGGCGTAATCGCCAGGTGATTGAGCTGTCTGAGCAGAGTGACGCGCAGATGCGGCGTGTGCGCGGCGCGGATATCGCCATGATTTTCCAGGAGCCAATGACCTCGCTCAACCCGGTATTTACCGTTGGCGAGCAAATTGCCGAATCTATTCGTTTGCATCAGGGGGCCAGCCACGAAGAGGCGCTGGCGGAAGCGAAACGTATGCTCGATCAGGTACGGATCCCGGAGTCGCAGGCGATTTTATCGCGTTATCCGCATCAGCTTTCCGGCGGGATGCGCCAGCGAGTCATGATCGCGATGGCGCTATCCTGCCGTCCGGCGGTATTGATTGCCGATGAACCCACCACGGCGCTGGATGTCACTATCCAGGCGCAAATTCTGCAACTTATCAAAGTGTTGCAGCAAGAGATGTCGATGGGCGTGATTTTTATCACCCACGACATGGGCGTCGTGGCGGATATCGCCGATCGCGTGCTGGTGATGTATCAGGGCGAGGCCGTGGAAACCGGCAGCGTAGAGCAGATTTTCCATGCGCCGACGCATCCTTATACCCAAACGTTACTGGCCGCCGTCCCTCAGCTTGGCGCGATGCGCGGCCACTCGCTGCCACGCCGTTTCCCGTTGATTTCCGCTGACGAACCGGCCCTTTATGAATCGCAGATTGAGCAAGACACGGTGGTGGAAGGCGAGCCTATTCTCCAGGTTCGGGGGCTGGTGACGCGATTCCCGCTGCGTAGCGGTCTCTTTAACCGCGTTACGCGTGAAGTCCATGCCGTTGAGAATATCAGTTTCGATCTCTGGCCCGGCGAAACGCTATCGCTGGTGGGCGAGTCCGGTAGCGGAAAATCGACGACCGGACGCGCGCTGCTGCGGTTGGTTGAATCCCGGCAGGGGGAGATTATCTTTAACGGCCAGCGCATTGACACGCTGTCTGCGGGTAAACTCCAGCCGTTGCGCCGCGATATTCAGTGTATTTTCCAGGACCCTTACGCCTCGCTCGACCCGCGCCAGACCGTGGGGTATTCCATTATGGAACCTTTACGGATTCATGGTCTGGGGCAGGGGGACGCTGCGGCAAAGCGCGTGGCCTGGTTGCTTGAGCGTGTCGGATTACGTCCTGAACATGCCTGGCGTTATCCGCACGAGTTTTCCGGCGGTCAACGTCAGCGCATCTGCATTGCTCGCGCGCTGGCATTGAATCCTAAAGTGATTATTGCCGATGAGGCGGTCTCCGCGCTGGATGTTTCCGTTCGCGGGCAGATTATTAATTTACTGCTCGATTTACAACGGGAAATGGGGATCGCCTACCTGTTTATTTCGCATGATATGGCGGTCGTGGAGCGAATTAGCCATCGCGTGGCGGTGATGTATCTTGGTCAAATTGTTGAGATGGGGCCGCGGCGCGCCGTTTTTGAAAATCCGCAGCATCCTTATACGCGTAAATTGATGGCGGCGGTGCCGGTTGCCGATCCCTCCAGACACCGGCCGCGGCGCGTTCTACTATCAGATGATATACCCAGCAATATTCATAAACGTGGCGAAGAGACGCCCGCCGTTTCATTACAGTTGGTCGGGCCGGGACATTATGTTGCGCGGCCGCTGCAGGATAATGCGCTCTCGCGCTTATAACATTCAGACAGGCAGGGTTTCAGGAGAACAACATGACGCAATTTATTACGCATAAATGGCTGGCGGCGCTGGGACTGGCCTCATCCATTGCGGCTTTTCCGGCCCTGGCGGCCAAAGATGTGGTGGTGGCGGTAGGGTCTAATTTCACCACGCTCGATCCGTATGACGCCAACGATACGCTCTCGCAGGCGGTGGCGAAGTCATTTTATCAGGGGCTGTTTGGCCTGGATAAAGACATGAAGGTAAAAAACGTCCTGGCGAAAGGCTATACCGTTTCTGATAACGGTCTGGCCTACACCATTACCCTACGGCAGGGGGTGAAATTTCAGGACGGCGCGGATTTTGATGCGGCGGCGGTGAAAGCGAATCTCGATCGCGCCAGCAATCCGGATAACCACCTCAAACGTTATAACCTGTATAAAAATATCGCAAAAACGGAGGTTGTCGACCCGGCAACGGTAAAAATTACCCTGAAACAGCCGTTCTCCGCTTTCATTAATATTCTGGCGCACCCGGCGACGGCGATGATCTCGCCGCAAGCGCTGGAAAAATATGGCAAGGATATTGGTTTTCATCCGGTCGGTACCGGTCCATACCAGCTTGAAACCTGGAATCAGACCGACTTTGTCAAAGTGAAAAAGTTCGCCGGTTACTGGCAGCAGGGCTTACCCAAGCTGGATTCTATTACCTGGCGTCCGGTTACTGACAACAATACCCGCGCGGCGATGCTGCAAACTGGCGAAGCGCAATTTGCTTTTCCTATCCCTTATGAGCAGGCCGCGTTACTGGCGAAAAATAAAAACCTCGAACTGGTCGCCAGCCCGTCCATTATGCAGCGTTATATCAGTATGAATGTGACGCAGAAGCCGTTTGATAATCCTAAGGTGCGTGAGGCGTTGAATTACGCTATCAATCGTCAGGCGCTGGTTAAAGTGGCGTTTGCCGGATACGCCACGCCGGCGACGGGCGTGGTGCCGCCGTCGATAGCCTATGCGCAAAGCTATCAGCCGTGGCCCTATGATCCGGCTAAAGCGCGCGAACTGTTGAAAGAGGCGGGGTATCCAGACGGTTTCAGTACCACGCTGTGGTCATCGCACAACCATAGCACCGCGCAAAAAGTGTTGCAGTTTACCCAACAGCAACTGGCGCAGATTGGCATTAAAGCCCGGATAACCGCGATGGACGCTGGCCAGCGCGCCGCGGAAGTTGAGGGCAAAGGGCAAAAAGAGAGCGGCGTGCGAATGTTCTATACCGGCTGGTCGGCGTCGACGGGCGAAGCTGACTGGGCGTTATCGCCGCTCTTCGCATCACAAAACTGGCCGCCGACGCAGTTTAATACCGCTTTTTACAGCAACAAGCAGGTCGACAGCGATTTGGCGGCGGCCTTAAAGACCAACGATCCGCAGGAGAAAACACGATTGTACAAAGAGGCGCAGGATATTATCTGGAAAGAGTCGCCCTGGATACCGTTGGTGGTGGAGAAATTGGTTTCTGCGCACAGTAAAAATTTGACCGGTTTCTGGATTATGCCGGATACCGGTTTCAGCTTTGACGATGCGGATTTGAAGTAAGTAATGCGATGGGGCTGGATGGCGCGCGCGTTGTCCGCCATCCGGTAAAAGGTTCGTGTGATGCTTAACTATGTTCTCAAGCGCCTGCTGGGATTAATTCCTACGCTGTTGATTGTGGCAGTGCTGGTGTTTTTATTTGTTCATTTGTTGCCCGGCGACCCGGCGCGGCTGATAGCCGGACCGGAAGCCGACGCGCAGGTGATCGCGCTGGTTCGTCAGCAGCTGGGGCTTGATCAGCCGCTTCATGTCCAGTTTTGGCATTACATCACCCATGTTTTACAAGGCGATTTCGGGACGTCAATGGTTTCCCGCCGCCCGGTTTCTGAGGAGATCGCCAGCCGCTTTTTGCCGACGCTGTGGCTGACGATAACCAGTATGATATGGGCGGTGCTGTTTGGCATGGCGATCGGCATCGCCGCCGCCGTGTGGCGTAATCGCTGGCCTGACCGGGTAGGAATGACGCTTGCCGTGACCGGCATTTCTTTCCCGGCTTTTGCGCTGGGAATGTTGTTAATGCAGATTTTTTCCGTGGATCTGGGCTGGCTACCGACCGTGGGGGCGGATAGCTGGCAACATTATATTTTACCCTCCCTGACGCTTGGTGCGGCGGTGGCATCAGTCATGGCGCGTTTTACGCGCTCCTCGTTTGTCGATGTGCTGAGCGAGGATTACATGAGGACCGCGCGGGCGAAAGGCGTCAGTGAAACGTGGGTGGTGTTAAAACATGGCCTGCGCAATGCGATGATCCCGGTCGTCACCATGATGGGACTGCAATTTGGCTTTCTGCTTGGCGGATCGATCGTCGTCGAAAAAGTGTTTAACTGGCCGGGGCTTGGGCGGTTACTGGTCGACTCCGTCGACATGCGCGACTACCCCGTGATTCAGGCGGAAGTGCTGCTGTTTTCTCTGGAATTTATTCTTATCAACTTAGTGGTGGATGTCCTCTATGCCGCCATTAATCCGGCTATCAGGTATAAGTAAGGATGCGATTATTTAACTGGCGCCGTCAGGCGATTTTACATGCTATGCCGGTGGTAAAACCCGACCAGATACGCACGCCGTGGCGGGAGTTCTGGCGTCGTTTTCGCCGCCAGCATGTCGCGTTGGTCGCCGGGGGATTCGTACTGGCGTTAATTCTGGTGGCGATTTTTGCCCGTTGGCTGACACCCTACGATGCGGAAAACTATTTTGACTACGATAGCCTGAACAATGGCCCCTCTTTGCAGCACTGGTTTGGCGTTGACTCGCTGGGAAGAGACATCTTTAGCCGGGTTCTCGTTGGGGCGCAGATCTCACTGGCGGCGGGCGTGTTCGCGGTATTTATCGGCGCGATAATCGGTACGGTGTTGGGATTGCTGGCGGGATATTATGAAGGCTGGTGGGATCGTTTCATTATGCGCATTTGCGATGTGCTGTTCGCCTTCCCCGGCATTTTGCTGGCGATTGCCGTTGTGGCGGTGTTAGGCAGCGGTATTGCTAATGTGATCGTTGCGGTGGCGATTTTCTCTATTCCGGCGTTTGCACGTCTGGTGCGCGGAAATACCCTGGTCTTAAAACAGCAGACGTTTATTGAGTCTGCCCGCAGTATCGGCGCCAGCGATACGACGATTTTGTTTAGCCATATATTGCCGGGAACGGTCTCGTCAATTGTGGTTTTCTTTACGATGCGTATCGGTACGTCAATTATTTCCGCGGCAAGCCTGTCATTTCTCGGATTAGGCGCGCAGCCGCCAACGCCGGAGTGGGGAGCGATGCTCAATGAAGCGCGGGCGGATATGGTCATCGCGCCGCACGTAGCGCTCTTCCCGGCGGTGGCGATTTTCCTGACTGTGCTGGCGTTTAACCTGTTAGGCGACGGGTTGCGCGATGCGCTGGACCCGAAGATTAAGGGGTAAGCCAGCCCGGTGGCGTTGACGCCTGGCGGGCCTGGAACGGCCTCGTCAGGCGGGATAACACATCCGGCACCCGCGCCGGGGGAGGTGGCGTTAAACCCGACTGCCCCACAAATCATATTCGTCGGCGTTTTCCACTTTCACGCGCACGATATCGCCCGGCTTGACGTTGGTTTCGCCGTTCAAATAGACCGCGCCGTCAATTTCCGGCGCATCCGCCATGCTACGCCCGATAGCGCCTTCTTCGTCAACCTCATCAACGATCACCAGAATTTCGCGGCCCACTTTTTCCTGCAAGCGCTCAGCGGAGATTTGCTGTTGCAGTTGCATAAAGCGGTTCCAGCGCTCTTCTTTCACCTCTTCCGGCACCTGATCCGGCAGCTCATTCGCGCCTGCGCCTTCCACCGGGCTGTACTTGAAGCAGCCTACACGATCGAGGCGCGCCTCTTTCAGGAAGTCGAGCAGCATCTGGAAGTCTTCTTCCGTTTCGCCGGGGAAGCCGACAATAAAGGTGGAGCGTAGGGTCAGTTCCGGGCAGATTTCGCGCCACTGCTTAATGCGCGCCAGCTGGCGGTCAACGGAACCGGGACGTTTCATCAGTTTAAGAATCCGCGGGCTGGCATGTTGCAGCGGAATGTCCAGATAAGGCAGGATTTTGCCTTCCGCCATTAGCGGAATCACATCATCAACGTGTGGGTAGGGGTAGACGTAGTGCAGACGTGTCCAGACGCCCAGTTTTGATAACTGTTCGCACAGGCTCACCATACTGGTTTTCACCGGTTCGCCATTATGGAATCCGGTGCGGTGCTTCACATCTACGCCGTAGGCGGAGGTATCTTGCGAAATCACCAGAATCTCTTTGACCCCGGCATCAACCAGACGTTTCGCTTCACTTAATACGTCGCCAATCGGGCGGCTGACCAGATCCCCGCGCATCGACGGGATGATGCAGAACGTGCAGCGGTGATTACAGCCTTCAGAAATTTTCAGATACGCATAATGGCGCGGCGTCAGTTTTACACCCTGTTCCGGTACGAGGCTTAAAAATGGATTGTGCTTCGGCTTCGGTACGTAATGATGTACGTGCTGCAGAACTTGCTCATAGCTATGCGGCCCGGTGATTTCCAGTACTTTCGGATGCACTTCGCGGATCTGATCTTCTTTTGCGCCCAGGCAGCCGGTGACGATTACCTTACCGTTTTCGTTCAGCGCTTCGCCAATGGCTTCCAGCGACTCTTGTACCGCGCTGTCAATAAAGCCACAGGTATTAACGATAACCATATCCGCATCGTCATAGCGTGGCACAACGTCATAGCCTTCGGTACGCAGCTCAGTCAGGATGCGTTCCGAATCAACGAGGTTTTTCGGACAGCCCAGGGAAACGAAGCCGATCTTTGGCTGGTGGGTTACATTACTCATAGCTTAAAAAGTGTTCATTTATTGGAATGGTCAGGGCAGGGATTCTACAGATATCCGAACAAAAATTGTATCGCAATCTCATCAGGAGCGGCGGCATCAACCGTTGTGGTTATCAGCAAAAGGTGAAAAAGGGCAATTCTAAGAAAATTCTTGATCTCTGACACCCCTTTGTCTAAAAAACGACCATACTATTAAGTTGAACCCTGGTAGAAAAGAGGAGGAAAAAAGGTATGGTCGTTGACAGACTGAGAACCGATCTTCTCAACAAGCTGATAAACGCGCGTATCGATCTTGCCGCTTATCTGCAATTGCGAAAAGCGAAGGGGTATATGTCAGTCAGCGAAAGTGACACTCTGCGTGACAATTTTTTTGAACTGAATCGCGAGCTCCACGATCACGCTTTACGGCAGGGACTGCATCTCGATCAGGAAGAGTGGAACGCGCTGCGCCGTGCCGAAGGCGCGCTTGCAGCCGCCGCCGTTTGTTTAATGAGCGGACACCATGATTGTCCGACCTTTATTGCCGTCAACGCAGATAAACTTGAAAACTGTCTGACAACTTTGACGCTGAGTATTCAGAGTCTGAAAGCACATTCACCGCTTACACAGGTCTGAATAAGGGGGAGGCGACTCCCCCTTTTTACCGGACCGCGCCGCTTAATGTTTTGTAAAAATAAACCCGACCTCTTGCGATGCTGACTACGCTTTAACGCAGAGCCCTGAAGGAGGCGGTATGCGTCGAATACTTCTCGCGATAGTTTCATTCTCTCTTTTCTCTTCATGGGCGAACGCCAATCTTGCGCCGGTGAACGTTGAGGTGCTACAAACCCGACTCGATCACCCGTGGTCGCTGGCTTTTTTGCCGGATAACCGTGGGATGCTCATTACCCTGAAAGGGGGACAACTGCGCCACTGGCAGACGGGGAAGGGACTTTCCGATCCGCTGGCTGGCGTACCGAAAGTGTGGGCAAACGGGCAGGGAGGTTTGCTGGACGTCGTGCTGGCGCCTGACTTTGCCCAGTCGCGCCGCGTCTGGCTGAGCTATGCTGAAGCTGACCGCGAAGGAAACGCCGGTACGGCAGTCGGTTTTGGACGGCTGAGCGACGATCTTCAGCGTCTGGAGCATTTTCGTACCGTGTTTCGCCAGATGCCTAAGCTGTCTACCGGCAACCATTTCGGCGGACGTATGGTATTCGATGCGCAAGGGTTTCTTTTTATTGCCCTGGGTGAAAATAACCAGCGCGCTACCGCGCAGGATTTGGATAAATTACAGGGTAAGCTGGTGCGCCTGACCGGGCAGGGCGAAATTCCGCCGGATAATCCGTTTGTGCATCAGGCGGGCGCGCGTCCGGAAATCTGGTCTTACGGTATTCGTAATCCGCAGGGGCTGGCCATCAATCCCTGGAGCGGCGCGCTATGGCTGCATGAACACGGTCCGCGCGGCGGCGATGAAATTAATATCCCGGAAAAAGGCAAAAATTATGGCTGGCCGCTGGCCACATGGGGCGTCAACTATAGTGGTCTGAAAGTGCCGGAAGCCAAAGGTGAAATTGTCGAGGGAACGGAGCAACCGGTTTACTACTGGAAGGATTCTCCGGCGATCAGCGGGATGGCTTTTTATGCCAGCGACGTTTTTGCGCCGTGGCGGCACAAACTGTTTATCGGCGCGCTAAAAGATAAAGAGGTCATTGTGATGCGCGTCGATGGCAATACGGTGACGGAAGAAGGCCGTATTCTGGGTGACAGAAAGCAGCGTATTCGGGATGTGCGTGTCGGACCTGACGGCTACTTATATGTGTTAACCGATGAGTCCGACGGGCAGTTACTCAAGGTAAGTCCTGCAGCCACGCGTTAGGTCACCGGGATCATCACCACTTTGCGAAAAGCAGGGCGCTCGGTAAGCTGTTGATACCAGCGTTCCAGATTCGGGCGCGGCGTCCATTTCAGATCCACGTTCAGCAGGTTATAGACGAAAGGCGCAATAGCGATATCGCCGGTGCCAAAGTTATCCCCGGAAAACCACGGCTGGTGGGCCAGAGCATCATCAAGAAGCGCAAACAGGCCATCACACTTTTCGATACCAGCTTCAATTGCCGCCTGGTCGCGTTTTTCCGGCGGGGTTCTGACCAGTCCCATCAGGATCACACGGTGCGCCGGGCTTAACGTTTGATTCGCCCAGTCCATCCATTTTTCGCCCTCCGCACGCCGCGCCGGATTATCAACCCATAGCCGGTTCTGGCCGTATTGCGCCGCCAGATAGCGGACAATGGCATTGGATTCCCACAATAACAGGTCGGTTTCATCATCTTTAAGCAGCGGCACCAGCCCATTGGGATTCATCGCCAGATAGTCGGCATCCTGGTTAACGCCGAATTTTCCGCCTGCCAGAATTTGATCGTATGGCAGTTCCAGCTCTTCAAGCGTCCACAACACTTTTTTAACATTAGTCGAGTTGTTCCGGCCCCACAGCGTAATCATATTAACCCCTTCCGTTTTATCAGGATGATGACAGTAATCGGCCTACCGTGAGATAAACCTAACATTTACACAATGGTCTGTAAAAAAATCGTTATGAAGGAAGCGTAACGGGATGTTATTGCATAAACTTTAAAAACTTTACCAAGTTACGGTTTCTTTAACGTCGTGAGTGCGTTATTACTCACCGCACTTATTACACGGTGGTGTGACGTGTGTTTTTGGAATGGATACTCGGGTGGTACTATGACGCAATACGCTTCTTCCCTTCGTAGCCTCGCGGCAGGTTCGGTTCTCTTATTCCTTTTCGCTTCGCCTGTAAAGGCAGAGGAACAAACGATCGCGCCGCCGGGCGTTGATGCGCGAGCCTGGATCTTAATGGATTACGCCAGCGGTAAAGTACTGGCGGAAGGCAATGCCGATGAGAAACTCGACCCTGCCAGTTTGACAAAAATTATGACCAGCTACGTGGTGGGCCAGGCGCTGAAGGCAGGGAAAATCAAGCTGACCGATATGGTGACGGTGGGCAAAGATGCCTGGGCGACGGGGAACCCGGCGCTACGTGGGTCGTCGGTGATGTTTCTGAAGCCAGGCGATCAGGTGTCGGTTGCGGATCTTAATAAAGGCATCATCATTCAGTCAGGTAATGATGCCTGTATCGCGCTTGCCGACTACGTCGCCGGAAGCCAGGAGTCCTTTATCGGCCTGATGAACGCCTATGCGAAACGACTGGGATTAACGAATACAACCTTCCAGACGGTACACGGTCTTGATGCGCCAGGGCAGTTCAGTACCGCTCGCGATATGGCATTGCTCGGCAAGGCCTTGATTCACGATGTGCCTGACGAATACGCCATTCATAAAGAGAAAGAATTTACTTTTAATAATATTCGTCAACCAAACCGCAACCGCCTGTTGTGGAGCACCAATCTGCATGTCGACGGCATGAAAACGGGGACAACGGCAGGCGCTGGGTATAACCTTGTCGCCTCCGCCACCCAGGGCGATATGCGCCTGATCTCTGTCGTGCTGGGGGCGAAAACGGACCGTATTCGTTTTAATGAGTCAGAAAAACTGCTGACCTGGGGTTTCCGCTTCTTTGAAACGGTCACGCCGATTAAACCTGACGCGACATTCGTGACGCAACGGGTCTGGTTTGGCGATAAGCGTGAGGTCAATTTGGGGGCGGGCGATGCGGGGTCTGTGACGATTCCGCGTGGGCAGCTTAAAAACCTGAAGGCCAGCTTTACGTTGAACGAACCACAGCTCACGGCGCCGTTGAAGAAAGGGCAGGTTGTCGGCACCATCGATTTCCAGCTTAACGGAAAATCCATTGAGCAACGCCCGTTAATGGTGATGGAAAACGTCGAGGAGGGGGGATTTTTCAGCCGGATGTGGGATTTTGTGCTGATGAAACTCCATCAGTGGTTTGGCAGTTGGTTCTCGTAAAATAACTCCGTTGCCGGGTGCGCGTCGCATCCGGCAACGGGCGGTTAATACATCAGAGTAATTTGTTGCGCTTTAGCGTAGGCCACAAAGGCCTCATCGGGACGGCGGTCGCTGATAATCGTATCAAAGCGTGATAATTCCCCCATCCGCGCCGGACGTACCTTGCCGAATTTACTGTGATCCACCACCAGTACATGGCTCTGTGCCATTGTCATTGCCCAATGTTTTACCGGCAGCTCTTCCAGATTAAAGCAGGTAGCGCCTTTACTGGTATGAACGCCGGCGGCGGAATAAAACGCGATATCCGGACAAATATTGTTTAACGTTTCATGGAAATCAAGCGGCTTGAAAATGGCGTTGCTGGCGTGAAACTCCCCGCCGCTGAGGATGGCGCGGCAATGGGGTTTGTCCTGCAGCGCCAGGAAGGTATTAAGTGAATAGCACACCGCCGTAAAGGGAAGGTCATTATCAATGGCTTCAATGATCCACGGCGTGGTGGTGCCACAGTCAATAAATACCGTCTGATGCGCTTGTACCAGGCCCGCAGCCAACTGAGCGGCTCGGCGTTTTTCTTCCACCAGACGAGATTTTTGATCGCTTAACAGATAATGACTGGCGCTGCGGGGCTCCAGTACGATATAGCCGCCCAGCAACACGACAGGCGCGCTTTTATGGTTCAGGTCGCGACGAATGGTCATTTCAGAGACGCCCAACAGGGTCGCGGCTTCTTTTAGATGAAGTTTATCGCTGCGTTTTAAGGCCTGCAGCAATTGACCAATACGCTCGTCGCGTCGCGTTTCCATAGTTCCCCTGGAGAGTTAAATAAGCGCTCCGCACCATACAGAGCGCTTAATATTACTCTTTTTTTCGCTGGTTAGTCACGTACCCAGCCTTTTCGAATGGGCAATGCGAAACAGAAACGGTAACAACGTTGCAGCGCCTGGTAGAGCGGCGCGCCGTACCATTGCCAGATCAGCTGTGCGCTCAGGCAGCCAAGCATCGCTACCAGCAGCGCGCCAATCATATCTAACGGCCAGTGTACGCCGAGATAGACGCGCGACCAGGCGATGGTCATGGCTATCGCCATCATCACGATGCCTGACCAGAGGCGGTGCCAGAACAAAAACGCCAGCGCAAAGGTAAAAATCACCGTACCGTGATCGCTGGGGAACGAGTCATCGGCGGCATGATGCAGGAAGTTATAGCCGATATGATCGACAAACGGACGGTCGTGCGGGAAAAGGTGTCCCATTGTCCAGGAGACCGCCAGACTGATAATCAGCGCGATGCCGATTTTAACGATCAGCTGACGCTGGGCGCAGACCCGATCGCGGGGACCCCACAGCCAGAGTACCACGGCTAAGAGCGGGACGATGTTGATGACATCTTTGGCGATAAAGATAGCGAGCGAAATCGTCCACTGCGCGGAATCAGGCGTGGCGTTAATAAAATAAAACAGCGAGTTGTTAAGGTTTTCCAGCATAACATCCAGGCTCGGAGCAATGAAATCAAAAGGGATAGCCAGCTCATCCCCGTGCAAACTGAGCATAAATGCAGCGTAACAGAGAGGAAAAGCAGTATTGTCTTATTTGGCGGCAACATGAAGAGATTTAAGACAATGGCATAAAATAATGTCGATGATAACGGCGCAAACTTAAATTAACCTTAAAGTACGCAAGCGCTAAGCGGCTTTCTGTAAAAATGTGCGCTATTTCCCTTGCAGCCTCATAATTCGCTATCTCAGTTCCCCGACTTTCATTACACTCTGCGCGGTTTTTATTGGCGAAGAGATGGTATGCAGAATCGTTTACAATCAGGCGGCAGGCTGGGACGTCAGGCGCTACTTTTTCCTCTCTGTCTGGTGCTGTACGAATTTTCTACTTATATTGGCAACGACATGATCCAGCCGGGTATGCTGGCGGTGGTTGAGCAGTATCAGGCGGGCCTGGACTGGGTTCCGACGTCCATGACCGCTTATCTGGCGGGCGGTATGTTCTTACAATGGCTGCTTGGCCCGTTGTCTGACCGGATTGGCCGTCGTCCCGTGATGCTGGCGGGCGTCGTGTGGTTTATTGTCACCTGCCTGGCGACGTTACTGGCGAAAAACATCGAACAATTTACATTCCTGCGTTTTTTGCAAGGGATTAGCCTGTGTTTTATCGGCGCTGTAGGGTATGCCGCGATTCAGGAATCCTTTGAGGAAGCGGTATGTATAAAAATTACCGCGCTGATGGCGAACGTGGCGTTAATCGCGCCGCTACTGGGACCACTGGTTGGGGCGGCATGGGTGCATGTTCTGCCGTGGGAGGGGATGTTTATTTTATTTGCCGCACTGGCCGCTATCGCCTTTTTCGGGCTACAGCGCGCAATGCCGGAGACCGCCACGCGGCGGGGCGAAACGCTGTCATTTAAGGCGCTTGGCCGGGATTATCGGCTGGTGATAAAAAATCGGCGGTTCGTCGCAGGGGCGTTAGCGCTGGGATTTGTCAGCCTGCCGCTGTTGGCCTGGATTGCGCAGTCGCCGATTATCATCATTAGCGGCGAACAGCTCAGCAGCTATGAATATGGTCTGCTGCAGGTGCCCGTTTTTGGCGCGCTCATTGCCGGTAATCTGGTGTTAGCGCGTTTAACCTCCCGACGTACGGTTCGCTCGCTGATCGTGATGGGCGGCTGGCCTATCGTCGCGGGGCTGATCATCGCCGCGGCGGCGACGGTGGTTTCATCCCATGCTTATTTATGGATGACGGCGGGATTAAGCGTATACGCTTTTGGCATTGGGCTGGCGAATGCCGGACTGGTGCGTCTGACGCTCTTCTCCAGCGATATGAGTAAAGGAACGGTCTCGGCGGCGATGGGAATGCTACAAATGCTGATTTTTACCGTTGGCATTGAAGTCAGTAAACACGCCTGGTTAAGCGGCGGCAATGGGCTATTTAGCCTGTTTAATCTGGCAAACGGTATTCTTTGGCTACTGCTGATGCTGGTCTTCTTAAAAGATAAGCGGACGGGTAATTTGCAAACAGTCTGAGAGAGCGGCTACGCCTGATAAGCTTTCTGTTATCAGGCATAGAGAGGCATCCGCTAGACGTTGAACGGCGGCTCGTTGTTTAATACGCTGTCGATAATATCCAGCACGCCTTCCTGGTTGTTCGATCCGGCGCGGTATTTCGCCGCCGCCGCGACCGCTTCGCTGGCGTGCGACATGGCAAAACTAAACCCGGCCTGACGCAGCATCTCAATATCGTTGCCACCGTCGCCGAATACCACCACTTCACTATCATGAATGCCCCAGCGCTGCTGTAACAGACGCAGGCCGTTGGCTTTATGCACGCCGGGAATAATTAAATCAATACTGCCATAGCCGGTATGAACGGGGACCATGATATCGCCAATGGCGTCGTGCAGCGCCGCCTGTACTTCCGGTATCCGTTCATCGGTAATATTAAGGCCGAATTTGAAAAAAACATCGTTGATATTATTAAAATTATCCACAAACTCCAGACGATGATAATACATTGCCGCAACGGCTTTTAACGCATCGTTGTACCGTTTCAGCGTGTAGGCGCTGTTTTTTCCACAGGCGATAATCTCCACATCGGCGCGTGTGAGCAGGTGTTCGACAACCGTCTGGAAGTCGGCTTTTGTCAGCTCGCCGTTAAAAATATCCTCTCCTTCGCTGACCACCCAACCGCCATTTTCCGCGACAAAAGCGATTTCGTGCGCAATTTCCGGAAAGAACGAGATTAACTGGTAATACTGGTTGCCGCTGGCCACGACAAAGCGAATGCCTTGCCGCTTCATTTGTTGGTACTGCGCCATAAACCGGTCACGGTTATAGGTTTTTTGATCGCTCAGAAAAGTGCCGTCCATGTCGACGGCGATTAATTTAATACTCATGCGTTATGCTCCATCACCGGTTGCGGAGTCGATACAGGTTTGGCGACGGCCTTCGCCACCAGCGCCGCCAGAATAACCAGCGCCAGCACAACCATCATGGCGCTGCGTAATCCATAATGCTCTCCCAGATAGCCCAACAGCGGCGGCCCGACCAAAAACGCCAGATAGCCGGTCGTGGCGACAACGCTCACGCGCGTCGGCGCGTCGGGACCGGTATCGCTGGCGGCGGAAATGGTCAGCGGGAAGCCGAGCGAAGCGCCCAAGCCCCAAAGAATGACCGAGACGCCGGCAACCCAGTCGCTATCGACAAAAATAATCAGGCCAATGCCCAGCGCTCCCATCAACGCGCTGGCGCGAACAACCGTTACCCGGCTATAGCGGTCAATAAACCAGCCGCCGGTAAAGCGGCCAACGGTCATACCAAGCGTGAAACCGGCGTAGATCAGAGAGCCGGAGGTTGGGCTAAAACCGTGTCCGTCTACCATCAGTAGCGGCAGCCAGTCATTCGCAGAGCCTTCGGCGAATGCCATTGCCAGCACCACCACACCAATAAGCAAAAGCTGGATGTCCCGATAAAAAGGTAATCCTTTTTCCTGAAGGTGAGCATCTTCCGATGCGTTTTTACCCGTACCGTCAGGGATCGCCCGAATGGCGATAAAAATGGGCGCGATCGCCACGGCAGCCGCGAGGATGATATGGATGTTAGCCGGGACGCTTAATGCGGTTAACGCCATGCCGACACCAGCGCCCGCCAGCGTGCCGAAACTGTAAAAACCATGCATCATCGGCAGAACGGTTTTATTCAGCTCGCGTTCGACCGCCGCGCCTTCGACATTAATCGCCACTTCGGCGGCGCCAAAACTGGCGCCGAAAACGGCTAATCCAAGGGCAAAAATCAGCGGCGAGGCGCACCACAGCGCGACGCTAAGAATAACCATCCCGGTTACTGCGCAGGTCATCGTCGTGCGAATAACCTTCCGGGTGCCAAATCGTTTCACCAGCCAGGCGGAACAAAGAATACCGCTCATTGAACCGATAGAAAGCCCAAATAAGACCGCCCCCATTTCCGCGGTAGAGACGGAAAGAATATCCCGAATAGCAGGCGTTCGGGTTGCCCAGGAGGCCATCAGCAGTCCGGGTAAAAAGAAGAACATAAACAGCGCCCAGGTACGGCGTTTTAAGGCGTTACGTGAGGAGAGGACGGTCATAGCGTCAGGCCAGAAAATAGAAGCGAGAGGTAAACATTAGCAAGCTTGTGTACATTTGTACATATCGTCGTCATACTTCGTTGTGCAGACAGTTTTTACTGTCTGTTTTTTCAGCGTAAGCGGCAGGCTACTATCGCCTGCATCCTGAATGAGATGTGGAACTCATCATGAAAGAAAATGCCGTAAGACGCGCCAATGATCCTAAGCGACGGGAAAAAATAATTCAGGCCACACTGGAAGCGGTAAAGACCTATGGCGTTCATGCCGTGACGCACCGGAAAATCGCCGCTATCGCTCAGGTGCCGCTTGGCTCGATGACCTACTATTTTGCCGGTATGGATGCGTTATTGAGTGAAGCTTTTACACTTTTCACCGAGAACATGTCGCGTCAATACCAGGACTTTTTTGCGCAGGTGACGGATGCGGAGGGGGCGTGCCAGGCGATAACGGAAATGATTTACGGCTCGCAGGTTACGACGCCGGATAATATGGCGTTAATGTATCAGTTATATGCCTATGCCAGCGATAAGCCAGCGTTAAAAATAGTCATGCAAAACTGGATGCAGCGTAGCCAGAATACGCTGGCGCAGTGGTTTGACGCACAGACCGCCCGCGCGCTGGATGCGTTTATCGAGGGGATGACGCTGCATTTTGTAACGGATCGAACGCCGCTGGCGCGTGAAGCGATTTTACAGATGGTAAAGCGAATCGCCGGAGCGTCAATGTCGTGTCACTCTGCGTCAGGCAACAAAAAACCCACCAACCTTGAACCGAAATGGCGGGGTTGATGGGCTCCACAAAATGGGGACATCAAAGAAAAGCAGTGGCAATAGGTATGACTGATGCTTTAACGAAAAGTTCGACCTATTGGCAAAATTTTTTCACTTAAAGGCAAACTTCAGTTTTATCCTAACCCCGGCCAGATGATGACAATAAGCGTCCCCGCCAGCGTTAGCAGGACGTTGGCGATGGCGTAAGTCCCCGCATAACCCAGCGCTGGAATATTGCTGCGCGCCGTATCGCTAATGATTTCCATCGCCGGGGCGCAGGTACGCGCGCCCATCATGGCGCCGAACAGCAGCGCCCGGTTCATGCGCAGCACATAAGCGCCAAACAAGAAGCAGATCACCACCGGTACCAGGCTGACGACAAGCCCGGCGATCAGCATTTGTCCGCCGACCGCGCCCAGACCGTTGTTGATACCGCTGCCGGCGCTTAAACCAACGCCTGCCATAAATACCATCAAGCCGAATTCTTTCACCATGTTAAGCGCGCCCTGCGGAATATAACCAAAGGTAGGATGGTTAGCGCGCAGGAAACCGAGCATGATCCCGGCGAACAGCAATCCGGCCGCGTTGCCGATGCCGAAACTAAAATTGCTGAACTGGAAGGTAATCATCCCGATCATTAACCCGATGATAAAAAAAGCGCAGAAGGCGAGCAGGTCCGTCACCTGGCTATGGATCGAAATAAAACCAATGCGATCGGCGATGGTTTTTACGCGTCTGGCGTCGCCGCTCACCTGTAACACGTCGCCTTTATTCAGCACGACGTTATCGTCGATAGGCATTTCGATCTGGCTGCGGATGACGCGGTTAAGGAAGCAGCCATGATCGGTCAGCTTGAGCTGAGCGAGGCGGCGACCGACCGCATTGTGGTTTTTCACCACAATTTCTTCCGTTACGATGCGCATATCAAGCAGATCGCGATCAAACACTTCCTTACCATTACGGAAGCTGGGATCGAGCCTGGCGTGCGCGTCCGGATAGCCGACCAGCGCAATCTCATCGCCCATTTGTAGCACCGCATCGCCATCCGGGTTCGCCAGAATACCGTTACGACGAATACGTTCGATATAGCAGCCTGTCTGGCGGTAAATACCCAGCTCGCGCAGGTTTTTGCCGTCAGTCCAGGCCACCAGTTCCGGGCCAACCCGATAGGCGCGGATAACCGGCAAATAAACCTTGCGATTAGCATCGGTATCCAGACCGCGCTCGCGAGCAATTTGCTGGGCGCTGGTTTGCAAATCCTGATGCTGCAGTTTAGGCAAGTAGCGCGCGCCCACGATCAGACTGACCAAGCCAATCAGATAGGTCAGGGCATAGCCCAGGCTCAGATTATCAAGAGCGGAGGAGAGTTGCGTGCTGGCGATGCCGGAATGTCGCAGGGTATCGCCTGCGCCAACCAGCACGGGCGTGGATGTCATTGAGCCGGCCAGCATACCGGCCGTCAGGCCGATATCCCAGCCGAATAGCTTACCAAGGCCTAAGGCGATTAGCAGAGCGCTACCGACCATGACCAGGGCAAGCATCAGATAGTTTTTACCGTCGCGAAAAAAAATCGAAAAAAAGTTGGGGCCAGCCTCGACGCCGACACAAAAAATAAACAGCATAAATCCCAGATTTAGCGCGTCGGTGTTAATACTGAAGTGTTGCTGCCCTAATAATAGAGAGACCACTAAAACGCCAATGGAATTACCAAGTTGGACTGAACCCAGACGTAACTTGCCAAGACACAGGCCAAGAGCCAGGACCACAAATAATAACAGGATGTAATTCCCATTTAACAAATCTGCGACGTTTATATTCACGGAGACTAACTTCTTGTTTACGAGTAAGCTGTTGAAAGAAATGGTAATTTACGCTACTGTTTTTATCATGAATTAAGGGTGCAATCGTATTGCATACAGCATCCAAATAAAAACAACACAACAATATATCCTGCTAGTTTAATCTTATTGCGTACTAACGGCTATAAGAATCGTGCAGGTGTGTTTTTGGCATGGAATGCCACATGACTTTATCTGACTGGATGCCTCACGGCGGAAAGCGTGTTCGATAGAGAGTGTCAGGAGGAACGATTGAAACATAAACACGGGTGGGCAAGCGTTGTCTGCTGCTTTGTACTCTTTATTGTGGTGTGTCTTTCATTAACTATGCATGTACAAGGCGCTTTTCGCGCGGCAGGGCATCCTGAGATTGGACTGTTATTTTTTACGTTGCCTGGCGCGGTGGCCAGTTTTTGTTCTCACCGGCGCGAGGTGATCCGACCGCTGATCGGGGCGATGCTGGCGGCGCCGTTTTGCCTGGTGTTAATGCGCGTGGTATTTATGCCTACCCGATCGTTTTGGCAAGAACTGGCGTGGTTATTTAGCGCCGTATTCTGGTGTGCGTTAGGCGCGCTCTGTTATTTGTTTATTAGCAGCCTGTTTAGCCACCGGCGAAAAAAACGCCGATAGCGCCCTCCGGTAGAGGGCGTTGCCAGAGCAATCAGGCGAAAAGATTCAGATTTTCTTTTGCCCATGCTTCAAAATCCGTACAGCCGCCGATATGTTTTTGATCGACAAAAATCTGCGGTACGGTTTCTACAGGTTTACCTACGGTTTTTTCCAAATCCGCTTTAGTAATGCCTTCAGCATGGATATCAATATAGCGGTAGTTAAAATCGTCGCGTTCTTTGCTCAGTTTTTCCGCCAACTCTTTTGCACGCACGCAATAAGGGCACCCTGGGCGGCCAAAAATAACAGTAAACATATCTCTCCTCGAACATAAAGCCAGACGGCGAACAGGTGTTATCATGCCGCGATTTACGGCAGATGAAAAGCAGGTTACGCCTGTTCCTTTGATAACCCAGGGCTATATCTGTTAAGCACGCCGGACCAGAACGTTCTACACTGTGCGTCAGTTAACCGGGAGGCTTGATATGCGCACGATTGGCGTGTTACCCAAAAGCGTACTGATACTGGAATACCTCGGTATGATTTTGCTGGCGCTTGCTCTGCTATCGCTTAATCATTACCTTACGCTGCCCGCGCCGTTCAATACGCCGCTGGCTGGCGTATTGATGGTTTTCCTCGGCGTCGTGTTGATCCTCCCCGCCGCGGTGGCGATGATGTGGCGTATTGCGCAGTTACTGGCGCCGCAGTTGATGAAACGTCCACCCGACATTTCTTCCCGTTCAGATAGAGAAAAGCATAATGAGTCCGACCATTGAACTTCTTTGTGGCCATCGTTCTATTCGCCATTTCACCGATGAACCCGTGACTGACGCGCAGCGAGAGGCCATTATTGCCGCCGCGCGCAGCACGTCCAGTTCCAGTTTTTTACAGTGCAGCTCTATTATCCGTATTACCGATAGGGCGCTGCGCGAGGCGTTAGTGCCCCTGACGGGCGGGCAAAAGCATGTGGCGCAGGCCGCTGAGTTCTGGGTATTTTGCGCCGATTTTAATCGTCATTTGCAGATCTGTCCTGACGCGCAGTTGGGGCTTGCCGAACAACTGCTGCTCGGTGTCGTCGATACGGCGATGATGGGGCAAAACGCGCTGACGGCGGCGGAATCACTGGGGTTAGGCGGCGTGTATATCGGCGGCATCCGTAACAATATCGAGTCTGTTACCGAACTATTAAAATTGCCGAAGCATGTATTGCCGCTCTTTGGCCTGTGTTTGGGATGGCCTGCGGATAATCCGGATCTGAAACCGCGCCTGCCTGCCGAGCTTGTGGTTCATGAGAACCAGTATCAACCGCTTGATGAAAAGCTGCTGGCGCGCTATGACGAGCAGTTGGCTGAGTATTATCTGACCCGCGGCAGTAATACGCGACGCGATACCTGGAGCGATCATATCCGTCGCACCCTGATTAAAGAAAATCGCCCATTTATCCTTGAATATTTGCATAAACAGGGCTGGGCGACGCGCTAAAACCTGCGGGCCAGTGTATGATACGCGGGCTTTTCAGGGTTTTCAGCGAGGTGCAGGGTGAAAATTGCCATATTGTCCAGGGATGGAACGCTCTATTCTTGCAAACGTCTGCGCGAAGCGGCGATGCGGCGCGGCCATCTGGTCGAGATACTCGATCCTCTTTCCTGCTATATGAATATTAATCCGGCAGCGTCGTCGATCCATTACAAGGGGCGTCGTCTGTCCCATTTTGACGCCGTTATTCCCCGTATTGGTTCGGCCATTACCTTTTATGGTACCGCTGCGCTACGTCAGTTTGAGCTACTGGGTAGCTATCCGCTGAATGAATCCGTCGCTATTACCCGCGCGCGCGATAAGCTGCGATCGCTACAACTTCTGGCGCGCCAGGGGATCGATCTCCCCATTACCGGGATCGCCCATTCGCCGGATGATACCAGCGATCTTATTAAGATGGTTGGCGGGGCGCCGCTGGTCGTGAAGCTGGTAGAAGGCACGCAAGGGATCGGCGTGGTATTGGCGGAGACGCGTCAGGCTGCTGAAAGCGTTATTGATGCGTTTCGGGGGCTGAATGCCCATATCCTGGTTCAGGAATACATTGCCGAAGCTAAAGGATGCGATATTCGTTGTCTGGTCGTCGGCAATGAGGTTGTGGCGGCGATTGAGCGGTGCGCGAAAGCCGGTGATTTTCGCTCCAATCTTCATCGTGGCGGGGTGGCCAGCATCGCGACGATCACGCCCCGTGAACGGGATATCGCCATCAAAGCCGCACAGACGCTGGGGCTGGATGTGGCGGGTGTCGATATTTTACGCGCCGCGCGCGGGCCGCTGGTGATGGAGGTGAATGCCTCGCCGGGACTGGAAGGTATCGAAAAGACTACGGGCGTGGATATCGCGGGGCGAATGATTCAGTGGATAGAACGTCACGCTACGCCTGAATTTTGCCTTAAAATCGGCGGCTAATCGCAATCGTGGATTCCGCCGTAGTACGAAGCACGCTTTTTGCGTAAGCTGTGCCAGTAATTTTTTCATCGTCATCGTAAGAGGTAGCACATTATTATGATATCACTGGTCGTTCCCACTCTGGATACGTTGCGTCAATGGCTCGACGACCTGGGCATGAATTTCTTCGAATGTGATACCTGCCAGGCGCTGCATTTGCCGCATATGCAGAATTTTGACGGCGTCTACGATGCTAAAATCGATTTGGTGGACAACACCATTCTTTTTTCCGCGATGGCGGAGGTCAGGCCTTCCGCGTTGCTGCCGCTGGCGGCCGATCTCTCTGCTATCAACGCCAGTTCGTTGACGGTAAAAGCCTTTCTCGATATGCAGGATGATAATCTACCAAAACTGGTTGTGTGCCAGTCTTTATCCGTTATGCAAGGCGTCACCTACGAACAGTTCGAATGGTTTGTTCGCCAAAGTGAAGAGCAGATTTCTATGGTGATCCTTGAGGCCGGGGCGCATCAGCTTCTGTTTAACGCGGAAGAAGACGCGCAAAAAACCAGCGCGGTTGACCATTTTCTTCACTAATCCCTTCCGATAATCAGGCAGTCGCTGCCAGCGCGGCTGCTGTTTACACTTTTTTATGCTGCTATTAACCTTTATTTAAAGAATTATTCACCTCCTTTCTGACCATTTCGCTTTATCACATAGACAAAACCTGCATAAAAAATTGATAAAAGGCGTTTTTTAATCTGGGCTATAGCCTCAAACCTTAGCTAAAGTTATTCTTGCGAAGCTTCTATAGCGAGCTTGATGGCAGGGAGGGCGACCTCTCTTCTTCATTTGTATCAAATGAAAAGGTATGCACATTTCAGGCATGTTTTAAACCACGCCTAATGGGTTCATTTGTTAACGGATTTCAGAAGGAAAGCGATGATGACCGCCTTAAAGAAAAAATGGCTATCGGGTCTGGTTGCGGGTGCTCTGATGGTCGTCTCTGTCGGCACGCTCGCTGCCGAACAAAAAACGCTGCACATTTATAACTGGTCAGATTATATCGCGCCGGACACGGTGGCGAACTTTGAAAAAGAGACCGGGATTAACGTTATCTATGATGTCTTTGACTCTAACGAAGTGCTGGAAGGCAAGTTAATGGCAGGCAGCACCGGGTTCGATCTGGTGGTGCCATCGGCCAGTTTTCTTGAGCGCCAGCTCACCGCGGGCGTTTTTCAGCCGCTGGATAAAAGCAAACTTCCCGGCTGGAAAAACCTCGATCCTGAACTGCTGAAACTGGTAGCGAAGCACGATCCTGACAACAAATACGCCATGCCCTATATGTGGGCCACGACGGGCATTGGCTATAACGTTGATAAAGTGAAAGCGGTGCTGGGGGATGATGCGCCAGTGAATAGCTGGGATTTAGTCCTCAAGCCGGAAAATCTGGAGAAGCTAAAAAGCTGCGGTGTCTCTTTCCTTGATGCGCCTGAAGAAATTTTTGCCACCGTGCTGAACTATCTGGGTAAAGATCCGAATAGCAGCAAAGCGGATGACTACACCGGCCCGGCAACCGATCTGTTGTTGAAGCTACGGCCAAACATTCGCTATTTCCACTCCTCGCAATACATTAACGATCTGGCTAATGGCGATACCTGTGTAGCCATCGGCTGGGCGGGCGATGTCTGGCAGGCCGCTAACCGGGCGAAAGAGGCGAAAAATGGCGTCAATATCTCTTTCTCGATCCCCAAAGAGGGGGCAATGGCGTTTTTTGATGTGTTTGCCATGCCGGCTGACGCCAAAAATAAAGACGAGGCCTACCAGTTCCTTAATTATCTGCTGCGCCCTGATGTGATTGCCCATATTTCCGATCACGTTTTCTACGCCAATGCGAATAAAGAGGCGACGGCGCTGGTCAGCCAGCAGGTGCGCGATAACCCGGGAATTTATCCGCCAGCGGATGTGCGGGCCAAGTTGTTTACCCTGAAAGTGCAGGAGCCGAAGATTGATCGCGTCCGCACCCGCGCATGGACGAAGGTGAAAAGCGGTAAGTAATTGATTAACGGTATGGCCTGATAAGCGTGCGCTATCGGGCATTCCACCGTTTGTATCGTTTGATTGTGTTATGCCGGAGAGCGCCTTGTGAATGATGTCCCCCACCGCCCGCAGGTGAAAACCCGTAAAGCGCTGACGCCGCTTCTGGAAATTCGCAACCTGACGAAGTCATTCGACGGGCAACATGCTGTCGATGATGTCAGTCTGACTATCTATAAAGGCGAGATTTTTGCCCTGCTGGGCGCGTCAGGTTGTGGAAAATCGACTCTGCTACGGATGCTGGCAGGTTTTGAACCGCCGAGCAGCGGGCAAATTATGCTCGACGGCGTCGATCTGGCGCATGTTCCGCCGTATCAGCGTCCGATTAATATGATGTTTCAGTCCTATGCGTTGTTTCCGCATATGACGGTAGAGCAGAACATCGCTTTTGGTCTGAAGCAGGACAAACTGCCGAAGGCGGAGATTACCAGCCGCGTCAATGAGATGCTGGGTCTGGTGCACATGCAGGAGTTTGCAAAACGTAAGCCGCATCAGCTTTCCGGCGGTCAGCGTCAGCGCGTGGCCCTGGCGCGCAGCCTGGCGAAACGTCCTAAGCTGCTCTTGTTGGATGAACCGATGGGCGCGCTGGATAAAAAATTACGCGACCGGATGCAGCTTGAAGTGGTGGATATCCTTGAGCGCGTCGGCGTGACCTGCGTCATGGTGACGCACGATCAGGAAGAAGCGATGACGATGGCGGGGCGCATTGCCATCATGAACCGTGGAAAATTTGTGCAAATTGGCGAACCGGAGGAGATTTACGAGCATCCGACGACCCGCTACAGCGCCGAATTTATCGGATCGGTAAATGTTTTTGAGGGCTTACTGAAAGCGCGTGAAGAGGACGGTCTGGTCATTGACGCGCCCGGTTTGGTTCATCCGTTAAAAGTCGATGCAGATGCCTCTGTCGTTGATAATGTGCCGGTATATGTGGCGCTACGTCCGGAAAAAATCATGCTGTGTGAGTCGCCGCCTGCCGATGGCTATAATTTCGCCGTCGGCGAAGTGGCGCATATTGCGTATCTCGGCGATCTGTCTATTTATCATGTGCGGCTAAAAAGCGGGCAGATGATCAGCGCTCAACTGCAGAATGCGCACCGTTACCGGAAAGGGTTACCGACCTGGGGCGATGAAGTGCGTTTGTGCTGGGAAGCGGATAGCTGCGTGGTCCTGACGGTATAAGGGGTAAACATGAGCACACTTGAACCTCCGGCACGCATCAGTAAACCTGGCGGCGCGGCGCTATGGTTGGCGCGAATGCAAATGAAACATGGGCGTAAGCTGGTTATTGCTTTGCCTTATATCTGGCTCATTCTGCTGTTTTTACTGCCGTTTCTTATCGTCTTTAAGATAAGTCTGGCGGAAATGGCGCGGGCGATCCCGCCGTATACCGATCTGCTGGAATGGGCTGACGGTCAGTTGTCGATTACGCTCAACCTCGGCAATTTTTTGCAACTGACCGACGATCCGCTCTATTTCGAAGCCTATCTGCAATCGTTACAAATTGCCGGTATTTCCACGATCTGCTGCCTGCTGCTGGGCTACCCGCTGGCGTGGGCGGTGGCGCATAGCAAGCCCTCCACGCGCAATATCCTGCTGCTGTTGGTGATCCTGCCCTCGTGGACGTCTTTTTTAATACGCGTCTATGCCTGGATGGGCATTTTGAAAAACAACGGCGTGCTGAACAATGTGTTGTTGTGGCTCGGGGTTATCGATCAGCCGCTGACGATCCTGCACACTAACCTGGCCGTCTATATCGGCATTGTTTATGCTTATCTGCCGTTTATGGTACTGCCCATTTATACCGCATTGACGCGCATTGATTATTCGCTGGTGGAAGCGTCGCTGGATCTCGGCGCCCGACCGCTGAAAACATTTTTTAGCATCATTGTCCCGCTCACCAAAGGCGGAATCATCGCCGGCTCGATGCTGGTTTTTATCCCGGCGGTGGGCGAGTTCGTGATCCCGGAACTGCTTGGCGGGCCGGACAGTATCATGATTGGTCGCGTCCTGTGGCAGGAGTTTTTCAATAACCGCGACTGGCCGGTGGCTTCTGCGGTCGCCATTATTATGTTGCTGCTGCTGATAGTCCCGATCATGTGGTTCCATAAACATCAGCAAAAAAGTGTGGGGGAGCACGGATGAATAACTTACCGGTCGTTCGCTCGCCCTGGCGCATTCTGATTCTGGTGCTGGGGTTTACTTTTCTCTATGCGCCGATGTTAATGTTGGTGATTTACTCGTTTAACAGTTCGAAGCTGGTGACGGTGTGGGCGGGATGGTCGACGCGCTGGTATGGCGAGCTCTTTCGGGATACCGCCATGATGAGCGCAGTGGGACTAAGCCTGACAATTGCCGCCTGCGCGGCGACGATGGCGGTGGTGCTCGGTACTATCGCCGCGGTGGTGATGGTGCGATTTGGACGATTTCGCGGCGCAAACGGCTTTGCGTTTATGATCACCGCGCCGCTGGTGATGCCGGATGTGATTACCGGGCTGTCGCTGCTGTTGCTGTTTGTCGCGCTCGGTCATGCTATCGGCTGGCCCTCCGATCGCGGGATGCTGACCATCTGGTTGGCGCACGTCACGTTCTGTACCGCCTACGTGGCAGTGGTGATCGCTTCGCGATTACGCGAACTGGATCGTTCGATTGAAGAGGCGGCGATGGATCTTGGCGCGGCGCCGTTGAAGGTCTTTTTTGTCATTACGTTACCGATGATCATGCCCGCGGTGATCTCGGGCTGGCTGTTGGCCTTTACGCTTTCCCTTGACGATCTGGTGATTGCCAGCTTCGTTTCCGGTCCCGGCGCCACCACGCTACCGATGCTGGTTTTCTCCAGCGTGCGCATGGGCGTGAACCCGGAAATCAACGCGCTGGCGACGTTAATCCTCGGCGTGGTAGGAATCGTCGGATTTATTGCCTGGTACCTGATGGCGCGAGCGGAAAAACAGCGGATTCGCGATATCCAGCGTGCAAGACGCGGCTGAAGCCACTAAAATCTTCCACTATGGCAATGCGTTGCCGCGCGGGTCGCGGCATCATTTTCAGGGAAGACATTCATTGGGATTTATAAAGCAATCAACCTCATCACATGCCCGTTTAAATGTGCCTACGCTGGTGCAGGTTGCGGCTATGGCGATTATTTTGATTCGCGGTCTCGATGTGCTGATGATTATGAATACCCTCGGCATACGCGGGATGGGCGAGTTTATTCATCGCAGCGTGCAGACGTGGAGCTTAACCCTTGTCTTTCTGGCCAGCTTAGTGCTGGTCTTTGTTGAAATTTATTGTGCGTTTTCGCTGGTGAAAGGCCGTAGCTGGGCGCGCTGGGTGTACCTGGCGACACAAATTATTGTGAGCGGATATCTGTGGGCGGCGTCGTTAGGCTACGGGTATCCGGAGTTGTTTAGCATCGCGGGAGAATCGAAGCGTGATATCCTGCATTCCCTGGTCATGCAAAAACTCCCCGATCTTTTAATTCTGTTTCTGCTGTTTATTCCCGCTCCCAGCCGTCGGTTCTTCCGGCTGCAATAATGTGTATAATCGTCGCCCCGGATAATATGAAGGTTTTTTGGTATGCAGTGCGCACTCTATGACGCGGGTCGCTGCCGTTCCTGTCAATGGATTACGCAGTCGGTTAACGAACAACTTTCCGCAAAAACAGCCGATTTACATCGTTTGCTCGCTGGGCTGCCTGTTGAACAGTGGTGCGCGCCGATTGGCGGCCCGGAACAGCATTTCCGCAACAAAGCGAAAATGGTCGTGAGCGGTAGTGTAGAAAAACCGCTCTTCGGGATGCTGCATCGCGACGGTACGCCGGTCGATCTTTGCGGCTGCCCGCTGTATCCCGCCTCCTTTGCCCCCGTATTCAGCGCGCTAAAACCTTTTATTGCCCGGGCCGGACTCACGCCTTATAACGTGGCGCGAAAACGCGGCGAACTGAAATACCTGTTGCTGACGGAAAGTCAGTTCGATGGCGGCATGATGCTACGCTTCGTGTTGCGTTCAGAAACCAAACTTACGCAACTGCGCGCGGCGTTACCGTGGCTGCGCGCGCAACTGCCGCAGCTCAGAGTGATCACCGCAAATATCCAGCCGGTACATATGGCGATTATGGAAGGGGAGACGGAAATCTACCTGACGGATCAGCAGGCGCTGGCGGAACGTTTTAACGATGTGCCGCTGTGGATTCGTCCGCAAAGTTTCTTTCAGACCAACCCTACGGTCGCCAGCCGATTATATGCGACGGCGCGCGACTGGGTAGGGCAACTGCCGGTACGCCATATGTGGGATCTTTTTTGCGGAGTGGGCGGATTCGGCCTGCACTGCGCGACGCCGCAGATGCAATTAACCGGTATTGAGATCGCGCCGGAGGCGATTGCCTGCGCGAAGCAATCCGCTGCCGAGCTGGGATTGACCCGCCTTCATTTCCAGGCGTTGGATTCCACCCAATTCGCCACCGCACAAGGTGAAACGCCCGACCTGGTGTTGGTGAATCCTCCCCGCCGCGGCATTGGCAAGCCGTTGTGCGATTACCTTGCACAAATGGCGCCGCGTTTTATTATTTATTCAAGCTGTAACGCGCAGACGATGGCGCAGGATATTCGTCATCTGCCGAACTACCGTATTCAACGTGTTCAGCTTTTCGATATGTTCCCGCATACCGCGCATTATGAAGTGTTAACACTGCTTTGCAGGCTGTAGCGCCAAAAGCCAGACATACAAAATATCTATATTAACTATCTAATTATCCATAAATAATAATAACCATGATCGATCGATAAAAAACTCCGATCGATCGTGGTTATATATTACCCTATTTTTGCAAATCAAATCACAAATAATCACTTTAAATCTTTTAATGACTAATTTTGATTATTACAGTGCGTGTAAGGCAAAATTAGACAAGGTGGTTTATCGGGTAACTTTCAATAGCATCAGCGAAGCAATACG
The DNA here is from genome assembly GCF_020150755.1 of Salmonella sp. A29-2. Lineage (NCBI taxonomy): Bacteria > Pseudomonadati > Pseudomonadota > Gammaproteobacteria > Enterobacterales > Enterobacteriaceae > Salmonella > Salmonella sp. A29-2. Next base: position 2,994,505 of record NZ_CP083731.1, on the reverse strand, counting down.
TAACGTCAGTAAAGGGGTCAATCATGACAACGAATAGGCACGCTTATGGAGGGCGTTCAGACGATGTTTGCCAAATTTATAGATGTTATTCAAACGTTTTTAACTGAACCGGCAATATTAATTGGGATATTAGTCGGTGTTGGCTATGCGCTGGATAAAAAGACGCCTATAAAAATTATCACCGGTATGATCAGCGCGATGGTCGGTTTGATGATGGTGTTATTTGGCGGCTTTCAATTTTCAGCCACTTTTAAACCGGTTGCAGAGGCAGTCAGCAAAGCTTATGGCGTGCATGGATACTTAATGGATTCATACGCCATGAAAGCCGCGACGCAAATAGCGCTGGGCGATAATTTCGGCTATGTAGGATACGTTTTTGTACTGGCGTTTTTTACTAACCTGTTATTAGTTTTATTTGGCCGTTATACCGGCGCAAAAGGTATATTTCTTACCGGTAATACCGGGGTCTCTCATTCACAGGCGGTACTGTGGTTAATCGTCTTCTGGCTGGGGTTCGGTTGGGTACAATCCATTGTGATTGCCGGGGTATTGACCGGGGTCTTTTGGGCGTTTTCAACTACGCTTATTGTTAAACCCATTGCCAAAGTGACCAATAACGCCGGTTTTACCATTGCGCATAACCAGATGCTGGGACTGTGGTTTTTCTCGAAATTCGCGCATAAATTCGGCGATCCGGAAAAGCATGACGCCGAAAACCTGAAACTTCCCGGTTGGTTAGCCATTTTTAACCACAACGTGACGGCAATCGCCATTGTGATGACGCTCTTCGTTGGCGGTTTTCTATTGGCGACAGGGATCGATAACGTACAGTTAATGGCGAAAGGCAAACCCTGGTATATCTATATCATCAATCTGGGCCTGCAATTCTCTATGTATATGGTCATTTTGCTGCAGGGCGTGCGGATGATGGTAGGCGAAATTAACGGTTCGTTTAAAGGATGGCAGGATCGCTTTATTCCTAACGCTATACCGGCTGTGGATGTTGCTGCTTTATTACCTTTTTCGCCGAACGCGGCTACGCTGGGATTCGTCTTTTGTACCTTCGGCACGATTTTTTCCATGGGCATTCTGCTGCTCATCCATAGCCCTATTATGGTATTGCCTGGTTTTGTTCCGCTCTTCTTTTCCGGCGGTCCCATCGGCGTATTAGCCAACCGAATGGGGGGATATCGTTCCGTTATTATTTGTACTTTCCTGTTAGGGATTATTCAGACTTTCGGTACGGTATGGGCCATTCCTTTAACCGGGCTGGCAAAAGAAGGTGTTGGCTGGACGGGAATATTTGACTGGGCGACTCTGTGGCCTGCAATTTGTGAATTACTGAAATTTATTGCTTCAACGTTCCATCTTGGTCCTTATTCCATTTAATTGATTCGGTTTATATAAAGGATTTTATTATGAAAGATTCTGTAAATATTTTATTCGTATGCGGTTATGGCGTAGGCAGTAGCGTAATGTTACAGACTGTTGTTAAAAAAGCGTTAGCAAAATATGACTTCTCTTTTGATATGGAGCATACGGCAGCGGGAGAGGTCGGTGGATTTACCGACTGGGCAGATATTTATGCGATTTCGAAAAAATTGCTTGATGTTGTTAGCCTCGATCCTAAACACGGACAATATCTCATTCCCATTGAAAATATCATGGATGGCGAATCAATAGGCAAACAGATTTACGATGTGGTAGAGAAAAATTTTCCGCACCTGCTCAACAAATGAGGGTGAGTCATGAAAGCGATTATTCTGCTGTTTGACAGTCTGAATAAAAACTATTTGCCGCCCTATGGTGATTTGCTAACGAAAGCGCCTAACTTTCAACGCCTGGCGGCACATGCCGCCACCTTTGACAATAGTTATGTCGGCAGTATGCCCTGTATGCCAGCCCGTCGGGAACTGCACACCGGGCGCTATAATTTCCTGCATCGTGAGTGGGGGCCGCTGGAACCCTTTGATGATTCCATGCCGGAATTATTGAAAAAAACGGGGATCTACACCCATCTTATCAGCGATCACCTGCATTACTGGGAAGACGGCGGCGGTAACTACCATAACCGCTATAGCTCCTGGGACGTAGTACGCGGTCAGGAGGGCGATCACTGGAAGGCGAGCGTTGGCGAGCCGCCCATTCCGGAAGTACTGCGCGTTCCACAAAAACAAACCGGAGGCGGCGTTTCCGGGCTATGGCGTCATGACTGGGCGAACCGCGAATACATCCAGCAGGAAGCCGATTTTCCCCAGACGAAAGTTTTTGACGCCGGGTGCGATTTTATCCATAAAAATCATGCCGAAGATAACTGGTTATTGCAGGTTGAGACGTTTGATCCGCATGAGCCGTTTTATACCACCGAGGAATATTTATCGCTCTATGACGATGAGTGGCAAGGCCCGCATTATGACTGGCCGCGCGGCAAAGTCAGTGAAAGTGAGGAGGCGATAGCGCATATTCGCTGTCGTTATCGGGCCCTGGTTTCCATGTGCGACCGCAATCTGGGACGTATCCTTGATCTGATGGATGAACACGATCTCTGGCGCGATACGATGCTGATTGTCGGTACCGATCACGGCTTCTTGCTGGGGGAGCACGGTTGGTGGGCTAAAAATCAAATGCCCTATTATAACGAGGTGGCGAATAACCCGCTGTTTATCTGGGACCCGCGCAGCGCGGTAAGCGGAGCGCGACGGCAGTCGCTGGTGCAGATGATTGACTGGGCGCCAACGCTACTGGATTATTTTCAGCAACCTATTCCCGCAGATATGCAGGGCCAACCGCTGGCGAAAGTCATTGCCAGCGATGAACCCGTCAGGGAAGGCGCGCTGTTTGGCGTGTTTAGCGGACATGTTAATGTTACCGACGGACGCTATGTTTATATGCGGGCCGCGCAGCCGGGGCGTGAGCATGACATTGCGAACTACACGTTAATGCCGATCAAGATGAATGCGCGTTATGACGTGGATGAACTGGGAAAATTATCTCTGGCACCTCCGTTTAACTTTACTAAAGGGCTTCAGGTATTACGTATTCCGGCCAGGGAAAAATATAAAGGTGTGAATAGCTTTGGTCATCTCTTGTTTGATCTCAGAGATGATCCGCAGCAGCTGCATCCTATTCATGATGAGGCCATCGAAGCAAGGATGATCAACTTACTTATCCGTTTGATGAAAGAAAATGATGCTCCGGCGGAGCAGTATCGCCGTCTGGGTCTGGATGTTATCTAAAACGTAACAATGTTGTAAGCCGGGTACGCGTCAGCGTCACCCGGCAAGTATTAGTCCGAATCGCCTGTTGATGCAGGCGTTTGAGACTGATGACAAACTGTAGAATGCTCAATGGCGCTGCGCTTATCAGGCCAGGATAGTTTCCGATGGCGGCCCGTGGGCTGAATAAGGTATTTATACTGCCATTTCGCAACACGGTGGGCTAATCACATATGTCTTACTGCGGGAACCACTGATCGCTGATTTTCTGATAAGTGCCGTCCGCTTTAATGGCGGCCAGCGCATTATTCAGTTTTTCCAGCAACGCCTTATTGTCCGGGCGCACCGCGATGCCAAGTCCGGTACCGAAGTATTGCGGATCGGTCACTTTCTCTGTTGCCGGACCCAGTTGCGGATTCGTTTTCAGCCACTCATTGACCACTGCGGTATCGCCAAAGACGCCGTCAATACGGCCATTTTTCAGGTCGATAATCGCATTCTGGTAGCTGTCGTAGGCCACGGTTTTGACCTCCGGATGTTTATCCTGGAGATATTTTTGATGCGTGGTGCCATTTTCCATACCGATACGCTTACCTTTTAGATCGGTAAAGGTCTTATAGGTGTCTTTTTTGGCAATCACCAGCGCGGAGTTCGCATAATAGGGATTGCTAAAGGCGACCTGTTTACTGCGCTCCGGGGTAATGTCCATTCCGGAAATGACGGCATCATATTTTCTGAATTTCAGCGCCGGGATAAGACTATCGAAAGCATGATTGGTAAAAGTACATTCTGCCTGCATTTGCTTGCATAATGCGGTTGCCAGATCGATATCGAAGCCCACAATTTTATTACTCGCATCCAGGGATTCAAACGGGGGATAGGTGGCGGAAACCCCGAAATTGATTTTTTCAGCGGCGATGCTGCCAGTGGCGAAAGAGGCGAGTAATGCGGCCAGAACTAACTTTTTCATGATGTCACTCCCGTAATCTTATGATTATGCGCCGTGTCTGCGGCATAGATTTACAATGCCATTAATTGAATTTGTATGCAATAAAAATGATTAAATATTTTAAAATGGATAAAAAAAGACGGACAAGTTAACCACTTGTCCGTCGGATTTATTCAATATTATGCATCGTAGGCTTGATAAGCGCAGCGCCATCTGACCATTGTCGAACGGCGGCGAGAATGCCTTATCCTGCCTGGTTAATTGCGCCGCTCAAACGCCAGGGCTTTACGCTCAATCAAACGCATCATCAGCGTCAATAGACCGTTGACGACCAGATAAATTACGCCTGCCGCGCCAAATACCATCACATCGTAGGTACGACCATAGAGCAACTGACTGTACCCCATGACTTCCATCAAGGTGATGGTATAGGCCAGCGAGGTACTTTTGAAGACCAGTACCACCTCATTAGAATAGGAGGAGAGGGCGCGTTTAAACGCATAGGGCAACAAAATCGCCAGCGTATCTTTCTTACTCATCCCCAGCGCGCCGCAGGACTGCCACTGACCTTCCGGAATCGCGCGAATCGCGCCATAAAATAGCTGCGTGGTGTAAGCGGCGCTGTTTAGCGACAACGCGATCAGTGCGCACAGCCACGGTTCAGACAGTAGATGCCAGAGTAGCGGATACTCTTGCAGTGTCGGGAATTGACCGGGTCCGTAGTAGATCAGGAAAATTTGCACCAACAACGGCGTACCGGTAAACAACGTGATATAGCCGCGCACCAGCCACACCACGAACGGCGTTTTTAGTGTCAGGATAATGGTAAAAACTAACGCCAGCACCAAAGCGACGGCAATAGAAGCCACGGTCAGCGTCAGGCTGGTATGTAGCCCTTTTAGCAGTTCAGGTAAGTACTCAAGCATTAGTCCGGCCTCCGCTCAAAACGTGTCGCGCGCAGGTCTATGCGTTTGAGAATGTACTGACTGATCAGCGTAATGACCAGGTAAATAGCCGCCGCAATAATGTACCAGTTAAACGGTTCCTGGGTGCGTGTGGCAATACTTTTGGTCTGTAACATCAGATCGTTAACGCTGATAAGGCTGACCAGAGCCGTATCTTTTAGCAACACCAGCCACTGATTACCCAGCCCTGGCAGGGCGTGACGCCACATCTGCGGCATCACCAGACGGAAAAAAATCGCCGTCTTTGATAATCCCAGTGCCTGACCCGACTCCCACTGACCAGACGGAACGGCTTTCAGCGCGCCGCGTAGCGTCTGCGACGCATAGGCCGCATACAGCAGGGACAACGCAATCACGCCGCACAGGAACGGACTGACGTCAAAGTTCTCAATCTCCATTTGCACCGGGATCTGCGTAAAGCCGAGATGGAGGGTAAACCCGTCAGACAGCGTAAGCAGGAGTTGCGAGGAGCCGAAATAGATAAACAGCACCACCAGAATTTCCGGCAGGCCGCGCAAAATAGTGACCAGCGCGGAGCCTATCCAGGCAATCGGGCGCCATTTTACGGACTCCCAGACGGCAAAGAACATGGCTAACGCGAGGCCAATGATCAGCGCGCAGACGGCAAGGCCGACGGTCATCCCGGCGGCGCTTGCTAAAGGAAAAAATTCGTTCATCAAAGATTACTTCTGGAACCATTTGTTATAGATGGTCTCGTAAGTCCCATCTTTCTTCACTTTTTCCAGCGCAGTATTGAATTTCTGCTGCAGCTCGGTGTTGCCCTGACGTACCGCGATACCCAGGCCGGTGCCGAAATAATCTTTATCGGTGACTTTATCGCCGACCGGCGCCAGCTTAGGATTGGCTTTCAGCCATTCGGTCACGACCGCCGTGTCGCCGAAAACAGCGTCGATACGGCCATTTTGTAGATCCAGCTTCGCGTTCTGATAGCTGTCATACGGTACGGTGGTGATTTCCGGATGCTTATCCATGATGAATTTCTGGTGCGTCGTACCGTTCTGTACGCCGACTTTCTTACCTTTCAGTTGATCAACGCTGGTGTATTTGCCCTGCTGACCCACAAACAGCGCGGAGTTGTCGTAATATGGCGTGGTAAACAGCACCTGCTTTTCACGTTCCGGCGTGATATCCATTCCCGCCATTACAGCGTCGAAGCGGCGGAATTTCAGGCTGGGGATCAGGCTGTCGAACGCCTGATTGGTAAAGGTACAGGAGGCGTCGATCTCTTTACATAGTGCGTTGGCCAGGTCGACGTCAAAGCCGACAATCTTGTTATTAGCATCCATCGATTCGAACGGCGGATAGGACGCTTCGGTCGCAAAACGAATGGTCTGGGCTGCTGTAGCGGAAAGGCTAAAGCCTGCAATTAGCGCGGCAATCAGAACTTTTTTCATTGTCATTGTCCCGAATCTTAGTGAGAGAGATAGTTTTTGAACGCTTCGGTCTGAGGGTGGGCAAAGCAACCCGCATCACCGTGCTCGACGATGTGACCATTTTCCATATAAATCACACGACTGGCGGTCTTACGCGCCACTTCGACTTCATGCGTAACGATCACCTGAGTAATGTTCGTTTCCGCCAGCTCATGAATAATACTGACGATTTGAGCGGTAATTTCCGGGTCCAGCGCGGCGGTCGGTTCATCAAACAGCAGCACCTGCGGCTCCATCATCAGCGCGCGGGCAATCGCGACGCGCTGCTGCTGACCGCCGGAAAGGTGCAACGGATAACGATCGCTATATGGCTTCAGACGTAAACGCTCCAGCAGCTTTTCTGCGCGCGCCAGCGCCTGATCTTTTGTCAGACCCAGTACGCGGCAGGGCGCTTCAATCAGATTCTGCACAACGGTGAGATGTGGCCAAAGATTATATTGCTGAAAGACCATTCCGACATTTTGACGTAGCTCACGAATCGCCTTATCGGACGGCGTTTTCGTAAAGTCAAAATGGTTCCCGGCGATAGTCAGAGTGCCGGAGCGCGGCATCTCAAGCAGATTGAGTACACGCAGCAGCGAACTTTTACCCGCCCCGCTTGGGCCAAGCAACACCAGCGTTTCGCCTTCGGGGCAATCCAGCGTGATATCGAACAGCGCCTGATGCGCGCCGTAAAAGCAATTAATGCCGTTTAATTGAATACTCATTGACACTCGTATACAGGCAGTCTGATAGCTATTGAAGCCGCAGATAGTACCTTTCGCAGAATAGTTATGCAATATTTATGCGTTAAAAGTTAAATATATCCCACATTCTTCCCTAAACATAGCACAAAATAGCAGGAGGAATAGTAGGTAAGAAGAATTGTCGGCATCCCGGGCAGAATGCCAGACAATTTACGGGGTTATGGGTGCAAAAGCGGGGAATACTGTCTGTTAACGGTTTTCTATCGACTGGCGCAGCGTACCGGCAGGGGCATGGACATCTCCGCCCAGATAGCGAACGTCGTCAATCACCCAGCATGAGCCTTCGTGAATCATAAGCACTTCATCCTGCCAGCTTTGATCGCCCTGTTTTAACGCTACCCGCAGAGGAATGTTGCGCGCATCTCGGTTCGGGATGGTTGATGCGCTGGCGACGTTGGCGCTATCCGGCAGCGTAGCGCGGCTGGAGAACAGATCGCCGCTCATCAACTGACGGTGCTCCGTATCGCGGCTGGCGTCGGTCAACAATTTCGCCAGGTTATCACTCAAGTAGGGGCGAAGCGCGGCGATATCATTGCTGTGGTGTTGAATACGGTAGTCGTAAAATTGTTGAGCCACGCTGTCCGGGCCGCCTTCCACACACGCGCCGATACGCGGACCATTATCTTTGTAGGCGGGAGTGACGGTCGTACAGGCGCTAAGCAGAAGCGCGCACGGGATGAGCAAAGAGAGTTTAGAATAGCGCATGATGATTTCCTTATAGGCGATCGAGCAAAAACCGATCTACGATAATCAATTATATCCTTTCAATGATAGCGTATCAGCTTGATAATGCGTTTGAGATCGTGTGCTTAGCTAACCTGGGAGATTCACTATGCAGTTTTCAACAACCCCAACGCTGGAAGGACAAAGCATCGTGGAGTATTGCGGTGTGGTAACGGGCGAAGCCATTTTAGGTGCCAATATTTTCCGCGATTTTTTCGCCGGCATTCGGGATATCGTCGGCGGACGTTCCGGCGCGTATGAGAAAGAGCTGCGTAAAGCGCGTGAAATCGCTTTTCAGGAACTTGGCGAGCAGGCTAAAGCGTTGGGCGCCGATGCGGTGGTAGGCATCGATATTGATTACGAAACTGTCGGTAAGGATGGCAGTATGCTGATGGTCAGCGTCAGCGGAACGGCGGTGAAAACGCGCCGATGAGAGCGCTACTGTGGCTGGTGGGTCTCGCGTTGCTGTTAACAGGCTGCGCGAGCGAAAAAGGAATTATCGATAAAGAGGGATATCAGCTTGATACCCGACATCGGGCGCAGGCGGCCTATCCGCGCATTAAAGTCCTGGTGATTCACTATACGGCGGAAAACTTTGACGTTTCGCTGGCGACGTTAACGGGTCGCAACGTCAGTTCGCATTACCTGATTCCCGCAACCCCGCCATTATATGGCGGTAAACCGCGCATCTGGCAACTGGTGCCGGAACAGGATCAGGCCTGGCATGCGGGCGTCAGTTTCTGGCGAGGCGCCACGCGTCTCAATGATACGTCTATTGGCATTGAGCTGGAAAATCGCGGCTGGCGAATGTCCGGCGGGGTGAAATCTTTCGCGCCGTTTGAATCCGCGCAAATTCAGGCATTGATTCCGTTAGCGAAGGACATTATCGCGCGCTATGACATCAAACCGCAGAATGTGGTGGCCCATGCGGATATCGCGCCGCAGCGTAAAGACGATCCCGGCCCGCGCTTCCCGTGGCGCGAGCTGGCGGCGCAGGGGATTGGCGCCTGGCCTGACGCCCAGCGTGTGGCGTTTTATCTGGCTGGACGCGCGCCGTATACGCCAGTCGATACCGCAACGGTGCTTGCGTTACTCTCGCGCTATGGTTATGAAGTCAAAGCCGATATGACGGCACGCGAGCAGCAGCGGGTGATTATGGCGTTCCAGATGCACTTCCGTCCGGCGCAATGGAACGGTATCGCAGATGCCGAAACGCAGGCGATTGCCGAAGCATTACTGGAGAAGTACGGCCAGGATTAACGCGGTAAATTTCCGTGATCGCGTAGCCAGGCGGCGGTGCGTTCAATGCCTTCGTCCAGCGTGACGATGGGCTGGTAGCCCAGCTCTTCCTGCGCGCGAGTCGTATCGAGCGTAAAATCAAAATTCAGTTTTGACACGCCGTAATGCGTTAGCGGGGGCTCTTTGGCGGATTTTTTGCCGAAGCGCTCCATACTGCGGGCGATCATATCCAGCATCGGGTAAGGCACAGAGCGAATGCGGCAGTCGATAGTCAGTTCATCTATTAACTTTTGTACGATGCTGCGTAAGGTGCGGTTTTCGCCGTTAGTGATGTTATAAGCGCGGCCAGAAGGCAGATGATCGCAGCCCGGCTGGCTGGCCAGCCACATGGCGTGGATCGCATTTTCATAGTAGGTCATATCGACCAGCGCGCTGCCCCCGTGCGGTAATAAGACGCTACCGTAATGGTGCATCATATGCGCCAGACGTGGGATAAATACTTTATCGTGCGGGCCAAACAGGCTTTGCGGACGCAACACCGTAAAACGTGTTTGCGGATTAGCCTGCGCCAGCAGATTAATCACCTCTTCACCGGCGGCTTTACTGCGGGCGAACTCATTGGCAAACCGATGCGGACGGAAATCTTCTTTGATATCACGGTGATGGTGGTAATCAAAATAGAGTGAGGGAGAGGAGATATGAATAAAATTGCGCACGCCCCAGGCGACCGCCCATTCTCCCAGGCGGCGGGTGGCGCGAACATTCGCCAGATCGAAAGCTTGTTGGGTTCCCCAGGGCGAGGTAAAGCTGGAGCAGTGCCACAACGTGTCGATCCCGGCGAGCATCACTTTAGCCTGCGAGGAGACCAGTTCGGTTAAATCCGCATGGACGAACTCCGCGCCCATTTTTTCAAGCAGCTTGCCCATCGCTTCATTGCGACCCGTCGCTCTGACGCTGATGCCTTTATTGCGCAAAAATTCAACCGCGTTTCGACCTAAGCCGCTGGTGGCGCCGGTAACCAGTACCTTCATATCAATCCACTGTGTTTAATAAACCGTCGTGCGCATTCTTCCGTGAATTACGTCGGTATGCAATGGGAAACACGAAAGAATACAGCAACTTTTTCTCATTTTTCTGTGATTTGTTCTGCAAGTCGGGCAATACGCCTTGCCATTCCCCGGAAAATAAACAGGTGCGCCGGGATCATCAGTAGCCAGTAAATCAGGCCCGGCATTCCGTGTGGATGCCACCAGGCGCGCACGTCAATTTCGCGGTAGCGGCCTTTATCGTGCAGCGTGAAGCTAAGCCGCCCCAGACCCGGCGCTTTCATGCCAAACAAGAGCGTGAGCTGTTTTTCTGGTTCGACAATGATCACTTTCCAGCTATCTACCGTATCGCCAGGCTTGAGCAAGGTATGCGACGGGCGGCCTTTCGCCAGTTTATGCCCCACCAGACGATCCATCGCGGCGCGCGTCTGCCACAAAATATTGCCGAAAAAATAGCCCTCTTTGCCACCCAGCCGATTTACGACCTGCCAGAGCGCCGATAGGCTGGCCGGGGTCTGCGCGGTAAAGCCCGCCTGCTTTGGAAAATAGCCGTATTCGGGACGCCAGCGGGCGAAGGCCAGCGCGTCGTAGCCCCAGTCGCTGGAGTTCACCAGTTTTTCTTCTTCTTTTAGCGTGCGGCGAACGGCGTCATCAAAGGTGATAAGCGTTTGGGGGATCAACTTTTTTAACGCGGCGTCATCGGCCAGCAAATCGTGCCTTAACCCCTGGATTAAGGCTTTTGCGGTAGTCGGCGGCACAGAGGTAATGACGTTTAAAAACCAGACCGAAATCCAGCGGGTCGGAAAAGGAACCGGGATCAGCGGACGCCGTTTACCGCTGACGGCCATAAAACGTTCAAACTGCTGCTGATAGCTTAATACCTGCGGCCCGGCGGCTTCCAGAATACGATGCTCGCGCGCAGGGTGCTCCAGTAAGCCGACCAGGTAGTAGAGTAAATTTTCCAGGGCGATGGGCGTGGTGCGCGAACGCACCCAGCGCGGCGGTGTGAGTATTGGCAGGTTGTAAACCATGTCACGCATGACTTCGAAGGCGGCGGAGCCTGCGCCGACGATGATCCCGGCGCGTAATTCCGTCACCGGCACGCCTGCGTCGCGCAGCGTGTCAGCCGTAAGCTGGCGGGCGCGCAGGTGATCGGATTGCTCATGCGCCGGCGCCTGCAATGAACTGAGGAAAATAAGTTGCTTAACCGGCGTCTGGCGCAGCGCGTCGCGCACGTTGAGCGCCGCCTGACGCTCATGGGCGATAAAATCGCCGCCTTCGCCCATGCCGTGTACCAGATAGTAAACGGTATCAATGTCGCGAAGCAGTGCGGGTAAATTTTCCGGCCAGTGCAGATCGACCTTATGACAACTGACGTTGGCGAGGCGCTGTTTTTCCAGACGTTCGACGCGCCGCGCCGCCGCCCGCACCTGATGCCCTTGCTGACTTAGCGCACAGACCAGGTGCTGGCCGATATAGCCGCTGGCGCCGAGAACCAGAATGCGTTGCGCCACGTTGCTCTCCTTAGCGGGCTAAAAAGGCGCGCCAGTGGGCGACGACGTCGGCAAGCTGTTCGCGAGAGACATCCAGATGCGTCACCAGACGCACAATCGGCGCGGCGTTAATCAGGATATTCCGTTCCCGTAAATAGTCGCCAAGCGCGGCGGCCTGTGCTTCGCCAACGCGAACAAACAGCATATTCGTTTCGTGGCGCATGACCTCTGCGCCCGCTTCCCGAAGCTGCTGCGCCAGCCAGGCGGCGTTATCATGGTCCTCTTGCAGACGCGCCACGTTATGCTTCAGCGCATACAGTCCGGCCGCTGCCAGAATCCCGGCCTGACGCATTCCGCCGCCGACCATTTTACGCCAGCGCGTCGCGCGTTTAATGTAATCGCGGTTGCCGACCAGCAGCGAACCGACCGGCGTTCCGAGACCTTTTGACAGGCAGATGGTAAAAGAGTCGCAATACTGCGTAATCTCTTTTAACTCACAGCCGTAGGCAACCACCGCGTTAAAAATTCGGGCGCCGTCAACGTGCAGCGCCAGTCCACGTTCGCGGGTAAATGTCCAGGCGTCTTTCAGATACGCGCGCGGCAGCACTTTCCCGTTATGCGTATTTTCCAGACTGAGCAAGCGCGTGCGCGCGAAGTGGATGTCATCCGCTTTAATCTTCGCCGCCACGTTCTCCAGCGGCAGCGTACCGTCCGCGGCGGCGTCGATGGGCTGCGGCTGAATGCTGCCGAGCACCGCAGCGCCGCCAGCTTCATAGAGATAATTATGCGCGCCCTGACCAACGATATACTCTTCGCCGCGTTCACAATGGCTAAGTAGCGCGACCAGATTGGCCTGGGTGCCGGTGGGTAAAAAAAGCGCCGCTTCTTTACCGGAAAGGTCGGCGGCGTAGCGCTGAAGGGCGTTAACAGTAGGGTCATCGCCGTATACGTCGTCCCCGACCGGGGCGGTCATCATCGCCTCGAGCATGGCGCGGCCCGGTCGGGTAACGGTATCACTGCGTAAATCAATCATGGCACATCCCTGGATTTTAAAAGGTGATGTGCACTGTTTTACCTTAGCCAGTTCGTTTTCGCCAGTTCGATCACTTCATCGCCGCGGCCGCTAATAATGGCGCGCAGCATGTACAGGCTAAAGCCTTTCGCTTGTTCCAGTTTGATCTGCGGCGGGATCGCCAGCTCTTCTTTTGCCACGACCACGTCAACCAGTACCGGGCCATCGATGGAAAACGCGCGCTGTAGCGCTCCGTCCACGTCTGCGGCTTTTTCCACGCGAATACCGGTAATGCCGCAGGCTTCGGCGATACGCGCGAAATTGGTGTCGTGCAGTTCGGTACCGTCGGTAAGGTAGCCGCCGGCTTTCATTTCCATCGCCACAAAGCCCAGCACGCTGTTATTAAAGACGACGATTTTTATCGGCAGCTTCATCTGTACCACCGAGAGAAAATCGCCCATCAGCATACTGAAGCCGCCATCACCGCACATCGCGATAACCTGACGACCCGGCGCGGTGGCCTGAGCGCCGAGCGCCTGCGGCATGGCGTTGGCCATTGACCCGTGGTTAAACGAGCCCAGCAGGCGGCGCTTGCCGTTCATTTTTAGATAGCGGGCCGCCCAGACGGTCGGCGTGCCGACATCGCAGGTAAAAATAGCGTCGTCAGCGGCGAAATGGCTAATTTGTTGCGCCAGATATTGTGGGTGGATGGCTTTATCGCTGAGTTTGGCTAAGTCATCAAGTCCCTTACGGGCGTCCCGATAGTGCTCCAGAGCTTTATCGAGGAATTTACGATTGCTTTTTTCTTCCACCAGCGGCAGCAGGGCGCGAAGCGTGGCTTTAATATCGCCCACCAGCGCCATGTCGACTTTGCTGTGCGCGCCAATACTGCCCGGGTTGATGTCAATCTGAATGATTTTGGCATCGCTCGGATAAAAGGCGCGGTAGGGGAACTGGGTGCCGAGCAGGATCAGCGTATCGGCGTTCATCATGGTGTGGAAGCCAGAAGAGAAGCCAATCAGGCCGGTCATTCCCACATCATAAGGATTATCGTACTCAACGTGCTCTTTGCCGCGCAGGGCATGAACGATTGGCGCTTTTAGTTTTGCCGCCAACGCGACCAACTCCTCATGCGCGCCCGCGCAGCCGCTACCGCACATCAATGCGATATTGCTGGAGTAGCGCAGCAGTTGCGCCAGTTTTTTTAGCTCTTCCTCCGCCGGCGTGACGACGGGGTGCGGGGCATGGTACCAATGAGTGACGGCGTTTTCAGGCGCAGGTTTCAGCGCCACGTCACCCGGAAGTACGACCACGGAGACGCCGCGGTTTAGCACCGCTTTGCGCATGGCGATGGCGAGTACCTGCGGGATCTGCTCCGGGCTGGAAACCAACTCGCAATAGTGGCTGCATTCACGGAACAACTCCTGCGGGTGGGTCTCCTGGAAATAACCGCTGCCGATTTCACTGGACGGAATATGGGCGGCGATCGCCAGAACAGGGACGTGGTTACGGTGGCAATCAAACAGGCCATTGATCAGGTGCAGGTTGCCCGGTCCGCATGAACCGGCGCACACTGCCAGCTCGCCGGTAAGCTGCGCTTGTGCGCCGGCGGCGAAAGCGGCGACCTCTTCGTGGCGGGTTGGCATCCATTCAATGGTTCCCATACGATTAAGACTATCGCTCAGGCCGTTCAGGGAGTCGCCAGTGACGCCCCAGATTCGTTTTACGCCAGCCTGTTCCAGCGTTTTGGCGATAAAAGCAGCAACGGTTTGTTTCATGGTTCTCCATCTCCTTAAATGTGATAACGGTTACAAGTTTAGTTGAAGATGACGATGACGTTTTTCTTTGGCGAAGAGAGGGGCGAAAGGATGAAGCGAGTGGTAAATCGCCCGGTGGCGCTAACGCTTACCGGGCCTACGATGGAACGTTTACCGATTATGCGAGAACAAGATCGCCCTGCGGATGGCAGGAGCAGGCCAGTACGTAACCTTCGGCACTCTCCGCCTCGCTCAGCGTCATGGTGCTGCTCACCGTATAGTCGCCGGAAACGACTTTGGTTTTACAGCAGCCGCAAACACCTGCCCGACAGGCAGCGGCAACCGGTACTTTATTACTCTCCAGCGCCTCCAACAGCGTTGTACCGATCGGGGCATAAAATTCCTGCGCTGGCTGTAGTTTGGTGAATTTCAGGCCGCTGGTTGCCGTTTCCGCCACCGGCGTGAAGAACTTCTCTTTAAAGAAGCGCGTTACGCCAAGCGCTTTCACGCCCTGTTCGACGAAATCCATATAGGGCGCCGGGCCGCAGGTCATGATGGTGCGCGATGCCAAATCCGGTACGCGCTGTAATAATTCCGTGGTCAGACGGCCCGCGACAAAACCTTCCGTGGCATGATTTTCCGCCACTAGCGTGACCGGATACTGTCGCCACTCGTCGGCAAAAATCACATCATCCGGCGAACGGACGTTAAAGATGACCTGCACATCGGCCTGCGGGCGGTATTTTGCCAGCCAGCGACGCATCGACATGATTGGCGTTACGCCACAACCGGCGGCGAGCAGCAGAAACTTATCTTCTGTTTTATCGTCACAGGTAAAATCGCCCATTGCATCAGACAGCCAGATGTAATCGCCGCGCTTGATGTCATGGGTCAACCACTGTGAACCCGTGCCATCTTCAATCCGACGAACGGTCAGCGTGATATATTCACTGACGCCCGGCGTAGACGAAAGGGTGTAGGCGCGCAGCGTTTCCGCTGAATTACGCACGCTCACCAGCGCATACTGCCCGGCGCGATAAGGGTAGTAGTCATGGCATAATAGCGCAATTGTCCATACATCCGGCGTCTCCTGACGGATGTGATGCACCTGCATTCGCCAGGGACATTGTGAGGTTGGCATCGTCATTATTGACCTCCTTACGCGCTCAGCAATTGCTTCATGTCTTCTTCAACGGTGGTCACGGAACGCAGACCGAACTTCTCGTTGAGGATAGCCAGCAGATCCGGCGTGAAGAAGCCCGGCGCGGTCGGCCCGGTGATAATATTTTTCACGCCTAATGACAGCAGCGTCAGCAGAATCACGATCGCTTTCTGCTCAAACCAGGAGAGCACCAGCGATAGCGGCAGATCGTTGACGCCGCAGCCCAGTTTTTCCGCCAGCGTCACCGCCAGGATAATCGCGGAGTAAGCATCGTTACACTGACCGGCATCGACCAGACGCGGCAGCCCTTCGATGTCGCCGAACTCCAGTTTGTTGAAACGGTATTTACCGCACGCCAGGGTCAGGATCAGGCAGTCATCCGGTACGCTGGTGGCGAAATCGGTAAAGTAGTTACGCTCGCCGCGCGCGCCGTCACAGCCGCCGACCAGGAAGATGTGGCGCAGTTTTTCACGGCTGACCAGATCGATGAGCGTATCGGCAGCGCCGAGCAGGGTCTGACGGCCAAAACCGACGGTGATGAGATGCGGAATTTCGCTATACGGGAAGCCCGCCATTTGCTGCGCCTGGGCAATGACCGGCCCGAAGTCATCGCCTTCAAGATGGCTAACGCCCGGCCAGCCGACGATGCTACGGGTCCAGATACGGTCGTCATAGCTGCCCACGGTCGGGTCGATAATGCAGTTAGAAGTCATCACGATTGGGCCAGGGAAGCGGGCGAACTCGACCTGCTGATTCTGCCAGCCGCTGCCGTAGTTACCGACCAGATGCTTGAATTTACGCAGTTCCGGATAGCCATGTGCGGGCAGCATTTCACCGTGAGTGTAGACGTTAACGCCGGTGCCTTCGGTCTGCTCCAGCAGGTTGTAGAGATCTTTCAGATCGTGACCGGAGATCAGAATGCACTTGCCTTCAGTCGCTTTGACGTTGACCTGAGTCGGCGTTGGGTGGCCGTATTTGGTGGTTTCACCGGCATCCAGAATGCTCATCACTTTAAAGTTCATCTGGCCGATTTCCATTGCGCACTCCAGCAGCGCGTTCATATCAGCAGGCCAGGTGCCGAGCCAGGCCATGATTTTGTGGTACTGGGCGTAAATGTCGTTGTCGTATTGACCGAGAACGTGCGCGTGCTCCATATACGCCGCCGCGCCTTTTAGACCGTACAGGCACAGCAGACGCAGGCCGAGGATATTCTCGCCAATGGCGGCTTTGTCTTTATTCGGGGTAAATTCCGCCGCCTGACGTTGCAGTTCGCCCAGATCGTCGCTAACCAGTTGCAGATCGGCCATCGGATTGTCGCAATGCGCATTGGCATCCACGCTCAGGCACTGCGCTTTCAACGCTTCACGCAAGGCAATCGCTTCACGGGCGTAGCTGACGATACGCGGAGAGTCGAAGTTAACATTGGTCAGCGTGGAGAAAAACGCGCGCGGCGCAAAGTTATCAACGTCGTGATTAATGATGCCATATTCACGGGCCTTCACCGCCCAGGCAGACAAACCTTGCAAAGCCGCAATCAGCAGATCCTGCAGATCGGACGTTTCAGCTGTTTTACCGCACATTCCCTGCGCGTAGGAGCAGCCGTTTCCGGCTGGTGTACGGATGGTTTGTTCACATTGCACACAAAACATGGTCACACCTTTTAAAGTTATATTCAATATACATGTTTAAGGTTATGCCTGTGAACAAAGGGATAAAAGGGATTTCTGCCATAATGTGCAAGGAGATTGATTTAGCGCAATTTTGGCGGCAGATGCCTACCGCCAAAGAGGTATCAGGCCGAGAAGAACGCCATTAAGAGGGGGACCAGCAGGCTGAGGATAAAGCCATGTACGATAGCCGCCGGAACAATCTCTACGCCGCCGGAGCGCTGTAATACCGGCAACGTAAAGTCCATTGAGGTCGCTCCGCACAGGCCCAACGCCGTTGAACGGCTGCGGCGAACCAGGCCGGGAATAAGCATAATGGCTAAGAGCTCGCGGGCCAGATCGTTAAAAAATGCCGCGCTGCCGATAACCGGTCCAAACGACTCCGTCAGCAAAATACCGGAAAGAGAGTACCAGCCGAAACCTGACGCCATCGCCATGGCGGTTTTTAGCGGTAAGTCCAGGATAAACGCATTAATCACGCCGCCCAGTAATGAGCTTGCCACGACAACGACCGCGACCATCATTCCCCGACGGTTAAGCACAATTTGCTTTAAGGTCATGCCGCTATTTCGTAGCTGAATCCCCACCAGGAACAATAAAAAGATCAGCGTATATTCACTGGCTTCGGTGGCGTGCTGTAAAACAGAGAGTCCGCTCAGGCCGATAACAAACCCCAATACCACTACGCCGCACAGTTGTAGCGACTCCAGCGCCATGGCAATACGCGAAGGCAGTTTTTCCTGCTGATGATGGTGACGCCACGGGAGGATACGTTCCAGCCACAATAAGGCAGCGATATTACACAATAAAATAATCGTAATACTGACGGCGGAATAATGAAAAATCGCCACCAGATTACTGGCGAGGTTATCCAAAAACGCCAGGCTTATTCCCATAAAAAAGAGAATAAGATACACGATCCAGCTCAGTAGCCGGTTAATGAGTTGTAATGCGGCTTTATGTCGCAGTGGAATGAGATAGCCCACAATCAGTGGAACCAGAATGATTAAAAGTCCTGAAAACATGAACAGCCGGGCCCTTTTTTATTGTTTGAATAGCGTACATGACACTACCGAATTCCAGACTATCAGTAAAGTGACACCGTCAGCCGTACATTTATCAGACATTTGCCCCAGGCAAAGGGGGGGAATATCACGCCAGGCGGACGCATTTGCCGTTATACTGCGGTGAATTTTATGGAGTGATGACGTTTTTCTGGAGGAAGCATGATTCTCGAACGCGTTGAAATAGTAGGATTTCGCGGTATCAACCGACTGTCGTTGATGCTGGAGCAAAACAACGTGCTGATTGGGGAAAACGCCTGGGGAAAATCCAGCCTGCTGGATGCGCTGACTCTGTTATTGTCGCCGGAACTCGATCTCTACCATTTTGTCCGTGAGGATTTCTGGTTTCCGCCTGGCGACATAAAAGGACGCGAGCATCACCTGCATATTATTCTGACTTTTCGCGAAACGCAGCCAGGGCGGCATCGGGTACGTCGTTATCGAGCGCTGGAAGCATGCTGGTCGCCTTGCGAGGATGATTTTCACCGTATTTTTTATCGGCTAGAGGGCGAATGCGGCGCCGATGGCAGCGTGATGACGCTGCGCAGTTTTCTCAATAGCGATGGGCAGCCATTACTGGTGGAAAATATTAACGATCAGGTGCGCCACCTGGTTCGTTTGATGCCAGTGCTACGTTTGCGCGATGCGCGCTTTATGCGACGTATTCGCAACGGTACGGTGCCCAATGTGCCGGATGTTGAAGTCACGGCCCGACAGCTGGATTTTCTGGCGCGTGAGCTGGCGACCCGGCCGCAAAATTTAACCGACGGGCAGATTCGTCAGGGACTGTCCGCGATGGTGCAACTGCTTGAACACTATTTCTCAGAGCAGGGCGCAGGACAGGCGCGTCACCGACTCATGCGCCGACGTTCGCAAAATGAGCAGCGTAGCTGGCGCTATCTGGATATTATTAATCGGATGATCGACAAACCGGGCAGCCGGTCGCATCGGGTGATCCTGCTGGGGCTTTTCTCCACGCTGTTACAGGCGAAAGGGACGCTGCGGTTACATAAAGACGCGCGACCATTACTGCTGGTGGAAGATCCGGAAACCCGTTTACATCCCATTATGCTTTCAGTCGCCTGGCAATTGCTCAATCTGTTACCGCTACAGCGGATAGCGACAACCAACTCAGGCGAATTGCTCTCGCTAACGCCGGTGGAGCATGTCGTACGGTTGGTGCGTGAATCTTCCCGCGTCGCCGCCTGGCGTCTGGGCCCGGGCGGGTTAAGCGCGGAAGATGGACGGCGCATCGCCTTTCATATCCGCTTTAATCGCGCGTCGTCGCTGTTTGCGCGTTGCTGGCTACTGGTGGAAGGCGAGACGGAAACCTGGGTTATTAATGAGCTGGCGCGTCAGTGTGGACATCATTTTGATGCGGAGGGCATTAAAGTCATTGAGTTTGCTCAGTCTGGCCTGAAACCGCTGGTGAAGTTCGCCCGCCGTATGGGAATCGAGTGGCATGTCCTGGTGGATGGCGACGAAGCGGGGAAAAAATATGCCGCGACGGTCCGCAGTCTGCTTAATAACGATCGGGAAGAAGAACGCGAACATCTCACGGCGCTGCCTGCGCTGGATATGGAACATTTTATGTATCGTCAGGGCTTTGCCGATGTTTTTCACCGGGTTGCGCAGCTTCCGCCTAATGTGCCGATGAATACCCGGAAAATTATCACTAAAGCTATCCACCGCTCGTCAAAGCCGGATTTGGCGATTGAAGTCGCGATGGAAGCCGGGCGGCGGGGAATTGACGCCGTGCCGCCGCTGTTCAGAAAGATGTTCTCGCGCGTGGTTTGGCTGGCGCGGGGCCGGGCGGATTAACGTTTGAATGTGGCCGGAACCTGTTCGACGACGCTATCGAGTAACGCATAGCGGCGGCGATACTCGGCCCGTTTTTTACTGGCGATCTCCGCTTCGCTTTTTCGGGCGATCGCCAGCGGTAGCGCATAGTAATTTCCTTTAATTCTTTCACCGCCTAACGATTCCCAAAACGCGTCATAGTCGGCATGCATTTGCGTCTTTTTATCCATGTATCGCCAGCTACGGTAAACGTGCGCATCGTTACTCACAGCTATAATCTTTTCTGCCTGAAAGACTTGCGCAAACTGACAGAGAGCCTCCATCACGATGCGTTTGGGAAAAAGACCATGGCAGGCTTTGGTCGCCTGCTGGATAATTTCGTGAGGGACGTCGTTTGCCGCGCCCTGTAATCCGCCGATAAATAGTGTGCGTTGTTGGTTAAAGCGACACAGAGTAAATGTGATCTCTGCCAGAATACGTAACTGTGCGTCGCGAACAACAATAGTGCTTTCACCTTCTTTATCCAGTGAGACCAGACTGACTAAATCAAGTTGAAACAACTCGCCGGTTTTAGTTTCAAATTTAGCAAGATTCAGGCCATACTGACTTAAATAGCTAACTTGTTGTTCCCGCGATAAAAGTTGGCGCATCTGTTGATAATGAAAACACAGAGCGTCTAAGGCGAAATCGCGTTTAATATTTACAGCCATATAAGGACGATGTAGCCGAATAGGCAAACGCGGCTGACGAGCAAGTAACGTATTTAACTCCGGCCATTGGGTGAGATTGGTCAGTAATTGGCTGGTCGCACGCGGCATGACTAATGAGCGGATTAAAAACTTGCGACGAAAGCTGGCTTTACGCCAGAATTTTCCTGGCTGTAATTGCCCGCGCGTCAGACGAATAAATAATTGTAAAGGAGAGATGTAATCTGATGTGTACCAGGTATTATCTGTAAGCTGTGTCATGATCGTAATCCGCGACATAAGATTGTCGAGATTGAACCACAGGAAACATTAACCAATCGTCAATACAGCCGGCGCTATCTTTATTGCGTCAGCTTTGTTTAGATACGGTTTACTTTCTGGTTAAAATTTTGCCGTCAGGGTTTCTATGCGTGCTAAGGGAAAGAAATTTAAAAAGCGTTATCTGGTCATTATTTTAATTCTTTTAGTGGGGGGGATGGCTGGCTGGCGAATGCTAAATGCGCCGCTGCCAACTTATCAGACATTAATCGTGCGGCCAGGCGATCTTGAACAGAGTGTACTGGCGACGGGAAAACTGGACGCGTTGCGTAAAGTGGATGTCGGCGCGCAGGTGAGCGGCCAGTTGAAAACGCTGCTGGTCTCCATTGGCGATAACGTTAAAAAAGATCAGCTACTCGGCGTGATTGACCCAGATCAGGCGGAGAACCAGATAAAAGAGGTCGAGGCCACCCTGATGGAGCTGAACGCGGAGCGTCAGCAGGCAGCCGCTGAGTTAAAGCTGGCGCGGGTTACGCTGGCGCGCCAGCAGCAGTTAGCTAAGACTCAGGCGGTATCGCAACAGGATCTGGATACTGCGGCGACGGAGTTGGCGGTTAAACAGGCGCGTATTGGCACCATAGATGCCCAGATCAAACGTAATCGGGCCTCGTTGGACACCGCGAAAACCAACCTGGAATATACCCGTATTGTCGCCCCCATGGCGGGGGAAGTGACGCAAATCACTACCCTGCAAGGACAAACGGTGATTGCAGCTCAGCAGGCGCCCAATATTCTGACGCTGGCGGATATGAGCACCATGCTGGTAAAAGCGCAGGTCTCGGAAGCGGACGTGATCCATCTTCGGGCGGGGCAGAAAGCATGGTTCACCATTGCAGGCGATCCGCAAACGCGCTATGAAGGCGTTTTAAAAGATATTCTGCCGACGCCGGAAAAGATCAACGATGCTATTTTTTATTACGCCCGGTTTGAAGTGCCGAATCCCAAAAGAATCTTGCGTCTTGATATGACCGCACAGGTTTATATTCAACTCATGGATGTCAAAAATGTGTTGATTATTCCTCTCGCCGCGCTTGGCGAACCGGTGGGCGGCAATCGTTATAAAGTGGCGCTGTTGCGTAACGGCGAAAAACGTGAGCGCGAAGTGGTCATTGGCGAGCGTAACGATACAGACGTGGAAGTGGTTAAAGGTCTGGAAGCGGGCGATGAGGTGATCATCGGCGAAAGCAGGCCAGGAGCGACGCCATGACGGCATTGCTTGAACTGCGCAATGTGAGTCGCAGCTACCCCTCCGGAGAAGAACAGGTGGCGGTGTTGAAAGATATCTCCCTGCAAATCCACGCCGGGGAGATGGTGGCGATCGTCGGCGTTTCCGGTTCTGGAAAATCAACGCTGATGAATATCCTCGGGTGCCTGGATAAACCGACCAGCGGCACTTATCGGGTGGCGGGGCGGGACGTCTCGACGCTGGACCCGGACGCGCTGGCGCAGCTGCGGCGTGAGCATTTTGGCTTTATCTTTCAGCGCTACCATCTGTTGTCGCATTTAACGGCAGCGCAAAATGTTGAAATCCCCGCCGTCTACGCCGGTATTGAACGCAAAAAACGCCAGGCGCGCGCCAGAGAGTTGCTTTTGCGGCTGGGATTAAGCGATCGCGTCGATTACCCACCTTCACAGCTTTCTGGCGGACAGCAGCAGCGTGTCAGCATTGCCCGCGCGCTGATGAACGGCGGACAGGTGATTCTGGCGGATGAGCCGACCGGCGCGCTGGATAGCCATTCCGGCGAAGAGGTGATGGCGATTTTGCGCCAACTGCGCGATCGCGGACATACGGTGATCATTGTGACGCACGATCCGCTGATTGCCGCCCAGGCGGAGCGGATTATTGAAATTCACGATGGCAAGATTGTCCATAATCCGCCCGCGCAGGAAAAGAAACGCGAACAGGGCGTTGACGCTGCCGTAGTTAATACGGCTCCCGGCTGGCGGCAATTTGCCAGCAGCTTTCGCGAAGCGCTGTCGATGGCGTGGTTAGCGATGGCCGCTAACAAAATGCGTACTTTACTGACCATGCTGGGAATTATTATCGGTATTGCGTCGGTGGTGTCGATTGTGGTGGTCGGCGACGCCGCAAAAAAGATGGTACTGGCGGATATCCGCGCTATGGGCACTAACACGATTGATATTCATCCAGGCAAAGATTTTGGCGACGACAACCCGCAGTATCGACAGGCGCTGAAATATGACGATCTGGTGGCTATTCAGAAACAGCCGTGGGTTAACTCTGCGACGCCCAGCGTTTCAAAGAGCCTACGTCTTCGCTATGGCAATATTGATATTGCCGTAAATGCTAATGGCGTCAGTGGCGATTATTTTAACGTTTACGGCATGTCTTTTAGGGAGGGGAACACCTTCAATGCTGTACAGCAACAGGATCGCGCGCAGGTGGTGGTGCTGGATGCCAACACGCGACGCCAGCTATTTCCAAATAAAGCGAATGTCGTAGGGGAAGTGGTGCTGGTGGGTAATATGCCGGTTATTGTTATTGGCGTGGCGGAAGAGAAACCGTCCATGTACGGCAATAGCAATCTGTTGCAAGTTTGGTTGCCCTATAGCACGATGTCAGATCGCATAATGGGTCAGTCATGGCTTAACTCGATCACCGTTCGTGTGAAAGATGGCGTTGATAGCGATCAGGCTGAACAGCAGCTTACCCGCCTGCTCACCTTACGCCACGGTAAAAAAGACTTCTTCACCTGGAATATGGACAGCGTCCTGAAAACGGCTGAAAAAACCACCTATACTCTTCAGTTATTTCTGACGCTGGTGGCCGTCATTTCGCTGGTTGTCGGCGGCATCGGTGTTATGAATATTATGCTGGTTTCCGTCACCGAGCGAACGCGTGAAATCGGCATCCGTATGGCGGTAGGCGCGCGCGCCAGCGATGTGCTACAGCAGTTTCTTATTGAAGCGGTGCTGGTTTGTCTGGTTGGAGGAGCGCTGGGGATTAGCTTGTCGATGTTCATCGCATTTATGCTACAGCTTTTCCTGCCCGGCTGGGAGATCGGTTTTTCACTGACTGCTCTGGCGAGCGCGTTTTTATGTTCGACGTTTACCGGGATACTGTTTGGCTGGCTACCGGCGAGAAACGCGGCGCGACTGGACCCGGTGGAGGCGCTGGCAAGGGAGTAATCTCGCTGACGTCATTTGTCGGCCTGATAAGATGCAACAGTGTCGCTATCAGGCACTGGCGTTAAATAAAAATGCCAGCCGATCGGGCTGGCATTTTGCCTCCTGGATGTACACAATGAGACAGAGGAGCTATGCAACGGCCTCTGCTTCGATGGGCACGATGACGCTGGCGTGATTGCCTTTTGGCCCCTGGTGGACATCAAACCGGACAGACTGTCCGGCTTTAAGCGTTCTGTAACCATCCATTTGAATGGTGGAATAATGGGCGAAAATATCCTCGCCGCCGCCTTCAGGGCAGATGAAACCAAACCCTTTGGCATTGTTGAACCACTTTACAGTACCCGTTTCCATGCTTCGACATCCTTCGTAAATCTTATATAAGTAAGATGGAATGAACCGGTGACGGAGTGGGGGCTGTTCAAAACCTCACCAACTCTCGACATTACAATTTAGAGAAATCAGGCGAGGCGTCAAGCATCAGGCAGGGGGGAACGGGTAAAAATGAATCAAAAATTTGAAGCAGTTAACGCTATTGCCGGGAATGTGACAGATGTCGCGGATGGTACTGATAGATGTTAGTTATCTATCAATTGAGGTAGATTGATTGTGTGCATAGACTCTGGTCAGCGGCAGATTTTTCTGCCGACAACCGTAACCGATAATGACGACTGACAATGGGTAAGACGAACGATTGGCTGGATTTTGACCAGCTGGTGGAAGATAGCGTGCGCGACGCGCTAAAACCGCCATCTATGTATAAAGTGATATTAGTCAATGATGACTACACTCCGATGGAGTTTGTTATTGACGTGTTACAAAAATTCTTTTCTTATGATGTAGAACGTGCAACGCAATTGATGCTTGCAGTTCACTATCAAGGCAAAGCCATCTGCGGCGTGTTCACCGCCGAGGTGGCGGAAACCAAAGTGGCGATGGTGAACAAGTATGCAAGGGAGAACGAGCATCCGTTGCTGTGTACGCTGGAAAAAGCCTGAATGCAGGTATAAAAATTGGGGGAGGTGCCTATGCTCAATCAAGAACTGGAACTCAGTTTAAACATGGCTTTCGCCAGAGCGCGCGAGCACCGTCATGAGTTTATGACCGTCGAGCATCTGTTGCTGGCGCTGCTCAGCAACCCATCGGCTCGCGAAGCGCTGGAAGCATGCTCCGTGGATCTGGTGGCGCTCCGTCAGGAACTCGAAGCCTTCATTGAACAAACCACACCCGTACTGCCTGCCAGTGAAGAAGAGCGTGATACGCAGCCGACGTTAAGTTTCCAGCGTGTCCTGCAACGTGCCGTCTTCCACGTTCAGTCTTCCGGGCGTAGTGAAGTGACTGGCGCGAATGTGCTGGTGGCTATCTTTAGCGAACAGGAATCACAGGCGGCTTATCTGCTGCGTAAGCATGAAGTGAGCCGTCTGGATATCGTGAACTTTATTTCTCACGGGACGCGAAAAGACGAACCGAGCCAATCTTCCGATCTCGGCAATCAGCCAACTGGCGACGAACAAGCTGGCGGGGAGGAACGTATGGAAAACTTCACGACGAATCTTAACCAACTTGCTCGCGTGGGCGGCATCGATCCGCTGATTGGTCGTGAAAAAGAACTGGAACGCGCGATCCAGGTCTTGTGTCGTCGCCGTAAAAATAACCCGTTGCTGGTAGGGGAATCCGGCGTCGGCAAAACGGCGATTGCCGAAGGGCTGGCCTGGCGTATCGTGCAGGGCGATGTGCCGGAAGTGATGGCCGATTGCACCATTTACTCTCTGGATATCGGTTCGCTGCTGGCGGGCACCAAATACCGCGGCGATTTTGAAAAACGGTTTAAGGCGTTGCTGAAACAGCTTGAGCAGGATACCAACAGCATCCTGTTTATCGATGAAATCCATACCATTATCGGCGCTGGCGCGGCGTCGGGCGGACAGGTGGATGCGGCAAATCTGATTAAACCGCTGCTTTCCAGCGGCAAGATCCGGGTGATCGGCTCAACGACCTATCAGGAATTCAGCAATATTTTTGAGAAAGACCGCGCATTAGCGCGCCGTTTCCAGAAAATTGATATTACCGAGCCTTCGGTGGAAGAGACGGTGCAAATTATCAACGGCTTGAAACCTAAGTACGAAGCGCACCACGACGTGCGTTATACCGCGAAAGCGGTGCGTGCGGCGGTCGAGCTGGCGGTAAAATATATCAATGACCGCCATCTGCCGGATAAAGCCATTGACGTGATTGACGAAGCGGGCGCTCGGGCGCGTCTGATGCCGGTGAGCAAACGTAAGAAAACGGTCAACGTGGCGGATATTGAGTCCGTAGTGGCGCGAATTGCGCGAATTCCTGAAAAGAGCGTCTCGCAGAGCGATCGCGATACGCTGAAGAACCTGGGCGATCGTCTGAAAATGCTGGTCTTCGGCCAGGATAACGCGATTGAGGCGCTGACCGAAGCTATTAAGATGAGTCGTGCGGGTCTGGGCCATGAGCATAAACCTGTCGGCTCATTCTTGTTCGCCGGGCCAACTGGCGTAGGGAAAACTGAAGTTACGGTACAGCTTTCAAAAGCGCTGGGTATTGAGCTGTTGCGCTTCGATATGTCCGAATATATGGAACGTCATACGGTGAGCCGTTTGATCGGCGCGCCTCCGGGATACGTCGGTTTCGACCAGGGCGGGCTGCTGACGGATGCGGTGATTAAGCATCCTCATGCGGTGCTGTTGCTGGATGAGATCGAAAAAGCGCACCCGGATGTCTTTAACCTGCTGCTGCAGGTGATGGATAACGGTACGCTGACCGATAACAATGGCCGTAAGGCGGATTTCCGCAACGTGGTGCTGGTGATGACCACCAACGCCGGCGTGCGAGAAACCGAACGTAAATCTATTGGTCTTATTCATCAGGACAACAGTACCGATGCGATGGGCGAGATCAAGAAAGTGTTTACGCCGGAGTTCCGTAACCGTCTCGACAACATTATTTGGTTCGATCATCTGTCTGGCGAGGTGATTCATCAGGTTGTCGATAAGTTTATCGTCGAGTTGCAGGCTCAGTTGGATCAGAAAGGCGTCTCTCTGGAAGTCAGTCAGGAAGCGCGCGACTGGCTGGCGGAAAAGGGCTATGACCGGGCGATGGGCGCACGACCGATGGCGCGTGTGATTCAGGATAACCTGAAAAAACCGCTGGCCAATGAGTTGCTGTTTGGATCGCTGGTTGATGGCGGACAGGTCACCGTCGCGCTGGATAAAGAGAAAAATGCGTTGACGTATGGCTTCCAGAGTGCGCAAAAGCACAAGCCGGAAGCCGCGCATTAATCTTCGTTTCACTGCCGTACAAACCGGGCCTTAGCGCCCGGTTTTTTTACGCCGGCTAATAGTTAGCCTGATGGCGTTGTGCTCGCGGTAGGCGGACAAGGCGCTTGTAAATTGCGTCATCATCCGGTAATCGACGGGTCAAATGCGAAAAAAAAGCCCGACCCGCTGCGTGAAAAGGGATGCTGAAGCCGCTGTTACCAATGCCAAAAAAACTAATCCTCTTCTCTGAAAAGAGTAGTCTTACACTTAGCACAAAGAATTCTTCTGTGATTATCCCATACCTGTATCAAACCAACATCGCTGAATTTCTCGTGACCACAACTGTAGCAGGATATTTTGCTACAGTTGTGTTTTTTAATATATTCATCTTTGGTGGGAAGTTGCTTCCAGTAGCCTATCAGTCCGGGCATAACCTCTCCTTGAGTGGGTTATGTAATTTGCAAATTATGATAATAATTATATAAGAAATAGTTCAGTATGAAATTATTACTTATCACATTTTCGAAAGCGAATGCTATTAGCATCACACTTTCTACGTTGTTATCAACGATAATGCTTTCGTACAGGTAGCTTAGCTGTTGGCAGTGCTATACCCCGTCCAATCATCCATCAACGCCACCCGTTTAGGCCATAACGTCCCACGCTGATACGCTGCTTCAGCCTTATCTGCCAACTGGTGCGCCAACGCATGTTCAATAACCTCACGTTGATAGTCCGTTGTTTCACCAGCCCACTCATGGAAAGTAGAACGGAAGCCATGCTGCGTTAAGTTGGTATATTCCATTCGTTTCAATGCAGCCAATAACGACATATCAGAAAGTGTTTCAGCGCGAGGGGCAGGGAATACATGATTGTTATTTTTCAAACGCGGTAAGCCTTCTAATAAAGCAACGGCAGAATCAGACAGAGGAACTCGGTGCTTTTTTACTACCGAGAGATACTTATGCAAACTTTTCTAAAGCGTTTTAGGTAGGGGAGTGGGGCGGTTTTTATAGAATCTACAGCAACTTCCCTATAGCAACCAAAGGTCCAAAACGAACCTTTTGTCAGGAAAATCACAGCAAAAACAAGAAGTTTAGATACAAAAGCCCGTACTTTCGTACGAGCTCTTTCTTGAATATGGCGGTGAGGGGGGATTGACTCGCTGCGCTCGCCCTTCGGGCAGCCCGTTCGCTGCGCGCCCGGTCTGTCCAACTGGCTGCGCCGCTACTCAGCCCATCCCTGGGCCTCGCCCCTTCGGGGCCAGAGCAAGCTCTGTTCAAAAACGCTCCCGGCATTTTTGTGTCGAACCCCGGTCGGTGGTTCTCATCCCCCCTTAGTTTGGGGGATATATATAAGCAAAAAGCCCGTACTTCTGTACAGGCTCTCAACTTAAATATGGCGGTGAGGGGGGGATTGACTCGTTGCGCTCGCCCTTCGGGCAGCCCGTTCGCTGCGCGCCCGGTCTGTCCAACTGGCTGCGCCAGTTGTCGAACCCCGGTCGGTGGTTCTCATCCCCCCTTGGTTTGGGGGATACATATAAGCAAAAAGCCCGTACTTCTGTACAGGCTCTCAGCTTAAATATGGCGGTGAGGGGGGGATTCGAACCCCCGATACGTTGCCGTATACACACTTTCCAGGCGTGCTCCTTCAGCCACTCGGACACCTCACCATATTGTATTGCTGCCTGACCACTTGGGGGGCAACGGGGCGCTACTATAGGGAGTTGCGCTAAAACGGTCAAGCAGAATTTACATATTCACTGTCGTTTGCTCATGCAATAGACATAATCCCCGCCCAAACTGGCGCGGGGAGGCAAATTAACGCTGTGAATCCAACATTTCGTTGTTTTTCACCACATCCTGCGCTTTGCTGTAGCTTTCGATCAGCAGTTGATAGGCCGGGAATACCTGAGTATAAACGTCGGCCCACGCGGCGGCGTCTTCACGGTTCCAGGTGCCTTGCAGCTCAGAGGCGACTGCGGCAGTATCCATCGGTACGACGCCAGCCTGTACGATACGCGCCAGGGTGATCTCCTGCGCCATCTTACTGTAGGTGCCGGATGCGTCGATCACGGCAAATACCTTATAGCCTTCCGCTACCGCGCTAATGGCCGGGAATGCCATGCACACGCTGGTAATCGTCCCGGCAATGATCAGCGTCTTACGACCCGTCGCTTTTACCGCCTTAACGAAATCTTCGTTATCCCAGGCGTTAATTTCACCTTTGCGCGCAATGTACTGCGCATGTGGCGCATTAGCGTGGATCTCCGGGATCAGCGGGCCGTTCGGACCTTGCGGTACGGATGCCGTGGTAATGACCGGCATTTTCGCTAACGTCGCCATCTTCGCCAACGCCGCGGCGCGAGCGCGTAATTCCGGCATTGGCATATCGCCTACGGTCTGGAAAAGACCGCTTTGATGATCGATTAAAAGCATCACGGAATCGTTAACATCAATTACCGGGCGCAAACCATTAAAATTAGCAGGACTTGACATCGTGTTCTCCTTCATGTTTTCAGATTTGGCCAAAACGGCCGGAGTTGAAATCGCGGACTGCTTCTGCGATCTCTTGTTTCGTGTTCATAACAAATGGGCCGTAACCCACAATCGGTTCATTCAGCGGCTCGCCTGATAACAGCAATACGCTGGCGTCGCTGCTGGCCTCAAGGTGCAGCGTTTTCCCTTGCTGGCTCAACACCACCAGTTGCGCTTCGTTGACCGGCGTCGTGCCGTTCACCGTGATATTGCCTTTCAGTACCACTAGCGCGGTGCTCCATCCTTCCGGCTGTGCCAATGTAAGCTGGCGATTGCGTTGCAGGCGCATATCCCAGACATTGAGCGGCGAGAAAGTGTGCGCCGGGCCTTTTGTCTCTTCATAACGCCCTGCGATGACCCGCACGACTCCGGCGTCATCCGGCAACGTAACGGTCGGGATAACATCGTGGGTAATGCTTTGATAACCCGGGGTGGTCATTTTGTCCTTCATTGGAAGGTTAACCCACAACTGCACCATTTCCAGTTCGCCGCCCCGACGGGTAAACGCGTCGGAATGGAACTCTTCATG
The DNA here is from genome assembly GCF_020150755.1 of Salmonella sp. A29-2. Taxonomy (NCBI): domain Bacteria; kingdom Pseudomonadati; phylum Pseudomonadota; class Gammaproteobacteria; order Enterobacterales; family Enterobacteriaceae; genus Salmonella; species Salmonella sp. A29-2. The sequence continues at coordinate 2,963,691 of NZ_CP083731.1, read as the reverse complement.
CAAAATGCCTGCGCCTGCGGTCATCCACTGAACGTCGCCCGGGCCGATAACGCCGCCGCGACCGGTAGAGTCCCGATGCTCGACTTCGCCACTATAAACAATCGTCACGGTCTCGAAACCGCGGTGTGGATGCTCCCCAACGCCGCGTTTTTCATTACCCGGCGTAAATGTGTGCGGCCCGGCATAATCCAGCAGCAGGAATGGACTCAACTGCTGCGCATGTGACTGATAAGAAAAGAGTGAACGAACCGGAAATCCATCGCCAACCCAGTGCGGGCGAGGTGCGGTATAGACGCCTGTAATCTGTTTCATGGTGTTCTCCTCAGTGGCGTTGTCTTGATGTGAATAAGCTTATATTCATGACAAAAGGTTCGGTAGTGGCTAAAATGGCTCATACCGTTCCATTAATAGGACAATGTAATGATAAAAACGGATCTCAATGATTTTGCGTGGTTTGTGCATGTGGTCGAAGAGGGTGGGTTTGCCGCGGCGGGGCGTGCGCTTGATGAACCAAAATCAAAACTGAGCCGGCGTATTGCGCAACTGGAGGAACGGCTGGGCGTGCGATTGATTCAGCGAACCACCCGGCAGTTTAACGTTACCGAAGTGGGACAAACATTCTATGAGCACTGTAAAGCGATGCTGGTGGAAGCTCAGGCGGCGCAGGATGCCATTGCCGCATTGCAGGTAGAACCTCGCGGTATCGTGAAGCTGACCTGCCCGGTGACGCTGCTGCATGTACACATCGGCCCAATGCTGGCGAAATTTATGGCGCGTTATCCTGATGTTTCGCTACAGCTTGAAGCAACCAATCGTCGGGTGGACGTCGTAGGGGAGGGGGTGGATGTGGCGATTCGCGTCAGGCCGCGCCCGTTTGAGGATAGCGACCTGGTGATGCGCGTCCTGGCTGACAGAGGGCATCGCCTGTTTGCCAGCCCGGATCTTATCGCACGGATGGGAATCCCTTCCGCGCCGGCGGAGTTGAGCCATTGGCCAGGGCTAAGTCTTGCATCCGGCAAGCATATCCACCGCTGGGAACTTTACGGCCCGCAGGGCGCGCGTGCGGAAGTCCATTTTACCCCGCGTATGATTACTACAGACATGTTGGCGCTACGCGAGGCGGCGATGGCGGGCGTGGGGCTTGTGCAGTTACCTGTCTTAATGGTGAAAGAACAACTGGCCGCCGGTGAACTGGTCGCGGTGCTGGAAGAGTGGGAGCCCCGGCGGGAGGTTATTCATGCTGTGTTCCCATCCCGGCGAGGATTATTACCTTCCGTACGCGCGTTGGTCGATTTTTTGACGGAAGAGTATGCGCGGATGGTGGAAGAGTAACCTGCTCGTCATTCATCGACTTAATGGACGCAAAAAAGGCCGGTTAAACCGACCTTTTATCCAGCCGCCCTTCAGGGCGTGAGGAGACAATTAGCGACTACGGAAGACAATGCGGCCTTTGCTCAGGTCGTACGGGGTCAGCTCAACGGTCACTTTGTCGCCCGTCAGGATGCGGATGTAGTTCTTACGCATTTTACCGGAGATGTGTGCAGTAACCACGTGACCGTTTTCTAACTCTACGCGGAACATGGTATTAGGTAACGTTTCGAGAACGGTACCTTGCATTTCAATATTGTCTTCTTTGGCCATCTAATCCTCTGGGGTATCACTACCATAATTTGAACCGGCAAGATAATGCCGAACTTCTTTTGATAAGTAAAGATTTGTGCGTTTAAAACACAGCAAACCAGGTTTAGCACATGATTCCGCGACACACGACAACGCCGCGTTATACACCTTTTCCCTGATACTACCGCCTGATGTATCGACATAAGCGCAACATATAAGGGAACGGTGAAATAAACGATGGGCGTTACCTGACAACGGGCTGCGGGATAATGAGCTAAACCAATTCTGCGGCAGCAATTATAACACCCCAATAAAAAATGTGCCGAAAACATTCACTTCCGGGGCAAAAATAATGTCCGCGGCACCCAAAAACGGGAGGCCAGCGGCTGTTGGCGTAAGGCCGCGAGGTGATCGAGGTAGTCACGACGTGGAATTTCAATGGCGCCGAGCGAGGCGGTATGACTATTAAGTACCTGACAATCAATAAGTTTACCGCCGTGACGGGTAAATTCAGCGCAAAAAACCAGCAGTGCGGTTTTGGAGGCATTCTCCTGGCGGCTAAACATCGATTCGCCGCAAAACAGCGCCCCCTGCGAGACGCCATACATCCCGCCGACCAGTTCCCGATCGCGCCACACTTCAATGGAGTGCGCGTGGCCCAATTCATGTAATCGGCGATAGGCTTCCTCAATACCACGCGTTATCCAGGTGCCTTCGTCACGGTGATTGGCGCATCCATCAATGACCCGGTCGAAAGCGTAATTGAGCGTCACGCGGTAAGGGGATGCGTTGTGAAAGCGCCTCATGCTGCGACTGAGGTGAAACTTTTCAGGCCACAGCACGGCGCGCGGATCGGGCGACCACCACAGAATCGGGTCGCCCGGCGAAAACCACGGGAAAATCCCGTGCTGATAGGCCATTAACAACCGGGCAGGGCTGAGATCGCCGCCCAGCGCCAGTAAACCGTTAGGCTCGCGTAAAGCGCCTTCCGGCGAAGGGAAGGCGATAGAATGTCGGGAAAGCTGAACCAGACGCATGACGGCGAAACTCCAGTATGCAAGTCGGATCGTTCAATAATAGCTTACAGACGTTGTTTAAACTGATAATAGCGCCCTTGTCCGGCTAACAATTCTGCATGAGTGCCTCGCTCAATGATGCGCCCGTCGTCCATTACGATGATTTGATCAAAACGGGCCAGGCCGCGCAAACGGTGAGTCACCATCAGGACGGTTTTCTCGCGCATCACATCAGCAAGTAATTCCAGCATTTCGCTCTCGGTGGTCGCATCCAGCCCCTCAGTGGGCTCATCCAACAGCATCAACGGGGCATCGTGCAACAGCGCGCGGGCGATGGCCAGGCGACGAAGTTCGCCGCCGGATAGCAGACGACCGCCTTCGCCGAGCCAGCTATTAAGCCCACTATCTTCGAGCAGATTTTCGAGGCCGACGCGACGCAGCATGTCGGAAAGGGCTTCGTCGCTGGCATTGGGCGCCGCCAGTAATAAATTATCACGCAGCGTGGCGCTGAACAGGTGGACACGCTGCGGCACCACGCTGATAGTCCGGCGTAAGGCGGATTCGCTCAGCGAGGATAGCGGAAGATCGTTGAGCAGAATTTCGCCTTGTTGCGGGTCCCAGGCGCGGGTGAGTAGCTGCAACAGCGTTGATTTTCCGCAGCCGGTACGCCCCAGAATAGCGACATGTTCGCCAGGATTAGCCTGTAATGAGAGGGCATTGAGCGCATTAATCGGCTGGTCGGGATAACGAAACGAAACGTCCCGCAGGGTGAGTGTGACCTTTTCCGGCGCGGGAGTTTCTGCCTGTGGAAAGGTCACCTCCGGTTTTTGCTCCGTTAATTCAGTGATACGAAGCGCAGAGGCGATAACCTGCCCCAGATGCTGGAATGCGCCGGTAACGGGCGCAAGCGCCTCGAAAGCCGCCAGCGCGCAGAAGACAAACAGCGCGATGAGCGCGCCGGGCTGCGTATTGCCGCCAACGCCGCCGGAGGCCATCCACAACATTAACGTCACCGCCAGCGCGCCAATCAACAGCATTAACGCCTGCGATAAGGCGGTCAGTTCAGACTGTCGGCGTTGGGCCTCATGCCATTGTAATTCGGTGGCTTCCATTTGCGCCCGATAGCGTTTGCTGGCGCCAAAAATGGTGAGTTCCGCCTGGCCCTGTAGCCATGACGTGAGCTGTTGGCGATACTGACCTCGTAGATGCGTCAGATTTTGGCCGGTATTTTTGCCGGCGCGATAAAACACCGGCGGCATAATAAACAGCGTCAACAGCATAATGCCGCCCAGCGTGATCGCCAGCGTCACGTCGAGAACGCTAAGCCCCAGGGTGACAATCATAATCACTACAAAAGCGCCGACCAGCGGGGAGATGACGCGCAAATAGAGATGATCCAGCGTGTCGACGTCGGCAACGATGCGGTTCAGCAGTTCACCTTGCTGATAACGCGCCAGACCCGCGGGGGAGAGCGGTAAAAGTTTGCTGAAGGTATAAATACGCAGATGTTGCAGCACGCGGAACGTGGCGTCATGACTTACCAGACGTTCAAAATAACGACCGGCGGTACGGGTAATGGCCGCGCCGCGCACGCCGGCCGCCGGGAGCATATAGTTAAAACTGTAAATTCCCGCGAAGCCTGCGATAGCGGACGCGGACAGGAACCAGCCGGAAAGCGTCAGCAGCCCGATACTGGCAAGCAGGGTCAGGATTGCCAGCGCAATTCCCAGCGTTAGCATCCATTTGTGGCGTTTATAAAGCGTCAGATAAGGGAGTAGCGCGCGCATTTAAATATCCTCCTGACGGTGAGCCAATAACGTCGCAAAAGCGCCGTTGGCGGCGCTGAGTTCGGCATAACTGCCTTGTTCGACAATCGCGCCATCTTGCATAACCCAGATAGCGTCCCAGTCGGCGAGATCTTCCAACTGATGCGTCACCATTAATGTGGTCTGGCGTTTTGACGCCGCTTTTAACGCCTGCATGACGCGTTGCTCGCTGTGAGCGTCCAGGCTTGCCGCTGGTTCATCCAGCAGTAGCAGTTGACAGGGATTAAGTAGCGCACGGGCGACCGCTACACGCTGTGCCTGGCCGACGGAAAGTCTGCTGGCATGATTGCCGAGCGGGGTGTCTACTCCCTGCGGCAGCAGCGGTAAAAACTCGCTTACCCATGCGGCGTCAAGCGCGGCATAAAGTTCCTGCTCGCTGGCGTCCGGGCGCGCCAGTAATACATTTTCGCGTAGCGTCGCCGCAGGTAATTGCGGGTTTTGTCCAACCCAGGAGAGATGCTGGCGCCAGGATTCCGGCGAGAGATCGCGAAGCTCGACACCGTTAATACGCAAAGAGCCCTGATAGGAGAGAAAACCGGATAATACATTCAACAGAGAGCTTTTACCGGAACCGCTGCGTCCTACCAGGACGGCGCGTTCTCCTGCCGCTAATGAGAAATTCAGCGGCCCGGCAAGCGTTTTGCCTTCTGGCGAGGTGATAATAAGATTGACTGCGTCAATGGTTACAGGTTCGTTTTCCGCCAGCTCAACTTCGCCGCGCGCCGGGTGGGCGAGGGGCGTTTCCAGAAACGTCTTCAGACTATCCGCCGCGCCAACCGCCTGCGCCTTAGCATGATAAAACGTGCCGAGGTCGCGTAATGGCTGGAAAAACTCCGGCGCGAGGATCAAGGCGAGGAACCCGGCGGCGAGCGTCACACCGGTACCGTAATGACCAAAGTTCAGCTCGCCCAGGTAAGAGAAGCCAAAATAAACGGCGACCAGCGCAATAGAAAGCGAGGTGAAAAACTCCAGCACGCCGGAAGATAAAAAGGCGAGGCGCAGCACTTCCATCGTGCGCTGACGAAAATCCTGCGATGCTGCGCGAATGCTCTCGGTTTCCGCTTCTCCACGACCGAAAATTCGCAGCGTTTCCATTCCGCGCAGACGGTCAAGAAAATGGCCGCTTAGCCGGGCAAGCGCCAGGAAATTGCGGCGGTTGGCGTCAGCCGCGCCCATCCCCACCATCGCCATAAATAGGGGAATGAGCGGGGCGGTGCCCAGCAGAATCAGCGCCGCCGCCCAGTTTGACGGGAAAATCGCCGCCACGATTAAGAGCGGTACGCAAACGGCAAGCGCCATTTGCGGCAGATAGCGCGCATAATAGTCATGCATATCGTCAATCTGCTCCAACACCAGCGTCGCCCAGCTACCGGCGGGCTTGCCCTGAATCCAGGCTGGGCCGGCTTGCTGCAGACGATCCAACACCTGACGGCGGATCTCAAAGCGAATATGTTGTCCGGCATGAAAACCGACGCGCTCGCGCAACCACACCACCCAGGCGCGGAGGACAAAGACCAGTATCAGCAGGATAAAAGGGAGCAACAGCGCTTCCCGTGGAATGTTCTCCATGATCATATGTTGCAGGATACGCGCCATGATCCAGGCCTGAGCGACAATTAATACGCCACTCATGAACCCCAACAGGCGGGAAATATTCAACCACCGTTGGGAGATTACGCTTTGCTGTTTTAACCAGCGGGTCAGCTCTTTTTGACGGGTTTTATTCATTGCACGCTTAGCAGGTGAGTTATTGGAATTTCAGGCAGGGCAATGTTACAACGACGCAAAAATAAAGGCGACTTATAGTCGCCTTTTTTACTTTTGTTACTGATTTGTAAAAACTATTTGCTCGCGTCGGCCAGACCATCGAGATAGCGTTCAGCATCCAGCGCCGCCATACAGCCCGTACCTGCAGAGGTGATCGCCTGACGGTAAATATGATCCATAACGTCACCCGCCGCGAATACGCCAGGGATGCTGGTTTGTGTGGCGTTGCCATGGGTGCCGGACTGAACTTTGATATAACCATTTTCCAGCTCAAGCTGGCCTTCGAAGAGCGCCGTATTTGGGCTATGACCGATGGCTACGAAAAGTCCGGCGATGTCCAGCGTCTCGATATTATCGCTCTGCTGCGTGTCGCGAAGACGCAGACCAGTAACGCCCATCTGATCGCCGGTCACTTCTTCCAGCGTCCGGTTGGTGTGCAGGATGATATTGCCATTTTCGACTTTATCCATCAGGCGCTTAATGAGGATTTTTTCAGCGCGGAAACCGTCACGGCGATGGATAAGGTGCACTTCCGAAGCGATGTTGGACAGATAAAGCGCTTCTTCAACCGCGGTGTTGCCGCCGCCGATCACCGCCACTTTCTGGTTGCGGTAGAAGAAACCGTCGCAGGTTGCGCAGGCGGAAACGCCGCGCCCTTTAAAGGCTTCTTCCGATGGCAGCCCCAGATAGCGCGCGGAAGCGCCGGTCGCAATGATCAACGCATCACAAGTGTACTCTGCGCTGTCACCTGTCAGACGGAACGGACGATTTTGCAGATCCACTTTGTTGATGTGATCAAAAATTATCTCGGTTTCAAATTTTGCCGCATGTTCATGCATGCGTTCCATCAGCAGCGGGCCGGTCAAATCGTTTGGATCGCCGGGCCAGTTTTCCACTTCCGTCGTGGTAGTCAGTTGACCGCCTTTTTCCATACCGGTAATAAGTACCGGCTGTAAATTTGCGCGTGCGGCATATACCGCCGCGGTATATCCCGCCGGTCCTGAGCCCAGAATAAGCAGCTTACTGTGTTTGGTCGTGCCCATGAGATCCCCATAGTTGTTGGCAGACAATGAGCAGAATTGTAGGGAATTTACAGACGTAAAAAAAGAGCATAACGATTTTGTTAACAATATGTGTAATAGCATGAACCGATGAACGACCGCGACAGCGACGTTATCATCACAAACTTTAATTAAAATCGGTAACTTATAAGGTGACGAAATGACAGTTTACCGCCCTCTCTAATGAATAACTGGCATGTTGTACTAAAAATCGATGTTTTGCTTTGACAATCACCTGCTGTTTTGCGAAAACATTCGAGGAAGAAAAAAACTGTGTTATGTATGTGCTGCATAATCATGCATGTAAATACCATGTTTACCGGGCTAGTGAAATCTACGCATGGCGTGGACAGACGCCATTCGTGATGTCGATAGCTGCCGCGAGGCAACGGTCTTCTCACCATAGACCAGGCATTGCGCGCCGTTAATCCCTCTGGGTTTCGGTCTATTGTGATGGGCAGCGACTCTGAACAGTGATGTGAGTAGAGTCAGGCAGGAGTAGGGAAGGAATACAGAGAGACAATAATAATGGTAGATAGCAAGAAGCGCCCTGGCAAAGATCTCGACCGTATCGATCGTAACATTCTTAATGAACTGCAAAAGGATGGGCGTATTTCCAACGTCGAGCTTTCTAAACGAGTAGGACTTTCGCCGACACCTTGCCTTGAGCGTGTGCGTCGGCTGGAGCGACAGGGGTTTATCCAGGGCTATACGGCGCTGTTGAACCCGCATTATCTGGATGCGTCACTTCTGGTATTCGTTGAGATTACCTTAAATCGCGGCGCGCCGGATGTGTTTGAACAGTTTAATGCCGCCGTGCAAAAGCTTGAAGAGATTCAGGAGTGTCATTTGGTTTCCGGCGATTTCGACTACCTGTTGAAAACCCGTGTACCGGATATGTCAGCGTATCGAAAACTATTGGGAGAGACGTTGCTGCGCTTGCCAGGTGTGAACGACACCCGAACTTACGTAGTGATGGAAGAGGTAAAACAGAGTAATCGTCTGGTTATTAAGACACGCTAACACGGAACAGGTGCAAAATCGCTGTAGTTTGATTACACTCCTGTTAATCCATACAGCAACAGTGCCGGGGCAACCCGGTGCTGTTGTCCGTTTTAGCATCGGGCGGGAAAAGCCTGGAACCTGGAGAGCCTTTTTTGAGCCAGGAATATACTGAAGACAAAGACGTCACATTGACGAAGTTAAGCAGCGGGCGCCGACTTCTGGAAGCGTTGTTGATACTTATTGCCCTTTTTGCCGTCTGGTTGATGGCGGCCTTGTTGAGCTTTAACCCTTCGGACCCCAGTTGGTCGCAAACCGCCTGGCATGAACCCATCCATAATTTAGGCGGCGCGCCGGGCGCGTGGCTGGCCGATACACTGTTCTTTATTTTTGGCGTAATGGCCTACACTATCCCTGTCATTATTGTCGGCGGGTGTTGGTTTGCGTGGCGTCATCAGTCTACGGATGATTACATCGACTATTTTGCTGTGTCGCTACGCCTTATCGGCGTGCTGGCGCTGATTCTCACTTCCTGCGGTCTGGCGGCCATTAATGCCGACGATATCTGGTATTTCGCCTCCGGCGGCGTAATTGGCAGCCTGTTAAGCACCACGCTGCAGCCGTTGTTGCATAGTAGCGGCGGAACGATAATGCTTCTCTGTATTTGGGCTGCCGGGCTGACGCTCTTTACCGGTTGGTCCTGGGTTAGTATCGCCGAAAAATTAGGCGGCTGGTTGCTTAATATACTGACCTTCGCCAGCAACCGTACCCGGCGTGATGATACGTGGGTTGACGACGAAGAGTATGATGACGAATACGATGAAGAAACCGACGGCGTGCAGCGTGAATCTCGCCGGGCGCGTATTTTGCGCGGCGCGTTGGCGCGTCGTAAGCGACTGGCTGAAAAATTCAGCAATCCACGGGGCCGTCAGACCGATGCCGCGCTCTTTTCCGGCAAACGGATGGATGATGACGAGGACATTCAGTATAGCGCGCGCGGCGTCGCTGCCGATCCCGACGACGTTCTGTTTTCGGGCAACCGTGCGACGCAGCCGGAATATGATGAATATGATCCGCTGTTAAACGGCCATTCTGTCACCGAACCGGTTGCCGCCGCTGCGGCCGCAACTGCCGTCACCCAGACGTGGGCAGCGTCCGCCGATCCCATAATGCAAACGCCGCCCATGCCGGGGGCTGAGCCGGTTGTCGCGCAACCGACCGTGGAGTGGCAGCCCGTACCGGGGCCGCAAACCGGCGAGCCGGTTATCGCGCCTGCGCCGGAGGGGTATCAGCCGCATCCGCAATATGCTCAACCGCAGGAGGCGCAAAGTGCGCCGTGGCAGCAACCTGTGCCTGTCGCTTCCGCGCCGCAATACGCCGCGACGCCAGCGACCGCAGCAGAGTATGACTCTCTTGCGCCGCAGGAAACACAGCCGCAATGGCAGGCGCCGGATGCCGAACAACACTGGCAGCCGGAGCCGACCCATCAGCCGACGCCGGTTTATCAGCCGGAGCCGATAGCGGCTGAACCTTCCCACATGCCGCCGGTTATCGAACAGCCGGTTGCCACCGAGCCTGAACCTGTCATAGAAGAGACCAGACCCGCCCGTCCTCCGCTTTACTATTTTGAAGAGGTGGAAGAGAAACGCGCCCGTGAGCGCGAACAACTGGCGGCATGGTATCAACCGATTCCGGAGCCGGTAAAAGAGAACGTGCCGGTCAAACCTACGGTATCTGTCGCGCCATCCATACCGCCAGTGGAAGCGGTAGCCGCCGCCGCGTCGCTTGACGCAGGTATTAAGAGTGGCGCTCTGGCAGCAGGCACCGCGGCCGCTGCGCCTGCCTTTAGTCTGGCTACCGGCGGCGCGCCGCGTCCGCAGGTGAAAGAGGGGATTGGCCCGCAACTGCCGCGTCCGAACCGCGTTCGCGTGCCGACCCGACGGGAACTGGCGTCGTACGGTATTAAGCTGCCGTCACAGAGGATTGCAGAAGAAAAAGCCCGCGAGGCGGAGCGCAATCAGTACGAGACGGGCGCGCAGCTAACCGATGAAGAAATAGATGCAATGCATCAGGACGAGTTAGCCCGTCAGTTTGCGCAGTCGCAGCAGCATCGTTATGGTGAGACGTATCAGCATGATACTCAACAGGCAGAAGATGACGATACCGCTGCGGAAGCTGAATTAGCCCGCCAGTTTGCCGCTTCGCAACAGCAGCGATATTCCGGCGAGCAACCCGCTGGCGCGCAGCCGTTCTCACTGGACGATCTGGATTTCTCGCCAATGAAAGTATTGGTTGATGAAGGTCCGCACGAACCGCTGTTCACGCCGAGTGTCATGCCCGAATCAACGCCTGTTCAGCAGCCGGTAGCACCGCAGCCGCAGTATCAACAGCCGCAACAGCCGGTAGCGCCGCAGCCGCAGTATCAGCAGCCGCAACAGCCGGTAGCGCCGCAGCCACAGTACCAGCAGCCGCAGCAGCCGATAGCACCGCAACCGCAGTATCAGCAGCCGCAACAGCCGGTAGCGCCGCAGCCACAGTATCAGCAGCCGCAGCAGCCGGTAGCGCCGCAGCCACAGTATCAGCAGCCGCAGCAGCCGGTAGCGCCGCAGCCACAGTATCAGCAGCCGCAACAGCCGACAGCGCCGCAAGACAGCTTGATCCACCCGCTGTTGATGCGTAACGGCGACAGTCGTCCATTACAGCGTCCGACGACGCCGCTGCCTTCGTTAGATCTTCTGACGCCGCCGCCGAGCGAAGTTGAACCGGTAGATACCTTTGCGCTGGAACAAATGGCGCGTCTGGTTGAAGCGCGTCTGGCGGATTTCCGCATTAAAGCTGATGTGGTGAACTATTCGCCAGGCCCGGTCATTACTCGCTTTGAACTGAATCTGGCCCCGGGCGTTAAAGCGGCGCGTATCTCCAACCTTTCCCGGGATCTGGCGCGCTCATTGTCAACGGTAGCCGTACGCGTTGTGGAAGTCATTCCAGGCAAACCTTACGTAGGGTTGGAATTGCCGAACAAGAAACGGCAAACCGTTTATCTGCGCGAAGTGTTGGATAACGCCAAATTCCGCGAGAATCCGTCGCCGCTTACCGTGGTGTTAGGTAAGGATATCGCGGGCGATCCGGTAGTGGCGGATCTGGCGAAAATGCCTCACCTGCTGGTGGCCGGTACGACCGGTTCCGGTAAGTCGGTCGGGGTTAACGCCATGATCCTCAGTATGCTGTATAAAGCGCAGCCGGAAGACGTTCGCTTTATCATGATCGACCCGAAAATGTTAGAACTCTCGGTCTATGAAGGTATACCGCATCTGCTGACAGAAGTTGTTACCGACATGAAAGACGCGGCTAACGCGTTACGCTGGAGCGTCAATGAGATGGAGCGTCGCTATAAGCTGATGTCCGCGCTCGGCGTACGTAATCTGGCTGGGTATAACGAGAAAATCGCCGAAGCGGCCCGCATGGGACGCCCGATTCCGGACCCGTACTGGAAGCCGGGCGACAGTATGGATGTTCAGCATCCGGTTCTGGAAAAACTCCCGTATATCGTGGTACTGGTTGATGAATTTGCCGACCTGATGATGACCGTCGGTAAAAAAGTTGAAGAGCTGATCGCGCGTCTGGCGCAGAAAGCGCGCGCTGCGGGGATTCACCTGGTACTGGCGACGCAGCGTCCGTCGGTCGATGTGATTACTGGTTTAATTAAAGCCAACATTCCAACCCGTATCGCTTTTACCGTATCCAGCAAGATCGACTCCCGCACCATTCTTGATCAGGGTGGCGCTGAGTCGTTATTGGGAATGGGGGACATGCTCTATTCCGGACCAAACTCCACCATGCCGGTACGTGTCCATGGGGCGTTTGTGCGTGACCAGGAAGTCCATGCGGTGGTGCAGGACTGGAAAGCGCGCGGTCGTCCGCAATATGTGGATGGCATTACCTCCGACAGCGAAAGCGAAGGTGGCGGTGGCGGTTTTGACGGCGGCGAAGAATTAGATGCGCTATTCGATCAGGCCGTTAATTTCGTCACCCAGAAGCGTAAAGCGTCCATTTCCGGCGTTCAGCGTCAGTTCCGCATCGGCTATAACCGTGCGGCGCGTATTATCGAACAGATGGAAGCGCAGGGTATTGTCAGCGCTCAGGGGCATAACGGTAATCGTGAAGTGCTGGCTCCGCCGCCTTTTGAGTAAACCTGTAAGCCGGATGGCGCTGTGCAGGCTGCCATCCGGCAACAAAATTCAGTATTTTCTTCTTTCCTCATGCTGATTTTTGGCCTGGAATAGAAAGCAAAAGGAGCTCCTGGTCGGGAGTGTCGAAACCTGAGGAATAATGATGAAAAAAATGGCAATCGCCTGTGCATTACTTTCAAGCGTTGTAGCCAGCAGCGTATGGGCTGACGCCGCCAGCTCTCTGAAAAGCCGTCTGGATAAAGTGAGCAGCTTTCATGCCACCTTTACTCAAAAAGTCACCGATGGCAGCGGTGCCGCGGTGCAGGAGGGACAGGGTGATTTATGGGTTAAGCGGCCAAATCTATTCAACTGGCATATGACGCAACCTGACGAGAGTATTCTGGTTTCTGACGGCAAAACGTTATGGTTCTATAACCCGTTTGTAGAACAGGCTACCGCCACGTGGTTGAAAGATGCCACCGGAAATACACCGTTTATGCTGATTGCCCGCAACCAGGCCAGCGACTGGCAGCAGTATAATATTAAGCAGGATGGCGATAATTTTGTGCTGACGCCGAAAGCCAGCAACGGCAATCTGAAACAGTTCACCATCAATGTGGGACGCGACGGGACTATCCACCAGTTTAGCGCCGTAGAACAAGACGATCAGCGTAGCGCCTATCAGCTAAAATCCCAGCAAAACGGCGCTGTTGATCCGTCAAAATTTACGTTTACTCCGCCGCAAGGGGTAACGATAGATGACCAACGTAAGTAGAGGCGATGAGTGAGCAATCTGTCGCTCGATTTTTCTGATAATACGTTTCAACCGCTGGCCGCGCGAATGCGGCCGGAAAATTTAGCACAGTATATCGGCCAGCAGCATTTGCTGGCCGCAGGTAAACCGTTGCCTCGCGCTATTGAGGCCGGGCATCTACACTCCATGATTTTATGGGGGCCGCCAGGGACGGGGAAAACCACGCTCGCTGAAGTGATCGCCCGCTACGCCAGCGCCGATGTCGAGCGTATTTCCGCCGTCACTTCTGGGGTAAAAGAGATTCGCGAAGCTATCGAGCGCGCCCGCCAGAATCGTAATGCCGGACGCCGTACCATCCTGTTTGTCGATGAAGTGCATCGCTTTAACAAAAGCCAGCAGGACGCCTTTTTACCGCATATCGAAGATGGCACTATCACCTTTATCGGCGCGACCACGGAAAATCCCTCTTTTGAGCTGAACTCGGCGCTATTGTCGCGAGCGCGGGTCTATCTGCTGAAATCGTTGACCACTGACGATATTGAGCAAGTACTGGACCAGGCGATGCAGGACAAAACGCGTGGTTACGGCGATCAGGATATCGTGTTACCGGATGAGACACGGCGAGCAATTGCTGAGCTGGTCAATGGCGACGCGCGGCGCGCCTTAAATACGCTGGAAATGATGGCCGATATGGCGGAGGCGGATGACAGCGGCAAACGCGTTTTATTGCCCGCCTTGTTGACCGAGATCGCCGGCGAGCGCAGCGCGCGTTTTGATAACAAAGGCGATCGCTTCTACGATCTTATTTCCGCCTTACATAAATCAGTGCGCGGCAGCGCGCCGGATGCCGCCCTCTATTGGTATGCCCGTATCATTACCGCGGGAGGCGATCCGCTGTACGTGGCGCGTCGCTGCCTGGCGATTGCCTCGGAAGATGTGGGTAATGCCGATCCGCGCGCGATGCAGGTCGCTATTGCCGCGTGGGATTGTTTCACCCGCGTCGGTCCGGCTGAAGGCGAAAGGGCAATCGCGCAGGCTATCGTTTATCTCGCCTGCGCGCCGAAGAGCAACGCCGTCTATACCGCCTTTAAGGCTGCGCTGGCCGACGCGCGCGAACGTCCTGATTATGACGTTCCTGTCCATCTGCGTAATGCGCCAACCAAACTGATGAAAGAGATGGGCTATGGCCAGGAATACCGCTATGCCCACGATGAGCCCAATGCCTATGCTGCGGGTGAAGTGTACTTCCCGCCGGAAATCGCGCAAACGCGCTATTATCATCCGACAAATCGTGGTCTGGAAGGCAAGATTGGCGAAAAGCTCGCCTGGCTGGCTGAACAGGATCAAAATAGCCCCACAAAACGCTACCGCTAGTGTAAACGTTGCGGTAAGGTTATCTCTAAATATGATGCTCCAGGTATCATGGCGTTGATGATGAACCTCGTTATGCCTGATAGCACGTTGCTTATGAGGTCCGCGGGTATAGCGCAATGGATGCGTTGTTGCTGTCGTCGGTCTGGTAAGGCGAAAACGTCGCTATTACGTAAACGCGGTTTACGTTCATCAATACAATCAGAGGCGATCATCAATTGATCGCGTTTCCTTTTATTATTCGATAAGCACAGGATAAGCATGCTCGATCCCAATCTGCTGCGTAATGAGCCAGACGCAGTCGCTGAAAAACTGGCACGCCGGGGCTTTAAGCTGGATGTAGATAAGCTGCGCGCTCTTGAAGAGCGTCGTAAAGTTTTGCAGGTCAACACGGAAAACCTGCAGGCGGAGCGTAATTCTCGATCGAAATCCATCGGCCAGGCGAAAGCGCGCGGGGAAGATATTGAGCCTTTACGCCTGGAAGTGAATAAACTGGGCGAAGAGCTGGATGCGGCGAAAGCCGAGCTGGATACCTTGCTGGCGGAGATCCGCGATATCGCGCTGACCATCCCAAACCTGCCTGCGGATGAAGTGCCGGTAGGTAAAGATGAAAACGACAACGTTGAAGTCAGCCGCTGGGGTACCCCGCGTGAGTTTGATTTTGAAATCCGCGATCACGTCACCTTAGGGGAAATGCACTCCGGCCTCGACTTTGCCGCCGCGGTTAAGCTGACCGGCTCCCGTTTTGTGGTGATGAAAGGACAGATTGCGCGTATGCATCGCGCATTGTCGCAGTTCATGTTGGATCTGCATACGGAACAGCACGGCTATAGCGAAAACTACGTGCCGTATCTGGTTAACCACGACACGCTGTATGGCACCGGTCAACTGCCGAAATTCGCAGGCGACTTGTTCCATACCCGTCCGCTGGAAGAAGAAGCAGACAGCAGCAACTATGCTTTGATCCCGACGGCGGAGGTTCCGCTGACCAATCTGGTACGCGATGAAATCATCGACGAAGATCAGCTGCCGATTAAAATGACGGCGCATACGCCTTGTTTCCGTTCTGAAGCAGGTTCTTATGGTCGTGATACCCGTGGCCTGATTCGTATGCATCAGTTTGACAAAGTGGAAATGGTGCAGATCGTTCGCCCGGAAGATTCTATGGCTGCGTTGGAAGAGATGACCGGCCACGCGGAAAAAGTGCTCCAGCTACTGGGACTGCCGTACCGTAAAATTATTCTGTGCACTGGCGATATGGGCTTCGGCGCCTGCAAAACCTATGACCTCGAAGTCTGGGTTCCGGCGCAGAATACCTACCGCGAGATCTCTTCCTGCTCTAACGTCTGGGACTTCCAGGCGCGTCGTATGCAGGCACGCTGTCGCAGCAAGTCCGACAAAAAGACCCGTCTGGTCCATACCCTGAATGGTTCTGGTCTGGCGGTAGGTCGTACCCTGGTGGCCGTGATGGAAAACTATCAGCAGGCTGATGGCCGCATTGAAGTGCCGGAAGTATTACGTCCGTACATGAACGGACTGGAATATATCGGCTAATCCTCGCTTTCTCCTCTTCTAAAAAGCGCCTTCGGGCGCTTTTTTTATGCCAGTTTGATACCGGACAATAATCCCTACCCTATTAGGGGTAATACTGATTTCGAATGAAGGTCAGTTTTTAACACTATTTTTCTACTTTTTCGATATATATCAGACTTTATAGCGACGTTATCGCTATATAAAATTCTATACATCGTTTTATTGCTTTTTTATTGTGAGCAGCAGAGTGAGCCCTTATGAAAACTAAGATCCCTGATGCCGTGCTGGCAGCCGAGGTGAGCCGTCGTGGTTTAGTCAAAACCACCGCGATAGGCGGCCTGGCGATGGCCAGTAGCGCATTTACCCTGCCATTTACCCGCATCGCTAACGCCGCAGAGGCGATAAGCCCGGCGAAAACCGGCGAGAAAGTCGTCTGGAGCGCCTGTACGGTAAACTGTGGCAGCCGTTGTCCGCTACGTATGCATGTTGTGGATGGCGAAATCAAATATGTAGAAACGGATAATACCGGAAACGATGATTACGATGGCTTGCATCAGGTTCGCGCCTGCCTGCGCGGTCGTTCTATGCGTCGTCGCGTCTATAACCCGGATCGGCTCAAGTATCCGATGAAGCGCGTCGGCGCGCGCGGCGAAGGTAAATTTGAGCGTATTAGCTGGGACGAAGCCTACGATATCATTGCCACCAATATGCAGCGTCTTATCAAAGAGTATGGCAACGAGTCCATTTATCTGAACTATGGCACGGGTACGCTGGGCGGCACTTTGACACGTTCATGGCCGCCAGGAAAAACGCTGGTCGCTCGTCTGATGAACTGCTGTGGCGGTTATCTGAACCACTACGGTGATTACTCTTCCGCGCAAATCGCAGCGGGTCTGAATTACACCTATGGCGGCTGGGCGGATGGCAATAGTCCATCCGACATTGAAAACAGTAAGCTGGTGGTGTTGTTTGGTAATAACCCTGGCGAAACCCGCATGAGCGGGGGCGGTGTAACCTATTATCTTGAACAGGCGCGGCAGAAATCAAACGCGCGGATGATCATTATCGACCCTCGTTACACCGACACTGGCGCTGGTCGCGAAGATGAGTGGATTCCGATTCGTCCAGGTACCGATGCGGCGCTGGTCAATGGTCTGGCATATGTCTTAATCACCGAGAACATGGTCGATCAGCCGTTCCTGGATAAATATTGCGTCGGTTATGACGAAAAAACCTTGCCTGCCAGCGCGCCGAAAAACGGTCACTACAAAGCCTATATTCTGGGCCAGGGTAAAGACGGTATTGCGAAGACGCCGGAGTGGGCGGCGCAAATTACCGGTATCCCGGCGGATCGCATTATTAAGCTGGCGCGAGAAATCGGCAGCGCTAAACCCGCCTATATTTGCCAGGGGTGGGGGCCACAGCGTCATGCTAATGGAGAAATCGCCACGCGCGCCATCTCGATGCTGGCGATCCTGACGGGTAATGTTGGGATTAACGGCGGTAACAGCGGCGCGCGCGAAGGGTCTTATGCCCTGCCATTTGAACGTATGCCCACGTTAGAAAACCCGGTTGAAACCAGCATCTCCATGTTTATGTGGACCGATGCCATTGAACGCGGCCCGGAAATGACAGCGTTGCGTGATGGCGTGCGGGGGAAAGATAAGCTGGACGTGCCGATCAAAATGATCTGGAACTATGCTGGCAACTGTTTGATTAACCAGCACTCTGAGATTAACCGCACCCACGAAATCCTGCAGGATGACAAGAAATGCGAAATGATCGTCGTTATCGACTGTCATATGACCTCGTCGGCAAAATACGCCGATATTCTGTTGCCTGATTGCATTGCTTCTGAGCAGATGGACTTTGCGCTGGATGCCTCCTGCGGGAACATGTCTTACGTTATCTTCACTGACCAGGCGATTAAACCGCGCTTCGAGTGTAAGACGATTTATGAGATGACCAGCGAACTGGCGAAACGTCTTGGCGTGGAACAACAGTTTACCGAAGGACGGACGCAAGAAGAGTGGATGCGTCATCTGTACGAACAGTCGCGTAAATCCATTCCGAATCTGCCCACCTTTGAGGAGTTCCGTAAGCAAGGCATCTTCAAACAGCGTGACCCCGAAGGCCACCATGTCGCCTATAAAGACTTCCGCGAAGATCCGCAAGCGAATCCACTTACAACGCCATCGGGCAAGATTGAAATCTATTCACAGGCGTTGGCGGATATCGCCGCCACCTGGGAGCTGCCGGAAGGCGACGTGATCGATCCATTACCGATCTACACGCCAGGTTTTGAAAACTATAACGATCCGCTAACGGATAAATTCCCGCTGCAGTTGACGGGTTTCCACTATAAAGCGCGTGTGCATTCCACTTATGGCAACGTAGACGTACTGAAAGCCGCCTGTCGCCAGGAAATGTGGATTAACCCAATGGATGCGCAGAAACGCGGTATCAACAATGGCGATAAAGTCCGCATCTTCAACGATCGCGGCGAAGTACACATCGAGGCTAAAGTGACGCCGCGCATGATGCCGGGCGTGGTCGCCCTGGGAGAAGGCGCATGGTATGACCCGGATGCAAAACGCGTGGATCAGGGCGGATGTATTAACGTACTGACGACCCAACGTCCTTCTCCGCTGGCGAAGGGGAACCCGTCACATACGAACCTCGTTCAGGTTGAAAAGGCGTAAGGAGTAACCGATGACAACCCAGTATGGATTTTTTATTGATTCCAGCCGTTGCACCGGTTGCAAAACCTGCGAACTGGCCTGCAAGGACTACAAAGATTTGACCCCGGATGTCAGCTTCCGCCGCATTTATGAGTATGCAGGCGGCGACTGGCAGGAGGATAACGGCGTCTGGCACCAGAACGTGTTTGCCTATTACCTCTCCATTTCGTGCAACCACTGCGAAGACCCGGCCTGTACCAAAGTCTGCCCGAGCGGCGCGATGCACAAGCGCGATGACGGTTTTGTGGTGGTGAACGAAGAGGTCTGTATCGGCTGCCGCTACTGCCACATGGCCTGCCCGTATGGCGCGCCGCAGTACAACGCGGCCAAAGGTCATATGACCAAGTGCGACGGTTGTTATGACCGGGTGGCGGAAGGCAAGAAACCGATTTGCGTGGAATCCTGCCCGCTGCGGGCGCTGGATTTTGGCCCGATAGACGAACTGCGTAAAAAACACGGTGAGCTGGCTGCCGTCGCGCCGCTGCCGCGCGCGCATTTCACGAAGCCGAATATTGTGATTAAACCCAACGCCAACAGCCGCCCGACCGGGGACACTACCGGTTATCTGGCCAATCCGAAGGAGGTATAAGATGGGAAGTGGATGGCATGAATGGCCGTTGATGATCTTCACGGTCTTTGGTCAGTGCGTGGCCGGTGGTTTTATTGTTCTGGCTCTGGCGCTGATGAAGGGCGACCTGCGCGCGGAAACGCAGCAGCGGGTGATCGCCTGTATGTTTGGTCTGTGGGTGCTGATGGGGATTGGCTTTATCGCCTCGATGCTGCATCTGGGCTCGCCGATGCGCGCGTTTAACTCGCTTAACCGCGTGGGTGCTTCCGCACTGAGCAATGAAATTGCCAGCGGCTCGGTGTTTTTTGCGGTCGGCGGGATTGGCTGGCTGCTGGCGGTACTGAAAAAGCTGCCGCCGGCACTGCGCACACTCTGGCTGATTATCACGATGGTACTGGGCGTCGTCTTCGTCTGGATGATGGTACGCGTCTATAACAGCATCGATACAGTACCGACCTGGTATAGCGTCTGGACGCCGCTGGGCTTCTTCCTGACGCTCTTTATGGGGGGCCCGCTACTGGGTTATCTGCTGCTGCGCATCGCGGGCGTGAACGGTTGGGCGATGCGTCTGTTACCTGCGGTTTCGGTGCTGGCGCTGGTGGTTATTGCCATTATGGTGGCCATGCAGGGCGCGGAACTGGCGACGATTCACAGTTCCATTCAGCAGGCGTCTGCTCTGGTACCGGATTATGGTTCGCTGATGGCCTGGCGTATGGTGCTGCTTGCGGCGGCGTTGTGCTGCTGGATTGTGCCACAGTTAAAAGGGTATCAACCTGCGGTACCGTTGCTCTCTGTCGCCTTCATTCTGATGCTGGCGGGGGAATTGATTGGCCGCGGCGTATTCTATGGGCTGCATATGACCGTGGGCATGGCGGTAGCCAGCTAACGCGTTGACGCGCATTCGGCCTGCAGAACGTGCAGGCCGAATACGCCTTTAGCCGCCATCAATTTAAGGAATATAACCGGGGCGGAGAAGGCGCATATAAATCCATAGAGAAGAAAACGAAGCTAAAGGAACCATGAAATTTTTCGACTGAACAAAACGCCGATTTTGCGGGTTAGATCAATAAAAACAAGGGGATGAATTTTTAGCCTTTCAATATATTCACGTGCAGAATAAGTAAATCAAATCGATAGTCTCAAAACTTGCGGATCGCCCATGCGGAGCCGATTGACAATGTTTTTGGCGATGGCATGATGCGCATGAAATTTGAACTTCCTCACGGTTTTTATTCATGTCCACCTATACCCGTCCCGTCATGCTTTTGCTGTGCGGGCTACTTTTGTTGACCCTGGCCATTGCGGTACTGAATACGCTTGTGCCGCTGTGGCTTGCTCAGGCAAACCTTCCGACCTGGCAGGTGGGGATGGTCAGCTCGTCTTATTTTACCGGCAATCTGGTCGGGACGTTATTTACCGGGTATTTAATTAAACGCATTGGGTTTAACCGTAGCTATTATCTTGCCTCGCTGATCTTCGCCGCGGGTTGTGTCGGGTTGGGGGTGATGGTGGGGTTCTGGAGCTGGATGAGCTGGCGTTTTATTGCCGGTATCGGCTGCGCCATGATTTGGGTGGTTGTCGAAAGCGCGTTGATGTGCAGCGGAACCTCGCATAATCGTGGGCGCCTGCTGGCTGCCTATATGATGGTCTATTACATGGGGACCTTCCTTGGACAATTATTGGTCAGTAAAGTATCTGGTGAATTGCTGCACGTCCTTCCCTGGGTGACCGGAATGATTCTGGCGGGAATTCTGCCGCTACTCTTTACCCGAATTGTAAATCAGCAAACGCAGGCACGTCATTCCTCTTCTATTAGCGCCATGCTGAAGCTACGCCAGGCGCGTCTTGGCGTGAATGGTTGTATTATTTCCGGCATTGTTCTTGGTTCATTATATGGCCTGATGCCGTTATATCTGAAGCATCAGGGGATGGCTAACGCCAGCATCGGTTTCTGGATGGCGGTGCTGGTGAGCGCCGGCATTTTGGGGCAATGGCCAATGGGACGTCTGGCGGACAAATTTGGTCGCTTGCTGGTGTTACGCGTACAGGTATTCGTTGTCATACTCGGTAGTATTGCCATGTTAACCCAGGCGGCGATGGCGCCAGCTCTGTTTATTCTGGGGGCGGCGGGTTTTACGCTTTATCCCGTTGCAATGGCCTGGGCCTGTGAAAAAGTCGAACACCACCAGCTTGTGGCAATGAACCAGGCGCTGTTGTTAAGTTATACGGTAGGGAGCCTGTTGGGGCCGTCTTTTGCTGCGATGTTAATGCAGAATTATTCAGATAATCTGCTGTTTATTATGATCGCCAGCGTATCGTTTATTTATCTGCTGATGCTGTTACGTAACGCCGGCCAGACGCCTAATCCTGTCGCCCACATCTGACTGTTCTCTGAATCGTATGCAGGACGTGAGTCTTGCATACTCTTTGTTTATGTTTTACGTAAAATAATTGACCTGCATAATTTTCTTGCTTTACTGAAAAATAAAATGTGCCGAAGGTTATAATTTTGCGCTCCTCTATTTTCTCTCTTCGTCTTTACCGCGCATAATCCCCCGCTTCATTTATAGTAATAGCATTGTGTTCACGAAGGATCGCGTTATGCCGAATGTGCAGGAAAAACAGTTGCGATGGTACAACATCGCCCTGATGTCGTTTATTACCGTTTGGGGATTCGGCAATGTTGTCAATAACTATGCTAACCAGGGGTTAGTGGTTGTCTTCTCCTGGGTGTTTATTTTTGCGCTCTATTTTATTCCTTATGCCTTAATCGTGGGGCAACTGGGCTCAACCTTCAAAGAGGGAAAAGGGGGCGTCAGTACCTGGATTAAGCATACGATGGGGCCGGGGTTGGCTTACCTTGCGGCATGGACCTATTGGGTCGTGCATATTCCCTACCTGGCGCAAAAGCCGCAGGCGATACTCATTGCATTGGGATGGGCTTTAAAAGGCGACGGCTCGTTGATAAAAGAATATACCGTCGTTGCCTTGCAGGGGCTGACGCTGGCATTGTTTGTTTTCTTTATGTGGGTTGCTTCCAGGGGGATGAAATCGCTAAAGGTTGTTGGGTCTGTGGCCGGAATTGCCATGTTTATCATGTCAATTTTATATGTTGTGATGGCAGTGACCGCGCCGGCAATTACAAACGTTGAAATTGCGACCACTAACATCACCTGGCAGTCATTTATTCCTCATATCGATTTTACCTATATCACCACCATCTCTATGTTGGTCTTTGCGGTTGGTGGGGCAGAGAAGATCTCGCCTTACGTTAACCAGACGCGGAATCCAGGAAAAGAATTTCCGAAGGGGATGCTCTTTTTAGCCGTCATGGTTGCGGTCTGCGCTATCCTCGGTTCGTTGGCGATGGGAATGATGTTTGATTCCCGGCATATACCTGACGATTTAATGACCAATGGGCAATATTATGCATTCCAGAAATTGGGTGAGTATTACCATATGGGTAATTCATTAATGGTGATTTATGCCATTGCCAATACTCTGGGGCAAATCGCCGCGCTGGTGTTTTCTATTGATGCGCCACTGAAAGTCTTACTGGGTGATGCAGACAGTAAATATATCCCGCAGCGCTTATGTCGTACTAACGCTTCAGGTACGCCAGTTAACGGTTATTTGCTGACATTAGTGTTGGTCGCTATCTTGATTATGTTGCCAACGCTTGGCATCGGCGATATGAACAACCTGTACAAATGGCTGCTTAATCTCAACTCAGTTGTTATGCCGCTGCGCTATCTGTGGGTATTTGTCGCCTTTATTGCCGTCATTCGACTGGCGCAAAAGTACAAACCCGAATATGTGTTTATTCGCAACCGGGCGTTGGCGTTAACTGTGGGGATATGGTGTTTTGCCTTCACCGCGTTTGCCTGCCTTACCGGTATTTTCCCCAAAATGGAGGCGTTCACGCCGGAGTGGACATTCCAGCTGACGTTGAACATCGTGACGCCTTTTGTCCTGGTCGGGTTGGGATTAATTTTCCCACTGCTGGCGCGTAGAAACACATAACGACGTTCTTTTCCACGGCGCTCCTGCCAGGCGAGCGCCTTTTAAGATTACAGGTGCCTGGGTTCCAGGCGGAGACCACGGTATTAACAGGCGCCGGGGGCAGCAATAGTTGTCAGACCTTCAACCCAGCAGCAGATAAGCGACTCTGTATTTAATACCTGGTAAGCGCAATATTGTTAACCAGGCCTGTCTGATGGCGGGGTCAGGTATTTTAGCGGTAAGAGCGTTATCCAGACAGCAAAACGGCTACCGCCATGGGTAGCCGTTTAAAAGCGGGTAAGATAGCAGGCGATTAATACATCACTTTATGACCATACTGCTCAAGAATACCCTTTACACGCTCCATGGTCTCTTTTTTAGGCGGCTTCACGCCATCCAGTTTATATTCTTCGCCCATTGCCACCCATTTATGTTTGCCCAGCTCATGATAGGGCAACAGTTCGATTTTTTCGACATTACCCATATCGCGGGTAAACTCGCCCAGGCGATGCGCGGAATCATCGTCGTCAGACCAGCCGGGAACGACAACGTAACGGATCCAGACCTTCACATTTTTCTTTGATAAATACTGCGCGAATTCCAGCGTCCGGTGATTAGAGACACCGACCAGATTCTGGTGGATCTCATCATTCATCTGCTTGAGATCGAGCATCACCAGATCGGTAACGTCCAGCAGTTCATCAATCACCGGGTCATAACGGCGCACAAAGCCGTTGGTGTCGAGACAGGTGTGGATACCTTCTTTTTTACAGGCGCGAAACCAGTCGCGTACAAATTCTGCCTGCAAAATGGCCTCGCCGCCGGATGCCGTCACGCCGCCGCCAGAAGCATTCATAAAATGCCGATAGGTCACCACCTCTTTCATTAAGTCTTCAACGGTGATTTCTTTACCGCCATGCGTATCCCATGTGTCGCGGTTATGGCAATACAGGCAGCGCATCAGGCAGCCCTGGAAAAAGGTAATAAAGCGGATGCCTGGGCCATCAACGGTGCCACAGGACTCAAAGGAGTGAATGCGACCAATAACCGGCTTTTTATCAGCAGTTACTGCAACACTTTCATTTGTAATACAATCGGTTAAGTTACTCATATCGCTTCGGCTAGCTCTAAATAACATGGGGTTTATGGACACATTCCGGGCATGTTGAGCACCCTGGTAAGGGGGGTTGCATCCTGTAAAAAAGCGGTACTGCGAGCGTAAATTTTGGACTACAGAATGTGTGGCTGTTCCAGAATGTGCTGCAATGGAGCTATTTTACCTCTATTCATTATAAAATATACGGCAAATCTATGCTGCATAACTTGCACCGCCAGAAATTCTGGCTCATTCATCAGCCCGGTACCTCTGTTTAACGCCCGAACCGCAATACATACTGTAAGTGTATCATTCATAGCGCCCTGGTTTTGCTGTTTATGATCCGCCTCTTTTTTCAAATGATTGGCGCCGTTTTGTTGTGGTCAGAACGAAAATAATTCTCAACATAATTCAGATGTGTCCAAAGAACGTTATGCCTGTCCAGTGCCTGGCGTCGCATTCAACGTGCAATCAGGTGTAAATCTGATGTTATTTCTAAACCCGGACTGATTCAATCTCTTAAATAGAGTGTGGTTTTAATCAAAAAATGAGAGCAACGGATTGGATTTTGCTTTCGCGGTAAATAATCAAGGGAGTTATTATGCCAGTTACGTTAAGTTTTGGTAATCATCATCACTATGAAATTAATCATTCACGGCTAGTCCGTTTGATGAGTTCTGACAAAGAAGAAGCGCTATACATGGGGGTATGGGATAGATTTAAGGACAACTTCAGAACACAAAAAAAACAAGAGGCGCTGGAGGTATTATATACACTCATCCACGGATGTGGACGTGAAAAGCAAGCGGAGCGTGACGTTGATACAGACGCCATGGATAAAATATATGCCTTTGAAAAATTAAGACTCTATGCTGACCCATCACAACAAGATCGTTTTGTTATGGATTTTGATATTACTCAGACACAAATTAAATTTTGGATTGATGGTGAGGTAATTAGTAAATGTAGTTTGCAACGTATTCTCAATCTTTCAGATAGTTATGTTTTAAAACCAATGACGGATGAAGAAGAAGAGTTGTTTTTAAAAATATGTGTTTATTATGGTAGGGCTATTTCTCTCAATCCAGAGTTGTTACAAAATATGGCTCTCAAACTTAGAAACGCCGTTAACGAAGATGAAGATATCATGGATGGACTTTATAAGCTTATGCGACCTGGAGAAGATCGAAAAATGCCATCCGTTGAATGGAATGGTACGCTTACTGCTGACGAGGAAAAAAAATTATGCTGCCTTAATATGGGTTCTTATGAACCTGGTACCCAATTTTTTAAAATGGGTTACCGGGAAAGTAATGGGGAAGTCATATTTGAAATGGTTCATCCAACGCTTCTTTATCTGCTACGAGGGTATACGCCGTCATTAACCTTTACAGAAAGTAACACCGAACTGTTAACAGGAGTATTAAACAGAGATTATGACGACTATTATAATGATAAAGAAGAGATTGATTGCATTTTGGATAGAATATATAAGTCACATAATGGCACTTTATTTATAGGTAGCGGTACTATTAGCCGCAATATGCTTTTATAAAAATTAAAAAGGCCCCACTGACATGGAGCCTTTTTTGTACGCTTTTTATAGCGTAATTTCAGTCAAACCCATTACATGGTCTGCGTGAAGGTACGAGTAATAACGTCCTGCTGCTGTTCTTTCGTCAGGGAGTTAAAACGTACTGCGTAACCAGATACACGGATGGTCAGCTGCGGATATTTTTCCGGATGTTCCATCGCGTCCAGCAGCATTTCACGGTTCATGACGTTGACGTTCAGGTGCTGACCGCCTTCGATGGACGCTTCGTGGTGGAAGTAACCATCCATCAGACCTGCCAGGTTAGTCTTACGAACTTCGTCGTCTTTACCCAGTGCGTTCGGAACGATAGAGAAGGTATAAGAAATACCATCTTTCGCGTAAGCAAACGGCAGTTTAGCAACGGAGGTCAGAGAAGCGACAGCGCCTTTCTGGTCACGACCGTGCATCGGGTTAGCACCTGGTCCGAACGGCGCGCCAGCGCGACGACCATCCGGGGTGTTACCGGTTTTCTTACCATACACAACGTTAGAAGTGATGGTCAGAACAGACTGCGTCGGGATAGCGCCACGGTAGGTGGTCAGTTTCTGAATTTTCTTCATGAAACGTTCTACCAGGTCAACCGCCATGTCATCTACACGAGCGTCGTTGTTACCAAACTGCGGGTATTCGCCTTCGATTTCGAAGTCGATAGCCAGACCATCTTCGTCACGAATCGGTTTAACTTTCGCATATTTGATAGCAGACAGGGAGTCAGCCGCAACGGACAGACCAGCGATACCACACGCCATGGTGCGGATAACGTCACGGTCGTGCAGCGCCATCAGAGAGGCTTCGTAGCTGTACTTGTCGTGCATGTAGTGGATAACGTTCAGCGCGGTGACATACTGTTTAGCCAGCCAGTCCATGAAGTGATCCATGCGATCCATCACTTCGTCGAAGTTCAGAACATCGCCTTTGATCGGTTCGGATTTCGGACCAACCTGCATTTTCAGTTTTTCATCAACGCCGCCGTTGATTGCGTACAGCATGGTTTTCGCCAGGTTTGCACGCGCGCCGAAGAACTGCATTTGTTTACCAACGATCATCGGGCTTACGCAGCATGCGATAGCGTAGTCATCGTTGTTGAAGTCCGGACGCATCAGGTCATCGTTCTCGTACTGCAGAGAAGAGGTGTCGATGGAGACTTTAGCGGCGAATTTCTTGAAGTTCAGCGGCAGTTTTTCAGACCACAGAACGGTGATGTTCGGCTCCGGAGACGGCCCCATGGTGTACAGGGTGTTCAGGAAGCGGAAGCTGTTTTTGGTAACCAGAGTACGGCCATCAACGCCCATACCACCGATAGATTCGGTTGCCCAAATCGGGTCGCCGGAGAACAGTTCATCATATTCAGGAGTACGCAGGAAGCGAACCATACGCAGTTTCATGACCAGGTGGTCAATCATTTCCTGTGCGTCTTGCTCGGTGATTTTGCCTGCTTTCAGGTCACGTTCGATGTACGCATCCAGGAAGGTGGATACACGACCGAAGGACATTGCTGCGCCGTTCTGAGATTTAACCGCAGCCAGGTAACCGAAGTAAGTCCACTGGATTGCTTCCTGAGCGTTAGTCGCCGGACCAGAGATATCGCAGCCGTATTTAGCCGCCATTTCTTTGATCTGACCCAGAGCGCGGTGCTGTTCAGCGATTTCTTCACGCAGACGGATAGTCGCTTCCAGATTTACGCCGTTTTCCAGATCGGATTGCAGAGACGTAAACTGCGCGAATTTGTCTTTCATCAGGTAGTCGATACCGTACAGCGCTACGCGACGGTAGTCACCGATGATACGGCCACGGCCATACGCATCCGGCAGACCGGTCAGAACGCCGGATTTACGGCAACGCAGGATGTCCGGAGTATAAACGTCGAACACGCCCTGGTTGTGGGTCTTACGGTATTCGGTGAAGATTTTTTTGATCATTGGGTCCAGCTCGCGATTGTACGCTTTGCAGGAACCTTCAACCATTTTGATGCCGCCGAACGGGATAATCGCACGCTTCAGCGGAGCTTCAGTCTGCAGACCAACAATTTTCTCAAGCGCTTTGTTGATGTAGCCAGCGTCGTGAGAAGTGATGGTGGAAGCAACGGAGGTGTCAAAGTCAACAGGCGCGTGAGTGCGGTTTTCCTGTTTAACGCCTTCCATTACGCTGTCCCACAGCTTGGTGGTCGCGTCAGTAGCGCCAGCCAGGAAGGACTCGTCACCCTCATACGGAGTGTAGTTTTTCTGAATGAAGTCACGGACGTTTACTTCATTCTGCCAGTCACCTTTGGTAAAACCTTCCCAGGCTGTGGCTAACTTTTCATTAAGCTCGGACATGTAACACCTACCTTCTTAAGTGGATTTTTTATTTACTGCGTGTAATGGGCATCAACAGATTAATGATGCTCGTTACCACGCAGGTAAATGACCCAGTATGTCAACCCGACCAACAAACCGCCGCCGATAATATTACCGATCGTGACCGGAATCAGGTTATCAGTGATGAAGCTCATCACGGTCAGGTGAGAAAAACTTTCCGGAGACGAACCGACCGCGGTCCAAAACTCCGGTGTAGCGAAATCGCGTATTACAATACCCATAGGAATCATAAACATGTTTGCGATACTGTGCTCAAAACCGCTGGCGACAAACATGGCGACGGGCAGTACCATGATGAACGCTTTGTCCATCAGGCTACGACCTGAGTAGCTCATCCACACGGCCAGACAAACCATCAGGTTCGCCAGAATACCGAGGCAGACAGCTTCAATAAAAGTGTGGTGCATTTTGTGGTCGGCGGTTTGCAGGACGTTAAGTCCCCATTGACCGTTGGCAGTCATATACTCGCCGGAAAGCCACATCAGTAACACGAAAAGCAGAGCGCCAATCAGGTTACCAAAATAGACGTTTAACCAGTTTTTAGCCAGTTGTCCCCAGGTGATGCGACCGCTAGCTTTAGCTACAACGATCAGAACAGTAGAGGTGAAAAGATCAGCGCCGCAAATAACACAGAGAATCAGTCCCAAAGAGAAACAGATACCCCCGATAAGTTTCGCCATGCCATAAGGCATCGCGCCAGTACCGGTTGTCGCAGTAATATAAAAAACAAAGGCAATTGAAATGAATACGCCGGCGGTAATCGCCAGATAGAAAGTCTTAAGCGGATGTTTCGTTGCTTTATAGACGCCTGCTTCTTCAGCCACTTTGGCCATTGCTGCAGGGAGTAAAAGGTCAAAAGGGTTGTCAGCTTTCACACTAACTCTCTCTTTATTAAGTCGGCGACGAGATACTAACAAAGCATTATAGATGAGAATTTGATATAGATCATATCTCGCCTGGCTTATAGGCCCGTAAGTCGCATGGCTTTTATGCAATTACGGTGTAACTTTTTGATTATCCTAATAAAAATAAATTTTAAAAATTATAAATAGAGTTGAATTTTTTCCTGACTCCTCCTGCTGCACGGTTAATTAATATGGAGTAATCAACAAATAAAGTAACATCACTATGTCAATTAATTTAATATCAACAACCAATATTTAACCTTGTTATTACATTTTTCGCCGTTTAGTGAAAATAAATAAAACGGGGCCGCAAAGGCGCCCCGTAATATAACGCAGCCGAGAGGGTAAACCTACCCTAAGTCACTCATATGGACTTATTTTGACCAGTATGCCGCTTTCGCGCGCTGTAATTTATCATACGCTTTTAACAAGGACTGATGCGCCGGGAACGCTTGTAGATCGTGGTCGACAGCCGGTAGTCCGTAAAAAGCCGCTTCACCGCTAAGCGCGGCGCTGGCGGCTTCTACAGCCTCCGCGCCATACATTTTTATAAAAGCATTGAGATATTGCAGCGGCTGACGCGCATCTTCTTGCGACAGGAGCAGCAGCGTTTGCAGGCAACGGTAATAGTTTGCGCGTGCCGGACTAAAGACCGACGAATTGAACTCCATCGTCCATTCTGTCCAGATTAGCGCCTGCTCCAAATCGCCGCCCGCTAACGCTAGCATTGCTTTTAATTCGCCAACGCGCAGTGTATACCAACCATTGTCCGCTCCGGTCGCCAGACCCAACAGTTCACGCACGCGGGTGAAATCGTCAAAACCTTCTTCATCCAATTGTTCAATCAGATTGAGATAGTCTTCTTTATTCCAGGCGCTACCGGGCAGTGAAAGCAGAGTCTCACGAAGATGGCTACCCATATTGTTGTTGGCCAGCCACAGATCTTCGGCAGGATAAATATCAGACATTCCCGGTACGATAATACGACAGGCGTATACGCCGAGATGCTCGTAATCGGCAATGTAAACTTCTTTATCTTCAGCAGCAAAGATGGCCATCAGCGTGGCGAATTCTTCTTCGGTAGTGCCGGAAAAACTCCAGTCCGTGAACGGGTAATCGGTGTCCTGTTTGAACAGATCCCAGGAAATCAGGCCGCTGGAGTCGATGAAGTGGGTCTCCAGATTAGTGTGCTCCGCGACTTCTTCATCATCGAACGTTGGTGGGGTGAAGACATCAAGATCTTTCAGACTGCGTCCCTGAAGTAGCTCGGTCACTGTACGTTCCAGCGCAACGCCAAAGTCAGGATGGGCGCCAAAAGAAGCAAAGCAGGTACCGTTAGCCGGGTTGAACAGCACGACGCAGATAACCGGATACTTACCGCCCAGCGAGCCGTCATAGGCGAAAATCGGGAAACCCTCGGCTTCCAGCGTGGCGATTGACTCCATTACCGCCGGATAACGCGCCATCACCTCTGCGGGAATCTCCGGCAGACTGATACTTTCCGCAATGATGCGATTTTTCACATAACGCTCGAAGACTTCCGACAGTCCCTGAACGCGGGCTTCATTACGCGTATTGCCGGCGGACATTCCGTTAGAGACGTACAGGTTGCCGATGATATTCATCGGAATATACACGGTCTGGTTATCGGACTGACGGGTAAATGGCAGGCCGCAGACGCCGCGTGCTTCATTGCCGGACTGAAGATCAATTAACTGGCTTCCGGTGAGTTCATTTTCCGGATCGTAAAACGCGCGCAGACGGGCATCAAGCAAGCCTTCCGGTACGTCGTCATTTTCAGTCAGCGGGAACCACTTTTCATTCGGGTAATGCACGAATGGCCCATTGGCGACCGTTTCTCCAAGCCAGAAATCAGCAAAAAAGTAGTTGGTTGACAGACGCTCGAAGTACTCGCCCAGCGCCGAGGCCAGCGCCGCTTTTTTGGTCGCGCCTTTTCCGTTGGTAAAGCATAACGCGCACTCTTTATCGCGAATATGCACTGACCAGACGTTTGGCACCGGGTTCAGCCAGGAGGCCTCTTCGATGTGAAAGCCGAGGTCGAGTAACTTTTGCTGGAAGCGGGCGATGGAGTCTTCCAGCGCGGCGTCTTTGCCGGGAATAAATGTTTGCGTCATGAAAATCACTTTTGTCGTACGGAAAGCGCGCAATGATACGGGTTTTATGTGACGGGCGCTATCTCGCCGGGACATCGGCGGAAATAAAAGTATTGGCTATGCTTTTACACTGGAATTCACAGGAAGAGCATAAAAAATGAAAGCATTTGATTTGCAACGAATGGCGCTGGATAACGTGCCGGTAGCGTTTTTGGGGGAAGTGGCGCTACGTAGTTTTTACACCTTTGTGCTGGTGTTTCTTTTCTTAAAGGTGACAGGACGACGCGGCGTACGGCAAATGTCGCTTTTTGAAGTGCTGATCATTTTGACATTGGGGTCGGCGGCAGGCGACGTCGCGTTTTATGATGACGTTCCGATGCTCCCTGTTCTGGTGGTATTCATCACCCTGGCGCTGCTCTATCGCCTGGTCATGTGGCTGATGGCGCATAGTGAAAAGTTGGAAGATCTGCTGGAAGGCAAGTCGGTGGTCATTGTTGAAGACGGCGAACTGGCGTGGGAAAAACTGCAGCGCTCGAACATGACGGAGTTTGAGTTTTTTATGGAGCTTCGCTTGAATGGCGTTGAGCAACTGGGGCAGGTCAGACTGGCCATCCTGGAGACAAACGGACAAATCAGCGTCTATTTCTTTGAAAATAAAGACGTTAAGCCGGGGTTAAGCATTCTTCCTGAGCACTGTACGCCACGCTTTATCGTGGCGCCGGAGGCTGGCGACTATGCCTGCGTACGTTGCAGTGAAGTGATACGCATGAATGTCGGGGAGAAGCAATTATGTCCGCGCTGCGCAAATCCAGAATGGACGAAGGCAAGCCGGGCTAAACGCGTTGTTTAACAGCGAAAATATCGGATTTATACGGTTAATCCGGAAGATTCTGTTGTGTGACGCATGCCGCATTTTCTCCTCGCATTGTTTTACCCATTGCGGCGCGTGTCACTGAATGATAAAACCGATATTCACATGAATAACGTTTGCCTGATGTCTGTCAGGCAGGAAACAATGCAGCGTGGTGAGGGGAAATGGCTCAGGTCTTTAATTTTAGTTCAGGTCCGGCGATGCTACCGGCGGAAGTACTTAAACTGGCGCAACAGGAACTGCGTGACTGGCACGGTCTTGGTACGTCGGTAATGGAAATTAGCCATCGAGGCAAAGAGTTTATCCAGGTCGCTGAAGAGGCGGAGCAGGATTTTCGCGATCTCCTTAATATCCCCTCCAACTATAAAGTTTTATTTTGTCACGGCGGCGGTCGCGGGCAGTTTGCTGGCGTGCCGCTCAATCTGCTGGGCGATAAAACCACGGCGGATTATGTCGATGCTGGTTACTGGGCGGCGAGCGCCATCAAAGAAGCCAAAAAATACTGTGCGCCGCAGATTATCGACGCCAAAATCACCGTTGACGGCAAACGTGCCGTAAAACCGATGCGCGAGTGGCAGCTTTCCGATAACGCCGCTTATTTACACTATTGCCCGAATGAGACCATTGACGGCATCGCCATCGATGAAACGCCGGATTTTGGCCCGGAGGTGGTCGTCACGGCGGACTTTTCTTCTACCATCCTGTCTGCGCCGCTGGATGTCTCTCGCTATGGCGTAATTTATGCTGGCGCGCAGAAGAATATCGGTCCGGCAGGACTGACGCTGGTTATCGTCCGGGAGGATCTGTTAGGCAAGGCGCATGAGAGCTGCCCGTCCATCCTCGACTACACCGTCCTGAATGATAACGACTCGATGTTTAATACGCCGCCGACTTTCGCCTGGTATCTTTCCGGTCTGGTGTTCAAATGGTTGAAAGCGCAGGGCGGCGTGGCGGCGATGCACAAAATCAATCAGCAAAAAGCGGAGTTGCTGTACGGTGTGATTGATAACAGCGATTTCTACCGTAACGATGTCGCACAGGCCAACCGTTCGCGGATGAATGTTCCGTTCCAGTTAGCGGACAATGCGCTGGACAAGGTCTTTCTGGAAGAGTCTTTCGCCGCCGGTCTGCACGCCTTAAAAGGGCACCGTGTTGTTGGCGGGATGCGCGCCTCTATCTATAACGCCATGCCGATTGAAGGGGTAAAAGCGCTAACCGATTTCATGATCGATTTTGAGCGTCGCCACGGCTAATACGTTTCTTTTTTCATCCCCACGGCCAGTCTGTGGGGTTTTTATTTCTGTTTTTTGAGAGTTGAGTTTCATGGAATCCCTGACGTTACAACCCATCGCGCGGGTCGATGGCGCCATTAATTTACCTGGCTCCAAAAGTGTTTCAAACCGTGCTTTGCTCCTGGCGGCTTTAGCTTGTGGTAAAACCGTTCTGACGAATCTGCTGGATAGCGATGACGTCCGCCATATGCTCAATGCCCTGAGCGCGTTGGGGATCAATTACACCCTTTCTGCCGATCGCACCCGCTGTGATATCACGGGTAATGGCGGCCCATTACGCGCGTCAGGCGCTCTGGAACTGTTTCTCGGTAATGCCGGAACCGCGATGCGTCCGTTAGCGGCAGCGCTATGTCTAGGGCAAAATGAGATAGTGTTAACCGGCGAACCGCGTATGAAAGAGCGTCCGATAGGCCATCTGGTTGATTCGCTGCGTCAGGGCGGGGCGAATATTGATTACCTGGAGCAGGAAAACTATCCGCCCCTGCGTCTGCGCGGCGGTTTTATCGGCGGCGACATTGAGGTTGATGGTAGCGTTTCCAGCCAGTTCCTGACCGCTCTGCTGATGACGGCGCCGCTGGCGCCTGAAGACACAATTATTCGCGTTAAAGGCGAACTGGTATCAAAACCTTACATCGATATCACGCTAAATTTAATGAAAACCTTTGGCGTGGAGATAGCGAACCACCACTACCAACAATTTGTCGTGAAGGGCGGTCAACAGTATCACTCTCCGGGTCGCTATCTGGTCGAGGGTGATGCCTCGTCAGCGTCCTATTTTCTCGCCGCCGGGGCGATAAAAGGCGGCACGGTAAAAGTGACCGGAATTGGCCGCAAAAGTATGCAGGGCGATATTCGTTTTGCCGATGTGCTGGAGAAAATGGGCGCGACTATTACCTGGGGCGATGATTTTATTGCCTGCACGCGCGGCGAATTGCACGCCATAGATATGGATATGAACCATATTCCGGATGCGGCGATGACGATTGCCACCACGGCGCTGTTTGCGAAAGGAACCACGACGTTGCGCAATATTTATAACTGGCGAGTGAAAGAAACCGATCGCCTGTTCGCGATGGCGACCGAGCTACGTAAAGTAGGCGCTGAAGTCGAAGAAGGGCACGACTATATTCGTATCACGCCGCCGGCGAAGCTCCAACACGCGGATATTGGCACGTACAACGACCACCGTATGGCGATGTGTTTCTCACTGGTCGCACTGTCCGATACGCCAGTCACGATCCTGGACCCTAAATGTACCGCAAAAACGTTCCCTGATTATTTCGAACAACTGGCGCGAATGAGTACGCCTGCCTAATCCTTCTGTTGCGCCAGTCGACAGGCTGGCGCATCAAGGTCCGCATTCGCACTATTTTTACAATTATGACTAATGCTAATTTGTTGATGATTTAACACATTGATTTATGTGTTTTTTATAATAGTTATCAACGGAAGATTAGTATGAAAAATAAATCATTATTACTGGCGGTGGCGATTTCCGCTACGCTACTGGCAGGATGTAAAAATGGCGTGAATGGCAATTTAATCGCCAGTTCCGGCATGTCAGCCTACAAAGCCGCCACACTGTCCGATGCGGATGTTAAGGCATTATCTAATAATGCCTGTAAACAAATGGACAGCGAGAATCAACTGGCAGGTTCGAAAAGCAAATACACCAAACGTCTGAGCAAAATCGCTAAAGCGCTGGGTAACAACATTGACGGTACGCCGGTTAGCTATAAAGTCTATATGACCAGCGATATCAACGCATGGGCGATGGCGAACGGTTGCGTTCGCGTATACTCCGGCCTGATGGATCTGATGACCGATAATGAAATTGAAGGCGTACTGGGCCATGAACTGGGCCATGTCTCTTTAGGGCACTCCCGCAAGGCAATGCAAACCGCCTATGCCACGCTGGCGGCTCGCGATGCGATTTCCGCCACCAGCGGCGTCGCAGCGCAGCTTTCCCAGTCTCAATTGGGCGATCTGGCGGAAGGCGTCATCAATTCGGCGTTTTCTCGCAGTCAGGAGTCGGATGCGGATGACTTCTCTTACGATCTGCTGAAAAAACGCGGGATTAACACCCAGGGCTTAGTCACGGCATTCGATAAATTCGCCACAATGGACGCAGGTCATGCAAAATCATTGATGGACTCCCACCCGGCCTCAGCCGATCGCGCGCAGCATATGCGCGACAGAATTGCCGAAGATAAAAAGTAAATCATTGTCATCTTTCGGGCTGGTTTCTCGCCGGCCCGCTATAATTGCGCAATTATTCCGCATCTGATTACAGACAAAACTGGTTTTTGCACGCAACGTTAACGGTCGCGAGCGTTGGCGCGTATAATGCGCGGCGTTTACGTTAACGGTACGCCTGTTTAAGGAGATAAAGATGACGGCAATTGCCCCGGTAATAACCATTGATGGCCCAAGCGGTGCAGGTAAAGGCACCTTGTGCAAAGCAATGGCGGAAGCATTGCAATGGCATCTGCTGGATTCCGGCGCGATATACCGCGTACTGGCGCTGGCGGCATTGCATCACCATGTCGATCTCGCCTCTGAAGATGCGCTGGTGCCGCTGGCGTCCCATCTGGACGTGCGTTTCGTCTCAACGGACGGCAACCTGGAAGTTATCCTGGAAGGCGAGGACGTTAGCGGCGAAATTCGTACGCAGGAAGTCGCGAACGCGGCATCCCAGGTGGCGGCATTCCCACGCGTGCGTGAAGCGCTTCTTCGCCGCCAACGCGCATTCCGCGAAGCGCCTGGTTTAATCGCCGATGGACGCGATATGGGGACCGTGGTCTTCCCGGATGCGCCGGTAAAAATTTTCCTTGACGCCTCCTCGGAGGAACGTGCGCATCGACGTATGCTACAGTTGCAGGAGAATGGCTTTAGTGTTAACTTTGAACGCCTTTTGGCCGAGATCAAGGAACGCGACGATCGCGATCGTAATCGCGCTGTAGCGCCGTTAGTTCCTGCTGCTGATGCATTAGTTTTGGATTCTACCCGATTAAGCATTGAGCAAGTGATTGAAAAAGCGTTACAATATGCGCGCCAAAAATTGGCTCTCGCTTAAATGCGACCGAATTTGTAGTACCCCCGTTGCAAAGGATTGACAGCGGGTATGTTAAACAACCCCATCCGGCACGGAGCCAGGTGGACGTTAAATATGAAACCTGAAGATTAAACATGACTGAATCTTTTGCTCAACTCTTTGAAGAATCCTTAAAAGAAATCGAAACCCGCCCGGGTTCCATCGTTCGTGGTGTTGTTGTTGCTATCGACAAAGACGTAGTACTGGTTGACGCCGGTCTGAAATCTGAGTCTGCCATTCCGGCTGAGCAGTTCAAAAACGCCCAGGGCGAACTGGAAATCCAGGTTGGTGACGAAGTTGACGTTGCTCTGGATGCAGTAGAAGACGGCTTCGGTGAAACTCTGCTCTCTCGTGAGAAAGCTAAACGTCACGAAGCATGGATCACGCTGGAAAAAGCTTACGAAGATGCTGAAACTGTTACCGGTGTTATCAACGGCAAAGTTAAGGGTGGCTTCACTGTTGAGCTGAACGGTATTCGCGCGTTCCTGCCGGGTTCTCTGGTAGACGTTCGTCCGGTGCGTGACACTCTGCACCTGGAAGGCAAAGAGCTTGAATTCAAAGTAATCAAGCTGGACCAGAAACGTAACAACGTTGTGGTTTCTCGTCGTGCCGTTATCGAATCCGAAAACAGCGCAGAACGCGATCAGCTGCTGGAAAACCTGCAGGAAGGCATGGAAGTTAAAGGTATCGTTAAGAACCTCACTGACTACGGTGCATTCGTTGATCTGGGCGGCGTTGACGGCCTGCTGCACATCACTG
Source organism: Salmonella sp. A29-2 (assembly GCF_020150755.1). Classification (NCBI taxonomy): domain Bacteria; kingdom Pseudomonadati; phylum Pseudomonadota; class Gammaproteobacteria; order Enterobacterales; family Enterobacteriaceae; genus Salmonella; species Salmonella sp. A29-2. Next base: position 2,926,179 of record NZ_CP083731.1, on the reverse strand, counting down.
ATATGGCCTGGAAACGCGTTAAGCATCCGAGCGAAATCGTGAACGTTGGCGACGAAATCAACGTGAAAGTGCTGAAATTCGACCGCGAGCGTACCCGTGTATCCCTGGGCCTGAAACAGCTGGGCGAAGATCCGTGGGTTGCTATCGCTAAACGTTATCCGGAAGGTACCAAACTGACCGGTCGCGTGACCAACCTGACCGACTACGGCTGCTTCGTTGAAATCGAAGAAGGCGTTGAAGGCCTGGTTCACGTTTCCGAAATGGACTGGACCAACAAAAACATCCACCCGTCCAAAGTGGTTAACGTTGGTGACGTAGTGGAAGTGATGGTTCTGGATATCGACGAAGAACGTCGTCGTATCTCCTTAGGGTTGAAGCAGTGCAAATCTAACCCGTGGCAGCAGTTCGCAGAAACCCACAACAAGGGCGACCGCGTTGAAGGTAAAATCAAGTCTATCACTGACTTCGGTATCTTCATCGGCCTGGACGGCGGCATCGACGGCCTGGTTCACCTGTCTGACATCTCCTGGAACGTTGCAGGCGAAGAAGCAGTTCGTGAATACAAAAAAGGCGACGAAATCGCTGCAGTTGTTCTGCAGGTTGACGCAGAACGTGAACGTATCTCCTTGGGCGTTAAACAGCTCGCCGAAGATCCGTTCAACAACTGGGTTGCTCTGAACAAGAAAGGCGCTATCGTAACCGGTAAAGTCACTGCAGTTGACGCTAAAGGCGCAACCGTAGAACTGGCTGACGGCGTTGAAGGTTACCTGCGTGCTTCTGAAGCATCCCGTGACCGCGTTGAAGATGCGACTCTGGTTCTGAGCGTTGGCGACGACGTTGAAGCTAAATTCACCGGCGTTGATCGTAAAAACCGCGCAATCAGCCTGTCTGTTCGTGCGAAAGACGAAGCTGACGAGAAAGATGCCATCGCAACTGTTAACAAACAGGAAGATGCAAACTTCTCTAACAACGCAATGGCTGAAGCATTCAAAGCAGCTAAAGGCGAGTAATCCTCTGAAACTTCGGGCCTTTTAGTCCGAAGTATAACGAGATTACTTGACAGATTGCAGGTTTCGGCCTGTAATCAAGCACTAAGGGCGGCTACGGCCGCCCTTAATCAATCTCACGGCTGCAGCCAATTTGCCTTTAAGGAACCGGAGGAATCATGACCAAGTCAGAATTGATTGAAAGACTTGCAACCCAGCAATCTCACATTCCCGCTAAGGCGGTTGAAGACGCGGTAAAAGAGATGCTGGAGCATATGGCCTCGACTCTTGCGCAGGGCGAGCGTATTGAAATCCGCGGTTTCGGCAGTTTTTCTTTGCATTACCGCGCGCCTCGTACCGGACGTAACCCCAAGACCGGCGATAAAGTGGAACTGGAAGGAAAATACGTTCCTCACTTTAAACCGGGTAAAGAACTGCGCGATCGCGCCAATATTTACGGTTAAGTTTTAACGCAAAACTTGAACCCGAAAAAAGCACCGTCAGGGTGCTTTTTTCATTTATACGCCGTCAGGCGCAAACGCTATTCGACCGAAAACTGGAAAACGTTTCGCATTTTTTGCTGCGTCTTACATTTATCAGGTAAAAAACCTGGAATCCGCGCCGTATAGCACAAAATCCCCTCCAGACAATGGCGTCCTGAACCTGCACACTTTCCCGCACAGGGAGGTGTCTATGAAGATAACGACGGTCAGCGTATGCGTAGTATGCGGCATACTTCCGCTCATGATATTGCCAGTATTACCTGATACGCGGATTCTCGCGGTGCTGTTTTGTCTGGCATGTTTGCTTTGCCTCATACCCCATCACTATGCGCGCTACGCGGCATTAACCTTGCTCTTTTTCATGTGGGGGATATTTGCCGCCAGGCAGGCCATCTGGGCGGGAAACGTCCTGCCCGCCGCGACGCAGGAGGCGACAGTCGTCATTACTGCCACCGATCATATGACCACTCATTATGGGCGAATCACCCATTTGCGCGGAAAGCCGCTCTTTCCTGCTGTAGGGATTGTCCTGCATGGCCAGTACTTACCCACGGAAGTGTGTGCCGGACAACAGTGGGCGATGACGCTGAAGGTCAGAGCGGTACACGGACAGCTTAACGAAGGCGCTTTTGATAGCCAACGTTACGCGCTGGCGCAGCATCAACCGTTGACCGGGCGTTTTCTACAGGCTAAAGCGATTAACCCTGAGTGTAGCTTGCGTGCGCGCTATCTTGCTTCGCTTCGCGCTACGCTTGCGCCTTATCCGTGGCAGCAGGTTATTCTGGCGTTGGGAATGGGGGAGCGGGGAGCGGTGTCGCAGGAGGTGAAGGCCGTTATGCGCGATACGGGGACGGCCCATTTGATGGCGATTTCCGGCCTGCATATCGCTTTTGCCGCGTTATTGGCTGCCGGATTAATCCGTGGCGGACAATTCTTTTTGCCGGTCAGATGGATTCGTTGGCAGACGCCATTGCTGGGCGGCATTCTTTGCGCGATATGTTATGCCTGGCTTACCGGCTTACAACCGCCTGCGCTGCGCACGGTGGCGGCACTGAGCGTCTGGGGAGGATTAAAATTAAGCGGACGACAGTGGAGCGGCTGGCAAGTCTGGTGCTGCTGTCTGGCCGCGATTATTTTCGCCGATCCTGTGGCGGTTATATCACAAAGTCTTTGGCTGTCAGCATTTGCGGTTGCCGGCCTGTTATTCTGGTATCAGTGGTTTCCTGCGCCAAACGGAAATTTTCCACGGGGCTTACGCTGGTTGCTTAACCTGCTTCACCTACAGGCAGGCATTACACTTCTGCTTTTGCCTCTCCAGGTGGCGCTTTTTCATGGCATAAGCGTTACCGCAATGCTGGCGAATCTTTTTGCCGTACCCTGGGTCACATTTGTGACGGTTCCGCTCATCCTGGCGGGAATGATTCTGCATTTAACCGGGCCGTTTTTTCTTGAAGAGTGGGTATGGTACCTGACCGATCGCGCGTTAGCCGCGCTATTTTACCTGTTGAATGCTTTACCGCAGGGCTGGGTGAATATTGATAACCGTTGGCAGTGGCTGACGCTTTTACCCTGGCTAACGCTTATCGCGTGGCGATTAAACGTCTGGCGTACTTGGCCGGCGGTCTGTTTATGCGGGTTATTGTTGATGAGCTGGCCACTCTGGCGGCCGATAAACGCCAGCGGATGGCAGGTGCATATGCTGGATGTCGGTCAGGGGCTGGCGATAGCGATCGTCAGGGGCGATAAAGTAATACTCTACGATACCGGTCGGGCATGGCCGGAGGGCGACAGCGGGCAACAGGTTATTATTCCCTGGTTGCGCTGGCATAATCTGACGCCGGAGGGCGTTATTTTGAGTCATGAGCATCTGGATCATCGGGGCGGGCTGCGTTCGCTACAGCAGGTCTGGCCGTCAATGTGGATTCGCAGCCCGTTAGGCTGGCAGGGACATTTGCCCTGTTTTCGCGGCGAGCAGTGGCAATGGCAGGGGCTAACGTTTCAGGCGCACTGGCCGTTACGCGAAAGTGCCGATCGAGGAAATAACCGTTCTTGTGTGGTCAAAGTGGATGACGGTGTACATAGCATCCTGCTCACGGGCGATATCGAAGCGGGCGCTGAACAAAAAATGCTAAGTCGTTACTGGCGACATCTTGCGGCGACGTTTATCCAGGTGCCGCATCATGGTAGTAATACGTCGTCGTCGCTACCATTTATTCAGCGCGTACATGGTGAAGCGGCGCTGGCGTCCGCATCGCGCTATAACGCATGGCGGCTGCCGTCCCGCAAGGTAAAACAGCGCTACCGACAGCAGGCGTATCAGTGGTTTGATACACCCCACCAGGGGCAAATTTCGCTGCTGTTTTCTCCGCAGGGCTGGCGCATACAAGGCTTACGGGATCAAATTTTACCTCGCTGGTATCATCAGTGGTTTGGCGTGTCCGAGGATAACGGGTAGAATATGCGGCTATTTCAACAAATGCTGGTTTTTTGAATGCATAACGATAAAGATCTCTCTACGTGGCAGACCTTCCGCCGACTGTGGCCAACCATAGCGCCTTTTAAAGCAGGTCTGATCGTGGCGGGCATAGCGTTAATTCTCAACGCAGCCAGCGATACCTTCATGCTATCGCTCCTCAAGCCATTACTGGATGATGGTTTCGGTAAAACGGATCGCTCAGTGTTGCTGTGGATGCCGCTGGTGGTTATTGGGCTGATGATATTACGAGGCATCACTAGCTATATCTCCAGCTACTGTATTTCATGGGTGTCAGGCAAGGTGGTAATGACCATGCGCCGTCGCCTGTTTGGCCATATGATGGGAATGCCCGTCGCCTTCTTTGATAAACAGTCTACCGGTACGCTGCTGTCGCGTATTACTTACGATTCAGAACAGGTTGCCTCTTCTTCATCTGGCGCGCTGATTACCGTGGTGCGTGAAGGGGCATCGATCATCGGATTGTTTATCATGATGTTCTATTACAGCTGGCAGCTGTCAATCATCCTGGTTGTTTTAGCGCCGATTGTGTCGATTGCGATTCGCGTTGTCTCAAAGCGGTTCCGCAGCATCAGTAAAAATATGCAGAACACGATGGGACAAGTGACTACCAGCGCTGAACAAATGCTGAAAGGACACAAAGAGGTACTGATTTTTGGCGGTCAGGAAGTCGAAACTAAACGCTTTGATAAAGTCAGCAATAAGATGCGACTGCAAGGCATGAAAATGGTCTCTGCCTCGTCAATTTCCGATCCTATCATTCAGCTCATTGCCTCGCTGGCGCTGGCGTTTGTCCTCTATGCTGCGAGCTTCCCAAGCGTAATGGATAGCCTGACGGCAGGGACCATCACCGTGGTGTTCTCCTCCATGATCGCGCTGATGCGTCCATTAAAATCACTGACAAACGTTAACGCGCAGTTCCAGCGTGGGATGGCGGCTTGTCAAACGTTGTTTGCGATTCTGGATAGCGAACAGGAGAAAGATGAAGGTAAACGTGTCATTGACCGCGCGACCGGCGATCTCGAATTCCGCAATGTGACGTTTACTTACCCGGGCCGTGAAGTGCCGGCATTGCGTAACATCAATTTGAAAATTCCTGCCGGGAAAACCGTGGCGCTGGTGGGGCGTTCCGGATCGGGTAAATCAACTATCGCCAGTCTGATCACCCGTTTCTACGATATTGATGAAGGGCACATCCTGATGGATGGTCACGATCTACGCGAATACACTCTGGCCTCTCTACGTAATCAGGTGGCGCTAGTTTCGCAAAACGTGCATCTGTTTAACGACACGGTCGCCAATAACATTGCTTATGCCCGGACGGAAGAATATAGCCGCGAGCAGATTGAAGAGGCGGCGCGCATGGCCTATGCCATGGACTTTATCAATAAGATGGATAATGGCCTGGATACCATCATCGGCGAAAACGGCGTACTGCTTTCCGGCGGTCAACGCCAGCGTATCGCGATTGCCCGCGCCTTACTGCGCGACAGCCCGATTCTGATCCTTGATGAAGCTACGTCTGCGCTGGATACCGAGTCTGAACGTGCGATTCAGGCAGCGTTGGATGAGCTGCAGAAAAACCGTACCTCTCTGGTGATTGCGCACCGTCTCTCCACCATCGAACAGGCGGATGAGATCGTTGTAGTCGAAGACGGTATTATCGTTGAGCGCGGCACTCATAGCGAGCTGCTGGCGCAACACGGCGTTTACGCCCAGCTACATAAGATGCAATTTGGCCAATGATTGCGCGTATCTGGTCGGGTGAATCCCCGCTATGGCGGTTACTGTTGCCGCTCTCCTGGCTGTATGGCCTGGTGAGCGGGGCGATTCGTCTGAGCTATAAGCTTGGTTTTAAACGCGCCTGGCGAGCGCCGGTACCGGTGGTTGTGGTAGGGAATCTTACGGCTGGCGGTAACGGTAAAACCCCGGTAGTCATTTGGCTGGTGGAAAAGCTGCAACAGCGTGGCGTGCGCGTGGGGGTCGTTTCCCGCGGCTACGGCGGCAAAGCTGCCGCTTATCCGCTGCTCCTGACGCCAGAGACGACAACCGCAGAAGCGGGAGATGAACCGGTATTGATTTATCAACGGACCGGCGCGCCTGTCGCGGTGGCGCCTGAACGCGCCGCGGCGGTGAAAGCGATTCTGGCGGCGCATAATGTGCAGATTATTATCACCGACGATGGGTTGCAGCATTACCGACTCGCGCGAGATATTGAAATTGTGGTGATTGACGGGGTGCGCCGTTTTGGCAACGGCTGGTGGCTTCCTGCCGGTCCTATGCGCGAACGCGCCAGTCGCCTGAAAACCGTAGACGCCGCTATCGTGAATGGCGGCGTCGCCCGGGCGGGCGAAATCCCCATGCAGCTAGCGCCTGGACTGGCGGTGAACTTACGCACGGGAGCGCGTTGCGATGTGGCGCAACTGAGCAATATTGTAGCGATGGCGGGCATCGGTCATCCGCCGCGCTTTTTCGCCACGCTGGAAGCCTGTGGCGCGCATCCGCAAAAGTGCGTCCCGCTGGCCGATCATCAAACGCTCGCCCCTGCTGACGTTCAGGCGTTGGTCGGTGAAGGGCAGACCCTGGTAATGACGGAAAAAGACGCGGTGAAATGCCGTGCTTTTGCCGAAGATAACTGGTGGTTCTTACCGGTTGATGCGCGTTTGTCCGGTGAGCAGCCTGATAAGTTGCTTCAACATATCACCTCGCTGGTTCGCTAGCGTCCCCCAATGCAGCGGCAGTGATGAATTTATGGAGTCATGAATGTCATTGCCGTACCTTTCTCTTTCCCAGGCCCGGTGTCTTCACCTTGCTGCGCAGGGGCTATTGAAAAAGCCGCGCCGTAACGCGCTGCCTGGCGATGTTCTTGCCGCCATCTCACGCATGGCGTTGCTGCAAATTGATACCATCAATGTTGTCGCACGTAGCCCCTATCTGGTGCTGTTTAGCCGTCTCGGTTCGTACCCGCAGGCCTGGCTGGATGAGGCGCTGCGACGCGGCGAGTTAATGGAATACTGGGCGCATGAGGCCTGTTTCTTACCACGCCGCGACTTTAAACTTATCCGCCATCGTATGCTGTCGCCGGAAAAGATGGGCTGGAAATATCGCGCGGCATGGATGCATGAGCACGCGGAAGAAATAGAACAGCTAGTGCGGCATATTCAGGAGCACGGTCCGGTGCGTTCTGCCGATTTTGAACATGCGCGGAAAGGCGTCAGCGGCTGGTGGGAATGGAAACCACATAAACGCCACCTTGAGGGTTTATTTACCGCCGGAAAAGTCATGGTTGTTGAGCGGCGTAATTTTCAACGTGTATATGATTTAACGCCCCGTGTGATGCCGCACTGGGATGATGAACGCGATGGACTGTCACAGTCGCAGGCGGAAAACCTGATGCTGGATAATAGCGCGCGCAGTCTGGGGATTTTCCGTGAACAGTGGCTGGCGGATTACTACCGCCTGAAACGTCCTGACCTGAAGGGATGGCGGGAGAGCCGGGCGGAACAGCAGCAGATTATTCCGGTCGAGGTGGAAACGTTGGGGCGGATGTGGCTTCATGCCGATCTTCTTTCGCAGCTGGAACCGGCGCTGAATAACGCCTTAAAGGCGACCCATAGCGCAGTACTGTCGCCTTTCGATCCTGTGGTATGGGATCGCAAGCGGGCAGCGCAGCTTTTCGGATTTAACTATCGGCTGGAATGTTATACGCCTGCGGCGAAGCGCCAGTACGGTTATTTTGTGCTGCCGCTATTATACCAGGGCCGTTTAGTCGGGCGAATGGATGCCAAAATGCACCGTAAAACGGGGGTGCTTGAGGTTATCTCGCTGTATCTGGAGGACGATATTCGCCCTGGCGTTAGTCTGCAAAAAGGAATCTGGCAGGCGATTAGCGCGTTTGCTGCCTGGCAACGGGCATCGCGCGTGACGCTGGGACAATGTCCGCCAGGCCTGTTTAGCGCCATGCGTCATGGCTGGGAAATAGACCCTGCACCCTAACCGATTATGTTAATATTGAAGGATTCACAATCCGGTCCATCTGGAGGAACTATGGATCATCGTCTGCTTGAAATCATCGCCTGCCCGGTATGTAACGGCAAACTCTGGTATAACCAGGAACAGCAAGAATTAATTTGCAAACTGGACAATCTCGCTTTCCCGTTACGCGACGGCATTCCTGTATTGCTGGAAAATGAAGCTCGCGCCCTGACATCTGATGAGAGTAAATCATGAGTTTCGTCGTCATCATTCCGGCCCGTTTTTCATCTACCCGACTGCCAGGCAAACCATTAGTGGATATTAATGGTAAGCCCATGATTGTTCATGTCCTGGAGCGGGCGCGCGAATCTGGCGCGGAACGCATTATTGTCGCCACCGATCATGAAGACGTGGCTCGTGCGGTAGAAGCGGCTGGCGGCGAAGTGTGCATGACGCGCGCCGATCACCAGTCCGGCACCGAACGGTTGGCGGAAGTGGTAGAGAAGTGCGGATTCAGCGACGATACCGTTATTGTGAACGTTCAGGGCGATGAGCCGATGATCCCGGCGGTTATTATTCGCCAGGTCGCGGAAAATCTGGCACAGCGCCAGGTTGGCATGGCGACGCTGGCGGTGCCGATTCACAGCGCCGAAGAAGCGTTTAACCCGAATGCGGTAAAAGTCGTGCTGGATGCTGAAGGCTATGCGCTTTACTTTTCCCGGGCGACGATTCCCTGGGATCGCGACCGCTTTGCAAAAAGTCTGGAAACGGTAGGGGATACTTGCCTTCGTCACCTGGGCATTTATGGCTATCGCGCGGGGTTTATCCGCCGTTACGTGAGCTGGCAACCCAGCCCGCTTGAACATATTGAAATGCTGGAGCAACTCCGTGTGCTGTGGTACGGCGAAAAAATTCATGTCGCCGTCGCCAAAGCGGTGCCCGGTACGGGCGTAGACACCGCCGACGACCTGGAGCGCGTACGCGCTGAAATGCGTTAACATGATCCTGTTCATGATCGTCTTAGACGGTCATGAACAGCGCGGTATGGTAGCGCAAAGATGAATACTCACGTCTGCTCACTAGTGGCAGCTTTCTCGTACCGTTACGATTTTCCTCATTTTTCTTTTCTTCCCTTGATCTGATACGGGTGACATCTGTCCATACGACGCTCATTATTAAAGCAGTAGCACTAATGGGGGTAATCTGGAATGGAACAGTTGCGGGCCGAACTCAGTCATTTGTTGGGTGAAAAACTTAGCCGTATAGAGTGCGTGAATGAGAAAGCGGATTCCGCATTGTGGTCATTATATGACAGCCAGGGCATTCCGATGCCGCTGATGGCGCGAAGTTTTACCACTCCCGGCGTTGCGCAGCAACTGGCATGGAAAACCTCAATGCTGGCGCGTAGCGGTACGGTGAGGATGCCGGTAATCTATGGCGTATTGACGCATGAAGAGCATCCTGGTCCGGATGTGCTGCTACTGGAACGACTGCGCGGTGTGCCGGTCGAGGCGCCGGCGCGCACTCCGGAACGCTGGGAACAGCTAAAAGATCAGATTGTCGAAGGGCTGTTAGCCTGGCATCGGCAGGATAGCCGCGGTTGCGTTGGCGCCGTAGACCATACTCAGGAGAATATCTGGCCTTCCTGGTATCGTCAGCGGGTGGAGGTGCTGTGGACGACGCTAAATCAGTTCAGCAATACCGGTCTGACGATGCAGGACAGACGCATTCTGTTTCGTACCAGAGAATGTCTTCCTTCGTTATTTGAAGGGTTTAACGACAACTGCGTACTGGTGCATGGCAACTTCTGCCTGCGCAGTATGCTTAAAGACGCCCGTAGCGATCAGCTTCTGGCAATGGTCGGCCCCGGGCTGATGCTGTGGGCGCCGAGAGAGTTCGAACTGTTTCGCCTGATGGATAATCCATTGGCGGAGGGATTGCTTTGGCATTATCTGCAACGCGCGCCAGTGGCGGAGTCCTTCATCTGGCGGCGTTGGCTCTATGTGCTGTGGGACGAGGTTGCGCAATTGGTCAATACCGGACGTTTTAACCGTACTAATTTTGATCTGGCGGCGAAATCATTACTCCCCTGGCTTGCCTGATATGCCTTTCAGCCATTGCCAAAGTCGCCCTAATGTTTCATACCCAGCGCGATCGCTGTGCATCAGCCAGACCGGGGACGGAATTGCCCGCTCCCAGGGATTGAGCGGCGAATCGATCGCCAACTGATTCGCCGGCGCGGGAAGCGGATTCAGCCCGGCATGCTGAAAGAAAATCATCGCGCGCGGCAAATGCGAGGCGGAGGTTACCAGCAGGAAAGGCGCGTCGCCGATGGCCTGCTTAACGGCGGCGGCTTCTTCTTCCGTATCTTTTGGCTTATCCAGCGTAATAATATCGCTACGCGGTACGCCCAGCGACTGCGCCACCCGTGCACCGACTTCCGCCGTGCTTACCGTATTGGTTTTTGCTACGCCGCCGGTAAAAATCAGCTTTGCTCCCGGATTCGCGCGCCACAGCCGAATGCCTTCCGCCAGCCGCGGCAAGCTGTTGTTAATTAAATTAGAGCTCGGCGCCCACTGCGGGTTCCAGGTATAGCCGCCGCCGAGAACCACAATATATTCCACCTTTTGCGGACCCTGCCAGGTAGGGTAGCGGTTTTCTATCGGACGCAGCAAATGGTCAGAGACGGGTTGCAGGCTTAATAGCAATAGCGCCAGCCAACCTACGCTGATAAATACTTTTCCGGTTTTCTGAAAGCGGCTAAACCAGAGCAGCGCCAGGCCGACGCCAATCATCAGCAACATCAGCGGAAGCGGCAATAACATACCGCCAATCACTTTCTTTAGCGTAAAAAGCATCCTTTTTGGTTCCTTTTTTAACCATATAGCGGAGGATTAACGCTGATATTACACCAGACAGGTTCATTCTGGCCGCGGCTGTGACAAAATAGCGGTTTTATCAGATAACGCCTGAGCCAGCCTGTGGAGAGTCCGATGCAGGATCGCAATTTTGATGACATTGCTGAAAAGTTTTCCCGTAACATTTACGGCACGACCAAAGGACAACTGCGGCAAGCCATTCTGTGGCAAGACCTGGATCGCGTGCTGGAGGAGATTGGCGGGCGAAAACTGCGGGTACTGGATGCCGGCGGCGGCGAAGGGCAAACGGCGATTAAGATGGCGGAACGCGGCCATCAGGTGACGTTATGCGATCTGTCTGGCGAAATGATCGCCCGCGCGCGGCAGGCGGCCGAGGCAAAAGGTGTGAGCAAAGACATGCATTTTATACAATGCCCGGCTCAGGACGTCGCTTCGCATTTGGAAAGCCCGGTTGATCTGATATTGTTTCATGCTGTGCTGGAATGGGTAGCCGATCCTGTCGGCGTATTAGAAACGCTCTGGTCAGTATTGCGCCCTGGCGGCGCGCTGTCGTTGATGTTCTATAACGCTAACGGTTTGCTGATGCACAATATGGTGGCGGGTAATTTTGACTACGTGCAGGCGGGGATGCCTAAACGCAAGAAGCGCACGCTGTCGCCTGACTACCCGCGCGACCCCGCGCAGGTGTACCAGTGGCTGGAGGCGATTGGCTGGCAGATTACCGGTAAAACCGGCGTGCGTGTGTTTCATGATTATCTGCGTGAAAAACACCAGCAGCGTGACTGTTATGAGACCCTGGTCGAACTGGAAACGCGTTATTGCCGCCAGGAGCCGTATATTAGCCTTGGGCGCTACATTCATGTCACCGCGATTAAAAGCCCGGCGCTAGCCGCAGATGCAAGGATAACCTATGAGTGAATTTTCCCAGACAGTCCCCGAACTGGTTGCCTGGGCCAGAAAAAACGACTTTTCCATCTCGCTGCCGGTAGACAGACTTTCCTTTCTGCTGGCGGTCGCCACGTTGAACGGCGAACGCCTTGACGGCGAGATGAGTGAAGGCGAACTGGTGGATGCATTCCGCCATGTGAGTGATGCGTTTGAGCAAACCAGCGAAACCATCGGCGTGCGCGCGAACAACGCGATTAACGATATGGTGCGTCAACGTCTGCTGAACCGCTTTACCAGCGAGCAGGCGGAAGGCAATGCGATTTACCGATTAACCCCGCTCGGGATTGGCATCACCGATTACTACATTCGTCAACGCGAATTCTCTACGCTGCGTCTTTCTATGCAGTTGTCGATTGTGGCCGGCGAATTGAAGCGCGCGGCGGATGCGGCAGCGGAGGGTGGCGATGAGTTCCACTGGCATCGCAACGTTTACGCGCCATTGAAATATTCGGTGGCGGAGATTTTCGACAGTATCGATCTCACCCAGCGCATCATGGATGAACAGCAGCAGCAGGTGAAAGACGATATCGCACAACTGCTGAATAAAGACTGGCGGGCGGCGATTTCCAGCTGTGAACTGCTGCTTTCCGAAACGTCCGGTACGCTGCGCGAGTTGCAGGATACGCTGGAGGCGGCGGGCGATAAGCTGCAGGCTAACCTGCTGCGCATTCAGGATGCCACGATGACGCACGACGATCTGCATTTTGTCGACAGGCTGGTGTTTGACTTACAAAGTAAACTCGACCGCATTATCAGTTGGGGTCAGCAGTCTATTGATTTATGGATCGGCTACGATCGTCACGTGCATAAATTTATCCGTACCGCGATCGATATGGATAAAAACCGTGTCTTCGCCCAGCGGTTGCGCCAGTCCGTGCAGACTTATTTTGACGATCCGTGGGCGCTAACCTACGCGAATGCCGATCGTCTGCTGGATATGCGCGATGAAGAGATGGCGTTGCGTGACGATGAAGTCACCGGGGAGTTGCCGCCGGATCTGGAATATGAAGAGTTTAACGAGATCCGCGAGCAGTTAGCGGCCATCATTGAAGAACAGCTGGCTATCTATAAAACCAGACAAACGCCACTGGATCTTGGGCTGGTGGTGCGCGAGTATCTGGCGCAATACCCGCGCGCGCGTCATTTCGACGTGGCGCGTATTGTTATCGATCAAGCGGTACGTCTTGGCGTAGCGCAAGCAGATTTCACCGGACTGCCAGCCAAATGGCAGCCGATTAATGATTACGGAGCCAAGGTACAGGCGCATGTCATTGACAAATATTGAACAAGTGATGCCGGTTAAGCTGGCGCAGGCGCTGGCGAATCCGTTATTTCCGGCGCTGGATAGCGCATTACGTTCGGGCCGCCACATCGGGCTGGACGAACTGGATAATCATGCCTTTCTGATGGATTTTCAGGAATACCTGGAAGAGTTTTACGCGCGTTATAACGTGGAACTGATCCGCGCGCCGGAGGGATTCTTCTACCTGCGTCCGCGTTCTACCACGCTTATCCCGCGCTCGGTGTTATCCGAACTGGATATGATGGTCGGTAAAATTCTCTGCTACCTCTATCTTAGCCCGGAGCGTCTGGCCAACGAAGGGATCTTTACTCAGCAAGAGTTGTACGACGAGCTGCTTACCCTTGCGGACGAAGCCAAACTGCTAAAGCTGGTGAATAACCGCTCGACGGGATCTGACGTTGATCGTCAGAAACTGCAGGAAAAGGTGCGTTCTTCTTTAAACCGCCTGCGTCGTTTGGGCATGGTATGGTTTATGGGCCACGACAGCAGCAAATTCCGCATTACCGAATCGGTCTTCCGCTTTGGCGCGGATGTCCGCGCTGGCGACGATCCTCGCGAGGCGCAGCGTCGTCTCATCCGCGACGGGGAAGCGATGCCCATTGAAAACCATCTGCAACTTAATGATGAGACCGAAGAGAGTCAGCCGGACAGTGGAGAGGAAGAATAATGATTGAACGCGGTAAATTTCGCTCGCTAACGCTGATTAACTGGAACGGTTTTTTTGCTCGCACTTTTGACCTGGATGAACTGGTCACGACGTTATCCGGGGGCAACGGAGCCGGGAAGTCCACGACGATGGCGGCGTTCGTCACGGCGCTGATCCCGGATCTTACATTACTGCACTTCCGTAACACCACGGAAGCCGGCGCCACCAGCGGTTCGCGCGATAAAGGTCTGCACGGTAAGCTGAAGGCGGGCGTCTGTTACTCCATGCTCGACACCATTAATTCCCGCCATCAGCGGGTGGTGGTCGGCGTGCGTCTGCAGCAGGTCGCTGGGCGCGATCGCAAAGTGGACATCAAACCGTTCGCTATCCAGGGGCTGCCGATGTCGGTACAGCCGACACAACTGGTGACGGAGACATTAAACGAACGTCAGGCGCGCGTACTGTCGCTTGCTGAGCTGAAAGACAAGCTTGACGAGATGGAAGGCGTGCAGTTTAAGCAGTTTAACTCCATCACCGATTATCATTCGCTGATGTTTGACTTAGGGATTATCGCCCGTCGTCTGCGTTCCGCTTCCGATCGTAGTAAATTCTATCGTTTGATAGAGGCCTCGCTGTACGGCGGGATCTCCAGCGCCATTACCCGATCGCTACGCGATTATTTATTGCCGGAAAACAGCGGCGTGCGCAAGGCGTTCCAGGATATGGAAGCGGCGCTGCGCGAGAACCGACTCACGCTGGAAGCGATTCGTGTTACCCAATCCGATCGCGATCTGTTTAAGCATTTGATCAGCGAAGCCACCGATTATGTGGCGGCGGATTATATGCGCCACGCCAATGAGCGTCGAGTTCACCTTGATCAGGCGTTGGCGTTTCGACGCGAACTGTACACATCGCGCAAACAACTGGCGGCGGAGCAGTACAAGCACGTCGATATGGCCCGTGAGTTGGGCGAACATAACGGCGCCGAAGGTTCTCTTGAAGCGGATTACCAGGCGGCGAGCGATCACCTGAATCTGGTGCAAACCGCGCTGCGCCAGCAGGAAAAAATTGAACGCTACGAAGCGGATCTTGAAGAGCTGCAGATTCGACTCGAAGAGCAAAATGAAGTGGTGGCGGAAGCCGCCGAAATGCAGGACGAAAATGAAGCGCGTGCCGAAGCCGCCGAGCTGGAAGTCGATGAACTCAAAAGCCAGCTTGCGGATTACCAGCAGGCGCTGGATGTACAGCAAACGCGCGCGATTCAGTATAACCAGGCGATATCAGCGCTTGCCCGCGCTAAAGAACTTTGCCATCTACCGGATCTAACGCCGGAAAGCGCCGCCGAATGGCTGGATACTTTCCAGGCAAAAGAGCAGGAAGCTACGGAAAAACTGCTGTCGTTGGAACAAAAAATGAGCGTGGCGCAAACCGCGCACAGTCAGTTTGAGCAGGCTTACCAGCTGGTGGCGGCGATCAACGGCCCGCTGGCGCGTAGCGAAGCCTGGGACGTGGCGCGCGAGCTGTTACGGGACGGCGTGAACCAGCGTCATCTGGCGGAACAGGTACAGCCGCTGCGGATGCGTCTGAGCGAACTGGAACAGCGACTGCGCGAGCAGCAAGAGGCGGAACGTCTGCTGGCTGAGTTCTGTAAGCGACAGGGCAAAAATTTTGATATTGACGAACTGGAAGCGCTGCATCAGGAGCTGGAAGCCCGCATCGCGTCCTTGTCTGATAGCGTGTCGTCAGCCAGCGAACAGCGCATGGCCTTGCGTCAGGAGCAGGAGCAGCTGCAATCCCGTATTCAACATCTGATGCGGCGTGCGCCCGTCTGGCTGGCGGCGCAAAACAGTCTGAACCAGCTTAGCGAACAGTGCGGCGAGGAGTTTACGTCCAGCCAGGAAGTGACCGAATACCTGCAACAGCTACTGGAGCGTGAGCGCGAAGCCATTGTCGAACGCGACGAAGTGGGCGCGCGTAAAAATGCGGTTGATGAAGAGATCGAACGTTTAAGCCAGCCGGGCGGCGCGGAAGACCAGCGTTTGAATGCGCTGGCGGAGCGTTTTGGCGGGGTACTGCTGTCGGAAATCTACGACGATGTCAGTCTTGAAGATGCGCCGTACTTCTCCGCACTGTATGGCCCGTCGCGCCATGCGATCGTCGTACCGGATTTATCGCAAATAGCCGAACAGCTTGAAGGTCTGACCGACTGCCCGGAAGATCTGTACCTGATCGAAGGCGATCCGCAGTCTTTTGATGACAGCGTATTCAGCGTTGACGAGCTGGAAAAGGCGGTGGTCGTGAAAATTGCCGACCGTCAGTGGCGTTATTCGCGTTTCCCGTCGCTGCCTATTTTTGGCCGTGCGGCGCGCGAGAACCGTATTGAAAGTCTCCATGCTGAACGGGAAGTGCTTTCCGAGCGCTTTGCCACGCTCTCGTTTGACGTGCAGAAAACCCAGCGTTTGCACCAGGCGTTCAGCCGTTTTATCGGTAGCCACCTTTCCGTTGCCTTTGAGGACGATCCGGAAGCGGAAATTCGCCGACTGAACGGGCGTCGCGTCGAGCTGGAACGCGCGCTGGCGACGCATGAAAGCGACAACCAGCAGCAGCGCCTTCAGTTTGAGCAGGCGAAAGAGGGCGTTTCCGCGCTTAACCGTTTGCTGCCGCGGCTGAATTTATTGGCCGATGAAACGCTGGCCGATCGGGTCGATGAAATTCAGGAACGGTTGGATGAGGCGCAAGAAGCGGCGAGATTTGTGCAGCAATATGGCAACCAGTTAGCCAAACTGGAGCCGGTGGTTTCCGTTCTGCAAAGCGATCCGGAACAGTTTGAGCAGTTAAAAGAAGACTATGCAGGGTCGCAGCAAATGCAGCGCGACGCGCGCCAGCAGGCTTTTGCTCTGGCTGAAGTTGTCGAACGTCGGGCGCATTTCAGCTATTCCGACTCGGCGGAAATGCTGAGCGGCAACAGCGATCTCAACGAAAAGCTGCGCCAGCGGCTGGAGCAGGCGGAAGCCGAGCGTACCCGCGCCCGCGAAGCGCTGCGCAGCCATGCCGCGCAGTTAAGTCAGTACAGCCAGGTCCTGGCCTCGCTAAAAAGCTCTTACGACACGAAAAAAGAGCTGCTTAACGATTTGCAGCGCGAATTACAGGATATTGGCGTTCGCGCCGACAGCGGGGCGGAAGAGCGCGCCCGCCAGCGTCGCGATGAACTGCACGCTCAGTTGAGCAATAACCGTTCGCGTCGCAATCAGCTTGAGAAAGCGCTCACCTTCTGCGAAGCGGAGATGGAGAACCTGACCCGTAAGCTGCGCAAGCTGGAGCGTGATTATCATGAAATGCGCGAGCAGGTCGTGACCGCGAAAGCCGGCTGGTGCGCAGTCATGCGGATGGTGAAAGACAATGGCGTGGAACGCCGTCTGCACCGTCGTGAGCTGGCTTATCTGTCGGCGGATGAACTGCGCTCCATGTCGGATAAGGCGTTGGGCGCGCTGCGCCTGGCCGTCGCGGATAACGAACATCTGCGCGACGTATTGCGTCTGTCGGAAGATCCGAAACGCCCGGAACGTAAAATCCAGTTCTTTGTGGCCGTTTACCAGCATCTGCGCGAACGTATTCGTCAGGATATTATTCGTACCGACGATCCGGTTGAAGCCATTGAACAAATGGAGATTGAGCTGAGCCGTCTGACGGAAGAGCTGACATCGCGTGAGCAAAAGCTGGCGATCAGTTCCCGCAGCGTGGCAAACATTATCCGCAAGACTATCCAGCGTGAGCAGAACCGTATCCGTATGCTGAACCAGGGTTTGCAAAGCGTCTCATTTGGACAGGTGAATAGCGTGCGGTTAAACGTCAACGTGCGTGAAACGCATGCCACCTTGCTGGATGTGCTTTCAGAACAGCAGGAGCAGCACCAGGATTTGTTTAACAGCAATCGTCTGACCTTCTCCGAAGCGCTGGCGAAACTGTACCAGCGTCTGAATCCGCAGATCGATATGGGGCAACGCACGCCGCAGACCATCGGCGAGGAGCTGCTGGACTACCGTAACTATCTGGAAATGGAAGTTGAAGTTAACCGTGGGTCCGACGGCTGGCTGCGTGCGGAATCCGGCGCGCTATCAACGGGGGAAGCTATCGGGACCGGGATGTCAATTCTGGTGATGGTGGTGCAAAGCTGGGAAGACGAAGCGCGCAGACTGCGCGGGAAAGATATTTCGCCATGTCGCCTGCTGTTCCTCGATGAAGCGGCGCGTCTGGATGCGCGTTCTATCGCCACGCTGTTTGAACTATGTGAACGTTTGCAGATGCAGCTCATCATCGCTGCGCCGGAAAACATCAGTCCGGAGAAGGGCACGACGTATAAACTGGTGCGTAAAGTGTTTCAGAATACTGAGCATGTTCATGTTGTCGGGCTGCGTGGCTTTGCGCCGCAGCTTCCGGAAACGCTTCCCGGTACGCAGACGGAAGATACGCCTTCAGAAGCGAGTTAAACACGGCGGAAACGATGAAGTGCCCGATGGCGCCTCGCTTATCAGGCAAGGCCGGATAAGTCGGTTACGCCGCCATCCGGCACAACAAGTTCTGTTTTATCATTAGCCTGGGGCGGCGAAAGCCGCCTTTTTCTTTATCTGAAAAATCTCTCCGGGTAGTGCATTTTCTTTAAACTTCTTTACATTAGGTTAGGCAAAAACGTAACGAACTTTATATACTGGAGTTAAGCCTGACGAGTGAGCAGGCTGACTCGTCATACTAAACAAAAGCATTGGTTGCGGTTGACCCGCGCTGCGGGCAGCGCAGTCATGCGGAGTATGATAACGAAAACAGGGGGCAAGGGATGTTGCTTAATAAGATGTGTGGTCGTTGTCTGTCGGCAATCAGTTTATGCCTGGCCGTAACATTCGCTCCACTGTTCAATGCGCAGGCCGATGAGCCTGAAATGATACCTGGCGATAGCGCCGTTGCCGCGAAGGATCAGGCTGGGCCGCAGAAGCAATCCGCCGCGACGGCGATTATGGCCGGGATTCAGCCGCTGCCGGAGGGCGTTTCAGCCGAGAAAGTCCGGGCTGATTTACAGTCGCAGCTTCCTTCCGGCTATACGCCGGTCTATATGAGCCAGCTGACATTGCTGTATGCCGCGCGCGACATGAAGCCCATGTGGGATAATCGCGATGCGGTGAAAGCCTTTCAGCAACAGTTGGCGGAGGTGGCGATCGCCGGATTCCAGCCGCAGTTTACCGCCTGGGTGGCATTGTTGACCGATCCCGCCGTAAACGGTATGGCGCGCGATGTTGTGTTGTCAGACGCCATGATGGGCTATCTCCATTTCATTGCGAATATCCCCGTCAAAGGCCAGCGCTGGTTATATAGCAACAAACCTTACGCATTGGCGACGCCGCCAGTCTCGGTGATTAACCAGTGGCAAATCGCGCTGGAAGAGGGCCAGTTGCCGATGTTTGTCGCCAGCCTGGCGCCGCAGCATCCACAGTATGCGCCCATGCATGACGCGTTGCTGAAGCTGGTGGCGGACTCTCGCCCGTGGCCGCAGTTGGCCAATACCGCGACGCTGCGCCCGGGGCAATGGAGTAACGATGTGCCTGCGCTGCGCGAAATATTACAGCGTACGGGGATGCTGGATGGCGGTCCAAAGATAGCCTTACCCGGCGATAACACTGCTGATAGTGCCGTCGTCAGCCCCTCCGCCGCGGTAGTCGAAACATCGGTGGCGCAGCCGGTCGACGAACCAACGGCCCGCCGTAGTAAGTCGGCTCCGGCGGCACGCGCCTACGATCGTGAACTGGTCGAGGCGGTAAAGCGTTTTCAGGCATGGCAAGGGCTGGGGGCGGATGGCGTTATTGGCCCGGCGACGCGTAACTGGCTTAATATGACCCCCGCGCAACGCGCAGGCGTACTGGCACTGAATATCCAACGTTTACGCCTGCTGCCGGCGGAACTCTCTACCGGTATTATGGTAAACATTCCCGCTTATTCGCTGGTCTACTATCAGAATGGCAACCAGGTGCTGGCTTCGAGGGTGATCGTCGGGCGTCCCGATCGTAAAACGCCGATGATGAGCAGCGCGCTGAATAATGTGGTGGTGAACCCGCCGTGGAACGTTCCGCCCACGCTTGCGCGTAAAGACATTTTACCGAAGGTGTGGAATGACCCAGGCTATCTGGAGCGCCATGGCTACACCGTGATGCGCGGC
Source organism: Salmonella sp. A29-2 (assembly GCF_020150755.1). Classification (NCBI taxonomy): domain Bacteria; kingdom Pseudomonadati; phylum Pseudomonadota; class Gammaproteobacteria; order Enterobacterales; family Enterobacteriaceae; genus Salmonella; species Salmonella sp. A29-2. The sequence continues at coordinate 2,906,243 of NZ_CP083731.1, read as the reverse complement.
TGGAACAGCAAAGAAGCGATCGATCCGTGGCAGGTTGACTGGGCCACCATTACGCCATCGAATCTTCCGTTCCGTTTCCAGCAGGCGCCAGGCGCGCACAATTCGCTGGGGCGTTATAAATTTAATATGCCGAGCTCAGATGCGATCTATCTGCACGATACGCCTAACCATACTCTCTTTCAGCGTGACGCCAGGGCGTTAAGTTCCGGCTGCGTGCGGGTCAATAAGGCCTCTGAACTGGCGAATATGCTCTTGCAGGATGCTGGCTGGAACGATGCGCGGATCTCAGGCGCCCTGAAGCAAGGCGACACGCGGTATGTCAATATCCGGCAGAACATTCCAGTAAATCTTTACTATCTGACCGCGTTTGTCGGCGCAGATGGACGTATGCAATATCGTACAGATATTTACAATTACGATCTCACAGCGCGATCCAGCGCACAAATTGTGCCAAAGGTTGAACAATTAATCAGGTAAATGAAGAAGTTCTGGTAAATATGTTGTCCTAATGTTTGGCTTCAACGGGGCGTTTCGCTGTAGACCCCCGTTGTGGCTGGGGGAGGGCCATCTTGACGCGGGCTTTATCGGCAGTTAAGGTGCCTTTCGTGCGCCAGAAGTGCATATACAATAACCTTTAAGTCGACCAGGCCGTTCAGAAGTCTGTGCCAGCCGGTATCATGTCTGCTTAAAGGTAGAAGTGTATTAACGATAACATTGACCTGTAGACCTGATTATCATGGACAAATTTGACGCTAATCGCCGCAAGCTGCTGGCGCTTGGTGGTGTCGCTCTCGGCGCCGCCATCCTGCCCGCGCCAGCGTTTGCCACACTCTCGACCCCACGCCCGCGCATTTTGACGTTAAACAATCTCCATACCGGAGAGTCAATCAAGGCGGAGTTTTTCGATGGAAGAGCCTACATTCAGGATGAATTAGCAAAGTTAAACCATTTTTTCCGTGACTATCGCGCGAATAAAGTCCGATCAATCGATCCCCGCCTGTTTGACCAACTTTACCGACTTCAGGGGCTGTTAGGGACGCGTAAACCTGTGCAGCTCATCTCAGGCTACCGTTCTCTTGATACCAATAATGAATTACGCGCCCGTAGCAGCGGCGTAGCGAAAAAAAGCTACCATACAAAAGGGCAGGCGATGGATTTTCATATTGAAGGCGTGGCGCTGAGCAATATTCGCAAAGCGGCGTTATCTATGCGCGCAGGTGGTGTAGGATATTACCCACGTAGTAACTTTGTGCATATTGATACCGGGCCGGCGCGGCACTGGTAATCAGCGAGGCTTAATCAAAGGAGCAGTATGAACTATCGTATTATTCCGGTCACCGCGTTCTCCCAGAACTGTTCATTAATCTGGTGCGAACAAACCCGGCTGGCGGCGCTGGTCGATCCGGGCGGCGACGCGGAAAAAATTAAACAGGAAGTGGACGCCAGCGGCGTGACGTTGATGCAAATTTTACTCACGCATGGGCATCTCGATCATGTCGGCGCGGCGAGTGAACTGGCGCAGCATTACGGCGTTCCTGTTATCGGTCCGGAAAAAGAAGATGAGTTCTGGCTGCAAGGACTGCCGGCGCAAAGCCGCATGTTTGGTCTGGATGAGTGTCAGCCGCTGACGCCTGATCGCTGGTTGAACGACGGCGATCGCGTCAGCGTAGGGAATGTGACGTTACAGGTGTTACATTGTCCGGGACACACGCCGGGACACGTGGTTTTCTTTGATGAACAGTCGCAACTGCTGATCTCCGGCGATGTGATTTTCAAAGGTGGCGTCGGGCGCAGCGATTTTCCTCGCGGCGATCACACCCAGTTGATTGACGCCATTAAGCGTAAATTATTGCCGCTTGGCGATGATGTGACCTTTATTCCTGGCCACGGCCCGCTCTCTACGCTCGGGTACGAGCGTCTGCATAATCCCTTCCTGCAAGATGAGATGCCGGTCTGGTAAGCAGAATGAAAAAGCCTGCAATGTGCAGGCTTTTTCATCGGTCACGCCAGTCGGCAGCTTTTTACAGTACCGCGACAATGGCTTCGCACAGCGGCGCCATATTATCCGGGGTCATGCCCGCCACGTTCACGCGACCAGAAGCCACGGCATAAACGCCAAACTCTTCACGCAGACGCAGCACCTGATCTTTGGTCAGACCGCTGAATGAGAACATCCCGTTCTGCTTGATAATAAAGCTGAAGTCACGGTTCGCGCCTTTTTCCTGCAAGGTATTCACGAACAGTTGACGCATACGCTGGATACGCTGGCGCATGTCCGTCAGTTCCTGTTCCCAGATAGCGCGCAGGGCGTCATTACTCAGGATAGTCGCGACGATGGACGCGCCGTGCGCTGGTGGGTTGGAGTAGTTAGCGCGAATGGCGGATTTCATCTGGCTAAAAGCGCGATCCACGGTTTCCGCATCGGCGGCAACGAGGGTGCAGGCGCCGACGCGCTCATTATATAAGCCGAAGTTTTTGGAGTAGGAGCTGGCGACAATGAGCTCTTTATGCAGCGCGGCAAAGGCGCGCAGACCTTCCGCATCTTCTTCCAGGCCGCGGGCAAAGCCCTGGTAGGCGAAATCGAATAGCGGCAGCCACCCTTTTTCAACGGAAAGCTCAGCCAGAACCTGCCACTGTTCCAGAGTAGGGTCAATGCCGGTTGGGTTATGACAGCAACCGTGGAACAGAACCACATCGCCGGCCTGTGCTTCGCTCAGGCTGGCTTGTAGCGCTTCAAAATCCAGCGTGTGATTTTCCGCATCGTAGTAAGCGTACTCCCGAACTTCCAGGCCGGCAGCGTTAAACACGCTTTTATGGTTCGGCCAGCTGGGGTTGCTCACCCACACCCGTTTTACCGGAGTATTTTTTGCCAAAAAGTCGGCGGCAATGCGTAACGCGCCGGTACCGCCCGGCGTTTGCGCCGTGCGTGCGCGCTTATCGTTAATCAGCGCGCTGCCTTTGCCGAACAGCAGTTCCTGAGTGCAGCGAGCAAATTCCGGAATCCCGTCAATGCCGAGATAGTTTTTCGTCGTTTCATTTTCCAGTAAATACTGCTCGGCTTTTTTAACGCTGGTGAGCACCGGTGTTTTGCCGGTTTCATCTTTATATACGCCAATGCCAAGGTTAATTTTCCCTGGACGGTCATCGGCGCGAAACAGATCGGCCAGGCCCAAAATCGGGTCGGCAGGAGCGGCGGTTATGTTCTCAAACATGACGAGGTTCCATTATAGTTACAGAAGGGAAATCCGCTATCAGGTTAACGGCAGATTTACAAAATGCCAACCGTTAGCGCTAAAAAGCCCGCCTGTTTTTGAAAGACGCACATTTTCTCTAAGAGAGATAAAAAAACAGGACCGAAGTCCTGTTTTTGAGGCATAAAACAAAGGGGTCTGCTGATCAGAACTGGTAAGTAATACCGACAGCCGCCTGATCGTCGGTGCCAACGTAGCTGGAGCTGTAGTCGTTTTCGTCCAGCAGGTTGAAACGGTAGTCAACCCATACGTTCATGTTTTTGTTGAAGTAGTAAGTCGCGCCCGCCTGAATATATTTCGCCAGATCAGCCGAGCCGTCGGCGCCGTTCAACTGCTTACCTTTACTCTGCACATACGAGATTGCCGGACGCAGGCCGAAGTCAAACTGGTACTGAGCGACCACTTCCAGGTTCTGCGTTTTGTTTGCCATTTCCACGGTATCGGTAACCGTATTTTCAACAATGCTCATATTGCGGGTTTCAGCATATACGGCAGCCAGGTAGACGTTGTTTGCATCATATTTCGCGCCAACGGCCCATGACTCTGCGCGATCGCCATTACCATCGCGATCCTGCTGATCGTTAGTACGCTTGCTGTTGCTGTACGCTGCGGTGACGCCAAAGCCGTCGAACTCATATGCCATGGTGTAACCTACGCCATCGCCATTCTGAGAGTTAATGCTGTGGTTGTCCTGATTTTTACCCTGATACTGGATACCGAAAGAGAGACCGTCCACCAGACCAAAGAAGTCAGAGTTACGATAGGTCAACAAACCGCCAGCACGGCTGGTCATGTAGTTATCGGTATAGGCGCCGCCCCAGGTTTCGCCGGAGAAGTAGGGGGCCATATCGGTATAGGATTCAACATCGTAAACGATACCGTAGTTACGACCATAATCGATTGAACCCACTTCCGCGTATTTCAAACCCGCGAAAGCCAGACGGACCAGATTCGAGTTCTGCTGTTCGCCTTCAGCGCGGTCTGCTTTAGTACGGTATTCCCACTGACCGAAACCGGTCAGATCGGTGTTAATCTGCGTTTCCCCTTTAAAACCAATCTGGGCATAAGTCTGGTCGGCATTTTTGCTATCGCCGGTCGTTGTCCATACGTGACGACCCACGGCTTTACCGTACAGATCCAGCTTATTACCATCTTTATTATAAATTTCTGCTGCGTTTGCGGTTGCAGCAGCCAGCAGGGCAGGGATCACCGCTGCCAGGATTTTGCGCTTCATCATTATTTATTACCCTCATTGGTTTTTTTATATGACACCTGCCACTGCCGTCAATAAATTCCGTCAATAAAACTTTACAGAAATGTTGATGAGAGTTTGGTGTCTTTATGTGTCTGACAGGCATCTTTCCATTCAAACTAACGTTTCGCTACCGTGAAAGTGCTACAAATATAAAGATTTAGTTTCAAAAGGAAAAAATATGTAAACAAATGTTATTTTCACGGAACTTTGTGAACAACGTCAAACTTCCCCTGAGTTCTCGCTTTGATTTGATCGTTTTTCTTTTATCACTATGATTTTATTGTAATTATTGGCTTGTAGAACCGTTGTGCCTGAAAAAGCAGCAGGCGAGCTATTTCATAAAAATAGCCATTTAGAAGTCTTAATGTCCGAAATTGTGGTGAAAAATTGTGCTATTAGAGCAGAAAAATCTAATCCGCAATAAAATTAAGGATTAATTTTTATGTGTAAATATTTTCGTGAAATATACAGTAACAAGATGTGGTAATTCAGAGGGTTGTAATTAAATTTATTTACTTATTGATAATAAAACTGACATTCAGGCGAAAAAAAAGGCCAGCATAGCTGGCCTTGAGTGTGACGTAAAAATCAGAAGCTGGCGTTGCGTGGGGTCCGTGGGAATGGAATAACATCACGCACGTTTTGCACACCCGTGACGTAAGCGATAAGGCGTTCAAAGCCCAGGCCAAAGCCGGAATGCGGTACAGTACCGTAGCGACGCAAGTCGCGATACCACCAGTAATCCTCTTTATTCAGCCCCATTTCGGCCATACGGGCATCCAGCACATCCAGACGCTCTTCACGCTGGGAACCACCGATGATTTCGCCGATTCCCGGCGCCAGCACATCCATGGCCGCCACGGTTTTGCCATCTTCGTTAAGGCGCATGTAAAACGCTTTAATTTCTTTCGGATAGTTTTTCACCACTACCGGCGCTTTGAAATGCTCTTCCGCCAGATAACGTTCGTGTTCGGAAGAGAGGTCGACGCCCCAGAACACCGGGTTTTCAAATGTCTTACCACAGCGTTCCAGAATGGCGACCGCATCGGTGTAATCCACCTGAGCGAAGTCGGTGGAGACAAAACGCTCCAGACGAGCGATTGCGTCTTTATCCACGCGTTCGGCAAAGAACTTCATGTCATCCGCACGCTCTTCCAGAACCGCGTTAAAGACATATTTCAGCATGGCTTCCGCCAGACGGGCGTTGTCTTCCAGATCGGCGAATGCCACTTCCGGCTCCAGCATCCAGAACTCCGCCAGGTGGCGGCTGGTGTTGGAATTTTCCGCGCGGAAGGTCGGCCCAAAAGTATAGATTTTGGACAGCGCGCAGGCATAGGTTTCACCATTGAGCTGGCCGGAGACGGTCAGGAATGATTCTTTGCCAAAAAAATCTTTGTCAAAATCTACTCTGCCCTGGTCGTTACGCGGCAGGTTTTCCAGATCCAACGTTGAGACGCGGAACATTTCGCCTGCGCCTTCGGTATCGGAAGCGGTAATCAGTGGGGTAGAGACCCAAAAGAAACCCTGCTCATCGAAGAAGCGATGCAGCGCCTGCGCCAGAGTATGGCGGACGCGCGCTACCGCGCCAATCAGGTTGGTGCGCGGGCGCAGATGCGCGACTTCACGCAGATACTCAATGCTATGGCGTTTTGCCGCCATCGGGTAGGTATCCGGATCTTCCACCCAGCCTGCGACCTCTACTTTCGTGGCCTGGATTTCGAAACTTTGCCCCTGTCCCGGCGACGCGACAACCTTACCTGTTACTACCACGGAGCAGCCTGTCGTCAGGTGTAATACTTCTTCATTATAATTGGGCAGAGAATTATTAATGACAGCCTGTACAGGATCAAAGCAGGAGCCGTCATAAACGGCGAGGAAGGAGATGCCAGCTTTTGAATCTCGGCGGGTACGCACCCATCCGCGCACGGTGACTTCTTGGTCAACGGCTACGCGGCCCTGGAGTACGTCGGCTACAGGCACAACGCTCATAATATTCTCTCTAGTTAATAGTCGGAAAAAATAAACACTTGTCCACCCGAAATGGGGGTATTCCTATGTTACCTGGCATCTGCAATCAGACAAGCAGAAATCGCATCTGGAAGCAGGTTTTCAGAAAGAAACCTGTAAAAATTTCGCATCTGCTCGCGAACCATTGAGAATTTAGGCTGGTTTTACAAGCTTTGCGCACGTTACTCGATCAGGACGCGCATCTCTTGCTTGGCGTTTTGCATCACGACAATCGTTTTAAAAGACTTAATATTGCCTGAGGAAAAGAAAAGCTCACGGGTAAGCGCTTCATATTCCGCCATGTCACGAACATTGAGCACCAGTAAAAAGTCGAAATCGCCCGTTACGTAGTAGACCTGCTGCACCTGCGGGCAACTGACAAACCGTTGACGAGCCTCTTCCAGTAAATTGAATCGCTCGTTTTCGATCACCACCTGCACCACAATCGTGACCGGGCGTCCCACTTTGCCAGCATCAATAAGGCTGACATTGCCTTTAATTATGCCCGCCTCCTCCAGTGCCGCGATACGACGATTCACTGCCGAAGGTGAAAGATTGACCTGTTCGGCGATTTCCCGCTGAGAAAGACGATTATCGCGCTGCAATAATGTCAGAATGTTTTTATCCCAGGCGTCAAGCTTCATATCGCAAATAACCTCTTTAATGTGATGACTATCACTGTGCGCAATTTTGCCGCGTCCAGGTCGTTAAAAAAAGGTGAAAATTGCACGACGATGGGCATTTTCGCGCCATTTAACAGCAATAAGCATAGTACTATCATAATCAGTGGAATAAAGAAAAGGACGTAATAGATATTGTGCGACTCTTTTATCAGTACGGTTTATTAAAGTGAGGATAACCACTACTACAGCCACAAAACGCGAGTTCTTTACTTGTTTCCACTCAATAATTGCCAAAAACATATTATTTCAATAAATAAACTTTAACAAAAGGTATCATTATGCATGAACTTATTAAATACCAGTTTAATACACGTCGGAAAAAATATGGTACAGGAGCGGCCTTAAGTTTGCTTAACGGAAATGTTGGGCGTGAGGTGTTAGCATTTCATAAAAAATTACCCAATTATGCCGTCACGCCGTTACATAATCTGGCGCATCTAAGCCGGCGGCTTGGACTAGGGTCCATCCATATTAAAGATGAATCCTGGCGTTTTGGTCTGAATGCTTTTAAAGGTCTGGGCGGCTCTTATGCTGTAGGAAAATATCTCGCTGATAAATTGCAATGTGATATTAACTCGTTAAGTTTTGCTGCCCTTAACACTCCTGAGATTAAAGAAAAAATTAAGGATTGTGTTTTTGTTACCGCGACGGATGGCAATCATGGCCGTGGTGTGGCGTGGGCGGCGGAGCAATTAGGTCTAAAAGCCGTCGTTTATATGCCTAAAGGATCATCGTTAATCCGGGCAGAGAATATTCGCCATCATGGAGCTGAATGCACCATCACCGATCTGAACTACGATGATGCAGTGCGACTGGCCCATAGAATGGCGCAAACAAAAGGCTGGGTGCTTTTGCAGGATACAGCCTGGACAGGGTATGAAGAGATCCCAACGTGGATTATGCAAGGCTATATGACACTAGCGGTTGAAGCTTATGAGCAGCTCGCAGAAACAAACAGTCCGTTGCCAACCCACCTTATTTTACAAGCGGGGGTGGGATCGTTTGCTGGCAGTGTTATGGGTTATTTTGTTGAAAAAATGCAGGAAAATATCCCTAATATTATTGTGGTTGAGCCGCATCAGGCCAACTGTCTTTATCAATCCGCAGTTATGAATGATGGTCAACCTCACTGCGTCACTGGCGATATGGCGACGATAATGGCCGGGCTTGCGTGTGGGGAGCCGAATATTATCAGTTGGCCTATTATTCGGGACAACACCAGTTGTTTTATTTCCGCTGATGACTGTCTGGCGGCTAAGGGTATGCGTATTTCTGCCGCGCCGCGTCCAGGTACGGATACGCCTTTTATTTCCGGCGAGTCCGGAGCTATTGGCGTAGGGTTACTTTATGAGTTGATGAACAATATGCATTATCAGGATCTTGCTAATCGCTTACAGCTTGATGCCAATGCTCATGTTTTGCTTATTAGCACCGAAGGCGATACGTCCCCAGATATTTATGAAGATATAGTCTGGAACGGACGCAGTGCTTAAACATTACGACTAAAAAATTAGATAATAAAGGCAGCATGTAAAAAACGCGTTTTTTATACGCATAATAAACCTAATGCAGGAAGCAAAACTTCATAACAATATACCATTAAAACGGCATTTAGTGAGTAAGGGATGCTCCTACCCGCTGACTTTCCAGTTTAGTGTTGTTGGCAAAATTCAGGATTACGCTGAACTGGAAAGATTATTTCTGAGACTGAACGAATTAATTTAAATCCGAGGTCATTATGTTAGAGCAACTTTCACAACTCTTTGAATTTCTATGGGGTGGCCCATTATTTTTGTGTGTTATCGGCATTGGTTTTTATTTTACAGTACGCCTCAAATTTTTCCAGATTATTAATTTAAAAGAAATTTACCGTAATACAATTGGTACACTTGCCGGAAAAAATAAACAAAACACTACTGGCGAGGCAGCGTCTAAAAAATCCTTAAAATCAATAGAGGTGGCTGCCACTGTGCTATCCGGCTCATTAGGCGCGGGAACGATCGCAGGTGTTGCTGCGGCTATTGCGGTTGGCGGGCCTGGGGCAATTTTCTGGATGTGGATCATTGCGGTCGTGGGTATGATGACCAAAATGGTTGAAGTGACGCTGGCGGTGAAATACCGAAGTAAAGGTGAGAATGGCGAATATTATGGCGGCCCAATGCATTATATTAAGAAAGGGCTCAATAAAAAATGGCATCCCCTGGCAGGATTATATGCGTTTGCATTAATGATTCTGGTTATTACGGATGCCTGTTTTGTGCAAACTAATACGATGGCGGCGGTCATTCACTATACGTTTGACATCCCAACAAGCGTCATTGGGGGATTTATTGTCATCGTAGGCGCGTTGGTTATTTTAAAAGGACTCGCCAGTCTTGGTAAATTCTGTACGATTGCACTTCCACCGATCACCATTGCCTATTTCATTGGTGCCGCTGGTGTAGTGGTATTGAATATCGAGGCTATCCCACAGGTTATAAAAAGTATTTTCTATTATGCCTTTGCCCCTGCGCCAGCAGCCGGTGGCTTTGTCGGGTCAACCATCATGATGGCCATCAGTAAAGGAGCCAGTCGCGGAATATTCACTAACGAAGCCGGCATGGGTACCTCGGCCACAGTACATGCTACTGCCAACGTGGATTATGCTTTCCGTCAGGGAATGTGGGGGGCAGTGGAAGTATTTTTTGTCTCAATGATTACCTGTAACTTTACCGCATTTGCTGTACTTGCTTCTGGTATGTGGACAGACGCCAGCTATCAAGGTATTCAGATTATCTTTGCCGCCTTAAAAGAAACATGGCATCCGATTATTGTTCAGGTTCTCTGTCTCGGTGTGGCGTTGATTCTGTTTACTTCTTATCTTGGTTCATATATTAAATTTCGCACTTCGATAAACTATATTTTTGGCGATAAGCTAGAACGCATTATTAAATGGCTATATTTTTTGCCGCCACTGATTGCCGTTAATATGGAAATCCCGGTAATCTGGTTAATGGCTGATATTGCTGTCGGTTTTCTGGTTATCCCCAACGTAATTGCTCTGTTCTTGCTGCGTAAAGAATTTATTAGCGAATTCAATATATTCAGAACGCGTACACAGCGGGACACTAATTCTGAAAAAACAACGCAAATTACGCACGTAAATATATCGAAGAGTGAAGGGGAAGAATAGTCACCATCGCGGGCAGAACAGGTAAGATGGTCAGAAGAGTAACAAAGCGCCCACTTTCCGGGCGCTTCGCACAGGCATGGTTAACTTGCTTTACGCACCTGCGGGAGATCGAACGCTTTACGCAGCGCGCGCACAAACGCTTTATCATGACAGATCGTTTTACCGGGGCTGTCGGAAAGTTTAGCCACCGGCTTTCCGTTACATTCCACGAGCTTAATCACGATATTGAGCGGTTTTACCTGAGGGATATCGCAGGTCAGGCGGGTACCGATGCCGAAGCTTAACTGCACGCGAGAGGCGAAATGGCGATAGAGCTCGACCGCCTTTTGCAGATCAAGGTTATCTGAAAAGACCAGCGTTTTTGTCAGCGGATCAATCCCCAGCTTTTCATAATGGGCAATCGCCTTTTCGCCCCATGCGACAGGGTCTCCTGAGTCGTGGCGTAACCCCTGATAACGGCTGGCGAATTCAATGCCGAAATCGCGTAAAAACGCATCCATTGTAATGCAATCTGTCAATGCGATACCAAGCTGGTCCGGATATTCGTTAAGCCAGGCGGCCAACGCGGCACGCTGGCTGGTCGCCAGGTCCGGACTGATTTGTTGATGCGCCTGGAACCATTCGTGCGCCTGAGTGCCCATCGGCGTCAGCGCCAGGCGACGCGCGAGATCATAGTTGCTGGTGCCGACGAACCATGACTCCTGCTGGAGACGTTTAACTATCGCCTGCTGCACTTCACGAGAGAAACGGCGGCGGGTGCCGAAGTCCATCAGGTGGAAGCGGGACATATCGAGATTGGCGGTTAACGCAGTGAAATCAACCAGCTTACTTTCCAGCGCGTCGAGCGCCTGATCAACGCCCGCGTTTGGCGAGCGGTAGTGATGAACCAGCTCACTGATCACGGCCAGCAGCGGCACTTCCCACATAATGACTTCACGCCACGGGCCGGTTAAGCGAATATTCAGCTTGCCGTTATCGTTGGTGACACAGACTTGAGCCGGGTTATAGCGAAACTCGCGTAACCAGTTCAGATAATCCGGTTTAAAAAAGGGCAGGCCGGAGAGCCACTGGAACTCGTCCTCCTGGAGGCGCAGGTGCTGCATCGCGTCCACCTGCTCGCGAATAGCATCGGCATAAATACCCAGCAGGTCGTCGCCACGGCAACGAAACTCAGCCGCTACCTGCACATCATAGTAGTGGTGAAAAACGGCTTGCTGCATATGCAACTTATAAGCATCTGTATCCAGCAACGAGTGCAGAACAGGAGAAGCGAATTGTGTCATAGGTGCGCTGTTGCGTCCTCTCACGGGAGCGTTTAGTACAATAAACAACTAAGAAAACCGCTGGAGTATACCTTGTTTAGCGATTTATTGAACCCCGATCACACCATAAGCTGTCTTTAGGGTCGAGCGCATTTCGTGCCCCATGTTATAAAAATGTAGCAAAGAGGCCGTTTGTGCCTGAAAAGATGAACATTCTGCGTAGCGCGATTTGCGCAACAGGAATAGACTGGAGTCGACACTCTACACAAAGATGCGAAAGGTTTTTTATGACACAACAGCCACAAGCCAAATACCGCCATGACTATCGCGCGCCGGATTACCAGATTACTGATATTGACTTGACCTTTGACCTCGATGCCGAAAAAACCGTGGTCACCGCAATAAGCCAGGCTGTTCGTCATGGCGCGCCTGATGCGCCTCTTCGCCTTGATGGGGAAGATTTAACGCTGGTATCTATCCACGTCAACGATGCGCCGTGGACAGCATATAAGGAAGAAGAGGGCGCGCTTATCATCAGCGACCTGCCAGAGCGTTTTACGTTACGCATTGTCAACGAGATAAGTCCGGCGGCGAATACGGCGCTGGAAGGATTGTACCAGTCCGGCGATGCGCTCTGTACCCAGTGTGAAGCGGAGGGCTTCCGCCATATTACCTGGTATCTTGACCGCCCGGACGTACTGGCGCGATTTACCACCAAAATTATTGCCGATAAAAGCAAATATCCGTTCCTGCTTTCCAATGGCAACCGTGTTGCGCAGGGTGAACTGGAGAATGGCCGTCACTGGGTTCAGTGGCAAGATCCGTTCCCGAAACCGTGTTATCTGTTTGCGCTGGTGGCCGGTGATTTTGACGTGCTGCGCGATACCTTTACCACCCGCTCCGGGCGTGAAGTCGCATTAGAACTGTACGTTGACCGCGGCAATCTGGATCGCGCGCCGTGGGCAATGACTTCGCTGAAAAATTCCATGAAATGGGATGAAACGCGTTTTGGGCTCGAATATGACCTCGACATCTATATGATTGTCGCGGTGGATTTCTTTAATATGGGCGCGATGGAGAATAAAGGTCTCAATATCTTTAACTCCAAATACGTGCTGGCGCGAACCGATACCGCGACGGATAAAGATTATCTCGATATTGAGCGCGTGATAGGTCATGAGTATTTCCACAACTGGACCGGCAACCGCGTCACCTGCCGCGACTGGTTCCAGTTGAGCCTGAAAGAGGGGCTAACCGTGTTCCGCGATCAGGAGTTTAGCTCTGATTTGGGGTCACGCGCGGTGAACCGCATCAGTAACGTGCGTACCATGCGCGGTTTACAATTCGCGGAAGACGCCAGCCCGATGGCGCATCCTATCCGCCCGGATAAAGTAATCGAAATGAATAACTTCTACACCCTCACCGTTTATGAAAAGGGCGCGGAAGTCATTCGCATGATCCACACGTTGCTGGGTGAGGAAAATTTCCAGAAGGGGATGCAGCTTTATTTTGAGCGCCATGACGGCAGCGCCGCGACGTGTGATGACTTCGTACAGGCGATGGAAGATGCTTCTAATGTCGATTTGTCCCATTTCCGCCGCTGGTACAGTCAGTCCGGCACGCCGATTGTAACGGTAAAAGATGATTATAATCCGGAAACCGAGCAGTACACGTTGACCATCAGCCAGCGCACTCCGGCGACGGCGGATCAGGCGGAGAAGCAGCCGCTGCATATTCCATTCGCCATCGAACTGTACGATAACGAAGGCAACGTCATTCCGTTGCAAAAAGGTGGTCACCCGGTCAACGCCGTGCTGAACGTCACGCAGGCGGAGCAGACATTTACCTTCGATAATGTTTACTTCCAGCCTGTTCCGGCCTTGCTGTGCGAGTTTTCAGCGCCGGTGAAACTGGAATATAAATGGAGCGATCAGCAGTTGACGTTCCTGATGCGCCATGCGCGCAATGATTTCTCCCGTTGGGATGCGGCACAAAGCCTGCTGGCCACATACATTAAACTGAATGTGGCGCGTCATCAGCAGGGGCAACCGCTATCGCTTCCGGTGCATGTCGCTGATGCGTTCCGCGCAGTACTGTTGGATGAGAAAATCGATCCGGCGTTGGCCGCAGAAATTTTAACGCTGCCTTCGGCCAATGAAATTGCGGAGCTGTTTGAGGTCATTGACCCGATCGCCATTGCGCAAGTTCGTGAAGCGCTAACGCGTACGCTGGCGGCAGAACTGGCGGATGAGTTCCTGGCTATCTATAACGCCAATCATCTGGATGAGTATCGTGTTGATCACGGCGATATCGGTAAGCGCACGCTGCGCAATGCTTGCCTGCGCTTCCTGGCGTTTGGCGAGACGGAGCTGGCTAATACGCTGGTCAGCAAACAGTATCGCGACGCCAATAATATGACCGATGCGCTGGCGGCCCTGTCTGCTGCGGTGGCGGCGCAGTTGCCGTGCCGCGATACGCTGATGCAGGAGTATGACGATAAGTGGCATCAGGACGGCCTGGTGATGGATAAATGGTTTATCCTGCAATCCACAAGCCCGGCGGAAAATGTACTGGAAACCGTACGCGGCTTGCTCAAACACCGTTCTTTCAGTATGAGCAACCCGAACCGCATCCGTTCATTAATTGGCGCGTTTGCTGGCAGCAACCCGGCGGCGTTCCATGCGCAAGACGGTAGCGGATACCAGTTCCTGGTCGAGATGCTGACCGATCTGAATAGCCGTAACCCGCAGGTAGCATCTCGCCTCATTGAACCGCTGATTCGTCTGAAACGTTATGATGATAAGCGTCAGGAGAAAATGCGTGCGGCGCTGGAGCAGTTAAAAGGACTGGAGAATCTTTCCGGCGATCTGTACGAGAAGATAACTAAAGCGTTAGCCTGACAGTATCCGTTATAAAGAGGTAAGACATGCCCGGTAAGCGTTAGCGCTGCCGGGCATTTTTTTGCCGGACGATGACGCTTCCTGGCGAAACGTGAAGTGAGAATGAAGGAAAACGATTGCTATTTATTGCCGTAGGTCAATTCCCTTTTGCCTTGTTATCGCCCATAATACGCCCCCGGTTTGCACACCGGGAATCCAGGAGAGTTCATGTACTATCCCTTCGTTCGTAAAGCCCTTTTCCAGCTCGATCCAGAGCGCGCTCATGAATTTACATTTCAACAATTACGCCGCATTACAGGTACGCCGCTGGAAGCGCTGGTGCGCCAGAAAGTACCGACAAAGCCGGTTACCTGTATGGGACTTACCTTTAAAAATCCACTGGGGTTGGCTGCCGGTCTGGATAAAGACGGGGAGTGCATCGACGCGTTAGGCGCGATGGGGTTTGGCTCCCTGGAAATCGGCACCGTGACGCCGCGCCCACAGCCGGGTAACGATAAGCCGCGTCTTTTTCGTCTGGTGGATGCTGAAGGTCTGATCAATCGGATGGGCTTTAATAATCTGGGCGTCGATAACCTGGTCGAGAATGTTAAAAAAGCCCATTTTGATGGTATTCTGGGAATTAACATCGGTAAAAATAAAGATACGCCTGTCGAAAATGGCAAAGATGACTACCTGATTTGTATGGAAAAAGTCTATGCTTATGCGGGTTATATCGCCATTAATATTTCTTCGCCGAATACGCCAGGGCTACGTACGCTCCAGTATGGCGATGCGCTGGACGATCTGTTAACTGCCATTAAAAATAAGCAAAACGATCTTCAGGCGATCCACCATAAATATGTGCCGGTGGCAGTAAAGATCGCGCCGGATCTTTGTGAAGAAGAATTGATCCAGGTTGCCGATAGCCTGCTTCGTCATAATATTGATGGGGTGATTGCGACAAATACCACCCTCGATCGTTCTCTGGTACAAGGAATGAAAAATTGCCAGCAAACGGGGGGATTAAGTGGCCGGCCATTACAATTAAAAAGCACAGAAATTATTCGCCGTTTATCCCAGGAGTTAAAGGGACAATTGCCTATTATCGGCGTCGGCGGCATTGACTCAGTTATCGCCGCGCGCGAGAAGATAGCGGCAGGAGCTACGCTGGTACAAATTTATTCCGGCTTTATTTTTAAAGGCCCGCCATTGATTAAAGAAATCGTAACGCACATCTAAACTTTAGCCTTTATCAGACAACCAGGGCTTTATTTCCGGCGCTGGTTGTTTTATATTTCTCCACTGTTGCTTATTTAGACATTTTAGGCTTTTATTATTGGGGTAATAAACGAAGCGGCAAAAGGACAATGCTGTTACGAGTTGCTTAAAAGCGGGAGAGAGGTAATGCGAATTAAACCTGACGATAACTGGCGCTGGTATTATGATGAAGAGCACGATCGTATGATGCTCGATCTCGCCAATGGTATGCTTTTTCGCTCGCGCTTCTCTCGTAAAATGCTTACGCCGGACGCGTTTTGCCCGACCGGTTTTTGTGTGGATGATGCCGCGCTCTATTTTTCCTTTGAAGAAAAATGCCGGGATTTCGAATTAACCAAAGAGCAACGCGCGGAGCTGGTGTTGAATGCGCTGGTGGCGATTCGCTATCTCAAACCGCAGATGCCAAAAAGCTGGCATTTTGTAGCGCATGGCGAAATGTGGACCCCGGGAACGGGCGATGCCGCAAGCGTCTGGTTAAGCGATACGGCGGAACAGGTTAATTTGCTGGTCGTTGAGCCGGGAGAAAATGCCGCGTTGTGTCTGCTGGCACAGCCGGGCGTGGTGATAGCAGGCCGAACCATGCAGCTTGGCGATGCGATTAAAATTATGAACGACAGGCTGAAACCGCAGGTTCACTGTCACAGTTTCAGCCTTGAACAAGCGGTTTAATTCTCCAGTCGTAACGCGGTCTTAGGCACGCAGCTACAGCTCAGAATCGTACCATCGTCACCCATAGCCGATTTTTTCAGCGGACTTACTTCGCCTTCCAGCAAACGTATCCGGCAGCAACCACAGATACCAGCCCGGCAAGAATACGGAATACGAATCCCCTGATTCTCCAACTGTTCCAGTAGTACCTGTTGATTATTCCCGCAGAAGGTTTGCCCCTGCCAGTCGATGGTTACACTCGCGTCCGGGTGTTTATCTGGCGTAACGCTGTCGTCGACCGTTGTGGCGCCATAAGCTTTTGCCGGAGCTGTCGCCAGAATCTCCACTTCATCGCCGACGCGAACGACGCCGCTATTGCGGGCAATCAGATTCTGACCGAAATCCACATCGCCATTGTCCTGGGCGGTACGAAAAGCTTGCAGTGTCGCCAGCGGTTCTCCGGAAGGATGTTTTTGCCCCTTTTCAGGGCTGACGGTCGTAAAAATACAGCGGCTACAGGGCTTCACGACGTCAAAAATCACATCGCCAATGCGAAGCACTTTCCAGCTATCTTCCTCCCAGGCCGCTACGCCGGAAACCACTAAGTTTGGGCGAAATTGTTCCATTTGTACGCCTGCCGGACAACGCTGTTGCAGATCGCGCAGCGAGGCTTCGTTGGCCAATAAATACGGGTAGCCATCGGCAAATCCCAGCGGCACCGCGTTATGTCGTTTAACCCGGCGCGTCAACTGCGGCCCAACCCAGCGCAACTGGACATCGCGGGAGAAAAAGCCGCTCAACCATTGATTAATCGCCGTCGGGGCGACGCGAGCGGTAAAATGGTTTCCCCAGACCTCGGTCGGCGCATCCTGCGGGGTGAAATCCGTAAAGCGAACCAGCGCGCTACTGCCGTCTGGCGCGGTCAAATGGAGGCCGTCGTGTAAGGGAGAAGGGGTAAAACGTACCATTTGTGGAAACTGGCGGGCGGTAATAAATGTGCCGTCAGGCTCGGTTATCATGAAGATGCGATCAAAAGCCAGACCGCTGATATCTGCCAGCGCATGAGTCAGGCCAATGCCGCGCATGGATTTGACCGGATGAATAAAGAGCCGTGATAACGTCGCCACCGTACAGTCCCTCAAATGAAAATAAGCCTTCAACTTTATGACATGGGCGTGAGATTAGCTATAATGCGCAACAATTTTCTTAGCGTAAAAGTGACAATATGAATTCTCTGTTTGCCAGTACGGCCCGCGGGCTGGAAGAGCTGTTAAAAACTGAACTGGAAAAACTGGGCGCCATAGGGTGTCAGGTTGTTCAGGGTGGGGTCCATTTTCAGGGCGACACGCGGCTTATTTACCAGAGCCTGATGTGGAGCCGCCTGGCCTCGCGTATTATCCTGCCGATGGGTGAGTGCAAGGTCTACAGCGATCTCGATCTTTACCTCGGCGTTCAGGCGATAAACTGGACAGAGATTTTTAATCCTGGCGCGACGTTTGCGGTGCATTTCAGCGGCCTGAACGACACCATCCGTAATAGTCAGTATGGCGCGATGAAAGTTAAAGACGCGATTGTCGATGCATTTACGCGGAAAAATCTTCCGCGTCCAAATGTGGACCGCGAATCACCGGACCTCCGTATTAACGTCTGGCTGAATAAAGAAACTGCCAGCATTGCGCTGGATCTCAGTGGTGATGGCCTGCACCTGCGCGGTTATCGCGATCGCACCGGGCTGGCGCCAATTAAAGAGACGCTGGCGGCAGCGATTGTTATGCGTTCTGGCTGGCAACCAGGTACGCCACTGCTCGACCCTATGTGTGGTTCGGGGACACTGTTGATTGAGGCCGCGATGTGGGCGACCGATCGCGCGCCGGGACTGCACCGTGGTCACTGGGGATTTAGCGGCTGGGCGCAGCATGACGAAACTATCTGGCAGGAAGTGAAAGCCGAAGCGCAGACCCGGGCGCGTAAGGGACTGGCGGAGTATTCCTCTCATTTCTACGGTTCCGACAGCGATGCGCGCGTCATTGAGCGGGCGCGCAGCAACGCCCGTCGCGCCGGTATCGGGGAGCTTATCACCTTTGAAGTGAAAGATGTGGCGCAACTGAGTAATCCATTGCCGAAAGGCCCGTATGGTACGGTGATCAGTAACCCGCCTTACGGCGAACGTCTGGACAGCGAACCGGCGCTGATTGCGTTGCACAGCCTGCTGGGCCGTACCATGAAAAATCAGTTTGGCGGCTGGAACCTGTCGCTGTTCAGCGCTTCGCCCGATTTGCTGGGCAGCCTGCAATTGCGTGCCGACAAACAGTTTAAAGCCAAGAATGGCCCGCTGGACTGTGTGCAGAAAAACTATCATATTGCGGAAACCACGGCGGACAGTAAGCCGGCGACGGTGGCGGAAGATTACGCTAATCGCCTGCGTAAAAATCTTAAAAAGCTGGAGAAATGGGCGCGCCAGGAAGGGATTGAATGCTATCGCTTGTATGATGCCGACCTGCCGGAATATAACGTGGCGGTAGACCGTTACGGCGACTGGGCAGTGATTCAGGAATATGCGCCGCCGAAAACGGTGGATGCGCAAAAAGCGCGGCAGCGTCTGTTCGATATTATTGCGGCAACCTTGTCAGTGCTCGGTATTCCGCCGAATAAACTGGTGTTAAAAACCCGTGAACGGCAAAAAGGAAAAAACCAGTATCAGAAAATGAGCGAGAAGGGCGAGTTCCTTGAGGTCAGCGAATATAATGCGCGCTTATGGGTAAATCTGACGGATTATCTCGACACCGGTCTGTTCCTCGATCACCGTATTGCCCGCAGAATGCTGGGAGAAATGAGCAAAGGCAAAGATTTCCTGAATCTCTTTTCTTATACCGGCAGCGCCAGCGTACATGCGGGTCTGGGCGGCGCGCGCAGCACCACAACGGTGGATATGTCCCGTACCTATCTGGAGTGGGCCGAACGTAATTTGCGTCTGAACGGACTGAGCGGCCGCGCGCATCGCCTGATTCAGGCCGACTGCCTGGGTTGGCTGCGCGAGGCGAATGAACAGTTCGATTTGATCTTTATCGATCCGCCGACGTTCTCTAACTCAAAACGTATGGAAGAGTCGTTTGATGTTCAGCGCGATCATGTCGCGTTAATGAAAGATTTAAAACGCCTGCTGCGTAAAGGCGGCACCATCATGTTCTCAAATAATAAGCGCGGATTCCGTATGGATCTGGAAGGGCTGGCTGAGCTGGGGCTTACCGCACAAGAAATTACGCAAAAAACGCTTTCCCCGGATTTTGCCCGTAACCGTCAGATTCATAACTGCTGGCTGATCCGCGCCGCCTGAAAGGAAAAGTAAATGTCATTAATCAGTATGCATGGCGCATGGCTGTCGTTCAGCGACGCGCCGCTTCTCGATAACGCAGAGTTGCATATCGAAGATAACGAACGCGTCTGTCTGGTGGGGCGTAACGGCGCCGGGAAATCCACCTTGATGAAGATCCTCAACCGCGAACAGGGTCTGGACGATGGGCGTATTATTTATGAGCAGGATCTGATCGTCGCGCGTCTGCAACAGGACCCGCCCCGTAATATTGCGGGCAGCGTCTATGACTTTGTCGCCGAAGGTATCGAAGAACAAGCGGAATACCTCAAGCGCTATCATGAGATTTCCCGTCTGGTGATGACCGATCCCAGCGAGAAAAACCTCAATGAAATGGCGCGCGTACAGGAACAGCTCGATCATCATAATCTGTGGCAGCTGGAAAACCGTATTAATGAAGTGCTGGCGCAGCTTGGACTCGATCCTAACGCCGCGCTGTCGTCGCTCTCCGGCGGCTGGCTGCGTAAAGCCGCGCTGGGTCGGGCGCTGGTCAGCAATCCGCGCGTATTGTTACTGGATGAACCGACTAACCATCTGGATATCGAAACTATCGACTGGCTGGAAGGGTTTCTGAAAACCTTTAACGGAACGATTATTTTTATCTCTCACGATCGTTCGTTTATTCGCAATATGGCAACCCGCATTGTCGATCTCGATCGTGGCAAACTGGTCACCTATCCGGGAAATTACGATCAATACCTGCTGGAGAAAGAAGAAGCGCTGCGCGTAGAAGAATTACAAAACGCGGAATTTGATCGCAAACTGGCGCAGGAAGAAGTCTGGATTCGCCAGGGTATCAAGGCGCGCCGCACCCGTAATGAAGGGCGCGTGCGGGCGTTAAAAGCGATGCGTCGTGAACGCAGCGAGCGCCGGGAAGTGATGGGCACGGCGAAGATGCAGGTCGAAGAGGCGACGCGCTCCGGTAAAATCGTTTTTGAGATGGAAAACGTCGATTACCAGGTAGAAGGAAAACAACTGGTAAAAGATTTCTCCGCTCAGGTACAGCGCGGCGACAAGATTGCGTTAATTGGCCCGAACGGCTGCGGTAAAACCACGCTACTGAAACTGATGCTGGGACAGCTTCAGGCTGACAGCGGGCGCATCCACGTAGGAACGAAGCTGGAAGTCGCCTACTTCGATCAGCATCGCGCCGAACTGGATCCGGAAAAAACCGTGATGGATAACCTTGCGGAAGGCAAGCAAGAGGTGATGGTAAACGGTAAGCCGCGCCATGTACTGGGCTATTTGCAGGACTTCCTGTTTCACCCCAAACGGGCGATGACACCCGTCCGCGCGCTTTCCGGCGGCGAACGTAACCGTCTGCTGCTGGCACGACTGTTCCTCAAGCCGAGCAATCTTTTAATTCTCGATGAACCAACGAACGATCTTGACGTCGAAACGCTGGAACTATTAGAAGAATTAATTGATGGCTATCAGGGCACGGTACTACTGGTCAGCCACGATCGGCAATTTGTCGATAATACCGTGACGGAATGCTGGATTTTCGAGGGCGGCGGCAAAATCGGACGTTATATCGGCGGCTACCATGATGCGCGTGCGCAGCAAGAGCAGCATCTGGCGACGAAACAGCCGATGGCGAAAAAAAATGAGGAAGTTATTGCCCCTAAAGCAGAAATTGTAAAACGTGGCAGTAGCAAACTAAGCTATAAACTGCAGCGCGAGCTGGAGCAGTTACCCGGTCAGCTTGAAGACCTGGAAGCGAAGCTGGAAGCGCTACAGGCGCAGGTTGCGGATGCGGCCTTTTTTAGCCAACCCCATGAGCAAACGCAAAAAGTTCTGGCCGATTTAAGTCAGACGGAGCAAGAACTTGAGCAAGCCTTCGAACGTTGGGAGTATCTTGAAGGCCTGAAAAACGGGGCATAACGAAAGGAGCGCCTATGTGTGAACATCACCATGCTGCGAAGCACATATTGTGCCCGCAATGCGACATGCTGGTGGCTTTACCCCGCCTCTCGCATGGGCAAAAAGCAGCATGTCCACGATGCGGCGCAACGTTAACGACCGAGTGGGACGCGCCCCGGCAGCGTCCTACCGCCTATGCGTTAGCGGCACTATTTATGTTGCTGCTTTCTAACCTTTTTCCCTTCGTGAATATGAATGTCGCGGGCGTCACCAGCGAAGTCACGCTTCTGGAAATCCCCGGCGTCATGTTTTCTGAAGATTACGCCAGCCTCGGCACGTTCTTTTTGTTATTTGTCCAACTGGTGCCGGCATTTTGCCTGGTGACCATTCTATTACTTGTCAACCGCGCCAGTCTGCCGTTGTCGGTAAAAAAAACGCTGGCAAGGATCTTTTTCCTCCTCAAATCGTGGGGAATGGCGGAAATATTTCTCGCCGGGGTGTTGGTCAGTTTTGTTAAGCTGATGGCCTACGGCGATATCGGCATCGGCAGCAGTTTTATTCCCTGGTGCTTATTTTGTCTCGTTCAACTGCGGGCGTTCCAGTGTGTCGATCGCCGCTGGTTGTGGGATGATATCGCCCCGCAGCCTGTACTGGCGCAGCCGTTAACGCCGGGGATTACCGGTATCCGGCAGTCTTTGCGTTCTTGCGCCTGCTGTACGGCGATCCTGCCTGCGGAGAGTCTCGTCTGTCCGCGTTGCCATACGAAAGGCTATGTCCGGCGTAAAAACAGTTTGCAGTGGACGCTGGCGTTATTATTTACCTCGATCATGCTTTATCTGCCCGCCAATATTTTGCCGATTATGATTACCGACTTACTGGGCTCGAAAATGCCGTCGACCATTCTGGCTGGCGTGATTTTGCTGTGGAGCGAGGGGTCTTATCCGGTGGCGGCGGTTATCTTTCTCGCCAGTATTATGGTGCCGACACTAAAAATGATCGCCATTGCCTGGCTTTGTTGGGATGCGAAAGGCCACGGTAAGCGCGACAGTGAACGGATGCATTTTATTTATGAAGTAGTGGAGTTTGTGGGGCGCTGGTCAATGATTGATGTCTTTGTCATTGCCGTACTCTCTGCGCTGGTGCGTATGGGAGGGTTAATGAATATTTATCCTGCGATGGGTGCGTTGATGTTTGCTTTAGTCGTCATAATGACAATGTTTTCTGCGATGACCTTTGATCCGCGTCTGTCGTGGGATCGTGAATACGAACCAGGCCATGAGGAGTCCTGATAGCATGGAACCTAAAAAAGGGGAAGCCAAAGTACAAAAGGTGAAAAATTGGTCGCCTGTCTGGATATTCCCGATTGTTACTGCGCTTATCGGAGCCTGGATTCTGTTTTATCACTACAGCCACCAGGGACCAGAAGTTACCTTAATTACCACCAATGCGGAAGGTATTGAAGGCGGAAAAACGACGATCAAAAGTCGCAGCGTGGATGTCGGCGTGGTTGAAAGCGCGACGCTGACTGACGATCTGACCCATGTACAAATCAAAGCGCGGCTTCATTCCGGTATGGAGAAGTTGCTGCATAAAGACTCGGTATTTTGGGTCGTAAAACCGCAGGTGGGGCGTGAAGGCATCAGCGGGCTTGGGACGCTGCTATCAGGCGCGTATATTGAACTACAACCAGGAAGTAAGGGCAGTCAGCCGGAAAGCTATCAGCTTCTTGACTCACCGCCGTTGGCGCCGCCCGATGCCAAAGGTATTCGTGTGATTCTGGACAGCAAAAAGGCCGGTCAGCTCAGTCCTGGCGATCCCGTTCTGTTCCGGGGCTATCGGGTAGGATCCGTTGAAACCAGCTCTTTCGATCCGCAAAAACGGACAATGAGTTATCAGTTGTTCATTAAGGCGCCAAACGATCGATTGGTCACCAGTAATGTCCGATTCTGGAAAGATAGCGGTATCGCTGTGGATCTGACATCGGCGGGAATGCGCGTGGAAATGGGATCGTTGACGACGTTGTTTGGCGGCGGCGTGAGTTTTGATGTGCCGGAAGGACTTGAGCAGGGGCAACCCGTCGCCGAAAAAACGGCGTTTAATCTCTACGACGATCAAAAAAGTATTCAGGATTCGCTGTACACCGATCATATCGATTACCTGATGTTCTTTAAAGATTCGGTGCGCGGATTACAACCTGGCGCGCCGCTGGAGTTCCGCGGTATTCGTCTGGGGACGGTAAGCAAAGTGCCTTTCTTTGCGTCTAAAATGCGCCAGGTATTTAACGATGATTACCGTATTCCTGTGCTGGTGCGCATTGAACCGGAGCGTCTGAAAGCGCAACTGGGAGAAAATGCGGATGTTGCCGCGCATTTGGCGGAGCTGCTTAAGCGCGGTCTGCGTGCATCGCTCAAAACCGGTAATCTGGTGACCGGAGCGCTGTATGTCGATCTGGACTTTTATCCTAAGGAACCGCCGATTACCGGGCTACGCGAATTTGATGGTTATGAAATTATTCCCACCGTCAGCAGCGGCCTGGCGCAAATTCAACAGCGACTGGTGGAAACGTTGGATAAGATCAACAACCTGCCGTTGAATCCGATGATAGAACAAGCGACCAATACGCTGTCTGAAAGCCAGCGTACTATGCGTCGGCTGCAAACCACGCTGGATAATATGAACAAGATTACCTCCAGTCAGTCGATGCAGCAGCTTCCGGCAGATATGCAAACGACGTTACGCGAACTTAACCGCAGTATGCAAGGCTTCCAGCCTGGATCGGCGGCGTATAACAAAATGGTGGCGGATATGCAGCGTCTCGATCAGGTGCTTCGTGAGTTACAACCGGTGTTGAAAACTCTGAACGAGAAGAGCAACGCGCTGGTATTTGAAGCGAAGGATAAAAAAGATCCTGAGCCTAAGAGGGCGAAACAATGAAAAAATGGCTAGTCGTGATAATGGCGTTCTGGCTGGCGTCATGTAGCTCCGGCGGAGAGAATAAAAGCTATTATCAGCTCCCGATAGCGCAAAGCGGTGTGCAAAGCACCGCAAGCCAGGGCAACCGTCTCTTATGGGTAGAGCAGGTTTCCGTACCTGACTATCTGGCAGGTAACGGCGTGGTGTATCAAACCAGTGATGTCCAGTATGTGATTGCCAATAACAATCTGTGGGCCAGCCCGCTGGATCAGCAATTGCGTAACACGCTGGTGGCGAATCTTAGCGCCCGGCTTCCTGGCTGGGTCGTCGCTTCCCAGCCGTTGGGAACCACCCAGGATACGTTGAACGTTACCGTAACCGGATTCCATGGACGTTACGATGGTAAGGTTATCGTCAGCGGGGAGTGGTTATTAAACCACAACGGACAACTGATTAAGCGGCCTTTCCATATCGAAGCCAGCCAGCAGAAAGATGGCTATGATGAAATGGTCAAAGTACTGGCAAGCGCATGGAGTCAGGAAGCAGCCGCTATCGCAGATGAGATAAAGCGCCTTCCCTGAGATAAAAGTAATGTAAATTTAACCGCTTCAGGTCGTGCGCCTGAGGCGGTTTTTTTATTTTTGACGCCGGAAAAATAGTTGTTATGGCTAACATTTTTTGTACAAATGATTTACCGTATAGCTCACAAATATGACATTGGTGTGAATTTTGCGCATTGACGGGCGATCCATTTAGAGGTATTCGTGTAGTGTGATTGCACATTTTGTAATCACTGTTTTCTTTTCCACCAGATACAAATATGAGGGAAACGAGGCATGAAGAGACAAAAACGAGATCGCCTGGAACGGGCACATCAACGTGGATATCAGGCCGGCATCGCCGGACGATCAAAAGAAATGTGTCCCTATCAGACGCTGAATCAACGGTCATACTGGTTGGGAGGTTGGCGACAAGCCATGGAGGACAGGGCGGTAATGGCCTGATTCTGTCTCTTTAGAAAAAGAAACCTCCGCAGTGCGGAGGTTTCGCCTTTATTGGCTTTGCAAGCATGATACCGATAGCGCGGAATATCAATTCAACACTTAGAACGCGGAAGTATCCTGGAACAAACCGACTTTCAAATCGTGAGCGGTATAGATCAGACGACCATCCACCAGAACCTCACCGTCCGCCAGACCCATGATCAGGCGACGGTTTACGATACGTTTGAAATGAATGCGATAGGTGACTTTCCTGGCTGTCGGCAGAACCTGGCCGGTAAATTTCACTTCGCCCACGCCCAGAGCGCGGCCTTTGCCTTCGCCGCCCAACCAGCCCAGGTAGAATCCCACCAATTGCCACATAGCATCCAGACCCAGGCAACCGGGCATCACCGGATCGCCGATAAAGTGGCATCCGAAGAACCATAGGTCCGGATTGATATCCAGCTCGGCTTCGACATAGCCTTTGTCGAAATTGCCGCCCGTTTCGGTCATCTTAACGACGCGGTCCATCATCAGCATGTTCGGCGCAGGGAGTTGCGGCCCTTTAGCGCCAAACAGTTCACCACGACCAGAGGCAAGAAGGTCTTCTTTTGTATAGGATTCGCGTTTATCTACCATGTTTTATGTAAACCTTATTTTATTGAAGCACGCAGGATAGCTAACACGTGTACGCTGAACAAGTCCGATCAGTTCGGAATAAAAGCGTTCAGCCAACGTAATGGCCACGGGAAACGATGACGGCCTTCCTGTTGCGTCGCCTGCGCGATACGCTCCTGGATAGTCTGCATCAACGTCGTTTGACCTTCGCCATCCCACACCAGATTTAACAGTAACGGTAAGGCGTCGGTCACGTCGTCTACCGCCCAGATAGTGAACTTCTCTTCTTTAACCGCTTGCAGCAGTTCAGATTTAAGACTGAGATGGCGGACATTGGCGGCAGGGATAATCACGCCCTGTTTACCGTTTAATTCCCGCTGCTCGCAGATGGCGAAGAAACCTTCAATTTTTTCGTTTAGCCCACCCACCGGTTGCGCGCGACCAAACTGATCGACCGAGCCGGTAATCGCAATGTTTTGATTCACTGGCACATTGGCCAGCGCGCTGATGAGCGCACATAATTCCGCCATTGAGGCGCTATCGCCATCCACTTCGCTGTAGGACTGCTCAAAGGTTAACGAGGCAGAGAAGGGAATTTGTTGCTCCAGCTGCAACTCCGACATCAGGAAGGCCTGCATAATCATCATTCCCTTAGCGTGGATATTCCCGCCAAGTTCGGCCTTGCGCTCAATATCGTTAAATTCGCCATCGCCGATATGCACAACACAGCTAATTCGCGACGGTTCGCCAAAGGCGCGCGGATGTCCGGGAAACTCAATGACGGAAAGCGCATTGATTTGTCCAACGCGTTCGCCTTCGGTTTCAATCAGGATCTGCTCTTGCAGAATCTCATCCTGCATCCGCTCCGCCAGAAAGCCTTCTCGCCATTCGCGTCGGGCAAGCATCAGGCTGAGCGCTTCTGCGCCGCAGGTATCGCCTTCGCATAAAGGCGACGCCTCCTTAAACTGGCGGGCTATCCACAGTGGGCAAAGAGGCAGCGTATCCTGTTCGCCGGTATAGCGCACAGCCTCGCGTATCAGAACGGGCCAGGCGTCCGGAGCCGGAGGGGGCAAATTATCGCGTAAAGCGATACGCGTCACCCATTGACACCACAGGGTCATAGCTTCTGCGTCCGCTATCTGTAAATTGTCTTCAAATTCACTGTAGATAGCCTGTTCCGCGAGCTCCGGTTCCATCTCCTGAAAATCAGCCAGTGATTCACGTTCGCCAACCAGAATCACCTTCAGTTTGAGCGGCATGGATGGCACGGAGACCGGTAATGGACGCGACTCGTCAAAGGCCACCCAGTCAAAACGCTCGCGGCTAACGATGGCTTTCAGACGCATCCACAGTAACGGCTGCGCCAGAAGGGTTCGTAAGGAAATAATCAGCACGCCGCCGTTCGCCTGATGAACCAGTCCCGGCTGCAGGATAATGTCGCCGTTATACTGCCGCAGGCAACCAAAGAGCTGTTCGGCTTCGACCCAGTCCGCGCTGACGACTTGTGTGACGGTGGCAAAGTTGTCTTGCGCATTCTGCGCGGCGCGGTAATGAACAGTATGCCCGGAAACGTCATAATGTCCGCCGGTTAATTGTCCGGCATCGGTTTGCAGAGCGCGGACGGCATCTGAAAGTAAAGTGAGATACTCTTGCTCTTCAGGCGCTTTAGTCAGCATAAAAGAGGATGATGCCCACGGCTGTATAAGTTGCTCAAGCGCAAATTGCAGTCGTGGCTGAGTATCACTGAGTAAGGTGTCGTTTTCGTCAGTCGCGTGTGGCTGTGCAAATATCTCCTGATAGCTTTCGCTATCCGGAACCAGATCACGCCATGCAAGTTTCGTAATGGTCAAAGTTGAGGTTTTTTAGTCTGTTGTAAAAGGGGGGATTATAGCCTAACCCGTCACGCTGCACACGCGGAAAGCGAATGCAAAGTAATATGAAGACGTGTAACCATTCACAGGTTAGAGATTCTTTTCTTCAGATGGCTAAAAAACTGATATTCTGATAACAGTTACACGGTAACATTGGGATCGCAATGAAATATCAACAACTTGAAAATCTTGAAAGCGGTTGGAAATGGAAATATCTGGTGAAAAAGCACCGCGAAGGGGAGTTGATCACCCGCTACGTGGAAGCCAGTGCTGCCCAGGAAGCCGTCAATTTGTTGTTGGCCCTCGAAAATGAACCGGTGCGGGTAAATGTCTGGATAGACAGGCATATGAATCCTGCCTTGCTTAATCGGATGAAACAAACCATTCGGGCAAGACGCAAACGACACTTCAATGCGGAACATCAGCATACGCGCAAAAAATCTATCGATTTAGAGTTTATGGTCTGGCAGCGTCTGGCGGGCCTTGCGCAGCGACGCGGTAAAACATTATCCGAAACGATAGTGCAACTGATAGAAGACGCGGAGCATAAAGAGAAATATGCCACGCAAATGACCACGTTAAAGCAGGATTTACAGGCGTTATTAGGCAAGAAGTAACGCTGAAAGGCGTTGTCACCCAGACCAGAGCAAAAAACCCCGCGACGCGGGGTTTTTTATCAGACGGAAACTTAAGCCTGCGGCTGAGTTACCACGTCTTTAACGCCTTTAACTTCGATCTCTACGCGACGATCCGGAGCCAGGCAATCGATCAGGGCAGCGCG
The DNA here is from genome assembly GCF_020150755.1 of Salmonella sp. A29-2. NCBI lineage: Bacteria > Pseudomonadati > Pseudomonadota > Gammaproteobacteria > Enterobacterales > Enterobacteriaceae > Salmonella > Salmonella sp. A29-2. The sequence goes on along the minus strand of NZ_CP083731.1, from coordinate 2,877,409 downwards.
AGGTTTCACGTTGTCACAGGTGTTGCCGGTAACCGGGTTAGATTCGCCCATACCACGTGCGGAGATTTTGTCAGACGGAATACCTTTGGAGATCAGGTAATCAACAACAGACTGAGCACGTTTCTCGGACAGACCCTGGTTGTAAGCGTCAGAACCGATACGGTCAGTGAAGCCCAGAACGACAACGGAACCGTCTTTCGGATCCAGGTTGCTCAGCTGGCTGTACAGCTGATCCAGAGCCTGCTGGCCTTCCGGCTTCAGGGTAGATTTGTTGAAGTTGAACAGTACGTCAGACTTCAGAGTGAAGTGCTTGGTCTGTACTTCCGGAGCCGGTGCCGGTGCCGGAGCGACTACCGGAGCAGCTTCTTGCTGGCCGAAACGGTAGGAAACACCTACGCTCAGCAGGCCGTTGTCCGGACGGGTGCCGATGGTGTTGGCATCACCGATGTTGTTAGTCCACTGGTATTCCAGACGGGTTGCGATTTCAGGGGTGATAGCATACTCGATACCGCCCGCGAATACCGGGGAAACGCCGGTGTCGTGGTCTTTAGTAGACGGGCCGCCAGGGACGTTAGACTTGGTGTCTGCACGCCATACCATACCACCCAGACGGGTATAAACGTCCAGATCGTCAGTGATTGGATAACCCAGTTTAGCGGTCAACTGAACGCCCTGAGCTTTATAAGCGCCATTGATGTTGTCGCCTTTGTACGGCATACGGCCTAACCAGTCGTAGCCCATTTCAAAGCCAACGTACGGGTTAACCTGGTAACCACCAAAAGCACCTGCGCCCAGTTGGTTTTCATGAGTCGGGCCATCATTGTTAATGAAGCCGGTGTCATGGTACTGAGACCAGCCCAGTTTAGCACCAGCGTACCAGGTGTTATCTTTCGGAGCGGCCTGCGCTACGGTAGCGAAACCAGCCAGTGCCACTGCAATCGCGATAGCTGTCTTTTTCATTTTTTGCGCCTCGTTATCATCCAAAATACGCCATGAATATCTCCAACGAGATAACACGGTTAAATCCTTCACCGGGGGATCTGCTCAATAGTTACTCTACCGATATCTACGGCTTATGCTGAGCACCCCTGGCGATGTAAAGTCTACAACGTAGTTGGAAACTTACAAGTGTGAACTCCGTCAGACATGTGAAAAAAACATGACGGATATACACATCATTTAACAGTTTCAGATGATAAATCGTACAGCAAAAATTGCGGAAACCGCTTCTGACAAGCGTTCTCGCAAAAAAAACGTTAGCACTCAAAGGAGATACGTTCGCGTAAAAAAAAGTCCAGGATAAATCCTAATTTTACTTAATGATACAAATTAGAGTGAATTTTTAGCCCGGAATGCTGTCTCCTGGGTAAAGCGTGCGCACGTACAGGGCGCATGATAAACCCTACCGCATTACCTACCTTCGCTGCTTCAACCAGGCTGGCATGTTCTTCTTCTGTCAGTTCTTCAGTCATCCAACCAATTACCACGCTGTAATTTCCTGTACGCAAAGCGCGGATCATCGACTCCAGCGTATGACGAGGCGCAAGCTGGCTAATTTGCATCACTTTCGTTAATGGCAAACCTGAAGACTGTACCCATTCACGGCTGAGCTTTTGCTGCGGCGTGAGCCAGAGCTGCCAGCGTGATTGTTGGCCTAACTGACGGAGTAAAGGCAAAAGCAGGAGTTGCGCCATCATGGGCTGGTCTTCGTGGTAGACAACTTCACTGACCAGTCCTGCCGCGGCATTTTCCGTAGCGGTGCGCGCAGCGTTGTGGGTAGTGGTAGGAAATGACGAAGAACGATTTGCATAACCTGAAGTGTACATAATCAATCCAGCCCTGTGAGTTACTGTATATTCATACAGTACCCCTGTGGCGATGAAAGATCAACTCTATTTTCGGAAACTGTCTCGCAATTTTTATTCTTAGTAGCGTCAAAAATAAAAATCATCTTGCTCGCGGAGTATAAGTTGCCTATTTTCGTCATTAACGGATCCGTTACTGCAAATCATTCTTTTACTTTATGATTTAAAAGGAATTTTATGAGAGCACTCTCTTATGACAGGATCTATAAATCGCAAGAATATTTGGCCTCTTTGGGGACGATCCAGTATCGATCTTTATTCGGTAGCTATAGTCTGACCGTGGAGGATACCGTCTTTGCGATGGTGGCTAATGGCGAGCTTTATCTCCGCGCCTGTGAAGAAAGCGTACCCTACTGTGTGAAGCATCCTCCCGCCTGGCTCATGTTTATGAAATGTGGACGTCCCGTTATGCTCAACTATTACCGGGTGGATGAAAGCCTGTGGCGCGATCAGCAGCAGCTGGTGCGTTTATCGAAGTATTCTCTTGACGCGGCAATGAAGGAAAAACACAGCCGTATTTTACAGCACAGACTCAAAGATCTCCCCAATATGACCTTCCATCTGGAAACATTGCTCAATGAGTCAGGGATAAAGGACGAAAATATGTTACGCATACTGGGCGCGAAAATGTGCTGGCTAAGGTTGCGACAAAGCAATCCCTTGCTGACGGTGAAAGTTTTGTATGCCCTGGAAGGCGCAATTGTCGGCGTACATGAAGCGGCGCTCCCGGCGAGTCGTCGCCAGGAGCTTGCCGACTGGGCTCATTCGCTTACGGCTGGGTAATTAATGTAGAAGTCGGCGGTGAAATTTGCCGTTGCAAGCGTCCAATCTCGGGCAGTAAGGCAATGAGCAAACCAATTTGTTGAACAACCAGAGGTTCTTTGCTGTCCGGACGTGTTTCCAGTGACTGAACTCGCTGCTTTAAACCCTCCAGCGCCTGGTGTACGCGCTGTTCGTCTTCAGGTTGATGATGAAGCGCATCATCAACGTAGCAGACCGCGTCATCCAGAAGCCCCAACACGTCCGGATTACTGAGCTTTTCGCGGTGCGCGCCGAGGGCGGAGATATAGCTGGTAAAAGTGTGATTGAGGCAAAGCAGCCTGAACGCCGCCTCCCGGGTTTCAGCCGTGACGTCGGGTTCGCTCGACATATTAGAAACCACGGATGCCAGTTCTGCATCGCGGTTGTGCGCGTCGCGTCTGGCAATGCGATAGGCCAGGCGGTTATCCCGTCCCTGGTGATATTGCTCAAGGATCGCATCAAGGTAGCGGCAATTAGCATCGGTGGCGCGCTGGAGTACCCGGGGAAGGTTGCGAAAGCGCCAGTCCGGCCAAATAAAGCTGACCGCAGCCCAGGCGATAGCGCAGCCAATTAACGTGTCGACGACGCGCGGTAACGCTACCTCAAAGCCTTCGCCCAGGAGGTTAAAGCAGAGTAATACCAGCAGGGTGATGAACATCGTCGCATGGGCATACTGCACATTACGGAATGCGAAGAAAAGCACGCCGGTAATCACCAGCAGAACTAACTGTCCTTCAAGCGAAGGGACAAACCATAAAATCGGCAGGCCGATCGCAACGCCTACCAACGTACCGATAATCCTGAGCGCAAGGCGATGGCGGGTCGCGTTATAGTTAGGCTGACAAACGAACAGGCTGGTGAGCAATATCCAGTACCCGTGGCGCATCCCGGTAATTTGGATGAGAGCATAACCGATGCACAATACCAGTGACATGCGTACCGCATGGCGAAAGAGAGCGGACTCCGGGGTAAAATTACGGCTCAGACGCAGCCAGATGTCGCTAAACCCGTGCAGGCTATCATCAGCCAACTGGTTTTCTGACTCATTGCGCGGCATTGCCTGGGCCTGCTCCGACTCGATCGTCGCCAGTTGCGCATCAATAGCGCGTAGGTTGGTTAATAAGAACCCAAGCGTATTTAACAGCTCTAAAGAAGCGCCGCTGGCGCGCATACGTTCAAGCGCGGCGTCAATGTGGGTAAAGACGCGTTCAAAACGCGGATCATGCTGGTACGGCGTACGCAGTAAGATACAGCGCGCCAGCTGCGTACAGGCCTGCGCCTGCATCGACATCAGACGCTGAAAGCGGAACATAACGTCGCTATGGCGAAAATAATCGCGCAGCGTCTGGTATTGAATATGCGAAGAACTGGCGCGTTCATGAATATCCTGCGCCACAAAATAGTAATGGAGGGTGCGGCGCGTACCGCGTTGACCGCGATCGCCGCGCAGGCGAGTCAATAACGACACTTTCGTTTGGTTCAGCGTCGCCATTAACTGCCCGTTCGCTAACGCTAAATCATAGAGCGGCGCCTGGCTTTCATCTTCAATATCAGGATCAAACAGGCGTGATTTCAGTTCCAGATAGTGCGCTAACTGTTCGTAACTGCGTGCCAGATTATCCTGCAACGGACGGATCGGAAATAGCAGATGCCCGGTTAGCGTCAGTAGGTTATACCATACTGCGCCTGCCAGCAGGAGCAGTGGTTGTTGATACCAGTGATCGTATAGAGAGGTACCCAGCATCGTATAGATGGCAATGAGTAACGCGCCGAACGCGATGGTGGCATAGCGTTGCCCTAATCCTCCCAACAGAATAAACCCGCTGGTGGATAACGTTAAGCCCAACGCAAATAGCCACGGCCAGGGAAAGAGCAGCTCCACAGAAGCCGACGCGATAAAAAAGCAAATTAAGGTAATGATTAAATTACGCAAGCGTCCGGCAAGGCGGTCGTCGAGATCGGTTAGCGCCGCGGCAACCATACCGAGCGTGAGCGGGATGGTCAGTTTGACGTCGCCCAGCCACCAGGGCAGGGCGGTGGTGCCGCACAGAGCGATAAAAATGCGGATGTAATACAGCCAGGTACTGTTCCAGGTATAACGGCGAATCAACGGACTTAACATAAAGGCTATTTGTCCCGATCATTCAAAACGGCGGCGCGCGTTAGCTTCTCGCGCGGCGCGAGCGGTTTCTACAGAGACGACGCGGCGACCGACAGGCCAAAGCGCAATCGCGGCAATTTTAAAGTTCGCAATACCGACAGGTATCCCGATGATAGTGACACACTGCGCGATACCGGAGGCAATGTGCATCAGGCATAGCCACCAGCCGAAAAAAAGTAACCAGAAAATATTCAGCAAGGTACCGCCAGTATTCATTAATACGCTTTTCGCCGCCGGATTAAGTTCGTCAACGTGAATGGCTTCATTACCGTAAGGGAACAGGGACAGTTTGGTTATCTCCCAGCAGGAGCGGGTCAACGGCAGGGTAAAAATAAGCACAATACTGACCAGCGTCGCCAGCAGCCAGGCCAGCGTAGTGGCAAAGCCGCCCAGTACAAAGTTTAAAATATTCAGAACGGTACGCATAAACCCTCAGTTCATTCCGGTTTTCTATCACTGCGGGCAATTGTAACGTTTTTTTAGACTGGAGCACGTTTTCTCTGGCGGTTACACTGATAAGCACATCTTTACGTCTGGATTCGCTGAGTCATGGAACTGAAAGCAACTTCTCTTGGAAAACGTCTGGCGCAACACCCGTATGATCGTGCCGTGATCCTCAACGCTGGGGTGAAAGTGTCTGGCGACAGGCATGAATATCTTATTCCATTCAATCAGTTATTGGCGATTCACTGTAAGCGTGGGCTGGTATGGGGCGAGCTGGAATTTGTCCTGCCAGAGGATAAAGTCGTGCGTTTGCACGGTACCGAGTGGTCGGAAACCCAGCAATTCCATCGCTATCTGGACGCGCACTGGCGTCGCTGGAGCCAGGAGATGAGTGATGTCGCCGCGCAGGCATTACAGGAGCAATGGGCGCGTATTAGTGAGCGAACGGGCGAAAACCAATGGCTTACCCGTGAACGCGTTCGGGGGCTGGAACACGAAATTCGCCAGACGTTTGCCGCCTTGCCGCTGCCGGTCTCACGTCTGGAGGAGTTTGCTCACTGTCGCGAGATATGGCGTAAGTGTCTGGCATGGTTACAGGATAGCGAGGGAAGTCGGCAGCAGCATAATCAGGCGTATGCCGATGCCATGCTGGAAGCGCATGCCGACTTTTTTACGCAGATAGAATCTTCTCCGCTTAATCCTTCCCAGGCCAGGGCGGTGGTTAACGGCGAATCATCGTTACTGGTACTGGCGGGCGCGGGAAGCGGCAAAACCTCGGTACTGGTGGCGCGCGCGGGTTGGCTGTTGGCGCGCGGACAAGCCGATGCGGGGCAAATTCTTTTACTGGCGTTTGGCCGCAAGGCGGCAGAGGAGATGGATGAGCGTATCCGCGAGCGCTTACATACGGAAGAGATTACTGCCCGTACGTTCCATTCGCTGGCGCTGTATATTATTCAGCAAGGCAGTAAAAAAGCGCCGGTTGTCAGTAAGCTGGAAAGTGACGCCACCGCGCGGCATCAGCTATTTCTGCGCACCTGGCGTCAGCAGTGTAGCGAGAAAAAAGCGCAGGCCAAAGGCTGGCGTCAGTGGCTGGAAGAGGAGATGCAGTGGGCGGTGCCGGAAGGTAATTTCTGGGACGATGAGACATTGCAGCGGCGTCTGGCCCCTCGCCTGGATCGTTGGGTCAGTTTGATGCGTATGCACGGCGGCGCGCAGGCAGAAATGATCGCTGGCGCGCCAGAGGAGTGCCGCGAGCTGTTTGGCAAACGCATTAAGCTGATGGCGCCGCTGCTAAAGGCCTGGAAAAGCGCGTTGAAAGCGGAAAATGCCGTTGATTTCTCCGGGCTGATCCATCAGGCAATGGTGATCCTCGAAAAAGGGCGTTTTATCAGCCCGTGGAAGCATATTCTGGTCGATGAATTTCAGGATATTTCCCCGCAACGGGCGGCGCTGTTAGAGGCGCTACGCAAGCAGAATAGCCAGACTACGCTGTTTGCCGTGGGCGATGACTGGCAGGCGATTTACCGTTTTAGCGGGGCGCAGCTCTCCTTAACGACGGCGTTTCATCAGACGTTCGGCGAGGGCGAGCATTGCCACCTGGACACCACGTACCGTTTTAACAGTCGGATTGGCGATATTGCCAATCGCTTTGTACAGCAGAATCCGCACCAGCTTAAAAAACCGTTAAATAGTCTGACCCCAGGCGATAAAAAAGCGGTGACGTTATTGGATGAAAGCCAGTTGGACGCGTTACTGGATAAATTATCCGGCTATGCGAAGGAGGATGAACGTATCCTGGTGCTGGCGCGCTATCACCATCTGAAACCCGCGAGTCTACAAAAAGCGGCGACTCGCTGGCCAAAGTTACAGATAGATTTCATGACTATCCATGCCAGCAAAGGCCAACAGGCCGATTACGTGATTCTTGTCGGATTGCAGGAGGGTAACGACGGTTTCCCCGCCCCGGCGCGAGAGTCCATTATGGAAAGTGCGCTTCTTCCTCAGGTTGAGGATTTTCCGGACGCTGAAGAGCGGCGGTTGTTATATGTGGCGTTGACGCGCGCGCGTGCGCGGGTCTGGCTGCTTTTTAATAAAGATAATCCCTCGCGCTTTGTGGAGGCGCTTAAACAGCTGGATGTGCCGGTGGCGAGGAAGCCCTAAAGCGCGGGCGGTACAGCATCCCGCCCGCGTAGCGTTTATTTCAGGCGCTCGGCCAGATAACGCGCATAATCCGGAATAAGAATATCTACAGCGTCATTAAAATGCGGGGACTGGATGATAAAGTCCGCCGTTGAGACGTTAGTGGCGACAGGGATATTCCATACGGTGGCCAGACGCAGTAGCGCTTTGACATCGGGGTCGTGCGGTACCGCGTTAAGCGGGTCCCAGAAGAAAATCAACACGTCGATTTTCCCTTCTGAAATGAGTGCGCCAACCTGCTGGTCGCCGCCCATCGGGCCGCTCAGCATCGCATTAACGTCCATACCGGTTGCGCGCTGGATCAGATTCCCCGTGGTGCCGGTTGCATAAAGAACGTGTTTTTCCAGCAACGGCTGATGGCGTTCCACCCAGTTCATTAACATCTGTTTGCAGTGGTCGTGAGCAACCAACGCGATATGTTTGCGCGTCGGCAAGGTGCGAGTCGTCAGTTCCATAATTCGATTCCGTAGTTAACCTGTCTACAGATTACTGGAAGCGCTTGATGCTGCAAGAGAAAGACAAAAAAATTGCGCGCTGGGACAACTCATATCAAGAGGGCGGCTGTTTTTCCGCCCATTGCAGAAAATGATGGCGTGTCTGCGGGTCGGCCAGTCGGAACCAATATTTCAGCCGCTGTTCTGTCAGGGTTTGTGATTGCGGCGGTACGGTATCAAGCTCTGAGACGTCGGAAAGTAATGTGCTGTCGTCTGCCATCATCGTGGCGAACTGAGGAAGCGAGGCGCGTTTCGCCGATTTATTATAACGCTCGGTCTCTATTTCATAATCGACCACTTTAGCCGTAGAAGTAATGGCCAGAATATCGAGTTTTACCGGAATGGGCATGGCGTCGCCGTCCAAAAGCGCCAGACGCGGCGCCGCGTTAAAATGCGAGGCTTCGCGCTCGTTTTCCAGCCGCGGGAGCTGGAAATTGACCTGACTTATCAGTTGGGTATCGAAACTTATCACCAGCGGCGGAGAAATATAAAGCCGCTCTTCATTACCGGGCAGGCGGATGGTTTTTTCCACCCGGAAAACAAGCTGATGCGGCCCGTTTTCCAGTTCGATGCTCTCTGCGCCGCGTAATAAAGAGCTGGACACCTTTTTGCCGTCCAGCACCAGCAGATCAACCTCATTCGACAGACGGAGCGTTGTAGCAAAAACAGTCACCGGCAAACAGAGAGCAAGGAAGGTGGTTAGCGCGCCGGTTTTCATAAGGTTCTCCTGTCCAAAGGCCGTCTGGCTAATAATGTATCGAAATTTTTCTTAGATCATGTTTACTAACATATAGACATATTTTGGCGTTTTGCTCTCATACATCGGTATGGGATGAATGGTTGCTATGTCAGGTTTGTCGTACACTTTGCAAAACAGCCAGGAGAAAGATGATGAAAGAGACCGATATTGCTGATGTTTTGACGTCCACTCGCACTATCGCGCTGGTAGGTGCGAGCGATAAACCCGATCGTCCAAGTTATCGGGTAATGAAATACCTGCTTGAACAGGGCTACCATGTGATTCCGGTTGCGCCAAAAGTCGCGGGTAAGACATTGCTGGGGCAACAGGGGTATGCCACGCTGGCGGACATTCCCGAAAAAGTCGATATGGTGGATGTTTTTCGCAACTCTGAAGCTGCATGGGGCGTCGCGCAGGAAGCTATCGCCATCGGCGCAAAAACGCTGTGGCTACAGCTTGGCGTGATCAACGAACAGGCGGCGGTACTGGCGCGGGATGCAGGCATGACCGTGGTGATGGATCGCTGCCCGGCGATTGAGATCCCTCGCCTGGGGCTGGCGAAATAAAAGTTTAAATGGCCGGATATCGCTCTCCGGCCTTTTACATACAATTAGTTACGTAGTCGCGGCGCCTGAAGCTGCTTGCGAATGGTACGCGCCAGTTCATCCATCGATGGCTGTTCTGGATGCTCGTCCCGCATTTCGCTTCGCAACTGGGCCTCGGCCAGATAAGTATGCACTGGCTGACCATCATCATCTTCCATTACCACGTGGTACCACGGAGCGGCGCGAAGTTCGTCGTTAACCGCCAGTTCATCAGGCGACGGTTCATCAAGCGAATATTCCGGGTCGATATCGACGACCACTCCGAGGTAACCTAACAGGGAATGGCGGACCTGTTGGCCGATACCGAATTTGCTGGCTATCATAGTCACCTCCCGGGAAATAGATACCCTTTATATGAGGATACTATTCCACTTTTCAAGTTACATGACGCGACAGGCAAACCCTTTCAGATACAGCCCTTCCGGGTAGGTGGCGATCACCGGGTGATCGGCGGCCTGACGGAACTGCTCTATAAATTGTACATCACGACCGGCATCTATTGCGGCATCGGCAATGATTTTCTGAAATAAATCGCTGGTCATCAGTCCGGAGCAAGAGAATGTCAGCAGTATGCCGCCCGGATTGAGCAGTTGAATCGCTAACATGTTAATGTCTTTATAGCCCCGGCAGGCACTCATTAACTGGCTTTTATTTTCGACGAATTTGGGCGGGTCCATGATGATGACGTCGAATTTTTCGCCGTGTTCACGGTAAGCGCGCAGCAACTTAAACACGTCATCGCGCACGAATTCGGCTTTGCTCAAGTCCAGTTGGTTCAGTTCAACGTTTTGCCTGGCGATATCCAGCGCATCCTGTGAGGTATCCACGCTGACAACCTGGCGACAACCGCCCATTAATGCCGACACGGCAAAACCGCCGGTATAAGAGAAGCAGTTCAGTACCCGCTGATTTTCCACGTAGCGGCGCGTCGCCAGACGACTGTCGCGCTGATCAAGATAATAACCGGTTTTGTGGCCGCCCTGGATATCGACCAGCAATTTCATACCGTGTTCTTCAATTGGCAGAAGCGCAGGCGGCAGTTCGCTAGTGACCGGGCCTTGCGTCAGCGCCATCCCTTCTTTTTTCCGCACGGCGACGTCGCTGCGATCGTAAATAGCGCAATCCGGATAGCATGTTTGCAGCGCGCTAATTAATGCGGCGCGTTGATATTCGGCCCCGGCGCTGAGCAGTTGCAGCACCAAAAAATGGCCAAAACGATCGATAGTGACGCCAGGCAGGCCATCGGACTCACCGGCGATCAGACGATAGCTATCCAGGCCGTCTTTTTTCGCCAGCCAGTCGCGCCACTGCTGCGCCTGGCGCAGGCGGCGGGTGAAAAACGCAATATCAATGGATTCTGCTTTATCAAATGTCCAGACGCGCGCGCGGATCTGGGATGCTGGCGACCAGGCGCCGCGTGCTAACCACTTTCCCTGATGGTCGACGATATCGATAGTTTCACCGAGGTTGGCTTTGCCTTCCAGGCGGGAGACGGCGCCGGAAAAGACCCATGGGTGGCGGCGGAGTAAAGATTTTTCTCGCCCTTTGCTGAGGACTAAACGGGGATATTGCGGAAATGTAGATTCAGTCATGCGGAGTAACCTCTCACAAACAGTGACGCGAGCCGGATGATAGCTCCAGCCAGGGACCGTGAAAACGAAATGGCGCGTAGGGTAGCACAGATGAGAGAGGCAATCACCAGCGTATGGCGGTGAGCGTTTCTGCACAAAATAGAATCGTAAAGGCACAGTTTCTTCAGCGGACGCTTTTTATAGTGTTATTTCTTTATATGAAGAAGGAAATACAATGAAAACAGTCTTCTCTTTGACCGCAGCCGCAATGATGGCATTGAGTGGCGGCGTATCTGCCGCGTCGGCGTTTAGCCTCAGTAGCGCGGATATTCCGGCGGATTTTCGTTTAACGCAACAGCATGTCTTTAAAGGATTTGGTTGTAGCGGAGAAAATATTTCGCCGCAGCTGAGCTGGCGCAATCCGCCTGCCGGAACCAAAAGCTACGCTATTACCGTCTTCGATCCTGATGCGCCCACCGGAAGCGGCTGGTGGCACTGGACGATGGTGAATATTCCTGCGCAGATTCACGACCTGCCGACGGGGGCTGATAAAAAAACGTTACCCGCCGGAGTGGTGCAGGGACGTAATGATTTCGGTTATGCTGGCTTTGGCGGCGCCTGTCCGCCGCCGGGCGATAAGCCTCATCGCTATCAGTTTACTGTGTGGGCGCTGAATACGGCAACACTGCCGCTCGACAGTGAATCGAGTGGCGCGTTGGTAGGGTTTATGCTTAACGCGCATGTGATTGCGAAAGCGAAATTCACGGCCACATACGGAAGATAAAACAGAGGACGGCACGGTGCAGGAGATGCATATTCGACATCAGGATCTTACGACGGCAGAGGTGCGTTCCAGTCATCTGCACCGTTTGCATCGTGTTACGCTTTTTTCCGCCGCTATCTGTCATATTACGCAGGGCAGTAAAGTCATCATTCAGGATGATAGCCGCCTTGTCGCCGGGCCGGGCGAGTTGATTATTATTCCGGCGAACACGCCGCTGGAGATTATTAATCAGCCTGCGCAGAACGGTTTTCGCTCCGACTTGTTGTTACTTTCACCGGAGATTATTGCTCGCTTTAAAACGATGTACGTTCAGGATTATCCACCGGCAAACCTGACATCGCTGTGTACGCCGATGAGCCGTAGCCTGACATTTATGTGGGAGAACGTGTTGGATGCTGTGCGCCAGGGGTTGCCCGTTGGGTTACAGGAACATCAGGCGATGGGGTTACTGTTAGCGCTTTTACATGATGGCGCGGCGGGACCGCTGCTTATTGAACGGCGTTACACCCTCACGGAGCAGGTGCGGCAACTGATTATGCTCTCGCCTGCTAAGCTATGGACAGCCCAGGAGATAGCCCGCCGTCTTGCTATGGGAACATCGACGCTGCGTCGGCGTTTGCAGCGTGAATCGCAGAGTTATCGACAAATTGTTGAAGAGGTGCGCATGTCCTGCGCGCTTTCTCAACTGCAATCGACGACGCTGCCGATCGGCGAAATAGCGCTACGGTGCGGCTACCTGTCGGGGTCGCGGTTTACGGCCAGATTCCGCCAACATTATGGGTGTCTGCCCAGTCAGGTACGTTAAGTATGTCCTGTATGAGCCTCCACCACTGATTATGAAAGGAGAACCATCATGTCGAACGTCTGCATTATCGCCTGGGTTTATGGTCGCGTTCAGGGAGTCGGGTTTCGCTATACCACGCAGCATGAGGCGCAGCGGCTGGGGTTAACCGGCTATGCGAAGAATATGGATGACGGAAGCGTAGAAGTGGTGGCCTGTGGCGACGCGGCGCAGGTGGAAAAACTCATCAAGTGGCTGAAAGAGGGCGGGCCGCGCTCTGCTCGTGTGGACAAAATCCTTACTGAACCGCACAGCCCTCGCGAGACGCTAACAGGCTTTAGTATTCGGTATTAAATACATTTTACCGGCTTGGGCAGACCGGCGATTTTGGTCGCTTGCTTTGCCGGGCCTTTCGGGAACAGACGATACAGATAGCGGCTGTTGCCTTTTTCTTCTCCGAACTTATTCGCCATCGCTTTTACCAGCATTCGGATGGCGGGAGAGGTGTTAAACTCCAGGTAAAATTCGCGCACGAAGCGCACGACTTCCCAGTGTTCCGCAGAGAGCTCAATGCCTTCATTGGCGGCGATAGCGACTGCCAGCGCTTCACTCCACTGCGTCGTCTCTTTCAGATAGCCTTCGCTATCAGTACTGATTTCTTTACCTTCAAAGATCAACATAACGTTTCACTGCGTAATCAACACGGACGGCAGTGTAGCAAAAAATAAAGCCCTGCATAAGCAGGGCTGGAAGAGGGGAATGTCGATTAGTCGCGGCTGGCGAAGCCCAGAATGCTGAGCAGGCTGACAAAGATGTTGTACAGCGAAACGTACAGACTGACGGTCGCACGAATATAGTTGGTTTCACCGCCGTGAATGATGTTACTGGTTTCATACAGGATAGCGCCCGAGGAAATCAGGATAAACACCGCGCTAATCGCCAGGTGCAATGCAGGCAGTTGCAGGAAAATATTCGCCACCATACCAATCAGCACGACGACGATCCCGGCCATTAACATACCGCCCAGGAAAGACATATCCTTACGGGTGGTTAGAACGTAAGCGGAGCAGCAGAAAAATACTAACGCGGTACCACCCAGCGCCAGGCCAATGACATCGCCCATGCCTGCTGACAGATAGGCGTTAAGAATCGGGCCCAGGATATAGCCGAGGAAGCCGGTAAACGCAAAAGCAGACAGGATACCGACCGGCTTATTGGCGGTTTTATAGGTCAGGAACATCAGCCCATACATACCGACCAGCGTCAGAATCAGGCCGGGGGAGGGCAGCATCAGTACCGTACTGGCTGTCGCGGTAATTGCGGAGAAAGCCAGCGTCAGGCTCAACAGAAAATAGGTGTTGCGCAGTACTTTGTGCGTACTCAGTAGCGAGCTACGATCACGCGATGATGTAATGATACGATCCATTAGTCAGTCACTCTCTTATGACAGATGTAATTAATAAAGGAGAATAATAAAAACAGTCACTGTCACCCAGTGGTTTTACCCATCTTTACGCATTCGTTTACGTTTAGTTTCCTTAAGAGATTTCAGGTGATTACCGTCGTTAAAACGGTCTTCTCATGCCTGGCGCTACGCCATAAAACAGGCGGCAGCGCCAACCACGCGTTACCGATAAAAAATTGATAATCACAGCGGTAAAACAGTGGGGACGATCAACACGTATTCAGCCAGTTTTTGTGTTGAAGAAATGGTCAATGTGCCGCTATTTCAGGCAATTAACGAAATTTTGCCTGTTTTTCACGCAAACGAACACATTCGGTCTTTACATGACGCACCGGGATGTTTATAGTGCGCCTCATTCCGGAAGTGTGGCCGAGCGGTTGAAGGCACCGGTCTTGAAAACCGGCGACCCGAAAGGGTTCCAGAGTTCGAATCTCTGCGCTTCCGCCAGATTAAACAAGGGGTTAGCTTAATGCTAACCCCTTTGTTTTTTTGGTGTTGGTACAGACTTGGTATACTCAGTTGGTATATTCCGGCGAAAATTCTCTCCCAATCCATTCCCATTCATATCCTTATTTTTAGTCTCCGAACCTCTAAACCGAATAAAATTTCCTAACTACCTACATCTTTTTGTGATTTGACATATCAATAATTTAAAACATTGCGTTCATGATCTTTTTTAACATTATGTTTTTTAAAGTTTTTTAATATAAATGGTGGTGTTGTTTCATAATACTGTCTGAAAATCAAGCGAAGGAAGTGTCAAACGTGTGATTTTACTGGAAGCGATAACCGCTAACGGTTAATATCGTACCAGAAGCACAAATTGTATCGCTTCTGTCCGAGATCCTGGTACGAAACTGACTCACTAACTTTCAACCAATCATCGTAATGTAGTAACTGGAGGAGCTATGGCTACCAACCCAAGAGAGCACGCCCGGCGAGTGCTGGACACGTTCTGGTGCGGGCGCGGTTTCCCTGTTGATCCAGCTAAGATTGCGAACGACATGGGACTTGATGTCTTTATAACTGAAATGCCTGGCAAGGTTTCTGGTGCCTTGATAAAGCAGAAAGATCAGGATCCAGCGATCTTCCTGAACAGCGATGATAATAAGGTCCGTCAACGTTTCTCATGTGGTCATGAACTTGGTCATTACATTGCACGACAAGCCGACCAAGAGGATGTTTATGAGTATGTTGATCTTCGAGGAGAGACCGCCAGTAACGGTACGCACCCGGATGAAATTTTTGCCAACCAATTTGCCGCCGAATTGCTTATGCCAAAAGATGAAGTTGAAAAACTTCACAAAAAAAAGCAACCGAGTTATATAATGGCGCACTACTTTGGTGTTTCTGATGACGCCATGAGTTTCCGCCTAAAGAACTTGGGGTTGAGGTAAAAGCACTTAATGTCTGATGAGCACGATTTCAATCAGCAAATGAATGAGTTGAGGAAGTCGGTCCTTAACCAATTAAAGAGTACCCTCAACCAGCAAAGACAAATTCCTCAGATTGAAGTAAAAGAGCCTCCATCACCGGAGGCTCTGCGTGCTGATGAGGAACCTGATGAGGTTGATTCCAGTAATATCGGCGGTTCGATTTTATCATTTTCTCAGCCAGCCTTGCAGGTATCATCATTGGATCCTGAAAGGCAGCGCCTAAATAATGAAGATTTTCAAGCTGAAATCGACCTTAAAAAAACATACGGGAAAAGTTTTCTGTGCATACTTGCTGTTCAGCTTTTGATTATGAACATGGTATTCGTTGCTGATGGTTTCCAGTGGGTGTTCATAGATGACACAACTTTGCGAATTTATATGGCAGGAACGCTGACAGAAGTCTTCGGACTGGTTCTCGTTGTTACTAAATATCTTTTCAAACGACGATAATCATGCCCTGCTTAAGCAGGGCAGTTTTCAGCAAAATTATTATTTCTTCATTATTATCTGTGGCGCATTCAAAGTAGGTGTCACCTTCACCTTCCTGTCATACGTATTCACCTGATTTTCGGTTTTGTGGCCGGAGAACAACTGTTTGTCGCGACTGCTACCCTCATAATTGGATATAGCTTTCGCCTTAATATCGTGGAATGTGCCGGGTATTGGTCGGCCTAATTTCAGAGAAGCCTGCTGCTTGGCGTCGTTCCACCAGTTGTTGAATGTCTTTTTGTTCATCCTGCCACCGCTCGGCCCGGGTATTACAACACCAGAAGCATTGTTAGAATTAAGCTCACGTCTCGCCATTTCCAGCGCATATCTCAAGCGAGGAGACCATTCCTTGATCTGTTTTTTGCCAGTTTTGTTCTGCTCAATAAATAAACCAGCGTCCATCACATCTCCCCAGACCATCTCCAGAACATCCCCCTGACGGACGGCGCACAGATATGAAACTTCCATCGCAACGCGTAATGCAGGTGTGGCTTCGTCATAAATTGCCGCATATTGCTCATCGCTGATGTAGACGGTACGTGGCTTCGAGGTAAATTTACGTACCCCTTTACAGGGATACTATACGAACGACACCGTTGACGATCTGGAATCAGGATAGCTTATTGTCGGTGTCTGGCATCTGACAAGGGGCGATTATATCTGCCATAACGGCGAAGCAGAAGTGCTGTCGGAGCCGTTATCACCACCAGCTTAGATATTGAAATATGCTCAGACAAGCCCGCTACTACGCGGGTTTTTAGTTTCTTTTCGTTTCCCGATGTGTCTATTTATTGAAGATGTAGGCCATTCTGGGAGGTGAAAGATGCCCCATCTCTTTCAGAATAATGTTGGTATATTCGACAACAGGGCCTCTTGGATGATTTTCTTCTTTATCCTGAAGATGGGTCAGTGCATGTACAACTTCATGAATAAATGAACGTTTTGTGTCAAAAAGTTGTGGTCCTTCGTTACTTTCATAATGTTCGGTATATGAATCATCAGAATCGTCCAGATTGAGACAAATAACTTTCCTGCCTTCTGAAAGTTTGAAGTGTTCCTGAGCCACGGTAGTTTCAAAGGCTTCGCCTGCCCCCAGTAGCCAGCGCTGCTCCACATCATGTAGTTCTTTTTCATATGCGTAATTCATCAGTCTGCGGAATGTTTCGCTTTGGGTATACGCATTTTGAAGTACGGAGGATAGTTCATCGTAGCATTCGTCATAAGTGTCGTCATCAATTTCTGTATCAGGGTCTATTCCACCCGCGCCTGAGATAAGGTACTCCACCACACACTCTGGCTCCAGACGGAATTCACTGTTTATGGCAAGGCTGTCATGAGCAAGGCGTAGCCGTGAGGGGTTTGGTGCATGTTCGGGAATATCGGGGAAAACAGGTGTATCTGCGGTATTTAATCCATATGTGGATACTCCGCTTTGAGGTATTAATCTGTAGGTGACCGGAAGCATAATTTCTTATTCCCTGACTACAATTATGAATTATTTAAATTAAACAATAATAGTGTTTTTAGTTAATGTGCCACATACAGATAACGCTATGATTCAGACAAAACCAACAAGTAATACGCTGAAAATGTTATTTATAATGAAACTTAGGGGGGGTGTTTAATAAAACAAGGCGGGCTTCTGCTTGAATACTTCTTGTTTATAAAATCCCTTTATCTCGACTAAAATATCGGATGGGGGAAAAGAGTTTTATCATTGTAATCCGGGAGTGGAGTATGGGTATGTTGACTACCTGTCAGATCGGCTCCTGTTAATGATTTCGCTAAAGTTAGAGCTATCTTATCTAATTTCGCACCATTTAGTTTGGTGTCAGTTAAGTCTGAGCAGAATAGAATTGCAGCGGTTAAGTTTACACCGGACATGTTAGCGCAAGTCAGGTCTGCGTGAGTCAGGTTTGCTTTAGTCATGTTTGAACCCATTAGATTTACAGCGTGTAGATTTGCACAACACAAATTTGCACCGACTAAATTTACATTAGAAAGATTTGTTTCACGGAAATCTGCATCAGAAGCATCTATTTCTGACAAATCTTCCCCCTGGAAATCTTTATGAGCCAGGTTTACTCCGCGCAGGTTCAGAAAACCATCCTCGGTTATAAGTGAATCAGGCTGTTGTATATTATGTTTACTCATCAGTTTTAACATTCGACATACATTCCAAAATCTCTCACTATCAACGTTATCCGTTACAGTTTTTCCATTTTTGTTCACTTCAATAATGACCATGGGATCCGTATTTTCGGATGCTGCTCCACATGACAGACATATAGTACACCCGTTGACATCCTCCAGAAATATTTTATTACCATCGAAGAAAGCATCTTTATTTACATATAATAATGATGTGGTCAGTTTTCCAATTACCTCCCGAAAGCATCTTTCATTGCTTCTTCTTACTCCACCACAGGTAAAAAAATTGACAAGCCACTCCAGTACACCGCGTGGTGAAGTTGCACTTTTCATTGCTTCTTTCGTACCGGTACCGGCCGCATGCAAATACCTTAATATATTTTCTGGGGACGCGTTAGTTATTGGCATTTTGATTCCTTCTTATGGAAGTGAGTCGATTCCTTATAGGTGTGAGTCAAGTCACATTTATACAAGGAATAATAAAAAAAGATATAAGGTGATTTTTGTATTTAGAGCTTTGGTTGAGTATGAGTAGGTGTCTGGCATCTGACAAGAGGCGATGATATCTGCCATAACGGTGAAGCAGAAGTACTGTCGGGGTCGTTACAATCACCAGCTTAGATATAGAACGCGCTGGCTGCGCCTGGAAGTCAGTCATATGATGTTGTAAAAAATCAGGCTGACGTTAATAAAACACGCCAGCCTGAAGTCATATTCAGTTCATCAGGAATTGATGAAACATAATAACCAGATATACTCTCAGTTCTGATATGGTTGTTATAGTTTTCTGTAAAAAATTAACAACCACATACTTGACACCAAAAATCTGGTTTCTCTATATCTGATGGCCAGTTGTCACACCAGCCTGGGCGAATCAATGCTTCAGGGTCTGGTGGCCAGCCACGGGAGGCGTGTTTTGTATTATCTGGTGGTGGGGGGGAATCACTGGCAGCCATCGCCGATGCCGAAAAGGCTGTAGCCGACAACACCAGAAGCAATGGTAAAAATATACGATGTCTCATAATATCACCCGTGAATAATCAGATTATCCTTGCTATTGGCTTCCTTCATTTCCAGCATAACTCACGCTTCATCATCATTGAATAAACAATTAAGTTTGTTGAGCGAAAATTTACTTAAAGAAAAAATAATAAGCACTAATATTTTTTGCAGTATTTCAACTTATAGCAGAATAAATGCGCGTAGATGGCGTAAAACCTGATGATCAGGAATACTTACACACTAAAAATGCTCCCGCAAACAGAGCGAAATGAGAGAGAGGAACGTTTGCCCCTTACATTTCCACCAAAGATTCTGGTCTTGTCTCTTGTAAAGGGCATACGTATCGCGCTTTATCTCATTAAGAAAGCATGTTGATGTATTAAATTATGCATAACGCTCTTTTAATTGCTTCACGTTAGAAATGAATAATTCAAAACCAGTGAGCGCCTCTTCTTCGGTACTGGTTTGCGGCAAGCGATAAAGCGCCACTAAAGCAGTATTGTCTGCGTCAGCGCCGATAGTGACGGCGCTGGCGTAGTTAAGACGTAAAAAATGCTGCAAAGTCAGAGTGTCGTCAGGCAATGGCATAAAGGGACAGCACATTTCCAGTGTATGATCGGATTCATTAAAATAAACCTGTATTCCATCATCAATGATGAGCAGTGGCTCATCTTCTGGCGCATCCAGGCCTAACGCGGCATATAAACGATTTAATAGACTTTCCATATAGTTACCTCAAGACTCAAGATGTGATTAATGAAGAAATGCCTTTTACTGACTGCCAAATATTTTCATCCCCAATTCGTTTTTGATAGGAAAGATTGAGCACTTCTGGCGATAAATTTTTCAGTACTTTGTTCCCCGCCCCGCCCGTATTTTGTTTCTGAATCTCCAGGTTACCGCTATTCAGTAATACTTTTTGGAAAATTTTCTGTCCACCGCTATCCGGAAGACTGCCAGGCGCATTTAACATATGGGTCTGATGGAAAGAAATGATCTCTCGCTTGATTTCTGAATCCATCATCCCTGTACGATCTTTGCCGCTTTTACAATTCCAGGCGGGCACCGCGTCAATTTCATGGGCTAACATGGCAAGGCGTTGTGCGAGTTTATAGGGTTCGCCGCCATCTTTATGATGTTGGTTATTTTTCCAGATATCCTTAATCTGGTGCGCTAATGTATTGACGACCTCATAATTATCCGGGTATTGCGCCAGCCATTCGCCAACCCAGCCACCTGGTCTGGCTTCAGGGCGTAAATCATTGCCTAATAACTGATGTAGCGCTTCGGCATTATATCTATCCGATGCCTTAAGGCCAAAGCCGAGCTTGAGCGCCAGCTCATTAACCCCCATATTAAATGCGGCGACGTCCGGTTTTATTTTTACCGTCTGTAGATCGCCATCTTTATTGCGGATTTTTAAATGAATCATTTTTCCCGGCTGGGTCAACGATTGCCATGCGCGCATTTGATCCTCGACCATCGTTCCCTCTTTGCCGAAAATATTCGACGCGGTGAGTAACCCGACGGATACCAGTTTAAGGCTTACCGCTTCGCCCGCTAAGGCTCTGTTAAGCAACTCAGGTTTACTATAAAGTGCCGCAGTTAATACTTCTTTGGCTTTGTTTTCAGCGCCGACCTGACGCAGAAGCGGATCTTTTTCATGATAGGGGGAAAGCACGCCATGACGTATCCCGCAAAAAAGCGTTTTATCTTTACCGTCCTCATGCACACTCACCGTGGACATCCACAAATTATTGGCGTGATGAATATTTTTGGTATCCCAACTGCATACGCCCTTTCCCTGATAAGCACTGGGAAAGATATCTTTTGCGCCGATTTTCATCTCTGCGGCAGGGAGCTGCGTGTTGGTATAGTGATGCCCGTTATGCGTGAGTGTATTTTTTATGGTTTGCCAGGGCTGGTTATTAAGCTGCTTGACCTGAGCGTCTCTAAACGCTACTGCCGCAAAGCGATGAGCTTCTTTTGCAGGTAAGCCATCCTGCTGCTGAGTGCGTGCTGCAATAAGTTCGATAAGATTTTTCTTCAATGCTTTTGCCGCGGCTTCTTCTTGTTTTGTTGCTGGCCGGTCCGCTTTAACTTTGGCTAACTCCATTTGGTTTGCCATTGACGTTAGAACCGGGTCTTGTTTACCCAGAACGGTTGCCGCGACGTTGAGAAGATCGCGCTGTAAGTTATAGAGGTTATGCAGCGAGTGGTTAGACGTCTTCTGATGCTGTAGATAATTCCCCCATGTCGCGCCAGGTTCTCGCAGGACAATAATTTCCGGGCGAGCGTCGGGTGCTTTAGCCGGCGCTTTGCCCTGGCCTGATAGAATCTGCATTCCATTGTATAAGGTTTTTTGTAGGCTTTTAAAAGCCTCCTGGGTTTTTAGTGAAGCTGAGTGATAGAAGCTCTGTATTTGCATAGCGTTTTTAATATTCCTGAATAGGGGAGTGGGAACATTCAACAGGGTTAACAACCCTTTAAAAGGATGTGACTTTTATGCGCCAGGAACTTTAAAAAAATGTCCTTTTTAATGAGGAAACGCTTCTGATCAGGCGGGGAGGCATCCTGACGTCCATACGTAGTGGCGATCATGGGGGAGATCGGTACATCAAATGTTCATAAAATCTACAAACTTCACAATTTAGGGCACAACTTTTATTGAAAACCCACCTTCTTGACTCAGATCAAATTCACCGATTTACTCCTGCGTAAAGTAACGGCGTTACATCAAATGTTATACAGGTGTGTGTATGCCAGCAAAGCCCCGGACAAGTAAGACCGTGACGAAGAATATTCGTTTTTCCTATTCCATGCTTGAACAGATAGAATTCGCGTTGAAATCTGAAAAGACGCGGAATTTTTCAGCATGGGTAAAAGAGGCCTGTCGGGAAAAGTTATGTAACACGGGACATAAGCTGTAGTTATCGTTTTATGTGAGAGGAGGCGGCCATTTTGAAAAGAACAACGTGCTTATATACCTCCTGGGTTTTTGCCGCTTTTGTCTCTCTGCTGATATTTGCCTGGAGTGTCATAAACTATCCTCTCTATGAATCCATAATAATTATTGTCTTTTATATATGGCTAATTTTGGTGCCGCTTTATCTTATTGTGTATGAGTGGCTAATAGATTGTCATTGAATTTATGGTTGCGTACTTGAAAAGTGATATTTCATATCTGTGCGGTAAGTCATTGTCGTAATAATATTATTGGTCAGGCGACGGGCGAGCGTCTGCGCATTTTGCATCGTTTTATCTTCAAAATTTTGCAGTAAGCGTTGCGCTTCTTTCGGATGCGATGCATATAATCTCAGATAGCTCTGTTCCATCTTATACTGCTGCTTAGCTGTTTGCTGTTCAAATGTTTTCCAGGCGTGTTGCACATCTGGCGCAAACGCATTGTAGTCCTGCATAACCAGCGTTTGCAGCGTGCGGAATGTCCAGTAGGTAGAGTCGTTGCTCGCCCGATCGGTTCCTTTATCATCTCCGGGTTGATAATGACGCATTCCCTGATAATAGGGGAGATAGACGCTAAGAGATGGCATTCCATAGGCGATGTATTCTACGTTACCGATAGCCTGCGGTAATTTCGGTCTGACCTGTAAAATATGCGACTCCTGGGTACGAAAAACGGATATAGGTCGCCATGGTTCTTGTGGATTATGACTGGCATAAGGGTCGTGCGACGTTCCCTGATAGTGATTGCGTAACGCGTTTTTTACTGCCGCCACGCTAATTTTTGTTATTGGCGTTAAAAAAACAGGAAATGTTTCCCCTTCGCTAACGACCGTATCCAGATGCGGATTAAACTGATGTTGTAGCGTCCAGACGCGCGGATAATTATAGGTGATATCGTTTTTGTTATCCTGCGAATAGGCTTGATGAAAGTCGAATTCGCCGCGAGCCGGATCATATAATCCCTGCTTTTTCGCAAAGCTTACTAACGTTGGTGACGCCATATAATTCGCGTTATCATTCGGATCGTAATGGCGTAAACGTCCCTGATTGGCGGAAACGAAATAGCTATCTGCCGGAAGTCGTACTGCCAGCCATTGATGACCGCTTCCCGTCTCCAGATACCATATCTCTTTGCTATCAATAAACGCGACGCCGAAACCTTCGCCAGCGCCTTTTTGTTCAATAATGTCTCCCAGTAATTTGGCGCCCTGACGCGCCGATTGCGCCACTGGCAGGATCACGGACTCAATGGCGTCTTCCGTGATTCCCGTTTTTGTCACGTAAGGATCGGCAGCCAGCGCCGCTCTGCCGTTATAAATGGTTTCCGTTGCGCTCATTCCGACGCCCGCCGAATTGAAACCGGCTTCACCCATGGCGTTATCGTTAGTATCAAAGTCATGAATCGCCGTATAGCGCATCGCTGTCTCCGGAAGCGGCCAGCTAAAATTGTTCCGATGTGCTTTATACTCGCCTTGTTGATGAAACGCGACGGGATGAATAACCTTATGCTTGGCGTTATTTGCCGAGCCATCCTCGTTGCGCGCGATAATGAAGGAGCCATCAGCCGAAGCCTGATTGCCTACCAAAAGGGTAGTACAGGCGATGACTTTACCCATACCCAGCAGCGTAACGGCGAATGCAAGATACTTTTTCATAAAGGTTCCCACTGAATAACGCGTTATGGGATGAATTGACCCTGGATTGGAAACCGAGAAAGTGATCGAGCCAGCAATATTCTTTGCCGGCATCCTTTATTTTCTCTTTATTGAGGTTGTATTGATAACCACAGCCCTGTGGCAGGGAAGGGGAACAGAACCTGTACTGACCTTAGCTATCACCGCTATCAGGCAGACGAACCGAAAAGATATTATGTTCATCGGCATAGCGGTAAGATGCCGAACCACCGTGTAATAGAGCAATCGCATTAACCAACGATAGCCCCAGACCGAAACCGGCAGTGTGGCGGGCATTATCTCCTCGCCAAAAACGCCGGAAAAGCTTATCCGCATCGGCGGGGTGGCTGCCCGGATTAGCGACCCGAATTTCTGCAACGTTATCATCATAAGCGCTTTCAATACGTATCACGGCGTTTTCATCAGAATAACGGATGGCATTCGTCAGCAGGTTTGAGAGCACTCTTTGTAATAATATTTCGTCAGCCCATACCGTTCCCTGACATTGATTTATAAAACAGATGCGCTTCTCCTCGGCAAGGGGGCTAAGATAATCCAGCATATTTTCAATCAACGCATTGAGCGAAACAGGCTGTTTTTTTACCGCTATATTCTGGTGCTCCGCGCGTGCCAGAAAGAGAATATTTTCTGTCAGTCGCGACAGTCCCTCCAGCTCTTCAATATTATCGACAAGGGCTTGTTGATACTCTTCGGCGCTGCGTTCCTGACTCAGCATCACCTGATTCTTCCCCAGTAAAATATTAACCGGCGTGCGCAGCTCATGCGCCAGATCGTCGGCAAATTGGTTCAGGCGTTCAAAATCGTCGGAAAGCTTCTGGCGCATGGTATTTAGCGCTTGTCCAAGCGGCCTGAGCTCAACGGGTAACGCCTGTTCCGCCAACGGCTGGCGAAGTGTGCCGCTATCTGTCGCCGCGGTGAGTCGGCTGAGCGACGTAATGGCCCGCAGCCCGTTTCTGATGACTAATGGACTGAGCGCCGAACAGACGAGGATCGCGATAAGGCTAATCAGCAAACTGTTGCGGCGATATTGCGCCAGCATTTGCCGTCTTTCCGTCGCCAGCCTGGCAATAGTAAGGGTCAGCGGGTCATCGCCGCTTCTGGCGTTTACTCGTACCGCGGTCAGTTCCGTGCCTTGTACCGCCTGGCGAAATAAGGTTTCGCGGGTGATGTTTTTAGCCAGCGGAATCTCGTTAAAGCGTTGGTCGGGGATGCCGCTATGATTAATCGCAACCTTGTGGCCTGTTGCTGAATGGATCAATAAGATATCCTGCTTCGTATCCACCATTCGATTGAAATAGAGCGGCAGATTTTCCGGTCTGGCGCCATCCAGTAACAGTTGCTGCATTTGCGCCGCCCGATTTATTAGCGTCATATCATCCCGATACGTTAATTCTTTGCTCAGCGCGTTATAGAGCGTCCAGCTAATGCCGGTACAGGCGAGGATAAGTATGGCGATAAAAGAAATTGTCAGGCGCAGCGTCATTGATAACTTAACCATTCTGCGACGTTTCCGCCTGTAATCGATAACCCATCCCCCGGACGGTCATGATGAGCTTCTTTTCAAATGGATCGTCTACTTTGGCGCGCAGCCGACGAATCGCGACATCAACGGTGTTGGTTTCACTATCAAAGTTAATTCCCCAAACTTCGCTGGCGATCGCGGTTCGGGGCACGATTTCTCCTGCCCGGGAGGCCAGTAACCAGAGGAGCAGGAATTCTTTGCGGGTCAGGGAAATCGGTTTGCCATTTCGTGACACCGATTGCTTTGTGGCATCCATGTCCAGACCATTGATCGTCAGTCGGGTAAAGACCGGGACGTGCTGTCTGAGTTGAGCTCTCACCCGGGCCAGCAGTTCGGCGAAGGAAAAAGGCTTAACAAGGTAATCATTAGCGCCCGCCTCAAGACCTTTGACGCGATCCTCAACCGAGTCGCGCGCCGTCAGGCAAATAACAGGGGATTGATGCGCAGTGCGTAACGCGCGTAAAACCTGCCATCCATCAAGCCCCGGCAGCATAATATCAAGAATAATCAATGAATAATGTTCCTGAAGGGCCAGGTGTAATCCGTCTCGTCCATCACAGGCATAATCAACCACATAGCCTGCCTCCGTGAGTCCCTGACGTACCCACTCAATGGTTTTCTGGTTATCTTCAATCAATAAAATCTTCATCGACGCAGTATGCCATAGGCTTGTTAGCGAATCCGTAAATCTCCAACAAGATGACATAATTGTCATGTCCGTGTAAGGTTAATCCTGGACGCGCCAGATATATTTTCCTGCATCAATACCGTAAAGGAGTGAAGCATGAAACGATATATACTGGCTACCGCGATAGCATCTCTTGTTGCAGCCCCGGCAATGGCGCTGGCCGCTGGCAACAATATTCTCAGCGTACATATTCTCGATCAGCAAACAGGCAAACCGGCACCCGGCGTGGAGGTGGTACTGGAGCAG
This sequence comes from Salmonella sp. A29-2, assembly GCF_020150755.1. Classification (NCBI taxonomy): domain Bacteria; kingdom Pseudomonadati; phylum Pseudomonadota; class Gammaproteobacteria; order Enterobacterales; family Enterobacteriaceae; genus Salmonella; species Salmonella sp. A29-2. Next base: position 2,851,308 of record NZ_CP083731.1, on the reverse strand, counting down.
AAAAAGGATAACGGATGGACGCAATTAAACACCGGGCATACCGACCAGGACGGACGTATTAAAGCACTGTGGCCCGAAAAAGCTGCCGCGCCGGGGGATTATCGCGTTATTTTTAAAACCGGCCAGTATTTTGAAAGTAAAAAACTGGACACGTTTTTCCCGGAGATTCCCGTCGAGTTTCATATCAGCAAAACGAATGAGCACTATCATGTGCCGCTGTTATTAAGTCAGTATGGTTATTCAACCTATCGCGGGAGCTAATTTAGAGCCCATCCCATTAGGGCTATTTTACTTGCTATTTTGGTCCTGGGCAGTGCTCGTCAAAACGCGTTAGCGTTTTGAACGCCGCTTGCGGCGGCCCGAAGGGCGAGCGTAGCGAGTCAAACCTCACGTACTACGTGTACGTGAGGTTTTTGCGCGCTGTCCGTGTCCAAACTGGCTGCGCCAATAACGCCTGGTGGGATAGGCTCTTAGATTGTATTAATCGCCGCCATTTATGGCGAGCAAACATCGCGGCGGGAATAAAAATCTTCAGCGTATCGACTCTTCTCCCACAAGCGGTGGTTATCCCGCTTGTGGGCATGAGTGGCGGTTAAACAGGCGCTTCCATCTCAAGTCTGACCGGATGAAAACGGCGTTTGAAATAAATCAGGCCATGCCCATCCTGACTAAGAATAATATTTTTGATCGCCACCAGATACACCAGATGCGTGCCAATGGTTTGTACCTCGCTGATCTCGCCTTCAAGACCGGCCAGCGCGCCGTTAAGTACCGGCTGGCCCAGCGGCCCGTTTTGCCAACATGGCTGGTGAAAACGCTCCTCCATCGCCATCCCCGTCATACCGGCAAAGTGGCGCGCCATCAGCTCCTGCTCATGGTTAAGTACATTAATGCACAGCCTGCCGTTGCCCTGAAAAACGGGGTTCATGGCGCTATTGGCATTAATACATACCATTACGGAGGGCGGCGTATCGGTGACGGAACAGACCGCTGTTGCGGTGATACCGCAGCGTCCGGCGTGACCCGCCGTGGTTACGATGTTGACCGCTGCCGCCAGACTTGCCATCGCATCGCGAAAACGCAGACGTTGTTCATCTACTTGCATGAGAACCTCCTGCCGCGTTATTTCAGCAGCTTATCCAGTTGATTGATGTCGTCGTTATTGTGCAAATGCGAAACCGTCCAGCCATTCTGATCGTATTCGGAGAGGCAGCGATCGACCATTGCCATCATCTTATCCATATTGCCGGAGCTCTGGGCCTGACGCAGGCACTGCAGACGAATTTCATCCTGGCTGCCCGAGTAGTTAATCTCGTACAGCTCATGGCGACCGCCAAACTCGCTGCCGATGGCATCCCACATCAATTTAAGAATTTTGATACGTTCAACATGGTCCATTCCGTTAGAGCCGCGTACGTATTTCGCCAGGTACTGGTCGATTTGCGGATTATTCAGATCGCGGGCGCTGGAAGGCAGGTAAATCAGGCCGCTGGTAACGTTACGTTCAATAATATTTTTAATTTTCGCGTAGGCCATTGGGGCCATCACACGATAGGTTTGCAGCGCGGCGTGGTCCGGTAGCCAGGCGCCGTTTACCCACGGGGTTGCTTCAGAACACATAGAATCGCTCAATGCCCAGAACATATTGCGCCAGGCCACGACTTCGCCGAGATCGGCCTGCACGCCCCGGAACTCTACGGTACCCGTACATTCGAGCGATTTTTTCAGCAGCGCGGTAATGAAATCAAGTTTAACCGCCAGACGAACACAGGCTTGCAGTGGATACATACGGGCAAAGCCGCCTTCCATCGTCCAGCGACGGCAACGATCGAAATCACGGTAAATCAACACGTTTTCCCACGGGATCAACACCTTGTCCATCACCAGAATGGCATCGTTTTCATCAAAGCGGCTGGAGAGTGGATAATCAAACGGCGAGCCCGTCGCGCCCGCGACCATTTCATACGAGGCGCGCGAAATAAGTTTTACGCCTTCGGCATCCATTGGCGCGACAAACATCAGAGCGAAATCCGGGTTTTCGCCCATCACCTGGGCTGAGCCGAAACCAATCATGTTGTAGTGAGTCAGGGCGGAGTTAGTGGCGACGACTTTCGCCCCGCTGACAATAATCCCGGCGTCCGTCTCTTTCTCCAGCTTGATATAGACGTCTTTCACTTCGTCGGCAGGTTTGTGGCGGTCAATGGGCGGGTTGACGATAGCATGGTTAAAGTACAGGCCGGTCTCCTGAATGCGGGTGTACCAGTTGCGGGCGTTCTGCTCAAACTGGCCGTAGAAGGCTGGGTTAGCGCCCAGAGCGCAGCCAAAGGCGGCTTTGTAATCCGGTGTGCGTCCCATCCAGCCGTAACTCAGGCGTGACCACTCGGCGATAGCATCACGCTGTTGGCGCAGATCGTCAGCGCTTTTCGCCACGCGGAAAAATTTATGCGTATAACCGCCGCTGCCGGTATCAGTATTCCAGCACAGGGTATCTTGCATCGACGGTTTATGTAATGCGTCATACAGTTGTGCGACAGAGGCTGCGGCATTGCGGAATGCCGGATGTGTCGTAACATCTTTAACGCGTTCGCCGTAAATATAAATTTCCCGCCCGTCCTGCAGGCTTTTTAAATACTCTTCGCCCGTTAACGGACGCTTGTTATCAGTACGAAAATCTTCAGGTTTCATTGCGGCCTCTTCCTCGTTAATCGGAATGTTTTGTTAATAATATGTTTCTTATTTGTTGTTTAATTGAATAGGCAGAAGCGTAAACTGTGAAGAGACTTTCAGGACAACGGCGGGTACTTTTCAGATGAACGTCGAAGAAGAAGAGTAAAATGCGATCGCCGTCAACGTTGTAAGCGGGAGGGGATTCCCTTGTCGGCGGCGTGGGAAGGTAAGAATACTATGCTTCCGCTTCGCTATCAGGATGCTGGCGCCCCAGAGCAATAAGATCGTCCAGCAGCAGCATCAATTGCTGTGTTTTTTCGGGCGTGAAATCGGCCTCAATTTTTCGATAAGCCTCTTCTACCTGGCTCCGGGCACGGGCGTACAGCGTTTGTCCCTGCTCCGTCAACATGACATATAACTTACGCTGATCGTTAACCGGCTTGAGTCGCAACACCAGTCCGTCTCGCTCCATGCGCGTCAATATTCCGGTCAGACTTGGACGCAAAATACAGGTACGAAAGGCCAGCTCGTGAAAATCCATAGAGGGGCTATCGGCCAGGATTCGCACAATGCGCCATTGCTGGTCGGTCAGATTGTGGCTTTTAACGATGGGGCGGAAATAGGTCATTGCCGCTTCGCGCGCCTGAAGCAAGGCGATGGTTAATGAATCATGCATAAGCGTTTCTCTTTTGCAGAATTATTAATACCTGAATAATCGTGTTTACCGATGTGAGCTATGAAATCTGTTTTATGCCCAAAGTTTAACAGAAACAAGGGGTTTTATTTAACTCTTTGATATGTATATATTTAATAATAAATTTGTGAAAATATTGTTAATCACATCACAAATACTTTACTTCAGCTTGCTAAATGTACAGCGAAAGCATAAATCTAATCATTAATATATTAATGAAATCACAGCCCGTTAAATCGGCCTGAGGAGTTTATGTATGAAGGGTACTGTTTTCGCCGTTGCGTTAAACCATCGCAGCCAGCTTGATGCCTGGCGAGAGGCTTTCTCTCAGCCTCCCTATAATGCGCCGCCTAAAACCGCAGTGTGGTTCATCAAGCCGCGTAATACGGTGATTCGTCACGGCGAACCCATTCCTTATCCGCAGGGAGAAAAGGTACTGAGCGGCGCGACAGTGGCGCTCATTGTGGGGAAAACCGCCAGCCGGATACGCCCTGAAGTGGCGGCGGACTATATCGCCGGGTATGCGCTGGCTAACGAGGTCAGCCTGCCGGAAGAGAGCTTTTATCGCCCGGCGATTAAAGCGAAATGTCGCGATGGCTTTTGCCCGCTGGGTGAAATGGCGCCGCTGAGTGATGTGGATAACCTCACCATTATCACTGAAATCAACGGACGAGAAGCGGACCACTGGAATACTGCTGATTTACAGCGTAGCGCCGCACAACTGCTTAGCGCGTTAAGTGAGTTCGCTACGCTTAACCCTGGCGATGCGATCTTACTCGGTACGCCGCAGAATCGCGTTGCGCTGCGTCCCGGCGATCGGGTGCGTATTCTGGCGAAAGGTTTACCCGCTCTGGAAAATCCGGTTGTCGCAGAAGATGAATTCGCCCGCCACCAGACGTTTACGTGGCCGCTGTCAGCGACGGGAACGTTATTTGCGTTGGGGTTGAACTACGCCGATCACGCCAGCGAGCTGGCATTTACGCCGCCGAAAGAGCCGCTGGTATTTATCAAAGCGCCAAACACCTTTACCGAACATAACCAAACGTCGGTGCGCCCGAACAACGTCGAATATATGCACTATGAAGCCGAACTGGTCGTGGTGATTGGCAAAACGGCGCGTAAGGTGAGCGAAGCCGAAGCCATGGAGTATGTGGCCGGTTACACCGTCTGTAACGACTACGCGATCCGCGACTATCTGGAAAACTACTACCGTCCGAATCTGCGGGTAAAAAGCCGCGACGGCCTGACGCCGATAGGCCCGTGGATTGTGGATAAAGAGGCGGTTTCTGATCCGCATAACCTGACGTTACGCACCTTTGTTAACGGTGAGCTGCGCCAGGAAGGGACGACCGCCGATCTGATCTTCAGCATCCCATTCCTGATTTCTTATCTGAGCGAATTTATGACGTTGCAACCGGGCGACATGATTGCCACCGGTACGCCGAAAGGGTTGTCCGATGTGGTGCCGGGGGATGAAGTTGTCGTGGAAGTAGAAGGCGTGGGTCGCCTGGTTAACCGAATCGTCAGTGAGGAGAGCGCAAAATGAAGAAAATAAATCATTGGATTAACGGCAAAAACGTTGCAGGTAACGACTACTTCCAGACCACTAACCCGGCGACCGGTGACGTGCTGGCGGAAGTGGCCTCCGGCGGTGAAGCAGAAGTGAACCAGGCTGTCGCGGCGGCCAAAGAGGCGTTCCCGAAATGGGCCAATCTGCCGATGAAAGAGCGCGCGCGTCTGATGCGTCGTCTGGGTGACCTGATTGACCAGCATGTGCCGGAAATCGCGGCGATGGAAACCGCCGACACCGGTCTGCCTATTCACCAGACTAAAAACGTGCTGATCCCGCGCGCCTCGCATAACTTCGAATTCTTCGCCGAAGTGTGCCAGCAGATGAACGGCAAGACCTATCCGGTTGACGATAAAATGCTCAATTATACGCTGGTGCAGCCCGTCGGCGTCTGCGCGCTGGTGTCGCCGTGGAACGTGCCGTTTATGACCGCGACCTGGAAAGTCGCGCCGTGCCTGGCGCTGGGTAACACCGCGGTGCTCAAAATGTCCGAGCTGTCGCCGCTGACTGCCGACAGGCTGGGCGAGCTGGCGCTGGAGGCGGGAATTCCGGCAGGGGTGCTGAACGTGGTGCAGGGCTACGGCGCGACGGCGGGCGATGCGCTGGTACGCCACCATGACGTGCGTGCGGTGTCGTTTACCGGCGGTACCGCCACCGGTCGCAATATCATGAAAAATGCCGGCCTGAAAAAATACTCGATGGAGTTGGGCGGTAAATCGCCGGTGCTGATTTTTGAAGATGCCGACATTGAGCGCGCGCTGGACGCCGCGCTGTTCACCATCTTCTCGATCAACGGCGAACGCTGCACCGCCGGGTCGCGCATCTTTATCCAGCAGAGCATTTACCCTGAGTTCGTGAAGCGCTTTGCCGAACGCGCGAATCGCCTGCGTGTCGGCGATCCGACCGACCCGAACACCCAGGTCGGCGCGCTGATTAGCCAACAGCACTGGGAAAAAGTCTCTGGCTATATTCGCCTCGGCATTGAAGAGGGCGCAACGCTGCTGGCGGGCGGTGCGGAAAAACCCACTGACCTGCCTGCGCATCTGAAAGGCGGTAACTTCCTGCGCCCAACCGTGCTGGCCGATGTCGACAACCGTATGCGCGTCGCGCAGGAAGAGATCTTTGGGCCAGTCGCCTGTCTGCTGCCATTCAAAGACGAAGCGGAAGGGTTACGTTTGGCGAACGACGTCGAATACGGTCTGGCCTCTTATATCTGGACCCAGGACGTGAGCAAAGTGTTGCGCCTGGCGCGTGGGATTGAAGCCGGCATGGTCTTCGTTAACACCCAGAACGTCCGCGACCTGCGCCAGCCGTTCGGCGGCGTGAAAGCCTCCGGTACCGGGCGCGAAGGCGGCGAATATAGCTTCGAAGTGTTTGCGGAAATGAAAAACGTCTGCATCTCAATGGGCGACCATCCTATCCCAAAATGGGGAGTTTGATATGGGCAAGTTAGCGTTAGCAGCAAAAATTACCCACGTGCCGTCGATGTATCTTTCTGAACTGCCGGGAAAAAATCACGGTTGTCGTCAGGCAGCCATTGATGGGCATATTGAAATTGGCAAGCGTTGCCGCGAAATGGGCGTTGACACCATTATCGTATTCGACACCCACTGGCTGGTGAATAGCGCTTACCACATTAATTGTGCCGACCATTTCCAGGGCGTCTATACCAGCAACGAATTGCCGCACTTTATTCGCGACATGACCTATGACTATGACGGCAATCCGGAGCTCGGCCACCTGATCGCCGACGAGGCAGTCAAACTGGGCGTGCGCGCTAAAGCGCATAACATCCCAAGCCTGAAGCTGGAGTATGGCACGCTGGTGCCGATGCGCTACATGAACAGCGACAAGCACTTCAAAGTGGTCTCCATCTCGGCGTTCTGCACTGTGCATGATTTTGCCGACAGCCGCAGACTGGGCGAAGCCATTCTCAAGGCGATTGAGAAATATGACGGTACCGTAGCGGTATTCGCCAGTGGTTCTCTGTCGCACCGTTTTATTGACGACCAACGGGCGGAAGAGGGGATGAACAGCTATACCCGCGAGTTTGATCATCAGATGGACGAGCGCGTGGTCAAGCTGTGGCGCGAGGGCAAATTCAAGGAGTTTTGCACCATGTTGCCGGAGTACGCCGACTACTGCTACGGCGAAGGCAACATGCACGACACGGTCATGCTGCTGGGAATGCTGGGTTGGGACAAATACGACGGCAAGGTGGAGTTCATCACCGACCTGTTCGCCAGCTCCGGTACCGGCCAGGTAAACGCTGTTTTCCCGCTGCCTGCGTAAGGGGTGTTTATGCCGCACTTTATTGCTGAATGTACTGAAAATATTCGCGAGCAGGCTGATTTACCCGGCCTGTTCAGCAAGGTAAACGAGGCGCTGGCCGCCAGCGGGATTTTCCCCATCGGCGGTATCCGCAGTCGCGCCCACTGGCTGGATACCTGGCAGATGGCTGACGGTAAGCATGATTACGCGTTTGTGCATATGACGCTGAAAATCGGCGCCGGGCGCAGCCTGGAGAGCCGTCAGGAAGTCGGCGAAATGCTGTTTGGGCTGATTAAAGCCCACTTCGCCGACCTGATGGAGAACCGCTATCTGGCGCTGTCGTTTGAGATTGCCGAGTTACATCCGACGCTCAATTACAAACAAAACAACGTACACGCGTTATTTAAATAGCACACTCTTTCGCCCGGTGGCGCTGCGCTTACCGGGCCTACAAAAAAAACGATGCACGAAGCAATACCGAACCGTAGGTCGGGTAAGACGCACCGCGTCGCCACCCGGCGCAGCAGCACCGAATGAGGTAACAGGAAGCAACTATGCTCGATAAACAGACCCATACCCTGATCGCTCAGCGACTTAATCAGGCTGAAAAACAGCGTGAACAGATTCGCGCAGTGTCGCTGGATTATCCCAACATCACTATTGAAGATGCCTATGCCGTACAGCGCGAATGGGTCAATATCAAGATTGCCGAAGGGCGCACGCTCAAAGGCCACAAAATCGGCCTGACCTCAAAAGCGATGCAGGCCAGCTCGCAAATCAGCGAACCGGATTACGGCGCGCTGCTTGACGATATGTTCTTCCATGACGGCGGCGATATCCCCACCGACCGTTTTATCGTCCCGCGTATTGAAGTGGAGCTGGCGTTTGTGCTGGCGAAACCGCTGCGCGGCCCTCACTGCACGCTGTTCGACGTCTACAACGCCACGGATTATGTGATTCCGGCGCTGGAACTGATTGACGCCCGCAGCCACAACATCGACCCGGAAACCCAGCGTCCGCGCAAAGTGTTCGACACCATTTCCGACAACGCCGCCAACGCCGGGGTGATCCTCGGTGGTCGCCCCATCAAACCAGACGAGCTGGATCTGCGCTGGATCTCCGCGCTGCTCTATCGCAACGGCGTGATCGAAGAAACCGGCGTCGCCGCAGGCGTGCTGAATCATCCGGCCAACGGCGTGGCGTGGCTGGCGAACAAGCTTGCCCCCTACGATGTCCAGCTTGAAGCCGGGCAGATCATCCTCGGCGGCTCGTTCACCCGCCCGGTGCCGGCGCGCAAGGGCGACACCTTCCATGTCGATTACGGCAACATGGGCGCGATCAGTTGCCGGTTTGTGTAAGGAAAAAACGATGAAAAATGCTTTCAAAGACGCGTTAAAAGCGGGGCGTCCGCAAATCGGTTTGTGGCTGGGGCTTGCCAACAGTTACAGCGCTGAACTGTTAGCGGGCGCCGGCTTCGACTGGCTACTGATTGACGGTGAACACGCGCCAAACAACGTGCAGACGGTGTTGACCCAGTTGCAGGCGATTGCGCCTTATCCCAGCCAGCCGGTGGTGCGTCCGTCATGGAACGATCCGGTACAGATTAAGCAACTGCTCGACGTCGGCGCGCAAACGCTGCTGATACCGATGGTGCAGAATGCCGATGAAGCGCGAAACGCCGTGGCGGCTACGCGTTATCCGCCTGCCGGTATTCGCGGCGTGGGCAGCGCGCTGGCGCGGGCATCGCGCTGGAACCGCATTCCGGACTATCTCCACCAGGCCAACGACGCCATGTGCGTACTGGTGCAGATTGAAACGCGTGAGGCGATGAGCAATCTGGCGTCAATTCTCGACGTGGATGGCATTGACGGCGTGTTTATCGGCCCGGCGGACCTCAGCGCCGATATGGGCTTTGCCGGCAATCCGCAGCACCCGGAAGTGCAGGCGGCGATTGAGAACGCCATCGTGCAGATACGCGCGGTGGGGAAAGCGCCGGGGATTCTGATGGCCAATGAAGCACTGGCGAAACGTTATCTGGAACTGGGGGCGCTATTTGTCGCCGTCGGCGTTGACACCACGCTGCTGGCGCGCGGCGCGGAGGCGCTGGCGGCGCGCTTTGGCGCAGAAAAAAAACTGTCCGGTGCGTCCGGCGTCTATTAAGCCTGGCCCGGTAAGCGTAGCGCTACCGGGCAACCGTAGTACCCTACAAAAATTCCCATCAGAGGAAAAAAAATGAGCGACACATCATCTGCACTTCCGGAAAGCCCCGAGTCTGTCCGTTCGCACAACGCGCTCAGCACGGGTCAACAAACCGTCATAAATAAACTGTTCCGCCGACTGATCGTATTTTTATTCGTGTTGTTTATCTTCTCGTTCTTAGACCGTATCAACATCGGTTTTGCCGGGTTGACGATGGGGCAGGATCTGGGGTTAAGCGCCACCATGTTTGGCCTTGCCACGACGCTGTTTTACGCCACCTACGTCATTTTCGGCATTCCCAGCAACGTGATGTTGAGCATCGTCGGCGCCCGCCGCTGGATTGCGACCATTATGGTGCTATGGGGCATTGCATCTACCGCTACGATGTTCGCGGTGGGACCGAAAAGCCTGTATGTGCTGCGAATGCTGGTGGGCATTACCGAAGCGGGCTTTTTGCCAGGAATATTGCTCTATTTAACCTACTGGTTCCCGGCATTTTTCCGCGCCCGCGCCAACGCATTATTTATGATTGCCATGCCGGCCACTACCGCGTTGGGGTCGATTGTCTCCGGCTATATTTTATCGCTGGACGGCATATTCAATCTGCATGGATGGCAGTGGTTATTCCTGCTGGAGGGATTTCCGTCAGTTTTGTTAGGCATTATGGTGTGGTTTTACCTGGATGATACCCCGGCAAAAGCCAAATGGCTGACGGCAGAGGATAAAAAATGTTTGCAGGAGATGATGGATAATGACCGCCTGACGCTGGTTCAGCCGGAGGGGGCCATCAGCCATAACGCCATGCAGCAGCGTAGTCTGTGGCGCGAAGTATTCACGCCAATTGTACTGATGTATACGCTGGCCTATTTTTGCCTTACCAATACGCTTAGCGCCATTAGTATCTGGACGCCGCAAATCCTGAAAAGTTTTAATGAAGGCAGCAGCAATATCACCATCGGCCTGCTGGCGGCGATCCCGCAGATTTGTACTATTCTGGGCATGATTTACTGGAGCCGCCATTCGGACAAACATCAGGAGCGTAAACATCACACGGCGTTGCCGTTCCTGTTTGCCGCCGCGGGCTGGCTGCTGGCGTCGGCGACCGACCATAACCTGATCCAGCTCGTGGGGATCGTGATGGCATCCACGGGTTCCTTTAGCGCGATGGCGATCTTCTGGACCACGCCGGATCAGTCGATCAGTTTACGCGCCAGGGCGATAGGCATTGCGGTCATCAATGCCACCGGCAATATTGGCTCCGCGCTTAGCCCGTTTATGATTGGCTGGCTAAAAGATATCACCGGTAGCTTCAATAGCGGACTCTGGTTTGTCGCTTCTCTGTTAGTCGTCGGCGCCGCCATTATCTGGTTCATTCCCATGAAAGCATCGCGTCCGCGCGCCACCCCTTGAGGAGAAACTATGTGCCAACGTGCGATCGCCAATATTGATATCAGCAAAGAGTATGACGAAAGCATGGGCAGTAACGATGTGCATTATCAGTCGTTTGCTCGTATGGCGGATTTCTTTGGTCGTGATATGCAGGCGCATCGCCACGACCAGTTTTTTCAAATGCACTTTCTTGATACCGGGCAGATTGAGCTACAGCTCGACGATCATCGCTATTCGGTGCAGGCGCCGCTATTTGTGCTTACGCCGCCCTCGGTGCCGCATGCTTTTATTACCGAATCGGATAGCGATGGTCATGTTCTGACGGTACGCGAAGAGCTGGTTTGGCCGCTGCTGGAGGTGCTTTATCCCGGCACCAGAGAGGCCTTCGGCCTGCCGGGAATCTGTCTGTCGCTGGCGGATAAACCCAACGAGCTGGCGGCGCTCAAACATTACTGGCAGCTAATTGAGCGGGAGTCCACGGAACAACTGGCTGGCTGCGAACATACCCTGGTGCTACTGGCGCAGGCGGTATTTACCTTGCTGTTGCGTAATGCGAAGCTGGACGATCACGCCGCAACCGGGATGCGCGGTGAACTGAAACTCTTTCAGCGCTTTACCCTGTTAATTGACAACCACTTCCATCAGCACTGGACGGTGCCCGATTATGCCTGCGAGCTGCATATTACCGAATCTCGTTTGACCGATATTTGCCGACGTTTTGCTAATCGCCCGCCTAAACGCCTGATTTTTGATCGGCAATTACGCGAGGCGAAACGACTGCTGCTTTTTTCCGACAATGCTGTCAACGAGATCGCCTGGCAATTAGGTTTTAAAGATCCGGCTTATTTCGCCCGTTTCTTTAATCGCCTTGCTGGCTGTTCTCCTTCGCAGTTTCGCCAACGTGAAGTTCCCTCTTTTCTCAACTAAGAAGAGTAAAAACATGATGAAAAAAAGCGTCGCTATGCTGGCGGTTTGTATGCTGGCGCAAAGCCACCTTGCCATTGCTGCCGGTGCTCCTGCGCCTCAAGAGATCAACATTGTTTTACTGGGCACCAAAGGCGGGCCTTCTTTGCTCAATACAGCCAGACTACCGCAAGCGACGGCGCTCACTATCGGCGATAAAATATGGCTGATAGATGCCGGCTACGGCGCCAGTCTGCAACTGGTGAAAAACGGCATTCCACTGCGCAACATCAATACTATTTTGCTCACCCATCTGCACAGCGACCACATACTGGATTATCCTTCCTTGCTGATGAATGCCTGGGCAAGTGGTCTGAAAGACCATACCATACAGGTTTATGGCCCGCCGGGAACCCAGGCGATGACGAAGGCTAGCTGGAAGGTCTTTGACAGGGATATCACGCTACGCATGGAGGAAGAGGGGAAACCCGATCCGCGCAACCTGGTTAAGGCGACCGATATTGGCCAGGGCGTCATCTATAAAGATGAACTGGTCACAATAAGCGCGCTAAAAGTGCCTCATTCCCCTTTCCCGGACGGTGAAGCGTTTGCTTACCGTTTTGATACCCAGAGTAAGCGAATCGTCTTCTCTGGCGATACGTCCTGGTTTCCGCCGCTTGCAACGTTTGCCCAAGGGGCGGATATCCTGGTACATGAGGCGGTACATGTCCCTTCGGTAGCAAAACTGGCTAATAGTATTGGCAACGGAAAAACGCTGGCTGAAGCGATTGCGTCGCATCACACCACGATTGAAGATGTCGGTAAGATTGCTCGCGAGGCCCACGTGAAAAAACTGGTGTTAAGTCATCTGGTGCCTGCGACGGTTGCGGATGACGTCTGGCAACAGGAAGCCATGAAAAATTACCCGGGCCCTGTCATTGTCGGTCATGACAATATGACGATAAGCGTACCGTAAGTATCAGGGCAGGGGTAAACCCACGGGCTGGCATGATGTCAGCCCGTTATGCTTTTGGCGATCAGCATGACGCGCAGAGCTTTTGTCTAAAACATTATTTTTTCTAAACACTACTTGCTGATTTTTATGCACAATAAAGGTAAGATAATTGCTCTGGTGAAATATTACTAAATAAGAATGTCACGGATGGAATTTATACAGTGTTAAAAGCAATGCGTTTCTTTGTCTGCCGGCCATCAGTAATATCCTCTGTACCGGCTCCTCGTTGCCAAAGTGAAGGTTAGATTAAACGAATCAAAAAATATCCGAACTGTACAATTTTTATATCAAACATATTTAACTGCAAAATACTGCAAACGTGCGCGAATACACTTAATCAGTAGTATGGCTAATGCATACTTTATTTCCTAAACTTTCTTATTATCTATTTGAATATTTCTGGTTAAACCAAATGGACAAACGGATACCAGACACTCGAAAGGATAACTGCAGGCTTCTGGTTTAGGATTGCAGTTACCAGGACAGTGGCTATTTTCTTTAAGCGATTTCCATAGAACAGGATTAAACCTGGTAACGTTGTAAACAGTAACGGGATAAAGTTTATCGTTTATTAAGACCCCCTTATTAAAGGGGATGATAATGCTACCTGGAGGCATGTAAACATCTGCCTGATACCATAAGGTCAATCTAAGATTTTTTAGGCTATGTATGCATGAGAACGACACTCCGGTAGAGGGACTTATAACTGTATCAACGACCTTCCATTCCATTACAGAAACCTTTTAAGTGAAATAGTCAATGGTGTAAATTACATTTTCCGCAAGCCTATTCAGGATAGATGAAAATCTGAGAAACATAACTCGTTGAAAACGATCGTTTTTTATTGACCACTCTATTTATATTGATTTTTTAATAAGTTATTTATTTTATGCTCTTATTTTGTTTACATTCTATTACATTTTTGTATTTTAGGCGTGGTGTAAATATTGGGCGGTAGTGGATGTTATAACGCTCAATTATTAAACTGTAAGTGACTGTTGTATTTCTTATTTATAAATACCGCAACCTGTAAGCGCAGCGGTACATTTTACCCGGCATTGACAGGGAGAAGGTACGTATCAACCAGAGAGTACAAAACAGTGAAAGAATATATTCTTCAGGCAATAAATGATCGCTAACGTGTAAAAATAACCGACGTATCTAAAAAATGTGAACGTGTGGCTGGTCTTTATTTAAACGATGATCTTCGCAATGGCGCATTAATGGCTGACATTGGCGGTTCGTTGATCGGGTTGTGCGCGGTGAAAGGCTATATTTCTTCCGTTGGGGGAAGTATGTCAGAGGCATTCTGGTATTATACCGGGTGCATGTAAATCCGGGGTGGGCAGAAAGCCCACCCTCGGTTTATTGCCTTTATCGTGGATTAGGGATGCGAGATAAAGCGAGAAAGGCGTTGCAGCAGTAACCGGTTTTCTTCGCGCAGCCGTGAATTCTCTTCCAGCAGCGTTAACGCGACCGCGATCCCAGGCCAGTCGAGCGCCAGCTCCTCGCGTAAGCGTAGCGCGCGTTGTACCACGCTCGCTGCGCGATCGTCGAATTGCCAGTCGGCGTTATCGTCTTCGTAAGGCTCAATTACGCCAAGTCCGACGATTTCGTTTAGCTCCTCTTCCGTCACGCCGGTGTGCAAACAAAATTCGGTGATGGTAAAGGTGACAGTGATGTTAGCCATTATGCTTTCCCCCATTGCTGGCGTGGGTCAAAGGACGACTGCGCGTCCGCCAGTTGTTGCCACAGGGCAGCTGTTTTCTCGTCAGGTTTCGGCGGCATAACGATTTTGATGATGGCATAGAGATCGCCAGTGTGCTTTTTACTGGCTAATCCTTTTCCTTTGATACGCAGCCGCTGACCAGCCTGGCTGCCGGGGGGAATGGTCAGCAAAATACGCTCTTTAAGCGTTGGCACAGACACCTTAGCGCCGAGCGCCGCCTCCCATGGGGCAAGCGGAAGGACGACTTCCAGATCCTGATTGACGATATCAAAGAGCGGATGCGGGGCAATATGGATAACGAGCCATAAATCGCCATTAGGTCCGCCGTTTTCCCCCGGCGTGCCCTGGCCTTTCAGTCTGATTCGTTGCCCGTTGCTGACGCCAGCCGGGATTTTCACATTCAATGTTTTGGGAATTTCCCGCTCCACCAGGCCGAACGCGTTATAAACGGGGACGGAATAGCTAATCGTACGCTGGTGCTCTTCCAGCGTTTCTTCCAGGAATACCGCCACTTCAATTTCGATATCATGACCGCGTGCGGCGTGGCGGTGGTGCGAATGGCGACCGTGCTGACCAAAAATAGACGAGAAAATATCATCAAAATCTTCGGCGTTATACGGCTGGCCTTCGTGTTGCTGGAACTGGCGATTAAATTGTGGATCGTTACGGTGTTGCCATAACTGGTCATACTCGGCGCGCCGTTGCTCATCACTCAGCACTTCCCATGCTTCAGCAACCTCTTTGAAACGGGCTTCGGCATCGGGTTCTTTGCTGACATCTGGATGGTACTTGCGGGCCAGTCGGCGATAGGCGGTCTTAATCGTCTTGAGATCATCCGTCGGTTTCACGCCCATAATGGCGTAATAATCCTTAAGTTCCATAGCATCATCTCGCTAAATCAATACATACAGAAGGGACCCCAAAAAGGTTTCTCCACTAAGTGTAGGGTAAACCTGAAAAGTGCGTATGAAAACACCAGTTATATCATTAGTAAGAATAAATTACGTTGTTCGACTATCAGAAGGTTGCGCAGCGCGCCGACATAACTTTACAGGGGAAAGGTTGCCAAAACCGCGCCAGTGGCTAAGATAACTCGCGTTAAACAGTGAGGGCGCAATGGCGAAACAACAACGGATGGGCTGGTGGTTTCTTTGCCTTGCATGTGTCGTGGTAATGGTTTGTACCGCGCAACGCATGGCGGGCCTGCACGCCTTGCAGATGCAGGCGACGGCCTCTGCTGCGGTGGTCAGCGCTCCCTCCTCGACAGATGACGGCTCGCCGGTCACTCCCTGTGAATTAAGCGCCAAGTCGCTGCTGGCGGCGCCTCCGGTACTCTTTGAAGGCGCTATCCTTGCGCTTTGTCTACTGCTTTCCTTACTGGCGCCTGTCCGGGTCATGCGCCTGCCGTTTTCGCCTCCACGGGCTATTTCGCCGCCCACATTACGGGTACATCTACGATTTTGTGTCTTCCGTGAATGACAGACCGGTTATTACTAACGGTTAATTACTCATTCACGGAGAAAAAATATGATGATTTTATTCAGGCGGATACTGTTCTGCCTGTTATGGCTTTGGCTGCCCGTCTCCTGGGCGGCGGAAAGCGGCTGGCTGCGCTCGCCCGATAACGACCATGCCAGTATACGGCTACGTGCCGATACGTCCGCTAACGGTGAGACCCGGCTGTTGCTGGATGTCAAACTGGAAAACGGCTGGAAAACCTACTGGCGCGCGCCGGGGGAAGGGGGCGTGGCGCCCTCTATCGCCTGGAAAGGCGACATGCCTGAGGTAAGCTGGTTCTGGCCAACCCCCTCGCGCTTTGATGTGGCGAATATCACCACCCAGGGATATCACGACGAGGTGACCTTTCCGATGATCGTGCGCGGTACGCCGCCCGCGACCTTGAGCGGCGTGTTGACGTTATCAACCTGCAGCAATGTTTGTCTGTTGACCGATTACCCCTTTTCCGTGACGCCTACTGTGCAGAATGCCGATTTTGCCCATGACTATGCGCGGGCGATGGGTAAAATTCCGCTCCGCAGTGGACTAACGGACTCGCTTGACGTCGGCTATCGCCCGGGAGAACTGGTGGTCACTGCTACGCGAGCGGCGGGCTGGTCATCGCCCGGGCTCTATCTTGACACCGTAGATGACGTCGATTTTGCGAAGCCTCGCCTGCGCGTAGAGGGCGACAGGTTACAGGCGACGGTGCCGGTGACGGACAGTTGGGGCGAAAAGGCGCCCGATTTGCGCAACAAATCGCTGACCCTCGTGTTAGCCGATGGCGCTATCGCCCAGGAAAGCACGCAAACCATTGGCGCTGCGCCAGCGCAAACGCCGGACAATGCGGCGCTACCTTTCTGGCAAGTTGTAATGATGGCGCTGATCGGCGGACTGCTTCTTAATTTAATGCCCTGCGTACTGCCGGTTCTGGGCATGAAACTTGGCTCTATTTTATTGGTAGAGGAAAAAAGCCGCTCTCACATCAGGCGACAATTTTTGGCTTCGGTCGCCGGTATCATTGCGTCATTTATGGCGCTGGCGGCGTTTATGACCCTCCTTCGCCTGTCAAACCATGCGCTGGCCTGGGGAGTTCAGTTCCAGAATGCATGGTTTATTGGTTTTATGGCGCTGGTGATGTTGTTGTTTAGCGCCAGCCTGTTCGGGCTTTTTGAGTTCAGGCTTCCCTCATCTATGACCACGAAACTGGCCACTTACGGTGGTAACGGTATGTCGGGACATTTCTGGCAGGGGGCATTCGCCACGCTGCTGGCGACGCCTTGTAGCGCGCCGTTTCTGGGCACGGCGGTCGCCGTGGCGCTCACGGCGTCGTTGCCGACGCTGTGGGGGCTGTTCCTTGCGCTAGGCCTGGGGATGAGCGCGCCGTGGCTACTGGTCGCGATACGACCAGGGCTTGCGCTACGTTTACCGCGCCCCGGGCGTTGGATGAATGTCCTGC
The DNA here is from genome assembly GCF_020150755.1 of Salmonella sp. A29-2. NCBI lineage: Bacteria > Pseudomonadati > Pseudomonadota > Gammaproteobacteria > Enterobacterales > Enterobacteriaceae > Salmonella > Salmonella sp. A29-2. The sequence goes on along the minus strand of NZ_CP083731.1, from coordinate 2,833,915 downwards.
GCAGGATCCTCGGTCTGATGATGCTGGGGTCGGCTATCTGGCTGGCGACGTTACTCCTGCCGCATTTCGGCTTCACTGCGTCAAAGAGCGCGCAAGACACGGTTCAGTGGCAACCGTTGAGTGAACAGGCAATCCAGTCGGCGCTGGCGCAGCATAAGCGGGTATTTGTCGATGTCACTGCGGACTGGTGTATTACCTGTAAAGTGAATAAATACAACGTCCTGCAAAAAGAGGATGTACAGGCTGCCTTGCAACAGCCGGATGTTGTGGCGCTGCGGGGAGACTGGACGCTGCCGTCCGATGCCATTACAGATTTTCTGAAAACGCGTGGCCAGGTCGCCGTGCCGTTTAATCAGGTATATGGCCCCGGCTTGCCGGAAGGGGAGGCATTGCCCACTTTGCTGACCCGCGATGCGGTATTACAAACGTTGAAAAAAGCGAAAGGAATAACCCAATGAAATACATGATTGTTTTGCTGCTGGCGCTGTTTTCGACGCTGAGCATCGCGCAAGAAACCGCCCCTTTTACGCCGGATCAGGAAAAGCAGATTGAAAATCTGATCCATGCGGCGTTGTTTAACGATCCTGCCAGCCCGCGGATAGGCGCTAAACACCCTAAGCTGACGCTGGTGAACTTTACGGATTACAACTGCCCGTACTGCAAACAGCTTGATCCGATGCTGGAAAAGATTGTGCAGAAATATCCTGACGTTGCGGTCATTATTAAACCGCTGCCATTCAAAGGAGAGAGTTCCGTATTGGCGGCGCGTATTGCGCTGACCACCTGGCGCGAGCATCCGCAACAGTTCCTCGCGCTACATGAAAAACTCATGCAAAAGCGCGGTTACCATACGGATGACAGTATTAAACAGGCCCAGCAGAAAGCAGGGGCTACGCCAGTGACGCTGGATGAAAAAAGCATGGAAACGATACGCACTAATTTGCAGTTGGCAAGGCTGGTCGGCGTGCAAGGAACGCCAGCGACGATCATTGGCGACGAGCTGATTCCGGGCGCGGTGCCCTGGGATACGCTGGAAGCGGTGGTGAAAGAAAAACTGGCGGCTGCCAATGGCGGGTAAACTGCGGCGTTGGCTGCGTGAAGCCGCGGTTTTTCTGGCGCTCCTCATCGCGATAATGGTGGTCATGGACGTCTGGCGCGCGCCGCAGGCGCCTCCGGCGTTTGCCGCGACACCGTTACATACGCTGACGGGAGAGTCGACAACTCTGGCGACATTGAGCGAAGAACGCCCCGTACTGCTCTATTTTTGGGCCAGCTGGTGCGGGGTATGCCGCTTTACTACGCCTGCGGTCGCTCGCCTGGCGGCGGAAGGGGAAAACGTCATGACCGTTGCGCTCCGCTCCGGCGATGACGCTGAGGTTGCCCGCTGGCTGGCGCGCAAGGGCGTTGACTTCCCGGTCGTCAATGATGCTAACGGCGCCTTATCCGCTGGCTGGGAAATCAGCGTGACGCCAACGCTGGTGGTGGTTTCACAAGGTCGGGTTGTGTTCACCACCAGCGGCTGGACCAGCTACTGGGGCATGAAGCTTCGGCTATGGTGGGCAAAAACGTTCTGAATATGCGCCGGGGTTTCCCGGCGCTAACGCGTTTACTGTAAGAAAAACCCCCGTTTTGCGAAATCGTTCCCGGAAAAATGATCCATTTCTGTCACACTCAGAACGATTTGATAACAACAAGAGGTCATAGGGATGAAAAAATCATTACTCGCTGTTGCTGTGGCAGGGGCTGTTTTGTTGTCATCCGCCGTACAGGCGCAGACAACGCCGGAGGGTTATCAATTACAACAGGTGCTGATGATGAGCCGCCATAATCTGCGGGCGCCGCTGGCGAATAATGGCAGCGTACTGGCGCAGTCGACGCCGAACGCCTGGCCGGCGTGGGACGTTCCCGGCGGGCAACTGACGACGAAAGGCGGCGTGCTGGAAGTCTATATGGGACACTACACACGTGAATGGCTGGTCGCGCAGGGGCTGATACCGTCGGGAGAATGTCCGGCGCCCGACACGGTATATGCCTATGCGAATAGTTTGCAGCGCACCGTCGCCACCGCGCAATTTTTCATTACCGGCGCTTTCCCCGGCTGTGATATTCCTGTTCATCATCAGGAAAAAATGGGCACTATGGACCCTACCTTCAATCCGGTGATTACCGATGATTCCGCCGCGTTCCGGCAACAGGCCGTACAGGCGATGGAAAAGGCGCGTAGTCAGCTACATCTTGATGAGAGTTATAAACTGCTTGAGCAGATAACGCATTATCAGGACTCGCCGTCCTGCAAAGAGAAGCATCAGTGTTCGCTAATCGACGCGAAAGATACCTTCAGCGCGAACTATCAGCAAGAGCCTGGCGTGCAGGGGCCGCTGAAAGTAGGGAACTCGCTGGTGGATGCGTTTACCCTGCAATATTACGAAGGGTTTCCGATGGATCAGGTCGCCTGGGGCGGCATCCACACCGATCGGCAGTGGAAGGTGCTGTCAAAACTGAAAAACGGCTACCAGGACAGCCTGTTTACCTCACCCACGGTGGCGCGCAATGTCGCTGCGCCGCTGGTGAAATATATCGATAAGGTGCTGGTTGCCGATCGCGTTAGCGCGCCGAAGGTTACCGTGCTGGTGGGGCATGACTCCAATATCGCGTCGCTGCTGACGGCGCTGGATTTTAAACCCTATCAGCTCCATGACCAGTATGAGAGAACGCCGATTGGCGGCCAGCTTGTCTTCCAACGCTGGCATGACGGCAACGCTAACCGGGATTTGATGAAAATCGAGTATGTCTACCAGAGCGCCCGGCAGTTACGCAATGCGGAAGCGTTAACGCTCAAATCGCCCGCGCAAAGGGTAACCCTGGAACTGAAAGGATGTCCGGTGGATGCGAACGGCTTCTGTCCGCTGGATAAGTTCGATAACGTCATGAACACTGCCGCAAAATAGCCGTATGCCCCCGCGCAGGCGGGGGCGTTTGTGTTATACGTTCTTACGTTCGATGATTTGTTCGCCCCAGAAGAGCGAGTCTTTGTCCGTTTTCTCAAAGGCTTTGATCAGCACCTCATCGCTACCTTCTTCCCATATTTTTTCTGCCAGTTTCTCGTCATAGTGAGCGACTTCAAAAATGGCTTCGGCAATTTCCGGCGACGTATTACGCAGGCTTGCCCATTCGCCGACGCGGTGCGCTTTTGCTTCTTGAGTTGGCATTCGAATCCTCCTGTTGAAGATTAGCCGTTGAGTTTGACTGCCAGACCGGCGACGTATTCCCCCTGATAGCGAGCGATAGAGAGTTCCTCCTGGCTTGGTTGACGCGAACCGTCGCCTCCGGCGATAGTCGTTGCGCCGTAAGGCGTGCCGCCGCGAACCTGGGAGACGTCAAACAGTTCCTGTGCGGCATAGCCTATCGGGACAATCACCATCCCATGATGGGCAAGCGTAGTCCAGGTCGAGGTGATCGTCTGCTCCTGGCCGCCGCCCGTTCCGGTAGAACTGAACACGCTGCCGAGCTTGCCGTATAGCGCGCCGGATGCCCACAGTCCGCCGGTTTGGTCCAGGAAGGTACGCATCTGGCCTGACATATTGCCAAACCGGGTTGGCGTACCAAAAATAATGGCATCGTAATCCGCCAGCTCCTGTGGGGTGGCAACCGGTGCGTTTTGCGTTTTACCGCCAGCTTTTGCGAAGATTTCAGGCGGCATTGTTTCTGGCACACGCTTTATAATGACCTCTGCGCCGTCGACTTTCTTTGCCCCTTCCGCCACCGCGTGCGCCATGGTTTCAATGTGTCCGTACATGGAATAATAGAGCACCAGAATCTTTGCCATTTGTACTACTCCTCAGATTAATCAGGTGTGTAGCGATTCGCTACGTCTATTTAAAGATATGCTCTCCTGTGAAGAGTGCAAATTTCAGCGCCATTTCTTTGATTTATAACAATAATTAATTTGGCGACCTTTGTTGCAAAATGATACATTTTTAAGCGCTTTGATTTTTCCAAGTATAAGAATAACTTATTTATTTCTCATGGTTATTATTCTGCATATTCGGCTTCCGATGTTGCAGAATATTTCGGTAAGCGGCCTACCACGGCGTTTTTCACTATGCTTAATGTTACGCGGCGTTACTGATGATATCGTTCATACGCGGCGCGAGGAGATACTCCTCATTACCTATGCAATATGATGTCTAATCTATGACGGAGGTCAGTAATGGCAAACCATCGTGGCGGTTCCGGTAATTTTGCGGAAGACCGCGAAAGAGCATCAGAAGCAGGTCGTAAAGGTGGTCAGCACAGCGGGGGCAATTTTAAGAATGACCCGCAGCGTGCATCCGAAGCAGGCAAAAAAGGGGGCAAAAGCAGTAACCGTAATAGCTAGCCTGCGTCACAACAGCAAGACGCTGAGCGTTTCGCGCTAAAAAGCGTCATGCGCCACCGCCGCCGGATTTCCGGCGGTTTTTTTGTTTATAAGCCGGATTTGGTATGCTTGCGTCCTGACAAAAAGGAGAGGGCGCATGTCGCAACGCACAGAGAAGAAAATCGGGAAACGCTCGCAGGCCACCGGTGCAAAACGGCAGCTTATCTTAACCGCCGCGCTTGCTGTTTTTTCCCAGTATGGCATTCATGGCGCGCGTCTTGAGCAGGTCGCCGAGCGGGCAGGCGTCTCCAAAACCAATCTGCTTTATTATTATCCCTCGAAAGAGGCGCTGTATGTCGCGGTAATGCGACAGATCCTGGATGTCTGGCTGGCGCCGCTCAAGGCGTTTCGCGCAGAATTTTCCCCTCTGGAGGCCATCAAAGAGTATATCCGTCTCAAGCTGGAGGTTTCGCGTGATTATCCGCAGGCGTCGCGGCTCTTCTGCATGGAGATGCTGGCGGGCGCGCCGCTCTTAATGGAGGAACTGACCGGCGATCTAAAAGCGTTGATAGATGAAAAATCCGCGCTGATTGCCGGATGGGTGCACAGCGGGAAACTGGCGCCCATTTCCCCGCACCATTTGATCTTCATAATTTGGGCCGCCACGCAACATTACGCCGATTTTGCCCCTCAGGTTGAGGCGGTAACCGGCGCGACGCTTCGCGATGAAGCCTTTTTTAACCAAACGGTCGAAAGCGTTCAGCGCATTATTATTGAAGGGATTCGCGTGCGTTAACCGGCTGGCGGCAGTGGGCAGCTCAAATCACCCTCTTCACATTGCAGCAGCGAGGCTAAAAACGCTTCGCGTTCGTTCGTTTTATCGGTCAGGCACTGGCTGGCGATCATGGGTTGCACGCTGCCGCCCTCCGTACCTGAGCGAATCAGAGCGCAATCGGCGTCCCGCAGTGCAATCCATGCCACCTGCGCTTTTTGCAACAGCTCGCGCTGCGGCGGTTGCGCACGCTTAATCGCGCTTTGATAGGTTTCGTTCAGCTTTTTATCTGCCGCCTGGTATTGCGCGGCGGCGCAGCGATTCATTTCCAGCTGCGTATTGGCGCTGGCACACTCATCGGCCAACGCCTGACTGCTGAACAACAACGCCGCGCAGGTAAGGAAAATTCGTTTCATACGGTCCTCTGACGCGAGTAAAAAGGCTCCATTGACGGAGCCTTAATTAACCACAGTATTAGCCAATTGTCATCAGGCTGGCATTACCGCCAGCGGCGGCAGTGTTTACGCTCAGCGAACGTTCAATATAGAGCCGTTCCAGCAGTATATTGCTTTCGCCGCGGGCGAACCCCTGTACCGACACTATCGCGCCTTCGCGGGCGGCGACGGCTTCGCACACGGTCCGCAGCTTGTCGGAGTCGCCGTGGAAAATCACTGCGTCAAACGGCTGCGCCATCAGCGTTTCCGCTTTCGCAAACTGGACACGCGCCGCAACGGCGGCGGGGAGACGTTTCGCCAGATCGCGGTGGAAGGCGTCGTCTGACCATAGCGCCTGACTGCCGACGGCGAGAACGGCGGCAAGCTGCGTCAACGCGTCCTGTTCGTCATCAGCCAGGCATAATACCCGTTCACGCGGCAACAGCGTCCAGGTATTACGCTCGCCGGTCGGCCCCGGTAGCAGGCGCTGCGTGCCGGCCTGCGCCAGATCGGCGAATTGTCGGCAGAGCGTCTGTAGCGCCGGGCGATCCGCCGCCCATTGCGTCAGAGCGGTCAACGGCGCGAGTAGCGTGGTTTTAAGCTGCGCATCCACCGGGTAACGCGCATCCTGACGAGTCAGCGTCGTATTGAGCGCATTGGGCGGGCGGTGTGCCAGCAGGCGGTAGAGATAGAGCGGCCCTCCCGCTTTTGGCCCGGTGCCGGACAGGCCTTCGCCGCCAAACGGCTGGACGCCGACGACCGCGCCCACCATATTACGGTTAACGTACAGGTTGCCGACATGGGCGGAACCGGTGACTTGCGCAATGGTTTCATCAATACGGGTATGTACGCCCAGCGTTAGCCCGTAGCCGGAAGCGTTAATCTGTTCGATAAGCTCCGCCAGTTGGTTACGGTTATAACGCACGACGTGCAGCACGGGCCCGAAGACCTCTTTTTCCAGTTCTGCGAAGTTTTCCAGCTCAATAAGCGTGGGCATAACAAACGTACCGGTCTGCCATTCCTGCGCGTCATCGCTGTTTTCACGCGCGGCCTGGAAAACCGGGCGGCCTTTGGCGCGCATCGTCTGGATATGACGTTCAATGTTGGCTTTGGCCTCGCTATCGATCACCGGCCCGATATCGGTCGTCAGACGGCCTGGATTCCCCATCCGACACTCCGCCATCGCGCCGCGTAACATTTTCAGCGTATGTTCGGCGATATCGTCCTGCAAACACAGCACGCGGAGTGCGGAACAGCGTTGTCCGGCGCTGTCGAAAGCGGAAGCCAGCACATCCACGACCACCTGCTCGGTGAGCGCGGAAGAGTCGACAATCATAGCGTTCATACCGCCGGTTTCCGCAATCAACGGAATAGGGCGGCCCTGGGCGTCAAGACGCGTGGCGATGTTGCGCTGCAACAACGTCGCGACCTCCGTGGAGCCGGTAAACATCACGCCGCGTACACGCGCATCGGCGGTAAGCTGGGCGCCGACGGTTTCTCCCCGTCCTGGTAACAGTTGCACGACGCCCGGTGGTACGCCCGCTTCCAGCAAAATAGCAATGCCCTGGGCGGCAATCAGCGATGTCTGCTCTGCCGGTTTCGCCAGAACGCTGTTACCTGCCGCCAGCGCGGCGGCGATTTGGCCGGTGAAAATGGCCAGCGGGAAGTTCCACGGACTGATGCAGACTACCGGCCCTAACGGGCGATGCGTTTCGTTATCGAAATCGTCACGCACTTGACCGGCATAATAATGGAGGAAGTCTACCGCTTCGCGCACTTCGGCAATGGCGTTGCTGAACGTTTTCCCCGCTTCGCGCACCAACAGGCCAATCAACTGTTGCATTTGGTCTTCCATTAATACCGCCGCCCGCTGCAAAATGGCGGCGCGTTCTTGCGGCGGCGTCGCAAACCAAACCGGCGCCTGATTGACCGCGTTTTGCAATGCCTGTTCAACCTCGCTTTCTGTCGCTTCGCGTCCCCAGCCGACAATATCTTTCGGTTCCGCCGGGTTGATAACCGGCGTCATCTCACCGTCGGCCACCGGTTGTTCCAGCACAGGTTTGGCCTGCCATTTCTGCATGGCGTTGCTTAACAGGGCAGAAGAAAGCGAGGCGAGGCGATGTTCATTCGCTAAATCAAGTCCGGCGGAGTTTATCCGACCTTCGCCGTACAGATCGCGCGGCAGCGGAATTTTCGGATGCGGTATGCCAGCCTGACCTTCCTGCTGCGCCAGTTTTTCCACGGCCTCGACCGGGTCGGCCACCAGTTCATCGAGCGGTAGGGTGGCATCGGCGATGCGGTTGACAAAAGAGGTGTTGGCACCGTTTTCCAGCAGGCGTCGTACCAGATAGGCCAGCAGGGTTTCGTGCGTTCCCACCGGCGCGTAAATACGGCAGGGACGGTTAAGTTTTCCGTCCGCCACTTTACCGGTGACCTGTTCATACAGCGGTTCGCCCATGCCGTGCAGGCACTGGAATTCGTACTGACCCGGATAGTAATTTTGCCCGGCCAGATGATAAATCGCCGCCAGTGTGTGTGCGTTATGGGTCGCGAACTGCGGGTAGATCAGATTAGGGACGGCGAGCAGTTTTTTCGCGCAGGCCAGATAAGAGACATCGGTATACACTTTGCGGGTATAAACCGGATAGCCCTCCAGCCCTTCCATTTGCGCGCGTTTGATCTCGCTATCCCAGTAGGCGCCTTTCACCAGACGAATCATCAGCCGACGGCGGCTACGGGAGGCCAGATCGACTAAATAATCAATGACCAGCGGGCAGCGTTTTTGATAAGCCTGGATCACAAAGCCAATGCCGTTCCAGCCCGCCAGTTCGGGTTCGAAGCAGAGTTTTTCCAGCAGATCGAGCGAGATCTCCAGACGATCCGCCTCTTCGGCGTCGATATTGAGACCAATGTCGTACTGGCGCGCCAGCAGCGTCAGGGATTTCAGGCGTGGATAAAGCTCCTCCATTACCCGATCGTATTGCGCGCGACTATAGCGTGGATGCAGGGCGGACAGCTTAATCGAGATGCCTGGCCCTTCGTAAATACCGCGACCGTTAGACGCTTTGCCGATGGCATGAATCGCTTGCTGGTAAGAAACCATATAGGCCTGCGCATCGGCGGCGGTTAACGCGGCTTCGCCCAGCATATCGTAAGAATAGCGGAACCCTTTCTCTTCCAGTTTTCGGGCATTCGCCAGCGCCTGAGCAATGGTTTCGCCAGTCACGAACTGCTCGCCCATTAAACGCATCGCCATGTCGACGCCTTTGCGGATTAACGGTTCGCCGCTCTTGCCGATAATGCGGTTCAGCGAGCGTGAAAGATTGGCTTCGTTATGTGTTGAGACCAGTCGGCCGGTAAAGAGCAGCCCCCAGGTGGCGGCGTTTACAAACAGCGACGGGCTACGGCCAATATGCGACTGCCAGTTGCCATTACTGATTTTGTCGCGAATTAACGCATCGCGCGTAGCTTTGTCGGGAATACGCAGCAGCGCTTCCGCCAGACACATCAGCGCTACGCCTTCTTGCGAAGAGAGGGAAAACTCCTGCAACAGGCCTTGCACCATACCCGCGCGACCGCTGGCGGATTTTTGATTGCGCAATTTCTCCGCCAGTTGATACGCCAGTTTATGCGCCTGCTCAGCGACAGGCGGCGACAGGCGCGCCTGTTCCACTAGCATTGACACCGCATCGGTTTCCGGGCGGCGCCAGGCGGCAGTGATGGCGGCGCGAGAGACGGATTGGGGAAGAATCTGTTCGGCAAACTCCAGAAAGGGCTGATGCGGCTCATCCTGCGGCGCGACCGGCTCCTCGCTTTCATTTGCCGCGCCGGCAAACAGCGCAGGTAGCTCCGGTAGCGTATCGCTATTTTCCAGCTTGTCCAGATAGCTAAAGATTGCCTGTTTTATTAACCAGTGCGGCGTGCGATCGATACGCGACGCGGCCATTTTGATCCGTTCGCGCGTGGCGTCGTCCAGCTTAACCCCCATCGTGGTGGTTCCCATACCCTCTACTCCTGTTATTCGCTCTATCTGCTAACCAATAGTTAGTGGAAAATATCCACTATGTTGCAACTTTGTGCAACCGCGTTAAATGTGACCTGCGTTGCAAGCTTAAAAATGAATAAATTGTTAAAAAAAGAAAGGGGGAGTCTGACGGGGAAAACCATCTGGATTTATTTTCTCTGCGGTAGTTAACACTTTTAAAAGGTGCAACCGCAAAAAATGTGAGAGAGTGCAACCTGGAGAAAAATAGTATCCCTCTGCAATCAAATTTGATGTAAATGGTGTGTTAAATCGATTGTGAATAACCACCGCTTCCGGCAGGATACGGTCGCCCTGGTAAACATAACACCCTTGCCACGTTCCGGCAGGGTACAAAACGGCACGCTACGGTAGTGCCAATAAATAAATTTGGAGAACCTTGATGGCTATTAGCACACCGATGTTGGTGACATTCTGTGTCTATATTTTTGGCATGATATTGATTGGGTTTATCGCCTGGCGCTCAACCAAAAACTTTGATGACTATATTCTTGGCGGTCGCAGCCTGGGGCCGTTTGTTACGGCTTTATCAGCCGGCGCGTCGGATATGAGCGGCTGGCTGTTAATGGGGCTGCCTGGCGCTATCTTTCTGTCGGGGATCTCTGAAAGCTGGATCGCCATTGGCCTGACGTTAGGCGCATGGATTAACTGGAAGCTGGTGGCCGGGCGCCTGCGCGTGCATACCGAATTTAACAATAACGCGCTCACGCTGCCGGACTATTTTACCGGTCGGTTTGAGGATAAGAGCCGAGTCCTGCGTATTATTTCCGCGCTGGTCATTCTGCTGTTTTTCACTATCTATTGCGCATCAGGTATTGTCGCTGGGGCACGACTGTTCGAAAGCACCTTCGGTATGAGCTATGAAACCGCACTGTGGGCGGGGGCCGCGGCAACCATTATTTATACCTTTATCGGCGGGTTTCTTGCCGTTAGCTGGACGGATACCGTTCAGGCCAGCCTGATGATTTTTGCGTTAATCCTGACGCCGGTGATGGTTATTGTCGGCGTAGGCGGTTTTAGCGAGTCGCTGGAGGTGATCAAGCAAAAGAGCATCGAGAATGTCGACATGCTCAAGGGGCTGAATTTTGTCGCTATTATTTCTCTGATGGGCTGGGGACTGGGTTACTTCGGTCAGCCGCATATCCTGGCGCGCTTTATGGCGGCGGATTCCCATCACAGTATTGTTCATGCGCGTCGTATCAGTATGACCTGGATGATTCTGTGTCTGGCGGGCGCGGTGGCGGTGGGCTTCTTTGGCATTGCGTACTTTAACAATAACCCCGCGCTGGCCGGGGCGGTGAACCAAAACTCAGAACGCGTATTTATTGAACTGGCGCAGATCCTGTTTAACCCGTGGATTGCCGGTGTTCTGCTGTCTGCTATCCTGGCGGCGGTGATGTCGACGTTGAGCTGTCAGTTGCTGGTATGCTCCAGCGCGATTACAGAAGATTTATATAAGGCTTTTCTGCGTAAAAGCGCCAGCCAGCAAGAGTTGGTATGGGTAGGGCGAGTGATGGTGCTGGTGGTAGCGCTGATCGCCATTGCGCTGGCGGCGAACCCCGATAACCGTGTGCTGGGGCTGGTGAGCTACGCCTGGGCTGGATTCGGCGCGGCATTTGGACCTGTTGTCCTGTTTTCTGTGATGTGGTCGCGTATGACACGTAACGGCGCGCTGGCGGGAATGATTATTGGCGCGGTGACGGTTATCGTCTGGAAACAATATGGTTGGCTGGATCTGTATGAGATCATCCCTGGCTTCATTTTCGGCAGCCTGGGGATCGTAATCTTTAGCCTGCTTGGCAAAGCGCCGACAGCAGCGATGCAGGAACGCTTTGCAAAAGCGGACGCGCATTATCATTCCGCGCCGCCGTCGAAGCTACAGGCGGAATAACCGACATGTCCGATAGCATTATTGCCATCGGACATATTTTACCAGGCGGCGTTATACGCCTGCCTGGTCCTCTGATAAGTCCCGGACCGATTGACTGAAGATGTTCAGGTAAATGAGGACGCACTCTCAAACTATTTTTAGCCCTTGAGCGCCGTTAACGCGGGCGTAATACGTCTCTAGTAATCACTAACTGGCCATATATGAAATCGCCTGTTAATGGTACCAATAGCCTTGACGCAATAGGGTAATGACAAAAATTAAAACGAGTCAGCGTTACTCGCGTAAGTATGCCGCACAAAATTTTGCATAAATAATGCCGTTTTAGTGATGGGAGAGAGGATACGTTAATTACTCCATTTTAACCTTTTATATGTTGAATATTCAATGACTTATGGGTAGTTTCACCATTAATTCCCGCAGTAGCTAATGATTATCTTTTTTAGTCTCCTGCCGATGAAATAATCGTGTAATCTTTCTGTAAGAGACTGACAATGAGGCAATAATGTTTGGTTAATACTTGGTGAATATATTGTTGCATTATTGGTGTTTTGTGTTGTACTTAGTAGTAATAGCGGTAGTTCCCCGGCAGTGATGGTCACTCACTATGGAGATCGCGAATGGTAATGTCCGCACCAGGACACATTGTTTACAGTAGTTACAACACCCTGTACGGACATTCTCTCTCCGGTGGTGGTCTTGTCACCTTAAAAGCTCTCATCATTTCTCTTACTGTCCATACCCATGACGTCATATGTGGTGCGCGTAGCCGTGTGTGGCGTCGTTTCAAAAAGCAAGCTAAGGCTTACAAGGAAGCCAACCCTCAGATGTGTGTGCGCATAATCGCGTTCAAGAGAACGCGGGTGATGTATACCTACAACTCAAGGTGCTATCCATGGGAAGACAAAAAGCAGTGATCAAAGCTCGTCGTGAAGCAAAGCGTGTGTTGAGACGAGATTCGCGTAGTCATAAGCAACGTGAAGAAGAATCGGTCACGTCACTGGTACAGATGGGCGGAGTAGAAGCCATTGGCATGGCGCGCGATAGTCGCGATACCTCTCCTGTTAAGGCGCGAAATGAAGCACAGGCGCATTATCTGAACGCTATCGACAGTAAACAGCTTATTTTTGCGACCGGCGAAGCCGGCTGCGGAAAAACATGGATCAGTGCGGCAAAGGCGGCAGAAGCATTGATTCATAAGGACGTCGAGAGGATCATTGTGACGCGTCCGGTATTGCAGGCTGATGAAGATCTTGGTTTTTTGCCCGGTGATATCGCTGAAAAATTCGCGCCTTATTTTCGGCCCGTCTACGATGTCCTGCTTAAACGGTTGGGCGCGTCCTTTATGCAATATTGTTTGCGCCCGGAAATCGGTAAGGTAGAAATTGCCCCGTTCGCCTATATGCGTGGGCGTACTTTTGAAAATGCGGTCGTGATCCTCGACGAGGCGCAAAATGTGACTGCGGCGCAAATGAAAATGTTTTTGACGCGACTAGGCGAAAATGTCACGGTCATTGTCAATGGCGATATTACGCAATGCGACCTGCCGCGCGGCGTGCGTTCCGGGTTGAGCGATGCGTTGGAACGCTTTGAAGAAGATGAAATGGTAGGGATTGTGCATTTCAACAAAGACGACTGCGTGCGCTCGGCGCTTTGTCAGCGAACGCTTCACGCATACAGCTAATATAGCATTGACTTTCAGAGCCCGGGAGACCGGGCTTTGTTGTCTATAAAGCGTCCAGCAGACTCATGGACAAAAAAGGAAAATGACGCCTGTACGTGAAGGGAATTATTTTGTCATGTCCAGGGCATTCATTGTCCGTAATTTGCTTTCTCGGGCCTGTTCCGGCGAGGACTGTACAAGAAGGGTATAGAGCAGGTCAAAGACGAAAAGCTGCGCGGCTTTCGTACCGATCGAGTCACCCTGCAACATTCCTTGCCGATTACCATTGATCAGGCAAAAATCGGCCTCTTCACATAATGGAGAACCCAGATTATGGGTAATGGCGACTGTGGTGGCGCCAGCCTGTCGGGCCAATCGGAGTGAATGCACTGTTTCTGGCGATGTGCCCGAGTGACTGACACCCATCGCGACATCGCCTGCTTTTAATAGCGTAGCCTGCATGTACATAAAATGGTTATTGCTTACCGCATCGCCCCGTAAACCAATACGCATTAGCTTGTGTTTCATATCCAGCGCCGTGATCCCCGATGAGCCCACACCAAAGATATAAACTGAGTGACAGTGACGTAGGGCGTCCACGACACCGAGAACCTGTTGCATATCAAGCAGATTTAGCGTTTCAGATAATACATTACTAATGGTGTTCTGCAATTTTAAACCAATGGCGTGGGCATCGTCGGATTCGCTAACTTCGGCATCCAGTAGAGGACTACTGTCATCAGACTCGGTAGTGGCAAGTTCAATGGCCAGGTCCATTTTAAAATCCTGAAAACCTTTATAGCCCAGGGTGCGACAAAAGCGAATAACCGTGGCTTCTCCGGCCTGTGTGTCGCGCGACAAATCGGCAATAGATGACTGTGTCACCTGTCTGGGGAAGGCTAAAATATATTGCGCAATACGCTGGGAGGCACGTGTCAGGCTTTTTTGCATAGCACCCAGAGTGTCAAGGATTTTTCCGGGTTTAAGACGTGGGGGTTGAGGCTCCATATAGTTCCTGCTCTTGAGGGCTGATTGCGGCACAAAGCCTGCAATATCGAACAGAGCAGAGCCTATCAAGTCTGCGGCATGAAAAAAAGCGCGATGTAAGTAAAGGAGGGGGAATATTTACATCGCGTTGCCAACTTATGACAGAACATCACTGGAGAGTAATCTGTTTGCTCTTACGGTGTTTATAGCGCGCCATCTGACGGATGGTTTATATCTGGCCCGGTATTGTCGCCCCGCGCGTTGGCGTCACCGTGTGCTGTGTCGGTATAGCGTGGTATCATGAAATCATAATGTCACCTTTGGTTCAGGTTTTTCATCCAGCGTCAATGGCGGTGCCGGGGCAAATAACGGGGCGAAAATAACGCCGCTGATCACCACGCTTAGCGAGCCAATGACCCCATAAAAGAAGAAGTTAAGGTCAGTGGCATAGCGTGCGCCCAGCACGGTAATGACGCTGATAATAATTCCTAAAACCGCACTCCCGGCATTTGCTCGTTTAAAGAAAATGCCCAGCATGAACAGACCGGTCATTGGCCCTCCCATCAGACCTATCAGACTATTAAATGCATCCCAGATTTCTGATTCATCGGCCATGACCAGCCATACCGAGGCCGCGCTACTTATCAGGCCCGCGACCAGAATAACTAACTTAGCTATTTTCATACGGTTTTCAGGCGTTCTTTTTTTATGACTCAAACGCTGATAGATATCGGAATTAAAACAACTGGAAATGCTGTTTAAGCTGCTGGAGATACTGGACTGCGCAGCAGCGAAAATAGCGGCGATTATCAACCCTGCAATGCCGACTGGCATTTCGGTGACCACGAATAAGGGTAAAATGCCGCCAGTGTTGAATCCCGCCGGTAATAATTGTGGATGTTGCTGATAGTAGACAAACAATGCCGAGCCGATAGCAAAAAAGAAAACAGGGATCACAGCAACCAGTTTGGCATTTGTAAGTAATGTTTTCTTCGTTTCCTCTATGGAGTCAGTCACGATATAGCGTTGGACCACATCCTGACTGGCAGTAAATTGCTGAATATTGGCAAACAGAAAACCAATCATCAATACAGGTACTGTGCTTTCCGTCCAGCTCCAGTGGAACTGCGTAGCCGGAAAGAATTTATCCGCCTGCTGCGTCACCGTAAAAATTTCACCAATGCCGCCCTGGACTTTGAGACATATCACTATAAAAATCAGTATCGCGCTGCCAGAAAGTAAGAGGCCTTGAATAACATCAGTCCATATTACTCCTTCAATTCCCCCCATCCAGGTATAAATGATACACATCACGCTAATCAACAGTACCAAAATCACCGGGTCTATAGCGATGAAGGGGCGCAAGGCCAGCACGGTGAGGAAAGTGATAATGGCGATACGTCCGATATGAAACAACATAAATGACATGCTGGCGAATAGACGGCAGCGCACATCGAACCGTGCTTCGAGATATTCATAGGCTGATGTGACTTTCAATTTCCGAAAAAACGGAATATAGAAATAAAAAACCAGCGGTAAAATTGCGATAGCCAGATACTGACCAATGATAAACGTCCAGTCGGAAGTAAACGCTTTGGCAGGAATTGACATAAATGTAATTGAGCTTAACGTAGTAGCAAATACACTGACCCCAGCCGCCCAACCAGGAACCCGGCCACCACCGCGAAAATAATCGTCTGCTGTTTTTTGCCGTCTGGAAAAATAGACACCGACTAACATCATGGCCAGGAGGTAGCCAAATAATACAAGATAATTAACGATGCCGAAAGAATGTGTAATCATAGTTCTTTCCTGCTTATGGTTTTGAGTAGAGTTGCGGTCATCGTCTGTGTATTTTTATCTTCCCATCATTCAGACGATACGATATTCAGATCAAGTAATAGTTTTTGTTAATCTCAATGACGCTAATCATGAGATGTAAAAGGCAGAGCATTTATGCTCCTGATGCCAAGACGTATGTCCTGCCGGATACCTGAAATAGCAGCTATCCGATATTGCGTTCAAACAGGCTTCAGGCCTGGGTATCGTATTTGCCGATAGCATTATTAACGTCGGATTATTCTCTGAGACATACATATCAATAGTAAGCGTGTTCATTTTCTTTTCCTGTTCAGCGTTTTACTGCGTGACTGAACCACTGACAGATATGCTCGATACGGGTGATAGCGGAACCAACGGTAACTGCCCAGGCACCATGCTCAATAGCATTGGCCGCCAGTGCAGGCGTGTTATAGCGCCCCTCGGCAATAACACGACAACCTGCATGGCTCAGTTGTGTCACCATTGCCAAATCTGGCTCAACCGGCGTGATGGGGCCGGTATAGCCAGACAGTGTTGTACCAATGAATTCGATTCCTTTCTGATGGCAACTTATGCCTTCATTCACGGTTGAACAGTCTGCCATCGCCAGTAATCCATGCAGGCGAATACGTGTCAGTAAACTATCAATATCAACCGGGCGAGAGCGGAATGAGGCATCAAAAGCGATAATATCGGCACCTGCCTGCGCCAGGGCGTCAACATCCTGTAAATAGGGAGTGATACGGACTGGCGACCCTGTAAGGTCACGTTTAATTATCCCAATAATAGGAACAGAAAGATGGGGACGAACAGTCCGCAGATTCTCAATGCCTTCAATGCGCACAGCGACCGCACCCGCCGAAGCCGCTGCCTGTGCCATTGCAGCCACAATTTCAGGTTTATCCATAGGGCTGCCTGGTACCGGTTGGCATGAGACAATCAGCCCACCGTTTTCGTGTACACTTTGTTCCAGCCTGGCTAATAGTGACATCCAGTTCCGCCTTATATATTTTGAAGTTTTGCTCCGTTTTATGTTATGTTGTGGAGCGTTGCTGCATCAAGCAAAAAGATAGAAAAATGTGAACACAGTCATAAGGTATGTTTGTTATTCAATTACTGCGCCAGCGGATTTGAGGCTATAACCTGAAGCTACAAGACAAATACAATTCACTCTGACGGCAGCATGCTGTATTTTATTAACTGTTTCCGGCATAAAGATAAAATGCTCAGAAGGAGCTTATACGCCACGGGATAGCCAGTATGAAATGCATCACATAATTCTTGTTGTATTTATTCGAATGCTATCACTAATGAGTTTGACCATAACAGGTCACCCATAATCACTTCTAACATCACCATGGTGTGCTTTTACCTCGCACATGATAACCCCATGTAATTATTTTTAGCGCTTGGTCACATTTTGTCATTATCATTGTTGAAATTGTGCACCATAAGATCACTAATGATGAAGCTTTACTCCAATTGTATTTCTTCGCATGGGGATGCAGATGAAAAATTTTAAGAAAATGATGACGCTAATGGCGCTATGTTTATCAGTCGCTATCACCACATCAGGATATGCAACGACGCTTCCTGATATACCAGAACCACTGAAAAATGGTACTGGCGCTATTGATAATAATGGCGTGATTTATGTCGGCTTAGGTACCGCAGGGACATCCTGGTATAAAATTGATCTTAAAAAGCAACATAAAGACTGGGAGCGTATAAAGTCGTTTCCTGGTGGAGCTCGTGAGCAATCCGTGTCGGTATTTTTAAATGATGAGCTTTATGTTTTTGGTGGCGTAGGGAAAAAAAACAGTGAATCACCGTTGCAGGTTTATAGCGATGTGTACAAATACTCACCGGTGAAAAATACATGGCAAAAAGTTGACGCTATATCTCCAGTTGGATTAACAGGGCATACGGGAGTAAAATTAAACGAAACGATGGTACTTATTACCGGAGGGGTTAATGAGCATATCTTTGATAAGTATTTTATTGATATAGCGGCTGCGGATGAAAGTGAAAAAAATAAAGTCATCTATAATTATTTTAATAAACCTGCCAAAGATTATTTTTTTAATAAAATCGTATTTATCTACAATGCTAAAGAGAACACATGGAAGAATGCCGGTGAGCTGCCAGGCGCGGGGACGGCAGGATCGTCATCGGTAATGGAAAATAATTTCCTGATGCTGATTAATGGTGAGCTCAAACCGGGTTTACGTACCGATGTGATTTACCGCGCCATGTGGGATAACGATAAGCTAACATGGTTGAAGAACAGCCAGTTACCGCCATCGCCTGGAGAACAACAGCAAGAAGGGTTGGCCGGAGCATTTTCGGGCTATAGTCACGGTGTCCTGCTTGTCGGTGGTGGCGCGAATTTTCCGGGAGCAAAACAAAATTATACCAATGGAAAGTTTTATTCCCACGAAGGAATAAATAAAAAATGGCGAGATGAAGTCTATGGTTTGGTTAATGGCCATTGGCAATATATGGGTAAAATGAAACAACCTCTCGGCTATGGTGTATCAGTAAGTTATGGTGATGAAGTTTTCCTTATTGGTGGTGAAAATGCTAAAGGGAAACCTGTTTCGTCTGTAACCTCCTTTACCATGCGTGATGGTAATTTATTAATAAAATAATTTTTTAAATACAAAAATAAAGTTAATTGATGAGCGGAGTATTTTATGAAAATCAACAAATATCTTCTGGGTATGGTTTCGTTTATAGCATTTTCATCATATCTACAAGCGGCAACCCTTGATTATCGGCATGAATATGCTGATAGAACCAGAATTAATAAAGACCGTATTGCTATAATTGAAAAGCTTCCTAACGGCATTGGTTTTTATGTCGATGCCAGCGTTAAATCGGGAGGAGTAGATGGTGAGCAGGATAAGCATTTAAGCGATCTCGTCGCAAACGCTATAGAACTGGGCGTAAGCTATAATTATAAAGTTACGGACAATTTTGTTTTGCAGCCTGGATTTATATTTGAAAGCGGTCCAGACACTTCAATTTATAAGCCTTATTTAAGGGGGCAATATAATTTTGATTCTGGTGTTTATATGGCTGGTCGTTACCGTTATGACTATGCAAGGAAGACAGCTAACTATAGTGATGATGAGAAAACGAATAGATTTGATACTTATATAGGTTATGTTTTTGATGAGTTGAAATTAGAATATAACTTTACCTGGATGGATAGCGATCAAATTAAATTTGATAACAAAAAAACAAACTATGAACATAATGTGGCTTTAGCCTGGAAACTGAATAAGTCATTTACACCATACGTTGAGGTCGGAAATGTAGCGGTGAGAAATAATACCGATGAGAGACAGACCCGTTATCGCGTTGGATTACAATACCACTTTTGAGAAAGGTTAAAGAGTTACTGTACTAATCTTTGCTTAGTATTCATATCGATAATCTTATAGCCCGTGGCTACGTTACAGAACGTTAGACTTTGTCTTGAGTATTCACGTCCTTAACGTAGCTACGAATAAGGATGATAAACAATGAATATACGTCTTACATAGCTACGATCTCAGGCGGTTGTCGGAAAGTACCGGTTGATTGTGTCTTATTCGGCAATTGATATAACTTAAAAATTAATTCCGTAAGCATTTCAGACGGTAACAGCAAATAAGGGTTTTATTGTGATAGCAAAATTCTTCCCGTGGTATAGCGAGATAACTCGTCCACAAAAAAATGCTTTATTTTCAGCATGGCTGGGTTACGTTTTTGATGGCTTCGACTTTATGCTGATTTTCTACATTATGTATCTGATCAAGGCTGACTTAGGATTGACAGATATGGAGGGCGCATTCCTTGCCACAGCGGCCTTTATTGGGCGACCATTTGGCGGGGCGCTATTTGGTCTGCTGGCAGACAAATTTGGCCGTAAGCCGTTAATGATGTGGTCGATAGTTGCCTATTCTGTAGGTACAGGGTTAAGTGGCCTGGCTTCCGGTGTAATTATGCTGACGCTTAGTCGCTTCATTGTCGGTATGGGGATGGCGGGGGAGTATGCTTGCGCTTCTACTTATGCCGTGGAAAGTTGGCCAAAGCATTTAAAATCTAAAGCGAGCGCATTTCTGGTTTCTGGTTTCGGTATTGGTAACATCATAGCAGCCTATTTTATGCCGTCATTTGCCGAAGCGTATGGTTGGCGTGCTGCTTTTTTTGTCGGTTTGCTACCCGTTCTTTTAGTAATCTACATCCGGGCCAGGGCTCCTGAATCTAAAGAGTGGGAAGAAGCCAAACTCAGTGGTCCCGGAAAGCATTCACAAAGTGCCTGGTCAGTTTTCTCTTTGTCAATGAAAGGGCTATTTAATCGAGCTCAATTTCCACTGACATTATGTGTATTTATTGTTCTGTTCTCTATTTTCGGCGCAAACTGGCCGATCTTTGGTCTACTGCCTACATATTTGGCGGGAGAGGGCTTTGATACGGGCGTGGTCTCTAATTTAATGACGGCGGCGGCATTCGGCACTGTATTGGGAAATATCGTTTGGGGTCTGTGCGCAGATAGAATTGGTTTGAAGAAAACGTTCAGCATTGGTCTTCTCATGTCCTTTTTATTCATTTTCCCGTTATTCAGAATTCCGCAAGATAATTATTTACTGCTGGGCGCATGTTTATTCGGTTTAATGGCGACTAACGTAGGTGTTGGCGGGTTAGTTCCCAAATTTCTCTACGACTACTTTCCTCTTGAGGTTCGTGGTTTGGGTACCGGGCTGATTTATAATCTTGCTGCGACATCAGGCACATTCAATTCAATGGCGGCGACCTGGCTTGGAATAACAATGGGGCTAGGCGCTGCGCTAACGTTCATTGTTGCTTTCTGGACCGCAACAATTCTACTCATTATTGGCCTATCCATTCCGGATAGACTAAAAGCACGTCGTGAAAGTTTTCAATCAACAAAAGAATTTTAATAGAGGATAAATGATGACGAAATACGGTGTTGTAGGTACAGGTTATTTTGGCGCTGAACTGGCGCGATTTATGTCTAAGGTTGAAGGGGCGAAAATCACTGCGATTTACGATCCGGTAAATGCGGCTCCGATAGCGAAAGAGTTGAACTGTGTCGCCACTGCAACGATGGAGGCGCTTTGTACCCATCCTGATGTGGATTGCGTAATTATTGCTTCACCAAATTACTTACATAAAGCGCCAGTCATTGCGGCGGCTAAAGCGGGTAAACACGTGTTTTGTGAAAAACCTATCGCCTTAAATTACCAGGATTGTAAGGATATGGTTGATGCCTGCAAAGAAGCTGGTGTTACCTTTATGGCGGGTCACGTTATGAACTTTTTTCACGGGGTTCGCCACGCTAAAGCGCTAATCAAAGCTGGTGAAATTGGTGAAGTTACACAAGTTCACACTAAACGTAATGGTTTTGAAGACGTGCAGGATGAGATCTCATGGAAGAAGATTCGCGCAAAGTCAGGTGGGCATCTGTACCATCACATTCACGAGCTAGATTGTACACTGTTCATCATGGATGAAACCCCATCCCTGGTTTCAATGGCGGCGGGGAATGTTGCGCACAAAGGTGAAAAATTTGGTGATGAAGATGATGTTGTCCTAATCACCCTTGAGTTTGAAAGCGGTCGTTTCGCGACACTTCAGTGGGGATCATCGTTCCACTACCCTGAGCACTATGTATTAATTGAGGGCACGACAGGTGCAATTCTCATTGATATGCAAGACACGGCGGGTTATCTAATAAAAGCGGGCAAAAAAACACACTTTCTTGTGCATGAAAGCCAGGCGGAGGATGATGATCGTCGCAACGGTAACATATCCAGCGAGATGGATGGCGCAATCGCTTATGGTAAACCCGGTAAACGTACGCCGATGTGGCTCTCATCAATTATGAAACTGGAGATGCAGTACTTGCATGATGTGATAAACGGTCTGGAGCCAGGCGAGGAGTTTGCTAAATTGCTAACGGGAGAAGCGGCGACAAATGCCATTGCTACCGCTGATGCTGCGACGCTTTCCTCAAACGAGGGGCGCAAAGTAAAACTCACTGAAATTCTTGGCTAAAATTGAAAGCCGGATGGTGGTGTTATTACCCGGTGGCGCTGCGCTTATGTAGACCGGATAAGGCGCCTGTGAACTGTGCCGCCATCCGGCAATGGACGGGTCACATATAAGCAAAAAGCCCGTACTTCTGTACAGGCTCTCAACTTAAATATGGCGGTGAGGGGGGATTGACTCGCTGCGCTCGCCCTTCGGGCAGTCTCCTCGCAAGCTCGTCGTCTGTCCAACTGGCTGCGCCAGTTGTCGAACCCCGGTCGGTGGTTCTCATCCCCCCTTGGTTTGGGGGATACATATAAGCAAAAAGCCCGTACTTCTGTACAGGCTCTCAACTTAAATATGGCGGTGAGGGGGGGATTCGAACCCCCGATACGTTGCCGTATACACACTTTCCAGGCGTGCTCCTTCAGCCACTCGGACACCTCACCATATTGTCGCTCCAGCATTACTGGAACGGGCGCTAATGTAGGGAAATATCCATTCTACGTCAATCAACTTTTTTCAAAAAAAAGCGCGTTTATACAAACTTCCACCAATCTGTGGCTTTAATAAGCGAAAACTGCTTTTTTTGCCCGCGCCGGGAAATTTGCTATGCTGCACATCCCGTTGAAAACGCTGATAACAGGCGCAATCACATTCCGCACAATACTGCTCAGGAGATAACATGGAGATAATTTTTTATCACCCGACATTTAACGCCGCCTGGTGGGTAAATGCGCTGGAGAAGGCTCTCCCACATGCGCGCGTTCGTGAATGGAAGGTCGGTGATAACAACCCCGCAGACTATGCGCTTGTATGGCAGCCCCCGGTTGAAATGCTGGCCGGAAGACGCTTAAAAGCCGTCTTTGCGCTGGGCGCGGGGGTGGATGCAATTCTGAGTAAATTAAATGCGCATCCGGAAATGCTGGACGCCTCCATTCCTCTATTCCGTCTGGAAGATACCGGAATGGGCCTGCAAATGCAGGAGTATGCCGTCAGTCAAGTATTACACTGGTTCCGTCGTTTCGATGATTATCAGGCGCTGAAAAATCAGGCGCTATGGAAACCGTTGCCGGAATATACCCGCGAAGAGTTTAGCGTCGGTATCATGGGCGCAGGGGTACTGGGCGCAAAAGTGGCAGAAAGTCTACAGGCGTGGGGGTTCCCGTTACGTTGCTGGAGTCGTAGCCGCAAATCCTGGCCTGGCGTGGAAAGTTATGTTGGGCGTGAAGAGCTGCGCGCTTTCCTGAACCAGACGCGGGTGCTGATTAATCTGCTGCCGAATACGGCCCAAACGGTAGGAATTATTAATAGCGAATTGTTGGATCAATTGCCGGATGGCGCTTACGTGTTGAATCTCGCGCGCGGCGTGCATGTTCAGGAGGCGGATCTGCTGGCTGCGCTTGATAGCGGTAAGCTAAAAGGCGCGATGTTGGATGTCTTTAGCCAGGAACCGTTACCGCAGGAAAGTCCATTATGGCGCCATCCGCGAGTCGCCATGACGCCGCACATTGCGGCAGTCACCCGTCCGGCGGAAGCCATCGATTATATTAGCCGCACCATTACCCAACTGGAGAAGGGAGAGCCGGTGACGGGGCAGGTGGATCGGGCGAGAGGATATTGACATCAACCCGGCGCGGGCCGGGTTTCGCTAAAAAACGCTGGCGATACCTGCTATCCTTGTCGGAAATGACTACAGGAGAGAGCAATGTATCCCGTTGACCTGCATATGCATACCGTCGCCAGCACTCATGCCTACAGTACTCTGAGCGATTATATCGCGGAAGCCAAACGCAAAGGCATTAAACTTTTTGCGATTACCGATCATGGTCCGGACATGGAAGATGCGCCGCATCACTGGCATTTTATTAACATGCGCATCTGGCCGCGTCTGGTTGACGGCGTGGGGATACTGCGTGGCATTGAGGCGAATATCAAGAACATTAACGGTGAAATTGATTGTTCCGGAAAGATGTTCGACTCGCTGGATCTGATTATCGCAGGCTTTCATGAGCCCGTTTTTGCGCCGCATGATAAAGAAACCAATACCCAGGCGATGATCGCGACCATCGCCAGCGGCAAGGTGCATATAATTAGTCACCCCGGAAATCCAAAGTATCCAGTGGAGGTTAAAGCCATCGCGCAGGCGGCGGCGAAACACCATGTAGCGCTGGAAATCAACAACTCTTCTTTTCTGCATTCGCGTAAAGGAAGCGAAGATAATTGCCGCGCGGTCGCTGCCGCCGTACGCGATGCAGGAGGCTGGGTAGCGTTAGGATCTGATTCCCATACGGCCTTTACGCTTGGCGATTTCACCGAATGCCGGAAAATTCTGGATGCGGTGAATTTTCCGGAAGATCGAATCCTGAACGTCTCGCCGCAGCGCTTACTGGCCTTTCTCGAATCACGCGGTATGGCGCCTGTACCGGAATTTGCCGAACTTTAATCGTTATTTATGGGAAGATATCAATGAATGAGTTTTCAATCCTGTGCCGTGTGCTGGGATCGTTGTTTTACCGCCAACCGCAAGATCCTTTACTGGTTCCGCTGTTTACGTTAATCCGTGAAGGTAAACTGGCGGCAAACTGGCCGCTGGAGCAGGATGACATGCTGGCGCGTTTACAGAAAAGCTGCGATATCACGCAGATTTCCACTGATTACAATGCGTTATTTGTTGGGGAAGAGTGCGCGGTAGCGCCATACCGCAGTGCGTGGGTCGAAGGCGCGGAAGAGTCTGAGGTGCGCGCTTTTTTAACGTCGCGAGGGATGCCGCTGGCCGATACGCCTGCCGATCACATTGGCACTTTATTGCTCGCGGCCTCCTGGCTGGAAGATCAGTCTGCCGAAGATGAAAGTGAAGCGCTGGAAACCTTATTTGCCGATTATCTGCTTCCCTGGTGCAATACCTTCCTCGGTAAAGTTGAAGCCCATGCCGTTACGCCATTCTGGCGCACTCTGGCGCCGCTAACGCGTGATGCGATAGGGGCCATGTGGGATGAACTTCAGGAAGAAGACGAAGAATAATGTGATGTAAATCACTTTTAACTGCAACTGGTTTTACATCATTGCATAAAATGTGTGCGTGATCTCATTAATGTGCCGCTTTTCTGTTATGATGCGCGCCATGAACATACTTCTTTCTATTGCTATCACGACGGGCATCCTTTCTGGAATATGGGGATGGGTGGCCGTCTCCCTGGGGTTACTAAGCTGGGCCGGTTTTTTAGGCTGTACGGCTTATTTCGCCTGTCCGCAGGGCGGCTTTAAGGGATTGTTGATTTCCGCCTGTACGCTGTTAAGCGGTATGGTGTGGGCGCTGGTCATTATTCACGGTAGCGCGCTGGCGCCGCATCTGGAAATTGTCAGTTACGTGTTGACGGGGATCGTGGCATTCCTGATGTGTATCCAGGCAAAGCAGCTATTGCTTTCTTTTGTTCCGGGAACATTTATCGGCGCCTGCGCGACATTTGCAGGGCAGGGTGACTGGCGGTTGGTATTACCGTCGCTGGCGCTGGGGCTAATCTTTGGCTATGCCATGAAAAATAGTGGGCTATGGCTGGCATCACGCCGCGAGCAACATTCAGCGAATACGGCGGTCACAAAATAAAAAAAGCGTGGGGTCTTCCCCACGCTTTGTCGTATTCATCAGGATTCTGGCGGTACTGACAGCTCACGGTATTTCACCAGAATATCATTTTGCCTGTCCGCTTTATTCTGCAAATCCCACAGTCCACGATCGATACCATCATTAATGAGGAAGATAACGCCGGTTTCAATGGCTGACATCAGACACAGCATCACCGGTTCGTTCGAGGTATAGCCGATTTCGCCTTCCAGTAAGCGCTGGTAATCAATAAAACGGAACACGCCTGCCTGTACTTCATAGGAAAGGATAGTTTTACTGGTGTTCACCGAAGAAAGGATCTCGCCCGTACTGACGTTAACCACGCGCAGGTTGACAGCAATCTGATCCAGCTGATACTGCGTATCGGCGCCAATACCGAAATATCTTGCGCCGACCCCGCCGGATTTGACGTTACTTTCATAACCAATAATAGAACCTTCCACCATAATATTTGCCGCCGTCAGCGACTGAAGCGGGATACGGTTATTCATCGCCACGGTGCCGTTTTCCTGGGCTGCGCGAATAATTTTCCGTTCATTCAAAAGATTCTGTAAGCCTTGTCGTTCCAGCGGGATAAACCAGCGCGAATCTTTCAGCGCAGTGACCAACATAGCGGTGGCGCTCTGCGGCACAGCCGTAGAAAAGTTACTTGCCGGGTAAGGTTTAAATTGGCCCGTTTCATCCTGAATGTTATATACCGAAACAAAGATCTTACCGGTGGGAGCAGGTAAGCGCGTCAAATCTTTGTAACTTTGTGCGCGGGGCATTAATGTCGGTTTCGCAGCTTGTTTCGGCGGGGCAGTTAAGCATCCGCTCAACAATAAAACGGCAACCAAAATAAGTAAGCGCGGCATGATTTATATCCTTTAGTGACTGTAGCTTAAAAATCGGTTGACTGAGTTTGTAAACCTGACACTTCGATGGTCGAGGTTCTTCCCGTTTTTCTGTCCGTGACGTTGAGCTGGAGCTGTCCGTCACGATTAGCGATATCGATAATAAAATCGTTGGTCACCATACGTCCTGGTTTCCCGGTATTAATATTGGTCAACAAGCCGCCCAGAATTTGCGATTGAATAGCCTGTGTAAAGTTATCCAACGCTGAGGGGGTTTCGATACCAAAATCGTTATCATAAGCGGGGTCTTTATATGAATTTTGCGCCTGGGCGCTATTCAATAAAAAGGAACCGTTATTGGGGTTTCCACCAAAGTTAGGATTACGGAACTGGAACGTCATATTTCCAGCCCAGGTTAATGGCGAAAAAAGCATGAGCAGCACTACTGCATGTTTAACACGCATGACAGCCTCCGGATAAAAATCATGTTTTAGAATTCATCACGCGCTAAATCACTCGTACTTAATAGCGTTTGATCTATTTGTCGGCGATTTAATGCTTCCTCTGTTTGCGCTAATGCGAAGACGACGGTTTTCTCGAAGTCTCTTTTCATTGGAAATAAAAAGGTCTGGAAAATAACGTCCTGATTTACCGTTATGGTGATCCAGCTTCCCCAACGCGCACTGGGTCTTTCATTAATGGTCAGATTGCCGGTGTATTCGCTTTCCCATTTGTCGCTGAATGCACGATAGAATTCATGTCCTATCGAAGAGACGGTATGGTCGGTTAACAATCCGGGAACCTCGACTTCAACTTCATTGGCATGCAGGTTTCCGGTAGCGAACAGTAACTCTGCTGCTACAATCCAGGTCAGATAGCGTTTCATGGCCTTACCGCCTGAGATTATCGTTTGCCCATGAAACTGCCTGGGTGCGATTTTTGACAGCTATCTTTTTGAAAAGATTATAAAGATGTGTCTTAACCGTATTCTCGCTGATAAATAGCGACCTGGCGATTTCATTATTAGAGGCACCAATACGTAACTTATTGAGGATCTCTTTTTCGCGATGAGTGAGTAATGCGGACTCGGTGCTGTTGTAGCGGTAATTTCCTGAGTGTGTAATCAGGTAACTGGCTAATTTTTGTGAAAAATAGCATTCGCCCCGCAGAATACCCTGTAATCCGCTGACCACGTGTTCCTGGTCTTCAGTGGCGTAAAACACGCCGTTAATATGAGGCCAGTTTTCAATTTCACGGTAGGGATAATCGTCAGGGGTATTTAACAATAATGTTTTTATATTATTGTTTTTGCGGCTTAAATTATCCTGCCAATAGTGGATAAGCTTCTTATCCGCTTCCATCATATCCATTAAAACAATGCAACCGGCTGAGATATCTTCCAGAGAACGTTGAATATTATGCAGTTTTCCGGTTATGGCCAGCGATTGCTTTAAATGTTGCAATAATGCCGTAGCTTGCAGAGATGGCTTTGTGATCAACAATAGTGTGTGACCATGACTACTATGGACTTCATTAAACATGATGAAACTCCACTTTTTTTAATCGCACATCTGACAGCTGCCCCCATAAAATAAAGGCACCAGAAGTACTGACAGATGTTGCACTGCTGTGGGTTGAAATAGCCCATTATCCAGAAAGAGAAAAATATTTACGAAAATACTTTTAACTGTTTTCAATCTAGCCATTACAAATCTTAAAGCAAGTGTTAAACTTGTAACAAGATGTAAAAATATATATTAAAATGTTGTTTTTGGGTTTTTTTGAAGTTTAGATTTGATAGTAAAGTTGTACATTTCGCTGTTATTGCATAGATTTAAAAAATCATACAAATTATAATAATTCATTGATTTTTAATCATTTTAATTATTTTATGTCATGTTTTGATTTTATTTTTTCTTAAAATTTGAGACGTGGCATTAACCTGGACAGCACAAAGACAAAAAAAACGAAGTGTGTCACGTCTTGTGCGTATAGCCCCCCATGGGAAGCATAAGAACATCCCCATGGCGGCATAACACACACCAACACTTCATTTTTTAGGTGCGCGATACACTATCTTCTGTGGCCAAAAATCAATTATAAAAAATCACATGGCTATCGTTTTATTAGCACTTTGGTATGAGCTTAAATAACAAAATACCACGCGTGGGTGAGTTATTAAAAATGTTTCCACGGACATACTCTTCATCGTAACGACGCGTTAACAAAAAACGCATGTCGCTAACAAGGTAATAGATAATTTTCGCTATGTACGACCAGGTCCAGGGTGACAGCATGAAAAACAAATTGTTATTTATGATGTTGACAATACTGGGTGCGCCTGGGATTGCAACCGCGACAAATTATGATCTGGCTCGTTCAGAGTATAATTTTGCGGTAAATGAATTAAGCAAGTCTTCATTTAATCAGGCGGCCATTATTGGTCAAGTCGGCACGGATAATAGTGCCAGAGTACGCCAGGAAGGATCAAAACTATTGTCCGTTATTTCACAAGAAGGAGGAAATAACCGGGCGAAAGTCGACCAGGCAGGGAATTATAACTTTGCGTATATTGAGCAAACGGGCAATGCCAACGATGCCAGTATATCGCAAAGCGCTTACGGTAATAGTGCGGCTATTATCCAGAAAGGTTCTGGAAATAAGGCCAATATTACCCAGTACGGTACGCAGAAAACAGCAGTTGTAGTGCAGAAACAGTCGCATATGGCTATTCGCGTCACCCAACGCTAATACCGTTACGACTTTTAAATCAATCCGATGGGGGTTTTACCATGAAACTTTTAAAAGTGGCAGCATTCGCAGCAATCGTAGTTTCTGGCAGTGCTCTGGCTGGCGTCGTTCCACAATGGGGCGGCGGCGGTAATCATAACGGCGGCGGCAATAGTTCTGGCCCGGATTCAACGTTGAGCATTTATCAGTACGGTTCCGCTAACGCTGCGCTTGCTCTGCAAAGCGATGCCCGTAAATCTGAAACGACCATTACCCAGAGCGGTTATGGTAACGGCGCCGATGTAGGCCAGGGTGCGGATAATAGTACTATTGAACTGACTCAGAATGGTTTCAGAAATAATGCCACCATCGACCAGTGGAACGCTAAAAACTCCGATATTACTGTCGGCCAATACGGCGGTAATAACGCCGCGCTGGTTAATCAGACCGCATCTGATTCCAGCGTAATGGTGCGTCAGGTTGGTTTTGGCAACAACGCCACGGCTAACCAGTATTAATTTAGCGTCTGCGCTAATAAAAAAACAGGGCATAAGCCCTGTTTTTTTTCGGGAGGAAATTATGCATACTTTATTGCTCCTTGCCGCACTTTCAAATCAGATTACGTTTACCACGACTCAGCAAGGCGATATTTACACGGTGATCCCTCAGGTCACATTAAACGAACCCTGCGTCTGTCAGGTGCAAATTCTCTCTGTGCGCGACGGCGTCGGGGGACAAAGCCATACACAGCAAAAACAAACGCTATCTTTACCTGCTAATCAACCGATTGAGTTGTCTCGTCTTAGTGTAAATATATCTTCAGAGGACTCGGTTAAAATTATTGTTACTGTTTCGGACGGACAATCACTGCATTTATCACAACAATGGCCGCCTTCTGCACAGTAGTTTTTGATGGTGGCGGAAATGGATTGGCTGACCTGGGTATAAAGAGGCGATAAAAGCGTCTCATCGTCTCGGCATGTCGCTATAAGGTAACGCCGAACCCTCGAGGATGACTAATCATTGAGGAGTTAACATGTCCGTAATCAAGAAAAATATCCCTGCCATAGGCCTGTGTATCTGCGCTTTTTTTATCCATTCTGCGGTAGGGCAACAAACGGTACAGGGCGGCGTTATCCATTTTCGCGGCGCGATTGTTGAGCCACTGTGCGATATTTCTACTCACGCCGAAAATATTGATTTAACCTGCCTACGCGAAGGTAAAAAGCAAATGCACCGGATTGACCTTCGGCAGGCATCTGGATTACCGCAGGATATTCAGTCCATTGCGACGGTGCGGCTGCATTATCTCGATGCGCAAAAAAGCCTGGCGGTGATGAATATTGAGTACCGTTAACGGCGGTGTCATAGATATAAAAAGAGCGACTCTGTTAAAAGCCCTGCTGTACACTTTGCAGATAAGGTGAGACAAAGGGGGGGGTTATGACATCACGTCTTCGGGTCATACAGGGTGATATCACTCAACTTAGCGTCGATGCGATTGTGAATGCCGCTAACGCATCATTAATGGGCGGCGGCGGCGTAGACGGCGCGATTCATCGCGCGGCGGGGCCGGCATTGCTGGACGCCTGTAAACTCATCCGTCAGCAACAGGGCGAATGTCAGACGGGACATGCGGTTATCACGCCTGCTGGCAAGCTTTCGGCAAAGGCGGTTATTCACACAGTGGGGCCCGTCTGGCGAGGCGGCAAACACCAGGAAGCTGAGCTACTCGAAGAGGCATACCGGAATTGTTTGCTGCTTGCCGAGGCGAATCACTTTCGTTCCATCGCTTTTCCGGCAATCAGTACCGGCGTTTATGGCTATCCACGCGCCCAGGCCGCTGAAGTCGCCGTCAGGACGGTTTCAGATTTTATTACCCGTTACGCTCTGCCTGAACAGGTATACTTTGTCTGTTATGATGAAGAAACTGCCCGGCTTTACGCAAGTTTACTTACTCAGCAAGGCGACGACCCTGCCTGATAAAACACGCCTGGAGCGTGCCGTTGAACCGCTATGCGCGCGCCATCCCGGAGAGTGCGGCATTCTGGCGCTGGATAACAGTCTGGACGCTTTTGCCGCCCGCTACCGCCTGACCGAAATGGCGGCGCGGACGCTGGATGTGCAGTATTATATTTGGGAAGACGATATGTCCGGGCGGCTGCTCTTTTCGGTACTGCTGTCGGCGGCGAAGCGCGGCGTTCATGTTCGTCTGCTGCTGGATGATAACAATACGCCTGGTCTGGATGATACGTTGCGCTTGCTGGATAGCCATCCTAATATCGAAGTTCGTCTGTTTAATCCTTTCTCTTTTCGTACGCTACGCGCGCTGGGATATTTGACGGATTTTGCGCGGCTGAATCGGCGGATGCACAATAAAAGTTACACTGCCGACGGCGTAGTGACGCTGGTCGGTGGGCGCAACATCGGCGATGCCTATTTCGGCGCTGGCGAGGAGCCGCTATTTTCCGATCTGGACGTGATGGCCATTGGCCCGGTGGTCAATGATGTCGCCAATGATTTTGAACGTTACTGGCGCTGTAGTTCAGTGTCGACATTGCAGCAAGTATTATCCCTTTCTGAGCAGGAACTGACGCAGCGTATCGAACTTCCCGAATCCTGGTATAACGATGAGATCACCCGCCGTTATCTGCATAAGCTGGAAACCAGCCAGTTTATGGCGGATCTCGATCGCGGAACGTTGCCGCTGATTTGGGCAAAAACACGCTTGCTTAGCGATGACCCTTCTAAAGGCGAGGGGAAGGCGCAGCGCCATTCGCTTCTTCCGCAGCGATTATTTGACGTGATGGGGTCGCCGACGGAGCGTATCGACATTATTTCCGCTTACTTTGTCCCTACGCGCGCAGGCGTGGCGCAGTTGCTTAATCTGGTCAGGAAAGGCGTGAAGATCGCCATCTTAACTAACTCTCTGGCGGCCAACGATGTGGCGGTCGTTCACGCAGGGTACGCGCGCTGGCGCAAGAAATTACTGCGCTATGGCGTGGAGCTCTACGAACTGAAACCGACCCGCGAACATGAAACCGCCGTACATGATCGCGGACTCACCGGGAACTCAGGTTCCAGCTTACATGCTAAAACGTTCAGTATTGATGGTAGTAAGGTGTTTATCGGGTCGCTTAATTTTGATCCCCGTTCAACGCTTTTAAATACCGAAATGGGCTTTGTCATTGAAAGTGAAACGCTGGCGACGCTTATTCATAAGCGTTTTACGCAGAGCCAACGCGATGCGGCCTGGCAACTGCGGCTGGATCGCTGGGGACGAATTAACTGGATCGATCGTCAGCAAGAAGAGGAAAAGGTGTTAAAGAAAGAACCCGCTACGCGTTTCTGGCAGCGAGTTCTGGTACGGTTGGCGGCAATTTTACCTGTGGAATGGTTGCTGTGAACCCGCGCGCGGAAAACTACCCGATCGCGGCGCGGCTTTCTTGTTTTACCGGCGGTTTACCTGAAAAGAGAAATTTCAGAAGCGGGATGCGTAAATGAATTTCATACAGAATTAACGCAATACCCATAACAAATATCAGCCCGCACAAGAACCCGATCAGGTTGGAGGAGATATGCGGCGTAATATACGCGCCAAAGAAAAGCGTTAAGGGATGATGCACCAGATAGATAAACAGCGAAGCATTCACGAAATAGGTGACACGCGCGGACTGGAAGTTTAACAAGCGATGCCCGAGTGAAAATACTACGTTCACCATCCACAGCCCCATGACCATCGTAATCACGGATTCGGTTTCGTACATCCAGGCGTCGCCGCTCCCATAACGTTGATTCAGCAGATACGCGATAAAAGCAACGGCAGCGCCTAAAGTGCATCCGCGTGAGGGCGTGGTGAAGCGCGCTTTCAGATCGGGGTGAATGAAGGCCAACGCGCCGAGAATAAAAAATGGCACATAAAATAGCGTTTGCATCACAATAAAATTGAACATGCCGTCACTGAGGATTGCTGGATATACGATGAAAATAATGCGCCTGATAGCGGCGTAAGCGATCCCCAGCAGGAAAAAAATAAGCGAAAGTTTGGCCAGTGAAATAGCGGCGGGACGAGGCTTGCTTGTTTCCTGCCTTTTTTGGAACCAGGTAAAAATCCCGATGCTGACTGTGGTTAATATCACCAGCACCAGTAAAAACCACAGATGTGAAATGAGTTCCCACGCTAACGTATTATATTTTTCATAGGCAGAGAGTGTAGGCCAGTTCTCTGTTTTCTCTTTGACATATTGCAACAGGATAAATTGCGGCAAGGTAAGCAAAGGGATTGCGGTAAGCATGGGAATACCCACACGTTCTACCCGTACTTTCCACCAGCGTTTTAACGGATAACGTAAAAACAACATGTACGAAAAATAACCAGAAATAACAAAAAACACCTGCATACGAAAAGCGTGGATAAAATCGTTAAACAGGGTTAGCCACCATGATGGCGTGGTGCTATTGACATGCCAACTGTGAGTGGAATAGATCAACGAGATATGAAAGGGAATCCCTAACAACATCAGCCATGCGCGGATAGAGTCAAGAAAATATTCGCGCGGCGCGGGTACAGAGCTCATATAAGGTCACGTATTCTCAGATTTTTCACCTTATCCATAAGG
The DNA here is from genome assembly GCF_020150755.1 of Salmonella sp. A29-2. NCBI lineage: Bacteria > Pseudomonadati > Pseudomonadota > Gammaproteobacteria > Enterobacterales > Enterobacteriaceae > Salmonella > Salmonella sp. A29-2. Next base: position 2,800,102 of record NZ_CP083731.1, on the reverse strand, counting down.
CGAATTATAGTTACATTCGGTAGCAACCCTACACCAACTCCGACAACCTGTCTCCAGGATAAGCACGCAAAGTGAAAACAGGCGCGGGAGGTGCTTAATCCATGAGCCAGCGCGCTGAACAAAGCCTGGATTCAGTTGTCGTAATGCCTGATTATCCATTAAAATGGATCGGATCGATATAAGCACACAAAGGGGGAAGTGCTTACTTATTATGAAACATAAACGACAAATGATGAAAATGCGTTGGTTGGGCGCAGCTATTATGTTAACGCTCTACGCATCATCGAGCTGGGCGTTCAGTATTGATGACGTGGCAAAACAAGCTCAATCTTTAGCCGGGAAAGGCTATGAGGCGCCTAAAAGCAACTTGCCCTCCGTTTTCCGCGACATGAAATATGCGGATTATCAGCAGATCCAGTTTAACAGCGATAAAGCCTACTGGAACAACTTAAAGACCCCTTTTAAGCTCGAATTTTACCATCAGGGGATGTACTTCGATACGCCGGTCAAGATTAACGAAGTGACGGCGACGACGGTCAAAAGAATCAAATACAGCCCGGATTACTTCAATTTTGGCAATGTTCAGCATGATAAAGACACGGTAAAAGATTTAGGCTTCGCCGGGTTCAAAGTCCTGTACCCCATTAACAGTAAAGATAAGAACGACGAAATCGTCAGTATGCTTGGCGCCAGCTATTTCCGCGTGATCGGCGCAGGCCAGGTATATGGCTTATCTGCGCGCGGCCTGGCGATTGATACCGCCTTACCATCTGGTGAAGAGTTTCCCCGCTTTCGCGAGTTCTGGATTGAGCGTCCAAAACCCACCGATAAGCGTTTGACCGTCTATGCATTACTCGATTCTCCGCGCGCGACCGGCGCTTACCGTTTTGTGATCATTCCTGGCCGCGATACCGTGGTGGACGTGCAGTCAAAAGTCTATCTGCGCGATAAAGTAGGCAAGCTGGGCGTTGCGCCATTAACCAGTATGTTCCTGTTTGGGCCAAACCAGCCGTCGCCGACGACCAACTATCGTCCGGAACTGCATGACTCGAACGGCTTATCCATTCATGCGGGTAATGGCGAGTGGATTTGGCGTCCGCTGAACAATCCAAAACACCTCGCTGTGAGCAGCTATGCAATGGAAAACCCTCAGGGATTCGGCCTGTTGCAGCGTGGCCGCGAGTTCTCGCGCTTTGAAGATTTAGACGATCGCTACGACCTGCGTCCAAGCGCCTGGATTACCCCGAAAGGCGACTGGGGCAAAGGTAAGGTTGAACTGGTTGAAATTCCGACCAATGATGAAACCAACGATAACATCGTCGCTTACTGGACTCCGGATCAACTGCCGGAACCGGGTAAAGAGATGAACTTCAAGTACACTCTGACCTTCAGCCGCGATGAAGATAAACTTCATGCGCCGGATAATGCCTGGGTGCTGCAAACACGCCGCTCAACGGGCGACGTTAAACAGTCGAATCTGATTCGCCAGCCCGACGGCACTATTGCCTTTGTGGTGGATTTCGTTGGCGCCGACATGAAAAAACTGCCGCCGGATACGCCCGTCGCTGCGCAAACCAGCATTGGCGATAACGGTGAAATCGTTGACAGTAATGTACGCTATAACCCAGTCACTAAAGGCTGGCGTTTAATGCTGCGCGTGAAAGTCAAAGACGCGAAGAAAACCACGGAAATGCGTGCCGCATTGGTGAATGCCGATCAGACGCTAAGTGAAACCTGGAGCTACCAGTTACCTGCCAATGAATAAAACAACTGAGTATATTGACGCACTGCTGCTTTCTGAACGTGAGAAAGCGGCATTGCCGAAAACTGACATCCGCGCCGTACATCAGGCGCTGGATGCCGAGCATCGGACTTACTCGCGAGAAGACGATTCACCGCAGGGTTCCGTAAAAGCCCGCCTTGAACACGCCTGGCCGGATTCATTGGCGAAGGGGCAGTTAATTAAAGATGATGAAGGGCGCGATCAGTTGCAGGCTATGCCAAAAGCGACGCGTTCTTCGATGTTTCCCGATCCCTGGCGAACCAACCCGGTTGGCCGTTTCTGGGATCGTCTGCGTGGGCGGGATGTAACGCCGCGCTATGTTTCTCGTCTGACAAAAGAAGAGCAGGCGAGCGAGCAAAAATGGCGTACCGTCGGCACTATACGCCGCTATATTTTGTTAATTTTGACTCTGGCGCAAACCGTCGTCGCGACCTGGTATATGAAGACCATTCTGCCTTATCAGGGATGGGCGCTCATCAATCCTATGGATATGGTGGGGCAGGATATTTGGGTCTCCTTTATGCAGCTCCTGCCCTACATGCTGCAAACCGGTATCCTGATTTTGTTTGCCGTGCTGTTCTGCTGGGTGTCAGCCGGATTCTGGACGGCGCTGATGGGCTTCCTGCAACTGCTTATCGGGCGCGATAAGTACAGCATCTCCGCGTCTACGGTTGGCGATGAGCCCCTCAATCCGGAACACCGGACGGCGCTGATCATGCCTATCTGTAATGAAGACGTTAGCCGCGTTTTCGCCGGTCTGCGCGCGACCTGGGAGTCCGTTAAAGCCACAGGCAACGCCGCGCATTTCGACGTCTATATCCTTAGCGACAGTTATAACCCGGATATCTGCGTGGCGGAGCAAAAGGCGTGGATGGAGCTTATCGCGGAAGTGCAGGGCGAAGGCCAAATTTTTTACCGTCGCCGCCGCCGCCGTATGAAACGCAAAAGCGGCAATATTGACGATTTTTGCCGCCGCTGGGGCAATCAGTACAGCTATATGGTGGTGCTGGACGCGGACTCAGTGATGAGCGGCGAGTGTCTGAGCGGGCTGGTGCGCCTGATGGAAGCGAATCCAAACGCCGGGATTATCCAGTCTTCGCCGAAAGCGTCGGGAATGGATACTCTGTATGCCCGCTGCCAACAGTTCGCGACCCGTGTTTATGGGCCGCTGTTTACCGCCGGGCTGCATTTCTGGCAGCTGGGGGAGTCGCACTACTGGGGGCACAATGCCATTATCCGCGTGAAGCCGTTTATCGAGCACTGCGCTCTGGCGCCGCTGCCGGGAGAAGGTTCGTTCGCCGGATCGATTCTTTCCCACGACTTTGTGGAGGCGGCGCTAATGCGTCGGGCAGGGTGGGGCGTCTGGATTGCCTACGATCTCCCCGGTTCCTATGAAGAGCTGCCGCCAAACCTGCTGGATGAGCTTAAACGCGACCGCCGCTGGTGTCACGGCAACCTGATGAACTTTCGTCTGTTCCTGGTGAAAGGAATGCACCCGGTGCATCGCGCCGTGTTCCTGACGGGGGTAATGTCATATCTGTCCGCGCCGTTATGGTTTATGTTCCTCGCGCTTTCTACCGCGCTGCAGGTCGTTCATGCGTTAACAGAGCCGCAATATTTCCTTCAGCCGCGCCAGCTTTTTCCGGTCTGGCCGCAGTGGCGTCCGGAACTGGCAATCGCGCTGTTTGCGTCAACGATGGTGCTGCTGTTCCTGCCGAAGCTGCTCAGTATTATGCTGATCTGGTGTAAAGGCACCAAAGAGTATGGTGGTTTCTGGCGCGTTACGCTGTCGCTGTTGCTGGAAGTGCTGTTCTCCGTGTTGCTGGCGCCGGTGCGTATGCTGTTTCATACCGTGTTTGTGGTCAGCGCGTTCCTCGGCTGGGAAGTGGTCTGGAACTCACCGCAACGCGACGATGATTCTACGCCGTGGGGAGAAGCCTTTATGCGTCACGGCTCTCAACTGCTGCTGGGGCTGGTCTGGGCGGTGGGTATGGCGTGGCTGGATTTACGCTTTCTGTTCTGGCTGGCGCCGATTGTCTTTTCGCTGATTCTGTCGCCATTTGTTTCGGTGATCTCCAGTCGTTCAACGGTAGGATTACGCACCAAACGCTGGAAGCTGTTCCTGATCCCGGAAGAGTATTCGCCGCCTCAGGTGTTGGTCGATACCGATAAATATCTGGAGATGAATCGCCGCCGTATTCTGGACGATGGCTTTATGCATGCGGTATTTAACCCGTCGCTTAATGCGCTGGCGACCGCGATGGCCACCGCGCGTCACCGCGCCAGTAAGGTGCTGGAAATAGCCCGCGATCGTCATGTGGAGCAGGCGCTAAACGAAACGCCGGAGAAACTGAACCGCGATCGGCGTCTGGTTTTGCTCAGCGATCCGGTGACGATGGCGCGTTTACACTATCGGGTCTGGAATGCGCCAGAGAGATACTCTTCCTGGGTAAACCATTATCAGTCTCTCGTCCTGAATCCGCAGGCGTTACAGGGACGAACATCGTCAGCGGGATAAGGTCTTCAGGTCTGGAGTTAGGTGAAAAATACCGGCATCACGCCGGTATTTTTATAGTGAAATGAGGTATCAGGTGCGTATATTCGCGGTGAGCATAATGGTGATTACCCTGAGCGGCTGCGGCAGTATTATCAGCAGAACGATCCCCGGACAAGGGCACGGCAACCAGTATTACCCTGGCGTGCAGTGGGATATGCGTGATTCTGCATGGCGCTATATCACTATCCTCGATCTGCCCTTCTCACTGATCTTCGATACACTGCTACTGCCGCTCGATATTCACCACGGGCCTTATGAGTAATTAACGCTCATCCCATTCGTCTGCCGCAGTACGGCCTTCCTCGGTATCAAGCGGGGGTTCAAGCTGGAATTCTCCTTCATCCCATTCATGCAAGGTATTCTCTTCCTGCCATTCCTGGCGGATCTCTATCTCATCATAATCGCCGTCAAACACGCTCTGCGCGGCTTCACCACTCAGCATCGGCAGACATTCGCCATCTTCACCTTCATCGGCGAAAAATTCGACCTGCCACATGATGTCCCCATCCTGCAGTACATATTTCTGAACGTTGAACTGCTGCACATTCGCTTCATCTTGTTCGAGGCCTGGATGGTCAGCCAGAAATTCTTCCCGGGCTGCATCGATAGCTTCTTCCAGCGTGGCATACATGGTCATCAGTGTCTCCCTTTGATTTGACGAGGTATTTAGGGAAAGAATAGCTGATTCTGTGATATTGCAAGTATGAAAGCGCAAAAATCATTCTATTGCCAGTCTGCGCCGTCGTAAGCTGTTCCATGAATAAATAGCATTGAACAACACCACGCCTGCCGTGACGCAGAATACGGCGCGGAAGCCATAGCTCGCGGAAATTGCGGCGCCCATGAGAGGGCCGGTGACGTTGCCGATATCGCGGAAAGATTGGTTGTAACTGAATATGCGCCCGGCTATCTGGTTGGTAGAGTTGTAAACCAGCAGAGTTTGAACGGCTGGCAGCAGCGCGCCATCCGCCGCGCCAAGCAGAAACCGCAATAGCGCGAGCTGCCACGGCGTTTGCACAAAAGACATTGGAATCAGCAGCAGTACGGAAATAATCAGCGCGACGATAAGGATCTTTTCCGGGCCAATTCTGTCGCCGAGCTTGCCGAGCCGGGGGGCGCTAAGTAATGCCGCCACGCCGGGAACGGACGCTATCATCCCGCTAATGAACGCAATATTACTGACATTTCCCGCGAGTTCGCGCACATAGAGCGTCAGGATGGGCGCAATAGACCCCGTCGCCACCTGAATAATCAGCGTGGTGACAAACAGGCTTAACACCAGGCGGGGATTTTTTAACGAGGCGACCACTTCCCGAACGTGAAGCATCTCTTTTTTGCTCACCGGCAGGAAATTCTCGCGAATAAAAAAGAAGGTGAGCAGAAAACAGATAAACAAAACGCTGGCGGTAATAAAAAAGACCGGGCGAAGGCCGTAATGGTCGGCGAGCAGACCACCCGCAAGTGGGCCAAGCAGAGCGCCGCTGACGCCGCCAGTAGAGAGCGTCCCTAGCGCCCAGCCGCTTTTGTGGCGCGGCACCTGAGTGGCGATGAGCGCATTGGCGTTGGGAATAAATCCGCCCAGCAGGCCTAATAACGCGCGGAGGATCAGAAATTGCCAGATATTTTGCGCCATGCCCATTAACAGCATCACAATGGCCATGCCGAGAGCGGAACGCAACAGCATGATCTTACGCCCTTTACGATCCGCCAGACCGCCCCAAAAAGGGGACGCGATAGCTGAAAAGAGGAACGTAATACTAAAGACCAGCCCGGACCACATGTTGAGCGCGCTATGGCCTGTTACGCCGAGTTGCTCAACGTAGAGAGGGAGAAAAGGCATGACCAGACTGAATGCCGCGCCGGTTAAAAAACAGCCCAGCCAGGTAACGGTTAGATTGCGTTTCCAGTTTATGGGGACATCAGAGGGTGACATAGCGTTCCACAGTATGATGCGCGGTTTGCGCTATCATCAATTTAATTATGAGCGTACTAATTATAATTATGCGCCGACCTTACCAGCCTCGCAATGTGGGGAGCTTTTAAAGCTAAAAGAGGGGAAAAATTGCAGCCTGACGGCTGCAATCCTGTCAATAGCGCGACGGTACGCCTTCAGGGCGAGTTTTAAAGCGGCGATGCAGCCACATATACTGCTCTGGCGCCATCATAATGCACTGCTCAACAATCTTATTCATCCACGCGGCAGTCGCTTCTGCGCTCTCCAGCGGAGGCGAATATTCCGCAGGAAGAATGATCAGTTCGTAGCCTTTTCCATCGGGTTTACGGCGAGGCACGAAGGGGATAATACAGGCTTTAGACATGCGCGCGAGCATCCAGGTACCGGAGGTCGTAGCGGCCTGGTCGACGGCGAATAATGGTACAAAAACGCTGGCGCGCGGGCCATAGTCGTGATCCGGCGCATACCAGATCAATTCGCCGCTTTTCAATGCCTTAACCATGCCTTTCAGATCTTTGCGATCCAACATCGATTTATTGGAGCGTAAGCGTCCCCAGGTCTGTAACCAGTCGAGCAACGGATTATCATTCGGGCGATAAACTCCGATCCCTGGGTTATGCATACCAAACATGCGGGCGCCAAACTCAAGGGTAAGGAAATGTATTCCTACCAGAATGAACCCCAGCCCCTGCGCTTTAACTTCACGGATATGCTCCAGACCGCTCGCTTCCATCCAGCGGTTCACTCGCCGATCGGGCCAGAACCAGGCCATGCCGGTTTCCATCACGCCCATACCGACGGATTCAAAGTTTTTGACCACCATGGTGTGGCGTTCCTGCGCGCTCATTTCCGGAAAGCATAATTCAAGGTTGCGATAGGCGATTTTTGCGCGGCGTTTCATTACGCGTCGCGCCAGGTGGCCCAATGCGCAACCCAATTTATAGATGATCGGGTAGGGGAGTTGCACGACCAACCAAAGCGCGCCTATACCCAACCAGGTTAACCAATAGCGCGGGTGCAGTAAGGCCACGGAGAACTTAGGCAACTTCGTCATTTCTATCCTGTCTTTCAACGAACAATTCCCCGTATTCTCGCATCTTTTTGCGTTGAGCAAAAATATGTAGCAGGAGAGTGGCGATTAAATCGACAATTGTTGTTAATTATTTAGTGTAAAGCAGGAAATGTAGCGCAAAATGTGTGGATGTAAATTGGCGAGACTTGCCTTATCATGCCTGCCCACTTTATTTTTTGCTGATTGCAGGATACGTACACCATGCCAGTGTTACACAACCGCATCTCTAATGACGAGCTGAAAGCCAAAATGCTGGCGGAAAGCGAGCCGCGTACGACAATTTCTTTTTATAAATATTTCACTATCGCCTCGCCGCAACAGACGCGGGACGCGTTGTATCAGGTGTTTACGGCGTTGGACGTTTTTGGTCGCGTTTACCTGGCGCATGAAGGCATCAATGCGCAAATCAGCGTGCCGCAAAGCAAGCTCGAGACCTTTCGTCAACAGCTTTATACGTTCGATCCCGCGCTGGACGGGCTGCGTTTAAATATCGCGCTGGAGGATGACGGAAAGTCATTTTGGGTGCTGCGTATGAAAGTTCGCGACCGTATCGTTGCTGACGGTATTGACGATCCGAGTTTTGACGCCAGTAATGTCGGCGATTATCTGAAGGCGGCAGATGTGAATGCGATGCTGGACGATCCTGACGCGGTCTTTATTGATATGCGCAACCACTATGAGTATGAAGTTGGCCATTTCGAAAATGCTCTGGAAATCCCGGCGGATACGTTTCGTGAACAGTTGCCAAAAGCGGTTGAAATGCTGCGGGAACATGCAGATAAAAAGATAGTGATGTACTGTACCGGCGGTATTCGTTGTGAGAAAGCCAGCGCCTGGATGAAACACAACGGTTTCAATAAAGTCTGGCATATTGAGGGTGGCATCATTGAGTACGCCCGTCGCGCGCGCGAGCAGGGGCTTCCCGTTCGCTTTATCGGCAAAAATTTTGTATTTGATGAGCGAATGGGCGAACGAATCTCGGATGAGGTTATCGCGCATTGCCATCAGTGCGGCGCACCCTGCGATAGCCATACCAACTGCAAAAACGACGGTTGCCATCTGCTGTTTATCCAGTGTCCGCAGTGCGCCAGTAAATTTAACGGCTGCTGTAGTGAACAATGCTGTGAAGAGTTGGCCTTGCCGGAGGAAGAACAGCGCCGACGTCGCGCGGGTCGCGAGAACGGCAACAAAATTTTTAATAAATCGCGTGGTCGGCTTAATAGCAAACTGAGCATTCCCGATCCGGCTGAGTAATATTTTGCCGGATAGCAGCGTAAAGGCCGCTATCCAGCATTTCGCCAGGCGTTACTTCTGCTGAACGCCTTCTACTGAGATGATAAGCTCAACCTCTTGTGAGGCCGGGCCGAGATCGGTAGTTATATTGAAATCCTTCAGCTTAATTTTTCCTTCGGCCTCAAAGCCCGCGCGCTTACCGCCCCACGGATCGTCGCCCTGGCCCATCAGCTTCGCTTCCAGCGTTACCGGTTTAGTCACGCCATTGAGCGTCAGATTGCCGGTAATATCCAGTTCATCGCCCTCTTTTTTCACGCTGGTAGAGGTGAAGGTTGCCTGCGGGAATTTCGCAACATTAAGAAATTCCGCGCTACGCAGGTGTTTGTCACGTTCGGCATGGTTAGTGTCGACGCTATTGGTGTTAATGGTCACGTTCACTTTGTCTGCCGACGGATTTTTTTCGTCAAAAGTGAACGTGCCGTCGAAATCTTTAAAGGTGCCGTATAGCCAGCTGTAGCCCAGATGCTGAATGCGGAAATTGACGAACGCATGTTGGCCTTCTTTATCAATTTTATACTCCGCCGCCACGGCGGAACCGGTCGTGAATAACAAGGATGCGAGGGTGAATCCCAGCAGGTTTTTTTTCATTTTTGAGCTCCATAGTCAGATGACGACATTCCTGTCATACGTTTCAGTGTGTCGTCTTTATCGATGAAATGGTGTTTTAGCGCCATAACCCCATGCGAGAGCGAGATAATGACCAGCGACCAGGCAAACCACAGATGCAGCGTTCCGGCGATGTCAGCCTGCGCGCCCGCATCCGTAAGCGTGGCCGGAATCTCAAGCCAGCCAAAGACGCTAATCGGTTTACCATCGGCGGTGGAAATCAGGTAGCCGCTAATGATTATCGCAAAGAGCAGGAGATACAGGAGGAGATGCCCCGCGGCGGCGCCAGCGCGCGTTAAACGGGAATAGCTGGTCAACGCAACGGGCGGTGGCGAATAAAGCCGCCAGATAATACGCACGATCAGCGCCATCATCAGTAATATGCCAATACTTTTATGTATTTCCGGTGCCTGGTGATACCAGCCGTCGTAATAACTGAGCGTGACCATCCATAAGCCCAACGCAAACATGCCATAGACCACCAGGGCGGTCAGCCAGTGGAGCGCGGCGGAAACCACGCCATAACGCTGTGGAGTATTTTTAAATTGCATAAACACACCAATGAATATTTCACGAGAGAATGAAAATGGCGTGGAAAAGCGCCGAATGCAACTTATAAATAAGAATTTGAATGATATTTATTTTTATTTCAATAATTTTGATGTTGTTTGCGGTTCAGCTTCAGAAGTTTCGAGATATTTCCCCCTGATAACCGCGCAACGGCAGGAACTGGCATTATTGCCGTGCTTCAACGTTATGAAATAAAAAGTGAGGAATTTTCAGGAAGTGTCAGTTAGCGTCAATGAAAAGCAATCAGAAGAAAAGGAGATAAACAATATCCATCACCGCCAGCAGCGACCAAAGAATAACGTAAAGCATGAAATGTTCGCGAATATTATTCATCAGAAAATGAAAGAGACGACGCATAGCTTACCTTAATAAACAGCCCCTTTACGGGGCCGACAAATTATTGGCTAAAACGGGAAAGCCGGAACGGCGTCAGATCAAAGGAGGGCGTTTTTCCCAACGCAAAATCCGCAGCGATTTCTCCTAACACCGGGGCGAATTTAAAACCATGTCCGCTGAGTCCAGTGATGACAAGCGTGTTCTCATGGCCAGGCAGCGTATCGATAATAAAATCCTCGTCCGGCGAATTATCATAGGTACATGCCGCCCCATGTAAACAACCGCCGATACCCGGCAGTACGTTACGCAGGAAAGGAAATGCTTCCGCGCCATCGCTGGCAACGGCGGCAAAGGGCTTGCGCTCTTCCGGAGCTTGTATTAGCTGTCCGCCATTGTGTTTGCCGATTTTTAACTCGTCGTTCTCCGCCGGGAAACCGTAATAGTGATCGCCGTTGGGCATTTCGCCGGTAAAGGCCGGAAAGCGGTTTTTAGTGCTGTAACGTCCATCCGCCTTAAACCAGGCAAAAACTTTACGTACGGGCTGAACGAGCAGCTCCGGTACCAGCGCTTTGACCCAGGTGCCTGCGCTAATTAGCGCCTTGCTGGCGTGGTAGCTGCCTTCACTCGTCTCTATCGTCACACCGTTATCATCATGGTGAATATGGCTTACCGGGCTGTTAAATAGCTGTGCGCAGCCTGCCTCTCGGGCCAGACGAAGCCATGTGGTAATGGCTAATTCGCTGCGCAGGAAACCGGAGTCAGCTTCAAACAGCCCGATATAATTATCGGGCACGCGAATTTCCGGCCAGCGCGTCATGAGGGCCGTCGCGTCCAGGCGCTCGACGTTCAATTGCCACTGTTGCGCGCTTCGTGCGACGTTGGCTAAGAAAGCGGAATCGGCCGGGCCGAGGTTGACGACGCCGGAGCGGACAAAAATAGGCTCTTCATTGTGTGTGGAGAGTTCATCCCAAAGCGTCTGGGCGCGAAGCACCAGCGGGACATATTTTTCGCCTTCACCATAAGCGTGGCGGATAAGACGGGTATCGCCGTGGTGGCTGCCCTGTTGATGAGGCGGCATATGCGCATCGGTCATCAGGACCTTTAGCCCGGCGCGGGTGGCGTAATAACCAGCGGCGGCGCCAACCGAACCGCTGCCGATAATAATAAGGTCGTATTTCATCAGCTTCTCTCTGCTATCGCGATGATTTCAGGGTAAATAACTGCGCTGAGATATACAAGCCAGAAATAAGTGAGGCACCTTACGGTGCCTGAGAGAGGGGGAGCGCGTCACGCTAATGGCGACGATACTCGTTTTCCTGGTAATCGCCTGATTCTATTTTGGCGATGCCGGCTTCTAATATTGAAATAAATTGCCTGGCTACATCTGTTGTTAACCAGAGCGTTTGACCAACTTCAGTCCCTTCCGGTTCCGGACGATTTGGGGTCTGGTAGTGTAAACGCAGCATCAGCGCATCATAGCTATCGACGGTGCTGATGTCCCATCCTACAAGCGGATGGGTCTGAATGACTTCATTATTCTTTTCCATCATGCCCCCCTGGTACGTGTTATAAGACAACGGTTCTCGAGGTTCAATGCGTGTTTTTCTTCTGAAGCAACTTCAGTATACCAATTAATAAGGCTATTCACTGCGTTTTTAAAGAGACCGGAGGATAAATTTCTCTTTTTAAGAATTATATGAACAATAAAGCGGCAGTTCATTCATATTTTTTTAGGATGTTGTGCAATTATTTTGAGGGTCAGGTGAAATATTCATCAGTTGCGCAAATAAAAAAGCCGGGGCGACCCGGCAAACATACATCACTGCATATCATTTTTTATTCATTGATGAACCAGTCATCAGCGCTCTCCCAGGTCTCCTGGAGAATCTCGCTAATGCGTTCTTTGTCCTCTTTTGATGCGCCAATGACGGACAAGTTGTTGGCGGTAGCGTAACGTACGGTGACGTTACCCAAGTTCTCAGGAAAATGATGGCTAATACGACGGGAGAGTTCGCCCGCCAGCGCATCAATCGCACCGGCAGGCAGAGGTGACGTTTTGGCTATAGTGACTTCAATACGCATAATGGCCCCCTGTTGAATATACTGGATATATATACAGTTAAATCCAATATATAGCAACAGGTAAGCGCATTTTTTATTTTTTTACTGACCAGCGTACTGTTTCACCCGCTAAAAAAGGCACCAGCGAATCATCAGCCAGCGCGATATTTTCCGGTACCTGTTGTTCATCGCGAACCAGTTCCACCCACCCCGTATTCACCGGCAGGCCATAGAATTGCGGGCCATTCAGTGAACAGAACGCTTCAAAGTGCGCCAGCGCGTTCATTTCCTCAAACACGGCGGCATAACTGCCAAGGGCGGAGGGTGCGTTGAAACAACCGGCGCAGCCGCAACTGGTCTCTTTACGATGACGTGAATGCGGCGCTGAATCCGTCCCCAGGAAGGCGCGCGTAAAACCACTGGCGACCAGGTCGCGTAACGCCTGCTGGTGAATATTGCGTTTCAGAATCGGCAGACAGTACAGGTGAGGACGAATGCCGCCAACCAGCATATCATTACGGTTAAACATTAAATGTTGAGGCGTAATGGTAGCCGCCAGGTAGTCGTTGCCGTCACGGACATACTGCGCGGCATCTTTGGTCGTGATGTGTTCAAAGACCACTTTAAGCGTGGTCAGACGCTGGCGTAGCGGTTCCATTACGGTGTCGATAAAACGCGCTTCGCGATCGAAGATATCAACCTCCGCATGGGTCACCTCACCGTGGACCAGCAATGGCATTCCGAGTTTTTCCATCCGCTCCAGTACCGGCATGATAGCGTCGACTGACGTTACGCCATGACTGGAGTTAGTGGTGGCATTGGCCGGGTAAAGCTTAGCCGCAGTAAATACGCCTTCATGGAAACCACGCTCCAGTTCATCGGCATCAAGCGAATCCGTTAAATAGCAGGTCATTAACGGCGTGAAATCATGCCCGGCAGGCACCGCATCGAGAATACGCTGGCGGTAGGCGATTGCTGCATCAACGGTCGTGATGGGGGACGCCAGGTTCGGCATCACGATAGCGCGACCATAAATTTCGCTGGTATAGGGTACGACCGTTTTTAACATGTCGCCATCGCGAAGGTGAACGTGCCAGTCGTCCGGGCGGCGGATCTTTAAAACCTGGGATGGTGCAGTCATTAATAAGCTCCGGCTGAGGAATAGTCTTTTTGCCGGAAACAAAGGATAAGCGGAAACGTTTTCGTTTGCACGTAAAAAAAGGCGCGAGCGCGCCCTCCGAAATCAATTGGTGAAAGGAATAACGATTTCACCAGGTTTAACTTCAATGCCTTTCGCGAGTTTCTTCGCTAACGCTTCGCCTTTACTGCTGTCCTCACGCAACACGTAAGCGGGCCGCTGGTTAAAGTAGCTACGTAAAGACTGATTTAAATAAGGCAGGAGCGTTTGTAGCACCGATTGCATTTTCTCCGGCGTCACGATGGCGTCTACTACTTCCATCTCCTGAAGATAGATGGCGCCTTTTTCTTTATCAAAGACCGGCAGGGCTTTTAGCTTGAGTTTCATCGTCGCTTTTTGACTGCCAAACAGGGAATTCATATCCAGCCTGGCATCGCCAGTAAGGGTGACTTTATTAGGCTCTTCCCGACCAATCTGGCTGGCAAGGTTAGTCAATACGATATGCGCGTCGGCAATGCCGGGCAGACCAATATCTTTTGAGAAATTATTCCGTTTTTCAAGCGCTTGATTGATTTCTTGTTCGCTAATGGTGTATTGCGTAAGTTGATTACAACCCACTAACAGGCCGCTAACTACCAGCGCAGCGGCAAAAAAAAACTTTTTCATGGCGTTCCTTAGCATGTTGCCTGTGCCCTAATCTTGACACAAAGCAGCATGTCGCGCCAGCGGACATGGCGCCACTAGAAAAAGCTGAAAAAGGCGGCAAGAAAGGGTTGCCGCCTGGCGGGCGTTAGATAGCCATTGAGGAGAGTAAATTAATTTGCGTCTGCTTTGCCATATTATCGCGATAGTCCGCGACTTTTGTCGGCCAGTGAATACCGGCGACCAGCGTCAGATTACGCAGAAGCGGAAACAGATGAATATCATCTTCCGATAATTCGCCGTTAACGGCGTTAGGCTGTACGATGAGTTTATCCAGCAAACGTAAATCATCGCCGATCTTTTTAATCAGTCCGGCAGAGTGCGCAAGATGGTTGTCAAAACTGCCAGATGAGGCTTCTTTTTTGCGGATAAAATACTGGCGCGCCGCAGGGGTAGAAAATTCATCGAAAGCGGATTTTGCAAATCGCGGCAGCAGTAGCTGATTAACGTAACCGTTAACTTTGCGCAACCACTCTTCAATGGCTGGATTGCGTTTCCCGGTTAACAGCGGTTTGCCGTCGAGGTTGTCGACATAATGTACAATATCCATACTTTCAGGAAGGTAGCGACTATCATCTTTTTGCAGGATGGGCACCATCTTTTGACCAATCATCCGGGTGGGCGTCGCCTCGTCGTCATTTTGTAACACGTTAAGTTCAACGGGGATGTTCTTCAGGCCGAAAATCATGCGGGCTTTAACGCAGAAAGGGCAATGATCGTAAATATAAAGCTTCACGTTTCTCCTCCATTTGACTGTCGGTATCTGACCAGTATGGAGGAGATAGCGACAGGTATCAAATCAGGCGCCGGGTTCCAGCATCCGGCGCGGCGTGCGTTTATGACTAAATTGCCAGCCTAAAGCCAAAAAGGTGATGAAGCCGATAATACCGAGCATCATCCACGGTAGTTCAGGCTGCGCAAGCGCTTTCCCCATATCAAACAACCAGCCGCCGCCGATATAACCAATCGCGCCGCCAATGGCTAATCCCAGACGGCTAAAGCCCATATAGCTTCCCCGCGCCCTCGCGTCCGCGAGCGACGCGCTGAGCGTTTCGCGCGCCGGTTCGGCGATAACCGAGCCGATGTAGAAAGCGCAAATAAGCGTAAAAAGCTGCTGTAAATTGCCCACCATCCCGATGGGGAGCATGCTCAGCGACATGACGAGCAAACCGGCCATCAGCCGATGCTCCAGCCGAAAACGCTTTTCGCTCCAGCGGGCAATCGGGTAGAGCAACGTCAGCGAGAGACACGCCTCAATAGCGTACATCCATTTCACGGCAGCAGGCGAACCGGCGATATCGTTTACCATAATCGGCAGCATTAACATGACCTGTACCGCCAGCATATAGTAGCCCGCCAGCGTCAGCACGTAGGTGACAAACCTTTTATCGCTCATGACGCGGCGCATTCCTTCACGCACCGGCGTTCTGACCGTTGATAGCTTCCAGGCCGGAAGCAGCCATGCGTTGAAAAGGGCGCATAATATGAACAAAATAGCGCCCGTCGCGCAGACCAGGCGAAAATCGTATTGTAGCAGCCAGCTTCCCAGCAGCGCGCCAATCACCGCGCCCGCGCTGTCCTGCATCATCAACAGAGAGAAGAAGCGGCCCCGTTGCTCCGGACGAATTAATTTGACCACCAGCGCTGAGCGCGGCGGGTCGAAAAGCGTACCGCCGAGACCGGAAAGAAAGCAGGAAAACCACAAGAGCCAGGGCTCATGCGCGATACCCATGGTGGCAAAGCCGGCGGCGCGCATCAGCATACCGGTGACAATCATCGGTTTCGCGCCAAAGCGATCGGCGATGGCGCCGCCAAAAATGCCCAGACCTTGTTGAATAAACTGGCGCAGGCCGAGCGCGATCCCTACCATTACGGCAGCCCACCCCATTTGATCGACAAAGCGAATAGAGATGAGCGGGAAGACGACGAAAAAACCCAGCACCACTAACATGTTATCGATGAGAAGAAAATATTTACCCAGGTTCCTCGCCTGCGAGACGCGCGACATTTCCCCTCCCGGGAAATAAAAGATGAGCGTCTTCTATTCTGCGGCGGCGTTTCGTTTTTTCCTACCGTTAGCGGGACAATATTTTTTTATCAAAAGTCCTTTTTAATCGAGAGTTTTCATCAAAATGTGGCAGCAATTCAAAAAATGACGATTTGCGCTTTTCACAGAGCCTGGTTGCGCAGGTATAGTAATGTTACTGGCGTGCTGAAGACGTTACAGGAAGGAGTAGGTATAGAATGTTTGGCTATCGTAGTAACGTGCCAAAAGTGCGCTTAACCACCGATCGTCTGGTGGTACGTTTAGTGCATGAGCGTGATGCCTGGCGTCTGGCCGATTATTACGCGGAAAATCGTCATTTTTTAAAACCCTGGGAACCGGTCCGTGATGAAAGTCATTGTTATCCTTCAGGATGGCAGGCGCGTCTGGGAATGATCGGTGAATTTCACAAACAGGGCTCCGCCTTCTATTTCGCGCTACTTGATCCGGAAGAAAAAGAAATTATCGGCGTGGCGAATTTTTCCAATGTGGTGCGCGGTTCTTTTCATGCCTGTTATCTGGGCTATTCCATTGCGCAGAAGTGGCAGGGGCAGGGGCTGATGTTTGAAGCCTTAACCGCTGCGATTCGCTATATGCAGCGCACTCAGCATATCCACCGTATCATGGCGAACTATATGCCGCACAACAAACGTAGCGGCGCGTTGCTGGCGCGGCTTGGCTTTGAAAAAGAAGGCTATGCGAAAGATTACCTGTTGATTGATGGACAATGGCGCGACCATGTCCTGACGGCGTTAACCACGCCGTTATGGACGCCGGGGCGTTGAGCGGCTTACGGAATGAGAGGCAAAGGGAGAAAACGATGAAATATGAATTAACCGCCACTGAAGCGCGAGTGATTGGCTGTCTGCTGGAAAAGCAGGTGACAACGCCGGAACAGTATCCGCTTTCCGTCAACGGGGTGGTGACAGCCTGTAATCAGAAAACCAACCGTGAACCGGTGATGAACCTGACGGAACAAGAGGTACAAGAACAGCTCGATAACCTGGTGAAACGCCACTTTTTGCGTACGGTCAGCGGGTTTGGCAATCGCGTCACCAAATATGAACAGCGTTTCTGTAATTCCGAATTTGGCGATCTGAAACTTAGCGCGGCGGAAGTGGCGCTCGTCACTACGCTGCTGCTGCGCGGCGCGCAAACGCCCGGCGAGTTGCGTAGTCGGGCGTCGCGGATGCATGAATTCAGCGATATGGCGGAAGTTGAATCCACGCTGGAACGGCTTGCCAGCCGTGAGGACGGCCCATATGTCGTCCGTCTGGCGCGTGAACCGGGTAAGCGCGAAAGCCGTTATATGCACCTTTTTTGCGGCGACGTCGATGAACTGTCTCTCCAGACGTCTGCGCCGGAAAGTGCGTCGGGCGATCTTCAGTCGCGCGTCGAAGCGCTGGAAAGCGAAGTGGCGGAGTTAAAGCAGCGGCTGGATTCTTTGTTAGCTCACCTGGGAGAGTAATGTGAGAACATTACGGATTGGCATTGTCGGGTTAGGGGGTATTGCGCAGAAGGCCTGGCTGCCGGTATTAACCAACACCGCCGGATGGACGCTACAGGGCGCCTGGTCTCCTTCGCGGGATAAAGCCTTACGTATCTGCGAAAGCTGGCGCATACCGTATATGGATTCGCTGGCGAATTTAGCGTCCGGCTGCGATGCGGTCTTCGTCCACTCCAGTACCGCAAGCCATTATGCCGTGGTCAGCGAACTTCTCAATGCCGGCGTCCATGTCTGCGTAGATAAACCGCTGGCGGAAAATCTACGTGATGCCGAACGGCTGGTGGCGCTGGCGGCGCAAAAAAAATTGACGCTGATGGTTGGCTTTAATCGCCGTTTCGCGCCGCTGTACCGCGAACTGAAGACGCGCCTCGGCACTGCGGCGTCACTGCGTATGGATAAACATCGTACCGATAGCGTCGGGCCGCACGACTTACGTTTTACTTTGCTCGATGACTATCTGCATGTCGTGGATACCGCACTGTGGCTGGCGGGCGGCGAGGCGCGCCTTGCCAGCGGCACGTTGCTCACCAGCGAGTCCGGCGAAATGTGCTATGCGGAACATCATTTTTCCGCCGACAAACTACAAATTACCACCAGTATGCACCGGCGCGCCGGAAGTCAGCGTGAATCGGTCCAGGCCGTCACCGACGGCGGGCTGTATGACGTGACGGATATGCGTGAATGGCGCGAAGAGCGCGGGCAGGGTATTTTCATCAAACCCATTCCGGGTTGGCAAACGACGCTTGAACAGCGTGGTTTTGTCGGATGCGCGCGGCATTTCATTGACTGCGTACAAAATCAGACGGTTCCGGAAACGGCGGGGGAGCAGGCGATTTTGGCCCAGCGCGTCGTGGAGGCGCTGTGGCGGGACGCCATCAGCGAATAACCCTCTGTAACATCTGGCGGTAGTAATTCATCGTAATCCAGGTACTATACCCTCAATAATTCGAGTTGCAGAAAAGCTAACGCACATGCAGCTCGAAGTATGGCGGGTATATATGCCCACTCTACATAATACCTCTTTTCACAGTGAATAATGGCAAACCGTGGGGAGTCTGTAAGGCCTGATAAGACGTTTTAACGTCGCCGTCAGGCGCGGTGATACAGCCGGATACGGCAGAAGTTGCGTTATCCGGTCGATGGATCAGCCATGCAGGAGTTTTACGCCAGGGTCTGGAATACAAAAGAAATGAATTTATTGAAATCGCTGGCTGCCGTCAGCTCGATGACTATGTTTTCACGCGTGTTGGGCTTTGCCCGTGATGCGATTGTCGCCAGAATTTTTGGCGCAGGGATGGCGACCGACGCCTTTTTTGTGGCGTTTAAACTCCCCAATCTACTACGCCGGATCTTTGCCGAAGGCGCTTTTTCTCAGGCCTTTGTGCCTATCCTGGCGGAATATAAGAGCAAGCAGGGTGAAGAAGCGACGCGGATCTTTGTCGCTTACGTTTCCGGCCTGTTGACGCTGGCATTGGCCGTCGTGACGGTGGCCGGTATGCTGGCCGCCCCGTGGGTGATTATGGTAACCGCGCCGGGTTTTGCCGATACTGCGGATAAATTCGCGCTGACGACGCAACTGCTGCGGATTACGTTTCCCTATATTCTGCTGATCTCGCTGGCTTCACTGGTTGGCGCCATTCTCAACACCTGGAATCGCTTCTCTATTCCCGCTTTTGCGCCGACATTTCTTAATATCAGCATGATCGGTTTTGCATTATTCGCCGCGCCATACTTTAATCCGCCGGTGCTGGCGTTAGCCTGGGCAGTCACCGTCGGCGGCGTGCTGCAACTGGTGTATCAACTTCCGTATTTGAAAAAGATCGGTATGCTGGTGCTGCCGCGCATTAACTTTCGCGACACCGGGGCGATGCGGGTGGTCAAACAGATGGGGCCGGCGATTTTGGGCGTATCCGTCAGTCAGATTTCCCTTATCATCAATACCATTTTTGCCTCGTTTCTGGCCTCCGGCTCGGTCTCATGGATGTACTATGCCGATCGGTTGATGGAGTTCCCGTCCGGCGTGCTGGGCGTGGCGTTGGGGACCATCCTGTTGCCGTCATTGTCGAAAAGCTTTGCCAGCGGCAATCATGATGAGTACTGCCGCCTGATGGACTGGGGGCTGCGTTTGTGCTTTTTACTGGCGTTGCCGAGCGCGGTAGCGTTAGGCATTCTGGCGAAGCCGCTGACGGTCTCGCTGTTTCAGTACGGTAAATTCACCGCTTTTGATGCGGCGATGACGCAGCGGGCGTTAATCGCCTATTCGGTGGGGCTGATTGGTTTGATCGTCGTAAAAGTGCTGGCTCCGGGCTTCTATTCTCGCCAGGATATTAAAACGCCGGTGAAAATCGCCATCGTGACGTTAATCATGACGCAGTTAATGAACCTGGCGTTTATTGGACCGCTGAAACACGCCGGGCTGTCGCTCTCTATTGGTCTGGCGGCATGTCTCAATGCGTCGCTGCTGTACTGGCAACTGCGCAAACAGAATATCTTTACGCCACAACCGGGCTGGATGTGGTTCCTGATGCGTCTGATCATTTCCGTACTGGTGATGGCCGCCGTATTGTTCGGCGTGTTGCATATTATGCCGGAGTGGTCGCAAGGGTCGATGCTATGGCGTTTGCTGCGTTTGATGGCGGTAGTGATCGCGGGTATTGCGGCCTATTTCGCCGCGCTTGCCGTGCTGGGCTTTAAAGTGAAAGAGTTTGTTCGCCGGACGGCGTAAATTCAGTGCCTGATAGCGCTGTGCTATCAGGCCTACAAGGCATTCAGGCCGGAAAGGCGCAACGTCGCCATCCGGCAATGATTAGATAGAAATTTTTTTACCGCCGCGGTGAGAGACGGAAGTCTGACCGTCAGCCCCGTACAAGGTCGGCTCCTGGTGAGGTTTCAGCACCTCCAGCGCCTGTTGATTACGCTCAATTTGCCCTTCCAGCAGCCAGCCGTTGTGCTGGTTGAGGTCGCGAAGATGCTGCGTTTTTTCGGTAATCGCCTGCCAGCGCTCTGCAATGTCATCGTTTGCGCTACGCTGCGCGTTCTGCTCCAGACGGCGCTGTTGTTCCAGATAATCCAGCGTCGCCAGCAACGAGCTTTTTTCTTCTGTAATACGCTGTAGCTGGCTGCCGTTAATCTGGCCTACGGAAAGCTGTTGTTGCTCGGCGTCCATCACCGTCTTCAGGTCATTCAGGACGGTGGTCATCTGGTCAAGTATTTCTGACAAACGAGTCATACGCTTATTTACTCTGTAAGTAGCTCTGCGCCTCGCGAATGAGCGAGTCTGCTATTTTTCCCGTATCCATTTTTAACTCACCGTTACGGATAGCCGTTTTTAATGCTTCGACGCGTTCCATATTAATGTCGCTGACGCCTGGCTGCATGAGCTTCGCTTGCGCGTCGCTTAACGTTACGCTGGCGCTCGTCGCGGCGGACGTTTTTTCCTGACGCGTTTTTTGTACCGGCGTATCGCTGGTTTCGCGCGTCTGGACAGTGCTAACGGGTTTCAAAGGTGAGGTACGGTCAATGCTCATTTATTTATCCTCATCGAGGGTTACGTTGTAGCGGCCAGCTACCATCATGGTTGAATATCTCATCGGCAGCCGCGACAAAATCTTTACACAATTATAGGTTAATAAGAATATTCCCATCAGAATCGACGGTTCCACTCACGATTTGACCCGATGTCATGCGCACGCGCGCATTTTGCGCGACGGCGGCATTATTCATCGCCTGACCTTCCGCATTGACGCTAAACCCCTCGCCATTGGCGATGACCTGTACTCGTTGACCCGCTTTGACGCGCCAGGCCTGACGTATCATCGTAAGCTGTACCGGCTGCCCGGGAGCGAGATCGCGCAAACTGACGGCATCCTGAATCTGACGGATATCCAGTACCGTCCGCGGCGGTAACTGATCCAGCCTGCCACGTTTTAGCGTGACGTTGGCCGGCGTCAATTTTCCGCCGCGCGCGACGGGCGCGGCAACGGCGACATAATTGCCGGTCGCTTGCACATTCACCTGCAAATAACGTTTTTCATTGGCGCAGCGCGCCACCACATTGACGTTGCCCCACAGCTTCGCGCTGCCCGTCATGCTGAAGGCTGGCTGCTCGCAGCTCGGTAGCAGATTGGGCGATGAACGGAGCGTGACAACCACCTCGTCGCTGAAGCCAGCCAGACGCTGGGAAAACCACGTG
The DNA here is from genome assembly GCF_020150755.1 of Salmonella sp. A29-2. NCBI lineage: Bacteria > Pseudomonadati > Pseudomonadota > Gammaproteobacteria > Enterobacterales > Enterobacteriaceae > Salmonella > Salmonella sp. A29-2. The sequence goes on along the minus strand of NZ_CP083731.1, from coordinate 2,778,287 downwards.
GTCAGCTGGGCGTTGATGTCCTGCGCCATTGTCAGGGGGCTGAACAGCAAAGCCGCCACGGCGAATCCTCGTTTTAACGTTTGCATGGTACTTCCCCCTGGTTGATGTCATGACAGGATTCTACCCGTGTGAAGCAAGCATCAACGCAATAAATAGCGACGCATTTTGCGTTTATTCCGGCGATAACGCGCGCGTGAAGGCATTTAAGCTGTCGGCTGAATTTTGCCATTTGCGGAGGAGATATGCTCGACAGGCTCGATGCCGCCTTACGATTTCAGCAGGAAGCGCTAAATCTGCGCGCGCAACGTCAGGAAATATTAGCGGCGAATATCGCCAATGCCGATACGCCGGGGTATCAGGCGCGCGATATTGATTTTGCCAGTGAGTTAAAAAAGGTGATGGTGCGTGGACGGGAAGAAACCGGCGGCGTCGCGTTAACGTTGACTTCCTCTCACCATATTCCCGCCCAGGCGGTCTCTTCTCCCGCAGTGGATCTGCTTTATCGCGTACCCGATCAGCCTTCTTTGGATGGTAACACCGTAGATATGGACAGGGAACGTACGCAGTTTGCGGATAACAGTCTCAAATATCAGATGGGGCTTACCGTTCTGGGTAGCCAACTCAAAGGCATGATGAATGTGCTACAGGGAGGAAACTAATTCGTGGCGCTGTTAAACATTTTTGATATTGCCGGATCGGCGCTTGCCGCACAGTCCAAGCGGTTGAACGTTGCGGCCAGTAACCTGGCGAATGCGGATAGCGTCACCGGCCCGGACGGACAGCCTTATCGCGCCAAACAGGTGGTTTTTCAGGTGGACGCCGCGCCGGGTCAAGCCACTGGCGGGGTAAAGGTCGCCAGCGTGATTGAAAGTCAGGCACCGGAAAAGCTGGTTTATGAGCCAGGCAACCCGCTGGCGGACGCTAATGGTTACGTCAAAATGCCCAACGTCGATGTGGTCGGCGAAATGGTCAACACGATGTCAGCCTCGCGCAGCTATCAGGCAAATATCGAAGTCCTGAATACCGTAAAAAGCATGATGCTTAAAACGCTGACATTAGGCCAGTAAAGGAGGCGCGTATGTCTATTGCCGTAAATATGAATGACCCGACCAACACGGGCGTCAAAACGACGACCGGCAGCGGGTCGATGACCGGAAGCAACGCTGCCGATCTGCAAAGCAGTTTCCTGACCTTACTGGTCGCGCAATTGAAGAACCAGGACCCGACTAACCCATTACAAAATAATGAGTTAACGACACAGTTGGCGCAAATCAGTACCGTGAGCGGCATTGAAAAACTGAATACGACGCTGGGGGCTATTTCCGGGCAAATCGATAATAGCCAGTCCCTACAGGCGACCACGCTGATTGGACATGGCGTTATGGTGCCTGGCACCACAATTCTGGCGGGTAAAGGCGCGGAAGAAGGGGCCGTGACGTCCACGACGCCGTTTGGCGTGGAATTGCAACAGCCTGCGGACAAAGTGACGGCAACCATTACCGATAAAGATGGCCGGGTGGTACGGACGCTGGAGATCGGTGAGTTGCGAGCCGGGGTACACACCTTTACCTGGGATGGTAAGCAAACGGACGGAACAACGGTACCGAATGGTTCTTACAACATTGCGATTACCGCCAGCAATGGCGGGACGCAACTGGTGGCGCAGCCGCTGCAATTCGCTCTGGTACAGGGCGTGACGAAGGGCAGTAACGGCAACCTGTTGGATCTGGGTACCTACGGCACCACCACACTCGACGAAGTTCGGCAAATAATCTAAGTCCTTACACTTATCAGGAGTCAGTCATGTCTTTTTCTCAAGCGGTTAGCGGCCTGAACGCTGCGGCCACCAACCTTGATGTTATCGGTAATAACATCGCCAACTCCGCCACCTATGGCTTTAAGTCCGGTACGGCATCATTTGCCGATATGTTCGCCGGTTCCAAAGTGGGGCTGGGCGTAAAAGTGGCGGGGATTACCCAGGATTTTACCGACGGTACGACAACGAACACCGGGCGTGGGCTGGATGTCGCGATTAGCCAGAACGGTTTTTTCCGCCTGGTAGACAGCAACGGTTCCGTGTTCTATAGCCGCAACGGCCAGTTCAAACTGGACGAGAACCGTAACCTGGTCAATATGCAGGGGATGCAGTTGACCGGCTATCCGGCCACCGGTACGCCGCCGACCATTCAGCAGGGGGCGAATCCTGCACCGATCACCATTCCGAACACGCTGATGGCGGCGAAATCGACCACCACCGCGTCAATGCAGATCAACCTGAACTCGACGGACCCTGCGCCGTCTAAAACACCTTTTAGCGTGAGTGATGCGGATTCGTATAACAAAAAAGGCACCGTCACCGTTTATGACAGCCAGGGTAATGCCCATGACATGAATGTCTATTTCGTTAAAAGCTCTACCAAAGATAATGAATGGGCTGTGTACACCCATGACAGCAGCGATCCTGCAGCCACAGCGCCAACAACGGCGTCCACTACGCTGAAATTCAATGAAAACGGGATTCTGGAGTCTGGTGGTACGGTTGACATCGAAACCGGTGAAATTAATGGCGCGACTAAGGCCACCTTCTCCCTCAGCTTCCTTAACTCTATGCAGCAGAACACCGGGTCGAACAATATCGTCGCCACCAATCAAAACGGCTATAAGCCTGGCGACCTGGTGAGCTACCAGATTAACAACGACGGCACCGTGGTTGGCAACTACTCCAACGAGCAGGAGCAGGTGCTGGGGCAGATTGTGCTGGCTAACTTCGCCAACAACGAAGGTCTGGCATCCCAGGGCGATAACGTCTGGGCGGCAACGCAGGCTTCTGGGGTAGCGCTGCTGGGGACTGCTGGTTCCGGCAACTTCGGTAAGCTGACGAACGGCGCGCTGGAAGCCTCTAACGTGGATTTGAGTAAAGAGCTGGTGAATATGATCGTCGCGCAGCGTAACTACCAGTCGAATGCGCAGACCATCAAAACCCAGGACCAGATCCTCAATACGCTGGTTAACCTGCGCTAAGCGCCTGACGGGATAGCTTAATGGATCACGCAATTTATACCGCCATGGGGGCGGCCAGCCAGACGCTTAACCAGCAGGCGGTAACGGCCAGCAACCTGGCTAATGCCTCGACGCCGGGCTTTCGCGCACAGCTTAACGCGTTACGCGCGGTGCCTGTTGATGGCCTCTCTTTAGCAACGCGCACGCTGGTTACGGCGTCGACGCCCGGGGCGGATATGACCCCGGGTCAGTTGGACTACACTTCCCGCCCGCTGGATGTTGCGTTGCAGCAGGACGGCTGGCTGGTGGTGCAAGCGGCGGATGGCGCTGAAGGATATACCCGTAACGGGAATATCCAGGTGGGCCCGACCGGGCAGTTAACCATTCAGGGACATCCGGTTATCGGCGAAGGCGGCCCGATCACCGTTCCTGAAGGGTCGGAAATCACCATTGCGGCAGACGGCACGATCTCCGCGCTCAATCCCGGCGACCCGCCAAACACGGTGGCGCCCGTTGGGCGACTGAAGCTGGTCAAAGCGGAAGGCAATGAGGTGCAGCGGAGCGATGACGGTTTATTCCGCCTTACCGCCGAGGCACAGGCTGAACGCGGGGCGGTACTGGCCGCCGACCCGTCAATTCGCATTATGTCGGGCGTGCTGGAGGGCAGTAACGTCAAGCCGGTTGAAGCCATGACCGACATGATCGCCAACGCACGTCGTTTTGAAATGCAGATGAAGGTTATCACCAGCGTAGATGAGAACGAAGGGCGAGCTAACCAACTGCTGTCGATGAGTTAATACAGGACATTTTATGATCAGTTCATTATGGATCGCCAAAACCGGTCTGGACGCGCAGCAAACCAATATGGATGTGATTGCCAATAACCTGGCAAACGTCAGCACCAATGGTTTTAAGCGTCAGCGCGCGGTATTTGAAGATCTGTTGTATCAGACCATCCGCCAGCCGGGCGCGCAGTCGTCCGAGCAGACGACGCTGCCTTCCGGGCTGCAAATCGGTACCGGCGTGCGTCCGGTCGCCACGGAGCGCCTGCACAGTCAGGGGAACCTGTCGCAGACCAACAACAGTAAAGATGTGGCGATTAAAGGGCAGGGCTTTTTCCAGGTCATGCTGCCGGATGGTACGTCTGCCTATACCCGCGACGGCTCTTTCCAGGTGGATCAGAATGGTCAACTGGTGACGGCGGGCGGTTTTCAGGTGCAGCCGGCAATCACCATTCCGGCCAACGCGTTAAGCATCACGATTGGCCGCGACGGCGTGGTCAGCGTTACCCAGCAGGGGCAGGCCGCGCCGGTTCAGGTCGGGCAGCTTAACCTGACCACCTTTATGAACGACACCGGTCTGGAAAGCATCGGCGAGAACCTCTATATCGAAACGCAATCGTCCGGCGCGCCGAACGAAAGCACGCCGGGGCTCAACGGCGCGGGGTTGTTGTATCAAGGGTATGTCGAAACGTCGAACGTTAACGTGGCGGAAGAGCTGGTGAACATGATTCAGGTTCAACGCGCCTATGAAATTAACAGTAAAGCAGTATCGACGACCGATCAGATGCTGCAGAAACTGACGCAACTCTAAGGGGCCGCCGGTGGGGGATACGCCACCGGCTCCCTGATTTTGAAGATGAAGGTAATGCAAAAATACGCGCTTCACGCTTACCCAGTTATGGCCCTGATGGTCGCGACGCTGACAGGATGCGCCTGGATACCCGCTAAACCGCTCGTGCAGGGGGCGACCACGGCGCAGCCGATACCTGGCCCGGTACCGGTGGCGAATGGCTCCATATTTCAGTCTGCGCAGCCGATTAATTATGGCTATCAGCCGCTTTTTGAAGATCGTCGACCGCGTAATATCGGCGATACGCTCACGATTGTGTTACAGGAAAACGTCAGCGCCAGTAAAAGCTCGTCGGCAAATGCCAGCCGCGACGGCAAAACCAGCTTTGGTTTTGATACGGTACCGCGTTATCTGCAGGGATTATTCGGTAATTCCCGCGCGGATATGGAGGCCTCCGGCGGCAACTCTTTTAATGGTAAAGGCGGCGCGAATGCCAGCAATACCTTTAGCGGCACGCTGACCGTGACCGTCGATCAGGTTCTGGCCAATGGCAATTTACACGTCGTGGGGGAAAAACAGATCGCGATTAATCAGGGAACGGAATTCATCCGCTTCTCCGGCGTGGTAAATCCACGCACCATCAGCGGCAGCAACTCTGTTCCCTCGACACAGGTGGCGGATGCGCGGATTGAATATGTCGGGAACGGCTATATTAACGAAGCGCAAAATATGGGCTGGCTGCAACGTTTCTTCCTTAATTTGTCGCCGATGTAAGCGAGGTGTATGTGTTTAAAGCTCTTGCAGGAATCGTTCTGGCACTGGTTGCCACTCTGGCGCACGCCGAGCGTATCCGGGATCTGACCAGTGTCCAGGGAGTACGGGAAAACTCGCTGATCGGCTACGGGCTGGTGGTCGGGCTGGACGGTACGGGCGACCAGACGACCCAGACGCCATTTACCACCCAGACGCTGAATAACATGCTGTCACAACTGGGGATTACGGTCCCCACCGGCACCAATATGCAGTTGAAAAACGTGGCGGCGGTGATGGTGACGGCGTCGTATCCGCCTTTTGCGCGACAGGGACAAACGATCGATGTCGTCGTTTCCTCAATGGGGAACGCTAAAAGTCTGCGTGGCGGGACGTTATTAATGACGCCGTTAAAAGGGGTGGACAGCCAGGTGTATGCTCTGGCGCAGGGCAATATTCTGGTCGGCGGCGCGGGCGCTTCCGCAGGCGGCAGTAGCGTGCAGGTTAACCAGCTTAATGGCGGGCGCATCACTAACGGCGCGATTATCGAACGCGAGTTGCCGACTCAGTTCGGCGCTGGCAACACCATTAATCTGCAATTGAACGACGAAGATTTTACGATGGCGCAGCAAATTACCGACGCCATCAACCGCGCGCGCGGTTACGGCAGCGCCACTGCGCTTGATGCGCGAACGGTACAGGTACGCGTGCCCAGCGGCAACAGCTCGCAGGTGCGTTTTCTGGCGGACATTCAAAATATGGAAGTCAACGTGACGCCGCAGGATGCAAAAGTCGTGATCAACTCGCGTACCGGTTCGGTGGTCATGAATCGGGAAGTCACGCTGGATAGCTGCGCTGTGGCGCAGGGCAATTTGTCAGTGACTGTCAATCGCCAGCTCAACGTCAACCAGCCGAATACGCCATTTGGCGGCGGGCAGACCGTGGTGACGCCACAGACTCAAATAGATTTGCGTCAGAGCGGCGGATCGCTAAAGAGCGTGCGTTCCAGCGCCAATCTGAACAGCGTAGTGCGCGCGCTGAATGCGCTTGGCGCGACGCCGATGGATCTGATGTCGATTTTGCAGTCCATGCAGAGCGCGGGCTGTCTACGCGCCAAACTGGAAATCATCTGATGATCGGAGACGGTAAATTGCTGGCCAGCGCGGCCTGGGATGCGCAATCTCTGAACGAACTGAAAGCGAAAGCGGGCCAGGACCCGGCGGCGAATATCCGTCCTGTGGCCCGTCAGGTGGAAGGGATGTTTGTGCAGATGATGCTGAAAAGTATGCGCGAGGCTTTACCCAAAGATGGTTTATTCAGCAGCGATCAGACGCGTCTGTATACCAGCATGTATGACCAGCAGATCGCCCAGCAGATGACCGCCGGTAAGGGATTGGGGCTGGCGGATATGATGGTTAAACAGATGACGGGCGGGCAGACGATGCCTGCGGATGATGCGCCGCAAGTACCGCTTAAATTCTCCCTGGAGACGGTAAACAGCTATCAAAATCAGGCGCTGACCCAACTGGTGCGCAAAGCCATACCGAAAACGCCGGACAGCAGCGATGCGCCGCTCTCCGGCGACAGTAAAGACTTTCTGGCCCGGCTTTCGCTCCCGGCGAGGCTGGCCAGCGAACAAAGCGGGGTGCCGCATCATCTGATTCTGGCGCAGGCGGCGCTGGAGTCCGGCTGGGGGCAACGGCAAATCCTGCGGGAGAATGGCGAACCCAGCTATAACGTATTTGGCGTTAAAGCGACCGCCAGTTGGAAAGGGCCGGTGACGGAAATCACCACCACTGAATACGAAAATGGCGAAGCGAAAAAAGTGAAAGCGAAATTCCGCGTCTATAGCTCGTATCTGGAGGCATTATCGGATTATGTCGCGCTGTTAACGCGTAACCCACGCTACGCTGCCGTGACCACTGCCGCCACGGCAGAGCAGGGCGCAGTGGCTCTGCAAAACGCCGGATACGCCACTGACCCGAATTACGCGCGTAAATTGACCAGCATGATTCAGCAGTTGAAAGCGATGAGTGAAAAGGTCAGCAAAACCTACAGCGCGAATCTCGACAATCTCTTTTAAATTGCTCAAGTCCACGTAGTCGCTGCCGATAACAACGAGTATTGAAGGATTAAAAGGAACCATCATGTCCAGCTTGATTAATCACGCCATGAGCGGACTTAACGCCGCGCAGGCCGCGTTAAATACGGTCAGTAATAACATCAACAATTATAACGTTGCGGGTTATACCCGGCAGACAACTATTCTGGCGCAGGCAAACAGTACGTTAGGGGCTGGCGGCTGGATAGGTAATGGCGTTTACGTTTCAGGCGTACAGCGCGAATATGATGCGTTTATCACTAATCAGCTACGCGGCGCGCAAAACCAGAGCAGCGGCTTGACCACGCGCTATGAACAGATGTCGAAAATCGACAACCTGCTGGCCGATAAATCCAGCTCACTGTCTGGTTCGTTGCAGAGTTTTTTTACCAGCCTGCAAACGTTAGTCAGTAATGCGGAAGATCCTGCGGCGCGTCAGGCGCTGATTGGTAAAGCGGAAGGGCTGGTAAACCAGTTCAAAACCACCGATCAGTATCTGCGCGATCAGGATAAACAGGTCAATATCGCGATTGGCTCCAGCGTGGCGCAAATCAACAATTACGCGAAGCAGATAGCTAACCTGAACGATCAAATCTCCCGTATGACGGGCGTAGGCGCGGGCGCATCGCCGAACGACCTGCTCGATCAGCGTGATCAGTTGGTCAGCGAGCTTAACAAGATCGTTGGCGTCGAGGTGAGCGTACAGGACGGCGGCACCTATAACCTGACGATGGCCAATGGCTATACGCTGGTGCAGGGGTCGACGGCGCGTCAGTTGGCGGCGGTTCCCTCCAGTGCCGACCCGACGCGAACGACTGTCGCTTATGTCGATGAGGCCGCCGGTAACATCGAAATTCCGGAAAAGTTGCTGAACACCGGTTCGCTCGGCGGATTACTGACGTTCCGTTCTCAGGATCTGGATCAGACTCGTAATACGCTGGGCCAGTTGGCGTTGGCGTTTGCCGATGCGTTTAACGCGCAGCATACCAAAGGTTATGACGCCGACGGCAATAAAGGGAAAGACTTCTTTAGCATTGGCTCGCCGGTGGTATATAGCAACAGTAATAATGCCGATAAAACGGTATCGCTAACCGCTAAGGTGGTCGACAGCACGAAGGTTCAGGCGACGGATTATAAGATTGTTTTTGACGGTACAGACTGGCAGGTTACTCGCACTGCGGATAACACCACCTTCACGGCGACAAAAGATGCTGACGGAAAACTGGAGATTGACGGTCTGAAAGTGACGGTAGGGACCGGCGCACAGAAAAACGACAGTTTTCTTCTCAAGCCGGTCAGCAATGCTATCGTCGACATGAACGTTAAAGTGACGAATGAAGCCGAGATTGCGATGGCGTCTGAGTCAAAACTCGATCCTGACGTGGATACCGGCGACAGCGATAACCGCAATGGTCAGGCATTGCTGGACTTACAAAACAGCAATGTAGTGGGCGGCAACAAAACCTTTAACGATGCTTACGCCACGTTGGTCAGCGATGTGGGTAACAAAACGTCAACGCTGAAAACCAGCAGCACCACGCAGGCGAATGTGGTTAAACAGCTTTATAAACAGCAACAGTCGGTTTCCGGCGTTAACCTCGACGAAGAGTACGGCAATTTGCAGCGTTATCAGCAGTATTATCTGGCGAATGCGCAAGTATTGCAGACCGCGAATGCGCTGTTTGATGCGTTACTGAATATTCGCTAAAGGAGAAGGATGACATGCGTATCAGTACCCAGATGATGTACGAACAAAATATGAGCGGCATCACTAATTCTCAGGCCGAATGGATGAAGCTGGGCGAGCAGATGTCTACCGGTAAGCGCGTTACCAACCCATCTGACGATCCGATCGCCGCGTCGCAGGCGGTAGTACTCTCTCAGGCGCAGGCGCAGAATAGCCAGTACGCCCTGGCGCGTACGTTTGCCACCCAAAAAGTGTCGCTGGAAGAAAGCGTACTCAGTCAGGTGACGACGGCGATTCAAACCGCGCAGGAAAAAATCGTCTATGCCGGAAACGGCACGTTAAGCGACGATGACCGCGCGTCGCTGGCGACGGATTTACAGGGCATCCGCGATCAGCTGATGAACCTGGCAAACAGCACTGACGGCAATGGTCGCTATATCTTTGCCGGGTATAAAACGGAAGCGGCGCCATTCGACCAGGCGACAGGTGGTTATCATGGCGGCGAGAAAAGTGTTACCCAGCAGGTGGATTCCGCACGCACGATGGTAATTGGCCATACGGGAGCGCAAATTTTTAATAGCATCACCAGCAATGCGGTGCCGGAACCGGATGGCTCGGACTCCGAAAAGAATCTGTTTGTCATGCTCGATACGGCAATTGCCGCGCTCAAGACCCCGGTGGAAGGCAATGACGTGGAAAAAGAAAAGGCCGCTGCCGCCATTGATAAAACCAATCGCGGCTTAAAAAATTCGCTTAATAACGTCCTGACCGTTCGTGCGGAACTGGGAACGCAACTGAGCGAACTCAGTACGCTGGATTCACTGGGAAGCGACCGTGCGCTGGGACAGAAGCTGCAGATGAGCAACCTGGTAGATGTGGACTGGAACTCGGTCATTTCCTCCTACGTCATGCAACAGGCGGCATTACAGGCGTCCTATAAAACGTTTACCGACATGCAGGGAATGTCGCTTTTCCAGTTGAACCGGTAACGCCTCTTTTTGAAACATATCACGAAACTGGATATGTTTTGTCTGCCCGCGCCATCCACCCCGGCGCGGGCATTTTTTTAGTCGTCATTGAGTTAGTGGTCATATTATCGCGCCCGTAGCGACGCCATCCGTACGTATTATCCCGCCCGATCTCATAAACGCCTGGAGTGACTAAAAGACGCCATGGGGTGAGGCATCGCCCTGTAAGGGGCATAAAAAAGCCGACCTGGCGGTCGGCTTTGTATCAGCATTTACATCATTCTACCGGCTGTGGTCGTGTTGCCGGGGCGCTGGCGTGACGTGTGGCGCTGTGTCCGCCTGCTGCGCCTTTACCTTCAAAGTGGAAGGAAGGGCGCTGCCAGTCGCTATGGTGCGGGGTTTCCGGCACATATTCCGGCGCTGGGGCACGCGTCATCGGCGCGCTGGCGTGATTATGATCGTCGTCAACGCAGACAACGTCCTGCGGCTTTTCCACCACCTGGGCCGGTGCGATAACGGTTTCTTCTGCCGTGTGCTCCACAACAGCCGCTTCCGCTTTTGTCTCTTCTTCTGGCTCGACAACGACAACATCAGCTACGTTTTCAGCCACCGTAATGGACGCGTCGGCGGTTTCTGCTACCGGTTCGGCGTCAGCAATAACCTCTTGCGCTTCCGGCGTATCGCTTTCGGCAATCAGTTGCGGCTGTTCATCAACTGGCGCGGCAATGACTTCCGGATGCGTTGTCTCGACCTCGACGACTTCCGACGTCTGTGGTTCGGCGACGGTCTGCGGCTCAACGGCAACGTTTTCTACCGCCTGTACCGACGCTTGTGGTTCTAGCGCTACGGTCGCAGCGATAACCTGCTGTTCAGCGACAACCGGTTGTGGCAGCGCCAAATCTGCTTCACGCTGCTCGTCAACAACCTGCGTTTCCTGAGGACGGACAATCGGGTAGCGGATCCAGACTTTACCGGACGCCATTTCCGGCGACGCGCAGGCGACGGTTAACGGCATCGGCGATTGTGTCGGGTAGCGCTCGTCACGATAGCGACGGCGACGCTGACCGCTTACGCGCAGGTGGCGCGGAGAACGGCGGGAGCGACGCGGCATACCGGTATTATCGCGAGGTTCTACGCTATCATCCTGCTCCGGCGTGATATCGGCAACGACAGGTAAATCAACTTTCGCCAGCTCGGTACGCGGCGCTGGAACGGGCTGTTCAACGTTTTCAACCGGGCGTGGTTCGTCGACGACGACCGGCGTGTCAACCGTTTCAACCACTGCGCTGTTGGTAAAGCGGACTTTCTGATTAAGCTGACGCTGCTTGCGGCGCGGCTGAACCTGCTGAACGCGTTCTTCCTGCTCGGTCTCCTGGACAGGCTGTTCTTCGCGGTTAAGCGCTTTTACTTCCTGCTGCGCCTGGCGCTTGTCATCATTGCGGCGGCGGCTGCGTTCGCGACGCGGCGTCTGTTGCTGCTCATCGCCGGTTTTCACTTTTTCCGCCGTTTCCTGCTGGCGGGTATCGCGCGTTTCCGCATTTTGCTGCTGCGCCTGGCGACGGTTACGACGATTATCGTCGCGGCTCTCGCCGCCGTCACGTCCGGCACGGTTATCACGGGTGTCGCGGCGTTCGTTACGATCGCGACGGTTGTTCTGCCGTGGCTTGCGACGATCCTGCTGACGCTCCGCTTTTTCTTCCGCTTTCGGCGCGGCTGTTTCGACGGCTTTCGTTTCTTCACCGCTGAACAGTTGTTTCAGCGCGTTAAGGAAGCGGCTAAACAGACCCGGCTGGGCAGGCTGCGCGGCGGCAACATTATCCTTTTTCGCCGTGGCGACGCTAACCGCCGGTTCGACAGGCGTCGGCGCCGGAGGCACATCTGGCATAGCGAATGTCGCCAGCGCAGGCTGTTCCGGGCGTTTACGCTCGGCGTACTCTTCTTCAGAAGGCAGCGCCATCGCTTCTTCGTGCAGCTTCGGCAGCATGTAGCTCAGGGTCGGCGTTTCTTCCCCTTTGCGTACGCGCAGCACGGAATAGTGCGGCGTTTCCATTTGATCGTTCGGGACGATGACACAGCGGACGCCATCCTGACGCGTCTCAATAGCGTTAACTGCCGTCCGTTTTTCGTTAAGCAGATAAGAGGCGATCGGCACCGGAACAATGGCATGGACTTCCTGCGTATTCTCTTTCAGCGCTTCTTCTTCAATCAGGCGCAGAATGGACAGCGACAGAGATTCGTTATCGCGCACGGTGCCGGTACCGCTACAGCGCGGACACACGTGATGGCTGGATTCGCCCAGCGACGGGCTCAGGCGCTGACGCGACATTTCGAGCAGGCCGAAGCGGGAAATATGGCTAATCTGAATACGCGCCCGGTCCTGACGCACCGCTTCACGCAGACGGTTTTCTACCGCGCGCTGGTGACGTACCGGCGTCATATCGATAAAGTCGATAACGATCAGGCCGCCAAGGTCGCGCAGACGCAACTGGCGGGCAATCTCATCGGCCGCTTCCAGGTTGGTATTAAACGCGGTTTCTTCGATATCGCCGCCGCGAGTCGCGCGGGCGGAGTTGATATCGATGGCGGTTAACGCTTCGGTACTGTCAATGACGATGGAGCCGCCGGAGGGCAGGCGCACTTCACGCTGGAACGCTGACTCGATCTGCGATTCGATCTGGTAATGGCTGAACAACGGGATTTCACCGGTGTACAGCTTAATTTTGCTGCTAAAATCCGGGCGGCCCAACGCGGCGATATGCTGACGCGCCATTTCCATCACTTTTGGATTGTCGATCAGGATTTCACCGATATCCTGACGCAGATAGTCGCGAAACGCGCGTACGATGACGTTGCTTTCCTGATGGATCAGGAACGGCGCGGGACGGCTTTCAGCGGCTTTCTGAATGGCTTCCCAGTGTTTCAGGCGGAAGCTTAAATCCCACTGCAACGCTTCGGCGGATTTACCCACACCCGCGGTACGCACGATAAGCCCCATCCCTTCAGGAAGTTCCAGGCTGGCCAACGCTTCTTTTAACTCGGTACGATCGTCGCCTTCAATGCGACGAGAAATACCACCCGCGCGCGGGTTATTCGGCATCAGTACCAGGTAGCTGCCCGCCAGACTGATAAAGGTGGTTAACGCCGCGCCTTTGTTGCCGCGCTCTTCTTTATCGATTTGAACAATGACTTCCTGGCCTTCGCGTAACACGTCTTTAATGTTCGGGCGACCATGAGCGCTGTAGTTAGCGGGGAAATATTCGCGGGCAATTTCTTTTAACGGGAGGAAACCGTGGCGTTCTGCGCCGTAATCAACAAAAGCCGCTTCCAGGCTCGGTTCAATACGGGTAATTTTGCCTTTATAGATGTTCGCTTTTTTCTGCTCGTGTCCGGGGCTTTCTATATCCAGATCGTACAGACGCTGCCCATCTACAAGGGCGACGCGCAACTCTTCCTGCTGAGTCGCGTTGATTAACATTCTTTTCATCGTAACTTACTCATTATTCTTACGTTGACGACTAAGCTGCGGGCATGGTGACGCCTTACCGGGCATGAACCGATGGCCTCGTGACTATTTCGCGTCGCCAACCTCACGGTTATCGTCAGCTCAAAGAGGCGCAGAGTGTCGGTTGCCTGTATTTCATACGGAAACACAGCGCAATTATCAGGGAAGCAGCCTGGGCATTACTCTCCAGAGAAGATCCTATCTACCGGTAAGGACTGCAACCCGCAGCCCGCTAACTGTCTGAAAAATCAATACGTCTTACGCCATTGCTGCGTTGATGATCGGTCAGACAAAATGGGTTATTCCGCTAAACTTTTTGTTTTAACAAGTTTCGGTGCGGAAACCGCATCATTATTCCACTGCTAACCTTGTTATAGCAAGATGACTTTTACCATTTATCACCCGCTTACTCACAGTTTTTTCACCAGCGCGAGCCAATCGCTTTAATAACCAGCAAAACCGCAGTGAAAAATGTTCATCCACTGGCGTAGACGTCTCTATAAGCATAGAAAAATGTGTGGCGCGAATCTCACAGGCTATTTAGAATCGCCCCCCATGAAAACAGAAACGCCATCCGTAAAAATTGTTGCCATCGCCGCTGACGAAGCGGGGCAACGCATTGATAACTTTTTGCGCACCCAACTGAAAGGGGTACCAAAAAGTATGATTTATCGCATCTTGCGTAAAGGCGAGGTGCGGGTGAACAAAAAACGCATTAAACCGGAATACAAACTGGAAGCGGGCGATGAAGTCCGCATTCCGCCGGTTCGCGTTGCTGAACGCGAAGAAGAGGCCGTGTCGCCGCATTTGCAAAAAGTGGCGGCGTTGGCGGACGTCATTTTGTATGAAGACGACCATATTCTGGTGCTGAATAAGCCTTCCGGCACCGCCGTACACGGCGGGAGCGGGTTAAGTTTCGGCGTCATCGAAGGGCTGCGGGCGTTGCGCCCGGAAGCGCGATTCCTGGAACTGGTGCATCGTCTTGACCGCGATACCTCCGGCGTGCTGTTGGTGGCGAAAAAACGCTCCGCGCTGCGTTCGCTGCATGAGCAACTGCGCGAAAAGGGAATGCAGAAAGATTATCTGGCGCTGGTGCGCGGCCAGTGGCAATCGCACGTTAAAACCGTACAGGCGCCATTATTAAAGAACATTCTGCAAAGCGGCGAACGCATTGTCCGCGTGAGCCAGGAAGGTAAACCGTCAGAAACGCGCTTCAAGGTGGAAGAGCGTTATGCCTTCGCCACGCTGGTGCGCTGTAGCCCGGTCACGGGCCGTACGCATCAGATTCGCGTACATACCCAATATGCCGGTCACCCGATTGCGTTCGACGATCGCTACGGCGACCGTGAGTTTGATCAACAGCTTACCGAAGCGGGAACCGGTCTTAAACGTCTCTTTCTGCACGCCGCGGCGCTGAAGTTCACACATCCGGGAACGGGCGATGTCATGCGCATTGAAGCGCCAATGGATAACGCCCTGAAGCGCTGTCTGCAGGTGCTGCGTAACGCAAAATAGTTCCTCTCTCGGGCAGGTTATCTGCCCGAATCTCACTTTTCTCATAATATTTTTGTTTTGCTGTATCCGACGCATTTTTACCGTTGTGTACTGTTTATTCTTGCGATCCGGATTTCGGCGTGTTTAAGGACGAACAGATGGCCAATACTAGCTGGATGCGCTCATTTACTCAGCGTTGGGGAAAATACGTTATCGTGCCGTTCGTTATCGCGATGTTGGCCGGTTGCGAAGGGAAGGGCGATAGTTCACGACGGGCTTTCGTTGAGTATTTGAATACGCAAATCATTATGTCTCCCGTGGTGGGCGTCTGTGAGTTGACGCCAGCCCAACGTCAGGCTTTTGGTCATTACGCCGATGACTACGATGTACTATTAACTGCCTACGGGCAAATCTTTGCTGTGGTGTATGAGACCGGCCAGGAGGATAAGATCACCGGTGTTATCCAGTCTGAGCGTGATAATCTGGTTTTCCTGAACGAGCTACGTGTGGCTCGTGACGTAAACAATCGATTTATCCTTCGGTTGAAAAATGTGAGTAGTGAAAACAGAAAAAAATATTCTGCTTTAAAGCTCCCCTCTGATGTGAAGCCTGTCTTTGACGCTGCGTGGAATAAAACCGTAACACCGCTGGATGAGACGATGACTCGCTATTATTTTCTGCGCGGAAAGCGGCTCGACCAGCTGGTCGCAATGGGCGAGTTTCTGCAAAAACAGGGAAATAAAGTCCGCTTTGAAACGAATGGAAAAGCGGTTTTTGCCGACCGGGCAGCAAAAGAACACTTTCAGGATCAACAATTTAATTTTTTCATTACGCAGAATGATATAAACCATCTTACTCAGCAGATGGTTGAATTTATAAATAGTCAACAAGATGCGGCTGATGCTGGCGGCGTTAATTAAAGGAATGTGTCGTGAGGTGAAGCAATGTTAGGGGGGGCGTAAATTCATCGCGAGATGGAATTTAACGAGTCGCAAGGGGAAGGTTTCAGGACAGTAAACGTCCTGAGAGTTGCTCGCGAGAAGAAGTTCGTAAGCCGCTTTTGACGCCGTAGAGCGCGTCAGGCGAGTATTGAGAACATGTGTTTTTACAAAACTGAACTGAGATGGGGAATTCATTAACGCGCACGTATACCGCTGTTGATACCCTATGGGATAAAACGCACCGTACATCGGTTCGTAATGCCAATGCTTTTTTTCTGGTCGGTGAATGGATTGACCTGGAAACGGGCCCGCACGAAGAGAGTGAAGATCGGCAGGCGCTAAATTGTTCACAACAAGCGCTTTCCAGTTGGTTAGAACTGGAAGCGGTCGAAACTGCTCCCCAATAAACGGGAGATAACTACCAACACGTGCAGAAACGGCTTTTAGCGGTATTTGAAAAACCTACAGAATATCCGTTTACTGCAGTAGCGGGTTGAAGCCTTCCCGTCGCAGCATCTGGCACAGAGCAATAAGCGGCAAGCCGATCAGCGTGTTCGGATCGCGCCCCTCCAGGCGCTCAAATAATGCAATGCCTAAACCTTCGCTTTTAAAACTTCCCGCGCAGTGCAGCGGATGCTCTTTACGGACATAGTCGTCTATTTCCGCTTCGCTTAAATGGCGAAAATGAACGTCAAAAGGCTCCACTTCGGTTTGTAAGTGCCCGGAGGCGGAGTTATACAGTGCCAGTCCGGTATAAAACGTCACAATATTTCCGCTGGCTTTGGCTAATTGCTGACGCGCTTTTTCTTCCGTCAGCGGTTTGCCGGTGATTTCGCCGTCCAGAACACAAATTTGGTCGGAGCCAATAATCAAATGACTCGGGAAACGCGCGGCGAGCGATTGCGCCTTAGCCTGCGCCAGCCGCAGCACCAACTGACGCGGCGCTTCGCCCGGCATGGGGGTTTCATCAACATCCGGCGCGGCGCATTCGAAAGGAATCGTCAGCTTTTCCAGCAGCGCGCGACGCCAGGGAGAGGTAGACGCAAGGATGAGACGGGGCATATTTTTTCCCTCAGATATAGCGTAATGATGAGAGCCATCTTAAACTATGCTCTTCGGTCTTCAAGCCTGTCATACTGACTCGTCTTGAGCGAAAATAAGTCTGTAACCCGCAATGTGTGCGAATTATTGGCAAAAGGCAACCGCAGGCTGCCTTTTTCTTTGACTATATGACGTTACGAAGTTAATATGCGCGCCCTATGCAAAAGGTAAAATTACCCCTGACTCTTGATCCGGTTCGTACCGCTCAAAAACGCCTTGATTACCAGGGTATCTATACCCCCGATCAGGTTGAGCGCGTTGCCGAATCTGTAGTCAGTGTGGACAGTGATGTGGAATGCTCCATGTCGTTCGCTATCGATAACCAGCGTCTCGCCGTTTTGACTGGCGATGCGGTCGTTACGGTGTCGCTCGAATGCCAGCGTTGCGGGAAACCGTTTACCCATCAGGTTCACACAACGTATTGTTTTAGCCCTGTCCGTTCCGACGAGCAGGCTGAAGCACTGCCGGAAGCGTATGAGCCGATTGAGGTAAACGAATTCGGCGAAATCGATCTGCTGGCGACGGTTGAAGATGAAATCATCCTCGCCTTGCCGGTAGTTCCGGTGCATGATTCTGAACACTGTGAAGTGTCCGAGGCGGACATGGTCTTTGGCGAACTGCCTGATGAAGCGCAAAAGCCAAACCCATTTGCCGTATTAGCCAGCTTAAAGCGTAAGTAATAGGTCTTCCCCGCGGACGCAGGGATAAACCGTAATTGAGGAGTAAGGTCCATGGCCGTACAACAGAATAAACCAACCCGTTCCAAACGTGGCATGCGTCGTTCCCATGACGCTCTGACCGCAGTCACCAGCCTGTCTGTAGACAAAACTTCTGGTGAAAAACACCTGCGTCACCACATCACTGCCGACGGTTACTACCGCGGCCGTAAGGTCATCGCTAAGTAATCGCGCGATACTCGATGCCTTTTGCATCACAGGCGTGCCTGTGGTGTAAAAGCCGAAGAGTACAAGCGTGATAAAGCTTAGTGAGGATTTCTCCGCGTAAGCGGAGAACACCGAACCAGGCAGCGACGATACCTTGACACGTCTAACCCTGGCGTTAGATGTCATGGGGGGCGATTTTGGTCCTTCCGTGACGGTGCCTGCAGCATTGCAGGCACTGAACGCTAATTCGCAGCTCACTCTTCTTTTAGTCGGGAATCCCGATATTATCACGCCATTACTTGCCAAAGCTGACTTTGAACAACGTTCGCGTCTGCAGATTATCCCTGCACAGTCAGTTATTGCCAGTGATGCCCGGCCTTCGCAGGCGATCCGCGCCAGTCGCGGGACATCCATGCGTGTGGCCCTGGAGCTTGTGAAAGAAGGCCGAGCCGAAGCTTGCGTTAGCGCCGGTAATACCGGGGCGCTGATGGGGCTGGCGAAATTATTGCTCAAGCCTCTTGAGGGGATTGAGCGTCCGGCGTTGGTGACGGTATTACCGCACCAGCAAAAGGGCAAAACGGTAGTGCTTGATTTGGGGGCCAACGTCGATTGCGACAGTACCATGCTGGTGCAGTTTGCCGTGATGGGCGCCGTTTTGGCGGAAGAGGTCGTCGGGATCAAAAATCCCCGCGTGGCGCTACTCAATATCGGGGAAGAAGAAACCAAAGGCCTCGACAGTATTCGCGAAGCCTCTTTAATGTTAAAAACAGTCCCAACCATCAATTACATCGGCTACCTTGAGGCGAATGAGTTACTGACGGGAAAAACCGATGTACTGGTGTGTGACGGCTTTACAGGCAATGTCACACTTAAAACGATGGAGGGGGTTGTCAGAATGTTCCTTTCACTGCTGAAATCACAGGGCGAGGGGAAAAAACGGTCGTGGTGGCTGCTGTTATTAAAACGTTGGTTACAAAAAAGCCTGACGAGGCGATTCAGTCACCTCAACCCCGACCAGTATAATGGCGCCTGTCTGTTAGGATTGCGCGGCACGGTGATAAAAAGTCATGGTGCGGCCAATCAGCGAGCATTTGCAGTCGCGATTGAACAGGCAGTGCAGGCGGTGCAGCGACAAGTTCCTCAGCGAATTGCCGCTCGCCTGGAATCTGTATACCCAGCCGGATTTGAACCGCTGGACGATGGCAAAGGCGTAAACCTGCGGGCGCACAGATAATATCGCTGTCTCCCCGGCGCCGCCAGCGTGCCAGACGTTTACAGGTAACGGTATATAACCGAAAAGTGACTGAGCGTACATGTATACGAAGATTATTGGTACTGGCAGCTATCTGCCCGAACAAGTGCGGACTAACGCCGATCTGGAAAAAATGGTTGAGACCTCTGACGAGTGGATTGTCACTCGTACAGGTATTCGTGAACGCCATATCGCCGCGCCTAATGAAACTGTCGCGACGATGGGCTTTACCGCTGCGAATCGCGCGATTGAGATGGCGGGGATCGATAAAGACCAAATTGGCTTGATTGTGGTGGCTACCACATCAGCAACGCATGCATTTCCAAGCGCGGCATGTCAGATTCAAAGTATGCTCGGTATTAAAGGTTGCCCGGCGTTTGATGTCGCGGCAGCGTGCGCAGGTTTCACCTACGCGTTAAGCATCGCCGACCAGTACGTTAAATCCGGCGCGGTTAAACACGCGCTGGTGGTCGGTTCCGATGTATTAGCCCGCACTTGCGATCCTGGCGATCGCGGTACGATCATTATTTTCGGCGATGGCGCAGGCGCGGCCGTACTGAGCGCTTCTGAAGAACCGGGTATTATCTCCACTCATCTTCATGCCGATGGCCGTTACGGTGAATTACTGACCCTGCCGAATGCCGATCGTGTAAATCCGGATAACCCGATTTACCTGACGATGGCGGGTAATGAAGTCTTTAAAGTGGCGGTCACTGAACTGGCGCATATTGTCGATGAGACGCTGGCGGCTAATAACCTGGATCGCTCAGAACTCGATTGGCTGGTGCCGCATCAGGCTAACCTGCGTATCATTAGCGCGACAGCGAAAAAACTCGGCATGTCGATGGACAATGTCGTCGTCACGCTGGACAGGCACGGCAATACCTCCGCGGCTTCTGTGCCGTGCGCGCTGGATGAAGCCGTGCGTGACGGGCGAATTAAAGCCGGTCAGCTGGTATTGCTTGAAGCCTTCGGGGGTGGATTCACCTGGGGCTCCGCGCTGATTCGTTTCTAGTATAAGGATTTAAACATGACGCAATTTGCATTTGTGTTCCCCGGTCAGGGTTCTCAGAGCGTTGGGATGTTGGCCGAGATGGCGGCAAATTACCCTATCGTAGAAGAAACGTTTGCTGAAGCTTCTGCGGCTCTGGGATATGATCTGTGGGCGCTCACCCAGCAAGGTCCAGCGGAAGAACTGAATAAAACCTGGCAGACGCAGCCGGCGTTATTAACCGCTTCCGTCGCGCTTTGGCGCGTTTGGCAGCAGCAGGGCGGTAAAATGCCTGCGTTAATGGCAGGTCACAGCCTGGGCGAATATTCCGCGCTGGTTTGCGCTGGCGTCATCAACTTTGCTGATGCCGTTCGTCTGGTGGAAATGCGTGGTAAATTCATGCAGGAAGCGGTTCCGGAAGGTACTGGCGGCATGTCTGCGATCATCGGTCTGGATGATGCCTCTATTGCTAAAGCCTGTGAAGAATCTGCCGAAGGGCAGGTTGTTTCGCCGGTTAACTTTAACTCGCCGGGACAGGTGGTTATCGCCGGGCATAAAGAGGCGGTAGAACGCGCGGGCGCAGCCTGTAAAGCCGCTGGCGCGAAACGCGCGCTGCCGCTGCCGGTGAGCGTACCGTCGCACTGCGCGCTGATGAAACCAGCGGCAGATAAGCTGGCGGTTGAATTAGCCAAAATTACCTTTAGCGCGCCAACGGTGCCGGTAGTGAACAACGTTGACGTGAAATGTGAAACCGATGCTGCCGCTATCCGCGATGCGCTGGTTCGCCAGTTGTACAATCCGGTACAGTGGACGAAGAGCGTGGAATTTATCGCGGCGCAGGGCGTTGAACATCTTTATGAAGTGGGTCCAGGTAAAGTCCTCACTGGTCTGACGAAACGTATTGTCGACACCCTGACAGCGTCGGCGCTGAACGAGCCGGCGGCGCTGTCTGCGGCACTTACGCAATAAAAGAGGAAAACCATGAGCTTTGAAGGAAAGATTGCGCTGGTGACTGGTGCAAGCCGTGGCATAGGCCGCGCAATTGCAGAGACTCTCGTTGCCCGCGGCGCGAAAGTTATCGGGACTGCGACCAGTGAAAATGGTGCGAAGAACATTAGCGACTATTTAGGTGCTAACGGGAAAGGTTTGATGTTGAATGTGACCGATCCTGCATCTATTGAATCTGTTCTGGAAAATATTCGCGCAGAATTTGGTGAAGTGGATATCCTGGTTAATAATGCCGGTATCACTCGTGATAATCTGTTGATGCGAATGAAAGATGATGAGTGGAACGATATTATCGAAACCAATTTATCATCCGTTTTCCGCCTGTCAAAAGCGGTAATGCGCGCTATGATGAAAAAGCGTTGTGGTCGCATTATCACTATTGGTTCTGTGGTTGGTACCATGGGAAATGCAGGTCAGGCAAACTACGCTGCGGCGAAAGCGGGCCTGATCGGTTTCAGTAAATCACTGGCGCGTGAAGTTGCGTCCCGTGGTATTACTGTCAATGTTGTGGCTCCGGGTTTTATTGAAACGGACATGACGCGTGCGCTGTCTGACGATCAGCGTGCGGGTATCCTGGCGCAGGTGCCTGCGGGTCGCCTCGGCGGCGCTCAGGAAATCGCCAGTGCGGTTGCATTTTTAGCCTCTGACGAAGCGAGTTACATCACTGGTGAGACTCTGCACGTCAACGGCGGAATGTACATGGTTTAATCACGATTGAAAAATATTTGCGTTATTAGGGCGAAAGGCCGCAAAATAACGTAAAATCGTGGTAAGACCTGCCGGGATTTAGTTGCAAATTTTTCAACATTTTATACACTACGAAAACCATCGCGAAAGCGAGTTTTGATAGGAAATTTAAGAGTATGAGCACTATCGAAGAACGCGTTAAGAAAATTATCGGCGAACAGCTGGGCGTTAAGCAGGAAGAAGTAACCAACAATGCTTCTTTCGTTGAAGACCTGGGCGCAGATTCTCTTGACACCGTTGAGCTGGTAATGGCTCTGGAAGAAGAGTTTGATACTGAGATTCCGGACGAAGAAGCTGAGAAAATCACCACCGTTCAGGCTGCCATTGATTACATCAACGGCCACCAGGCGTAAGTGAACATCTCCAGGCGGTCGTTCGACCGCCTGAGTTTTATCTTTTTGTCCCACTAGAATCATTTTCCCTCCCTGGAGGACAACCGTGTCTAAGCGTCGTGTAGTTGTGACCGGACTGGGCATGTTGTCTCCTGTCGGCAATACCGTAGAGTCTACCTGGAAAGCTCTCCTTGCCGGTCAGAGTGGCATCAGCCTGATCGACCATTTCGATACTAGCGCCTATGCAACGAAATTTGCTGGCTTAGTAAAGGATTTTAACTGTGATGACATTATCTCGCGCAAAGAACAGCGCAAGATGGATGCCTTCATTCAATATGGAATTGTCGCTGGCGTACAGGCCATGCAGGATTCTGGCCTTGAAGTGACGGAAGAGAACGCAAGCCGTATTGGCGCCGCTATCGGCTCCGGTATCGGTGGTCTCGGTCTGATCGAAGAAAACCACAGTTCGCTGGTAAAAGGCGGACCGCGTAAGATTAGCCCGTTCTTTGTCCCGTCGACGATTGTTAACATGGTAGCAGGCCATCTGACTATCATGTATGGCCTGCGTGGGCCAAGCATCTCTATTGCGACTGCCTGTACTTCAGGCGTGCATAACATCGGCCATGCCGCGCGTATCATCGCCTATGGCGATGCGGACGCGATGGTGGCAGGTGGCGCAGAAAAAGCCAGTACGCCGCTGGGCGTAGGTGGTTTTGGCGCAGCGCGCGCGCTGTCGACCCGCAACGATAACCCACAGGCGGCGAGCCGTCCGTGGGATAAAGAACGCGATGGTTTTGTACTGGGCGACGGCGCCGGTATGTTGGTGCTTGAAGAGTACGAACATGCAAAAGCGCGTGGTGCGAAAATCTATGCTGAAATCGTCGGCTTTGGTATGAGCAGCGATGCTTACCATATGACGTCGCCGCCGGAAAATGGCGCAGGCGCTGCGCTGGCGATGGTTAACGCGTTGCGTGATGCCGCGATTGAGCCTGCTCAGATTGGCTACGTCAACGCGCACGGCACGTCGACGCCTGCCGGCGACAAAGCTGAGACGCAGGCGGTTAAGTCAGTCTTTGGCGATGCTGCAAGCCGAGTGATGGTGAGCTCGACCAAATCGATGACCGGCCATCTGTTGGGCGCCGCAGGCGCAGTAGAGTCTATTTTCTCTATTCTGGCGCTACGCGATCAGGCCATTCCGCCAACCATTAATCTGGATAACCCGGATGAAGGTTGCGATCTGGACTTCGTGCCGCATGAAGCGCGCCAGGTCAGCGATCTGGAGTACGCTCTGTGTAACTCCTTTGGCTTTGGCGGAACTAACGGTTCCTTGATCTTTAAAAAGATCTAAGTTAAGCCAGAGACAGACATTAATAAAAAGGTCCGCTTGTCGGGCCTTTTTTATCAGGCATATCACCTCTTGTTCTGCGTTATTCATCCTGCCACACTAGCAGGCGACGGATAAGGAGCCACTATGTTTTTAATTAATGGCCATGCGCAGGATCAACTTGCTGTAAGCGACCGGGCGACGCAGTTCGGCGATGGCAGTTTTACGACCGCACGTATTGTTGATGGCAACATTTGCCATCTGGAAGCGCATCTTCAGCGCTTGCAGGTTGCCTGTGAAAAATTACGGATCGCTTTTAGCCATTGGTCGACCCTTCGGCAAGAGATGACAATGTTGGCCACAGGGCATGATTCAGGCGTGTTGAAAGTGATCATTAGCCGTGGCAGCGGCGGCCGGGGATACAGCGCCATGAATTGTCAGGCAGCTACCCGAATCCTCTCCGTTTCTGCTTATCCCGCTTATTATTCTCAGTGGCGTAAGCAAGGCATCACTCTTACCCTTAGTCCTATCCCGCTTGGGCGCAATCCTTATCTTGCCGGATTAAAACATCTGAACCGCCTCGAGCAGGTGTTGATTCGCTCTCATCTTGAGCAGACGGACGCCGATGAGGCGCTGGTTCTTGACAGCGAGGGATGGGTTACGGAATGCTGTGCGGCTAATTTGTTCTGGCGTACAGGCGACATTGTTTTTACGCCGCGTCTGGATCAGGCTGGGGTGAACGGCATTATGCGACAATTTTGTTTACGCAAACTGGCGCAATCTCCTTTCCAGGTTCTTGAAGTACAGGCGAGAGAGGAGGCAGTCAGGCAGGCGGATGAGATTATCATCTGCAACGCGCTAATGCCGATTATTCCCATACGCGCCTATCACGGGACGTCGTATTCTTCGCGAACACTGTTTCAATTTTTAGCCCCATTTTGTGAGCATCCGAATTAGTTATGAAAAAATTGTCAGGCGTTTTCCTTCTGCTGTTGGTTGTGCTGGGTATTGCCGCGGGCGTGGGGATGTGGAAAGTTCGCCATCTGGCGAACAGCACGTTACTTATTAAAAACGAGACTATCTTTACGCTCAAGGCGGGAACGGGGCGGCTGGCGCTTGGCGACCAGCTTTATGATGAAAAAATCATTAATCGTCCCCGGGTATTTCAGTGGCTGCTGCGCGTGGAGCCTGAGTTATCGCACTTTAAAGCGGGAACTTACCGTTTTACACCCGGGATGACCGTACGGGAGATGCTTGAGTTGCTGGAGAGCGGCAAAGAAGCGCAATTCCCGTTGCGGTTTGTGGAAGGGATGCGCCTTAGCGATTACCTGAAACAGCTACGAGAGGCGCCGTATATTCGCCATACATTGCCGGATGGTGACTACGCCACTGTCGCTCAGGCATTAAAGCTTGCGCATCCGGAATGGGTAGAAGGGTGGTTCTGGCCCGATACCTGGATGTATACCGCCAACACCAGCGATGTCGCTATTCTCAAGCGAGCGCACCAAAAGATGGTGAAAGCTGTCGATACTGTCTGGAAAGGCCGGGCCGAGGGGCTGCCTTATAAAGATCAGAACCAACTGGTGACAATGGCCTCGATTATTGAAAAAGAAACGGCTGTCGCCAGCGAACGCGATCAGGTGGCCTCAGTCTTTATTAATCGCCTGAGAATCGGTATGCGCCTTCAGACCGATCCCACCGTGATTTACGGGATGGGGACGAGTTATAATGGTAACTTGTCGCGTGCGGATCTGGAAAAGCCGACGGCTTATAACACGTATACCATAACCGGGCTGCCGCCAGGACCGATTGCATCGCCCAGCGAAGCGTCATTGCAGGCGGCGGCGCATCCGGCGAAAACGCCGTATCTCTATTTTGTGGCCGACGGTAAAGGCGGTCACACATTTAACACCAATCTTGCCAGCCATAATCGGTCAGTGCAGGAGTACCTGAAAGTGCTTAAGGAAAAAAATGGGCAGTAATTATATCGTCATCGAGGGCCTGGAAGGCGCCGGAAAAACCACTGCGCGCGACGTGGTGGTGGAGACCCTTGAGCAACTGGGTATTCGTAACATGATTTTTACCCGTGAGCCGGGCGGTACGCAACTTGCCGAAAAGCTACGAAGTCTGGTGCTGGATATCCGATCGGTAGGCGACGAAGTGATTACCGATAAAGCGGAAGTGCTGATGTTTTATGCCGCTCGCGTACAGCTCGTCGAAACGGTAATCAAACCCGCGCTGGCGCAAGGCATATGGGTGATCGGCGATCGCCACGATCTCTCGACCCAGGCGTATCAGGGGGGAGGGCGCGGCATTGATCAAACCATGCTGGCGACACTACGCGATGCCGTGCTGGGCGATTTTCGTCCTGACCTGACGCTGTATCTGGATGTCACGCCGGAAGTCGGGCTAAAACGCGCCAGAGCGCGCGGCGATTTGGATCGCATTGAGCAGGAATCTTTTGATTTCTTTAACCGGACTCGCGCGCGCTATCTGGAACTGGCGGCGCAAGACTCGCGTATCCGCACCATTGACGCGACCCAGCCGCTGGATGCCGTCATGCGCGACATTCGCGCCACGGTGACGAAGTGGGTGCAGGAGCAAGCGGCATGAAATGGTATCCATGGTTACGGCCCGCCTATGAAAAACTGGTAGAAAGTTACCAGGCGGGACGTGGGCACCATGCGCTACTGATTCAGGCCTTACCTGGCATGGGCGACGAGGCGCTGTGCTATGCGCTGAGCCGTTATCTGTTATGCCAGCAGCCTGAGGGCCACAAAAGCTGTGGGCATTGCCGTGGTTGTCAGCTTATGCAGGCTGGCACGCATCCGGACTATTACACGCTGACGCCGGATAAAGGCAAAAGCAGCCTCGGCGTAGATGCGGTACGCGAGGTCAGCGAGAAATTGTACGAGCACTCCCGTCTGGGCGGCGCGAAGGTGGTGTGGATTGCGGATGCGGCGCTATTAACCGACGCCGCTGCCAATGCGTTGCTCAAAACGCTGGAAGAGCCGCCGGAGCAAACCTGGTTTTTCCTTGCCAGCCCGGAGCCTGCTCGTCTGTTGGCGACATTACGCAGCCGCTGCCGGCTGCATCATCTGGCGCCGCCGTCCGAATCGTATGCGATGTCATGGCTGTCGCGAGAAGTGACGGCGTCACAAGAAGCATTGCTCACGGCGCTACGTCTGAATGCGGGGTCGCCCGGCGCCGCGCTGGCGCTGTTGCAGTCTGAACGCTGGGCGCAGCGTGAGGCGCTGTGTCAGGCGTTAATGGACAGTTTGCATACGGGCGACTGGTATGCGTTATTAACGGCGCTCAATCATGAGCAAGCCCCGGCGCGCCTGCATTGGCTGGCGACGCTGCTGGTAGACGCGCTGAAACGTCAGCACGGCGCGTCGTACCTGACAAACGTTGATGCGGACGCGGTTGTTGCCGCGCTGGCGGGGCCGCTATCCCCGGCGCGTATTCAGGCAATCCTGAACGATGTTTGCCATTGTCGTGATCAATTACTTCATGTGACCGGATTAAACCGCGAACTGGTATTAACCGATCTCATTCTCCGCATCGAGCATTACCTGCAACCAGGCACCTTGTTGCCTGTTCCTCATCTTTGAGAGAGACATTATGTTTTTAGTCGACTCACACTGCCATCTTGATGGTCTGGATTATCAATCTTTGCATAAGGACGTGGACGATGTGCTGGCGAAAGCCGCCGCGCGCGATGTGAAGTTCTGTTTAGCGGTGGCGACGACGCTGCCGGGGTATCGCCATATGCGCAAGCTGGTAGGCAAGCGCGATAATGTGGTCTTTTCCTGCGGCGTGCATCCGTTAAATCAGGATGAAGCATATGACGTAGAAGAACTGCGCCTCCTTGCTGCAGAAGACGATGTGGTGGCGATGGGCGAGACCGGGCTTGATTACTTTTACACGCCTGAGACCAAAATCCGCCAGCAGGTGTCTTTTATTCATCATATTCAGATTGGCCGCGAATTGCATAAACCGGTGATTGTCCATACTCGCGACGCGCGTGCCGATACGCTGGCTATCCTGCGCGAAGAAAAAGTGACGGATTGCGGCGGCGTACTACACTGTTTTACAGAAGACAGAGAAACGGCCGGCAAATTGCTGGATCTGGGTTTTTATATCTCTTTTTCCGGCATCGTAACGTTCCGTAACGCTGAACAGTTGCGTGATGCGGCGCGCTATGTGCCGCTGGATCGGTTATTAGTCGAGACCGATTCTCCTTATCTGGCGCCGGTGCCGCATCGCGGTAAAGAGAACCAGCCTGCGATGGTACGCGACGTCGCAGAATATATGGCGGTATTGAAAGGGGTTGCCGTTGAAGAACTGGCGCAGATCACCACCGATAACTTTGCTCGCCTGTTCCATATTGACGCGTCTCGCCTGTCATCAATCCGTTAAACGAGTTTTTTTAAAGCTCGTAATTAATAAGCAAAGCGCGTAAAGTTCACCGCCACAAAAGGGGCGGTGAGCGAGCTTATGGAAACATTCGGAAACTCATTTTGGCAGAATGTGATACTTTTTAGGCTATCTGGCGCTGAAACGTGATAGCCGTCAAACAAAATCAGACGTATTTATTTTACTCTGTGTAATAAATAAAAGGGCACTTAGATGTCCTGTCCACGGCGGGGTTCTCCCCCCTCGCCAATGCGTGAGAACGTAGAAAAGCACAAATACTCAGGAGCACTCTCAATTATGTTTAAGAATGCATTTGCTAACCTGCAAAAGGTCGGTAAATCGCTGATGCTGCCGGTATCCGTACTCCCTATCGCAGGTATCCTGCTGGGTGTCGGTTCCGCTAACTTCAGCTGGCTGCCAGCCGTTGTATCGCACGTTATGGCAGAAGCGGGCGGATCTGTTTTTGCCAATATGCCGCTGATTTTCGCTATCGGCGTGGCGTTGGGCTTCACCAACAACGACGGCGTTTCGGCTCTGGCGGCGGTAGTAGCGTATGGCATCATGGTGAAAACCATGGCTGTGGTTGCGCCGCTGGTTCTGCATTTACCTGCTGAAGAGATCGCCGCTAAACACCTTGCTGATACGGGTGTTCTCGGGGGGATTATCTCCGGTGCGATCGCAGCGTATATGTTTAACCGCTTCTACCGTATCAAACTGCCTGAGTATCTGGGCTTCTTTGCGGGCAAACGCTTCGTGCCGATCATTTCGGGTCTGGCCGCTATTTTTACCGGTGTGGTGCTGTCTTTCGTATGGCCGCCAATCGGTACGGCTATCCAGGCGTTCTCGCAGTGGGCGGCTTATCAGAATCCGGTTGTCGCGTTTGGTATTTACGGTTTTATCGAGCGTTGCCTGGTGCCGTTTGGTCTGCATCATATCTGGAACGTTCCTTTCCAGATGCAGATCGGCGAATACACCAACGCAGCGGGTCAGGTATTCCACGGCGACATTCCGCGCTATATGGCGGGCGACCCGACGGCGGGTATGTTGTCTGGCGGCTTCCTGTTCAAAATGTACGGTCTGCCGGCTGCGGCCATTGCTATCTGGCACTCTGCTAAACCGGAAAACCGCGCAAAAGTGGGCGGTATCATGATTTCCGCCGCGCTGACCTCGTTTTTGACGGGTATTACCGAGCCTATCGAGTTCTCCTTCATGTTCGTGGCGCCGATCCTGTACATTATTCACGCAATTCTGGCAGGTCTGGCATTCCCGATCTGTATCCTGCTGGGGATGCGTGACGGTACGTCGTTCTCCCACGGTCTGATCGACTTTATCGTGCTGTCCGGTAACAGCAGCAAATTGTGGCTGTTCCCGATTGTTGGCGCCGGTTATGCGATTGTGTACTACACCGTGTTCCGCGTGCTGATCAAAGCGCTGGATCTGAAAACGCCGGGTCGTGAAGACACTACTGATGACGCAAAAGCGGGCGCGACCAGCGAAATGGCGCCGGCTTTGGTTGCGGCGTTTGGCGGTAAAGAGAACATCACTAACCTGGATGCCTGTATCACGCGTCTGCGCGTGAGCGTAGCCGATGTAGCGAAAGTGGATCAGGCTGGCCTGAAGAAACTGGGTGCGGCAGGCGTTGTCGTCGCGGGTTCCGGCGTTCAGGCTATTTTCGGTACGAAATCCGATAACCTGAAAACGGAAATGGATGAGTACATCCGTAACAGCTAAGCAGTAATGATGTTGGGGAGAATTAAGGCAGCCATTCGGCTGCCTTTTTTAATGGCGCTTTACATGCCGCTCTCCGACAGTCTGTCAGAACTGATAATTGGCGGTGAGGCTGACGTTACGCGGCGCGCCGTAAACAATGGAACCATCAATATTGGTGTCGTAGGTTTTATCAAACAGGTTGTTGATGTTTCCCTGTACGGAGAAATTTTTCGTCACCTGATAGCGGGTAAACAGATCGACCAGCGCATAGCTGCCCTGTTCGGCGCGGAAAGTGCCGTACGGCGTCGTGGTATCTTTGTAAACCCGATTCTGCCAGTTCACGCCGCCGCCGACCGTCAGCTCCGGTATCGCCGGCAGACGATAGCGGGTGAATAACTTCACGCTGGTGCGCGGAAGATTAGGGTTCACGGCGTTACCTTCATTGTCCTCGGCAACATACCGGGTAGCCCCGAAAGTCATCTGCCAGTTATCGGTAATTGCGCCGTTTACTTCAAATTCGACGCCTTTGCTCACCGTTCCGTCAGTAGACTTCCAGGCAAACTCCCCATTACTGCCAGGGATGGGAATAGTGGTTGCCTGAGCGACGTTATTCTGCTCAATGCGGAACACGGACAACGTGGTGGTGAGGCGGCTGTTCATCCAGTCGGACTTCAGGCCCGCTTCATAGTTATTACCGGTAATCGGAGCCAGATATTGACCCGCTTTGTCGCGTTTATTCTGCGGCTGAAAGATAGAGGTATAACTGGCATAAGCGGACCAGTTGTCGTTGATATCATAAATCAGCCCGGCATACGGCGTGGTATGGTTTTTCTCCACGCTGTAGGTCAGTGTATCAACACGCCAGTTGGTATAACGAGCGCCAAGAATCAGATGCAGCGGGTCGGCCAGCGAAATGCGCGTAGCGGCATACAGCGATTTCATATGCGTGGTATCGTCCTGCGCCAGATTTTGTGGCGCCCAGTGGGTTTGGGGGAAATTACCGTTAAAGGCGCTGAAGTTGCCAATGTCGTCCGGAAAGACGTTCGCCCAGGCGCTAAAATAGCGGTTATTCTGTTTACTATAACTGCCGCCAAACATCATATTGTGCTGACGGCCAAACAGCTCATAAGCGCCATCGGCAAAGAGATCTATGGCATCTACTTTGCGCTTGCCGCTGTTCCAGCCCGTACCGCCGACCACGGGGTAGCTTGCGCCATAAGGACTCACCAGCGTACCTGTCTCTTTATCGACTAAAGCATCGATATACATCATTTTACTGTCGAATTTGACCTCAGTATGGGTCGCATTCAGGGTCGCCTGCCAGCTTTCGGCAAAACGCTGCTTAAGCGTGACGAAGAATTTATTTATCTCTTTGTTGTTATAAGCCCAGTCCGGGGCGGTACTACGCGCGCGGTCATAGCTATTTTTGCTGCCATCGGTGTTCCAGCGCGGCAGACCGCCCCAGGTCGGGCTGTTGACATCAATTTTTTGATATTCATAACCGGCTGAAAGGCTGGTAGTTGCACCCAGATCGGCATCGATAATTCCGGAAAAGAACGCTTTCTCACTGTTATAGCGGTCCAGCCAGGAATCATTATTCTGATAACCCGCCACGATGCGCCCACGGACATTACCGTCTGCGGTGAGCGGACTTTGCAGATCCATGACGTAACGCTGCTTATTCCAGCTACCGTATTCTGTGGAGACGTTACCTTTGAACTCCCGACTGGTGGCGTGTTTACGGATCATATTAATTGAGGCAGAAGGATTGCCGGTTCCGGTCATCAGCCCATTCGCGCCGCGAACCACCTCCACGCGCTCATACAGCGCGGTATCCGTTAGCGCATCGCCCAGATTCCAGCGGGACTCAAAATACGTTGGAATACCGTCAACCATATAGTTGTCAATTTCAAACCCGCGCGAGTAATAGCTGATGCGATCGGAGTCAGCCTGGCTTCCACTGATTCCCAGCGTATTGGTCATCACCTCGCCCAGGGTTTGCAACTGCTGGTCTTCCATACGCTGTTGGCTGACAATACTGACCGACTGCGGGATATCGCGCTGAGTCATCGGCATTTTGGTGCCCGCTGCGGTCGTTTTCACGCTGTAATCCTGTTCTTCGCGGTTTACGGCGTCAGCGGTCGTCGCGCCTTCGACAATAACGGTATCCTCAGCCGCGAAGGCGGCAGGCATAAATGCCATCGCCATACCCATAGCTAACAGCGACGGTGCGGCGGTGGACGGAAGGTGTTTGTCCCGGCGGTATTGAATGAAAGACATCTGAAAATCCTTGCTTGTTATTGGGGTAAGTTCAGGACGTATGACGTTGAACCTTTTCATTCTTTGCTAGTTAATGCGCATAAAAATGCAAATGAGAAATATACGCATTTGTATTAAATGTGTAAAACGGTATAAACAGGGAAACTAGAAATATTTTTTAAGCGTACAAAGGCGTCATGGCAGGGGGATATGGCGGTAAGTCCAGCATGTAGTCATTTTTCGCTTAATAAATCGTGGGTTAAAGTTGAAAGAGCGTCGGTAACTCGCTCATACTCTATACTCGCAGTATGGCTCGGCGTAGCATGTGCGCTGCAAGGGCTATTATGAAAAAGGAAAACGTCGTGGCAGAAGAAACTATATTCAGCAAAATTATTCGTCGTGAAATCCCTTCGGATATCGTTTATCAGGATGAGCTGGTCACCGCCTTTCGTGATATTTCACCGCAGGCGCCGACGCATATCTTGATTATTCCCAATATTCTGATCCCAACCGTCAATGACGTGACGGCGGAACATGAACAGGCGTTAGGTCGGATGATCACCGTGGCGGCGAAAATCGCCGAACAGGAAGGCATTGCCGAAGATGGGTATCGTTTAATCATGAATACCAACCGTCATGGGGGCCAGGAGGTTTATCATATCCATATGCACCTACTGGGCGGCCGCCCGCTAGGCCCGATGCTGGCGCATAAAGGCTTGTAAGTATGATCAAAGGATGCATCGCGGTTTCTCTGGGCTTGCTGCTGCTTACCGGCTGCCGGTCACATCCTGAAATTCCGGTAAGCGACGCGCAGTCGCTGGTGATGGAGTCCACGGTTCTGGCGGCGGGCGTCACCGCAGAGCCGCCTGAACTGACGGCGTCTGATATCCAGCCATCAGCCTCTTCCCGCGTCTATAACGAAAGGCAAGAGCCCATAACCGTTCATTATCGGTTTTACTGGTATGACGCGCGGGGGCTGGAGATGCATCCGCTGGAGGCGCCGCGTAGCGTAACCATACCCGCGCGTTCGTCGGTAACGCTATTTGGCAGCGCCAATTATCTGGGGGCGCATAAGGTCAGGCTTTATCTTTATTTGTGAGGAGTGAATTTTGATGACAAAAATGCATCGCTACGCTGCCATTGCTGCGCTGGCGATATTTCTCTCCGGGTGTATGGCGCAACGTCAACCTGCGCCAGTTGAAGAGGTAAAACCAGCGCCAGAACAACCCGCGCAGCCACCACAGCCTCCTGTTGTGCCGTCTGTGCCAACCATTCCACAGCAACCGGGGCCGATCGAACATGAAGATCAAACGGGCCAGCCAGCGCCTAAGGTGCGCCACTATGACTGGAACGGCGCGATGCAACCGCTGGTCAGCAAAATGTTGCAGGCTGATGGCGTGACGGCCGGAAGCGTATTGCTTGTCGACAGCGTGAATAACCGGACGAATGGGTCGTTAAATGCGAACGAGGCAACGGAAACGTTACGTAATGCGCTGGCGAACAACGGTAAATTTACGCTGGTCTCCGTACAGCAACTCGCGATGGCAAAACAGCAGTTAGGGTTGTCTCCGCAGGATAGTCTGGGAACGCGCAGTAAAGCTATTGGCATTGCGCGCAATGTCGGGGCGCAATATGTACTTTACTCCAGCGCATCCGGTAACGTTAACGCGCCTGCATTACAGATGCAGTTAATGCTGGTGCAAACTGGCGAGATAATCTGGTCAGGTAAAGGTGCGGTCCAACAACAATAATCCCTTAACGCGCGACGAGATCCTGTCGCGCTATTTTCCCCAGTATCGTCCCGCCGTCGCCACATCGCAGGGGCTAAGCGGCGGGAGCTGTATTATTGCCCACGATACTCACCGTGTCGTGCTGCGCCGTCATCACGACCCTGACGCTCCACCAGCCCATTTTTTACGTCATTACCGCGCCTTATCCCAATTGCCGGCCAGTCTTGCGCCGCGAGCGCTTTTTTATACTCCAGGCTGGATGGCGGTAGAATATCTGCATGGTGTGGTAAATTCCGCTCTGCCAGATGCCGACGAACTGGCGGCCTTACTGTATCATTTGCATCAACAGCCGCGTTTTGGCTGGCGTATCGCGCTATCGCCACTATTGGCGCAGTACTGGTCGTGTTGCGATCCGGCAAGGCGTACGCCGTTTTGGTTGCGGCGGCTCAAACAGTTGCAAAAAAACGGTGAACCTCGCCCGCTGCGGCTCGCGCCTTTGCATATGGATGTCCATGGCGACAATATAGTATTAACGTCCGCCGGGTTGAGACTGATTGACTGGGAGTATGCCGGCGACGGCGATATTGCGTTGGAGCTGGCGGCAGTATGGGTTGAGGATGAACGCCAGCACCGACAACTGGCAGACGCTTATGCAGCGCGCGCGCGAATCGACGCCCGGCAGCTATGGCGACAGATACGATTATGGCACCCCTGGGTCATTATGCTAAAAGCAGGGTGGTTCGAATACCGCTGGCGACAAACCGGCGAGCAACAATTTATCAGGCTGGCCGATGAAACCTGGCGCCAGCTACGTATGAAAGGATAAGGAGAGCAGTGTGGGCCCAGTAATGTTGAATGTCGAAGGATGTGAGCTGGATGCGGAGGAGCGCGAGATACTGGCGCATCCGCTGGTTGGCGGGCTTATTCTGTTCACGCGTAATTACCATGACCCGGAACAGCTGCGCGAATTAGTGCGCCAGATTCGGGCGGCATCGCGTAACCATCTGGTGGTGGCCGTCGATCAGGAAGGCGGGCGCGTACAGCGTTTCCGTGAAGGGTTTACCCGCCTGCCCGCGGCGCAATCTTTTTTTGCGCTGCATGGGCTGGAAGAGGGGGGACGACTGGCGCAGGAGGCAGGGTGGCTGATGGCCAGCGAAATGATCGCGATGGATATTGATATCAGTTTTGCGCCAGTGCTGGACGTCGGGCATATCAGCGCGGCAATTGGCGAGCGCTCCTATCATGCCGATCCCGCAAAAGCGTTGGCAATGGCAACGCGCTTTATTGACGGCATGCATGACGCCGGGATGAAAACGACCGGTAAGCATTTCCCCGGCCACGGCGCGGTCACGGCGGACTCCCACAAAGAGACGCCGTGCGATCCACGTCCTGAAACGGACATTCGTGGTAAAGATATGTCGGTGTTCCGCACGCTGATTAGCGAGAATAAACTGGATGCGATTATGCCTGCCCACGTGATCTACCGCGCTATCGATCCGCGTCCGGCAAGCGGTTCGCCGTACTGGCTGAAAACGGTGTTGCGTCAGGAGTTAGGCTTTGACGGCGTCATTTTCTCCGACGATCTGTCGATGGAGGGCGCGGCGATTATGGGCAGCTATGCTGAGCGCGCTCAGGCGTCGCTGGATGCGGGTTGCGATATGATTCTGGTCTGCAATAATCGTAAAGGCGCAGTCAGCGTGCTGGATAATCTGTCGCCGATCAAAGCAGAACGTGTTACACGTTTGTATCATAAAGGTTCATTTTCACGCCGGGAGCTCATGGACTCAGCACGCTGGAAAACAGCCAGCGCCCAGCTCAACCAGTTACATGAACGCTGGCAGGAAGAAAAAGCAGGTCATTAACTCGAGTTTTCGTGAGGGTGCCAGATGATTATTTATTTACACGGTTTTGATTCAAATAGTCCGGGCAACCATGAAAAAGTGTTGCAATTACAGTTTATCGACCCGGATGTTCGGCTGGTAAGCTACAGTACGCGGCATCCTAAGCACGATATGCAGCATCTGCTGAAAGAAGTGGACAAAATGTTGCAGTTGAATGTGGACGAGCGCCCTTTAATCTGTGGCGTGGGGCTGGGCGGTTACTGGGCGGAGCGGATTGGCTTTTTGTGCGATATCCGTCAGGTGGTTTTTAACCCGAACCTGTTCCCCTATGAAAACATGGAGGGGAAAATCGATCGCCCGGAAGAATATGCGGACATCGCTACAAAGTGCGTGACCAACTTTCGCGAAAAAAATCGCGATCGTTGTCTGGTGATCCTCTCGCGTCATGACGAAGCGCTGGACAGCCAACGCTCAGCGCAAGCGCTTCACCCGTATTATGAAATTGTGTGGGATGAGGAACAGACTCACAAATTCAAAAATATTTCGCCGCACTTGCAACGTATCAAAGCGTTTAAAACGCTGGGGTAACGCCATCCGGCAATATGGCGTTATCAGTGACCGGATAACCAGCCTTGCGGCTGGTTTTTTTATGCTCAATTCTCGCAAACTGTCTATCTTTTCAGCATGAAAACTTGATGCACATCAATTTTGGTATGACCAATGCACCGTTCATGCTATTCTCATATCAGAAGCTTATTCTCATTAACGTAACTTGTTGTTAATTAAAGGCTATACTAATAACTTTTAATTAACAATTGGTTAATAAATTTAAGGGGGTCACGTTGACTACACCATTAAAAAAGATCGTGATTGTCGGCGGCGGCGCTGGCGGGCTGGAAATGGCGACGCAGTTAGGCCATAAACTGGGGCGCAAGAAAAAAGCGAAAATCACGCTGGTAGACAGAAATCACAGCCATCTGTGGAAACCATTGCTGCACGAAGTGGCGACTGGCTCTCTGGACGAAGGCGTGGATGCGCTGAGCTATCTGGCTCATGCGCGTAATCATGGTTTCCAGTTCCAGCTGGGGTCGGTGATGGATATCGATCGCGAAGCGAAAACCATCACCATTGCCGAGTTACGTGATGAAAAGGGCGAACTGCTGGTGCCGGAGCGCAAAATCGCGTATGACACGCTGGTGATGGCGCTGGGCAGCACCTCTAATGATTTCAACACGCCGGGCGTGAAAGAGCACTGTATCTTCCTCGATAACCCGCATCAGGCGCGCCGTTTTCACCAGGAGATGCTGAACCTGTTCCTCAAGTATTCGGCTAATCTGGGCGCGAACGGTAAGGTCAATATCGCCATCGTTGGCGGCGGTGCGACGGGGGTTGAGCTGTCGGCTGAACTGCATAATGCGGTAAAACAGCTGCATAGCTATGGTTATAAGGGGCTGACCAACGACGCGCTGAACGTGACGTTGGTTGAGGCTGGCGAGCGTATTCTGCCTGCGTTGCCGCCGCGTATCTCCAGCGCCGCGCATAATGAACTGACCAAACTGGGCGTTCGCGTGCTGACGCAAACTATGGTCACCAGCGCCGACGAAGGCGGTCTGCATACGAAAGAAGGTGAATATATTCAGGCCGATCTGATGGTGTGGGCGGCGGGTATCAAAGCGCCAGATTTTATGAAAGAGATTGGTGGTCTGGAAACGAACCGCATTAACCAACTGGTGGTGGAACCGACGCTGCAAACCACGCGCGATCCTGATATTTATGCGATTGGCGACTGCGCTTCCTGCGCACGTCCGGAGGGAGGTTTTGTGCCGCCTCGCGCTCAGGCGGCGCATCAGATGGCTACCTGCGCGATGAATAACATTCTGGCGCAGATGAATGGCAAACCGCTGAAAGCTTACCAGTATAAAGATCATGGTTCGCTGGTCTCTCTGTCCAACTTCTCTACCGTGGGTAGTCTGATGGGGAACCTGACCCGCGGTTCAATGATGATTGAAGGACGTATCGCCCGCTTCGTGTATATCTCGCTATACCGTATGCACCAGATAGCGCTGCATGGATACTTTAAAACCGGCCTGATGATGCTGGTGGGCAGTATTAACCGCGTCATTCGTCCGCGCCTGAAACTGCATTAATTTCTCTGCGTCTCACCGGCTGCTCGCGCCGGTGAGCGCTTCTCCATCTCTTGCTTCGGAGTTGTCCGAATCCTTCAGCTTTACCGCCTCATCCCGCATTTTTCATCCTCATTCCGATTGGCTTTGTTCGCATACTGGTTGCAAAATTGTTACCAATAGCAACGAAGGAGGAACTCCCGTGAATAAATCAATGTTGGCGGGTATAGGGATTGGCGTAGCGGCTGCGCTGGGTGTGGCGGCAGTGGCCAGTCTCAACGTATTTGATCGTGGTCCGCAGTATGCGCAGGTGATATCGGCTAAACCGATTAAAGAGACGGTAAAAACGCCGCGTCAGGAGTGCCGTAATGTCACGGTCACGCATCGCAGACCGGTTCAGGACGAAAACCGTATTGCCGGCTCGGTGCTTGGCGCAGTAGCAGGCGGCGTGATTGGACATCAATTTGGCGGCGGTCGTGGTAAAGATGTGGCGACGGTCGTCGGGGCGCTGGGCGGCGGTTATGCTGGCAATCAAATCCAGGGATCAATGCAAGAAAGTGATACCTACACTACCACGCAGCAACGCTGTAAGACGGTGTATGACAAATCTGAAAAGATGCTTGGCTACGACGTGACCTACAAAATTGGCGATCAGCAGGGCAAAATCCGCATGGATAAAGACCCCGGAACGCAAATTCCCCTCGACGGCAATGGCCAACTGGTTCTGAATAACAAAGCATAAAAAAGCTGTACTCTGCAAGTTAGCCCCTCATTCGCTCAGGCTGAGGGGCTTTTTTTTATCCGAAGCCGCGTCGTTCAGGACTTGAGCAGTTCAGGCCAGATGCGCAGAGTCGTACGCGTAATTTGCATCAGTTGTTCGAAGGTGGCACCTTCACGGGCGCTGATCGACATTCCCTGTAAAATACAGTTTATATATTCTGCGAGCGCCTGCGGGTTACAGTGCGCCGGAATTTCACCGCGCTCCTGACGTTGGCGCAGAAACTGGATGAGCGTCTGTTCCTGCATGGCGTGGCGTGATTTTACCGTGCGGGCGATATCGCGCGAGGAGGCGGCCAGGGTGGCGGACGTATTAATCATAAAGCAGCCAGCCGGCGTGTCTGTACTGGTAAAGCAGGCGGCAATTTCTGTGAAGTAATCTTCCAGCGCCGATTCTACGCTTTTCTCTTCACAAAAGAGCTGGGCTTCGTGTTTTGAGGCAAAGCGAGTGATGTAGCGATCCAGGACAGCGCGAAATAATCCTTCTTTGTTAGTGAATTCCGCATAGAGAGTAGGCGCTTTCGCCCCGGTAGCCTCTACGAGATCGGCAAGCGAAGTTGCTTCATAGCCGTGCTGCCAGAAGAGAGTCATGGCCTTATCAAGCGCGGCTTCCCTGTCGAACACTTTTGGTCGGCCACGGCTTTTCTTCGCGCAACTCGTGGTATCCGTTGTCATGATGCCGTTGTACCTGTTTAAAGAGCGGTCTCTCTATTATAAAAACAAACCACTTCTGGCTCCAGAGTATTCATTAGAAAAATAAATCAATTCTATTCACATGAAAAATAACATCTTTATAAATTATATAACGATCATTATAAAAAGAAGTTGACGTGTGATGTAGATCACATCTATGATTAACTTATCGATCGTTAAGTTAATGCTTACGACACCCATTCATCTGCTAAAGGTCATCACTATGAAAAACGTAAAAACCCTCATCGCTGCTGCCGTACTGAGTTCGCTCTCATTCGCCAGCTTCGCCGCCGTTGAAGTTCAGGCAACGCCAGAAGGTCAACAGAAGTTCGGCACCATTTCCGCGAATGGCGGCACGAATCTGGGCTCGCTGGAAGATCAGCTGGCGCAAAAAGCGCAGGAGATGGGGGCGAAGTCTTTCCGTATTACCTCTGTTACCGGCCCGAATACCCTCCACGGTACGGCGGTAATCTATAAGTAAGCATTAACCCTCATTAATGCCGCTGCGATTGCCACAATAAAAAAAGAAAGCCTCGCGATGCATCGCGAGGCTTTTTTGTCGGTCAGCTATTCACGCTTACAGCGACTGCGGTTTCGCCTCTGCTTGACGGGTTACATCCACCGGCATTCCGGAACGCACTTCCATAACATGTTCCATCACCGCAGCATCGGTCTGCGGCGCGTCCTTAAAGGCCTGCATCGGGCCATTCAGCACAATCGGCAGCACCTGCGGATCGTCGCCTATATTTTTAGACAGCGGCTGATGAACTTCCACCAGTCGCACGCCGCCTGGCTCCACCGAGGCTTTAATCGGCGTATTGATAATATTCACTTTGGTTCCCGGCGTGACCTGACGGAACAATGTCTCTATATCACCGTCGCGCAGACGGATACAGCCGGAACTGACGCGCATACCAATGCCAAAATCGGCATTCGTGCCATGTAACAGATAGACGCCGCCGTAGGCCGCTAAACGAATCGCGTGATGCCCCATTGGGTTATCGGGACCGGCAGGCACCACGGCGGGGAGATCGATGCCTTGCGCTTTATAACGGGCGCGAATATTGGCGGTCGGCGTCCAGGTTGGATTGGCGCGTTTATCCGAAATGGTCGTCACCATCGTTGGCGTCAGGGTATCGCCGCCTAGTTGGCCAATCCCGATAGGGTAGACCGTGACCGTATTTTTCCCCGGTTGATAATAGTAAAGCCGTAATTCCGCGAGGTTAATGACGATACCTTCACGTGGCGCGTCCGGTAGCAGCGTTTGCAGCGGAATCGTTAGCACGCTGCCTGCGCGTGGCACGTAAGGATCAATGCCGGGGTTGGCCTGTAACAGGGCTAAAAAGCCCACGTTATATTTTTTGGCGATCGCCTCCAGCGAGCCGCCGTCGTCTTCAACGACATGGAATTTATTTTCTCCCACCAGTCGACTGCCGGGGGGCGGAAGAGGCCACGTATTCGCCTGCGCGGGAAGGGCAAGCATGATGGTCGCGGTAAGCGCAAACAACGCCCACCAGCGAGAGAGTCGCGTATTGTTGAACATTATAATAAACCCATGATTATTATGTGGTTATTTTTATAAAAGAGGAAATAAGAATTATGGCGGCTGGCTGTGTCTGGAACTGCAGGGAAGTGCAAAGAATTTGTAAAGATTAGGCCGGACGCAGAGTAATGACGCCCGGCCTGACGCTTATGCAATAGCGTTTTCTTCCAGTTGCTGCATAAACTGGCGTACCCAGTCTATACGCGTTTTACGTTCGCTTAAATCCTGAATAAACTTGAGACGCGTCGGGCCATCCAGACGGAAATGCTGCGGCTGTTTTTGCAGCAACCCGATAAGCCAGGCGGGGTCAACGTGGTTTTTCTCGGCGAACTCAATCGTTCCGCCTTTCTCGTTACCCTCCAGTTTTCGGATGCCGAGCTTTTGCGCCTGTTGGCGCAGGCGTGCGATATCCAGCAGATTACGCGCCGGATCGGGCAGCAGGCCGAAGCGGTCGATCAATTCCACTTTGATCTCTTCCAGCTCGTTTTCGTTCTTCGCGCTGGCAATGCGTTTATAGAATGACAGCCGGGTATTAACATCCGGAATAAAATCATCCGGCAGTAACGACGGCATTCGCAGCTCGACTTCCGTTTGCTGACTGGTGAGATCTTCCAGCGAGGGTTCGCGGCCTGCTTTCAGCGCATCGACGGCGTTTTCCAGCAATTCCATGTAGAGTGAGAAGCCGATGGTTTCCATTGAGCCGCTTTGCTCTTCGCCAAGCAGTTCGCCCGCGCCGCGGATCTCCAGATCGTGGGTCGCCAGCGCAAACCCGGCGCCTAAATCCTCCAGCGACGCAATCGCCTCCAGCCGTTTTTGCGCATCGGTGGTCATGGCCTTAGGATGTGGCGTCAACAGCCAGGCGTAGGCCTGGTGGTGCGAGCGCCCAACGCGGCCACGCAGCTGGTGCAACTGCGCGAGGCCGAAATGATCCGCGCGTTCAATGATGATCGTGTTAGCGGTGGGAATGTCGATCCCCGTTTCGATAATGGTAGTACACACCAGCACGTTAAAACGTTGATGGTGGAAATCGTTCATGACCCGTTCCAGCTCACGTTCGCGCATCTGCCCGTGGCCTATAGCGATTCGCGCTTCCGGTACCAGTTCCGCCAGCCGCTCTGCGGCTTTCTGAATATTTTCGACGTCATTGTACAAATAGTAAACCTGACCGCCGCGCAGGATTTCACGCAGAATCGCTTCCCTTACTACCAGGCTATCATACTCGCGGACAAAGGTTTTTACCGCCAGACGACGGGCAGGGGGAGTGGCGATAATGGAGAGATCGCGCATACCGCTCATCGCCATATTCAGCGTCCGCGGGATCGGCGTCGCCGTGAGCGTCAGAATATCGACATCGGCGCGCATCGCCTTAATTCGCTCTTTGTGGCGCACGCCGAAACGGTGCTCTTCATCGACAATCAGCAGGCCCAGGTCGCGCAGCTTCACATCGCTTTGTAGCAGTTTATGCGTACCGATCAGAATATCGATCTTACCCTCGGCGGCTTCCGC
Source organism: Salmonella sp. A29-2 (assembly GCF_020150755.1). Lineage (NCBI taxonomy): Bacteria > Pseudomonadati > Pseudomonadota > Gammaproteobacteria > Enterobacterales > Enterobacteriaceae > Salmonella > Salmonella sp. A29-2. The sequence goes on along the minus strand of NZ_CP083731.1, from coordinate 2,736,032 downwards.
CAGGATTTGTGTCTGCTCTTTGGCGCTGCGAAAGCGGGACAGCATCTCAATGCGTACCGGCCAGTTGGCGAAACGGTCGCGGAAGTTATCATAGTGTTGCTGCGCCAGCAGCGTGGTCGGCACCAGTACCGCTACTTGTTTATGGTTTTCCACCGCCAGGAACGCGGCGCGCATCGCCACTTCGGTTTTGCCGAAGCCGACGTCGCCGCACACCAGCCTGTCCATCGCCAGCGGTTGGCACATATCGCTCAATACGGCGTTAATCGCCTGTGCCTGATCGGGCGTCGTTTCAAACGGGAAGCTGTCGCAGAATAACTGATACTGCTCACGATCATGCTTAAAGGCAAACCCCTCTTTTGCCGCCCGTTGCGCATAAATATCCAACAGTTCCGCTGCGACATCGCGCACTTTTTCCGCCGCTTTCTGCCGGGCGCGCGACCAGGCGTCGCCGCCCAGTTTATGCAGCGGCGCACTTTCTTCCGCGCCGCCGGCATAGCGGCTAATCAGATGCAATGAGGAGACCGGCACATACAGTTTGGCGTCATTGGCGTAGGTGAGCATCAGATACTCACCCTTGATGCCGCCAGCCTCCAGAGTGGTCATGCCGGCATAGCGTCCGACGCCGTGCTCCAGATGCACTACCGGTTGACCGACGTGGAGCTCCGCCAGGTTACGAATCAACGTATCCGGGTTGATCGTGCGGCGGGAATCCAGGCGGCGACGCGCCACCCGCTCACCCAAGAGATCGCTTTCACAAATCAGCGCCAGATTGCGTTGGGTGTCGATAAAGCCATGTTCTGCGGCGCCAATCATCAGATAGCGTCCCGCATCCTGCGCCTCGTCCAGGCGTAATATTCGCTTCGGCGCGATTTTTATGCGAGCCAGGAGCTCTCCCAGCGCTTCGCGGCGTCCTTCGCTTTCCACCGAAAAAATCACCGGACCGCTGAAAGATTCGAGGAATTTACGCAGCGCGTCCAGCGGCGCTTTCTGCTGTGCCTGGATAGCCAAATCCGGTAATTTCTGGAAACCAAGATTGGTATTGGCGGCTTTTTCCGGCAGATGGTCGGTTTTAAGCTGGAGGCGAGGCCAGCGTTTAAGCTCGGAAAAGAGCTCATCTACCCGTAGCCAGAGGGCTTCCGGCGGCAAAAGCGGGCGCATAGGATCGACGCCGCGATTTTCAAAACGTGCCAGCGTATCGGCCTGAAAGCGTTCGGCGCTGGTTTCCAGCGAGCCGGTATTCACCACCAGAGTATTGGCGGGGAAATAGCTAAATAATGGCGGTAACGGTTCGCTGAAAAAGAGCGGCTGCCAGTATTCGATCCCGGCGGGCAAGGTGCCTTTGCTAACCTGCTGATAGATGTGCTCGGCGTCGCGTTTTACCTCAAAGGTATCGCGCCACTGGCTACGGAAAAGCTCAATAGCGGCTTTGTCGGTAGGAAATTCGTGCGCGGGCAACAAATTGATGGCCTCGACCTCCTCCAGCGTACGTTGGGTATCCGCGTCAAACAGACGCAGGCTGTCGATTTCATCATCAAAAAAGTCGAGGCGATAAGGTTGTTCGCTGCCCATCGGAAAGAGATCCAACAGCGCGCCGCGCGTCGCGTATTCGCCATGCTCCATCACCTGATCGACATGCCGATAACCGGCGCTGTCAAGCTGCGCGCGCAGAGCGTCGCGGGACAGCCGCTGGCCTTTTTTCATCACCAGCGCATGACCATGCAGATAGCTATGCGGACAAACGCGCTGCATCAGGGTGTTTACCGGTACAATCAAGACGCCGCGCTGCATTGACGGCAACTGGTAGAGCGTGGACAGGCGCGAAGAGATAATTTCCTGATGCGGGGAGAAGCTGTCATACGGTAGCGTTTCCCAGTCCGCCAGGTTCATCACCATCTGATCGGTAAACTGGCGGATTTCATCATGCAATCGCAGAGCATTTTGCATGTCAGGCGCTATGAGTACCACCGGACCGGCATGGCGTTCGGCTATCTCCGCCACCAGCGTAGCGCAGGCGGCGCCGGTAAGTTCGCCCAACTGGCGCTGATCGCCCGCTTTTGTCGGCAGCGTGTAACGTTGTTTTTCAGGCATAACGGTTGTCAGTATCTCTTTTTGTTTTACGCCGCACTCTACGCGTCACCCTTCAGGCTGCTTCATGGTTGGCTGCGCGCCGGGACAGCATGAAGGACTCAGGTATTCAGGGGCATATGACTGATAAGCAATGTTCTTTATTATCCGCGATCGTTGTTTATTAGCAAATTGAATCCGCCGGATAACACGTCGAACAGGTAAAGTATGAACATGTAAGTGACTTGATTTGTCGGCCTTATTCAGAATAGCGCTGACGAACTCTTACGGTTCAGACATTTACGCATTCCGCTTTCGCTTATATACTCGGGACTTTGCTAACAGCAACCAGACGGATTACATGTATCAACCTGTCGCTCTATTCATCGGCCTGCGTTACATGCGCGGGCGTGCAGCAGATCGCTTCGGTCGCTTCGTTTCCTGGCTTTCCACTATCGGCATTACCCTGGGGGTGATGGCGCTGGTCACGGTATTGTCGGTGATGAACGGTTTTGAGCGCGAACTGCAAAATAACATTCTTGGTTTGATGCCTCAGGCCATCCTCTCTGCTAAACATGGTTCTCTTAACCCGAATCAGATGCCGGAAAAAGCGGTGAATCTGCAAGGCGTTAACCGTATTGCGCCGCTGACGACGGGCGATGTCGTACTGCAAAGCGCGCGTAGCGTTGCGGTTGGCGTGATGTTGGGTATCGAGCCGGCGCAAAAAGATCCGTTAACGCCGTATCTGGTCAATGTGAAGCAAAGCGAATTACAGCCGGGTAAGTATAATGTCATCCTCGGCGAGCAGCTCGCCGGACAGTTAGGGGTCAACCGCGGCGATCAGATTCGGCTAATGGTGCCATCTGCCAGCCAGTTTACGCCAATGGGACGTCTGCCCAGCCAGCGTCTGTTTACGGTGATTGGCACATTTGCCGCCAATAGCGAGGTCGATGGCTATGAAATGCTGGTCAATATTCAGGACGCGTCGCGTTTAATGCGCTATCCGGCAGGCAATATTACCGGCTGGCGTCTGTGGCTGGATGAACCTCTGCAAGTCGATACCCTCAGCCAACAGACGCTGCCGCAAGGCACTAAGTGGCAGGACTGGCGCGAACGTAAAGGCGAGTTGTTCCAGGCTGTGCGCATGGAAAAGAACATGATGGGATTGTTGCTGAGCCTCATCGTGGCGGTCGCGGCTTTTAACATTATTACTTCGTTGGGTCTGATGGTCATGGAGAAGCAGGGCGAAGTGGCGATTTTACAAACTCAAGGGCTGACGCCGCGACAAATTATGATGGTCTTTATGGTGCAGGGCGCCAGCGCCGGGATTATCGGCGCGCTGTTGGGCGCCGCGCTGGGCGCATTGCTTGCCAGCCAACTGAATAACCTGATGCCGATCATCGGCGCGTTTCTGGATGGCGCTGCGTTGCCCGTGGCGATAGAGCCGTTACAGGTGATCGTTATCGCGCTGGTGGCAATGGCCATCGCGCTGCTTTCTACGCTTTATCCTTCCTGGCGCGCTGCCGCCACTCAACCCGCTGAGGCTTTACGTTATGAATAAGATCCTGTTGCAATGCGACAACCTGTGCAAACGCTATCAGGAAGGCACCGTACAAACCGACGTGTTGCACGATGTCAGCTTCAGTATCGGCGAAGGCGAAATGATGGCGATCGTCGGCAGTTCCGGTTCGGGTAAAAGTACGTTGCTGCATCTGTTAGGCGGGCTGGATACGCCTACCTCCGGCGATGTGATTTTTAGCGGCCAGCCGATGAGCAAACTCTCTTCTGCGGCAAAAGCGGAATTACGTAACCAGAAACTGGGGTTTATCTATCAGTTTCATCATCTCCTGCCGGATTTTACGGCGCTGGAAAACGTGGCGATGCCATTATTGATTGGCAAAAAGAAACCGGCGGAGATTGACGCTCGGGCGCGAGAAATGTTGCATGCTGTAGGGCTGGAGCATCGCGCAACCCATCGACCTTCGGAACTTTCCGGCGGTGAGCGCCAGCGTGTCGCGATAGCGCGCGCGTTGGTGAATAACCCGCGTCTGGTACTGGCGGATGAGCCGACCGGTAATCTGGATGCGCGTAATGCCGACAGTATTTTTGAGCTTCTGGGCGAGTTAAATCGTCTGCAGGGAACCGCGTTTCTGGTGGTGACTCACGATTTGCAACTGGCGAAACGTATGAGCCGCCAGCTTGAGATGCGCGATGGCCGCCTGACGGCGGAACTGAGCCTGATGGGGGCTGAGTAATGGCGTCGCCTTTATCATTGTTAATTGGCTTGCGTTTCAGCCGTGGACGGCGGCGCGGCGGTATGGTTTCGCTCATTTCCGTCATTTCTACCATCGGTATCGCGCTGGGCGTGGCGGTATTGATTGTCGGTTTAAGCGCGATGAACGGTTTCGAACGCGAGTTGAATAACCGTATTCTGGCGGTGGTTCCGCACGGGGAGATTGAAGCGGTCAATCAGCCGTGGACCAACTGGCGTGAAGCGCTGGCAAAAGTGCAGAAGGTGCCGGGCATTGCCGCCGCCGCGCCGTATATCAATTTTACCGGCCTGGTAGAGAGCGGGGCGAATTTGCGCGCCATTCAGGTTAAAGGCGTCGACCCTAAGCAAGAGCAGCAGCTTAGCGCGTTACCGTCATTTGTGCAAAATCACGCCTGGGATCATTTCAAAGCGGGCGAGCAGCAGATCATTATCGGTAAAGGCGTCGCCGATGCGCTGAACGTGAAACAGGGCGACTGGGTGTCCATCATGATCCCCAATGCGAATGCCGACCATAAGCTGCTCCAGCCCAAACGCGTGCGTTTGCATGTCATCGGGATTCTGCAACTGAGCGGCCAGCTCGATCACAGCTTCGCCATGATCCCGCTTGAGGATGCGCAGCAGTATCTGGATATGGGGTCCAGCGTTTCCGGTATCGCGCTTAAAGTCCATGACGTGTTTAACGCGAACAAACTGGTGCGTGACGCGGGTGAGGTGACTAACAGCTATGTCTACATTAAGAGCTGGATCGGCACCTACGGCTATATGTATCGCGATATCCAGATGATTCGCGCCATTATGTATCTGGCGATGATTTTGGTGATCGGCGTGGCCTGTTTTAATATCGTTTCCACCTTAGTGATGGCGGTAAAAGACAAAAGCGGCGACATTGCGGTATTAAGAACGCTGGGGGCGAAAGATGGTTTGATTCGTGCCATTTTCGTCTGGTACGGACTACTGGCGGGCTTGCTGGGCAGCTTGATTGGCGTGGCGATCGGCGTTGTCGTTTCGCTTCAGCTTACCGCCATTATTAATGGGATTGAAAAGGCGATCGGGCATCAGTTTTTGTCCGGCGATATCTATTTTATCGACTTCCTGCCATCCGAATTACATTGGCTGGACGTTGTTTACGTACTGGTCACGGCGTTGTTGTTAAGCTTACTGGCGAGCTGGTATCCGGCGCGGCGGGCGAGCAACATTGACCCTGCGCGAGTATTGAGCGGCCAGTAATCGCGGAATATAAAAACAAGGAGCGGTGATGTATTACGGGTTTGACATTGGCGGAACAAAGATTGCGTTAGGCGTATTTGACTCAACGCGGCGGCTGCAGTGGGAAAAACGGGTTCCCACGCCCCATACCAGCTATAGCGCCTTTTTAGACGCCGTGTGCGAGCTGGTCGCGGAAGCCGACCAGCGATTTGGCGTAAAAGGGTCGGTAGGGATTGGCATACCCGGTATGCCGGAAACCGAAGACGGCACGCTGTACGCCGCGAATGTCCCGGCAGCCAGCGGTAAGCCGTTGCGCGCCGATCTCAGCGCCCGACTGGATCGCGATGTGCGTCTGGACAATGACGCTAACTGTTTTGCCTTGTCCGAAGCCTGGGATGATGAATTCACGCAATACCCTTTGGTTATGGGGCTTATCCTCGGCACCGGCGTCGGCGGCGGCCTGGTGCTAAATGGGAAGCCGATTACTGGTCAGAGCTATATCACTGGCGAGTTTGGTCATATGCGTTTGCCGGTTGACGCGCTAACGTTGATGGGGTTTGATTTTCCTCTCCGCCGTTGTGGATGCGGCCAGATGGGCTGCATTGAGAATTATCTGTCCGGGCGCGGGTTTGCGTGGCTATATCAGCATTATTATGATCAATCGCTGCAGGCGCCGGAGATTATCGCGTTGTGGGAGCAGGGCGATGAGCAGGCGCACGCGCATGTTGAGCGCTATCTGGATTTACTGGCGGTTTGTCTGGGGAATATACTGACGATTGTCGATCCCGATTTATTGGTGATCGGCGGCGGACTATCGAACTTTACGGCAATAACAACGCAACTGGCGGAAAGACTGCCGCGCCATCTCCTCCCTGTTGCCCGCGCGCCGCGCATTGAGCGTGCGCGGCATGGGGATGCAGGTGGGATGCGCGGTGCTGCTTTTTTACATCTTACCGACTAATCAAAAAAAGAGGTTGTTATGCAGTCGCGTCGGTTTCATCGATTAAGCCGCTTTCGTAAAAATAAACGTCTGTTGCGTGAACGTCTGCGCCAGCGGATCTTTTTCAGAGACAGAGTGGTGCCGGAAATGATGGAAAACCCAAGAGTATTAGTCCTTACAGGTGCAGGAATTTCTGCAGAGTCTGGTATTCGTACGTTTCGTGCGGCGGATGGCCTTTGGGAAGAGCATCGGGTTGAAGATGTGGCCACGCCGGAAGGATTCGCCCGTAATCCGGGGCTGGTGCAGACATTTTATAATGCTCGCCGTCAGCAGCTTCAACAGCCGGAAATACAACCCAATGCGGCGCATCTGGCGTTAGCGAAGCTTGAAGAAGCGCTTGGCGATCGCTTTTTGCTGGTGACTCAAAACATCGACAATTTGCATGAACGCGCGGGCAATCGCAACATCATTCATATGCATGGCGAGCTGTTGAAGGTGCGCTGTTCGCAAAGCGGCCAGATTCTGGAATGGAACGGCGATGTGATGCCGGAAGATAAATGTCACTGCTGCCAGTTCCCGGCGCCGCTACGTCCGCACGTGGTGTGGTTTGGCGAGATGCCGCTTGGCATGGATGAAATTTATATGGCGCTGTCGATGGCGGATATTTTTATCGCCATTGGCACATCCGGTCATGTCTATCCGGCTGCGGGTTTTGTGCATGAAGCAAAACTGCACGGCGCACATACGGTGGAACTGAATCTTGAGCCAAGCCAGGTCGGCAGCGAGTTTGAAGAGAAGCACTACGGCCCGGCAAGCCAGGTTGTGCCGGAATTTGTTGATAAATTCCTGAAAGGGCTGTAGTGCTGTTTGCCCGGTAACGCCTTATCCGGCCTACATTTCACGTTACGTTCATCTGTAGGCCCGACAGGCGCTTTGGCTGAATTAGCGTCCTGCTTTTAGCTTCTGATAATACTCTTCATAAATGGCGCTGGCGTCGCCGACATCGTTTTGCCACTCGCCTTTGCTGATGGTTTGCGCATCCGGATAGAGCGACTTATCATTGGCGACCTCCGGGCTTAACAGCTTACGCGCCGCCAGGTTGGGGGTAGGGTAGCCGATGGTTTCTGCCACCTCTTTCGCGACGTCAGGACGCAGCAGGAAGTTGATTAGCTTCAGCGCGCCCTCTTTATTTTTCGCGTTCGCCGGAATAGCCAGGCTGTCCATCCAGAAAATACCGCCTTCCTTCGGCCAGACGACCTCCAGCGGCGTGCCAGCCTGACGAGCAACGAAGGCCGAACCGTTCCACACCATCCCCAGGTTGACTTCCCCTTCCATATACGGATTCGCCGGATTATCGGAGTTGAAGGCCGCTACGTTCGGCATCAGTTTTTTCAACTCTTCATATGCCGCTTCAATCTCTTTCGGATCGGTAGTGTTACCGGAATAACCTAGCTTGCGCAGCGCCATCTGGAAGACTTCTCGCGCATCGTCGGTTAAAAGCAGGCTGTTTTTATATTCCGGTTTCCACAAGTCAGCCCAGCTGGTAATGGTTTTTGGATCGATAGCATCGCTGTTCACGCCAATCGCCGTTGCGCCCCAGATATACGGGACAGAATAATCGTTGTTGGGGTCAAACGGTTTGTTGAGCATTTCCGGATCGAGGTTGTGGAAATTGGTTAATTTCGACTTATCGATCTTCTGGATCATGCCTTCTTTGCGCATTTTGTCGACATAGTATGTAGAAGGAACAACCAGGTCATACGCGCCATCTTTATAGGTTTTGAGTTTGGCATACATGGTTTCGTTCGACTCGTAGGTCGAATAAATCACCTTAATGCCTGTCTCTTTAGTGAACTGTTCCAGCAGGCCCGGCGGCACATACTCAGTCCAGTTATAGAAATAGAGCGTGTCGTTGTCGGAGGCATGAGCGGCACTCATACCCAGCGCCAGGGCGCCCGCCGCGAGCAGGTGGCGTGACCATTTTTTCATTTAACGTCCCCTGAATTACGGGCCTTATCGGCCCTTGGTTTTATCACGAGCAATAAGCTGGCTGGCAATGACCATTACCAGAGACAGCACCAATAAAACGGTCGCCAGCGCGTTCACTTCTGGTGAAACGCCGACTTTTACCATGGAATAAATCTTTAAGGGTAAAATTTCATAGCCCGGCCCGGTGACAAACGACGAGACTACTACATCGTCCATCGACAACGTAAAGCTCAGCAACCAGCCCGCCGCCACCGCCGGCATCGCCAGCGGCAGAATGATTTTGCGTAAAATCGTTACCTCACTGGCCCCCAGGTCTTTTGCGGCTTCCAGCATTCTGACATCAAAGCCTTTCAGGCGCGAATAGACCGTGACGACCACAAACGGCAGGCTAAAGGTGATGTGCGAGAACAGCAACGACCAAAAGCCCAGTTGAATGCCGAGTAACATAAACAGCACCAGCAGGGAGATCGCCATCACGATATCCGGCGACATCATTACTACAAACAGCATCCCGCTGACGAATGGCTTCCCGCGAAAGCGGTAGCGATAAAGCGCCACCGCGGTTAACGAGCCAATCAACGTGGCGAAGGTCGCTGAAAAAATCGCCATCGTCAGTGAATGTTGAGCGGCCTGCAACAGACTGTCGTTATTGACCAGGAGTTCGTACCATTTAGTGGTAAAGCCCTGCCAGTTAATGCCGAATCGCGAACTGTTGAAGGAGTTCACGATCAGAATAATGATGGGAATATACAGATACGCATAGATGGCAGTCATGAAACCGCCACGGAGCAGCCGACCGATCATTCAAGTTCCACCTTCTTATTCAGAGGATGGGGTGCTTTTAGAGTATTGAAAATGATCAATTTTTTCTCTTCTCCAAAATCTCTCCAAAACGTCTCGCGGTTATCAGCAGCCAGGAAGAAGCAAGCTGCCGCTTGAAGCCGCGAATTTTACAACAAATTGCCAGACGAGCGGGAAAAAAAGGCCATTTAAATGACTATTCTCATCCGATCCGGTCATATGCGGCATTATTGCGCCAGGCAAGAGGTTACTCTGTAGGCAAACAGGAAGTACGTGAGTAAACCCTGAACGTGACGTCTGAGAAAGCGTCGTCTGATTTTATAAAAAACAACATAAGCAGCCGCTTTGTTGTTCTGAGCGAACGTGTAGCGTGGTTAACTGTTCTTCCGCCATTTTTTGTATAGCCTGGGGGTCTATTCTAAAAATGGCGTGAAAAACCTTATCAGAGATGGCTTCGATTATCTCAGCTAACATACTTTGGCTGGTGCTGGGATCCGTTACGAGGAACGCCTGAAACGTCTTATCCGCCAGTAAAACCTCTTTTACCATTTTTTCAATAGGTATGTGGGTATGCGGTGGTGGTATTTCAAGCTGTTTTAATCCACACATCGCCATTGTTTCTAAAAATGCGTTTTGCTGAGCACTTTCGGATATATTCGCATGCTGTAAAATGCGCGTTGTCTTTTCAATCCCAGACTGAATTTTCGCTGCCAGGTAGGTTACCTTTTCTTGCGTTTTCCACTCATCTAAATGTCCTTTTCTCAATTCAGAATATAAATACCCCTCTATGTTGTCTAATGAAACCGATAATGTCGGCGCGCCAGCAAGATTGAGACATAATGTCGAAGGGAGGGGGTAATCTGCGATGTCGCTATATCTTCTATTAATCATGGCCGTCATTTGTGGATGCGATTTTAAAATATCCGGGCGATCTTTCATTAAAAAATAGACCTTCCCCATGACTTCACAGCTAAAGGTATCGGTATTTTGAGTGATACGTAACAATTCGTTCTCTTCGTTTTGATCCATGATACGAAGAATCATGATGGCATCATTTTCATGAGGATTATGAACCTGAAATCTATCTCTTTGCGATGCGCAGGCTAATGCCTTTAACTCAAAAAAAATCTCTGTAAGCCGCTCTCGTGTGGGGGTGCAATCGGCAAACAACATCTCATGTAGACAACGGTCCGCTTTTGCTTTGCCAGTAGAAAAAAAGAGGTCTTTAATTTTTTCCCATAAAACTTTGCAACATGTTTCTTTCGTATTCCCTGGGGGATTGATAAGTATTTCGCTTTTTAAAAAACCATTCCCTATTGTAATCGGCATAATAATCTCACTTAAACTGGAGTAAAAATGACTACATAATTGATTAAATCGACCCTTTTTATCTCAACTGCGGGCGCATCAGATGTAATATAATATTTAAAAGAGACTGGCAATCAGTATAAAACCTGAGAGCTTCGCGTATAAACGCATTACTGTCTGTGATAGCGTCGCTACAGGTAAAAATAAAAGAAGGCCTGGCGCGGATGATGTTGTAGATTTGCAATACTGGCGGCAACTGCTTTCATGCGTTTTTTATGCCGGAGGCATGAAGTTTACCCTTGAATAAACTTCATGCCTGGATGCGTGTGGATTTGTTAGCGTTGCGCAATTAATCGCTTATATCACTCACCTTCTTATTCAACAAGCGGGAAGCCCGCCAGTAAATCAACAGCATGAGTCCCATCACAATGGTCAGCGTAATGCTGGTCGCCGCGCCAAACGGCCAGTCGCGAATATTCAGGAACTGTACCTTAATGACGTTACCAATCAGCAGGTTTTTCGCGCCACCCATTAAATCGGAGACGTAGAACAGGCCCATTGCCGGTAGCATCACGAGCAGGCAACCGGCGACAATGCCCGGCATGGTTAATGGAATAATGATGCGGATGAACGTTTGCATTTTACTGGCGCCGAGATCGCGTGCGGCCTCCAGTAGCGGTTTGTCGAGCTTCTCAATGCTGGAGTAGAGCGGCATGACCATAAACGGCAGCAAAATGTAAACCAGGCCGATAATAACGGCGCTCGGGGTGAACATGATGCGAATCGGCGTATCAATCACGCCCAGCCACAGCAGGAATTCATTGAGATAACCTTTAGTGCTCAGGAATATTTTCAGCCCATAGATGCGGATCAGTGAGTTGGTCCAGAAAGGAACGATCAGCAAAAACAGCAATAACGGACGTATCTTTTCCGGTAACTTCGCCAGAAACCAGGCAAAAGGATAGCCCAGCACCAGGCAGGAGAGGGTGGCGATCAGCGCCATATTCAGAGAGTGCAGGAGCACTTCAAAATAGAGCGGATCGAGCAGGCGCGCGTAGTTATCCAGCGTAAAGACCATCTTGACGAAACTGGCGTCGTCACGGGTTAGAAAGCTGGTGCCAATGATCATCAGGTTGGGCAGAAAAACAAATAACACAAGCCAACCGACGATAGTGACAATCACTACATTCTGGAATTTACTTGTGTTCTTCATCAGCCAGTACGACCTCCCAGCTTTCTACCCAACTAATGGCCATTTTTTGGTCAAGTGAATGGTCGAAGTCAGGATCGTCTTCGTTGAAGAATTCGCTGACCATCACCATTTTGCCATTTTCCAGTTCAACCACCGACTCCAGCGTCATACCTTTATAATTGCGCTCGCGCACGTAGCCGATAAGCCCTTCGATGTGGTTATCATCGTTGATCTCTTCGACGCGTAGATCTTCCGGTCGCAGCAGGACGTTCAGTTTTTGGCCTGGTTCGACAGCGAAATTGACGTATATATTGCACTCCCGACCTTCTACGCTGGCGCGGACGCGCTGTTCATCAAGCCGTTCAATGACGGTTGCGTCAAAGCGGTTAATTTCGCCGATAAAACCGGCGACAAACAGGTTTTTTGGCTCTTCATAGATTTCACGCGGCGTGCCGTCTTGCTCAATCACGCCATTACGCATTACCACGATACGATCGGACATGGTGAGCGCTTCTTCCTGATCGTGAGTGACAAAAACAAACGTGATACCGAGTTTACGCTGTAATGCTTTAAGCTCGTTCTGCATTTGTTTGCGCAATTTATAGTCCAGCGCGGAGAGCGATTCATCCAGTAATAACAGGCGAGGTTTATTCACCACCGCGCGAGCGATAGCCACACGCTGCTGCTGTCCGCCAGAAAGCTGGTGCGGTTTACGTTGTGCAAACTCTTCAAGCTGCACCATACGCAGCGCATCGGTCACGCGGGGCGCTATCTCGGCGGCTGGCGTTTTTTGCATTCGTAAGCCAAACGCGACATTTTCAAACACCGTCATATGCGGAAATAAAGCGTAGCTTTGAAATACGGTATTTACATAACGATTTTCGGCGGGAACGTGGGTGATATCCTGGTTATCCAACATGATATGCCCGGCATCAACGGTTTCCAGGCCGGCAATCAGGCGAAGAACGGTTGTTTTACCGCAGCCGGAAGGGCCAAGCAGCGTGAGGAATTCGCCATTGTTAATGGTCAAATCCAGTTGCGAAATGACCTCTTTGCCATCGAAACTTTTGCTAATTCCAGACAAAAGCACCAGCGGTGAAAGCGAACGCGGTTGATTATTCAATTTCTTACTCTGTCCCATGTAAACGCAACGGATGGCTGACCGCTGCGGGGTTTGTGGTTAACCACCTTAATCACTCTTAATGAGGGCGGTCATTCTACGGCAAACCACTGTAATCGCCAATCCTTGTTGCGAATTACTGACTTAGCTTTATAGTCAGAAAGCGTGTCAAAGTGAAATATTCTTGTTTGCAGGGATAAAAGTGACCTGACGCAATATTTGTCTTTTCTTGCTTATTAATAATGTTGTCACGAAAAGTGAGGGTGACTGCATGGATAAACTACTTGAGCGTTTTTTACACTACGTATCGCTGGATACCCAATCAAAGTCGGGTGTTCGGCAGGTTCCCAGCACTGAGGGGCAGTGGAAGTTACTACGTTTGCTCAAACAGCAGCTCGAAGAGATGGGGCTGGTTAACATTACATTAAGTGAAAAAGGGACGTTGATGGCGACGCTCCCGGCCAATGTTGAGGGGGATATTCCCGCCATTGGTTTTATCTCCCATGTGGATACCTCTCCGGATTTCAGCGGTAAAAACGTTAACCCGCAGATTGTCGAGAATTATCGCGGCGGCGATATAGCATTAGGGATTGGCGATGAGGTGTTGTCACCCGTGATGTTCCCTGTACTGCATCAATTACTGGGACAGACGCTGATTACTACCGATGGTAAGACATTGCTGGGCGCGGACGATAAAGCCGGCGTTGCGGAGATCATGACCGCGCTGGCGGTGCTGAAAGGTAATCCTATTCCCCACGGCGACATTAAAGTGGCGTTTACGCCTGACGAAGAGGTAGGGAAAGGCGCGAAGCACTTCGATGTTGAGGAGTTTGGCGCGCAGTGGGCCTATACGGTCGACGGCGGCGGCGTGGGCGAACTGGAGTTTGAAAACTTCAATGCCGCCTCGGTGAATATCAAAATCGTCGGCAATAACGTGCATCCCGGTACGGCGAAAGGCGTGATGGTCAATGCGCTGTCGTTGGCGGCGAGGATTCACGCGGAAGTGCCGGTGGATGAAGCGCCTGAAACCACCGAAGGTTACGAAGGGTTTTATCATCTGGCCAGCATGAAAGGTACCGTTGACCGGGCCGAAATGCACTACATCATTCGCGATTTCGACCGTAAGCAGTTTGAAGCGCGTAAACGCAAAATGATGGAGATTGCCAAAAAAGTCGGTAAGGGGCTGCATCCGGACTGCTATATCGAACTGGTGATTGAAGACAGTTATTACAATATGCGCGAAAAAGTGGTTGAGCATCCGCATATTCTCGATATCGCCCAGCAGGCCATGCGCGACTGTCATATTACGCCGGAGATGAAACCGATTCGCGGCGGTACAGACGGGGCGCAACTGTCGTTTATGGGCTTGCCGTGTCCTAATCTCTTCACCGGCGGATATAACTATCATGGTAAACATGAGTTTGTGACGCTGGAGGGGATGGAAAAAGCGGTACAGGTGATTGTACGTATCGCGGAGCTGACGGCGAAGCGCGGCCAGTAGCGAATGTTACGCATTGTGGTGAAGCGTTTTATTATTTATGGCGGGATATTTTCCGCCATCAATTTTTCTGCCTGGAGCGCCGAATATACGCCTTCCTGGTCCCAGCGCCAGCAACAATCTGCAGCATGTTTTATGACCGGCGATGAAACCTGCATGACGTTTATTGATGATGCGGTGAGGCTGGCCTCGCGGCAATATGGCAAACGCTCAATACAGCTTGTTCGTAGCCTGCTATTACAAAGCGATATTTATCAATGGCTGGGTAAACCAGAGTTAACGCCGCAAATGCTGCTGCGAGCGCGGGCAATCATGAAAACATTTCCGGCGGGCACTTATCCGGGCGATCGGGCCGATATGTTTGAACACCTGGCGGCCTTTTATGTTTACGGTGACGATCGCCATATAGAGTATTCACCTACAGAGCAGTGGCGATACGAGATCAAGGTTGATTACCGTCAGCGGATAGCCTGGCAAGAGCAGGCATTAACGTGGCGTCTTAAAGACAAAAAGGCATCGACGGAGGCATTGGTTTATACCTTAAACAGGATGCGCGACGCTTATTCTGATGCGCTGGAAGAGCGGGATGTCGAATGTGATAGTGCGCGTAAAGCCTATTATTTGGCGAAGGTAGACGCAACGGAGCGGCAGTGGCTGAGCGTTATTTTACGAGATAAAACCTGGGATAATCGTGAGCGCGTCGCCTCTTTTTTGCAGCAGAAAGCGGATATTGCTTATAATGCAGGGCATATTAGCGAGGCGATTAATGCGCTAAGTCAGGCGCTAAAAATTGAGCAAACGCTTTATGGCGCCGAATTCGGCGAAATGACGGTTGACAGCAATAATCTTGCTGGCTTTTATGCACAGGGCCATCATTATAAGGAAGCGAAAGATCTCTACCTTAAACTTATCGCGTATTACCAGAGCCGTTTAACGCCAATGGCGACGGTAATATCACGATTACGCTTTTATTTGCCCGAAAACATCGACCTGGACAGTACCTCCCCCTATCTCCCATTGCTGGAAGAATATAAACGTCGGCAGTCCGACGTATCCATGGTGTTGTATGGTATTTCGCTGCTTTATCAGAATAATCAACAGCTTGAACAAGCAAAAGACTTTGCGGAACGCGCCTTTACGCTTGATGCCGTAGCTTATCCAGCAAAGATGCAGTATGAACGATTACAGCGACTGGCTAATATTGCCGAAGGTCTTGGCGATAACGTACTGGCGCGACGTTACCGACAATTGTCATTTCGCCATCGAATGGCCCACTCGATTTATCCGGGCGATCCGCAATATAACGATTTCGCCAAACCTGGCGGCGATCGTTGTGGATAGTTTGCGTCAGCCCGGCGGTCGCCGGGCATTGCGATGTTCTTATCCTTCGAAAAACCAGTATCCGCTATTCACCAGCGCCGCCAGCATCGCGAGGAAGGACGGGTCTTCCAGCGCATCGCCGAAGTTTTCAGCGGTCAGTGCAATATGACTGGCGAGCGCCTCCAGAGCGGGGCGATGCGGAGAGTCTATTTTTTCGCCATTCGCATAGACCTCATCGCCGATACGCAATACGCGAAGCCCGCCGAGACGTACTAATACCTCGCCTTGCTTTAAGGCATCGTAAATTTCATCAGGCTGATACGGCGGCTCCGGCGGCGCAATATCCAGTTCGTGGCGTGACTGAGAGAGAAACTCGCCAAGCCACTGTTGGAAATGCGCGGGTTGATTGATCAAATCGAGCATCATATTACGCAGTTTATCCATCTCCTGCGGCAGGATATCCGCCGGATGCTTGCGGGACGGCATATCCGGATCGCTGTAGTAGGTATTGCCCAACTCCCGTTGCAGGACGTAATCGGCAAAACCGCTGATCAGCTCACGGCTATTGGGCGCGCGAAAACCGACCGAATAGTTCATGGCGTTTTCCAGCGCATAGCCTTCATGCGGGAATCCTGGCGGAATATACAGAATGTCGCCCGGCTCCAGCTCTTCATCAATAATGGCCTCGAACGGATCGACTTGTAACAGGTCGGGATGTGGGCAGTGCTGACGCATTTGCAGCTTTTCGCCCACGCGCCAGCGACGGCGACCGGTTCCC
This sequence comes from Salmonella sp. A29-2, assembly GCF_020150755.1. Lineage (NCBI taxonomy): Bacteria > Pseudomonadati > Pseudomonadota > Gammaproteobacteria > Enterobacterales > Enterobacteriaceae > Salmonella > Salmonella sp. A29-2. The sequence goes on along the minus strand of NZ_CP083731.1, from coordinate 2,719,544 downwards.
TGGATAATAAACACATCATACTGATCCAGATGCGGGCCAACGCCGCCGCCGGGAACGGAAAAGGAGATCATCAGATCGTCGATACGCCAGTCCGGCAGAGCGCGGAACGGGCGCATCAAGGCGGCGGTGGGTTCATGCCAGTGGTTTACCGCCTGTACCAGCAGCGACCAGTTGCTCTCACCCAGATGATCGTAGCTTTCGAAAGGGCCATGGCTGACCTGCCATTTGCCATCCTGATGGCTAACGAGTCGGCTGTCGATTTCGCTTTCCATCGCCAGCCCCGCCAGCTCATCCGGCGAGAGCGGATCGATAAAGTTGCTAAACCCACGTTTTAAGACCACCGGGCGTTTTTGCCAGTGGCGTTCAAGAAAGTCGGGCCAGTTAAGAGTTAATTGGTATTCCATGTTAAGTATCCGCAGGCTGGTATCTGACACCGATTATAACGGATGCTTAACGAGATGCGTGGAAGAACGCACAGAAATGTTTATTCCTCTTTCTGTGTGGGATGCTGTCGGCCAAAAACGACCTCCATACGGGCGCCGCCGAGCAGACTGTCGCTGGCAATGATCTGCCCGGCGTATTGTTCCGTAATCTCGCGCGCGACAGCCAGCCCCACGCCTTGTCCTGGTCGTAGGGTATCGGCGCGCTGACCGCGATCAAACACCAGGGAACGTTTGCTGTGGGGAATGCCTGGGCCGTCATCTTCGACGAAAATATGCAAATGATCGTCGGTCTGGCGAGCCGAAATCTCGACAAACTCCAGGCAATATTTACAAGCGTTGTCCAGTACGTTGCCCATCACTTCGACAAAGTCGTTTTGCTCGCCGACAAAACTGATCTCTGGTGAAATATCCATACTGATATTCACCCCTTTACGCTGATAAACTTTATTGAGCGCGGAGATCAGGTTATCTAACAACGGCGCGACGGGATGCAGTTCGCGGCTTAACAATACGCCGCTACCGCGCATACTGGCGCGATGCAGATAATAGCCGATCTGCTGGGAAATCCGGCTGATCTGTTCCAGCATCACCGGTTCAGCTTTGCTGACGCTCATCTTTTCGTTGCGTAAAGAGCGTAACGTACTCTGCAAAACCGCGAGCGGCGTTTTTAAACTGTGCGTCAGGTCGGTCAGGGTCGTGCGGTATTTGTTATAACGTTCACGCTCGCTTTTGAGCAGTTGATTAAGGTTGCGCACAAGGCTGGTCAGCTCACGCGTCGTCTCCGGATTGAGCATTTCGCGGTGATGATCTTCAAGCTCGCGGACTTCCCGCGCCAGCGCCTCGATAGGGCGTAAGCTCCACCAGGCGGCGATCCACAGTAAAGGAATGACTAACAGTAAATTGGCGGCCAGCACGTATACGAACCAGCTCCACACCATATAGGAGCGTTTTAGCTCTATCGGAATGGTATCGACCACCACGATGGTTAACTGCGGCATCCGCGCCGTGGCAGGATAAATATTTACCGCTACCGAGTGGGTCATCTCGGCATCATCGTCATCTTCACGTACTTCTTTGAGTTTTTCCTGCGCGGAATGGTCCTCGCTCAACAGCGTGCTGGTGGCGTCTACGTTGGTTTCAATTTCATGGAAGCCGTTCGTTTTTAACCATTCCGGTTGAATGCTTTTAATCAGCCAGGGGATATTGCGCTGCGTCCATAATAATTTGCCCGTTTCATCGTAAATCAGCGTCATGGTCGGGCTTTGCATGTCCAGATTTTCAGGCAGCTCAACGCTGATTTTATTATTTTCCCATTTGGCGAGGGTATAAAACAGGTTGCTTTCGCCGCGCAGCAAACGAAAGGTGGTTTTATCAAAACTTACGCTATAGCCGACCAGCGCCACTATGCCATATGCCAAAGAAAGCACCAGCACGACGCCGGCTGTCGCCAGCAAAAAACGAACCCGCAGCGACAGCGGCAGAAAATGGCGAGCAAATTTATTCATTATCGCAATTCAAAAAGATATCCTTGTCCGCGTACGGTGGTAATGACATCGTGCGGATACTGGGCCTGTATTTTTTTCCGCAGACGCCCCATGAGAACATCAATGGTATGACTTTCCCGCAGTTCCGCATCCGGATACAGCTGAAGCATCAGCGAATCTTTGCTGACCACTTTACCGTTGTTACGGATAAGCGTTTCCATAATGGTGTATTCGAACGCCGTGAGTTTGATGACCTCTTCATTGACGGATAATTCCCGGCGTGAGAGATCCACCTGGAAAGGCGGGATGTTGATCACCTGGGAGGCCAGACCGCTATTACGGCGCATTAACGCCTGCATACGCGCCATTACCTCTTCGATGTGGAATGGCTTCGTTACGTAGTCATCGGCCCCGGAGCTGAGAACCTCGACTTTATCCTGCCAGCCTTCGCGCGCGGTTAACACCAGAACCGGCAGTGAAACATCACTGCTGCGCCAGCGGCGTATTAAGGAAAGGCCGTCTTCATCCGGCAGACCTAAATCGACAATAGCGATATCCGGAAGGTGTTCATTAAGGTAGTAATCAGCTTCCCTGGCATCTTCTGCGGCATCGACCTGGTGACCTGAATCCTGGAGCTGAACCTTCAGGTGGTGGCGTAATAATGCATTATCCTCTACAACCAGTACGCGCATCATCTCTTCTCCCTTGTGTTAACAATAAGAACAGTCTAGCGTTGATTATGGTGCTTTGGGGATAAACAGTTAATAAACCAGACAAATAGTCACCCTCTTTCTGAAGAAAAGAGGGTGAGGCACGCATTATTTAAGTTCGTCGACCAGAGTCACCGCGCGACCGATATAATTTGCCGGCGTCATGGCTTTAAGGCGCGTTTTTTCTGCTTCCGGCAGGGCCAGACTATCAATAAACTGTTTCATTCCTTCGGCATCGACACGCTTGCCACGGGTCAACTCTTTCAGTTTTTCATATGGTTTTTCAATACCATAGCGGCGCATGACGGTCTGGATCGGTTCGGCTAATACTTCCCAGTTGTGATCCAGTTCGTCAAGCAGATGATCGCGGTTTACTTCCAGCTTGCTGACGCCCTTCAGGGTGGACTGATAAGCGATAAGCGCATAGCCGATGCCGACACCCAGGTTACGCAGAACGGTTGAGTCGGTCAGATCGCGCTGCCAGCGGGAAACCGGCAGTTTGTTTGCCAGATGGTGCAACACTGCATTAGACAGACCGAGGTTGCCTTCTGAGTTTTCAAAGTCAATGGGGTTAACTTTGTGCGGCATGGTAGAAGAACCGATCTCCCCGGCGATGGTTTTCTGTTTGAAATGGTTCAACGCAATATAGCCCCAGACATCGCGATCGAAATCGATCAGGATGGTGTTAAAGCGCGCGATACAGTCAAACAGTTCCGCAATATAATCATGCGGTTCAATCTGGGTGGTGTAAGGGTTCCACTGGATGCCCAGTGAGGTGACGAACTCTTCGCTGAACTGATGCCAGTCAACTTCCGGATAGGCGGCGATATGCGCGTTATAGTTGCCTACGGCGCCGTTGATTTTACCGAGGATCTCCACCTGGTTGAGCTGGCGGAACTGACGCTCCATACGATACGCCACGTTCGCCATCTCTTTACCCAGAGTGGAAGGCGTTGCCGGCTGGCCGTGGGTGCGGGAGAGCAGAGGAATGTCGCGATACTGCGTGGCGAGATCTTTAACCGCGTTAATCACCTGACGCCAGTAAGGCAGGATCACTTCATCGCGCGCGGTTTTGAGCATTAACGCGTGCGACAGGTTGTTAATGTCCTCAGAAGTGCAGGCAAAGTGGATAAACTCGGAAACGTCATGTAGCGCCGGGATCGCGGCGACTTTTTCTTTCAGAAAATACTCAACCGCTTTCACATCGTGATTCGTGGTGCGCTCAATGGTTTTAATGCGCGCGGCATCTTCTTCATTGAAGTTTGCAACAAGCGTATCCAGGTAACCGTTTGCGTCGGCAGCAAAAGCAGGAACTTCCTTGATCGCTGCGTGCGCGGCTAATTTCTGCAGCCAACGTACTTCGACTTGTACACGAAATTTCAGCAAACCGTATTCGCTAAAAATTCCGCGCAGCGCGCTGACTTTATCGCCGTAGCGTCCATCGACAGGGGAAACGGCGGTCAGTGAGGATAATTCCATAGATCATAACTCCGGGGTTAAATGAGCAAGAATTTGTTTTGCCTGAGTCGTCAGGCGATGACGAGAAAACATAAGCTGTAGGCGACCACCGCCTACCTGATGCCAGAGCACGGCTGCACGGATGCCTGCCAGTAGCGAGGCGCGGACTTTGGCCTGCACCTGCGGACTTTGCAGAACGGCCGGGGAGCCCGTCACCTGAATGCGCGGGCCCAATGGGCTAATCACATCCACGTAGATGCCCGCCATGGCGCTCATTAACGTGTCTGACTGTAAATCAAAATGATCAAGCTGGCGCTGCAGGCCGTTAATGCGATCGCCTAACGTATTCAATGCGCCTTTGGCGGATGACAGCTTGCGCTCCAGCACCATCAGGCTAAGCGTATAACGCGTCAGTTCGGCGTTAAGTCCCTGTCGGCTGCTGGCATTCAGCACGCCGAGCAGTGTTTCCAGACCAAGACGCAGGTTGGCTTCGCTGCCGCCGAACACGCCCAGAGTAGAACTGGGATTCATATCAATGACACTGTTGAGTGAAACGTGCAACGCGTCGGCATCACAGTGTCCCTGGTGCGCCAGTTGTTGCACCAGGCGTGCCGACTGGCAAATGCCAGAGAGCGCGAGGGTGATGTCATAATAATTCTTTGCCACAATCACTGCTTCCTTGTATCAAATAAAATACACTTCATCTTTTAAGCCGCTTTGAGGCGACTTGAATGGTGTTGTGTATTGAATAATCAGACCGTCAGCGGCAGTCGCTGCTCGATAATGCCGCCGCCCAGGCAGACTTCGCCGCTGTAAAAGACAGCGGACTGGCCCGGCGTAACGGCGGCAACCGGCTCGTCAAAAATGACCTCGATACGATCGTCATCCAGCGCGTTAATCGTGCACGGAATATCGGTCTGGCGGTAGCGGGTTTTTACCGTACAGCGCAGAGTGCCGGTGAACGGTTCGCGATCGACCCAATGTAGCTGCTGGGCGATGAGGCCTACCGACATCAGGCGTGGGTGCTCATGCCCCTGGGCGACAATTAACACATTGTTTTCAACGTCTTTATCCACCACATACCAGGGGTCTTCGCTACCGTCTTTGGTGCCGCCGATTCCCAGCCCTTTACGCTGGCCGAGCGTATGATACATCAGACCCTGATGCTCGCCGATTTCATCGCCGTCAACGGTAATGATTTTCCCCGGCTGCGCAGGCAGATAGCGCCCTAAAAAGTCGCGGAATTTGCGCTCGCCGATAAAGCAGATGCCGGTAGAATCTTTTTTCTTTGCGGTTACCAGCCCCAAATCTTCGGCGATTTTACGCACCTGCGGTTTTTCCAGTTCGCCAACCGGGAACAGACTTTGCGCAATCTGCTCATGGCCAAGCGTATAGAGGAAGTAGCTCTGATCTTTGTTGCCGTCGAGCCCGCGCAACAACCGGCTTTTGCCGTTTACATCCGCGCGGCGAACGTAGTGACCGGTGGCGATATAGTCGGCGCCTAAATCTTCTGCGGCAAATTCAAGGAAGGCTTTAAATTTGATCTCTTTATTGCACAGAATATCCGGGTTCGGCGTACGGCCCGCTTTGTACTCTTCAAGGAACAGTTCAAAGACGTTATCCCAATATTCTGCGGCAAAATTAACGGTATGCAGTTCAATGCCAAGCTTGTCGCACACGGCCTGCGCGTCAGCCAGATCGGCTGCCGCGGTACAGTATTCCTCACCATCGTCCTCTTCCCAGTTCTTCATGAACAGGCCTTCTACCTGATAACCCTGTTGTTGCAACAGCCAGGCGGAAACGGAGGAATCGACACCGCCGGACATGCCGACGATCACTTTTTTTGGGCTTTCTGACATTGGAATACTCGCGACATTGAACTTCAAGGCGGCGTATTCTACCACGCAGCCCTTTACTTGACACCCTCTGTAAACGGCCAGTTAAATTCGCCCACTATAGATAAGGGGTAACATTGTCCCGTTTGATAACTGCGAATGCTTTCAGCCACCAGCGGAGAACGTAAATTCGGCGCGTTCAGAATCTCGTCGGCGCTCACCCAACGGCAGCAATCGATGTCATTGTCATGGGGTTCGGTCGCGCAAATATGATCAAGCTTGATAGCGAATAAAAAGCGCAGGAACGGGGTCTTATCCGGCGCAATCCACTGATGCATACGGATAAAATACTGTGGTTGCGCCGTGATGCCAGTCTCTTCCCACAGTTCACGCGCGGCGGCCTGCGCCAGCGTTTCATCTGCCTCCAGGTGTCCGGCAGGTTGATTCCATAACGATTTACCGTTGATGGTCTCTTCCACCACCAGAAATTTATCTTCGGCATGTACGATGCAGGCAACGGTCACGTGCGGCTTGAACATAGGCATCCTTATTAAAGCGGTTTATCAATGTGGTCATAGATCGCGTCAAGCTGTTTCAGACGCTCGTTATAAGCTTTTGTCAGGCAGGTGACGTCGGCCTTGCACTGCTGACGCTGTTTAAGCCAGCTCTGCTGGGCGTCCTGCAGGGCGCCGCGACTGCCCATCGCGAACAACCCTTTCAGAAACTGATATTTGGTGTGCATTTCCACGTCTTTATCATTCAGCGTCAGGTGCGCGCAGATAGCCTTTTCATCCGCAGCCTGCGCTTTCTGGCAGTCGAAGCTGGCCGCATTGACGGATAACGGTGTTAATAAAGCAAAAGCAATGAGAAGCCGTTTCATCTGTCTTTCTCCTGTGCGATCTCGCGCCACTGTCCATTATCGAGGCCGTTGAGCGTGTAGTCGCCCATGCTGTAACGAATTAATCGTAGAGTGGGATGACCGACATGCGCTGTCATGCGTCTTACCTGGCGGTTGCGGCCTTCATATAAGGTGACTTTTAGCCAACTGGTGGGAATATTCTTCCGTTCGCGAATCGGCGGGGTGCGCGGCCACAGCCAGTCCGGCTCCGCGACAATCTCAATACCGGCGGGCAGGGTAGGGCCATCGTTGAGCGTGACGCCAGTACGAAGCGCCTGCAGCGCTGCATTATCCGGGATACCTTCTACCTGAACATAGTAAATCTTGCCGGTGCGTTTGCCCGGTTGCGTGAGGCGCGCCTGCAGCGCGCCGTCATTAGTCAGCACCAAAAGCCCTTCGCTGTCGCGGTCCAGGCGGCCTGCGGCATAAACGCCTTGCACAGGAATAAAATCTTTTAACGTGCGGCGACCTGCTTCATCTGTGAACTGCGGCAACACATCGTAAGGTTTATTGAACAAAACCACGCGTTTTGGCTGGTTTTCTTTCCGTGATTTAGATGCTTGTCGTGAGCTGAATCGCTTAACGTAGTGATTTCTAAAAGAAGTTTTTTGCATGGTGTTTTCAGAACTTATTAATTGCCGCATTATAGCGCAATAATGAGTGTCTTTCATGGCGGCAAACAATAGGGTAGTATTGACATGCTCATTACAAAACATTAACAAAAAATTGCTCTAACGCAGTCGTGCAGCAGGACGCCATTGCACATGCAGCGCGATGACAGACGAGCAAACCAGAAGCGCTCGAAGGAGAGGTGAATGGAAAGCAAAGTAGTTGTTCCGGTGGAAGGTAAGAAGATCACCCTGCAAAACGGCAAACTCAACGTTCCTGAGAATCCGATTATCCCGTTTATTGAAGGCGATGGTATCGGTGTTGATGTCACTCCAGCCATGCTTAAAGTGGTCGATGCCGCCGTCGAGAAAGCCTATAAAGGCGAGCGTAAAATTTCCTGGATGGAAATTTACACCGGAGAAAAATCCACACAGGTTTACGGCCAGGATGTCTGGCTTCCCGCTGAAACCCTTGATTTAATTCGTGACTACCGAGTAGCGATTAAAGGTCCATTGACCACGCCGGTTGGCGGCGGTATCCGCTCTCTGAACGTTGCCCTGCGTCAGGAGCTTGACCTGTACGTTTGTCTGCGTCCCGTTCGTTACTATCAGGGCACGCCAAGTCCGGTGAAACATCCGGAGCTGACCGATATGGTCATCTTCCGTGAAAACTCTGAAGACATCTACGCCGGAATTGAATGGAAAGCTGACTCTGCAGACGCTGAGAAAGTGATCAAGTTCCTGCGCGAAGAGATGGGCGTGAAGAAAATTCGCTTCCCGGAGCACTGCGGTATCGGTATCAAACCGTGTTCTGAAGAAGGCACTAAACGTCTGGTTCGCGCGGCGATTGAATACGCTATTACCAACGATCGCGATTCCGTTACGCTGGTACATAAAGGCAATATCATGAAGTTCACCGAAGGCGCGTTTAAAGACTGGGGCTACCAGTTGGCGCGCGACGAGTTCGGCGGTGAGCTTATTGACGGCGGTCCGTGGCTGAAAATTAAGAACCCGAACACGGGTAAAGAGATCGTGGTTAAAGACGTTATCGCCGATGCGTTCCTGCAACAGATCCTGTTGCGTCCGGCGGAATACGACGTTATCGCCTGTATGAACCTGAACGGTGACTATATTTCCGATGCCCTGGCGGCTCAGGTTGGCGGTATCGGTATTGCACCGGGTGCGAATATCGGCGACGAATGCGCGTTGTTTGAAGCCACTCACGGGACTGCGCCGAAATATGCGGGCCAGGATAAAGTCAACCCAGGCTCCATTATTCTGTCTGCGGAGATGATGCTGCGTCACATGCAGTGGTTCGAAGCGGCGGATCTGATTGTTAAAGGTATGGAAGGCGCGATTGCCGCGAAGACCGTGACTTATGACTTTGAACGCCTGATGGAAGGCGCTAAGTTGCTGAAATGTTCAGAGTTTGGTGACGCGATCATCGCAAATATGTGATAACGATAATTGTTAAAAACTAAAACGGGGACTTAACGTTCCCGTTTTTATTATTAGCATTCGAACGGTTATCAAAATAATTTATCAAAACTCCCTCAATTCAGACCGCAATAGTAATCTATCCTTTACCCCGATCGTCATGGTAACCTGAGCCCCCCTGAAAGTTGATAGTTACCGGTTTTGATTGTAGTGGTTTTCTTTATGATGTGTGGTTTGGCTATTTTTTGAAAGTGCCTTATCAGATTTGTTGTTATTATCAGGATAATATTTCAATAAAAGGTGATAATTTATAGACTGCAATAGTGGGTAGATTAAGTATTTTATGAAATTATTAGTATGCTTTATTTGCACTTCTACAAGGCGGCTAAGAAGTGTTGAAATATCAGCCTGATAAAGAATACGTCAGCGAAAGTGAATACTATTAGTCGTAAAAATTCAGGAGACATATGCTCAAACCTATCTGCTATAGTGGAAGTGTAAAGGTTCCGCAATATCTGGAAACAGATAAGGAAAAAAATGTCGGACATACTCCTCTGTCTTCAGACATTCAGCAAGTTAAAAATGTTGTTGAAGATGTTCCGCCATTTCCAGAAAGCAGAGCGGCGAGAGGTTCTGTAAGCGCAGCGTACAGGCTTTCTTTTGACGAAGTGTTTTGCGGTCTCAGCAATGAAGAGCGTAAAAAGGTGTATGGTCGCCTTTTTGGAAAACAAGTACTTGCACATATTCATTCCAGGTGTCAGCGCGACGCTGACATAATAAGAGAAAAAGCGCTCAGGCGGATAAGCCGTGAGTGTGGTGCCGAAATAGATTCCACTCTTTTGCTAAATAAGATGGTGGATATTTTACAAAATGCCCGACTGACAATAAATTTTAATGCAGCCAAAATTGACTTTGTCTCTCTCTTAAAAAATAAAGAATATCTGAACTCTTATGCATTAGGTTGCAGACCTGGCGATTTACCTGCTTATAATGTCGGACGTGATTCAGTTGAAACTAAAGCATTTGAACTGGAGAAGCTTGCAGATTCACCTTATGCCCCATATGGTCAGACAGGCGGTTTTTCCGTAGCATATACTCCCAATAGTAGAACCTTTAGCCCTACAAGCAGACCAATTTATGCTGCACTGGACTTTCTGAACGGTAAAAATGGAGGTGCCAGCGCCTATGGGAAATCATTTTTTGAATTAAATGATAATGTAAAAACAAATTGTACATTCTCACCTTTTGATACCTACGGCCACAGATTTGGTCTGGATACGAGTAAATTATCTACATTTTGGCATATGGAGAACCTGATCGCATCCTGTCAAAATGATTTTTTTGGTTATAATTGCTTTAAGAGTTTGGTTAAAATGGCTAAGGGCGAAAAGTTTTTAGCTCACTCTAATTATGGTACAGGCTATGAAGGGAATTATATAGAGGCTCATATCCATGGTGATGTATGCTTATTTAGAGATATAAAACACGTTTATTTGTCTTTGCAAGAAAATTCTTACTCGGAAAGTCAACTATATGATTATGCAAAACAAATAAACCAGGCGCTTAATAGAGACTGCATAATATTATATTGACAAGCTTATTATCAGTCTCTTTAAAAGAGCTTTAAATGATCATGAGCACATACTTCTTGAGGTAGGCAGTAACTGCTTTTATATTTATTATCTCAGGATCGTTCTGGCAGATACTTGGGTGGCACTTCAGTATGGTCTGGCAAAATAGAGGAATATGGACCAGCAGAAGCGCCTGCTGGCTACTTTTCACTTAAATCGCTGAACTTCACCGGCGCTACAGATGAAGCTACCTTCACAGTCATCAGGTGTCCTGCATTACCACAGGAGTGATTTACTGGCTATCGATATTCCTGCTCATCAGGTTTTTACGCCATCTACGCACATTTATTCTGCTATAAGTTGAAATACTGCAAAAAATATTAAGGCTTATTATTTTTTCTTTAAGTAAATTTTCGTTCAACAAACTTAATTGTTTATTCAATGATGATGAAGCATGAGTTATGCTGAAAATGAGGGAAGTTAACAGCAAGGATAATCTTAATATTTACGGGTGATATTATGAGACATCGTGTATTTTTCCCATTGCTTCTGGTGTTGTCGGCTACAGCCTTTTCGGCATCGGCGATGGCTGCCAGTGATTCAAAACCCCCACCAGATAATACAAAACACGCCTCCCGTGGCTGGCCGTCAGGCCCCGAAGCATTTATTCACCCAGAATGGTGTGAACATTGGCCAGCAGGTGAGATGAAGCCACCGGGGTGGTGTCAGGTTTGTGGTTGTTAGTTTTTTACAGAAAACTATATCAACCATATCAGGACTGAGGGTATATCAGGCTATTATGTTTCATCAGCTCATCCTGAACTGAATATTATCTCAGGCCGGTGTGTTTTATTAACGCCAGCCTGATTTTTCACAACGTTATATTGCTGGCTTACAGGCCTATCAGGCCAGTCAGGTTTTGATGTGTCCACACGGTTTACCAACACCCTGTATTTTTCCATTCATCGCTCATCATCTCTTGCCATCAATGACAGTATTGCGTTCTTTCCCGTACGTTCCTCTCCCGACCTGTCGCATGGTCCAGTACATGGCAGTCCTCTTCCACCTCGCTACATCTAATTTTTTGTTTTTAAGTTGCTCTGTTTTATTGCGCTGAATTTGTACCTCAAAACAAAAATATTTAAATACTTATTTAAATATTTTTTTTATGATTTTTTCACGAAATGAGTAAAAAATAAAATGAAGAATGATATACATAATTAATGCAATAAAAAATGATATCACACCAATTGATGGTCCTGTTTTGTATACGAATAGCATGCATAAAAATATAGCAAATAGATCAAGGGAAATATTCGCGATGAAATCAGTAATTATTTTGAAAAAATTCTTCATATTACCTCTTTAAAATATCTATTTTATTCGTCATTTTTAGGGCGGGCAGTGCTCGAAATTCTCACGTACAACGTATACGCTCCGGTTTCTGCGCGCTGCCCGGCTTTACACTGGCTCCAACAAGTACGCCCGCTGGACCAGGTTCCTGGCGTCACATAACTTCACCTGTTTATCCACAAAAGGCTCAATAAATAAATATTTTGAGTACGAAAAATTACAGTGCCAGAGAATGAAATGGCGATTCGCTGTCTTCAGGCAGTGCTTTAGTACCTGGCACGTGTTCTTTCGCGCTATAATTTTTATCAATGTTTGTATCGCCTACTATTTTTTAAATGTCTGCTGTATTTCGTTCATCTTTTCAGCTGCTTTTTTACGCTGACTTTCAATGTCTTTTCTCGATTGTTCAACAAGTTGCTGTGCTTTTTCGGCTTCTTTTTTGGGGTCGAAAGGTTCTTTGGTCTCATATCCGGCAATAGAACCATCCTTATTTAAGGTCATTACCGCACGTCCTGTATTTTTAGCAGTGATGGTAATGTCATAGACGAATTCGCCATTATGAGCTATCTCTGCTCGTACAACGATATCGCTATCTTCCGTAACGGAAATGATGCCACTGGCGTTAGCGCGTTTAATTGTTTCCTGAATACGCTCTGGTATAATGCTGAAATTGATCGAGTCGAATTTGAATAAAGCTTCTTTTAGTGCTTCTTGTTTTTGCTCCTCTGTTATAGTGCCAAAGATGGTTAAGTTGACAGGCGAAGGTCCCCCCCAGTAGCCGTTGTTAAATTTAAACATCTCTACTTTAGCAGGGGTGTTAACACTCTGTCGAATGAATGAATACCCGCCCTTGAAGAAACGGACTTCAATAATCGCAAGATTGGCTCCACCTTTTGCGTTGATATTGGCAATAGCTTTTTGCATTTCGGCTTTATCGTAAAAGAACATTGATTGCTGGTGCTCTTTTTGCTGGATTTCTTGCATGTATTTCTCTTGATTTTTTTCAGCTTCCGCCATGGCATCTTTATCGTTATCACAGGCGCTAATTAGAGTTGCCGCGATGAAGGTAATCGGAAGTAAGAGATTTTTATATGTAACATGTATTTTATTCATGTGAAGTATTTCCCTTTTTTATATAAAATAGATGCCTTGACTGGTCGAGACTATCCTGGAAACATAGTAATAATGCGTGTGCATATCTGCAGTAAGTTTTAGTTATGCTGGTTTTATTTCGGATTTTTACCTGTTACTTTTTGTTCGTAAATAGGTATTTTACGTATTGATGATAAGTTTAGAACCTATCCCAGTAGGCGTAATCGTTAAAGCCAGTTTGGCGAATAAAAGAGTCTAATGGGATAGGCTCTTAATAAACAAAAAAACCAAACGTACTTTCAGAGTTCAGGCTGGAATGCGCATAGCTGATTGTTGATAAGGGCTACTCATACCGACAGGCCAGTGAAGCGATGAATGTCGGTTCCACATACCGGTCTGAGATATCAACAACAACATGTTCTGAGTGGTGGCGTTTGCGTTATATCGTCACAGACAGCGCCTCAGGGCGCTGTTTTCGATCGGATATGTCGCTTTCGCAGGAGGGGGCGTTATTCGGCGACCAGCCACATATCAGCCTCTTCAAACATCTCTTCCAGCATACGGTGCAGCCGTTCTTTCTCGGTTTTTGTACAGTCACTGTTTAATGCGTTCGCCTGCATTGGCTTAACTTTCACTTGCGCATCGGGAAAAAGTTGATGTACGCGTTTTGTGAGTTCATTGAGGATGATTTCGCGTGCGCCTGGCAAACCTTCAACATTTCGCTTGTCATAAACGAGTTCGACGAACATCGCCATTTCCTTTTTACTGGTTGGATGACCAGTATTTAAGCTGGGTATATAACTGGTGTCAAGGTTTAGCCGCCGTTTTGTCATCCTGACGTTGCGGACGTGACCGCACGTGGAAGTAAAGGTCGCTAACCTGTTGTCGTGTCATGAGGTTAGCGGCTCTCTCTTCACAGCGGTGTCCTGCTACCTGATGGTAAATTCCAGGGCGCGACTAAAATCGCAATCGGCCAACACAACAGGGTCGCCTTTTCTGACAATAATGCTATTTGTGCCCAGGCATTTTCGGCTCTGTTCCCCCTTAATTTTGTTATCATCAGTGAGCCAGCGCTGGTTATCATTACCCGTGCATGAATAAAGAATGATTGGTGTGCCTTCTTTTGTACCTTGTCCTGCGGCATCCAGACATTTCTCACCCTGCGTGATTCTATCTCGGTGAAATGAGAAAAGCTGAGATTGCACATGCTTACACTCCCGCAGCGTCAAACGATTCTGTTGATCTGGGCCTGCATCAAGGCACAGACCATCAGTTGTTCGAATTTGTTCCGCGTCATTTATGTAATAACCACCGGAATTAATCTGGTTTTGTGTAATGACCGGGAACGACAAATTAATACTATAAGGTGTGGGTAAGCCGTTCGTCGTACATCCACATAAAATAGAGGAGAGGCAGAGAACCAGTGTGGTTTTTCCTGAAAGCAAAGTCATTCAATTATTACCCTAAAAATAAATAGCGTTACAACTATATTGGCGATTTATACCCACTGAATATGACGTAGCATTGAGCGGCAATAGAGATAATTCCGATAGAATCACATAAATACTTCGGTTAAATGCGCGCAGCCAGCCACTCCTGTGACGATGGGTATATAGCGTTAAATACTTTTGCAATATTAGATGCTATCACAGTGAAAAACGGCTGTACATTTCTTCACGTTAAACAAAGTGAGAAGGGGGGGCACCCGATATATGATAAAAGAGGTCACAGGAGTCATTAGCAAAATAAATCCTTTAGATTTTCGCCACTGAAAACATTCTGCAGCCTTTCAGGCAAAGCCTCATAGCAAACTGCGGAGGTATACGTACTCGCTAAATTTTTCTGAAAAAATGCCGAGTGACGAATTATGAAAGATAAACGTTGGCGGCGGTAGGTCCGCGGAGGCCATTAATACGACAAAACTCAACGCGTATACCGGGGATAAGCGCTTCTGTTTCGTGTTGGCGACATGCTGAAATGTGGACCTGAACATCTTTGCGTCCATCGGAGGGGGTGATGAGACCTTTACCGCTCTTACAATCAAAGGTTTTGACAATTCCTGTCATTTTACGAGACAAACAAATTCCTTAATGGGGATAACGAGGCGCACTATACACGTCAGGAAAAATAATGCCAGCTATATTTGATAGCAATCAAGATTTCCGGATGGCTAAAAGTAGTCGTTCGGCACCATTGTAGATAAAGAACATTATGTGCATGTGCTGGAGAAAGTATTCCCTTTCCTGGCGTCATTGACTGGTGCGGACATCATGGGTTTTGCCGTCGGGCAGGATGGTGAACTAATCTGCCTGGCTTGCTTTTTATCGGTATTTGTAGGTAGTTGCGGGGTTTTACTACCAAAATCGTAGATAAAAATTTCCCATGATGCCTGTTGTAAACCAGGATAATGGCCTGAACTGGCCAAAACATGGAATGAAAAAATAAGTAATGTCCAAAGCATAAAAGCATGATGTTTCATAGCACCTCCTGTTATATGTAATGACTTGTGAAGTTCATCTCCTGAATTATGGAGCGTCATTGACATTTTTTATTCAACGAAGAGTTAACCACTCTTAATAATAATGGGTTTTATAGCGAAATAGACTTTTTTATCGAGTGTTTAATATTTGCGTCCGTTATTATTTTTCTGGAATGTAAATTCTCTCTCAACACAGGTGATATTTATGTTGGAATTGTGGTGTTGATTCTATTCTTATAACAAGAAATGTTGTAACTGATAGACATATTAAAAGATTAAATCGGAGCGGGAATAAATCGTGCTAAGCATCATGGTGAATATGATTACGGTGCCAGCGATGGCATATAACGGTATTGCGGCTGGAGCGTCACGTGAGGACTGTGAAGCACAATGCGATATGTTCTGGTTATATGGCGAGTTTGCTTAATGACATGTTTTTAGCCGATCGGCGTCAGGTTTCTTAATGTGGTTGTGAGGTTTTTGCTTTAAATATTAAATGGTTGTATGGCGAGTTTGTTGTTCTATAGTGGCTAAATACTTTATGGTTTCTGTTAAATATATATGCGTGAGAAAAATTAGCATTCAAATCTATAAAAGTTAGATGACATTGTAGAACCGGTTACCTAAATGAGCGATAGAGTGCTTCGGTAGTAAAAATATCTTTCAGGAAGTAAACACATCAGGAGCGATAGCGGTGAATTATTCGTGGTTTTGTCGATTCGGCATAGTGGCGATAACTGAATGCCGGATCGGTACTGCAGGTGTTTAAACACACCGTAAATAATAAGTAGTATTAAGGAGTTGTTATGAAAAATATTATTTTATCCACTTTAGTTATTACTACAAGCGTTTTGGTTGTAAATGTTGCACAGGCCGATACTAACGCCTTTTCCGTGGGGTATGCACAAAGTAAAGTTCAGGATTTCAAAAATATCCGAGGGGTAAATGTGAAATACCGTTATGAGGATGACTCTCCGGTAAGTTTTATTTCCTCGCTAAGTTACTTATATGGAGACAGACAGGCTTCCGGGTCTGTTGAGCCTGAAGGTATTCATTACCATGACAAGTTTGAGGTGAAGTACGGTTCTTTAATGGTTGGGCCAGCCTATCGATTGTCTGACAATTTTTCGTTATACGCGCTGGCGGGTGTCGGCACGGTAAAGGCGACATTTAAAGAACATTCCACTCAGGATGGCGATTCTTTTTCTAACAAAATTTCCTCAAGGAAAACGGGATTTGCCTGGGGCGCGGGTGTACAGATGAATCCGCTGGAGAATATCGTCGTCGATGTTGGGTATGAAGGAAGCAACATCTCCTCTACAAAAATAAACGGCTTCAACGTCGGGGTTGGATACCGTTTCTGAAAAGCATAAGCTATGCGGAAGGTTCGCCTTCCGCACCGCCAGTCAATAAAACAGGGCTTCTTTACCAGTGACACGTACCTGCCTGTCTTTTCTCTCTTCGTCATACTCTCTTCGTCATAGTGACGCTGTACATAACATCTCACCAGCATAAGCACAGATAAAGGATTGTGGTAAGCAATCAAGGTTGCTCAGGTAGGTGATAAGCAGGAAGGAAAATCTGGTGTAAATAACGCCAGATCTCACAAGATTCACTCTGAAAAATTTTCCTGGAATTAATCACAATGTCATCAAGATTTTGTGACCGCCTTCGCATATTGTACCTGCCGTTGAACGACTACTGAAAAGTAGCAAGGTATGTATTTTATCCAGGAGAGCACCTTTTTTGCGCCTGGCAGAAGTCCCCAGCCGCCACTAGCTCAGCTGGATAGAGCATCAACCTCCTAAGTTGATGGTGCGAGGTTCGAGGCCTCGGTGGCGGTCCAATGTGGTTATCGTATAATGTTATTACCTCAGTGTCAGGCTGATGATGTGGGTTCGACTCCCACTGACCACTTCAGTTTTGAATAAGTATTGTCTTGCAATCCTGTTACAGAATAATTTCATTTATTACGTGACAAGATAGTCATTTATAAAAAATGCACAAAAATGTTATTGTCTTTTATTACTTGTGAGTTGTAGATTTTTCTTATGCGGTGAATCCCCCTTTGCGGCGGGGCGTCCAGTCAAATAGTTAATGTTCCTCGCGAACCATATTGACTGTGGTATGGTTCACCGGGAGGCACCCGGCACCGCAATTTTTTTATAAAATGAAATTCACACCCTATGGTTCAGAGCGGTGTCTTTTTACATCAGGTGGGCAAGCATAATGCAGGTTAACGTGAAAGATACGATCAATAGTAGAAACCAGTGATTTCGTTTATGGTCTGGGGATTTAACCGCGCCAGAGCGTATGCAAGACCCTGGCGCGGTTGGCCGGTGATCGTTCAATAGTGCGAATATGAATGGTTACCAGCCGCTGCGAATTCTACCTGGGCCACTTAATAAAGCAAAACATTTAAACGCTCAACAACGACAATTCAGACAGTTCGAACTTTTCTTTAAAAATAGGATTAACCATGTTCAAAAGTGGTTACTAATTAGCCATTATACTACGGTAGTGATTCACATATTCTTTAACGTTACGTTACAGGAAGGTTGAAGTGGAAATGCCTGATGAGTCTTCAGGCATTTCTTAAGGTTAGTTAGCTAAGGAACAGTTACTGAGAACAGGTTTATCATCACTTTCCACCAGTTCAGCCGTTTTGCCTTTGGTATAAAGTTTATAAGTATAATTTTTGTCTATGGCTTCGTAATTTGCTCCGGAGGCCATTTTCATTAACCGCATCGGGATCATCTCGTTTACCTGACTGATAATCGCATAGGCGTTTCCAGCCTCGGTGTTGACGTAAATCACCTCCATAACCTGGTTATCATTACAGGTGTATATAGATTTAGAAATCTCCTGCGAAGCTGCTATAGAGGTGGTACTGGCGCTAAGCGCAGCGAGAAAGAGGGTAAATGGGATCAATTTACGTTTCATCATTAGTATCCTTTGTGTATAAAATTGTCGTTAATTCCCTGGAGTACGGGAGATAAAGCGGCATCAATACGATGAATGCTGTAGTATTCCTGTTTACTGACGAAAAGTGCGCCAGAAAAGCGTATTATAATTTATCTATTACTGACATATGTGATGAGTAGACAAATCTTAAAATCATAAACTATAGGCTGCAAATCATTATGGTGCGATAGAAAATGATTGTCACCACTGCTCAATACTATGGCATAAAAACCGAAGAAAACGGTACTGTTCACTGTCTCGTTTCATATGGTATCTGTCAGTGAAACTATTTCTTTAAATGATGGTCTTTTTATTATCGATCAGATAATGGCATCAACAGGGGTTATTCAGGAGTATATGTGAAAAAGTGGCTTATAGGAGGGATATTGATCGCAAGTTTTCTGACCGGTTGTCTGATGTGGCACAACATTGATAAATGGTTTAATAAAGATATCGAATTTTTCTACGCCGGAGACGATGACTAAAATTCCTGTCAGTTGGCAACGGGTGTCATATCTTCAGGTATGGCGCCCGGAGTAGCCGGGCGCAAATTGTAGATGTATAAATGTCATTTCAAATGTCATTTCATTAAAATTTTAGCGACAACATGGACAGCCACTATCGCGTGCTAACGACCCTCTGAAGTCACAAGATGAATAAGCCAGTTTTTTGTTTCAGCGGTGACTGAAACATATTTTGTTCCTGGTGGGCTTACCGCCAGTTGCTGAAAAAGACAACGATGATGTAACTGTTGCAGAGATTGACGAATACGACGACCGTGAATTTTATTTTTGGCGACCATATTTCCTCCCAAAAGGCCGCCCGAAAGCGGCGCTGGGTTTGATAATGGAGAAGGGCGTTGGTCACTGCCATAACCAACCTGTATACACTAATGCAATTGATAATCATTATCAATTGCGATGATGAAGAAAAATTGTAAAGATGAAGGGACAGCGGAAATGGCAATGAACGGGATGAGACTTTTCGTTAACCACTTAAATTCGTGACTAAAAAAAGGCTTTTATAGGCTTGAAAATGTTTTTTCCGTCCCTATGTAGTCAGTGGACAAGCAATGCTTGCCTTGATGTTGAACTTTTGAATAGTGATTCAGGAGGTTAATGATGGCACTCAGAACCTTGTCAGCACTTCCCGTGTTTGCTGATTCTCTTTTCTCTGACCGTTTCAACCGTATTGATAGACTTTTCAGTCAATTAACAGGAGATACGCCAGTCGCTGCGACGCCAGCTTACGATCTGCAAAAGCGCGATGCGAATAACTATCTGCTTACCGTGAGCGTTCCTGGCTGGAAAGAGGAAGAGCTTGAAATTGAAACGGTTGGCGGCAACCTGAATATTACGGGTAAACACACTGAAGAGACGGTAGAGGATCAGACGCACTGGATTTATCGGGGTATTCGTAAGGCGGATTTCCAGTTGAGTTTTTCTTTGCCTGAACATGCTAAGGTGAATAATGCGAAACTGGAACAGGGCCTCTTGTTGGTCGAGATTTACCAGGAGATCCCTGAAAGCGAGAAACCGAAAAAAATTGCCATAGAAAGCAAACCAAAGGCGATTGAACACAAATCATAATCGCGTTAATAGAGGCCCGTTTAGACGGGCCTTCATTGCCTGTAGCGAAAAGTATCCCGTCATGCTTGTAGGCACAGATCGCTAAATATTATAGCCCTGACCTCTATATTATCCCGTGCCACTGACCTCGTCGCCATTGGACGGCGGTAAGTTGGAATTATCCGCGAGGTCAGTCCAATTTTTGTCCACTCTCGACATTCTGCCTGTTATGGGCGCGATATCTGAACATAAATTCGTATAGCGGTTCATCGTTTTCACCGCGTTGATGCCATTTCTGCTAACACTACTTTCATACGTAAAAAAGCTGATGCTTTTTACCTTATTTAATCGAGGCAGGTATGAAATTAGCGCTCGTCAATCGGCAGGTCATTTTACCGGAAAGCAGAACCGAGTCCTTCCAGTGCCATGCCTCTACGCTTGTTCGCTTACCGTGCGGTACGCTCGTGGCCGCATGGTTCGCGGGGTTGCGCGAAGGAAGCGAAGATACAGCCATCTGGCTATCTCGCTATGAACATAATATCTGGACAACACCGCAGCGAGTGGCGGCACGCGAGGGGGAAGCGCACTGGAATCCGGTGTTATTTTACCTGTCGGATAAATTGTGGTTATTTTATAAAGTAGGCAGCGACGTACACGCGTGGAAAACCTGGTTTATCACCTCCAGCGATCGAGGATTTACCTGGAGTACGCCAGCTCCGTTGGTTAACGATGATATTTTGCCGCGCGGTCCCGTAAAAAATAAACTCCTGCTGGCATCAAATGGCGCCTGGATTGCGCCAGGGTCGATTGAAAGTCCTGAACGGTGGAGGGCATTTGTGGATCGATCCTCTGACGAAGGAAAACACTGGAATATCTCTTTTGTTCCGCTGGAGCCTGATAACGCTATTTCCGGGACAAACGTAGCGTTGTGGGATGGTGTAAAAAAGGGGATGTTGTGGGAATGTTGTCTGGAAAACCTCCTGCGCTGGGATGGCGTTATTCAGCCTACGCTGTGGGAGTCTTTTCCGGGGCATATCCATATGTTGTTACGAAGCACACGCGGGGCAATTTTTCGCAGTGATTCAATCGACTATGGCGCTACCTGGTCTGTTGCCCGCGCGACATCTTTACCGAATAATAATAGTGGTATCGATCTGGTTAGTATGCAGGACGGTACGCTGATTCTTGCGTTAAATCCGGTCAACGGCAACTGGGGAAAGCGCTATCCGCTTTCACTGATTGCTTCCCATGATAATGGCGAATCATGGCTACCGCTACTGGACTTGGAAAGTGACCGCGGTGAGTATTCTTATCCCGCTATTATTAGCGAGGGCGGCGTCGTACATATCACCTACACGTGGAACCGGAAAAATATCGTATATTGTCGATTACAAACGGTATAAGGCGCTATCAGTCGAAACCGATAGCGCTGGAATATTAATGCCTTGCCCGGCGTGCTCTCTCACGCCGGGATGGCCGAAATAGTCATGATTTACCGGGTAACATCCTTGAAAATGTATCGTCTTTTTGTATGTAATGGTGAAACAACGCCGCTGCTGCATGCATGGCAATAAGGAAATAGCCGATATTGGCCAGCATTTCATGAATACGCTTTATATCCGATTTTAGGGTGCTATCTGGCGTCAAAAATACCGGTACAGTAAAACCAAAAAAGCTCCAGCTTTTCCCGCCTGACGCCATCATCGCGACGCCCAGCAGCGGTAAGGCGAGAAAAGTGAGATAAAGCGCGATATGCATTAATTTAGCGGCTACGTGCTGCCAGTGAGGAGGGGGAGGCGTAATGACCGGATCCGGGTATTTGTGTTTAAGATATAACCGTAAAAACATCAGCGCCCAGACCAGAACGCCCATGTCATAGTGCATGTCTTTCATAAACAGGTAAACGCTGGAGCCTTTTGGCGCCCACCCCCGTAACTCAATAGCCGCATATGCGATGCCTGTCAGGAGCAGTGTTAACCAGTGAAGCGTTATTTGCAGTCTTGAGAAATGTGCCATTATTATTATCCTTTATTAACAACTGCTTGTAGGGTATGCGTAAAATCTTAACAGAACCTTAAAGCGGGGGCTGAGTCGCAAGGAACAGACAGAGATAGCGGCACGTAAAATGGGATAAAAAGCCGGCGGCATCGCCGGCTTACTGTTGTTATTGTCCTCTTACGACAACACAGGTTTTACCATAAAACGGATATGAGCCTGTAGTTTCATAATCAACACTCGACACTAAAGAAATATCGCCCGCTTTTTTCGCTGAATCAATAGATGCGTCGCCGGTATTTACAATACCCAATACCGTTTGCGCACACGCTTTACCGGTTTTGGTTGCCGGGAGACTCGTGGCAGTAATTGGCCCTTTAACATCCGTATATAAGCCAATCCCTGTCGGTGATGGTCCTGTAGCACACCCCGTTAAAAGAGAACCAATAAAGATAATTGAAAAAATGTGTTTTTTATTTGTCATGGGATTAGTCCATTATAAATTAATAGAAAACTTACCGTCCGAAAATGTCCGGACAGTCATTTAAAAAGTGGTGTATATTAAATATGCGATATTACTCTTTGCACCCTCCTGTTGATGTCGTACCTGATGGACAAATATCCGTTGAAGCCGGATATATTCCCCATGCCGTGTTTTTATAACTTGCGCATCCTGTCAGCAATGAGAACAGTACGGCTAAAAAAATCATCACGAGCCCTGGCGGCGTTAACATTTTTCGGTTGGACTCCATAGCATGTCATTTCATCGGGTTGCCATATGACTGGCGTTCTGCTGGTAAGTTTCATTAACGTCCGGTTCGTTTAATATTGGTTTAGGTTTAAAGCCAGGAGGCGCTAATTACGATACCTTCTTACGTTTCAGCACTGACTAATAACGTTGAGAAAATGAACAGCGTCGGATGGGAAGACGTAATACAGAATAGAAAGGAAATAAGAGAATAAGATGGCGTTAATTAACCCGGTATTACTGGCATCATTTCTCTTGCGTTTTATCCCCGTCAAAAGCGGCCTTTAGCCCACGTTGGCGCTCCCGGCGCTTGTGCGTATGATGTTTTTAAAAGATCGTCATACTTTCTGTTCTGCATCAATTTTTTCATTACAAATGCTCGCCATAATGCCGTCCTCAGGAGGCCTCCCGACGTTTATGCTGCGCCGGGAGGAACAAAAACAACGTATAATCTGGGGTAAACTGATGATTAAAGGCAAACTGGCGCTCATAACGTGCGCGATGGCTCTGGCATTCACCTCGCCGCTTTTCGCTGCGTCGGACACGGCAGATGGCCATACCTTAAAGCTGGCCATTGGCCCTGAGCCAACGGAAGGCTTTGATCCTATGCTGGGCTGGAGCCACGGCAGTTACTTATTGCTTCATGCGCCGTTGCTCAAGCAAAACGCCGATATGAGTTGGGGTAATTTACTGACGGAAAAAGTGGATACCAGCCCCGATGGTAAAACCTGGATACTGACCTTAAAACCCGATCTGAAATTCTCCGATGGCTCGCCATTAACTGCCGAAGATGTCGTTTTTACATACAACAAAGCGGCGAAGAGCGGCGGTAAAATTGACATGGGCAATTTTAGCCATGCGCGAGCGCTGGATGCGCGCCGAATTGAGATGACGCTGAGCCATCCGCAGAGCACCTTTGTGAATGTATTAGGATCGTTAGGGATTGTTCCGGCCAGCCGTTATGATGAAAAAACGTTCGCCCGTGAACCGATAGGCGCCGGTCCATACCGACTGGTCAGCTTTCAGCCGGGTCAGCAACTGATTGTTGAAGCCAACCCCTGGTATGCAGGTAAAAAGAATGACTTTAACCGGCTGGTTTTTGTCTTCCTGGATGAAGATAATGCTTATGCCGCCGCGCGCAGCGGACAGTTGGGGCTGGTGCGCATTGCCCCTTCTATGGCGGTGGCCCCGCAGCAGGATAATCTTAAACTCTGGGTACGCGATAGCGTTGAAAACCGGGGCATTGTCTTCCCGATGGTGCCTGCCGGTAAAAAGGATGCTAACGGTTATCCTGTCGGCAACGATGTGACTGCTGATGTCGCTATCAGACGCGCAATTAACTATGCCATTAATCGTAAACAACTGGCGGAACAGGTGATGGAAGGCCATGCGATACCCGCCTATAGCGCGGTGCAGGGATTGCCGTGGCAAAATCCTTCAGTGGTATTCAGCGATGGCGATATTGCAAAAGCGCGCGCCATCCTGGAAGAGGCTGGCTGGAAGATAAACCGTGCGGGCGTGCGTGAAAAAGCAGGTAAAGAAGCGCGTCTGACCTTATGGTATGCCAGTGGCGACAGCACCCGACGGGATCTGGCCGAGGCGGTGCGCGCCATGTTGCAGCCTTTAGGCATTGTCGTTTCGTTGCAATCGGGAAGCTGGGAAACTGTAGAGCGCCATATGCACGCTAACCCTACGCTGTTTGGCTGGGGAAGTCTGGACCCGATGGAACTCTTCCATCACTACAGTGGGAAAGCCGCTGGTGTGGAATATTATAACCCGGGCTATTACAGCAACCCTGCGGTAGAAGCACATCTGAAACAGGCTATAGATGCGCCTGACTGGCAAAAGGCGATTCCTTTCTGGCAGCAGGTTGAGTGGGATGGAAAGCAGGGCGCGGGCGTTCAGGGCGATGCGGCATGGGCATGGCTGCTTAATATTCAGCATACCTATCTGGCCAACCCCTGTATTGATCTGGGAAAAGGCGCGCCAGAAATCCACGGTAGCTGGTCGGTGTTAAACAATCTTGATGACTGGACCTGGACCTGTCGGTGATGAAATTGTTCTTCAGTCATTTTTTGCGGCTGATTATTCTGTTGGTGCTGGTGGCTGCCGGCACCTTCATTTTGCTTAGCTTTTCGCCCGTTGATCCTATCCGTGCTTATATTGGCAACGATCTGCTCCATGTTCCGCCAGAACAATATGCGCGGATTGCGGCGCGCTGGGGGCTTGACCAGCCGCTGTGGGAGCGTTTCGGTCACTGGTTTTGGCGTCTGCTCCAGGGTGACATGGGGTATTCCATGCTGTTCAACATGCCTGTCGCCAGCGTGATCCGGGAACGTTTTGCGACGTCATTCGCGCTGCTGGCAGGCGCCTGGCTATTGTCTGGTGTGCTGGGCGTGACATTGGGTTTTCTGGCCGGACGTTTTCTCCACCGCTGGCCGGATAAGATGATTTGCCGTATCAGCTACTTATTGTCATCGTTGCCCACCTTCTGGATAGCAATGCTGTTGCTGGCGCTGTTTGCCGTCCGCTGGCCGTTATTACCTGTTTGTTGCGCCTGGGACCCCGGAAATAATGCAGGAACAGCTCTTTTATCGGAACGTTTACGCCATCTTGTGTTGCCGGTATGTGCGTTAAGTCTGTTGGGCATGGGGCAAATTGCGCTGCATACGCGAGAAAAAATAGCCAGCGTAATGAAGAGCGAATTTATTCGTTTTGCGCGCGCTCAGGGGGATAAAGGATGGTCGCTGTTACGTCACCAGGTGTTACGTCATGCGATTACCCCAGCGCTCTGCTTACAGTTTGCTTCTCTGGGCGAACTGATGGGGGGAGCGTTACTGGCAGAAAAAGTCTTTGCGTATCCGGGGCTGGGACAGGCCACTATCGATGCCGGCCTGCGTGGCGATGTCCCGCTACTTATGGGGATCGTTTTATTCTGTACGCTATTAGTGTTTGCCGGAAATACGATTTCAGCCTGGCTTGTGGTGGTGCTTAATCGATCGCTGGAGCGTCCCGATGCTCTATAATCCTGCCCCGACGTTGTTTCGTCTGATCCTCTCCGTTACCTGTCTGCTGTTTATTGCCGGATACGGTTATGCCACGTTGAGCCAGCCGCCAGAGGTTAATCTGCTTGCCCGGCATCTGTCGCCTGATATCCAGCACTGGTTTGGCACCGATAATCTGGGGCGTGATGTATGGCTTCGTTGCTTTCAGGGGGCCTTCACCAGTTTACAAATTGGCGTTGGCGCCGCGCTGTGCAGCGGCGTTATCGCGCTAGTGATGGCGGCAGTGGCGCGCATTCATCCCCGGCTGGACCTCCTGATGCGGCTGATAACCGATGCCATGCTCGCCATGCCGCATTTACTTTTGCTGATCCTTATCTGTTTTACGCTCGGCGGCGGTAAAAGCGGCGTCATTGCGGCCGTGGCGTTAACGCACTGGCCCCGTCTGGCGCTGATTCTGCGCGCCGACGCGGAGCGGGTAGCGCAGAGTGACTACCTGACACTGACCTATCGTCTGGGGCATGGACACCTTTATTGCTGGCGATATCACTATTTTCCGGCGTTATTGCCGCAATGGTTGACGGGAACGTTATTGATGTTTCCTCATGCGGTATTGCACAGCGCGGCGTTAAGTTTTCTGGGGTTTGGGCTGGCGCCGCATGAGCCTTCGCTGGGGCTGTTGCTGGCGGATGCGTTACGGTTTATTAGCCATGGAAACTGGTGGCTGGTGCTGTTTCCCGGCCTAATGTTATTCACGCTGGTGATGCTCTTCGATCAGTTTGCGCGCGCCATTCAGCGGCTGTGGCTAAGGAGTGACGTATGCTGAGTTTACAACAGGTTACGCTGGAAAGCGCGCGTTATCGCTGGTATGGCGCGAGACGCTGGTCGCCGTTATTACAGAATGTCTCTTTTGATATCGCGCCCGGCGAAATGGTGGCATTGGTTGGCGGCAGCGGGGAGGGCAAAAGTCTGCTGCTGCAATGCCTGCTCGATCTGCTGCCGGAAAATTTACGCTTTCGGGGGGAGATTACGCTTGATGGCAACCGGTTGGACAGACATACCATCAGGCAGCTTAGGGGCAATACGTTTAGCTACGTGCCGCAGGGGGTACAGGCGCTTAATCCCATGCTGAATATTAGAAAACATTTGAACAGAGCATGTCATCTGACCGGACGCGCCTGGGATGAGACGCAAATGGCACAGCTATTACAGCAAAGCGATCTTGAACCGACAGTCCTGGAACGCTTTCCTCGCCAGCTCTCCGGCGGGATGGCTAAACGAATTCTGGCGTGCCACGCCTCGCTCAGCCAGGCACGTTATATCCTCGCGGATGAGATCACCGCCTGGCTTGATACCGCACTGGCAAACCAGTTGCTTGAGCACTTGCGAGGTCTCTGCGAGCGGGGATGCGGCGTGCTGTGGGTGACTCATGACCTGCTGCTGGCGGCGCGGTATGCCGATCGCATTGTGGCGCTGCATCAGGGTTATATCACGGACAATATCCGCTGCGAGCAGTTACAGCCGGAAGAGATGAGTGAGCCGTTAAAACGGCAATGGCAAGCATTGCCTGAACTAAACCCGTTATTTATGCCGACCGGAGAGGGAATAGAATGCTAAGCTGCCGCGACCTCGTTATTCGTCAGGGCGGGAAAGTCTTATGGCAGAACCTGACGTTTACGATTTCTGCCGGTGAACGGGTAGGAATTCATGCGCCAAGCGGAACGGGGAAAACAACGTTGGGGCGCGTCCTGGCCGGATGGCAAAAACCGACGGCGGGCGACGTTCTGCTGGACGGTAGCCCGTTACCCCTGCATCAGTATTGTCCGGTACAGCTTGTCCCCCAGCATCCTGAACTGACGTTTAATCCCTGGCGAAGCGCCGGAGACGCTGTGCGTGATGCCTGGCAGCCTGACCCGGAAACGATGAGGCGTTTGCATGTGCAGCCCGAGTGGCTGACGCGTCGGCCAATGCAGCTCTCAGGCGGGGAGTTGGCGCGAATTGCGATACTGCGCGCGCTTGACCCGCGAACGCGTTTTCTGATTGCCGACGAAATGACGGCGCAACTCGATCCGTCTATTCAAAAAGCGATATGGGTATACGTGCTCGAGGTGTGTCGCAGCCGTTCATTAGGGATGTTGGTGATTAGTCATCAGTCTGCGCTACTTGATCAAGTCTGTACCCGCCATTTACAGGTGGAATAGCCGCAAGTCGTTTCTCCGCATTGCCGTGTCGCCGTTAACGCACCGGGAACCCATGGGTTCCCGGTATTGTCGGCAGAGATTTTACTGCATGACGCGTTTATCTGCGTTTTTTGCATCAGCGGTATTACTGTAGTCCCTGGTCTCTTCAACCTGTACAGGGGCTCTGACGACCAGACTTGGCAGCGCCAGTTCGATATCATTCTCAATGAGTTTTTCAATAATACGGATATTTATCTCTTGCTGAATATCCATGTATTTATTGTAATCCGCGGTATTGACGATATGCACCACCTCATAGGTCAGCCGATCCTGACCAAAGGCCAGTAGATGGGCGCGGTCGAATTGTGTTTCGCCGACATCGGTAATAATCTTTTTCACCATATCGCCGATGAGGCGTAACTTTTCCGGCGGTGTCGCAGTGGCGACGCCAAAAGTAAACACGATACGACGCGTTTGCATCCGCTTATAGTTGTGTATGGTTTGCTGCAACAACTGCGCGTTCGCACAAACGATCTGTTCGCCGCTGAGGCTACGGATGCGGGTGGTTTTCAAACCGATATGTTCAATCGTACCGGCTACATCATTAAAGACGACGAAATCGCCGATCTCGAAGGGTTTATCGAAACCAATCGACAGCGAAGCGAAGACATCGCTCAGAACGGTTTGTACCGCCAGGGCAATAGCAATACCGCCCACGCCGAGGCTGGCTACCAGTGCGGTAATATCCACGCCGACGTTCGCCAGGATGGAGAGCAACATCATAGACCAGACGAGCACGCGCAAAATCATACCAAGAATGACTAACGTCACCGGGTTTTTATTGGAGCCTGGGGCATACAGTAAATGACGCATCCATGACTGTACGCCCTGATCAAGCCAAATCGCCATTTGAATCGCAACCACTAAAAACCAGGCGTGAGAGAGGGTAGAGAATAACCGGTCGGGCAGGGCGACAAAGCGCAGGCTAAAGAGAAATGCGGCAAAAAAGATTAGCATCTTACTGGTCTTTTTCAGCATCTCGAAAACAATAGGCCGCAGCCGCCCATGAGCATCATCCTTTTTATCCGGGCGTTGTAGCGCTTTATAGACCACATTAAGTAGCCAGTTGATGAGCCAGTAAGTAATGAGGGTGACGAAAAAAACGACCGCCAGATTGATCCAGAACGTCGTTGACATCAGCATCGCAACGATATTTAGTCGTGCTAAATACTCCATTTTACCTCCGATGAAAAGCAGATGAACATTACAGTATAGACGTCACATCACGGAGGCCGATTTCCGGCTTTACGATTGCTGTTTTATTCAGCACTTTTGTTCAAAAAGTATGAAAAAGAGGGGTAGCCGTTTGGCTATCCCGGCGTTTCTGTGCAGACTTATCTACTCCTCTTAATAAAATAAGGAGTCATTTATGCAACAAGAACATCGTGAGTGTATTGAGCAGTGTTATGAATGCGCGGCGGCGTGTGATATCTGCGCCTCTTCTTGTCTGCGTGAAGATAACGTCGAAATGATGAAGCACTGCATCCAGTTAGATATGCAATGTGCGGCCATTTGTCGCCTGGCGGCGCAATTTATGGCATTGGAAAGCGAGTACTCACAAAAATTATGCCGCCTGTGCGCGGATATCTGCAAAGCCTGCGCCGAAGAGTGTGCAAGGCACGATCACGACCATTGCCAGAATTGCGCGCGGGCATGCAGCCAATGCGCAGACGCCTGCCTTAAAATGGCCGCGTAATTTTTCTTCCGCCATTAGCTCAACCGGATAGAGCATAGAGCTTCTACCTCTAAGGTTCGGGGTTCAATTCCTCGATGGCGGACCAGTTGATATCAAAAAAGGCCACCTGCGCGGTGGCCGCTGAGTTTCTGTTGAAATAAATGCAATGTTATAATATAACAATCATCTTTCTAAGAAAGATGAGGGTAACGTTTTGGTGATTCATTTAAAAAAACTGACAATGCTTCTGGGAATGCTGTTGGTAAATAGTCCTGCCTTCGCGCATGGTCATCATGCTCATGGCGCGCCGATGACGGAGGTTGAGCAAAAAGCGGCAGCGGGCGTGTTTGATGACGCTAATGTACGCGATCGCGCGCTCACCGACTGGGATGGTATGTGGCAATCCGTCTATCCTTATCTGGTCAGCGGCGAGCTGGACCCTGTCTTCAGGCAAAAGGCGAAGAAAGACCCGGAGAAAACGTTTGAGGATATTAAAGCGTATTATCGCAAAGGATACGCGACGAATGTTGAGACGATCGGTATTGAAAATGGCGTTATAGAATTCCATCGCGACAATAACGTTGCATCCTGTAAATACAATTATGCCGGCTATAAAATTCTGACTTACGCATCGGGTAAAAAAGGGGTGCGCTACCTGTTCGAATGTAAAGATGCGAATAGCAAAGCGCCTAAATATGTTCAGTTTAGCGATCATATCATTGCCCCGCGCAAATCGGCGCACTTCCATATCTTTATGGGAAATACCTCGCAGCGGGCATTGTTGCAAGAGATGGAAAACTGGCCTACCTATTATCCTTATCAGTTAAAGGCGAATGAGGTCGTTGACGAAATGCTACATCATTAAGTCTGATTGCAATGTTAAAAGCTCGCTATGAATAGCGAGCTTTTTTTCTGCCGTTATGCCATATTTCTGGCAATCAATATAAAAAATACCTGCGCCCCCGGAGCAACGATGACGCTGTCCATACCGCCCTCGATTCAATGCCAAACGGATGCGGCGTGTCGCCTGATTACTCGTGTCACAGGCGATACGTTGCGTGCTATTCATTTATATGGTTCCGCTGTCGCGGGCGGTCTGAAGCCAAACAGCGACATTGATCTACTGGTGACAATATGCCAGCCGCTGACGGAGGCCCAACGCGCAACGCTGATGCAGGAATTGCTGGCGCTTTCATCGCCGCCGGGGGCGTCGGCAGAAAAACGCGCTCTGGAGGTCACTGTCGTGCTTTATTCGCAGCTGGTTCCCTGGTGTTTTCCACCTGCCCGGGAAATGCAATTTGGCGAGTGGCTAAGAGAGGACATTTGCCAGGGGATTTATGAACCAGCGCAACAGGACTGGGACATGGTGTTACTGATAACCCAAATTCTGGAAACCAGTATACCGCTAAAGGGCGAACGCGCGGAACGGCTGTTCACGCCAGCCCCTGCGGCGCAGTTGCTGAAGGCCTTGCGTTATCCCCTCGACCTTTGGCAATCCACGGCAGATATGCAGGGAGATGAGTATCATATCGTTTTAACCCTGGCGCGTATCTGGTACACCCTTTCTACCGGGAGATTTACCTCTAAGGATGCGGCGGCTGACTGGCTGTTACCTCAGTTGCCGGAAGATTATGCTGCCACGTTGCGTGCGGCGCAGCGTGAATATTTAGGTCTGGAGCAGCAGGACTGGCATATTTTGCTGCCTGCGGTCGTACGCTTTGTGGATTTTGCCAAAGCGCACATCCCCACGCAGCTCACATAAGATGCCCCAGGACGTCTGTCAGGTTGCGCAAACGGCGTTCCTCAACTACTACTTAATAGGTTCTCATCGCTGAAGTAAGCAGATGATCTTATGCGGGCCATCGAATGGATATTTCCCCATGGCTCTCGTTTTGTTGAGGTGGATATGACTGGTTCCGCATCATCTGTTTTAAAGACAGATACAAGACTATTGAGCGAAAACCTGTTTCTTAATTATGGTCTGGAGTCCTTATTTAAGGACGTCGCAATAATAGCTGGTAACGTAAATTATATTATTTTTGATATCGACGATTACTACACCGTACAGCAGTATATTACTTCCGCATTTAAAACGGTACTCATTGGAATTGTTACCCATAATGAATATAACTTTATTGATGAACATCATGCTATATATCGAATAAAGGTCGACGCCTCTATTGCTGAGTGGCGTGAGTTACTGATTTTGGCCGCTGCTGGCCAATTTTTTCCCAGGCCAGAGAAAGTCAGATTAACGGCGAATGAAAGAAATGTTTTGGCAATGCTTGTTAAAGGAATGGATATCCGACAAATAAGCTGTGAGCTAAATGTACATTTAAAAACTATTTACTCAGTACGCTACCATGTTCTGACTAAATTAGGTTGTAGAACAGTTCTGGATTATCAAATACTGTCCGTCTCTAAAGCCTTTACGCACTGGCTTACAATAAATAATGTTGATAATGTAATTTCCCGTGTAAATAGTAAGGTCATTGCTTAATAATGATTTGCTTCTGATGGCGTTTAGGTTCACTATGCTTTCTTACATCATCATGAGGCCAGACAGGCATGGCTACTTTTAGTATTAGCGCAATGGCGGCGCAGTGTGGTGTCACAACAGCAAATATCAGGTCCTGGGAACGCTATGGCCTGCTTCAACCTACCAAGGATGAAGCTGGCAATCGTTTTTATTGCATAGAAGATGCTATCAGAATACAGCATATTATCGACGCGTTAAGCAAAGGCTTCTCATTAAAAGAGATTAAACCTGCACTCTATGGTGAAGAAACGCATTGCCGCTCGGGATGGTTATTTTACCAGGAAGAGATTTTAGCGCAGTGTAGAAAATTCGAACCCGCCAAATTGCGAAAATTACTCTGGCGTTATGGTCGGGAAATTCCGCCGTGTATCGTAATTGAGTCAATACTGCGTCCTTTACGGCTGTGGTTGTCCGCAGGCGATGATGATGCACGCCGATTTGAAAAGGCATTACTGGATACTGCGATTATTGAATACGCCACGTTCCAGCTAAGTAGCGTACGAAAGGCGCCAGCAGGCACAATGCTTATTGCTGCGTTTTCGCTGAACGACCCCATTGAGCTATGGCTGGAAACGATTAAATATTGTAGTGAAGGTATGCGAGTTGAAGTCATCCCCTGGCAGGCGCCGATGCCCGATCTTTTATCAACGTCTTTCGAGCATATTGTTCTGTGGCATGATGAGACATTAACTCCCGCGCAGGAAAATCTTATTCAGGCTTTAAAAGAATCGGGTAAATTTAGTCTTCATGTGAAAAATGGCTCATGCTTAACATTACTGCCAGCCGTATATCGGCAGCATGAGATGCCAGAAAGCATGCAGCATGTTGCACCGCAAATCCATGCAAACGGCTACGAAAAATCAGGCACCGCACGTTGAGGCATCTGCATTATTAACGAACAGGGGAGGAGTAACCCCCTCCCTTGTTTATACCCTTCATACTTCAAGTTGCTTATGTGTTGGCTACGGATTACTCGGCCCATCCATGGGCCTCGCCCTGACGGGCCGTCGCACGCGACGTTCAAATCTGCTCCCGGCAGATTTGTCGTTCACCCCAGTCACATAGTTATCTATGCTCCTGGGAACTCACTCCCTTGCCGCCTTTAAGCAACTCGAATTATTTTGGGTATATATTAGATGTCGTCAGGTGTCTGAAACAAAACGGCTTCTAAGGCATTACGGTAAATATCAAGCTGCACTACGTCTTTTTCTGTTTCCAGTTTTTCAATAAGTTTGGCGATGATATCCTTATTTGAGACATGCTGCTGCGATTGCAATAGTTCGTAAGTAATTTCCTGAATAGCTCGCTGTTCACATAACATATGTGCAGAAAAAGGATTGCCAGTACTATTTTGTTCGTTGACTAGTGTAATGGTAGTCATATTTCACCATATTCGATGTAAATTGAAGCCGATCTCCCTGAGCGGGGGAGAGAAATTAGTGACCTATTAAAATTAGACCTATATCATAAAACCGTAATAAAAAATCATAAAAACGTGATGTACATCACATTTGTGTGATTTGTTGTATATTTTATACACTTTAAGTGAAGGTGAAGATTCCGTAGAATCAACGGCCTGTTCTTTTTATCACTCCAGTTTAAACGAATAAGCATTAATACCCATCTGTAATAATTACTTAATGTTATCTTAATAAAGGTAAATTACTGTCAGGCCTCCGTAAAAGGAGGTTGATTAATGATTCGTCATATCGCCATTTTTCTTTGTTCTTTATTGATGTGCAGCACCACTTTTGCCGATTCGGTAACGTCGGTATCGCTTGGCGCGCTCTTAACCGCGCTCAATGAACGCATGTTATTAATGAAAGATGTGGCTGCTTATAAAATGAAGCACCATCTGCCGATAGAGGATTTCACGCGTGAACAAAATGTTTTTGCCGAGGCCGAAGAAGAAGCGAAAAATAACGGTCTGGACCCGCATTCGATAACCCCTTTTATTCGTTCGCTAATGGATGCCAGTAAAGCGATACAGTACCGCTATTTAGCGCAGTGGCGAACCGGCTCAGAACCCTCCTTTCCGATACAAACCTTGTCGGTTACCCGGCAACGTATTCGACAACTTGATAATCAAATGTTGATCATTATCAGCCAGCGCTTGATGGTCGGCGCTTTCAGCCACGAGGATATGGTGTGGCTGAGAGCGAAGTTTAATGCGCCGAATCTGAATGAGAGCGATATCAGTGATGTGTTGGCAGCCCTGTCTTTGGTACGACGCGCGCGTTAATTCCCCATGAGGAAACGTGGGCCAATACCTGGTGATTGCCTGCGGGGGGCGCGATACAAGAACGTTTTTGGGTGATGTGGATATAAGCGTGGCGGAATAGCGGCTGGAGAGACGTGGTTTCGCTTCCCATCTTCCGGTGCATTCGTTAGCATACTGTTTCGCAGCTAAGCGTAAATGTTTTCAGGAAGAGGTTAATGTGTTCGCGGAGTATGGTGTTCTGAATTATTGGACGTACCTGGTTGGGGCGATTTTTATCGTTCTGGTACCGGGGCCGAATACGCTTTTTGTGCTTAAAAACAGCGTGGGACGCGGGGTTAAAGGAGGATATCTTGCCGCATGCGGCGTGTTTATCGGCGATGCGATATTAATGTTTCTGGCGTATGCGGGCGTGGCGACGCTGATCAAAACAACGCCGGTTCTGTTTAACATTGTTCGCTATCTCGGCGCGTTTTATCTGCTCTACCTTGGCGCAAAAATCCTTTACGCTACGCTGACCTCAAAGGGGCGTGCGGCGACGGAAACGGTAGTTCCTTTTGGCGCTATTTTTAAGCGTGCTTTAATTCTTAGCCTGACGAATCCTAAAGCCATACTTTTTTATGTTTCCTTTTTTGTGCAATTTATTGACGTTACTGCGCCGCATACTGGGGTGTCATTTTTTATTTTGGCCATCACCCTTGAAATCGTCAGTTTTTGCTATCTGAGCTTTTTAATTCTTTCTGGCGCTTTTGTAACCCACTATATTGGTACCAAAAAGAAACTGGCAAAAGTGGGCAATTCGTTGATTGGCCTTCTTTTCGTCGGATTTGCCGCCCGGCTGGCAACGCTCCAGTCTTAACCCCCTGGACCCGTCGTGAACGGCGGGTCATTGCTCTCCTTTCGGTTTTATTGCGTGGAAAACAGCAAAATAGTAACCAATAAATGGTATTTAAAATGCTGTTTTTGGAGCGTAACCTTTTTACGACAGCGATGAGATTATCGCTGAGTAACCTGCGGGAAGAGGGAAGCAAATGCGGCAAATTCCACAAAATCATATCCATACACGTTCCACGCCCTTCTGGAACAAAGAGACGGCGCCTGCCGGAATTTTCGAACGCCACCTTGATAAGGGAACGCGACCCGGCGTTTATCCTCGTCTCTCGGTGATGCAGGGGGCGGTCAAATATCTCGGATACGCTGATGAACATTGCTCTGAGCCGGAAGAGATCATGGTGATCAATGCCGGCGAGTTTGGCGTGTTTCCTCCGGAAAAGTGGCACAATATTGAGGTCATGACGGATGATACCTATTTTAACATCGACTTTTTTGTCGCGCCGGAAGTACTGATGGAAGGGGCGACCTCACGAAAAGTCATTCATGCCGGGAGAGAATAATAATGGGAAAAGCTACTTATACCGTCACGGTCACGAATAATAGCAACGGCGTCTCTGTGGACTATGAAACGGAAGCACCGATGACGTTGCTGGTACCTGAAGTTGCAGCAGAAGTTGTGAAGGATTTGGTCAATACCGTGCGTTCCTACGATACCGAAAACGAACACGACGTTTGCGGTTGGTAAGGATGTTGCAGTATCTATTTGATATAAAATGATTCTTTAAATGAGAAGCCGCATCGCGCGTCGCCAGCGTGATGCGGTTTTTGCGTATTGAAAAGCGCTGTTTATTTACATCAGACATGGGTTGAAAAGAAACATTAAGAAAACATTAAGAATATCGCATTGTTTGCTAATGAGAGCGTATTCATAAAACTTATGATTGGGTATTAAAAACCAGAAGAGTCTTATGATCATGAAACTCGATACCCGATTAACTTCGTCAGCACTTACTCTTGCGCTTGCCGCTGTGGTCATCCCGTTTACGGCGGACTGGCAATTGCCTTTGCTTAACGGCGTGGTGGTCCGATGGATTGAAAACGGACAAGCGTTATGGTTACTGTTTGGGGCGCTATTTACCGCCTGGTATATACGGCCACTTTCCCGTCCCGAAGGGGCAAAGCAGTTTTGGCTATGGGCTGTTGTCTGGTGGGTGGTGCTGTTGGGTAGAAGCACCAGTTGGGGGCGTGACTATTTCCCTGACGAGCCGCGTATGCTGTTCAGAACGATTTCAGTGCTATTAATTGCTGCGTTGGTATTGCCAGTCCTGTTTTCTGCCGGGCTACGTAAGGAGATTGTTCGTCGTCTGCGGGACGTTCCTCTGCCATTGTGGCTGTTTGCCGTGACGGCATGTTCATATCTGATTTCCGACACTGTCGAGCATCATCGGTGGTTGTCGCCGATATTCCTGCATAACGCTCGTTACACAGATTTGATTGAAGAGCTTTATGAAGTGCCATTTATGATCGGTTTGTTTATGGTGACCGTGGGGTTTATGCAGCAGGACAAGCAGGATGAATGTTCTGCGCTGGAGATGACCCCGTATCACGCAAAATAGCGCGGCTGAAAAAGACCATGAATTCGACATGGGATAGATAGCAGTTAGAAAAAAGCCCGCACTCGGTGAGGCGGGCAAATAATACTGGAAGCAATGTGAGCAATGTCGTACCGAACAGGTGGGTTATAAACTCAACTACTCGGTATTGATAAAGATAATCGTTATCATTAATGATTGCAACCCTGATATTTATGCGCTTTTATCCACGACGCTAAAAGGTGATGGATATCACAAACTTCACTTTCCTGACGATGTGCTATTCTTTTTAACGGCAAATAAACCGCTAACGTTAAGACATAAGTGAGGAAAAAATGGGCATTCTTTCATGGATTATTTTTGGACTTATTGCGGGTATTTTGGCTAAGTGGATCATGCCAGGTAAAGATGGCGGCGGATTCTTTATGACGATCATTCTGGGGATCGTTGGTGCGGTAGTCGGAGGATGGATCAGTACGTTCTTTGGCTTTGGCAAAGTGGATGGTTTCAACTTCGGCAGCTTTGCAGTCGCGGTGATCGGCGCGATTGTCGTGCTGTTAATCTACAGAAAAATCAAAAGCTAAACGCAGAACTTTCAGAGATAATAAAGGCTACGACAGGTAGCCTTTATTATTCAAAATGAATTTACCACCAGCCCAGTTCGGTACCCGCCGCCGCAATTAGCGTGATGCCCATCAACACCATCGTTGTTTTCCTCATGGTTATGCTCCCGGCGCGGCGTAACCGCCAATAAAAAACCATGCCAAAAATAATATTGCCGTAATGAAAATGACGACAGGGAAGAGGATACCCACTCTCATGCTATTACCTTCACTGTTCAGGGGGCGCCAGAATAGCAGGGTTTTCTCAGCGACAAAAGGTCGGTTGCTTTGTGACAGGGCGTGGCTATTACTGACTTAACCCGGGATAAACACCCGCTAAAGCGCTGACAGAAAGTATGGAAATAGCGTACCCGCCAGGTTATCCTGGACAAAATATCGCTTTAAGGAGTCGTTATGAAATTTACGTGGATTGCGTTGCCAGGCGTATTGCTGCTGAGCGCTTGTTCATCGTCGCAACCCAACGCCCCCAGGCCGCCGCGTATTGGGATGCCTAATCCGGCAGCCGTCTACTGTGAGCAACAGGGCGGTACGCTGATGCCGGTGCAGACCCCACAAGGCGTGCGTTCCGATTGCAAATTGCCCAATGGCGAAATCATTGATGAGTGGACATTATGGCGCAGAGAGCACCCTGATACGAAAAAGTGACAACCTGCGGTCCGACGGGATATGATTAAGAACAATCTGATAATGAGTTTCATGCGGCGCAAGAAAATATGTTTCAGTTAAAGCCGGGCGCGTTGGCAATAGTTATTGGCGCTAAAACACCCGCCGGACGGCGGAATATTGGTAAGTCGGTTGAGCTATTTTGCCTGTGCCAACCCGGAGATGAATTCATTAACCCGGTAAATGGACACGTCACCTTACTGCCGAAAGAAGCGCCTCGGGCGCTGTGGCTGGTTACGGGCGACGTAGCCTCCGCCGATGGTCAGCACGGTTTTGCCTGGGTGCGGGAAGAACATTTGATGCCGTTGTCCCCGGACAGACAACCAGGCCAGGCGGCGGCACGACAATCACAGCTCTCTTAGCCACTCTGCCAGCACAATGGCATGGTTCTGGCGAGTATCTTTAGCGGCGTATAGCAACGTTAGCGGCTGGTGTCGGGCAATATCCGCCAGCCGTTTGCCTTCTTGATGCTGTTGCGCAAGTTCTGCCCGGTATTGCTGCGCGAAGTGGTTAAAATCAATCAGTTCGCTATGAAAGGCTTTGCGCAATTCGGTTGAGGGCGTAATGGCCTTATTCCATTCATCATAGACCAGCGCCGATTTTTTAATGCCTCGCGGCCATAGCCTGTCAACCAATACCCGATAACCATCGTCTTTTTCCGCCGGGAAATAGACGCGCTTACACTGGATTCGCATTTTTCCCTCCTGTGATGGTGTCGCTTACGGTACTTTTGTCGGATAGCGGTAATGATTTTAATGGATCAGGCCTGATAAACGAAGCGTCATCAGGCATTCAAGTGGGTATCAGGTTTATTTATGACGCTATCTCTCGATCGCGTCCGGCGTAGAGGCCGAAAATCGCCATGATGATAGCCAGAACCGTTACGCCCGATAGCGGCAGATACCAGCTACCGCTGGCATCATGAAGTTTTCCCATGACGGGCGGCCCACATGCCGCCAGTAAATACCCGACCGACTGCGCCATGCCGGAAAGCGCCGCCGCCTGATGCGCCGAACTGGCGCGCAGGCCGATAAACGTCAGGCCGAGGATCATCGTCGCGCCTGAACCGAAGCCGAACAGTAGCGTCCAGATGACAGCCTGGCCCGGCACAAACCAAAGCCCCGCCGCGCCCACTGCGCACAAGAGTGAGACCAGCGCGGCAATCCAGCGTTGATCGTTAAAGCGGTGCAAAATAAGCGGAATAGCTAACCCAGGCGCCGCGGTCGCCAGTTGCAGCAGGCCATGTAGCGATCCTGCCTGTGCTTCGCTGTAACCGTGGCTGATGAGTATTGTTGGTAACCAGCCGATAATCACATAATAAATCAGTGAGTTAAGTCCCAGAAACAACGTAACTTGCCAGGCTAAAGGCGAACGCCAGATACCGCGTTCATGTAATGCCCGGGAGCTACTCAGGTTAGCTGAGCGGGTAGTGCGCCACTGCGGCAACCAGATAAGAAACGCCAACAGCGGAAACAGCATCAGCATTAACAGCGCGCCGCGCCAGCCAAAACCGTGCAACGCCAGCGGAACCACCAGCGCAGACCCCAACGCGGCGGCGGCGCCCATCGTCAATGAGTACGCGCCCGTCAGCCTGGCGACATGTTGTGAAAAATCGCGCTTAATCAATCCTGGTAGCAGCACATTACCCAGCGCTATCCCGCACCCAATAATGGCAGTTCCGGCAAACAACAATGCAGCGGAGGGCAGGGAGCGGAGAGCAATACCCGCGCAAATCAGCAGCATTGCGGCAAACAGACTGCGTTCCATCCCAAACCGGCGGGCAATACCGGCCGCCAGCGGCGAAACCAGTGCAAACGCCAGAAGCGGCAAGGTTGTTAGCAGGCCCGTCTGGGCGGTGGAAAGACCGTAATCCGAACGGATTGTCTCCAGCAACGGCGCAGCGCCGGTAAATGTTACACGTAGCGTAGTGGCTATCATCAAAATACCGGCAATCAGTAAAGCGCCCTGTTTGCCGCGTGGTGAAAGGGCTGTCGTCATCGTTTTCTCATCTTGTCAGGCGAGGCGATACCTTAACAGTTTTTACTGTTTGGATGAATCAAGCTAAAATGACAATTTATCGCTAAAATCGGACAATATAATGATTGGCCTGAGACTGGACGGTTATGATCCCGACCTTCACCACGATGCCGCTGTGGCCTTTTGTATTCGCGCCAGGGATGATGAACTGTTTAGCCCTCGCCATCAGCATCGCAAGGGACAGTTGATCCTCGCTCTGCACGGCGCGATCACCTGTGAGGTGGAAAATGCGATGTGGATGGTTCCGCCCCAGTATGCCGTCTGGCTCCCCGGCTCGCTGCCGCACAGTAACCATGTGACCGCAGGGGCGGAGTTGTGCTTTTTATTTATTGAACCTGCAGCGGTCGTCATGCCGGAGCGTTGCTGCACGCTGAAAATTTCGCCGTTATGCCGGGAGTTGATTTTGTCGCTGGCGCGCAGAACCGATTCCGAAAGAGCGCAAATGCCAACGCAGCGCCTTATTCAGGTGTTGTTTGATGAACTGCCGCAGCAGCCGCAGGAACAATTGCAATTACCGGTATCGGGGCATCCGAAAATCCGCCAAATGGTTGAGACAATGGCGCAGGAGCCCGCGCGATGGAATACATTAGGGCAGTGGGCCAGCGTATTCGCGATGAGCGAGCGTAACCTTGCCCGGTTGGTCGTCAAAGAGACGGGACTAAGCTTTCGTCGCTGGCGTCATCAGTTGCAATTAATCCTGGCGCTACAAGCGCTGATCGCGGGACGTAATGTACAGCAGACGGCGCAAATGCTGGGTTATGATTCCACCACGGCATTCATTACCATGTTTAAAAAAGGCCTGGGGCAGACGCCAGGCCAGTATCTGACGGGCGAGTTACTGCTTCCCCACAATTAAAGAGACCAGCCCCGCCGCAATCAGTGGGCCGACCGGCACGCCGCGAAACAGCGCGACGCCAAGTACCGTACCGACCAGCAGCCCGGCGACGAGCTGCGGTTGGTTTCCCATCAGCGTAATGCCGCGACCGCCCAGCCAGGAGACGAAAACGCCGACGGCAATCGCGACCAGCGATTTCCAGTTCACAAAAGAGTGGATCAATGTGGAGGGCGGTAGGGTTCCGCTGGCGATGGGAGCCATCACGCCGATGGTCAGAATGATAATCCCGACGGTGAGCCCCTGTTTTTCAATCCAGGGAAAAAAGGTATTCAACGGGGTTACGCGGACAATAATCAGCACCAGAATTGAGACGGCGACAGTGGTGTTGTGGCTGATAAATCCCAGAGCTGCCAGTCCGAGCAGGATCAGCAGAGTGACATCAAACATTATGGTTTCCTTGCCAAAAAGTAAGCCTGACTACTTTACGCCCAAACGGCAAAGCGCACAGGCCTTTTTAACGATTGATGCGGATTTCAGGCAACTGCCTGAAAGACAATCTCTACGTGAAAAACGGCGTTGTCATTAAATTGCCATCAACGCCGCGTATTGCTAACAGGTGAACCGTCATTGTTGTCTTCCTGAGGATACAATTATGTACGATCCACCGTTTCTTGAAGCGCTGATGATTACGGCGTCGTTTTTCGCCATTTTTATCATTATCGTTGTGTCTGTATTGCTCCTTGAAGGGGAAGGGGACTAAGCCGTTGGCGATGACTGAAAGCGGCGGAAGACTGCCAGTTCTGGTCGGGCGATGCGCAGATAGTCCTGTGTATTCATAATGACTGATTTTTCCAGCAGGCCGGCATTAAAGGCAATTTCATCGAAACGCTCAAACAGGAGCGGATCGGCGATCAGTTTCAGATTGGGGTGAAAACTGAAAGGCGGGATCGCGCCAAAAACGCAGCCGGTCAGCATATCGACTTCCGCCGGGCTGGCAAGGGAAGCGCGTAAGCCGCCCAGATGTGAAGCAAGCTGAGAGAGGTCGGCTTGCTGATCGGCCGCCAGAATAGCAAGAACGTGCTGGTTGACGCCGTTGCCTTTGACTTTACAGACCAGCGCTTTTGCGCCCTGGCCCAGCGCAGTACCGCGTATTTCAGATACCGCTTCGCATTTCCCTACAGCTTCATGGTTCACCACACGATAGCGCGCGTTCTCCTGGGTTAATAAAGCCACTAAACGTTGGTGTGTAGCGACACCCTTCGCGACTTCAGTCATTTCGGCCATTTCTCACTCCTGGTGCAATATGAACATTTACTGCGAAGCACTATGATGAACGATGTTGTTTTTGTTGTTTGTTCAGATAGAGCTGCGCATCGGAAGCCTGGTAGGCATCATTAATCGTATCATTGGGCTGCATATTATAAATCCCGGCAGAAAAATGGACTGTCTTATCCGGTGCGATAATTTGCAGGTTACGAATAATACGCTCCGGCAGATGGATAGCCAAATCCGCCGCGTAATCAACAAGAATAATACAGAACTCATCGCCGCCGAGGCGAATGGCGTAATCGCTTTTACGAATCGATGTTTTAATCGCTTTCGCCAACAGGGTAATAATTCGGTCGCCTTCCTGGTGCCCCTGGGTATCGTTGATCAGTTTTAACCTATCGCAATCAATAGCGACAAATGTCACCGGCGTCCCGGCATTGACCAGGCGTTGCAGTCGCTGTTCCAGCTCCGGTGTTAATATTTTACGGTTGTAAAGCCCGGTCATGGCATCGCTAATATTTTCGCGTGTGACGTTGCGATAAAGCCGAAAGTGCATCCGTACCATATTAAGCAGGAGCGCCGTTGCCAGTAAGTAAAAGGCCAGCGCCTTCCAGGACGAGACAAGGAAATAGGTAAAATCAAGGGACAACGAAACGCGCAGCCCACCAGGGATATCATGGCTATAATTCACATATTGAAACAGATTATTTTTGCTTTGATTAATAATAATTTCTTTTCCGGAGTCCATATCCTTTAGTGTTACGTTAAGATAACGCCAAACCAGCGGACGGTCCTGGGTATAAAAAATATTTTTTAAATTATCCTGGTTAACATCCACCATCACGATACCTTTTAACGTTCCCGCCAGATAGACTGGCGTTAAAAAGCTCATGACGTTTTCCTGGGTAATATCATCCATGTAAATACTTGAAATAACCGTACGGCCGGTAAAAAGTTTATCTATATCTTTTCTGTTAATACCCATTGTGCCTTTTTGTAAAAAAGTCCAACGATGCATGGCGAAGCGCCGTGAGTTGATTAAATCATAGAAATAGACATAATGTTTATTTAAATCAACGTAATAACGGAATTTAAGCTCCAGTGTGCCCAGCCCGTGACTGTGGTCGTCCTGCGAACGGTTGATGCTTACCGCCTGATCAAACGCAGGCAGTAAAAGGGCGTCATCAAGATTATCGGTACACTGTGTAGCGGCGGTTTGCAGGGTACCATGTAGCGCCGGATAATTATGCCGGGTTAGGTTGACACCGTGCGTACCGTTAATAGCCTCAAAGGCGTCGCAAAACGCGCGGCGTTTTTCTGCGGTGACGGGGTCTCCCGGCGCTTCAAAAGTTCGCATCAAATGTGCGGCGATGCTTTGATTCTGGTACTTATCGTACAAAAACGACGAATCGGCTCTCTCCATGATATAACGCATATAGGCATTCATTGCCCTGTCGCTGGCAATAAGTTCGTAAATCAGGAAGGACGATGTCAAAACGATGACGCTTGCCGAGATAAAGTGCCTGAGCGCTTTATGATGCAAATTCATGATGAACTACAGCCCTGAAAGTCGGATGCGTTAGTTTACCATAGCGATGAGAATTCCTCTAATAGACTGTTTAAAAATAAAACGTGTTGATGTTATGGAATAAAAATCATTCTCGATTTAATAAACCAATTAATACGCTGTGTTTATATTTTCAGGTGTGACTATTGTGATAAAAACTAAATTTTTAACCAACAATACTGATCTATTTGTGACAAAAAGAAAATAACCTTTATTATGATGATGAAAGGAGTGTGAAGTGGTAAGGATAATAATTTACTTCCGTTCTGAGGCTCTATGAAACGATTTAAAGAGATGGCTGTGATTTTATTTTTTGCATTACTGGCAGCAGGTTTTACGTCGTCGGCGATGGCGGATGATCCTTTTTCACATGTTTTGGATCATGTTTTTGATAAAGTCCCTGCCTGTCACATTGTTCCTCCTGGAGTGGGGCAACCAGGACATTTGGGGCCTTGGTCTTGGCCTTGGTGTTATTAACATGATGGAATTCTATTAATGGGTTAAATTACCCGATATGCTGGAATACCTTCATTCAGACTATTCGTAGGTAATTGCTTCAGTCATAAAAACCGAACACCAGGCTTATTAAAACCCGCCCGACATATGAACGGGCGGATTTATTTATGCGCTTTGATTGGCGCTCTGTTTCTGAAACAATTCGCGGAATACCGGATAAATATCCTCCTGATCGCGAATATGCTGCATGGCGAAGTTATCGAACGTCGCCTGCAGATGTTCATACTCGCGCCATAAGGTCTGGTGGGCGCGGCGGGTAATCTCGATATAGCTGTAATAGCGCACTACCGGCAGCAGTTTTTTCGCCAGAATCTCATGACACAGCGGTGAATCGTCGGCCCAGTTATCACCGTCTGACGCT
The DNA here is from genome assembly GCF_020150755.1 of Salmonella sp. A29-2. Taxonomy (NCBI): domain Bacteria; kingdom Pseudomonadati; phylum Pseudomonadota; class Gammaproteobacteria; order Enterobacterales; family Enterobacteriaceae; genus Salmonella; species Salmonella sp. A29-2. Next base: position 2,674,930 of record NZ_CP083731.1, on the reverse strand, counting down.
TGCGCCGCATAGATGTTCCACTGCCCCGGGTCGTAGCGCTCTTTAACCACTTCATCCATGAGTTTAAGCGCGCTGGAGACAATCGTCCCGCCGGTCTCTTGCGAATAAAAGAACTCATGTTCGTCCACTTCCTTCGCCTGGGTATGGTGGCGGATATAAACCACTTCTACGTTCTTATACGTTCGGCTCAAAAACAGATAGAGCAGAATGTAAAAACGCTTGGCCATATCTTTGGTTGCCTGGTCCATCGAACCCGAGACGTCCATCAGACAGAACATCACCGCCTGGCTGGAGGGCTCAGGCCGTTTTTCATAATTTTTATAGCGTAAATCAAAGGTGTCGATAAACGGCACTCGCTCGATTTTAGCCCGTAGTTCGGCAATCTCCCGACGTAACCGCTCCTCTTCAAGCAGTTGCGCTGGTTCGCTGTGGCTGATGGTCTCCAGTTCCGTTTCCAGCGCGTGCAGTTCGCGGCGTTTTCCTGCCGTCATTGCTGTACGGCGCGCCAGAGAGTTTTGTAGCGAACGTACCACGCTGATATTGGCCGGTACGCCGTTTGAGGTGAAACCGGCGCGGTGAGTTTTATACTCGTTAAGCTGGCGATGCTGGTTTTTTTTCAGATTAGGCAGCGCTAAATCTTCAAAGAGCAGATCCAGATACTCATCTTTTGAAATCTGAAAAACAAACTCATCCTGGCCTTCGCCGTCCTGGCTGGCCTGACCTTGACCGCTGCCGGAACCGCCGCCGCCACCGCCTTGCGGACGCTCAATACGATCATTCTGGATAAAGTGATCGTTACCCGGATGGACGCGATGGCGCAGACCGCCGCGCCCCTGATGAAACATCGGTTCGCTAATATCATCGGTTGGAATAGAGACGGACTCTCCGCTGTCGACATCGGTCACAGAGCGTTTATTAATCGCTTCGGAAATCGACTGCTTAATTTGTGCTTTATAACGACGCAAAAAGCGCTGGCGATTCACCGTGCTTTTATTTTTGCCGTTAAGACGTCGGTCTATGAACCAGGTCATATGCCCCCCGTACTGCCAACTGAGCGCCTGTTCTGTCAGTGCCGGATAGCGCTAATGCTTAGCCAGTCTACAGAACATTACTTTGTAGGCCCGGTAAGCGCAAGCGCCACCGGGCATTAACATCACGACGATTTACGCACGCGCAGGTACCACTCGCACAACAAACGAACCTGCTTACGGGTATACCCTTTTTCCATCATCCGATCGACAAAGTCGTCATGCTTTTTCTGCTCGTCAGTCGACGTTTTGGCGTTAAAAGAAATGACCGGCAACAGCTCTTCAGTATTAGAGAACATTTTTTTCTCAATCACCGTGCGCAGCTTCTCGTAACTGGTCCAGTTTGGATTACGGCCGCTATTGTTGGCTCTGGCGCGCAGGACAAAGTTTACTATCTCATTACGGAAATCTTTCGGGTTACTGATACCCGCTGGTTTTTCAATTTTTTCCAGTTCGGCGTTCAGCGACTCGCGATCGAACAGTTGACCGGTATCCGGGTCGCGATACTCCTGATCCTGAATCCAGAAATCCGCATAAGTCACGTAACGATCAAAAATGTTTTGCCCGTACTCAGAGTAAGATTCGAGATAGGCCGTCTGGATCTCCTTGCCGATAAATTCGGCGTATTTCGGGATCAGGTAGCCTTTCAGGAACTCCAGATAACGCTCAGCCTGCTCCTGCGGGAACTGTTCACGCTCGATTTGTTGTTCCAGAACGTAGAACAGATGTACCGGGTTTGCCGCCACTTCCGCATGGTCGAAGTTGAATACGCGGGAGAGGATCTTAAAGGCGAATCGGGTGGAGAGACCGTTCATCCCTTCGTCCACGCCCGCATAGTCGCGATACTCCTGGTACGATTTGGCTTTAGGGTCGGTATCTTTCAGGCTTTCGCCGTCATAAACGCGCATTTTCGAGTAAATACTGGAATTTTCCGGCTCTTTCAGGCGGGAAAGAATCGAGAAGCGCGAAAGCGTTTCCAACGTGCCCGGCGCGCAGGGCGCATGAGCCAGCTCGCTATGATTAAGCAGTTTCTCGTAGATTTTGATCTCTTCGGAGATTCGCAGGCAATAAGGCACCTTCACGATATAGACACGGTCGAGGAACGCTTCGTTATTTTTATTGTTACGGAAAGTCACCCATTCAGATTCGTTTGAGTGGGCAAGTATGATGCCATTAAAGGGCAGGGCGGAAATACCTTCCGTACCATTGTAGTTACCTTCCTGAGTTGCGGTCAGCAAGGGGTGCAGCACCTTAATAGGCGCTTTAAACATCTCGACGAACTCCATGATCCCCTGGTTAGCGCGGCACAGCGCGCCAGAGTAACCATACGCATCCGGATCGTTCTGGGCGTGATGTTCGAGTTTACGAATATCCACCTTGCCGACCAGCGCCGAAATATCCTGGTTGTTTTCATCGCCGGGTTCCGTTTTGGCGATGGCAATCTGCTCCAGAATGGAGGGCCAGACTTTCACCACGCGGAATTTAGTAATATCGCCGCCAAACTCATGCAGGCGTTTGGCCGCCCACGGGGACATAATCGTACCGAGATAGCGGCGCGGAATACCGTACTCTTTTTCCAGAATCTGCGCGTCTTCCTGCGGATTAAACAGGCATAACGGATGATCGTTGACCGGACTACGCTCGCCGTTGGCGCTTAAAACATAAATTGGCACGCGCTGCATTAGCGATTTCAGCCGTTCAGCGAGCGATGATTTGCCACCCCCCACAGGTCCCAGCAAATAGAGAATTTGCTTCTTCTCTTCCAGCCCTTGCGCCGCATGTTTCAGATAAGAGACAATCTGTTCAATCGCGTCTTCCATGCCGTAAAACTCTTCAAACGCAGGATAGCGAGCAATAACCCGGTTGGAGAAGAGTCGGGAAAGTCGGGGTTCCTGGGCAGTGTCGACCATATTAGGCTCGCCGATAGCCATTAATAGCCGCTCTGCCGCGTTGGCATAAGCACTGCGATCTTGCCGACAAATGGTAAGAAAATCCTGCAGTGTGAACTCTTCGTCCTTGGCAGCTTCGTAACGCTGGCGATAGTGATCGAATATATTCATGATATGCCATCCTTTCGTTTTTTCGCACATGTTAAGAGCCGTTCATATGAATAGTAGAGGCTCCCGGAAGAGGTAGACTGAACGCCGTCTCTGCTAAGGAAAAAAAAGCAACTCTCATGCCATTTTATTGGTCAGAAGATCAACGTGTCCGGTGATACACCTTCTTAACATTAAGCGTAGATGGCATTTGCAAAACTTGCCTGTACGCGCCAGTGGATTTCGATGACATATCAATAACTCATCAGGTAGAAAAGGCTGGTGGATATCAGAAAAAGCGTTCCCGGTCACATAACGATCATCAGCCGATCATCTGAAAATAATCGGTGATGGTGATATTAAACGGTTACATTGTGTAAAATAGTTGGGCTTACAGGTATTGGCGGTTACACTTTTGCCGCAGAACATTTGAATAAGGAATTATGGATTGTGACCAAACTTAAACTTCTGGCTCTTGGCGTGTTTATTGCAACATCCGCCAGCGTCGCGCACGCTGAAAGCAACCTGACGTTGGGCGCAGGCGTTGGTGTGGTTGAACACCCTTATAAAGATTACGATAGCGACGTTTATCCGATACCGGTCATCGCTTATGAAAGCGAAAACTTCTGGTTCCGTGGTCTGGGCGGCGGGTACTACTTGTGGAATGACAATGCCGATAAGTTGTCAATCATGGCATACTGGTCCCCGATGTACTTCAAACCGGGCGACAGCGATGACCATCAGTTGCGTCGTCTGGACAGGCGTAAAAGTACTATGATGGCGGGCGTTTCTTACGCGCATCACACCCAATATGGATTCCTGCGTACCTCACTGGCAGGGGATACGTTGGATAACAGTAACGGTATTGTCTGGGATCTGGCCTGGCTGTATCGGTATACCAATGGCGGGCTGACCTTAACGCCAGGTATCGGGGTTGAATGGAATAGCGAGAACCAGAACGATTACTATTACGGCGTATCACGTAAAGAATCTTCGCGTAGCGGCCTGCGCGGCTATAACCCGAACGATAGCTGGAACCCGTATCTTGAACTTAGCGCTAACTATAATTTCGCCGGTAACTGGAGCGTATATGGTACTGCGCGCTACACCCGCCTGTCGGATGAAATTACCGACAGCCCGATGGTGGATAAATCCTGGACCGGTATCCTTTCTACTGGCGTGACCTATAGATTCTGATTGATTGAATTTGCCGGAAAAACCATGACAAAGCCTGCGTTATGCAGGCTTTGTGCTAACTGAAACGCGAACATGGCGGCTTGCATAAATGCGCTGTTGACCGGGAATGGCACAACCTTACGTGATTTATACTTTGTTACATCAATTTAAAAAACTAGCCTTTTATATGAAAAATCCAGGTGATTACAACTGCGCTAACAATTAGCGTAATAATTGTTGCAATGCTGGCTGATATCGCCCTGTCACGTCCCGCTTATGCTATACCCATTCTTCACAGCGAGTAAGACGAATGAGCATAGTATTCAATACCGTAGCCAAGCCCAGCGGCAGTCTGTGTAACTTATCCTGCAAGTACTGTTTCTATCTTGATAAACCCCGGGGCCAGCGCGTCATGTCTGACGATGTGCTGGAGATGTATATCCGCCGGGTAATTGATGATACGCCATCCTCAGAGGTCTCGTTTTGTTGGCAGGGGGGAGAGCCGACGCTATGCGGTCTTTCTTTTTACCAAAAAGTGGTGCGCTTGCAGCAACGCTATGCCAACGGCAAAACTATCTACAACAGTCTGCAAACCAATGGCGTATTAATCAATGAAGAGTGGGCGGCATTCTTTGCGCAGCATCAGTTCCTGATTGGTATATCGATTGATGGGCCGCAAGTCGTTCATGATAATTACCGGAAAACGCCGTCAGGGCGGGCGTCTTTTTCCCGAGTCGTTAATGCTATCCGCCTTCTGCAGGCAAATGATGTCGAGTTCAACACGCTCACTGTCGTGAATGATGCGTCATGCCGTCATGGCAACGCTATTTATCATTTTTTGACGCAGGAGCTGGAAAGTAAACACCTGCAATTTATTCCCATTGTTGAGCCGCTCGCGCAAAAAGCGCAGCGTTCTTTGACGTTATCTGACAATGAGGATTCGCCTTCGCTGATGCCCTTTTCCGTTACGCCTGAAGGGTGGGGCGCCTTTATGTGCGATGTTTTTGATCAATGGATACGTCACGATGTCGGACGCATATTCGTACAGCTTTTTGACAACTTACTTGGCGTCTGGATGGGGGAGCCCGCCACGCTTTGTACGATGCAGTCGACCTGCGGACAAAGTTTGCTGGTGGAGCAGAATGGCGACGTGTATAGCTGTGACCATTTTGTTTTTCCCGCCTATAAACTGGGCAATCTGCAGCAACACTCTTTAGAAGAAATGGCGGCCTCTCCTTTTCAGCAGCAGTTTGGCGCGGCTAAAGCAAACCTTTCCTCACGCTGCCAGAACTGTACGTGGCGCTTTGCCTGTCACGGCGGTTGTCCGAAACATCGAATTTGTATGGACGGCGGCGAACGGCAAAATTATCTCTGTAAAGGATATCTGGAGTTCTTTCAACATGTGACGCCCTATATGAATGTGATGCGTCAATTATTACTGAATCAGCGACCCGCCGCGCATATTACTCGCATCGTCGACATGATTGCGGATGACTTCGTCAGTGACAAGAAAATCGCCCCCTTGCGCGGTATGATGCCGGACATTACCGTAGGGTCTAAGAGTCCTGTATTGTTTTACCGTCGAGTGACATTGAAAAGGAAATGAAATCAGTGAAAAACGTAACGTTTTACGGGCAGGTGACGCTTCCTGCCATCGGACAGGGAACATGGTATATGGGCGAGCGCGCGGATCAACGTCAGCGCGAGGTTTCGGCGCTGCGCGCGGGGCTGGATTTGGGGTTACGCCTTATTGATACGGCGGAAATGTATGCCGACGGCGGGGCGGAAAAGGTCGTGGGAGAGGCGCTGGCAGGGCGACGCGATGAGGCATTTCTGGTGTCAAAAGTGTACCCGTGGAACGCTGGCGGCCAGAAGATAGTTGCCGCCTGTGAGGAAAGCCTGCGTCGTCTGAAAACAGATTATCTCGATCTCTATCTATTGCACTGGGCCGGAAACTTTTCATTCGAAGAGACCGTTGAAGGTATGGAGCGGCTAATCGCGCAGGGGAAAATTCGCCGTTGGGGAGTCTCTAATCTTGATTATGACGATATGCAGGCGCTGTGGCGCATCCCCGGGGGACAGCAATGCGCGACAAATCAGGTGCTCTATCATCTGGCGTCACGCGGTATTGAGTATGATTTATTGCCGTGGTGTCAACAACAGCGAATGCCAGTGATGGCCTATAGCCCGCTGGCGCAGGCTGGCCGGTTACGTAGCGGTTTACTGAATCATCCGGTGGTGAATGAAATTGCGCAAGCGCATAACGTTACGGCGGCGCAAATCTTACTGACGTGGGTGATTGCGCATCCGGGCGTGATGGCGATCCCGAAAGCCGGAAGTACAGAACACGTGAAGCAAAATGCGGCGGCGCTTGAGATCGCCTTGTCAGCAAACGAACTTGCCTTACTGGACAACGCCTGGCCTGCGCCAAAAGGGAAAACCGCGTTGGATATGGTGTGACGCCGGATAAAATGCGTAAGCGCCGCCATCCGGCAGGTCATGCCTGATGGCGGCTGACGCCTTCCAGAGCCTATAGCAACGCCGTTATCCATTCACTTTTAGCGTTTTGCGACGCATATAGTCTGCGCCAGACGAGAGGGTTTTTCTTCTGTGGCTTGTTGCGGCGCAGTAGCATAAGCCGTTTCAACGCAGACAAACGTTTTATAGCCGTCATCCGGCATGTCGCCCATGCTGACGGACAACGCCGGGCCAGGGTTCCAGCCTACGACGTTAAGATGATGGTGGTGGACTACATCAATCGTGCGGTTTAATGTCGCATCGTGGATCACGCTACATGCTTCAGGATTGAGGTAAACGCGATCGGTACGGTCCGGAAAGGTTTGTATACCGTCGGTCAGGACACCTTCTTTAGCGTCGTTAACTTTATCAATAAACCGATCGCCGAGTCCGCTGACCTTAACGTTGGCGATGTCGCCAACGTTAAAATAGCTGTGGAGCGCGGATGTGGTTGCAAACTCGCCATGCGCTTCCAGTTCAATTTCACAGGTTTTGCCCACTTTAAAACGTGCCAGCAGCGTGAAATCGTGCGGCCAGTATTTCCGGGTGGCCTCACTGCTTTGCAGCTCAAATGTCAGCATTACGCCATTATCATCTTCATTATGCGCTTTTAGCGCCCACGGTAGATTACGCGCAAAGCCGTGTGACGGCAGACCCTGTTGAGCCGCAGGTCCAAACCAGGGCCAGCAGATCGGTACACCGCCGCGTAGCGCCACGCCGGTTTTGAAAGGCGTATTATTACTGAGCCACAATACCTCTTCCTCGCCAACGGGTTTCCAGGAGAGAAGGTGCGCGCCCTGTAATGCAAAAGAGGCTTTAACCTGCGGATGGTCAACGACGATCAGATCCAGGTCATCAAGCTGACGACGGGAAAGGACAGGGGTAAGCTGTTCGATAACCGGGAGGGCAAAAATTTTATTAATCATTACGCAATCCTCTTAACCCTAAATAATTCGAGTTGCATGACAAGGCGCTTGTGCCTTGACCAGTGCTTGCGCTGGCCCGTAGAGGCGAGGCCGCAGGCCGAGTAACGCGGCAAGTGAACGACAAATTCATCGGGAACGAATTTGAACAACCGTAGGTCATCTCCGGCCAGGGACATGGACATCCCTGATTCATCCCGATAAGTTCGACTTCCGTCAGTGATTCGGGTGAGAAAGCATAGCCAACACACCTGCAACTTGAAGTATGACGGGTATATCTTTAAGCAAAAAAAAGAGCGACCTGAGTCGCTCTTACCAATGACTGTGTCATCTCAACTTATTTGGAGATGTGAGCAATCAGGTCCAGTACTTTGTTGGAGTAACCGGTTTCGTTATCGTACCAGGAGACCAGTTTCACGAAGTTGTCGTTCAGCGCGATGCCTGCTTTAGCATCGAACACGGAAGTGCATACTTCGCCGTTGAAATCGGTAGATACAACGTCGTCTTCGGTGTAACCCAGAACGCCTTTCATTTCGCCTTCGGCAGCAGCTTTAACAGCAGCTTTGATCTGCTCGTAGGTAGCCGCTTTTTCCAGACGAACGGTCAGGTCAACAACGGATACGTTCGGAGTAGGAACACGGAACGCCATACCGGTCAGTTTGCCATTCAGTTCAGGCAGTACTTTACCTACCGCTTTAGCAGCGCCAGTAGAGGACGGGATGATGTTCTGAGATGCGCCGCGGCCGCCGCGCCAGTCTTTGTGAGACGGGCCGTCAACGGTTTTCTGGGTTGCGGTAGTCGCGTGAACAGTAGTCATCAGACCTTCGATGATGCCGAAGTTGTCGTTGATAACTTTAGCCAGCGGCGCCAGGCAGTTGGTGGTGCAGGAAGCGTTGGAAACGATGTCCTGGCCTTCGTATTTGTCAAAGTTAGCGCCTTTAACAAACATTGGGGTGTTGTCTTTAGACGGACCCGTCAGAACCACTTTTTTCGCGCCAGCGGTGATGTGTTTACGCGCGGTTTCGTCAGTCAGGAAGATACCGGTAGCTTCAGCCACTACGTCAACACCAACTTCGTCCCATTTCAGGTTAGCCGGATCGCGTTCAGCGGTAACACGGATTTTTTTACCGTTAACGATCAGATGACCGTCTTTCACTTCAACAGTACCGTCGAAACGGCCGTGAGTGGAGTCATATTTCAGCATGTATGCCATGTACTCTGCGTCTAACAGGTCGTTGATTGCAACGATCTCGATGTCAGAACGTTTCTGAGCAGCACGGAAAACAATGCGACCGATACGGCCAAAACCGTTGATACCTACTTTGATAGTCATATATTCCACCAGCTATTTGTTAGTGAATAAAAGGTTGCCTGTAAAATTACAAAAACCTTACGCAGCGTCAAGCGGAATCGTGTCAATCATTGCGACAAATCAATCCTCTGCACAACCTTTGCGCGGCTGATTCGCCTCACTCTTCCTTTCGGCTTGAAACCACATGGGGGCGCCGCCCCGAATTTTAAAGGGCAACCGAGATAATAATGTGACACCAGTCACGATTCGTGAGCCGCCATTTCGCAATGATCAAGTTTAGAACAAAAGTTGGTACTGAGGTGTTAATGTTTTGTTAGAATCGGTCAGGCAATGTGAGCACGTTTAAAGTGAGATGTGAGCAAATGGCTAACCAACCTTCAGCAGAAGAACTCAAGAAAAAATTGTCCGAAATGCAATTCTACGTGACGCAGGATCGTGGCACAGAACCGCCATTTACCGGACGCCTGCTACATAATAAACGCGATGGGGTTTATCACTGCCTGGTCTGTGATATGCCGCTTTTTCACTCCCACACCAAATACGATTCAGGCTGCGGCTGGCCTAGCTTTTACCAGCCTGTCAGCGAAGAGGCGATTCGTTACATAGACGATTTTTCTCATGGCATGCAGCGTGTCGAAATTCGTTGCGGTAACTGCGATGCGCATCTCGGACACGTTTTCCCGGATGGTCCGCAGCCAACCGGTGAGCGCTATTGCGTTAATTCGGCCTCGCTGGCCTTTTCTGACGAGAAAAACGGCGATCAACTGAAAGGCTGAAAAAACGATTCAGCAAATTATTCCACAGGAGCGGACACATCATGAATCTTGATGAGATCATTAACAGCATGACGCCGGAAGTGTATCAACGTTTATCCACCGCCGTTGAGCTGGGTAAATGGCCGGATGGCGTGGCGTTGACGCCGGAACAGAAAGAAAACAGCCTGCAGCTGGTGATGCTATGGCAGGCGCGGCACAATACCGAAGCGCAACATATGACGATCGATACTCACGGTCAGATGGTGATGAAAAGCAAGCAGCAGCTCAAAGCGGATTTCGGTATTACGTCAAAGCCGATTGCGACATTGAAAATGCAGTAACGGCAGCCGGATAAGAGGTAGCCGCCATCCGGCGGTTTCATTGCCAATGCGTTGTGTTTACCGGGCCTGCTCATTGCTGCCAGGCACAGGCCCGCCATATTTTTACGAATAACGCTTAATGTCCAGCGAGTCCGCCAACTGTGTCGCTAACTGGTTATTGTCATCGGCGGCCTATTCCCGGAACTTGCGCCAGCCAGCCCGCGCTTTTTAATCTGTTTCGTTGGAAGCGCTCTCCAGCCTGCGTTGAGCTTTGCCTGGTAGCGACGCTGACGTGACGTATCCGGCCCAAAGATCTATGCAATGGTCTCACCGTTGCGTGATGTATTGACCGGATACGATACCTGCTCCGCTACCTAGCGACAGCCTGGCCCTGCGTCTCTTCCCAGTCTGCCAGCGTATACAGCGTCGCGCCTGCCGCCGCCATCTCCATAAACGCGTGTGCGCTATCCTGCGGGTGAATATTCACGCCGCGACAGCCATCGGTGATAACGTTAACGGCATAGCCCAACTCTAGCGCATCCAGCACCGTAAATTTTACGCAGTAATCGGTCGCCAACCCCATCACGATAAGCTCGGTAACGTCATGCTCGCGAAGCCAGGTATCAAGGGTAGTTTTCTGCCGATGTTCGTTGTCAAAAAACGCGCTGTAGCTATCAATCAGCGGGTTTTCACCCTTATAGATGCAGGCGTTAATCGCATGTTGGTTAAGCAGGGGATGTAACGCCGCGCCGTCGGTATGTTGAACGCAGTGATCCGGCCAGAGCGTTTGCGGCAGCCCGTCCAGCTTTCCCTGACTATAGGGTTCCGCCTGATGCTGGCTGGCGAAGCTGCCATGCTGCGCGGGATGCCAGTCCTGGCTGGCCAGCACCGGAATCTGCCGGGGCTGGCACCAGTCAATAAGAGCGTTGGCGATGTCGATGGTGCTGTCGCCTTCCGCTACAGCCAGCGCGCCGCCGGCGCAAAAGTCATTTTGCAAGTCGACCAGTAATAAGGCCCGGTTTGTCATTATCTTCTCCTTGTCGTCGGGATTTTTTAATCATCCGGCGTCAATTCACCACGCAAGTTTTGCGCCATCGCGCTACGAATCGCCTGAGTGTCCAGACCCTGGCTTAACAAATAATGCAGTTTGGTTAAGGTGGCTTCGACAGTCATATCGGCACCACCAATCACGCCAGCGTGCGCCAGTGCATTACCGGTAGCGTACCCGCCCATATTGACTCGCCCTGACATGCATTGCGTCAGGTTAACCACCACGATGCCGCGCGAACTGGCCTCTTTCAGCTCCTGTAAAAACGCTTTATTTTGCGGCGCGTTGCCTACGCCATAAGAGCGCAGAATCAGCGCTTTTACCGGCTGACGCAGAAAGTTACGTACTACCTCGGCGGAAATCCCCGGATAAATCGTCACTACGCCTATCGGCTGCGGCGTAATAGGGTGAACGATTAATTCACCAGAACCGTAGGGCGCGGGAGGCGTATTTAAACGGCGAATGTGAATTCCTGCTTCCAGCAAGGGCGGCAGATTAGGAGAGGCAAAAGCGTCAAAACCATCCGCATGGGCTTTGGTCGTGCGATTGCCGCGGAACAGACGATTATTAAAAAACAGCGTTACTTCATTAATAGGGTAGTTGGCGGCGACATAAAGCGCATTCAGCAAATTAATTTGCCCGTCGGAGCGCAGCTCAGCCAGCGGAATTTGTGACCCTGTCACAATGACCGGTTTATCCAGATTTTCCAGCATGAAAGAGAGCGCCGATGCGGTAAACGCCATCGTGTCGGTGCCGTGCAGAATAACAAAACCGTCATACTCATCGTAGTGCGCTTTGATATCTGCAGCGATATGCTGCCAGTCTTCCGGCGTCATATCTGATGAATCCATCAGCGGGGCATATTCATGGATGGTAAAATCCGGCATCTCCGGGCGGTGGAATTCCGGCATCAGCGCCAGCTGGCGCTGAAGGTGCCCGGACACCGGGATATACCCTTTATCTGAGCGCTGCATACCGATAGTACCGCCGGTATAGGCAACGTAAATTGATTTCTTTTGCATGATAATGTTCAGTCGTGTCGCGAAGGACGTATTAATGATTATAGGATGGCGGCTATGAGCAGACGCCGCCATCCGGTATGGCTATTGATGAAGCATTAGCGAACGTTCGCGCAAGTCAAACAGAACGCATAACGGTTTTGCGGATCGTTAAATGCCGCCAGTTTATCCCCCTCGGCCTTCACCGTGTTGGCGGCGGAAACGAGCGGCGCCGGGAGCATCGCCTGAATGGCCTCCGGCAGCATGGCGCGTACTGATCCGGTCATACTGTCCATGACCATATCAAGGACCGTCGGTTCGTCCTGATAGTAATCAAGATGCCACTGTTTCAGTTTCGCCAGCTCCGCCGCTTTGGCGACGGCGTCGTCAAAGTCGCCGAGACTGTCCACCAGACCATTGGCTTTCGCGTCTTCTCCGGTCCAGACATGGCCTTGTGCGATTTTATCAATCTGCTCCGGCGTACGCTTACGCGCGTTTGCCACCAGTGTGATAAAGCGTTTGTAGCCGTACTCAATACTGAGTTGCATCATCTGCTGCACTTCCGGTGACAGCGCTTTGGTCATCGAAATATCCGCCAGCGGCGAGGTGGAAACGCCGTCGCTGTGTACGCCAATCGACGACAGGCTGTTTTCTACCGTATTGATGACGCCGAAGATGCCAATTGAACCCGTCAGCGTGCTGGGGCTGGCCACGATATAGTTTGCCGGCGTAGAGATCCAGTAACCGCCGGAGGCCGCCATGCCGCCCATTGAGACCACCACCGGTTTGCCAGCCGCTCTTGCCGCCGCCAGTTCGGCGCGGATAACTTCGGAGGCGTTGACGCTACCGCCTGGGCTATTGACGCGCAGCACAATCGCTTTCACTTTAGGATCAAGGCGTGCGTCGCGGATTTGCGATGCCGTAGTGTCGCCGCCGACATTCCCTGGCGTTTCTTCGCCATCCATAATCGCGCCATTGGCGAAAATAACCGCAATAGTACCGCCGGTATCCGCAGGCGTTTTCAGCGAATAATCGTAATAGCTGATCGCGCGATAGTTATTTTCGGTTTTGCTCCAGCCAAACTGCTTCGTCAGCGCTTTTTCAACATCTGCGCTGGAGGCGAGGGCGTCCACCAGTTTATGGTCGAGCGCATATTTGGCGGTGTCGCCGCCCACGCTGGTTAACCCGTCGATAATAGCCTGCGCGCCGGGGAAGAGTTGTTGCGGCGAAATCTGGCGATTGGCGGAAACGGTATGCAGGTAGTTCTGCCACAGTTCGCCTATCCAGCGACTGTCGGCCTCGCGGGCGGCGGGCGACATATCGTCGCGGATAAACGGCTCGACGGCGGATTTATAGGTGCCGACCCGGAAAACGTGGGTAGAGACTTTCAGTTTATCCAGCAGCGTTTTGTAGTACAGGCCATTCGTAGCGAAGCCGTGAAGGTCTACCTGACCCTGTGGGGAAAGCCAAATTTTATTGGCGAAACTGGCGAGGTAATACTGACCCTGGCTGTAGTTTTCACCCACGGCGAAAACCGGTTTGCCGCTGTCGCGGAATTCGCGCAGCGCTTTACCGATATAGCGCATTGACGGCTGATCGGCGCCGGTGAAGTTTTTCAGATCCAGAACGATACCAGTGATGTTACGGTCATCTTTCGCCTGACGAATAGCGTTGACGATGTCAAACAGGGAGTTTTCCTGCAGACGGTCGGAGCTGGCGCCAAATAACTGGCGACCCAGCGCGCCCAGACGGTGATTGGTGGAGGGTTTATCCACAATGACGCCGGAAATATCCAGCAGCAGAGCGCCGCGCGCCGTTTGCTCACTGTTGTTGCCGTTACCGATCTGCATCCAGATCCCAACGCCCACCAGGACCAGAAAAATAAAGAACAGGTTGAGTACCATTTCACGGACGAAGTTCAACACTCGCCACGTCCATTTAAAAAATCCGGCAATAAATCGCCACAGGGTTCGCATGTATTCTCCCTATCTGAGTAACAACGCTTATACCTTGGTGAGGATAAAGCATTAAGATGTGGCTATCGTAATGACCCATCAGGCAGTTGTCAGCAGGAATCACTGCCTGCGCTGTAACAAAATCCGCTCCCGTGTTAATTTTGTGAATAAATATCATTGCTGGAGTTAATCAAATGGATGCACTAGAACTGCTGGTCAACCGTCGTAGCGCCTCTCGTCTCGCAGAACCGGCGCCTGTCGGAGAGCAATTACAGAACATTCTGCGGGCGGGAATGCGTGTTCCCGATCATAAATCTCTACAGCCGTGGCGTTTTTTTGTGATTGAAGGAGAGGGGCGCGACCGCTTCAGCGCCGTGCTTGAACAAGGCGCTGTCGCTGCCGGGGGCGATGAGAAAGCGATCGAAAAAGCGCGTAATGCGCCGTTTCGCGCACCGCTGATCATTACCGTGGTGGCGAAATGCGAAGAAAACCATAAGGTTCCGGTGTGGGAACAGGAGATGTCTGCCGGATGCGCGGTGATGGCGATGCAAATGGCGGCGATTGCGCAAGGGTTTAATGGTATCTGGCGTAGCGGTGCATTAACGGAGAGCGCTATCGTGCGGGAAGCCTTTGAGTGCCGCCCGCAGGATAAAATTGTTGGTTTTCTCTATCTCGGCACGCCGCAGCTCAAAGCGTCAACGACGATCAGTACCCCCGACCCCACGCCGTTTGTGCGTTATTTCTGACGCTGAGGGATAAAACTGTCTGGATTCTGAGCAAAGGCGCGGTAATTCAGACAGTGATACTTACCACATCAGGGAATGAGCGCTACCATAGCGCGAATGCAATGACAGGAGATGTCCATGAGCGAGCAAGCCATTCGTTTAACGCAATACAGCCACGGCGCTGGTTGCGGTTGTAAAATTTCCCCTAAAGTGCTGGAGACTATCCTGCATAGCGAGCAGGCGAAGTTCGTCGACCCGAACCTGCTGGTGGGTAATGAAACCCGCGATGATGCGGCGGTTTACGATCTGGGTAATGGCACCAGTATTATCAGCACCACCGACTTCTTTATGCCGATAGTCGACAACCCGTTTGATTTTGGCCGCATTGCGGCAACAAACGCCATCAGCGATATTTTTGCGATGGGCGGCAAACCGATTATGGCGATCGCGATCCTTGGCTGGCCGATTAATACCCTGTCGCCCGATATTGCGCGTGAAGTGACCGAGGGGGGGCGCTTTGCCTGCCGTCAGGCCGGTATCGCGCTGGCGGGCGGACACTCTATTGACGCCCCGGAGCCGATCTTCGGTCTCGCGGTCACAGGCGTAGTGCCGACCGAACGGGTGAAGAAAAACAGTACCGCGCAGGCGGGATGCAAACTCTTTCTGACCAAACCGTTGGGGATTGGCGTGTTGACCACTGCCGAGAAAAAATCGCTGCTTAAACCTGAACATCAGGGGCTGGCGACGGAAGTCATGTGTCGGATGAACGTTGCTGGCGCGGCGTTTGCCAATATCGACGGCGTAAAAGCCATGACTGACGTTACCGGTTTTGGCCTGCTGGGGCACCTGAGCGAGATGTGCCAGGGCGCAGGCGTGCAGGCGCTGCTTTGCTATCAGGACATCCCTAAACTGCCGGGCGTGGAAGAGTATATTGCTCTGGGCGCCGTACCGGGCGGCACAGAGCGCAACTTCGCCAGCTATGGTCATCTGATGGGCGACATGTCGCGTGAAGTTCGTAGCCTGCTGTGCGATCCGCAAACGTCAGGCGGTCTGTTGTTGGCGGTAACGCCGGACGCCGAAGACGATGTTAAAGCCACCGCGGCGGAATTTGGTATCGATCTGACCGCGATTGGCGAACTGGTCGAGGCCCGCGGCGGTCGCGCTATGGTTGAGATTCGTTAACCTGATGCGGTTGTTTATTGCCGAAAAACCGAGTCTGGGGCGCGCCATTGCGGATGTGCTGCCAAAACCGCACCGTAAAGGCGATGGTTTTATTGAGTGCGGAAACGGGCAGGTCGTCACCTGGTGTATTGGTCATTTGCTGGAACAGGCGCAGCCGGATGCGTATGACAGCCGTTATGCGCGCTGGAATCTGGCTGACCTGCCTATCGTGCCGGAAAAATGGCAGCTTCAGCCTCGTCCTTCCGTCACCAAACAGCTCAATGTGATTAAGCGCTTTTTGCATCAAGCCGGTGAAATTATTCACGCTGGCGACCCGGATCGCGAAGGGCAGCTTCTGGTTGATGAAGTGCTGGATTATCTCCAGCTTCCTGCCGAAAAGCGCCAACAGGTGCGGCGTTGTCTGATAAACGACCTTAACCCGCAGGCGGTCGAGCGTGCTATCGACAGGCTGCGAGCGAACAGCGACTTCGTGCCGCTGTGCGTCTCCGCGCTGGCGCGAGCGAGAGCGGACTGGCTGTATGGCATTAATATGACCCGCGCTTACACGATCCTGGGCCGTAATGCCGGCTATCAGGGCGTGTTATCCGTGGGACGCGTGCAGACGCCGGTACTGGGGCTGGTGGTGCGGCGAGACGAAGAGATTGAGAACTTCGTCGCCAAAGACTTCTTTGAAGTGAAGGCGCACATCGTTACGCCTGCCGAGGAGCGTTTTACCGCTATCTGGCAGCCGAGCGAGGCGTGCGAACCTTATCAGGATGAAGAGGGGCGCTTGCTTCATCGTCCGCTGGCGGAGCATGTAGTGAACCGAATCAACGGTCAGCCCGCGCTGGTAACCAGTTATAATGATAAACGGGAATCAGAATCCGCGCCGCTGCCGTTTTCGCTCTCGACGCTACAGATTGAAGCCGCTAAACGCTTTGGCCTGAGCGCGCAAAACGTGCTTGATATTTGTCAGAAGCTCTATGAAACCCACAAACTGATTACCTATCCGCGTTCCGACTGCCGTTATCTGCCGGAAGAACACTTTGCCGGACGGCAGGCGGTCATGAACGCGATTAGCGTCCACGCCCCGGATTTACTGCCGCAGTCTGTGGTTAATCCTGATACGCGCAATCGCTGCTGGGATGACAAAAAAGTGGATGCGCACCACGCGATTATCCCGACGGCGCGCAGTTCTTCTGTCCATCTGACGGAAAACGAAGCGAAAGTGTACACCCTGATTGCGCGTCAGTATCTGATGCAGTTCTGCCCGGACGCGGTGTTTCGTAAATGCGTTATTGAACTGGAAATCGCCAAAGGGAAATTTGTCGCCAAAGCGCGTTTTCTGGCGGAGGCCGGTTGGCGGACGTTACTGGGCAGTAAAGAGCGCGACGAGGAAAACGACGGTACGCCGCTGCCGGTTGTCGCCAAAGGTGATGAGTTGCTGTGTGAAAAGGGGGAAGTGGTCGAACGCCAAACCCAGCCGCCGCGTCATTTCACCGATGCGACATTGCTTTCCGCGATGACCGGAATTGCCCGCTTCGTGCAGGATAAAGATCTGAAAAAGATCCTGCGCGCGACCGATGGGCTGGGGACGGAAGCCACGCGCGCCGGGATTATTGAGCTGCTGTTCAAACGTAGCTTTCTGACCAAAAAAGGGCGCTATATTCATTCTACCGATGCTGGCAAAGCGTTAATACATTCGCTGCCGGAAATGGCGGCCCGTCCAGATATGACCGCGCACTGGGAATCTGTTTTGACGCAAATCAGCGAAAAGCAGTGCCGTTACCAGGATTTTATGCAACCGCTGGTCGGCACGTTATATCAGCTGATCGATCAGGCTAAGCGCACGCCGGTGAAGCGCTTCAGAGGGATAGTCGCGCCAGGCGGTGGAGACAAGAAAAAGAGCGCGCCGCGTAAGCGAGCGGGCAAAAAAAGCCCGCCTGCTGAGGAGACAGGCCGTCAGACCGAATAAGCGTAAAGCCATCTGGCCTGACGACGGGATTAAATGACGCCCTGCGCCAGCATGGCGTCGGCGACTTTCACGAAACCGGCGATGTTGGCGCCCTGAACGTAGTTGGTATGCTTATTATCGCCGCCGTACTCGACACAGGCGTGGTGGATATCCAGCATAATGTGATGCAGACGGGCGTCCACTTTCTCGGCTTTCCAGCTCAACCGCGCGGCGTTCTGCGCCATTTCCAGCCCCGATGTCGCCACGCCGCCCGCGTTGGCGGCTTTACCCGGCGCAAACAGTACGCCCGCCTCAAGGAAGAGATCGGTCGCTTCAATCGTGGTTGGCATATTTGCCCCTTCCGCCACGGCTTTTACGCCATTGGCAATCAGTACGCGCGCGGCGTCAACGTCCAGTTCGTTCTGCGTCGCGCATGGCAGGGCGATATCCACCGGTACGCTCCAGGGCTGCTGGCCTTCCAGATAGGTTAAGCCAAACTCACGGGCGTAGTCAGCGACGCGACCGTCACGGCTGGCTTTAATTTCACACAGACGCGCCAGCTTCTCTGGCGTGAAGCCACTTTCATCGACCACCGTCCCGCTCGAATCCGACGCGGTAACCACGCGCGCGCCAAAGGCCATCGCTTTCTCAATGGCGTATTGCGCGACGTTGCCGGAGCCGGACACGGCGACGCGCATCCCTTCGAAACCGAGACCATGACGTTTAAGCATCGCTTCAGTGAAGTAGACCAGGCCATAGCCCGTCGCCTCCGGGCGAATCAGGCTTCCGCCGAAGGAAAGCCCTTTGCCGGTGAAGACGCAGGCGCTGTTATTGGAAAGCTTGCGCATCATTCCCGCCATAAAGCCCACTTCGCGCCCGCCCACGCCGATATCCCCGGCAGGCACGTCGGTATCCGGCCCTAAATGGCGATACAGTTCAGTCATCAGCGCCTGGCAGAAACGCATCACTTCGCCTTCGCTTTTCCCTTTCGGATCGAAATCGCTGCCGCCTTTACCGCCGCCCATCGGCAACGTGGTGAGGGCATTTTTAAAGGTTTGCTCAAAGCCGAGGAACTTAAGGATGGAAAGGTTTACCGAAGGATGGAAGCGCATACCGCCTTTATAGGGGCCGATAGCAGAGTTGAACTGCACGCGCCAGGCGCGATTTACCTGCACCTGGTTTTTGTCGTCCAGCCACACTACGCGAAACTGAATTACGCGCTCTGGTTCAACCAAACGTTCCAGTAAAGACATGTGGCGGTAACGGGGGTTTTGTTCAAGAAACGGCCACAGGGTGGTCATGACTTCACGGACGGCTTGCGCGAACTCGGTTTGATGCGGGTCGCGCTTTTGTACATGGTTGAGGAACGATTCCAGAGAACATGTCTGATCCATAGATATAAAAACCTCTTATATATTAATGTGGTTGTATTTGCGTTTTATCAGAATATGTATTTGCAGTTTTCGACTATACCATCAGCAATGTGACGGTAAGCAAGAAAAAAATGACGCTGCTAAGTAAATTCATAACGGGGCGAGGGTCATAACTAAAAGCGATGACAAAAGAGGACTAAAGTTTTCACGGCGGCTTACCGTTATACTGAGAATATACTTAGAAAAATAAGGAAATCCTATGCGCCGAAGCCTCGTGGTCGCCGTGATGGCGATAATGCCAATGGTCGGGCTGGCAAACCAAAACAGTCGTCCTGATATTCAGGTGAATGTCCCGCCGGAAGTTTTCAGCACGCGCGGTCAGTCGTCCCAGCCCTGCATTCAGTGCTGCGTTTACCAGGATCAGAATTACTCCGAAGGCGCGGTAATAAAAGTGGAAGGCGTCTTGCTCCAGTGCCAGCGTGACGAAAAAACCATCAGCACGAATCCGTTAGTCTGGCGTCGCGTAAAGCCATAAACGCCTGCAATAGCGGAATATCCGCCGGGGCGAGGGGGTACTCCAGCGCCTCTTCCGGCGTACACCAGGCTAATGCCTGATGTTCCAGCGCACGTATCAGACCGTTAAACGCAGGCACATGCCAGGCGTGCAAATGAATTCGTCGGCCAGACACGTCGCGTTGATGGCTGGCGATATAGACGCCGGGCGTGGCGTCAATCCCTAACTCTTCGCGTAGCTCGCGGACAAGCGCCTGCGGCTGGGTTTCGCCGGGTTCGACTTTACCGCCGGCAAACTCCCATAAACCGGCTTGATCCGCATGAGCTGGGCGCTGGGCCAGCAGAATTTTGCCGTCGCGTTCAATGATGGCGGCAACAACATCGAGTTTTTTTATCATTGTCGTTAAGGTCGTTATTCCTGCCGGGAAGCGTCGCGCTATCCCGGCCTTACGGTTAATCAGAAAGCGGAATCAAACACGAAACGTCGCCCAGACCGGCGCATGGTCGGAGGGTTTTTCCATACTGCGAATGTCGTAGTCTATACCGGTTTCTGCGCAACGTTCCGCCAGCGGAGCGCTTGCCAGCAAGAGGTCGATACGCAGCCCGCGATTATCCACGAAACCTTTTGAGCGGTAATCAAACCACGAAAATTTATCCATCGTTTGCGGATTCGCCTGACGGAACGTGTCCACTAATCCCCACTTCAGTAACCGCGACATCCATTCACGCTCCTCCGGCAGGAAGGAGCATTTACCGGTACGCAGCCAGCGTTTGCGGTTCTCTTCGCCGATGCCAATATCCAGATCGGTCGGGCTGATATTCATGTCGCCCATAATTAATACCGGATTATCGCACTTGAGTTCCGTTTCAAGATAGTTTTGCAAGTTCTGGTAAAACTGCGCTTTCGCGGGGAACTTCAACGGATGATCCCGGCTTTCCCCCTGCGGGAAATAGCCGTTAATGACGGTAATATTACCCAGCGGCGAGGGGATTTCCGCCATGATAATGCGGCGTTGCGCCTCTTCGCCATCATCCGGGAAACCGCGTCTGACGGAAATGGGCGTGGCTTTTGTTAGCAGCGCGACGCCGTAATGGCCCTTTTGTCCATGATAGAAAACGTTATAGCCCAGCTTCGCGACCTCTTCGAGCGGGAACATTTCGTCGTGGACTTTTGTCTCCTGTAGGCCGATCACATCGGGCTGGTGTTTTTCGACAATCGCTTCAAGCTGATGGGGACGGGCGCGCAGGCCGTTGATATTAAAAGAGACAAATTTCATAGTCACTGCCACTTTGCAAGGTGAATCGTGTTGGGATGGTAACAGAAATTTTACCGGGTGACTGCCACTCATCGTCAGATTCGGCCAATGGAAGCATGTGGTGTTTTCTATAGCGCGAAAATGGCACGGTTTGCGTGCAGATGCGCCAGAACGGGGCGGTAATTTCCAGTAAATTTCGTATAAGATCACAATTCCAGAATTATATTTGGCAACTGAATAATATTTCGCTTTTTCCTCTTTTTAGCCACCGATTATGCGGGAATATTCACTTTTCATGCAGTAAAAGTGAATATCGCTACGCTGTAACCCATTGATTTACCGTTTATCACTTCTGTTTATGCAATGTTAACGCTGGCTGGCACGAATGCTGCAATCTACATTTACAGCGCAAACACTCATATTAATTAACATATAAATAACTTTATTTTTACCAAAAGAGGTCGCTATGTCTCTGTCAGTTACGCGTGAAAACTTTGATGAATGGATGGTGCCAGTATACATTCCCGCGCCTTTTATTCCTGTACGCGGAGAAGGCTCACGCCTGTGGGATCAGCAGGGGAAAGAGTACATTGATTTTGCTGGCGGGATCGCGGTCAACGCCTTGGGACATGCGCATCCGGCGCTGCGCGAGGCGTTAAATGAACAGGCGAATCGCTTCTGGCATACCGGGAACGGTTACACCAATGAACCGGCGCTGCGACTGGCGAAAAAACTGATCGACGCGACCTTCGCCGAACGCGTTTTCTTTTGTAATTCAGGCGCTGAAGCAAATGAAGCAGCATTAAAACTGGCGCGCAAATATGCCCACGATCGTGTCGGCAATCATAAAAGCGGCATTGTGGCCTTTAAAAACGCGTTCCATGGCCGCACGCTCTTTACCGTCAGCGCTGGCGGTCAACCCACCTATTCACAGGACTTTGCGCCGCTGCCGCCGGATATTCGTCATGCAGCCTATAACGATCTGAACTCCGCCAGCGCGCTAATTGATGACAATACCTGCGCCGTGATCGTAGAACCTGTGCAGGGCGAGGGCGGCGTGATCCCCGCCACGAAAGCTTTTTTACAGGGGCTGCGTGAATTGTGCGACCGGCATCAGGCGTTACTGATTTTTGATGAGGTGCAGACGGGCGTCGGACGTACCGGCGAACTGTATGCATATATGCATTATGGCGTTACGCCCGATATCCTGACGACTGCTAAAGCGTTGGGCGGCGGCTTCCCGATCGGCGCGATGCTGACCACGCAAGACTATGCCAGCGTTATGACGCCAGGCACCCATGGCACCACCTACGGCGGTAATCCGCTGGCGACGGCAGTTGCCGGAAAAGTACTGGATATCATCAATACGCCGGAGATGCAAAACGGCATCAGACAGCGCCACGATGCGTTTATTGAACGTCTAAATACCATTAATGTACGTTTTGGCATGTTCAGTGAAATTCGCGGGCTGGGGCTACTGCTTGGCTGTGTGCTACAGACGGAGTTTGCCGGAAAAGCCAAACTCATCGCCCAGGAAGCGGCAAAAGCAGGCGTGATGGTGCTCATCGCCGGCGGCGACGTGGTGCGTTTTGCGCCAGCGTTAAATGTGAGCGACGAGGAGATAGCCACCGGGCTTGATCGTTTTGCCCTGGCGTGCGAACGCCTTCAGACGGGAGGCGCATCATGCGGGTGATTCGTCCTGTCGAACATGCGGATATCGCCGCGCTGATGCAGCTTGCAGGCAAAACGGGCGGCGGCTTAACCTCGCTACCGGCAAATGAAGCGACGCTGGTGGCCCGCATTGAACGCGCGCTAAAAACCTGGTCCGGCGAGCTGCCAAAAGGCGAACAAGGGTATGTATTCGTTCTCGAGGACAGTGAAACGGGTGAGGTTGGCGGGATCTGCGCCATTGAGGTCGCGGTCGGCCTTAACGACCCCTGGTATAACTATCGTGTCGGTACGCTGGTTCATGCCTCCAAAGAGCTGAATGTATATAACGCGTTGCCAACATTATTCCTGAGTAATGATCACACCGGCAGCAGTGAGCTTTGCACGCTGTTTCTCGATCCCGAATGGCGTAAAGAGGGTAACGGCTACCTGTTGTCAAAATCGCGCTTTATGTTTATGGCCGCGTTTCGCGATAAATTCAATGAGAAAGTGGTGGCGGAAATGCGCGGCGTCATTGACGAGCACGGTTATTCTCCCTTCTGGCAAAGTCTCGGCAAACGCTTTTTCTCTATGGATTTCAGCCGGGCGGATTTTTTATGCGGTACCGGGCAAAAAGCGTTTATCGCCGAGCTGATGCCCAAACATCCTATTTATACCCACTTCTTATCTGAAGAGGCACAGGCCGTGATTGGCGAAGTCCACCCGCAAACGGCGCCAGCCCGCGCGGTGCTGGAAAAGGAAGGCTTTCGCTATCGCCACTATATCGACATCTTCGACGGTGGGCCGACGCTGGAGTGTGATATTGACCGCGTGCGGGCTATTCGTAAAAGCCGACTGGTGGAAGTCGCGGAAGGGCAACCCGCGCCTGGCGACTATCCGGCATGTCTGGTCGCCAATGAAAACTATCACCACTTTCGGGCCGCGCTGGTGCGTGCCGATCCGCAGACTTCACGACTTGTACTGACCGCCGCGCAGTTGGATGCGCTGAAATGTCGCGCGGGCGACCACGTTCGGCTGGTACGCCTTTGCGCTGAGGAGAAAACCGTATGACGCTATGGATAAACGGCGACTGGATAACCGGTCAGGGCGAACGCCGCCGCAAAACGAACCCGGTGAGCGCGGAGATACTTTGGCAGGGGAATGACGCTAATGCGGCACAGGTCGCCGAGGCCTGTCAGGCGGCGCGCGCGGCATTTCCTCGTTGGGCCAGACAGCCTTTTGCCGCACGACAGGCTATCGTAGAGAAATTTGCCGCCCTGCTGGAGGCGCATAAAGCCGATCTCACGGAGGTCATCGCGCGTGAAACCGGTAAACCGCGCTGGGAGGCGGCAACGGAAGTGACGGCGATGATCAATAAGATTGCCATCTCGATTAAGGCTTACCACGCCAGAACAGGCGAACAAAAAAGCGAACTTGTCGATGGCGCCGCGACGTTGCGCCATCGTCCTCACGGTGTGCTGGCGGTATTCGGCCCTTATAACTTTCCCGGCCATTTACCGAATGGCCATATTGTGCCCGCGTTGCTGGCAGGCAATACGCTGATCTTCAAACCTAGCGAGCTAACGCCATGGACCGGGGAAACGGTAATAAAACTCTGGGAACGGGCGGGGCTACCGGCAGGCGTTCTTAATCTGATGCAGGGCGGCCGGGAGACCGGACAAGCGCTAAGTTCGCTCGACGATCTCGACGGACTGCTGTTTACCGGCAGCGCCAGTACCGGATATCAGCTTCATCGCCAGCTATCCGGCCAGCCGGAAAAAATCCTGGCTCTTGAAATGGGCGGAAACAACCCGCTCATTATTGAGGATGTGGCAAATATAGATGCGGCGGTACATCTGACGCTGCAATCGGCGTTTATTACCGCCGGACAGCGCTGTACCTGCGCGCGACGCCTTCTGGTAAAACAGGGTGCGCAGGGAGATGCATTTCTGGCGCGGCTGGTTGACGTTGCCGGACGTCTGCAGCCCGGCAGATGGGACGACGATCCGCAGCCGTTTATCGGCGGACTGATTTCAGCGCAGGCGGCACAGCATGTGATGGAGGCCTGGCGTCAACGAGAGGCATTAGGCGGGCGCACGTTACTGGCGCCGCGGAAGGTCAAAGAGGGAACCTCTCTGCTGACGCCTGGCATCATTGAGCTGACGGGCGTCGCGGATGTGCCGGATGAAGAGGTGTTTGGTCCGCTGCTGAACGTCTGGCGTTATGCGCATTTCGATGAGGCGATTCGTCTGGCGAATAATACCCGTTTTGGTCTGTCGTGTGGGCTGGTGTCGACGGATCGCGCGCAGTTCGAACAGCTCTTGCTGGAGGCGCGGGCTGGGATCGTTAACTGGAATAAACCGCTCACCGGGGCAGCGAGTACTGCGCCGTTTGGTGGTGTCGGCGCGTCTGGCAACCATCGGCCCAGCGCCTGGTATGCCGCCGATTATTGCGCCTGGCCGATGGCTAGTCTGGAGTCTCCCGAACTGACGTTGCCTGCGACATTAAGCCCCGGCCTCGACTTTTCTCACAGGGAGGCGGTATGACGGCGCATGAAGTTAATTTTGACGGGCTGGTGGGGCTTACGCACCATTATGCCGGGCTATCCTTCGGCAATGAGGCATCGACCCGCCACCGTTTTCAGGTGTCGAATCCTCGTCTGGCGGTAAAGCAGGGGCTGCTAAAGATGAAAGCTCTGGCGGATGCCGGCTTTCCCCAGGCGGTGATCCCGCCGCATGAGCGGCCTTTTATTCCGGCGTTGCGTCAGCTCGGCTTCACGGGTAGCGATGAGCAGATTCTGGATAAGGTTGCGCGTCAGGCGCCACGCTGGCTTTCCAGCGTGAGTTCCGCGTCGCCAATGTGGGTTGCGAATGCGGCGACGGTTTGCCCATCGGCAGACGCGCTGGACGGGAAAGTTCACCTGACGGTGGCGAATTTAAACAATAAATTTCATCGCGCTCTTGAGGCGCCTGTTACCGAAGCGCTGCTACGCGCCATATTTCGCGATGAAAGCCAGTTTTCAGTGCATAGCGCGTTACCGC
The DNA here is from genome assembly GCF_020150755.1 of Salmonella sp. A29-2. Lineage (NCBI taxonomy): Bacteria > Pseudomonadati > Pseudomonadota > Gammaproteobacteria > Enterobacterales > Enterobacteriaceae > Salmonella > Salmonella sp. A29-2. Next base: position 2,649,192 of record NZ_CP083731.1, on the reverse strand, counting down.
AGGTCGCATTATTGGGAGATGAAGGCGCGGCGAATCATAACCGTCTTGGCGGCGAGTATGGTTCGGCAGGCGTGCAGCTTTTTGTCTATGGGCGCGAAGAGGAGAATGAAATACGACCCGCTCGTTATCCGGCGCGCCAGAGCCGCGAAGCCAGCGAGGCCGTGGCGCGTCTTAATCAGGTGAATCCGCAACAGCTTATCTTCGCTCAGCAGAACCCGGAGGTCATCGATCAAGGCGTATTCCATAATGATGTCATCGCCGTTTCGAATCGACAGGTATTGTTTTGTCACGAAGCGGCGTTTGCCCGGCAGAAAGTGCTCATTAATCAGTTGCGTACGCGCGTTGACGGTTTTATGGCGATAGAGGTGCCCGCCGGAGAGGTTTCTGTATCAGATGCTGTGGCGACCTACCTGTTTAATAGTCAGTTGTTAAGCCGTGACGACGGCTCAATGCTGTTAGTGTTGCCGCGGGAATGTCAGGATCATGTCGGCGTCTGGCGCTATCTGAATAAGCTGGTGGCGGAGGATAACCCCATCAGCGCGATGCAGGTGTTTGATTTGCGAGAAAGTATGGCCAACGGCGGCGGGCCGGCCTGTCTGCGATTACGCGTGGTGTTAACAGAAGAAGAACGACGGGCGGTGAATCCAGCGGTAATGATGAATGACGCTCTGTTTACGGCCCTTAACGCGTGGGCGGATCGTTATTATCGCGATCGCCTGACCGCCGCCGATCTGGCCGATCCGTTATTATTGCGAGAAGGCCGGGAGGCGCTGGATGTGTTAACGCGTCTGCTGGATTTGGGGTCGGTTTATCCTTTCCAGCAAACGGGGGCGGCTGATGGATAACTTTCTGGCGTTGACGCTAAGCGGCACGACACCACGGGTGACGCAGGGGAAGAGCGCGGGTTTTCGCTGGCGCTGGTTAGGCCATGGTCTGCTTGAACTCACGCCCGATGCGCCGGTCGACCGCGCGTTAATTCTTTCTGCGGGGATACACGGCAATGAAACCGCGCCGGTCGAGATGCTGGATAGGCTGCTGTCGGCGCTGTTTTCAGGCAGCTTGACGTTAACGTGGCGAGTGCTGGTGGTACTCGGCAATCCGCAGGCGCTGGCGGCGGGAATACGCTATTGTCACAGCGATATGAACCGTATGTTTGGCGGGCGTTGGCAGTCCTTTGCCGAAAGCGATGAAACGCGGCGGGCGCGTGAGCTGGAGCTAAGTCTGGATACCTTCTTTTCATCTGGCCAGGCGCGGGTACGCTGGCATCTGGATCTGCATACCGCCATTCGTGGCTCGCATCATTTGCGTTTTGGCGTATTGCCGCAGCGCGACCGCCCGTGGGAGGCGGATTTTCTGGCGTGGCTGGGCGCGGCAGGACTGGAGGCGTTGGTATTTCATCAGGCGCCAGGCGGTACGTTTACGCACTTTAGCTCTGAACATTTCGGCGCGCTTTCCTGTACGCTGGAGTTGGGAAAGGCGTTGCCGTTTGGGCAAAACGATCTGACGCAGTTCAGCGTAACCTCGCAGGCGTTGTCGGCGTTGCTGAGCGGTGTCGAAACGTCAACCTCGTTTTCGCCGCCGCTACGCTATCGGGTGGTGTCGCAAATCACGCGTCACAGCGATAAGTTCGCGCTTTATATGGATGCGCAAACGCTGAATTTTACTGCCTTTGCGAAGGGAACGTTGCTGGCCGAGGAGGGGGATAAGCGCGTGACGGTGACGCATGACGTTGAATATGTTCTCTTTCCTAATCCCTCTGTCGCCTGCGGATTGCGGGCTGGATTAATGCTGGAAAGACTTCCCTGATAAATGTCCCTGTAAGCTCACGTTAGGATTACAGGGATGATTTGGGACACAGTTTCATGCTATTACGGATTATTCCTGGAGAATTGCTTTATTAATAAGCGTTGCTGCGTTATAGTTCTGCATAATTTCTGCTATATCATGCTGTTGTATATTTCTCTTTCAACTCTGCGCAATTTATTCTTTTTTTCTTCACAATTGGCGAAAAAGTGTTTTTTATACTTTCATTGTTTTACCGTTGTTATGACTAATTGACGCTAAGACGGTTAAAGTTAATCACGACAACACGGCGCTGTTTTAAATATGCCGTAAAAATAACTGAAAGGAAGGATGGAAATATGCGTAAACTGACTGCTCTATTTGTTGCCTCTACCCTGGCGATGGGTGCTGCGAATCTGGCTCATGCCGCCGAGACTACCACCGCCGCGCCAGCGGATGCGAAGCCAATGATGCAGCATAAAGGTAAATTTGGCCCACATCACGATATGATGTTTAAAAACCTGAACCTGACGGACGCACAGAAGCAACAAATTCGCGACATTATGAAAGCGCAGCGCGAGCAAATGAAACGTCCGCCGCTGGAAGAGCGTCGCGCCATGCATGATATTATTGCCAGCGATACCTTCGATAAAGCCAAAGCCGAAGCGCAAATTACGAAAATGGAAGCACAGCGCAAGGCCAATATGCTGGCGCATATGGAAACCCAGAATAAAATTTATAACGTTCTGACGCCGGAGCAGAAAAAGCAATATAACGCTAATTTTGAGAAGCGTCTGACAGAACGCCCGGCGCAAGAAGGTAAAATGCCTGCTGCGGCAGAATAACTTTCCGCATAATTTAAGACCGCCGGTCTTGTCGACAACACAATCGTTGAGGTGGACAGGATCGGCGGTTTTCTTTATGACTGGCGACAGTCGGTGTGCAGTTCAATGATCTCATATTGACCTGACATTAGTGGCTTACAGAGAATTTTATAGCCATCCTGATCAAAGCCCGCAGGGGTACGCACCAGGGTGGCAGCCTCATCCAGCGAGGGTACCGCCCCCAGCCATAACCAGTTGTTGATAATGTGGAACTGGGTCATTTGTGGGCGGCTCTCTTTTAACGCGATAGCGCCTTTCCAGGGCCAGCAAACCACACGTAACCGTTCCAGCGAGGCCTGCAGACGAAGAAAATGCGCCTGCGGGGTTTCTTGCCCACAACACGCGCCAGCGCAGCGCTTCAGCGCGAAACGAAAACAGGCGCGCCCACGGTTTACCGGTTCAAGCCCCAGCAGGCCATAACACAATTTTTGTTCATCGGCGAGGTTCTGTAAGCTTTGCAGCGCTGCCCGACGGTTGGCGAAGAGCCCAAACAGGTTCGGCTCATGGGAAAAATCGACGCTGCGGGCGGAAACGACCTCAATCTTTTGTTCGCTCAACTGTAGAGAGCAAAGCTGGCGATTACGCCGTAACCGTTTGTTAAACAGCGGCTGTTGTTCTTTGATCAGCCGCGCCTCCAGCAGCAACGCGCCCATTTCCCCAGCGGTGCAGATCCAGCTTATCCGCCGCGCCTGTCGCAGCATAGCGGCCTCGTCAGGCGTTCGCAGATGTGAGAGCACCCGGCTGCGAATATTTACGCTTTTACCGATATAAAGCGGCAGCGTATCGCTTTCGCTATGAAATATATAGACGCCCGGTAAGGCTGGCGCTTCGCTGAGGAAAGGACGTAAATGTTCTGGATATTCGTAAATGGCCGCTGCTTCAAACTCAAGGCGGGGGGCTGATTGACGCCGTACCACAGTGATCTCCGTTAACTGGTTATTCATCCAGTATAACAGCGGATGGGTGATTAAAAAAGAGGCTGGGAAGAGAGGAGGCCGGATAGACGAGCGATATCCGGCACAACAGTAGAAGTACGCTTACTTTTTCCAAAAGTCGTCGAATACCGTAATCGGCAAACGGCGCTTATGTTCAGTTTTTACATACCAGCCTTCGATAGTTTTAGCGATGGCGGAGTCCAGCGTTTTGCCTTCCAGGTAATCGTCAATATTGTCATACGTTACGCCCAGCGCGGCTTCATCAGGCAGTGATGGGCGGTCGTCTTCCAAATCGGCGGTGGGGACTTTTTTATACAGATGCTCAGGACAGCCCAGCGCTGCGAGAAGCTGTTTGCCCTGGCGTTTGTTAAGGCGATGAAGCGGGTTAATATCGGTACCGCCATCGCCATATTTGGTGAAGAACCCGGTTATCGCTTCCGCCGCATGGTCGGTACCCACCACGACGCCGTGAGTCATACCGGCGATGCTATATTGCGCTTTCATTCGCTCACGCGCTTTTTCATTGCCGCGAACAAAATCGCTCAGCTCAATTCCCGCTTCGCGCAGCGCCTGTTCGCTGGCGAGGACGGCGCCTTTAATATTGACGGTGAGTACTCTGTCCGGCTGAATAAAAGCAATGGCGTCCTGGCAATCCTGTTCATCGGCCTGCACGCCATAAGGCAGACGAACGGCGATAAACTGCAGCGCATTGTCACCGGTCTCTTCCCGCAATTCGGCGATAGCCATCTGGCTGAGTTTCCCGGCCAGCGTCGAATCCTGCCCGCCGCTGATGCCTAACACCAGCGATTTCAAAAAGGGATAGGTTTTCAGGTACGCTTTAAGAAAATCCACGCTGCGGCGAATTTCTTCTTCAGGGTTGATATGCGGTTTCGCGCCAAGCGCCTGGATTATCTCTTGCTGCAGAGTCATTTAACCCCCTTCGACATTAAAAAAATGAATCTTTACCCTGTTAAAGCTAACCCTTCGCCGCTGAAACAACAAGGTTTGGCGGGCTAAGCGGTGTTTAAAACAACATATCGCTGCGTTAGAGAATTTTCCGAAAGGCTTTTTGTGGCGAGGCGCGGCTTGAAAAATATTCTGATGTATTCCAGGCTTACATAACACGCTGATAAACAAGAGGACGGAAAATGAACAAGAACGTAGCAGGAATTTTAAGCGCAGCGGCGGTAATGACTATGCTGGCAGGCTGTACGGCGTATGATCGTACAAAAGACCAATTTGTTGAGCCTGTCGTTAAAGATGTTAAAAAAGGAATGAGCAGGGCGCAAGTTGCGCAGATTGCGGGCAAACCGTCATCTGAAGTGAGCATGATTCATGCGCGTGGTACCTGTCAGACCTACATCCTGGGTCAACGTGATGGTAAAGCGGAAACCTACTTTGTTGCGCTGGATGATACCGGGCACGTGATTAACTCCGGCTACCAGACCTGTGCGGAGTATGACACTGACCCACAGGCGCCGAAGCAGTAACAACTGTACATTGCCTGAACATTCAAGGAAACCGGCCTGCGAGCCGGTTTTTTTGTGCCTGCCATAACCTTATTTATTATCGCGAATTATTTGCCCGAAATGTGAGGGGGGTCATAACGCCAGGTCAATGAGAGACAATTTAGTGGGTCAAGGAAATACCATCCGGCGGTCCGATCCCGTATACTCATTTCAGCCACCTAAAAAAGTAAATCCGGTTACGCAAGTCGCCCAGAGTATGGATGCAGGTTGAGGCTTGCGGCGTATCTGGTTGACAGATAATCGCACATGAGGAAGGTTTTTATGGAAAAGAAACACATTTATCTGTTTTGTTCTGCGGGCATGTCAACGTCGTTACTGGTATCAAAAATGCGCGCTCAGGCTGAAAAATATGAAGTGCCGGTGATTATTGAAGCATTCCCTGAAACCCTGGCCGGTGAAAAAGGCCCGGCAGCGGACGTCGTGTTATTAGGCCCGCAAATTGCTTATATGCTCCCCGAAATTCAGCGTTTATTACCCGGTAAACCGGTAGAAGTCATTGATTCAATGTTGTACGGCAAGGTAGATGGCTTAGGCGTGCTTAAAGCTGCGGTAGCGGCAATTAAAAAAGCCGCCGCGAATTAATTATTTTTTAATTTTTCCCGTCAAAGAGTTATTTCATACACTAACCGCAATATTTTATTGCGGTATTTAAGGGTATTTTTCTATGAGTAACGTTATTGCTTCACTTGAAAAGGTACTCCTTCCTTTTGCTGTAAAAATAGGAAAGCAGCCACACGTTAATGCAATCAAGAACGGCTTTATTCGTTTAATGCCATTAACCCTTGCGGGGGCGATGTTTGTATTAATTAATAACGTTTTCCTGAGCTTTGGGGAGGGGTCGTTTTTTTATTCCATGGGCATTCGGCTTGATGCCTCAACCATTGAAACACTTAATGGATTGAAAGGCATCGGCGGGAACGTCTATAACGGCACATTGGGCATTATGTCGCTCATGGCGCCATTTTTTATCGGCATGGCGCTGGCGGAAGAGCGCAAGGTTGATGCGCTGGCCGCCGGACTGCTCTCCGTGGCGGCATTTATGACCGTAACGCCGTATAGTGTCGGCGAGGCCTATGCCGTAGGCGCTAACTGGCTGGGCGGCGCGAATATTATCTCCGGTATTATTATTGGCCTGGTGGTCGCGGAGATGTTTACATTTATTGTCCGGCGCAACTGGGTGATTAAACTACCGGACAGCGTACCGGCTTCGGTGTCTCGTTCATTCTCAGCATTAATTCCCGGCTTTATTATTCTCTCTATTATGGGGATTATTGCCTGGGCGCTGTCTAATTACGGTTCTAACTTCCATCAGATTATTATGGACACTATCTCTACGCCGCTGGCATCGCTGGGTAGCGTGGTAGGGTGGGCATATGTCATTTTTGTACCGCTGCTGTGGTTCTTTGGTATTCATGGTTCGCTGGCGCTGACCGCGCTGGACAGCGGCATCATGACGCCCTGGGCGCTGGAAAACATCTCTATTTACCAGCAGTATGGCTCCGTCGATGCGGCGCTGGAAGCCGGTAAAACGTTCCATATCTGGGCGAAACCGATGCTGGATTCTTATATCTTCCTCGGTGGCAGCGGCGCAACGCTGGGTCTGATCATCGCTATCTTCCTGGCATCCCGTCGCGCGGACTATCGCCAGGTGGCAAAACTGGCGCTGCCGTCAGGTATCTTCCAGATTAACGAACCCATCCTGTTTGGCCTGCCGATTATTATGAACCCGGTGATGTTTATCCCCTTCATTCTGGTTCAGCCGATTCTGGCGGCGATTACGCTGGTGGCTTACTATTTGGGTATTATTCCGCCGATTACCAATATTGCGCCGTGGACCATGCCAACCGGGTTGGGGGCGTTCTTTAACACCAACGGCAGCGTCGCCGCATTACTGGTTGCGCTATTTAACCTGGCGGTCGCTACCCTGATTTATCTCCCCTTCGTGGTGGTGGCTAACAAAGCGCAGAACGCCATCGAGCAGGAAGAAAGCGAAGAAGATATCGCTAACGCACTGAAATTCTAAACTCCGCGTCGGCATGGGATGCCATGCCGGGCTGAATCAGAGGAAAGACTATGTTTGATCTTGAAAATGTTGTAGATAACCAGACAGCGGCTGAGGAACTCGAAGAAGTCGTTATGGGGCTTATCATCAATTCTGGTCAGGCGCGCAGCCTGGCATATGGCGCGCTCAGAAAAGCGAAAGAAGGCGATTTTGAGGCGGCGAAAGCGATGATGGACCAGTCGCGCATAGCGCTCAATGAAGCGCATCTTGTGCAGACAAAACTCATCGAAGGCGATCAGGGCGAAGGCAAAATGAAAGTCAGTCTGGTCCTGGTTCACGCTCAGGATCATTTGATGACATCAATGCTGGCTCGTGAACTGATCGCCGAGTTGATTGAGCTCCATGAGAAACTGAAATAACAGGGGGCGGATGATGCAGCTACAGGTTAACGCAACGGAAATCAAAACGGTTTATGAGCAGCAGCTCTTCAATGGCAAAAATTTCCATGTGTTTATCTATAACAAGACGGAAAGCGTCACCGGGCTGCATCAGCACGACTACTATGAATTTACCCTGGTATTAACCGGACGTTATTACCAGGAGATCAACGGGAAGCGTGTGCTGCTGGAACGTGGAGATTTTGTTTTTATCCCGGTGGGGTCGAATCACCAAAGTTTCTATGAGTTTGGCGCAACGCGTATTCTGAACGTAGGAATTAGTAAACGTTTTTTTGAACAGCATTATCTTCCGTTACTGCCGTTTTGTTTTGTGGCATCGCAGGTATATAGGGCGAATAGCACCTTCCTTACCTATATTGAAACGGTGATTGCGTCGTTGAATTTTCGCGGCAATGGGCTCGACGAATTTATCGAAGTGGTGACATTTTATATTATAAACCGCTTACGTCATTACCGCGAAGAGCAGGTTTATGATGATATTCCACAATGGCTGAAAGCAACCGTAGAGATAATGCATGATAAAACGCAGTTTGGCGAACATGCGCTGGAAAATATGGTGCGCCTGTCGGCAAAATCCCAGGAGTATCTGACGCGCGCCACCCGACGTTATTACAGCAAAACGCCGATGCAAATCATTAATGAGATTCGCATTAATTTTGCCAAGAAACAGTTGGAAATGACCAACTATTCGGTTACGGATATTGCTTATGAAGCCGGGTATAGCAGTCCAAGTCTGTTTATTAAAACGTTTAAGAAGATGACCTCATTTACGCCGAATAGTTATCGGAAGCGATTGACGGAAATTAATGAGTAACGGTTTGCATTGCTCGATTAATTACATTTCACGCTTGCCCCAATAGCGCGGGGAACGTCACGCTATTTCTTACGAGCGGGCATAGCGTAATACATATCAGTGTCATACACTGAAGGGAGATATTATGAGCCAGAAATTAAAAGTCGTCACTATTGGTGGCGGGAGCAGCTACACCCCTGAATTACTTGAAGGCTTTATTAAGCGCTACCATGAATTACCTGTCACCGAATTATGGCTGGTTGATGTTGAAGACGGGAAAGAGAAGCTGGGCATTATTTATGATCTCTGCCAGCGAATGATTGATAAAGCAGGCGTTCCGCTAAAATTGTATAAAACGCTGGATCGCCGGGAAGCGCTGAAAGACGCTAATTTTGTCACTACCCAGCTACGCGTTGGTCAACTCAAAGCCCGTGAGCTGGACGAGCGTATCCCGCTTAGCCACGGCTATCTGGGGCAAGAAACCAACGGCGCTGGCGGTTTATTTAAAGGGTTGCGTACCATTCCGGTTATTTTTGACATCATTAAGGATGTTGAAGAATTATGTCCGAATGCGTGGGTCATTAACTTTACTAACCCGGCGGGGATGGTGACGGAAGCGGTTTATCGTCATACCAACTTTAAAAAATTCATCGGCGTATGTAATATTCCTGTCGGCATGAAAATGTTTATTCATGACGTGCTGGCGCTGAATGAGAATGACGATCTTTCCATTGACCTGTTTGGTCTAAACCATATGGTCTTTATTAAAGATGTGCTGGTGAATGGCACCTCACGGTTCGCAGAATTACTGGATGGCGTGGCGTCCGGTCAGTTGAAAGCGTCAACCGTAAAAAATATCTTTGATCTGCCGTTTAGTGAAGGATTGATTCGCTCGCTGAACATGCTGCCGTGCTCTTATTTGTTGTATTACTTCAAGCAAAAAGAGATGTTGGCGATTGAAATGGGCGAATATTACAAAGGCGGCGCGCGCGCTCAGGTCGTACAGAAAGTGGAGAAACAACTCTTCGACTTGTACAAAAATCCTGAGCTAAACGTGAAGCCGAAAGAGCTTGAGCAACGCGGCGGCGCTTATTATTCCGATGCCGCTTGTGAAGTCATTAACGCTATTTATAATGACAAGCAGACTGAGCATTACGTTAATATTCCACATCATGGGCATGTCGAGAATATCCCGGCGGACTGGGCGGTGGAAATGACCTGCATTCTGGGACGCAATGGCGCGACGCCGCACCCGCGTATCACCCGTTTTGACGAAAAAGTGCTGGGGCTTATCCACACGATTAAAGGATTTGAGGTCGCGGCCAGCAATGCGGCGCTGAGCGGAAACTTTAATGATGTGCTGCTGGCGCTTAACCTGAGTCCGCTGGTGCATTCCGACCGCGACGCAGAAGTCCTGGCGCGTGAGCTCATTCTGGCGCATGAAAAATGGCTGCCTAATTTTGCCGCTTGCATCGAAGCGCTTAAAGGTAAGCACCACTGACAGAGGTAGGCTATGGAACGCGTGTTGATTGTGAATGCCGATGATTTTGGCCTGAGTAAAGGGCAAAATTACGGCATTGTTGAAGCATATCGCAACGGCGTTGTGACCTCCACGACGGCGCTGGTCAATGGCGAGGCTATTGACCATGCGGCGCAGCTTAGCCGCGAGCTGCCTGCGCTTGGGGTGGGAATGCATTTTGTTTTGACGTTAGGCAAACCGGTGTCAGAGATGCCGGGCCTGACGCGAGACGGCCTGTTGGGGAAATGGATCTGGCAAATGGCGGAGGAGGATACGCTTCCGCTGGATGAAATTGCGCATGAACTGGCGTGTCAGTATCAGCGTTTCATCGACGTATTTGGCCGCGAGCCAACGCATCTCGACAGTCACCATCATGTGCATATGTTCCCGCAAATTTTCCCCATCGTCGCCCGCTTTGCGGCGCAGCGCGGGATTGCGTTACGTATTGACCGCCAGACGGTGTTGAACGCAGACGATCTGCCGTCGGATTTGCGCAGCACTCAAGGATTTAGTAGTGAATTTTACGGCGAGGAGATCACCGAAGCGTGCTTTTTACGCATTCTGGATGCCTCGGCGCATCGAGGAGAAGCCTCTCTGGAGGTGATGTGTCATCCGGCGTTTGTGGACAACATTATTCGCCAGAGCGCCTATTGTTACCCCCGCTTAACTGAACTGGAGGTGTTGACGTCTGCGTCACTCAAGGCAGCGATTGCGGAACGTGGATATCGTCCTGGCAGTTTTCTTGATATTTAGCTCCTGAGTTTGCGGCGCAAGAATGCGCCGCATTTTTTGTCGTTTATGCAGGAATCGCGTTAATTTTCCCCGCACGCGACCAGACACGGTGTGCCGCCATCAGCGTCAGCAGAGTGTCCATAAAGTGGTGGTCAACGTTATCTGCCTCAACAAGTCCTTCTTCCCCCTGGCTATCAATGTTTAAAAGCGCCTTAAACCGTCGGGCGTCGCCTGCCAGTGCGATGGGCTTCAGATGTTTGTAGGCTTCCAGAAGGTAGTAACGAGCATCGCCGCAACTCTCGATATCGGCAATATTGCCGCACGGTACTATTACCGCATCGACCGTTAGCGACGGCGCGCCGGCAAAGGTTGCCGCAATAGTTAATGTTGAACCGTCATCAGCCGTTACTTCACCCATCCGTGAATAGAGCAGTTTTGCGTGGACGCCTTTGGCTTTTAAAGCCTGCAAAATGGTCAACAGTTCGGCGGCGTTAACCTTGTCGTTCAGCAGAATAGCGACCACTCGGCCTTTAACATCGCCGTCCGGCACCGCATACAGGCTGAGCGCCGGATCTTTTTTCAGACCGTTGACATCAGGAGGCGGGGCAATTTGCGTTTGCTCATGGGTGAGTGCAAAACCGAGATTATGCGCGACGCCCTGAGCCAGCGTGACATCAATATGCGCTAACTGATCGACCACCCGCTCCCGAATATACGCGCGGGCGACTTTACCCAGTTCAAAGCTGAACGCGTCAATAATATGCTGCTGTTCTATCGGCGTCTGACTGAGCCAGAACAGGCGAGGATGCGAGTAATATTCACCGAAAGAGGGGCTGCGTTCGCGGATTTTATTGCCATCCACGCGTTCCTGGTATGATTCGAAGCCGCCGCGTTTTGGCGCTGGCGGCGTTTCGCGTGGCCAGTTGTCATTAATGGAGTTTGGTTCATAGTTCGCCGGATTGGTGTCGATATCCATCCGGTGCATACCGTCACGCTGGAAGTTATGGTAGGGGCAGGTAGGGCGGTTAATCGGAATTTCGTGGAAGTTTGGCCCGCCCAGACGACTGATTTGCGTGTCGGTATAAGAGAACAGACGCCCCTGTAACAGCGGATCGTTGGTAAAATCAATGCCGGGAACAATATGCCCTGGATGAAATGCCGCCTGTTCGTTTTCAGCGAAAAAGTTATCCGGATTACGGTTTAACACCATTTTGCCGACGCGTTGTACTGGCACCAACTCTTCCGGAATCAGTTTGGTCGGATCGAGCAGATCAAAATCGAATTTAAATTCATCCTCTTCGGCAATGAGTTGTAGGCCCAGCTCGTATTCCGGGAAATCGCCCGCTTCGATGGCCTCCCACAGATCCCGGCGGTGAAAATCCGGATCGCGACCGGTCAGTTTTTGTGACTCATCCCATACCAGCGAGGCTTTACCCGCCAACGGTTTCCAGTGGAAACGGACAAAGGTCGCTTTCCCTTGCGCATTGATCAGACGGAAGGTGTGAATGCCGAACCCTTCCATCGTCCGATAACTGCGTGGAATGCCGCGATCCGACATTGCCCACATGACGTTGTGCAGCGTCTCAGGCTGTAAGGAAACATAGTCCCAGAAGGTGTCGTGCGCGCTCTGTCCTTGCGGAATGGCCCAATGTGGTTCGGGCTTAACGGCGTGCACAAAATCCGGAAACTTATGCGCATCCTGGATAAAAAAGATCGGCGTGTTATTACCGACGAGATCGAAAATTCCCTCTTCGGTATAAAATTTGGTCGCAAAACCGCGGATATCACGTACGGTATCAGCAGACCCCGCGCCGCCCTGTACTGTCGAAAAGCGAACAAAGACCGGGGTAATTTTCTGTGGATCGCACAGAAACGCGGCTTTCGTGATGTCGCTCAGGTCTTTATATGGCTGGAAATAGCCGTGCGCTGCAGATCCGCGGGCGTGAACGATCCTCTCCGGGATACGCTCATGGTCAAAGTGGGTAATTTTTTCGCGCAGGATAAAATCTTCCAACAGCGTAGGGCCGCGGCTGCCGGCGCGAAGAGAATTTTGATCGTCGGCGATGCGCACGCCCTGATTGGTGGTCAGCGCATAATTTTCGCTGCCTTTACGAAAGGCGTCGAGGGCGGTGAGCTTATCATTCGCGGTCTCGGGCGCTTTTAAGCTGCCGGGGGCCGTCGGTTGCGCGCCCGGCGGCGTCGGTTCTGGCGTGGGGCGATGTGAACCGTCTGACGGCGCCAGGGAGTCCAGGCCGGGCTGTGATTCACGGGTATCATGCACGGGGGACTGATGGGGGGATTTCTCATTATGCGACATTGAACTCGTCTCCTGCTTTCATCACTGAAATGGGCGTGGTAGTAGTCAAAATCACTCTAACTATAGAACATTTCAGCAATTATGCCGGGGGAGAGCGGAACGGCAGACAGGGTATAACGGGGAAATCGCACGCGCGGAACAGGACGTCGGGGGCGAAGATCGGCTAAAATAGTGTTTTTCTGATTTTTAGCCTTAGCCTCTTTTAGTGAAGCATTAATGATGAAACCTCTTCGCCAGCAAAATCGCCAGATTATTAGCTATATTCCGCGTGTTGAACCCGCGCCGCCGGAACATGCGATAAAAATGGATACGTTTCGCGACGTCTGGATACTGCGCGGTAAATATGTTGCCTTTGTTCTGACGGGGGAGTCATTTCAACGGTCGCCCGCCTTTAGCGTGCCAGAATCGGCGCAACGTTGGGCGAATCAGGTTCGCCAGGAAAACGAAATCGCTGACTAAGAAAAAACAAAACGCCGGTACTGGAGACCGGCGTTTTTAGTGACAGACATTTTGAGTTGCCGATCGTCGTGTCTCAGACGATGTGAACGCCCGATAATGTATTATCGATGCGCCAGTTCAGCGTCTTCTTCGCTATCGAGAATGGTTTTATCGGTCTGCTTCAGCCACTGGCTGGTCAGCGTACCCGCGGTCATTGAGCCGCTCACGTTCAGTGCGGTACGGCCCATATCAATCAACGGTTCGACGGAGATTAACAGCGCGACCAGCGTGACCGGTAAGCCCATGGCAGGCAGCACAATCAGCGCGGCGAAGGTCGCGCCGCCGCCAACGCCGGCAACACCCGCCGAACTTACGGTAACGATACCCACCAGCGTGGCTATCCATACGGGGTCTAAGGGGTTGATGCCGACCGTCGGCGCAACCATTACCGCCAACATCGCAGGATAAAGACCGGCACAACCGTTTTGGCCGATGGTCGCGCCAAAAGAGGCAGCAAAGCTGGCGATGGACTCCGGCACGCCCAGGCGGCGGGTTTGCGCTTCCACATTAAGTGGAATGGAGGCGGCGCTGGAGCGGCTGGTAAAGGCAAATGTCAGCACCGGCCACACCTTGCGGAAATATTTCAGCGGGCTAATCCCGTTCACGCCCAATAGTATGCCGTGAACCACAAACATTATCGCCAGACCAAGATATGACGCTACCACGAAGCTTCCAAGCTTAATAATGTCCTGCAGATTGGAGCCGGCAACCACTTTCGTCATCAGCGCCAGTACGCCGTAAGGCGTAAGTTGCATCACCAGACGCACCAGCTTCATCACCCAGCTTTGCAGGGTATCGATAGCAACAAGCACACGCTCGCCTTTTGGCGCATCATCTTTCAGCAGTTTAAGCGCGGCCACGCCCAGGAATGCGGCGAAAATCACCACGCTGATAATAGACGTAGGATTTGCGCCAGTCAGATCCGCAAATGGATTTTTCGGTACAAAAGACAGCACCAGTTGCGGCACGCTGAGATCGGCCACTTTGCCGACATAGCTCGTCTCAATGGCATTCAGACGCGCGGTTTCCGCGCCGCCCTGAACCAGACCTTCCGCCGTCAGTCCGAACAGATTGGTGACCAGCACGCCCACCAGCGCTGCGATAAGGGTAGTAAACAGCAGCGTGCCGATAGTCAGAAAACTGATTTTCCCCAATTGAGAGGCGTTATGCAGTCGTGCCACGGCGCTTAAAATAGAGGCGAATACCAGCGGCATCACAATCATTTGTAGCAATTGCACATAGCCGTTGCCGACAATATTGAACCACTGAATGGAGTCTTTTAACACCTGACTGTCAGCGCCATAAATGGTGTGCAGGGCCAGACCAAAGACCACGCCCATCACAAGGCCGACAAGCACTTTTTTAGCCAGACTCCACTGTTTATGACGGGCCTGCGCCAGTACAAACAGCAGAATGACGAACACCGCAATGTTCGCAATTAATGGAAAATTCATCCCCGTTCTCCTGATTTTTTTATTATGAAGCGCTGTGTTTTAGCGATTCTGTTCGCGCAAGATTAGCAGAACTGTGAGCTGGCTCTTATATTCAAATGGAATGGTTTATGCCAAAAATGACTTTGGCGTTGATTTACTAATCAATCTGGTGATTTATAAAACGATTGAACTGCATTTGCAGGATAGTGATCATCTGCGAAGACCAGCGTATGACGTTGTTTTCCGGCATGGATTGCGGCATCCACACCGCCCAGGCAAACAACGCCATACATAAAAATCGCTCCAGTTGATTGCCTTTGCGCGGCGCCAGAATAGGCAGGCGGAAACGCCAGCGGCACGGCCACAGTAAGGGAACGCCTGCGGGGGTGAGCATATCCGCGACGATATGGCTTAAATAGCCGAGTACCATGCCTTGCAGCGCATCCGCCGGGATAATCCACGTATCCGGTACCTTGAGATAAAAGGTCGCCAGTAGGGCAAAGACCGCCAGCAGACTATGGGTAAACCCCCGGTGACCGAACGCGCGGGCGATCGGTTTCGATACCCATTTCAGGCGCTGACCAAGAAAAGATTTGGGGTGGTCGATATCCGGCAGCAGACAGGTCAAAATAGCCGAAGGAATAATATGCCACCAGTCGCCGTGTGCAAGGACGGGCGTTAACTCGGCATTCTTGGCGAAAACCGCGCTGGCTATAGAAAAAAGAAGATGTCCTTCCGCCGTCATGATAAAACCCATTAAACTGTCAATTCATACAGTATAGGGTTTTTATACAGTAGGCGGAAGTGGTGACGTTGTAACTCTTTGTCTCTGTCAAAGCCGCTTGCCGTCTGGCTCAGCGGCTAATTGCCCGTTGACTTTGTTTCGGAAACATCTTAACCGAGTAGATGCGCCGCCGTCAGCTCTGTCAGTGAGTTAAGTTTGACATTCGCCAGCGCAAAGCGCGGATCATGCTGGTTTTCTTCTGCTGGCACCACAATGGCGCGCATTCGCGCCGCCTTTGCCGCGATTAGACCATTCACCGAATCCTCCAGCGCCACGCAGGTTAATGGATCAACGCCTAATTTGGCCGCACAATCCAGATAGACCTGCGGATGCGGTTTGCTGTAGGGCAATTTTTCCGCAGAGGCCAGCGCGTCAAAACTGTCGCGCAGCTCAAACATGGTGAGCACTTTTTCCAGCATATGCAGCGGCGATGCCGAGGCAAGCCCCACTAATAGCCCCTGCGCTTTACACAGCGCCACGGCCTCGCGCACACCCGGTAAAAGAGGGCGCGTCTCTTCGATAAGCGTAATCGCGCGGGCAATAACACGGTTTGTCACTTCCTGGCGATCGGGGCCGCTCCACGGTTGCTGCGCAAACCAGAGATCGACAACCATATCAATGCGTAGCCCAAGCGTGTCTGGTAACTCATGGCGCCGAGTAATATCTACGCCTAAACTTGCCATCACGTCCAGTTCAGCGCGATCCCAGAGCGGTTCGGAATCGATCAGTAGTCCATCCATATCGAAAATTGCAGCAAGAATTTGACGTGGGGTTGACATCACAACCTCTCCTGTTGAGATTAAAAAATAACGAATTAAGCGTTCATTATGACCATGTTCTTAGTATATCGCCCTTAAAGATCAGGCGAAAACGGGAATCAACAGGTAGACTTAGGCCAAAACGACGCGTCTTTATCAAGGGGAACTCATGACGTATCAACAAGCTGGACGCATTGCAATCCTAAAAAGAGTTGTTGGGTGGGTTATTTTTATTCCGGCACTGCTTTCCACGCTCATCTCAGTCCTTAAATTTATGTATGCGCACAGTGAAAAGCAGGAGGGGATAAATGCGGTAATGCTGGATTTTACCCACGTAATGATAGACATGATGCGCGTGAATACGCCGTTTCTGAATGTTTTTTGGTACAACTCGCCGACGCCGAATTTTCAGGGAAGCCTGAATATCGGTTTCTGGCTCATTTTTATTCTGATTTTTGTCGGGCTGGCGATGCAGGATTCCGGCGCCAGAATGAGCCGCCAGTCACGTTTTTTACGTGAAGGCGTGGAAGATCAGTTGATCCTGGAAAAAGCAAAAGGCGCGGAAGGACTAACGCGTGAGCAGATAGAGTCACGTATCGTGGTGCCGCACCATACCATCTTTTTACAGTTTTTCCCGCTCTATATTTTGCCGGTCATTATTATCGTGCTCGGCTACTTTTTCTTTTCCTTGTTAGGCTTCATGTAAACTGAAAAATGCCGGATAGCCCGTATCCGGCATGGGCTGTACCTATACTGCAAGCAGCCGATCCATTGCTTTTTGCGCAGTAGCCAGGTGCTGACCGCCAAACAGCCTTGCCCGATTAAGCAGGGTGTAGAGCTGGTAAATCGGCTGCCTGTCGAGAAAATCCAGCGGTAGCGGCGAAACGGACTGATAGCCGTCATAAATCTGCGGTGGCTGATCGGTATGCAGTGGCAGCATCGCCAGATCGCATTCTCTGTCACCCCAATAGCAGGCTGGATCGAAGATATAGGGGCCGTCAGGGCCAAGCGCGCAGTTCGCCGACCATAGATCGCCATGCAAAAGAGAAGGCTGCGGTTGATGCGACGCCAGACGTTGCTGAACATGTTCAACAATGGCGTCAATATTACCAAAGGTAATGCCTTTTTCCGCAGCGAGTTCAAGTTGCCAGCCAATGCGCTGTTCGGCGAAAAAAGTCGACCAACGGCGTTGCCAGGTATTCGGCTGCGGCGTGGTAGAGAGCGCGTTGTCAAAATCGAGGCCGAATTGAGGTTGATCGCTCCATTGGTGCAGGCGCGCCAGCTGTTGTCCAAGAATAAACGCATTATGAGCATCCAGCGGGCGGGGCGAGAGGTAGTCCATGACTAAAAAGCTGTAATCCCGATCCGAACCTACCGCCCATACCTTAGGCACAACAACGGTTTTACTGCGGGAGAGCAGCTCCAGCTGATCGGCTTCAGCGGTAAAACCGCGAAGCATTTCTCGTTCATCGCACTTCACGAAAAAATCATGGCCTGCATAACGTAAATGCCATGCGGCATGAACTTCTCCGCCTGGCAGTTCATTACGCAGTTCGATTTCGCCTTCACCGACTTGCTCGCTTAAAAGACGACTGATAGCTTGCCACATAATGTCTCTCCCCACGTTGTCTGCCAGATCATAAGGTTAGCGCAAAAATGCGGTTAAAAAATACGAACTAACGCACATCACGGACGCGCCGCGGCGGGAATGGCACTTATTGTGCGTTTTTACTCCACGCCTCCCAGGTCGCCACGGTAATGTCGACATCCTTATCTAACGCGCTTTTCGCAAGTCCGGCGACAAGCGCTTTGATTTCATCAGCGCTCTGAGCGCTAACAAAGCCAAACGTATTGGTGCCGAGCTCATGCACATTCCCTTCATCGTCCGTTAATGTCAGCAAAAAACCGCTGCGCGTCAGATGATTATTGAGTTCGTTAATCTCGGTCAGGGAATCTTCATGGAAGGTTACGGTAATAACATAACGGGTAATATCGCCACTGGCCATCGTTCACCTCGTTGGGAGCAACTGTGTTTTTAACAGCGGCGGATGCGCCGCCCGTTAACCGATTTTCCGGTATCCCCCTCGCCGAGGGGGAAACGATTATTGCGCGGAAAGATAGGCATATATTTTTTGGGTATCGTCACGAGAACACAGACGCGTACCTTGATTGAGCGTAGCGGCGCTGCCTGCCGCCACACCGAAGCGCACCATCTCTTCCAGCGACGCGTCTTGCGCCAGTTTTAACGTCATCGCGCCCACCATACTGTCGCCTGCGCCGACAGTACTTTGACTTTTCACCGGGGGAGGAACAACCTGGATGCAATTCTCACTGTCTATGCCCAGCGCCCCTTGCGGCCCCAGAGAGACCACTACCCGGCGAGCCTTGCCGCTTTGCACTAATTCCTGGGCCGCTTTACGCACATCATCAGGCTGCGTCAGAACGCGATTAACCAACGCGCTCAATTCTTTCAGGTTCGGTTTCACCAGTTCGATATCGCCAAGCGCCAGCGCGGCGGTGAGCGCGTCGCCAGAGCTATCAATAATGCAGCGAATGCCTTGCTTCTGCGCGGCGGAAATCAGTTGCGTGAGTTTCTCGACCTTAACGCCGGGCGGAAGGCTGCCGCTGATAACCAGAATTGCCCCGGATTCAATTTCCAGTACCTGTTCTTCAAGCTGGCGAAATTCGTCATCGTCCAGCGTGGCGCCGGGCATAACAAAACGATACTGTTCGCCGCTGGACTCGACGTGGACGTGCAGGTTCTGACGCGTCCAGTCTTTCGCATCGACGGTAGACACGGGGACATTTTCGTCAGCCAGTAGTGCGACCAGATGTTCGCCGGTAGCGCCGCCAGCCGGGAAAATTGCGGTCGCGGTGCCGCCAAGATGCGCAATAGCGCGAGCGACATTAATACCCCCGCCGCCGGGTTCGAATACCGGCGCGGAGCACCGCAGTTTACCTTCGGGATAAATTTGCGGCGTGATTGTTGCGCTATCGAGAGAGGGCGCAAGCGTCAACGTATAGATACGTACCATCGTTACCTCCTGTTAGGCTGATTTCAGTCTGGCACTTAATCCCCGGAAAGTGAAGGAATTAACAATATGATTTTCCGGATCTTTATTTAAAGAAGTACGATGTAAAGTTATATAAATAAATGAATGCTTCGGGAGGGTTCTTATTCAAAAAATGAAATAGTAATTGATTGCTATGTTATTCGGGGCTTCTTATAATTCGCTACCTTTCCAGGGGCGTTTGTTATTGATCCCTATGAAAGTTTCCGGGACCGTCGTGGTCTCTTTTTTAGTTGTACGGACTCTATATAAATGAAGCTTTTGAAGGCAGTACCCGCTGTAGTTATGCTGGCGGGTGGCGTGTTCGCGTCTCTGTATGCCGCCGCCGATGATTCCGTTTTTACTGTCATGGATGATCCCTCCACCGCGAAAAAACCTTTTGAAGGTAATCTGAATGCGGGCTACCTTGCTCAGTCAGGCAATACTAAAAGTTCTTCCTTAACGGCTGACACGGCGATGACCTGGTATGGACAACGTACCGCCTGGTCATTATGGGGCAATGCCAGCAATACCTCCTCTAATGATGAACGCTCTTCAGAAAAATATGCGGTAGGCGCGCGTAACCGTTTTAATATGACGGATTATGATTATACCTTTGGCCAGGCCAGTTGGCTGACAGACCGTTTCAACGGTTATCGTCAGCGCGACGTACTGACCGCCGGTTACGGGCGGCAGTTCCTTAATGGTCCAGTGCACAGCTTCCGTTTTGAATTCGGTCCAGGGGTTCGCTATGACGAACATACGGACGATACCACTGAAACGCAGCCGTTGGGTTATGCTTCCGGCAGCTATGCCTGGCAGTTAACTGACAATGCTAAGTTTACACAGGGGGTGTCAGTATTTGGCGCAGAAGACACCACACTAAATTCGGAAACAGCCCTCAATGTCGCCATTAACGAACATTTTGGTCTAAAGGTGGGGTATAATTTAACGTGGAACTCGCAGCCGCCTGAATCAGCGCCGGAACATACCGATCGCCGCACTACGGTAACGCTGGGCTATAAGATGTAATATTGTACCGGGTTACATTACGTAACCCGGTTATTCCGTGGTGACGCTTCAGAAGAAGAAGGTGATGTCGCCGTTGATATAAGAATAGTCGTCTCCGGTGCGAAATTCCGACGTGACTTTGTTTAAAGAAAGAGAGAATGCGACGGGAGAATAGCCGATGGTAGCACCGACGCGATATTCATCCACGGTTTTATTAATATCCACCGTTTCCATTTTTGTTTGCAGCGTTTTCCCCTGTAACGTGTAGTTTTTATCAACTTCCCTGCGCTCAACGCCAGCAAATACTTTATAGATCAATCCCTCTTTTTGAGTGTGTATTAACCCTCGGCGGGACAGTAACCCAAACCCATTATCAGAGTTGAAGGTCTTATCATTTCCCAGCGCAACGGTTGCGCCGTACCCCAAATACTGGAAGAGATTGCCGCCGACAGCAGAGACTTCTGGATAGAAGCCCACATTGACACCCAGAATATCAATAGCTGGCGTAAGGGACACCATTCCTTTTGCCGTGTAACCATAACGGTTTTCAATTTGATCCTGCCAGGCAGGGTATTTTTCTGCGCCTATTATTCGATGCGCCCGATTCTGAACCTCCTGACCGCCTGCGTCAGGACCAATAACGCCAATATCGGTACCTAAACGATAACGTAACCAATTGGTGGCTAATGAATTCCACTCCAGTCCGGTATGAAGAAAGGCGCTGAACGCGCGGTCGCCTTTGACGGCTTCAGACTTTCTCTTATTGGCGCCTGATGGAGAATAAATATCTTGCGCGATATGAAAAGAGAGTTGACTGGCGTCAGTGAGATCGTGGCTGTAGCCTAAAAAGAGCCCGGCAGTATAATCACCCCGGTCTGCAGCCTTGTGCCCATAAAGGGCATTTAAGGATGGTTGAAATATACCTGCATCATCATTCGCCACTGAAATAGCAAGGCTACTGGCATTGGCCATTGTGGTCGTACTGAGTATGGCGGCAATCATCGTTGCGCAATAGCTGTATTTGTTCACTTTTTACCCCTGAATATGAAAGTGAATACTCTTATTTTTACAAAGTAATAAGCACAGCAGCATGATGCGCAGTGCTTATTAAACCTTTAAATATAACTAAACTCCTGCCAGCAGCGAGTCATTGAGAGGATACGTTGCCTTAATGTTGAAAAATGGTGTTGAAAAACATGCGCCAGATATTATTGAATATCCATTTTTCATTCGCTATCTGAGTGCGAGAAATTATTGGCTTCACGATTATGCATATAATACGATGTTTTTTGGTATCAATATGAATATCACGTTGTGTTCTTTTGAGCTCATTTTCTATGATGGCTTCGATGTTTATCTGTTATTAATTTTTACCGTGATAGTGTTGTCTTTAATGATGAGAGTATCTAACGGCTGGTAGGGTAATATAACCAAATTATTACCATCTGAATTATTAGGGCAGTTATTATTAAGGAAGCAAAAGTGAATAAGACCATTAATCTGCTAAAATTACTGCCCGTAGTATTATTAAGCGCATGTACTACATCGTATCCTCCCCAGGATACAACATCGGCACCCGAGTTACCCCATCGTAACGTACTCGTTCAGCAACCTGATAACTGTAGCGTTGGCTGTCCTCAAGGAGGAAGTCAACAAACAATCTATCGCCATGTCTATACGCTCAATAATAATAGCGCCACGAAATTTGCCAACTGGGTTGCCTATAGCGTGACAAAGACCAGCCAGACAAGCGGTCGCCCGCGGAACTGGGCGCAGGACCCCGATTTACCGCCCTCGGATACGTTGGCCCCTTCGGCCTATAAAAATGCCCATACGCTATTAAAAGTCGACAGGGGACACCAGGCGCCGTTGGCAGGATTGGGCGGCGTTTCGGACTGGCCGTCGTTAAATTATTTATCGAATATTACGCCGCAGAAATCCGCCCTGAACCAGGGAGCATGGGCTGCACTGGAAAACCGGGTGCGCGAACTTGCCAAACAGGCTGATGTATCTGTAGTGCACGTAGTGACCGGCCCCCTTTTTGAGCGGCATATCGCCACATTGCCAGAAGATGCGACGGTAGAAATTCCCAGCGGGTACTGGAAGGTTTTATTCACCGGAACGGCGCCGTCAAAAAGTGAAGGAAATTACGCTGCGTTTATTATGGATCAGAATACGCCCCGTTCGGCGAATTTTTGCGACTATCAGGTTACCGTGGAGGCTATCGAACATAAAACGAAGCCAGTGCTGACGCTGTGGTCTGCCTTGCCTGAAGCGGTAGCCAGCGAGGTGAAAACAACAAAGGGGAGTCTGGCGCAGAGGTTAGGTTGTCGATGAGAAGCGCTATACAGCGCGTGGAAAGATAACGGAGAAACTCTGTCAAGGGCCTTGATTTGCTACAGAGTGATGCAATCTCCCTTTTTTTAGTGTTACCATCGTCATGCCGGACGAAAATAGCGATTTTCGTCTGTGTCGAAGGTTGTGCGCCAATTTAGCAATGGTTGGCTAGATGGATACACAACTCACTGTCAATAAATTCATTTTCTCTTTGTATGTGATCTTGCGTATGGGTCACCACTGCAAATAAGGATATTACATGCCTGTTATTACTCTTCCTGATGGCAGCCAACGCCATTATGACCATCCTGTAAGCCCGATGGATGTTGCTCTGGACATTGGTCCTGGCCTGGCGAAAGCCACCATTGCGGGCCGTGTGAATGGCGAGCTGGTTGATGCTTCCGATCTGATTGAAAATGATGCGACGCTTTCCATCATCACCGCAAAAGATGAAGAGGGTCTGGAGATCATTCGTCACTCTTGCGCGCATCTGTTAGGTCACGCTATCAAGCAACTTTGGCCGCACACGAAAATGGCGATCGGCCCGGTTGTCGACAACGGTTTTTACTATGACGTTGATCTTGACCGCACGCTAACTCAGGAAGATGTCGAAGCGCTCGAAAAGCGGATGCATGAGCTCGCCGAGAAAAATTACGACGTTATCAAGAAGAAAGTCAGCTGGCACGAAGCGCGTGAAACCTTCGTGAAGCGTGGTGAAAGCTACAAAGTTTCCATTCTTGATGAAAACATTGCTCATGATGACAAGCCAGGCTTGTACCATCATGAAGAATATGTCGACATGTGTCGTGGTCCGCACGTGCCGAATATGCGTTTCTGCCATCACTTTAAACTGATGAAAACTGCCGGCGCATACTGGCGCGGTGACAGCAATAATAAGATGCTGCAGCGTATTTACGGTACGGCATGGGCAGATAAAAAAGCTCTGAACGCTTATCTGCAGCGCCTGGAAGAGGCCGCAAAACGCGACCATCGTAAAATTGGTAAGCAGCTCGACCTGTATCATATGCAGGAAGAAGCGCCGGGCATGGTGTTCTGGCATAACGACGGCTGGACTATCTTCCGCGAGCTGGAGGTCTTTGTTCGTTCTAAACTCAAAGAATACCAGTATCAAGAAGTTAAAGGCCCGTTCATGATGGACCGTGTGCTGTGGGAAAAAACCGGGCACTGGGACAACTATAAAGATGCGATGTTCACCACATCCTCAGAAAACCGCGAATATTGCATCAAGCCGATGAACTGCCCGGGCCACGTTCAGATCTTTAACCAGGGTCTGAAATCCTATCGTGATTTGCCGCTGCGTATGGCGGAATTCGGTAGCTGCCACCGTAACGAGCCATCAGGCGCGCTGCATGGTCTGATGCGCGTACGCGGCTTTACGCAGGATGATGCGCATATCTTCTGCACCGAAGAGCAGATCCGCGATGAAGTTAACGCTTGTATTCGTATGGTCTACGATATGTACAGCACCTTTGGCTTCGAGAAGATCGTCGTCAAGCTTTCCACTCGTCCTGACAAGCGTATCGGCAGCGATGAGATGTGGGATCGTGCTGAGGCGGATCTGGCGGTTGCGCTGGAAGAAAATAATATCCCGTTTGAGTATCAACTGGGTGAAGGCGCATTCTACGGTCCGAAAATTGAATTTACCTTATATGACTGCCTCGATCGTGCATGGCAGTGCGGTACAGTACAGCTGGACTTCTCCTTACCGTCTCGTCTGAGCGCCTCCTATGTAGGCGAAGACAACGAGCGTAAGGTGCCGGTAATGATTCACCGTGCGATTCTTGGGTCGATGGAACGCTTCATCGGTATCCTGACCGAAGAGTTCGCTGGTTTCTTCCCGACATGGCTCGCGCCTGTTCAGGTAGTCGTGATGAATATTACCGATTCGCAGTCTGAATACGTTAACGAATTGACGCAGAAACTACAAAATGCGGGCATTCGTGTAAAAGCAGACTTGAGAAATGAGAAGATTGGCTTTAAAATCCGCGAGCACACTTTACGTCGTGTCCCTTATATGTTGGTCTGTGGTGATAAAGAGGTGGAAGCAGGCAAAGTTGCCGTTCGCACCCGCCGCGGTAAAGACTTGGGCAGTCTGGACGTAAATGACGTGATTGAGAAGCTGCAACAAGAGATTCGCAGCCGCAGTCTTCAACAACTGGAGGAATAAAGTATTAAAGGCGGAAAACGAGTTCAAACGGCGCGTCCGAATCGTATTAATAGCGAAATTCGCGCGCAAGAAGTTCGCTTAACAGGTCTGGAAGGCGAGCAGCTTGGTATTGTGAGTCTGAGAGAAGCTCTGGAAAAAGCTGAAGAAGCCGGAGTAGACTTAGTCGAAATCAGCCCTAACGCCGAGCCGCCGGTTTGTCGTATAATGGATTACGGCAAATTCCTCTATGAAAAGAGTAAGTCTTCTAAGGAACAGAAGAAAAAGCAAAAAGTTATCCAGGTGAAGGAAATTAAATTCCGTCCTGGGACAGATGAAGGCGACTATCAGGTAAAACTCCGCAGCCTGATTCGCTTTCTCGAAGAGGGCGATAAGGCCAAAATCACGCTGCGTTTCCGCGGTCGTGAAATGGCCCACCAGCAAATCGGTATGGAAGTGCTTAATCGCGTGAAAGACGATTTGCAAGAACTGGCAGTGGTCGAATCCTTCCCAACGAAGATCGAAGGCCGTCAGATGATCATGGTGCTTGCTCCTAAGAAGAAACAGTAAGGCCTTCAAGTAACAATTCTGTGAAGCCTTCGGGCTTCACAGGTTTTGTTCGCCTATGTTTCGTTTATTAACAATGCGAAGTGGAAGTTATTAAAATGCCAAAAATTAAGACCGTACGCGGTGCTGCTAAGCGCTTCAAAAAAACCGGTAAAGGTGGTTTTAAGCACAAGCACGCTAACCTGCGTCACATTCTGACCAAAAAAGCGACTAAACGTAAACGTCACCTGCGTCCGAAAGCCATGGTTTCTAAAGGCGATCTGGGCCTGGTTATCGCGTGCCTGCCGTACGCATAAGCCGTTAACGTTTTTAACTTTTTAATTAGAATAGATACAGGAGAGCACATATGGCTCGCGTAAAACGTGGTGTAATTGCACGCGCACGTCACAAGAAAATTTTGAAACAAGCCAAAGGCTACTACGGTGCGCGTTCTCGCGTATACCGCGTTGCCTTCCAGGCAGTTATCAAAGCTGGTCAGTATGCTTACCGTGACCGTCGTCAACGTAAGCGTCAGTTCCGTCAACTGTGGATTGCGCGTATCAACGCAGCAGCACGTCAGAACGGTATTTCTTACAGCAAATTCATCAACGGCCTGAAAAAAGCCTCTGTTGAAATCGACCGTAAGATCCTGGCTGATATCGCCGTATTCGACAAAGTCGCGTTCACCGCGCTGGTTGAAAAAGCGAAAGCAGCTCTGGCATAAGCCAGTGAAAAGAGGGAGCCTGGCTCCCTCTCTTTTATTTACTGTTCAGTGAGTTGACAATTGACCTGTAACCCTTTTCAATAAAGGATATTCGGTTTTACCACATAAGGTAACGCAAGCATGAACGCTGCTATTTTCCGTTTCTTTTTTTACTTTAGCACCTGATCCCAGGAGGCTAGCGCGTGAAAAACGAAACGAAAAACAGCGCAAAAAAGCCTCCTGATGGAGGCTTTTTTTGTATCTGAAATCGAGAGATTACGTCCAATGAACCGGTGTCTTCACCGACACAATGAGGAAAACCATGTCACATCTCGCAGAGCTGGTTGCCAATGCAGCGGCCGCCATTAACCAGGCGTCAGATGTTGCCGCGTTAGACAATGTACGCGTCGAATATTTGGGCAAGAAAGGGCATTTAACCCTTCAGATGACGACCCTACGCGATCTGCCGCCGGAAGAGCGTCCGGCAGCCGGGGCAGTCATTAACGCCGCGAAAGAGCAGGTACAACAGGCTCTTAACGCGCGTAAAGCCGAGCTGGAAAGCGCAGCGCTTAACGCCCGTCTGGCCGCTGAAACCATCGATATCTCCCTGCCGGGGCGCCGTATTGAGAACGGCGGTCTGCATCCGGTCACTCGTACCATTGACCGTATTGAAAGTTTCTTCGGCGAGCTTGGTTTTACCGTGGCGACTGGCCCGGAAATCGAAGATGACTACCATAACTTCGATGCGTTAAACATTCCGGGTCATCATCCGGCCCGCGCCGATCATGATACCTTCTGGTTTGACGCGACCCGTCTGCTGCGGACCCAGACGTCTGGCGTCCAGATCCGGACGATGAAAGCGCAGCAACCGCCGATCCGTATTATTGCGCCGGGCCGTGTATACCGTAATGACTACGACCAGACGCATACTCCGATGTTCCATCAGATGGAAGGTCTGATTGTTGATACCAACATCAGCTTCACCAACCTCAAAGGTACGCTGCACGACTTCCTGCGTAATTTCTTTGAGGAGGATCTGCAGATTCGCTTCCGTCCTTCTTATTTTCCGTTCACCGAACCTTCTGCGGAAGTGGATGTGATGGGGAAAAACGGCAAATGGCTGGAAGTGCTGGGCTGCGGGATGGTGCATCCGAATGTGCTGCGTAATGTCGGTATCGATCCGGAAATCTATTCTGGCTTCGCTTTTGGTATGGGGATGGAACGTCTGACCATGTTGCGTTACGGCGTCACCGACCTGCGTTCATTCTTCGAAAACGATCTGCGTTTCCTTAAACAGTTTAAATAAAGGCAGGATAAAACAATGAAATTCAGCGAACTGTGGTTACGCGAGTGGGTTAACCCGGCAATTGATAGCGATGCGTTGGCTAACCAGATTACGATGGCTGGCCTGGAAGTAGACGGCGTTGAGCCGGTCGCGGGAAGCTTCAATGGCGTTGTGGTTGGGGAAGTGGTTGAGTGCGCCCAGCATCCGAACGCTGACAAATTGCGTGTAACGAAAGTCAACGTTGGCGGAGAACGCCTGTTGGATATCGTCTGCGGCGCGCCAAACTGTCGTCAGGGGCTGAAAGTAGCGGTGGCCACCATTGGCGCTATTCTGCCGGGCGATTTCAAAATTAAAGCGGCGAAACTGCGCGGCGAACCGTCTGAAGGGATGCTGTGCTCCTTCTCCGAACTGGGGATTTCCGACGATCACAGCGGCATTATCGAACTGCCGGCGGATGCGCCGCTGGGTACCGATATCCGTGAATACCTGAAGTTTGACGACAATACCATCGAAATTAGCGTCACGCCGAACCGTGCGGATTGCTTAGGTATCATCGGCGTTGCGCGTGATGTGGCGGTACTGAACAAAGCGCCGCTCCAGGAGCCTGAAATGGCGCCGGTTACGGCAACCATCAGCGATACGCTGCCGATTACAGTAGAGGCCGCTGATGCGTGTCCACGCTATCTGGGCCGGGTGGTAAAAGGTATCAATGTTAACGCGCCGACGCCGCTGTGGATGAAAGAGAAACTGCGTCGCTGCGGTATTCGCTCCATCGATGCGGTGGTTGACGTCACGAACTATGTGCTGCTCGAACTGGGTCAGCCAATGCATGCTTTCGATAAAGATCGCATTGATGGCGGTATTGTCGTGCGGATGGCAAAAGAGGGTGAAACCGTCGTCCTGCTGGACGGTAGCGAAGCGACGTTAAATGCGGACACGCTGGTGATCGCCGATCACCATAAGGCGCTGGGGATAGCCGGTATTTTTGGCGGCGAACATTCCGGCGTGAACGGCGAAACGCAAAATGTGCTGCTGGAATGTGCGTACTTTAATCCGCTGGCTATCACCGGTCGCGCTCGCCGCCACGGTCTGCATACCGATGCGTCTCACCGCTACGAGCGCGGGGTGGACCCGGCGCTGCAATATAAAGCGATAGAGCGCGCTACTCGTCTGCTTCTTGATATCTGTGGCGGTGATGCGGGTCCGATAATTGATGTGAGCAACGAAGCAACGTTGCCGAAACGCGCCACCATTACGCTGCGTCGCAGTAAACTGGATCGCCTGATCGGGCATCATATTGCGGATGAGCAGGTCAGTGATATTCTGCGTCGTCTGGGCTGTGAAGTGACCGAAGGGCAGGACGAGTGGAAAGCCGTGGCGCCGACCTGGCGTTTCGATATGGAGATTGAAGAAGATCTGGTGGAAGAGGTGGCCCGCGTTTACGGCTATAACAATATTCCGGACGAGCCAATCCAGGCCGGTTTAATCATGGGAACGCACCGTGAAGCCGATCTGTCGTTGAAGCGGGTTAAAACCATGCTGAACGACAAAGGCTATCAGGAAGTGATTACCTATAGCTTTGTCGATCCTAAAGTACAACAGCTCATCCATCCAGGCGCAGAAGCGCTGCTGCTGCCAAACCCTATCTCCGTTGAGATGTCGGCGATGCGTCTGTCTCTGTGGAGCGGATTGTTGGCGACGGTGGTCTATAACCAAAACCGTCAGCAGAATCGCGTGCGTATTTTTGAAACCGGTTTACGTTTCGTTCCGGATACACAAGCCAATCTGGGTATTCGACAGGATCTGATGCTGGCTGGCGTGATTTGCGGTAACCGCTATGATGAGCACTGGAACCTGGCAAAAGAGACCGTTGATTTCTATGATTTGAAAGGCGATCTGGAAGCAGTATTGGATTTAACCGGCAAACTGGGTGATATCCAGTTTAAGGCGGAGATGAATCCGGCTCTGCATCCGGGACAGTCTGCGGCGATTTATCTGAAAGATGAACGTATTGGTTTTATTGGGGTTGTTCACCCTGAACTGGAACGTAAACTGGATCTGAATGGTCGTACGCTGGTGTTTGAACTGGAATGGAATAAGCTCGCAGACCGTATCGTGCCGCAGGCGCGGGAGATTTCACGCTTCCCGGCTAACCGTCGCGATATTGCGGTTGTTGTTGCAGAAAACGTTCCCGCAGCGGATATTTTATCCGAATGTAAGAAAGTTGGCGTAAATCAGGTAGTTGGCGTAAACTTATTTGACGTGTACCGCGGTAAGGGTGTTGCGGAGGGTTATAAGAGCCTCGCTATCAGCCTGATCCTTCAGGATACCAACCGTACACTCGAAGAAGAGGAGATTGCCGCTACCGTCGCCAAATGTGTAGAGGCATTAAAAGAGCGATTCCAGGCATCATTGAGGGATTGAACCTATGGCGCTTACAAAAGCTGAAATGTCAGAATATCTGTTTGATAAGCTTGGGCTTAGCAAGCGGGATGCCAAAGAACTGGTTGAACTGTTTTTCGAAGAGATCCGTCGTGCTCTGGAAAACGGTGAGCAGGTGAAACTCTCTGGTTTTGGTAACTTCGATCTGCGTGATAAAAATCAACGTCCGGGGCGTAACCCGAAAACGGGTGAAGATATTCCTATTACAGCACGGCGCGTGGTGACCTTCAGACCCGGGCAGAAGTTAAAGAGCCGGGTCGAAAACGCTTCGCCCAAAGAAGAGTAATCAGATCCAGGCATAACATCCATCAGGGTGTATTGCGGCAGATACGCTGCCATCCCGAAAGTAGATCAGCGGGATGACAGCGTATCTGTCAGCCTGAAAGATGACCCGTATAACTAAAAAGGCCGCATTGCGGCCTTTTTTCTTTCAAGTAAAGGATACCCACCGTAAAATCACGCTACCTCTTTTCAGCTGAATGGATAACATGCTGACTTTTGCCCGCCAACAACAGCGACGAAACGTTCGCTGGCTTCTGAGCCTGTCACTGCTGGTGCTACTGGCTACACTTCTGAGCTTATGCGCAGGCGAACAGTGGATTGCCCCCGGTGACTGGTTAAGCGCCCGGGGGGAACTGTTTGTCTGGCAAATTCGCCTTCCCCGCACGCTTGCGGTATTGCTGGTTGGCGCTGCGCTGGCGCTATCTGGCGCCGTGATGCAGGCGCTGTTTGAAAATCCACTTGCTGAACCGGGCCTGCTCGGCGTTTCGAATGGGGCCGGTGTTGGGCTTATTGCCGCCGTCTTACTGGGGCAGGGGCAACTGCCAGGATGGGCGCTGGGGC
This sequence comes from Salmonella sp. A29-2, assembly GCF_020150755.1. Lineage (NCBI taxonomy): Bacteria > Pseudomonadati > Pseudomonadota > Gammaproteobacteria > Enterobacterales > Enterobacteriaceae > Salmonella > Salmonella sp. A29-2. The sequence continues at coordinate 2,618,387 of NZ_CP083731.1, read as the reverse complement.
TGTGCGCTATAGCCGGCGCGCTCATTATTACGTTAATCCTGCTGCGTTTTGCGCGTCGCCATCTCTCTACCAGCCGCTTGTTGTTGGCGGGCGTCGCGCTGGGCATTATCTGTAGCGCGCTGATGACGTGGGCTATCTATTTTTCCACCTCTTTCGATCTGCGGCAATTAATGTACTGGATGATGGGAGGATTTGGCGGCGTTGACTGGCAGCAGAGCTGGCTAATGATTGCGCTCATCCCGGTACTGATCTGGATATGTTGCCAGTCGCAACCGCTGAATATGCTGGCGCTAGGGGAAACCTCGGCGCGACAGCTTGGCCTGCCGCTGTGGTTCTGGCGCAATTTGTTGGTCGTCGCCACCGGCTGGATGGTGGGCGTCAGCGTGGCGATGGCGGGGGCGATTGGTTTTATCGGTCTGGTTATTCCGCACATCCTGCGCTTATGTGGTTTAACCGATCACCGGGTTTTACTTCCCGGCTGCGCGCTGGCCGGGGCTATCGCCCTGCTATTGGCTGATGTGGTCGCCCGACTGGCGCTGGCGTCGGCTGAACTGCCTATCGGGGTGGTCACCGCCACATTGGGGGCGCCAGTGTTTATCTGGCTGCTACTCAAATCCGCGCGTTAGCGCATCGGTAAACAACTGCTTTCATCATTCGCAGTCTATGATTAAAGGCTAACGATGAAACCCGCTATTCTACCGACATCAGGGAGACACCATGCAAAACTCGCTTCTTAATACTCACGTTACGACGATTGATGGAGAGGTCACTACACTTGAAAAATACGCCGGAAAAGTGCTGCTCATTGTAAACGTCGCCTCCAGATGTGGCCTGACGCCGCAATATGAACAGTTGGAAAATATCCAGAAGGCGTGGGCAGATCAGGGGTTTGTCGTGTTGGGTTTTCCCTGCAACCAGTTTATGGGGCAGGAGCCAGACAGCGAAGAGGAGATTAAAACCTATTGTGCCAGCACCTGGGGCGTCACGTTCCCGATGTTCAGTAAAATTGATGTGAATGGCGACGCGCGCCATCCGCTGTATCAAAAACTGATAGCCGCTGCGCCAACGGCAGTCGCGCCGGAGAAGAGCGGCTTTTACGAACGGATGGTAAGCAAAGGGCGTACGCCACTCTATCCGGATGATATTCTGTGGAATTTTGAAAAATTTTTGGTAGGCCGGGATGGTCAGGTGGTACAGCGTTTTTCGCCGGATATGACGCCTGAAGATCCTATTGTGATGGAAAGCATAAAAATCGCGTTGGCAAAATAATGTCTCAATTGATGCAATTAAAGGACGTCGCCGAGAGCACCCGCCTGGGGCCGCTTTCCGGCGAAGTAAGCGCAGGAGAGATCCTTCATCTTGTCGGGCCGAACGGCGCCGGGAAAAGCACGCTGCTGGCGCGTATGGCAGGGTTAACCTCCGGCGAGGGGAGCATCAGGTTTGGCGGAGCGCCGCTGGAGGCATGGGCGACGGCAACGCTTGCCCAACACCGCGCTTATCTTGCGCAACAGCAAAATCCGCCGTTCGCTATGCCGGTCTGGCATTACCTGACATTGCATCAACCTGATAAAACGCGAACTGGGCAGCTTAACGAGGTGGCCGATATGCTTGGATTGGGCGACAAACTGGGGCGAAGCGTGAATCAGCTTTCCGGTGGCGAGTGGCAGCGTGTTCGCCTTGCTGCCGTTGTACTACAAATTCATCCCGACGCTAATCCGGTCGGTCAATTATTGCTGCTTGATGAGCCGATGAACAGTCTCGATGTTGCGCAACAAAACGCTTTGGATCGGGTGTTACATCATTTGTGTCAGGCAGGAATTGCGATTGTGATGAGTAGCCACGATCTGAACCACACGCTGCGCCATGCGCATAAAGCCTGGTTACTAAAGCGCGGTAAACTCATTGCCTGCGGCCGCCGGGAAGAGGTGCTCACCCCCTCTTATCTGGCGCAAGCCTACGGTCTGCGCTTTCGACGACTCGACGTCGAGGGGCATCCAATGCTCATTTCGGCCACTTAAGTAAAATCGTTTCTTGAAAAGCAGGTAATTTCGACGCTAAATTAATACCAAAATAAAAACAGAGGATTGTTGCGGCATGCGTTTTTGGCTTCTTGTTATCACAGCATTGTTCCTGGCAGGATGCAGTACTCATCGGGCACCGGCGCCAAATGCCAGATTATCAGACTCCATTACCGTCATTGCGGGTCTGAACGATCAGTTGCAGTCCTGGCGCGGTACGCCATACCGTTACGGCGGCATGAGTCGCAGAGGCGTGGACTGTTCCGGCTTTGTGGTAGTCACTATGCGCGACAAGTTTGATTTGCAGTTGCCTCGTGATACGCGTGAACAATCAAAAATCGGCACCAGAATCGATAAAGATGAATTGCTGCCCGGAGATTTGGTTTTCTTTAAAACCGGTTCGGGCGAAAGTGGTTTACATGTTGGTATTTACGATACAAATAATGAGTTTATTCATGCCTCTACCAGTCGTGGCGTGATGCGTTCATCGCTGGATAATGTGTACTGGCGAAAAAACTTCTGGCAGGCACGGCGAATTTAACCTCGCAGACGATATAAATTTTATAGTCTATTTTTAACATATCGCCGGTTGAACTTATGACATCTGTTGTCATCATATATAATGATATAACCGTAGCATTTACAAACGTACTTTTATTAAAAACGGGCGTGTTCACGCCCTGTTAAAAGTACAAGATTGAATATTGGTTTATAATCAGAGTAAGTTAAAAAAAGGAACCGGTTCACCGGTAAACAAGAAAAATGATGACGCTTCAATTAGTATCTGAAGTTACGTCTGTTTCCGTCCGTAGTGACTGGATGGCGAATAGCGCCCTAACCATGGGACTGGCGTAATGATTGCTTCACTTGATGAGCTTTACCATTCCGAACTCTTTTTCCTTCCCGTCATGGATGAAAACGCTCGGCTTGTTGGTTTAGAGATTATTGCAACGTTTGCCGCTGAAGACGGCGCCGTGCGGATGCCGACTGAGTTGGTAGCGCCTCGCCTTTCGGTGGAGGAACAATACTGTCTGTTTGTTGAAAAACTGGCGTTGTTAGAAACCTGTCAGCACTTTTTTATTCAGCATAAACTTATTGCATGGCTTAATTTACCGCCTGCAATTAGTGACTTATTATTATTAGATAGCGAACTTTTTTCCCGGGCAGCGCGCTTTCCGTTTCTTGAATTAGCTATAAATGAGAATTATCCTGGGTTAAACCAGGGCAAAAACAATGAAACGTTAGCTAATCTGGCAATGCATTTCCCATTAATGCTGGCAAATTTTGGGGCAGGCGAGGCGTCGACTAAAGCTATTTTCGATGGGCTTTTCAAACGAGTCATGTTGGATAAAAATTTTATTCAGCAGCGAGCTGAAATGATCTCATTCGAACCATTCATGCACGCCATCGTTGCCCAGATCTCCTCCAGCTGCGAGTCGCTGATGATTGCCGGTATTGATACTGAGGCGATGTTTGCGCGCGCAGCGCCATTGGGGTTTAGCGCATTCCAGGGCGGACTATGGCCTCCGGTGCCGGTAAGCCAGCTCATTAAACTCGTTCAGCGATAACCTTTCTGTTTGCCGGTGTTTAACCGGTGATTAACCGTCTACACTGAAGACAGGAGGCCCTATGACCCTGTCTTTTACTGCCCGTTGGCGCGATGAACTGCCAGCAACGTATACCGCGCTTTTACCCACACCGTTAAAAAATGCGCGACTGATTTGGTATAACGACGAACTGGCGCAGCAGTTAGCCATTCCCGCGTCGTTATTTGACGCTACTAATGGCGCTGGCGTTTGGGGCGGCGAAACCTTATTACCCGGTATGTCGCCTGTCGCGCAGGTATATAGCGGGCATCAGTTCGGCGTCTGGGCGGGGCAGCTCGGCGACGGACGCGGTATTTTGCTGGGCGAACAGCTTCTGGCGGATGGCTCGACCCTCGACTGGCATCTGAAAGGCGCCGGATTAACACCCTATTCACGAATGGGGGATGGGCGCGCCGTCCTGCGTTCAACCATACGAGAAAGTCTTGCCAGCGAAGCCATGCATTATCTGGGTATTCCCACGACGCGCGCGTTATCTATCGTAGCCAGCGATACGCCGGTTCAGCGAGAGACGCAGGAAACGGGCGCGATGTTAATGCGTCTGGCGCAAAGTCATATGCGTTTTGGTCATTTCGAACATTTCTACTACCGCCGTGAACCGGAAAAAGTTCAGCAACTGGCTGATTTCGCTATTCGTCATTACTGGCCGCAATGGCAGGATGTCCCGGAAAAATATGCTTTGTGGTTTGAAGAGGTGGCGGCGCGTACCGGAAGACTCATCGCCGAGTGGCAAACCGTCGGTTTTTCGCACGGCGTTATGAATACGGATAACATGTCGATTCTGGGGCTGACCATCGACTATGGTCCCTTTGGTTTTCTCGATGACTACGATCCCGGCTTCATTGGTAACCATTCCGATCATCAGGGACGTTACCGCTTCGATAATCAACCGTCGGTGGCGCTGTGGAATTTACAACGTCTGGCGCAGACGTTAACCCCTTTTATTGAGATCGACGCGTTAAACAGAGCGCTGGATCGCTACCAGGACGCGTTGTTAACGCACTATGGGCAGCGAATGCGCCAGAAGCTGGGCTTCTTTACCGAGCAAAAAGACGATAACGCTTTACTGAACGAATTGTTTAGTCTGATGGCGCGCGAAGGGAGTGACTATACCCGTACATTTCGGATGTTAAGCCATACGGAGCAACAGAGCGCTTCCTCGCCGTTGCGGGATACGTTTATCGATCGCGCGGCGTTCGATGCCTGGTTCGACCGCTACCGGGCGCGATTGCGCACAGAGGCGGTGGATGACGCGCTGCGCCAGCAGCAGATGCAACGCGTGAATCCTGCGATTGTGTTGCGCAACTGGCTGGCGCAACGCGCGATAGACGCGGCTGAACAGGGAGACATGGCGGAACTGCATCGGTTGCATGAAGTTTTACGTCAACCTTTTACCGATCGAGATGATGACTATGCCAGCCGACCACCGGAGTGGGGAAAGCGGCTGGAGGTCAGTTGTTCAAGTTAGCCTGATGCCAGCAGCATCGTCTGCTGGCGGGAGCGCTATTTGGTTAACAGTAGTTTACCGGCCTGAGTTTTGCGCAACAGATACTCCTGACCGTTGTGATCGATAATGACTTTGCCGTCCGGACCTAATAGCGCCTGACTGTTGACGCGCCGTTCAGCGGCAGGGAGAAGCGTTTCATTGTCCATTTCCTTAGGGTGAGGCAGCTCGGTGTTATCCATACGCGACATGTTATTTATTAATAATCAAACTCACAATGATTATTATTATCAATAATTAATGCGATAACAGCAAGTGCTAATTCTGTGGAGTGATATACGCGCGCGGAGAGAAAAGGGCGGGTAAAGCATCGAAGAAACGCCCATCCCGGCAGGATGGGCGAGCTATTAAAAGCGGCTGTCTACCGCTGCGGCCAGTTTTTCCAACAGAACTTCCGTATCTTCCCAGTTCAGGCAGGGATCGGTAATGGACTGACCATAGATTAATGGTTGACCGCTGATAATTTTTTGCGTGCCTTCCCGTAAAAAACTCTCGGCCATAATCCCGGCAATTGCCGTGGAGCCATTACGAATCTGCTGGCAAATATCATCACATACCTCCAGCTGGCGGCGATGCTGTTTTTGACAGTTGCCGTGGCTGAAGTCGACGACCAGATGTTCCGGCAGATCAAATTCATGCAACGTGTCGCAGGCGGCGGCAATATCTTCAGCGTGGTAGTTCGGTTTTTTACCGCCGCGCATGATGATGTGCCCATACGGGTTGCCACTCGTCTGGTAGATGGTCATCTGTCCGTCTTTATCCGGCGAGAGAAACATATGGCTGGCGCGGGAAGCGCGAATAGCGTCAACGGCAATGCGAGTATTGCCATCTGTACCATTTTTAAAGCCGACCGGACAAGAGAGCGCAGAAGCCATTTCCCGATGGATTTGGCTTTCGGTGGTACGCGCGCCAATCGCTCCCCAACTGATCAGATCGGCAATAAACTGGCCGGTGACCATATCAAGAAATTCTGTGGCGGTCGGTACTCCCAGTTCGTTCACCTGCAATAGCAAGCGACGCGCCAGTTCAAGCCCATAATTGACGCGGTAACTTCCATTCAAGTCGGGATCGGAAATCAGGCCTTTCCATCCCACAACGGTGCGCGGTTTTTCAAAATAGGTGCGCATGACGATCTCCAGACGCGCCTGATGCTTTTGGCGTTGTGCCTGGAGCTGCGTCGCGTATTCCATGGCAGCATTCAGATCGTGAATCGAACAGGGGCCAATGACGACCAGTAGCCGTGGATCTTCACCATTTAAAATCTTTTCTATCCGGCGTCGGGAGTCGGTAACGTGACTGGCGACGGAGGACGATACAGGATACCGCTGCGCGAGTTCGGTCGGTGTTACCAGGCTGTCGATACGCGCAGTACGGAGTTCGTCGGTTCTGTTCATTACAAGTCTCAGAAATTTGTTGCTTCAACGGCAGGACTACCGGGAAGTGATGGGCATCACGATAAACCAATCCCTGCTGATTTCAAGTGCGAGGCGTGTCACACCTCGCAGGCAGAACGGCATGATAACAAAAACCAACCCACTAAACTAGTTTGCTAGTACATCCTGCGGTTAAGCCCCATAATGTCGAGAATTTTGGTGGCTATCTCTTCAACGGAATAATTGGTGCTGTTCAGGCAGGGGATCTGATTCTTACGATACAGCGCTTCGACCTCCGCCACTTCCATGCGGCACTGACGCAACGAGGCATAGCGACTGTTTTCACGGCGTTCTTCGCGAATTGCCGCCAGGCGTTCAGGGTCAATTGTCAGGCCGAACAGTTTATGTTGTAGCGGTTTTAACGATGTGGGCAGCGTCAAATTATCCATATCATCGGCGATGAAAGGGTAGTTAGCCGCACGAATACCGAATTGCATCGCCAGATAGAGGCTGGTGGGCGTTTTTCCACAGCGCGAAACGCCAAGTAAAATGACCTGGGCCTGATCGAGGTTGCGCAATGAAATGCCATCATCATGCGCCAGGGTATAATCGATAGCGGCAATACGGGCGTCATACTTGTTCAGGTTACCCGGATTAAGCCCATGAGTACGATGAGCGATCGGCGTCGGATCCAGTTTCATCTCCTGCTGAAGCGGCGCCACCAGCGCCTGGACGATATCCTGGCAGAAACCTTCGCTCTGTAAGATGATGGCGCGAATTTCAGGTAAAACAATCGAGTAAAACACCAGCGGGCGAACGCCGGTTTGCTGATAAATGGCGTCAATTTGGTCTTTGACGGCGCGGGCGCGACTTTCGTTTTCCACGAATGGCAGCGTGATGCTGCTGATCGTCACCGGAAACTGCGACATAACCGCGTGACCCAGGACCTCGGCGGTGATGGCGGTACCATCAGAAATATAGAAAACATGGCGATCAACAACATTATCCATTCTGTTCATCCTGAAGAGTAAACATAATTATCTGAAAGCATAAATTAAAAGTAACGGGAAACGTATAACTTGTCGCTTATTTTATAAAATGACAGACACTTTTTATAATTAATGAAAAGCATGTTTCATTTCCTGGAAACGCAGTTTATACCGTGGGTGATTAAGGGAATGCCGTGCTATGCGCGGGTTTGCGCAACTACGTAAACAATCTGAAAAAATGAAAAAATAAATTTGCTTGAACGATTCACCGTTTTTTTCGCGGGTTTAAGTATGCCAGGATAAATACGCAACTATGTGTTTCTTAAACTCGTTCATTTATCACAAAAGGATTGTTCGATGTCCAACAATGGCTCGTCACCGCTGGTGCTTTGGTATAACCAACTCGGCATGAATGATGTAGACAGAGTTGGGGGCAAAAATGCCTCCCTGGGTGAAATGATTACTAACCTTTCCGGCATGGGCGTATCCGTTCCGAATGGTTTTGCAACCACTGCCGATGCGTTTAACCAGTTTTTGGATCAAAGCGGCGTAAACCAGCGCATTTATGAGCTGCTGGATAAGACAGATATTGATGATGTCTCCCAGCTGGCGAAAGCGGGCGCGCAGATCCGCCAGTGGATTATCGACACTCCTTTCCAGCCGGAGCTGGAAAACGCCATCCGCGATGCCTATGCGCAGCTTTCGTCGGATGATGAAAATGCCTCTTTTGCCGTGCGTTCCTCCGCCACGGCGGAAGATATGCCAGATGCTTCGTTTGCGGGCCAACAGGAAACGTTTCTTAACGTTCAGGGCTTCGATGCGGTACTGGTGGCAGTGAAACACGTATTTGCTTCTCTGTTTAACGATCGCGCCATCTCTTATCGCGTTCACCAGGGATATGATCATCGCGGCGTAGCGCTTTCCGCTGGCGTGCAGCGGATGGTTCGCTCCGATCTCGCCTCGTCAGGGGTGATGTTCTCTATCGATACCGAATCCGGCTTTGACCAGGTGGTCTTTATCACCTCGGCATGGGGACTGGGTGAAATGGTGGTGCAGGGCGCGGTTAACCCGGATGAATTTTATGTCCATAAGCCAACCCTGGCGGCAGGCCGTCCGGCCATCGTACGCCGCACCATGGGGTCGAAAAAAATCCGCATGGTTTACGCCGCCACCCAGGAGCACGGCAAGCAAGTGAAGATTGAAGATGTGCCGCAGGAACAGCGCGACATTTTCTCGCTCACCAACGAAGAAGTGCAGGAACTGGCGAAACAAGCGGTGCAGATTGAGCGGCACTATGGTCGTCCGATGGATATCGAATGGGCGAAAGACGGTCATACCGGTAAGCTCTTTATTGTGCAGGCACGTCCGGAAACCGTGCGCTCTCGTGGCCAGGTGATGGAGCGTTATACGCTACATGCGCAGGGGAAAATCATTGCCGAAGGTCGTGCCATTGGGCATCGTATCGGCGCAGGTACGGTAAAAGTTATTCACGATATCGGCGAAATGAACCGTATTGAGCCTGGCGATGTGCTTGTCACCGATATGACCGACCCGGACTGGGAACCGATCATGAAAAAAGCGGCGGCGATTGTCACTAACCGTGGCGGGCGCACCTGTCACGCGGCGATTATCGCCCGCGAATTAGGCATTCCGGCGGTAGTCGGCTGCGGCGACGCCACCGAACGCATGAAAAATGGCGAAAAAGTAACCGTCTCCTGCGCAGAAGGTGATACCGGTTATGTTTATGCCGACATGCTGGATTTCAGCGTAAAAAGCTCCAGCGTAGATACCATGCCAGAGCTACCGCTGAAGGTCATGATGAACGTCGGCAACCCGGACAGGGCATTTGACTTTGCCTGCCTGCCGAATGAAGGCGTAGGTCTGGCGCGACTGGAATTCATCATTAACCGTATGATTGGCGTTCACCCGCGTGCGCTGCTGGAGTTTGACGACCAGGATGCCGCGCTGCAAAACGACATTCGTGAGATGATGAAAGGGTTTGACTCGCCGCGTGAATTTTACGTTGGTCGACTGACGGAAGGGATCGCGACGTTAGGCGCCGCCTTCTACCCGAAACGCGTCATCGTTCGCCTGTCTGACTTTAAATCCAACGAATACGCCAACCTGGTCGGCGGCGAACGCTATGAGCCGCATGAAGAAAACCCGATGCTGGGCTTCCGCGGCGCGGGTCGTTACGTCGCAGAAAGTTTCCGCGATTGTTTTGCGCTGGAATGCGAAGCGGTGAAACGCGTGCGCAACGATATGGGCCTTACCAACGTCGAAATCATGATCCCGTTCGTGCGGACGGTCGACCAGGCGAAAGCGGTCATCGAAGAGCTGGCGCGCCAGGGGCTTAAACGCGGCGAGAACGGGCTGAAGATCATCATGATGTGCGAGATCCCGTCCAATGCCTTGCTGGCTGAACAGTTCCTCGAGTATTTTGATGGATTCTCGATTGGTTCTAACGACATGACGCAGCTGGCGCTGGGTCTGGATCGCGATTCCGGCGTGGTGTCTGAACTGTTTGACGAGCGTAACGACGCGGTGAAAGCGCTGCTGTCTATGGCGATCCGCGCGGCGAAAAAACAGGGCAAATATGTTGGAATTTGTGGTCAGGGTCCGTCCGACCATGAAGACTTTGCCGCCTGGCTGATGGAAGAGGGGATCGACAGCCTGTCGCTGAACCCGGACACCGTGGTTCAGACCTGGCTGAGTCTGGCGGAACTGAAGAAGTAGTGTGATACCGGATGGCGGCGTTAACGTCGCCATCCGGCAATTTATACCGCGGTGTGCTCCTTGCGCAGCCGCTCAATAATATCCTGCCGCAACAGAAACTTCTGCACTTTGCCAGAGGCGGTTCTGGGCAGTTTTTCTACGATGACGATCCGTTCCGGATATTTATACTTCGCTACCCGTTTTCGACTGAAAAAAGCGATCACTTCTTCCAGCGTCAGCGAAAGGTGCGGCGGTTTTAAGACCACATACGCGCATGAACGTTCGCCTAAGCGTTCATCAGGCATAGCAACGACGCAAGCATCGTGTATGCGAGGGTGCTGTAGCAAAATATCTTCGACTTCGCGACTGCTGATATTTTCACCTCCACGTATAATAATATCCTTTTTGCGCCCGGTAATTTTGATATAACCGTCTTCATCCATGCGGCAGAGGTCGCCGCTGTAATACCAGCCCTCGTTATCCAGTGCGCGGGCGGTAAGTTCCGGCTCGTCCAGGTATCCCATAAAAACGTTCGGCCCGCGCGAGGCTTCTTCGCCTTCGTGGCCTGCTGGAAGCGTATTGCGATCTTCATCCACGATTTTAATTTCTACACCGGTGGCGGCATAACCATCGGTATTCATCATGCGTGAAGTCGAATCACCCAGATTAACCATCGAGTGTGGAGAACTTTCTGTAGAACCGTAAATACTCAATAATTTGATACCGCGCTGCTGGCAGTCGCGGGCAACCTTTTTGGGAATAGTCGTGCCGCCGCATAAGAAGAATCGCAGTGAGGAGAGGTCGGCAGGCTGTTGCTCAACGGCACAAAGCAGATCGTAAATAAACGGCGTCGCGCCTGACATACAGGTACAGCGTTGCTGCGCTAATAAGGTAAGGCAGGCTTCTGGGGTAAAGATGTCCAGCAATACGCTACGCGCCCCGATTAAAAAGGGCGCGGTGACGCCGTGTAAAAATCCGGTGGCGTGGCCCAGTGGCGCAGGCATCAGGAACACATCTTGCCAGGTTAAATTCAACCGCGCGCAATACGCCCGTTCGCTGGCAAGAATATTATTGTGGGTCAACATCACCCCTTTCGGCATTCCTTCTGTGCCGGAGGTAAACAGCACTGCCGCCAGTTCATCACCGTGAATGTTAATGTCTGACTGCAACGGTTCGCTGCGGTCGATGATTTGACTAAGCGCAAGCGCTGTGGTGGCAGGCGCCAGTTTATCCACGCCGACAATATGCGTCAGATGGCGCAGTTGATTTTGTAGCGGAAGGATAAGATCGACCGGACGATTGTGTTTGAACACGGTGGGGGCGAAGAATATTTTAGCCTGACATTTGTTCAGCACCCAAACCAGCTCTGCTTCTCGCCAGGCGGGAAGTAGCGGGACAGATACCGCGCCCGTTTTCAGGCAGGCCAGATAAATGAGGGTAAACTCACACCAGCCCGGAAGCTGAAAGGCCACGCGATCGCCCGGTTGAATCCCCTGAGACAGTAACCAGTTTGCCAGGCGGCTTGCCGCGCAGTCGAGTGCGGCGTAGGTCCAGGACGCGCCATGATTATCGACCACGGCGATTTTATCGGGTACGGCGTGTGCGGTTTGCCGCCAGTAGTCGCCCAGTGAAGCATCGCCCCAGTAGCCGGACTCGCGATAGGTTTTCCGCCTTGCGGCGTCAAACGTTAATGTAACACTCATTGACTTGTTCTCTATTAATACAAATGACGTAATCTCCGGGGGCAAGCCGAATAAGACGCCGTAGCGTCGTTATCCGGTGTTTCAGAGCGTCAGCCGTAGCGAAACTCAACGCCGAACGTTCCCGCCGGGTATTCCCATTTTTCGAGAAGAGTATTGCCGCAGAGAACCCTGCAGGTCCCGCATTCCAGGCAGCCCGCGGAGTCAAAATGAATATTTCCCGCATCGTCCAGCTTATAGAGTCCGGCAGGGCAGGCTTTTATTAATTTATTAAACTCCTGCATGTCAGGCGAGGAGCGCAAAATGATATGTGGGTGTCCTTCATCTACGTAAAATTTATTTACGCCCAATTTGACGTCAACATTCACCTTATTGTCCGAACTCATAATGCCGTAGCCCCTTTTATGCCGTCTTTTAATAGATTCACCAGTCCAATTTTTTTCGCATGTGACAGGATAGTTTTACGCAACGGTGGGACTGGACCGCCATCAACGGTGAACAGATCGCCCACAATGTTTGCCGCCATTCGCGGGTACTCGGTAAAAAGCCGTGGGTTTTCCATTAATCCGGGGAGTTTGCGGAAATGCCGCATATCGCGTAACACGCCGTTTTTCTCCAGCGCGCGTTTGTAACCGGCAAGACTCGCGGCGGAAAAATCTTGCCGCGCTTTAGCGTCAATGGCAGTTTGAGCGGCCGCTTGCGCGGACGCGATGGCTAAATCCATGCCGCGGACGGTATAACCGAGATTCAGGCAAAGACCGGCGGCGTCGCCGACAATCATCACGCCGTCATTTGCCAGCTCCGGCATCATTGCTATGCCGCCTTCGGGCACCATATGAGCGGAGTATTCAAGCAGCGTTCCCCCCTGAATCAAAGGGCGTATTGCCGGATGCTGTTTAAAATCTTCCAGCATTTGCGGTACGCTTTTGGTCGCGTGAGCAATGTCGCCCAGGCCACATACCAGCCCCAGAGAAACCGAATCGCGGTTGGTATAAAGAAACCCGCCGCCCATGAGCCCGTTGGAGGGCGCGCCAGCGAATAACCAGGCGGCGCCTTCATGGGACGCCAGATTAAAGCGCTCTTCAATAAGTGCCGGAGAGAGCCCAATCAACTCTTTTACGCCGACGGCATAGTGATGCGCAGAAGAGACAGGCACCATGTCCAGTGAACGGCCCAGCATGGAATTCACGCCGTCCGCGAGAATCACAATATTCGCATCAAGAATATCATCCCCGGCCTGAACGCCAGTGACGCGATTGCCTTCACGTACCAGAGCGTCGACCCGTACACCTGGGATAAACTGCGCGCCAGCCTGCTCCGCCTGCGCCATTAGCCACGGGTCCAGTTTGTTGCGCAGTACGGTATATGACGTAAGGGGCGGAGTAGGGGGCGCGCGGTGAAAATCAAGTGTGACGGCGCTTTCTTCGGTTAAAAAGGAGATTTTTTCACGGGTAACGACGCGTTCGATGGGGGCGGACGTTGCGAATCCCGGCATAATACTTTCGATACTGTGAGCGTAGAGCCGGCCACCGGTCATATTTTTGCTGCCCGCGCTGTTTCCGCGTTCAATAACCAGTACATCCAGTCCCGCTTTTGCCATCACATACGCGGCGACCGTTCCTGCTACGCCTGCGCCCACCACAATAGCGTCAAATTTATCATCCGACATGCTTTATGCTCCTTTCCCGCCGTATCGACGACGGGAGATGTGCGTTGAAAAAGGAATTAGCGGCTTAACTGGTCGATGAGGGCAGGAACAACCTTATAGATATCGCCCACCAGGCCATAATCGGCATAATTGAAAATGGGCGCGTTTTTATCTTTGTTAATTGCGACAATAATTTTTGCGCCGTTTCCACCCACCATATGTTGAATTTGGCCGGAAATGCCCAGCGTCAGATAGAGATCGGATTTCAACAGAACGCCGGATACGCCAATATAACGCTCACGTTCCATCCAGTTTTCACCTTCCGCAATGGGGCGGGAACAGCCCACTTCTGCGCCGAGGACGGTCGCCAGTTTATGCACCATATCCAGATCGCTTTGCGCCGCCAGGCCTCGTCCTACGCCGATGACCCGTTTGGCTTTGCTCAAATCGACGCTGCTTAACGATTTCGCGCGCCGCTGCTGGCACAATACCTCGTGGCGTGGGGCAATATATGCCAGCGTGGTCTGCGGGCAAGTATGACCGGGGAGAGGGGCGGCGGGTTCCAGCACGCCGGGTGCCAGCGTAATAATCGCCTGCGGACTGTTTAATTTCTCTTTGCCGAAAGCAAGTCCGCCGTACATGCGATGCTCTGCGTGTAGCGTCCCGTCGAGGAGGTCAATAGACGTCGCGTCGTTCACCATCACGGCGTCAAGCTGGATGCTCAGCCGGGCGCCCAGCGCTTTACAGCGCTTGGTCGCCGCCATGAGCAGCAGCCCATTTTGGTCGCCTAATAACGAGGCCAGCGTTTCGGCATAGTTTTCCACGCGCTGCAAATCCGTATGCGATTCAAGAATGACTATCTCATCAGCGCCAAGCGCTTTCACGTAGTCGATCTCCGTGTTTCCTTGCACGATGGCGTAAACTTTTTCTCCCCACTGCCGCGCGCCGGTCATTAATTCGGCATAACGCTCTACGTTATCGCTAAATACCCATACGTTAGCTAAATGATTCATGATAATTTTTCTCCGTTGGGCTTAGTTCAGGGATTTTTTCAAATGGTCGGCCAGTGCGGTGATGGCTTCCGGCGAATCGTTATCGAGAATGATATGCTTGCGTTCTGTCTGCGGCGGTACCGAGATGGCGACCAGTTCCGCCATTGGCGTGGTTGGGGTCCAGTGGATATCGCTCGCCAGCCACGACGTAACGGCTTTTTTCCCGGCGCCGAGAATGGCTTTCATTGACGGGATGCGTGGAACGTTAATATCTGAGGTCACGCAAAGCACCGCGGGCAGCGTGAGCTCGATAATTTCAACGTCTTCTTCCAGTGTGCGTTCAACGATGATTTTGTCGCCGTCGCGTTGAATATGGCTTACTGCGTTGATGACGGGGAGTTTCAGGAGTTCGCCAGTCAGCAGGCCCACCTGTTGGGCATAAATATCGCCGGAGCCCTCTCCAAAGAGCAGCAGGTCAAAGCCGATTTTCTCCGCCGCGGATGCTAGCGCCAGCGCGGTTTCTTTGGGCAGGGCGTGCTCCAGCTGCGCATCCTGAACCATAAAAAGCGCATCTGGCCCGCGGGATAACACATCTTTGCGGACTTTTGAATTTTGTAACAGAGAGCCGCCGACGGTGAGCGCGGCGATCTCGTCGCCATCGCCAGCTAACTGCGCGGCGGCCTCAATTGCATTTAAATCAAACTGGCTGATTTTGGCCTCGGCACGATCAAAATTGAGCGAATGCTCCGGGGTCACGGTAATGTCCTGTTCTTCAGGCACCAACTTAAAGCAGGTTATTATTTTCATTGCATCTCCAGTGAGTCGCGTGCGGATAAGTAACGTAAATCTGACTGAAAATAGTCTGCGGCAGTCTGAAGAGGTTTACGATGGGTCAATCTGTTTTCCTTGCCAACAATCTTGCACAAAAAATCTGCGAACAGAGAATCGTTAGCAACCATCTGAAAAGGGCGTCATAAAAATATAAATACGGTAGTGAGAATAATAAGTGCGAAGCATATCATCATTTTTTAACATGAAACGTGCGATGTTGTTTCTGTGAGGTTAAAAGAAAACATCAAAGATATGTCGGCTATGTATTTTTGTCTGATAATACGCTATCGACAGGTAATCTGAGCTGTCTGCAAAAGAACATAATATCTTGCATTCGGAACGAATAATCTTGTTTTGCTGGTAATCTCCACGGTTGTACAACACTGACGCTCGCTTTATTTTATCCTGGTTATCTTTTTAAACCTGACAGAGGTTATTATGTATCAGCGCTGTTTTGACTCCGCCGCGGAGACGATTTTTGAACAGGACAAGACCCCTCGATTTTCACGTTTTGTCATTAGCGATGATCCAAACTGGGAGTCTGGCCATCATATGCATGATAATGAAACAGAGCTTATTTACGTCAAAAAAGGGATAGCCAGGTTAATTATTGACTCTTCACTCTACGTCGCGCATGCGGACGATATTGTCGTCGTTGAGCGGGGGCGGCTACACGCTGTAGCATCCGACAGCAATTCGCCGGCTACCACCTATACCTGTGCGCTGTATGGGTTTTGTTTTCCAGGTTGGGAAGAAAACCAACTATTGCAGAGTCATTCCTGTCCGGTGGTTTCCGTGGTTCAGGGGAAAGAGGTCATTAAAAGTATCTTTAATGAATTAAGCGTGTTACTTCCGCAGGGGAAAAACGTATTGGCTTCCTCTGTATACGATGCATTTGCTTACACTCTGACCGCGCTTTATTATGAAAATTTTAAAAATGCCTATCGTTCTGAACAAGGCTACATTAAAAAAGATGTATTAATTAAGGATGTGCTTGTTTATCTCAATAATAATTATCGTGAAAAAATCACGCTTGACCAGCTATCGAAAAAATTTCGCGCCAGCGTCAGTTATATATGCCATGAATTTGCCAAGGAATATCATATATCCCCTATCAACTATGTTATTCAACGACGTATGACCGAGGCCAAGTTTGCGCTGACAAACACTGAGTCGCCACTGGCAGAAATTTCATGGCGGGTAGGATATGAAAATGTGGACCATTTTGCCAAATTGTTTATGCGGCATGTAGGATGTTCTCCCAACGATTATCGTAAGCAATTTAAAAATAGTCTGGTTGAGCAGGCGTATTTGCTGCCAAATACCTGACGGCGAAATATATCTGATTTATTCGGCCTGATGCCGTAAAGCAGTCAGGCCGAATAAGACGTTCCGGTACGATCCTTACTTGTTCTGATAGTCTTTCAGAATCTGGCGTCCTGCCACATAGATCATAATTTCATCCGTGCCGCCACCGATACGTTCGCAGCGAACATCGCGCCAGAAGCGGGAGACACGGGCTTCGTCAGTATAACCAAGCCCACCCATAATCTGAATCGCATCGTCAATCACTTCCATCGCTGTGCGTGCGCAGTACAGCTTAGCCAGCGCGGCGCTGGTACGCAGTGACTCTTCCCGATCGGCCTGCCAGGCGACTTTCAACACCATATTGCGCATGTTTTCGATTTTGATGGCCATTAACGCCAGCTTTTCCTGGATCATCTGGTTATGGCCGATGGGTTTACCAAAGGCGATACGCTGGTTGGCGTAACGGGCGGCATCTTCAAATGCGCATTCGGCGAAACCTGTACTGCGCGCCGCATTAATCAAACGCTCCATCTCAAAATTGTACATGACATTGAGGAAACCCATACCTTCTTCACCGACCCGGTCGCTTTCGTCCACCTCGACATTATCGAGATAAACTTCGCATGTACTCAACATGTGCCAGCCAATTTTGTGCAGCGGATTAATCTTTATGCCCGGTTTATTTGAGTCCACCCACCAAAGCGTGAACGCTTTTTTAGGATCTTTTGGCTCCGTATCGCGCGCCAGAACCAGCATGTAAGGATATTCTTTTGCACCGGTGATAAATGTTTTTTGGCCGTTAAGATAAACCTTGCCGTTTTTACGCGTCCAGGTTGTTGTGGCGCTATTATTATCAGATCCCGCGCCAGGTTCTGTTAAGGCTAGCGCATATGCTGGATCGCCGGTGGCCAGAGTACTTTCTGCTGTTTTACGCAGTTGTTCTGCGGAACCAAAACGGCGCATACTGTGAATGCATTGGCCGTTGGTAATCAAAAAGGCCGGAGCGCCGCATTTTGAGATTTCCATCAGCGCCAGCATTTGCGTTACATAGTCAGCCGGAATGCCGCCGAATTCTTCCGGGACGCCCAGCATCGAAATACCGTTTTCCGCCAGCGCCTGCATAAATTCTTTGGGATAGGTGCCCGTTTGATCGCAGGTACGGAAATACTCTTCCGGAAAATTGCTGGTGATTAACTCGCGAATACTGGCCAGTAATAGTTCTTGTTCTTCAGTTAATGAAAAATCCATATTTGTACTCCTTTTAATGTGTTGCGTCAGGAAGCGTGAATCCCATAGTGCTATCGGTAAATAATCTTGTGTCCATCAGTTTTAAATCTGGTGAGATAACCGGTGAAAAATCCATCTTGTCAAGAATATCCCGCTGCAGATCGACGCCAGGCGCAATTTCAATTAAATGCAGGCCATCTTGTTTGAGAGTGAAAACCGCACGTTCAGTGATGTAACGCACGTCTAACCCGCGCTCAAGCGCAATTTTTCCACTGAACGTAATTTCCGGCAGTTCGCTGACGAATTTTTTCACGCGACCTTCCTGCAGAATATTTAATTTGCCATCGGTAATTTCAGTTTTTAAACTTCCGGCCGTCAGAGTTCCGCAGAAAATAATTTTTTGCGACGTTGCGCTAATATCGATAAACCCGCCGGTGCCCATAATTTTGCCGTTGAATTTATGTACACCGACATTACCGTGTTGATCCACTTCGGCAAAACTTAAATAGCAGACATCGAGCCCACCGCCGTGATAAAAATCAAATTGTGAGGTCATATCGAGGATCGCGCGGGTATTGACATTGGCGCCGAAGGCCACGCCCTGAGAGGTAATACCGCCCACCGGGCCTGTTTCCACGGTCAGCACGAAGTCATCGGCGCAGCCTTCCTCGCGAGCGACCAGACCAATACCGTCGGCAATGCCTACGCCCACATTGCCTACCGCGCCTTTACGCATTTCAAACAGCGCGCGTCGGGCTACCAGCTTGCGCTGATTAAGGGGTAGGGTAAGCTGCGTACTATCATCAAGAGTGAAATCCCCGGAGATAAATCGGTTCACCGGCGCGCCGCCATACAGTTGCGTCTGGTCGGCGTCGACAACCACAATATCCACCAGATAGCCGGGAATACGCACGGATTTTGGATGCAGCGTGGCTTTTTTTACCATTTTCTGCACCTGCATCATTACAATACCGCCATTATTGTGAACGGCCTGGGCGATCACCAGCGCATCAAGATACATCACCTCATCTTCAAATGATGCATAGCCTTCGCTGTCGCAGGTGGTGGCGCGGATAAAAGCCACATTAGGCGCTATCGCTTTATAATAGAGATATTCTTTATTATCGATCTCTACCAGCTTAATGAGATCTTCTTTAGTCACGTCGTTTAATTTTCCGCCCTGTTGGCGAGGGTCGACAAAGGTACCAATACCAATATCGCTCAGAATACCCGGCTGGTGTGCGGCGCTGGCGCGCAGCGTCTGGGTTAATACGCCTTGTGGGTAGTTATAGGCGGCGATTTTATTTTGTTCAGCCAGTTCAGAAATACGGGGAGATTGCCCCCAATGTCCGCATAGCGCCCATTTTACCAATCCCTCCTGCGCCAGCGGGCTGATGCCGCGATCGGCGCGGTCACCTAATCCGGTAGGGCTAATAATAGATAAATCTCGTGGTGACTGGGTTGTTTGATATTTATCTGCCAGTGCGGTAATTAATGTTGTCGCTTCGAGAATACCGCCGCCTGCGCCCAGAATACATAAAGTGGCCTCATCTGGAATATAATTTACTGCTTCTTGTGCAGAGAGCACGGGAACGCGGCCATTAATGCGTGATGGCTTATTGATTTTCATATTTACTCCACTATTATCCCTGAAAGCAATATCGATATAACCGTGTTAAGGTAATAAAGACAGCGGCTTTCAATGAATATGGAACATATTCATATCAGATAACTATTTATTTTATTGTGGCAGAAAGAGAATATTCCGCCACACGATAAAGTATTACGCCTGGTGCAATATAGTTAATACGGTACGCAGATCGGCTACCGATATTTGTCCCGGCGCAGATGCTTTTTTCACCGCGCCAAACGTTGCTGCAGAACCGAACACTTCGCCGGCAAGACGAGATATTACCCCGGTTTTCGACATCGACATGGTAATAATCGGACGATCCGCATAGCGCTCCTGCATTTCTACAGTGGCGGTAAGTAAGGTCAGGACATCGGCTTTAGTCTGTGGCATGACGGCGATCTTCGGAATATCGGCGCCCAGTTCCTGCATTTTACGCAGACGCTGAACAATCTCTTCCGCTGCGGGCGTTTTATGAAAATCATGGTTAGACATGATCACCGCAACATTGTGTTGATGAGCATAGCCGACGGTGGCTTTCACCTCATCGTCGCCGGTAAAAAGCTCAAGATCGATCATATCGACCAGACCGCTGTCAACCGCTGCACGATTCAGAGCGATATACTGTTCGGTGGTTAGCGCCTGTTCGCCGCCTTCTTTCGCGCTGCGGAAGGTAAATAGCAAGGGTTTATCGGTGATAATCTCCCGGATGGCGCCGGCGGCCTCAAGTACGCTTTCCGCCGTTGTCACGTTGGCAAAATGGTCAACGCGCCACTCCAGAATATCGAAATCCGCTTCACGGTAGGCGAGTGCTTCCGATTTCACATCGGTAATGGTTTTTCCCATTAGCGACACAATGATCTTTGGCGCGCCTTCGCCAACCACGAGATCTCTTACAGTTACGGTTTTCATTTGGTACCCTTCATTGTCATTCGTCGCAATTATAATTTTACCGGTCAGGCTGTGAATCCCATCACCTGCTTCACATAGTCCAATGGAAATGCTTTTCCTGTCCACAGTTCAAACTGTTCGGCTCCTTGCCATAACAACATGCCGTAACCATCAATTGTTTTGCAACCAGCTTGTTGCGCCTGCTGCAATAACTTTGTCATATGCGGATTATAAACACATTCGGTGACCAGCAATTCAGGGCGGAGCAGGGAAACATCGCCGATCAGGGATTCGTTCTCCAATGGTTTCATGCCAACTTTGGTGCCGTTCGTCAGAATATCTGCGCTGGCAAGCGCTTCAGTAAAAGCGTGCTGATCGGCAAGATCGGTGACGGTAACGACGCAATCGGTGTTTTCATTCACCCGCTTCGCAAAGGCAACCGCTTTTTCGAAAAAGTCATCTTTACGGTTAAACAGTTTAATTTCCTTAATGCCTTCAATGGCTGCCTGGGCGCCAATGGCGGTAGCCGCGCCTCCCGCGCCGAGCAGCACCATGGTTTTTCCCCGAATATCGAAACCGCTTTCTTTAATTGCCCGAATATGGCCCGTACCATCCGTGTTGTAGCCGCGTAGATAGCCGTCATCGTTAACAATGGTGTTGATAGCGCCAACCAGTTTTGCTGCTGGCGTTAATTCATCGACATACTCACACGCGAGCTGTTTGTTTGGCATGGAGACGCCCGTACCGCGCATTTTTAATGCTTTCAGTCCTTCAATGGCGCTGGCAAACGTCGTGTTATCCACTTCGAAAGCCATATAGGTATACGGTAGCCCCGCTTTTTCTAACGCTTTGTTTTGCATTTCGGGCGATAAGCTATGACGGATAGGATACGCCATAAGACCAATTAATTCATATTTTGCGGTAACATCCATTTTATACTCCTTAATAAGTGGACAGTGCAGAGCAGGGCGCATGCCTGTTGCGCATAGTTAACATTTTTACTGGAAATAACGCTCGCCAAATCGGACATCGTTTTGCGGGATCTTAAATACGCGATAATAGCGAATAAATACAATAATGGCGGTGATAAATGTCAGTAGTGCAAAGGCAAAATCTAACAAAATGATATATTGCAGGCCAATAGTAGAGAGATAACCGGTGATCAGTGGAATAATAAAGTTAGCTACGCCCCCCATCATCATATATATACTGGTGACTTTAGCTTTACTCTTAGGGAAAAATTCCGACATTACCGATACACCTAATTGTAAAATACCTCCAGCAGCGGAAAAACCAATCACGAAGGCGCCAGCATTACAGATCAGTGGAGAGGGATACAGGTAAATTGCCGCAGCGGTGAGTGTCGCCAGCCCGGCATTGAAAACATTGGCCCAGATAGGGCGAACCATTTTTTTCAGCAATGCGGCAAAAATAAACACGCAAACCAACGATCCCATACTGTAATAAGAGATGGTTTTCAGCGCGTCGGATTCCGCCATTCCGGCGAAGGCCATCGCATATTTAGGCATCCAGACCACAATCACATAGAAGGTTGAGAACGCGGCGACGCCAAATAAAACGGAAGCTACGCCTTCCAGCCAGACGAGGGGAGTACTGTTCATCTGGGGTAATTCTTTCGCAATACTGGCATCGACAAGTTGGCTGGGAAAACGGCTTTTCAACAGCATCAACGTGATGAGGACGAAAAGGATACCGGGGATTACCACCGCGTAGCCGTACCAGATATGGTTGACTAACAAGGCGCTGACGATAAGGGGATAAATCATTTGCCCAAAAGAGACCATCGCTTTAACCAGAATAACTGCCGAGCCCGATGCTTTGGGAAAACACTCCATTAATGCAGGGTATCCGCCGGTATCCAGCGCGGAGTTCGCCACGCCGACACACACCGCTAATATGAAAGCGATCATCAGGTTAGGACTGGCGGGAATACCGAAGAAAAACAGCATATATAGTACGGCGCCAAGCAGTATTATTGCCCGACGGCCAAATTTATCGGACAGTACGCCAAAGAATAAAATACTGACCAGACGACCAAGACCAATGCCAGAGATTAAATAGGCGATACCGGCACTATCCGTGGAGAATTTCTGTGCAAGGGAGGTCATGTTCTGGGCTAGTGTAATAACACTCATGCCGTGGAGAAAGTAACTAAAATAAATGCAGATAACAGCCAGCAAATATGGCATGTTGCGAGCCTTGTTCTGAGACATTTGTTCACAGCTCCTTGCTGATGGTTTGATTCAATGTCCTGCTTATTACTGCTTTACTACATGCAGCGATTGTTCAGTAACACTATAAGTCGGTATTGTCGTTATATGTACATAACATGGCGTTTAAAATGCCAGGTTTATTGCATTGATAGCATTTCATTTGTTAGCCGGGAAATATAAAAATTGCTGCGAACTTGTTGTTTAACACATATAACTCGTGATGCTCATCGCAATTTTTCTGATAAGTGTGAAGATAATGAATAATAATTAACACGAAAATTACATTTTTTGTTTTCCGGTGATAATGGCTAACGTTTTATTTTGCATAGCAAGGCAATAATATTGCAGTTGGCACGCTAACATTTATTGTGCAGTTGACGCTGCTTCAGCGTGATGTTGTGATTCAGCCCGACTTCGGTAACCGATGAACAGTGCGAGGAGAAATCCCACTGCGGCGATACCGGTATCAAACCACATAATATGTGCAATGCTCATTTCTGAAATCCGCGCTGTGATCAACGGAATAGTGAACGTCGCGATACTGCCGGCGCTGTAATAAATACCGGTCGCTTTACCTTTCTCCTGTGGAAAACGGGCCGCCATCAGCGTCAGGCCGATTTGTACTACGCCACCGGCGGAAGAGAATCCAATGACGAATGCGAAGATCATAACAACATAGGCCTGAGGATGCAGGCAGACCGTCAGAAGCGCAATAAAAGAGATAAAGGTATAAAACATCAATAATGTGGTAGAGCGAATTGTTTTTCTGACCAGCGGGGCGGTTATAAAAACGCACAGTAGCGAGCCGCAGGTATAAATACTTAACAGTTTGATGGATTGGGTATACGACATTCCTGCGACGAACTGTCCATACTGCGCCAGCCACTGGCTGATAAGGTAAAAGGTTGCCATCGAGATATAGCCATAAAGGGTGTAGCTGATAAGATCGATGAGGGAGCAATGATGTACGCCTGCGACAGGCGCTTGCGAGATTTTGGGTTTCAATATCCGACCTGGATAGGGTGGAAAAGGGCAGCGTAATAAAAACAGAGCATTAATAAGCATGATCGCCCCGGCAAGCAGGAAGGACCAGCCAAACCACATATTAGCCCAGACTAATAAACTGATAATAATGGGCAACAAGAATTGCCCGCCAGAGACAAATGCTTTGATCAGAATATTTGCCGTACTGGGGGAGCGAGGGAAGGCTTCCATCAAACTGGGATAGGTACCTGCATCTAAAAAACTGTTGGCCATACCCGCTAAAAAGCCACAGGCATAAGCGACAAAAATCGTCTGAGCATAAAGAATGCCAATGAAAAAAATCAGGTAACAGGCGGTCCCCAGAATGATAAAAGGACGGCGACCAAAGCGATCGGAAAGCATACCGGCGATTAACAAAACGCTTAGCCGGCCAATACCAAGCGAAGAGATCACAATAGATACGCCTGCGGCACTGGTATGCCATTGCTGTTCAAGCGATGACATGTTCAGGCTCATCAGGATAACCCCCATGCCATGTACAAAGTAATTAAAATACAACCCTACAGCGGTAGGGAAATAACGATTTTTCATATTATCTGACTCAGAGATGCCGCCTGAACGTTACAGTGGTATACACAGGCAGGAAGCATATTGGATAGGGTGACAAGTCAATGTCGTGATTGTGTGGTTTTCTATCCGGTATCAATACGATGCGGCGATAAAGTTTACGTCTAACACAGCCGCTCCAGATCATGTGCGAAAAGTTCGGCAGCAACAGATTGATAAATTTTCCACTCGATAAAATCCCCCTCTGTATAAATGGACTGAAAAGAAGATAAATCAGGGAAGTAACGCATTGTATTATTGCCGATGCGGTTATTTATTTTGTCCACAATGGCGTTAATTCGTCGCTGTCTCCTGGCTTTCATTTCCTTTAGCCTGGCAATGATTTCTGGAGAGATGGGAGTGTCGCCAGCTTCCCATCGTTGCCAGGTTGCCGAATTATTATCCTGGGTGATATAGATTGTGCATTCTTCAATCGTCATATCAAAAATACGCCGTAGTGCTTGTAGTTCTAACGCGTTCATCATTTTTTAGGCTTTTATATGAAAAAAGTGATGCTATAAATAGCACCACCGACACCGTTTCGACTTGAACAGAATCACACTATTTTGTGCAATATTATTTGTTCGTTGCAGATATCGCGGTGTTGAAGGGAAACGGGAGCTGGCTTATGTAACAATGCAGCGAAAAAAGTTAAAAAAAAAGCCCATCGTAGGAGACGGGCAAAGACTACACACAGCAATTCGTTGTTTCACTCAGGGGATTTCCATGCTTATAAATCAATGTGTTGATTTATAACCGTGTGCTAATAGTAGGCATGAGCACTTTTTGCGTCGATCAGATTCGTCTCAATAGTTTAAAAACTGTAACGGATTTGCGACAGAAATGAGATGCGGCGGGGAACAGACGGGCGAATCAAAATGGGGTGTGCGTTGAATTGATAAACGTCGCTAAAGCATCGGGCGGCAATGCCGCCCGACGGGATTATGACTGCTTGTTGGCTTCCTCGATGTCATCCAGCTCTTCAAGGATCTCCTCTGGTTCATTCGTCGGCGCCGGAACTTCATGTACCCATGCGGAGAACAAACGCCAGGTCACGGCCAGAAGCACCGGTCCAATAAACAGACCAATCATACCGAATGCAATCAGGCCGCCGATTACCCCGGAAAGGATCAGAAGCAGCGGTAAATCGGCGCCCATGCGGATGAGTACCGGGCGAATCACGTTATCCAGAGTGCCGACGACGGCGCTCCAAACCAGCAGCACGGTGCCCCAGGTGGTGTCGCCTGTCCAGTAAAGCCAGATAATGGCTGGAATCAATACCGGCAACGGCCCCAACTGAACCAGACACGAAAGGATCATCACTACCGTCAACAGAGTAGCGTAAGGCACGCCGGAAATCGCCAGCCCGACGCCGCCAAGTACCGCCTGTACCAGCGCGGTGACCACCACGCCAAGCGCCACGGCGCGGATCGCCTGGGCAGCCAGCAGAACCGCCGCATCGCCGCGTTTAGCCGCGAGACGACAGGCAAAATGGCGTATTCCCATCGCCACTTGTTCGCCGCGCCAGTAAAGCAGGGCGCTAAACAACAGCATCAGGGCGCAGTGCATCATAAAGCGTCCGATATGCGCCGCCTGACCGACAAACCAGGTCGTGGTTGTGCCGATATAAGGCCGTACTTTCGCCATAATAGCGCTACCGCCCATATCCAGCAGGCTATGCCATCCGGCATACAGTTTGGCGCCAACCAACGGAATATTATTTAACCATGCCAGATCGGGTAGCGTCATATCGCCGCCGGTCACTGCATGGATGAGCGGGCCGCTACCGTCGACAATGCTGTTCACCAGCAAGGCGACGGGAATAACGAAGAGCAGCACTAACAGCAGCGTCATGACCAGTACGGCAAGCGAGCGGCGGCCCCACAATATTTTTTGTAATTTCAGCAAAACGGGCCAGGTCGCGATAACAATCGTACCTGCCCATGCAAACCCCAAAATAAAAGGCTGTACTATCCACAAACAGGCCACAATCATGATGGCTAAAAACAGCACCGATAGCAGCACTTGCGCAATATCCCTGGGCTGACGAACATTTACCATAAATACTTTTCACCTTTGTCTTTGCGCCAGAACGTTGGCGCGACGTGAACATGCAAACCACACCCTATAATGATGAGCAATTTCAGCGGTTTTTAACAGGCCGATTCTGCATGTAATTCTGTTGGGCGCACAGGAAAAAAATGTGATACAACAAATAACGCAACACGCAAACGATTAAGCATCCCTTCCTGTGCGTAGACCGCTCGCGCTCGCCGGGTTGGGCGCCACCGTTCACAACATAGACCGCAGGAAAAGGTCAATATAATGATTCCACAAATTTCTCAGGCACCCGGCGTCGTTCAGCTGGTGCTCAATTTTTTGCAGGCGCTGGAGCAGCAAGGGTTTACGGGCGATACGGCAACCAGCTATGCCGACCGTCTGACAATGTCGACCGATAACAGTATCTACCAGCTTCTTCCCGATGCTGTTGTGTTTCCCCGTTCTACGGCGGATGTCGCGCTTCTTGCCCGTCTGGCGGCGGAGCCGCGCTTTACGTCGCTGATATTTACCCCTCGAGGCGGCGGTACTGGCACGAATGGCCAGGCGCTAAACCAGGGCATTATTGTTGATATGTCCCGCTATATGAACCGCATTATTGAAATTAATCCTGAAGAGGGATGGGTGCGGGTAGAGGCGGGAGTGATAAAAGATCAGCTTAATCAGGCGTTAAAGCCGTATGGCTATTTTTTTGCGCCGGAACTTTCCACCAGTAATCGCGCCACGCTTGGCGGTATGATTAATACCGATGCCTCTGGTCAGGGTTCGCTGGTCTATGGGAAAACGTCAGATCACGTCTTAGGCATACGGGCCGTATTGTTGGGGGGCGATATCCTTGACACGCAATCGATGCCCGTAGAGCTTGCCCGGACGTTGGGTGAAAACACGACGACGCCAGGCCGCATCTATCAGACCGTCTATCAGTCCTGCCTGGAAAACCGTCAACTTATCCTCGATAGCTTTCCAAAGCTCAATCGCTTCCTGACAGGCTACGATTTACGCCACGTCTTTAACGATGACATGACCCGCTTCGATCTTACCCGCATCTTAACGGGGTCGGAAGGGACGCTAGCGTTTATTACTGAAGCCCGGCTGGATATTACCCCGATACCCAAAGTCCGCCGTCTGGTGAATGTAAAATACGACTCCTTTGATTCCGCGCTGCGTAACGCCCCTTTTATGGTTGATGCGCGCGCCTTATCCGTCGAGACGGTCGATTCCAAAGTCCTTAACCTCGCGCGGGAAGATATTGTCTGGCACTCCGTTAGCGAATTGATTACCGATGTGCCGGATAAAGAGATGCTTGGCCTGAATATCGTGGAATTTGCGGGTGACGATGAAGCGCTTATTGACGGACAGGTCGAGGCGCTGTGCCACCGGCTGGATGGCCTGATGGCGCGTGCGGAAGCGGGCGTGATCGGCTGGCAACTTTGTACCGATTTGACGGGTATTGAGCGTATTTACGCGATGCGTAAAAAAGCGGTAGGGCTGCTGGGTAATGCGAAAGGTGCTGCCAAACCGATTCCTTTTGCGGAAGATACCTGCGTGCCGCCTGAACATCTGGCCGATTACATCGCCGAATTTCGCGCCCTGCTGGATGGTCATGGCTTAAGTTACGGCATGTTCGGCCACGTGGATGCCGGGGTGCTGCATGTGCGTCCGGCGCTGGATATGTGCGATCCGCAGCAGGAACTGTTGATGAAACAGATCTCCGATGAGGTCGTCGCGCTGACCGCCAGATACGGCGGGCTGTTGTGGGGCGAGCATGGAAAAGGTTTCCGTGCGGAATACAGCCCGGCCTTTTTCGGCGAAGTCCTGTATGGCGAGCTGCGCAAAATAAAAGCGGCTTTTGATCCGCATAATCGACTTAACCCGGGTAAAATCTGTCCGCCGCAAGGGATAGAGGCGCCGATGATGAAGGTGGATGCGGTAAAACGCGGCACCTGGGATCGGCAAATCCCGCTGGCGGTACGGCAGACCTGGCGCGGCGCTATGGAGTGTAATGGTAACGGCCTGTGCTTTAATTTCGATGCGAAAAGCCCGATGTGCCCGTCGATGAAAATTAGCCTTAACCGGATCCACTCGCCGAAAGGGCGGGCGACGCTGGTACGGGAATGGCTCCGTCTATTGGCCGATCGCGGCGTCGATCCGCTGAAGCTGGAAAAGGAGTTGCCGGAAAAACGCGCCAGCTTACGCACGCTGATTGCCCGCACCCGGAATAGTTGGCACAAACGCAAAGGCGAGTATGACTTTTCCCATGAAGTTAAAGAGGCCATGTCCGGCTGTCTGGCGTGTAAAGCCTGTACGACCCAGTGTCCGATTAAAATCGATGTTCCGGAGTTTCGTTCACGTTTCTTACAGCTTTACCATACGCGTTATCTGCGTCCGGTACGCGATCATCTGGTGGCGACGGTCGAGACCTACGCGCCGCTGATGGCGCGTGCGCCAAAGACCTTTAACTTTTTTATTAACCAACCGATGGTTCGCAATCTGGCGAAAAAACATATCGGTATGGTGGATTTACCTCTGCTTTCTGCCCCTTCATTGCAACAGCAACTGGTGGGCCATCCGTCTGCCAATATGACGCTTGAGCAACTGGAACGCATGAGCGCCGAGCAAAAAGCGAAAACGGTACTGGTGGTTCAGGATCCGTTTACCAGCTACTACGACGCCCGGGTCGTGGCGGACTTTATCCGCCTGGCGGAAAAGCTGGGCAGGAGGCCGGTATTGTTACCGTTCTCGCCGAATGGTAAGGCGCAGCATATTAAAGGTTTTCTTAATCGCTTTGCGAAAACGGCGAAAAAAACCTCTGAGTTCCTTAATCGGATCGCCGCGTTGGGGATGCCGATGGTGGGCGTCGATCCGGCGCTGGTTCTGTGTTATCGCGACGAATACAAACTGGCGCTGGGCGAACAGCGCGGCGATTTTCATGTGTTGCTGGTGAATGAATGGCTGGCGCAGGAAATAAATGCAAGACTGTCCGTCGAGGTGAGCGGCGAACCGTGGTACTTTTTTGGTCATTGTACGGAAGTCACGGCTTTACCCGGCGCGCCTGCGCAGTGGGCCGCCATCTTTGCCCATTTTGGCGCGAAGCTGGAAAATGTCAGCGTAGGCTGCTGCGGTATGGCGGGCACTTATGGACATGAACTCACCAATCATAAAAATTCGCTGGGAATTTATGAGCTATCCTGGCATCAGGCGATGCAACGTCTACCGCGAAACCGCTGCCTGGCAACCGGCTATTCCTGCCGAAGCCAGGTTAAACGCATTGAAGGTACGGGCGTGCGTCACCCGTTGCAGGCATTACTGGAGATTATAGGTTGATCTGGAAACGTGAAGTGACCCTCGATGCGCTTAATGCGATGGGGGAAGGAAATATGGTTGGCCTGCTTGATATCCGCTTTGAGCGTATTGGGGACGATACGCTGGAAGCGACAATGCCCGTCGATCATCGCACCAAACAGCCGTTCGGCTTGCTGCATGGCGGAGCGTCTGTGGTGCTGGCGGAAAGTATCGGCTCGGTCGCAGGCTATCTGTGTACGCAGGGGGAGCAAAAGGTGGTGGGGCTGGAGGTGAATGCCAACCATGTACGGTCGGCGCGTCAGGGGCGCGTACGAGGCGTCTGTAAAGCGTTGCATACCGGGGCTCGCCATCAGGTCTGGCAGATAGAGATCTTTGATGAACAGGGACGTCTGTGCTGTTCTTCGCGCCTTACTACGGCGATTGTGTGACGTTGTCACCATAAAAGTGTGATGCATATTGCTTTTGGTCAAAATGTGCGCAGAAAAAGGTGATATACTGTGCACGTTTACACATAAGCGAGGATGATATGTCTACTGATTTAGACCCAACCCAACTGGCGATTGAATTTTTACGCCGTGATAAAACCGAACTTTCTCCCGCGCAGTATTTGAAGCGTTTAAAACAGCTGGAGTTAGAGTTTGCCGATCTCCTCACCCTCTCTGCAACCGAACTGAAAGAAGAGATCTATTTCGCCTGGCGGTTGGGCGTGCATTAATAAAGTCTGTGTAGGCCGGATAAGGCGTTAGCCGCCATCCGGCTATGTTACCAGGCAATCTCACCAGACCCTGTCCCCAGGTAATAGATAACCCCCTTGATTTTGTTAAAAAAAATACAGATCGCCATTTGTGCTAAAAAGGCGCGCGCTCTTTATGAGATTATTCTTATGCCCCTTCAAGAGCTAAGCCATTAAGAGTGCCGGAGATAAGCGCCGGATGGGGCCGGAACCCTTAAGCCTGTATTGAACAGACTTAAGGGTTTTTCTTTTCCGGGCGCGTAAAAAACTAAGGTCTGTCAATAACCGCTGGCATGTCGTCAGCCGTATGATTATTCAAAATACGGTTAGCCAGCACACCTGACATCATCGATCCGTTAACGTTCAGTGCCGTGCGGGCCATATCAACGATAGGTTCGATGGCAATAAAAATACCGACCAGCGCAACGGGAAAATTCAATGTCGACAGGACAATCAGCGCCGCGAACGTACCACCGCCGCCGACGCCGGCTACGCCAATAGACCCTAGCGCAATGGCAGGCAACATCGCGGCCAGAAAATGCAGCGAGAGCGGATCAATGCCGATGGTGGGCGCAATCATCGCTACCATAATAGCCGGATAAATCCCGGCGCAGCCATTTTGCCCCATACTGGAGCCAAACGAGGCGGAAATATTGGCAATGGTGCTTTGTACGCCAAATTTTTCCTGGGCGGAAATGGCCAGCGGGATAGAGGCTGCGCTGCTGCGGGAAACAAACGCAAAGGTTAAGACGGGCCACACCATTCTGAAATAACGCGCTGGATTATTACCGCTGAGGATCAGCAAGATGGCATGCACGATAAACATCATAAAAATCGCGATGTAACAGGCGCCGATAAAACCAAGTAAGCTGGCGAATTGTTCAAAGTGGTATGATGAAAATACGGTAGTCATTAATGCCATGACGCCATAGGGCGTTAATGCAATAACGATACGTACCATCTTCATGACCCATATCTGAATAGCGTTAATGCCTGCGCTTAATTTCTGACCTTCTTCCGGCGCCTCTTTTTTGACCTTTAACAGAGCGATCCCCGCTATTAGCGTGAAGATAACGATGCCGATAACGGAAACACTTCTGGCCCCCGTAAGATCAAGAAAAATATTAGTCGGAATCAGCGATGTCACTAACTGGGGAATCGACACCGCGGCAGTCTTATTGACTTCTTCCGTAGTTAACATTGACGGCATGTGCACAAAAGCGCTGGCGTCAAGCCCCAGCACATGAGCGGTCAGTAATCCGATAAAACCGGCAACCATCACCAGGCATAACATGCATCCGACGATCGTCAGCGACATTTTTCCGATGCCGGCGCTATTTTCCAGTTTATTGATGGCGGAAAGAATAGAAATAAAAATTAGCGGTATAGCGACCAGTTTTAACAGGTGGACGTAACCATTGCCGACGATGCTGTACCATTCGATAATAGTTTTAGTGTGATTTGCTGAAATAAAATGCAGGGATAAACCAATAACAGCCCCTAAAAAGATAGCGATAAAAACGCTTTTCGACAGGGAATCGCTTTTTTGATTAATTCTCAAGATGACCCACGAGAAAACCAAAAAAAGTACGATATACGCGAGCGTAACAACCATATTTTAAGCCTCTTGCCTCATTCAGCACCTGAAATGCCGGAAAGAGTTTACATAAACCTATAGCTCAAACTGAGTTATAGAACCGCAGCGGATTATAAAGAGCGCAACGCCAGGTATCCATACAAAAAATGGGGTTCTGACCTCGCCGCCCGGCAATGTCGACAGCCTATTAATTAAATAGTCATTTTCTATACATCTTTTCGTTTTTGACCTGTCAGAACGGTTAATATCTTATAAATCATTACTTATCAAAAAGTTAAGCTATTTTTTGTCTGTCGTATGACCTGACGGACAGGGTCTATGCTTAATAAAAGGCGCTCAATATGACCATTTGTTGGAAAGCCCCTGCGGTTAAGGGGTTGAAGTGATAATCATTATCACTAACATGCTGTTATACCCTGGTGATTTAGAACGCGAGGTAACTCTATGGAATTGCATTCAGACACG
This sequence comes from Salmonella sp. A29-2, assembly GCF_020150755.1. Lineage (NCBI taxonomy): Bacteria > Pseudomonadati > Pseudomonadota > Gammaproteobacteria > Enterobacterales > Enterobacteriaceae > Salmonella > Salmonella sp. A29-2. Next base: position 2,585,977 of record NZ_CP083731.1, on the reverse strand, counting down.
TTTAACCCGGAGGACTTCCCCTGGCAAGGGCTGACGCTAACGCCAGCGGCGGCAGCGCACATACGTGAACTGGCAGCAAAGCAGCCGGGCATGTTGGGCGTGCGGTTAAGCGTAAAACAGACGGGATGTGCCGGATTTGGCTATGTTCTGGATACCGTTCGGGAGCCGGATAAAGACGATCTGGTTTTTGAAGCCGAAGGCGCAAAGCTTTTCGCACCGTTACAGGCGATGCCTTTTATTGACGGAACAGAAGTGGATTACGTACAGGAAGGGCTGAACCAGTTATTTAAATTTCATAACCCCAAAGCCCAGAATGAATGCGGCTGCGGCGAAAGTTTTGGGGTATAGGCGGTACTATGTCTCGTAACACTGAAGCAACGGAAGAGGTCGGCATCTGGACAGGCGGACGCCTTAATTACAAAGAAGGATTTTTCACGCAACTACCCACTGATGAACTGGCAAAAGGCATCAGCGAAGAGGTGGTGCGCGCGATTTCCGCAAAGCGTAACGAACCTGAGTGGATGCTGGAATTTCGTCTCAATGCCTATAGAGCCTGGCTGGACATGGATGAACCGCACTGGCTGAAGGCGTACTACGATAAACTGAACTATCAGGACTACAGCTATTACTCTGCGCCATCATGCGGAAACTGCGACGATAACTGCGTTTCCCAGCCGGGAGCCGTACAGCAAACGGGCGCGAATACCTTTTTGAGTAAAGAGGTTGAAGACGCCTTCGAGCAACTTGGCGTTCCGGTTCGCGAAGGGAAAGAGGTCGCCGTCGATGCGATTTTTGACTCGGTCTCCGTAGCGACCACATACCGTGAAAAACTGGCGGAACAGGGCATTATTTTCTGTTCTTTTGGCGAAGCGATACACGATCACCCTGACCTGGTCAGGAAATATCTTGGCACCGTCGTGCCGGGGAACGATAACTTTTTTGCCGCGCTGAATGCGGCAGTCGCTTCCGATGGGACATTTATCTATGTTCCCAAAGGCGTGCGTTGCCCAATGGAGTTATCCACCTATTTTCGCATTAACGCCGAGAAAACCGGTCAGTTTGAGCGCACGATTCTGGTGGCGGATGAAGGCAGCTATGTGAGTTATATCGAAGGCTGCTCCGCGCCCGTACGCGACAGTTATCAGCTCCACGCCGCGGTAGTGGAAGTCATCATCCATAAAGATGCTGAAGTAAAATATTCCACCGTACAAAACTGGTTCCCGGGCGACAACAACACGGGCGGCATTCTGAACTTTGTGACCAAGCGGGCGTTGTGCGAAGGGGAAAACAGCAAGATGTCGTGGACCCAGTCGGAAACCGGTTCGGCGATTACCTGGAAATACCCGAGCTGTATTCTGCGTGGTGATAATTCTATCGGCGAGTTCTATTCCGTTGCGCTGACCAGTGGACATCAGCAGGCTGACACCGGCACCAAAATGATCCATATCGGTAAAAACACGCGCTCAACCATTATCTCAAAAGGCATTTCCGCCGGCTACAGCCAGAACAGCTACCGTGGGCTGGTAAAAATTATGCCGACGGCAACCAACGCCCGAAATTTCACCCAATGCGACTCCATGTTGATTGGCGCGGACTGCGGCGCGCATACGTTCCCGTATGTTGAATGCCGCAATAACAGCGCGCAGCTGGAGCACGAGGCGACAACATCACGCATCGGTGAAGATCAGCTTTTCTATTGTCTGCAACGCGGCATCAGCGAAGAAGACGCTATTTCGATGATCGTCAACGGTTTCTGCAAAGACGTTTTCTCGGAACTACCGCTGGAGTTCGCCGTTGAAGCGCAAAAACTGCTGGCGATTAGCCTTGAGCACAGCGTCGGTTAATGATGAAGGAAAAACCATGTTAAGCATTAAAGATTTACAGGTCAGTGTGGAAGAAAAAGCGATTTTGCGTGGCCTGAATCTGGAGATTCGCCCCGGCGAAGTTCATGCCATTATGGGGCCGAACGGTTCCGGGAAAAGCACGCTCTCCGCCACTCTGGCGGGACGTGAAGATTATGAGGTCACCGGCGGCTCGGTTACGTTCAAAGGTAAAGATCTGCTTGAACTGTCGCCGGAGGAACGGGCGGGTGAAGGGATTTTTATGGCCTTCCAGTACCCGGTAGAAATCCCCGGCGTCAGTAACCAGTTTTTCCTGCAAACCGCGCTGAATGCCGTGCGCGCCTACCGCGGGCAGACGTCGTTGGATCGCTTTGATTTTCAGGATCTGATGGAAGAAAAGATAGCATTGCTGAAAATGCCGGAAGATTTGCTGACCCGTTCGGTAAACGTCGGTTTTTCCGGCGGGGAGAAAAAGCGCAATGATATTTTGCAAATGGCGGTGCTGGAGCCGGAACTGTGCATCCTTGATGAGTCGGACTCCGGACTGGATATCGATGCGTTGAAAATTGTGGCGGAAGGCGTCAACGCGTTACGCGACGATAAACGCGCTTTTATTATCGTGACCCACTATCAGCGCATACTGGACTACATCAAGCCTGATTACGTCCATGTCCTCTACCAGGGGCGAATTGTCCGATCCGGCGATTTTACTCTGGTCAAACAACTGGAGGAGCAGGGTTATGGCTGGCTTACCGAACAGCAGTAAAGCGCTACAGCAATGGCAGCATCTCTTTGAAGAAAAAGGAGTAAGTCGAACTGAGCAGGCAAGACAACATTTACAACAGATGTTACGTCTGGGATTGCCGACGCGTAAACATGAAGACTGGAAATACACGCCGCTGGAGGGCTTAACCCATAGCCAGTTTATCCAGCAGTGTGCGACTATCAGCGCCGCACAGCGTGATGCGCTGGCGCTGCAAATCGATGCCGTGCGGCTGGTGTTTGTCGACGGTCGGTTTATGCCAGAGCTTAGTGATAGCACGCAAAACAGCGGATTTGACGTTAGCGTCAGGGATGAACGCCAGACGCTTGCCGCGCCGGTACATCCCGAGGTTTTTCTGCATCTGACGGAAAGCCTGGCGCAATGTGTCACGTATATACAGGTACGGCGAAATCAGCGTCCGACCAGGCCGTTACTGTTAATGCATATCACGCAGGGTGTGGATGGCGACGAGCTGAATACCGCGCATTATCGCCACCATCTGGCGCTGGCGGAAGGCGCGGAAGCGACGGTTATTGAGCATTATGTCAGCCTTACAGCGGCAAAACATTTTACCGGCGCGCGTCTGACGATGAACGTTGCAGACAATGCGCAACTGTGCCATATCAAACTGGCGTTTGAAAATGCGTCCAGCTATCACTTTGCGCATAACGATCTTCTGCTGGCGACAGACGCCTCGGCGTTTAGCCACAGTTTTCTGCTGGGCGCCGCAGTACTACGTCACCACAGCAGCTCACAACTGAATGGTGAAAACGCGACGCTTCGACTGAATAGTCTGGCGATGCCGGTGAAAAATGAAGTCTGCGATACGCGGACATGGCTGGAACATAACAAAGGTTACTGTAACAGCCGCCAGTTGCACAAGACCATCGTCAGCGACAAAGGACGCGCGGTCTTTAATGGCCTGATCAACGTGGCGCAACACGCCATTAAAACCGACGGCCAGATGACCAATAATAACCTGTTGTTGGGGAAACTGGCTGAAGTCGATACCAAACCGCAATTAGAGATCTATGCCGATGACGTGAAGTGCAGCCACGGCGCGACGATCGGGCGTATTGACGATGAGCAGATGTTTTATCTGCAATCACGCGGCATCAGGCAGCAGGAGGCGCGGCACATGATTCTTTACGCGTTTGCCGCAGAGTTAACGGAAGCTATCCATGATAGCGCCCTTAAACAGCAGGTGCTGGCGCGAATCGGCCAGCGACTGCCCGGAGGCCTGGTATGACATTTCCTGTAGAAAAAGTACGGGCGGATTTTCCCATACTGCAGCGTGAAGTTAACGGCCTGCCGCTGGCTTACCTGGACAGTGCAGCCAGCGCTCAAAAACCCAATCAGGTGATTGACGCTGAATCTGCCTTCTACCGTCACGGCTATGCTGCGGTACATCGAGGTATCCATACGTTAAGCGCACAGGCGACCGAAAGCATGGAGAATGTGCGTAAGCAGGCGTCGCGGTTTATTAACGCCCGCTCCGCAGAAGAACTGGTGTTCGTGCGCGGTACGACGGAGGGCATTAACCTTGTCGCCAACAGTTGGGGAACGGAAAATATTCGCGCCGGGGATAACATTATTATCAGCGAGATGGAGCATCACGCCAACATCGTTCCCTGGCAGATGCTGTGCGAGCGCAAAGGCGCCGAACTGCGCGTGATCCCATTGCATCCTGACGGTACGCTGCGGCTGGAGACCTTAGCTGCGCTGTTCGATGACCGGACCCGACTGCTGGCCATTACCCACGTTTCCAATGTGCTGGGGACGGAAAACCCACTGCCGGACATGATTGCGCTGGCGCGCCAGCATGGGGCGAAAGTGCTGGTGGATGGCGCCCAGGCCGTGATGCACCATGCTGTTGACGTCCAGGCGCTGGACTGCGATTTTTACGTTTTCTCCGGCCATAAACTTTACGGGCCGACCGGCATCGGCATTCTGTATGTTAAAGAGGCATTGCTGCAAGAAATGCCGCCGTGGGAAGGGGGCGGGTCGATGATTTCGACCGTCAGCCTGACGCAGGGAACGACATGGGCGAAAGCGCCCTGGCGTTTTGAGGCGGGAACGCCGAATACTGGCGGCATCATCGGTCTGGGCGCGGCAATTGACTATGTGACGTCGCTGGGACTGGATAAGATTGGCGATTATGAGCAGATGCTGATGCGCTATGCGCTGGAGCAACTGGCGCAGGTGCCTGATATCACGCTGTATGGTCCGGCGCAGCGGTTGGGCGTCATCGCGTTTAATCTGGGTAAACACCATGCTTATGACGTCGGCAGCTTTCTTGATAATTACGGTATCGCGGTACGAACGGGGCATCACTGCGCGATGCCGCTCATGGCCTGGTATGGCGTGCCGGCAATGTGCCGGGCTTCGCTGGCGATGTATAACACCCATGAAGAAGTGGACCGACTGGTGGCAGGATTAACGCGTATCCACCGCTTATTGGGATAACAGTGAGGTTTTATGGCTGCGCTACCGGATAAAGAAAAATTGCTGCGTAACTTTACGCGTTGCGCTAATTGGGAAGAGAAATATTTATATATTATTGAGTTGGGGCAGCGCCTGGCGGAGTTAAATCCGCAGGATCGCAATCCGCAAAATACGATTCATGGCTGTCAGAGCCAGGTGTGGATAGTGATGCGGCGAAACGCCAACGGCATTATCGAATTGCAGGGCGACAGCGACGCGGCGATCGTTAAAGGCCTTATGGCGGTGGTATTTATTTTGTACCACCAAATGACGGCGCAGGATATTGTGCATTTTGATGTCCGGCCATGGTTCGAAAAAATGGCGCTTACACAGCACCTCACGCCTTCTCGTTCTCAGGGGCTGGAAGCAATGATTCGCGCAATTCGCGCTAAGGCCGCCACTCTTAGCTAAACTGTACAGACAGCGTTCTACCTGATGTCAAATCCTTTGTCGGACGGCGGCGTCGCTTTATCCAGAGGGGACAGAGCGTGTATTTTGTTGTTCTGATAAGCGAAGCGCTATCAGCCGTCGCAGAGGACATCACCAGGAATACAGGAGGTTTGGTATGAAACGTGCGTCTTTCATTACTCTAGCTATTATCGGCGCGTATAGCGCGTTACAGGCAGCCTGGGCGGTTGATTATCCATTACCGCCCGAAGGCAGCCGTCTTATTGGTCAGAATCAAACCTATACCGTACAGGAAGGTGATAAAAACCTGCAGGCTATCGCCCGGCGTTTTGATACGGCGGCGATGCTCATTCTTGAAGCGAACAATACGATTGCGCCGGTGCCTAAGCCCGGTACGCTAATTACCATTCCCTCGCAGATGCTATTGCCGGATGCGCCCAGGGAAGGCGTTATCGTCAACCTCGCGGAGCTACGGCTGTATTATTACCCGCCGGGAGAAAACCGCGTTCAGGTGTACCCCATCGGCATCGGTTTGCAGGGACTGGAAACTCCCGTCATGGACACCCGGATAGGGCAAAAGATCCCCAACCCGACGTGGACGCCGACGGCGGGCATACGCCAACGTTCGCTTGAGCGGGGGATCACGCTGCCGCCGGTGATCCCTGCCGGGCCAAATAACCCGCTGGGACGCTATGCGCTGCGTCTGGCGCACGGTAATGGGGAATATCTCATTCATGGTACCAGCGCGCCGGATAGCGTGGGTCTGCGCGTGAGTTCCGGTTGCATTCGCATGAACGCGCCGGACATCAAAGCGTTATTTGCGCAGGTCAGAACGGGGACGCCGGTAAAAGTGATTAACCAGCCGGTGAAATTCTCTGTCGAGCCGAATGGCATTCGTTATGTAGAGGTACACAGGCCGCTATCGCCGGAAGAAGAGCAAAACGTGCAGACGATGCCCTACGTGTTGCCTGCGGAATTTACCGCGTTCAGAAACGCGCAAGGGGTGGATAGTCGCCTGGTCGATAAGGCGCTATACCGGCGAGCCGGGTATCCTGTCAGTGTGAGCGCCGGGCAGACGCCAGCGGTAAATACGACCGCAGTCGAATCCGCTCAGAACGGTTTTGTCGGGGAAGAGGGGCAAACGCGCGCGACGCAGTAGCCTTCGCAGCAAACGACGGACAAAAAAATGGCGCACGATGTGCGCCATTTTATATTGTGCGTCAAATTATTTACAGATGTGGGATACTTTGTTGTCCAGACGCTGGTTCGCGCGAGCAGCATCGTCTTTAGCAGCCTGAACGTCGGAACGCATTGCATTTACGTCATTACTCAGTTGCTCAACTTTAGCGCTCAGCGTCTGTACATCGGAAGACAACTGATCGATTTTAGCGTTGCTTGAACAACCTGCCAGTAACGTGGAACCCAGAACTACTGCACCTAAGATCAGCCTGTTAGTACGGTCCATAATAATAACATTATATTTTGTGTGGTTATATATGTAAAAAAAATGGCGCACATCGTGCGCCATTTTTATTACGCAGGTACTATTACTTACGGTATTTAGTAGCCTGGTTGTCCAGACGCTGGTTAGCGCGAGCTGCGTCGTCTTTAGCAGCCTGAACGTCGGAACGCATTGCGTTCACGTCGTTGCTCAGCTGGTCAACTTTAGCGTTCAGAGTCTGAACGTCAGAAGACAGCTGATCGATTTTAGCGTTGCTGGAGCAACCAGCCAGCAGAGTAGAACCCAGGATTACCGCGCCCAGTACCAGTTTAGTACGATTCATTATTAATACCCTCTAGATTGAGTTAATCTCCATGTAGCGTTACAAGTATTACACAAACTTTTTTATGTTGAGAATATTTTTTTGATGGGAATGCACTTATTTTTGATCGTTCGCTCAAAGAAGCATCGAAATGCATGAAAGTCCCTAAAAAACCGAAAGAAAACAGGGGGCTTCCATCGGATTCTTCTTAGATAATCCGCAATTAGATAGTAAAATCCGATTTGATTTTTTTATTAATAGTGGCTATCGATTAAATAAAAAAAGCGCCGGAAGGGCGCTTTTTTAAACAAATTAATTCACACAACAATTATTACAGTACGTGAACAGAGGCGGTGTTAGTGGTGCCGCTTGGAACCAGCGCGCCGGAGACCATCACTACGACGTCACCTTTCTGGGCGAGGCCGCTTTGCAGGGCGACATCTTTGCCCAGACGGTAGAAATCATCAGTAGAATTGATTTCTTTCACCAGCTGCGATACCACGCCTTTGCTCAGTACTAACTGACGGGCGGTCACTTCATTGGTGGTCAATGCCAGGATGGTGGCGTCCGGGAAGTATTTACGCACGGCGCGAGCGGATTTACCGCCCTGGGTCGCTACCACGATCAGCGGCGCTTCCAGTTTTTCGGCGGTTTCTACCGCACCGCGGCATACCGCTTCCGTAATGCGCAGTTTACGGCTGTCGTTGTTGTAGTCCAGACGGCTATTCATGACACGGTCGGTACGTTCGCAGATGGTCGCCATGATAGAAACGGCTTCCAGCGGGTATTTCCCTTTTGCGGATTCGCCGGACAGCATAACCGCATCCGTACCGTCGAGGATGGCGTTCGCAACGTCGCCTGCTTCTGCACGGGTCGGACGCGGGTTTTTGATCATAGAATCCAGCATCTGAGTCGCGGTGATCACGACTTTACGTGCGCGGATACATTTTTCGATCATCATTTTCTGCGCAAAAATCACTTCTTCAACCGGGATTTCTACGCCCAGGTCGCCACGCGCAACCATGATGCCGTCGGAAGCTTCGAGAATTTCATCGAAGTTGTTCAGGCCTTCCTGGTTTTCGATCTTAGAGATAATCTGGATGTTTTCGCCGCCGTGGGCTTTCAGATGCTCGCGAATTTCGACAACGTCAGAACGTTTACGGATAAAGGACGCCGCAACAAAGTCAACGCCCTGTTCGCAACCGAAGATCAGGTCCTGTTTGTCTTTTTCAGCCAGCGCCGGCAGAGCAATAGAAACGCCCGGCAGGTTAACGCCTTTGTTCTCGCCCAGATCGCCGTTGTTCAGCACCTTACAAATTACTTTATTGCCTTCGATGGCGGTCACTTCCATACCGATCAGACCATCGTCAACCAGGACGGTGTTGCCAACGCTCAGGTCGCTGGTGAAGCCTTCATAGGTGACGGCAACGATTTCATTATTACCGACCACGGATTTGTCGGTGGTAAAAGTGAAGGTTTGACCCGCTTTCAGCGAAACGTCGTTACCGCCTTCCAGTTTAATGGTGCGGATTTCTGGTCCTTTAGTATCAAGCAGAATAGCGGCTTTTTTACCAGTTTTGCTCATCACGTTGCGCAAGTTCTGGATACGCTGACCGTGTTCTGCATAATCGCCATGAGAGAAGTTCAGACGCATCACGTTCATGCCCGCGTCCAGCATTTTGCTTAACATCTCTTCGGATTCGGTTTTCGGACCGATAGTACAAACAATTTTCGTCTTTTTCATGACAGTCTTAGTCTTTAAGTTGAGGAGGATATGGAAATCTGGCTTCGGGCGCGCACGGCCCGGAAGCTAAGCCTGTGTTGCTAAAGTGATGATGCCTCGCTCTAAGGATAGGTGACATCGAAAGAGCGTGCAGAGGAATGTGTGCTCGCGTTTCAGCCCAACGGGAAGGGGATAATTTTAGTCGTTGAGTTTTACAGTCCAATGCGCTGAAACCATTCAAGAGACAATTGGCGCGCATTATACGCTGAAATTTACAAAAAAGGAAAATGAAAACCCTGTTTCAAAAGACATCTGTGCAGATCCACAACGGTTTGTTATTACGCTGTTTACGATGTCGCTGGCGATGACGCCGCCCGAACAGGGGCGGCGTTGCGCAACAATGGGTGTTGTTGCGCATAATGTCAATCGAGCAACTTTTTGCCTTCCAGGTCGATGGCGATGTTTTGGTTGTGTGCTTTTCGATAGCACAGAATCGCTATCCCGATCGCCGCCCAGCTAATTCCGAGTATCAGAGCGTGAATGTTCATGTTTAAACAGACGTAGCCGATGACGATCATCCCCATGATCGGCGAAATGACATGGGCGAAAATGCGCCGCTGGGCTTTCATCCGGAAATTGAACAGAATAAACACACACAGGTTCACGACAAAAAAAGCGAAAAGCGCGCCAAAGTTCACCAGCGTGGAGATAGATTCAATCTTGCCGGAAAACAGGTAGCTGAGCAGCAGGGTGACGCCGCCGGTAAACAGAATGGCATAATCCGGCGTTTTACGCGTGGTATGGACGTGAGCGAGGAAGGCGGGCAACATTCGGTCGCGCCCCATTGAAAATAGCACTCTGGACACCGCCGTTTGCGCGGTAATAATGTTGCCGACGGCGCACACAAACGCCACAATGATGGAAAACGCCACTTTGAGCCAGATACCGCCAACGTTGCCGGCAATGGTGAAAAATGCTTCATTCGTCGCATTACCTTCCGCGAAGCGGTCGACATTACCGGTGGCGAACGCCGCAAACGCCACAACGATAATAAACAGTACCGTCGCCAAAACTAACGCCAACAGCGTTGCTTTACTGACGGCGCGTCCCCCGCCTTCGCTTTCTTCACTTAATGTACTGATAGCGTCAAAGCCGAGAAAGTTCAGCGCAGCCACCGAAATCGCCGTCGCGATGAGCCCTGGGGTGAACCACTGTGAATCGAAAAAAGGCCGGAAGGAAAGCGTTATCTGACTACTGTCCAGCATCAACAGACGGACAATGAGCAGAACGAAAATCGCCAGAATACCGAGTTGAATGAAGACCAGTAACTTATCAAATTTCGCCGTTTGCTGTATCCCGAGATAGTTGACTCCGGTGCCAATAGCCACATAAATCAACGGCCAGACCCAGACCGGGATTTGCGGTAAAATAGCGTGGACCGCGACGCCGCCCAGCACTGCCACGAGCGTAGGGAACAAAAGATAATCCAACAGTAATATCCATCCGGTCAGAAACCCTACGGCGGGATTAATGCATACGCCAGCATACGCATAGGCCGAACCCGACGAGGAGATATGTTGCGATAAGGTAGAGTAGCTGTACGCGGTAAAAAACATCGCGATCGCGCCAATAATATAAACCAGCGCAACCATACCGTGCGAAAGATTATAAACGACGCCATAAAGAGAGACTGGCGCGATAGGCACCATAAACACCAGACCATAAAGCACTAAATCGGTAAGAGACAATTTTTTGACTTTTTTCATGATAAATACCTTAATGGCTTTTTATGCCAGATCGCGTAAAAACGCGCTTACCGCTGCGAGGCAGGGCGCGATATTTTCTTCATGTGGGTTATGGCTGCTGCCGGGAATAGTGACCGCGCGGCAGTCTGAAATGTGAGAGAGCAGCGGAGAGACGACGCGCTCGGTTGCCTGATCGTTTTCGCCGCGTAATACCAGAACAGGACAGCGTATCTGGCATAAATGGGGCGTAATATCCCAGTCGGCAAGTTTGCCATTTGCCGCCAGTTCATTGGTTCCCCATAAAATGTGATAACCCGTAGGGTCGGCGGCGAACTGCGCATTAGATCGCTGAACATGAACGGCTTCTTCCGCGAGGGTATAAACGTGCCTGGCATAGTAAGCGACCAGCTGTTCCGGTGGGTTTTGATAAATGACGGCGGGCATAATGACGTTTTTGATATCGTCATCGGACATTGGCGTCAGAGCGTTAAAGAGCCGTATGGCTTCCTGTTGCCACAAGGCGATACTGGCCGGCGAACTGGCCAGTATCGTCCCGCGAAGCCCGGCAGGCTGTAAGCAGGCGTGCTCTGCGGCAAGCATTCCGCCCCAGGAATGTCCCAGTATCGAATACCCGTGCCCAATACCCAGGTGATGAATTAATTGGGTTAATTGACGGAGATAACGCGCAATAGTCCAGAAAGACGCGTCGGCATGAGGAAAATGCGTTGAACGACCGCAGCCATATTGATCGTAAAATATTACCATGCGCCCGTCATCAGCCAGACGGCGATAATTTAATAAATAATCAAAGCCGCCAGAAGGGCCGCCATGAAGGATAATGAGCGGCGTGAGTAATGATTTTCTGTCTCCATAAATCCGATAGCTTGTCAATATGTTTTCAGAAAACATTTCGCCATAGAGATAAGTATCATTCATATTCTTAATGACTCAGTGTGTGGCAGGGCAGGCGAAATTTATATTCGCCTGGTAATATTATTTTTTTATTGTGTGTAAAACACTACACCAGAAGGTGGCGTAATGTTCCCATTGCAGAAACTGCGGACTACCCCAGTGCGGCGAACAATCACTGGCAAAGCAACATACTTTCCCTTTATGGTAAGTACCCATAACTAACAGTGGATCGCCATTAATTTCAGCAAGGACCTGACTATTTTCTTTGGCGATAAGCTTGTTATAGCCCAACAGCGGCGGCCATTCGCTAAATGGCTGGGTAATAACATGCTTTACCGCAGTATTTACTGCTTTACATCCTTGCGGTAGTTCTACGCGGTCATCTACATCCAGCATATCAACCGGCAATACCTCCGCCAGAACCGTATTTTTATAATTGGCTTTTGCTTCTATTCCCGTAAAGGATAAATACCCGCCGATCATCAACAGACCTCCACCCTCAGCAACATAATCGGCGATAAGTTGTAATGCATCAGGAATAATGTCCATATTATAAAACGTTCTGTTTTGTAGCAGGAACGTATTGCTACCGATATCACTGATGACGATCGCATCATAGCAGGCTAATGCTTCGGCGGTTTGTGGAAAACGAGTTTGCACAATATGGGCAGGCATGTAGTCCACATCGATATTACCCTTATGTAAGCAGGATAATAAATAGTCTGCGCCTTCTTCGTATTTGCTCGATGTAAAGCTATCAAAACCTTTAGAGTGAATCATATGAATGTGCCAGGATTCGCCAATAAATAAAATTTTCATTATGTCACCTGTTAATTAATGTTAATGACTTTATTAGATTGGGTACGCATTCGATGTAAAACCTGCAAGTGCTGAGGCATACTCGACGCACCGACTTGTTCCACTGCCAGAGAAGCGAAAGCGGAGGCATATTGAATGGCTGCGACCATATCTGCTTGTCGCGCCAGCGCGGCGGCTAAGGCGCCATTAAAAGCGTCACCGGCCCCAGCGGCATCTTTTACCACGGCGCTCCACGCAGGAATATACAACGTGCGGGCGTGCTCACAGAGCAGAGAACCACGGGCGCCAAGGGTAATGATGACTTTTTTCACCCCGGATTGCAGAATAATATTTCCGGCTTTTTTCGCATCATTAATATCAGTAATGGTTACGCCGGATAAAAAAGAGGCTTCAGTTTCATTCGGCGTGATGATGTCAATATCAGATAATAAATGCGTCACCTGTTTCGTATAGGGGGCAGGATTCAGCATGATCATTTTATTTTCTTGTTTGCCCAGGCGAATAAATTCAGTCAACGCTTCAATGTTCGTTTCGAGCTGCATTAACATAACGTCAGACTCGGCGATATAACGGTGTTGCTCGTTAATCTCTTGCGTGGTGAGCATCATATTGGCGCCAGGGTAGATGGCTATAATATTATCGCCATCCACGGCGGAGACATAGATCAATGCGCTACCGGTGGGCGCTTTATCTGTTTGATACGCGCTGTATGAGGTGATGCCTGATTGAATAATATGATTCATAGCAAATGCGCTGAACTGATCTTTACCCACTTTAAAAATAAAATGCGCCGCAGCGCCGGCATTGTTTGCCGCTAAAGCCTGGTTGGCTCCTTTACCGCCAGGATAGAATCCAAATTGACTGGCCAGAATGGATTCTCCGCTTTGTGGAAACCACGGCACGGTTGCTGAAACATCAATATTGAATGAGCCTAAAACACACACCTTGCCTGCTTTTTTTGTGTTTTCCCGGCGCAGTTTTGCATCCTGATGGATTGGCGTGGCGATAGTGCTGGAGATATCAATCTTATTTTCAGTGATAAGCTTACTCAGCGCGTCACGGTTTAAAATCCCTCCGCCATAGCAACGCTGAAGCATACCTGATTTCTGGAAATAGCGTAGATCGGAACGAATAGTCTCCTGGCTAACCTTATAAAGGTCTGAAAGTTTACTGACGCTAACACTATTATCCTTTATCAGTAAATTAATGATGGCATGACGTCTTTCTTCTTTAAACATATTGCCTCCGGGTAGTGAGTTGAATTGTATTTATGGCAATGTTGTCATGCGGTGAATTCAATCACAGATTATGCGGTCAACCGGAAGTAACCCCAAATGAATGTCAATAATCAGAAGCGCAGCCAATGTGTTAAATATTAATTGCTTACAGAAGGGGAAAATAGTTTTGTGAGTGTTGTCATATATTTTCTATGTAATATGACGGGGTGAACGTAAAATAGTTGGGCTTGCACGATTCAGTGAGTATATGCAGCCGGACAGCGTTCGCTTATCAGTCGCTACCCTCGACGAAATAAGACGATATCGCTCTCCGGCCCTGGGGTTATATACGCTCGATTTTTGCCGGCAGCCCCTGACGTACCGCCGCGCCAGAAACCCAGTCGAGCCAGGTATTGGTAATGGTTCTTGTCGGATCGGCAAAGCCCAGATCGTTAAGATTTATGCCTGCCCTGATTTGTGGATCATACGGCATAGGCACGCCATCCAGGGAGTGCTGCGTTGCGCCCATCTCGCGGTGGCCATATCCGTGTTCGATGGCGATGACGCCTGGCATCACGCCATTTAACAAACTGATTTGCGCCACGACCTGACCGCCCGGCGTAATGATCCGTACCCGATCGCCATGTTGCAGTCCATAACGCTCGCCGTCTTGCGGATTCAGCGCCACCAGGTTTGCTGGCTTCACATGGTGTAAGCGCGGGATGACGGCTGTTGAGCTGGACATGGTATTTGATTTAAATGAAATCAGTTTCAGCGGCCATTGCCCAATGGGAAACTGGTCGTCAATCGCACGACCATCTGACAAACGCGCCGGATACCAGACCGGGCAACCGCTGAAGCGCTCCCCGGTGATGGCGTGACGGTGGGCGGCGACATCTGCATTCCAGATCTGTAAGGGTTTTTTCCACGCGTTACCTAACCGTTGCTCCGTATAGCCGCTATCCTCGGGCGCAAACCGGCCGCCACGCGAGTAGATAAACGCCACGCGACCGACCTCATCAGCTTTAAGCGTGTGCTGAATTGCTGGCAGAATGCGGCTGACGCCGGTAAGTGTAATATCTTCCTGATTTGCCGGCGCGACCGGCGTCTTGCCCATAAAGGCGATATTAGCGGCTACGCGCAGATAGAAGTCTTCCGCCCGGTTCAGTGGAAAAGCATTGCCCTGCGGATCGGTTATCGCCCGGTCGCCGAAGCCGGGCAGATGGAGCCGTTTTGCTACCGCAATACAAAAGGCTTCCATTGAGACAGGTTGCCCGTCCGCCGTTCGGTGAGTGGCGGGGGCGACAACCGGCCAGCGGGCGGTAGTGGCTTTACTGGCTACGCCGCCCCAGGGCGCCGTAAAGCCCCAGCTCTCAAAATTGTGCGTATCCGGCACAATGTAATCCGCCAGCGCCGTCGTTTCATTCATAAAGGCGTCAATCGCGATAAAGAGCGGCAGTCGGCGAGGGTCTTTTAGCTTTTCTTCCGCCACGGCGCGTAGACCGGGAACACCGTAAAACGGGTTGCTCATATTGGAAATCCAGGCTTTAAGCGGATAAGGATAGCCTTCGAGCGCGGAGGTCAACAGTTCGGTAAGCTGGCCTGCCACAAAGGGATACCACGGCGCTTTGGCTGGATAAGGGGATTGCCCGCCGGCAATTTTGTCGCGGTATTCTTCCGATGCTTCATAAGCGGTTTTGCTACGGGCAATACTTAATCCGGACGGTTTCACTTTTCCGGCAAAACTGTTCATGTTGTAGCGGGGGCCGTTGCTAACGCCGTTGAATTTGCCGCCGCCGACAAAGACGCCGCCGGACAAGCTGAGGTTGCCGATCAGCGCGTTAAGCATCATGACCGACCAGGCGTTATAAAACCCATTGCCGGCCATCATGCCGCCGTGACTGATGACCGCGGCTTTACGTCCGTGACCGGTAAAGGTTTCCGCCAGCGCGATAATTTGCGCTTCCGGCACGCCGCACTGTTCGCTGTATTGCGCCAACGAGAGCTTTTCTGCCGCCTCTTTCAGGCGTTGCAACCCGCTCTTCACCGTGACCCGTTGGCCGTCGGCGAGCGTAACGTACTGCGTCACGAAAAGCCGTGCCTGTCGGCAAGTGGAGGCATCGACCAACTCGCCGTCGGTATTAAGTACGACGGGGGTCTCTTCGCCATCGGGCGTAAGATGGCGTAGCGTCAGGTGTTGTCCGGCAAGCGTCGGCAGTTCATCCGCAATGACCAGGTGCGTGGCGTTGGTCCAACTTTGCTCGCCGGCCTGCTGCATCGCCTGTACGCCGGGAATCGCCAGATAATCAGCATTATAACGTTGATTATCCATGATCCAGCGGATCATCCCCATTGCCAGCGCCGAATCGCTGCCGGGCATGACCGGTTGCCAGCGACCGCGAGGATCGGCGAGCACCGTTGATAAGGGCAGGGCGGGGGCGACCACGACGTATTGAAAATTCTCACGCAGCCGGGCGCTCGCTAACTGACGCGCCTGGCGTTTAAACGGATTACCGGACTGTGCCGGGGAGGTGCCCATAAAGAGCGCAAACTCCACGTTTTCCCAGTCGGGTTTGACATGCGGGTTTTTATCCAGATCGCCCATCAGCGCCCCGGAGCCGGCCCGGTAAGCCAGTCCACAGTAGGCGCCATGCGCGCCGAAATTTTTGCTGCCGAAGCTATTTAGCGCAAAACGACGCAGAAACGCATCGCGGCCTTCGTCGCTGGTATTCGTGACCAGTAACTGATTGGTTTTGGGCCCGAAACTGGGGTGCTTTGCGTCAATTGGCGTATCCGGCGCATGAATCGCGCGCAGTCCGTCCACATGACCCTCGCCAAACAGATCGCCGCCTTCCACGACTTCTTCAATAAGCTGCTCAAAGCTGATGCGCTGCCATTTCCCTTCGCCGCGTTTACCCACGCGTTTCATCGGTTCAAGCAGTCGCAGCGGACTGTACAGGCTTTCCAGCAGCGTGGCGCCGCGCGCGCAGGCGGTTGAGCGGGCGTCAAGACCGCTTTCTCCCGCCAGTTGCTCCATGGCTTCGCTAAAAGGGACGGACGAGTCAATCGGGTGTTCCTGCGACAAGGGGTGATAGGGATTGCCGGCGATGCGTATCACTTTGCCATCGGCATTAACCCGGGCGCGGATACCGCACTGTGTCCAACAGCCGAAGCATTGCGTCATGGCGATGGTTTGTTGTGGATTTTGCTGCCAGTGCGTTTGCGCCTGCGCCTCCGGAATTAACGCATTGCCAAAGATGCGGTCGCGCGTTACCTTGCCGGACGTCCCGTTTAACAGGCCATCAATTGCGCGTTTCGCCACATCACGGTAGCTCAGACCAAAAGTGACCATCCCACCGACGGCGAGACCGACTTTTAGCCACTGACGACGGGTTAAATTAGCCATGTTGTAATCTCCTGGTGAGTCCGTTCAGCGTTTCACGAATAATAATCAGTAGCGCTATCCACAGGCCGAAGGTGCCGAGAATAGCCAGCCAGCCATCCGTTCCGCCTGGTAACGAGTAAGGGTTAAATTGCGCGTTGAACTTGGGTACGGTTTGTACCTGAATCAACAATGTCCAGCGCATCAGCCAACATAGCGCCAGCGCGCTCAGAACCAGCAGGACGCGTCTTAGCTCCGATAACGGATGACGTAGCGCCAGGCTACAGAACAGCAGTGTGAATACCCACAGCGCTAGCCAGCCGACAGCGTAATATTTGGCTGACAGGGCGACGGTAATCCACTGACGGATTGCCGTGCCGGAAAGCGTATCGCCGCTGACCCACATGGCCACAACCAGCCCCAGCGCCGCCAGCGTCCAGAGTTGTCCCCACAGTATTTTTGGCAGCCTTACCGAGTCGCGTCGGGCGGCGACAATCATCAGCGCGAAGAACGCCTGTAAGGCGCTAAGAAACATCGCCACGGGGAAGGCGTAGCTAAACCAGATTGGGCGCGCCAGCACAACGGAGACTTCGCGGCCGGTATAAATCAACAGGCCCACCGCGCAAAGCGCGCTGGCTAACGCCAACCATTTAGTGACGTTGTAACTTTTATTGAATAATCGTTTTATCTGCTGCGCCAGGAACCACAGAGCGAGAAATCCGGTAAACAGCGGCAGGAACAACGCTCCCCAGGGCATCCACGACCAGGGCGTCGGCCAGGCATAGAAATGCCAGACGCGGGCGGTCTGGTGCAGATCCGCCGTCAGCGCCAGCGGTGCGGTAATCGCACAGGTAATGGCAATCAGTAATGCCCGATTTTCTTCTGTTGCGGCGCCTTTTTTCCGCCAGTGAAGATAACAGGCAAACAGTGCGGCGCAGGCGGCAATGCCAATAAAAAAGAAATATTGTACCGCCCACGGCAGCCAGCTAATGTCCTGCGGGTGAGCCAGCACTTCTTCAATGATGAGTGAATGCGTCATTCAGACCTCCTGCCAAAGCGCGGGCTGCGCACGGCCCATTAATGGGGTGACAAAGGCGTCGTCCAGACCCAGGTAGAAAACATGGGGCGACGTGCCGTTTTCCGGCTTTAATACCTTGATAGTGTCGCGATGTTGATGAAGCAGGGTGGAGATGCGGCTATGGGGATCTTTGATATCGCCAATAATACGCGCACCGCCGACGCAGGACTCTACGCAAGCGGGTAACAGTCCGGCTTCCAGACGATGAACGCAAAACGTGCATTTATCGGCAGTTTGCGTTTCATGATTGATAAATCGGGCGTCGTAAGGACACGCCTGGACACAATAGGCGCAGCCGACGCAGCGTTTGTTATCCACCACCACAATGCCGTCTTCCCGCTGAAAGGTGGCTTGTACCGGGCAGACCGGCACGCAGGGGGGGGTATCGCAATGGTTGCACAGACGCGGCAATAGCACATTCGTGACTTCCTGACTACCTTCACGCTGGACCTGGTATTGGTTCACGGTCGTACGAAATGCGCCCTGCGGCGTTTGGTTTTCAATAGTGCAACTTACGGTACAGGACTGACAGCCGATACAACGCCGCAGGTCGATAAGCATGGCGTAACGGTGTCGGGGAGAGCCTTCATGCCGCTCCGGCGAAAAAGGAAATTTCGCTTCAGCCAGCGGAACCAGCGAGGCGCCAGCGGTCAGGACGCCGAGCTGCTGGAGAAATTGCCGTTTACTGCTGTCCATATTGACTCCCGTCCACATTGCCAACAATGAAACATTTGTCACGATGTTGGTTCATGTGTAATGAATAAAAAATGTTGATGATTTACAGTGTAAAAATCGAGACGGGGTGCGCTCTATTGTGGTTAACCACATACCCGGCTTGTTGTTGATCTAAAACAACATAATTGACAGGGATATTGGGGTGAGAGGTAAAACCGTAAGGCGCCTGGCGGTGTTGGCGGCAGTAGGGCTACTTTGTCATGGCGCGTGGGCAGGGACGTGGAATATCGGTATTCTGGCCATGCGCGGCGAGGCGTCTACGCGTAGCCACTGGCAACCGTTGGCAAAGACATTAAGCCAACAGCTTCCAGGCGAAACCTTTCACATCCAGCCGCTGGATCTGCATCAAATGCAGGAGGCCGTTAACCAGGGAACCGTGCAGTTTGTGATAACCAACCCGGCGCAATTTGTCCAACTGAACAGCCATGCACCGCTCCGCTGGTTAGCTTCCCTGCGTTCCACGCGCGATGGGAAAGCGGTGAGTAATGTTATTGGCAGCGTGATTTTGACCCGGCGCGATAGCGGCATCACCACGGCGCATGATCTCATCGGTAAGACAGTCGGCGCGATTGATGCTCAGGCGTTTGGCGGCTATTTATTAGGCTATAAAGCGCTCAGCGACGCGGGCTTACGCCCGGAGCGCGATTTTCATCTTCGTTTTACCGGATTTCCTGGCGATGCCTTAGTCTATATGCTGCGCGAAAAAGCGGTGCAGGCGGCAATTGTGCCAGTGTGCCTGTTAGAAAATATGGATCAGGAAGGCTTGATTAATAAAAAGGACTTTATCGCGCTGCTTGCCCGACCGACGCCCCTGCCTTGCTTAACCAGTACGCCGTTATATCCTGACTGGTCGTTCGCGGCGCTACCTGCGGTAAGCGATGCGCTGGCGGATCGCGTAACGCGAGCGCTATTCAACGCGCCCGCCGCCGCGTCATTTCACTGGGGCGCGCCAGCGTCGACCAGTCAGGTGGAAGCGTTGCTGCGTGATGTTCGTCAGCACCCTCAGCAGCGTCGACTGTGGCTGGATGTCAAAAGTTGGTTAATCCAGCACCAGCTAATGGTCGGCGGCGTGATTCTGGCGTTCCTGTTGCTCACGCTCAATTATATTTGGGTCATGCTGCTGGTGCGTCGACGTGGAAAACAACTGGAACGTAATAGCGTAGTTCTTCATCAGCATGAGCGGGCGCTGGAAACCGCCCGGCAAATGAGCGTGTTGGGTGAAATGACCTCCGGGTTTGCCCATGAGCTTAATCAGCCGCTTTCCGCGATTCGACATTATGCCCAGGGGGGCCTGATTCGACTGCGCGCTGCAGATGAACAGCATCCCTTGCTGCCGGCGCTGGAGCAGATTGACCAGCAGGCGCAACGCGGTGCGGATACTCTGCGTAACCTGCGTCACTGGGTTAGCCAGGCGCAGGGCAACCCGGTGCTAACCGAAGCGTGGAAGGCCATAGCCATTCGCGAGGCGATTGATCATGTCTGGCAATTGTTGCGTATGGCGCAACAGTTTCCGACAGTGACTCTGCATACCGAGGTTAGCGCTGCGCTGCGCGTAACGCTGCCGTCAGTGCTGCTGGAACAGGTGCTGGCGAATATCATTCTTAATGCGGCTCAGGCGGGCGCCACCCATTTATGGGTCGTTGCTGAACGCACTGAAAACGGCATCAGTATCGCTTTACAGGATAACGCCGGGGGAATCGATGAGGCGCTATTACGTCAGGCGTTTCAGCCGTTTATGACAACCCGCAAAGAGGGGATGGGCTTAGGGCTGGCGATTTGCCAGCGGCTGGTGCGGTATGGGCGGGGCGATATCAGCATCAGGAACCAGACCGCGCCGGACGGTCTGTCGGGAACGGTGGTCACGATACATTTCTTACATGAACATGGGGGCAGGGATGGCGACAATTCATCTACTGGATGATGATACGGCGGTCACTAACGCGTGCGCGTTTTTACTGGAAAGTCTGGGATATGACGTAAAATGCTGGACGCAGGGGGCGGATTTTTTGGCGCAGGCCAGTCTGTATCAGGCCGGAGTCGTATTACTGGATATGCGAATGCCGGTACTGGATGGGCAGGGCGTTCATGATGCGTTGCGCCAGTGCGGAAGTACCCTGGCGGTTGTTTTTCTTACCGGGCATGGCGATGTACCGATGGCCGTGGAGCAGATGAAACGCGGCGCCGTCGATTTTCTGCAAAAACCGGTATCGGTAAAACCGCTACAGGCGGCGCTGGAGCGTGCGCTGACGGTTTCATCGGCAGCGGTGGCGCGCCGTGAGATTATACTGTGTTACCAGCAGTTGACGCCGAAAGAGCGTGAGCTGGCCAGCCTGGTGGCAAAAGGATTTATGAACCGTGAAATTGCGGAAGCGATGAATATCGCGGTGCGTACCGTAGAGGTGCACCGCGCCAGAGTCATGGAAAAAATGCAGGCCGGTAGCCTGGCGGAACTGATTAGGCGTTTCGAAAAAATGGCCTCGCCAGAGACCAGAATACGAACAACGTATGAGCCATGAATAATAAACTGCGTTATTTCTTTGATTTGCATCAAATTTTGTTTAATTGAGAAGACTGTTATATTCTGTTGGTTTGAGCTGGCGACGAGTAAAACGTATGACAAAACCGACAAAAGATGACGAACTGTACCGCGAGATGTGCCGGGTGGTGGGCAAGGTCGTGCTGGAAATGCGCGATCTGGGGCAGGAGCCTAAATATATTGTTATTGCGGGCGTGTTAAGAACCGCGCTGGCGAATCAACGCATCCAACGTAGCGCGTTAGAAAAACAGGCTATGGAAACCGTGATTAACGCTCTGGCGCGGTCATAGCCGCTATCAGGGTGGCAATAACGACATCGCCTTTAAATTGTCGCGATTGTCACCATGGCGGGCTGGTTACCCGCCGTTAGCGATGCGCAGGGTTATCAGGTGATGGCTAAGCGCAGCCCTAATGTATCAGGGTACGGCTCAAAATAATTCTGGCTGCGTAGATAGTCATCGGGATGTTCCGCCAGATAGTGCTTCAGCAGCGTTAACGGTGCCAGGATAGGTAGTCGGCCCGCCCGGTAGCCGAGAATCACCTCGCGTAATTCCGCGCGTTGCCTGCTGTTCAACGCGCGGTGAAAATAGCCCTGGATATGCATCAGCACATTGGTGTGATTTTTACGTGAAGCGGGGTGGCGCAGGATAGCCATCAGTTTTTCTCTGTATCGGACAAAGAAGGCATCCAGATCGTCCCACTCATGCAGACGCGCGACGAAAGGGCCAATTTCGCGGTAGCCGGCCTGGTGGTGGGCGAGAAGCTGAAGTTTGTATCGGCTATGAAACGCGAGCAAACTGTGACGACTCAAGCCCTGCGCGCGTAGCGCATTTAATTCATGTAGCGCGAAGATACGTGCGATGAAATTCTCGCGTAGTACCGGATCGTGCAGGCGACCATCTTCCTCTATCGGCAGCCAGGGATATTTGTCCATCATCGCGGCGGTAAACAGCCCCGTGCCAGCTTTGCGGCCCCTGTTACCCTTTTCATCATACAGGCGAACGCGCTCCATTCCGCAACTGGGCGATTTTGCACACACAATAAACCCCGCCAGTTCGCCTATTGTTGGCAGAAACCGATCGGCAAAGGCATTCATTCGCTCGGTGACGTCATCGTGCGGGGCATGGCTATAGCGCATCCGAATGTCGCCACAGGTCGTCTGGATAAGACGCAGCGCAGGGCGGGGCACGGGCAGGCCGATCGCCACCTCCGGACAGATCGGTTTGTAGGTCACCCACGGCGCCAGAGAGTTCATGACAAAATCCATACGCTTATGTCCGCCATCAAAGCGTACCGCGGCGCCAGTCAGACATCCGCTAATGCCGACTACGGGTTTGTTATTCATGATTCCCCCTTATTGAAAGTACGACGACTGACGCCAATGGCGCAAAATGTTATCTCACGCTGATTTAAAACTTACACAACTTTGTTTTTTTGTCTAAGTTTTCGCGGAGATTTTTTTGATGTACTTAAATATCAATAAGATAAAGTGAGGGGAAGAAATCTATTTCAGCGCTTATAGTGTGATAACCTCCAGCGAAGCGACCACGTTGCGCCACTGGGCAAGCTGTTTTTTCTGCCCGGCAGTGAGCTTGCCGGTGGTCACCAGGAACCATTTTCTCTGGGCGAACAGCTCGGGCGCCAGAACGGCTGGTGGAGAGGGAAGCACATTGAGCCGCAGCTCTTGTCCGGTACGAGTCAACGCTTCCAGCCAGATTTCACAGTGATCCGAGAGATGCCATCCGCTAATAAAAGCATTGTTGCCAGGCGCTTTTCTGTCGCCTTCAAGGCAAAAAGAGGTGTAGGCAATAATGATGCCATCCAGTATTTCGCGCAGCGTCATCACGGCGGGAAGATGCGCGGACACTTTGCTGCGCAACGGACGCAATAAATGGGTCACCAGTTCTGCGCGGGGATATTCCCGGCCACAGTCATAAATCAACTGCCGCAGAGCGTCAATTCGCCCTTCGTGGAGATGTTGGAGCATCGTCTCCTGGATCGTTATCCAGTTATCGCCCAGGCGAATGACCGGACGCGACAGTAAGGGTTTGACCTGACTTATCGGTACGCCTTTTCTCACCCAGTCGAGGATGCTAAGCGCTTGTCGAATATCGTCATCGCTGTATAAGCGATGCCCGCCATCAGTACGCTGCGGTTTCAATAAACCATAGCGTCGCTGCCATGCCCTTAGCGTGGCGGCATTGATACCGCATAGTCTGGCAAATTCGCCGATAGAATACGACATGGTAAAGCCCGTTAAATAAGGGGATTCTACTATATCATGATTAAATGAAGACTAAGGTAGTGATAAATGGTGCGGCATACCAGGGCATCCGTATGGATTTTGTCGATGATGAGCAATACTGCGTGGCGTAAGGCTCATCAAAATATGACCAATGCTTAATACCATCGGATGCCCCTGGTTAATACTCTATTAACCTCATTCTTCGGGCGCAGTTAAGTAACTCTGTCACTTTATGAACCTGTAGCTTTCTCATCATATTCATCCGGTGTGTTTCGACGGTTTTTATACTGATATGTAGCTTTTCGCTGATCCCATGATTGGTATATCCCTCGTCAATAAGTTTAAGAACCTGACGCTCGCGCAAAGTAAGCAGTTGATGATTGGTCGTGTCAGCCTTTAATTCAGCCAGGATAGCTTCCCGATTCAACGTCGGGTCAATGTAACGCTTGTTTACTGCGACTGTTTGCAATGCCGCTAACAGAACTTGCTGACTACTGCTTTTTAAAACATAGCCATTAGCACCTGCGGCTAAAGTTTTAATGGTCATATACTCTTGTTGGTATGCCGTGTAAACCAGAATATTCATTGCTGGCCAACGCTGATGTAATTGAGGAATGATATCCAGGCCATTGATGCCTGGTAAGCTAAGATCAAGGATAAGTATGTCAGGCTCGTATGCGCAACAGGCATTATAAACCTCAAGACCATTTTTAACATGCTCTACAATTTTAAAATGAGGCCAGGGTAATAAAGCATTCATAATGCCGTTAATGATGATTTCATGATCGTCTACTAATAAGATCTTATATTCTTTCATTTTGCTGCCCTCGCGAAAATTAAGATAATATTAAGTAATGGTGTAGTTTTTGAAGATCATACGTATTTTCTGGCGTAAGTCGGTTAGTTCCTCCAGCGCGATGATTTTCCCCATTTTTACGCGATTCTCAATGTCTATGACATAGCTTACCAATTCAGTCTGCCCTATTTGACCTAAACAGCCTTTTAATGTGTGAATTAACTGATCGATTTTTTGTCCAGCCGATACGGCATTTTCAATATCAGCCAGCAAGAGGTCCAGTGATTGGAAAATCTTGCTATTAATGACCATATCATCTGTCGCCAGTAGCGCTGAGCAGCGACTTGGATCCTGCTCCTGTAGCTCTATATTTCGTAAAAGTTGGTATTCTGCGGCAATACTGATATAGCGAGCTAAGGTAGCCAACGTCACTGGTTTGGTAATGTAATGATGAATCCCATTTTTTTTACAACGATGAATATCTTCTGTCGCTACGCTAGCGGATAGCGCCACAAACATGCAGTCAGGATCTAAATTATTCGGCTCATCGTGCCATAATTGTACACATTCAATACCATCTATTTCTGGCATTCTAATGTCAATCAGTACTAAATCGAATCGCTGCTGTTGTGATAAAGTCAGAGCCTCGTTACTACTGGCGGCAATAGTGACGTGTTGGCCCAGGCTGACAAGCATTTTGCCGATGATATCCCGATTAATATCGGCATCATCAACCAAAAGAATCTGCAACTGCCAGGGTGGTAACAAATTATTTATTACTGGTATATTTGGTGTACACAATATTAACTGTTGCGCCAGGTCGTAAAGTTTTCCGGGGAAATACAAAAGCTCTGCGTTGAGAAGCGCATTTTGCTGGTGGGGTGGCTCGCCGCGTATTCCCCAGCAAGCCAGTTGGCGATGCAGGCAGAACGGCGCTGACAGCGTCCCTTTAATTGGTTGAGGCGGCTGGTATTCTTGTAAGGGTAATACTAGCGAGACACAGGTTCCAACCCCGGGGACACTTTTTAGTGTCAGATTACCGCCCATCATTTTAGCCAGGCTTAACGCAATAGTCAGTCCAATTCCTGTACCTTGCGAATTTGTGTCTGCTTGATAAAAAGCAGTAAAGATTTGAGACTGCTGCTGTATTTCAATCCCTTTACCGCTATCGCTAACCAGAAATATTAATTGTTCCTCATGACGCTTGACCGTCAGACGTATCCCTCCGGTTTCGGTAAATTTTACCGCGTTCCCGAGTAAATTAACCAAAATTTGCCGTAAACGGATACTGTCGGTATGAAAATAGAGAGGGACATGTTGACCGACAAAAGTACGTAATGACAGTTTTTTGCTTTGCGCTGGCCCCTGGATGGTTTGCATTGTCTGGTCCAGTAACGGCAGTAACGCTGTTTCTTCCATATGTAATGTGAAATGACCAGACTCGATGCGTGAAAAATCCAGCAGATTATTAATAATAGCTAACAAAGACAGTGTACAATTCCTGGCGGTATCAGCTAATCCTTGCTGCTCTATGTTTAAAGGGGTGGTTTGTAATAATTCAATCGCACCGAGTACGCCATTCATCGGAGTACGTAACTCATGACTTATTACCGTAAGATGAATGCTTTTACGTTTGTTAGCTTGCTCAGCGCGTTTTTTTGCTTCATTTAGCGCCTGGGTGCGCTCTGCGACTTTGTTTTCCAGATTGTCGTATTGGACTTGTAGAGTATCAAGCAGTTGGTTAAAAGCACCGGCAATACTATCTAATTCATCCAGTCGTTGTGCTGGTAAACGTGTGCTCAGCGGTGAAGTTGCGGTTTTATTAATGACATCGACAAAACGCCATAACGGTTTGGCCAGTGAGCGATGTAGTAACCAGCAAAAAGCCGACGTCATCAACACCAATGCTGTTAATGTAAAGGGGATTTGTTGAAGGATAATTTTTAAGATGCGATTATGTAGATTACCGTATGGGTACAGCGTAACCAGACTCCATCCGGGGCCATGCAAGGTTGTGCGTAATATCAGAAATCCGGGAATTTGCTGCCATCCATCATGCAGCGTTACATTTTCTAACTGTGTACGTATTTTTTGCGGGATGTATGAAAACGGCAATAAGTGGTTGTTTTGATCCAGCCATACTCGAATACTATCATCTAATGGTAGGTGGCTCTTAGTAATGAGATCGGGAAGTTTAACTGTCACCCCAAAAAATACGCCTTGCTGATCGGCAACCGCAACGGAAGCGTGCCATCCTTTGCCGTTTATGTATTCTGGTTCACTCCAGTAAAACCCGGCATGGGTTGGGCATAAAGGAAAGCTTTTTCGCGTTAAAGACTGTAGAGTTGAATAATCTGAAGGGTTATCAGTAGATAATAACGAAATCTCATTTTTATGGTTAAGAATAAAACTATCGCGACGAAAGCTTTTTTCATCGATATCAGAGGGCTGCAGAAAGAGACGGTGCTTCTCTCCGTTTAGCGTCGGCATGCAATTTGAAGGACCGACAGAAAGATGCCGGCTCACCTCAGGGAAAATATCGTTATGATGAATCTCAGACGCTAATGAGCATTGATACATTAAATTTTTAGCGTCACGTTCAGCCTCTTCAAACCGTTGATTGCTTAGTACAATATTCATCTCGGATAGAACGGATAAGTCCTCTATTATATGCTGCCGTTTCTGAACCATTGATATATAAGCTGCGGTAAGCACAGATAGCAGCCAAATAATTATTGTTGTTAATAAAAATAAAAAAGTTAGCCTGATTACTAAAGATGTTTGCAGCGTATTCTTGAGATTGAGCAAATTCATAATGCTTTCCTCCAGTTGCCTGTTGCAAAATCTTTGGCACTTGATCACTATCGCAGTACATATAGTTTCATCAGAAGATTAATCGATGGTGTTATCATTAGGAAGATAAATTTCTTCATATATAACCCAGTCGATGACTACAATTACTTTTTAATAAGGTGGCGATGTAAAAACATCGTAACAGTTTATTTAATAAATAATTTTTCAAATTGTAATTTTTTATGTCAATGCTGAAAGTGTAATTGTGAATTTATCGGAAAATCCGAATGATAGAATCGCCTGTGACAAGGTATATGTAGACAGCATCCTGATATTGTACAAGAAGAGTATAGTCGAAATAAATGTGAATCAGGCTTTTTACGGATGTGGTTGTGAGCGAATTTGATAGAAACTCCCATTTATGTCTGAGGAGGGATTCATGCTGGCAGTTTTAAAAGGCATTCCATTAATTCAGGATATCAAGGCCGAAGGTAATAGCCGATCCTGGATAATGACTATTGATGGGCATCCTGCCAGAGGAGAAATTTTCTCAGAAGCATTTTCTATTTCTTTGTTCTTAAATGACCTGGAAAGCTTACCTAAGCCTTGTCTTGCCTATGTGACACTACTGCTTGCAGCACACCCGGACGTCCATGATTATGCTATACAGCTCACAGCGGATGGGGGATGGTTAAACGGTTATTATACCACAAGTAGTAGCTCTGAGCTTATTGCTATTGAGATAGAAAAACACCTGGCTTTAACTTGCATTTTAAAAAATGTAATACGCAATCACCATAAACTTTATTCGGGTGGGGTATAAAATGGTAGTAAATAAACGTTTAATCTTAATTTTACTATTTATACTCAATACAGCAAAGAGTGATGAGTTATCATGGAAAGGTAATGACTTCACCCTTTATGCCAGACAAATGCCATTAGCAGAGGTTTTACATCTGCTCTCAGAGAACTATGATACGGCTATTACTATTAGCCCATTGATAACAGCTACATTTAGTGGAAAAATTCCGCCTGGACCACCGGTCGATATTTTGAATAACCTGGCAGCACAATATGACTTGCTTACCTGGTTTGATGGCAGCATGTTATATGTATATCCTGCATCGTTATTAAAACATCAGGTTATCACTTTCAATATTTTATCTACTGGGCGGTTCATTCATTACTTACGCAGCCAGAATATCCTTTCATCACCGGGATGCGAGGTTAAAGAAATTACCGGTACCAGAGCTGTGGAGGTGAGCGGTGTTCCCAGCTGTCTGACTCGTATTAGTCAATTAGCTTCAGTGCTGGATAATGCGTTAATCAAACGAAAAGACAGTGCGGTGAGTGTAAGTATATACACGCTTAAGTATGCCACTGCGATGGATACCCAATACCAATATCGCGATCAGTCCGTCGTGGTTCCTGGGGTCGTGAGTGTATTGCGTGAGATGAGTAAAACCAGCGTCCCGGCGTCATCGACGAACAATGGTTCACCCGCTACACAGGCATTGCCCATGTTTGCTGCCGACCCACGCCAGAATGCAGTGATCGTTCGTGATTATGCGGCCAATATGGCCGGGTATCGGAAACTCATCACAGAATTAGATCAACGCCAGCAGATGATAGAGATTTCGGTGAAAATTATCGATGTTAATGCTGGAGATATTAACCAGTTAGGCATCGACTGGGGAACGGCAGTGTCGCTGGGTGGCAAGAAAATTGCGTTCAATACAGGTTTGAATGACGGCGGTGCTAGCGGTTTTTCAACGGTAATCAGCGATACCTCAAACTTTATGGTGCGTTTGAATGCCCTGGAAAAAAGCTCTCAGGCTTATGTACTTTCCCAGCCATCTGTGGTGACTTTAAATAATATCCAGGCTGTGCTGGATAAAAATATTACTTTCTATACCAAACTGCAGGGAGAAAAAGTGGCTAAACTTGAATCCATCACTACGGGTTCTTTGTTGCGCGTTACACCTCGCTTGTTAAATGACAATGGCACGCAAAAAATAATGCTTAATCTTAATATTCAGGATGGACAACAAAGTGATACGCAAAGCGAAACAGATCCGCTACCCGAAGTGCAAAATTCTGAAATTGCTTCGCAAGCCACATTATTAGCCGGACAGAGTCTATTGCTGGGAGGATTTAAACAAGGTAAACAAATCCACTCGCAAAACAAAATCCCTTTATTGGGCGATATTCCTGTCGTAGGCCATTTGTTTCGCAATGATACGACTCAAGTACATAGTGTAATCAGGCTGTTTTTGATTAAAGCCTCAGTAGTAAATAATGGCATATCTCATGGTTAATCCAAAGAACTCCTGGAAAATACGTTTTTTAGGTCACGTTTTACAAGGCCGGGAAGTATGGCTGAATGAAGGTAACCTGTCACTGGGGGAGAAAGGATGCGATATTTGTATTCCGCTTACTATAAATGAAAAAATTATTCTGAGAGAACAGGCAGATAGTTTATTTGTTGATGCCGGGAAAGCCAGAGTTAGAGTTAATGGCCGCAGATTTAATCCAAATAAGCCGCTACCATCCAGTGGGGTTTTGCAGGTTGCGGGAGTGGCTATCGCGTTTGGTAAACAGGATTGTGAACTTGCTGATTATCAAATACCCGTTTCCAGATCAGGATACTGGTGGTTGGCTGGCGTATTCTTGATTTTCATCGGTGGAATGGGTGTCCTGTTAAGTATTGGCGGTCAGCCTGAAACGGTAAATGATTTACCTTTGCGGGTTAAGTTTTTATTAGACAAAAGCAATATTCATTATGTGCGGGCGCAATGGAAAGAAGATGGAAGCCTGCAGTTGTCCGGTTATTGCGCGTCAAGCGAACAGATGCAAAAGGTGAGAGCGACTCTCGAATCATGGGGGGTCATGTATCGGGATGGTGTAATCTGTGATGACTTATTGATACGAGAAGTGCAGGATGTTTTGATAAAAATGGGTTACCCGCATGCTGAAGTATCCAGCGAAGGGCCGGGAAGCGTGTTAATTCATGATGATATACAAATGGATCAGCAATGGCGTAAGGTTCAACCATTACTTGCAGATATTCCCGGGTTATTGCACTGGCAGATTAGTCATTCTCATCAGTCTCAGGGGGATGATATTATTTCTGCGATAATAGAGAACGGTTTAGTGGGCCTTGTCAATGTTACGCCAATGCGGCGCTCTTTTGTTATCAGTGGTGTACTGGATGAATCTCATCAACGCATTTTGCAAGAAACGTTAGCAGCATTAAAGAAAAAGGACCCCGCTCTTTCTTTAATTTATCAGGATATTGCGCCTTCTCATGATGAAAGCAAGTATCTGCCTGCGCCAGTGGCTGGCTTTGTACAGAGTCGCCATGGTAATTACTTATTACTGACGAATAAAGAGCGTTTACGTGTAGGGGCATTGTTACCCAATGGGGGAGAAATTGTCCATCTGAGTGCCGATGTGGTAACGATTAAACATTATGATACTTTGATTAACTATCCATTAGATTTTAAGTGAGTGGAAAATGACAACTCTGACCCGGTTAGAAGATTTGCTGCTTCATTCGCGTGAAGAGGCCAAAGGCATAATTTTACAATTAAGGGCTGCCCGGAAACAGTTAGAAGAGAACAACGGTAGGTTACAGGATCCGCAGCAATATCAGCAAAACACCTTATTGCTTGAAGCGATCGAGCAGGCCGAAAATATCATCAACATTATTTATTATCGTTACCATAACAGCGCACTTGTAGTGAGTGAGCAAGAGTAAAGTAAAAATATCTTAGAGCCTATCCCACCAGGCGTTATTGGCGCAGCCAGCCTGGACACGGACAGCGCGCAAAAACCGGAGCGTACACGTAGCACGTGAGGTTTGACTCGCTACGCTCGCCCTTCGGGCCGCCGCTAGCGGCGTTCAAAACGCTAACGCGTTTTGGCGAGCACTGCCCAGGACCAAAATGGCAAGTAAAATAGCCCTAATGGGATAGGCTCTTAGTTAGCACGTTAATTATCTATCGTGTATATGGAGGGGAATGATGATAAAGAAAAAGGCTGCGTTTAGTGAATATCGTGATTTAGAGCAAAGTTACATGCAGCTAAATCACTGTCTTAAAAAATTTCACCAAATCCGGGCTAAGGTGAGTCAACAGCTTGCTGAAAGGGCAGAGAGCCCCAAAAAAAGCAGCGAGACAGAGAGTATTCTTCATAACCTATTTCCACAAGGCGTTGCCGGGGTTAACCAGGAGGCCGAGAAGGATTTAAAGAAAATAGTAAGTTTGTTTAAACAACTTGAAGTACGACTGAAACAACTTAATGCTCAAGCCCCGGTGGAGATACCGTCAGGAAAAACAAAAAGGTAAAGCATAATGTCTTCAGGAAACATCTTATGGGGAAGTCAAAACCCTATTGTGTTTAAAAATAGTTTCGGCGTTAGCAACACTGATACCGGGGGGCAGGATGACTTATCCCAGCAAAATCCGTTTGCCGAAGGGTATGGTGTTTTGCTTATTCTCCTTATGGTTATTCAGGCTATTGCAAACGATAAATTTATTGAAGTCCAGAAGAACGCTGAACGTGCCAGAAATACCCAGGAAAAGTCAAATGAGATGGATGAGGTGATTGCTAAAGCAGCCAAAGGGGATGCTAAAACCAAAGAGGAGGTACCTGAGGATGTAATTAAATACATGCGTGATAATGGTATTCTCATCGATGGTCTGACCATTGATGAATATATGGCTAAATATGGCGATCATGGGAAGCTGGATAAAGGTGGTCTACAGGCGGTCAAAGCGGCTTTGGATAACGATGCCAACCGGAATACCGATCTTATGAGTCAGGGGCAGATAATAATTCAAAAAATGTCTCAGGAGCTTAACGCTGTCCTTACCCAACTGACGGGGCTTATCAGTAAGTGGGGGGAGATTTCCAGTATGATAGCGCAGAAAACGTACTCATGAAAAAAGACCCGACCCTACAACAGGCACATGACACGATGCGGTTTTTCCGGCGTGGCGGCTCGCTGCGTATGTTGTTGGATGACGATGTTACACAGCCGCTTAATACTCTGTATCACTATGCCATGCAGCTTATGGAGGTAAAAGAGTTCGCCGGCGCAGCGCGACTTTTTCAATTGTTGACGATATATGATGCCTGGTCATTTGACTATTGGTTTCGGTTAGGGGAATGCTGCCAGGCTCAAAAACATTGGGGGGAAGCGATATACGCTTATGGACGCGCGGCACAAATTAAGATTGATGCGCCGCAGGCGCCATGGGCCGCAGCGGAATGCTACCTCGCGTGTGATAACGTTTGTTATGCAATAAAAGCGTTAAAGGCCGTGGTGCGTATTTGCGGCGAGGTCAGTGAACATCAAATCCTCCGATTGCGTGCAGAAAAGATGTTACAGCAACTTTCTGACAGGAGCTAAAAATGAATCGAATTCACAGTAATAGCGATAGCGCCGCAGGAGTAACCGCCTTAACACATCATCACTTAAGCAATGTCAGTTGCGTTTCCTCGGGTTCGCTGGGAAAGCGCCAGCATCGTGTGAATTCTACTTTTGGCGATGGCAACGCCACGTCTCTGCTATCAGGGAAAATTAGTCTTCAGGAGGCAAGCAATGCGTTGAAGCAACTGCTTGATGCCGTACCCGGAAATCATAAGCGTCCATCATTGCCTGACTTTTTGCATATCAATCCCACTGTTTTATCAATGATGATGACGACATTAATACTCAACGTCTTTGGTAATAACGCTCAATCGTTATGCCAACAGCTTGAGCGGGCAACTGAGGTGCAAAATGCATTACGTAATAAGCAGGTAAAGGAGTATCAGGAGCAGATCCAGAAAGCGATAGAGCAGGAGGATAAAGCGCGTAAAGCGGGCATTTTTGGCGCTATTTTTGACTGGATTACAGGCATATTTGAAACTGTGATTGGCGCCTTAAAAGTTGTGGAGGGTTTTCTGTCCGGTAATCCCGCAGAAATGGCTAGCGGCGTAGCTTATATGGCCGCAGGTTGTGCAGGAATGGTTAAAGCCGGAGCCGAAACGGCAATGATGTGCGGTGCTGACCACGATACCTGTCAGGCGATTATTGACGTGGCAAGTAAAATTCAAGTTGGTTGTGAAGTCGTCGCGATGGCACTGGATGTTTTCCAGATTGGCCGTGCTTTTATGGCGACGAGAGGCTTATCTGGCGCAGCTGAAAAAGTGCTTGACTCCGGTTTAGGCGAAGAAATGGTTGAGCGTATGGTAGGTGCAGGAGAAGGAGAAATAGAGGAGTTGGCTGAAAAGTTTGGCGAAGAGGTGAGCGAAAGTTTTCTCAAACAATTTGAGCCGCTTGAACGTGAAATGGCTATGGCGAATGAGATGGCAGAGGAGTCTGCTGAGTTTTCTCGTGAGGTAGAAAATAATATGACGCGAAGCGCGGGAAAAAGTTTTACGAAAGAGGGAGTGAAAGCCATGGCAAAAGAAGCGGCAAAAGAAGCCCTGGAAAAATATGCGCAAGAAGGGGGAAAGTTTCTGTTAAAAAATTTTCGTAATAAAGTTCTCTGGAATATGTTCAAAAAAATCCTGTATGCCTTACTGAGTGATTGTTCATTTAAAGGCTTACAGGCTATCAGATGTGCAACCGAGGGCGCCAATCAGATGAATACTGGCATGGTTAACGCAGATAAAGCGAAGCTCGAAAAGAAAATAGAGCAATTAATAACTCAGCAACGGTTTCTGGATTTCATAATGCAACAAACGGAAGACCAAAAAAAGATAGAACAAAAACGCTTAGAGGAGCTTTATAAGAGTAGCGGTGCCGCGCTTAGAGATGTATTAGATACCATTGATCACTATAGTAGCGTTCAGGCGAGAATAGCTGGCTGTCGCGCTTAATCTGAGGATAAAAATATGGAAGCGAGTAACGTAGCACTGGTATTACCAGCGCCTTCCTGGTTAACGCCTTCTTCCAGTCAATCACCCTCCGGGGAGGGAATGGGTACTGAATCAATGCTTCTGTTATTTGATGATATCTGGATGAAGCTAATGGAGCTTGCCAAAAAGCTGCGCAATATCATGCGCGACTATAACGTAGTAAAACAACGGCTGGCCTGGGGACTACAGGTCAATGTTTTACAGACGCAAATGAAAACAATTGATGAAGCGTTTAGAGCATCAATGATTAATGCGGGCGGCGCAATATTGTCGGGAGTGCTGACGATAGGATTAGGGGCCGTAGGCGGGGAAAGCGGTCTTATAGCGGGTCAAGCCGTAGGACACACTGCTGGGGGAGTCATGGGCCTGGGGGCCGGTGTAGCGCAACGTCAAAGTGATCAAGATAAAGCGATTGCCGACCTGCAACAAAGTGGGGCCCAATCTTATAATAAATCCCTGACGGAAATTATGGAGAAAGCAGGTGAAATTATGCAGCAAATCATCGGTGTGGGGTCGTCACTGGTCGCGGTTCTTGCTGAAATACTCCGGGCATTAACGAGGTAAACATGGTGCAAGAAATAGAGCAATGGTTGCGTCGGCATCAGGTGTTTACTGAGCCTGCATATTTAGGGGAGACCGCTATATTACTTGGGCAGCAGTTTATATTATCGCCTTACCTGGTGATCTATCGTATTGAGGCAAAAGAAATGATTATTTGTGAGCTCAGGCGCTTGACGCCCGGGCAACCTCGACCACAGCAATTGTTTCGCTTACTGGGACTTTTACGCGGGATATTTGTGCATCACCCGCAGTTAACATGTTTAAAGATGTTGATAATCACCGACGTTCTGGATGAAAAAAAAGCCATGCTACGCAGGAAATTATTGCGCATCCTGACAGTAATGGGAGCGACCTTTACACAGCTTGATGGCGATAACTGGACAGTTTTATCCGCCGAGCATCTTATCCAGCGACGTTTTTAAATAACCTTCCTGACGTAAATCATTATCACGTGAAAATAACAATCAATAGGTATGATGATGAAAGAAGATCAGAAAAATAAAATACCCGAAGACATTCTGAAACAGCTATTATCCGTTGATCCGGAAAGCGTTTATGCCAGTGGTTACGCCTCATGGCAGGAGGGGGATTATTCGCGCGCCGTAATCGATTTTAGCTGGCTGGTGATGGCCCAGCCATGGAGTTGGCGTGCCCATATTGCATTGGCTGGCACCTGGATGATGCTTAAAGAATACACGACGGCCATTAATTTCTATGGACATGCCTTGATGCTGGATGCCAGCCATCCAGAACCGGTTTACCAAACGGGCGTCTGTCTCAAAATGATGGGGGAACCCGGGTTGGCGAGAGAGGCTTTTCAAACCGCAATCAAGATGAGTTATGCGGATGCCTCATGGAGTGAGATTCGCCAGAATGCGCAAATAATGGTTGATACTCTTATTGCTTAAATAACAGAACGAAATATGAAAATTCATATTCCGTCAGCGGCAAGCAATATAGTCGATGGTAATAGTCCTCCTTCCGATATACAAGCGAAGGAGGCATCGTTTCCTCCCCCTGAAATTCCAGCCCCTGGCACCCCCGCAGCCCCTGTGCTGCTTACGCCTGAACAAATAAGGCAGCAGAGGGATTATGCTATACATTTTATGCAATACACTATTCGTGCGCTGGGCGCGACAGTCGTGTTTGGATTATCGGTTGCTGCAGCGGTAATTTCTGGCGGGGCAGGATTACCCATTGCTATTCTTGCGGGGGCGGCGCTCGTGATTGCTATTGGGGATGCTTGCTGTGCGTATCATAATTATCAATTGATATGTCAGCAAAAGGAGCCGTTACAAACCGC
This sequence comes from Salmonella sp. A29-2, assembly GCF_020150755.1. Lineage (NCBI taxonomy): Bacteria > Pseudomonadati > Pseudomonadota > Gammaproteobacteria > Enterobacterales > Enterobacteriaceae > Salmonella > Salmonella sp. A29-2. Next base: position 2,549,961 of record NZ_CP083731.1, on the reverse strand, counting down.
CAGTGATAGCGTTGCTCTTGTGGTCAGTGCGCTGGCCTTAAAATGTGGGGCAAGTCTTAACTGCGCTAACACCCTTGCTAATTGTCTTTCTTTATTAATACGTTCAGGAATCGCTATTTCTTCGTTGGTTATACAACTACAGTTTCCACTGCCCGCCGCTGAAAATATAGCGGCCTCTTTGAACATGGGGAGTGTAATTACCTCCGTTAGCCTGACGGCGATAGGTGCGGTACTGGATTATTGCCTTGCCCGCCGCTCTGGCGACGATCGGGAAAATTCTGTTGATGAACTTTATGCCGATCCCAGTGCGTTATTGGCGGAACAAATGGCATCGCTCTGCCAATCTGCTACTACACCTGCATTAATAGACAGTTGTGGTCATACATCTCAGGGAGAACCATGAAACCTGTTAGCCCAAATGCTCAGGTAGCAGGGCAACGTCCTGTTAACGCGCCTGAGGAATCACCTCCATGTCCCTCATTGCCACATCCGGAAACCAATATGGAGAGTGGTAGAATAGGTCCTCAACAAGGAAATGAGCGGTTATTGGCCGGACTTGCGAAACGAGTGATAGAGTGTTTTCCAAAAGAAATTTTTAGTTGGCAAACGGTCATTTTGGGCGGACAGATTTTATGCTGTTCCGCTGGAATAGCATTAACAGTGCTAAGTGGTGGAGGCGCACCGCTCTTAGCCCTGGCGGGAATTGGCCTTGCTATTGCCATCGCGGATGTCGCCTGTCTTATCTACCATCATAAACATCATTTACCTATGGCTCACGACAGTATAGGCAATGCCGTTTTTTATATTGCTAATTGTTTCGCCAATCAACGCAAAAGTATGGCGATTGCTAAAGCCGTCTCCCTGGGCGGTAGATTAGTCTTAACCGCGACGGTAATGACGCATTCATACTGGAGTGGTAGTTTGGGACTACAGCCTCATTTATTAGAGCGTCTTAATGATATTACCTACGGACTAATGGGTTTTACGCGCTTCGGTATGGATGGGATGGCAATGACCGGTATGCAGGTCAGCAGCCCATTATATCGTTTGCTGGCTCAGGTGACGCCAGAACAACGTGCGCCGGAGTAATCGTTTCAGGTATATACCGGATGTTCATTGCTTTCTAAATTTTGCTATGTTGCCAGTATCCTTACGATGTTTTTATTTTAAGGAAAAGCATTATGGATATTGCACAATTAGTGGATATGCTCTCCCACATGGCGCACCAGGCAGGCCAGGCTATTAATGACAAAATGAATGGTAATGATTTGCTCAACCCAGAATCGATGATTAAAGCGCAATTTGCCTTACAGCAGTATTCTACATTTATTAATTACGAAAGTTCACTGATCAAAATGATCAAGGATATGCTTAGTGGAATCATTGCTAAAATCTGAAGTTATTAGCGACGATGTTCGACGGTTGTTGCTGGAAATCATGTTTGCGGGCGTTAACCATAGCCTGATTTCCCAGGTACATGCGATGTTACCAGCGCTAACGGTTATTGTTCCGGATAAAAAATTACAGTTGGTATGTCTGGCATTATTGTTGGCGGGTTTAAATGAGCCGCTAAAAGCCGCAAAAATTTTATCGGATATTGATTTGCCAGAGGCTATGGCGCTGCGCCTGTTATTTCCTGCACCAAATGAGGGATTTGAAAATTGAATATTTCTGATATGAGCGTAGTGCCTGTAAGCACTCAATCTTATGTAAAGTCCTCTGCAGAACCGAGCCAGGAGCAAATTAATTTTTTTGAACAATTGCTGAAAAATGAAGCATCCACCAGTAACGCCAGTGCTTTATTACCGCAGGTTATGTTGACCAGTCAAATGAATTATATGCAGTTAACGGTAGGCGTCGATTATCTTGCCAGAATATCAGGCGCAGCATCGCAAGCGCTTAATAAGCTGGATAGCATGACATGAAGGTTCAGCGTATAGTATTTCTTACTGTCCTTACGTTCTTTCTTACGGCATGTGATGTGGATCTTTATCGCTCATTGCCAGAAGATGAGGCGAATCAAATGCTGGCATTACTTATGCAGCATCATATTGATGCGGAAAAAAAACAGGAAGAGGATGGTGTAACCTTACGTGTCGAGCAGTCGCAGTTTATTAATGCGGTTGAGCTACTTAGACTTAACGGTTATCCGCATCGGCAGTTTACAACGGCGGATAAGATGTTTCCGGCTAATCAGTTAGTGGTATCACCCCAGGAAGAACAGCAGAAGATTAATTTTTTAAAAGAACAAAGAATTGAAGGAATGCTGAGTCAGATGGAGGGCGTAATTAATGCAAAAGTGACCATTGCGCTACCGACTTATGATGAGGGAAGTAACGCTTCTCCGAGCTCAGTTGCCGTATTTATAAAATATTCACCTCAGGTCAATATGGAGGCCTTTCGGGTAAAAATTAAAGATTTAATAGAGATGTCAATCCCTGGGTTGCAATACAGTAAGATTAGTATCTTGATGCAGCCTGCTGAATTCAGAATGGTACCTGACGTACCCGCGAGACAAACATTCTGGATTATGGACGTGATCAACGCCAATAAAGGGAAGGTGGTGAAGTGGTTGATGAAATACCCTTATCAGTTGATGTTATCGTTGACAGGACTGTTATTAGGAGTGGGCATCCTGATCGGCTATTTTTGCCTGAGACGCCGTTTTTGAGTCGACCTGATCCCGAGGTGTTGCAACTTTATCGTTATTTCTGGCAACCTGCTCGTTACGCTGTACCGGAATGGCTGGATAAGCTGGGTTTTCATCCTTCAAACTGCTGGCGTTATGGCGATCGGCCCGAGTTGGATCGTCTTCTTGACAGAGCGTTAAATAGACTAAGGGGAAGCTCTGTTATTCCAGCCTGTTTAAATGACAGGCAAAAACGGCAGGTTCGTCTTGCGCCGCGTATATCGGCATTTGCCTTTGGGCTGGGATTATTCAAACTCAGGTGTAGTGACTATTTTATGCTACCAGAGTATCGGCAATTGCTTCTACAGTGGTTTAGCGAGGATGAGATCTGGCAGCTATATGGTTGGTTGGGGCAAAGAGATGGCAAATTACTTCCTCCGCAAGTGATGCAACAAACTGCATTGCAGATCGGTACCGCCATTCTTAATCGGGAAGCGCATGATGATGCGGTTTTACATGCGCTATTAGTATTATTACCCCCTCCGCAGCGTATACTTTGGCCGAAGACTTCTCTTACCGAGATTATCTTCATGGAGCATTTGCTATGAGTTTTACTTCACTTCCTCTGACGGAAATTAACCATAAGCTACCCGCTCGAAATATTATTGAGTCACCGTGGATAACATTACAATTAACTTTATTTGCACAAGAGCAACAAGCTAAGAGAGTTTCACATGCTATTGTGAGCTCCGCTTACCGTAAGGCTGAAAAAATCATCCGAGACGCCTATCGTTATCAGCGTGAACAGAAAGTTGAGCAGCAACAAGAACTAGCGTGGTTGCGTAAAAATACGCTGGAAAAAATGGAAGTGGAATGGCTGGAACAGCATGTAAAACATTTACAAGACGATGAAAATCAATTTCGTTCATTGGTCGATCAAGCAGCGCATCATATTAAAAATAGTATAGAACAGGTTCTGTTGGCCTGGTTCGACCAACAGTCGGTAGACAGTGTTATGTGCCATCGTCTGGCACGCCAGGCCACGGCTATGGCGGAAGAGGGAGCGCTTTATTTGCGTATTCATCCTGAAAAAGAGGCATTGATGCGTGAAACTTTTGGCAAGCGGTTTACGTTGATTATCGAGCCTGGTTTCTCTCCCGATCAGGCTGAACTTTCCTCAACACGATATGCCGTTGAATTTTCACTTTCTCGTCATTTCAACGCGTTACTGAAATGGTTACGTAATGGTGAAGATAAAAGAGGTAGCGATGAATATTAAAATTAATGAGATAAAAATGACGCCCCCTACAGCATTTACCCCTGGTCAGGTTATAGAGGAACAAGAGGTTATTTCGCCTTCAATGTTAGCTCTCCAGGAGTTACAGGAAACGACGGGGGCAGCGCTCTATGAGACGATGGAAGAAATAGGAATGGCGCTGAGTGGTAAACTGCGCGAAAGTTATAAATTCACGGATGCTGAGAAACTGGAGCGCAGACAGCAGGCTTTGCTGCGTTTGATAAAACAAATACAGGAGGATAATGGGGCAACGTTGCGTCCGCTTACCGAAGAGAATAGTGATCCTGATTTACAGAATGCGTATCAAATTATCGCTCTTGCAATGGCGCTTACTGTCGACGGGTTGTCAAAAAAGAAAAAACGCGATTTGCAATCGCAACTGGATACGCTTACAGCGGAGGAGGGATGGGAACTTGCCGTTTTTAGTTTACTGGAACTTGGCGAAGTGGATACCGCTACGCTGTCCTCGCTGAAGCGTTTTATGCAACAGGCGATAGACAACGATGAAATGCCCTTATCGCAGTGGTTCAGACGCGTGGCAGACTGGCCGGATCGCTGTGAACGGGTCCGTATTTTGCTAAGAGCAATAGCCTTTGAACTTAGCATATGCATCGAACCCTCGGAGCAAAGTCGTTTGGCCGCAGCATTAGTACGTTTGCGTCGTTTGTTGTTATTCCTTGGCCTTGAAAAAGAGTGCCAGCGTGAGGAGTGGATTTGCCAGTTGCCGCCTAATACATTACTGCCGCTACTACTCGATATCATTTGTGAGCGTTGGCTTTTCAGTGATTGGTTGCTTGATAGACTTACCGCTATAGTTTCTTCATCGAAGATGTTCAATCGGTTACTCCAACAACTTGATGCGCAGTTTATGCTGATACCCGATAACTGTTTTAACGACGAAGATCAACGTGAACAAATTCTCGAAACGCTTCGTGAAGTAAAGGTAAATCAGGTTTTATTCTGATACCTGGCTTTCAATATTTAGGTAAATTGGCGTTCTGGCTCATCATGAGGCGGCAGGATGGATTGTGATCTCATTACTGAACGTAATATTCAGCTTTTTATTCAATTAGCAGGATTAGCTCAACGGCCTTTAGCAACCAATATGTTCTGGCGGCAAGGACAATATGAAACCTATCTAAACTATCATAACGGTCGTATTCACTTATGTCAGATACTCAAGCAAACCTTCTTAGACGAAGATCTGCTTTTTAAAGCCTTAACTCACTGGAAACCTGCAGCGTTCCAGGGTATTCCTCAGCGATTATTTTTGTTGCGCGATGGGCTTGCAATGAGCTGTTCTCCTCCTCTTTCCAGCTCCGCCGAGCTCTGGTTACGATTACATCATCGACAAATAAAATTTCTGGAGTCGCAATGCGTTCATGGTTAGGTGAGGGAATCAGGGCGCAACAGTGGCTCAGTGTATGCGCGGGTCGGCAGGATATGGTTCTGGCGACAGTGTTATTAATCGCTATTGTGATGATGCTGTTACCTTTACCGACCTGGATGGTTGATATCCTGATTACTATCAACCTTATGTTTTCAGTGATCCTGCTCTTAATTGCTATTTATCTTAGTGACCCTCTCGATTTATCGGTATTCCCGTCTTTATTACTTATTACTACATTATATCGTTTGTCACTCACAATCAGCACATCACGGCTGGTACTGTTACAACATAATGCCGGTAATATTGTGGATGCCTTCGGTAAGTTTGTCGTAGGAGGAAATCTCACCGTTGGGTTGGTCGTATTTACCATCATTACTATCGTGCAGTTTATTGTCATTACAAAAGGTATCGAGAGGGTGGCGGAAGTTAGCGCACGTTTCTCGCTTGATGGGATGCCAGGCAAACAAATGAGTATCGATGGCGATTTGCGTGCCGGAGTTATCGATGCAGACCATGCCCGTACATTAAGACAGCACGTCCAGCAGGAAAGCCGTTTTCTCGGTGCGATGGACGGTGCGATGAAATTTGTTAAAGGCGATACGATTGCCGGTATTATTGTTGTTCTGGTGAACATTATCGGCGGTATTATTATCGCTATCGTACAATATGATATGTCGATGAGTGAGGCTGTTCACACTTATAGCGTACTGTCAATCGGAGATGGTTTATGTGGGCAAATTCCATCGCTGCTGATTTCCCTTAGCGCGGGAATTATTGTCACCCGTGTTCCGGGTGAGAAACGCCAGAACCTGGCGACAGAGTTGAGTTCTCAAATTGCCAGACAACCTCAGTCGCTCATATTAACCGCTGTGGTTTTAATGCTCCTCGCTTTAATTCCTGGCTTTCCTTTTATCACTCTCGCTTTCTTTTCAGCGTTGTTAGCATTGCCAATTATCCTCATTCGCCGCAAAAAGTCTGTGGTTTCCGCAAATGGCGTCGAAGCACCGGAAAAAGATAGTATGGTTCCCGGCGCATGTCCTCTAATCTTACGTCTTAGCCCGACGTTACATTCTGCCGACCTGATTCGTGATATTGACGCCATGAGATGGTTTTTATTTGAGGATACCGGCGTCCCTCTCCCTGAGGTGAATATTGAGGTTTTGCCTGAACCCACCGAAAAATTGACGGTACTGCTATATCAGGAACCCGTATTTAGTTTATCTATTCCCGCTCAGGCGGATTATTTATTGATAGGCGCGGACGCTAGTGTGGTGGGTGACAGCCAGACGTTACCGAACGGGATGGGGCAGATCTGTTGGCTTACAAAAGAGATGGCCCATAAGGCGCAAGGTTTTGGACTGGACGTTTTCGCGGGCAGCCAACGTATCTCTGCCTTATTAAAATGTGTCCTGCTTCGGCATATGGGAGAGTTTATTGGTGTTCAGGAAACGCGTTATCTAATGAATGCGATGGAAAAAAACTACTCTGAGCTGGTGAAAGAGCTTCAACGCCAGTTACCCATTAATAAAATCGCTGAAACTTTGCAACGGCTTGTATCAGAACGGGTTTCTATTAGAGATTTACGTCTTATTTTCGGCACCTTAATTGACTGGGCGCCACGTGAAAAAGATGTCCTGATGTTGACAGAATATGTCCGTATCGCGCTTCGCCGTCATATTCTGCGTCGTCTTAATCCGGAAGGAAAACCGCTGCCGATTTTGCGGATCGGCGAAGGTATTGAGAACCTCGTGCGTGAATCCATTCGCCAGACGGCAATGGGGACCTATACTGCGCTGTCGTCTCGTCATAAGACGCAGATCCTGCAACTTATCGAGCAGGCGCTGAAGCAGTCAGCCAAATTATTCATTGTCACTTCTGTCGACACCCGACGTTTCTTGCGAAAAATTACAGAAGCCACCTTGTTCGACGTACCGATTTTGTCATGGCAGGAATTAGGAGAGGAGAGCCTTATACAAGTGGTAGAAAGTATTGACCTTAGCGAAGAGGAGTTGGCGGACAATGAAGAATGAATTGATGCAACGTCTGAGGCTGAAATATCCGCCCCCCGATGGTTATTGTCGATGGGGCCGAATTCAGGATGTCAGCGCAACGTTGTTAAATGCGTGGTTGCCTGGGGTATTTATGGGCGAGTTGTGCTGTATAAAGCCTGGAGAAGAACTTGCTGAAGTCGTGGGGATTAATGGCAGCAAAGCTTTGCTATCTCCTTTTACGAGTACTATCGGACTTCACTGCGGGCAGCAAGTGATGGCCTTAAGGCGACGCCATCAGGTTCCCGTGGGCGAAGCGTTATTAGGGCGAGTCATTGATGGTTTTGGTCGTCCCCTTGATGGCCGCGAACTGCCCGACGTCTGCTGGAAAGACTATGATGCAATGCCTCCTCCCGCAATGGTTCGACAGCCTATCACTCAACCATTAATGACGGGGATTCGCGCTATTGATAGCGTTGCGACCTGTGGCGAAGGGCAACGAGTGGGTATTTTTTCTGCTCCTGGCGTGGGGAAAAGCACGCTTCTGGCGATGCTGTGTAATGCGCCAGACGCAGACAGCAATGTTCTGGTGTTAATTGGTGAGCGTGGACGAGAAGTCCGCGAATTCATCGATTTTACACTGTCTGAAGAGACCCGAAAACGTTGTGTCATTGTTGTCGCAACCTCTGACAGACCCGCCTTAGAGCGCGTGAGGGCGCTGTTTGTGGCCACCACGATAGCAGAATTTTTTCGCGATAATGGAAAGCGAGTCGTCTTGCTTGCCGACTCACTGACGCGTTATGCAAGGGCCGCACGGGAAATCGCTCTGGCCGCCGGAGAGACCGCGGTTTCTGGAGAATATCCGCCAGGCGTATTTAGTGCATTGCCACGACTTTTAGAACGTACAGGAATGGGGGAAAAAGGCAGTATTACCGCATTTTATACGGTACTGGTGGAAGGCGATGATATGAATGAGCCGTTGGCGGATGAAGTCCGTTCACTGCTTGACGGACATATTGTGCTATCCCGGCGGCTTGCAGAGAGGGGGCATTATCCTGCCATTGACGTGTTGGCAACGCTCAGCCGCGTTTTTCCAGTCGTTACCAGCCATGAGCATCGTCAACTGGCGGCGATATTGCGACGGTGCCTGGCGCTTTACCAGGAGGTTGAACTGTTAATACGCATTGGGGAATACCAGCGAGGAGTTGATACAGATACTGACAAAGCCATTGATACCTATCCGGATATTTGCACATTTTTGCGACAAAGTAAGGATGAAGTATGCGGACCCGAGCTACTCATAGAAAAATTACACCAAATACTCACCGAGTGATCATGGAAACTTTGCTGGAGATAATCGCGCGGCGTGAAAAGCAATTACGCGGCAAACTTACCGTACTTGATCAGCAGCAACAGGCGATTATTACTGAACAGCAGATTTGCCAGACGCGCGCTTTAGCAGTGTCTACCAGACTGAAAGAATTAATGGGCTGGCAAGGTACGTTATCTTGTCATTTATTGTTGGATAAGAAACAACAAATGGCCGGGTTATTCACTCAGGCGCAGAGCTTTTTGACGCAACGGCAGCAGTTAGAGAATCAGTATCAGCAGCTTGTCTCCCGGCGAAGCGAATTACAAAAGAATTTTAATGCGCTTATGAAAAAGAAAGAAAAAATTACTATGGTATTAAGCGATGCGTATTACCAAAGTTGAGGGAAGTCTTGGGTTGCCATGCCAGTCTTATCAGGATGATAACGAGGCGGAGGCGGAACGTATGGACTTTGAACAACTCATGCACCAGGCATTACCCATTGGTGAGAATAATCCTCCTGCAGCATTGAATAAGAACATGGTTTTCACGCAACGTTATCGTGTTAGTGGCGGTTATCTTGACGGTGTAGAGTGTGAAGTATGTGAATCAGGGGGGCTAATCCAGTTAAGAATCAATGTCCCTCATCATGAAATTTACCGTTCGATGAAAGCGCTAAAGCAGTGGCTGGAGTCTCAGTTGCTGCATATGGGGTATATAATTTCCCTGGAGATATTCTATGTTAAGAATAGCGAATGAAGAGCGTCCGTGGATGGAGATGCTTCCAACGCAAGGCGCTACCATTGGTGAGCTGACATTGAGTATGCAACAATATCCAGTACAGCAAGGGACATTATTTACCATAAATTATCATAATGAGCTGGGTAGGGTGTGGATTGCAGAACAATGCTGGCAGCGCTGGTGTGAAGGGTTAATTGGCACCGCTAATCGATCGGCTATCGATCCTGAATTGCTATATGGAATAGCTGAATGGGGGCTGGCGCCGTTATTGCAAGCCAGTGATGCAACCCTCTGTCAGAACGAACCGCCAACATCCTGCAGTAATCTACCACATCAGCTAGCGTTGCATATTAAATGGACAGTTGAAGAACATGAGTTCCATAGCATTATTTTTACATGGCCAACGGGTTTTTTGCGCAATATAGTCGGAGAGCTTTCTGCTGAGCGTCAACAGATTTATCCTGCCCCTCCTGTGGTAGTCCCTGTATATTCAGGCTGGTGCCAGCTTACATTAATTGAACTTGAGTCTATCGAAATCGGCATGGGCGTTCGGATTCATTGCTTTGGCGACATCAGACTCGGTTTTTTTGCTATTCAACTACCTGGGGGAATCTACGCAAGGGTGTTGCTGACAGAGGATAACACGATGAAATTTGACGAATTAGTCCAGGATATCGAAACGCTACTTGCGTCAGGGAGCCCAATGTCAAAGAGTGACGGAACGTCTTCAGTCGAACTTGAGCAGATACCACAACAGGTGCTCTTTGAGGTCGGACGTGCGAGTCTGGAAATTGGACAATTACGGCAACTTAAAACGGGGGACGTTTTGCCTGTAGGGGGATGTTTTGCGCCAGAGGTGACGATAAGAGTAAATGACCGTATTATTGGGCAAGGTGAGTTGATTGCCTGTGGCAATGAATTTATGGTGCGTATTACACGTTGGTATCTTTCCAAAAATACAGCGTAAACCTGATAAGAAAAATAATATGCGAACAATATAATAGCGTTCCAGGTCGTGTCATGAGAGATACAGTATGTCTTTACCCGATTCGCCTTTGCAACTGATTGGTATATTGTTTCTGCTTTCAATACTGCCTCTCATTATCGTCATGGGAACCTCTTTCCTTAAACTGGCGGTGGTATTTTCGATTTTACGAAATGCTCTGGGTATTCAACAAGTTCCCCCAAATATCGCACTGTATGGCCTTGCGCTTGTACTTTCCTTATTCATTATGGGGCCGACGCTATTAGCTGTAAAAGAGCGCTGGCATCCGGTTCAGGTCGCTGGCGCTCCTTTCTGGACGTCTGAGTGGGACAGTAAAGCATTAGCGCCTTATCGACAGTTTTTGCAAAAAAACTCTGAAGAGAAGGAAGCCAATTATTTTCGGAATTTGATAAAACGAACCTGGCCTGAAGACATAAAAAGAAAGATAAAACCTGATTCTTTGCTCATATTAATTCCGGCATTTACGGTGAGTCAGTTAACGCAGGCATTTCGGATTGGATTACTTATTTATCTTCCCTTTCTGGCTATTGACCTGCTTATTTCAAATATACTGCTGGCTATGGGGATGATGATGGTGTCGCCGATGACCATTTCATTACCGTTTAAGCTGCTAATATTTTTACTGGCAGGCGGTTGGGATCTGACACTGGCGCAATTGGTACAGAGCTTTTCATGAATGATTCTGAATTGACGCAATTTGTAACGCAACTTTTATGGATCGTCCTTTTTACGTCTATGCCGGTAGTGTTGGTGGCATCGGTAGTTGGTGTCATCGTAAGCCTTGTTCAGGCCTTGACTCAAATACAGGACCAAACGCTACAGTTTATGATTAAATTATTGGCAATTGCAATAACCTTAATGGTCAGCTACCCATGGCTTAGCGGTATCCTGTTGAATTATACCCGGCAGATAATGTTACGAATTGGAGAGCATGGTTGAATGGCACAACAGGTAAATGAGTGGCTTATTGCATTGGCTGTGGCTTTTATTCGACCATTGAGCCTTTCTTTATTACTTCCCTTATTAAAAAGTGGCAGTTTAGGGGCCGCACTTTTACGTAATGGCGTGCTTATGTCACTTACCTTTCCGATATTACCAATCATTTACCAGCAGAAGATTATGATGCATATTGGTAAAGATTACAGTTGGTTAGGGTTAGTCACCGGAGAGGTGATTATTGGTTTTTTAATTGGGTTTTGTGCGGCGGTTCCCTTTTGGGCCGTTGATATGGCGGGGTTTCTGCTTGATACTTTACGTGGCGCGACAATGGGTACGATATTCAATTCTACAATGGAAGCTGAAACCTCACTTTTTGGCTTGCTTTTCAGCCAGTTTTTGTGTGTTATTTTCTTTATAAGCGGCGGCATGGAGTTTATATTAAATATTCTGTATGAGTCATATCAATATTTACCACCAGGGCGTACTTTATTATTTGATCGGCAATTTTTAAAATATATCCAGGCAGAGTGGAGAACGCTTTATCAATTATGCATCAGCTTCTCTCTTCCTGCCATAATATGTATGGTATTAGCCGATCTGGCTTTAGGTCTTTTAAATCGGTCGGCACAACAATTGAATGTGTTTTTCTTCTCAATGCCGCTCAAAAGTATATTGGTTCTACTGACGCTCCTGATCTCATTCCCTTATGCTCTTCATCACTATTTGGTTGAAAGCGATAAATTTTATATTTATCTAAAAGACTGGTTTCCATCTGTATGAGCGAGAAAACAGAACAGCCTACAGAAAAGAAATTACGTGATGGCCGTAAGGAAGGGCAGGTTGTCAAAAGTATTGAAATAACATCATTATTTCAGCTGATTGCGCTTTATTTGTATTTTCATTTCTTTACTGAAAAGATGATTTTGATACTGATTGAGTCAATAACTTTCACATTACAATTAGTAAATAAACCATTTTCTTATGCATTAACGCAATTGAGTCATGCTTTAATAGAGTCACTGACTTCTGCACTGTTGTTTCTGGGCGCTGGGGTAATAGTTGCTACTGTGGGTAGCGTGTTTCTTCAGGTGGGGGTGGTTATTGCCAGCAAGGCCATTGGTTTTAAAAGCGAGCATATAAATCCGGTAAGTAATTTTAAGCAGATATTCTCTTTACATAGCGTAGTAGAATTATGTAAATCCAGCCTAAAAGTTATCATGTTATCTCTTATCTTTGCCTTTTTCTTTTATTATTATGCCAGTACTTTTCGGGCGCTACCGTACTGTGGGTTAGCCTGTGGCGTGCTTGTGGTTTCTTCTTTAATAAAATGGTTATGGGTAGGGGTGATGGCTTTTTATATCGTCGTTGGCATACTGGACTATTCTTTTCAATATTATAAGATTAGAAAAGATCTAAAAATGAGTAAAGATGACGTAAAACAGGAGCATAAAGATCTGGAGGGCGACCCTCAAATGAAGACACGGCGTCGGGAAATGCAGAGTGAAATACAAAGTGGGAGTTTAGCTCAATCTGTTAAACAATCTGTTGCGGTAGTGCGTAATCCAACGCATATTGCGGTTTGTCTCGGCTATCATCCCACCGATATGCCAATACCACGCGTTCTGGAAAAAGGCAGTGATGCTCAAGCTAACTATATCGTTAACATCGCTGAACGCAACTGCATCCCCGTTGTTGAAAATGTTGAGCTGGCCCGCTCATTATTTTTTGAAGTGGAACGCGGAGATAAAATTCCTGAAACGTTATTTGAACCAGTTGCAGCCTTGTTACGTATGGTGATGAAGATAGATTATGCGCATTCTACCGAAACACCATAAATGCCTTTGGTATGCTTCTTCAGGCCACTGCGAAGGTTAAGAGGGTAATAGCGTACAGAGCAGCGCTTGACGATAAAGGTGAGAGACTGAAAATAATCACTTTTAGTCTGGCACAAGCACCAGATAGCGTATTATAAAATTAAACAAGATAATGGATTGGTGCGTCTGAATGGACTCGAACCATCGACCCCCACCATGTCAAGGTGGTGCTCTAACCAACTGAGCTACAGACGCATTAAAATGATGGTGCGTTCAATTGGACTCGAACCAACGACCCCCACCATGTCAAGGTGGTGCTCTAACCAACTGAGCTATGAACGCAACGTTGTAGGTGACAACGGGGACGAATATTAGCGTCACAACTGCAATGAGGCAAGAGGGAAATCGCAATTTTCTTCCTGAAATCACCTGATTGCGGTGGAAATATGCAACATGTCGAGAAAATAGCCGCCATGCGACGGCTATCGTCGTATTATCGCGCAGCGCGCTGCAAAATGATGGCGGACGGCTGACGTTGTAGATAGCGCATCCGTAGCATCATTAACACCGCCGCCGAGGTCAGGCCGATGATGAACCCCATCCAGAAGCCTGCCGGTCCCATACGATCAACCACCAGATCCGTTAACGCCAGGATATAACCGCTGGGTAAACCTAACACCCAGTAGGCGGTAAAGGTGATAAAAAAGATGGAACGCGTATCTTTATAACCGCGCAGAATACCGCTGCCGATAACCTGTATAGAGTCGGAAATCTGATAAACCGCAGCGAGCAGCATTAATTGTGCGGCAAGCGCCACGACCTCGGGGTTGTCATTGTAGAGCAAAGCAATATGCTTACGCAGAGTAACGGTAAAGATCGCGGTAACTACAGCCATACAAATGCCGACGCCTAAACCGGTACGCGCTGCGGTTTGCGCATCCAGCGTTGAGCCCTGGCCCAGACGATAACCCACTCGAATCGTTACCGCCGCAGCCAGCGACATCGGCAGTACGAACATCAGCGAGCTAAAGTTAAGCGCAATCTGATGACCCGCGACATCCACAATACCTAATGGCGAAACCAGCAGCGCAACGACCGCAAACAACGTCACTTCAAAGAACAGCGCCAGCGCAATCGGCAACCCTAGTTGAATCAGGCGCTTCATGACGACGCTATCGGGTTTGCCAAAGCCTGTTTCATTACGAATATCACGCATTGAACGCGCGTGTTTAATGTAAGAAAGCATGGCGATAAACATCACCCAATAGACCGCTGCGGTCGCAACGCCGCAGCCGATACCGCCGAGTTCCGGCATACCAAAATGGCCATAGATAAAAATATAGTTCACCGGAATATTCACCAGCAGGCCCAAAAATCCCATCACCATACCCGGTTTGGTTTTGGCCAGACCTTCGCACTGGTTTCGCGCTACCTGAAAGAAAAGGTATCCTGGCGCGCCCCACAGCAGCGCGCGAAGATAACCCACGGCTTTATCGGCCAGCGCCGGATCAATATTATGCATGGAGCGGATAATGTATCCGGCATTCCACAGGACGATCATCACCAGCACGGAGACAAAGCCCGCCAGCCAGAACCCTTGTCGAACCTGATGCGCGATACGCTCACGGCGGCCGGAGCCATTGAGTTGCGCAATCACAGGCGTCAAGGCCAGCAGTAAGCCGTGACCAAACAAAATGGCGGGAAGCCAGATAGAGGTGCCGATAGCGACGGCAGCCATGTCCGTAGCGCTATAGCCTCCCGCCATGACGGTATCGACGAATCCCATTGCGGTCTGTGCCACTTGCGCAAGGATCACCGGTATCGCTAACGCTAATAACTGACGCGCTTCACTGGTATACTTCTGCACGTATTCACCTTTTATTTTGTTGTTATATGAAAGACTAAAAAGCCGCCGTAGTGGCAGCCAAAAGAAATAGCAGGGGAAATTTCAGTCTATTGTAGCGGGGTATTACTATTTCTCCAGCGAAAAAACAGTTGTTAACGGCGCATTGCTGGCAAGCTGTTTTTCCACCTGCTATTGTGCTGAACAGTTCTGCTTTTATTTATTTCAGGAGTTGAAGATATGTTTACGGGGATCGTACAGGGTACCGCGAAACTGGTATCGATTGATGAAAAACCCAACTTTCGCACCCATGTGGTGACGTTACCGGACTACATGCTGGAGGGGCTGGAGACGGGGGCGTCGGTAGCGCATAACGGATGCTGTTTGACGGTGACTGAAATAAACGGCAATCAGATAAGTTTTGATCTGATGAAAGAAACGTTGCGCATCACCAATCTGGGCGCGTTGAGGGTAGGTGATGAGGTCAACGTAGAGCGCGCCGCCAAATTCAGCGATGAAATCGGTGGACATCTGATGTCGGGGCATATTATTACGACGGCGGAGATCGCGAAAATCCTGACCTCCGAAAATAACCATCAGGTGTGGTTTAAAGTGCAGGATGCGTCCCTGATGAAGTATATCCTGTACAAGGGCTTTATCGGCGTCGACGGCATCAGTTTGACCGTCGGCGAGGTAACGCCAACGCGCTTCTGCGTGCATCTCATTCCGGAAACGCTGGAGCGTACTACGCTTGGCAGAAAAAAACTGGGTGAGCGTGTGAATATCGAGATCGATCCGCAAACGCAGGCGGTTGTTGATACCGTAGAACGCGTACTGGCTGCGCGAGAAAATGCGGTCAGAAATCAGGCCGACATTGGCTAACGGAAAATAAGATTCCCCCGCATGAAATGCGGGGGTGATGATTAGCGAGGAACGCGCAGACCGTTTTCAACGCCGCGCGTAAACACCACCTGCCAAAGCTGGATATCACGCGCGCGAAACGCACCCGCGCAGGCGTTGAGATAATAGCTGAACATACGTTTAAAGCGCTCGTTATAATTGCCCGCAATCTCTGGCCAGGCATTGATAAAGCGCTCGTGCCACGCCATCAGAGTCGTGTCATAGTCGGCGCCAAAGTTATGCCAGTCTTCCATTACAAAGTGTGATTCGCTGGCCTCGGCGATTTGACGAACAGACGGCAAGCAACCGTTGGGGAAAATATACTTATTGATCCACGGATCGACATTATGATCGGTTTTTTTAGAACCAATAGTATGGAGCAGGAAAAGACCATCCGGTTTTAAATTCCTGTCAACGACCTCAAAATAGGTGTTGTAGTTTTTTGGCCCGACATGTTCGAACATACCGACGGAGACGATTCGGTCAAACTGATCGTTAAGGTCGCGATAATCTTCGAGGAGAATGGAGACATCCAGACCTTCGCAACGCGTCTGCGCCATTTTTTGTTGTTCAGCGGAGATCGTTACGCCCACCACGCTAACGCCATAATGGGTCGCCATATATTGCGACAGGCCGCCCCAGCCGCAGCCGATATCCAGCACACGCATCCCCGGTTGTAGCTGTAGCTTTTCGCAAATTAATTTCAGCTTGGCTTGCTGTGCCGCTTCCAGCGTATCGGCATCTTTCCAGTAGGCGCAAGAATATTGCATATAGGGATCGAGCATACGGGAAAAAAGGTCATTACCAAGATCGTAATGTTCCTTGCCGACAATCCAGGCGCGTTTTTTACTTTGTAGATTAATCAGACGCGCGCCGAGGATGCGGAGCGTATCTTTAACATGGTGGGGGAGTTGATTTTCAAGACCGGCACGTAAGACTTTGCTGAAGAAAATATCCAGACGCTCGCATTCCCACCAGCCATCCATGTAACTCTCACCTAACCCCAACGATCCTTCCTGAAGGACGCGTTTAAAAAAATCGGGATTCTTAACACGAATGTCAGACGGGGCGGAACCATTAATTGTAATATCCGCGCGACTTAACAATTCGTTGGCGATTCGGTACC
This sequence comes from Salmonella sp. A29-2, assembly GCF_020150755.1. Taxonomy (NCBI): domain Bacteria; kingdom Pseudomonadati; phylum Pseudomonadota; class Gammaproteobacteria; order Enterobacterales; family Enterobacteriaceae; genus Salmonella; species Salmonella sp. A29-2. The sequence goes on along the minus strand of NZ_CP083731.1, from coordinate 2,532,979 downwards.
AGTTATCATCCGGTACGCTGACTTCTTCTATACACGATGAACTCATAGTTTCTCCATCACTGGACGGTGATCAGAACCTTAAAACAGCGTAGACGCTTTTTTGGCTTTGTGAGAAATCCCACGGACAATTCCGTGAGCCAGTTATCCGACGTAGAACAGAGGAAGGGAGGAACCCTTGCCGAAAAGGCCATCCATGGTGAATCGGGAACGCTCCGGTTCCCGTTAATGCCTAATAATTATCGTAATATAAACAACCGTGAATCAGTATAGGCCGCAATTTTTGATGATTCAACCGAAAATTGTTAGCGTGCTAATTACCAGCGGTTAACAAGCTTTTAGTGAGACTTGTCGTGGGCGACATTGGCATGAGGAAACCCGGTCTCAGCGCAATCTGCATGAGACTGCATTTTGTAGCCTAACGCCGCCAGAACAACGGTAGAGAACATTACGCTGGTGGTGGTCAGCAGCGGCGTGCTGATGAGCCATGAAACCACCAGGCTTGCCAGGAAACATAACCCCAGTTGCAGCGTATTTTGTAGCGCCGCAGCGCGCCCCGTGGCTTGAGGGAAAGGGCGTAACGCTTGCGCGACGACGATAGGGTAGATGGCGCCATTGGCAATCGCCATTACGCAGAAAGGAATCAGGATCTCCACCAGTGAGGCATTATTCAGAAGGCCCGCTCCCCATGTGGCGATAACGCTCAGCGCATACAGCCCTAACAGCCACGGAAGCAATTGGTAGCCCTGCCATTTTTGTAGCGCCGCGCGGCAACCATATCCGCCAATCAGAAAAGCGATGGTTTGCGGAACATAGCTCAGGCCAATCACTGCCGGGCTGTAACCCATCGCGCTGAGAATAAACGGGGACCCTGTTAGCCACGCAAAAAAGCTGGCGGAACAGGCGGCATAAATCAGCACATTACCGCGATAGGTTTTAGAGCGTAACAACGTCGCGAAAGTGAGTTTATCCTGTCCTTCGGTACGCGCTTTTACCGATGGTTTTAAGCGCAGCGCCGGCAACATCAGCAACAACGTAATCACGAACAGGGTGGCGAAAATCGCCTGCCATGAGAAATGCGTCAGTATCCAGCTTCCCAGTAAGGGCGCAAGCGCCGGGGATAATCCCACCAGTGGCATGATAGTGGCGAAGATACGGTTAATTTTTTGCGAAGGATAATAATCGGTCACCAGCGCTTGCCAGATTACCGTTGCCGCACAAACGCCGACGGCCTGCACAAAGCGCAGCGTCAGCAGTGCTGCCGCGCTTTCTACCCACAGCATCCCCAGACTTCCGAGCGCAAAGATAGATAACCCCAGCAGTAAAATCGGTTTACGGCCATAACGATCCGATAGCGGTCCCCAAAGTAGTTGCGCGACGGCAAAGCCAGCTAAAAACAGGCTGAGGCTGGCGCTGACCGCGGCGGCAGGCGTTTGTAAATCCGCCTGTATGGCGGCAAACGCGGGCAGGTACATGTCCGTAGCCAGAAATCCCAGCACGCTAAGACCGGCTAACCAGACTAAAAAACCTTTTCCAGGTTGCATATTTGTTTCTCTTTCTTATCAGACAGACATTGTCGCAGAGTGTAGGGAGTGAAATTACGGTTGTGAAACGTTAATATTTGTCCAGTGAATTCAAAATTTTTGTAGGCAAATTATGTGGTCGGAATACTCGCTTGAAGTGGTTGACGCCGTAGCGCGCAATGGCAGTTTTAGCGCGGCGGCGCAGGAACTGCACCGTGTGCCTTCAGCAGTCAGTTACACCGTTCGTCAGTTAGAGGAGTGGCTGGCCGTACCGCTTTTTGTACGACGTCACCGTGATGTTGAACTGACGCCTGCTGGCGTCTGGTTTTTAAAAGAAGGGCGTTCTGTTATCAAAAAAATGCAGATCACTCGCCAGCAGTGTCAGCAAATTGCTAATGGCTGGCGCGGGCAGTTAGCTATTGCGGTGGACAATATCGTCAGACCAGAACGTACCCGGCAGATGATCGTCGATTTCTATCGCCATTTTGACGATGTGGAACTGCTGGTTTTTCAGGAGGTGTTTAACGGCGTCTGGGACGCGCTCTCCGACGGGCGTGTCGAACTGGCGATTGGGGCGACGCAGGCGATTCCGGTAGGGGGGCGTTACGCTTTTCGGGATATGGGGACCCTGAGCTGGAGCTGCGTAGTGGCAAGCGATCACCCGCTGGCGTCGATGCCTGGGCCGTTAAGCGATGATACCCTGCGTAACTGGCCGTCGCTGGTCAGGGAAGACACTTCGCGAACCTTACCGAAACGGATTACCTGGCTGCTGGATAACCAAAAAAGGATCGTCGTACCGGACTGGGAGTCATCGGCAACCTGCCTGTCGGCAGGACTATGCGTGGGAATGGTGCCGACGCATTTTGCCCGACAGTGGATAGACAGCGGAAAATGGGTGGCGCTGACGTTAGAGAATCCGTTTCCCGATGCGGCCTGTTGCGTGACGTGGCAGCAAAACGAAGCCTCGCCCGCGCTGGCATGGCTGCTGGACTATTTGGGCGATAGCGAAACGTTGAATCGGGAGTGGCTGCGGGAGCCAGAAGAGGCTCCCGACAGCGGGGATTAACGCCGATAGTCGCGGAACGGGCCGTCAGCGACCGAGCGACGCTCAACCAGGCGTGGATGAACTTCAATAGACTGTGACTCTTCGCGCTTATTGACGATGCGATCCAATAGCATATTAAATGCGGTTTCGCCTAAAGAGTCTTTGGGCTGGTGAATCGTCGTCAGCGCCGGGGTAAAGAAACGGGCGTTACGCACATTATCATAACCGATCACCGAAACGTCCTGCGGTACGCGAAGCCCCATTTCGTCAGCCGCGCAAAGCGCGCCCATCGCCATAATATCGCCGCCGCAGAAAACGGCGGTAGGGCGATGTGACTGCGATAAAATTTGCTGCATCGCGTGGTAACCGGATTCCGGCTCGAAGTCGCCCTGAACAATCCAGTTGTCCGGCACGTTGATCAGCGCCTCCTCCATGGCTTTCATAAAGCCTGCCAGCCGGCCCGCGCCGGTGTTGCGCTCCAGCGGGCCGGGAATAACGCCGATATCCCGGTGGCCGCGTTCAACCAGATAACGACCCGCCATATAGCCGCCTGCAAAGGCGTTATCAATCACCGTGTCGGTAAAATCGGCCTTCGCCTCACCCCAGTCCATCACCACCATCGGAATATGGCGATACTCTTCCAGCATGGAAAGCAGAGGTTCTGGATACTCAGAACACATCACCAGCAGGCCATCCACGCGCTTTTGCGCCATCATGGACAGGTAGGCGCGCTGTTTTTCCAGGTTATTCCAGGCGTTGCCTAAAATCAGCGTATAGCCTTTCTGGAAACAGTTTTTTTCAACTGCCTCGATAATTTCGGCAAAATAGGCCGCTTCGCTGCTGGTCGCCAGTAAGCCTATCGACTTGGTATGGTTAACCTTCAGGCTACGCGCGACGGCGCTGGGAGAGTAGTGCAGCTCTTTAATTGCCGCCCAGACCGCGTTACGCGTTTCTTCAGCGACAAAACGCGTTTTGTTGATTACGTGTGATACAGTTGTAGTGGAAACGTTTGCTCGTTTCGCTACATCTTTAATTGTTGCCATTACATTTCACTCCAGACCCTCGCTAAGCTCCTGAGAAACGCCAGGTAAACGTTTGCCTACACACACCCTAATCGCAACATCAGGGTTGCGGCACGCCGGAAAAACGACACGGAACGTCAGGAAGGGGTCAATGGCCGTTACGCTAATTCAGTAAGCCTGGAATTTTGTCTGATCTTGAGGAAAAGGGGAAGCGTTAAAAACAGTTATCAATATAAAACATGAGAGATTTTTGTGCGGGAATGTGCAAAAATGCGCTATATCACTTTTTGTGTGGGAATAAAAAGGAGAAAACTTGATGAGTACCGACCTGAAATTTTCGTTGATTACTACGCTGATTGTTCTGGGCGTGATTGTCGCAGGTGGATTAACGGCCGCTCTGCACTGATTTCCTCTCTTCTGAGGGTGGGCGTCTCCTCTATTCTATCCCTCTCTAAAACGCAGAAGGCGTACCTTCTGCGTACTCAGACTTATGCGGCGAGATTTTTCGCAACAAATTCCCAGTTAACCAGCGCCCAGAAATGCTCCAGATAGTTTGGACGGGCGTTGCGGTAGTCGATGTAATACGCGTGTTCCCACACATCAACCGTCAGCAACGGCGTTGCATCCGTAGTCAGCGGCGTACCGGCATTTGAGGTAGAAACGATAGCCAGTTTGCCATCAGCGCTTTTTACCAGCCATGTCCATCCGGAACCAAAGTTTTTGATAGCGGCATCGGTGAACTGCGCTTTAAATTCCGCGAAGCTGCCAAAAGATGCCGCGATAGCTTCAGCCAGTTTCCCGGTCGGTTCGCCGCCAGCGTTTGGCGCCAGGCAGTTCCAGTAGAAAGTGTGGTTCCACACCTGAGCGGCGTTATTAAAGATACCGCCTTCGGAGGCGCGCACGATCTCTTCCAGCGATTTGCCTTCAAACGCCGTGCCTTTGATCAAATTGTTAAGATTGGTCACGTAAGTCTGATGATGTTTGCCATAGTGATATTCCAGCGTCTCAGCAGAAATATGCGGCGCCAGAGCATCTTTGGCATACGGTAATGCAGGTAATTCGAACGACATTGCTTCTCTCCTTATTATTAATATTGCGCACGCACAATACCCCTGGTGCGCGTAAGGATAGGGTAGCAAATTGAGAGGTGGCGCAAAAGAAGAAGTTATCCTGTCGTTAAACGACAGGATAAAATATTAGCGAATTGTTTTAGGTGTCATCACCCGGCGGGCGCCGACATAATGACGTTGCCAGTACTCTTCGTTCAGTGAGGTGATCTTAATTTCCTGACCGCTGCGCGGGGACTGAATAAACTTACCGTTGCCGACATAGACGCCAACGTGATCGGCGGTGCCGCGCCCCTGCGTACGAAAGAACACCAGATCGCCGTTTTTCAACTCGCTACGCTCAATGGGCGCCGCGTCACGCAGGTGATACATCTCATTCGCCGTTCGGGGGATACGGATCTTCACTAAATCTTTATAGGCATAATAAACCAGACCGCTGCAATCAAAACCGGTGCGCGGCGACGCGCCTCCCCAGTGATACGGTTTACCAATCTGGTTCATGAGCTTGGACATCGCGGTTTTCGTCGCTTTTTGTACTTTTGCACGATGCGCATCGGCAATAGAGACCGGCAATGTTCCTTTCCCCTTCACGCAGTGCGGCTTACGGCCTTTACGCGTCGTGCATTTTTCCGTTACGTCGAGGGCGGCGATTGACGTGGGCGCGGTTCTGTTACGACGATGCGTCGTATGACGAGATTTCGTGGAGGCGGTGGTACGTTTTGGCGTAGAAGCGGAAGAAGAACGGCTGGTTTTTGAGGTTTTTTTTACGTTTTTTTTGTTGGTCTTACTGATCTTTTTCGTTGTGCTTTTCTTTTTATCTGCCGTTTTCGTGACATGAGAAACAGCAGGCGTCGCTTTGGCTTGCCTGGAAGCATGGGCCATTGGCGTAAAAGGGAGAGTAGTAAAAAGTAAAGCACAGAGCGTGATCGAGATTTTGTTTATCCGCGCCACTGAGCAATCCTCTGTTAAAGGCAGGCGATTCATGCCTGCGTATGATTTACAAAACCTGATAATTCTAATCTACAAAAGCACAGATTGGTAATTGCTTTTGGTTTCTGAAGCTGTGTTTCGTTAACAGATGTAAAAAAAATAGCAATTAATGCTAAACACGAACGCGTTATCTACAAATCACAGCGTGGCAACCCGCTTAAAAGATATTTTGTATACAACTTATTCCCGCAGACGGTAAAATAATAAGGCATGATGAAAATGTTATTTTCCGTTGCCAGCCTGACCCGTTACAATGACAGGCTTCAGTCGTAAAAGTAGTTTAAGGAAGCGAGACAATGAGCACCACTATCGAAAAAATTCAGCGCCAGATCGCTGAAAACCCGATTCTCCTGTATATGAAAGGTTCACCGAAACTGCCAAGCTGTGGTTTCTCTGCGCAGGCCGTTCAGGCGCTTTCAGCCTGCGGGGAACGTTTTGCCTATGTTGATATCCTGCAAAACCCGGATATTCGCGCTGAATTACCGAAATATGCCAACTGGCCGACATTCCCACAACTGTGGGTGGACGGCGAGCTGGTCGGCGGGTGTGATATTGTGATTGAAATGTATCAGCGTGGTGAGTTGCAGCAGCTTATTAAAGAAACTGCGGCAAAATATAAAACTCAGGAGCCGGACGCAGAGTAATCTGTGAAAGGAGAAAGCGACCTGTAAAGGTCGCTTTTTTACTGCCATCGTGAGCAAGAGCGGCGTTGTTAGCCTCGTTATTTGTCCGTCGGCAAAGGTAACGGCCAGCCGCCCAGGCGCTTCCAGCGATTGACGATTTCACAAAACAGCACCGCTGTCCGCTCGGTATCATACAAAGCGGAATGGGCCTTTTCGCCGTCAAACTCCATACCTGCCGCCAGGCACGCTTTTGATAACACCGTTTGTCCCAGCGCCAGTCCGCTCAATGCCGCGGTATCAAAGGTGACGAACGGATGAAACGGGTTACGTTTCAGCGAGGCGCGCTCTGCGGCGGCCATCATAAAACTGTGATCAAAAGTGGCGTTATGCGCGACCATAATGGCGCGGCTACAACCGCTTTCTTTGATACCTTTACGCACCATTTTGAAAATAGCGTGTAGGGCCTCATATTCACTCACCGCGCCGCGTAGCGGGTTAGAGGGATCGATACCGTTAAACGCGAGCGCTTCCGGCTGTAAGTTGGCTCCAGCGAACGGCTCCACATGGAAATGCAGCGTCATGTCCGGCATCAGCCAGCCTTGTTCATCCATTTTCAGCGTGATGGCGGCGATTTCGAGCAGCGCATCGGTTTTAGCGTTAAATCCTGCAGTTTCAACGTCGATGACGACAGGATAAAAACCACGAAAACGGTCGCACAGACCGGAAAGTTGAGCGTGATCGGACATCTGAGTCTCTTAATACGAAAAAATGCAGCGCGTATTATGGCAAATTTTACGCCGGGATGCAGTAAAACAACGGGCGCAGTGACCTGCGCCCGGCGGGGGATCAGTTACCCAGACCGCGGCCTGCGTCTTTAGCTTCAATCAATTCGATTTTATAGCCATCCGGATCTTCAACGAAGGCGATGATGGTCGAACCGCCTTTTACCGGCCCCGCTTCACGGGTCACGTTGCCGCCGTTCTGACGAATGCGTTCACAGGCTTCAGCAGCATTGTCAACGCTCAGCGCGATATGCCCATACGCATTGCCCATGTCGTAGCTCTCAACGCCCCAGTTATAGGTTAGTTCGATGACCGCTTCTTCCGTTTCCGGACCATATCCCACAAAGGCCAGCGAGTATTTGTATTCCGGATTCTCACTGGTACGCAGCAATTTCATGCCCAGAACGTTAGTGTAAAAAGCGATGGAACGCTGCAAATCGCCGACGCGCAGCATAGTATGCAATAAACGCATTTTCGTTGTCCTTAAAATAGTCAAGATATTCAAAGTATAGCGGCGATGTGAGGCCGCTATCAATGAAATTACAGAGTAGGGTAGTCAGTGTAGCCTTCCGCGCCGCCGCCATAAAAACTTTCGGGACGCTGTGGATTGAGTTTCGCTTTACATTGCAGACGCGCTACCAGATCCGGGTTAGCGATGTAATCGCGACCAAACGCCACGGCGTCAATCAGCCCTTTTTCGATCAGATCTTCCGCTTTTTCTGGCGTATAGGCGCCAGCGCCGATGATGGGACCGTGGAAACGTGCGCGCACTTTTTCACGGAACGCGTCGCTGTACGGTTCGCCGCCCGCCCAGTCTGGTTCAGACATATGCAGATAAGCAATGCCGCGTTTGCCTAACGCTTCAATCAGATAAAGGGCGTCAGCCTCTTCATTCGGGCCGTTATCGACATTCTGGAAAGTGCCGACAGGAGAAAGGCGGATGCCGATACGGTCCGCTCCCCATTCCTTAATGCCGGCATCAACCACTTCCAGCACCAGACGGGCGCGATTCTCTACGCTGCCGCCGTACTGATCGGTACGGTGATTAGAAGACGGCGAGAGGAACTGGTGCAGCAGATAACCGTGCGCGGAGTGCAGCTCCACCAGATCGAAGCCTGCCTCTCGGGCATTGGCGATAGCCTGGCGGAAATCGTTGACGATCCCCGGGATCTCGTGAGTATCCAGCGCGCGCGGCGTGGAAGTCTCTACGCGGATGGCCTGACCGTTTTCGTCACGCAAAGAGGTGCGGGTTCCCGCATTGACAGCGGATGGCGCGACGGGCGCTTGTCCGCCTGGTTGCAGGCTGGCGTGTGAAATACGGCCCGTATGCCACAGTTGCACCGCCATATGGCCGCCCTGGGCATGGACTCCCTGAGTGATTTTTTTCCAGGCGGCGATCTGCTCATCGCTGTGTAATCCCGGTGCGCCGGCATAACCTTTCGCCTGTGCGGAGATTTGTGTGGCTTCGCTGATGATCAATCCGGCGCTGGCGCGTTGACGGTAATATTCCGCCATTAACGGCGTAGGAATGTCGCCCGGTTCAATACTCCGCAAACGCGTCAAAGGCGCCATAAATACGCGATTTGTCGCCGTGATGGCACCCACCTTGAGGGGGGTAAACAGTTTTGCTGATGACATAGTGGCTCCTGATATAAGTAGACCGGTCGTCTTGTAATAAAGGAAATAAAAACGCCTGTTACTGCTCAGGCGTTGCAATGATGGTCTTAACATGCGCCAACGCATTTTCCAGCGGCGCGGCGCTACGGGATATTTTGGCCTGCAAATTGGCGCCCAGCCACAGGGCATAAAGTACCTGCGCCTGTGGCAACGGCTGGCCGGTGAAATGTAAACAGTGGCTATTACGGCCATCTTCCAGCGCGCGTGCAAGCAGTGCCATGATCTCCTGCGCCCCTTTATCCATCGTAGAGCGCATATCCTCCGACAGATCGCAGACCTCCGCTGACAGTTTCACCGTCAGGCAACCGCTAATGGCGCCTTGCTGGCAAAACTGCTTTAACGTTTCCTGATACCAGGCGAGAAGACGATCGCGATGATTACCGGGACCGGAGGTGAAGTGCGCCGTAAGACGCTGATGATAGCAGGCGTAATGTCGCTCAAGCATGGCGACGCCGAAGGCTTCTTTCGAGCGAAAGTAGTGATAAAACGACCCTTTAGGCACCTGGGCGGTTTTGAGCAACTCGCTAAGCCCCATGCCGGTAAAACCCCGTTGCATACAAAGCTGCTCGCCGGTGGCCAGCAGATGTTCGCGGGTATCGTGTTCGGTTTGCTTATTCATGACAGGCAGTATAGTAGACCAGTCGGTCTACTGCAAGCAGAGTTGCCATAATGTCAGTTAGCGTCTTCAATAGTCATAAGCGCCAAACGTTGAGGAGGGGATGTGGCCGAGCAGTTGGAGTTTTTTCCTGTAGCAAGCCCATGTCGCGGTATCTGCCAGTCTGATGAGCGTGGCTTTTGTCGGGGATGTATGCGCAGCCGCGACGAACGGTTTAACTGGCAAAAAATGAGCGATGCCGAGAAACAAAATGTACTGCGGCTTTGTCGCCAGCGTTTCTTGCGTAAAATACGCGCAAACAAGCCTCTCCCATCGGAAGATCCTCAACAACCTTCACTCTTTTAAACGCGGAATTGCGTATACTCAACCTCATTATTCTCTATGAGGAATCTGTTATGGTTCAGCGTGTCACCATCGCTCCACAAGGCCCGGAGTTTTCGCGTTTTGTCATGGGTTACTGGCGTTTGATGGACTGGAATATGTCCGCGCGTCAGTTAGTGAGTTTTATCGAAGAACATCTGGATTTGGGCGTCACTACCGTTGACCATGCGGACATTTATGGCGGTTATCAGTGCGAAGCGGCGTTTGGCGAGGCGCTAACGCTGGCGCCGCATTTGCGGGAAAAACTGCAAATCGTTACCAAATGCGGTATTGCGACCACTGCCAGAGCGGAAAATAAGCTCGGTCATTATATTACCGATCGCCGCCATATTATTCTGAGCGCCGAACAGTCATTAAAAAATCTGGCGACAGATTATCTGGATATGTTGTTAATTCACCGTCCCGATCCGTTAATGGATGCGGATGACGTCGCCGAGGCGTTTCAACATCTACATCAAAGCGGCAAAGTGCGCCATTTTGGCGTTTCTAATTTTACGCCAGCGCAATTTACGTTGCTGCAATCGCGCCTGCCGTTCACCCTGGCGACCAACCAGGTGGAGATCTCGCCGGTTCATCAGCCTTTGTTGCTGGACGGCACATTAGATCAATTACAGCAACTGCGTATTCGTCCGATGGCCTGGTCATGTCTTGGCGGCGGTCGGCTGTTTAATGATGAGGCTTATCAGCCGTTGCGCCAGGAACTTTCCGTTATCGCGCAAGAACTCAACGCCAGTTCTATTGAACAGGTGGTCTATGCCTGGATTTTACGTTTGCCGTCGCAGCCGCTGCCGATTATTGGCTCGGGTAAAATCGAACGCGTACGCGCCGCATTAGAAGCGGAAACGCTGTCATTGTCGCGTCAACAGTGGTTCCGAATCCGCAAGGCGGCACTGGGTTATGACGTGCCGTAATCGCCAACTCGTTGACTTTCCGTACATGTTTTCGCCAGTGGTTTACACTTAACAGGCGACCACATGTAACGGAGGTTTTATGAAGCGATTAAGTTTAGCGATGGTGACGCTGCTGGCCTGTGCGGGTGCGCAGGCCGCCAGCGAGAAAGTAGAGATGAACCTGGTGACGGCGCAAGGCGTAGGACAGTCTATCGGCACCGTCGTCATCGATGAAACCGAAGGCGGCTTAAAATTTACCCCACACCTTAAAGCGTTGCCGCCGGGCGAGCATGGTTTTCACATTCATGCCAAAGGTAGCTGCCAGCCCGCGATTAAAGACGGCAAAGCGGTTGCCGCAGAAGCCGCTGGTGGTCATCTGGACCCACAAAATACCGGTAAGCATGAAGGACCGGAAGGCCAGGGGCATCTGGGCGACCTCCCGGTGTTAGTCGTTAATAATGATGGTATCGCCACCGAACCGGTTACTGCGCCGCGTCTGAAGTCTCTTGATGAAGTGAAAGATAAAGCGCTCATGATCCATGTGGGCGGCGATAACATGTCCGATCAGCCGAAACCGCTCGGCGGCGGCGGAATGCGTTACGCCTGCGGCGTCATTAAATAACCCGGAGCCAGCGTTCCCTGCGCTGGAGCCTGTTCCAGCTGCGACAGCGAACAGTGTAAACGCCAGATAATCGCCGCCAGCTCATGCGCGGCGGGTTGATGATGATGTGCGAGCGTGTCGCAGATACGCTGTAGTTCCTGTAGCGTGACGGCAAGCGGGCGTTGCTGCACGCCGCGCTCGCTCATCACATCGCGCAGCAGGGATATACAAATATCCCGCACCCGGGAAAGCGGATCGGAACGCGACTCCCAGGCGCGCAGCTGCCACACCACATGCGAGCAGTTCAGCAGTACCACTCCCCAACGTAATAACCACCGGCGCGCCAGCGCATCCTGGCTATTGCTGAGCTGACTGACGTGATGGTAGGTCAGCGACTCAAACTCGCTTTCGCTATGGGAAGGGTGACGGCTAAGCTGATCGACGAAATCCCGGCGTAGCGCGCGGATATGGCGGCGGCTTTTTACGGCATCGGAACCGGGGCGCAAAATCGCAAACGCCAGCCAGGAAATCGCAACGCCGACGATCTTGGCGGTATTATCGTTAAGGAAATCGGCGAAGTCGTACACCGGCGGATTGGTCACGGCGATGAATGAGCCCATAAAGACGATAAGCTGCCCCCACAGTCCCGCCAGCTTAGGCATCTGCAGTTTAAGCAGTTGCATCGTGACGAACAGCGGAAAAAGGAAAAGTAAGAATTGCCACAGATCGGTGATTTGCACCATCAGGCCAAATTTCACCACGAAGCTGAATAAGGACAGCAGCACTAAAGTACGCATCAATAAGGAAAGCGACTTAAACGGCGTGGCGACGATGGAGTAGAGAACGCAACTGATCGCCGCCAGGGTTAATGCGCCGGGCCCGGATTCCCATTGCGCGCCAATACTCCAGGCGCCAATCACCGTGAGCGTGCAAAAGGTACGCACGCCGCTCCAGATGGCCTCTGCGTTATCCGTATGCCGTGCAAGGCCGGGAGTGCGGCGGATATGGATTTGATCCACCGGCGCGCCGCTTTCGATCAGATATAACTGGCGGCTGCTGCGCAGATATAAGTGGCAAAAATAGCGTAATCGCTGCCAGAACGCGAGGTGACGATAATCCTGTTCATCCTGCGGGCGTAGCGGCGCAATAATCCGCGCCACGGTGTAGCTGTCCGCGCGCGGTTTTGCCAACTCAGCTAAGAGTTGTTCAATGACTTCGCGGCTGTTTTCCGGTGGCGTCGGCCAGTTTAAAAGCATTCTACGCAGACTGGAGATCACGCTGGTTAGCCGTAATTGCTGGTGTAACAATGCATTTAGCAATGCATTCTGGCGGCGAAAACGGTAGTGACTCCAGAAGGCCTGAATACGCAGCAGGTTCATGGTCAGGATTTGCCCAATGACGCCCTCATGCGCGGAGCGGATGGCGTCGGTAGTCTCCGGCTGCCAAAGTAGACTGGCATGTTCCAGCAAGCGCGCATGCATGTTTTTCAACGCGGTGAGCAGGGCTGTGCCATCCGATGTGCTGGGCAGGATCATCATCATCATGCCGCCACAGAGGATGCCGACGATAACTTCACATACACGTGCCTGGGCGATATCCCACAACTGCGTGATTTCTACAATATTAACCATCGGGAACGCGATGATCGCCGCCGTGTAGCCGGACAACTGGAAAGCATAAGCGGCATTATTGGTAAAATGCGCGCAGGCCCAGGTACAAAAACCGATCCAGGCGGCCATGCTAAATAAGAACAACCAGGGTTCATTCAGCGTATGGCCGGCAATAATCAACGCGGCGGTCGCGCCGAGTAAACTCCCGGCAATACGCCCCAGACTTTTACTGATTACGCCGCCTACGGTCGGAAAGCTCACCACTGCGGCCGAAGTCATCGCCCAGTAGGGCTCATCCAGATTGAGATAATAAGCGAATGTCAGCGCGAGACACATGGCAATGGTATTGCGCAACGCGTAACGCCACTGGCCGGAGGTCGCTTTAAACCAGGGCGTATTTCGCAGGGCCGGCAGGGAGAGTTTCATTACCGCTGTCCAATGGCTACGCTGCAGGTAGTGCCGGAGACGAGCGTGATATCCTGCGGCAAAGCGTCAAATTCGATACGTACCGGTACGCGTTGCGCCAGACGTACCCACGGTACGTTGGGTTTGATATCGGGCACTAAACCGGAGTCGCTTTCCACGCTTTGGTCGTAAATAGCGCGCCCGATACTGCCAACGTGACCCTGTAACTTAACATTGCCACTATACAGTGTTATTAATGCAGGCTCACCTTCGCGGATGTGGCGTAGTTTGGTTTCTTCGAAATATCCCATTACATAAAATGAATGGCTATCTACCAGGGCGAAAAGCGGCTTACCGGTACTGGCATAATCACCGGTACGCGTAGAAAGGTTGGTCACCCAGCCGGATACCGGCGCTTTTACTTCCGTCTGGCTAAGCTGCCACTGCGCCTGTTTTAACGTTGCCAGTGCGACATCTACGCTGGCCTGCATCGCTTTAACATTCAGATTGGCGCTATCCAGATCTTCAGCAGAGATGTAGTTACGCGATAAATGTCGACGTCGATCGGCTTCATTATTCGCTTTTGCCAGATCGGACTGCGCTTTGGCCAACTGCGCCTGCGCGTTAAGTTCTGCAATATGGAAGGGCGTTTTATCAATGACAAAGAGAACGTCCCCGGCGTTGACGAACTGATTATCTTTGATATTGAGTTGGGTAATGCTGCCAGAAACCTGCGGCGTTACGCTGACCTGTTCCGCGCGGATTTTACCATCGCGCGTCCATGGCGACTGCATATAGTAGTTCCATAACCACCACGCGGCCAGAACGGCGACGACGGCGACAATGAGAGTAGAAAAATATTTTATTGTTTTTAACGACATATTTACCACGCGATCAGTAAAACGAGGCCCAGACATACGCAAAGCGTAAAGAGGGAGAGATCCATTAACAGGGGATGCCAGATTTCATCAGAGTATATCCGGTCACGCAGGAGTCGGTGAATAAACAACCAGATAACGAACCCAAGCGCAAAGGCTTTAAAGAATGGCGGAAAGTAAACAGATGCTCCCAACATGAGATCTTGTAAGGGCAATCCTGTGGCGTTGAGTATACACTTCACAAGCAATGTTCCTTTGCGTCAGACATCGATGCTTTAGTTTTAGCCAAAACTGAAGCTACAGGTGCCAGGTGCGCACTATGTCTGAAAAAATGTCTATTGGTAAGCAAATTTAGCAATACATTTGTTTTGAGAATACAAATACTGCACACTATTCTAAAATCAGCATAATAACTTAGCAAGCTAATTATAAGGAGATGAAATTGGAATCGCCACTAGGTTCTGATCTGGCACGGTTGGTGCGCATTTGGCGTGCTCTGATTGACCATCGCCTCAAGCCTCTGGAATTGACGCAGACACATTGGGTCACGTTGCACAATATTCATCAATTGCCGCCTGACCAGTCGCAGATTCAATTGGCTAAAGCGATAGGCATTGAGCAGCCATCGCTGGTACGCACGTTGGATCAACTTGAAGATAAGGGGCTAATTTCGCGGCAAACCTGCGCCAGCGATCGTCGCGCTAAGCGGATTAAACTGACCGAAAAAGCGGAGCCGCTGATCGCTGAGATGGAAGAGGTCATTCATAAAACGCGCGGTGAAATTTTGGCTGGGATTTCTTCAGAGGAGATTGAGCTTCTGATTAAACTTGTCGCTAAACTTGAACACAACATTATGGAATTGCACTCTCACGATTGAGGTGCAGGGGCATACGTGTGGCCATGTGACCACACGTAAAGCCTGGTTTAGCGTGGAGAGACAGTAACCTGGCTGCCATTGCTGGCCAGCACGACACGCTGACCTGCCGAGAAACGCGTATTTCCTTGTTTCTGCACAACCATAATGGTGTTGCCATCGTCTTTACGAATTTCCAGTTCCACACCCTGGGTTTTATTCATTGCGCTCTGGACGCCCTGGCCCGCTACGCCGCCAGCCACCGCGCCTGCCGCGGTCGCCAGTGAACGACCCGTACCGCCGCCGATAGTGTTGCCGAGGAATCCGCCCAACACCGCGCCGCCGATAGCGCCAATCACGTTAGAATCATCACCGCCCTGAATTTGAACCGGACGAACGTTAACGATAGTACCGTACGTTACATTCTGAACTTGTTTAGCCTCGGATGCGGTATAAACATCACCCGAAAGGCTATCATTGTTAACACACCCAGCTAAGGATAACCCCATCAGTGAAACGGCCAGTACACGTTTAATCATTTACCCATCTCCTGTTCTTCACGAAACGCTATTTCAGCATCCCTATAGCTAAATTATATGGCATTTATGCAGTTAAGGTCATATCTTCTGCCGAAAGAATGTAAAAATCATAATCAGAAGTTAATTAACTAATCTTAAACGAAGTGGGAAGCAAGAAAAGATAGGTTATTGATATCCGTGGACGGCACGGCAAAAAACGTGACGCGGGCATCGCATTGCAAAATACGTTATGCCGAGTGTTAAGGCTTAACCCAGCTTAATAAGGAAGAGGTATGAAATCGGGCCGTTTTATTGGCGTTATGTCCGGAACCAGCCTTGATGGCGTGGATGTTGTACTGGCGGCAATTGATGAAACAATGGTAGCGCAACAGGCAAGTCTCACCTGGCCCATTCCCGTTCATCTGAAAAAAGGCATTCTCGATATTTGCCAGGGGCAACCGCTTACGCTCTCGCAACTCGGCCAGCTGGATACCCAGTTAGGCCGGCTTTTTGCACAGGCGGTTAATGCGCTGTTAGCGCAACAACGTTTGCAGCCGCGGGATATCGTCGCCATTGGTTGTCATGGGCAAACGGTCTGGCATGAGCCGACCGGCGAGGCCCCGCATACGCTGCAAATTGGCGATAATAATCACATCGTCGCCCATACGGGGATTACAGTGGTCGGCGATTTTCGGCGGCGGGATATTGCGCTGGGCGGACAAGGCGCGCCGCTGGTGCCCGCTTTCCATCACGCGCTGTTGGGACATCCGACGGAAAAACGTATGGTCCTGAATATCGGCGGCATCGCCAATTTATCTCTGCTTTTCCCCGGACAGGCGGTGCGCGGGTACGACACGGGGCCGGGTAATATGTTGATGGATGCGTGGATTTGGCGACAATGCGCGCAGCCCTACGACAAAGACGCGGCATGGGCGAAAGAAGGTCAGGTTATTCTTCCATTGCTGCAAAAGATGTTGCGCGATCCGTACTTTGCTGCGTCGGCGCCCAAAAGTACAGGACGCGAATATTTCAACTATGGCTGGTTAGAGCGTCATCTTACGGCTTTCCCTGGCGCAGACGCGCGCGATGTACAGGCCACGTTGGCGGAGCTGACGGCGGTCTCCATCGCCCAACAGGTGCTGCTCAATGGCGGCTGCGAGCGGCTGATGGTCTGTGGCGGCGGAAGTCGGAATCCGTTAGTGATGGCCCGTCTGGCGGCGCTGTTGCCCGGTATCGAGGTTTCGACCACCGATAAGGCGGGGATCTGCGGCGATGATATGGAAGCGCTGGCCTTTGCATGGCTTGCCTGGCGAACGCTCGCGGGCCTGCCGGGAAATTTACCTTCCGTGACGGGGGCTACAGAAGCCAGTGTTTTAGGCGCTATTTACCCGGCTAACCCAATAACTCAGAGTTAACTGAATTTTTCCCGGACCCTATATCGGTAAACTAGCAAGGTCAGGAAGGGGCGTTTGCCCTTCCAGAAGCAGGAGAGCTTTCGGGATATGCCTATGAAAAAGATCGCAATAATGTGTTTACCTGTGCTGCTGACCGGCTGTAGCGTTTATCAACAATTTGTTGAACGTATGCAAACGGATACGCTGGAATACCAGTGTGATGAGAAGCCGCTTACCGTTAAAGTCAATAACCCGCGTGAAGAGGTCAGTTTTGTTTATGACAATAAGCTGCTGACCCTGAAGCAAGGAATCTCGGCCTCGGGCGCGCGTTATACCGACGGGATTTATGTTTTCTGGTCGCAAGGCGAGAGCGCCACGGTCTATAAACGAGACAGAATTGTGCTTAATAACTGTCAGTTACAAAATCCGAAGCGTTGAGATTTTCAGTATGGGGGCGCACAATAGCGCCACCCACTGATTATTTCTGATCAACGCCATGTCTGATAACGACCAATTGCAGCAGATCGCGCATCTGCGCCGTGAATACACGAAAGGCGGCTTGCGTCGCCGCGATTTACCCGCTGAACCGTTAACCTTATTTGAGCGCTGGCTTGGGCAAGCGTGCGACGCCAGACTGGCCGATCCGACGGCAATGGTCGTGGCGACCGTAGATGACAAGGGGCAACCGTACCAGCGTATTGTATTGCTCAAGCATTACGATGAAAAAGGCCTGGTCTTTTATACCAACCTGGGAAGCCGCAAGGCGCATCAAATTGAGCACAATCCGCGTATCAGCCTGTTATTTCCCTGGCATATGCTTGAACGCCAGGTGATGGTGACAGGCAAAGCCGAGCGTCTCTCCACACTTGAGGTGGTGAGGTATTTCCACAGTCGTCCGCGCGACAGCCAGATTGGCGCATGGGTCTCTAAACAATCCAGCCGCATTTCCGCGCGCGGTATCCTCGAAAGCAAATTCCTGGAGCTCAAGCAGAAATTTCAACAGGGCGAAGTGCCGTTACCCAGCTTCTGGGGCGGTTTTCGCGTGAGTATCGAACAGATGGAGTTCTGGCAGGGCGGCGAACATCGTCTGCACGATCGCTTTTTGTACCAACGCGACGACGGCGCATGGAAAATCGACCGTCTTGCGCCCTAAAGATGCAAAAATCTTGTTTTAAGCACTGGTGCGGATGAATCCGCCGTTTTATGCTATGTCTCTTTCGCGTCTGGCGAAAAGTCGTGTACCGGCAAAGGTGCAGTCGTTTTATACATGGAGATTTTGATGGCAAGCAGTAACTTGATTAAACAATTGCAAGAGCGGGGGCTGGTAGCCCAGGTGACGGACGAAGACGCGTTGGCAGAGCGACTGGCGCAAGGCCCGATCGCGCTCTATTGCGGCTTCGATCCTACCGCTGACAGCTTGCATTTGGGGCATCTGGTTCCATTGTTATGCCTGAAACGCTTCCAGCAGGCAGGGCACAAACCTGTTGCGCTGGTAGGCGGCGCGACCGGTCTGATTGGCGACCCGAGCTTCAAAGCCGCCGAGCGTAAACTGAACACTGAAGAGACCGTTCAGGAGTGGGTGGCGAAAATTCGTAAACAGGTTGCCCCATTCCTGGACTTTGATTGCGGCGAAAACTCCGCCATCGCGGCCAATAACTATGACTGGTTCGGCAGCATGAATGTGCTGACTTTCCTGCGCGATATCGGTAAACATTTTTCCGTTAATCAGATGATCAACAAAGAAGCGGTGAAGCAGCGTCTGAACCGTGACGATCAGGGTATCTCTTTCACGGAGTTCTCTTATAACCTGCTACAGGGGTACGACTTCGCTTGTCTGAATAAACTGCACGGCGTTGCCTTACAGATTGGCGGTTCTGACCAGTGGGGGAACATCACTTCCGGTATCGACCTGACCCGTCGCCTGCACCAGAATCAGGTATTTGGTTTGACCGTTCCGCTGATCACCAAAGCTGACGGCACGAAATTCGGTAAAACCGAAGGCGGCGCTGTCTGGCTGGATCCGAAGAAAACCAGTCCGTACAAATTCTACCAGTTCTGGATTAACACCGCAGATGCCGATGTTTATCGCTTCCTGAAATTCTTCACTTTTATGGACATTGAAGAGATCAATGCCCTGGAAGAAGAAGATAAAAACAGCGGTAAAGCGCCGCGCGCGCAGTATGTGCTGGCCGAGCAGGTGACGCGCCTGGTTCATGGTGAAGAGGGGCTGGTTGCGGCGAAACGGATCACTGAATGCCTGTTCAGCGGTTCACTGAGCGCGCTGAGCGAAGCTGACTTTGAGCAGTTGGCGCAGGACGGCGTACCGATGGTTGAAATGGAAAAAGGCGCCGACCTGATGCAGGCGCTGGTAGACGCCGAACTCCAGCCGTCGCGTGGTCAGGCGCGTAAGACTATCGCCTCCAACGCTGTCACTATCAATGGTGAAAAACAATCCGATCCTGAATACATCTTTAACGATGAGGACCGTCTGTTTGGCCGCTATACCTTATTACGTCGCGGCAAAAAGAACTATTGTCTGATTTGCTGGAAATAAGGCATTAAGTAACAGGGAGTGAGAAATCACTCCCTTATTTTTGATGTTCAGGTAAAAAAATGAAGAATATCCTCGCTATCCAGTCCCATGTTGTTTTCGGACATGCGGGCAACAGCGCCGCCGAATTTCCCATGCGCCGTCTTGGCGCAAATGTTTGGCCGCTGAATACCGTTCAGTTTTCTAACCACACGCAATATGGTAAATGGACCGGCTGTGTTATGCCGCCCAGCCATCTGACTGAGATTGTCCAGGGGATTGCGGACATTGGCCAGTTAGCGCACTGCGACGCCGTACTTAGCGGTTACCTGGGATCTGCCGAGCAGGGAGAACACATTCTCGGTATTGTGCGCCAGGTTAAAGCGGCAAATCCGCAGGCAAAATATTTCTGCGATCCCGTGATGGGGCATCCGGAAAAGGGCTGTATCGTGGCGCCTGGCGTCGCAGAGTTCCATGTGCGTTATGCGCTACCCGCCAGCGATATTATCGCGCCTAACCTGATTGAACTGGAAATTCTCAGCAAACATAGCGTGAATAATGTGAATGACGCCGTGCAGGCGGCGCGAGAACTGATTGCTCAGGGGCCAGAAATTGTACTGGTAAAACATCTCGCCCGCGCCGGTTACAGTTCAGAACGCTTTGAAATGCTGCTGGTGACAGCGCAGGAAGCCTGGCATATTAGCCGTCCGCTGGTGGATTTCGGCTCACGTCAGCCGGTTGGCGTTGGCGATGTCACCAGTGGTTTATTGCTGGTCAAACTTTTGCAGGGCGCGACGTTGCAGCAGGCGCTGGAGCACGTTACGGCGGCAGTCTATGAGATTATGATCGCCACCAAAACGATGCAGGAGTACGAACTGCAGGTCGTGGCGGCCCAGGACAGGATCGCTAACCCTGAACATTACTTCAGCGCAACGCGGCTGTAATTATTGCTGCTAAAAAGAGGCCGGATGGCGGTACAGCGAGCTATCCGGCAACATGACATTAATTCAGTCCTTCCGCTTTAAGCGCTGCCGCAACGGTCGGTCTTTTTGCGACACGCTGCATATAACTTTCAATATGCGTTAACCCGTCCATATTCAGTTTTACGCCATAGGCCCAACGCAATACGGTAAACAGATAAGCGTCTGCAATGGTAAAACGCTGGCCGCAAATCCACTGGTCGTCTGAAAGCGACTCATCCACATACTGAAATTTCTTTTCCAGACCGGCGCGAACGGCGGGTTTGAGTGTTTCCGGCGTGTCAGGGCGGAACAGCGGGGTAAAGCCTTTATGCAGTTCCGTTGCAATATAGTTGAGCCATTCCAGCGTATGATAGCGAGCAAGACTACTTACCGGCGCCAGAAGCTGGCGGTCGGGAACGCTGTCGGCGAGGTACTGCATAATGGCGACGCCTTCAGTCAACAGTGTACCGTCATCCAGCAGCAGAGCCGGAACCTGTCCTTTAGGGTTGACTGCCAGGTAATCATCACCGTTTTCCAGGCGTTTTTTTGCGAGATCGACGCCATCAAGCGTAAAGTCTTTGCCAATTTCGCGCAGGGTAATATGGGAAGCAAGAGAGCAGGCACCCGGTTTGTAGAACAGTTTCATCGGTAACTCCTTTTTGCTGAGGTTTAAAGTATGGTAGTGCGGGGACGAGCAAAAAAAAAGCCGCTAACGCACAGTTAGCGGCCTGAATGTTGTTTCCCGGAAAATTAAACTGTAGCGGCTTTAGAGCCTTTTTCAGCGGTATCATCGTCCTGGGTCATACGGTTCAGCTTAGGCGCTGTCAGCAGCATCAGGACGGCGATAACGGCGGTTGCTATGCCAATCTGCATAAATACGCGACCATAGACTTCCAGGGACATCAGTGGGTCAGTCACGTCGCTCGGCACAGCCATCAGGTTGGCGACATAACCGCCGATGATGTTAGCGCCTGCCGTTGTCAGGAACCAGCTACCCATGATGAAGCCCATCAGACGCTGCGGAACCAACTGTGCGACCATTGCCAGGCCCAGACCGGAGATCATCAGCTCACCGATACTTTGCAGGCCGTAGCTTGCGATCAGCCAGTTTACGGATACGATGCCGGCATCGTTCGCAAATTTGGCGCCCAGCGGCAGAATCAGGAACGCGCCGGAACACAGCACCATACCAATGGCGAATTTCATCGGCATCGGCAGCGTATCGCCCATCCTGTTATAGATAGCGGCCAGAATCGGGCTGCCGATAATGATCCAGAATGGGTTCAGCGCCTGATACTGTTCCGGTTCGAACGCGATACCGAGAATAGAGTGCTCGACGTTACGAATGGCAAAGAAGTTCAGCGACGTCGGCATCTGGCTGTACAGTACGAAGAAGATAATCGCCTGCAGCATCAAAATAAAGGCGACGATCATTTTACGGCGCGCCGCGCCGTGCATGGAAAACGCTTCTTTACCGAAGATAATGACGATGCCAAGAGCGATTACGCCCAGCACCATACGCGCGATATCCTGGTTGTGCAGCAGCCAGGTGGCGACCGCAATCAGAACGACAATACCCACGATGGTCAGCAGCAGATTACGGAAGTTGATCGGTTCAAAGTCGGGTTTGGAACCGTAGCTTTTCACCCAGCGCTGGCAGAAAGCAAAGTTAACGACGGTTATCAGCATACCGACGACGCTAAGCGCAAACGCGGTGCTCCAGCCATAACGCGCCGCCAGCCACGGCGTCGCCAGCATAGAGAAGAAGGAGCCGATGTTGACGGACATATAATACATCGTAAATGCGCCGTCGAGACGCGGATCGTCCTTCGCGTAACAGGTAGACAGCAGGGAAGACGGGTTAGCTTTAAACAGACCGTTACCCACAGCGATAGCCGCCATGCCCATATAGACGATGCCAGCGTCATGACCAGACCATGCGACCAGCGCATAACCGATAGCCAGCACCACGGCACCCAGCATAATAACGCGTTTGGTGCCCAGAATTTTATCACCTAACCAACCGCCAATGGCGACCAGGCCGTACACCAGCGCACTGAAGGAAGAGAAAAGGGTGATGGAATCCGCTTCTGACATACCCAGTTGTTTTACCAGGTAGACGGCCATAATGCCTTGCAGGCCGTAATAACCAAAACGCTCCCATAACTCTATCGAGAAGATGAGATAGAACGCCTTCGGTTGTTTGAAAGCGTTCAAACTGACGCTTTCAGTTGGTTTTTTGTTTGCAGTAGACACTTTTACCTCTTTTTTACGCCCCGTATTAACAGGGATTGTCTGGCGCGTGATGAGTCAGACTCATCCGTCCGATTGTTATATTGGAGGGGAAACGGCAGGTAATGTTCACTATCTTTCCTCTCCAGACAAGAGCTTTGTAATAATCTGTTACATATAACTCTTCTGGTTGAATCGTCCGATGTCAGAAATGTTATCCAGCGTTAAATTTCTTCATTTGAAGAATGGCAGATTTTTACACTGCAAAAAGGCCATTAGTTTGGGTGAAAGGCGATATCTTCTGCTATTTAAGGTGAAAAGCAGTGATATAGGCCATTATCTGAAAAAATGGCAGAGTAATGTTTTGTAGTGAAAACGGGGCGTCAGTCTATCCGGTTGTAAATGTAACCTTAGGTGTCATTAAATTTTACATGAAGTTATCAAAGTGATCCCGATCACGGATAGATAGAAATTTTCGCGATTAAAAAAATGATTAACCTGACGTGGAGGGAAAACGAAAGCACATTACATCAGAAAAAGGACAGAGACTGGAATGATTGATGGCTAAAATAGATCCAGGCCGAAGGTGGGAGCGCGCTGGCGTGACGGACGCGCTCCGAGCATATCAAATATCGACTTTTTCTTTGTATTCGCAAAGGTCTTCAATGAGGCAGGAGCCGCAGCGGGGTTTTCGGGCGATACAGGTATAGCGGCCATGCAAAATTAACCAGTGATGACAGTCCACTTTGAACTCATTCGGCACCACTTTTAGTAACTTCTCTTCTACCTGCTCGACATTTTTACCCGGTGCGAACTGTGTTCGGTTGCATACACGAAATATATGCGTATCAACGGCGATGGTCGGCCAGCCGAAGGCGGTATTTAGTACTACGTTAGCGGTTTTACGCCCCACGCCGGGAAGCGCTTCCAGCGCCGCCCGATCCTCCGGCACTTCGCCATTATGCTTGTCCAGTAAAATACGGCAGGTCTTAATCACGTTTTCCGCTTTACTGTTAAATAAACCGATGGTTTTGATATAGGATTTCACGCCTTCTACGCCCAGTTCCAGCATCGCGGCTGGCGTATTGGCGACCGGGTAAAGTTTGGCGGTAGCCTTGTTCACGCTGACGTCGGTTGCCTGCGCGGAAAGCAACACGGCAATCAGCAACTCAAACGGCGACGTGAAATTGAGTTCCGTTGTGGGGTGCGGATTGTTGTCGCGCAGGCGCGTCAGAATTTCCAGCCTTTTTGCTTTGTTCATCAGACTTTCCCTGTTTCACCTGCCGGAACTGCGGAAGGCGCGGTTTCGGCGCGGCGTTTCTTCATTTTTTCATCAATAAGATATTTTACCGCCAGCATGAGTCCCAGACCGATAAACGCGCCTGGCGGCAGCATCGCCAGCAGGAAAGGCGAGTCAGTGTGAAATATCTCGACCCGTAATACTTTTGCCCAGCCTCCCAGCAGGCTATCCGCGCCATCGAAAAGCGTACCATTCCCGAGGATCTCGCGCAGCGAACCCAGCACGAACATCGCGCCTGTCGCGCCCATGCCGATGGAAAAACCGTCCAACGCGGAAAGCCACGGTCCTTTTTTCGCGGCAAACGCTTCGGCGCGACCGACAACAATGCAGTTCGTTACAATCAGCGGAATAAAAATCCCTAAAGACTGATATAAACCGAACGCATACGCATTGATCAGCATCTGTACTGCGCTTACCACCGAGGCAATGATCATAACGTAAATCGGGATACGGATTTCTGCCGGCGTCCAGCGACGTAGTGCGGACACCGTAAGGTTGGTCAGCGTTAATACCAGCGTTGTGGCCAGACCCAGCCCCAGAGCGTTGGTTGCCGTAGACGTCACCGCCAGTAAAGGGCACAGGCCAAGTAGCTGCACCAGAGCAGAGTTATTTTTCCATAACCCCTGAACAACAATGTCTTTTATTTCGCTCATGGCTATTCTCCACAGGCGGTTAAATGGGGGAGCTGAGCGGGCAGTGATTCGGCGTACAGCCCGGCGCGTTTAACCGCATTCACCACGGCGCGCGGCGTTATTGTCGCCCCGGTAAATTGATCAAAATCACCGCCATCTTTTTTCACCGCCCAGTGCGTATCATTTTCACCGCTGATGGTTTTACCGCTAAAGTGGGTAATCCAGTCAGACAAACGGCGCTCAATTTTATCACCTAACCCTGGCGTCTCATGATGTTCCGTCACACGCGTCCCCAGGACGGTACCGTTGAAATCTGCGCCAACAATAAGCTGGATAGCGCCGGAATAGCCATCTGGCGCGGTGGCCTCAATGATGGCCGCTACGGGTTTATCATCCTTGCGAGCGATAAAAACACGGTGTGTGCCTTTGCCGAGGGCGGGCGCATCGACCAGATAACAGCTCTCTTGCAGATTATTATTGTAACGATCTGGCGGCAATACCTGATCGAACAGGGCATGTTGTTGTTGCAGCGCTTGTTCGTGGATGGTTGATTTTGTCATCTGATTAATCACCGCGGTCAATCCCGTAGAGCCTGCGGCAAAAAGCGCCAGCGTAATACCGTGTTTACGAATCGTTTTCAGCATGGTTTATCCTTTGCGATGTCCATAGACGCGGGGGCGCGTGTAGTAGTCGATCAGAGGAACCGTGATATTCGCCAACAGGACAGCAAAAGCAACGCCGTCCGGATAGCCGCCGAAGCTACGAATCAGCCACACTAATACCCCAGCCAGCGCGCCGAAAATTAAACGTCCACGGTTGGTCGTGGAGGCGGTAACCGGATCCGTCAAGATAAAAAATGCGCCCAGCATGGTGGCGCCTGACAGCAGATGAAGCTGCGGCGAGGCCAGCGTAGCGGGCGAGAAAAGCCAGCCTAACGCGGCGCATAGCGCCAGCGTGAGCAGAAAACTGACCGGGATATGCCAGCGGATAGCTTTTTGCCACAGCAGGAATACGCCGCCGACAAGCCAGGCGAGGTTAACCCACTGCCAGCCCACGCCGGCCAGCGCGCCGCTGTATATCGGGTACTGCATGATTTGCTCAACGGAGTGCCCGGCGCGCAAGGACGTTTTAAACGTATCCAGCGGCGTCGCCTGGCTGATACCGTCAATACCGATACGTAGCAGCGTCATATCGCCGCCGCTGGCGGTATGCCCGGTAAAAATCATCCGCAACGTGTCCAGCATATCGGGCGTTGTTGCGGCTATTTCATAAGGCGGCAACCAGCTTGTCATTTGCACCGGAAAGGAAATTAATAGCACCACGTAACCGATCATGGCCGGATTAAAGGGGTTTTGTCCCAGCCCGCCATATAACTGTTTAGCGATAATAATGGCGAATCCGGTTCCCAGCACGACCATCCACCAGGGCGCAAGCGGAGGGATGCTGACCGCCAGCAAAAGCCCCGTCAATAACGCGGAATAATCCTGCAGGTGACTGGCGACCGATTGTTTGCGCAGCCTGAGGACAATGGCTTCTGCGACGAGCGCCGTGATAGCAGCCAGAACGATCTGGAAAAGCGTTCCCCAACCAAAAAACCACGTCTGCGCGGCAATCCCCGGCAGAGCGGCGATTAATACCAGCAACATGATTCGCGATGTCTGGCGCTGGTTATGGGTATAAGGCGAGCTTGCGATTCTGAATACCATTTAATCCTCGTTAACAACCTGCTGCTGTGCTGCTTTTTTTGCCTGAACGCGGGCGATAGCCGCAGCAACCGCGGCTTTACGCGGGTCTACCGGTTCGGCAGGTTCGCTTCCGGTCTGCTGCTCCTGCTTACGGGCTTTGGCGCGGGCGATGGCCGCTTCCACCGCGGCTTTACGCGGATCGACCGGTTCGGCAGGTTCGCCTCCGGCCTGCTGCTCCTGCTTGCGGGCTTTGGCGCGGGCGATAGCCGCTTCCACCGCGGCTTTGCGCGGGTCGACCGCTTCGGCAGGTTCGCTTCCGGCCTGCTGCTCCTGTTTGCGGGCTTTGGCGCGAGCGATAGCCGCCTCCACTGCGGCTTTGCGCGGATCGACCGGTTCGGCAGGTTCGCTTCCGGCCTGCTGCTCCTGTTTGCGGGCTTTGGCGCGAGCGATAGCCGCCTCCACTGCGGCTTTACGCGGGTCGTCGCCGGGTATCGCGCTGTCAGCCACCGGATGAGCGGCTTGTTTAGCGCGCGCTTGCGCTTTACGCGCTTCACGGGCCGCGATGACGGCGCTATTGTCTGGCAGACTACCCGCCTGAATAACCACCGGTTGCGTGGCCTGCGCCTGTTTCTCTTTTACCCGCGCCAGCGCAGCGGCAATGGCATCCTGATCTTTTGCCGCTGGTTGTACCGCTGCGCTCTTGTGACGTGCAAGGCGGGCGGCTTTTTCGCGCTCCAGTCTTGCCTGACGAGCCTCAAAACGTGCTTTGGCTTCGGCGGCGCGTTTTTCTTCAAGCCTGATCGCAGTAATCTCCGCTTTTTCCTGACGGAAATATTGGACGAGCGGAATATTACTCGGGCAGACCCAGGCGCAGGCGCCGCATTCTATACAATCAGCAATATGGTGAGCGGTAGCCTTGTCATGCTGCTGCCCTTTGCTGAACCAATAAAGCTGCTGCGGTAAAAGGTCGGCAGGGCAGGCGTCAGCGCAAGCGCTGCAACGAATACAGCTTTTCTCTTCCTGAGGCGCCCCCATTTCAGTCACGGATGGCGCCAGCAGGCAGTTGGTGATTTTTACGACCGGTACGTCAAGCCAGGGAAGGGTGAATCCCATCAACGGGCCGCCCATGATGACCATCTGGTCAGCGGAAGGGCAGAACCCGGCATCGTTAAGCAAATGACGAACGGGAGTGCCGAGCCGCGCCCAGACGTTACCCGGACGGCTTACCGCTTCACCCGTTAAGGTGACGACGCGTTCTGTGATCGGTTCGCCGTCAATCACGGCGCGTTTAACGGCATAAGCCGTACCGACGTTTTGCATCAGCACGCCAATATCAGAGGAGCGCCCGCCGTGGGGAACCTGTTTTCCCGTCAGTATTTGGGTGAGCTGTTTTGCGCCGCCGGAAGGGTATTTGGTTGGGATCACACGTAACGAAATATCGTGGGCGTCAGCCAGTACGGCGCGCAGCATGGAAATAGCCTGCGGTTTGTTATCTTCAATGCCGATTAATACTTCACGCGGTTGCAGAATATGCGCCAGGATGCGAATACCTTCCACAATCTGCGCGGCGCAGTCCTGCATCAAACGATCGTCCGCCGTAATGTAAGGTTCGCACTCTGCGGCATTGATAATAAGCGTGGTGATTTTATCGCCGCCGCCCTGCAATTTAACGCCGGTGGGAAACCCTGCGCCGCCAAGCCCGGCAACGCCATACTGATGAATGCGTTCAATGAGCGCTTCACGGCTGTGGGCGCGGTAATCAGACCAGCCCTCGCGTTCAATCCAGCGGTCCTCGCCGTCGGCATCAATGATGACGCTTAACTCCGCCAGCGCCGAAGGATGTGCCGTCGAGTGGGGGGCAATAGCGATAACCGTCCCGGAGGTGGGCGCGTGTACCGGCAGCATTCTTCCACGTCCACGGGTAAGCGCCTGGCCGCGTAGCACGCGATCGCCGACGCTAACGCACAGCTCGCCCTCAGCGCCAATGTGCTGTTTTAAAGGGATAACAAAGCGCGGCGCTAAAGGCACCTGGCGCAGCGGCGTGCCGTTTGACTGGGACTTCATTTCGGGCGGATGAATACCACCGTCGAAATCCCAGATTTTATCTTTTCTGAAAGCGGAAAATAGTTTAAGCATGTTGTTCCACGGGAATGATGCGAACGGGAATGGTGTTCAAATCCCATTTCCAACTGTCGGGCGTCTCATTCACCGGACGTAATTCGATGCAGTGCGTCGGACACGGATCGACGCACAGATTACAGCCAGTACAGAGATCGCTCATGACCGTGTGCATGGCGCGCGTTGCGCCAACGATGGCGTCAACCGGGCAGGCCTGAATGCATTTTGTGCAGCCAATGCAGTTATTTTCATCAATAACTGCCAGCATACGTACTGGCGCAGCCTGCTGTTCTTCACCATCGCATGGTTGCGGCTCTACGTTTAGCAATTCTGCCATTTTCAGCATGACGGCTTCGCCGCCGGGCGCGCAACGATTGATTTTCTCGCCCTGAAGACCCACGGCTTCGGCGTAGGGGCGACAGCCGGGATAGCCGCACTGACCACACTGACTCTGCGGCAAAATCGCATCGATTTTTTCAACAACCGGATCATCTTCAACCGCGAATCGGCGGGAGGCATAACCCAGAATGGCGCCGAACACCAGGCCCAGAAGGGTCAGGGCGCCAACGGCAATCCAGATAGTATTCATTACAACTTCACCAAACCACTAAAGCCCATAAAGGCCAAAGACATTAATCCTGCGGTAATCAATGCTATCGCGTTACCACGAAAAGGGGCGGGCACATCCGCCACGGCAAGGCGTTCGCGGATGGCGGCAAACAGAACCATCACTAATGAAAAACCGACGGCGGCGGAAAATCCGTACAGCGCCGACTGAAGAAAGTGATGACCGAGATTAATATTCAGTAACGCTACGCCCAGAACCGCACAGTTAGTGGTAATCAGTGGTAAGAAGATGCCTAACAAGCGGTATAACGCCGGGCTGGTTTTCCGCACAACCATTTCGGTAAATTGCACGACCACAGCAATGACGAGGATAAAGGCCAGCGTCCGCAGATAAATCAGATCCAGCGGAATAAGTATCCAGGTGTCGATAAGCCAGGCGCATATCGACGCCAGCGTCATGACAAAGGTCGTCGCGAGGCCCATCCCCATGGCGGTTTCCAGTTTTTTGGATACGCCCATAAAGGGACAAAGGCCCAGGAATTTGACCAGTACAAAGTTATTGACCAGTACAGTTCCGACAAAGAGCAGCAGGTAATCAGTCATGTTTCGGCCTGAAATAAAAAAGCCGCCTATTATCTGTCAAACTACCACAGGCGACAACAGGTTAACTGTAGGGTTATTACGGATTAACAAACGTTGTTTTAACGCGCGCTGAACGTTTGAGATAAGGCACAATGAGCGCCGTCGCCAACAGTGGGAAGAGTAACTGACGCACGGCAAAGGCATCTGAGACGGGCGAAAAGGCAAATGCTTTAACCGCCAGTAACACCGACACCAGCAGCCAGATAATGTAATGCTTCGGCACGCAGCGTCTGCGCTTGAAGAATGCGATCGTCAACCACAGGGTATAGTACCACATGGCGATAGCGGTAATAAATGAAATGCCCCATAGCAGTAAATTACCGGTTTCCTGTCCGCTAAGCGTCTTGAACGTTTGCGGTGTGGCAAGCGCCATAACGTAGAGTAATAACGCCAGCGAGGCGCTCAACAACGCGACTAACAGCCAGGCTAACGGGCCAAGAAGCCAGCCTCCAATTCGTTGTGGCGGTGTTGTAGTCATATCTTCTCCGGGGTTACGCGCATTAACGGTCATGCCGCTCATTTTGGGGCAAATATTATAAGGTTTTTGATGTTAAACGCTACTTTCTTTATTGCACATAGCGCCAGACGGATTGCGGAACCTGACCTACATCAAACAGGCGTCCTCCGGAAACCAGTTCGGCACGGCGGTGATCTGCAGCGCGATACATATTAACAATATCCATGTCATCAGTAAGGGTATAGTTAAGGTGGTCGAACAGTTTTTCCAGACTTTCGAGCGAACTAATTTTGCGGAATTTTAATAGATAATCCTGAACAGTCATATAAAGTTGATCCATATTAAATATAATGCCAACGGAGTAGTCACTGATAAAAAATAAACAAAACCGCACCAGTGAGAGGTCAGGGGTGCAGGTAAAAAGGGAATATTCTTACCGGTAAAGAGTCAGGCGCCACATGGCGCCTGGGGCGAAAGGTTAACGCGCTTTCCTACAACAGGCAATAAACGTCAGACCAGATAGGACATATTTCGTTTTTTTTGCCGGTTTTTGACTTTTCTTTGCACCCCCCGGGGCGCCGCTGACCGTACCACGCGAAAATGCCTTTACATTATCTGACGCTTACTTCTTCTGAACGGAAGCCGTGGGCTCTGGTGGTTGGTAATTGTCAATATGGTTGGCAATACCTAAAAGAATGACTGAGATAACGAGAACTATCCACCCAGTTAATTCAATAAGACGATTCATTATTGACGACATTTGCTTTGATTTATCCATAAACACAGGGGGTAAATGTTACTTTCCTGGCGAACGGTCGGCAAGAGGGAGGGAAACGATTTCAGCCTCTGTTCTGTAACAAGTTAATCATTTGATGCTACGTTGATGGTCAGGACGCTATTGCGGCTAATCGCACGATGGTGTGGAATAGCGATATCTAAAACCGGAGGCAGTGAGATGAATGACAAAATCCGCGTTGGGTTAATCGGTTATGGCTACGCCAGTAAAACCTTTCATGCGCCTTTAATTATGGGAACGCCAGGGCTAGAGCTTGCGGCGGTATCCAGCAGCGATGAAACAAAAGTGAAAGCAGATTGGCCGGCGGTTTCCGTAGTCGCTGAGCCCCGACATTTATTTAACGATCCGCATATCGACCTGATCGTGATCCCGACGCCCAACGATACCCATTTCCCGCTGGCGAAAGCTGCGCTGGAAGCCGGTAAGCATGTGGTGGTTGATAAACCCTTTACCGTGACACTGTCACAGGCGCGAGAATTGGATGCGCTTGCGCGGAGCACTGGTCGGGTACTTTCCGTCTTCCACAACCGACGCTGGGACAGCGATTTTTTGACGCTGAAGGCCTTGCTGGCGGATGGCGTGCTCGGCGAGGTGTCCTTGTTTGAATCCCACTTTGATCGCTTCCGTCCCCAGGTGCGCGACCGCTGGCGCGAGCAAGGCGGGCCGGGAAGTGGTATCTGGTACGATCTGGCGCCGCACTTGTTGGATCAGGCCATTCAACTTTTTGGCCTGCCGGTCAGCATGACGGTGGATTTAGCGCAACTGCGTCCGGGCGCGCAATCTACAGATTATTTCCACGCGATTTTATCCTACCCCCAGCGCCGCGTGATTTTGCACGGTACGATGCTGGCCGCGGCGGAATCCGCGCGATACATTGTTCATGGTTCGCGCGGTAGCTATGTAAAATATGGCCTCGATCCCCAGGAAGAACGGTTAAAAAACGGCGAGCGTTTACCGCAGGAAGACTGGGGATACGACATGCGTGACGGCGTATTGACCCTGGTTGAGGGAGAGACGCGCAAAGAAGAGAACTGGCTTACGTTGCCGGGTAACTATCCGGCATATTATGCCGCCATCCGCGATGCGTTAAACGGTAATGGTGAAAATCCCGTGCCGGCAAGCCAGGCGATTCAAATTATGGAGTTGATTGAACTGGGCATGGAATCGGCAAAACATCGCGCGACGCTGTGTCTTGCCTGAGATGTCGCATTTCTCCGCCTGGGATAGCATTAAACCTCAGGCGGAGAGAGGGCGTTAGCATCAATAAAGCAATCTTACGCCGCGGCCACTTTTTCGCGCAGCGCACGTTTTTCGCCATCGCTCAGAAAGGCGATTTCCAGACCGTTAATCTGCGCCTGGCGAATCTGTTCGCGGCTCAATCCTGCCGCTGGCGCGGCGACGTGATATTCATGGATAATATCTACGCCCTGAACAGCCGGATCGTCCGTATTAAGACTGGCGAGAACGCCATGCTCAAGGAAGGTTTTGAGCGGATGATCTGCCAGCGATGCGACGGTACTGGTCTGAATATTCGAGGTCAGACAGGATTCAATACCGATACGCTGCTGTGCAAGAAAATCCATTAACGCGCGATCTTCGACAGCTTTTACGCCATGTCCGATACGTTCGGCCCCCAGTTCGCGAATCGCCTGCCAGATACTTTCCGGCCCTGCGGCTTCGCCTGCGTGAACGGTAATATGCCAGCCCGCATCGCGCGCCCGATTAAAGTGCGACAAAAACAGACTGCCGGGAAAGCCCAGCTCATCACCGGCTAAATCCAGCGCGGTGATTTTCTCTCTGTGCGCCAGCAGCGCATCAAGCTCCTGTAAACATGCCGCCTCGCCGAAGGTACGGCTCATAATGCCAATGAGTCGTGCCTCGACGCCAAACGTGTTACAGCCGTCGCGTACACCGTCGATAACGGCTTCAACCACGCCTGCGATCGGTAACTGATGCGCCATCGCCATATAGCCGGGCGAAAAGCGAAGCTCGACGTAATGCAGGCCGTTACGTGCGGCATCTTCAATATTTTCAAAGGCCACACGGCGGCAGGCGTCAAGCGATGCCAGGACTTTTACCCCCCAATCGAGCTTCGTGAGAAAGCTCACTAAATCGGGTTCGGTTGAGGTGACCTGGACATGCGGAATCAGCGTTTCCAGCGTTTGGGCGGGAAGGGCGATGTTGAACTGCCGACCAAGATCCAGAATTGTTTGGGCGCGAATGTTGCCATCAAGGTGGCGGTGGATGTCAGTCAAAGGAAGCGTAATATCAATCATGGGCGCACTCAATTTTTAATAAAAGTGCGCACCATTATACTACAGATTAATAATGCTCTGGAAATTTTGCAAAAACGGAGTCATTACGTTGCAACTTCGCGAGAGCGCGGAAGAAATTTTGTATCATTCTCTTTAACGCGCCCCCGGTCAGCTCACGGGGGCCGTCTCTGTTATCGCCTCTCAGGATAAAGGGTCAACCCCCCGCTTGTAGACAGTATCAGCGAACGGTGCGGATAGCGTTAATCAATCCGTTGACGCCTTTTTCAAGTTTCAGGCGAGGGCATCCGGCATTCAGACGCACAAATCCCCGGCCTTCTGCGCCATAGGTATCGCCGGGCATAATGGCGACTTTCTCCTGATGAATGAGCGTGTGCTGTAATTTTTGATCGTCAATGCCGAGAGGACGGAGATCAATCCATGCCAGATAGGTCGATGGCGGCGCTTGCCAGTTCAACGTCGGAAAGGCGCCATTCAGCGCCTGCTCAATATAGCGCATATTAGCCGCCAGCGAGGCGCGTAACGCATCCAGCCACGGCGCGCCGTGCTGATACGCGGCAATATGCGCCGTGAGCGAGAGCACCGCTGGCGAAGAGAGGCCGTCGCGCCCTTTTAAGGCGGCCAGGTAGCGTTCACGGCTTTCACTATTTTCAATGATTCCATAAGCGCCGGTTAATGCCGGAATATTGAAGCTTTTCGAGCCGGAGGAGAGCAGCGCCCAGTCTCCGCGCGCGACATTGCTCCAGGGAATATGCGGCTGGTTTCCCCATACCATATCCATGTGAATTTCATCGGAAATCACCCGTACGCCATGGCGCTCGCACAGCGTTGACATCGTTTCCAGCTCGTCACGCGTCCACACTTTACCGGTGGGATTTTGCGGACTGCACAGCAGCAGGATTTTGCTTTCCGGACGCGCCAGCGCCGCCTCCAGTTTGGCCATATCGCAATACCAGGCGTTGCCTTCTTTCTCCAGTGGGACGGGAGTGACGATGCGACGGTTGCCTTCAATCGCCTTATAAAAAGCATCGTAAGCGGGGGTATGAACTACCACGCCATCGCCTTCGTCGGACCACTGGCGGATAAGCTCGGACGCCATATAGATAACGGAGGGGCCGTATACGAGGGAGTGGGCATCTATCGTGGTCTGATGGCGTGTCGCAAACCAGTGGGTAATCGCCCCTAAAAACGCCTCATTTTTCCAGCGGCTATAGCCCAGCACACCGTGGGAAAGGCGCTGGTTTAGCGCCTCCAGGATACACGGCGCGGTGGCAAAATCCATATCCGAGATCGTAAAGGGGAGCAGATCGGCCTCGCCAAAACGATCGGCGACATAATCCCACTGCGTACACCATGTCCCGCGACGGTCAACTTCCTGTGAAAAATCGAACATATCTCATCCTTATGCCTGAACGGTATTCATCAGACCAACCATTTCATCTTTTACCGACTGAACCTGCGGGCCGATAACCACCTGCAAATTATGCTGATTGAGCTGTACGACGCCTATCGCACGATTGTCCTTCAATGCCTGGACATCGACAAGCGACATATCTTTCACGGACAGACGTAGGCGGGTGATGCAGTTGTCCAGACTCACGATGTTTTCCGTGCCGCCTAATGCCGCCAGGATAGCAGGCACGTTGTAGCCGGACTTTCCTGGCGCGCCAGCGATCGCTTTTTCAATGCTGGTGGCGATCTCCGCCTCGCGCCCCGGTGTTTTGAGGTTAAAGCGTGTAATGGCGAAGCGGAAAATGAGGTAGTAAACCGCAAACCAAATCGCCGCCACTACCGGTACCAGATACCATTTTGTTGACAGACCATGCAGGATGCCAAACACCACAAAGTCAATAATATTGCCATCCGTATTGCCGATAGTGACGCCGAGAATAGCCATGATGGTAAAGCCCAGTCCGGTCAGCAGAGCATGAATAACGTACAGCACCGGCGCTACGAACAGGAACAGGAATTCCAGCGGCTCCGTTGTACCGCCGACAACGCAGGCGATTAAACCGGAAATCAATAATCCTTTAATTTTAGGGCGGTTTTCTGGACGGGCACAGTGGTACATTGCCAGCGCGGCACCCGGCAACCCACCGAGAAACGCCGGCATTTTGCCTTGCGATAAGAAGCGAGTGGCGCTTTCAGAGAAGCCGTGCGTCGTTGGGCAACTGAGTTGGGCCTGGAAAATAGTCAATGCGCCGCTCACGGTATGCCCGCATACCTCTTGCGTACCGCCCGCCTCGGTGAAACGAATCAGCGCTACCAGAATATGGTGCAGACCAAAAGGCAACAGCAGGCGCTCGCCGGTGCCGAAAATCATCGGTCCAAAGTCGCCGGCGCTATTGATGATATGACCCAGTCCACTAATTCCCATCGCAAAAACCGGCCAGACGAGCGGGATAACCAGGCCGACAAGCCCCATCACAACGGCGGAAACGATAGGTACAAAACGCGTACCGCCGAAAAAGGCCAGCGCATCCGGCAAACGAATGGTATGAAACCGTTCATGCAGCATCCAGACAATAATACCAGCGATAACGGCGCCGAGGATGCCGGTATCGATAGAGGGGATGCCCAGAATATTTTGTACGTTATTGGCTTTCAGCACCGCCGCATCGGTGGTCGGCAGAATGCCTTTTGCCGTGAGCCAGAAGTTGACTGCAAGGTTCATGACCGCATAACCGACGAACCCGGCAAACGCGGCGACGCCTTTGTTTTCCCGCGCCAGACCAAGCGGAATCGCGATACAAAACATCACCGGCAGGAAGCTAAAGGCAAAAGAACCTACTTTACTCATCCAGGTGAAGATAGCCTGTAGCAAGGGATTACCCAGCACGGGGAGCAGGGTGATAACGTCGTGGCTACTGAGTGAGCTGCCGATACCGAGCATAATGCCGCAGAACGAGAGCAAGGCGACGGGCAACATAAACGTTTTGCCCAGTTGCTGGAAAAATTCCCATAGCGTTATTTTTGGCGTGGTTTTCGTCGTCATCTAACGACTCCTTGTTAATAAAGGCCGGTGTCAGGTTATGATGGCGAAAAGATAAAACGTTTTATCAAATTTTAGTGCGGCATTAATCACATTACTGACCGATAATAACGCGTATAAAGATAACAGATAGGTAAAACGTTTTATCTGTCAGATTCTGGAGCGATTTGTTGACATGGCTATCGCCAAAAAAATCACTATCCACGATGTTGCGCTGGCGGCTGGCGTGTCGGTGAGCACCGTTTCCTTAGTGCTGAGCGGCAAGGGGCGAATATCGGCCGCGACCGGCGAGCGCGTGAACGCGGCAATTGAGCAACTGGGCTTTGTGCGTAACCGCCAGGCGTCCGCGCTGCGTGGCGGGCAAAGCGGCGTTATCGGTTTGATCGTGCGTGATTTATCGGCACCCTTTTATGCCGAATTGACCGCCGGGTTAACGGAAGCGCTGGAAGCGCAAGGCCGTATGGTTTTTCTCCTGCACGGGGGGAAAGATGGCGAACAGCTAAATCAGCGTTTTACCATGCTGCTTAATCAGGGCGTGGATGGCATGGTGATCGCCGGTGCGGCGGGTAGTAGCGAAGCGCTGAGAGCGCAGGCCGACGCACAAGGTATTCCGGTGGTGTTTGCGTCACGCGCCAGCTATCTTGATGATGCGGATACCGTTCGGCCTGACAACATGCAGGCGGCGCAGCTCCTGACGGAGTACCTTATTCGTCAGGGCCATCAGCGCATCGCCTGGCTGGGAGGACAAAGCGCATCTTTAACCCGCGCGGAGCGCGTGGGCGGCTATTGCGCGACGTTGTTAAAATACGGTCTACCGTTTCACAGCGAGTGGGTCGTGGAATGCGCTTCCAGTCAGAAACAGGCAGCAGAAAGCATTACCGCGCTGTTGCGATACAATCCGACCATTAGCGCTGTCGTTTGTTACAACGAAACCATTGCGATGGGGGCGTGGTTTGGCCTACTGAGAGCCGGACGACAGAGTGGCGAGAGCGGCGTCGATCGTTATTTCGAGCAGCAGGTGTCGCTGGCGGCGTTTGCTGATGTGGCGGAGAACGCCCTCGACGACCTGCCGATTATCTGGGCCAGTACGCCGGCGCGAGAAATAGGCTATACCCTGGCCGAACGAATATTGCAGCGTATTGCTCACGACGAGCACCATGTGCGGAGTCAAACGATAGCCGCTCGCCTGGTAACGCAAAAGTAGAGGCTGCGCGTCGTTCGGCGCAGACCGGGTGCAGCGTCGCGACACCCGGCAAGGCGATTATTGTTGAGGCAGCGCCGGAACGTCCGGTACGGAAAGCGCCGGCATCCCAAACAGGCCGACAAAGTCTTCCAACGGCATTTTTTGTCCGTTGAGCGTGATCTGGCCATTGGCGTACTGCAAACTGGAGGCGATAGTATTATCCTTCAGCGTTGTCAGTCGGAACATCTGACCCATTGCGGACAGCCCCTGCACCTGCTGTTTTGCCAGTTTTTCCGCATCATCCTGCTGATAGCCTTCCAGTTTTGCTATCTGCGTCATAAACTCGACCGCCATGTCCATCGGAATTGCCAGTTTCGCATCCAGCGATTTCACGGAGCGGTCGACTTCCTGCGCCAGCGTTTGCGGTTGTGCCGTTGTGGTTGCCGGATCTTTGAGGAACAGCGACAGATTCAGCGTGGTTTCCCCTTTGGCGTTTTTCCAGCTAAGCGGCGCCAGAGTCAGTACCGGATCGCCTTTTAACAGCACGGGGAGAGCGCTAAAGAACGCTTCAGTGACTTTTTGCTGATAAAGCTCAGGATTCTGCGCCACGTCCGGCTGATTCAACAGCGCCTGCGTTTGCGCATGATATTGCTGACTAAACTGGTGCCAGGCTTCGCCGTCGATTTGACCGACTTTCAGCGTTAATTTACCGCTGCCTAAATCCTGATTCTGCACTTTCAGGCTGTTAAGCGAGTAATCCAACTGGCTGTTAATGGTTTTTCCGTCGTTGACGAGATCGGACTTGCCGGCAATTTCCATCCCTTCCAGCACCGCCATCTCTTTACCCTCAATGGCGATGGACAGTTTATCCAGCGTTAACTTTTGGTCGCCTACACGCTCGCCAAAGCTTGCCAGCTTACTGGTACCGTCTGTTTTCAAATTATTAAAGGTGAGTTGGACCTTCTGATTATATTCGTTAACGGCATCGACCAGGCCGCTCTGCGCTTCGCCCGACAGCGAAACCACATTACCGTCTTTATCGGCGTTAAGCTGGAACTCGCCGCCGCTAAAGGCGACCTTTTCACCGGCATTCTCGTAGTTTAACGGCTTGAGAGAGATATCGGAGCGGGTATCGCCGCCATAACCAATGCGGGTATTGATAACAAAGGGCGTGTCGCCTTTCGCGATATCAAAGAGGGGTTTTGCCGCATCGTTATTCACCAGGGTGGTTTTTACCGATGCCATAGAAGGGATCAGATTGAGCGTTTTGAGCTGGGCGAGCGGGAAGGGACCATGTGAAACGGACTCGTCCAGCACAATGCTTTGCCCGGGTTTCAACCAGGTAGTGTCTGCGCCGGCAACCGGTTTGACAACCAGTTGCAGATGGCTACTGAACACGCCACGCTGGTAGTTTTGATAACTTAATTCGACACCGGCCTCCGGCGCAGTACGCTTGAGCTGTTCATTGGCCTGAGTCACCATTTCTGAAAGATGGTTCTCCAGCTTTTTCCCCGTATACCAGGCGCCGCCTGTCCAGACGATGCCAAGTGCAATTACTACACCTGCAGCTACCAGTGTTTTTTTCATATCAATTGTCCATAAAAATGAAACCAGGCGGATTAAACCGCCTGGAGGAGTTTTACGTCTGTTATAAGCTTAGCAAGAGTTGTTAAAAAATTCAGTACGTTGCTACAGCTTGTTATAAACACGCGCTAAACGGCCCGTGCCGCTGGCGTTAACCGGAGACTCATCCGCGCCGATAAAGGCCGATTCACCCGGCTTCAGTACCAGACGCTGTTCATTTTTACGTAACACCGCCTCACCCTCAACGCAGAACAGAATCGCGGCGCTGTGTTGGCCGATGCTCGTCTCCTGAAGCGCCAGGTCGTGCAGTGAAAAAGCAAAATCGTCAACCGGAATTGGGAAGTCCAGCTCCGCGCCGCTTTTCACCGGGGCCGTCAGCAACTCGCCGGCAGGTTTAGGTTCGAACTTCACGTTCGCGACCAGCTCAGGGATGTCGATATATTTTGGCGTAAGGCCAGCGCGCAGAACGTTATCGGAGTTCGCCATGACTTCCAGCGCAACGCCCTGCAGATAAGCATGAGGCGTTTCGGCAAACAGGAACATCGCCTCGCCGGGATTCAGTTTGACCACATTCAGCAACAAAGGAGAGAAAAGCCCGCTGTCGTCAGGATAATACTCTGAAATCACGCGGATCGTTTGCCACGGTTCGCCTTGCTGGCTGTTAAGCGCCGCTTTGAGTACGGCTAACGCGCGGGATTTTTCTTCGCCTTGCATATTCAACAGGCTGGCGAAAAGCTGGCTCAGACGTTCAGCATTCGGCGCCTGCAAAAAGTGGGCGATAGCGGAATGCGCGCCGGCGATAGGTTGCAGTAAAGAGACAATGTCAGAAAATTCGCGGAACGCGTTCATCGCCAGGAAAGGCGTCAGGGCAAAAACCAGCTCTGGTTTATGGTTAGGATCTTTATAGTTCCGCTCTGCGGCATCCATGGGGATACCCGCCGCATTTTCTTTCGCGAAACCGATTTCGGAGTTGCGTTTATTCGGGTGCACCTGAATAGAGAGCGGTTGTGTGGCGCACAGTACTTTAAACAGAAACGGCAGTTCGCCGAAACGGTTGGCTACCGCTTCGCCCAGCATGGCGGTTTTATTCTTTTCGATGGCGTCACGCAGGGAGACGGTTTCGCCGTTGGCGGTGGTGATTCGCGAGCTGCTTTTGGGATGCGCGCCCATCCAGAGTTCAGCCATTGGCTGCTGCTGCGGATTGGCGATGCCATAAAGTTCCGTTAACGCAGTTTTACTTCCCCAGGCATAGTTTTGCACTGAGTTAATGAGTTTTTGCATTATCAAGCCCTGTTTCAATGTGGAGATCAATGGGAGGTATTAAACCAAGAAACCCGTATGAAGTAACCTCCGGGCGTAAAAAGTCGTACTTGTCTCAGTTTTTGTTAAAAAATTGTGTAGGATAGTGTTACTCGCTTTTAGTCGGGCAATGGAACACCTGCCCAGAGAATAACCATACCGAGCGGTAAGTGAGAGCACAATGTCAAACAAACCCTTCTTTTATCAAGACCCTTTTCCCCTCAAAAAGGACGATACCGAGTACTACTTGTTGACCAGCGAACATGTTTCCGTCGCCGAATTTGAAGGACAAGAGATCCTGAAAGTCGCGCCGGAAGCGCTAACGCTGTTGGCGCGTCAGGCCTTCCACGATGCGTCTTTTATGCTACGTCCCGCGCATCAGCAGCAGGTGGCGGATATTCTGCGCGATCCGCAGGCCAGTGAAAACGACAAATATGTCGCGCTGCAATTCCTGCGAAACTCCGATATCGCGGCCAAGGGCGTGTTGCCCACCTGCCAGGATACCGGTACGGCCATTATTGTCGGCAAAAAAGGCCAACGCGTCTGGACTGGCGGAGGTGATGAAGCGGCGCTGGCTCGCGGCGTATATAACACCTATATCGAAGATAACCTGCGCTATTCGCAAAACGCGGCGCTGGATATGTACAAAGAGGTCAATACCGGTACTAACCTGCCGGCGCAGATCGATCTCTACAGCGTCGATGGCGATGAATATAAATTCCTCTGTATCGCTAAAGGCGGCGGATCGGCGAATAAAACCTACCTCTATCAGGAGACAAAAGCGCTTCTGACGCCGGGTAAGCTCAAAAATTATCTCGTCGATAAGATGCGTACGCTGGGCACCGCCGCCTGTCCGCCGTATCACATTGCGTTTGTCATTGGCGGCACCTCGGCGGAAGCGAACCTGAAGACCGTTAAGCTGGCCTCGGCAAAATACTATGATGCGCTACCGACCGAAGGCAATGAACACGGGCAGGCCTTCCGCGATATTGAGCTGGAAAAAGAATTGTTGCTTGAGGCGCAAAATCTTGGCTTAGGCGCGCAGTTCGGCGGCAAATATTTCGCTCACGATATTCGTGTCATCCGATTGCCGCGTCACGGGGCATCGTGTCCGGTAGGTATGGGCGTATCCTGTTCCGCGGATCGAAACATTAAAGCGAAGATCAACCGGGACGGGATCTGGATCGAGAAGCTGGAGCGCAATCCCGGTAAATATATTCCAGAGGCGCTGCGCCAGGCGGGAGAGGGCGAGGCGGTGCGCGTTGATCTTAACCGTCCCATGAGCGAGATACTGCAACAACTGTCGCAGTATCCGGTATCAACGCGCCTGTCGCTGAACGGCACAATTATTGTGGGCCGCGACATCGCGCACGCTAAACTGAAAGAACGGATGGACAGAGGCGAAGGTTTGCCGCAGTACATCAAAGATCATCCTATCTATTATGCGGGGCCGGCAAAAACGCCGGAAGGGTACGCCTCCGGGTCGCTTGGGCCGACTACCGCAGGGCGGATGGACTCTTATGTTGATCAGCTCCAGTCGCAGGGCGGCAGTATGATCATGCTGGCGAAAGGCAACCGCAGCCAGCAGGTGACCGATGCCTGTAAGAAACATGGCGGCTTCTACCTGGGCAGTATCGGCGGCCCGGCAGCCGTTCTGGCGCAGGGTAGTATCAAGCGCCTGGAGTGCGTGGAATATCCTGAACTGGGTATGGAGGCTATCTGGAAAATTGAAGTGGAGGATTTTCCGGCCTTCATTCTGGTGGATGATAAAGGCAACGATTTCTTCCAGCAGATTCAGTCATCGCAGTGCGCGCGCTGCGTTAAGTAATGTCGCCGCCCTGCGGGGCGGTAACATGATTCGCTATTTTGCCGGAGAACGGCGCAAGCGCCTTATCCGGTCTACACCGTTGTGTTGTTATCGTTAATACTCATAAGACCGCAAACATGTGAGCAATGTCGACACATGATCTCATCAACTTGAGTAAGGAGCAGGTAATGGTAACGGTACGCCGCGAGAAAGATTCAATGGGCGCGATTGAAGTCCCGGCAGATAAACTGTGGGGGGCGCAGACTCAACGTTCGCTGGAGCATTTTCGGATTTCCACGGAGAAAATGCCCGTTT
Organism: Salmonella sp. A29-2; assembly: GCF_020150755.1. Lineage (NCBI taxonomy): Bacteria > Pseudomonadati > Pseudomonadota > Gammaproteobacteria > Enterobacterales > Enterobacteriaceae > Salmonella > Salmonella sp. A29-2. The sequence goes on along the minus strand of NZ_CP083731.1, from coordinate 2,490,733 downwards.
CGCTCATTCACGCTCTGGCGTTGACCAAGCGCGCCGCTGCGAAGGTCAACCAGGACTTAGGGTTGTTGGCGGCGGAAAAAGCCAGCGCGATTATCCAGGCGGCTGATGAAGTGCTGGCGGGAAAACATGCTGATGAGTTTCCGCTGGCGATTTGGCAGACCGGGTCCGGTACGCAAAGCAACATGAATATGAATGAGGTGTTAGCGAACCGCGCCAGTGAAATTTTGGGCGGCGTTCGCGGTATGGAACGCAAGGTGCATCCCAATGATGACGTCAATAAGAGTCAAAGCTCAAACGATGTGTTCCCAACCGCCATGCACGTGGCGGCGTTACTGGCGTTACGCGAACACCTCATCCCGCAATTATCTGCATTAACGGATACGCTTCGCGATAAATCCCACGCTTTCGCCTATATTGTCAAAATTGGCCGTACTCACCTGCAGGACGCGACGCCGCTCACCTTAGGCCAGGAGATTTCCGGTTGGGTAGCCATGCTGGAACATAACCTCAGGCACATTGAGCACAGTTTACCGCACGTCGCGGAACTGGCGCTCGGCGGAACCGCAGTGGGGACAGGGCTTAATACCCACCCGGAATATGCCCGGCGCGTGGCCGAGGAACTGGCAACGATTACCGCAGCGCCATTTGTTACCGCCCCGAATAAATTCGAAGCGCTGGCGACCTGTGACGCGTTGGTTCAGGCGCATGGCGCATTAAAAGGATTGGCGGCCTCGCTGATGAAAATCGCCAACGATGTTCGCTGGCTGGCGTCCGGCCCGCGCTGCGGCATTGGCGAGATTGCTATCCCGGAGAATGAGCCAGGCAGTTCCATTATGCCTGGTAAAGTGAATCCGACCCAGTGTGAAGCGGTAACGATGCTATGTTGCCAGGTGATGGGTAACGATGTGGCCATCAATATGGGGGGCGCATCGGGCAACTTTGAGCTCAACGTCTATCGTCCGATGGTTATTCATAATTTTCTGCAAACGGTGCGCCTGCTGGCCGATGGCATGGAGAGTTTTAATAAACACTGTGCGTCAGGAATCGAGCCAAACCGCGAGCGTATTACGCAGTTGCTGAATGAGTCGCTGATGCTGGTCACTGCGCTCAATACGCACATCGGTTACGATAAAGCGGCGGAGATTGCGAAGAAGGCGCATAAAGAAGGGCTGACGCTCAAAGCCTCAGCCGTGGCATTAGGATACCTTAGCGACGAGGAGTTCGACGCCTGGGTACGTCCGGAGTTGATGGTTGGCAGTATGACGCCGGGACGTTAATCCGCCACATACAGGTGCAGTCGCGGAATAATCAGTCGCAGCGGCTGCGCCTGTGGTTTAAAACGGTGCTGAATATTATCGGCGTCATAGTTTTCCAGCCCGCCAATATCCGGCACGCCAGCGCCGTTGTCCGTGTTGATAAATGCGATAATCGGCGTGGGGCAGGCGTGTTGCACCTGTTTCTGCTGGCCTTTATACCAGATGCGGGCGATCGGCTGTACTTTAACCGGACGCTTAATCTTGAGTCGGGCCTGCTGCGGTAAGGCAGCGATATCCTGATATTCCCGTTCCAGCTTGAATTGCCATTGTTCGCGCGTCCACGGCGGGACGCTGCGCGGCGACGCGAGGCTTTTTTTCAACTGGCTCAGAACCTCATCCCGGCTTAAATTTTTAATAATATGTTTATTTGCCCAGCCGAAACGTATGGTAGCGGGGTTATTGATAAGCGTCAGCGTGCGGTAAGCGTTCAGCGTAATTAAGCCGGGTAGATGCCGATGCACCCACTCAAAACGTGCCGCTGAGGGAAGACCGGACTCTACCGTAACCATCTGCTCGAAGGTGGTTTTCAACTGGTTAATGCGCTGTACCTGATTTTCCAGATCTAACTGTGTCGCATTATCCACTTGATAGCATAAGACGCCAGGCAGGCGGACGGCGGCTTTACTGCTGCGGTTTTCGGACTGCTGTTGAATAAACAAATGGCGATAGTGACGTAGCGCCAGCGTTTCGGCCTCTTTCCCCAGATGTTGCGTTACCTCGATAGTATCCAGCGGCGCATGTTCCGCCTCTTTGGTCACCTGCGGCAGTGAAAAGACACGGGCGATAAGTAGCGAATGCTGCTGTAGATTATCCGTCAGCGCCGCCAGGTGTTGTTCTATCTGGCGAAAAGTGCCATTCAGGCGTTCAACGAGATCGTAGCGGGACATGGTATCACTCACTTTAGTTACAACATACTATCTGTATAGCACAGTTCCCGCCGCTCAACCAGCGTGCAAAATACGTCAGGCAGCGGTCACGTTGGGCATCGCGTGCCAGACCGGCCAGTGAAAGCTAAATTTTGCGCCGCCCAGTTCGCTCTCGTCACAGACGACGCTACCGCCCATCGCCAGTGCGATAGAGTGTACGATGGCGAGTCCAAGCCCGCAGCCGCCTGTCGCCCGGTCTCTACTGGGGTCGAGTCTGACAAAAGGTTCAAATACGCGCTCACGCGCATCCGCTTCAATGCCGGGGCCGTCATCTTCGACTATCAACGCTGCCTGACTGCCGTCGAGTAACAGACTGACCTGAACGGTGGTACGACTGTAGCGCAACGCATTATTCAGCAGGTTATCCAGCACTCGCGACATTAACCGCATATCAAGCGCGCCATAATCGCCGATTACACATGTGAGAAGGTTTACGGCACGTTCCGGGGTCACGCTCTGCACATCCTGCAAATGCGCGAGCAACCAGGCGGGGAGGTCGGGTTCGGTCAACATCAGTTCATTTTGCGGTCGGTCAAGGCGCGCATAGGTGAGCAGTTCTTCAATCAGCGCTTCCAGTTGACCAATATCGCGATTGAGCGCCTGTGATTCCGGCGGTGTCAGATTTTCACTCATTTCAAGCCGATAGCGTAAACGTACCAGCGGCGTGCGAAGCTCGTGGGCGATACCGTCAATCAGCTGTTTTTTACTGGCGATCAGGGCATTAATGTTATCCGCCATCTGGTTGAACGCGACGCCCAGACGTTCGAAACTGGAGCCATTATCGAAATGCAGGCGTTCAGTCAAATGACCCTCGCCAAAGCGCTGCGCGGCGGATTCGAGCCTGAGCATTTCTTGCCAGTGCGGGCGCATCCAGATAAACACAGGAAAGGCGAGAGAAAAGGCAATGAGCGCCATTAAAGCGATATCCAGCAGTCGCATTTGATGCAGGAAATAGAGGTAGGGAACCGGGCCAACCGCCAGGACGTAATGGCTGCGCGGGATACGTTGAATAAAGGTGTATTGATCGTCAAGCGCGACAATATCGCCTTCACGCAGTCGCTGCGTGGTGGCGGCATCAAGCTTATAGTGATTTAACGGTTCAACGCGTAAATCGAAAGAGAGGTTCAGGTCCATCTCTTTTAACGTTTTCCCCCATTCACGCGGCGGGATTTCCCGCAGTTCGCTGCGCATCAGATAGAGCGAACTTTTCATCAGATCGTCGAGCGATTGCCTGCCCGCGCGTTCGGCGGTGAATTTGTACACCAGTCCGACCAATAAGGTCATGACCAGAAAACAGACGAACAGCAAAAGGTAAAACTGCACAAACAGCTTTTTCATCAACGCCCACCGGATCTTAATACATTAGCTCTATCGCGCGCTGACGGAAAAGATTTCCCGTCAGCGCCGCTGGTGGGTTATAAAAGCAGGCTTTGCGTCAACTGACAACCTCATTGTCCGGCGTTAAGGTCCGGACTTTCGTGAACAATGCGTCCATCGACAAGCGTCAAAACAGCGCGAATGGTATCAATACTGTCTTCGGGCATCGTCATAAATGGCTGATTGAGTACCGCCAGATCGGCCTGTTTTCCGACGCTAAGCTGGCCCCGGTGTTGTTCGGCAAAGGCGAGCCAGGCGGCATGACGTGTATATAACGCTAGCGCTTCCAGACGCGTGAGCCGCTCGCTGGCGGGTTTACGCACGGAACCGCCTGACGCTATACCGGTGATATGATATTCGATAGCGTGCCAGACACCGGCAATGCCAATACGCGTCGAATCGGTGCCACCAGCTACGACAAGCCCTTTATCCAGCGCCAGTCGAACCGGCGGCGAATTGTCCGTCGCGCCGGGTGGATTGGCGTCACGGATGGCAAGCCCCTCAAAGTAAGGCCCCATTTGCACAGTGTATGCCAGGCCCAGCTTACGCATCCGCTCAAGCGTCTGTGGCGAACCGGTATTCAGATGCGCAATAGACCAGCGCAGAGGGCGCAGATCGTACTGCTGCGCTACCTGCTCAAAAATCGTCAATATCGCGTCGGCGCTGTCATCGGTATAGGCGTGGATCTCAAGCGGTATTCCCCGTTTTGCCGCAAACGTCGCGACCTGGCGAAGCGCGGTTTTGTCTTGCTCTGAGGAAGAAAAACCTGGGGCCATCCGCACGCCGTCATTCATTCCGGCCACCAGGCTTTCCCCCAGGCCAAGAAAAGCCAGTTGCCCGTCATCGGCACGCGCCGGGCGAAAGGCCATCAGGTTGCTGAACCACTGCGCTTCATGACCTTTCGCTTCTGGCTGTACCGGAATGCGATACCCCACGCGCAGCGGTAAATCCCCCTGGTTTCGCATTGCAAATAAAGGCTCATAAGCGGCGGCAGGCCCGGCAGAGGGGTCAATGATGCCGGTCACGCCGCGAGCGTTCATATCAGCGAAAAATTGTCGCAGACCGCCCTCGCGATCGGCGTTACGACTTATGCTGGCAAAAAGCTGGTTAAACGCGGCGATGTCACCAAATAATTTCCCCGTGGCGCTACCTTTTGCGTCGCGCTCTACGCGGATTCCCGCTAAATCAGGAGGAGGGGTGTTGTTAAGGCCAAGTACGTCTATACCGCGCTGATTCACTAACGCATAGTCGTACAGATACTGAATATAAGCCGGATGATCGGGAAGGGCGTGGCTCAATTCGGCTACCGTCGGCGCCCGGTTTTCTGCAAATTGTGCCGGTATCCACGATCCCACTACGGCTACCCATTGATCGTGGGGACGACGGTTAGCGTCGGCGCGTAATTTATCCAGCGCGTCTTTAAGCGAAGGGCTGTCGTACCAGTAGGTTTCGAATGTCCAGGTTTGTCCGCCGCGAATGGCGTGGATGTGGGTATCTGTCAGGCCGGGTATCACGGTTTTACCCTGTAAATCGATGGTACGGGTATGGTCGCCGCGCCATTCATCTGTCGCCGTATCATCGCCAATCGCCACAATCCGCGAGCCGGAAATCGCCAGCGCGCTGGCCTGCGGCTGGGCATCATTCAGAGTGATGATATTACCGTTATGCAAAATAATATCCGCTGCCGGGCGGGCGGCGGTGGCTGCGCCTGTGGCCGTGAGCAGAAAGAGAAGCGCGGTTCTGGAAAGCAGAGGCGGGACGAGACTGATCATTAGCATGTTCCTTTTGTCGGGCGATAAGCAAACCATAGAGAGCGAACAAGAATTGTTCAATCTGTGCCCAGGGAACAGTGCGTTCTGTTTTTAGAACGGTGGTGATAGAAAAAGAAAAGCCCGCCGAAACGGCGGGCTTGAGAAGAATTAATGAATCATTAGAACTGGTAAACCATACCCAACGCGACGATATCATCAGTGCTGATACCGGCATCTTTATAGAACTGGTCGTCATCATCCAGCAGGTTGATTTTATAATCAACATAGGTGGAGAAGTTTTTGTTGAAATAGTAGGTAGCACCTACATCAGCATATTTAACCAAGTCTTTATCATCGCCATTAACGTTGTTATAGGTCAGATCTTTACCTTTAGACATCAGGAAAGAAACCGCCGGGCGCAGACCGAAATCAAATTGATATTGGGCTGTAACTTCGAAGTTTTGCGTTTTGTTTGCTACGCCGCCAGCATAACCCGTGTCCGTTTTACCATAAGGCGTCATATTACGGGTTTCAGAATACATCGTCGCTAAATAGATGTTGTTGGCATCATATTTCAAGCCAGCTGTCCATGCATCCGCTTTGTCGCCGCCAGCAATCGTGCCGCCAGCATTGACTTGCTCATTAGTACGATCGGAAGTGGTATACGCAGCGCCTGCGCTGAAGCCCATGCCAATATCATAGGTAGTAGAAATACCGAAGCCATCACCGTTATCGTAACGAATATCGTCGCCATTATTACGGTTATTGGTACCGATATTTACATCGTCAGCGCTTTGGCTTTCATTTTTACCCTGATATTGCAACGCGAAGTTCAGACCGTCTACCAGACCGAAGAAATCAGTGTTACGGTAGGTGGCCACGCCGTTAGCACGACCGGTCATGTAGTTGTCAGCGTAAGTATAGGAGTCGCCGCCGAACTCAGGCAGCATATCGGTCCAGCCTTCTACGTCGTACAGGACGCCGTAGTTACGACCATAGTCGAATGAGCCGTAGTCGCCGAATTTCAGGCCGGCGAATGCCAGACGAGTCCAGGAATTAGCGCCTTCGCCTTCGGTAGTGTTAGCCTGAACGTTATATTCCCACTGGCCGTAACCGGTCAGTTGGTCGTTAATCTGCGTTTCGCCTTTAAAGCCGACACGCATATAGGTCTGATCGCCATCTTTAGAAGAGTCATCAGAGAAATAGTGCAGGCCGTCTACTTTCCCGTAAAGGTCCAGCTTATTGCCGTCTTTGTTATAAATTTCAGCGGCGTGTGCTGCGCCAGCAGCCAGCAGAGCCGGGATGACAAGTGCCAATACTTTTCTTTTCATTTTTTTATCCTTAAAAACTTAACTTATTTGCAAAAGATTGAACTTCTACAGATTCGTTGAATCAAAGGCATCCTAATCTGAATAATATTATTTCAGCAAATGCTAACTTTTCTTATATGTTATTAATTAATACAAAAGTTACTATCGGAAACGCATATATTTATGGTGAATATATTTGTTATTATATATTCATGGTTGTGATTTGTTTTATTTCACAATTTGCGAAAAAAGATGGCAATATAGCGGCGGGCAGACATTCTGTTATCAATTTTGTGAACTGGCTTCGAGTTTTTTTAATTTAATTTTCTTGAGCGAAAAAGACGTAATGATGAACCACAACGCAGAGAAAACGGTAATAAAGGGGCTGTTCCGACTAATAAAAATAGCATCCATTTATACAATGTCTGTTTTTTGAACAGTGGCGGTGATGAGCATCGCCACTATGACTTAATAAAGGCAGGTAAAATCTGTCGGCTAACTTATCCCGTCGTTTCGTCCCAGGCATGAGGGGCAAAAAGATAGCCTTTATTGCGAATGGTCTTTATACGATAGGGCTCAGCAGCGCTATCCAGCAGTTTCTTACGCAGGCGGGAAATCGCCACATCCACGCTGCGATCCAGACCATCATAATTGACGCCGCGCAGCGTTTTTAGCAACGCGTCGCGATCCATAATTTGTCCGGCGTGTGTCGCCAGTTCCCAGAGCAATTCAAAATCGGCGGTGGAGAGCGATATGAAATCGCCGTTGAGCTGGACCACCCGGTTAAGGGGATCGATGGTTAACGCGCCAAAACGCAGCGCTTTATGCGGCGTAAGCGCGCTCTCCTGAAGACTTTTTGCCTGTTGCGTTTGTTCGCTTTGCCGCAGGTGTAAGCGCAGACGCGCCAGCAAAACGGCCGGAGGCGTGGTTTTGAGGATGTAGTCGCAGGCGCCCATCTCCAGCGCCAGAATATGATTCATATCACTGTCCAGCGAGGTGAGCAGGACAATCGGGCCTTGCCAGCGGTGGCGTAAATCGCGGCATATCGTCATGCCATCTTTACCTGGAAGCATAATATCCAGTAAAACCAGATCGGGCTGAGTGGTGAGGATAAGATCCTCCGCCCGGTCACCACGCGGCTCAACAATGACATCAATATCATGTTTCGCCAGATAAGCGGCAATGAGAGAACCCACTTCAGCGTCATCTTCAACAAATACAATGCGGTTCATATTATAAATGGAGAATAGAAAACGCCAACATACACCGCCTCTGTTTTCCCTTCCATAAATCTTTTCTAAACGAGAGCGGTTCCGTTATGCTACACGCTGTTGTTATTAGCGTGTTAAGGCAAGGTAATGGGACTCGTGATTAAAGCTGCCCTGGGGGCGCTGGTCGTCGTATTGATTGGTCTGCTGTCAAAAACGAAAAATTATTATATCGCCGGATTAATTCCTCTGTTTCCAACGTTTGCGCTTATCGCGCACTATATCGTGGCCAGCGAGCGGGGCATCGACGCGATGCGTACCACCATCGTCTTTAGCATGTGGTCGATCATTCCTTATTTCATTTATCTTGCAACGCTATGGTATTTCAGCGGCGTGATGCGCCTGCCCGTCGCGCTTGGCGGTGCGGTGGTCTGCTGGGGGCTAAGCGCGTGGCTGCTGATTTTTTGCTGGATTAAATGGCATTAATATTGGCAAAGACCGTGGTTTCCCCATCGTAATACAGACGGATATTACGATGGGGAGGTTGTTAACCCACCAGCATCCACGTAGCCGGAACCGCCGCGACCAGCAATAAACCAATCAGCACGACTTCCTGACGATTTAATACGTTGTCATGCTTGTGCGTCCGACGCGCATACAGGAAAACCAGTAATCCTGGCGCGTACAGTACGACGGACAGCAGCAGGTGCATGGGACCCGACGCATATAATAACCATAAGCCATAAATACAGGCTCCGATACCGACCGCCCGATGGAGGGGACGCGTTGCAATCTTCAGCAGAAATGCGCCGACCAGAAAGTAGGGCACCAGAATCATTTCTGACGCAATCGTCAATAGCGTGTTGTAGTCCGAACCGGTCAGCCAGATCAGCACCAGACAGATTTGCACACAGATATTGGTGAGCCATAACGACGCAGAAGGCGCGCCTTGCGCATTTTGTCGCGCGAAGATGCCCGGGAAGGATTTATAGGCTGCCGCCAGAAATGGCACCTCCGCCGCCATAATAGTCCAACTTAGATAAGCCCCGCAGACAGACACAATCAGTCCCGCTGCAATAATAATTTCTCCCCACGGCCCCATCATTTTTACCATCAGTCCGGCCATCGACGGGTTGCGCATCTCCGCCAGTTCCGGACGCGCCAGAACGCCAAGAGAAAGCAGCGTGACCAGGAGATATATTCCCAGCGCTGCGAGTACTGCCAGTAGCGTGGCGCGGCCTACATCGCGTTTATTTTTCGCTCGGGCCGAGACGACGACGGCGCCTTCAACGCCAATAAACACCCACAGCGTAATAAGCATGGTGTTCTTAACCTGTTCCCATACGGGAATACCGAGTTCAACACCAGTGAAGTCCAGTGTGAAGGTATCCAGTTTGAACATCATGATAGCCAGCACAATAAACGCGCCGAGCGGCAACAGTTTCGCCAGAGTCGCAACCAGATTGATGCTGGCTGCCGTTTGTACGCCGCGCAGGATGAGGAAATGGACAATCCAGAGCAGGACTGAAGCGCCGACAATAGCCTGCCAGGTATTACCGTCGCCAAACAGACGCAGGGCAGGCGTATCGGTAAAGAAACTCAGCGCTGAAAAAACGATAACCAAATAGGATACGTTGGCGATGACCGCGCACAGCCAATAGCCCCAGGCAGAACAAAAGCCAATCAGTTCGCCGAAGCCTTCGCGGGCGTAAGTAAAGATACCGCCGTCAAGCTCGGAGCGAATGCGCGTAAGGATTAACATGGCGAATGCCAGTAAGAGTATCCCCACGCCGGTAATGGCCCAGCCAATTAACAACGCAGCCGGACTGGCAACGGCGGCCATATTCTGGGGCAGACTGAAAACACCTGCGCCAAGCATTGAGCTTAAAACCAGCGCGGTCAGCGCGCTCAGTCCCAGTTTTTTTTCCATTGGTATCCAGCTATAAAAATGAAATTGGAAGAATAATTATTATGGCAAAACGCATAAAAATGGTGAAAGCCACTAAGGCGCGGGATTTTACGGAGAGAAGGGACCGCATGCAACGGCCTGGATAAGATTTATCGCCAAAAAAGCGAAAAGTGAGATTCATCGCGATATTTGACGGAACTGGCATCCCGCGAGAAAGTGCCGGATGGCGGCTTATCAGGCCTGCCGTTGAACGATCGTGTAGGCCTGATAAGGCAGGTATGCCGCCATCCGGCGAGAAAGCCTGATGGCGACGCGCGCCTTATTTATAGAGGTCGGCGCTGATGGTGATGTTATTACCGCGCTCCTGCCACTGACGCGTAATATGATAATACTTAGCGCCTTTCTTCGCCGCGCGTTTGGCGACCTGGTAGGAGATTTCTGTCATATTGCCGTAGTTGCCGGTGAACTTAACGCTGTCGAAAGGCACCATCATCGCAGCCGTCGCTTTATTCAGCTCCTCAACTTTTGTGCCATCCGGTAGTGTGACAGTGTAACGCCCGCCTTTGGAGGATTGCGTTTCGAAGAAACGGCCTACTTCGGCGCTCGGCGAGGCTGACGTGGCGACGCCTGGAATTTCGACTTTCTTCGCAGCTTCGCCGCCCTGAGCCAGCGCGGCGCGGCCAGCTTCAGAGTCTGCCGGAATAGCGTCCGGGCTCTGGACGATGCGTTTTTTCGCATCTTGTTTATAGATAAATGCAGTGATGCGCTGGTTTCCGCCCTGATTCGCATCTATCTGACGAACAATATAGAAAGCGTATGCGCCTTTTTGTTTCGCCGCTTTCGTAATGGCATCGTTAACTTCCGGCTGGCTACGGTAGAAGCCCTGAACGGTGACGGTGTCATACGGTTCTAATTGTACGGCCTGGTCTTTCGGTAATTCCACGATGCCATTAATGACACGATTTTTGGGCGCGTCGGCTTTCGGCGCGTCGGCTTTATACACGTCCGCCACAACACGCCAGTTACCACTGTTGCCGAACTCCGAGGTGTCGACAACATAGAAGGAGGCTGCGCCTTCTTTATCTGCGCGGCGGGACACGGCGGAGACCGCATCGCCAATAGCATTAAAACGACCGGTAATAACGATGCGGTCATAAGGTTTTAGTGCAGCCGCTTGCTCCGGCGTCAGTTCTGTTGCTGCATGGACAGAAAAAGCAGCCGCAGAAAGCAGAGCCGACGCCAGGAGAGTGTTCTTAAGCTTCATAAAAATAATCCTTCGCCTTGCGCAAACCAGGTACTGGTATTGTTATTGACTAGAAACGTGGCTGATTATTGCATTTAAACCATATGGATGTCTGCGGGATTTTTCACGCATCGTGTCATGTATCCTATCTTTGATGATAACATTTGCCGATATGTCGAAAAAAACGGCGTCCGGGCGGCTAAGCTAATGAAGCGCATAAATTTAATAAGTTAATTTAATGTTAATTTCTTGATCTCGCCAGGGGTTTAATGATGTTTTGCTGTCAAATTTGAGCGAATTATCAGCCCTCGCAGGCCATTTTCAAGGCATTATGGCTGCTTAGCGGCTGAATCGTTCATGTTTTGCAAATTTGATAAAAAATTCTGTTTTTTGGCGCTAGATCACAGGCGTTATTTTCAGTAGGTTATAGAGAGTTTGTAACGGTTTTATTCTGCTGGGGTAACATTTACCTCAAACGCGGGCAGGCGTACGCTTCTCGCGCTTACTGACAAACCATCATCAAAGATACCGATGGAAGGGAACATTTATGCGAATTGGCATACCAAAAGAGCGGTTACCCAATGAAACCCGTGTCGCTGCGACGCCGAAAACGGTAGAGCAGCTACTGAAGCTGGGGTTTAGCGTCGCTATCGAAAGCGGGGCGGGTCAACTGGCAAGTTTTGACGACAAAGCGTTTGCGCAGGCTGGCGCGGATATTGTCGACGGCAATGCTATCTGGCAGTCGGAAATTATTCTCAAGGTTAATGCGCCTGAAGAAGAGGAAATCGCTTTACTGAACCCCGGGACTACGCTGGTCAGTTTTATCTGGCCTGCGCAAAATCCTGGGTTAATGGAGAAACTTGCCGAACGTAAGGTTACGGTGATGGCGATGGACTCCGTGCCGCGTATTTCCCGCGCGCAGTCGCTCGACGCGTTAAGCTCAATGGCGAATATCGCGGGTTATCGCGCCATTGTAGAGGCCGCGCATGAATTTGGGCGCTTCTTTACTGGGCAAATCACCGCCGCCGGGAAAGTGCCGCCGGCGAAGGTGATGGTGATTGGCGCGGGCGTAGCCGGTCTTGCGGCTATCGGCGCGGCAAACAGCCTGGGGGCGATTGTCCGCGCGTTTGACACTCGTCCTGAAGTCAAAGAGCAGGTCCAGAGTATGGGGGCTGAGTTCCTCGAACTGGATTTTAAAGAGGAAGCCGGTAGCGGCGATGGTTACGCCAAAGTGATGTCCGAGGCGTTTATCAAAGCGGAAATGGCGCTCTTTGCCGCCCAGGCCAAAGAGGTCGATATCATCGTTACCACCGCGTTGATTCCGGGCAAACCAGCGCCGAAGCTGATTACCCGCGATATGGTCGATTCTATGAAGGCCGGCAGCGTGATTGTCGACCTGGCCGCGCAGAATGGCGGTAACTGCGAATATACCGTCGCTAATCAGGTTGTGACGACGGACAATGGCGTAAAAGTGATTGGCTACACCGATCTACCGGGGCGTTTGCCGACGCAGTCATCCCAGCTTTATGGCACCAACCTGGTTAACCTGCTGAAGCTGCTGTGCAAAGAGAAAGACGGCAATATTGACGTGGATTTTGACGATGTCGTGATCCGTGGCGTGACGGTGATTCGCGACGGCGACATTACCTGGCCTGCGCCGCCAATCCAGGTTTCCGCACAGCCGCAGGCCGCGCCTAAAGCAGCACCTGCGCCAAAAGAGCCGGAAAAGCCCGCTTCACCCTGGCGGAAGTATGCGTTAATGGCGCTGGCGATCATTCTTTTTGGCTGGCTGGCCGATGTCGCGCCAAAAGAGTTCCTCGGCCATTTTACCGTGTTTGCGCTCGCCTGCGTGGTTGGTTATTACGTGGTGTGGAACGTGTCTCATGCGCTTCATACGCCATTAATGTCGGTGACCAACGCAATTTCAGGGATTATTGTTGTCGGGGCATTATTGCAAATTGGTCAGGGCGGCTGGGTCAGCTTCCTGAGCTTTATCGCGGTGCTTATCGCCAGCATTAATATTTTCGGTGGCTTCACCGTGACTCAGCGTATGCTGAAAATGTTCCGGAAAAACTAAGGGGTAACACATGTCTGGAGGATTAGTTACAGCTGCATACATTGTTGCCGCGATCCTGTTTATTTTCAGTCTTGCCGGGCTTTCAAAGCATGAAACGTCCCGCCAGGGGAATAACTTCGGTATTGCCGGGATGGCGATCGCGTTGCTGGCGACCATTTTCGGGCCGGATACCGGCAACGTGGCATGGATTCTGGTCGCCATGATTATTGGCGGCGCGATTGGCATCCGCATGGCGAAAAAAGTTGAGATGACCGAGATGCCGGAGCTGGTCGCGATTCTGCACAGTTTCGTGGGCCTGGCGGCGGTACTGGTTGGCTTTAACAGCTATCTGTACCATGACGCCAGTCTGGCGCCGGTGCTGGTGAATATCCATCTGACCGAAGTCTTCCTCGGTATCTTTATTGGCGCAGTCACTTTCACTGGATCGATCGTAGCGTTTGGTAAACTGCGCGGCAAAATCTCTTCTAAGCCGTTGATGTTGCCTAACCGTCACAAAATGAACCTGGCGGCGCTGGTTGTTTCTTTCCTGTTGCTGCTGGTTTTTGTTCGTACCGAAAGCGTGGGTCTACAGGTTCTGGCGCTGCTGCTGATGACCATTATCGCGCTGGCGTTTGGTTGGCATCTGGTCGCCTCTATCGGCGGGGCGGACATGCCGGTGGTTGTTTCAATGCTGAACTCCTATTCCGGTTGGGCTGCCGCTGCGGCTGGCTTCATGTTGAGCAACGATTTGCTGATTGTGACCGGCGCGCTGGTCGGTTCGTCAGGCGCGATCCTGTCTTACATTATGTGTAAAGCGATGAACCGCTCTTTCATCAGCGTTATTGCTGGTGGGTTCGGTACTGACGGCTCCTCAACAGGCGACGATCAGGAAGCTGGCGAACATCGCGAAATCACAGCGGAAGAGACCGCTGAGATGCTGAAAAACTCCCACTCCGTCATTATTACGCCGGGGTACGGGATGGCGGTGGCGCAGGCGCAGTATCCGGTGGCGGAAATCACCGAAAAACTGCGTGCACGCGGTATCAACGTGCGTTTCGGCATTCATCCGGTGGCGGGTCGCCTGCCGGGGCATATGAACGTGCTGTTGGCGGAGGCGAAAGTGCCTTATGACATCGTGCTGGAAATGGACGAAATCAATGATGATTTCGCCGATACCGATACCGTGCTGGTGATTGGCGCGAACGATACGGTGAACCCGGCGGCGCAAGACGATCCCCGCAGCCCGATCGCCGGTATGCCGGTTCTCGAAGTGTGGAAAGCACAGAATGTCGTGGTCTTTAAGCGTTCAATGAATACCGGTTATGCTGGTGTGCAGAACCCGCTGTTCTTTAAAGAGAATACGCAAATGCTGTTTGGCGATGCCAAAGCCAGCGTGGATGCAATTCTGAAAGCGCTTTAATCTTTTAAACGTGCGGCGGCCTCTTCGGAGGCCGTTTTTATACACTTCATCCTTTAAGCTGCCTCTTTGTTGGCTGCGCTCAGAAACTCCGGTCACATCGTTATCTATGCTCCAGGGGATTTCTTCCCTTGCCGCCGCGATGCATCTTGAATGATTTTGTGTATGTATTGCATTTTATCTTTTGTTTAAATCGCTAAGCAGAACGGCGATACTCTGCCCGCCGGTGGTCTGTTCGAGGGCGATTTTGACAATGATGGTTAACGGAACGGAGAGCAACATGCCCACCGGACCTAATAGCCAGCCCCAGAAAATTAACGACAAAAATACCACTAAGGTTGAAAGGCCTAAACCACGTCCCATAATTCGTGGCTCAAGGATATTGCCGAAGACCAGATTAATCAGCAGATAGCCTGCCAGCACCAGCAGCGCATCATAAAACCCGTTAAATACCAGCACCTGAATAATGGGCGGCAGGGCAGCGAGCACCGATCCAATATTAGGGATATAGTTCAGCGCGAAGGCCAGTAGACCCCAGACAAAGGCGAAGCGGACATCCAGTGCGGCCAGCATGCCCCATGCGACCAGCCCCGTCACGATACTGATCGCTGTTTTTAACACCAGATAATGGGAAACGCTATCAAGCGCGCGTTGAATTGCCGCCATGCCTTCCGCCGGACGGCTCATCATCTGCTGCAGTTTTTCAGGCAATTGTGGAACCTCCAGCAGCATAAATACCACGGTCAATAACAATAAAAAGATGGACGACATGGCATTGGACAGTTGGGTGAGCAGGTTCGTTACCAGAGTCATGGCGGCGTTTGGATCGATATATTTCGCCAGCTCATCAACCGACACGCCAATGCCTGCTCGCTGTAACCACGGTTCAATACGTTGCAACGGTATCACCAATGAGGAGCGATATTGCGGTAGGGTACGAGCCAGTTCATTTAATGATGTCCCCAAATAGGCCAGTAGCAGTACCATTAACATAACAATAATCACAATGAGCAATGATACGGCGATAACGCGCGGAATTCGGCATCGGGTCATCCGTTGCACAACGGGATTGAGAACGACTGCAATAAATAACGCCAAAATAAAGGGAACAATGATATCTGCGGCGAAGCGGATACCGCTCAGAATAACTACCAGCATTCCCAGCATAATGACGATTTTTAGACCATTGAGCGTGATGATCGGTTTTGCCATATCAGTCCCTGTTTTCTGATGCCGACACGAATAATAATGTGATGTCGGTCGACCTGTTCTGGTTAAAATCAAACACTTCAGGTAAAGAAGTGAAAATATTTTGAGTTAATTCCTGGCTTATGATACAAATCAGGCGTGTTCAACTACCGAGGACAATTATCATCCGCGATGACGAGAAGCAACACTGCGGATAATTGTAATATTATGGACAATATGTTCAGCGCTTTTTTCTCCACGCAAACGCATCTTCACTCTACCTCCTTTTTCCTGCTTATCGGCGAGCAGCACTGGCGTAACGCACTTTAGTCTCTCACTTCTGCCTGAGCTGGCGCAACGCGCTGTGCTAACTGATTTTATTTTTTAGTTTGCTGCGTGCAGCAGACTCGAAAGAGTATATTCTCATGCAGGAGAAGTGTCATGTTTTACTGGATTTTATTAGCTCTGGCTATCGCGACTGAAATTACCGGCACGCTCTCAATGAAATGGGCTAGCGTGGGTAATGGCAATGCGGGTTTTATTTTAATGCTGGTGATGATCACGCTGTCATATATATTTCTTTCTTTTGCGGTAAAAAAGATTGCCCTGGGTGTAGCGTATGCCTTATGGGAAGGGATCGGCATTTTATTTATTACCATTTTTAGCGTGCTGCTATTTGATGAAGCATTATCAACCATGAAGATTGCCGGCTTGCTGACGCTGGTCGCCGGCATCGTATTGATCAAATCAGGGACGCGTAAACCCGGCAAACCGGTGAAGGAGGCGACTCGTGCAACAATTTGAATGGATACACGGCGCCTGGCTTGGGTTGGCAATAATGCTGGAAATCGCGGCTAACGTACTGTTGAAATTTTCGGACGGCTTTCGCCGTAAATGCTATGGCATCTTATCGCTTGCCGCTGTTCTGGCCGCCTTCAGCGCGCTTTCCCAGGCGGTAAAAGGGATAGACCTGTCGGTGGCGTATGCGTTATGGGGCGGTTTTGGTATTGCCGCCACGCTGGCGGCGGGCTGGGTGCTCTTCGGCCAGCGCTTAAACCCCAAAGGCTGGGTTGGCGTGATATTGCTGCTCGCCGGAATGGTCATGATCAAATTTGCCTGAGACGATCGCTGCCTGTCGGTTCAGGCAGCGATTCCCGCATTAATCCTGCGCCAGAGCTTTCAGCTTATCGCGAAAGCCGGTGACGGATATAGCGCGGTTATCGGCGCGCCAGCGATCTTTAGCCGCAGGGGCGGAGCTTTGTACGCCAATGAGCTGCCATCCGCTATCCGTGTGCAATAAGAGCGGCGAGCCGCTGTCGCCAGGTAACGTGTCGCACTGGTGTGAGAGTACGGCATTCTGCGCCCAGCCGGTCACGACGCAATCCTGATGGGAATAGAGCGCATTCAGATGATCTTCCGGATAACCGGACTGCGTGACTTTTCGGTCTGCGGCTTTCAACGCCGCAGTGAGCGCCGCTTTATCGCCGGTAAATAAAGGCACTGGCGTGATACCGGAAGGTGGGTAGCGCAATATTACCAGACCAAAATCCCAGCTTGCCGCGGCAGGCGGCACAATCCAGCCATCGCCATCCGCTTTCAGACGTCGGCCCAGCGACGGTTCAACGCGGCCTTCAATGCCGTGGATTTCATAGCGCCATACTCCTTTTCGCGCCACAAAACGCAGCGCAACCGCTTTGTCTGGTTTTCCTTTCGGAGGCGTTAGCAGGCAGTGACCTGCTGTCAGGGCGATATGCGGGGAGATAAGCGTTGCCGTACACAAATTACCGCTGGCGGTCTCTAGTTGCCCGATGGCATCCCACGGCGATTGGGTAGGATCGGCGACGGGCACCCGATCGTCATGGTTAAAAAAAAGCGTTTTAACGTCGCTGGCATCCGTGGCGTCTGTTTCAGCCCCCCCGGCTTTCGCCATAACCGGTAAAAAACACACTATGCCCAGTAATACAGCAATGGTTTTATGCATATCACACTCTGGTGGGTAATTATGATTATTAACAACAAACCCTCAGTACTACTATAGACGTGACGGTAAGAAAGTGGGAGTAAAATCAGATAACTACACTCAGGAAAGATAGAAATGCGTGGCAATAACGGCGCATAAAATAAGCACGATAAGAATGAGCTCAAAGCGGTAGCGAGACACTTTTTTGCCCTCCCGGAAGGCGGCGCTAAACCAGAACAATTTAGCGCCGTAAAAACGGGCGCGGGGGCGCGCCGCAGCATGTTACGACTTACGCAGCCGGCTGTGAAGTTGTTTTTGACACAGATTTGGCCGGGGTTTTTTTGCCATCTTTTTTCTGGTGTTTTTTAGCCGCCTGCGCTTTTTGCTCAACGGTTTTTTTATGCTGTTTTTTGTGGTGCTGGGTGGTCTGGGTTGTTTTGGCAGGCGCTGCGTTTTTCGCAGGCGTTGCAGTCTCAGCCGCGAATGCTGCGGAAGAGAGACCCATTGCAGCGGCAACAACCAGAGCTAATACTTTTTTCATTTTGATACCCTCGATTTGGTTTTCATTCAACCCCACTGCGGGGCCGGTGAAATGACTATATCGCTGTTATCAAAAGGCTTCCGTGAGTGATTGGTTTCGGCATGTAACGCTATGTACAATCCCCCGGTAACGTGATGTCAGCCCCCACCATAATAGGTAGCTTTACGTTACCGTCCGTTATTTTTGGCCGCAGAGTCGGTAATATCCGCCCTCCAGAATAACAGGCACACCGTATATGAATCCGATAATCTGGGTGGTATTTACGCTTCTGGCGCTGGATGCAATCAGAGAAGTTATGGGCGTATCAAGCCTGACAGGTCTATGGTGAACAGTGAGTCGTGGCGTGAAACCAGCCCGGCGATAGCGCACGTTGCTATCGCCGGATTATTTCTTTTCAGGCGTGAAGACGGTGATGTAACCGCGTCCCGACCAGGATGGCCAGCACCAGCATTAGCGCGATAAAACCGCCTACGCCGTTCCAGCCGTAACTATGCCAGAATACGCCGCCTAGCGTCCCGGCGATACTGGACCCCAGATAATAGCTGAAAAGATAAAGTGACGAGGCCTGTCCCTTCGCCCGGCGCGCACGCGGGCCAATCCAACTACTGGCCACGGAGTGCGCGGCGAAAAAGCCGGCGGAAAAAAGCAGCATCCCGGCAAAAATCAGCCAAAGCGAGGTAAAAAGCGTCAGTAAAAGCCCGCCCAGCATTACTGCGGTAGAGAACAGCATCACCGGCCCCCGGCCATAGCGTGAGGTCATTGCGCCAGCTTTCGGCGAGCTCCATGTGCCGGTGAGATAGGCTACGGATAACAGTCCGACCACGGCCTGGCTTAATTCCCAGGGGGAGAGCATCAGGCGATAGCCAATGTAGTTAAACAGGGTGACGAACGCGCCCATCAGTAAAAAACCTTCCGCAAACAGCAGAGGTAACCCCCGATCGCGCCAGTGGAGACGGAAATTAATAAATAGCGTTTTAGGCCGTAGTGACGTGGGACGAAAATGTTGCGAGGCGGGTAAAATCTTCCAGAACATCAGCGCGGACGCCAGCGCAAAGCATCCGATGGCCGCCAGCGCGATGCGCCAGTTAAAAAAGTCGGTCATGACACCGCTTAATAAACGTCCGCTCATTCCGCCGATGGAATTACCGCTAATGTAGAGCCCCATAGAGAAAGCGACAAAGCTGGGATGGATTTCTTCACTCAGGTAGGTCATTCCCACCGCGGCGACGCCGCTTAACGACAGACCGATCAGCGCACGCATAATCAGAATACCATGCCAGCTGGTCATCATGGTTGATAACAATGTGCAGCAGGAAGCTAATAACAACGCGGTGACCATCACCGGTTTACGGCCTATCGCATCAGAAAGCGGGCCGGTAAAAAGTAAGCCGATAGCCAGCATGGCGGTAGAAATAGAAAGTGAAACGCTGCTGCTGGCGGGGGAGACGCCAAACTCCTGGGAAAGTACCGGTAGTATAGGCTGAACGCAATAAAGGAGCGCGAAAGTCGCCAGGCCCGCGGAAAAAAGGGCCAGCGTGACGCGCATGAAAGGCGCTGTACCGCGTTTAATAAATTGAACCGGCTGAGAATGGCGTTGTTCATCGATATCGCTCGCCGTGGCGTCATCGAGAATAGTTGTACGACTCACGTTAAATCCTTGCTTTACATCTCCGTCAACAGGAGACGGGTATAACCGACATGTAAAGCATAGAAAAAGCAAAATATTCTGTCTAATATATTAATTGTCTCAAATAAGACGTTAAAAATATGAATATCGAATTACGTCATTTACGTTACTTTGTGGCGGTAGCAGAAGAGCTGCATTTTGGTCGCGCCGCCGCGCGCCTCAATATCTCGCAGCCGCCGCTCAGTCAGCAGATACAAATTCTGGAGCAGCAGGTCGGCGCGCGATTACTGGCGCGGACCAACCGCAGCGTAGCGTTAACCGCCGCCGGGCGACAGTTTCTGGTGGATAGCCGACACATCCTGAGTCTGGTAAACGACGCCGCCGCTCGCGCCGAGCGGTTGCATCAGGGCGAAGCGGGTGAAATCCGTATTGGCTTTACGTCTTCAGCGCCTTTTATTCGGGCGGTATCGCATACCTTTTCGCTGTTCCGCCAGTCCTATCCGGGAGTGCATATGCAAACGCGTGAAATGAATACGCGTGAGCAAATCGCGCCGCTCAACGAAGGCGTACTGGATATTGGCTTACTGCGGAATACGCCGCTGCCCGACACACTTAATCGTGAGGTAATTTTGCATGAGCCGCTTATGGCCATGATCCCGCGCGAACATCGGCTGGCGCAAAAGCCGGTCGTCAGTCTGACAGAACTGGCGGAAGAACCTTTCGTTTTTTTCGATCCGCATGTCGGGACGGGCCTCTACGACGATATTCTCGGCCTGATGCGGCGCTATAACCTGTCGCCGACCATCACGCAGGAGGTTGGCGAGGCAATGACCATTATCGGTCTGGTGGCGGCGGGGCTGGGCGTCTCGATTCTGCCGGCATCCTTTAAGCGTGTACAGATGAGCGAGATGCGCTGGGTTCCCCTGGCGGAAGAGGACGCCGTATCTGAAATGTGGCTGGTATGGCCAAAGCATCATGAACAGAGTCATGCCGTACAGCGGTTTTGCCAACTGCTATTACTGGCTGCCCGACGGGATTAATTACGCCTAAAAAGGGTGAAAATGTGCAGTTAATCACACGGCTAAGCAAAAAGTTGACGGCGAGTATTGAAGTGTTTCACCATAGCACACAGATTATTTCGGAGCGCGAAAATAAAGGGAGTGAGCGGTGGTTGCTGATAGTCAGCCTGGGCATATCGATCAAATTAAGCAGACCAATGCTGGCGCAGTGTATCGCCTGATTGATCAGCTCGGACCGGTATCGCGAATTGACCTGTCTCGTCTGGCGCAGTTGGCGCCTGCCAGTATTACGAAAATTGTTCGCGAAATGCTGGAAGCGCATTTGGTTCAGGAACTTGAAATTAAAGAGGCGGGCAGTCGCGGACGTCCCGCCGTCGGGCTGATGGTGGAAACGGAAGCCTGGCACTATTTATCTATTCGTATTAGCCGTGGCGAAATTTTCCTTGCGCTGCGCGATCTTAGCAGCAAACTGGTGGTAGAAGAGTGTTTGCCGCTGCCGTTAAACGAAGCCACGCCGTTGCTTGAGCGAATTATTACGCACGTTGATCGGTTTTTTACCCGCCATCAGCAGAAACTGGAGCGTCTGACCTCTATTGCCATTACGTTACCGGGCATTATCGATACCGAAAACGGCGTTGTGCACCGGATGCCGTATTACGAAGATGTCAAAGAGATGCCTTTGGGAGATGCGCTGGAGCGGCACACTGGCGTACCGGTTTACATTCAGCATGATATTAGCGCCTGGACGATGGCAGAGGCGCTTTTTGGCGCCTCACGCGGCGCGCGCGACGTTATCCAGGTGGTGATTGATCATAATGTGGGGGCGGGCGTTATCACCGACGGTCATTTGCTTCATGCGGGCAGTAGCAGTCTGGTAGAGATTGGGCATACCCAGGTCGATCCTTATGGTAAGCGCTGTTATTGCGGTAATCATGGCTGTCTGGAGACCATCGCCAGCGTCGATAGCGTGCTGGAACTTACGCAGCTTCGGCTTAATCAGTCGATGAGTTCAATGTTGCACGGCCAGCCGTTAACGGTAGATTCACTGTGTCAGGCGGCGATGCAGGGAGATCTATTAGCAAAAGATATTATTAGCGGCGTTGGCGCGCATGTCGGACGCATTCTGGCTATCATGGTGAATTTATTTAATCCGCAAAAAATTCTTATTGGTTCGCCGCTAAGTAAAGCGGCTGATATCCTTTTTCCGGCCATTGCTGACAGTATCCGTCAGCAGGCGCTGCCCGCCTACAGTAGGAATACGGTAGTGGAAAGCACGCAGTTTACCAACCAGGGCACGATGGCCGGGGCGGCGTTGGTAAAAGACGCGATGTATAACGGCTCTTTGTTGATTCGTCTATTACAGGGTTAACATTTTTTAACTGTTGTACAAAAATTTGCGCTAACTCAAGCTGATTGCCCTTGCCATATCTTAGACTTTCTCCACTGTATTATTTTCCTGGCTTATATTTTCGAAGCATAACGGTGGAGTTAGTGATGCTGAAGCGTTTCTTTATTACAGGTACAGACACTTCTGTTGGGAAGACGGTGGTTTCCCGCGCATTACTACAAGCGTTAGCGTCGGGTGGTAAGAGCGTTGCAGGGTATAAACCTGTCGCTAAAGGGAGCAAAGAGACTGCAGAAGGGATGCGCAACAAAGACGCTCTGGTATTGCAAAGCGTCTCTTCGCTGGAGTTGCCGTATGAGGCGATTAATCCGATCGCGTTAAGCGAAGAAGAAAGCAGCGTCGCGCATAGCTGTCCTATAAATTACACCTTGCTGTCCAACGGTCTGGCGAGCCTGAGCGATAAAGTGGACCACGTTGTTGTGGAGGGCACTGGCGGCTGGCGTAGTTTGATGAATGATTTACGCCCATTGTCCGAATGGGTGGTACAGGAACAGTTACCGGTATTGATGGTGGTAGGGATTCAGGAGGGGTGCATTAATCATGCGCTACTGACTGCGCAAGCTGTCGCTAATGATGGACTGCCCTTAATTGGCTGGGTGGCGAATCGTATCAATCCTGGCCTGGCGCATTATGCTGAAATTATTGATGTGCTTGGGAAAAAACTGCCAGCGCCGCTGATTGGCGAGTTACCGTACCTGCCGCGCGCCGAGCAGCGTGAGCTGGGGCAGTATATTCGTTTGTCAATGCTCGGCAGCGTGCTGGCGGTAGATAGAATCATGGCGTAACGTTCGCGAGAGCACTGACGCGACTACACAGGCAATCAGCAGACCGGGGAGTAACTGATACTCGCCGGTCATTTCACAAATCATCAGGGTGGACATTATCGGCGCATGGGTTGTCGCCGCCAGTAGCGTCGCCATACCCGCCAGCCCCAATAAAATCGCTATTTCATCCGAGCCTGGCAGCCAGAATCCCCATATCCGACCCAGAAACATTCCAATGGATAATCCGACAAATAATGTTGGCGTAAAGACGCCGCCCGGCGCGCCAGACCCGCTGCTGGCGAGCACCGCCAGGATTTTGCACGCAAAAATTCCGCCAATCAGCGAGAATAGCGGTGGGGAGAGCAGAAATGATTGTACGACGCTATAGCCGTTTCCCCATACCGTGGGCGTGAGTAACGACAGTAATCCGACAATAAGCCCGCCCAACGCCAGTTGCCAGGGCGGGGACAGTTTTAAACGTAAGAAACTATTATGGCTGGCCGTCATCAGCCACATCAGCAATGGGCCGCACAGACCGGCGACCAGGCCGGTACTGACTATCATGACGTACTCCCGCGCGTGGAGATCAACGGTCAGATGTACGGTATAGAGTAGTGAATCGTTACCGTTTAATACATGGGTGGTTAGCAGGGCGACGACGGCGGAAACGACAACCGGGCCGAGGGAAGCCAGCATTAAGGTACCGAACAGGATCTCCGCGATAAACAGGCTGCCCGCCAGCGGCGCATGGTAAGCGCCCGCCATGCCCGCAGCGGCGCCGCTGGCGATCCATAATTTCCATTCCTCACGCGGCGTGAAGCGTCGGGCAAAGCTGGATGCCGCCAGCGCGGCGAGGAGGATCATTGCGCCTTCGCGACCAATTGCGCTGCCGCTGACCACGACCAGCAGCGAGGCCAGCGATTTCACCAGACTGGCGCCAACGTCAAATTGCCCGTCGGTTTGCAATGCTTCCATATAGTCAGTGGGCGCATGGGGGCGCTGTTGGTTCATTTTTTGCCACCCCCACAGCAACAGACCAGCGGCCAGGCCGCCAAGCGCTGGCGTAATCAGCCGTCGCCAGGGCGAAAGCCCCTCAGCCGCATTCACCAGACTGCCGGTGTCATTACTCAGGAAAATCCACTCCAGCAATTGCATCGCATGACGGAAGGCGGCGACAGCCAGCGCCGCGAGAATACCGATGAGCGTAGCGATCAGCAGGCGACGAAACATCGCGCGCAGATCCGGGTAAGCGTGTAAACGATGCATGAGCGGGTAAACAGGGAGTTTCAGGATAGCCTATTCTGCGGGGAAATGGCGTCAGACGCAAAAGCACTATGTGCGATATAATATTGCGTACAATAATGATATTGCCGGATAGCGAGAGGCCATCCGGCGGTAGCGTTAGCTGTTTTCGTGAATATTTAGCGCCCGACGCGTGCGGCCTGAGCTGAGATAATCGGCGATGTAATCCTGAGAGATTTCACCGTTATAGCGTCCGTCTTCATCAACGATCGGCATCCAGCTGGTATTACTTTCGTACAATCTGGACAGCACAATACGCAGGTTATCTTCCGCTTTGCCCGTAATACGGAAAGGATGGGTGATATCGGCGCAGATTCCGCTGGCGTTCCGCGCTTCCCGGCGCTTCACAAATCCCAGTGGCTTACCGTCGTTGTCAATGACGGTAATGGCGCGAATATCGTGATCATCCATAATGCCGAACGCCTCGCTTAACGGCGTGGAAGGCCGCGCGGTAATGGTTGGCTGTTGGTCGGTCACATCGCCTGCGGAGACCAGCAGCAAACGCTTTAACGTTCTGTCCTGACCGACAAACGACCCGACAAACTCGTTAGCCGGTTTGGCCAGCAGTTCATCAGGACTGGCGCACTGTACAATTCGCCCCTGACGGAACACGGCGATACGGTCGCCGAGTTTTAGCGCTTCGTCGATATCATGGCTGACCAGCATCACAGTCTTTTTTAGCTTACGCTGCATATCCAGAAACTGGTTCTGGATCACTTCGCGGTTAATGGGGTCCACCGCGCCGAAGGGCTCATCCATCAGCAGTACCGGCGGATCGGCGGCCAGAGCGCGGATCACGCCAATGCGCTGCTGCTGTCCCCCGGACATCTCCTTTGGATAGCGATGCAGAAATTTTCTGGCATCCAGCGCCACCATGTCCATCAACTCTTCGGCGCGTTGCTTGCAGCGTGCTTTGTCCCAACCCAACATGCGCGGCACAACGGTAATATTTTCTTCAATCGTCATATTAGGAAACAGGCCGATTTGTTGGATAACATACCCAATATTGCGGCGTAGCGTTACCGTATCCATATCGTTGGTATTCTCGCCGTTGATAAGAATATTACCGCTGCTGGGCGCGATCAGCCGGTTGATCATCTTTAACGTGGTGGTTTTGCCGCAGCCGGAGGGACCGAGTAAGACGCACATTTCGCCTTCCGGCACGTTCAGGTTGACGTTGTCGACGGCTTTTAGCGGCTGACCCTTTTTCTGTACAAATTGTTTGGTGAGATTTTCCAGTTTTATCATTATCGTATCCCCTTAGGTGTCAGTACGACTTGCAGACGATGCAACAGCCAGTCAAGTACAATTGCCAGTAGACAGATCATCAGCGCGCCGGCAATTAACATGCGAATATCGCTGCCGCTAATGCCGTTTAACAGTAGCAGTCCCAGACCGCCGGCGCCGATCACCGCGGCAATCGCCATTACGCCGATATTCATCACTACCGCGGTGCGGATACCCCCGAAAATAACCGGTAGGGCCATTGGGATTTCGACCCAGCGCAGCCGTTGCCAGAAAGTCATACCGATGCCGCGTCCCGCTTCACGCAGACCGGGCGGCAAACTATCAAGCGCAGTATGGGTATTACGGACAATCGGCAGTAAAGAGTAGAGAAAAACGGCCGTCACAGCGGGCAGAACGCCAATACCATGCCCGATCAGCGAAAAGAGCGGGATCATTAATCCAAACAGCGCGATAGACGGAATGGTAAGAAGTAGCGTGGCGGCGCCCAATACCGGCGTTGCCAGCCATTTGTGGCGTACAATCAAAACGCCTAACGGTACGCCGATGATAATCGCCAGACCGACGGCCAGCGCGACCAGCCAGAGATGCTGAAAGGTAAGGCTGGCGAGATAGCCTGCGTTATCCAGCATATAATGTATCGTATCCATAGGCGCTCCTTACAGCAGACCTTTGTCCTGCAAAAATTGATGGGCTACCTGTTGCGGCGTGCGATGCTCGATATCGACCTGGGCGTTTAGAGTCGATATCACATCGTTATTGAGCAGGCCGGAAAGGGTGTTTAAGGCGTCATCAAGGCCAGGATTGGCTTCCAGCACCTCTTTACGCACCACGGGTGTGACAGCGTAACTTGGAAAGAAGCCTTTATCATCTTCCAGCACTTTCAGATCAAACCCTTTCACCCGTCCGTCGGTGGTATAGACCAGCCCGGCGTCAACCAGCCCATCCCGAACGGCGTTATAGACCAGCCCTGGGTCCATCTGTCGTATTTGCGGGCGATCGAGCTGCATCTGGTAGGCTTGCTGAAGGGGCTTCATCCCGTCGCTGCGCCCGGCAAATTCCAGATCGAGGCCGAGCATCCAGTTGTGGTCAGGATCGTTCTGCCGGACCTGTTCGATTTTTGCCACCATTTGCGAGATGGTGGTGATATTTTCCGACTCGGCGCGTTTGCGCTGCATCGCGAACGCGTAAGTATTGTTCATGTCAGCCGGTTTGAGCCATACCAGGCCCAGCTTCGCATCCAGGCGTTTTACCGTGTCGTAGGTTTCCTGTGGACTCATGCGCTTATCGATACGGTTGAAAATAATCAGCGATGTACCGGTGTATTCCCAGGTAATATCAATTTGTTTATTCACCATCGCATTACGTGAAATCACCGCGGCGATATTGGTTTGCGGCTGAACCTGAAAGCCTTTCTTCTGCAAATACTGAACGGTCATAGCGGAAAGAATATGCTGTTCGGTAAAGCTTTTGGTGGCGAGAACCAGCGGCGCGGCCTGCGTCTGGCTACTGAACAACAGCGTTGCGGCAAGCCATCCCAACAGGTGTTTTTTGAATCTCATTTAACGCTCCTTATTGTTATTTATGCGTTCAGACGGTATGAGGGCTAAGGCGTCGCCCAAACCAGGCAAGCAGAGTGTCAAGAATCAGCGCGAATAATGCCGTGGCCGTTGCGCCGAGGATCAACGTCGGAAAATCGTTGAGATAAATCCCCGGGAAAATCAGCTCGCCGTAGCTGCTGGCGCCGATCAGAAAGGCCAGCGGCGCGGTGCCGACATTGATGGCGGTCGCGATGCGAATACCGGACAGCATCACTGGCCACGCATTAGGTAGCTCTACCTGGCGAAGCCGCTGCCATTTTGTCATCCCAATCCCGTTCGCCGCTTCAATCAGTGAGGCGGGGACGGAACAGAGGCCTGCATAGGTATTGCGGACGATAGGCAGAAGGGAGGCCAGAAATAGCGCGACAATGGCGGGCGTATCGCCGATCCCGATAATCACCATCGCTAAGGCCAGAACGGCCAGCGGCGGCAAGGTATTACCAACATTAAAGATTTGCATGACATATTCAGCAAATCCTTTTGCCGCAGGTCGGCTGAGTAAAATCCCACTCGGGATACCGACCAGTAAAGCAAAAAACATGGACGTAAAGACCAGCATCAAATGCCGTTGTCCGAGATACAGCAGATCGACCTGACGCGCTTTCAGCGTCTCCAGACCGATTCCCCAGATAAACAGCGCCAGTAACAGCAAAATGACGATAGTGAACCCAAGTACGCGTTTTAGGGTGAGGGTGTGCATTGCGGTGTGTCTCCCTGTTTGCATGTGTTATGGCGACGTTAAGAGTCGCGTGTTGTTATGCCATGTTCCGGCAGGGTACTTTGAGCTATAGCAACAGGTTGGGAAGGATTCCAGCGGAGCGTGATGTTTAACACTGTTAAACATCTATTAACAATTATGTTTTGCCCTTATGCGGCTTCGCGTGAACATTCACGATAAAGAATTATCTTAAAAATAGAAACGTAGTGTGACGTTGTCACTTTTTGTAGATAAAAATAGGCCGCAATGGGAGAAAAGGCAGGTAAAATCCTGCCTTTTGTGGGGATTAACGGAATAACGGTTTTACAGCGACGGGAATAATGAGTTGAGCTTGCCATTGCGCCAGCGTCAGACGCGCCAGTTGCCCCAACGCCTGATAAAACGGATGCCCGGCATGATCGATAAATACGTCCAGAAAGCGGGACGACCACGGAAACAGATGCCAGGCCAGGAGTTGTTCGCATTCATGATGACGATCATTCTCGGCAAGCCAGGCCGCCAGCAGCAACAGCGACCCAAAATGATCTTCTGGCTCGTTTTGTTGCATTTCAAACTGAATCCCGTTTTCGCGCATCCACTGACGTAGCGCCAATGTAGAATCGCCAAATAATACGCTCTCACGATCCAGCCAGACGGAACCCCACGGCGGAGACGGCAGAGCGTAAGGGCCGATAAACAGACGCTGCCAGGCCTGTGGCAACGACTCTTCGCTGTGGGTCTTAAACATAGCCGCCACAGGCGCAAGCGCCTCGGCATCAAGCGGCCACTGCGCCTGCCAGTCGTCGGTTAATAGCGCCTGAACCAGAGGAGCGGTTTCGTGGCTTTCCGGCGAATAATAAAACAACGCGCCGAGAACACGCGCCGTTACTGCAAAATCATCACGTTGTAAAAAAGTGGTCATTCAAACAATCCCGAAAGGTGCGGGTCGCCCCGCACGCATAAATTAACCTGCGACGGCCATACCTATGGTCATATGCAGGCCATAAAAAAGTCCGCGGCCAATAATTTCGCCTGCCAGCACCAGCACGACACCGAGCAGCAAACCAACGGTATGCGGTTCGCGGCGACGGATTAGCGGACATAGCCAGCAGCCTAATCCGGCAGCAAGCAAGACAATGCGCCAGACCTGTAGCATACCGTAATCCGGTGCGAGATGGCTGGCCTGTTGCACGGAACTGTGAATGGTTGAGAGAGACAGCCCTTGTAGTACGATGACCGCCACGCACACCACCAACGCCAGGCCGCTAATACTGGCAAACGTCACGCTGCAAAATGGGACGCGCGCGATGCGTAGCAGTAACGCCGCAAACACCGGGCCGCACAGGAATGCCGTGAGGAAAAAGGCCAGCGTGGTGTAGCCATTATACCAGGTTGGCACGGTATCTATCTGATAAACGAGCGTCATTGCCCAGATGAATGCAACGCCGAGCGCCATACTGACCAGCAGCCACACTTTACCCAGCGCCGGGGGCATTTTACCGAGTACCGCCACCAGCCACCAGATGCCGCCTACGGCAAAGAACACCGATCCTGCGGCGATTTCATTACTCAGAGCGGAAGCGCCTACGCGGTTAAGCGAGTTAAACGCGCGCATCGGCGAGCCGAGATGCATAATCGACGCGAGGAATCCCAGTCCCATCACCAGCCACAGAAAAAACATGCTGCGCACGATGCGCTGACGGGCGATGGTATCGTCTTTTGCCGTCAGCCAGCCCAGTCCGCTAACGATTAACGCGCCGACCACGCACTGACCAAAGACCGTGAAGATCATCAACGGCCATTCATGCCATCCACTTCCCATCTTATACCTCCTTCGGATTGGCCAGATAACCGGTGGTGTCCCCGGTCGGGCGGCTGTTGGCGTTGGGTTTAATCACAATATTCGGCTTCGTGAAATGCGCGCGCGGCAGCGGCGCGACGGCAGCCAGCTCACCGTGTTTTTTACGCAGTTCGTCTATCGGGCCAAAATCCAGCGCCCGCAGCGGGCAGGACTCCACGCAAATCGGTTTCTTGCCTTCCGCCACCCGGTCATAACAGCCATCGCACTTGGTCATATGACCTTTGGCCGCGTTGTACTGCGGCGCGCCGTACGGGCAGGCCATGTGGCAATAGCGGCAACCGATACAGACCTCTTCATTCACCACCACAAAACCGTCATCGCGCTTGTGCATCGCGCCGCTCGGGCAGACTTTGGTACAGGCCGGGTCTTCGCAGTGGTTGCACGAAATGGAGAGATAGTAGGCAAAGACGTTCTGGTGCCAGACGCCGTTATCTTCCTGCCAGTCGCCGCCTGCGTATTCATATATCCGCCGGAAACTGACGTCGGGAGTGAGATCTTTGTAGTCCTTGCAGGCCAGTTCGCAGGTTTTGCAACCGGTGCAACAACTGGAATCAATAAAAAATCCATACTGGGTTGTCATCGGTTACTCCTTACGCCTTTTCAACCTGAACAAGATTACTGTGTGACGGATTACCTTTCGCCAGTGGGGAAGGCCGGTGCGACGTCAGAATGTTAATGGAGCCGCCGCGATCGATTTTGTCGCCAAACATGTCGGCATTTAACCAGGCGCCCTGGCCGATAGCGGTGACGCCAGGCAATATGCGCGGCGTGACTTTTGCCGGAATGAGCATCTCTCCGTTCTGGTTAAAGACCCGCACGGTGTCGCCGTGCTGAATGCCGCGTGCTTGCGCATCAATCGGGTTGATCCAGATCTCCTGCGGACATGCCTGTTGCAGGACGTCGATATTGCCGTAGCTGGAGTGGGTACGCGCTTTATAGTGGAAGCCGGTTAGCTGTAGCGGGTAGCGCTGACGAAGCGGATCGTCCCAACCGTCAAAGCCTGGCGTATAGGCGGGTAAAGGATGGATAATCTCATCTTTCTTCAGCTCCCATGTGTCGGCGAGGGTTGCCAGACGCTCGGAATAGATTTCGATTTTACCGGACGGCGTTTTCAGTGGGTTGGCGGCAGGGTCTTCGCGGAAGGCGCGGAAAGCGACGTAGTGCTCCTCCGGGCATTTTTTCTTGAAAATCCCTGTCTGTTTCATCTCTTCGTAATCCGGCATTTCCGGGTTACGCGCTTTGGTTTTTGCGTGCAGGTATTTGACCCACTCATGCTGCGTGCGGCCTTCTGTGAAGGTCTGGTATACGTCCGGACCAAGCCGTTTAGCCACTTCACTGAGCGTCCAGTAAATGGGCTTTCTTTCAAATTTCGGCGAGGTGGCGGGCTGACCAAGAATGACATAGCCCATATTGCCTGCGGATTCGTGGGAAATCAGATCTTCCTGCTCGGTCGGCATTAAATCAGGCAGCAGAATGTCGCAATATTTTGCCGACGCGGTCATAAAGTGCTCGATGCCGACGATCATTTCACATTTACTGTCGTCCTGAAGCACCTCGTGGGTGTGGGCGATGTCGCCATGCTGATTGATCAGCGTATTACTGGCGTAGCACCACAAAAATTTGATCGGCACGTCGAGCTTGTCTTTTCCCCGCACGCCGTCGCGCGTGGCGGTCATTTCCGCGCCATGATCGATAGCGTCGGTCCAGGTAAAGACCGAAATCTGGGTTTTTACCGGGTTCTCCAGCATAGAAAACCATTCGACGCCCAGATCCCAGGTGCCTTCGCGCACGCCGGAATTACCGCCATTTATGCCGACGTTACCGGTGAGTACAGACAGCATGGCGATTGCGCGTGCGGTCTGCTCCCCGTTAGAGTGGCGTTGCGGTCCCCAGCCCTGGCAAATGTAAGCCGGTTTCGCCGAGCCGATTTCCCGCGCCAGTTGAATGATTTTTTCCGCCGGAATACTGGTAATCTGCGCGGCCCATTGCGGCGTTTTAGCAATACCGTCTTCGCCCTGACCCAAAATATAGGCTTTATAGTGCGCGTTACGCGGGGCCGAGGCGGGCAGAGTAGTTTCGTCGTAGCCGATGCAGTATTTATCCAGAAACGGTTTATCAATAAGATCTTCGGTAATCAGCACCCAGGCGATTGCCGCCGCCAGCGCGCCATCGGTACCTGGGCGAATCGGCAGCCACTCGTCTTCGCGGCCGGCGGCAGTGTCGTTATAACGCGGGTCAATCACGATCATCCGGGCGTTGGAGCGTTCGCGCGCCTGTTCGACATAGTATGTCACGCCGCCGCCGCTCATACGTGTTTCCGCGGGGTTATTGCCAAACATCACCACCAGTTTTGTATTGGCGATATCATCCGGACTGTTGCCGTCGTTGCCGCCGAACATATAGCTCATGGCCGCGCTGATTTGGGCGGTGCTGTAGCTACCGTAACGGCTGAGATAGCCGCCGCAGGCGTTCATCAGGCGATACGGTACGTTAGAATTGGTAATATTGCCGCCGTCCACGCCGGTACCGTAAAGGACATGTACCGCTTCGTTGCCGTAGTCCTTGAGGATACGTTTCAGGTTATCGCCGATGGTATCCAACGCTTCATCCCAACTGATACGTTCGAATTTGCCTTCTCCTCGTTTACCAACGCGTTTCATCGGATATTTCAGGCGATCGGGATGATTCATCCGGCGACGAATAGAACGACCGCGCAGGCAGGCGCGTACCTGATGGTTGCCATATTCATCGTTGCCCGTGGTATCCGACTCAACCCAATATACGGTGTCATCTTTTACGTGCAGGCGTAGCAGACAGCGGCTGCCGCAGTTAACGGTACATGAACTCCAGACCGCTTTTTCTGCCACATTGCCAGATGCGAGGCCTGCTGCGGCGTGGGCGATGCGGGAGAATGGAAGGGTGAAAGCGCTACTGGCAAGCGCAAGGCTACCGATAGCGGAGGTTTTTACCAGGCTTCGTCGGCTGATACTGGCCGCCATTAATGCCTCAGGGTTGGTGATTTTCATAACAGCTCACTATGCTCATCCAAAAAGAGTTTTAAATGTCGTTGTGTTCGCAAAACGGGGAGCTCCGGGCGCGTAAAAACGTCCCGGAGCAGGCGGCTTAGATTTTTTCGATTTCCACCAGATTTGTATGTTGAGGATTCCCTTTTGCCAGGGGGGAAGGACGCAGCGTCGTGAGCGTATTGATGCAGGCGCCGTGGTCAATTTTATCGCCAGCCATATCCGCATTATGCCATGCGCCCTGACCCATCGCGCTGACGCCCGGCAGAATACGCGGCGTGACTTTGGCGGGTAGACGCACCTCTCCACGATCGTTAAAGACGCGAACCCTGTCGCCATTCGCGATACCGCGTTTTTGCGCATCGAGCGGATTTATCCACACCTCCTGGCGACAGGCGGCCTGCAGAACATCAATATTGCCGTAGCTTGAATGGGTACGGGATTTATAGTGAAAGCCAAACAGCTGTAGCGGGAAGGTGCTCCGTTTCGGATCGTCCCATCCTTCAAAAGTAGGGGTATAAATCGGCAGTGGGCTTATCACGTCGCCTTCCGCCAGCTCCCAGGTACTGGCGATGTGAGCGAGTTTGCTTGAGTAGATTTCGATTTTACCGGACGGCGTTTTTAACGGATTGGCCTGCGGATCTTCACGAAATTTTTTATAGGCGACAAAATGGCCGTTGGGATCTTTACGTTTATAGATGCCCATTTTTTTTAGATCGTCATACGCGGGCAATGCCGGATCTCTTGCCTGCATTTTGGCGTACAGATATTGCAGCCATTGCGCCTGGGTACGGCCTTCGGTAAACCGCTGATACACATCGTCGCCGAGGCGTCTGGCGATTTCGCTGAGTACCCAGTAGATGGGCTTGCGTTCAAACTTAGGCGTCGTCGCCGGTTGGATAAAAATCAGATATCCCATATTGCCGGCGTAATCATTGGGGATGATATCTTCCTGTTCGACGGTCATGAGATCCGGCAGTAAAATATCGGCGTACTTCGCGGAAGAGGTCATAAAATTGTCGATGACCACAATCATTTCGCATTTTGCTTCATCCTGAAGAATTTCATGGGTTTTATTAATATCCGAATGCTGATTAATCAGGGTGTTGCCAGCGTAGTTCCATAGAAATTTGATCGGGACATCCAGCTTATCTTTGCCGCGTACGCCGTCGCGCAGGGCGGTCATTTCCGGGCCGCGCGCAATGGCGTCCGTCCAGCTAAAGCAGGAGATGGCGGTTTTAACGGGATTCTCCAGGACCGGCAGACGTTCAATGGTAATGGTGTAAGTGGATTCGCGTGCGCCGCTATTACCGCCATGAATGCCGACGTTGCCGGTCAGAATCGGTAACATGGCGATGGCGCGAGCGGTTTGTTCGCCGTTCGCCTGACGCTGCGGTCCCCAACCCTGACAGATGTAGGCCGGCTTGACGCTACCTATCTCGCGCGCCAGTTTGATAATCCGATCGGCGGGGATGCCGGTAATGTGTGACGCCCACTGCGGCGTTTTGGCGATACCGTCCTCGCCCTGGCCCAAAATATAAGCCTTATAATGGCCATTGGGGGGCGCGTCAGCCGGAAGGGTCTTTTCATCGTAGCCGATGCAATAGTTGTCGAGAAAAGGCTGGTCAACGAGATTTTCGTTAATCAATACCCAGGCAATTCCCGCCACCAGCGCGGCGTCGGTGCCGGGGCGAATAGGTATCCACTCGTCTTCACGTCCGGCAGCGGTATCGGTATAGCGCGGATCTATCACGATCATGCGCGCATTTGAGCGTTCACGCGCTTGCTCCAGAAACCAGGTAATGCCGCCGCCGCTCATGCGTGTTTCAGCCGGATTATTGCCGAACATGACCACCAGTTTACTGTTTTCGATATCAGATGTGCTGTTGCCGTCGTTGGAACCATAGGTGTAGGGCATGGCGCAAGAAATTTGCGCGGTACTGTATGAGCCGTATTGATTCAACGAACCGCCGTAGCAGTTCATCAAACGCTTCACCGGCGAGGCGGCAGGCGACGAGCGGGTTATGTTGCCGCCTACGATGCCGGATGAATAGTGGATATAAACGGCTTCATTGCCGTAGGTCTCTACGGTCTTTTTCAGGCTGGCGCTAATGGTGTCCAGCGCTTCCTGCCAGCTAATGCGTTCAAATTTGCCTTCGCCGCGGCGGCCAACGCGTTTCATGGGATAGTTAAGGCGATCCGGATGGTTAATACGCCGACGGATTGAACGGCCCCGCAGGCAGGCGCGAACCTGATGATTGCCGTAGACATCGTCGCCAGTGTTATCAGTTTCAACCCACCAGACTTCATTATCTTTTACATGCAGACGCAGGGCGCAGCGACTGCCGCAGTTGACCGAACAGGCGCCCCAGACGATTTTATCTTCTTCGTTGCGCATGGCCTGCTGCACCGCCGCGGCCGCGGTACGCATCCCAAACGGTAAAGATACGCCTCCGGCAGCCAGCGCCAGTGAGCCAAGCGCCGCTGATTTCACTAACGTCCTGCGGCTAACGCCTGTTTGTTGCTTTTCTCCGGGCATCACTCACTCCATTGTCGTTATTATTTCGCTATATATTGATAACTATAACGAAATTATTAACATGCTAATGATGTAATGAGTTTACCCCTTTGGGAGTAAGGATTATTAATCCATGTCAAAGAGCGTTACCCTCCGGACCCGGAGGGCAGGAGGAGGTTATTGCGGTTCGGCGGATGAACCGTCCTGAGCGGGAGAGGTATTGGCTGGCGCATTGCCGCTGCTGGTGCGGGTATAAAGAATTTTATGCGTGTCGTTCGCGCAATGGCCCACCACCTGTGAGTCCGGCTGATCGGCCTGGTCGTTAGGAACGATAGTGAGCGTAAAATTATCCGCTGGCACGCCGTTATTGATGATACGTTGTTCAATATCGCTTTTTACTCTCTCGCACGATCCCGGTGCCGCCATCACCAGCGAGGGGGCGCTGACTAACGCCAGAGCGGCTATTGCAGTTGCGATTTTCATCATGAACTCCTGTGATTAATGACGATGTTCTAAGCTTAGCATTTTTCGTGTAAATAACTGTATTTGCTAATATGATGATAAATATCTTTTCATCCTGGTGACACGCGTGAAGAAACCCCTTTTACTGACGTTATTATGCATGATACTGGCAGGTTGTGATAACCCGAAATCCCTTGAGTCTTTTACGCCGGAAATGGCCAGTTTTTCGAACGAATTTGATTTTGATCCATTACGTGGTCCGGTAAAGGATTTCAGCCAGACATTGATGAGTGAGAATGGCGAAGTGGCGAAGCAGGTCACCGGTACGCTTTCACAGGAAGGCTGTTTTGATACGCTTGAGTTACACGATCTGGAGAATAATACGGGGCTGGCGCTCGTGCTGGATGCCAATTATTACCGGGATGCTCAGACGCTGGAAAAAAAGGTGCAGTTACAGGGGAAGTGCCAGCTGGCGGCGTTGCCTTCGGCGGGCGTGACCTGGGAAACGGACGACAACGGTTTTGTGGTATCGGCGACGGGCAAAGAGATGAAAGTCGAGTACCGCTATGATAGCGAAGGCTATCCGCTAGGTAAGACAACCATAAACTCGCAGAATACGCTCTCGGTGACGGCAAAACCCTCCGCGGACCCGCGTAAAAAGCTGGATTACACGGCAGTCAGCCGGGTGGATGATCGACAGGTCGGCAACGTCACACAGAGCTGCGAATATGATGCGTACGCGAACCCTGTTGACTGCCGGCTTGTTATCGTCGATGAGAGCGTTAAGCCGGCAGTGTCCCACCATTACACCATTAAAAATCGTATCGATTACTACTAAACCGGGCGCGGTGCGATTCTCCGTGACTACCGCGCCGCGTTTACTGCGCGGTGGGTTTCAGGAGCGTAGAACCGGACGTTTTATGTTCATCCAGATACTGCTGCTGGAAGATACACATGCGGATGGTGTTACGGTATTCGCCGTTAATGAAGAACTCATGAATCAGCTCGCCTTCTACTCTAAACCCGAGTTTACGGTAGATGTGAATCGCTTTTTCATTCTCTTTATCGACGATCAAATACAATTTATAGAGATTGAGTACGGTAAATCCGTAATCCATCGCCAGTTTGGCCGCGCGTGACGCCAGGCCTTTTCCCTGGTACTCCGGCGAGATAATAATCTGAAATTCCGCCCGCCGATGCACATGGTTAATTTCCACCAGTTCCACCAGCCCGGCGTTTTCACCATCGCATTCGACGACAAAGCGCCGTTCGCTTTGGTCGTGGATGTGTTTGTCGTAGAGATCCGACAGTTCGACAAAAGCCTCATACGGCTCTTCAAACCAGTAACGCATAACGCTGGCATTATTATCAAGCTGGTGGACAAATCGTAAATCTTCACGCTCAAGCGGGCGCAGTCTGACCTTGTAGTCACTTGTCATACTGTATCCTTACACTTCCTTTTAGTTATCCTGCATCAGGGCGTAATAACGCGACCTGTACGACGATCCAGACACCGCAGCGTATTGGGTTCCCAATAGGCGTTGATGTTGGCGCTTTGCTCGCATTTATCTCGGTTATCAAAGGCGGCATCGGCTTTGTCCCACTCTTTTTCTGCGCGGGTATTCACTTTCTGACGCAGACTGCGAGTGTCGTTCCATTGTTCCTTTTCCATCGCCGCTTCCTGACGACTTTGTGCGCTATCTCCCGATTCAATCACCAGTTTACTGGTTTCAGCGAATGCGGAAGTAGTATATACAACGGCCGCCAACGTAAGCATTGCCGTCAGGCACAGGCGTTTGCTCAGCGTATTGTTCATCACAACATCCTTTCATTAGAGGGGAAAAAGCGGTAAACCACCTGTAAATTCTACACCAATCCTTATGCCTGGCATATACACAAGAATGGCCGGATAACCGTAACGATATTCTGTTGTATTATCACTTATCATTTCGTAACCAAATGAATCTCATGCTAAAGACGACTCTGCTTTTCTTTGTCACCGCCCTCTGTGAAATCATTGGATGTTTTCTTCCCTGGCTATGGCTTAAGCGCGGCGCCAGCGTGTGGTGGCTTCTGCCCGCCGCCGCGTCACTCGCGTTATTCGTCTGGCTTTTGACCTTGCATCCGGCGGCGAGTGGGCGGGTTTATGCGGCTTACGGCGGGGTATATGTCTGTACTGCGCTCCTGTGGTTACGTGTTGTCGATGGCGTCCGGCTCACGGTTTATGACTGGTGCGGCGCGCTGATCGCGCTGTGTGGAATGCTGATTATCGTCGTCGGATGGGGACGTACGTAACATTGCCGCGCGACCAGAACATTTTGTGATCTGGCAGCGCTTTTTACATCAATATACTTGTATGGTAGTAGCTCAGTTGGGTAAATTTCCTGCATCCCATAATGCGATGTAAGGAATAAAAATGAAGATTGTAGGGGCTGAAGTTTTTGTTACGTGTCCAGGGCGTAACTTCGTCACCTTAAAGATAACCACGGAAGACGGGATCACCGGTCTGGGGGATGCCACCCTGAACGGACGCGAGCTCCCGGTGGCCTCGTACCTTACCGATCACCTGTGCCCACAGCTCATCGGGCGGGATGCTCGCCGCATCGAAGATATCTGGCAGTTCTTCTACAAAGGCGCGTACTGGCGCCGTGGCCCTGTCACCATGTCCGCCATTTCCGCGGTTGATATGGCGCTATGGGATATTAAAGCCAAAGCCGCCAATATGCCGTTGTATCAGTTACTCGGCGGCGCTTCGCGTGAAGGCGTCATGGTGTATTGCCATACCACAGGCCACACCATCGACGATGTGCTGGAAGACTACGCGCGTCATAAAGAGCAAGGGTTCAAAGCAATCCGCGTGCAGTGCGGCGTTCCGGGGATGAAAACCACCTACGGCATGGCGAAAGGCAAGGGGCTGGCCTATGAGCCCGCGACAAAAGGTCAGTGGCCGGAAGAACAATTGTGGTCAACGGAAAAGTATCTCGATTTTACGCCAAAGCTGTTTGACGCCGTGCGTAATACGTTCGGTTTTAATGAACATCTTCTGCACGATATGCATCACCGGCTGACCCCTATTGAGGCTGCCCGCTTTGGCAAATGTATTGAAGACTATCGTTTGTTCTGGATGGAAGACCCGACGCCGGCTGAAAATCAGGCGTGCTTCCGCCTGATCCGCCAGCATACGGTCACGCCGATTGCGGTAGGCGAAGTCTTTAACAGTATCTGGGATTGCAAACAGCTCATTGAAGAGCAATTGATTGACTATATCCGCACCACGCTTACCCATGCCGGTGGTATTACCGGGATGCGCCGCATTGCCGATTTTGCCTCGCTCTACCAGGTGCGTACCGGTTCGCATGGGCCGTCCGATCTGTCGCCGGTTTGTATGGCCGCTGCATTACATTTCGACCTGTGGGTGCCTAACTTTGGTGTGCAGGAGTTTATGGGCTACTCCGAACAGATGCTGGAGGTTTTCCCGCATAACTGGACGTTCGAGGGCGGCTATATGCATCCGGGCGACAAGCCAGGACTGGGCATTGAGTTCGATGAAAAACTGGCGGCGAAATATCCGTACGATCCAGCCTATTTGCCGGTGGCCCGCCTGGAAGACGGCACACTGTGGAACTGGTAAGGAGCGAAAAATGAAAAGCATCGTAATCGAAAAACCGAATACATTAACTATCGAAACGCGCGCGCTTCCGCAGCCTGCGCCGGGTGAAGTTCGTATTAAAGTGAAACTGGCGGGTATCTGCGGTTCCGACAGTCATATTTATCGGGGACATAATCCCTTTGCAAAATATCCCCGTGTCATAGGCCATGAATTTTTCGGTGTCATCGACGCGGTAGGCGACAACGTCAATCGCGACCGGATAGGAGAACGGGTATCCGTCGATCCGGTGATCAGTTGCGGGCATTGTTACCCTTGTTCAGTCGGTAAACCCAATGTGTGTACTTCGCTGGTGGTGCTGGGCGTGCATCGTGACGGCGGTTTCAGCGAGTATGCGGTGGCGCCGGCCCGTAATGCTTATCGCATACCGGACAACATCGCAGACCATCATGCCGTCATGGTTGAGCCGTTTACCATTGCGGCAAATGTGACGGGGCAGGTGAATCCAACCGAACAGGACGTGGCGCTTATCTATGGCGCAGGCCCGATGGGACTGACGACCGTACAGGCGCTGAAAGGGGTTTATCAGGTTAAAACCGTCATAGTCGTTGATCGCATTGAAGAACGTTTAGCGATGGCGAAGCAGAGCGGCGCTGACTGGACCCTCAATAATGGTCAACATTCACTGGCGGAATTTCTACAGCAGAAGGCGCTAAAACCGACCTTGATTGTCGATGCCGCCTGTCATCCCGCTATCCTGCAAGAGGCGATTACCCTTGCATCGCCTGCGGCACGCATTGTCCTGATGGGATTTTCCAGCGACCCGTGTGAGATTGTACAGCAGGGTATTACCGGAAAAGAGCTGGCTATTTATTCATCGCGTCTTAATGCCAATAAATTCCCGGTCGTGATTGACTGGCTGAATAAAGGGCTTATTGATCCGGATAAGCTGATAACGCATACATTTGATTATCAACATGTCACCGACGCGATTGAGCTTTTCGAGAAAGACCAGCGTCAATGCTGCAAAGTCTTACTCACGTTTGCGAAATAATATAAATAATTGCGAGTAAGTGGTACGCATCTTACCTCTTAGAGATTGCCTATATGACACAAATAAAACATGAACGATCGACTCAGGATTTAGTGCGCGCTGCCGTATCTGGCTGGTTAGGCACCGCGCTTGAATTTATGGATTTTCAGTTATATTCACTAGGCGCGGCTCTGGTCTTCCATGAGATATTTTTCCCGGAACAGTCTGCCGCGATGGCGCTTATTCTGGCAATGGGCACCTATGGTGCAGGTTATATAGCCAGAATTATCGGCGCCTTTGTTTTTGGTAAAATGGGCGACCGCATCGGACGAAAAAAAGTATTGTTTATTACTATCACCATGATGGGGATCTGCACCACGCTGATTGGCGTACTGCCGACGTATGCGCAAATCGGCATTTTTGCGCCAGTATTACTGGTAACATTGCGAATTATACAGGGGCTGGGCGCCGGGGCGGAAATTTCCGGCGCGGGTACCATGCTGGCCGAGTATGCGCCGAAAGGAAAGCGTGGCATCATTTCCTCGCTGGTCGCGATGGGCACCAACTGCGGTACGTTGAGCGCGACGGCGATCTGGGCGGTGATGTTCTTTGCGCTTGAACGCGAACAACTGATCGCCTGGGGATGGCGTATTCCTTTCCTGGCGAGCGTCGTTGTTATGATATTCGCGATCTGGCTGCGAATGAATCTGAAAGAAAGCCCGGTATTCGAAAAAGTAAGCGAAGGCGAAAAATCGCCAGCGTTAACGCCTGCGTCAGAAAATACATTGGGCGCGATGTTTACCAGCAAATCTTTCTGGCTGGCCACCGGTTTACGTTTTGGGCAGGCGGGGAATTCCGGGCTTATTCAAACCTTCCTTGCCGGATATTTAGTTCAGACGTTATTATTTAACAAATCTATCCCAACCGATGCGTTAATGATAAGTTCCGTAATTGGTTTTATCACTATCCCACTCTTGGGGTGGTTGTCCGATAAATACGGTCGTCGGCTGCCGTATATAATATTGAATATCTCCGCGATTATCCTCGCCTGGCCGATGCTGTCTATTGTGGTAGATAAAACGTATAGCCCTGGCGTAATTATGGCGGCGCTCATTGTTATTCATAACTTTGCCGTGCTGGGATTATTTGCGCTGGAAAACATCACCATGGCTGAAATTTTCGGATCGCGTAATCGCTTCACCCGGATGGCGATTTCAAAAGAGGCAGGGGGGCTGGTGGCGGTCGGTTTTGGCCCCGTCCTCGCAGGGATCTTTTGTAACATGACCGATTCCTGGCTGCCCATCTTAATTATGCTGGTGCTCTACTCGTGTATTGGTCTGATTTCTGCGTTGTTGATGCCGGAGGTCAGAGATCGCGATCTGAGCTTGCCTGAGGATGCGGCGGAAGCGACAGCGGCAGAGAAGTTACGCCACTCCGTAACCCAGACGAGTTAAATCGTGTCGACGGTATGGCCGGAACGCTAATGCGGTTTCGGCCATGCTGCCCGGTCACTTTTGTTTAATTAGCGTAAATCCAAATGCACCAGGGCAGGCGTTACTCTGCGACTGTTCCGCTTTCAGAATATAGAGGTTATAAAATGCAAAACAGGCTTTTATCGGCAAAGGCGACGCTTCCTGATTACGATCGCGCGGCGCTGGCGGCGCGGATGGTCCATCTCGGTTTTGGCGCGTTTCATCGCGCGCATCAGGGAGTTTATACAGATATTCTGGCTGCGGAGCAGCATAGCGACTGGGGCTATTATGAGGTTAATCTTATTGGCGGCGAACAACAGATTGCCGATCTAAAGCAGCAGGATAACCTCTATACCGTGGCGGAGATGTCGGCGGAAGCCTGGACGGCGCGTGTGGTGGGCGTCGTCAAAGCGGCGTTGCATGTCCAGGTTGATGGTCTGGAACGTGTGCTGGCGGCGATGTGCGAACCGCAAATAGCGATTGTGTCTCTGACCATTACCGAGAAAGGGTATTGTCATTCGCCAGCCACGGGCCAACTTCTGCTGGAACATCCCATGATTGCCGCCGACCTGCAAAATCCGCATCAACCGCTAACGGCACCGGGTATTATTGTCGAAGCGTTAGCGCGTCGTAAAGCCGCAGGCTTACCGGCATTTACCGTGATGTCCTGCGACAACATGCCGGAAAATGGGCATGTGACGCGTCAGGTTGTGACGGCTTATGCCCGGGAGGTGGATGCGGAACTGGCGATATGGATCGAGCAAAACGTGACATTTCCGTCAACGATGGTTGATCGGATTGTCCCTGCGGTCACGCCGGAGACGCTGGATAAAATCGAACAACTGACCGGCGTGCGCGATCCGGCGGGTGTCGCCTGTGAGCCGTTTCGTCAGTGGGTGATAGAAGATACGTTTGTGGCGGGTCGTCCGCAGTGGGAAAACGCGGGCGCGACGTTGGTCGCCGACGTGGTTCCGTTTGAAGAGATGAAATTGCGAATGCTTAACGGCAGTCATTCATTCCTGGCTTATCTGGGGTATCTTGCCGGCTATCAGCATATTAATGACTGTATGGATGACGACAACTATCGTCTGACCGCGCAGGCGTTAATGTTACGCGAGCAGGCGCCAACGCTGAAAGTCCAGGGGGTAGATTTACAGCGTTATGCCGATCAGTTGATTGCGCGTTACCGTAATCCGGCGCTGCGTCATCGTACCTGGCAGATTGCGATGGATGGCAGCCAGAAACTTCCGCAGCGTATGCTGGACTCCGTTCGCTGGCATCTTGCTAATCATAGCGATTTTGATTTGCTGGCGCTGGGCGTAGCGGGGTGGATGCGTTACGTTGGCGGCGTGGATGAGCAGGGTAAGGCGATCGACGTCAGCGATCCGCTATTACCGGTTATTCAGCGCGCCGTGGCAAACAGTGAAGAAGGCGCCAGTCGTGTTAAGGCGCTGCTGGGAATGGCAGAAATTTTCGGCAAAGATTTGCCGCAGGCGGCGCGGTTTACGCAAAAAGTGCAAGAAGCCTATGACAGTTTACTGACATATGGCGCGAAAGCGAGCGTGGCGAAATATGCCGAGCGGTTGAAGTAGCGCAACAGAGACCCGGTAGCATTATGCTACCGGGAAGGCCGGAACGGTTCCTGGCGGCCTGTGGTATCAGTTCATGCCAAGACGAATCAATTCGACCGGCGCGAATTTACCTTCACAACCTTCGACAATCACCGTTTTGCCGCGGCGAATTTGACCTGCATCCAGACCTTCGCTCTCAATGGCTTTGATAATCCCGGTATGACCCGTGCCGCTTATCATGACCCGGCTACCGGTAGTGATTGCGTTACGGTTACGATCGTATGTCATCATGGTGTTTTCTCCTTTCAAACTTACAGCCAAAGCCCGCAGGTTTCCCCGCATGACGGGCGACATATAAATACGCTTATCGTTGCGAATTTTTTTTGTTTTTGATCAAGCTCACGGCTTTTTAGGCGGGAATGTGCAGGGTGAGAAAGCGGAGAAGGCGTCTCACCCCGACGTTAAAGGGGGTTACTCTTCGCTAAACCAGCCGCTGTTTTCCTGACGGATAAGCTGAACGGATTCGCTAATTTCCTGCAAATGCTGGGTCATTGCGCTCTCAACCGCATTGCCGTCACGATTTTCCAGCGCGGAGAAAATATCATGGTGCTGGCGCAACAACATCTCCGGTGGAGAAACATGATCCAGACT
Source organism: Salmonella sp. A29-2 (assembly GCF_020150755.1). Lineage (NCBI taxonomy): Bacteria > Pseudomonadati > Pseudomonadota > Gammaproteobacteria > Enterobacterales > Enterobacteriaceae > Salmonella > Salmonella sp. A29-2. The sequence continues at coordinate 2,446,673 of NZ_CP083731.1, read as the reverse complement.
CATATAGCGAACCCGGTCGATTGTCGCTTTGATATTTTCAATGGTATCCCACGCTAACTGGCAATCGGCGATCTGCGCCAGTTTTTGGTGGAAATCGTCATCAAGCTGGAAAAAATCATCAATCTGTTTGCGCTCGATAGCAATATGTTGCAGGTGCAGGTTTTGTGCCAGTTGATAGCACTGGTTATCGGTGATCATCGCTGCCGCACGGCGGACCACCGCGCATTCGATCGCCTGCCGAACAAAGCAGCCATTCTGTACCTGAGAAAGCGAAATCTTATTCACATAACTACCGCGCTGAGGGCGGATCTGAATCAACCCATTTTCCGCCAGCTTTATAAAAGCCTCGCGCACCGGTTGACGCGAAACGTTAAAACGGGTTGAGACCTCTTTTTCTGATAGCGGCGTACCAGGCGGGATAAGACAATGCACGATATCACGCCGAAGAATACGGTAAATTTGCTGGTTGACAGGCTGTGTAGGGTTAAGCTGCGTTTCGACGGTCATTCATTCTTACTTTTTAGGCGGTTGACCCGGATACTCTACCACTTTTCCGTGGCGGTCTATACCGATCATGTTTCTGGTTGCAGATACGTTTGCCAGGGATTACCCGGCCCGCAGACCGGGTATAACCCCTTAGCTACGGTGGACGCTGAGCCCTGCGAAGGATTGGGTAACAGGCATCATTTCAACGGTATTAATATTCACATGCGCGGGGAGCGTGGCCACCCACCATACCGCTTCGGTAATGTCTTCTGGCGTGAGCGCGGTGGTATTTTCGTAAGTTTTACCCGCTTTCTCATCGTCGCCTTTGAAACGGACGCTGGAAAACTCGGTACCGCCAACCAGACCCGGTTCAATGTCGGTCACGCGAACCGCCGTGCCGTGTAAATCCGTGCGCAAATTCAGGCTAAACTGGCGCACAAAGGCTTTCGTCGCGCCATAGACGTTGCCACCAGCATAAGGCCAACTGCCGGCGGTTGAACCGATGTTAATGATATGACCGCGATTACGTTCGACCATTCCTGGCAGCACGGCGCGGGTCATATAAATTAAGCCTTTATTATTAGTATCGATCATAGTTTCCCAGTCTTCTACGCTGGCTTTATGCGCCGGTTCAAGGCCCAGCGCCAGACCGGCGTTATTGACCAGCACATCAATATCGCGCCACTGCGCAGGCAGAGAGGCCATCATCTCTTCGATGGCCGCGCGGTTGCGCACGTCCAGTTGGGCGGTCAATACGTTCTCGCCAAGCTCATCTTTTAACGCTTGCAGGCGTTCATGACGACGTCCCGTGGCAATGACTTTATGTCCATTCTCAACAAAACGGCGTGCAATGCACTCGCCAAACCCTGCGGTTGCTCCAGTTACTAAAACGATCATCACACAGTTCCTCAACGCTTTTTGTGTTGTATTACCATAGCACGCGGCGTTTATGAAAGGGTAATCCTGGTTAACACGGTTGCGGTCAGCATAGGGGGAAGCTTACTCTTATGATCAACCTATTTTCAGGAGTGAAAAATGTCGACGAATCCTTTGTTAGACCAGAGTATGTTGCCTTATCAGGCACCGCGTTTTGATCGGATCAAAGATTGCCATTATCGTCCTGCTTTTGATGAGGGCGTGCGGCAAAAACGCGTGGAAATCGAGGCCATCGTCAATCATCCGGCGGCCCCTGACTTTACGAATACGCTTCTGGCGCTGGAGCAAAGCGGGGCGCTTCTGTCACGCGTCACCAGCGTTTTTTTCGCGATGACGGCCGCACACACTAACGATGAACTCCAGCGGTTGGATGAGGCCTTTTCTGCCGAGCTGGCGGCGCTCTCCAACGATATTTATCTGAATAGCGCGTTATTCGCTCGCGTGGATACCGTCTGGCAACAGCGTCACTCACTGGGGCTGGATGATGAGTCGCTACGGTTGGTCGATGTTATCCATCAGCGTTTTGTGTTGGCAGGCGCGCGGCTTGCCGAAGAGGATAAAGCGCGACTGAAGGTATTGAATACTGAATCCGCGACCTTAATGAGTCAGTTTAATCAGCGTCTGCTGGCGGCAAGTAAAGCGGGCGGGCTGGCGGTAGATGATGCGCATTGCCTGGCAGGATTAAGCCCGGAAGAAATGACCGTCGCTGCCGAAGCGGCGCGTGAAAAAGGCCTGGAGGAGCGCTGGTTCATTCCGCTCCTTAATACGACGCAACAGCCTGCGCTTGCTACGCTGCGCGATCGCCAGACCCGCGAAAATTTATTCGCAGCGTCATGGACTCGGGCGGAAAAAGGAGATGCCCACGATACCCGCGCTATCGTTCAGCGTCTGGTAGAGATTCGTCGCTGTCAGGCAAAACTGCTGGGTTTCCCCAATTATGCCGCATGGAAAATGGCCGATCAGATGGCGAAAACGCCGCAAGCCGCACTGAGCTTTATGCGTGGCATTGTGCCGCCAGCGCGTCAGCGGGTACTCAATGAACAGGCGGAAATTCAGAACGTCATTGATGGTGAGCAGGGTGGCTACACCGTTCAGGCCTGGGACTGGATGTTCTATGCCGAACAGGTACGGCGGGAAAAATATGCGTTAGATGAAGCGCAACTGAAGCCCTATTTTGCCTTAAATACGGTGTTGCAAGAGGGGGTTTTCTGGACCGCCAACCAGCTATTCGGCATCACCTTCGTCGAGCGTTTTGACATTCCGGTGTATCACCCTGATGTTCGGGTGTGGGAGATTTTCGATTCCGATGGTGTCGGCATGGCGTTATTTTATGGCGACTTCTTCGCGCGGGACTCGAAAAGCGGCGGCGCGTGGATGGGGAATTTTGTCGAGCAATCCACACTCAATGAAACCCGGCCCGTTATATACAATGTATGTAACTATCAGAAACCGGTTGATGGGCAGCCTGCATTACTGCTTTGGGACGACGTTATTACGCTCTTCCATGAGTTTGGTCATACGTTACATGGTTTGTTTGCCGTTCAGCGCTATGCCACGCTTTCAGGTACCAATACGCCCCGCGACTTTGTCGAGTTTCCCTCCCAGATTAATGAGCATTGGGCGAGCCATCCACGCGTGTTCGAACGCTACGCGCGTCATGTCGACAGCGGTGAAAAAATGCCCGCTGATTTACAGGAAAAAATGCGCAAGGCGAGTTTATTTAATAAAGGTTACGATATGACTGAATTGCTCGGCGCCGCATTGCTGGATATGCGCTGGCATATGCTGGAGGAGAGCGTAGCAGAGCAGTCTGTCGCTGAGTTCGAGCAGCAGGCGCTGGCCGCCGAGCATCTTGATTTACCGGCAGTGCCGCCCCGCTATCGCAGCAGTTATTTTGCCCATATCTTCGGCGGCGGCTACGCAGCGGGATACTACGCCTACCTGTGGACGCAAATGTTAGCGGATGACGGTTATCAATGGTTTGTAGAGCAGGGCGGCCTGACGCGTGAAAACGGGCAGCGTTTTCGTGATGCTATCCTTTCCCGGGGGAATAGTACTGATTTAGAAACGCTTTATTCAGCCTGGCGTGGACATGAACCGCATATTGACCCCATGTTGCAATATCGTGGGCTCGATCGCTAAGCTGATACGGTTGTTCGGCACTGTCGAACAACCGCCTGAAAATGAATCCTGCACTTCTGATGACAGCCAGTTAAATTTATGGGGTTAAATTGTCTGAATATAAAGAGGGCGTGCATTCGGATTTTTCTACTTATTTTCCCGTGGTGGCTTGATTGCCAAAGATTTATTACCGCTTCGCTGTTGATGTTTTCAAAAAATATATTTTCCGCCATGTGTCGGCGTTATGTAAATAATGCAGAAATGAATTTGACACTGCGCACAGGGCGACTAGATTTAGAACTGTATCACATGATATGAGAAGACATATCATATTTAAAACGCAACATCATCATGAGGATTATATTATGGCAGAACATCGCGGCGGTTCCGGTAATTTTGCAGAAGATAAAGAGAAAGCCTCAGAAGCAGGTCGTAAAGGCGGCCAGCATAGCGGTGGGAACTTTAAAAACGACCCACAGCGTGCATCTGAAGCGGGTAAAAAAGGTGGCCAGAATAGCCACAGTGGCGGACGGAAATCCGGCAATTAATTTTACTCCTGATATTTCGTAAATATATTCTGAAATATTGCGCATACGATGCGGGCCATAGGCTCGCATTTTTTTATTCTGACCGGGAGTTATTCTGACCGGTCAGATGAAATTATTGTTTATGCTTTCTTCGTTAACAGAAAAAGCAATTCAGCGAGGGCGAATCGTACGCATTTTTCCAATACTTCCTGACAATCTCCGTTGAAATGTTGTCGGCTTGTAAAAGTTGTATTGTTAATATTCCAGGCAAACCAAACGGTGCCCGCCGGCGTGCCATCTTCGCCGCCTTCCGGACCGCCATAGCCGCTGATCGCTATGCTGATATTGACCTCAGCCTGATCCTTAGCGCCCTGTGCCATTTCAGTAACGACCGCTTCGCTGACGGCGGTATGTTCGGCAAGACTGTGGCGTTGTACGCGTAAGATTTTTGCTTTGGCTTCATCAGTAAAGGTGACATAACCCACACCGTAAAATGAGGGCGTATCTTCTGCTGCGCACAATGCTGAAGCCAGTTTCCCGCCAGTGCAGGATTCTGCAGTGGTCAGACGGAGTTTCTGGTTAACCAGTAAATCACCAAGTTTTTTTGTCAGGCTATCGACGGATTCGGCTTCATCAAGGGTGACAATATCGTGCTGTTCTAATCTCATCGTTTATTTTTCCGTTACAGAGACAAATGAAATCTGTTCGTTCTTCTCAAGTATGGCATATTTATTTTATGACATTGTCAGTGAATGATTATTTTATCCAGTTACCAACAAACCCGCTGTTGCATAACTTACTTACTTTCTTGCGGCGATGACTGTCATTGATTATGCGTAAGGCCATTATCCTCAAAAAATAAAGCCGATTATTCTGAATTGCTATCCAGATGTTGATGCATATGACTTCAGCTATGTGGCAAGTTCTCTATTACGCCGTTACGCTTTCGCGCTCACCGGCGCTGATGTCGGTTGCATATTAATCCGGATGGGTTGATTTTATTGCTTAATATTCTGTGGGTAAATTCATGTTTGTAAAAACTAAAAATAGCGGCCAGACTTAATACGTCAAATAGACGTTATTAAGGAGAGAGCATGAAACTACAGGTGGCTGCATTTTTAAGTTTTCTGATAATGCCTTACGCGCTAGCGGATGATCAAGGGGGATTAAAAAAAGACGTGGCACCGCCGCCGCCTCATGCTATTGAGGATGGTTATCGCGGTACGGATGATGCAGAAAAAATGACCATCGAACAGGCAAAAACCCTGCATGATGGCGCGACCGTTTCGCTGCGCGGCAACCTTATTGATCATAAAGGCGACGATCGCTATGTATTTCGTGATAAATCCGGCGAGATTAACGTGATAATTCCTTCCGCCGTATTTGATGGGCGGCAAGTTCAGCCGGATCAAATGATCAACATTAACGGTAGTCTGGACAAGAAAGCGAAGGAACCGCTTGTTCGCGTGAACCGATTGCAAAAATAACGCGCGCTAACCGGCAATCTCCAGGTCAGCCATACGGGGCACGCGGCTGGCCTGATACCATGGGTCTTGTAAAAGCGCCTGGCGGACAAAAGGTCCCATAATGTCTTATTCAGGTCTGGTTGCGTATCGTTTAAGCTTCATTGATATTGACGGTGCTACAGTCGTTAGCGATCCGTTATCCTCGCAAGAATTTGCCCGGTAGCGTATAAGCAAAACACAAATCTATCCATGCAAGCATTTACCGCTGGTGAACCGGCGGTTTTTTTTGCCTGCCATCCAGACAAAAGCGGCCCCTTGCGCAACGATGCAGCAAGGGGCCGGCTCTGCGAGGGATTATCTCCGTTCATTAATCATCCCATTTGTGACTGAACCAGGCGGCCAGAAATCCGGAAAATAAAATAATTCCTAATACAACGATAAAAAGGTTAATACTGCCTAACATCTCGTTTCTCCTTATTTTAGCGTGCATCCTCTTTTTTAAAAAACCTCGTACAGACTATAGTACTAATTTATGCTTAAGCAAAGTCTGAATTGCGTATTTATTTTACTGGAAGGGTAAAGCATTAGAATATTTTCGTCAGCGCCCAGGAATATTCCTGAATTACCGCAGTGACAGCAGATAATTAGCCTGCAATATATAGGGTTAACCCGGTGCGCCAGAAACTGCGCACATCACTGGCTGCAGATAATTAACAGGTGATAGCCTGTTGCGTAGGGGTAATCCGCATTCCTTTTAACATCAGTGCCCAGGCGAACACAATGGCGATTATCAGGACAACGAAAAGCGACCAGGCGGGAAGCGTCGTCAGGATGACGCCGCTGGCCAGCGGGTTTACCGCCGCACCCAGCCAGCCCAGCGATTGCGCTGAAAAATAGCTGGCTTTCATCCCGGCAGGCGCAATGTTGTCAATTAACATATATTCGCCGGGGGCATAAATAATTTCGCCAATCGTAAATACTGCCGCTGAAAGCCCCCAAAAAAACAGATTGTCGCCTGAAAAAATAAATCCGATGAGCCCGGCGATAAAAAAGACGGTGCCGGTCGTCATCATTGGTCGAATATTGACGGCGGTAAGTCGACGGCCCACGGCGTATTGCAAACTGACCACAATAACCGCATTAACCGGCAGGACGACGGCTACCACTTTTTCCGCGAAGCCGCTATCGGCAACGACCATAACGTACTGTGAAATACAGGACGCAAAGGCGCCCCCCACAAAGGAGGCCAGAAATGCCGAAAGCGTAAACCACAATAATGCTTTGTCGCGCAGCAGAACGGAGGGAGACCAGATAGCGGCATTTTTCCCCTCGCTGGCGGCAACCGATCGTGTCACCCATACCTGAATAAAGACCAGCGGGAATGCGGAACAGATAGCGGCAAGCCAGAAGGGTAAATTGATGCTTTGCATCACCAGCAGCGTGCCGAGCGGCGGGCCAACCGTCCAGCCGATATTGAGTACGGTATAATTGAGCGAAAAAATCCGTGTTTTTGTTGTCGCGGTGAGGTTATCGGCGAACCAGGCCTTCAGGACGGTAGAAAAAACCGAATAGGCGCAGTTAATAAGCGCAAAAAGCAGGACAACCAGTACGACATTATGCACCATTGGGATGGCGATAAATCCGCAGGCGAAGGCGATAATCGCGAGTAACATGTAGCGCTTTTTATCAAACTTGTCCGCCAGAATCCCAAAGCCAAGACTAAAGATGACGCCAATCGTTAACGCGCTGGTCAGCGCGTAGCCAATCAGATCCACGCCTAAACCGTACTGACGGTTAAGATAGATGGTCATAAAGGGGAGCGTGGCGCCGCGTCCAATTGTCAATAACAGCGATGAGGCGAGTAGAGCCAACGTCGAACGTCTCAATCCTGGATTCATTTTTCCTGCCTGAAATGGAGGTTACGTATCGGGACGTTTTAATCTACCGTGCCCGCAAAAGCATGATGTCTGTACGCTATAGCGTAGTCTTAACATACCATAACGCAGGATTTTGCCCATCGTGTGTTGTTCAATGCCATGCTCACGGTAAAAAGAAAAGTCCTGTTATGGCGCACTGATTTCCGATAACTTACCTTTTTACAAAATTTTAATAATGACAGGGGCCGATGATGTCGCGTAAAGACGGTTTTTTGGCGTTACTGGTGGTTGTCGTATGGGGGCTCAATTTTGTTGTCATCAAAGTAGGCCTGCACCATATGCCGCCATTATTGCTGGCAGGATTACGATTTTTACTGGTGGCGTTTCCGGCAATTTTCTTTGTCGCCCGGCCTAAAGTCCCGCTTACGCTGTTGCTGGGCTATGGCCTGACGATAAGCTTTGGGCAGTTCGCCTTTCTCTTTTGCGCGATAAAGTTTGGTATGCCCGCAGGACTGGCGTCGTTGGTATTACAGGCGCAGGCCTTTTTTACCATGGCGTTAGGGGCGTTTGTTTTTAGTGAGCGGTTACAACGTAAGCAGTTAGCGGGGATCGCCCTGGCGATTATAGGTGTACTGGTATTGATTGAAGCCAGTCTCAACGGACAGCATATAGCGATGTCGGGATTTATGCTGACTCTGGCGGCGGCATTTAGCTGGGCCTGCGGCAATATCTTTAATAAAAAAATTATGCAACATAGTCCGCGCCCGGCGGTGATGTCGCTGGTGGTCTGGAGCGCGCTGATCCCGATCCTGCCGTTCCTGCTGTCATCGCTGCTACTGGAGGGGGCGGATCACATTACGCAAAGCCTTATTACCATCGATATGACGACGATATTGTCGCTGCTTTATCTGGCTTTTGTCGCCACTATACTTGGCTACGGCATCTGGGGCGCGTTACTGGGGCGTTATGAGACCTGGCGCGTGGCGCCGTTATCATTGCTGGTGCCGGTAGTCGGGCTGGCGAGCGCCGCGGTGTTACTCGGGGAAACGTTGACCGGGATGCAACTTGCGGGCGCAGTACTGATTATGGCTGGACTCTATATCAATGTGTTTGGATTTCGTGTGCGCCGTACTGCGCGCGTCAGGGGATGAGGCATTATGTTACTAAGAAGACAAACGCTAGTTTCAGACCATGCCGCGAGGTAATAGCGGCGGACTTGTCATCGCCAGACGGTACTAAAAAAATGCCCCGCAAAACGGGGCAAAGAGGTTAAAGGTGTTGGTCGTTATAATAGGGCACGCCTAATTCATCTGACTTATCGCTGTTCACGCTCACGGGGTGAAGGTCATTTGGCGGATCGCCCACACAGGGCAGCAGCATCACATCGCGGCTATTTTGCGCCACAGGTAACAAAGTTTGTTCTGCAATGCCATATCCGGAGGCGATAAGTAACAGACCCGGCAGGGCGGGAAACAGCGTTTTCATGGTGCTCTTCGCGTGGCGCATAAACAAACTAGTAGTTGCCATGGTTCAGCGGCAGCATATACCGTGATTCGCCATGCATATTGGTGATCCGGTATTTGTGTGGCGGCACATCAAAATAGTTTTTGAACGTCCGGGTCAATGTTTGCTGTGACTCAAAGCCATAGCGTTCCGCCAGATAGAGAATGGGCTCGTTGCTCTCTTTTAATTTTTGCGCGATTTCCGTCATTTTACGGCTGCGGATGTATTGGCCTAATGAATGACCGGTCTCTTTTTTAAACATCCGTTGCAGGTGCCATTTGGAATATCCTGAACGCTCAGACACTTTTTCCAGTGAGAGCGGCGACTCCAGGTTATCCTCGATCCAGTCCAAAATGCTATGAATAGTAATAGCGTCAGTGTTGCGTCTGGACATCGTCATACCTCTTTTTTGTCTACGGCAGAATTTTCTTGAGCAAATACTCAAGCGTTGCCACTTCGTCCGCCGTTAAGTTTTTTGTTAATTCCTGATGCAGGTCTTGCCCTGGTCGTTGATGACATTGCTCACAAATTGCCGCGCCGTCCGGCGTTAGCTTCACCAGTACGCCGCGTTTGTCATTAGGATTCGGCAGTCTTTCGATCCAGCCTTTGCACAGCAGGCGGTCGAGCATCCGCGTCAATGCGCCGAGATCGACAGACAGCACTTTTTTAAGTTCAACCGGGGTAATACATCCCGCGCAGCGTATCGAGCACAGCACTTTAAACTGTGTTGCGGTGATATCCAGCGGGGATAAATAGTTATTTAACAGGCGATCTTTTTTTTGATTTACCATGTAGATCAAGCGACCCAGCGGAATGATTTCATTGAACAGATCACTGGTGCTTTTCAAAATGGTTGCCCCGGCAAGTAATTAATTTCGTCAGATACTATTGCCCAGGCAAGTATAAGTCAACTAAATGAATTGGCCGATGCCACGATTTGCTAAAAGGCGTCCGGGGTATTGTGCTGTGATAACTTGTAACTAATTGATAATTACAGGTTATAGGTTGTAGAGGATATTAACTTGCACACTGGCGAAATGGCGCGCCTGGGCAATTTCACTTTATACTTCCGGTTCATGAAACGCTGATGGGTAAGAGATAGTATTATGATGGATTTGTTTAAAGCGATTGGATTGGGGCTGGTCGTACTGCTCCCGTTAGCCAATCCGCTAACCACCGTGGCGCTGTTTCTTGGCCTTGCGGGCAATATGAATAGTGCGGAACGCAACCGGCAGTCCTATATGGCTTCGGTTTATGTCTTCGCTATTATGATGGTGGCGTACTATGCCGGGCAGTTAGTCATGAACACCTTCGGTATTTCGATTCCAGGGCTACGGATCGCCGGGGGGTTAATCGTGGCGTTTATCGGCTTCAGAATGCTTTTCCCGCAGCAGAAGGCGCATGAGTCGCCGGAAGCGAAAAGCAAATCGGAGGAGCTGGCAGACGAACCGACGGCCAATATTGCGTTTGTTCCACTGGCTATGCCAAGCACCGCAGGACCGGGGACCATCGCAATGATCATCAGTTCCGCTTCCACAGTGCGTCATGGCGGCGAGTTTCCCGACTGGGTCATTATGGTCGCGCCGCCGATTATTTTTCTTGCCGTGGCGGTGATCCTGTGGGGATGCTTACGCAGTTCTGGCGCTATTATGCGGCTGGTGGGTAAAGGGGGGATTGAAGCGATCTCCCGCTTAATGGGATTCCTGCTGGTGTGTATGGGCGTGCAATTTATTATCAACGGCGTGTTGGAAATTATTAAAACGTACCACTAAGGCGCATTTTCGTCTGCCGGAAACCTGTTCCCGGCAGACGAATGTCTTAATGCGGTTGTTCTTCCAGCGTCACTGGCCATTTGCGGAATATGAGCACAGCCCATACCAGCGCGGCACAGGCGGGTATGGCGCCAATATAGCCGATGGCCGACATTGACCAGTGCAAACTCACCTGATTACCTACCAGCGCGCCAGCGCCAATACCAATATTAAAGATGCCTGAAAATAGCGCCATTGCGACATCGGTCGCGTCCGGGGCCAGCGCCAGTACTTTCACCTGCATACCGAGCCCTATCACCATAATTGCGATGCCCCAGAAAATGCTCAGTATGGCCAGATGCGCTTCGCTATCCGCCGCAGGCAGCAGCAGAAGCAAACAGACAACCAGCAGGGCAATAGCGATACTGACGAGCGACGAGGCATGGCGATTACCCAGTTTACCAAACACGAGGCTGCCGATGATCCCGGCGCCGCCCAGGATCAGTAACAGGACGGTAGCAAAATTCGCACTGAGCCCGGCGACATTCTGAACGAACGGCTCAATATAGCTATAAGCTGTGTAATGCGCAGTCACCACAACGACGGTCAGTACATAGAGGCTCATCAGCGCCGGGCGCCGGAATAGCAAAGGTAAACTTTTTAGTGAGCCGGAATGCTCGCTCGGCAATTTCGGTAGAAGCTTAATCAGACATAGCAGCGTAATTAATGCGCCCATGCCGATGGCAAAAAAGGTGGTGCGCCAGCCAAAATACTGACCAACAACGCGTCCTATCGGCAGCCCAAGCACCATGGCCAACGCGGTGCCGGTCGCTATCAGACTTAATGCCTGCGCGCGTTTCCCGGCAGGGGCCAGGCGGATCGCCAGCGAGGCGGTTATCGACCAGAAAATAGCGTGGGCGAAAGCGATGCCAATACGGCTAATGACCAGCACGGTAAAGTTCCATGCCAGGAAGGAGAGCACATGGCTGGCAATAAACAAAACAAACAGACAAATGAGTAGCTTACGCCGCTCCATTTGACTGGTAAGAAGCATAAAAGGCAGCGACATGACGGCAACTACCCAGGCGTAAATGGTTAGCATGATGCCGACCTGCGCGGTTTGCATATGAAAGCTTTCAGCAATGTCTGATAGCAAACCAACCGGCACAAATTCTGTGGTATTGAAAATAAAAGCGGCAATAGCAAGCGTAACTACCCGTAGCCACGCGACCTTGCGGGAAACTGGATTGATTGTCATAAAAATATTTCGGGTTAGTTGCGAGAAGGTGAGGCCGCGATCTTAAAACGTTTACTGGCGAAAAGACAATCATTTTGTGACCTGCTTCTCATTTACTTCGCAGGCCGTTTCGTCTTCAGTCGACGCTCGCCAGTTGGGCGTTAAGTAACTCGATAAAGGCCTCAAGCTGACGCGTCATCGCCCCGCGCCGCCACATTAGCCATGTGTTAAGCCAGCGCCACTTCTCCGCCAACGGCCAGGCTTCCACCTGATGATGTCCTGGCATACTGTTGAGCATACTTGCTGGCATCAGCGCAATACCTGCGCCGGCAATTACGCACGCCAACATTCCATGATATGACTCCATTTCGTGAATCGTACCGGGGGTCGCGCCATCGGCATGAAACCAGCTTTCGAAATGCCGTCGGTAAGAACAGTTGGCGCGAAAAGCATAGATGTTATAACCATTCACCTCGCTGGCCCGCGAAACGACGGAATGGCCGTGTGGCGCGACGATCATCATCTCTTCCTGGTAAGCCGGTATACCTTCCAGCCCCGGATGCATTAGCGGGCCATCAATAAAGGCGGCGTTCAGCTTTCCCTCGAGCACGCCATCCAGCATGGCGCCGGAAGGACCGGTCGTTAACGCGAACTGAATTTTAGGGTAACGCTGGTTATAACCCGCCAGCAGCGCGGGGATACGTACGGCGGCAGTACTTTCTAACGCGCCGAGTGAAAACAGTCCTTGCGGTTCCTCTCCGGCAACCACCATGCGGGCTTCATCGACCAGCGCCAGGATCTGCTGGCTGTAACGTAAAAAGTTATGCCCGGCTGGTGACAGCCTGAGTCGCTGGTTTTCGCGAATAAACAGAGAGACGCCCAGGTCGGCTTCAAGCTGACGTATACGCGTGGTCAGGTTGGACGGAACGCGGTGTACTTTTGCCGCCGCCTGCGTGATGCTGCCCGTCAGAGCGACAGCGTTAAACATTTCCAGCTGCGTCAGGTCCATGGTTTTCTCAATTCGTGAATAGTCTGGTTAATATTATTCATTTTTCAGAAACGGTAAAGGGCGTCATGATGGTACAACTCCCCTGATAACGAGAGAAAGAACATGACCATGATGACTGCAACACAGGCGTTATCCGTGAATCCTGCGACCGGCCAGACGCTGGCGGCAATGCCCTGGGCTAACGCGCAAGAGATTGAACATGCGCTGAGTCTGGCTGCGAGCGGTTTCAAAAAGTGGAAAATGACATCGGTAGCGCAACGGGCGCAAACATTACGTGATATTGGTCAGGCGCTTCGCGCTCATGCAGAAGAGATGGCGCAATGTATTACGCGTGAAATGGGGAAACCCATAAAGCAGGCGCGTGCGGAAGTGACGAAATCCGCCGCGTTATGCGACTGGTATGCGGAACATGGCCCGGCAATGCTGAATCCTGAGCCTACGCTGGTAGAAAATCAGCAGGCGGTGATTGAATACCGTCCGCTGGGCGTCATTCTGGCGATAATGCCGTGGAATTTTCCTTTATGGCAGGTGTTACGCGGGGCAGTGCCGATACTGTTGGCGGGGAATAGCTACTTGTTAAAACATGCGCCCAATGTCACGGGTTGCGCGCAGATGATAGCCCGAATCTTGACGGAAGCTGGTACTCCCGCTGGCGTCTATGGATGGGTGAACGCCAATAATGAGGGCGTGAGTCAGATGATTAACGATCCGCGAATCGCGGCGGTGACGGTGACCGGTAGCGTGCGCGCCGGCGCGGCGATTGGCGCTCAGGCTGGGGCGGCGCTGAAAAAGTGCGTACTGGAACTGGGTGGCTCGGATCCGTTTATTGTACTCAATGATGCCGATCTCGAACTGGCGGTAAAAGCCGCGGTTGCAGGACGCTATCAAAACACCGGACAAGTCTGCGCCGCCGCCAAACGTTTTATTGTCGAAGAGGGCATTGCGCAGGCGTTTACCGATCGTTTTGTGGCGGCTGCCGCAGCATTAAAGATGGGTGATCCTCTGGTTGAAGAGAATGACCTGGGGCCGATGGCGCGCTTTGATTTGCGTGATGAACTCCATCAACAGGTGCAGGCTTCCGTCGCCGAAGGTGCACGGCTACTGTTGGGCGGCGAGAAAATCGCCGGGGAGGGCAACTATTATGCCGCGACCGTTCTGGCGGATGTCACACCTGACATGACGGCATTTCGTCAGGAACTTTTTGGGCCTGTTGCCGCCATTACCGTTGCAAAAGATGCGGCGCACGCCCTCGCGCTGGCGAATGACAGTGAGTTTGGCCTGTCGGCGACGATCTTTACCGCCGACGATACGCTGGCCGCGGAGATGGCGGCGCGTCTTGAGTGCGGCGGGGTATTCATTAATGGGTACAGCGCCAGCGATGCGCGTGTGGCATTCGGCGGGGTGAAGAAAAGCGGCTTCGGTCGTGAGCTTTCGCACTTTGGTTTACACGAATTTTGTAATGTGCAGACCGTCTGGAAGAACCGCGTCTAATCGCCCTGACGTCGCGTGGCGCCCTCTGCTATACTCGCAGGCCTTTTCAGACCTGCGAGCAAGGAGCATGTTGTGGCCAGGGCCATGGATAATGCAATTTTAGAGACGATTTTACAGCGCGTTCGCCCCCTCATTGGCCAGGGCAAAGTCGCTGACTATATTCCGGCATTAGCGTCCGTCGAGGGTTCAAAGCTGGGGATAGCGATTTGTACCGTGGACGGGCAGCATTATCAGGCGGGCGATGCGCACGAACGCTTCTCTATTCAGTCTATTTCGAAAGTGCTCAGTCTGGTGGTGGCGATGCGTCATTATCCGGAAGAGGAGATCTGGCAGCGCGTCGGAAAAGATCCTTCCGGCTCGCCATTCAATTCGTTGGTTCAGTTAGAGATGGAACAAGGCATCCCGCGTAATCCATTTATTAATGCGGGCGCGCTGGTGGTATGCGACATGTTGCAAGGGCGGCTTAGCGCGCCGCGTCAGCGAATGCTGGAAGTTGTGCGCGCGCTTTGCGGCGTATCGGATATTACGTATGACGCTACGGTCGCGCGCTCTGAATTTGAGCATTCCGCCCGTAACGCCGCTATTGCCTGGCTGATGAAATCATTCGGTAATTTTCATCATGATGTGCCTACCGTGTTGCAAAATTACTTCCACTACTGTGCGTTGAAAATGAGCTGCATGGAACTGGCGAGGACGTTTGTCTTTCTGGCGAATCAGGGCGAGGCGTTTCATCTCGACGAGCCGGTAGTTACCCCCATGCAGGCCCGGCAGATTAATGCGCTAATGGCGACCAGCGGTATGTATCAGAATGCCGGAGAGTTTGCCTGGCGGGTGGGATTGCCCGCTAAATCCGGCGTGGGCGGCGGTATTGTCGCCATAGTGCCGCATGAAATGGCGATTGCCGTCTGGAGTCCGGAGCTGGATCCTGCGGGAAACTCTCTGGCAGGTATCGCCGCGCTTGAACAATTAACACAAACGTTAGGACGTTCGGTATATTGATGAATGCGCTTGAACCGCTCTTTGCCCGCCTGGCGCGATCGACATTTCGTTCGCGTTTTCGTCTCGGGATAAAAGAAAGACAATATTGCTGGGATAAAGGCGCGGAGGTAATTGATAAACACGCCGCCGATTTTATCGCCCAGCGACTGGCGCCAGCTCACCCGGCGAATGATGGTAAGCAAACGCCGATGCGGGGCCATCCGGTATTTATCGCGCAACATGCGACGGCAACCTGCTGTCGCGGGTGCCTGGCGAAGTGGCACCAGATACCTCAGGGAGAACCGCTGAGTAAAGCGCAGCAACAGTATATTGTCAGCGTTATCCATTACTGGCTGGTCATACAAATGAATCAGCGGTAGAGCAGCGCGTCGTTGCTGACGCTTTCCCTGATAAATTACCCTCATACCACTGATAGCAGCCGTTGACCGTCATATATCTCATGTGCTGAAGTGTTTTTTTAGTTACAACATACATTTGGTTGTTTTTTTTCAACGCCCGTCAGCACCGTGCAAAAAAATGTTCTACAGGGCAGGGGAGCCGTGTATCACCAGAAGCTTGCAACCTTGATCTGGATCACGTTTAATGACAGTGCTTTTTTACCTGCTGAAGATAATCATGATCGTTAGACCACAACAGCACTGGATTCGCCTGATATTTGTCTGGCATGGTTCCGTGTTATCTAAAATCTTTTCACGACTGCTCCTTAACTTTCTTCTTTCTATCGCCGTTATTATCATGCTGCCCTGGTACACAATGCTGGGTATTAAGTTTACCCTTGCGCCGTTTAGCATACTGGGCGTCGCTATCGCCATTTTTCTGGGGTTTCGCAATAATGCCTGTTATGCGCGTTACGTCGAAGCCCGACATTTGTGGGGGCAGTTGATGATCGCTTCACGCTCAATACTGCGTGAGGTGAAAACAACCTTACCTGATGAACGCGGTATCGAGGATTTTGTTCGGTTACAAATCGCTTTTGCCCACTGTTTACGTATGACATTGCGTCGACAGCCTCAGACGCAAGTTTTGGGCAACTATCTTGACCAGGACGCGTTACAGAAAGTTGTCGCTTCCCATTCCCCCGCTAACCGTATCTTATTGCTGATGGGAGAGTGGCTGGCGATTCGCCGCCGCAGCGGAAAGCTTTCCGATATTTTATTTCATAGCCTCAACAACCGTTTAAATGATATGTCGTCAGTGTTGGCTGGCTGTGAACGCATCGCCAACACGCCGGTGCCTTTTGCCTATACGTTAATTTTGCATCGTACGGTTTATCTTTTCTGCATTATGTTGCCATTTGCACTGGTGGTTGATCTGCACTATATGACACCGTTTATTTCGGTGCTTATTTCTTATACGTTTATCGCGTTGGATGCGTTAGCGGAAGAGTTGGAAGATCCGTTCGGTACTGAAAATAATGATTTACCGCTGGATGCGATATGCAATGCGATAGAAATCGATTTACTGCAAATGAATGATGAAAGGGATATTCCGGCAAAACGGATACCGGATAAGCACTATCAACTGACCTGAGCTCGACTTAACTGGCGCAGAATGTTCATCTGCGCCATAACCTGAAGAGCAAAGCTTAATAGCCTTCTCCAACGCCGGTTTTGGCTGGACCGGAGTAGTGGACATGAACGATTCGCCATCCTGTGTTTGGTATCTTCGCCCACACCTGGCTTTCGCGGCCTGTCGTGTGTTGAGTCTGCCCATTATCACGGCGTACCGCGGTAAAATGCCAGTCGAACTCTGCAACGGCGGCATTGCCATACACATGAATAGCAGGGGGAGCGTCCAGTTTTAATGTGCGTTTACTGAAAGTTTTACCCATAGTGGTGCCATAAAAATTTTCAGCGATCTGCGACCATCCGCGTTCGTGACCGCGTGGATGAATAAAACTAGTTTCCGGTGAAACATAAAAGAGCTGCTTGCCTAACGTTGGGTCTGCCTTATCTATTGAATAAAGGTAACGGTTAATGCCTTCTGTAATTTCTTGTTTAACGGTCGACGTAGCTTCATTTTGTGCGGCGGTTGGCGTTGCCGCTGATGCCGATGACACCATCAGAGTTAACGTTATCGCGGCGGCCGAAAACAATAGTGACGTTTTTTGCATAATAGTTATACCCATATGGTCTGTTTTTGAGACGCTTTATCTTTCCTGTTACGTTCACCTTTATACTAAAGGAGCATGGCTCACGAACAATAAAAAACATCCTTCTATAAAACTACCCCGAAAAGGGAGTAGTGCAATTAAGAATATCGTATTTGTTTGTAACGACATGACTCAAAATATCAACATTTAGAGTTTCAGTATTGTTGTCCATTGACTTACTTTTATGTTTATTACCGCTGGTAAATAGTTAATCTTATGAATAGTGATACACAAATGACCGTTTGCGCTATGTGATAATTAACCATAGTAAAAATACACGAAGCGAAGAAGTGCTATTTCAGTAGTACTGATATTTTCATAACGCTAATTTAAAAATAAATGTAAACGTAACAAATTATACACAAAAATAAGAAGGGCTGTGACCTCAACTGGCTTGATTATGATTCCGTCTTAACGAATGTCAGCCGAGTGTTCAGTGCCATTCTCGCCCTGGCATCCCCGACCGTAAGCCAGTTCTCTACTGGTAACCCCCTTGTTATTACAGCAGAAAACAGGGCATATCATTGATGTAGTCATGCTTAACTTGCATTTTAACATCACTAATACATAGCAAGCTAATATTACACTTTGAAACTTAACGCACGGTAATTGTTAGTGATATTGTCCTGGACAGTTCCGCGAGCAGGTTTTGCGGAAAGTCCAAAAATAAGACAAATAAGGCATATAAAATGAAAAAAGTAGTGGTGTTATCTGCGGTAGCCGCAGCCGTGATGATGGCTGGAGCCGCCAACGCAGCAGAAATCTATAACAAGGATGGCAATAAACTGGATTTGTATGGCAAGGTCGACGGCCTGCATTATTTTTCCAGTAATCATAGTACGGATGGCGATCAATCTTATATCCGTATGGGTATTAAAGGCGAGACTCAAATTACCGATCAACTAACCGGTTTTGGACAGTGGGAGTATCAGGTCAACGCCAATCGTCCGGAAGATGGTGACTCCAGCGGTTCCCCGCAAAGCTGGACGCGTCTCGGTTTTGCTGGTTTGGCATTTGCCGATATGGGGTCTGTTGATTATGGTCGTAACTATGGCGTGTTATACGACATTGGTTCATGGACTGACGTACTGCCTGAATTTGGTAATGATTCGTATGAAGCTTCCGATAATTTTATGACCGGACGCGCGAATGGCGTTCTGACTTATCGCAATAATGATTTCTTTGGTCTGGTTGATGGCCTGAATATTGCGTTGCAGTATCAGGGTAAAAATGACGGCCTGTCGAAAGAAGGCGATCCTTTAAGTAATAATGCCAGAAAAAGTATCGCGTACCAGAATGGCGATGGTTTCGGGGCATCAGCGACATATGATTTGGGCATGGGGGTGAGCCTGGGGGCAGCCTATACCAGTTCCAAACGCACGCTTGATCAGATGACGCAAGATAAATACGACAATGGCGACCGCGCTGAAGCCTGGACTGGCGGCGTGAAGTATGATGCCAATAATATTTACCTGGCGGCAAACTATACCCGTACTTATGATATGACCTATATGGGTGATACATTGGGCGGCTTTGCACATAAAACCGATAACTGGGAAATGGTAGGGCAATATCAATTTGATAATGGCTTACGCCCATCACTGGCGTTCCTGCAATCCAGAGCCAATGATGTTGATGGACTGGGTTCGTTCGACCTTGTGAAATATATTGATGTGGGTTCCTACTACTACTTCAATAAAAATATGTCCGCGTATGTTGACTACAAAATCAATCTGCTAAAAGATGGTAACCCATCGAATCCTAATACAGACAACACCGTGGCGCTCGGCTTAGTCTACGAGTTTTGATAAAACTTGCTGATTAAGACAGTTTAGGGATACCCTCCTTTTCCCAAAACTGTGTCACTGCTTAACCTTTATTATTGTTAATTTATTCTTTTATTATTTCAGGACGCTTCTGGCGTCCTTTTTTATTGACTATTCGTTGACTATTCGACTTCGATCTCGCGAATGCGCATTCTGCTACTGTCATCTATCTGCACTTTGCCTGAATGACAAAAGGGGCAACAGAGTGTGGATGTTTGAGAGGTGAAGGGCTGATTACAGGACAGACACCAACCTTGCGCCGGTGCGATAGTAATGTGGAAACGCGCATTGTCAGCAAGGGTATGGCGAGCGGCGACGTCCAGGCCAAAATGCAGCGCCGGCACCTCAACACAGGCCATAACGCCAATCTCCAGCCAGACTTGCTTTACCTTGCTGAACTGGTGATTTACTGCCTGTTCCTCCAGCAATTCGATAATATTTTGCGCCAGGGCTAATTCATGCATGGGCCAGCTCCTTCATTCAACAATATTTACGGCGACACAAGGATCAATTACCTGTAACTGTTGCGACCACAATGAGAGTGGAATAGTGGCCAGTTCGCGAGCAATGACGCCGTCAGATTGGGCGTGACGTGTGGTAGGCGAGATAATACGGTAATCAAGAATATTGCCTGACGTCGTCAGTCTGGCCTGATGAACTAACCATCCTCGCGCGGTTTCCACTACCGCTATTTTCCATTCGCCATCATCAAAACGATTCCAGCGCAGGGTAGGAAGGGCGCTCAAACTTCGGGCGAGCGTAATGCAGCGGGCCAGCAGACGTAGCGCAGTCGTTTTTCCGCTAAGACAACAGGCTGACAGCAGCGGATATTCGATAGCCAGAGGCGAGACATCCAGGGGACCATGGGTTATTAACGTATGGTCCGGGGACGATGCCATCGGTAGTGTAGGTGTAATGATATTCTGTACTGCCGCCAGCCAGCGGGCGGTTTCAGAACGCTCTTGCAAAAACCAGGCTTCCCAGCCCTTTACGCCACCGGCAAGCCAGGTCTGAGGATCATCGTCAAAAAAGATTGTGCTTGCCAGCGGGGATAACTCTCCGCGACGTAACAACGCCCATTCTTCAGCGGTTGCCTGTCGGTGGCTAAACAGGGGGAGCCAGTCGGTCAACGCGCGACGGAGCGTTTCTCGCGCCAGCTCCTGTTGTGCGGCCTGCATATCTGGCTTCTCTTCAGGAAACAACAGTAAAGCCGCCGCTACGCTGTGCGCCTGAGCGCACAACGTAAACAAACGTGAAATAAGCGTTTTTGCGTACACCGGTGTTGCGCCCTGTAACAAACGACCGATCGGCGCCTCCTGCCAGATAATCCGTAGCGGGTGAGAATAGACGGTCAATCTTTGCACGAATTATTACCTTCATCGATCACCATAAACCCGGACTTACTGGTTTCGCAAACCGGACAGCACCAGTAATCAGGTAACTGGTTGAAGGGCACGCCGGGTGGAATTTGCCATACATCATCGCCCAGCGCAGGGTCGTAAACCCACCAACATACTTTGCACTCCATGCGCACCACTGGCTCATTTTCTGTGACCGGGTATTCTTTCAGCCATTCCAACGTATTTTTTAGCCCCGCGTAGGCATCTTCGATATCGTCGATGCCTGCAACGGCGATATCAGGAATGTCCGCTATCTCAATCATATCTTGCAGTAATGTGTTCATATCATTGAAATAATTGACCCGCCATACGCCGGGAAAATGCGTGCTTACAATCCGGCATTTACCATATCCGCGTGAAAAAATAGCGCTACAGCCTTCGCCTAAAAAATGCTCCAGATACTCGCGATCGGCATCGTTTACTGGCAACAGCGTTAAGTTAATGATATGCGGCTCTTTTACCGGCTGTTTTACGCGCTCGGCTATTTCATGCGCGATAAAGGCGCCATTCATCAATCCCGCCGGTTGCGGCGGCAATTCTGGCGTAATCGGCGGCTGCGGATGCGTCTGCCAGATGCTCTCCGGGATCGGGCCAATGATAATTTCATCGGCAACCCGTTGCTGATCAGCGTTATATTCACGCACACGCCAGACGCCCGTAAAAACCGTCTCCTGAATACGCTGTTCTTTTCCATCGGGTAATAGTACCCGGGCGGATATTTCACCTTCGCCGAGCAGTTGATCCAACAAACCGCTATTCTGTTGCTCAGTGGCATTCAGCTTATAGCTCAGGGGAAAGGGGAGCGTTGCCACCGGGTTATCCATATCGCGAATAAGCGTAGTCAGGATGTGTCTGGCAACACGAAGCTCAGCGGGCAGCGCCTGTTCCGGTAAAACCGGCGTCAGTGGGAGATTAATGCCGGCGGGGATAGGAAGAAAGTTAAAGTCTTCCTCTTCTGGCTGCGAGCCTGGTCCGGCAATATTAACGACTGGAATAGTTCTGGAATGATTCACGTGTGTTACCTTTCATTCTATTGCGTGATAACGGGAATATCCTGACGATAGCCCGGTGTGGTCAGCAATGCGGCCACCCGCTGAGAGTATTCTTGCCAGCTATATAATCCCGCCAGACTGCCGACAAAACGGTGCTGGCGAAAGAAAAGCAGCGCCGGATATTTCAGAATGCGATACTCCCGGGCGATCAGTTCACTCTGTTCGCTATCCGCAAATGCCGCGGTATAAGACGTCGCCGGAAATTGCTTGAGGATCTCCGGGATAATGACCCAACTGTCGGCGACTTCCGGATGTTTGTTGGGGTCGCTTTGCAGCAAAACCAGCAGAGTCGGATGCGCATTAATCAACGACGGGAGCGTTTGCGCATCGGTAACCAGAAAGCCTTTATCCGCCAGTGGACAAACAGGATTTTGGGGTGAGATAGTCATTTTTTTAAATGCTCCGGTAATTCAGGCGAGCGAGACAATAAATCGGCAAAACCGGTCAGCGGATCGCTTTGCGTGAGCATGGCCTGTTCCAGTGAGTCCAGCGCCGCCAGTACCTCAGCGGCTTCCGCTTCGTCCATTTCTCGTCGTGCTGCGCCGCCAAATGTCAGCAGCCATGCGCCTGCTAAGGGGGGAGTCACAAGCCGAATATCAACGTCGATAAGCTCGCCGTGTCGGTCGCGGCATTTGGCGAACCACTGACCGGGTGAAATAACCTGCACAGGAACGCCGATACACATTATGATTTCTCTCTCTGTAGCACCCGAATATCGCCGACCCGGCAAGCGCTTTGCGCATCTGGGCGTTCATCTTCGTAGCGTTCCATACACAGACTGTAATGATTGAGTCTTTCAGTGGGCAAGGCCGCTGAAGAGGCGGTGATACCCCATTGCGCCAGCACTTCCTGCGCGAGATAGACCGCAGGCATCAGTTGCGCCTTTACCTGCGGCGTAAGACTTCCGCCATAGTCATCCAGACATTCCGGCTGCACGCCAATCAGCACAATCTCCGATAACTGGCCGCCGGTTAATTGCAGCAATGCCAGCACTTCAGAAAAACTGGTCTGATGTAAACTGAGTTTTTTCGCCGTCAGATAGGCGGGAACCTGTTCATCACGAAACATCGCCAGCGAACCTGGCGCCATACCAAAATCGATAGCATCCATGATTAACAGTTTTTCGGTCTGTTGCAGCCAGGGCAGCAGCGCCAGTCCCTGCGTACCGCCATCAACAACGTCAACTTTCTCGTTATCGGCATACTGTTCAAACAGCTTTTCCGCCGCTCTGACGCCGAACCCTTCATCTGCCCAAAGCAGGTTGCCAAGCCCTAAGATTGTTACTTCTGCCATTGTTATCACCTGAACCAGCGCCAGCCGCTTATCATGACGGAAATCACGCTTTGTCGGCTCATAATGTCTTCGCGGATAGCGGTATAAACATGCGCAATGACGAAGGCGATAATGAACCACATGCCCAGCCGGTGCCAGAAATGTAGCGCGAGGCTATCGTTGCCAGTCAGGCGAATCATCCAGCCAAACCATTGATACGCCCAACTGTCTGTTCCAAGTCCTTCGCCATAGAGCGCAAAGCCGCTACACACCATCAGTACGGACATCCAGAAATAGAACATTACCGCCAGTCCTGCTACCGGATTATGTCCATAGTATCGATGGGCCTCTTTTTCGAGGAAAAAATACCAGCGGATTTCGCTGATAACGCCTTTGCGCCAGGCGCGGCGCCAGAACGGAACCAGAAACATCTCCCTGGCGTACTCATTGCCGACACATGCCCAGTAAATACGAAACAGCAGCGCGACAGTAAAAATATACGCCGTGGTAAAATGGATTAGTCGTATCCAGCCCATCCAAAACATAAAGGTCGCTTCACCTTGAATCGATGGCAGGGGGCGGCCAATGAAATATCCTGTAACAGCCAGGACGACAATGGATAACGCCGTGATCCAGTGCCATAAACGGACCGGCGCTTCATAGATATAGTACCCCTGGCTGGTTATTTCTTTGAGATGCATTGAGACCTCCGAATCGTCGTCATCGTACCTGAACCCTGACCAGCTCCCCTCCATGATTATCAATAACATGGGTGGAGCAGGCCAGGCAGGGATCGAAGCTGTGCAGAGTACGTAAAATCTCCAATGGTTGATCGGGAACGGCGAGTTTAGTCCCCATTAACGCCGCTTCGTACGCGCCAATTTGACCTTTATCGTCACGTGGCCCGGCATTCCAGGTTGTCGGTACCACACACTGATAGCTGTCGATTTTCTGATTTTCAATTTTTATCCAGTGCCCCAGCGCGCCGCGCGGCGCCTCGCTGAAACCAACGCCTTTTGTCGATGTAGGCCAGGTATCGGGTTCCCAGAGCGTGACGTTTGCCGTCGCCGTATCGCCGGACTTGAGGTTACGCATCAGACGATCGAAGAAATATTGCAGCGTATTGCCTGCCCATACGGATTCCAGCGCACGCGCGGCAGTACGTCCTAATGTAGAAAAGAGCGCTTCTTTAGGCAGCTTTAATACACTAAGCAGTTGATCCACGGGTTCTTTAAATTCCGGTTTATTTTGATGATATCCAATCAGATAACGCGCCAGCGGACCTACCTCCATCGCATGTCCCTTCCAGCGCGGCGATTTAATCCATGAATATTTAGCGGACTCATCCACCTGTTCGATAAAGGTTTTTGTGCCTTTATAGTGTTCGCCCATGACCAGTTGCGGTTCGGTCAGACCATCCCACGGATGCAGGCCCTTATCGTTATTGCCGTTACCATAGGTATACCAGGAGTGAGTGACAAACTCCTGAATCTCATCGGGGGCGGTTAAATCGACAGGATGAATTTCGTCGAAACGACCGTTAATGATAGCCCCACGCGGAAGCAGAAGATTACTGGCGGAATAATCGTTAGGGTTATCCGGAAACTCGCCATAAGCCAGCAGGTTCATGCTCGATAACCCGCCGCCGATTTTTGCCCAGTCTTTGTAATAACTGGCAATCAGCAAGACGTCCGGAAGATAAACCTGTTCGCAGAACTGGCGAGCTTTTTGGATGATGGAACTGACAAGATTCAGACGTTCCATATTCACTGCGCCGACCGCGCCCGTTTCGTCAAGGTTGATGGCGCAAGGAACGCCGCCCACCAGCCAGTTAGGATGCGGGTTTTTACCACCGAAAACGGTGTGAATTTTTACGATTTCTTTTTGAAAATCGAGCGCTTCAAGATAGTGGGCGACCGCCAGCAAATTGGCTTCCGGCGGAAGTTTCATCGCCGGGTGTCCCCAGTAGCCATTACGGAAAGGGCCAAGTTGACCGGACTCGATAAACCGCTTCAGTCGATTTTGCAAATCGCGGAAATATCCCGGCGAGGATAGCGGCCATGCGGAAAGGCTTTGCGCGATGGCGGAGGTCTGATGCGGGTCGGCTTTCAGGGCGGCAACTACATCAACCCAGTCCAGCGCGTGCAGATGATAAAAATGCACCAGGTGATCGTGAACGTGTAGCGTAGCCTGCATCATATTACGGATACAGTTTGCGTTGTCAGGAATCGCGATTCCCAGCGCATTTTCTACGGCACGGATTGAGGTCAGAGCGTGTGTACCGGTGCAGACGCCGCAAATGCGTTCAACGAATGCCCAGGCGTCTCGCGGATCGCGACCTTTCAGGATAACCTCCAGGCCGCGCCACATGGTGCCGGTCGACACGGCGTTAGTAATGACATTATTACTGTCGATATTCACTTCGCAACGCATATGCCCTTCGATGCGAGTAACCGGATCGACCACAATTCGCCGTCCGCTATTGTCCAGCGT
Source organism: Salmonella sp. A29-2 (assembly GCF_020150755.1). Taxonomy (NCBI): domain Bacteria; kingdom Pseudomonadati; phylum Pseudomonadota; class Gammaproteobacteria; order Enterobacterales; family Enterobacteriaceae; genus Salmonella; species Salmonella sp. A29-2. The sequence continues at coordinate 2,421,075 of NZ_CP083731.1, read as the reverse complement.
AAAACCCTGAGTCTGATAAGGATATGCCATAATTATTTTTTCTCTTCCGGAGCGTTTTCTGATGACATGTTGTTTTTATTGCGGGCATGTTTTATGGCGCTCACCGTGGCGTGAGCGATGGCGGCAGCGCCCGCGACGCCAGCAACGCCCAGTCCGATTTTATCGGCGGTAGCCTCAATGCCGGTTTGCGGAATGCCCGTTGCCCGGCTGTAAAAAGAACCGTAATCCCAGAATCCATCTTCCGAACATCCGAGGCATCCATGACCCGACTGGATAGGAAAAGACACGCCATCATTCCAGCGAACGGTTGAACAGGCGTTATAGGTGGTCGGGCCTTTACAGCCCATCTTGTACAGGCAATAGCCTTTTCTGGCGCCTTCGTCATCCCATGCTTCCACAAACTGACCGGCATCGAAATGCGCGCGTCGGTAGCATTTGTCATGAATTCGCTGGCCATAAAACATTTTTGGTCGTCCAAGACGATCAAGGGGAGGGATGCGATCAAATGCCAGCATATAGGTGATAACGGCGGACATCACTTCAGGTATAGGCGGGCAGCCTGGCACTTTAATAATGGGTTTATCGGTAATTAATTTGTGAACCGGCGTGGCTTTAGTTGGGTTGGGACGGGCTGCCTGCACGCAGCCCCATGATGCGCAGGACCCCCAGGCGATAATCGCTTTAGCATCCGCGCTGACGCGTTTTAACTTCTCCAGGAACGGCTCGCCAGCCAGTATGCAAAACATCCCATCTTCATTCAGCGGCGCGTTACCTTCCACGGCAACGATATAATTTCCTTTGTACTCACGCATCACATCCGCCAACGCCTGCTCGGCTTGTTGCCCTGCGGCGGCCATAATGGTGTCGTCATAATCCAGGGAAATGAGCGACAAAATGGCATCTTTTGCCAACGGGTGCGCAGAGCGAATGAAAGATTCGGTACAGCAGGTACATTCAAGACCATGCAGCCATATCACTGGCGTACGCGGTTTATTCTCCAGGGCATAAGCTATCTGAGGAATCATCGAACTGCTCAGGCCTAAAGACGTTGCGGTAAGGCTGCAAAACTTGAGGAAGCTACGCCTTGTCACGCCGTGTCTACGCATAACTTGATAAAATGTATCTTGTGTTTGCATAACGTTTATCCCAAACCACTATAGTTAGTGTGGGCATCATATGTTGCATTTCTTGTCTTTCTCAACGTGTTTTAGTAGCAATTATGTTTCTAATTCGTAACAACCGATTACATGTGTGCTACTCACATTACTCAAAAACATAAATTAATTTAATGTTATTGGTGATGTGGAGTAAATATAGCGTTGTGAAGATATCTCTTAATGTTGATAAGAAACCGTGTTTTTTATTTATAACATGATGGGATTTTTTTAAATGGTCACACGGATAACGCGTTTCATGCTAGTTCGCTGTGTTTAACTCTCCTTTAAACCCGTCAGTTAAATTTATTAGCTTGTAAAATAAGATCACAATTAATTACGTGCTGCATAACCATTGATAGGTTTAGTTTAATATATTCATCCAATCCATTTTACAAACAAGGAGAGCATGATGAAAAAAAGTAAAGCAATGTTATTTATCGCTCCGGCGCTGTTTTCATACGCCCTGGCGGCACAGGCCTGCACAACCCTTGCTATTCAGGATAAACAAGGCGATATTTTTCATGGGCGTACGCTGGAATATATGCAGGATTTACCCTCATGGTTAACGTATTACCCGGCGGGAACACAGTTTGATAAAAAAACGCCGGATGGCAGCCAGGGGATAAGCTATCAGGCGAAGTATCCGATACTGGCCATTACTTCCACCATTACTGATGGCGATAGCAGAGACATACTTGAAGGCATGAATAGCGCGGGATTGTCATTTAGTGAAAACATGATCATGAATGCGCAGTTGCCGCCATTGCCTGCGAGTGAATATAAACAGGCAATTCCTGTCACCTCGTTGGGAGAATGGGCGCTGGCCCGTTTTGCTACTGTCGGCGAGGTAAAACAGGCAATAAAAGAGGGCAAATTCTGGTCACCGGAACTGCATCGGTTTGGCGATCTGAAATCGCCATTTCATTATGCGTTTTACGACAAGAAAGGAGGAAGCATTGTCGTTGAAGTGGAAAATGGCAAATTCCATGTCTATGACAATCCCACTCGCGTGATGACAAATGGTCCCGCATTCCCCTGGCATCTGACAAATCTGAATAATTATACGCAATTAACCAATGTGGACCGCTCTTCAGGCACACTGGGCGGGATAAAAGTGATGCAGCCTGATAGCGGGATTGCTATTGCAGACTTGCCATCGTCCGATACGTCGGTTTCCCGTTTTATACGCGGCGTTTATTACACCACATATGCACCGCAAGCGACATCCGCCCACGATGCAATGAATACGCTTGCGCATATTATGAGCCGTTTCGATCGTCCGAAAAATATTACGGTTGATTATATGGGGAGTGAAGGGGAAGGCAACGCCACCCGCAAACCGGTCTCAGAATATACGGTCTGGACAACGCTGTCTGACTTAACGCACGGTGAGATGATGGTGCGCGGCTACAATGATATCAACTATAAAACCTGGTCTCTTTCTCAGTTTAAGAACGCGACAGCGCCCGTGTTCGAGAAAATCAACGTCAAAGGATAAATAGCTCATCTCGGTTTAGTTTCCCCGGTAGTCTCGGCGAAGGTAATGGAGGCTACCGGCGGTTGCTTCTCTTTATCATGCACGGTAATTAATTATCACGATCACCAGCGCCAGGATGGTATGCTAAATCCATTCAAAATCCCCTGGATATGGATTGGAGGGCGCATGGTTATACCTGAGGTCAGGCAGGAGAGGCTCTATCAGAAGATAGCCAACCTCATCATTAAGCTGATCAATGATAATATTTTTCCACCGGGAACTTTTTTACCGCCAGAACGCGAACTGGCAAAACAGCTTGGCGTGAGCCGCGCCTCCTTGCGAGAAGCCCTTATTGTACTGGAGATCTCCGGATGGATCGTGATTCAGTCCGGTAATGGGGTTATCGTTTCAGATAAAAAACACCTTGCCAGCGACTATACCATCGAAGAAATTCTCTCTACTCGCGAGCTGGTCGATAGCCATTGTGCGCGCTTAGCCGCACAAAACGATAACGTTGACGTCATCAATCAAATAGAGGCGATTTATCATCGTATGGATCAAGCCATTAACGATAATAACGTCCACGGCTTTTACTCGCTGGATAAAGAGTTTCACCTTGCGATCTCTGAGGCCAGCCGTAACCGGGTGTTGTTCGATATGTCCCGTATGTTATGGGAACAACGGATTAATATCCCTTATGCTGGGCTCGACGAGCAGTCTGGAGACAGAAATGTTTTACTTAATCTCAACAAACAACATAAAGCGATAGTGGATGCGATGCGCCAGTCTGATGCTGACAGCGCCTATGAGGGATCGCTGGAACATTTACGCTATGTGAGAAAGATTGTCGGCGGCTAATTTTGTCGATGAATAACACCGCATGGCGGTCATGCCATGCGGTGGAGCTTGCCGTAAATCAATGGAAAACAGCATTAATCTTTAAGTAGCGCTCCGGATAGCGATCAAGTTCTTTAACTGCATCAGGGATCTCATCAAGATTGACGACCTTACTGACGACATCTTGCGGATTAATCTCCAGCGTAGACAGCATACGTAATGCCTCATCAAATTCACCGGCACTGGTGCGGGAACCGCGTAAATCCAGTTCTTTATAGGTGATCAGGTTCGTCGGCAGCGACGTTTCCTGTTTTGGCCATCCGGTAAACGAAATACGACCAGCAAACGATGCTAAATCAAGCGTATTTCGAATAGCGCTATTTGCGCCGGAAGCTTCTATCACGACCTGCGCCATGGTGCCGTGGGTGATATTTTTAATAGCGTCGATAACCTGATCGTCAGCGGCGTTCAGCACATAAGGAACGCCAAGCTTTTGCGCATAGCGTAGCCTTTCCTCCACAATATCGATCAGAATAGGCGTTGCCTTGTAATGACGCGCGCTTAATGCCGCCATAAGACCAATGGCCCCCGCGCCGATGATGGCAACATATTCCCCGGCCTTAACGTTTGCCCGGTGCAGCGCGTGCAGTGCGATGGTCAGCGGTTCTGCCAGCGGCGCCATTTCAGAAGGTACATTATCTGGTATTTTATGAATTAAATGTGCGGGATGAGTAACCACCTCCTGCATTGCGCCATCGACATGCACGCCAATGACGTTTAAATTTTCACAACAGTTAGTTCTGCCGACAGAGCAAGGGTAGCAGTGACCACAATAAATATAAGGGTCAACAATCACGCGGTCGCCTTTTTTAATATTGTCTGGCATTCCGGCGCCTTCCTGAAGAACAATTCCGGTCACTTCATGCCCAATAATTCTTGGGTAAGTAACCAGTGGGTTCGTTCCACGAAAAGCCCCGATATCCGATCCGCAAATGCCTGCAGCATCAACCTTAATTAATACTTCATTTTCTTTCTTATGGGGATAATCCACCCAGCGGGTTTCAACTTCACCAGGCTTATTAATGAACACAGCTTTGACTTTCATTGGCTTTGAATCCTTTACTTTTTACAAACACGCAGACCAACAGGCTTGAAACGATAGCGATAGCACCAGCCAGATAGAACGCATAGTCATATTTACCGCTAAATTGAACGATAAAACCGGTGACAAGCGGACCGATAATGCCGGATATATTAGCCAGGCCATGCATGGCTCCGCCGACGCTCCCTACCTTATCTTTATGAACAACATCCTGAATAACCGCCCAATAAATTGGGCCCGTTAAATAGAGCAGGAAGAGTGAAACTGACATGAGCGTAATTGCGCTGCCGATAGTGCTAACAGTACCGGAAACGGCAACACATACCGCCGCGCCTGCCAGACATACGCCCAGAATAAGTCGACGTGAGAGCAGAGCATTACCGGTAATCCGATAAATTACATCAGAACAGACGCCGCCGAGCACCATACCAATGGCGCCGATGACCCAGGGAATTACCGTGGCGATACTAATTTCTTTAATATCGAGATGTAACGAATGGTTCAGGTAACTTGGGAACCAGGTCAGGAAGAAAAAAAGAATATAGTTGTAGCTGAAAAAAGCCAGAGTTGTTGCCCATACCATTGGTTGTTTCATGTAATAGCCGAGTGAAGGCGTAGCCCGGCCATCATCAGATAAAATAACGTCCTCATGATTTTCAAAATCAATGCGTTCTTCCGGCGCCAGGCGTTTACTCATTGTTGGCTTATCGCTAACGATAAAGTACCACAGTAGTACCCAGACCAGGCCAAATAAGAAAATAATGCCAAATGCGGGGCGCCAGCCTAAGGATAACGCCAACAGGCCCACAATCGGCCCGGACACCGCGCCGCCGAGCGGGGAACCGGCGCTAAAAATTCCGATCGCCGTGGCAGACTCCTTTCGGGAAATCCAGTTATTGATGATTTTATTTCCGGCAGCGCTGACCGGTCCTTCAGCCATACCGAAAAGAACGCGCACGATAAGCATTGTCCACAATCCGGTGACTAAACCAGTTAAGCCACAAAATACAGACCATAGTAACGCTGCGATGAGAAAAACCGTTTTTGGCCCAACTTTATCGCTGGCCCAGCCACCAATAAAATTAAACAGGGCGTATCCGATAAAAAATGCGCTGAAGATCATTCCCATCTCCGCGGCGTTAAATCCTAACTCCTTTTCGATCAAGGGGGCAGTTATCGACAATGCTGAACGATCCATATAGTTGAGCATGTAAACTATAAATAGAAGAAAAACGATAAGCCATCCCATTGTTTTTCTTTTCATGATTAATCCTCTTATTGTGGTCTAGCGGCCTGACCACAATATTTTAAGGTTATTTTCAAATCACCTCTCTTGTGGTTAGAACGTGATCAATATAACAAAAATTTATCGCAGAGGATTTTTATCCATCGCAAGCGTGATGGATAAAATTATTTAAAATCAGACAATTAATTGAAAATTCAATCGGGGCTGTCGTTTTCCCCTAATCCACGCCCCGGTAACGTTTGACATGCGGCGTTAACGGAAGGTGGTGCTGTCTGTGGGTATTTTTCATCGGGCGTAATATAAACCTGACTCGTGGCGACATAGCCATCATTAAAAGTGGCTTCGATATAGGTAGCTTCCCAACCTGTCTTCGGTTCATTTAACGTAATACTGATCTTATTGTTGGCGGGAATATCTATTGTAAGCGGCTGATAGCGGATGCCACAGGCATAACGGAAATCACGCGCATTTGGATTGTTGGCTGTCCAGCGAACGACTTTTACCGGCGCTTCTGAGAAATAGACCGTAAGAAGATGGTGGTGAATAAGGCCGATCAACTGTGGTAATGTTTTTTTACTTTGAAACCTATTAATAAATGGAACGAGGCTTTCTTCAGCGAACTGGTTAATTGAGTAGTGGTTCATATTAGGCACTATACGTAATGATTTTACGCCAGGAAGTTTGCTATAATAAAAGCGAGTATTGTCTGGTACGAAAAAATCGTCGCCGCTTGCATTAATAATATATTTCGGTATTGCAAGGCGGGGTTGATAAATAGTGTTGAGATATCTTAGCGGATCTATTATTTGCCTTAGCTGGGTAAATGTGGGGGATTTTATTTTCTCATCTATGCCTTGCTGGTAGTAGGGGTAGAATGTAATGGGCCAATTTCCACCGTATGATTGATAAATATGCTCAAGTGAAGCATCAATATCAAGTAGATCAATGGCGAAGGGAACAATTGCTTCAACATCAGGATCGGCAATAGCTGACAACCAGGTGGTCCACCCACGCTTTGAAATACCTGTAATGATAAAGGAATTTATATTCCATTGCGTTAACTCCTTTTTTGCTAATCTCATCGCTTGCGATAGGGCAGTGACCATAGGAATATTTAAAGGCATTAACTCACGTTGCTCCGGCGCTTCCATAAATAATGCCCAGCTTCGGGAAACGCTCTCGTCCTCTTTCAGTGGTTTTTTATCATCCTGAAAGGTTAAATATTGGTTAGGTATATCACTCACTGATATTACGATGGTATTCGTATCACGGGCGATGCTTGCCAGTGTTTCCTGAGGGAAATCACCAGGTTTACCAGTGATTTGTACGCCTTTATCATAATTAATTCCGTTGTTTACAACCACCAAAGCATGGTGCTCTTTTGCCGTTTCAGGGATATAAATATCAACGTTATGTCGCCATTGCGCAGGGGTTACCATGTCATCTGGCGACCAGTGTTGCGATAGTAATTCATAGTGTCTGACTACCACCTGTGCTAATGGAGCTGTATTAATCAAGGTATATTTTAGCGGTGTGCCTGAAATCTGCTCCCGGTAGTCGGGGAGAACATGAGACAAATCACACTCCGGGCTGTTTCGACAAAAGAAGATGTTGTTATGAAGTAGTGTATAAACTTTTGTAGAAATCAAAAACAGTACGATAACAACGAGATATATTTTTTTCATGCTTTCCCCGCGCGTTACAAGGGCAAATGCCAGCCAGCATAATTTCCATAAATACCTCTTAAACATTCAATATAAGCACAATACTTTTGATAAATAAGGGGAGAAGGGAGTAATAATATTTGTGACGTTGTCACATTATTTTGTTTCTGGTTTCACTATTAGCGGTGAACTTTTTGAAAGGTAAATCATTGCCGTCACCAGACCAATAATGGCGACAGCGATAGCTATACCGATCCAGACGCCATACAGGGCATAACCCAGGACCAATCCGCCCAATACGGGGGATATAAAATCAGCGATTGCGATTAATGCCTGTGCCGTTCCGATGACGATACCTTGTCGGGCAGGCGATACATGGACGGACAAGGCGGCAAGATAAGTGGGTTTGGCTAGCGCATCAGCGATGCTAATAAAAACGATAGCAAAAATAAGCACTGGTATGGTCGTGGCGATACCCGCAGTGAGAAATCCAGTACAAAGAAGGGCGAAGATGAGGATAATTAGCTTTCGCTCCGAAAAATATTGGCTCACCCAACCTAACAGAAATAGCTGAACGAAAATATTAATAACCCCGTCCGCCATTAACAGGTAGCTTAACGCTTTTGGCCCAAAGGGAAGCCCATTCCAGATGAAGGTGTCAGAAAGAAAAACAGGTAATTGTGAAGAGTACATGCCATAGGCGAAGAAATGACAAAGCATTACGATGATTAAGACGCGAAGGACTGGCATCTTTAAAATAGCGCGGGCAGAGAACGCCGCTATTTTATCTGTGGTACGTGATGTTGTGGAATGGTCTTTTAACCCCCAAATCGCGACCAGGGCAGACCCAAGGACAAGTATAAAGGCGGCGTAGATCGGCGCGCTCAGACTGATACGCGATAGCCACCCGGAAACGCCTGCCCCGACAATACCGCCTAAACCAATGCAGCCTGTGAGGATACCGATTGCCTGACGCCGATTTCTGACGTGCGTACAATCGGCAATATAGGCTGCGGCGGCTGACAAATTCCCGGCGCTAATGCCAAAAAGCGTGCGGGCGAGCAGGATAAACAGGATACATTGCGCGTTGGCGAGTAATAGTAGACTTATCGCCGCAATAGCCAGAGTGACAATCAGTATTCGCTTGCGGCCAACGCGATCGGAAAGGTGGCCAATCAGGGGCGCCGCACAAAATTGGCTAAAAGCCTCAGTGGCGATGATGATTCCAATGATAAGCGGCGAACCGCCCATCTCGCGGATATAAAAAGGCAGTACTGACATTACAGCCGCTGTACTGGCGGCGTAAAGGCCGACAAGCAGGAAAACAGGCAAAATACGCCGCTTGTTGAGCGGGGTGATAGTTTCGCTGTCGGTGTTCTCATAGACATTAGTATTCATCTTTAATCCCTATGGAAAAACGAGAGAGATAATTTTCAATATCGTTGCTCTGTTTGCCGTGAAAGAATGCGCCGACATAGCCATCGGGTCGGATCAGCACGCATTGACCCGGCGCCAGATGATAGGACTCCCGGAAGTGCCCCAGGGTATCGATGAGCTCGTCCTGCTCGCCAATGTGATGAATACGCAGTCCTCGCCGCGCATCGATGACCTTACCGTGGGTTTCGTAGGCCAACAGATTCCAGTCCGGACCCTGGAGTAACTGAAATAATCGTAATGATTGGCCGCCGGCGCCCAAAAGAGGAGCATCCGGAGCTCTTTCTCCCGCTTGTAACCCATGCTGACGTTCGGGCAACGTGTGGGCTAAGGGGGAGTCGGTATACTGGATGTCAAGTTGTTGAACGTCGCGTTCTCGTTTGATGCCACCCTGTTTTTGAGAGTCAAGTAATCGGGTAGAAAGGTGGAGCAGTGATTCGGCTACCGGGCGGCGTTCCTGTTCATAGCTATCGAGAAGTTCTTTTCCTGCGCCCCGCAGCGAGGCTGCCATTTTCCATCCCAGGTTATAGGCATCCTGGATGCTGGTATTTAACCCTTGCCCACCCGTCGGCGGATGCACATGAGCGGCATCACCGGCTAAAAATACCTTACCCACACGGTAATGTTCCGCTATGCGCGCATTCATCTGGTACTTCGATACCCAGGGAATCGAATGGATGCGAACATCCGTCCGCCCGATTCGCTCAGTAAGAAAAGCCGTGAGCGTGTCGGCTGAGAAATTCTGCGAGTCATCCGGGGCCAACAATGCCTGGATTTGAAAGAGCTGCGTGCCGGCGAGAGGGCAAATCGTTATCATCCGCGCCATATCGCCATCGTTAAAATGGTGCCATACATCCCGGTTCAGACCGGAAAGTGAAGCGTCAGCCACAAGCGCATGGATTCCCAACGTACGGCCGGGAAAGCTGACGCCTAATTTTTTTCTGACAAAGCTTCCGCCGCCATCCGCGCCTATCAAATAATGCGCGATGATGACCTCTTCTCCAGCCGGCCCGGCAACATACGCGGTGACCGTGCGTGGGGTTTGCGCAAAATGTCGTAACTCGCAGCCGAACTCCACCCGATGTCCCCATGCTTTTAATTGCTCCCGCATAATCGTTTCTGTCACGTTCTGTGGAACCATCAATGGCAGGTGGTAGGGTTCGGCGTGGGTCGGTTTTGTATGATGCGCAATATCTGAATCTACGTAGCTTCCGTCGTGACGGTAGGTTCGTAATCGGGGATAGAGCCCGCCGGCAGCGACCACTTTATTGAGTATCCCAAGATCCTCGAAGATTTCTTGCGTTCGCGGCTGAATACCTTTACCGCGGGAGCCGATAAAAGGCGTCGTTCTTTTCTCAATCAGGCGAAATGAGACCCCGTGACGCGCCAGTTCGATGGCTAAAGTAAGCCCGGTAACGCCAGCGCCGCAGATCAGTACATCTGTAGTGGTGTATCTTGTCATCGTCTCTCCGATATGTGTATTATGCACATAAGAGGAGACATGCTATGTCAGAAAATAAAAATGTGCAAGATACACATATTCCCGAGCAAATGAAGGCGCTTCACGGTGCGTTGATTCGCGTGGTGAGCGCGCTTAACCGGCCTCGTAATGATGAGAAATTAATTGCAGAGGCGGGGATTCAACTCGATCGCGCGCTATTTTCGATCCTTATTAGTATCGAACGTTTAGGGCCGATTGGCGTTGTTGAGTTAGCTGAACGTGCCGGTCGTGATTATACGACGGTAAGCCGACAGGTTGCCAAACTGGAGAAGCTGGGGTTGATAATACGGCAACATAATGCCATCGATCGTCGTATACGCGAGGCCGTTATCTCCCGGACAGGAAAGGCGATGACGGAGCGTATAGACGCTGCGCGAGAGCAAATGGGCAAAGTTGTTTTTAAAGACTGGCCTCAGGATGAACTTGATGTCTTTGTTCGGTTAATGCAAAAGTTTGCCGATGCAATGGATAGCGATGCTTCAATGCCGGAATAAGCAAAAGAAAAGGGCGGTCAAATCCGATCGTCCAGGTTAATATCGGTATCTGACATTGATTAAATAGCCAGCAAAGTAAATATAATAACAACATTTATCGAGTTAATTTTTATCCTTTGAAAGCCCAACGTATACTGCAGAATACGGCTATATAACAATCGCCGTATCAATGGTTTTTCAAAGGGTAAATATATGCTTACCGAAAAATATGATTTTCGCATTACCGATCAGATGACTATCCCACTCAGACCTCATTGGATAGCCAATGATTTATACAGGGAAAAGTGTAAAATGCTTGTCCTCAACCGGAGTAAAGGGGAAATTCATAAGGTAGACTTTAGTAAAGTAACAGATTATATCAAAGAAGGTGATGTAATCTGTTTTAACGACAGTACTATAATAAACCATATGTTTATCTGTAAAACAAGACAGAATAGGTTAATTAAAATTGTTTTAGAGGGATTTTTACCAAATAATAGAGTAATTATTTCCGGACTTTTAAAAGAAAGGCTTAACGCGAATGATGTTTTCTCTTTGGTTGATAACCCTGAAATTTCCATTAAGATAGAGCAAAGGTTTAGCGGGGAGAGCCAGTACCGGGCCGTCGTGGAAAATCATGAGGCCTTAATTTGCTATTTAGCCAGTCATGGTGAGCGTCTTGATGAGTATGTGGACTCCAGCTTGTTTTATAAATATCCAGATGCTTACCGTTCCGTTTTTTCTAAAAAGTATGGCTCTTTGGAAATACCTTCTGCCGGCATTCATTTTACCTGGGATCTTATCCAAAGAATCAAAGATAAAGGTGGGTTAATATCTTTTATTACTTTACATGTTGCATCAACAGAAATGTTGTCCAACAGAAAAATACAAACAAAATGTGTAGAGGAAGTGACTATCAACGAAGAATACTACGAGGTTCCGCAAGCAACAGCGGATATCATTAATACTGCGAAGCAAAATGGCGGACGTATTTTTGCCGTAGGAACTACCGTTACACGATGCCTGGAATCCGCGTATTCGAGGGAGCACAATTGCCTCAAAGCAAGTTCTGGCTGGACTGCGCTTTATATACATCCAGGTTATCAACTGAAAGTGGTTGACTGCCTGCTAACGAACTTACATCAGCCAAAAACGACGCATATGGTGTTAACCGGTCAGTTTGCTGGGGTTGATCTACTCATGAAGGCCTATGCCTCAGAAGATATCCAGTCATGTCAGTTCGATATGTTTGGTGATTGCATGTTAATCATACAGGATGAAGGGCAGGGGTGAATAAAATAAAACCGGTACATATAATGCTACCGGTTTTGCCGAGAATAAGCATCAGGGGATTCGGGCAATAACCTTTATTTCGAAATCAAAGCCGGCCAGCCAGGTAACGCCAACAGCGGTCCAGTTAGGATAAGGGGGATGGGCAAATATCTCCTGTTTCACCGCCATCACGTCGTTAAGTTGTTGCTCTGGATCGGTATGGAAGGTGGTGACATCCACTATGTCATCGAATGTGCATCCTGCTGCAGTCAGTGTTGCTTTCAGGTTTTCAAAAGCAAGCCTCACTTGTTTTTGAAAATCAGGCTCCGGCGTTCCGTCTGTGTGACTGCCTACCTGGCCTGAAACAAACAGTAAATCACCAGAACGGATGGCTGCGGAATACCCATGTTCCTCATACAGAGAATGGCGGTCGGCAGGAAAAACCGCGATACGTTGCGTCATAATGTTATCCTCAGATAGCGTAAACACTCCGGGCGGGAATAAAATGAATGTCACATACACAACGTAGGTCATAGTTTCATATACGTGGCATATGTCAAGGTGCCGTCACATAAAAGAACTGAGCCTGTTTGTCGTATCGTTTGACGGGAAAGAGAGTATTTCCTGAGTGATTAGCTTCTGTGTCGTGTCACTTTGTAGACGGCATCATTTTCACGCTTTCCAACACCAATGACAGTTACCGTGATAATTTCATCTTCGACGCTGTACACCAGTCTGTATCCTGCACCACGCAGCTTAATTTTGTACTGATCCTTTCTTCCATGTAATTGAGAAGCCGGAACCCGAGGGTTTTCAAGCCGTTCCCTTAGCTTTTTTTTAAACTGTTCCTGTATGGTATGACCCAGTTTTTTCCACTCTTTTAGTGCTGATTCGTTAAATGCCAGCTTATAAGTCATCAATGTTGACCTCAATGACGCGTTCATTCGCACGCTCATCGATAATACGACCGAGTTCTTCATCCTCAAGAATATCCATAAGATGAGCATAAAGTGCCGGAGGCACACAGTAGAAAGCCGGTTCATTACGGTTAAGAATGGCAACTGGAGCGCCATCTCCGGCATTGAAAGTTCCCATTGGGTCACGTTTCAGTTCTGTAATGCTTGCTGCAGTAGTCGTTAAAATTTGAAATGCCATAATTTACCTCCTGGTTGATGACTAAATATAGCACCTTTAATAGTACTAATAAAAGCATCCTTCACGAAGGGGATTCAGCTCCAGCCCGGTCAGTGATGCGGGCAGCTGACGGTTTTTTCAAGGCTAATTTCAGATGTCCAGAACCTAACTTGTGACCACTGAAACCGGCGTTAATAACTCGCCAACCCTTATCAAGCGTGATGTAACAACCGAAGTCAGCCTTGCAGATGGTGATATTATTTTACTTGGTGGCCTTGCTGAACAGTCGGATGGATTATTCTGGCCTCTGACGTGTCGCAGATTGCATATCGTACAGGAAGGGATTACAACCGTATTGCCAGAGGAAGCGATAAAATATGGTAAGTGATGCTCTTGAACAGCGGATTTATGAACTGGTAAGAAGCCATGATGGAATTTACCTCTTTAAGAAAAAAGAACTGACACCGTCAACAGATTTGGATTCAGATCTACGGCTGGAAGATGATGAAGCACTGGCATTGATGGATGATTTTTTACGACATTTAATGTAGATAGAGGGAATTTCTCGATTACAACATACTATCCACCAGAACCACCGCTAAAGCATTTGCTTAATCCGTTTCGCAAAAACGATATTCCTCAGGTGCCGGATTTCACGATAGGTATGCTCATTTCGTCTGCCAGGTCTGGTCGCTGGTTGTATGACTGATTCACGCTTGGGGGCTGCTTTCCGTCCTCCGTCATTATTGTCAAGGCTAAGTAGAAATGTCCGCCTGCCAGCAAAGTTCAAATGTCCTCTAACAATCTTGGGAACAGAATCACACAGGCGGCAGTAGCTTGACGCTTACGTTCTGCTGGGAAAAAAAGTTATATTGTTAATATGCCCTAACAAGTTATAGAGCCTTACGCTCTATAAAAATATATATTGAACGCTAAAGTAATGGACTATTAGGTGACGCCATGCCCACTTATAAACAAGTTGTGAACCATGTTAAGAAACATGTACTGTGGAAAGAGGAGTATTTTGAGCGCTACTATCAGCTCAATGACAAATTGGTTCAGAAGCGTTTGGATGAAATTTATCAAGCTGAAGATGATTTAGGGGTGCTTATCGGAACTCAATTGTTTTGTCACTTTCAGGCTAATGGCACGCTCTATTTTGATGGTTGCTATAAAACAGGGAAAGCAGATAACTCGTTGCTTTGTACCAATCTTGCTCTATGGAGTATCGAGCTAGCCTGCGATCATTTTGATATTCGGGAAGAACGGGGATATACCACGAAGTTTAGCCAGCAGGGAGAGAGTTGGTTAACACTATTCGCCTGCAATCAATTCTCTTTAGTTCCTTACTGCTATCCGGCCATTCAGCGCGGGTTTCAAAGCGGCGTATTGAAAGAAATTGTTCCGTTTTATCGTGAACAGAAATTGGGTATCCTGGCGATGGAGATAATGGCGCGTGAACGGGGGGATACAATCAACTGGGAAGCAATGCAAGTGCGTGTTGATCCTGTCTATCTGGACTTTTGCCAAAACATTTTATTGTCATCAGATGATGAACTAGTCCGCACCGGATTGATTACGCTATGCGATAAGCATCTTGAGTGGACTGATTTTCATAATAGCGATAAGCGTTGTTGCTTGACTGGCTATGAAATTCAGCGTCAGGATCTATTACTCTGGCCATTTGAATATCAGGCGGTAAAAAACTGGCGAGCACGTCAAGGGTTAAGTACACCAATGATTGAACATCCATTGATGAATAGTCCGATGACGACAGCGAATTGTCCTGACTTTTCGCAGTGGCAGCGTCCAGAGTGGTTCAATCCGTTAGTTGATTTTTTGGCGCAGCGCAGGCCTGAGCTGGCATTTTTACGACATCTCTTTATTTAAGTGAGCGATTATTGTTCCGTTTTCTCTGGACCTGGCGCGCAACTTCAAGCACATGACCCAGTCTTTTATTATCAATAATTGCGACGGGGTCCACCTCCGATAACAGGTCGAAGGTGGAATAGGGGAGCAGAACGTCATTCAGCCGCAGCTCCTTATGCTCGTCAGTATAATGCTAGACTTCGATATATTTACCGATGGCCCGGCGACTGTGCTCGCTGTCCTCAATCTGTGGATTCAGATTTCACAAACAGCAGGTGCATCAGGCGACTGGTGGCATCGTCAACATAGACAAGAGCAGTACAGGGTCGACCCCGGTTTTCAAACCAGTGATGGTCACAGCCATCAATTTGTATCAGTTAGCCAGTACAAGACCGCCGGTAACGAGGCTGATGAATTTTCGGCGCACGTTGTCTGCGAGGGATCCAGATTCCGGCTTTTATCATGAGGCGTCGGATAGTTTCCTTGCCAAGAACCAGACCGTGAACTTCCTCCAGATTTTCCCGCGCCAGCGTGGGGTCAAAATCACGGTAGTGCTCCCGGATTATACGGAGTGCCTGATCTATCAGTGAAGTTGGCAACAGACGGTTACCAGCGCGGCCACGACTATGGTTGCTCATGCCAAGTGGTCCGAGTTGACGATAACGTTTCAGCAGCCTGACCGGGACGTAAATTGCGGTCGATGACATCCTGCAGGATTTTGAGGCGGTTGATTTCTTTCACTGGTGAACATCCCGGCGTCATGTATAGCCATAGAAAACGTCTCATCAGGAAAATGCGAGTCGTTGTTTAGACATACAGATCTGAGAACTATAGCCTGGACATTCCTATAAATGAGCCACAAATAGACATTAGCATTGAGCCTCTACAAGATTAGTGCGCATAATGTATATTATGTTAAATGCACCAGAACATTTAAAAGACATGTTAAGGCGGCTGGATTCGTGCATGTCAAAAAACTTCTGGCCATAAGTTTGCTCCCTTCCCTGCCGTGACGCTGCGCGAATTCTGTTGATTGCACCCGCTATCCTGCACACGATTTCACGCAGCACACGCCGCGCAGGCATAAAAAAACCGGCCATTGTGACCGATTCGTCAATGTCAGTGTGTCAGTCCGGGATGAAATCGTCGCGCAGCGCATCAGCGAGCGCCCACGGCATTTCAGACGGAAAACTCTTTTCACGCGCTGCAGATAACATGGCATCGCCGTAGGACTCAACAGCCATTTCCGACAGTTCCCGTTTTAATAACGGGCTTTTTTCCAGACGACGGGCAATTTTCCTGCGCTGCGCTGACATGGGCTAAAAAATTAATGGGAACCGGTTTGATTATTCACTGTCTGCCATTGTCTTGCATTCATACTCGCCACCTACACTGGCGGCGGTCAAACATAATTCATCGGTTATCAGTTCGTATTTTAACGTCGCGCCTGGCATGACCTGCACATGCGTAACCGTATCGCCTGGCCTGTTTGTTTTTGTAGACGACGCCGCCGAACATCCAAAAAAGTTGCGAAGAATTGGTAGCGATTTTACAAATGACATGTCTTACCTCAACCACCCGGTAAAAGTCATATATCGATAGCAGTATGTTACTCCAGATGAAACAATCGGCTCAGAAAGGGATATGTTCCAGCAGACAGGAATGTTATAAGGAGCTTCCCCCTTCGACACAAATAATGGTTGAGGACTGAGAACAGATGCAGCTGAATATGCTGGAAGCCATGAATATTTATGTCAATGTGGTAGAGCAAGGGAGCTTTATCCGCGCGGCGGAGGTGCTTGAGCTGCACCGCCCTGCTGTTACCCGCGCCGTTCAGAATCTGGAACATGATCTGGGCGTTAAGCTCCTGCATCGTACAACACGACAGGTCAGTATGACGGATGAAGGGGAAGAGTTTTACCAGCGTTGCCTGTCGCTCTTAAGCGAGCTGGACGAGGTCCGGCGATTATTTTCCAGCACGCAACCGCCGAAAGGCCGCCTGTGTCAGCGCCAGTGATATAAGACGGTAATTCGCCATTTGGATTGTCCGCTCCACCCAACATGTTGTTTCCTTAAGGTTCTCACACCAGAAAGGACATCAACATGCTGAGCAGAGAGGACTTTTACATGATAAAGCAAATGCGCCAGCAGGGCGCGTACATTGTCGATATTGCGACTCAGATTGGTTGCTCTGAACGGACGGTCAGACGCTACCTCAAATACCCTGAACCGCCAGCCAGAAAGACCCGCCACAAAATGGCTAAGCTGAAACCGTTTATGGATTACATCGACATGCGCCTGGCAGAGAATGTCTGGAATAGCGAGGTTATCTTCGCGGAGATTAAGGCAATGGGTTATACGGGCGGACGTTCCATGCTGCGTTACTACATCCAGCCCAAACGTAAAATGCGTCCGTCAAAAAGAACAGTTCGCTTCGAAACTCAGCCTGGATACCAGCTCCAGCACGACTGGGGCGAAGTTGAGGTGGAGGTTGCCGGGCAACGGTGCAAAGTTAACTTTGCGGTTAATACGCTGGGGTTCTCCCGCCGCTTCCATGTCTTCGCCGCACCAAAACAGGATGCTGAGCATACCTACGAATCACTGGTTCGCGCCTTCCGCTACTTCGGTGGTTGTGTGAAAACGGTGCTGGTTGATAACCAGAAGGCTGCGGTGCTGAAGAATAACAACGGGAAAGTCGTGTTCAACTCCGGATTCCTGTTGCTGGCTGACCACTATAACTTCCTGCCACGGGCATGCCGTCCACGCAGGGCCAGAACAAAAGGTAAGGTTGAGCGGATGGTGAAATACCTCAAGGAGAACTTCTTCGTCCGGTACCGCAGGTTCGACAGCTTCACTCATGTCAATCAACAACTGGAGCAATGGATAGCCGATGTGGCTGACAAACGGGAGCTTCGCCAGTTCAAAGAAACGCCGGAACAGCGCTTCGCGCTGGAGCAGGAACATCTGCAGCCGTTACCGGATACGGACTTTGATACCAGTTACTTCGACATCCGCCATGTGTCCTGGGACAGCTATATCGAGGTTGGTGGTAATCGTTACAGCGTTCCCGAAGCGCTGTGTGGTCAGCCGGTATCGATACGAATATCGCTGGATGACGAGTTGCGGATCTACAGTAATGAGAAACTGGTGGCCTCACATCGCCTCTGTTCAGTATCGTCTGGCTGGCAGACAGTGCCGGAGCATCACGCCCCGCTCTGGCAGCAGGTCAGTCAGGTGGAACATCGACCACTGAGTGCCTATGAGGAGCTGTTGTGATGCATGAACTGGAAGTCCTGCTGAGTCGCCTGAAAATGGAGCATCTGAGTTATCACGTTGAAAGCCTGCTGGAACAGGCAGCTAAAAAAGAGCTGAACTACCGGGAGTTCCTGTGCATGGCGCTACAGCAGGAATGGAACGGCAGGCATCAGCGCGGTATGGAGTCCAGGCTGAAGCAGGCTCGTCTGCCGTGGGTCAAAACGCTGGAGCAGTTCGACTTTACCTTCCAGCCGGGCATCGACCGTAAGGTTGTCCGGGAACTGGCTGGTCTGGCGTTCGTGGAGCGCAGCGAAAACGTGATCCTGCTGGGCCCTCCTGGTGTCGGAAAAACTCATCTGGCCATAGCTCTTGGCGTGAAAGCGGTGGATGCGGGACATCGGGTACTGTTTATGCCACTGGACAGACTGATCGCGACACTGATGAAAGCGAAACAGGAAAACCGGCTGGAGCGTCAGCTACAGCAACTGAGTTATGCCCGGGTGTTGATCCTGGATGAAATAGGCTATCTGCCGATGAACAGAGAGGAAGCCAGTCTGTTCTTCCGGCTACTGAACCGTCGATATGAAAAAGCGAGCATCATACTGACGTCAAACAAAGGGTTCGCAGACTGGGGAGAAATGTTCGGAGATCACGTGCTGGCAACAGCGATCCTGGATCGGCTGCTACATCACTCAACCACGCTGAATATCAAAGGAGAGAGTTACCGGTTAAAAGAGAAACGTAAAGCTGGAGTGCTGACCAAAAACACAACGCCAATCAGTGATGATGAAATGGTGGAAAGCGGACAGCATCAGTAACGAAAGTATTTAGCGGGCATGAAAATGGCAAATAACGGTCAAACATCGTGGCGTTGACACCTGCGCCTTGACGTCCCTATTACGCTCGCCCGGGCAGTCATCATTCCGGCTCTTGGAGATTTTCAGAACCGATACCCGGATATTGAGATTGTACTTGGCACGTCCGATCGCAAGATTGATTTGATTGCCGAGCGTGTGGACTGCGTCATACGACTTGGTGAGCTTAATGACTCCAGTTTTGTTGCCAGACGTCTGGGTACGGCAGCCATGGTGACTTGTGCTGCGCCATCTTATCTTGCGAAGCATGGCACGCCGCACTCTATCGATGAGCTGATGAAGTCCCACCGGGCTGTAAATTTTTTCAGTAATCACAGCCTGCAGATAATGGAGTGGAAATTCACGGTTGATGGCAGTATCGCGTCAATAAAAATTCCCTCCAGCATCCTGGTAGACAATTCAGAAGCGTTTCTTTCATGCGGGCTGGCGGGGTTGGGTGTTCTACACGGATTGCGTCCGTCTCTTGCACCCTTTATTGCCAGTGGAGAGCTGACAGAGATCCTCACTGATTTCCCGCCCCCGCCAAAACCGGTTTCACTGCTTTACCCGGATCGTCGGTATCTGGCACCTAAAGTCCGCGTATTCATCGACTGGCTGTGCGAGGTTTTTGGTCCGGATGCACATCTCTGATAACGCTCTTTCGTGCATATCCGACCTGACTATTGTTACTTTATCAGTAATTCTGTTTTAAAGATTGGATGGTTTTTCGTAACAATAAAGAGGCTTAAGATCTTCTTCAGATTAATTAACTACCACAGCCGCCTAAAAGGCTGGCTGAAAATTTGTTCGAAGGAGATCACGTCATGAAGTACAACCGTATCTGCCAGATCCTGGGTATCGAAAAACCTGTTATACAAGGCCCACTGTCCTGGCTTACCGATGCAAGACTGGTTGCAGCCGTAAGCAACGCCGGTGGTTTGGGTGTGCTTGGCCCAAATGCGGGCTTAACAGCGGAAACTGCTGTATCAACGCCTGAAGAAACAGCAGAAAAAATGCGTGAAGAAATTCGTAAAACCAAAAAACTTACCGAAAAACCATTCGGGGTGAACCTTATTCCAACCCCTGAAAACGACATCTGGACTCCGCCTATCCTACAGGTAATAAAGGAAGAGGGAGTAAAAGCTGTTGTTTATACCGGTTACGGAGAAGGAGCTATTATCACTTCGCTGTTTAATGAACTAAAAGAGTCGGGTATTGCAATTATTTACCGCGATATTAATCCGACACCTGAAAATACACGTTTAGCGGAAAAAGCCGGCGCCGACATTATTGTTGCAACAGGTTTTGATGAAGGTGGCACATTGCCTGGCACCGCGCTTGGCACCTTTTCGATCGTGCCGCTGATTGCGGACTCGGTGCAAAGTGTTCCCGTCATGGCTGCAGGCGGGATTGCCGATAGCCGTACCGCCCGTGCTGCCCATGCGCTGGGAGCAGAGGGTGTCTTTGCTGGTTCGGTGTTTATTGGGACAGAAGAAAGCCGTGTGCCGCAGTCAGTAAAGGATAAAATCATTAATGCTAACGGCCTGGATTTGCTGCTTTTCCGTACTCTGCCAGATTACTACCGCTCACTGCCTGGCAAGCTGGCTGACAAGCTCGTGTCGATGGATAAAGCTGGTGCAAGCAATGAAGAACTGGCCCAGACGATGGGAGGTTTACGCGGGTTGCGTATCGGCATGCTGGAAGGTAATACAGATGAAGGATACATTGCGCTGGGCACGGGCATCGGAAATATCCGCAGCATCAAGAGCGTAGCTGAGGTCGTGAACGAGCTGGCTATTTGTTAAGGGCAGTACTGACTGCAAAAGCAATCGAATTTTGCGAAACGGCCTGGCGCGCGGCGGCCCTCTGACACAAGATGTGGTAGTGTTTTCAGACATTGAAACGCCATAGGATGTATTCCTCCCCTACCCTGTGACTACCGGCTCACCACCGGACAAGCCGCTGTGCTTATCAGCAAAGCCGAAATGATTGTTTGAGTAACTTTACGACAATTGCTTCAAAAACTGACTTCCGCTACCAGACGGTATACACAGTATGACTATTTCTTTTTATATGCCCCATACAAAAGCGATACGGGTGTTTTTTCTAATATCTGGATTTCATTTTTATGTGCTTTATGTTCACTAAAAATATCTGCCAGACTTTTACCTCCAAAGGCCAGGCCAATTCCCGTTGCTGCTGCTGAAAGTAATGTCAATTGCGGCATGGCAAGTGAAGCTATACCTAACGTGGCTGTTCCTGCAAAAATTAATCCAGATGAGATCTTTTTTTTCTTTGAGTTCTTAATGGCTGATTCATGCGATTTTCCATACTCTTCGACCACATTGATTAAATGTTTTGAAAAATTATCTGCCGCATCTTGCATTTGATCTGGTGTTTTTCCTTGCAAGTCATGCCTTGAGATTCTTAGTTCATGCCTTAAGGATTCTAGTTGACCTCTTTCTCTAATCTTTTTTAATTCCAGATCGGAAAGCGCAGTAAGGAATTTTACTTCCGCGGCTGAAAGGCCCATTGTAATCGCTTGTTCTTCAGAAGAAAGAGGATTTAATTTACCATAATCCTTGACCAACTGCTCCGTAGTCCATTCATGTAAAAACATATGGTTACTATAAATAACCGGATCAATGCCTAATAGTGTTGCCGATAATTGAGTTGATCGTTGTGCATAAATTGCACCTTCAACCTTACCCAGTAAGGTTGCTATAGCTGACGGCAGATCGTAATCCAGAAGATCTACCTCTCTTGTTGTAAAACTCTTTAAATCTGTATCGTAAACCCAGACTTCTTTTTCGATGTTATTGAAATTATCAAGCAATGTTTTTAATAATTCTTTATTTGTTAGGATCTTCTGGAATGTTTCTTCATTTCTCCCAAAGTGCTCAAGAAACGCTAAATAAGTAGCGTAATCCATTTTTCTATCTTTAAAAAAGAGCTGACTTAGAAAAGCGGCAGATTGTTCATGATTGCGTTCTTTATCAAAATCCAGTAATTCAGGAACGATTAGAAAAATTGGATAATCATCATCAATAGTCATAAATGGGATGGCGCGAAATAGATTGGAAACATGTTCAAGTAATACCAACCTGCGCATGCGGACATAACTATTATCTGGTGGCAATGACAAAAATGAATGCAGAGAGCCAAGAGAAGGAAAATGTAATGGATCAACCATTATGATGCTATCAAAATAAATCCCCAGAGATCTAAGGTGATTAGATATGTTATAACCAAAGCGTTGAATCGGAAGTAATAATCGATAACTTTTAGACGCCCGCACTTCTGTTATAAGCGCCGCGGCGTGAGTATCCCAAAATTTATTTAGCAACACGATTAGGTTTGTAAGTTGATTATCTAACTCGGGAGAGCTAATTAGCTCTTTCAGGATGAATCTACGTAATTCTTTTAGTTCTAAATTTCTGAATGCATATTTATATTTTTCAGAAAAAGCGTTTTCCATCAATAAAACATATTCATTCTGTATGCTTTTTGTAATACTACTCATCATCTATCTCCGAACCACCACGCAACGATTTCCCAGTGTAGTGGTTCTTATCATGTGTATATTGTTAGTCATGTTATCGTAGAAAATTCAGTGGTCAATAACTCATTGAGGTAGCTACTAAAATTTGCAGTTACCAGGATTTAGGATGATTTTAAAAATGTTTATAAATTCAGGCTGCGCCGCAGTGATTGCACTGATTTCCACGTAACATGATAATCAATGGCTTTGATACCCTTTAAACGAACAAATATGAGCTTAACATGGCGACAATAAAGGATGTTGCATCTTTGGCCGGTGTATCAACCGCGACTGTATCACGTGTCATTAACCAGACCGCGTGGGTTGAACCCGTCACGCGCGAACGTGTAGAGAAAGCCATGCGCGATCTCAATTATCGCCGGAATGCCGCCGCTATCGCGCTGGCGAAACGCAGCGGCGATATGCTCGGATTGTTAACCGGCAATCTGGCTGATCCTTTTTTTGCCCACCT
The DNA here is from genome assembly GCF_020150755.1 of Salmonella sp. A29-2. Classification (NCBI taxonomy): domain Bacteria; kingdom Pseudomonadati; phylum Pseudomonadota; class Gammaproteobacteria; order Enterobacterales; family Enterobacteriaceae; genus Salmonella; species Salmonella sp. A29-2. Next base: position 2,397,787 of record NZ_CP083731.1, on the reverse strand, counting down.
TGCTCGCGGCGTAGAAGATGTTTCTCGTAAGCAGCAGTATCGCTTGATGGTATGTAGCGGCGGCCACGACGAAGAAATGGAAAAAGCGGGACTGGATTTTCTGGTTAATCAAGGTTGTGAGGCTATTGTTGTACACGCCAGCCGATTACCGGATAAAGAGCTGCTGCGCTACGCAGCCCACTTTCCAGCGCTGGTTGTTGTGAATCGTTATATCGCCGGTATGGCCAACCGGTGTATCTGGCTGGAAAATCGCAGCGCCGCCAGGGAAGCGACCCGATATCTCCTGGCGAACGGGCATCGGCGCATTGCCTGTGTGACATCTGACTTGCCAATTATCGATCGTCAGGAACGCCTTGATGGTTACCGTGAGGCGCTGGAAGAATATGGTATTTCTCCAGACCCTCGCTGGGTGATTAGCGTTCCGTTTAACGAAGAAGGCGGCGAGCGGGCCGCGCATCAACTTATTAATAGCAGGCTTCCCCTTACGGCAGCGGTCACGTTTAACGATGTGATGGCCGCTGGCATTATGCGTATTCTTCATCAACGCGGCGTTCAGCTTCCGCAACAGCTCTCTATTGTCGGCTTTGATGATGTGGTGCTGGCCCGGTATCTTTATCCGGCGTTAACAACAATGCATTATCCGGTCGAACAAATGGCGCGCTGTGCCGCGCAACTGGCGATACAGTTATACCAGGGCATTACGCCGCCGCCCAGCAGCAATCATTTCAATGCCGAACTGGTGATCCGCGATTCTGTCGCGCCCTATTTTTCACGGTGAATGCGTCGTCAACAGTAAAAACTGTGATGGCTATCAAATTAACCCTTCTCATGTAATCGGTTACATGGACGAAAGTAATGGATCACAGTAGTGGGAAGCGTATCCCCCTACCCTTGAGCTACCTTACTGACCGGAGCTCCATTATGAGTGCATCACAAAACAAGAAGAAAACGCTGTCATTGGGTTTAGCGCTAATCCCAGTCATCTCCATGTTGTTATTGTTGATTATCGGTTACGGCATCATGGGGCTACGTATCGAACCGCTCCTTCTGTGCTCTGCGGCGGTAGCGGCAGGCATTGCATGGTGGCAAGGATACTGTTGGGAAGACATCATCAACTCAGTGGTGGATAAGCTGGCTAAAGCAATGCCGGTTATCATGATCCTGATCTGCGTGGGCGGTTTGATTGGCACCTGGATGTTTAGTGGCACCATTCCCTACATGGTGTACTGGGGGCTAAAACTCATAAGCCCGGAATATATTTTGATTGCAGCCTTCTTTTTAACCAGCGTGGTCTCCGTCTGTACCGGTACATCGTGGGGGTCCGCCGGGACGGTTGGCGTTGCGTTAATGGGGGTTGCCGCCGGGCTGGACGTGTCTCTTGCAGCAGCAGCTGGCGCCGTCGTTTCTGGCGCTTATTTCGGCGACAAAATCTCACCGTTGTCCGACTCGACTAACTTTGCCGCGATTGTCGCAGACACTACTCTGTTTGAGCATATTCAGCATTTACTTTGGACGACCCTGCCAAGTTTCCTGCTTGCCGCCGTGGTTTATCTTATCGCCGGACACAGTAATATGCTGGGCGAGGTGGCCACGCCGCAGCGCGTTACGGACATCATCCACTCGCTGGAGTCGCTATACCATTTTAATATTGTTCTTATTTTGCCGCCGGTGATCGTACTGTGGGGCGCAATTCGCAAGAAGCCTGTCATCCCATTAATGTTAAGCGCCTGCGTACTTGCCTTGTTCCTCGGCGTCATCATGCAGGGACTGAGCATCAAACAGGGACTGGACGCTTTCATTGATGGATTTGATATCGCCATGTTCCCACAAGGCGCAGAAGGTGTCGTGGCCGATGTTCCGCGCCTGCTAAACCGGGGCGGAATGTTCTCGATGATGGGAACAATACTGTTAGTTTTCTGCGCTTTTTCATTTGCCGGAGCGCTAACGTTAACCGGCGCGTTAACGATCATCATTAACCGACTGCTGACCATTATTCATAGCGTTGGTCAACTCATTGCCGCCACTATCGGCACCACAATTTTGGTCACAGGAGCGACCAGCGACGGTAAACTGGCATTGTTAGTTCCCGCCGAACTGTTTAAAGATGCCTATCGTCGTATGGGGCTGGATACTAAAAACCTTTCACGGACGATAGAAGATGCCGGTACCGTTATCGAACCTCTCCTGCCGTGGACCTCGGCTGGCGTCTACATGGCAACCACGCTGGGCGTTAGCACGCTTGATCTTCTGCCCTGGGCTATCCAGTGCTATGCGGCAATCTTCTTCGCATTAATTTATGGTTTTAGCGGAATTGGTATTGCCAGAACTGCCTCCGCTTCAGAAAAGTCGCCGCAAACGTCAGTGACGAAATAATAAGGAAACAAGATGGATTTTAACCAGATTATCAATCGCAACAATACTGGTTCGGTAAAGTGGGATTTTATTGAGCGTCACTTTGGCGACGGCGCAGGGAAACTGCTGCCGATGTGGGTTTCTGATTTCGATTTTGCCTGCCCGCCTGAGGTTCAGGCGGCATTGCATCAGCGAATCGAGCACGGCGTATTTGGCTATAGTGAACGTGATGAGGCCTATTTTAACGCCCTGCTTCACTGGTTTTCGTCACGCCACCAGCTTACGTTAAAACAGGAATGGGTATGCAGCGTGGAAGGCGTCGTACCAGGGTTGGCGCTCTTAGTGCAAATGTTGACGCATCCAGGCGACGGCGTAGTGGTACAGGGACCATACTATGGCTCCTTCGCCAAAATAATCACGCTTAATGGTAGAAAACTGCTGGAGAATCCCCTTAGCGAGTCGCCGGACGACGGCTACCAGATGGATTTTTGCCAACTGGAAAGGCTGTTTCGCCATGAGCGCCCTCCGCTGATGATTTTGTGTAATCCACATAATCCAACCGGGCGTTGCTGGTCGGCCAACGAGCTGGAGCAACTGCTTTTATTATGTGAAGCTTATGATGTCACTCTCATCTCGGATGAAATATGGGCCGATCTATTGCTGCCCGGCGAAACCTTTACCTCGGTACTGCATTTAGGGGAGCGCTGGCATAAACGGGTCATCTCCGCCACTGCGGCCAGCAAAACGTTTGGCTTATCGTCGTTGCGAATTTCTAATTTTCTCATTCCCGATCCTACGCTTCGCCAGCGTTTCCTGTCTCGTCTGGACGCTCATGGGCTGGACGTCTTTAACGCCCTCTCCGTTCAGGCGGCGACTACCGCATGGAATGAAAGCAGACAGTGGCTGGATTCGCTACTGGATTACCTGGCGGAAAACCGCCGCTGGTTTGTTGAACAGGCGACAGAGCACCTTCCCTGGGCAAGAATTGTCCCGGCGCAGGGAACCTATTTATTATGGATGGATTGTAAAAAACTGGGACTGGATGACGAACAGCTAAAATGGGTAATGGCGGATGTCGCGGGTATTGCTCCTTCAATGGGCAGCGGCTTTGGCCCGGCGGGCAGCGGATTTATCCGTTTAAATCTGGGATGTCCACGTACCTACCTTGAAATGGCAATAGACGGCCTGAAGCGAATATCGGTGAAGACAATCAAAGGAATACCAACAGGCGGATGAATTTTTCGGGCGGTAAACTGACAACGGTGTTATTTCTGCGGCATGATATCGCCTGAGCGCCAGTAAAAAAACCGGCCATCAAGGCCGGTTGGGTCCGGAGCGCGGTTTTACTATCAGGGGCGTCTGAATAATACGATGCTGCGCCCGGCCAGATCGAAATCCATTTCTTCGGTAATCCGCATTCCCTGCTGCGCGTTATCGGCAGTCGTCAGTTCAAGTACCCAGCCGCCTTCTCCCCACATCGGAATACGGAACGGTACGCTGCCTTCAAACGGATTGAAAAGCAGTAAGGCGTCATGCCAGATCCCCGCTTCCGGCTGGAGATCGGGACGACTAATGCATACGCCTATGGTCGATCCCTCATCCCATTGTTCGGATTGCTGCGCCCCTCCGCCGGCGTTAAACCAGCGGATCTCCAGACCGTCACGCCAGCTCTCCCGGCGCAGCAACGGTTGCGTGGCGCGCAGTTGAATCAGATGACGGGTAAACTCTCGTAGCGCATTGGCGGTTTCCGGCAAATTATCCCAGTGGACCCACGATATTTCACTGTCCTGACAGTAGCCATTATTATTGCCCATCTGACTGCGGCCAAACTCATCGCCCGCTAATAACATCGGCGTGCCGTGCGAGAAAAGCAAGGTGGTCAGGAAATTGCGTTTCTGTTGCTCGCGTATCGCATTGATGCCCTCGTCGTCGGTTGGCCCTTCTGCGCCATAGTTACAGGAGCGGTTATCATTATGCCCGTCATTATTATCTTCGCCATTGGCTTCATTATGTTTGTCGTTATAAGACACCAGATCGTTCAGCGTGAAGCCGTCATGGGCAGTAATAAAGTTAACGCTTGACCAGGGGCGACGACCGCGCAAATCGTAGAGATCGCCGGAACCCAGCAGGCGTGCGGCGAAATCATTTGTGACGTTGTCACCTTTCCAGTATTCGCGTACCGTATCGCGGTATTTATCATTCCATTCGCCCCACCCTGGTGGAAAGCCGCCAACCTGATAGCCGCCCGGTCCGATATCCCAGGGTTCGCCAATCAGTTTCAGTTTTGCCAGCACCGGGTCTTGCGTTACCGCATCAAAAAAGCCGCCTCTCTGATCAAAGCCTTCCGGCTCACGACCAAGAATGGTGCCCAAATCAAAACGAAAGCCGTCGACATGCATTGACTCCGCCCAATAGCGAAGGGAATCCATCACCATTTGCAGTACCCGTGGATGAGAGGTATTGACGGTATTACCTGTCCCTGTATCGTTAATGTAATAGCGATGCTGATCGGGCATGGTGCGATAGTAAGAGAAGTTATCGATACCTTTAAATGACAGCGTGGGGCCAAGTTCATTCCCTTCTGCCGTATGGTTATAGACCACGTCCAGTATCACTTCGACGCCGGCATCATGGAAAGCGCGCACCATATCGCGGAATCCCTGAATACCTTTTGGACCATAGTAGCGCGTCGCTGGCGCAAAAAAGCCCAGCGAGTTGTATCCCCAGAAATTTTTCAGTCCTTTATCGAGCAGATGCTGATCGTCCGGGAACCAGTGAACGGGTAAAAGCTCGACGGAGGTAATCCCCAGACTTTTAATGTAATCCACGCTGGCTTTATGCCCCATGCCCTCAAACGTACCGCGTAGAGGCTCAGGGATCGCGGAATTAAGCTGGGTAAAGCCTTTTACATGCGTTTCATAAATAATGGCGTTCGACCACGGTATGGAAGGCCGTTGTCTATCCTCCCAATTCGCCTCAGCCGGATCAATCACCCGGCATTTAGGCGTAAATGGCGCGCTATCCTGGTCATCAAAGGTCAAATCTTTATCGTCATGAAGTAATTGATACGCGAAATGCGCATCGTTCCACTGAATATCGCCCACCAGCTCACGGGCATAAGGGTCGATAAGCAGCTTGTTGGGGTTAAAACGATGACCATTTTCCGGGTCATAAGGACCGTAAACGCGGTACCCATACAGCGCGCCGGGCTGCAACTTCGGGACATAGCCGTGCCATATTTCGTCGGTATATTCCGGTAACTCCAGACGAGCGATTTCATGCTCCCCGCTCGGATCGTAAAGGCAAAGCTCGACGCGTTCCGCATGGGCGGAAAAAATAGCGAAATTCACACCTTCGCCGTCATAATTTGCGCCAAGCGTATGGCTGTATCCTGATCTGATTTCAAAAGCCCTGTTTGTTGTCATTCTCTTTCTCCACCCACGGTAAACGTTGTCCTGTCACGGCACATCAACACATAAACTCAGTCGCTCATTAAAACCAGTACGCCGCCCTGATGTGAGGCCAACGACAGGCGTTCACCAGGCATTAACCTCTCCTGGGTAAGCACATTGCGATAACGATGCTGATTAAGCTGTCCGGGTATAATAATGTCTGTTCCTGCCCAGAAACCGCTATGCGATTGTGACAATAAGCCGTCACATTCGGCGAACACCAGTCGGGGCGCAACAACAATCAGCGCATCATCATGATTGACTCTGGCGTAAGCGATGACCTTGTCGGCACGCTGACCAACAGCCCGCAGCGGTATATAGTCGCCAAAACGGAAGAGCTCATGATTCTGCTGACGCAGACGCAGTAAGGCGGCGGTGACATACTGATTTACCTGCCCGTTCAGCCAACTCTCTTCGCGCGAGAAAACTCCCGGCGTCAGTTGGTCTAACTGCTGCGCCAGCGTGGCGAAATCCGGTTCGCGGCGGTTGTCGGGATCGACAAGACTAAAATTCAACGCCTCGCTTCCCTGATAGATATCAGGTACTCCCGGCGCGGTTAATTTGATAACGGTCTGCGTCAGGCTGTTAACCAGCCCTGCGCGGATGAAGGGTTGCAAGGAGCGATAAAAATCCTGCAAAAATGTCTGATTATCCGGTGCCAGTAAATAACGGGCGTAATCAAGCATTGCCGTTTCGTAAGCCTCATTACTGTCCACCCAATCGGTACGTAGCTTCGCTTCGCGTAGCGCTTTCTCCACAAAGGCTTCAAAGCGTGTTTTCAGCGCGTTTAAACCTGTTTCGTCCTGTGGTTGTAGCGTCGGGGGCCAGACGCCGGTCAACGCCTGATATAGCATCCACGTATCCGCCGATTTTGGCGCAGTGCCATCATTCAAAAATTTGACATGGGTCTGGTTCATCTGCCGCCAGCGGGCAAGGCATTCGCTCCACTGCTCCGGCGCTTCGGTAAGCGTATACAGCCGTGCTCGCGCATCCTCGCCTCGCTTGGTATCGTGGGTCGACGTACCGGATAACGCGTCAGGCTGTCGCGCCTGTCGGGTTTTCATCTCATGGTGAAAGCGTTCGATGGAGAAGTGATGCGTGACGGGCTCGGCGCCGACTTCATTTAACGCCAGTCCCATGTTTTGACGAAAGAAAAGCGTATCCTCTACCGATTTCGCCATCAGCGGACCGGTGAGTTGCTGGAATCGAACGCGAAACTGTGTCGCCTCCTCCTGGCTGGAGGCGGGAACATCGCCGGTAAGAAGGCGGCTCAGAAATGTAAGCGCTTCTGGCTGCGGAGGATTTTCAAGCGTCTTTACCCGTTCCACAATACGGTGTAACAGGCAAATATCGGTCGGCGGTAGCCCTTCTGCCGTGCCGTAAGTGCGATATACGGGAAAGGCAATTAATAACTCGCGTAACGCCTGCCGAACGACGCTCTCTTCCTGTGCGATCTGTAGCTCGCTGGCAATCGACAGCGCAAGCGCGAGCAGCCGGGTAAATTCCCCCTCGAAATTGCGATCGACCATCAGCAATTTAGCCGCCCGTAATTCCGCCCGCATATCCACTGGCGCGCCTTTAACGGTCTCGTAAGCCTGGCGCAGATTGTCTATCTGCTCATCGTCAACCAGCACCTCCGCCAGAGAGGCGATAAATTCATAGCCTGTGGTGCCGGAAACCGGCCAGTCATCAGGAAGTTGCTCGCCTTTAGCGAGAATTTTTTCCACGGTGATATAGCACGCCGGCCCCACTTCCTGACGTAAACGCGCAAGATAGGCTTTCGGATCGGCAAGGCCGTCGATATGATCGATACGTAAACCGTCAACCGCCCCTGTTCTGACCAGCTCCAGAATCAGCCGATGTGTATCGTCGAAGACGGTTTTATCTTCCACCCGCATTCCTACCAGCCCTGTGACCTCAAAGAAACGCCGATATGAGAGCGAGCGAGCGGCATCGCGCCAGGACATTAATTTCCACGGCTGGCGCTCATGCAAATCAGCAATAGCGGCTTTATCGGTAAGCGCCAGTATTTCAGCCTCGCGCCCCTGCCACGTCGCCGGCGCAAGCGGATAATAGTTATCATAATAGGCGAACGTGGGTTTACCCGTAGCGGGATCGGGCTTGATCGCAATTTCTCCGTTTTCCAGCACGGCGTCAAACGTGTCGCCTAAAAAAGGCAGCGTCAGTCGGCGCGACCAGTCAATATCGAAATGGCGCGCGTAACGGCTCTCCTTGCCATATTCAAGCACGTCGCGCCACCAGGCGTTTTCCAGCGAGCTGGCCATGTGATTAGGCACAATATCGATGATCAATCCCAGACCTTGCGCTTTAAGTTCGGCCACCAGTCTTTCAAATCCTTCGCGCCCGCCAATAGAAGGCTCAATCTCATTCGCATCGGTGACATCATAACCATGCGTTGACGCTTTGGTGGCGGTAAAGATGGGTGAGGCATAAAGATGGCTGATACCCAGATTTTTAAGGTAAGGCACCAGCGCCGCAGCGCGATCGAAGGTCATGCCATTGCGAAACTGAAGGCGATACGTTGCAGTTGGGATCATGATGCAGATTCTCCCTGGGCTAAGCGGACAATAAGAGAATGTTGGGAAAGCGACCCGGTGGATTCATTCGGCCAGGCGAAGAGGGTCTTACCCGGTAAATCGGGTAGTAATACCGTCGTGGCGCTAATATTCAGCGCCAGTGACAGTGTTCCTCCCGGAAAACGCCAGCTAACGGCAATAAACCCGGGCGCGGTTTGCAATACCGTTCCTGAGCTCTCACGGGCAGCGGACAACAGCGGCACGATATGCTTCTGGCGCAAAAGCAGTAGTTCTCGGGTAAACGCCAGCCACGCTTTACCCTCTTCACTGTGCTGTTGCTTCCAGTTAAGTTTTGAGCGTTGAAAGGTCTCTGGCGCATTCGGGTCCGGAACATTTTCCCCTGCATGATCGGCAAACTCTTTTGCGCGACCTTCACGAACGGCGCGGGCTAAATCCCCATGGAAATCGGTAAAAAAAAGAAAAGGACGGCTTTCGCCATACTCTTCGCCCATAAAAAGCAACGGAATATGCGGTGAAAGCAGCAACGTGGCGAGCAATACTTTTGTTCGTTCAGCGCCCGCCAGGGTTATCAGTCTGTCGCCCTGGGCGCGGTTACCGACCTGATCGTGGTTCTGAATAAAATCCACAAAGGCGACCGGGGGTTGTCCGGTACTTTTTACGCCGCGAGGTTCGCCGGTTTGCGGTGAAATTTCTCCCTGATAAGCGAATCCTTCGGCCAGCGCCCTTGCGAGGTGTTTTTCCGGGGCATCAGCAAAATCGTTGTAGTAGGCCTGGGTCTCTCCGGTCGCAAAAACGTGGACGGCATTATGAAAATCGTCATTCCATTCGGCGGTAAACAGCGGCGCATTGCCATCCTGATCACGGGGATGCAGAGAAATAATATTGCGGCTATCTTCGGTAGTCAGATGAATGGGCCTGTCGGTAATGTCTTCCCGAATACGTTGTGCGATTTCAACCAGCACATGCCTGGCGCTACTGTCCTCAATCTGATCGATAGCGTCAAAGCGTAAGCCGTCGAGATGGTATTCTGTCAGCCAGTATAACGGCGCCTCGATGATATAGCGCCGCACGGCGTCGACATCATAGGCGATACCATTTCCCCACGGCGTCATGCGCTCTTTGTGGAAAAACGCCGGCGCCAATAGCGGTAAATAATTTCCCTCCGGGCCGAAATGGTTCAGCACAATATCCAGGACGACGGAAAGACCATACCCATGCGCGGCGTCAATAAACGCTTTGAAATCATCCGGCGTCCCATAGGCAGAATGCGGCGCGTAAAGCAGTACGCCGTCATAGCCCCAGCCGCGCTCGCCGCCAAATTGCGCAACGGGCATCACTTCAATAACGGTAACGCCGAGTTCAGCGAGATAAGGCAGCTTCGCTATTGCGGCGCGGAAGGTGCCTTCCGGAGTGAACGTGCCTGTATGCATCTCGTACACCACGGCCTGCTCCCAACGGCTACCTTTCCACCCGGTGTTGCGCCACGCGTAGCTGCCTGGATCAACCACATATGACGGACCGTTGACGTCAGTTTTTTGGGCGCGGGAAGCCGGATCGGGGACCACCATGCCATCGCTGAGTACAAAATTATACTCCGTACCTGGCGTCACCCCGGAGACGTCCAGCGTAAACCAGCCGTCACCGCTCACCTGCATTTCCTGGTCTTTACCCGCAAGCCTGAGCATGACCTTTTGCTGACCGGTGGCCCAAAGACGAAAGCGGACGACATCAGCGGCGATATATTCAGCCCCCCAGCTTTTGCAAAAAATTTTTGAACTCATTTGTCGCTCCGTTTAACCCATAACCTCTACAGCATCCGAAAAACAAGCATAGACTATGGGGCTAATTTTTACGTGACACTGTCACTTAACAGGCATTCTTTTTCCTATCTGCGTGTAAAACCGTGGAATTATTGTCGGGATTGCTCAGATGTACCGAAGTGCGCGGTATCGCCTTGCCCGTGTTCGCCAGAGCCCTGAACACGCTGTAGCTGGATAACCTCCCCCTGCTCCCAGGCGTTAGCCCCCTTAACAACGGGATGCTCAGGCAGATCCTGCCGCTCGCGTTTAATGGCCTGGGTATCAATTCCCAGACGGCGATCCCGATCGGCCAGCAGCGCGGGGTCAAGCTGCCCGTCGCCAGTAAAGCCCATCATCAGCGCAGGGATACCCATTGGCAGGGTTTTATCCCGGTCGGTATGCCAGGTGTGCCAGGTCTTGCCATAAGTATTAACAATCTTACTCATCAACGCCTTATCAGCGACCTGCGGTAAGCCAGGCGCCACCAGGCTACCGGATTTCACCTCGTACTGGTGGCTGTGCCACAGTTTTTTCTCCTCGGGAGGAAGCGTTTTAAATAAACGTTCGCTGATAATGTACTCCACCCCCATCAGGCGCGCGTTTTTCGTGTTGCCGTCGTAAATCACCGCCTGCATGACATCTTCGTTCAGGACGGTAACGTAATGGTGCGCTTCCATCTGTCCGTTTTTATCACCGCTATAAAAATGGAACCCGTCAAGGTAGGTACTGATGGCATCGACAGGTGGTCTGGATTGAATGGCCGCCGCGCCTGTTTCCAGGGTACGTAATTTGGCAGAGGTTTTTTCCCCGGGAATAGGCGTTTGCGGCGGCGTATTATTGGCTCCGCATCCGGCCAGAAAAGGAATGATAAAGAGTGCCAGCGGTAAAATTTTCATTAGGTCTCCATATAGTGAAAGGGCTCTAATGAAAATAGTGCAATACCACGTGATTGGTAGAAGAAATGGAAGATGTTATTTGTGACGGTGTCACAAATAGTAAAACCCGACACACAGGCCGGGTTTTGATATCAGTTTACTCTTATTTTGAGAGTTCTTTCTTGATTTCGTCTTTTATTTTGCTTAATTCACTCTGCGGGTTTTTCTTACAAAGCTCAACGGCCAGCGGCACTGCTGTCGTCTCAGTTTCCTGGAAATCAACGTAGTCCCCGCCTTTAAAATCTTCATCTTCATTCAGCACCCAGAAAGCGACTGGCGCCATCGTCTGCGGATTGAGGTCAACAAACTCCTGGCAGCTCATACCTTTAGGCGTAACGTTTGTTTTAGTAGTATCTGTTGCCGCATTCACGCTAACACTGGTTACCAGCGCTGCCACGATAATACCTGCTGTAGCAAGGGAGAATTTATTCATTGTTGTTGCTCCAATAATTATATAAATAACCTCTACATCTGCGCGTTAACCCGTTAATGTAGAACGCAGAAAATAATACCCCTCCTCTCTCAGGAATAAAGATCACCCTCCGCGATATGGCTATTATTGATATTTACGTTGACTGATTTTGATGTTTGATGAATAAAGCAACATGGCGAGCAGATTTTAAGGCGAAAAAGTAGACCACGACAATAGCCACAGACGTGGTCTACGGCGCGTTGAGGTGATAAAAATACGGCAGGATCTCAGATAGACCGGGAGCGAGCCCTCCGCCTGAAGGTATATTCATCAGCCCGATAAACAAGAGTCGTTACCGGGCTGGAGAGGTTATCAGGCGTTAAGCTGGTAGTCGAGGGTGATTTCCGCATTCAGAACCTGCGATACCGGGCACCCGGCTTTTGCTTTCTGGATGATTTGATCGAAAGTTGAAGCATCAATATCTGCTACCGCAACTTTGCTTTGTAGCGCAATTTTGGTAATGGCGAAGCCCGCCTCCACCTTATCAAGCGATACGTCAGCGGTGGTGTCAATGGATGTCGGCGTAAATCCAGCCTCTCCCAGCATGAGTGATAGCGCCATGGAGAAACAGGCCGCATGTGCGGCGCCAATTAACTCTTCCGGGTTGGTTCCCTGCGCGCCTTCGAACCGGGTATTGAATCCATACGGTTGTTGATTAAGCACGCCGCTTTCTGTTGATACAGTACCTTTACCTCGTTTGATGTCGCCTTCCCAGTGTGCCTGACCTTTCTTATGGATTGTCATTTTTGCTCTCCTGTTGGCTCAAAAAATAAAGTATAGACCATGCTGCTAATCTGCGTTGTCCATGCCGATGGAGGTAGCATGTTGTCGATTACCCGCACTTCAGATATAGAAAATAGTTGTATGCTTTTTCAGTGATGAATATTAAACCAACAGGCCTCCCTTTCTTTAAAGAATATATCCTTCTTTTTATCCTTACTGTTTCTTCCGGAGGCGTATTCCATTATGTATATTTTCATTCAAATTAAGATTTGTCTTATCTCGTTGTAATAAAGGATAAAAATCGCAATAAGTAGCCTTTTAAATGTATATTAATTGACCACTACTAGTATGAGGATATGTAATTGGCAAACGTAATATATTTTCTTCTGGGGTAAGCAATTAGAGTTCCGTTTTGCGTTAAAATAACTCCAGGACTAATCTTAACCACAGCCGCAAAAATATTTGCCATGCTGAATACGAATTAATTTTCTGCGAGCCGTACTAAATAAATACATGTTCACGGAGGCATTATATGTTTACTTATCACTCAGCAAATACCTCAGCAGCACAACCGGCCCTGGTCAACGCGATTGAACAAGGATTACGCGCGGAGTTAGGCGTTGTCACTGAAGATGATATTTTAATGGAGCTGACCAAATGGGTTGAGGCTTCCGACAATGACATCCTCAGTGACATCTACCAGCAGACCATCAACTATGTGGTAAGCGGGCAGCACCCGACTCTGTAAAACCTGCTATGCTGTATCGGCAACCTTAGGGGTTACGTTTCTTTCGCGTAAGCGAATTTGTCCTTAAAACTAGCAACAGGATTGAGGAGTTAACATGAAATCGAACCGTCAGGCTCGTCATATACTTGGACTGGATTACAGAATTTCCAACCAGCGTAAGGTTGTTACTGAAGGCGACACCAGCAGCGTGGTGAATAACCCAACCGGCAGAAAGCGCCGCGCCGATAGCCAAAAGTAATCGTACAGTCCTGAAATGACATTAAACACCATTGCATCTGCAATGGTGTTTTTGTTTATAGGAATGACCTTAACGTCTCACAATGCTTTATACTCAGGGTCGGTTCCCTGGTGGAAGGCAATATATGATGATAAACGACGGTGCCAGGGACAGTTATTCGAAAAAGAGTGAGTAACATGGAAACTACAACCAAGAAAGCACGTTCCCTTTATATCCCTTACGCTGGCCCTGTATTGCTGGAATTCCCCCTGTTAAACAAAGGCAGCGCTTTTAGCGTAGAAGAGCGCCGCAACTTCAATTTGTCAGGGCTGCTGCCAGAGGTCGTCGAGTCGATTGAAGAACAGGCCGAACGCGCCTGGCTCCAGTATCAGGGGTTTAAAACAGAAATCGATAAGCATATTTACCTGCGTAACATCCAGGATACCAACGAAACGCTCTTTTATCGACTGGTGCAAAACCATCTTGAAGAGATGATGCCGGTTATCTATACCCCGACCGTGGGCGCGGCCTGTGAGCGCTTCTCTGAGATTTATCGCCGGGCGCGCGGCGTATTTATCTCTTATCCGAACCGTCACAATATGGACGACATTTTGCAGAATGTGCCTAACCACAACATTAAAGTTATTGTGGTGACGGATGGCGAGCGGATTCTGGGGCTTGGCGATCAGGGCATCGGCGGGATGGGGATCCCTATCGGTAAGCTGTCATTATACACCGCCTGCGGCGGCATTAGTCCGGCCTATACCCTTCCCGTTGTGCTGGATGTCGGCACCAACAATCAACAGTTACTCAACGATCCGCTTTACATGGGCTGGCGTCATCCGCGCATTACCGACGATGAGTATTATGCGTTTGTCGATGAGTTTATTCAGGCCGTTAAGCAGCGCTGGCCAGATATCCTGCTACAGTTCGAAGATTTCGCGCAGAAAAACGCAATGCCGCTGTTGACGCGCTATCGTGATGAGATTTGCTCCTTTAACGATGATATTCAGGGCACCGCAGCCGTGACCGTCGGTACGTTGATCGCCGCCAGCCGCGCTGCCGGCAGTCAGCTTAGCGAGCAGAAAATCGTTTTCCTCGGCGCGGGTTCCGCCGGATGTGGGATTGCTGAACAAATCATCGCGCAGACTCAGCGTGAAGGTTTAAGCGAAGATGCCGCCCGACAGAACGTTTTTATGGTCGATCGCTTCGGCCTGTTGACGGACCGGATGCCTAATTTATTGCCGTTCCAGGCAAAACTGGTGCAGAAATGCGACAATCTCCAGCACTGGGATACCGAAAATGACGTGTTGTCGCTGCTGGATGTGGTGCGTAACGTGAAGCCGGATATTCTGATCGGGGTTTCCGGCCAGACCGGGCTCTTTACTGAAGAGATCATCCGCGAGATGCATAAGCATTGCCCTCGCCCGATCGTCATGCCGCTCTCTAATCCCACCTCTCGCGTGGAGGCCACGCCACAGGACATTATCGCCTGGACGGAAGGCAACGCGCTGGTGGCAACCGGCAGCCCATTCTCGCCGGTCATCTGGAAAGATAAGGTTTATCCGATCGCACAATGTAATAACGCCTATATTTTCCCCGGCATCGGTCTGGGGGTTATCGCTTCCGGCGCATCGCGCATTACTGATGAAATGCTGATGTCAGCCAGTGAGACGTTGGCGAAACATTCTCCGCTGGTCAATAACGGCGAAGGATTAGTGTTGCCAGCGCTTAAAGACATCCAGGTCGTGTCGCGCGCTATCGCTTTTGCCGTAGGTAAAATGGCGCAGCAACAAGGCGTAGCGGTGAAAACCTCTGCGGAAGCGCTGCAACAGGCGATTGACGATAACTTCTGGAAACCGGAATACCGCGACTACCGTCGGACTTCCATTTAATACGTACCCGGCGGTGAATGCCGCCGGATATCACTTTCTTCTTTAGTTTTGGTGAGTCTGTCGACACACCTGAATTCCTTTTCCTGCTTATTTGTCAAGCTACTAATATTAGCCACCTTTATGTATTGAACGGGGATTTATCAGGATAATCCTGGCTAAACTATTACATTGTATTTCTGCCGCCTTGCATAACTCATCAGAAATATTAATCCTAAAGAGGTAATAGCGCCTTACCTGCTATTACTTACCTGCTATGCAGTTCACTATTAATAAAAGGAGAAGGTTATGAAAGCTGCTGTTGTCACACAAGATCATCAGGTTGATGTTACTGAGAAAACGCTGCGTCCCCTTCGCCACGGTGAAGCTTTGCTAAAAATGGAGTGCTGCGGCGTATGCCATACCGATCTACACGTGAAAAACGGCGATTTCGGTGACAAAACCGGCGTCATTCTGGGACACGAAGGCATTGGCGTCGTGGCGGAAGTCGGTCCTGGTGTCACCTCGCTGAAACCCGGCGATCGCGCGAGTGTCGCGTGGTTTTATGAAGGATGCGGACACTGTGAGTATTGCAATACGGGCAATGAAACCTTATGCCGCAACGTGAAAAATGCCGGTTACACGGTAGATGGCGGCATGGCCGAAGAGTGTATTGTCGTCGCGGATTATGCGGTGAAAGTACCGGAAGGTCTGGACTCTGCGGCGGCAAGTAGTATTACCTGCGCGGGCGTTACCACGTATAAAGCGGTGAAGATTTCTCATATTAAACCTGGCCAGTGGATTGCCATCTACGGTCTGGGCGGTCTGGGTAATCTGGCCTTGCAGTACGCGAAAAACGTTTTCAATGCGAAAGTGATCGCCATTGATGTCAATGATGGACAACTGAAACTGGCCGAGGAAATGGGCGCAGATCTGACCATTAATTCACGCACGGAAGATGCGGCTAAAATTGTGCAGGAAAAAACCGGTGGCGCGCACGCAGCGGTGGTTACCGCGGTCGCTAAGGCGGCGTTTAATTCCGCAGTAGATGCCGTTCGCGCCGGAGGTCGCGTGGTGGCAGTCGGGCTGCCGCCAGAAGCCATGAACCTTGATATCCCTCGCCTGGTACTGGATGGCATTCAGGTTGTCGGTTCGTTGGTGGGGACACGTCAGGATCTGACCGAAGCCTTCCAGTTCGCGGCGGAAGGAAAAGTCGTACCAAAAGTCGCGCTACGTCCGCTTGAAGATATCAACGTTATTTTTAAAGAGATGGAACAGGGACAAATTCGTGGCCGTATGGTCATCGATTTCCGTCGTTAAACGATTTGCTGTGGTCGTCTGAGTATACAGACAGCAGATGAAAACAAGGCGCTACCAGGATAGCGCCTTGTTTATCAGATTGCGAAAGAATTACTGAATACCTTCTTCGCTCTCTTTTTTTGCTTCCGCCTTCTCGATTTCACGATACCAGCGTGGATGATGTTTCTTCGCCCAGCGACGGCTGACCTTCCCTTCGATCATGCCTTTAATCGAGCCTTTCACCCAAAACGCCATATACATATGGATGAGGATCGCGTGCATTAAAATAATGCCCGCCGCCGCATGAATTAACAGGCTATAACGCACGACCTGCATGGGGAAATACTGCGCGAAATACGGACGCCAGATAATCACGCCAGTCACCAGCAGCACAAAAATCATGCTCATAATGGACCAGAACATCATCTTCTGTCCGGCATTGTATTTGCCGACATCCGCCACCTTATGCTCATTGCCTTTCAATACTTCGACAATATTTTTCAGCCACGGAATGTCTTTTTTATCCGGGATGTTGTGGTGGACGAAACGCACGAACATAAACATCAGCGCGATGAAGATGGCAATACCGAAGAACGGGTGCAAAATACGTCCCATCTGCGGCGTGCCGAAAGTTTGCGTCAACCATTGTAGCGTCGGGAAGAAAAACGAAATCCCCGACAGCGCTACCAGGAAGAAGCAGATCACCACCGTCCAGTGACAGGCGCGGTCGACAAATTTCGTGCGCACAATCATTTTCGACTTACTCATGATGATCCTCCTCATCGTCGTCCGTTTCTTTATTCGGGCCAATACCGATGTAGTGGTAAATCAGACCGGCGAAAGTGGCGATAAAGCCCGCTGCGGCCAGCGGTTTTAGCGCCCCTTTCCACAGATTGATTGAGGTATCGATCTGCGGATCTTTCGGCAAGCCGTGGTACAACTCCGGCTGATTGGCATGGTGCAGCACATACATGACGTGCGTACCGCCGACGCCCTGCGGGTTGTAGATACCGGCATGTTCAAAGCCGCGCGCTTTTAACTTCTCCACGCGTTGCTCACCCAGTTCCAGCATCTCTTTTTTGGTGCCGAAATGAATAGCCCCGGTCGGACAAGTTTTGACGCAGGCCGGTTCCTGGCCCACGCTGACGCGATCGACGCAAAGCGTACATTTATAAACGCGGTTGTCCTCTTTGTTGAGGCGCGGAATATTAAACGGACACCCGGCGATACAGTAACCACAGCCGATACAGTGTTCAGATTGAAAATCAACAATCCCGTTCGCGTACTGGATGATAGCCCCGGCAGATGGACAGGCTTTAAGACAGCCTGGATCTTCACAGTGCATACAACCATCTTTACGAATCAGCCACTCCAGCTTGCCGTTCTGCTCGGTTTCGGTAAAGCGCATCACCGTCCAGGACTTGGCGGTGAGATCGGCAGGGTTATCGTACACCCCGACACAATGGCCAACGTTATCGCGAATATCGTTCCATTCAGAACAGGCTACCTGGCAGGCTTTACAGCCGACACAGGAGGAGACGTCGATCAGTTTCGCGACTTCGGCTTTGTAATCACGCGCCTGCGGAGGCGGCGTGATGGCGTTTGTTGCGGACCGTTTAATAATGTCCTGCGTTTCCATAGACATATGTTCGCCTCCCTTACGCCTTCTCGATGTTAACTAAAAACGCTTTGTATTCCGGCGTTTGCGAGTTGGCATCACCGACATTTGGCGTCAGAGTATTGGCGATATAGCCTTTGCGCGCGACACCCTCAAAGCCCCAGTGAATCGGGATCCCCACCGTTTCAACCTGCTGACCGTTGACATGCAGGGTGCGAAGACGACGAGTTACCACCGCGACCGCGCGAATAAACCCGCGTTTACTACTCACCTTCACATAGTCGCCGTTAGCAATACCTTTCGCTGCCGCCAGCGTCTCACTGATCTCCACAAACTGTTCCGGCTGAGCGATAGCGTTAAGTAGCGCATGTTTGGTCCAGGTATGGAAATGCTCTGTGAGGCGGTAAGTCGTGCCCACGTACGGAAACTGCTCCTTCTTACCCATGCGCAGCGCATCTTCTTCATACAGACGCGCCGCCGGGTTCGAGACCACATTCGGGTGCAGCGGGTTAGTGCCCAGCGGCGTTTCCATCGGCTCGTAGTGTTCAGGGAACGGCCCTTCCGCCATTTTATCAATAGCAAACAGACGTCCCAGCCCTTCCGGCTGCATGATAAACGGATTGGTCCCGCTCCCCGGCGCCGCGTTGTTAAAGTCCGGAATATCGTTCCCTGTCCACTTCGCGCCGTTCCACTGGATCAGCATCCGTTTTGGATCCCACGGTTTACCCTGCGGGTCCGCCGAAGCGCGGTTATACAATACGCGACGGTTTAGCGGCCACGCCCACGCCCAACCCAGTGTATTGCCAAGCCCTGACGGGTCGGCGTTATCACGTCTGGACATCTGGTTGCCCTGCTCCGTCCAGCTACCGGTATAAATCCAGCAGGAGGAGGATGTCGTACCGTCATCGCGCAGTAATGCAAAACTGCTCAACAACTGGCCTTTCCTGGCAAGCAGTGTACCGTTGGCGTCATAGAGATCTTCCAGCGCATAGCCGTTGTTCTCTTTCGCCACTTCTTCCGAATGCGGTTCATCCGGCTGCTTGTAGTTCCAGCTCATCTTCAATAGTGGTTCGGCGCCTTTACCGCCTTCTGCGCGGTACATTTCACGCAGACGATGGTAAATACCGGCCAGAATCTCGCCGTCGTTACGCGCTTCGCCCGGCGCGTCCTGACCTTTCCAGTGCCACTGTAACCAGCGACCGGAGTTAGCGATAGAGCCATCCTCTTCCGCAAAACAGGTAGACGGCAGACGGAAGACTTCGGTCTGAATCGTTGTCGGATCAACATCATTAGATTCGCCGTGGTTCTGCCAGAACGTTGACGTTTCAGTCACCAGCGGATCGATAACGACCAGATACTTCAGTTTGCTTAAGCTTTGCACCACTTTGTTTTTGTCCGGGAAGGACGCCACCGGGTTAAAGCCCTGACAGAAATAGCCGGTGACTTTCCCGCTATCCATCATGTTGAAATATTTGATCACGTCATAGGACTGATCCCACTTAGGCAGCCAGGCAAAGCCCCAGTCATTCTCTTTCTGCGCCGCATCGCCATAGAAAGATTTCATCAGGCTGACGAAGAACTTAGGATAATTACCCCAGTAGTTGACCTGATCGGCCAATGTCGCTTTTGGCGTGTTCGCGGCCAGATAAGTTTGCAGATCGGCCTGTTTTTCCGATGGCAGCGTCAGGTAGCCCGGCAGGCTGGTGGAGAGCAGTCCTAAATCCGTTAAGCCCTGAATATTAGAGTGGCCGCGCAAGGCGTTCACACCGCCGCCAGCCATCCCCATATTGCCGAGCAGCAACTGGATCATCGCCATAGTACGGATGTTCTGCGCCCCGACAGTATGTTGCGTCCAGCCCAGCGCATACAGGAAGGTGGTAGTGCGATTCGGAACGCTGGTAGAGGCCAACACCTCACACACCTTCAGGAAGTCCGCTTTCGGCGTACCGCAGATGTTTTCCACGACGTCCGGCGTATAGCGCGAAACGTGCTGCTTCAGCAGATTCCACACACAGCGTGGGTGCGTCAACGTTTCATCACGTTTGGCATAGCCGTTTTCATCGAACTGGTAGTTCCAGGAGGATTTATCGTACTGACGCTTTTGGGCGTCATAGCCGCTGAAAAGACCGTCATCAAAGGCAAAATCATCCCGCACCAGCAGGCTGGCGTTGGTGTAATGCTTAACGTATTCAGCGTTGATTTTGTTATTTTCGATCAGGTACAGCAAAACGCCGGACAGAAAGGTAATGTCTGTACCGGAACGTATTGGCGCATAGATATCCGCCACCGACGCCGTACGCGTAAAGCGTGGATCAACGACAATCAGCGTCGCATCGTTATTGTTTTTCGCTTCCATCGCCCAGCGGAAACCCACCGGATGCGCTTCTGCGGCATTGCCGCCCATCACCATCACGACGTTGGCGTTTTTAATATCCACCCAGTGGTTGGTCATCGCACCGCGACCAAATGTTGGAGCAAGACTTGCTACCGTTGGTCCGTGTCAGACGCGCGCCTGGTTATCTACCGCCAGCATACCGAGAGAACGCGCAAACTTCTGCGTCAGCATCCCCGTTTCATTGCTGGCCGCCGAGGCGCACAGCATTCCGGTAGAGAGCCAGCGGTTAACCGTGACGCCCTGCTCGTTCTTTTCAATAAAGTTGGCGTCGCGGTCGGCTTTCATTAATTTAGCAATACGAGTGAAAGCGTCATCCCAGCTAATGCGCTGCCACTTGTCGGAACCCGGCGCGCGGTATTCCGGATAGCGTAGGCGATCTTCACTGTGAACATAGTCCAGCAAACCGGCCCCTTTCGGGCACAGCGCGCCACGGCTTACCGGATGATCCGGGTCGCCTTCAATATGGTAAATCGCTTCTTTCGCGTTTTTTGCCCCATCTCCCAGGCTATACATTAATAGCCCGCAACCTACGGAACAGTATGTGCAGGAGTTACGGATCTCTTTTGCGCGCAACAGCTTATAGTTTCGCGCCTGAGCCAGGGCCATTTTAGGGGTAAAACCCAGTGCGGCCACCGTTGTTCCCGCCATACCGCCCGCGCAGATTTTAAAAAATTGTCTGCGGCTGACGTCCATTGCTTTCCTCTTTTTTCCACGGATGCACGCCTCCTTCGAACTGCAGCAAAACCTCAGCCCAGGATGCGTGTATAACTTCGCGAGGAAACTAACAGCAAAATCGATAACTTTTTTGCGTCAAATCAATATTGAAACGGTTCCGCTACTAAATAGCCCTATTTTTAAACTGCAATAACTCCAGGGAGGTACTAAAAAATGACACTGCATGGCATCGCCCTCGGAAAAAGTGCTATAAGTGGCAGTTTATTTTGCGCGGTATTCAGGACAGTCACAAAACATGACATCACAAAAAGCAACGCTAATAGGGCTTGTTGCCATCGTTCTGTGGAGCACGATGGTTGGGTTAATTCGCGGCGTCAGCGAAGGTCTCGGACCGGTAGGCGGCGCAGCCATGATCTATTCATTAAGCGGCCTGCTGCTGATTTTTACCGTCGGATTACCTGATATCCGTCGTTTCCCGGGGCGATACCTCATCGCAGGCAGCGTACTGTTTGTCAGTTATGAAATATGCCTGGCGCTTTCTCTCGGTTATGCCGCCACTCGCCATCAGGCTATCGAAGTCGGCATGGTTAACTATTTATGGCCCAGCCTGACCATTCTGTTTGCCATTCTTTTTAACGGGCAAAAAACTAACTGGCTTATTGTTCCTGGATTGCTTATTGCACTTACTGGCGTTTGCTGGGTTCTGGGGGGCGAGAATGGTCTTAATCCAGGAGAAATTATCAGCAATGTCGCCACCAGTCCGCTAAGTTATTTCCTGGCATTTCTTGGGGCGTTTATATGGGCGACATACTGCACCGTCACAAATAAATATGCGCGTGGTTTTAACGGTATCACCGTCTTTGTGTTACTCACCGCCGTGGCGTTGTGGTTCCACTATTTTCTTACGCCGCAACCTGCCATGATATTTAGCCTACCGGTGATTGCTAAACTTTTTACCGCGGCATTAACGTTGGGGTTTGCCTACGCAGCATGGAATGTGGGCATACTTCATGGCAATGTGACTATCATGGCCGTAGGGTCTTATTTTACCCCCGTCATGTCCTCTGCTCTGGCAGCGCTGTTACTCAGCTCGCCACTGTCATTCTCCTTCTGGCAAGGCGCAGTCATGGTTTGCGTAGGTTCGCTACTTTGTTGGCTGGCAACGCGGCGGCGCTAATAGCGACGGGCGGGCCTAAATCGACCCGCTGCACCTTGACACTCTTCATAACACAACTACGCTTTTATCTATCGCCTGTGTGTATTTGACGATTTTCCATTTTCACGAGCTCCCCCTGCGCCATACCAGGATCGCGCTGGTAAAAATGGATTTTATAAAACCGTTAAATATGTTAATGTAATGATATAATTATATTAACAAATATATAATCAACGCTAGCTGGCAACTGTATTAGTGCATATAATAATCAATCGTTACTACCAAAAATAAAATTATAAACAGCTCAATAATCCCCTCCGAAAATATATCTTATTAGACAGTCCCTATTTGAATTAATACTCTCAAATGTATTAAGGAGATCTCGATCACACAAATTAAAATAATTTGTAATCTTATGAAACTTATTATTGAACTTATGCCACTCCGTCATTTAAAAATAGTCTGCCATTGACAAACGCCTCGTTTAACAATGGTTGAGGAAACACGCTAAGAAAATTATAAGGATTATTAAAATGAAACTTAAGTTAGTGGCAGTGGCAGTGACTTCCCTGTTGGCAGCAGGCGTTGTAAATGCAGCCGAGGTATATAACAAAGACGGCAATAAACTGGATCTGTACGGTAAAGTTCACGCTCAGCATTATTTCTCTGATGATAACGGAAGTGATGGTGACAAAACTTACGCGCGTCTGGGCTTTAAAGGCGAAACGCAGATCAATGACCAACTGGTTGGTTTTGGCCAGTGGGAATATGAATTCAAAGGCAACCGTACTGAATCTGAAGGTTCCGACAAAGACAAAACCCGTCTGGCATTCGCTGGTCTGAAATTCGCTGAATACGGTTCTTTCGACTACGGTCGTAACTACGGCGTTGCTTACGACATCGGCGCATGGACCGACGTTCTGCCAGAGTTCGGTGGCGATACCTGGACCCAGACTGACGTATTCATGACCCAGCGTGCTACCGGCGTTGCCACCTACCGTAACACCGATTTCTTCGGTCTGGTTGAAGGTCTGAACTTTGCCGCGCAGTATCAGGGCAAAAACGATCGTGACAATGAAGTAGAAGCAAATGGCGACGGTTTCGGTCTGTCCGCAACGTATGAGTACGAAGGTTTTGGCGTGGGTGCGGCCTATGCGAAGTCTGACCGTACTGACCGTCAGGTGCGCAACGGCACCAATGGCCTGTATGCTTCTGGCCAGAATGCGGAAGTGTGGGCTGCTGGTCTGAAATATGATGCGAACAATATCTATCTGGCGACCACCTACTCCGAAACGCTGAATATGACCACATTCGGTAAAATCGACGGTATTGCTAACAAAACTCAGAACTTTGAAGCTGTTGCTCAGTACCAGTTCGACTTCGGTCTGCGTCCGTCCATTGCTTACCTGAAATCCAAAGGTAAAGATCTGGGTGCTTACGGCGACCAGGATCTGGTTGAGTACATCGATGTCGGTGCTACCTACTACTTCAACAAAAACATGTCCACCTTCGTTGATTACAAAATCAACCTGCTGGATGACACCAACTTCACTAAAAATGTTGCGCAGATCAGCACTGACAACATCGTTGCTGTTGGTCTGAACTACCAGTTCTAATTTTGTTGTAGTCTGAATACAAAGCCAGTCCTTTCAGGGCTGGCTTTTTCTCTTGATGTAGACTCGGTCATAAGGAGTATGCCGTGCAGACGTTCACTGGTCGTTGTCTTTGCGGACAGAGCCATTTTACCGTTGACGTCGAAATGCTGGATGTCTATGCCTGCCATTGTACGCTGTGTCAAAAATGGTCGGGTGGAATAGCCATGTATCTGGAAGCCTGCGGGCAACCACAGCTAGCCCCCCTTTCCCCGGAACCGCCATACTTTTCATCCTCTTCGCGCGGCGAACGCTACTTCTGTTCCGGCTGCGGGTGTCCGCTGTGGTTTCGGCTTACCGATACCGATCGCTATTTTATTCCCTGGACCTTACTGGAACTGAACGAAGTTGATCGCCGTCGGCTGATTCTGGCTGCGGAAATTTATACCGAAACCCAGCCTGCCTTTTGGCGACTGACGGGGCAATACGCACGCCTCAGCGGTAAAGAGGTTGAGGAAATGGACTCCCCCTGCCAGCTAGCGCATTAAGCGCTTATCTCACCAGGCGTTATGTTATCGGCGTTGGGCTTTTGCCAGGCTGAACCACATCCCTACCGCCAGCAAAAGAAGCATGCTCCCGGCGCTGCTTAACGCCACGCTATGCGACCAGATAAAGGCGTGTCTGGCGGCGTCCAGTATTGTCTGCCCCAGCGTGGGCGGCAGGCTATTCGCCAACTGCACGGCTTCTCCCATTGAAGATGACGCTCTGGCAATCTCTTGCGCCTCAAGCCCGGCAGGCAGACGGATAGACGCGGAGAAGCTACGGCTTAACAACAGGCCGAAAATGGCGATGCCCAGTCCCGCGCCCAGTTCATAAGCCATCGTTTCTATCGCGCCGGCCGCCGCCGCTTTTTCTGCCGGCACAGCGGCCATAATTGCCGACGTGGAAGCCAGCAATGCGCTGGCGGCGCTAAATCCCAGCAGCGCCATCAGTCCCCAGGCCTGCCATTGCTGGGTGCTGAAATCCGTCATCGCCAGGCCATAAAAACTCAGCGCGCTTAACGCCATGCCGCCCGTCGCGACCAGCCGTAGTCCCAGACGCGAGACCAGCACGCCCGCAATCGGCCCGCTGAATCCACTGGCGACCATCACCGGCAGCATAAATACCCCGGCCTCATAAGGCGATAGCCCGTGAACAAACTGTAGCTCTTGCGCCATCAGCAGCTCAAAGCCCACCAGAGTGATCATCGCGGTCATCGCCATCACGACGCCGCTCAGGATAATGCGATGGGTAAATAGCCGCATATCAATCATCGGACGCGATGTCGCAAGCTGTGTGCGGATAAAGAGTCCCAGGAGCAGCGCGCCGGTAAGCAGGGTAAGCGAGATGACCCACAGCGACAGATGTCCTTTCAGCGCGGTTTTAGCGCTATAAACCAACAGCAAAATGGCAATAATCAGCATCACCGCATGGCCAAGATTGAGCGGTTGATCGCGATGGCCCGCCTGGCGAGGAACATAGCGGGCGGTTAAGCCCATGACGACCAGCACAATCGGCACGTTGATCAGGAAAACCGATCCCCAGTAAAAATGCTCTAATAATATGCCGCCGATGAGCGGCCCAAACGCCGCTCCGCCTGAACCTACCGCTGCCCAGACGCCCAGCGCCATGTTGCGATGCTTCTCTTCACAAAAGGTGGCGCGTATCCCGGCCAGCGTCGCCGGTACAATCATCGCCGCGCCAATAGCCAGTAATACCCTGGTGGCGATAAGCCAACTGGCGGTATGCGAAAACGCCGCCGCCAATGATGCCAGGCCAAAGAGCGTCCCGCCCAGCATCAGCAGGCGTTTAAAACCGATACGATCGCCAAGCGCGCCCATCGGCAACACCATGCCAGCCATGACCAAAGAATAAATATCAATGATCCACAGCAGCTCGTTGCCGCTGGCCCCCAGTGTCATACTCAGTGTCGGAGCGGCGACATGCAAGACCGTGGCATCAATGGCGACAGGAATATAGACCAGCACAATAATGACTAACGTTAACCACTGACGAAACATAACTCTCCCTTCAAAAACTCAAATTTGGACGCTTGTCCAGTTTCAGGATCCTACGGTAAGTTGAACGAATGTCCAGCTTTTTGTTACACTGCGCGCATTGGCTAATGTGGGGAAAATATGAGTTACCTTAACCGGGATGAACGCCGCGAAGTGATCCTGCAAGCGGCGATGCGCGTGGCGCTGGCAGAGGGGTTTGCCGCCATGACGGTGCGACGAATCGCATCAGAAGCCGATGTCGCCGCCGGACAGGTGCATCACCACTTCAGCTCGGCGGGTGAGCTCAAAGCGCTGGCCTTTGTCCATTTGATCCGTACCCTGCTTGATGCCGGGCAAGTTCCGCCGCCCGCCACCTGGCGTGCACGGCTTCACGCTATGTTGGGTAGCGAAGACGGCGGCTTTGAGCCTTACATAAAATTGTGGCGAGAGGCGCAAATTCTGGCCGATCGGGATCCGCACATCAGAGATGCTTATCTCCTCACGATGCAGATGTGGCATGAGGAAACGGTCACAATTATCGAGCAGGGCAAACAGGCAGGAGAATTTACGTTTACTGCTAACGCCACGGATATTGCCTGGCGGCTTATCGCACTGGTGTGCGGGCTGGACGGTATGTATGTGCTGGGTATTCCGGAAATGGCCGATCCCGCGTTTAAATACCATCTGGATCGGATGATTACGCTTGAACTCTTTGCGTAAAGTTACAAATAATTTAATAAAAATCACTTTTAGTTTACAAATAGTAACAATTAAGAAACATCATATCTCCTCTTCGCGCCGCGCTGGCCTGGTTTTTTATCTATTCTTTCACTCAATATTCTAAAAAAACTTCAATAAGTTCTCAAAAGAGCGCGTGACGCTCTGTCTCTTTTTTGTGTTTTTTCTCAAATGATATGCGCATGTGAGGGGTAAAATGACACGACAAAACGAGAATTATAACCGTTATCTCTTGAGTGACTGGCGACCCGAAAATCCAGCCTTCTGGGAGAATAAAGGGAAAGGCATCGCCAGAAGAAACTTATGGATTTCAGTAAGTTGTTTGCTCCTGGCATTTTGCGTCTGGATGTTGTTTAGCGCTGTTGCCGTCAACCTCAATAAAATTGGATTTAATTTTACCACCGACCAACTCTTTTTATTAACCGCATTACCTTCTCTTTCCGGCGCAATATTACGCGTTCCCTACTCCTTTATGGTGCCACTGTTTGGTGGCCGTAAATGGACCGTATTAAGTACCGTAATATTGATTATTCCCTGCGCCTGGCTGGGATTCGCCGTGCAAAATCCCGCCACCCCTTTCGGGGTATTTATGCTCATCGCTCTGTTGTGCGGTTTTGCGGGGGCAAACTTCGCGTCCAGTATGGGCAACATCAGTTTTTTCTTTCCAAAAGCCAGACAAGGTAGCGCGTTGGGTATTAACGGCGGACTGGGAAATCTTGGCGTCAGTGTGATGCAGTTGCTTGCGCCGCTGGTTATTTTTCTGCCGATATTTACTTTTTTAGGCGTCCGGGGCGTGCCGCAACCTGATGGCTCCCTGCTCGCCCTCACTAACGCCGCCTGGATCTGGGTGCCGTTACTGGCTGTCGCGACGCTTGCCGCCTGGTTTGGTATGAACGATATCGGCAGTTCAAAAGCGTCTGTCGCCTCGCAATTGCCGGTGCTAAAACGTCTGCACCTGTGGCTGCTTAGCCTGCTGTACCTGGCGACATTCGGGTCATTCATCGGCTTTTCCGCAGGTTTCGCCATGCTCGCCAAAACGCAATTTCCCGACGTAAACATTCTGCAACTGGCGTTCTTTGGCCCTTTTATCGGCGCGCTGGCGCGATCGGCAGGCGGCGTGATCTCCGATAAATTCGGCGGCGTTCGCGTCACGCTCATTAATTTTATCTTTATGGCGCTGTTTACCGCCCTGCTATTCCTCACGCTGCCAGGCTCCGGCGCAGGCAGCTTTAGCGCGTTCTATCTTGTTTTTATGGGCCTGTTTTTGACAGCGGGTCTCGGCAGCGGTTCTACCTTCCAGATGATTGCGGTGATCTTCCGTCAGATCACGCTCTACAACGTCAAACTGCGCGGCGGGAGCGATGAGCAGGCGCAGCGCGAAGCGGTGACGGATACCGCCGCCGCGCTCGGTTTTATCTCCGCTATTGGCGCTGTGGGCGGCTTCTTTATTCCAAAAGCGTTTGGCACCTCTTTGGCCTTGACCGGCTCGCCGGTGGGCGCCATGAAAATCTTTTTGCTGTTTTACATCGCTTGCGTCCTGCTGACCTGGCTGGTCTACGGGCGTCGTAAGCCTAAACAACAATAACAACATACGCACCTGTAGGACGGCCATCCGGCAATGGTTTAACGCCAAATCGACAGGATGGCGGAAAATTTATCGAAGCAGGAGAAATGTCATGAGTAAACTGTTGGATCGCTTTCGTTACTTTAAACAAAAAGGCGATACCTTTGCCGACGGCCATGGTCAGGTGATGCATACCAACCGCGACTGGGAAGACAGTTATCGCCAGCGCTGGCAGTTTGATAAGATCGTGCGCTCAACCCACGGCGTCAACTGCACGGGCTCCTGTAGCTGGAAAATTTATGTCAAAAACGGTCTGGTGACGTGGGAAACCCAGCAAACCGACTACCCGCGCACGCGTCCCGATTTACCGAACCATGAACCGCGCGGCTGCCCGCGCGGCGCCAGCTACTCCTGGTATCTCTATAGCGCCAATCGTCTGAAATACCCTCTGGTGCGTAAGCGGCTGATAGAACTGTGGCGCGAGGCTCTTTCCCGGCACAGCGATCCGGTGCTGGCATGGGAATCTATAATGAACGACCCGCAAAAATGCCAAAGTTACAAACAGGTGCGCGGACATGGCGGCTTTATTCGTTCGAACTGGAAAGAGCTGAATCAGCTCATTGCCGCCGCTAACGTCTGGACAATCAAAACCTATGGTCCGGATCGTGTGGCGGGATTTTCACCTATTCCGGCGATGTCGATGGTTTCTTACGCCGCCGGAACACGTTATCTGTCATTGCTTGGCGGTACTTGTCTGAGCTTCTATGACTGGTATTGCGATCTTCCGCCCGCGTCTCCAATGACCTGGGGCGAGCAGACTGACGTGCCGGAGTCCGCCGACTGGTATAACTCAGCCTACATTATTGCCTGGGGCTCTAACGTGCCGCAGACGCGTACCCCGGACGCCCACTTCTTTACCGAAGTGCGCTACAAAGGCACCAAGACAATCGCCATCACCCCGGACTATTCCGAAGTCGCTAAACTGTGCGATCAGTGGCTGGCGCCAAAGCAAGGTACAGACAGTGCGCTGGCGATGGCCATGGGTCACGTCATTTTGAAAGAGTTTCATCTCGATAATCCCAGCGACTATTTCCTTAACTATTGCCGCCGTTATACCGACATGCCGATGCTGGTCCTGTTGGATGAGCACGCAGACGGCAGTTATGTACCGGGGCGTATGATGCGCGCGTCGGATCTGGTGGATGGACTGGGAGAAGCCAATAATCCGGAATGGAAAACCGTCGCGCTCAACAGTACGGGCGAACTGGTCGCGCCCAATGGTTCTATCGGTTTTCGCTGGGGAGAAAAGGGAAAATGGAACCTGGAAGCGGTGGCGGCGGGCGTCGAAACTGAACTGTCGCTCTCTTTACTCGGTCAGCATGATGATGTGGCGGGTGTCGCCTTCCCCTATTTTGGCGGTAACGAAAACCCACATTTTCGCAGCGTGCGGCAGGAACCGGTGCTGGTACGTAAGTTACCGGTGAAACGTCTGGCTCTGGCGGACGGTAGCGAGCGGATGGTCGTCAGCGTTTACGATCTGGTGCTGGCGAATTATGGGCTGGATCGTGGTCTGGATGACTGCCATAGCGCCAATAATTATAACGACGTAAAAGCCTACACGCCGGCCTGGGGCGAACAGATTACCGGCGTGCCGCGTCGACATATCGAAACTATTGCGCGTGAATTTGCCG
The DNA here is from genome assembly GCF_020150755.1 of Salmonella sp. A29-2. Lineage (NCBI taxonomy): Bacteria > Pseudomonadati > Pseudomonadota > Gammaproteobacteria > Enterobacterales > Enterobacteriaceae > Salmonella > Salmonella sp. A29-2. The sequence goes on along the minus strand of NZ_CP083731.1, from coordinate 2,367,896 downwards.
AGACCGCCCATAAAACTCACGGTCGTTCGATGATCATCCTCGGCGCGGGAGTGAATCACTGGTATCACATGGATATGAATTACCGTGGGATGATTAACATGCTGGTATTCTGCGGCTGTGTTGGACAAACCGGCGGCGGCTGGGCGCACTATGTCGGCCAGGAGAAGCTGCGGCCGCAAACCGGCTGGCTGCCGCTAGCCTTCGCGCTGGACTGGAATCGCCCGCCGCGTCAGATGAACAGTACCTCGTTTTTCTACAACCATGCCAGCCAGTGGCGCTATGAAAAACTGACTGCGCAAGAGTTGCTGTCGCCGCTGGCCGATCCGGCTAAATTTTCCGGACACCTGATCGATTTCAACGTGCGCGCGGAACGTATGGGCTGGCTACCCTCGGCGCCGCAGCTTAATCTTAACCCGCTCAGCGTGAAAGCGAGCGCCGATAAAGCCGGGCTGTCTGCGGCGGATTATACCGTGCAGGCGTTGAAATCAGGCGCTATCCGTTTTGCCTGCGAACAGCCTGACAGTGGTCATAATCACCCGCGAAATTTATTTGTCTGGCGCTCTAACCTGCTCGGCTCCTCCGGGAAAGGTCATGAGTACATGCTCAAATATCTGCTGGGCACCGACAGCGGTATCCAGGGCGAAGCGCTGGGTTCCAGCGAAGGAATTCAGCCTGAAGAGGTGGAATGGCAGTCCGCCGCGATTGAGGGCAAGCTCGATCTGTTGGTCACGCTTGATTTCCGTATGTCCAGTACCTGTCTGTTTTCCGATATCGTCTTGCCGACCGCCACCTGGTATGAAAAAGACGATATGAATACCTCGGATATGCATCCGTTTATCCACCCCCTTTCCGCCGCGGTCGATCCTGCCTGGGAATCCAAAAGCGACTGGGAGATCTACAAAGGCATCGCCAGCGCCTTTTCTGAAGTGTGTGTCGGACACCTCGGACAGGAAACCGATGTGGTGTTACACCCGCTCCAGCATGATTCCCCGGCGGAACTGGCGCAGCCATTTGATATTCTCGACTGGCGTAAAGGCGAGTGCGAACTTATTCCGGGCAAAACCGCCCCCAATATCGTCGTGGTTGAACGCGATTATCCGGCCACCTATGAACGTTTTACCTCGCTGGGTCCCCTGCTGGATAAATTAGGCAACGGCGGTAAGGGTATTGCCTGGAATACGCAAGATGAAGTCGATTTCCTCGGTAAGCTCAATTACACCAAACACGATGGCCCGGCGAAAGGACGTCCGCGAATAGACACCGCGCTGGATGCTTCGGAAGTGATTCTTGCCTTAGCGCCGGAAACTAACGGTCAGGTGGCGGTGAAAGCCTGGCAGGCGTTGGGCGAGATGACCGGGCGCGAGCACACCCATCTGGCCATCAATAAAGAAGATGAGAAAATTCGCTTTCGTGATATCCAGGCGCAACCGCGCAAAATTATCTCCAGCCCGACCTGGTCAGGACTGGAAAGCGAGCATGTCTCTTATAACGCCGGATATACCAACGTACATGAACTGATCCCGTGGCGCACGTTGTCGGGGCGGCAACAACTCTATCAGGATCATGCGTGGATGCGCGCTTTTGGCGAAAGCCTGGTGGCATATCGCCCGCCGATTGATACCCGCAGCGTCAGCGAAATGCGAGAAATTCCGCCCAACGGTTTCCCGGAAAAAGCGCTTAACTTCCTGACGCCGCACCAGAAATGGGGAATTCACTCCACCTACAGCGAAAACCTGCTGATGCTAACCTTGTCGCGCGGCGGGCCGATTGTCTGGATCAGCGAAGCCGATGCCCGTGAATTGGGTATTGAAGATAACGACTGGATTGAAGCCTTCAACGCTAATGGCGCCCTTACCGCTCGTGCGGTGGTCAGCCAGCGCGTTCCGCCGGGTATGACCATGATGTACCACGCCCAGGAGCGAATTATGAATATTCCGGGCTCGGAAGTGACCGGGATGCGCGGCGGGATCCATAACTCCGTGACCCGGGTCTGTCCAAAACCGACGCATATGATCGGCGGCTATGCGCAACTGGCTTACGGCTTCAACTATTACGGAACCGTGGGTTCGAATCGCGATGAATTCATCATGATCAGGAAGATGAAAAACATTAACTGGCTGGATGATGAGGGCCGGGATCAGGTACAGGAGGCGAAAAAATGAAAATACGCTCACAGGTTGGGATGGTACTGAATCTCGATAAATGTATTGGCTGTCACACCTGCTCCGTCACCTGTAAAAACGTCTGGACCGGACGTGAAGGGATGGAATACGCATGGTTCAATAACGTCGAAACTAAACCGGGCATCGGCTATCCCAAAAACTGGGAAGACCAGCAGGAGTGGCAAGGCGGTTGGGTTCGTGATGTTAATGGCAAGATAAGGCCCCGTCTGGGCGGCAAAATGGGGGTAATTAGTAAAATTTTCGCCAACCCGGTGATTCCGCAAATCGATGATTACTATGAACCCTTTACCTTCGATTATCAGCATTTACATCATGCGCCGGAGAGTAAGCATCAGCCCACCGCCCGCCCTCGTTCACTGATTGACGGAAAACGGATGGACAAGGTGATCTGGGGGCCAAACTGGGAAGAGCTGCTCGGCGGCGAATTTGAAAAACGCGCCCGCGACCGCAACTTCGACAACATACAAAAAGAGATGTACGGTCAGTTCGAAAACACCTTCATGATGTACCTGCCGCGCCTGTGCGAACACTGCCTGAACCCCAGTTGTGTCGCCACCTGCCCAAGTGGCGCTATTTATAAGCGTGAAGAAGACGGCATCGTGCTAATCGACCAGGATAAATGCCGGGGCTGGCGTTTGTGTATCAGCGGCTGCCCGTACAAAAAAATCTACTTTAACTGGAAGAGCGGCAAGTCTGAGAAGTGCATATTTTGCTATCCGCGTATTGAATCCGGCCAGCCGACCGTTTGTTCGGAAACCTGCGTCGGGCGCATCCGTTATCTTGGCGTTCTGCTCTACGACGCCGACAGGATTGAAGAAGCGGCCAGTACCGAACACGAGACAGATTTGTATGAACGTCAGTGCGATGTGTTTCTCAATCCGCACGATCCGGCGGTCATTGAAGAGGCGCTTAAACAGGGCATCCCGCAAAACGTCATCGACGCCGCCCAACGGTCGCCGGTGTACAAAATGGCGATGGACTGGAAGCTGGCGCTTCCGCTGCACCCGGAATACCGTACCCTGCCGATGGTCTGGTACGTACCGCCGCTGTCGCCCATCCAGTCATACGCCGACGCGGGCGGGTTGCCGCACAATGGCAATATTCTGCCGGCGGTGGAGACGCTGCGTATTCCGGTCCAGTACCTGGCCAATATGCTCAGCGCGGGCGATACCGGTCCGGTCATTCGGGCGCTAAAGCGGATGATGGCGATGCGCCACTACATGCGCTCGCAGACGGTTGAAGGCGTGACGGATACCCGCGCGATTGACGAAGTGGGTCTGAGCGTACAACAGGTTGAAGAGATGTATCGCTACCTGGCGATTGCCAATTATGAAGATCGTTTTGTCATTCCCACCAGTCACCGGGAAATGGCGCGCGATGTCTTTCCGGAGCGCAACGGCTGCGGCTTTACTTTTGGCGACGGTTGTCACGGCTCGGATACCAAATTCAACCTGTTCAACAGTAGCCGTATTGATGCCATCAATATCACCGAAGTGCGTGATAAAGCGGAGGGGGAATAATGCAAATCCTCAAAGCGATTGGCCTGTTGATGGAGTATCCGGACGACGAGTTGTGGGAATGTCGGGATGAAGCGCTCACCCTTATCCAACACGATGCGCCAATGCTGGCCGACTTCACTCGCGAGCTGCTTTATGCGCCGTTACTGGATAAACAAGCAGAATGGTGTGAAGTGTTTGACCGCGGGCGCGCCACTTCATTGCTGTTATTCGAGCATGTTCATGCGGAGTCCCGCGATCGCGGCCAGGCGATGGTCGATTTGTTAAGCCAGTATGAAACCGTGGGCCTGCAGCTCAACTGCCGCGAACTACCGGATCACCTGCCGCTCTATCTGGAGTACTTAAGCGTGTTGCCGGAAGCGGAAGCGCGCGAGGGATTACAGAATATTGCCCCTATTCTGGCGCTGCTGGGCGGTCGTCTGAAACAGCGAGGAGCGCCGTGGTATCAACTGTTTGACGCCCTGCTGACGCTGGCGGGCAGTACGCTTACAAGTGACAGTGTCACCAAACAGATTGTTCAGGAATCGCGGGATGATACCCGTCAGGCACTGGATGCCGTCTGGGAAGAAGAACAGGTGAAGTTTATCGAAGATAACGCCACGATCTGTGACAGTTCACCGTTACACCATTATCAACGACGCTTTAGCCAGGACGCGGCGCCGCAGTACGTCGACGTCAGCGCGGGAGGCCCGAAATGATACAGTACCTGAACGTCTTTTTTTACGATATCTACCCCTATATTTGCGCCACGGTCTTCTTCCTCGGCAGTTGGCTGCGCTATGACTACGGACAATATACCTGGCGCGCGTCGTCCAGCCAGATGCTGGATAAGCGCGGGATGGTGATATGGTCGAATCTGTTCCATATTGGCATTCTGGGGATCTTTTTTGGCCATCTGTTCGGGATGCTGACGCCACACTGGATGTATGCCTGGTTCCTGCCAATTGCGGTAAAACAACAAATGGCGATGATCCTCGGCGGCGTGTGCGGCGTATTAACGTTGATCGGCGGCGCGGGATTACTGTGGCGTCGTCTGACCAATCAGCGTGTGCGGGCGACGTCCACTACACCAGATATTATCATCATGAGCATTTTGCTGATTCAGTGCCTGCTTGGCCTGAGCACCATTCCGTTTTCGGCGCAATATCCGGATGGCAGCGAAATGATGAAGTTGGTGGGCTGGGCGCAAAGTATTGTCACCTTCCGCGGCGGGTCTTCGGAAATGCTGAACGGTGTGGCGTTTGTTTTCCGCGTTCATCTGGTGCTGGGAATGACTATTTTCCTGCTCTTCCCGTTCACCCGTCTGGTTCATGTCTGGAGCGCGCCGTTTGAGTATTTCACCCGTCGCTACCAGATTGTTCGTACCCGCCGCTAATTCTCTTTGCCCGGGGCGTACGCTTACCGGGCAAAGAAAAACGCCTGGGCGTCGTCATTCGGCAACGCACAGGCTATGATGATTCTTCAGTCAAAGGAGAACATCAATGAAACCGCAGATTTACCATGTTGACGCCTTCACCAGCGAACCCTTTCGCGGCAACTCTGCTGGCGTTGTCTTACATGCGGATACGCTAAGCGACGCGCAGATGCAGCTGATTGCCCGTGAACTTCGTCACTCGGAAACCGCCTTTTTGCTAAAAAGCGAAGAGAGTGATGTGCGCATACGCTATTTTACACCGACAGTAGAAGTCCCCATCTGTGGTCATGCCACCGTGGCCGCGCATTATGTTCGGGCAACGGTACTGGGGTTGGGAAACACCACCGTCTGGCAAACCTCGTTAGCGGGCCGTCATCGCGTTGAAATTCATGCCGAACACAACGACTATCGCATCACGCTGGAACAAGGTCAGCCCTCTTTTGATCCACCGTTAGTCGGAGAGATTCGGACTGCCATCATCACCGCACTGAACCTGACTGAAGATGATATCGTGCCGGGAGCGCCAATTCAGGTGGCTTCAACAGGACATGCAAAAGTGATGATCCTGCTCAAACCAGACGTTGATATTGATGCCCTTTCTCCGAATCTGGCAGCCCTGACGGCAATCAGCCAGCAAATTGGCTGTAACGGCTTTTTTCCTTTCCAGATTCGTCCGGGAAAAAACGAAACCGATGGGCGAATGTTTTCCCCGGCGATAGGGATTGTGGAAGATCCGGTAACGGGAAACGCCAATGGCCCGATGGGGGCATGGCTCGTCCATCATGGCCTGATGGCGCATGACGGTAAAACGCTGCAGATTCAAGGCCATCAGGGGCGCGCTTTAGGTAAAGAGGGTACTGTTGATGTTACCGTCACCATTCGCGATAACCAGCCGGAAAACGTCACCATCTCCGGCCAGGCGGTCATTCTGTTTCATGCCGAATGGGCCATTACTTTTTAATCTTTGTCAGGCCCGCAAATCCTCGCGGCAAAAAATTATTTTCCCGCCTCCGGATGGGTATCAAATGCAGCCATTACCGCGGCCAGCTCCGCCTCGGTAAAACCGTGCTTTACATCATTTACGCCGAGACCAAACTGCTGCTGAAGTAACTGATACAACGACGGTACATCCGGTACATTGACCTGTTCAACGGCATGTCCCTGGTGGTAACGCGTGAAGTGGAAATTCGTTAATGTCAGCTTGCCGCCATCAGGCAAATGGCGGCACATCAACAAATGATGACGAAAATGGGATTGCGGCCAGTGAGCCGACCAGAAATTGCCCATCACATGATCGCTCTGCTGCTGCACCCCCAGATCAAAACAGTACATCGACTGCCAGTGCTCATGGTGGCGGAATTGTAAAATCCATGTGCTCCCCTCCTGCATCAGGCGGTATTCGCCATGCGGCGTTTGCTGAGCAATTTCAGCCTGCAGACGAAGCGGCGCGGTTAGCGTTTGGCCGCCAAACCCCACGTCCGCGATCCACTGCTCATCCTCAACATCAACCAGCAGCAAACGGTGCGTGCGCGGCGGTAAACTGGCGGGATGAGACAGAATGACCCGCCCCAATAAGCTTCGGACGTTAAAACCGATGTCGCGTAACGCACGTTCAAACAGGCCATTCAGTTCAAAACAGTATCCACCGCGTCGGGCATAAAGCAGTTTCTCCTCTAATGCCGTCTCATCGAGCTGTATTTCACGAGGCAGTAGCACATCCAGATTTTCAAAAGGAACCGCGCAGTTGTGCGCTAAGTGAAGCGTTCTGAGCGCTTCAACCGTAGGAACCCCCAACGGCTGACAATGTAATCGCGTAAAATAAGCATGTAAAAAAGAGGTCATCTGAGGCTTCCATTAACATTAATGCTTGCGTTCGGCACACAGGCTGAGGCGGATATCGCTGCGCAACAGGATACCCTATCCGTGGAATAGCGTTGGATACTTTTGAAAAAAATAAGACAGGCCGGCTACAGCCGCCGGAGGTACGTGGAATTTTGGCGTACAAACGGAAATCGGGTTCTGAGAATCTCTTTGCGACACGCCGCCAAAATAGCGGCGTGTTAAAATTTTTAACGCCAGCTCAGCGAGTCTGATTTCTAACAAAACTGGCTAAACATAAACGCTTTTTAATAAGTGTCCAAATAGTTACGGTAACGCTCTTTTATGTCGGCCGCCCGTTGCGCTTTCGCCTCCGGCATGTCGCTGGCCCGAGCGATATAATGTTCTAAACTCGGAATGGCGCCTAATGCCTGAGGTAAGGCATTATATGCTGCTATTCGTTCTCTGACGGTTTTATGGTCTTTATCAATATCATAATGATAGTACGCTGGCGCTTCTAAAAAGCCCTCTTCCAGTCTCATACAAATATCTTCAAAGGTTCCCTCAACCTCAACGGAATGTTCGCCATCCGATATCCTGACGATTGGCTTACCTCCAGCTATCAGCGAGAGTTGTTCGAATATTAACCTCCGACCATCAGAAAGCTCGACATCTATAGCATACAGTCCATCACATACAGCATCAGCAAGGTGATCATGGATATTCCCTGCATTGGCACAGAACTCCTCAACTTTAGGCGTAACATTGCAACAATGTTCAATTACTCTTGTAAATCCGTAGGCCAGTCCTGCGGTAAGCACCCACAAGATGCCTTTCATGATTTTTGTTGATAATTTATTTTCATAATCTCCTGCAGCAACATGAGGTAGCTTATTTCCTGATAAAGCTCTGGCATAGGTAGAAACTGATGTATATGGCATATCCTGCTCCTTCAAATTTTGCTCAATAGCTTTATATGTCCTACTCCTCTCTCATTATGACGATATGTCAATCAACAAAATTGCTCAAAGGCATACATTTTCAGGAGAAAATGAGAATAACAGACACAACGGCCTTATCTTATGCTGCTTCAATATCGTCAGGTGGTTTATCGTTCGAGGTCATATCTATGACCATAAATCCCTGCAGGGATTAACCCTGATTAATTATTGCGCAGCGCAATCACTGCGGATTTGTGCTGAAAGCTTATCTGGCTGAATCGTGACCACACCGCACCACATCTGACCGCACAAATAAACACGACATCCTCATTTTGTTCTTCCCGTATGTTTTGCGTCATTTAACAATTGCAGGTAGGATGCTCCGCCGGCGGTTTTATCCCTGTCACAGAATCAGGGAAAAGCGGCATTCGCCATTGCAGGCAATCGATTGGTGAGCGCCCGTCGCGGCATAAGGAATTTTTCTGTCAGGACAGGCTATAACAGGTAACGTAATGAAAACACAGACTACGCACGCCGCAGAACAACATGCGGCGAAACGACGCTGGCTGAACGCCCATGAAGAGGGGTATCACAAAGCGATGGGGAATCGTCAGGTTCAGATGATTGCTATCGGCGGCGCGATTGGCACCGGTTTATTTTTAGGTGCAGGTGCCCGATTGCAAATGGCCGGACCGGCACTGGCGCTGGTCTATCTGATATGCGGCATTTTTTCTTTTTTCATTTTACGCGCGCTGGGCGAACTGGTATTGCATCGCCCTTCCAGCGGGAGTTTCGTCTCCTACGCCCGTGAATTTTTGGGTGAAAAAGCGGCCTACGTCGCAGGCTGGATGTACTTTATTAACTGGGCGATGACCGGGATCGTCGATATCACCGCAGTGGCGTTATATATGCACTACTGGGGCGCATTTGGCGACGTTCCGCAATGGGTGTTCGCGCTCGGCGCGTTAACCATTGTCGGTACCATGAACATGATCGGCGTAAAATGGTTTGCCGAAATGGAGTTCTGGTTCGCGCTGATAAAAGTACTCGCCATTGTTATCTTCCTGGTGGTAGGCACGATTTTTCTCGGTACCGGTCAACCGCTTGAGGGTAATGCCACCGGTTTTCACCTGATTACAGATAATGGCGGCTTTTTCCCGCACGGCCTGTTGCCCGCGCTGGTACTGATTCAGGGCGTGGTGTTCGCTTTTGCTTCGATTGAACTGGTCGGTACCGCCGCTGGGGAGTGCAAAGATCCACAGACGATGGTGCCAAAAGCCATCAATAGCGTGATCTGGCGTATTGGTCTTTTCTATGTAGGATCGGTCGTATTGCTGGTTTTGCTGCTGCCGTGGAACGCCTACCAGGCGGGGCAAAGTCCGTTTGTCACCTTCTTTTCTAAACTTGGCGTGCCTTATATCGGCAGTATTATGAATATCGTGGTGTTAACCGCCGCGCTTTCCAGCCTGAACTCCGGGCTTTACTGTACGGGGAGAATTTTACGTTCAATGTCGATGGGGGGTTCCGCGCCGAAATTCATGGCGAAAATGAGCCGTCAGCATGTGCCCTATGCGGGTATTCTGGCGACTCTGGTGGTTTACGTGGTCGGCGTATTCCTGAATTACCTGGTCCCCTCCCGCGTGTTTGAGATCGTTCTTAATTTTGCCTCGCTCGGCATTATCGCGTCGTGGGCGTTTATCATGGTGTGCCAGATGCGTTTACGCCAGGCGATAAAAGAAGGCAAAGCCGCAGACGTCAGTTTTAAACTGCCCGGCGCGCCTTTTACCTCCTGGCTAACGCTGCTGTTTTTACTAAGCGTGCTGGTACTCATGGCGTTTGACTACCCGAATGGAACTTACACTATCGCCTCGTTGCCGCTGATCGCCATTCTGCTGGTTGCCGGCTGGTTTGGCGTGCGACGTCGCGTGGCGGAGATCCATCGCACTGCGCCAGTGACGGCGGATTCGACAGAGAGTGTCGTATTGAAAGAAGAAGCAGCGACATAACATTCCCCTTCCCCGGCAGCCCCAGGCCTGCCGGGTTTAATGCGCGTTGCCGCCAACACCGCATCGCGCCCAATGCTTAGTCAGCCTTAATCAACTGCGCCACATCATTGCTGTTAATTTCCCGCTGGTTGCCTTCCTGATCGGTATAACTGGTCATCCCCGTCTCTTTATCTAACTGTGGCTTACCCTGAGTTACGATCGTTTGCCCATTCTTCGTCGTCATCACATAGTTGGTTGTACAACCCGCAAGCATAAAAAACATCATGCCCAAACCTGAGCATATAAATAACTTTTTCATATTTTCCTCGTGAATATAATGAGTTAACTACAGCAAAAAGGCAGTGTAATTCTCACAGAATCATCAGGCTATCGGCGGGGTGTAACGAGGCGTATCGGTGCGTTTAAAGAGATGACTGGAGGGGTTTCCCCCTCCATACCCTATTTACAGAGTAATGCGAATAACATCATCCGGCTGCGTCGCTTCCTGTTCACGTGTCGATTTCTGCTTCACGCTGACGTAGAGCGTTTTACCGTCTGCCGATAGCGCCAGGCTATTCGGGTACGTCGGCGTATCGAACGTTTTAACAACGTTATAGGTCTTCGCATCGATCACGCTGACCTGACCTGCCTGACGATGTGTCACATACGCCTCGTTACGTGTCGGGTTAAACAGGACGGCCAAAGAAGCAGGCGCCGCGATTTTGGCAAGAATATTGCCATTACGGGTATCGACAACCAGGACTTCAGTCGCCTTCGAGTCGGTGATAAACGCGCGATGACCTGCGGTATCGAGACTCAGGTTAATAAAAAAGTGTTCTTTACCGTCATCCAGCAACTTCTTACGACTGAGAATTTTATTGCTGGCGGTATCGATGGTGATAAATTCGCCATCCGCATTGGTGGTGTACAGGCGTTGCGCTTTACTGTCGAGCGCCAGACCCGTACTCATTTTGCCGGTATTTTCGATCGTCGTTTTCAGTTTGATGGTTTCGCCATCCACTACCCAAATAGCACTCTCTTTACCAACACCGCTAATGTAGATCGTGTTGGTAGACGCATCGGCAACCAGCTCACGGGGCTGTAACGGACGAACCTCTTCAGTACGTTTGCGCGCATCAAGTACCAGACGACCTTTTACATCACCCGTTTTGGCATCAATCGCGGTAACAGCGCTGTTAATGGTATTGCCAAACCACAGCGTTTGGGTCGCGGCATTGATGGTGGCGCCGAACGGCTTGAGATCGTTATGAATCGCTTGCGTGATTTCCAGCGTCACCGGGTCGAGACGATAAACTACGCCGCCTTTATCCAGTTTACGGCTTTGCGATGTAGCCAGCCAGAGCGCGTTTTCTTGCTGACTCCAGGCCATCTCATAAGCGCCTTTGCCTACCGCTTTACGCAGCATGTCTTCCGCCGCCAGCGTGCTAAATGAGGATGCGACGAGGAGCGAACCTAACAATAAAGAACCACGCAGGCGCGGCGAAAAAAGATGACGTAAGTGCATGACGACTCCCTTTGATAAAAACGTGTATAGCTGCTTCACACTACTTCGCTGCGCGGGATCTTCGTTCCGCACTTATTATAAGTTGAGAATAATAATCATTATTTATCAGAAAGTGGAGCTTTTCCTCGCCTGCGAATGTCATGGCTCTTAAATACCGCACATTTTCTTAACTTAATGTGCGATTAAAATTTCAAAACTTTACATATTGACTACCCTTAATGTCACGTTTTCCGTTGATACGCTTACATTTATCCGGCATTTTCATGAAAATTATTTCCGTTAGACAGCGACTTTATCCCGCCCTCTTATTGCCTCTGACCTTCTCCCCGGTTCTTCAGGCCGCCAGCGCGCCCAATGAACAAACCATGATAGTCACCGCAACGCCGCAAACCGTATCCGAACTGGATACACCTGCCGCCGTTAGCGTCATTGAGGGAGAAGACATGCGTCTGGCGACGCCGCGCGTTAATTTATCTGAGACTTTAACCAGCGTCCCGGGATTGCAGGTGCAGAACCGGCAGAACTACGCGCAGGATCTGCAAATCTCTATCCGCGGATTTGGCTCGCGTTCCGCCTTTGGCGTGCGCGGCATTCGTCTGTATGTTGATGGCATTCCCGCCACCATGCCGGATGGACAAGGCCAGATTTCGAATATTGATATTAACAGCATACAAGACGTTGAAGTGTTACGCGGCCCCTTCTCAGCGCTATACGGCAATGCTTCCGGCGGCGTGATAAATGTCACCACCGAAACCGGGAGACAGCCGCCCACCCTTGAGGCCAGCAGCTACTACGGCAGTTATGGAAGCTGGCGCTATGGGCTAAAAGCCACGGGCGCGATGGGTGACGGCACACAGCCTGGCGACGTGGATTACACGGTATCGACTACCCGTTTCACCACCCACGGCTACCGCGATCACAGCGGCGCGCGAAAAAATCTGGCTAATGCCAAACTGGGCGTGCGCCTTGACGAGGCCAGTAAACTCTCGCTGATTTTTAATAGTGTGGACATTAAGGCGGACGATCCCGGCGGACTTACCGAATCTGAATGGAAAGCCGATCCGCAACAGGCGCCGCGCGCTGAACAGTACAATACGCGTAAAACCATCAAACAAACTCAGGCAGGATTGCGTTATGAACGTCAGCTCAGCGCGCAGGATGATATCAGCGTGATGGCCTACGCCGGAGAGCGGGAAACCACGCAATACCAGTCTATTCCCCTGGTGGCACAGCTAAAACCAGCCCAGGCTGGCGGCGTAATTACACTGCAACGCCACTATCAGGGCATTGATTCCCGCTGGACTCACCGGGGAGAATTAGGTGTGCCGGTCACCTTCACTGGCGGATTAAATTATGAAAACATGAGCGAAAACCGCAAGGGTTACAATAATTTCCGTCTCAACAACGGCACCCCTGAGTTTGGGCATAAAGGCGATTTACGCCGGGATGAGCGTAACCTGATGTGGAATGTCGATCCTTATCTGCAAACCCAGTGGCAGCTTACGCAAAAACTCTCGCTGGATGCTGGCGTGCGCTACAGTTCCGTGTGGTTCGATTCTAACGATCACTATATCGCGCCCGGCAATGGCGATGACAGCGGCGACGCCAGCTATCACCACTGGCTACCCGCCGGATCGCTAAAATATGCGTTAACTGACGCCTGGAATCTCTATCTTGCTGCCGGTCGCGGATTTGAAACTCCCACAATCAATGAGCTTTCTTATCGCGCTGACGGCCAAAGTGGGTTCAACTTTGACCTCAAACCGTCGACCAATGATACGGTGGAAGTCGGCAGTAAAACGCGGATTGGCAATGGCTTGTTGACCGCCGCGTTATTTCAAACCGATACTGATGATGAAATTGTCGTCGCCAGCAGTATGGGAGGACGCACTACCTACAAAAACGCGGGCAAAACGCGCCGCCAGGGCGCAGAGCTCGCGTTGGACCAGCGCTTCGCCGGCGACTGGCGGGTGAAAGCATCATGGACCTGGCTGGATGCGACCTATCGCAGTAACGTTTGTCAGGGGCAAAACTGTGATGGAAACCGGATGCCCGGCATCGCCCGTAATATGGGATTCGCCTCATTAGGTTTTATCCCGGATGAGGGGTGGTACGCCGGAACAGACGTTCGGTATATGGGCGATATCATGGCCAATGATGAAAATACCGCCAAAGCGCCTTCGTATACCGTTGTTGGACTAAATACAGGGTATAAATTTAATTACAGTCAGCTTACCGTCGATATTTTTGGGCGGGTAGATAATCTATTTGATAAAGAATATATCGGTTCGGTGATCGTTAATGAATCTAATGGCCGATATTATGAGCCAGCGCCAGGACGTAACTATGGCGTGGGGATTAATCTGGCATGGCAATTTGAATAAATATCCGGCAATAGCGGGGAATCCCCGCTATTGATAAGTCATAGTTTCATAAAGGTTACATGAAGTACTGATTTTTAATCGTCGCTACGTTTTGTTGCAAAACGTTCTGTAGGCAGTGGCGACTGGCTTCTTTATCACCTGTCACTAACGCATTAAGCAATTTTCTGTACAGACTAACGCCGTCTTGATAATCATCAAGTTTAAAATTATCATATAAAAAATGCAGGCTTGGCCCCAGGCGTACCCATAATTGCTCGATCATGGCATACAGCGTTGGCATATCCGCGTAGTGGTAGATCTCAAAGCGGAATGCGCGGTTGGCCAAAAGAATTTTCTCCATAACGCCACTTTCCAGCGCCTGTTGAAATTCATCTAATAGCGCATTCAGCGTCTGCTCGCGATCCGGGGTAATCTTACCCGCAGCGGCGACCACCGCCATCTCCTCCAGGGCAGTACGAATCGTATTAATTTCCAGCAAACTTTCCAGCGAGATCTCCGGCACCATAAACGCCTGTGCTGGCGCCACCGCCAAAGCACTGGAAGAGACCAGCCTTAACAGGGCCTCACGCACTGGCGTAATACTGACGCCTAACTCTTGAGCGATATTTTTAGTGATAAGCCTTGCGCCTGGTTTTAATGCGCCAATAGACAATTGATGCTTTAACCGATTTTCAACCTGTGTGGTCAGGCTTATATGTTGTGTTTTTTCCGTACCCGGCATTTTCCTTCCTTCACCTCTTGGCAGAACAACATCGCAATCGAGTCCCGAAGAAGTTTCGGAACTTAATTGTAAAAAAGATAATCCAGGCCTGAACGGCCAAATAAATAAAAGTGATAATTTACTTGCGTGATATTCTCATCTTTTACAACAATACAGGTTTCTTTATGGCAACCGTTTTATCTCCGTCATTCCTTCATGTATCGAGATTTTTGACCGGTTCAGGCCGCTGAAGGAGATAAGCTGCCCCACCGCGATCTGAATGATGAATATAAGTAAAGCCGCAATTTTAAAATTTGCACATTTTTATGGCGACATAATGCCGCCATTTTTTCTTTACGCATCGTCCGCTAAACGTATCACGACTTTGCCAAAGTTCTTCCCCGCCAGCAGCCCCATAAACGCTTCTGGCGCATTTTCCAGCCCATCAGTAATCTGCTCCCGGTAATGTATTTTCCCTTCTTTGATCCAACGCCCCATTTCTTGCTGAAACTCATGTATCCGGTGACCATAGTCCTGGTTGATGATAAAACCTTGCAGGCGAATACGCTTTTTAAGTAATGTCGCCATCAGCAGCGGCAGTCTGTCTGGACCGTCCGGCAACGCTGTCGCATTGTAGCCGCTGACCAGACCGCAGAGCGGAATCCGCGCCGACGTATTCAGTAGCGGTAAGACGGCGTCAAAGACTTTACCACCGACATTCTCATAATAGATATCGATACCCTGCGGGCAGGCCTGCGCAAGCTGTTGTGGGAAATTATCAGCGTGATGATCAAGGCACAGATCAAATCCCAAAACGTCTGTCGCATGACGGCATTTTTCCGCGCCGCCAGCAATACCCACGACCCGGCAGCCCTTCAGCTTGCCAATTTGCCCAACCGTTGCGCCTACGGGGCCGGTGGCGGCGGCGACAACCAGCGTTTCGCCCTCTTTCGGCTGGCCGATATCCAGTAACCCCATATAGGCGGTAAACCCCGGCATTCCTAAAATCCCCAGCGACCAGGAAGGATGTTGCGGATTATCACCCAGCTTTACCAACCCTTCGCCATCTGAAATGTCATAATCTTGCCAACCATTGTAACTCAACACCCACTCGTCTGGTCGGTAATCAGGATGGTTTGACGCGACAACGCGACTGACCGTACCGCCAACCATAACGCAGCCAGGTTCAACAGGCGGCGCATAAGAGGGTTCATCGCTCATGCGGCCACGCATATAAGGGTCGAGTGATAAAAAAACGGTACGCAATAGCACCTGCCCTTCACCGGGCGTCGCGACGTCATCTTCTTCGAGGCGGAAGTTATCCATCTGCGGCGCGCCGTGGGGACGCGAGGCCAAAACCCAACGACGATTTCGGTTGGTCTGTTGCTTCATTCTATTCTCCTCATGCCTGGCATAATCCATCAATAATAGTCGAACATTAGCTTTCTGAGGGAGTTAAACACTCTCAGATATCAGGCTGTGCGCTTTTATGAACGACTTTCTTTCCCCTCTCGCTAAATATGAATTCTTGCGCTAATTCGTTGATTTATGCCGCCTTCAATAGTATTTCTAACACTATCGTAAACATTCCCTGGGGTTCCCTATGACGATTCGCTTTGCCGATAAAGCAGACTGCGCCGCGATTACCGAAATCTATAACCATGCGGTATTACATACTGCGGCCATCTGGAACGATCGGACGGTCGATACGGATAATCGCCTTGCCTGGTATGAGGCCCGTCAATTACTGGGCTATCCGGTGCTGGTCAGCGAAGAAAATGGCGTGGTGACTGGCTATGCATCATTTGGCGACTGGCGCAGTTTCGACGGTTTTCGCTATACCGTCGAGCACTCGGTTTATGTTCATCCGGCGCACCAGGGGAAAGGACTGGGGCGAAAACTGCTCAGCAGACTGATCGACGAAGCCCGACGCTGCGGCAAGCATGTGATGGTGGCCGGTATTGAGTCACAGAATGCCGCCTCGATACGCCTGCATCATTCGCTGGGGTTTACCGTCACCGCGCAAATGCCGCAGGTCGGCGTAAAATTTGGCCGTTGGTTAGATCTTACGTTTATGCAGCTCCAGCTTGATGAACACGCCGCGCCGGACGCCTGCTGATGAACCAGTCGCTGACGCTTATCTTTTTGATCGCCGCCGGCGTCGGGCTGGTGGTACAAAACAGTATTATGGTGCGTATTACGCAGACATCATCGACGATTCTGATCGCTATGCTGTTGAACTCGCTGGTAGGGATCGTTTTATTTGTGACGATATTGTGGTTTAAGCAAGGCGCTACGGGCTTCGGCGAGCTGGTCGCCAGCGTGCGCTGGTGGACATTGATCCCCGGTCTGCTGGGGTCATTTTTTGTATTTGCCAGCATTAGCGGGTATCAGAACGTTGGCGCCGCGACGACTATCGCGGTACTGGTCGCCAGCCAGTTAATCGGCGGACTGGCGCTGGATATCGCGCGTAGCCACGGCGTCACGTTACGCGCAATGGTCGGGCCGGCGTTTGGCGCGCTGTTGCTGGTCATTGGCGCATGGCTGATTGCGAAGCGCCAGTTTTAATGGGTTACAGGATCGTGCCGCCTTTGGTGAGCTGCTCGCGGCGCGCGTCCCGATCTTCTTGATATTGCCTGCCGTGATGCGCGATAGCCGTGCGTAAACGCTGCTGCTGCACATAACGATCTTCGCGACGTAATTCAGCGTCATCGCTCAAGGCAATCAGCAATTCATTCATATGGGCAATTACGCTCTCCGCGATGGCGGCATCCACGCGGGCACTCACTTCCTCCAGGTGCGACATAAGCTCTCCTACTCTTTATTCTGTAACAGCATGATTCGCCTATTATACGCGTTATTGTCGCCCGATGCGGTAATTCGCCGCCGCCACCCTGATTTAACTTACGTCAAGTGGAAACACGGGGCTTAATAGACCGAGAATTCGCGCCTTTTTGCCTTTCTTCCGCCGTTTGCTTGCGTATAGACCCCGTAAAGTAGACGCGTGAAGAAGTCTAAGGGATAACAACGTGGCAAAATCTCTCTTGCGCAGCGGCAATCTGGATGATTATCAGGCCGTGGGCGGCGGCGGTCAGGCCGTATTTGAATCAGCATTGCAAATTCGCGAAACGCTTCGTCTGCGTAAACAGCAGGCGATGGTTGACTGTCTGGCGATTCCGCAACTTAACGATAATGGCGATCGGGTTGACTGGTATTCGCCGATTGAAGGTCAGGCGATAGCGTGGAAAGCGGCTGACGAAGAGACACGTTCTCGGGCTTTACGTTATTTAGCCAGCACTTTTGAAAGCGCGGCTGCACTCAGTCGCAAAAGTCTGCAATCCGGTAAAACAGCGCTCCAGCTATTTGGGTCGCTACTTGAGAAAGCGACGCAATTTCCCGGCGAAAATCATGTTTTCCTGGTTAACGGCAAACCGGTTATCACCTTCTGGGGATTCGTTAATCTCAACGAAAATACACGCGATGATGTGCTGGACTGCCTGCGGGTCACCGAGGAAATCCCCGACATCCCTCTGGTCGAGCCGGAGCCGGAGCCCGAAGAAAAGCCGCTGGTAGAGGCGGCGTTTAGTCAGGCGGATGAACCTTTGTTAACATCTGTCATTGAGCCGCCGAAAATGCCGGAGGAACCTGTTGCGCCGCCCGTTATCGTTAGCGAGCCGAAGTCGGCCACACCCATCCCGGTTGCTGAGGCGAAAAGAGCTCGCCGTCTACCGCTGTGGAGCTTACCTGTCGCTGCCGTGGTTATCGCCGCCGTCGCCACGCCTTTTTTCTGGCCATCTTCATCCGTTGACGGGGCCTCTCCTGTTCGCGCCGCGCCTGTCGCTACTGCGAAAACTGACGTTACCCCCTTGCCTGAACTCACCGCGCATTTGCCGCTGCATCGCGCTGAGGTGACGCCCGCCCCCAAAGCGGCGCCGCTGCCGGAAGCGCCTGTTATCATTGCCGCTATCCCCAAAGACGCGCTGGTGATGGACAGTACGCAGATGAAGCTTGGAACCACGCGCTTTTTAAACGGTAGCTGGCGGGTCAGCGTGGATGTCAAAGATCCGATTACCGGCAAGCCGCCCTCTCTGCGTTATCAGATCCAAAATAACAAAGGTATCGCGCGCGTAGTACATGGCGATAACGTGGTTTGTCGGGCGGAAATTTTCTCTGGTCTGCATCAAACGGGCGAGCTGATGATTAAAAGTCGCGGCAATGCGCGCTGCACCGACGGCTCACGTTATCCGATGCCGGAAATTACCTGTAAAGCAGGCGTCAGTGACGTCGCAACCTGTACCGCCCGTTATGGCGACCACGCGGCAATTCCGTTGACGTTTAAAAAGATAGGTGCCTGATTTTATGTTGGTCAATCTGTGTGATTACAAACAGAGCGTCACGCTCATTGCAAACAGCGGCGTCCAGTTTCTTGATTTTGGCTTAACGCCGCAAGAGTCGGCCCACTACGGACGTTTTGTGCGCAAAACGGCAAACGGCCCGCTACTGCGCCTCGATTTTGATCTGACCAGCGGGCGCTACACGTTGCCAGGACGTGCTGGCGGCCAACCCGAAGTCGTGAAACCGGAAAGCACTCAGACGCTGCACTATTCTCTGGATGTACTCGACGGAATCTGGCTTCCCCTGCCGTTCCTGCGTTTTAATCCGCCGCGTACCTTTATTGATGGGCCGGATAACTGGGCGCGCATTCAGGTACGTAAACTCAGCGAGCCAGATAGCGCCGGAAACACACACCGCATCACCCTCGCCTTCGACAGTCAGCTGGCAAAAAATATGCCTGCGGCGTTGGCGCCTTGCGAAAACGATCTGCTCAATGGCACACGTTTTGCGCTCGCCTGGCGCGATGAAGAAGTTGCCGATTTCCTTGACCAGACATGGATTGACGGCTGGCTGCGCGAGTCGTTTCTTCAGTATGCCTCACAGGTGGAAAACCGTTCGGAACAGGCCATACAACAAGCGCTGCGTAGCTTTGAGTATCAGGCGCACTGGTTGAATTTACTGACGCTGTTAGGCGAACAGCTTACGGTGCCGGAAGTAAAGTTTGTGACACATACGTTAAGCACGCCCGCAATCCCGGTCGATCTGATTCTGGATGTCGGCAATACGCATACCTGCGGCGTCTTGATCGAGGATCATGGCGATGCGAATGACGGGTTACGCCAGACGGCAGAGCTTCAGGTGCGTTCTTTAAGCGAGCCGCAGTATCTGAACGACCCTTTATTTACCAGCCGGGTAGAATTCTCGGAAGCGCGCTTTGGCAAGCAACACTTTTCTGTCGAAAGCGGACGAGACGACGCCTTTGTGTGGCCTTCCATTGTGCGTGTGGGCGACGAGGCTCGCGCTCTTGCTATGCAGCGTGTGGGCACCGAAGGCAGCAGCGGCATCTCCAGCCCGCGCCGCTACCTGTGGGATGAAACCCCCGCCTTGCAGGACTGGCGCTTTAGCCAGATCCACGGTAAAACGCAGCGCGAACCGCTTGCCACCGCGTTTCCGCTGATGAATCTGATGAATGACGACGGACAGCCGTTATTCCGCCTGCCGCATGAAGAAAGGCTACCGGTTTTTTCGCCGCAATACAGTCGTAGCACCTTGATGACGCATATGTTGTGCGAAATTCTGGCTCAGGCGCTGGGGCAAATTAACAGCGTCGCCACCCGGCTGCGGCTCGGCTTTCCCGCCTCGCCGCGCCAGCTACGCACCCTGATTTTAACGCTGCCTTCCGCCATGCCGAAACAGGAGCGAGAAATTTTCCGCCAGCGAATGTTTGAAGCGCTGGCGCTGGTCTGGAAAGCCATGGGCTGGCATCCGCAGGATGAGGATTTCACCACGCCTAAGCAGCGTGAAAAAAGCGTGGTGCCGGTACCAGAAATACAGATGGAATGGGACGAAGCAAGTTGCGGCCAACTGGTATGGCTTTATAACGAAGCCATTTCGCATTACGCCGGGCGTACCGAATCCTTTTTTAATGCACTCGCCAGACCGGATCGCCAGCCTGAACCCGGCGTCGTCCCCGGGCGCGCGTTGCGCGTGGCATCGATTGATATCGGCGGCGGCACGACGGATATGGCGATCGTTCACTATCAGTTAGATGACGGCGTGGGGGCCAATGTAAAAATTACGCCTCATCTCCTGTTTCGCGAAGGTTTTAAAGTCGCCGGGGACGATCTGCTATTAGATATCATTCAGCGTTGCGTACTCCCTTCCCTGCAAACGGCGTTGCAACGGGCAGGCGTTACGGATGCCGCCGCCCTGCTGGCGACCTTATTTGGCGATTCGGGACGAATTGATACTCAGGCCATTTTGCGCCAGCAAACGGCGCTGCAATTATTTATGCCGCTGGGCCATGCGGTACTTTCCGCCTGGGAGCAAAGCGACATTAACGATCCGTTTGCTGGTTTACATGCAACATTTGGCGATCTGCTGATCCGCCGCCCAACAAGCAACGTGATGAACTATATCCAGCAGGCGATCGATCATGCCTTACCGTCTGGTTCGCCGACATTTGATATATTCAATGTGCCGTTGCAAATCCAGTTTAGCCAGCTTCAGGAGGCTCTGCTGGCCGGTCAGTTTACGCTGACAACGCCGCTTCATGCGGTTTGCGAAGCGATCTCCCACTATCACTGCGATATCTTGCTGGTGACGGGGAGACCGACCTGTTTACCCGGCGTACAGGCGCTCATCCGGCACTTACAACCGGTGCCGGTTAATCGCATTGTGTGGATGGATAAGTATCAGGTACATGAATGGTATCCCTTCAGTCAACAAGGGCGTATCGGTAATCCAAAATCCACTGCCGCGGTGGGCGCGATGTTATGCAGCCTGGCGCTGGACTTACGTCTGCCGCGTTTCAATTTTAAAGCGGCTGATATCGGCGCGTATTCGACTGTGCGTTATCTCGGCGTACTGGATAATACCGTTAATACCCTTCGCGATGAAAACATCTGGTATCACGAGATCGATTTGGATAAACCCGGCGCAACGCTGGACGCACGCCTGCATTTTCCGCTACGCGGCAACGTGACGTTGGGCTTTCGTCAACTGGCGAACAGTCGCTGGCCTGCGACCCCACTCTATTGCCTGAGCATTAATTCCGCCGAACTGGCGAAAACCATCGCTGGCGACGGCGTACTGAATGTGCGACTGAAATTACGCGGCAGTAGCAAAGATAGCGCCCCGGAATCGTTCATATTAAGTGATGCCTGGCTCCAGGACGGGACGCCGGTCGCCGCCGATGCGCTGACATTAAAATTGAATACGCTGGCTGGCCGTCGCCACAGCGGCAGCCACTACTGGATAGATAGTGGGAGTGTATACCTGAAATGACAAAACCGTTAAACACCACCCAGGCTGTTATCGAGTGGGTTAACAACACGCGCCGTTACGCAACGCGACTGGATGACGAAGCCGACGCTCTGCTGGCGCAACTTACGCTTGCCGCGGCGGATGAGTCAGCGCTCAACGCCGCCTGCGCATCACATGGCTGCGTTGGTCTGTACGGGTATGCGCAATCCGCAAAAGCGCATCTGTTAACGACGCTATGCGGTAACGAGAATGGCAAGCTGGAAATTATCACGCCGGACCGTGACTATGATTATTTCAGCCACATCAATCCGGGTCATGCGCCAGCGAATATGGCTATTCGCTTTACGCGCGACATTTTTTCAAACGAGAGCGGCTGGCCGTTGCGCCTGCGCTTGATCAGTGAAGCCGAACTGGTGCAGATCTTTATTGCCTGGACCAGCTCGTCCCCCGTTTGTCGCCAGGTCGAAAAATCCATTATCACATCACGCCTGGAGAAATGGCAATCGCTTCGCCAACCGCAGCCCGTCCCCGGCGTTACCGCTGAAGAGGTAGCGACCATCGCGAGTTTCTGGCGCTCTTGCCTGCCGTCCGCCAGACAACATATTGATGATGCGACATGGCAACACTTTGCCTCGCTCTTGCCTGCGCTGGATCTCACGACACGGGCGCACGCCTGGGCATTACTGTGGGGAGAGCAACCAGAGATCACCCAGCAATGGCTGGCGCTGGCGCATATGTTGCAACAAACCGGCCATGCCGGGGAACTGGCGGCGCCGCTCAGCCTGCTGGTCGATCATTTTGGCTTACCGGCGGAAAACTTCCTGACGCAAATGGCGCTAACCGCCAGCGATACGCAAAGCGATGTGGTGGTGCATCCGGTTAAGGAAGGCCGACTGCTCAATGCGGTCAGCCTTTCGCTTGATTCTCTGGCGCTGCTTACCCGCGAACTGGTGCTAAGCGTTGAAAACAGCGTACTGGATAACGTTGATTTACTGGATATTCCGGTCGCGCCAGACAGTCATCCTCATCCGTTATGGCGGGCGAAATTAGGCTGGATGCTGGCCCATTACCGCCAACAGGTACAGCCCGATGTTCTGGTGATTTGCAATGCTCTGGCATCTCGCTCGCAAACGTCCACTGCCGCCCGTCACTTACTGGAGTGGGTTAACGCCACGCAGCCGCAGCATGAATCAGCGTTACCCGGCGTCGTCTGGGCTATTACTCCACAGGATGCCCGTTTTGCCACCCAGCAAAATCTGGATGAAGCCGTCCAGCAGTTGATGGGTAAACCTGGCGTGCATTGGGGAACGTTGCAGGCGCTGGATAAACACAGTATGCAGCGTTTGGTGGAGTGGTTATCGCAGGCGACATCGGCACCACAGCGACAGGCGCGCTTACAGGCGTTACGCGAACAACTGCGAGGCCGCGTGCGCGATCTGTTACCGATGTTTGATGACGCGCGGCTACCGGTTGAAACCGTGATCCGGCGTCTTCAGTCCCAGGCCGCCAGACATGGCGACCTGCTGGCCGGGCTGTTACCGCCGGTACAGAACTTCGAAGCGTTGCTGCGCACCCGACAGTCGCGAGAAGAACAGGTCAGCGGTTTATTTAATGACGCGATCGATCTCTTTGCCGACGAACCAACGCGCGCTTCAGCGTCAGAAGGTCATGAAACAGGCTACCAGGCGCACAAAATGTGGATCAATCATCTGCGCCAGTGGGCCCACTGCCGGGATAATGCGCAGCGTCTGGGACTGGAACCGCAGATGCTCAACGCCGTGGCGGAGATTTTAATTACCGCCAGCTATCGCCTCGGTTTACCTCAGCAGTTACAGAAAACCATGCAGCGCGAGGAGGTTAGCGGCGCGCAGCTTCATGCCATCATTGGTAACTTCATCGCCTGGCTCGGCTACGCCAATATCGAGGAGGCCCAACGCCCGGCCAGCCGCGTTCAGAAAGGCGCAGCCATTTTCGCCGCAACGCCGCGTTCGACAATGTT
Organism: Salmonella sp. A29-2; assembly: GCF_020150755.1. Lineage (NCBI taxonomy): Bacteria > Pseudomonadati > Pseudomonadota > Gammaproteobacteria > Enterobacterales > Enterobacteriaceae > Salmonella > Salmonella sp. A29-2. The sequence continues at coordinate 2,344,110 of NZ_CP083731.1, read as the reverse complement.
GCGTCTAACAAAGCTTGACGAACAGCCCGTTCACGCCGCCAGCCGCTATGTCTATGACTGGCTTGTTGCGCTGTATACCCTGGCCAATGAGAACGCAGGATATCGGCATCCGCAGGACGTTACCGACGTAGACAGAGCGCAATTAATTGCCCTGATAGCCTGACCTTGCGGAAAAACCATGCCCGGTAACGTGTATCGGGCTTGAGGTCAGAAAAGCGAAAACAGCAATGCGACGGGGAAACTTATCGGCCATGTCGCGCCAACCAAAAAGGCGCTCAGGAAACGAATTCGTTTTTTGTCATGAGTCAAAAACCAGGTGATCAGGGATGATATCACCGCCATGACGGCGTAAAAAATTAATATCTTTTGAAAGAGGGTCATATCAGGCATCCGCGCCAACCAGAGGAAAAAACGCGCGCAATATGCTCTTTTTATTTGACACACATCAAGGTTTATCAGCCTTAACAGCAAAACGTTCTCAATGCACGGCTCCGCTCACAGAATATCCTGTTTACGTATTATTGCGGATCTCGCCAACCCGTACTATACCCATAGGGGTTATGATGAAAGGTGGCGAAAATGAATGTTTCCAGTAAAACCGTCGTGCTGATTAATGTCTTTGCTGCTGCAGGACTTTTGGGTCTGATCTCGTTGAGATTCGGCTGGTTTGCTTGAGGTGTTCAACCTTTGAGTACTTGCTGCGCATGTTGGCGGGGAGGTCCCCCTCTCCGCCAACACCCGCCTATTTTTTCACGATTTTTCTGAACAGTAAATGATCCTTAATGCTTAACCATGATATGGCGGACAAGGGTGTAGTCTTCCAGACCATACAATGACATATCTTTGCCGTATCCCGACTGTTTTTGCCCTCCATGCGGCATTTCGCTAACCAACATGAAATGGGTATTAATCCAGGTACAGCCATACTGCAATCTGGCGCTAAGCCGGTGCGCCCGCCCGACGTCCTGAGTCCAGACGGAGGATGCCAGACCATAGCGAGAATCGTTGGCCCACCTCAGAACCTGATCTTCATCATCAAAGACGGTTATACTGACCACCGGGCCGAAGACCTCGCGTTGCACGATGGCATCTTCCTGTTTTGCGTCTGCCAGCAACGTCGGAGCGAAATAGTAACCTTTACCTTCCGTTTGACTTCCACCAGTAATCACACGGATATGGCTGAGGGCCTTCGCCTCCTCTACAGCCGCTGTGACGCGCTTCAGGTGCGCCAGCGAACTTAACGGCCCCAGCTCTGTCGACTCATCCTCCGGCGCGCCCATTTTCAGGCTGCTCACTGCGTTCCCTAGCTTTTCGACCAGCGCATCATAGATACCGCGCTGCGCGTATATACGGCACGCCGCAGTACAATCCTGTCCGGCATTATAGAAACCAAAAGTCCGGACGCCCTGCGCCACCGCATCCAGATCGGCGTCATCAAAAACAATCACCGGGGCTTTACCACCGAGTTCCATATGCGTACGTTTTATCGCTGGCGCAGTATGGCGCAGAATATGCTCCCCGGTCGCGATAGAACCGGTTAAAGAGACCATGCGTACTTTTTCATGGCCGGTCAATACATCGCCAACAGTCTGCCCTCGTCCGAACAGGACATTGAGCACCCCCGGCGGAAAGATATTCTTCGCCAGCGCGGCAAGTTTAAGCGCCGTCAGCGGCGTGATTTCAGAAGGCTTAATCACCACGCAGTTACCTGCCGCCAGCGCTGGCGCCAGCTTCCAGGCCGCCATCATGAGCGGATAATTCCACGGCGCGATAGAGGCAACCACGCCAATCGGATCCCGGCGGATCATCGACGTATGTCCTTCCAGATATTCGCCCGCCGCCAGCCCACTCAAACAACGGGCCGCGCCGGCAAAAAAGCGAAAGACATCCACGATTGCCGGAATTTCATCATTGATTACGCAGTGCAAAGGCTTACCGCAGTTTTGCGATTCAAGCCGGGCGAACTCAAGGGCGTTTTGCTCGATGCTGTCCGCCAGTTTTAACAGACATTCCGCCCGTGCTTTGGGTGTGGTCTGCCCCCATTCGGCAAACACGCTATCGGCGGCCAGCACTGCGGCGTCAACCTGCGCGGGCGACGCTTCCGCAATCTCAAGTATGACCTCGCCTGTCGCCGGGTTATAAACAGACTGCCTTTCTCCCTCACCGTCCACCAGCACGCCATTAATCAGTAATTGATATTGCATAGCATTTTCCCATATCGTCATTAATCGATTTCCGGCGAACGGGCCGCCGCTTTCCTAAAAATAGACGGCGCGCCAGATGCTCACCCGGCACACTCGGGAAATTTAGTCAGGTTGTGAGCTGACACGCATTCCATCTCACACAAGGCTTTTAGCGCTCAGCATCTCGCGAATCAGGCTGCCAAGCTGTTTTACGGCCTGTTCTTCCCGTTCTCCCCAATGCCATGCGGTGTTAAAACGAAAGAAACGCGTCCAGGCGCCGGACGTTGAAAACATTTTCCCCGGCGCGATACTGATAAGGTGTTCAAGCGCTTTGGCGCTAAGTTCACCGGCATCAAGCTGCTCAGGTAGCTCCAGCCAAAGAAAATAACCGCTATCGTTATGGTGAATTTTTACTTCCGCCGGGAGATGGCGCAAAAGGGTTTGCCAGGCTTGCTGTTTACGTTCGGCAAGCTGCCTTCGCAATCTGCGCAGATGCGCGTCATATCGACGTGTCGAGAGATAATCCACTAACGCCAATTGCATGGGGGAACTGGTGGATAATGTGCTCATTAACTGCAAACGCTGAATTTGTCTGGCATGGCTTCCTCCCGCAACCCAGCCAATGCGAAAACCGGGAACCAGACATTTGGAAAAAGATGAACAATGCAACACGGTATCGTCGCGATCCCATGCTTTGGCGGGCAGAGGTTTCTCGCGGCCAAAGTAGAGTTCGCTATAAACATCGTCTTCAATTAGCATCACGTTATGGTGCGTGAGTAACGCAACCAGCCGCGCTTTTTTCTCAGCGCTCAGCGTGAACCCTAACGGATTCTGGCTGTTGGTCATTAACCAGCACGCTTTCACCGGATATTCCTGTAACGCCTGTTCCAGCGCCATAAGATCGATACCTTCTTTGACATCGGTGGGTATCGACAACGCTTTCAGGCGCAATCGCTCCAGGGCCTGTAGCGCACCGTAGAAACAGGGGTTCTCCACCACCACCCAGTCTCCCGGCGCCGTCACTGCCTGTAAACTAAGATTCAACGCTTCCAGCGCGCCGGCGGTAATGACAATCTCGTCAGGAGAAACGGTAATCCCCTGCTGCGCGTAACGGCGTGCTATCGCATAGCGCAATTCTGCATTACCTGGCGGCAAGTTTTCGATGACGCTCATTGCCGTCGCGGTTTTACTGACCTGCGCCAGAGAGCGGTTCAATTGCGGCAAGGGAAACAGACGCGGATCGGGAAACGCTGAAGCAAAGGGCACCACTGAGGTATCACGGCTGGCCTGCAGCATCTCAAAAATATAGGTATTGATATCTACGGCTTCATCCCGAATAACGTGCGCTGCCGTCGCGACTGACCGACAAACCGGATGCGGCGCGACATAATAACCGGATTGCGGACGGGCGATAATCCGTCCCTGACTTTCCAGCAACTGGTACGCATGACCGACAGTCATAAAACTCATGCCGCTACTGGCGACCTGCTCCCTCAGCGAGGGTAATCGATCGCCGGGTTGCCAAACGCCAGAGGCGATTTGTTCTCTAATTTGCTCCGCCAGACGTTGATATTTTTTCATTATTCGTTCTCATTGAGCGCTGCTTGCAGGTGGCAACCGCAGTGTATATCAGTTGTTAAAATTAACAATGATTTGCTAACTGTTATGGTGCTTTCCAACAGGCGTAATGATTAGATTTCGCAACAAAACGCCGTTTCAGGGTCTCTGCTTAACGGGAAAGTCAAACCAGGTGTTCGGGTATGGTTCATGAGTAAGGGAGAAGTGCCACCATTCGGTATCCAGTGGCGTAAAGCCCGCATCACGCATCAACGTTTGTAATAACAACCTATTTGCGCGTTGCTGAGCGGTAAGCATGACATTATCGGGATGGGATAACGGACTAAAACAGTCAAAGCCGGTACCAAAATCCAGACTATTATCTGGCGAGCGTTGCGCCGCGGACGCAGTACAATTCACCAGTGGTCGTCCGGGATGGTATATCGGTATTTTACTGTCGAGTGGAACAATTGTTAGATCAAGCGTACTTCCCCGACTGTGGCCGGATCTGGCGGCAAGATAACCTTCCTCAAACAGACGCTTTTTCTCTACTTGCGGATAAAATTCGTTTTTCATTTGGTTTTGAGAAGGATCTTTGGCCCACGCGATAAAGTCGTTCACTGCGCTTTGCGGACGGTAGCAATCATATATTTTTAAGGTAAGTCCAAAGGGGCGTAAACGATCGGCGACCTGCTTCACTGCGTTTGCGGCTGGTCGTGTTAACAGGCAAACAGGCGCGTTATAGCCTTTAATGGGGCGACCAATAAAGTTATGGGAAGTGAAGTATCGCATGTCTACCTGTACGTCGGGGGCGACCGTAGTAATATCGACAAAGTCTTTTGGCTGGTGGAGATCAATATGGCTTTCAGCTGACATTGCCTGAAAGGACAACAGGCTGAACAGGAGGAAAGAAGATACGCATTTTACCATATGTTACACCTCGCGAGAGTCACAGGGGTGATTATGTATTTGAGCAGGTAAAGATTAGCGGACAGCGCTTAAACAGATGGTTAAAATAAACATCATTCCCCCCTGTAATCTGTGCCTTATCACAAACGGAGAGGTTATATTTTGCTTATATGACCATTACGCCGCCTGTTCTATACCCAAAATAATTCGAGTTGCTTAAAGGCGGCAAGGGAGTGAGTCCCAGGAACACAGATAACGATGTGTTTTCACAAAGGCGAGTCTACCTGACCAGAAAGGTTATTTGATAATCAGTAGTACAGTTGTTGTCGCCTTCCATAACTAAATAACATTGTTTTGTCAAAGATAAGACCACTATATAGTCAGGAAGGCAATTAGTGAGGAACGCGTCAATTGTCGGCGATAATGCATCTGAAATTACGATTCACCGCAGTTGTGCAAACACATAGAATCCCCCTCGAACCGAGATAATTCGGTCTGCTAGTCATAGCCATTATTCAGTAAGAACGCAGGCTGCAGCGGCGGATCACGGGCGTGAAGAAAAATCCTGTGCCCCAAACTTTTTGGACAAGCGCTGAACCTGCCGTATACTTTTACTTAACGTATACTCCGCCATAAAAATAAACCCTGCGATGATACCGTAATGCCACAGGCATAACTTAAGGATATGCCATAAATCAAGCGAAGCATGATTTAATTTCTCAGTGATTACGATAGTCTGTACAAATATTATGGGGTGAAATAATAATACGCCTAACAAAAATATCCCTGCCACAATCATGGCGAGTAACTGAAAAAAAGCCCATCCGATAACGAAGCGGTAAAGTAACAGCAATAATAGCCGTCCACATTTTTTTAGCCATTCTGACTGCAAAATGCCCCAGGATGCTGTCTTTTCGTGAATTTCACCATCTGATTTCTTCATTTTGAGCCTCCTCGCAGGTTTTTATAGTCTTATCACCCAACTGGAAATAAACCCGTCAGCTAATCGTTACAACAAATATAATTAAGACAAAAACTAAAGAGTAAGGTATTTATATCATAAGTGCTATCAGTATTGGCCTTCTGCCCTGCCGCTAAATATCTCATTGTTGTTAGCCTAATAATACTTTTAGTTTAACTTCTTATAAGACAATTTCTACACGGTTGAGCAACTATTTACTTTCTCTAAAAATAATATAGCGCGTAATTAATCATTACTCATGGTACATGATGATGTGAGAATTAAGAAAACCATTTTACTTTCATTCGTTTTACCTGACATACTTCATGGCCAGGAGACGTGGGCATGACTAAAGCTACGGGTCGATATTAACAATAATTTTGACGGTTCAGGACAAAGCAAAAATCAGGTATTTCACTGATAAGCAAATCGATGGGCAACATGGTATAATATTTCGAATACCACCTATTCCAGTAATGAAGTCTCATATAATCACTTGTGGTCTACATTATGCCAATTACTATCGGGAGAGGATTTTTAAAAAGTGAGATGTTTTCTCAAAGTGCCATCTCTCAACGCTCCTTCTTTACGTTACTATGGGAAAAGATTAAAGATTTTTTCTGTAGCACGCGAAGATCTGCTGCCGATCAATATATAAAGGAATTATGTGATGTTGCCTCTCCGCCTGACGCGCAACGTTTATTTGATTTATTTTGCAAGTTATATGAATTATCATCACCGTCATGCAGAGGAAATTTCCATTTTCAGCACTATAAAGATGCTGAGTATCAATATACAAATCTCTGCATTAAAGATGGCGAAGATATTCCGTTATGCATTGTGATACGCCAGGATCACTACTATTATGAGATAATGAATAGAACAGTACTCTGTGTTGATACTCAGTCTGCCCACCTGAAAAGATATTCTGATATTAATATAAAAGCTAGCACTTATGTTTGTGAAGAGCTATGTTGCTTGTTCCCTGAGCGGTTACTACTCTCGCTATCCGGCGGTATAACATTTCCCGTCGACCTAAAAAATATAAAAGAGACGCTTATCGACATGGCAGAAAAGGGTAATTTATGTGACTGGAAGGAACAGGAAAGAAAAGCCGCAATCTCCTCCAGGATTAATCTGGGCATCGCCCAGGCAGGTGTAACAGCTATTGACGACGCTATCAAAAATAAAATAGCCGCAAAGGTTATTGAGAATACTAACTTAACGAACGCAATATTTGAGCCAAATCATACACAAAGTTCAGTTACTCAATTAGTTTATTCATGTTTGTTTAAGAATGAGATATTAATGAATATGCTTGAGGAAAATTCCTCTCATGACCTGCTATGTTTAAACGATCTTGCTGAATATGTGGCGCTACAAGTTCATAACAGCCTTTTTTCTGAAGATTTATCTTCACTCGTTGAAACAACAAAAAATGAGGCTCATCACCAGAGTTGACCACACCATAAATTATTATGGCTTACAATCCCCTGGCAATACCAAAACCATCTAATACAATACCTTTAAAATTTACTTCCAGGAAATAATGAATTTCGCATGGAACGAATTGGCTCGTTATTTTTATAATTGAGATACTGAGTATAAGTATATTTTCTCATACAACTTATCGCACTTATTGACAAACCGTTTTCGCTAATTTGAAGTGTTGAATAATAACTCAAAGAAATTATTGGCATCATAGCCTCACGACGTAACTGGAAGGTGGCATGATGTTTACAAAAACGTTATCAGTAGTTTTACTGACCTGTGCGCTGTTTTCAGGCCAGTTACTGGCGAAACAGCAAGACCACGCATTCGTATGGTTTGCGACGGGAGGGCACCAGCTTAGACACGAAGCCGACAGTGATGAATTACGGGCGGCAGCGGAAGAATCCGCGGAAGGCTTGCGCGAGCACCACAACTGGCAGAAATCGCGCAAACCAGAGAGCTATTTTCGTTAATTAAACGCCCCTACGCTTCGGCAGCGTTTTCATCAGCGCTTCAGGGCTCACTGAAGCGACAACGCTGCCGGGCTGGGGCATTTTTAAGATGTGGTTTTTAATTTTGCCAATGACATGCATTTCGCAAGGGCGGCAGTCGAATTTTAGCGTCAGTACTTCATCGCCATGCACCAACTGCATCGGCGTGGCTTTCCAGCTCTTAATATTTCCTTTCGCCTGCTTAGGACAAAGGTTGAACGCAAAACGCAGGCAGTGTTTGGTGATCATGACCGGTACCTCGCCCTTCTCCTGATGCGCCTCATAGGCCGCATCAATCAATTGTACGCCGTAACGGTGATAAAATTCCCGCGCTTTGTGGTTGTAGACATTAGCGAGAAAGCTGAGATGCGTTTGCGGATAGACCGGCGCAGGCTGCGCCACGGGTTTCCGACGACCTCGTTGATAATGGTCCAGCCGCGCCGCGTCAAGCATATCAATCGCCTCCCGACGGAACTGATTGAGCAGGCTATTTGGCACGAACAACGCCGCCGGTAATGTCACCTGCATATCACGCGCGTAGTAAGGCGTCTGTCCCAGCTTCGCCAGTCCGGCTTTTAGGTTATTCAACGCTTTTTCAGAGTTATTGGCTTCCTCAAATACCCCGTCAAGCGTATGCGTGATGCAGACACCGTCTTCACTGGTCAGCGTCAGAATAAGCTGTTCCTGCCAGCCGCCCAGCATGATATCAACCGCCACACGGCGCTCACTGGAGGTTTTTGTCAGCGCTTGCTGCCAGTTATGATCCAGATTACGATTCAACGGATGATGCGGACGGACTTTATGCAGGTCGGCAGGCATATCATTTGGCCAAACGCGGTAGCGGTTATGACCGGTTTTCTCCACCGTATTGGCGCGAAAACCCACCACTTCACGCTTAATCAACACGTTCAGACCATCGCCATTCGCCAACGGCTCCGTAGCTTCTACGTCGAGATAATCCTTCGCCACATTCAGCACCTCGCCTACCGGCAAGCCAATAAATTTTGGTGAATCAAATGCGCCAATATCACCTTTACGCGCGTTAACAAAATAGTCGGTGCTGCCGCGATGGAAGGTTTTCTCCGTGGAGGGAACAAAAAAATGCTCGGTCCGACCAACCGATGCACGCGCCAGATCGCCACGTTGCTCGATAATCGCGTCCAGCATCTGACGATAATGCGCGGTGATGTTTTTGACATAGCTCATGTCTTTGTAGCGCCCTTCAATCTTGAAGGAACGTACGCCTGCATCGATCAACGCGCCGAGGTTAGCCGTTTGGTCGTTATCTTTCATCGATAGCAAATGTTTTTCGTAAGAGACCACCCGCCCCTGATCGTCTTTTAACGTATACGGTAAACGACAGGCTTGCGAACAGTCGCCCCGATTGGCGCTGCGCCCGGTTTGCGCATGAGAGATATAACACTGCCCAGAATAAGCGACACACAGCGCGCCATGAATGAAGAACTCAATCGTGGCGTCAGTAGCCTGATGAATAGCCGCTATCTGACTCAAATTAAGCTCGCGCGCCAGTACAATCTGTGAAAAACCGACATCGGCAAGAAACTTCGCTTTTTCCACGCTGCGAATATCACACTGTGTACTGGCGTGAAGCTCAATCGGCGGGATATCCAGTTCCAGAATGCCCATATCCTGCACAATCAGCGCATCCACCCCGGTGTTGTACAAATCGGTGATTAACCGCTGCGCGGGCTCCAGCTCATCATCATGCAGGATAGTATTCAGCGTGACAAAAATCCTGGCGCCGTAACGGTGAGCAAACGGGACCAGATCGGCGATATCGCGCAGACTGTTACTGGCGTTATGACGTGCGCCAAAACCGGGTCCGCCGATGTAGACGGCATCTGCGCCATGCAAAATCGCTTCGCGAGCAATTGCGGCGTCACGGGCCGGACTTAACAATTCGAGATAGTGAGGTTGCTGGCGCATACAGTCTTTCTTATCCAATAGCAGCGAAATGGCGGCTATTGTAGTCAGAAGCGCAAACTAACGAAATAGTTTTCCCGCTTAATCACGCGGGTAATGGATCAGCGAGTGAAAATGAACCGTCTGGTCACTGCTGTTGCGATAGGTATGCGCCGTATCGCCGGCAAAACGCAAACCTTTACCGGCGTCTATGGTTTGCCATACCCCACCAGTACACATGTCCAGCCGCCCCTGAATCACCACCACATGTTCGATAACGCCGGCTTTATGCGGCGCTGATTCGCTGCACGCGCCAGGCGCCAGCAATAGGGAAAAATAGTCAAAACAGAGTTCAGGGTCCCACGGAAACAGCGGTGTAATTACCATCGCTTGCTGCTGGGGATCGAAGGTTGGCGGAAATTCGGCCTGCGGAGGCGAAATAAACATTGAGAATGGAACGTTCAGGCCCGTCGCAATTTTCCACAGCGTTGCGACTGTCGGGCTGGATTCATTACGCTCTATCTGCCCTAACATGGCTTTTGAGACGCCGGAGATCTCCGCCAGACGCGATAAACTCCAGCCTCGCTGATGGCGTAACGTTCTTAACGTGGTCGCCAGATAGTGTGTCAGGTTATCCATTTTTCCCCCCAGTAAGACCATAGCGTATCACTTGTACGCTATAACGCACAATGCTACATTGACTGACCGTTATAACGCACAAGAGGCGATCATGCGTCTGTTATCACTGCCGTTACCTACTGTATTATCTGGTCTGGTCGCCGTTCTGGTCGGCTATGCGAGTTCCGCCGCCATTATCTGGCAGGCGGCGCTTGCCGCTGGCGCAACACCCGCAGAGATCGCCGGCTGGATGACCGCCCTCGGTATAGCCATGGGCATAAGCACACTAACGTTAACCTTGTGGTATCGTGCGCCGGTTTTAACCGCCTGGTCAACGCCTGGCGCCGCTCTGTTGGTAACAGGGCTTCAGGGATTATCGTTGCCAGACGCCGTGGGCATATTCATTGTCGCCAATGCCCTGATTGTGCTGTGCGGCGTCACGGGATTGTTTGCGCGTTTGATGCGGATAATCCCCCATTCTCTTGCCGCCGCAATGCTGGCGGGAATACTGCTACGCTTCGGCCTGCAGGCGTTCGGGACGCTCAACGGAGAGTTTGTCATGTGCGGCGGTATGCTATTGGCGTGGCTACTCTTTAAAGTATTCGCGCCCCGCTATGCCGTTATTGCTGCCATGGTAATGGGAATAACGGTGGCGCTCATCCAAGGTAAGGTGGCGATGAGCGGTATTCATTTCGCGCCGGTGTGGCCCACCTTCGTTCCCCCCCACTTTTCATTCGCTCAAAGCCTGAGCGTCGCGGTACCGCTCTTCCTGGTGACGATGGCATCGCAAAACGCCCCCGGCGTCGCCACAATGAAGGCGTCTGGCTATCAGCTTCCTGTCTCTCCGTTAATGATTTTTACCGGGTTGCTGGCGCTGCTGCTTTCGCCATTTGGCGTTTATTCTATCTGCATTGCCGCCATTACGGCCGCCATTTGTCAAAGCCCGGACGCACACCCCGATCCAACGCGTCGCTGGTTAGCCGCCGCCGCCGCAGGCGTTTTTTATTTACTTGCCGGGTGGTTTGGCGGTTCGATAACCGCGCTGATGGTCGCCCTGCCGGTTAGCTGGGTGCAAATGCTGGCTGGTCTGGCATTGTTAAGTACGATTAGCGGTAGCCTGTATCAGGCGCTTACTCACGAAAGTGAGCGTGACGCGGCAGTTATCGCATTTCTCGTCACCGCCAGCGGGCTAACGCTGATGGGCATCGGATCGGCATTCTGGGGGTTGATCGCTGGCGGGATAGGCTACGCAGTATTAACGAGAACGCGCCGCCCATCGTTGTCTGGCTGATGGTGACCGCTAATCTGCCGGGGTTTGCGCCATCTTACGATGGCGCCGCAGAATTATTTTTTGTTAACGTCAAACATAGAGGTATCCGTCGCCATATCATCCACGACCTGTTTCAACGTCTCAAACGCCATTGGCGTACTGGAATTGCTCAGGTCTTTACCTTCACCCTGACGTACTACCTTGACGACCGGCTTGTTGGTCGCGGCATCTATCAGCTCACCCTCAAAATAGAGGTGGGTATCCATGGTCCGGTGGCCTGTCGCCATTTGCGTGCCCGCCACAATCAGCGCTACAGGGATCACCTCATAGAATTGCAGCCCTTCTTTGCTGGTATCCACGCCCGTAATCGCCCCGCGGAAAATCAAACTGCGCGGCCCTGGCGTCGTGACCAGCGGTTTGCGCTGTTCAATTGCTGATTTTACTTTAGCGTTCGTATAAGCCAGCAGTTTATCAAGAACTTGCTGCCCGACCTGGGTCGTTGGTTTGGGGACGGGATAATATGTTATCGGATTGTAAACAATACTATCATAGTTAGAGTCATTGAAATGTGGATCTACCCAGCGCAACACCGGTTTCCCCGTGGCGGAGGTAGTTTCCTGCAGGTCCGAATAATTTTTTAAGAATCCAGAATACTTATCCGGCTGTGTGACTTTGGACGCACAGCCGGATAACGCCAGCAAGCCAGTAAGCACTGCAACTTTAAATAAAGTATGAGTACGCATGAAACGATCCCTTTAGTCTTCGCAATGATGCAAAGGAAATAATAGCAAAACGAAATCATTCTGGATGCACTAAAAATGGTAACGACAGCACAATTTGAACGCGGCGCCCGACAAAAAAATGCCGAACGCAGCGAGACTTACAGAACTTGCATCGCTCAGGCCGTTTTTCTCGCCAGCATCGTAGCAAAGCGCAGTTTGATACGGTTGCCGTTTTCGTCCGTGCGGTGAAGCTCGCCGACATCTTCGTTGTATTTCAGCATGTCCCATCCTTCGTAATAGCGGCGTAATTCGCCTTCTTTAAAAGCAAACGGGAATCCCACCGTACAGGGAAAGTCCGGCGTATCCATTGCCGCAACAATCAAATTATACCCGCCGGGTTTTGTGCAGCGTTGCATATTGGCAATTAAACCGGGAATGGTTTGCGCCTCAAGAAACATCATAACTACTGTCGAGAGAATAAAATCGTATTCGCCGTCAAAGGTCAATGTATTCAGATCGACAATGTCGGTTTGCAGATTATCCAGCCCTTCTGCCGCTTTAATACGCTCAAGGTTAGCCATACTGGCCGGATTTTTATCCCACGCGGTAACGTCATAACCGTTCGCGGCCAGATACAGACTATTACGGCCATTGCCACATCCCAAATCCAGCGTTCGGCCCGGCGCGACAACCTTTGCCGCCGCCAGCACATCCGAATGCGTGCGGGTTAATCCGTATTTCTCAGTAAAGTAATTTTCGTCACGAACGGTCATTTTTTTCCTCCGTTTTCAACAGTGCAGCGCGCTCAGTGCGAATAAGCAACGTCCCCTGCACCAGCAATAGAAATGTACGCACCAGCAATAAGGCGATAATAGCGTTAGTGAAAATAAACAGCGGGACGGCCAGAATATGGAAAAGCCCTGATTCACTACCGTGACCAAGATGTAACCCCGTGGTCGCCAGCGCGGAAACGCCGAACGAAAAACTCCAGAAGGAAGCATTAAACGGTTGTGATAAATACCAGGGCATTAATCGCAGCATAAATAAAAGTTGTAACAGACCGTAGCCGAATAGCATTTTCGCCAGCGTGTCGCCCTCCCCGCCATTGACGCTCAGCCAGGCGCTACAGGCGACCAGCGCGGGCGCCAGTTGGATACCCAGCGACGTACGCAGCACCGCCGGTAATTCGCCGCAGCTACGCAGTCGCTGCAAAATAACCGGCTCCAGACTTAACCACGAAAAGACGCCTGCGCCTAAAAACACCAGTCCGGCATCATTGTAACCGAGCGCTCCACAGGCCATAGCGCTGATAAAATTATTCGCTACCGTGGGCAGATAAAGTCCTGGGGTTGTCGCTTCTTCCGGATGCGCTCCGCGCCAAAGTCCCGCCGTCTGCCAGGCGGCATACGCCAGTTGTATGACGACCCCCACGCTGAATAGCGCAACGGCCAACGGGCGATACCAGGGAACGAAACCGATCGCGACCAGCATCGTGGTGGCGGGAAACAGGCTGACAAAACTGCTCATTACCGGATGTCGCACTTCAGCCATCACGCTATGGGGAAAGCGCACCAGACGGCTAAGGAACGCCAGGGTCAAGAGTGCCCAAATAATCATCGCCAGGATCACCATGATGTCGCCGGGCCAGTGGCTTATTGCCCATATCTGGCTGGCATAACGCCAGGCGAATCCCATACCGATGGTGCCAAGGACGATGCCAAAATAGCCCGCAGGCAGATTGAGCACGCGATCGCTCTGCTTGTGATTACGCATTTTGTTTAATTTATAAAGTATATTTGAAATGCATTTTATGGAATTTCTGGTTGTTTCGCCAGTACCTTTGCTACGGTTATCTTAATCGTTCACACGGAATTTCCCTATGATCAAATATCGACTGAGTGAAGAACCTCGTGCTTTTACTTATCAGGTAGACGGTGAGAAGAAAAGCGTCTTATTACGACAAGTTATTGCCGTAACGGATTTTAACGATGTTAAAGCCGGAACCTCCGGCGGCTGGGTTGATGCCGATAATGTGCTGTCACAACAGGGGGATTGCTGGATTTATGATGAAAACGCGATGGCCTTTGCGGGCACGGAAATTACGGGTAACGCGCGTATCACGCAGCCGTGCACGCTCTACAATAACGTGCGAATAGGCGATAACGTCTGGATTGATCGCGCTGATATCAGCGATGGCGCACGGATAAGTGACAACGTCACCATTCAGTCCTCTTCCGTGCGCGGAGAGTGTGCGATTTATGGCGATGCCCGCGTGTTAAACCAGTCAGAAATTCTCGCCGTTCAGGGACTAACGCATGAACATGCGCAAGTTTTACAAATTTACGATCGCGCCACCGTGAACCATTCGCGGATTGTCCATCAGGTACAGCTTTATGGCGACGCCACTATCACACACGCTTTTATTGAGCACCGGGCGGAGGTCTTTGATTTCGCGCTCATCGAAGGCAACAAAGACAATAATGTCTGGATCTGTGACTGCGCCAAAGTCTATGGCCATGCGCGGGTTATCGCCGGCACAGAGGAAGATGCGATCCCTACCCTTCGCTACAGCTCGCAGGTAGCGGAACATGCGTTAATCGAAGGCAACTGTGTGTTAAAACATCATGTGCTGGTAGGCGGACATGCTGAGGTACGCGGAGGCCCGATTTTACTGGACGACCGCGTGCTGATTGAAGGCCATGCCTGTATACAGGGCGAAATTCTGATTGAGCACCAGGTCGAGATTAGCGGACGGGCGGCGGTGATAGCCTTTGACGGCAATACTATTCACCTGCGCGGCCCAAAAGTGATCAATGGCGAGGATCGTATTACGCGTACCCCCTTAGTCGGTTCCCTTTAATCCGCATCAATAATGCGGGCATACATATTAACGTCGTGATAGTCGCCGTTAAGATACTCCGCCTGCTTCATACAGCCCTCCAGCGTAAAATGGTTGCGCCGTGCGACCGCATTACTGGCCTGATTATCAACGCGGCATTTAATGACGAAGCGCCGAATATCGCCGCGCCGGGCATAATGTGTCATCAGCGCCTGTAATGATTGCGACATTATCCCTTGTCCCTGGAGGGACTCATCCAGCCAGTAACCGATATAGGCGGCTTTGTTTACCGGTTCAATGGCATTAAATGAGAGTACGCCCGCCATCTCATTCTGGCAGAAAATCAGGTACATTTTGGCGTAACCACGCTGGTGCAACAGTATATTACCCTGCACATGCTTACGCGTTTCTTCCTGCGACGTGACATATTGCGGCCAGTCGAGCGACTGTTGTAGCCACGCTTTGTTTTTGAGTACCAGTTGGTGCAGCGCCGGAACATGACTTTCATCTGCCGCTCGCAGTTCCAGCGTCGTGCTAACAGGAATAATTTCCACCATCGCGTTGCCCTTCTTCGTTGTTGGTCGTGATCACATAAATAGCCAGGTTTACCGATAACCCGCAGGTGATATGAGCGTTTTTATTGTATCGCCATCACATTATTTTTTATTGGCCATATTTAGCGTATTTCCGCGTGACACATTTCACACTTATCCAACCATTCTCCGCCTATAAAACGCTCAACGACTGATTGTTTTATCACCACGGAGACGCCAATGACCTTTTCTGTGCAGGAAACGCTTTTTTCTTTACTGCGGCTAAACGGGATTTCAGGACATGAAAGCAGTATTGCAAACGTTATGCAGCACGCGTTCGAACAGCAGGCCAAAGACGTCTGGCGGGATCGCTTAGGCAATGTCGTCGCCCGTTATGGCAGCGATAAATCTGACGCGCTTCGCCTGATGATTTTTGCGCATATGGATGAAGTGGGTTTTATGGTACGCAAGATCGAACCCTCCGGTTTTTTACGTTTTGAACGCGTGGGCGGCCCGGCGCAAATTACTATGCCCGGTTCGATTGTGACGCTTGCCGGACGTTCAGGCGATATCATGGGCTGTATCGGTATTAAAGCATATCACTTCGCGAAGGGTGACGAGCGCACCCAGCCACCCGCGCTCGATAAACTCTGGATTGATATCGGCGCAAAAGATAAAGCGGATGCCGAACGAATGGGTATTCAGGTGGGGACGCCAGTAACCCTTTACAACCCGCCGCACTGTCTGGGCAACGATCTGGTATGCAGTAAGGCGCTGGATGACAGGCTGGGGTGTACGGCGCTACTGGGCGTCGCCGAGGCTCTCGCCTCCACACCGCTCGATATCGCGGTGTTCCTGGTCGCGTCGGTACAGGAAGAGTTCAATATTCGCGGGATTGTTCCCGTTTTACGACGCGTGCGCCCCGACCTGGCGATTGGTATTGATATCACCCCCTCCTGCGACACGCCTGACCTGCAGGATTACTCAGATGTGCGGGTCAACCACGGCGTCGGCATCACCTGTCTGAACTATCACGGACGCGGTACGTTGGCGGGACTGATTACGCCGCCGCGTTTGCTGCGGATGCTGGAGACCACCGCGCACGAAAATAATATTCCCGTACAGCGAGAAGTCGCGCCAGGCGTCATCACCGAAACCGGCTACATTCAGGTTGAACTGGACGGTATTCCCTGCGCCAGTCTTTCTATTCCCTGCCGCTATACCCACTCGCCAGCCGAAGTCGCCAGCCTGCGCGACCTGGCTGATTGTATCCGTTTACTGACTGCGCTGGCCAATATGTCGCCAGAACAGTTTCCCATTGAGCCTGAAACAGGCGCTACACAAGAGGCACGACCATGATGAAGAAGATCCTTGTGGCATGTGGTACCGGCATGTCGACATCAACCATGATTGCACAAAAACTGCAGGACTTTCTTGCGGAGCAAGGCATTGCGGCAACCACGGCGCAATGTTGTCTGAATGAGATCCCGTTGAACTGTAACGGTATGGATCTCATCGTAACGTCCATGCGTACGCACAGTGACTATGGCATCCCGACGCTCAACGGCGCCGCCCTGCTGACAGGCATCAACGACGACGCATTAAAACAAGAAATCAAGGCGCTGTTAACACAATAAAGGGGGCATTATGTTTGATTACATCCTGTCTCTCGGCGGCACCGTTTTTGTGCCCATCATTATGATTATCATCGGCTTAATCTTTCGTATTCCCTGGCTACAGGCGGTGAAAGCCGGGGTGACGGTCGGCATCGGTTTTGTCGGCATGGGGTTGGTGATCGTCATGGCGATCGACAGTCTCAGTCCGCCGATCAAAGTGATGATTGAGCGTTTTGGCCTGACGCTGCATGTGTTTGACGTCGGCGCCGGGCCCGCATCCGGCGTCGGCTATGCGACGGCCATCGGCGCGATGATCATTCCCGTTATCTTTCTGCTTAACGTCGGTATGCTGGTGACTCGTCTGACCAAAACCATGAACGTTGATATTTATAACTACTGGCACTACGCCATTACCGGAACGGTCGTCCAGTTGATGACCGGCAGTCTGATTTATGGCGTACTGGGCGCGATTTGCCACGCCGCCTTGTCGTTGAAAATGGCCGACTGGACGGCGAAACGAGTACAGAACATTGTGGGTCTGGAAGGGATTTCTATTCCGCAAGGGTATGGCTCCAGTTCCGTGCCGTTGTTCGTATTGCTGGATGCGATATACGAAAAAATACCGTTTATGAAAGGACGCAATATTGACGCTCAGGAGATCCAAAAACGGTATGGGATGGTTGGTGACCCGGTGATCATTGGCGTTGTTCTCGGGCTGATCTTCGGACTTGCCGCAGGCGAAGGCTTTAAAGGGTGCGCAACCTTAATGATTACCGTGGCGGCGATTATGGTGCTGTTTCCGCGCATGATTCGCCTTATCGTTGAGGGATTAATGCCCATTTCCGACGGCGCGCGTAAGTTCTTCCAGAAACACTTTAAAGGGCGCGAAGTCTTTATCGGTCTGGATACCGCAGTGACGTTAGGCCACCCGACCACCATCGCGGTTGGACTGCTGTTAATTCCCATCATGTTAATTCTGGCGAGCATACTGCCGGGCAATAAAGTCCTGCCGCTGGCTGATTTACCGGTTGCGCCGTTTTTTATCTGCATGGCCACGGTTATTCATCGCGGCGATCTGATTCGTACTCTGCTCAGCGGCATCATTGTCATGATTACCGTTCTGCTGATCGCCACCCAGTTCGCACCGTACTTTACCGATATGGCACTCAAAGGCGGCTTTAGCTTCGCCGCTGAAAACGCGCAAATTACTGCACTGTCGGTGGGAAATATGTTTGGCTGGTCAATATCTGAATTGATGTCGCTGGGCATGATTGGCGTGGTTATTGTGGTCGGCATTGTCGCCAGCATCATACTTGTCTTACGTAAACGTGAACTACCGGAATAAGGAGCAACCCAGAATGAGTTGGCTAAAAGAGGTAATAGGAACAGAAAAAGCCGTTATCGCCATGTGCCATTTACGGGCGCTGCCGGGCGATCCCGGGTTCGATACCAGGAAAGGCATGAACTGGGTAATTGACCGCGCCCATGACGATTTAATGGCGCTACAAAATGGCGGCGTGGATGCGGTGATGTTCTCCAACGAATTTAGTCTGCCTTATTTAACGAAAGTCAGACCGGAAACGACCGCCGCGATGGCAAGAATCATCGGTCAGTTAATGAGTGAAATCCGCGTACCGTTTGGGGTAAACGTGTTGTGGGACCCTGTGGCCTCGTTTGATTTGGCGATGGCGACCGACGCAAAATTTATTCGCGAAATTTTCACCGGCGCTTACGCCAGCGATTTTGGCGTCTGGGATACGAATGTCGGCGAAACCATTCGCCATCAGCATCGCATCGGCGCAGGCCACGTGAAAACGTTGTTTAACATCGTTCCGGAAGCGGCGGTGTATCTGGGTAACCGGGATGTCTGTTCAATTGCGAAATCGACCGTATTTAACAATAACCCCGATGCCCTGTGCGTCTCGGGGCTGACGGCGGGCGCCCGCACGGATAGCGCCATACTGAAGCGGGTAAAAGAGACCGTCCCCGACACGGTCGTGCTGGCAAATACCGGGGTGTGTCTGGAAAACGTCGAGGAGCAGCTCTGCATTGCCGACGGATGCGTAACGGCAACCACGTTTAAAAAAGACGGCGTCTTCGCCAACTTTGTTGACCAGGCGCGCGTGGCGAAGTTTATGGAGAAAGTACGCCATATCCGACAATAAAATGGGGATAAGCAAAACGCTTATCCCCTGCAGAGAGCGATAACTCTTCTGCCGATCTCCGTCGCCTTCGCCAAAAGACACGTCGGGGATCGGTTTCAGAGTAACCCGAACCGGCAAGGAGTCAACGATCGATGATTAATGATGTTAAGTGGGTTCAGGCGCAACGCCATGCCAGCGACTGGCGACACGCGCTGGATATCGCCGTTCGTCCGCTGATTACCTTCGGCGCGGCGGCCCCCTGCTACCTGGACGGTATTATTGAGAACACCCTTAAATGGGGGCCATATTATCTTATCGCGCCGGGGATTGCGCTGCCCCATGCCAGACCGGAGCAAGGCGCTAACCATAATCAAATCAGCCTCACTACGTTAGCAACGCCGGTCGCTTTCGGCAATGCGGATTGCGATCCCATCTGGCTGTTGCTTTGCGCCAGCGCCACGGATGCCGAAGCACATATTCGCACCATTCAACGCATCAGCCAGTGGCTCGACTCGCCGGAAAGCGTCGCGATGCTGCAAGATGCGCCAAATGACGCCGCGCTTTTCGCGCAATTAACCGCATTGCGCTGATGGAGGTTTCGATGATCCTGCACCCTTCACTGGCCTCCGCCGATCCGCTGCGCTATGCCGAGGCGTTGACCGCTTTACACGATGCGCCCCTCGGCTCGTTGCATCTGGATATCGAAGATACCAGTTTCATCAACAATATTACCTTCGGTATGAAAACCATTCAGGCAGTCGCACAACACACTCGCCATCCGCTCTCATTTCACCTGATGGTCTCATCACCGCAACGCTGGTTACCCTGGCTTGCAGCTATTCGCCCCGGCTGGATTTTCATTCATGCCGAAAGCGTGCAAAACCCCTCGGAGATTCTGGCGGATATTCGCGCTATCGGGGCGAAAGCAGGACTGGCGCTTAACCCGGCAACGCCGCTATTGCCTTATCGTTATCTGGCATTGCAACTGGATGCGCTGATGATCATGACCAGCGAACCCGACGGGCGCGGACAGCAATTTATCGCCGCGATGTGTGAAAAAGTGAGCCAGAGCAGAGAGCATTTCCCTGCTGCGGAATGCTGGGCGGACGGCGGTATTACACTTCGCGCCGCACGGCTGCTTGCCGCCGCAGGCGCACAGCATCTGGTGATTGGCCGGGCGTTGTTCACGACGGCGAACTATGATGTGACGTTGTCACAATTCACCGCGCTATAAAGGAGTCATATGCTGATGAGCCAACAGCGCCCCGACCGTATCAAACAGATGTTGCATTACCTTTGGCAACACAGGCACCTCTCAACACAACAAGCTATTGAGCTTTTTGGCTATGCAGAGGCAACCGTGCGCCGGGATTTTCACTATATTGCCAGCCGTTATCCCGGTATGGTTCGCGGCCATGGTTGTATTGACTTCGACGACAGTACGGAAGATAAAGAATATGTTTTCGACGTTAAGCGAACGTTACAAAGTGAGGCGAAACGCGAAATCGCTGCCCTCGCCCGTACGTTCATCAAGGATGGAGACTGCTTTTTTCTCGACTCCGGCTCCACCTGTCTGGAACTGGCAAAATGTCTGGTCGACGCCAAAGTAAAAGTCATTTGCAATGACATCAAAATCGCTAATGAACTGGGTGGCTTCCCACACGTAGAGAGTTACATTATCGGCGGACTGATTCGCCCCGGTTACTTTTCGGTGGGCGAGAGTCTGGCGCTGGAGATGATTAACGCCTTTGCCGTTGAACGCGCCTTTATCTCCTGCGATGCGCTGTCGATTGAAACGGGCATCACCAACGCTACCATGTTTGAAGTGGGCGTTAAAACGCGCATTATTCAGCGCTCACGCGAGGTCATATTGATGGCCGATCACTCAAAGTTTGATACTGTAGAACCCCATGCGGTGGCGACGCTGTCCTGTATTACTACCATTCTTAGCGACAGTGCGCTCCCGTCTGCTATCGCCCGACGTTATCAGCAAGCGGGATGCCGTCTCATCATGTCAGACCCCTCATCAGGAGTGCGTTAATGGACATCAGGCAAATGAACAGAACCCATCTGGATCACTGGCGCGGATTGCGAAAACAGATCTGGCCTGGTCACCCGGATGACGCCCATCTGGCGGACGGCGAAGAAATTCTGCAAGCCGATCATCTGGCATCATTTATTGCGATGGCAGACGGGGTGGCGATTGGCTTTGCGGATGCCTCAATCCGCCACGATTATGTTAATGGCTGTAACAGTTCGCCCGTGGCTTTCCTTGAAGGTATTTTTGTTCTCCCCTCATTCCGTCAACGCGGCGTAGCGAAACAATTGATTGCAGCGGTGCAACGATGGGGAACGAATAAAGGGTGTCGGGAAATGGCCTCCGATACCTCGCCGGAAAATACAATTTCCCAGAAAGTTCACCAGGCGTTAGGATTTGAGGAAACAGATCGCGTCATTTTCTACCGGAAGCGTTGTTGAGGAAAATATTCAGGCTCCTTATAGAGAAGTGGTCACTGATTAAAAAGCAGCCTCAATATACAATAATTCCTGTTTCTAAAACGGAGTCCATCAGGACGTCGGGAATAAGACCCGGCAGATGCATGCCGGGCCTTCATTGCTTACGGTCTTGAGGCCGTACCGTCTGGTGTGCGCGCCATTGTCCAGGATGGGATTCCCCCCTCGCACGGATATTTCGCCGCTTTGGCTTCATCAATGTCAATACCCAGACCCGGCTTATCGTTCAGATAGGCATAACCGTGGTCAATCTCAGGGCAGCCCGGGAAGACATCACGCAGCGCGTCGTTCATTGGCGTGTATTCCTGAATGCCAAAGTTCGGTGAACTCAAATCCAAATGCATATTGGCGCAAACCCCGACTGGAGAAATGTCGCCCGGCCCGTGCCATGCGGTGCGCACACCGTTCAGTTCGCTGTAGACAGCAAGTTTCTTCGCCGGCGTAATGCCGCCGATGGTACTCACGTGGCAGCGAATGTAGTCGATGAGCCTGTTGTCGATGAGCGGCTTCCACTCATTCACATTCACAAACAGCTCACCCATGGATATCGGAGTGGAAGACTGCTGGCGCAGCATTTTCAGCCAGTCGATGTTTTCCGGTGCCACCGGATCCTCAAGATAAAATAGTTGATACTGTTCAAGCGTTTTGGCCAGATTAATGGCAGTCACCGGGGTCACGCGCTCATGTACATCATGAATAAATTCGATGCTAAAACCGAGCTTGTTACGCAGGTGGTCGAACAGACGCGGAACGCTTTTGGCGTAGGCGTCCGGGTCAAAGTAGATGCCGGGCGTTTTGCTGCGCGGTGAACGTTTCGGCTGAATGTTCTTCGCACGTGCCAGCTGTGTGGCGATCAGTTTAAGGTCATCGGTCCCCGCACCGCCATACATTCCCATCTGGCAGCGAACGTACTGATAACCCTCTTCCATTCTGGCTCGGATGTTATCTTCCACTTCAACTTCATCACCACCATCGGTGTGGCAGTACAGTGGGATCCCATCACGACATTTGCCGCCCAGCAGATCATAAACTGGCATCCCCGCTAGCTTACCTTTGATATCCCACAGTGCCATGTCCACGCCGGACAATGCATTGTTCATGATCGGGCCATTGCGCCAGTAGCCGCTCACCACGCCTGACTGCCAGATGTCCTCAATACGGGTCGGATCTTTGCCAACCAGAAAAGGCGCCATGTACTCATCGATCGCGCTTTTTACCGCGAAGATACGCTGGGTAAATGTCGCACATCCCAGCCCATACAGCCCTGGCTCGTTGGTTTCTATCTTAACGACTGCCAAATCAATGCCGCCCGGCGCCGTCAGAATCGTTTTCACGTTGGTAATTTTCAGGTTACTCACTTTCACTCCTTAACTCAGCGAATTTACCGCATGTCATACCGTTGTGGATGATACAACAGATATATGTAAGTTGTCCTACAACTTTATGCTGTTATATCACGCTTGTTTTACAGCGGATCGCTGCGAGTGCCATTCTGTGACAGCGATCAAACTGCGTTAAATTCAAATCAAATATATACATATAATTCAATTAATTAATATTAATTACGCGGTCGCTATGTGGAGCTGTTTGTGATCCTTGTTGCAAATTCATGGGTGAACTGTTGATTTTATCAGGGCGAAAATTCAACCTAAAAAAGGATAGTCGTCATACAAATTAAACAAGTGAGGAAACAACATGACCGCTTTATTTGATTTAACTGGGAAAACGGCACTGGTAACGGGTTCTGCACGAGGACTGGGCTTTGCCTACGCAGAGGGTCTTGCCGCTGCGGGTGCACGGATTATCCTGAATGATATTCGCGCCACGCTGTTGACCGAATCAGTGGATACGCTGACCAGAAAAGGCTACGACGCGCATGGCGTGGCTTTTGACGTCACCGATGAACTGGCGATTGAGGCAGCTTTTAGCAAACTTGATGCAGAAGGGATCCATGTTGATATCCTGATCAATAACGCCGGTATTCAGTACCGCAAACCAATGGTCGAGCTGGAGCTGGAAAACTGGCAGAAGGTGATCGACACTAACCTGACCAGCGCATTTTTAGTCTCCCGCTCGGCGGCAAAACGGATGATCGCCCGCAACAGCGGCGGCAAAATTATTAATATCGGCTCGCTTACCAGCCAGGCGGCCCGCCCGACTGTTGCCCCGTACACGGCAGCAAAAGGCGGCATCAAAATGCTCACCTGCTCGATGGCTGCTGAATGGGCGCAGTTTAATATCCAGACCAACGCCATTGGACCTGGCTACATTCTGACCGACATGAACACCGCGCTTATTGAAGACAAGCAGTTCGATAGCTGGGTGAAAAGCAGCACCCCTTCTCAACGTTGGGGTCGTCCGGAAGAGCTCATCGGCACCGCCATCTTCTTATCATCCAGAGCATCAGATTATATCAACGGGCAGATTATTAACGTCGATGGTGGCTGGCTCGCAGTTTTATAAGTCGCTCACACTCTACCGACTCGCCTTTAAAATTGATGGCATGTGTTTACCCCGATGCATGCCGATATAACACAGGTATTATTATGAAGGCTTCAAGACAACGACTCTTTATTCTCACATTGCTGTTTATTGTGACTGCAATTAATTATATGGATCGCGCCAATCTTGCCGTTGCTGGTTCGAATATCCAGAATGATTTCAGTCTGACGCCAACACAACTGGGTTTGCTTTTCTCCATGTTTACCTGGGCCTACGCTGCCAGTCAAATTCCTGTCGGCTATGTTCTTGATCGCATTGGCTCACGTATTCTTTATGGTGGTGCGATTATTCTGTGGAGTATTTTTACCTTTATGATGGGGTTCGCCTCACACCATTTATTCGCGACGGCAACCGCTTCATTTGCAATGCTTCTGGCCTGCCGCGCATTAATTGGTGTTGCCGAAGCGCCATCCTTCCCGTCTAACACAAAAATAATCGCCACCTGGTTCCCGGACCATGAACGTGCCCGTGCGACCGCAATTTATTCCAGTGCACAATATATCGGTCTCGCGTTGCTGACGCCTGCCCTCGCCTTTATTGTGGCTAACTACGGTTGGGAAATGTCGTTTTATCTGTCCGGTGGCGCCGGGATTCTGTTTGGCATCTACTGGCTTATGTATTACCGCGATCCACAGCACAGCACTGCTGTGAACCAGGCCGAACTGGATTATATTAAAGCAGGCGGCGGCTATGGCTCGGAGAACCAATCCTCCGTAAGTGCAAAAATCAGCTGGCAAAATATTAAATTCTTCCTCAGCAAAAAAACGATTTGGGGTTTGTTCATCACCCAGTTTGCCTGCTCGTCTACGCTCTATTTTTTCCTGACCTGGTTTATTGTTTACCTGGAAAAAGGACTGCATCTCTCTATTTCCAAAGCCGGGATAGGCGCCATGCTGCCCTATATTATGGCGATGCTTGGGGTGCTCTGTGGCGGTACGCTAAGCGACATGCTGCTGAAAAAAGGAAAATCCCGAACGCTGGCACGAAAATTACCCGTTATGGCTGGCCTGTGCGTTACCATGATTATTGGCCTGGTCAATTTCTTTGAAAACCAGCCGGTTATTGCGATTGTCATTCTGTCTGTTGCGTTCTTTGCCAACGCCTTTTCAAACCTGGGCTGGGTGGTCTGGAGCGATGTAATTCCCCGTAATTTTCTTGGCACTATGGGTGGCTTTTTAAATATTTGCGGCAACCTTTCGGGGATCGTTAGCCCAATTGTTATTGGGGTTATTCTCCAGCGCACGCAAAACTTCCAGTATGCCATGTGGTATATCGCAGGCGTCGCCGGACTGGGCTTATTAGCCTACATATTCCTGGTGGGCAAAATTGAAGTGATCCTGCCTGAAAAAAAGAATGCCGACACTGTGGATAAGAATGCCATTAACCCGGCAACTGCCAACAAATAATGAGGTCATTATCAAAATGGAAAAAATAACCTGTAACGCTTGTCTGGCCCATGCGGAAAAAGACGTACGCTTTGAATCACGTGAAATCGAGCACAGTGAACATGACGTCGTCGTGAAGGTCGCCTGCGGCGGCATCTGTGGCTCTGATATTCACTACTATCAGCATGGCCGCGCGGGGATGTCTGTCCTCAAGCATCCGATGGTGATTGGCCATGAGTTTGTTGGCGTGATCAGCAAAGTGCCAGCAGGCAGCGACCTGAAAGTGGGCCAGACGGTTGCGGTGAACCCGTCCAGCCCCTGCAATCAGTGCGAGATGTGCCTTTCCGGCCATCAAAATCTGTGCGGCTCCATGCGCTTTATGGGCAGCGCGCAGTTCAATCCGCATGTGAATGGCGGTTTTTCTGAATACGTGGTGGTAAAACCGGAGCAATGCATTCCTTACGACAGGCGCGTGCCCGCAAACGTGATGGCCTTTTCGGAACCGCTAGCGGTCGCCATTCATGCAGTAAAAAAGGCAGGCCAGTTGACCGGCAAACGCGTACTGGTGATTGGCGCAGGCCCCATTGGTTGTCTGATCCTCGCGGCGGCACGCAGTGCCGGAGCATCTGAACTGGTAGCATCCGATCTCAGCCCACGCTGTCTGGAACTGGCACGCCAGATGGGGGCCACAGCGGTGATGGATCCGCGCGATGAAGAACAGGTTGCCCATTATCAGCAGCATAAAGGCTACTTTGATGTCGTGTTTGAGGCCTCCGGCGCGCCGATTGCCGTGGCATCCAGCGTCGACTTCACCCGCCCTGCCGGCACTATCGTTCAGGTGGGGATGGGCGCCAGCCCGGTAAGCTGGCCGGTGTCAACGATGCTGGTTAAAGAACTCAACTGGGTCGGCTCATTCCGTTTTATCGGTGAGTTCATCACCGCGGTACGCTGGCTGGAAGATGGGCGCGTCGATCCTCGCCCGCTTATCAGCGCCGAGTTCCCGCCCCAGCAAATTGAAGACGCGCTGATTACCGCCACAGACAAAAATGTCTCTGCTAAGGTACTCATTCGTTTCGATTAACAGTGTAAAGCGCCCGGCCGGGCGCTTTGTTCTTAAAAGAGAATTGTTATATAATAAAGCACTTCGGCGACATCTTAACGGATACCCATCTTGAGCATAAAATCCATTCAAAAACAGAATGTTGTAAATGAAATTTATGATCAGATAAGCAGCAAACTGCTGGACGGCAGTTGGGCGCCGGGTAGCCGTTTGCCCTCAGAAGCGGAACTGACCGCCTCATTTAACGTCAGCCGGGTCAGCGTTCGCAGCGCAGTACAGCGTTTTCGTGACCTGGGGATTGTGGTGACGCGTCAGGGCAGCGGCAGCTACGTGAGCGAAAACTTCACCCCGCAGATGTTGAGTAACGATCCCCGCCCAATCATGCACCTTAGCCGCGAAGAGTTTCACGATATGATGATTTTTCGTCAGACCGTGGAGTTCAAATGCGTGGAGCTCGCCGTCACACACGCCACCGATGATGACATTCGCCAGCTCGAGGAAGCATTGAACAACATGCTGATCCACAAAGGTGATTATAAAAAATACTCGGAAGCGGACTACGAGTTCCATCTGGCGATTGTCAGGGCATCGCACAACAGCGTGTTCTACAACGTGATGAGCTCGATTAAAGACATCTATTACTACTATCTTGAAGAGCTTAACCGTGCGCTGGGTATTACCCTTGAAAGTGTGGAAGCCCATATCAAGGTCTACATGTCGATAAAGAATCGCGATGCCAGCACGGCCGTCGAAGTGCTCAATGAAGCGATGTCAGGCAATATTATTGCGATCGAAAAAATCAAATCTACAGAGACATCAGGGACAAAATAACCGTTGGTTACAAGCTCAAGTAGTAGAACAATTTAACATATCTGAATCCGAAATAGTTGCCATCAACTATTTAGTGACATAGTCCCACTTTAAAATCGTGGCAGTGCGGCCTGAAATCAGCGAAGCTTCAAATAGCCGATCCCCCTTAACATACAATAATTTTCATCATCATTCCCTTTATTGCTTAACCGCTTCTGCCTGGATTTTTATATCGACAACTTTCGTCATCCCCATATCGATCAGATAATCTACACCCCACTGGGTGCGATCTATTTGCGTGACAAAATCACCACCGCAAACCTGCGCCTTGAATATCGGGCTCATATAACAGCCAAACTTGGTGGTGGTTAAGGTGACGGGCTTAGTTACTCCCTTCATTGTTAACAAACCGTCAATAGAAACTGGTTTATTATCTTCAAAATGCCATTTTGTTGATTTAAATACTATTTCTGGATATTTTTCCGCATCCAGAATATCGCTACTGCGAATATGGTTATCAAACGCATCCACCCCGGTATTTAAGGCGCTCACGGGAATCGTCACACGCATCTCTGCGACTTGCTTTTCCGGCTGATATTTCAGTTCGCCGCTAATAGCATAAAACCCGCCATGATTGGTTGAGGTCTGGAAATGATCGATATTAAATACCGCATTGGTATGCGTATTATCAAATTTATATACATCTGCATGAGCAGCACTTAATAAACCCAGAGACAGGACAGCACCAAGAAAGCTCTTTTTCATTATATTCACTTTATATCTTAA
The DNA here is from genome assembly GCF_020150755.1 of Salmonella sp. A29-2. Lineage (NCBI taxonomy): Bacteria > Pseudomonadati > Pseudomonadota > Gammaproteobacteria > Enterobacterales > Enterobacteriaceae > Salmonella > Salmonella sp. A29-2. Next base: position 2,315,796 of record NZ_CP083731.1, on the reverse strand, counting down.
ATAAGGTGAAGCTATCTTAATGTTCCCTGTCCGCAGGATCGAGAGGGATAAACAGGAAGGACTGTTGCAAAAATAGAACGATGAAAAGGCCGTGTTACAAAAACAGCGGCTCACGAATGGGTTTATGCCAGGGCAATTTCCGCAACCTGTACCGCCTTTGTGGCGGTACAGAAGGCAAACTGACTAACGCATGATACGATCGTCGACATAACGGCGCTTATCCGGCGCGGGCGGGAAATACTGATACAGCCAGGTTTCGCTGATAGCCTCCCCCTGGCAGCGCAGGAACATACGCATATCCACCGGTGCCGTAGAATCCGAGGTCGGATACCAGTCAAACTGGATACGATAACCGTCGAAAGGCTCTACGTAGAGGATCTCAATCTGCTTCGCCTCGCCACTGGAGAGTGTAATTACCGGCTCAATGCCTTTTGGCGCGGCCGCTTTCAGATCGCCGCCGACAAAATCAATAGCAAAACGGCGCGCCCATTTATCCGGGTAACGCTCGCCCGGCGCCCAACCTTCGGGAAAGCCGCCCATCCCTGTACGGGTCGCCATGACCCGCGCAAGCGGGGATTGTACCGGCGGCTGCGCGCTCCAGTACAAACGATAATGGAACGCCAGCGTATCCCCGGCTTTGATCGCTTTTTCCGGCTGCCAGAAACAGACCACATTATCCAGGGTTTCGCCAGTGGTTGGGATCTCCATCAGGCTAACCGCGCCTTTCCCCCACTTACTGCGCGGCTCCACCCACAGGCTCGGACGTTTGTTGTACCAGCCCATCACATCCTGATAATGCGAGAAATCGCGATCGAGTTGCAGCAGGCCGAACCCTTTTGGGTTATCGTCCATATATGCATTGAACTGCAATTTCTGCGGATTATTCAGCGGGCGGCAAATCCACTCGCCGTTACCCCGCCACATCGCCAGCCGATCGGAATCGTGAATTTGCGGATGAATGGTGTCGCATACCCGACGTTCATTATTCCCACAGCTAAACATACTGGTCATCGGCGCAATGCCAAGTTGCTTTATATCTTTACGGGCGTAGAGATGGTTTTCTACATCCATGATCACCTGCGTTTTTTCGCAATGGATCACAAACTTATACGCGCCCGTCACGCTGGCGCTGTCCAGCAGAGCGTAAACGGTAAACGTAGTATCGCCCGGCTTCGCGGTGTCAAACCAGAAGGCGGTGAAGTCAGGGAACTCTTCCTGACCGTCAGTATAGGTATCTATCGCCAGCCCGCGAGCCGACAGGCCATACTGATAAGTATCATCTACCGCCCGGAAATAACTGGCGCCCAGGAAGGAGACAACATCGCGCCGCGCCAGTTCCGGCGCTTTAAAGACACGGAAACCGGCGAAACCGAGATCGCTCTGCCCTTCCAGTTGCGTCGTGTCGACGCCGGCATCGTTGTATTTAAACAGTTCCGGGCGAAAATGAATCTCGCGAGCAAGATGCGTCGTCGTATCAACGGAAAACATGCGTACGCGACGACGGAAGCCCATCCCTACGTGGAAAAACTGAATATCGAGCTGCCGGTTGGCAACACCGTTCCAGAGTGAATGCGCCGCGTCATACTGAATGCTGTTATAGGCCTGCGGCGTCAGATTGGCGAGCGTATCCGGCAAGGGTCCCGGCGCGCCGCCCCAGGGCTTTTTCGCTAACGCCTGGGCCATTGATTGCAGACCAGCAAAATCAAAACGGACAATTTTACCATCCGCAATATCGGATTCCGCGGCAAACGCCGCCTGAGAAAAGAGGGAAGCAATACCGCTGGAACCGCACACGGCGGCCATTGCCATTGAACCTTTAATAAATCGTCTACGATTCATACCTGAAAATGAGTCCTTCTGGTCTTGTGAATGGTCCCGCGCTGGTTTTTTCAGCAGCAAGAATGTGCCCGTTTCTGACCGCTCACTCTAGACAAAATTCATTAATAATCCAATTGTTGGTCGCCTGGAAACTGTGCAAAAGCGTAAATATTTTATGTCGATAAGAACCGACCGAATCGGATGTAAACCTCACGCAGCATTCTTCAGGTTATGAAAAGTTTATTCCAGACTAACGTGATGTTTCATGACTCGTTTAAACAGCGCCAGACGCGCACGCATAAAGCGGTTTTCCGCTTTAAAACCGGCAAGTTTGTTCAGCCCAATCCGCAACAGACGATCTCGCCCCCGAATGCTGGCGGGCCAGCGAACCGGGCCGTGCAGCACGTCGCGCGTGCGGCTGGCATGACGAGCGAAATTCACCCAGTAATCCGCCACCTGCGAGGCAAAGGCCAGGTCATTCTCATTCACATAATGGCATGTGGGCTCAGCCCGCGTTAACGTATCGAATACATACGGTATTTCATTGCCATGACAGGCGCCATTCGCGTAGGTGTTATGCTCCGCTTCGGCGACATAATCAAACCAGTAACGCCAGCACGGTTCGCCGATCCGCTGCTGCGCTTGCATGACGACATAACCCAACGTGGTAAATACCATATCCCGACAGACCTGCCGCCCTAGCGCTTCGTCGCCTTTCACTCCAGGATAAAGCAGCCGGATTAACCCCAGGCCAACACGCCGCTCACGGCGCATTTTTTGAATTTGACCGGCAATATCGACGCCAAAAACTGCCAATACGCTGGCTTCATCGCTATTCGAGCCGATCATCACCGGTATCGGATGCTGTTTCGCCGCAAAGAAGGTTTCCAGCATCGGATGCGGCAGCACGACGTCGCCGGAAATCGGCGTCGGCGCAATTTTAAAAGGCGCGTCCAGCGGCCAAAACGTCTCTGCCGGTAAAGCGCGTAGCTGTTCGGCAGTGGCATGGGCTAAGCCAAGATGTTCTGCCAGCGCAACGCCTTTTTTTAGCGCCACCTCGCGGGGCGTATCCGGCAGCGTATAACCACTCTGAATAATCGCTTTATGAAAAAGCCCCTTCGCCAACGGCGAAGCCATCAACGACAGCACGCTGCGGGCGCCGGCGGATTCGCCAAATAACGTCACATTCTGCGTATCGCCGCCAAACGCGGCAATATTGTCCTGCACCCAACGCAGCGCAGCGATTTGATCGAGTAAAGCGAAATTATGAATACACTCCGCCTCTTCGCCTTCCAGCGCCGGATGCGCGAAAAAGCCCAGATGGCCAAGCCGATAATTGACCGTCACCACGATCGCGCCGCGTTTCGCCAGCGCATGACCGTCATAGGGCGGCAAACTTCCCGCGCCAATAGTGTAACCGCCGCCGTGTAGCCAGACCATGACCGGCAACGGTTCATGACGTACGGCGGGAGCCCAGACGTTCAGGTAGAGACAGTCTTCGGAAAAATTTCCCGGATCGCCGCCACCGAGTTCGCGACACCAGGTAATATCCTGCCAACTGGCGCAGGAGAAACAATCCGCCTGGCGCACATCCTGCCAGGGCGTGACAGGCTGCGGCGCACGCCAGCGTAGCTCCCCTGTTGGCGGCGCGGCATAAGGTATACCGCGCCAGATATGGATTTCTTCCTGTACGACGCCCACGATTTTACCGTGACGCGTCGCCACCAGCGGGATGGAGGGATTCAACATAACGCCTTCCTTTTACAGTATCCTCACAGCCTGTGAAGCTTACCGCTTTTAAAGCAGACCGCAACGGCGTTTACTGCGTTCTTCCGCTTCCTGATATAACGAAAATTCATCCCGTACTGCACATCCCAGCGCCTGTTCAAAGGCGTCGCGGCTGGCATTGCCGTGGCTTCTTGCCAGCGTTTCATCTCCCAAATTCGACTGGAAAATGCCGGCTGCGCTGACCGGAAGAAAATCTTCATAGGTAATCGGCTGCGCGATCACCCAACCGCGCTCAATAAGCGGCTGCGGATCGTCGCCAGGATGGATCGCCTGACGATGCGCCTCGCCGGAAGGCGTTAAGCGATAGCGGAACCAGGCAAGCCCCTGCTGGCGAAGCAGAAATTCGCTATCCGGAAAGGCGTTAAATACCTCCCGCAAATGGAGTTGATGCGTGAAGTTATCCTTACCCGTTCCCGCCTTGTGCAACAGTTCGTCATATAATCGACGACCTTTTGGCGTCAGCGCGACGCCACGTTGCTCAATTTCGCCGAAGCGCGCCGTGTGCGTACCCTGCTTTTCATCAACGAAGAGCACCTGCTCTTCCAGGGCTTTGAAACTGGTTTGCCGCAACAGAATAGGCACTTCGCGGCGAGGCGGACCTTCGATAAGAATTTTAGGCGTAATGCCGCACTCCGGCATCATGGCCTGTACCCGGTCGATATCCAGAGTACGTGGCGTCAGATGGTTAATGTGACATCCCGGAAAACAGACCACGTCGGCAATTAAACGATGCTCACGATGCAGGCTGCGGTACGTTTCTTCATCAACGGTAGCCTGACGATGCCAGCGAAAAGTCTCCAGCGTTTCACGGACGAACTCTTCGGCCTGAGCAGCGCTAAAACCGCCCTGCTCGTCGTACTCATCCAGCAATTGTCGGCAGCGCGATGTAAAAATATCCCGCTGCGATAAGATTTCCGCCGCCCGCTGGCGTAATGCCGCGTTTTCAATGAGCTCCAGGCGTAATAGCGAAGTGAACATGCGAAAGGGATTACGCGAGAGCGAAGCCTCGTCAATGGGACGAAATGCCGTGGAGTGCACAGGCACGCCCGCCTGAGAGAGATCGTAATAACTTACTGGGTACATCCCCATGATGGCGAATATCCGACGCAAGGTAGAAAGTTCTTCTGCGGTGCCAACACGAATGGCGCCATGTCGTTCCACGTTCAATCGCGCCAGTTCATCGGCATTAGCCAACTGCTCATGCAGTTTGGGATTATTTTCCAGCACCGCCAGATTCACGTCAGCCACAAGTTCCAGTAACGTACCGTACTGCGGAACTTCCTGCTGGTACATTGCCGACATTGCCTGCGAAAAGTGTTCCCGAATCTCATCTGCCGTGATGGTGTTCGCCATAATGTCATGCCTCCAGTGAATGTTACCTGGAGTGTAGAAAACCTCATCCATTCCGGGGAGAAGAATTTATAAAGTGTGATCCGACCTGAATTCATTATGCAGAACGGATTGACATGAGCTGGCATATCCCCGACCAGATCGCGGCTTAACACGCTTAACGGCAGTTGAATCATCAGTAAAATAAAACAGTTGTAACTTGAAATGGTAAAATGTTAATAATATTTTGCTATCAGGTTATCAAAAACAAACAACTTTACTTGTCACCCGCACGGCTCTGTTTTTAACATCGCTTATGGAAAAAAATGGTCTGTTTAGTCAGCGCATTCGGTTGCGCCACCTTCATACATTTGTCGCCGTTGCGCAACAGGGAACTCTGGGGCGCGCGGCTGAAACCCTTAACCTGAGCCAGCCAGCGCTTTCTAAAACGCTGAACGAACTGGAACAACTCACCGGAACCCGTCTGTTTGAACGCGGGCGACTGGGCGCGCAATTAACGGTTCCTGGCGAACAATTTTTGACTCATGCGGTAAAAGTATTAGATGCATTGAATACCGCCGGGCAGGCGCTGAATCGCAAAGAGGACGCCAGCGCCGATGTGGTGCGTGTTGGCGCGCTCCCCACCGCTGCGCTGGGTATACTCCCGGCGGCTATTGGGCGGTTCCATCAACAGCAAAAATCGACCTCGTTACAGGTCGCGACCATGAACAATACGATGTTGCTTGCAGGTCTGAAATCAGGCGAGATCGATCTGGGTATTGGCCGTATGTCGGACCCGGAATTAATGGGCGGTTTAAATTACGAACTGCTGTTTTTAGAATCGCTTAAATTAGTGGTACGCCCCGGCCATCCCCTGTTACAGGAGACGATCACGCTCAGTCGGGTTATGGAATGGCCGGTAGTCGTCTCGCCAAAAGGCACGGTACCGCGCCAGAATGCGGAAGCCCTGTTGCAAAGCCAGGGGTGTAAAATGCCTGCCGGATGTATCGAAACGCTATCCGCATCGTTATCACGACAACTGACCGTAGATTACGATTACGTCTGGTTCGTCCCCTCTGGCGCGGTTAAAGAAGATCTTCGCCAGGCGACGCTGGTCTCATTACCCGTGCCGACCCAGAGCGCAGGCGAACCGATAGGTATTCTTACGCGAGTTGATATCCCGCTCTCAACCGGGGCGCAAATGCTGATTGCGGCGATCCGTAAATCGATGCCGCTGTGATAGCGGCTGTCGGAGAATAAACGCGCCCGCGGCTAAAATAGCCCGCTGGCGCGACGCTTACTAAAGGAAGGATGATCGCATCGTCGCGCCAGTATCCTGTAAATGAAACGCATCAACGGCTTGCGTCAAGCGGGCGGCCTGTTCTTCAAGCGAAGCCGCCGCCGCGGACGCCTCTTCGACCAGCGACGCGTTTTGTTGCGTAACCTTGTCCATCTCAGAAATCGCCTGACTGACCTGAACAATACCGCGACTTTGCTCATCAGAGGCTGCCGCGATATCGAGCATAATATCGGTGACGCGTTTGACGGCATCCACAATCTCATTCATGGTGCTCCCCGCAGCGATAACCTCTTCAGATCCTTGTTCAATCAGGCTGACCGATGCGCCGATCAAGCCTTCAATCTCTTTTGCCGCCTGCGCGCTGCGACTGGCGAGGGTACGAACCTCACTGGCGACCACCGCAAAACCGCGTCCTTGTTCCCCGGCGCGTGCCGCCTCGACCGCCGCGTTTAGCGCCAGGATGTTGGTCTGGAAAGCGATACTGTTAATGACGGCGGTAATTTCCGAGATTTTTTTCGAGCTGGTGGAAATATTCCCCATCGTTTGTACGACCCCGGAAACCATCTGGCCTCCGCGACTGGCTTTACCGGAAGCATCTTCCGCCAGTTTGCTGGCGTGATGCGCATTATCCGCATTCTGTTTAACGGTTGCCGTCAACTGTTCCATACTGGCCGCAGTTTGTTCAATGGCGGCAGCCTGCTGTTCAGTACGAGAAGATAAATCCGTATTACCAGCAGTAATTTCGCTGGTGCCTCGATAAATTTCCTCCGCCCCCTGACGCACCGCCCCTACCGTTTGTTGCAACGCATGCTGCATCTGCTGAAGATGATGACTCAGGCGACCAATTTCACTGCGTCCTGTGGGCTCGTCAGCCATGGTCAGATCGCCGGCCGCAATGCGTTCGATACGTGACGCAGACTGCTGCAAGGGTTGTATCACCGTGCGACGCAGCACCATGAAGGTCATTAACGTCAATACCAGCGCCAACGTAAATGCGCCAATCATAAACATCATACCGAGCCGGGTACGTTGGTAAGCCTGCTCGCTAAGTAGTCTCGCCCGCTCGGTGCGCAGTTCAATCGCTTTCAACAGGACATGGTTATATGCGGCATCCAGTTGTTTTGCCTGCTCGTTTTCATGATTAATGATCGCTTCGAACATGCCATTTTTGGCAAATTTCAGCATCGGTTGCAGGCCGTTGATATAGGCGGTGTAGCGGGCGTTTAACTCGTTATCCAGCGCATCATCGGCGGGTGTTTTCACCGCTCTGGACATATAAGCGTTAAAGCCGTCCTGAGACTGCTTGATCCGCGTTTCCGCAGCGGCAATATTGGCTTTCATTTCATCCATTTCGGCAATCCGGCTCGCCGCGCCAGCGTGGATCATATTGATACGTGCGGTACGTAAGTGGTTAGCGCTGTTGGATAATCCCATCCGTACCTGAATCTCGTCCGTGACATCACGCTGATCGCGATCGGCCTGTAACAGAAAATAGCCTGCCAGCCCGGCGCTCAAAGCAAAAAGAAGAAGGATGCCACCGAGAATGGAGGAAAACAGCGGAACCAGCCGAATATGATGCAGGAAGCCCAGTTTATGCGAGGCTTGCATCGAGAATGTGTTGCCCATGACCGTCGACTCTCTTGTAGGTTTAATGCGTAAAAACACGCCCGTTAGATAGTCATCGGCACTTCGTGACGTTTGCTTATCGCGAAAAGCATCGCCTTCGTCACATTTTCACAACATTCATTCCAGAAAATTCAGAAAAGCGCCAGCGGAAAATCCGCTGGCGGATGAATCAGTTATCGCCAAAGTGGATAACAGTACGGATGGATTTACCCTGATGCATCAGTTCAAAGGCATCGTTAATCTGCTCCAGCGGCAGGCGGTGAGTAATAAAAGGATCTAAACGGATTTTACCGTTCATCGCATCTTCTACCATCCCTGGCAGCTGCGTGCGCCCTTTCACGCCGCCAAAAGCGGAGCCACGCCAGACGCGACCGGTCACTAGCTGGAAGGGACGGGTTTTGATTTCCTGCCCTGCCCCCGCTACGCCAATAATAATGCTTTCGCCCCAGCCTTTATGACAACATTCCAGCGCTGCTCGCATCACGTTAACGTTGCCGATACATTCAAAACTGAAATCTACGCCGCCATCAGTAAGCTCAACAATAACGTCCTGGATCGGTTTGTCGTAATCATTCGGATTAATAAAGTCCGTGGCCCCCATTTCGCCCGCCAGCGTAAATTTTTCCGGATTCGTGTCGACAGCTAAAATACGCCCGGCTTTAGCCTGAACCGCGCCCTGAATAACCGCCAGCCCAATACCGCCTAAACCAAAAACGGCAACGGTGTCGCCCGCTTTCACTTTAGCGGTGTTATGGACGGCGCCAATACCCGTCGTCACGCCACAGCCCAACAGACACACTTTATCCAGCGGCGCCTGCGGGTTCACTTTCGCCAGAGAAATTTCCGCGCAAACGGTATATTCGCTGAACGTGCTGGTTCCCATATAGTGATAAACGGGTTCGCCGTTATAAGAAAAGCGGGTAGTGCCATCCGGCATCAGCCCTTTTCCCTGAGTGGCGCGTACGGCCTGACAAAGGTTAGTTTTACCGGACTTACAGAACTTACACTCGCCGCATTCCGCCGTATACAGTGGAATAACATGGTCGCCGGGTTTCAGGCTGGTGACCCCCTCGCCGACCTCAACTACCACGCCGCCGCCTTCGTGACCCAGGACTGCCGGGAATACGCCTTCCGGATCATCGCCGGAAAGGGTAAAAGCATCGGTATGGCAAACGCCGGTATGAGTGATTTTGACCAGAACTTCGCCTTTTTTCGGCGGCGCAACGTCAATCTCGACAATTTTTAACGGCTGACCGGGACCAAAAGCAACTGCTGCACGTGATTTCATATATCTCTTCCTGTTACGGTGAGGGAAATTGTTATTTTAGATAAGCGCGAAGAAGATGACCGATTTCCGCCATCCGAACCGCGCGCTGATCTGGCGTAGTTTCCCCGCTGACCAGCTCATCTTTCAGATGGATTTCAACCATTTCACTCATCAGGCCATTAGACGCGCCGCGCACGGCGGCAATCTGTTGCAGAATCGCCAGACAAGGTTCGCCAGACTCAAGCGCCCGCTCCAGCGCTTCGACCTGCCCGCGTATGCGACGAACACGGGTAAGGATACGTTTTTTATCTTCAGGTGAATGCGGCATTCGACCTCCATATACTATAGGGGGGTATACTATCAGAATTTTTACGTAATTGTAAAATTAAACACACTATAAAAATCAACCTCTTATAACTTGTCGGCATAGGCCATCAAGAATCAGTTCACATTCAGCATATTCAGCTTACGGGAACTTTTTCTGGCCACAGACAATAAACGCCAAAGCTTCCTTTCTAAGCTGCAATGTTCTGCCCGACTGGGGCACAGAGGTAATGCCGTGTGAATCCAGTCCCATTACCCAGAAGTAAATATTTGCTCAATAGTTTTTACTTACTCACCAGGTGGTAATGAATAAAGGTTATGATATGCAGATGTCAGTCTTGTAAGAACGTAACATCACAACTGCGATACACCGCCGACGGGTAGCAGAAATATCTCAACCCTGTGTCTTTCCAGGCTTAGTCAATGTGGACAAAAAATCAAATGAGCGTTATTTGAAAGATTTTTAATACCCAAAAGCGTCATCATTATTGTTAATTTGAAATCAATCTCAGGTAATAATCCATGCCTATTTCGATTTGTAAACATGGTGCTCCTTTTGTTGTTCAACATGAAAATCGGTACGGTTCCGGGGCAAGTCAGTCATCATTACTTTCAAAATCAATCCACCATATTAGCAACTCTCATGAGGCAATAAACTTTATAAGTTGCTATAGTGCAAATGGAAGCTGTTTTTCCAATGCACAGATGCTAGCCAATGCCTCAGGAAGCCCTGTTATAGGTTACTATGGGAAGGTAAATAAGTTAACAGCCAGTCTGGCTAATAGCGGTCGTATATTTCGCCCACAGCATAAGCTTGCGGCCAATATTTGTTATGTAGGTAATCGGCTTCTGAGCGGTCCAATTCAACTTGGGTTTGGCCTGAAACATCTGCTAACCTGTCACTCAAATGGTAATGTCAGATAAAGTGTCATGCCATGCCCTTCCCGGCATTGCTATTCCACAGCTTACAGATATGGGCGCTCAGTTCTTTCCTCAGTCGCTGCTATGGGAAGCTCTGGCGTCATTTCACGCTCTTGCCAACCAGTATTTTATTAAAGCCTGACTTTTACCAGAGTAATCTCATAAGAGTGCCCATCTTCTGGTCTAAAAATAATAAATCTATTGTTATTTTTAGTAAAGGATTTCGACAAAATAAAACTATCATGATATCTGGCCAGGACGTAGTACCAGCCTCCATCATACAATATCATTTCGTATTCTTTCTTTAATTGTGGCTTATAGATCCCAACAAAAAAAGAAAATATAAAAAAATATATAATAAAACCAAGCATAACTATAGTGAAACAATGCCTTCGCACCCAACTGAGTTGCGTAAAACAAATCACTGGCATCAATTTACTATAAAAACGCATCCCCACCGATAAGCATAAAGCCACCAGTAAAATGATAAAAAAAAGCTCCCACAAAAACGATTCTGTTAAGAGAGAAAACTCGATAACAATTGGAATAAAGAACAAAACCGCTGCCAAAAAAAGGCGTAAGAAGCTAAGGTCGTGGATACGTGCTTTTTGCTTTACTAGAAAAAACAATAGAATACCCACTCCCCATGCTATTATGAATATAGCCATCAGGCTAATCGCATGGAATAGACTTCGGGCAATGTTGTCAGGGCCGACGCCTACATACCACCACGGGAAACCATAGTACGCGGAGACGCCCCAGCCATAAAAATAGGCGCTCCCCCATCCCAGACCACCTAAATAGGCCAAAAGCATTGAAGAGTTTTTAATAATTGAATCATCACTCATTATAGTTAACTCACTTAAGAAATATTTAATATGAAAATAGAAATCAACACGTTATATACCCCCCCCTTGGAAATAATAGCTGGATGATAAGTTTACTTAATTTTCCTGAGTATCAAGCCAGCTCATACCCACGCCAGCACACTAAAATCAGGAGTGGCTACTTTTTTTAGAGCTTTGCCTTAACCAGACGCACAGTCAATAATGATAGCAGTCAGATAATATGTACCCGACATTAACCTCACGTTGTTGATGATATATTTACTTCGTTGAAAAATAATAAATATTGCATGTATTTTATTGGCGGCGACAAACTGTTAAAGAAGCGCAATTCTATATACACCATTTACCTGATTACTTTTCTTGCTAATATTTGTTAATTAATGTTTTGCTAAAGCGTGATTAATTAGTAAGGAGGACACTATGCCATTGAGTGTTGGACAGGGTTATTTCACATCATCTATCAGTACTGAAAGATTTAATGTGATAAAAGAAAGCGCACGCCCTCCGGAATTAAGTTTATGGGAGAAAATCAAAGCATATTTCTTCACCACCTACCATGCAGAAGCGCTCGAATGTATCTTTAAACTTTACCACTATCAGGAACTGAATCTAACACCGGTACAAGTTCGCGGAGCCTACATCAAACTTCGAGCCTTAGCGTCTCAGGGATGTAAAGAACAATTTATTATAGAATCACAGGAACAGGCCGATAAGTTGATTATTAAAGATGATAATGGTGAAAATATTTTATCTATTGAGGTTGAATGTCATCCGGAAGCTTTTGGTCTTGCCAAAGAAATCAATAAATTACATCCCAAGCCAAAAAATATTTCTTTAGGTGATATTACCAGACTGGTATTTTTTGGCGACAGTTTATCTGACTCCATGGGGCGTATGTTTGAAAAAACACATCATATTTTACCCTCCTATGGTCAATACTTTGGCGGAAGGTTTACTAATGGATTTACCTGGACTGAGTTTTTATCATCTCCACACTTCTTAGGTAAAGAGATGCTTAATTTTGCTGAAGGGGGAAGTACATCGGCAAGCTATTCCTGCTTTAATTGCCTCGGTGACTTTGTATCAAATACGGACAGACAAGTCGCATCTTACACCCCTTCCCACCAGGACCTGGCGATATTTTTATTGGGGGCTAATGACTATATGACACTACACAAAGATAATGTAATGATGGTCGTTGAGCAACAAATTGATGATATTGAAAAAATAATTTCCGGTGGAGTTAATAATATTTTAGTCATGGGGATTCCCGATTTGTCTTTGACGCCCTATGGCAAACAATCTGATGAAAAAAGAAAACTTAAGGATGAAAGCACCGCTCACAATGCCCTGTTAAAAACTAATGTTGAAGAACTAAAAGAAAAATACCCCCAGCACAAAATATGCTATTTCGAGACTGCCGATGCATTTAAGATGATAATGGAGGTGGCCAGTAATATTGGTTATGATACGGAAAACCCTTATACTCACCACGGCTATGTACATCTTCCCGGGGCTAAAGACCCTCAGCTGGATATATGTCCGCAATACGTCTTCAATGACTTTGTCCATCCAACCCAGGAAGTCCATCATTGTTTTGCCACAATGTTAGAAAGTTTTATAGCTCATCATTATTCCACTGAATAATGTTCCATCGGCTGCGGTACGCCTTGAGCAAAACACCGCTCAATATCATAGTGCCGGTGGCATGAAAATATGAGGTTGTCTTTGCTGCCGGTTGGTCAATAAGTGATCCATACTCTATGTTCAGTAGGACAAAAATGGATAGAGTCGATAGATCGCCACCGTAACTACAATACTCACTATCACACTGACGATAAAGTAGGTTTTGAATGGCTGCTTTTGCGTTTTATGACGGAAGAGTTGTTGACCAACAATCGCACCAGGCCACCCACCGACAACCCCAAACACCAACAAAGTGGATTCCGGCACTCTGCGCCAGGTTTTACGTGCCGCCGTTTTATCTACACCGTAGATCGCCAGCGTTAGCACATTGGCGAGCAGGAACCACATCGCGACGGGATGCGATGTAAAAATGCTTCCGACCGCAGCGGAGATCAGGAGTAAATAACAAAAGCGGTTAAGATACATATTATTATGTCATAGCAATGATTAGGGACATCGGAGCCCATTATACGCGATACATGCGCCTATGTGATGCAGAATTTTCTTTTCATTCAGCCAACGAGTCATCGAGTCATCGAGTCATCGAGGATTCATTTTTAATTACCATGGTAATCATAAGGTAATTAACGTGTTGTGAACACGATTAAAATGGGTAAAGCCACCGAAAATGTTACCACCTTAACCATTGCCAGGATAACTTAATGGAGAACCCTCTTTATTGCTGTTTGTTATCCGGTTGGCAGTCTCAGTTTTGGATTTATTTATCGTATTTATATTTATTACATAAGATGTACGATGTTAATTTGAGAATTTTATCTCGACAACCGCATATATTAAGATATTTCTGAATTAAGATTATTATCGATTAAAACAAGTTAACGTTTTGATAAACATAACAACATCGTCAGAACTCCTGATCTGTTGTCGTTTGTTCATAGGATAAATAATTTATATGCTTGCAAATATAGATAGCACGCAAATCAACTTAGCTCAGAAAATGTATTTGACAAGCAAAGATAAGTCTTTATATTGGCCCTGGATAGAGTGGTAAGATGATACTTAGAGACATTAAATACACCGTCACTGAAGCATTTATCTGCTTATCATGTAAATATGTATGCGTAAATGGAGCATAAACTATGTCCAGTATACTAATGTCTATGGTATCTTTACATTTTCACCTTTCATGGGGCCGCTGCACTCATATCCAGTTGATATCTCATGGTATATTCAATCCATTCCCTTTGATGATTCCTGTCAAACCTCCTGATTAAATTAGTTAACAGCGATGGAATACATAACGTTAAGTACTTTACGCCTGCAAATGTCAGGTTCACGCCCTAATGCTTAATTTATAATACGCATTACCTTACCACAGGAAATAGATAGCATGTTATCCAAAAAAATTGGCTTATCGATGATAGTGTTGGGAATAATGTCGTCTTCAGCTTTTGCTGATAGCATCGTTGAAGGGAGAACACTCAATGTCGCAGTATCACCGGCCTCTCCCCCTATGTTATTTAAAAGTGCTGATGGCAAATTACAGGGGATAGATCTGGAGCTTTTTTCGTCTTACTGTCAGTCACGGCATTGTAAGCTAAACATCACCGAATATGCCTGGGATGGAATGCTTGGCGCAGTGGCGAGTGGTCAAGCAGATGTCGCATTTTCGGGAATTTCAATCACAGATAAACGTAAGAAAGTTATTGATTTTTCTGAACCTTATTACATCAACTCTTTTTATCTGGTCAGTATGGCCAATCATAAAATAACGCTCAATAACCTCAATGAATTAAATCAATATTCTATTGGATACCCTCGAGGAATGGCTTACTCCGACCTTATCAAAAACGATCTGGAGCCCAAAGGATACTACTCGTTAAGTAAAGTAAAATTGTATCCAACCTATAATGAGACGATGGCTGATCTAAAAAATGGCAATCTTGATCTGGCTTTTATAGAAGAGCCGGTTTATTTTACCTTCAAAAATAAGAAAAAGATGCCGATAGAAAGCCGTTATGTTTTCAAGAATGTTGATCAGCTTGGCATTGCCTTTAAGAAAGGCTCTCCCGTGCGCGATGATTTTAACTTATGGCTTAAAGAGCAAGGGCCACAAAAAATATCTGACATCATCGATAACTGGATGAAATAGTAAGCTATGTCATCAGGTAATATGCTGGCTATCTTTTATTTCCTATTGGAAGGGATTGGTAATACGCTGCTTGTAACATTTACCTGTTTTCTTTCAGCGTTTTTGTTCGGGCTTACAGTCGCCGTATTACGGCGACTATCCCCCCTTCCACTACAGAAGATACTCGACGTACTGGTCTTTATTCTTCGGGGAATTCCAATACTTATTGCTGTTTTTCTTGTTTATTTTGGATTGCCATCGATTGGCATATATGTTTCACCTCTGGTGGCCATGAACCTCAGCGTCGGTTTAATCAGCGGGAGCTATCTTGCCGAGGTGTTCAGAGGGGCGCTTAAATTAGTTGAGCCATACGAAATTACGGTAGCGAAAGTAGCAGGAATGCGTCAATTACAGGTTATAATAAATATTGAACTACCACAGATGTTGCGATTTTCTGTGCCCGGTATTATCAATGAGTTTTCTTCTGTATTAAAAGCGACGCCCTTTGCTTATACTGTAGGTATCGCTGAAATAACGAAGCAGGCAATGTCACTGACAGCCATCACGCTGAACGGGGTACAGATCTATACTCTTGCCGGGGTATTATATTTCATTATTTATAAAGTTTTTACTCTTCTGGCCGGAGTGTTTGAGAAAAAATATCGCATCAGTTGAAGCATAAAAATAGAGGTGATACTCATGGCTTTACTGGAACTAAAAGAGATAAGTAAGGAATATTCAGGAAAAAAGGTTCTTGATACGGTTAGTCTGAAAATTCAATCGGGAGACATGAAAGTAGTAATGGGGCCATCGGGTTGTGGAAAAACGACGATTTTACGCTGTCTGCTTCGATTAGAAGAGCCTGATTATGGTGATATTTATTTTCACGGGAGAAATATTTATGACAAGGAATTTACTGTTCTTGAGTTCAGAAAAAAAGTCGGTTGTGTCTTCCAGAATTACGCTTTGTATCGCCATCTTAACGTTATGGATAACATTACCCTTGCCCTATGTAAAGTGTTTGGCATGCCGGGACAACTAGCCCGGGAGAAAGCCTTACATGAGCTACAAAAACTTGATATGGCCTCGCATAGCGCGAAATACCCTTCGCAATTATCGGGCGGCCAGCAGCAGCGCGTCGCCCTGGCCCGAACAATGGTCACCGACCCAGAACTCATTATTTTTGATGAGCCGACGTCTGCGCTTGATCCGCTCATGACTCGTGAAGTCGGAATGTTGATTAAGCAACTTCACGACAATGGCGTCACTATATTATGCGTCACTCATGATATTCGCCTCGCCAGATTACTAAGCGATAACGTAACGTTTCTTAATCATGGCAAGATTCGTGCAGAAGGCGCTTTTACCGATCTTGCCTTACGAGAAACGGATCCAGATATCCACTGTTTTTTTAGCGAGGCACAACGATGATCGCTGGCTGGTCTCTCTTCTTTAATGACCTGACTGAACAACTGCCACTTGTTGTGGACGGTATTAAAGAAACCTGTAAACTTGCGCTGATTGTTTCCATCACCGGTTTTTTGTGGGGAATTATTATTTTCTTTCTGAGCCTGAGCCATCGCCCCGTGGTAAAAGCCATAACTCGACTGTACATGGATTTTTTTATCGGCACGCCACTCATTCTTATTCTGTTTGTTATCTATTATGGTTTACCTCAATCTGGCATTCACCTGTCCTCTTTTACCGTGGCGGTTACAGGTTTTACCTTGAATGTCGGCGCATATAATGCCGCGTACATGACAACGGCCTATAACGCATTGAATAAATATGAAACGGAGGCAGCAGTCGTTCAGGGGTTGAACAAACGGCAGGTCTTTTTGTGGATTATACTGCCTCAGGTATTGCTGTCTTCCATTCCAGCCTTAACGAATCAGGTGATTAATAACCTTAAAGACAGCACCATCGTTTTTCTTATCCAATATACTGAGTTTTTCGCGCGAATTCAGGAGGTTGCTGCAACTAGCTTTAAATTCTTCCATGCTTACCTTTTTGCCGCCATAGTGTATCTTATTGGCGTTACCTTTATCGTCGGTTTGACCCGGTTTTTAGAGCATAGACTGCTTCGCCATTACGGTCAGGATTACTGAGTTGCACTGCACTATTCTGATTAATTCACCGCTGACATTATCAAAGTTATTTTTATTTAGTGTTGGTTAAGATTTTAACCTTCATTATTGCTGTAGGTGTCCATTCTGGTCTAAGTCTTACTCCATTGAGGATATTATGGCGCTACCACAACTATCCATATGGCAGCCCGGCGATGGGTTAAGAAAAATAAAGTATAAATATCATGTTTGTCTCATTGTTATATTCTCCGTCCTTATACGGTCGCTGTTTTTAACTGACCGCTACCTTTGGTGTGACGAAGCGTCCAGCGTGCTGATTAGTCGACATAGCGTAGATAATCTGCTCTTCCGTGCCGCTTTTGACGTGCATCCCCCGCTTTATTATCTGTTACTGCATGACTGGATGATATTATGGGGTGATAGCATTGCAGCGGTACGCTCTCTCAGTCTACTCTTTGGGATCCTGACAGTTGTGCTGGTTATCGCGCTTACGCGATGGCTGGCAAATGAGCGTACAGCCTTATTGGCGGGATGGTTCGCCGCCCTGATGCCGATGGCAGTTCATTACAGTCAAGAAACGCGCATGTACGCGTTAATGGGAATGCTAACGCTCGCTGCCGCGTTAGCATTGATGATGTGGATAAAAACACCCACCCATAATCGCTATCTTGTCGCGTATGCTTTACTTATGACGTTCAGCTTTTACACCCATTATTTCACCCTATTTACACTTATTGCCCACTGGATCGCAGTAACAATATTATCCTGCCAAAGCCATAAAACGGCCTGCTACCTTAAACTTCCTGGCTGGTGGTTTGCTAACCTGGCGATTGCTGTCGCTTATCTCCCCTGGTTGCCCGTATTGTTTAATTTACTGACTCATCTGGCGCAGTTGAGAGCCGGTAATGATATCGGTTGGATTCCCCCCGTAACATGGCGTGACCTGCCTGCGATGTACTGGCATTTTTTTACCGGAAACAACGGACAGGGTTTTCCGTCGTTCATTCTGTGGCTGGCTGTGGGAGGTTTTATCGGTACTGTGGGGCGAATATCTTTATGCAACGGAGAATATGAAAGATATCAGCTGATATTATTTTGTAATCTGGTCATCCCTGTAATACTGGTCTTTATCATTTCCTGGTGGATGCCGTTATTTATCGATCGTTATTTTTTCTTCTCATCGCTGAGCATTCCCCCCCTGCTCGCGGTATTACTTACCCGCGCAAAAAAAGCGGTTTGTGGCTTCTGTTTTATCTTATTCACCTTATTATTCGGCTATGGTTTCTATCATAATAACCCTGAGCACATAGACGAGTTTAAACCACTGGTAAACTATATTAATACCCGTCACCAGCCTAATGATGCCGTGGTAGTCAGTAAAATGTTCGATTATTTAAGTTATGTGTATTATAATAAGCGAGATTATCGTACGTTTCTTTATACACCGCCTAACGCACACGGAACATCAGGCAGACCGAATGCCTATGGCTTTGGTTCACTGTTTTATGCGCAAGCCGATCAGACATATATTGATACTCTGACAACGCTTTCAAAAAGTTACCATCGTGTCTGGTTGGTAAGCGGCGGTAACTTTAGTCAGGATTACCCCTTGCCGTCAGAATGGCAAAATATCGCAAAATTCAGAAGTGGTAGATTTCAGGTACAATTATTTGTAATACCAACTCAACAGGCGCGTCAAATGCAATGATTACCGTTTTCTATCCAGTGCAGTGATAAACAGTACTGCCACTGCCAGACCGCCTAAAAGTAAGGTCCAGCCAAACGCTTCAAAAACCTCAATCATATCGCCTCCAGGTAGGTGATATTAAATAAAGATGGCTATCTCAGCGTAACATTTAAA
Organism: Salmonella sp. A29-2; assembly: GCF_020150755.1. NCBI lineage: Bacteria > Pseudomonadati > Pseudomonadota > Gammaproteobacteria > Enterobacterales > Enterobacteriaceae > Salmonella > Salmonella sp. A29-2. Next base: position 2,296,849 of record NZ_CP083731.1, on the reverse strand, counting down.
ATATCAATTAATGTGCAATAATCGCTTTATGTGTATGAATAAATATTGTTCCTCATGCATTTAATTGCATTGCTATTATCATAAGGCTTAATATATTTATATTAACGATTATTAATTATCAACTTATAACAATATGACTGTCCAATTCATTTATCAGCTATTATTATCCTCTATCTTCTTTAAGATAACCGCTTAATTCATAATATCGCCTTTATTCGTCGCATTAAATTACTCACTCACCTGATTAATGCTTGCCTAACGATTGCTTCGTTGTTTTAATTCCAGCGCGAAATTATTTAGTGAGAGAACAATGAAGCATACACAACAATCAGGCGCAAAAGTCTATAACCCATTCACGCTTAGCTTATATGACTGGTGGGTACTCAATATCTCAAACAAATATGCCTGGAAGTGTCCTACTGATACGCGACTACTTCCTTTCTTCCTGCATCACATGGGCGAGACTCACCTGGATATTGGCGTAGGTACAGGTTATTACCTGAAACATGCACCTGCGACTCATGCCATTTCGCTGATGGATTTAAATCCGGATAGCCTGAAAATAGCCGCCAGCCGAGTGGGTAATACGAAAATCCGCGCCACACTACAACACGATGTTTTCGACACGTTCCCGGCGGACTGGCACGGGCGCTTCGATTCCGTTTCGATGTACTATCTTCTGCACTGCTTACCCGGTGAGATGACAACAAAAGCGAAGGCAATTAAAAATGCCGGTATGGCGCTTAAACCCGGCGGCACACTTTTTGGCGCCACGATTCTGGGCAAAGAGGTTCCTCACAATGCTTTTGGTAAGAAATTAATGGCTGTTTATAACAAGAAAGGAATATTCAGTAATACCAATGATTCAGCCGATACGTTACGCAGCGTGTTGGACGAACATTTCGCTAAGGTGACTTTGGAGCAACATGGCGCCGTTGCGCTATTTTCCGCCACTACGCCACGCTCATCGTAAGTACAGGCAGTTCCGAGCGGTCGGCAGCGCGATCATGTGGGTTTAACCCGTTGATTAAACATTGGATTACGGAATAGCAATTGCTTATTTTATTTGTCATACAAATAAGTATAATACCCGCTTCCGATGTAGACCCGTCCTCCTTCGCCTGCGTCACGGGTCCTGGTTAGACGCAGGCGTTTTCTGTATGGAATACGCCATCCCCTCTGATAGATGCCTTGTTTGCCTGAAGCAGTTAACCCCGCCTGTAGCAAACGTCATACAGGACGGTCAGTTACGCTTACGCGGCATCATCCGTAACAGCGTATTGTCTTTCCAGAAATAGTGATGCATCAAAGCAGCGATGGCATGAAGTCCAATAACAAAATAGCCCAGATTCGCCAGCGTGACGTGCCAGGATTTCAGCATATCTACACGTTCAAAGTTAGCTTCGGCGGCATGCGGCATAGTAATGCCAAATGCGACCCAGGGATTGCCGCGGTTATACATCATGACCAGACCAATAACAGGCAGCGCGATAAATAACAGGTAAATCACCAGATGTCCCAAATGCGCCATTCCGGTCATCATCGGTTTTGGACGAGGAACAATGGGCGGCGTGGGATATTTCAGCCGAATAATCAAGCGCGCCACCATTAAAAGCAAAATAGTGATGCCACATGAAACATGCGTCATATTAAACCAGGGCCGATAACTACGCGGCGCAAAACCGCGTAGCTCCATCGCGGCGTAAGCCACAATAACCAGAAAAAAGACTAACCAGTGAATACCAATTTGCAGGCCGGAATACTTATTGCCCATAGCGCGTCCTGAATGAAAACCGTAAAGCGACAACATAACCAGCTTTTATAAATAATTCATCAAATTTATGAAATGGTGGTCGCACTTGCCCGTTCACCCTCGCAAACGGGCGATTTTTAGCGTAAAGCTCTCTGTTCTAACGCACTGCGCAGCGTCGTATCTGCCTGCAATACCTGCCATGCCTTTTCAATATCGCGTGGGATATCAACGTGAATGATAAAATCTTTACCACGCGGTCCATACCCTGTTTCATCGTCACGCAAACGTGGCAGCTCGCCGGCAATCAGAGACAGATAACGCTCCACCGTCCAGATGCCCTCTTCAACGTTGGCAAAACGTGTACCTCCGTTAAGGTGGCGCAGTACCGGAACAAAACCAGGAAAACTCAGCCAGCGCGGCGCATCGGTGTCGTCGTTTGTCACGCGCCGAAACGCCGCGATAGTGCGCCGCTGCATGGTGGGGTCTTGCACAACGATAGCCGTGTTAATGTTTTCTTTCGCCTGACGGATCAGTGCGCAGGAGAAACGGGCATTTTCGCCGCAATTAGTCGACCGATCTTCCAGCCAAATTTTCTCAGCCGGAATATGCCAGAACTGGTTCGCGATATCCGCGAGGATCGCGGCTTCAGCGCGTCCGGTTGTGCGAATAGTATGGTAGCGCGGATGCCGGGCAATCACGGCGTACAAAAACGGCGTTGAATGACCTATACCGCCGCTAATCAGTAAAGGAACGCCTTGCGCTTTGGCGATGCGACAGGCCGCGTCGATAGTGGGGATCACCGCATTGCCCGCCAGGACGACGCAATCCGACGAATAAGGTTGTTCGCCGGAAAAATCATTTTGCGCCAGCCACTGCCCGACGGTATTCACCGCCAGCAATGTTTCCGCAGAGAGCGCCGGAAATGGCGTTGTATTCATAATTCCTCCTTTTTGTTCCGAACTTGTACCGGATCTCTTTGAAAGACATCGTCGCCTGGCTTTTTAGGCCGTAATCTGATCCATGGCCTGTAAAATACGCTTATCGGAAATAGGATAAGGCGTACCGAGCTGTTGGGCGAAATAACTGACACGCAGTTCTTCAATCATCCAACGGATCTCTTTAACATCATCATCTTCGCGACGCGCTGGAGGCAGTTTATTTATCCATTGTTGCCACGCCTGCTGGACGCTTTCGACTTTCAGCATTTGCGCCCGATCGCGGTGCGGATCGACAGCCAGTTTCTCCAGCCGCTTTTCAATTGCCTGCAGATAACGCAGCGTATCGCCGAGACGTTTAAAGCCGTTGCCAGTCACAAAACCACGGTATACCAGACCGCTCATCTGCGCCTTGATATCGGAAAGCCCCAACGCCATGCTCATATCCACCCGCCCTTTCAGACGCTTATTGATATTGAATACGGTCGTCAGGATCCGCTCAACCTGCTTCGCGATATCCACCACAGTATCATTCAGCTCGGCGCGTACCTTTTCGTGCAGCGCGGTGAAACCTGCTTCGCTCCACACCGGCCCGCCGTTGGCATCTATCAGTTTATCTACCCCGCAGGCAATACAGTCATCAATCAACTCCAGTACTTTGCCGTACGGGTTAAAGTACAGCCCCAGCTTGGCTTTATTCGGCAATTTCTCATGCAGATACTTAATCGGTGAAGGAATATTGAGCAACAGCAGACGGCGTAAACCGCACCACATCGCCTGTTGTTGTTCCAGCGGATTATCAAACAATTTGATAGCGACGCTGTCACGCTCATCCACTAACGCCGGCCACGCCTTCACTTTATAATTACCGCGTTTCTGTTCGTAGCTTTCCGGCAGCTCGCCGAAACTCCAGATATGCAGCCCGCTCTGCTCGATGCCGTCATCCGCCACCGCCGAGAGCGTCTCCTGCACTTTGCCTTTCAGCGCATTTTTAAGCTCGGCGAGCGAACGCCCTTCCTGCAGTTTCTTGTTTTTGTCATTCACCACGCGAAACGTGATTTTCAGATGCTCGGGCACCTGATCCCAATGCCAGTCCTCCCGGTCGACCGTGACGCCGGTCATCCGGCGCAGTTCACGCTCCAGAGCGTCCAGCAGCGGCAGCTCCAGCGGCGTTACGCGACCTAAAAAAGCTTCAGCATAGTTTGGCGCCGGAACAAAGTTGCGACGTACCGGTTTTGGCAACGATTTAATCAGCGCAATCACTAATTCACGGCGCAGCCCCGGGATCTGCCATTCAAAACCGCTCTCGTCAACCTGGTTAAGTAGCGGCAACGGAATATGGACGGTCACGCCGTCAGCATCCGCGCCCGGTTCAAACTGATAGCTCAAACGCAGCTTGAGATTGCCCTGGTGCCAGAAGTTCGGGTAATCCAGTTTGCTGATTTTTTCCGCGCCTTCTTTAATCAGCATACTTTTTTCAAAGTTGAGCAGATCCGGCGTCTCGCGGCTTATTTTTTTCCACCAACTATCAAAGTGGCGGGCGGAAATAACGTCATGGCTAATACGCTGGTCATAAAACTCAAACAGGGTATCGTCATCCACCAGGATATCGCGGCGGCGAGATTTGTGCTCAAGTTCCTCGACTTCCGCACGCAATTTTAGATTCTCACGGAAGAAGGCGTGACGGGTTTGCCAGTCCCCCTCCACCAGCGCATGGCGGATGAACAACTCGCGACACAACGCCGGGTCAATCTGGCTGTAATTCACCTTGCGCGCGGCGACAATCGGCAGACCGTAGACAGTAACCTTTTCCGTCGCCATCACCGCGCCTTGCGCCCGCTCCCAGTGCGGTTCGCTATATGAACGTTTAATCAGGTGCTGGGCTACCGGTTCCACCCATTCTGGCTCAATGCGGGCAGCGATGCGCCCCCACAGGCGGCTGGTCTCCACCAGTTCTGCGACCATTGTCCATTTCGGCGGTTTTTTGAATAAACCGGAACCGGGGAAAATAGAGAATCGGGCGTTACGCGCGCCGGTGTACTCTTGTTTATCGGCATCTTTCATCCCGATATGCGACAACAACCCCGTTAACAACGCAACGTGAATTTCCCGGTACTCTGCGGGTTCGCTGTTTACCGGAATCCCCAGCTCTTTTACCACCTGACGCAGTTGGGTATAGATATCCTGCCACTCACGCACGCGTAAATAGTTCAGATAGTCGGTGCGACACAGACGGCGGAATTGATTCGACGACAGGGCCTTTTGTTGCTCGCCGAGGTAATTCCACAGGTTAACAAACGCCAGAAAATCGGATTCCTTATCATGGAAGCGCCGGTGTTTCTCATCGGAAGCCTGCTGCTTGTCCACTGGGCGCTCGCGCGGATCCTGAATAGAGAGTGCGGAAGTAATGATCATCGCTTCGCGCACACAGCCATGCTTTTGCGCTTCCAGAACCATACGCGCCAGGCGCGGGTCGACCGGCAACTGGGATAATTGTCGGCCCAGCGGCGTCAGCTTATATGCCGTTTGCTGTTCGTCGGCGGTAATCGCCCCCAGCTCTTCCAACAAACGCACGCCATCCTGAATATTGCGCTTATCCGGCGCTTCGACAAACGGGAAGGCAGCGATGTCACCCAGCCCCAGGGCGGTCATCTGCAAAATAACCGACGCCAGGTTGGTACGTAGAATTTCCGGGTCGGTAAATTCCGGACGTGACAAAAAGTCATCTTCCGAATACAGACGAATGCAGATCCCTTCCGATACGCGCCCGCAACGCCCTTTACGCTGGTTGGCGGAAGCCTGTGAGATCGGTTCAATCGGCAGGCGCTGCACTTTAGTGCGGTAGCTGTAGCGGCTGATGCGCGCAGTGCCAGGATCGATCACATACTTGATACCCGGCACCGTCAGCGACGTTTCCGCCACGTTAGTCGCCAGCACGATACGGCGTCCGCTGTGCGACTGGAAAACGCGGTTCTGTTCGCTGTTCGACAAGCGTGCATACAGCGGCAACACTTCGGTATGCCGTAAGTTCAGCTTGTTCAGGGCGTCGGCGGTATCGCGGATTTCCCGCTCTCCGCTCATAAAAATCAGGATATCGCCGGGACTTTCACGCCCCAGTTCATCAACAGCGTCGAAAATTGCCTGTAGCTGATCGCGTTCAGTGTCGTCAGCCTCTTCCACGATGGGGCGATAACGAACTTCTACGGGATACGTTCGGCCAGAGACTTCGATAATCGGCGCGTTATTAAAGTGGCACGAGAAGCGTTCCGGGTCGATGGTCGCAGAGGTAATAATCACTTTCAGATCGGGGCGACGCGGCAGAAGCTCTTTCAGATAGCCGAGCAAGAAGTCAATATTCAGGCTGCGTTCATGCGCTTCATCAATAATGATGGTGTCATACTGCATCAATAGCCTGTCCTGCTGGATTTCCGCCAGCAGGATACCGTCCGTCATCAGTTTGACCATGGTGTTGCTACTGACATGATCGCTGAAACGAACTTTATAGCCGATGCAGCCGCCAGGCTCCGTTTGCAACTCTTCGGCAATGCGGTTAGCGACGGTGCGCGCCGCCAGACGACGCGGTTGAGTATGTCCAATAAGTCCTTTAATTCCGCGTCCCAGTTCCATACAAATTTTCGGCAACTGGGTGGTTTTACCGGAACCGGTTTCCCCTGCCACGATCACCACCTGATGATCGCGGACCGCTTCCAGAATGTCCTGTTTCTTCTGGCTAACAGGCAGATTTTGCGGATAAGTGATTGAGGGGCGCGCCGCTTCGCGGAGAGCGACCTGCGTCGCAGCCTGTTCAATTTCTTTCGCCATCGTCTGGAAAATGGCCTGTTGCGCATCAGGATTTTTTACTTTCTTTACGCCATGCAGGCGGCGCGAAAAGCGCTGTTTGTCGCGCAGCATCAGTGCATCCAGCCGCTGCTGTAACACCTGAAGCGTCAACATAGATTGTTCAGTCATAAAGCTCTTGGGCAGCATTCTGCCTGTTTAAAATCGTTTTAAATGATAGGTATAGAGTACCACATTGGGGCTTTTTTTGTGTTGTTCAATAATTTCGAACAAAGGGTTCGATATATTGCGCTATCCCTGCGACATATTTGTGAATAAAGTGTCAACAAGCAACGGGGCTCGCCCCTTCAAACACATAAAAGGAAACACCCATGAGCAAGGTATTAGTTCTTAAATCCAGTATTCTGGCAGGGTACTCTCAGTCTGGTCAGTTGACTGACTATTTTATTGAACAATGGCGCGAAAAACACGTCGCAGATGAAATTACTGTCCGCGATCTGGCGGCCAACCCTGTTCCGGTGCTGGATGGCGAGCTGGTGGGCGCGATGCGTCCGGGCGATGCGCCTTTAACGCCACGTCAGCAGGACGCTCTGGCGCTGTCTGATGAACTCATTGCTGAACTGAAAGCCCACGACGTCATCGTTATTGCGGCGCCGATGTACAATTTCAATATCCCGACGCAGCTGAAAAACTACTTTGATCTGATTGCCCGCGCCGGTATCACTTTCCGCTATACCGAAAAAGGCCCGGAAGGTCTGGTAACCGGTAAACGCGCGGTGGTTCTCTCCAGCCGCGGCGGTATCCATAAAGACACCCCGACGGATTTGATTGCACCTTACCTGAAAGTGTTCCTTGGTTTTATCGGTATTACCGACGTGAATTTTGTCTTTGCCGAAGGCATCGCCTACGGGCCGGAAGTGGCGGCTAAAGCCCAGGCCGACGCAAAAGCCGCGATTGACAGCGTCGTGGCCGCTTAAATATTTTTGCCTCCCGTTTCGACGGGAGGTGACTTCTTAGGTTCGTAGCGCAAATATCCTACCACGCCGCAACTGCCGCCATCGCTGGGATGCGTTACCCCATCATTGACTTCAACGCAGGCGAAATCAAAAGGCGACACATTTTCGATGCACGCCACATTGACCCCATATTGATCGGGATTGGATCGGCGCTGATGAAAAGTATATATCCCGCATACCGAACAGAAAAAATGCACCGCCTTGCCCGTATTGAAGCGATATTCGGTAAGCTTATCCTGCCCTTTTAGCACTTTAATACCCGATAGCGGCGCAGACACTGCCACCGCTCCGCGCATCCGGCAAAACGAACAGTTGCAGCGCCTGGCGGTATGAAAGCCATCGCTAAGTTGAACGGTAAACACGACGCTGCCACAATGGCAGGCAGCAGATAATTTTTCAGACGTCATACCTGGTTACTCTCGCGAATAGTGATACCAGCCAACAGTATAGAAATAGCCTTCCGGTTCGCCTAATGTAAATACGACCTTCGTATTCAGAAATTACCCATATAAAAATGCATTTTGCGGTAAAAAAATTGTCGGGAAGCGGTTATTTACGCATCCATTTGCCATTAATTCCCTGGACATATTCTCCCGGCCTGGCGCGCTCAACCAGTTTTTGCCCTGCCATCTTCGCCACCTCGTCCACGGGAAGATGATTGCTATCCGCTAACTGCTGATAACTGGCGCGGCGGGCATGATTAATATCAAGCACCAGTTTCTGGGTTTCGGCATCATTCTTTAAGGCCACCAGATAGCCATTCAGCGTTTCCCCGACCCGGCCCTGCGTGCGCGCTTCGTCCAGGGTTAAGGCCCACACAGAAGGTGTGAGCAAGCTCAGCGTCAGCACCCATAGCATTAAATACTTTTTCATTATGGCCTCAGAATAGATCGCTGCGTGATTTCAGGAGTTCTTCAACATCTTTATCGACTTTGATATGTATTTCATGCTCGATCTTTACATTCATGTTGATGGTAATCGGCTGTTCCGGCGCGGCGACTTCAATACGTGGCGTGCAGCCCACCACGATAAATGACGCAAGCGCTGACAGCATGGCAATACTCATTTTCATTATTTATCCTCACAGTCCTTGTCTTTCCGGCAAGGAGGTTGCGGCAACGCTGTATTTTGTTCAAGCCATGCCTGTAAATTGTCGCCAAAACGCAAACTGCGCCACAGCGTAAACACATTTTCTTCATGGGTATAGTTCAAGTTAACGATCGCGGTTTTACCATCTACCCGGCTTTTACCGGTAATGGCCGCCTGCATCGTTAGTACGCCCAGGTTATCAACGTTAATTTTCGTCCACGAATGCGTAATCTCCATATAACGTAGCCAGTTAATCGCCGAGCCTGCCGTAACATTATCCTTCACCACCGCATCCGCAGTATCTTTATCGATACGCAACGTCATTGGCCCGGGATTCGTAAGCCAGCCATCTTTGATTATCCATTTTTCATTGTTCAGCCACAGCGGCAGCGCGCCGCTGACCGGACCAGACATGGCGAATTGCTTTGGATTTATGGCGCTAATCAATTCGCTGGATGAAATATTTTGCACCCGCAAAAGCGCCGGGTCGTGCTGCGGCATTCGCAACTGTTTCATAATGATTTGACCGCCCAGCACGTCTACGCTGACATCGCTTAGCAGTAATGGATTCGACTCGCTCCAGGGATAACCGCCCTGTAAATCAGCTGTGATATTTTTCGCCGTGACCTGGTTAACTATCCCGGCGATACGCAGCGAGACGGGCCCGCGCGTCCCCAATTGCCACGCGCCGTTGTGGAAGCGAAATGGCAGAATGAAATCGACGCCGTTGATTTTGTTATCCGGCATCCAGGCGCTGCCGCCTTTTAACACGCCGTGTCCACCTGCTTCAAATCCCTGCCCCTGTGCGGCGGAAAAAGCCACCTGCGCATACAGTGAGCCTTCGCGCAGCGTCATTTTCCAGTCTGGTGGAAGCAACGGCTGGAAAACGATAAGCGACTGCTTCGGCCACCAGGCCTGTCCGCGAAGGCGTTCGCCATCCCAGCGCCCATTCAGCCGTACCGGCCCTATCGCCCCCGCCCGAAGGTCGCCTTTAAACTGGAACAGGGTTGGCTCGCGCCCTTCAACGCTAAAATTAATGGTAGAAGGCGGCAGCACGCTCCCGCTGGTAAATACGGTTTTTCCCGCCTCCAGAGACAGCGCGCCCTGTAGCGACGGCGTTGTGGCGTCGCGAACCCAGACAATAGGTTTATTCAGCGCCAGTCTTGGCGATGTGACGGTCATTGCGCCATAGTGCAACTGATCAAAACCGGTGGACAAACTGGTCAACCTGATGGTGTTATCATGCCATTCGCCCTGTCCGGCAATATCCCAGCGGGCGCGCATTGGCGTAAAGCTTCCTTGCCCCCAATAGCGCCACCGCCAGCGACCAGCATCAGGGAGAAAATCATTCGCCAGGCCATCAAGATGAAGAACGAAATCGCCCATCTCATTTTCGTGCGCCCGTAAAATAGCCTGTAATCGGCCATCAACGCCGCGCGGCGTCACCTTAACGCCCGCCAGCGGCCAACGAATTTCATCAATATCTAACGCATCAATCACCCGTCCGCGCGAGCGTAGCAATGCGCCAGGTGCAAAGGTGAGCTGCGGATCGGCCAGACTGCCGCGGAACATAGCGGGCAATACGGCATAAAAGATTAAATCCTTCTGTTTAGCCTCGCCGGTAAGCTGTAGAGGCATCTCACTGCTATCCATGCTGAGTTTTCCCGGGCCGATAGTCAGTACAGCGTTCGCTTTACCGGCATCGCCCTGGGTCAGAATATTCAGGCGTCCGCTGACTCGCGCATTATCCGGCCCGGCTTGCCAGTTATCGATATTAAAAGCCAGACGTCCGCTCAAGGGGAATCCCTGATATGGCCAGTTCCAGCGGCCATCGCTGATGGTAAGCCGCTGACGCGTTACCGCCCAGGGGAGATCGAGAATCGGGTCAGGATTACCTCGCGCCATCACGATGAGCTGTCCGGCGTTATCACGCCACTCCAGTTCCGCATCCACCAGCGACGGCTCCTGCGGCAGACGCAAGGTCGCTGCCGCATGACCGCTGACCGGCAGGCCATCCGGTACCAGCGGCAACATAAACTCCCCCGCCAGGCTAACGGGAGGCTGGTTGGCCAGCGCGGCGATCTCCAGTTGGCTCACCGTCAATGCCTGACCGCGTAGCTGCCCTTGAAATTTTACTTTTTCGCCCTGATAACGTATCTGCTGAATGACCGGCGTCATGGAGATCGCCAGCTTGCCCTGCCATTCCGGCCAGGGCGCGAGAATGACATTATCGATGTTAATCCAGGTATTGGGCAGCATTGACTGCCACTGCGCCAGCGTACGCGGCGCGGCGGGAGAAGCTTCCGTAGCGGGCAGTTTCGCCAGGCACGCGGCATCCAGTTTGAGGCTTTTAATATTCAGCAACCAACGGCTGGGATGCGTCAGTTCCGCCTGGGTAATATGCGCTAACGAACAATCATTGACCAGATAGCGAAGATCGGGAATCACTAACCCATGACGTGTCAGGCGTGGACTTTGTTCCAGAGCGATACGGGTACCGACGGGTAGCCAAATTCCCGCCAGAGTGGGAACCCACAGCCCGAGGGTCATCAGTAGCGTCAGAGGGACAAGAATCAGCAGTAACAGTAGCGCAAGGGCGGCTTTATATTTACCCTTCATGGGCCATTAATTTCCTGATTTAACGAAAAATTCAGTCGGCTATCTCTTTATTTTGGCATGATTGCCCGTACATAGCCTAATAGTTCATGTTGCAAGCGGGTGATGCGTTTTGCGTGTTGCAGGGGCGCCCTCCGGCTATTTGAGGCGTTGTGGAGAATGATAACCTAAAATTATTCATTATATGTATGACTATCAATTATTTTTGATTTTTTGTAAGATAATTTTAAGCATATTTGTGTGATTCTAACATCACTGGAGAAGGTCATATGAAACTCGCCGTCTATAGTACCAAACAGTATGACAAGAAATATCTACAGCAAGTGAACGAAGCGTTCGGTTTTGAACTGGAGTTTTTTGATTTTCTGCTAACCGAGAAAACGGCGAAAACCGCCAACGGATGTGAAGCAGTTTGTATCTTCGTGAATGACGACGGGAGCCGACCGGTACTGGAAGAGCTGAAAAAACACGGCGTGAAATACATCGCGCTGCGTTGCGCCGGATTTAATAATGTCGACCTGGATGCCGCTAAAGAGCTCGGTTTGCAGGTGGTGCGCGTACCGGCTTATTCTCCGGAAGCCGTCGCTGAACATGCGATTGGCATGATGATGACATTGAACCGCCGTATTCACCGCGCTTATCAACGCACCCGTGACGCTAACTTTTCCCTTGAGGGACTGACCGGCTTTACCATGCACGGAAAAACCGCTGGCGTCATTGGTACCGGTAAAATCGGCGTCGCCGCGCTGCGTATCCTGAAAGGCTTTGGAATGCGTTTACTGGCGTTTGATCCCTATCCCAGCACCGCCGCGCTTGACCTCGGCGTCGAGTATGTGGATCTGCAAACGTTGTTTGCCGAATCGGATGTCATTTCCCTGCACTGCCCGCTCACGCCGGAAAACTACCATTTGCTGAACCATGCAGCATTCGATCAAATGAAAAATGGCGTTATGGTCATTAATACCAGTCGTGGCGCGCTGATTGATTCCCAGGCGGCTATCGAAGCTCTGAAGAATCAGAAAATCGGCTCGCTGGGGATGGATGTGTATGAAAACGAACGCGACCTGTTCTTTGAAGATAAGTCAAACGATGTTATCCAGGATGATGTTTTCCGCCGTCTGTCGGCCTGCCATAACGTACTGTTTACGGGGCACCAGGCATTCCTGACCGCAGAAGCGCTGATCAGCATCTCTGAAACCACGTTACAAAACTTAAGCCAGCTTGAGAAGGGCGAAGCCTGCCCGAACGCGCTGTTCTAATCCTGTCGCTCCCCTGCGCTCAGGGGAGCATTTTCGGATAACCCCTGAAGATCTATCCGGTCATATCATTACTATAGTCAGTGTTAACTATCAGATTACAGAGAATATCAATGAAGAAAATCGTCACGCTGGTCGCCCTGAGCATCATAATGACGGGGTGTGTGAGCAGTGGAAAAGTGTCCGTCAAACGCGAGCAACTGGAGCACCACCGCTTTGTTCTGGAAAGCGTAAACGGTAAAACGGTCACCGGCCCGGAGCTCAGCTTTGGCGAGGACATGACGGTATCCGGCAAAATGTGCAATCAATTCACCGGCGAAGGAAAACTGTCGGACGGCGAATTAAAAGTGAAAAATTTAGCGATGACCCGCATGATGTGCGCCGATCCGCAGCTTAATGCGCTGGACGGCACCCTCAGCGAGCTCTTCAGCAAAGGCGCGCAGGTCGATTTAACTGCGAACCAATTAACGCTGGCGACGGCAGAAACAACGCTAATGTATAAACTGGCGGATTTAGCGCACTAAGCCATTAAGTGAAAAGTTATACGCGTCAGGCGAAACGCCGCGCTTAATAACTCCCGCAATTTCCGGCGGCAAGCGACTGTTCGCTACAACGTTTGCCGTTGGGTAGCGCGCACATACCAATTACTGAACCATCAAGCTGCCGGGCCGCTGAAAGCGAACCGCCAATCATAGCGCAATTCGCTTCGCCGGCGCTGGACATCGCCGCTTTCATCCCTGGCGAAACATGCGCCGCAGTTGCCTGCTGAACAGGCTCGCTACTGCAAGCCGACAATAATAACGCGGCACATCCCACCCAAAACGCTGCGCGCATTTCTCTCCCCTCTGTTTATTCATCCAAACGACACCGCCCTAAATAATAGGCAGCAGAAACTGACGCGTCGAGAGGCAAAGCGCGCATTTATGCGCTTCATTAACATTTATTGGCAATTTTTTACGTCTTTTCGGCAAGAAATCGCCATTCTCCTCCCGCCAGGGACACAAAAGCGAAAATGGGGCTTGAAGGGCTTTGCTAAAATAAAAGGATAACTACAGGATGCGCTCACGATTATGCGTGTCCCTCTTTTTTGCGCAATGTAAGGGTGTCATATGCAAACAATTGACGGTAATGGCGCGGTAGCGTCGGTGGCGTTCCGTACCAGCGAGGTTATCGCCATTTACCCGATTACGCCCAGTTCAACAATGGCTGAACAAGCGGATGCCTGGGCCGGTAATGGGCTTAAAAATGTCTGGGGCGATACGCCGCGTGTGGTAGAGATGCAGTCGGAAGGCGGCGCGATCGCCGCCGTTCACGGTGCGTTACAAACCGGTTCGCTTTCCACGTCATTTACATCATCGCAGGGGCTGCTGCTGATGATTCCAACGCTGTATAAACTGGCGGGGCAGCTCACGCCGTTTGTACTGCACGTTGCCGCGCGCACCGTCGCCACACACGCGCTTTCTATTTTTGGCGACCATTCCGATGTGATGGCGGTTCGCCAGACAGGCTGCGCGATGTTATGCGCCGCCAGCGTTCAGGAAGCGCAGGATTTTGCGCTGATCGCGCACAGGGCTACGCTGAAAAGCCGCGTTCCGTTTATTCATTTTTTTGATGGCTTCCGTACATCGCATGAAATCAATAAAATTATACCGCTAACGGATGAAACCATTCTGAACCTGATGCCGCAGGCGGAGATCGACGCTCACCGCGCCCGCGCGCTGAATCCGGAACATCCGGTGATTCGTGGAACTTCAGCGAATCCGGATACCTACTTCCAGTCTCGCGAAGCGACCAACCCGTGGTACAACGCCGTTTATGATCATGTTGAAGAGGCGATGAAGGCATTTGGCGATGCTACAGGCCGTCAGTACCAGCCATTTGAATATTATGGCCATCCCCAGGCTGAACGGGTCATCATTATGATGGGCTCCGCCCTCGGCACTTGCGAAGAGGTCGTGGACGAGCTACTGATACGCGGAGAAAAGGTCGGCGTTCTGAAAGTCCGTCTGTTCCGCCCCTTCTCCGCCAAACATTTGTTACAGGCATTACCGGAAACCGTTCGCGCTATCGCCGTACTCGATCGCACCAAAGAGCCTGGCGCGCAGGCCGAGCCGCTTTATCTGGACGTGATGACCGCACTGGCGGAGGCCTTTAATAATGGCGAGCGCGAAACGTTGCCGCGCACCATTGGCGGCCGTTATGGGCTATCATCCAAAGAGTTCGGCCCGGCGTGCGTACTGGCGGTCTTTAATGAACTCAGCCGCGCGAAACCCAAACCACGGTTTACGGTGGGCATTTATGATGACGTCACTAATCTCTCGCTGCCATTACCGGAAAATACCCTGCCCGGCAGCGCTAAACTTGAAGCGTTATTTTACGGTCTGGGAAGCGACGGCAGCGTATCCGCCACGAAAAATAATATTAAAATTATCGGTAATTCTACGCCGTGGTATGCGCAAGGTTATTTCGTTTATGACTCTAAAAAAGCTGGCGGGCTCACGGTATCGCACCTGCGCGTCAGCGAAAAACCCATTCGTTCCGCTTACTTAATTGCTCAGGCGGATTTTGTCGGCTGCCATCAATTACAGTTTATCGATAAATATCAGATGGCGGAGCGTCTGAAGCCCGGCGGTATCTTTCTGCTTAATACGCCGTACAGCGCCGACGAGGTCTGGTCGCGTCTGCCGCAAGAAGTTCAGGCGGTGTTGAATCAGAAAAAGGCGCGTTTTTACGTGGTTAACGCGGCGAAAATCGCCCGCGAATGTGGACTTGGCGCCCGCATCAATACCGTCATGCAAATGGCTTTCTTCCACCTGACGCATATTCTTCCGGGCGATAGCGCCCTGGTTGAGCTACAGGGCGCGATTGCCAAAAGCTATAGCAGCAAAGGTCAGGATCTGGTTGAGCGTAACTGGCAGGCATTGGCTCTGGCGCAGGAATCGCTGGCGGAAGTGCCGTTGCAGGCGGTTAATCCGCACAGCGCGCATCGCCCGCCGGTCGTCTCCGACGCCGCGCCGGATTTCGTGAAAACCGTTACCGCCGCCATGTTGGCGGGCCTCGGCGACGCACTGCCTGTTTCCGCCCTGCCGCCGGACGGAACATGGCCGATGGGCACCACCCGCTGGGAAAAACGCAATATCGCCGAAGAGATTCCTGTCTGGAAAGAGGAACTGTGTACACAATGTAATCACTGCGTCGCCGCCTGCCCTCACTCGGCAATTCGTGCGAAAGTCGTTTCCCCGCAGGCGATGGAGAACGCGCCAGCCAGTCTGCATTCGCTGGACGTGAAGTCCCGCGATATGCGCGGCCAGAAATATGTGCTGCAGGTCGCGCCGGAAGACTGTACTGGCTGTAATTTATGCGTAGAGGTCTGCCCGGCTAAAGATCGGCAAAATCCACAGATCAAGGCGATTAACATGATGTCGCGCCTTGAGCATGTGGAAGAAGAGAAAGTGAATTATGACTTCTTCCTCGACTTACCGGAAATCGATCGCAGCAAACTGGAACGAATTGATATCCGCACGTCGCAGCTCATTACGCCGCTGTTTGAATATTCCGGCGCCTGTTCCGGCTGCGGTGAAACGCCGTATATTAAACTGCTGACTCAGTTATATGGCGACAGAATGTTAATCGCTAACGCCACGGGGTGTTCCTCTATTTACGGCGGTAACTTACCCTCAACGCCTTATACCACCGATGCCAACGGACGCGGCCCGGCATGGGCGAATTCGTTATTTGAAGATAACGCGGAATTTGGTCTCGGTTTCCGTCTGAGCGTGGATCAGCACCGGGCGCGCGTCATGCGTTTACTGGCGCAATTCGCCGATCGCATTCCGGCGGAATTAAACGATGCGCTGCATGCCGAAGCAACGCCTGACGTTCGGCGTGAACAGGTCGCCGCATTACGCCAACATCTGAAATCGGTTGCGGGCGCAGAGGAACTGTTAAAGGATGCTGATGCGCTGGTAGAAAAATCAATCTGGCTGATTGGCGGCGATGGTTGGGCATACGACATCGGCTTTGGCGGTTTAGACCATGTGTTAAGCCTGACGGAGAATGTCAATATTCTGGTTCTGGATACGCAGTGTTATTCCAATACTGGCGGCCAGGCGTCGAAGGCGACGCCGCTTGGCGCCGTCACTAAGTTTGGCGAACATGGCAAGCGTAAAGCCCGTAAAGATCTTGGCGTCAGCATGATGATGTATGGTCATGTTTATGTCGCGCAAATTTCGCTGGGCGCGCAGTTAAACCAGACGGTGAAAGCCATCCAGGAGGCCGAAGCCTGGCCAGGACCGTCGCTGATCATTGCCTATAGCCCCTGTGAGGAACATGGTTACGATCTGGCGCTAAGCCATGACCAGATGCGCCAGTTAACGGCGACCGGTTTCTGGCCGTTATACCGCTTTGATCCCCGCCGTGCGGATGAAGGCAAGCCGCCGCTGGCGCTGGACTCTCGGCCACCGTCTGATGCCCTGGCGGAAACGTTGCTTAATGAACAGCGTTTCCGTCGCCTGAATGCGCAACAGCCTGAAGTAGCTGAACAATTATGGCGAGATGCCGCATTGGATTTGCAAAAACGCTATGACTTTCTTGCCTTGCTGGCAGGAAAAGCGGAAAAATCCGGCGCAGATTAAAAAATATTCTAAGGATTAGCCTGGAAACAAAAAAAGCCCGAACATCCGTTCGGGCTTGTCAATTTATACGCTGGAAAGCAAAGGTTAACGCAATGGCCCAGCGACAAAATGAATATGTGACAATAAAGGCATATAACAGGCGTAGAATATCGTAACCGAATGATATTGTATAATTTTTATTTCGTATAATACTCCCAAAAGCATTCGTATAAATTATATCTATTTCACTGCGAATTATTTCATTAATTATTGAATTAAACGGTAACATCTCTTTTTAGGTCTTTCCTGACAAGGCAGAAATAACGTTTTAACGTCAACTCGCTGATTATTTACGGGGAATGCGCTTAATATTACGCCGTCCTCCCCTGTTGGTAGTCCCCGCAGAGTATCGTGGAGCAGCACCTAAAATGTGACGTATGTCATTGTACATAAAGTGCCTTTAGGGAGTAGAATTTCAGTGGATACTTAAACAGGAGGTTTTATGAACAGAACGATTCTTGTACCCATCGATATTTCAGATTCAGAATTAACTCAACGCGTGATTTCACATGTTGAAGCCGAAGCAAAGATTGACGACGCTAAAGTGCACTTTTTGACTGTAATCCCGTCTTTGCCCTATTACGCTTCACTGGGACTGGCTTATTCAGCAGAGCTCCCCGCAATGGACGATTTGAAAGCCGAAGCCAAATCTCAACTGGAAGCGATTATCAAGAAATTCAACCTTCCCGCGGACCGCGTGCAGGCGCACGTTGCAGAAGGCTCTCCTAAAGATAAGATTCTGGAAATGGCAAAAAAATTACCGGCCGATATGGTGATTATCGCCTCGCATCGTCCGGATATTACTACCTATCTGTTGGGTTCCAACGCCGCAGCCGTTGTGCGTCATGCGGAATGCTCCGTACTGGTGGTGCGCTAAATACCCGAGCCCGCATAAGAGAGTGCGGGCTCAAATCAACCATCATCATCGCCTAGTGACTGACGCTTTTTGAAAACAGATTGATTACGATTACGCCGCAGATGATAAGCAACATGCCAATAATAGCCGGCACATCCAGTTTTTGGCCAAGAAACAACCATCCTATCAATCCAATAAGAACAATCCCTACCCCAGACCAAATGGCATAAATGATACCAGCAGGGATGGTTCGCATTGGGATGGTAAGGCACCAGAACGCGATACAATATCCGATGATGGTAACGAGGCTCGGTACCAGACGCGTAAAACTATCCGATAATTTTAATGAGATCGTGGCGATAACTTCTACCACGATGGCGATAAATAGAAAGATTACAGCTTCTTTAGTCATACATCTCTTCGTTCCGATATTTTTCGGGTCGTGGTGACATCTTAATTAATACGGATGACAGAATAAAGACGCTTTTGACCCGTTGCGTATCTCGCCATAACATACTTCAGGTTGCATGTGCTGCGGCTGCGTTCCCTTACCCCAGTCACTTACTTGAGTAAGCTCCTGGGGATCCGCTCGCTTGCCGCCTTCCTGCAAGTCGAATTATTTAAAGTATAAAAGCAATCTTTCATACACAAGAGATAAAAACAATAAACTTGTTCAGGATTTATGATTACTTAGAAGCGTTTGCCTGCCCCGTATTTTCTGCTTTACCATATGTCCTGTCAATTATACCAACAGGGTCCACTGGTGTGTTTTTTGGCATAACCCAGCCGCTTTCGCTGACACTACCTCGTGTAAGATATCTGACTTTTACCTTAACGATAATAAGAAAATGCTCCCTGCTGAACCTGTCTGCAACACTAAGTTCCGTGGTATATTCAGGTACGATTCTTCCACTTCTAACCTGCTCTTTGGCTATTTCAGCAGAGACAGGCAATACCTCTACATCGCCCCCCTCAATACCGCCTGCTGTTTTAAAACTAACAATATTTTCAGCCTGCGGACCTATTGTACCTCGGCATAATACAACTTCGGTCTCCCCTGCTGCTACATCCCCACTCCGGTATTTCTTATAAATACTTTGTACATTTTCTTCTGATGTAGGGTATAAATCTTCTGACAGGGAGGCCAGTATATCTTCCAGTAAGGGGGAATCATCCGTTATATCCAGCAGTTCTTCATCATAACCCGCGTCTCCTTCTCTTAACTCTGAATAAGGCTTATCAATATGGCGAATAAGCCCCCCACCTTTCAGCCCTGACGCTTGATAAAATCTTCCATCAGAAGATCGGTAAAATGTCATGGCTGAATTTTTTCCGCTATCCGAATAGGTTGCCTGATACGTTTCTGAACCGGGTTCTTTAGTTAAAACGAGCTCTCTGTCGCCATATTTTATCGTATTAGGCGCTTCCGATGACAGCGGTGGATATGAGGCTTGCTTTCTGTAAAAGCCTTCTCCTGACGGTTTGTAATAACCATACGTTTGTTTATCAAAACCGGTAGCGCGATAGAGCCCATCGTTTCCCGCTGGACCTAACTCAAGAACTTTCTGATTACTTTTTTGATAAATAAAATCTGTATTTTCTATTGACTCTATAGTTTTATAATTACTCCCCTTTTGAATCGGCGCTCGTACTACACCTCTTTGTATTTTATTTTCAACAAATCGGAGGCCCGTATACTTTGCATTTGCCGCTCTTTCTGTGAACTTCGCTCCGGCAACAGGAACAGCCTCCATACCGATACGTATAATATCCTGTACGTAACCGCACACATCCGCAGAGTTTTCCACAACAGCCCGGTTAAGAATACTGCTGGTACCAGCCAGAGCGTTAAAACCAGGGACAAGACCCATTACAATATTCCAGACCGTTCCTAAGAGGTGAAGTCCTGCCCTTGCAGCCGGACTTAATGAGGAGGTTGTGCGATGATGTATAGTATCATCAAGATCAAAGCTCAGCTCAATTAATCCTCCCAACCCCTCCTGAATAATCTTATTAAATGCATAAACGAATTCTTGCCCGCCATTCATGGAGGAAAGCTTCTCCTTGAACGATTCGAGAGCCTGAGCCTGTCTCTCATGTTGTTCTTCTAATGTCAGCCAACTGCTTTGCGCAATATCACTGATCTCGTGAATAAGCCCAACAACGACCTCTTGCACCATTTTGTTGATATCCATTAGTCCTAAGATATCACACTCCTGCATATGTTCCTTCATATGAGTCTCTGCTCGATAATATTTCTCCGCCCAGTCTAGCTGTTTATTGATCGCAGCTTTCATTAACAATATTAAAGGATCGTTACTTTTGGGAAGTGTTGATTTAACACCTTTGGTAAATTTATTATTAACCACAATTTTTCTTGCTATTGTGTCTATTTTTTCATCATTAATTGGCCCCGTTATATTTGCACACCAAAAAATAATATTACGCATAATAATAAAATTATTTTTTATGCCTTCAGGGCTAAGCAATACTCTATCACCACCATTGCTGGATAAATGGTGTATCACTAATTGAATCAGCTTAAAAAGATGATTCATCCTTTTTTTATTAAAAGCGCTCTTTCCTCTTTCTTGTCTATTGAAAGATACTATTTCTAATGCTGTAATAATAGCATCCTTACCATAGAAAACGTCAAAGCTTGAACCAGAAATAGCAGGAAACTTTTCATACAGGACTTTCGCATAGTGGCTTTCCCTTGTCCATAAAGGCCTGTCTATCATGAGTGGTTCAGGCTCAGTACTGAAATGCATAGGATGAACCAGCATATCACGCGCCATTAGCTCATATATTTTATATTGATGTTGAATATTTTCTCTTACAAAAGATAGAACAGAAATGAAACTTCCCTCACCGAGAACAATGAGACGATCACTTAAATGAACTAAAAGACCTTTGAACATATATTCAGCGGCAATAGCTCTTCCATCATGCGTCCACTGCCCAGTTTGAGAAAACGCAAGTAATTCATGATAGCCTCTTTTATAACTATTTGCCTCTTGTTCTTTTACCAGTAGTTTGAGTATTGAGATAAGGCGTCCTCCCGCCATAGATGTAAAGTGTTCAAATAGGCCATCTAACACCTTACCTGCCAGGTTAGGCTCCGTAGTTGGGGCAGGATGATCCTCCGGGAGAGCCCTTTCATATCTCTGTAATTCTTTAACGGGTAAAAAATTATTCTCACCTTCTGAATTACCATTTTTTATCCTATAATCACCAGATGTTACTGCTAATCTTGATGATAATAACAAACCAGTTACTGCAATGTTTTTAATACTCCTGTCCATTTTATGAATGGTTACTGGCTGAAGATGATTGCTGCTATGGGAAGATAAGAAAATTTGCCTTTGAATTTCCTTTCCCTCAGATATAATTTGCTCAGTACTTTTAGGTGGAACAGTTACGCTATCTACATTAAATAGCGCATGTTCACCACTCATCGTTACCTGAGAAAAACACGACGATGTATGTGCAATTGCAGCAGGATCAATCTCTTTATAAATAACATTGGCGTAAACGTTTGTAACTTCACCGTTTGCATTTAAATGATCGTGCAAAATATGTTTTAGAAATAGATCTAAAAACAATTTTTCTGATGTGATTCCATTCACACAGTTGTGAAAGTCAGGGGGAATTGGATAGCCGTTCTTATCAAATGGAAGCGATAAATATCCTCGCCCCCCATCAATATTTTCGTAACTGTAATTTAGAGATATCTTTACCTCGCATTTATTGGTATCTATATCGTCATTGATACTGCGCTCTACTTTATAATTAACCAGCCTACGGAAGGTTGCGCTATTTGAATAATAAAAATCCAATGTTGACTTAATATCTTCATATATAATTTCATGTGTTGGCTCAAAGAAGAAGTCGTAAATATTTAATCTGTTCTTTTCTTCATCTTTGGCCATCTCATCCAGCTTAATATATTCTTCTGGTAAATTAGACACTTGCTCATGAAAGATATCGTCCTGATAAAGTCCATCCAACATTGAAAGGTACGGTATGGTATCCCAACTTCTGATAGCTTGTATCTGTACCGTCTGCTGTGATTCTCTGGTTGATATATCACTTACTGTTATACGCATTACGTTCTCCAGCCAGAATTATGGTATGCTTCATAAGGTGTAGATATCAGGTAGCAATTCTCATCGCAAATAATTTGTCTGAACTGTACATATGATACAGGCTATTTTTAATTCAATACGACCACCAGAATAAACAAGAAAATTTTAAATAGTATACGGTAAAATGATCTTACCCAACGATAATTAAACACTCTGCACTATCTTATTAGATAATAAAATACTGATACGTTATTTTATATCACCAATAAAAGAGCAAAAAGGGTGTGCCGAATATCATTTTACACCAGTCCCGGTTCACTCCACGAAACCACTTGAAACGTACCATCATCAGGACGCAGCAGCGCCTGAATTTCAGTTGAGCCCGTCACTTCTTAACGGACCTGGCTGCATGATGTATACAGTTGACAATATCCGAAGGTACTATCTCTATTAAAACGTGCTGGTATTCGCCGCCGTAATCCGTACCATACGCGACATACTTTTGCCTGCTGGCTGTTGACGGCAGGAGCGAACCCGGCATTTATCGCCAGCCAAATGGGGCATGAAACTGCGCAGATGGTGTATGAAATTTACGGTATGTGGATTGATGACATGAACGACGAACAGGTAGCGATGTTGAATGCGCGGTTATCGTAGCTGCAAAGTTTGCCCCCAATTTGCCCCATTTAGTACCAGAGAACTGAAATAATGCAAGAAATTCAAAAGAATACAAAAAAAGAGCAATACAACCTCAACAAGTTGCAAAAGCGCCTGCGCCGTAACGTTGGCGAAGCGATTGCCGATTTTAATATGATTGAAGAAGGCGATCGCATTATGGTTTGCCTTTCTGGCGGCAAAGATAGCTATACGATGCTGGAAATTTTACGTAATTTGCAGCAAAGCGCCCCGATCAATTTTTCACTGGTCGCCGTCAACCTCGATCAAAAGCAGCCAGGTTTCCCGGAACATATCCTGCCAGCCTACCTTGAGCAGCTGGGCGTAGAATATAAAATCGTCGAAGAAAACACCTACGGCATTGTGAAGGAGAAGATTCCGGAAGGAAAAACCACCTGCTCGCTGTGCTCGCGTTTGCGTCGGGGTATCCTGTATCGTACGGCGACTGAACTGGGCGCGACTAAAATCGCCCTGGGCCACCATCGCGACGATATTCTGCAAACCCTGTTTCTGAATATGTTCTATGGCGGAAAAATGAAAGGGATGCCGCCGAAGCTGATGAGCGATGACGGCAAACATATCGTGATCCGCCCGCTGGCTTACTGCCGCGAGAAAGATATTATCCGTTTTGCTGAGGCCAAAGCCTTCCCTATCATTCCTTGTAATCTGTGCGGTTCGCAACCTAACCTGCAACGCCAGGTGATTGCCGACATGCTACGCGACTGGGATAAGCGCTATCCTGGACGGATCGAGACGATGTTTAGCGCCATGCAGAATGTCGTGCCGTCTCACCTTTGTGACACTAACCTGTTCGATTTCAAAGGAATCACTCATGGTTCCGAGGTCGTCGACGGCGGCGATTTAGCGTTCGATCGTGAAGAGATTCCCTTGCAGCCCGCTGGCTGGCAGCCGGAAGAAGATGACACCGCCTTAGAGGCGTTGCGGCTTGATGTTATCGAAGTGAAATAATCTGCAGGCGTCTCAGCACTCCGCTGAGACGCCATGCTATCAATCATTTTAATAGCCGTACCCGGCATGACTTGCCTTTGATCTTCCCGTTTTGCAACTGCTTCCAGGCTTTTTGCGCTACTGCTTGACGTACGGCGACGTAAACGTGCATGGGATGCACATTAATTTTGCCGATATCCGCCCCGTCTAATCCAATATCGCCGGTCAGCGCGCCTAAAATATCTCCCGGACGCATTTTCGCTTTTTTGCCGCCGTCAATGCATAGGGTAGCCATCTCTGCGGCCAGAGGGAGTAACGACTGCCGGGCGGGCGCATTCAGCCAGTTCAGCTTGAGTTGCAGCATTTCTGAAAGAATATTCGCCCGCTGCGCCTCTTCCGGCGCGCAGAAACTGATCGCCAGGCCGCTGCTTCCCGCGCGCGCCGTACGGCCAATACGATGGACATGCACCTCCGGGTCCCAGGCCAGTTCATAGTTAACCACCAGTTCGAGCGATTTAATGTCTAACCCTCGCGCGGCAACGTCGGTGGCAACCAGAATGCGCGCGCTGCCATTTGCAAAACGCACCAACGTCTGGTCGCGGTCGCGTTGTTCCAGATCGCCGTGGAGCGCCAACGCGCTTTGTCCTACCGCATTAAGCGCATCACAAACGGCCTGACAATCTTTTTTGGTATTGCAAAACACCACGCAGGACGCTGGCTGATGCTGGCTAAGCAACGTTTGTAGCAGCGAAATTTTTTCATGCGCAGACGTTTCGAAGAACTGTTGTTCGATAGCCGGTAGCGCATCTACCGTATCGATTTCAATACGTATTGGCTGCTGCTGTACACGACCGCTAATCGCCGCAATGGCGTCAGGCCAGGTTGCTGAAAACAATAACGTCTGGCGCGTCTCAGGCGCAAAGCGGATCACCTCATCAATGGCGTCACTGAATCCCATGTCCAGCATTCGGTCTGCTTCATCCATTACCAGAATGTGCAGCGCATCCAGCGATACGGTTTCTTTTTGTAAATGATCCAGCAGGCGCCCCGGCGTCGCGACAATGATATGCGGAGCGTGCTGAAGCGAGTCGCGCTGTGCGCCAAAGGGTTGCCCGCCACACAAGGTCAGAATTTTGGTATTTGGCAGAAAACGGGCCAGGCGACGTAACTCTCCGGCAACCTGATCCGCCAGCTCCCGCGTCGGACAAAGCACTAACGCCTGTGTCTGGAACAGAGTGACATCAATTCGATGCAAGAGCCCAAGACCAAACGCCGCCGTTTTGCCGCTACCGGTCCTGGCCTGCACACGCACATCATTTCCCGCCAGAATGACGGGTAACGCTGCGGCCTGAACAGGCGTCATCTCAAGATAGCCCAGCTCAGTAAGGTTATTGAGCTGGGCGGCGGGCAAAACATTCAGGGTTGAAAAAGCGGTCACAATTTACTCTCGCGGTAACGACTCATAGTCAGCAGGCGCGTATCCTCGCAGATCCGGGCGTTTGATGCGACATTTTAATCGGTTCTTCGTCCGGCGGCGGGTCGGGCATCGGCTGAGGACGGGGAAGCGGCTCAGGAATGGGAACAGGGTCAGTGGGAATCGGGTCCGACAAGGACGAGTGTAGATATAATAAGGTCAAAAGACAGCTCATATTACCCTCCAGAATGTCATTCAGACTCTTAAAGGGTAGACGCAGATAGTCTACAGGCAAAAAAAAGCCGACTAATCTAAGTCGGCGTCGTACGAATCAATTGTGCTATGCAGTAATTCAAAAAAGGAAGTAAGACAATATGGAGCGCAACGCCCATCGCTTGACGTTGCATTCACCTGCGAGAGAGATATTGCCCCGAATAGGTAGATGGTTTATTGACTTCGCTCAAATTTCTCGGCGTTTTTTCACCCGAAATGGTCTGAAAAGCGCTTTTGTTACAACCATTTACTGCGATGCAACCATAAAGTAACACCACCGATCAGGACAACTAACAGAATACAAAACAGAGAAAAGCCGAACCGCCATCCGCCGCCGGGAATACCGCCCAGGTTAACGCCAAATAACCCCGTTAAGAAGGTGCTGGGCAGAAAAACCATCGCCATAAGCGACATGGTATAAGTTCTGCGCGCCAGAGACTCCTGCATCACCTGGGCAATTTCATCCGCCATGATACCAGTACGCGCGATACAAGCGTCAATCTCATCCAACCCCCTTCCCAGCCTGTCGGCGATATCCTGCATTCTGCGCCGGTGATCGTCGCTCATCCACGGCAGCCGTTCACTCGCAAGCCGGGCATAGACGTCGCGCTGCGGCGCCATATAGCGGCGCATAACAATTAGCTGTTTACGTAGCAATGCGAGGAAACCGCGCGGTGGGATTTGCTGGTCGAGAAGATTATCTTCCAGATCGATAATTTTATCGTGTAGCTCTTCAATAAATTCACTGGCGTGATCGGTTAACGCATCGCACACATCCACTAACCAGCCGCCGCAATCTACGGGCCCGGTGCCCTCCTGCAAATCACTGACCACATCGTCCAGCGCCAGAACCTTTCGCTGACGGGTAGACACAATGAATCGCTCGTCCATATATAAACGCATTGCCACTAATTGATCCGGGCGTTCGTCAGTACTGCCATTAATACAGCGCAGCGTAATGAGCGTCCCTTCCCCCATACGACTTACGCGCGGGCGCGAGCTTTCACCAGCCAGCGCATCACGCACGTTATTGGGGAGTAAAGGCGTTGAAGCCAACCAGCGGGCGCTGTCCGGGTGGGTATAATTAAGATGTAGCCAACAGGGATGCTGACTATCGATCACATCATTATCTTCGAGCGGTTTTACTCCACCACGACCATCCAGTAGCCATGCGAAAACGGCATCCGGCACGTTCACATCCGATCCCTTAATGGCTTCCACAGCGCCTCCACGTTACAACTCTCATGCCGTTAGTCTAGCTTTCGGGAAAGGTTAAGCAATCTCTCATTTTCTCATTGCGCAAAAAGAATGACGGGAACGTGCGAAAAAAGCGCCTTAGCAACAGGCGCTTACCAAACATGTATTATCAGGCCTGGCCGCGCCTGGTGATGGTCGAAAGAGGTGATACATGAGAGCGCGACAGAACATGTTCACTGTAACCCGGCAGGCTTAAACGAAATTTGTCAGTTTTAGTCTGTAACTCGATCACCTGCGCCTTTAAAACATCCGAAGAAGCAGATAACGCTTCAACCATTAAAACATTGCTATGGGTTGCGCTTTCCAGATCGCTCAACGCCAGGGTTATCTGGTTAATGCCTTTTTCCTGCTCCCGCGTAGTGGTGGAAATTTCACTCATCAGCACGTTTAATTGCCCGGAGCCGCCAACAATCTCCCGCATATTTTTTTCAGCCTCCTGCACTATGGCGGCCCCCTGCCGCACATTGTCATGCGTAACGTCGATCAGCGCCTTGATACTTTTTGCCGCCTCGGCGCTACGATGCGCCAGATTACGCACTTCCCCGGCCACCACGGAGAAACCTTTTCCATGATCGCCCGCCCGCGCAGCCTCTACCGCCGCGTTAAGCGCCAGAATATTAGTCTGGAATGCGATACCGTCAATCAATGAAATAATCTCCGTCATCTGCGAGGCACAGTCGGTAATAGAACGCATATTTTCTGTAACCCGCACCATTAATTCACCGCCTTTACGGGCGCATTGGGTTGCACAATCCGCCTGTATGCTCGCCATTCGGGTATTATCCGCATTGTTTTTGGTACTCGCCGCCATTTCATCCATACTGGCGGCAGTTTGAATTAGCGAGGCCGACTGCTGTTCCGTCTTTACGGATAGCGACAGACTGCGCGCCGCCAGTTGTTCGGAAAGGGTCATTGCCGTTTGCGAAGAGGATCTGATTTCACGTACCAGCGCGGAAATATTCTCCGACAGGCTATTAATCCCGGGGATGAGTCGTCCGGCGCAATTATTGCCAAATTCGGAGATATGAATAGACAAATTTCCTGCTGCGACCTCTTCAATACTTTTCTTCACCGTATTAATCGGCACTACCAGATAGCAGGTCATATACCACCAAAGCAGTAATGCCGAGATCAGATAAATGATATTACACGTAATTAAAATAGGGAAATCGTGCAGAAAAGCTATTTGTAAAGTATCCACTAAAAGAAACGTACATACCATGAATAGAATAATGCATGTCCTGACGCTGATATTTCTCAACATTTTTGACGGCCTACAACCAGGATAGGAGACAGGTTTTATTTTTATAGCATTTCAGATATATATTGCCATTCGTTTCTTTGACATTCTCCATATTCAATACCAGACCATCGCCATTTCCCTTAGTGCAACAGATAAAATCACCTATATTCGCTATGCCAGGATATTCATCCATCCATATTGACAAGTGATGTACTTATCACCATTTTCTGCTTAATAGTTAAGTCGAAAGCCAGTATATTTTAATAGACGCTTAAATAAGCGAATGACTGTTTCTCCGTGTTATTACCGCGGACAGCGTTATCGCCCGTTCTCTTGCAGAATCCTGAGCATCAGGCATAAAATCGGGTTCGCGCGAGCTTGCGCTGGCGGTCCTGTCCGCCAGCGGCAACGATTTACCGACTACGCTTCGCATGGCGCTCCCAGTTATCCTGTTTAGCCTGCACCGTTTTACGTAACGCGACATAACATGCCCCGCCGCCGCCATGGTGCGGCAGCGCCGAACAATAAGCCTGTACATCCTCAAACTCTGTCAACCAACGGGCCACATAGCTTCGGACGATATTGGCATGCGACTTCGCCTCTCGCCCTTTACCATGAATGATCAGGACATTACGCAACCCCTCTTTCTGCGCCTCCAGGATAAAACGAAACAGCATTTTTCGGCACGTTTCGACCGGCTGGCGTAACAAATTGAGGCTGGCCTGCTGAGGGTATTTCCCACTGCGTAACTTGTCGATGACACCCTGCTGCAATCCTTCCCGACGAAATTCCAGCGGTTCATTCAGCGGCAGAATATCCAGAAAGCCCGTCGTCAGGAAATTATCAAGCTGAAGCGTGTCGATACGCTGGGGCGTTTTAAGATTACGCGTTGGCTGCCAGTGTACATCAGTATGGCGTTTCAGCGGCTGGACATCCTCCATGGCGTCAAGAAACAGCGCTTTATCGTCAAGGTTCATGGTTCATCCTCCAGCGTTTTTGCGACTGCCGTTATCATAACCGTGCCCTGTTATACCGACAACGGTTTACAGTTATTTCCAATAACAGCGACAATGTCAGGCAATTAACCGCCTCGACAGGCTCCCTTTTTCTCCGCCAACGATATTACTGGCGCTAAATGTGTTATCCCTGACTATCTTTTAAGGAGTATGGTTGCGGGTATTCTTGGCATGATATCTTGTCTCTTACGTTAGATTAAGACGATGTGAGAGAACGGATGCTGAGATTACTTGAAGAGAAGATAGCCACGCCATTAGGTCCGTTATGGGTGGTTTGCGATGAGCAGTTTCGACTGCGGGCCATTGAGTGGGAACAGTACCGCAATCGTATGGAGCAACTGCTAAATATCCACTACCGTCACGAAGGCTATGAACGCGTTTCTGCGACTAACCCCGGTGGACTCAGCGATAAGCTTGCAGATTATTTTGCAGGCAATCTCGCCGTAATTGATACCCTGGAAACCGCCACGGGGGGTACACCTTTTCAACGGGAAGTATGGCAGGCGTTGCGCGCTATCCCCTGCGGGCAGGTGATGCACTATGGTCAGCTGGCGGCGCAACTGGGACGACCGGGCGCCGCACGCGCAGTCGGTGCTGCGAATGGCGCTAACCCCATCAGTATTGTTGTTCCCTGCCATCGCGTCATTGGGCGTAACGGCACTCTGACCGGATACGCAGGCGGCGTGCAGCGAAAAGAGTGGCTATTACGCCATGAAGGCTATCTTTTATTATGAAAATACAGGCAAAAAGTGCCTTATCGGTCACACTTTTATGTAAAGCAACAACAAATAAATTACGTGTTTTCAAATAGATAAAAGTATTCATCAAACTTATACTTGAATTATTCCTTCTCCGGGATAGCTCAGACTTACGCGCTCACCAAAAAGATGTTAAAATTGACAAATATCAATTACGGCTTGAGCAGACCTATGATCCCGGAAAAGCGAATTATACGGCGCATTCAGTCTGGCGGTTGTGCTATCCATTGCCAGGATTGCAGTATCAGCCAGCTTTGCATCCCGTTCACACTTAACGAGCATGAGCTTGATCAGCTTGATAATATCATCGAGCGCAAAAAGCCCATTCAGAAAGGGCAAACTCTGTTTAAAGCAGGTGATGAATTGAAATCGCTCTATGCTATCCGCTCCGGAACGATTAAGAGCTACACCATTACCGAGCAAGGCGATGAGCAGATTACTGGATTCCATTTAGCAGGCGACCTGGTGGGTTTTGACGCCATTGGCAGCGGTCATCATCCGAGCTTTGCACAGGCGCTGGAAACCTCAATGGTATGTGAAATACCCTTTGAGACGCTGGATGACCTGTCCGGCAAAATGCCTAACCTGCGTCAGCAAATGATGCGCCTGATGAGCGGTGAAATTAAAGGCGATCAGGATATGATCCTGTTATTGTCGAAGAAAAACGCCGAAGAACGTCTGGCTGCGTTTATTTACAACCTGTCCCGCCGCTTTGCGCAGCGTGGTTTTTCACCGCGTGAATTCCGCCTGACGATGACCCGTGGCGATATCGGCAACTATCTTGGCTTAACGGTCGAAACCATTAGCCGTCTGCTGGGGCGTTTCCAGAAAAGCGGTATGCTGGCGGTGAAAGGTAAGTATATTACTATTGAAAACAGCGATGCGCTGGCGGCCCTCGCCGGTCATACCCGCAACGTCGCTTAAACGTCAGCTAAACCATTGATGTTATCTTCTGCCATATCGTTAAATTTTTCTCATTTATTGATCTGGCAGAAGCGCTTCCTCTGTTTCATTCACCATATTTGAGTTACTCTTTAGTTACAAACTGCGATGACAGTTGTAAGGAGACCCTGTATGGCTATGTATCAAAATATGCTGGTGGTCATCGATCCCAATCAGGACGACCAACCCGCATTACGGCGAGCAGTTTATTTGCATCAACGGATTGGCGGCAAAATTAAAGCTTTCCTGCCTATTTACGATTTCTCGTATGAGATGACCACCCTGCTTTCTCCTGACGAACGCACCGCAATGCGTCAGGGCGTAATAAGTCAACGCACAGCCTGGATACGTGAGCAGGCGAAATATTATCTTGAAGCTGGTGTCCCCATTGAAATTAAAGTGGTCTGGCACAATCGTCCCTTTGAGGCCATCATCCAGGAGGTTATCGCCGGCAGTCACGATCTGGTGTTGAAAATGGCGCATCAGCACGATCGACTGGAAGCGGTCATTTTTACCCCTACCGACTGGCATTTGCTGCGTAAATGCCCAAGCCCCGTGTGGATGGTCAAAGATCAGCCGTGGCCAGAAGGCGGCAAAGCACTGGTCGCCGTGAACCTGGCAAGCGAAGAGCCCTATCACAATGCTCTCAACGAAAAGCTGGTAAAAGAGACCTTACAATTGGCGGAGCAGGTTAATCATACCGAAGTACACCTGGTCGGCGCCTACCCCGTTACGCCAATCAATATCGCCATTGAGCTGCCGGAATTTGATCCCAGCGTGTATAACGACGCCATCAGAGGCCAGCATTTACTGGCGATGAAAGCGCTGCGCCAGAAATTCAGCATCGATGAAAAAGTTACGCATGTAGAAAAAGGTTTGCCGGAAGAAGTTATCCCGGATCTTGCCGAACATCTCCAGGCGGGGATCGTTGTGCTTGGCACCGTTGGACGTACCGGACTCTCGGCCGCGTTTTTGGGGAACACGGCCGAACAGGTCATTGACCATCTGCGCTGCGACCTGTTAGTCATTAAGCCTGATGAGTATCAAACACCGGTGGAACTGGACGACGAGGACGATTAATCCCTCTTGCGTCCTGCCGGATGGCGCTGCCATCCGGCCAATACCCTATTCCTGTTACTCATCTCCACCGAGGAAATAGATCCCCAAAGGAATCGCCAGCAGAATAGTGAACACCAGACTGTAAACGAAAATCATTGCCGACTGAATGGCATACATAGAGCTTGTCCACTCGGACAGTGGAATATGATATTGCTCAATCACACCGCCGATAGTCGCGCGCGTTACCACCGATGCCGCAACGATAAACACTGCCAGCAGGCATAACAGAAATTTTTTCCCCTTCGCCGATTTCAGCTTCATCATGATCATAGTATTGTCCTTTACAGATGACTTTGTTACCTGATAGCAACAATACCATGACAATCACGCGATGTCTGCTCCATAAAACGTGACATTGTATTTACATAAAAAGTAAACCGCTGAGATTAAAGCTGATAGCACTATTTCTTCTTTTTACTTATCGATGATCTACGCGTTTATCCTGGGTAAAATACCTGTTAATCAGGTCATTCTGAGCTGTTATCGTAGGAAGGAGCGGAAAACAATAATGTTCACTGAATTTTTTCTCAAAAACGCATTTAATCTGGCGATACTTTTCAGTTGCGGTATGGCGTTGCTGGTCGTGAGATTTTGGCTCAGCCGTAACGTACAGTGGAAGAAAGGATTCACGTTCCATGCGGCACAGTTTTTTATTTACGCGATTATTATTGGAACCATCGGGAGCATCCTGAATAATGCTATTGAAGATTATAATTTGCGTTTTATCTCTTCCGGGGTCATTGATTTTATCTGCACCTCGCTCATTGCGCTTATTCTGACGATAAAACTTTTCCTGATTATTAACCAATTTGAAAAAGCACAGGTCAATAAAGGTAGAGATGTCACCAGTACCCGTATTCTGGCACGGGTCATAAAAATAACCATTATTGTCGCGATTGTCTTACTGTATGGCGAACATTTTGGCATGAGTCTGTCCGGTCTGCTGACCTTTGGCGGTATCGGCGGTATCGCTGTTGGTATGGCGGGCAAAGATGTCCTGAGCAATTTCTTCTCCGGTATTATGCTCTATTTCGATCGCCCCTTCAGTATCGGAGACTGGATTCGTTCTCCTGACAGAAATATCGAAGGTACGGTCGCCGAAATCGGCTGGCGAATTACACGAATTAACACATTCGACCACCGCCCGTTGTACGTGCCTAATTCCGTCTTTTCATCCATTAGCGTTGAGAATCCGGGACGGATGACCAACCGTCGAATAAAAACGGTTATTGGATTACGTTACGAAGATGCCGACAAAATTGGCCTCATTGTTGACGCTATCAGAAACATGCTGCAGGCGCACAGCGATATCGATCAGAAACAGACGCTGTTGGTCTATTTTAATGAATTCGCCGACTCTTCGCTGAATATTATGGTGTATTGCTTTACCAAAACAACAGTATGGCAGGAATGGCTTGCCGTACAGCAGGATGTTTACCTGAAAATTATTGCGATTGTCCAGGAAAACGGCGCTGACTTCGCCTTCCCAAGCCAGACGCTCTATATCGATGATCCGGAGGCCGCGCCTGCAATAAAATAAAAGATAGCCAGTGCCCGATAACGCTTATCGGGCACCGAGGCTTCCCTGTCCGGATGACGGGTTGTTAGCGCCTTCCTCACGGTGATCAACGGCTCTTTTCATTCACCGTCATGGTAAATTCAAGCACCTCATTAGTGTCGTTAACGTAGGCATGAGGCATGTCGGTTCTGGCTACAGCGGAGCAGCCCTCACGAATAATAAAGCGTCTACCATTGACTGTTAATGTCAGTGTTCCCTGATTAACAAACAGTAATTCACAGGTGTCAGCCGGATGCCCTGCCGATTCAAACTGTTCACCAGGATGCATTATCCATTGCCAGAGTTCCAGCATATCCGGCCCGCTGGTTCCCGCCATCAGTTTTGCGCTGCCGCCTTTCTCGCCGCGCCACAACACCGGAATAGCATCCCGGTCGATAAGATGGACCATCGGCTCGCTGGCGACGTTGACAACATCCGCCACGGACACTCCCATTGCCGCCGCGATCTTACATAACAGCGCAATGCTTGGATTGGCTTTACAGCCTTCAATTTCCACCAGCATTCCTTTACTGACGCCGGAACGCCGCGCAAGCTCATCCAGCGACATCTTTTTTTGGCTACGAAATTGTTTGATACGTTGGGAAACAGCTGCATTTATTGTGCTGACGTCGGCGCCCGCCGTGGTCGATAAGTTGACTTTTTTGGTCATTGGTCGATATCATAGAATAAAATAGTCATTACAGGATTATGCGATGTCTTCTATGTTACCGTCAATCAGCCCGGAACTGGCCCGTATCGCTCCCGGCTTTCGTGCATTAAGTATTAATGTCATTGCCGCTCCGATTCGCGATGCGCAGGTCGGAGAAATCGCGCTAAAAGAGGCCTGTCAGGCCGTAATTAACGGCCAACCGACGTGGGCACAGGCGCATATAGACGCCTGGAATGCGGTGTTTAAAGCATTCGGCGCAAAACCAAAGCGCACCCCCTGCTCGGCTGAAGCGCTACGAAAACGCGTGTTGAAGGATGGAACAATGGCGGCGCTGGACCCGGTCGTTGATCTTTATAACGCCGTGAGCCTGCGCTATGCCGTACCGGTAGGCGGCGAAAATAGCGCGGCTTATTGTGGATCGCCGCGGCTGGTTTTCGCAGACGGTAGTGAAACATTTGATACCCTGAAAGAAGGACAACCCGCCACCGAGTCGCCAGAACCGGGCGAAGTTATCTGGCGCGATGACAGAGGCGTCACCTGTCGGCGCTGGAACTGGCGCCAGGGAGTACGTACCCGACTAAGCGCTTCAGATAAAGCGATGTGGTTTATCCTTGAAAGCTTGCCGGAAATGCCGGTTGATGAATTGTACGCGGCAGGAAACATGCTGACTGACGGCCTTGAAAAAATGATGCCGGGTTTACGTTTTGAATCCACGTTGATGGGTGTTTGATTGATATTGCGTAACAGGAGAAATACCATGTCGCTGTTTCTGACAAGTTTTATTTTCGAAAAAAAAGAGTACGACGAAGAGTTTTATCAACTGGATGGCTGGATTGAGCGCTATACGCAGTCTATTGATGGCTATATTGGGATGGAAAGCTATACCGATGCCGCCAGCGGAAGAATAGTTAATAATTATTACTGGCAGACCCGCGAATCAATGGAGCTATTGATAAATAATTTACAGCACCAGCAGGCCAAATCACAAAGTCATAAGTGGCTTTCCGGTTACCAGACGATTATTGCAGAAATTCAGGGGTGCCATAACGTTAACCTGCCCCATCCGCTGGCATCATTTTCAGTTCCTTATGCGTGATGCAATAGTATATATATTAAATGTGGGGGCACACAAGAGAATGCCTGCGCCCCTGCATTGCCGGTTATTCGGTTCTCTGTGCAGGGGCGGTGCTGATATAAGTGATTAGTAAACAGGAAGATGAGTGATATCTCGTGGTACACTAACACGCGTAACCACATTGTTTTCATCGCACTCTATCAACGCTCTGGCAAAAATACTGAGCTCATTAATTTTCAGCCCGGAATTATCCAAAAACTGGCGGCAAGCGTAGTCAGAAACAAAGGTTATGCCGGGATGAATATCATGTTCCCGAATAAAACGGGCCTGAGCAAATGGCGTATCCATACTCAGCACATATACCGCCCGGTTTGAGTGGCTACCCGCTGATTTAAGGCGGTCACTATAGTCTTTTACCTGCCATTCACAAACTGGCGTATCCAGTGACGGAACGACAATAATCTGCTTTTTTATCCCCGGGATACAGTAACCCGGTAATAAATTATGGCTCACCAGCCCCTTTGTGCAGGGTAATGGTTCGCCTTCAGCCAGTACACCGGGTTTGAGGGTCAGCTGCGTTTTGCCAAAGGTGACAGCGTGTTCCTGACCCAATGAGATATAATCCTGTGTTGTTGTTGGCGTCATAAAAACTTCTCCTTTTAACGTTTGTATTATTTTAGCCATAATAATTATTTAGCAATCCGCTAAAAAACCAGGTGAACATCCATAATAAGATGATGGTGATAAAAAGAATTATATTAGACATAATAATTAATATAGTTTATAGTCTTCCTCTGATGGAAATTTCTTTCGTGAAACTCATTGCATATTTAAAAGATATGTCAATACGTTCATTACTATGCCCACGATAGGTTATAACTTGTGTATATTTACCTGGAACATTTTCTTTCTTAAGAGGGCCATAATCCCATAAGCCTTTTAAATTTTCACGCGCTACAGTCTTATTAATGTGAACTTCATTTACAGGATTCCCGTCGATATCCTTAACAATAGTTGTGATGGTGGCACTTTCACCCGGCGATAATACAGACTTATCTATACTCATAACTGTTAAATCTGGGCTTGGCGTATTAGATATAGTTTCTGTTTCAATATACTGGAACTCAGATACCGATGGCACAGGCGTGTACCCTGACGCTGAAGCCATATCCGTTTCATTATAAATTTCTAGTTTAATCTTTGAACCCCGATGTTCCTTTTGGATATTAAATTTATGCTCACATGGCTTTTCACGTTTAAGTATATGCTGAGAGTTATCTTTATTGATCTGATAATACGTACATACTGTAGTAAAAGTTTCCGCAGACTGATAGTTATTATCCGGGTCTCTGATGCCTACATTTCTGGCATTCCTCGCAATAGTCATTCCCGGAAAAGGTGTATACTTTTCAATAGAAAAGCCAAGTCCATTAAACTGCAATTCGTAGGTATCACGAGGTGTTCCAGGCCTGTGCCCAACGCTCGGCGCCGTAGGAGGAGAAAATATCCCGACGGTTGCCGCGGACGTTGTCGACGAATCTGCCAAGACGCTTATCGGCGCAGCCGCCAGAAGCAGGCTATAGATAATAAGATTATGTTTCGACATACGCACTGTTGATCCTTTTTAAAACATTAATTCGCATCAGAGGTTGCGGTATTACCCTTAGCATTTTCCTTATCAGAAATAATTCTGACCCGGATATATTTATTCTGTAGCGATTCCCCGTTAAGGCTATAAGGGATAAGCCAGGTGGCCTTTGTCGCACCCGGTACGGATTGCCAGGATTTCATTTCATCCGAGATTTCCCACTGATAATTAAACGCATCAGTACAGTCCGTGTTATTTACACAAAGCGTTCTGGCTCGCATTTCTGTTCCGACGACTGGCGCAGTAACGCTTCCGTTGGCTTCTTCAGTACCCGGCGTAAAAAGCACCTCCACAGAAGTGACCTTCTGCGCAATACTGTCTGACTGCGCTTGTAGTAGTACGGTACCCTTCACCGGATGTTTATCGTCTGGTCCGCTTGCTTCAATATGTAATTTGAGCGAGCGGGCATCATCGCCGATATGGGTCACCAGAACCCGTTCAACCCAATGGCCGTCACGCTCTGTACCACCGAGCGCTTTAAATGCCAGACCCGGCATATCTGATTGATACTTAATATGACGTGGTTTGAGCGACGCCCACTCCTCTTCAGAACGCTCGCGCACGTAGTGCCACTCAATAACCTTCCCCTCTTCTCCGGCAGGAAGCGGCGTACTGATAACAAAGTTGCCGTCCTCAACCTGAACATCGTCATTGATAACATTTATCCATGAACGGAAACTGGTCTCATCCTGTGTCACCCTTACCGGGATACGCTCGGAGGTCACGCGAGTACCCCGGCTGTCAGTCACCGTTAAATAAAGGCTATACTCCTGACCGTCGGTCGCCGTCAGCGGAAGTTGTGGAAGGATAAGGCCGCTGCCCAGACTCCCCTGAAGCTGGAGTCCGGCGAGAAGTTCCGCATCACCCGACCACTCAACTTTCTCAATCGGGTAACGGCTATCTACCGTCGCCATTAATGTCACCAGCGTCCCGGACAGGCCTGACACCGGCATTGCCGTAATGCGGATTTTACTGGCCTGCTCCCGATACGCCATGACGATATCGTAATTACGATCGACAAAGGCACGCCGATTAGTCGTATTTGACGGCGCACCAACGTTGCGGTAATCAAGCTGTTCATGTAACGGCGTACCGAAGGAATAGTTGACTCTCAGACCGCCCTCTGCCTGCGAGCCGCCGTTACCGGCGTCCCGATATCCTGCTCTGACCTCAAGCAAGGGGGCAGGATTCCAGACCAGAGCCGCACCTGCGGCGCGGGGATTCCGGCTTAATGTACCGTTACCCAATAGATCAACTTTATCCCCGTAATACTGTTCATATGTGAGCTCGCCACTGAACCAGGGAAAATCGGGAAGCGTGCCTTTTGTTCGCAGATCAAAGCCATATGCCGGACGCTCATCATGTAATTCATGCGCTGCTGACGTTTTCCAGCCGGTGAGAGGGAAATAATAGTTGCCGGAAAAGGCCAGACTGTCTTTATAAACTTCCCCGCCAATGCCGCCACGTAAGTGGGAATAACGGATGTCGGCATCCAGAAACGTATTGACGCCGAGCAGCCATCCATTGACCTCCTGGCGGTAACCCATACCAACGTTAACATAGGTGCGGCCATCGAAACTGCTGCTGTCGTGGTCGCGAAAGCCAAGCTGGCCAAAGAGTAAAGACGATGTCGTTTCCTCGACGGGAATAAACATATCGAACTCTGATGAGCGATATTTCGCGCCATCTTCAAGATTGACGCCACCACGGAAAATAATCTCCGGAAAAGCGCTCTTCATCCCCTCGTTCACCAGATGATTAGCGGCTTGCCCTGGTAATGCCTTTATTTTTCCTTTGGCATAATCCTCCAGCGTCCCCTCCTGCAGATGCGGAGAAATAGACGATGCCGTCCCTGCAATCCATGACTGAATTTCATTATCGCTATCAGCAATGACCGGCAGTGGAATCTGACTGGTAACAATGGCCCAGGTTATATATTTAGTAATGGGTTTTTTAGAAAAAACCACTTTATTGCCTCCTGCTATACCCACCTGCCTTGCAGGGGGAGTATTTAAATAAGATGTTTATTTAGCGATAACCATCAGCGACGGATAGCGCGTTTATTCTCCGGCGTGGCTTTCGTCGTTTTAGGCGTAACGTGGACACGGAACAGTTTATTCTGCTCAGTTCCCTTAATAATATATTTATGCTTTTCAGCGTTGGTATTATTCAGATCGGTGAACTTATCTGGTGTCCCGGCATCCGCCATCTGCCAGGTAAAGTTATAATTACTGACCTCACACTCAGCCGCCGCTGTGGCGGCACATTCCAGTACCGCTTCAAGGGTGCCGCCTACCACTGGAGTGTTGGCGTCATTGGTACCGTTGAGTTTATCAGTCGGTTTACCACTTTCATTCACCACATTGATAGTGACAGAACGTAGCTTATTAGAAATTGTACCGTCTGCGGCGGAGTCGCCGCTCACCCCAGAAGATGCAGCAGTTAATAAGACAGTGGCAGGCAAGAATGCACTATCCGGCGTCCCCGTTGCCGTCTTAATTCGGTAAACGATTTTAATTTTTTTACCGCCTGCATCAGCAGGAATGGTAAAAGCCGTCCCAGTTGCCGCCGGGATTCCAGAAGGATCGGCGGCCTCATTATCCACCAGATACCATTTAATATCGTCGGCATTATTCATTTTATCCAGCGATAAGAGATCCCCATCCTCATCCTCAATAAAAACATCCGCTATCTGGAGGGTTGAACCGGTCGTCAGTTCCCCAGACACTTCTATCTTTTTTGCATTAGTAGTTGCCACAGGACGGTGACCAACAGAAGCAGGCGTAGCAGAAGAAGCCATATCATTGGCTCTGATATTCGCCACCGCCTCTACTGAGACCACGGATGCACAAATCGCTAACGCTAATAAAGATCTTTTGAAGTACAAAACAATTCCCTTTTATTCATTAGAAATAATTACGAGATTTATAATCTCACGGGCTAAAAATTCAGGGTTATTCAATCATTTTAACCGCCTGTGAAATTATGCCCTTCGCCATGCTAATTACTTAGCTTTACTGGCAAAAGCCGATCTCCAAGTGTAAAGTTTATTCAGAAACGTCAAGCAATTTAAATCTTTCTTGTTTTGCCAGAAAAGCTAACAACCACCCACCAGTTTAATAACACAGTATGTCAAACACCTTAAATGTTTATATTTTCGACTTCAATAAAGAGGAATGATGATGAAAAAAGCCATAATAATCTCAGTATTAGAGCAAATAGAAAAAAATCTTGAAGAGAGGATTGATATTGAAAAGCTGGTTGTTATAACAGGTTATTCGCGAAGGAGTTTGCAGGATTTTTTTAAAGAAAAGTGTGGCGTCTCTATCGGAAAATATATCAGACAACGCAAGTTGAGCAGAAGCGCCACTCTGCTAAAGCTGACCTCTCAGTCGGTCACAGATATCGCGTTCAGAATGGGGTTTGATTCAGTGCAGTCCTATAGTCGAGAGTTCAAAAAAACATTTGGCGTCAATCCCAATAACTATCGCAAGGCTGATTTCTGGGATCTCAGAAACCTACGGCCTCCCTACTGGCTTGACTGTGATGAGCATTATCAGTTCGAAATTTGTCAGCTTACGTCAAAAGAAATTTTCGGATTTCAAACATCTCATCAGATCGCAACAAATGACCTTCCTAAAAAAGCGTCGCCTATAAAATGGAAAATCATTCATGAGACGCTCAGAACGTGGGGCGAAAATGTTTATTGTCTCTCGTCTTTTAAGCCGGATAATACCAAAGACCAGGTCATCGCCGTAAGCAGTTTTTTTGGTATGGAACATAATTCCGTCGATGGAGGCAAAATACCCATGTCGAGGGTAATAAAATGTGGTAAATATGCAAAATTCCATTTCGTTGGTCATAAGGAACAATATCAACAATTTTCCAATACAATATATATGTGTATATTGCCAAAACTGAATCTTATCAGGAGAGAAGGAGAAGATATTGAATACTTCCATTTGGCATCCGTCCAAAAGCAACAGAATAATGAATCCATTGTCGATCTTTATTATTACATCCCTGTACTGTAATGACTTCGTACCATCCACGCATTTCATCTGAAAAGTCTTCTCTTTTCAGAACGGTAATAAAACTCTCAGTATTGATTCTGGTAAAATAAGTGACTATTAATATAGTTAACGTTTTGAAAGAATTGAAAAAAATAAATTGCGTGCACGCGACACCGGAGAAAAATTACTGACAGTACTGTACGGTGTAGTGATCAGGTAATATTGGCTACAGTTTACGGTAAAAGCAAAGTCCATACTTTAACTATTAATGGGAGTATGCTGGCCGGGCGGCTTGCGGGGCCTTCATGCTCCCACATTTACAATGTTGGTATGATTACATTCTCTCTATACTTTACTGTGCTAACCTTTTATCTCGTTGAGATAACGTTTAATTAAAATGCTCTCTTTTTGATGTACATTATAAGAGGAGACATTATTCATATTTTCGAAATCAGGGCAGACGATATGTATACAACCATCAGAAACACAACGCTAGCAATGGTAGCTTGTTTTTCGTATATCGCACATGCCAGTACCCACCCTCCTCTTATTATCACCAGGGGAGCCGGAGGAGACGCCTCCGGAGCCGCAGTCATTCATGATAATTGGCGGCATGGCACTCCTGACCTGGTCAATCTTACCGATATCCCCATAGATAAAATCAGACCAGAAAAATACCGTTGCGTACTGATTATTGGGCAAGGAGCTATAAAAGAGATGCTTCTTGCGAACAATGCCTCAGCAATACTTTCCGGAAAAACGGTTGGTCTTTATACTCATCTGATCGATCAGAACACGCTCAGATTACTTCGGCAATTGCAGAACAAAGTGAGATTCAATCTCTTTTTTACCCGCTCGCAGATAACTCTACTAAAACTAAGGAACATTTCAGAATATAATTTTTTGAGTTCTAAAGTAAATAATGTCTGGGGCCAAGACTCACTAGCAATTGAAACAGTGGCACCTGACAGGGGTAATATACCGGAAAAAGCCCTTCCCCTCAAAACAACGGATTATGTGATCTGGCTGGGTGGAAACTATACTACCTCTTCTGGTACGCAGCGTATCTTCACAAACGATCAGATTGTTGTAGCCCTGAAACCACTACATAATGTTATTTCATCAAATGCATCGATTGCTATTATGCTTTCACCACGTTTTTTTGATAATAGCATGAGTAAAGAAGCAAAAGTTAAACGACTGAAGGCAGTGCTTAACACCTTTTCGCGAAACAGGGTCACATTTTATATGAATAAGGAGATGCTAGCTAATCTGAAAGAATTTGATTTACCTGTTCAACTATCCCCTTCTTACGCAGAGCTGATGCGAATGCCCTGGGCCAGCGCTACCCGGCATTTTGCCTCTGTGGATCAATATAACCTGTTTGCTGATCTCATACCTAAAGTCACGCCGTTTCTTCTTGAACCGAATGATGCCGATCAAGCTCTCTATGCGACGGATTATCTTAATACCCGGCGTGTAAGTCTGACCCAAAATATTCTTAACCACGGTTGTGACTAAACAAAACGCGCAGAATCCGGGATAGTTAGCAATCCAAAACAGACCGTTAGCCATGAGTACTGTTTATCTTCACTATACAGGGAACAACCAAATAACTGACAACACAAATCAAGCCGATACCCGGAATTCGGCTATACAGGCGCTCTATTCAATTCTGGCCCAGAAACAGTCCGGTACCCATACTGGACACGGCCTCCCAACTGCTTTAGCGCAT
Organism: Salmonella sp. A29-2; assembly: GCF_020150755.1. Classification (NCBI taxonomy): domain Bacteria; kingdom Pseudomonadati; phylum Pseudomonadota; class Gammaproteobacteria; order Enterobacterales; family Enterobacteriaceae; genus Salmonella; species Salmonella sp. A29-2. The sequence continues at coordinate 2,254,425 of NZ_CP083731.1, read as the reverse complement.
TACCAGTCCAGCTTCGATGCGCCTTCTGTCGTCTGCACTATTTCACTGGTTTTAATAACGCGATGATAACCATAAACATCAGCGTATTTCGTCATTCCGGTTGCGGTGTCAACCTCCGGCTTACCCTGCGTTTCAATAATCTCTCCCGTCCGGGTCGTCATGGTATAGGTCGTTGTACATCCGGCTAGCATCAACACTGATAAGCTAAATACCGTAATAAGACTACATTTTTGCATTTCTCGTTTCCCTGACACCTCTATTTTTGATGTACTTTACCGAATACCGCAACGGCAAGATGGATGATTAGGGCTATTGCTCCCTGTTTGTCCGTATCTGACTGGCTCAGGTTTTTTGATGCGCTGCGTTAATCCGGCAGTAATCGCTCCAGCACATCCCCAGCCAGAAGCACGCTCTCCTGAAGACGCTCCAGGCTATACCCCGCTCGCGCCTTGGCGGAAAGCCCCGCCATTAGCGTCCCCATAAAGTCCGTCGTCCGGTCAGCCTCTTGCGGATACCGCATGGCGACATAAGTGCGAATCAGGTTTTCAGCAGCGATGTAAAACTCGCAGGCGGCCTCTCGTGCCGGTTTATCGTTACAATGAGCGCCCTCCAGAACCAGACATCCAGTGGCATCAGGATCGGCAGCGTAACGTCTTGCCGCTTCCATCAGCACATCGATAAGGCACTTCGCGGTCGGGCGATCGTGACGCAGAAGCGCCCCGAGCGGAATCGCGTCGGTCATCCTGTAACGCTTTAATACGCGAGTATACAGCCCCAGCTTGCTGCCAAACGCCGCATAGAAACTGGGAGGATTGATCCCGAACGCTTTTGTCAGATCCGCTACGCTCACCGCGTCGTATCCGCGCGAATGAAATAAGTGTTGAGCGGTTTCAATGGCTTGCTCCGGATCGAACTGGCGAGGGCGACCCGGCGTTCGGCTATGTTTTGTAGTCATTACTACATAACTCCTTGACGGCATGATTTCATTACGCATATTGTAGTGGCTACTACAATATCATAAAGGACATCCTGATGATGCTATTTCGCAACAAATCTGTACTGGTTTTAGGGGGAAGTCGTGGTATCGGCGCGGCTATTGTACGACGCTTTAGCGCTGACGGCGCATCGGTCGTTTTCAGCTACGCCGGATCGCGTGAAGCCGCCGAAAAACTGGCAGCGGAAACCGGAAGCACCGCCATCCAGACGGATAGCGCCGATCGGGATGCCGTCATCAGCCTCGTGCGTGAGTACGGACCACTGGATATTCTGGTCGTCAATGCGGGCGTGGCTCTCTTCGGCGATGCGCTGGAACAAGATAGCGATGCGATAGATCGTTTGTTCCGTATTAATATCCATGCGCCTTACCATGCGTCAGTCGAAGCAGCCCGCAATATGCCGGAAGGTGGACGCATTATTATTATCGGTTCCGTGAATGGCGATCGGATGCCCGTACCGGGAATGGCCGCGTACGCCGCCAGTAAATCAGCCCTGCAAGGGCTGGCGCGCGGCCTGGCCCGTGATTTTGGCCCCCGCGGGATTACGATAAATGTGGTGCAGCCAGGTCCCATTGATACCGACATCAATCCGGAAGATGGCCCCATGAAAGAGCTGATGCACAGTTTCATGGCGATCAAACGACACGGAAGACCTGAAGAAGTGGCTGGAATGGTGGCATGGCTTGCCGGCCCGGAAGCCTCTTTCGTCACCGGCGCGATGCACACCATCGATGGTGCCTTCGGCGCCTGACGGCCAGGCGAATATCACACGGTTGCCGTCTACGCTCCGACAACCGTGTTAGAAGCTGTTCATGCGAGAAAACATCCGCAAGCGCCGGGATCAATCGTGGATTTTAACGCCAAGACAACCGCGAACAAATTCAGGATTAAAATGCTTCACCACTTCGCCAACGTAGCCTAAATCAAGGGCGTTGATTTGAGCCATTTCGTTATCCGTTAGTGAGAAATCCCAGATGGCAAAGTTCTCTTCAATACGTTCCTGTCGAGTGGATTTAGGAATAACCGTGACGCCACGCTGCACGTTCCAACGCAGGACAACCTGCGCGATGGTTTTTTGATGGGCATCGGCAATCCTTTGAAGCATGACATTTTCATACGGTTTATGTCTCCCGCCGCCTAACGGTGCCCACGCTTCAGGCTGAACGTTATAATGCTTCATGGTTTCCAGCGCGGCGGGTTGTGCAAAGTATGGATGCAATTCGACCTGGTTTACCATTGGCGTAATTCTGACGGTTTCACAGAAGTTGGCTAACACATGCGCATAGAAGTTGGACACGCCAATGGCTTTTAGTTTACCGGCTTCATAAGCGTCTTCCAGCGCGCGCCACGCGCTAAAATAATCGCCCATTGCCTGATGCAATAAATAGAGATCAAAATAATCTAACCCGGATTTTTTCAGCGACGCTTCAATACCTGCTTTGGCCAGATCGTAGTTAGCCATATCTTGCACCCACAGTTTAGAAGTAATAAATAACTCCTCACGGGTACACAGACCTGTCGCGATGGCTTCACGAACAGCGTCACCAACGGCATCTTCATTGCCGTATACCGCAGCGGTATCGATAAGACGATAACCGCTGCGAATAGCGCTTAACACTGACTGCTGGCATTCTTCTTTGTCGGTTACCTTAAAAACGCCAAAACCCACCATAGGCATTTTAAGGTTGTTACTTAATATTGAATATTCCACGCTAAAGCACCCTTTCGTCGTAAAGACGCCATGATAAGAGCAAAATACAGGTACAATGAGTATTGTTAAATCCGATTATATTTATACAAAAAGTTCATTAATAACAGTTGTACAGATTTTTTATTGCATCCAAACGTTCAGTGCTTGCTATATCCTCGCCGTGTAGCCCCCTGTTTGATAATGCCTTTTACTTATGCGTCAAAAACCAGTACCGTCATTTTGACCGTCTGTGAAAAAGTTTTCTGAACAGGCAATGCGATATCCGGAATAATATTTTTAGCGTAGAGGCGCCGGCTGGCTCAGCGCCGTTTTGCACCAGTCATAAAAAGCGCGTACCGCAGGCGGCAGAAACCTGTTTTGCGGATAGACCAGCGCAAGCGGCAAATCGTAAGAATGGTTGTCCATGCAGGTCACCAGCGCCCCGCTGTGCAGATACGGCGCAACCAGATAGCTGGCGACGCGAATTAACCCCAGCCCCTGTATTCCGGCCTGAATATAAGCGTCCGTATCATCGACAACCAGCGTCTCTTGCACCCGCATCGCGTAATCCTCCCCCTCACGCGTAAAAAACCAGTCGGTGGTACGCCCGGTGCGGTGGTTCAGGTAGCCGACCGCATGGTGTTTTTGCAGATCATCTAAATTTTCAGGGCTACCGTAACGCTCAATGTAAGTGGGCGATGCTGCTATCACCCAGTTAAAGCTGGCAAGTGGACGGGCAACCAGCGTGGTGGAATCATCGATCCTGCCAGCCCGAATCACGCAGTCATACCCTTGAAGGATAATATCCTCCACGCTATCGCTGGAACAAAGTATCAGCTCCAGCTCCGGATACTGGCGCAAAAAGGCCGGGAGCGTGGGAATAATGCAATGTCGGGCGAGAGATTGCGGCATCCCCACTTTAAAACGCCCTTTGGGTTGTGCCGCCCGGCCGGGAAATGACGACTCCATGGCCGCGATATCTGCCAGCACTCTTTTGCACTCTTCGTAGTAACGCCGCCCCTCTGCGGTCACACTAAGTTTGCGAGTTGTACGTTGCAAAAGCTGAATCTTAAGCCAGGATTCCAGTTCTTTAACCACCCGCGATACCGTTGAGCGCGGCACGCCCAGCACTTCGGCGGCTCTGATAAAACTATGGGTATCCACTACGCAAACATAGACCTGCATCGCTTCCAGCTTGTCCATTTTCCCCCGCCAATTATCCCATTTATCAGAACAGTCTAACCCGTCTTCGGCGTCTTATCGAACGCAGATCCCTGACGTAATCTCTATCTACAGGTGAATCAACACAGAGAGGTGCAAATGAAACAATCCAATAATCAGGTGGGTGAAAAAGTATTGGTGCTGGGCGCGGGACAACTGGGGGCGTCAGTGCTGGCGTCGTTGGTTCCGGCGGTCACACAGCGTAATGGTTCCGTTTGCGTTATTGTGTCAGGGCGATCCAGGGATAAACAGAGCAAACGACGTTCCAGCATTCATCAACAACTGGCGGATGCCGGTGCGCGGTTTATCCCGGTCGACATCGCAGACAGTTCGGTTGCAGCGTTAAAAGATCAATTCCACGGTTTTGATACGATCATCAATTGTATGGGGTTTATCGCCGGTGCGGGTACCCAGATAAAAATCACCCGCGCGGTACTGGAGGCGGGCGTTAAACGCTATTTCCCCTGGCAGTTTGGCGTGAATTACGATGTGGTCGGCAAAGGCAGCGGCCAGCCGGTGTGGGACGAACAGTATGACGTCAGGACGCTTTTGCGCGAGCAAAACGTCACAGAGTGGGTGATTGTTTCAACCGGTTTATTTACCTCTTTTCTCTTCGAACCGGCCTTTGATGTGGTCAACTTAGACCAAAAAACCATCAATGCCCTCGGCGGATGGGAAATGCAGGTCACCGTCACGTCGCCTGCGGATATTGGTCGCCTGACCACTGAAATTTATCTGCATCAGCCGCGTATCACTAACGAAGTCGTCTTTGTTGCGGGGGAAACGACCTCTTATGCAAAACTGGCGGAAACGGTCGAACGCGTGACGCAGCAAACCTTTACCCGAGGCGTATTGACGCTACCTGACTTACAGGAGCAACTCCGTTTACATCCGCATGACCCAATGCTGCGCTATCGCGTCGCCTTCGCGCGTGGTGACGGTATGTGGTGGCCGATGAGTGACACCTGGAATGCACAACATCATCTGCCGACACAGGATATTGCCGCCTGGCTGAAAACACAGCAATGAGAACGGCGGCATCAGGCGCTCGCTTAATCCCCATGCCTTCTGCCAGCACCAGGCGGCTGGCGTGGTTACCTTGCGTTAACAAGAAACCAGTACGCATCAGTGCCTGGTTATGTGCTCCTGCTGTAACACCATGTCTGATAATGCTTTTTTCTTATCTGCAAAAACTGATGCCGACATTTTTACCGTAGGGAAAATAGTTTTCCGTTTTGTGATCTAACGATGCTTTTAACAAAACGCTTTAATCCATAGAGATAGCGTCACGAATAGCTTCCGGTTCCGGCCCAAAACTGAATGCGCCCTCAAGAATAAAGGAAAGAATGATATTAAAGTGCTCTCTTGTTCTCATCACCCCAGAGATAAACACTAAAAAGCCACAGCTTGAATTGCGATTGCGGGTGTCGTTCCTCTTATTTTGCCATAACTTACACCGGTTACCTTCCTGACACTGAGGTAAATATTACTCATGCTTTACGACAACTGTCTTGTGACTCCTTTTTAAGATACACAGAAATGCAATGCCAACAGGGATAAGTGACCCCCATAATACGGCATTCCAGCCATAAAGATTCAGCAACGCACCGGATGAAAACGACCCGACAATCATTACGCCAAATACCACAAAATCATTCAGGGACTGCACCTGAGTCTTCTCTTCGGGGCGATGATAATCAATGATCTTCGCTGAAGCGCCGGTAAAGCCAAAATTCCAGCCAACTCCCAGTAATATCAAAGAGAGCCAGTAGTGGAAGATATCTGTTCCGCTGAGCCCGGCAAGAACAGAACCTGCCGTAATAAGCAATCCAGTTGCGGAAATCCGCAGCGCGCCGAAACGGTTAATTAACCTACCGGTGAAGAATCCAGGCCCATACATAGCAATAACGTGCCATTGAATACCCAGATTGGAGGCTTGTTGAGAAATTCCATGCATATGCATTGAAAGGGGAGCGGCGGTCATCAGGAAATTCATCACCATATACGCAACCGCGCCGCTAAACACGGTCTTCATGAAACCCGGCTGCCGAACAATTTCCTTCAGAGAACGCCCTCCTGATTTGGCTGCCACGGCTGGCTCGGCAGGAATTACGCCCTTAAGAATGAAGGCTGAAATGGTTGCTACCAGAGCCTGAGCTATAAAGGTAATAACAAATGTGTGTGGTGGTAGAAGATTCATTGTTCCCGTCACCAGCATTGGCCCAATGACACCAGCTACCACACCGCCCCCCATTACCAGGGATAATGCACGCGCTCGCCTTTCGGATGTCACTCCATCCGTTGCAGCAAAGCGAAAACTAAGTGCCACTGCAGCGTAAGCCCCTCCCAGGAAAGCGGCAAGACAAAATAGCAAAAATGAACCAATAAAAACCGCAAGGGCAGCAATCAAGCCAGTAATCACTCCGGCCCCCGTCCCGACCATAAATGCGGCTTTACGTCCCTTTTTTTTCGCCAGTGCGCCAAAAGGAAGAATGCAGGCGGCCATGCCCAGGACAAATATAGTGATGGGGAGTGTGGACAGAGCACCACTGGGAGCTATGGCATTACCAACAATGGCACCGGTAGCGTAGAAGACTACAGAGTTAGCCCCGGCAAGCGCCTGAGCTAAAGATAAGCGAATGATATTATTATTCTGCGCAGCTACTGGCAGCGTGTGTTCCAATGTCATTAGTTAAATTATCCTGATTCATGGCGAGTACAATTTGATAACGTTCCTTTCCTGCTTTTAGCTTGTAAAGTGCGTCTTTGCCCCAGCTCGGAATTAAATCGCCCTCAATGTTATGTTTTGTGTCACAAACCATCTATTTAGTGAGGCATTAATAACCCAGTAATGGATCTCCTCAAACTAGTGGATATTTCCACAGACACGAATAACGTACTTAATCTTGTTAGTGTTATTTTCCGCGTATGATTGGCAACATGTGAATAAATTTATCATGCTTCCTCCGCCCAACACTTCTGGTTCATCCGCATCAATGACATAATGTGAACAGGATTGAATCTGCTCCCTAATAACCACACACGGTTGTCTGCGTGCGGCCTTGTTATCAGGCGTTACGACCAGCCATCACACCACCGTCGATATCCCAAATCGCGCCACTAACCCAGCCTGTCTTGTCAGACAGCAGGAATGCTACCGTTTCAGCTATATCAACCGATGTCCCTACACGACCAATCGGATGGAAGCTATCGAAGCTGTTCATTACATCCTTCACATCGTCTTTAGGGATAAAACCTTCGTAAATCGGTGTATGTACGACCGCAGGAGAAACTGCGTTCACACGAATCCCGTTGCTGCCCAACTCAATCGCCAGATTTTTAGTCAACGCATGAAGACCCGCTTTTGCCATGGAGTAAGCTGAAGACGGTGTAGCGCCTATAGCTTGCCGTGCCCACATAGAGCCAATATTGACGATAGATCCCTTAATACCTGCCTCAACCATATTGCGCACAACATCACGGGTAATGAAGAAAGTGGCACGGTTAATGCTCATATACATGTCGTAATCGGAAGGTTCGTGCTCGGTAAACGGTTTTGGGAAGAACACGCCAGCCGCATTCACCAGCAAGCTAACGTCTTTATGCTCCGCATTGATGGTATCCAGCACATGTTTCATTCCTTCTTCTGTCATCAAATCGGCAACAATAATGGCAACCTGACCTTCTGTCGCCAGAGCCTGACGGGCTTGCTCTGCTTTGTCCTGGCGATTGCCAATCAGCACCACGCTACCACCGTTTTTCAATACCCGTTTCGCTGTTTCGAAACCCATACCGCTGGTACCACCTACTACTAACAATTTTTTACCTGTAAATAATGCGCTCATCGTTAACCTCTTAAATAATTGATTACTGCTTTTATGTGAACTAATGATGGCTTCAACGACGAGGACTGACGAATCAGAAGATTTTGCTGGCCGCTAAAGAAAATCTATCTCGCAATTAGTAACATCTAAGAGCCAGATTCTCTCTTAGATGTTATACCGTTTAATGACTTGTAAAACCTTTATTTTTCAAGGAGTTTAAATAATGGCGATACCACCAGCATAAAGCCCATTAGTGATACGAAAATTACCGCAGGGGATTTATATTTTTGTAAAGATGGCACTCGCCAGATCAGATAGCACGGAATAAGGCAAGAAACTAATCCAAAGGTTCCCACAGTCCATTGGAGTAATGCCATTGTAGACACATCGGCAACAACCCATCCCCAAAGAAGCACGATCGCAGTAAGTGTAACCAAATAAGGGAGAAAATTATTAAATTTCTTACCACGTACAATGAAGCGGTCTGCAATATTAATAATAATTCCTGACAATGCATCGTAAAAACCGAGATAAATACCAAAAAAAGAAGTTAAAATAGCAGAAATGCTTAGTAAAACCGAAAGTACTGGTATAAATCCGCCAGTGTTTTCAGGGATAATCTTTGCCATCAGCGCCAGCGCTGATGTATTTTGAGAAATCCCCATCTTTGCTTGTTCCGGGGTGGTTGAAAACATAAATGAAAACGCAAAAAACAGAACAGACACAACAAGGATAATATATGCTATCCGACTTGCCCTAAGAGCGCGAAATGTTGCGACTTTAGGGTCTGATTCAATTTTCCTGAATGCAATATTCATTGGATTAAGAACCTGAATAAATACAATCGAAAATAATGCAAAAGGGAGAGAAACCAAAACATCTCTCATTAAATCAATTAAACTGTCAGGGCTTGCCATGCTGACATTATTCATGTTCCAATAAGGGACCATCAATGCACCTAACACAATTATAATCATGAGTTTAAATACAATAAATGGCCCGGAAATTTTAAAGAGCAAACGTTCCCCACGGGAGGCAACCAGAACCATTGCTACCAACAATACCAGAGGAAACCATAACGTATCGGATAGTGAATGTTGAGTAACACCAAAACGCTGCAAATAACTGGAAGTATCATTAGTTATAGTAGCCGCATAACCCAGCATCCCCTTCAATATTGTAAAAAAATAGAGGAAGCTCAAAAAAGCCCCCCAGTTTCTCCCTAAATATTGCGTTATAGTCCCCGCATAATCTGTCTGTTTCGTTTCTGAAAGAGAGGTAATATACAATTTTGTTAATAGATAAACTATAGGATATGTAATAAGTAATGCAATCGCAGTTGCCCAAAAACCTTTAACACTCATTTGCAATGGCATAAATACAATTCCGGAGCCAATTGCCATGCCGATACACATTATTACCCAACCGACATCATAAGAAGTAAATGGGATTTTATTTTTTCCAACATTTTCCTTAACATTGTCTAATGCCATTTCTTGTTTCATTTATTGATAAACTCCATGACAGATGTTCAGTAGGCAAAGCTTTATATTAGATCTTATTACTTAGATCATATGGGAAGAAAAGATTCTGCTGTCAGAACTATTTCCCCCATACTATTTAGTTAGTAGAATTCATTTCACCAATAATTATTTTTCACAGATAGTTACTATATTCATCCGTTTTTCAGCATCTTTCCTAAGTGTCATACCAAAACCGGGTGTTACAGGAACAGCAATTTTTCCATTTACTGGCTGTAAATCTTCTTCAAACAACTCCCGGTTACAAGATTTAAGATTAAAAGAGTGGTGCTCATGGATCTCAAAATTTGGAATAGCTGCTTCAAATTGTAATGCCATCGCGATAGCAAGTGGCGAACCACAATTATGCGCCTGAACCCCGACGTCAAAAGCATGTGCCAAATGAGCAATCTTCATACCTTCTGTGATACCACCAACCAGGCCAATATCAGGTTGAATCATGTCGATGGCACCTTGTTGTAGATACGGCAGGAATCCCCATCGGGTATATAATCGCTCCCCTGTTGCAACAGGAATGGATGACTCCCTGGAGACTTTTATTTGCGCCTCTGGACTATTGTAGTGGGTAGGTTCTTCCATGAACAAAATATTTAAATCAGAAAAGTAATCGGCTAGCTGTAACGCTCCGGAGGTTGAAGTAAGTGAATTCCATTCGATAATGATGTCACACTCCTCACCAATTCCTTCACGGACCGCCTCCATACGAGAACGCGCCAGTTTGCGTTCGGCTGGAGTAAACACTCCCCGTTTACGAATACGTTCCCCATTAGCATCAACATAAACAGGACAAAGCTTCACGCAATCATAGCCTTCAGCTCGCGCAATTTGTGCTGTTTCTCGAAATTCAGCAGGATCGTTAAGCATCAATGATTCATCGGTCCAACCAAAATGAAGCTGGCTCGCATAGCAACGCAAAGGTGCTGGTGTTTTTGCTCCCAGCAGGCGATGAACCGATAAGCCTGCGGCTCTGCCTTTTATATCCCAAAGTGCCGCATCCAAAGCGCTCATAGCCCCAAATATCACGGGGCCTCCCCCTAAGGCCCAAAATGAACGCTGTCGCATGATTTCCCATAGCGTTTCAGTATCATTAGGGTCCTGTCCCAGAAGAAAACGTTCAGCAAGTATACGAATCATCGGAGCAATAGCCTCTGATGCCGTACCATAAGCAAGGCTCGCTTCCCCCATACCAGAGATTCCTTCATCAGTATGTATTCGCACGTAAATTGGTCGCCACAAATCAAGTCCATTTTGCCCGGACAGATCAATTTCAAGTGTTTCTATCTTCGTAATCTTCACTCTAAAAACTCCTTTAGATAAATTTTTTCATCTGGCCGAATTTATCGCCCTGACTTTTGTTATTACTAAGTTCTTTCATTTATATATTATTTGGTACCGAAAAATTCTATACGCCTGATAGCTACTTTGTCATTTCTAAAAAAAGACAGATGATGTAGAGTAGCCGCCATTTATGTTACAGCGAAAAATATAAAAATTAACATACTTATTCAGTGAGTGAGGTAAGTCACATTTATAAAATAAAACTAATACCTTCTCTTCATATAATCCAGAGGAGCATGTCCCATAGTAAGATGAAATGCATAAACAAATGCAGAACTCGAGCTATATCCTAAGTCTATAGCTATTTCTGTTACTCCTTTACCACAGTCGAGTAACTCAATAGCTTTCATTAATCGCAGGCGTTTTTTCCAGGAACGTAAACTCATTCCTGTTTCGATAGTAAAACGTCTTGATAATGTACGCCCCGACATTCCCAGTTCATGGCACCATTCTTCCTGTGATCGTGTATCCGACGGGTTTTCGCATAATGATTCACATATTTTTACCAATGATCGATTTTGAGGCCAGGGTAAAATAAATTGAGCGCTACGAACATTTCCCAGATGGTATAAAATTAACTGTATTAGTTTCTCTATATAAACTTCATCATTTATTCTTCTGTCTGATATTTCTAAGATAAGCGCCTTAAGGAATGGGGAAACATCAAAAATGGTAGGTTCCGACATGTCAAATTGATTATGAGCATCGTTAGCTATCCATAAGCTATTAAAATAAGCCCCTTGTGATGAGCCGACCTGATGTTGAGTTCCCGCAGGCAACCAGACAGCCTGTAATTTCGGCGAAATCAAAAATGATTGTTCAATTGTTTTAACCATTAAATCACCTGCTGTTGCATAAACGACCTGATGCCATTTATGCTTATGCTCAGGAAAACAATGAGCTGCAGGTATAAATTCTTTCCGTATGGCTAACGGATTCGGAGCGGTGATATGGTGCGCTATATTCAGTGAAGTCCATTCCATAATATCGCCTAAAATATAAAATTATTACATTAAATATACTGTCACTGTTAATGAATGAACACCAATGAAAAAATATTTCAACATCAAATAGAATAAATTCCTTGACGGAGCAAAAAAAACACGCTAAAGAGATTTTTGTATCGGCATCACTGATGCCAGAAAAAATCATCATAAACAAAGAAATAAATCATCAGCTTATTATCTTATTCAAGATAAGCAAAACAACGTTTATCCGGTTCCGCATGAGTATTTACATTGAAAATTGAGGAAGAAAATCTATCTCGATCACGTATACTAGTTCCATTGTATGAGATGGAGAATAAAATGCGTTCGCTTAATCGCTTGAAATGGCTGCACGCTTTTGAAGCAACTGCGCGTCATGGTAGCTTCACAGGTGCAGCCAAAGAGCTAGGCGTCACCCCGGCAGCCGTAGGACAACTGGTTCGGGCACTTGAAGACTGGGTAGGCCACCCCCTTTTACACCGTACACGTTCTGGTAAAGAAAGGCTCACGCTCGTGACTGAGGCTCAGGATGCGCTAAAAGAGATCACTCAAGGGCTCGATAGCCTTGAGTCAGGACTTAATAAACTGCGCGGTCGTCAGGCTCGATCCGTCGTCATTCTCACGGCCTCACAAGTTCTGGTGATGAACTGGTTAATGGAAAAATTAAATCGTTTTTCCGAAACGCATCAAAATATCGAGCTACGCCTGAATGTGACGGAAAAACTCATGGATGTGGCTCACGGAGAGGCAGATATTGGTGTTCGTTGTGGCAAAGGAGACTGGTCGGGGGTAAATAAGACATGGTTAATGGATGAGGAAGCTGTTCTGGTATGCAGCCCACGCATTGTACCGCCTGAGAAAATTACGTGCGGCGAATGGCTGGCAGAACAAAAACTCATCCATGATGATACCCTGCACCCTGGTGCAAATTTTCCTTCATGGGAAGAAGTCTTAGCCGCAACGCAAGCTCCAGCTACGCGTTATACAGGATTGCATATTAACTCTACCTCAGCGGTTATTATGGCTACGCTTAGCGGCCAGGGTGTGGCAATTGTCCGCCGTGCGCTGGTTGAACAGTTAATTGCCACAGGACAACTGATACAACTTCATCCAAATATACGCTGGCCGCTAACATGGTCCTATTACATTGTTACACCACAAAAAGCAGTGATGCGTCCTGAAGTAAAAGTTTTTCATGACTGGTTAATTAATGATATTTTGATTAAAAATAGCCCAACCTCCTGAATTTCAGGAGGTCATCCTTTTAATTTTAGTGACTAAAGCCATCAAAGGCTATTTTTCATACACTTAAGATAGAAAATCTTTACTGCAACTAAAGTTTATCTCCCTTGCCCGTGCCATTATCCACTTCGATAATACCCACAATGAAGTAAAGGGTTCGTTTTCCGAATAGAGAAAAATTTGAATTTTACCCGTCAGGTAAATAGCTCAAACTTTCTTCGCCCTTAACTCATATATATTATATAAAAGCCAGCCTAATGTTAATTAATATCATTCATTATTACACAAAAATGAATATTCATATTTTAACACTGGCTATTTTTGTATGCTTTTTAAACAATGTCATAATAACAGGTGAACGTAATGGATCGTTGCGAGGAAGAACGGTTAATCGAAGTTCCTGTCTCCCGGAGAAAGCTAATTCAGGCTGGGGCAACAACAGGACTAATGGCCGCAGTGGGAGGATTATCATTACCATTCAGTTTCACAAGTCAAGCCGCGAACAAAACCGCTATCGTCGAAGATAAGGCCGTCTGGAGTTCCTGCACAGTAAACTGTGGAAGTCGCTGCCTGCTTCGATTGCATGTAAAAGATGATTCTGTTTATTGGGTAGAATCTGATACCACAGGCAACGATGAGTACGGAAACCATCAGGTCCGGGCCTGCCTTCGTGGACGCTCCATTCGTCGTCGTATGAATCATCCTGATCGATTGAAATATCCCATGAAACGCGTTGGTAAGCGTGGTGAAGGTAAATTTGAGCGGATATCCTGGGATGAAGCACTGGATACTATCGCGGATAATCTGAAACGAATTATTGCAAACTATGGCAATGAAGCAGTACATGTTATTTACGCCACAGGTGTCGCTGGCGGAAATATTACTAAATCATCAATGCCCTTCCGCCTGATGAATTCCTGCGGTGGCTTTTTAGGTCGTTACGGTACCTATAGTACTGCACAAATCACAGCGGGCATGAATTATCTCTATGGTGGCAGAAGCGGAAACAGCCCGGATGATATCGCTAATACTAAATTGGTTGTAATGTTCGGAAACAATCCAGCCGAAACACGTATGAGCGGCGGTGGTGTTACCTATTATGTTGAACAAGCGCGCGAACGCTCCAATGCGCGGATGATCGTTATCGATCCTCGCTACAACGACACCGCAGCCGGACGAGAAGATGAATGGTTACCTATTCGTCCTGGAACGGACGCCGCCTTAGCTGCAGCACTTGCCTGGGTTCTCATCACCGAAGATATGGTAGATAAACCCTTTCTTGATAAATATTGTGTAGGCTATGACGAGGTTACGTTACCAGCAAGCGCACCAAAAAATGGTCATTATAAAGCTTATATACTCGGCGACGGTCCGGATGGTATAGCAAAAACACCTGAGTGGGCAGCTCAAATCACAGGTATTCCGGCAGACAAAATTATTAAGCTGGCGCGTGAGATCGGCCAGGCGAAACCAGCCTATATTTGCCAGGGATGGGGGCCACAGCGTCAATCAAACGGAGAACAAACGTCAAGAGCCATTGCAATGCTCGCCATTTTGACCGGCAATGTCGGTATTTCTGGCGGCAACTCTGGCGATCGAGAAGGCACCTTTGATCTCGGTGTTGAAATGTTTTCCCCTCTAAAAAATCCTGTTAAAACTGAAATATCCTCCTTTACCTGGACCGAAGCTATTGAGCGCGGAACTGAAATGACCTCTACTCGTGATGGCGTACGAGGTAAAGACAAACTAGATGTGCCAATAAAATTCATGTGGTGCTACGCCAGCAACACGCTGATAAATCAGAACAGCAATATTAGTCGCACACATGAAATTTTGCAGGATGAAAATAAGTGCGAAATGATTGTCTGCATTGACCATTTCATGACTGCCTCAGCAAAATATAGCGATATTTTACTCCCTGACCTGATGCCTACTGAGCAGGAAGATCTTATCCCGCATGAAGAGGCCGGGAATATGGCATATGTTATTCTGGGACAACCATCAACATCGCCAAAATTTGAACGCAAGCCTATTTACTGGACAATGAGTGAAATAGCAAAACGCCTTGGACCTGATGTTTACCAGACTTTTACCGAAGGCCGTACACAACATGAATGGGTTCAATATCTTTGCGCCAAAACGAAAGAACGTCATCCCGATATGCCGGATTATGAAGAGATGAAAACGGCAGGTATTTATAAACTTAAATGTCCGGATGAGCATGTTGTCGCATATAAGGATTTTCGCAAAGACCCTATCTCCAATCCCCTTAAAACACCATCGGGAAAAATAGAAATCTATTCTGAACGACTGGCCAATATCGCAAAAACATGGGAACTGAAGCCTGATGAAGTCATCGATCCTTTACCCATTTACACTCCAGGCTTTAATGGCTGGGAAGATCCAGCCCGTCGCGAGTATCCATTGCAAATGACCGGGTTCCACTTTAAAGGCCGCGTGCATTCCAGCTACGGCAATATTGATGTTCTGAAACAGGCCTGCCGACAGGAGATTTGGATAAACCCTATTGATGCCCGGGATCGCGGAATCAAAAACGGAGACACCGTTCGGGTATTTAATCAGTATGGCCAGACATTGATTCCCGCAAAAGTCACACCTCGTATCATGCCTGGCGTTACTGCTATGGGCGAGGGAATGTGGCTGCATGCCGATATGTTTGGTGACAAAGTCGACCACGGTGGCTCAATTAACATTCTGACAACACATCGCACTTCACCGCTGGCAAAAGCTAATCCTTCGCACAGTAATCTCGTTCAGGTCGAAAAGGTATAAGGAGTAACCGATGACAACCCAGTATGGATTTTTTATTGATTCCAGCCGTTGCACCGGTTGTAAAACCTGCGAACTGGCCTGCAAAGACTACAAAGATTTGACCCCGGATGTCAGCTTCCGCCGCATTTATGAGTATGCGGGTGGTGACTGGCAGGAGAATAACGGCGTCTGGCATCAGAATGTCTTTGCCTATTATCTCTCCATTTCGTGCAACCATTGTGCCGACCCGGCATGTACCAAAGTCTGTCCGAGCGGAGCAATGCATAAAAGGGAAGATGGTTTTGTCGTGGTGAATGAGGAGGTCTGTATTGGCTGTCGCTATTGCCATATGGCCTGTCCATATGGCGCGCCACAGTACAACGCCGCCAAAGGTCATATGACCAAGTGCGACGGCTGTTACGACCGGGTGGCGGAAGGCAAAAAACCTATCTGCGTCGAATCCTGTCCGCTGCGAGCGCTGGACTTTGGTCCTATCGACGAGCTGCGCAAAAAACATGGCGATCTGGCGGCGGTAGCGCCATTGCCGGGTGCGCACTTCACCAAACCGAGCATAGTGATTAAACCCAATGCCAATGCACGTCCGTGTGGCGATACCACTGGCTATCTGGCCAATCCGAAGGAGGTGTAAAATGGGAAATGGATGGCATGAATGGCCGCTGGTACTGTTTACGGTACTGGGACAGTGTGTCGCGGGTGCGCTGGTTGTCAGCGGACTTGGTTGGCTGGCGGAAAAAAACGATCTGCCCGCCAGGCAGCGTATTGTACGCGGTATGTTTTTTCTTTGGGTGGTGATGGGGCTGGGCTTTCTGGCGTCAATCATGCATCTGGGTTCACCCATGCGGGCGTTCAACTCGCTCAACCGCGTCGGCGCGTCCGGATTAAGTAATGAAATTGCCGCAGGGTCGATCTTTTTCGCTGTCGGCGGTTTCTGGTGGCTGGTGGCCGTTCTGGGGAAAATGCCAGAAACGCTTGGTAAACTCTGGCTGCTGATCAGTATGGTGCTCGGTATCATCTTCATCCTGGCGATGACCCGCGTTTATCAGATTGAAACCGTCCCCACCTGGTATACTGGCTATACGACTCTCGCCTTTTTTCTGACTGCATTCCTCGGCGGCCCACTGTTTGCCGCACTCCTGTTCCAGGCATCCAGAGTCCCCTTTAACAGCACGATATTTTCCAGCATCAGCTTACTTGCTCTATTGGTCTGTATTGCTGTCATCGCGTTACAGGGTATGGCTCTGGCCAGCATTCATAGCTCAGTACAGCAGGCCAGCAGTCTGATACCGGATTATGCTGTATTGCAGGTCTGCCGTGTGGCACTTCTTGTCATCGGCCTGGGCTGCTGGATCTGCCCATTGGTACGTCGCAAAGAGCCACATATTGTTGGGTTACTACTGGGTCTTATCCTGGTGCTTGGCGGCGAAATTTTAGGCCGCGGCCTGTTTTATGGGCTACATATGACTGTCGGTATGGCAGTGGCAGGTTAACAAATTAGTGCGGGGGAACCCGCACTTTACGGAATGGTTTTATGACTGATTTCACACAATGTGACAATTTTTCCATGACGGCACGCGTACTGGGCGCCCTCTTTTACTTTGCGCCAGAGAGTGCTGAAGCCTCTCCGCTGGTTTCAGCATTCACATCTGATGAATGGCAAACACAATGGCCGCTGCCGTCGGAGGAGTTGCCTCAACTGGCAAGAATGTTTAAAGATGGCGGCGATGACTCTCTTACTGAGTCCTTTCAGCGTTTATTTATCGGGCCTTATGCCTTACCGTCACCGCCATGGGGCTCCGTCTGGCTGGATCGTGAGAACGTTTTATTTGGTGAATCCACACTGGCGCTGCGCCAGTGGATGCGGGAGAACAGTATTCAGTTCGAGATGCAGCAAAATGAGCCAGAAGATCACTTTGGTTCTTTATTACTGATGGCGGCCTGGCTTGCAGAGCAGCGTCGACACAGCGAATGTGAACAGTTACTGGCATGGCATCTGTTCCCATGGTCATCCCGTTTCCTCGGGGTGTTCATTGAGAATGCCGGACATCCTTTTTATCTGGCTTTGGGAAAACTGGCGAGTTTAACACTGGCAAAGTGGCAAACCATGTTATCAATCAATACTAAAAACCTACCTCTCCACCGCTAATATTGCCTATACAGAGGGCTTTATTCAAAACAAATATTCTAATGAGGCCTCCATATTCCAGACTCACCCAGATGAATTAAGTCCTCGTCAGGACAATACGCAACATAGAAAATCTTCTCCGCCACACAAGAATATGTGATTTGTTAGATCAGACGGTCATGTTGATAATTCCCCTACTGTCATTCGTCAATGACTGTGAATACTTTGCTTATCTCGGTCTCTTTTGAAGGAGAATACTATGGCTTACTTACAAATCACCCTGAATATCAGCAACCATAACCGCCCTGCCGCAGCAAATGTTTATCAAAAATATAAAGCGCCATTTTTAAATACCATTGCCGGAGCGACCTCAAAAGAATTGCTTATTCGGGATGAAGACGTGCAAGTTTTACATGGCTTTGAAACTACTGCTCAAGCGCAGGCGTATCTTACCAGTGAATTATTTACAAAAGACGTTGTGGAAGAATTGAAGCCTTTTCTGAACCAGGCACCAGATATTCGCATTTATTATGTGATCTGAATACACAATCCTCTAATATAAAACAGGAACAGATATGCTTTCAAACTGGAATGAGTATCGTAGTGGCCTGCTGGCTGCCATTGGTAAATTTGCCACATTGCAGCCGGAGTTCATGAAAGGCTTTCAGCAAATGGACAAGGGGACTTTAGAAAATGGGCATCTGGATCCCAAAACACAGGAATTGATTGCGCTGGCCGTGGCGGTTACTACCCGTTGCGATGGTTGTCTGGCAGTGCACGTCGATGCGGCCGTGAAACATGGCGCAACCCGGGAAGAGATTTCTGAAGCATTGTCCGTGGCTATAAAAATGAACACTGGGGCAGCCCTCACCTACACAGCACGCGCACTGGATGTGTACGACAACCTGCCGAATAAATAACGGTATCTCTGCTCTAAGCTACCGCCATTTTAGGGGAAATGGATGGTACTATCCGTAATTTAGTGCAACCGTTTTTCCTTGAATACGCCAGTAATACTGTCAGGAAAGTACAGTTTCAACTTTAGCAGGAGATGGTCAGAAGAAGAAACTGGCGCTGCAAGCCGCGCCAGTTCTGAGTTTGGCAGTGGTTACCTTTCATCAAAAGGTAACCAGTACGCATCAGTGCTTCACGATATACATTGTACGGCTATAGGCCACATCTTCCGGGTTAGTAATGGGGTATCCCTTTACCCACGGTTTAATTAACCGGCCATTGGTATACTGATAAATAGGCGCTATAGGCGCTTGTTCCGTTAAAATTTTCTCCGCTGCATTGTAATCCGCGTTACGCGCTTCGGCGGTATTTTCCATCGTCGCTTGCGTCAGGATTTTGTCATAAGTCGGATTAGTAAAGCGTGAAATATTCCCCGTATGCGTGGACGTTAATAAGGATAAGAAAGTCGACGGTTCGTTGTAATCACCCACCCAGGAGGCGCGAATAACATCAAAATTACCGGTATTACGGCTGTCGATATACGTTTTCCACTCCTGGTTTTGCAATTTCACATCCACCCCCAGATTTTTCTTCCACATTGACGCCACCGCAATCGCGATTTTCTGATGGTTTTCTGAGGTATTGTAAAGCAGAGTTAATTTAAGCGGCTTCTGCGATCCGTAGCCTGCTGCACGCAGCAATGTTTTCGCCTGGGCGTTAAGTTCTTCCTGGCTCATTTGTTCAAACGGTGAAGGATCGGGCTTAAATCCTGCCGTGACATCCGGTGTAAAATGCCAGGCCGGTTTTTCACCGGTACCTAAGACTTTTTCCGCCATCAAACGGCGATCAATGGTCATACTTAGCGCCAGACGAACGCGGGAATCCGCCGTCGGCCCTTTCTGCGTATTAAACGCATAATAATAAGTCCCTAATTGCGGCGGCGTATAAACTTGCCCTGGAATATCCTTTAATAATTTCTGGTACATATTTTTAGGGAAAGATTCGGTGATATCAATATCACCGGCAAGATAACGTTTCGTCGCAGCCGACTCCTGGTTAATGGGTAAAAATGTCACTTTTTGCAGTACCGTTTTCGCGTTATCCCAGTAATGCGTATTAGGCACGACCACCAGTTTTTCATTTACCACGCGCTCTTTAAGCACATACGCGCCATTGCCGATCAGTTTTCCCGGCTTCATCCAGTCTTTACCGCTTTCAACATTCGCTTTTTGGACCGGATAAAAGGCAAAACTGGCGGTCAGACTGGCAAACCAGGGCAACGGCTTGTCAAGCTGAATACGCAAAGTGTGCGCGTCCACGGCACTGACGCCAAGCTGATCCGGCGTGGCTTTACCGTCGATAATGGCTTGCGCATTAGTGATGCCAGCCAGAGCGGCAAACCAGGCGAAGGGGGAAAGCGTTTTTGGATCAACGAGACGTTGCCAGCTATAGACAAAATCCTGGGCGGTCACCGGCGTTCCATCGGCCCATTGCGCATTATCCCGCAACGTAAACGTCCAGATACGATTATCATTGCTCTTCCACTGGCTGGCGACGCCAGGGATAATTTCACCCTTTTCGTTCTGGTTAACCAGCCCTTCAAACAGATCGCGGATCACCTGAATTTCAGGCAGCCCAACGGCTTTCGCTGGATCTAACGAAGCGGGCTCATCTTTGATATGACGCACCAGTTCTTGTTTCTCTGCCAGTACCGTTCCACCGGGAACATCCGCAGCATATGCCAGGGAAAAGCTGCTAACCAACAGCGCACAACAGGTTACTGAAACAGAATGCCTCATAGAAGTTCCTCAAAGATGAGTTAAATAACAACGTAATTATTTGTTTCAGCAGAAAGAAATGCAATTATCTTCCGCCAGAAAGTTGATATCGCGCCATACAAGAGGGTAAATAGAAACCATTTGATAATCGGCGGGTTTTACACAACACTACGATGATTACCCTACTGGTCTCAGCTTCGGGAAACGCGTATGACTGTCACCCGCCCCCGTGCCGAGCGCGGCGCATTTCCGCCAGGCACTGAACATTATGGACGTTCGCTACTAGGCGCGCCGCTAATCTGGTTTCCGGCGCCTGCCGCCGATCGCGAAAGCGGTCTGATACTGGCTGGCACCCACGGGGATGAAACCTCATCCGTGGTGACGCTCTCCTGTGCGTTACGCACCTTAAATCCAACCCTTCGCCGTCATCATGTCGTACTTGCCGTTAATCCTGATGGCTGTCAACTGGGGTTAAGGGCAAATGCGAATGGCATTGATCTAAACCGTAACTTTCCCGCCGCCAACTGGAAAACGGGTGAGACAGTTTATCGCTGGAATAGCCGCGCGCAAGAGCGTGATGTCGTGCTGCTAACCGGCGACCATCCCGGCTCAGAACCGGAAACCCAGGCGCTTTGCCAGTTAATTCATCGACTCCAACCCGCCTGGGTCGTCTCTTTTCACGATCCGCTAGCCTGCATTGAAGATCCACGACGCAGCGAGCTAGGCGAGTGGCTGGCCGATGCGTTTGCGTTGCCGCTGGTAACCAGCGTAGGTTACGAAACGCCCGGTTCGTTTGGCAGCTGGTGCGCCGACCTCAACCTGCACTGCATTACCGCCGAGTTTCCCCCTGTTTCTGCCGATGAAGCCAGCGAAAAATACTTGCTGGCTATGTCGAATCTGCTCCGCTGGCATCCTAAAGATGGAGTTGACCCGTCGTAAAGCGTAGCGCGGGCTCAACATCAACCGCCAGCCATGTTGGGCCATCAAGATCGGCGAAGCTCACCTGCGGCATAAGCGGCAGCGCGGCGCTAATCGCTCTTGATGTACAGAGCATACAGCCCAGCATCAGGCCGAATCCTTGCTCCCGCGCCTCCGTTGCCAGCGCCAGCGCCTCGGTCAGACCGCCGGTTTTATCCAGCTTAATGTTGATCATATCGTAGCGCCCCGTCAGGGCTTTCAGACTACTGCGAGTATGGCAGCTCTCATCTGCACAGATGGGCAACGGATGAATAAAATTTTCCAGGGCGGCGTCATCCTGCGCGGGCAGCGGTTGCTCCAGCATCGCGACATTCAGATCCGCCAGTAACTGGCAACGCGCCGCCAGCCCCTCCGGACGCCACGATTCATTGGCGTCCACAATGAGCGTCGCCTCCGGCACCGCCGAGCGGATCGCCACCATACGTTCGCTAATCAGACGAGCATCGAGTTTGATTTTCAGCAACGTCGCCCCTTTTTCCCATAGTGCCGCCGCACTGGCTGCCATCTGTTCCGGCGTGCCTATCACTACCGTTTGCGCGGTAGTAAAAACCGGGGACAGCGTCACGCCGAGCAGCCCGGCAAGGCTTTGCTGCCGCTGGCGGGCCTGCAAATCCCATAAGGCACTATCCACCGCGTTGCGCGCCGCGCCTGCCGGCAACAGTTTCTGCAATGCTTCGCGAGTCAGCCCGTTTTCCAACTGAGGCACAATACTCATGATTTGCGCCATGACCGAGGCATCACTTTCACCATAACGTGGATATGGCGTACATTCCCCGATGCCTTTTACGCCCTCTTCTTCCAGTTCGACAACGACAACATGCGCTTCGCTTCGGCTACCACGCGCAATAACGAAAGGCGTATGCAACGGCCAGGTTTCCTCATATACCTTAACAGATATCATCTCTTCCCCTCTGATAGCGCCGGACGCGGCTTGCTACAAATAGTATTTGCCGTGTTAATGAATAATGACTTAAACTGGATTTCGACGTTAACTATAAGTAAATAGGAACATAATTATGTCACAGACTGTACATTTCCAGGGTAACCCGGTCACCGTTGCCAACGTTATTCCGCAGGCTGGTAGCAAAGCACAGACTTTTACTCTTGTCGCAAAAGATTTGTCTGACATTTCCCTCAGCCAATATGCAGGCAAACGCAAAGTGCTGAATATTTTCCCAAGCATTGATACTGGCGTATGCGCCGCATCAGTTCGTAAGTTTAATCAACTGGCCACAGAAGTGGAGAATACCGTCGTATTGTGCGTTTCTGCTGACCTGCCTTTTGCACAGTCGCGTTTTTGCGGCGCGGAAGGCCTGAGCAACGTTATTACGCTTTCCACTCTGCGTAATAACGAGTTTCTGAAAAACTACGGCGTCGAAATCGTTGACGGCCCGCTGAAAGGTTTGGCGGCGCGCGCAGTCATCGTGCTTGACGAAAACGACAACGTTATTTTCAGCCAGTTGGTGGATGAAATCACCCACGAGCCGGATTACGACGCCGCGCTTAATGTCCTGAAGGCATAAGCCGGCGCCTGCTGGCGCTACGTTTGTCAGTGCTACAGGCGGTGCTCTTTTGTCACAAGAAGGCCTCTATCCGGAGGCCTTCTTTTTTCTACTCTTCACCCTTCTTCTGGCTCAGACCATATTCACGCAGCTTATTGGCAATCGCGGTGTGCGATACCCCCAACCGTTTCGCCAGTTTACGCGTACTCGGATAGCTACGATAAAGCTGGGTCAGTACAGAACGTTCGAAACGACTGGTAATGTCATCCAGCGAGCCTTCCATCGCATCCTCGCCGACTGCCACCGTCGCGGCATCGTAGTCAGGCAGCAGGATATCCTGCGGACGCAGCTCATACCCTTCCAGCTGCGTCAGCGCCCGGTAAATCGCATTTTTAAGCTGGCGAACGTTACCCGGCCAGCCGTAACGAGTGAGGACCGTACTCAGATCGGCAGACAGTTTCGGTCGCGGAACGCCCTGTTCGTCGGCAAAACGCGCCACGAACAGTTCGGTCAACGGCATAATATCCTGCGGACAATCGCGCAACGGCGGCAAATTAAGCGTCAGAACGTTAAGTCGATAATAGAGATCTTCGCGGAACAGTCCTTTTTGCACCAGCTCCACCAGATTTTTCTGCGTGGCGCAGATAACGCGGACATCAACATGAATTTCGTGATCTTCGCCGACGCGACGGAACGTACCATCGTTGAGAAAACGTAGCAGCTTCGCCTGCATACGCGGCGACATTTCGCCAATTTCATCCAGCAGCACCGAACCGCCATTCGCCTGTTCAAAAAAGCCTTTTTTACCTTCCGGCGCATGGCCAAATAGTTCGCTTTCTACCGCATCTTCCGGGATTGAAGCGCAGTTGAGCGCCAGATACGGCTTCGCTGAACGAGGGCTTGCCTGATGACAGGCATAGGCGAAAAGATCTTTGCCGGTTCCCGTATCGCCGGTAATCAGCAGCGGCGCGCTGAGCATCGCCAGTTTGCGCGCCTGCTCAACGACGTGCTTCATCTTTGCGCTCACGGCAATAATCTGACTAAACGCGCTCAGATCCTGCGTGGACAAATTCTGTAGCTGCTGCCCCATACGAATCGTGGAACGCAACATCACGACCGCCCCGGTCAACACGTATTCGTCATTTTCGTTTTGTAAATGTACCGGCGTAATCTCCATCAGGAAGTTTTGCCCATTGATCACGACATGTTCGTTATGGGAGCTTTGCGGGTTACCGTCCAGCCAGCGCTGAAAATTGAAGCCGTTGATTAATTGTGCGGCGGTATGGTGCCGCATTCGCTCCTGGCTCTGGGCAAAAAGCTGACAACTCGCCGGGTTCGCCATCTCCACTTTACTCTTCATATCCAATGAGAGCACCGGCTCCGGCAACGCCTCAAGCAGCGCGCTCAGGGCCAGATGTTCACGTTCAGACGGCATCCAGGGAACGGTACGGACATCCGTTACGCCGGAAATACGGCGGATTTCGGCCATCAGGCTGCTGAAGTCGGTGAATTCCAGCTCAGCAAAATTAAGATAAATTCGCCCAATGGGATCAATCTCGATTCCGCGTAAATCAATGCTACGTAACACCAGTAA
This sequence comes from Salmonella sp. A29-2, assembly GCF_020150755.1. Lineage (NCBI taxonomy): Bacteria > Pseudomonadati > Pseudomonadota > Gammaproteobacteria > Enterobacterales > Enterobacteriaceae > Salmonella > Salmonella sp. A29-2. The sequence goes on along the minus strand of NZ_CP083731.1, from coordinate 2,229,867 downwards.
ATCAAGTAATTCGCGGGTCAGACCAAGTCGGTCTTCACAAAAGACTTCCAGACGCATGGGAACCTTCACCTGAATAATGAACCATTAAATAGATGATAAGCCACTATTCGGCTGGCAGGAAGGATTCTGTCAACAAATATTGACAGCATGGCGGAAAAACGGGCGCTGCGGCGTAAAGCCAGGCAATCAGCGCCCTGTGGAAGGTCATTTCTCAGGCGACGACTTACTCTTTTGCAGCGTCTCTTTTAGCTGACCGATAAGCTGACGACGAAAATCACCGAGACGTGGTTTATCGTTGTCGATCCACGGCAATGGTCGACATAGCTCCATCGCTTTTATTCCCAGTCGAGCGGTAAGGAGGCCTGCGCCAATCCCCTGCGCCGCGCGCGTGGACAAGCGTGCGGCCAGATCCTGAGACATCCAGTCCATACCGACTTCACGCACCAGCTCACTGGCTCCCGCGAACGCGATATTCAGCAACACCAGACGGAACAGACGAAGGCGGCTGTAATAGCCTAGTTCAATGCCATATAGCGTTGCAATACGGTTAATCAGGCGTAAATTACGCCAGGCAATAAACGCCATATCCACCAACGCTAACGGGCTGACGGCGATCATCAGAGTCGATTCCGCGGCGAAACGGCTAATCTCACGTCGCGCCTGCGCGTCAAGTACCGGCTGTACCAGATGCGCATACAAACCGACGATTTCCCTGTCGTTTTGCGTTTCGTGAATAGCGGCATACCAACGTTGTAATGCCGGATGTGATTGATCAATCCCCGCCTGCTGCGCCAGTTTTTCGCAAAATGCGCGACCTTTCCCGACGCTATGGCTATGTAACAGTTCACGCGCTTCATCGCGTTCATGTGCCCGCTGGCGCAAGCGCCATAATCGCCGCCACTCCGTGACCACCGATCCCACGCCAGCGCCAACGATCAGCGCGCCTGCGGCACAGCCGCCTAAAGCGACCCAGTCCTGAGTTTGCCAGGCATTCATTGTCCACTGTACGCCTTGCCCGACCACGCTCGCGCCAAACAGCGCCAGCCCTCCCATCACCATTTTACGCCACAGGCTGCGTTTGGGACGCAGCGCGGCATCGACCGCCGCTTCTGCCACGCCTTCGTCTTCCGGGCGCTCATCGATAGCTGCAGGCGCAAATGTACGCGACTCCGCTTCGCTGAAAGTTTGCTGCGCTTTGAAGGCCGACGTAGGCTCCTCCTTTAGCGGTTCTGCAAAATCAATACGCGGTTTTAACGGTTCGCTCATCGCAGCTTATCTCCTATTAAAAACTCCAGCGCAGCGTCCAGACGAATATGCGGTAACGGTTTATCAACATCCATCACCTGCGGACGAAAAGCTTCGAACTGAAAACCCTGACTATCCCAAAACGCTTGCCCCGGCAAACGCGAAGGCACTTCGCCGGGGTACACGGTTAACGGCGCGCCGTCACTCAAACGGTTTCCACGTAAGGCCGGGATTTTTTCGCCGTTGACCTCAATCACGCCGCTGGTGGTCGCCTGTACCGACGCCAGCCCCAGGCAATCCATACTAATGCCTTCAAACGCGGCATTTTGCCAGGCATCCTGAATAAGCTGCTGGAGCAAGGCCACCATATTGGCATGTTGGTCGAGGGTGACATGGTCGGCTTTCGTCGCGGCGAACAGCAATTTATCAATCACCGGCGAAAACAAGCGGCGAAACAGAGTCCGCTGGCCATAGTGAAAACTTTGCATCAACTGCGTTAAGGCGAGACGCATATCATTAAACGCCTGCGGCCCGCTATTAAGCGGTTGCAGACAGTCGACCAGCACAATCTGACGATCAAAGCGTAGAAAATGATTTTTGTAGAACCCCTTGACCACTTTTTCGCAATAGTAGTTAAAGCGTTCGCGCAGCATTCCAGCGTTGGTCTGTTTATCCGCCTGCGCCAGTTTTGACTCGCCGAAGGCGTCCACATCCGGCCACGGGAAAAACTGCAACGCTGGCGCACCCGCCATATCGCCCGGCAAAACAAACCGTCCAGGCTGAATAAAATGCAATCCCTGCGATTTACACTGATGCAAATAATCCGTCCAGGCGGCGGCAATCTCCGCCAGCCGGTTTTCATCGGCGGGCGCCAGCGGATCGAGCCCGTCGCAAAGTTGCCGCCATTTTGCGGCCCACTCAGCGCGTTGCCCTTGCAACAAGCCGTTCATCTGACGGGACCAACTTAAATAATCCTGAGCCAGCATGGGCAGATCGAGTAACCATTCCCCTGGATAGTCCACAATCTCCAGATACAATGTCGAGGTATCTTTAAAATGGCGCAGCAGCGAGTCGTTTGAGCGATAGCGCAACGCCAGCCGAATCTCACTGACGCCGCGCGTCGGTGTGGGCCAGGCGGGAGGATTGCCATAAAGCTGAAGTATCCCCTCGTCGTAGGTAAAACGGGGAATACCAAAATCACGTTGAGGCACACGCTTTACACCAAGCAGGCGTTCTTCACGTACCGCGCTGAGCAACGGTAAGCGCGCGCCCGCGTGGACATTAAGCAACTGGTTAACCATCGCCGTGATAAACGCTGTTTTACCGCTGCGGCTCAACCCGGTTACGGCAAGACGCAAATGCCTGTCTACCCCACGATTGACCAGCGCGTTGAGTTCAGTTTTAAGTCGCTTCATTGACATCCTGTTGAGCCTGAAGAGAAGAAAAAATAATAACGAGCCTGCGTTATAGATATGTGCAAAAACGTTATTATCAACTACTCGGAGAGATCAACAACGGCGCATTAAGCGCCGCGGTTAGTATGAGTATTGAGCAATAGATTATCTATTTTTTTACTTTCGGCATATCAAGACGACTGATGCCGCCCATATTCATCGCGTGCGTATACCCCATATCAAGCAACATTTGTTTTGCCATGCCCGACTGTCGCCCGGAGTTGCAATATAACTTTACCGTATCGTTCCTGTCTGGAACTACCGTTTCGATATGAGATTTAATCTCCTTCAATGGGATATTAATCGCGCCCTGAATATGCTCTCGCTGATATTGTTCCGGAATGCGGACATCTATCCAGTATTCTGCGGCATAAAGCGGCATGGCTATGAATAACGCTAACGCAAATATTCCTTTTTTCAACATACTTCCGTCCTGACACGTAATGTATTTCGCACACACTATACGCCAGAGCTTAACGAAATATTATGACCAGACTCGCTATTTGTAACGCTGCGAAATTTTATTCGCCGCCTTACGAAGTACTGGCTCCAGCGCAAATGCCAGCAACATTTTTAGCGGACGACGGGCGACGGATTTTACCGCCCATCCCGCCACGCCGGCAGGCCCGTAGCGTAACGCGGTCAACAGAACCAGCTTACCTGCTATTTTGAAGCCGGGTTTCACCTTCTGCCCGGCGCGTTGCCAGCGAGTATTCATCTTCACCTTCCCGATATATCACTTAAAGTTGACGGAAACGACTACGCAATGTGAACGTATCTGACGTGACGTAGCGTTCCATTTCTCGCAAACGCTTTTCGCCTGCGGCAAGCTCTCTGTCTACGGTATCCAGCAGTTCGCCGCTGGTCGGCTGCGGTTTGCCTGCGGCCAGATTATCCGGCATAGGGTCCAGTACAAAAGACAGAACGATATAGGCCACTACGGTAAAAAACGCCAGCCCAAAGAAAATCGACAGCACGACCAGAATACGCACCAGTTTTACCGGTACATCAAGGTAGTCGGCGATCCCGGCGCAAACGCCACGCACCATGCCCTTTTGCGGCATACGCCATAGTTTTTTATTCAGATTGATTCCACCCATTAGCGCTCTCTCCAGTTCGGATGCTCTGCATCAAGAATGTCTTCCAGCGCCTGAATGCGCTCGCGCATACGTTGCGCATCGTCTGTGAGTTGCAGTAAGCGTTGCTGCTCGCTTTGCGACAGTTCTCCCCGACCGGCGCGGTTGCTGTAATGCAGCCACAGCCAAATCGGTAACACAAACAACACAAAAATGGTTAACGGGATGGCCAGAAATAGCGCGCTCATGCGTTCTCCTTACACCTAAAGCTGATGAGCGACGGCGCGTACCGGCGCCGCCATTGTCATTATTGATTATCTTGCTTCATTTTGGCTTTCAACTGCGCCAACTGCTCGCTGATTTCATCATCGGCTTTCAGGTTGGCAAACTGTTGGTCCAGCGATTGCTGCTTACCAAAACGATGGCTTTCCGCTTCCGCTTCCATTTGATCGATACGACGTTCAAAGGATTCAAACCGCGCCATGGCTTCATCCAGTTTGCCGCTGTCAAGCTGACGACGGACATCGCGGGAAGAACTCGCCGCCTGATGACGCAGCATCAGCGCCTGCTGGCGAGCGCGCGTTTCGCTGAGTTTGTTTTCCAGCTCGCCAATCTCTTTCTTCATGCGCGCCAGCGTGTCATCCACCAGCGTGACTTCCTGTTCAAGCGTAGCAATTAAATCGGTCAGCTTTTGTTTTTCAATCAATGCGGCGCGCGCCAGATCGTCTTTATCTTTGCGCAGAGCCAGTTCCGCTTTTTCCTGCCACTCGATCTGCTGAGCCGTAGCCTGTTCAATACGACGGGATAACTGTTTCTTTTCCGCTAAAGCACGCGCGGAGTTCGAGCGAACCTCCACCAGCGTATCTTCCATCTCCTGAATCATCAGGCGCACCAGCTTCTGCGGATCCTCCGCTTTTTCCAACAACGCATTGATATTGGCGTTCACGATGTCGGCAAAACGAGAAAAAATACCCATAATTCAATCCTCACATAATGTTCTGATAACGGGCGATGCCCTGCTACATGATTAATACAATTTGCGTGCCAACTTTTCATATCGCTGATAGTAAAGGAATTATTTCGTTTTACCTCGCCAGCAAAAAAGGATAAAGTGGTGAAAAACACTAACAAGTGGCGATTTTCATCATGGCTGAATTTAAAGATAACCTGCTCGGCGAGGCAAACCGTTTTCTTGAAGTACTGGAACAAGTCTCCCGGCTCGCGCCGCTGGATAAGCCAGTGCTGATTATTGGCGAACGCGGGACGGGTAAAGAACTTATCGCCAATCGCCTGCACTATCTCTCTTCACGCTGGCAGGGGCCACTTATCTCGCTTAACTGCGCGGCGCTTAACGAAAACCTGCTGGACTCCGAACTATTTGGCCATGAAGCGGGCGCTTTTACCGGGGCGCAAAAACGTCATCCCGGTCGCTTTGAACGCGCCGATGGCGGCACGCTGTTTTTGGATGAACTGGCGACAGCGCCGATGCTGGTACAGGAAAAGCTGCTGCGGGTGATTGAATATGGCGAGCTAGAGCGCGTCGGCGGCAGCCAACCGTTACAGGTTAATGTGCGATTAGTATGCGCCACTAATGCCGATTTACCCGCCATGGTGAAGGAAGGGACATTTCGTGCCGATCTGCTCGACAGGCTGGCTTTTGATGTTGTACAACTGCCGCCGCTGCGCGAACGCCAGAGCGATATCATGCTGATGGCCGAGCATTTTGCTATTCAGATGTGTCGTGAGCTACGTCTGCCCTTATTTCCCGGTTTTACCGATCGGGCAAAAGAAACGTTGTTGCATTACGCCTGGCCGGGTAATGTCCGCGAGCTGAAAAACGTAGTCGAACGTTCAGTGTATCGCCACGGCAGCAGTGAACATCCTTTGGATGAAATTGTTATCGATCCTTTTCAACGCCATCCCGCCGAACCGCCCACGCCCGCCCTGCCATCGGCATCCGCCACGCCTGACCTGCCGCTCAACTTGCGGGAGTTTCAACTGCAACAGGAAAAAGCGCTGCTGCAACGTAGCTTACAGCAGGCGAAATTTAACCAGAAACGAGCCGCCGATTTGCTGGCGCTCACCTACCACCAGTTTCGCGCCTTGCTTAAAAAGCATCAGCTTTAGCTATTTCTCCGGCTAATTGACGACATTTACGCCAGTTATCCACCGACATTTTTACGTGGCGGGCCGAAGTGCGATACACTTTGCAAATTGAACTTCAAAAACTTAACTATTATGCGCCTGGTTTTATCGTCTCTGATCGTGATAGCGGGTCTACTGAGTAGTCAGGCTACGGCTGCGACTACGCCCGAACAAACTGCGAGTGCAGATATTCGCGATAGCGGCTTTGTGTATTGTGTCAGCGGGCAGGTCAACACCTTTAATCCGCAAAAAGCGAGCAGCGGCCTCATCGTCGATACCCTGGCCGCCCAGTTATATGATCGCCTGTTGGATGTCGATCCCTATACTTATCGTTTAGTCCCAGAGCTGGCAGAAAGCTGGGAAGTGCTGGATAACGGGGCAACGTACCGTTTTCACCTGCGCCGCGATGTTTCCTTTCAAAAAACCGCCTGGTTTACGCCGACCCGAAAACTCAATGCTGATGATGTCGTCTTTACCTTTCAGCGGATTTTCGATCGTCGACATCCGTGGCATAACATCAACGGCAGTAGCTTCCCCTACTTTGATAGCCTACAGTTCGCCGACAATGTAAAAAGTGTGCGTAAGCTGGACAATAACACCGTTGAGTTTCGCCTGACGCAGCCAGACGCCTCCTTTTTATGGCATCTGGCTACACACTACGCTTCCGTCATGTCCGCTGAGTACGCCGCGCAGCTTAGCCGAAAAGATCGTCAGGAACTGCTAGACCGCCAACCGGTCGGCACCGGGCCTTTCCAGCTTTCGGAGTACCGTGCCGGGCAGTTTATTCGTCTCCAGCGCCACGATGGGTTTTGGCGCGGCAAACCGCTGATGCCGCAAGTGGTGGTAGATTTAGGCTCCGGCGGTACCGGGCGTTTATCGAAATTACTGACCGGTGAATGCGATGTTCTGGCCTGGCCCGCCGCCAGCCAGCTAACTATTTTACGCGACGATCCGCGTTTGCGTCTGACGTTGCGCCCGGGGATGAATATCGCCTATCTGGCCTTTAACACCGATAAGCCGCCGTTGAATAATCCCGCAGTGCGCCATGCGCTGGCCTTATCGATCAACAACCAGCGTCTGATGCAGTCGATTTATTACGGCACGGCGGAAACCGCAGCCTCCATTTTACCGAGAGCCTCATGGGCTTACGATAACGATGCCAAAATTACGGAGTACAATCCGGAAAAATCGCGCGAACAGCTAAAAGCGCTGGGCATTGAGAATCTTACGCTGCATCTCTGGGTGCCGACCAGTTCTCAGGCCTGGAACCCAAGTCCGCTAAAAACGGCGGAGCTTATTCAGGCGGATATGGCGCAGGTTGGCGTAAAAGTGGTCATTGTGCCGGTTGAAGGTCGTTTTCAGGAGGCGCGCCTGATGGATATGAATCACGATCTGACCTTATCCGGCTGGGCCACGGACAGCAACGATCCGGATAGCTTTTTCAGACCGCTGTTAAGCTGTGCGGCCATCAATTCGCAAACCAATTTCGCCCACTGGTGTAACCCTGAATTTGACAGCGTGCTGCGTAAGGCACTGTCGTCGCAGCAGTTGGCTTCGCGCATAGAAGCGTATGAGGAAGCGCAGAATATCCTGGAGAAAGAGCTGCCGATACTGCCGCTGGCATCATCACTACGCCTGCAGGCTTACCGCTACGATATTAAAGGGCTGGTGTTAAGCCCGTTCGGCAATGCGTCTTTTGCCGGCGTCTCCCGCGAAAAACACGAAGAGGTGAAAAAACCATGATTATCTTCACCCTGCGTCGGTTATTGCTGTTGCTGGTGACGCTCTTCTTCCTGACCTTTATCGGCTTTAGCCTGAGCTATTTTACGCCGCACGCGCCGCTACAAGGCGCATCATTATGGAATGCCTGGGTTTTCTGGTTCAACGGTCTGCTGCACTGGGACTTTGGCGTGTCCAGCATTAACGGCCAACTGATTTCCGAACAGCTTAAAGAGGTGTTTCCCGCCACGATGGAGCTGTGCATTCTCGCCTTTGGTTTCGCGCTGATGGTCGGCATCCCGGTCGGGATGCTGGCTGGCGTGACGCGTAGCAAATGGCCGGATCGTTTTATCAGCGCGCTGGCGCTATTAGGTTTCTCAATTCCGGTTTTCTGGCTGGCGCTTCTGCTCACACTGTTCTTTTCGCTCACGCTGGGGTGGCTGCCGGTATCCGGGCGATTTGACCTGCTTTATGAAGTTAAACCGGTTACCGGTTTCGCCATCATTGACGCCTGGATTTCAGATTCGCCGTGGCGTGATGAAATGGTAATGAGCGCCATACGGCATATGGTTTTACCGGTGCTCACGCTTTCCGTCGCGCCGACCACAGAAGTGATCCGCCTGATGCGAATCAGCACTATTGAGGTCTACGATCAGAACTACGTTAAAGCGGCGGCCACGCGCGGCTTGTCGCGCTTTACGATTTTACGCCGTCACGTGTTGCATAATGCGCTGCCGCCGGTCATTCCCCGTCTTGGTCTGCAATTTTCAACCATGTTAACGCTGGCGATGATTACCGAAATGGTTTTCAGCTGGCCAGGGCTGGGACGATGGTTAATTCACGCCATTCGTCAGCAGGACTATGCCGCTATTTCCGCTGGCGTGATGGTCATTGGGTCGCTGGTTATTGTGGTCAATGTGATTTCCGATATTTTGGGTGCTATGGCTAACCCTCTGAAAAATAAGGAATGGTATGCCTTACGATAGCGTATACAGCGAAAAGCGCCCGCCAGGCACCCTGCGCACTGCCTGGCGTAAATTTTATAGCGACGCGCCTGCGATGGTGGGCCTGTATGGATGCGCCGGTCTGGCGTTGCTGTGTATTTTTGGCGGCTGGATCGCGCCCTATGGTATCGATCAGCAATTTCTGGGCTATCAGCTACTGCCGCCCTCCTGGTCACGCTATGGCGAAGTCTCCTTTTTTCTGGGGACTGACGATCTGGGGCGCGATGTGCTGAGCCGCCTGTTAAGCGGCGCGGCGCCCACGGTCGGCGGCGCGTTTATCGTAACGCTGGCGGCTACGCTATGTGGATTAGTCCTCGGCGTAGTGGCAGGCGCGACTCACGGTTTACGCTCTGCCGTACTGAACCATATTCTGGACACGCTGCTTTCCATCCCTTCGCTCTTGCTGGCGATTATCGTCGTGGCATTTGCCGGCCCACATCTGTCACACGCGATGTTTGCCGTCTGGCTGGCCCTGTTGCCGCGAATGGTACGTTCCGTCTACAGCATGGTGCATGATGAACTGGAAAAAGAGTACGTCATTGCCGCCCGTCTGGATGGCGCGACAACGCTGAATATTCTGTGGTTCGCCATTTTACCGAATATTACCGCCGGTCTGGTCACCGAAATTACCCGGGCGCTGTCGATGGCGATTCTGGACATCGCCGCGCTGGGATTTTTAGATCTCGGCGCGCAGCTTCCCTCTCCTGAATGGGGCGCCATGTTGGGGGATGCGCTGGAGTTAATCTATGTCGCGCCGTGGACCGTTATGCTACCCGGCGCGGCGATAACGCTCAGTGTTTTACTGGTAAACCTGCTCGGAGATGGGATTCGTCGTGCGATTATTGCGGGGGTGGAATAATGCCGTTACTGGATATCCGCAATCTCACCATTGAATTTAAAACCAGCGAAGGTTGGGTAAAAGCGGTCGATCGCGTCAGTATGACATTAAGCGAAGGCGAAATTCGCGGCCTGGTAGGTGAATCGGGTTCCGGAAAGAGCTTGATTGCTAAAGCTATTTGCGGCGTCGCGAAAGACAACTGGCGAGTCACTGCCGACCGTATGCGTTTTGATGATATCGATCTGCTGCGCCTCTCCTCTCGTGAACGGCGTAAGCTGGTCGGGCATAATGTGTCGATGATCTTCCAGGAGCCGCAGTCGTGCCTTGATCCTTCCGAACGCGTCGGCCGCCAGTTAATGCAAAATATTCCCGCCTGGACCTATAAAGGCCGCTGGTGGCAGCGTTTTGGCTGGCGTAAACGGCGTGCAATTGAATTACTGCACCGGGTGGGAATTAAAGATCATAAAGACGCGATGCGCAGTTTTCCCTATGAACTGACCGATGGCGAGTGTCAGAAAGTCATGATCGCTATCGCGCTGGCGAATCAACCGCGACTCCTGATCGCTGATGAACCCACCAACTCAATGGAACCGACGACGCAGGCGCAAATTTTTCGCCTGTTGACCCGACTGAATCAAAACAGTAATACCACCATTCTGTTGATTAGCCACGACCTGCAAATGTTGAGTCAGTGGGCTGACAAAATCAACGTTTTATACTGCGGCCAGACGGTAGAAACCGCGCCAAGTAAAGATCTGGTGACGACGCCACATCATCCTTATACGCAGGCGCTTATCCGTGCGATTCCGGATTTTGGCAGCGCGATGCCGCATAAAAGCCGTCTCAATACGCTGCCGGGCGCGATCCCGCTACTGGAGCAGTTACCGATAGGTTGTCGTCTGGGGCCGCGCTGCCCTTATGCGCAACGAGAATGCATTATCACGCCACGCTTAACCGGCGCGAAAAATCATCTCTATGCCTGTCATTTTCCGCTGAATATGGAGAGAGAGTGATATGGTGGAAACTCTGCTTGAAGTGCGCAACCTGAGTAAAACCTTTCGCTACCGGACAGGATGGTTTCGCCGCCAGACCGTCGACGCCGTGAAACCATTAAGCTTTACGCTTCGTGAGCGTCAGACTCTGGCCATTATCGGCGAAAACGGTTCCGGCAAATCCACGCTGGCAAAGATGCTGGCCGGCATGATTGAACCCACCAGCGGCGAGCTTCTCATTGACGATCATCCCCTGCATTACGGCGACTATTCGTTTCGAAGCCAACGTATTCGAATGATTTTTCAGGACCCCTCAACGTCACTGAATCCACGTCAACGTATTTCGCAGATCCTTGACTTCCCCCTGCGCCTTAATACCGATCTGGAGCCGGAACAGCGGCGCAAACAGATTGTCGAGACGATGCGTATGGTGGGTCTATTGCCCGATCACGTGAGCTACTACCCGCATATGCTGGCGCCGGGGCAGAAACAGCGTCTGGGCCTGGCCCGCGCGCTGATTTTACGCCCTAAAGTCATTATCGCGGACGAAGCGCTGGCTTCGCTTGATATGTCCATGCGCTCGCAGCTCATCAATCTGATGCTTGAATTGCAGGAAAAACAAGGCATCTCCTATATCTATGTCACGCAGCATATCGGCATGATGAAGCATATTAGCGATCAGGTATTAGTGATGCATCAGGGGGAAGTGGTTGAACGCGGCAGCACCGCCGATGTGCTCGCCTCTCCGCTACATGAGCTTACCCGCCGTTTAATCGCAGGCCATTTTGGCGAGGCGCTGACCGCTGACGCATGGCGAAAGGATCGCTAAGCGACACAAATACCCTCAGTTCGATTCTCTGAGGGTGTTCATGCGACTGCCCAACAGCAATGTTTCAACCTCTTCTAACGCAACGGAAGGAAATAACGTGCCCTGGGTTGCCCAAATGCCTGCCGTTTTTAACGCCGGCAAATAGCGTGTGTTTTCCTGGCCACCCACCACGATCTTGTCACAATAACGCCGGATATGTTTGACGAGCAGCGGAAACGTCATTTTTTCAATTTGTGAGATAAAAAAGCTGCGATCAAGTTTTACGCCGCTAAAACACCCGCAAACTAATGGCGCAGCGGTTGCGTTCCCTACGCCCAGGTCGCCCAGCCATAATGGATTAGGTTGCTTATGAAGCGCGTGTATTAAAGGATCGATTAAGGCGTTATCTTGACATGAAAAATGTTCAGCGACCTGCAGCTCCACAAATAGCATGGCGTGTAGTAACGCGCGAATATCTTTGTCCTGAAGGACAAGCTGCGCCATACCCCGATCGATATTTACGATACAGAACAGGCCGTGGCGTAGAAACCAGCCATGTTTGGCCGCGATTGTCCGCAACAGATCAAGCAGAAAACGGCGCTTCTGCGAATTGTCCCATGACGAGATAACAAACTCAGGGTGTAGCGGACGAGCTGGCGACGATGCAAAATGGGTAGTGATTTCGACACCCAGTAAATCCCCCTCCATTGCCCTTATCGGCTCTGCCATAAAAAAATAGCGCATGTGACCACTCCACTTGATCTTAACTCCCTGATAATGCGCTTTTAACGCAAATCAATCAATAAAAACGATCAATATATAAAAAATGATCGAAAAAAACAATATATGTTAACTTCATGATAACTTGCTAATTTTATGTTTTGAGAATGTTCTTCTATTGCTATAAGGAAATTTACATACTAAGCCGAACAACGCTAATATGACGGCATTAGACCATCCGTAAAGCCATGTTTTTCTTGTCAGGCAGAGGGGAAAAATCAAGGCGAGTTAATGGTGTTGCACCATCGCGTGGCATTTCACCCACTATGGCAGCGCGGCATCGCCAACCCTAATGGCGAGTTGCATCTCCTCTACAGGCTGTCCAGATCCCCCGAACGACCTTTAAGCGAATAGCAACTCTCAATAATTGATCGGCAAATCTGTAGCGAATGAGCCCCCGGCGATTCGCAGAAAAGAACTGAACTAAATGCTATTTTTTTAATTCATTCTTTAATACTTTAGCCACAAGAGTCCCTTCCTCAGGCGCGGCTAGTTTAAAACGTCTTCCTGGCGCAGGTGTCTGTTCTTCCTCTCCGATTAACGCATCAAGATCCGCAATAAGTAACTTATAATATTCAACATCTTCAGTATTTCCTTCGGTCTCGGCCCGCTTTAATTTTATCAGGTGATGGGCCTTAATTTGCTCTTCCAGTTGCCTTGTTGCAAGAGAAACGCTTCGCTGTTGCCGGGATTCTTGTGACAGTACCATTTGATCGCCATCCACAAAGAAAAGAACCCCTTCTTTAATCAGAATATTACCTAAGATATTTATATCATGCATATAAACCCCCCGGGATTTAAGAAGCGCCTCCGCCATTCGATAGTTATCTTCATCTTCAACATCTAACTCCCGACCTTGAATATATTTTGAAACTAAAACCGTAACGTCTTTACCATTAATATTCATGATGGCCGAACGAGAAAAATCCTTGTCGCCATTAGCCATGTTCAAATACTTACTGACACGATCAGGATGACAATTACGATGTTCCGGAGAGTTAACATCCACTTTTATCCCCCGCTCATTAATTGGAATCTTAACAACAAACTCATCATTTAACAGATAGACTGTCCCATAACTTCCGCTACCTATTTTATTTTTTTCAATATCACGCATGCGAATATTTTTCTTAAACTCCGACGAGTTAATAAACGCCTCTATTGCCGCTGGTTGTGATGTATCCGTCTGATCAATAGCGCCGCTCTCATCACCAGACGCCGTAGCGGGCGTGGTCAGGAAGTCTATCAAACGTTGCTCAAAAGCCTCATAGATTCCATTACTACCTGCTTCGCTCGGCGGCTGGTTATCATTATCCAAAGCGGTAAGCGTAATTTCCCCGGAATTATAATTAAACATCGTTTCTTTTAAAAAATCGACGCAACGCTCAGAACACTCCGTCTCGGTCACTAATACTCCATCGTAAAACATCTGTAGTAGTAACATATTTTCTTGATACGCTAATACTTCTACAGTGTATTTATCTCTTGTTTCAGGCCTGGAGGCATCAATAAGTTTAATATATCCAAGAAGGGGGCGCCATCGTGTACAGTCTTCATCTCGCTTCGAAAATGGTCCTGGAGAGAAAGGCCCTTTAATATCGGGATGCTCGTTTTTTTGGCACAGTAGATTATATATTTCTCTATAGTCAGAAATTAAACTTCGCTTGGTGAATATATTCCTGAAAAAATCTATAAATTTCTCACACGTTGAAAAAACATGCTCTCTTTTATTATCGATGATATCTCTTAAATACCTTTCTGATATCTGGCAACTATGATTTCCGATCTGAAATGTAAACGGCATATGTCTCATCCTCTGAAAATTTATTATAATATACATGCAAACATATAAAAACCTGATTTGTAACTACTGTAATCACCTGATTTCCAAAATTTTTCATATTCAGTATTACTCTGCATCAATAAATAGAGAAAACCTTCAGCACCTAAAAAAGAAATTATTTTTGTTAAGCATTTGCTGGTTAAAATTACATGTCTATACCCAAAATAATTCGAGTTGCTTAAAGGCGGCAAGGGAGTGAGTCCCCAGGAGCATAGATAACTATGTGACTGGGGTGAGCGAGCGTAGCCAACACATAAGCAACTTGAAGTATGAAGGGTATATAACATCGCTAATAGGTGAGGTAAACCATTCGGATGAATATTCAGGCTTCCTACAGAACCTTTATTTGTCTGGTGGAAGGCGCATCGCTATCGTACTTGCTATCCGTCCCGGTGTCTCTGGTTGGATGAGGCGAACCTTACACCAGCTGGTATACTGCACCGTAGGGCCTGTCCCATTAGACTCTTTGATTTGCCAGTTTGGCCCTGGGGAGTGCTCAAAATCCTCAGGGACTTTGTTACCGTGTGGTTTTAGAACGTCACCTGCCGGAGAGAGCGGCGGAAAAATAGCGTGACACACGGGGCCAGGAGTGGGATATAATTTCAGACTAATTTCGAATAATGTTGAAAAGTTGCTGTTAACCATTGTTCGTAAAAGCAAAAAATAAGCAATGACTATAAGGATTAAAGCTATGGGTTTTCTTTCCGGTAAGCGCATTCTGGTCACTGGCGTGGCCAGTAAACTGTCCATCGCCTATGGTATCGCACAGGCGATGCACCGCGAAGGAGCTGAACTGGCGTTCACCTACCAGAACGACAAACTGAAAGGCCGCGTAGAAGAATTTGCTGCCCAGCTGGGTTCCAGCATCGTTTTACCGTGTGATGTCGCTGAAGATGCCAGCATTGACGCTATGTTTGCAGAGCTGGGTAACGTTTGGCCGAAATTTGACGGTTTTGTACACTCGATCGGTTTCGCGCCTGGCGATCAGCTGGACGGCGATTATGTTAATGCGGTTACCCGCGAAGGCTTTAAAATCGCTCACGATATTAGCTCTTACAGCTTTGTTGCCATGGCGAAAGCCTGCCGCACCATGCTGAATCCGGGTTCTGCGCTGTTGACCTTGTCTTATCTGGGAGCGGAGCGCGCCATCCCGAACTACAATGTCATGGGTCTGGCGAAAGCCTCTCTGGAAGCCAACGTGCGTTATATGGCAAACGCTATGGGACCGGAAGGGGTTCGCGTCAACGCCATCTCTGCGGGTCCAATCCGCACGCTGGCGGCGTCCGGTATTAAAGACTTCCGTAAAATGCTGGCGCATTGTGAGGCCGTTACGCCAATTCGTCGCACCGTGACTATTGAAGATGTGGGTAACTCAGCGGCGTTTCTGTGCTCCGATCTCTCGGCAGGCATTTCTGGCGAAGTCGTTCATGTTGACGGCGGGTTCAGCATTGCGGCAATGAATGAACTGGAACTGAAGTAAGCGCATTAAGTTTATTAGCGGGCGGCACGGCTGTGCTGCCCCATTCCCCTCACTCACCGCTCATCTCGTTATATAGCGTTCTGATATTTGTTATCACCTAACAATCTTTCATCCCTTTCCCGCATACGCCAGGATAATCCAGCATAAACGATCCGACGCCGAATCATTATCGATCGCCATTTCATCCTCGGGAAACCCTATGGAACAATGCCGAAAAGCGGGTAAAAGCCACTGGTATCATGAAACACAATCCACTATGTCGTCACAAACCCCGCTTTCGCTGATGCCGGAAGCCGCGTATGTTAACGATCGTTTTTTACTGGATTTAACGGTATCAGAAACCGCGTTGACGCCTTTTGAGTCATGGTTAAAGCCCGCTCGCCAGTTGGCGGATGTCTTATTTCCCCGCACGGTTCTCAACGACCGGCTTCATACGTTTAGCACCTATGAACGTATGTGCACCGCGCTGACCGCCGCTCAGGTATTTGGGGTTCAGCGTTTGTGCCGCCATTATGCCGCGCGTCTGGCGCCGCTACCTGGCCCTGACGCCTCAAGAGAGAGCAATCAACGGCTGGCGCAAATTACGCAATACGCTCGTCAGCTTGCCGGCTCCCCCTCCGTTATCAATACGCGGGCCCGCGAACAGCTTGCAGAGGTGGGATTAACCGCCCGGGATACCGTACTCATCAATCAGATCATTGGGTTTATCGGTTTTCAGGCGCGGGTAGCGACGATATTTCAGGCGTTTTGCCGTCTGCCCGTGCGCGAACTGCCCGGCCAGGAGATGCAGCGCTTTGCCAGGGCCGCGCGGTTTCAAAACCCCCAGACGATATGGCGGCCCGCCGCCAGTCTGGTAGAATATCCTCCCGCCCATACCAAAGTTCGGCGGCAATATTCGTCTTCACAATGCCAAATGATGGCGCCGGTACTCATCCGCGATCCGTCTTCATTCGCGTTACTCGAACGCATACTGACCAGCACATTACACACCTCGTCGCCCCCTTCTTTACTTCCACTTATCACGCTCCTCACATCACGTATCAACGGCAGCGCCGCCTGCTTTAACGAACAGGCAACCCAACCTGGCGCGTGGCGCCGCGCTGTTATCACGTTACGCCAGGAAGACGACGATATCGCTCGTTGGGAGCTTGAGCCTGCGCTGACACAGGCGATACAATGGCTCACCAGAGCGCCCGATCGCTTTAGCGCCGCGCATTTTTTCCCGCTACTCACCAGGGGAGTTTCATCGGAGCAGGCCATTAATATGTTAGGCTGGTGCGGCGTGTGCGGATGGTTAAATCGTTTAAAAATCGCGTTGGGCGAAACCTATTAACTCATCCATTACAGAAAGAGCGCTTGCTGCGCCAGGCAGAATCGCGTAAAACTGTCAGCCGCTCTTTTGGCTACGAAAATAGACGAATATGTTTCAGGACAACCCGCTGCTAGCGCAGCTTAAACAGCAACTGCATTCCCAGACGCCGCGCGCTGAAGGGGTCGTAAAAGCCACGGAAAAAGGCTTTGGCTTCCTTGAAGTTGACGCGCAAAAAAGCTATTTCATTCCTCCGCCGCAGATGAAAAAAGTGATGCATGGCGATCGTATCGTCGCGGTCATCCACACGGAAAAAGAACGTGAGTCTGCCGAGCCGGAAGAACTGATCGAACCGTTCCTGACGCGTTTTGTGGGAAAAGTTCAGGGTAAAAATGACCGCCTGTCCATCGTGCCGGATCATCCGTTGCTGAAAGACGCGATTCCCTGCCGCGCCGCGCGCGGCGTTCAGCATGAGTTCAAAGAAGGTGACTGGGCGGTTGCCGAAATGCGCCGCCATCCGCTTAAAGGCGACCGTTCGTTTTACGCCGATTTAACGCAGTACATCACCTTTGCCGACGATCACTTTGTTCCCTGGTGGGTTACGCTTGCCCGCCACAACCTGGAAAAAGAAGCGCCGAACGGCGTAGCGACGGAGATGCTGGACGAAGGGCTGGAGCGCCAGGATCTTACCGCGCTGAATTTCGTCACTATCGATAGCGCCAGCACTGAAGATATGGATGACGCGCTTTATGCTGAGGAATTAGCGGACGGCAGACTCCAGCTTACGGTGGCTATCGCCGATCCTACCGCCTGGATTGCCGAAGGCAGTAAGCTGGATAACGCCGCGAAAATTCGCGCCTTCACCAACTACCTGCCGGGCTTCAATATTCCTATGCTGCCGCGTGAGCTGTCTGACGATCTGTGCTCACTGCGCGCCAACGAAGTGCGTCCGGCGCTCGCCTGTCGCATGATAATCGCCGCGGACGGCACCATTGACGATGATATCGCCTTTTTTGCGGCCACCATCGAATCGAAGGCCAAGCTGGCGTACGACAATGTCTCCGACTGGCTGGAAAATAACGGCACCTGGCAGCCGGATAACGAAGGCATTGCCCAGCAGATTCGTCTGTTGCACCGTATTTGTCTAAGCCGCAGTGAGTGGCGTCATCATCATGCGTTAGTCTTTAAAGACCGCCCGGATTACCGCTTTGTGCTTGGCGAAAAAGGCGAAGTACTGGATATTGTGGCGGAACCGCGCCGTATCGCTAACCGTATCGTAGAAGAGTCGATGATCGCCGCTAACCTTTGCGCCGCGCGCGTACTGCGCGATAAGCTCGGTTTCGGTATTTACAACGTACATACGGGCTTCGATCCCGCGAATGCCGACGCGCTGGCCGCGCTGCTGAAAACGCATGGTCTGCATGTCGATGCCGAAGAGGTGCTGACGCTGGAAGGCTTCTGTAAACTGCGTCGCGAACTGGATGCGCAGCCCTCCGGTTTCCTTGACAGCCGCATTCGTCGCTTCCAGTCTTTTGCGGAAATCAGCACCGAGCCGGGGCCGCATTTCGGTCTTGGCCTTGAGGCTTACGCCACCTGGACTTCTCCCATCCGTAAGTATGGCGATATGATTAACCATCGCCTGCTGAAAGCGGTCATCAAGGGGGAAGCTATTGCGCGTCCGCAGGAAGATATCACCCAGCAAATGGCGGAACGCCGTCGCCTGAACCGCATGGCGGAGCGCGATGTCGGCGACTGGTTATATGCACGCTTCCTTAACGATAAGGCGGGGACAAGTACCCGTTTCGCGGCAGAAATTATTGACGTCAGCCGCGGAGGTATGCGTGTGCGACTGGTCGATAACGGCGCTATCGCCTTTATCCCAGCTCCGTTCCTGCACGCCGTTCGCGATGAACTGGTATGCAGCCAGGAAAACGGTACGGTACAGATTAAAGGTGAGACGGTTTATAAAGTGACGGATGTCATTGATATCACTATTGCGGAAGTTCGCATGGAAACCCGCAGCATTATTGCCCGACCGGCAGCGTAACCACGCTTAGCTCGCTCAACGGCCTTTGCTGAGAAGGCAAAGGCCGTTTCTTTTCTTCTTCTCCCTTCCGTCATGCTCTAAGTTTAATCTTATTCAAGCGCCCCATTTCTTGTTATTTTTAGCTGGCGACTATGCTTTTTCCAGAATCTGGATTACATATGAATACATAGATAAAACAATACGTTCAGCCATAATTACCCTTATTTATAACATGGCTAACCTTTCTTTTCGGGCACCTGGCGCTTAAATGGGATGGTACGCATGATGAAACAGATTCAGGAACAAACGGCGCTAAATCCCCTTCACTCTCACTGGCGTCTGGCTGATGACCGCAACGTGCTGTATCTCTCCCCGACAGGTGAAACGGATGCAGAAAAAACGGTTGAGCTATCGCCGGAACAAGCCGGGCGTATCCGGGAAATAACGGCGATTACGTCCAGTCTGCTGATAACGTTGTTGATAGAAAAACAGGTTACCGCTGTGCACCTGGTAGGCCGTAAGATTAATAACCGTGAATGGGCTGGCAGCCTGGCAACCTGGCCTGATACGCCTGCCGTCTCGCCAACGCAGGCGCAGGAGCTCTCTTTTGCCGAGCAAATCGTATCAGAAGCCAACTCAGTCATTGCGATACTGGATAGTCGGGGAAAAATCTGTCGATTTAATCGGTTATGCGAAGAGTACACGGGCTTAAAAGAGCGAGATGTAATTGGTCAAAGCGTCTTTAAATTATTTATGAGTCGCCGGGAGGCGGTTGCCTCCCGGCACTACATTGAGAATTTTTTTCGCAATGGCAATGCCTATGAAATCGAACGCTGGATAAAGACCCGTAAAGGCCAACGCCTGTTCTTATTTCGTAATAAATTTGTCCATAACGGTAGCGGAAAAAACGAAATTTTCCTGATCTGCGCAGGCACGGATATCACCGAAGAGAGGCGGGCTCAGGAGCGTTTACGCATACTGGCGAATACAGACACCGTCACCGGCCTGCCCAATCGCAATGCTATCCATGAATTTATTAATCATGCTATTGCCTCGGCTGGCGAGTCGCAGGTGGGTATCGTTTATCTCGATCTGGATAACTTCAAGAAAATTAATGACGCCTATGGGCATATGTTTGGCGATCAGCTCTTACAGGCCGTTTCGCTGGCGCTGTTGAGTTGTCTGGAGGAAGATCAATTGCTGGCCAGACTGGGGGGAGATGAATTCATTGTCCTCGCTGCCCATACGTCTCAGGCCGCGCTGGAAGCAGTAGCCTCACGAATCCTTACCCGGCTGCGGCAACCGTTTCGCATTGGACTCATTGAAGTTTACACGGGATGCGCCATTGGCATTTCGTTGGCCCCCCGGCACGGACAGGACAGCGAAAGTCTCATTCGCACTGCCGACACCGCAATGTATAACGCCAAAGAAGGCGGCCGCGGTCAGTTCTGCGTTTTTTCGCCGGAAATGAATCAGCGCGTATTTGACTATCACTGGCTGGATAC
The DNA here is from genome assembly GCF_020150755.1 of Salmonella sp. A29-2. Classification (NCBI taxonomy): domain Bacteria; kingdom Pseudomonadati; phylum Pseudomonadota; class Gammaproteobacteria; order Enterobacterales; family Enterobacteriaceae; genus Salmonella; species Salmonella sp. A29-2. The sequence goes on along the minus strand of NZ_CP083731.1, from coordinate 2,209,643 downwards.
AAACCTGCGAAAAGCGCTGGAAAACGACCAGTTACTTATTCACTATCAGCCCAAAATTACCTGGCGCGGCGAAGTACGTAGCCTGGAAGCGCTGGTACGCTGGCAATCGCCGGAACGCGGATTAATTCCGCCGCTGGAGTTCATCTCATACGCCGAAGAGTCAGGACTCATCGTCCCGCTGGGCCGCTGGGTGATTCTGGATGTAGTTCGCCAGATTGCGAAATGGCGCGATAAGGGGATTAACTTGCGCGTAGCCGTTAACTTTTCGGCGCGACAACTGGCCGACCAGACGCTTTTTACTGCGCTTAAACAGGCTTTGTACGATCTGAATTTTGAGTATTGCCCGATCGATGTCGAGCTAACGGAAAGCTGCCTGATCGAAAACGACACGCTGGCGCTATCGGTTATCCAGCAATTTAGTCAGCTCGGCGCCCAGATTCATCTGGATGATTTTGGCACAGGGTATTCTTCGCTTTCTCAACTCGCCCGGTTCCCTATTGATGCCGTTAAACTGGATCAGGCTTTCGTCAGAGATATCCATAAGCAACCGCTGTCGCAATCTCTGGTTAGGGCGATTGTCGCGGTGGCTCAGGCGCTAAATTTACAAGTGATTGCCGAAGGTGTAGAAAATGCTAAAGAAGATGCCTTCCTGACAAAAAACGGCGTCAATGAACGACAGGGCTTTTTATTCGCCAAACCTATGCCCGCCGTTTCTTTTGAACGCTGGTACAAACGTTATCAGACGAAAAAAATGCGTTAATGGCGACGATAATAGGGAGAACAGCCTGTGCAGACAGGCATAGCCCTATTTTTCCCTTCTCTTTTCAGATTAATTTCTGCATCATGAATTGAAACCTTTTCTGACATTAAGGATGACAAACATGTCTGATATCGAAGCACAACGAATTGCCGCACGCATTGATACCGTGCTGGATATCCTTGTTGCTGGCGATTACCACTCGGCCATCAATAACCTTGAAATATTGAGAGCAGAGCTGTTAGATCAGGTTAAAGACGGTATCTCGCCATCCCAGGCTCCCGGGTCGCTCTGGGAAATCTGATAGCGATTATTTGTCCGGGATGGCCGTTAGCCCTTCCCGGCTCTCTGACTGTCTGTTGACTCCTCTTAACGAATAAAATTAATACTATGAACTCCCGACAACAATCAATTTTGCAAATGGTGGTTGATAAAGGCCAGATGAGCGTTGCTGAACTGGCGAAAATTACCGGCGTATCTGAAGTCACGATTCGTCAGGATCTGAATACCCTGGAAAAGCAGAGCTATTTACGCCGTGCGCACGGTTTCGCCGTTTCGCTTGAGAGCGATGACGTAGAGACTCGCATGATGACGAACTACACGCTAAAACGCCGACTGGCGGAGTTCGCCGCCTCGCTGGTCAGTCCAGGGGAATCCGTTTTTATTGAAAATGGCAGCAGCAATGCGCTATTGGCCCGGACGCTGGCGGAACAAAAAGATGTCACGATCATCACCGTGAGCAGTTATATCGCGCACCTGCTCAAAGAGACCCCTTGCGAAGTCATTCTCCTCGGTGGAATCTATCAGAAAAAAAGTGAAAGCATGGTAGGGCCGTTGACGCGACAGTTTATCCATCAAGTGCATTTCAGCAAAGCATTTATCGGTATTGATGGCTGGCAGGCTGATACCGGTTTTACCGGACGCGATATGATGCGATCGGATGTGGTTAACGCTGTTCTGGAAAAAGGTTCAGAAGCGATTGTCCTCACCGACAGCTCCAAATTTGGCTGTGTGCATCCCTATCCCCTGGGCCCGCTCTCTCGCTTCCATCGTGTCATTACGGATTCCAGAATTTCCGCCAGCGATCAAATGCAGTTAGAACATGCGGGGCTGCTAGTCAATGTTATTGGCTCATCCGTTTAAAATATTTCCCGATGGTTTGCCCTATGGCAAATCATCCTCTCTCTAAGACTTTTCTGACATCCCAATTAAGACTATTTACCTGTTGTAACGAGCGTAACGTCGTAAAATTAATATTAGCGAAATAACAGGAAGTGACTATCACCTGCGTGATATACCCCTGCGCAATCAGGTTTTACGGAAAATCTCTTAACAGGTTTTATTTTAACTATAGTTATAGTGAGCTTAATTCCGTGAATCGTTAATTCAGGAGAGAGTATTATGTTTATGACGAGCAAAAAAATGGCCGCTGCTGTGCTGGCAATCACCGTAGCAATGTCTCTGAGCGCCTGCTCAAACTGGTCCAAGCGCGATCGCAACACGGCTATTGGCGCAGGTGCGGGGGCGTTAGGCGGCGCAGTGTTAACGGACGGCAGTACATTAGGCACCCTGGGCGGCGCGGCGGTCGGCGGCGTGATTGGTCACCAGGTTGGAAAATAATCCAGACGTTTAAATATTGAACGGCTCAAAATAATACGTTTATTCTTTTCAGGTCTGGATTACAAAAATAGACAAAGTTGACTTTTACGCCACGGTAATTTACAACCGTGGCGTTTTCATTAGCCGCCAGCTAATTTTACTTTCATTCCTTTAGCTTCCAGCAATGATTTTATCAAGTCGCGTTTATCACCCTGAATTTCAATAATCCCTTCTTTTACTGCCCCGCCACAGCCGCATTTTTTCTTCAGTTCAGCCGCCAGTTTGGTTAATTCAGCATCATTCATCTCGATACCGGTAATCAAACATACGCCTTTACCCTTACGGCCACTGGTTTGACGCTGAATGCGAACGATACCATCCCCTTTGGGACGAACCGGCGCCGTTTTAGGTTCTTCAATGCGCCCCGTCTGTGTTGAATAAACCAGACGACTATTGGAATCGCTCATTATGCCTCCCGTTTCAGTGACGCGTTAATATCCTTCAGCGTTTGCGCCGGATCTACCGATTGCGTAACCGGGCGGCCAATCACCATATAGTCGACGCCAGCGGATAATGCCTGTTCGGGCGTCATAATGCGTCGCTGGTCGCCTGCCTCACTGCCTGCGGGCCGAATGCCCGGCGTCACCAGCTTAAATGCAGCGCCAAGGGCCTGTTTAAATCTGACCGCTTCCTGAGCGGAACAGACCACGCCATCCAGCCCGCATTGCTGCGTCAGGCGCGCCAGCCGCTCCGCATGTTCCGCCGGTGACAACGTCACGCCCAGATCGCGCAGATCGCTGGTTTCCATACTGGTCAACACGGTCACGGCAATGAGCAACGGCGCATCTTTACCGAATGGCGCCAGCGCGTCGCGCGCTGCGGCCATCATTCTCGCCCCACCAGACGCGTGAACGTTTACCATCCAGACGCCCAGGTCTGCCGCTGCGGCGACTGCCCGGGCCGTGGTGTTGGGAATATCATGAAATTTTAGATCAAGAAAGACATCAAACCCACGTTGCTGGAGATCCCGAACGAGTTGTGGACCAAACAGCGTGAACATCTCTTTGCCCACTTTTAAGCGACAATCGCGAGGATCGATTTTATCGACAAACGCCAGGGCTTTATCGCGTTCATGGTAATCCAACGCCACAACGACAGGCGATTCAGTAATAGCGCGGGAAGAAGATGAAGCAGTAAACGTCATGACCAGACCTTCTTGATGATGGGCACCGGAAGTGGCGCAAATTGGATAAACGGCGTGCATTCTACCTGCGGCGCAGGGAAATTAACAGGTTCGATTGACAACCTGATAAGCTCTGGTTGCCGATGCCAGCGTTGTTTCTTGTCTTATGTCATAAAGTATGTTGTAACTAAAGTAAGGCTTTTTTTATATACTACTGCCCATCAAGTCCGCGAATAGGTTTAATGGTCGACCATGCCCGGCAGGACGGACAGTGCCAGTACAAGGTATAGGCGGTAAAACCGCATTTCTGACAACGATACCGCGGTTTACTGCGCACCTGCTCGCCAACCATATCACGCAGTACCATCAGGCTTTCTTTCGCTCGCCCTTCTTCCGCCTCGTTGAGGTGGTAATCCATCAGCTTATGGAACACCCGCATGGTAGGATGTCGCTGTAGCTGACGCGTAATATAGACTTGAGCTGCGTCACTACCTTCACGCGCTTCCAGAATATCGGCAAGCATTAACTCAGCGCCAGCACCGGTATTCTCCTCAACGGCGCGACGTAAAAACTCCGCCCACTCGGCATTTTTACCGAGCTGTTGATAACAGGTTTGCAGCATCTCCAGCGTTTCGCTGACCAGCTCTTTATCCTGAACGATCACACGTTGCAAGCTTTCGACCGCTTTGGCGTAATCCCCTCTCGCCATATAAACGCGCCCCATCATGATAGACACCCGGGCGCTATTTTTATCTGCGGCGGCACCTTTTTTCAGCAACGCCATCGCGCGATCCATGTCGTCGTTGCCCATCTGCTGTAACGCTAACTCACAGTAAAAATGGGCGATTTCGATACGCTGTTTATCTTTGCCCAGTTTCACCAGCCGTTCTGCTACTTCGATCGCCTTTTGCCAGTCGCTGGTTAGCTGATAGATTTGCAAGAGCTGCTGTAACGCGCCTACGCGAAATTCCGTTTCGTCGGTAAGTTGGTTAAACATATCTTCCGCGCGGTCATATAAACCGGCGGCCATATAGTCGCGCCCCAGTTGCTGAACAGCCAGTAAACGCTGTTCATAGGTCAATGAAGCGCTTTCCATGAGCGTTTGATGAATACGGATGGCGCGATCGACTTCGCCGCGTGAGCGAAACAGATTACCGAGAGTGAGATGAGCCTCAACGGTGCCGGTATCCTCTTTAAGCATATCGAGGAACAGATCCACCGCTTTATCTTGTTGGTTACTCAGCAGGAAGTTAACCCCTGCGACATAATCGCGCGACAGGCGGTTAGCTTCATCCTGTTTTGTTTGTTGCGCACTTCTGCGACCCATATACCACCCATAGGCAGCGGCTACAGGCAACAGCAGAAATAACAACTCCAACATAAATGATTATTCCTTTACAACCGACGAATCGGCAGGGACCGCAACGTCGGTTGCTGGCGAAAGCTTGTTTTCCAGTCGTTTAATTTTACGTTCAGCACGGGCAAGGGAAACGCGGACCCGCAGCCAGAACAGGCCGCAAATCAGCCAGCCAATCGCAAAACCGACGGCGAACAGCACAGCAAGCAACGTGGAGATACGATACTCCCCTTGCGCCAGCAGGTAGTTAAACGTCACCTGTTGATCATTCTGCGCGCCCAGCGTCACCGAAATAACAAAAATCGCCAATACCAGTAAGAAAATGAGTAAATATTTCACATTACTTCCCGTTATGTGGTTTGCGCGAATAAATCGTGTCCAACTTACCGCATCCAGCCTTCTAAATTACCATTTTCCCGCCTCGCGCGAAATGGAAATGCGCCCGCCATCAGATGATTTAAGGGCAATAGTCAGAAAATCAACCGTTGTCAGCTTTCCTGCTCGCGTTCAGCAATTTCTTGCGCTTCTTCACGAGGCGGCATAAGCGGCCCGCAAATTCGCTGCGCCAGCCAGGTCGCCAGGGTAACTAATAGCCAGGAGATAAGCGTGGCGACCACTAAATCTCGCGGCCAGTGCATTCCCAAAAGCAAACGGCTGCCCATTACGCCGGTCGCCCAGACTAACAAAAACGCGATGGTGAAAGCCCGTCTGCGCGGCCATAACAGACCCACGGCCAAAAGCGCCCAGCTCGCTGCAAACATGGTATGTCCGGAGGGAAACGCAAAGCCCGTCTCTTTTTGCCAGTGCTGACGCAGGAAAACGGGGATGTTCTGTTGCCCGGCCAACTGCTCTTTCACTAAATGTCCGCGTTCTGTACGCTTTAAAGTGTAGAACTCATCGACGGGAATATGGTGCGTTTTTTCAAGCCAGACCACAAATGGCCGCGGCTCCTGTACGCGCTCCTTTACCCATGACTTCACGCCCTGCCCGACGATAATCGCCCCGCCGAGAATCGCAAACAGCATAATGGCGGCGCGCAGGCGAAATCGCAGGCACCATAAGAACCATCCACAAAGAATCACATGCGTGATAACGCCCCAGGGTTTGGTCACGGTTTCCGTTATCCAGAATAGCGTTTTTAGCCACCAGACCTGATGTCCTGGCTGCCACTGCCAGCCTGATACCCATACGGCAAGCGGCATGATAAGCAACAGGGCGGCTCCTGCCGCGGTGCGCTTCGCAATTGAAAGCATGGATGCTCCTTTTATAAGTAAGTATCACAATCATAACTGAAAATTCTCGCCGGACTGGAAAATTGACAAATTTGTGCCATTCCTGAGCAATTACGTGGTAGTGATTAGGTGATGACCGCCGCCTTATGGCAAAATAGCGGGATACAAGCCAACAGGCGACGACACCGCAGGCGTCAGCATAATCTGGAGAAATACATGCAGCTTAAACGTGTGGCAGAAGCCAAACTGCCAACCCCATTGGGTGACTTTCTGATGGTGGGATTTGAAGAACTGGCAACCGGACACGACCATGCCGCGCTGGTTTTTGGCGATATTTCAGGTAAAACGCCGGTCTTGGCTCGCGTTCATTCCGAATGTCTTACCGGGGACGCGCTTTTTAGTCTGCGCTGTGATTGTGGTTTTCAACTGGAAGCCGCGCTGACGCATATTGCGGAAGAAGGACGCGGTATTCTGATTTACCACCGTCAGGAAGGCCGCAATATCGGCCTGCTTAATAAAATTCGCGCTTATGCGTTACAGGATCAAGGCTATGACACGGTGGAGGCCAATCATCAGCTCGGCTTTGCCGCCGATGAGCGTGATTTCACCCTGTGCGCGGATATGTTCAAATTACTGGGCGTGGATGAAGTTCGCCTGCTGACCAATAATCCGAAGAAAGTCGAAATACTGACCGAGGCGGGAATTAATATTGTGGAACGCGTTCCGCTCATTGTGGGTCGTAATCCAAATAATGAGCATTATCTCGATACTAAAGCGGCCAAAATGGGCCACCTGCTAAGCAAGTAAGCCACTGGTATTAAAGCGCGGGCCTGCCTGTTTACGGCAGGCCCGATAAACGGCTTTAGTTCAGCATATTTCTAATGACATAGTGCAATATGCCGTCATTCTGGTAGTAAGTCAGCTCGGTGGCGGTATCAATTCGACAGCGACAAGGCACCGTTTCTTTGCTGCCGTCCGATCTCGTTAACGTCACCGGAATGGTCGCGCCAGGGCGCAGGTTTTGCAGATCCGCGATATCAATCACCTCTTCCCCGGTCAGTCCCAGCGTTTTACGCGTTACGCCCTGTGGAAACTCCAGCGGCAGGATCCCCATCCCAATCAGGTTTGAGCGGTGGATACGTTCGAACGACTCGGCGATCACCACGCGAATACCTAACAGCCGCGGACCTTTTGCCGCCCAGTCACGGCTCGATCCCGACCCATACTCTTTCCCGGCAATCACCGCCAGCGGCGTTTTTTCCTGCTGGTAGAGCATCGCGGCATCATAAATCGACATCGCTTCCGTACCCGGCAAATGCCGCGTCATCCCACCTTCGACGCCGGGCAGCATTTCGTTGCGAATACGAATATTGGCGAACGTACCGCGCATCATCACTTCATGGTTGCCGCGCCGTGATCCATAAGAGTTAAAATCCTTCCGCTCAACGCCGTGGTTTTGCAGATAGCGTCCAGCGGGACTGTCCGGCTTGATACTGCCGGCCGGAGAAATATGGTCGGTCGTTACCGAATCCCCCAGCATCGCCAGGATACGCGCGCCGTGGATATCTTTGACTGGCGCAGGCTGGGCCTGCATTTCATCAAAGAAAGGCGACAGGCGAATATAGGTTGAATCCGACTGCCAGCCGTAGGTATCGGACGATTCAACCTGAATCGATTTCCATTCTTCCGTGCCCTCAAACACTTCCGCATACTCTTTACGGAACATATCCGATGATACCAGTTCAACGGCGCGGGCAATTTCCTGCGCTGAAGGCCAGATATCCTTCAGGTATACCGGATCGCCTTTACGATCATACCCCAGCGGGTCTGTCGCGAGGTTAATATTCATGTTTCCGGCCAGCGCATACGCGACCACCAGCGGCGGCGACGCCAGCCAGTTCGTTTTCACCAACGGATGGATACGCCCTTCAAAATTTCGGTTACCGGAAAGTACGGCCCCTACCGTCAGATCGCCTTTTTTAATCGCGGTCTCAATAGGCTCAGGCAACGGACCAGAGTTCCCGATACAGGTCGTACAGCCATAACCGACCAGGTTAAAACCGAGTTCATCCAGATAAGGCGTAAGTTTGGCCTGCGCCAGATAGTCAGATACCACTTTTGACCCCGGCGCCAGAGAAGCCTTGACCCACGGTTGACGCTTCAACCCCAGCGTTACTGCTTTTTTCGCCAGTAATCCCGCCGCCATCAGCACGCTGGGATTCGAGGTATTCGTGCAGGAGGTGATGGCGGCAATGACGACAGCGCCATCCGGAAGCTGATATGGCTGTCCGTTCATCGTATAGTCAACCGGCTGGCGATCTTTTTGCGCGGTATTCAGCTCCAGCTCGGCGCTGGCGGCAAAGGCTTTCGGCACATCGCCTAACGCTACGCGATCCTGCGGGCGTTTCGGCCCGGCCAGACTGGCCTCGACATCGCCCATATCCAGTTCCAGAGTACTGGTAAATACCGGTTCGTCTCCGGGATTGCGCCACATTCCCTGCGCCTTCGCGTAGGCTTCAACCAGCTCGACCAGATCGTCGCTACGCCCGCTTAATCGCATATATTCCAGGGTGATGGCGTCAATGGGGAAAAAACCACAGGTGGCGCCATATTCCGGCGACATATTAGCGATGGTCGCGCGATCCGCCAACGGCAGCGAATCCAGACCATCACCATAAAATTCAACAAATTTACCCACGACGCCATGCTTACGCAGCATTTGCGTGACGGTGAGCACCAGGTCAGTGGCGGTGATCCCCTCCCGAAGTTTACCGGTTAACTTAAAGCCGACGACATCCGGGATAAGCATCGACACGGGCTGACCAAGCATCGCCGCTTCCGCTTCGATACCGCCCACGCCCCACCCCAATACGCCCAGACCATTAATCATGGTCGTATGGGAGTCAGTCCCCACCAGCGAGTCCGGGTAAGCAATCCACTCCCCGTCCTGTAATTCGCTCCAGACGGCTTTACCCAGGTATTCCAGGTTAACCTGATGGCAAATGCCGGTTCCGGGCGGCACCACGCTGAAACGGCTGAATGCCTGCTTTCCCCATTTCAGGAACATATAACGCTCATGGTTACGTTCCATTTCCAGCCGCACGTTTTCTTCAAACGCATCGTCATCGCCGAAATGATCGACCGTCACAGAGTGGTCAATAACCAGATCAACCGGCGATAACGGGTTCACTTTCGACGTATCGCCGCCGAGGCGTTTAACGGCTTCACGCATCGCCGCCAGGTCGACAACGGCAGGCACGCCGGTAAAGTCCTGCATCAGGACACGGGCGGGCCGCCAGGCAATTTCACGATCGGCATGGGCATTTTTAAGCCAACCGGCCAGCGCCTGAATATCTTCATCAGTCACAGACTCGCCGTCCTGCCAGCGCAACAGGTTTTCCAGTAACACTTTAAGTGATTTGGGCAAACGGGCGATATCGCCCAGGGATTTGGCAGCCAGCGGCAGACTGTAGTAATGATACGTTTTATCTTTGGCCTGCAATGTATCCTTACTGGCTTCTCGTAGGGTTGACGACATAGCTCCTCCTTAAATGACAGGGTTGCGTTACCCTGATTCTCCACAGGGTTGTATTAAAGATAACACAAACAAAATGTAACGTTTTGATAACAACCCAAATTGCTAAAAGAGGAGAAACCTAACAGGCGAGGAGCGAAGATGAAAAAGCCCGATAAATAACGCATTATCGGGCTTTGACGAGATTAGACGGCAATCCAGATTAACTCGGCCCAGAACAGTAGCGATAATATAAACGCGCCAGTCCATGACCAATACTTTATATTTGACGTTAACATAGGCGACACCAACTGTGTTTAATCAATACTGAGAGGCGCTCAGCACACGGTTGCTGCGGTGTAATAAGACAGCGTTAATAAAACAATAACGCCAATAAAAAGACGGATATTATTTTTGTGACACCTCATCAGCAAAAGCATCAATAAATGCCCGCTGCTGCGGTGTGAGCGTCCAGTGTTGCGGAACAGACCGAAAAACGGTCGTATCCGGGGGGTTATCATCGTCACAAGATTGAATCGGGGGCGCGATCACGCGCTCGCGTTCCGACGTAATGCTCACTTAGCCCCACCAATGCCAGATAACAAGCGCTACCACTACCCAGAACAGCGCAGAACCCACAAAAACCGCCAGCCATGCTTTACGTTTGAGCTCAGGGTCGCGGCGCGGTTCCTGGTTTTCAGAAGGCATTACTAACCTCATGCTATCGGTATCACTTATCATTTCAGCACCAAACAATCGGTACAATTAATCACCAGATGAGACAAATCCTAAATAAACTTTAGTCAAAAATCCAGTCAATTTACGAATCGTTGCCAGTGAATAAATCAATCTTTTGACTCAAGATAACTATTTGGAAAAAGAAACTGGCGGGACGGGTAATTCAACACTATTTTGCTGATCATTACCCGTAATACTTCGAGGGATATTGCAAAAGGCGGCTTTGTCTGCCATGCCACTACGACACAAACCGACGGTGATATTACTTTTCAGGCAGCTTTATATCCTGAAACATCGCTTCAATTTCTTCATTAGAACGCAAAGCCACCGCCGTATCCACCACATCACGCGTCAAATGCGGCGCAAAACGCTGGATAAAATCATACATATAGCTGCGTAAAAAAGTACTACGGCGAAAACCAATTTTTGTGGTGCTGTGGCTAAAAATATCGTGCGCGTCAATCCGCACTAAATCAGGATCGGCAAGCGGATCGACCGCCATGCTGGCAATGACGCCAACGCCCAGCCCCAACCTGACATAGGTTTTAATCACATCCGCATCGGTTGCAGTAAAGACGATCCGCGGCGTTAATCCTGCGCGATTAAAAGCGGTATCCAGTTCGGAACGCCCGGTAAAGCCGAAGGTATACGTCACCAGAGGATACTGCGCCAGCGCTTCAATCGTTACGGAAGACGTTGCCGCCAATGGATGATCCGGCGTCACCACTATCGAACGGTTCCAGTGATAGCATGGCAACATCACCAGATCGTCATATAAATGCAGCGCTTCCGTGGCAATCGCGAAATCGGCGTTCCCTTTCGATACCGCTTCCGCAATCTGCGTTGGCGACCCCTGGTGCATGTGCAGCGAAACGCGCGGGTAACGCTCGATGAAGCCTTTAATCACGCCTGGCAATGCGTAACGCGCCTGAGTATGGGTAGTGGCAATATAGAGCGAGCCTTTATCCGGCCAGGTGTGCTCGCCGGCGACCGACTTAATGGCATCGACTTTGGAAAGCACCTCACGCGCAATACGAATAATCTCCTGACCTGCGGGCGTCACCTGAGTCAGATGCTTACCGCTGCGGGCGAAAATCTGGATGCCAAGCTCATCTTCCAGCATCCTAACCTGCTTGCTGATCCCCGGCTGGGAAGTATACAACCCCTCAGCGGTAGAGGAGACGTTAAGGTTATGATTAACCACTTCAACAATGTAACGAAGCTGCTGCAATTTCATAATACATCATCCAAATTAGCGCCATCAGGCCATCGTTTATCTGCAGACTTAATCTGGCTGCTAATACGATTTAATAATAAAAAAGGTGTTAACTATAACCACTATATCATTTATATCTGAACTGTATAGCCAGCGCGATAAAATAATAAGCCCGCTATACTCAAAATAATTCGAGTTGCTTAAAGGCGACAAGGGAGTGAGTTCCCAGGAGCATAGATAACCAGGTGACTGGGGTGAGCGACAAATCTGCCGGGAGCAGATTTGAACGTCGCGTGCGACGGCCCGTCATGGCGAGGCCCATGGATGGGCCGAGTAATCCGTAGCCAACACATAAGCCACTTGAAATATGAAGGGGATATAAAAAAGGGCCGCTTACGCGGCCCGCTTGACTATAGTGGCGACAGGCAGGGGTTATTTCTTGCCTTCAACCCACTTGCCGTCGACGAAGAACGCTGACCATCCCGTCGCCTTCCCGTCTTTTTCCGCCGCAACGTACTGCTGTTTTGTTTTGCGGCTAAAGCGAACCACGGTTTTATTACCTTCCGGATCCTGCTGCGGCGCATCCGCCAGATACCGCAGTTTTTCCGGCAGGCGATCGCGGAACCGGTAAAGCTCCTCGACTAATGGCGCGCGCGTTTCGCGTGATTTCGGGAACGTATTGGCCGCCAGGAATATCCCTGCGGCGCCATCGCGCAGCACAAAGTACGCGTCCGATTTTTCACACGGCAGTTCCGGCAATGGAACAGGATCTTCCTTCGGCGGCGCAACTTCGCCGTTACGCAAGATCTTACGGGTATTTTTACATTCGTCGTTAGTACAGGCCATGTACTTACCAAAACGCCCCATTTTCAGGTGCATTTCGGAACCACATTTCTCACACTCAACGATCGGGCCGTCATACCCTTTGATGCGAAACTCGCCTTCTTCAATCTCGTAGCCGTCACAGGTCGGGTTATTACCACACACATGCAATTTACGCTTCGGATCGATCAGATAGCTGTCCATCGCCGTACCGCACTTCTGGCAGCGACGCTTGGCGCGCAGGGCGTTGGTTTCGGCGTCGTCGCCTTCCAGCACGTTCAGAACTTCATTTTCCGGCACCAGGTTAATGGTCGTTTTACAACGCTCTTTCGGCGAAAGCGCATAACCTGAACATCCAAGGAAAACCCCCGTACTGGCAGTACGAATTCCCATTTTACGGCCACAGGTTGGACAGTCGATGCTGGTCAGCACCATCTGGTTAGGACGCATCCCCCCTTCTTCCGGATCTTTCTCGGCTTTATCGAGCTGCTGAGTAAAATCGCTGAAGAAGTTATCCAGTACCGCTTTCCACTCGGCCTGGTGATTTGCAACCTGATCCAGACTATCTTCCATCTGCGCGGTAAAATCGTAGTTCATCAATTCGCGGAAGTTTTCTTCCAGCCGATCGGTGACGATTTCACCCATTTTTTCCGCATAGAAACGACGGTTTTCAACGCGAACATAGCCGCGATCCTGAATGGTCGAGATAATCGACGCATAGGTAGACGGACGACCAATACCGCGCTTCTCAAGCTCTTTAACCAGAGAAGCCTCGCTAAAACGGGCTGGCGGTTTAGTAAAGTGCTGAGCAGGCGTCAATTCAAGTAGCGTCAGCGCATCGCCCTTATTCACGGCAGGCAATGTGCGATCTTCATCGCCTTTACGCAGCGCCGGCATCACTTTTGTCCAGCCGTCAAAGCGCAAAATACGCCCACGCGCTTTCAGACGGAATTCGCCAGCGCCAACGGTAAGCGTAGTGGAGTCATATTGTGCTGGCGTCATCTGACAGGCGACAAACTGACGCCAAATTAGCTGATACAACTTCTGCGCGTCAGCCTCCATGTCTTTCAGCGACTCCGCCATGACAGCAACATCGGAAGGACGGATCGCTTCGTGCGCTTCCTGAGAGTTTTCTTTGCTGGCGTACTGGTTCGGGTTATCCGGCAGGTATTTCTTGCCGAAATTATCGCCAATATAACCGCGCACCATGTTGACCGCATCCTGACTCAGATTGGTGGAGTCTGTACGCATATAGGTGATGTAGCCCGCCTCATACAGACGCTGCGCCATCATCATGGTTTTCTTCACGCCAAAGCCCAGCCGGGTGCTGGCCGCCTGTTGTAGCGTGGAGGTGATAAACGGCGCGCCAGGTTTGCTGCTGGTCGGTTTGTCTTCACGCTCCAGTACGCTATAGCGCGCTTTTTCCAGCAAGCTGACGGCGGCAAGCGTCTGCTCGCGATTTACCGGCCGGAATGGCTTGTCGTTCTGATGCGTGACCTGTAGCGGTAGCGCCTCGCCAGACGGCGTCGTCGTATTAGCGTCAATTTCCCAGAACTCTTCCGGAACAAACGCTTTAATCTCGCGCTCGCGCTCAACGACCAGACGGACCGCGACAGACTGAACGCGACCTGCCGACAAACCACGGGCGATCTTTTTCCACAGCAGCGGCGAGACCATATAGCCTACCACGCGGTCCATAAAGCGGCGCGCTTGCTGGGCGTTGACCCTGTTAATGTTCAGCTCGCCCGGCTGTTCAAACGCCTGGCGAATGGCATTTTTGGTTATTTCGTTAAAGACTACGCGACTGTAGCGCGCGTCATCGCCGCCGATCACTTCCCGCAGGTGCCATGCAATGGCTTCCCCTTCGCGGTCAAGGTCGGTTGCGAGATAGATGTGGTCGGCTTTTTCCGCCAACTGTTTCAGTTCAGAGACGACCTTCTCTTTACCGGGCAGCACTTCATAGTGCGCATCCCAGTTGTGCCACGGATCAACCCCCATACGGTTGACGAGAGCGCCACGTTCATCCTTTTTGGGCTTTTTAGCCGTTTTGGTGGAGGTAGAGTCGGCGCTCTTTTTAGCTGCTGAGCCACTGGTCGGCAAATCACGGATATGACCCACGCTGGATTTCACCACGTAGTCATTACCCAGATACTTGTTGATCGTTTTGGCTTTTGCCGGGGACTCAACGATGACAAGAGCTTTACCCATATTCACCTTTACCTAAGTTGATTCTTCCAGGAATGCGTCGCACGTTGATTCACCTTCCACTGGCGACGAGACAACGATATATGGTCTCTGCGTCTGCGGATATCAACCCCTTGTACTGGCTTTGTGTACGAAATGTAACCCTCAGGTGACTGAGTTAACAGGCTTTTTTGCACACACGCGCTATAGCACGACGGAATTTTGGTCGAATGTCAAGCAATTCTGTTGCCAGATTGACGAAAGCGTCACACTGTACCTGATAAAATTCGATACGCAACTTTATTAGCATGCAAAAACAAATCTTGCCAGTGAACGCAACATGACAAATCCATCAATTTCCTGTGAGAATATTTGCCCATCAGAAGTGCTCAGCGTAGACTAATCTCCTTGTTTAAGGAGTAAAAAATGCATAAAGAGACGCAACCTATCGATCGCGAAACACTGTTGCTTGAAGCCAACAAAATTATTCGGGAACATGAAGACACGATGGCAGGTATTGTCGCCACCGGCGTAACGCAGAGAAATGGCGTGCTGGTTTTCAGCGGCGATTACTTTTTAGACGAGCAAGGGTTACCGACCCCTAAAAGCACCGCGGTGTTTAACATGTTTAAACACCTGGCGCATGTGCTGTCTGAGAAGTATCACCTGGTTGATTAATCCATGCCGGATGGCGCTGAATGCCATCCGGCAATAGCGGTTTACATCAACGGCTTTTGTCCACGCTGCCACCAGCGCAGCAGCAGCCGATCCGCGCTTTCCGCCGCGCTGCCGGTAACACGATCGATCAGTTTTTTACGCTGCATATAGCGCACATTCAGCACCTCACGCCCTTCCATCAGGCCGAGGATAACCTCATCGCTGGTGTTAATCTCATCAACCAGTCCTTTCTCCAGCGCCCGCTGACCGTACCAGTGTTCGCCCGTGGCGACCTGTTCAATGTCCAGAGCCGGACGCATCCGCTGCACAAACTCTTTGAACAGATGGTGCGTTTCGTTGAGATCTTCACGAAACTTCTGCCGCCCTTCTTCCGTATTCTCGCCTAACAATGTCAGGGTACGTTTGTACTGCCCTGCGGTATGCAGTTCAATATCAATGTCTTTACTTTTGAGAAAGCGATTAAAGTTCGGAATTTGCGCGACAACACCAATTGACCCCACAATAGCGAACGGCGCCGCAATAATTTTTTCCGCCACGCAGGCCATCATGTAGCCTCCGCTTGCCGCGACTTTATCCACCGTCACGGTCAGCGGAATATTTTTATCGCGCAGGCGCTGCAATTGCGATGCCGCCAGGCCATAGCCGTGCACAACGCCACCGGGGCTTTCCAGACGCACAACCGCCCGATCGCCGGGTTTCGCCACTGCCAGCACCGCCGTGACCTCTTCGCGTAACGCATTAACTTCGTGAGCATCCATACTGCCTTTGAAATCTATCACCCATACGCGCGGTTTGTCCGATGTCGCAATGTCCCCCAGCTTCGCTTTTGCTTTGGCGGCTTTCGCCTCCTGCTTATGCTTTTTTTTCTGCGCTTTATGCCACAGTTTTTGCTGATGGCCATCCATCAACGCCGCAGCAAGGTCATCCTTCATCTCCTGATACTGCTCGCTCAAATTGGTCACGCGCAGCTCACCGCGCTGACGTTTGCGTTGCGTAGCATTCACGATCAGCAGCACAATGACGGCAATGGCCACCACAACGGTGACGATTTTTGCCAAAAATAAGCCATATTCAGACAACAATTCCACGACTCCCACCTTGATTAAATAACGCGACTTGCGCTCAGTGTACAACAGGCATCGAAGTCAGTCTCTCTTCATCCGTATGCCTGTTGAGGAAGAAAAAGTATGACAAGACGTTCATTTTACGGCGTTATCGCCCCTGTCTGATTGAAAAAAAAGGCGCTTTCAGGCATAAACCCGAAAAGTTAACGCGAAGATAAGACAACCTGGCAGGACGGTGCACCACGCCGTTGAGGAGTAGCCATGCATTACCAACCGAAACAAGATCTATTGCAAAACCGCATTATTCTGGTCACTGGCGCCAGCGATGGCATTGGGCGGGAAGCCGCGCTCACGTATGCGCGTTACGGCGCAACGGTGATTCTGCTGGGACGTAACGAAGAGAAACTGCGTCGGGTCGCGCAGCACATTGCTGACGAGCAACATGTTCAACCACAGTGGTTTACGCTTGATCTACTGACCTGCACCGCTGAAGAGTGCCGGCAAGTGGCCGACCGCATCGCCGCGCACTATCCCCGCCTGGATGGCGTCCTGCACAATGCCGGGTTACTGGGGGAAATCGGTCCAATGAGCGAACAAGATCCGCAGATCTGGCAGGATGTCATGCAGGTAAACGTTAATGCCACCTTTATGCTCACCCAGGCGCTGTTACCGTTATTGCTGAAGTCCGATGCCGGCTCGCTGGTCTTTACGTCATCAAGCGTTGGCCGTCAGGGACGCGCCAACTGGGGCGCCTATGCCACCTCGAAGTTTGCTACTGAAGGAATGATGCAGGTGCTGGCGGACGAATACCAGAACCGTTCTCTGCGTGTTAACTGCATTAACCCGGGCGGCACGCGCACCAGTATGCGCGCCAGCGCCTTTCCGACGGAAGATCCACAGAAATTAAAAACGCCTGCCGATATTATGCCGCTTTACCTGTGGCTTATGGGCGACGACAGTCGCCGTAAAACCGGTATGACCTTTGACGCCCAACCGGGCCGTAAACCAGGAATCGCCCAATGAGTGATGAACGTTATCAGCAGCGCCAGCAGAAGGTAAAAGATCGGGTTGACGCCCGTGTCGCCCAGGCACAGGAAGAGCGCGGTATTATTATCGTGTTTACTGGCAATGGTAAGGGCAAAACCACGGCGGCTTTCGGAACTGCCGCCCGCGCCGTAGGACACGGTAAAAGCGTAGGCGTGGTGCAATTTATTAAAGGCACCTGGCCCAACGGCGAGCGTAATCTGCTGGAACCGCATGGCGTCGAATTTCAGGTGATGGCAACGGGATTTACCTGGGAGACGCAAAATCGCGAGGCAGACACCGCAGCATGTATGGCCGTTTGGCAGCATGGGAAACGAATGCTGGCCGATCCGCTGCTTGATATGGTGGTCCTGGATGAGCTGACCTATATGGTGGCGTATGACTATTTGCCGCTGGAAGAGGTCATAAGCGCGCTAAACGCGCGCCCTGGTCACCAGACGGTGATTATTACAGGTCGCGGCTGTCACCGGGATATTCTTGATCTTGCGGATACCGTCAGCGAACTGCGTCCGGTTAAACATGCTTTCGACGCGGGCGTAAAAGCCCAGATGGGAATTGATTATTAACCGTAGGCCGGATTAAGGCGTTTGCGCCGCCATCCGGCACAAACCCTCTTGTCTGATGATTCTCGGCCTATAGACTGCGGTAGAGATTACCCGTTGTTATTACGCCCACCGGAGCGGCGTCCGCCAGCTATCTGGCTGTGGCGTTTTACCGCCCGACGGATCTGGTTCGCTTTCATACGACGACGGTCTTTTTCGACGGCAACCTTCGACGAGGTTTCCGGCGGGAGCTCTACCAGACCACGCAGATAGTTCGTTTGCGCGAGGTCGAGCTCAGTCCAGCCGCCGCGCGGCAGGCCTTTCGGCAGCGGGATATCGCCGTAACGAACGCGGATCAGACGGCTGACCTGAACGCCTACCGCTTCCCACAGTCGGCGAACTTCGCGGTTGCGCCCTTCCGTCAGCGTCACGTTATACCACTGGTTAATGCCTTCGCCGCCGCTGAATTTAATGGTCTTAAATGCCGCCGGACCATCTTCCAACTGTACGCCACGGCTTAAATCACGCAGTTTCGATTCATCCACCTGACCGAACACGCGCACGGCATATTCACGTTCAACTTCACGACTAGGGTGCATCAGGCGGTTCGCCAGTTCACCGTCGGTGGTAAATAACAATAGCCCGCAGGTGTTGACATCCAGACGTCCTACCGCAATCCACCGCGCGCCGCGCAGTTTCGGTAAGCGATCAAAAACGGTTGGTCGCCCTTCAGGGTCATTGCGGGTACACAGTTCACCTTCTGGTTTGTAATAGGCCAGAACGCGGCAAATTTGTTCCGCCGACTCTTTCACCGAAATCAGGTGACCGTCGATACGGATTTTCAAACCGGGAGTGACTTCAACACGATCGCCAAGCGTGGCGATTTTACCGTCAACGCTGACACGTCCCGCTTCAATAATGGATTCGATTTCACGGCGAGAGCCGTGGCCAGCGCGCGCCAGCACTTTTTGTAACTTTTCGCTCATAGAGCTTCCTTCAGGTGTCGCCTTCACAGGCGTCGAACAGGAGAATGAACGGCGCGTTGCCGCGCCATTTTAAGGCCGCGTAGTATACAGGCTTACGCCCTTATAAGAAAGGTGTAACGTCGCCGACGCCTTCGCGCAGCACCACCGGGGAGTCATTGGTCAAATCGATTACCGTGGTAGGCTGTTGACCGAGGTAACCGCCGTGGATGATCAGATCCACCTGCTTCTCCAGCCGATCTTTAATCTCCTCCGGGTCCGACTCGGTAAAGTCGCTGCCAGGCAGCATCAACGACGTCGAGAGCATCGGTTCGCCCAGCGTATCCAATAACGCCAGCGCAATCGGGTTTGACGGTACGCGCAGGCCGATAGTTTTACGCTTTTCCTGCAACAGACGGCGCGGCACCTCTTTTGTTCCCTTCAGGATAAAGGTGTAGTTACCCGGCGTATTGTTTTTCATCAGACGAAACGCCACGTTGTCGACGTAGGAGTAGGTCGACAACTCGGACAAATCGCGGCACATCAGCGTGAAGTTGTGGCCGTCCGGCAGATGACGGATGCGGCAAATGCGCTCCATTGCGCCTTTGTCTTCAATTTTACAACCAAGGGCATAGCCGGAATCGGTTGGATAAACAATAACACCGCCTTTACGCACAATGTCGACGGCCTGATTAATTAGCCGTTGCTGTGGGTTATCCGGATGGATATAAAAAAACTGGCTCATACTTCCCTCACTGTGATATTTGCGGCTGTTCCCATGTCTGCCATACGCCTTCAACGCCAGCGGGCAGCCAGAGTTTACGCCCCAACTCAATCCACGGGCAGGGCTGATGGAAATCAGATCCAAGCGATGCCCATAAATGATGCTGACGCGCAAGCGTCGCCAGTTGGGTGCGTTCATTGGGCGATTGTTGGCACTGCGCCACTTCCATCGCGTCGCCGTGATGGTCGGCAAAATGCGCCACTAATCTTTTCAGCCACTTAGCGCTAAGATCGTAGCGTCCCGGATGGGCCAACACCGCCTTACCGCCAGAATGATGAATGACATCAATAGCTTGTTCTATTGTACACCACTGCGGCGGAACGTAACCGGTTTTCCCACGCGCGAGATATTTTTTAAAAACATCCGCCATGGTCGCGGCTTTGCCGCACTCCACCAGAAAGCGGGCGAAGTGGCCGCGCGTCACCGCTCCGCCATTGGCCAGTCTCAATGCCCCTTCCCACGCGCCGGGAATATGAGCTTTTTCCAGACGCTCCGCAATGAGCCGACCGCGTGCCTGACGCCGCTGTGTCTGCTGCGCCAGAAAATCGCGCATTGCCGGGTGCGCAATATCAATATTCAGACCCACAATGTGAATCTCATGATTCTCCCAGACCGTTGAAATCTCCACGCCGGGAATAAGATTCAGGGCCAGCCCGGAACGTGAAATTTCTTCTCTTGCCGCAGGAATCGCGGCTGTGGTGTCATGATCGGTAATCGCCAGCGTGCCGACTCGCATCTCTACCGCACGGTGTACTAATGTTTCTGGCGTCAACAGTCCATCGGACGCCGTGGTATGACTGTGCAGATCGTAAATCACTGCGTAATTCGTGTCGCTCAAGGCGGCTCCCATAGAGATAAAGGTATGTCATGTACATCATAACGGTTCCGGCAAATATACTGAAATAGGTGTTGACATTATTCCATCGAACTAGTTAACTAGTACGAAAGTTCACATGAAGAGGGTATCTAAAATGGCAGCGACATTTGCATTACACGGTTGGTGGCGCACTTCCTGATAGCGGGCGGTGTATGAACAGCTGTAATCAGCCAAACGATACCCGGCCCGCCTGTTAAGCGGGCTTTTTTTTGAACAAAATAATGAGAATAACCATGCAAACACCAAAACCCACGCTCGAACTGTTAACCTGCGATGCCGCCTACCGGGAAAACCCAACGGCGCTTTTTCACCAGGTCTGCGGCGATCGCCCGGCCACGCTGCTGCTGGAGTCCGCAGATATCGACAGTAAAGACGATTTAAAAAGCCTGCTGCTGGTGGATAGCGCGCTGCGCATTACCGCTTTATGTGACACTGTCACTATTCAGGCGTTATCTGATAATGGCGCCTCGTTATTACCGCTACTGGATACCGCCCTGCCCGCTGGCGTGGAGAACGAAGTCCTGCCTGCCGGTCGCATTCTACGCTTTCCCCCCGTCAGCCCATTATTAGATGAAGACGCCCGTTTATGCTCTCTGTCGGTATTTGATGCGTTCCGCCTATTACAGGGGGTGGTGAACATACCAACGCAAGAGCGGGAGGCTATGTTTTTCGGCGGTCTGTTTGCCTACGACCTGGTCGCTGGCTTTGAAGCGCTGCCACACCTTGAGGCTGGCAATAACTGCCCGGACTACTGCTTTTATTTAGCGGAAACGCTAATGGTGATAGATCATCAGAAAAAAAGCACCCGTATTCAGGCCAGTCTGTTCACCGCCAGTGACCGGGAAAAACAGCGCCTGAACGCCCGCCTGGCCTACCTTAGCCAACAGTTAACCCAGCCTGCGCCGTCGTTGCCGGTCACGCCAGTGCCGGACATGCGCTGCGAATGCAATCAAAGCGATGACGCGTTCGGCGCGGTGGTACGCCAGTTGCAAAAAGCCATCCGCGCGGGGGAGATATTTCAGGTGGTGCCGTCGCGCCGCTTTTCACTGCCCTGCCCGTCGCCGTTGGCTGCCTACTACGTGCTGAAAAAGAGCAACCCCAGCCCGTATATGTTCTTTATGCAGGATAATGATTTCACGCTTTTCGGCGCGTCGCCGGAAAGCTCGCTGAAATATGACGCCGCCAGTCGTCAGATTGAGATTTACCCCATCGCGGGTACCCGTCCACGCGGTCGCCGCGCCGATGGTACGCTGGACAGAGATCTCGACAGCCGTATTGAGCTGGACATGCGTACCGACCATAAAGAGCTTTCCGAACATCTGATGCTGGTCGATCTGGCGCGCAATGACCTGGCGCGCATCTGTACGCCGGGCAGTCGCTACGTTGCCGATCTGACAAAAGTTGACCGCTATTCGTACGTGATGCATCTGGTTTCCCGGGTGGTGGGCGAACTGCGTCACGATCTCGACGCGCTGCACGCCTATCGCGCCTGCATGAACATGGGCACCCTGAGCGGCGCGCCGAAAGTACGCGCCATGCAGTTGATTGCCGATGCGGAAGGACAGCGCCGCGGCAGCTATGGCGGCGCGGTCGGTTACTTCACCGCCCACGGCGATCTGGACACCTGTATTGTTATCCGCTCCGCGCTGGTGGAGAACGGTATCGCCACCGTACAGGCGGGCGCCGGAATTGTGCTGGACTCGGTTCCGCAGTCTGAAGCCGATGAAACCCGTAATAAAGCGCGCGCCGTATTGCGTGCTATCGCCACCGCGCATCATGCACAGGAGACCTTCTGATGGCTGATATTCTGCTGCTCGATAACATCGACTCGTTTACCTGGAACCTGGCAGATCAGCTACGGACCAACGGTCATAACGTGGTGATTTACCGTAACCATATTCCGGCGCAGACGCTTATCGATCGCCTGGCGACAATGAAAAATCCGGTGCTAATGCTCTCCCCCGGTCCGGGCGTTCCCAGCGAGGCAGGCTGTATGCCGGAGCTGCTGACCCGACTACGCGGCAAGTTACCGATCATCGGCATTTGTCTGGGGCATCAGGCGATTGTCGAAGCTTACGGCGGTTATGTCGGTCAGGCGGGAGAAATCCTGCATGGCAAAGCCTCCAGCATTGAACATGACGGTCAGGCGATGTTCGCCGGGCTGGCGAATCCGCTACCGGTCGCGCGTTATCATTCGCTGGTCGGCAGTAATGTTCCTGCCGGGCTAACTATTAACGCCCATTTCAACGGCATGGTGATGGCGGTACGTCATGATGCGGATCGCGTTTGCGGTTTTCAATTTCATCCTGAGTCCATCCTGACGACGCAGGGCGCGCGTCTGCTGGAGCAAACATTAGCCTGGGCGCAGCAAAAGCTGGAACCGACCAACACCCTACAGCCGATTCTGGAGAAACTCTATCAGGCGCAAACTCTGACGCAACAAGAGAGCCACCAGTTGTTTTCGGCGGTCGTCCGCGGCGAACTTAAGCCTGAACAGCTCGCCGCCGCGCTGGTGAGCATGAAAATTCGCGGCGAGCATCCCAATGAAATTGCCGGCGCCGCCACTGCGTTGCTGGAAAATGCCGCCCCGTTCCCGCGCCCGGAGTATCTGTTTGCGGATATCGTTGGTACCGGCGGCGATGGCAGTAACAGTATCAATATCTCTACCGCCAGCGCCTTTGTCGCAGCGGCCTGTGGACTGAAAGTGGCGAAACACGGCAACCGTAGCGTGTCCAGCAAATCGGGGTCATCCGATCTGCTGGCGGCGTTCGGTATTAATCTGGATATGAACGCCGATAAATCACGTCAGGCGTTAGATGAACTGGGCGTCTGTTTCCTGTTCGCGCCGAAATATCACACCGGATTCCGTCACGCGATGCCGGTTCGCCAACAGTTAAAAACGCGAACCCTGTTCAACGTACTCGGCCCGCTGATCAACCCGGCGCATCCGCCGCTGGCATTGATTGGCGTCTATAGTCCGGAACTGGTGCTGCCGATTGCGGAAACCTTAAGGGTACTGGGCTATCAGCGCGCGGCGGTAGTACATAGCGGCGGCATGGATGAGGTTTCGCTCCATGCGCCGACGATTGTCGCGGAGCTGCATGACGGCGAAATTAAAAGCTATCAACTTACGGCGGAGGATTTTGGCCTGACGCCTTACCATCAGGATCAGTTGGCTGGCGGCACGCCGGAAGAAAACCGTGACATTCTGACGCGGTTATTACAAGGTAAAGGCGATGCCGCGCATGAGGCCGCCGTCGCCGCCAACGTGGCGATGCTGATGCGTCTGCATGGTCAGGAAGATCTCAAGGCCAACGCGCAAACCGTGCTTGATGTTCTGCGCAACGGCACCGCATATGACAGAGTCACCGCACTGGCGGCAAGAGGGTAAATAATGCAAACCGTTTTAGCGAAAATCGTCGCAGACAAGGCGATTTGGGTAGAAGCCCGCAAACAGCAACAGCCGCTGGCCAGCTTTCAAAATGAGATCCAGCCAAGTACACGCCATTTTTATGATGCGCTCCAGGGCGCGCGTACCGCCTTTATTCTGGAGTGTAAGAAAGCATCGCCATCAAAAGGCGTGATTCGCGACGATTTCGATCCGGCGCGTATTGCCAGTATTTATCAACATTACGCCTCGGCGATCTCGGTGCTCACCGACGAAAAATATTTTCAGGGGAGCTTCGATTTTCTGCCGGTCGTTAGCCAAAGCGCGCCGCAGCCGATTCTGTGTAAGGATTTTATTATCGATCCCTATCAGATCTACCTTGCCCGTTACTATCAGGCCGATGCCTGTTTACTGATGCTCTCGGTTCTGGATGACGAACAGTATCGCCAACTCTCCGCCGTCGCGCACAGTCTGAAAATGGGCGTGCTCACGGAAGTCAGTAATGACGAAGAACGGGAGCGCGCGATAGCGTTAGGCGCAAAAGTGGTAGGTATCAACAATCGTGATCTGCGCGATCTGTCGATTGATTTGAATCGCACCCGCCAGCTGGCGCCAAAACTGGGCCACGGCGTGACTGTCATCAGCGAGTCCGGGATTAACACCTATGGTCAGGTACGCGAACTGAGCCACTTCGCCAACGGTTTTTTAATTGGCTCGGCGTTAATGGCGCATGACGATCTTAACGCCGCCGTCCGTCGCGTGCTGCTTGGCGAGAATAAAGTCTGCGGCCTGACCCGCGCCCAGGACGCTAAAGCTGCCTGTGACGCTGGCGCAATATATGGCGGGTTGATTTTTGTGCCCTCATCTCCGCGCGCGGTGAGCATTGAGCAGGCGCGAGAAGTGATAAGCGGCGCGCCATTGCAGTATGTCGGCGTTTTCCAGAACGCTGATATCGCCGATGTTTGCCAGAAAGCCGCCGTCCTGTCGCTTTCTGCCGTACAGCTACATGGCAGCGAAGACCAGGCGTATGTCAACGCGCTGCGCGAGGCGTTGCCGCGCAATGTGCAAATCTGGAAGGCGCTGAGCGTTAGCGATGCCCTTCCCGCACGCGATTATCACCATGTCGATAAATACATTTTCGACAATGGGCAAGGCGGCAGCGGGCAGCGCTTCGACTGGTCACTGCTACAGGGGCAACCGCTGGATGATGTGTTACTGGCGGGCGGGCTGGCGGCCGATAACTGCGTCCAGGCGGCGCAAGTCGGCTGTGCCGGTCTCGATTTTAATTCAGGTGTGGAGTCACAGCCGGGCATCAAAGATGCTCGTCTTCTGGCCTCGGTTTTTCAGACACTGCGCGCATATTAAGGAAAAAACATGACAACACTTCTCAACCCCTACTTTGGTGAATTCGGCGGCATGTATGTGCCGCAGATCCTGATGCCTGCGCTGAACCAGCTTGAAGAGGCCTTCGTCAGCGCGCAAAAAGATCCTGAATTTCAGGCGCAATTCGCCGATCTGCTAAAAAACTACGCGGGACGCCCCACCGCGCTGACGAAATGCCAGAACATTACCGCCGGTACGCGTACCACGTTGTATTTAAAGCGCGAAGATTTACTGCACGGCGGCGCACACAAAACCAATCAGGTACTGGGTCAGGCGCTGCTGGCCAAACGGATGGGGAAAAGCGAGATTATCGCTGAAACCGGCGCCGGTCAGCACGGCGTCGCCTCTGCGCTCGCCAGCGCCCTGCTGGGTCTGAAATGCCGTATCTATATGGGCGCCAAAGACGTTGAGCGCCAGTCGCCGAACGTCTTCCGTATGCGTCTGATGGGCGCTGAGGTCATCCCGGTTCATAGCGGCTCCGCTACGCTAAAAGATGCCTGTAACGAGGCGCTGCGCGACTGGTCCGGTAGTTACGAAACCGCGCACTATATGCTCGGCACGGCGGCAGGACCGCATCCCTATCCCACCATCGTTCGCGAGTTCCAACGCATGATTGGCGAAGAGACGAAAGCGCAAATCCTCGACAAAGAGGGCCGTCTGCCAGATGCCGTTATCGCTTGCGTCGGTGGCGGCTCAAACGCTATCGGGATGTTTGCGGATTTTATTAATGATACCAGCGTCGGGCTAATAGGCGTTGAACCTGGCGGTCACGGTATTGAAACCGGCGAGCATGGCGCGCCGCTTAAACATGGTCGCGTTGGCATCTATTTCGGGATGAAAGCGCCGATGATGCAAACAGCAGACGGGCAAATTGAAGAGTCCTATTCCATTTCCGCCGGGCTCGATTTCCCGTCCGTTGGGCCGCAACATGCGTATCTGAACAGCATCGGACGCGCGGATTATGTCTCCATTACCGATGATGAGGCGCTGGAAGCCTTCAAAACGTTGTGCCGCCATGAGGGAATTATCCCGGCGCTGGAATCCTCCCACGCGTTGGCGCACGCTCTGAAAATGATGCGCGAGCAGCCGGAAAAAGAGCAACTGCTGGTGGTCAATCTCTCTGGCCGCGGAGATAAAGACATCTTTACCGTACACGATATCCTGAAAGCGCGAGGGGAAATCTGATGGAACGCTACGAAAATTTATTTGCACAGCTCAACGATCGCCGGGAAGGCGCTTTTGTCCCCTTCGTGACCCTGGGCGACCCTGGCATTGAACAGTCACTGAAAATTATCGACACGCTGATTGACGCTGGCGCCGACGCTCTGGAACTGGGTGTTCCCTTCTCCGATCCGCTGGCCGATGGCCCTACCATCCAGAATGCGAACTTACGCGCCTTCGCCGCTGGCGTCACGCCAGCTCAGTGTTTTGAAATGCTGGCGCTGATTCGTGAAAAACACCCGACCATTCCGATTGGCCTGCTAATGTACGCGAATCTGGTGTTCAATAACGGCATAGATGCGTTCTATGCCCGCTGTGAACAGGTTGGCGTAGATTCCGTGCTGGTCGCAGATGTCCCGGTTGAAGAATCGGCCCCCTTCCGCCAGGCGGCGTTACGGCATAATATCGCGCCGATCTTCATCTGCCCGCCAAATGCGGATGACGATCTTCTGCGCCAGGTCGCATCTTACGGCCGCGGTTACACCTACCTGCTTTCGCGTTCGGGCGTCACCGGCGCGGAAAACCGTGGCGCATTGCCGTTGCATCATCTCATTGAGAAGCTTAAAGAGTACCATGCCGCGCCTGCGTTACAGGGCTTCGGTATCTCCTCGCCGGAACAGGTGTCTGCGGCCGTGCGTGCCGGGGCGGCTGGCGCTATCTCCGGCTCAGCCATTGTCAAGATTATCGAGAAAAACCTCGCGTCTCCCGAACAGATGTTGGCGGAGCTCAGGTCCTTTGTCTCAGCGATGAAAGCCGCCAGCCGCGCATAACGGGTTAAGCCGTCAGCATAACGCTGGCGGCTTAATGAGAGGTTGGCGCCGAACCAGAATCACGATTCAGATGTAGATCATCAATCTTTTTGGTGTTATTCCCTGTCCAGCTTTCAAAAAGTCTGAAGTCAATTTTTGCTAAGAAAACTCCTAATCACGCCGAAAAATTTAGCGTTTTCACGTCAATTTCCCCCGCCTTTATGTAAAGAAATGTCAACAAACAATGCATTAACGTTTCCAGGGCCGCAGATAGTGACGCTTGTTATTAATAACAATGCAAAGCATTTTCTGTTAAATCGCTTATTCTAAAAGAAAATATAGAATATATTATCCCTAAACCATTTTTTATGCGTTATTTACGCGGTAAATCACAACTATTTCCGTCAATTTGACTAATCGGTTTAACCAACTAATTTTAATAGGGTGTCGACACGGTTAAAACCGATTTTTTCAGCAAGCAACGAGACAGGAGAAATAATATGGCCGAACATCGTGGTGGTTCAGGAAATTTCGCCGAGAATCGTGAAAAAGCATCTGAAGCGGGCCGCAAAGGCGGTCAGCATAGCGGTGGGAATTTCAAAAACGATCCGCAACGAGCTTCTGAAGCCGGTAAAAAAGGTGGTCAGAATAGTCACGGCGGACGTAAATCCGATAATTCCTGATTTACTGTAATGTAAATATAACACATGCTTTTATCAAGCAATCTGCGAGTCTTCTGGCTCGCAGTATTTTGCCCGGGAGAATTAGATTTATGAATATTAAAACCGTTGAAGACCTTTTTATCCATCTACTTTCAGATACCTATAGTGCAGAAAAACAATTAACCAAGGCTCTTTCTAAACTTGCCAGAGCCACGTCCAATGAAAAATTAAGCCAGGCCTTTCAATCTCATCTTGAAGAAACCCAGGGTCAGATTGAACGTATTGATCAGATCGTCGAATCTGAATCTGGCATTAAACTGAAAAGAATGAAATGCGTCGCTATGGAAGGGCTGATTGAAGAAGCCAATGAAGTCATCGAAAGTACGGAGAAAAACGAAGTACGCGATGCAGCGCTTATCGCCGCGGCGCAAAAAGTCGAGCATTACGAAATCGCCAGCTACGGCACGCTAGCCACCCTGGCCGAGCAGCTCGGCTATAGCAAAGCATTAAAACTGCTTAAAGAAACCCTCGACGAGGAAAAACAAACTGATTTAAAACTTACCGATTTAGCAGTCAGCAATGTTAATAAAAGTGCTGAACGCAAATCGAAATAATATTTTTAATTATCAGCTTGCATGATTCCGATTTTATTATCGGAGCAGATTATCACGCATTGAGGAATGTAAAATGAATTATACTGAACATTATCATGACTGGCTTCGTGACGCCCATGCCATGGAAAAACAGGCAGAATCGATGCTTGAATCTATGGCCAGCCGTATTGAAAATTACCCTGATATAAAAGCCAGAATTGAACAACATATTAGTGAAACCAAACATCAAATTACCATGCTCGAGGAAGTGTTGGACCGTAATGGCATTTCCCGTTCGGTGTTGAAAGACTCCATGAGTAAAATGGCAGCAATGGGGCAATCTATCGGTGGCATGTTCCCTTCCGATGAAATTGTCAAAGGCTCAATTAGCGGTTATGTTTTCGAGCAGTTCGAAATTGCTTGTTATACCTCCCTGCTGGCGGCGGCAAAAAAAGCTGGCGACACTGCCTCAATTCCGACGATTGAAGCCATTCTGAAAGAAGAAATGCAAATGGCTGACTGGCTTATCAAACATATTCCGCAGACAACGGAACAATTTTTACTGCGATCTGAAGCAGATGGCGTTGAAGCCAAAAAATAAATAATAAGCAGGAGGCAATATGTTTCGACACGTAAAACAACTTCAATATACTGTGCGAGTGAGCGAACCTAATCCTGGATTAGCGAACCTGCTGCTGGAACAGTTTGGCGGCCCGCAGGGCGAACTGGCGGCCGCCTGCCGCTACTTCACGCAAGGTTTAAGCGATGATGATGCCGGTCGTAGAGAGATGTTAATGGACATCGCCACCGAGGAGCTGAGTCATCTGGAAATTATCGGCTCACTGGTAGGAATGCTTAATAAAGGCGCTAAAGGCGAGCTGGCGGAAGGCACCGAAAGCGAAGCGGAACTTTATCGCTCGCTGACGCAGAATGGTAATGACAGCCATATCACCTCTCTGCTGTATGGCGGCGGCCCTGCGTTGACAAACTCCGGCGGCGTACCGTGGACCGCGGCTTATATTGATACTATCGGCGAAGTCACAGCCGATCTACGCTCAAACATCGCGGCAGAGGCGCGAGCGAAGATTATTTATGAACGCCTGATTAACCTGACCGACGATCCTGGCGTAAAAGACACGCTCAGTTTCTTAATGACCCGTGAAGTCGCGCACCAGCTCTCTTTTGAAAAGGCGCTGTATTCGATTCGTAACAACTTCCCGCCGGGTAAATTACCGCCGGTAGAACAGTATACCGACGTGTACTACAACATGTCGCAAGGCGACGATCCGCGAGGTAGCTGGAATAGCGATGAAAACTTCAACTATGTCGCAGAACCGATGCCTGCTGTTGATGGCGGCGATGGCCTGGCGACAGTGAAATTGCCGCGCGAGCAGTTGGCGCTGCTCAAAGCGATGGCAGAAAGAACGAAATCGGACCCCACCGTTGATCCTCTCACTGGCGCAGAACTAGGCTGCGGCGAACCGAAAGAAGACAAGTGAGTTCCGACAAGTAAAATCCGTGTGTCATGTCCTTTTTTGACCCCGCCTGGCGGGGTCTTTTTTCGTCACAACATCATGCGATTAGAAACGATAGCCTGCCGAGAACATAAATACCCATGGGTCCAGACGCACGCTGTCATGCTGCTGCACGCCGCCCATTTTATAATTGGCGGTAGTATCAATATCCATGTACCAGACAGAGGCGCCAATTAACCAGTCGCGGTTAATCAGGTAATCTACCCCAACTTGCCCTGCCGCGCCCCAGGAATCCTTAAAGCTCAGATCGGACAGCCCGGTCTTTTTACCATTATCGTTAAAGTCGTTATCGAAGAAGGTGGTGTAGTTCACCCCCACGCCGACATAAGGACGCACTTTGCTGCTGGAATCGCCGAAGTACCACTGCGCCATTAACGTTGGCGGTAACAGGTGGACCGTGGCGATATCGCCCGTCGCGCCCGTACCCACCTTATGGCGGAACGGCGTAGCCGCCAGCAATTCAACCCCGATATTGTCCGTCGCCATGTAAGTGAATGTCAGGCCGAGTTGCGTGTTATTACTCACATCAAACCCGTTTAAATGCCCCAGCGTACCACCCGCCCCTTCTGTAGGTCTGACGGTTGCCGGACCTGCACGCATAAAGAATTCTCCGGCTTCGTGCGCGAACGCGCTGCCTGAGAGAAGAGTTGTTAACGCCAGTGCCGCCACTGTAAATTTTTTCATACCCGCTCCATCGTTATGGTTATAAAAGCGTGATGAATATACCCACAATGAAGTAATAAGTGATCTAACACAGATCACATTTGTTCTTATAATTTAACATTTATTGATCCAGATTAATTTAGAACTTGCATTGAAAATCCTGGTTATAGGAATTCAGATCAATTTTGACATATTCACGCTATGCAAATATTTGTCTGCTCTGTTGCCCTGGCGATAAAGGCTGGCTAAGGTAATCAATGTCCCGCAATGGCGCGTGGCGTTAAGATTCGCGAACACTGCGGGACAGATTAATTTCCGTTGTAATCTATTGATACGTGAGTTTTTGCAGGTGAATCATGAGCGTTCTTAACCCATGCATGACATGCGGTGCCTGTTGTGCCTATTTTCGTGTCTCCTTTTATTGGGCTGAAGGCGACGACGCCAGCGGACGCGTTCCGGCGTCATTAACCGAGCCCGTTACCCCTTTTTTACGTTGTATGGCCGGTACCAACCAAAAACAGCCGCACTGTAAAGCGCTAATTGGCACGCCGGGTGAAAACGTCAGTTGCGCTATTTATGAAAACCGCCCTTCAACCTGTCGCGAATTTTCGATATCGGGCGAAGGAGGCGAAGTGAATGAGGCGTGCAATCGCGCCCGCGCGCGATACGGATTACCGCCGCTTTACAAAGATATGCTTTTCCATACAACTGCTGATGCTGCCACTGTAGAGTTATCCAGGGTACAATTGCCCGCAAATTAACACCTGCAAAACTCAAGGAGAGTGCATGTCTATCACGGCGAAGTCCGTTTACCGTGACGCCGGAAATTTTTTCCGAAATCAATTTATTACTATCTTGCTGGTTTCGTTGCTGTGCGCATTTATCACGGTGGTCTTAGGTCATGCCTTTTCACCCAGCGATGCGCAAATCGCGCAACTCAGTGAAGGAGAACATCTGGCAGGCAGCGCTGGCCTGTTTGAGCTGGTACAAAATATGACGCCGGAGCAGCAGCAGATCCTGTTGCGCGCCTCTGCCGCCTCGACGTTTTCCGGGCTTATCGGCAACGCTATTCTGGCCGGCGGTATCATCCTGATGATTCAGTTAGTTTCAGCGGGACATCGGGTTAGCGCGCTGCGCGCTATCGGCGCCAGCGCCCCTGTATTGCCTAAACTGTTTATTCTTATTTTTCTGACTACCCTGTTAGTGCAAATCGGTATAATGCTGATTGTCGTTCCGGGGATTATTATGGCCATTGTGCTGGCGCTTGCGCCAGTGATGTTGGTTGAAGAGAAAATGGGCGTGTTTGCCGCAATGCGCAGCAGTATGCGTTTAGCCTGGGCTAACATGAAACTGGTCGCGCCTGCGGTGATAGGCTGGTTACTGGCTAAAACATTGCTATTGCTGTTCGCGCCCAGCTTCGCTGTACTGACCCCAAATGTAGGCGCTGTACTGGCGAATACGTTGAGCAATCTGATTTCCGCAGTATTGCTTATCTACTTATTTCGCCTGTATATGTTGATTCGCCAATAATCCGCAATGCGCCGTTACGCGGCGCATTCGACGCTCGTTGATGATGGAATCGAAGAATGAAGCAGTTTCTGGATTTTTTACCGCTGGTTGTCTTTTTTGCGTTTTATAAACTTTATGACATCTATGCGGCGACCTCCGCACTGATTGTCGCGACGGCAATCGTGCTGATTTATAGCTGGGTGCGCTATCGGAAAATAGAGAAGATGGCGCTGATTACCTTTGTTCTGGTTGCCGTCTTCGGCGGTCTGACGCTCTTCTTCCATAACGATGAATTTATTAAATGGAAGGTGACGGTTATTTATGCGCTGTTCGCCGGCGCGCTGTTAATAAGCCAGTGGGTGATGAAAAAACCGTTAATCCAACGTATGTTAGGTAAAGAACTGGCGTTGCCGCAGCAGGTCTGGTCAAAGCTGAACCTGGCGTGGGCGCTGTTTTTTATTGCGTGCGGTCTGGCTAACATTTATATCGCCTTCTGGTTGCCGCAAAATATCTGGGTCAACTTTAAGGTCTTTGGACTCACGGCGCTGACGCTCATTTTTACCCTGCTGAGCGGCGTCTATATCTACCGGCATCTGCCACAGGAAGATAAATCATAACCCTCCCGTGACTTATCATCGCCAGACTGCGAACGCCTGGCGATATTTTCTCCACCTTTACGCCCTGCGCTTTCCCGTCAGTACCTTTATTCCCACTATTCTCCACACAAAATTCATAGTAGCATCGCGGCTGTAATTTTTTCTGATAGTCGGTTTTACAATGACAACAATGGATAATACTCCTCAGGGCGAGCTGGTTTTACGTACATTGGCCATGCCTGCCGA
This sequence comes from Salmonella sp. A29-2, assembly GCF_020150755.1. NCBI lineage: Bacteria > Pseudomonadati > Pseudomonadota > Gammaproteobacteria > Enterobacterales > Enterobacteriaceae > Salmonella > Salmonella sp. A29-2. The sequence goes on along the minus strand of NZ_CP083731.1, from coordinate 2,176,545 downwards.
TACCAATGCGAACGGCGATATTTTTGGCGGCTGGCTGATGTCGCAAATGGATATTGGCGGCGCGATACTGGCCAAAGAGATCGCGCACGGTCGGGTTGTAACCGTACGCGTGGAAGGAATGACATTTCTGCGCCCCGTCGCGGTTGGCGATGTCGTATGTTGCTACGCGCGCTGCGTTAAACGCGGTACGACGTCTATTAGCATCAATATTGAAGTCTGGGTGAAAAAAGTCGCGTCAGAACCAATTGGACAGCGCTACAAGGCCACCGAGGCGCTGTTTATTTATGTCGCCGTCGATCCGGACGGTAAACCTCGCCCGCTCCCGGTTCAGGGTTAAGTATACCCGCTTACGCCGCCAGCAGGTGATGGTATATTCCTGGCTGGCGGCGCCAGAGATTACTCAATCTGCGCCGTACCGTTCAGACGGAAGATAATATTGACCACCAGCCCGGAACCCGGCTTGCCTGCTTCATAGCGCCATTTTCGCATCGCATTCTTAACTTCACGCTCAAACATATTGGCTGGCTGCGCGGATAGAATCTGTACATTTTCCACTCGCCCAGCAGAGGTCACGTCAAACTTCACCTTTACGCGGCCTTCAATACGTAACGCCTGTGCTCGCGCCGGATACTGCGGCTGGTTACGGCTCAGAGCGCGAGGTCCAGTGGGCACGCTCACCGCCGGCTTGCTGGTCGCCGACGCGGTGCTGCTTGTTGGCCGCGCCGGGGCGCTATTTTCAAACGGTGAGGCAGGACGCGGCGCAGCCGGTTTGACTTCGCGCTTCGGCTGCTCTTCAACCTTTTTCACCGGCTTCGGCTTCGGCTTGGGTTTTGGCTTAGGTTTGGGTTTCTCAATCACCACGGGCGCTTCTTTAGGCGGTTCAGGGATCGGCTCTGGCTCCGGTTCGGGTTCAACCACCGGCTCCGGCGGCGGCTGAACCGCCTGGGGCGGCTCCAGGTCGGCGGGTGAAACCATTGTCACCGTGATAGGCTGCGCTGGCGCAGGCAATTCAATAACCTGATGTACCGAGGTATAGAGCAAACCTGCCACTACAGCACCATGAATGCCTACGGAAAGGAGTGTCGGCCAGGGAAAGCGACGAGGTAAATCAAGGGTCATTGAAGTCATAATCGTTTCAGTTGAAAAACCAGAGCTGAATTTTAAATGCAAATAGCAATCATATTCAATAAGGCATTGCCGATAGCGGCATTTAAAAGATGATATCGCACAAAAACACCACACAAAATGTGCATGTTTAACAAAGTCGGTATCTTTACATTGCAGTTAAATGCCCTTTCCAATAACGTAATCAGCAACTTTTACCGATTAAGGAGCTCTACCCGTGCTGTATGTTATTTACGCTCAGGACAATGCCAACTCGCTTGAAAAACGCCTCTCGGTACGGCCCGCGCATCTGGCGCGCCTGCAACTTCTGCATGATGAAGGGCGATTATTAACTGCCGGGCCGATGCCCGCAGTGGACAGTAACGATCCTGGAGTAGCTGGATTTACCGGGTCAACGGTGATTGCTGAATTTGAATCTTTAGAAGCGGCGCAATCCTGGGCTGATGCGGACCCCTACGTCGCAGCGGGCGTCTATGCGCAGGTTTCGGTCAAACCGTATAAGAAGATCTTTTGAAAAGGATGGCCTGTTGGGCACCGCATACGGTGCCCTTTCTGGCTCACACACCGTGAATCGCAAAGAGTAATGAATTACGCTGACGATTAAAGATGCATTTCCTGATGGTATGGATACGCATATTACGGCGTGATTGCCCTTCAAGCCAACGCGCTTTACGGCGGCTCGCCTGACGTAGCATTCGCCAGCGCCCCACTTCCGTTCTACTACGCTTCATGTTTACGACTCTCACTGTAACAGAAGCGCCATTATACCCCCTCGCCGGATGCAGACCAGCGCTTTTCCCGTGTTTTTATTTGCCATGTGAATCCTGACGCGTAAACTCTTAACAACACGCTTTCTAAAGGATTTTTAAAGTTATGACAACCTTCTACACCGTGGTGAGTTGGCTGGTCATTTTGGGATACTGGGTTCTCATTGCCGGCGTCACATTACGTATTCTAATGAAACGGCGCGCAGTTCCCTCCGCAATGGCCTGGTTGTTAATCATCTATATCCTTCCGCTGGTCGGGATCATCGCCTATTTGTCCGTGGGCGAATTGCATTTAGGCAAACGTCGCGCCGAGCGTGCCCGCGCCATGTGGCCGTCTACCGCCAAATGGTTGAATGACCTCAAAGCCTGCAAACACATTTTCGCGCAAGAAAACAGTAGCGTCGCATCGTCCTTGTTTAAGCTGTGCGAACGACGTCAGGGGATTGCGGGCGTCAAAGGCAACCAGTTGCAATTGCTTACCGACTCCGATGATGTCATGCAGGCGCTTATTCGCGATATCCAACTGGCGCGGCATAATATCGAAATGGTGTTTTACATCTGGCAGCCAGGCGGCATGGCGGATCAGGTCGCTGAATCGTTAATGGCCGCCGCCCGCCGCGGCATCCACTGCCGGCTTATGCTGGATTCCGCGGGTAGCGTCGCTTTCTTCCGCAGCCCCTGGGCGGCCATGATGCGTAACGCTGGCATTGAAGTCGTAGAGGCGCTGAAGGTGAATCTGATGCGCGTCTTTTTACGCCGTATGGATCTTCGCCAGCACCGTAAAATGGTGATGATTGACAATTACATCGCCTATACCGGCAGTATGAATATGGTGGACCCGCGTTTTTTCAAACAGGATGCCGGCGTTGGACAATGGGTCGATTTGATGGCGCGGATGGAGGGTCCCGTGGCGACAGCAATGGGGATTGTTTACTCCTGCGATTGGGAAATCGAGACGGGTAAACGCATTCTGCCTCCCCCGCCGGACGTGAATATTATGCCGTTTGAGCAGGCCAGCGGGCATACCATTCATACCATTGCTTCCGGTCCTGGTTTTCCGGAAGATCTCATTCACCAGGCACTATTAACCGCCACCTATGCTGCGCGCGAATATTTAATTATGACCACGCCATATTTCGTCCCCAGCGACGATCTGCTGCACGCCATTTGTACCGCTGCGCAGCGCGGCGTGGATGTCAGTATTATCCTGCCCCGTAAAAATGATTCACTGCTCGTCGGCTGGGCCAGTCGCGCCTTTTTCAGCGAGTTACTGGCGGCGGGCGTGAAAATCTATCAGTTCGAAGGCGGGCTGTTGCATACCAAAAGCGTGCTGGTCGATGGCGAACTGAGCCTGGTCGGTACCGTGAATCTCGACATGCGTAGCCTGTGGCTTAATTTCGAGATTACGCTGGTCATTGATGATACGGGTTTCGGCGCCGATCTGGCTGCGGTACAAGACGATTATATTTCGCGCTCCCGCCTGTTAGATGCGCGTTTGTGGGTAAAACGTCCGTTATGGCAGCGTATTACCGAGCGATTGTTTTACTTCTTTAGTCCATTGCTGTAAAACGTGACCAACATGAGTAAACAGGTAGTCACTATGGAAATGGATCTGAACAATCGCCTGACTGAAGACGAAACGCTTGAGCAGGCTTACGATATTTTTCTTGAGCTGGCGGCGGATAATCTTGATCCGGCTGATATCATTCTGTTCAATTTGCAATTCGAGGAGCGCGGCGGCGCGGAGTTGTTTGATCCCGCTGAAGACTGGCAAGAGCACGTCGATTTTGACCTGAATCCAGACTTTTTTGCCGAGGTGGTGATTGGCCTGGCGGATACCGAAGACGGCGAAATTAACGACATTTTCGCCCGCGTTCTGCTGTGCCGGGAAAAGGACCACAAGCTGTGCCATATTCTCTGGCGTGAATAAACGGTTCAGGCCGGATGGCGTCTGATTGCGCCCTCCGGCAAGCCTGTTTAATCCGGTAGCTTACTGCCGCATCGGTTACAATATTGCGCGCTATGTTCATGCTGGCTTTGCTGGCACTGCGGACATTTTCGCTGCCAGTGACGTTTTTGAAACGCGCTGCTCATGTGCGTGGTAATCAGTCCTGTAGGAATCGCAATCACCGAATAACCAATCAAAATAAGCACCGACGCGACAATACGTCCCAGCGGCGTATGCGGCGTAATATCACCGTACCCCACGGTTGTGACTGTCACTATCGCCCAATACACCGAGGCATTAAGCGTCGTGAAGCCATATTTCGGTCCTTCAATAAGATACATCAGGGCACCGAAAATAATCATCACGATCGCAATAAATGAATAGAACAGAATAAGCTGATGACGCGCGCTAATAATGGCGCTCCAGAATACGCGCAGGGATGGCATAAAGCGTAGCAGTTTAAGAATACGCAGCACGCGAATCGCTCGCATAGCGCGCCAGGCAAACATATAGTTCAGGCTAATTTCCGGCCACAGCCACATGACGTACAGCGGCAAAATCGTCACCAGATCAATAAATCCCCAGAAACTAAAAACGTATTTTGCCGGTTCGGGCCAGCTAAACAGTCTGAGCAAGTATTCACCGGTAAATATCAGGGTAACGCAGAGCTCCAGCCAGACAAAAATATGCCATTCATCAAATGTCAGGTGATATTCCGTTCCTACGCCTGATTCAACAAAAATGACCAGTACGCTAAGCAGCGCAAACAGCGCGCATAACCCTTCAAAACGGCGACCTGAGCGCGTAGTCAAATCGAACAGATTATGATAAAGACGACGGCGAACCGACGACAAAGAAAGTGACACGGTAACCTCACCTAAAAGAAGGGCTGACGAATTGTCAGCCCTTGCGATTATAACGGGTCTACTTTAAGGCAGGAAACGGCATGGCGAAAACTCCCTTCCAGCACCGGTCGCGTTTGCGCGCATTCTGGCCCGGCTAGCGGACAGCGTGTACGGAACACGCAGCCGGAAGGCGGGTTAATGGGCGAAGGTAATTCGCCCTCCAGCAATTGTATCTTCTTATTTCGCTCCAGATCGGGATCGGGAATCGGTACCGCCGACATCAGCGCTTTGGTATAAGGATGCAGTGGATTATGGTACACCTCATCATAGGTGCCCAATTCTACCGCATGACCGAGATACATCACCAGGACACGATCGGATATGTGCTTTACGACCGCCAGATCGTGCGCAATAAAAATCAACGACAGCCCCATCTCTCGCTGTAACTGCTGGAGCAAATTCACCACCTGCGCCTGAATAGAAACGTCCAGCGCCGACACCGGCTCATCGCAAATAATGAGCTTAGGTTCCAGGATCAATGCCCGGGCGATACCGATGCGCTGGCACTGCCCCCCGGAAAATTCATGGGGATAACGGTTGATGAGATTCGGCAACAGCCCCACTTTCAGCATCATGGCTTTCACGCGGTCACGCACGTCCTGGCGCGAAAGTTTAGGATGATAAGTGCGCAGCGGTTCAGCGATAATTTCGCCAATCGTCATTCGCGGGTTGAGTGACGCCAGCGGGTCCTGGAAAATCATCTGGATATCGCTGCGCACTTCGCGCCACTCATCCGCTTTCATGCCCAACAGATCTTTTCCCAGCCAGGCGACTTTACCGTCTGTCGCCTTCACCAGACCAATAATGGCGCGCGCAAACGTCGACTTGCCGCAGCCGGATTCGCCCACCACGCCCAGCGTTTCGCCTTCATACAGGCGTAGCGTAACGCCGTCCACCGCTTTCAGGGTTTTCGGCGGTTGCCAGAACCACTGCTTCCCTTCTTTGATATCAAAATGTACTTTCAGATCGGCGATTTCGAGGAGAACTTTACGTTGTTCAATCACAGCATTCATAGCAGTTCCTCCACCGGTTTAAAACAGGCGCGCAAGCGACCAGGACTGAACGCTTCAAGTGGCGGCGCATTATTGCAGATCTCCATCGCATGAGGACAACGCGGCTGGAACGGACAACCTTTAGGCAAACGCAATAAATTGGGAGGATTGCCCGGAATCGTCAGCATTTCCGCCCCCTCGCTATCCAGACGCGGCACCGCATTAAGCAGGCCTATCGAATACGGATGAACGGGCTGATAAAAGACATCGCGCGCCTTACCGTATTCCATGGTACGCCCGGCATACATTACCAGGACCTTATCGCAAATACCCGCGACCACACCCAGATCGTGGGTAATCATGATAATGGCGGTATTAAATTCGCGCTTTAGCTCATTAAGCAAGGTCATAATCTGCGCCTGCACGGTAACATCAAGCGCGGTGGTAGGCTCATCGGCAATAAGCAGTTTTGGCCTGCACAACAGCGCCATCGCAATCATCACACGTTGACGCATTCCGCCGGAAAATTCGTGCGGGTACATTTTCATCCGTTTGCGCGCTTCCGGCATTTTTACGGCATCCAGCATTCTGACGGACTCTTCAAAAGCTTCCGCTTTGCTCATCCCTTTATGCAGCATCAGGACTTCCATTAACTGCTCCCCAACGCGCATATAAGGATTTAGCGAGGTCATCGGGTCCTGAAAAATCATCGAAATCTGTTCTGCGCGCAGCGTATTCAGTTCGCGCTCAGGTAGATTAAGAATTTCACGTCCGTTAAAGGTCGCGGAACCGCCGATTCGACCATTCGTCGCCAGCAGTCCCATTAATGCGAACGCCGTTTGTGATTTCCCCGATCCAGACTCGCCAACAATACCTAACGTTTCTCCAGCGCGAAGCGTAAAGTTCAGATCGTTGACCGCCGTCACATCGCCATCAGGCGTAGCGAACGTAACACGAAGATCGTTTACCTCCAGCAGTACATTCGCCGATTGCGGCGCCTGAGTTGCGGTTTCTGATAAGCTCATGGCTGTACTCCTTAACGATCTTTCGGGTCGAGGGCATCACGCAGGCCATCGCCAATAAAGTTAAAACAGAATAACGTCACCACGAGAAAGCCAGCCGGAAACAGCAGCAGCCACGGTGAGACTTCCATTGAATTTGCGCCATCGCTCAACAACGCTCCCCAACTGCTTAACGGTTCCTGCGTCCCAAGCCCCAGGAAACTGAGGAAAGACTCAAACAGAATCATGCTGGGCACCAGCAACGATGCATACACTACCACTACGCCCAGGACGTTAGGCACAATATGGCGGATCACAATGCTGGCGGTCGACACACCACCCACCTGCGCGGCTTCGATGAACTCTTTACGTTTAAGACTTAGGGTTTGGCCACGCACGATACGCGCCATATCAAGCCAGGAGACCATGCCGATGGCGACGAAAATCAACAGAATGTTCTGCCCAAAAAACGTCACCAGCAAAATCACAAAGAACATAAACGGGAACGAGTTGAGGATCTCCAACAACCGCATCATCACAGAATCAATTTTGCCGCCCAGATAGCCGGACAGCGAGCCATACAGCGTTCCGACAATGACCGCCACCAGCGCGGCGGCAATCCCGACCATTAATGAGATACGCCCGCCGATGGCAACGCGCACCAACAGATCGCGCCCGGAAGAGTCAGTGCCGAAATAGTGACCGGACGCCATATCCGGCGCGCTGGACATCATGCCCCAGTCGGTATCGAAATAGGTAAATTGCGACAGCATAGGCGCCACTGTCACGAACAGGGCTATCAGAAACAGGACAATAAGACTGGCCACCGCCGCACGGTTATGCATAAAGCGTCGGCGGGCATCTTGCCAAAGGCTGCGACCTTCCACCTCCAGCTTTTCACTGAAATTTTCCAGCGTCTCGCTGTTTTTCTTACTTAACATCATCGCGAGCTCCAGTATCAATAGCGAATTTTCGGGTCGATAACGGCATAGAGCACATCGACAATGGCGTTAAACAATATGGTCAGCGCCCCAACTAAAATGGTCAAACTTAACACCAGCGAGTAATCGCGGTTGAGCGCGCCATTAACGAAAAGCTGCCCAATGCCCGGTAAGCCATAAATCGTTTCAATCACCATTGAGCCGGTAATAATGCCGACAAAGGCTGGCCCCATATAGGATAAAACCGGCAGCAGCGCAGGTTTTAACGCATGGCGGAAGATGATTCTGCGCATCGGTAATCCTTTTGCCCGCGCGGTACGAATAAAGTTCGAATGCAGAACTTCAATCATTGAGCCGCGCGTAATACGAGCGATGCTGGCAATATAGGCCAGTGAAAGCGCGACCATCGGCAGGATCATAAATTTCAACGCCCCGCCGTTCCAGCCGCCGCCAGGCAGCCATTGCAAGGTTATTGCAAAGACCATCACCAGTAGCGGCGCTACCACAAAACTGGGGATAACGACGCCGGTCATGGCAAATCCCATCACCGTATAATCCCATCGCGTATTTTGCTTTAGCGCGGCAATCACGCCAGCGCTGACACCAATAATGACCGCCAGCAAAAAAGCGGCGGCGCCAAGTTTCGCCGAAACGGGGAAGCTGGCGGCAACCAGATCGTTGACCGTGTAATCTTTATATTTAAACGATGGTCCAAAATCGCCATGCGCCAGCTGCTTCAGGTAGCTGAAGTACTGCGTCATGATGGGATCGTTCAGATGATATTTTGCTTCAATATTGGCCAGCACTTCCGGCGGCAATGCGCGCTCGCCGGTAAAAGGACTCCCCGGCGCGAGGCGCATCATAAAGAAAGAGATGGTAATAAGAATAAACAGCGTCGGAATCGCTTCCAGACAGCGGCGTAAAATAAATTTCAACATTGCCCGTACCTTCTGGCCTGTGCCTTTACTTCCCGGACGTGACAAACAGATCCGCCAGAGAAAGTTATAGTGCGATGAAAAAAGACACCATGGGACAACCGCAGTTGTCCCATGTCTTGCCATTAATGTTTGATAATATATAAGTTTTTCACATAAATATTATCCAGCGGGTCTTTACCGGTATACCCGCCCACCCAAGGTTTCACCAGGCGCGCGTTAACGTAGTAATACACCGGCACAATAGCCGAGTCTTTATCTAACTGCTGCTCCGCTTTAGCGTAGAGTTCGCTGCGCTGCGTATCGTCCGCCACTTTCAGCGTGTCGGCAATCAGCTTATCAAACGCCGGGCTCTTATAATGCGCGGTGTTATTTGAACTGTCGGACAACATGGTATTCAGGAACGAGGTCGGTTCATTATAATCTGCGCACCACCCGGCTCTGGCGACATCAAAGGTGCCCTGATGACGGGTGTCCAGGAAGGTTTTCCATTCCTGATTCTCCAGATTCACATTGACGCCCAGATTTTTCTTCCAGATAGACGCCACGGCAATGGCCAGTTTTTTATGCAGATCGGAGGTGTTATACAGCAGGTCGAATGTTAAGGGCTTATCCGCCGTAAAGCCGGCTTCAGCCAACAATTTCTTCGCTTCTTCATTACGCTTTTGCTGGGACCATTTGAACCACTCAGGCTCTACCAGTTTTGCGCCATCGGTATACGGCGGCGTGTAGCTATAAGCGGGTAAATCGCCCTGATTTTTAACCTTATTAACAATAATGTCGCGATCTAACGCCAGTTTCAGCGCGGTACGCACGCGGACATCGTTAAACGGCGCTTTTTGATTATTAATTTCGTAATAATAGGTACACAAATAAGGGTCTACGCGGACTTCATTCGGGATCTCTTTCTTCAGTTTCTGGAATAATTCGATCGGCATATTGTTATAAGTCATATCGATCTCGCCGCTGCGGTAGCGGTTGACATCCGTCACCTCCGAAGAGATCGGCAAATAAGTTACCTGATTGATGACGGTTTTGGCGTTATCCCAGTATTGCGGGTTACGCTCCAGCACGATACGTTCGTTCACCACCCAGTTTTTTAACTTATAAGCGCCGTTAGTGACAATATTGGCTGGTTGTGTCCATTTATCGCCAAATTTTTCGACCGCCGATTTCGGTACAGGAGACACTGAAGGGTGGACCAACAATTTGTAGAAATAAGGCACCGGCTCACTTAAGGTCACTTCAAAGGTGTGATCATCAAGCGCTTTTACCCCCAGATCGGTGGCGGGTTTTTTACCGGCGATAATGTCATCGATATTAACGATATGACCGTATTGCAGATAGCTGGCGTACGGCGATGCCGTATTAGGATCGGCCAGGCGTTGCCAGCTATAAACGAAATCATGGGCGGTGACGGGCGTACCATCTGACCATTTCGCATTTTCACGTAGATGGAATGTCCAGACTTTAAAATCTTTATTTTCCCATTTTTCCGCGACGCCCGGTGAAGGATGCCCCTCGACATCACTAATTAATAAGCCTTCGAAGAGGTCACGACTGACGTTCGATTCCGGCACGCCTTCAATTTTATGCGGGTCGAGAGACTGCACTTCTGATCCATTATTACGTACCAACGTTTGCTTGTCGGCTAACTGAACGCCGGCGGGCACGTCTGCCGCAGTCGCGGCGCTGGCGGCGATGAGCGCAGTGAGTATTCCCGCTGCAATCAAACTTTTTTTCGTGATGTTAGACATTGTGTTTGTACTCCACTCATTATAATTACTGGTTTTTACCAGCCTGTTTAATCCCGTCAGGGTTCCTGTACAGCACTGGTGGTGTACTGCCAGGTCTGTCACTGCTTTTGCTATCACCGACTTTATTTATTCTGACGATTCGTTCGATCGCCTTTCGTCGATTCGGTATACGACGTACCTGCCCACGTCGCACGTTATTTCTGACAACCATGTAAATGAAAATAGTTATCAACAATGTGAAATCTTCTGCAAAATGTTTGGCCGAAAAGTATCAAATGCGTTTCTGAACCGCCAATTCATTTTACAATTTTGTTAACCAATTCTCTTTTATGGAAAATTTCCTGCTCAGAAAAACAGTTAAAGAATGTTAAAAATATTTTATTTATTCTTTATAATCAATAAGTTGAAAGAAAATCGCCTCGCTGTCACATCGTAGGATATACCTGCGCCAGAAAACACACACAAATTTAACAAATGCTCATTATTTAGCACATTCATCTACGATGGAGCTGAAACAACTAATAACATTTCAATAATCCTTCATCAAGCCCCAGAGTATGGTGTGAATAAAATAACAGACCTACCGCTTCTCACGGACTCAGTAATGTTGATAATAGTTTGATTAATAAAAATAAATATCGTTAGATTATATTAGTATTTTTTATCATTAAAACGCTGAATGCTTATCAAAGTAAGAAGTGTTACGTGGGAATGTCACTGGGAATGTCACAAGGCGGCCCCCTTAGGGCGCCGCCTGTAAATCAACAGGTGGGAGTTTAGTTGAGCAAGCCGGGGAAAATGCCTTTTATTCCTGTGACAATAAATTCGATGCCGAGCGCCATTAACAACAACCCCATGATTCGGGTAATAACGTTGATACCGGTTTGCCCCAGCAAACGAACCAGCCACGGCGCCATACGGAACACGCCCCAGCAGCAAAGCGCAAAAAGCGCAATGGCAACTGAAAAACCAAGCAAATGCGCGATGCTGTGATAACGCGTCCCCCAGACGATAGTGGAGCTAATCGCCCCAGGCCCCGCCATTAACGGCAGCGCTAACGGCACAACGCCAATGCTCTCGCGTATGGCCGTCTCTGACTTTTCTTGCTTGTTTTGTTTATCTTCCCCCAGCTTCCCGCTGATCATCGACATTGCAATGGTGACAACCAGAATACCGCCCGCAATTCTGAACGAATCAATAGAAATACCAAACAGCTGCAGGATGCCATCGCCGAGGAATAAGGAACTCCACAAGATAATCGCGACCGACAGATTCGCGGTGAGGTTAGTTTTATTACGCGCCGTGGCCGTCTGGTAGCTGGTCATGCTGATGAAAACGGGGATAATCCCCACCGGGTTAACCAGCGCAAAGAGCCCGATAAAGAACTTAAAGTAAACAGGAAAATCAAAAAGCGGTTGAATCACGGTTAGCTCCGAAGCGTTAGCCGGATGAAGTCAATTTTCGTTAATGATCAAAACGCGCAGAAGATACGCCTTTTATTCGCATAGTTCACCTCTTATCTACACCTAATTTCATCCATTCATCGCTGTTATTTATATGTACTCGTTATGCTAATCCACTCACTCTTCATGACAACGATTTCTTAACAATTTACATAAAAGGCTAAAATGGCCTGCTGAAAGGTGTCAGCTTTGCGTAATCTTGATTTAGATCACACAATCGCTACTCAGAAGTGAGTAATCTTGCTTACGCCACCTGGACGTAACGCGTTAGAGTTAAATGATACTAACGCAGAAGCTCTTTTAGTAAATCAGAGCGAAACGGACGTTAAGTAACCACCTGAATTTCAGGCATTTATACAAAGTATCGTCGATCTGTCTATACTCACGTATCGCGCAGATGATTTACTAAAAAAGTTTAACATTATCAGGAGAGCATTATGGCTGTTACTAATGTCGCTGAACTTAACGCACTCGTAGAGCGTGTAAAAAAAGCCCAGCGTGAATATGCCAGTTTCACTCAAGAACAGGTCGACAAAATCTTCCGCGCCGCCGCTCTGGCAGCCGCTGATGCCCGCATTCCGCTGGCCAAAATGGCCGTCGCCGAATCCGGTATGGGTATCGTGGAAGACAAAGTGATTAAAAACCACTTCGCTTCTGAATATATTTACAACGCCTATAAAGATGAAAAAACCTGCGGCGTGCTGTCTGAAGACGACACCTTCGGGACCATCACCATTGCTGAACCTATCGGCATTATTTGCGGTATCGTTCCAACCACTAACCCGACCTCTACCGCGATCTTCAAATCGCTGATTAGCCTGAAGACCCGTAACGCCATCATCTTTTCTCCGCATCCGCGCGCTAAAGAAGCAACCAACAAAGCGGCAGACATCGTTCTGCAAGCGGCTATCGCTGCCGGCGCGCCGAAAGATCTGATTGGCTGGATCGATCAACCTTCCGTAGAACTGTCTAATGCGCTGATGCACCACCCGGATATTAACCTGATCCTCGCCACTGGCGGTCCAGGCATGGTTAAAGCTGCATACAGCTCCGGTAAACCGGCAATCGGCGTAGGCGCAGGCAACACCCCGGTTGTCATTGATGAAACCGCTGATATCAAACGCGCTGTGGCGTCTGTTCTGATGTCTAAAACCTTCGATAACGGCGTAATCTGTGCTTCTGAACAGTCTGTTGTCGTTGTTGATTCCGTCTATGATGCCGTTCGCGAACGTTTCGCCAGCCACGGCGGCTACATGCTGCAGGGCCAGGAGCTGAAAGCGGTTCAAAACGTTATCCTGAAAAATGGCGCTCTGAACGCCGCTATCGTCGGTCAGCCAGCCTACAAAATTGCTGAACTGGCAGGCTTCTCCGTACCAGAAACCACCAAGATTCTGATCGGTGAAGTTACGGTCGTTGACGAAAGCGAACCGTTCGCACACGAAAAACTGTCTCCGACTCTGGCGATGTACCGTGCGAAAGATTTCGAAGAAGCGGTAGAAAAAGCAGAAAAACTGGTCGCTATGGGCGGTATCGGTCACACCTCCTGCCTGTACACTGACCAGGATAACCAGCCAGAACGCGTTGCTTACTTCGGTCAGATGATGAAAACCGCGCGTATCCTGATCAACACCCCGGCCTCTCAGGGTGGTATCGGTGACCTGTACAACTTCAAACTCGCACCTTCCCTGACGTTGGGTTGTGGTTCTTGGGGTGGTAACTCCATCTCTGAAAACGTTGGTCCGAAACACCTGATCAACAAGAAAACCGTTGCTAAGCGAGCTGAAAACATGTTGTGGCACAAACTTCCGAAATCTATCTACTTCCGCCGTGGCTCTCTGCCCATCGCGCTGGATGAAGTGATTACTGATGGCCACAAACGTGCGCTCATCGTGACTGACCGCTTCCTGTTCAACAACGGCTATGCAGACCAGATCACCTCTGTGCTGAAAGCGGCTGGCGTTGAAACCGAAGTCTTCTTCGAAGTTGAAGCCGACCCGACGCTTTCCGTTGTTCGCAAAGGCGCTGAGCTGGCTAACTCCTTCAAACCGGACGTGATCATCGCGCTGGGCGGCGGTTCCCCGATGGACGCCGCGAAAATCATGTGGGTCATGTACGAACATCCGGAAACTCACTTCGAAGAACTGGCGCTGCGCTTTATGGACATCCGTAAACGTATCTACAAGTTCCCGAAAATGGGCGTGAAAGCGAAAATGATCGCCGTCACCACCACTTCCGGTACCGGTTCTGAAGTCACACCGTTTGCGGTTGTGACCGACGATGCAACTGGTCAGAAATATCCGCTGGCTGACTATGCCCTGACCCCGGATATGGCGATTGTCGACGCCAACCTGGTGATGGATATGCCGAAGTCCCTGTGTGCGTTCGGTGGTCTGGATGCGGTAACTCACGCCCTGGAAGCTTACGTTTCCGTACTGGCTTCTGAGTTCTCTGACGGTCAGGCTCTGCAGGCTCTGAAACTGCTGAAAGAAAACCTGCCGGCGTCTTACCACGAAGGGTCTAAAAACCCGGTTGCGCGTGAACGTGTTCACAGTGCAGCGACTATCGCCGGTATCGCGTTTGCCAACGCCTTCCTCGGTGTATGTCACTCCATGGCGCACAAACTGGGCTCTCAGTTCCACATTCCGCACGGTCTGGCGAACGCCCTGCTGATTTGTAACGTTATCCGCTACAACGCGAATGACAACCCGACCAAGCAGACCGCTTTCAGCCAGTACGATCGTCCGCAGGCACGCCGTCGTTACGCTGAAATTGCTGACCACCTGGGCCTGAGCGCGCCGGGCGACCGTACCGCCGCTAAGATTGAAAAACTGCTGGCATGGCTGGAAAGCATTAAAGCTGAGCTGGGTATTCCTAAGTCTATCCGTGAAGCAGGCGTACAGGAAGCTGACTTCCTGGCACACGTTGACAAACTGTCTGAAGATGCCTTCGATGACCAGTGCACCGGCGCTAACCCGCGTTATCCGCTGATCTCCGAACTGAAACAGATTCTGCTGGATACCTACTACGGTCGTGATTTCACCGAAGGTGAAGTTGCAGCGAAGAAAGACGTCGTTGCCGCACCGAAAGCAGAGAAAAAAGCGAAAAAATCCGCTTAATTCGTTATCTGCTTTAGCATGACAAAAACGGCCTCAATTGAGGCCGTTTTTTTGTTTTACCTGTTTATCTGATGCCTGAAGGCGCTATGCTGATCATCTGGCCTACGCGCTCACGGCACGCCCTTCGTCAGGAGGCCTGAATAATGACCTCCAAAGCGCTACAGGGCGTTTTATAAGCCGATCTTTACCTCAGGTATCATATGTGCCGATGACGCTCCTGAATCGCCGTCAGTGAGCCCTCCTCCAGCGCGTCCTTATAATGCTTACGGCAAACTGAAACGTAGCGTTCATTCCCGCCAATAACCACCTGTTCGCCTTCGTTATAAGGCCTGCCGTCCTGATCAAGGCGCAGAACCATACTGGCTTTACGACCGCAGAAACAGATAGTTTTTAATTCCACCAGCTTATCTGACCATGCCAGCAAGTATTGGCTGCCGACAAAGAGCTCCCCACGAAAGTCTGTTCGTAGCCCATAGCAAAGTACTGGAATATCTAATTTGTCGACAACCTCGGATAATTGATAAACCTGCTGGCGAGTCAAAAACTGGCTTTCGTCGACTAACACGCAATGTATTGTCTGCCGCGCGCTCTCGGCACGAATCTCTTCAAACAAGGATGTATTTTGGTTAAACAATTTTGCCGGCGACGACAAACCGATACGAGAGCTGACTTTGCCTGCGCCGAAACGATCGTCGATTTCCGCCGTATATACGACGGTACGCATCCCGCGTTCCTGATAATTGTATGAAGATTGCAGCAGTGCAGTCGACTTACCCGCATTCATTGCCGAATAGTAGAAATATAGCTGTGCCATTGGTCGCAGGACCTCACCTGAGTGAAATAAAGATTGGCGGGATTGTACCATAATTTACCGACGCGACGGCGCGGCTCGCGCTCCGGTGAGTATTAAGAATTGTACAAACATCGCTCACTATACCCAAAATAATTCGCGTTGCTTAAAGGCGGCAAGGGAGTGAGTCCCCAGGAGCATAGATAACTCTGTGGCTGGGGTGAGCGAGCGTAGCCAACACATAAGCAACTTGAAGTATGAAGGGTATATACACATTCCTTCACAAATTATGCCGTTAAAATTCATCAACAATGCTTATCATCACCCGCCAATATGAAAACCTTGTACTTATTGTTACCGTTACTCATACCCGGTGCAAAGTAATAGGGTTTTCTTGTAAGGAAAGCTAATACAAGAGATTGATATCTCTGCAATGAGATCGTATTTCATCATGATAAAATGTGACCTGACTCCTAAATTTTTAGCGACAGACGGTGAGTATCCCCCCTGCCAATAAGCTCTTTTTTGTGCGGCGCCTCAAGGAAAATTTAAGTTGAGATAATTAAAACGTGTGCTTAATAAAGCGTAATTTTGAATTCCTTACATTCCTGGCTATTGCACAACTGAATTTATCGCTCTATTATTAGCTCAACAAACCACCCCAATATAAGTTTGAGATTACTACAATGAGCGAAGCACTTAAAATTCTGAACAACATCCGTACTCTTCGTGCGCAGGCAAGAGAATGTACTCTGGAAACGCTTGAAGAAATGCTGGAAAAATTAGAAGTTGTCGTTAATGAGCGTCGTGAAGAAGAAAGCGCTGCTGCTGCTGAAGTGGAAGAACGCACTCGTAAACTGCAACAGTATCGTGAAATGTTAATTGCCGACGGCATTGACCCGAATGAACTGCTGAATAGCATGGCTGCCGCTAAATCCGGCACCAAAGCTAAACGCGCAGCTCGTCCGGCTAAATATAGCTACGTTGACGAAAACGGTGAAACTAAAACCTGGACTGGCCAGGGTCGTACACCGGCTGTAATCAAAAAAGCAATGGAAGAACAAGGTAAGCAACTGGAAGATTTCCTGATCAAGGAATAATTTACTTCCTGGATGCTTAAAATCCCGCCGCTGGCGGGATTTTTTTTGCCTGAGTTCTCCGCTGACGACCCCAGGCATAAAAAAAGCGCCGGATTTACCAGCGCTTCTGTTAAAAAATTTATAACGTATCGTTACTTCTTAATACCCATTTCTTCTTCAAGCCAGGCTTTAAATTCAGCACCCAGCGAATTATGACGGATGCCATATTCAACGAATGCCTGCATATATCCTAACTTATTACCACAGTCATGGCTTTTACCCTTCATGTGGTAGGCTTCAACCGTTTCTTTTTCGATCAGCATATCGATAGCATCGGTCAACTGAATTTCATCCCCGGCGCCCGGAGGGGTTTTCGCCAGCAACGCCCAGATATCCGCGCTCAACACATAACGCCCGACAATCGCAAGGTTAGACGGCGCGACATCCGCTTTTGGTTTTTCAACCACGCCAACCATCGGCACACTTTCGCCCGGCGCCAGCTCAACGCCTTTGCAATCGACCACGCCGTATGCAGTCACATCTTCTACTGGCTCAACCATAATCTGGCTATTGCCGGTTTCGTCGAAACGGCGGATCATTTCAGCCAGGTTATCCTGAGACAGGTCGGACTCATATTCGTCAAGAATAACGTCTGGCAGAATAACAGCGACAGGTTCGTTTCCGACAACGGGATGCGCGCACAATACGGCATGGCCCAGGCCTTTTGCCAGCCCTTGACGTACCTGCATAATAGTGACATGCGGAGGGCAAATAGACTGAACCTCCTCCAGAAGCTGACGCTTAACGCGTTTTTCCAGCATCGCTTCCAGCTCAAAACTGGTATCAAAGTGGTTTTCAATAGAGTTTTTAGACGAGTGCGTAACAAGCACGATTTCAGTAATGCCAGCAGCGATACATTCGTTCACGACGTACTGAATTAATGGCTTATCAACCAGCGGCAGCATCTCTTTCGGGATAGCTTTGGTCGCTGGCAGCATCCTGGTTCCCAATCCCGCGACCGGGATAACGGCTTTTTTGACTTTCGAATTAAGGGCAGCCATTTAAAATTCTCCTGGACTGTTCATGTATTGAACGTGTTCATTAATCTGTATCGTGTTCCAGTATATCAGTACCAGAACAAGCCTCAGGTCCAAAAAGGACTTATATTGGTATAATTAAGACAAATACTTATAAATCTGCCGCAGATAGTAACACTCGTCGGGAAAGGCCGGTAAAGCAATTTCCGCTCACTCTTCCGTTTGGTCATTCCGCAGACAACATCAATCGCAGGCGCCCTCCTGCGCCCCATATTTGACACTGCCACGAGTCGCAACGCTGGCTTAATTGGTTAAGGTAGGCGTTACCCAATGTTCCTAGCGGCACGCCGCTGCTAATTTGAACCTGATGAGCGCCCGTATTTAAGGTGGCGTTCAATCCGGCGGAGACGAGAATCAAATTTTTGAGCTCACTGTGATAGTAGCCGACAAATAGCGGGAATTGCCCAGGTAAATTGGCTTGTCTGAGCAGATGATTTACCTGTTTTAATAGCGCGCCTAACTCCGGTAAACGGTGCTTTTGTTGGCCGAGCTGATCCTGCAATAAGCCGTTAAATAGCGCTCGCAGCAACAATGCGGCTAACACGCCGTTATCGCCCGCCCGGGTGACATCCAGGCAATAAAATGCCAGTTCGTTATCAGATAGCGGCGCAATATCCAGCACCAGTCCAGGCTGATCGGCGGAGACGAGCTGCCGGTAATTAATGCGGCAATGGGAAATCACCTGCTGTACCGGGGGCTGCAATTCCTGCAACAATTGCGCTGCGGCGGTTGGATTACTCACCATTGCATCCCAGTCACGAAACAGGCGTTCTTCTTCTTCAACCCGCGAGTTAAACATATTAGGGTATAAGCAAGCGAATACGGTTTCCCGCAAGCGGTTGAGATCTTTTACCGGCTTCAGCAAGACATCTTCAACCCCAAGGCGTAACGCTTTGGCGATATCCGCCATATTTTCTGTTGCGGAAATAACCAGAATAGGCGTCTGGTCTCCGCGATTACGTAAGTTTTCTACCAGTTTGAGACCGTTCATTCTCGGCATAGCGATATCACATATCATGAGATCAGGGGTAAAACGCCCCATCAACTCCAGGGCATCCACCCCGTCGCCTGCCAATGCCGTTGTCGCTCCCAAAGAGGAAAACCACGAATCCAGAAGCGAGCGAAATACAGGCTCGTCTTCAACAATAAGAATCTGTTTTCCGACCAATGGCTGCGTCATGTTCTCTCCCCTGACTGGCTTTAATCAATAGTGGCATGGTATTGCCGCTTGCGCCTGTCAGAATTTGCTTAAGTGATCGTAAAAGGTACATTAAACGTCGGTACGCACCAAGGGTATAAGTTCGTCCATCTTTTTCTCTACGGCTAACTGACCCGCCGCAATAGCGGCATGGGCGCGATGAAAATCCAGCGTAGAGATTTGCGGACAGAATGGTTGAATGAGAATATCAGGCGGATCGCCAGCCATACGGTTACGTTTAAGACGATTTTCCAACACCTGAATGGAGGTTGTCATGATTTCCATTGCCCCAGGCGAACTCACGCCACGGCGTGAAGTCAGGCTACTGAAACGTTCTTTTAAACGCTTATGCCAGGGCAGCGCATCATCGCTCTCTTCATTGATATTCCCGACATTTACAGAGAGTAAATCTTGCTGCATGAGGTGGGCATCATGTTGCAGGTCTACCGCAATAACGATATCGGCCCCCAGCGCCCTGGTTAACGAAACAGGTACCGGATTAACGACTGCGCCATCTACCAGCCAGTAACCGTTATGCTCAACCGGAGACATCAGCCCTGGCATACTGCACGACGCGCGTACGGCAAGGTGTAGATCGCCTTCAGTAAACCATAGCTCTCGTCCAGTGCTAAGATTCGTCGCGACCGCGCCAAAACGTCTTGAACAGTGGTCAAAATCCGTGACGGGCATAATATCCCGATAGTGATTAAATACGCGTTCGCCGCGAAGCAACCCTCCTCTGCCCCAGGATACATCCATCAGGCGTAAAACATCCCAGTAGCGGAATGAACATACCCACTGTTCAAGCGCCGATAATTTATTACAGGCATACGCGGCGCCGACCAGTGAACCTATTGAGCATCCTGCAACGATATCAATATCAATGCCTGTTTGCTTGAGGGCTTTGATGACCCCAATATGAGACCATCCTCTCGCTGCGCCAGATCCCAGCGCCAGCCCTATTTTCATTTTTCTCATCGTACTTAACGACTTCCCCTGGCTTCAAGACGTAGCAACATCGCCACTGCTCAGTTAACATAATGCCACCCTGGCGTTCAACGCCGTTTTTTATATTCAGGGAGATTATTGTGTCTCAGCCTTGTCCCTGTGGTAGCGCTGACGAGTATAGCCTATGTTGTGGTCGTATTGTGTCCGGAGAACGAGTAGCACCCGATCCGTCACATCTCATGCGCTCTCGTTACTGCGCTTTTGTGATGAAAGACGCAGATTACTTAATTAAGAGCTGGCATCCAACCTGCAATGCGGCCGCGTTTCGTGATGATATCATCGCCGGATTTGCCAATACCAGGTGGCTCGGCCTGACTATTTTTGAACATACCTGGTCAGAAGCAGAAAATACAGGGTATGTTAGTTTTATCGCGCGTTTTTCCGAACAAGGGAAAACCGGGGCGATTATCGAACGTTCTCGTTTTATCAAAGAAAACGGTCAGTGGTATTATATTGACGGTACCCGCCCGCAGTTGGGTCGAAACGATCCCTGCCCGTGCGGTTCAGGCAAAAAATTTAAAAAGTGCTGCGGCCAGTGACGCCTGACAGTATCGATACAGCAAACACTCTCAACAGGATTTTTCCGGCAATGCAATCACTACAACGTAAAGTTCTGCGTACTATTTGTCCCGATCAAAAAGGCCTTATCGCGCGGATTACCAACATTTGCTATAAGCACGAGCTTAATATTGTGCAAAACAATGAATTTGTGGACCATCGCACCGGACGCTTTTTTATGCGGACCGAGCTGGAAGGCATCTTCAATGATTCCACTCTTCTGGCCGATCTGGACAGCGCCTTACCGGAAGGCTCTGTTCGTGAACTCAATCCCGCCGGACGCCGTCGGGTAGTGATTCTGGTTACCAAAGAGGCGCATTGTCTGGGCGACCTGCTGATGAAAGCCAACTATGGCGGGCTGGATGTTGAAATCGCCGCGGTCATTGGCAACCATGAAACGTTACGCTCGCTGGTTGAACGTTTTGAGATCCCTTTCGAACTGGTCAGCCATGAGGGATTAACGCGTGAAGAGCATGACACGAAGATGGCGGACGCCATTGATGCCCATCAACCGGACTATGTGGTGCTGGCCAAGTATATGCGTGTTTTGACGCCAGGTTTTGTGGCGCGCTTCCCGAACAAAATTATCAATATCCACCACTCATTCCTGCCGGCGTTTATCGGCGCGCGTCCTTATCATCAGGCCTATGAGCGCGGCGTGAAAATCATCGGCGCTACCGCGCACTATGTGAATGATAATCTGGATGAAGGCCCAATCATTATGCAGGACGTGATTCATGTCGATCACACTTACACCGCAGAAGATATGATGCGTGCCGGGCGCGACGTTGAGAAAAACGTATTAAGCCGCGCGCTGTATCAGGTTCTGGCGCAGCGGGTCTTTGTTTACGGCAATCGGACGATTATTCTTTAATCGTCAGTAATATGAATTGATTAGCTTTAATCCGTTACGGATGAAAAGTACGCAAACAGTTCATTTCAGGCAAAGGAATGCTTTACAGCGGCGTGTCATTTGATATGATGCGCCCCGCTTCCCGAAAGGAAGCGGGCCAGTATTAAGCATTACCCCGTGGTGGGGTTCCCGAGCGATCATAAGGGAGCTGACTGTAAATCTGCCGTCATCGACTTCGAAGGTTCGACTCGAGCAATAGTGAGAGAACGTTGCCGCAGGCAACGGCCCGAAGGGTGAGGAGCTTTAGCTCCGAATAATCCTTCCCGCTATAGAATGCAAGCAGCATAATGAATTTATCCCGTGGTGGGGTTCCCGAGCGGCCAAAGGGAGCAGACTGTAAATCTGCCGTCATCGACTTCGAAGGTTCGAATCCTTCCCCCACCACCATTATTCACTACAGCGATGTAGTTAACTCGATGAGCAATGCAGAAGTTTGCACTTGTCGGGGAAGGGTGAGAACCTTCGATTAAGGTTCGACTCGAGCGAAAGCGAGAGAACGTTGCCAACGGCAACGGCCCGTAGGGTGAGGAGCGAAGCGACGAATAATCCTTCCCCCACCACCATCTTCAAGCTTTACCTACAATTTGAATTACCCCTGGTGGGGTTCCCGAGCGGCCAAAGGGAGCAGACTGTAAATCTGCCGTCATCGACTTCGAAGGTTCGAATCCTTCCCCCACCACCATCACTTCCGTCGCGTATCTTATCCCCGTTAAGCATAGTGTCTCATATCTCTCCGTACGGGGAAGGATGAGAAGCTTCGACTAAGGTTCGATTCGAGCGCAGCGAGAAAGCGTTGCCGCAGGCAACGACCCGAAGGGCGAAGCGCGCAGCGCTGAGTCATCCTTCCCCCACCACCATCACTCCCGTCGCGTATCTTATCCCCGTTAAGCATAGTGTCTCATATCTCTCCGTACGGGGAAGGATGAGAAGCTTCGACTAAGGTTCGATTCGAGCGAAAGCGAGAAAGCGTTGCCGCAGGCAACGACCCGAAGGGCGAAGCGCGCAGCGCTGAGTCATCCTTCCCCCACCACCATTACTTCATAAGGCACCAATTTCAAATCAATCAGCACTGCCCCGTATCCTTACCCCACAGGCAGACTTCACACCATGGTGCCATAGCTTATTGGTTATCTTATCAATACTTCTTCCTGGCAATCTTTTTCGCCTCCTTTGACTGGTCAATTTTTCGCCAGATGAGATTAAAGGCGGCATATGTCTCGCTAAGTTGATCTGGGGTAAGCGTTCCCTTGAGTCGGTTTCTTTCGGCAATGAGCGCTGAACAATCATCCTTAGATTTTTCCGTATACATACTTGCCATGTAATACCAAATATAGGCCTGCTTATTATCTTTAGGCACACCCTGGCGCCCATGAGCATAAATTTCCCCAAGCGCTGATTGTGCCGGAGTAAACCCCTGCTCTGCCGCTTTGAGGTACCACTTCAGCGCATTCCGGCTATTTTCAGGCACGCCTCTTCCCGTGCTATATGCTACGCCAAGCTGATATTGCGCTTTCGCAAAATCCTGTTTTGCTGCTTTTCGATACCATGCGATAGCCTGTCTGTCGCTTTGCGCGACGCCGCGACCAAAAGCAGACATGATGCCCAGATGCGTTTGCGCAGCAGGCAGCCCCTGGCGAGCGGCTTTGCGATACCACGCCAGCGCCTGTTGGTAGTCCTGAGAAACGCCCTCACCCTGCATAAACATCACGCCGATCGCATCCTGCGCCTCGGCCAATCCTTGCGCTGCGGCTCTGCGATACCACTCCAGCGCCAGGTTGTGATCTTTCAATAAGTGATAACCGTTGTAATACCATACGCCAAAATTGTACTGTACCTTTGCCATCACGCGTTGCGCTGTTTTTCGATACCACGTCTGAGAGTGAACCCGGTCAGCGGGATGCGCTTTATCATAGAGCGCATTCAGCGGAATGTGGCCTGGCGTATAGCTGCTTGGTATACCTTCATTAAGCCAGTAAACTGCCTGACGATAATCCTGAGGCACGCCTTCACCATAAAAATAGGCAACACCGAGATAAAGTTGCGCGGGGTAGTACATATTTTCCGCCGCTTTACGCATCAAGATCGCCGTTTGCTGATAATCCTGAGGAACGCCCTGACCGTGGGCGTACATTACTCCAAGCTTAAATTGTGCTGACGAAGCTGAACCCTGGCCGCGGACAACGCCCGCATCATTGATTGGAGAGGCGGCTTTTCGATACCACTCCAGCGCTAGCTGGGTATTTTGGGGAAACCCATCGCCATACATATAGGCGTCACCGAGGATTTCTTGCGTACTACTATCCCCTAGCTCTGCCGCCTTGCGATACCACTCCAGCGCTTTTTGTCGACTAAGTGGAAAATTTTCACCATAGTTGTAATGATAGCCAAGGATAAAATAGGAAAAATCAGAACCTTGTTTACCCGCTTTCTCCAGCCATTTTATGGCTAGTTTATAATCAGGCTTAACATATCGCCCCTCCGCATACCAGCTTCCAAGCGCGAACTGCGCGCTTTCATCCCCTTGTTCCGCTTTTTGCTCTAATTCCTGAACGTACTGGCATTCTTCTGAGTCGGCGGGATAGCGCTCCTCGCAGACAGCAGCGTGAGCCATTTTTGAAATAAATATATTTAATATTATTATTTTGAAAATTGATGAAAAACGCATACAACTATCCTTATTGTCGTTTATGGCGTGATTATATGCTGCATCATCCTTTTTCTGCTTACAAAAAACTCGCACAGATGCTGAATAAATCCAAAAACAAAGAGTACGGATTCAGATGCCAGACATGGCAGATCCGCTGTAAACGAAACAAGGCGGCGGTCGATAAGGCATTTATGCCGCACTCCGGCAAACAGCCATAAAAAAACTCCGCCGAAGCGGAGTTTAGGGCATCGAGAGAAAATCAGTGACGCGCACGTACAATCTGGTATTTGCGGGTCAGATACTCGACCGGCACGCTCCAGATATGCACCAGGCGCGAGAATGGGAACAACAGGAACAGCGTCATCCCCAGTATCAGGTGCATACGGAAGATAAAGGCCACACCGTCCAGATGTGCGGATGCGCCACCGTGGAAGGTCACAACTGACTGCGCCCACCCGACCAGCTTCATCATTTCACTCCCGTCCATATGCTGGGCGGAGAACGGAATGGTCAGCAGACCCAGCGCGCACTGAATCACCAGCAATGAGAGAATCAAAATATCTGCGCCGGTAGTGGTGGCGCGGACACGTGGGCTAAACAGGCGACGCTTGAGCAGTAAAATACCGCCAACCAGCGTCAGCACGCCGCAGGCGCCGCCGGCAATCATCGCCATCTTCTGCTTCACGTCGACCGGCAGAAAAGCTTCATACATCCAGTGCGGCGTTAACATGCCCAGGAAGTGACCGGCGAAAATACCCAGAATCCCAATGTGGAACAGGTTTGACGCCAGGTTCATTCCTTTGCGATCCAGCATCTGACTGGAAGCCGCCCGCCAGGTGTACTGGCCGTAGTCGTAACGTAACCAGCTACCGATCAGAAATACCGATCCGGCAATGTACGGGTAGATATCAAAGAAGAACATATTCAGGAAGTGCATTAGTGCTGTCCTCCGGTGGTGATATTCAGATATTGCGGCGCCACGGCCCCGGCAAAACGACGCTGGTGAGCGGAGATTTCCGACTCGCCACACCCTTGATCGGCGAAGAATTTCACCTGCTCTTCTTCCCAGACCGCATCCAACGCCTGTGGGGTATCATCACGTGCTTCATTCGCAATTTTTTCAGCCACTTTATCGCTGTCGATAACGGTATTCGCCAGTTTTAACAGCAGATCGAACAGCACCGCATAACGGCTGTCACGCTGTTGCAAACGTGCGCTGAGCAGCGCCAGAATCGGCGCGATATCCTGTAAACCCCCTAACGCTTCGCTTTTCGGCAATTGCGCAAGGTATTCCAGATACAGCGGCAGATGATCGGGAAGTTCGCGACTGTCGAGCTGCAAACCGTGCTGCTCATACTGTGCCATCAGGTCAACCATCGCCTGACCGCGATCGCGGGACTCCCCGTGAACATGTTCAAACAGCAGCAGCGATGTGGCGCGACCACGGTCAAACAGTTCGCTATAAGCGGCCTGTACATCCAGCAGGTCCTGCGCGGTTAAATCGCGCAGGAAAACGCCCAGAGTCTGGGCATCCTCTTTATCCAGGTTCTCAGATGACGCGAGCGCATCGAACAACTCCTGCTGATGCTGCCACAGGGCAACATCCGGGTACTCGAGCAGACGCGAAACAATGACGAGTTCAATCATGCGTGCGGCTCCGTTTTGCTGGTCACATCAACAGCGTCGATGCGGCGGCTGTTGAACAGATTGAATTTGGTATCAGACCCGTGGCAACCATCGCCGAAGGTAAAGCCACAACCGCTTTTCTCCGGGAATGCGTCACGCGCCAGTTCACGATGGCTGCTCGGCACCACAAAGCGATCTTCATAATTAGCAATTGCCAGGTAACGATACATTTCCTGCGCCTGGGCTTCGCTTAAGCCCACCTCTTCCAGCGCGCGGGTATCCACTTTACCGTCTACGGTTTCCGCACGTTTGTAGTGACGCATCGCCAGCATCCGTTTCAGCGCCAACAGTACCGGCTGGGTGTCGCCAGCGGTCAACAGGTTCGCCAGGTACTGCACCGGGATACGCAGACTGTCTACATCCGGCAGAATACCGTTGCTGCCCAGTTCACCCGCGTCGGCGGCAGACTGAATCGGCGACAGCGGTGGCACGTACCAGACCATCGGCAGCGTGCGGTATTCCGGATGCAGCGGCAGCGCCAGCTTCCAGTCCATCGCCATTTTGTACACTGGCGATTGTTGCGCCGCATCGATCACGCTCTGCGGCACGCCGTCCTTCAGCGCCTGCTCAATGACAGCCGGATCGTTCGGATCGAGGAACACGTCCAGTTGACGCTGGTACAGATCTTTTTCGTTTTCCGTACTGGCGGCGCTTTCAATGGCATCTGCGTCATACAGCAGTACGCCAAGGTAGCGGATACGGCCCACGCAGGTTTCGGAGCAAACGGTCGGCTGACCGGCTTCGATACGCGGGTAGCAGAAGATGCACTTCTCGGACTTGCCGCTCTTCCAGTTGAAGTAAATTTTCTTGTACGGGCAACCGGTGATACACATCCGCCAGCCGCGGCACTTGTCCTGGTCGATCAGCACGATGCCATCTTCTTCACGCTTGTAGATAGCACCGCTCGGGCAGGTCGCCACGCACGCCGGGTTGAGACAGTGCTCGCACAGGCGCGGCAGGTACATCATGAAGGTGTTTTCGAACTGGCCGTACATCGCCTTCTGCATGTTTTCGAAGTTCTGGTCTTTGGCGCGTTTTTCGAACTCACCGCCCAGAATCTCTTCCCAGTTTGGCCCGCTGGTAATTTTGTCCATCCGCTGGCCGGTAATCAGCGAGCGCGGACGCGCGATCGGCTGATGTTTGCTTTCCGGCGCGGTATGCAGGTTCTGGTAGTCGTAATCAAACGGCTCGTAGTAGTCGTCGATGCCTGGCAGATGCGGGTTAGCGAAGATTTTACCCAGCAGCAGCGCCCGGTTCCCCATGCGCGGCTGTAGCTTGCCGTTGATTTTACGGATCCAGCCGCCTTTCCATTTTTCCTGATTTTCCCAGTCATTCGGAAAACCAACGCCAGGCTTACTTTCTACGTTGTTGAACCACGCGTATTCCATACCTTCGCGACTGGTCCAGACGTTTTTACAGGTGACTGAACAGGTATGACAGCCGATGCACTTATCGAGATTCAGCACCATGCCGACTTGTGAACGAATTTTCATTTTACGCTCTCCTGTACCTGGTCATTGCCTTCGCCATCCAACCAGTTAATGTTCTTCATCTTACGTACCACCACAAACTCATCGCGGTTGGAGCCGACGGTACCGTAGTAGTTAAAGCCGTAGGCTAACTGCGCATAGCCGCCGATCATATGGGTCGGTTTCGGCGTAATGCGCGTCACCGAGTTATGAATACCGCCGCGCTGCTGGGTAATTTCCGACCCCGGCAGGTTTACGATACGTTCCTGCGCGTGGTACATCATGGTCATGCCCGCCGGTACACGCTGGCTGACCACTGCGCGTGCGGTCAATGCGCCGTTGCTGTTGAAGACTTCGATCCAGTCGTTATCTTCAATGCCCAGATCTTTGGCGTCGGTTTCGCTCATCCATACAATCGGGCCGCCACGCGACAAGGTCAGCATCAACAGGTTATCGCTGTAGGTCGAGTGGATACCCCATTTCTGGTGCGGCGTCAGGAAGTTGAGCGCCTTCTCCGGATTACCGTTGGATTTACGCCCCATCACCGCTTTCACCGAGCGGGTGTCGATCGGTGGGCGATACACCAGCAGACTTTCGCCGAAGTCGCGCATCCACTGGTGATCCTGATACAACTGTTGGCGACCAGACAGCGTACGCCACGGGATCAGCTCGTGAACGTTGGTATAACCGGCGTTATAAGAAACATGCTCATCTTCCAGACCAGACCAGGTCGGGCTGGAGATAATTTTGCGCGGCTGGGCCTGAATATCGCGGAAGCGGATTTTCTCTTCTTCTTTATTGGTTGCCAGATGCGTATGGTCGCGACCGGTAAACTCGCTCAGCGCCGCCCAGGCTTTCACCGCCACCTGACCGTTGGTTTCCGGCGCTAACGTCAGGATCATCTCTGCCGCGTCAATCGCCGTGTTGAGCATCGGCTGACCTTTCGCCGGACCGTCCGCTTTGGTGTAATTAAGCTTACGCAGCAAGTCCATTTCGCTCTGTGTGTTCCAGGCAATCCCTTTCCCGCCGTTGCCGATTTTCTCCATCAGCGGGCCGATAGAGGTAAAGCGTTCGTAAGTCGC
Source organism: Salmonella sp. A29-2 (assembly GCF_020150755.1). NCBI lineage: Bacteria > Pseudomonadati > Pseudomonadota > Gammaproteobacteria > Enterobacterales > Enterobacteriaceae > Salmonella > Salmonella sp. A29-2. Next base: position 2,148,068 of record NZ_CP083731.1, on the reverse strand, counting down.
CGGGTAATCGCGCTCAACGGTCATGATGTGCGGCGCGGTTTTCCCTGGAATCAGATCGCATTCGCCTTTTTTCCAGTCTTTCACGTCCAGCGGCTGCGCCAGTTCAGCGGCAGAATCGTGCTGGATCGGCAGCGTCACGACGTCAGTCTCTTTACCCAGGTGGCCTACACAGACTTCGGAGAATTTCTTCGCAATGCCTTTGTAGATTTCCCAGTCGCTTTTCGATTCCCAGGCCGGATCTACGGCGGCAGACAGCGGATGAATAAACGGATGCATATCCGAGGTATTCATATCGTCTTTTTCATACCAGGTGGCGGTCGGCAGTACGATATCGGAGTACAGGCAGGTGCTCGACAGGCGGAAGTCCAGCGTCACCACCAGATCCAGTTTGCCGTCCAGGCCATTGTCACGCCACTCCACATCTTCCGGCTTCACACCGCCCTGTTTACCCAGATCCAGCCCCTGAATACCATGCTCAGTACCCAGCAGATATTTCAGCATGTACTCATGGCCCTTACCGGAAGAGCCAAGCAGGTTTGAACGCCAGATGAACAGGTTACGCGGGTGGTTTTTACCGTTTTCCGGCTGCTCGGCGGCAAAGCGAATCGAACCCTCTTTCAGGGATTTGACGGTATAGTCTACCGGCGTCATACCGGCTTTTTCCGCTTCACGCGCAATATACAGCGGGTTAGTGCCTAACTGCGGTGCCGACGGCAACCAGCCCATACGCTCGGCGCGCACATTGAAGTCAATCAGATGACCGCTATAGCGGGATTTGTCCGCCATCGGCGACAGTAACTCCTCGGCGGTCACCGTCTCGTAGCGCCACTGGCTGGAGTGGTTATAGAAGTAAGAGGTGCTATTCATGTGACGCGCCGGACGCTGCCAGTCAAGGGCAAACGCCAGCGGCTGCCAGCCGGTCTGCGGACGCAGTTTTTCCTGGCCGACGTAGTGCGCCCAACCGCCACCGCTCTGACCAACGCAACCACAGAACACCAACATATTAATCAGCCCGCGATAGTTCATATCGAGGTGATACCAGTGGTTCAGACCGGCGCCAACGATAATCATTGAACGCCCGTGCGTTTTGTCCGCGTTATCGGCGAACTCCCGTGCGATACGGATGATCTGCGCCCGCGGCACGCCAGTGATCTGCTCGGCCCATGCTGGCGTATACGCTTTGGTATCATCATAACTGGCGGCACAATTTTCATCGTTCAGGCCGCGTTCCAGACCATAGTTCGCCATAGTCAGGTCATACACGGTGGTGACTAACGCGGTAGAACCATCGGCCAGTTGCAGACGTTTAACCGGCAATTTGTGCAGCAGGACGTTATCCAGCGCCACATGATTAAAGTACTCTGAACCTTCGCCGCCGAAATACGGGAAGCCCACGTCAGCAATCTCATCCTGGCTGCCCAGCAAGCTGAGCTGCAATTCAGTTTCTGCACCGGTAGTCCCGTCGCGCTGCTCGAGATTCCATTTGCCTTTTTCGCCCCAGCGGAAACCAATTGAACCGTTTGGCGCCACCATTTCACCGTTGCTGTTGATAGCAACGGTTTTCCATTCCGGGTTATTTTCCTGCCCCAGCGAATCAACGAGATCGGCAGCGCGCAGCATACGACCTGCGGCATAATAACCATCACGCTCTTCAAGCATCACCAGCATTGGCATGTCGGTATAGCGACGGACATAATCGGTGAAGTACTGGCGCGGGTTGTCGAGGTGGAATTCGCGCAGCATGACGTGGCCCATCGCCAGCGCCATCGCCGCATCGGTCCCCTGCTTCGGCGCCAGCCACAGATCGCACAGTTTGGCAATTTCGGCATAGTCCGGCGTCACCGCGACGGTTTTAGTGCCTTTGTAACGTACTTCGGTAAAGAAGTGGGCATCCGGCGTACGGGTTTGCGGCACGTTAGAGCCCCAGGCGATAATATAGCTGGAGTTGTACCAGTCAGCGGATTCCGGCACGTCGGTCTGCTCGCCCCAGGTTTGCGGGGAGGCTGGCGGCAGGTCGCAGTACCAGTCGTAAAAGCTCAGGCAGGTACCGCCAATCAGCGAAAGATAACGTGCACCGGAAGCGTAGGAAACCATCGACATCGCCGGAATGGGTGAGAAGCCCGCGACGCGGTCAGGGCCATAGGTTTTCACGGTGTACACGTTGGAGGCGGCGATCAGCTCGTTCACTTCCTGCCATGAGGAGCGAACAAAGCCGCCACGACCACGCGCCTGTTTGAAGCTTTTGGCTTTATCGGCATCTTCAATGATGGAGGCCCATGCCTCTACCGGATCGCGATGCAGTTTTTTCGCCTCGCGCCACATCTTCATCAGACGTTTGCGCATTAGCGGATATTTCAGTCGGTTAGCGCTGTAGAGATACCAGGAGTAGCTTGCCCCGCGCGGGCAGCCGCGAGGTTCATGGTTTGGCATGTCAGGACGGGTGCGCGGGTAATCGGTTTGCTGTGTTTCCCAGGTCACCAGACCATTTTTGACATAAATTTTCCAGCTACAAGAACCGGTGCAGTTCACCCCATGGGTTGAGCGCACAATTTTGTCATGCTGCCAACGTTGGCGGTATCCGTCCTCCCAGTCCCGGTTTGTTTCGAGAAGCTGGCCGTGCCCATCGGCAAAGGTTTCGCCCTTCTGCTTGAAGTAGCGAAACCGGTCCAGGAATTTACTCATCGGGTTTCTCCTGTGTGGAACCTTACGGCTCTCTGATAAATCGACATTGCTTAACTAAGGGCGAAGGTAACGCGCTGAATGGGCGTGAGAATTGATAACGATCAAGGCGGACAGGGATGCAAATGGCGCGCAAACCTCCTGCATACTCCTTTTGGAGGAGGAGTTTTATTTATATATGTTACTGATTTAATTACATAAAATTAAATTTACGCACGACGTGAATGTTAAATTTTCAACAAGTGGGTATTAAGGGGTATCCCCCTGGATGACCGATAAAAATGTGCGTGGTCAGCCCTGTCGCGCCTCTCTTCTTGACTATAAGTATGTTGTAACTAAATACGGGTAAAAAAAAGCGCGGTCTAACGCCGCGCAAAGGATAATCAAAAGTTACTTTTTATTTTTAGAATGACGTCCATATACCGCCCAGGTAATAACGACGCAGGCGATATAGAAAATAAGAAAGACCTTCATCGCGCCGACTGGAGAACCGGTTAATGCTAAAGATGAACCAAACGCTTTCGGAATAAAAAAGCCGCCAATCGCGCCAATCGCGGAAATAAAGCCCAGCGCCGCCGCCGTATCGGTCGCCGCTTCACGCATGGCTCTTTCGTCCGACCCGCCTTCCGCTTTAACCCGGTCCATCGTCAGTTTACGGAAGATAACGGAGATCATCTGGAAGGTAGAACCACTCCCCAGCCCAGCCGTCAGGAACAGCGCCAGAAATACCCCGTAGAACGCGATAAAGCTACCGCCAACGCCGCCAGTAGGTAATGTCAGGAACAGCAGACCGCTGAAAATCGCCATCAGGACAAAGTTGATAAGCGTGACGCGAGTCCCCCCCAGACGGTCAGAAATTGCGCCGCCTGCCGAACGTGCCAGCGCGCCGATAAACGGACCGAAAAACGCATAATGCAGGATCTGCACATCCGGGAATTGCGTTTTAGACAGCATAGCGAACCCCGCGGAGAAACCGATAAACGATCCGAAGGTCGCCAGATACAGCAGACTCATGATCCACAGATGACCACGTTTGAGCACCGGCAGTTGCTCTTTTAGCGAGGCCTTAGACGTCGCCAGTTCGTTCATGCCGAACCACGCCGCCAGCGTAAAAATGGCCAGGAAAGGCACCCAAATCCAGGCCGCGTTCGCCAGATAGAGCTGAGAACCGTCCGGCTGCTCTACACCGTGGCTGCCAAAGGCGGCAAAGATAGAGAGCGAAACCACCAGCGGCGCAACCAGCTGCATCACGCTCACGCCCATATTGCCCAGACCGCCGTTCAGACCCAGCGCGCCGCCCTGCTTTTGTTTAGGAAAGAAAAAGCTGATGTTCGCCATACTGGAGGCAAAGTTCGCGCCAGCAAAACCACACAGCAAGGAAATAATAATGAAAGTGCTAAATGGCGTACTGGTATCCTGAACGGCAAAGCCTAACCATACGCAAGGCACGATGAGGATACCGGTACTGAACGCTGTCCAGCGACGTCCGCCAAATAGCGGCACCATAAAGGAGTAAGGCACCCGTAGCAGCGCGCCGGAAACAGATGGCAGCGCAGTCAACATAAAGAGCTGATCGGTCGTAAAATTAAATCCCACTTTCGGCAGGTTCACCGCCACTGCGCTGAATAGCATCCAGACGCAAAACGCCAGCAGTAAACACGGCACAGAAATCCACAAATTACGACTGGCGACACGATGGCCGCGCTGCTGCCAGAATGCCGGATCTTCCGGACGCCATTCCGTGATAACAGCGCCAGTTGCCCTTTCCGGGGCGGATGAGTGACTCATAGACACCTCTGATTCTTGATTTGATGTCTGCCACATTAGGGTTTACTGCCGAAGGTAAGTTGATATAAATCAAAGGAAAAGTCGTCATCACCGGCGACTAAAAAGCGTTATTATCCTTAATGAGTAGGCTATTTTGGTAAAAAAGCTGTGGTTTTTCACCATGCTGTGTCTGTCTACTCCTTCCCGTCGCAGATACCTCTCTACGGCGGCAATTAAGGGGTAACTCGTTATAGGTATGGGTATACTCCGCTGTATCGTTGAGAATAGCGGCACAGCCGATTGACGCCCCTCTTTTTTGCTACGTTTTTTCGGCGACATTACCCCGAAGAAAGAAGGTAACATGTTTAAACGGTGTTTCTCTCCTCTTACGCTGGTTAACCAACTGGCGCTGATTGTCATGCTCTCTACCGCTATCGGCGTGGCGGGGATGGCGGTTTCCGGCTGGCTGGTTCAGGGCGTACAGGGTAGCGCTCATGCGATTAATAAAGCGGGCTCATTGCGTATGCAAAGCTATCGACTACTGGCCGCTGTCCCGCTGGATGCTAAAGATCAAAAGCTGCTGGATGAGATGGAGCAAACGGCATTCAGCCCTGAACTGACCCGCGCCGCTGAGCGAGACGGGCAGCAGAAGCAGCTTAAAGCGTTGCAGGATTACTGGCATAACGAACTCTCGCCAGGACTACAGCACGCGCAAAACGCGCACGCGGTCGCAGAAGATGTCACACGCTTTGTGGCGGGCCTGGATCGCCTGGTGACGTCGTTCGACCATACTACTGAATTGCGTATCGAACGCGTGGTATTAGTTCACCGGGTAATGGCGATCTTTATGGCGCTATTGCTGGTATTTACGATTATCTGGCTACGTGTTCGCCTTTTGCAGCCCTGGAAACAGTTATTATCAATGGCGCGCGCCGTCAGTCAGCGCGACTTTACCCAACGTGCCAATATCAGTGGACGCAATGAGATGGCCGCGTTGGGTTCTGCGCTCAATAATATGTCTGAAGAGCTGGCCGAAAGTTATGCGGTACTGGAACAGCGCGTACAGGAAAAAACAGCCGGTCTGGAACATAAAAACCAGATTCTCTCGTTTTTGTGGCAAGCCAACCGCCGACTGCATTCACAGGCTCCGCTATGTGAGCGTCTTTCACCGGTACTGAATGGCCTGCAAAATTTAACCCAGTTGCATGATATTGAGCTGCGAGTCTATGACCTAGAAGATGAAGATAATCACCAGGAATTTACTTGTCAGTCGGACATCAGTTGCGATGATAAAGGCTGCCACCTTTGCCCACGTAGCGCCCTGCCGATGATTAACGGCGGTACCACCTTAAAATGGCGGCTCACCGACTCTCACACCCAATACGGTATTTTGCTGGCGACGCTGCCCTATGGACGCCATCTCAGCCACGATCAGCAACAGTTGGTGGACACGCTGGTTGAACAGCTTACCGCGACTCTGGCGCTCGACAGGCATCAGGAGCGCCAGCAGCAGTTGATTGTCATGGAAGAGCGTGCCACCATTGCCCGCGAACTGCATGATTCTATTGCCCAGTCGCTCTCTTGTATGAAGATGCAGGTGAGCTGCCTGCAAATGCAGGGCGACGTGTTACCGGAAAGCAGCCGTGAGTTACTCAGCCAAATTCGCAATGAGCTAAACTGCTCCTGGGCGCAACTGCGCGAACTGTTAACCACTTTCCGCTTACAGTTGACGGAACCCGGGCTACGTCCGGCGCTGGAAGCAAGCTGCCAGGAGTTCAGCGCCCGGTTTGGCTTTACGGTAAAACTGGATTATCAGCTTCCCCCCCGCCTGGTGCCTTCACACCAGGCGATACACCTGTTGCAAATTGCCAGGGAAGCCCTCAGCAACGCCCTTAAACACTCTCATGCCGACGATGTGGTGGTGACAGTGACGCAATGTGGCAAACAGGTCAAACTAAAAGTGCAGGATAATGGCTGCGGCGTCCCGGAAAACGCCGAACGCAGTAATCACTACGGCATGATCATCATGCGCGATCGGGCGCAAAGTTTGCGCGGCGATTGCCAGGTACGCCGACGCGAGACTGGCGGAACAGAGGTCACTGTTACTTTTATTCCAGAAACAAACTTCACAGAAACCCAGGGAGATACCCATGAATAATCAGGAACCGGCAACTATCCTGTTAATTGACGACCATCCGATGCTACGCACGGGTGTAAAGCAGCTTGTGAGTATGGCGCCCGATATCAGCGTGGTCGGAGAAGCCAGCAACGGTGAGCAGGGTATTGACCTGGCGGAATCGCTCGATCCCGATCTGATCCTCCTTGATTTGAATATGCCGGGAATGAATGGTCTCGAAACGCTGGATAAATTACGCGAAAAAGCGCTGTCAGGACGTATTGTCGTTTTCAGCGTATCCAACCATGAAGAAGATGTCGTCACGGCGCTAAAGCGCGGCGCGGACGGTTATCTGTTGAAAGACATGGAGCCGGAGGACTTGCTCAAAGCGTTACAACAGGCCGCCGCCGGCGAAATGGTATTAAGTGAAGCGTTAACGCCGGTACTGGCGGCCAGCCTGCGGGCCAACCGCGCTACCACCGATCGCGATGTAACGCAACTCACCCCGCGTGAGCGCGATATTCTGAAGCTCATCGCGCAGGGATTGCCAAATAAGATGATTGCCCGGCGTCTGGATATCACCGAAAGTACGGTCAAAGTGCACGTGAAACATATGCTCAAGAAAATGAAGCTGAAATCGCGCGTGGAGGCCGCCGTCTGGGTGCATCAGGAACGCATCTTTTAATTATTGCTCCTGGAACGGTTGCCAATGCGGATTATCGTCCGGCATCGTGATAAACGGTTCAGTCAGCGCGAGCGTGATCTCATTGGAAGAGACACGCTGACCTTTTTCATCTTCAACCACCACCGATAAACGCCAGCGATTTGCCGCGCCTTCGCGGTGCTCCCAGGCCGGCATAATGATTGTCCAGCCCTCGGTACTGCGGGTGTTCGTTCCTGCCGTCAAACTTAATGCCTGTGTATCGCCCTGCCAGCTCAAATGACGAATACCGTGCACGCTGCGCACCTGCAATTTTAACGCAACCGTCTCACCAGGCGTAAGATCCCAGGGCGGCGTCGCCAGAAAAACCGTTAACGTTTTACGCTGCCGATACTCCATTGTCGGCAGCGAGTTACGTTGCGGCGTATCATAGCGGCTACCGCGTAATGACTGGCTTTGCGCCACTTCACTGGCGGCAAGCTGCTTTTTGAGCGGCACGCCGAAGCGGTAGTTAAGCGTCAGCCCCAGGTTATTCTGACTGACCCCGCTCTCGCCCTGTTTGTGCTGGGCGGTCATGGTAAGCAAAGGTACTGGCGTATAGTTAAGACCCAGTTTTAACGCGACAGGATTGTGATACCCCGTTCCGGAGTCAAACAGATCCACGCTATCGCCAAAGTACTGCTCCAGACTAACGCTGGTATTGATATGCTGGTAAAACGGCAGCCGCATTTGCGCGTTGATATCATACCCGCGCGCCATTCGCTGTTCTAAGGTCGCCGTATGCGTCTGCCAGTCGGCAAAAGGCTGATAATAGTTGGCGGATAAACGCAAATATTCTCCCCACGCCTCCGCGCCAAAGCCGGCGCGCTGCAAATTTTCATCCAGCAGATTATCGTAAAAGGTATTATAGCCAAGAAGCCAGCCATCCTGCGCCCAGCGCTGTCCTATGCCAACGTTGCTTACCAGTCCGTCAGTCTGTTGCGTAAGACCAAGCTGGCTCCAGGTCAGATAGCGCTGTTTATCCTGTAAAGGGATAAACCAGCTTCCGCGACTGCCGTTAAAATGACCTTCGTTATCGACGTTAATATCAACGCTGGCGCTGCCCCAGGCTGATAGCCAGCTTTCAAGCTGCTGGTTAACCTGCTCGCTGACCACATCGCGTACCTGCCCGAAAGCGAATTGCCGCGCCTGTTCACCGGTATCCAGATCGTTATTTTTCATGCTGGCTTCGCCAAACGCTTTGGCCATCTCGGCAAAATGCTTTTCCCCTTCGTGGGATTCCGGCATCATGCCTAAATCCGGCAGACGGTTTTGCGTGAAAGGATCTTGCGCCTGCGCACGGATCGTACCGCTGGCAGCCAGCAGGAGAAGCGAGAGTGAGAATGAACGAAAAACAATACGGCTCAACGTGTCGGCAACTTCTACAACAAAAGATAAGAGGAATGGCATCAGAGTAAACCATAACGTGTCCGGACAGGTTTTGCAGCCTTTTCTCGTGCTTCCAGGAATATCCTTATTTTTTCCGCAGAGCGTCCCGGGATTTTATCCACGCATTTGGCGGCACCCGGTTCCCGAGGTAACATAACGCCATTGCCGACAAAATTTCTCGAGGAGAAGGGTTATTCATGCAAAATATCGTCATTATCGCTAACGGCGCCGCCTACGGCAGCGAATCATTATTTAATAGCCTGCGTCTGGCCATTGCGCTGCGCGAGCAGGAAAGCCATCTCGATTTACGCCTGTTTTTGATGTCAGATGCCGTAACCGCAGGGTTACGCGGTCAAAAACCAGCCGAAGGCTACAATATTCAGCAAATGCTGGAAATTCTAACCGCGCAAAACGTACCGGTAAAATTATGCAAAACCTGTGCGGACGGACGTGGTATCACTCCCCTGCCGCTGATTGACGGTGTGGAAATCGGAACGCTGGTCGAGCTGGCGCAATGGACGCTGGCGGCGGACAAAGTGCTGACATTTTGAATCTGTACGCGGGAAAAGCTCCCGCGTCAGGATAGACTTCCGGCAAGAAAATCAGGCCAACACGCGAGTAATACCGCGTTTATTTTTTCTTATGCCATTTATCATCCTCGCCTTTTTCATAATCGTTTTTAACCGCCGCCCAGGCGACTTTATGTGCGGTTTCCTCGCGGCTGGCGTCATCACGACGATCGGCTTTATCTTTATATTGCTCCCAGGCGCTATTAAACGCTTCTTTGTAAATGTCCTGGGCATGGGCTGGAAGAACATTCCGCACATTATCGGGTAAATCACTTTTGGCTTTATACGGCATCAGCGCCTCCGTCTTCAGGGAAAACATTAAGTGTGGTAAACAATGCGTTATTACGCCAGTCGAGGAGGATTTTTGCTTTTTACGGAAATTAACTTTTTGTTATTTAAACACTGTTAAAACAAGATGCTTGTTTTACTGACCTTGAAAGAAAAAAATCGTCTACGCCGTAAAACTACGTAAAAAACCACTAAAAAAATACAAATTTCTGCTATTTTTACCTTCTTTACTCTTTCCAAAATATTAACACCTGCACAAGGGAGACCCTCATGACACATGCCTGTGAGGCGGTGAAAACCCGCCATAAGGAGACTTCGCTTATTTTCCCGGTTCTTGCGCTGGTAGTGCTGTTCCTTTGGGGAAGCAGCCAGTCACTACCAGTGGTTATTGGCATCAATATCCTTGCACTTATTGGTATTTTAAGCAGCGCATTTAGCGTGGTCCGTCATGCCGATGTATTAGCGCATCGACTCGGCGAACCCTATGGATCGCTTATTTTAAGCCTGTCCGTCGTTATTCTTGAGGTGAGTTTAATTTCAGCGCTGATGGCTACCGGCGATGCTGCGCCAACGCTTATGCGCGATACGCTCTACTCTATTATTATGATTGTCACCGGGGGACTGGTCGGTTTCTCGTTGTTGTTGGGCGGGCGTAAATTCGCAACGCAATATATGAATTTATTCGGGATTAAGCAGTATCTTATCGCGCTGTTTCCGCTGGCGATTATTGTGCTGGTTTTTCCAATGGCATTGCCGCAAGCCAATTTCTCTACCGGTCAGGCATTATTGGTCGCGTTAATTTCCGCCGCGATGTACGGCGTATTTTTGTTGATTCAAACCAAAACGCACCAGAGCTTATTTATCTATGAACATGAAGATGAAGGCGATGATGACAATCCACACCACGGTAAACCCTCCGCGCACAGTAGCGGCTGGCATACGGTCTGGTTACTCATTCATTTAATTGCGGTCATTGCCGTTACCAAAATGAATGCCAGCCCGCTGGAGGCGTTGCTGACCAGCATGAACGCCCCGGTCGCCTTTACCGGTTTCCTGGTCGCGTTGTTAATTCTCTCGCCGGAAGGACTGGGCGCGCTGAAGGCGGTACTGAATAATCAGGTTCAGCGGGCAATGAATCTGTTCTTCGGATCGGTGTTGGCGACGATTTCATTAACCGTGCCGGTCGTCACGCTCATCGCCTGGGCGACAGGTAATGATCTGGTGTTTGGTTTAGGCGCGCCGGAAATGGTAGTGATGGTGGCCTCGTTAGTGCTGTGCCATATTTCGTTCTCTACCGGACGCACCAACGTGCTAAACGGCGCGGCGCATCTGGCTTTATTTGCCGCCTATCTGATGACGATTTTTGCCTGATATAAAAAAGCCGGATAGTATCTTATCCGGCCTACACAAGCTAAAAACCACAATCAGTTCTCGGTATCCAGCTCGTCGAAGCTTTTCACCAAATCATCAATCGCTTTTATCTGGGTCAGGAACTGCTCCAGTTTCGCCAGCGGCAGCGCGGAAGGACCGTCGCACTTCGCGTTAGCCGGGTCCGGATGCGACTCCAGGAACAGGCCCGCCAGACCGACAGCCATACCGGCGCGCGCCAGCTCGGTCACCTGACCACGACGACCGCCAGAGGCGGCGCCAAATGGGTCGCGGCATTGCAGCGCATGGGTAACGTCGAAAATCACCGGCGAGTTGCCGGAGACCTTTTTCATCACGCTAAAGCCCAGCATATCCACCACCAGGTTGTCATAGCCGAAGTTCGCGCCGCGATCGCACAGAATCACCTTATCGTTACCGCCCTCATGGAACTTATCCACGATATTGCCCATCTGACCCGGGCTTACGAACTGCGGCTTTTTCACGTTAATCACAGCGCCGGTTTTCGCCATCGCTTCCACCAGGTCGGTCTGGCGCGCCAGAAACGCCGGGAGCTGAATCACGTCAACCACATCAGCAACAGGCTGCGCCTGGCTGGCTTCATGGACGTCAGTGATCACTTTTACGCCAAATGTCTGTTTGAGTTCCTGGAAGATTTTCATCCCTTCTTCCAGACCCGGCCCACGGTAAGAGTGAATAGAGGAACGGTTGGCTTTATCAAAAGAGGCCTTGAACACGTAAGGAATACCCAGCTTCTGGGTAACGGTTACGTAGTGCTCACAAATGCGCATTGCCAGATCGCGTGACTCCAGCACGTTCATACCGCCAAACAGCACAAACGGCAGGTCATTTGCCACCTTAATGTCGCCAATGTTAACCACTTTTTGTTTCATAGGATCGCCTTACACTTATAGGTAAAATGTCGGTTAATTAATGTAGAACAATTTGCTTGTGCGCAATGGTGTTGATCTGCGCACGAATCATTTCGCTGATCGGGTCTTCCGGACACTGTTCAACGAAGTAGCTTAAATCAGTCAGCGCAACGTGTTCACACTCAAGCTGCGCGTAGATCAACCCGCGGTCACGGATTTCGTAAGGATCTTCCGGGTTAAATTGCAACAATGCTTCGCTAACGCGCAGCGCCAGCTCCATTTGCCGTTCCTCCATCAGCGAGGATTTCAGCGTATCCAGTAGTTTACGAATCACTTCGGCGTTATCCGCCTCGTCCAAATCTTCGTTAAACAACTCGGCGACCGGACTAATATTGCCTTTTAACCAGACTTCCAGAGTATGTTCATCAAGCGTTTCACCGTTGAACGGGTTAATCAGCCACATTTCCCCTTCCAGCGATTCAATACGCAAAATCAGCTGCGTTGGGAAGATAACGGGCACCAACGGCAAATCAAGACGGTTTGCTATCCATAATAAAATAGCGCCCAACGATACCGCGCTCCCCTGGCGTTTTTTCAGGACTTTATCGAGCCATAAAGCATCAGAAAGACGGTAGACGCCGCGGGAATCCGTGAACCCCCACTCGCCGTAAAAAAGTGCCAGCAATTTTTCCAGTTGCTCATCCTGAGACAGGAGCTGGCTAATTTCTTCCTGCGCCAGACTGACCAGACGTTCCAGTTCGTCGTAGACAAACTGCGTGGGAAAATCCAGGCGAATCATCTCTGATGCCAGGATCATGCCATCACACAGCGGCGCATTGTTAAATTCGAAATCAGCTAACGACCTCATGACTTACCCCAGTAACGGTATTTTTGTGGTGGCGAGTTTAATGATGATGTACAGCACCACCAGCGCCAGCGGGAAAGCGATAAAACGCGCCTGCTGGCTGCGCGCCTGACGATAATCAAGCGCAATAAAACCCAAAACGATGTAGATGATAACGCCAAACAGTTTTTCAGTCAGCCATGCGCCCGATTCCGTGAATGGCAGGATGTGCGTTTTAACGATTAACCCAATACCGCTAAGCAGTAACAGGGTATCTATGACGGGAGGCACGATTCGTGTCCAGCGCGCGGCGGCCAACGCATGGCCGCAATAGCGCCACCAGTAACGAGCGACAAACAAACTGACGGAGAGCGCAACACAGATAAGATGGAGCGTGAGCAACATTGCAATTGTCATGGCGTAAAACGTCCGCAGGTCACGCGTTCATTACCGCCATAATCACGACACGTTTCTACATCCGAGTAACCAGACCGCCTGAAAACCGCTCTTACCGCTTCGCCCTGCTGCCAACCGTGTTCCAGCAGCAGGAAGCCGCCGGGCGTTAACATCTGGCGGGCGTTATCGATAATATGCGTAAGATCCGCCATACCGTTTTCGTCCGCCACCAACGCCGAGCGCGGTTCAAAGCGTACATCGCCTTCGCTAAGGTGCGGGTCCTGCGCATCAATGTAGGGTGGATTGCTGACAATCATGTCGAACTGCTGCCCCGATAGCGCGCTGAACCAACAACTTTGCAGTATACGCACATTCCGGATGGCCAAATGTTCCGCGTTGCGTATCGCCAGCGCAACCGCATCAGGCATACGATCGACCGCAGTCACCTCGCAATCCGGTCGCTCGCAGGCCAGCGCCAGCGCAATCGCGCCGGTTCCGGTGCCTAAATCCAGAATACGACAGGTTTTTACCGGCAATCGCGCCAACGCCTGTTCAACCAGACATTCGGTATCCGGGCGCGGGATTAGCGTGGCGGGTGAAACGAAGAGCGGCAGCGACCAAAATTCGCGTAAGCCCGTCAGGTACGCAATAGGTTCGCCCTGTTTACGCCGCTGCAGCAGATCCGCGAGCTGTTGTTGCTGGACGTCGGTAAGCGGCGTTTCGCCAAAGGCCATGATATACGTCCGCCCCTTGCCCGTAACGTACTCAAGCAGGATCTCGGCGTCGCGCCGGGGGCTGTCGCTGTCCCGGAGCTGGTTTACCGCCTCATGCAGCCAGTGCTGAAAATCCATTATTCCTGCTCGGACAACGCGGCTAACAGGTCAGCCTGGTGTTCCTGAACAATCGGCTCAATCAGCATATCCAGCTTACCTTCCATCGTTTCATCAAGGCGATATAACGTCAGATTAATACGATGATCGGTCACGCGCCCCTGCGGGAAATTATAGGTCCGGTTACGATCGCTGCGATCGCCGCTGCCAAGCAGATTGCGTCGCGTTGACGCCTCGGCCTGCTGGCGTTTTGCCGTTTCGGCGGCGTGAATGCGCGCCCCGAGCACCGAGAGCGCTTTCGCTTTGTTTTTATGCTGCGAACGCTCGTCCTGGCATTCCACCACGATGCCGGTCGGCAAGTGGGTAATACGGATAGCGGAGTCGGTGGTGTTAACGTGCTGACCGCCCGCGCCGGAAGAACGAAACGTATCAATGCGCAGATCCGCCGGGTTAATATCCGGCAGCTCGGCTTCCGGCAGCTCCGGCATCACGGCGACGGTACAGGCGGAGGTATGGATACGCCCCTGCGACTCGGTCGCCGGAACACGCTGTACGCGGTGTCCGCCGGACTCAAATTTCAGTCGGCCATACACGCCGTCGCCGCTGATTTTGGCGATGATCTCTTTATAACCGCCATGCTCGCCTTCGCTCATGCTCATGATCTCCACGCGCCAGCGGCGCGCTTCGGCATAACGGCTGTACATGCGGAACAGATCGCCGGCAAACAGCGCGGCTTCGTCGCCGCCGGTACCGGCGCGAACCTCAAGGAACGCGTTTCGTTCATCGTCCGGATCTTTCGGCAGCAGCAGTACCTGTAACTGTTGCTCCAGTTGTTCGCTTTTTTCTTTCGCTTCGCGCAGTTCTTCCTGCGCCATTTCTCGCATTTCAGGATCGTCGAGCATCATCTGAGCCGTCTCGATATCGTCCTGAACCTGTTGCCAGTCCGTAAAACAGCGAGAAACGTCGCTTAATTGCGCATATTCGCGCGACAATGCGCGAAAGCGGTCCTGGTCGGCGATAATTCCCGCATCGCCCAGCAACGCCTGAACTTCCTCATGGCGTTCGTGCAGGGCTTCCAGTTTGGCAACGATAGAAGGCTTCATAGGCGTAAATTCACCCTGTAAAAAAGTGTGGTGTGTGCTGCTACTCCAGCCCGAGGCTGTCGCGCAGAATATTCAGGCGTTCGTCATCCCCGTCACGGGCAGCCTGTTGAAGTGATTTCGTTGGCGCATGAATCAGGCGGTTGGTCAGTTTCCATGCCAGATCCTGCAATATGGCTTGCGCATCACCGCCCTGTTGAAGGGCCGACAGCGCTTTGGTAGTCAGTTCGTCACGAATCTGCTCCGACTGACTACGGTATTCCCGAATGGTCTCGCTGGCCCCCTGGGCGCGTAGCCAGGCCATAAACTCGCTGGCTTCCTGCTCAACAATCGTTTCCGCTTCTACTGCCGCAGCCTGACGCTGCGCCAGATTATGCGAAATGATGCTCTGTAAATCATCGACGCTATAAAGATAAGCGTTCGCCAGTTTGCCGACTTCCGGCTCAACGTCGCGCGGTACGGCGATATCCACCAGCAGCATCGGCTGGTTGCGACGGCTTTTTAATGCGCGCTCCACCATGCCTTTACCGATAATCGGCAGCGGGCTGGCGGTCGAACTGATGATAATATCGGCATCCTGCAAACGGGCGTCGATATCGCTGAGCGAGATAACCTCAGCGCCTACTTCATCCGCCAGGGCTTGCGCGCGCTCGCGGGTTCGGTTGGCGATAATCATCTTTTGTACTTTATGCTCGCGCAGGTGACGCGCCACCAGTTCAATAGTTTCGCCCGCGCCAACTAACAGTACAGTGACCGTCGAGAGCGATTCGAAGATTTGGCGGGCGAGCGTACAGGCGGCAAACGCGACGGAGACGGCGCTGGCGCCGATATCGGTTTCAGTCCGCACTCGCTTGGCGACGGAAAACGACTTCTGAAACATTCGCTCCAGCGCGCTGGCGTTAAGGTGGCCTTTTTGCGAATCCGCAAACGCTTTTTTCACCTGACCGAGGATTTGCGGTTCGCCCAGCACCAGTGAATCCAGACCGCTGGCGACGCGCATCAGGTGGCTGACGGCGTCATTGTCCTGATGCCAGTACAGACTGTTGCGCAGATCGTCCTCGTTCAGGTTATGGTAATCGCATAACCAGCGGATCAGCGCTTCCTGCAGGTTATCCTGCTCTTCCACGCTCAAATACAGTTCTGTACGGTTACAGGTTGACAGCACGACCCCGCCCTGCACCATTGGCTGCGCAAGCAGGCTGTCCAGCGCCTGATCAAGCGTGTCCGGCGAAAACGTTACGCGTTCTCGCAGCGATACAGGTGCCGTTTTATGGTTAATACCGAGCGCTAAAAGGGTCATGTCTGCGGGAGTAGTACCAGCGTTGATATGGTTAGTCTGCTTGCATCATACAGGATGCGCGTGGTCAATAAAAGAGAGAGCCCCCTTTTGGAGTAATTGGCAGCGCTCGCTAATTTGATGATTTAAGACAACTTGAAAGTAGACGATGTCACCAGGCGGCGCTAGCATTAAAGGCTATAACTGTAACCGATAGCAAAAATTTGCCGAATCGCGGCGCGAACGTTTTTACAGCCTGCAGGTTCAGTTTTCAGGCCTGATAAGCGTAACGCCATCAGGCAATTATTGCACCGTATCACAAGGATTCGTCATCACTATGACCCTGCCCGATTTTCGCCTGATTCGTCTACTGCCGTTAGCAAGCCTGGTTCTCACCGCCTGTACGCTTCCTGGGCATAAAGGCCCGGGCAAGAGCCCGGATTCCCCTCAGTGGCGCCAGCATCAGCAAGAGGTGCGTCATCTGAATCAATACCAGACGCGCGGCGCCTTTGCTTACATCTCAGATGATCAGAAAGTCTATGCGCGCTTCTTCTGGCAACAGACCGGACAGGATCGCTACCGCCTGCTGCTTACCAACCCGCTGGGCAGCACCGAGCTGGAGCTTAACGCCCAGCCGGGCAACGTCCAGTTGGTGGATAACAAAGGCCAGCGTTATACCGCCGATGACGCCGAAGAGATGATCGGCAAACTCACCGGGATGCCGATTCCGTTAAACAGCCTGCGGCAGTGGATCCTCGGTCTGCCTGGCGATGCCACCGACTACAAACTGGACGACCAGTACCGCCTGAGCGAAGTGAACTACCGCCAGGATGGTAAAAACTGGAAAGTGGTTTACGGTGGCTATGACAGCAAAACGCAGCCTGCCATGCCTGCCAATATGGAGCTTTCAGACGGCAGTCAGCGCATTAAGCTGAAAATGGATAACTGGATTGTGAAATGATGACCCATTGGCCTTCTCCGGCAAAATTAAACCTGTTTTTATATATCACCGGACAGCGTGCAGACGGCTACCACACGCTGCAGACGCTGTTTCAGTTTCTGGATTATGGCGACACACTCCACATCGAACCGCGTCACGATGGCGAAATCCATTTATTAACGCCGGTTAACGGCGTTGAAAATGAAGACAATCTGATCGTCCGCGCCGCGCGGCTGTTGATGAAAGCCGCCTCGGAGAGTGGGCGCCTGCCCGCCGGAAGCGGCGCGGATATCAGCATTGAGAAGCGCCTTCCCATGGGCGGCGGTCTGGGCGGCGGCTCGTCTAACGCCGCGACCGTTCTGGTGGCGCTCAATCATCTTTGGCAATGCGGGCTTTCCATTGATGAACTGGCGACGATCGGCCTAACGCTCGGCGCCGACGTCCCGGTCTTTGTTCGTGGCCACGCCGCGTTTGCCGAAGGCGTAGGCGAAATATTAACGCCGGTGAATCCGCCGGAAAAATGGTATCTGGTCGCGCACCCTGGCGTAAGCATTCCGACACCGGTTATCTTTAAAGATCCTCAATTGCCGCGTAATACGCCAAAAAGGTCAATAGATACGTTACTAAAATGTGAATTCAGCAATGATTGCGAGGTTATCGCAAGAAAACGTTTTCGCGAGGTTGATGCGGCGCTTTCCTGGCTGTTAGAATACGCGCCGTCGCGCCTGACTGGGACAGGGGCCTGTGTCTTTGCTGAATTCGATACAGAGTCTTGTGCTCGCCAGGTGCTTGAGCAAGCCCCGGAATGGCTCAATGCTTTTGTGGCGAAGGGTGTCAACCTCTCCCCATTGCATCGAGAGTTACTCTAACGCATTCGGGTTTCAGGAAGATGGCGAAATGACGAGTCGCCGGTCATATATGCCGTATTTGACCGGTGTGAGGCATCGATACCAGCGCACATGAAACGTGAATGAAGACGAGTAAGCCGGGCAAGCTGAGCTTCGGTGACAACGTCACCTTGTTCCAGACGTTGCATCGCGCTCTTTAATACACCGCCTGGATAGGATTTTGCCTGGCCCGCACAGTTTTCGGCAAATCTTTTCCACCAATGGACGCATGCCTGAGGTTCTTCTCGTGCCTGATATGAAGCTTTTTGCTGGTAACGCCACCCCGGAACTAGCACAACGTATTGCCAACCGCCTGTACACTTCTCTCGGCGACGCCGCCGTAGGTCGCTTTAGCGACGGCGAAGTCAGCGTACAAATCAACGAAAATGTACGCGGTGGTGATATTTTCATCATCCAGTCCACTTGTGCCCCAACCAACGACAACCTGATGGAATTGGTCGTTATGGTTGATGCCCTGCGTCGTGCTTCCGCAGGTCGTATCACCGCCGTTATCCCCTACTTTGGCTATGCACGTCAGGACCGTCGCGTACGTTCCGCCCGTGTGCCGATTACCGCAAAAGTTGTCGCTGACTTCCTGTCCAGCGTCGGCGTTGACCGCGTTCTCACCGTAGATCTGCATGCTGAACAGATCCAGGGCTTCTTTGACGTTCCGGTTGATAACGTGTTCGGTAGCCCAATCCTGCTCGAAGATATGCTGCAACTGAATCTGGATAACCCGATCGTGGTTTCTCCGGATATTGGCGGCGTGGTTCGTGCCCGCGCTATCGCTAAGCTTCTGAACGATACCGATATGGCTATCATTGATAAACGTCGTCCGCGCGCGAACGTTTCTCAGGTGATGCACATCATCGGCGACGTCGCTGGCCGTGACTGCGTGCTGGTTGATGATATGATCGATACCGGCGGTACTCTGTGCAAAGCAGCAGAAGCATTGAAAGAACGTGGCGCTAAACGCGTGTTTGCCTACGCGACGCACCCGATCTTCTCAGGCAATGCGGCAAACAACCTGCGCAACTCCGTCATTGATGAAGTCGTTGTCTGCGACACCATTCCGCTGACCGACGAAATCAAAGCGCTGCCGAACGTGCGTACTTTGACCCTGTCAGGTATGCTGGCCGAAGCGATTCGCCGTATCAGCAACGAAGAATCGATTTCCGCCATGTTCGAGCATTGATCGAACCCGGATCTGAAACCCGCTGCGGCGGGTTTTTTTGTCTGTAACACCCTTTTGTATGACTTATGCCTCCTTCACCTGCCATTTAGTTGACAGATGATGCGCTCATGGATGAAACATTATTGTGAACAAATTATTTTCCTCACATGTGATGCCTTTCCGCGCTCTCATCGATGCTTGCTGGAAAGAAAAATATACCGCCTCCCGGTTCACCCGTGATGTGATAGCCGGGATCACCGTCGGGATTATTGCTATCCCGCTGGCGATGGCGCTGGCAATTGGCAGTGGCGTTGCGCCGCAGTATGGCCTCTATACCTCCGCTGTCGCCGGGATCGTGATCGCGCTAACCGGCGGCTCGCGCTTTAGCGTTTCCGGCCCTACCGCCGCGTTTGTGGTGATTTTGTATCCGGTATCGCAACAGTTTGGTCTGGCGGGCCTACTGGTCGCCACGCTGATGTCGGGCTTCTTCCTGATCCTTTTCGGCCTGGCGAGACTGGGGCGATTGATTGAATATATCCCGGTGTCGGTCACGTTGGGTTTTACCTCAGGGATTGGTATTACCATCGGTACCATGCAGATTAAAGATTTTCTTGGTCTGCAGATGGCCCATGTGCCAGAGCACTATTTGCAGAAAGTCGGCGCGCTGTTTATGGCGTTGCCCACCGTCAATATTGGCGATGCCGCCATTGGCGTGGTAACGCTGGGAACGTTGATTTTCTGGCCGCGTCTCGGTATTCGTCTGCCAGGACATCTTCCCGCGCTGCTGGCCGGTTGCGCCGTGATGGGGATCGTTAATCTGCTGGGCGGCAATGTGGCGACTATCGGCTCACAGTTCCATTATGTTCTGGCTGACGGCACTCAGGGCAACGGCATCCCGCAGCTCCTGCCGCAACTGATGCTGCCGTGGAGTCTTCCTGGCTCCGATTTCACGCTAAGCTGGGATTCACTGCGCGCGCTGCTGCCAGCGGCCTTCTCGATGGCAATGCTGGGGGCAATCGAATCATTGCTCTGCGCCGTCGTGCTGGACGGCATGACCGGCACCAAACATAAAGCTAACAGCGAACTTATCGGCCAGGGGCTGGGGAATATGGTCGCGCCGTTCTTTGGCGGCATCACCGCCACCGCCGCGATTGCCCGCTCTGCCGCCAACGTCCGCGCTGGCGCGACCTCTCCCGTCTCAGCGGTAATTCACGCTATCCTGGTTATTCTGGCGCTACTGGTCTTAGCCCCGCTACTCTCCTGGCTGCCGCTTTCCGCGATGGCGGCGCTACTGCTGATGGTGGCATGGAATATGAGTGAAGCCCATAAAGTGGTGGATCTGTTACGCCATGCGCCGAAAGACGACATTATCGTTATGCTGCTGTGCATGTCATTAACGGTTCTGTTTGATATGGTCATCGCCATCAGCGTGGGGATTGTCCTTGCTTCCCTGCTGTTTATGCGCCGTATTGCGCGTATGACTCGACTTGCGCCGGTCAATGTCGATGTACCTGAAGATGTGCTGGTGCTGCGTGTGATCGGTCCGCTCTTTTTCGCCGCGGCGGAAGGGCTGTTTACCGACCTTGAGTCACGTATTAAGGGCAAACGTATCGTCGTTCTGAAATGGGACGCAGTACCAGTGCTGGATGCAGGCGGGCTTGATGCTTTTCAGCGTTTTGTGAAGCGTCTGCCGGAGGGTTGCGAATTGCGTATCAGTAATCTGGAGTTCCAACCGCTGCGCACAATGGCGCGTGCCGGTATCAAACCTATTCCTGGGCGTCTGACCTTCTTCCCGAACAGGACGGAGGCGTTAGCGGATTTACTCAGTTAATGGACAATGCCCGGTGGCGATAACGCTTACCGGGCCTGAACCGGTTAGCTATGACGACGATTGTCGCTACGGCGGCAACGTTTGTCATAGTGACGTACCCACCAATATTTGTCGCTCACCTGCTCATGCCCCCCTACACGAGCCCCTGCCAGCCAAAGAACTGCCCCGACAAAAATACTCAGTATTGCGCCATGCGCAAAAAATTGCGGCAAATTAAACTGCGGCAGTTGGTTTAAAATAGAGTAACCCACGCCGACAACCATCACGACCAGCCCCAACCCCATCAGCACGTTACCGAATAACGAAGCGTTTTTGCGTTTCATATGTCACCTCCGGAACTTTTGGGTTGTTTTTAGGAAATCCCCCTAAACTTTATGTGTAAAGTATAGACAACACTTCCGTTTGTAAGTGCGGTTGCGATCACAAATGTAAAGTTTCATTTAACAAAACTTTACAAATAACACACTGAACAGTTTACATTTTTAATAATCAATGCTGGCAATTATTTAATTTACTTCAGAGTGTCGCTGTGTTTTGTCAAGCGGGCAGACAGACAGTAAACTACGCGCCAGTTATGGATCTACTCAGGACAAAAAACGTGGCAATTAAATTGATTGTTGGTCTGGCGAATCCCGGTGCGGAATATGCCGCGACGCGACACAATGCAGGCGCATGGTACGTCGATTTACTGGCGGAGCGCCTGCGCGCGCCGTTGCGTGAAGAGCCTAAATTCTTTGGCTATACCTCACGCATCACGCTGGAAGGGGAAGATGTTCGCCTGCTGGTACCCACCACGTTCATGAACCTCAGTGGTAAAGCAGTTGGCGCAATGGCCAGTTTTTACCGTATTCAGCCGGACGAAATTCTGGTCGCTCACGACGAGCTGGATCTCCCTCCGGGCGTGGCGAAATTTAAACTTGGCGGCGGCCACGGCGGCCACAATGGTCTGAAAGACATTATCAGCAAGCTGGGCAATAATCCCAACTTTCACCGCTTACGCGTTGGAATTGGCCATCCAGGCGATAAAAATAAAGTTGTTGGTTTCGTGCTGGGTAAACCCCCTGTTTCTGAACAAAAATTAATTGATGAGGCCATTGACGAAGCGGCACGCTGTACGGAATTGTGGTTCAAAGAGGGTCTGGCCAAAGCAACAAGCCGTTTGCATACCTTTAAGGCGCAATAACCAGTGATGTGCGGCATTTTTGCCGCACGCCGTGTATAATAGGCGAAGTTATTTCCATTTCTGCAATCTGTTTTCTATAACAGATTGATTATTAAGATATTAAGGTGAGTTAAATCATGGGATTCAAATGCGGTATCGTCGGTCTGCCCAACGTCGGGAAATCCACCCTGTTCAACGCGCTGACAAAAGCCGGTATTGAAGCGGCAAACTTTCCGTTCTGCACTATCGAACCGAATACCGGTGTCGTGCCGATGCCCGATCCGCGTCTGGACCAGTTGGCTGAGATTGTTAAACCGCAACGCATTCTACCAACCACGATGGAGTTCGTGGATATCGCCGGTCTGGTAAAAGGCGCGTCCAAAGGCGAAGGATTGGGTAACCAGTTCCTGACCAATATCCGTGAAACTGAAGCTATCGGTCACGTGGTTCGCTGCTTTGAGAACGACAATATCATCCACGTGGCGGGTAAAGTAAATCCGGCAGAAGATATTGATGTTATCAATACCGAGCTGGCGCTGGCTGACCTCGATACCTGCGAGCGCGCGATCCATCGCGTACAGAAGAAAGCCAAAGGCGGCGATAAAGACGCTAAAGCGGAACTGGCCGCGCTGGAAAAATGCCTGCCGCACCTGGCCGAAGCGGGGATGCTGCGTTCGCTGGACCTGACGGACGAAGATAAAGCGGCTATCCGTTATTTAAGCTTCCTGACGCTGAAGCCGACAATGTATATCGCTAACGTCAATGAAGACGGTTTTGAAAATAACCCGTATCTGGACCAGGTTCGCGAAATCGCCGCCAAAGAAGGTTCGGTCGTGGTTCCGGTGTGTGCCGCCGTCGAAGCTGATATTGCTGAGCTGGATGATGACGAGCGCGACGAATTTATGGCTGAACTGGGTCTGGAAGAGCCGGGGCTGAACCGCGTTATTCGCGCGGGTTATCGCCTGCTGAACCTCCAGACCTACTTTACCGCCGGGGTGAAAGAAGTTCGCGCATGGACCATTCCGGTTGGCGCAACCGCGCCGCAGGCAGCAGGTAAAATCCATACCGACTTCGAAAAAGGCTTTATCCGCGCCCAAACTATCGCCTTTGACGACTTTATTACCTATAAAGGTGAACAAGGCGCGAAAGAAGCCGGTAAGATGCGAGCGGAAGGCAAAGATTACATCGTTAAAGATGGCGATATAATGAACTTCCTGTTCAACGTCTAAATAACATTTGTTGTCTCATGAGGTTTCATTGAACCTCATGACAGCGGTAAAACCCTATAAAATCCACGCCATTGCGTGGATTTTATCTTTTATAGTATCTCAGATGAGAGCGTAGAAACGCGACTAAAACTGAGCATTCCGGTGAATACAATAAGCAGCTATTTTCACACATGATAAGTCCGCCCACTCAAATTAGCTGAGCATCCAGAAGCTCACTACAGTTAACGTTTTCAAAATGGCAGTGAATTGTCTGAATGACTGGTTCCAGAACAGATAGACTCGCCACCAACGACTACATAATTTAGGGAACAATGTTCACGAATTGTATATTTACACCAAAATGATACGATATTTTCTATCAATGGAATATCTATAAGGTGAATTTTTACCACCATTATCACCCATATTATAAATATTAGGAACTTCAGTATCGGTAGATTTCTAAAAGCGCCTTCTAACAGGCTTCAAAACGGTGTCCGCCCCTGCATTCTTTAGGTCCCCGAAGAATTTACTGTCCGTTGAAAGGGAAACTTCATTCGATTTTTGCATATCAGCATTGGTAAATATTAAAATTTGGTCACGAATTTAACAACCAACCATAATAGCTATCACAGCGTTGCGAAACCATAAAGTACTTTAAAGATATCATTTATAACTATCCAGATTGATATTATTCATCAATTTTATTCAAGCTGAGAATAGATTAATTCAAGCAATCTAATCACCACTGAGTGCGGATTAACGATAATTATATTGATTATTATCAAGCTACAGTAATATCCTGTGGTAAACTGCATATGTTCATTATAATATATCATAAAAGAACATTTAATTTTTCAGCTAAATTTTATTACAAGGTTTAAACATCTAAGCTTAAGGAGCACATATGCCAAGAGGACTAATCTCAGGCCGAGACTATTCGGAATGCGATATCTTTGACCATACTTTATATCCAAGAATGAAGGAGGAACCTCTTCTTAATGAAGATGACTGTATTGTTGTCCCTGTAAGAAATGAGATTACTCCCCATTTCAGAAGAGTAGGAAATCCATCTTTCGGCAAAAGGTTAGGTAGAGCCGAAGATAATCCAACTCACGATAATTGCGTAAATTATTTATATGATGAGTTAAATGATAAAAATATTGAAGCTGTTAAGTTCTCTACATATGTTTTTGCAGAGGATCGAACATATGAAGAGCAAGTAATTTTTAGTCCGCTGAAAGATAGTGATTTTGGGTGGTATAAAGAAAAGGACGCACGTATTGCATTTCATGAGGATTCTTATATTCAACCCGATATTGGAGGAAGGGATAGAAACAAATTTTTCCCCCGCTCAGCCTATCCAAACATTATCATTGAAGTAATTCGTACTCACTACCCAGAAAGGGATACCTTTCAGAAACTCCTTGAGCTTTCAAAAACAAATCACCACGTTTATTTTTATTTTATAGATGAAGGAAACAAAAAATCAAAACTAAATAGTCTTTCTATTAAAAATGGTATATTGACATTAAGAGTATCTCACTATCTAATTGGTGGTCAACTCTATAAGAATGGTAATTGCTATGCACCAAAAGGTGAAGATGAATCTTTCGAGCACTGGTATCAATATCTTGAAAATAGTTATTTTACAAATGCTATGGAAAGAGCTTAACAAGTTCAGACAGCATTTTATGATGCATAGAAGAGTATGAAAAGTGCCTGTTATCAGAGGTTACTAGTAATTCTCTTTAACTGCCTGCTTTCTTGAAGGTGATCGTTCAGACGGTCACCAAACTCCGATAATAAAACGGTTCTTCACCAGCACTCCAGAGCAACACACTCCATTTTTTGACGCATCCTTGATCGCCGGATAAATAATCTTGCCTCCGTCAGAAATACTTTGCGTTTCTCAAAGGCTGTCCATAGCGATTCGACAGCGCCTATAGTTTTTAAGGGCTGTAGCAACTTTCGTAGCGAGCCGCAGAATTTTAATTCGTCCACAAGCTGCCTGACTCTGTTGTTGGAATACACATATCAAAAACAGACAGATGTGCAATTTTAATTACAGTCTATTTTATAATAGACTCTAATGTCTTTCATTCATCTATAAAAATCAATTCGTTAAATTAACGCAGATCTAACAGGGTAAGTTCTTTTCTTAATTACCAGTCGACATTCACTGTATGATTATAAAAAGGGTGCTGGTCCTTTAGCGGCGTCTCATAACTTGGGATCGCATCATAATCATCTTTTCCCCAAACGGAATACCTTCCCGCTTCGATATCAAAACGATGTTTGAGCCATCCCGCAACATGACTTGCGAAAGCTTCTTTTCTTCTTAATGGCCAATCAACAGAAGCCAAATTAACATCTAATAAGTACCGCCCTTCTTTATTAACGTTGATCATTCCAGCCTGCAGTAACGCCCGTACCACCTGGGATTGGTTATCATGAATCCAGACCCAGGCATTTCCAAATTCCATTGCATAACTATCATTTAGAAAATCTTTTTTTGAGTATAATTCACTTACATAATCATTGATAGAGTCAGCATAATTTTTTACTTTAGATGCAGATAAATCAAAAAAAGATTCAAATTCGAAAGTATTGTCATTAATACAGGACAGTAACGCACCCGGTTCCGAGAGCTGGGTCCATGATTGTAAACTCTCTACAGCTATAATGAATTTGAAAGTATTTCTTCCAATGACACCCCGGTCAATTAAAGTTAAAATATCGTGAGCTACGGTAGAGATATCTTCTGCAAATGGGACTATTATTCCCGCACCACTTATTTCGCTTGATCTAAAATCAAACCCTGGGGTACTTTCAATGTTTTCCGGAATACCATACTCTTTAATATGATTAAGAAAATTTTTAATATCGCCACGATATGGCCATCGCCATTCGCGTTCATGTGTCCAGTCAATCTTACCTGGAACATAAGTAACATATCTATATTGTTCAATCAAAGGAAGAGCAGTTTCATCAAGAATACGTTCCCCGTTTCTGCCTTGCGAGCATCGAGCATTGTTATGCTCATCCAACCCATATATGACTGGCCTTGCCCCATAATTAAACATTTGCTCTTTAGGTAAAACGATTGCATATAAACCGATTTTTTCTTTTCGTTCTAATCGGCGAACACCAGTTTCTAAATAAGCCGCAATCGGCATATCTGTAAAGCATACCACCGGGGAGTCACCATATACGGTTCGTTGCCCATTTCGGTATGACCAGGACGAGAAAATTTTATGACTGCGTAAAGATAATCGAAGTAAATATTTAGCATCAATGAAACAGGCGTGGTGCTGATTATTAAAACCACAGTGTTCAGGCAAATAAATATGGCTACCGGTCTCTAAATTAACGTCCCGAAAAAAATGAATCAAATAATTGGACAAGTCAAATCTGATGTTATTTTTCATGGGACGCCCTCTTTCAAACGGTCTCTTTTTTGCATTCCTTTAAAACCAGCACTATTATTTTATATAAAAATCATCACGAAGTATGCTTCTTTTAACGATGACATCAAATCCTCCCTCCTTTTGCATCAACTTACGTATCCCTGAAATGGCGAGACCAGGCTAAATCTACCCGAGGTTGCTCGCTGAAACCTCATCCTGGAACAAGCTCAACCGTCCTTCCCCGCCACGGCCCTTTCGCCGAAAAACCGATAATGGGTATAAATATACCGCTATAAGCTATACCCACACACTTCACATTGTTTCTTATCGTTAATCCGATACGCTTTTTTCACATTATTTCTGGCGATATACGCCGGTGCAAAGTGAATCGGGCTCGTTTCCGCGCTCGCGCGTAACACAATGATTTGCCTTGCTGGCGGAACGTCAACGGACCCGCAAAAGCGCCTTATGCCCCTGGCGGAGCGTGGTGCAAAAAGGAGAAAAAATACGCGTTATGAATAACGAGGAGACCTTTTATCAAGCCATGCGTCGTAAGGGAGTGACCCGACGCAGCTTTCTCAAATTCTGTAGCCTTGCCGCCACATCGCTGGGACTGGGCGCCGGAATGACGCCAAAGATCGCCTGGGCGCTGGAGAATAAACCGCGGATTCCGGTGGTCTGGATTCATGGACTGGAATGCACCTGCTGTACCGAATCCTTTATCCGTTCCTCGCACCCGCTAGCCAAAGATGTGATCCTCTCGCTGATTTCCCTCGATTATGACGACACCCTGATGGCCGCCGCCGGCGCACAGGCCGAAGAAGTCTTTGACGATATTACCACTCGCTACGCCGGGAAATACATTCTGGCGGTGGAAGGCAATCCGCCGTTAGGAGAACAAGGGATGTTCTGTATCAGCGGCGGTCGCCCGTTTATTGAAAAACTGAAGAAAGCCGCTGCGGGCGCCAGCGCTATTATCGCCTGGGGAAACTGCGCCTCCTGGGGTTGCGTCCAGGCCGCCCGCCCCAATCCAACCCAGGCAACGCCTATCGATAAAGTGATCACCGACAAGCCGATCGTGAAGGTTCCAGGATGTCCGCCAATCCCGGATGTCATGAGCGCCATTATCACCTATATGGTGACGTTTGATCGTCTGCCGGAGCTCGATCGCATGGGCCGTCCACTAATGTTCTACGGTCAGCGTATCCACGATAAATGCTACCGCCGCGCCCATTTTGACGCCGGTGAATTTGTCGAGAGCTGGGATGACGCCGCCGCCCGCAAGGGATACTGCCTGTACAAGATGGGCTGTAAAGGGCCAACCACCTATAACGCCTGCTCCTCCACACGCTGGAATGACGGCGTCTCCTTTCCTATCCAGTCCGGTCACGGATGTCTGGGATGTTCAGAAAATGGTTTCTGGGATCGCGGCTCGTTTTATAGCCGCGTGGTGGATATTCCCCAGATGGGTACCCATTCAACCGCCGATACGGTGGGGCTGACCGCGCTGGGCGTGGTCGCGGCGGGCGTTGGCGGTCACGCTGTCGCCAGCGCGCTCAACCAACGTAAACGCCACAAACAACAGTTAGCGCAAGCCGAACAACAGCCGGACAATGAGGATAAACAGGCATGAGTAACCAGTATCAAACCCAGGGTTATACCGTTAACGACGCCGGCCGTCGTCTGATCGTGGACCCGATTACCCGCATCGAAGGGCATATGCGCTGCGAAGTGAACATTGATGAGCAAAACGTCATTACCAATGCCGTTTCCTGCGGCACAATGTTCCGCGGGCTGGAGATCATTCTGCAAGGCCGTGACCCGCGTGACGCCTGGGCGTTTGTTGAACGTATTTGTGGTGTATGTACCGGGGTACATGCTCTGGCATCGGTGTACGCTATCGAAGATGCGATTGGTATCCAGGTGCCGGATAACGCCAATATTATACGTAACATCATGCTGGCTACGTTGTGGTGTCACGATCATCTGGTCCATTTTTATCAGTTAGCCGGTATGGACTGGATTGATGTTCTGAATGCGCTGAAAGCCGATCCGCGCGCCACCTCGCAGTTGGCGCAAAGCCTTTCCACCTGGCCGATGTCATCGCCGGGCTACTTCTTTGACGTACAAAATCGATTAAAGAAATTTGTCGATGGCGGCCAGCTTGGGATATTCCGTAACGGCTATTGGGGACATCCACAGTACAAATTGTCGCCAGAGGCTAATCTGATGGGTTTTGCCCACTATCTTGAAGCCCTCGACTTCCAGCGAGAGATCGTCAAAATCCATACCATATTTGGCGGTAAGAACCCCCATCCTAACTGGATCGTCGGCGGGATGCCGTGCGCGATCAATCTCGATCAAAGCGGCGCGGTCGGGGCTATCAATATGGAGCGCCTCAACCTGGTACAGTCGATCATCACCCGCACCGCCGACTTCATTAACAACGTGATGGTTCCGGACGCGCTGGCTATCGGCCAGTTCAATAAAGCATGGAGTCAAATTGGCACCGGTCTGTCGGATAAATGCGTGCTGAGTTACGGCGCATTTCCGGACATTGCCAACGACTTCAGCCAGCAAAGCCTGTTAATGCCGGGCGGCGCGGTGGTCAATGGCGATTTTAAAAATGTCATGCCGGTAGATTTGGCCGATCCGCAGCAGATACAGGAGTTTGTGGATCACGCCTGGTACCGCTATCCGGACGATCGGCTGGGTCGTCATCCTTTTGACGGCATTACCGATCCCTGGTACAACCCGGGTGATGTCAAAGGCAGCGATACGCATATCCAGCAGCTCAACGAGCAGGAACGTTACTCCTGGATTAAAGCGCCGCGCTGGCGGGGTCATGCCATGGAAGTCGGCCCGCTTGCCCGAACGCTTATCGCGTACCACAAAGGGGATGCCGCCACCATAGAGTCGGTAGATCGCATGATGTCCGCCCTTAAACTGCCGCTCTCCGGTATCCAGTCTACGCTTGGTCGTATTTTATGCCGCGCGCACGAAGCGCAATGGGCCGTCGGTAAGCTGCAGTATTTTTTCGACAGGCTTATGACCAACCTGAAAAACGGCGACCTGGCCACCGCCAATACCGAGAAATGGGAACCGGTCAGTTGGCCGCAGCACTGCCGCGGCATCGGTTTTACCGAAGCGCCTCGTGGAGCGTTGGGACACTGGGCGTCAATACGCGATCAGAAGATTGAACTCTATCAGTGCGTGGTTCCCACCACCTGGAACGCCAGCCCGCGCGATCCTAAAAAACAGATCGGCGCCTATGAAGCGGCATTGATGGGAACGCAAATGGCGATTCCCGACCAACCGTTAGAAATCCTGAGGACGCTGCACAGCTTCGACCCCTGCCTCGCCTGCTCAACCCACGTGCTCGGCGACGACGGCAGCGAACTGATTGCCGTCCAGGTACGCTAAGCGTTAAGGAAAAGAACGATGACTGGAAAGCTATCTCCACGCGTCGGGGAGGCGCGTGATACTGCCGTCAGCCACTATGTGTTTGAAGCGCCGGTACGCCTGTGGCATTGGCTAACGGTGGCCTGCATGTTGGTACTGATGGTAACAGGCTACTTTATTGGCCGACCGCTGCCCTCGGTGAGTGGCGAGGCGACCTATCTGTTTTACATGGGCTATATCCGGCTGATCCACTTTGCCGCCGCGATGATCTTTACCGTGTTACTGCTGGGGCGAATTTATTGGGCCTGTGTCGGCAACCGCTATTCACGAGAGCTGTTTATCGTCCCGGTCTGGCGTCGTAGTTGGTGGCAAGGCGCTTTCACCGTGGTCCGCTGGTATCTGTTTCTGGAGAAAAAACCGGGGAGCGACATCGGACATAACCCTGTCGCGCAGGCCGCGATGTTCGGCTATTTCCTGTTGTCGGTATTTATGATCCTCACCGGTTTCGCTCTGTTTGGCGAGCATAGCCAGTACGCCATCTTTGCGCCGTTCCGCTATGTGGTTGAATTTTTCTACTGGACCGGCGGCAACTCCATCGATATTCACAGTTGGCACCGACTGGGCATGTGGCTAATCGCCGCCTTCATCGTCGGGCACGTTTACCTTGCTATCCGGGAAGACATTATGTCCGACGATACGGTGATCTCCACCATGATCAATGGCTATCGCAGCCACAAATTCCCCAAACCGCACGACAAGGAGCCCTCATGAATGCGCAACGCGTAGTGGTGATGGGGTTAGGAAACCTGCTGTGGGCCGATGAAGGATTCGGTATCCGGGTCGCGGAGCGTTTGTATGCCCGATATCACTGGCCTGAAGAGGTAGAAATTGTGGACGGCGGTACGCAAGGACTAAACCTGTTAGGTTATGTAGAGCAAGCCAGCCATCTCCTGCTCCTTGACGCGATCGATTACGGCCTGGCGCCGGGCAGCCTGCGAACCTATGCCGGCGAGAAAATCCCCGCGTATCTCAGCGCCAAAAAAATGAGTCTGCATCAAAACAGTTTTTCCGAAGTTCTGGCGCTGGCCGACATCCGCGGGCATCTGCCCTGTCACATAGCGCTGGTCGGTCTGCAACCGGCGCAACTGGACGACTATGGCGGTAGCCTGAGCGAAATAGCTCGCGACCAGCTACCGGCGGCGGAACAGGCCGCCCTGGCGCAACTGGCCGCCTGGGGGATCGTACCGCAGGCAAACGAGGTCGCACGCTGCCTGAACTATAAATGCCTGTCGATGGAAAATTATGAGGGAGTGCGCATACGTCAGTATCAGACACGTCTGGAGGGCAAAAGAAGTGGCGAATGACACCCCGTTCTCTGCGCTATGGCAACGCCTGTTAACCCGTGGATGGCAACCGGTAGAGGCTTCCACGGTAGACGACTGGATCAAACGGGTTGGAGATGGCGTCATCCTGTTAAGTAGCGATCCGCGGCGTACGCCGGAAGTCAGCGATAACCCGGTGATGATTGCCGAACTCCTGCGTGAGTTCCCGCAGTTTGACTGGCAGGTGGCGGTGGCCGACCTTGAACAAAGCGAAGCTATCGGCGATCGCTTTAATGTGCGTCGGTTTCCGGCGACGTTGGTTTTTACAGACGGCGAGCTACGCGGCGCGCTCAGCGGCATTCATCCTTGGGCTGAACTGCTCACGCTGATGCGTTCGATGGTTGACACTCCCGCAGCGCAGGAGACAGTACAATGAGCAACGCCTTTTTTCATCTGCTGGGGCCAGGTACGCAGCCTGATGACGCCAGTTTCTCG
The DNA here is from genome assembly GCF_020150755.1 of Salmonella sp. A29-2. Lineage (NCBI taxonomy): Bacteria > Pseudomonadati > Pseudomonadota > Gammaproteobacteria > Enterobacterales > Enterobacteriaceae > Salmonella > Salmonella sp. A29-2. Next base: position 2,116,025 of record NZ_CP083731.1, on the reverse strand, counting down.
ATGAATCCCTTACCGCTCACCTGTCAGGTCAATGGCGACCCAAGTATGGCGGCGCTGGAGCGCTGCGCTCACAGCCCGGCGGTGATGGCATTGTTGACCGATCTGCGAGGTCAGCTTGCCCGGCGCATTCCGGAAGTCGGCGACGTGCTGGGATGGGAGTTATCTCCCCTGAATGCCGATGATCTCTCATTCCTCAATACGCTATTGGGCGAAGGCGAAGTCTCGGTACGCATTCAGCATCCGGACGGGAGTGAAAGCGAGATCCAGGAGGCCATCTTCTGCGGCCTGTGGCGGGTACGCCATCTGCATAACCGACGTCTGCTGACGGATCGTCTGGAAGCGGGTAGCGCGCCCCTGACATTATGGCAAGCGGCTACCGCCGATACGCTGCCTGACGACTCTCTGCTGCCTCCGCCTGTCGCTGGTCTGATGAATGGACTGCCGCTGGCCCATGAATTATTGGCGCACGTACGCGATCCGGCGTTGCAACCTCACAGCATCAATTTGACCCAACTGCCGCTCAGCGAGGCCGATCGCCTTTTTCTGGCGCGTTTATGCGGACACGGGAACATCCAGATTCGCATCTCCGGGTATGGCGAAAGCCAAATCAACGCCACAGCATTGCGCCATCTCTGGCATGTGCGCTGTCTGGATGCCCTTAAAGGGCCATTGCTCGATAGCTATGAGATTTGTCCTTTGCCGGAGCTGGTACTGGCGGCCCCGGAAGATCTGGCCGATTCGCGCCAGCGCCTGGATGAAGTCTGCCGATGGCTGGAGACGCGCTAGCGCTCTCAACAGGAACGTCACCGGTGTCCGGTACTGATTAGCTTTTTACTCTCTTTCTGCCTACAGGAGTTAGCATGTGGGATGTCATTGACTTATCGCGCTGGCAGTTTGCGCTGACCGCGCTGTATCACTTTTTATTTGTTCCTCTTACGCTTGGGCTGATTTTTTTGCTGGCCGTCATGGAGACGATCTATGTGGTGACGGGGAAAACCGTCTACCGCGATATGACGCGTTTCTGGGGCAAGCTCTTCGGGATCAATTTTGCTCTCGGTGTGGCTACCGGCCTGACCATGGAGTTTCAGTTCGGGACTAACTGGTCGCTCTATTCCAACTATGTGGGCGATATCTTCGGCGCGCCGCTGGCGATGGAAGCGTTACTGGCCTTCTTTCTCGAATCCACTTTTGTCGGCCTGTTCTTTTTCGGCTGGCAGCGGCTGAATAAATACCAACACCTGCTGGTCACCTGGCTGGTGGCCTTCGGCTCCAATATTTCAGCATTATGGATTCTGAATGCCAATGGCTGGATGCAGTATCCTACCGGCGCTCATTTCAACATCGATACATTACGGATGGAAATGAGCAGCTTCAGCGATCTGGTCTTTAACCCGGTGAGCCAGGTGAAATTCGTCCATACCGTCATGTCCGGTTATGTCACCGGCGCCATGTTTATTATGTCCATTAGCGCCTGGTATCTGCTACGTGGCCGCGAGCGTGAGGTGGCCTTGCGCTCGTTTGCTATCGGCTCAGTATTCGGCACCCTGGCCATTCTGGGAACCCTGCAACTGGGGGACAGTTCGGCCTACGAAGTCGCCCAAATTCAGCCGGTGAAACTGGCTGCGATGGAAGGCGAATGGCAAACCGAACCCGCGCCCGCGCCGTTTCATCTGATTGCCTGGCCGCAGCAGGAACAGGAGCGTAATGCATTTGCCGTGAAGATCCCTGCTCTGCTGGGTATTCTGGCCACCCATTCGCTGGATACGCCGGTTCCGGGGTTAAAAAACCTGATGGACGACGCTCTGCCGCGCCTGAAGCGTGGCCGGGAGGCCTGGCTACTCATGCAGGAGATAGCGCAAGGCAATCGCTCGCCGCAGGTACTGAATGCGTTTCACGCCGTTGAGGGCGATCTGGGGTACGGCATTCTGCTGGCGAAATATGCCCCGGATATGAACCATGTGACGCCGGAGCAGTATCGTGCGGCCCAGCGTGGCGCTATTCCTCAGGTGGCGCCGGTGTTCTGGAGTTTCCGTATTATGGTCGGCTGCGGTTCGCTGCTGTTAGTGGTGATGTTGATTGCGTTGATACAGACGCTGCGAATGCGTATCGACCAGCATCGCTGGGTATTGCGTATGACGCTGTGGAGCCTGCCGTTACCGTGGATTGCCATTGAAGCCGGTTGGTTTATGACGGAGTTTGGCCGTCAGCCCTGGGCGATTCAGGACATTCTGCCGACCTGGTACGCTCACTCCGCGCTGACGCCGGGCCAGTTGGCGTTCTCAATGGGGCTTATCCTCGGACTTTACACCCTGTTTTTAATCGCGGAAGTCTATCTGATGCAGAAGTACGCGCGTCTTGGGCCGAGCGCCATGCAACATCAACAACAAGCGCAACAACAGGGATAAAGGAGACAATCATGTTGGATTATGAAACGTTGCGGTTCATTTGGTGGCTGCTGATCGGCGTCATCCTGGTGGCATTTATGGTAACTGACGGGTTTGATATGGGTGTCGGTTGCCTGCTCCCGCTGATAGCGCGCAACGATGACGAACGCCGGGTGTTGATCAATAGCGTCGGCGCCCACTGGGAAGGAAACCAGGTATGGTTGATTCTCGCGGGCGGGGCATTATTCGCCGCCTGGCCACGGGTCTATGCCGCCGCGTTTTCCGGTTTTTATGTGGCGATGATCCTGGTGCTGTGTGCCCTCTTCTTTCGCCCGCTGGCCTTTGATTATCGGGGAAAAATCGCCAATGCCCGCTGGCGCGCGCTGTGGGATACCGGTCTGGTTATCGGCAGCCTGGTTCCCCCAGTCGTATTCGGTATCGCGTTCGGCAACCTGTTTTTAGGCGTGCCGTTTGCCTTCACGCCGCAGCTTCATGTTGACTATTTTGGCACCTTCTGGCAGTTACTCTCGCCCTTTGCCCTACTGTGTGGATTATTGAGTCTGTCGTTGGTGATTATGCAAGGAGGCGTCTGGTTACAGTTGAAAACGGAGGGCGTTATTCGTCAACGGGCTCTGTCGGCCACCCGCCACAGCGCGCTGCTGATCGTGATCTGCTTCCTGCTGGCCGGTTACTGGCTGTGGGCCGGCGTTGATGGCTTTGTCTTACTCACGCAGGATGCCAACGGCCCTTCCAATCCGCTCTTAAAAGGCGTGGCGATACTCCCTGGCGCATGGATGAACCACTTTATACGCTCGCCGCTACTGCTCATCATCCCGTTGCTCGGTATGATCCTGCCGATTCTGGCTTTCTATGCCTGCCTTCGCGGTCAGACTATTCGTGGATTTCTGTTCGCTTCCCTGACCCAGGCCTGCGTCATCTTTACCGCCGGCATAACGCTATTTCCTTTTGTGATGCCGTCGAGTGTTAGTCCTCTCTCCAGCCTGACGGTGTGGGACAGCACCTCCAGCCAGATGACGCTCGAAATCATGCTGGTGATTGTGCTGATTTTTCTGCCGATCGTACTGCTCTATACGCTGTGGAGCTATTACAAAATGTTGGGGCGTATCAACCTGGAGACCCTCCGCCGCAACGATCATGAACTTTATTAGGGAGCGGAAGCGATGTGGTATTTACTGTGGTTTGTCGGCATTCTGCTGATGTGCTCACTGTCGACACTGGCGCTGGTGTGGCTTGAGTCGCGTCAACAATAAAGAGGTAAACCGGGGTCAGCGCCGTCTGACTCCGGTTATTTTTATCTTTTTACGCGCCTGGTGAAGACGTTTCCCCGCCGACAGGACGACATAACATTGATACATGTCGTTATCATAATGTTTACTTTTAGAGGTGCGTCATAATTATGACAAATAGCCGCCTTGCACATATCACGCATATTTAAGCAATTAATTGCATAATTAGTAATATATCACCTCTTATATCGGATAGTTAACCACTTCTCATCCAAAATCATAACGAAAATCCAACTGCCTGCCATTTTTGATCTGAGTTAATTGTTTAAAAAAGTGTTAAATTTATCGCTACATGGTGTGATCTACTATGTACCACGGTCAATTAAAGAACATATTACTTTTATCACTAAGGTTTATCATGGATAAGTTATCTTACGCTTCAGATAGCAGCACATCTGCCTGGAATACCTACCTGCAACAAATCGAGCGTGTGGCCCCTTATCTGGGCGAGTTATCCCCCTGGGTGGATACTCTGCGCCACCCAAAACGCGCTCTGATCGTCGATATTCCGGTACAAATGGATGATGGCACTATTCGTCATTTCGAAGGATATCGCGTGCAGCACAACCTCTCCCGAGGTCCGGGTAAAGGCGGTGTTCGCTACCATCCTGACGTTGATCTCAATGAAGTGATGGCCCTGTCAGCATGGATGACCATCAAATGTGCCGCGCTGAATCTGCCATACGGCGGCGCCAAAGGCGGCATCCGCGTCGATCCGTTCTCGCTGTCGGAAGGTGAACTGGAGCGTTTGACCCGCCGCTATACCAGCGAGATCGGCATTATCATCGGGCCGCAGAAAGATATTCCTGCGCCGGATGTCGGCACCAACGGTAAAGTGATGGCCTGGATGATGGATACGTATTCCATGAATCATGGCACGACGGTCACTGGCGTCGTCACCGGTAAGCCTATCCATCTTGGCGGTTCGCTGGGCCGTGAAAAAGCGACGGGGCGCGGCGTTTTCGTCAGCGGGCTGGAAGCCGCGCGTCGGGCGAATATCGCCGTTGAAGGCGCTCGCGTTGCGGTTCAGGGTTTTGGTAACGTCGGCAGCGAAGCCGCGCGTCTGTTTGCAGGCGCTGGCGCCCGTGTCGTGGCGATTCAGGATCATACCGCGACGCTGTTTAACGCCACCGGTATTGACATGAAAGCGCTCACGGCATGGCAGACAGAACACAAACAGATTGCCGGTTTCCCGGGCGCGGAAACTATCGCCAGCGATGCGTTCTGGCGTCTGGAGATGGATATTCTGATCCCGGCGGCGCTTGAAGGCCAGATAACTCGTCAGCGCGCGGAAGCCCTGACGTGTAAGCTGGTGCTGGAAGGGGCTAACGGCCCGACCTATCCGGATGCTGATGATGTTCTGGCCAGCCGTGGTATCCTTGTGGTGCCTGACGTGGTCTGTAACGCAGGCGGCGTAACCGTCAGCTACTTCGAATGGGTACAAGATATGGCCAGCTTTTTCTGGAGCGAAGAAGAGATCAACGCGCGCATGGACAAAATCATGACCGACGCGATCGTCCATGTCTGGGAGAAAGCGGCTGAGAAATCCTGTTCTCTGCGCACCGCAGCCTATATTGTCGCCTGCGAGCGCATTCTGTTGGCCCGTAAAGATCGCGGTATCTATCCGGGTTAAGGCGACAAATCATTACGCTAAAATCCACGTCCCGGCGTGGATTTTTTGTCTGTATCCCCCGTTTTCCACGCGCGCGCCGATAAATTCTGTCTCAATAAAATGTCTGTTTGTTCGCAAAATAGCGGTTCAATCACGCGTATCTGGTCATCGTAGACTAAGGTTTTGTCATGGTAAATGCCGTTGGCTTTGGCTCACCGCTAAGGAGATAACTTGATGATACCCCCAGAGATTCGCCGTTCTGTTCTACTGCAGAAAGCCATAAAACTGGCGCTGGCAGGAACGCTGCTGACGTTTGCATCGTTTTCGGCGACTGCCGCAGACCCGTCTTCCGACACTGAAACTCCGCAGCCGCCGGATATTTTGCTTGGCCCGCTCTTTAATGATGTCCAGAATGCAAAACTCTTCCCCGATCAGAAAACCTTTGCTGACGCCATACCTAATAGCGATCCGCTCATGATTCTTGCGGATTATCGTATGCAGCGGAACCAGTCCGGCTTCGATTTGCGTCATTTTGTTGATGTTAACTTCACCCTGCCGAAAGCGGGTGAAAAATATGTCCCGCCTGCCGGGCAGTCATTGCGTGAACATATTGATGGCCTGTGGCCGGTGCTGACCCGTTCAACTAAAAACGTCGAAAAGTGGGACTCGCTCTTGCCGTTGCCTGAATCCTATGTCGTGCCGGGTGGGCGATTCAGAGAGATTTACTACTGGGACAGCTATTTTACGATGCTGGGGCTGGCGGAAAGCGGGCACTGGGATAAGGTGGCGGATATGGTAGCGAACTTTGGTTACGAAATTGACGCCTGGGGGCATATTCCTAACGGCAACCGTACCTACTACCTGAGTCGTTCGCAGCCGCCTTTCTTTGCGTTTATGGTTGAGTTACTGGCGCAACATGAAGGTGACGATGCGCTGAAAGAATACCTGCCGCAACTGCAAAAAGAGTACGCCTACTGGATGGAGGGCGTTGAGACATTGCAGCCAGGACAACAAAACCAACGCGTCGTCAAACTGGAAGACGGCAGCGTTCTCAACCGCTACTGGGACGATCGGGATACCCCCCGCCCTGAATCCTGGGTTGAAGATATCGCTACCGCCAAAAGCAACCCCAACCGCCCGGCAACGGAGATCTATCGAGACCTCCGATCTGCCGCCGCCTCCGGCTGGGATTTCAGCTCCCGCTGGATGGATAATCCGCAGCAGCTCAGTACCATTCGTACCACCACGATTGTCCCTGTCGATCTTAACGCTCTGCTGTATCAGCTGGAGAAAACCCTCGCCCGCGCCAGCGCTGCGGCGGGCGATCGGGCCAAAGCCTCGCAATATGACGCGCTGGCCAACGCGCGGCAAAAAGCCATTGAAATGCATCTGTGGAATAACAAAGAGGGGTGGTATGCCGACTACGATCTGCAGAACAATAAAATCCGTGACCAACTCACCGCTGCCGCGCTGTTCCCGCTCTATGTAAACGCCGCCGCGAAAGATCGCGCCGCGAAAGTGGCAGCGGCGGCCCAGGCGCATCTGCTACAGCCTGGCGGGCTGGCTACCACCTCGGTTAAAAGCGGACAGCAGTGGGATGCGCCAAATGGCTGGGCGCCGTTACAATGGGTCGCTGCCGAAGGATTGCAAAATTATGGGCAGGATGACGTGGCAATGGAAGTCACCTGGCGCTTTTTAACCAATGTGCAGCACACCTACGATCGCGAGAAAAAACTGGTCGAAAAATATGACGTCAGCAGTACCGGAACCGGCGGTGGCGGCGGCGAATATCCCCTTCAGGACGGCTTTGGCTGGACCAACGGCGTGACGCTGAAAATGCTCGATCTGATTTGTCCGCAGGAAAAACCGTGCGATAGCGTACCGTCTACTCGTCCGGCATCGTTAAGCGCAACGCCGACAAAAACGCCGTCTGCAGCGACGCAGTAACGCGTGTTTATAGTAGGTTGACCCGGCGCTGACCGGGTCAACGCTTACACGTTTTGCAGCGGTTAGCCGCGTCGCAGAAGGCGGAAAATCACCAGCACCACGATCGCGCCCACCACGGCGACCAGGAAACTGTGCAGATTAAAGCCGCTGATACTGCCGCCAATACCAAACATCGTCGCCAACCATCCGCCAACGACCGCCCCGACAATACCGAGAATACAGGTCAGGATAAATCCCCCGCCATCACGCCCCGGCATAAGCAATTTGGCGATAACGCCGGCAATCAAACCAAAAACAATCCAGGCGATAATTCCCATTTGCGAACCCTCTTTCCAGTAAAAACGTTTTAAGTATAGGCAAAGTCGAGCGTCGCATTTCTGAACACTGATTTATCTCGCGGACATAAAAATTTATTTATCGCTATTAAGTTCTTTCTACTGATGCCGATAACCCAACGATAGTCTGCGTATCAGGGGTTATTTCGTGTGAGTGGTTACAATGAGCAGTTCCTGAAAAAAAATCCATTAGCGATATTAGGCGTGCTACGGGATTTAAATAAAAATCAGGTTCCACTGCGTATTTCATGGGCGCATGGTCAATTCATCAGTAAAATTTTGGCGGTAGACCCGGAAAAACTCATCGTGGATTACGGCAGCCAGGAATACGAAAATAGCGCCGTATTACGTGCCGGGCAGGTAGCCATTATCGCAGAAACGCAGGGCGCAAAAGTCGAGTTCACGTTGCCGCAACTCGTTACAGGTGAATATCAGCGGCTGCCGGCCTTTATCACGCCCCTGCCGTCGTCACTGTGGTTTGTCCAGCGCCGGGAGTATTTTCGTATTGGCGCGCCGCTGTATCCACCTTATTACGGCGTCACCACGCTACCGGACACCCGTACGTTACGTTTTCGCCTGTTTGATCTTTCCCTGGGCGGCATGGGCGCGCTACTGGAATCCGCCATCCCCGACGGACTAATCGAAGGCGCGCGCTTTTCGCAGGTTGAACTGAACATGGGGCCATGGGGGATTCTTCACGTTGACGCCCAGCTTATCGCCATCAGCGAGCGTAAGGTGATTGATGGGAAAAATGAAACGATCACCACTCCCCGCCTGAGCTTTCGTTTCCTTAACGTTAGCCCGGCGGTGGAGCGGGAGTTGCAGCGGATTATTTTTTCGCTTGAGCGCGAGGCCCGAGAAAGAGCGAATAAAGTGCGAGAATAATCTTCACACTAAACTACATGGCGTCCAGCGCCTGCTGAAGCTTCCAGATATAGCGCGGTGCCTGCGGCGCGGGATGATTATCAACAACATGCTCAAAAAACTCGTCCGCATCCAGATCGTTAATTTTTTCTATCGCCTTCTTCCTGTCGGATGAAAAAGTACGCAATAACGCGCCTGCGCCGTTAGCATAAGAGACGACCAGCGCATATTGCATCACCTGCGGATCTTTGATGCCGGCCAGCGGCCCATTTTCCAGAATGCTCAGATACGCCGCGCCCATTGAGATGTTACGCTCAGGGTTTTTCAGCTCGCTGGTGGTCGGTTCGCCACGCCAGCCCATACGACGGTAAACGTCGCGCCCGGAGGTCGACGCCTTTAACTGCATCAGGCCAATCGCATTGGACTTACTGACCGCGTTAGGGTTGCCGCCGGATTCAATGGCGATAATCGCGGTGATTAAATGCGGATCAACCCCCCATGCCGCCCCGGCTTTTTCACTGATGGGCATCCACTGCATCGCACGCTTTACAGGCACTTCGGCATTCCACGGCGGATTCCTGTAATCCTGTTTTGAGCTACAGCCAGCCAGTATTACTACCAAAAAAGCAAACCATCTTAATTTCACGTCATCTATCCTTATAGCCGTAACTTATCTGCCGAAGAGGTTATACCGCCCCGGTCAGGTACTTAGGTTGCCTCCCTGGTGCGCATCCAGAAACGTCGCACAACGAGGGACATCGCCTAATATATGCGGCATGATATACATTTGCATTCTATTGTCAGCAAGGAATTACCATGTCTCTGTTTCATTTAATCGCCCCCTCGGGCTACTGTATTAACCAACAGGCCGCGTTACGCGGCGTTCAGCGCCTGACTGACGCGGGTCATCAGGTGGAGAATGACGAGGTGATTCGTCGCCGCTATCAGCGTTTTGCCGGTACGGACGCGGAACGGCTGGCCGATGTTAATTCGCTGGCCTCGCTAACTTCGCCGGATACGATTGTCATGCCTGTTCGCGGCGGCTATGGCGCCAGCCGCTTGCTGGATCGTATCGACTGGCAGGCGCTCGCCTCCCGGCAACAGCGTGATCCCTTACTGATTTGCGGTCATAGCGATTTTACGGCGATTCAGGCTGGACTCCTGACGCAGGCCAATGTCATCACCTTTAGCGGTCCTATGCTGGCGGCAAATTTTGGCGCCGAAACGCTGAATACGTTCACCGAGCAACATTTCTGGCTGGCGCTACGCAAGGCGCAATTTACCGTAGAGTGGCAAGGCGACGGCCCTCAGTGCGACGTACAGGGCACCTTATGGGGCGGAAATCTGGCGATGTTGATTTCCCTTATCGGTACGCCCTGGATGCCGACTATCGATAAAGGAATTTTAGTGCTGGAAGATGTCAATGAGCATCCTTTCCGGGTGGAGCGTATGCTTTTGCAACTGGAGTACGCCGGAATTTTAAACCGCCAGAGCGCCATCGTTCTCGGCAGCTTTAGCGGCGCGGCGCCCAACGAGTATGACGCCGGCTATTCTCTGGAGAGCGTCTACGCGTTTTTACGTTCCCGTCTGTCCGTTCCGCTGATTACCGGTCTCGACTTCGGGCATGAACAGCGTACGGTGACGCTCCCTATCGGGGCAAACGCGACGCTTAAAAATACGCGCCAGGGGACTCAACTCACTTTATCTGGACATCCTACGCTGCAATTGTAAAAAAAGTCCCCGACAGGCTAAGTAAAACGCTGCCCTGGCCGTTATTATGTTAATGTTAAATAATACGAAGTCGTGTGAGTCAGGAGATATAAAACGTTGGATGCTGCAACAATTATTAGTCTATTTATTTTAGGTTCCATCCTTGTAACCAGCAGTATCCTGTTAAGTTCATTCTCATCGCGACTGGGTATCCCGATTCTGGTCATTTTTCTCGCCATTGGGATGTTAGCGGGTGTGGATGGCATTGGCGGTATTCCTTTCGATAATTATCCTTTCGCTTATATGGTCAGTAACCTGGCGCTGGCGATTATTTTACTCGATGGCGGCATGCGCACCCAGGCCAGCTCTTTCCGGGTAGCGCTGGGCCCCGCGCTGTCGCTGGCGACGCTCGGCGTGCTGATCACGTCGGGGTTAACAGGTATGATGGCCGCCTGGCTGTTTCATCTGGATCTTATCGAAGGTCTGCTTATCGGCGCGATAGTCGGTTCCACTGACGCCGCGGCGGTCTTTTCTCTGCTTGGCGGCAAAGGGCTAAACGAACGTGTAGGCTCCACGCTGGAGATCGAATCGGGAAGTAACGACCCGATGGCCGTTTTTCTGACCATTACATTAATTGAGATGATCCAGAAACATGAAACCGGTCTGGACTGGATGTTTGCCGTCCATATTATCCAGCAGTTCGGTCTCGGTATTGTTTTTGGCCTGGGCGGCGGTTACCTGCTACAGCAGATGATCAACCGTATTTCTCTGCCCAGCGGCCTGTATCCGATGTTGGCGCTCAGCGGCGGTATTCTGATTTTTGCTTTGACGACCGCGCTTGAAGGCAGCGGCATTCTCGCGGTCTATCTGTGCGGATTCCTGTTAGGAAACCGTCCGATTCGCAACCGTTACGGCATCCTGCAAAACTTTGACGGACTAGCCTGGCTGGCGCAGATCGCGATGTTCCTGGTTCTGGGGCTGCTGGTGACGCCTTCCGATCTGTGGCCGATTGCCGTCCCTGCGCTTATTCTCTCCATCTGGATGATTTTCTTCGCCCGCCCACTGTCGGTGTTTACCGGCCTGCTGCCATTTCGCGGCTTCAATCTTCGGGAGCGCATTTTCATCAGTTGGGTCGGACTGCGCGGCGCGGTGCCGATTATTCTCGCCGTTTTCCCGATGATGGCCGGGCTTGAAAACGCTCGCCTGTTCTTTAATGTCGCTTTCTTTGTGGTACTGGTGTCGCTGCTCCTGCAGGGAACATCGCTGTCATGGGCGGCGAAGAGAGCCAAAGTGGTCGTGCCTCCGGTTGGCTGGCCAGTATCGCGCGTGGGGCTTGACATCCATCCTGATAATCCGTGGGAACAATTCATCTATCAGTTGAGCGCCGACAAATGGTGCGTCGGCGCGGCGTTGCGCGACCTGCATATGCCGAACGAAACCCGCATTGCCGCGCTATTTCGCAATAATGAACTGTTTCACCCCACGGGTAGCACTCGCCTGCAGGAAGGCGACGTACTCTGCGTGATTGGCCGGGAGCGCGATCTGCCAGCGCTGGGCAAATTGTTTAGCCAGTCGCCGCCGGTTTCGTTAGATCAGCGTTTCTTTGGCGATTTTATCCTCGAAGCGAATGCGAAATTCGCCGACGTGGCGCTTATCTACGGGCTGGAAGAAGGAACGGAATACCGGGATAAACAACAAACCCTGGGTGAAATCATACAGCAGCTGCTGGGCGCTGCGCCGGTCGTCGGCGATCAGGTGGAGTTTGGCGGCATGATTTGGACGGTAGCTGAAAAAGAAGATAACGTGGTACGCAAGATTGGGGTACGCGTCGCCGAAGACGAAGCAGAATAAGGTCGTCGGACAACGTCGACCCGCCCCCGGTGGACCGGTCGACGCCTTAGCCTGAGTCAGGTTACGTTGTCACAAACGGCACGCGCGGCGCTACGGCGCACAGTAGCTCATAGCCCAGCGTGCCTGCCGCAGAGGCGACATCATCGACCTTAATTTCTTTGCCCCATAATTCAACCGGCGTGCCGATTCCCGCCTGCGGACACGGCGTCAAATCCACCGCCAGCATATCCATTGAAACGGTGCCTACTGTTCTGGTACGGATACCGTCCACCAGCACAGGCGTCCCGGTCGGCGCATGGCGTGGATAGCCATCGGCATAACCCGCCGCGACGATGCCAATGCGTTGTTCCTGAGTCACAGAATACCCTCCGCCATAGCCTACCCTTTCACCCGCGCTCAGCGTCTGCACGCCAATAATTTCGCTACTCAGCGTCATCACGGGTTTTAGTCCGGTATCGGCAATATCCCGCCACTGTCCTGACGGCGACGCGCCGTACAAAATAATGCCCGGCCTGACCCAGTCATAATGCGCCTGGGGATGCCACAGCGTCGCTGCCGAATTTGATAACGAGTATGCACACTGCAGGCCTTCTGTCGCCAGCGCAATACGCCTCATCGCCTCCCCGATACCTTCCGGATGATCGGCCTGAGCAAAATGTGACATCAGGGTCATTTCACCGACATTGCGCATTGCCCGCAACTGCTGCCAGACGGTTTGCGCCCGCTCAGGCTGAAAACCGAGTCGGTTCATGCCGCTGTTGACTTTGACATAGATATCCAGCGGCGCGTTAAGCCGCGCATTTTGCAGCGCTTTCAACTGCCAGTTATTGTGGATGCAGGTGGTCAGCCGATAAGTGTCATACGCCTCCAGGTCTTGCGCATGGAAAAACCCCTCCAGCATCAATATCGGCCCTTTCCACCCGCGCTCACGCAGGGTAATCGCCTCTTCAAGGTTGAGCATAGCGAAACCATCTGTGGCGCCCAGCGCGCTCCAGACGCGTTCAATACCGTGGCCGTAGGCGTTGGCTTTCACTACCGACCAGACGCGCGCCTCTGGGGCCGCCCGGCGCACAATAGCCAAATTTTGTTTCATTACCTGTAAATCAAGGCTGGCCTGTATAGGGCGGGTCATTTCACTTCCTTTATCAGTTATGCGCGCTATGCAAACGTTGCGGGCGGGTGGGCGTAAAATCGGAACGGTATCGCGCCACGCTCAGATCGTCGTAGGGTATCGCTGGCGTACGACCCGACAAGATATCGCTTAACAACTGGCCTGAACCGCAGGCCATCGTCCAGCCTAACGTGCCGTGTCCAGTATTAAGCCACAGATTTTTATAACGGGTGCGTCCTACTACCGGCGTGCCGTCTGGCGTCATGGGGCGCAGGCCGGTCCAGAATGTGGCCTGCTCAATATGACCGCCGCGCGGAAAGAGATCGCGCACAACCATCTCCAGCGTCTCGCGGCGCGGTTGCAGTAAGTCGGTATTAAAGCCCACGATTTCCGCCATTCCCCCCACGCGAATACGCTTATCAAAACGCGTAATAGCGATTTTGTAGGTTTCATCAAGAATCGTTGATACCGGCGCGCCGTCTGGCTCGACGATTGGGATGGTTAATGAATAGCCTTTCAGCGGATACACCGGGATATCAACAATGCCTTTAAGCATCGCCGTCGAATACGATCCAAACGCCATGACATACGCATCTGCTTTAATGATCTCATCGGCGCATTTCACGCCGTAAATCTGATCATTTTCGTACAGTAATTTTTCCACGGGAGTATTAAAGCGAAAGGTTACGCCCGCCTGCTCCGCCATGCGCGCCAGACGCTGGGTAAAGAGCTGACAGTCCCCGGTTTCATCATTCGGTAAGCGCAGTCCGCCGGTTAATTTATGCGCAACCTCAGCCAGAGCGGGTTCAACTTCCGCCAGTCGGCTGGCTTCCAGGAGCTGATACGGCACCCCGGCATCTTCCAGTACGGCGATATCACGGGTGGCGTTCTCATACTGTTGCGCGGTGCGGAAGAGTTGCAGCGTTCCCCCCTGGCGGCCTTCATATTCGATACCGGTCGCGGCGCGTAGCGTTTTCAGACAGTCGCGACTATATTCCGCCAGACGCACCATGCGGCCTTTATTTTCCATATAATGCCGGGTATCGCAGTTACGCAGCATTTGCCACATCCACTTCAGTTGAAACGGGGTGCCATCCAGACGCACCGCCAGCGGCGCATGGCGCTGGAACATCCATTTTATCGCCTTCAGCGGTACGCCAGGGGCCGCCCAGGGCGCCGCATATCCCGGTGAAATTTGTCCGGCATTCGCCGCGCTGGTTTCTTGCGCCGGGCCGGATTCGCGATCGATGACGGTGACATCATGCCCCGCCTGACTCAAATACCAGGCGCTGGTCACGCCAACTACGCCACTCCCCAGGATGACAACTCGCATAGCCACTCCGTTAATAGTAAAAGAACAATCTTCTGATTACATCTTGATAACCCAGATGAAAATATTATTCAACATATGACTTTTTTATGGTGACGTGCTTCACATATACCCTAAAGACAAGCGATCCCACTGGTTTGGGATCTCCTGCTACGCGGCATGGCTATGCAGCATAAAATGATGCCAATACCCGTTTTTTTGCCGTTCAGATTGGAGGAAATCGCAAAGAAAAGTTTTCACGATCAAGTCGTTTTTTAACATGGTGTTCTATGCTTGAAAGGAGGCGCTCCATACAGAGAGCGTCGCCAACAATGAGGGTGCGCGAATGGCAACGATTGATTCCATGAATAAGGACACCACACGTTTGAGCGATGGACCCGACTGGACATTTGATCTGCTGGATGTCTATCTGGCAGAGATAGACCGCGTGGCGAAACTCTACCAACTGGATACTTACCCGCACCAAATTGAAGTCATCACTTCCGAACAGATGATGGACGCCTACTCCAGCGTCGGGATGCCGATCAACTATCCGCACTGGTCGTTTGGCAAAAAGTTCATTGAGACGGAACGTCTGTATAAGCATGGTCAACAAGGACTGGCTTATGAAATTGTGATCAACTCTAATCCCTGCATTGCCTACCTGATGGAAGAAAACACCATCACCATGCAGGCGCTGGTCATGGCGCACGCCTGTTACGGCCACAACTCCTTTTTTAAAAATAATTATCTCTTCCGGAGCTGGACGGATGCCAGCTCTATCGTCGATTACCTGATTTTCGCCCGGAATTACATTACCCGCTGTGAAGAATGCTACGGAGTGGATGAAGTAGAAAAACTGCTCGACTCCTGCCACGCGCTGATGAATTACGGCGTCGATCGCTATAAGCGCCCGCAGAAAATCTCGTTGCAGGAAGAGAAAGCGCGACAAAAAAGCCGGGAAGAGTATCTACAAAGCCAGGTGAATATGCTGTGGCGCACGCTGCCAAAACGCGAGGAAGAAAAAACTGTCGCCGAAGCACGCCGCTTTCCTGCTGAACCGCAGGAAAACCTGCTCTATTTTATGGAGAAAAACGCCCCGTTGCTCGAGCCGTGGCAGCGCGAAATTCTGCGCATCGTGCGTAAAGTCAGCCAGTATTTTTATCCGCAGAAACAGACGCAGGTCATGAACGAGGGCTGGGCGACCTTCTGGCACTACACCATCCTGAACCATCTGTATGATGAAGGCAAAGTGACGGAACGCTTTATGCTGGAGTTTTTACACAGCCATACCAATGTCGTATTTCAGCCGCCCTATAATAGCCCCTGGTATAGCGGAATTAACCCCTATGCGCTCGGCTTTGCCATGTTCCAGGATATCAAACGTATTTGTCAGTCGCCCACGGATGAAGATAAATACTGGTTTCCGGATATTGCCGGTTCCGACTGGCTGGAAACGCTGCACTTCGCCATGCGCGATTTTAAAGATGAAAGCTTTATCAGTCAGTTCCTGTCGCCAAAAGTGATGCGTGATTTCCGTTTCTTCACGGTACTTGATGATGACAGGCATAATTATCTGGAGATCTCCGCCATTCATAACGAAGAAGGTTATCGGGAGATTCGATCAAAACTGTCGTCACAGTATAATCTGAGCAACCTGGAGCCGAATATTCAGGTCTGGAATGTGGATTTACGCGGCGACAGATCGCTGACGTTGCGTTATATCCCGCATAACCGCGCGCCGCTGGATAAAGGCCGCAAAGAGGTGCTGAAACATGTGCATCGGTTATGGGGCTTTGATGTGATGCTGGAGCAACAAAATGAGGATGGCAGCGTAGAACTGCTGGAGCGTTGTCCGCCGCGCATGAACACGCTGTAATCGAGATGCTGCCCGGTAGTGTTTGCGCCTACCGGGCATCGCGGGATTATCGTCCCTGAATCGCTAAATCGCCGGGCAGATTTTTCTGCATCCGATGCCAAATCTCGCCGCTGTCATGCCCGTAACGCCGCACCGTTTCATACACCTGGTCGTGCGCGCCCTGCTCGCATAACGACGATAATTTATGATAGAAACCCAGTGCCAGACTGCGCGCTTCCGGATTGGCGAAATAGTGGCGACCAATGCGGGTGTATAACCCTTTCATGCCGTTCAGGATCAAGCCGTAAATAGGATTGCCGGAGGCAAATGCCAGACCACGAAAGATGTTATAGTCCAGATCGGCGAATGCATCGGCATGGTCGGCCACTTCGTGGGCAGTGGCCAGCACTTCCTGCGCCTTATCCGGGTGTTGACGCAACGCGGTACGAATAAAGATAGTAGAAATATTGGTACGCACCGACAACAAATTGTCGATCAGTTGCGGAACGCTTTCATGATCAAGGCGGGCCAGCGTTTCAAGGATATTCAGCCCTGACGTTTCCCAAAAATTATTAACCTTTGTCGGTTTGCCATGCTGAATGGTCAGCCAGCCATCTCTCGCCAGCCGCTGTAACACCTCGCGTAATGTCGTGCGCGTCACGCCGATCAGTTCGGAGAGTTCTCGTTCTGCCGGTAAGATCGTGCCAGGAGGAAAGCGGTTATTCCAGATACTTTCAATAATATACTCTTCCGCGAAACCCGCCGGGCTCTGCGCCTTAATGACCATAGTGAGATTTCCATTACACAGCAAAACATAGTTGTACTCATCATACCAGACGGGCGTAACACCTGATAGCGGACGCAATGAAGAAAAAGGGGATCAAGGCACCATTTCTGATATCGCCTGCCAATATCGTTAAGGACTTGCTTGCATTCGTCGCGCTCGCTACTCTCTGTGTTTAAACATAAAAACGCTATTTCATTTTTCTAGGTAAGGAAAAATTTCATGGAGATCTCATGGGGTCGCGCCATGTGGCGCAACTTTTTAGGCCAGTCGCCCGACTGGTACAAACTGGCACTACTTGTCTTTTTAATTGTTAACCCATTCATTTTCTTAGCTAATCCCTTTATTGCCGGTTGGCTGCTGGTGGCAGAGTTTATCTTCACTCTGGCGATGGCGTTAAAGTGTTACCCCCTGCTGCCCGGCGGGTTACTGGCCATTGAAGCCGTTATCATCGGTATGACCAGCGCCGCCCATGTACGTGAAGAGGTTGCCGCTAACCTGGAAGTCTTGCTGCTGCTGATGTTTATGGTGGCAGGCATCTACTTTATGAAGCAGTTATTGCTGTTTATTTTTACCCGTCTGTTACTCAGTATCCGCTCGAAGATGGTTCTGTCGCTGGCCTTTTGCGTCGCCGCCGCATTCTTGTCGGCTTTCCTTGACGCGCTTACCGTCGTTGCGGTGGTGATCAGCGTCGCCGTCGGTTTTTACGGGATTTACCATCGTGTGGCCTCATCGCGCGGCGAAGAGAACGATATGCTGGACGACAGCCATATCGATCCGCATTACAAAACGGTGCTGGAGCAATTCCGCGGATTCTTGCGTAGTCTGATGATGCATGCAGGCGTGGGGACGGCGCTGGGCGGCGTCATGACCATGGTCGGGGAGCCGCAAAACCTGATCATCGCTAAAGCGGCTGGCTGGCATTTCGGCGACTTCTTTTTGCGGATGTCGCCTGTCACCGTCCCGGTACTGGTATGTGGACTGTTAACCTGTATGCTGGTCGAGAAAATGCGCTGGTTTGGCTATGGCGAAACGTTGCCCGAAAAAGTCCGCGACGTTTTACAGCAATTCGACGATCAAAGCCGTAAGAAGCGCACCCGCCAGGATAAAATTAAACTAATAGTCCAGGCGGTTATTGGCGTCTGGCTGGTTACCGCCCTCGCCCTCCATCTCGCGGAGGTGGGACTGATTGGTCTGTCGGTCATTATTCTGGCCACCGCGTTAACGGGTGTAACCGATGAACACGCCATCGGCAAAGCGTTTACCGAGTCGCTGCCGTTTACTGCGCTGTTAACCGTTTTCTTCTCCATTGTGGCGGTTATTATCGATCAACATCTTTTCGCGCCGATTATTCAGTTCGTCTTGCAAGCCTCTGAACACGCGCAGCTAACGCTGTTCTATCTCTTTAACGGCCTGTTGTCTTCCATCTCAGATAACGTCTTTGTCGGCACCATTTATATCAACGAAGCGAAGGCGGCAATGGAAAACGGCGCAATCAGCTTAAAACAGTTTGAGCTGCTAGCTGTGGCCATCAATACCGGTACTAACCTGCCATCGGTAGCGACGCCAAATGGTCAGGCGGCATTCTTATTCCTGCTGACCTCCGCGCTGGCGCCGTTAATCCGTCTCTCCTATGGCCGTATGGTCTGGATGGCGTTACCGTACACTATCGTACTGACCCTGATAGGGCTACTGTGCGTCGAATTCACTCTTGCGCCGGCCACCGAATGGATGACTCAGGCAGGATGGTTAGCAACGCTTTCGTAACGTTTGGCCGGGCAATACACCGCCCGGCTCCGATTTTTGCCTGATAATTATCCAATTACACATTATTTCATTTCCCGCTAGTGGCGCACGAATTGAATTGGTTTACACTGCGGTCTCTACGCATGTTGCAGGGAAATTATTATGTTGCGATTTTTAAACCAGTGCTCACGGGGTCGGGGCGCATGGTTACTGATGGCGTTTACCGCCCTGGCGCTGGAAATGGTGGCGCTGTGGTTCCAGCACGTCATGTTACTTAAACCTTGCGTGCTATGTATTTACGAACGTTGCGCCCTGTTTGGCGTGATGGGCGCGGGTCTGGTCGGCGCAATAGCGCCGAAAACGCCGCTGCGATACGTGGCGATGGTTATCTGGATTTACAGCGCCTGGCGGGGTCTACAACTGGCGTATGAACATACGATGATTCAGTTGCATCCCTCGCCGTTCATGACCTGTGACTTTATGGCGCGCTTTCCAGACTGGTTGCCGTTGGGTAAATGGCTGCCGCAGGTGTTTGTGGCATCCGGTGATTGCGCCGAACGCCAGTGGTCGTTTTTAACGCTGGAGATGCCGCAATGGCTGTTGGGGATCTTTGCCGCTTATCTTGTAGTGGCGATAGCCGTCGTCATAGCCCAGGCATTTAAGCCTAAAAAACGCGACCTGTTCGGTCGTTGATACACACGCTCCTTCGGGAGCGTTTTTTTTGCCCGAAGCGTTGTTTGCCAGTGATTAAAAGGTGTATATTAAATGCATCTTTTAATCACCACATCAGGGAGATGTCTTATGTCCCACTTACGCATCCCGGCAAACTGGAAAGTTAAACGCTCTACCCCCTTTTTCACCAAAGAGAATGTTCCGGCGGCACTGCTCTCTCATCACAACACAGCGGCAGGCGTTTTCGGACAACTCTGCGTGATGGAAGGCACCGTGACCTACTATGGCTTTGCGAATGAAACCGCGACAGAACCAGAAGTGAAAGTGGTGATTAATGCCGGGCAATTCGCCACCAGTCCGCCGCAATACTGGCATCGGGTAGAGCTGAGCGATGATGCGCGGTTCAACATTCATTTTTGGGTAGAGGAAGACCATCAGGGCGAGGAAATGTATCAACAGAAAAAAGCCTGACATCGGTAAACCAGTCACCACTGGGCGGGTCCCGCCCAGTAGCCAGGTGATTAATGGCGCTAATTAAACGCTAGAGTAGTTTAATTTTAACGTGGTATCCCTCAAGCCCTTTCATCGTTTCTCGCGGCACGAACTCTATTTCGGAAACCTCTTGCCCGGTTTTCTTCCGTAGTTCGGCGACCTTTTTGCTAATGAGTGCCGCGATTTCCTCTTCTGCTTTATGTGTCAACTCTTCGCTGTTCATTGATTTCCTCCTTTGAACTCGCAAACGGCTAAGCGCAATAAGACAGTGTCGTCATGGACGCGCTACTATTTTAACGTACAAAAAATTATAGGCTATCTTTCTGAGGATTATCAGGATGTTTCGCTTTAGAAGATGTAAAAAACCGCCTGGCACAAACAGTGCATCAGGCGGTTGGTTAATAGCACAAGACGCTATCTACGAGGATCTTCAACCTCATTCTGGGTATCCGGGTCGAGAGGATCGTCTCCCTCTGGCGTATCCGGAATATTTTCACCAGGAAGCGGCTCATCCTCTGGTAATGGATCGACTAAATCAGGACGTTCAGACATAAAGCCTCCAACGAACCATAGTTATTAGAGATACCCTACAGCACTACTTTTGGTTTTTCTTTGGATTTTTTCCTTCGTCTTCGGGTGTCTTATCAGGCTTCCTGGGCTGATCCTTTGAAACGCGCAACGGTTGGTTATTCATGGGGTAACTCCTCAGGATAGGCAGCGATATACTGCTTTGAAAGTATAGAGTCGCCGCCATACGTGCGCGAGCGCAGCGACAAGGCGCGTGAGGGAGGAATAGAAGGCGGTGATAACGCCAGGTGACGGAATTTGCACGCAATTCCTGATTTCAGGGGCCGCCCGGCGTAAATTAAAGAATTGTAAACAATCAGCCGTTTTGTCGAAGACTTATTCTGCCCACGACGGTTTATTTAAAATATGATCCTGCCAGTCCCGTACTTCAGATTCTTTAACCGCGATATGACGGACAGAAATTCGCTCGCCATGCATAGCGGCTTTCGATCCAGTCAGCAGCGGATGCCACGTCGGCAAGGGCTTACCTTCCGCCAACAAACGGTAGGCGCAGGTCATCGGCAACCATTCAAAGTCTGGCAAGTTTTCGCGAGTGAGTTTGATACAGTCGGGTTCAAATTCAAAACGGCGCTCATAATGACGGCACTGGCACGTTTTAATATTTAATTGCCTGCACGCCACGTTGGTGAAGTAGATTTCATCTGTATCTTCATCCATCAGCTTATGCAGGCAGCATTGACCGCAGCCATCGCACAGCGACTCCCACTCGGCATCGGTCATTTCATCCAGGGTTTTACGTTGCCAGAAAGGTGTATCGCTCATTAAAGTATCCGCCATTGCACTAAAGCTGCACCTTATAACCAGTCTGGCCTGCAGATGCAAGTTTTACCGCCGCTGAAGGCGGCAAGCAGATTTTACAGAACGCGGGTAGACAACGTTTCGTCATTAAAACGAATGTCCAGCTCATCGCCGCTTAATAATGGCCCCACGCCTGCCGGCGTGCCGGTTAGCACCACGTCCCCGGCTTTGAGCGTAAAATAGCGGCTCATATAGGCGATAAGGGGCACAATAGGATGAATCATATCCGCGGTCGACCCTTGCTGGCGAACCTCGCCATTAACGTTAAGTCCGATAACCGTATTTTGCGGATCGCCGCAGAAGGCCGCGACAGGGATGAAGCCTGAAATCGGACATGCGTTATCAAAACCTTTGGCTTTTTCCCAGGGCTGTCCGGCCTTTTTCATTTTCCCTTGAATATCGCGCAGGGTTAAATCAAGCGCCACGCCATAACCAGCTATCGCTTTACGTACATGATCTTCGGTCGCCTGGCGGAGCGTTGCGCCAATCAGCACGGCAAGCTCAACTTCATGATGAACAGCGCCCATATCCACCGGAATCGCCAGCGGCTGGCGAATATCACACAATGCGGTTTCCGGCTTGATAAAAAGCACGGGTTCTTCCGGCGTCGCGCTGCCCATCTCCTTGATGTGATTTGCGTAATTACTGCCCACGCAGACCACTTTACTTACCGGGTAATCAAGCAAGGCGCCTTGCCAGTTACGATGTTGATACATATTTTCCCCTAAGATCATGATGGAATTCAGGCGCGGCGCCGAATACCGTTTAACGGTCAGCGGGCGACGTATTTTGTCCTACCGAAGAAAGATGTTGTTTCAGCAAATCTTCCGGCGGCGGCGGCAATTGTAAATAATAGCCCTGCTCGCTTAACGCCTGTTTTACTTTTTCGAGCTCGGCATTGACTAATTTTTTACGTCCATCAAGCGGCAGCATCATCGCTAACTGCGGTTGACCGAATCCTTTCATCAACGCTTCAGGCACCCGCGAAAAATCGTCTTTTTTTTCGACATACAAATAGGTTTGATCGCGCTTGCTACTTCTATAGATCACACAAAACATACTTTTACTCTGAATTAACGGGATGGTGACTTGCCTCAATATAATAGTGACTATAACATGCCTTCTGGACTTCGGAATATCACTCCGTATCGGAGATGATAAATAGCAAATTGAGTAAGGCCAGGATGTCAAACACGCCAATCGAGCTTAAAGGCAGTAGCTTCACCTTATCAGTGGTTCATTTGCATGAAGCGGAACCAGAGGTTATTCGTCAGGCGTTAGAAGACAAAATAGCGCAGGCTCCTGCGTTTTTAAAACACGCCCCTGTCGTTATTAACGTTAGCGGTCTTGAAAGCCCGGTAAACTGGCCGGAATTGCATAAGATCGTGACCTCAACCGGCTTACGCATTATCGGCGTGAGCGGCTGTAAAGACGCCAGCCTGAAAGTAGAAATCGATCGGATGGGTCTTCCTTTACTGACTGAAGGTAAAGAGAAAGCGGTTCGGCCTGCGCCCGTTGAGCCGGCAACGCCCAGCGAACCGCCGCAAAACGCTAATCCCATCACAAAAACGCGATTAATTGATGTTCCGGTTCGTTCCGGTCAGCGCATTTATGCTCCACAATGTGATCTGATTGTTACAAGTCACGTCAGCGCTGGCGCAGAGCTTATCGCTGACGGCAATATCCATGTCTATGGCATGATGAGAGGTCGCGCGCTGGCAGGGGCGAGCGGCGATCGGGAAGCGCAAATTTTTTGTACCCATCTGACGGCAGAACTGGTCTCTATCGCAGGTGTTTACTGGCTGAGTGATAAAATCCCAGCAGAATTTTATGGCAAAGCGGCGCGCCTGCGTTTAGCAGACAACGCTTTGACAGTTCAACCGTTGAATTGATCCCTTTTTAACAAGGAATTTTTATGGCACGCATTATTGTTGTTACTTCGGGTAAAGGGGGCGTTGGCAAGACCACCTCCAGCGCGGCCATCGCTACAGGTTTGGCCCAGAAGGGAAAGAAAACTGTCGTCATTGATTTTGATATCGGACTGCGTAACCTCGATCTGATTATGGGGTGCGAACGTCGTGTCGTTTACGATTTTGTAAACGTCATTCAGGGCGATGCGACACTGAATCAGGCGCTGATCAAAGATAAGCGTACTGAAAATCTCTTCATTCTTCCGGCGTCGCAGACCCGGGATAAAGACGCGCTAACGCGCGAAGGCGTCGCTAAGGTACTGGACTCACTGAAAGCAATGGACTTTGAGTTCATCGTTTGCGACTCGCCGGCGGGTATCGAAACCGGGGCGCTGATGGCGCTCTATTTTGCCGATGAAGCGATCATCACGACTAACCCGGAAGTCTCTTCTGTCCGTGACTCGGACCGCATTCTGGGTATTCTGGCATCGAAATCTCGTCGCGCAGAAAATGGCGAAGAACCGATTAAAGAACATCTCCTGTTGACGCGCTACAATCCAGGCCGCGTCAATAAAGGCGACATGCTCAGCATGGAAGATGTACTGGAGATTCTGCGTATTAAACTCGTCGGGGTGATCCCGGAAGATCAATCCGTACTGCGCGCATCTAACCAGGGCGAACCGGTGATTCTTGACGCCACTGCGGATGCGGGTAAAGCCTATGCAGATACCGTAGATCGTCTGTTGGGAGAAGAACGTCCTTTCCGCTTCATTGAAGAAGAGAAGAAAGGTTTCCTCAAACGCCTGTTCGGAGGATAAATTATGGCATTACTGGATTTTTTTCTCTCGCGGAAAAAGAGTACCGCTAATATTGCAAAAGAGCGGTTGCAAATCATTGTCGCGGAACGTCGCCGTAGCGATGCCGAACCGCATTATTTACCGCAGTTACGTAAAGATATTCTTGAGGTCATTTGTAAATACGTACAAATCGATCCGGAAATGGTTACCGTCCAGCTTGAGCAAAAAGATGGTGATATCTCCATCCTTGAACTTAACGTAACGCTGCCGGAAGCCGAAGAGTCAAAATAAGCTCTTTTATGGGAAAATTCCTGGATTAAAAAAGGCAGAAGAATCTGCCTTTTTTATTTTTTTACATTATTCCGAATACGGACATTTATTTCACTGGCCGTTTTCCCGGCAATTACCGTCGTTAACGCGGATACTCCTGCAACAGAAGAGTTAACTTCTCCGCCATCAGTTCGGCGCGCCAGCCGGAAATCAATTCCGGTTGCCCATTTTGCGGTTTTAATTTCCAGTGCCAGTTAAGTAACTGATTAATCTGCCGACGCGATGCCAGTAGCTCGCCGCTGACGTGATGCGACGCGCTCACCTCCGCCACCAGCGCTTTGATGGCCTTAAACGCTTTGCGATAGCCCGGCATGTCCATCAGATTCAACAGGGGCTCCGGCAATGCCTCTTCCGGTAACGCCTGTGCTTTCGCCACCAGCGATATCAACGTCTTGCCGTGAAAACGAATCTCGCTGCCGGAAAGCCCCAGGCTATCCAGCTCACCGAGACTGCCCGGCATATAACGCGCGACCGCCCACAGGTTTTCTTCACGCACAACAAAGTTCACCGCCATATCGCGCTCACGCGCCTTACGTAGCCGCCAGTCAGCTAAAAGTTGCAGACAGGCTAACTGGCGGGTACGCAGTTGCCAGGCATTAGTGATATCCCGCCATGCTTCTTCCGGTGCCTGAATCTCCTGACGACGCTGCTGCATCAATCGGCATTCATCAAGCGCGGCAGGCAGCCATCCTGCGGCTTCAGTTTCAATCATCAGCTTTTTAGCGATCGGTAACAGATACCAGACATCCGCCGCCGCGTATTCACACTGACGCTCGCTTAAAGGCCGGGCTAACCAGTCGGTACGAGATTCGCTTTTATCCAGCGCCACGCCCGTATACTCTTCTACCATCGACGCAAACCCCCACGACAGCGGACGCCCGCAAAACGCCGCCAGAATTTGCGTATCAATCAGGGGTTCCGGCAGTTCGCCAAACGCATTCAGAAATACTTCCAGATCTTCGCTACCCGCGTGCAGAAATTTGGTGATTCCCGTATCGCGCAACACCGCTTTTAACGGCGACCAGTCGCTGATGCCGAGCGGATCGATCAGGGCGACATTTGCCCCGTCAAATAACTGGATCAATCCTAACTGCGGGTAATAGGTGCGGGTACGGACAAATTCCGTATCTAAAGCAATAGCCGGACATGCGCGGACAGCTTCACACAGGCTCGCCAGCGCATCGTCCGTTTCAATCATTTGGTAATTCAAATCGTGTTCTCTTTGGTTCGCGCCAAAAAAAACGCCGGCTTAACCGGCGTCTCTCGTTAGCTGACTTAACGCTCAGGCTTTATTGTCTACTTTGCCACGGGCTTCGTCACGCAGTTCTCGTCGTAAAATTTTCCCAACGTTAGATTTTGGTAATTCCTCGCGAAACTCGACCTGTTTGGGCACCTTATATCCGGTCAGATGGCGACGGCAGAAGGTGATCAACGCATCGTCAGTCAATGCCGGATCTTTCTTAACCACAAAAAGCTTCACCGCTTCGCCGCTACTACCGGAAGGCACGCCAACCGCCGCGACTTCCTGCACGCCAGAATGCTGCATCACCACATCTTCAATTTCGTTTGGATAAACGTTGAAACCAGAAACCAGAATCATATCTTTCTTACGATCGACAATCCGCAGAAAGCCGTCTTCATCCATAACCGCAATATCGCCCGTATGCAGCCAGCCATCTTTAATGATTTCATCCGTCGCGTCAGGACGCTGCCAGTATCCCAGCATAACCTGCGGGCCTTTCACGCAAAGCTCTCCGGCCTCACCCGGCGCGACTTCGTTGTCATCGTCATCCACCAGTTTGGCTTCTGTTGAAGGTACTGGCAGGCCGATACTGCCGCTGTGATAATCAATATCATGCGGGTTGACGCTCACCAGCGGGGCGCACTCGGTCAGCCCGTAGCCTTCCAGCAGGTATTGCCCGGTCAGCTTTACCCAACGTTCCGCAACGACATTTTGCACCGGCATCCCGCCGCCGGCTGACAGATGCAGCGAAGAAAAATCCAGCTGTTGAAACTCTTTATTATTGAGCAGAGCGTTGAATAGCGTATTAACGCCAGTCATCGCCGTAAATGGATATTTCGCCAGCTCCTTGACCAGGCCGGGGATATCACGCGGATTGGTAATCAGCAGGTTTTGCCCACCCAACTCGATAAAAAGCAGACAGTTCATGGTTAAGGCAAAAATGTGATACAGCGGCAGCGCGGTCACTACCAGCTCTTTCCCCGGGTGCAGCAGCGGCCCATAGGTCGCTTTCACCTGCTCCAGATTCGCCAGCATATTGCGGTGGGTCAACATCGCGCCTTTCGCTACGCCCGTCGTACCGCCGGTATATTGCAGGAAAGCCAGATCTTCAGCGACAACCTCGGGTTTGACATACTGCATACGGTAGCCATGCTGTAGCGCGCTGCGAAACGAGATCGCATCTGGCAAGTGGTATTTTGGCACCAGACGCTTGATGTATTTCACGACAAAGTTAACAACCGTACCTTTGGCGGTAGAAAGCTGGTCGCCCATCCGCGTCAGAATAACGTGCTGTACCGACGTTTTCTCGACCACTTTTTCCAGCGTATGGGCAAAGTTAGAAACAATAATGATTGCCGCCGCGCCGCTATCGTTAAGCTGATGCTCAAGTTCGCGCGGCGTGTAAAGCGGGTTAACGTTCACCACAATCATGCCGGCGCGTAAAATACCAAATAGCGCGACAGGATACTGCAACAGGTTTGGCATCATCAGCGCCACACGGTCGCCTTTTTTGAGTCCCAGCCCTTGTTGTAAATAAGCCGCAAATGCCCGACTACGTTCTTCTAATTTGCGGAAGGTCATTACCTCCCCCATATTGACGAACGCAGGCTGATCGGCATAGCGCGTCGCCGCATGTTCAAACAGTTCAACCAGGGATTGATAACGGTCAGGGTTGATCTCCGCCGGAACATCAGCAGGATAACGGTTAAGCCAAACCTTCTTCAATGCATCACCTCTAAAATGAGTGTTCGTCGTCATCACAACCCCAGTTAATAAACAAGTCGTTAACATTATATTAACTCAGCGTACCAGTTTATTAATTACGCAACTGAAAGGTTGCGAAGCGCGTCACTATTTATTTTTATTATGTCTCTATGAATGCAGAAACAGCGGACCAGCCGCTGTTTCTTTTATTGATAAAACAAAGGGTTACTCTGTTACTATCGTCTGAACCTCTGCGGGTCCAGGGTTATACCATCCCCAACCGCCATAGCCATAAGGCCAGGCGCGTCCGCCGTAAAACCACGGATCGATCGGCTGTGGAGGCATGACGACCTGCTGAACAAGATGCCAGCGTTTATAGCCGGTAGCCTGCATCAGCATAAATTTATACGGCGTATTGCCGATTTTACCGTCAACCGTGCCGGTTATCGGGCCGACAACGGTAACTAACTGGCCACGGAAGTCCACCGGGTCCAGAAAACCGTTCACATCGGCAAAAATTCTGCCGCGCGAGGCTTCGCCCAGAACAGGACGCGCGCCGCTGTCGAGCGGTACGGTCGCGATTTCAAGCCGGGTTTTTCCCTGCTGATTTTGTACCGCCACAACTTTGCCGCCAAAACGCGCCTCTTGCCCGATATAGAGCTGCGGCGCATTCATCACCCGCACCAAATCCTGCTGTGGCGTTGGACTCGAACCTTTAATGGCATCCGGGATAGTCACGCAACCGCTCAGCATAAGCGCAAAAGCGCACGCCAGCGCCCCTTTTATTAACCGTTTTTGAACCGCCATGATGCGACTCCTTTTTCTCGACCTCTATTCCACCCCACAGCATAAAGTATGGGGGGTAATAGTAGTGAGAGTCATTCTTTACCGGGAAGTTTCTTCCACGCCACTTCGTTACGCAAATAAACCGGCTCGGCATGTTCCACGGCAACGGTCTCTCCTGCCGCCAGCTTTTGACTGGCGATGGGCAACATATCTTCCGCTGCCGGGAGCGACACTTCCCCATCATGAAGCGTCAGGCCGCACTCCTTCGCCAGATCGGGCCACGCGGACCAACCCGTTCCTACGGTCGCCCACTCGCCGGAAAGCTGTTTCAACCGCTCGCCGACCCGTTCCGGTTTCAGCACCGCTTCCGTCTCTTCGCCCTGCCAGACGCCCTGCGCATCACGCTGGTATTCCGCCCAGTACACTTCGCCCATCCGCGCGTCAATCGCGGCGAGTACGCGGGTCGCGCCGGTTTTACGCCACGCGCCCTGCGCCATCGTGGCAAGCGTCGAAACACCGATCATCGGCAGATTTGCCCCTAACGCCAGCCCTTGCGCAATACCAATGCCGATACGCACGCCGGTAAAGCTGCCCGGACCGCGCCCAAACGCCAGCGCATCTATCTCATTGAGCGAGGCGCCGCTGGCGGCCAGAATCTCCTGCACCATGGGCAGGATACGTTGAGTGTGTTCTCGTGGACAAAGCTCAAAGTGAGCATTGATAGTACCGTTGTTCCACAGGGCGACAGAACAGGCCTCTGTGGCGGTATCGATAGCCAGAATTCGCATGAGGTTTCGTGCTTAGATCAATAAAATAGCGCGCATCTTACCATACTCCGTAACAAATTACTCGGCGGATGGAATCGCAAGAAAGCGAACGGCACGGGCGATATCACGCGTGCGCGGCGCAGGAGGCAGGCTGGCGAGAAACGTGGCGCCATAGGGCCGCATCACTAGCCGGTTATCACAAATCACTAACACCCCGCGATCGTCCGCATCGCGAATTAGCCGCCCCACCCCCTGCTTCAGCGTAATCACCGCATCGGGCAGTTGAACCTCATCAAACGGATCGCCGCCGCGCAAACGACAGTCTTCCATTCGCGCTTTTAACAGCGGGTCGTCCGGGGAGGTAAACGGCAATTTGTCGATAATCACCAACGATAACGTATCGCCGCGCACGTCCACCCCTTCCCAGAAGCTGCTGGTGGCGACGAGCAGCGCGTTGCCGGCGCTAACAAATTGCTGTAACAGTTGGCCTTTACTGGTTTCCCCTTGCAACAATACCGGCAGCGTCATGGTGGCGCGAAACTGCTCCGCCAGATCGCGCATCATGGCGTGCGAGGTGCACAGCATAAAACATCGCCCGTTATTGGCTTCGATAATCGGCCTGAGCATAGCCGCCAACTGTCGCGCCGCGCCGGGCTGGTTGGTTTGCGGTAGGTTACGCGGTACGCAGAGTAACGCCTGGCGCGTATAGTCGAATGGGCTGGGCAGCAGCATGGATTCTGCCTGTTCAATTCCCAGACGGGCGGTAAAGTGGTGGAGATCATCATTTACCGATAACGTGGCCGAGGTAAAAATCCAGCTACCGGGCTTCTGTTCCATCACCTCTTTGAATTTGTCCGCCACGGTGAGCGG
The DNA here is from genome assembly GCF_020150755.1 of Salmonella sp. A29-2. Classification (NCBI taxonomy): domain Bacteria; kingdom Pseudomonadati; phylum Pseudomonadota; class Gammaproteobacteria; order Enterobacterales; family Enterobacteriaceae; genus Salmonella; species Salmonella sp. A29-2. Next base: position 2,086,250 of record NZ_CP083731.1, on the reverse strand, counting down.
CGTCAGCGCCAGGGTGAAATGGCGCGAGGTGCACTCATACCAGTAGCTGTATCCCGGCTGATTGATCTCTTTTAAGCGTTTCAGCCGTGAACGGTAAAGCGTGGCGCGTTCAAAAGCCGCATCCAGCAGCGCCGAACGGCCCAGCGACAGCTTCGCCACGTCGTAACAAAGCTCCAGCGTATCATCCAGCAGTAAAAATGCCCGTTGGATACGTGGGTCGGCTAACAGTTCACGCAAATTCCCCCGGTAGCCGGGCTCCCCCAGTTGCAGACGAAAATCCTGGGCGCTCTGGGCAAGGCGATCGGCGCATTTTTGCAACTGTTGAGTGTCTTTCAGTTCCGTCCGGTAGGCGATGGTGATGTCTTTTGCTAAATCCAGCAACTGACGGCTGGAGAGCGATTGTCCGAAATACTGGCTGGCGATGTCAGGCAGTTGGTGGGCTTCATCGAAGATCATTACTTCAGCCTGAGGGATAAGTTCGCCAAACCCGCTCTCTTTAACCACCATATCCGCAAGAAAAAGGTGGTGGTTTACAATCACCACATCCGCGTCCATCGCCTTTTTACGCGCTTTCACCACAAAGCACTCTTTGTAGAGCGGGCAATCGCTGCCAAGGCAGTTGTCGTTGGTACTGGTGACCAGCGGCCAGGCCTGGGAATCCTCCGCCACGCTGACGCAGGTGCTGATATCGCCATCCCGCGTCTGATTTGACCAGGAGCGCAGCAATATCACGTCGCTTAACGTTTGTACCGGTAAATCGCCGCCCGCCAGCGCTTGTTGTTCCAGCCGCTCCAGGCAGAGGTAGTTTGAACGTCCTTTCAACAGGGCCGTCTTACCGGTAAACGCCAACGCTTTTGCTACCGTCGGCAGATCGCGGCTGTAGAGTTGATCCTGCAACGCTTTCGACCCGGTCGAAATAATGACTTTTTTCCCGGTGCGCAACGCCGGAGCGAGGTAAGCATAGGTCTTCCCGGTTCCGGTGCCGGCTTCAACAACCAGAGGCTGCGCATTTTCAATCGCTTGTGTTACGGCAACCGCCATTTGTCGCTGTGGTTCGCGCGGTTTAAAGCCGGTTATCGCTTTGGCCAGTTGGCCATCTGCTGCAAAATCGTCCGTCACACTGCCCCCTGTTAATTTGCACAGGGATTATGTCAGGGTAGAAAGGCTTACGCCAGTTACAGAGGTGACGGCGGCGCCACATTGTGGCAGTCTTGAGCCATTCAAATGGAAAGCAAATGAGGAATAAGTAATGTCTATCGTGCGTATTGATGCCGAAGATCGTTGGTCAGACGTGGTGATCTACAATAATACGCTGTGGTATACCGGCGTGCCGGAAAACCTGGACGCCAATGCTTTTGAGCAAACGGCGAATACTCTGGCGCAAATTGATGCGGTGCTGGAAAAACAGGGCTCCAGTAAGTCACGTATTCTGGATGCCACTATTTTCCTGAGCGATAAAGCGGATTTTGCCGCCATGAATAAGGCGTGGGATGCGTGGGTCGTCGCAGGCCATGCGCCGGTACGCTGTACCGTACAGGCCGGGTTGATGAATCCGAAATATAAAGTTGAGATTAAGATTGTCGCGGCGGTATAAGCCGATTATTCGTCTTCATCCTCAAAACGCGCCACTATCCGTTCGCCGGTATGGTTGGCGCGAAGTTCGCCCGCCACCTGGGCAATCGCTTCTCCGCTACTCATACCTTGCGACATCAATTCCTGGATACGTTCTACGGCTTTTTGCTGTTGTTCATGACTGAGTGAAGGTAAACCTGCAAACATGATTAACTCCTGCTAAATTGTTAGCGCTAATTATTTCACGCTACCCGGCGGTAAGCCAGTAGTGTTGTAACGAGTCAGGAATGATGAAGACGTTATCTCCCACTGTTATCACCTTACCCTGGCGTCCGGACGCCGCTGAACACTATTTTGCGCCCGTAAACCATTTGCCCTGGGCGATGCTGCTGCATTCAGGTGATGCTATTCATCCCTATAACCGCTTTGATATTCTGGTCGCCGATCCTGTCACCACACTGACCACGCGCGCCCAGGAAACCACGGTATGTACTGCGCGCACGACTACCGTCACTCTCGACGATCCGTTACACGTTTTGCAGACTCAACTGGAGGCGCTGCCTTTTCATCCTCAGCCTGACCCTGACTTACCCTTTCAGGGCGGCGCGCTGGGTCTGTTTGGTTACGATTTAGGGCGGCGTTTCGAAATTCTGCCCGATACTGCCGCGCGCGATATCGTTTTACCCGATATGGCGATTGGCCTTTACGACTGGGCGCTGATTGTCGATCACCATAAACAGGTAGTGTCGCTGATAAGCTATCACGATGCAGACGCCCGATATCGCTGGCTCACCAGCCAGCGCGCGCCGACCCGCACGCCCTTCAGGCTTACCTCAGCCTGGCAATCCAATATGACGCGTTGCGAGTATGGCGAGAAGTTTCGTCAGGTGCAGGCCTGGCTGCACAGCGGGGACTGCTATCAGGTCAATCTTTCCCAGCGTTTTCAGGCGAGCTACGAGGGTGATGAGTGGCAGGCTTTCGAACGCCTTAACCGCGCAAATCGCGCCCCGTTCAGCGCCTTTCTTCGTTTACATGACGGCGCCATATTGAGCCTTTCTCCCGAGCGTTTTATCCAACTGGAGAATGGTCATATTCAGACGCGCCCGATCAAAGGTACGCTTCCACGGCTTAACGATCCGCAGGCGGATCGTCAGCAGGCGCAGAAACTGGCCAACTCAATGAAAGATCGCGCTGAAAATTTGATGATCGTCGATTTGATGCGTAACGACATTGGCCGGGTCGCCGTACCGGGTTCGGTGAAAGTGCCGGAACTGTTCGTCGTCGAACCATTTCCTGCCGTTCACCATCTGGTTAGCACCATTACCGCCCGTTTACCGGACTCGCTTCATGCTACCGACCTGCTGCGCGCGGCTTTCCCCGGCGGCTCCATTACCGGCGCGCCTAAAGTGCGGGCGATGGAAATTATCGACGAACTGGAGCCGCAGCGACGCAACGCCTGGTGCGGTAGCATCGGTTATCTGAGTTTCTGCGGCAAGATGGATACCAGTATTACTATCCGCACCGTCACGGCAACGCAGGGCCAACTCTATTGCTCAGCCGGCGGCGGTATCGTGGCCGATAGCAACGAAGAAGCGGAATATCAGGAAACTTTTGATAAAGTTAATCGTATCCTGCACCCACTGGAGAACTAATACGTGGATACCAGCCGTCTGACGCTCGATCATTTCTTATCGCGCTTTCAGCTTTTGCGCCCGCAGATGACTCATGAAACGTTGAACCAACGTCAGGCCGCCGTACTGATCCCTGTGGTTCGCCGCCCCCAGCCGGGGCTGCTGTTGACCCAGCGGGCTATTCATTTGCGCAAACACGCCGGACAGGTCGCCTTTCCCGGCGGGGCCGTGGACAGTACCGATGCTTCGCTTATCGCCGCAGCGCTTCGCGAAGCGCAGGAGGAAGTCGCCATCCCGCCGCAAGCCGTGGAAGTGATTGGCGTTTTACCGCCGGTAGACAGCGTGACCGGTTTTCAGGTCACCCCGGTGGTCGGCATTATTCCGCCAAATCTCCCCTGGCGCGCCAGTGAAGATGAAGTGTCTGCGGTGTTTGAAATGCCGCTGGCGCAAGCGTTGCAACTGGGTCGATATCATCCGCTTGATATTTACCGTCGCGGCAATTCGCACCGCGTATGGCTCTCCTGGTATGAGCATTATTTCGTCTGGGGCATGACCGCAAACATTCTTCGTGAGCTGGCGCTGCAAATCGGCGTAAAGCCCTGACTGTACACAACGCCATTCACGTTGCCTCAAGGCGGTAACAATCGCCTCCCCCAAAGAGGCAGCCTGAAGGACAACGTGTATATACTTAACTTTACGCGCGTAAGACACGACTTGAGATTACTGTCGCAATATTAGTAAAAACGCGGTTATTCATTAGTTTAATTCATGTGAATAGTTAAGCTGATGCCAGCGTTCCCTCTTACACTATGCGCAGTTATAACATCGTAACCGGAAGCCCCGGTTGCCCTGTCAGGAGTATTATCGTGATTAGCCTATTCGACATGTTTAAGGTAGGGATTGGTCCCTCCTCTTCCCACACTGTTGGCCCGATGAAGGCCGGTAAACAGTTCGTCGATGACCTGGTCGAAAAAGGATTACTGGATAACGTTACCCGCGTCGCTGTCGATGTCTACGGCTCGCTGTCGCTGACGGGGAAAGGTCACCATACCGATATCGCCATTATTATGGGTCTGGCGGGTAATGAACCCGCTACCGTGGATATTGATAGTATCCCCGGTTTTATTCGCGACGTCGAAACGCGCGAGCGTCTGTTACTGGCCCAGGGACGTCACGAAGTCGACTTCCCGAAAGATGACGGAATGCGTTTTCACAACGGCAATTTGCCGCTGCATGAAAACGGGATGCAGATCCACGCCTGGCATGACGACACGGTCATTTATAGCAAGACGTACTATTCCATCGGCGGCGGCTTTATCGTTGATGAAGCGCATTTCGGCCAGGAAGCGACGAATGAGGTTACTGTACCTTATCCGTTTAAATCGGCGAAAGAAATGCTGGAGTATTGCAACAGCACCGGCCTTTCACTCTCCGGCATGGTGATGCAAAACGAACTGGCGTTGCATAGCAAGAAAGAGATTGAAGAGTATTTCGGTCACGTCTGGCAGACCATGCAGGCCTGTATTGATCGCGGTATGAATACCGAAGGCGTGCTGCCGGGGCCGCTGCGCGTACCGCGTCGCGCCTCCGCGCTGCGTCGTATGCTGGTTTCCAGCGATAAGCTTTCCAGCGATCCGATGAACGTCATTGACTGGGTGAACATGTTTGCTCTGGCGGTGAACGAAGAGAACGCCGCAGGCGGTCGCGTCGTGACGGCGCCAACCAACGGCGCGTGCGGCATCGTTCCTGCGGTACTGGCTTACTACGACCATTTTATTGAGTCTGTCAGCCCGGATATTTACACCCGCTACTTCCTGGCGGCAGGCGCTATTGGCGCGCTGTATAAGATGAACGCGTCTATTTCCGGCGCGGAAGTCGGCTGTCAGGGTGAAGTCGGGGTCGCCTGTTCGATGGCGGCGGCAGGCCTTGCTGAACTGTTGGGCGCCAGCCCGGAACAGGTTTGCGTTGCCGCTGAAATCGGCATGGAGCATAACCTGGGGCTGACCTGCGACCCGGTTGCCGGTCAGGTGCAGGTGCCGTGTATCGAGCGTAACGCCATTGCTTCGGTTAAAGCGATTAACGCTGCGCGTATGGCCATGCGTCGAACCAGCGCGCCGCGCGTCTCGCTGGATAAAGTCATCGAAACGATGTACGAGACCGGAAAAGACATGAACGCAAAATACCGCGAAACATCGCGCGGCGGGTTGGCCATTAAAGTCCAGTGTGATTAAACGCCGTTTCCCCTCCCTTCGCCCATCTGCTACGGATGGGCGAAATTTTTATCTCTTCCTCGTCGACTCCACGTTTCCCCACTACACTTGCTGTGTCGCGGTTGGCTTTTGTCGCCAACGCTTATTGGGCGGCCCGCATGCAAACAGCACAACGGATCATCAATCATTATCGCCGTAATCGTTTCATTGTTTGCACGATTTGTGCACTGGTCACGCTCATTCTTACGCTGAGCATCCGATTTATTTCGGAGCGGAACTTAAATCACCATCGCACGGTTGCATTTGCGAATCATGCCGTTGATGCGCTGGATAATGTGCTGCATCCTCTCCTGGTCGGACGAAACATACTGCTACCCTTACTTGAGCTTCCGTGCGCGACCGCACATTTGCCGTTGCGTAAGCAAGCCGCCCGCCTGCAAACCATTCGTTCTATCGGGCTGGTAAAAGAGGGAATTCTCTACTGCTCAAGCATTTTTGGCGCCCGCAATACTCCCATACGCCAGCTTCAGCCCGATCTTCCCGCAGCTGGCGATCTGCTGCTACTTTCCACGGACCAATCGTTACTCAAGGGAAGCCCGATTCTCATTCAGTGGTATCCCGCCTCTGCCGATGGCCAGGATGGCGTGATGGAAATTGTGAATATTGGCTTGCTGACGACCATGCTACTTGAGCCGCAGCAGCCGCAAATTACCAGCGCCAGCCTGACGGTCGGCAAACGGCACCTGTTATATGGTCGGGGCGTGGTCGATACTCTTCCGGAATTAAAAAAAGATGAAGAGCGTTACCAGCTTTCATCGCGGCATTTCCCTTTTACTATCAGCGTCAGCGGGCCGTCGGCAGGCGTACTGGCGTTCAAACATCTCCCGACACAGTTACCGCTGGCCGTATTGCTTAGCCTGTTGATCGGTTATATCGCCTGGCTGGCGACGGCCAGCAGAATGAGCTTTTCCTGGGAGATTAATCTGGCCCTTGCCGAACGGGAGTTTGAGCTATTTTGTCAGCCGTTGCTTAATGCCCGCACGCAACAGTGTACCGGCGTTGAGATCCTGTTACGCTGGAACAACCCTCGCCAGGGCTGGATCTCACCGGATGTTTTTATTCCTATCGCCGAGGAGCATAACCTGATAGCGCCGCTGACCCGCTATGTGATTGCGGAAACCATTCGGCAGCGGCACTACTTCCCCATCAACCATCAGTTTCATATCGGCATCAATGTGGCGGCAAGCCATTTCCGACACGGCGTGCTTCTCAAAGATCTTAATCAGTACTGGTTTAGTGCGGAACCTGTTCAGCAACTGGTGCTGGAGCTCACGGAACGCGACGCGTTGCTTGACGTTGATTACCGCCTGATGCGCGAGCTGCATCGTAAAGGTGTCAAGTTAGCCATCGATGATTTTGGCACAGGAAACAGCTCGCTCTCCTGGCTGGAAAAACTGCGGCCGGATATTTTGAAAATCGATAAATCCTTCACCGCCGCCATCGGTACCGATGCGGTCAATTCAACGGTGACCGATATTATTATCGCGCTGGGGCAAAGACTGAATATTGAACTGGTGGCGGAAGGGGTCGAAAACCAGACGCAGGCACAGCATTTGCGCCAGCATGGCGTGCAAATGTTACAGGGCTATCTCTATGCGAAGCCGATGCCCATTAGCGAATTTCCACAGTGGCTGGCGGGCAGCGCGCCGCCGCCCGCCCGGCATAACGGACAGATTATGTCCGCGATGCCGCATCTATAGACTTGATTCCTGCGTGTGACGTTATTCCTCTTCGTCGTGGGTAGGCTGTTCTTTAACAATCCGAACCAGATCGACACGGTAGTCGTTGGCCTCGACAATGGTGATCCGCAGTGGCGGAACATCAATGACATCGCCTACACGAGGAATATGGCCATTAGCGGCGATCACTAACCCCGCGACCGTCGCAATATCGCCCTCTTCGTTCACCAGATGGTCAACTTCCAGCGCCTGCTGTAGCGCATGGAGATCGGTGCCGCCCTTCACTATCCAGCCCTCGGCATCGGCAACGATTTCCGGCGTTTCATCGGCATCCGGGAACTCACCGGCAATCGCTTCCAGCACATCCAGCGGCGTAACCAGCCCCTGCACCACGCCGAACTCGTTCGTGACGATAACGAAACTGCCGCGCGCGCGACGCAAAACGCCTAACAGATTGATAGGATCAAGCGTTTCCGGCACCACTATCGCCGGAGAAGACGCGGCGATAGCCGCAACGTCCGCGCCCTCTTCCAGCGCCACCAGCAACTCTTTCGCCCGAACGATACCGATAATTTCATCCAGCTCGCCCCGACATACCGGGAACAGGCTATGCGGAGAAGAGAGTAACTGCTGACGGATTTCAGCTACGCTGAGATTCGCATCCACCCAACTAATTTCGCCTCGCGGCGTCATAATGCCGCGCAGGGAGCGCGACGCCAGAGTCAGTACGCCGTTAATCATGTAGCGTTCTTCTTCGGCGAAGGCGCCTTCCGACACCGATATCGCGGCCGGGCTATCCGTCTCATGTTGCGTACTCGTCTGGCGTTTACCGCCCATCAGACGCAGGATAGCGTCCGCAGTACGCGCGCGCAGCGGCAACGTGGACTGATGACGAATAAAGTTGCGGCGCGCAATCTGGTTAAACACCTCGATAACGATCGAGAAACCAATTGCCGCGTACAGGTAGCCTTTCGGAATATGGAAACCGAACCCTTCCGCCACCAGGCTCAAGCCGATCATCAGCAGGAAACTCAGACAGAGCACCACCACCGTCGGATGCTGGTTGACAAAACGGGTCAGCGGTTTTGACGCCAGTAGCATCACCGCCATCGCAATCACCACCGCCGCCATCATAACCGGCAGATGGTTTACCATACCTACCGCCGTAATCACGGCGTCCAGCGAGAAGACCGCATCCAGAATGACAATCTGCGTGACTACCACCCAGAAGCTCGCATAGCCTTTACCGTGTCCGGTGTCATGCTCGCGGTTTTCCAGACGTTCATGCAGCTCGGTGGTCGCTTTAAACAGCAGGAATATACCGCCCAGCAGCATAATTAAATCGCGGCCGGAGAAGGTAAAATCCCAGACGGTAAAGAGCGGCTTTGTTAAGGTCACCAGCCACGAAATAATGGACAGCAGCGCCAGACGCATAATCAGCGCCAGCGAGAGCCCGATAAGACGCGCTTTGTCACGCTGCTTTGGCGGCAATTTATCGGCGAGGATCGCGATAAAGACCAGGTTATCGATACCCAGGACAATTTCCAGGACGACGAGCGTGAGTAAACCCACCCAAATTGAGGGATCCATTAATAATTCCATGACAAGCTCCTGCTTAAGGAATGACTAAACGGCGCCCACAACATCTCAAAGGATGCAGGCGGTAACGCAATAAACAAAGTAAGGCTATGGCAAGATATGCCAGATTGACAGGCGCAAAACGGCCAAAGAGTGAAATGACGTCGGTGACGATCCATACAACGGGCTGCTGCCCTATACCCCATTCTAATTAAACGGAAGCTAAACATAACAGAGACAACTGGTTTTTGGCAAAGATTTACCTTCCTTTGCAAAGAGATGTAACCGGGATATTTTACACTTCGAAATTTCTCATTATCGAAAACAAAATTACGGATCTCCATCACACAAAATATTTTTTTCGATATCTAAAATAATTCACGAAAATCATGCGTTTTTCGTTGTAACCCTCATCTGAATCGATTCGCTTGCGGACGGCGATTCAAAAAATACATCTGTCAAGTTGATGTGTTGACAATAATAAAGGAGGTAGCAAGTGACCATTGCTATTGTTATAGGCACACATGGTTGGGCTGCAGAGCAGTTACTTAAAACAGCCGAAATGCTGTTAGGCGAGCAGGAAAACGTCGGCTGGATCGATTTCGTTCCAGGCGAAAATGCCGAAACGCTGATCGAAAAGTACAACGCTCAGTTGGCTAAACTCGATACCAGTAAAGGCGTGCTATTTCTCGTTGATACATGGGGAGGCAGCCCGTTTAATGCTGCCAGCCGCATTGTCGTCGATAAAGAGCGCTATGAAGTTATTGCCGGCGTCAACATCCCGATGCTGGTCGAAACGTTTATGGCTCGTGACGACGATCCGAGCTTTGACGAGCTGGTCGCACTGGCGGTAGAAACCGGTCGTGAAGGCGTAAAAGCGCTGAAAGCAAAACCGGTAGAAAAAGCCGCGCCAGCGCCAGTCGCCGCCGCGCCAAAAGCGGCCACGCCAGCAAAACCGATGGGCCCGAATGATTATATGGTTATCGGGCTTGCCCGTATTGATGACCGCCTCATTCACGGTCAGGTCGCTACCCGCTGGACCAAAGAGACCAATGTCAGCCGTATTATTGTTGTGAGCGATGAAGTGGCGGCGGATACCGTTCGTAAAACGCTGCTGACGCAAGTTGCGCCGCCGGGCGTTACGGCGCATGTGGTTGACGTCGCGAAGATGATTCGCGTCTACAATAACCCGAAATACGCCGGTGAACGCGTGATGCTTCTGTTTACCAATCCTACCGACGTCGAGCGCATCGTTGAGGGCGGCGTGAAAGTCACTTCCGTGAACATTGGCGGTATGGCCTATCGTCAAGGTAAAACGCAGGTGAACAACGCCGTTTCCGTCGATGAAAAGGATATCGAAGCCTTTAAAAAGCTCAACGAGCGCGGCATCGAGCTTGAGGTGCGTAAAGTTTCCACCGATCCGAAACTGAAAATGATGGATTTAATTGCCAAAGTGGCGAAATAACCGCCGGCATTTAATTAGCTTTCACACTTAAGATAGCAATAGGAGAAGTACAATGGAGATTACCACTCTTCAGATTGTGCTGGTGTTCATCGTCGCATGTATCGCGGGTATGGAGTCGGTACTTGATGAATTTCAGTTCCACCGTCCGCTGATCGCCTGTACCTTAATCGGCGCCGTTTTGGGGGACATGAAAACCGGTATTATCATCGGCGGTACTCTGGAAATGATCGCTCTGGGCTGGATGAACATCGGTGCTGCCGTTGCGCCTGATGCCGCACTGGCGTCCATCATCTCTACCGTTCTGGTCATCGCCGGGCATCAAAGCATTGGCGCCGGTATCGCGCTGGCGATACCGCTGGCGGCGGCAGGCCAGGTACTGACCATTATCGTTCGTACCATCACCGTGGCATTCCAGCACGCGGCGGACAAGGCGGCTGAAAACGGCAACCTGACGGCGCTCTCCTGGCTGCACGTTTCTTCTCTGTTCCTGCAGGCAATGCGTATCGCCATCCCGGCGGTTATCGTTGCCATCTCCGTAGGCACCAGCGAAGTACAGGGAATGCTGAATGCGATTCCTGAAGTCGTCACAGGCGGTCTGAACATCGCCGGCGGCATGATCGTCGTGGTTGGTTATGCGATGGTTATCAACATGATGCGCGCAGGCTACCTGATGCCGTTCTTCTACCTCGGTTTCGTCACCGCGGCTTTCACAAACTTCAACCTGGTCGCACTGGGTGTCATCGGCGCAGTGATGGCTATTCTTTACATCCAGCTGAGCCCGAAATACAACCGTGTAGCGGGCGCGCCTGCAGCGGCTGCTGGCAATAACGATCTCGATAACGAACTGGACTAACAGGTGAGCGAAATGGTTGATATGACTAAAACTACCACCGAGAAAAAACTCACTCCGAGCGATATTCGCGGCGTATTTCTTCGTTCTAACCTGTTCCAGGGGTCATGGAACTTCGAACGTATGCAAGCGCTGGGCTTCTGCTTCTCTATGGTGCCGGCGATTCGTCGCCTGTATCCGGAGAATAATGACGCGCGTAAACAGGCGATTAAACGTCACCTGGAGTTCTTTAACACTCATCCTTACGTTGCGGCGCCGGTACTGGGCGTGACGCTGGCAATGGAAGAAAAGCGTGCGAACGGCGCAGAAATTGACGATGGTGCTATCAACGGTATCAAAGTCGGTCTGATGGGACCGCTGGCAGGCGTCGGCGACCCTATCTTCTGGGGTACCGTCCGTCCGGTATTCGCGGCGCTGGGCGCAGGTATTGCAATGAGCGGCAGCCTGCTTGGTCCGCTGCTGTTTTTCATCCTGTTTAACCTGGTGCGTCTGGCGACCCGTTATTATGGCGTGGCTTATGGCTACCGCAAAGGCGTCGATATCGTTAAAGATATGGGCGGCGGCTTCCTGCAAAAACTGACTGAGGGGGCGTCAATCCTCGGCCTGTTTGTCATGGGGGCATTGGTTAACAAGTGGACGCATGTGAATATCCCGCTGGTGGTCTCCACCATCACCGGTCAGGATGGTCAGACACGCGTTACCACCGTGCAAACCATTCTCGACCAGCTGATGCCGGGTCTGGTTCCGCTACTGTTGACCTTTGCCTGTATGTGGCTGCTGCGTAAGAAAGTTAACCCGCTGTGGATTATCGTGGGCTTCTTCGTCATTGGTATCGCCGGCTACTCCGTAGGGCTGCTGGGCCAGTAAGACTGTTGTACACTACCGGGGCCAAACGGCCCCGTTTTTTTATTTCTCTGGAGGATAAATGACTATCACGGACCTGGTGCTGATTCTCTTTATTGCCGCATTATTGGCTTACGCTCTCTACGATCAGTTCATCATGCCCCGTCGCAATGGCCCCACTCTGCTTTCTATAGCCCTGCTCCGCCGCGGTCGCGTAGACAGCGTTATCTTCGTTGGGCTGGTCGCCATCCTTATTTATAACAACGTAACCAGCCACGGAGCGCAGATGACCACATGGTTATTAAGCGCGCTGGCGTTAATGGGGTTTTATATATTCTGGATCCGCACGCCACGGATCATCTTTAAACAACGTGGCTTTTTCTTCGCCAATGTCTGGATAGAATATAACCGTATTAAAGAGATGAATTTATCGGAAGACGGCGTACTGGTGATGCAATTAGAACAACGACGCTTGCTTATCCGCGTACGCAATATCGACGATCTGGAAAAAATATATAAACTTCTTATTGAAAATCAATAATCTAAGATATAGCCTCAACTATGTTTTTCGAATTTTATTTCGAATCATAATATAGCTAAGGCTATATTTCCTATTGACCAATTGTTATTTAATTTAACGTTTTATTGATGAACAAATCTAAATGAAAATCGTTTTCAATTAGAAGGCAAATAATATTTTATCGCTGTTGTTTTATATTCTAAAAATATGTTAATGTTGCGCCGTCAATTGGGGAGTAGCCGATTTCCAGACTCCGGAAATGTACGCGTCAACATACTCGTTGCAAAACGTGGCGCGTACGGACCAGCCGCCGCTGGTCAGGCGAGACCATAGGCGCATCAACTGCTGTGTATTTCGTCACAGAATGGCGACATGCATGTTTGCTGGGGGCAGTGATGTGTTTAATGGATACCCCGGTCAGGACGCTGTCATGCACTTTACTGCTACTGTTCTTCTCGCTTTCGGTATGTCGATGGATGCTTTCGCGGCATCAATTGGCAAAGGCGCCACCCTACATAAACCCAAATTCTCAGAAGCGTTGCGTACCGGCCTTATCTTTGGCGCGGTTGAAACGCTGACCCCGTTAATCGGCTGGGGGCTGGGGATATTGGCGAGTAAATTCGTTCTGGAATGGAACCACTGGATAGCCTTTGTTCTGCTGATCTTTCTGGGCGGACGCATGATCATCGAAGGTATCCGCGGCGGTAGTGATGAAGATGAAACACCGTTACGCCGCCACAGCTTTTGGCTATTAGTCACGACGGCTATCGCGACCAGCCTCGATGCGATGGCGGTTGGCGTCGGTCTGGCGTTTTTGCAGGTAAACATCATCGCTACCGCATTAGCTATCGGTTGCGCCACGCTTATCATGTCCACCCTCGGAATGATGATCGGTCGCTTTATCGGCCCAATGCTGGGTAAGCGTGCAGAAATTCTCGGCGGGGTCGTACTGATAGGAATTGGCGTCCAGATCCTCTGGACGCATTTTCACGGTTAACGGTTACGCTGCCAGAGATGAAGGTTGAAATCCGTCTGGCAGCTAAGTCCGGCGCTGGCAGCCAGTTGTTCCCACACTTCTGGTCTGGCGCGCCAGGCAAATGGCGTCATTTGCAACAGTGCTACAGCCGCTTCGGCGGTGAGCTGCATGTGATAAGCAAGGCGGATACTCTGCTGCAATGTGAATCCGTCGAGCTGCTCGGTATACGGCGCATGTAAACGCACCTCATCATAAATGAGCCCTTTTAGTTCCATCAGATGATGCGGTCCAGGCGTGGCGGTAACGACCCAACCACCAGGTTTCACCACGCGCGCCAATTCCTGCGCCTTACACGGGGCGTAGATTCTGATCACCGCATCCATTGACGCATCGGCAAAGGGCAGTCGATGGCTTGACGCCACACAAAACTTCACCTGCGAATAGCGTTTCGCCGCCGCTTTGATCGCCGTTTTAGCAACGTCCAGTCCAAACGTGGTAACTCCCGGCAACGCCTCGGCAAAAGCATGAGTGTAATACCCCTCGCCGCAGCCAATATCCAGAATCGCCGTGGCCGACTGATCCAGCCGCTCGCGCAACAGGTTAATCACGGCATCGCGCAGCGGCTGATAATGGCCTGCATCAAGAAACGCTCTCCTCGCCTGCATCATTTCGGCGCTGTCGCCCGGATCGCGCGAACGTTTATGCTGTACCGGCAGCAGATTGATGTAGCCCTCTTTCGCCACATCAAACTGATGGCGCTGTGGGCATATAACGCTGTTATTAATCTGCGTAAGCGGCTGATGGCAAAGCGGACAGGTAAACGACATGACAACTCCGGACTGGGGCGCTAAAGGGCGCAAGTGTAACGCGAATTGCGCCCCGGGAAAATCCTTTACGAGCCTGGAACCGCAACGTGGCTGCCATGCATCACCAGAAGGTGATCTGAATCGGCTGGCATACCGTCTGGCTCAACATTTTCCAGCCGCAGCACATCGCCCATGATCTGGCTGAATACGGGCGCAGATACCGCGCCGCCATAATAAGCCCCGTTTTGCGGATTATTAATCACCACCACCAGCGCAAATCTGGGGTTACTTGCCGGCGCGACGCCTGCGGTATATGCCACATACTTATCGACGTATTTACCATCATCGCCAATTTTTTTCGCCGTCCCGGTTTTGACCGCAATACGGTAGTCTCTTACTGCGGCTTTTGTTCCGCCGCCGCCAGGCAACGCGACGCTCTCCATCATATGTTCCACCTCGTGCACCAGTTCTTCCGGCATTACCCGCGTGCCGATCACGGGCGGATCAACTTTGGTGATCGATAACGGACGGTAGATACCAAAGCTGCCAATCGTGGCATAAACATGCGCCAGTTGCAGCGGCGTCACCATTAATCCATAGCCAAAAGCGAAGGTAGCGCGATCTAAATCACTCCAGTAACGGCGTTTCGGTAATAACCCGCTGCTCTCTCCGGTGAGACCCAGTCCGGTAGGCACGCCGAAACCAAAGCTTTTATAAGTATCCATTAATTTCTGCACCGGCATCGCCAGAGAAAGGTGAGAAACGCCGGTATCGCTGGATTTTTGCAAAATGCCGGTTAATGTCAGTTCCGGATAGTAACCGACGTCGCGGATACGGTGTCCATCGAGAGTAAAAGGATGGGTATCGATAACGCTGTCCGGCTGCACGATGCCCTGCTGTAACGCAGTCATAATGACCAATGGCTTCACAGTAGAACCGGGTTCGAAAGTATCGCTAATCGCGCGGTTACGAAAATCGTCCAACTGCGCGCCTTCACGGTTGTTCGGGTTGAAATCCGGGTAGCTCGCCATCGAGAGAATTTCACCCGTTGGGATGTTAATCAATACGGCAGCGCCGGATTCCGCTTTGTTCCAGATGACGGCGTTATCCAGCGCATCTTCGGTAACCGTTTGCAGACGTTCATCAATGCTAAGCTGAAGTTCATGAGCAGGAACCGGATTCACTTCCGTAATGTTCTCAATAACGTGACCAAATTTATCTTTACGCACCAGCCGGGAGCCCGGTTTTCCCGTCAGTTGCGCGTTAAAGCTCTTTTCAATACCTTCTATTCCCTGCCCGTCGATATTGGTAAAGCCGATCAAATTGGCCGCTACGTGTCCGGCAGGGTAAAAACGGCGCGACTCTTCCCGCAGGTTAATACCCGGTAGATTCAGTTTATCTATCCATTCGGCTTGCTGGGGTGAAACCTGGCGCGCAAGGTAGATAAAACGGCCTGCCGGGTTACTGTTTACCCGTTCCGCAAGCGTACTGAGCGACAGATGTAAGGCGCTGGCCAGCGCCTGCCAGCGCTCATTGTAGCCAACGCCGCCTTTGCTTATGATAGTCTTCGGATCGGCCCAGACAGCATTAACCGGAACACTCACCGCTAAGGGCCGCCCTTCTCTGTCGGTGATCATGCCGCGTGGAGAGGCCGTGGTCACTTCACGAAGCGAGCGCATATCTTCTTGTTTCACCAGTTTCGACGGCGTAACAATTTGCAACCATGCCACCCGCCCTAATAACAATGCCATACTGAGCAGAATGGCAGTGCAAAGTAGTGCAAAACGTATGGGCGTAAAATTACGGGTATCGCCGTCGCTTTTCTTTTTCACCTGATCTCCAGCCGAATCATTTTTCAGGTGATTGATTTAACGGGAAACGGCCGGAAAAACCAGAAAAAACAATGCTAATAACCTCGCGCCTTTGCAACAAATCGCTAACGAGAGCGCATCCAGACACATTTTGAAGGATATTGAATTAAAAAGCCCCGCTTTTAGCGAGGCTTTATATCTGAGGCTGACGCGACAAACGCATCAAATCAGTGGTGTCGATCAGATAGCTGTTACGTTAACAGCAGCCGGACCTTTCTGGCCGTCCTGAATTTCGAACTCAACGTTCTGGCCTTCAGCCAGAGTTTTGAAACCATTGCCCTGGATAGCGGAGAAGTGTACGAACACATCTTTGCTGCCGTCAGCCGGAGTAATGAAGCCAAAACCTTTGGATTCGTTGAACCACTTAACTTGACCTTTAATCTTTGCCATTTGCAAAATTCCTTAGAGTGTTTTCTTTGCCCGTAGGCATAACATAGATAAAACTGAGACATTACTGCTTGAGGCACTAATATAAGGTTCGGCAGAGAAGCGGTATTCAACGTCAACGTGTTTACTCAGGACTTCTTTACTGAAAATGCCACACATAAACAGAACTGTACCTCGTTTAACCCAAAGCCTGTTATCACATACAACGTTAATTATGGCAAGCCATTTTTAAACGTGTCTCGATCCGTCGCACAAATTACGAGAACCTTCACAAATTGACAGCACGTTTATGCAACAAAATTGCGAAAGATATATCCTCACGCGCTGACGGACTCCTGACAACGTCACTGCTGAAAAGCCATTTTTCTACCATAGCTCAATAACTTCGCTTCTTCCAGTGCATCAAATCACATTTAAAAGCTGTATTTTTCATATCACTTTTTATGCTGAGTTATGCATAAATTGTCACAATGATAAAAAACACCTTTTAATCAAAATAATAGAAAAGAAAAGCGATTTTCGACACCGCTTTTTGTGATGTTCTGCGTCTTTACAGAATGCCTTAAAATAATGAACAAACAATGACAATCCATAAAGAGAGAGAAACGTTTCGCTTTTAATAGAGAATGAGCGGTATCACAAAAATGCCATATGTCCATTTGTTATACATATAAAACTATGTTGCATATAAAGCCATATATTATGTAAGGTGTTGATGCTGTAGTATCAGTTGCAAACGGCAACGCGGAGAGATCCGACGGGGAAATGGGGCGTATGGCACTGGCGCCATTTGCGCCCCGGTAAGCATTATCGTTCTGCAACCAGACGAATGATGTCCTCATCCTCTTTTGGTTCGCTTGCCGCTGTTGCGGGTTCCGCTTCTTTTTCTGGTTCATTTGCTTCGCAAAGGCGACGTAACAACGCGTTTTGCCGCTTCTGTTGATCCAATAACGCTTCGAGCAGTTCTATCTGCTCGTTGGCACGGGAACTTGCCCGGTTGACAAAGAACCAGAGCGCCAGCCCCACCACCAGAACCACCATTGATACTATTAAAGATGCAAGAGAAAACGCACCAGAGTTTAAAACGTCGTTCATTTCACCACCTCAATGTAGAGACGTCATTCTACCACTGCTACACGGGAAGGAAATCTCTGGTGTAAAACGTTTACCAGGGAATAAATTTATTGATGGCGCAAATACCGCTGAAAAATTGTACATCCTGATCGCACATGATATTAAACACCTGCGCCCACAGCAACAGGCATACTACCACCACGATGCCGAGGACGACCCATCGAAATTTTTTCACTCCACTCTCCGATCTTACATCTTATGTCGCTAAATTATCATGAGTTACTTAAACCAGGAGTAACTGTAGCGGCATTATATGTTTTTAGGAATGATTCACTTGTTTCAATCAATGTACACGCTACTCTTATTCTAACTAAAAAAGAAAAGAGGTAGTAATGCGTTTGATCATTCGCGCAATTGTATTGTTTGCCCTGGTGTGGATAGGCCTGCTGATGAGCGGCTATGGCATCCTGGTGGGAAGTAAAGTGAACGCTGCGGGGCTGGGTTTACAGTGCCATTACCTGACCGCACGCGCCACCAGCACGGCGCAATATCTCCATACCAACAGCGGCATTATTGGCTTTTCCGACTGTCCCATTTTCAGAAAAAGCGCCACCGTGGTGGATAATGGCTAAGCGGCAATAAATAATTTCACAGTGAAACTATCACCAATAATTCCCCTATATTGGCTGTTGTTCATAAGTACTGTTAAATAATATTTTAATAACCGTTAAATAAGCCGACAGACATTATCTTCTTTTACGATTTCATCCCACCCGATGTTATAAAAAAAGCAGCTACATTTTTCGCAGCTGCTTTTTTTTAACGTCATGCTAATAACGTTGCTTAGAAGGGATAATCGTTGTAACCCATTTGTTCAGAAATTTTACGCGCGGCGGTGTGTAACATAGCCACATATTCCTGCAGGCGTTCTTCTGAAAAGCGCAGCGTCGGGAACGAAATGCTTAACCCTGCGATGACTACGCCAAAACGGTCAAATACCGGTACGCCGATACAACGTAACCCTTCTTCCTGTTCTTCGTTATCTTCACCGTAGCCTTGCGCACGTACCTCATCCAACAGCGGCAGCAACGCCTCAGTGCTGGTAATCGTGCGTCCCGTGCTTTGCTTATACTCAACGCCGTCGAGAATCTGCTTAACCTCATCACGGTCGCGCCAGGCCAGAAGCACTTTACCGATGGCCGTACTGTACAGCGGATTACGACGCCCAATACGTGAGTACATCCGCAGATTGTACATAGAGTCAATTTTATGGATATAGACAATGCTGTCTTCATCCAGCGCGCCAAGATGGATAGTTTCTTTTGTCAGACGAGACAGTTCACGCATCTGAATGTCCGCACTGCGGATGAGATCAACATTTTGCAAAGCTCGTGCGCCCAGCTCAAACAGCTTTAGCGTCAGAGAGTATTTTTCAGACTCCCCTTCCTGAGCCACGTAGCCCAGCGTTTTCATGGTTTGCAAAAAGCGATAAACGGTGCTTTTCGACATCATGACGCGCTGCGATAGCTCGGTAATCCCTATTTCACGCTCTTCACCCAGCGCCTGCAGAATGCCGAAAACTTTCAGCACAGAAGATACAGAATCAGGCTGCTTATCCAGATCTGCGTTTGCCATTTATCACCTCATTACGAGCGTTTTATAAAATTCAGAACGAGTTTTTATTATAATTTCACGCCAGGTCGCCCGCAATCCATCTTTGCTTACTTCGTTACAAATCTGCGACATAACAACTCAATATTAATGCTAACATTATTATTCAGCTCATAATTCCCCTTATTACAAAATACTTATGGAAAAAACACGGGCCGATGGCCTGCCCCTCCCGCAGAGATACGGCGCTATCCTGACGATTATTATCGGTATTTCGATGGCGGTTCTGGATGGCGCAATCGCTAATGTCGCGCTGCCAACCATTGCGACTGATTTACATGCCTCCCCTGCCAGCTCTATCTGGATTGTCAATGCGTACCAAATCGCCATTGTCGTCTCACTACTTTCCCTGTCTTTTTTAGGCGACATGTTTGGTTATCGCCGGATCTATAAATGTGGTTTAGTGGTATTTCTGCTTTCATCATTGTTTTGCGCGCTTTCAGACTCGCTGCAGATGCTGACGCTGGCGCGCATCGCGCAGGGATTTGGCGGCGCGGCGCTAATGAGCGTAAACACGGCGCTGATTCGTCTTATCTACCCCCAGCGTCATCTGGGACGAGGCATGGGAATTAACTCTTTTATCGTCGCAGTCTCTTCCGCCGCGGGTCCGACGATCGCCGCAGCGATTTTGTCCATCTCATCATGGAAATGGCTGTTTCTGATTAATGTCCCGTTAGGTATCATCGCGTTAATTCTGGCCATACGCTTTTTACCAGCAAACATCGCCCATGACACTAAGCCGCGCTTTGACTTACCGAGCGCGGTAATGAATGCGCTCACATTTGGCCTGCTGATTACCGCATTGAGCGGATTTGCCCAAGGACAGTCGCTAACGTTGATTGGCGCAGAGCTGCTCGTTCTGGTCGTGGTCGGTTTTTTCTTCGTGCGCCGCCAGCTTTCTTTGCCCGTCCCCTTGTTACCCATCGACTTGTTACGCATTCCGCTTTTTTCACTCTCGATCGGCACGTCAATTTGCTCGTTCTGCGCGCAAATGTTAGCCATGGTCTCGCTACCTTTTTATCTGCAAACCGTGCTGGGCCGTAGCGAAGTAGTAACCGGCCTGTTATTGACGCCCTGGCCGCTGGCAACGATGGTAATGGCGCCGCTGGCGGGATACCTGATAGAACGTCTTCATGCCGGTTTGCTGGGGGCGCTGGGAATGGTGATAATGGCAGCCGGGTTGTTTGCGCTGGTCATGTTGCCAGGCTCCCCCTCCGATCTGAATATTATCTGGCCGATGATCCTTTGCGGCGCAGGGTTTGGCCTGTTCCAGTCGCCGAATAATCACACCATTATCACTTCCGCGCCGCGTGAGCGCAGCGGTGGCGCCAGCGGGATGCTGGGCACGGCGCGACTGTTAGGCCAAAGTACTGGCGCCGCGCTGGTAGCGCTGATGTTGAACCAGTTTGGCGATAGCGGTACGCATCTTTCTCTGCTCGCAGCGGCGATCCTGGCGACTCTCGCGGCGGTGGTGAGCGGTTTACGTATTACGCAACCACGCGTTCAGGCGTAAAAAAAGCGCGTCATTCGACGCGCTTTTCATACTTGCCAGTGGGCTTATTATTTCAGGTACTCACCGCTACGCAGCGCTTCAATGCGTTTATCCAGCGGTGGGTGCGTCATAAACAGCTCGCTTAACGATTTCGATTTACCGTTAATACAAAACGCCATCATGCTGGTCGCTTCTTGCGGCTCGTAGCTGGTTTTCAGGCGCTGCAGCGCGGCAATCATTTTTTCACGGCCAACCAGCTTCGCCGATCCCGCATCGGCATGAAACTCACGGTAACGGGAGAACCACATGGTGATAATGCTCGCCAGAATACCGAAGACCAGTTCCAGCACCGTCGCAACGGCGAAATAGATTAGCGGATTACCGTTACTTCCTTCGCCTTCATCGCGGTTGCCGCCCAGAAAACCAGCAGCAATTTGCGCGATAATGCGCGAAATAAAGATAACGAAGGTGTTAACCACCCCCTGAATCAACGTCATCGTCACCATATCGCCATTGGCAATATGGCTGATTTCATGCGCAATGACGGCTTCCGCTTCGTCAGGGCTCATGTTTTGCAACAGACCGGTGCTTACAGCGACCAATGAGGCGTCACGGCGTGCGCCCGTCGCAAACGCGTTAATGTCCGGCGCATGGTAGATAGCAACCTGCGGCATGGCGATACCGGCCTGGCGCGCTTGCGTTGCTACGGTGTTCATCAACCAGCGTTCTCTTTCATTGCGAGGCTGTTCAATAACTTCCCCTCCTACGGATTTTAACGCCATCCATTTGGACATCAGCAATGAAATAAAAGAACCGCCAAAACCAAACAGCAGCGCCATGATCAGCAAGCCTTGCACGCTGCTCGACTGTATCCCTGTCAGGCTCAGAACCAGCCCGAAAACGACCATCACGGCCAGGTTCGTCAGCAGGAAGAGCGCGATTCGCATCATAATTTTCTTTTAACCTCAATTTAACAAAGCGCACTATGCGATTACCCACATCGTATGGGTCTTATGGCTATTTTCAAGCATCACCAGGCGGTAAGTCACGAGAAAAACACAACTTTACATTTTGTAGCATTATCCTGACGACTTCTGCGCTTGTTAAAAAAAAACAGGCACAATTTTTTGTGCCTGTTTAGCGTTACTTATTGGCTGCCGCCTGCTCCGCTGGTTTTTCTTTTTCAAGATGCGCCAGGTCCAGAGCAATCTTCACCGTTTCATCAAGGTACGGGTCCGGCTCCTGGTAATCCTTTGGCAGATCGTCCAGTTTCTTCAGCAACGGTTTACCCTCACGTTTAAACCGATCGTTAATACGCGCCAGACGCAGAGCGTCTTCTTCATTGTTCTCTTTCTCACGCTGCGCATAATTCAGAGAGACGATGTTGCGCTTATCCTTCATGGCATTGAAACGTGCGATATCCTTCATGATGTACTGAAACTCAGGATCTTTGGCGATACGCGCGTTGTGTTCTTTCAATAATTCCGGGCCAAACGGGGCCAAATCGTCCGATTTCACGTATTTCGCCGCATCAATGCTATCCCACGGCAAGGCGTTATCTTCAAATTTTTCTCCGGTTTCCGTCTCTTCATTGCCAGTCGGCATGATGATATCCGGCGTGACCCCTTTACGCTGCGTACTACCGCCGTTGACACGGTAAAACTTCTGAATGGTGTACTGCACCGAACCCAGCGCAGGCCATTCCGGGCGAAGCATCTGATCGTAAATTCGGTTTAGCGAACGATATTGCTGTACCGTACCTTTACCGAAGGTCGGCTCACCGACAATCAGCGCGCGCCCATAATCCTGCATCGCGGCAGCAAAGATTTCCGATGCCGAGGCACTGAAACGATCGACCAGCACCACCAGCGGGCCTTTGTAGTAGACCACGCCGTCGGTGTCGCTATCCTCACGCACTTTGCCGTTATTGTCGCGCACCTGAACTATCGGACCAGAAGGGATAAACAGACCGGAAAGCGAAACGGCTTCCGTCAGCGCCCCGCCGCCGTTTGAACGCAGATCGATAACGATGCTGTTAACGTTCTGTTTTTCCAGCTTCTGAAGCTGAACTTTGACATCATCGGTCAAGCCGACATAGAAGCCTGGAATATCCAGTACGCCAACTTTTTCCTTGCCGACGGTTTTCACCGACATTTTAACCGCGCGATCTTCAAGACGAATCCGTTCACGCGTCAGCGTGATAATACGCGTTTTCGTCCCTTTGCCAGCCGGCAGTATTTCCAGTCGAACCTTGCTGCCTTTTGGCCCTTTGATCAGCGCCACCACATCGTCAAGACGCCAGCCAATGACGTCGACCATCGGTTTTCCGGCTTGCCCTACGCCGACGATACGATCGCCGACGCTAATCGACTTGCTCTTCGCTGCCGGGCCGCCGGCAACCAATGAGTTAATGACAGTATAATCGTCATCCATTTGCAGCACCGCGCCGATACCTTCCAGAGACAGGCTCATTTCGGTATTAAACTGCTCGGTATTGCGGGGAGAAAGATAATTCGTATGTGGGTCGATTTCACGCGCAAAAGCGGTCATCGCCAGCGAGAACACATCTTCACTGTTGGTCTGCGCCAGGCGACGAATAGCGAATTTGTAGCGACGCGTCAGCGTTTCGCGAATTTCTTTGTCGCTCTTGCCGGTGAGTTTCAGACTGAGCTCATCGAATTTCACTTTACCATCCCACAGAGCATTTAGCTCAGCCTCATCTTTCGGCCAGGGCGCTTTACTGCGGTCCAGGTTAAACGTATCGTTTCCGGTGAAATCCATTGGCCGTTCCAGCACTTTTAGCGCGTACTGGTAACGTTCAAACCGGCGCTTTTGCGCCAGGTTATAAAGATCGTAAAAAACATCCAGCTTACCCGTGCGCAGCTCATCGCCCAACACGGTTTTCTTTTTCGCAAACTGCTCGACATCGCTCGCCAACAAAACGTTGTGGCTATAGTCGAGAAGATTCAGATAGCGATCAAAAATCTTTGCCGAAAATGCCTCATCCAGATCGAACTGGCGATAGTGGGAGCGGGTAAAACGCGACGTTACGCGCTCACTCACCGTCGCATGTTGCGTCTCTTCCTTTAGTACGGGAATTTGATCGGCACGCGTAATATCTTCCACGGCGAAGGACTGGCCTGCTAATGCAAGCAGGCCAGCTAACGCGGTAAGCCTAAAAAAAGTGTTCATGCCAGGCCTGGCCTCCGTTTCAGAACACCAGGTGTTCTGCGCGTACAATCAAAGACATACCCGAATTCAGCTGTACACGGACACCATCTTTGGTGATTTCTAATACGGTGGCATCCATCGCATTATTACCCGCTTTCACCTTGAGGGACTGCCCTACGGTCAATACTGAAATATCAGAAACCGGCGTGTGCTTCTCTTCGCGAGGCGCACGCGGCGCTTTCGTCGTCGGTTTATCAGCGCGAGGTTTACGTTCAGCGCCTTCTTTACGACGCGCTACCGGGCGAGGTTTACGCTCGCGTCGCGGCGCGTCTTCTTTTTCGCCAGCCGCCGCGGCAGCTTCGCGTTTTTTCGCTTGCTGCTCTGCGCGCTGCGCCTGAACACGGGCTTTGGCTTCTTCAAGCTGCTTACGCGCATGTTCGACATGCTGTTCCTCCAGCTCGCCGCACGGATTGCCATCAAGGTCGACGCGCGTTGCGCCCGGCTTAACGCCGTACAGGTAACGCCAGCTTGAAGTATAAAGACGTAAAGCGGAACGAAGTTGCGTTTTGCTGAGGTTCATTTCGCCCCCAACTCGCTCTACCAGATCCTGAAAAATACCAATTTTCAGCGGGCGAGCTTCGCCTTCCGCACTAAAACAGTGAGGAAAACGCTCGGCCAGAAACGCGATAACTTCTTTACTGCTATTCAACTTAGGTTGATTTTCCATGAAATTTCCTGATTACAACGGACGTAGCCAACAAGCAGCAGGCATGAACAGGCGTCATTATAATGACGCCATCAGTAATTGCTACGTTATCCGTTGATTATCCTGCGACGCTCGCAAAGAATTTTTTGTAATCCGTCGTTGCAAGCACGGTTTCAAGCTGTGCGACCAGCGTACGCAGGCCGTGTTCATCTTCTTCGGTAAAACGGCCAAACGCCGTGCTATCTATATCCAGCACGCCGATAATCCGTTCGCCAACCGTGACAGGCAGCACAATTTCGGCGTTGCTGGCGGCATCACAGGCAATATGGCCGTCAAACGCATGAACATCATCAATACGTTGAACCTTATTCTGCGCTACCGCTGCGCCGCACACGCCGCGACCAACCGGAATCCGCACACA
Source organism: Salmonella sp. A29-2 (assembly GCF_020150755.1). Taxonomy (NCBI): domain Bacteria; kingdom Pseudomonadati; phylum Pseudomonadota; class Gammaproteobacteria; order Enterobacterales; family Enterobacteriaceae; genus Salmonella; species Salmonella sp. A29-2. The sequence goes on along the minus strand of NZ_CP083731.1, from coordinate 2,061,267 downwards.
GGCGATTCGCCCCTGAAACGGCCCCAACACCAGCGTATCGCCTTCGAGGAGATAAAATCCTGCCCAGTTCACCTCGGTAAGACGTTCGAACAGTAGCGCGCTGGTATTCGCCAGCGTGGCCAGAAAGCTGGTTTCACCTGCCATTAACGACTGAAAATCGCGGTTTAACGCCGCGTATAGTTCTGTTTTGCTCATTATATAATCACTTCGTGGTCTTACTCCTAAACACAGGCTATTAAAATAAGCATTAAATGCGTTCTTGCTCAAGATTATTCCTGTCATGAGTTAAGATTACATTATTCTAACACTTTGATTCACGATACATGGCTCTGAACACCTCACACGTCACGCCAACAAAAAAGCTAACGATCAGGTCAATTAGCGAAGCGCTGCCGCGCAGCCACTACCAGCGCTGTCCTGAATGCGACATGCTGTTCAGCTTGCCGGAGATGAGCGCTCATCAAAGCGCTTATTGTCCTCGTTGCCAGGCCAAAATTCGCGATGGGCGCGACTGGTCGCTGACGCGGCTGACCGCGATGGCGGTAACCATGCTGCTATTGATGCCGTTTGCCTGGAGCGAACCGTTACTCCATATCTACCTGTTGGGCGTACGCATTGATGCCAATGTGATGCACGGCATCTGGCAAATGACGCAGCAGGGCGATCCGTTAACCGCCGCAATGGTGCTCTTTTGCGTGGTGGGCGCGCCGCTTATTCTGGTTTTTTCAATTGCTTATCTGTGGTTTGGCAGCCTCCTCGGCATGAATCTGCGTCCAGTCCTGCTGATGCTGGAAAAACTGAAAGAGTGGGTGATGCTGGACATCTATCTGGTCGGTATTGGCGTTGCCTCTATCAAAGTGCAGGACTATGCCTTTCTGCAGCCGGGCATCGGGCTTTTAGCGTTCGTCTCGTTGGTGGTTCTTAGCATTCTGACTATGATTCATCTGAATGTGGAGCAACTATGGGAACGATTTTATCCGCAGCGCCCTGCTCAACGTGCGGACGAAAGATTGCGCGTCTGTCTTGGCTGCCACTTTAGCGGCTATCCGGATGCGAAAGGACGCTGCCCGCGTTGTCATATTCCGCTGCGGTTACGCAGAAAACAGAGCATACAAAAGTGTTGGGCGGCCTTGCTGGCGTCTATTGTCTTTTTGCTGCCGGCAAACCTGCTGCCTATCTCGGTAATCTACATTAACGGCGGGCGTCAGGAAGATACTATCCTGTCGGGCATTATGTCGCTTGCCAGCAGCAATATCGCCGTCGCCGCCGTCGTTTTTATCGCCAGTATTTTGGTGCCGTTTACCAAAGTCATCGTGATGTTTACGCTACTGTTGAGTATCCATTTTAAATGCGAACAGGGACTGCGGACGCGAATTCTGTTGCTGCGTCTGGTGACATGGATAGGCCGCTGGTCGATGCTGGATCTTTTCGTTATCTCGTTAACCATGTCTCTGATTAATCGCGATCAGATTCTGGCTTTTACTATGGGACCGGCTGCGTTTTATTTCGGCGCAGCGGTAATTTTGACTATTCTTGCAGTGGAATGGCTGGATAGCCGCTTACTTTGGGATGCACATGAGTCAGGAAACGCCCGCTTCGAAGACTGAAGCGCAAATTAAAACCAAACGCCGTATTTCACCTTTCTGGCTGCTACCGCTTATCGCGCTAATGATCGCAGGGTGGCTAGTATGGGATAGCTACCAGGATCGCGGTAATAGCGTGACTATCGATTTTATGTCGGCGGACGGTATCGTACCAGGCCGTACTCCCGTTCGCTATCAGGGAGTAGAAGTCGGCACCGTGGAAGATGTCAGCCTGAGCAAAGATCTGCGCAAAATTGAAGTTCGCGTCAGTATCAAATCAGATATGGAAGATGCGTTGCGCGAAGAGACGCAATTCTGGCTGGTGACGCCCAAAGCCTCGCTGGCGGGCGTTTCCGGCCTGGATGCGTTGGTCGGCGGGAATTACATCGGTATGATGCCGGGTAAAGGCAAGCCCAGAGATCATTTCGTCGCCCTGGATACACAGCCCAAATACCGGCTTAGCAACGGCGATCTGATGATTCATCTCAATGCGCCGGATCTCGGTTCGCTTAATAGCGGTTCACTGGTCTATTTCCGTAAAATCCCTGTCGGACGGGTGTATGACTATTCGATTAACCCTAACAAACAAGGCGTGACGATTGACGTTCTAATTGAGCGACGGTTTACCGATCTGGTGAAAAAAGGCAGCCGTTTCTGGAATGTCTCCGGCATTGACGCCGATCTAAGCCTGAGCGGCGCGAAGGTGAAACTGGAGAGCCTCGCGGCCCTGGTCAATGGCGCGATTGCGTTTGACTCGCCGGACAATTCCAAACCCGCCGCCCAGGATGACACGTTCGGCTTATATAAAGATTTAGCCCACAGCCAACGAGGGGTAATCGTTAAACTTGAGCTGCCCAGCGGAGACGGTCTGAAGGCGGAATCTACGCCGCTCATGTACCAGGGACTGGAGGTGGGTGAGCTTTCTAAACTGACGCTCAACCCTGGCGGTAAAGTCACCGGAGAGATGACCGTCGATCCCAGCGTTGTTCCGCTGATGCGGGAAAATACGCGTATTGAGTTACGCAATCCCAAACTGTCGTTAAGCGACGCGAATATCAGTTCGTTGTTAACCGGAAAAACCTTCGAACTGGTGCCGGGCGACGGCGAACCGCGCAGTGAATTTGTGGTGGTGCCGGGTGAAAAAGCCTTGCTGCATGAGGCGAATGCCTTAACCCTGACGCTGACGGCCCCGGAAAGTTACGGCATCGAACCGGGCCAGCCGTTAATTTTACATGGTGTAAAAATTGGCCAGGTCATCGAGCGCAACTTATCCAGTAAAGGCGTGTCATTCACCGTCGCGATTGAACCGCAGCACCGGGATTTGGTACAGGGCGACAGTAAATTCGTGGTCAACAGCCGGGTGGATGTCAAAGTCGGCCTTGACGGCGTAGAGTTCCTCGGCGCCAGCGCCAGCGAGTGGATTGACGGCGGAATTCGTATTTTACCCGGTACGAGCGGGAAGATGAAATCCACCTACCCGCTCTATGCTAACCTGGAAAAAGCGCTGGAAAATAGCCTCAGTGACTTACCGACTACCACCTTAACGCTGACGGCCGAAACGTTGCCGGATGTCCAGGCAGGTTCCGTCGTGCTGTATCGAAAATTTGAGGTAGGCGAAGTCATCACCGTTCGCCCACGCGCCAATACCTTTGACATCGACTTGCATATTAAGCCGGAATATCGCCACCTGTTAACCAGCAATAGCGTGTTCTGGGCGGAAGGCGGCGCGAAGGTGCAACTTAACGGCAGCGGCCTAACGGTACAGGCCTCGCCACTCTCCCGCGCGCTGAAAGGGGCCATTAGTTTTGATAACCTGAGCGGCGCCAGCGCCAGCCGGCACAAAGGCGATAAACGCATTCTTTATGCTTCAGAAACCTCCGCTCGCGCGGTAGGCGGACAAATTACGCTGCACGCGTTCGACGCCGGAAAACTGGCGGAAGGGATGCCAATTCGTTACCTCGGTATTGATATCGGCCAGATCCAGACGCTGGAATTGATCACCGCACGTAATGAAGTGCAGGCAAAAGCCGTACTTTATCCGGAGTACGTACAGACATTTGCCCGCGCCGGGACACGTTTTTCCGTTATTACGCCACAAATTTCCGCGGCGGGCGTCGAGCATCTGGATACGATTCTCCAGCCCTATATTAACGTTGAGCCAGGACGCGGCGCGGCGCGGCGCGACTTTGAACTGCAGGAAGCCACGATTACCGACTCACGCTATCTGGATGGGTTAAGCATCGTCGTAGAGGCGCCAGAAGCAGGCTCGCTTAATATTGGCACCCCCGTCCTGTTCCGCGGTATCGAAGTGGGAACCGTCACCGGAATGTCCCTGGGGTCGCTCTCCGATCGCGTGATGATCACCTTGCGCATCAGTAAGCGTTACCAATATCTGGTGCGTAATAACTCCGTATTCTGGCTCGCCTCCGGCTATAGTCTCGACTTTGGTCTGACCGGCGGCGTGGTGAAAACGGGGACATTTAATCAGTTCATCCGTGGCGGTATCGCCTTCGCTACTCCACCAGGTACGCCGCTGGCGCCAAAAGCGCAAGCCGGTAAGCATTTCCTGTTACAAGAGAGCGAACCGAAAGAGTGGCGTGAATGGGGCACCGCTCTGCCACGTTAAACACCAGGCTCCGGCGTACTCGCGCCGGAGCGTTTTATGCTACACTGCGCGCCTGTTTTTTTGCCGGCGATACACCTGTGGCTCAACACGCTGTCTATTTTCCTGACGCTTTTCTGACGCAAATGCGTGAAGCAATGCCTTCCACGCTCTCTTTTGATGAATTTATTTCGGCCTGCCAACGCCCGTTGCGCCGCAGTATACGCATCAATACGCTTAAAATTTCCGTGGCTGATTTCCTTGCCCTAATCGCGCCCTACGGCTGGTCGCTCACGCCAATTCCGTGGTGTCATGAAGGATTCTGGATCGAGCGCGATGATGAAGAGGCATTGCCGCTTGGCAGTACCGCTGAGCATTTAAGCGGCCTGTTTTACATTCAGGAGGCCAGTTCGATGCTGCCGGTCGCGGCCCTGTTCGCCGATGATAATCATCCGCAGCGGGTCATGGATATGGCAGCGGCGCCTGGCTCAAAAACCACGCAGATCGCTGCCCGCATGGGGAACCGCGGCGCCATTCTGGCCAACGAATTTTCGGCCAGCCGCGTCAAAGTTCTGCACGCTAATATCAGCCGATGTGGAATCGCCAATACCGCACTGACGCATTTCGATGGTCGCGTATTTGGCGCTGCGTTACCGGAGATGTTTGACGCTATCCTGCTGGATGCGCCCTGCTCTGGCGAAGGCGTAGTACGTAAAGATCCTGATGCGCTAAAAAACTGGTCGCCAGAAAGTAATCTGGATATCGCGGCGACACAGCGGGAACTGCTCGACAGCGCTTTTCATGCTTTACGACCCGGCGGCACGCTGGTCTACTCCACCTGCACGTTAAATCGCCAGGAAAACGAAGAGCTCTGCCTCTGGCTGAAAGAGACCTACGCCGACGCCGTTGAATTTTTGCCGCTGGGTGATCTGTTTCCTGACGCTGACCGCGCCCTCACCCCGGAAGGCTTCCTGCACGTCTTCCCGCAAATTTACGACTGCGAAGGATTCTTCGTCGCACGTCTGCGTAAAATGTCATCCCTTCCAGCCATGCCCGCGCCGGGGTATAAAGTGGGGGCGTTTCCTTTTACCCCCCTCAAAGGCCGCGAAGCATTACACGTTACCCAGGCGGCCAACGCCGTCGGACTGCTATGGGATGAAAATCTCCATCTTTGGCAGCGTGAAAAAGAGGTCTGGCTGTTCCCGGCAGAAATTGAATCACTGATCGGAAAAGTCCGTTTTTCCCGGCTCGGTATTAAGCTGGCCGAAAGTCATAATAAAGGCTATCGCTGGCAACATGAAGCGACGATAGCCCTTGCCTGCCCGACTCATGCTCACGCGTTCGAACTTTCTGCGCAAGAGGCGGAGGAGTGGTATCGCGGTCGGGATATTTATCCGCAAACACCCCCTGCCGCTGATGATGTCCTGGTGACGTTCCAGCGTCAGCCGCTTGGTCTGGCAAAACGTATCGGCTCAAGAATAAAGAACAGTTACCCGCGTGAACTGGTGCGGGATGGCAAACTCTTTACTGGTAATAGTTAAAAGGCGCACAAAAAAACCGCACTTTTTGACTGGCGCTTTTGCGTACGTTGACTACGCTGAAAAATGGACGGCTAAACTGGTCGTACCACAATTAGCGTATTAACGGAGAGCACGATGATGAAAACCAGTGTGCGCATTGGCGCTTTTGAAATCGACGATGCCGAATTACATGGCGAATCGCCGGGGGAGCGAACGTTAACTATCCCCTGTAAATCCGATCCGGATTTATGTATGCAACTGGATGCCTGGGATGCCGAAACCAGCGTTCCCGCCATTCTCAACGGGGAACATTCCGTTTTGTTCCGTACTCATTACGATCCTAAATCTGATGCCTGGGTCATGCGTCTTGCCTGACTCAAAAAGAACCCGTCGCCAGGCGGGTTATTTATTCTTCCTTTTCTCATTTCCCCCCTGCGCTAACCTCTCCTACACTATCGTGTAAAGTAGTTAACATTGAGGATGTAATGTTCGCGCTGGTACTTTTTGTATGTTACCTGGATGGAGGATGCGAGGATATTGTCGTGGACATCTACGATACCGAGCAGCAGTGTCTTTATTCGATGGACGATCAACGGATTCGCCATGGCGGCTGTTTTCCGGTAGAGGATTTTATCGACGGCTTCTGGCGACCTGCGCAGCAATATAGCGATTTTTAACCCTGGTCGCTGATACCGCTATTGTATCCGCGCTAACGTCAATTGCCCGCCAAATACCGCGCCCGTATCAATATAGTGTACGTTGGCAAAATCCATGCGCCGACGCAACGGCGTATGGCCAAACCAAAAATGATCGGCTCCGCTAATCCCGCCGCGCTTATTTATGAGCCGTTCGCGGCTCCAGAGAACCTGATGTAAATCGACCTTTTTTTGCCATTGATAGGTTGACGCGGGGTAATCTGCATGAGCGATCACATGCGTGCTATGGCGGCAGCGAACTTCCAGTATCCAGGGCAGCCGCTGACAAAGAATAAAAAGCGCTTCAGCTTGCGCAGCGTGTTCAGCCGTCAGGCGGGTAAACCAGTCGCCACCATTCATCAACCACAGCGTCGACTGCGATGAGGCCCGCGCATCCAGCGCCATTTGTTCATGATTGCCGCGAACCGCCATCATCCAGGACTCACGCAGTAAAGCCAGGCAACCCAGGCTGTCCGGGCCTCTATCAATGAGATCGCCCACAGAAACTAACAAGTCTTGTTGCGGATCAAATCGACACTCACGTAACTTTTTCATTAACATTGAAAAACAGCCGTGGATATCGCCGACCACCCAGACATGCCGCCAATTCTTTGCCTCTATTCGCTGATAAACCTCTTCAGGCCGCATCATATTTTTCCTGTCGTTCATTACCCAGGACAGATATAAAAGGATAGCGTGTGCAGATTTTCTTGCTTAGTAAACGTGCTCTGTTGTAAATAGCGAATTTCATCAGTAGCGAGTAAATACTTTGTTATTATCGCAATAAAATATAACTGGCTGCGCCAGGGGAGTGTTATCCCCTGGCGCAGCGAGCTACTCACTATCGCCTGTTCACCTTCAATATTCTTCCTCCTTAAAAGCATGCCAAAAACATAAACCACATATCGACACCACAGGCTTCAGCACACTCTTTAGCTGAGTGAGATGCAAGGCAAACCAGCGCCAATGCAGGTGTTGTTACTGTGGCGACCATCCCCCCCACAAACAGGAGCAGCATAATTTTTTTTAAAGGCGGCATAACCTCTCCTGACAGTTAACAGACCATTAATCCTTATCGAGACATCATCCGTGCGCGGGTATCATAGACTTAACAACACGCAGCGTTATAAAAAAAGCTGTCTGGTTATACCGTTATTTAGAGTAATAACAATTATTTTAAGTTTTAAGGGTATCCATTTGATTTTTATATTAAAATAAAAATGACGACGTTTTGTTAAAAGCGTCGCCATAAAAATGAATATACAGTTTCAGAAAATCTGCTATTAATTCATATGGTTAATAGCAGTATTGTGTTTGCTATCTTCAGGAGGCATTCTGAAGATACTTATTTGCAATATTTTCTATAGTTAACTGAAATTGTTGTGGCGTCGGCATCGTCCCCTTATTAAACAGCGGCGTAACCTCTTTCATAACGATTTTCTCAGCATACGCTTTAAAAGACACCTGCTGATTATGATTTATAAACATATGCGGATATTTAATGCTCGCTGCAGCAATGAGGGGGACGACAAAAGGATTCGCTCCTGCCCCACCTGGAGTAAATACGCCGTTTTTTATCTCCCCAGGTAGCCCCGCATTCTGCGCAGCCTCTCCTATCTCTTTCAGGAAGGGGGTAATACTGACCCCTTTACTGATGAGTAATTTACAACAGTGATCTTTATTATTACTGTACACGGCTGATAACATGGCTTCGCATGTCTGACGAGCATAGGCCGGATCTTTACTCGCATTACCTTTGATATCCAGGCTATTGAGCTTTTGCAGCATAAAATCTTTAACAGTTTTACTGGTTAATACTGCCCTACCCTCAGAGGCGTTCCCACGATGAAAATGGGTAGTCGGTATGTCTGTTTGCAGATGCAGGCTAAAGCGATCTGACAAACTCGTCGACAGGCTGATAAAGCTATTTCTAACGGCAGTAATACTTTTTGCAAAAATGTCCTTCTCCGTTGTTTTTTCTTTTACTGGTTCAACGTCACTTCTATGGATTCTGTAGTGCTGGGTGGATAGGGTTATATTAGTCACGGTAGTTCTCCTTTTAGATAACTATGCATAGCTACACTTTATTTATATTTCTTGCTTTCAAAAAATAGCCACCTTCTCCACAACCATTTTTACTCATTGATCTATATAAATTTTATTTTCCTGATGAATTTTGTTCTTCTGTCACTTAGCTTTTTTTTTCGGCACAAGGTGATCGACTTTTATCGAGGAACATTTTTATCGGGACAATCCTGAACAGGCAAAACATCACTTCAATTCAACTGCTGCGTCACACAAAACATTCATGAATATTATTATTTATGCTGATGTTGTTACGATTTTGCCCACATTCAAACGCTGACTGTCAGTTATCCTGCCAGCGAGTTAGCTGCTTTTTCAAAACCTATAAAGTCGCCACGCCAAACCTCTCCACCACTGTAATCCTTATCTAAATATCAATTAATTAACTGATTTTTATATATTATGACTTTTCATGGCGTTCAGAAAAACTACAAATAAAATGGATTGACTCATCTATTAGTGGTCAAAAAAACGCGCTACGAGAAATAATCAGTAACAATTGCGACACTATTCCAATCATAACGTAAACTATATGATACCAGGTGATTATTATTGCTTTTAGGTAACATCTTTGTATGGCTGCTTTTAAGTAACAATACTCTAACACAACATATAACATTATAACTTACAATAGGTTAACAAATGGAATTACAGCTTATGCTTAACCACTTTTTCGAGCGCGTCAGAAAGGATGCAAATTTCAACGCATTTCTAATCGATCTGGAATATAATAATATCGCTTATTACATCTATTTTGTTGCTACCGGTAATGTGAAAATTATCACTCATGCAGGCCACTTCATTTCTATTAAAAGCAATAGAAAGCTGATTAAAGTCAATTCAACACCGAATACGCAATTAATAAAATTGACTTCAGCCAAACACTTTTCGGGGGAGCATTCCTATGAAAAATACTGTACCGATCTGGCAACAGCAGGCGTTTTTAAATGGATTGTGGAATTAAACCAAAAAACTCGACAATACTGGTCGAAAGACAACCAATTATTATATATAGAAAATGTGGTCATGCCGCTTTAACAAGCCAGGGTAATAATAGCGTCAGTCGTGACATCCGGCGTGTTGCGACTGCGGGTTATCCATTTAGAGACCATAATGAGAGTCTGACTGCGAGAGTTACCCTGTGCAGTCCGACCGACGCAGCAACGTTTGACACGATGCTCGACAACAGCATCTCCTGATGCAGGAGAAATGATATTCAAAGCGATATCGACTAAAAGCTCAAAATATTTGCCTGCTATTTATATTCTATCTAATTAATACCCTCCAGGAAGTGTGGCATAATTGCAGAATCTGTCAGGATTCCGGGAACATACCGGAGCGTAATCGAAAAACCATCTGGAGATGTATGAGCAAGGATGAAATCAGTTATCAAATTCTTTACCGGTACTCTCTGGAAAAGCTATACAGTACTCTTACCAGAAGAGTAGATAACGTGCTGTCATTCGCCCTCGTTTTTCTCGGGGTCGGCGTCACCATAAACGTCGGGAGTCCCTTTATTCTGGGGCCAGGCATTGTGGGTATCGCCATACTAAAAAGAGTACTCCGCTTCGGCACGCGATCAGCACAGGCCGACCGGCAGTCCCGCGCCTGGCTGAAACTTTTTAATACTCAGCACCGCTTTCCTTCAGATAAAACACTGTTCCTTGCCTTCACATCGCTTGAGCAAGGCGCGAGCGAAGTATGGTCCATGCTTATTGGTCCTGCCATCGTCATGACTGAGACCGCCCTCAGGAAAACGCCCATTGAGCCATTAACGGCGGGTGAAAAACTCTGCGCATTTTTGAGTGGCGCGACGAAATCCCAGCCAGCAGCTCGCAATTGACCTGTCTTCTAAACGTCTGTGCCATACCACAGAGATTTAGTATAAAATTAATTAATGGAGTACTAACGCTGTCAGCAGGTTTCTCTGAGTGAAAGATTCGTATTATACGCACAGCCCAGTTTACAGTTTATATAACAGCGCTATATGTTTTTGTATCCGTACCATGCCGCCTACAAGCGGCTGTCTGAGTACCTCTAGCCGTGCCAGGGGCGAAGGGCAATTAGTTAAACGCCATCCCAGCCCTCCCCTTAGCAATTATTTTTTTATCATTTCATGGTAGAGAGAATGTATTTCTCCAAGCGAATGGAATACCGGTAAATGTAAGTACGCTCTTTTACCTTGCCCATGATACCACAGTCCCAGCACACACTTTCCAGCACTCATCAATTTCAGTGACGCGCTATCATCTCCACCAAGAATAATCGCCATAAATACTTGCTCGCGCCATAAAAAATGCTTTATTGTGATAACCTACAAGTCGAGTATTTCAGCAGCATAACGCTGTTTGGCTAAAAAGATATAAATCCTTTCGGCAATTGAAGAGACCGTGATATGAAATTCTCTCAACTGCTGCAATAACAATTTTCGTCTAACCGGAGACAAAGGAATACTTCCAGAGTCGGCATATGTTGTATCTTTAACATTTCAGTGCTCAACACGACTGATAGCCAGACTACTCCAGTAGACAGTGTTAGCTGTAGTAGTTTCATACTATGTTCAGTACTGCGAAGTACATGGCGACTATCGTGATGACCATCACAATTAAAGAAATATGCCGCTTCACCGATGAATCTTTATTGCATTTGAGCCAGGACAGTTTAAAACATTAGAATTAATAACCTTACATTTGATTTTGTAGCAGTATTTAATCCTGTTTTCGTTTCGGTCTGAACACAGACTTGAAATTATCATTCATGATATTGAGCTCTCCCGCAAAATAAAAGACACATTTCATCAATAATATTATAAAATATTTCACAATCATGGTAAACACTTACAAACAAGACATTCGACATGTTAGTTTTTTAAAAGTGCTTCTTTCATGATTACTCTTAAATCACAATCATAAACGTTTATCGTATCGATCTATTTTTTGTTATTTTGATTCAAGTTCACTATTATTATCAATGAATTATATTAAATGTCGGCGTCCTGGGAGGGGGCCAGACACTTTGGTGGTGTGGCTTTTATTATTGATACCCGCTTTACATGAACGTCTCTCATTAATATTTTCAGACCTATCTTCAGCCTGTGATCAATAATTCTCATTCGCTCAAATGACATTATCTATGCGTAATAAAATAATGCTTACCCTAGCGACTGTCGGTATGATATATGGCGCGTCGACTTTTACTGCTGGCGCTATTACCACCACTGACGCTGGCGGGAGGGGATGACCTTAGTGTCTCAGCCATTGATGCGTCGGGCTGCATTGTGCCGGACAGCGAGAGCATCAAAGTAGACCAGGGTCTCAGCAGCAGGCAAGTCCTCGAGTTCGGTTTCAGTTATTATCAATCTTACCGGGTATTTATTTGAGGGCCTCGGAAGTACTTCGGGCGCGGGTGCCGCCACTATTCAACAGTGGCCATGACATTTCCGAGTGTTCTGCCCCCACTGGACGGTCATTTGGCTAAAGGAGAAATAGCAAATACTGCAAGCAATTCTGTTACCAATGTGGCTATTCAGCTTCTGACAGGTGATGGCGTTAATCCTGTGGACCTGAGCAAGGCACCTACAGCAGGTGATATTACGCTGGATACCTATTCGGCGACTAATAAGCTGAATTTCTTTGCACGTATGATAACCGCTGGAGGATCAATCTCCCAAGGCACTGTCGGCACCACAGTCATCTATAATCAGAAACACTTCTGATACGGCCCACAAGCCGATATTTATTTCAGATATTAATAAACAGTTTCGCTGTCCATTTATCTGGTATGTCCGGACGCCAGAATTGTTTATTTCTTCAGTGATGCGCTGTTATTTCACGGAACGGTTTAAATCAGCAGCGGCGGATTTTCATTTATTCAGGCAACACGGATAGCGGCTTATACCATGAAACTGAATCGGCCTACACTGCTAATTACTCTGAATATACTGTCGTTGCCAGTAGAGACGACGGAGTTCAGCGCCGATTCTCTTAAAAACAGTGACCACCTCAGTGTGGATTTCTCCGCCTTCAGCCGGGATGGCTATATTGCGCCAGGGAATTACCTGCTTGATATTTACGTGAATGACAGACTCATTCACAATCAATAAAAAGTCAGTGTGGTGGAGATTAGCGACGAGCACTCACGGTTCTGCATCATCTCTGCACTGGCAGACATGCTCGGGTTAAAAGAGGAGAACCGCCGACTACTCGGGCCCGTCCGGCAGTGTCTGAAACTGAACACTACGCATGGTAAAGTAACATACAGCCCGGATAACCAATCTCTGTTAGTCACTCTGCCCCAAGTCTGGATAGAATACCAGAATCTGGCTTGAGTACCCCGGCCCGCTGGAGTGATGGTGTCACAGCCGCCCTGCTGAGCTATAACCTGATGACGAACCTGTGGTCTACATTCCACTGGTATTGGCATCTGAAGCTGCACGCGAAAGATCTGGCTGGAAAATGGCATAGCCATTCATAGTCTCAGCCAAGCATGTACTGCAATTGACCCTGCAGATCCCGTCAATTTTGAATCTCTGGCTGTCGCTTGCATATGCTGGGTTCTCCTTAGCCCCCTCGTTCCTAAGTTTGTAATGCAGAGACGGTTTTTATGTTTGTAAATTTTCTGGCGCGATGGTTTTGCTCACAAGTGGTAAGTTGTTTTTCTTTTCCAGTGTAATATGTTAAATTTCTCGCACTGATTAATTCACTTTTTGTACGACATGCACAATCTAACGCCAGAATTATTGCAAACTCCATCTGTAAGAAGCAACAGAGACAGAAGTCTTGATATAGCCAAGGGAATTATGATGCTGTCTGTTGTTGCTGGACACATTGCAAATTTCCCATTTGGGGAGGTATTCTATTACTATCAAGTTGCCGGATTTTTTCTGCTATCGGGTTATTTCTTTCATTACGACAAGTATGCTGACAGATTTAGTAAATTTTTAAAAAGCAGATCAAAGCTTATTTGTCAGTACCTTATTTATTCTGCGATAATCATATCGGCGCATAATTTACTTACTGAGTTTGGGTTACAACCTACAAATTACATTTATTACTCACCTGCTGATTATGTCACAGCATTTATACGGTCTATAACAATACCATCTGAAGCACTGGCAGGTGCAATGTGGTTCATACCAGTATTGATTTTAATGCAGTTTGTTTTTTATTGGCTAAATAGAGTGGTTAAAGAAAATAAACTGCTAATTGGATCTTCAGTTTTAATTTTATTCTTCATTGGTTGGTGGATTGTAAAAAGTAATGCAATTGCTAATAATCCCTACATAAACACTCATATTCCAAACGCACAATACTTCGTCTATTTGCCGTTTTTCTACATAGGCTATGTATTTAAAAAATTTGGATTCAAATCCTTGAGCAGCATAAATGCTATGCTGCCAGCGCTAATCGTCATAGTCCTTAGTTACATTGTAATACGGCCAACTATGTATTTATACGGAAGCATTGATCCGTATTGCTTTATCTTTTTATCGCTTATTAGCATTTCTCTCGTAATTGGTATTTCTTACCACATAAAATCTAACATACTCGTTAGATTTTTCACAACAATAGGCGAGAATACAGTACACATCCTCGCTATGCACTTCTTCTTTTTCAAGATAGCAACTCTTCTATTAACCATTGTAGGGCTCAAGCAAATTGATGATCTTCATCGCATTGACGGCCCATCTAATGGGTCAATCATTGAAACAATAACATATCTTTCATTCGGTATAGTTGTAGTGGTCAACTAAAATTGGCCACGGTTTTAGAGTTTTCCCAATATAATCGTTCTGATTCATTGGGAGTTAGACCACCGTTATACTGATGTGGCCTGAGTTGGCAGTAATATCCGATAATGTAGCGGGTGATCTCTTGTTGAGCCTCAGCGAAGCTACGATAACCCACAGTTGGCACCCATTCCGTCTTCAGACTTCTAAAGAAGCGCTCTATCGGCGCATTATCCCAACAGTTTCCTCGGCGAGATAAACTCTGTTTTATTTGAAAGCGCCACAGTAATTGACGGTATTTACGGCTAGTATAATGACTGCCTTGATCGCTATGGAACATGACACCTTTTGGCTTTCCGCGAGATTCATAGGCCATAGACAGCGCTTTACCTGTCAACCGACTATCAGGCGACAAAGACATTGACCAACCAATCACTTTGCGGGCAAAAAGATCGATAACGACCGCTAAATACATCCACCGATTACCTGTCCAAATATACGTAACATCGCCAGCCCAAACTTCATTTGGAGCCGTAACAGCAAATTGACGACTTAAGTGATTTGGAACGTCAATATGTTCTTGTGAAGCCTTTCTGTAACGATGCTTTGGTTCTTGGCAGCTTACTAAACCAAGAGTTCTCATTAGCTTTGTTGCTCGGTATCGGCTCAGCTTTACACCCTGATTTGTGACTATATCTGCAATGGTTCTCGCTCCCGCAGAGCCATTGCTTGCGGCGTGAGCCTCGCTAATCAAGCTGCGCAGTTTTATTGTTTCCGCATTAATTAACGCTGGGCGTTTAAGCCAATAGTGATAACTACTTCGATGAACATTGAAGACTTCGCATAATATTTTTACGCTGTGGCTCTGCTTGAGTTTCTTGATTATCAAGAATTGTTCAGTGAGTCCGACATCAAGAGAGCCGTGGCTTTTTTTAGTATTTCATTATGCTCTTCAAGGCGAGCCAGCTTCTTTTTCAATTCCCGAATTTCTATTTGCTCAGGGGTCATAGGTGAAGCTTTAGGTGTTTTCCCTTGGCGTTCTTCTCTAAGCTGGCGAACCCATTTATCCATCGTGGACTTGCCCACATTCATGGCTTGGGCTGCTTCCGTCACTGAGTAATTTTGGTCTAAGACTAGCTGCGCTGCTTCTAACTTAAATTCTGCGCTAAATAGTCGTCTTGTACGTTTTGTCATAATGTCACCTGTTAACTTATGAGGTGATGATATCACCTCTAACTAAGTGACCAAATTCACTATGCCACTACAGATTTTCCCATTAGTTCTTGTATCCTTAGTAAGGAAGATAAGAAGTAAGATTTTTGTAAATAAATATTCTCCGGCATAGCCGGAGGTTTTTCAGATGCGTCTGTAAGGCTATCTTACCCACAGCCCCTAACAGGCGCATACGATCTAACATTTACATTAAGCTTCGTTACTTACGGCCCGTAAACGGACTGCCCGGATTAGGAGAAATGATTCTGGCAGAAGTAAGCACGCGTCATGTTGCAGAATTTCTTGAGCTATGGATCGCGGAAGGTAAAAACACGATGGCGGGGGCGACGAGGTCTGTACTATCTGACATGTTTTGTGAAGCTGTTGTAGAAGGAAGAATAACACTGAATCCGGTTGAAAAAGCCAAGGTACCAAAAATTGAAGTTGCAAGGGAGCGCTTGCGAATAGAGGTTTATAATGCTACACGAGCATATGCCCTCATGGTTCCCTCTCGCGATGGATTTAGCACTCGTTACAGGTCAACGTAGGGAGGATATCGTAAACATGAAATTTAATGATGTTTTTGACAACCGCTTACACGTAACTCAGATTAAAACCGGAATGAAAATAGCTATTCCCCTATCCCTGACCCTTGAGGTGCCAGGGTTACGTCCGGGAACGGTTATCGATCGCTGCCGGCTGGTAAGCAGAACCGATTTCATGATCAGTGCAGGAATCAGGAAAAATAGCCCGACCGGGAATATTCACCCGGATGGGCTCACAAAGAAATTTGTAAAAGCCAGAAAAATTTCAAGTGTTAAATTCAGTGATAACCCACCGACATTTCACGAGATCCGTAGCCTGGCTGGTCGGCTGTACAAAGACGAATGCGGCGAGGAATTCGCTCAAAAACTCCTGGCCCACACCTCAGAGAACACCACGAAACCCTATCTCGATGAACGCAATAATAAAGCTTACGTGATGCTCTGATTTTACTGTAAAAGAAATGTTAACTCGGATTTGGATGTGATCTAACCAAAAAGACCGGAATACAGAAATTTGAGGAAATTTCGAGGGGAAACACATAAACAATTGATTTACAATAGAAATAAAAAGAGACCGAATTCGATTCCTGTTCTTGCTAAAAATAAAAATTCACTTTAAATTCATATAGTAGATGTCACATCCCACACTCGACATCTTTAGCTAGCACGCTAATCTATAATCTGAGAAAATGTTAAACACTTGCCGCTTGTGACAAAAAACAGATTTTAAGCGAAAAAGCGAGGGTCTGCTGTTAAATATACCAATGATTCAGGCAGCTATCATTATACCGGGACACTGCAAGAATCCACTTTATTGCTTGTATTCTATTGAGTTTTCCGCAACTTCTTCGAACTAACCACCGTCATCCTACCGCCAAGTAGTGAGGTACTGCAAACCAGCTAGTTCATTGAGCACATCGCTGCGGCCATCATCAGTGTAAAAGTCGAAAGGTTCGCATACCCCAATAAATACATAGCAAGAATATTAATAGCTAACGAAGTTGTGAGTTGGTTCATGTTTTTTATCTGTTACGTATGAAATAAGAATTATCTGCAATGTTAATGCGAAGTGTCAGGCGCAGTCGCCTCGTTGAGTAAAAACTCAACAAGATTTACGGAGTTACAATGATCGATAAATTAGTACTTACGGTTACACCAATTTTCTCCATACCACCGCGTGGTGCAGCCGCAGTAGAGATATGGATGTACCAAGTTGCACGGCGAACAAAAACTACCAAACAGAATCGCTTGTATTAAGAATGAAGGTTATAGCGATTTTTTAAAGGTAAATGACCATTGTTCTGTTCATCGCATAGGTTTCAGCAGACTCTATAAGCGCCTCTTTCAGAAGTGGACTCGCCTTGACCCGCTCCCCTACTCACAGCGCATTCTGAATATTGCAAAAGACTTTAACGTTACCGATGATAGTGTAATCATCGTTCATAACAGCATAAAGCTGTACCGCCAGATCCGCAAAAGAGCCCCAAAGGCAAAAATGGTTATGCATATGCATAATGCTTTCGAACCTGATGGGTTAGATCAAAACGTTAAAACGATCGTCCCCAGCATGTTTTTGAAGAAGCATTATCAGGCGTACCTGCCGGATGCTGATATCGCTATCGTCCCTAATGGTATTGACCTGGAGGCCTATCAGAAAAACGCTGTACCACTGCAAAAGTCTGACCTGGGAATAACTCCGGAGAAAAAACGATTTTCTTTGCAGGCCGTATATCACCGGATAAGGGAGTGACTTTGCTTTTACAGGCGTTCGAACAACTCCTCAAGGAATGCAACGATATAGAGTTAGTTGTCGTTGATAACTATATGAGTAAAAGTAAAGGTGAAAAAGCAACCTATCAGCGTGAGGTGCGGGAATTAGCAGAACGGCTAAAACCACACTGTCATATGGTTGAAGGTGTAACGCCTGAAGAGATATACAATTACTATTCGTTAGCAGTTCTGGTTGTTATTCCCTTTCAATTCCAGGAACCGTTCTGCATGGTTGCAATTGAAGCAATGGGGCAGGAAAGCCTGTACTGGTCAGTACACGCGGCGGGATGACTGAGCTCGTAAAAGAGGGGGATACCGGCTTCCATTTGCAGGAGCCAATGACCCCGGAGACCATTGCCAGGGACATTAATAAAGCGCTGGCATCCCCTGATTTAAACAATATTGCCTTACATGGACAACGTTGTGTGGAAGAGAAATTCCCGTGAGAAAAAGTAACCCAGCGGTTTGAGGAAGTGGTTAATAACTGGTTTAGATAATTAATGCGCATTAGCTCAAATGTGAGCTGACATATCTATGGCACACGCCAAACCTAATCTGACTGTCCGCCCTGTGCCAGAAGCGGACGCTGATCATAGTGTGTACAGGCCACCAGTACGATATATTATAAAGCCACCAGATTGCAGCTTTCATAAAGCTATGGGTATTCAAATGCAGCAAAGCTATAAATCAGGCTTAATTAAATAATGCCTTTGCGAACCTACTTTAGGAAAGTCCGGTAGCGACATTTGAAGTATATAACCCTGTTTTTCATAAAAAGGGAGAGCCTGGAAGCTAAAGGTATCTACAAGTCCATGAACACAGCCTTTCCGCAAACCTTCTTTTTCGGCCATCTCCATAAGTTTGCTCCCCAGACCGCAGCTCCTTGCAGATTCACTTACCCAAAGATAGTCGATGCAGAGCCACGGACCTTTTCTGTCAGCAATTAATCCGCCTACCATTTCGCCGCTTTCGTTTCTGCAGTAGACCCCAAGCTGCCCATTTTTACTAAAATCGACGAACTGAGCATTGTAGCTTCTTAATCCGGCTAATAGTTCTTCTTTATCAAATTCAGTAACTTGATGTGTAATTTGAATGTCCATACATATCCAATTGAACAAGTTTGCATTTGGAATATAACGTTATAAATAAGTTAATTAAATGTATCAATAGAAAGTTTATTTTTACTCCTGGGGGCAGGCCACGTCCGCTACTCGCTTAAAGCAGACCGTCAGTTGGAGTCTGAGCTGGTACAATTAATGCGCCACTGGTTAGAAATCAGTAATACGATTTTATCAGGCTGATGCTCTGGCCTGTCAGGATTTGAGGTATCCACCCGGTTTACCAGCACCCTGTATTTGGCACCGGTGGAACCCACTTCCCGATCCAGGATATCCAGTACCCACCACCGAACCTTTTCCCCAAAAGACATGAACAACCTCAAGCGCCTTGTCTGGATGATAACCACGGCATGAAGTTTGATAACGCGTGGAATCAGGGCGTTTGGTACGCTCTCCGTTCAGCAACTGGACGCCCTTCTCCCCAGCCTTTCAGCGTTGAAAATTTGCCAGCGCTGGGTGAAAAGTGTAGGCGAATTATGAAAATCACTTCTGCCGTTTATACTTCGAAAAGACGTTATCAAAAAAGTGGTTCGCAAGCGCGGAGTTATTAAACCTTTACTTAACGAAATACGCTTTAAGTTGCTTGAATTGCAGCAGAAAGAAAACGACGGCTTGCTGATGCTGGACAAATTAAGCAAGCATGGCATCAATGGACTGATACGCCGTCAATAAAAGGAAGGGTGCATGGACGATCCCGTCACATCACCAATCACAACAGAAGAGCACAAAACAACATTTCACAGCGTAAAGGATAAAACACGATGCCATTTTCAATCAAACACATATGTTCAGGCCCAAAAGGACACTACCCAGAAATCTCCGGACCTATACAGAACAAGCCAGTACCGAGGAATTGCACACTGACCTCAACAACATGCGATATACAGAGCTATACAGTATTCAGCAGATGGTCCTGCAGTTATGAAATGCGCCCACCCGGTGCAGAAGAAAGAACCCCACGACTAAAACTTTCAGCAACGGAGCTCTTATGGCTATCTAAAACAATAGAAACTGAGAGGTGCAACACAAAAGAATGAGCCTGTCAGTAATTCTGTGTAACTGCCCAGTTATTAAAGGTGATCGCTCAGGCGGTCACCGAACTCGATAATAAAACGGCTCATCGCCAGCCGCCAGCTCTGGATCGACCTACTCCATTTTTTCGACGCATCCTTGATTGCCAGATAAATAACTTTTCGTACTGAGTCATCCGTTGGGAACACCTTGCGTTTCTTAATCGCGGCACGGATCACGCAGTTCAGGGATTCGATTGCGTTTGTCGTATAGATGGCCTTGCGGATATCCGGCGGATAACTGAAGAGCGTATTGAGGTTTTCCCGGTGCGCACGCCAGCTTTTGCTGATTTGCGGATATTTATCGTCCCGGACTTTCGCGAACGCATCCATCGCCATCAGTACCGCATCTTCGGCCGGGCCTGAGGCCGCTGGTGGCGGCTTTGTAGTCTTTCCAGGACACGTATTTCAGGCTGTTACGCACCATATGAATGATGCACAGCTGGATATGGGTCTGCGGGAAGACGCTGTTTATCGCACCCGGGAAGCCCTTCAGACCATCCACACAGGCAATCAGGATGTCCTGAACATCAGGACGAAGCAGGTCTTCATAGCGGGTGGTGTACCGAGGCGAAAGCATTTCTCGCTTCATAGCCCACTGTTGCGGCATCCCCTGCCCGGCGAAGTACAACGTCCCCCATTCGCCTGGCGCGGTGAATATCATGTTCAGTTAAGGCGCTAGATAGCTACCCAGCATCTCCTCCACAAGAGGTCGCAGGCCATCCAAAAATGTCTTTTTCGCGCTCTCCATCGCTCTTGCTCCGATAGTGCGCTCTGCATCGGTATTACCGACAAGCCCAAACGGTCTCAGCTCTGTGTCAGACAGCATCCGGTACGTTTCCTCATAATCCGATATTTGCTTTTCACGAAGCGCGTTAACGCGTTCCGGCGCTTTGCGCTCCAGCACGCTGTGTAACGGCCCCCACTGCAGTATCCACTCCCTGAGCTCGCTTTTTTCAGCGGCTTTCACCTGAAGCTCCGCAGCCTGAAGGTCTGAAACCGTCACGCCGGATACGCCAAAGATGTCAACGCCACGATGTTTGACCGTTATTTGCCATTTTCATGCCCGCTAAATACTTTCGTTACTGATGCTGTCCGCTTTCCACCATTTCATCATCACTGATTGGCGTTGTGTTTTTGGTCAGCACTCCAGCTTTACGTTTCTCTTTTAACCGGTAACTCTCTCCTTTGATATTCAGCGTGGTTGAGTGATGTAGCAGCCGATCCAGGATCGCTGTTGCCAGCACGTGATCTCCGAACATTTCTCCCCAGTCTGCGAACCCTTTGTTTGACGTCAGTATGATGCTCGCTTTTTCATATCGACGGTTCAGTAGCCGGAAGAACAGACTGGCTTCCTCTCTGTTCATCGGCAGATAGCCTATTTCATCCAGGATCAACACCCGGGCATAACTCAGTTGCTGTAGCTGACGCTCCAGCCGGTTTTCCTGTTTCGCTTTCATCAGTGTCGCGATCAGTCTGTCCAGTGGCATAAACAGTACCCGATGTCCCGCATCCACCGCTTTCACGCCAAGAGCTATGGCCAGATGAGTTTTTCCGACACCAGGAGGGCCCAGCAGGATCACGTTTTCGCTGCGCTCCACGAACGCCAGACCAGCCAGTTCCCGGACAACCTTACGGTCGATGCCCGGCTGGAAGGTAAAGTCGAACTGCTCCAGCGTTTTGACCCACGGCAGACGAGCCTGCTTCAGCCTGGACTCCATACCGCGCTGATGCCTGCCGTTCCATTCCTGCTGTAGCGCCATGCACAGGAACTCCCGGTAGTTCAGCTCTTTTTTAGCTGCCTGTTCCAGCAGGCTTTCAACGTGATAACTCAGATGCTCCATTTTCAGGCGACTCAGCAGGACTTCCAGTTCATGCATCACAACAGCTCCTCATAGGCACTCAGTGGTCGATGTTCCACCTGACTGACCTGCTGCCAGAGCGGGGCGTGATGCTCCGGCACTGTCTGCCAGCCAGACGATACTGAACAGAGGCGATGTGAGGCCACCAGTTTCTCATTACTGTAGATCCGCAACTCGTCATCCAGCGATATTCGTATCGATACCGGCTGACCACACAGCGCTTCGGGAACGCTGTAACGATTACCACCAACCTCGATATAGCTGTCCCAGGACACATGGCGGATGTCGAAGTAACTGGTATCAAAGTCCGTATCCGGTAACGGCTGCAGATGTTCCTGCTCCAGCGCGAAGCGCTGTTCCGGCGTTTCTTTGAACTGGCGAAGCTCCCGTTTGTCAGCCACATCGGCTATCCATTGCTCCAGTTGTTGATTGACATGAGTGAAGCTGTCGAACCTGCGGTACCGGACGAAGAAGTTCTCCTTGAGGTATTTCACCATCCGCTCAACCTTACCTTTTGTTCTGGCCCTGCGTGGACGGCATGCCCGTGGCAGGAAGTTATAGTGGTCAGCCAGCAACAGGAATCCGGAGTTGAACACGACTTTCCCGTTGTTATTCTTCAGCACCGCAGCCTTCTGGTTATCAACCAGCACCGTTTTCACACAACCACCGAAGTAGCGGAAGGCGCGAACCAGTGATTCGTAGGTATGCTCAGCATCCTGTTTTGGTGCGGCGAAGACATGGAAGCGGCGGGAGAACCCCAGCGTATTAACCGCAAAGTTAACTTTGCACCGTTGCCCGGCAACCTCCACCTCAACTTCGCCCCAGTCGTGCTGGAGCTGGTATCCAGGCTGAGTTTCGAAGCGAACTGTTCTTTTTGACGGACGCATTTTACGTTTGGGCTGGATGTAGTAACGCAGCATGGAACGTCCGCCCGTATAACCCATTGCCTTAATCTCCGCGAAGATAACCTCGCTATTCCAGACATTCTCTGCCAGGCGCATGTCGATGTAATCCATAAACGGTTTCAGCTTAGCCATTTTGTGGCGGGTCTTTCTGGCTGGCGGTTCAGGGTATTTGAGGTAGCGTCTGACCGTCCGTTCAGAGCAACCAATCTGAGTCGCAATATCGACAATGTACGCGCCCTGCTGGCGCATTTGCTTTATCATGTAAAAGTCCTCTCTGCTCAGCATGTTGATGTCCTTTCTGGTGTGAGAACCTTAAGGAAACAACATGTTGGGTGGAGCGGACAATCCAAATGGCGAATTACCGTCTTATATCACTGGCGCTGACAAAGAAACGCATTTCTGCCGTCACGCTGGTCAGCCCGAGTGCTTTCTTCAGCTTATTCTGATACGCCAGATAGACTTCAACATCATCGGCCAAGGCCAGCGTTCCGGCCTTTTCCCGGGCAATCTGTTCCAGTTTTTCCAGACGGAACATCTCACGCCCCGTGGCAACCAGCGCCGCGAGATTGTTATCGTATTGCCCTTTTTCTGCATCATGTACCAGTTGTACGTTCTTCATCTGGTGCAGAGCAAGTGTGACCCGATCCTGGCAGCTTGCTGTTGCCTCTGTTGCCATGGCAAAGGTTTTTGCTCTCAGCGCCTCATCTTCAGCCAGTTGTACCAGCCAGGACGATATCTGTGCCTTAAACCCCGCGTCCTTCATGAAGTTTTCCGTCTCACTCAGTCTGTCCAGGAAGAGGCTGAAGGCAGCAGCGTTATCTTCCTGTCCGAACATATGCCATCTGTCTGCAGGAGCCGGTTCGCCCTCCCGGGCAGGCACCAGCCAGCCAGCGGCCGCCAGGTGCAGTGCCCGGGCTTCCCGGGGGGCTGAGGCTCCCGCCATATCGAATAGTATCCTGGGGCCTGAATAGCCTGGCGCGCTGGTGATATTCTGCAGCGCCTGCAGAGTGCGTTCAGACAGAGGATTGCCTTCCAGATTTACGCTTGCCTCTGAAGACAGACCCGTGATGCTTTCCGGCAGGCGGGTCAGTTGGTTATTGTGGGCATACAACCGTTGTAGGCCTGACGGCAGCGCCGGCAGGCGGGTCAGTTGATTACCTGCTACCGACAGCATCTGTAGTCCTGCCGGCAACGGCGGCAGGCTGGTCAGTTGGTTATCTTCGACAGTAAGCACCTCCAGTCCTGACGGCAGCGTCGGCAGGCTGGTCAGATAATTATTATGAGGAATAACCAATGTTGTTATATGCGCTGGTAAACGGTCTGGTAAGGCGGTAAGGCCTGACTCTCCCACATTAAGCTCTCGACTGCCGTTATTCAGGCAGGTACATATTCTCTGTACCGTCGCAGCACGACCGCGTAACTCTTCTGCTGGCGCAGCCCCCTTCCATTCTGACCAGACAGCATCATACTCTGCTGGTGTCTGTGGAGCCGCCGGAGCCGGAAGGGGGGATACCTGGAGTGTCCCGGATGCCCCTTCCGCATGTTCTGTACATTCCTCTCCCTGTTCTATGTCCATGGTGAAGCGATATGTTTCATTGTGCCCCTGGCAATTCACGGTATGGTTCCCGGCGTCATCAAGGGTGACCGACAATATCTCCTGGTTGTCTGCATCCAGGATACAGAAGTGGCTTTCCCCGTGGCGGCCGGAGTGAATGCTTTCCTCGTATCCGGCATACGTGAGCATCCTGAGCTGTTCAAATCTGCTGACTACATCCTCCCGCGTCGTTCCGACCGAAGGGTGGCAAATCGTCCAGATACATTCCTGCGCTTCAGTCTGGTGCGTTGAGCAGAAAAACTCCTTAATTTTTTCCCATAAGCTCATTTCAGGCGGGGTTGCAGATTGGGCTATACAGTTAATACGAAGATTAGTAATTGTGGCGGGAAGACATCCGCGTCCAACATGCAAGGGCATAATAAAAAAACCTTTATAAATTTACACATAATGTCTGTCTGGCGGACATCCTCTTTCCCTGGTCTTAATTTCACAATAAGGTTATCGACGGATTCATGGTCGTCCTGCCATGGCGGGCTTCAGTAGGTGCAGAAGAAAAATCCGTTATGATGGCCGGATGGCGGGACTGTCATTTTGCAGCTAAAGGTGTCGATTTTTTCAGGGGCGCTTTCTACGATGACCAGATCATCCGGCATCAGCGCCCGGGCGTTCAATTTTGGCAGGCAGATCCCTGACCCTTGAGGTGCCAGGGTTACGTCCGGGAACGGTTATCGATCGCTGCCGGCTGGTAAGCAGAACTGATTTCATGATCAGTGCAGGAATCAGGAAAAATAGCCCGACCGGGAATATTCACCCGGATGGGCTGACAAAGAAATTTGTAAAAGCAAGAAAAGCCTCCGGCGTTAACTTCAGCAATAATCCACCGACATTTCACGAGATCCGAAGTCTGGCCGGGCGGCTGTACAAAAACGAGCACGGCGAGGTGTTCGCCCAAAAACTCCTGGGCCACACCTCAGAGAACACCACAAAACTCTATCTCGATGAACGCGGTAATAAAGCTTACGTGATGCTCTGATTTTGTTGTAAAAGAAATGTTAAACTGAATTTGGATGTGATATAACCAAAAAGACCGAAATACAGAAATTCGAGGAAATTTCGAGGAATTTCGAGGGGAAACACATAACCCATTGATTTATAATCTAAATAAAAAGAGACCGAATACGATTCCTGTATTCGGTCCAGGGAAATGGCTCTTGGGAGAGAGCCGTGCGCTAAAAGTTGGCATTAATGCAGGCTAAATCGCCTTGCCCTTTAAGAATAGATGACGACGCCAGGTTTTCCAGTTTGTGACGAAGGTGATTGAAAAAACCTGGCGTTTTGTCTGTCATCAGAGATAAAAAAACCGTAAGCCTTTTCGTGAAGGTTTACGGTTTTTTATTAAAAATCAGTCAGCTATTGGATGGATCACAAAGCTTTTGCGCACGTTCGATAAACGGCGCCAGACTCATTTTCTCACCGGGCTTCGCCGGGTTATCGATTTGAATGACGGCAATAGGCTGAGCGCGCGTTTTACCCTCCGCTACTTGCTGTTCGGCAATGGCATTCAAGGGATACTGCACCAGCGTACTGGGGTTGATCACATAGAGCGCCTGGCCAGGCCGACAGGTCAACATGACCTCTTCCCGATTAAACGCCCACTTGTCTTTTCCTACTTCAAAACGACTTACGGTAATCACCTGCGGCGCCGCCAACGCTACGCCCGAAGTGGCCAGCAGAAGCGCCGGAAGGAGTATTTTTTTCATTCGTTATGCCAGTCCATCAGAAAGGTTCGAGGGTTGCAAACAGGCTGACGATCGCCAGAACTATGCCTCCAACTCCCCATTCAATTTGCGTCATCCTGACAAACCATAGGTCAGTCCGGAGATTTTCCTGTCGCATACGTGGTACGAGAACATACCGATTCGTCAGCGCAATTGCTACCATAAGCACCACCAGCGCACATTTTAACAAAAGCAACTGTCCATAGGTGGTCTGCCAGATAGCGGTAAATCCCGTGATAAATAGCGTGTTGCCAATGCCTGTGAGCAATACGCCCGCCACAAAAAAGTGACCATAACGAGAAAAACGCATCATGGCGCTAATGGCATGTTGACGCCAGCGTCCCTGAGCCATGCGCATACAATAAACCACTGGCAACAGCCCGCCAAACCAGGCTGCGGCACAGAGTAAATGCAGAGCATGGTTAATTTGCTGTAATGTTCCCGCTACACCATCGCGCATCGTCGCATGTCCAACGCCTGCCAGCAGGATAAACTGAGCAACGGTTAGAATAAGAAGCCGTCGTTGCATTTTTACCGGCGCAATGACTACCACCGCCAGCGTGACCAGCGCGAGGATAATTTGCCATATCCAGACCGCGCCAAAGCGGGTTTGCAGTACCGCGCCCCACACCGAGACGGAAAAAACATCGGGCCAGCCGCCGCCCATCAGTCCGCCCTGAATCGCCAGCATGAAAGCCGCGCTGATAACGCTCCAGGCGGCGGCATGTCGTTGCAGATGTAAAAATCGACGCGTCATTAAACGACGAATTGATGCGGGTGCCAGCCAGGCGCCGTAAAGCGCGCAGCCGTAGACCAGCATCAAACTAGCAAAATGAATAAATCGGAGAGTTATCCAGACGAATGTCAGCATCATTTATTTCACGCTGAAGGTGTATTTCCCTTTTGTTTTATGTCCATCCACCGACACAACGTGCCAGTCTACCGTGTAAGTGCCAGATTTTAACGGCTGCTCAAGCGGGATAATCAACTGCGTTTTATCCTGTTCATTTCGCTTTGCCAGGCGCGTTTTGATGAGCTCTTGCTGAGGGCCAGTAATGGTTGCGCCGCTGAATCCTGGCTCAATCCCTTCAGAAAAATTCAGAGTCAGCGCCTGTGGCGAGGCCGTAACGGCAGCATTCGCCGCTGGATACTGATGCGTCAGGTGCGCATGTGCCCAGGCCGCTGGCGTCGCAAATGTCGATGCCAGCAGCACTAAAGCTAAACGTCGCGATGGTGCAGAAGAAGCCATATTCACTATTCCTTTTTGTTATACCTACGTTACAAAGAATAACCTTCAACAATCAATGAGTCGAGGATCATCATTTCCATCTTGCCATTACCGCGGACTCTTAGTACCTTCTGGCGGCAACAAAAAAGGAGACACGTATGAAAACAAATCTGGCTCAGCTTGAACAAGCGGAAATGGATAAAGTCAATGTGGACCTGGCGGCAGCCGGGGTGGCATTTAAAGAGCGCTACAATATGCCTGTTGTCGCGGAGGCGGTCGAACGTGAGCAGCCAGAGCATCTACGCGCCTGGTTTCGCGAGCGGCTGATTGCCCATCGTCTGGCTTCCGTATCACTATCCCGACTCCCTTACGAACCCAAAGTTAAATAAAAATTATATAACGTTACACTTCCTTACATGCAGACGACTACATTATAAGGCGATTCTTAACCTATGCTTTTTAGAATGGCTGTAGAGACTATGAAAAGGAAGTCATTATGTCCTCCTGGAAAATTGCTGCTGCGCAGTATGCGCCCCTGAACGCCTCGCCGGCGGAGCATGTCGCCCATCATCTGGAATATATTGAGCTTGCGGCTCGTCAACAGTGCGAACTGCTGGTCTTTCCGTCGCTGTCGCTATTAGGCTGCGACGAAAGAAATAAACCGTTGCCCGCCCCGCCTGACGAGGCGCTTTTACAGCCGCTCACTCATGCGGCCGATACCCACCATATGACTATCATTGTGGGTATGCCTGTTGAGCATAACTGCCGCTTCGTAAAAGGCATCGCTATTTTTGCCCCATGGCTAACGTCGCCGCTCATGTTTCACAAAAGTCATGGCGCCTGTATTGCCAGGCAGCGAAGCGCTATCAACGTGGTGGATGAGCAGCCAGAAGGTGGTGATATAGATCCCTCATTTACGTTATTCACAACCAGTCAATGTCTTAACGAACCTGAACTCCATGCTTCTACCTCACGCTTACAACGTTTTTCGCATAAATATGCGCTGGCCGTACTGATGGCCAATGCCTGTGGCAGTAGCGCGCTGTGGGATGAAAGCGGGCAACTTATTGTTCGTGCCGATTGCGGTTCGCTATTACTGACGGGCCTGCGCACAACGGAGGGTTGGCAAGGCGATATCATTCCATTACGCTAAGGTCTTTCGGTGAGGAATGAATCATGTTGCGGATTATAGACACGGAAACCTGCGGGCTGCAGGGCGGGATCGTAGAGATAGCCTCTGTTGATGTCATTGATGGCAACATTGTCAATCCCATGAGTCACCTGATACGCCCCGATCGCCCTATTACGCCGCAGGCAATGGCGATACACCGTATTACCGAAGCCATGGTCGCCGATAAGCCGTGGATTGAAGATGTCATACCGCTTTATTACGGTAGTGAGTGGTATGTCGCTCACAATGCCAGTTTTGACAGACGCGTATTACCTGAATTGCCGGGTGAGTGGATCTGTACCATGAAGTTGTCGCGACGCCTGTGGCCGGGAATAAAATACAGCAATATGGCGCTCTATAAATCGCGCAAACTAAGCGTACAAACGCCGCCGGGGCTGCATCATCACCGGGCGCTTTATGATTGCTATATCACCGCCGCCTTGCTGATTGATATTATGCGAACCACCGGCTGGACCGCGGAAGAAATGGTCAATATCACGGGCCGCCCTGCGCTGTTAACCACTTTCCCGTTCGGTAAATACCGCGGTAAGGCGGTATCTGAAGTCGCAAAACGCGATCCGGGCTATTTACGCTGGCTTTTTAATAACCTTGATAATATGAGCCCGGAACTTCGCCTGACGCTTAAACACTACCTGGAAGATGTTCAGGCTGGCGAGCAACGCAGCAATGGAACACCACAATAACCCGCGACGCTCACAAGCCATTGCGGGCGCGCGTCTATGCGCTATGTAAGGTTCCCTGCGCCAGGCCAATTAAAAAGGCGAACTCCAGCGCGACGCCTTCGTAGGATTTAAACCGCCCCGACTTACCACCGTGCCCGGAGTCCATATCCGTACATAACAGCAGCAGACGTTGGTCCGTTTTTAGCTCGCGTAATTTTGCCACCCACTTCGCCGGCTCCCAGTATTGCACCTGAGAATCGTGCAATCCTGTTGTCACCAGCAGGTGCGGATAGTCCTGCGCTTTGACATTGTCATAAGGACTATAGCTTTTCATATAGTCATAATACTCAATATCCTGCGGGTTCCCCCACTCTTCAAACTCTCCTGTCGTTAGTGGGATCGACTCATCCAGCATCGTGGTTAATACATCAACAAAGGGTACCTGGGCAATAACGCCGTGGAAAAGCTCGGGGCGTTCGTTGATAGCGACGCCCATTAACATTCCGCCCGCGCTCCCGCCCATCCCATAACACAGCGACGGCGAACCGTAACCCAGTTTTAATAAGGCATCGCAGGCATCAAGATAGTCATTAAAAGTATTCCGCTTTTTGAGGAATTTACCATCTTCATACCACTGCTGCCCCAGCTCACCGCCGCCGCGAACGTGTACGATTGCGTAAACAAAACCACGATCCAGCAAGCTCAGTCGGCTGCTGCTGAAGTCGGCGTCAATACTGGAACCGTAAGATCCGTAGCCGTAAACCAGAAGCGGATTTTGCCCTTTACGAAAATACTTCTGATGATAAACCAGCGATACCGGCACTTCGACACCGTCGCGTGCGGTGATCCACAGGTGTTCGCTCTGATAACAGCCAGAATCAAACCCAGGCACTTCCGTCTGTTTAAGTACCCGTCGCTCTCCGGTATCCATATCCAGTTCAAACAAGGTATCTGGCGTCGTCATTGAAGAATAGCCGTAACGCAGCCGGGAGGTCTCAGGTTCGGGATTATAGGCAAGCCAGGTCACGTAAGCCGGATCGTCAAAGGCGATGCCTATCACTTCACGGGTTTTACGGTTAATTTGCCGCAGGCTGGTAAGCCCCCGTTGACGCTCTTCTACTACTAACCAGTCGGTAAACAGGGTAAACCCTTCCAGCATGATATGCTCGCGCGGAGGGATCAGCTCTTCCCAGGCGTTTTCATTGCGCACGCGGGTACGGTACAACCCAAAGTTTTTACCGTTCCGGTTAGAACGCAGGTAAAACTTATGTTGATAGTGATCGAGACTATATTCATGGTCTTTGCGGCGCGGTAAAAATGAAAACGGCTCGGCATCGGCCAGTTCCGCGTCAAGTAATAGCACTTCGCTAGTGGTGGCGCTGGCAAGATGAATCACCACATAATGCTGCGAAGTGGTTTTATGCAGGCTGACATAAAAGGTATCGTCTTTCTCTTCATATACCAGTTCATCTTGCGATGACGGAGTGCCAATCGTGTGCCGCCAAACCTGATAGGGCAGCAGCGTCTTCTTATGCTTACGCACATAGTAAAGGGTCAGGGAATCATTGGCCCAGACAAATTCAGGCGCAACGTTATCCAGCAGTTCCGGATACCAGTTACCGCTTTCGAGGTTACGAAAACGCAACCCATACTGACGACGGGATAAATAATCTTCTGCCAGCGCCATGATGGTATTATCCGGCGTAATGGCAAGTCCGCCGAGCGTATAAAATTCGCTGTGCGCGGCCCGCTGGTTCGCATCGAGCAAGGTTTCCCACACATCCCACTCTTCGCTTAACGCCGATTGTCGTTGATAGATGGCATATTCGCAGCCAGGTTCATAGATATAACGGTAGCGATAGCCGTTTTTCACATACGGAGCGGAAACTTCTCTGGGCGGGATGCGATCGATAATTTCTTTTAGAATGCGGTCCTGTAACGCCTGCTGAGAGGACATGACCTTCCGGCCATACTCATTTTCCTGATGCAGGTAATCAAGGACTTCCGGCTGCGAGCGAGTGTCATCTCGCAGCCAGTAATAATTATCAATGCGCGTATCGCCATGTACGGTCATGGCATAGGGAATTCGATTGGCTTTTGGCAACATGTCGTTTTTTCTTTTGCGTTAATATTTGTTATATATCACGCGGCAAACACAGCGGCGTAGCATGGTAGTCCCGGTCGCTCACCTCGGTAAGCGCCTGAGATGTCACTGCTTCGCCGCTATCCTGCAACATGAATGACGTAAACTATCCATCCTATAAGGGTGGCAAAAGACACGCATGATGCAAGCGAAACATGTTACTTAATGGCAGGTTATCAGCCTGGTAGCGCTTGTTTTTGCTGCTGCAAGTCCTGCTCGATACCGTCCCGAACCTCCTGAGGAATTTTTAGCGCGTCTCCTAACGCATTCAGATAGCTACGTTCCATAAAGTGGTCAATATCAATGGCGGCGCAGCTCAGGAAGTAGATTTCCAGGGCTTCTTCTTCATTACGAACGCCCTGTGCCAGACGTTGTGGATCAAGCGGCTGCTCAATAGCTTTCTCGATAAACACACGCCCTTGCTCTTCAACACCTGATTCTCGCAGTTGGTGCTCAATCGCCGCGCGTTCTTTGGCATCAATATGCCCATCGCTTTTTGCAGCAAAAACCAGCGCCAGGATCAGTCGCTCAGTGCGAACATCCAGCGGCGTACTTTGGCTGCCGAATTGCGGCTCCCCCTGATGCGCGGCACGTACTTTATCTTTGTACTTATTCCACAATACGGAACCCGCCACCGCGCCGCCGCCCACCAGCAAAGCGCCAGTACCGTATTTGGTTAATAATTTGCGCGAAGACTTATTGGCGACCAACAGTCCAGCCAGACCGCCCAGCGCGCCGGGAACCAGCAGTTTATTTAACCCCTGTTCACCGGAAGGCGATGCGGAAGCGCCTTTTTGCCCAAGAAGTGATTGTAATTGGTTCAACCAGTTAGCCATAGTACCCCTCAAATACAGACCAATAATGGTCAAGCGTACCTGAGGGGATGTCAGGAATTGTCTGTTCCGGCAAAAGAAGCGCAAATTACGCTGCTAGCGGGGCTTATATTCCGCCTTGCCGGCTTTGCAATCAACGATGACCTGATAATGAATATCGGCGCTTTTACCGCGAACAGTTAGCGGAACTGTCCATTTATCATTTTGACCTACAACGTCCTGCACATTAACCCACGCGACCGGGTCAGCCTGCCCGACCTTTTTTTGGTCGTCGGCCCACCGCACGATACGATTTTGCTGGTAGTCGCGCTTCACGCTTGCCGCAATCCCGGCGGCATCCAGCCCTTCGCACTGCGGAAACTTAACCGATTTACTCTCGGTGGATGCCGCAAATACCGATACGCTGGCGGATAACAGCAGCAGGCTCAACAACGCTCCTCTTTTATTCATACTTTTCTCCTTAGCACAATGATTCAGGAAAAGCATGGTACAAAACGCCGGGAGCGCAAGTGTGGGTTCAGGCGGCTTGCTTTTTCGTTTTACTCGCGGCGTCCTTTTCAACCGCCTGCGGAGAAGGCAACTTACCGGTTTTGAGGATAGTGCTTAGCACCTCTTTATGTTCCGCCAGCCACAGCGACAACGCCTCGCGCTGCCCATCTTCCAGCACGACTGGCGACTGCTCAAGCCAGGTATCAAGAAGATCGGCAGTATCGAGCATTTTGTCCCAGGCGTCGGCTTCCTTTTTACTGGTAAATGACATCTTCTCCTCACCCTCGCGAATGACTACGTATTTAACTTCAACCGCCATTTTGCAGCCCCTTATTTACCTGTGTTTATATACAGTATATTGCAAGACAGCAAGAAAAGCAATCTATTCGAAAAGACATGCGCAAACGTTTTCGTATATACTGCGCGCAAGTAAATAAGGGGACAGAAATATGACGCTATTAGGCACTGCGCTGCGTCCGGCAGCAACGCGGGTGATGTTATTAGGGGCAGGTGAATTGGGAAAAGAGGTGGCGATTGAATGCCAACGCCTGGGGATCGAGGTTATCGCCGTCGATCGCTATCCTGATGCTCCCGCCAAGCATGTGGCTCACCGTTCACACGTCATTAATATGCTGGACGGCGAGGCGCTACGTCATGTGATTACAGAGGAAAAACCGCATTATATCGTGCCGGAAATAGAAGCGATCGCCACCGATACGCTGCGCGAGCTGGAGGGCGAAGGACTGAATGTCGTGCCTTGCGCTCGTGCAACGCAGCTCACGATGAACCGCGAAGGGATCCGTCGCCTGGCCGCAGAAGAATTAGGTCTGCCGACATCGACGTATCGCTTTGCCGACAGTGAGGCCAGTTTTCATGATGCGGTAGCCGCAGTGGGTTTTCCTTGCATCGTCAAACCGGTCATGAGCTCTTCCGGCAAAGGCCAGAGCTTTATCCGCTCGGCCGAACAGCTCGCGCAGGCATGGGAGTATGCTCAACAGGGCGGACGCGCTGGCGCGGGTCGCGTGATTGTGGAAGGCGTGGTTAAATTTGATTTTGAAATTACGCTGCTCACCGTTAGCGCCGTCGATGGCGTGCATTTCTGCGCGCCGGTCGGTCATCGTCAGCAAGATGGCGACTATCGCGAATCCTGGCAGCCACAGCAGATGAGCGAACTGGCGCTGAAGCGGGCGCAAGAGATTGCGCGTCATGTGGTACTGGCGTTAGGCGGTCATGGTCTGTTCGGCGTTGAACTCTTCGTCTGTGGCGATGAAGTCATTTTCAGCGAAGTCTCCCCTCGCCCGCACGATACCGGAATGGTCACGTTGATTTCTCAGGATCTTTCTGAGTTTGCGCTGCATGTGCGCGCCTTTCTGGGAATGCCCGTAGGCGCTATTCGCCAGTATGGTCCCGCTGCCTCGGCCGTGATTCTGCCGCAGCTTACCAGTCGAAATGTGACGTTTGATAATGTACACGCGGCGGTAGGAGCCGGAGTGCAGGTACGGCTGTTTGGTAAGCCTGAGATCGACGGCACCCGTCGTCTTGGTGTAGCGTTAGCGACAGGTGAAAACGTTGAAGAAGCGGTGATAAGAGCGAAAAAGGCCGTCAGCCGTGTGACGGTAAAAGGCTAATGCGCCATCGCCTGATGGCGACGTTAGCGCATTTTTATCAGACCTGCCTGATCGCCACTCGTAAGCCCGATAAGCAAGCGCCATCGGGCATTTAACGGCTTACTGCTTCGCGCCTTCTACCGCTTCGCGCGCCAGTTTGGTGATGCGATCGTAATCACCCGCTTCCAGCGCGTCGGCCGGCACCAGCCAGGAACCGCCGATGCACAACACGCTTTTCAGCGCCAGATAGTCACGATAGTTTGCCGGAGAGATGCCGCCGGTTGGGCAGAAACGTACCTGAGAGAACGGACCGGCAATCGCCTGCAACGCTTTAGTGCCGCCATTCGCTTCCGCCGGGAAGAATTTGAACTCTTTCAGACCATAGTCCATGCCCAACATCAGTTCAGAAACGGTGCTAATACCGGGAATCAATGGGATAGTGCCTGCCGTCGCGGCTTTCAGCAGTGGCTCAGTCAGTCCCGGGCTAATCGCAAACTGCGCGCCCGCTTCCGTCACCTCCGCCAACTGCTGCGGATTGAGAACGGTTCCGGCGCCGACAATCGCTTCCGGTACTTCTTTAGCGATAGCGCGAATAGCATCCATCGCGCAGGCCGTACGTAAAGTCACTTCCAGAACGCGAACGCCCCCGGCCACCAGCGCTTTAGCCATCGGCACCGCGTGCTCCAGTTTATTGACTACAATGACCGGGACAACCGGGCCGGTGGTCAGGATTGCTTCTGCACTTGTTTTCCAGTTTTTCATCGGAATTCTTCTCTCGCCTGATTACTAGTGTGTCATCTTAAAAAGTGATACAGGTTGCGCCCTGCTCCGCACCCGACAGCTTTTCGCGCAGCGCGCCAAACAACTCACGCCCCGTTCCGACGCGCGACGCGCTCAGGTCCGGAATATGAGGCTGACGAGCGGCAAGTTCCGCCTCGTCGACCAGCAGAGTTAACTCACCTGTCTGCCCATTCACGCGAATGATGTCGCCATCGCGCACTTTTGCCAGTAAGCCGCCATCGTAGGCTTCCGGCGTTACGTGGATAGCTGAAGGCACTTTACCCGAAGCGCCTGAAAGTCGTCCATCAGTAACTAACGCGATTTTGAAACGGCGGTCCAATAATACACCAAGTGGCGGCATGAGTTTATGTAATTCTGGCATTCCATTCGCTTTTGGTCCCTGATGACGCACGACAACGACACAATCCCGATCAAGCAGACCCGCGTCAAACGCAGGCAGCACATCATGCTGACTTTCAAATACCATGGCAGGCGCTTCAATGATCTGGTTTTCAACCGGTACCGCAGACGTCTTCATTACTGCGCGCCCCAGATTACCGCTTAGCACCTTAGTACCGCCGTGAGGAGAGAACGGCTTATCAAAAGAGGCAATGACATCGTTATCCAGTGACCTTTCCGCGCCTTCACGCCAGTCCAGCTCGCCGTTGTTGAGCCAAGGCTCCAGCGTATAGCGTTTCAGGCCGAAGCCTGCGACAGTATTAACGTCTTCGTGCAGCAATCCGGCATTGAGCAGCTCACGCATCAATACCGGTACGCCGCCCGCCGCCTGGAAGTGGTTAATGTCCGCCGGACCGTTCGGGTACAGACGCGCCATCAACGGAACCACTTCCGACAAATCCGAGAAGTCATCCCAGTTGATCAGAATGCCCGCCGCGCGCGCCATTGCAACCAGATGCATGGTGTGGTTGGTGGAACCGCCGGTAGCCAGCAGCGCGACAATGCCGTTCACCACGACTTTTTCGTCGATCATTTTACCGAGCGGCATCCACGTATTGCCGTTGCCGGTAAGACGTGTTACCTGACGTGCGGCAGCGGCAGTCAATGCCTCGCGCAGCGGCGCATCCGGATGCACAAACGAAGAACCCGGCAACTGCATTCCCATAAACTCCACCACCATCTGGTTGGTGTTGGCGGTGCCGTAAAATGTACAGGTGCCCGGCGCATGGTAAGAGGCGGCTTCTGACTCCAGCAGCGCCATTCTGTCTACTTTTCCTTCCGCATATAGCTGACGAATACGGACTTTTTCTTTATTCGGCAGGCCGCTCGCCATCGGGCCTGACGGAACAAAAATCGCGGGTAAATGACCAAAAGAGAGCGCGGCCATCGCCAGCCCCGGAACAATTTTGTCGCATACGCCGAGGAATAACGCGCCGTCAAACATATTGTGAGAAAGGCCTACTGCTGCCGACATCGCTATCACTTCGCGGCTGAGTAATGACAACTCCATGCCATCCTGCCCTTGCGTAACGCCATCGCACATTGCCGGTACGCCGCCTGCGACCTGACCTACCGCATTCACGGAATGCAGGGCCTGACGAATAATCTGCGGATAATGTTCATACGGTTGATGCGCAGAGAGCATGTCATTGTAGGAGGTAATGATGGCGATATTATTGCGCAACATACTTTTCAGCGAGGCTTTGTCCTCTGGCTGACAGGCGGCGAAGCCATGCGCCAGGTTGCCGCAGGCCAGTTGAGATCGGTGGACCGTGGCGGTTTTCGCCTGCTCAATGCGGGCAAGATAGGCTTTTCGGGTCTGCTGCGAGCGTTCGACAATGCGCTGTGTTACGCGTAACAAATTAGGATTCATAGAGGCTCCTGAAATTTATCTGTCCGGCTACCGGGTTTACCATGCGTTTCATCAATGTGGAAAGACAGTGAAATACATGATGTCCGGGGATAATGGGGCAAAATCGTTTCAGGAAGTGTAATAAAAAAAGCCTCGCAGGTGAATCCACACGAGGCTTAAAAGTGCAAAAATGATTCTACAATCTGTGTTAGATCATGTTACCGGTAAAATACCACCTAAGAGTGAGTGGCAAATTTACTCAAACTCATTCCACGAACGACCGTCACGGGTAATCATCGCCACGGACGCTACCGGTCCCCAGGTGCCCGCCTGATACGGCTTCGGCGCGTCGTTGTCCATCGCCCATGCTTCGGTAATGGAGTCCACCCACTTCCAGGCTTCTTCCACTTCGTCACGGCGGACAAATAGCGCCTGAATGCCACGCATCGTTTCCAGCAGCAGGCGCTCATATGCATCCGCCAGGTGCGTCTGATTAAAGGTCTCGGAGTAGCTCAGATCAAGCTTCGTGATCTGCAGATTATGCTTATGATCCAGCCCCGGTACTTTGTTAAGCACCTGAATATCTACGCCTTCATCCGGCTGCAGGCGAATCGTCAATTTGTTCTGCGGCAGGTCTTGCCAGGACTCTTTAAAGAGGTTCAGTTCAGGCGTCTTGAAATAAACCACGACTTCAGAGCACTTGGTTGGCAGACGCTTGCCGGTGCGCAGATAGAATGGCACGCCCGCCCAACGCCAGTTATCGATGTCGACGCGGATCGCGACGAAAGTTTCGGTGTTGCTGCTTTTATTCGCGCCCTCTTCTTCCAGATAGCCCGGCACCTTTTGCCCCTGCGCAAAGCCCGCGGTGTATTGACCACGAACCGTTTTTTCACGCACGTTGGAGCGATCAATACGGCGCAGCGATTTCAACACTTTGACTTTTTCATCGCGAATACTGTCGGCGCTCAGGTCAGACGGCGGTGACATGGCAATCATGCAGAGAATTTGCAGCAAGTGGTTCTGGATCATATCGCGCATCTGACCGGCCTGGTCAAAATATCCCCAGCGCCCTTCAATCCCCACCTCTTCCGCTACGGTAATCTCAACGTGATCGATAGTGCGGTTATCCCAGTTATTAACGAATAACGAGTTGGCAAAACGCAGCGCCAGCAGGTTGAGAACCGTTTCTTTGCCCAGATAGTGGTCGATACGATATACCTGGCACTCTTCAAAGTATTCGCCGACCCGATCGTTAATCTCACGCGAGGTCGCCAGCGAAGTACCCAACGGTTTTTCCATCACGACGCGCGCCGGTTTGGCGTTGAGTTTAGCCTCCCCTAACCCTTTGCAAATAGCGCCAAAGGTGCTGGGCGGCATCGCAAAATAGTTAATGGTGGTGCGGTTTTTTTGATCCAGCATATCGCCCAGGCGACTGAACGCAGGCGTATCGTTAACCTCAAGATTACAAAAATCCAGACGGCCGCTCAGCGTATCCCACAAGCCTTCATCAATTTTTTCCTTCATGAAGGTTTCCAGCGCCTCACGCACGACGTGGGTATAAGCTTCTTTATCCCAGTCCGCGCGCCCCACCCCAATGATCCGGGTATCCGGATGGATCTGGCCGGCTTTCTCAAGCTGATACAGGGAAGGCAGCAGTTTCCGGCGCGCCAGGTCGCCTTTCGCGCCGAAAATGACCAGGTCACATGCCTGGGCTGTTTGCGTTACCGCCATGTCATTCTCCTCAGTTAATCTCCTGGTACTTTAGCCAGGATATCGTTGTAATTTTATTACACAGCACTGTACTGCTTTTACGAGATTACGGAAACCGTAAACGCCTTTTCATAGGTGAACCGGCGTTTGATTGGCAATATAATCGGCAAAACGCCTAATAAAATTGTCGCTTTTCCACACAAGCTGGAACTTAAAATCCGACGTCGGTCATGTAATGAAAAAAAACGACACCTTTTTTAGCCATTTTGCCCCCTTTGACAGCCGCCAGGAGTAATATCTAACAAAACGCGCTCGGTTTCGCGCATCATTGAAATCGCTAATACCCATGAGCCTTGCTAATCATGAATATGCTGGAAAAAGTCCAGTCTCAACTGGAACATTTAAGCAAATCTGAACGAAAAGTCGCCGATGTTATTCTGGCCGCCCCAGGCAGATCGATTCACTTAAGCATTGCCATGCTGGCCCAGGAAGCTAACGTTAGCGAGCCAACGGTGAACCGTTTCTGTCGCAGCATGAATACCCGCGGCTTTCCTGATTTTAAACTGCATCTGGCGCAAAGTCTGGCAAATGGCACCCCCTATGTTAATCGCAATGTGGATGAAGATGACAGCGTTGAGGCCTATACAGGAAAAATCTTCGAGTCCGCCATGGCCAGTCTCGACCATGTTCGTCAGTCGCTGGATAAATCGGCCGTCAACCGCGCCGTCGATTTACTGACCCAGGCAAAAAAAATCGCCTTTTTTGGTCTTGGTTCCTCCGCCGCGGTCGCGCATGACGCCATGAATAAGTTTTTTCGCTTCAATGTGCCGGTGATTTACTCCGACGATATCGTGCTGCAACGGATGAGCTGTATGAATTGTAACGATGATGACGTCGTCGTGCTCATTTCGCATACTGGCAGAACCAAGAGCCTGGTGGAACTGGCGCAGTTGGCGCGGGAAAACGATGCGATGGTGATCGCCCTGACCTCCGCTGGAACGCCGCTGGCGCGCGAAGCCACGCTGGCCATTACCCTCGACGTACCGGAAGATACAGACATTTATATGCCCATGGTCTCTCGACTTGCTCAGCTGACCGTGATAGATGTGCTGGCAACGGGATTTACTTTGCGTCGCGGGGCGAAATTCAGAGATAACTTGAAGCGTGTCAAGGAAGCGCTCAAGGAATCGCGTTTTGATAAAGAATTACTCATCAGGAGTGATGACCGCTAAAAGCAATAACAATGTTCTACCCTTTTCGTCATCCGGGGACGTTCATTTTATACCGTTAAGGTTTCAGAACGACCGGATCAATGTTCACGCAACACCAAGTTGTTTTAGTCAACGGAGTATTACATGTCCAGAAGGCTTCGCAGAACCAAAATCGTTACCACGTTAGGCCCGGCAACTGACCGCGATAACAACCTTGAGAAGGTTATCGCCGCGGGCGCAAACGTAGTACGTATGAACTTCTCTCACGGCTCGCCGGAAGATCATAAAATGCGTGCTGATAAAGTCCGTGAGATTGCCGCCAAATTGGGGCGTCATGTGGCTATTTTAGGCGACCTGCAAGGGCCAAAAATTCGCGTTTCCACTTTTAAAGAAGGCAAAGTGTTCCTCAATATCGGGGACAAATTTCTGTTAGACGCTAACCTGGGTAAAGGCGAAGGCGATAAAGAAAAAGTCGGCATTGATTACAAAGGGTTGCCGGCAGACGTCGTTCCTGGCGATATCCTGCTGCTTGACGATGGTCGAGTGCAGTTGAAAGTGCTTGAAGTCCAGGGCATGAAAGTCTTTACCGAGGTCACCGTCGGCGGCCCGCTGTCTAACAATAAAGGCATTAACAAGCTCGGCGGCGGGCTTTCTGCTGAAGCGCTGACCGAAAAAGACAAAGCCGATATTCAAACCGCTGCGCTGATAGGCGTTGAC
This sequence comes from Salmonella sp. A29-2, assembly GCF_020150755.1. Taxonomy (NCBI): domain Bacteria; kingdom Pseudomonadati; phylum Pseudomonadota; class Gammaproteobacteria; order Enterobacterales; family Enterobacteriaceae; genus Salmonella; species Salmonella sp. A29-2. Next base: position 2,020,857 of record NZ_CP083731.1, on the reverse strand, counting down.
TATCTGGCCGTCTCCTTCCCGCGCTGCGGCGAAGATCTGAACTACGCACGCCGCCTAGCACGCGACGCCGGCTGCGACGCGAAAATTGTGGCTAAAGTCGAACGCGCCGAAGCGGTATGCGACCAAAACGCCATGGACGATATCATTCTGGCCTCTGACGTTGTGATGGTCGCACGTGGCGATCTGGGCGTTGAAATCGGCGATCCGGAGCTGGTTGGTATCCAGAAAGCGCTGATTCGCCGTGCGCGTCAGCTAAACCGCGCAGTCATCACCGCAACGCAAATGATGGAGTCGATGATCACCAACCCGATGCCGACCCGCGCGGAAGTGATGGACGTAGCGAACGCCGTCCTGGATGGCACGGATGCGGTTATGCTGTCTGCCGAAACCGCAGCCGGTCAGTATCCTTCTGAAACCGTTGCCGCAATGGCGCGCGTCTGTCTGGGCGCAGAAAAAATCCCCAGCATCAATGTGTCTAAACACCGTCTCGACGTGCAGTTTGACAACGTTGAAGAAGCCATTGCCATGTCTGCGATGTATGCGGCAAACCATCTGAAAGGCGTTACCGCAATCATCACCATGACGGAATCCGGTCGTACCGCGCTAATGACTTCCCGTATCAGCTCCGGCCTGCCGATTTTCGCCATGTCGCGCCATGAACGCACGCTGAACCTGACCGCGCTCTACCGCGGAGTAACGCCGGTGCATTTTGATAGCGCGGCTGATGGCGTTGTCGCGGCGCATGAAGCTGTTAATCTGCTGCGCGATAAAGGGTATCTGGTTTCCGGCGACCTGGTGATCGTGACTCAGGGCGATGTCATGAGCACCGTCGGCTCAACCAATACCACGCGTATTTTGACCGTTGAGTAAAACTCCCCCACACCTGTTCATCAGGTAGTACAGGGTTTGTCAGCATAAAGCCTCTCTTACGAGAGGCTTTATTTATTTGATGGGATAAAGATCTTTACGCTTATACGGCTGAATCTCGCCTGGCTTGCGGGTTTTGAGCAGCTTCAGGATCCAGGTGTACTGTTCCGGATGCGGGCCGACAAAAATTTCGACCTCTTCGTTCATCCGTCTGGCGATAGTGTGGTCGTCAGCCGTGAGCAGATCGTCCATTGGCGGGCGAATCTGGATAGTCAGGCGATGCGTTTTACCATTATACACCGGGAAAAGCGGTATCACGCGTGCACGGCACACTTTCATCAGCCGACCAATTGCAGGCAGCGTCGCTTTGTATGTCGCAAAGAAATCAACGAATTCACTATGCTCCGGGCCGTGATCCTGGTCCGGCAGGTAGTAACCCCAGTAGCCCTGACGAACAGACTGAATAAAGGGTTTAATCCCGTCATTACGCGCATGCAAACGTCCGCCGAAACGCCGACGCACTGTGTTCCAGATATAGTCAAAAACCGGATTACCCTGATTATGAAACATCGCCGCCATTTTTTGCCCCTGAGAGGCCATCAGCATGGCTGGAATGTCGACGCCCCAGCCATGCGGTACGAGAAAAATGACTTTTTCGTCGTTACGACGCATCTCCTCAATGATTTCCAGACCTTCCCAGTCAACACGCTGTTGAATTTTTTTCGGACCGCGCATCGCCAACTCAGCCATCATCGCCATTGCCTGTGGCGCGGTGGCGAACATCTCATCGACAATCGCTTCGCGCTCAGCTTCGCTACGCTGCGGAAAGCACAACGACAGATTAATTAGCGCCCGGCGACGAGAACTCTTCCCCAGCCGTCCGGCAAAACGCCCCAGCGTCGCCAGCAAAGGGTCACGGAATGATGCCGGTGTTAATGCGATCCCCGCCATTGCCGCCGCGCCCAACCAGGCGCCCCAATACTGCGGATAGCGAAAGGATTTTTCGAATTCAGGGATATACTCACTATTATTTTTTTTGGTTTCCATGCTTTTCCAGGGTCTGCTGACGCGAAAAGGAATTGTGAATAGTGTAGCGACGTCTGCGCCGCACACAAAACAAAAAAGCCGGCACACATCGCGTACCGGCTCTGTCAGCGCATTTGTTAATCGAAGCGCAGTTGTGGCAGAACCTCTTTCACCTGTGCCAGGTATTCACGACGATCTGACCCCGTCAGACCTTCCGTGCGCGGCAATTTTGCTGTTAGAGGGTTAACGGCTTGCTGGTTGATCCATACCTCATAATGCAGATGCGGCCCTGTGGAACGCCCGGTGTTACCAGAAAGCGCAATACGATCGCCACGTTTCACTTTTTGCCCCGGTTTCACCAGCAGCTTACGCAAGTGCATATAACGTGTGGTGTAGGTGCGTCCATGACGAATCGCAATGTAGTAACCGGCAGCGCCGCTACGTTTAGCGACCACGACCTCGCCATCCCCCACCGACAGCACCGGCGTACCCTGCGGCATCGCAAAGTCAACGCCACGATGCGGCGCAACGCGTCCGGTAACCGGGTTCAGACGGCGCGGATTGAAGTTGGAGGAGATGCGGAACTGTTTGGCGGTCGGGAAGCGTAAAAAGCCTTTCGCCAGGCCAACACCGTTACGGTCATAGAATTTACCGTCAGCGGCGCGAATGGCGTAGTAATCTTTACCATCGGAACGCATCCGCACGCCCAACAACTGACTCTGTTCACGCTTGCCATCCAGCATCTCGCGCGACATCAGAACCGAAAATTCATCGCCCTTTTTCAACTTGCGAAAATCCATCTGCCACTGCATGGCTTTTATCACTGCGCTGATTTCGCTGCTGGTTAAACCGGCCTCTTTCGCGCTGGCGACAAAGCTACCCCCTACCGTACCTTTCAGCAGACTGTTAACCCAGTCCCCCTGCTGCATTTCACTGCTCATTTTAAAACCGTTGGCAGTGCGATCGTAGGTACGCGTTTCACGGCGGGAGACTTCCCATGTCAGACGCTGTAAATCGCCATCGGCGGTCAGTGTCCAGGAAAGCTGTTGGCCAATTTTCAGATTGCGCAGCTCCTTATCAGAAGCGGCAAGTCGGCTAATATCGCTCATATCGATGCCGTACTGATTCAGAATGCTGCTTAACGTATCGCCTGTGGAGACGACGTATTCATGGACGCCGACTTCGCCTGCGGTTTTATCGTCCAGCTCATCCTGAGGAATAGCTTCATCTTCCTGCGCGGCCTGATCGATGGGTTCGCTGGCCTCCGGTAAGAGGGAACGAATCTCGCTTTTCTCCAGTTCAATAGTTTTAACGATTGGTGCGGATTCTGGGTGGTAAACATAGGGCCGCCATACGGCGACGGCCAGTGTCAGAACGGTAAGTGACCCCAGCATAACGCGGTGGGGTCGGGGCAGATTATTAAATGCCAGGGCGACAGAGCGGGCTATCTGTTGCACGTATTCACTTCCTCGTTAATCTCCTTTCAGGCAGCTCGCATACTGGTTGGCTAATTGGCTTAAAAACGCTGAATAGCTTGTTTTACCCAGTTTAATGTTCGTTCCGAGGGGGTCCAGTGTTCCCATTCGAACGGATGTCCCTCTCGCCACGGCTTCCACGACCGCTGGCCTGAATTGTGGCTCAGCAAAAACGCAGGTTGCTTTTTGCTCAACCAACTGTGTTCTTATTTCATGTAAACGCTGCGCGCCAGGTTGTATCTCAGGGTTCACGGTAAAGTGACCGAGCGGGGTGAGTCCGTAGTGTTTTTCGTAGTAACCGTAGGCGTCATGAAAAACGAAATACCCTTTCCCCTTGAGCGGCGCGAGCTCGTTACCGACCTGTTTATCGGTTGCGGCTAATTGTGCCTCAAAATCCTTCAGGTTGGCGTCGAGTTTGGCTCGACTTTGCGGCATAAGTTCCACTAATTTTTCATGGATTGCAACCGCTGTAGCCCGCGCTATCTCTGGGGAGAGCCAAAGATGCATGTTATATTCGCCGTGATGGTGATGTACGTCACCTTTTTCCTCATCGGCGCCCGTATGCGCATGTTCATCCTCATCATCATCCGCGCCCTTCATGAGTAACGGTTTTACATCGGCAAGTTGCGCAATGGTAACCTGCTTATTATCAGGGATATTCCTGACCGACTTCTCCATAAAGGCTTCCATTTCCGGGCCAACCCAGACGACTAAGTCCGCGCCCTGTAAGCGTTTTACGTCTGATGGACGCAATGAATAATCATGCTCGGATGCCCCATCCGGAAGTAATACTTGCGTATCCGTAACGCCATCAGCAATGGCGGAAGCGATGAACCCAAGCGGTTTAAGCGAAGCGACAACGGCAGCGTCGGCAGCTTGGGTTGCACTCCCCCAAAGCGCGGCGGATAATGCTGCGAAAAGAAGCGTATTTTTCTGTAACATAATGCGACTAATCATCGTAATGAATGTGTGAAATGTGATATTATAACATTCTATCACTTCTGCAAGCCTAAAATTAACATGACAAGTTTAGTTTCACTGGAAAACGTCTCGGTCTCATTTGGTCAACGCCGCGTCCTCTCTGACGTGTCGCTTGAATTGAGCCCCGGAAAAATTTTAACGCTTCTCGGCCCTAACGGCGCGGGGAAGTCAACGCTTGTACGCGTGGTTTTAGGACTGGTAGCCCCTGATGAAGGGGTGATCAAGCGCAACGGGCAACTCCGTATCGGCTATGTCCCGCAAAAGCTCTATCTCGATACCACGCTTCCGCTGACGGTAAACCGATTTTTACGTTTACGTCCCGGCACGCAAAAAACGGATATTCTCCCGGCGCTTAAACGCGTTCAGGCCGGACATTTGATTGACGCGCCCATGCAAAAACTCTCCGGCGGTGAGACACAGCGCGTACTGCTGGCGCGTGCTCTGCTTAACAGGCCGCAGTTGCTGGTACTTGATGAGCCGACGCAAGGCGTGGATGTCAACGGCCAGGTCGCGTTATACGACCTTATCGATCAGCTGCGTCGCGAACTCGATTGCGCCGTGTTGATGGTGTCACATGATCTACATCTGGTCATGGCAAAGACGGATGAAGTGTTATGCCTGAACCATCATATTTGCTGTTCCGGCGCGCCGGAAGTGGTGTCTATGCATCCGGAATTTATCTCTATGTTTGGCCCGCGAGGCGCGGAGCAATTAGGGATTTATCGCCATCATCATAATCATCGCCACGATTTACAGGGTCGTATTGTACTGCGCCGGGGAAATGGTCACTCATGATTGAATTATTACTGCCCGGCTGGCTGGCCGGGATGATGCTGGCCTGCGCCGCTGGTCCTTTGGGCTCATTTGTGGTCTGGCGTCGGATGTCCTATTTTGGCGATACGCTGGCTCACGCGTCGCTTCTGGGCGTGGCGTTTGGCCTGTTGCTGGACGTTAACCCCTTTTATGCGGTAATCGCCGTTACGCTGCTGCTGGCCGCCGGTCTGGTATGGCTGGAGAAACGCCCTCACCTCGCGATTGATACCTTACTGGGCATTATGGCGCACAGCGCCTTATCTTTAGGACTGGTCGTGGTCAGCCTGATGTCCAATGTCCGCGTTGATTTAATGGCTTATCTGTTTGGCGATTTGCTGGCCGTCACGCCGGAAGATCTTATCTCGATCGCTATTGGGGTCGTTATTGTGCTGGCCATTCTCTTCTGGCAGTGGCGCAACTTGCTGTCAATGACTATCAGTCCGGATCTTGCCTTTGTCGATGGCGTGAAGTTACAGCGCGTGAAGCTGCTATTGATGCTGGTAACGGCGTTAACTATCGGCGTGGCGATGAAGTTTGTCGGAGCGCTGATCATTACGTCGCTACTGATTATCCCCGCCGCAACCGCGCGTCGCTTTGCCCGTACGCCGGAGCAGATGGCGGGCGTCGCCGTTGGTGTAGGTATGATAGCGGTTACAGGTGGACTGACCTTCTCAGCCTTTTATGATACCCCGGCAGGGCCATCCGTAGTGCTGTGTGCCGCGCTGCTGTTTATCTTCAGTATGATGAAAAAGCAGGCAAGCTAAGCGTGTGTTGCCCGGTGGCGCTGCGCTTACCGGGCCTACAAAATTGCCCAGGTCTGATGAGCGCAGCGACTTCAGGCGCTAAGGCATCTCTGGCGGCGTGATCCCGAAATGGTTCCAGGCGCGCACCGTTGCCATACGCCCACGCGGCGTGCGCTGCAAAAAGCCTTGCTGAATCAGATACGGCTCCAGCACATCCTCAATGGTTTCACGCTCTTCGCCAATCGCCGCCGCCAGGTTATCCAGTCCCACCGGACCACCGAAGAATTTATCAATAACCGCCAGCAGCAGCTTGCGATCCATATAGTCAAACCCTTCCGCATCGACGTTCAGCATATCCAGCGCCTGCGCGGCAATTTCCGCTGAAATAGCCCCGTCATGCTTCACCTCGGCGAAATCACGCACACGTCTGAGCAGACGGTTGGCTATACGCGGCGTACCGCGCGCCCGACGCGCCACTTCCAGCGCGCCGTCATCGCTCATCTCAAGCCCCATGTGCCTTGCGCTGCGCCCGACGATGTGCTGCAGATCGGGCACCTGGTAGAACTCCAGGCGCTGCACAATACCAAAACGGTCGCGTAGCGGCGAGGTCAGCGAACCTGCTCGCGTCGTCGCGCCAATGAGCGTAAACGGCGGCAGATCGATCTTAATTGAACGTGCAGCAGGCCCTTCGCCAATCATAATATCCAACTGGTAATCTTCCATCGCCGGATAGAGTACCTCTTCCACCACCGGTGAAAGCCGGTGAATCTCATCAATAAACAGCACATCATGCGGTTCAAGATTGGTGAGCATAGCCGCCAGATCGCCTGCTTTTTCCAGCACCGGGCCGGACGTGGTTCGGAGATTGACGCCCATTTCATTGGCAACGATATTCGCCAGAGTCGTTTTACCTAACCCTGGCGGGCCGAAAATCAGCAAGTGATCTAGTGCGTCGCCACGCCGTTTTGCCGCCTGAATAAAGATCTCCATCTGGGAGCGCACCTGCGGTTGGCCGACATATTCCGCCAATAGCTTCGGGCGAATGGCGCGATCGGCGACGTCTTCTGCGATCGTGGCGCCTGCTGAAATCAGGCGATCTGCTTCTATCATCCTTTACCTCATAACGCGGCGCGTAACGCGTCGCGAATCAGTGTTTCACTGCTTGCATCCGGACGGGCGATCTTGCTTACCATCCGACTGGCTTCTTGCGGTTTATAACCCAGCGCCACCAGCGCAGCAACTGCTTCTTGTTCTGCATCTTCCGAGGTTGGGCTGGCCGGCGATGTCAATACCAAGTCGACCGCTGGCGTAAAGAGATCGCCATGTAGCCCTTTAAAGCGGTCTTTCATTTCGACAATCAGCCTTTCGGCGGTTTTCTTGCCGATACCCGGCAGCTTCACCAGTGCGCCAAGCTCTTCGCGCTCAACCGCATTCACAAACTGCTGCGCCGACATGCCGGAGAGAATCGCCAGCGCCAGCTTAGGCCCGACGCCATTCGTTTTAATTAGCTCTTTAAACAGCGTGCGCTCTTGCTTATTGTTGAATCCGTACAGCAACTGCGCATCTTCACGCACCACAAAGTGGGTGAAGACGATTGCCTCCTGCCCGGCCTCCGGCAGCTCGTAAAAGCAGGTCATAGGCATATGTACTTCATAGCCTACGCCCCCTGTCTCCAGCAGCACGATCGGGGGTTGTTTTTCGAGAATAATGCCTCTGAGTCTGCCTATCACATGACGCTCCTGCGTAAAGGGCTGAAAAGATAATGCACTATCATAAAAAAAGACTGGATGTTTATCCAGATGAAAAACACGTATCCCGATATTTCTCTACTCCGACAACCCGCGATGGTTAACGACGGGTACGCTCCCCGCTGCGTACAAAATAAGTCGTACACTCATTGACAACTTTTTGCGTCCTACGCGAACAACTTTTTGCCAACATGCCGTGGCGCACGTTCGGTAGTCTTCAATAATGAGTATCCTGATAACACTAATAATGTATCCAGTACGAATGCCAACAGCGGAACATCGGGCCTCCAAAAAAACAGACCCGAGAATAGATTTAATAATATTAACCACTAGCGCTGAATTTAATCGCATGTTGTTTTATCGTCGCGCGCAACAGATTTTAATTCGCCATGACACAATAAATATTGTACAAACTCATTTTTCATGCCATCGAAATTCACGGCTGGCATCCCTTCTGAATAACTATAATAAATATTCACATACTCTTCGCTACTAAAAAGTGCCTGTCGTTTTGCTGCTAACCCACGGCCTTTTGCTGCAATATATTGGAAGCAGTGGCCGCTGGCGCCACAGCTCCGCCCATCATCAACAATATATATATCGGCAGCGTTAAACAGCTGTTCCAGCCAGCACTGGCGAATCGTTCCGGCCGCACAAACCAAAAATAATGATGCGCTAATCATCCACCCGGATTTTTTACCGATGTCATAGCCAGGAAAGCCATAAAGCACGCTGCCTGCAGGCACAAAACCAGTTCTTTATTCCCGGCAACCAAATGCCACTGGTTAAATACTAAGGTAATGAAAACTGAACTCAATGTTGCCAACAGTCTGGTCCTGAACCGCCTGGCAGGAAGAAGCAAAAATAATAATGAAATCGTCCCTGGCTTTAATAAAAAAAGAACAGTATTAGCCTCTGCCATATCAATACTCAAACAATAACAAAAACTAATAAACAGATGAAAGATAATAGCAACAAAAATATAAGAAAAATAAAATACCCAACCTATTCTCATTGGTTTATCATCAACCACGTCATACTCCCTGTCAATATGAGAGATCAGATGATGAGAAATTTACCACCTTAATCCCCCCCAAATATATTTGCGACATTAATTCCAATAAATGAAATATTCACCATACATATTTCGATGACACTAAGGCTTGTCATTTATCTGGTATAATGCTAACTACCCTGTAGAATAAATAAAAGGAATTTATTTCAAATAATGGAATGCAGAGATGAAAAAACATTATTCTGTCCAATATGAAACCGGGGATATCGTCTTTACCTGTATAGGTGCCGCGCTTTTCGGCCAGATATCCACCGCTTCACAGTGCTGGAGCAACCATGTTGGGATTATTATTGGTCATAATGGTGATGACTATCTGGTGGCGGAAAGTCGCGTCCCCCTCTCAACCGTCACCACGCTGTCACTGTTTATACAACGTTCAGCTGGACAACGTTACGCGGTTCGTCGCCTGTGCGGCGGTCTGACGGTCGAACAGAAACTCGCCATCATGGAACAGGTTCCCGCCCGGCTGAATAAGTTTTATCACACGGGGTTTAAATACGAGTCATCGCGCCAGTTCTGCTCGAAATTTGTGTTTGATATCTATAAAGAAGCATTGTGTATTCCGGTAGGCGATATTGAGACATTCGAAGAATTACTTCACAGCAATCCTGATGCGAAACTCGCCTTCTGGAAATTCTGGTTTTTAGGTTCAATCCCGTGGGATCGTAAGACGGTGACGCCAGCCAGCCTGTGGCAACATCCCAATTTAGAATTAATTAGCGCCTGTGGAATTGAAAACCCTCAACGCGAGGCTGAGGGAGAATGATTTAGCGCAACCTTCCCCGCGCCAGATTGAGTCGGCTCTCGCTCATTTGCATCGCGTTCTGGCTAACGTGGCAATGCGTAATGGCGATAGCCAGCGCATCCGCGGCATCGGCCTGCGGGTTAGCGGGGAGCTTCAGCAACGTGCGCACCATATGCTGTACCTGGCTTTTCTCCGCGCTACCAATACCGACGACGGTTTGCTTCACCTGACGCGCCGCGTATTCAAACACGGGCAGTTCCTGATTGACCGCGGCGACAATCGCGACGCCGCGCGCCTGTCCCAGCTTGAGGGCTGAATCGGCGTTCTTCGCCATAAACACCTGTTCGATAGCAAAATAGTCCGGCTGGAACTGCGTGATGATTTCCGTCACGCCTGCGTATATGAGCTTCAAACGAGACGGCAAATCATCGACTTTGGTGCGAATACATCCGCTGCCCAGATAGGTCAGTTGTCTGCCTACCTGGCGGATAACGCCATAACCGGTAATGCGCGAGCCGGGGTCAATACCGAGAATAATCGACACGCTATACCCCCTGCCCGCCGGCGTTTAACAGCACCATTACAGGGTCGCCGCCACCTCATCAGAGATCTCACCGTTATGGTAGACTTCCTGAACATCGTCACAGTCTTCCAGCATATCGATCAGACGTAGCAGTTTCGGCGCGGTTTCCGCATCCATATCCGCTTTGGTTGACGGGATCATGGACACTTCGGCGCTGTCCGCTTTCAGACCCGCCGCTTCCAGCGCGTCACGCACTTTGCCCATCTCTTCCCAGGCAGTGTAAACATCAATCGCGCCATCATCATAGGTCACAACATCTTCCGCGCCAGCTTCCAGAGCGGCTTCCATGATGGTGTCTTCATCGCCTTTCTCAAAGGAGATGACCCCTTTCTTACTGAACAGGTACGCCACTGAGCCATCGGTACCCAGATTACCGCCGCACTTGCTGAAAGCATGACGCACTTCCGCTACGGTACGGTTACGGTTGTCACTCAGACACTCAATCATAATGGCCGTGCCGCCAGGACCATAACCTTCATAGATGATGGTTTCCATGTTCGAGTCTTCATCACCACCCACACCGCGAGCGATGGCACGGTTCAGAGTGTCGCGGGTCATGTTGTTGGCCAGCGCTTTATCTACAGCCGCGCGCAGACGCGGGTTGGCATCCGGATCGCCGCCGCCCAATTTAGCTGCCGTTACCAGTTCACGAATAATTTTAGTGAAGATTTTACCGCGCTTGGCATCCTGCGCAGCTTTACGATGTCTGGTGTTGGCCCATTTACTATGACCTGCCATAAATATTTCCTCAAAAAAAGCGCGCCTTTTCAGGCGACGTTAATGACAAACTCTTCAATCGCTTGCCGGTTACTCCAGGACTTGGTAAGCGCCGCCGCGTCAGGCGCATCAAGCCACTGGTACGTCAGATGTTCAGTGAATATCACCTGCCGCTCATGCGGTAACGCAAGGCAGAACCAGAATTCTGTATTGTGCATGACGCCCGGCGCATAGCGATGACGTAAATGTGAAAAAATTTCAAACTCCACCGTACGTTGGCAGTCGATTAAGGTCAGTTGCTCTGCCACAACATCAATCGTGACCTCCTCTTTGACTTCACGTACGGCGGCCTGCAACGCGGTCTCCCCTTCTTCTATGCTGCCAGTCACTGACTGCCAAAAATCCGGGTCATCGCGTCGCTGCAACATTAGCACCCGTTTCGTATCCTGCGCGAAAATAATCACCAGGACCGAAACGGGGCGCTTGTACACTTTATCCTTCACGCGACCTCGTTGTTGGCTGTTGGGTGACGGATGAGACTCGCCCTTGCGGGCCGCCGCGATATCACGCGAATGATGTCGTGTACATTGTTCATATCAGTTATTCTCGGCTTTCTTCACAACCTGAATCCCCAACTCCGTCAACGCTGCCTGGTTGGCGAAACTCGGCGCTTCGGTCATCAGACACGCGGCGGCGGTCGTTTTCGGGAAGGCGATAACATCACGAATATTGTCGGTGCCGGTCAACAGCATGGTCAGACGGTCCAGACCAAACGCCAGGCCCGCGTGCGGCGGCGTACCGTATTTCAACGCATCCAACAGGAAGCCGAACTTCTCGCGCTGCTCCTGCTCATTGATACCGAGAATACCAAATACGGTTTGCTGCATTTCACCGTTGTGAATACGCACCGAACCGCCGCCCACTTCATAGCCGTTAATCACCATATCGTAAGCGTTAGCGACGGCTTCTTCCGGCGCAGTTTTCAGTTCAGACGCCGTCATGTCACGCGGGGCGGTGAACGGATGGTGCATCGCGGTCAGACCGCCTTCGCCGTCGTCTTCGAACATCGGGAAGTCAATCACCCACAGTGGCGCCCATTTGTCTTCGTCGGTCAGGCTCAGGTCTTTGCCCAGTTTCAGACGCAGCGCGCCCAGCGCATCGGCAACCACTTTTTTGTTATCTGCGCCGAAGAAGATCATATCGCCGTCCTGCGCGCCGGTACGTTCAAGGATAGCCTCGACGATGTCGGCGGTCAGGAACTTGGCCACCGGACTGTTAATCCCGTCCAGACCTTTCGCGCGCTCGTTAACTTTGATATACGCCAGGCCTTTCGCGCCGTAGATCTTAACAAAGTTACCGTAATCGTCGATCTGCTTACGGCTAAGCTGTGCGCCGCCAGGCACACGCAGCGCTGCCACGCGGCCTTTCGGATCGTTAGCCGGGCCCGCGAAGACCGCGAACTCTACCGATTTCAGCAGGTCAGCGACATCTACCAGTTCCATCGGGTTACGCAGGTCTGGTTTGTCGGAACCGTAACGACGTTCCGCTTCGGTAAACGTCATGACCGGGAAATCCCCCAGATCCACGCCTTTCACTTCCAGCCACAAATGGCGCACCAGCGCTTCCATCACTTCGCGCACCTGTGGCGCGGTCATGAAGGAGGTCTCGACGTCGATCTGAGTAAACTCCGGCTGACGGTCAGCACGTAAGTCTTCATCACGGAAGCATTTTACGATCTGATAGTAGCGGTCGAAGCCGGACATCATCAGGAGCTGTTTGAACAACTGCGGAGACTGCGGCAACGCATAGAATTTACCTTTGTGTACGCGGGACGGTACCAGGTAATCGCGCGCGCCTTCCGGGGTCGCTTTGGTCAGCATCGGGGTTTCAATATCAAGGAAACCGTGATCGTCCATAAAACGACGCACCAGGCTGGTAATTTTGGCGCGAGTTTTCAGGCGCTGCGCCATTTCCGGGCGACGCAAATCCAGATAGCGGTACTTGAGACGCGCCTCTTCGGTATTAACGTGGTTAGCGTCAAGCGGCAGTGAGTCTGCGCGGTTGATGATAGTGAGAGAGGACGCCAGCACTTCAATTTCGCCGGTCGCCATATCCGCATTGACGTTTTTCGCGTCACGCGCACGCACGGTGCCCGTAACCTGAATGCAGAACTCATTACGCAGTTCAGAGGCCAGCTTTAACGCGTCCGCACGATCCGGATCGAAGAACACCTGCACAATACCTTCGCGGTCGCGCATATCGATAAAGATCAGGCTGCCAAGATCACGACGACGGTTGACCCAACCACACAGAGTCACCTGCTGCCCCACGTGGGACAGACGTAGCTGTCCGCAATATTCTGTACGCATGAGATATCCCTTAACTTAGCCGCAGGCGGATTGTTGCCTGCCATGCAGGCGACGAAGTCGCAGCTTTAGCTGTATGTCACAACTGGATGAAAAAAGGCGGCTATTATACTGGAAATTCTGCCGCACGATAAGAGTCAATCCAGCATGGGAGCGATAACTTGCCCGTTTCATGCGGTATCGACGCCTGGTTCATACTGACTGTACCCGGGTTTTTCACGCGGGTATTGCGTATGCTCACAAAAATTAACAATATTTGTCGCCGCTTTCCTCTTTAATCGCGCTTAAGGTGTAGTGAAATCCGCTATTTTTAGGAGAGTGATTATCATGCTGAAACTCAACGCGACCACAACCGCCCTGGTGGTTATTGATTTACAGGAAGGAATTCTTCCGTTTGCCGGCGGCCCGTATACGGCAAATGAGGTGGTCGCCCGCGCCGCGCGGCTGGCGGAAAAGTGTCGCGCCAACGGCTCGCCCGTGGTTATGGTACGCGTTGGATGGTCTGATGATTATGCCGAAGCGTTAAAACAGCCGGTGGATGCCGCAACGCCTGCGCACGCGTTGCCGGAAAACTGGTGGACCTGGCCTACGGCATTGGGTAAAAAGGACAGCGATCTGGAAGTGACTAAACGCCAGTGGGGCGCGTTTTACGGCACCGACCTGGAATTACAGCTTCGCCGCCGGGGTATCGACACCATCATATTGTGCGGAATCTCAACCAATATCGGCGTCGAATCCACAGCGCGTAACGCCTGGGAGTTGGGATTTAACCTTATTATTGCCGAAGATGCCTGTAGCGCCGCCAGCAGTGAGCAGCATCAGAGCAGTATGACGCATATTTTCCCGCGCATTGGCCGGGTACGCAGCGTAGAGGATATTTTAAACGCCTTATGATCTACATTGGCTTGCCGCAATGGTCGCACCCGAAATGGGCGCGGCTCGGCATCACCAGTCTGGAAGAGTATGCCCGCCACTTTAATTGCGTGGAGGGCAACACCACGCTTTACGCGCTGCCGAAAGCGGAAATTGTCGAGCGCTGGTATGCGCAAACTACGGACGATTTCCGTTTTTGCTTTAAATTTCCCGCCACTATTTCTCACCAGGCCGCGCTGCGTCATTGCGACGATCTGGTACAGGCGTTTTTTACCCGCCTGGCGCCGCTGGAAACGCGTATTGGCCAATACTGGCTGCAGTTGCCCGCCGCCTTTGGACCGCGCGATCTCCCCGCCTTATGGCAGTTTCTTGATGCGCTCCCCGCCACGTTTACCTATGGCGTAGAAGTTCGTCATCCGTGTTTTTTTGACAAAGGTGAGGATGAACAGCGGCTCAATCGCGGGTTACACGCGCGCGGCGTAAACCGCGTGATCCTGGATAGTCGTCCGGTACATGCCGCCCATCCCCACAGCGAGGCCGTCCGCGACGCGCAGCGAAAAAAACCCAAAGTTCCGGTACATGCAGTCGTGACGGCCAGCCATCCGATGGTGCGTTTTATCGGTAGCGATAATATGGCGCAAAACCGTGAGTTTTTCGCCGCCTGGTTGCAGAAACTCCCGCAGTGGCGGCAGACCACCACGCCTTTTCTGTTTTTACATACTCCGGATATCGCGCAGGCGCCGGAACTGGTGAATACGCTTTGGCATGATTTACGCAGCGTCTTACCGGAAATCGGCACTGCTCCGTCCATTCCACAGCAATCTTCTCTTTTCTGAAAATGCCCCCTATCATAGACAGTGCCATCAGCCATTTTAAAAGGGAGTTTGTATGGTAAGCGCGCTGTATGCCGTTTTGGGTGCGTTATTATTAATGAAGTTCTCTTTTAATGTCGTTCGCTTGCGAATGCAGTACCGTGTCGCCTATGGCGACGGCGGTTTTAGCGAATTGCAAAGCGCCATCCGTATTCATGGCAACGCGGTGGAATATATTCCTGTCGCGCTGGTGCTGCTGCTGTTTATGGAAATGAACGGCGCCGAAACGTGGATGGTGCATATCTGCGGCATCATTTTAATCGCCGGTCGGCTGATGCATTATTACGGTTTTCACCACCGCCTGTTCCGCTGGCGGCGGGCGGGGATGAGCGCGACCTGGTGCGCATTGTTGCTGATGGTGCTGGCAAACCTGTGGTATATGCCCTGGGAGTTGGTTTTCTCCCTGTATTAGCGCACAATATGCGCCTTTATTTTTCCCGGATGTATACGTTATGTCTCACCGCGACACGCTTTTTTCTGCGCCTATCGCCCGTCTCGGCGACTGGACTTTTGATGAACGAGTAGCCGAAGTTTTCCCCGACATGATTCAGCGTTCGGTACCAGGCTACTCCAACATCATCTCCATGATCGGCATGTTGGCTGAACGCTTTGTGCAGCCGAACACGCAGGTCTACGATCTGGGCTGCTCGCTGGGCGCCGCGACGCTGTCTGTTCGGCGTAATATCCGCCATGAGCATTGTCGCATTATCGCCGTCGATAACTCCCCGGCCATGATTGAACGCTGCCGCCGCCATATTGATGCATATAAAGCGCCTACGCCGGTTGAAGTTGTTGAAGGCGATATCCGCGATATCACTATTGAAAACGCCTCGATGGTGGTGCTGAATTTTACCCTGCAATTCCTTGAACCTGCCGAACGCCAGGCATTGCTGGATAAGATTTACCTGGGGTTGAATCCCGGCGGCGCGCTGGTACTGTCGGAAAAATTTAGCTTTGAAGACGCGAAAGTGGGCGAGCTGTTATTCAACATGCACCACGATTTTAAACGCGCTAATGGGTACAGCGAACTGGAGATCAGCCAGAAGCGCAGTATGCTGGAAAACGTGATGCTCACCGACTCGGTGGAAACACATAAAGCGCGCCTGCGTCAGGCGGGTTTCGAACACAGCGAACTGTGGTTCCAGTGCTTTAATTTCGGGTCGCTTGTCGCGTTAAAAGCCGGAGTTGCCGCATGATCGAGTTTGGTAACTTTTATCAGCTCATTGCTAAAAATCATCTCTCCCACTGGCTGGAAACATTGCCCGCGCAGATTGCCGCCTGGCAACGCGAGCAGCAGCATGGCTTGTTTAAACAGTGGTCGAACGCGGTAGAATTTTTACCGGAAATTACGCCCTGGCGGCTGGATTTACTGCACAGCGTCACGGCGGAAAGCGAAACGCCGCTCAGCGAAGGTCAGCTAAAGCGTATTGATACATTGCTGCGTAATCTGATGCCGTGGCGTAAAGGCCCGTTCTCGCTTTATGGCGTAGATATTGATACCGAATGGCGCTCAGACTGGAAGTGGGATCGCGTACTGCCGCATCTGTCAGATTTAACCGGCCGGACGATCCTTGATGTCGGCTGCGGCAGCGGCTATCACCTGTGGCGGATGATTGGCGCGGGCGCACATCTGGCGGTCGGCATCGATCCTACACAGCTTTTCCTCTGCCAGTTTGAGGCGGTGCGTAAACTGTTGGGTAACGATCAGCGCGCGCATCTGCTGCCGTTGGGCATTGAACAACTCCCGGCACTGAAAGCATTTGATACCGTCTTCTCGATGGGGGTGCTTTATCACCGTCGCTCGCCGCTGGAACATCTGTGGCAGTTAAAAGATCAGTTGGTCAACGAGGGTGAACTGGTACTGGAAACGCTGGTCATCGACGGCGACGAAAATACCGTTTTGGTGCCGGGTGACCGCTACGCGCAGATGCGTAACGTCTATTTTATTCCTTCCGCGCCGGCATTAAAAAAATGGCTGGAAAAATGCGGCTTTGTTGATGTGCGTATCGCTGACGTTTGCGTCACTACCACCGAAGAGCAGCGCCGTACCGAATGGATGGTTACCGAGTCGCTGGCCGATTTCCTCGACCCGAACGATCGCAGCAAGACGGTGGAAGGCTATCCCGCCCCGCAGCGCGCGGTGCTGATTGCGCGTAAACCGTGATGGATTGTCGAATGATCGTTACGTATAGCACCGTTTCTCCAAAATAGTTCAAGTTGCAGCAAGGCGGCAACGCAGCAAATCCCCGGGAACGTAGGTAGTTACGTGACCGGGGTGCGCGAGGCGGCCAACGCTGCTGCGGCTTGAAATATGAAGGAGAAAAAAAGGCCCCTGTTGAATTGGCAGGGGCCTGGTACGAGCAAGCATCATATTGGGCGACATGATGCAACGGTAAAAATCATTTGGCCTGATGGCGAACAATGATTCCTTTCATTTCAGCGACCGCCGCACCCTCTACCCTATAGCGAGAATACTCGTCCGCCTGTATATCGGCAGACATCGATAACCCCTGATTGCGATAGCGCATCGGCGAAGGCAGTAAGACTCCGGCGGAACTGTGTACTTCCCGTACTCCGGCATCGAGGAAATTCTGCAGGTTATTTGCACGAACCCCCGCACCAGCCATAATGATTGGAGCATCCCCCTGGGCAATAAGTTCCATAATTATTGATAAACCTTGCGCCGCATCGGCTTTTTGCCCGGAAGTCAGTACTCTTGCTACGCCTGCGTCAGCCAGATTCTTTAGCGCATTGAAGGGATTAGCGCACATATCGAAGGCGCGGTGGAATGTCACCGCCAGCGGTCCGGCCGCCGCCATTATTTTTTCCATTCGCGACATATCGACATCCCCATCAACGGTCAACACGCCAGTAACCAGCCCGGGAAAACCCAACTCTCTGACGAGGCGGATATCTTCCAGCATGGCGGCAAATTCGCCGTCAGTGTAGTAAAAATCCCCGCCGCGAGGACGAATAATAGGATGTACGGGAATCGTAATATGCTCGCGTACGCTGCGTAAGACGCCCAGCGAAGGCGTAAGCCCCCCTTCTTTCGGCGCGGCGCACAGTTCGATACGATCCGCACCGTTTCGCTGCGCGGTGAGCGCGCATTCCATGCTGTAACAACAGATCTCAAGTAACGCCATATTCACTCCGCTCGGCAGGTTAATGGGCCGCCTGTTCGCTGGCGACAATCGCTTCAATCGACCATGGATGAAATTTTACCGTGACGCGGCCATCGGTCACGGCCAGCGTAGGGTTTGGCAAACGTTCATGCTCGCCCTGTGGCGAACTGGTTTTAACCACGATCCCCGGCTGACTAAGCCCCTCATCCGACAACAACGCCAGGGCCCTCGCATTCAAGGTCTCCGGCTCGCCGGGCAGCACGATTTCAATATGCTCCCACCCTTCGTGTGGATAGCGTTTTTCTCCTGGCCACGGTAATTCAATAACAGAAAACCGCCAGTGTTCCACACATACCGGTTCATGCAGTTTAAACAGACAAATCGGCCTGCCGTTGATGATATTTTCCGACAGTAGCTCGCCGCATTGTTCAAAACCGCGACGCCAACGCTCCGCCGTCGTATTCTGGTGACAGCGCAATGAAATGTGATCGGCCTCAAGGGCGCTAATCTGCAGACCAAGGCGAGTGGAAAGTTCTCTGAACGCCAGAGTGAATCGCGGTAAATCTGCGGAAATATCATGCAGTTCATCAATGTGTTGCCAGTTCGCCATATCAGGACGCTCTTCTTGCTGTGAAAACCGCTAATTTACGCTGTTGCGCCCCGGCAACCAACCTTTGATTTGATTGGGCGTTTATTGAATGCTTATGCAGATTATTGTTGCGTATATTTCAGGCGACGCGCCGCGCGCGCAATGCTGACGCCAACGGGCATTTGCAGTATACTCCCGCCCTAATTCTTAAACTGGCGCGGGCAATACAGCCCGCTTCATAAACGTAAGGTATTCCGGTGAATATTCAGGCTCTTCTCTCAGAAAAAGTTAGTCAGGCCATGATTGCTGCAGGCGCGCCTGCAGATTGCGAGCCCCAGGTTCGTCAGTCAGCCAAAGTTCAGTTCGGCGACTATCAGGCCAACGGCATGATGGCAGTTGCGAAAAAACTGGGTATGGCCCCCCGACAACTTGCAGAGCAGGTGCTGACTCATCTGGATCTCAGCGGCATCGCCAGCAAGGTTGAAATCGCCGGCCCTGGCTTTATCAATATTTTCCTCGAACCGGCTTTTCTCGCTGAACAGGTGCAACAGGCGCTGGCCTCCGATCGTCTGGGCGTTTCTCAGCCGACTCGTCAGACGATTGTCGTCGACTACTCCGCGCCCAACGTCGCGAAAGAGATGCACGTCGGTCATCTACGCTCCACGATTATCGGCGATGCGGCAGTACGCACGCTGGAGTTTCTGGGCCATCATGTTATTCGCGCTAACCACGTCGGCGACTGGGGTACCCAGTTCGGTATGCTTATCGCCTGGCTGGAAAAACAGCAGCAGGAAAACGCGGGCGACATGGCGCTGGCGGATCTCGAAGGATTTTACCGCGATGCGAAAAAGCATTATGACGAAGATGAAGCGTTTGCCGAGCGCGCGCGTAACTACGTCGTCAAATTGCAGAGCGGTGATACCTATTTCCGTGAGATGTGGCGTAAGCTGGTTGATATCACGATGACGCAAAACCAGATCACCTATGATCGTCTGAACGTCACTCTGACGCGTGACGATGTGATGGGCGAAAGTCTGTATAATCCGATGCTGCCGGGCATCGTCGCCGATCTGAAAGCCAAAGGCCTGGCGGTTGAAAGCGAAGGCGCAACGGTGGTTTTCCTTGATGAGTTTAAAAACAAGGAAGGCGACCCGATGGGCGTCATTATTCAGAAGAAAGATGGCGGTTATCTGTATACCACTACCGATATCGCCTGCGCCAAATACCGTTACGAAACGCTGCACGCCGACCGCGTGCTCTACTACATTGACTCCCGTCAGCACCAGCACCTGATGCAAGCCTGGACCATTGTGCGCAAAGCCGGTTATGTGCCGGATTCCGTTCCGCTGGAACACCACATGTTCGGCATGATGTTGGGTAAAGACGGTAAACCGTTTAAAACTCGCGCGGGCGGTACGGTGAAACTGGCGGACCTGCTGGATGAGGCGCTGGAGCGCGCGCGTCGTCTGGTGGCGGAGAAGAACCCGGATATGCCGGCTGACGAGCTGGAAAAACTGGCTAACGCCGTCGGTATTGGCGCGGTGAAATACGCCGATTTGTCAAAAAACCGCACCACTGACTATATCTTCGACTGGGATAATATGTTGGCTTTCGAAGGCAATACCGCACCTTATATGCAGTATGCCTATACGCGTGTGTTGTCTGTTTTCCGTAAAGCGGACATCGACGAGCAGGCGCTGGCGAGCGCGCCGGTTATCATTAGCGAAGATCGCGAAGCGCAACTCGCTGCCCGTCTGCTGCAGTTTGAAGAAACCCTGACGGTGGTCGCGCGTGAAGGTACGCCGCACGTCATGTGCGCGTATCTGTATGACGTCGCCGGGCTGTTCTCCGGCTTCTACGAGCACTGCCCTATTCTCAGCGCCGAGAATGACGCGGTTCGCAATAGCCGCCTAAAACTGGCGCAACTGACGGCGAAGACGCTGAAACTGGGTCTGGATACGCTGGGTATCGAAACCGTAGAACGCATGTAAACGCGCCGTCGTTAACATCATCAGGCCTGACTCCGGGTAACGGACTCAGGCCTTTTTATTGCCACAGCGGTATATCTGTAACAAATCACAAGGAATGACACATTTCTATAGAGAGATGGAACATCTTTTACCTGTGCTGGCGCTGACCGCCCCGTATCATTAGGCGGCGGATTGTTCAGGTACAGGTAATGACTTTTAAAGACTTTGATGCGGAAGAGAAACTCTTCCTGAGACGTGTGATTGTGGCGTTTGGTGTCGTGGTTATCTGCTTTGGTATCCTGATCTTCAACCTCTATAACTTGCAAATCCGTCAGCACCACTACTACACCACCCGTTCGAATGAGAACGATATCAAGATGCTACCCGTCGCGCCCACGCGCGGCATCATTTACGATCGCAACGGCATTCCGCTGGTGCGTAACGTAACCTGGTATGATATCGCGGTTACGCCCTATAAAATTGCCGATATGGATGCTCTGCTAAAACAGCTCACCCCTATTGTTGATCTCTCCCCCGATGATATCGCCGACTTTCGCCATGCGCTAAAATCCAGTAGCCGCTATCGTCCGGTGGTGCTCAAAAACGCGCTAACGGATGTTGAAATCGCACGCTTTGCGGTCAATCAGTTTCATTTCAACGGCGTCACGATCAATAGCTATCAGGATCGGCAGTATCCTTACGGCGCGGAGCTGGCGCATGTTCTCGGTTACGTGTCAAAGATAAACGATAACGACCTTAAAGCGCTGGATAAAAAAGGGCTGGCAGAGAATTACGCGGCGGACCATAACATCGGTAAACAGGGGATTGAGCGTTACTACGAAAACGATCTTCATGGTAAAACCGGCTATCAGGAGGTCGAGGTGGATAATCACGGGCGTATTGTCCGCCTGCTGAAAGACGTTCCTCCCATCGCGGGTAAGAACATTCACCTGACGCTGGATCTCCATTTACAAGAGTACATTGAAAGTTTGCTGGCCGGGCAGCGTGCTGCCGTACTGGTTGAAGATCCGCACGATGGTTCAGTGCTGGCGATGGTATCTATGCCCAGCTACGACCCGAACCCCTTTGTAAAAGGCATTAGCTATCAGGATTACGGCAAACTGCTGCACGATAAAAATCTGCCGCTGATCAACCGCGTGACGCAAGGGCTTTATCCCCCGGCGTCAACGGTTAAACCCTATATGGCGATGTCCGCGCTGTTATGCGGGATTATTACGCCGCAAACCACCTTCTTTGGCGCGCCAACCTGGACGCTTCCCGGCACGCAGCGTCATTACCGGGACTGGAAAAAAACCGGACACGGTATGCTGGATGTCACTAAAGCGATTGAGGAATCTGCGGATACCTTTTTCTATCAGGTCGCTTATATGATGGGTATTGACCGTATCGACACGATGTTGTCTCAGTTCGGCTATGGCAAACCGACGGGTATCGACCTTAATGAAGAGTATGACGGGCTGCTTCCCAGCCGCGCATGGAAACAGCGGGTCCATAAAAAAGCCTGGTATCAGGGCGATACCATTTCTGTCGGCATCGGCCAGGGTTACTGGATTGCCACCCCCATCCAGATGGTAAAAGCGATGGTGGCGCTCATCAACAACGGTAAGGTGATTGCCCCTCACCTGTTACTCAATGAAGAGAGCGGCAAAACGGTGGTTCCGTATCGTCCTTCAGGAACACCGGCACAGATAGCCGATCCGGCGTCGCCATACTGGGGACTGGTGCGTCAGGCGATGTACGGCATGGCGAATGCACCCAACGGAACGGGCTATAAGTTCTTTCACACCGCGCCCTACGGCATTGCGGCCAAAAGCGGCACGTCGCAGGTGTTTAGCCTGAAAGAAAATCAGACCTACAACGCGAAAATGATCCCCATTCGCCTGCGCGATCATGTGTTTTATACCGCTTTTGCACCGTATAAAAACCCTAAGGTCGCTATTGCCTTGATTCTGGAAAACGGCGGAAGCGACGGCGTTACCGCCGCGCCCATCATGCGAAAAATCCTTGACCACCTGTTTGATCCACAGGCTGATACCACACAGCCGGGTCAGGCGCCATAGTCAAATAAGCAAAGCGCCATCAGACAAGGATACGACCGGAATATCTGCATACATCAGAAATAGTTACGCAGATATTCCGTCAAACACAGCATTGCCATCGCCTGCCCGTAAGGCATAGAGGTCAACGGAATATGACGGTAAAAATCGAGATCGTGGCCCATGCCAGTGCCAAATGACGTTTGCAGCAGTTCGCCTTCCGGCGAGATATGTTTCACTATCCCCCGGATAGCTTTTTCCGCCACCTGCGCATAGTGCCGTTCGACATAACGTTTGCGCACCGCTTTAAGAATACCGTAGGCAAAACCCGCCGTCGCCGACGCCTCAAGATAAGAGTGCGGATCGTCAAGCAGCGTATGCCACAAACCGCTTTCATCCTGACATTTCGCCAGCGCGGCGATCTGCGCATTCAGTACCTGGACCAGGTAACGGCGCACGGCATTATTTTCCGGCAAGTCCAGCAGTTCAAGAAAATCCGGGATCACAATGGTCAGCCAACTGTTGCCGCGCGCCCAGCGAGCGTTAGCGAAGTTATGATGACCGTCATAGCTCCAGCCGTGGAACCACAGCCCCGTCTCTTTATCCATCAAATTTTGCACGTGTAGCAGGAACTGATAGGTTGCCTCTTCCACGTATTCCGGCCGGTTCAACAGTTTACCGATTTTCGCCAGCGGCAGCACCGTCATCATTAGCGTGTCGTCCCACATCTGCTGATGATTTTCCTCCGCCAGCGTGATGTGCTGCATTCCGCCGTGATCGGTTCGGGGCATTTCATTCATCGCCCATTCGGCCCACGTTTCCAGCCACGGTAAATACGCTGGATTACGCGTCTCTTCATAGCGATACGCCAGCGTTAAAAACGGCGCCATCGTATTAACGTTTTTCGTCGTCGCGCCTTCCGCAAAACGATCGGCAAACCAGTCATCAATGATCTTACGCATCGTCTGGTCGCCGGTCTGTTGGTAATAGTGATACATTCCGTACAGGCCCACGCCGTGCGTCCACTCCCATCCGGCCCAGCCTTTAGTATCGATCACGCGTCCGTCGTCCAGTCGCAATAAAAATTCGCCTGTCTCATCTTTAATATTGACCAGGTTATGCGTCACCTTTTGCACCAGGGCTTTTAGTTCATCTCTGGCGATAAAATGCTCAGGCTGACGCAATAGCGGACTGTGTTTGACTGGATAAACCATCATTTGCTTAACCTCTGTGTAATGTCGAATTCAGTGCTGCGTGCAGTTTTACCGCCGACGCAGTCGATTCGCTACAGTAAAAGCTAAGCTGGGCGGAAACCTTTTTGTTTCTGCCATTGCCAGAGCGTAAATGGCAAAAACGCAAAGAGTCCGGCAACCTACCTCACCATTTTATAAAACAGCGTTTCTATTTATTCAAAAAGAGAGTCAGGTCTGCTACCTGGCAAAGAAAGGGGCGGTTAGCGGTAGTTCACAATCACCTGATTGCTCCGCACTTTTAACGCCGGGATAAGCCGGCCGCCGCCGGGGACTTCCCAGACAAAGCGGAGCGGCTCGACTGCGGGAACATGAGCAAAACCGTGGGTCGTGCCACTCTGACCATCAAGTTCTACGCAACGGGACTGGGAACATAAACGTACCCGTAAGCCCGCGGGGGTCGGGCCATTCAGTTCATAACGCCAGGCGACCAACGTCATCACACCGGAAACCGGCTGACGCGCCGACAATGGCGAAGACGATGCGGAAACGCCCCGGTAATTTAAGGTTACGCCCATACCGCTATCCTGCCACGCGCCTTCGCCTGCGGCCTGAACCGTCAGGGGAAAGAGCAACAACGCCAGCCATTTACGCATTATTTTCCTCCAATGGTCGCCGTCATGCGGATATGACGGTTATCGGAAAGCTCAAGGTTCGACAACACCACCAGCTGCGGTAAACTGCGCCGCAAAAAGCGGGACAATAATGGACGTAGCGCATGGTTAACCAGCAATACCGGCGGCGCGCCAAGCATTTCCTGGCGAGAAAGCGCCTCTTGCGTCTGCGCCAGCAGGCGATCCGCCAACCCCGGCTCAAGTCCACCGCCGCCCTGCAATGCCTGAAGCAGCAAACGCTCCAGCGCGGTATCCAGGCCAATCACCTGCACTTCTTCATTACCGGGGAACCACTGTTGCGTAATCGCTCGTCCTAATGCCACGCGTACCACGGCGGTTAATTCATGCGGATCGCTTTGTAACGGCGCATGTTCCGCCAGCGTTTCCAGAATGGTGCGCATATCGCGAATCGGGACTTTTTCCGCCAGTAAGTTTTGCAGGACTTTATGTAAAGTCGTGAGGGTCACGACGCCGGGGACCAGATCTTCCGTGAGTTTAGGCATCTCCTGAGAGACACGATCCAACAGTTGCTGCGCTTCCTGGCGGCCAAACAGTTCGGCGGAGAATTGGCCAATCAAGTGGTTAAGGTGCGTCGCCACAACGGTACTGGCTTCAACAACGGTAAAGCCCTGAATTTGCGCCTGCTCTTTCAGGGCGCTTTCAATCCAGATGGCATCAAGGCCAAAAGCTGGATCGACGGTTTTCTCGCCCGGTAGCGTTCCCGCCGCCGTGCCAGGGTTAATAGCCAGCCAGCGTCCCGGATAGGCGTCCCCGCTGCCAATCTCTACCCCTTTCATCAAAATACGGTAGCGCGCAGGCTGTAAATCCATATTGTCGCGAATATGGACAACCGGCGGCAGGAACCCCATATCCTGCGCGAATTTTTTACGAATACTGCGAATACGTCCGAGCAATTCGCCATCCTGTTGAAAATCCACCATCGGGATCAGGCGGTAGCCCACTTCCATTCCCAGTGAATCCTCAAGCTGTACGTCATTCCAGGTGGCTTCGACCACCGAGTTATTTTCCGGCATTTTTACCGGCTGCGGCTCCTCCGGCGCTTTTTCTTCACGCCCGCGCAGCCACCATGCCAGGCCGAGCAAAGCGGCGGTAAAGAGTAAAAATACCAGGTTAGGCATTCCTGGTACCATGCCAAGCAGCCCCAGCACCGCCGCCGCCAGCAGCATTACCCTTGGATTACTGAACAGTTGGCCAACCATCTGCTCGCCTACATCCTGATCGGTACTGACGCGGGTCACAATGACGCCCGCCGCCGTGGAGATAACCAGCGCCGGGATCTGGGCGACCAGGCCGTCGCCAATGGTCAGCAGGGTGTAGCTTTCCGCCGCGCTGCCCATGCTCATTCCGTGCTGCAATACGCCGACCAGCAGCCCGCCGACCACGTTAATGACCATGATGAGAATACCGGCGATGGCGTCGCCGCGTACAAATTTACTTGCCCCGTCCATCGAGCCGTAGAAGTCGGCTTCCTGAGTGACTTCCGAACGCCGTTTTTTGGCCTCGTCTTCACCAATCAGACCGGCATTAAGATCGGCGTCAATCGCCATTTGCTTGCCGGGCATACCGTCCAGCACAAAGCGCGCGCCGACTTCGGCAATACGTCCGGCGCCTTTGGTGATGACCATGAAGTTGATAATGACGAGGATGATAAAAACCACAATCCCGATCGCGAAGTTACCGCCGACCAGGAAATGACCGAACGCCTCTACCACCTTTCCCGCCGCCGCCGCGCCGGTATGCCCTTCCATCAAAATAATGCGCGTTGAGGCAACGTTAAGCGCCAGACGCAGTAGCGTGGTAAACAGCAGAATGGTCGGAAACGCGGCAAAATCCAGAGTACGCTGGGTAAACATCGCCACCAGCAGCACCATAATTGATAGCGCAATATTAAAGGTAAACAATAAGTCGAGGATAAAAGCAGGTAGCGGCAGCACCATCATCGACAAAATCAGCAGAATGAGGATCGGCCCGGCAAGAATTTGCCATTGCGTCGATTTCAGGTTGCTGGGCAGGCGCAGCATCGCGACCAGATTAGCCATCAGTATTCTTCTCGTTCATAAAATCCAGCGCTTCTGGCACCGGAAGGTTCTCAGGTTGTGGAGGACGTTGCCCGCCCGCAAGCCGCCAGCGTTTAAGCTGCCAGACCCAGGCCAACACTTCCGCAACGGCAGCATATAACTGCCCGGGAATTTGCTGACCAATTTCGGCGTGGCGATATAGTGCCCGCGCCAGCGGCGGCGCTTCTAAAGTGGGAACCCGATGTTCAGCGCCGATCTCGCGAATGCGCAGCGCTATTAATCCAGCCCCCTTCGCGACCACTTTCGGCGCGCTCATTTTGTTTTCGTCATACTGCAGCGCCACGGAATAGTGCGTCGGGTTAGTGACAATGACGTCCGCTTTCGGCACATCTTCCATCATGCGGCGCTGCGCGGCGGCGCGTTGCATCTGGCGAATTTTGCCCTTAACATGCGGATCGCCTTCGCTCTCTTTAAATTCGTCGCGAATGTCCTGCCGCGACATGCGTAATTTTTTCAGGTGGCTAAAGATCTGGAAAAACACGTCAAATCCCACCATCGGAATCACGCCCAGTACCACCAGTAACGCGCAGAGTCCAACCAGATCCAACGCATTCCCCATTGCGACGATCGGCGACTCCGCCATCAGGCGCATCATTTGCGGCCAGTGATGCCAGAGATAAAAGCCGGTAACGCAGCCGACCAGCGTGGATTTCAACACCGCTTTTAGCAGTTCCGCGCCGGTCTGCGCCGAAAACATGCGCTTAATTCCCGGCAGCGGGTTTAATTTAGAAAATTTTGGCTGTAGCGACTTACCGCTAAAAATCAGGCCGCCAAGCATAACCGGCGAGATAAGCGCCACCAGCACCACGCCCGCGATGAGCGGTAGCAGCGCCATCATCGCCGCTTTAATCAGCAAAATTATCTGCCCCAGGATCAGGTTAGGATCGTTCACCATACGGTGATCGAAGTGCAGGCCTGCTGAGAGCATTCCCGCCAGCTGCCGCGCTAACGACTCGCCGCCGAACCAAATAATACAAACGCCCACCAGCAATATCAGCAGTGAGGTTAGTTCTCTGGAACGGGGGATCTGCCCTTCTTCCCGCGCTTTTTCAAGTCGGTGGGGTGTGGGGGCTTCTGTTTTGTCGTCGTCGCTCTCTTCTGCCACGCAGCAAACCCTGGATAGATTGATAAGCGAGAATGATGCCAGAACCGCTTTACGCCAATGGGCAGAGTAAGCGGTAAAAAAGGCGGGGTTTATGGCGTTAATAGAGATAGCCGGATACGATAAGAAAGTCTCGTATCCGGCCTGGTTGACGGATTCGGACCCGATAAGCGCCGCGCCATCAGGTCAAAAAAGCTTAAAAGCCAAGACTGTCCAGCAGGTCGTCCACCTGATCCTGACTGGCAACGACGCCAGCTTTCGAAGTATCCACCTGCGGGCCGTTGAGTAAGCTTTCGTTCTCGCGTTTTGGTCGCGCGCTCTGTTCCGGGATGTTTTCCAGCAGCACCATTAACAACTGGCGCTCAATCTCCTGAATCACGTCCATCATGCGTTTGATCACCTGACCCGTCAGATCCTGGAAATCCTGCGCCATCATGATGTCCAGCAGTTGCGCGTTAGTAAAGCTGGTATGGCCCGGGACATCCCTGAGAAACTGGCGCGTATCCGTCACCAGTTCACGGGCGTCGGAAAGCTCGATCGGATTGTCAAACCACTCGTCCCAACGTTGGGTTAGCGCTTTCGCCTCTTTTTCCATCGCATCCTGATGCGGCTGCGAGGCTTCGACACTGTTTAGCGCGCGTTCCGCCGCCTGCGCCGTCATCTGGACGACATAATCCAGACGGTCGCGCGCATCAGGGATCGCCTCCGCCGCTTCGGCAATCGCCTGGTCCAGCCCCAGTTCACGCAGGCTGTCGCGCAGCATTCGGGTCAGACTACCGATGCGCGCAATGATGTCTCCTGCTGAGCCTTCATCAGCAGGCTTGATAGATGGTTGCATCATCATCGCATCCTCACATGCCCAGTTTCTCAAAGATTTTGTTGAGCTTCTCTTCCAGAGTCGCTGCGGTGAACGGTTTTACGACATAACCGCTGGCGCCAGCCTGTGCGGCGGCGATAATATTCTCTTTTTTGGCTTCCGCCGTGACCATCAACACGGGTAACGCCGACATGGCGCTATCGGCGCGAATGGTTTTCAGCAGCTCCAGGCCATCCATGTTCGGCATGTTCCAGTCGGAGATAATAAAACCAAAGCCGCCCGCCTGGAGCTTGTTCAGCGCATCGACGCCGTCTTCGGCCTCTTCCACATTGTTAAATCCAAGCTCTTTTAAGAGGTTGCGCACGATACGACGCATGGTCGAAAAGTCATCCACAACCAAAAATTTAAGCTCTTTATCCGCCATAAAATACTACTCCTGGTTCAAATACGTATCGCCTGTCCGGCACTGATTTTCGCCAGCATCTGCTGGCTTACCTGGCTAAGATCGACCACTTCGCTTACGCCACCCATATTGATGGCCTCGCGCGGCATGCCGAACACCACACAACTTGCTTCGTTTTGCGCAATGGTCCAGGCGCCAGCCTGGTACATCGCTAACATTCCAGCGGCGCCATCGTTGCCCATCCCCGTAAGAATGACGCCTACGGCGTTGCGCCCCGCGTGTTTCGCCACCGAATGAAACAGCACATCCACGGAAGGCCGATGCCGGTTTACCGGCGGGCCATCATGAATTTTGATTTGATAATTCGCCCCGCTACGCGCCAGCTCCATATGCTTGTCGCCGGGCGCAATGTAGGCATGACCTGGCAATACGCGTTCGCCGTCCTCGGCCTCCTTCACGCTGATTTGACAGAGTTTATTCAGACGCTCGGCAAACGAGCGGGTAAAGCCAGGCGGCATATGCTGCGTAATAATCACTGCCGGACTGGAAAGCGGCAGCGGTTGCAGCACATGTCGGATAGCTTCAGTACCGCCCGTTGAAGCGCCGATAGCAATCAGTTTTTCCGAACTGAGCAGCGGACCGGCTTTTAAGGTTGTCGGGGCCGCCATCGGTTTATGTGCGGCGATGCGGGCCCGCGCGGCGGTACGCACTTTTTCGGCGATCATCTCGCTATACGCCAGCATACCTTCACGAATGCCAAGCTGCGGTTTAGTGACAAAATCGATGGCCCCCAACTCCAGCGCCCGTAGCGTCACTTCGGAACCTTTACCGGTCAGCGAAGAGACCATCACCACCGGCATCGGTCGCAGGCGCATCAGTTTTTCCAGAAAATCGAGGCCGTCCATACGCGGCATCTCAACGTCCAGGGTCAATACGTCCGGATTAAATTTTTTGATGAGATCCCTGGCGACCAACGGGTCCGGCGCAGTCGCCACCATCTCCATATCGCTATGGCTATTAATAATTTCAGTCATGATTTGGCGCATTAGCGCGGAATCATCAACTGACAATACCCTGATTTTACTCATGCTTTATCCTTACTTAGCGCATACACCGTCTGTCCGCGCAGGCTAAACTCGCGCACGAGGTTGCTAAAGTTTTCTGAGTGACCGGCAAACAACAGTCCGTCAGGTTTAAGGAGTGGAACAAAACGGCGCAGAATGTCCTCCTGAGTCGTTTTATCAAAATAGATCATGACGTTACGGCAAAAAATCGCGTCAAAGGGACCGGGTACGTTGTACTGCTTTTCCAACAAATTAACGGAGGAAAACTCAACATAATTGGCCAGTTCCTGACGCACGCGCACCAGTCCTTCATGCGGCCCCGTACCGCGCATGAAGTAACGTTGTAGCTGCTGCGGCGATAACGTTTTCAGTTCGCTGAGGCGATAAATACCGCTTCTCGCTTTTTCCAGCACTTCAGTATCAATATCGCTGGCGAATACTTTCCAGCGACCGGGGGCCATCCCTAACGCATCCGCCAGCGTAATGGCGATACTGTAAGGTTCTTCTCCTGTCGATGCCGCCGCACTCCAGACGCGATACTCGCCGTGGCGGCGACGCGCATGTTCCGCAAGGATGGGAAAATGGTGCGCCTCGCGAAAAAAGGCGGTCAGGTTGGTAGTCAGAGCGTTGATAAAAGCCTGCCACTCAGCGCTGTTTTGATTAGCCTCCAGCATACTGAGATAACGGCCAAAATCATCCAGTCCCAGGGCACGCAGCCGACGGACCAGGCGGTTATAAACCATATCCCGCTTATGGTCGGCCAGCACGATCCCTGCGCGCTGGTAGATTAATTGACATATCCGACGAAAATGCGCGTCGGACAGCGCGAGGCGCTGTGTCATCTGTAACAATACTGACGTTTGCCCGGAGGGCAGAGATGATGTCATAGCGCCTTCTTAATCACATTCAAAGTACAACGGGCGCGCCCTGCGGCAGCGCCATGCTTCCCGTATTACACATTTTTTGCTTTTATCTATGCGAACCAGACGAAAGGGATCGGCGGGTTCGCAAATTAATCGATAACCGACAGCACACAGCGCACGTCGATCAGAAGGTTTCCCAGTTCGCATCATCCCCGGCGGCTAAGGGCCGCGGCGTATTGCCGGACTGAGCGTCCACTGACAAACGCATCTCAGGTTTATTTACCGCCAGCGGTCGCGATGCCAGGCGGAAAGCCGATACCGCCTGGGTCAGACGGCTGGCCTGCTCTTCCAGCGCGGCGGCGGCGGCGGCGGATTCCTGAACCAGCGAGGCGTTCTGTTGCGTTACGCGATCCATTTCGGAAACGGCCAAAGCGACCTGATCGATACCCCGGCTTTGCTCATCCGAGGCGGAGGCGATTTCGCCCATGATATCCGTGACGCGCGTAACGGCATTGACGATGTCAGTCATGGTTTCCCCGGCGCTTTCCACCAGCACTGAACCGGTATCGACACGCGAGACGGAATCTTCAATCAACGCTTTTATTTCTTTCGCCGCCTGGGCACTGCGGCTGGCCAGATTACGCACCTCGCCTGCCACGACCGCAAAACCGCGCCCCTGCTCTCCCGCGCGCGCCGCTTCTACCGCCGCGTTCAGCGCCAGAATGTTAGTCTGGAAGGCAATACCGTCGATAACGCTGATAATGTCAGCGATTTTTTTCGAACTGTCGGCAATTTCGTGCATGGTGTTTACTACGCCGTCGACCACTTTGCCGCCATGACGCGCGGTCTCGGAGGCGCTTTGCGCCAGTTGCGAAGCCTGACGGGCATTATCGGCGTTTTGCTTCACGGTGGCCGTCAGTTGTTCCATGCTGGCCGCCGTCTCCTCCAGAGCGGAGGCTTGTTGTTCGGTACGGGAAGAGAGGTCGGTATTACCGGCGGCAATTTCACTGGTGCCGGAATAAATCGCATCCGAACCTTCACGAACCTGCGTCACGGTGTCAATCAGCGAGCGTTGCATATGTTCAACCGTTCCCGCCAGTTCGCCAATTTCATTACGTCCTGAGACAGTGAGCGTTTTCGTCAGATCGCCGCTGGCAATTTCACGGATATGAGTAATCACTCGCGCTAATGGGTTAAGCAGGGCATGACGAATGCCGAACCAAACCACCATCAAAATCAGCACCAGCACGACCGCAAGCCCCCCCAGTTGCCATTGCGCAAAACGGTAGTCATGAGCGCTTTGATCAAATGTCTGGCGGTACAGGTTTTCGCTCACCCGGGCGTAATTGCCCAGCGCCTCGCCCAACGCGTTTTGCATTCCCTGGGTTGGCTGGGCGAAGTAGGCATCCATATTGCCATTGTCCAGAAACTGAATAAGTTCGGTTAATGCGGCCTGATAGCGCTGATATTTTTCATCGACGTTCGCGCTGGCCTCCGCCATCGCTGGCAATGGCGTCATGTTTTTGAAATTGGCGTAGTGCGCCGCCGCCTGTGCGAGGGTCGTTTTTGCATTCTGGAGTAAATCCGTTTTGGCGCTGCTCTGCTGGTTAGAAGCGTCCATCATCATGCGTGCGGCGGAGCGGCTCAGGTTAATGCGCGTTTGCAGCATTAAGTCCCATGTCGACGTGAGTTCGCTTTGTTGCTGGCGTAATTCGTTAGAAATAACAAAACCTTGCTGGTTATGCTGTAATGAAGAAAACAGCAAACCACCGGAAACAAGCTGTAGCAGTGCGAAAACCCCCAGCACCATCATCAGCATTGTGACAACGCGGATACGGTTAAACATAAGGCACCTTCCTGATAACGAGTTATCAACGTTATCGGCACCTGCGGTGATAACTTTACTTTTGCAAAAAGGAAATACGCTGTTCCGGAAGACGATATTGACAATAACAGTGTCGCAGCGGCGATGTCGGCGCAAAATGCAGGGGCTGGGCGCGGGCGGTGAAGAGGCACTCTCACCGTTGGTGGAAGCATAACGGTGAATATTGCCGAATGGCGCGACGCCATCCGGCAACGTTATTACGCGACGTGTGATGCTGCGATATCCAGCAGCGCCATCTCTTCGCTGTTAAGCAGTTTTTCGATATTCACCAGAATCAGCATACGCTCGCCGAGCGCGCCCAATCCCGTCAAATATTCTGTTGACAAGGTCACGGCAAATTCTGGCGCCGGACGGATCTGTTCCGCCGTTAACGACAGTACGTCAGACACGCCGTCTACCACTATCCCGACGACGCGTTGCCCCAGATTCAGTACGATCACTACCGTATTGTCATCGTACTCAACGTCGCCTTCGCAGAATTTCACGCGCAGATCGACAATGGGGACAATCACGCCGCGCAGGTTAGTTACCCCTTTTATAAAGGCCGGTGTATTGGCGATGCGCGTCACCTGGTCATAGCCACGGATCTCCTGCACTTTCAGGATATCGATGCCGTACTCTTCATTTCCCAGTGTAAACACCAGGAATTCCTGACCTGACGGCTCGCCGGCCAGTTTGCTTACATTACTCATACCGGTCATATTATTCCCTTCTCACTCAATCAGGCGGCTGTGATCGCCATACGTTGTTCGCGGTTTAAACCCTGCAATGCGGAAACATCAACAATCAGCGCGACGCTGCCGTCGCCCAGGATCGTCGCGGCGGAAATCCCCGGTACCTTGCGATAATTGCTTTCCAGATTTTTGACCACCACCTGGTGCTGACCGATGAGCTGATCGACCAGCAGCGCGTAACGGCGTCCCGCGCTTTGCAGGATCACAACAATGCCCTGCGTGGCTTCGGTTTTCGCCCCGTCCACGTCAAACACTTTCCACAATTCGACCAGCGGCAAATACTCGCCGCGAACTTCCAGAACCCGTTCGCCGCCCGCCAGCGGATGAAGATCCTCTTCACGCGGTTGCAGCGACTCCATCACCGCATTCAACGGCAGGATAAAAACTTCCCCCGCCACGCGAACCGACATCCCATCGAGGATGGCCAGCGTCAGCGGCAGCAGAATACGAATCGTGGTGCCGGAGCCTTGTTTTGACTGGATCTCAACGTGACCGCCCATCTCCTGAATGTTACGTTTCACCACATCCATGCCAACGCCGCGACCGGAGACATCCGTGACCTGTTCCGCAGTTGAGAATCCCGGCGCGAAGATCAACATGCCTACTTCATCGTCGGTCATGTTTTCATTCACCGCCATCCCCTGCGACATGGCCTTCGCCAGGATACGCTCACGGTTAAGCCCCGCGCCGTCATCGGTCACTTCAATACAAATATTCCCGCCCTGATGTTCTGCGGAAAGAATCAGGTTGCCGACAGCATTTTTCCCCGCCTCAAGGCGTTTTTCCGGCATTTCAATCCCGTGGTCGAGACTGTTGCGCACCAGGTGCGTCAGCGGGTCGATAATGCGTTCGATCAGGCTTTTATCAAGTTCAGTGGAGCTCCCCACCAGCGTCAGCTCTACCTGCTTGCCCAGTTTGCCCGCTAAATCGCGTACCAGACGCGGGAAACGGCTGAAGACGTACTCCATAGGCATCATACGAATCGACATCACCGACTCTTGTAAGTCGCGGGCGTTACGTTGTAACTGACCCATACTGGTAATGAGATCGCCGTGGTTTACCGGGTCCAGCTCGTTAGAACGCTGGGCCAACATTGACTGGGTAATCACTAACTCGCCGACCAGGTTTATGAGCTGATCTACTTTCTCTACCGCCACGCGAATGCTGGTGGACTCGCGTTCACGCGCAGGTTTTTCACGCCCCGCATGATGTTCATGGGCCGCGCTTTTGGCGGCTGGCGCAACGACTGCCGGAGACGCTACCGGTGCTACCTCGGTTTTCTCTTGCGCTTTTTCAACCGGCGCGGTGACCACTTTTTCAAAAGCGATCTGATCGGCCTCGATGACAAAACAGAGCACCGCGACAATGTCATCTTCCGCGACGCTGCCATCCAGAGTTGCCGACAGTGAATCCGCCCCCTTGACGACATCCGTCAGAGTAGCCAGATTGCCCAACTCTTCTTCAAGCAGATCGACCTCATTGGCTTTCAACCGTGAAAGTACAATGCGCAGTTTACTCTCGTCACGAGGCGATTCGGTTTCGGCTACGCTCTCTTCCTGGATCGCCGCGCTTAGTGCCGCGGTTTCTACGACCGCTGGCGTGGTTTCGCCTTTCGCCTCCAGCGCCAACTGGCGTAGCGCATTGCAGATATATTCGAAGCTTGCGGCATCCGGCTCTTCGGAGTTTTTATAGGCGTCGAGCTGTTCCTGCATAATATCTTTCGTTTCCAAAAACAGGTTGATAATGTCGGTATTGAGCTGCATTTCACCGCGTCGGGCTTCATCCAGCAGGTTTTCCATTAAATGTGTGGTTTCCTGCAGAATAGTGAAGCCGAATGTGCCCGCTCCGCCTTTAATGGAGTGCGCCGCGCGAAAAATGGCGTTCAGTTGTTCAGCGTCCGGGGATTCCGGCACCAAATCCAGCAGATGCTGCTCCATATCAGCCAACAGCTCGTCAGCTTCATCAAAAAATGTCTGATAAAAATCGCTAATATCCATGCTCACGCTATCACCTCGGTTCCGCTTTTGGCGATGTGGGTACGCTTGCCGGCGGGGCTGCCGCAGGCTGTTGTAATACACTTACCGGCTCATTCTGGCTTTCAGCGTTTTCATGCAAAATGGCCTGTTCCGCCTGTTTGTTTAACACCAGCAGGCTTATACGGCGGTTGATGGCGTCATCAGGACCGCGATCGCTCAGCCGCATCGTGGCGGCCATGCCAACCACCCGTAATACTTTTCCGTTATCCAGCCCGCCAGCGACCAGTTCGCGACGCGAGGCATTGGCGCGATCGGCGGATAACTCCCAGTTGCTATAGCCTTTTTCGCCGTTCGCGTAGGGAAAGTCATCGGTATGGCCGGCCAGGCTAATGCGATTAGGTATACCGTTTAACACTGGCGCAATCGCACGCAGGATATCGCGCATATACGGCTCAACTTCGGCGCTGCCGGTTTTAAACATCGGGCGGTTCTGGCTGTCGATAATCTGGATGCGCAACCCCTCCTGAACTAAATCAATTTTCAGATGCGGACGTAACGCGCGCAGTTTGGGATCGGATTCGATCAGTTGATCCAGATCGCCGCGCAGTTTGTTTAACCGACTCTGCTCCATCCGTTTTTTCAGCTCGTCGATATTCGGCTGCTTTTCCACTTCACCCTGCTGTTGGGTGTAATCATCGCCGCCGCCTGGTATCGGGCTCTCGCTATTGGCAATCCGATTTCCCCCCGTTACCGCGGTGGCCAACGGCGTACGAAAATATTCGGCAATCTGAATTAATTCTTTAGGGCTGGAGATGGAAATCAGCCACATCACCAGAAAAAAAGCCATCATCGCCGTCATAAAATCGGCGTAGGCAATTTTCCAGGAACCGTGCGCCCCGCCGCCGTGCGGTTTGTGCCTGCGGCGTTTTACGACGACAATGGGATGAGCCTGATTTTTCATGCTTCCTCAGTCGTCTGCTGCTGGTTTGGGTTTCTCACTGCGCGAACGTGTTCTTCCAACTCAATAAACGATGGACGCTCACTGGAATAAAGCGTTTTACGACCAAATTCCACGGCAATCGGCGGCGCATAGCCGTTCAGATTAGACAGCAGTGTAATTTTTACGCACTGCATCATCTTGGTGGTTTCGGCGCTCTTCTGGCGCAAAACGGTCGCTAACGGTGAAATGAATCCATAAGCCAGTAAAATACCGAGGAACGTACCTACCATGGCATGGGCAATCAGCGCCCCCAACTCCGCTGCCGGACGATCGGCTGAAGCCAGAGCGTGAACCACCCCCATTACCGCCGCGACGATACCAAAGGCAGGCAGCGAATCCCCCACCATCGCCAGACTGTTGGCCGGGACTTCCGCCTCGCTTTCATGGGTTTCAATCTCTTCATCCATCAACGCTTCAATTTCGAACGTATTCATGTTGCCGCTGATGATCAGGCGCAGATAATCGACAATAAAATCAAGCATTACCGCATCGGCCAGAATACGCGGATAACTGGCGAAGATTTCACTCTCTTTCGGATTTTCAATATCGCGTTCAAGGGAGAACATCCCCTGCTGGCGTGATTTGGCCATCAGGCGATAGAGCAACGCCAGCAAATCCATGTACATAGATTTCGTGTATTTCGAACGACGAAATAACAACGGGATCGCTTTCATCGTGCCTTTGATGGCCTTCCCGTTGTTGCCGACAATGAACGCCCCTATCCCCGCGCCGCCAATGATGACCAGTTCAGCAGGTTGATAGAGTGCCCCAAGGTGTCCGCCGGTCATGACATAACCGCCGAAAACTGTACCGATAACCACCAGGTAACCTAATAAGATAAGCACGACATCATCCTTCCGCTGTTGACTATGACAGGATGCGCAGTCGGGCGATTAACGCGAAGGCAAGGCAAAAAAAAGCAGCGGTAATGGCTTACCGCTGCTGGAGTGTTTGTCCACACCGTTTCGGTTAAACAGCCTGTTCGATCTGTTCATCCAGCAGTTGTGGAATAATATCGGCAGCATCTCGGGAAAGTTTACGTCTTTTTACTGCGCGGGATGGCGGCTGGCATAAACTACACGCAAAGCTGCCTACGGGCTGATGCGCATGGGTAATAAAGTTCCCACCGCAGCAGTTACAGCTCGACAATTCAAGCAACCCACTTTCAACAAAACGCACCAGCGTCCATGCGCGAGTCAGCGCCAACAACGGCCCTTCAGGCGGTTGCGGACACTGCTCAAGATAAAGCCGATAAGCTTTAATCACCGCATCCACACCGCTGCATAAGCCGGTCTTCAGTAAAAATTGCCAGGCGTTGCAGAACATGGAGGCATGAATATTTTGCTCCCAGGTCATAAACCAGTCTGTCGAAAATGGCAGCATCCCTTTAGGCGGCGGGCTACCGCGTAATTCTTTGTACAGCCTGATGAGGCGACCACGGCTGAGCTGTGTTTCGCTTTCCAGCATTTGTAGACGAGCGCCAAGATTAATCAACTCCATCGCCAACTGGATATCGCGAGCTTCCTGAACAATGCTTTTTTCACTCATTATCATGCCCTTTTCTTACGCGCCGTATCGTCCACTTCATTGAGCAGACGCGTTGAAAGCATGATACCTGTGTGAATCTGCTGTAAGTCATCGACGCGCGAATCCTGAGTCAAACGGGTGATCGTCTGATGATCGTCAAACCGGAAATGACAAACTAACTGGTTCGTCTCCGCCAGTTTGACCATCTGCGGTAGGGTCAACGCGCCCAGTGTGTTTGCCATCTCTTCGTTGATACCGAGGCGGAACATCGCAGATGCTTTGTCCTGGACGATCAAACGCTGTGCAAGGAGTAAATATGACAAATTGATGTCATAAATGTGTTTTAGCAACTCTGATGTATGCATTGTTCCCATCCAGAATAACCAACTTTATTTTTGTGCGACGTAGCCGCACCCCGTGATGTCGCCGGGAAGGCCCGGTAAAAGAAGCAAAAAGGTCAAATGCATAGCAGCGCTCAGACATTGTGGACATTGTGACGTATAACGCAGCTTCCCACTGAGATTCGCCTTACACGTTTACATCAATTTTTACAAATGCCTAAGATTTTTCCTAATTCGACGCAACTCTACTCGTCAGCTTCGTGACATACAACGGAGCGGGACGGCGATTTTAGAAAATATGTGATGTAGATCACATAATTTAACGGAATACTTACGATAAAACCATCAGCATGGCTTTTACTTTGTTTAATTAATAACCTAATGTTCACTTTTTCTATTCCACACTGCTGAATAGGGGTACGTCAACACCAAATTCTTTTTTGTTTCTCTCTGTTAAAATAACGCCAGGATAATAGATAACAGGCTGTTATTTCTATTTTAGAAACGATTTTATTTTACCTTTAGTAAACAGTGGCTTAAATATTAAACGTTATTAATTAATCTCGTCACAGCATACGCCCTCCGCTGTTAAAAATAAGCTCATTTGATTTAACTTTTAGCTTTCCTTGTTCACCCGTTTAAATGAAGCATCCTGGTGGTGTGTAAAAAGTGTCTTATGCCACGATTCTTTACATAAGAATAATTAATGATTAATTATGATGTCCTTCACATTAATGTGGCATTAGCGCATTGCAGAAATGCGATAAACAGAGTAAAGCTAAAGCACAATCTCATATTCTTGCAATCAAGGAGCGAGTTATGAGCTACACCCATATTCTTGTCGCCGTTGCCGTCACCCCGGAAAGTCACCAGCTACTGGCTAAAGCGGTCTCTATCGCCCGCCCTGTTCAGGCGAAAGTAAGCCTGATTACTCTCGCTTCCGATCCTGAACTGTATAACCAGTTCGCCGCGCCCATGATGGAGGATTTACGCGCGGTTATGCATGAGGAAACCGAGAATTTTCTTAAGATGCTGGGGGAAAAGGCGGATTATCCGATTGAACAAACTTTCATCGCATCAGGTGAGTTAAGCCAGCATATTTTGGCTGTGTGCCGCAAACACCATGTTGATCTGGTCATTTGCGGCAACCATAACCACAGTTTCTTTTCGCGCGCGTCCTGCTCGGCAAAAAGTGTCGTCAGCGCCAGTCAGGTAGATGTGTTGCTGGTACCGTTAGCGGGCGACTAGTCGCCGCTCGCGATATCTCAGGCCAGCTTAGGGAACGTCGCCACGTTGTTCTGCTGCTGACGCTCAGGGCTACGCGGCGTGACCTCCTTTAGGTCATGAATAAAACGCTCCTGCCAGCGGTTAATGTCATTTTTAACGATCACGTCCAGCATTTCCGCATGACGCGAAATACGCTCGGCAAGGGGCATCGTTAACGCGCGATTGAGCGCCGCCGCCACGTCATCCCGATCGTAAGGATTGACGATTAACGCCGACGTCAGTTCATTCGCCGCGCCGGCAAACTGTGACAGTACCAGTACGCCAGGATTAGCGGGGTCCTGCGCGGCGACAAACTCTTTCGCCACCAGGTTCATCCCGTCACGCAACGGGGTGACGAGCCCGACGTCTGAATAACGGAATATCTTCATTAACAGTTTACGGTCGAAATGCTGATTCAGATAATAGAGCGGCGTCCAGCCCAATTGTCCATATTTCCCATTAATCCGGCCTGCTTCCGTCTCAAGCTGGTGGCGAATATCCTGATATGCCTGTACTTCGCCGCGTGACGTAGGCGCAATTTGGGTATAACGAATTTTTCCCCGATGCTGCGGATAGTTTTCCAGTAGCGCTTCATACGCCAGAAAACGTTCCGGCAGCCCTTTCGAATAATCCAGCCGCTCAACGGAAAAAATATTCTTCACATTTTTCAGTTCCGCCTTGAGCTGCGCCAGTTTAGGCGGCAATGGCCCGGCAGCCTGCAGAGCAATCTCATCGGGCTCAATACCGATGGGATACACTTCTGTCTGGAAGTCTTTACCCCACGCGATATGCTGCTTGCCGCTGCGAGTCGTGACTCGCGTTTGACTCGAAAGACTATCCAGAAAAGCCAGGCGATCATTTTCCGTCTGGAACCCTAGCAGATCAAAGTCACACAACTGCTCCAGCAGTTCATCATGCGGCGGTAAAGCGTTAAAAATCTCCGGGGTCGGGAATGGAATATGCAGGAAAAAACCAATTCGGTTGTTCACGCCGCGTTTACGCAGCTCGCTGGCAAACGGTAACAGGTGGTAGTCATGCACCCAAATGATGTCGTTCTCTTTAATGAGGGGCAATAACTTATCCGCTAATAGCGCATTCACCCGCATATAGCCTTCCCATGCAGGACGCTGAAACTGTACCAGGTCCAGACGATAGTGGAACGCAGGCCAGAGAACCGCATTGGAAAATTGACAGTAATAATCTTCGTAATCTTGTTCGCTCAGGTTAAACGATGCCCAGGTAATATTACCTTTTGTCACCTTTTTTAATGGCTCATCCTCGTTACCTGTCTCGCCACTCCAGCCGAACCACAACCCGCCAGCCGCTTTTAGCGCGCCAAGCACGCCAACGGCGAGGCCGCCGGCGCCGCCTTTATTATCCGGGGGGGCAATTCGATTAGATACTACGACTAAACGACTCATAGCCATCACTCCTGTTATTCATTACTTGTTGTTCTTGTTGTGGATAATTGATTTGCTCCAGCCAGCGCCAGACATCGGGTACGCTTTCCAGCCGCCATGCCGCCTGGGTTGCCCCGACGCCCACTTTTACGGAAATTCCGCCAGCGTGATTCACCACGCCAAAGCCAGCCTCATCGGTCAAATCGTCGCCCACAAAAACGGGAATCCGTCCCGCAAAGGGCGCCTCCTGCATAAAGGCGGCAATCGCTTCGCCTTTATTGGTTCCCTTAGGTTTGATTTCCACAACACATTTACCAGGCTGCAACGCCAGTTGCGGCCAGTGCTGCGTAACGTGTTGCGCAAGCGCCAACAGCGCCGCTTCATGTTCCGGAGCCTGACGGTAGTGCAGCGCAAACGCCATCCCCTTCGTCTCCAGCTCCGTTCCGGGCAGCGCTACAAGCGTCGAACGTAATAACGCCTCCACCTCCCGGACTACCGCTTCAGGAAGGCGCACGATATGGGTTTTACCATTGATGTCACGACGCTCTGCTCCGTGAACGCCAGCGAGCGGAAAGCGAAAAGGCTTCGCCAAAGCATCCAGCTCAGTCATTGAACGCCCTGAAATCAATGCCAGTGCCCCTGCGTTGTGCGCCGCGAGACGGTCTAACAACTGAAGGATTTTATGCGGTACCACTACCTGATCGGGATGAGGCTTTATCTCTGCCAATGTGCCATCAAGGTCAAAAAAATACGCATAGTTCGCAGTGAGTTCGGGGGATACGGTTAACGGTTCTGCCACCCTGGTCTCCTCCTTATCATCATATTGAGACTCACAAACGGTCTCATTAGTCATGTAAGTATAGACAGTGTGACGCTGCTCGCCATTTAGAAAGACCATCGCCAGCCGGGGTAGCGGCTGGCGATGACGTGAAGCTATACTGTTTAGTTGAGTGTTAATTCATCAAATCGTACGCTTCGCTTTTTGCTTATAATGGTCGAAGATAACTGCTGCCAGAAGGATTCAGCCGCGAACCACGTACTGTGCAAAAGGTGAAATGTTGAACAGGTTCATCGCGTTCTCCACCGTTCCTGATATCAGTACGCTCGCCACCACATATGAGATTTTTCCGAGGCCGCTTCTCAGGAAAACGCCCCCTAATACGCACGCAGAAATAACGATTAACTCATAACCCAGGGAAGTCATTGACCAGCTTTAGCATTTTTTATGTAGGGTAAAGTCAAACGATTTTTGTTAGAGAAGACGTAAAACGGTGCACTGTCTTTCATTCATTAGATAAATACTGTGACAGGAATAGTTTTAGCGGGAAATGACATAACCCAGAGCGAATTCATCAGCCAAAAGGCAGAAAAGCCAGCACATTAATCCATAACATCAGCCAGCTAATCCTTACGGCCCTGGGTGAATAACGATTACCAGGGATAATAGATATGTTCAGCCTGTTCGCGAACCGGCGCATCGTCTCCCAGCAGTCTGGCGGAAAGGGTTAGAGCGAAATCAAAGACATGACCCAAGCCTTTGCCGCTAATTAAATTACCATCTTCAACAACGGGCGCATCCATATAGACACCTTCCGGAACCGCTTTCCACAGGTCGCCGGAACAGACATAACGACGCCCCTTCAGCAATCCGTGAGCACCCAGCACCCTTGCCGCCGCGGAACAGATAGGACAAATTAATTTGCCTGCCGCATCATGACGCGCAACGAAAGCGATCACCGCCGGATTAGCCGCCAGATTAGCGCTCCCCTGCGGACCGCCCGGCAGCACTACCGCATCGAAAAGCGCCTGCTGGCGTTCACTCAGCGTGCTGTCCGCAACCATAGGAATATCATGGTAACTCACCACCGCCCGTGATTCAGCACACGCCAGCGTTTCGACGTCGATATGCAAACGTCGCAGAATATCAAGAGTAACAATGGCCTCTGCTTCTTCAAATCCTGGTGCCAACAGCACCGCGACCTTTTTCATTGACTGCTCCTTGTTAACGAGTCACCCATCAAAACTGCGCTCAACCGAATAACGTGCTCGTATGATTAATGACATTAAAAATGATCTACCGCAAAATCGGCTAGTTTATAAAAATAGGCATATTTGCTCTCAACCGTTCATGCGTGTGATATCCAGACTGGCTAATGTTTATTTTATTGAAATTACCATACTTGAAAGGCTCACCCCATGATCTGAAACAATGTTTCATAAATTAGAAACCCATATAATATCATTTAACTTTCAAACAGTTGCAACCGCTCCACACCAAAAATCATTACATCTGAAAAAATCACACCGCTGAAAATGTAAAAAAAGATAAACAATTGCATTTAAGGATTTTCTTATTTTTATTGACGCGCTATTCTCATTACCGATCGATAAACAGGAAATGAGATCGCATAAGGGACTGGCGGAACGGAGTTCTTCTGCTAAGAGTATTTATTGTGCATAGATGATAGATGTAAGAAAGTGACAACGGCCCGTTGCATTCTCGTCTGTCATGCACATCAACACTTTCTGGAAATAAGGATATTGTTATGGCAGCTGTAGGAATGGTTCAAAAGCTCAACACGCCAATGAACCTTGAGTTTTACGCATCAAATCTTTACCTCCATCTAAGCGAATGGTGTTCTGAACACAGTTTAACAGGCACCGCCACCTTTCTTCGTACCCAGGCGCAAGGCAACGTGACGCAAATGATGCGCATGTTTAATTTTATGAAAAACGCCGGCGCCACCCCTATCGTTAAAGCCATTGACGTTCCGGGTGAAGAGCTCTGCTCTCTGGAAGAATTGTTCCAGAAAACCCTGGAGGATTATCAGCAACGCGCCAGCACGCTGTCGCGTCTGGCAGATGAAGCGAAAGCGCTGAATGATGCCTCAACGCTCGATTTTCTCCATACCCTGGAAAAAGAGCAGCAGCAGGATGGCGTACTTTTACAAACTATTCTCGAAGAAGTTCGCAGCGCTAAACGAGCAGGGCTATGCCTGGCGCAAACCGATCAGCATCTCCTTAACGTCGTGACCTATCAGCATCACTGATAGCGGCACCCCGAGCGACAATATTGAGACGTTATTAGCCGGATAGCAACGCGAAGCAGCTTATCCGGCCTACACCGTTTCTGATCTGTTTGCCAGAGGTGGCGCCTGTCGCTACTGGCGTATTATCGGCACATCATGCCAGCCGACAGGCGCGAAACGCCTCTGTCTTGTCCGGGCATTACCCCAGCATCTCACGTACAAACGCTTCTATTTCTTTATTCTGGCCGTTTTCAAACAAACATTGCTGGAAACGCGGCCCTGAAACCGCCGTTTTAACCAGTTCAGGATCGATAGCCCGTAGTGTATCCAGATAATTCTCTTTGACGACCGCGGCCTTAACCTGGTTCAAAATGCCCGCATTGCGTACCTGCGGCGCTTTGCGCTCAGGCGGATACCCCTCGCCTTTACGCCCGGTAAACGCTTTTTCAAAGATGAAACGCACGTTCAGCTCAGCGCCCCAGCCAAAGCCTTTCGCAAATGGCAGGGACAACGCATTGCCGTTGTTGATCTGCGCAAACAGAAAAGCATCTGCCGGATCGATGCAATAGCCACAAATGACACCTGGATGAATATTTAACGACATCAGCGCGCCCTGCCCGGTGCCACAGCCAGTAACCACAAAATCAACCGCGTTTGCATTAAGCAAAATACTCGCCATGATGCCTAAATGAATGTACGTCAGGTGATGGTCATTTTCGTCGCACATGCCGACGTTAAAAACGGGAAATCCCTTTTCATTGGCGACGGCGCTAAGTTCGTTATAAATGATGGCATTTTTGCTGGCCTGGCTATTTTCCATCATCAGTGCAATTTTCATCGTGTTCCTCCTGAATGCAG
This sequence comes from Salmonella sp. A29-2, assembly GCF_020150755.1. Taxonomy (NCBI): domain Bacteria; kingdom Pseudomonadati; phylum Pseudomonadota; class Gammaproteobacteria; order Enterobacterales; family Enterobacteriaceae; genus Salmonella; species Salmonella sp. A29-2. The sequence goes on along the minus strand of NZ_CP083731.1, from coordinate 1,976,004 downwards.
ACGGTCGCGTCTGCGTAAATCATGACGTTTTGCCCACACTACACACTTAAGAACACGCATTCAAATTTAATGAAACTAAGTTTCATTAAATGAAGAGACGCTCACACATTTTCTGTTCCCGCTGTAAACCTCCTGCCGTTACCTTTAATCAAGGCGAATCCGTAAGTTATTCCAGCCATTGACGGTGCAAGACACGAGGTAGCATGGTCTGATACCGAATTGTCGGAGCGATTTTATGAAGCCTCTTATTTTTACTCTTTCACTGCTAGCCCTGACGGGATGCACCATTACTCGACAAGCGCAGGTCAGCGAAGCCAGCCCGATAAGCGGCATCGTGCGCCTGACGTATAACCAGCCGCTATTTTTTACTTCACGGACAGATGACTATGTATCTCACGGGACCGCAACACGCGAATGCCAGCAGATGGGCTATGCCGATGCCGTTTCGTTTGGTCAGCCGGTAGGAACCTGTAGCATTTATGCGGGCTCGTTGTGTCTGAACACCCGATTTACCCTCTCCTGGCAGTGCCGGGGCGTTGCCGTCCCGCAAATTATGCCGCTTTATTATTAAGGCGGCTGGCTTAACGCCGACACCATGTACAATGGAGGAGAGTGCAGGGTCGCTATTGCCAGCATGAAGATGCTGGCTTTCCTTTATTTTTATACCCTATACACTGGCGTTAATGCGTTTTATTCCCATTCGTATTTTTAATAATTAAATTTAATATTTTACCTTTTGCAAATAATAAAATAACAAATTATAGTGGCGCCACATTACCGTATATCTTTTGCTATTTGTGGAGCGGAACCATGCTGAAAACAGAAATGATCGACAAACTGAATGAGCAAATGAATCTGGAGTTGTACTCCTCCCTGCTCTATCAACAAATGAGCGCGTGGTGCAGCTATCACAGTTTTGAAGGCGCGGCCGCATTTCTTCGTCGCCATGCGCAAGAAGAGATGACGCATATGCAGCGCCTGTTTGACTACCTTACCGATACCGGAAGCCTGCCGCGCATTCATACCGTTTCTTCGCCCTTCGCTGAGTACACCTCACTGGATGAACTGTTCCGCGCGACCTATGAGCATGAGCAGCTTATTACGCAAAAAATTAATGAACTGGCTCATGCCGCAATGACCAGCCAGGATTATCCGACATTTAATTTCTTGCAGTGGTATGTGGCAGAACAGCATGAAGAAGAAAAATTATTCAAATCTATTATTGATAAATTAACGCTGGCGGGAAAAAGCGGCGAAGGGCTTTATTTCATTGATAAAGAACTCTCCACACTGGATACGCAAAATTAATCCAGCACGTCCTTACACGGTGAGACGCGCTCTCACCGTGGCGTATTAATGGCGGCAGATTTTACTCTCATGCGTTGAAAAACCGTCCTCCACGGCAATAAACTTTCCTTTCGCCGCCAGAAACGCGACCAGTTCCGCCGCCGTCATATCTGACGCTGAACAGGTGTGAAATCGTGCCTGCTCGCCAAAGCGCGCTTTTATTGCCGCCTCCAGCGAGGTATGCGTGTACTGCTCGCCAGACTCAATCATCATGTTGAGTACTTCGTGACCGTGAATGGAATCCATAACCCCTCCTGAATAAAACTCGTAGCCTAATGTGTCCGTGTGCGAGCGACTTTGCGCTAGCGCAGGTTTGCGGCGGTTGTCTGCGTCTCCTCCCATATTCGCTTTTACGCCCGGAACTGTAAATTTTACAGTACACCCATTGTAACGACCATTTGACGAAAATAGCGTAATGCCTTACCCTGCGCCGCGGATATCACCGTTCTTTGTTACCGGGGTAGTAGAAAGCGTGAAAAACAGAACTCTGGGCAGTATTTTTATCGTGGCAGGCACCACTATCGGCGCCGGGATGCTGGCAATGCCGCTGGCAGCGGCTGGCGTTGGTTTCAGCGTCACGCTGGGATTGTTGATTGGCCTGTGGGCGCTGATGTGTTATACCGCGCTACTATTACTGGAGGTATATCAACACGTTCCGGCGGATACCGGACTGGGCTCGTTGGCAAAACGCTATCTTGGACGTTACGGACAGTGGCTTACGGGATTCAGTATGATGTTCTTAATGTATGCGCTCACCGCCGCCTACATTTCCGGAGCCGGAGAATTACTGGCATCCAGTATTAATAACTGGCTTGGCGCCACGCTCTCGCCCGCCGCCGGAGTACTGCTGTTCACCTTTGTTGCCGGTGGAGTGGTGTGTGTGGGCACCTCGCTGGTCGACCTTTTTAACCGCTTCCTGTTTAGCGCAAAGATCATTTTTCTGGTCATCATGCTTGCGTTGCTCACGCCACATATTCATAAAGTAAATCTTCTTACGCTTCCTTTACAGCAGGGGCTGGCGTTATCCGCCATACCGGTCATTTTCACCTCGTTTGGTTTTCACGGAAGCGTACCGAGTATTGTGAGTTATATGAACGGCAACATTCGCCGGCTGCGTTGGGTCTTTATGACGGGTAGTGCCATTCCGTTAGTGGCCTATATTTTTTGGCAGCTCGCCACGCTGGGAAGCATCGACTCGCCGACATTCAGAGGGCTACTGGCCAGCCATGCCGGGTTAAATGGCCTGCTGCAGGCGCTCAGAGAAGTGGTCGCTTCGCCACATGTCGAACTGGCGGTCCACCTGTTCGCCGATCTGGCGCTGGCGACCTCTTTTCTGGGCGTAGCGCTAGGATTATTTGATTACCTGGCCGATCTATTCCAGCGCCGCAGTACGGTGTCCGGACGCCTGCAAACCGGGCTGATTACCTTTCTGCCGCCGCTGGCGTTTGCGCTTTTCTACCCACGTGGATTTGTGATGGCATTAGGCTATGCCGGCGTAGCGCTGGCAGTGCTGGCACTGCTCATCCCTGCCATGCTGGTCTGGCAATGCCGTAAACAGAGCCCTCAGGCGGGATATCGTGTGGCAGGCGGCACGCCAGCGCTGGCGCTGGTGTTTATCTGCGGCATTGTCGTGATTGGCGTCCAGTTTTCGATCGCACTGGGGTTCCTGCCCGATCCAGGTTAACGCCAGGCAAAGATTACCGGGCCCGGACGCCGTCCAGGCTCGATAATCATCACGCTATGGCCGTTTACGAGCCATTAATGCAGGCAGCACTGCTTAAATTTTTTGCCACTCCCGCATGGACAAGGATCGTTACGCCCCACTTTCACCTCTGCTTTTATCGGCATCTGTAGCGGCGTCGTGTGCGGATGCGCCATCCACCAGGCATGAAGCTCAAGCGCCGCGATACGGATAGCGTCAACGCTTTTATCGAACGCTTCCGGGCTCATTTTATCCAACAGCGCAAAGTTTTCTTCAGTGCCGTGTAAGGCAATCGCTTCCAGCGCCGGTTTTAGCGTATCCGGCAAGTCAGACCAGTCGGACAGCGACACTCCGCGCATGTAACCAAAGCACCATTCTTCAACAATCGTTAATTCATGGCCATCAACTTCTCGCAGGCCAAACAGCGGCTCGAACTGTTCTGGATAATCTTCAAGCCGGGCGGCTGTGTCCGCCATGTGCTGGAACACCAGATCCATAAATCGCGTCATTTCTTTTTCAGATGTCCAGCGCGGTACGTACGCGGGTCCCCCCCATATCGCGACCAGCCACTGTTCCGGCTCGATGGGACGCGGAGAACTTAGTACCGCAGTAATCAGACCGTCCAGCTCCGCGACATCCAAAATGGCCTGATCGGTATTGTATTTCGTCAGCACATCATCCAGCCATTCCAGCTCGTTCTCGTTTAATGGTTCCATTTTCATAACGCTTTTCCTCAGTGATGACTTCCGCCTGTAGGCCTCTTACATTGCAGCGGATAAAAATAATTTTTTTGCAGGCAGTTTGGATGGCAACCATCAGGGGCCAGATTAACACGAAATGAGGAGGATTCCGGAAGTTAACGCACAAAAGGAGGATCAGGGCGCAGATTTTCCGCCAGGAAACGCTCGCCCCACACAAAAGCGAGAGATGGGTTTCTCGCTATATTATACTCATGCTAACTTATACCACCGCCGCGGACAGATAAAACCGCCCTCTCAAATAGAGCTTATTTTCAGTAAAAAAGTGTTTAATGAGTTCGTCTACCGCTTCTCTGTCAGCAGAAAAGGTTATTTCCATAAACAGCGTATCGTACCCTATTTTGATATTTTTTTTCTTACAGTAAACACGGATTTCATCCTGCACACTCAGCAACGGAAGGCTAAATGTGTATAGCGGTTGCGGTTCTTTTTTCGCCGCTTTCTCAAAAACTTTAGTGACCAGATCCCCAAGATCGCGCTCTGACCGGGCACCGTTATTAAAATGCAATAAATTACGTCTTTTTACCACCCAGCCTCCAGCCAGATACCGCCAACAATAACTCTCACTTCAATGTGTGAGGCACATAATCACATCCAGAATCAGCTCCAGATAGTATTTCAAATAAACAGCCCGCACTATAGCTCATACTTTTTTCAGACACAGTTTACAGGGATACTCTCTTTATATCCACGCGCACGGTTGCCTTAATCATGTCTTCCGCGATAACACAGTTTGTCAACCTATTCTATATAACCAAGCTTAAACAGAACCTTACCAGCCAGCGATATCAGATCAGGATTTTCAGGATAAAAACGCAGTAACGGCAAAAATACTGCCTCACCGATAATGCTCCGGCTATTAGCATGGTTTGGGCGCAATCCCCAGATATTCTGATAAGTCATCGGCACGACCTGCCCATTCATGGTTGTGTTACCGATATACAGCATAATATGCCCTGGAATATAGACCAGCGTAGTAAACGGCTTTCCGTATCTGGTGAGATAATCGATCCGCATTTGGGGATTTTTATGACTAAGATCGACCACCCGTCCAGCAGACTCTACCTGCGCGGATGAATGTCTGGGCAGGAATATGCCAAACGGCATTAACAGGCTGCGGACTTCGGCTGAACAATCATTATAAAAGTTAAAATTTCCCCAACCGTAGGGGGCGCCGTGCATTGCTTTCATTAGCACGGCGATATTTTCCGGCGTCATTTTCCACGGCATAGCCGTAAACTCGTTACCGCTTAGCCAGACCCAATGGATAAACGCGCGACCGTTGCTGCCGCGAACTGGCGCCGCAATCAGGAACTGGCCCGCCCGTTGATGTCGGAACGGTAAAATAGTGCCCGGTCGCCCGGTGAAATAATAGACGCCTGCGGCATGAACAGAAACCGGCGCGTTGATAAATGCCCCCAGTTGCTTATGAGCAAGCAAAACCCACTGTGTTATAAATTTCTGATCCGTACTGGCAATATCTTCACTATGAACCCAGCCAGTTACCGCTGGTGAAACGACATATTGCCAGCGTTGGTCTTTGCTCTTCGTCAGCGTATAGACCGGCGTACCGGGACGCAGCGAAGACATTTGTAAATTATCAAACGGGTACCCCTCGCCCGCCTGACGGGGATCGTTAAAGAGCGGGTCGTCCGTTGGCAGCGCTCTGACTAAACTTTCCCTGACCATAATGCCTCGCCGGGAGGCATGATAGATATTGTCAATCTGCGTATCCGTATTCCCTCTAACCTCCTCTTTCCAGCGAGAGGTATAAAGTCTGAAGTTTTCCCCCCAATAAGCACTGCCGTCGCTAAGAAACTGCTTAATACTGGCATCCCGGGCCTGTGCTGCGTTTTTTTTCAGCAATGCGGTAATATAAAAACCATTCCACGGCGAGTGCGCTTCACTGTCCATTCCGAAATAATGAGATTTTAGTGCGCTAAAGTAGCGTTGTTGGGTAGCACTATCAATAACCGGAATAGTGTAATCAGCCGAGTCCGGAGGTATCCATTTATCAACCGACTGTGAATAATCCGCTAACGGAAAGCGTGTTTTTGTCGGGTCAATATAGCTCCCTGTGAGAATTTCATCTTTGGCTGTTGATCGGTTGGTCGTCTGGTGGCAAGCGGTGAGGCACAATGGTATCAATAAAACGGCCCAGGTTTTCTTTTGCATCATCATCTCCGTAAAGCGGGGAAAGCATAATATAGAGACTGACCAAAACCGCCATTCACGAAAACCCGAAATTATCTGTAGTTGACCTGTTATTAAGACAATATTGCAAAACGTGATTAAAGCATGAAGCGGATCACATTACCTTGTGATGAATATTAGTTCGCTATCTACCTTTAATTAAATTGTGCAGAAAATACCCCTGAACAGTTTTATACTCGTTTAATTTGCATAAATACTCCACTGGCCCGCCCCTGTTTTTTTCAGACAATACATACTGTAGCGCGTCAGTTCTACTTTTTTTATATACTCTGCAAAGTCATTTTCATCGACGTAGCCAATAAAATTACGCGCATCACATGTCGAAGAGGAAAGCTCACCGGGAAGAGAGTAGGTTACGATTGCACTCTCAGGCTCATACAAAATAAAAAAAAGTAGCAAAGCACAACCTACAATCCCAATATTAATGAAGCTAATAAATAATTTTGCATTATCGGTATATTTCACTGGCAGACCTACTCTCTTTAATAAAGCAGGCATAAAACATATCAGCATTTTTTATAGAGATTAATGGATTTTATCGGCTGATTTACCCGACGTTTAGTATTTACCAGCCACAAGTTCTTGCGGGTCGGTAACACATAACTGCTGTACTGGCAGAAATGCCGCTACCGGTGTTTTTTTACTGTGTATCGCGCTGGAAAGTTCACGCTCGCGGTCGGCATACAAACTGAAGGCACAAAAAAACCACCCGTAGGTGGTTTCACGACACTGCTTATTGCTTTGATTATTCTTGTCTTTCCCATGGTACCCGGAGCGGGACTTGAACCCGCACAGCGCGAACGCCGAGGGATTTTAAATCCCTTGTGTCTACCGATTCCACCATCCGGGCTCGGGAAAAATTGGAGGCGCGTTCCGGAGTCGAACCGGACTAGACGGATTTGCAATCCGCTACATAACCGCTTTGTTAACGCGCCAAATTTTTTTGGCTTTTCAGCCAGCATCCGCTTTACGCCAATGCTTTTAAACTGGAGCGGGAAACGAGACTCGAACTCGCGACCCCGACCTTGGCAAGGTCGTGCTCTACCAACTGAGCTATTCCCGCAGTATCAAGCAACTTTGTTAATCACTTGATTTTGTTATCGTCTGGCAATCAGTGCTGCCGTTCGATGCGTTGCATTCTACTTACCTGACGCACTGAGTCAACGATATTTTTCGTCACTCACGATCGTTTGCTGAAATTTGCGGCGAAACGATCACTGATCAAGCAAATCTCCGCGTGCAGCGCTCAAATATTGCAACATGGACCACAACGTTAGCACCGCTGCGACAAAGAAAAGCGCGATCCCGGCATACTCTACCCAGATATTCGGACGCCACAAGAGCCACGCCAGCGCCACCATCTGTGCGGTAGTTTTGACTTTACCGATCCAGGAGACCGCTACACTACTGCGTTTGCCCAGCTCCGCCATCCATTCACGCAGAGCAGAGATAATAATTTCGCGGGCTATCATCGTCGCCGCAGGTAACGTCACCCACCAGCTATGATAATGCTCGGTGACCAGCACCATGGCGATCGCCACCAGCACCTTGTCGGCGACGGGGTCGAGGAAAGCGCCGAAACGCGTACTCTGGTTCCAGCGTCGCGCCAGAAAGCCGTCAAACCAGTCGGTAATAGCGGCAATACAGAAAATCAGCGCGCTGACCATCGGCGCCCAGGCGAACGGCAAATAAAACACCACGACAAAGAATGGAATCAGGATGACGCGAAACAGCGTGAGCAACGTAGGGATATTAAATTGCATAGTGACGGGTAACTATCTGTTGTCAGTGAAATTACCCCTATGTTGCTACAGTGGCCTCAATGTTTCAACGACCAGAAGATCTTTTCTGCCAGACCTTGCGAAATACCCGGCACTTTTGCAATTTCTTCTACGCTGGCGTTACGTAGTCCTTGCAAACCGCCCATATATTTCAGCAGCATCTGGCGACGTTTAGGCCCAACGCCTTCAATAGTTTCCAGCGTACTGGTATTTTTAACCTTCGCGCGTTTTTTACGGTGCCCGCCGATCGCGTGATCGTGCGACTCATCGCGAATATGCTGAATAACATGCAGCGCCGGCGAGTCCGGCGGCAGGCTAAACCCCTCGCCTTCCGGTTCAAAAAAGAGTGTTTCCAGACCGGCCTTTCTGTCCGCGCCTTTGGCGACGCCAAGCAGCAAAGGGCGATGCTTATCCCAGGAGACATCCAGCTCAGCGAAAACGGCTTTCGCCTGGGCGAGCTGCCCTTTTCCGCCGTCGATCAGAATAACATCCGGAATCTTACTTTCTTCTATGGCCTTGCCATAACGCCGACGTAGCACCTGATTCATCGCCGCGTAGTCATCACCCGGCGTGATGCCCGCGATATTATAACGACGATACTCGGCGCGTAACGGCCCGTTAGCGTCAAATACCACACAGGATGCGACCGTTTGCTCCCCCATGGTATGGCTGATGTCAAAACACTCCATCCGCTTGATCGCAGGAAGTTTTAATACCGCCGCCAGCGCAGTCAAACGCTGCGTGATGGTGGACTGCTGCGAGAGTTTAGTGATTAAGGCCGTTGCCGCGTTGGTCCGCGCCAGCTTGAGATAACGGGCGCGATCGCCACGCGGTTTTGTCTGGACATGAATACGCCGTCCGGCAAGTTCCGACAACGAGTCGGCGAGCAGCGCTTTATCACTCAGATTAAAATCGAGCAGTATCTCGCCCGGTAGCGTGCGCATCTGGCTACCCTGCAGGTAAAACTGCCCGACAAAGGTTTCCACCACTTCGCCCAGTTCCGTACCGCCAGGTACTTTTGGAAAATAGCTGCGGCTGCCCAGCACCTTACCCTGGCGAATAAACAGCACATGCACACAGGCCATACCCGCATCAAAAGCCACGCCGATCACGTCGAGATCGTCGCCCGCATTGGAGACAAACTGTCTCTCCGTGACCCGGCGTACCGCCTGGATCTGATCGCGAATACGCGCCGCCTCTTCAAATGCCAGATCCTGGCTGGCCTTTTCCATCCGGGCAATCAGCTGTGTTAAGACCTGGTCGTCCTTACCGGACAAAAACAACCGGACATACTCCACCTGTTGCGCATACTCCTCCTCGCTGACCAGTCCTGCAACGCAGGGGCCTAAACAGCGGCCAATCTGATATTGCAGGCAAGGACGCGAGCGGTTGCGATACACGCTGTTTTCGCACTGGCGGATAGGGAAAATTTTCTGTAACAGCGCCAGCGTTTCCCGAACGGCATAGCCATTAGGAAATGGACCGAAGTACTCGCCTTTCGCATGTTTGGCGCCACGGTGCATCGCCAGACGCGGATGGGTATCGCCGCTCAGAAAAATAAAAGGATAGGATTTATCATCACGCAACAACACGTTGTAACGCGGTTGATACAACTTGATGTAATTATGCTCAAGCAGCAGCGCTTCCGTTTCGGTATGCGTTACCGTGACATCAATGTGTTGAATTTGCGCAACTAGCGCTTCGGTTTTACGCGAAGCCAGGTTGCTGCGAAAGTAGCTGGAAAGACGCTTTTTCAGGTCTTTTGCTTTACCGACATAAATAACCGTACCGCCGGCGTCATACATACGATAGACACCGGGTTGGCTGGTAACGGTTTTCAAAAACGCCTTTGCGTCAAATATTTCACTCACTGGCTTGTTAACGTCTCCGCATTACACAGGCCATGGCGGATTGCCAGGTGAGTCAGCTCAACATCACCATGAATGTTTAATTTACTGAACATGCGATAGCGATAGCTGTTCACCGTTTTAGGACTGAGATTCAGCTGTTCTGAAATCTCATTGACCTTCTGACCTTTGGTGATCATCAGCATAATCTGCAACTCGCGTTCAGACAAACTGGCGAACGGCGTTTCCGTTTTTGCAGGCTCGATCTGACTGAGCGCCATCTGCTGAGCGATATCGGAGGCGATATAACGTTGTCCGGAATACACCGAACGAATAGCGCTCACCACCTCCTGAGGCGCAGCGCCTTTGCTGAGATAGCCAGCTGCGCCAGCCTGCATCACTTTGGCGGGCAACGGGTTCTCCGTATGGACGGTCAGCATGATCACTTTGATATCCGCTGTCGATCGGGCAATTTTACGCGTCGCCTCAAGGCCGCCAATACCGGGCATGTTCATATCCATCAGCACGACGTCAACGGCGTTAGTACGGCACCATTTTACCGCATCCTCTCCGCAGCACGCTTCACCGACAACTTTAATGCCCTTTATATCTTCAAGAATGCGTCGTATCCCTGCGCGCACCAGTTCGTGGTCATCAACAAGAAGAACGTTGATCAAAGGAATATCTCCAGAATAGGGATAACGCTACTGATAGTTAATCGCCCTTATATTAGCTGGTTTTATCTCAACTTTGAAACGTAAAAAAACACCGGGTATTCGATTTTGCTCTCGTTTTTGGAAATTATGTTGTACGTCGTGTGGCAACTGCCAACGTTGTAGCCCCTTCTGACGGCGCTGTCCCGGGCTGCTATTTCATAATGGTGACAAAAATTTCACGTTCCGCTGTCTAAACACTAATTAGGGAATCAACTTTGTAACAATAATTAACGAGTAAAATACGCGTAATAAACAAAGAATGAAGAAAATATATGCATCACGCAGCAACGTTTATTTTGTGGGTAACCCCTCCGCTTTTTGATCAAAAAACAACCACTGCTATTTTTAGCGTAGCTTATGGTATACTCCGCCGCCTTAACATCTGCTATCGCACATTTTCACTGAAACATAACGAGGAAAATAAATGAGTACGCCTGATTTTTCCACCGCTGAGAATAATCAAGAACTGGCTACTGAAGTCAACTGCCTGAAAGCCATGTTAACGCTGATGCTGCAGGCGATGGGCCAGGCCGATGCAGGGCGCGTGATTCTTAAAATGGAAAAACAGATCGCGCAGATGGATGATGAAGCACAAGCGGCGGTATTTTCCAGTACGGTTAAGCAAATTAAACAGGCTTACCGCCAGTAGTAAAAAACCGGCTGTTAGCATCGCTTTCAGCCGGTTTCGCGTCTGGCGCGAAGCATCGTCAGCACGTCATATCAGACCTGTCGCCGCAGCGTAGCAGGCAATCTGTGTTTTATTTGGCGCATTGAATTTCTTCTGCATGTTTTTCTGATGGAAGTTAACGGTATTTTCAGAAATCGACAGAATAATGGCGATCTCCGATGAGGTCTTCCCTTCCGCCGTCCACTTCAGAATCTCTTTCTCACGTTTACTGAAACGCATCTCAGGCGCCATCACCATGTCGTCTTCAAATCTTGTCAGCGCCGAAAGACTCTCCCGCGCCAGCAGTTGCAACCTCAGCTCCACTTCATCGTAGGTAAACGAGGAGCAGCGTAAACTGCTACGAGAGAAAGATAAAAAGCCCAGCGCCCGGTTCGGCAACATCACACACTGGGTTACGCCTCTGCGTAATCCGAAACGCTGGGCGGCATCCCACATCGCCTGCGCTTCATGAAATAGCACGTCATCCCAATGTAAATGACCCTGCCTGAAATTTTCCGGCTTTAATACCGGATCGATCGCGAAATAGTTTTCGGACTGGTAATGCGTTACCCACGCCGGAGGATAAGTGGTACGAAGCGATATTTTAGGCCGGGTAAAGGGGACGGGATGACGAACACACAGGGCATAATAATCAAATTCCAGCCGCTGTGTCTGATATTGCAATTCAGTATAAACATCCTCTGCTGCCGCCATCTCCTGAAAGCGTAACAACATTGCGCGTCGCCAGGTGAAGAAATCATTTTCCTGCATATTTTATGGTCACGCCTTTGATATTGATAATCATTATTATGAATGACTTAAATTAACACATAAATAGTGTTTATATATAAGAAATATCGGACGAAACGTAGAATACTTGAGCGGCATTACACTTTTTGGCTTCCGCCTGAGAGCGAGGTTAATAATCTGGCAGAATGGCTTCATAATTATTCATTGCGCTCGCCCAAGGCGCGGCTAATTCGGGCGAGCGTTGAAAAGGCATTATTTCACTAAAAATTTCTCAAGGAACTGGCGGGTACGCGGATGCTGAGGATCGGCGAACAAGGTTTTCGCCGGCCCCTGCTCGACGATTTGCCCCTGATCCATAAATATTGCCCGATCAGCCACGTCACGCGCAAAGCTCATTTCGTGAGTGACGATCACCATCGTGCGCTTTTCCTGCGCCAGCTGGCGAATCGTATTAAGCACCTCGCCGACTAATTCAGGATCAAGCGCCGACGTGGGCTCATCAAACAGAATCACTTCCGGGCGCATCGCCAGCGCGCGTGCAATCGCCACGCGCTGCTGTTGCCCACCCGACAGGCGGCGCGGATAACGGGACTCTTTACCGGCCAACCCGACTTTGGCTAACAGTTCCCGCGCCAGCGCCGTCGCCTCGGCTTTCGGCTCTCCCTTTACAATCACCGGACCTTCAATGATATTTTCCAGCACGGTACGATGCGGGAACAGGTTAAAACTCTGAAAGACAAAGCCGACATGCTGGCGTAGCTGGCGAATCAACCCTTTTTGCTGGCTGAATGGGCGGGCGGTATCGATGATAATATCGCCCACTTTAATGGTGCCCGCTTCCGGTTGTTCCAGCAGGTTAATACAGCGTAATAACGTTGTCTTCCCTGAGCCGCTCGGGCCGATAATGGCGACGACTTCTCCGGGCTTCACCTCAAGGTCAATACCGTGCAGCACCGTTTGACCATGAAATTTTTTGACCAGGTTGGTAACTTCGATCGCACTCATTTTGGCTCTCTCTCCTGGCGGTTAAGCTGGTTTTCAAAATAGTTTTGCAGTGCCGATAAGACGGTCGCCATTACCCAGTAGATTAACGACGCGGCCAGATACATGGTAAACACCTCCAGCGTTCGCGAGGTAATTAACTGCGCCTGGCGGAACAACTCCGGCACCTGAATCGTCGCGGCGAGCGACGTATCTTTCACCAGGCTGATAAAGCTGTTGCTCAACGGCGGAAGCGCGACGCGAGCGGCCTGCGGCAAAATAGCGCGACGTAGCGTTTGCCACGGCGTCATGCCAATGCTCGCCGCCGCTTCCCATTGCCCCTTGTCGATAGCCGAGATCGCCGCGCGCAGCGTCTCGGACGTGTAAGCCGCGGTATTGAGCGATAAACCAATCATCGCCGCCGGGATAGGGTCCAGCTCAATCCCAAATTGCGGCAGGCCGTAATAGATCATAAATAACTGGGCGATAAGCGGCGTACCGCGAAAAATCGAGATATAAAAGCGCGCCAGCCAGCGAACCGGCCATAGCGGAGACATCCGCATCAGCGCCAGCACAAATCCCAGCAGCAGACCAAAAAACATACCGCCAATACTCAGTTGCAGGGTAAAGACGGCGCCTTTAAGCAAATACGGCAGCGATTCAATAACCAGTTGGATACTTTCTTGCATTCGCGTTGATTACCTGGAGGTTATACATGAGGATGGTAGGCAAACAGCGCAGGCGCCCCACCGGTGTGAATAAAGAGAATCGGCCCGTCATCGTTAAAGCGTTTCTGGCTGATGCCGTCTATCAGACCCGCCATCGCTTTACCGGTATATACCGGATCCAGCAGCACTCCCTCCAGGCTCGCCAGCAGTTTCACCGCCTCCATCCCCGCGTCATTTGGCACGCCGTAACCCGGGGCAAAATAGTCATCCCATAAATGAATATCCGCCGTCGCCGTCAGCGCCAGCTGACCGGCAATAGCCTGCTGCAAGGCAATTACTTTGGGTTTCTGCTCGGCGACAGCACGTGAAACGGTCACGCCAATTAGTTCGACATCCGGCATCAGATGTTCCAGCCCGACAGCTAACCCGGCGTGCGTTCCGGCGCTGCCGGAGGCCACCACTACCGAAGAGAGCCCGACGACCTCTTCACACTGCTGGGCGATTTCCAGGGCGCTCTCTACGTATCCCATTGCGCCCAGCGCGCTGGAGCCGCCGACCGGAATCACATAGGGCCTGAACCCTTGCGCTTCAATGCGCGTCGCCAGCGTTTGCAGCTGCGCATCCGGATCGGTCAGCGCATCGCACATCTCAATTTGCGTATTAAATAAATCCAGTAACAGGCGATTACCATTCGTCAGGTAATTTTCCGCGGTGGTACCGATTGGATTTTCCAGCAAGGCGACGCAATGCAGTCCCAATTTGGCCGCGACTGCCGCCGTCTGACGGACATGGTTCGACTGAATCGCCCCTGCGGTTATCAGCGTATCCGCCCCTTCTCGCAGCGCGTCGGCCACCAGAAACTCCAGCTTGCGCAGTTTATTGCCGCCCATTGCAATGGGCGTAACGTCATCGCGCTTAATGTAAATCTCACGGCCAAGATAATCAGACAATCGCGGCAGGTATTCGAGCGGGGTCGGCGCGCCGATAAGCTCCAGGCGAGGAAAGCGCGTTAAGTGATGTAGTGGCATTGAGCCTCCGGTAACGTTGTGGTGTGTTCTTTTTATTATGCACGTTGATCTAACGGAAATAAAAAAGGCGCCGATTCACGCGCCTCCGTTTGCTGACATAGTATGAGGTTGATATTGCCCGGCGGCGCACTGCCTGCCGGGCAACGTAGAACATTATTGGGTCACGTCAGCGCCAAACCATTTTTCGGAGAGCGCTTTTAAGGTGCCATCTTTTTGCATTTCCGCAATGGCGTTATCTACCGCCTTCAGCAAGTCTTCGTTGCCTTTACGTAACGCAACGCCGGACTCCTGACGCGAAAACGCATCACCGGTGACGGCCAGCGTACCTTTGGTTTTTTTCACCAGATCCAGCGCCGCCAGACGATCGACTAAAATCGCGTCAATACGGCCTACGCGCAGATCCTGGTATTTTGTAGGATCATCGTCATAAGTACGGATATCCACGCCCTGAACATGCTGACGTAGCCATTCTTCATAGTTAGTCCCCAGCCCAACGCCAACTTTTTTGCCCTGCAGATCGGCCGCCGTTTTGATCGTGCCTTCATTGCCTTTTTTCACCAGCGCCTGAACGCCGGAGACAGTGTAAGGCGTAGAGAAATCATATTTTTTCTTGCGGACGTCTGAAATCGTAACCTGGTTTATCACTACATCAATGCGTTTAGCGTCCAGCGACGCCAGTATTCCGTCCCATTTGGTCGGCTTCAACGACGCTTTAACGCCCAGATGTTTTGCCAACGCCTCGGCGAAATCGACTTCAAAACCGGTTAATTTGCCGTCTTCGCCCTGAAAGCTAAACGGCGGATAGGTACCTTCCAGTCCTACCAGCAGCGTGCCGCGTTCTTTAACTTTGTTCAGCAAACCCTCATCGGCAAAGCTCTTCGCGCTCATTCCCGCCACCAGCGCTACAGCCATTACTCCCATCAGTGCCTGACGTCCCAGCAGTGCTAATTTCATAGTAACCCCGAATATTGCCGTTAATGACCATAGACTGTGTCCCGCCATGGCGCATCGTCACGTCTCGCGAACCTTTGGGGGACTCAGCCTAATGTAGAAGGTTTGCCACATTTCACCAACACGACTCTGCTACATCTTATGCTTTTTTAATATATATCAGAACTGGCGGTAAAGGGGGATTTCTGTCTGGGCGCAATCTGCTGATGCGCTTTATATTGCTGGTATTTACGTAGTGCGATACGGTAATTATTGGTGCTGGTTTCCGGCAACCATGGTGCCAGGCTTTCATCGAGAAAACCGTCCTGCAGCAGATCGTGGGAAATGTTTTGCTCGCTGAGGTAGTTGCCAAGACGTCGTAAACGCACGACATATTCCCGCACCGTGCCATGACTCATCTCGGTTTGTTCAAACAAATACTGTTTGAAACCGATAATATCGAAAAAATCACTCTGCTTTTTGCAGTGCAAATCGCCGCAAAAGCGACACAGCGCCACCCACTCCTTCTGCTCCCGCTGCCAGGCAGCGTCGTCAAGTAGCATATCCAGCTGTGAAATAGCGATTTTATTAACGATCTTGCCACGGCGAACCAGCGTAATGCGGTCGAGCAGTTTGTGACAATGCGCGCAATGCGTCTGGCTGTGTTTAAAGTCTTTAAGATAGCGGCTCAAGGGCCGCCTTTTAGGTTGCTGCACCGTCATGAGAACTCCTGGTAGTCTATACGTTGTGCGGCACTTTTCGGGTGCGACCATGCGCGACCTATAACTTACCCAGTTTGGTGCGTAATCGTTTGATGGCCTGACTATGCAACTGGCTGACCCGCGATTCGCCAACTTCCAGTACCGCGCCAATCTCTTTGAGGTTGAGCTCTTCCTGGTAATACAGCGTTAACACCAGTTGCTCGCGTTCCGGCAGCGATTCAATCGCGTCCATTACCCGCTGTCGCAGGTCGCCCTCCAGCAGTTGATGTAACGGGTTTTCCTGTTGATGTTCTTCAGTCACCAGTTCGATGCTATCGCCATGCTCTTCCCGCCACTCATCGTAAGAGAAAAGTTGGCTGTTGTTGGTATCGAGCAACATCTGACGATACTCCGCAACAGGGATGCCAAGACGTTCCGCCACTTCGGTTTCCGTCGCATTACGCCCCAGTTCCTGCTCCAGTTGTCCCATCGCCTGCGCCACTTCGCGGGCATTACGCCGGACGCTACGCGGCACCCAATCGCGGCTGCGTAATTCATCCAGCATCGCCCCACGAATACGCTGCACTGCGTAAGTGGTAAATGCCGTTCCTTGCAAAGCGTCATATCGGTCGACCGCATTTAATAACCCGATGCCGCCCGCTTGTAGCAGATCGTCCAGTTCCACGCTCGCCGGCAATCGCACCTGCAGGCGCAATGCTTCGTGACGCACCAGCGGTACATAACGCTGCCACAGCGAGTGTTTATCCATTACACCTTCAGCGGTATACAGTGAATTCACGATAAACAGCCCTGCGTTAAATGAGTTATCGGCATGATTATCCGTTTCTACAGAGGGTTCTATCGAAGGAATAAGGCTATAAAAGAAGGGTTATTTCACTTATGTAACCTGTAGCGCCTTTTTAGCGGCTAAAAGAGCAGAATAAAATCAGCCAGATAGAATAAACGGGATGCGCAAAAGCCCACCCCGAACAAAACTATGTCAGAAGATGAATCATCGACAGATCGTCGCCAGTACGTACCGTTTCTATATGGCGATGAAAATTCTTCGCCACCTCGCTGTTATGCTGGCTGCGGGAGTGAAAACTATACACAATATTAGTAACGTCATCCCACTCAAGACGCCCGCGCTCATGCACGCTGGCTGCCGTTAATAGCTTAATAAAGGCATATTCCGCCACGATAATATACAGCGCGCGTAACGGGTCGACATTCGGCTGGTTGGGGAAATTATTTTCCCAAATTTTATAGAGAATTAAATTTCTGAAGGCCCAGTTCTTCTGCTGCTCATCCGCCTGTAAACAGCGCGCTAATGAGGACTCAATATCGCTCACCTTCTGCTCCATTGAAACGCCCTCTTCCGCCGTCAGCACCCGCAGAAGGCACTGGATGTAGTGATCGAGGATAACACTGCCACGATTAAGCGGGAGCGAGCGGAAATAGTCCTGCATCTGCAATACCAGCGAGGTTTTTACCTTGCTATCCGGCGCGATATTCATTAACTCCTGCGCCAGCACGCCGGTCTGCAACTGCTCAAGTAGCGCGGCATACACCTGTTCCAGTTCACCCAGCGCCGCATCATCTATTTTGGCAAATTTCTGCGTATACATGACAAATTTAATCAACGCATAGAGCGCCGCTTCCGTACTGCTGTTGGCATGATTGATCAGACTCAGGCAAAACAGATTGAGTAACTTTTGCTGCGGTGGGAATAACGGCGCAGTATTGAATGTCTGCTGAATGATAGTTTTTTCGCTGAGTGCCATTGCGTCAGGATCGTTCAAAATGCGGGACGTCACCTCCGGGCAGGCAAGACTCAGAGAGTTACGCACCTCATTTTTATAGGTATGGTGCGCCCGTGGAAAAGAGGAACAGGTATGACTTAATGCCTTTGCGCCTAACGTTTTTTGTACCCGGCACAGACGGTCCTCATCCAGATAAGGGCAATTCCCCAGCGCCGAAGGCAGCTTAATTTCCCCCCAGTGGCTGTTGTTCTTTTTCAGCAGAATAATATTATCTTGCGCGATGGTACGAATCGTCGCGTCTTTACTGGCGAGATACTTTTTGACCGTCGTCTTATCCAGCGTGATTTTCCAGCCCTTACAACAGTGGTCGCGACAGGCCGAGCCAGAACAGGAAAAGCGGGTGACAAAGGCAGGTTCAGTGACGGTGATTTCTTTCATTACACAGGCTCCGGAATTAAAAAAGGCAGCTTTCGCTGCCTTGATTGTGTACCACGTGTCGGTGAATCAATCGCCGGATTAACGCAGTAAAGAGAGGACGTTTTGTGGAACCTGGTTCGCCTGCGCCAGAACGGAGGTACCGGCCTGCTGCAGGATCTGCGCGCGAGACATGTTGGAAACTTCGGTCGCGTAGTCGGAATCTTCGATACGGCTACGGGCAGAAGTCAGGTTGTTTACGGTGTTGCCCAGGTTGGTAATAGCGGAGTTGAAACGGTTCTGTACCGCACCCAGGTCAGAACGTAACGTGTCAACCTGTGCCAAAGCAGCATCAATTTTCTGCAGCGGGTTTTCGGTGGTTGTAGCAGCCGCTTCCGCCAGATCAGGCTGTGCTTTAAAGTTGTGACCTTCGGCTTTACTTGCAGCGTAAGTTTTACCACCAATAGAAACAACTTCGGTTTTGCCGTCTGCGCCACCCAGTTTGTTTAGTGCAGTTTTGGATGTACCGTCATCTGCAGTGTATTTCGTAGTATTAATACTTATGGAACCATCTTTATTTTGAGTTGCAGAATAGTAATCATCGCCTACCTTAACTGCTAAACCACCATCAATAGTTTTACCGTTATTATCAGTATAAGACATCTTAACAACAGATGCTGTGCCGGTAACACCTGCTGCTGTCAATGCGGCTTTAGCCTCTGTCAAATCAGCATTTGCAACTTGTACATTTTTCACATCCTCAGTTGCTGTCGCAGGTAGTCCACCTGTAAGCGGGGAAGTCGCACCGCCAGCAAGAGTCACCTCACCGTTCGTCTTATCAACGGAAACTTCATAATAGCCATCTTTACCAGTTCCCCCCGTAACGGTAACTTTGGCGTAATATTTTCCAGTCGTATCATCAAATTTTAAATCGCCATCAATTTTCTGGTCAGTACCACCAAGACCAGTAGCCGAGGCTTTAAAAGTACTATTGTCTAAAGCAATCGCAGTATCGGCATATCCTGTAACAGTTGCAGCCGTATCGCTGACCTTATATTTTTGTTGAACATTCAGCGTATCCAGACCCAGGGTCTGAGAGTTGATCTGCTTCAGATCGATATCGATAGTTTCACCGTCGTTAGCACCAACCTGGATGGTCAGGGTGTTGTCCTGCGCCAGAACTTTCACGCCGTTGAACTGAGTCTGGCCGGATACACGGTCGATTTCGTTCAGGCGCTGGGTGATTTCCGCCTGGATGGAGTCGAGGTCAGACTGGGAGTTAGTGCTGTTAGCAGACTGAACCGCCAGTTCACGCACACGCTGCAGGTTGTTGTTGATTTCGTTCAGCGCGCCTTCAGTGGTCTGCGCAATGGAGATACCGTCGTTAGCGTTACGGGAAGCCTGAGTCAGACCTTTGATGTTCGCGGTGAAACGGTTAGCAATCGCCTGACCTGCCGCATCGTCTTTCGCGCTGTTGATACGCAGACCGGAAGACAGACGCTCGATAGCGGTGCCCAGAGCGGACTGGGATTTGTTCAGGTTATTCTGGGTCAACAGCGACAGGCTGTTTGTATTAATGACTTGTGCCATGATCTTTTCCTTATCAATTACAACTTGATGTTATTGGGCTGTTGCCCACGGTTTCTCACCGTAACCCTTGTATCGGCACCTGAATTTCGAACTTTAGAAAATTTTTCACTTCCCCCGATCTTTTTCTTAGGCGGCGAAATAGCCGCTTTATGCATCATTATTCCGCGCATTATTTTTGCAAAATTATCATTAAACTTTGCCTCCAGATTGCCGATAACGCGCTTAACTACTGTTTGCAATCAAAAAGGAAGAAGGCATGGCTTCAATTTCATCATTAGGTGTGGGATCAAACTTACCGTTAGACCAGTTGTTGACAGACCTGACAAAGAACGAAAAAGGACGCTTAACGCCAATTACCAAACAGCAGAGCGCGAATTCGGCAAAGCTAACCGCCTATGGCACATTGAAAAGCGCATTAGAAAAATTCCAGACGGCAAATACCGCGTTAAATAAAGCGGATTTATTTAAGTCTACCGTGGCGTCCAGCACCACTGAAGATCTCAAAGTCAGTACTACCGCTGGCGCTGCCGCAGGGACTTATAAGATTAACGTAACCCAGCTTGCCGCCGCACAGTCGCTGGCGACAAAAACCACCTTCGCGACCACCAAAGAGCAGTTGGGCGATACGTCGGTCACGTCCCGGACAATTAAAATTGAACAGCCGGGACGTAAAGAGCCGCTGGAAATTAAGCTGGATAAAGGCGACACCTCCATGGAGGCGATCCGTGACGCCATCAATGACGCCGACAGCGGTATCGCCGCCAGTATCGTTAAGGTCAAAGAGAACGAATTCCAGTTGGTGCTTACCGCCAATAGCGGTACCGACAATACGATGAAGATCACGGTGGAAGGCGATACAAAACTTAACGATCTACTCGCTTATGACAGCACCACCAATACCGGCAATATGCAAGAGCTGGTGAAAGCAGAAAACGCGAAGCTGAACGTAAACGGCATCGACATTGAACGTCAGAGCAATACCGTAACCGACGCCCCTCAGGGAATTACACTCACCCTGACGAAGAAAGTGACCGACGCGACCGTGACGGTAACGAAAGATGATACCAAGGCGAAAGAGGCGATTAAATCCTGGGTGGATGCCTATAACTCGCTGGTGGATACCTTTAGCTCGTTAACCAAATATACCGCCGTTGAGCCGGGCGAAGAAGCCAGCGATAAAAACGGCGCGCTGTTAGGCGATAGTGTGGTTCGTACTATCCAGACCGGGATTCGGGCACAATTTGCCAATAGCGGCAGTAATTCTGCGTTCAAAACAATGGCGGAAATTGGCATCACCCAGGATGGGACTTCCGGCAAACTGAAGATTGATGATGATAAGCTGACCAAAGTACTGAAAGATAATACAGCCGCAGCGCGTGAGCTGCTGGTGGGCGATGGTAAAGAAACGGGGATCACCACCAAAATTGCCACCGAAGTGAAAAGTTATCTGGCGGATGACGGCATTATTGATAATGCGCAGGACAACGTTAACGCCACGCTGAAAAGCCTGACGAAACAGTACCTGTCCGTTAGCAATAGCATCGATGAAACCGTTGCCCGTTACAAGGCCCAGTTTACCCAACTGGATACCATGATGAGTAAGCTGAATAACACCAGTACTTATTTGACCCAGCAATTTAATGCTATGAACAAGTCCTGATAACAGAGGTTACCATGTACACCGCGAGCGGTATCAAAGCTTATGCGCAAGTCAGCGTGGAAAGCGCCGTGATGAGCGCCAGCCCGCATCAGTTGATTGAAATGTTGTTTGATGGCGCGAATAGCGCTCTGGTGCGCGCTCGCCTGTTTTTAGAACAAGGCGATGTTGTCGCGAAAGGTGAAGCGTTAAGCAAAGCCATCAATATTATCGATAACGGGCTGAAAGCCGGCCTCGATCAGGAAAAAGGCGGTGAGATTGCGACGAATCTTTCCGAGCTATACGACTATATGATTCGCCGTTTACTGCAGGCTAATTTGCGTAACGACGCTCAGGCCATCGAAGAAGTGGAAGGGTTACTCAGCAATATTGCAGAAGCCTGGAAGCAGATTTCACCGAAAGCATCTTTCCAGGAGTCTCGTTAATGACCTCAACCGTGGAGTTTATCAACCGTTGGCAGCGTATTGCGCTGCTCAGTCAATCGCTGCTTGAACTTGCGCAGCGAGGTGAATGGGATCTCTTACTGCAACAAGAGGTCTCCTATCTGCAAAGTATTGAAACGGTGATGGAAAAGCAAACTCCACCGGGCATTACGCGAAGTATTCAGGATATGGTCGCCGGATACATCAAACAAACGCTGGATAATGAGCAGCTCCTGAAAGGGCTGCTGCAACAGCGACTGGATGAACTGAGTAGTTTGATCGGACAATCCACCCGCCAAAAATCACTCAACAACGCTTATGGCCGTCTCTCCGGTATGTTACTCGTGCCAGACGCGCCTGGCGCCTCATAATATTTTCCCGTCTCGTATGAAAATTCTTCCATACTCCAGAGGTCGGCTAAACGACTTCTGGAGCACGGAAGATGAAAAACCCCACGTTATTGCAGTACTTCCACTGGTATTATCCCGACGGCGGTAAACTCTGGCCTGAACTGGCGGAACGTGCTGATGGGCTGAATGATATCGGTATCAATATGGTCTGGCTACCGCCCGCCTGTAAAGGCGCCTCCGGCGGCTATTCCGTAGGCTATGATACCTACGACCTGTTTGACCTCGGCGAATTTGACCAAAAAGGAACTATCGCGACAAAGTACGGCGATAAACGCCAGTTACTGACGGCGATAGACGCGCTCAAAAAAAATAATATTGCGGTGCTGCTCGACGTCGTCGTGAACCACAAAATGGGCGCAGACGAAAAAGAACGTATTCGCGTTCAGCGCGTGAATCAGGATGACCGCACGCAAATCGATGACAACATCATTGAATGCGAAGGCTGGACGCGCTACACCTTCCCTGCCCGCGCGGGCCAGTATTCCAACTTTATTTGGGACTATCACTGTTTCAGCGGCATTGATCACATCGAGAATCCCGACGAAGACGGCATTTTTAAGATCGTCAATGACTATACCGGCGATGGCTGGAACGATCAGGTTGATGATGAGATGGGTAATTTTGACTATCTGATGGGGGAAAATATCGATTTTCGCAATCACGCGGTTACGGAAGAGATTAAATATTGGGCTCGTTGGGTCATGGAACAAACCCACTGTGACGGCTTTCGCCTGGACGCGGTAAAACATATACCCGCCTGGTTTTATAAAGAATGGATTGAGCATGTACAGGCGGTTGCACCAAAACCGCTGTTTATTGTCGCAGAATACTGGTCGCATGAAGTGGATAAACTGCAAACGTACATCGATCAGGTCGACGGGAAAACCATGCTGTTCGACGCGCCGTTGCAGATGAAATTTCATGAAGCCTCGCGCCAGGGCGCGGAGTATGACATGCGCCACATATTCACCGGCACGCTGGTAGAAGCCGACCCTTTTCATGCGGTGACGCTGGTCGCTAACCACGATACACAACCGTTACAGGCGCTGGAAGCGCCGGTAGAACCCTGGTTCAAACCATTGGCCTATGCGCTGATCCTGCTTCGTGAAAACGGCGTACCGTCAGTGTTTTATCCCGATTTATACGGCGCCAGCTATGAAGATAGCGGCGAAAATGGCGAGACCTGTCGGGTCGACATGCCGGTGATTAACCAACTGGATCGGCTGATCCTTGCTCGTCAGCGTTTTGCGCACGGTATACAAACTCTCTTTTTCGATCATCCTAACTGTATCGCCTTTAGTCGCAGCGGTACTGAAGAGAATCCAGGCTGTGTGGTTGTACTTTCCAATGGCGACGACGGTGAAAAAAACCTCCTGCTCGGCGACAATTACGCTAACAAGACCTGGCGTGATTTTCTGGGAAACCGCAGTGAGCATGTTGTAACTAATGATCAAGGCGAAGCGACGTTCTTCTGCAACGCTGGCAGCGTCAGCGTGTGGGTCATTGAGGACGTGTGATGAGCGTTCCCGGCGGCAGAGCGCTGCCGGGAAGCGAAATTACGGCAGCGGCGTCGGCAGCGGCGTTTTTTCTAACGCGGCGGCGCACTCCGGCGTCGGACGAGCGACCCGTTGCAGCGTCATGCCATCATATTCCAGGGTATTCCCGTCGCGCTCAATCTCATAGAGCTCACGCTTAACCGTAACATTGGTTAAGTCATCGGAGAGCATGGTCAGCTTGCCCGGCAGAGCAATAACGCGCTGCCACTGGCGGCAGTCCAGCGTATCGCCTTCTTTAGTCACCACCAGGCTGGCGATAGCTTCAGGGCTCACCAGCTTACGTTGCGGGCCTTTTGACTGCCAGTACCCTTCCAGACCGGCCGGCGCGGGCGTTTTCACCACATCATTATAGTTTTCCACCTCGGCGCATCCGGCCAGAACCAGCAATGCGCCAACGATCGCTACTTTTTTCATCATTCATCCTGCATCAGAAGAAAGAAGAATTGTGGCATTAAAGCCCTGACGCCGCCAGCCTTTCCAGGCGCTGACCGCAATTTGATCCAGTCGGTATTACCGCTTATTAGGTGTAGGCAAATTCTGTGATCGGTGTAGTATGCGCACTTCTTGTTTCACACCTTCTGAGTTCAGAGGCTAACCACATGTCATGGCAACACTTCAAGCAAACCTGGTTAATTAAATTCTGGGCGCCGGCCCCTGCGGTGATCGCAGCCGGTATTCTCTCTACCTACTATTTTGGCATCACCGGCACGTTCTGGGCCGTGACGGGCGAATTTACCCGCTGGGGCGGGCAAATTTTGCAGCTTTTTGGCGTTCATGCCGAACAGTGGGGCTACTACAAGCTGATTCATCTGGAGGGTACGCCGCTGACGCGTATCGACGGCATGATGATCCTCGGCATGTTCGGCGGCTGCTTCGCCGCGGCGCTGTGGGCCAACAACGTAAAATTGCGTATGCCGCGCAGCCGAATCCGTATCGTACAGGCGGTGGTTGGAGGCATGATCGCTGGCTTCGGCGCGCGTCTGGCGATGGGGTGTAACCTGGCCGCCTTTTTTACCGGAATCCCGCAGTTCTCCCTACACGCGTGGTTCTTTGCGCTGGCGACCGCTATCGGCTCCTGGTTCGGCGCCCGCTTTACGTTGCTACCGATATTTCGCATACCGGTGAAAATGCAAAAGGTCTCCGCGGCTTCGCCACTGACGCAGAAACCGGATCAGGCAAGACGGCGTTTCAGGCTCGGTATGCTGGTCTTTATCGGCATGATTGGCTGGGCGTTATTAACGGCAATGCATCAGCCGAAACTGGGGCTGGCGATGCTGTTCGGCGTCGGGTTTGGGCTGCTGATCGAGCGCGCGCAAATCTGCTTTACTTCGGCCTTTCGCGATCTGTGGATCTCCGGACGCGCCCATATGGCGAAAGCGATTATTTTCGGCATGGCGGTCAGCGCTATTGGTATTTTCAGCTACGTGCAGTTGGGCGTTGCACCTAAAATTATGTGGGCTGGCCCGAATGCGGTCATTGGCGGACTGCTGTTCGGTTTTGGCATCGTGCTGGCGGGCGGCTGCGAAACCGGCTGGATGTACCGCGCCGTAGAAGGCCAGGTGCATTACTGGTGGGTGGGCCTCGGCAATGTCATCGGTTCGACCATCCTGGCTTACTACTGGGATGATTTCGCGCCCGCTCTGGCGACCAGTTGGGATAAAGTTAACCTGCTGAATACCTTTGGTCCGCTGGGGGGTCTGCTGGTCACCTATCTGTTGTTATTTACCGCGCTGATGTTAATCATCGGCTGGGAAAAACGTTTTTTCCGCCGTGCGGGGCTGACGCCTGCTAAGGAATCTGTATGAAAAATATCGTCCCTGATTACCGTCTGGATATGGTTGGCGAACCTTGCCCGTACCCGGCGGTCGCCACTCTGGAAGCGATGCCGCAGCTAAAAAAAGGTGAGATCCTGGAAGTGGTCAGCGACTGTCCGCAGTCCATTAATAATATTCCACTGGATGCGCGCAATCACGGTTATACGGTGCTGGATATTCAGCAGGATGGCCCGACAATTCGTTATCTGATTCAAAAATAAGCGCATACTCCCGCTGTACGTTACGGCGGGAGACCTTTTACGGCATAACCGGCAAAAATCTAAAACGCATAAAAGAAATCAGACAAGGTCGTCTTGTGCGCCGTGGCATAAATCTATTATATAACATATACCGTTTTAATTTTGGTTGAGCCGATGAAAAACCCATGACTATTTTAAGCAAAACATAAAATAATTATTATTTTCCCTCTACGTCATAAAAGACTATCAGGTATTTATATTTTTACTCACTGACATTATCAGGTGATGATTTATTTATGCACAGCAGAAGCCAAAAAAATGATAAAAATTATTTTCATCTCCATTATTGGAGTCGTCTGTCTTGCCGCTGCCCGTTACTCACCCGTCACAGTGGTCAATGCACATCCGAGCGCCATTGCCCGCTGTCTCGCTGATAATCTGTCCCCGTATGGGTATATACTGGATCTCCATGAAACAGATATTCCAGGCATTAATAAAGAATTTACCGTGTATTATCGCAACGGCGCATATATTGCAGGAACATTCTGGATTGCAAACTCAATGACAATAGCGTCAGAACGAATAGTAGGAATGAATGGCGTCAGTAAACAGGCGTACCCTATTTTTAATAAGTCCCTGCAACAATGTGCAACCCGCTTATCAATAAAATGAGCGCGCCTCGCAAAAAACAAGCCCACATAATCACGCACTGGTTGCATGGGCGCCGCGTCCCCGTCGCTGACGTAGGTAAGCGCCCGGGAGTTCGCTGTGGATGTGTTGTCAGCCCTGGCTTACACCTGCATAGACATCACTTCCTGATACGCGGCGACCAGCTTGTTGCGCACCTGAATCCCCATTTGCATGGAGACGGACGCTTTTTGCATATCGGCCATCACGTCATTAAGCGCAATGCCCGGCTCACCCAGAGTGAATTTTTCCGCCTGAACGCGCGCCGCCGTTTGTCTGTCGCTAATACGATCCAGCGCAGCATGTAGCTGGCCGGCAAAACTCACCGTCGACTGCGAGTGCGTTTCTTGCCCGCGCGCGGCCACCGCCGTCGCCTGTAACTGGCTAATAACCCCTTCAATCCCCTGTATTGCTGCCATGCTATTCCCCTGGATGATTTTTTACGCAGCAGAGATTACCAGTTTGTCAATAAGATAAAGGCGTTAAATAACGATAAAAAACCTCGGTTTTTAGCGCATAGAAAAATTCGAAACCACAAATAATGAGACCGTCAATTTTTCGAGTTTGCTGACCCGGGAGTGAGTCTTGTTCCACTTTGCAAAAAACGCCGTCCACGATCAGTCACGAGGTGCGAGATGAGTGCGACTGCATCGACTGCAACCCAACCTAAACCTCTCGAGTGGCTTAATCGCCTACGCGCGAATCCCCGAATTCCGTTAATTGTAGCGGGTTCCGCTGCCGTGGCGATCGTCGTTGCGATGGTGCTGTGGGCCAAAACGCCCGATTACCGCACGCTATTTAGCAACCTTTCCGATCAGGACGGCGGCGCGATCGTCGCGCAGTTGACCCAGATGAATATCCCCTATCGCTTTGCCAATGGCAGCGGCGCGATTGAAGTGCCCGCCGACAAAGTGCATGAACTGCGTCTGCGTCTGGCGCAGCAGGGGCTGCCTAAAGGCGGCGCGGTAGGCTTTGAACTGCTTGATCAGGAAAAATTCGGTATCAGTCAGTTCAGCGAGCAGGTGAATTACCAGCGCGCGCTGGAAGGTGAGCTGGCCCGGACGATCGAGACGCTGGGTCCGGTAAAAAGCGCCCGCGTTCACCTGGCGATGCCAAAGCCGTCGCTATTTGTGCGGGAACAAAAATCCCCTTCTGCTTCCGTCACCGTCACACTGGAACCGGGGCGGGCGCTGGATGAAGGACAAATTAGCGCCGTGGTACATCTGGTTTCCAGCGCTGTCGCCGGTTTGCCGCCAGGAAACGTCACTCTGGTCGATCAATCCGGTCATCTGCTCACGCAATCCAATACCAGCGGTCGCGACCTTAATGACGCGCAATTAAAATTTGCTAATGATGTGGAAAGCCGCATCCAACGCCGTATCGAAGCCATTCTGTCGCCTATCGTCGGGAACGGTAATGTTCACGCTCAGGTAACCGCCCAGTTGGATTTTGCCAATAAAGAGCAGACGGAAGAGCACTACAGCCCGAACGGCGATGCGTCGAAGGCCACCCTGCGTTCACGTCAGTTGAATATTAGCGAACAGGTAGGCGCGGGCTATCCCGGCGGCGTGCCTGGCGCGCTGTCGAACCAACCAGCGCCGCCTAACGAGGCGCCGATCGCCACGCCGCCGACCAATCAACAAAACGCACAGAATACGCCACAAACCAGCACCAGTACCAACAGTAACAGTGCTGGCCCGCGCAGTACACAGCGTAATGAAACCAGTAACTACGAAGTGGACCGCACCATTCGTCACACCAAAATGAATGTGGGCGATATTGAGCGTCTCTCCGTGGCCGTCGTGGTGAATTACAAAACGCTGGCGGATGGCAAACCGCTGCCATTGACCGCCGATCAGATGAAACAGATCGAGGATTTAACCCGTGAAGCGATGGGTTTTTCTGATAAACGCGGCGATACGCTAAACGTAGTGAATTCACCGTTTAGCGCAGTGGATAACACCGGCGGCGAACTGCCCTTCTGGCAACAGCAGTCCTTTATCGATCAGTTGCTCGCGGCAGGTCGCTGGTTACTGGTGCTGGTGGTGGCCTGGATTCTGTGGCGCAAAGCGGTACGTCCGCAGTTGACGCGCCGCGTTGAAGAAGCGAAAGCGGCGCAGGAACAGGCACAGGTTCGCCAGGAAACCGAAGAAGCCGTGGAAGTACGCCTTAGCAAAGACGAGCAGCTCCAGCAACGCCGGGCTAACCAGCGTCTGGGCGCTGAGGTGATGAGCCAGCGTATTCGCGAAATGTCAGACAACGATCCGCGCGTGGTGGCGCTGGTCATTCGCCAGTGGATGAGTAACGATCATGAGTAATCTTAGCGGTACCGATAAAAGCGTCATTTTGTTGATGACCATTGGCGAAGACCGGGCGGCAGAGGTGTTTAAACACCTCTCCACTCGCGAAGTGCAGGCGTTAAGTACGGCGATGGCTAACGTGCGTCAGATCTCCAACAAACAACTGACGGACGTACTATCAGAGTTTGAGCAAGAAGCGGAGCAGTTCGCCGCGCTGAATATTAACGCCAACGAATACCTGCGCTCCGTACTGGTTAAAGCGCTGGGCGAAGAACGCGCCTCCAGCCTGCTGGAAGATATTCTGGAAACGCGCGATACCACCAGCGGTATCGAAACGCTCAACTTTATGGAACCGCAGAGTGCCGCCGACCTGATTCGCGACGAGCACCCGCAGATTATCGCCACCATTCTGGTCCACCTCAAACGCAGTCAGGCCGCCGATATTCTGGCGCTGTTTGACGAGCGTCTGCGTCATGATGTGATGCTGCGTATCGCGACATTTGGCGGCGTACAGCCGGCGGCGCTGGCGGAGTTGACCGAAGTGCTGAATGGCCTGCTCGACGGTCAGAACCTGAAACGCAGCAAAATGGGCGGCGTAAGAACCGCGGCGGAAATTATCAACCTGATGAAAACGCAGCAGGAAGAAGCGGTTATTACCGCTGTGCGCGAATTCGACGGCGAACTGGCGCAGAAAATCATCGACGAGATGTTCCTGTTCGAAAATCTGGTGGATGTGGACGATCGCAGTATCCAGCGTCTGTTGCAGGAAGTGGATTCCGAATCGCTGCTGATCGCTCTGAAAGGCGCCGAACCGCCATTACGCGAGAAGTTCCTGCGCAATATGTCCCAGCGCGCCGCCGATATCCTGCGCGACGACCTTGCCAACCGTGGCCCGGTTCGTCTGTCTCAGGTGGAAAACGAGCAGAAAGCGATTCTGCTTATTGTGCGTCGTCTGGCGGAAACCGGCGAAATGGTGATTGGCAGCGGCGAGGATACCTATGTCTAATGAATTGCCGTGGCAAGTCTGGACCCCCGACGATCTCGCCCCGCCGCCGGAGACGTTTGTGCCGGTTGAGGCTGATAACGTGACCTTGACAGACGATACGCCGGAGCCCGAACTCACTGCCGAACAGCAGCTGGAGCAGGAGCTGGCGCAGCTAAAAATACAGGCCCATGAACAAGGTTATAACGCCGGGCTGGCGGAGGGACGGCAAAAAGGACACGCGCAGGGATACCAGGAAGGGTTAGCGCAGGGGCTGGAGCAAGGACAAGCCCAGGCGCAGACGCAGCAGGCACCGATTCATGCCCGTATGCAGCAGTTAGTGAGCGAGTTTCAGAACACGCTTGACGCGCTCGATAGCGTTATCGCCTCACGGCTGATGCAAATGGCCCTGGAGGCTGCGCGTCAGGTCATCGGCCAAACGCCGGCGGTGGACAACTCAGCGCTGATTAAACAGATCCAACAACTGTTGCAGCAAGAGCCGCTCTTTAGCGGCAAGCCGCAGTTGCGCGTGCATCCGGACGACTTACAGCGGGTGGAAGAGATGCTGGGCGCCACGCTCAGCCTTCACGGATGGCGGTTGCGCGGGGACCCAACGTTGCATCACGGCGGGTGTAAAGTCTCTGCCGATGAGGGCGATCTGGACGCCAGCGTCGCTACTCGCTGGCAAGAGTTGTGTCGCCTGGCGGCGCCGGGAGTGCTCTGATGACCACGCGTCTGACCCGCTGGCTTACCGCGCTCGACAACTTTGAAGCAAAAATGGCGTTATTGCCGGCGGTGCGTCGTTATGGACGTTTAACCCGCGCCACGGGCCTGGTACTGGAGGCCACCGGTCTCCAGCTTCCGCTGGGCGCCACCTGCATTATTGAGCGCCAGGACGGCCCTGAAACCAAAGAGGTGGAATCGGAAGTCGTCGGTTTTAACGGCCAGCGTCTGTTTTTAATGCCGCTGGAAGAGGTCGAAGGCATTCTGCCCGGTGCCCGCGTTTACGCCCGTAACGGACATGGCGACGGTCTGCAAAGCGGCAAACAGCTACCGCTCGGCCCGGCCCTGCTTGGTCGGGTGCTGGATGGCGGCGGTAGACCGCTCGACGGACTGCCTGCGCCGGATACGCTGGAAACCGGCGCGTTAATCACGCCGCCGTTTAACCCGCTACAGCGAACGCCAATCGAACATGTGCTGGATACCGGCGTACGCGCTATCAACGCGTTGTTAACCGTAGGGCGCGGTCAGCGTATGGGACTCTTTGCCGGTTCCGGCGTTGGTAAATCGGTTCTGCTTGGCATGATGGCGCGCTACACGCGGGCGGACGTGATTGTCGTGGGACTTATCGGCGAACGTGGCCGCGAAGTTAAAGATTTTATCGAAAATATTCTCGGCCCCGACGGTCGCGCGCGTTCGGTGGTGATCGCCGCCCCGGCGGATGTCTCGCCGCTGCTGCGAATGCAGGGCGCCGCCTATGCCACCCGCATCGCCGAAGACTTTCGCGATCGCGGACAGCATGTGTTGCTGATTATGGATTCGCTGACGCGCTATGCGATGGCACAGCGTGAAATTGCGCTGGCAATCGGCGAACCGCCAGCCACCAAAGGTTATCCGCCCTCAGTGTTCGCAAAGCTGCCGGCGCTGGTCGAACGTGCCGGTAATGGCATCCACGGCGGCGGCTCTATCACCGCGTTTTATACCGTGTTGACCGAGGGGGACGACCAACAAGATCCCATTGCCGACTCGGCACGCGCAATCCTCGACGGGCACATTGTCTTGTCCCGTCGTCTGGCGGAGGCTGGGCACTATCCGGCCATTGATATAGAGGCGTCAATCAGCCGGGCGATGACCGCGCTCATTACCGAGCAGCACTATGCGCGGGTACGGCTATTTAAACAGTTGCTTTCCAGTTTCCAGCGTAACCGCGATCTGGTCAGCGTCGGCGCTTATGCCAAAGGTAGCGATCCGATGCTTGATAAAGCCATTACCTTATGGCCGCAACTGGAAGCGTTTTTACAGCAAGGCATTTTTGAACGGGCCGACTGGGAGGACTCTCTGCAGGCGCTCGATTTAATTTTCCCGACGGTGTGATAAAGCAGGAGGGCGACGATCATGGCACAACATGGCGCTCTGGAAACACTCAAAGATCTGGCCGAAAAAGAGGTAGATGACGCGGCGCGTTTACTGGGCGAAATGCGTCGCGGCTGCCAACAGGCGGAAGAACAGCTCAAAATGCTGATCGATTATCAGAATGAGTATCGCAGTAATTTGAACACCGATATGGGCAACGGCATCGCCAGTAATCGCTGGATCAACTATCAGCAGTTTATTCAGACACTGGAAAAGGCGATAGAGCAGCATCGCCTCCAGCTTACGCAGTGGACGCAAAAAGTCGACCTGGCGCTGAAGAGCTGGCGTGAGAAAAAGCAGCGACTTCAGGCCTGGCAAACCTTACAGGACCGACAAACCGCGGCAGCGCTGTTAGCTGAAAACCGCATGGATCAGAAAAAGATGGATGAATTTGCTCAGCGTGCAGCAATGAGGAAACCCGAATGATCACCCTGCCCCAACTGATCACCACCGATACCGACATGACCGCGGGTCTGACGTCAGGAAAAACCACCGGTTCAGCCGAGGACTTTCTGGCGCTCCTGGCGGGCGCGTTAGGCGCAGACGGCGCACAGGGCAAAGACGCCCGCATCACGCTGGCCGATTTACAGGCGGCAGGCGGGAAGTTATCGAAAGAGCTACTGACCCAACATGGCGAGCCGGGCCAGGCGGTGAAGCTTGCCGACCTGCTGGCGCAAAAAGCGAATGCGACGGATGAAACGCTTACCGATCTGACACAAGCGCAGCATCTACTGTCTACGCTAACGCCATCGTTGAAAACCAGCGCTCTGGCCGCACTGAGTAAGACGGCGCAGCATGATGAGAAAACGCCCGCGCTGAGCGATGAGGATCTTGCCAGTCTGAGCGCCTTATTCGCCATGCTGCCCGGACAACCTGTCGCGACGCCTGTCGCCGGAGAGACGCCTGCTGAAAATCACATCGCCTTGCCGTCACTGTTGCGCGGCGACATGCCATCGGCGCCGCAGGAAGAGACACATACGCTCTCTTTTAGCGAGCATGAAAAAGGGAAAACCGAGGCGTCGCTTGCGCGCGCCAGCGACGATCGCGCCACGGGTCCAGCACTGACGCCGCTGGTGGTTGCTGCCGCCGCGACCAGCGCGAAAGTGGAGGTGGATAGCTCGCCCGCGCCAGTAACGCATGGCGCGGCAATGCCGACGCTCAGCAGCGCCACGGCGCAACCGCAACCGCTACCTGTCGCCTCAGCCCCGGTACTCAGCGCGCCGTTAGGCAGCCATGAATGGCAGCAAACGTTCAGTCAGCAGGTCATGTTATTTACGCGTCAGGGACAGCAAAGCGCGCAGCTTCGATTGCATCCGGAAGAGTTAGGTCAGGTGCATATTTCGCTCAAGCTGGATGACAATCAGGCGCAGCTCCAGATGGTATCGCCGCACAGCCATGTCCGCGCCGCGCTGGAAGCCGCCCTGCCCATGTTGCGCACTCAGTTGGCGGAAAGCGGCATTCAGTTGGGACAAAGCAGCATCAGTAGCGAAAGCTTTGCCGGACAGCAGCAGTCTTCATCGCAACAACAGTCTTCCCGCGCCCAACATACGGACGCGTTTGGCGCTGAAGATGACATAGCGTTAGCGGCGCCGGCCTCGCTTCAGGCCGCCGCGCGCGGCAATGGCGCAGTGGATATCTTCGCCTAACGCCAGAGGTAGCATGATTATCCGCGTCTTTTCCACGCTTTGTCGTGGACAGGACACGGGATAATCAGCCAATAAGCAGTACCGAAACAGGAAGCCCGTATCAGATGACTGACTCCGCGATTAACAAAAAGAGCAAACGCTCGATTTGGATACCTTTGCTGGTGTTGATTACCCTCGCCGCCTGCGCGACCGCCGGTTATAGCTACTGGCGTATGCAGCAGCAACCGACCACGAACGCTAAAGCGGAACCGGCTCCGCCGCCCGCGCCGGTATTTTTTGCGCTGGATACGTTTACCGTCAATCTGGGCGATGCGGATCGCGTGTTGTATATCGGCGTGACTCTGCGTCTGAAAGACGAAGCGACGCGCGCGCGATTAAATGAATATCTGCCGGAAGTGCGCAGCCGTCTGCTGTTGTTGTTTTCCCGTCAGAATGCCGCCGAGCTCTCAACAGAAGCTGGCAAACAAAAACTGATTGCCGCCATTAAAGAGACGCTGGCCGCGCCGCTCGTTGCCGGACAACCAAAACAGGTCGTCACTGACGTGCTTTATACAGCTTTTATTCTGCGGTAACGATATGGGCGATAGTATTCTTTCTCAGGCTGAAATCGATGCGCTGTTGAACGGCGACAGCGACACCAAAGACGAACCCACTCCCGGTATCGCAAGCGATAGCGATATTCGCCCTTACGATCCCAATACCCAGCGTCGCGTCGTGCGTGAACGCTTGCAGGCGCTGGAGATTATTAACGAGCGTTTCGCACGCCAGTTCCGGATGGGATTATTTAACCTGCTGCGCCGCAGCCCGGATATTACCGTGGGCGCCATACGTATTCAGCCGTATCACGAATTTGCGCGTAACCTGCCGGTACCGACCAACCTGAACCTGATCCACCTGAAGCCGCTACGCGGCACCGGGCTGGTGGTGTTCTCGCCGAGTCTGGTGTTTATTGCCGTCGATAACCTGTTCGGCGGCGACGGCCGTTTTCCGACCAAAGTCGAGGGCCGCGAGTTTACCCATACGGAACAGCGTGTCATCAACCGTATGCTGAAACTGGCGCTGGAAGGCTATAGCGACGCATGGAAAGCCATTAATCCGCTGGAAGTGGAGTATGTGCGTTCCGAAATGCAGGTGAAATTTACCAATATCACTACCTCGCCGAACGATATCGTCGTCAATACGCCGTTTCATGTGGAGATCGGCAATCTGACCGGTGAATTTAACATCTGTCTGCCATTTAGCATGATCGAGCCGCTGCGTGAGCTGCTGGTGAATCCGCCGCTGGAAAACTCGCGCCATGAAGATCAGAACTGGCGTGATAACCTGGTGCGCCAGGTTCAGCACTCTGAACTGGAGCTGGTGGCCAATTTTGCCGATATTCCGTTACGTCTTTCCCAGATTTTGAAGCTGA
The DNA here is from genome assembly GCF_020150755.1 of Salmonella sp. A29-2. Lineage (NCBI taxonomy): Bacteria > Pseudomonadati > Pseudomonadota > Gammaproteobacteria > Enterobacterales > Enterobacteriaceae > Salmonella > Salmonella sp. A29-2. The sequence goes on along the minus strand of NZ_CP083731.1, from coordinate 1,940,929 downwards.
AACCCGGCGATGTACTGCCGATTGAAAAACCCGACCGCATTATTGCTCATGTGGACGGCGTTCCGGTACTCACCAGCCAATATGGCACCGTAAACGGACAGTATGCGCTACGCGTAGAACATTTGATCAACCCAATTTTGAATTCGCTGAATGAGGAACAGCCCAAATGAGTGACATGAATAATCCGTCCGATGAGAATACTGGCGCATTGGATGATCTGTGGGCTGACGCGTTAAACGAGCAAAAAGCGACCACCAATAAAAGCGCCGCCGACGCGGTTTTCCAACAGCTTGGCGGCGGCGATGTCAGCGGTGCTATGCAGGATATCGATCTGATTATGGATATCCCGGTCAAACTGACCGTAGAGCTGGGCCGCACGCGAATGACCATTAAAGAACTGTTGCGTCTGACGCAGGGGTCGGTCGTCGCGCTGGACGGGCTGGCCGGCGAGCCGCTGGATATCCTGATTAATGGCTACCTGATTGCCCAGGGTGAAGTGGTCGTCGTGGCGGATAAATACGGCGTACGTATCACCGATATTATTACGCCATCCGAGCGTATGCGTCGTTTGAGTCGTTAATGATGAAGACAGAGGCCACGGTTTCTCAGCCCACCGCGCCAGCCGGATCGCCGCTCATGCAGGTGAGCGGCGCATTAATTGGCATTATTGCGCTCATTTTGGCGGCGGCCTGGGTGATTAAGCGTATGGGATTCGTACCAAAAGGAAATAGCGTCCGGGGACTCAAGGTGTCAGCCAGCGCCTCGCTTGGCCCGCGCGAACGCGTGGTGATTGTCGAGGTCGAAAATGCGCGTCTGGTACTGGGCGTGACCGCCTCGCAGATCAACCTGCTGCACACCCTGCCGCCCGCAGAGAATGACACGGAAGCACCCGTTGCCCCACCGGCGGATTTCCAGAACATGATGAAGAACTTACTCAAGCGTTCCGGGAGATCCTGATGCGCCGTTTGTTATTCCTTTCTCTGGCGGGTCTGTGGCTTTTTAGTCCCGCCGCCGCTGCGCAACTGCCGGGGCTTATCAGCCAACCATTAGCGGGCGGAGGCCAAAGCTGGTCATTATCCGTCCAGACGCTAGTTTTCATCACCTCGCTGACGTTTCTGCCGGCGATTTTACTGATGATGACGAGCTTCACACGTATCATCATTGTTTTTGGCCTGTTGCGTAACGCGCTGGGCACGCCCTCGGCACCGCCAAATCAGGTGTTACTCGGGCTGGCGTTGTTTTTGACCTTTTTTATTATGTCGCCCGTCATTGACAAGATTTACGTGGATGCTTACCAGCCGTTTAGCGAGCAGAAAATTTCTATGCAGGAAGCGCTGGATAAAGGCGCGCAACCGTTACGCGCGTTCATGCTGCGCCAAACCCGCGAAGCCGATCTGGCGCTGTTTGCCCGTCTGGCCAATAGCGGTCCGTTACAGGGACCGGAAGCAGTACCGATGCGTATCCTCCTGCCCGCTTATGTCACCAGCGAATTAAAGACGGCGTTTCAGATCGGTTTTACGATTTTCATCCCTTTTTTGATTATCGACCTGGTGATCGCCAGCGTACTGATGGCGTTAGGGATGATGATGGTGCCGCCAGCGACAATCGCCCTGCCGTTTAAGCTGATGCTGTTTGTGCTGGTCGATGGTTGGCAATTGCTTGTGGGGTCGCTGGCCCAAAGCTTTTACAGTTAGAGGCGCAAAATGACTCCTGAATCCGTCATGATGATGGGCACCGAGGCGATGAAAGTCGCTCTCGCCCTGGCTGCGCCGCTGTTACTCGTCGCGCTGATTACCGGCCTCATTATCAGCATCTTGCAGGCCGCGACTCAGATTAATGAAATGACGCTGTCGTTTATCCCTAAAATCGTCGCGGTATTCATCGCAATTATCGTTGCCGGCCCGTGGATGCTCAACCTGCTGCTGGACTACGTACGCACTCTGTTCAGCAATTTACCTTATATCATCGGATAAACAGAACGATGATCCAGGTTACAAGCGAGCAATGGCTATACTGGCTGCATCTCTATTTCTGGCCTTTGCTGCGCGTACTGGCGCTGATTTCAACGGCGCCCATTCTCAGCGAGCGCGCTATTCCCAAGCGGGTAAAACTGGGGTTGGGAATAATGATTACCCTTGTTATCGCGCCGTCGCTACCGGCAAACGATACGCCGCTTTTTTCTATTGCCGCCTTATGGCTGGCGATGCAACAAATTCTGATCGGTATTGCGCTGGGATTTACCATGCAATTCGCCTTTGCGGCGGTGCGTACCGCAGGTGAGTTTATCGGTCTGCAAATGGGGCTTTCCTTTGCCACCTTCGTCGACCCGGGCAGCCACCTGAATATGCCGGTTCTGGCGCGTATTATGGATATGCTCGCCATGCTACTGTTTCTCACCTTTAATGGCCATTTGTGGCTTATTTCGCTGCTGGTCGATACCTTCCATACTCTGCCCATCGGTAGTAACCCGGTGAACAGTAATGCATTTATGGCGCTCGCCAGGGCCGGAGGGCTCATTTTCTTAAACGGACTGATGCTGGCATTGCCGGTCATTACCCTCCTGCTTACGCTCAACCTGGCGCTGGGGCTATTAAACCGCATGGCGCCGCAGCTCTCGATATTTGTTATCGGTTTCCCGCTTACCCTCACCGTCGGCATTATGCTGATGGCCGCGCTAATGCCATTAATTGCGCCGTTTTGCGAACATTTATTCAGCGAAATTTTCAATTTGCTTGCTGATATTGTTAGCGAGATGCCGATAAATAATAACCCATAATTTTTATCCTGTTTTACTAAGGTTTATCCGAAAATAAATTTTAAAAAACATTCACCAGGATATATCCGCTGCCCCTTATTTGTTTTTACTTCACTCACATAACGCAACATTCACTTTACTTTAAGATGATTCCTGGCAAATTATATGTAACTTTACGGGATAGTAAGTTCGCCTGAAAAACCGCGTAAGCGTTGTCTAAGGTGACTATTCGTGTTCCGTCTGATTATGGTGAGTTATTCAGGTAAGGGGAATTATCGTTACGCATTGAGTGAGGGTATGCCATGTCAACGATTATTATGGATTTATGCAGTTACACCCGGCTAGGGTTAAGCGGGTATCTGGTCAGCAGAGGGGTGAAAAAAAGGGAAATCAACGACATCGAAACCGTTGACGAACTCGCTATCGCTTGTGGCGCGCATCAGCCTTCGGTGGTGTTTATTAATGAGGACTGTTTCATTCATACGCCTTCAGACAGTCAACAAATAAAGCAAATCATTAATCAACATCCTGACACGTTATTTATTGTTTTTATGGCAATTGCTAATGTGCATTTTGATGAATATTTATTAGTAAGAAAAAACTTATTGATTAGCTCGAAATCGATTAAACCTGACTCGCTGGATACCATTCTTGGCGATATTCTGAAAAAAGAGTCGGGTATTTCAGGAACCATAAATTTACCAACATTATCGTTAAGTCGAACTGAATCCAGCATGTTGCGAATGTGGATGGAAGGTCAGGGAACCATTCAGATTTCTGACAGAATGAATATTAAAGCAAAAACAGTATCCTCCCATAAGGGGAATATAAAAAGAAAGATAAAAACGCATAATAAACAAGTGATCTATCACGTAGTGCGGCTGACAGATAACGTCACTAACGGCATTTTTGTTAACATGCGCTGAGACATCCGGACTGGCAATGTACCTCCAGTCCGGCTCAATTAGTCCTGCTCCGCCTTCTCGACAAAAATACCATCCTGGTGACCTGACTCATTGAAGAACCAGATGCCGAGCGGGTAATCCTCCAGCGAAACCAGGTACATTGTGCCTTCACTAAATTCTTCCACTGCCAGTACCACGCCCGGTCGGCGGGGACCGCCGTCCGTTTTAACGGTTACCCGATCATTCACCTTCATCATTTTCCTCCTGTCGCTTTGTGCCAGTGTAGAACAATTTTCTGCGTCTGACAGCGCCTTGCCGGCGTGTTTGCTGGTTTTCTCAACGGTCTATACTTAGGCTGTCAGGAACCCGTGAGGTAGTGAAGATGAAAACGGCAAAAGAGTACAGTGATACGGCCAAGCGCGAAGTGAGCGTCGATGTAGATGCGCTACTGGCGGCCATCAATGAAATCAGCGAAAGTGAGGTTCACCGTAGCCAGGAAGATCCTGAGCGGGTGAGCGTAGACGGACGGGAATATCATACATGGCATGAATTAGCTGAAGCATTCGAGCTGGATATTCATGATTTTAGTGTAACAGAAGTAAACCGTTAAAAATGGCCGAAAAAAATCCCGGCCCTACGGGTCGGGATCAAACTTGCTTATGCAAGAAGCACTTGAAAATTCGTTACACCAGGAAATCTGATGTGAGATTTACCTTATCTGCAATTTTTTTGCATGACAAGTAAATATTTTTTACATGAATGATTAAGCGCGCTAATAGTTCGGTAGCAAAAGTGTGACAACGCATGTGCTGCCTGGAAGCGACGGGATCGGTTCCAGTTAGCGTTCGACTTCTTTCGGGTGTGCTTTAGGACTTTTCCTGGAAATAAGCCCGCCGTTGCAACGGAAAATGAGGAAAAAATGCTCTCAATCCATGACCCCTTGCTGATTTTTACCGATCTGGACGGCACACTGCTGAACAGCCACACGTTTGAGTGGCAGCCCGCGGCCCCCTGGCTTACTCGCCTGCATGAAAGCGGCGTGCCCGTGATCCTCTGTAGCAGTAAAACCGCGGCTGAAATGCTCCAGCTCCAGACGACGTTAAATCTACAGGGACTGCCGCTGATTGCGGAAAACGGCGCGGTGATCCAACTGGACGTTCATTGGGAAGACCATCCCAACTATCCCCGTCTGATAGCCGGTATTTCTCACAACGAAATCCGCCTCGTCCTGCATAAGTTGCGTGAAAAGGAACAGTTTAAGTTCACCACGTTTGATGACGTTGACGATCAGGTGATAAGCGAATGGACGGGCCTAAACCGGGCACAGTCTGCCCTAACCCGTCTGCATGAAGCGTCGGTGTCGCTGATCTGGCGCGATAGCGATGAACGCATGGCGCAGTTTGTCGCCCGTTTAAATGACCTGGGACTGCAATTTGTCCATGGCGCCCGTTTCTGGCATGTGCTGGACGCCTCCGCTGGTAAAGATCAGGCTGCCAACTGGCTGATTGAAGCATATCGTCGGCAGTGGCGCGCGCGTCCTCTGACGTTGGGACTAGGAGACGGCCCCAATGATGCGCCTTTACTGGATGTGATGGATTATGCGGTTGTCGTTAAAGGGCTAAACCGGGAGGGCGTACATTTGCGTAACGACGATCCTCAGCACGTCTACCGTAGCCAGAACGAAGGGCCGGATGGCTGGCGCGAAGGAATGGACTATTTCTTTTCCCGCTCCTGAGTCGCGTCGCTGGCGCAAATACGGTTACGTCCGGACTGTTTGGCGTAATAAAGCCGTTTGTCGGCCAGCGACTGCAACTGCTCAAAATCATAGTCGCCGTATTCCTCCGCGCTACTGATCCCCATTGACGCGCTGATACGAAGCGTCGTGCTTTTCGTCACCAAAATCTCTTTGTCATTAATGCGCTGGCGTATGCGTTCGGCAATCTGCAGCGCCTGCGCTTTCGTCGCGCCAGGCAGCACGATACAAAACTCTTCGCCCCCTACCCGTCCGGCGATGTCGTGCGCTCGAATGGTGCTGCCAATGAGCCCAGCGGCATGGGACAACACGCGATCGCCTGCCTGATGACCAAAGCGATCGTTAACGCTTTTAAAATAATCTAAATCCAGCTGTATCACAGAAAATGGCTGGCGGGCTTCCCGATAGCGCTTTGCCAGCCTGGACGCTTTTTCAAACAGCGCGCCACGGTTATATAGTCGGGTCAGCGGATCGTGCCATGCCTGCCATTGCAGCGAATTTTGCAGAACAAACATGTTTTTGACCATATGTCGAATAACACCCCAGGAGATCAACAGCATCGCCGTAAAAAGCACCCATAACAGCGTCAGCGCGATACTAATACTGCCAAAATTCCCTTGGATGCCTTCACGTAATGTATGCACGCGCAGCAGGACGCCATCAAAATGATCCAGCCGCTCCCAGCTTACATAATGCGTTCCTAAACGCAGCCCGCCCAGGGTATCTTTTTCTATTTCACGCGCCAGTAAGGCGCGCTCACGGTCATTTAACGTATTCGCGGTTTGTTGTTCCGGCGCGGAGTCCGTCAACAAACGGAGATGGTTATCGTATAGCTGATATTCCCCTTCAATATCCTTTTCAGCCGCATCGCGCAGGAACCGCTGTAATGACGCGACGGGAATATCCATTGCCAGTACGCCATACCAGTAATTATCGTGATCCAGCGGTAGACTGGCTGTCACTTTTTTCTGCTCGTCAGCAACATAGGGCTGTGCGGAGGTAAACCACCGCACGCCGCGCTGTGGGTTACGCCGTTGGCTTTGCTCGATAAACCAGGGCTGAGTCACGTACTGATAGTAACGGGAGACAATATCGCTACCGTACGCCGTAGGGAGAGTTGAGAGGTAAAACCCTGAGCGAGAAACATACATCGTCTCCAGCGTCAGCATGGCGGATGAGCGCGCCAGACGCGCCAGATACCCTAACTCCAGCGTGGCGGTTAATTCATTTGCCAGGTCACGACTCTCCCGCGAAAGAAGCGTCGTCCGGGCGACAAATTGATCGGAAACGCCATATAACGGCAATGTCCGCCGCTTATCCAGCTCCAGTTGCCAGAAATGTCTGACGCGTCGTTGCTCAAACTGCGTCACCGCGCTTTGCAATGCGGAAAAAGCCAGCGGCGCCACCAGCGCTTCATGCATACCGTTGCGTAAAAAGATCAACCTGTCCATGTTGAATTGCAGTTGGCGGTCAAGGACATTCGCGACGCTCCCCAGATGATTGCGCTGACTGGCGACATACGCGTCTTTCAGTATCATCACTTCCCGCCAGGTAAGTAGCGTCGAGAACAGCATCACGATCAGAAAACAGGTGTTGACGACATGACCGGGACCAAAACGCCGCGCCAGCTTTTTAAACCAGCCTTGATTGTCTAACAGTGTTTCGTGCGGCACCCTGGTAACTCCTGGTTATTGATACAACTCCCCCTGATGGCTTACGGTAGCCAGACCTCATCAAGGGATACCACTCAATCCTGGCATAACCAGGTAGCAGCATGTCGCAGCGCGACGACTCTTTTTCTCCACAGCAAAACGCCCGGCATTAACCGGGCGTTTTGTCATCGGGCTTCGTCCCGCACGCGCCTTTCCTTGCCTGGCACGAGCTCATTCTCATGGAATGCCTCCCGCTTTACGCCAAAACCATCATACCAGCGACACTCTACCATTCCGCTGGAATAACCGGTGACGATCATCCGGGGCCCACCCTCTTTCACGGTAACTTCCTCACTGACAGAAAAGACCATACCTGCCTCCTGTATCAGATGAAACGTTTTCACCTTAGACGAGGATGGACAATTTTGCATAATTCATTGTAGAAAATCAGTGCGAAACACCGCGAATTTTCGCCACACCTTTCACCAGCGCCACCACAATGGCGCCGATAATAAAGCCGAGCACCAGATTCAGCCCCGCAGGGATCATATGCGCCATGAAAGGCCCCTGCTGCTGCGCAAAATGTTCAATGGCATGGTGTAGCGGCGCAATACCGTGTACGACAATCCCGCCGCCGACCAGAAACATCGCCAGCGTACCGACAATGGATAATGCTTTCATTAACCAGGGCGCGATAATCAGTAATCCTTTACCGACGCCCTGCGCCAGCACGCTACGCTTTTCCGCCAGCCAGTACCCCATATCATCCAGTTTGACAATAATACCCACCAGGCCATACACGCCAATGGTCACAACCAACGCAATCCCCGCCAGCACCAACACCTGATTAAGCAGCGGCGCCTGCGCGACAATCCCCAGGGTAATGGCCACAATTTCAGCGGACAGAATGAAATCGGTACGGACCGCCCCTTTTACTTTATCTTTTTCAAAGGCCAAAGGATCTTGCGCAGCCAGCGCTTCAAGACGTTTTTGCCGCTCCGCCGGGTCTTCTTTGTGTTTTCGCGCCTCAAAGGTATGCAGGACTTTTTCTACCCCTTCAAAGCAGAGAAACGCGCCGCCTAACATTAATAAAGGCGTGATGGCCCACGGGATAAATGCGCTTATCAGCAGCGCCAACGGCACCAGAATAACCTTGTTGATTAATGATCCTTTCGCCACGCTCCATACCACTGGCAGCTCGCGATTAGCGCGAACGCCGGTCACCTGCTGCGCATTGAGCGACAGGTCATCCCCCAGTACGCCCGCGGTTTTTTTCGCGGCCAATTTGCCCATTACCGAAATATCGTCCAGCAGCGTGGCGATATCGTCGAGTAATGTCAGTAAGCTACTTCCTGCCAAAATGATTTCCTCGGTCTTTTCTTCTAAGACGTTAAGTATGTAGCAAAATGCGTAATGCCGAAACCGGCGGCGCGGGTCAACGCCTTTTTATTCCAAAAGGACAATTATAATGCTCGCCAGCATAATAATTTTGACGTTTACTATATTCACCCTTTTTATTTCACCGTGAGTGATTATGCGTTTCCGGCAGTTATTACCTCTTTTTGGCGCGCTTTTTGCCTTGTACATCATTTGGGGGTCTACCTATTTTGTTATCCGCATAGGCGTTGAAAGCTGGCCGCCGCTGATGATGGCTGGCGTACGTTTTCTCTCGGCGGGGATGTTGCTCATGGCGTTTTTGCTGTTGCGCGGCGAAAAACTTCCGCCGCTGCGCCAGACCATCAACGCCGCGCTGATTGGTCTACTGCTGCTGGCGGTGGGTAACGGTCTGGTGACGGTGGCGGAGCATCAAAACGTGCCATCGGGCATTGCTGCCGTCGTGGTCGCCACTGTCCCGCTATTTACGCTGTGCTTTAGCTACTTTTTTGGTATTAAAACGCGCAAATTAGAATGGGTGGGGATTGCCATTGGACTTGCCGGGATTATTCTGCTGAACAGCGGCGGTAATTTAAGCGGCAATCCGTGGGGCGCGATTTTGATCCTGATAGGTTCGATGAGCTGGGCATTTGGTTCCGTTTACGGCTCGCGCATCGCCCTCCCTGTGGGCATGATGGCGGGCGCGATTGAAATGCTGGCGGCGGGCGTGGTATTGCTTTGCGCGGCGTTTCTTTCCGGCGAAAAGCTCGCCACGCTGCCTGGTTTATCGGGGTTTATGGCCGTCGGTTACCTGGCGTTGTTCGGTTCTATTATCGCCATTAATGCCTATATGTACCTGATTCGCAACGTCAGTCCGGCGCTGGCGACCAGCTACGCCTATGTGAATCCGGTTGTCGCCGTGTTGCTTGGCACTGGCCTGGGCGGCGAGAGGTTATCGCCCGTTGAATGGGCCGCGCTGGGTGTGATTGTGTTTGCCGTAGTGCTGGTGACTCTGGGTAAGTACCTGTTTCCTGTCAAGGCGGTGGTCACGCCGTGTAAAACGGAAGATTCACGCCAGTAGATGAATCCCCTGGGTGTCGATCTGCGCGCTGGCGCCGCCGCCGCAGATCCACTCTTCCAGGCGCTCCGCCAACGCCGCGTCGCTCAATTTCGCTCGCCCGCGCAAGGCGCACTCCCAGACGATCAGCACCCGCCAGCCAAGCGCCTGTAAACGCTGAATATCGCGCTCATCGCGCTCAACGTTCTTACCGATTTTTTCCAGCCAGAAAGCCGTCCGCGTGGCCGGTACTTTGAACAGATAACAGTGGTGATGATGCCAAAAGCAGCCGTGAGTAAAAATCACACAATCATAGTCATTCACCACAAAGTCCGGCTTGCCCGGTAATGTCGCGTCCTGAGTATGAAACGTAATCCCCTGCGCGCTTAGCAGGCCGGCAAGACGTTTTTCAATAGCCGTATCGCGGGTTGCTATCGCGCGCATATTTTTACTGCGCGTGGCTTTATCGTGAACGTCCGCCATCTACCGTCTCTCTCTGACGCAGCGTCACCGCCTGGTGAATTTTGGGTTCCAGCAGCTTTGCTACCGCGGCAAATACCGGCACCACCACGGAGTTGCCAAACTGGCGATAGGCCTGCGTATCCGAGACAGGTATCCTGAACTGGTACGTTTGCGGCGCCTCAAATCCCATTAAACGCGCGCACTCTCTCGGCGTGAGTCGGCGGGGACGATGTTGTTGGTTGCCAGCATCGTCGAAATTCACTTCGCCTTTCGCCATATCCCAACCACGATCGATCAGAATTTCGGCGCCATCTTTGTAGTAGCGAGCAGATAACGTGCGCGCCACACTTTCCGGATTGTCAGGATAAACCATGCCATAGCCAAAACCGTTTCCCCGCGCCTGGTGCTTTTTCGCGTAGCGATATAAATATTTCCACAGCACCGGCGTCAGGATATATTTGGCTTCGACGACGGGCTCCAGCAGTTCTGCCAGCGTCGGACGGCGCGGTGGATAACAACGGGCGATATTGCGTAACGTAAAATCGGTTTTCAGGTTTAAATCGCGACGGAATCCCACCAACACAATACGTTCCCGATGCTGAGGAAGAAAGTGCTGCCCGTCGATAATTTTCGGATCGTCCGGGCCATTGTCAGCGGCATCCGCCACGTCATATCCCAGTTCATCGAGCGTTTGCATAATAATGCGGAAGGTGTTGCCCTGGTCGTGACTTTTAAGGTTTTTCACATTTTCCAGCACAAACAGCGCGGGGCGGCGAGCGTCGATAATTCTTACGACATCAAAAAATAACGTCCCCTGAGTCTCGCAGGCAAAGCCGTGGGCGCGGCCCAGCGCATTTTTCTTGGAAACGCCCGCCAGAGAAAATGGCTGACAGGGAAAGCCCGCCAGCAGGACATCATGTTGCGGAATATGCTGGCGAATGTGTTCCGCCGCCTCATCATCGCTGACCCCTTCCCGGTGGCTCAATGTGATATCGCGGATATCTTCATTAAAGCGATGTTGCAGCGGATCGCAAAAATAGTTCGCTTTATATGTCCGTACCGCGTGCTTATTCCATTCGCTGGTAAACACGCACTGTCCGCCTATCGCTTCAAATCCGCGGCGAATGCCGCCGATGCCCGCGAAGAGATCAATAAAACGAAAGGCGTAATGCGGATGATGCGCTGGCGGCGTCGGCAACCCTGTTTTAAGACAGGTGAGTTCATTGTCGCTCAAGCGATGCCATGCCGCGTTCATCATTACGCGCTTGAAGATGGCCGGGCTCCAGTGCTGCTCGCCCAAGCCGTTAAGGTGCGCCACCAGCGTTTTAACATCGTAGATTTCCAGCAATTGACTCAGCATCGCCTGGATCTCGCTTCCGGCGTCGTCGGCGATGAGGTTCCGGGCGTGTGTTACTGAAATATTTTCCTGCATACATTTAACCGGCCAAAAATAATTGCCGACAGACTAACATAAAATGACGCGGTTTACGTTTCAGCGGCAGGGGTTACTGATGCGTAGCAAACATCTGGATGACCGCCTCATCCCGTGTTTCATAGTCGCCTTTCAGCTCAGCGCTCAGTTTCGCCATGTACGACACCAGAAAATCCGCATTACGCTGCGCCAGGTACTTGCCCCGTTCGGTCTGCATCGTCAGCGGCAGTTTCAGCAGCTTGGTTTGAAAATGGTCGAGCGCGAATTGCTTATCGTTAAGAGGCCGTCTGTCGGCAAAGGGATCGTCGGCATCAAACAGCGCGACGCCCAGCGCGCCGGAGACCGCGAAGACCCGCGCCAGACCAATGGCGCCCAACGCCTCCAGCCTGTCTGCATCCTGCACGATTTTTGCCTCTGGCGTGGTAGGCGCAATTTTTGCGCTGAAACTATGCGCTTCGATAGCATGACAAATGCCCGTCAGTTTTTCTGCCGGAAAGTCAGGAAAATCCCGCAGAAAAATACGCCGGGTTTCTGCCGCCGCCAGAATGGAAGAACGATGCCGCTGCGGATGATTTTTCGCCAGGCTGACGATGTCATGGAAATAACATGCCGATAGCACCACCAGCCAGTCGACAGGAACGTTTTCCCCCAGCGTTTGCGCGGTTGCCCAAACACGACGAAAATGGAAGATGTCATGGGCGGCATCCTGTTCCTGGTGGTGGTGACGTAGCCAGTCTTCAAACTGCGATTGCCAGTATCCTGAGTCCATACGCCCTCTCTTTATAGCAGACCATTTTTATTACATGCCTGAGCACAGGGTTCGCTATCCTGACATATCCGCCGCCACTTTACATCCTTGCGTGCTTGCGCGTTTCTGGCTGAGTGTCGGCGGGATACCCCCTGTTTTTGCGAGGCCGGGTGTACCAGGCAATACTCCCCAGAATAAGCCAGACGACGCCCAGCGAAAGCGCGTTAAGCCATTTTTCCGTTGCGCTGCCAGGAGTGCTGATTGGGCCGAGAACCGGCTCGGTTTGTATGGCGGACATCAGCCACACGCAACGCGCCATCGCCCAGATGAAGTAGCCGCAAAAGGTATAAAAAACCCATAACGCTAATTTACCGCCCATGCTACGGGTGGCGTTGTCCTCCCTGGTACTCAAACTTTACTCCGCTTTTGTGATGTAAGTCATATGACATTAATTACATTATAATGTGACATTAGTCACATTTCGACCATGAAATACCTTATCCACCTGTTCTGGTTATTCATTCCACAAATAGTTTATTCTCAGTTAATGTTGCGTCTGGCGCTGAACCTGCTGTTAAATAAGGGAATGGTGATTGAATCGCACTCTGATGCAGAATAACCCATCACCAGAACAACTTATTTTTACGCACCGCGATAGCGTTTTATTTTATCAGCATTAAGTGTCAGAATGATTCGGTTATTAGCCTTTTATCATTTATTTTATCATTACCCACATTACCGGCATTTATGCCGGTTTTTTTTATGCTTTTTCATAATCAAAGCTTCAAATACATATAAAAAACAAATTATATTCACACCAGCAACCATCAAATCAAAACACATAACTCATTGATAAAAAATGATAATTATAGAATATATATTCTTAGTTACTTATATAGCCAGTATTATAAAAAACCAAACGGAAACAAATTGAAATATTTTAAATAGCTTTGTTACATGTTATTTTTTAAATTCCATGAACTTCATAGAATAGTATCAATTTGTAGTTTTGTTGAAGTGGCTACATATTCATATAAATTATTATCATAAGGGAATACATAATGAACAGAAAAGTTCTGGCACTGCTTGTCCCGGCGTTATTAGTGGCAGGCGCAGCAAATGCGGCTGAAGTTTATAATAAAAATGGCAACAAACTCGACCTGTACGGCAAAGTTGATGGTCTGCGTTACTTCTCTGACAATGCAGGCGACGATGGCGACCAGTCCTACGCCCGTATTGGCTTTAAAGGCGAAACGCAGATCAACGATATGCTGACCGGCTATGGTCAGTGGGAATACAACATTAAGGTGAACACCACCGAAGGCGAAGGTGCAAACTCCTGGACTCGTCTGGGCTTTGCCGGTCTGAAATTCGGCGAGTACGGCTCTTTCGATTATGGCCGTAACTATGGTGTTATCTACGACATTGAAGCCTGGACCGATGCGCTGCCGGAATTCGGCGGTGATACTTATACCCAGACCGATGTCTATATGCTGGGCAGAACCAACGGCGTTGCCACCTACCGTAATACCGACTTCTTCGGTCTGGTGGAAGGCCTGAACTTCGCGTTGCAGTACCAGGGTAATAATGAAAACGGCGGTGCTGGTGAAGGTACAGGTAACGGCGGCAGCCGCAAACTGGCCCGTGAAAACGGCGACGGTTTCGGTATGTCTGCCTCCTATGACTTTGACTTCGGGTTAAGCCTGGGTGCGGCCTACTCTTCCTCTGACCGTACGGACAATCAGGTTGCTCGTGGTTATGGCGACGGCATGAATGAGCGCAACAACTATGCTGGTGGTGAAACCGCTGAAGCCTGGACAGTAGGTGCCAAATATGACGCCTACAATGTTTACCTGGCGGCGATGTACGCTGAAACCCGCAACATGACCTATTATGGCGGCGGTAATGGCGAAGATAATGGCGGTATTGCTAACAAAACCCAGAACTTTGAAGTGGTTGCGCAGTATCAGTTCGATTTCGGTCTGCGTCCGTCCATCGCCTACTTGCAGTCTAAGGGCAAAGATTTAGGCGGTCAGGAAGTCCATCGTGGCAACTGGCGTTACACCAACAAAGATCTGGTTAAATATGTTGACGTCGGTATGACTTACTACTTCAACAAAAATATGTCCACCTACGTTGATTATAAAATCAACCTGCTGGACGAAGATGATGACTTCTACGCAAGCAACGGTATTGCAACCGATGATATCGTAGGTGTTGGTCTGGTCTACCAGTTCTAAGACGCTTTATGTTATTCAAGCCCGTGCTTAGCGCGGGCTTGTTATTATAGGGCAAGAATTAAATAACGGATAACGGCGCAAAGACAGGTGACCTGGCTTCATCGGATAGATGAAGACAACGTCGCTCTTTTCAGGCGCTGTCTGCAAGAGAAATAACACCTTTGGGGAAAGGTAAATGCCACTATAGATGATGGATGTCAGCGTCTATAGATGATAATCATCGGGCATAAAAAAGCTCCGGTACGGAGCTAATATGAATTATTTTCTAAAATCTGGCGGAACCTGTCCTGAGCGAATGTATAATCCAACATTATCAAAAGTGATCATGGTTGACTTACAAAAAATACATTTCGCGCCAAATGGGTTTTGCTCAGTAACATCGAATGTCGATGTTCTGTATTGTGAACCATGGCAACATGGACACCGGAAGTGAATTTTATTAGTAATATCAGATACCTTAAAGCGCCACAACGTTAACCGCTGATGGACCTTTTGGTCCCTGCTCTACTGAAAACTCCACTTCCTGATTTTCATTCAGAGTGCGGAATTCATTACTTTGAATGGCGGAAAAATGCACAAACACATCTTTGCTGCCATCTTTAGGCGTAATGAAACCAAAGCCCTTTTCAGGGTTAAACCATTTTACTAAACCAGTGATTTTCGTCGTCATAATATTGTTACCTTTTGAATGAGCCCTTGGGCAAAATGGCCTGAAGAAAATTATCAGAGAGAAAAAAACCTAAAGGAGATCTCAAGAGGAACAAATGATGAGAAATATTACAATCACTACTTCAGATAAGTTTGTATCAAACCGCACAACCATTAACGCATGGTTAACTTCACATAGCAAGCTTTAGTTTTGTTAAAAAAATATTAATTGTTTTTTAGCATTATCACGCTGATTGCCATACTCTTTTTATCCATGCCCGTCGCTACGGCTGAAACCTGGCGTAAATAAGTGACGTCTCACAACGCCTACCTGGCAATAAATGCGCCACATTTCCTGATGTCGTAAACCAGGATACATGCGCCTCATCGTGAGAGGTTCCTGTGATCTTGTGTGACCAAAACCGGTTAGAGAACGGGGATGATTTGGCAACTATCTCAGGCATTGATCGCACAAGTTACTTAACACGCAGTAGATCAGAGTATCTTGTGGTGTACCGAGGCGAAAGCATTTCTCGCTTCATAGCCCACTGTTGCGACATCCCCTGCCCGGCGAAGTACAGCGTCCCCTTCCCGTCTTTTGCGTTAAGATGGTCCAGTACTTCCATCAACTTCGCACTACCGGCGCGCGGCGCGTTATCGTCGAAAAGGTTGAGTTGCGCTACGCCCTGACTGAAGAAGTCACCCAGCATCACCCCCGCTTTCTGGTAGCGATGGCCGTCGCGCCAGATTTTATCCAGGCATTTCACAGCCGCATTGATAATGTCGCGTGAATCCTGCGTGGGGGTGAGAAGCGTCACCGCGGCGCTGTTACCGTAGTAGGGCTCGTTCAGGGCAAAGGGGGATGTTTTGACGAATGTTGAGATGAAACGGCAGTACTGGTGCTCGCCGCGGAGTTTTTCTGCCGCGCGCGCAGCGTAGCTGTAAATAGCCTGGCGCATTTCCTCATAGTCTGTGACCCGCTCGCCGAAAGAGCGGCTACAAACGATTTCCTGCTTTGCCGGCGCAAACTCTTCAAGCTCCAGACATGGCTCTCCGCGAAGCTCTCTCACGGTACGCTCCAGCACGACATTGAAGTGTTTCCTGATGATCCAGGTACTTTGTTCAGAGAGATCGAGAGCAGTCTTGATGCCCAGGGCATTGAGCTTCTTACTGATGCGCCTGCCGACACCCCAGACATCCTCTACGGGTATCAGGGCCAGCAGCCGACGCTGGCGATCGATGTTCGACAAGTCAACCACCCCGCCGGTCTGGTGCTGCCACTTTTTCGCAGCATGATTAGCCAGCTTGGCAAGGGTTTTCGTCTGGGCAATGCCTACACCGACAGTCAGGTGCGTGCGCTTCAGGACCGTCGCTCTTATCTCGCGCCCGAAATCTGTCAGATCCCGGCAGTTTCGTACCCCCGTCAGATCACAAAAAGCCTCATCAATGCTGTAAATTTCTACCCGCGGCACCATCTCCTCGAGTGTGGTCATTACCCGGTTCGACATATCAGCGTAAAGCTCGTAATTACTGCTGAAGCAAACAACACCGGATCGCCGGAAGCGTTCTTTCTGTTTGAAGTATGGCTCACCTGGTGCGATACCGAGCTGTTTCGCCTCGGCGCTACACGCGATAACGCAGCCATCATTGTTTGATAACACCACCACCGGTCGGCCACATAAATCAGGACGAAAGACCGTTTCGCAGGAGGCGTAAAAGCTATTAACATCGCAGAGCGCGAACATAATCAACTGACCGCTTTAATGATAAAGGTCACCACCCCGAATATGTCGAGCGTGTCTTCACTGCCGACAGGTATAGGTCGATAGGCGCCGTTCATGGGGATTAGCTGCACTGTCGGGCGCAACTGCAACCGTTTTACGGTGAACTCTCCTTCAATTGCCGCAATTACAATGTCACCGTGGTCAGCGTTCCGTGAGCTATCCACCACCAGCAGGTCGCCGTCGCTGATGCCTGCTTCAATCATTGAATCACCCGTGGCTTTGACAAAATATGTTGAGCTGGGATGAGAAACGAGCAACTCATTAAGATCGATACGCTGCTCAATGTAGTCCGCTGCGGGGCTGGGGAATCCACACGGCACTAAGTAACTGAAAAATGGGAGAGGAATAATTTCGCGCAACTCTGTAGGTCTGAAAAATTCCATAATCCATACCTCGAATACTGTTTTTATATACAGTAGTATTATTTGAACATGCGCGCAAGATACCGGAGTCGCTACGGCTGTTTAAATCTTCGTCGCTTCGTTTGTAAGTTTCTCTCTCAGTTCAAATTATGGGTTTTGTAAATTTTCCGGTTGTATTGTCATGTGCGCATATTTAAGCCAGCCTGGAGGCCAGATTTTCTGTACAGCGTCGACAGTCCCGCAGCGTAAGTTATCGCCACGCGCCAGCGCGTTTCCCTCACAGCAATTAATCTTCTGCCCAGCGCCCATGTCTACAGGGGAACATTTCGGGCAACAGGCCGGGTGCGACGATGACCGAGGACGACGGCGTTAAGTCGCCGCGAGTGACATCACTGTGAATCCCGATGGAGTACAGCGAGCTTCATGAATTTACTAAAAATATAACAGACACAAAAAATAGTTTTATTTTTCATTATGATTAATATCAGTTTGCATATTGGAAATAAGGATAACTGACCAGAACACCATGATAAACACTGACAACAAATTAAAAGCGTAGTTTTTTTGATTTGCGGCAACAAAATTAATAAGAGTCATGGTAGCTAAAAAACTCTTTTTCTTTTCCTGTACAAATAAGATAAAAATCGCTTCATCCACCACCACAAAAATATGTATATATTCTGTTATTACTATTTCGATAACACAATATCAAATTAAATATATCTCTATTAGCTATCCATTAGTGTAATTTTCTTAAACTGAAAATTTATCATTTACAGCCCAAACTCTTACGCATTTTTTCTTTTAATGGCTCGGCTACTTCTGGACGTAATTTTGAGTATAAATTTTGTACATTTTCACAGCCAGCAGGTTGGCCTGATGATAAAGGTTCTATTTTCGTCAGGATATTCCACAAAATATAAATTGCAAATGCGATTAGCATTATACTTAAAAAATAAACACGGATACCCCGAGCATTAAACAACGCAGGGACATTTGATGCCTCTTGTTTAACGGATGGCACATAATTTACGACTGGAGCAGCAACCTCAGGAATAACAAGTTGTTTTCCATACGGAACGAAGTATGCAGAAATATGCTCTGGACTATAATGCTGTTCAACACGTTTCCACTCATCTGACGGAATGAGTAAGAACGATAATGTATCACTAAAAATGCTGTTCTGATATACCCGCAAAGTATATCCATTATTAGCCAATATATGCTCAATGCGCACCAGTTCTGTATCAAAACCATCACTTCCCATTGGGTAGTGATGAAACATATACTGCGCATCAACCAAATTTATCGTTGCTGTTTCAATCTCACTATCATAATCGAATTTGACCGTGACAGGCTTCTCTTTCTGATTATCTGAAAGTGCCTCAAGCAGGCTAAAAGTTCCCTCTTTCCAGTCAATATTAATTCCGTAGATACTCATAAACAGCGCCTGGTAGTCCTCTAATGCAGACTCAGACAGCCACGGCTCTTTATGTTTCTCCAAAAAAAACTTACGCCTTAAAGAGGCTTGTTCATCATCATTGGCAGCAAAAAAATCAAAAAACTCATCCTGTTCTGGTAATTGCATCGTGGTTCCATCCAGTATTTTATTAATCAAAAATCGATCCCAGCAGCTAATTTCACCTGCTGTCTATGATAGAATAGAATATGTGATCTCAAAGCGTCAAGATGACAAGACCAAACGAGCACGCATCCATTCAACAAATGAATAAACTCTGTTAATACAAATAGTTTTAAAAATGATTTATCTGGACAACTGAAATTATCTTTATACTGATAGCAGTACAGCCATTTCTGTAAGTTTAAATGACAGATAAAAAACACGGACAAATCGTTTTACGTTATTTCCAATATTTTTCAATGTCTGCCCTCTGTTTTTTTACGTAATCTCTATGTTGTCGCGACGGGAACAATAATAGCGAATTCGCGTATGACGTTTTAGGGGCATTCATAAAAGGGTTTTTTGAAAAACATGAAGGGAGATGAACGGAAAAAGGTTCGTTAAGGCTGGATGCGATCACGTTCGCTTACGGCGAACGTAACCCTTTTTACCTGGCTGCATTTTTCTTCTTCTTTTCGTCCTCAACATGCTTATCAACAGGTGAGTCTTTTAAGCGATTGTTTTGCATGATGTCATCTTCAAGCGATTTTAGATAGCTTGCATCAGTCAGCAAGGCTATTGCCAGCGTTTTCGCATAAAATTGCGCGTGGCTTCGTGTCGTAGGATTTACCGCGTAGGTTCTGGCAAGCTCATGTCCAGGGGAGGCGGTATCACCACTGAAAATGATTTCGCCTCTTTTCCTCCATCCTCCAGCAATCCATTTCCTTTAAGATACCCTTACAAGATCCGTGTGAAGCAACGGCAGTTAAACTGTTTTGTCACCAGAGATGTGAGATGGGCGTTGCAAAAGAGTGTGAGCTTGTGAGCTAAAGAAGATAAAAGTGGATGCCCGACGCGCAGCAAAATGGTAAAAAACAGCATCAGTAGTAAGAAAAATCGAGCGAGTGAAAGAAATTTTAATGCAGGGATTTATGTATGACGAAATCAAAAACGCTTTGTCAGTGATTGATTTTGTTGAATGATTGGCGGAGAGAGGGGGATTTGAACCCCCGGTAGAGTTGCCCCTACTCCGGTTTTCGAGACCGGTCCGTTCAGCCGCTCCGGCATCTCTCCGTATATTGCAATGATGCCAGGTAATTTGGCATTTTAACAGACCCTATTCGGGTAATTTTGTTCAAGTGACGAGTTTACGAGCAAAACGATGATTAAGTGGCCCTGGAAAGCACAAGAAATAACCCAGAACGAAGACTGGCCGTGGGATGATGCGCTAGCTATACCTCTTCTGGTAAACCTCACCGCGCAAGAACAGGCTCGGCTTATTGCGCTAGCCGAACGTTTTTTGCAGCAGAAAAGACTGGTAGCGCTACAGGGATTTGAGCTCGACTCGTTAAAAAGTGCACGTATTGCGTTAATTTTTTGCTTACCGATCCTGGAGCTCGGTATTGAGTGGCTTGATGGTTTTCATGAAGTGCTCATTTATCCCGCGCCCTTTGTGGTAGATGATGAATGGGAAGATGACATAGGTCTGGTGCACAGCCAGCGTGTCGTACAGTCGGGGCAAAGCTGGCAACAAGGGCCCATCATTCTGAACTGGCTGGATATCCAGGACTCGTTCGATGCTTCGGGTTTCAACCTCATTATTCATGAAGTCGCGCACAAACTGGATATGCGTAATGGCGATCGCGCCAGCGGCATCCCTTTCATCCCGTTGCGCGATGTGGCTGGCTGGGAACACGATCTCCACGCGGCAATGAATAATATTCAGGATGAAATCGATCTTGTTGGCGAAAGCGCTGCCAGTATAGATGCCTATGCCGCCACCGACCCCGCAGAATGTTTTGCCGTGTTGTCAGAGTATTTTTTCAGCGCGCCAGAACTGTTTGCTCCACGTTTCCCGGCACTATGGCAGCGTTTTTGCCAGTTCTATCGCCAGGATCCTTCTCAGCGCTTACGGGTAAGCGCTGCCGAAGGCGACTACGGCGAGGAATCCGAACATTAATTCCTCACTTTGTGGGTTAATTAACCAATTGAATTGGCGCGTTAATTTTACTGTTGACACGTTATAGTCGGCCCAGTATTATGCGCCTCGTTGAAACAATTCCTCTGTAGTTCAGTCGGTAGAACGGCGGACTGTTAATCCGTATGTCACTGGTTCGAGTCCAGTCAGAGGAGCCAAATTAAGGGAAGCAGACGTTCACTGACGTCTGCTTTCTGCATTTATATCAACTGATTAACCCCTTCTTCAGGTTCACTCTCGTTTACTAAAAACCACTCGAAGCCATACCCTTTTGCTGGTAAAGCTGGTTCGATTTGCGTTTTACCAGCACGCGGAGGGAACCGTCATGTCACTGACTGATACTAAAGTAAAAAATGCCAGACCAGCGGAAAAGGCCGCCAAGCTCCCTGACGGGTTTGGCCTCTATCGATTCAAAATACTGGCAGTCAGGCTATCGCTTCGATGGCAAACAGAAGGTGTTTTCTATTGGGGTTTACCTTGCTATATCGCTTGCTGATGCCAGACAACGCCGTGACGAGGCCAAAAGGCTGCTGGCTCAGGGGATTGACCCGAACGCAAAAAACAGGCTGATGAAAAAATCCTTCAGGAAAAGCGCGATAAAACCCGCTCGTCCCGTGTCGTCGCCAAAAGCTGATGCGCCATAATTCTGCCTATGATATTGACGGAAATCTTTTCGCCTGCACCAGAAATTTATCTGCCATTTCCGCTACCGGCGTCAGACTGCCTGTATCAACCATTTTCACAAAATATTTCACGTCTAAAGTTCATTCTACTCCCTGCCCTTAATCTCTACGGCGTTATGTCTCAGAATTATTTGCCAAGTGCCTGCCAGTTTTTCACGGTTCATCAGACGCTGGTACATAGCCATTGCGGTAAGGTCACAGCATTTGACTTGTGCAATTACAGACAAAGTTGCGCCATGCCGGGGCAAAGTAGAAATTAGATCAAAACTTCAACGCTTTGTTGTTTTTGTCAGCAAACAAACGCGCAACCTTATTTCCCCCTTTGACAAGCCGATCGCACATCGTTACTATGCGCCCCGTTCACACGATTCCTCTGTAGTTCAGTCGGTAGAACGGCGGACTGTTAATCCGTATGTCACTGGTTCGAGTCCAGTCAGAGGAGCCAGATTTTAGTTTCGGGACATTCTGGTGAGTCCGGAGACGTTTAAAAAACAAGAACTTATCTTTACCCGGTTGACCTGATAAGGTTTGCCGGGTTTTTTGACATCCATAGTTTCTTGAGGGCTTAATCGGAGGCTTCACGGTTCGTTGAGTAAATAGAGCCCCCTCCTATGGCATTAACCGATACCGCTGGCGGCACGCAGACCGATCCGGGTACAGGAAAACCGTCAGAAAATCCACCCGCCGATCCACCGTCAGATGGTCCCGCTTCTGAAAAACCACACGACCCACCCGCCGATCCCAATAAGCCCACTCCACCGAAAGAAGAAACGCCGCCCGGCGCGCCGGAGAAATACGCGTTCACCGCCCCTGAAGGTCAGGAACTCGATACCAGCGCGCTGGCGCAGTTCGAACCAGTGGCGCGTGAACTGAACCTGACGCAAGAGCAGGCGCAGAAGCTGGTGGACGTCTATCCGAAAGTGCTGGCGGGAGTGCAACAACAGCAAGCGGAGTCATGGCAGAAGCAAACAGAAGACTGGGCTGCGGCAGTTAAAGCCGATAAAGACATTGGCGGTGACAAGCTGGCGTCTAATCTCGGCGCAGCTCAGCGGGCTATCGACACGTTCGGTACCAAAGAACTGAAAGAGTATCTCGATGGTACCTGCGCCAGATCTCTGGTCAATGCTGCACCGTGACGGAAGCGATTCCACCCGGCACCCGTTACCACATCAACGCCTTTTACTTTACGGGCTGCGGCCTGCAAAGACGTCCGGCTTTGCTGCCGCGTGACCGTAAAATAACACCAGAGTCTGCGATCTTTCGCGTACTGCACTCGACCAGTGCGTCGCTTTCGTCGCGCAAAGCGACAAAGTGACGCACAACCACTACACCGCGCCATGCCCCTGTTTTCGGGGTTCCGGCGTTCATTCCCGAAACTGACACGCCTTTTTGGGGCCGCTGTCAGCAAGAAAGAAGAGAAAAAGATCGATACCGAGGGGGGGCATGATGCCCCGGAGAATTTCTGCTCATACAGGCAGCCTGTACCGCGTACAGTCTGAAACTCCCTATACCTCAACAAACTGCCACTCCGGCGTAAAGGTATCGTTCTGGCGCAGCCAAAAAGCATACGCCGGAGACTGTTTGTGTTCTCAAAATCACAGGAGAAGTGTATGGGCAAGTTAGGTGGTGAAATGAAGGCACTGGCAAAGCACTGTGGCGGTAGCCATAAAACGGTGAACGATCGCATTCATATCGTGCAGCGTTTCGATCACCACTTACGGGTTTTGAACGTCCATATCCAGCGGGTTGCGCAGATTAAGGTGCGCCACATTGAAAGCTATATTCATGAAAGGTTGGCGCAGGGGATCGGCAAACGCACGCTGCAAAATGAAATGGCCTCGCTGCGCGCTGTTCTGCAACAGGCCGGGCGTAAACAGGTGGCAGAGCATGAGTGGCTGACTAATAAATCGCTGGGGCTGTCTGGTGCATCGCGCAACGGTACGCGACGGGCTATTACGCCGGAGCATTGTCGCCATGTGCTGGAAATGGCCCGTGTAAAAGATCCAGGTCTGGCGGCTGCGCTGGAACTGGCGAGGCTGATGGGCTTACGTTCACAGGAAGCGGTGCAGAGCGTGCAATCGCTGAAAACGTGGAAACAGGCCATTGAACGCAGCGATACGCGCTTAACCGTGGTGTTCGGCACCAAAGGCGGACGGCCCCGCGAAACGGTGATTCTGGATACTATAGCTGTCAGAAAAGCGCTGGATAATGCGCTGGCTATTGCAGAAAGCCGTCATGGCCGACTGATCGACAAACCGGATCTGAAAAGCGCGATGGACTACTGGCACAACCAGGCGGCGCGTATTGGTCTGACTGGCGCATATTCTCCGCATTCCCTGCGTTATGCGTGGGCGCAGGATACCATTAGTCACTATCTGGCGCAGGGGTTCAACAGGAAAGAAGCGCTGGCAATTTTGGCGATGGATCTGGGGCATGGGGACGGGCGTGGGCGGTATGTGGCGCAGGTGTATGGGCAAATTTGACAGTTGGCTAAGAGCGAGCAGCGGATGGAGCAGGTTACCACAGTTCACAGTTAGTGAAAGACTGGGCGGAGGTGGTAAATATCAGGCTGCATTACCTTCCCCCTTACAGTCCAAACCTGAATCCGATAGAACGAATGTGGAAATTAATGAACGAACATGCCCGGAATAATCGCTACTTCAGCAGTACGCGAGAGTTCAGGGACGCAATATCTGTCTTTTTTAACCAGACGCTGCCGGATATAGCGGACTCACTGACATCCCGAATTAAAGATCACTTTCAGGTGCTCACTCCCGCATCTTGAGGTTTATTGGGTATATAATCGTTAATAATCATCAGCGCGTTATTACCAAATTAAAAACAACGCGCTCGTAATACTTAAATTATTCTTACTGGTAACTGAAGCAAACTCTCTCCTGCCAGAATATGCTCCTCGCATCCTTTACATTAACTCTTTGTTTCTATAGCATGAAATAAGTTTCAGGAAGTTATTATTCATACAAGGAGAACATCTTGAAGAAAACATTCATAACAATTATAGTTTCATTATATTGCGCGAATATATGTGCAAAACAATCCCCCAGTACAGAATCCAAACCCGTTAGTTTCATCTCCAAAATTGTAAATATCGATTTTAATAAAACCGCCATTAGCAGTGACCTGAAACTTTTACTCGCCGACCGTTATTATTTTAAAGATAAAACACCCTGTAATACTAATACCCTTTCTGCGCGCGCAGAATCAATGGGACTGACGACAGAAGAATATATTAATAAAATACGCAGTTTAAGACCGGCTATTCTCGATGACCGTTATTTTTACCTGACGGTCGATCAGTGCGATGCTGGCGGCACGCCCATGCTGACTGGAATCGAGCTATGTACCGAAGCGCTGTGCGGTGCCGAATACATGAAAAGATCGTCTGACTTGTGGCTGGATGATGAACTGCAACCGACGGTTAAACGTCAGGCAACAACAGTAGTCCATATGCCCCTCCCCTATGATAAAGAGAAAAAATTATGGAAAGTCACCGGCTGGTATCTGGAATCCTCAGAAGAAACAGGGGAGGTGATGCAGAGTAAACAGATAGCCTTTGAAGGCTATACCAACGAAGAAAACTTCGCTAACCGACAACGTGTTTCTGTATTTAAATCTTTCTATGAAAGCGGCAATCTCAAAAGTATTTATCATTATAATGCACAAAATAAGCGTGACGGAAAAGCTGAAACTTACTTTGATGAAAAAGACAAAATAGCGGAAACGCTGACGTTTAAAGATGGTCAACCCGAAGGGGAATACATCGTATACCATGAAAACGGAGCCGTTGAAAGTAAACGTTACTTTGCCCAAGGTAAAATTAAAGATGGCGAATGCCCACATTTTTATGATAACGGCGTTTTAAAACAAAAACACAGCTATTTAAATCAGAAACTGGAAGGCCCGGCATTTGAATATTTCCCTGATGGGAAAATAAAGGGGAAATATTCATACAGTAAAGGCACCATTGTCGGCACTAGTACGGAATATTATTCTACCGGTAAAATTCGTGGTGTTTACCACAGAAATAACCAAGGTGAAAACGACGGAACGTTCGAACAATACAGTGAAGAGGGCAAACTCCTTTCTAAAGCGACCTATAAAAATGGCAAACAGCTTTCTGCTCAGAGCTGGTATGGAAATGGGCATCCCAAAGAAGAATCCTCTTTTGATAGTGAAGGCCGTAAACATGGTGCGGTCAAAGAATGGTTCAGCAACGGAAAGCCTGCCTCATCCAAAATGTATAAACATGATGTGTTAGACGGGGATTCCGAAAAGTGGTACGAAAATGGTCACCGCGAATCAGTCTATCCCTATAAAAACGGTATGCTAAATGGGGACGCTAAGCACTGGAATGAACAGGGCAAACTCACCTATACCACCGAATATAAAGACGATAAAAAGCAGGGAGCCGATCGCCGCTGGAGCGAACGTACCGGTAAACTTGTTGAAGAGGTTATGTTTGCTAATGATGAAAGAAACGGCCTGAAAAGAGAGTTTAACGATCGTACGGGTAAGGTCTTAAGTGCGCTGCCCTATGTCGATGGCGACAAGGAAGGTACAGAAGAAGCCTATGATGAAGACGGCATAAAATACATCCGTTGTTACCACAACGATAAAGAGCTTTCAGAGCTATATGCGCCGACTGACGTCACCAATAAGGCAAAGCAGGGTGACAGCACTGCGCAATATCATTTAGGTAAGTATGAGTTTGAATGCACAAACTACGATGCGGCGATGAAATGGTTAACTCAGTCCGCAGAGCAAAATCATCCCGGCGCGCTTCTCTTTTTGGCCTATGCGTACAACTACGGTGATGGCGTAGCGCAAGACAGCAAAAAATATCTCTCCTATTTATTCAAAGCGGCAGAGCTTGGCGAAAGTGATGCGCAGTTAGAAGTGGGATATTTAAATCTTATCGGCGAAGGAATGCCGAAAAACCTGCCGGAAGCCTATAAGTGGATTAAAAAATCCGCTGACCAGGGAAATGCTCAGGCGCACTATAACCTTGGACTCATGTACAGGAATGGTGATGGCGTTGAGAAAGACCTCAACAAAGCCAAACTTCATCTTACAGCGGCGGTAAAAGGCGGCGTCAAACCTGCACTGGCAGCCTTAAAGGAATTAACGCCTCAAACTAAGTAAATATGAATTTGCTGTAAAGAGGCTATTCAAACGGAACTGAAAGGATACACGTTGCTATGAAATTTAAATTCGCCACATTACTCACAGCCGCCACGGTTTTTTACTCTTATCAGAGCGTTGCACAAAGTCAGCAATCGCCTGATGTCTGGTCAGTTGTCGAACAGAAACTGCAAAATGCCGTCCCTTTAAATGAAAACACCACTTTTAAATCGCAGGCAGCCTGGTTTGAATTACACAGGGAACTGTTTATGTACGGCCCGATGAGCCGTGCGGATGCATTACTGAAAAAGCTGGACACACAATCGAATTATGCGAAGTTTTCGCTAAACCATGAGGCCTCGTGGATCGCTGAAAATAATAGCCCGGATGCCGCGATGGTTTTCCTGTCCAAAATTGGTCTCGATAAACCGTCGAGCATTACCGCCTACGAGAGCTACGTTGATGGCTGGGTTAATCGCAAACAGCCTGAAAAAGCCTTAGCCCTTCTTAGCAAAAATGCCGACGCGAGGAATTTTTATTTAGCCACGGTTTTAGAATTCTGGCACTCAGAGCCTGATAAAACCGCCGCTATTTATAATGAAAATTACGCTGATAAAATTGTTGTTCCTTATACTCAGCTAAAAATGCTGCTTATTATTGCGAAGCAGTACCATGCCAAGGGCGACACCGCAAAGGCGTTGGTTTACGCAGATAGCGCGCTGAAAATGTTTGATACGGCTATTGCTCAACAACCGAGTGCTGAAGCCTACCGTTATCAGGAGTATCTCGACCTGATGGAGATCTATTACGCCACGGGTAATAAAGAGAAGGCGATGGCGTTGTCTGCGAGATTGCGCAAAGCAACCGGCAATAAAGGAAGCTATTTCCAGTATTCATTACCGGGATTGCTCTCTTTTTATAAGAAAAACGAGCTGACACAGAATTATCAGGAGACGCTTTCAACCTATGTGACGCGGGTCGATAAAATATTCAATTTTGCCCCTTCGCCGCGCATTGAAATGGAGCTGATTGATTTATTAAGCAAGCTTGATGATGTTGCGCTGATGAATAAGCGTATCGATTTGCTGATGAGCGCGCCGGAATATACCTGCTACGACGACAGGTATTGCTACGAGTACAAAATCAAAGCGCTGAAGAATCTCTTTCAGCATAAGCAGAATGCTGTGGCGGAAAAGCATATCGCAACCCTCTCCGCCGAGGCGCAAACCCTGACGTTCGCCGAATGGGAAGATGCAACAAATGAAATGGGTGAAGTACTCAAAGAAATTGGTCATCCTGAGGCAGCGCAAAAATTAGCCGTCAGCGCCGAGGCGATTTACCTCAGCCAGGCAAAAGCCTGGCCTGATGAAGATATGTCGCTTTCCTTTCAAAGACTTGCAGAGCTTTACGGCTATGGCAACGACACGGTGAATGCCAAACGGGTGTTACACCAGCACGTTCCCTCTCTCGAAGAGGAGGCGATGATCGACCACTACATGAATGCAAAACAGTGGAGTCAGGCAAGGGAATTGATGATTAACGCAGATAGGGTCGATAATAAAAACCTGATGCTGTTACGCCAGATTTGTGCTGAAAACACGCCCGAGTGTCAGGAACATATTACCTTTACGCTGAAAAAATTAACCACGCAGGCGTCGATTACCCGCCAGGACGACACCGGTAATCAGCAGCTTTATCAGATTGGGAATATTTTTCACAGATTGGGTATCATACCGGGAGCGGAACAGCAGGCGCTGATTCAGGCGTTGTATAACAAGGCCGCAGAGACTAAAAAAGCCACGCCTTAATCGATTTACCCGCCCGGCCACCTTTCTCACATGCGGGAAGGCGGCGGGCGGGAAAAATCAATCGCGGAAGTTTTTGAACTGGAACGGCTGGCCCAGATTGCCGCCGCGCACCAGCGCCATCGCTGCCTGCAGATCGTCGCGGGATTTACCGGTCACACGCACTAACGTAAATTCGAATCCAAACCCACAGAGATTACCGCAAGATATTAATGTTGACCCAACACCGCCTGCCGGAAGACCCGCGCTGGAACGCCCTGCACGAGGAGTTCAGCTTTGACGACGACGACAACCTGCTGGGCATGAACATGCCGCCCGAAGGTGGCGAGCATCAGGCGAAAGTCAAAGGCGACCGCCTGCTGCTACAGGGCAGACCACCACTATGAGTACGGCGAGTTCGGCAATCCCATCGCTGACCGCTGGGGCAAGGCGCAGTGCCGGGAGCACCGATTTGAATGGAACGGCGAGCACCGGCTGGTGCGCTTTACCGACGTGCGCCAGCTTTGCGCGCCACTCGTGGCGCTATGAGTTCGATAATGACGTGACCACCCTATATCCCTGCCCAACGCGAAAATCCTCAGTATCAAGCCTTCTGACACCCCTTTAAGCTGACCGCTTCTCACGGTCGGTATCTGCTTGTTAATCCGGGCTTGTGGGTCAGGCGCTCAAGGAGCGTGAAGTACGACGCAATGTTTTCGCCTTCCGGCGCGTTTCCTGGCGTAGACGCGATTATCGGCGGCAGGTATCCGGCGATGGTGATGAAGCTCGCGGCACAATAAGGCCTTGGCGGGATGCAAAATCGCCTCCCGCTAAGGCTTCATTCAGCCGCTTTTCATATCACATAAATACGCCTCTTCCACTCCTGTCCAACAGCAGGCGACAGCTCATTTCGTTAGCGAAACGGTGGCTCATTAAACGTGCGTAATTTACGTGAGTGCAAACGATCACCTTCTGCGCGTAGTAAATCAATAGCACGAATACCAATTTGCAAATGTTCTGAAATAGCCCCCTCATAAAACCGGTTTGCCTGCCCGGGCAGTTTAATTTCACCGTGTAAAGGTTTGTCAGAAACACAAAGCAGCGTGCCGTAAGGCACGCGGAAGCGATAGCCCTGGGCTGCAATCGTCGCGCTCTCCATATCAATCGCGACCGCGCGGCTAAGGTTGAATCGCAGCGCCGATGCGGAATAACGAAGCTCCCAGTTACGATCATCCGTGGTGACGACCGTTCCCGTGCGCAGTCGCTGTTTCACCTCTTCGCCGGGCATTCCGCTAACCGCTTTGGTAGCGTCGTACAGCGCACGCTGTACTTCCGCAATGCTTGGAATAGGAATATCAGGCGGCAGAACGGCATCCAGCACATGATCATCACGTAAGTAGGCATGGGCCAGCACATAATCGCCAATCGCCTGACTTTCTCGTAACCCTCCACAGTGCCCAATCATAAGCCAGACGTCAGGCCGCAACACGGCCAAATGGTCGCAGATCGTTTTAGCATTTGAAGGGCCGACACCGATATTTACCAGCGTAATCCCCTGCCCATCTGCCGTTACCAGGTGCCAGGCGGGCATCTGATGCTTCTTCCAGGCCAGATCGGAAATAGCCTCTTCCGGCGCTTCCGTTTCTGCCGTGATCCAAATTCCGCCAGCACAGGAAAGCGCGACATAGGGACTGTCAGGATCAAGAATTTGGCTGCATCCCCAGCGCACAAACTCATCGACATAGCGGGTGTAGTTGGTAAACAAAACGAAGGGCTGAAAATGTTCAACCGGCGTACCGGTATAGTGCCGTAACCGGGCCAACGAGAAGTCAACACGACGCGCGTCGAAGTGCGATAACGGATAGAATTCGCCGGGGTGGAACAGACCGTCTGCTGTCTCATCGCCAATCTGCGCCAGTTCTGTGGTAGGAAAATGGCGCGTTAGCCCAGCGCTCATAGAACGATCCAGCGTCAGAGCCGAGCCATCGATCACGTAAGGATACGGGATCTCATGGTGCGAGGCCTCCACCGCAATATGCGCGCCATAATCATGGTAAACGAGGTTAAGCTGTTCCAGAAGATAAGCGCGAAATAGCGCAGGCCGCGTAACGGTAGTGGTATAACAGCCAGGATGAGTAAAGCGTCCAAAAGCGCGTGTTTTAGGCGGGTTCGGTGTCGCGCCATCCCAGCTTACAGACAGCGAAGGATAAACAAACAGTCCGTTAAGCCTGGCGTGGGGATCGGGCAGCGTACCGTTATCAACATAGTCAGCGATGGCTTCACGGAGCGCGTTAACCGACTGCTCGTACAGCTCCTCCAGGCGATCCAGCGCCTGCTCGGGCGTCAGGTTTGTGCCTTTATTTTCCATATTATTCTCCTTAGCGTTCACAGGTGAGGCACGTCATTCGATAGTATGACAGCAAAGGAGGAAACTAAAGGGGTTAGCGTAAGGGTGGCAGCAGTAAACATGAACCCTTTAAAAAGAAAAGAGAACTATCTTAGCGCCACCATCATCGCTCAAAAAGAAGGGTACTGGTACAGCCATTTGTTAAGTTCATTACAATTAGTCATATAACCATTTCCCGGCTTTTGCTGACTCGATCAGCATGCTGATAGTGAAATCTGGGACGGGTACAGGCTCCGTTTTCTTGAACGGATGCCATGAAAAAGGGTGATTAGGAAAATAGGTTTCTATTCTGAAGTTACCTCGCTCGACATTGAGTTTCTCGAAGAATTTATTCATGAGATCTTCGGCTTCAAGTTCATCAATGCTCAGATCAGTATCAAGGTCAATCTCTGGTGTTAATTCCACTTGCTTAATGTTGAAAAGATATGTGCCAGCATAAGGCCGTACAAGCTCGTAAACTTGCTGTTCAATATTGTCTACCATAACTTATCATTGCCCCGAGCAATGGTATTGTAGTCGCGTATAGTGCGATATGTTATTTGTGACACATCTGCGGCAAGGATAATTTCCCCGATCAAAGGAATGGAACGTCCAACAAACGGCGCAATGTTACGAACCATAACACGTCTGGCTGTCCATGGGGTGTAACCGCCTAACCATGTCGGAAGGGATATTCCAAAGGGAAATTTTGACTTTTTAAACACTGCACGTGCAGTCCTGGACGCGTATGATGTGCCTTTAGTCGCTCCAGCGGGTTTCGCCCTTGTCCAGAGATTATTACGACCTGATAGCAGAGCAACAACGGCCCCGAAATCTGCAACACCAATCCCAAACTGGCTTGCGGTATTCTCACAAAAAATCATAAACAGAAGTTCGGCAGCAGTCAGATTGGATTTTCCTGCATAGAAGTATGTTCCATTTAGTTCTTCTACTGTATCCATTAGAAACTCTATAGTTGCTATTTTGGTTTACTTATTGTACAGCCTTGTTTCGAATGAAAGAAATCAATCTTTTGGGAAAGAACGGATCAAGATCACGGGAAATATCTGAAATCAGATGAAAGAGACGGTCGCGATTCCCACCAGGGGCATCACCTCGCAAGCTTGTGTGATCGCTCCGTTTGAACCGAACACATCTATATGTCAGCATACTGATACGGGTTTGATCTTGCGGATAGCTGTATCGGTTAATGCCATACGTGGGGGCTCCATTTTTCCAACGAACCGTGAAGCCTCCGATTAAGCCCCAAAAACTATGGATATCAAAAAACCCGGTAAACCTTCTCAGGTCAACCGGGTCAAGATAATGTCTTGTTTTCTAAACGTCTCCGGACTCACCAAGATGCCCCGAAACTAAAATCTGGCTCCTCTGACTGGATGCGATTCTTTTAGTATTCCATTGAAATAAAATGATTTTTATCAGAGGATTAAAAATAGGGCCCTTGAAAAGGCCCCCTAATGATATGATTGGCTTAAATCGCGATGTAAATCACGTTTTTCAGCAATTAAAGGACAAAAACCTACATTAGCCTTTAGCAGGCTGGTTAATTAGCTCAAGATTCACCACTATAAAAATGTAGAGCAGGGCCGGATAGTCTTGAGCTTTGACAGTTTTAGTCCTTTTTTACAGTGCTGTCAGGTCAAGTGCAATTATCCATCTTTACGCATTTTCCTGTAACTTACATCAAATATATAATTAGATTGAGGAGAGAGCCTCTCACGTTCTTGTTTGATGAGTATTACTTGAGGAGTAATGGAACAATGGGGGCTATTAAAAGAATAAACCCGGTACCTGCGACTACACCAAATGACACTCGGAAGCACCTTCCATAAGTCCATGTCGAAAGTATAGATTTATTCAGAGAATTATCGATGCTTTCATTTTTAAAGATCATTGCTGTTGGTTCATTAAATTCTTCCTCTAATATTTTTAGAGCTACTTCAGATTTTTTTATCAGCAAAGAAACTCGCTCATCTAATTTATAAAAAATAAATGAAATAAAAACTATAAATAATCCCAGTGCCGATGCCAGATAACTGTATTTACCGCCTTGCTGCAAACAAACACCACTACCTGCAGCAAGTAACCCTATGATGGCAATATAAAAATTAAACACAGTCATTCTCTGTTGAGTATGGATTTCAAAGTATTTCCAGGCATGCTCGAAAGAAATTGAGAATTTATCATTCATTATTCTTACAGTTTCATCCTTTTAAAAATTATTAGAAATTTAACGTAACGTTTATTGTAACGCCTGACCCAGCACAAAAAAATTTAGTTATTCTGGGGCTGATTCAAGTCAGTTATCTGCGCAGGCTATAACCGACCATACCCTACGCAGATATTTGACTAATATTAACTATTTTTTTTGCTTAATTCGTAAACTAACCTGAATAGTTCAGCTTGATATTTTGCGTCGTGAAGAGCATCGTGATCTCCCTTTTGGCTTGGACTCACAATTTTATCAATCGCACTGGATCTGGTTTCATACCATGAACATCCCATGACTCCCATGAAAAGGGCCTTGATATCCAACGCAGTGAAACCAAATGGGTTATTTTCTAGATATTTCAGAAAATAGTAGTTCACAAACCCCCAGTCGAACGGCGCATTTAATCCTACAAACACTGCTGTGCTATCTTTAGGTAAGTTATTGGAGATCCATGCAGCAAACTGTGACATGGCCTCAACTGGCGGCAACCCTTTTTTTTCTGCTTCTGCCATTGTCAACCCTGTGACTTCTAAGGCATCAGCAACCGATTCGTTGCTAATCGGTTTCAACATTACCGAAAAGGATACTTCGGGCTGATATGCCAAGCACGCCCCTAACGTCAACATGCTGTGTTCACCGACAATAGGACCTGAAGTTTCGATGTCGACCGAGATAAAAACTTCATTTTTTTTGCTCATTAGACCTCCGGCAATCATTATTAATTTATCCCGCCATTACCGGCGATGGGCCTAACTCCGCAACCGCTTGGTAAAAATGTTCAATTGTTAGTGGCGAATTAGGAAATGCTAAAGATACAGCAGCTGGATAAAGACGCGTTCTGATATCAGAGTACGTCCAAGCTGGTTTAGTATCTGTCGCTGCAGTCGCTTTAACCAGTTTTAGTACATCGACTGGGGAAAATCCCATATCACCTAGATCTTTTGTGAACAATTCATGGCGTTCTGTATCGGAAGGTCGAGTGAACTCTTCCACAATTGAAGCGCGGCGAATAACTGCAGCGTCAAGGGCTCTCAGCCGATTTGTACAAAGTATGACAAAAATACGTCCACTATGTTTACGCATACCATCAATAGATTGAATAAGAGTGTTGACACCTACTTTATCTTCGTGATGGCTATGATCCTGGCTACGGGATGCTCCCAAAGAATCACCTTCATCAATGATTAGAAAAGCGCGCCCCTTGCCCGGCCCGATAGATCTGGTAATTTCTTCGAAAGCTTGAGTAATCAAAGTTCCCATTTCGCCTACTTTGCCTGTTCCGCGCACTTTGTTACTCAGCTTAAAAAGAATGGCATCTTCGAGTTTTGCATCACGGGCTAAACGGTTAGCTATTGCTTCGGCGTTAGCTGTTTTGCCTGTGCCTACATCCCCATGGAAAATAGCCAAAGGGTACTGGTCATCCAGCAGTCCAATTACTGCCAGTTTTCTTTTGTGATATGTCTGGCTCCATCGGTCCAGTTCATTAGCCTGTAAAATGAGCTGAAGGCGTTTTTTAACTCGCGTATAGCGCCCCTCAAAACCCAATAATTTCTGTGCTTGAACATCAAGTTGGGCTGTTGGAAGGTTAGTTTTTACTTCGAATACTGATGAGTTACTCACGAAAAATCCTCTCTGTTTGTGCCAAAACCATTACTGCTATAGTTACGACCAGCAGAAGAGGCTAGTCCTTTGTGACCGACATCGGTTGAGGCTGGCACCCAAGATATCTTCAGAGGAAGCTTCGCGCGTTCTTCCGCCGATGAAGAATCGGTATAGCGCAAATGGATACGAACCCACCCGCCTTTATCTTTTGGTGTCAGCGGCCACAATACACCGCCGGGCCTTCCTGTTCCCGTTGCACCTTCAGTCTGAAACTCATATTTGACTGCGCGGACTTCAGTGGAACCGTTCATAAGCGTCACATCAGCGAATTTAAGATAGTTTTTCTTGGCCAAGACTTCGATATCGTGGGCATAGTTTGCTGCATCGGACTCAGTCATCGCCTTGGTCGAGCCAGCAATCATAATCAAATCAGCCTTGACACTGCACATGACCTCTTCAACATCGGCAACCGTGTAGGTGCTAGTGCTTGAATAAGTGCTCATTATTTTTAATCCTTGGTCTTGAAACGGCCACCGAAAATTTCTTTCCAGAGATCATCATCGTTTTTAGTAGATGCATATGTTGCTGCTTCCCAGGCAGCTTCAGCAGCTTTAGCTATTTGTTCTTGTTCGTCTTTCGTTATACGAGATGCCACATTGTTTTCTGGACTAGCCGGGTCAATGATCACAACAGGGTCACTGAAGCTAACAGATGTCTTGCCTTCGTTTTCTGGGAAGTCGATACGTTCGCCCAGTTTGGTACGGGCAATATAAACTAAGAATTCCCGGAAACGTTTCTCGATATTTTCTGCTGCGCCATCCGTATCAACTAAATGGGCCAGAATCAGTTCGATGTGGAAGGACTTCAGACCCGGGATATCGTGGAAATGCTTCCAGCGTTTTGCCAAACGCACTAACGTGCGAAAGTGCTTATCCTTATCCTTTCTTGTACGGATAAATTGGATGTGGCACGGTGCGCAGGTAAGGTTCCTGGCTCCGCTTTGGATATCGTATTGCCAACCGTGGTCTGCCAGAGTGCTGTGTTGCAGAACAGGGACAACATCTACTTCAAGACCACTCTTGACGAATGTTACCTTTGCTGCACGACGCTGGATTTCGAAGTCCTCAACTTTTTTGGTTGGGTAGATCTCTATCAACAAATCGTAGATCCTGTTGCACAGAACTTCGTAGGACTTGCTGTTTTCTTCAACACCGGTGATGTAAAAAACAACATCAACATCCGTTGGATAGTCGTCAATTTTGCGCAGAATAGTGTATTTAGCGAATGAACCCGCTTTCACTACCTTCTTGACTTTGAGTTTTGACTTATCGGTAATGCGTTTT
Source organism: Salmonella sp. A29-2 (assembly GCF_020150755.1). Classification (NCBI taxonomy): domain Bacteria; kingdom Pseudomonadati; phylum Pseudomonadota; class Gammaproteobacteria; order Enterobacterales; family Enterobacteriaceae; genus Salmonella; species Salmonella sp. A29-2. The sequence goes on along the minus strand of NZ_CP083731.1, from coordinate 1,904,985 downwards.
TTTAGCTCGCTTACGAGGTTGTCGACCTGTGCGTGATATTCCTTGCGTTTCTCTCCAGGGAGGCGCAGCACGTTATGGTCAAAATATTCAAGAGCCGTATTTGATAGAGACATTATTTCTCCATGCCTGATACAGGCATACATCAACTAGAGGAATGGCTTGACTTTTAATCCTGTAACGTCATGCCGTGTGCTATATAGTCGACAGTAACTGCCGCAGCAGCTTTCGCTGCCAAGAGATGAAATCGGTTGTCCTTTTTCGAATCACCAAAATCGCTAATACCCCGAATCATCAGCACTGGTTTGCCAAAGTTGGCGCATGCAGCGAAAAGTCCTGCGCCTTCCATTTCTGCAACTTCAGTCTTACCGTGAAGCTCACGCATGCCCAAGAATTTATCGGGATCTCGAAGAAGCTTTTCACCACTAGCAACAGTGGCTGTCTTCGGCATGACTCCTTGAATGACGGGACCCGCCTCCACTTGGTCGGGGAATTCAATACCCAGTGTTCTATAACTTTCTGTAAGGCGAAATTCGAGTGTCGCCCTGTTGGAAAGGTATGAACTAACATCTTGGCGAACTCGCATACTTAATCTGCTAATTTCCGGACGATTTTCGACTCTGCCCTCTTCAAGAAAAGCCGCACCTTCATAAGCGACAACTCGCTCAGCGATGACGACTTCACCCAGAGCGCACTTATCCCGTAGACCCGCAGCGATTCCCAACATCATTACGTTCGCTGGTCTAAGTTCCCCTAAGAGCATAGAAGTCACCGAAGCAGCATCTACGTTACCCGCACCAGCAAAACAGGCCAACACACAGCTAGCCGTCTTGCCACTACGTTTTGACACAGGAGTTTTCCATATATGGAGACCGTTCTCCGTAGTTGTATGCTCAGCATCTTCTGCGATACCGAATGCTTGTTTGGCAGCAGCCAACTCCACATCCAAAGCTGTCAGTACTAGAACATCGGGGGGCAAAGCTTGGACCCTAGCGAGTTCTTCCTCGTAGAAAATTTTGACGATGCGCTTACTTATATCGGATATGCTCATAACGGGATCTTGAAGGGATAGCGCGGCCAGAGTCTTGATAACCTTATTACCGCTATTAGGCATGTATGTTAGAGGAGTGGTTTGGAAACTCTTTAAGATCCCAATTGCACCTTTGCCGTCTTCGCTATTTGCACCCAGTTGCAAATCGAGTGGCAGTACAGGTAACTGCCTTTTGGACATCTTACGCGCACGGTCCAGAACGCCTTTCCCGCCACCAAGTGCCACCATTGCCGTTGCATGTTCAATCTGTTCATCACCGACATTACCACCAGTCAACACCTCCTCTTCGAGAGGAACTAGTTCGGCAACACCTCGAGCAATCATTCCTAAGAGTAACCTGCGTTGCTCAGGGTTGGCTTTGGATTGGAGACGCTCCTGCGAGGCTACAATCTTTAGGCGAACCTGTTGGCTGTCATCTGGCAGTAATTTGTCAATGGCCCGGGCAACGGTCCAATCGAACAACAGAGGTTTGTTATCTGAGTTAACAGGTTCTGCTGCCACATAAATAACAAAGCCACCACCAGCCTTAAGTACCTCTTCAACGAAAGCATCGACAAATTCGTGCGCCCGGTCGATAAGCGCATTTTCTGTCGCATTTGAAATGCTACCAGCGAGAAGGATGTGGCTTGACGCCAGCATCAGGGAATTTGTCATTAGTAGTCTCACTTGAATTCAGTATGCCTACGCGCCATTTCTACGCGTAAGACGATCCATTCTCTTTAGTGCGGTCGAATTAGTCCACGGCCACATTGTGGTCATTAAGTGGGAACGATTAACTCTATTTCAAGGGGCATACTGTATAAATTTTCATTGATTCTGGATAATTAGCCGAGACGCGTCTGATACAGCTGTAATTGAGGATCGAGGGGCGCTGAGGGATAAACACACCTATGCCTTCCTTAAAAGTACCTTTACCTTGTGCGTCATGCTCGGCACAAAGAGAAGCAGTGAAGGATGTTGTCACGAAGTAACATTTTATCTCGTATCATTCATGAAAATGCTATTCCTCACGCCCATACACCTGTTTAACCCAGCGCCCACGTCCGTCGCCATGCCCCAAGTCCATCGCCACCATTGCCAGTGCCTCTTTCCTGCTGAACCCCTGCGCCAGATAGTGATGAATGGCATCCTGTGCCCACGCATAACGCAGCGAATGCGGGGAATATGCGCCAGTCAGACCCATACGCGCCGCCTGGTTGTGCCAGTAGTCCATCGCGCTTTTCAGATCCGGCTTGTCGATTAGCCGGTTATTACGGCTTTCAGCAATAGCCAACGCATTATCCAGTGCCTTTTTGACTGCGCCAGAACGATACCTTCACGCCGGAGTGGCAGTTTGTTGAGGTATAGGGAGTTTCAGACTGTACGCGGTACAGGCTGCCTGCGTGAGCAGTGGATTCTCCGGGGCGTCAGCCCCCCTCGGTATCGATCTTTTTCTCCTCTTTCTTGCTGACAGCGGCCCCAAAAAAGGCGTGTCAGATTCGGAAATGAGCGCCGGAACCCCAAAAACAGGGGCATGGCGCGGTGTGGTGGTTGTGCGTCACTTTGTCGCTCTGCGCGACGAAAGTGACGCACTGGTCGGGTGCAGTGCGTGAAAGATCGCGGATTCTGGTGCAGTTTTACGGTCACGCGGCAGCAAATGCCTTGCGGCAAATGCAGGCCGCAGCCCGTAAAAGTTAAAGGCGCTGGTAGTCAGCAGAAGTGAGTCAGCCGGATAGTTTCGGCAACGTTAATGCATCAGCCAGTAAGGGCCGACGGCGTAAGGTGGTGGCGGTGGATCTGTCTTGTGTAGGAACTTCTGGCCTCTGGCGCAGATGCTTTTGCGTCCCGGTGTTTTCAGAGGTATGCACCGGTAAAGGGAGGTTTAGCCATACTGACAATGTCAGGCGCTTCTTTCAGGCCGGAAGCGTCAAGGGCGCCCGAAGGCATTAGTGCAGGAGGGAGATTACGCCATTATTTATGGCGCAGAAAGAGGAAACTCATTTTTTTTGAAAAAAGAGTTTCCTCTTGATTTTTGCATTATTTTATAAATGAAAACTGACGCGCTTCGCTTGTCTTCTCCCGATCTTCCGCCAGCAAAGCTGACAGAAGATCGGGAGAGCCGGTTTAGCTTCAACGGTATTCCGGCTTACGGTAACGTGACGGCCAGATTTGTTCGGGCGCAACGCCTAACTTTTCAGCTATCAGTCTCTCACCTTTGGGCCAGTGCCTTATCAGTGCATTCGCCAGCGTGGAGGATGCCAGCCCCGCTTGACGGGAAAGTGCAGAAAGCGACGTTCCCCGCTTTTTCAGCGCCGCGATGATGTCGGCGGGATGCCAGTCTTGTAACATCATGCGGCCACCTCGTCGATAAACTTCACGCCGTCGGCAGTACGCAACCAGCGCGGGGTTTTCATTTCCGCAGCGAAGTAGCTGAACAGATCAAACAGCAACCAACTGAGGAATTTCTCCGTTTCAGAGGAAAATCCCTGTCCTGCCAGCGTTTGGGTCAGGGCAAGGCAGTAGTTACAAAGCTCTGTGCATTCAGGCCCAAACCGGGGGGAACTCGCCGGAAGAGTATCAACGGTCAGGCTTTCAACAAGATGGGGAGGGACAGGTTCTAACAGCGTGGGCTGTAGCAGCGTCAGAGCGGCGTTGAGTCTGCCGCAGAGCGCCATTTTTAACGCTATATCTTTACTTTCAATCAGGGTTTCGGCGAAGTTTTCGCAGTGGTCGGCAAGAACGGTGAAGTCCGTGGCGGCATTGAAGGGAACTGCAAGTAACGGGTGTGTTTCGGTGGGGATCGTAGCCATAATGGCAGCCTCTTTGTGTGGTTTTGCAAACCTCACCAGACCGCTGTCAAACGGGGTGGTGAGACGTAACAGGGTTGACAGACCGGCCACAAAGAAACCGGCGAGCGCGAACGCTCCCCCGCTACGCCCCACCATAATATGGACGTAACTCGGTTCATTACGGACACAAAAAAACCGCATTAAAAAATGAGCGGCTGTCCGCTTCGTGGTTCAGGCTGTCAAACCCGGCACCCGCTTTTGCAGGTACGGGTGAAAGATACCGCGATTAGCTGCCAACATCAAGAGACACTCTGGAAGGCCGATCGCAGAAAATAAAAAACCCTGCTGGTGAGGCAGGGTTCTCTATTTTTTTTCGCTCTCAGGCTGCGGATGGCGGCCTGAGCGGCGTTGCGTGATAATACAATCCTAGCGGAGTAAGTTTAACCCGCTTTGTTTCCCGTTGCAAACAAACGCTCCCGGTCTTTATAATGCCAGACGCTGGGGTTATCACGCTTCAGGCCAGACCGATTTCAAGCCCTGACTGCCGGACGGGTGGTGCCGCAGGCAGTGCCCCGGTCTGGAGCGTGATAATACAATCCTAGCAGATGTAATCCTGCACCGACAGGCAGTGTAAGGGTAAGATGCAGGCGTTGCGCTCCTTTCAAAAGGAGAGCGGATGGACATGTTGATGCGTAAGCTGATTGTGCTCATCGCCGTGCTGGAGCTTTTATTGGCTCTGCTGCGGCTGATTGATCTGCTGAAGTAATTCACGGATTGAAACGCACTTAAGGGGGAACACCCATTCCCCCTTTAACAAAAATTTCTATTACGATGCTTTTTTCAGCCTATTGGCAAACTGATACGGTGAAATATACCCGCTAGTATTTGCGTCCAGATAATCCGCCCACCATTGCATCATCGCAATCCGTTCTTCCAGATACTCGGCCTTATGAATATAGGCAGCCCGCACGCTGTTTCTTTCCTGATGGCTCATCTGCTTTTCAATGGCTTCTTTACTCCACAGCCCTGACTCACTCAGCGCACTACACGCCATTGCCCGGAAGCCGTGACCGCAGATGTCTTTTTTGGTGTCGTAGCCCATCACGCGTAACGCTTTGTTAATGGTATTGTCGCTCATGCATTTATCCTGATCGTATTCGCCGGGGAAGATAAACGTCAGATGACCAGAGAGCGCTTCAATTTGCTTTAAGACAGCAATAGCCTGATCGGACAGCGGAACGATGTGCTGTGTTTTCATTTTTGTACCGCGATGAGAAAATTTGACGTTCTCGATCTGCTCCCGTTCTTCCGGGATTACCCATAACTTCTGCTGCCAGTCGATTTCACTCCAGCGGGCAAAGCGCAGTTCGCTGGAGCGCACGAAAAACAGCAGCGATAATTTAAGGGCATAGCGTGTCAGCAGCCTGCCGGGGTAGCTATCCGTCCGGGATAACAGTTCAGGCAGCTTCTCAAGGGGCAGGGCCGGGTAATGCTGCGTTTCCGGCGGCGTAAATTCACCGTCCAGATCCAGCGCCGGGTTTGATTTGATTAGCTGCTTTTTCACCGCATAGCGCATGATCTCCGTGACGTAGTTTTTCAGCCGTGCGGTGATCTCCAGAAAGCCTTTGCTCTCGACCTTGCGCAAGGTAAACAGCAAATCTTCCGTGACGATCTGATCGATGAATTTGTCCCCGATATCCGGGAAAACATACATTTCCAGCCTGCGCCGGATGGTCATCGCATAATGTTCAGACCAGCGTCGGTGATCGGCGTGCCAGTTCATGGCGATCTGGCGGAAGGTATGTCCGTTTTTCTTTTTCTGCTGAGCAATCTTCTTATCAGCGGCAGGATCGGCCCCTTCACGCACTCTGGCGCGTGCGGCATCACGTAGCTGACGCGCTTTGAACAGGGAAACATCCGGGTAGGGGCCAAAAGCCAGCTTTTTCTCTTTGCCATCGACGCGGTACTTCATGTACCAGAGTTTTGAGCCGTTGGGTTTGATCAGCAGGTAGAGTCCTGAACTGTCGGTAATTTTGAAGGATTTCTCGGTGGGTTTGATCTTGCGGATAGCGGTATCGGTTAATGCCATAGGAGGGGGCTCCATTTACTCAACGAACCGTGAGGCCCCGATTAAGCCCCCAAAAACCATGGATGTCAAAAAACCCGGTAAACCTTCTCAGGTCAACCGGGTAAAGATAAGTTATTGTTTTTTTTAAACGTCTCCGGACTCGCTGGGATATCCCGAAACTAAAATTTGGCTCCTCTGACTGGACTCGAACCAGTGACATACGGATTAACAGTCCGCCGTTCTACCGACTGAACTACAGAGGAATCGTTTGAACGGGGCGAATATTAACGAGGTGCCCCTGGCTTGTCAAAGCCTGTTTTCACAAAAAAAGTTCGTTTGCTGCTTTATTCCACACTTCGGTTAAAATTCACCGTTTCCTGATGATTTTCACAGCAAAAAGCGCTTACTCCCTCTTTACGCGCGGGTATCTCCACAGCCAGCGCCCGCTTACCAGACGCCAGTAAAACAGTGCGCCGCGCACGGCCCAGTCAAGAAACATCCCCAGCCAAACCCCTACAACCCCCATACCCAGCACAATACCAAGCGTATACCCTGCCACAACGCGACAGCCCCACATCCCCAGCATCGATACCCACATCGCAAATCGCACATCGCGCGCGCCTTTAAAACCCGACGGCAGCACCCACGCGGCCGCCCAAATTGGCATAAAGGCAGCATTAAGCCAGAGCAGAACTTTCACTACCTCTTTTACGTCCTGCTCCTGGGTATAAAATGAGGCAAACAGACCCGCGAACGGCGCCGTCCCCCAGGCGATTGCCGTAAGTACGATAGTCGACATCCAGAATACATGGCGCAATTGACGCTCTGCCTGACCAATTTGCCCGGTACCAAGACGCTTACCGGTGATAATAGTCGACGCCGAACCAAGGGCGTTACCCGGCAGGTTGATAAGCGCCGCCACGGAAAAGGCAATAAAGTTACCCGCGATAACGTTAGTGCCCATTCCGGCGACAAACATTTGCGTCAGTAGTTTGCCACCGTTGAACAGCACTGATTCAATGCTCGCCGGAATACCGATACCCATCACTTCCCAGATAATGCCGAAATTCAGCGGCTTCAGATAGCTTTTCAGCGGAATGCGCAGCGCCGGATTAAAACCAATCATCAGCACCCAAATAATCGCTACCGCGCCGATGTAGCGCGAAATGGTTAATCCCAACCCCGCGCCGGCAAAACCCAGCCCTTGCCAGGAGAAAGCCCCGTAAATCAGGATGCTGCTGATGATAATATTGAGTATGTTCATCCCGCCGTTAATCATCAACGGGATTTTCGTATTCCCTGCCCCACGCAGCGCGCCGCTACCGATTAGCGCAATTGCCGCAGCCGGATAACTCAGCACCGTCAGTTCAAGGTACGTTAACGCCAGCCCCTTTACTTCTGGCGTCGCCTCGCCTGCGACAATATTAATAATTTCACTGCCGAAATAATGAATGACCACTACCAGCACAACGGCAAATAGCGTCATAATCACCAGCGACTGGCGCGCCGCCGCCCTTGCCCGTCGCCTGTCGCGCTTGCCCAGGCTAAAGGCAACCACCACCGTAGTACCAAGATCGATAGCCGCAAAAAAAGCCATAATTACCATATTAAAACTGTCGGCAAGCCCCACGCCCGCCATTGCTTCCTTGCCCAGCCAACTGACGAGAAAAGTACTGAGCACGCCCATTAGCAAAACACAGGTATTTTCCAGAAAAATGGGGATAGCAAGTGGGGTGATTTCACGCCAGAACAACACTTTGTAGCTCTTGCGTTTGGCATACCAGGGCGTACGGACGACAGCCTGGCGTAAGGCAGTGGAGACGTTCAAAATGGACCTTAAAGAAGAGAGTTGAAACCACATTTCAATAATGAGCGAGAAATCGTAAGGCTGCAAAGCTTTTTGCAGAAAAAATGTCTGCAAATGCAACAAAGTGATGAGATAACCCGCAATCGAATCTGTAAGAGGTTAAATGGGGTTTGACAAAAATTTTTCCGCCGCTAATATACGACCCCACACGATTCCTCTGTAGTTCAGTCGGTAGAACGGCGGACTGTTAATCCGTATGTCACTGGTTCGAGTCCAGTCAGAGGAGCCAGATTTTAGTTTCGGGACATCCTGGTGAGTCCGGAGACGTTTAAAAAACAAGAAGTTATCTTTACCCGGTTGACCTGATAAGGTTTGCCGGGTTTTTTGACACCCATAGTTTTTGGGGACTTAATCGGGGGCCTCACGGTTCGTTGAGAAAATGAAGCCCCCTCCGATGGCATTAACCGATACCGCTATCCGCAAGATCAAACCCACCGAGAAATCCTTCAAGATTACCGACAGTTCAGGACTCTACCTGCTGATCAAACCTAACGGCTCGAAACTCTGGTACATGAAGTACCGCATTGGCGGGAAAGAGAAGAAGCTGGCTTTTGGCCCCTATGCGGTGAAAAAACAGTTAATCAGGTCGAACCCTGCGCGAAATCTGGATGGTGAGTTCACGCCGCCTGAAACACAGCATTACCCGGCCCTGCCCCTTGAGAAACTGCCTGAATGTTTGCCGCGAACGGATAATTAGAGAGGGATAATATCTCCGCTAAGCTCTCTCATACCACCCTTTCGAACGATTCACCACCCGCACAACCAGCAGCATCACCGGCACCTCAATGAGCACCCCAACCACGGTCGCCAGCGCCGCACCGGAATGAAAACCAAACAGGCTAATTGCCGCTGCGACAGCCAGTTCAAAGAAGTTCGATGCGCCGATCAGGCTGGATGGACAGGCAATATTGTGCTTTTCGCCCACCAGTCGATTCAACCCATAGGCCAGTGCCGAGTTAAACAGCACCTGAATCAGAATTGGCACCGCCAGCAGGGCAATGACCAGCGGCTGTTGCAGAATGGCTTCGCCCTGAAACGCAAACAGTAACACCAGCGTTGCCAGTAATGCCGCCATTGACCACGGGCCGATTTTCGTCAGCGCATTATCGAATGCCGCTTGTCCCTTGCGTAGCAGGGCCTTACGCCAGAGCTGGGCCAGAATAACCGGCACAACGATGTACAGTACCACGGAGGTTAACAGGGTGGCCCACGGCACGATGATTGAGGACAAGCCGAGCAGCAGCCCAACAATCGGCGCAAAGGCGAAAATCATGATGGCATCGTTCAGCGCCACCTGCGACAGCGTGAAATAAGGGTCGCCGTTGGTGAGTCGGCTCCAGACAAACACCATTGCCGTACAGGGCGCGGCGGCCAGCAGAATAAGCCCGGCAATGTAGCTGTCAAGTTGATCGGCTGGCAGCCACGGCGCAAATAAATAACGGATAAACAGCCAGCCGAGCAGCGCCATTGAGAATGGTTTAACCAGCCAGTTGATAAACAACGTTACGCCGATCCCGCGCCAGTGCGCTTTGACCTGACCCAGCGCCCCAAAATCAATGCGCAGCAGCATAGGAATAATCATTACCCAGATAAGTAAACCGACCGGCAAATTGACGCGGGCAATCTCCAGACCGCCGATAACGCGAAAGACGCCCGGCATTACCTGCCCGAGCAGAATACCGATGGCGATGCAGAGCGCAACCCAGACGCTCAGGTAACGTTCAAACAGGTTCATGGCCGGAGCGGCCTGGGTTTGTGCGGACATAGCAGACTCCTTTGGGTTTATTTTCCCGTTGTGCTCAGTTGTAGTGAACGCTCAACGCCGACAGGCTCTTCCGCCTGTAGCGGCACCAGCGCACAGCGTCGGGCATGGTGGGTACAAACGGCATCAATCTGCGACCGTTCGCGTTCGGCACGCTGGCGCAGCAGCGGCGATGTAGTCGGCGTATTGATCAGGCTGTTATTAATGACCCAGCCCCACGGTTCAATCCCCGCGCGACGCAGGTCGTCCTGCAAATGAGCGGCTTCCAGCACCGGCGTGGTTTCCGCCAGCGTGGCGATGAGAACTTTCGTCTGCTCGCTGTCCTGCAGGCGCATCATGGGCGTCAGTACGGGCTGACCGTGCTCACCGGCCAGTCGGGCAATCTCACGGTGGTAAGCGCCGGTGGCGTCAAGCAGTAGCAATGTATGGCCGGTTGGCGCTGTATCCATAACGACAAACTGCTTACCCGCTTCCTGAATGATGCGTGAAAAAGCCTGAAACACGGCAATTTCTTCCGTACAGGGAGAACGCAGATCTTCTTCAAGAACGGCACGCCCCTGTTCGTCGAGGTTTTTACCCTGCTCAGCCATCACCTGCTGCCGGTAACGCTCGGTTTCAGCCTGCGGGTCGATACGGCTGACGCTCAGACCGTCGAATGAGCCGTCCAGCGTGTCAGTCAGGTGCGCCGCCGGATCGGATGTGGACAGGTGAACAGGATAGCCGCGACGAGCCAGTTCAACGGCAATCGCCGCTGCCAGCGTAGTTTTCCCCACGCCGCCTTTGCCCATCAGCATGATCAGGCCATGTCCCTGCGACGCGAATCCGTCGATCAGTGATGACAACGAAGGAAGATCTACGGGGGAGATATCTCCGACTTCCGCCGGGGTGCCAGTTGAACTGTCGTCCAACAGACCCCGTAATGCCGCCAGCCCCACCATATTGAACGGTTTTAACGGCAGGCGATCGCAGGGCAATGCGCGCAGGTTATCAGGTAAATGTTGCAGCGCCTGTTGTTCACGCTGATACAATGCCTGCGCCAGCTTATCGCGTGCGGTTTCCTGCTCAGGCAACAGGCCGTTAATGACCAGATACTGCTGCGTCAGACCGATGGCGGCCAGTTCGTCATAGGTACGCGATACTTCTTTCAGCGTTGCGGTTTGTGCTCTGGCGACCAGCACCATCCGCGTCAGTTCCGCATTCGCCAGTGCGTCTACGGCGGCGCGATACTGGCTGCGCTGTTTTTCCAGCCCGGCCAGCGGGCCGAGACAGGACGCACCGTGCTGGCTGTTGTCGAGATAACCGCTCCATGCGCCGGGCAGTTGCAGCATTCGTAGCGTATGTCCGGTTGGCGCGGTGTCGAACACAATATGATCGTACTCATTGCGCAGTTGCTGATTAGTCAGCAGCGCGGTGAATTCGTCAAAGGCGGCAATCTCGGTGGTACAGGCACCGGAGAGCTGTTCCTCAATACCCGCCACGATATCGTCCGGCAGAATTCCACGCACCGGTCCAACAATGCGTTCACGGTATACCGCTGCGGCAGCAGATGGATCGACTTCCAGCGCAGCCAGTCCGTTGACCGCTGCAATCGGGGTTATCTGATGACCGATAGTCTGTTCAAATACCTGCGCCACATTGGAAGCCGGATCGGTGCTGACCAACAGTACACGTTTGCCAGAGGCGGTCAGATGAATCGCGGTAGCACAGGCCAGCGATGTTTTACCCACACCGCCTTTACCGGTAAAAAACAAAAAGGGGGGCACCTGCCGAAGCATCAGCATAAAAAAGACTCCTTTAAATTAAATAAAGCGGGAAATCAGTCCATCAGCAGCACTTATCGCCACCGCAACAGGAGGAAGTCGCTGGCGTAAAACTCGAATAGACGGTAAGCCCCATCCAGCGCGCCAGTTCCTCTCTGCGAGGGTAACGACCAGCCAGTGCGACTTCACCATCCACCAGAATCAGCGGTAGCGCCTCTTTGCCGGAACGGGCCAGAAAGCCTTTAACGATTTCGTTCTGTGCGAAGAGCAATGGTTGCTGTGCCAGATTGAAACGCTCAATATTGACGCCCTGCGTTCTGGCCCACTCAAAATCAGCGGCGAACGCTACCAGCGCCGGATCGGTTTCCGGGCCACAGACACCGGAAGAACAGCATAAAGCGGGATCGAAAATCTGAATCGTCTTCATTTGACTCTCCATCAATTATTGAAATACAGGTCGTTAAAAAATTTCGCCAATACGATCCAGTTCGACTTTCAGACGAGCGCGATCGTGCAGCAATTCATTCAGCGGTAGCGCCAGAAAGGCTTCAATACGCGCACGTAATGTCTGGTAAGCAGTGACAAAAGCCGCATCGATTTCGGCATCGCTACCGGTAGCATGAGCCGGATCGTCAACGCCCCAATGGGTACGCATCACGTTACCGAGCCAGGCCGGACAGGTTTCTCCGGCAGCGTTTGAACAGACTGTCACGACAATATCCGACGTCTGCGGCAGGCCATCCCACGATTTGCTGAAATAACCTTCTGTTGAAATACCTTCCCGCGCCAACAACGCCAGTGCTCGGGGATGTACGTAACCCGCCGGGTGACTGCCTGCGCTCATGGCGCGCCATCCGGCTGGAGCCAGATGGTTAAACGTGGCTTCGGCCAGCACGGAACGGCAGGAGTTGCCGGTACAGAGAAAAAGTACGTTCATGATTTACTCTTTTTCGTGGTGTTGAGTGGGGGTAAAACGGCTTCTGAGCAGGAAGAAGCCGAACGAAAATCCGCGCATTGTTCCGGGTGGCCTGAGCAGCACTCCTCGGTCAGCCAGCCGATTAAATCCAGCATCAGTGGGATGTTGGCACGATAACGCTGGTAACGACCTTCCTGTTCTACCGTCAGCATCCCGGCTTGCGTCAGCGCCTTTAAATGAAACGATAAGTTAGTCGGCGGGATATCCAGCGTTGAAGCGATCTCCCCGGCAACCATGCCCTCGGTACCCATTTTTATCAGTAGGCGATATACGTCCAGACGTACACTGGAGGAGAGGGATTCAAAGATGGTTGTGGCAGTTTGTTTGTTCATAATGTGGGGCGGCCCTCTATGATTCAATATTTCAATCATTATTGAATAATCGAATTAATTCAAGTATCCGTTAATAATATCTAGTGGAAATGGCAAGATGGGGGGAAATAATCCCACTTTTAAAATGTGATAAAAATCACATTCTTAGTGCATCATTACGATCGGGGCTTTTATAAGGGCCTTATTTTGAATTTAGAAAATAAATATTTTATTATTCAATGAGATAAAAAACGCACCCAGTCAGAGGAGCCAAATTCCTGTTTTCAGGCATCTCAGCATGTCTTAATAGTATTTTGATTCAGAGAGTTAGCGTAGAAAACTGTCTCAGTGCATATTGATTTATCTCTCCGCATCGGGACAAATTGGTGGTCTGATTTGGGGTCATTTCAGTTAGATAAAGGAGTGATCACCACATGCCCCTTACTGACAGTAAAATCCGCGCTACTAAACCTTCACCAACTCCCTTTAAACTGACCGCTTCTCACGGTCTGTATCTGCTTGTCAGTCCGGGCGGTTCATGCCTCTGGTATCTCAAATATCATTTCGACCGAAAAGAATACTCGGCGCGGTGGATAAGAGAGCCTTGCAGACGCATATGAAAAACCTCCGGCGATGCCGGAGAAAAGATTTATGACTTTGAGCTTAATCGGAGGGCTAGCGGTTCGTTGAGAAAATGAAGCCCCTGCCATGACACTCACTACTAATACAGATACTCCAGCCCATGAAAACCAGCAATGCGACAGGATATTTAAAGGCCAGGCCTGCCCGCGCTAATGTTGACCGGCATTCCGGAACGGCGCTCCAGCACCTCATTAACCCGCGAAGTATCAACGTCATCCCCTTTGATAAACGTGCGCAGCACTGGCGTAACGGGCAATGGAACTTTTTTGTCTGACTCAAATTCAGCACGGTTGCGAGAAAGCGGTTCGTGTACCTCCAGCCAACGACTGCCATCCGGCTCTACCGAAAATTTAACGGGCCTGTCGATAATCTGAACGCGGGTTCCTACAGGAACATGGTCGAATAAATATTTAATATCGTCATTGCGTAAACGGATACAGCCCTGACTGACGCGAAGGCCAATGCCAAAGTTAGCGTTAGTGCCATGGATGGCATATAACCTGCCGATATATATTGCGTATAGCCCCATAGGGTTATCCGGCCCCGCAGGCACCATCGCGGGCAGCGTTTTTCCCTCTTTAGCATATTCCCGACGCGTATTAGCCGTTGGCACCCAAACCGGGCCATCTTGTTTGCGTTCAACCGCAGTTACCCAGTTGCGCGGCGTTTCACGGCCAGCCTGACCAATACCAATAGGTAGCACCTCAACCGTATTCGTGCCTGCGGGATAATAATAAAGGCGCATCTCGGCGACGTTTACCACAATACCTTCACGAACGGTGTCAGGCAGAATCAACTGCTGCGGCACCACCAGTGTGGAACCAGACTGAGGTAAAAACACATCCACGCCGGGATTCGCTTCAAGCATATTACTCAGCCCCTGACCGTAGCGGGCGGCAAATGACTCTAAGGGCTGAGTATTGTTCTGCGGTACGGCGATTGTGACAGGCTGTCCTACCAGACGACTGCCTTCGGGCGGCAACGGATAGCTTATAGCCAGCGAGAAATGGCTTACCAACAAGACGAAAAACGGAAAAAAAGGTGTGATACGACGCATTATATCCCTTCCTTTGTCGCGGCAGGTGTGCGTTAAGTATAGCTTTTTTCTCACATGGCTGGTGTTGTGCGCCCGGGTTATGTTGCGTTTGCGTTCCCCTCCGGCAGGACAATATTACTGGCCGCCAACTCCCCCATGTTGTGGAACATGGCGCACGCGGCTTCCACGATCGGCATCGCCAGCGCCGCGCCGCTTCCTTCACCTAACCGCATCGCCATATGCAAATAGGGTTCCATAGACAAATGCGCGAGCGCGATGCGGGCACCCTTTTCCGCCGAAAAGTGCGACGGGATCAGATAAGGTCTCACCGCAGGCGCAATCTGACAGGCCGCCAGCGCTGCCGAGTAGGAAAGAAAGCCATCCAGCAATACGGGTAAGCCACACCTTGCCGCACCAAGCATCACGCCGGTCATCCCGACCAGATCGAAACCACCCACCTTCGACAACACATCAATGCCATCGCGCGGATTGGGCTGATTAATCGCAATCGCCCGCCGCACGACGTCCACTTTATTATCGATGCGGGAAGGCGGAAGATTCGCGCCAATCCCCACCACCTCTTTTGCATCACTTCCTGTAAAAACGCTGACCATCGCGGCGGCTGGCGTGGTGTTCGCCATTCCCAGCTCCCCTACGCCAAATAAGGTCACGCCGCGTTGCGCCAGGCCGCAGGTGTAGCGGGAAACCTCCAGCAAAAGCGCTTCAGCCTGCGAGCGACTCATCGCCGGGCCAACGGCAATATTTCCGCAGCCGCGCGCGACGCGCATATCAACTACGCCAGGAATAGGTTCGGCATCAATACCGACATCAATGACATGCACCTTCGCACCGGCCTGAGCGGCAAGCACGCATACGCCGGTTGTTCCCCGCGTCATATTCGCCGCCTGAATCGCCGTCACGATTTTGGGCGAAACCGCTACGCCTTCATCCCAGACGCCATGGTCGGCGCACATCACCAGCACCGCCTTTTCACCCACCTGCGGCGTACCGTTAAGACCCGGCATTCCCGCGAGCTGAACGGCTAAGGTTTCCAGTCTGCCCAGGCTGCCCGGCGGTTTGAGCAGGCCGTCAATATGTTGCTGCGCACGCGCCATCGCCTCGGCGTCCGGCGCAGGAATGTCACGGAGTAAAGCGTGTAGTGTCTGCATAAGATGTCTCGTCCGTAATAATCGGCTCATAACAGAGCCAGCAGAAAGATCAGTTCGCCAAGTTCGATCGCCGCGCCCAGCGTATCGCCGGTTTGACCGCCAAGCGTACGTTTAAGCAACTGGCCAAGGATGAAAATCGCCGCGCATGTGACCACCATTGCGGCCAGTCCTTGCATACCAGGCAGTAATACCGTGGCGACGATTACCGCCAATCCCAGAGTAATGCAGGTTTGCCGTCCGCTGACTTTACCGATAAATACATTGCCAAGCCCCTCTTCACGGGCGTAGCGATGACGGTACATCAATAAAACGGCGCTGCCGCGTCCGGCCGCACAGGCCGCCGCCAACGCCGCCAACATTGGCGTTCCACGTAACGCCAGTTCGCTGACCACCAGAATTTTTGCCAGTAGCACAAAAATAAGCGCCAGCCCGCCATGGGTTCCCAGACGACTATCGCGCATAATCTCCAGCATTCGCTCACGACGGCGCGCGGAAAAAATGCCATCGCAGGTATCGGCCAACCCATCCAGGTGAAAACCACCGGTCAGCAGCGCCAGCGCCAGAATACAGAACAACGCCGCTAGCGGAATACCGCACCAGGATTGCAGGAGGATGAAAATCAGGCCGCTTACGCCCCCCAGAATCAACCCGATAAAGGGAAACATCACGATCCCACGCGAATACTGCTCGAAATCCAGTCCCTGCGACCAGCGTGACGGCACGGGCAAGCGGCTAATAAAAGCGAGCATGGCCCAAAACAGCTTACTCATTTAATTTTGACTCCAATACCTGAGACTACCAGCCAGACCTCATCCGCCGCTGCCGCCAGTCGTTGGTTGACCCGACCGGCAATATCACGAAAATGGCGCGCCAGACGGTTTTCCGGGACGATCCCCATTCCCACCTCATTTGTCACCAGTACCACTTTCGCCGGGCAGCGCTGGCAGGCTGCAATTAAAATCTGAATTTCATCGTCAATGGCGCGCTCCATCGCCGCGTAATCCCACTGTTCGGGATCGTTCTCGCCTCCCAGCGCAAACAGCAGATTCGTCACCATGGTGGTAATACATTCCAGCAAAATCGCGTCGTCAGGGGCAAGATCCGCGGTAATCAACGTATCAAGATGCCGCCAGCATTCTGCGGTCCGCCAGTGTGCCGGCCTGCCATCTTTATGATGCTGAATTCTCGCCGCCATCTCGTCATCAAGAATCTGCGAGGTGGCGATATACAGTACCTGCGGCGCATCGCCAATTAAGGTTTCAGCATGACGGCTTTTACCACTACGCGCCCCGCCCGTCACCAGAATCATCATACCGGCTCCTGATGTTGTTGCATGATGGTATAAATTTTATCAATATCAATATGTTGCCGCATCGCTTCCGCCAGCAGATCAAATTGCCGCGCTTTATGCTCCGCATAACAAAAAGTCGTTTCCCACGGCGTAAGTCCTTTTCGCGCCCGTAACCCATTGACCACCGCACGGGTAAACGCATCGCTGTCAAACAGGCCGTGAAGGTAAGTGCCAAACGCCAGTCCATCGGCGGTGACCGCGCCATCCGCCACAGAGCATCCATTTTTCTGTAACGTCATGGCCGTACAGCATCCTTCCTGTAGCACCGTTTCCCCCATGTGAATTTCATAACCGCGTACCGGTAGCCCCGCCGCGGCAGCCAGCCAGCCGGGCAGCTCGCCTGACATTGTCGCGTTAACCTGCGTCGTGGTTTTATCCTGTGCAAAGCGAGTGATTGTATTAAGCAGCCCCAGGCCCGGCTGCGTACCCAGCTCCGACTCCACCTCATCCACAATGGTGTCGCCCAGCATCTGGTAGCCGCCGCAAATCCCCATCACCGGCACGCCCTGCCGATGTGTCTGCAATACCGCATCCGCCATCCCGCTTTCGCGCAGCCAGGCGAGGTCGCTCAGCGTATTCTTACTGCCCGGCAGGATCACCAAATCAACGTCTGCCAACGCTTCCGGGCGGCGAATATAGCGTATGCGCACATCCGGCTGCGCCGCCAGAGCGTTAAAATCCGTAAAGTTAGAAATATGTGGCAGTTGCACAATGGCAATAGTGATATCACGGGGGGCGTTACCGCGATATTTATCGTTTTGCAGCGCGACGCCATCTTCATCTTCCAGATCCACATCCAGCCATGGCATCACTCCCAGGACCGGGACGCCGGTAAGCGATTCGATTTGTTCGATACCGGAATAGAGTAGCGCCACGTCGCCGCGGAATTTGTTGATAATGACGCCCTTTACTCTGTCACGCTCCTGTTTATGCAGCAGCGCCAGCGTGCCATAAATAGCGGCGAATACGCCGCCCCGGTCGATATCCGCCACCAGAATAACCGGACACTGGGCCATTTCCGCCATTCCCATATTGACGATATCGCGATCGCGCAGATTGATTTCCGCCGGGCTTCCGGCGCCTTCCAGCACAATAACGTCATATTCCTGCGCCAGGCTGTTATAGACCGCAAGGATTTGCTCACGCAAACGCGGTTTATAGTCATGGTAACTCACCGCATCCATATTGGTCGCCACTTTCCCCATCAGCACGACCTGCGCCTGGCGATCGCTGGTCGGTTTGAGCAGCACCGGATTCATACGCACATCTGGCGTGATCCCCGCGGCTTCCGCCTGAAAAATTTGCGCCCGCCCCATCTCTTTACCATCCGGCGTAATACCAGAATTAAGCGCCATATTTTGCGATTTAAACGGCGCGGTACGCAGACCATCCTGATAAAAAATGCGGCATAAACCCGCCGCCAGCACACTTTTGCCGACGTCGGATGCCGTCCCCTGCAACATAACTGCCTGCGTCATGACGCCTCCCTGAATACGCACTTTTGCATTCGATGAAAAAACTCCGTTTCTGTTTTACACAGCGGCAGTCCCAGTTGAGTATGAAGTTTGACCAGCCAGGGCTGGGTTAGCCCCGCTTGTTCCATCGCTTCCGTACACGCGAAAACCTCGCCAGGCGCGCCATGCGTCAGGATCTGGCCCTGGCGTAATACGTATACGGCATCGCTAATTTCATAAATAAGATCGATATCATGGCTGGAGATAATGACATGATTTCCCTGCGCCACAATCCGCCTGATGATAGCAATCATCTGAGTGCGCCCTGCGGGATCGAGACCAGCAGTGGGTTCATCCAGCAATAGATAGCGCGCCTGTAGCACCAGCGCTCCGGCGATAGCCACACGTTTTTTTTGCCCATGACTCAAACACTGAATGGGCTGATGGCGAAAATGTTGGGCGTCAACCAGCGTTAGCGCCTCGTCGACGCGGCGCGTGATTTCCGCCTCCGGCACCCCCAAATTACGTAAACTAAACGCAATGTCGCTATCGATATCAGTATAAAAAATCTGCTGTTCAGGGTCCTGAAAAACCGTCGCAACTTGCTGGCGCAGCGCCAGTAGTCCGCGCTTGCTGTAATCCAGCGGTTTTCCCTGCCACAACACGGCCCCTTTTTGCGGACGCAACAGGCCGCTCAGGTTCATAAAAAGCGTAGACTTCCCACAGCCGTTGGCACCCACCAAACCGGTAACAGGCGAGAGCGAAAAATCCAGATTTAACCCTTTAAGTACCGGCTCATCCTGATAACGAAACCACAGGTCTGAAGTGGCAAGCATAATAGTCCTTACAGGTGAAAATCACCCTGATACAGTTTGATATCCAGCGTGGTAGTCATTTGCTGATAACGCATTAACACCCGCGTAAACAGGAGTCCAGCCAGCATTGCCAGAGATCGATAGCCGTTCGGCAGGCTGCAATAACCAAAACGCAGCGTTTGCGCGCGACGAATTGCCACCGCCTCATCCAGAAGAATAAAGAGAAAGCGCCACGTTAACAGGATTTGCTCGGTAAGCAGGCGTGGAATATGCGCGCGCTTAAGCAAGCTAATTAACTGCGGAAACGGTAGGTTCATCACCAGCCACAACGTCGCGGACAGCGCCGTCAGGCTACGCCAGAACGTTTCATTCGCCGTAACCACGCCCGCACGGGTAATCCCGATCCAGTACGGCCCGACAGAGATGCCAGCCAGCAGCATTTGCGGCTCGCGGCTGATGCTGAAGATAATCGTTATCACGCCGACCAACAAAAATCCAAAAGGTATCGCCATCCATCGACACCAGCGCCAGAGGGATATGCGCAATAGCCAACAGCTCAATCCGGCAATGATCAGCAGCTCAATGCCCTGCCCTACAGGCGGCAGAACAAACGCCAGTATCATCATCGCCAGCCACAGCAAAAACTTGCGCTGCGGCGCAACGTGTGCCCAGCGGCTTTGATAGCTGAGTCGATCAAGCCCGGTCATCACGGCGTTGTTTACCTTTGCAATACCCCAGGATATAAAAAATCACCGCCGCGCCAAGAGAGCCCTGAAGGGTAAACAGCAGGCTTTCAATTTCACCGCTGGCAGGTTCATATAACGGCTGAAACCAGGGTTTATACTGCGGCGCAATAGCCTGAATCTGGCTTTCCGCTTCGCCGTCTGAACCGCCATATTCACCGCCATGGTTAATAAAAAACGGCAGAATCACCAGCGCCACCACCATCGCTAACAACATCAACGTTTTTTTCATTTTAATGTCCTTGTACGGTAATCACTTGCCGTTTGGTTAACTGGTCATAAATCATGACGGTTAATAAACCTTCGGCAATGGCGACAGGAATCTGTGTGAGGCAGAAAATCCCCATAAACTTCACAACAGACCCTGTCGCTCCGGCATGGGGATCGGGAAACGCAACGCCAAGCTGGACTGAAGTCACAAAATAGGTCGCCAAATCCGCCAGCATCGCGCACAGAAAAACGGCGACATCACGGCGCAGTCCGGCACGGCAGGCCATTTTCCACACCAGATAACCGACAACCGGGCCAATCACCGCCATCGACATTCCATTTGCGCCAAGCGTCGTCAGGCCGCCGTGCGCCAGCAATAGCGCCTGAAACAACAGCACAACCGCGCCGAGAATCGCCACCACCCCGGGCCCGAACAAGATAACCGCCAGACCAACGCCGGTCGGATGTGAACAACTCCCCGTTACCGACGGAATTTTGAGCGCGGACAGGACAAAAATAAACGCGCCGCACAGCGCCAGCAGTACCTTCTGATGATTATCCTCCTGCACAATACGCCGTAAGCGCACCAGCCCATACCACAAGCAGGGTAAAAACAGTAACCACCAGGCCAGCGCCCACACTGGCGGTAAAAAGCCCTCCATGATATGCATCGCAAACGCCTGTTGCGGGACAACCATCAGCAATAGCGCTGCAGCCAGTCCACTGAAAGACAACTGTCGAAGCTGCTGTTCAAGTTTCATTCTGCATACTCCCACTGTTTATTGACCAGAATGGTCGAAAAATAGGGCAACGGTCGATCATCGTTGACCTCGTGGAGATGGCGCCAGCACTGCTCGCCGGGCAGTGTGGCCTCGGACATCATTAAGGCGCATTCCAGCAGGCCAGCCTGCGCCAGCAAAGCTTTAATACGGGCGAACCGGCCATACACTTTCATCAACACCAGGCTATCATGCTGTTGTAGCGCCTGGGCTATTTCCGCTTCCGGCGCGGTACAAGAAATAACCGCCAGCGATTGCCGTTCTATGGCGAGCGGCATTTTCGCGCGGGCGGCTATCGCGGCGAAGGACGTGACGCCGGGGACAATCTCCAGCCACTCCGGGCAGCCGATTCGCTGGAGTAAAAAAATCCAGGTACTGAATAGCATCGCATCGCCCAGGGTAATAAAACCGACCTGTTTACCTGCTTCCACCTCTGCGGTAAGCGCGGCGGCAACCTCGTTCCAGACCGCTTCTTTCTCGGCGCCGTCAGCGCTCATAGGGAAATGGCAACAACGTACTTCCGTCTGCTCGCCGAGATAGTCGCGCACAATCGACAGCGCCAGACTATCGCCCCCCTTACGACCGGCGGGCGCATACAGAATGTCCAGCGAGCCAAGAATCCGCGCTGCGCGGACGGTTATCAGGTCGGGCGCGCCTGGCCCGGTGCTTAATGCGTATAATTTACCGTTCATGCCGCCTCCTCTACCGCCATGTTCAGCGCCTGGTGCAAATGCGCGACAAACATCGCCCGGATAGCCGGGTTTTCTCCCAGCCCGCTCAGCCACGGCGTCGCCGGAATGCCCGCCGCGTTAAAGCGCATTTTCCATGAGTCGCCGTCGTCTGAAGCCATATCATTAATGGCGTGATCGCCCGCCACCAGCATTAATGGCATCAAATGTACGCCGGTGACGCCTTCGTCACGCAGGCTGTCGATCAGAATGTCGACCTCCGGGTAGCTTTCTACGGCGCCGACGCGCGCCGGGAAGCGCTGCGCGGTCATCATATGATCGAGACAGGCATAAGCTGCGAATGCGTGATGGCTGGCGCCGTGGCCCATAAAAACGACTTTCTCCGTTTGTCTGAGCGATGGCATCTGTTGTCGCAACGCCTGCATTAGCTGCACATAATCGTTATGGCTGCTCAGCAGCGGCACGCCCAGCGTCAGGCGAGTGAATAACGGACGCAAGAGTTGTACTTCACGGACAATTTTTTCATATTCGTCGCCGTTAATAATGTGCAACGACTGAATCGCCACGTCCTGATATCCCTGTGCGGCAAGCTTTTGCAAAGCCTGTAATGGCGTATCGATGTCGATACCGTCACGCTGGCGAAGCTTGCGAATGATCATTCCGGAAGTGAAGGCGCGAAACAGGTCGCGATCGGGACAGGACGCCGCCAGATCACGTTCGCACGCCACAATGTTTTTTTCACAGGTGTCGTGATAGCTGGTGCCAAAACTGACTACCAGAAGCGCTTTTTTCATTTTTACTCCTTAGCTGCGGCCAGCCAGCGCGATAAACGCTGCGCAAAGGCGGCCTGGCTTTCCAGTAACTCATCACCCGTCACAAGCGGCGTCGGGCGCGCAATAACGATGCAGGGAATGCCCGCATCCAGACAGGGCTGAACTTTTTCCTGATATCCCCCCTCCGCGCCGGACGCTTTGGTAATGACCACGTCGGCCCGGCACTGGTGGTAAAACGCGGCGTTAAAATCAGCGCTGAACGGCCCACACAGAGCGAAAATTTCTCCAACGCCGAACCCCAGTTCGCTGCAGCGTTGAATCACCTCCGCCACGGGCAGTACGCGCGCCAGCAACGTTTTTTCCGCCAGCCCGGCACGCCAGACGGCCAGATCTTTACTGCCGGTCGTCAGTAACACGCGCGGACCAAAACGCCTCGCTATCTCGCAGGCATCGGCAATACTGCGCGCCGTATAGAGAAGCGGATGCGTCAGATTGCTAAGCTGCTCCGGACGCTGATAACGACTTAACAACACGCCCGCCGTTTCACAGGCGCGAAGGAGGTTATGGCTAACCATTTCTGCATAAGGATGCGATGCATCTATTACCCAGCGAGTACGGTTTTCTTTTAGCCAGGCGACCATCTGCCCGTATTCCAGACGACCACAGCGCACCTGTCCTTTAATGTCGCCAGCCAGCGCTTTTCCGGCTGGCGTCGCAACAGATAAGGTGTACGCGACGTTCGCCGCATCCAGTTGTCGGCATAACGCGCGCGCATCGCTGGTGCCGCCCACCACCAGCACTTCCCCCTCATTCACAGCGTGTAACCTCGCGGCGTTACCATCAGCCCATCCTGAACATAGGTCGTTTTATTACCAACGATGACCAGACTGGTCATATCTACCGGTTCAAAATCCATATCGCCGAGCGTAGTCAGCCATTTTTCCTCTTTCTTACGTCCGGCGGATTTCACCACGCCAACCGGCGTTTGCGCGCTTTTACTGGCGGCAAGCAGGTCAAACGCGCGCGCCAGATGCCCTTCGCGCCCGCGGCTGCGCGGGTTGTAAAAACAGATAACAAAGTCTGCCTCTCCGGCGGCAACGATGCGTTTTTCAATCACCGGCCACGGGGTCAGCAGGTCGCTGAGGCTGATATGGCAGAAGTCATGCATCAGCGGCGCGCCCAGCAGCGAGGCGGCGGCGATGCTGGCGGTCATGCCAGGAATGAGCCGCACCTCGACGTCCAGTTTTTGCTTGCCGACCAGTTCCAGCACCAGACCCGCCATGCCGTAAATACCGGCGTCGCCGCTGCTGATGAGCGCTACGTTATGCCCGGCCTGCGCCAGTTCAATAGCCGCCTGGCAGCGTTCAATTTCCTTACACATGCCGGTCTTGATCACCTGTTTGTCGCCGGTGAATGCTTTAACCAGATGGGTATAGGTTTTGTAGCCCACAACGATTTCCGCCGCCTGAAGCGCCTCAATCGCCTCCATCGTCATCATTGCCTGCGAACCGGGGCCAATACCAATTACGCTCAACATCAGTGTGCAACTCCTAAAGTAATAGTGACGCCCTGTTCTCGCAGGGTCTCGCCTAACAATTGTCCCTGGCTTAATAACCACGCAGCCGGGCCGGATACGCTGCCAACGCCCACCGTTTTTCTGACGAAGCCAGAACCGGGAAAATGGTGTTCGAATTCGCGCAACGCTTCGGCGGTAAAGGTTTTAAAAGGCACGCGGCAGCAGGAGGCGAGCTGAATAAGCCCCGGCTCCCCTTTTTTGAGCGTGACGCTGCCAATCGCTTTTAACGCCAGCGGATCGAGTTTCTGCGCTTCAAGCTGGCGCGCCAGTAATGTCGCTAACAGGGGAAATGGCGTATCGCGGCGACAGCCAATTCCCGCCACCACACGCTGGGGCACCAGTTTCCAGTGCGGTACGGGAAGCTCAGGGAGGTCATTACGCAAAGAGACGCAGATAAGCGCATCCAGTTCAGGCAGCCGCTGCAAATCATCAACAGGGATAAAACCGCGAATATCACACTGGCCGATCTCTTCCGTTAGTTCGGCATCCCACCATAACCCTACACGTTGATGACTGACCAACATCTGGTTAACGGTTTTTACCGCCGTTCGAAGATCGGACATGCGGGCGTTAAGCTGGAAAGCTAAGGTGTCCAACGCGGACATCTCATTGACATCCGTTGCCGTGGTAATCACCGGATCGGCGCCTAACATTCCTGCCAGGTAGCGCGTCAAGGCATTGGCCCCGCCCGCATGACCGGAAAGCAGGCTAATGACATGCTGACCTCGTTCATCAATGACGACCACCGCCGGATCGCTGAACTTGTCGTTCACTAACGGCGCCAGGACACGAACGGCAATGCCGGTCGCGCCAATAAAAATAAGCGCGGTATAAGTGGTAAAAGCCTGCCGGGCGGTATTAGCGAATCCGCCATCGAAGGGAATAAATCCCTCTTCCCGCAGTTTTTCACTGGTAAAGCAGGTTAACGGCAGCATCGCGGCGAGTCTCTTTGCCAGCGCCACGCCGCCGGGCGTCAGGCAAAACAACGCAATGGATTCAGGCTTTACGGTATTCATGGCTAAAGTCCGCTGCATAAAGTCTTGAGTAGTGATACTCCTTACCCAGAAAATTCCCGACCAGGATTAGCGCCGTCTTACGGATGCCAGCATCACGTACTTTGTCGCTAATATCCGCTAACGTGCCGCGAACGGTCTGACTTTCCGGCCAGGTAGCCTTATAGATGACCGCGACAGGCGTAGTTGCCGGATAACCGCCGGCAATGAGACGTTCCGACACCCGATGAATACGCTGAACGGAAAGATAAATCGCCATCGACGTCTGGTGACTGGCGAAAGCCTCCAGTTGTTCGCGCGCCGGTACTGGCGTACGCCCTTCCAGACGGGTAATAATGAGACTCTGCGATACCTCCGGTACGGTATATTCCACACCCAGCTCCGCCGCAGCACCGAGAAACGCGCTGACGCCAGGCACTACCTGCCAGTCGATACCACGGCGAGTTAACTCTTCGCCTTGCTCACGTACGGAGCCGTACAGCGAGACATCGCCCGTTTGCAACCGCACCACCGTTTTTCCCGCTTTCACGCCCGCAGCCATCAGCTCGATAATCTGCTCAAGATGCAGTTCGGCGCTGTCGTAGCGTTCTGCCTGCGCGGGGCAGTAATCCAGCAGTTCGGTATTGATCAGCGAACCGGCATAGATAACTACCTGCGCCTGTTGCAGCAGGCGGTAGCCTTTAAGCGTGATCAGCTCGCGATCGCCCGGCCCGGCGCCGACGAACCATACACAGCGTGGATCAAATGTCTCTGACATGGTTTTCTTCCTTCTGACAGGCGATAACAAAAACAGGGTTGTTCGGTTTGAAATAGTGTCCCGCCCCCAGCGGCGTTAACGATGAAAGCTGAAGCTGTACACAGTCCATTCGACATGCGCCGATGTGGGCAAGATGCGCCAGCGCGCTATGAAGGTTTTCCTGCAAGATAAAGGTCATCACCAGACGGCCACCGGGATGCAGATGGCCCATCGCCCAGTCAATCAGCGCCGTCAGATGCCCGCAGCTGCCGCCCATAAACACCGCATCGGCTTTCCCGGTTATGGTCATTGGCGCTTCGCCGGGGAGAATATCGATATTGCCGCAGGCAAAGCGCTGACGATTCTCATCAAGCAGCCGTAGCGCGGCAGGATTACGCTCGATAGCCGTCACCTGCAACGAAGGAAATTGCAGCGCCGCTTCAATTGAGACGCTTCCCGTTCCCGCCCCGACGTCAATCAGGTGACTGGCGCGGTGGAGCTCAAGTTTCGACAGTGCCAGCGCCCGTACCGCCTCTTTGGTCATTGGCACGTTCTCGCCGCGCAGAAAAAGCTCATCTTTCATCCAGGATCACCACTGCATTCATTTCATAGTCGGCGTTGACCGCACTGACGGGTAGCCAGTGGATCCGCTCATTTTCCATCGCCAGATTTTCACCAATCACCATTAAGCGATGCCCTTTACCGCGCGCGACCAGCTCCCGCGCGATTTCCCGCGGCCCGCAGCGGGCATCCGTGACCATCGCCACTTTGCGATGGTTCGCCAACTGCTCGAAGCTGACGCAACGACCGTGGCTACTGGTCAACCACATGTCATTCATATCAATTCCAGCCTGTGCGCACAGATACTGTACGGCGCTGATGCCAGGGATAATACGAACCTGTTCGATACCAAAATGCGCCACCAGGCGTGTACCGATGCCATAAAACAGCGGATCGCCGGAGGCCAGCACCACGATCCCTTTATCCCGACGGGCGGCAATCCATGACAACAACGCGCCAATATCCGCGCCCAGCGTAAATCGTTCGCCGCCAAACGCCGGAAACTGCGCCAAATGGCGTTTACCGCCTGCCAGCGCATCGGCGTGGTCTATCGCTTCCAGCGCCGCAGGCGTCATCAAATGCCGTCCAGCGGGCCCCATTCCCACGACCGTTAACATTGCAGCTCCTTAGCAATCTCGTCGACGGGACGATTACTGCCGAGAATATGGTTATCAAAAGAAAACAGGATGGCGTCGCAGACAGGCGGCGTTTTGGTAAAACGCAGCATCTGCATGACTCGCAAACAAATACGCCTGGCAAGATGGTTATAGATATGCCCGAAGCCATATGCTTCAATGTGCTCCATTGCCGCTTCGGTGGTATCGCAATCGCCGACCAGGGTGAGTAACTCCAGCGGCGCGCCCAGTAAAGCTAAATGCGCGACCAGCGTTTCCATGCGCGCATCGGCAATATGGCTATGGGTATGAAAGATCCCGGCGGCGATTTTGATCAATTTTCCAGGATGACCCACCAGCACTATCTGGCAAAATCCCAGCCGTACCGCCTCTTCAATCATGTAGCCGACAAAATTGCTCATGGTGACGACTGCCTGTGTGTCGACGCCCATTTGTTCGCGAACAAACCGTTCGCCGTGGTTGCCCGGCACGAGTATCACCCGCGTTAATCCTGACGCCCGTTTGATCTCCAGCTCCAGCGATAGCGAGCGTTTCCAGCTTTCTTCCGACATCGGCGTCACAATGCCGGTAGTGCCAATAATGGAAATGCCGCCAAGAATGCCAAGCCGCGAGTTATACGTTTTTTGCGCCCGCGCTTCGCCTTCCGGGGCAAAAATCTCCACATCGGCCCCACGCGCCGGGCCTATCGCTTCGCGCACCGCTGACTCAATGGTATGGCGCGGCGTACGATTGATGGCGGCGCTCCCGAGCGGCAGTCCAATCCCTTTACGCGTTACCGTACCAATACCTTCGCCGCCAGTGAGCGTAATCTCACCGCTGTCGTTGAGCGTAACGCGGGCAAAAATCAGCATTCCGTGCGTGGCATCCACGTCATCGCCGCCATCTTTACGAATTGCGGCTATCGCCTGCTGGCCTTCAATGTGCGGCGACTCCACGTTCAGGCATAGCGTGACGCCCGACGGCGTGACGATGGAGACCTGATGAATCAGATGTTGACGTAATACCATCAGCGCGGCGACTTTTGCCGCCGCCGTCGCGCAGGAACCGGTGGTATATCCTTTACGTAACGCTTTACCGTGGCGCCAGACCGGCGCGTCAAAAGAAAGCTCGCTCATCAGGCCTCCCGGAGGTGATAGAGCAACGCATTGACGATAGCGGCAGCCACGTTACTGCCGCCTTTACGCCCTAACGCGGCAACCGCGGGGAAATGGCTATGGGTGAGCGCCTCTTTGGACTCCGCCGCGCCGACAAAGCCTACCGGTACGCCCACCACGCCGCTCACCGTCACGTTATGTTCAAGCAAACGGAACAGGGCCGTCGGCGCATTACCGAAAACAAAGAGCTTGTTTTTCTCCTCCTCGGCGATAGCGATATCGACGGCGGCCATTGAACGGGTAATCCCCTGCGTTTGTGCGGCGCGCACCACGCGCGGATCGCTGATATAACAGCGACACTCGCCGCCAAACGTCGCCAGTAATCTTTTATTAATGCCGGACAGCGCCATCGTGGTATCGGTATAAATAATGCACGGATGGCGTAACGCATTACAAAGCTGCTCCAGCGCATCGGCAGAGAACCACAAAATGTCCAGCCAGTCGAAATCGGCGGTGGTATGAATAACCCGCTTGATAATGGCCTCATGGAGCGGACTGGCGAAACGGTAATCAGGACGCGTTTCGCGAATAATGTCGCTAATAATGGTGAAACTGTTGGCCTCAATGGTTTGGGGCTGCTGGATATAATGCATACTGTCGTCCTCAGGCCACGCCAGATAACCCGCACCGCGCCGCAATAAACAGCGCCAGCGCCAGGGTTGAAGCGACCCACATCAATCGAATCGTTCGGGAAATATCGTCCACGGAAATATCGCGCTGCGCGTCGCCTATCCAGGGCTTGTCCACACGCTCGCCAAAGTAGTTATTTGGGCCACCGAGCTGGATTCCTAAGGCGCCGGCCACACACGCTTCCGACCAGGCGCAATTTGGGCTACTGTGGTTATAACGGTCACGCCAGCCAATACGCAGCGCCCGCCAACCACTCAGGCGACACAGTCCTGCCGCAATGCCCAGCAACAGCCAGCTCAGTCGGGCAGGAAGATAGTTCGCTACGTCGTCCATACGGGCGCTGACCATACCAATCGCCCGGTATTTTTCATGTTTGTAGCCCACCATTGAATCCAGGGTATTGACGGCTTTGTAGGCCATCGCCAGCGGCGCGCCACCGAGAAAGAGGAAAAAGAGCGGCGCGATAATGCCGTCAACGGTGTTTTCTGCAACCGTTTCCACCACGGCGCGATTGATCTGCGCTGGCTGAAGTTGCGACGTATCGCGCCCGACGATCCAGGAGAGTTTTATTCGGCTTTCCGCAAGGTCGTTCTTCCGTAACGGTCGTTCAACCTCCTGCGCGGCGTGGGCCAGAGAGCGTCCGGCCAGCGTGGTAAAGATCATCCAGACTTCGACGCTCCAGCCAAACCAGGGGTGAATCCGCTGCGCCAGCGCCAGTACGCCCCATGCCACGCCCCAGGTCGCCCCGACAACCACAACCCACATTACGCCGCCGCCAATCCGCAGCGCTTTATCGCCGGGACAATAGCGACGCACAATACGCTGCACAAACGTGATTAAACGACCTATCCAGCGTACCGGATGGGGCCAGTGTTGAGGGTCGCCGATGATAAAATCCAGCACCCAGGCGATACACCAGGCAAGAATCGTCATAATACGCGCCTCGCCGCCGCCAGCCAGTGCTGCAACATTTCCAGACGCTGGGCGAAATGGACGTGCAGATAGCTGGCAAACGTGTTGCCTGTCTGCCAGCCGCCAGTCCATTCCTGTAACACGCGGCCATCGCGAACCTTACGACAGGCCATAACGGCGGGTGTTTCGGGGATAAAATCTGAGTAGTGAAATTCATGGCCGCGCACTATCTCGCCAGGCGCCGCCAATAGCGTTGGCTGCATAGCCTGCGCCTCACAGTAACCAAAGCGGGTAAGTCGCTTACCCATTTTGCTGTGACCGGGGATAATATTCGCCATCTGATGAATTTCCCCGCCGCTATCCTCCAGAGTGCTCCCCAGATACATCAGACCACCACACTCCGCGTAAATCGCCACGCCGCGCTGATGCGCCGCCCGCAAATGTTTTAACATCGCCGTATTTGCCGCCAGATCCGCGGCGTATAATTCAGGATATCCACCGCCCAGCCAGATCATCTGACAATCAGGCAATGCGCGGTCATGCAGTGGGCTAAAACGCACAATGTTAACGCCGGCACGCCCCAGCAAATCGATGTTATCGGGATAATAAAAGTTAAAGGCCTCATCATCCGCCAGAGCAAGCGTCAGCCCTGCCCCCGCTGTGTTATCGGGGCGCTCAGGCCACATTCCCGTCGGAAGCGCTGATAACACGCTCAGCGAGAGTAGCGCATCCACATCCACTGTTTGTTCCAGCGAGGCGGCAAAATCATGCCATGATTGCTGATTGACGAGGGATTCTCTGGCGGTAATCAACCCCAGGTGGCGTTCAGGTAATGCGACGCCGTCGCAAGGAGGGACATACCCCAGTACCGGCAGTGAGCAATAATGTTCAATGGCATTTTTGAGGAGCTGATAGTGGGCGTCGCTAGTGACGCGATTCACAATCACGCCCGCGAGGTTGAGGGTCGGGTCGAAGTGCTGAAATCCCATAACGGTAGCCGCAAGCGACGTTGAAACAGCCTTGCCGTCCACCAGTAGGATGACCGGGCAACCAAGCTGTTTGGCCATCGCGGCTGTGCTGCAGTAATTGGGGTCGACGCCATAGCCGTCATACAGCCCCATGACGCCTTCAATGACAGCGATATCCGCCTGCCGCATTTGTTCGCAAAATAAGGCGTTGAGAACAGGAGGAGGAAGAATGAAACTGTCAAGATTACGGGACGCCACGCCACAGATAGCGGTATGCCAGCCGGTATCAAGGTAATCTGGCCCAACTTTAAACGGCTGTACGCGCAGCGCGCGTTTTTGCAGCAGCCTCAACAAACCAAGCGTCACCGTGGTTTTGCCGCAACCGCTTCCTGTGCCTGCAAGAATAAATGCGTGATGCCTTGCCGCCATTACCCTGATCCTGTTCAGGGTGGTAGGGGTATACAGGTACGCGCATGTTCAGTCTTT
Source organism: Salmonella sp. A29-2 (assembly GCF_020150755.1). NCBI lineage: Bacteria > Pseudomonadati > Pseudomonadota > Gammaproteobacteria > Enterobacterales > Enterobacteriaceae > Salmonella > Salmonella sp. A29-2. The sequence continues at coordinate 1,874,093 of NZ_CP083731.1, read as the reverse complement.
CGACTGTACGCGTCTTCGCAACCCACTTCCCACCGAAGTTGTTGGTTATCACCGACAGGCAGGTCTTCTGGCTTAGCGTCCTCCTCGCCCGTCCTTCCCAATCTTGCGATCAGTGGTCTTTACGGGGTCGTCAGCATCACAGCAGCGGGGGCTGCGGGGGATTTTCACCCCCTTCCCTACCACAAATGTGGCAAACCTGTTGGTTTACGTTATGGCTGTACGGCACACCCATAACGGCAATTAATAATGTGCTACGTTTTACATTTCTGTGAGCAATAGCCTGAGCGGTTGCTCATCTGACGTTAATCTACTCATCCTTATCGGTATATTGACGATAAAACGTATCGACAAAGCGTAATAAAACTTATCTTTCCTGACACTGTACTTCATCACAAAAATAAAAACTGGTGCAGTTTATGCCCTAAATTTTATTATTTTGTTGCGCTATGACAATTTATTGTTACACCAGATAAATTTTCTTTCTGAAATGATTAAGATACAAAAGACTATCAAAAATCGGCAATAGCAAAATATTGCTATTCATAACGATGGAGGATGAGAATTCTCATTTATCTGCTGGCGATAAGCCTGCGGCGTAACCTGATAGGTCTGGCGGAAGACTTTGCAAAAATAGCTGGTTTGCGAAAAGCCTAAATTACGCGCAATACTGGCAATACTCCAGTCACTATGGCAAAGCAATTCTCTGGCGCTAACCATTCTCTGGCGGTTTACCCACGCATTAAATCCGATTCCCTGATATTTCTTGAATAGTTTACTGAAGTAATAGGGGCTGAGATAGACATGTGAGGCGACATCCTCAAGACGAAGATCGTCGGACAAATGCGCATCAATATAGCGAAGCGCTTTTTTCATTTTACTGTCATGCGGAGTGGGACTACGAGCGGTTTTATTTGCCTCCGATTGCTGCGGATTGTCTTTGATAACCACGAAATTGAGCTGTTTTTTCAGGCAATTCTCAACAATCAGTTTAAGAAGATCGGCGGAAGCGATAACGCGTGAATAGTCCATCTCTGGCACATTCCGAAATTCATTCAAGAGCTCAGGGTCAGCCTGCCAGCGATCGTCAACATTAAGAATGTTTACCAGCTCCACGTCATTACTTAAACGAACCTGCCCGCATAAAACAAAGCCAACTAAATGCCCTGCGATTACCAGCGGAATAGAAAAATCCGTTAGACCGGCATGACAACGATAAATACAGGGTTGATCGGACTTCGATGCCTCCAGTCCCCCGCAGCGATCGCTCATACGACAACGTGTACTATGCTGGGGATGCTGCCGCATCAACTGACAAAACGGCGTGAAATTGAATAGCTCAGATATTTCATCACCATGAATATTGACAACCACAACCGCCAGACCGGTGGCTTGTGCAAAATCCTGTGCGATTTTATTAATGAGTTCTGAGTTCAGAGCGCTCGCAGAAATCATGATAAAACCCCTCAGTTAATTTATTGTTATAAACAAAACACATTATTTACATTCACTTTTTATTAGCATTATCCTGGCCCTGATAAAAAGTACAATGACAATATCAAAAGTCTCCCATTGCTGGGAGACGTTTTGATCAGTTCGTGAAAGCAGATCACGAAATTATCTCACCTGTTTTTACGATACATCATTGCTATGAATCTGGTTCGCATTTTCTTACAGTTCACAGCGGTTACAAGGTAAATTCTTACCAATAAAATAGCGATATATGGCTGCTCCGGCACAGGCGCCGATAACAGGCGCGACAATCGGCACGATAAAATAAGGGATCTCTCGCCCACCGCTCATCGCCATGTTCCCCCACCCCGCTAACCATGTGAACAGTTTGGGACCGAAATCACGCGCCGGGTTCATTGCAAAACCGGTAAGGGGTCCAGTAGACGCGCCGATAACGGCAACCAGTATCCCAATAAGCAAAGGCGCAAGCGGCCCTTTAGGAATGCCATTGCCATCATCCGTCAATGCCATGATCATGCCCATCAGAATCGACGTAATGACCACTTCCACCAACGCAGCCTGCCATACATTTAGCGCTGCGGCCGGATAGGTACTGAAAATGCTGGCTAATTGCAAACTTTCGACGCTACCGCGCACCATATGATGCGCAGTCTCAAATTCAGTAAAAAGGCTACTATAAAGCACATACGCCAGCAGAGCGCCGCCAAAAGCGCCGGCAAACTGGGCAATAATATAAGGCAATACTTTCTGTTTGGGGAAGCAAGCAAACAGCCACAGCGCAATCGTCACCGCAGGGTTAAGATGTCCGCCGGAGATTCCGGCAGTAAGGTAAACGGCCAGTGAAATTCCAAGCCCCCAAATAATGCAAATCTCCCATAATCCGAGGCTGGCGCCTGCGACTTTGAGCGCGCTCAAACAACCGATACCAAAAAACAAAAAGAGTCCGGTGCCTAAAAATTCCGCACCACATTGCGCCTTTAGAGAATCATTCATGTGACACCTTCTGAGCAAAGTTCGTGTCCTGGCCAGCGCAAGTTTCGGCTGGCGGTAGTGTACAGCTAACCTCACTATAAAAAGTGCCGCCTGTAAATTGTTGGCAACCTGCGGGCCTGCCTTCCGGAAAAATCGTGTTGCGATAGCAAAATTTTGCTTTTCCGATATTTTTATCAGCCCATCACACGGGAAATTTGAGCTATAAAATACGCCTGTGGAAATAATAAAATATTGCACAAGCCAACTTATCAATTTCGAATAAGCATCACATTTTGCGTCTTTCGCCATATCAAATAAAAATACTCTCGTCACTAACAAAAATGTAAAAATGAAATAATAAAAACAAAATAATCATATAGACAATAATAAATTAAATGTAATTTATCAATAAGTTACAAAAGCAAAAGACAATTTAGTCATATTGCTTTCCCATTATTTTCTGATGCTCAATAGCAAGTCAGCCATTCTTTTTCCTCGCATCTTCTTATAGTCCCAACTATCGGAACACTCCATGCGAGGTCTTTATGCAACAAGAAGCACTAGGAATGGTAGAAACCAAAGGCTTAACCGCAGCCATAGAGGCCGCTGATGCAATGGTTAAGTCAGCCAATGTGATGTTAGTGGGCTATGAAAAGATTGGCTCCGGGCTGGTAACCGTCATCGTGCGCGGCGATGTTGGCGCGGTCAAAGCGGCCACCGATGCAGGTGCCGCAGCCGCACGCAACGTGGGTGAAGTGAAAGCCGTACACGTCATCCCACGCCCTCACACCGATGTAGAAAAAATATTACCGAAGGGAATTAGCCAATGAGCAGCAATGAGCTGGTGGAACAGATCATGGCGCAGGTGATTGCCCGTGTGGCAACGCCGGAACAACAGGCCATCCCTGGTCAACCCCAACCTATACGAGAGACGGCTATGGCAGAAAAAAGCTGCAGTTTAACGGAATTTGTCGGGACCGCCATTGGCGATACCCTGGGCCTGGTTATCGCCAACGTCGATACCGCCCTGCTGGACGCGATGAAGCTTGAGAAGCGCTATCGTTCCATCGGCATTCTCGGCGCCCGCACCGGCGCAGGCCCGCACATTATGGCGGCGGACGAAGCGGTGAAAGCCACCAACACCGAAGTGGTCAGCATTGAGCTGCCGCGCGATACCAAAGGCGGAGCGGGCCACGGTTCGCTGATTATTTTAGGCGGTAACGATGTATCCGACGTCAAGCGCGGTATCGAAGTCGCGCTGAAAGAGCTGGACCGCACCTTCGGTGATGTTTACGGCAACGAAGCCGGACATATCGAGCTGCAGTACACCGCTCGCGCCAGCTACGCGCTGGAAAAAGCGTTCGGCGCGCCGATTGGCCGTGCCTGCGGCGTCATCGTCGGCGCTCCGGCTTCCGTCGGCGTACTGATGGCTGATACCGCCCTGAAGTCAGCCAACGTTGAAGTCGTGGCGTACAGCTCTCCGGCGCACGGCACCAGCTTTAGTAACGAAGCCATTCTGGTGATTTCCGGCGACTCCGGCGCGGTCCGTCAGGCGGTGACCTCCGCCCGCGAAATCGGCAAAACCGTCCTTGCGACCCTCGGTTCTGAACCGAAAAACGATCGCCCGTCCTACATCTGATACCCACGAGGCTGATTCATGAGATCGAAAAGATTTGAAGCACTGGCGAAACGCCCTGTGAATCAGGACGGCTTCGTTAAGGAGTGGATCGAAGAAGGCTTTATCGCGATGGAAAGCCCGAACGATCCAAAACCGTCGATTAAAATCGTTAACGGCGCGGTGACCGAGTTGGACGGAAAACCGGTTAGCGAATTCGACCTGATCGACCACTTTATTGCTCGCTACGGCATCAACCTGAACCGCGCCGAAGAAGTGATGGCGATGGACTCGGTCAAGCTTGCCAATATGCTGTGCGATCCTAACGTCAAGCGCAGCGAAATCGTTCCGCTGACCACCGCCATGACCCCGGCGAAAATTGTTGAAGTGGTTTCGCATATGAACGTGGTTGAGATGATGATGGCGATGCAGAAAATGCGCGCACGCCGCACGCCGTCTCAGCAGGCGCACGTCACCAACGTCAAGGATAACCCGGTGCAAATTGCCGCCGATGCCGCCGAAGGCGCATGGCGCGGGTTTGACGAACAAGAAACCACGGTTGCGGTAGCACGCTACGCGCCGTTCAACGCCATCGCGCTGTTGGTCGGCTCTCAGGTTGGTCGTCCGGGCGTACTGACGCAGTGCTCCCTGGAAGAAGCCACCGAGCTGAAGCTCGGCATGCTGGGCCACACCTGCTACGCCGAAACCATTTCCGTTTACGGCACCGAGCCGGTCTTCACCGACGGTGACGATACGCCATGGTCGAAAGGCTTCTTAGCCTCTTCCTACGCCTCTCGCGGCCTGAAAATGCGCTTCACCTCCGGCTCCGGCTCCGAAGTGCAGATGGGCTACGCCGAAGGCAAATCCATGCTGTATCTGGAAGCGCGCTGCATCTATATCACCAAAGCGGCTGGCGTTCAGGGGCTGCAAAACGGCTCCGTAAGCTGCATCGGCGTACCGTCTGCCGTGCCGTCAGGCATTCGTGCCGTGCTGGCGGAAAACCTGATCTGCTCTTCGCTGGATCTGGAATGCGCCTCCAGTAACGACCAGACCTTCACCCACTCCGATATGCGTCGTACCGCGCGCCTGCTGATGCAGTTCCTGCCGGGTACCGACTTTATCTCCTCTGGTTATTCCGCGGTACCGAACTACGACAACATGTTCGCCGGTTCCAACGAAGATGCGGAAGACTTTGACGACTACAACGTTATCCAGCGTGACCTGAAAGTGGACGGCGGTCTGCGCCCGGTTCGCGAAGAGGACGTTATTGCCATCCGTAACAAAGCCGCCCGCGCGCTGCAGGCCGTGTTTGCCGGAATGGGACTACCGCCGATTACCGATGAAGAAGTTGAAGCCGCGACCTATGCCCACGGTTCGAAAGATATGCCGGAGCGTAACATCGTCGAAGACATCAAGTTCGCCCAGGAAATCATCAATAAAAACCGCAACGGTCTGGAAGTCGTTAAAGCGCTGGCGCAGGGCGGGTTTACCGACGTGGCCCAGGACATGCTCAACATCCAGAAAGCCAAGCTAACCGGCGACTATTTGCACACCTCCGCCATTATCGTCGGCGACGGACAAGTGCTCTCTGCGGTTAATGACGTCAATGACTATGCCGGTCCGGCAACAGGTTATCGCCTGCAGGGAGAACGCTGGGAAGAGATTAAAAACATCCCTGGCGCTCTTGATCCCAACGAGATTGATTAAGGGGTGAGAAATGGAAATTAATGAAAAATTGCTGCGCCAGATAATTGAAGACGTGCTCCGCGATATGAAGGGCAGCGATAAACCCGTCTCGTTTAATGCGCCTGCGGCATCCACAGCACCACAGACCGCTGCGCCTGCGGGCGACGGCTTTCTGACCGAGGTGGGCGAAGCGCGCCAGGGCACTCAGCAGGACGAAGTCATTATCGCCGTCGGCCCGGCATTTGGCCTGGCACAGACTGTTAATATCGTCGGCTTACCACATAAGAGCATTCTGCGCGAAGTCATTGCCGGTATTGAAGAAGAAGGTATCAGGGCGCGCGTGATTCGCTGCTTTAAATCTTCCGACGTGGCGTTCGTCGCCGTGGAAGGTAACCGCCTGAGCGGCTCCGGCATCTCCATCGGCATCCAGTCGAAAGGTACTACGGTTATCCACCAGCAGGGGCTACCGCCGCTCTCCAACCTGGAGCTGTTCCCACAGGCGCCGCTGCTGACGCTGGAAACTTACCGTCAGATTGGTAAAAACGCCGCCCGCTATGCGAAACGCGAATCACCACAGCCGGTCCCTACGCTGAATGACCAGATGGCACGCCCGAAGTACCAGGCAAAGTCGGCCATTTTGCACATTAAAGAGACCAAGTACGTCGTGACGGGCAAAAACCCGCAGGAACTGCGCGTGGCACTTTGATAAAGGATAACTCCATGAATACCGACGCAATTGAATCGATGGTTCGGGACGTATTGAGCCGCATGAACAGCCTGCAGGGCGATGCGCCAGCAGCGGCTCCTGCGGCAGGCGGCACGTCCCGCAGCGCAAAGGTCAGCGACTACCCGCTGGCGAACAAACACCCGGAATGGGTGAAAACCGCCACCAATAAAACGCTGGACGACTTTACGCTGGAAAACGTGCTGAGCAATAAAGTCACCGCTCAGGATATGCGTATTACCCCGGAAACCCTGCGCTTACAGGCGTCTATCGCCAAAGATGCGGGCCGCGACCGGCTGGCGATGAACTTCGAACGCGCCGCCGAACTGACCGCGGTACCGGACGATCGCATTCTTGAAATCTACAACGCCCTTCGTCCGTATCGTTCAACGAAAGAAGAGCTGCTCGCTATTGCCGACGATCTCGAAAACCGTTATCAGGCAAAGATTTGCGCAGCTTTCGTTCGTGAAGCGGCAGGGCTGTACGTTGAGCGTAAAAAACTCAAAGGCGACGATTAATTACAGGGGTATGTGATGCGATATATAGCTGGCATTGATATCGGCAACTCATCGACGGAAGTCGCCCTGGCGACTCTGAATGAGGCTGGCGCGCTGACAATCACCCACAGCGCGCTGGCGGAAACCACCGGGATCAAAGGCACGTTGCGTAACGTGTTCGGCATTCAGGAAGCGCTCGCCCTCGTCGCAAAGCGCGCGGGGATCAATGTCAGCGATATTTCGCTCATCCGCATTAACGAAGCCACGCCGGTGATTGGCGATGTGGCGATGGAAACCATTACCGAAACCATCATCACCGAATCGACAATGATCGGCCATAACCCAAAAACGCCGGGCGGAGCAGGCCTTGGTGTGGGTATCACGATTACGCCGGAGGAGCTGTTAACCCGCCCGGCGGACTCGTCCTATATTCTGGTGGTATCGTCAGCCTTTGATTTTGCTGATATCGCCAATGTTATCAACGCCTCAATGCGCGCCGGATACCAGATTACCGGCGTCATTTTGCAGCGCGACGATGGCGTACTGGTCAGCAACCGGCTGGAAAAATCGCTACCGATTGTCGATGAAGTGCTGTACATCGACCGCATTCCGCTGGGGATGCTGGCGGCGATTGAAGTCGCCGTGCCGGGAAAGGTTATCGAAACCCTCTCCAACCCTTACGGCATCGCCACCGTATTTAATCTCAACGCCGATGAGACGAAAAACATCGTCCCGATGGCGCGCGCGCTGATTGGCAACCGTTCCGCCGTGGTGGTTAAAACGCCATCCGGCGACGTCAAAGCGCGCGCAATACCCGCCGGTAACCTGGAGCTGCAGGCTCAGGGTCGTACCGTGCGCGTGGATGTTGCCGCCGGTGCCGAAGCTATCATGAAAGCGGTGGACGGCTGCGGCAAGCTCGACAACGTCACCGGCGAGGCCGGGACCAATATCGGCGGCATGCTGGAGCACGTACGCCAGACCATGGCCGAGCTAACCAATAAGCCCAGCAGCGAGATTTTCATTCAGGATCTTCTGGCCGTTGACACCTCGGTTCCGGTGAGCGTCACCGGCGGTCTGGCCGGGGAGTTCTCGCTGGAGCAGGCCGTCGGCATCGCCTCGATGGTGAAATCAGACCGTCTGCAGATGGCGATGATTGCCCGTGAAATTGAGCAGAAGCTTAATATCGACGTGCAGATCGGCGGCGCTGAGGCTGAAGCCGCCATTCTGGGCGCGCTGACCACGCCGGGTACCACCCGACCGCTGGCGATCCTCGACCTCGGCGCGGGCTCCACCGATGCCTCCATCATCAACCCTAAAGGTGAAATCATCGCCACCCATCTCGCCGGGGCAGGCGACATGGTCACGATGATTATTGCCCGCGAACTGGGGCTGGAAGACCGCTATCTGGCGGAAGAGATCAAAAAATACCCGCTGGCTAAGGTCGAAAGCCTGTTCCACTTACGCCACGAGGACGGCAGCGTCCAGTTCTTCCCGACGCCGCTGCCTCCCGCCGTGTTCGCCCGCGTCTGCGTGGTGAAACCGGACGAACTGGTACCGCTTCCCGGCGACTTAGCGCTGGAAAAAGTGCGCGCCATTCGCCGCAGCGCCAAAGAGCGCGTCTTTGTCACCAACGCCCTGCGCGCGCTGCGCCAGGTCAGTCCAACCGGCAACATTCGCGATATTCCGTTCGTGGTGCTGGTCGGCGGCTCGTCGCTGGATTTCGAAGTTCCGCAGCTGGTCACCGATGCGCTGGCGCACTACCGCCTGGTCGCCGGGCGAGGAAATATTCGCGGCAGCGAAGGCCCAAGAAACGCGGTGGCCACCGGCCTGATTCTCTCCTGGCACAAGGAGTTTGCGCATGGACAGTAATCACAGCGCCCCGGCTATCGTCATTACCGTTATCAACGACTGCGCCAGCCTCTGGCACGAAGTGCTGCTGGGCATTGAAGAGGAAGGCATCCCTTTCCTGCTTCAGCATCACCCAGCTGGAGATGTCGTTGACAGCGCCTGGCAGGCGGCGCGCAGCTCGCCGCTGCTGGTTGGCATTGCCTGCGATCGACACTCGCTGGTCGTGCATTACAAGAATTTACCCGCATCGGCGCCGCTTTTTACGCTGATGCATCATCAGGACAGTCTGGCCCATCGCAATACCGGTAATAACGCGGCACGGCTGGTCAAAGGGATCCCTTTTCGGGATCTCCATGCTTAATCACAGGAGAACGGCAGTATGAATAACGCACTGGGGCTGGTTGAAACAAAAGGTCTGGTCGGCGCCATTGAAGCCGCCGATGCAATGGTTAAATCCGCCAACGTACAGCTGGTGGGCTACGAAAAAATTGGTTCTGGCCTGGTTACCGTCATGGTTCGCGGCGACGTCGGCGCGGTTAAAGCAGCCGTAGATGCCGGCAGCGCAGCGGCAAGCGTCGTGGGTGAAGTGAAATCCTGCCACGTTATCCCGCGTCCGCACAGCGATGTTGAGGCCATTTTACCGAAATCAGCCTAATCGATGGCGAATAAGGAGCACCGCGTGAAGCAATCACTGGGATTACTTGAAGTTTGTGGTCTGGCACTGGCTATCAGCTGCGCCGATATCATGGCGAAATCCGCTTCTATCACGCTGCTCGCCCTCGAAAAGACCAATGGTTCAGGCTGGATGGTGATTAAAATTACCGGTGATGTGGCCTCCGTTCAGGCGGCTATCACCACCGGTGCGCATTTCGCCGAACAGCGGAATGGCCTGGTGGCCCACAAGGTTATCGCCAGGCCCGGAGAAGGGATCCTGCTCGCAGAGACGCCTCCCCCCTCCGTCATAGAACCTGAGCCTGAAGCGTCAGAGATGGCCGATGTCGTTTCTGAAGCGCCAGCCGAAGAGGCCCCGCAGGAATCAGAACTGGTCAGCTGCAACCTGTGTCTGGATCCAAAATGTCCGCGCCAGAAGGGCGAACCTCGTACGCTTTGCATCCATTCCGGCAAGCGAGGTGAAGCGTAATGGATAAAGAGCTTCTGCAATCAACGGTCAGTAAAGTTCTCGACGAGATGCGCCAGCGGCCTATTCCGCTGGGCGTCTCAAACCGTCATATCCACCTGTCCGCACAGGATTATGAGCGGCTGTTTCCCGGCCATCCCATCAGCGAGAAAAAAGCGCTGCTGCAGCCGGGACAATACGCCGCGGAGCAAACCGTCACTCTGGTGGGACCGAAAGGGCAGCTCAAAAATGTGCGCCTGCTCGGCCCGCTGCGCTCGGTAAGCCAGGTGGAAATTTCGCGTACCGATGCGAGAACGCTGGGGATTGCCGCGCCGCTGAGAATGTCCGGCAACCTGAAGGGGACGCCGGGCATCCGCCTGGTCAGCCCCTTTGCCGAACTGGAGCTGCCTTCCGGGGTTATCGTCGCGCAGCGGCATATCCATATGTCGCCGCTTGATGCGCTGATCCTGCGGGTTTCCCACGGCGATATGGTCTCCGTGGCGATTGAAGGCGACGATCGCGGGCTGATTTTCAACAACGTGGCGATTCGCGTTTCACCGGACATGCGCCTCGAAATGCACATTGATACCGATGAAGCCAACGCCGCTGGTGCCGATAACCCGCAGGCCTTTGCCCGGCTGGTAGGCCCGCGATGAACGGCGAAACTCTGCAGCGCATTGTCGAGGAGATTGTCTCCCGGCTGCAGCGCCGTGCCCAGAGCACGGCGACGCTGAGCGTTACGCAACTTCGTGATGCCGACTGTCCAGCACTGTTCTGTCAGCACGCGTCGCTGCGCATCCTGCTCGTCGACCTGCCGCTGCTGGGTCAGCTTGCGGATGCAGAAACCGACGATGCCGCCGCCCGGAAAATTCACGACGCGCTGGCGTTTGGCATCCGCGTACAGCTCAGCCTGCACAGCCAGTTGCTGCCGGTTATCCCGGTAAAAAAACTGGCTCGTCTGCCGCTGGTATTCACCGACGAGCACGGACTGCCGCTGGTTCTGCATGCGGGTTCGGTGCTGAGCTATCGCGATGTCGCGCTGCTAAGCCGGGGGCGTGTGGTTGTCCACCGCAAATGCATCGTGACCGCCATGGCGCGTGACGCGGCCAATGCGCGGAATATTCAATTAATTAAGCAGGAGTAAATCATGCATCTGGCACGAGTCACGGGCGCGGTTGTCTCCACGCAAAAATCACCTTCTTTGATTGGGAAAAAGCTGCTGCTGGTGCGTCGGGTCAGCGCCGATGGCGAACTCCCCGCCTCGCCTACCTCCGGCGATGAAGTGGCCGTGGACTCCGTCGGCGCGGGCGTCGGCGAACTGGTTTTGCTCAGCGGCGGCTCCAGCGCCAGGCACGTTTTTTCCGGGCCAAATGAGGCCATCGACCTCGCCGTTGTCGGCATTGTAGATACGCTTTCGCGTTAAGGGGCGGTTATGGCGATTTATACCCGAACAGGTGACGCTGGCACCACATCACTGTTTACCGGCCAGCGGGTGAGCAAAACCCACCCGCGGGTTGAAGCCTACGGCACGCTGGATGAGCTGAACGCCGCGCTGAGCCTGTGCGCCTGCGCCGCTGCGGATGAAAATCACCGCACCTTACTCGAGGCCATCCAGCAGCAACTTTTTTGGTTTAGCGCAGAGCTGGCCAGCGACAGCGAGCAGCCGTCGCCCAAACAGCGCTACATCAGCAGCGAAGAGATTTCGGCTCTGGAAGCCGCTATCGATCGGGCAATGGCCCGCGTCGAACCGCTGCACAGCTTTATTTTACCCGGACGCTGCGAAGCCGCGAGCCGCTTACATTTTGCCCGCACGCTGGCGCGCCGCGCCGAACGCCGTCTGGTTGAACTGGCAACTGAAGTCAACGTACGCCAGGTGCTGATGCGCTACATCAACCGCTTATCGGACTGCCTGTACGCCCTGGCCCGCGCGGAAGATAGCGATGCGCACCAGGCCAACATCATCCGTGAAGTTAGCAAGCGCTATCTGGCTGCCAGCCAGCCGACCCGCAGCAAGGAGACAACGCCCGTGGCCCTCTCATTCCACGATCTGCACCAGCTCACCCGCGCCGCCGTTGAACGCGCGCAGCAACTGCAGGTTCCGGTAGTCGTCAGCATCGTTGACACGCACGGCACGGAAACTGTGACCTGGCGGATGCCGGACGCCCTGCTGGTCAGCAGCGAACTGGCGCCGAAAAAGGCATGGACCGCAGTGGCAATGAAAACGGCGACCCATGAGCTGAGCGATGTCGTTCAGCCGGGCGCCGCGCTTTACGGTCTGGAAAGTCATTTACAGGGAAAAGTGGTCACCTTTGGCGGCGGTTACGCCCTGTGGCGCGACGGCATATTAATTGGGGGTCTTGGCATCAGCGGCGGCAGCGTTGAGCAGGACATGGACATAGCACAGACCGCCATCGCGGCTATTAACGTGGGAACTCATCAATGAATACTTCTGAACTCGAAACCCTGATTCGCACCATTCTTAGCGAGCAATTAACCACGCCGGCGCAAACGCCTGCTCAGCCTCAGGGCAAAGGGATTTTCCAGTCCGTGAGCGAGGCCATCGATGCCGCGCACCAGGCGTTCTTACGTTATCAGCAGTGCCCGCTAAAAACCCGCAGCGCCATTATCAGCGCGATGCGTCAGGAGCTGACGCCGCTGCTGGCGACCCTGGCGGAAGAGAGCGCCAATGAAACGGAGATGGGCAACAAAGAAGATAAATTCCTCAAAAACAAGGCTGCGCTGGACAACACGCCGGGCGTAGAAGATCTCACCACCACCGCGCTGACCGGCGACGGCGGCATGGTGCTGTTTGAATACTCACCGTTTGGCGTTATCGGTTCGGTCGCCCCAAGCACCAACCCGACGGAAACCATCATCAATAACAGCATCAGCATGTTGGCGGCGGGCAACAGTATCTACTTTAGCCCGCATCCGGGGGCGAAAAAGGTCTCTCTGAAGCTGATTAGCCTGATTGAAGAGATTGCCTTCCGCTGCTGCGGCATCCGCAATCTGGTGGTGACTGTAGCTGAACCCACCTTCGAAGCGACCCAGCAGATGATGGCCCACCCGCGAATCGCGGTACTGGCTATTACCGGCGGCCCCGGCATTGTGGCAATGGGCATGAAGAGCGGTAAGAAGGTGATTGGCGCTGGCGCTGGCAACCCGCCCTGCATCGTCGATGAAACAGCGGACCTGGTGAAAGCGGCAGAAGATATCATCAACGGCGCGTCATTCGATTATAACCTGCCCTGCATTGCCGAGAAGAGCCTGATCGTAGTGGAGAGCGTCGCCGAGCGTCTGGTGCAGCAAATGCAAACCTTCGGCGCGCTGTTGCTAAGCCCTGCCGATACCGACAAACTCCGCGCCGCCTGCCTGCCAGAAGGCCAGGCGAATAAAAAACTGGTCGGCAAGAGCCCATCGGCCATGCTGGAAGCCGCCGGGATCGCTGTCCCTGCAAAAGCACCGCGTCTGCTGATTGCGCTGGTTAACGCTGACGATCCGTGGGTCACCAGCGAACAGCTGATGCCGATGCTGCCGGTGGTAAAAGTCAGCGATTTCGATAGCGCGCTGGCGCTGGCCCTGAAGGTTGAAGAGGGGCTGCATCATACCGCCATTATGCACTCGCAGAACGTGTCGCGCCTGAACCTCGCGGCCCGCACCCTGCAAACCTCGATATTCGTCAAAAACGGCCCCTCTTATGCCGGGATCGGCGTCGGCGGCGAAGGCTTTACCACCTTTACTATTGCCACACCAACCGGTGAAGGGACCACGTCAGCGCGTACTTTTGCCCGCTCCCGGCGCTGCGTACTGACCAACGGCTTTTCTATTCGCTAACCGAGGTCGCGATGAATACCTTCTCACTACAAACGCGGTTGTACAGCGGTCAGGGCAGCCTGGCGGTGCTCAAGCGCTTTACCAATAAGCACATCTGGATAATCTGCGATGGTTTTCTGGCGCGCTCTCCGCTGCTGGATACCCTGCGTAACGCGCTGCCCGCAGATAACCGCATCAGCGTCTTTAGCGAGATAACGCCGGACCCCACCATCCATACCGTGGTGCAGGGCATTGCGCAAATGCAGGCCCTGCAGCCGCAGGTGGTAATTGGTTTTGGCGGCGGCTCGGCAATGGACGCGGCAAAAGCGATTGTCTGGTTTAGCCAGCAGAGCGGCATCAATATCGAAACCTGCGTAGCGATCCCGACCACCAGCGGCACCGGTTCGGAAGTCACCAGCGCCTGCGTAATTAGCGACCCGGATAAAGGCATCAAGTATCCGCTGTTCAACAATGCGCTGTATCCGGATATGGCGATCCTCGACCCGGAGCTGGTGGTCAGCGTACCGCCGCAGATTACCGCCAACACCGGCATGGACGTTCTGACCCACGCCCTGGAAGCGTGGGTTTCACCGCACGCCAGCGACTTTACCGACGCGCTGGCGGAAAAGGCCGCCAAACTGGTGTTCCAGTATCTGCCCACGGCGGTGGAAAAAGGCGACTGCGTGGCGACGCGCGGGAAAATGCACAACGCTTCAACGCTCGCCGGGATGGCCTTCAGCCAGGCGGGGCTGGGGCTTAACCACGCGATAGCCCACCAGCTTGGCGGACAGTTTCATCTGCCGCACGGGCTGGCCAATGCGCTGCTGCTCACGACGGTGATCCGCTTTAACGCGGGTGACCCGCGCGCCGCCAAACGCTACGCGCGGATGGCCAAAGCTTGCGGTTTTTGCCCGGTAGAAGCCAATAACGTTGCGGCAATCAATGCGCTGATTCAGCAAATCGAACTGCTTAAGCAACACTGCGCCCTTCCCTCACTGGCCGTTGCGCTTAAAGAAGGAAGATCCGACTTTTCCGCACGCATTCCGGCGATGGTGCAGGCCGCGCTGGCTGACGTTACGCTGCGCACTAACCCGCGCCCGGCCAATGCCGAAGCCATTCGGGAACTGCTGGAGGAACTGCTATGAGTACCGCCGTCAACGTCGTTGAAATGTCCCATAGCGCCGATGAAATTCGCGAGCGCGTTCGCGCAGCGGGCGTTGTGGGTGCGGGCGGCGCAGGTTTTCCCGCTCACGTCAAACTACAGGCGCAGGTAGAGATTTTTCTGGTGAACGCCGCCGAGTGTGAACCGATGCTCAAAGTTGACCAGCAACTGATGTGGCAGCAGGCCGCGCGTCTTGTTCGCGGCGTGCAGTACGCGATGACGGCAACCGGCGCGCGCGAAGGGGTGATAGCCCTGAAAGAAAAATACCGCCGGGCCATCGACGCCCTCACCCCGCAGCTGCCAGCCGGTATCCGCCTGCATATCCTGCCGGATGTATATCCCGCGGGCGATGAGGTGCTGACTATCTGGATGGCAACCGGCCGCCGGGTCGCCCCGGCTGCGCTACCGGCCAGCGTCGGCGTGGTCGTCAATAACGTGCAAACGGTGCTGAATATTGCCCGGGCGGTCGAGCAGCAGTTTCCGGTCACTCGTCGCACGTTGACCGTGAACGGCGCGGTCGCCAGACCGTTGACCGTTACCGTTCCTATCGGCATGTCACTGCATGAAGTGCTGGCGCTGGCGGGCGGCGCAACGGTCGACGACCCTGGTTTTATTAACGGCGGCCCGATGATGGGTGGCCTGATTACCTCTCTTGATAACCCGGTGACGAAAACTACCGGCGGCCTGCTGGTGCTCCCCAAAAGCCATCTGCTTATCCAGCGGAGAATGCAGGACGAGCGCACGGTGCTTTCCGTCGCGCGCACCGTCTGCGAACAGTGCCGACTGTGTACCGATCTCTGCCCACGGCATCTGATCGGCCACGAACTCTCTCCGCACCTGCTGGTGCGGGCAGTGAACTTTCACCAGGCTGCCACGCCGCAGTTGCTGCTGAGCGCCCTTACCTGTTCGGAATGCAACGTTTGCGAAAGCGTGGCCTGCCCGGTGGGGATCTCGCCGATGCGCATCAACCGCATGTTAAAACGCGAGCTACGGGCGCAAAACCAGCGCTACGAAGGGCCACTGAACCCGGCCGACGAAATGGCGAAATATCGCCTGGTGCCGGTGAAGCGGCTGATCGCCAAACTGGGACTAAGCCCCTGGTACCAGGAAGCGCCGCTGGTTGAAGAAGAGCCGTCAGTAGAAAAAGTCACTTTACAGCTGCGCCAGCATATTGGTGCCAGCGCAGTACCGACTGTTGCCGTCGGCGAGCGCGTGACGCGCGGGCAATGCGTTGCCGATGTCCCGGCAGGTGCATTAGGCGCGCCGATTCACGCCAGCATCGACGGCATTGTTTCGGCCATCAGCGAACAGGCCATCACGGTTGTAAGAGGTTAACCATGTCTCAGGCTATAGGAATTTTAGAACTCACCAGCATCGCCAAAGGCATGGAGCTTGGTGATGCCATGCTGAAAAGCGCCAACGTCGATCTACTGGTCAGCAAGACCATCTGCCCAGGTAAGTTTTTACTGATGCTGGGCGGCGATATCGGCGCTATCCAGCAGGCCATTGAAACCGGTACGTCGCAGGCCGGCGAGATGCTCGTCGACAGCCTGGTGCTGGCAAATATTCATCCCAGCGTACTTCCGGCCATCAGCGGCCTGAACAGCGTCGATAAGCGCCAGGCGGTAGGTATCGTCGAAACCTGGAGCGTGGCGGCCTGCATTAGCGCCGCAGACCGGGCGGTGAAAGGCTCAAACGTCACCCTGGTGCGGGTGCATATGGCCTTCGGCATCGGCGGTAAATGCTACATGGTGGTGGCGGGCGACGTTTCTGACGTCAATAACGCCGTGACGGTTGCCAGCGAAAGCGCGGGCGAGAAAGGGTTGCTGGTTTACCGTTCGGTGATCCCGCGCCCGCATGAAGCCATGTGGCGACAGATGGTGGAGGGATAATGGAAAGACAGCCGACAACGGATCGCATGATTCAGGAATACGTGCCGGGGAAACAGGTCACCCTCGCGCACCTGATTGCCAATCCCGGCAAAGATCTCTTTAAGAAGCTGGGCCTGCAGGATGCGGTCTCCGCCATTGGCATCCTTACCATCACGCCGAGCGAGGCGTCGATTATCGCCTGCGATATCGCCACTAAATCCGGCGCGGTGGAAATTGGTTTTCTCGATCGCTTTACCGGTGCGGTGGTGCTGACTGGCGACGTTTCCGCCGTGGAATATGCCCTTAAGCAGGTAACGCGCACGCTGGGCGAAATGATGCAGTTCACCACCTGTTCGATCACCCGGACGTAACGTCATGAAGCGTTTGATGTTTATCGGCCCCAGCCAGTGCGGGAAAACCTCGCTGACCCAAAGCCTGCGCGGCGAAGCGCTCCATTATAAGAAAACCCAGGCCATTGAATGGTCGCCGATGGCCATCGACACGCCGGGCGAGTACCTGGAGAACCGCTGCCTGTATAGCGCCCTGCTAACCAGCGCCTGCGAGGCCGACGTTATCGCCCTGGTGCTGAACGCCGACGCCCAGTGGTCGCCCTTTTCTCCGGGGTTTACCGCCCCGATGAACCGCCCGACGATTGGCCTGGTCACCAAGGCCGATCTCGCCGAGCCGCAGCGTATTTCGCTGGTTGCGGAATGGCTTACGCAGGCTGGCGCCCGGCAGATTTTTATTACCAGCGCGTTGAATAATTCGGGTCTCGACGCCGTGCTGGATTTTCTGAATTCGAAGGAACCTTTATGTCTTACAAAATAATGGCCATTAACGCCGGCAGCTCATCGTTAAAATTCCAGCTGCTGGAGATGCCGCAGGGCGACATGCTCTGTCAGGGGCTGATTGAACGTATCGGTATGGCGGATGCGCAAGTGACAATTAAGACGCACAGCCAAAAATGGCAGGAAACCGTCCCCGTTGCCGATCATCGCGATGCGGTAACGCTGCTTCTGGAAAAGCTGCTGGGTTATCAAATCATTAACAGTCTGCGGGACATTGACGGGGTGGGCCATCGTGTGGCGCACGGCGGTGAGTTTTTTAAAGACTCGACGCTGGTCACGGATGAAACGTTAGCGCAAATCGAACGTCTTGCTGAACTGGCCCCGCTTCACAACCCGGTAAACGCGTTGGGTATTCACGTTTTTCGTCAACTGTTGCCTGATGCCCCTTCCGTAGCCGTGTTTGATACGGCATTTCACCAGACGCTGGATGAACCCGCCTATATTTACCCGCTTCCCTGGCATTATTATGCTGAACTGGGGATTCGCCGTTATGGCTTTCATGGCACCAGCCATAAGTATGTCAGCGGCGTTCTGGCGGAAAAGCTGGGCGTACCACTCAGCGCATTACGGGTGATTTGTTGTCATCTTGGAAACGGTAGCAGCATCTGCGCCATCAAGAACGGGCGTTCGGTCAATACGTCGATGGGCTTTACGCCGCAGTCAGGCGTGATGATGGGCACCCGTAGCGGAGATATTGATCCCTCTATTCTGCCGTGGATAGCCCAGCGCGAAAGCAAAACGCCGCAACAGTTGAATCAGTTATTAAATAATGAGTCAGGCTTGCTGGGCGTTTCTGGCGTGTCGTCTGATTACCGCGATGTCGAACAGGCAGCCAATACCGGTAACCGGCAGGCTAAACTCGCTCTCACTCTGTTTGCCGAACGCATTCGCGCCACTATTGGCAGCTATATTATGCAAATGGGAGGACTGGATGCGCTGGTATTCACTGGGGGAATTGGCGAGAACTCAGCGCGCGCCAGATCGGCGGTTTGCCATAATTTGCAGTTTTTAGGCTTAGCCGTTGATGAAGAGAAAAATCAGCGTAATGCGACATTTATCCAGACGGAGAACGCCCTGGTGAAAGTCGCCGTCATCAACACCAACGAAGAGTTAATGATCGCACAAGACGTTATGCGCATTGCGCTACCGGCCACGGAAGGGCTTTGTGTACCAGCCTGAGAGGGTTATACGACGCATTGCGGCAAGTCATGGTAATAACGCTTTTACCATGACACTATGCGCGCACACTATTCGTACCTGAAAGGTGATAACGTGGCTGTTGCGCAATGCCCCGCCTCATGCGGAGAACTTATCCAGGGATGGATTCTGGGCAGTGAGAAACTGGTCTCCTGCCCCGTTGACTGGTACAGCACCGTAGCAGTCACGGCTGCGCCGCCGTTGGTAAACGAGCGCCCATTGTCGCGGGCGATGGTGGAGCGCGTTCTGGCGCACTGGCAGTATCCTGCGCACTGGAGTAACGAGATTCGCGTCGATGTGCGTTCGTCAATTCCCGTTGCCAAAGGCATGGCCAGCAGCACCGCAGATATTGCCGCTACGGCAGTGGCAACGGCGCATCATCTTGGCCATTCGCTGGATGAAACTACCCTTGCACAGCTTTGCGTCTCAATCGAACCCACTGATAGCACCGTTTTTCATCAGTTAACGCTGTTTGATCATAATAATGCGGCCACGCAAATCGCCTGCGAGCCACCGCCGCCAATCGATTTGCTGGTACTGGAAAGTCCGGTCATACTGCGCACGCAAGATTACCACCGTCTCCCTCGCCAGCAGAAATTAATAGCAAGTTCAGCAACCTTGCAGCAGGCCTGGAATCTGGTGCAGGAAGCCTGTATAACGCAAAATCCGCTCCGACTGGGTGAGGCGGCTACGCTTAGCGCTATCGCCAGCCAGACGCTGTTACCTAAGCCAGGATTTACCGCCCTGCTGTCGCTGGTCGAAGAGTGTGATTTATACGGATTGAACGTGGCACATAGCGGTAGCGTGGTGGGTCTGATGCTGGACCGGAAACGTCATGACATTGCGCGCCTGAAAGGTAAGCTGGCAGAGAAAAAACTTACCCGACACTGGCCAAAACAACATTTACTCAAGATGGTCACAGGCGGGGTCAAACTGCAGTGAGAGCCTGATATACGCTCCCACTGCCGTAGCGCATTATTCGGCTTTTACATCGGCGTGTTTCATTTCGCCCATCGCTTTCAGCTTTTTGGAAATGTCGCGACGCTCTTTGGAGATTTCGGCATTTTTAATGATGTAGTCATCAACGCGATCTTCATAGTCGCTTTTCATGCTGGCGATGATACCCTGAATCGCCTCAACGCTCATACCTGGCTTGATGTAGTCGCTCAGGTTGTCCAGCAGCAGCACACGCTTCTGGTTGTCACGGATCTTCTTCTCAATGTCCTGAATTTCACGTTGCAGTTTATTTTTGCGACGGAACAGACGAACAAACTCCAGCACGTCCTGGAAAGAAGGCTTGGTTGTTTCCATTTTTACACCCCTGATAATGTGAGATTCGGATTCGTTAAGCAACTGCTAGTGGATAAACATTACGTTTATCCCCGTCATACTTCAAGCCGCCAGAGGAAACACCGTTACGTCGCCGCCTGTGGAAACCTGAAGGTTCGGGGATAAAATCGTTGCCAGTAGCACTCATTTTATCCTTATATTAGTATCATACTCTTAATCTTTGCTGAATCGAAGCAGCAACAAATTCATTCGCCCCATCTGCTTTTTATTTGCGCAAAGCCCGGCAGATCAAATGTGAAAGCAGTTCCAACTGTCGGGCCGTTTCCATACTTAGCCAAACATAGCCGTGGATGGGGGTTTCAGCCACCGCGTCGCCCTGCTGCTCGTTCATTAGCTGTCGCAACTCGGCAGCAATATCATTCAGTTTACCGGTGTTTGCCAGTACCGGCTGCGGGTTGCCTTCAAACAACGCGTGGGCGATCGTTAGCAAGGTTTGCTGCGTCATCTGCTGGGTTTCACGCAATGTGTGCGCGTTAAGCATCACAAAATGGCTGGCGCGCGTCGCCCAGTGGGCATTGATTTGTAATTCAAGCATACAAACCAGGTTGCGGTTGATGGTCTGAATGGCCTCGAAAATAGATTTTTGTATCCGGGTTTCTTTACTGGCTGGCGTTATCAGCCCGCGCATTTTGACGACATCGTTCAGCAACCGTTGCAAATGTTTATCCAACCGGGGGCGCTCCAGCAAATTCGGCGACAGCGCTGCCTGATACACCCGATTATACGCCGTGACGCAATGCGCCAGTTGGATGCGCCAGTGCAAAAAGGCGCGCTGGGGCCAGATGCCGGTAAACAACATCGCCAGTAGCGACCCCAAAATCACATCCCCGCCACGCCATAATGCCGTATTCATATCACCAGCGGGAGCGCCGACAACAACGGCGAGCGTTATGCCTATCAGTAGCGCCTGATACGGTTTTTTCCCTAAGGCCAGCCAGCCGCACAAAAACATCGCTATCGCACACCACACCAGCATCAGCGGTAAGGAAAAGAGCTCCAGGCGTAGCGCCACCAGCCCTAACGCCGCGCCCAGGATCGTACCGCCTATGCGCTCAAAAGCACGAGGCACTACATTTCCCCAGAATGAGATGGGCCCCATAATCACCACTAACGTGATGAGCGGCCATGTGCCCTCGGGAATAGAAAACAGACGAACCAGCAGAAAGGTAAGAATGAACGCCAGGGCGATACGTATGCCGTGCACGATGCGATAATGACGGTACAACCGTATTTCAAAAGGGCTTAATGACTTATCGGCACGCACGCTTGCGCTCCTTACGGGAATGGCAAAAAATGCATTGTACCTGCTTTATAGCAAAAATAGCGCACTGGCGGACGGAACACATTATCCGTCCGCTCTTTTCAGCCAGGAAACCAGTCGATCACTTCCGCTGTACCGGAATATACATTTCAATATCCCAGTATCCATCTTCCATGCCGTTATTCAGATAGGTTTCAAAACAGGGCGCAGAGGCTATCTGATAAGCGCTATCCTGCTCCAGGACGTCAAAAAACCGTTCCCACGGCTTCGCAAAGTCACGGTCTTCCACTCGCGCGACAGCAGTGGCATATTCGCCGCCTTCAATGGCGGTCACGATTACGCCTTCACTATTGTCCGGCAGGATGAAATTCTCTGCCACGGACACCACGGTATCGCAGCGGAGTTTTTCTGCAGGTACGACATCTGGATTGTCGTAATAGACGGCAATCCATTCAACTGGCACGATCCGCTGTCGATCCACCCACGTCATCAGTTGTTCAAAACCCTGCTTCACGGTGTGTTCCCATGGACCGACCATGTGGAAACCGGCTATCTTGCGTTTTTGTTCCTGCCTGATTTCGTAATCCATGCTGCCTCCGTCACTTCACTATACTGTATGAATGTACAGTATAGTGACAGCCTTTTACGGTCACAAGGACAGTGTGATCATTTTGTGAGCAACCTCGCAATCCCGCCCTTTTGACACCTCAGATGACGGTGAACGGTGTGTGACAACGGCTTACGCTTTATGCTGAAAATAGTCGCTCAGACGAGAGAACATACCGCCTTTACCCACCGATTCCAGAGTGACCAGCGGCCACTGAGCGATCAGTTTATCCCGATCGTAGAGCTCTATTTCACCTACCCGTTGATGGGCGGCGATTGGCGCCTCCAGCTCTTTTCTATCCAGCACATATTTTGCTTTGATATGCGGAATTTCCGCTTTGGGCAGCGCCATCCAGAAATCCTGTTCCGTACCCAGCGCAATCTTTTCTTTGTCTCCATACCAGATTCGCTCGCTGCCCACTTTTTTACCGCTGTGCAAAATCTGCACCGTCGCAAAGTTTTGCTGGCCCCACTGCAACAGTTTTCGCGCCTGTTCCTCACGACCTTTCGAACTTTTCGCTCCCATCACGACGGCGATAAGTCGGCGCTGCCCGTCCACCGCCGATGCGATAAGATTAAATCCCGCCCCCGATGTGTGTCCGGTTTTAAGCCCATCGATATGCATGGTCTTATCCCATAACAAGCCGTTGCGGTTCTGCTGCGTGATGCCGTTCCAGGTCAGGCTTTTCTCGCTGTACATGTGATAAAATTCAGGTTCGCCGTGAATAATCGCCCGGGAGAGTACGGCCAGATCATACGCGGAGCTATGTTGTCCCGGCGCATCCAGACCGTGGACGGTTTCAAAATGGGTATCCTGTAAATTGAGTTTTTTCACATAGCTGTTCATCATCGCCACAAACTGCGGCTGCCCGCCCGCGATATAATCCGCCAGCGCCACACAGGCATCGTTACCGGAATCCACAATTAAGCCACGGCTTAAATCGCGTACCGACACGCGATCCCCTTCTTTTAAAAACATCAACGAGGAGCCGACAAACACCGGATTATCCTTCGCCCAGGCGTCGCGCCCAACGGTGACGATATCGTCAGGGCTGATACGATGACTATCGATGGCGCGATCGACGACGTAGCCCGTCATGAGCTTGGTAAGGCTGGCGGGATTACGTTGCTGGTGTTCATTACCGGCGGTAAGAACCTGTCCCGTAGTGTAATCCATCAACACCCAGGCGCCTGCATCAATGGCTGGCGGTTGGGGAGCAAAACTTACGGCATCGGCCGCAAGCGCAGGAGAAAGGTGCATCGCGAATAAAGAAGCGGCAATAAACAAACGGCGTTTCAACAGCATGTCCTCAGGATGGTCTCAATTTGCCGTTCTTTTTACGGAAGTTCAGTTAAACAAACATGGATAAATTGCAAGAAAATGTGACACAAGGCACATTTTCTTGCTGACATTATTTTATGGATACGCTTAGACGGCGGACTTATCCCCGCGCGGCGCGGTACGATGACGATGATAGCCGTCAACCATGCTACGGAAAATTTGTCCCGGCGTGTCGCCAAGAGTACACAGATAGAGATGCGCGCAAATAAACAGTAAGCCGATGATAGCAAGCGCCATATGCAACACCAGCATCACAGGGCCCAGACCCGCAACCTGCGGATAGAGACACAGCAAACCGGTGATGATTAACAGCGGTACCAGCGCGTACATAATCGCCAGATATGCCAGTTGTTGCAGTGGATTGAACTTATTCTGCTCTGTTGCCGCGAACGGATGCGCTTCCCCTTTCATGATGCCAAAAAGGTAAAAACGCGTCTGGCGTATGCAGCGCGTTACCAGTCCGGAAAAATTTACCCGATAGTGACGCCCGTTACCTGTGGTGAGATTGATCAGCACAAACCCGACCCAGAAAGCCAGTAAGGCAAAACCACACCAGGTATGCACTTGTACCATTAGCGCTACAGGGCCGAGAGAAAAATGACCAAATAAACCGCTGAACAGTAATAAAACAAACAGTAACGCATTTCCCCAATGCCAACGGCGAATTGCCAGCGAGTAGAGATAGTCACGATGCTCTTCGCCGCCCGCCGTTTTTGGCGCCAGCATCCGGCGCAATAACGCATGGATAACCAGCCCAACAAGCATGAGCAGCACCACGACGCCTGCGTAAATTAACCACAGCGGCCAATAATCTGGCGCATAATGTAGTTCCGCTCCCCAGATAGTATTCATGCTTTACCCTCCTGATGGACTTCTTTACGACGGTACAGACTGACCGCGCCGCTACGCGCCTCCTGCTGGCGATAGACCTCTTTCTGACCGACCCAGCGCTGGATCTCGCTCTCATCCAGTCTGCCGAATTTCAGCGCGTCCGTTGGGCAAACGGATACGCACGCCGGAGACTGGCCAGCCGCCAACCGCGTGTCGGCACAGAAGTTACACTTGTCGGCGACACCGGTTTGCGGATTCAAATAGCGCACATGGAAAGGACACGCGGCAACACAATAATCGCAGCCAATACAGCGCGATTTATCCACCTGCACGATCCCGTTTTCATCACGATATGACGCTCCGGTAGGACAAACGCTGACACATGGCGCATTTTCACAGTGCTGACAGGAGACGCGGACAAATTGAAAATGGGTTAGTGCGTTGGATGACTGTTCAGGGGCGCGAATTTGTACCTGTACGCGGCTAAATCCCTCCGGTACGTCATTAAGCACTTTGCAGGCAACGGTACACGCCTGGCAGCCGATACAACGTTTTTCATCATGCAGCATGACGTACTGATTCGTTAAATGATTCATGGTTCCCTCCTCCCTCATGCCCGGCTCAGCGTCACGCCTGCGGTATGCACTACCGTACCGGATACCGGACTCGTCACGTGCGGCAGTAAATTGCCACAGTGGATACCGTGTGTCGTCGCCGCCGTTTTGGCCCCAGCTTTAGCGCCAAATCCCATATAGACAAAAAGCGTGTCCGGGCGGATTCCGGGCGTCACCAGCGCTTTACCTTTCTCTTTACCCGTGGCATTTTCCAGCCAGATCTCATCGCCGGTCTTAATGCCTTTTTCTTGCGCCGTTTGCGGATGGACCCAGACCGCGTTATCCCACATTAGCTCGCTGAGTAAAGGTACGTACTGCGTCGCGCCATTGGTATGCACGGCCACCTTGCCCTGAATGAAGTAAAGCTCATTCTCTTTTTTAAGCGCAAAGTTACGAACGCGCGGAACGCCGTAGCCTGGGAGCAATTCCTCCAGGGTTGCGGAATAAAGTTCGATTTTGCCGGAGGGCGATTTGAAGCGAAGCTGTTCGCCATAGGTGTTGTCGCTGTCCGTCGCGATAGCGCCGGGGTAACGCGCCGTAAACTGACGAACGGATTCTGGTTCGCGTAATAGCAGCGGAACGCCCCATTCGAGATACCCTTTCTGTCGCAGTTCCTTCGCTAAAGCATGGTCGCCGTTCAACTGATAGAGTTGGCGCGTCTGCATATCCTGCCACGGATAGTACTGCCCTAATCCCAACTGCTCGCCAAGCTCTTTCCAGATTTGCCAACTCGGACGCGCCTCGCCAATCGGCTCTACGACCTGTTGGCGCAGAGCGTAAGCCGGGTGCAGTCCCGACATATCCGATACCTCTTCGTCCCGTTCGAGATAAGTGCATTCCGGCAGCAGATAGTCGGCATACGCCGCGCTCTCGCTCAAATAGACATCGCAACTGACCACCAGATCCAGTTGCTCAACGGTTTTTACCAGGTCCGAACGACAGGTGACGGTCTGGAAAGGATTATGCCGCGACATAATCCACGCCTTTATCGGGTAAGGCTTCTGGGTTAACACCGCGTCAATAATGCTTTGCACCACGCCGCCGCCAGCGGCGATATATTTAAACTGCGGTGCGATCAAATCGATGCGTTGCGCCGTCGGTTTCGGCATATTTTTAATGTTGAGTTTCGCCAGCGTTGGCGCGACCTTTTCTCCGGCCAGTTTATTGTAAACAGACGCGTTTTTTTTCTGATATAGCCCGCCTTCGCGCTCAATATTACCGAGCAGCACATTAAGCGTAAAAATCATACGCCGCATATCGATCTCTTCCTGCGAGAACGTCGCGCGATGACCAGGACTGACAATAGCGTGAGGCGCGCAGGCGGCCAGTTCGCGTGTCACCCGGACAATAACGTCGGCTGGGACATCGGCCTGCGCGGCGGCCCATTCCGGCGTCGTCTCTTTTACCGCCTGTGCTAACTGTTCAAATCCGCTGGTATAACGCTCAACAAAAGACGCATCGTAGAGTTGTTCATCAATCATGACGTGGCACATCGCCAGCAGAACCGCTAAATCCCCCCCGGGACGAATAGCGTGCCACTCATCCGCCTTGCTGGAAAATATCGACAAACGCGGATCGAAGCTCACCATTTTGGCCCCCTTCTCCTGCGCGGTCATTAACTCATGGGTATCGGCAACTTCAATCCCTTCATACAAATTGTGGCCAAACGAAACCAGATAGCGCGTGTTAGCGATATCCATCGCCAGATCGCCGCCCATCATCACTTTTGCCGCAATGGCTTTCCCGGCAGGGCATGTTGAGGCGTGAGTAAAGGTATTAGGCGAACCAAAGGCCGTAGCCAGATGGAAAAGATGGCTGGAGAGCGAGCCCGATTTGGAAGAGAAAGCCACGCTCTCGGGGCCATGCTGCGCTTTGATGGCATTCATTTTCGCCGCGATTTCCTGGTAAGCCTGTTGCCAGCTAATCACCTGCCATTCACCGTCGCCGCGTGGCCCGGTGCGTTTCATAGGTTTTACAATCCGTTGCGGGTCATTGACCAGGCTGACGCCGCTCCCGCCCCTGGCGCATATGCGCGTCCCCTGCTGCGGCGCAGAAGGATTGCCCTGGATAAAAACGGTCTTGTTATTGACTACCTGCGCCTGAATAGGGCAACGAAAGGAACACATTTCGCACAAGCTTGGCGTTAGCGTGGTTTTACCGTTAATGCCAGCAATCGGGTTGCGCGCCAGCGCCCCGGGCGGAAAAGCGCCCAGTGCGCAGGCAGAGCAGCCGATGCCTACCCCCTGCAAAAAAGAACGACGACTAATGCTCATATAACCTCCTGTTATTAGATATAGCTGAAGATTATATTTAATTTGTATTATGAAATGTCGGCTTCAATCACAATTTGAAATAGTTGTTAAAATGAGCATACCAACACGATAACACCTTTTATTTTATAAATATTTTACATTTCCTGAACACGCACATGGACTCTCATTGAATAATCAGCAGAATTACCAAACAACCCGCTGTTAATTATAAAAATGATACAATTCCAATAACACGTAATAATATTTAAAAGAAAACGATTATTTCCTGAAAAGCGATTTCACGCGCTTTACGCAGTTCTTTCTCATACGCGCCGGAATGTCCGCCGACGATATCCCGAATGCCGGCGAAAAACGCTGACTGCGCATCGAAGCGGGTTTAGTTTTTCGCGCACACGGGCTTCGTTACCCGACCCGCTCTCTTATGCCTGGATTTTTCCGCAGATACGTCAGCGTCCCACAATACGGTGACATGATGACAGGATGGACACTTTCTGAAAGAAACCTGCCAGATAACATGGTGAATTGTGATCTCCATCGCCATACCGACATATGAAGCTTACTTTTAAGGCGTTAAAAATCCAGACCGTTTTTCCATAATGATGTTGATAAGGAATTCTAATGAAGATATCATCAGGCGCAATTAATTTTTCTACTATTCCTAACCAGGTTAAAAAATTAATTACCTCTATTCGTGAACATACGAAAAACGGGTTCGCCTCAAAAATAACCAGTGTTAAAAACACGCATGCTTCTTTAAATGAAAAACTTAAAACAGGAAAGAGCTCATCGATTGAGTTCGCGTTACCACAAAAAATAAAAGACTTCTTTCAGCCGAAAGATAAAAACACCTTAAATAAAACATTGATTACTGTTAAAAATATTAAAGATACAAATAATGCAGGTAAGAAAAATATTTCAGAAGAAGATGTCTCAAAAATGAATGCAGCATTCATGCGTAAGCATATTGCAAATCAAACATGTGATTATAATTACAGAGTGACAGGTGCGGCCCCGCTCCCCGGTGGAGTCTCTGTATCAGCCAATAACAGGCCCACGGTTTCTGAAGGTAGAACACCACCAGTATCACCCTCCCTCTCACTTCAGGCTACGTCTTCCCCGTCATCACCTGCCGACTGGGCTAAGAAACTCACGGATGCAGTTTTACGACAGAAAGCCGGAGAAACCCTTACGACCGCAGATCGCGATTTTTCAAACGCAGATTTCCGTAATATTACATTCAGCAAAATATTGCCCCCCAGCTTCATGAAGCGAGACGGCGATATTATCAAGGGGTTCAACTTTTCAAATTCAAAATTTACTTATTCTGATATATCTCATTTACATTTTGACGAATGCCGATTCACTTATTCGACACTGAGTGGTGTAGTCTGCAGTAATACGAAATTTAGTAATTCAGACATGAATGAAGTGTCTTTACTGTATTCAATTACTACACAACAACAGCCCTCTTTTATTAATACAACATTAAAAAATACGCTTATACCTTACAAAGCCAACCTCTCCGACGTTATTTTAAATGAACCGGATAATTTATCACCTCCGTCAGTGTCAGGGGGCGGAAATTTTATTCGTCTAGGTGATATCTGGCTGCAAATGCCACTCCTTTGGACTGAGAGCGCTGTGGATGGTTTTTTAAATCATGAACATAATAATGGTAAAAGTATTCTGATGACCATTAACAGCCTGCCCGATAAATACAGACAGGAAAAAGTCCGGGCAATGGAAGACCTGGTGAAGTCATTTCGGAGTGGCCGCTTATCAGAGGAACGTATCCGGCCAGTTGAAAGTTCGCTGGTGAGCGTACTGGCCCACCCCCCCTATACGCAAAGTGCGCTTATCAGCGAGTGGCTCGGGCCTGTTCAGGAACGTTTTTTTGCCCACCAGTGCCAGACCTATAATGACGTTCCCCTGCCGGCTCCTGACACATATTATCAGCAGCGCATACTGCCTGTGTTGCTGGATTCGTTTGACAGGAACAGCGCCGCCATGACCACTCACAGCGGACTCTTTAATCAGGTGATTTTACACTGTATGACAGGCGTGGACTGCACTGATGGCACCCGCCAGAAAGCTGCAGCGCTTTATGAACAGTATCTTGCTCACCCGGCGGTGTCTCCCCACATCCATAATGGGCTCTTCGGCAATTATGACGGCAGCCCGGACTGGACAACCCGCGCTGCAGATAATTTCCTGCTGCTTTCTTCCCAGGATTCAGACAC
This sequence comes from Salmonella sp. A29-2, assembly GCF_020150755.1. Taxonomy (NCBI): domain Bacteria; kingdom Pseudomonadati; phylum Pseudomonadota; class Gammaproteobacteria; order Enterobacterales; family Enterobacteriaceae; genus Salmonella; species Salmonella sp. A29-2. The sequence goes on along the minus strand of NZ_CP083731.1, from coordinate 1,844,756 downwards.
GGCGATGATGCTCTCCACTGACACGCTGTTAACAATGCTAAACCCTACTCCTGACACTGCATGGGACAACTTTTACCTGCTGCGAGCCGGAGAGAACGTTTCCACCGCGCAAATCTCTCCGGTAGAGTTATTCCGTCATGACTTTCCGGTGTTTCTCGCCGCATTTAATCAGCAGGCCACGCAGCGACGCTTTGGGGAGCTGATTGATATCATCCTCAGCACTGAAGAGCACGGGGAGCTGAACCAGCAGTTTATTGCCGCCACGAACCAGAAACATTCCACCGTGAAGTTGATTGATGATGCCTCAGTGTCGCGTCTGGCCACCATTTTTGACCCCTTGCTTCCTGAAGGCAAACTCAGCCCGGCACACTACCAGCACATCCTCAGTGCTTATCACCTGACGGACGCCACTCCACAGAAGCAGGCGGAAACCCTGTTCTGTCTCAGTACCGCATTCGCACGCTATTCCTCCAGCGCCATTTTCGGCACTGAGCATGACTCTCCGCCGGCCCTGAGAGGCTATGCGGAGGCGCTGATGCAGAAAGCCTGGGAGCTGTCTCCGGCGATATTCCCATCCAGCGAACAATTTACCGAGTGGTCCGACCGTTTTCACGGCCTCCATGGCGCCTTTACCTGTACCAGCGTTGTGGCGGATAGTATGCAACGTCATGCCAGAAAATATTTCCCGAGTGTTCTGTCATCCATCCTGCCACTGGCCTGGGCCTAGTCCAGCCTCAACCCGCATGAAATTAAGGGACACAGCGTTGTGTCCCTCTGTACATAGACCCGTTTTAGTCCATGCATTTTTTGAGATCCCGGCCAGATTGCCCCTGGCCTAAATTCCATACAGTACTAAATCAGAATCAGTAATTTCAGATGAACCGGAATATGGTTTACCATAGAGGGAGCGTAGCTTAGTGTCGCTGATGATCATTTTAGTATTTTGTACTCACCATCGCATGTACCAACATTAGCAACAATATCAATTGGTGTACAAATACAATCAATCAACGACAAAATAAAAGAATAAAATATTTCATATACAGATAACATCAGGCGTGTACATCAAGTGACAGTTAAAAACGACAGCATACAGAGCACATTCCTCTTCCACGATTACGAAACCTTCGGTACGCATCCGGCCCTCGACAGACCTGCGCAATTTGCCGCGCTCCGTACGGATAACGACTTCAACGTTATTGGCGAGCCGGAGGTGTTTTATTGCAAACCCGCCGATGATTATCTACCGCAGCCCGGCGCGGTGCTGATTACCGGCATCACGCCGCAGGAAGCGCGTGAGAAAGGAGAAAACGAAGCCGCTTTCGCCAGACGCATTCATGCGCTGTTTACCGTTCCTAAAACCTGCGTTGTGGGCTACAACAATGTACGTTTTGATGATGAAGTCACGCGCAATATTTTTTATCGCAACTTTTACGATCCCTACGCCTGGAGCTGGCAGCATGATAATTCACGTTGGGATCTATTGGATGTCATGCGCGCCTGTTATGCGCTGCGCCCGGAGGGAATTAACTGGCCGGAAAACGACGACGGCCTGCCCAGCTTTCGTCTGGAACATTTAACCCAGGCGAACGGGATCGAACACAGCAACGCGCATGATGCGATGGCGGATGTCTACGCCACTATTGCGATGGCGCAACTGGTGAAAACACGCCAGCCGCGGCTGTTTGATTATCTTTATAGCCACCGCAGTAAACATAAACTGGCGGCGCTGATTGACGTTCCGCAAATGAAGCCGCTGGTGCATGTCTCCGGCATGTTTGGCGCGTGGCGCGGTAATACAAGCTGGGTCGCGCCGCTGGCGTGGCATCCTGAAAACCGTAATGCGGTGATCATGGTCGATTTAGCAGGCGATATTTCTCCTCTTCTTGAGCTGGACAGCGACACCCTTCGCGAGCAGCTTTATACGGCCAAAGCCGATCTTGGCGATCACGTCGCAGTGCCGGTAAAGCTGGTGCATATCAATAAATGTCCGGTACTGGCGCAGGCGAATACCTTGCGCCCGGAGGATGCCGACCGGCTGGGAATTAACCGCCAGCACTGCCTGGATAACCTGAAAGTGTTGCGTGAAAACCCGCAGGTCCGCGACAAAGTGGTGGCGATTTTTGCCGAAGCCGAACCTTTTGCCGCCTCGGATAACGTTGATGCCCAGCTTTATGATGGTTTTTTCAGCGATGCCGATCGCGCAGCCATGAAAATCGTACTCGAAACCGAGCCGCGTAACCTGCCCGCGCTGGATATTACCTTTGTCGATAAGCGCATTGAGAAGCTGCTGTTTAATTACCGCGCACGCAATTTTCCCGGTACGCTGGATGACGCAGAGCAGCAGCGCTGGCTGGAGCATCGCCGTCAGGTGCTGACGCCAGAGTTTTTACAACAGTATGCCAATGAATTGCAGATGCTTTCTCAGCAGTATGCGGAAGATAAAACGAAGCTGGGGTTGCTGAAATCACTGTGGCAGTACGCAACTGAGATTGTGTAATTGACCAATGCCTGACGGGCATTGTTAATCCAGAGCGGATAAAGAGTGACGCCGCCATCCGGTAAACATGCTGGATGACAAAAAACCGGAGGCACTGCCTCCGGTTTTACTATTGCCGATAATACGTGCGATTACGCGACGTCTTCGTACTGTGGAACCGGGTTGCGGAAGCTTTTAGTTACGCACGCCAGATAAATCAGCCCGATACCCGCCCAGATCAGGCCCAGTACCATTGAGCTCTCTTCCAGGTTAACCCACAACGCACCAACCGTGAGCGCGCCGCACATCGGCAGGAACAGATACTGGAAGTGATCTTTCAACGTTTTATTACGCTTCTCACGGATCCAGAACTGCGAAATCACCGACAGGTTAACAAAGGTAAACGCGACCAGCGCACCAAAGTTAATCAGCGCCGTCGCCATCACCAGGTCAAAATTAATCGCCAGCAGCGCGATCGCCCCGACCAGGATGATGTTCATCGCTGGCGTACGCCATTTCGGATGAACGTAACCGAAGAAGCTTTTCGGGAATACGCCGTCGCGCCCCATTACGTACATCAGGCGCGCTACGCCTGCATGCGCTGCCATACCGGAAGCCAGCACGGTGATAGTAGAGAAGATCAGCGCGCCCACCTGGAAGGTTTTACCCGCCACGTACAGCATGATTTCCGGCTGAGACGCATCCGGATCTTTAAAGCGAGAGATATCCGGGAAGTACAATTGCAGGAAATAGGTTGCAAAGATGAAGATCAGGCCGCCAATCAGCGCGGTCAGGAAAATCGCACGCGGGATCACGCGCTCAGCATCTTTGGTCTCTTCCGACAGGTTACTGATGCCGTCAAAGCCGGTAAAGGAGAAGCACAGGATCGTCGCTCCCGTAATCATCGGGATAACGTGCGCATCGCCGGACCAGAACGGACGGGTGCTCGCCAGCGTACCGGCGCCTTCGCCTTCAAATACGCCATAAACCACCATGCCCAGAATGACCGCAATCAGCACTACCTGTAGCACTACAATCACGGTGTTGAAGTTAGCGACCGATTTGAGGCTGCGCAGGTTAAAGGCCGTCATAAAGGCCACCAGCGCCACAACAAACACCCATGACGGAATGGAGGGCACCAGCGCTTCAAAATAAATTTTCGCCAACAGAATGTTGATCATCGGCGCGAACAGATAATCGAGCAGAGAAGACCAACCCACCATAAAGCCAACGGTCGGGCTGATGGATTTCTGGGCATAGGTATACGCCGAACCCGCGGAAGGGTAGCGACGCACCAGTTTCCCGTAGCTCAACGCCGTAAACAGAATCGCGATTAACGCGAATGCATACGCCGTCGGTACGTGACCGTCAGTGAGGCCTGAAACGATACCAAATGTATCGAACAGCGTCATCGGCTGCATATAGGCAAGACCCATCATTACAACCGGAACTAACGTAAGCGTTTTACGTAATTCCACGCGAGAGGTGTTTGGAGTAACGTTATGCGACATGGTCATTCTCCTTTACGGCGAATGCCGTCGCGTAAGCAAAAAATTGCCCCATTTTCTGGATTCCTCAGCGACAACAACTGTCGATTTTTAAGTAAGTATCTATCCGGTACGAAGCCCGGCCTCTTGGTATTGAATGATGTGTTTGAAGCAAAAAAATAACCGACGCGTATTAAAACGTCGGTTAGTGTCATTTTTTGCAAGCGGCGTATTCTGCCCTAAATTGAAGTGAAATGACAAGAGAATGCGAGCGCGTTCAAAAAATTATTTTTCATAAGCGATTGATTTTTAAACCGGCGATTTTGCATACACCCCAGTAATAGCATTATTTGCTAAAATTTCATCCCGCCACCAGCCGCTGGCCAGCCCGGCGGTCTGTTCATTCCAGCCAACCCACACCGGTTCATAGACGATTTGCGCTACAACTTTCTTCTCTATAAGCGCGCCGCTTTCCAAAAATCGCTGCGCCAGATAACGCGGTAAATAGCCGCATCCCAGGCCGCTAATTTGCAGCTCCAGCTTGGTTTTAAAATCAAACACGGTAATCGCTTCCTGAGCGTCGAGCAGTTCAGACCCTATTGATCGCGAGGAATGGACGCTATCGCCAACCACAATCGCGCGAAAACGTTTGATCGTCTGGCGGCTAAGCGGTTCCTCTTCATGAACCAGCGGATGATGCGGGGCGACAGCAAACACCAGTTCAAGATCGCCCAGTCTTGCAAAGCCAAAGCCGGTGTCAGGCGGCGGCGCGCGCATGGCGCCAACGATGATATCCGCCCTTCCCTGCGTCAGCGTCTCCCATGAACCGCCGAGAACGCCATTGACAAATTTAAGGCGCGTCACGCTGTGGCGTTGATAAAAAGCGTCGATAAGCGGGGCCAGAAGAGAAAAGGGAAAGGTATCATCCACACCGATGACCAGTTCGTTCTCCCAGCCTTCATGCAGTTTAATCGCCTGCTTTTCCAGCTCGCGAACGGTGTGCAGCACTTCACGGCCTTTTTCCAGTAGCATTTTACCGGTTCGTGTAAATCGCGCGCGATGCCCGCTACGGTCGAGCAGTTGGATATTAAGATCGTTTTCCAGCTTATGAACGGTATAACTGAGGGCGGACGGCGTTTTAAATAATTTTGCCGACGCCGCCGCGAAGCTGCCTTCTTTTTCTAACGCATCAAGAATAATCAGAACGTCCAGCAGTGGTTTCATACTCGTCCCCTTGCGCTATATGGCGACCACCTGCTGGACAGCGACTCACTCCATCGGCATCACCAGCGGATCGGGATATTGATATTCAAATCCCAGCTCATTACAAATCCGGCTACCGTCGATAATCTTCCCTTTGCCGTTGTCCGGTGCGTCACGAAAATGCGGCGGCGCCATTCCCAGCAAGCGCGTCATTTGCGGATAAAACACATTGCGGGCTGGATGCGCCGGCGCACATATATTATAGATGTGCCCTCCTTTCGGCGCCTGTAGCAAGAGGGTAATTGCGCCAACCACGTCTTCAAGATGCACCAGATTGACCCCGTGTTGACCATCCGGCGCGGTTTTTCCGGCAAAGAAACGACCGGGATGGCGTCCAGGCCCGACCAACCCCGCCAGCCGCAGAATATCCACTGACGTGCCCGGCAGATTATGCAGCCAATCTTCCAGTTCCTTCAGGGTACGCCCGCTGGCCGTGACCGGATTACGCGGCGTATTCTCTTTCACCACGCCTTGCGCATCGCCGTAAACAGACGTCGAACTGGTAAAAATAATACGCGGGATACGATAAGCCAGCGCGCTGTCGACCAGCTCCTGCATCGCCTGCAGATAAAAATCCTCTCCCGGACCGCTACGGCGCGCGGGCAGTGTTATCACCAGCGCATCGACATCCAGCAGAGCGTCAAGATCGTCCGCCTCACAGACCAGCTCCGGCTCCAGACGCAGCGGATAGCTTTCAATTCCACTCATACGGGCCGCTTCCACCCCGTCAAGGGTGGTTTTGCTGCCGGTAACCTGCCAGCCTCTCGCTGCCAGCGACATTGCCAGCGGCATGCCTAACCAACCTAAACCGACAATTGCGACCTTTTTCATCCATTTTCTCCTGACTTTAACGCCTCATACATAAGGCTACGCCAGCCCGCCGTGACTGACAATTCATACTATAAATGCGAAATGAAAAAAGCGCTTGCTTTAAGGCGTAAAAGTGGTTTAGGTTAAAAGGCATCAAATGAATAAGCATTCATCGGAATTTTTATGACACGCGTTCAATTTAAACACCACCATCATCACCATCATCCTGACTAGTCTTTCAGGCGATGTGTGCTGGAAGACATTCAGATCTTCCAGTGGTGCATGAACGTATGAGAAAGCCCCCGGAAGATCATCTTCCGGGGGCTTTTTTTTGGCGCGCGATACAGACCGGTTCAGACAGGATAAAGAGGAACGCAGAATGTTAGACAACACCCGCTTACGCATAGCTATTCAGAAATCAGGCCGTTTAAGCGATGATTCACGAGAATTGCTGGCCCGCTGCGGCATAAAAATTAATTTACACACTCAGCGCCTGATTGCGATGGCGGAAAACATGCCGATTGATATCCTGCGCGTGCGTGATGATGACATTCCGGGTCTGGTGATGGATGGCGTGGTCGATCTCGGCATTATCGGCGAGAACGTGCTGGAAGAAGAACTACTCAACCGCCGCGCGCAGGGCGAAGATCCGCGCTATTTTACCCTGCGCCGTCTTGACTTCGGCGGCTGCCGTTTATCGCTGGCAACGCCGGTTGACGAAGCCTGGGACGGCCCGGCGGCGCTGGACGGTAAACGTATCGCTACCTCTTATCCGCACCTCCTCAAACGCTACCTCGACCAGAAAGGCGTCTCTTTTAAATCGTGTCTGTTAAATGGTTCTGTCGAAGTCGCGCCGCGCGCGGGGCTGGCCGACGCTATCTGCGATTTGGTCTCTACCGGCGCGACGCTTGAAGCTAACGGCCTGCGTGAAGTCGAAGTTATCTACCGCTCTAAAGCCTGTCTGATTCAGCGCGACGGTGAGATGGCACAGAGCAAGCAACAGCTGATCGATAAATTGCTGACCCGTATTCAGGGCGTGATTCAGGCGCGCGAATCGAAATACATCATGATGCACGCGCCAAGTGAACGCCTGGAAGAGGTTATCGCCCTGCTGCCAGGCGCCGAAAGGCCGACAATTCTGCCGCTGGCGGGCGAGCAACAGCGCGTGGCGATGCACATGGTCAGCAGCGAAACGTTGTTCTGGGAAACCATGGAGAAACTGAAAGCGCTTGGCGCCAGCTCGATTCTGGTACTGCCGATCGAGAAGATGATGGAGTGATCTGACGCCTGATGGCGCTGCGCTTATCAGGCCTACGTAATGCGTTGATATTTTGGGTTCTGTAGGCCGGATAAGGCGGAACCCTGTGATGGAGTAAAGACCATGAGCTTCAATACCCTGATTGACTGGAACAGCTGTAGCCCTGAACAGCAGCGTGCGCTGCTGACGCGTCCGGCGATTTCCGCCTCTGACAGTATTACCCGGACGGTCAGCGATATTCTGGATAATGTAAAAACACGCGGTGACGATGCCCTGCGTGAATACAGCGCTAAATTTGATAAAACAGAAGTGACAGCGCTACGCATTACCCCTGAAGAGATCGCCGCCGCCGGCGCGCGTCTGAGCGACGAATTAAAACAGGCGATGGCAGCTGCCGTCAAAAATATTAAAACGTTCCATTCCGCGCAGACGCTACCGCCTGTAGATGTGGAAACCCAGCCAGGCGTGCGTTGCCAGCAGGTTACGCGTCCCGTCGCGTCTGTCGGTCTGTATATTCCCGGCGGCTCGGCTCCGCTCTTCTCAACGGTGCTGATGCTGGCGACGCCGGCGCGTATTGCGGGATGTCAGAACGTGGTTCTGTGCTCGCCGCCGCCCATCGCTGATGAAATCCTCTATGCGGCGCAACTGTGTGGCGTGCAGGAAATCTTTAACGTCGGCGGCGCGCAGGCGATTGCCGCTCTGGCCTTCGGCAGCGAGTCCGTACCGAAAGTGGATAAAATTTTTGGCCCCGGCAACGCCTTTGTAACCGAAGCCAAGCGTCAGGTCAGCCAGCGCCTCGACGGCGCGGCTATCGATATGCCTGCCGGGCCGTCTGAAGTGCTGGTGATCGCCGACAGCGGCGCAACACCGGATTTCGTCGCTTCTGACCTGCTCTCCCAGGCAGAACACGGTCCGGATTCGCAGGTGATCCTGCTGACGCCGGATGCTGACATTGCCCGCAAGGTGGCGGAGGCGGTAGAACGTCAACTGGCGGAGCTGCCGCGCGCGGACACCGCCCGGCAGGCCCTGAGCGCCAGTCGTCTGATTGTGACCAAAGATTTAGCGCAGTGCGTCGCCATCTCTAATCAGTATGGGCCGGAACACTTAATCATCCAGACGCGCAATGCGCGCGATTTGGTGGATGCGATTACCAGCGCAGGCTCGGTATTTCTCGGCGACTGGTCGCCGGAATCCGCCGGTGATTACGCTTCCGGAACCAACCATGTTTTACCGACCTATGGCTATACTGCTACCTGTTCCAGCCTTGGGTTAGCGGATTTCCAGAAACGGATGACCGTTCAGGAACTGTCGAAAGCGGGCTTTTCCGCTCTGGCATCAACCATTGAAACATTGGCGGCGGCAGAACGTCTGACCGCCCATAAAAATGCCGTTACCCTGCGCGTAAACGCCCTCAAGGAGCAAGCATGAGCACTGAAAACACTCTCAGCGTCGCTGACTTAGCCCGTGAAAATGTCCGCAACCTGGTACCGTATCAGTCCGCCCGCCGTCTGGGCGGTAACGGCGATGTCTGGCTGAACGCGAATGAATTCCCGACAGCGGTGGAGTTTCAGCTCACCCAACAAACGCTTAACCGCTACCCGGAATGCCAGCCAAAGGCCGTGATTGAAAACTACGCGCAATATGCTGGCGTAAAGCCGGAGCAGGTGCTGGTCAGCCGCGGCGCGGATGAAGGGATCGAGCTGGTGATCCGCGCCTTCTGCGAACCGGGGAAAGACGCCATTCTCTACTGTCCGCCTACTTACGGTATGTACAGCGTCAGCGCCGAAACCATTGGCGTAGAGCGCCGGACGGTTCCCGCGCTTGAAAACTGGCAGCTGGATCTACAGGGGATTTCCGACAACCTTGACGGAACAAAAGTGGTATTCGTTTGTAGCCCCAATAACCCCACCGGGCAACTTATCAACCCGCAGGATCTGCGCACGCTGCTGGAGTTGACACGCGGTAAAGCGATAGTCGTCGCCGACGAAGCTTATATTGAGTTTTGCCCGCAGGCCACGCTGACAGGCTGGCTGGTTGAATATCCTCATCTGGTTATCCTGCGCACATTGTCGAAAGCTTTTGCGCTGGCGGGTCTGCGCTGCGGCTTTACGCTGGCTAATGAAGAGGTGATCAACCTGCTGTTAAAAGTGATCGCCCCTTATCCGCTTTCTACGCCAGTGGCGGATATCGCCGCCCAGGCGCTGAGCCCGCAGGGAATAAACGCAATGCGCGATCGCGTGGCGCAGACAGTGCAGGAACGTCAGTATCTGGTGAATGCCCTGCAACAGACCGCCTGCGTAGAACACGTCTTTGACTCTGAAACCAACTATATTCTGGTGCGGTTTACCGCCTCCAGCAGCGTGTTTAAATCCTTATGGGATCAGGGCATTATCTTACGCGATCAGAACAAACAACCTTCTTTAAGCGGCTGCCTGCGGATTACGGTCGGCACCCGCCAGGAAAACCAGCGCGTCATTGACGCCTTACGTGCGGAGCCAGTATGAGTCAGAAGTATCTTTTCATCGACCGGGACGGAACCTTAATTTCCGAACCGCCGAGCGATTTTCAGGTAGACCGCTTTGATAAACTGGCCTTTGAGCCAGAGGTGATTCCCGTATTGCTGAAGCTGCAAAAAGCCGGTTTTAAGCTGGTGATGATCACTAACCAGGATGGACTTGGCACGCAAAGCTTCCCGCAGGCGGACTTCGACGGACCGCACAACCTGATGATGCAGATTTTCACCTCTCAGGGCGTACGCTTTGATGAGGTGCTGATCTGCCCTCACCTGCCCGCAGACGATTGCGAGTGCCGCAAGCCCAAAGTGAAGCTGGTGGAGCGTTATCTTGCGGAACAAGCGATGGATAGCGCCAACAGCTATGTGATTGGCGATCGTGCGACCGATATCCAGCTCGCTGATAATATGGGCATTACTGGTTTACGCTATCACCGTGAAACGCTGAACTGGACGATGATTGGCGAACAGCTAACGAAACGCGATCGTTATGCGCATGTGGTCCGCAACACCAAAGAGACACAGATTGATGTCAGCGTCTGGCTGGATCGCGAAGGCAACAGCAAGATTAATACCGGCGTCGGCTTCTTTGACCATATGCTCGATCAAATCGCCACCCACGGCGGCTTTCGTATGGAGATTACCGTTAAGGGCGATCTCTATATCGACGATCACCATACGGTAGAAGATACCGGACTGGCGCTCGGTGAGGCATTAAAACTGGCACTCGGCGACAAACGCGGTATCTGCCGTTTTGGCTTTGTACTGCCGATGGATGAATGTCTGGCGCGCTGCGCGCTGGATATTTCCGGTCGTCCGCATCTGGAATATAAAGCTGAATTTACCTACCAGCGTGTGGGCGATTTGAGCACAGAGATGATTGAACACTTTTTCCGCTCACTCTCTTACACGATGGGCGTCACTCTGCATCTCAAGACTAAGGGTAAGAACGATCACCACCGTGTCGAAAGTTTGTTTAAAGCCTTTGGTCGGACGCTACGCCAGGCTATTCGCGTGGAGGGCGATACATTACCGTCCTCGAAAGGAGTGCTGTGATGAACGTCGTCATCCTTGACACCGGCTGCGCCAATTTAAGCTCGGTAAAATCCGCCGTGGCGCGCCACGGTTACACCCCGGTGGTCAGCCGCGAAGCGGAAATCGTATTACGCGCTGACAAACTCTTTCTGCCTGGCGTCGGCACGGCGCAGGCCGCTATGGATCAACTGCGCGAACGTGAACTGATCGACTTAATTAAAGCGTGTACTCAGCCGGTACTGGGTATCTGCTTAGGGATGCAACTGCTGGGTCGTCGCAGCGAAGAGACGCGCGGCGTGGATCTGCTGAACATTATCGAGCAAGACGTGCCGAAAATGACCGACTTTGGTCTGCCGCTGCCGCACATGGGCTGGAATCGCGTGTATCCGCAGGCGGGCAACCGGCTGTTTCAGGGCATTGAAGATGGCGCCTATTTTTACTTTGTTCACAGCTACGCGATGCCGGTCAACCCGTGGACTATCGCCCAGTGCAATTACGGCGAGCCGTTTACCGCGGCGGTACAGAAAGATAATTTCTTCGGCGTACAGTTCCATCCGGAACGTTCGGGCGCGGCGGGCGCACAGTTGCTGAAAAACTTCCTGGAGATGTAATGATTATTCCGGCATTAGATTTAATTGACGGCACCGTGGTGCGTCTCCACCAGGGCGACTACGCCCGGCAGCGGGATTACGGTAACGATCCCCTGCCCCGTTTGCAGGATTACGCCGCCCAGGGCGCCGGGGTGCTGCATCTGGTAGATCTGACCGGCGCTAAAGATCCGGCTAAGCGACAGATACCGCTGATTAAAACCCTGGTCGCGGGCGTGAACGTACCTGTTCAGGTCGGCGGCGGCGTGCGTACCGAAGAAGACGTTGCGGCATTACTGAAAGCTGGCGTTGCCCGTGTGGTCATCGGTTCAACGGCGGTGAAATCCCCTGACGTGGTGAAAGGCTGGTTTGAACGTTTTGGCGCGCAGGCGCTGGTGCTGGCGCTGGACGTTCGCATAGACGAACACGGCACCAAGCAGGTGGCGGTTAGCGGCTGGCAGGAAAATTCCGGTGTCTCGCTGGAACAACTGGTGGAGACCTATCTCCCCGTCGGCCTGAAACATGTACTGTGTACCGATATTTCTCGCGACGGCACGCTGGCGGGCTCTAACGTTTCGCTGTACGAAGAGGTATGCGCCAGATATCCGCAGATCGCCTTTCAGTCCTCCGGCGGTATTGGCGATATCGATGATATTGCCGCCCTGCGCGGCACCGGCGTGCGCGGGGTGATTGTCGGGCGCGCGCTGTTAGAAGGGAAATTTACCGTTAAGGAGGCCATCCAATGCTGGCAAAACGTATAATTCCGTGTCTGGATGTTCGTGATGGTCAGGTGGTAAAAGGCGTACAGTTTCGCAACCATGAGATCATTGGCGATATCGTTCCGCTGGCCAAACGCTATGCCGACGAAGGCGCGGACGAACTGGTGTTCTATGACATTACCGCCTCCAGCGATGGCCGCGTAGTCGATAAAAGCTGGGTGGCGCGCGTTGCCGAGGTGATCGACATTCCGTTTTGTGTAGCGGGCGGTATCCGGTCAATTGACGACGCCGCCAAAATTCTTTCTTTCGGGGCGGATAAGATCTCTATCAACTCCCCGGCGCTGGCTGACCCAACGCTGATTACCCGTCTGGCTGACCGTTTTGGCGTACAGTGCATTGTCGTCGGGATTGATACCTGGTTTGACGACGCCACGGGGAAATATCATGTTAACCAGTATACCGGCGATGAAAACCGTACCCGCGTGACGCAGTGGGAGACGCTGGATTGGGTGCAAGAGGTACAACAGCGCGGCGCGGGGGAAATCGTCCTGAATATGATGAACCAGGACGGCGTGCGTAACGGTTACGATCTGACGCAGTTGAAAAAAGTCCGTGACGTTTGCCGCGTGCCGCTGATCGCCTCCGGCGGCGCGGGCACGATGGAACACTTTCTTGAGGCATTCCGTGATGCCGATGTCGACGGCGCGCTGGCCGCCTCCGTTTTTCACAAGCAAATCATCAATATTGGCGAATTAAAAGCGTACCTGGCAGGCCAGGGCGTGGAGATCAGGATATGTTAACAGAGCAACAACGCCGCGAGCTGGACTGGGAAAAAACCGATGGCCTGATGCCAGCCATCGTGCAACATGCGGTATCCGGCGAAGTATTGATGCTGGGCTATATGAACCCACAAGCGCTGGACAAAACCATTGAATCCGGCCATGTCACGTTCTTCTCACGCACGAAACAGCGTTTATGGACCAAAGGCGAAACCTCAGGCCATGTGCTGAATGTCGTCAGCATTGCGCCGGATTGCGACAACGATACACTGCTGGTGCTGGCAAATCCTGTCGGGCCGACCTGCCACAAAGGTACCAGCAGCTGCTTTGGCGACGCCAGCCATCAGTGGTTATTCCTGTATCAACTGGAGCAGCTACTGGCAGAGCGCAAAACCGCTGATCCGGCCAGCTCTTACACGGCGAAACTGTACGCCAGCGGTACTAAACGTATTGCGCAAAAAGTTGGCGAAGAAGGTGTAGAAACCGCGCTGGCGGCCACCGTCAATGATCGTTTTGAATTAACCAATGAAGCGTCTGATTTGATGTACCACCTGCTGGTGCTGTTGCAGGATCAGGATCTCAACCTCACCACCGTGATCGACAATCTTCGTAAGCGTCATCAATAAGCGTAAAAAAACCGGGCAATGCCCGGTTTTTTAATGAGAAATTTTACCTTTCGAAGCCGACCACCATCCGGCAAAGAAGCTTACAAGGCTTTTGGCTTATAGCTACGTAGCGCATTGCGCCCCAGCACAATCCCGGCGCCGATCATCCCGCCCAGCAACACAGCCAGCACGAGGGTAATGGCTGTTTTCGGGCTATCGCGACGGACCGGCAGCGTCGGCTTCATCACATAACGATAGACGTGCACCGTATCGGCAGTCACTTTCAGATTTTTAATGTCCAGCAGTGTCTGCTTCGTCTGGTAATAGGCCGGAGAAAAGACCAGTGGACGCGTCGCTTCGTTCTGTATCATCGATTTTAGCGCATCGCTCCCCAGCAGGAACATCGTGTCCTGGGTAACATCCTGGGTTTGCTGAATCTGCGGCTGCGTGATTTTGGCCTCATCCGCATAGCGCAACGCTTCTTCGATTTGCTTAATACGCAGATCTTTTTGTTCCTGCGCCACAACTTCCTGCGTCTCAAGAGACTCCTGCAACGTTTTGGTTTGCAGCGTGATGTTATCTTTCAGGTCAACTTCCAGTTCCTTAGCGACCTCTTCATCCACCTGTTGGATATATTCCGCCAGCCGACGCTGCGCCCCTTCAGCGGTAGTACTCACATAAGAAACCGAGAGTGGCAGCGCCTGCCCCTTTACCGACTGTTCAATGGTGAGCTTTTCCCGCTCTTTCTGATTATCCAGCGCTTCCGATAATGCGGAAAACGCAGAGCTAAAGCGGCTTATAAAATTCGCCTGCACTTCAGAGATTTTGGGGGCATTCCCGCCATACAAGACGTTGAGCGCGTTGGTATAGGTGGCAACCTGCGCGGCATCAGGTTGGGTAATAATCGCCGTGGATGTCCATTTTTCTTTGGCTATCATCAGGTAGCCTACGGCCAGCAAAATGGCGATAACAACGGCTACAATAATGGTCATCTTCCCACGCCATAACTGTAGCAATAACTCAATCAAATCAATCTGTTCCGGATCGTTCCCACGCCCGGAAGACGTATTACTATCCACTGTCATAGATACCCTAACTAAAAAAAGGATGAAGCTGGAGACAGTGTAGTCATAAAGCAAATATATGCCATAGGATTAATGATAAAAATCAGACATTATTTCCATTTGGTCAATAAATCATCGGGACTCATCAGCCCCGATTGCCTTATTAATCACTACCGAAAAGATCGCGGGTATACACTTTTTCAGCGACATCCAAAAGCTCTGCCGCCATCCTGTTGGAAATAATGACATCCGCCTGCTGTTTAAAGCAGTGCAAATCACGCTCAAGGCGTGAGTTAAAGAAAGTATCTTCTTCCATTACCGGCTCATAGATGATGACCTCTACGCCTTTCGCTTTAATGCGCTTCATAATCCCCTGAATCGATGAGGCGCGGAAGTTATCGGAGCCACTCTTCATAATCAGGCGATAAATGCCTACCACTTTAGGCTTTCTGGCTAGGATAGCGTCGGCAATAAAATCTTTACGCGTACGGTTTGCTTCAACGATAGCGGAGATAATATTATTAGGCACCGACTGATAATTGGCCAGCAACTGTTTGGTATCTTTTGGCAAACAATATCCGCCATAACCAAAAGAGGGATTATTATAATGATTGCCAATACGCGGGTCGAGGCACACCCCTTCAATAATTTGTCGGGTATTTAATCCTAACGTTTCAGCATAGCTGTCTAATTCATTAAAATAAGCGACTCGCATAGCGAGATAAGTATTGGCGAAAAGTTTAATAGCTTCCGCCTCAGTGGAGTCCGTAAACAGCGTTGGAATCTCCTGTTTAATAGCGCCTTCCTGGAGTAATGCGGCAAATTCTCTGGCGCGCTCAGACTGTTCCCCAATCACGATACGGGAGGGATAAAGGTTATCGTAAAGGGCTTTACCCTCACGTAAAAACTCCGGAGAGAAAATGATATTTTCTGTCGCAAACTTCTGACGCATTGCCGCCGTGAAGCCAACCGGCACCGTAGACTTAATAATCATCACGGCTGCGGGGTTGATGCTGATCACATCCTGAATGACCGATTCCACACTGGACGTATTAAAATAGTTGGTTTTGGGATCGTAATCCGTAGGCGTAGCAATGATGACGTAATCTGCATTCTGGTACGCATCAAACTTATCCAGCGTTGCCCTGAATCTGATGTTATCTTCCTTTAAAAATTGCTGAATTTCTTTATCAACAATCGGAGATATCCGATCATTTAACAGTTCAACACGGGAAGGAACAATGTCTAACGCCACCACATCATGATGTTGTGCAATAAGCAAACCATTAGACAAGCCAACATAACCCGTCCCGGATATCGTGATTTTCATTATTCGCTCTCAGAATTAACTTAATTATGAATCATGATGTATTTCGCATCCTGATAAGATATTAAAGTTTTAACGCCTGAGTATATAAAGTGCAACGCAGACGAAAACAATTCAGATTATCTTCATTACGATAAACACAGATTATTAAGTTAATATTAAGCAAAAGCGATAAATCAATAAGAATAGAGATAAAAAAAAGCCCGGTATTAAACCGGGCTTAAACATTTTTGCAGAAATTATTCCAACCACTCGGTATGGAAAATGCCTTCTTTATCAGTACGTTTATAGGTGTGCGCACCAAAGTAGTCACGCTGCGCCTGAATTAAGTTAGCTGGCAGTACTGCGGCGCGATAGCTGTCATAGTAGGCCACTGCCGCAGAAAATGTCGGCACCGGAATGCCGTTCTGCACCGCGTAAGCCACAACATCACGCAGCGCCTGCTGGTACTCATCAGCAATTTTCTTGAAGTAAGGCGCTAACAGCAAATTGGCAATACCGGCGTTTTCTGCGTAAGCATCGGTGATTTTCTGCAGGAACTGAGCGCGAATGATACAACCCGCACGGAAAATCTTAGCAATCTCGCCGTAGTTGAGATCCCAGTGATATTCATCAGACGCGGCGCGTAGCTGCGAGAAGCCCTGCGCATAGGAGACGATCTTGCCAAGATACAGCGCGCGACGCACTTTCTCGATAAATTCCGCTTTGTCGCCTGCCGGCTGCGCTTTCGGCCCGGAGAGCACTTTAGATGCGGCAACACGTTGCGCTTTCAACGAAGAGATGTAACGCGCAAAGACGGATTCGGTAATCAGCGACAGCGGTTCACCCAGATCCAGCGCGCTCTGGCTGGTCCATTTACCGGTCCCTTTGTTGGCGGCTTCATCAAGAATGACATCCACCAGGTAGTTTCCGTCTTCATCTTTTTTAGTGAAGATGTCTTTAGTGATGTCGATCAGATAGCTGCTCAGCTCGCCGTTATTCCACTCAGTAAAAGTGTTCGCCAACTCTTCATTGCTGAGATTCAGGCCGCCTTTCAGCAGGGAGTAAGCTTCAGCGATAAGCTGCATATCGCCATATTCAATACCATTGTGGACCATCTTGACGTAGTGACCAGCACCATCGGCGCCGATATAGGTCACGCACGGTTCGCCATCTTCCGCCACAGCAGCAATCTTCGTCAGGATCGGCGCCACCAGTTCATAGGCATCTTTCTGACCGCCAGGCATGATAGATGGCCCTTTCAGCGCGCCCTCTTCACCACCGGAAACACCGGTACCGATAAAGTTAAAACCTTCCGCAGACAGCTCGCGATTGCGACGGATTGTGTCCTGGAAGAAGGTGTTACCGCCATCAATAATGATATCGCCTTTTTCCAGATACGGTTTCAGCGAATCGATAGCTGCATCAGTACCTGCGCCCGCTTTCACCATTAACAGGATACGACGAGGCGTTTCGAGGGATTCAACAAACTCTTTCACCGTGTAATAAGGCACCAGCTTTTTGCCGGGATTCTCGGCAATCACTTCTTCGGTCTTTTCACGGGAGCGGTTGAAAACGGAGACGGTATAACCACGGCTTTCGATGTTGAGCGCGAGGTTGCGCCCCATCACTGCCATACCGACGACGCCGATCTGTTGCTTGGACATTACATACTCCTGTCAGGTGTGGAAACCCTGCCACAAACGGTCATGGCAGGTTAAAGGTGAATAGTATGTTAACTCAAAGGTATGATATTAAGGTAGCGATTGATGCGTTCAGATTTTACGCAGGCTATTTTATACAATTATTATTCAGTACTTCTCGGTAAGCTTAATACGCACCATCTCGCCGCAAAACAACTTTCGCTGTTTTAAACAGAATGGCAATATCATTCCAAAGCGTCCAGTTTTTAACATACCAGGAATCAAAATAAACACGAGTGTCATAATCAACATCATTACGCCCACTCACTTGCCATAGACCTGTCATGCCCGGCTTTGCCATCAAATAATAATCAACATCATCACAATAACGCTCCAGTTCATCCGAAACGATAGGTCGTGGTCCAACCAGACTCATATCACCTTTTAGTACATTAAAAAGTTGTGGCAACTCATCAAGGCTAGTTTTACGTATAAATCGACCTACAGCTGTGATTCGAGGATCATTTTTCAGTTTAAAATCTTTTTCCCATTCAGCTCTGGCAATAGGATCGTTAGCCAAAAGTTCTTTTAGTACCTCTTGAGAATTCATAACCATAGAACGAAATTTGTAGCATGGAAAAAGTTTTCCATGCCGGCCTACTCGCTGGTGACCATAAATAGCCGGACCACCATCTCGAGTAACTTTATACCACAGATAAATCATAAGTGGTGATGCAATTATAAGAATCATTATTGAACAAACAATATCAAATGTCCGTTTGAGAAAACGGGACGACCTTTTAGCCAAGTTATTTTGTATCCTTAATAACATAACTTCATGGCTAAAGATAAAAGACATATCTGTATTATATAACGGCAATCCTCTAAACGAGGGGACGACAGTAACAGAACGACAATGATGTTTTGAAAGTTCACGTAGCCAAAAATGTGTTTTCTCCAACTCGGTGTATTCATAAGCAAGGATATAATGGACATCACCTGTACGATTTAAATCCCAAATAGTCTCAGTATCCTTTATCACCGGCAACATATTTATTTCAGCATCTGACGCATCCGTATCAAAAAAAGCGATAACATCAAACCCCATCATCTCCTCACTTTGCAGCGCAGAATATGCACCACGAGCATTCTGTCCGCTCCCCAGGATGATAGTTTTTTTCTTCCAGATACCTAGCTTGTTCAATAAATGCTTTGTAAGTGCGCGAAAAAAAGGCACCAGGATTATGGCAAAAGTCCAACAAAACACCCAGACATAGCGTGAAAACTGCCATTTTGTAAAAGCAATTAAAGCCAAATCAAACACAGCAAAAATAACGATAGTACGAATAACCTCTTTCAACTCATACCAGAATGGCTTTCGATATGTATAGTGACGCAGCCGAACCCAAAACCATCCAACGCATACTATAGATAGAATAAAATGTGATATAAATCGATTATCCAATTGCTCTTGTGGTACAAATCGCTGAACTTCATCAAAGATTAAATATACAACACCTAGCGATGCCCATAAGGCTACATTAAAAAACAATAAATCTGATATAGCCAATAATATTTTGCATAAATTTGGGTTATACTTATTATCAAAACGATCCATTTAATCCTCACCCTCAACCTGGGTACCAGATAACCAGACAAAGTATTACTGGAAAGAAACGCTCTATATCAACAGCCATTAAGCTCTACCCAGTTTGCTTTTGATATTAGAGAGAACAGTTTCAACAATATTACATGCATCCTCTTGCGAGTCAGCCTCCGCATAGCAACGCAACTCAGGGGCATTGCCTGAAGGTCGCAAATGAATAATATTATTGTTATCGATAGTGATTCTAAAGCCATCAGTAACATCAGAATGTAATATATGATGTTTATTAAAACCAATATACTGCAAAAAATCCTCTTGATCTGTCAGACCAAGATTTATTAGAGACATACTTGTTTTAACACTTATATCCTGTAATCTGTTTGAATAGGTATAGCGAGCAGGAAGTTTTTTAACAAGCTCACTAATACTTTTGTCCTTGCTACCAAACAGAAGCATAATGGCAGGTAATAAAGCATCACGTGTTGGTAATGCCTTAAGTAAACGCTGATTAATATAAACATTGCTACCTAGCAGAAAGCCACCATTCGCTTCAAAACCAGCTATACAATTATAGTTTGCAGATAATTTAGCAAATGCTGCAATCACATAGGGTGAACCAATCTTTGTTCGTTCCACATGTTTAAAAAAGTTACCAGATGAGATTGTACTGTTGCAGCTTACAGGAATAGCGACTGCATCAGCAGCTAATTCGAGAGAGCACAGAAGGCCTAATATATCTCCTCTTAACCAATTTCCATATTCGTCAGCTATCAGAGGGCGATCTCCATCACCATCAGTTGAAAATATAGCATCTAACTGATATTTTTTTGCCCATGTGATTGCTTTATTTCTATCATCTTCACTTACAGCTTCAGTATCAATAGGAACAAATTCGTCGCTCCTTGCTAAACTAACAACTGTAGCACCCAACATTTTGAATAACGTCTTATAGAGATCACGACCCGCACTAGAATGCTCATAAATTCCAATGCGCTTATTTTTTAAGAATGGCATTGGAAATAATGAGGTATATCGTAGAATATAATTTCTAGCAGCGATTGTGGAAATTGTCAATTGTTCAAGCTTAGGCTTCATAAATGAGGCTTCAACATGAATAATAGCATTCTCATCATCTTTAGTAATTTCACCATCTGGCCTATAAAATTTCAGGCCATTACGGTCAAAAGGGATATGACTGCCAGTAACCATGATTGCAGGTACTTTATCGGAAATTGATTGATGAGCTAAAGCAGGTGTTGGAATTACGCCATAGTAAACGGTTTTAATTCCTTTTTCTTGCAAAGCAGCAGCACAAGCTTGAGCCATCGCGTAACTGCTTGGACGATTATCAATTGCGAGCGCAACCGTTGTAAATGAGAATCTTTGCTGCATTACTGTCAAAAAGGAAATGGTAAATGCTGCGCAAACTTCGGGTGTAAAATCGGTAACAAGGCCGCGGGCACCACTGGTTCCAAAATTAATTCCAGATTTGTTGATAACATCGTAAGTATTATATATATTTTTCATCAATTCATTACTCCAGATATCCAGAATGTTTCTCCAGGCGAATAATATCATCCTCCGCAAGATAGGTGCCAGATTGAATTTCTATTAGTTCTAATGGAATAGTCGCGGGGTTTTTTAACGTATGAACTGTATTAGCAGGTATAAATGTTGATTCATTCTCCGAAATTGTAAAAATTTCTTCCCCCTTAGTAATACAAGCAGTACCAGATACCACTATCCAATGCTCAGCACGATGGAGATGCATCTGAGCAGCAAACTTCGCGCCTGGTTTAACAGTTATTCTTTTAACTAAATAATTATCGCCACTATGAATTACGCTAAATTTTCCCCACGGTCGGAAAACCTCTAAATGTTTTTTATGTTCGTTTCTATTATTAGCTTTTAAATAATCAACAACTTTTTTAACATCCTGGACTGAATCTTTATCAGATACTAATAAGGCATCTGCTGTCTGCACGATAACTAAATTATTTACTCCGATTGTACTAATAAACGATTTTTCAGAATAGATATAATTATCTTTACTATTATATGCAAAAATATCGCCATGTAATACATTACGTTGTGGATCTTTCTTAGAAATATCCCACAGTGAAGACCATGACCCCACATCTGACCAGCCGGCATTCATCGGTACGACAACTGCATGCCTAGTATGTTCCATTACCGCATAATCGATAGAATCACTAGGGCACATTGCGAATGCTTCTTTATCAATACGGATAAAATCAAGATCAGGATTAATACTCCCTACCGCATTTTCACATGCTTGGTAAATATCGGGGGACAGATCCTTTAATTCTTGTAAGTAACTACTTGCACGAAAAAGGAACATACCGCTGTTCCAATAATATTTCTCTGATTCTACATAATGACGCGCTGTATCGAAATCAGGCTTCTCTACAAATTCGGCTACAGAAAAAGCATCTTCCCCGATTGCTTCACCTCTACAAATATAACCGTAGCCAGTTTCGGCCTGTGTGGGTACAATACCAAACGTTACTAGCTTACCTTGTGTTGCAAAAAATTCAGCGTGATTGATAGCTTTAAGAAACACTTTCTCATCGCGGATGACATGATCCGCAGCAAGGACAAGCAAAAGCGGGTCTTCATCGACGACATTCTGAAGTGAACAAAAAGCGGCCAGCGCTATAGCTGGGGCTGTATTACGCCCCACTGGCTCTAATATGATGTTATTTGCTAGTTTATTTATAGCTCGAAGTTGTTCAGCGACAAGGAAGCGGTGACTATCATTACAAATGACTAAAGGTTCTCCAGCCAAAAGAGGAGTCAATCTTTTAATGGTGTTTTGCAGCATAGATAATTCACCATCTACGCTTAAAAACTGTTTCGGATGCTCTTCACGTGAAAGTGGCCACAAACGGCTACCAATCCCACCGGCCATTATTACTGGTATTAATTTAGACATTCAATAAACCATAATTAACGTTTAATAATCTGTTCTGTTTTGAAAAGATTCCACTTTTCATTAACAAAGTTCTTAAATTCTTGTTCAAATCTTGATCGAGAAAATTTTTCTGCATTTTTTCTACAAGCCTGAGATGTAAAAAATGATGCATTTTTTTCAAACTCACTAACAGCTTCATGCAAAGAAGCAATATTCTGTTCCTTGAAGAAAATGCCAGTCGGTTCCTCTATACCTAGTGGGCGAACGGTTTCTAAGGCCCCTCCCTTCCCAAAGGCAATAACAGGGGTACCGCAAGCTTGAGCTTCGACAGGTATTATTCCAAAGTCCTCTTCCGCTGCAAAAACAAACGCCCTGGCGCTCTGCATATACTCTTTTAAAACAGGAAAAGATTGATAACCGAGCAATTTTATATTGTCTGTAGCCTTGCTCTTTATTTTTTTCATCTCCGGTCCATCACCAATAACTACTAATTTCTTTTCCGGCATTTTACTAAAGGCTTCGACAATAAGATCAATACGTTTGTAGGGTACCATACGGGATGCTGTGAAATAATAGTCTTGCTTTTCATTTTTTACTTCAAAATTATCCACATCTACAGGCGGATATATAACTGAAGCCTCACGTCTGTATACTTTTTTAATTCTACGCGCGATATATTGAGAATTAGCTATAAAATGATCAACCCCATTTGCGGTTCGAGAATCCCAAATTCGTATTTTGTGAAGAAGCCATTTTGCTAACCAACCTTTAATTCCTTTATTCAGGTTAGACTCATTAAGGTACTGATGCTGTAAATCCCACGCATATCGAATAGGAGAATGAACATAGCTAATGTGAAGCTGATCTGGTCCGGAAATAACACCTTTTGCAACGGAATGGGCGCTACTAATGATGATATTAGCATCTGATAAATCAAGTTGTTCAATAGCCAGTGGCATTAGTGGTAAATATTTCTGGTAAAATTTTTTAGCTTTAGGTAAATTTTGAATAAATGTGGTAGTCGCATATTTCCCCAGAAAATGTCTTCTTTGTTCATCCGTTAGAAAATCAACCACCGAATATAACTTCGCTTCAGGGAAAATATGCAGGATGGCAGATGATACCTGTTCGGAGCCTGCATAACTTAATAACCACTCATGAACGAGAGATATTTTTATTTCATTTATTTCCATCACATGCCTCTGTCAGTACCATTTCAATCTCACTAACCACGTTTTGCCAATTGAACCTCTTTGCCCGCAAAAGCCCCTTTTGGATTAAATGCTTACGAAGTTCAGAATCATTAATTAACCTCGAAATTCCTTTAGTAATAGCATCTTCCGAAAGAGGGTCGACAAGAATCGCTGCATCTCCAGCCACCTCTGGCAATGATGAAGTCAGAGAAGTTAATACAGGAATACCACAGGCCATGCTCTCCACTACAGGTAATCCAAAACCTTCATATAAAGAAGGGAAAACTAATCCTAACGAGCCCTTATATAACGATGGTAAATCTTTTTCAGACACGAACCCAAAGAACTTTACACGTTCACTTAAACCATGTTGTATTATTAGTTTTTCTAAATCATTACAAGGATTACCAGTAAAAACGAGTTTTATTGCTGGATCAATATCTGCTTTGGCAAAGGCAGATATAACACACTTCTCATTCTTATGAGTTTTTCTGTTTCCTACACATAGCAAATATTTATAGCCTAAATTCAATGGTTTTACATCGGCATTAAATAGACTAGATACCCCATTATATACCGTGACTATTTTATTAGGGTTTACACCTGACCATGCTACTATTCTTTCTTTTGAAAAATTCGAAACTGTGAATATTTTATATGCTTTTCTACAACCGCGCTTTATTATAAAATTATAAAATAACCTCTTAAAAAGAGAGGAATTATCATTTAAATCCAGATGATTTAGATCATGTATTGTTATTATGAACTTTTTCGAACAAAAAAGTGGTGGGATATAGCCAGGAAGAAAAACCACATCAGTTTTCTTTCGCAGAAAAATATTGACTGCTAAACCTAATGGGGCCAGCGGAGAAGCACATTTTCTATATAGTTCCTCCTTAGATATATCACATAGTAGTTTAGAAATTTCATCAGTAAAACGTCCAATACCCCCTTTATTAGACCAACTAATATCCATCAAAACCTTTTTATTATTCATTATCGCGTGCACCGTCTATTTGTTAATTTTAAAAATGGAATCAAAGCTAAAACTGTCCAATAATATATAGAAAAAGTTGATGATGAAGGTGCTGAACTTAACGCTGCACTTATAAAATATATACTTCCAAAGAGAAAATATAATCTATAGTGCATATTGCTATAATGACTGCCATATATTCTATTTAGTAAAGTTGAAGAATAAAATTGACTTGCTAGATAAATAATATTTATGATTAAGCCAATAATACCAGTCTCAAGGGCGATCCAGAAAAAATAATTATCCGTATTTAACCTATTATCTTTTACCGAAAGCATGTTTCCTGAACCTTGAGTACCCAGACCTATACCTGATGGATGTTCTGACAGGAAGTTTAATGAATTAATTGCCATATCTATCCGTCCCTGTGTAGATCCACGCGATGCCTGAGACGAATCTGTAAACCTGCCGATCAAAATTTCTGTATAGTTGTCAAAAATATTAGTAGAAATTGCTAAAACGGGTATAATTATTACAAATAAAGTTATTCCACAAAGAAGCATCTTCCGATTTGAAATTATATAAAGTGCGTAAATAAGCGCAGCAACAAGTATTGCTCCTCTAGTAAGACTCATGCAGATCGCTATAAATAGCACAAAACTAATAATAAGCATCAATAATCTTTTATATCCTTGGGAAAAACACTCCATACATAACAAAACACCTAATGTGAGCATATATCCAAAATTGAGAGCATCACTAAAACCGCCTGTAGCCCGGACCATCCCATCATAGCTATTAATTAAGTTTAATTGTTCTCCTGCATAATGCTCATCATATCCGAGCAATTTAATGAACTCTCCATTCATTAGTACATCAATAATAGATATTGTCGCAACTATAAACATTAGAAAAATTATGTAGCAAACTATTTTTTCAATATTTAAGGATTGCGGGTATGACACTTTTAAAATCACTAATGCTATGAAAACTGCCGGGAATAAAATATAACTCCGCCCCCCCATAATTGCTTGAATTTTATCCGGTGAGAATATAGTTAACGCTATTACCCATAGTATTACCGCCGACCATGAAAAAATAGTAAAAATCAACGGAAAATAAGTTTTTTTCCTATCAATGACAAATCGAACTAGCACTAACGCCACAAAAAATACATTGAGTACATCCCTTAGGATTGCTCCTGGTGGAAATGGCAGCATACCCACCATCCACGAACTAATATATGGAGAAAATAAGTTAACGCCTAATATCGCAGCAAGAAGTATATTCATAACATTTTTTGAAAGTGGAGGTTAAATACCAAGACGCGGAGTACCGCCTTTTTTGCTACGAATGTATTTAATTAAAGCATCATAGCCCCTCCGTTTTAGTACATACCCTAAAAAGGCATGCACATAGAAAAGCTTTTCATTTGAAAAGCCCATTTTCCGAAATTTATTTATCATTTTAATATAAGTATAAAGAGGCAAGTCGAGTTGATCTCGAATATAAGGATAAAAATAGTTCGCTAAGTCTTTTCTAATTCCAGCATAAACGCCATCAATTTTTGTTGTATCTTCTATATATTTTGCAATTAGCAACAAGCCTTCAACCATATGTATACGGCCCTCTGGTTTATACCCCCCAGGGGTGAAAACTCCTTTTTCAGTTCCAGCGTTACCAAAGTCAGGAGCCTCTGTATCCCTCGACAATGTCATCACGTCGCTAAAATAGTATCCCTGACCTTCAGCCATTAGCATACCAGCAAGGTACATTTGATAATATAAACGCCCATCAAATAAATCACTCGATAGTTTTTTTGCTTTTTCAGCATTGACAATAAAGCCTGAAATAACTCCAACTCTACGGAAGAAAAATTTAATGGCATCAGCCCCCGGCTGAAATAAAGTATCGTCTGTTAAATGACGAACAGTATCACATAACTCATTCGGATTTTCCTTAAACCAACCATACGCTCGCGTAGCCAATACAATTTCAGGATTAGCCTTCAAAACTTTCACTATTTTTGATAACGCTCCATCTGCTAATAGATCATCGTTGCCCATGATCATGCAATATTTACCTGTCGTCAAACTAATGCATTTTTTTAAATTCTTATCATAGCCTAAATTATCTTCATTGAAATTAACATAAAGATTTTGTTTATTATTTTTTGCTTTATAGTTTTCGATAATAGAGTTTATCTCATCTCTCTGTGGAGATTTATCTTCACAAACAATGACCTCAAAATCATTATTCTTTAAACAATAATCTTGATTATATATGCTATCCAGTAGTGGCTCTAAAAACTCAGCTCTATTATAAGACGGTATACAAATACTGATAAAAACATTCATTTTAAAATACCTTTATTACTTTAGCAGGAACCCCACCAATTAAACATGGCTTATCGACTTTTAAATCCTTGACGACTGAATTAGCTGCGATTACACAGCCATCACAAATTTCACTACCAGCCAGAATTACTGCATTATCTCCAATCCAGCAGCAATTACCTATTTTAATAGGAGCAATATCACCTAATGGCTTATTTGCTGGCGGTTCTATTTTCGGACTGCATACTTTATAACTGCCATGGCTATGATCGCCTATATAAACTTTGCTACCAATTAATATATCATTTTCTAAAATTAAACATGATACGCAAGAAATATGAACATTATCACTTAAACATATACGTTCACCTATGTACAAATAAGGTTCAAATTTTTCATCACCATAATTGTATACAGCTTCAATCCAGCAGTTATCACCAACCCGCATACTACCCCATTTGGAAGAGGTGTTATTTTTTGCAGAGTAAGGTTTGACATTCAATTTAAAATTCTTCCCAACCATTTTAAAGTCATATCCGCTAAGCAGAACAAGAAACTTCGCTTTTAATTTCCGCCTAACTTTACTCAATAATGATATGATAAGATTTAATTTTAATCTTAAAATATAGACAAACATTAGATAGTCCTATAAGTCGTTTTCAGCAAACCACCTTGAATAATTTTTATTTATGCATTAAAACCGTCTTTATAATATATTTTATTTTTCTAAATAAAGGCACAGTTTTAGGATATAGATAGAAAAACCTAAGCCCATATTTATATATAATTAAATCTATAAATGCACTATCGCAATCTCTTAAATAATTATTTGTAGCAAAATTTTTGGTTTTATCTTCATCGCCTATGAAGTTAAGTAGGAATAAACATGCTGATGCGCGAACTCTTTTACTTACACGGTGCTCTCTGGGATAAAAAACATCAAAGATTGTCGCAAGATTATTAGAAAAAACCTTATATAAATGATATCCACCTGAATTATCTGGCTCAGCCTCAATTATATTATTATGGATAACTGCGAACTCTCCACCCTGTTTAAGTAATGGCAATTGCCATGTTAAATGCATAAGATATTTTCCAGTAGTTTGCGGACTGAAAATACCAACGGCTTTGACAATTGCATCAGTTTTCTTACATATCATTCCAGAAATAAACGTGAACATAACTTTCACTTCTGAAATAAAATCTACATCATTTGTGTAGAATGACGTCCTCACATCAGCATTATAATTTAACTCAGTCTTTGCTGCTGAGTTTACATACACCATATCTAATGCAGGCCGGGTCTTTAATATCGAAAAAACCTTCGAAATACCATTTTTGACTATTAGATCATCATCGCCAATCATCCAAAGATATTTTCCATTTGATAACTCAAAACATTTCTGGAAGTTACCATCCATTCCTAAGTTTTCTTCATTTAGATGATAAGTACTATTTCTTATTTTATCTAAGCCACTCTTGGCTATTCTTGCTGTTTCATCTGTTGAAGCATTATCACAAACAATAACCTCGAGTTCATCATGACAATAGTTCTCCTGTTGAATTATACTATCAAGTAAACGAGCCAAACATGAAGAGCGGTTATATGTCGGAATAGCAATAGTAAGAAGAGGTTTTTTACTCATAAGAACTCTTGAATCTTTTAAAGATTATATAAGTTTGAGGAACAAAATATAACCACGTTAGTGCTGCATACATTAACATGTAGAACCTCGAGTACTCTAAATATGCAACAAACAACATTGTAGTTATAGTCAAGAGAGCCATTATACATGATGCCAATGTCATTTTTTCAGTTTTATGCGCTCTTATATAGGTTGCAAAGCAAGCTACAATGTGATTACCAATAATTGCTAAAGATAAAAAGAAAAAATCCTGCAATCCCAAAAACCGCTCGCCAATGTTTGAACCAGATAATTTCAATAACCATAATGAAATGTATACACCAGTTAACCCTGTCAAGACAAAAAAGGATGATTGCATTACTGCACTTTTGAACGATTTACTCAGTTCCGCAAGTTGTTTGTTGGAAACCATTACTCCCCATTTTGGATATTTAGTGGATATCCAAGCCAGGCCCGTAGCCATTACCATATTGCATAATGTTAAAGACATCCCTAACTGCCCTGCATATATAGCCCCGAAATATTTGAATGCAATGGGGGTCATAACAAAATAAATAAAATACCCTGACATCCAACTTAGAGCAATTCGCCATTGCATAGGAAATATTTCATTAACCCATGAAATACCACCTTCAGTATATTTATTTTTATGCCTTAAAGATTGCAGGAAAATTTTTTTAAAATACTTATATGAAAATATGGAGAAGATGATAGTCCCTGAAATAGCTATTGCAGACGTAGCATATAGTCCAAAGCCACTAATAAGTAAGCTTACTGCCAATATACCAGCTAACAGCGACTGATACATTCTCATTTTATTCACATCAGTAATTAACCCACTCCCTTCAGCGACAGAAAGTACAGAAACAAGAAAAATATTAAAAGCTGTAACTATTGTTAATAATAACCATGCCCCTTGCCAAGGTACACCTAAGCCTTCTTTTTGCGTAAAAAAAACATACCCGATGGGACCGACTATTAATATTATTAGCAAAGCTATTACTGCATACCATTTTATTGCCAACCGAAATAACGATAGGTAACGTTGCTTATTTTTACTTTCACCTATAATATCTCGTTCAGAATAATCATATTTTAACGCTGACATTTCGTGGCTAGCGAATTGAATGATTACCGTTGATAGCCCCAATTCAAATATTATCTGTAGTGCCACTACTGAATTAAATGTATAATAATAGCCCTGTGCGTCTTTAGATAAATAGTGTGATATTAACATTATTAACAGCAAACCCGTTAATACAGATATTATCTTACCAAAAATAACATAACGAATTGCTTTATCTACACCTAACATTCTAATAATACGATTCATTAATCTTTCATACTCAACATTTTTTTCACACCCTTCTCAATAGAAAACTCGGCACTCCAACCTAATTGAGTCAAGAAAGAGGTATTTGCATGTGACTCCATAATCTCATCATCACGCATCGCAACTGCACCATAATTTATCTTACTACTACTATGCGTTTCTTTTTTTATTATCTCAAACACTTCTTTTAGCTCTATCGATTTTCCAGTCCCCACCTCGACATCATAGTGTCCAGCGTTAAAACCCTCCTTTAAAATTTTCAAATAGGCCGAAACAACATCGTCTATATAAATAAAATCTCTTTTCTGCCTGGCGATCGTACAATCAATATCTTCATTGTTTTTCATTTTTTTGATAATATACGGGATTATTTTACCTGCTTTATCCCTCTCACCGTAAACATGTTCTAAACGTAAATTTATAAAACAAACGTCTGGATGTTCCTCTACGTATATTTTTGATAGTTCTACAAAATGTCTTTTAGATGCCATGTAAGAACGCATATATCCATAGTGCTTCTCATATTTCCCAAAAAAAGAGTCAGTAGAAATAAAGAATTTAGTTTTAAGCGCTGGCATTAACTCAAGCAGTCTTGTTGGTAACAGGACATTACATTTATATTGTTCAGATATAGGGGTTCTGTTTCGACCATAGTCTGTTGCAATATGGACAATCGCATGAATATTCATAGATGATTGACATATTTTTTCTATATCTTGTATATTCAACCATTCAATCAAGGTATTGATAATCGTTGGCTCGGTTATAGGACGCTTTAATGCAATAATACTATAACCTTCCTTTATGAGACTATGTAGTAGATGGGTACCTACAAAGCTAGTAGCGCCAGTCATTAGGATTTTCTTATTCACATCAAGCATCCTATTCTAAAAATTAGAAATTTAAACCAAAAAATTCTTCAAACTTACTTACGACATAATCTAAATGCTCTGTAGTCAAGCCTGGATAAATACCAATCCAGAACGTTTGATTCATTATACGGTCGGTATTTGTCAACTCACCCACTACACGATATTTCACATTAGCAAAATACGGTTGGCGAATCAGATTTCCAGCAAACAGTAAACGTGTACCGATTTTTGCTTCATCAAGGAATTTCACCAGTTCGACACGGTTAACACCGCTAGTTTCTTTCAGGGTGATAGGGAAGCCAAACCAGGATGGGTCTGATTTCTCTGTTGCTTCTGGTAATTCGAGGAATTCAGTGCAAGATTGCAAACCCTGTTTCAAATAGGAAAAGTTAGCTTTACGCTGCTCTACAAACTCTTCCACGCGTTCTAACTGAGCCAGACCACATGCTGCCTGCATGTCCGTGATTTTGAGATTATATCCGAGGTGGGAATAAGTATATTTGTGATCATAGCCTTGAGGAAGTGACCCCAATTGCTGACCAAAACGTTTACCGCAGGTGTTATCGCATCCTGGCGCACAATAACAATCCCGGCCCCAGTCACGGAACGACTCAATAATTTTCTTTAGTTCACCTGACCTGGTGAATACAGCACCACCTTCACCCATTGTGATATGGTGAGCCGGATAAAAACTAACGGTTCCGATGTCACCAAAGGTACCTACCATCTGGCCTTCATAAGTCGTCCCAAGGGCATCACAGCAGTCTTCAATCAACCATAAGTTATATTTATCGGCAATCCGACGAACTTCACTCAGGTTAAATGCATTACCGAGTGTATGAGCGATCATTATCGCTTTTGATTTCTCAGTAACTGCAGCTTCAATGAGAGAGGCATCGATATTATATGTCGGGATATCAACATCCACGAATACCGGTATTAAACCATTCTGGATCGCCGGGTTAACTGTAGTCGGGAAGCCAGCAGCGACAGTAATAACCTCATCACCAGGTTTGAGAGCACGCTCGCCTAATTTTGGGGAAGTCAGCGCAGTCAGTGCCAGCAAGTTTGCCGAAGAGCCAGATGTAGTCGTTAAAACATGAGGAACCCCAATAAATTCCCCAAGTTTTTTCTCAAAGGCATCATTGAAACGACCAGTAGTTAGCCATCCATCAAGAGACGCCTCAACCATCAATTGTAACTCTTTGGCACCAATAACCTTCCCGGAAGGAGGCACAACGCTTGTACCTGCAACAAAAGGTTTCGGGCTCAATGCCTCATTCGCATACTGAGCGACAAGCTGAGAGATTTGCTCACGCAGGTTATTTGCTGTCATTACTTTGATTCCTTAAACTTATTTTCTTAACGAGTAGTTGCAGACATATAGTCGCTGATTTCACGCTTTGAACAAATCAACATATCTTCGCCGCGAATCCATGCTTTATGCCATTTTACGATGCGACCAAGTGTTTCAGTCAATCCCCAACGCGGATGCCATCCTAATTGCATATTTGCTTTAGAGCAATCCAGTTTCAGGTAATGTGCCTCATGAGGATGATTCTCACCATCCAGTAACCAGCTTGCATCATCACCCCAAAGCGTGACCATCTTGTCAACAATAAATTCGACCGTCTTCGCATCTTCATCACGCGGGCCGAAATTCCATCCTTCAGAAAACTTAGCACCTTCTGTATATAAGCGTTGCGCCACCACAATGTAACCAGAAAGAGGCTCCAGTACATGCTGCCAGGGACGGATAGAATATGGGTTTCGAAT
Source organism: Salmonella sp. A29-2 (assembly GCF_020150755.1). Classification (NCBI taxonomy): domain Bacteria; kingdom Pseudomonadati; phylum Pseudomonadota; class Gammaproteobacteria; order Enterobacterales; family Enterobacteriaceae; genus Salmonella; species Salmonella sp. A29-2. The sequence continues at coordinate 1,812,536 of NZ_CP083731.1, read as the reverse complement.
AATAACCTGCTGGTTATTTTCAAATGAGCGCAGAATATCGGGAATTAAACGGTCTTTAGCCCAATCGCCTCCGCCTATGACATTACCAGCCCTCACAGACGCCAAACCAACGCCATGTTGCTCATAATTTGCAGGATTGAAGAATGAGTTCCGGAATGCAGACGCGACTAATTCTGCACAACCTTTACTATTAGAGTATGGATCGTACCCTCCCATGGGTTCGTTCTCACGATAGCCCCACACCCACTCACGATTGTCGTAGCACTTATCACTGGTGATATTTACGACTGCCTTTATGTTACCTACTTGCTTAACTGCTTCAAGCAAATGGACAGTACCCATAACATTTGTTGAGTATGTTTCGATTGGCTGTTCATAAGATAGGCGCACTAAAGGCTGGGCTGCCATATGGAAAACAATTTCTGGCTTAAATTCTGCAATAGAATTGCGCAGCTTTTCAAAATCACGAATGTCGCCAATATGAGATTCCATAAGATCATTAAGACGCACTATCTCAAATAAACTTGGAACAGTTGGCGCATCAAGTGCATAGCCTTTTACAATTGCACCCATTTCAGTCAGCCATAGCGAAAGCCAGCTTCCTTTAAAGCCAGTATGGCCGGTAACGAATACACGTTTACCTTGCCAAAAATTTTTATCAATCATCTAGTTACTCCCAGGTTTTCCACGGAGCTTTACCTTTTTCCCACAGCCCTTCGAGGTAAACTTTATCACGTAGGGTATCCATCGGCTGCCAGAAACCTGGGTGTTCAAAAGCCATTAACTCCCCCTGTTGTGCCAATGTCATTAATGGCTCTTGTTCCCAGGTTGTTGCATCGTTATCGATGAGATCGATAACCGATGGATTCAACACAAAGAAACCACCATTGATCATTGCCCCATCGCCTTTCGGTTTTTCCTGGAATGACCGGACCTGACCAGCTTGGATATCTAATGCGCCAAAGCGTCCTGGTGGAAAAGTAGCTGTTAAAGTCGCTTTCTTACCGTGAGCCTTATGGAAATCGATAGTCGCTTTGATATCAAGGTCGGCAACGCCATCACCATAAGTAAACAGGAAAGCCTCGTCATCTTTTACGTATTCAGCAACACGTTTCAGACGACCACCAGTCATTGAAGAATCACCCGTATCAACCAATGTGACATTCCATGGTTCAACACGTTTATGGTGAACTTCCATATGGTTTTCAGCCATATGGAATGTTACATCTGACATGTGAAGGAAGTAGTTCGCAAAATATTCTTTAATCACATATCCTTTATAACCACAGCAGATAATAAAATCCTTGATACCATGCACAGAATACATTTTCATAATGTGCCAAAGAATAGGCTTGCCACCAATTTCTACCATCGGTTTTGGTTTTACAATTGTTTCTTCACTTAGTCTGGTACCAAGTCCACCAGCCAGGATGACCGCTTTCATAAATTACCCTCAATATTATTTAGATGCAGTAAATGCATCAGAATAGAAATGTTCTACAGAGAGATTTTTCATCATAAAGTCCTTTTTACTGGCATCGATCATCACAGGTGAACCACATGCATATATATCGAAGAACTCTAGAGAATCAAAATCATCCATCACGGCATGATGGACAAATCCCTTTCTCCCCCCCCATTCGGCGTCATCACCAGAAACAACAGGGATATAGTGAACGTTGTCGTACTGTTCACTCCACTGCTGCGGTAATGCAGAGTAAAAATCTTTACTATCTTGCATTCCCCAGTAAATGTAGATCTCACGACGACATTTCCCCTGAATGAGATGCTCAACCATTGATTTAACTGGAGCGAATCCAGTACCGCCTGCAAGGAAGATTATAGGTCTGTCACTTTCACGAATAAAAAATGTTCCGCAAGGCCCTTCAATGCGCATAAGAGTATTTTCTTGTAACTCCCCAAAAATGAGCGAGCTCATCTGACCATTGGGAACATTCCTTACATGCAACTCAATACCATTCGACTCATCACTATTAGCGATAGAATAACTGCGAGTTACACCTTTATAATGTAAATTGATATACTGCCCTGGAAGGAAGCCAATTTTTGCTGTTGGTGGTGTGCGTAACTTCAAAGTCATAACATCGCCTGAAACCAGTACAGCACTATTTACCTTGCATGGGACAATTTTTTTTGTCTGTCCAGCTAGTTCAGGAAAAAAATGCGCATTTAGCTCAAGGGCGGTTTTAGGTTTACAGCAGCAAGTTAGTATTTTATCACCCTGTCCAAAAATATTACCTTTGGAGTCAACAACTTCTCCCGCCAACAAATCGGACTCACAGATACCACAATCACCCGCTTTGCAGCTATGTTCAAGATGGATGCCAGCCGATAGCGCAGCATCGAGGATTGATTCATCCTCTCTTCCGGAAAATTCAATATTTGATGGAAAAATCTTAATAATATGAGACACGATGCTTACTCTGTTAACAAGGCTTGATGCAGTAAAGGTGCTGCAGCATCTTTTGCTGAAAGCTCAGGCAGCTGAGAAAAAGGCCATTCAATACCTATTGTCTCATCATTCCATAGAATGCTACCTTCCGATGAAGGTGAATAATAATTAGTTGCTTTGTACAAAAACTCTGCATAATCACTGAGAGTAACAAAACCATGAGCAAAACCTTCTGGAATCCAAAGCTGTCGCTTATTCTCAGCAGATAGATTTACGCCAACCCACTGACCAAAAGTAGGCGACTCTTTTCGGATATCGACCGCAACATCAAAAACCTCACCGATAGCACAACGAACTAACTTACCCTGTGCATTTGCTCCTCTCTGAAAATGCAGCCCTCTGAGTACGTTCTTTTTGGATTTTGAATGATTATCTTGAACAAATGTAATTTTACGTCCAATCAACTTTTCAAAGGTCTGCTGGTTATAACTTTCAAAAAAGAATCCCCTCTCATCACCAAAAACTTTAGGCTCTAAGATCAAGACATCTGGTATTGCTGTTTTAATCACAATCATCACTTATAAACCTTTCACCATCGTCAGCAAATATTTGCCATAATCATTTTTTAATAATGGCCCAGCCAATTCTATAACCTGTTGTGCATTTATAAAATTTTTACGAAATGCGATCTCTTCCGGGCAGGACACTTTTAGCCCCTGGCGTTCTTCGATGGTTGCAATAAAATTACTGGCCTCTATCAAACTCTGATGCGTTCCCGTATCCAGCCAGGCATAACCGCGCCCCATCATAGCGACAGACAATCTTCCCTGCTCCATATAGATACGGTTAATATCCGTGATTTCTAACTCACCGCGAGCGGAAGGCTTAAGATTTTTCGCCATCTCCACCACGCTATTATCATAAAAATACAGCCCCGTTACCGCGTAATTACTCTTCGGTTGTAACGGTTTTTCCTCCAGACTAACGGCTGTGCCACTTTGGTCAAACTCAACCACACCGTAGCGCTCCGGATCGTTTACATGATAAGCAAAGACGGTAGCACCACTTTCTTTATTAACGGCAGCTTCCATTAGCTTTGGTAAATCATGACCATAGAAGATATTGTCACCCAGTACTAATGCACAATCATCATGACCAATGAACTCTTCACCAATAATAAACGCCTGTGCTAAGCCATCCGGGCTTGGCTGTACTTTATATTGAAGATTCAGCCCCCACTGGCTGCCGTCTCCCAGTAGTTGTTGAAAACGCGGCGTGTCCTGTGGCGTACTGATGATCAGGATATCCCGAATGCCTGCCAGCATAAGCGTGGAAAGGGGATAGTAAATCATCGGTTTATCATAAATTGGTAGCAATTGCTTACTTACCGCCATGGTCACCGGATAAAGACGAGTGCCGGAGCCCCCCGCTAAAATAATGCCCTTACGCGTTTTCATTTCCATTTCTCATTCATAGAAAATGCCCTGATGGGCATTTAAATTTATCAGATGGTTGTCGTCGTAAACATTTCAGTCAGCATACGCTTAACTCCTAATTCCCATTGCGGCAGAATAAGGCCAAAATTACGCTGAAACTTTTCAGTATTGAGACGCGAATTTCCAGGTCTGCTCGCCGGCGTCGGGTAGGCGCTGGTCGGCACAGCATTAAGCTCAGTCAGCGCAAGCGTTATCCCTGCTTTGCGCGCCTCGTCAAAGACTAAGGCCGCGTAGTCATGCCAGGTTGTGGTTCCCCCGGCAACCAGATGGTAAAGACCTGCGACTTCTGGTTTCTTTAACGCCACACGGATCGCATGCGCCGTGCAGTCAGCCAGTAATTCCGCACCGGTTGGCGCACCGTACTGATCGTTAATGACTGAAAGTGTCTGACGCTCTTTCGCCAGACGAAGCATTGTCTTTGCGAAATTATTGCCCTTACCTGCATAAACCCAACTGGTGCGGAAGATAAGGTGCTTAGGGCAGTTATCCTGCAGGGCCTTTTCTCCCGCTAGTTTGGTTTTGCCATAGACATTCAGCGGCGACGTAGCGTCCGTTTCCTGCCATGGGATATCGCCGGTACCAGGAAATACATAATCGGTTGAATAATGCACTACCCATGCGCCAGTTTCGTTGGCTGCTTTAGCGATGGCTTCCACACTGGTGGCGTTAAGTAACTGCGCCAGTTCTGGTTCAGACTCTGCTTTATCTACTGCAGTATGGGCTGCTGCGTTAACAATCACATCGGGACGAAGCTTACGAACGGTTTCGGCAACGCCTTTCGGATTGCTAAAATCACCGCAAAACTCTTTTGAATGGACATCCAGGGCAATCAGATTCCCCACTGGCGCCAGAGAACGTTGCAACTCCCAGCCTACTTGCCCTGTCTTACCAAAAAGTAAGATATTCATTACTGGCGTCCTTCATAGTTCTGTTCTATCCAACTCTGATACGCCCCACTTTTAACATTGTTTACCCATTGAGTATTTGCAAGGTACCATTCCACTGTTTTACGAATACCGCTTTCAAAGGTCTCCAGCGGTTTCCAGCCTAATTCGCGGCTAATTTTACCTGCATCAATGGCATAACGACGATCATGGCCCGGACGATCGGCGACATAAGTGATTTGTTCACGATAAGAAGTCGCTTTGGGTACAATCTCATCCAGCAGATCACAGATGGTAAATACCACATCGAGATTTTTCTTCTCATTGTGTCCACCAATGTTATAAGTCTCCCCTGCCTTGCCTTCAGTCACTACCATATGAAGCGCGCGAGCATGATCTTCTACATATAGCCAATCGCGAATCTGATCCCCTTTGCCATAAATTGGCAAAGGCTTTCCTTCCAGCGCATTCAAAATGACCAACGGAATCAGTTTTTCAGGGAAGTGATAAGGGCCATAGTTATTAGAACAATTGGTAACGATCGTTGGTAGACCATAGGTACGCCGCCAGGCACGGACTAAATGATCGCTGGATGCTTTTGACGCAGAATAGGGGCTACTTGGCGCATATGCCGTCGTTTCAGTAAATAACGGCAGCGTAACGCTGTTTTCAACTTCATCAGGATGCGGTAAATCGCCGTAAACTTCATCAGTGGAAATATGATGAAAACGAAAATTATTTTTTTTATCTTCGCCAAGCGCCGACCAGTATTTACGCGCAACTTCAAGAAGTACATAGGTGCCGACGATATTGGTTTCAATAAATGCTGCCGGCCCGGTAATCGAACGGTCCACATGACTTTCCGCAGCCAAATGCATCACCGCGTCCGGCTGGTACTGCTCAAAAATACGCGTTATTTCAGCGGAATCACAAATATCCGCGTGTTCAAAATTGTAGCGATTACTTTCAGAAATATCAGAAAGGGATTCAAGATTACCGGCGTAGGTTAATTTATCAATATTAACTACAGTGTCCTGTGTATTCTTAATAATATGGCGAACAACAGCTGATCCAATAAAACCTGCCCCGCCAGTAATAAGTATCTTCACTTTTCTATTCCATAAGGCGTATTTAATGTGGTATTTAATTTGCCAATAAAAATTAATTGCTCAAGTCGTTACACACGCTACCGCCCCTGGCTCATCAGCTACCAGTGCACTGCGTACATATCGACTTGTTACAAACCTCGCCCAGCAGGGCAAAGCTCACTAAAACTTAAACGCTAATTGTCTTATTAATTGCATCCGGAAACAAGGATTAATCTTATAAAATCAACATTAAAATGCTCCAGATAACCCCTTGTTACTTAAGCCCTTTATAGAAAACTAAAACGGCAGTCAACACTCGTTTCAGCCAACTTGCCGCTTCGAATGTTCACTGCCGTTATTATGTTTATCACCAACCATTTATCACGGTTGTTAATACTTATTCATGCAGAAGCTGCTCTATGCTCTTACGGAACTTCGCTCCTTCTTTCAGGTTGCGCAGCCCGTACTTCACAAATGCCTGCATGTAGCCCATTTTTTTACCGCAGTCATAGCTGTCACCCGTCATTAGCATCGCGTCAACCGACTGTTTTTTCGCCAGCTCAGCAATGGCATCGGTGAGCTGGATGCGGCCCCAGGCGCCCGGTTCGGTTCTTTCCAGTTCCGCCCAGATGTCGGCTGAAAGCACATAACGGCCTACCGCCATCAAATCGGAATCCAGCGTCTGCGGCTGATCCGGTTTTTCGATAAACTCCACAATCCGGCTGACTTTGCCTTCATTATCCAGAGGTTCTTTCGTCTGGATAACGGAATACTCCGATAAATCACCTTTCATGCGCTTCGCCAGCACCTGGCTGCGACCCGTTTCATTGAAACGCGCCACCATCGCCGCAAGGTTATAGCGCAGCGGATCGGCGGTAGCATCATCAATAATAATATCCGGGAGTACCACAATGAAAGGGTTATCGCCCACGACCGGACGCGCGCACAGAATAGAGTGCCCCAGCCCTAACGGCTGTGCCTGGCGAACGTTCATAATCGTCACGCCCGGTGGGCAGATAGATTGCACTTCCGCCAAAAGCTGACGCTTAACGCGCTGTTCAAGAAGTGATTCAAGTTCATAAGAGGTGTCGAAGTGGTTCTCAACGGCGTTTTTAGACGCGTGAGTCACCAGTACGATTTCTTTGATCCCTGCAGCCACAATCTCATCGACAATGTACTGAATCATCGGTTTGTCGACGATCGGTAGCATCTCTTTTGGGATTGCCTTGGTGGCAGGCAACATATGCATACCCAAACCCGCTACCGGTATAACTGCTTTCAAATTCATCATTGTTTCTTCCACCTGTAAAATGGTTGCTGAATTATAGCTCTTTAGCTTGTTTTCGCCAGCATGAATTACTCTGCTGCCAGGGATAATGATGGCACGCTCTACATTACGTCTTAGTCGGCCCCATAACATTAAGTATGAACAACTTTTTCCCAGGAATTTTCGTAAAAATAGCGATACTTACCCTCCCCGCTTCGGCAGCGAAAAATTCACTGCTTCGACATTCACGGTTTGGTGATTAATCCTGTCGATATCCACGGAACTCTGCCCGTTTTCATTGATGGCATGAACATTAGCGAGGGAAAGCAGCGTGTCCTGGCGGGCCATAAATTGACCACGGACATCTTTACGCAAATCGAAGTGCATTTTTAACGCCGGGCCAATCGCTGAAGTTTGCATCACGTTGATATTGCGCAGAAAGAGGTGCTGCGGTTGATTATGCAGTTCCAGCGTAGCACGCGTCATCCGTACGTTGGTGATAGCGACAAACGAAGGAGCGTTGCCGGAGGAAATTTGAATGCCGCGTAATTTATAAGCAACCTGGCGATTATCCAACCGAATAGCGTTTAATTTAAAGTTTTGCGGAATTGACAGGTATTTTCCTTTAACAACGCCATAGCCGATAAGCATCCCGGCACTATTCGTCATATCAATATTATCAATGACGAAATTATCACAGCCATAAATTGCGATCGTTGCGTTATCAATACCCGCCTTTTTACTGAAATCGGGCGTGATGTTTTTGGCTTTGACATTGCGAATGACGAAATGTTTGCCATTTTCTACGTGCACCAGCTGTCGGCAATCAGATCCGGTAATATTGGCCACCACAAAGTTTTTTACTGCCTGATCTTCAGGATAACTGTTGTCATAGGTGCTACCCGCCAGCCCGATGCCGATCCCCCAGTTGATTTTGCCATTGGTACAATCAATGCGTTCGATGACATGATCGGAAATCAGGATGTCGCGGTCGTGAATCGCGACATTCCACTCAATGGCGTCCCCCTGTAAATCGCTAAAGCGGCTATGCGTAATCCGCGCGCCGTCCATTTGGTTATGAAATCCCTGGCGGAGAATGGCGTAGTTGGCGTGGGTAACGGTGATGTCATCGATAATGAGATTACGCATCACCTGCGGTTCCTTACCACCGATGAAAATTTGCGCGACGGGGCCAAAGCCGCTCATCGTCACGCCTTTAATCACACAGTCCGACCCGCGAACATCCAGCGTCACATTGTGCAGACTGCCGCCCTGCTCCCCCACCACCTGACACCCGTCCTGCAAAATAAACCGTCCCCGGCCATTCCCACGCACCGCGCCCTGTACCCGCAGCGTTTTTCCCGCCGGAATCGTTATCGCCGCATTGATATTTTCACACACCCATCCTGGCGGTACGACCACGGTCTGTCCGTCGGCGAAGGCCTGTTTGAACGAGGCGATACCGTCATCCGCCGGATAATCCTTAATATCGACGGTCTCGCGAGGTTCACGCGCCTGTACCGGCAAGGCGCGCAGAAAAGGAAGAACAGCAAGCGCAGAACCTGCCGTCAGGAGGGTACGTCGGGAGAATTTAGTCGCGGGCATACCACCTCGTTTATATCGTTTGTAGCAGGCTGGCTAACTGGCGATTAATCGCCTGCTGATTAAAATCTTGCGCCACTTTTTCACGGGCGCGCGTGATCACCGACTCCAGCGTGTCGTGGTCAATCCGGCTGAACTCAGCGAGTCGGGCCGCCAGCGCCTGCGCATCGTTTTCCGGCACCAGCCAGCCGGATTTGCCGGCCTCCACCAGTTCCGGAATACCGCTATGCACGGTAGACACCACGGGAATCCCTACCGCCATCGCCTCCATCAGCGCTACCGGAATACCTTCCATATCGCCATCCGTACCGGTAATCGACGGCAGCAAAAAAACATCGGCGTCATCCAGCATCGCCTTCACTTCATGGCTCGGTTTAAACCCCGGCATCTCAATGACATCCTCTAGCTGATACTGCTCGATGAGCGTGCGCAGCCGACGTTCCCACGGGCCAATCCCCAGAATGCGGTAGCGAAACGCCACGCCCTGCGCTTTCAGTTGCCGACAGGCTTCAATCGCCACATGCAGGCCTTTTTTCTCAGTCAGGCGCGCGACGGAAATCAACTCCAGCGGCATCCCTGGCGCTTTCACCGGACGATGGGTAAAACGCGTCATGTCGACGCCCATGCGCGAAACGGCAATCTTTTCCGGCGGACAGCCCATACTTTTCAGGCGACCGGCCCACAGTTCGCTGATAGGCAGCATCAGATCGCCACGACGAAACAGCTGCTGATACTCCGGCGTGTAATGACTGAGCACTTCGCGGCTGGAAATATCAATCCCGTGGAAAATAGTCGCGATTTTGCCGCGAAGCACGCCCAGTTCGCGTAGTTTGGCCGCCGTCACGCCCGCCGGACCAAAGTGCGCGATGAACACATCCGCCACAAAAGGCTGGCTCACCTGCGCGCAAATCGCGGAAAGGATCAAATTGCGTGATTCATCGCCATAGCGGGTAAAATTGAGCGCTTTCCAGGTCGCCGCCCGATGCAGCCCCGGCAGCGTTTTACATGCCCGGTAGCGCAGTTTCGCCAGCCGTCCCTGGGGCTCATCCTGTAACCAGCGGGTTTTCGCCGCCAGGCCATACTTCTCCCAGGCGGCGTGAGTATGTTGGGTATCGCCTTTTTGTAACGCGACAATCTCCACCTCATGGCCCATATCAATAAACGCAGTAATCTGATTCAGCACAAAGGTTTCCGATGAGAGTGGAAATTTCAGCAGAAAAAAGCTGACTTTCATTGCGCCTCCCGAATTCTGTCGAGAACGGATTTGATCATCGTGAACCCTTTCGCCCGCTCCTCGGTAACGGCGTTAGCCACTTTTGCCTTTAGCGCAGGCAATTGATTGAGCGTATCGGCCACCACGCTTTGTAATGAACCGTTCAGCAAGTGACGGATATCGATAGCCAATTCCGCCAGGCCTAGCTGCTGCATAATCCCGGCGGATTTATGTTCATAATTAATGGCGATGGCGGGTGTGCCAAAATTCATGGAGATAATGGCGGAATGCAGGCGCGTCCCGATGGTCAGTACGCAGGAGGCGAGGATCTTTCCGATTTCCACGTCATTGAGTTCGTCCATCGCGATATGGAAATGCTCTGAGTCGTTTACATACTTCGCCATCCGTAACGCAACCATCCGGTCATCGCGGTTATAGCGATCGATACTGGTGCAGGTTGACAGCGCCAGTACCTGATAACCGTCCGCAATCAGGCGATTCACGACCTGGGCAAATGCCTGCTCATAGGCCTGCTGAGTGGTGCCCAGGCGTTTATCAAACGGCTCCAGATCGCGCAACGTAATCGCGACGGTTTTGCGGCGCGCGGTGACGTCCAGCCAGTGCTGCACAGCATAACTGGCAACAAACTCGTCGTGACGGCGTTCGACTAACCAGGCGGTATCCACCCCCTGCTCCACTTTCCGGGTATCGATCTGCGCGGCGGTCATCAGATCGCGGCTGACGGTTTCACGTAGGATCAGCGCACTGGTGCGCCCAAAAACATAATTGGCGAGCTGGTTAAAGTCAGGATTCTGGAAAGGGCCGACGCTATGTCCCACCATATAAATTGGTTTGTTCGCCATAAACGTGCACAGCGGATATTCAAAGTGAGTCAAACCGTATAAGTCGACATAGTTTGAACCGCCCACCTGGATGACGGCGTCATACTGCGCAATAAATTGCGCGAATTCGGCAAATTCCGGCGCGATAGCAAAATTACGCAGCGATCCTTCCTGGGCGACTTTAGACAATAAAATTTTATGCTGAAAACGACGGCGTAATACTTTTTTCACCCGACCGTTAAGCCCTGCCGCCGCCTGCTGTTTCTGGCTTAACTGATACAGCGGGTCGGCAATAATCGGGCGCCCCTGCAACCAGGCGGAACTCACCGGGAAACGGCTCATCACATCCATCTCCGCCTCTGGCGCCTGTTGACGGATGGCATCAAGCAAACCGCGCATAATGGCGCTATCACCACGGTTGCCGCATGTGTGGTTGCCTAAAATTAATAATTTCATAAATAGCCTCTTATATCCCCGTCATCCGACACGTAATAACTTTTTCATTTTTGCACTGCCAAAAAGCTGATTTTTAATTTCCATCACCAGCGCATTGCGTGAAAAAATAATCATTAAAATAAAACTCAAAATACCGACCATAACCTGTAGCGCGAATACCCCCGACAACGGTAAATAACCGTCGACCAGCTTTCCTGCGCCGTAGCTGGTAATAAATGTTGGCAATGAGAGATAAAACGGTAGCCACAGGCTGAGAATATACTGACGATAGCTGGAGCCGAGTACCGGCTTAATCATCACGAAATAGCTCAGAATGGTGTTGATGATTTGCACCACCAGGAACCCCAGCGTCACGCCAATCGCCCCCGCCAGATGGCCGCCAATGAGAATTGCCGGGATAAACAGAAACGTTTTAAAGACGTTGAATTTAAAGCTGATATCCACGCGCGCTTTCGCCATCAGCAGCGAACCAATCGGGTTGCCGACCGAACGCAGCAGCCCTACCACGCACAGCAATTGCAGGATCGGGATAATGCTGTTCCACTTCTCGCCAAACACTAACGGCACAAAATTGTTCGCCACTACCATCAGACCCAACAGCGCGGGAAAATTGATAATTCCCACCACGGAAAGCAACTTATAGAAGTTGACGCGCAGCTTCTCGGTATCGTCCTGGATTTTGGCGAATGCCGGAAATAGCACGCGAGTAATGATGGGATTAAGCTTCGCCGGCGGCACAACCGCCACGTTGTACGCGAGGTTATATCCCCCGGCGACGCTTGCGCCGAGAATTCTCGCCAGTACCAGCGTCGATAAATTCGTGTTGATGTAATTGACGATACTGTCCGCCGTCAGCCACGCGCCAAAACGCAGGTTCGTGGACACCGATGCCAGCGAAAAATGCAGCCCCGGACGGTAAATCTTGCGGCCAAAGTAACCAAACAGCAGCGTTCGCACCGCACTGTTCACCAGATAGCCGAGAATCGCGGTTAACGCCAGCGGCCAGTAATGGGCGCTAATCACCGTAAAGGTGAACCCCGCCAGCACGGAGGTCGTTTCGATCATGCCGATCTTATTGAACTCCAGCTCTTTTTGCATCAGCGCGCGGAACTGCTGCCCGTGAGGGATCACGATAAACGCCAGCGACAACGTTTTGATTAACGGCGCGAGATCCGGGTTATGCAAAACATGGGCAATCGCATCGCTCAGCCAAAAGACCACCGCAAATACCACAATCCCAAGCCCAACGTTTAGCCAGTAAAGCGTGGTCAGCTCCAGATGCCCAATCGTTTTACGCTGGATAATCGAGTTCGCGATGCCAAAGTCCGAGATCGTGTCGGCCAGCGCGATAATCACCAGCGAGACGGTCAACAGGCCAAACTGGTGGTTGTCGATGATCCGCGCCAGCACCGTCATCTGAATTAACCCCAGACCGATAATCACTATCGTGGCGATAGCCGACCATTTAGCGCCGCTGATCGTTTTTTGTCGTAAACTCATTCTTTTCTCCAGAACCTGTTCACAAGGCGTCATTGGCGCAGCCAGATTGAGCACTGCCCTGGTTCAATATGGCAAGTAAAATAGCCTTGTGGGTCAGGTTCTTAATACGCCGCTTTATTAACAAACCCTTTAAAAATCGTCAGAAAAACGATTTTGATATCGAACCAAATACTCCATTCACGGATGTATTCCAGGTCGAACTCCACGCGTTTTTCCATTTTCTCCAGCGTATCGGTCTCACCGCGCCAGCCATTAATTTGCGCCCAGCCGGTGATGCCCGGCTTCATCTTGTGGCGTAGCATGTAACCTTCAATCAACTGACGATACTGTTCGTTATGCGCCACCGCGTGCGGGCGAGGACCGACGATAGACATCCCGCCGGTTAATACGTTGATAAACTGCGGTAATTCATCCAGCGAGGTACGACGCAAAAAGTTACCTACCCGGGTGACGCGCGGATCGTTTTGTGTCGCCTGGGTAACGACCTTATCGTTCTCCATTACCTTCATTGAGCGGAACTTCCAGACCTTGATCGGCTTGCCGTCCATCCCGTAGCGCGTCTGACGGAAAATCACCGGCCCGGGCGAGCTCAATTTGACCGCCAGCGCAATGCAGCACAGTACCGGTGAGATGAGCAGCAGAATCAGCGACGCCAGCACGATATCCTCTGCCCGTTTAAGCAGACGGTTAATCCCTGATAGCGGCGTGTCATATAGCGGAACGACCGGAACGCCGCTCATCTCCTCCACGCGCGAGTGGAGAATATTAAAGGTGAACACATCGGGAATAAGGATCACCGAGCAGGTGGTGTCGGCCAGCTCGCGCACCAGTTTTTTCACCATGGCGCCGTCGCTCATTGACATGGCGATATAAACATTGTGAATTCGCGAGGCTTTCGCATCGTCAATTAACTGCTCAAAGTTCCCGGCCCAGTCAGCAGAGACGCCGCCCGGTTTGGGATCGTGATAGACGCCCACCACCTCAAAACCCAGCCACGGCTCATTACGGAAGCTATCCAGCAACGCCTGGCCCGCAGGCAAATCTCCGGCGACGGCGACCCGGCGAGTGTTATAACCACGATTGCGTAGCCAGCCCGCGCCGAAACGAATAAATGAACGGCATAACACTAAGCCCAGGCTGGACAGCGCATACCAGGCCAGCCAGGTGGCGAGGCGGTTGTCAAAGTCGTCATTAAACGCCACCAGACCGGCGCTGAAGATCAGGCTCAGCGTCCAGTTTTGCAGTAACAGCGTTAACTCTGTCGACATTTTGACGCCGCGCCAGGAGCGATAAAAATCGGTCATCCCGCCCAGCATTTGAAAAACAACCAGCGTAATCAGCGCCACCAACAGGTGCATGTACAGGAATGGCAGTCCACTGACTTCACAGATGAACCACAGCCCGCCAAACATGATGGTGATATCTGAAAAGCGTTGCACCATAGAGATTAACGATGCATTGGTTTTGGCTCGTTCGCGCTTTTTTAGATTTGTCATCGTTGTTCCTGTGATTGGCCCCTTACCCGCAGGCGGTAAGGGGAGATCTGACGTTACTGATTCAGCAGCGCCAGCAGAGTGCGTGTTCGCGCTTCCATCAGCGGAATATCGCCGCGTGATTCCACATTCAGGCGCACCACCGGTTCGGTGTTTGACGAGCGCAGGTTGAAACGCCAGTCGGCGAACGACATGCTGAGGCCGTCCGTGCGGTCCACCGCCTGCGCCTCTTCCGCGAAGTGCGCTTCCACCCGCGCGATGGCCGCCGCCGGCTCCGCCAGCCTGCTGTTGATTTCCCCGCTCGCCGGGAACGCCACCATCCGGTCGCGGACCAGTTCACCCAGCGACTGCCCCTTCAGGCACACCAGCTCCGCCACCAGCAGCCACGGGATCATCCCGCTGTCGCAGTAGGCAAAATCACGGAAATAGTGATGCGCGCTCATTTCCCCGCCATAAATGGCATCCTCCGTACGCATCCGCTCCTTGATAAAGGCGTGCCCGGTTTTTGACATCACCGGCGTCCCGCCCGCCGCCGTCACCACTGCCTCCGTGTTCCAGGTCAGGCGCGGGTCGTGGATAATCTTCGCCCCCGGGTGTTTTTCCAGAAATGCTTCCGCCAGCAGCCCGACGATGTAGTACCCCTCGATAAACTGCCCTTTCTCATCGAACAGGAAGCAGCGGTCGAAGTCGCCGTCAAAGGCGATGCCCATGTCCGCCCCGTGTTCAATAACGGCCTTGCGGGTGTCGTCGCGACACTCCGGCAGCAACGGGTTGGGAATGCCGTTCGGGAAGGTGCCGTCCGGGGTGTTGTGGATTTTGATGAACTCCACCGGCGCGCCCAGCGCCTTCAGACGCGCTTCGATGGCGTCAATGACCGGCCCCGCCGCGCCGTTGCCGGAATTCACCACCAGCTTCAGCGGGGTGAGATTGTTAACACTGATGTAGGCGAGCAGGTGGTCGATGTAGGCGTCGCGCAGGCTGATTTGTCTGTAGCTGCCGCGCGCGGCCTCGTTCACCGGCGGGAAGTCGCCCGCTTCCGCCAGACGCTGAACGTCGCGCAGACCGGTGTCGCCGCTTATCGGGCGGGCGCCCTCGCGCACCAGCTTCATGCCGTTGTAGTCCATCGGGTTATGGCTGGCGGTCACTTCAATACCGCCGTCCACGCCGAGGTGGAAGGTGGCGAAGTAAATCTCTTCGGTGCCGGACATACCGATATCCAGCACGTCGACGCCCGCATCCTGTAACCCTTTCGCCAGCGCCAGCTTCAGCGCCTCGCTGGTCAGGCGCACGTCGCCGCCCAGCACGATGGTCTTCGGTTTTAAATATTCGCCGTAGGCGCGGCCAATCCGCCACGCGATATCTTCATTGAGCTCTTCGCCCAGCCTGCCGCGAATGTCGTAGGCCTTGAAACAGGTTAATTTTGTCATGTTTTTACCCTTCTTCAGGCAACAGTTAGCCCTGACCGTAAATGGCCAGCATCGTTATTGTTATTCATTGCCGGATGGCGCGTTGCGCTTACCGGGCATAATTGCAGGCGTCAGACCCGCCCGTAACGGTCCTCGAACCGCACCACGTCGTCCTCTTCGAGATACGAGCCGGAACGCACTTCAATTAAATCGAGCGGTATTTTTCCCGGATTTTCCAGGCAGTGGGTCGCCCCCAGCGGAATATAGATGGACTCGTTTTCACCGAGCAGCTTAACCTCGCCGTTGATGGTGACTCTGGCGGTCCCCGCCACCACCACCCAGTGCTCGGCGCGGTGATGGTGCATCTGCACCGACAGTCCTTCCCCCGGCTTGACGGTAATGCGCTTCACCTGATAGCGCTCGCCCGCGTCGATGGAGTCGTATTTGCCCCACGGACGGTAAACCTCGCGGTGCATGTGGTGCTCATGGCGTCCGTCGGCCTTGATCTTCTCCACCACCTTTTTCACGTCCTGCACCGCGTGGCGATCGGCAATCAGCACGGCGTCTTTGGTCTGCACCACCACCAGATCCTTCACGCCGACGGTGGTCACCAGGCCGGATTCGGCGTAAACGTAGCTGTTTTCCGTTTTATGGCTGATGACGTCGCCGTGGTGGACGTTTCCCTCCGGGGTGTGGGCGCTGATTTCCCACAGCGAGGACCACGAGCCGACATCGCTCCAGCCCGCGTCCATTGGCATCACCACCGCGTCCGCCGTCCGCTCCATCACCGCGTAGTCAATGGACTCTTCCGGACAGGCGAGGAAGGCCTCTTCATCCACGCGGATGAAGTCAAGATCCGGATCGACGCCGCGCATCGCCTGTTCACAGGCGGCCAGAATATCGGGGCGGAACTTTTTCAGCTCTTCCAGATAGCGTCCGGCGCGGAACAGAAACATGCCGCTGTTCCAGTAGTAATCGCCGCTGGCGACGTAGGCCTGAGCGGTTTCCAGCCCCGGCTTCTCAACGAACTGCGCCACCTCAAAAGCCACCGCATCCGTCGCGCCCGGCACGACATCACCGCGCCGGATATAGCCATAGCCGGTTTCCGGCAGATCCGGCACGATACCGAAGGTCACCAGTTTGCCCGCGTCGGCATAGGGCATGGCGCCGCGCACCGCGTCGCGGAAGGCCTCTTCATTGGCGATCGCATGATCCGCCGCCAGTACCAGCATCAGCGGATCGCAGTCCGTATGCTGGCGCGTCGCCGCCAGCGCCGCCAACGCAATCGCCGGCGCGGTATTGCGCCCGGCGGGCTCAAGAATAATGTTCTCCGTCAGCTTATTGAGCTGGCGGAGCTGTTCAGCAACGATAAAACGGTGCTGTTCGTTGCAGATAACCACCGGGCTTTCGCACTCCACGCCGTTCAGACGGCAAATGGTGGTTTGCAGCATGGTGAGATCGCCTTTCAGGCACAAAAACTGTTTTGGATAAAGCACGCGAGAAAGCGGCCACAATCGGCTACCGGAGCCACCGGCCATCACAACCGGGTAAAGTTTTGTCTGACGCATTATCATCCCCGAATATCTGCAATAAATTGGCGTAGCACGTTCTCTTTATTGAGCGTGCGTTCGGCGTATTCACGTGCCGTCGTGTTGTTTTTCGGCATGGCGAGCGCCTGGCTAATCCCGTCGACCAGCGCGTCGGTTGACTCCGGCTCCACGCAAACGGCGATGCCCGGATAACGCGCGCAAAGTTGTCCTAATTCGGTGTGCGGCTCAGCGGTAATTACCGCATTGCCGCCGACCGCCAGAATGTTAGTCAGCTTGGAGGGCAGTACCGCATCCGCCGCGCCGCGCTTTTGCACCACCAGATGGCAGTCGCCCATTTTCAGCAGAGCTGGTAAGGCGTCGTAATGCTGCAGCGGGAGGAATTTAATATTTGGCAGGCCGCGTTCGCGGGCCATGTTCTCCAGCCGCGCCTTGCCGCCCCCCTGGCCGACAATCGCGAAAATCAGCGGGCGATCGCGTAATCGTTCCGCGGCGTCAATTACCTTTTCCAGCCCTTGTTTTTCGCCGATATTGCCGGAATAGAGCACAATTTTTTTGCCATCTGGCAAGCCAAGCTGCTGACGCAAAGCCGTCACGTCAGCGTCATTAACGTCCTGAAAGCGCGCCACTTCCGACCAGTTCGGAAAAAAGAGGATTTTTTCCGCCGCGACGCCCTTTTCCCGCGCTTTATTCATCATGGAGCGAGAGATGGTCGAAACATTATCAACGTTACGCAGCGCGCTGCGTTCAAAGGCCGTCGCTAACCGCGCTACGCTGCCGCGCTTGCCTTTTCCCGCCATTCCTAAGCCGAGCATGGCGTCCACTTCGTAATCCTGAATATGCAGAACGGTACGTGCGCCGGAGAGTGTCGCCAGCAGACGCATTCCCGGCGTACAAAAGAGCGTCGGTACAACGCCGATAATCCGATCCGGCTTCCAGCGACGCTGCGCCATCAGTGGGAAAAAACTGCTCAATGCAAAGCTCCCCAGATGAAGTAGTCGTTTTAGGGTGGAGGGCTGTTTCGGCACATACAGCGGGCAACGCCAGACGGTAGCCTCGCCCTCTTCCCGGCGATAGCGCCAGGCGGAATAGCGCTCGCCGACCTTCCACTGCGGGTAGTACGGCGGCGCAGTAATGACCCGCACCTCATGGCCTTCCCGCGCCATCCACGCCACCATTTCGCCGGTATATTTGCCGATACCGGTCAGTTCCGGCGAATAGTTAATGCCATAGACCAGGATCTTCATAGGCCCACCGCCGGCGCGTCAGGAGAGAAGTAGGCCCGACTGTTCTCATGAACATTATCGCTTGCCAGAAGCTGTTCCGGCGTCAGCCAGCGGTAACTGCCATGCTGGGTCTCAGGCAGGCGTAAATCGCTCTCCGCCACGCGCAGACGAAAGCCGAGCACGATGTAATGAGTTGAAAAATCCTCACCGGAAAAGTTGTCGTCATAGAAGTGCTGCCAGACGCCATAAAACGTCCCTGCCGCCAGCGGCAGGCGCACGCCCAGTTCCGCCTGCGTCAGGCGTGCAAAGGCGGCTTCCAGCGTTTCGTCTTTGCACACCCGCCCCCCCGGCACAAACCAGTAGCCCTGCGCCGGACGGTTGAGACGCTGGCCCAGTAAAATTTCCCCCTGGCCGTTTTCCACAATGAAATCGAGGGAGATGAGGGGCGTGGTCCGCACCACGGCGGCGAAATCTTCCTGACGTAAAAACATTGTCACCCCCGGAACCGTTGCTGATTCTCAAGGAACCACTGGTAAGTACCGGCAAGCCCTGCCTCCAGTGAAATTTCGTGATACCAGCCAAGCTGATGCAGGCGCGTGACGTCGAGCAATTTACGCGGCGTGCCGTCCGGCTTCGCGGCGTCGAACACCACCCGGCCCTGGTAACCCACCACCTTTGCGATGGTCTGCGCCAGCTCGCGGATGGTGCAGTCCACGCCAGTGCCGACGTTAATGTGCGACAGCATCGGGTCGGTGTTCTCCTGCCACACCTCGCGCGCCAGCTCCATCACGTGAATGCTGGCCGCCGCCATATCGTCAACGTGCAGAAATTCGCGCATCGGCGTACCGCTGCCCCACACCACCACCTCCGGCGCGTGGCTCTGCGCAGCCTCATGAAAGCGGCGCAGCAGCGCCGGGATCACATGTGAATTGTCCGGATGGAAATTGTCATGCGGGCCGTACAGGTTGGTTGGCATCACCGAACGGTAGTCGCGACCGTACTGCCGGTTGTAGGACTCGCACAGTTTAATCCCGGCGATCTTGGCGATGGCATACGGCTCGTTGGTCGGCTCCAGCGTCCCCTGCAGCAGCTCGCTTTCCGCCATCGGCTGCCTTGCCAGTTTCGGATAGATACAGGACGAACCGAGAAACAGCAGTTTGTTCACGTTGTGCAGGTGCGCGGCGTGAATAATGTTGCTCTCTATCATCATGTTTTCATAAATAAAATCCGCCGGATACGTGTTGTTGGCAACAATGCCGCCCACTTTCGCCGCCGCCAGATAAACCTGGTCGATACCCGCTCCGGCAAAGAACGCCTGTACCGCGCGCCCGTCGAGCAGATCCAGCTCATCGCGGGTGCGCAGTACCAGTTCCACGTCGCCGCGCTGCGCAAGCTGCCGTACAATGGCGGAGCCCACCATCCCGCGATGGCCCGCCACAAAAATTCGTTGCTTATTCATTCTCAGGACTCCAGCGCGATGGCCACCTCGTAACCGTGAGATTTCAGCAGTGAGTGTTTTTTCGCGGCCTCCAGATCGTTCGCCACCATCTCGGAGACCATCTCCGACAGGGTGATTTCCGGTTTCCAGCCCAGTTTCTCATGCGCTTTGGACGGGTCGCCCAGCAGGGTTTCCACTTCCGCCGGACGGAAATAACGCGGATCAACGGCCACAATCACATCGCCCGGTTTCACGCCCGGCGCATCGTGTCCGGTAACGGATACCACGATCCCTTTCTCATTAATGCCTTCGCCTTCAAAGCGCAGTTTTATCCCCAGTTGCGCCGCCGCCAGCTCCACAAACTGGCGCACGGAATACTGCACGCCGGTGGCAATCACGAAATCTTCCGGCTGCTCCTGCTGTAACATCATCCACTGCATCCGCACGTAATCTTTCGCATGACCCCAGTCGCGCAACGAGTCCATGTTGCCGAGATACAGGCAGGACTCCAGTCCCTGCGCGATATTGGCGATGGCGCGGGTGATCTTACGGGTAACGAAGGTTTCGCCGCGACGCGGAGACTCGTGGTTAAACAGAATGCCGTTACAGGCGTAAATACCGTAGGATTCACGGTAGTTGACGGTGATCCAGTAGGCGTACAGTTTCGCCACCGCATAGGGAGAACGCGGGTAGAACGGCGTGGTCTCTTTCTGCGGGATTTCCTGCACCAGCCCGTACAGTTCCGAGGTGGAGGCCTGGTAGAACCGCGTTTTCTTTTCAAGACCGAGGAAGCGAATCGCCTCCAGCAGGCGCAGCGTGCCCATCGCATCCACATCGGCGGTATATTCCGGCGACTCAAACGACACCGCCACGTGGCTCATTGCGCCCAGATTGTAGACCTCATCCGGCTGCACTTCCTGTAAAATGCGGGTCAGGTTGGAGGCGTCGGTCAGGTCGCCATAATGCAGATGAAATTTCGGGTTGCAGCTGTGCGGGTCCTGATAAATATGGTCCACGCGCTCGGTATTAAACGATGACGCGCGGCGCTTGATACCATGCACCTCATACCCTTTTTCCAGCAGAAATTCTGCCAGGTAAGACCCATCCTGTCCGGTTACGCCAGTAATGAGAGCGACTTTTGACATTTTCATTTCCTCAAATAGTCCCGTTAGGGAGTAACTTTCTGAACGCGCTGGCGCGTTACCACTGCGGGATTGCCCCGACAAATCGCATTTGCCGGTAATGATTTAAATACGCTGCTGCGCGCGCCGACGACGGTGCCATGACCTATCGTCACGCCGGGCGCGACAAAAACATCGGTTGCCAGCCAACATTTTTCGCCAATAACAATCGGCGCGGCGTTAATATCGAAATGGGCGCTGGTATAATCATGGCTACCGGTGCACAAATACCCTTTTTGTGAAATGACCGCATGTGCGCCAATATTAATTTCACCCAACGTATATAACACAGCGTCGTCGCCTACCCAGGCATAATCGCCGACGGTTAATTTCCACGGATAGGTAATTTTTACTGACGGTCGAATAACCACATTCTGTCCAATTTTGGCGCCAAACAGACGCAGCAAAAAGGCTCGCCAGCGATACAATATTTGCGGCGACCCGGCGAATAATGTCGCCTGTACCGCCCACCATAATTGTACTTTTAGCGCATTAGCGCCGCGGAACCCCTTCGGCACCGTAAAGCCGCTAAGATCCTGCATAATAACTCCCGGTGATTAGACTTTGTTATACCGCGCTTTTGTTTTACCCGTCGTTTTCAGACGTAATAAATAGGATAATTGCGCCCAAAACCCTGGCACACGTAATATTTTTCGCTGTACGTTTTTTGCATCCTGACATAATTCCAGATTATTCGAGGTTGACACGCCGCCCATCGAAAATTCAGATACCAGTCCGTTAATTCGTCGAAAAGGATAGCCTGCTTTATAGAGACGGGCCGCCAGCGCATAATCTGAAGAGACATGATATTGCAGATCATAAGGATACTTTTTTAACGCTGCCGTCGGGAAAAATATTGCCTGATGGCTGGCTGGCAAACTATGGTAGATATAATACCCGGATTTAGCCTTCCGGCGTATTTTATGCCCGCCGCCGAAATCCAGCAGCGCGTCGCCAATATACATCGCCTCGCCCTTTTGTCGCGCCAGTTGGCGGACAAACAGCGCGGCATCATCATGGAACGCATCACCGGAATTAAGAAACAGGGTATAGCGCCCCTGCGCCAGCGCAATGCCTTTGTTCATGGCATCATAAATACCGTGATCCTTTTCACTGATAAAACGCAGGTTAAACTCACCGTGACGTTTTTGCAGAAATTCGCGCGTGCCGTCCTCCGAACCGCCATCCACTACGATCCATTCAAATGACAGGCCCGGATCGCGCGCCAGATTGCGCAGCGAGCGCCAGGTTTTTACCACCCCTTCGTAATTGCGAAAGGCGACGGTAACGACGCTTAAAAACATGCCACCACCCCGTTATGAAATTTTTAACGCCTTGCGCAAAATGAACGGACAGACGATTAAAAAAGCATATTCCGGGCTAAATATTGAACCGGTAAAAAACAGCGACACCGGCGTAAAAAGATAGAGCTGCACCCGAAAATTACGATTATCGCCAAACGCATTTAGCGCCATTTTTAAAACTTTCCCCATATACCACAGCGTCATTAGCACTGCGAACCAGGAAAAATAAATAATCAGCAGATACAATCCATTGTCTATGGTTTTCCCGACATCCGCACCGTTAAAGATTCCGAATGATGCAACATATTCATAAAGTGAGCCAAATCTGACTACACCATCAATATGGGTCAAGGAATATCCGACCATGACTAACGGGCCCACAATACGATAATAAGAAGATGAGCCTTCCGTCCCTAAATCGCCAAGTCGTGTCGCGATATAAGGAAATGCAATAATTACCCCAACCAAAAACAGGGTTAATGAGACCAGCGCCAGTGGAAGTTTTTTCTTTATCGCATCCTTATTCAAATATTGGAACGCCCACTCCAGAAGGTAAAACAAGATAAAGGTCATTACCCCTGAAAATGATCCTGATAATATTATCCCTGCCAGAATCATAGCATCGCTTTTCGGTGTTTTGATACCAAACTGTTTGATGCTCAGCCAAATTGAGATTAGTGCCAAAGCGAAAAATGCCGGTTCAAAATAAAGCGCAGTGGTACGCTTACCGCCAAATTTTATGAAGTTCAGTACGTAGCTATTACTGTAAATGAGATATTTCGAAATTCCTTCCATAATACTGCTGCCGCCGGTAAGGATAATTTGCGCCATCTCAACCGCGGCGAGCGCGACCACTATACCCACCACCAGATAAAAAAAACGCAAAATCTTTCGGTGGTTATGCGCGGAAATGGTTTTGAATCGGATACTCCAGACCATCCCGATAATGACCACAATATAGACAAACAGCATCGTGGACGTGACATATTTACCGGCATTCAGCGACTGGCCGAACAAGAAGTTAAATGCCGTAAGCCCCGCGCCGATGCCTAAGGCGATCATCAATTTTTTTACGCTAATGCGTTCCACAAATAACAGCAGCAACAGCGGTAAAAAAGTGACGATGGTAATGGGAAAGCTTTCCCCCAGTTGGGCAATCTTGACATTGACCAGTAGGTAGATCAGCGGCAGCAGCAGATAGCTACAGATTCTGATAGAACGAGACATACTCCTCCAGCATCTGTTGACCGCTGTACGCGACGCGGCTACGCATACGAAAGGCGTCCAGCGTGGCGCCAAATACCGCCTGAGCAATCTCTGGCTTACGCCGCTGCGCCAGGCGCAGGACATCTGTAGCGGCAAAAGTCTGGCCGCCGGATTTCGCTAGCACCTCCTGCGCCGCCTCGCTGTGGGTGGCGATTACCGGTACGCCGATCGAGAGCGCTTCACACAAGATCAGCGGATAGTTATCGACCCGCGAGCTAAAGACCAGCGCGTCCATCTCATTGAGCGCGCTCATTAATTTGCGCTTATCGGTTTCAAAACCGTGATTAACAACGTTTTGGCTGGTAAAAGGCGAAAATTTACCGAAGGTGTGCAGTTCAATTTTTTCGCCCAGCGCCATCATGTCGTGTACCAGACGCTGGTCAGTTTTGCCGTCGTAACGCAAGTCATGCGCCACAATGGCGATCCGCGGTTTGCCCGGATTCAGCGGCACAGGTGATAGCTGCGCGAGAATCGCCTCGGTCGCCAGATCGATACCGTTGTTAATCACCCGGCAGAGTCCCGCGCCATAAACGCTGTTAAAGGCCTCGGCCACATGCTGGCTCGGCGAAATAAACTGGCAGCCCAGCCGCAGCATGTCCCGAAAGCGCTGACGTTTGCCGCCAATAAGCTGGTGCGCCCGATCCACCCTGACCGGCGGATAATTGCTTAGGGTCGGACATTTTTGGCAGCCGCTTTTCCAGCCCTCGCAACCGTCGGTGAAGGCGCAACGCCCGGTGACGCTCCAGTGATCGTGCAGCGTCCAGACCAGCGTGACGTCCGGTTTTTGCGCTTTGACTTTTTCGCAAAACGTCACGATATCCGCCAGGTTTAGCCAGTAACTGTGGAGAACATGAAAATGCAGCACCAGCGGGCCGGATGTCTGGATAACCGTGCGGTAAAGATTGTCGAGATTGCCAAACAGATCGCGATTCAGGAAACGAAACAGCGCGATATTAGCGATTGCCGTGCCGCGCGGCGTCTGTTTTATCACCTGCGGATAACGGTGGTGGCTGACGCTTTTTTTTCCGCCTTTGCCATAACCATAAACAAAATGCGACGTCAGCCCTTTTTGCAGCGCCCGCAGATGGAGATCCAACGCCACTCCCGCCGCGCCGCCTTCCGCCAGCCGTACATTAAATTGCAGAATATTCATGTGCTGACCTTCACCCGTGCTTTTTCTCCCACCACCAGCGCATGGTCCGGAATACTGTCAAGCACCACGCTACCCGCGCCAATCGTGACGTGATTACCAATAGTAATATCGCCAAGCAGGATGACATTCGCCCCCAGCTCAACGCCGTTACCAATCACCGGGCAAGCCAGGCTGTCCGCACCGCGATTGCCAATGGTGACGCCGTGGCGAATGGTAAAATCGTCGCCGGCGACGACATGTTTGTTAATCACTACCGCGTAACCATGATGGATAGTGAACCGCCGACCAATGGTCGCGGCGGCCTGGATTTCATACCCGAACAGGCATTCCGTGATCACGCGATACAGCACCAGCACCGGCGCGGCCCACAGATTATTCAGCACATTCTTTTTGCGCCAGACGGAACAAAAATGAGCGATACGGTAGGCCAGCACCATGCAACAGGGGCGTAAGCTCCAGCTATTCGCGCGTAAGTCTTCCAGCATCGTTATCGCCCCCGCAACCCGGCCGCCAGGCGTTTGCTATTACGCACAGAGAGCAACGTCAGCAACGTGCGCCAGGTCATTCGCTTATTGCGAATTTGGTACAGGGTAAAAAGCTGGTATTTTTTACTGGCGCGATCGAATTTATCTTTGTGCTTACGATAAAAATGGAAATAGCCGGAGAACTTTTTCGGCGAAGAGGTAATCTGCATCTCGCCGTGGTTGATATGTAAAATTTGCGTCGCCTCTTCGACTTTCCACGGTTCGCCATACTCCACCACCATGCGCAGAAAAATGTCGTAGTCCTGCGCCGCCTTGAGTTCGGTATCGAACAAACACGCTTTAAAACGCCAGGCCCAGGTAAAAACCTGATTGCCAATAATATTGCGCTTGTAGAATAAGCGGCGCGAATAAGGAGATTTCGGATACAGCGGCAGGCTGGCAGGCTGAGAGTAGACCTCGCCCTCGCACACATAGTCGTTGGCATACAAAAAGGCGTGTGTAGTTAACTGGTGTTTATGGGCCAGAAACACGCTCAGACGGTTTGGCGTCCATTCATCGTCATCATCAATACCGGTAATGTAGTGTCCTTGCGCCTGCATAATGGCCTGGTTGCGAACCGCGCAGGCGCCGGTATTCCTGGCGTTATGGGTATAACGGACGCGCGGGTCGTTCAGCTCCTCAACAAATTGTTGTAGCTGCTGATAAGACGAGGAGCAATCATCCACGATGATCATCTCCCAGTGACGGTAGTCCTGACGTAGTACTGATTTAATCGCCCGGATAGCCAACTGCTGCCTGTTCCAGGTTGGCATATAAATTGAGATCAGCGGATTGTCTGTTGTCATGCTTATTCCCCAGATAGTTTTGCCGCATGGCGCTACGCTTGTCCGGCCTACAGTCACAGGCCGCGCCATCCGGCACGCCTTATTTTTTATTTGGAATCTGACTGGTATTCATACTCGTAATAGCCATAATCCTGGTAGCCCGTCGCCCGGCGGAAAATGGAGTTGAGAATGACGCCTTTGACCTGAATGCCATTCTGGTCAAAACGGCTCAGACTGGTTTCCACCTCTTTTAAAGTGTTGACGGCATAACGCGCCACCATCAGCGTCGTCCCGACGTGACGACCCACAATCGCGGCGTCCGTCACGGCCAGAATCGGCGGCGTGTCGATTAATACCAGGTCGTAGCGGCTGCTTGCCCAAGCGATCAGCTCGCCGAAGCGCTCGCTCATCAGCAATTCCGATGGATTAGGCGGTACCTGACCGCGCGGAATAAGATCAAAATTAGCGATCGCCGTGGGTTTCGCGCAGGAGGCTATCTCGCCTTTGCCCGCCAGAATGTCAGATAAGCCGTCCACGTTATTGGTGCCGAGCAGTTCATGGGTGTAGCCTTTGCGCATATCGCAGTCGATCAGTAATACCCGTTTATGCGTCTGGCTGATGACGGCCGCCAGGTTGGCGCAAACAAAGGTTTTGCCGATAGAGGGGCTGACGCCTGTGAGCATGAGTACATTATTTTGCGCCTGCATCATGGCGAAATGCAGGCTGGTGCGCAGGCTGCGAATCGCCTCAATCGCCAGATCGGTCGGATTGCCCACCGCCAACAGTTGGCTCTGCTTATAACGCTTAATCCCTTTAATGGTTTTGACGCTATCACGCGCTTTTTGCCATTCCGACAGCGGAATACTGGCATAGACGCTGATCCCGTGCTCCTCCAGCGCCTGCGGGCTTTCGATACCGCGATTAAACAGTGAGCGCAGCAGCACGCCGACAATCGATAACATTAATCCCAGAATAATGCTGCCGAGAATAATCAACGCCTTTTTCGGCTTCAGCACGCCCGGCTGGGTAATCGCCGGGTCAACGATGCGCACGTCGCCAACGGTGCTGGCTTCGGTGATTTTCAGCTCCTGCTGTTTATTAAGCAGTTGCATATAGACCTGCTGGCCGGACTCCACATCGCGGGTCAAACGCACAATCTCCTGCTGGGTTTTCGGCATTGCCGTCACCCGCCCGTTCAGTTTGGCTTTTTCATCTTCCAGCGCTTTACGTTTTTCCAGCAGGGTGCGGTAAGCCGGATGCGCTTTGGTAAAGAGCTTGGAAATTTCCGCCTCTTTAAACGTCAACTCATTCAACTGGGCGTCGATATTAACCATCGAATCGAGCACCGCCTTCGCCTCCAGCGGTAAATCCACCGAGTCTTTATCCTGGCGGAAAGCGTTTAGCTTGTTTTCCGCCACATCCAGACGGCTGCGGACTTCCGGCAGTTGTTTTGCCAGAAACGCCAGGCTCTTCCCCGCCTCTTCAGATTTCCGCGCAATATCCTGTTGCAGATAGTTACGGGTAATACTGTTGAGAATTTCGCGGATCTGGTCGCGATCCTCTCCCGTGAACGTCAGGCTCAGAACGCCGGTATCTTTGCCGGTTTCCGTTACGGTGAGGTTATTTTGCAGGTTATTAATCATGCCAAGCGTTGAGAATTTACTCACCGTAAATTCTGTATCAGGACGGGCGTCAATCGCCTCTACCTGCATCGTCACGCCGTCTTTATTGAGTGGCTGGCCCACAACGCCCTGCGCGCTAAATCCGCCGTCGCTGACTAACTGATAACGTTTGTCGCCCAGCACTTTGAGGGTGAAGATCTGTCCGCTCATCGTCTCTGGTCGGGTGAATGTCGTGACTTTCACCATTTCATTGTGACGTCCCATCAGCCGTTCCCACCCGGCGCCAAAGAGCGGAAAGGTGTTTTTGGTGACGGCAATATCCAGATCCAGATCGTCAACGGTCTTCCCCAGCACCAGGCGCGATCGAATGAGCTGAATTTCCGCATCGGAAGCCGGCGGCTTATTCGCTAATGCGCTGTTGATATCCTGTACCAGCGAATTACCGGCGTTTTGTTCAATCTGCACCAGCGCATCGGCGCTATAGATGGGCGTGGCGAAGAACGTATAAATTACCGCGCACAGCGCAAATATGGCCGTCGTCCCCAACACCCACCAACGCGCTTCAATCACCGTTCCGACCAGACGCCCGATATCGATTTCATCGCTACCCGTAACCGCCGCAGATTGTTTTACTTTTTCTGTCATGGTTTTCCCTGCTCTGCATTCAGTGCCTGCGCCCACTGGCGGGCAGACCTTTCCAGTAATGTGTACACCGCCTCAAACGCATCGCGGCTTTTGCGATACGGGTCCGGTATTTCACGCTCGCTGTCCCAGTGACCAAACAGCATTACCTTGCCGCGCATTTCCGGCGCAATGTCGCACAGGGCGGCGATGTGACGTTTCTCCATCGTCAGAATCAGGTCATATTCCCGGCACAGACGCGCGGAAATTTGCCTTGCGCAGTGATTTTCCAAAGACAGATCGTGGGCGCTCGCCACGCTCGCCGCCGCAGGATCGGCTCCTTTGCCGACCAGCGCGCCTAACCCGGCGGACGCAACCGTCAGCGAGGGATGAAAGCGCTTTAGCAAACGTTCTGCCGTCGGGGAACGGCAAACATTCCCCACACAGACCACTAAAATTTTGTTAAACATAACGATTACCAGGAATGAATGTCGCTGGCCGTATCCGTCATATAACGGACACCGCTAATGGTCGGCAGCAACTGATTGATCAGACGGTTCCAGCGAGCAACCGGCGCGGTCGTGACGTACACCACATCGTAAGGCTGAAGTCGGAATTCCGTCGCCATCACCAATGACGTGGCGTCAGACATATCAAGCTGGTAGATATTGGCGATCTTGCCGCCGCGTCCCCCCTCGCCTTTCAACGGACGAATCACAAAAATGCCGCTGGCGTTGGAGGTGGTCAGATCGATGCCTTCCGCATTGCCTAATGCTTCGGTGAGCGTCATGCCGCTGAAATCCATTTTGAGGGTGCTCTGTTTTTTCACTTCGCCCATGACAAAGACTTTCAGATCGTCATTGCGCGGCACATACAGAATGTCGCCAGGGTAGAGCAAGCGGTTCTGGCTAAGATCGCCATTTTGCATCAGCGCCTGTAGCGAAATGCGCTGTTCTTTGCCGTTGTGCGTCAACACGACGTTGCGCCAGTCCGCCATATCGGTCAGACCGCCCGCGGCGTTAATCGCATCCAGGACGGTTAGCGGTACGTTAGTAATGGCCTGCTGACCGGATTTATTCACCTGGCCGGAGATATACGCTTTTTGCGAGCGGAAAGCGGCGATATTGACATCCACCTGCGGGTCCGCGATGTACTTCGCTAAACGCCCGGTAATATCGCTGCGAATCTCTGACAAAGTTTTACCGACGACGCTAACCTTGCCAATGTAGGGATAAAACATGGTGCCGTCCGGCTGTACCCAGTTGCCGGTATCGCTTGAGCTACGGTACTGGCCTGCTGGCGTGGTCAATTCCGGGTGATCCCAGACGGTGACATTCAGCACATCGCCAGGCCCGACGCGATACTGATAGCTGGCGATCTCCTGGTCCAGCGACATATTCGGTTGCGCGACATTGGGCCGCGGGCGTAATTGCTCAACCAACCGTGGCGTCAGCGGATACACATTGACCATCCGGTCGAGATCAAAGTCAGCGTCTTGCTGTTTGATCACATCTTTCCCCATAGTAGACATATTGCTGCCCGGAAGTACTGTGCAACCACTTATCAAGCTGAGCGACGCCAATAATGGCATCAATTTCATTTTGGATTTCATCATTGATTATTTATCACTTTGGCAGAGTCATTATCCTGTGCAATTTAAATAGCGGCTTCGTCCGTGCACATTTACCTTGCAGTTAATGGCAGAGAAAATTAACTGGCATCATTCTGAAAAAAAATCAATTCATCCGCAGGCTATTGACAGAATAATAAAGGCTTATATTCAGGCTTTCAGGCACGCTACCGCCCCTGGCTTTTTAGCTACCAATACACTGATTATTCTAAATTTTCGCATTCCCCTCCGATTTCATCCTCGTTCAGATAAAAATCTTCAGCGAAATAAAGGTTACGTATTAATAGTTTTCTCGATGTCGTGACAGGATATTTAAGAGCGCTATCTTAATCCTGCAAGAATTGTTGCAGCTAACCTAATGACAGGCAAGGTAACAAACCCGCCATTCTATATTTTTAAGATTAATATTAAATGAATTAACAGATGATTTTAGGATTTTATTGATGTTGACAATATTTATTTACCCCACTCCACCTGCGATATTTCCTAAATATATTCTTGACATTATTTAGTTTCCGACAGAAACATTACGGCTATTTTAAAGTTATTTTATAGCCGCGTAACAAAGATAAATTGCTCTGCGGCATTGCATTTTTCCGCCGTATTATCCATGATCGAATTGTGACAATTGTCATATTACAGAAGGTATTGCTCTTACTATGGAATGGATTGCCGATCCGTCAATCTGGGCCGGACTGGTGACGTTAATCGTTATCGAACTTGTTCTCGGCATTGATAACCTGGTCTTTATTGCCATCCTCGCTGAAAAACTACCGCCGGGGCAGCGCGACCGCGCGCGCATTACCGGCCTGATACTGGCGATGATCATGCGCCTGCTGCTGCTGGCGTCAATCTCGTGGCTGGTCACCTTGACTAAGCCGCTCTTTAGCGTACAGGCGTTAAGCTTCAGCGCCCGCGATCTGATTATGCTGTTTGGCGGCTTCTTCCTGCTCTTTAAAGCCACCATGGAGCTCAACGAACGGCTGGAAGGGAAAGATAGCGCCAACCCTACCCAGCGTAAGGGGGCGAAATTCTGGGCGGTGGTCGCGCAAATTGTGGTGCTGGACGCTATCTTTTCTCTCGACTCCGTGATTACCGCCGTGGGGATGGTCGATCACCTGGCGGTCATGATGGCGGCAGTGATAATCGCCATTAGCCTGATGCTGCTCGCCAGCAAGTCACTGACCCGATTTGTGAACAACCATCCCACCATTGTCATTTTGTGTCTTAGCTTCTTGCTAATGATCGGCTTTAGCCTGGTGGCGGAAGGGTTTGGTTTCCATATTCCGAAAGGGTATCTGTACGCGGCTATCGGCTTCTCGGTGATGATCGAGGCGCTCAACCAACTGGCTATTTTTAACCGCCGCCGTTTTCTTTCCGCTAACCATACGCTGCGCCAGCGCACAACGGAGGCCGTGATGCGGCTGATTAGCGGTAAAAAAGAGGATGCCGAACTGGATGCGGAAACCGCTGCGATGCTGGCAGACCATGACGACAGCCAGATTTTTAATCCGCAGGAGCGCAGGATGATCGAGCGGGTGCTGAATCTCAACCAGCGCACCGTAAGTAGCATCATGACGTCGCGTCATGATATCGAGCATATCGATCTCAACGCGCCGGAAGCGGAAATCCGCGCTCTGCTGGAAAAGAACCAGCATACGCGTCTGGTCGTGACGGGTGAAAATGAACAGGAAGATTTACTCGGCGTCGTCCACGTCATCGATCTGTTGCAACAATCGCTGCGCGGCGAACCGCTCAACCTGCGGGCGCTGATTCGCCAACCGCTGGTTTTCCCGGAAACATTGCCGCTGCTGCCTGCGCTGGAGCAGTTCCGTAACGCCAGAACCCATTTTGCCTTTGTCGTAGATGAGTTTGGCTCGGTTGAAGGCATTGTGACATTAAGCGATGTCATGGAGACTATTGCCGGTAATCTGCCGAATGAAGTCGAGGAAATTGACGCCCGCCACGATATTCAGAAGAACCCGGACGGTTCCTGGACAGCAAACGGCCATATGCCGCTGGAGGATTTGGTGCAGTACGTGCCGCTACCGCTGGATGAAAAACGGGAATACCATACGATTGCCGGATTATTGATGGAATATTTGCAGCGCATACCGCAAACCGGTGAAGAGGTTCAGGTGGGCGATTATTTGCTGAAAACATTGCAGGTAGAAAGCCATCGAGTGCAGAAAGTGCAGTTAATTCCGCTGCATAACGGCGAGCCAGACTCGGAGATGTAACGTCTGTTCGCCTGCCCCGGCCTGCTTACCAGGCAGGCCGGAGGCGCGTTAGCCTCGCCATCCGGCTCTGCCCTTTGGCCAAAAACTACAGCTTATTCAGCAGCTTCTTCACATCTTTACCGTTGCGGGTATCTTTATTGCGATCCGCCCAGTCGTTGAGCCGACGCTTCGCCTCATCCTGTAAATGCTTGCGCAATAACTGATCCACTTGCAGGGTATAGTTCAGCTCCTGCCACTTGCCATAGACGCGCAGCGGCACCGGCGTCTCTTTCAGGAAGGTGATCAGGTTGCTATCGCCGTTCCAGCCGCCCAGCACACGCAGATTAAATTGCGTATCACAGCTCTGCTTAACCAGATCCAGCGTTCCGCTGCCGGTTAACGCCAGCATAGAAGATTGCCCGACCATGTCGTCGAGCGTCAGCGTGCCCTTATTTAGCGTCAGATCGGTCGTGAAGCGATCCAGTCGGGTCGCGTTGTCCATATTTTCCTGCGACTGCTGCGCGTCGCCGCCGCTTCGCTCTACGGCCTGCTGCACCAGTTGCTGGAAATTCATTCCTTCGAGGCGCGTATTGCTCATGTCAACATGCGCTTTTCCTTTCCAGCTATGGCGAAATGCCTCTGCGTCAATATCCGCCCCGGAGAAATCGCCAACCAGCGACATCTTACCGGTCAGGCTAATCGGATAATTGAAGGCTTTCAGGATAGTCCCAATCTCAACATGGTTGAGGCGAGGGTGGAATTCGATGCGCGGACTGGC
This sequence comes from Salmonella sp. A29-2, assembly GCF_020150755.1. Taxonomy (NCBI): domain Bacteria; kingdom Pseudomonadati; phylum Pseudomonadota; class Gammaproteobacteria; order Enterobacterales; family Enterobacteriaceae; genus Salmonella; species Salmonella sp. A29-2. The sequence goes on along the minus strand of NZ_CP083731.1, from coordinate 1,779,582 downwards.
GGTGCGGGCGTCCAGCGTGCCGGGCAGCGACATCTCTCCGTCGGCCAGTTTCCCCTGCAACTCGGTGATATCCAGCAATCCGGCCTGATTAGACATCTTCGTCGAAACCTGGGTAAAGTCCATTCCCCGCCAGCGAACTGAATCCGCCTGTAAAGCAATCTCCGCCGTAAAGCTTTGCAGCCCCTGATAAGGCGGCGCACCAACACGCGACGCGATAACTGGCCTGGTCAGGGGGAGCGTATTTTGCCCCTGCGACACCGCGCCGCCTGTCTGAGCCACGGCGCTATGATGCGGCAACAGGTTGTCCAGATTAAGCTTGCTGGACCGGAGGTCAATTTGCCATTCCGGCTGCTCCGCCAACGTTACCTGAACATGCCCGGTCAGCGAACTGTCATTCGCCGTTAAATTTAAGTGGTTAAATGAAAGACGTTTTTGCGCCTCCTGCCACTGCGCCTGTAATTGTCCCTGCCCCTCAATCCCCTGCGCCGGTAGATCCGCGCCCTGCAATTGCCAGCGCAGTTGCTCAATACCCGCGGTTAAATTATGCGGATAATCGGAAGCATCCACCGTTCCGCTGAATGATAAAGCAAGATCCCGCTGATCGCGGTTCACGCGTCCCGAAAAATCAAACGTGCCGCGATGCTCGGCATCTTGTTCCATATTCAGACGAATATCGCGCACCGTGACCTGATCATCATTTTCATGCTGGAAAACCAGCACGCTGTCGGCAACGCGCAGGCTACGAATATCAAACGACCAGCCGCGATCTTCCGCTACGTCCGGCAAGGTATTATCTTTCGGCGCGACCGGCGCATCATCGCTGCGTACCGCTTCCGTTTGCGGCGTCAGTTGAATCACCCCGCCCTTCAGCATCACCTGCTTAACATGAAGCTGATGACTCAACAGCGGCCATAAAGCGACATCCAGGCGCATATTGTCAGCCCGCACCAGCGGTTCGCTGGCGCCTCGCGCCGTTAGCGTCATTCGCCCGGAAAGGATGCTGAGTTGCGGCCATACGTGCCAGCGCAGCGGCCCGTCCAGTTGCAACTGATATTCACTACGCGCGGCAACCTGCTGCACCATATAGGCGCGGAAATCATTCGGATTGACCAACAATACCAACGCAGAGAATCCGGCCACCAGCACGACCAGGAGAATCATCAGCGTCGTCAGAAATCGTCTCATGCTACCCTCAATGGACCGGCAGTATTGCGCCGAATGGCTCAGTCTTTATCAATCCGGCTGGCGACAGCGCCCTGCTGATCGCGATATTTGGCATCCTGACGGCGGTTATAAGGCCGCGCCGCCGGGCCGGACAGCGGCTCAAAGCTCAGCGCGCCGATGAGCATACCCGGACGCAACGCCAGCGGCAGCTTCCCGGAGTTGTAAAACTCAAGCACAATGCAGCCCGACCAGCCGGGATCGATACGGTGCGCCGTCACATGCACCATCAGTCCCAAACGCGCCAGCGAGGAACGACCATCCAGCCAGCCCACTAAATCCGGCGGCAGGGTAACGGATTCAAAGGTAACGGCCAGCGCCAACTCGCCCGGATGCAGATAAAATGCCTCGCCGTCCGGCAAAACGATTTCATCGCTCATCACGCGATCCAGCGCCGCGCTGACCTCATCTTTCGGCCCGCTCAGATCGATAAACGCCGCCGTATGGCCACGGAAGGTTCGAAATTTATTGCCAAGACGTACATCGACCGTCGCGCCGTTAATGCGCTCTACGGGAGGTCGCGGGGTGATAGACAAACGGCCTTCATCCAGCCAGGCTTCAATATCTCGGTCGCATAAACGCATGGCACTTTCTCCTTTCGCGCATCAAGCCCTTAAATCAAGCACATCAAGGGCTAACCAGGTTATCACTGAACGGTACACAATTCGCCAGATTTATTCAAAGAACTGGCTGATTTTCGCTTTCAGAATATCAATAGCGATGCGGTTTTTACCGCCGCGCGGCACGATAATATCCGCATATTGTTTGGAAGGCTCAATAAATTGCAGGAACATCGGACGCACCGTTTTCTGATATTGCGCCATCACCGAATCCATTGAGCGACCACGCTCGTTCACATCGCGTTTGATACGGCGCATCAAACAGATATCCAGCGGCGTATCGACAAAAATAGAGAAGTTCATCTCTTCACGCAAACGCGCGTCGGTCAGTAACAGAATACCTTCAAGAATAATCACTTTCTTCGGTTCTACGCGAACCGTTTCCTGCATACGGGTATGCTCAACATAACTGTATACCGGTAATTCAATCGCCGAACCGCGCTTGAGCGCCTGAAGATGCTGAAATAGCAGGCTGTGATCCATCGCATTCGGATGGTCATAGTTAGTTTTTACGCGTTCTTCCATCGACAGATGGCTTTGATCTTTGTAATAACTGTCTTCGGGAATAACGCCAATATGTTCGTCACCCACTTGTTCACGCAATTCGCGGTAAAGGGTACTGGCAATAAGACTCTTGCCGGAAGCCGATGCGCCAGCGATACCGATAATGACGCACTGATGAGACTGATCAGTCATAAATTTAGCGACCTGATTAACCTGGATGTAAGGAAGGGGGGCGCCGAAACGCCAAACGCGGCAATTATAGGGATTTCAGCAGCGCGATACCAGTCCGGCGCTATGCCACGGTGAATTTGTTGGCGGCGCATTCGACGTCGCGACGTAAAAGCGTTCAGTTTTAACGCGGGCAGCGGTTTTATCGACCCGTCTGGAGGAGGAATACGCCGGGAGCCACAATTTATATTCAGCCAGCGTATAAATCATTACGCGTTTATACTAGCATAATCACAGAGTAAACTGACGCGTCCGGTATTCCGCGACGTTACCGGCGATTCGGATAGAGTGGTAATGAGTAAACCATCCCAACATGTTTTCGTTACCGTCCCCCACCCGCTATTGCGTCTGGTCAGTTTAGGCCTGGTCGCGTTTGTCTTTACGCTCTTTTCGCTCGTATTATCGCGTGTCGGCACCCAACTCGCGCCGCTGTGGTTCCCCACCTCCATTATGATGGTCGCGTTTTACCGCCATGCGGGCCGTCTGTGGCCAGGGATCGCGGTCGCCTGCTCGCTCGGCAGCATCGGCGCCTCACTGACTTTATTTCCTGCCGCCTCGCTTAACTTTAGCTGGACGGCAATAAATATTATCGAGGCGGCCACTGGCGCGATACTGCTGCGAAAACTGCTCCCCAGCTACAACCCCTTACAAAATTTGAATGACTGGTTTCGTCTGGCTATCGGCAGCGCCGTGATTCCGCCGCTACTCGGCGGCATGTTATTTTGGCTGATAGCGCCGGAAGCGGTCGCCTCGAAAGCGTTTCTGATTTGGGTATTATCGGAAGCCATCGGCGCGCTGACGCTGGTACCGTTAGGTTTACTGTTTAAACCACACTATCTATTGCGTCATCGCGACCCGCATCTGTTGCTGGAAACGCTATTGACGCTGGTCATTACACTGGCGCTAAGCTGGCTCGCTATGCGCTATATTCCGTGGCCGTTTACGTGCGTTATCGTCCTGTTGATGTGGAGTGCGGTGCGCCTGCCGCGAATGGAGGCGTTTTTAATTTTTTTAGCTACCGTTATCGTGGTCTCGCTCATGCTGGCCAATGACCCCACGCTGCTCGCCACGCCGAAAACCGACGTGATGGTCAATATGCCGTGGCTGCCTTTTTTAATGATCCTGCTGCCTGCCAATATGATGACGATGGTGATGTACGCGTTTCGCACGGAACGCAAACATATCACCGAGAGCGAATCCCGCTTTCGCAACGCGATGGAGTATTCCGCCATTGGTATGGCGCTGGTCGGTACGGAGGGTCAGTGGCTACAGGTCAATAAATCTCTGAGCCATTTTCTTGGCTATAGCCAGGATGAATTACGCACGATGACATTTCAGCAATTGACCTGGCCGGAAGACCTGAATAACGACCTTGAACAGCTAAACATGCTGGTGCGCGGCGACATCAATAGCTATTCCATGGAAAAACGCTACTACACCCGCAACGGCGATGTCGTCTGGGCGCTGCTGGCCGTCTCACTGGTTCGTCATAAAGACAATAAACCTCTCTATTTTATTGCTCAGATTGAAGACATTAACGATCTCAAGCAAAGCGAGCAGGAAAACCAGCGGTTGATGGAGCGTATTACACAGGCGAACGAGGCGCTGTTTCAGGAAAAAGAACGGTTGCACATCACGCTTGACTCTATCGGAGAAGCGGTGGTGTGTATTGATGTCGCGATGAATATCACCTTTATGAACCCGATCGCCGAGAAGATGAGCGGCTGGCGGCAAGAGGATGCTTTAGGCGCGCCATTATTAACGGTTCTGCGCATTACGTCAGGTGATAAGGGGCCGCTGCTGGAGGATATTTATCGCGCCGACAGGTCGCGATCGGACATGGAACAGGAGATAGTGCTCCATTGTCATAACGGCGGCAGCTACGATATTCATTACAGTATCACGCCGCTCAGTACGCTTGACGGCGATAAGATTGGTTCGGTTCTGGTTATCCAGGACGTTACCGAATCACGAAAAATGTTACGCCAGCTCAGCTACAGCGCAACGCATGACGCCCTCACCCATCTTGCCAACCGCGCCAGTTTTGAAAAACAGCTTCAACAGCGCCTGCAAACAATACAGGAATCGCCTCAACATCATGCGCTGGTGTTTATCGATCTGGACCGTTTTAAAGCGGTTAACGACAGCGCGGGACATGCCGCCGGCGATGCCTTATTGCGCGAGCTCGCGTCACTGATGCTCAGTATGCTTCGATCCGGCGATCTTCTGGCCCGTCTGGGTGGCGATGAGTTTGGCCTGTTGCTGCCGGATTGTAATAGTGACAGCGCGCGTTTTATCGTGACGCGGCTTATCAACGCCGTTAATGAATATCACTTTATGTGGGAAGGACGCCTGCATCGGATCGGCGCCAGCGCCGGGATCACAATGATAAATGAACATAACTGCCAGCTCACAGAGGTCGTGTCTCAGGCCGATATAGCCTGCTACGCCGCGAAAAATAGCGGTCGCGGCCGTCTGACCGTGTACGAACCGCAGCACGCATTAACCTCCTCAAAGGGAATGATGCCGCTGGAAGAACAGTGGCATATGATTAAAAATAACCACCTGCTGATGCTTGCCAGAAACGTCGCGCCGCCGCGTACGCCGGAGGCCACCAGCTTTTGGCTGGTCTCACTCAGGCTGTGGACCAGCGAAGGGGAAGTGTTGGAAGAGCGCGCGTTCCGGGCAGGGTTAGCCGACTCCGCGCTGCATCACGCGCTTGACCGACGGGTATTCCATGAGTTTTTCCACCATGCGGCGACCGCCGTCGCCAGCAAGGGATTAAGCGTTGCGCTGCCGCTGTCCGCCGCGGGATTATACAGCGCGACCCTTATTGATGAGCTGCTGGAACAACTGGAGCATAGCCCACTGCCGCCACGGTTATTACATCTGATTATCCCGGCTGACGTTATCGTTAAGCAGGCGCAGACCGCCGCTGCGACTCTGCGAAAACTGCGGCAACGCGGCTGCCAGGTGATTCTCAGCCATGTCGGGCGCGATTTACAGCTGTTTAATTTACTGCCCCCGCATATCGTCGATTATTTACTGCTGGATAGCGACCTTATCGCCAACGTTCATGAAAGTTTAATGGATGAAATGCTGACCTCGATCATCCAGGGACACGCCCAGCATCTGGACATCAAAACGCTCGCCGGGCCGGTACAAAATCCACAGGTGCTGGATACGCTCTCCCGTATTGGCGTGGATCTGATTTATGGCGACACTATCGCCGAAGCGCAACCGCTGGATTTGTTACTGAATACCAGCTATTTCGCTATCCATTGACGGTTGCCAGCCGTGGGTATACCAGATATGCAGTAGCGCGTAGGAACGCCACGGTTTCCAGCGCTCCGCGTAGCGACGGATCTGCGCGGCCGTCATCCCGGCAAAGCGCTGCTTAATTAAGTAATCATCGGGCAAAAAGATATCTTTTGCCTGCCAACCGCGCAGGGCGAAATAGTTCGCCGTCCAGCGGCCAATTCCCGGAAACGTTTGTAAATTTTTAACGCTCTGCTCAATATCCGGCGGCGCGGCGAGCGCCAGTTTTCCCGCCAGCGTCGCCTGCGCCAGATGAATCAGCGCTTCGGCGCGCCGCAGAGGCATCCCCAGAGCTTTAAGCGCCAGCGGATCGGCCAACGCCAGCGTTTCCGGACCGGGAAAACAGACATAATCGGGCGCATCCGGCAACGCCTCGCCATAGCGGCGCGCCACTTTCGCTGTCAACCTGGCCGCCATCGCGACACTCACCAGTTGCCCCAATATCGCCCGCACGCCTTGTTCAAACGTATCAACCGATCCCGGTAAACGCAGCCCCGGTCTGTCCTCGCCCAGTGGCCCCAGCACGGCGGCAACCTGCGCGGGCTGGCAGTCAAGATCAAACAGACGCGAAACCTTCGCCAGACACGCCGGCGCGACGGGAAGTAATCCGGCGCTCACGCTGACCTGCACAGTGTGGGTGGGCAGATTGGGCCTCACGCTGACCAGTCCGCGATGCTCGCCCACCACCAGGCTGCGCGCATAAAAGCCCTCGCCTACCGTTTCCACGCCGTCCACCGCACGCGCGGCAAGAAAGCCCAACATCCACGACCAGTCGTAAGGCGGCTGCCAGCTCAGGGTAAACATACTTTTCTCCTTTATTTGACCTTTCAGCATAAACGCTAATCGCACGTAACGCCTTGCTTTCATATTCCAGTTGTCGCCGCGACGACATTTCGCTAAAGTCACGCCCCTTCTTCACTGGCATGGGGATTTTAAGGTGTTTATCGGATTTGATTACGGTACGGCAAACTGCTCGGTCGCCATTATGCGCGACGGGCATCCACAGTTGCTGACAATGGAGAATAACAGCGTATTACTGCCGTCTATGCTGTGCGCGCCGACGCGCGAAGCGGTGAGCGAGTGGCTGTATCGCCATCATGATGTGCCGGCAACGGACGAAGAAACCCAGGCGCTGCTGCGCCGCGCGATACGCTACAACCGCGAGGAAGATATTGAGGTTGGCGCGCAAAGCGTACAGTTTGGTCTGGCGTCGCTGGCGCACTATATTGACGATCCCCAGGAGGTCTGGTTTGTCAAATCGCCGAAATCCTTTTTAGGCGCCAGCGGCCTGAAACCGCAGCAGGTCGCGCTGTTTGAAGATTTAGTCTGCGCCATGATGGTACATATTCGTCATACGGCGCACAGCCAATTGCCGGAGGCCATTACCCAGGCGGTGATCGGTCGCCCGATCAACTTTCAGGGACTGGGCGGCGATGACGCGAACCGCCAGGCGCAGGGTATTCTGGAGCGGGCGGCAAAACGCGCCGGTTTTCAGGAGGTGGTATTCCAGTATGAACCGGTTGCGGCGGGCCTGGACTACGAGGCTACGCTGCGGGAAGAGAAGCGTGTGCTGGTCGTGGATATTGGCGGCGGCACCACCGACTGCTCCATGCTGCTGATGGGGCCGCAGTGGCGTCAGCGCGCCGATCGTGAAAACAGCCTGTTGGGGCACAGCGGTTGCCGCGTGGGCGGAAACGATCTGGATATCGCGCTGGCCTTTAAAAATCTGATGCCTTTGCTGGGCATGGGCGGCGAAACCGAAAAAGGCATCGCCCTGCCGGTGCTGCCGTGGTGGAACGCCGTGGCGATTAACGACGTCCCGGCGCAAAGCGATTTTTACAGTAGCGCGAATGGTCGTCTGTTGAACGATTTGGTTCGCAACGCGCGTGAAGCAGACAAGGTCGCGTTGCTGCTCAAGGTCTGGCGTCAGCGGCTTAGCTACCGCCTGGTACGCTGCGCGGAAGAGAGCAAAATCGCCCTTTCCGGCCAGGCGGATGTTACGGCGAGGCTGCCATTTATCAGCGACGACCTGGCGGTCGCTATCAGCCAGCAAGGACTGGAAGCGGCGCTGGATCAACCGCTGACGCGTATTCTGGAACAGGTGCAACTGGCGCTGGACAGCGCGCAGGAAAAACCGGATGTCATCTATCTGACCGGCGGCAGCGCCCGTTCGCCATTGATTAAAAAAGCGCTTTCCGAACAGTTACCGGGCATACCCGTCGCTGGCGGCGATGATTTCGGCTCCGTCACCGCAGGACTGGCGCGCTGGGCGGAGGTCGTTTTCCGCTAAGCGCCTCGCAAGCCCAGCGCTGATGGATTGACATTATTCTTGATGTGGCTTAACGTCAGGAGTGAGGGTAAGGGAGGATTCCTCCCCCTGGTGTCTTAGTAAGCTGGTAGGCTAATCACTAAGAGTATCACCAGTATGATGACTACCTTCATCATAACCCTTTCCTTATTTTGGCCCCTTCCTCGGGAGGGGCTTTCCCGTTTCAGCGTCCTGCTGAAATCGGTGGCTTACCTTCATTGCCGTGCCGCCACTTTACCGCACTCCGGCGCGTTAACGATTTTCACCGATGAGAGTTGCGTAGCGCCTCGTAAAGCGAGTCGCCATTCAGAATAATCCCGACCGTGTTCCATAATTCCTCCATTTTTCTCCCTTCCCTGCTGACTACAATAGAGGAAGCAACATTCCGCAAAACGTTTCAGGATGAGAAACTTATACCGATGAAAGGCAGTAATACTTTCCGCTGGGCAATAGCGATTGGGGTTGTAGTGGCCGCCGCCGCATTCTGGTTCTGGCATAGCCGTAGCGAAAGCCCGACCGCCGCGCCGGGCGTCGCCGCGCAAGCGCCGCATACCGCCGCCGCAGGTCGCCGCGGTATGCGCGACGGCCCTCTGGCGCCGGTACAGGCCGCGACCGCGACCACGCAGGCCGTACCGCGCTATCTGAGCGGGCTGGGTACCGTGACCGCCGCGAATACCGTTACGGTGCGTAGCCGCGTGGATGGTCAACTCATCGCCCTGCACTTTCAGGAAGGTCAGCAGGTCAACGCAGGCGATCTGCTGGCGCAAATCGATCCCAGCCAGTTTAAGGTCGCCCTGGCGCAGGCTCAGGGACAGTTGGCGAAAGATAACGCTACGCTGGCGAATGCGCGTCGTGATCTGGCGCGCTATCAGCAACTGGCAAAAACCAATCTGGTTTCCCGTCAGGAACTGGATGCGCAACAGGCGCTGGTCAACGAAACCCAGGGAACCATTAAAGCGGATGAAGCCAATGTCGCCAGCGCGCAGTTACAGCTCGACTGGAGTCGTATCACGGCCCCGGTCTCGGGACGCGTGGGTCTGAAACAGGTGGATGTCGGCAACCAGATTTCCAGCAGCGATACCGCAGGTATTGTCGTCATTACGCAAACGCACCCGATTGATCTCATTTTTACTCTGCCGGAAAGCGATATCGCGACCGTGGTTCAGGCGCAGAAAGCGGGGAAAACGCTGGTCGTAGAAGCCTGGGATCGGACTAACTCGCACAAATTGAGCGAAGGTGTGTTGCTCAGTCTGGACAACCAGATTGATCCCACGACGGGAACGATCAAAATTAAAGCGCGCTTTACCAATCAGGACGATACGCTGTTTCCCAATCAATTTGTGAACGCCCGGATGCTGGTCGATACCGAACAAAATGCCGTTGTGGTGCCTGCCGCGGCGGTGCAAATGGGCAATGAGGGCCACTTTGTGTGGGTGCTGAACGACGAAAATAACGTCAGCAAGAAGCGGGTAAAAATCGGTATTCAGGATAACCGAAACGTGGTGATCAGCGCTGGCTTGTCGGCAGGCGATCGCGTCGTTACCGATGGTATTGATCGGCTGACGGAAGGCGCAAAAGTCGAGGTCGTTGAGCCGCAAACCACCGTGGCGGATGAAAAATCCCCTTCCCGCCATGAAGGTCAAAAAGGAGCGCGCGCCTGATGCAGGTATTACCTCCGGGCAGCACGGGCGGCCCCTCGCGTCTGTTTATTCTGCGCCCCGTGGCCACCACTCTGCTGATGGCGGCGATTTTACTCGCCGGGATTATTGGCTATCGCTTCCTGCCCGTCGCCGCTTTGCCGGAGGTCGACTACCCCACTATTCAGGTTGTTACGCTCTACCCTGGCGCCAGCCCGGATGTCATGACCTCCGCCGTCACCGCGCCACTTGAGCGCCAGTTCGGCCAGATGTCAGGGCTGAAGCAGATGTCGTCGCAAAGCTCCGGCGGCGCATCGGTGGTGACGCTACAGTTTCAGTTGACGCTGCCGCTGGACGTTGCCGAGCAGGAAGTACAGGCGGCGATTAACGCAGCCACCAATTTATTGCCTTCCGACCTGCCGAATCCGCCGATTTATAGCAAAGTCAACCCGGCGGACCCGCCGATTATGACGCTTGCCGTCACCTCAAACGCGATGCCGATGCCCCAGGTAGAGGACATGGTAGAAACCCGCGTGGCGCAGAAGATCTCGCAGGTCTCCGGCGTCGGACTGGTGACGCTTGCCGGCGGGCAGCGCCCTGCGGTACGCGTAAAACTGAATGCTCAGGCTGTCGCCGCGCTCGGTCTGACCAGCGAAACGGTCCGTACCGCAATTACCGGCGCCAACGTCAACTCGGCGAAAGGCAGTCTGGATGGCCCCGAACGGGCGGTGACGCTTTCTGCTAACGATCAGATGCAGTCTGCCGACGAATACCGCAGGCTTATCATCGCGTATCAAAACGGCGCGCCGGTACGGTTGGGCGATGTCGCCACCGTCGAACAGGGGGCGGAAAATAGCTGGCTCGGCGCATGGGCGAATCAAGCGCCGGCTATCGTGATGAACGTTCAACGCCAGCCCGGCGCCAATATCATTGCGACGGCAGACAGCATTCGCCAGATGCTGCCCCAGCTTACCGAGAGCCTGCCGAAATCGGTGAAGGTCACGGTCCTGTCCGATCGCACCACCAATATTCGCGCTTCCGTGCGCGATACCCAGTTTGAACTGATGCTGGCGATCGCGCTGGTCGTCATGATTATCTATCTGTTTTTACGTAATATTCCTGCCACAATTATTCCCGGCGTCGCCGTACCGCTGTCGCTTATCGGCACCTTTGCGGTGATGGTATTTTTGGATTTTTCCATTAATAACCTGACGCTGATGGCGCTCACTATCGCCACGGGTTTCGTGGTGGACGATGCGATTGTGGTGATTGAGAACATCTCGCGCTACATCGAAAAAGGAGAAAAACCGCTGGCGGCGGCGCTCAAAGGCGCGGGCGAAATCGGCTTTACCATTATTTCCCTCACCTTTTCACTGATTGCGGTGCTGATCCCGTTGCTCTTTATGGGCGATATTGTTGGTCGACTGTTCCGCGAATTTGCGGTGACGTTAGCGGTAGCGATTTTAATCTCCGCCGTCGTCTCTTTGACGCTCACGCCCATGATGTGCGCGCGTATGCTCAGCCAGCAGTCTCTGCGTAAACAAAACCGCTTTTCCCGCGCCTGCGAGCGGATGTTTGACCGCGTGATCGCCAGCTACGGACGCGGATTAGCGAAAGTGCTCAACCATCCGTGGCTTACATTGAGCGTGGCATTCGCCACGCTCCTGCTCAGCGTTATGCTGTGGATAGTCATCCCGAAAGGATTCTTTCCGGTACAGGATAACGGCATTATCCAGGGGACGCTGCAGGCGCCGCAATCGTCATCGTATGCCAGTATGGCGCAACGTCAGCGCCAGGTGGCGGAGCGGATATTACAGGACCCGGCGGTGCAAAGCCTGACGACTTTTGTTGGCGTAGACGGCGCTAACCCCACGCTCAATAGCGCGCGCCTGCAAATTAACCTCAAGCCGCTGGATGCGCGTGATGACCGCGTGCAGCAGGTGATCTCCCGGCTGCAAACCGCCGTGGCGACGATTCCCGGCGTGGCGCTGTATCTCCAGCCGACGCAGGATTTAACCATCGACACGCAGGTCAGCCGCACACAGTATCAGTTTACCCTGCAGGCCACGACGCTCGATGCGCTCAGCCACTGGGTGCCAAAACTGCAGAACGCGCTACAGTCGTTGCCACAGCTCTCTGAGGTAAGCAGCGACTGGCAAGATCGGGGATTAGCGGCCTGGGTGAATGTCGACCGCGACAGCACCAGCCGTCTGGGTATCAGCATGGCGGATGTGGATAACGCGCTCTACAACGCGTTCGGACAACGCCTGATTTCAACGATTTATACCCAGGCGAACCAGTACCGCGTCGTGCTGGAACATAATACCGCCAGCACGCCGGGCCTGGCGGCGCTGGAGACGATTCGCCTGACGAGCCGCGACGGCGGCACCGTACCGCTCAGCGCGATTGCCCGCATTGAGCAGCGCTTCGCTCCGCTCTCCATCAATCATTTAGATCAGTTCCCGGTTACGACATTTTCGTTTAACGTGCCGGAGGGCTATTCGCTCGGCGATGCGGTGCAGGCGATTCTCGATACGGAAAAAACGCTCGCCCTGCCAGCGGATATTACAACGCAGTTTCAGGGCAGTACGCTCGCCTTCCAGGCGGCGCTGGGCAGCACCGTCTGGCTTATTGTCGCCGCCGTGGTGGCGATGTATATCGTGCTCGGCGTGCTGTATGAGAGTTTTATCCATCCGATCACGATTCTCTCAACGCTGCCTACGGCGGGCGTCGGCGCGCTGCTGGCGCTGATCATCGCTGGTAGCGAGCTCGATATTATCGCCATTATCGGCATTATTTTGCTGATCGGCATCGTGAAGAAAAACGCCATCATGATGATTGACTTCGCCCTCGCCGCTGAACGCGAACAGGGGATGAGTCCGCGCGACGCTATCTTCCAGGCCTGTCTGCTGCGTTTTCGACCGATTCTGATGACCACGCTGGCGGCGTTGCTCGGGGCATTGCCATTAATGTTGAGTACCGGCGTTGGCGCGGAATTACGTCGCCCGTTGGGGATCGCGATGGTGGGCGGCCTACTGGTCAGCCAGGTATTAACTCTGTTTACCACACCGGTGATTTATCTCCTGTTTGACCGCCTGTCGCTGTACGTGAAAAGTCGCTTTCCGCGCCATAAAGAGGAGGCGTAGATGCGCTTTTTCGCCCTTTTCATCTACCGTCCGGTCGCCACCATTTTGATTGCCGCCGCCATTACGCTGTGCGGCATTCTGGGCTTTCGTCTGCTGCCGGTCGCCCCGCTGCCGCAGGTCGATTTCCCGGTGATTATGGTTAGCGCCTCGCTGCCGGGCGCCTCGCCGGAAACCATGGCTTCGTCGGTGGCGACGCCGTTGGAACGTTCTTTGGGACGCATTGCAGGCGTCAATGAAATGACTTCCAGCAGCTCGCTCGGCAGTACGCGCATTATTCTCGAATTTAATTTCGATCGTGATATTAACGGTGCGGCGCGCGACGTGCAGGCCGCCATTAACGCCGCGCAAAGCTTGTTGCCAGGCGGAATGCCCAGCCGCCCGACTTATCGCAAGGCCAACCCGTCCGACGCGCCGATTATGATTTTAACGCTCACCTCGGAGAGCTGGTCACAGGGCAAACTGTATGATTTCGCCTCTACCCAACTGGCGCAAACCATCGCGCAAATTGACGGCGTCGGCGACGTTGACGTCGGCGGCAGCTCCCTGCCCGCAGTACGTGTAGGCTTAAACCCGCAGGCGCTCTTTAACCAGGGCGTCTCGCTGGATGAGGTCCGCGAAGCGATCGACAGCGCCAACGTACGCCGACCGCAAGGCGCAATTGAAGATAGCGTCCACCGCTGGCAAATCCAGACCAACGACGAACTGAAAACCGCCGCCGAATACCAGCCGCTGATTATTCACTATAACAACGGCGCGGCGGTACGCCTGGGCGACGTCGCCAGCGTCACCGACTCGGTGCAGGATGTCCGTAACGCCGGGATGACGAACGCTAAACCCGCTATTTTGTTGATGATCCGCAAGCTGCCGGAGGCCAACATTATTCAGACGGTCGACGGCATCCGGGCAAAACTGCCGGAACTGCGGGCAATGATCCCCGCCGCTATCGATTTACAAATCGCCCAGGATCGTTCGCCGACGATTCGCGCGTCGCTGCAAGAGGTAGAAGAGACGCTGGCTATCTCTGTCGCACTGGTGATCCTGGTGGTGTTTTTATTCCTGCGTTCCGGGCGCGCCACGCTAATCCCCGCCGTCGCCGTTCCCGTTTCGCTCATCGGCACCTTCGCCGCCATGTATCTGTGCGGCTTCAGCCTCAACAATCTGTCGCTGATGGCGCTGACTATCGCGACCGGATTTGTCGTTGATGATGCCATTGTGGTGCTGGAAAATATCGCCCGCCATCTGGAGGCGGGAATGAAACCTTTGCAGGCGGCATTACAGGGTACGCGGGAAGTCGGGTTTACGGTCATCTCCATGAGTCTGTCGCTGGTGGCGGTATTTCTGCCGCTGCTGTTAATGGGCGGTCTGCCAGGGCGATTATTACGGGAATTCGCCGTTACCCTCTCGGTGGCGATTGGCATTTCGCTGGTGGTCTCGCTCACGCTGACGCCGATGATGTGCGGCTGGATGCTTAAATCAAGCAAACCGCGCACCCAACCGCGTAAACGGGGCGTTGGCCGTTTGCTGGTAGCTTTGCAACAGGGTTACGGCACGTCGTTAAAATGGGTGCTTAACCATACGCGTCTTGTCGGGGTGGTTTTTCTTGGCACCGTTGCGCTGAACATCTGGCTTTATATCGCCATCCCTAAAACATTCTTTCCGGAGCAGGACACCGGCGTGTTGATGGGCGGTATTCAGGCTGACCAGAGCATCTCTTTCCAGGCCATGCGCGGCAAGCTGCAGGATTTTATGAAAATTATTCGCGACGATCCGGCGGTGAATAATGTCACTGGTTTTACCGGCGGCTCGCGGGTGAATAGCGGCATGATGTTTATTACGCTGAAGCCGCGCGGCGAACGCAAAGAGACGGCGCAGCAAGTCATTGACCGACTGCGGGTCAAACTGGCAAAAGAACCCGGCGCCAGGCTGTTTCTGATGGCGGTACAGGATATTCGCGTCGGCGGGCGGCAGGCTAACGCCAGTTACCAATATACGTTGCTGTCTGACTCTCTGGCGGCGCTGCGCGAGTGGGAGCCGAAAATACGCAAAGCGCTCTCGGCCCTGCCGCAACTGGCGGACGTAAACTCCGACCAGCAGGATAACGGCGCGGAGATGAACCTTATCTACGACCGCGACACCATGTCACGGCTGGGCATTGATGTTCAGGCCGCAAACAGTCTGTTAAATAATGCTTTCGGCCAGCGGCAAATTTCCACCATTTATCAGCCGATGAACCAGTATAAAGTGGTGATGGAAGTCGATCCGCGCTATAGCCAGGATATCAGCGCGCTGGAGAAAATGTTCGTTATCAACCGCGACGGAAAAGCGATCCCCCTCTCTTATTTCGCCCAATGGCGGCCCGCCAATGCGCCGCTGTCGGTGAACCATCAGGGACTTTCCGCGGCGTCCACGATTGCCTTTAACCTGCCGACCGGCACATCGTTATCGCAGGCGACGGAGGCCATTAATCGCACCATGACGCAGCTTGGCGTCCCCCCGACGGTACGCGGCAGTTTTTCCGGAACGGCGCAAGTGTTCCAGCAGACCATGAATTCGCAGCTTATTTTGATAGTGGCGGCGATCGCTACCGTCTACATTGTGCTGGGGATACTGTACGAAAGTTACGTCCATCCGCTGACCATTCTCTCTACTCTGCCATCGGCAGGCGTTGGGGCGCTTCTGGCGCTGGAGCTCTTCAATGCCCCTTTCAGCCTAATCGCCCTGATAGGGATCATGCTATTAATTGGCATTGTGAAGAAAAACGCCATTATGATGGTCGATTTTGCGCTTGAAGCGCAACGAAGCGGCGGCCTGACGCCGGAACAAGCCATTTTCCAGGCCTGCTTGTTACGCTTCCGTCCAATAATGATGACCACGCTGGCGGCGCTGTTCGGCGCACTGCCATTGGTGTTATCTGGCGGAGACGGTTCGGAATTACGGCAGCCGTTGGGGATAACCATTGTCGGCGGTTTGGTCATGAGCCAGCTCCTGACGCTCTATACCACGCCAGTGGTGTACCTCTTTTTCGATCGTCTGCGGCTGCGTTTTTCGCGTAAAAATAGCAAACCGGTAGTAGAGATATGACAGAACTTCCTGACAACACCCGCTGGCAACTCTGGATTGTGGCATTCGGCTTTTTTATGCAGTCGCTGGATACCACCATCGTCAACACTGCGCTGCCCTCCATGGCGAAAAGCCTGGGGGAAAGCCCGCTGCATATGCACATGGTAGTGGTGTCATATGTTCTTACCGTCGCCGTGATGCTCCCCGCCAGCGGCTGGCTGGCAGATAAAATCGGCGTGCGTAATATCTTCTTTGCCGCCATTGTGCTGTTCACGCTGGGTTCGCTGTTTTGCGCCCTCTCCGGCACGCTTAATCAACTGGTATTAGCGCGGGTTTTACAAGGCGTAGGCGGCGCGATGATGGTGCCGGTCGGACGCCTGACGGTCATGAAAATCGTGCCGCGCGCGCAATATATGGCGGCGATGACCTTCGTCACCCTGCCGGGTCAGATCGGGCCGTTACTCGGCCCCGCGCTGGGCGGGGTGCTGGTGGAATATGCTTCATGGCACTGGATCTTTCTGATCAATATCCCGGTGGGAATTGTCGGCGCTATGGCGACCTTTATGCTAATGCCAAACTACACCATAGAGACCCGGCGCTTTGATCTGCCGGGGTTCCTGCTGTTAGCTATCGGCATGGCGGTACTCACGCTGGCGCTGGACGGTAGTAAAAGCATGGGGATCTCGCCCTGGACATTAGCCGGACTTGCTGCGGGCGGCGCGGCAGCCATTCTGCTCTATCTCTTCCATGCCAAAAAAAACTCAGGCGCGT
This sequence comes from Salmonella sp. A29-2, assembly GCF_020150755.1. Lineage (NCBI taxonomy): Bacteria > Pseudomonadati > Pseudomonadota > Gammaproteobacteria > Enterobacterales > Enterobacteriaceae > Salmonella > Salmonella sp. A29-2. The sequence continues at coordinate 1,762,769 of NZ_CP083731.1, read as the reverse complement.
TATTCAGCCTGCGATTGTTCCGCACGCCCACGTTTTCACTGGGGTTACTGGGCAGTTTTGCCGGGCGTATCGGCAGCGGTATGCTGCCGTTTATGACGCCGGTCTTTTTACAAATTGGTCTTGGTTTTTCACCGTTTCATGCCGGTTTGATGATGATCCCCATGGTGCTGGGCAGCATGGGAATGAAGCGGATTGTGGTGCAGATAGTTAACCGTTTTGGCTATCGTCGGGTTCTGGTAGCGACCACGCTCGGACTGGCATTGGTTAGCCTGTTGTTTATGTCGGTCGCGCTGCTCGGCTGGTATTATCTCCTGCCGCTGGTACTGCTTTTGCAGGGAATGGTGAACTCGGCGCGCTTTTCTTCCATGAATACCTTAACGCTAAAAGACCTTCCCGATACGCTGGCCAGCAGCGGCAATAGCTTATTATCGATGATTATGCAGCTCTCGATGAGTATCGGCGTCACTATTGCCGGAATGCTGCTGGGTATGTTTGGCCAACAGCATATCGGGATAGACAGTAGCGCCACACATCACGTCTTTATGTACACCTGGTTATGTATGGCGGTTATTATCGCGCTACCGGCGATAATTTTTGCCCGCGTGCCGAACGATACACAGCAAAACATGGTCATTTCACGGCGTAAAAGGAGCCTGTAATGAAAGTCTGGCGGCCCGGAATCACCGGCAAGCTGTTTCTGGCGATCTTCGCCACCTGCATCGTGCTGCTGATCAGTATGCATTGGGCCGTGCGCGTCAGTTTTGAACGCGGATTTATTGACTATATCAAACACGGCAACGAGCAGCGGCTACAAATGCTGGGCGATGCGCTGGGCGACCAGTACCAGCAACACGGCAACTGGCGTTTTTTACGTAACAATGATCGCTTCGTTTTCCAGATTCTGCGTTCATTTGAGCATGACAACGACCGCGATAAACCCGGCCCCGGTATGCCGCCGCACGGTTGGCGCACCCAGTTCTGGGTCGTCGATCAAAATGGCCGGGTGCTGGTCGGCCCACGCGGTCCGGTGCCGCATGACGGTACTCGCCGCCCCATTCTGGTCAATGACGTCGAAGTCGGCGCGATTATCGCCTCTCCTGTCGAGCGGCTGACGCGCAATACGGATATTAATTTTGATATACAGCAGCGGCGCGCCAGTTGGATGATCGTGGCGTTATCAACCTTGCTGGCCGCGCTGGCGACGTTTTTGCTGGCGCGTGGCCTGCTCGCCCCGGTCAAACGGTTGGTCGAGGGTACGCACAGGCTGGCGGCGGGGGATTTTACCACGCGCGTGACCCCAACCAGCGCCGATGAGCTGGGAAAACTGGCGCAGGACTTTAACCAGCTTGCCAGCACGCTGGAAAAAAACCAGCAGATGCGCCGCGACTTTATGGCGGATATTTCCCACGAACTGCGCACGCCGCTGGCGGTATTGCGCGGCGAACTGGAAGCCATTCAGGATGGCGTTCGCCAGTTCACGCCAGAATCGGTTACCTCGCTACAGGCGGAAGTCGGTACGCTTACCAAACTGGTTGACGACCTGCATCAGCTGTCGTTGTCTGACGAGGGCGCGCTGGCTTACCAAAAAACGACCGTCGATCTTGTTCCCCTGTTGGAAGTCGCTGGCGGCGCGTTCAGAGAGCGCTTTACCAGCCGGGGGCTAACGCTACATTACGCGTTGCCGGATAGTATGACCGTCTTCGGCGACCCGGATCGCCTGATGCAACTGTTTAATAATCTACTGGAAAACAGTCTGCGCTACACCGACAGCGGCGGCGGCCTGCATATTTCCGCCGAACAACGCGACAAATCATTATTCCTGACCTTTGCCGATTCTGCACCGGGCGTCAGCGATGAACAGTTACAAAAGCTTTTTGACCGTTTTTACCGCACGGAAGTGTCCCGTAACCGCGCCAGCGGCGGTTCTGGACTGGGGCTGGCGATATGCGTCAATATTGTACACGCGCATAACGGTCATCTTCACGCCGCTCATTCGCCTTTTGGCGGGGTTAGCATTACAGTAGAGTTACCGCTGGATCGCGATTTACAGAGAGAAGTATGACTGAATTACCCATTGATGAAAACACGCCGCGCATTTTGATTGTTGAAGATGAACCCAAGCTAGGACAGCTGCTTATTGACTACTTACGCGCGGCGAGTTACGCCCCCACGCTCATCAATCATGGCGACAAGGTACTGCCGTATGTGCGTCAAACGCCACCGGATCTGATCCTGCTGGATCTGATGCTGCCGGGTACCGATGGTCTGACGCTATGCCGGGAGATTCGCCGTTTTTCCGACATCCCCATTGTGATGGTCACGGCCAAAATCGAAGAGATCGACCGGCTGCTTGGGCTGGAAATCGGCGCCGATGATTATATCTGTAAGCCTTACAGCCCGCGCGAAGTCGTGGCCCGCGTGAAAACCATTTTGCGCCGCTGTAAACCGCAGCGCGAACTCCAGCAGCAGGATGCCGAAAGCCCGTTAATGATTGATGAAAGCCGCTTTCAGGCCTCCTGGTGTGGTAAAGCGCTGGATTTAACCCCCGCTGAATTCCGCCTGCTAAAAACCTTATCGCTTGAACCGGGTAAAGTTTTTTCCCGCGAGCAGTTGTTAAACCACCTCTACGACGACTACCGTGTGGTGACCGATCGTACTATCGACAGCCACATTAAAAACCTGCGCCGTAAACTGGAATCGCTGGATGCCGAACAGTCATTTATACGCGCGGTCTACGGGGTGGGATATCGCTGGGAAGCAGATGCGTGTCGCCTGGTATAATGATTATTGGCATAACAATAACAAGGTCGTAAGACGATATTTTCCGCCAACGCTATTCTGGCGGAATTAACACACTGCCCTCTTTCCTTTGGCCGAGCGGTATCCCGAAAACCACGACGAACGCGATCGGGGACAATAAATTATTTGGCCGCTCTTTTTAGTTTACCGATATACTGTGAGTAGTTTTTTAAACTTATTGCGCATTAATTCATTAAGTGAATCTAAAAATACATAAACATAATACCAGCTTAATTATACATGGATTTTTATGACAGAAACGTCATCTCACCGCTATAAACCACGCAATATAATAAATGCGCCAAATGTAAAATCGTCTATTTTTTCCCGGTGCCAACAACGCGGCGACAGCGAAAATATCCAGCGCTGGTTAAGCAACCATTTTTATCGTTGGATCATTGGTGACTTTCCTCATGTTTACCCTGTGCGCTCCGTCGCCGATTATGCCGTTTATTTTAGCGCTGATGCAGAAATCCCCGCCTGGCTGGCGCCAAAACTGGGTGGCGATGAGCGCTTTTACTACCTTAACGTTCAGCACCCGCAACTCGTGGCAATGGAAAGAGATTTAGTGGAATTTCTTTCGCGGCAGGAAGGAACGCGGCTGGAAACTAAACTACAGCGCATCAACTGCTTTACCGTGCTGGCAATGCGCGAAGCGGAGCATCAAAAAATGCAGCGCCTGCGTGAACAAGGTTGGTATCCCTCCAACAGCGAGGCGCTAAAACCGGTGATGGCGGTGAATAACGGTGTGCTGGTTGAGCTTGATGCAACAAACCCCCGCCTGCGCAGTGAGATGGCGTATGAATCCTGGCATATGCAACACTGCGTCGGAGATTTTGATAATAAAGGCGCGCTTTCCGGCGGCTACGGTGATTACTACGCCCGGCAAATTGAACAACAAAAACTTCGCCTGTTCAGCCTGCGCGACGACAATAATATTCCCCACGTCACAATAAGCCTGGTGGTTGGTAATAACGGCCTGAGTATTGATCAGATTAAAGGTAAGCAAAATCGCCATCCTATTAAGAAATATGCTAACGATGTTTTATCTCTGTTACGCCATCTGCAACCACTTCCTGAGCGCCACGCCGATTGTGAAGGGATGGGAATAGTTTATGAATCGACACCGGAATATTCAGATTGGAAATTTATTACGCATATTCATGACCTCAATTTTCTGCTCAATGTGTTGCATGACAATTTTCATTTAATGGAGCACTTCCCCACTCCCCCGGTAGCTTTACAGTGGCTACTGCTGCACAGCGCCCCGGAGGCGCTGCGCTACCTTCAGGTTGTTGATCCTAACGTGGCGACGGCTGCGGAAATGCTGTTTCCGCATCATGAATGGCACCCTACGCTTGCCGGGAAAAACACCAGTAGCGAACCTTTCGAAATTGAAAGCCTGACGCTACAAACCACGCGCTATCTTTCTGCAACCAGGGAGGAGCGCTAATGTTCTGGATTGTTCTTATTATTGCCGCCCTATTTTTTAGCTGGCGCAACTACAAAAAAAACAAACCGCTGATTGCGGCCCGTATCGCCGAGGAGAAAGAAAAAGATCGTCTGAAGGATCTGCGTCGCGATACCCGACGGCGGCAATGGGCGCTGGCGCTAGCCGATATCCTCGCCCGGCGCAACGGGCTACCGATCAAAGGCGTTGAGCTGGTCTTCAAACTTGACGATGACAAACACCGCTATCTGGCACAGCAGGTAAAAAAAGAGCTGGGCTTGAGCGAAAACCTCGACGGCGCGGCGTTACGCCACAAGGTCGAGGATATCTTACGCCGCTGGCCTGCGGGCATCGGCAGCTCGCCGCGCACGTTTTATCATCATCTGGCGGCCCAGGGCCAGGTCCGCGACGCGCTGGCTTTCGACTGCATGCGCACCGCCTTTCTGACCCGCTGTATCGCCGGGCTCGGCTGGTGTGACGTACATCTGGCCTGGCTGGTGTTATTACTTAACGCCCAGCGCGCTCAGGACTGTTTTGATTCCTGGGAGGATTACGCCACCGCCTACGTTCGTGCCCGCCGGGTATGGCTCACGCTACGTGACACGCCAACAGCGCTTGCCGGACGGGATTTACAGGAAGCCACCCATTATCTGCAAGACCCTGTCAGCCGCTGGCGACAACTGCCGTGGAATGAATTCAAAATTTTCGAGCCGATTTAAAGGACGCTTTATGGAACAGGATGATCGTCTGCTCAACGCTATGTTTGAGATGTGCAACCACAAAAATCCCCTCAATGACGGGCAACGCGAATGGCATATCGCCGATATTTCCGGCCTGCTGCGTGAAGAACGCTATGACGAACTGGACGAACGCTACAACCAGGCGCTGACGGAGAGCTTTACCAGCCGCGAAGCGGAAAAGCGCTATTTCTTCGCCTGGAATCAAATGGACAACCCTTTTTACGATATGGACACGCTGGTTGAGGCTGGGCCGCAAGGATTAGCGCTGATCAAAAACTGGCAGCGCGCTCGTCCCCGCTCCACTCACGCCTGGCTTGCCGAGGCGCAATACTGGAATCACCGTGCGTGGCTGTATCGCAGCTATGGCTGGGCGAGAGAAACCACCCGAGCGATGTGGATCTGCGCCGCCGCCTGCAACGAACGGATGGTCATCGCCGCGCTCAATGCTATCGACTGTGAACCGCGCCAGTGGATGGCGGCGGCCCTGACCAGCACCAACTCAAAAGTCTTCGGCCAGCCCGAGTGGCTGGTTGAGTTCCTCGTGGGCGCGGATGTTGCCGGGCAGCCATTAATGGAAGATCTGGCTGAATATCATCGCCATTCACCGCAGGAGGTGGACGCGCTGATGGCCCATTCCGGGCTGTCGTTTGCCGACGCGGTTTGCCCAAATTTGCCGCGCCCGTCCGTGCTGCCGGAGTGCAATGACGATGCCGGGCAAAAATACTGGCTCGCCGTCTGCCTGGCTATTTTCCCGACAGCATTTTACGTGCTGGATGAATATATCCCGTTTCGTATGCCACGCTGGAGAGGGTCTCACGAGGAGATCCGCGAATTTCTGGAATCAAGCGTATGCGATCACCTTTCTGCCGCAGAACGTGAACATCTGGAGCTATTGATCTGGTGGGACGATCACCGCGATCTGCGCATTAAAGAGGTTGACTCCCCGGCAGAACAGGAACGTATTATCGCCAAAGCCGAAGAGATTAGCCTGCGAGCGCATATTCAGGAATCTCGCCACAACGCGCTGGAGTGGCTGCGGGTCTGCTATAGCGATCTGGACGATAATGACGCGCTCTGGCGAACCCTTCAGCGTTCGATCATGGAAAAAGTTAAGCTCAACAATTATTTCTCTGATGACACGATAAAGTTCGCCCTGCGCGATTTTCCTGACACCTGGTGGATGTATAATTTTCTCTGTCAGAATGCGCAGCAAACGGAATTCGCAGTGCCGAAAATCCGTCGTGGCTACTTTCAGTACGCCGGGTTATTGGGTTTCGAAAAGGATGAGGCGCAAGGTCTCGCCTGGCTCGATAGCGTCGCCGACATTCAATATAACCATAACTGGCGGGCGGCCATTAAAAATTTCAACTGGTTCGGGCTCCCGGAACATTTCGTGCCGCTGGCAGAGCTGGGCGCGCAAAGAAATATACCCGCCGCGCTAAACCTGCTGGGCCTTGAACACAATAATAAAGAGAACAACGGCCTACTACCTTACGATCCTGCCATCGCGTTAGGGTATTTTCAGCGCGCGGCGGAGATTTTGCACCGGCAGTTAGCGCTGCGCGAGAGCACCCCGTACAAATTAATAGATAACGGAGGCTATACCGACTATGAAAATGACCTGCAAAATATTCATTTCAGCATTGGCATCTGCAACCAGCGTCTGAGTAAACAAGAACCTGATACCGAAAAACGTTCCGCTTATGAAAAAGAACTGCTCGATAATCTCTGGCTGGCGCATCAGTTCGGGCATAAAGAGGCCTGGGGCTTGTTCCTGCTGAATATTTTTGAAGTGAAGGATATTACGCTGGCGCATAAGCATCTGGAACTGGTGCAACAAGAGGCCAACAAAGGCACGCTACATGCTATGGTGACCCTATCGCGTCTGCACGGTAATAAACACGATCGAACTCTGTTTAATATGAAGCTAAGCGCACGCTGGGCGCATTTTGCCTTCACACTTTACCCGGATAATGAAATCGTTATGGACTGCCTGGACCACCTGCATTTCGATTCTTTCTGGAAACGCTTTCGTTTCGCCTGGTATACCGTCCGTATCCCGAATTCAGAGCTGCCGGGACAGGTCAACTCAATGGTGTAATGGAGTGATAATACAAAGAAAATCTCTATTTCTTTGCGCCCTGCTTCTACTCTGCGCCACCGCCAGGGCTGAAATTACGGAGCAGCAGATCGAGGCCGACTGCGCAAAAATTCCAGTTTTTGCCAGCCAGGGCGAACAGCTTTACAAGACCCAAAAGTATGCCAAAGCGCGCGACGCTTTTGAACAGCAGGCCGCATGGAGCGAAAGCTGCGCCCTTGACGACAGCGCCATCGCGACGGCTTACAACAACGTGGCGCTAACCTGGATACGCGAAGGCGAGTGGCGTAAAGCCCGCGCCTGGCTGATGCTAAGGCCGAATGATAGCAAGTCGATCTACAACCTGAAACTTATCAAAGATAAGCTATCGGCCCTGCCGCCACCGGTTTTTGCGGCGGGGGAATACTGGCGCTATGCCGGACGCGCCTCCTGGAATGTGCTTAGCGTGAAGGCATTACCCACCCCATCGCGCTATCAGGTTAATTTTCAGGGTTACTGGTTCGGTTTAATGGGGATCTACTTCGGCCCCAATATCGGCGAGTTCTCCGCAACGGTAACGCTGGAAAACGATAAAACCATCGTGGCGCTTCGGGAAGGCGATGATATTCACTGCGACATTTCGCTGGCTTTTTCTTCTGAAACCATTGATGCCAGCACCGATACGTTTGTGGACTGCGGTTTTGGCGCAAATGTCCGCGCCGACGGGCACTATCTGCGCGTTGAATAAATCTGGCGTGGAAACTGAAATTTTATGATTAACCTGAGATCGGTTGAAATTAACAATCTATTTATAATTCTCATAACGTTCCTCATTCTTTCCTGCTATCCATATTACCTCAACACCTCCATTACAATTATTAATGTCGTAAGCATGGTATATTTAACGCTCGCTTCTTTTTTTTACCCTGTGATACTTCATTTCTGGATATCAATTTGAACCGACCATTTTCCATTTGATATTGTTCCTTTATATAAATCTGAGGCACCTGATCTTTAAACTTTATAGTTACAAGATGACCATCTTTGCTGTCCTCATACCACCTATATATAACATAACTATCAATGCTTATTGTGTAATTCTGGCGGATGACAAAATCAGAAAAACGCACGATATCTTCATAAGCAAAAAAGCTACTAAGTAATAAAGCATCCACCAGGTTTCCTTTTGCATCATAACTATTTATTTGTACATTAAGTAATAACGTATCAGACTCTCCAATTTTATTATAAATTATCAATTTGTAAGTATTACCATCATGTTCAAAGTACCCTAATTCATAATAACGGACACCATCACCAATATACGGAGAAAGAAAATTCTCACCTTTTACCGGCACCTTAATTTCCTGTTGATTAAATAAGTTAGTTTTCTCTTTATATTCACCTGGTAATTTTAACTCCATTACATTATCATCGGAATTAATATCCTTATAATAACAAGCCAATTGCGTAAACTGCGTGGAATCAACAGGAAGAACCAATTTCTTACTCTTTTGATTATTACAACCAACACTTGTTAAAATGATGCTAAGCAACATTACCGAACGCAGGAAATATAAAGAAAAAGTTAATCTATAACTATTCATAGTCGGCAGTAACTTTCGTAATACACATCACCCTGTCTCATCTCTCATTATTTAAAGAGTTCTCTGGTAAAAGCCAGTTCAGTATTTGCTGATATCAACCTGTCAACCAGTGGATAGAACCACTCTGGCGCATCCCATTTACTGAAATCAGCCTGATGTTCTATGGCTAATGGCGTCTTTAATAATGGATGATCAATTTCTGGCGTGGTAAGACCATGTGCTGCACGAAATTTTTTCACTGCCTGATATTCAAAAGGCCAGAGAAAAAGTTCCTGTGGCTCTATTTCATAACCGTTAAGAGCATATTCATTTTCTGTAGTCTCTGTACGCGCAGACCATTTCAGATGGCAGTCACAAAGCTCAGCCAACCACTCTTTTAGTACCGCTTCATCCTGTGAGTAAAGAGCCTCTTTCACAAAATCATAATAGAAACGCTCAACTGGAATACCATGCGACTGCCAGTCAACCGTCTGCTTATGTTCACTGGCTAGCATTTCAATTGCCAGAACAATGGTCTTTTGAGGCAATAGATTTCTCGCTCGTTCTGCTTCAAAGTTCTTTAATCCTTTAATAAAAAGAGGATAGAAGCGACGGGCAACATCAATTTTATTGGTAGCAATCTGAAGAAGTAAGGGAATTCCCTGATTATATAGCAGTTCATCAGAAACAAATACTTTATCTGGTTGTTCAAAATAGCCACAAAACAATCCCATCGCATCAAATGCAACAGAAGCACATAGTAAATTATTTTTATTTTATTTTTAAAATAGACATTCCAAGCGTAAAGGTACAGAAAAGACCTTGAATTATTAAGGAAAAATAGATTGAAAGAGGATAATATTTCTTCCTCACCATACTTATCTATTATTTTAAGGTCAGTGGAAATAGTTCTTTCTGTAATATGAGTATATCGTTCCACATCCATACTTGCAGAGTTATCACTATTAAAATACTGAGATATCTCATTATATCTGCTCATGTAGCGCCCTTATTTTTTCACATCTGGATGGACTGGAATATCCACACCAAAAAATTTTTTAACTGTTTGCCCCACTCTTTCATCACTAAAAAAACGAAAGTGAGGACATTCCTTCAGGACAGGCATCATTCGAGACTAATCTGTAGTTTTCATCAATATCCTGCCCGGACACAACCCCCTCCTTACAGGGCAAGATTACGAAACCCCGCACCCCGCAAGGACTGACGCGAGGTACTCTCTGTCCATCGCCACATCCAAACGCCAGTACAATTTATTTCTCACATTCCAATGATTTCTCATCGCATTAGAAAATTTTTCTGCTGTTAAATCTTCTGAACATATATAATATCTCACCTAACATTTCCGGTTCTTTCTTTCCGCTACGTTTCTCTGAACGAAAAGATACCGTCACACATAGTTTTTTAACCCCTCATTCAAATGTAAAATCAATTATCTCATCAGGAACATCACTGACAATATGAGTCACATGTTATTTAACATTAAATGAGAAATATATTTCTTTGTAATCTTTAAATAAGGGTGAATCCCCTACGCCCATAAAAATGAACATTATGTTTGTTGATGATAATGCCACCTCTGCCTGAATGCACTGTTCTATCAGGGAAAGATCATAACAACCATAACTCAAACATTAATTTATGAATTTAGTAATAACGCAACATTAATCTGTAAAATCCAGCACTGACTTGTATTTAAAAAGTTGTATTTAACGTGCTAAATATACGATTCCTAGTTATTTTATTCTTTATCCAGGCGTGTGCAAAAATATACTTTCATACTCTCGTCATGATGCTGAAGGTTAAATTTAATTCATTTTAAAAGGCTAAAACCCGGATGAAGATCTACCTCGTCACCAAATCAATTTACCACCACCACCTATATAACTTCGGCCTGGATATGGAAGTATAAACATGTCATCACATTTTTCCCTGGAACACCCCCAGTATATCGTTTCCTTACCATCGGACCATTCTGCCGTGGCAGCAGCATTAATAGAAAAATGCCACTTTTTCTTATTATAAATCAACTCACCCGTTATTTCACAGGGAAACCAGAGCCAAAATCCAGTCATGGTATCACTCATTTCCTTATATTTATCACTTAACAAAAATATTTTTTCTATCTGACTTGCATTTAAAACCCATTTATTGCATAAGTTTCTATCCCCAGGCTCTTTATTATAAGGACTCATATAATGGGACTGATTTATTTTTAATATCTTCATATCAGCAAAACAATAACTCACAGAGGATAAAAATAGAATCACAAAAATAATCACATTATTCGCTTTCATATTAACACTCTATCCAGAGTCGAACGCATACCTTTGTCGTTTAGTCGAGCGGCGGCGGGCATATAGTTTTCCTCATTATATATTGATGTGATTTTGTATCATTGCAATTATAATATTAAAGTTACCTTACTCAGTTTAGTAAAAAAAGGCAGAACATGTTTGACGTCAATATTATTCAACACTTCTATGAAGAAGTACAAATTCAAACTAACAGTTTGCACTTGCTTTTTGAATAAATAATGAGAAATTTTTTATCTGACTTGTTCTTTGCCCTAATTACTACAAATCCGTGAGTTTGTACTCGATTTCACATTATTGTCGATAGTCAGGAATTATTGATATATAATTCAGTAAATTTGACAAATTCGTTTCAGAATGACCTTGCTTTTATGTGAACTTCATTCATTTTTCAAACCATCTCATATAATCTTTTCATGCAAATTTTCTTGTCATACACATTGAAAACATATAACAAAAATATGTTCACGACATATCCAATTAATATTTCATACCATCATTAACTTCATCATCATAATTTATGAAATATAGAATTATTTTAGTGTGATACGTTTGAGTGGCAACCATTCACCAGGCTGAGAATATGAAAACATTTTTCCTTTTATATAATATGCTTTTCCTTTATTGCTTATCTCAAATTGCGGTGATGGATATGGACATGCATTTTCCTCGTCGCCGTTATAGTATAATGCCAAAACACCAGAATTGATTTTTAAAGAGTAGTCACCAATGCATGTTATCCCCGCATGCCAGGTTGTCATGGATAAAGAAGCACGATTATTTTTACTATCTATCTTTAAATTATATTGTAAAAAAACCTGACTCCCATCATTTAACTCCTCGCCAAGTTCCTCGACTCTAAAGTTACCATCCCATTGAGTTTGAGTAATCGCAAAAGTATTTGCGCTCCATAAGCAAGAAAAAATAAATAGATACTTTATAAAATCGCCCATACCACTAACCCCTGATTTAATATGTAGAAGGTATCAATTCAGTATTCAGCATTGCCACACTATACACAAAATCACTCAAGTTGCATCAAGGCGGCAAGGATTTGCTATTGCGCAATGCGTAAAAAACAAAAATATATTTTTCATAATAAAATCTACTAATAAGTAGATTAAATGGATTCCATCTTATCAATACGTAATTATCATTTTCTGTTCAACCTCAACCTGATTTCCTCTTAGTACTGAGCATCGTCTGCGATCGTTAATTCTACCTCTGATGATATCTCGTTAAAAAATAACGCTACCGCCATACCCTGGTTTACAAACCTGCACACCCTAAGATTACTCTCTTATTTGCATTAAGAATATCATTGTGTTTTTTTTCGGAATATATAAAGATTCCCCATAGTGGATACATAACGTGAGCCAAATTAGTTAAAGACGTAATCACTGACGCTATAATAAGTCAAATGACCTTTAGTATTTTCTTTAATGCATGTTGCCGAGGTAATTTCAAGTTTATTTTTAGTGAGTTAGTTTAATATTCAAGAAATGCTTTATTTAAATCCTGAATATTGGGGGCAGTGTCATAACATCCTGATAGCAGAAAGATATAAATAAGCAGCTATTTACCCTGATTAAACATATATGCCTCACGCACTACAATCTTCCGTAACCAAATCCAGCAGTGTTAAACTCCACCCTTTGCCCAAGCCATGAAGCTCGCTCAGATGAAAAATCAAACCATCACCCCATTTTTTCGGCACTGCCACCACTCGCTCTGATTGCAGCTCAAGCCGCCTGGCGTTTGCTATACGGGTATCAGACGCCTGATCCCCATTATCCGCTCCATTCACCATGCTAAACGTCAGCAGCGCATTATCAGAACCGGTATAGCTGACAAAAAAACCGGCGTGATCCCATCCCTTTTCACAAACGTACTCAACCTCCGTGTGGTGATCAAATTCGTTATCCACAGGAATATGCTCTGAAAACCAACCTACCTGCCCCAACAGGTAGTTAAAACCGGGTATCGGCTTATTAATATCAAAACTTTTCATCCACTTATAATCAACCCCAGCCCCAATTCGGTACAGCACATACATCCCAACTTTTTTATCAATCAGGGTATTAATTTTCGCGTTGTCTCGCTGCTGAAAAGCGATAATCACCTGTCTTGCCGTCTCTTCAAACGACGGAGCGGCACAAACGGGATGCGCGACCATTCCCAGCAGACTCAACGCGATGGCCGTGCGGCTCATTTTCATCATTGGCTCTCCATTAACATCCGGTGTTCTATTAGCGCCAATATACTCTCGCAATATTTACTCGGCCTGTCCGTAAGCGTACAATGCCCGCCCTTAAAGTGAGGACTCTCCTCAAGCCGCCTCATCAGGTGAGGCGGATCTGACCTGTCATCAGAACGAGAAAATGATGTTTAAACCAGAACTTCTTTCGCCGGCGGGAACGCTGAAAAATATGCGTTACGCTTTCGCTTACGGTGCCGATGCCGTCTATGCGGGCCAACCACGCTACTCTTTACGCGTGCGTAATAACGAATTCAATCACGAAAATTTGCAGCTTGGCATCAACGAAGCCCACGCGCTCGGAAAAAAATTCTACGTGGTGGTGAACATCGCCCCGCATAACGCCAAGCTCAAAACCTTTATCCGTGACCTGAAACCCGTCGTCGAGATGGGCCCGGATGCGCTGATCATGTCCGATCCAGGGTTGATTATGCTGGTACGCGAGCACTTCCCGGCAATGCCGATTCACCTGTCGGTACAGGCTAATGCCGTAAACTGGGCGACGGTAAAATTCTGGCAGCAGATGGGACTGACCCGCGTGATCCTCTCCCGCGAGCTGTCGCTGGAAGAGATTGAGGAAATTCGCCAGCAGGTGCCGGATATGGAAATAGAAATTTTCGTCCACGGCGCGCTATGCATGGCCTATTCCGGCCGCTGCCTGCTTTCCGGCTACATCAATAAACGCGATCCGAATCAGGGCACCTGCACCAATGCCTGCCGTTGGGAATATAACGTGCAGGAAGGAAAAGAAGACGTTGTCGGCAACATCGTGCATAAGCACGAACCGATTCCGGTACAGAACGTTGAGCCGACGCTCGGTATCGGCGCGCCGACGGATAAAGTGTTTATGATAGAAGAGGCCCAAAGACCGGGCGAATACATGACCGCGTTCGAAGACGAGCATGGCACCTATATCATGAACTCAAAAGATTTGCGCGCTATCGCCCACGTGGAGCGCCTGACGAAAATGGGCGTCCACTCGCTGAAAATCGAAGGCCGCACCAAATCCTTTTATTACTGCGCCCGTACCGCGCAGGTCTACCGTAAGGCCATCGACGACGCCGCCGCGGGTAAACCCTTCGACCCTACGCTGCTGAAAACGTTGGAAGGTCTGGCTCATCGCGGCTATACCGAAGGTTTCCTGCGTCGCCATACGCACGACGATTACCAGAATTACGAGTACGGGTACTCCGTTTCCGAACGCCAGCAATTTGTCGGCGAGTTCACCGGCGAGCGTAAAGGCCAACTGGCGGCCGTGGCGGTGAAGAATAAATTCTCCGTTGGCGATAGTCTGGAGCTGATGACACCGCAGGGAAATATCAATTTCACCCTGGAACAGATGGAGAACGCCAAAGGCGACGCTATGCCGGTGGCGCCTGGCGATGGCTATACCGTCTGGATGCCCGTCCCGCAGGACGTTACGCTGGATTACGCACTATTGATGCGTAATTTCTCAGGCGAATCAACGCGTAACCCCCATGCTAAGTAGTTAATTGCGGTTATTTTTTCATGGCGGGAAGATTCTTAGAAATTGATCACATACCGCTTCGCTCAATGCGGGTATTATTCAACGCGCTGAAAAACATAACCCATAAATGCTAGCTGTACCAGGAACCACCTCCTTGGCCTGCGTAATCTCCCTTACGCAGGCTTATTTTTTGCGTATAATCAATAAAAAAGTGGTACTTTCCGCCATATCCAAAATTGACCACACTAACCAAAGCGCAAATGGGCGCTTAGGTTTACAGACCTCCCCTATTCATGGCCAGCCAGCAAGTCACAATCCTCCCCGCATCCGGTCAGACTCAGGACTTAGCATTCTGACGTTTACGTTTAATATCAGTGAATTAAATCAATAACTGCTTTGTGAGAACTTACACAAAAAGTTTCCAGGTTATTAAATTAAGGTTAAAAACTGATAATTTAAGCGTGTAAAAATATGGCACGTTTTAATGCCGCTTTTACAAGGATTAAAATAATGTTTTCCCGGATTAGAGGTTTGATTTCATGTCAAAGTAATACTCAAACCATCGCACCTACGCTCAGTCCACCTTCATCAGGCCATGTAAGTTTTGCCGGGGTTGATTATCCTCTATTACCACTCGATCACCAAACGCCGCTCGTTTTTCAGTGGTTTGAACGCAATCCAGATAGATTTGGTCAAAACGAAATTCCCATTATCAATACGCAGAAAAACCCTTATCTTAATAATATTATCAATGCTGCTATAATAGAAAAAGAAAGAATTATCGGTATTTTCGTTGATGGCGATTTTAGCAAGGGACAAAGAAAAGCATTGGCAAAATTGGAACAAAATTATAGAAACATAAAGGTTATTTATAATTCTGACCTTAATTATAGCATGTATGATAAAAAGTTAACGACGATTTATTTAGAAAACATCACCAAACTGGAAGCTCAGTCAGCAAGTGAACGAGATGAGGTCTTGCTTAACGGGGTAAAAAAAAGCCTGGAAGATGTCTTGAAAAACAATCCGGAGGAAACGCTTATTTCATCTCATAATAAAGACAAAGGGCACTTATGGTTTGACTTCTACAGAAATCTTTTCCTGCTAAAAGGAAGCGATGCTTTTCTGGAAGCTGGTAAACCTGGTTGTCATCATCTGCAACCAGGCGGCGGTTGCATATATCTTGATGCAGATATGTTACTTACTGATAAACTCGGTACTTTGTATTTACCTGATGGTATCGCTATCCATGTAAGTCGTAAAGATAATCATGTTAGCCTTGAAAATGGGATTATTGCTGTTAACCGCAGCGAGCATCCAGCATTAATAAAAGGACTCGATATTATGCACAGTAAACCTTATGGCGATCCCTATAATGACTGGCTCAGTAAAGGGTTGAGGCATTATTTTGGCGGTTCTCATATACAAGATTATGACGCATTTTGCGATTTCATTGAATTTAAACACGAAAATATCATTATGAACACAAGCAGTTTAACTGCCAGTTCTTGGAGGTAATCATGATAGCCTTGTTTTACACGCTCTTCCCACCGTCACGTATAATCGGTATCCAGAGTTATTCCTTTATCCTGTAAAATGTGATACAGATTCTCCATTGATCTAATAACCACCTCAATTTCACATTCAAGTTTCTCTACAGAACTTTCATTGAGTGAGAAGTTGAGAGCCAGTAATAATGATTGTGAGTTATTATCATAACACAAATGTGGTCCATTATTCTCTGCAAACCATAAATTAGCATTGAGAAATTCAAAAGCAAGATTATTATTATCCGGAGGTCTTCCGCAAAAACCGTATATCATTATATACTCACTGTTAGTGCTTGTTAGTAAGATACGGTAACGGTTATCTATAATAAATGAGCATAATCTGTTTTCGTCAAAGGCAATTGAATCGGCATTTAATTTCAGTGAAAACTGTCTTAATAAGCGATCGGCTCTTGAATACATAACACCCCATACTCTATCTAAAGCGTTTCTATATAAGTCATAAGCCTCTGGTCTGGACGCTTAACACCCCGTGTCATCTCCGGAATTCATCTTTTCCCTATGACTTGCTGTGTTTGCTCATTTATGGCCAGGCTGGCCGGATTCTGACGCCATTTGCGCTAAGGTATAGTCCGGCGCATATTCCCATCATACCAATTCCCCCAATGCCAAACGATGCGCCTAAAACCGTCAGAGCGGTAGTATATGCAGCACCACTACTGACACTGGCAACAGCCCCTGAGCATACCCCACTGAAAATACCTGTAAACAATGCCGTGGTTCCTACGCATATTAAACATCTGGGTTTATTGCCGTGAGCGTTAAACTCAACGATTTCAGCTGCCGGACTTTCTTCATTACACCGTTCAGAAGGGGAGAGCAATGGCGTTTGCGCATTCACGCCTGAAGTAACATTCATATAAACCTCTTCATGCACATGCCTGTTTATGTTTATGAGAAAAGCGATACCTCAGGCAACGGTACGACTATAAGACACCGTGCTAAGTCATCATCTAAATAGGATTTATTTGATAACAAGAATAGTGTACTGCTAATAGTGCGCCTTGTTCCTGCCAAAGCAGTCTAAAGAACATTTCGATTTTATGCTATTAAAAAGTATGTTTGGTAATAAATATCAGGTTATTATCTGATATTGTGGTATTTGAAATTAATACTGATAACTGACGTATGTTCGTCTTGTTAATTCTCCGTTTCGTTATTAAAGGCGCTATATCGGAAAGCGTCTGACTACCCCTTGTGGTTTCCTTGCACTCTTACAAGCGATACTCAATGCGCATACCGGCATCTCTCTTGTCGCCATTTGCCTTAAACCATGCTTCGCTTACCGCTGCGTACAGCAGGAAGAAAAACGGTAAAGCAATAAGTGCGCAACATTTCAATTTTCATCCTGTTCTGACCTCGCTTTTTCATTTCTGCTATACACTTTCTGGAGATTGTTGTTCAACCTATTAAGGCATAACGGATGGCTAACTTTCCCGCCAGCTTACTGATCCTCAATGGCAAAAGCGCTGATAACCAGCCGCTACGTGAGGCCATTACTCTACTTCGCGACGAAGGTATACAGATTCACGTTCGGGTAACCTGGGAAAAAGGCGACGCGCAGCGTTACGTTGATGAAGCCCGTAGACTGGGCGTTGAAACGGTGATTGCCGGCGGCGGAGACGGTACCATTAATGAAGTGTCGACCGCGCTCATCCAGATCCGCGACGGCGTAGCCCCTGCACTGGGCCTTTTGCCGCTCGGCACTGCCAACGATTTTGCCACCAGCGCCGGTATTCCTGAAGCGCTGGACAAAGCGCTGAAACTGGCGATTGCCGGAAACGCGATGGAAATTGATATGGCCAGGGTCAATGATAAAACCTGTTTTATCAATATGGCGACGGGCGGTTTTGGCACCCGCATTACCACCGAAACGCCGGAAAAACTTAAAGCCGCGTTGGGCGGCGTCTCCTATCTTATTCACGGTCTGATGAGAATGGATACGCTGACCCCTGACCGCTGCGAAATACGTGGCGAAAACTTTCACTGGCAGGGAGATGCGCTGGTGATCGGCATCGGCAACGGTCGTCAGGCCGGCGGCGGGCAGCAATTATGTCCCACCGCGCTGATTAACGACGGGCTGTTACAGCTACGGATTTTTACCGGCGAAGAACTGCTGCCGGCGCTGTTTTCCACGCTCACGCAGTCAGATGACAATCCGAATATTATTGACGGCGCCTCAGCGTGGTTTGATATTCATGCGCCGCATGAAATCACGTTTAATCTGGATGGCGAACCACTCAGCGGGCAAGAATTTCATATTGAGGTGCTGCCTGGCGCATTACGCTGTCGGCTGCCGCCAGACTGCCCGTTACTACGTTAATAATACCTGTCGCTGGCCGGATGCGCTCACATCCGGCTTTTCTTCGTTGAACTCAGGCGATGGTGACTTTGCTATCCAGATAGACATCCTGTACGGCGTTAATCAACTTCACGCCATCAGCCATCGATTTCTTAAAGGCTTTACGTCCCAGAATTAGCCCCATTCCACCGGCTCGTTTGTTGATCACCGCGGTACGAACCGCGTCGCCGAGATCAGTATCGCCGCCGTCCGCGCCGCCGGAGTTGATAAGCCCGGCGCGTCCCATATAGCAGTTCGCCAACTGGTAACGAACCAAATCAATCGGGTTATCGCTGGTCAGTTTGCTGTACACGCGATCGTCGGTATAGCCGAAGTTGACCGCTTTATAACCGCCATTATTCTCGGCCATTTTCTGTTTCACAATATCCGCACCAATCGTAGCGGCCAGATGGTTGGCTTGCCCCGTCAGGTCAGCGGATACATGGTAATCGACGCCGTCTTTTTTAAAGGAAGAATTACGCAGGTAAGCCCACAATACGGTCACCATACCCAGCTCATGCGCACGCTCAAAAGCGGCGGAGATCTCTTCAATCTGGCGACGGGACTGTTCCGAACCGAAATAGATCGTCGCGCCTACCGCCACGGCGCCCATATTGAACGCCTGCTCAACGCTGGCGTACAGGGTCTGATCGTACTCTGTCGGATAGCTCAATGTTTCGTTGTGATTCAGTTTGACCAAAAACGGAATACGGTGCGCATAGCGCCGTGAAACCGAGGCCAGTACGCCGTAGGTAGAGGCCACGCAGTTACAGCCGGCCTCAATCGCCAATTCAACAATATTTTTTGGGTCAAAGTAGCGCGGGTTGGCCGCAAAAGAAGCGCCGGCGGAGTGCTCCACCCCCTGATCGACGGGCAGTATCGAAAGGTATCCTGTTCCCGCCAGGCGTCCAGTATTATAGAGCGTCTGCATATTACGCAGAACGGCTGGTGGACGATTATTGTCAATCATCACCCGGTCAACGTAATCCTTACCGGGTAGATAAAGCTGATCGGAAGGAATGGTCATACAACGATGCTGTAAAAGGCTGTCGGCGTCTTTGCCAAGCAACTGCGCAATATCAGTCATAGCTATGCTCCCGTAAGTTCCGATAGGGTATCGGAAGGTGAATAGTCCTGCCCCGCAGATTGCGGGTCGCAATAAGCCTGGTACTGACCGACCATTTTTGCCAACTTTAGCGCATTTTTTCGGCGCTATCTGCTGACTCGATTCACGTCCGAAAAAGTGTTAGATCGGTCAAAATTAATGCTCAATGGTATTTAAAAGGTATTATTAAGTGGTATTGTCGTGGCGTACCTTACCTGTCATGAAGGATTCAAAAATGAAAACGACCTTTAAACTGTCGTTCATGATGTTCGTGGAGTGGTTTATCTGGGGCGCCTGGTTCGTCCCCCTGTGGCTATGGCTAAATAAAAGCGGGTTTTCCGCCGGTGAAATAGGCTGGTCTTATGCCTGTACCGCCATTGCGGCGATCCTGTCGCCGATTCTGGTCGGCTCCGTTACCGACCGTTTTTTCTCAGCGCAAAAAGTCCTGGCGGTACTGATGTTTGCAGGCGCCGTGCTGATGTATTTCGCGGCGCAGCAAACCACCTTCGCCGGATTCTTTCCGCTGCTTCTGGCCTATTCATTGACCTATATGCCGACCATCGCGCTGACAAACAGCATTGCCTTCGCTAACGTACCGGACGTTGAACGCGATTTTCCACGCATTCGCGTTATGGGAACCATTGGGTGGATAGCCTCCGGCCTCGCCTGTGGATTCCTGCCGCAAATGTTAGGCTATAACGATATTTCCCCCACCAACATTCCACTGCTCATAACCGCCGCAAGTTCAGCGTTGCTGGGCGTATTTGCGTTCTGTCTGCCAGACACGCCGCCAAAAAGCACCGGCAAGATGGATATTAAAGTGATGCTGGGGCTGGATGCGCTGGTCCTGCTGCGCGATAAAAACTTTCTCGTTTTCTTCTTCTGTTCCTTCCTGTTTGCGATGCCGCTGGCCTTCTACTACATCTTCGCTAACGGCTACCTGACAGAAGTGGGAATGAAGAACGCCACCGGCTGGATGACGCTCGGCCAGTTCTCTGAAATCTTCTTTATGCTGGCTCTGCCCTTTTTCACTAAGCGCTTTGGTATTAAAAAGGTATTATTACTTGGTCTTATTACCGCTGCGATCCGCTACGGCTTTTTTGTCTATGGCGGTGCGGAAACGTACTTCACTTATGCCCTGCTGTTCCTCGGTATTTTGCTACACGGCGTGAGTTACGATTTCTACTACGTCACCGCCTACATTTATGTCGATAAAAAAGCGCCGGTTCATATGCGTACCGCTGCGCAAGGGCTTATCACCCTCTGCTGTCAGGGATTCGGCAGCCTGCTGGGCTATCGTCTCGGCGGCGTGATGATGGAAAAAATGTTTGCTTATCCGCAACCGGTTAACGGTCTGACATTCAACTGGGCGGGCATGTGGACGTTTGGCGCAGTGATGATTGCCGTCATCGCGCTACTGTTTATGATTTTCTTTCGCGAATCGGACAAAGAGATCACTGCTATTGACGATCGCGATATTGCGTTGACACAAGGGGAAGTAAAATGAAAGCAGAACGTATTCTCGGTGCTCTTTACGGGCAAGCGTTAGGGGATGCGATGGGAATGCCCTCTGAGCTGTGGCCGAGAACGCGCGTCAAAGCGCATTTCGGCTGGATTGACCGCTTTCTGCCCGGGCCAAAAGAGAATAATGCCGCCTGCTATTTTAACCGCGCGGAGTTTACGGATGATACCGCAATGGCGCTCTGCCTGGCCGACGCGCTACTCGAATGCGAAGGCAACATTGATCCCGAGATTATTGGGCGTAACATCCTCGCCTGGGCAGAACGCTTTGATGCGTTCAATAAAAATGTACTCGGCCCGACGTCAAAAATTGCGCTGAATGCGATTCGCGACGGCAAACCCATCGCGGCGCTGGAAAATAACGGCGTGACTAACGGCGCGGCCATGCGCGTTTCGCCGTTGGGCTGCCTGTTGCCGCCAACTAACCTGACAGCCTTTATAGCAGAAGTAGCGTTAGCCTCCAGCCCGACGCATAAATCCGATCTGGCGGTGGCTGGCGCCGTGGTTGTCGCCTGGGCCGTCTCGCGAGCGGTTAACGGCGACACGTGGCAAAGTATTGCCGACTCGCTCCCCGCCGTCGCCCATCAGGCGCAGACAGCGCGTATTACCACGTTTAGCGCCTCGCTATCGGCACGTCTGGAACTGGCGCTAAACATTGTCCGCCACGCCGACGGCGTCGAATCTGCCAGCGAACAGCTCTATCAGATCATCGGCGCGGGAACCAGCACCATTGAATCGGTTCCCTGCGCTATCGCCATGGTGGAACTGGCGAATACCGATCCTAACCGCTGTGCCGTGCTGTGCGCTAACCTCGGCGGCGATACCGACACTATCGGCGCGATGGCTACCGCCATTTGCGGCGCGTTGCACGGGGTAAGCGCCATTAACCCCCAGTTAAAGCAAACGCTGGACGAGGTTAATCAGCTGGATTTTGCGCGCTATGCCGTTGCGCTGGCGAGTTATCGTCAACGGCGGGAGGCACTATGAACGGCGCACGGTTGCTGACATTATTACCGACCCTGCATACCCGGCGTCCGCTCACCGTTATCGGCGCGGCAGTGATCGATATCATTGCCGACGCCTGGACGTTGCCGCGTCGCGGAGGCGATATTGAACTGCAACAACAGAGCGTCAATGTCGGCGGCTGTGCGCTGAATATTGCCGTGGCGTTGAAACGACTGGGGATTGACGCCAGCAATGCGCTGCCGCTGGGCCAGGGCGTGTGGGCGGAGAGGATTCGCCGCCGTCTGGCAAAAGAGGGATTATCCAGCGTGATTGACGCGGTTGAAGGAGATAACGGCTGGTGTCTGGCGTTAGTCGAACCGGATGGCGAACGCACGTTTATGTCTTTTAGCGGCGTGGAAAACCAGTGGAATGCAGACTGGTTGTCGCAGCTCAGGACACCGCGGGGCAGTCTTGTCTACCTGTCCGGCTATCAACTGGCCTCGTCCTGTGGCGAACCAATGATCCAGTGGCTGGAAACCGTCGACGATGTCACGCCTTTTATCGATTTTGGCCCACGAATCGGTGATATTACAGACGATGTAATGGCGCGCATTATGGCCTGCCGACCCATCGTCTCCCTCAATCGCCAGGAAGCCATCATCGCCGCGGAACGCGCCGGACTTGCGACCGATACGCGCACTTTCGGCGAAGCATGGGTAAAACGCTTTTCCGCGCCGCTGGTGGTGCGCCACGATAAAGACGGAGCGTGGTATTTTAGCGCGCAATCTTCCGGCGTTGTGCCAGCGTTTCCGGCAACCGTGGTGGATACCATCGGCGCGGGCGACAGCCATGCTGGCGGCGTGCTGGCAGGACTGGCGTCAGGCTGGCCGCTCGCGGATGCCGTACTGCTGGGAAATGCGGTGGCAAGCTGGGTGGTCGGGCATCGCGGCGGCGACTGCGCGCCCACGCGCGAGGCGCTACTCCTCGCACACAAAAACGTATAGGTCGCTACGACAATAACTGATGCTGTATTCAATAGGCCGCTGCTGCTGATCGAGCGCCACCTGCTTAATCACCAGCACCGGCACTTTACCATCCATTTGAATATGCGACTGAAACTCATCATCCGGCATCCGGGCGCTAACGCGAGATCGGGTACGCTGAGGGTAAATGTGCTGGCGACGAAAATAGTCATACAGAGAAATACCAATCGCGTCGACATCATGAATCAGATGCGCGGGCACCCAGGACTCTTCAATCGATACCGCATCCTCATCAACATAACGAATGCGTTTGAGTAAAAAGACGTCGCTGCCTGCGGGGATCGCCAGATGCTGCGCGACCTCATCCGGACAACTTATCACGCGTTTGTTAACCCATAGCGTATCCGGTTTTTTGCCGCGCAAGACAACCTGCTGAGAAAATCCCCGCGCCTCTTTCAGGGAATATTCAAAGATATTATTGATTTGCGTACCGTAGCCACGGGCGCGCGTGACGACACCCTCTTCTTCCAGCGCCTGCATCGCTTTCCGTACCGTGATGCGCGAGACGCCGGTAAGCTGGCTGAGATCGCGTTCGCCAGGCAAAATATTACCGTGCTCAAGAATACCGCTGCGCACGGCATCCTTTACCGTCTGGGCGAATTTCATGTATAGCGGCGTATTATCCGCCGCTGAAATTCGTTCATTCAGTTGCGCGATGAGCCGGGTATGCGCTTGTTCCATTTATCTTTCCTGACGACGGGTCTGTAGGCAGTATACTACCACCACGCGTGGAAATGATGTACCGGACCAATGCCCTTCCCCACTTCCAGCGTGTCTGCCTGCGCCAACGCCGCCGAAAGCCATGCCTTCGCCTCGTTTACCGTCTCTCCCCAACTGCGATGCCGGGGCCGTAACGCCGCCAGCGCCGCCGACAGCGTACAGCCCGTCCCATGCGTATTTTTGGTGTTCACACGCGGCGCGCTAAAACGTTGCTCACCCTCACGGGTAAAGAGCCAGTCCGGGCTTTGCGCATCCTCTAAATGCCCGCCTTTCATTAATACCGCTTCACACCCCATCGCCAGTAACGCCCGCCCCTGCGCCAGCATCTCCTGTTCCGTACGCGCATGGGGCGCATCCAGCAACGCTGCGGCTTCCGGCAAATTAGGCGTAATCAGCGATACCTGCGGCAACAGCCGGACGCGTAATGTTTCTATCGCAGAGGGCGAGAGCAGCGGATCGCCGCTTTTCGCCAGCATCACCGTATCCAGCACCACATTACGTACATGATGGCGCTGTAACCGTTCCGCCACGGCCTCGACAATATCGGTTTCCGCCAGCATCCCGATTTTTGTGGTATCAATGCGCACATCGCTGAACACGGAATCAAGTTGAGCGGCGACAAAGTCCGGCTCTATCCGGTACACCGACTGTACGCCACAGGTATTTTGCGCCACCAGCGCAGTGATGACCGAACAGCCATATGCGCCCAGCGCGGAAAAGGTCTTGAGATCCGCCTGGATACCGGCCCCGCCGCTGGGATCGGTGCCGGCAATCGTCAGCGCGTTAATTCGTTGCATTGGCCGCCTCCACATCCAGATGATAGAGCGCATCAAGAAAAGCCGGGATGAAGCTGCCCGGTCCTTCGCTACGCTCTGCCGCGGCCTGTCCAGCCAGTTTCATCCAGCAGCAGGCCGACGCAACATTGTCCAGCGCGGCGCCCGGTAACGCGCAACTGGCGGCGACGACCGCCGACAACGCGCAGCCGGTGCCTACAATGCGAGTCATTAACGGATCGCCGCCGGGAATGCTCAGCGTGCGCTGACCGTTAGTGACGTAATCTATCTCTCCGGTAACCACAACGATGCAGTCTATCTGACGCGCCAGCGCCTGCGCCGCAGGCAGTGCGGCCAACGCCGCCTCGGTGGTATCTACGCCGCGTCCGCCCAGCGCCATGCCGGATAACGCCAGGATTTCCGAGGCGTTGCCGCGTATTGCCGCCGGGCGCAGGGGCAAGAGATCCAGGCAAAATCGCCGACGAAATTCCAGCGCGCCCACCGCGACAGGATCAAGCGTCCACGGCGTTTTGGCATCATAAGCGCTTTCTACCGCCCCACGCATCGCGTCAGCGCGTGAGGCGGTTAATGTTCCGACATTAACCAGCAAGGCGTTGGCGATGGCGGCAAACGGTCTGGCCTCGACGGGATCAATCACCATGGCGGGTGAAGCGCCCAGCGCCAGCAGCGTATTGGCGGTAAACGTTTGTACGACGTCATTCGTCATACAGTGCGTAAGCGGGGAGAGCGCGCGAAAGTGTTTTAACGTATGCGCCGCAAGCGTGCGGCAGTGCAGGTCAGGCTGCATGGTTCAGCTCCTGCCCGCGTGAAGAAGGGACACGAGCAGTGTCAGACTTCCCTACGCTGGCATTATCCAGATCAGGTGGTACGGGTATTTCTCAGCCTTCACAAAGAAGGGCACCCCGAGTCGTCAAGCCCCACCGTGTTAAGCGGGGTTTCGCTATTAAGCATACTGTCTGCGCCAGACAATGTAAATTTACAGCCAGCGGCGGACGATAATTTCAGCGTTATCAGATAGTTCTCAAAACCTATTCGGTTCTGGCAAACTTGCTGGCGGATATGTTGCTGCACGACGCTTTCGTTTACACTTTTTACGAAAAGGGGCGTGAGATAACAAAATAGCGCTTGTCAGATACGCCACCAGCAGAAATGATACACACGATGTTAACTGACCCGCATATGTGGAGGGTAAAAGTATGAAAAGTAAGTTGCTGCCTTGCGCGCTGTTGCTTACAACCAGTTTTGCATGGGCCGCCCCCGCGACAACGGGCATTGATCAATATGAGTTAAAAAGCTTTATCGCCGACTTCACCCACTTCAAGCCCGGCGATACCGTTCCGCAGATGTACCGCACCGATGAGTATAATATTAAACAGTGGAAATTACGTAATCTGCCCGCGCCAGATGCCGGTACTCACTGGACCTATATGGGCGGCGCGTATGTACTGATTAACGATACCGATGGAAAAATCATCAAAGCCTATGATGGCGAGATTTTTTATCATCGATAAAAAAGCACACTCTCCGTTAAGGAGAGTGTGCTTAGCATTGATTACTGATAACTTGTAATAATATAAACACTACTTTTTACATTGCCCGGTTGGACGTTACCATATTTATAGTATTGTACACCCAGCTTCAGTTCTGAAGCTTCAGTCATTTCTTTATTATACCCTAACAGTTGCCTTTTCTCATCAGAGTTTACATGAATAAGGTTATCATTAAGGAAAATTTTAAACCCAACATTTTTTGCACTATCGGCGCTTGTTAATTCATTTGCCAAATAATCTCCATTGGTTGCTGAAACGGCAGAAAAATGATAATTTACAATACTTGTCGTCATTCCCAGCCCTCCATCACATGTAAATTTCAGTGCATCAGGAAAGTATTCGACCTGAGCATTACCAGCCAACAGATCACTTAATGAAATAGGAGGCAACGTAATCTCATTATTAGACAAAGAACATGTTGTCTTAGTAAAAAATATTTTTATCGGCACTTTAAAACTATATTCATGATTGGTGTTATCATGATTACAAATAGCTGCTCCATGACAATCCAATGGTTTGACTTTGATATAATTTCCTAACAAAAAAGCTTCACCTGCAGATTTGGCTTCAATACTATTATCATCTGCCTCCACTTTTACCACCTTAGCCAACACCTTGTATTTTAAGTTATTGTTTAGTTTACTGGCTTGAGAAGTCTCATTGGCTTTTTGTTTTCCTGTTTGGCTACCATCAACAAACAATGTCACATCAACATACAACCTATGTCCGCTATCATCTTTTATTTTATATCTTACAGTCTCCCCATTACCACTTGAATACGTTGTCTTAAAGCGGTTTTCTACAGCAGTCCCTCCCAAACAATGGAATCCAGAGAAAGAATCTGGAAATACCATTGATACTTCTTTTTCAAAAACATTCCTGCTATCTAATTTAATTTCAATTACATCCTCTATTTTTGTATTACTAGCAGATTCCGGATTTATAATATAACAATACGCTTGCAAATTTGAAGATATAAAAATCATAAACAACATCAATAAATATCTCATGACATTCCTCACCGACAAATATAAACTTTACTTTCATCAATCGTTTTGCCGAAAGTGATTGAGCATGAAAGTCCCTGTTGTTTATCAATCGCCACATTTATTTCCGGCGGTACTTCATTGGTGCGAATAAAGAGCTGGCTTCCCTGGCCTACCACGCCAATATTATGTCCATGAATATCCTCTACTTCGTAACCAAAGGTCAGCGGTGAACCATCGGGACGCTGCGCCCGGATATACCAAGGTTTACGTTGGTCGGTATCAAACGTCGCCAGAACGACTGCCCCCCGATATGGGGCTGTATTACGCCGATTCCCTTGCAGATCGGTTTTACTATTAGTATTGGAAACATCCAGCATCAAGTGGTTTTCACGATACGGCGTTAAACCATCGTAGACCACCACGCCATTACGGTTGGTGGTGCGGTATTTCTGCCCATTAACATACGCTCCTTCCAGACCCGGCGCATGCAACACGGCAAACGTTTCCGACAGTCGGTTGGCTAAATTCACGCCCCCAGACCAGGCCACCAGCCCCCCGGAAATACTGCCGCCAGTTTGTGTATATTTAGACGACTGACTATAGCTGCCGTTAAGCGTCGCAACTGGCGCATTCCACGTCAGATTTCCGCCAGCCGTTGTCTCACTGTCCTGCCGTTGATGGCTGAGATTCACCCCATAGTTAAACTGATCGCGACTGCCTGCGGTGCCGGAAAGCCCGGTATTATTTGACGCAAAACCGTCATCATCAAAGGTCGTTGAGTTAGACACATACAAATGCCTGCGCGGAGCGCTAATATCATCTCCCCAATCGAACGGAATAGAGATAAAGACGTTAAAACGCTTATCTTCGTGATGATCTTCATCGTAAGTCTGGCTGGCGGAAAAGGTATAGCTAATCCGTTGCCAGCTATTGGAATAGCTCAGTTGATAATCTTTACTGTTACCGCTACGCCCCCAATAATCACGCCACAGCGTGCTCAAAGATACAGAGCCCCAGCCCTGCGGCAAAGATTGGCTGACGTTCGCCGAAAAACTGTTCTTACGACCAAAATCGTTCTGATAATAATCCGCAATGTCGTACACATCATTTTCATCACGATCATAGCTGTCTTTGTTATTGGCCCAAACGTGATCGTTAAACGTTCGGTAATCTCGTGACGAGTAACGATAGGCAGCAAGCCCAAAACGGGTGGCGGTTTGCGTCAAATACTTGTTATAGGCAATCTGGTAACTTTGCCCGTCAAACACATCACCATTGTCTTGCTTGCTATGCGATTGTGTCATATCGACGGAAATCGCGCCGATACGCGTATTCCAGCCAGTACCCAACGTAAATGCATTGTAGTTATCCGCCAGCATGGTGCCGCCGTACAGCGTTAAGAGATTATTCAGCCCGTATTGGTAGCTCATCTGCGCAAAATCGGTCTGGTTGCTGGCGCCTTCGATATGGCTACGCCCTGCCGCAAAATCATATTTTGAAACACCCGGCTGCAACATATTGGGCACCGCAGCATAGGGCACCAGATAGGTTGTTACCGATCCGTCAGCCTCTTTGATGCTAACATCAAGATCCGCACCGCCGCCTGCCAACTGTAAATCCGCAATAGAGAACGGGCCTGGCGGAACCTCTTTCTGGTAAACCACAAAACCGTTCTGTTCGATGGTGACCAGCGCGTTACTTTGCGCAATCCCCTGCACCAGCGGCGTAAAATTCTGTTTTGAGTTCGGCAGCATCTGCATATCGCGATACAGCCGTACGCCACGAAAACGCACCGCATCGAAAATATCTGATGAGGTATACATATCCCCGGCACGCAGAGTGCCCAGAATTTGTGGGATGCCGCGCTCCAAATACAGGGTGTTGCTTTTCCACTCCCCGCTGCTGTCATCGGTTTTGTTATAGCTGGCATCGGAATGCAGCTGCCAGCCCAGCAGGTTTAACCCGCTGGTGAAACGCGCGTAGGTACTTTTACTGTTGCCAGAATCCTTATAGTCGCTGTAATACTGGCTGGCATAGTACGAGGTATAGAAGGCATTAATGCCACGATCCCAGTTTTCCGGAGGAACATACCCTTGCTCAAGTTCATCGACAAACGCCTGCGGAACGCTAAGATCCAGACGAAACGTGCCAATATTCCAGGCATAACTGCCCCCTTGTACCGCCTGCTTCAAGGTTGGGCATTCATTCTGCTTGTCCAACGCTTGTATATTTATCCCCAGACGCGTTAATGCATCGCGGGATAAACAGGTGTCATCCGGATTATCCTTAATAGTAATATCATACTTACCACGCCACTGCTTATTGACGTAGATGTCAATATCATATTGGCCTGGCAGGGGTTGGTTATCATCGAGGCGAAAATCAGAAACCCTCTCACCTTTCATTCCACCCATCATAAAATTTGTATCAAACGTTTCTTCTGCGGCATGGGCGTCAATGCCGAGTAGCAACAGTAATACCGCCGAAGCAATCGGAGTCATCCTTAACATAACCAGCTCCTGTTATTTTAAGCTGACGTTATCGCTAATATAATTACCGTGATCGTCAATAATGGTCATTTTATACTGATTGGCATTAGCACTTTTTAATGCCACATCTGCACTGGAGAACGGTGCAAGCATAATACTTTCATTATTTATTTTAACACCATTAACTTTAACTTCTATTATCG
The DNA here is from genome assembly GCF_020150755.1 of Salmonella sp. A29-2. NCBI lineage: Bacteria > Pseudomonadati > Pseudomonadota > Gammaproteobacteria > Enterobacterales > Enterobacteriaceae > Salmonella > Salmonella sp. A29-2. The sequence goes on along the minus strand of NZ_CP083731.1, from coordinate 1,732,791 downwards.
TGACCCAATTAGCTGTATCATTCTGAATAGAATAACTACTAGCAGTACGTTTCATGGACAGTTTCTGAAAAGTACCTCTATTAACTGGGGCAATTCCTTTAGGCCGATAGAATAATTTGATGCGATTCTGCATTGCAAATTTCAATACATTTTTACCGGTACTATTTGGATTGTTTGGTGGAATATCCAGTACGTTGAGATAAAACAAACTTTCTTTATTATTTGGTAGCATATTTGGCATTTTTTTAATTTTAATCTGCTGACCTGAATCCCCAGCCACCTTCGCAACAGGAGGTGTTAGCAAAAATGGAACCTTAATCTTTTCCGGTGGTAACGATGTATCTCCATCATCAATCCACGACTGAACCAATGAAGAACGCCCACCCTGATTCATTAACTGCACCAGTACTTCATTTTTCTCTGCTGGATAGATAATGCGAGTACCGTAAATAACCACACCGGCATTTGCCGTTGAAATGAAGAACAGCGAAAAAAAAAGAAGTTTTTTCATGGGTAACTACCTTATAAAAGGCCGGCAGGTTATGCCGGCCTACAAATCAATTATATGCAGCTTGCAGTGTTACGGTAGCGTTCACATCCCCTGACGTTACTGCGTCAGTACCTTGCTTAGCATAATAAACATCCAGTGGAATCGTATAGATCTTATCTGAGTCAAAATCTGTGGCTCCCACGATGATATTATTTGAGCTATGATCAACAGCTTTGTTTTTATATTTCAAAGCAAAACCGACACCTTTAGCACCATCAGGTAACGTATTTCCAATTACACCTTCAGCATCTAAAGTTGGTGCCTTGACAGTAATATTCAGACTTTTTCCTTCTTCAATACCTGGGCAGTAAATTTTGAGATGTGTGGTCTGTTCCGTGATTGGTGTATAAATCGAACCGGGACTCATCGTATCAAATACATTAGTTTCAACCTGACTTAACACCACATCCTCTGAATTATTTCCTGACACAAACTGGCATGATGTTCCAACTACTGTGCCAATAATGTTTAAAGTTCCGGTATCTTCAGCAAACGCCCCAGCACTCATAAATACAGCAGACAGTACAGCAGCAGAAATAATTGAACGTTTCATAGTATCTTCCTTAATCAAATAATTTCTATTTGTTAAGAGGGTTAACTCTTGGATTTAAATTCGCACACCAAAAACGTTACTGCAATGTAAACGTGTTGTTTTATTGATTTAAAACAAGTTACAAATATCAATATAGTTGTAGCAAATAAGTGAAGGTGAGTACTATTTTAAAATCTAATAAATTAGCGTAATTAATTGACAATAATTATTTGTATCGCAAATAAAAAAGCCTCTATCATTCATCAAAATGATAAAGGCTTAATAAACAATATATTTTCTTAGTCGTAGCGATTTAACACTATCTGTCGTGTGGAATCCCCAGGAACAGCGACAATTTCAGTAACAATGCCTTGTGCAGGAGTGGGGGTAACATTGTTAATATCTGTATGATGAAGAGTCTGACCACATCGCTGCTGCACCGTATTATTCACAACATCAGTACTGCATGTTGGTTCAACAACCCTCCCGGTAATGGTTAAGGTTGCCGTATCAGAAGCCAAAGCCTGTAAACTCATTCCATAAGCCAAAGTTATAAATCCCAAGAATAAACTTTTCTTCATTGCGTTCATTATTCCTGTTTTAAGTGGAAAACAGCGTACAAGCCATTTTTCCGTTGAATTATGTATTAACGTCCCTGCTAAAACCAATTGGAATGGTAGATTAATGAGATAGGTTTGATCAATTCAAATGATGCATTGAGGCGAATTATTCAGAAAAAGACATGGATTATACAGGCAGGATAAACAATATTACGCAGCTTTTCCATTCCATATATTCACCACATCAATATATCATTGATGCGGTGAATAAAATTTAACGCCAGAAATTACACCGCGCGGAAGGCGATTTCTCCCGGAATCACTTCACCCTGCCAGTAAAGCTGTGCCGCAACGCGATCGGCCAGTTCGCGATAGATCGCGGTAAAGTCGCTCTCCGGACGGCTAACCACCGTCGGCGTACCGCGATCAAGATCTTCGCGCAGACTAATATGCAGCGGCATCTGACCCAGAAGCTGAGTATGGTATTTTTCCGCCAGCTTCTGCGCGCCGCCCGTGCCGAAGATCGGTTCGTGATGGCCGCAGTTGCTACAAATATGCATACTCATATTTTCCACAATGCCGAGCACCGGCACTTCCACCTTCTCGAACATCACGATACCTTTTTTGGCGTCGATTAACGCGATATCTTGCGGCGTAGTCACCACCACCGCGCCGGTAACAGGAATGTTCTGCGCCAGCGTTAGCTGAATATCCCCGGTTCCCGGCGGCATATCCAGTACCAGATAATCCAGATCCGGCCACAGAGTCTCCTGCAACATCTGCATCAGCGCCTTACTGGCCATTGGGCCGCGCCATACCATTGCGTTATCGTCAGTTACCAGATAGCCGATCGAGTTGGTCGCCAGGCCGTGAGACATAATCGGCGCCATATGCGTACCGTCTGGCGATGTCGGGCGCTGATCTTCTGCGCCAAGCATGGTTGGGATCGACGGACCGTAAATATCGGCATCGAGAACCCCGACCTTTGCGCCTTCAGCCGCTAACGCCAGCGCCAGGTTTACCGCCGTGGACGATTTACCCACCCCGCCTTTACCGGAGCTCACGGCAATGATGTTTTTCACGCCATTAATGCCAGGCTGATTTTTGACGCGTTTCAGCGTCGCAATGTTGTACGACAGTTTCCAGTCGATCGCTTTTGCGCCTGTAATACGTAACAGATCGGCGCTGCATTGCTCTTTTAATACCTCAAACGCGCTGTTCCAGACGAACGGCATGACCAGCTCAACGTGCAGCGTATCATCCATCCAGGCGACGTGGTGCAACGCCTTAAGCGTGGTGAGGTTATGCTTCAGGGTTGAGTGCTGAAAATTCGCCAGCGTCCCGGCGACCATCGCTCGCAGGGTATCTGGTGATTTGGCCTGGGATTGTTCGTTCATCCCGACTCCTTTTGTAGTTCTGAAAAGTACGATTGTAACTTTGTAGTTTACTCCAGCGGTAACAATTATTCATTTACGGATAAATGCCCTTATCGATTGGCGCAGTAATTACCATTTTGGTACTATCAAAGCCCTTTTTTACAACAGAAGAAGTAATACCCACTATGACTCAAGTCGCGAAGAAAATTCTGGTAACGTGCGCGCTGCCGTACGCCAACGGCTCTATCCACCTCGGCCATATGCTGGAGCACATCCAGGCTGATGTCTGGGTCCGTTACCAGCGAATGCGCGGCCATGAGGTTAACTTCATCTGTGCCGATGACGCTCATGGCACGCCGATCATGCTGAAAGCGCAGCAGCTTGGTATTACGCCGGAGCAAATGATCGGTGAAATGAGCCAGGAGCACCAGACCGATTTCGCCGGTTTTAATATTAGCTACGACAACTACCACTCAACGCACAGCGACGAGAATCGCGAGCTGTCCGAGCTGATTTATACGCGCCTGAAAGAGAACGGTTTTATTAAGAACCGCACTATCTCTCAACTCTACGATCCGGAAAAAGGCATGTTCCTGCCGGACCGATTTGTGAAAGGCACCTGCCCGAAATGTAAATCCGCAGACCAGTACGGCGATAACTGTGAAGTGTGCGGCGCAACTTACAGCCCGACCGAACTTATCGAACCGAAATCCGTGGTGTCCGGCGCGACGCCGGTAATGCGTGACTCCGAGCACTTTTTCTTTGATCTGCCGTCATTCAGCGAAATGCTGCAGGCGTGGACCCGCAGCGGCGCGCTGCAGGAGCAGGTGGCGAACAAAATGCAGGAGTGGTTTGAATCCGGCCTGCAACAGTGGGACATTTCCCGCGACGCGCCGTATTTTGGTTTCGAAATCCCGAACGCGCCGGGCAAATATTTCTACGTCTGGCTGGACGCGCCGATTGGCTATATGGGCTCCTTCAAAAATCTGTGCGATAAGCGCGGTGACACGACCAGTTTTGATGAGTACTGGAAAAAAGACTCCGACGCCGAGCTGTACCACTTTATCGGCAAAGACATCGTCTATTTCCACAGCCTGTTCTGGCCTGCCATGCTGGAAGGCAGCCACTTCCGTAAGCCGACCAACCTGTTCGTTCACGGTTACGTGACGGTGAACGGCGCGAAGATGTCTAAGTCTCGCGGCACCTTTATTAAGGCCAGCACCTGGCTGAAACACTTTGACGCCGACAGCCTGCGCTACTACTACACCGCGAAGCTTTCTTCACGCATTGACGACATCGACCTGAACCTGGAAGACTTTGTCCAGCGCGTCAATGCCGATATCGTCAATAAAGTAGTCAACCTGGCCTCGCGTAACGCCGGTTTTATCAATAAGCGTTTCGACGGCGTGCTGGCGGCTGAACTGGCCGATCCGCAATTGTACAAAACCTTTACTGACGCCGCTGCGGTGATTGGCGAAGCATGGGAAAGCCGTGAATTCGGCAAAGCTATCCGTGAGATTATGGCGCTGGCCGACATCGCTAACCGTTATGTTGACGAGCAAGCGCCGTGGGTGGTGGCTAAACAAGAAGGCCGCGACGCGGATCTGCAGGCCATTTGCTCAATGGGCATCAACCTGTTCCGCGTGCTGATGACGTATCTGAAACCGGTACTGCCGACGCTTTCTGAACGCGTTGAAGCCTTCCTGAACAGCGAACTGAACTGGGATGCCATCGAACAGCCGCTGCTCGGTCACAAGGTCAACACCTTTAAGGCGCTCTACAATCGCATCGACATGAAGCAAGTTGAAGCGCTGGTTGAAGCGTCTAAAGAAGAGGTGAAAGCCGCAGCTGCGCCGGTTACCGGCCCGTTAGCCGACTTCCCGATTCAGGAAACCATCACCTTTGACGATTTCGCCAAAATTGACCTGCGCGTAGCATTGATTGAAAACGCTGAGTTCGTAGACGGTTCTGACAAATTGCTGCGCCTGACGCTGGATCTGGGCGGCGAGAAGCGTAACGTCTTCTCCGGCATTCGTTCCGCCTACCCGGACCCGCAGGCGCTGATTGGCCGCCAGACGGTAATGGTCGCCAACCTCGCGCCGCGTAAAATGCGCTTTGGCGTCTCCGAGGGAATGGTGATGGCCGCAGGACCTGGCGGGAAAGATATCTTCCTGTTAAGCCCTGATGACGGCGCGAAGCCTGGCCAACAGGTGAAATAAGCAACAAGCCGGAGCATGCTCCGGCTTTTTTAACCGCTTAATCCTGACTGGCATATCGCCCCCTCCGCGCGTTTTAACTTTTTCCTTAATAAGCAATAGCGCTAAGACTCCATATCCGGACTGCTAAATAACGGCTAAAAGTCATATTCTATCTCTCCCTGATACATTGCTATTACTGGGTTAAATTAATTCATTGAAATTATTTTAAAAACCCAATCATTATATAAAATGGAGTTTTAGATGAAAATTTCTGGCAAGTTATTGTCCGCGGCTTTGGCTTCCGTACTGGTGTTCTCTCTTGCTGGCTGTGGCGATAAAGAAGAATCAAAGACCTTTAACGCAAACCTGGCGGGGACAGAAATTTCAATTACTTACACCTATAAAGGTGACAAAATCATTAAGCAGACGTCTGAAAGTAAAATCAGCTATGCCACTGTAGGCGCTAAAACGAAAGAAGATGCCGCCAAAATTCTCGATCCGCTGAGCGCGAAATATAAAAATATCGCCGGAGTGGAAGAAAAATTAACCTATGAAGATACCTATGCCCAGGAAAACGTCTCTGTGGATATGGAAAAAGTGGACTTTAAAGCGTTACAGCAAATCTCAGGGACGATGGTGTCCGGCGATACCAGCAAAGGTATCAGCATGAAACAAACCCAGACGCTGCTGGAAGCTGCTGGTTTTAAAGAAGCGAAATAACTGGCAGGCATAATGTATTGCATCGACTGGTAAAGTCGCTCAGGGCGCTGCTTCGGCAGCGTCTTTTCTTTATGAATTCCGAAAAAAGACAGCCTCGCTGTAAGTCCCCTCGCCAAAGCCTATAATCCCTGAATTCCTGGCCACACCAATACTTAACGACAAGGAATTGTTATGCAGGTTCTACGTCTTATGGCACTGCCACTATTCGCGCTCTCTCTATCGGTTAGCATAACTGGCTGCGATCAGAAAAACGATACTCTCCAGGGAAAGCAAAATAACATGACAGCGTTTATCAAGAAGATAGCCGCTAGCAAAGAGTCAGAGGAAACACAACGCTATGTAGGTAATCTCAACGGTATTGAAATAAAGTTAACCTATTACTACAAAGGGGATATCGTTTTACGTCAAATATCTGAACATAAAATACTTTATAAAACCCTGAAAGCCAATAATAAAGAAGAAGCACAAAAAATGCTGAGTCAAGTCGGCGAAGCTTATCAGGGTATGCCGGGTTTGACTGAACGAATCGACTATTATGATAGCTATGCTACGGAATATGTGGATATTGATTTTACCCAGGCAAAAATAAGCGACCTCTGTAAATTGCCAGGATCATCAATTGACAACTGTTCCGCGTACTATCTGTCAATGATTCGCTCGCAGAAACTGTTGGAAGAGAGCGGGTATCATAGAATCAATTAGTATAATAATGCGTTTTCCCGGTCAGACAGGACGCTGCCGGGAACAATACCGCAGAATTACTTCGCCGCGTGTTCACGGGCCGCCAGACCGCGCAGAAAATAACGCATAAACTGATCGCCGCATTCGCGGAAGTTCTTATGATCCGGCGCGCGCATCATCGCGGTGATCTCTGGCATTGAGACACGAAACAACTGACCGGTAAGTATCGCCAGGATATCATCTGTTTTTAGCGAAAAGGCAATACGCAGCTTTTTCAGCACAATATTGTTGTTGATACGACGTTCCGCCGTCAATGCAGGCGCCGCCTCATCTTTGCCGCGTTTTTCATAAATGAGGCCATTGAGAAATGAGGACAACACGATATCCGGGCAACGCTGAAACCCCTCTTCCTCTTCTTTGCGCAACCAGATTGCAATCTGCTCCGGCGTAGCATCAACGTTACCCAGCGCCAGGATACGCGCCAGATCGGTATTATTAGCTTTTAAAATGTAGCGCACGCTACGCAGAATATCGTTACTCAGCATGAGGCCTTCGGTCGTTTCTATGGCAAAACGATATTCTAACAGTCTTTTACAGGCCAATCGCCTCTTTTAAACTTTTCAGATAGCGACGGCTTACCGGCACCGTCAGGCCGTTGCGTAAAATCAGCTCTGCCTGCCCATTATCCTCCAGCCGAATTTCCTGCAAATGGGCCATATTCACCAGAAACTGACGATGACAACGCAGTAGCGGCGTCCGGCTTTCCAGCGTGCGCAGCGTCAGCTCGGTAAACCCCTCTTTACCTTCACTGCTGGTCACATAAACGCCGCTCATACGGCTACTGACAAAGGCGACATCATCCATTTGCAACAAATAGATCCGGCTGTGTCCGGTACAGGGAATGAATTTAAGCGCCTGCTGGTTTTCCGGCAACAACGAAACATCCTGTTTACTGCGCTCCTGACGCAGACGATGTAACGTTTTTTCCAGCCGTTTCTCCTCTATCGGCTTGAGCAGATAATCAAAAGCGTGTTCTTCAAAGGCTTTGATGGCGTATTCGTCAAACGCGGTTAAAAAAACGATATACGGGCGGTGTTCCGGGTCAAGCATTCCTACCATCTCCAGTCCACTGATACGCGGCATCTGAATATCCAGAAACAGCACATCAGGTCGCAGCTTATGTACCGCGCCAATCGCTTCTACCGCGTTCGCGCACTCTCCCACAATCTCAATGTCATCCTGCCCCTGGAGCAAAATCCGCAGATTTTCCCGCGCTAACGGCTCATCATCCACAATCAGCACTTTAATCATGCGTCCTCCTCCAGTGGAAGTCGTAATGTAATTCGGGTAAAACAGTCCGGCTCGCAGGCCACGCTAATACCATAATCATCGCCAAAGTGTTCGCGCAGACGTTTATCCACCAGACTCATCCCCAGCCCGCTACTGCCGGCGGAAGGCTGATACAGTCCCGCATTATCTTCAATATCTAACATCAAATGCTGCCCTTCGCGCCGGGCGCGAATAGCGACGTTGCCGGTATCAAGCAGTTGCGACGTGCCATGTTTAATGGCGTTCTCAACAATCGGCTGTAACGTAAACGCAGGCAATTTCTGACGTGAAAGCGTCGATGGAACATCAAGCTGTACCTGCAGACGCGACTGAAAACGCGCTTTTTCAATTTGCAGATAAGCGTTTACGTGTTCAATTTCATCCGCCAGCGTGACGATTTCCGACGGGCGTTTTAAATTTTTGCGAAAAAAGGTCGACAAGTACTGCACCAGTTGGCTGGCCTGTTCGCTGTCGCGGCGAATCACCGCTTTAATGGTATTGAGCGCATTAAACAGAAAATGCGGATTCACCTGCGCGTGCAACAGCTTGATCTCTGACTGCGTCAGCAACGCCTTCTGCCGTTCATACTGCCCGGCCAGGATCTGCGCAGATAAAAGCTGCGCAATACCCTCTCCCAGAGTGCGGTTAATTGAGCTGAACAGCCGGTTTTTCGCTTCGTACAATTTAATGGTGCCCATGACTCGCTGATTTTCGCCACGCAGCGGGATCACCAGCGTCGAGCCGAGTTTACACTGCGGGTGTAGCGAACAGCGGTACGGCACTTCGTTGCCATCGGCATAAACCACCTCTCCGGTTTCAATTGCTTTCAGCGTATAACCTGATGAAATGGGTTTGCCCGGTAGATGGTGATCGTCGCCAATACCGGTAAAAGCCAGCAGTTTTTCGCGATCGGTGATGGCGACGGCGCCGATATCCAGCTCCTGATATAACACCTGCGCCACCTTCATACTGTTCACTTCGTTAAATCCCTGACGCAGAATCCCCTCCGTTGACGCGGCGACCTTCAGCGCGGTAGCAGAAAATGCCGAAGTATATTTTTCGAACATGGCGCGCTTATCGAGCAAAATACGCATGAACAGCGCGGCGCCAACGGTATTCGTCACCATCATCGGCGCGGCAATATTACTGACCAGATGCAGGGCATCGTCAAACGGCCTGGCTATCAGTAAAATGATCAGCATCTGCACCAGTTCGGCAACACACGTAATTGCTCCCGCCGTCAGCGGGCTAAACACTTTGTCCGGGCGTCCGCGACGTATGAGAACGCTGTGTACCAACCCGCCCAGCAGCCCTTCGACGATGGTGGAAATCATACAGCTCAGCGCCGTCATGCCGCCCATAGAATACCGATGTAACCCACCGGTCAGACCGACCAGCCCGCCGACGACCGGCCCGCCGAGTAGGCCGCCCATCACCGCGCCAATCGCGCGGGTATTGGCAATCGAATCTTCGATATGTAGCCCAAAATAAGTGCCCATAATGCAGAAGATAGAAAACGTGACGTAACACAGGAGCTTGTGCGGCAGTCGAACCGTGACCTGCATAAGCGGGATGAACAGGCGCGTTTTACTCATTAGCCACGCAATGACCAGAAACACGCACATCTGCTGAAGCAGCAGCAACACCAGATTAAACTCGTACATACCCGCAAACCACACTTCAATTAAAAGCGCGTAACATACATTGAGTACGATTAACTTTCTTTGAACTGTTGCATAAAAATATGAATTCGTGAATACGATCACTTAAACGCCGCGCCGCAACCCGCTACTTCGCGTTTTAATGCATAAAAAACAGGCAAAACTTCCTGGTTCCTAAAAGAGCGTCTAAAGTTAAACCGGGACCTCGCGAGCAAGGGTGAAACGATGGCGCTTTACACAATTGGTGAAGTGGCTTTGCTTTGTGATATCAATCCTGTCACGTTGCGCGCGTGGCAGAGACGTTATGGACTTTTAAAACCACAGCGAACGGATGGCGGTCATCGTCTGTTTAACGATGCCGATATCGACAGAATCCGCGAAATCAAGCGCTGGATAGATAACGGCGTCCAGGTCAGCAAAGTCAAAGTGCTGCTCAGTAGCGACAGTAGCGAACAACCTAACGGCTGGCGCGAACAGCAGGAGATCCTGCTGCACTATCTGCAAAGCAGTAATCTGCACAGTTTACGGTTATGGGTCAAAGAACGCGGTCAGGATTATCCAGCCCAAACATTGACCACTAACCTGTTCGTCCCGCTGCGGCGACGGTTACAGTGCCAACAACCCGCCCTTCAGGCGCTGCTCGGCATTCTTGACGGTATCCTGATCAACTATGTTGCGCTCTGCCTGGCGTCTGCGCGTAAGAAACAGGGAAAAGATGCGTTGGTGATCGGCTGGAATATCCATGATACCACCCGCCTGTGGCTGGAAGGTTGGGTCGCCAGCCAACAGGGATGGCGAATCGACGTGCTGGCGCACTCGCTTAGCCAGTTCCGCCCGGAACTATTTGACGGCAAGACGTTACTGGTATGGTGCGGAGAAAACCAGACGCTGGCGCAGCAGCAGCAACTCCTGGCATGGCGCGCCCAGGGACGCGACATTCATCCCCTTGGCGTTTAAACAGCAGCTAACAAATTCGCTTTAATGTATACTCCTTTTATTAACATAAGGAGTACATAATGCGCGTAGCGAAAATCGGGGTGATCGCCCTTTTCCTGCTGATGGCTATTGGCGGTATCGGCGGCGTGATGCTGGCAGGTTACAGTTTTATTTTGCGTGCCGGGTAAGCGCGCGTGTCAGCCTTTCAAACAGGCGATCGATAATGATCGCCGCCAGCGCCACCAGCAGCGCCCCCTGGATAACATAGGCCGTATTAAAGCCGCTAAGCCCGATAATGATCGGCGTGCCTAACGTACTGGCCCCCACCGTTGAAGCGATGGTCGCCGTACCAATATTGATAATCACCGAGGTTCGGATGCCCGCCAGAATCACCGGCGCGGCCAGCGGCAGCTCAACCTGATACAACTGTTGGCGACGGCTCATTCCCATACCGCTGGCAACGCTCATCACGCTGGCAGGCACCGCGCCCAGCCCTGCCAGGGTCGCCTGCAGGATGGGCAACACCCCATACAGGATCAAGGCGATAATGGCCGGTTGCTGACCAAAACCCATGACGGGTACCGCGATCGCCAGTACCGCGACCGGCGGAAAGGTCTGCCCGACGGCGGCGATAGTCTCCACCAGGGGACGAAACTCTTTCCCACTTTCTCGCGTGACCGCAATCCCTGCGCCGACGCCCACCACGACGGCAAACAAACTTGAGATGCCTACCAACCAGAAATGGGCGAGCGCGAGGGCGGCAAAACTCTCCTGTTGGTAGACCGGGCGCGGTAAATCGGGAAACAGCGCGGCGAAGAACGGCTGGCTATAAGGCAATCCAAACAGAAGAAGCAAGAACAGAACAATAAGCCAGAGAAGCGGATCACACAGTCGTTTCACGGGGGGACGTCTCCGAAAGCAGATCGCGGAAATGGAGCGTACCGCAGGGCTCGCCCTGCTGATTCGCCACCGGCAGGACGTCGCACCGACGGGCGACAAACATCGATAGCGCATCGCGTAGCGTCATCTCTTCCACCAGCGCGTCGCCGCTGAGCTGTTCATGCCGGCGTACATAATCGCCTACGCTACGTAACGAAAGCAGCCTTACGCCCAGCTCGCTGCGGCCAAAAAACGCCTGCACGAAATCATTTTCCGGCGAGGTCAGCATAGAAAGCGGCGATCCCTGTTGGATAACGTGGCCCCCGTCCATCAGCACCAGATGGTCGGCGAGGCGTAGCGCCTCGTCGATGTCGTGCGTCACCAGTACGATAGTGCGTCCCAGTAGCTGATGAATGCGGGTCATCTCCTGCTGCAGTGCGCCGCGCGTTACCGGATCAAGCGCGCCGAAAGGCTCGTCCATCAGCAATACCTGCGGATCGGCAGCCAGCGCCCGCGCAACGCCGACCCGCTGCTGTTGCCCGCCGGAAAGCTGATGCGGATAACGATCGCGCAGCGCGCTTTCCAGACCCAATAATGCCATCAGTTCATCAATACGAGCGTTAATCCGCGCACGCGACCACTTTTGTAGTTGCGGTACGGTGGCGATATTTTGCGCCACCGTCCAGTGGGGAAAAAGACCGATAGACTGAATGGCATAGCCCATGCGACGGCGCAGTTCAAGCACCGGCAGGCTGCGGATCTCTTCCCCGGCAAAACGGATCGTTCCGCTATCATGCTCTACCAACCGGTTAATCATCTTCAGAGTGGTCGATTTTCCCGAACCGGAGGTGCCAATTAACACCGAAAAGCTGCCTTCGCTAAAGTGCAAATTGAGGTCGCTAACAGCCTGTTGATCGCCGAAGGTTTTACTGACATGGTTAAATTCAATCATCGGTTGCTCCCTTCAAAAACGCGATCCATAAATCAAACAGCGCGTCGATCACTACCGCCAGCGCAATCACCGGAATGACGCCCAACAGGACTAAATCAATGGCGCTGCTCAATAGCCCCTGAAACACCAGCGCGCCGAAACCTCCCGCGCCAATCAGCGCGGCGACAACGGCCATTCCCACTGTCTGGACCATGACTACCCGCAGGCTACGTAAAAAGACCGGCAGCGCCAGCGGCAGTTGCACATGCCTGAAGCGCTGGCCGCTACTCATTCCCATTGCTCTTGCGCTCTCCAGCACATCGCGCGGCACCTGATTGAGCCCGGCGACCACGCCGCGCACCAGCGGCAATAACGCATAGAGCACCAGCGCTATCAGCGCAGGCGTCATGCCGGTTCCCGCGACGCCGAATGCGGCAAGCCACGGAAACTGTTTCACCAGCCCGGCCAACGGCGCAATCAGCAGGCCAAACAGCGCGACGGAAGGGATAGTCTGGATTACATTCAGCACGGTAAACACCGGCCCCTGGCGTGAGGCGGAAAAATAACACCAGACGCCCAACGGTAGTCCGATCGCCAGCGCCGGCAGCACCGTGCCCGCCAGTAACATTAAATGTTGCGCCAGCGCGGCATCGAAAACATCCTGGCGATTGGTATACTCTTTCAGAAGCGAGAGGTTGTCGAACGTGCCTGAAAACAGCAGCGCCAGCGGGACAATGACAATTTGCGCGTGCAGCAACCAGCGCCACAGCGGCCCAACGGTAATACGGCGGATCGCATCGCTACAGGCCAGCAGCATCAGACCGAGGCCCAGCCACAGTCCACTTCCCAGACTGGTACGCGCCAGCGGGCTGCCCTCCTGCGCCAACTGGGTCGCCGCCCTGCCGACTCCCCACAGCATGACAATAAAAAGCGTCTGCGCCATCATCAGCGTCAGTACGCTACCGCGTTTACCGGGTACAAAGCACAACGTAAACAGCGCGCATCCCGCGCCAGTCAGCATCCAGATGGTCGCCGGCCAGATCTCCCATAACTGGCGCCCCTCGCCGCTCACCAGACGATTCGGGGCGTAATTAATGAAAGGCAGCGCGACAGCAAGCAGGGTCAGAACAACCAACAGCAACAGCACACGATTAACCGTGATTTTTTTGGCAGCATCACTCACAGATTACTTCACCCACCCTTTTTGTCGGAGGTAATCAGCGGCGACTTTTTTCGCATCCAGCCCTTCTACGGCGATTCTGGCGTTCAACTGTTGCAGCGTTTTCTCATCAAGGCTGGCGAAAACGGGCTGCAGCCAGTCGGCTATCTGCGGATAGGCCTGTAACACCGATTCACGCACTACCGGCGCGGGGGCATAGATAGGCTGGACGCCTTTCGGGTCGCTCAGGGTTTGCAGACCCAGCGCGGCGACAGGGCCGTCGGTGCCATACGCCATCGCGGCGTTAACGCCGGATGTTTGTTGCGCGGCGGCTTTGATCGTGACCGCCGTATCGCCGCCCGCCAGCGACAAGAGCTGGTTCTGATTCAAGGTAAAATCATAGGCTTTTTCAAATGCCGGCAGCGCATCCGCCCGTTCGATAAATTCCGCAGACGCCGCCAGTTTAAAAGTGCCGCCCTCTTTCAGATAACGGCTGAGATCGGCAAGCGAGGAGAGTTTATTTTTTTCCGCGATGTCCTGACGTATCGCGATGGTCCAGGTGTTGTTGGCCGGCGCAGGCGTCAACCAGACCAGCTTATTCTGCTCCGCATCCAGTTTTTTGACTTTCTCAAAGCCTTGCTTTGCATTTTTCCATGCCGGATCGTTTTCATCTTTAAAAAAGAACGCCCCGTTACCGGTGTATTCCGGATAGATATCCAGCTCTCCGGCGGTAATCGCGCCACGAACGACTGGCGTCGTCCCGAGCTGAATTTTATTGACCGTTTTAACGCCGTGGCTTTCCAGTACCTGCAAAATCATGTTGCCGAGCAGCGCGCCTTCGGTATCAATCTTTGACCCGACCGTCACGGGCGATGCCGCCTGTAGAGGTAAACTCACCGTCGCCAGCAACGCCAGCGAACTTACCCATAGCTTTGAGATCGTCATGATGCTTTCCTCATCCTTTTACGGCCTTTTTCAGAGACTTGAGAAAAAAGCATAGTTGAAAAGTCTGCGTTTAACCTGGGATTTTCCGCCAGTGTAAGTGACGTGGCAGGCAATAAAAGGGGGGACAGGAAAAGTCATTGCCAGACAGGGCGCAGCTATCGCGCCCTGTTGACGGCAGGCTTACAGTAGCTCGAACGATCCTTGTTTAACGCGAGCGGAATCCACGCCGATAAAGACGTTGAACTTGCCGGGTTCCGCGTCATATTTCATCTGCTGATTCCAGAACTTCAACGCCTCGATATCAATCGGGAAACTCACGGTTTTACGTTCGCCGGGCTTGAGGGTGATTTTTTCAAAGCCTTTTAATTGCTTCACCGGGCGGCTCATTGACGCCGTGACATCCTGTAAGTACATCTGGATGACCGTAGCCCCTTCGCGTTTACCGGTGTTCGTGACCTCTACGCTGGCCGTGACTTTGCCGTCGCGTTGCATTGTCGGTGAGGAGAGCGTGACGTCAGACACCGTAAATGTGGTGTAGCTCAGACCGTAACCAAACGGATAGAGCGGGCCATTTGCTTCGTCAAAATAACGTGAGGTGTATTTGTTTGGCTTTTCAGGATCATACGGGCGTCCCGTATTGAGATGGCTGTAATAGACCGGAATTTGTCCCACCGAACGCGGGAAGGAGATCGGCAGCTTGCCTGACGGGTTGTAATCGCCAAACAGCACATCGGCAATGGCGTTGCCGCCTTCCGTCCCGGCAAACCAAGTCTCCAGAATCGCATCGGCCTGTTGATCTTCTTTTACCAGCGCCAGCGGTCTGCCGTTCATTAATACCAGTACCAGCGGCTTACCGGTGGCTTTCAGAGCGGTGATTAAGTCGCGCTGACTCTGCGGAATGGTGATATTGGTACGGCTGGAGGCTTCATGCGCCATCCCCTGCGACTCGCCTACCACTGCGACCACCACATCGGCCTGTTTCGCCGCCTGCACCGCCTCATCAATCATCGCCTGCGGTGAGCGCGGATCGATTTTCACTGCCTCTTCATACAGGTTTAAGAAATCGACGATATCTTTATCGTTAGTGATATTCGCCCCTTTGGCATAGAGGATCTTCGCCCCGTCGCCGACGGCATTTTGAATACCCGCCAGCACCGTCACCGACTGATTCGCAACCCCAGCAGCAGACCAGCTTCCCATTACATCACGTTGACTGTCGGCCAGCGGCCCAACAACGGCAATGGTGCCCGATTTTTTCAGCGGCAGCGTTTCCAGCCGGTTTTTCAGCAGTACCACACTTTCCCGCGCCACTTCCCGCGCCTCTTTACGATGCAGGCGGCTTTCGGCATTGGTGTCCGCCGGGTCGCTCTCTTTCGGCCCCAGATGGCTATAGGGGTCGTTAAACAATCCCATGTCATATTTTACGTTGAGCACATGGCGCGTCGCGTCGTCCAGTTCCGCCATCGTCACTTTGCCCGACTTAATCAGACCCGGCAGATATTTGCTGTAATACTCATCCGCCATGCTCATATCCACCCCTGCCTTTAGCGCCACGCGCACCGCATCTTCCGGGTCGGCCGCGGTACCGTGTTTAATCAGTTCTTTAATAGCGCCGTGGTCGGAAACGGTAATTCCCTTAAAGCCCCACTCATCGCGCAGGACATCTTTCAATAACCAGGAATCTGACGTCGCAGGCGTGCCGTTCAGCGAGTTCAGCGCCACCATCACCGCGCCGCTCCCCGCATCCAGCCCCGCTTTGTAAGGCGGCATATAGTCATTAAACAGACGCTGGGAACTCATATCCACGGTGTTGTATTCTTTACCGCCTTCAACGGCCCCATAGGCGGCAAAATGTTTCACGCTGGTCATCACCGAATAGCGATCCGCCGGACTTTTGCCCTGCATCGCTTTCACCATGGTTTCGCCCATGATGGAGGTTAAATATGTATCTTCGCCAAAGCCTTCGGAGGCGCGTCCCCAACGCGGATCGCGGGAGACATCCACCATCGGCGCCCAGGTCATATTCAGACCGTCGTCCGCCGCTTCATACGCCGATACGCGTCCTACGGTTCTTACCGCATCCAGATTAAAAGAAGAAGCCAGACCGAGGCTTATTGGGAAGACGGTTCGCTGGCCGTGTACCACGTCATAGGCAAAAAAGAGAGGAATTTTCAGGCGGCTCAATGCCATCACCTGATCCTGCATTTGACGGATATCCTGGCGGGTGACGGTATTGAAAATCGCCCCTACCTGCCCGTCTTTGATCATCTCGCGAATCGCTTCTTTCGGGTTATCAGGGCCGACGCTAATCAGACGTAACTGACCAATTTTTTCATCGACAGTCATTTTCTTGAGTAAATCCGTGACGAACGCGTCGCGCGCTTCGGGCGTCAGCGGGTGATTGCCAAACAGGTTTTCCGCCAATGCTGGCTGCATCGCCAGACTCACAGCAACACCTACTGAACATAACCATTTCATGTTGAGTCTCTCTTTATCTTTATCCCGACGAGGCGGTAAAAACAGAATAAAAACCGCAGTTTGCCATAAGCCTAAACGCGAGAGGAGAAGAAAGCGAAGGTTATTCTCCTAATTTTCCACACAGTCGAATACGCAACCGCCAGCAAATGGTATCAAGGCGGCAAATGAATACCACCAACACAGAGACAATTTGAATGAGAAAGCGTATTGTCATACCAAGCGCTATGCTTAACGCTGATATTTTGTCCCACCACAAGGAGTGGAGAATGTCTTCCATAACAATGACTGATAATAAAACGTTCCTGAATGAGCTGGCCCGCCTGGTAGGCCATTCTCACCTGCTGACAGACCCCGCCAAAACCGCCCGCTATCGCAAGGGTTTCCGTTCCGGTCAGGGCGACGCGCTGGCCGTTGTTTTCCCGGGTTCGTTACTGGAACTGTGGCGTGTGCTCAACGCCTGCGTTAACGCTGACAAAATTATTCTGATGCAGGCCGCCAACACCGGTCTGACGGAAGGCTCCACGCCGAACGGCAACGACTACGATCGCGATATTGTGATTATCAGCACCCAGCGGCTGGATAAGCTGCACTTACTGGATAACGGCCAACAGGTTCTGGCCTGGCCCGGTACGACGCTCTATGCGCTGGAAAAAGCGCTTAAACCGCTGGGCCGTGAACCGCACTCGGTGATTGGTTCGTCGTGTATCGGCGCGTCGGTCATCGGCGGCATCTGTAATAACTCCGGCGGCTCGCTGGTGCAGCGCGGCCCGGCCTATACCGAGATGTCGCTCTTTGCCCGTATTGACGAGCAAGGCAAACTGCAACTGGTCAATCATCTGGGTATCGATCTTGGGCATACCCCGGAGCAGATCCTGAGCAAGCTGGATGATGAACGGATTAAAGATGAGGATGTGCGTCACGATGGTCGTCATGCGCACGATCACGACTATGTGACGCGGGTACGAGATATCAACGCCGATACGCCCGCCCGCTATAACGCCGACCCGGACCGTTTGTTTGAATCTTCCGGCTGCGCCGGAAAACTGGCGGTTTTTGCCGTTCGCCTTGATACCTTTGCAGCGGAAAAAAATCAGCAGGTTTTTTATATCGGCACCAATCAGCCCGCGGTACTGACTGAAATCCGTCGGCATATTCTGGCGAACTTCGACAATCTGCCAGTGGCGGGAGAATATATGCATCGCGATATCTACGATATTGCGGAGCAGTACGGTAAAGATACCTTTCTGATGATCGATAAACTCGGCACCGACAAGATGCCATTCTTTTTCACGCTAAAAGGCCGAACCGATGCGATGCTGGAAAAAGTAAAATTTTTCCGTCCGCATTTCACCGACCGCGCGATGCAGAAATTCGGCCACCTGTTTCCCAGCCATCTGCCGCCGCGAATGAAAAACTGGCGCGATAAATATGAGCATCATCTGCTGTTAAAAATGGCGGGAGACGGCGTCGCAGAAGCGCAACGCTGGCTGAATGAATTTTTTAAATCCGCTGAGGGCGGTTTCTTCACCTGTACGCCGGAAGAAGGCAGCAAAGCCTTCCTGCACCGCTTCGCCGCTGCTGGCGCGGCGATTCGTTATCAGGCCGTACACGCTGATGAAGTGGAAGATATTCTGGCGCTGGATATCGCCCTGCGCCGCAACGATACCGACTGGTTCGAGCATCTGCCGCCGGAAATCGACAGCCAACTGGTACATAAACTCTATTACGGTCACTTTATGTGCCACGTTTTTCATCAGGACTATATCGTGAAGAAAGGCGTCGACGTCCATGCGCTGAAAGCGCAAATGCTGGAGCTGTTGCAGGCGCGCGGGGCACAATACCCAGCGGAGCACAACGTTGGACATCTGTATAAAGCGCCGGAAACGCTGACGCGTTTTTATCGGCAAAATGACCCAACCAACAGTATGAACCCCGGTATCGGCAAAACGAGTAAGCGGAAATTCTGGCAGGAAAATACGCCCGACGAAACGCATTAACACCGTGCGGTTTACCGTGAAGCCCGGCGGCGCGATGCCTGCCGGGCCTGCGGCGACTTAATCGTTCTGTGCGGTTTGCGCCCCGGCACTGGCGCTGGCTGCCGCCATTTGCGCGGCTTTTTGCTTTTTATAGCTCAGCGCGGCAGCCGGAACGGGCATGACTTTACCGGTTTCAATCCATGTACGCAGGCGACTGGCGTCCGCAAAGTGGGTATATTTGCCGAACGCGTCCATGACCACCAGCGCGACCGGTTTGTTATTGATCACGGTACGCATCACCAGGCAATGCCCCGCCGCATTGGTAAAGCCGGTTTTCGTTAACTGGATATTCCAGTTATCACGGTAGACCAAATGGTTGGTATTGCGAAACGGCAGCGTATACGACGGATGCGAGAATGTCGCCATATCTTCGCGCGTGGTGCTTAGCTGGCCAATCAGCGGGTATTGCTTCGTGGCAATCAGCAATTTTGTTAAATCCCGCGCGGTCGAGACGTTATGAATCGACAGCCCCGTCGGCTCAACGAAGCGGGTATGCGTCATGCCCAACGCTTTCGCCTTCGCATTCATCGCTTTAATAAACGCGTTATAACCGCCGGGATAATAGTGCGCCAGGCTTGCCGCCGCACGGTTTTCGGATGACATCAACGCCAGCAGCAACATATTTTTGCGGCTAATTTCGCTGTTCAGGCGCACGCGGGAGTAAACCCCTTTCATTTCCGGCGTCTGGCTGATATCGACCTTCAGTATTTCATCCAGCGGCAATCGCGCGTCAAGCACGACCATCGCCGTCATTAATTTGGTTATCGAGGCAATCGGACGCACCAGATCCGGGTGGTTCGAATAGATCACTTTATTGGTGTTGAGATCAACAATCATTGCGCTACCGGAGGCAATCTCAGGTTGAGACGCCGCGGTTGTCGCTGCCGTTTTCGCCACGGCCTGCGGGGCAAAAGGTACGGCCAACATCAGAGCAAGGCTCAGGAATGAAGCTCGGAATTTCAGCATGATGAGATTTCTGATAATGATTCACGCGCGTCGTAACGCACACCGCCTGAGCTAAGATTATACTCAAGCTAGCAGTGGCATCATAGCGGCACGCCAGCGTTGCCGCTACAGAAGAATCGTCAGCAAATGCTGCATTGCTGGCTTTTGCGCCAGCCCTTTTTCGCATCAGAACAGGCGGTAGCCGTATCCCCACAAGATCACAGTGATCGCCAGTAGCACCTCCAGGACCAGCACGCCGATAGCGAGCGTCGAACTGGAGAAGCTTAATCCTTCCTCTCTATTAATGTTAAGGAAAGTCGGAATACCCAAATACAGCAAATAGCCGGTGTAAAAGAGCGCGACAGCGCCGACCAAAGCGCATAGCCATACCAGGGGATAGAGCGCCACCAGACCACTTAAAAACAGCGGCGTCGCGACATAGCCGGCAAAAACCATACAGCGCGCAAGCGATGGCCGTTGCGGATAGTTTCGCGCCATCCACCAGATGACGCGTCCCATCACCGCGACGCCCGCCAGCATCACGCCGTAGAACAAGACCGCCAGCGCAAAAGCGGTAAACAGCGAGAGTTGTAACACGTTTCCGTCGCCAAAATTCCAGCCGATTTGCGTCGTGCCGATAAAGGCGCAGACGACGGGAATCGCCGCCATCAGCAAAACATGGTGCGTATAGTGATGCGAAACGGTTTCGTTTTCGCTTTTGATCACCTGCATTTCCCGATCGGGATGGGAAAAAAGCCCCCATACATGGTTCATACTGCCCCCTTCTGCTGCCTCAGATGCCAGTATGTTCAAGTATAATTCAGTTTCTGGTTATTTTATGAGCAATGGCAAAATAGTCTTCGGCAAAACGTCGGCTTTGCCGCGCACGCCTCTTGCCAGGGTGTATGCTTAATGCCGGAGGTGGTTTACGCATGGATATCAACACGCTTATTACGCATTATGGCTATGCGGCGCTGGTTATCGGCAGTATGGCCGAAGGTGAAACCGTTACCCTGTTGGGGGGCGTCGCGGCGCATCAGGGATTACTCAAGTTTCCGCTGGTGGCGGCGGCCGTCGCGCTGGGAGGGATGATGGGCGATCAGCTACTTTACCTGTTAGGACGATGCTATGGCGGGAAGATCCTGCGTCGTTTCCCGCGTTATCATACGAAGATTCGTCGCGCGCAGAAAATGATCCAACGCCATCCGTATCTGTTTGTGATCGGCACGCGTTTTATGTACGGCTTCCGGGTGGTTGGCCCGCTGCTGATTGGCGCCAGCCGCCTGCCGCCTAAAATTTTTCTGCCGCTGAATATTGTAGGCGCGCTGATCTGGGCGCTGCTGTTTACCACGCTGGGATATCTTGGCGGCGAGGTGATCGCGCCATGGCTGCACGACCTCGATCAGCATCTCAGGCATGGGGTCTGGCTGATTCTGGCCATCGTCCTGGTGGTGGGCGTGCGCTGGTGGCTGAAAAGACGCGGCAAAGCGGAGGCCCGTTAAACCCGATGGTATCCGGATGGCATAACGCCGCCATCCGGCACCCGGCGTTTATTTTGCGTTGAATTGCGGATTCGCCAGCATAAACCCGCCGTCGACAATCAGCGACTGACCGGTGGTATAGCTTGCTCCTTCCGAACACAGCCAGGCGACGAGGCTGGCTATTTCATGCGTAGAACCCGGTCGGGCGATAGGGATCGAGGGTTCCGATCCCGGCTCAATATCGCTGTCATCCATATCATTCATCGGCGTGGCGATAGCGCCTGGCGCGACGGCGTTGACCAAAATATGATGCTCAATCAGTTCCAGCGCCATGGATTTAGTCAATCCGCCCAGCGCATGTTTCGCCGCGGTATAGGCGCTGGCTTGCGGAAGCGGCGTATGCTCATGGACGGAGGTGATGTTGATAATGCGCCCTCCCTCTCCTTGTTTAATCATATGCCGGGCGGCGATCTGCGCGCAGAGAAACGCGCCGTCGACGTCCACGGTAAAAATTTGCCGCCACTGCGTAAACGGCATATCAATAAACGCGGATTTGGTCATCGCCCCGGCATTATTGACCAGCACGTCAACGCGCCCCAGGCGCTGGATAAGATGTTCAATGGCCTGCGCGCCCTCGGGTAACTGGCTCAGGTCAAGATGAATGGTCTCAGCCCGCACACCAAATTGCGACGCTTTTTTCGCCGTCTCCTGCGCGCCGCGTTCATCGGAATGCCAGGTGATACCAATATCAAAACCGTTTTGTGCTAATAACAATGCACACGCTTTGCCAATTCCCGAATCTGATGCCGTTACAATTGCGACTTTGGTCATATTCCTCTCCGGATGATTCATACACAGCCTAAGTATAGGAACCCTGTCTGAATCATTCGGAAAAATCAGGAATGATAACCGCCGCCCAGCGCGCTGGTAAGCTGAATAGAGGCATCCAGCCACTGGCCCTGCAACAGCAAGCCGTTACACTGCTCGCGCAGTGCCGGGATTTTGGCCTCGCTCACGCGGGAACCCGCAATAATACCGGCATTAAAGCGCGCTTGCGCCAGACCGACCACACGCTGCGCATCATGCTCAATCTGCTGCTGATGCTGGTTTTTCTGCGCCAGCGTCTCTACCTGACTGGCGGCGCGCGCCACATCATTAACCGCATCTACCACCGCTTTGTTGTAGTTGGCGATAGAAAGGTTGCTTTGCGCTTTGGCGATATCGAGGTTGGCATTCAGCCTGCCGCTGTCGAAAATCGGCAGCGTCAGCCCGCCGGTAATGCCATATTGCTGTGCGGAATGGCGGAACAGATCGCTCAGATGTAACGCATCCTGCTGTAAAAAAGCCATCAGATTGATATCGGGATAAAACGCGGCCTTCGCGGCGTCAATGCTGCTCAACGAGGATTCAATGTACCAGTGCGCGGCCTGTAGATCCGCCCGGCGCGCCAGCAACGAATACCCCAGTTGCGACGGTAACTGGCTTTCAACGGCGGGGAGACTCACCTGACGCAGCTTGAGCGCCGCCGATTGCGTATTGGTTAACGCGCTGAGCCGCGCTTCAATCACCTTCATTTTACCGTTAACGTCATTCAGCTGCTGCTGGGTTTTGCTGGCGTCGATATCGGTCTCGACCCCTTCAACAGAAGAAGTAATACCGTGTTGATACAGCTCCCGGTTTACCGTCACCACGTTTTGCTGCTCTTGCTCGATTTGCATCAGCACATTTTTCAGCGCCGCCTGCGTCTGCCACTCCCAGTAGAGTCGCGCCACGCCGCTTGCCAGCAATTGTCGGGTCTGCTCCTGCTCCGCTTCGCGCGCTTTGACCGCCCCGATTCGCGCGGTAACTTCAGCGCGGTTTTTCCCCCATAAATCCAGATCCCAGCCCGCCGTCAGGCCGAATGTACCGTTGGTATACCACGGCCCGGTCGTTCCCGCCGCGGGGTCGGTAATCGCGAATGGCCCCATCAGTCCTTCCGCGGACATTCGCTGGCGCTCAATGTCGGCAGAAAAGTCGAGCTGCGGGCCGTCCTGCGCCTCAACCGCTTTCGCCTGCGCTTCCGCCAGTTGAATACGCTGTTCAGCCACCTGCATATCCGGCGAATGCTGTATGGCATTATCAATCAGCGCGTCAAGCTGCGTATCGTGATACGCCTTCCACCACTGGCTATCCGGCCAACCGTTTTTCAATGCCGCCGGCAGGCTGGAATCAACATGAGAAGAGGGCGTCTGCTGGGTCAGCGACTGGCGGGTATCGTGCATGGGGGCGCAGCCCGCCAGCAAAATAAAAAGCGGTAAGCTCGCTGTCGCGGCAAGGAAAGAATTACGATTCATGGAGGTGTTCTGATAAAAAAAGGTGCGCAGAGAGTACGTCTTACGACGATCTATTTTTTAGTTACGCGTGGCAATACATCATCAGACAACAAAAGACATATTTTGAAATTTATATGATTAGCAAATAATTTCATCTGATACATTTTTTGATGTAATGATTCAATGTAAAGTCCCATTAACCCGTTAATAAATGAACGATTTTGCTGCAATACGCGCCAGCAGCCTTCATGAGTTAAACGTCGCCGCGCCCAACAAAGCAGCAGATGGCTTAATACTTTCCTATACTTTGTTTGTATTTACCAATAAAGGGACAAACAATGAAAATTCTTCTATGGGCAATCTTAATTATTTTTCTGATTGGGCTGTTGGTGGTAACGGGCGTGTTTAAGATGATTTTCTGATTCCTGCGCCGGGCAGCGATAGTATCTGTCCGGCACACGTTCTGGACGCTGTAGAGATTAGATTTTAATAGCCTGAATCGCCCGCGCAATCTCGGACGAACGGTTTAACGCCCGAATCGACTGAAAGAGTTCCGTCGCCTCAATATATTCCTTACGTAAATATCCCAACCACTGTTTAATACGCGCGACATGGTATAAACCGGTATCGCCCTGCTTTTCCAGTCGGGTATATTTTTGTAATAACGTTACCACTTCCGGCCACGGCATACGCGGTTCGTTATACTTCACCACCCGGCTCAGGTTAGGAATATTTAACGCCCCACGGCCAATCATCACCGCATCGCAGCCGCTGGCCGCCATACATGCCTGCGCGCTCTGCCAGTCCCAGATTTCGCCATTCGCGATAACCGGAATAGTCAGACGCTGGCGTATTTCGCCGATCGCCTGCCAGTCGATATGCTCGGCGCGGTAGCCCTGCGCTTTGGTACGGCCATGCACCACCAGTTCACTGGCGCCGGCCTGCTGCACCGCATCGGCGATTTCAAATTTTCTATCGCCGCTATCCCAGCCGAGACGCACTTTTACCGTCACCGGCAGATGCGACGGTACCGCGGCCCGCATCGCTTTCGCGCCCTGATAGATGAGTTCGGGATCTTTGAGCAATGTCGCGCCGCCGCCGCTGCCGTTCACCACTTTTGACGGACAGCCGCAGTTCAGGTCCACGCCATACGATCCCAACGCCGTCGCCCGCGCGGCGTTTTCCGCCAGCCACTGCGGGTGCTGGCCCAGAAGCTGAATACGCACCGGCGTGCCGGACGGCGTGCGGCTGGCGTGATGCAACTCCGGGCAGATGCGATGAAACACTTTTACCGGCAGCAGCTGATCCACCACGCGCACAAATTCGGTGATGCAGAGATCGTAATCATTCACTTCGGTCAGCAGCTCGCGCACTAACGCGTCGAGCACGCCTTCCATCGGCGCCAGTAAAACACGCATATCGGTATCCACAGCAAAAAAAGAGGCGCTATCATAACGCCTCTCTGCGATGAGCAAAACTTTTTGCCGGGTGGCGGCGCAAACGCCACGCTACGTCACGTAAAGCGCTCAACGCGGCTCAAGACAGTTATCTTCTTTCCAGCCGTACAGCCATTCGATACCGCGATAAAACGCCTCCTGCGATTTTCCTTTCCACAACAGATTACGTACCTGACGCTCCACCCCGGCGGCGTGATAGAGACGCCCCATCTCGCGGGTAGACCAGACGATACGCGCCGTGCGGGGAATACGCACCGACTCATACAGCGCAAATGCCTGCTGCGCGTCGCCGTCGCAGCGTTCCAGCGCTTTGCCCAGCGTGACGGCGTCTTCCAGCGCCATACAGGCCCCCTGGGCCATATATTGCGCCACCGGATGCGCGGCGTCGCCCACCAGAGTGATACGCTCGGTTCCCCATTTCGCGACCGGCTCGCGATCGGCGGTCGACCAGCGGCGCCAGGAGGTCGGCTTATCCAACATCTGACGCGGGCGGGGATGAATACCGGCAAAATAAGAGAGCACCTCTTCTTTACTGCCGTCTTTCACGCCCCACTCTTCTTGCTGGCGGCTGTGGAATGTCACCACCAGATTGTACTGTTGGCCTCCACGGAGCGGATAATGGACCAGGTGACAATGCGGGCCTGCCCACAGCACCGGTGCGTTAATACGTAAATCGTCCGGCATATCGTCGCAATCAATCACCGCCCGATAAACTACATGCCCCGTTACGCGCGGCGCATCGCCGAGTAAACTTTGCCGCACGACCGATTTAACGCCGTCGCAGCCCACGAGAATATCCGCCGTCCAGCTATTTCCCTGCTCATCAAACACCGTAACGTCATCCGGCGTCTGGCGGATATCGACAATATGGGTCGAGGTACGATACTCCACGCCAGGGTGCGTCAGCGCCGCTTCCCATACCGTTGCATGAATATCTACCCGGTGAATTACCGCATACGGCCCGCCAAAATGGTCGCGGAACGCCTGTCCGGTTTCAATGCATACCACTTCTTCGGCATTCACGGCATCCATCATGGTAATGTGATCGGTAAACACCGCACGCTGGCGGGCAACATCGCCCCCCCCGAGACTATCCAGCGCCGAAAAAGCGTTCGGCCCAAGCTGAATACCCGCGCCAATCTCGCCAATTTCGTGCGCTTTTTCCAGCAGCATGACTTTTATTCCCTGGCGCGCCAGCGACAGCGCGGTCGCCGCGCCGCCGATTCCGCCACCTACAATAATTGCGCTTGTCACGTGAGTCATGGTCATTCTCCTTTTCAGGCCGGGATTTTATCTTGTTGATTTTCCGGCGCGGCGGCAATAAACGCCGGTAGCTGTACGCAGGCGTCATAAACGGCTTTACAGCGCGGATAGCCTGATAAATCGCAGCCCATCCTGAGCGCATTCGCCCACTGCGGAATCAGGCAGCAGTCCGCAAGGCCTGGCGCGTCGCCCACGCAGAATCGTCCGGACTGACTTTTACGCAATAGCTGCTCTACCGCGCTTAACCCTTGCTGTATCCAGTGGGCGTACCAGCGTTTTTTATCCTCTTCGCTAACCTTCAGCTCATCGGTCAGGTAGCGCAACACGCGCATGTTATTGATTGGGTGTATATCGCAGGCGATAGCGTAGACAATTTCCAGCGCCTGGCTGCGCGCCGGGTCGCTCGTCGGCAGCAGCGGCGTTTGCGGAAAATGTCGGTCCAGCCAGTCGACGATGGCCAGTGATTGCCCCAACGATTCGCCGTCATCAGTGACCAGCGTCGGCACCAGGCCTACCGGATTCATCCGTCGGTAGGCCAGCTCATTCTGCTGGCCGATACGAATATTGACGCCCACCGTCTGGTAATCAATCCCCTTTAACGCCAGCGCAATACGTACACGATAAGACGCCGAACTATTAAAGAAACTGTACAGCTTCATCGTTCACCTCAGACAATTTTCACAGCAATCGGCGTCAGACCTTCTACGTTCCCGGTGATAACATCCCCTTTCACCACTGCGCCCACCCCCTCTGGCGTACCGGTGAAAATCAAATCACCTGGCTGCAATTCAAAAAAGCCGGACAAATAGCTGATGGTTTCATTCACCGACCAAATCAGGTGACGAATATCGCTGCGTTGATGGTCTTCGCCGTTAACCTGTAGCCAAATAGGGGCGTTATCCACATTATGCGTTTCAGCGGCTTTGTGTAATGGCGCAATGGGCGCGGAGAGATCGAACGCTTTGCCGATTTCCCACGGGCGTCCCATCTGACGCATTTCCATCTGACGATCGCGACGCGTCATGTCCAGACCGGTGGCGTATCCCCAGACATATTCATGGGCTTTTTCGAGCGGAATATCGCTCCCCTTTTTACCAATCGCCACCACCAGCTCAATTTCATAATGGTAGTTATCGGTCTGCGCCGGATACGGCAGTTCCAGGGTATCCCCCTCCGCTACCGGGACGACAGCGTCCGCTGGTTTACAAAAGAAGAACGGCGGTTCGCGATCGGGATCAAAGCCCATTTCACGGGCATGGGCGGCATAGTTGCGACCCACGCAGTAAACGCGACGTACCGGAAACTGCTCATCGCTGCCCGCCACGGGTACTGTCACCGGGGCCTGCGGCTGGAATACATATTTGGTCATGTTCTCTCTCCCTAATTAATAACGTGCTTCGCGGAACAGCCCCAGGGCTTCCTGAACCGGCTTGTCCGAAAAGCTGAATAACACCGTGTCTTCGCTGCTGCGAAACGACACCTCATGCCAGGTCGGCGCCACAAAAATGTCTTTTGCGGAAAAATGAAAAGTTTCGTTGCCGATAGTGACCAGTCCTGCCCCTTCAACGACGTGGTAGATAGTGCTGTCGGTGCTCCGCGCCACACGCGAGGCAAAGCCTTTTGGCAGCAGTTGCAGGAACGCGCCCATCGACGGCATCGGATAACCGCCGGTGACGGGATTAACGTAACGCAGCTTGTAACCTTCCCACTCATCCGGATCGCCCATACGGGTCAGATCGTGCAGCGCCTCGCGGCTGCGGTCGTAACGGTAGTTGAAAATCGGCGACGAGTTCCCGCGCTGGTGGCGCAGCGGCAGCATATTCGCTGCATAGCGCGGCAGATAATCGCCCTCTTTTCGCGTCACCGGCTGCTGATCTTCGGGATAGTCTTCCGCAAAACCACAGCCCAGGAGATTGACTAACGGCAGATCCAGACCATCCAGCCATACCACCGGCTCTGATCCCGGATTACCATGATCGTGCCAGCGCCACTGCGGCGTCAGGATAAAATCGCCGGTATGCATTGGCGTGCGCTCGCCGTCCACCGCGGTAAATGCGCCTTTACCTTCGACGATAAAACGCAGCGCCGACTGGTTATGGCGATGACTCGGCGCGACTTCGCCGGGCAGGATCAGCTGTAAACCAGCGTATAAGGTCGCCGTGATCGACGACTGACCGCGCAATGCCGGATTTTCCAGCACCAGCACCCGGCGGATCGCCTCTTTCGCGCCAATGACATTGCCGCTTTCCATCAGTAGCGGACGAATTTCCTGATAATTCCAGTAGGCCGGCGCGCAGTTGGCGTTTGGCGTCTGCGGTACCAGGTGATGTAACGATTCCCACAGCGGCGTCAGATTCTGCCCGGAAATATGCTGGTAATACTGCTGACGGCTATCTTTTACGTTCTGATTTATTTCAGACATGGAGATTCTCCTTATTCGTTTACGACGCTGGCACGCGGCAGGTCGTCAGGTACAGAAATCGAAAGGCGGACAACCACCGTCAGCAGGGTAAGCATTACCGCGCTGATAGCCGCCGGAATAGCAATGACAAAAAACAACGTATCGAAAGAGAAATTGAGGGCCATCATCATGCCGCCGGAGAGCGAACCGACAATCGCCCCGCAGCGTCCAATGGC
Organism: Salmonella sp. A29-2; assembly: GCF_020150755.1. Classification (NCBI taxonomy): domain Bacteria; kingdom Pseudomonadati; phylum Pseudomonadota; class Gammaproteobacteria; order Enterobacterales; family Enterobacteriaceae; genus Salmonella; species Salmonella sp. A29-2. The sequence goes on along the minus strand of NZ_CP083731.1, from coordinate 1,703,725 downwards.
GTTCGACCAGCTCACGCCCGTCGCCCGGCTTTGGGTGGGGTACAGCGTCGCCGTCAGAGCATTAAGCCCGACCTGGGAACCGCTAATACCGATGCCGGTACCAAAAATCGCCAGCGCCATCAGCCAAAGGCCGTTTTCGCTCAGGCCTATCATGACAATGCAAACCGCGCCCAGCGCATAGCTCACCGCCAGTACCCGGAACGGGTTAAGCCGGTCCATCAACACGCCGAGTAACAGCGCGCCAAGCGTGCCGCCAACCTGGAATGCGGCAGTCACCCACGACGCCTGTTGCAGATCAATACCGCGATGGTTAAGTAACGTCGGCATCCAGCTGGAAAGCAGATAGATAATGAGCAGGCTCATAAAGAACACCACCCATAACATCAGGGTAATGACAAGCTGTCGCCCGGCAAAAAGCTGGCGAATACTGCCTTTGGCGACGGCTGCCGCCTCATGCAGAAAGAATTGCGTATCGTGATAGCGCTCGCCGGTAATGGCGCTGACCGTCCGGGCGACAACGGCTTGCGGTAGTTGGCGACGTACCTGCCAGCGGGGAGATTCCGGCAGCGCGAACAGCAGGCCGAAAAACAGCATCAAAGGCAAGATGCCGCCTAGCGCCAGAATTCCGTGCCAGCCAATCAGCGGCACCAGTTGCGCGCTCACAATCCCGCCCATCGCCGACCCCAGGGTAAAACCGCAGAACATCAGCGTGACCAGCGCTCCGCGTCGACGAGCGGGAAGGTATTCCGACGTCATGGTGATGGTATTCGGCATCGCTCCGCCCAGTCCCAGACCGGTTAAGAAGCGCAGCAACACCAGGGTTTCTATATCCGGCGAGAAAGCGGAAAGCAGGCTCAATGCGCCGAATAGCGCCACGCAAAGCTCAATGACCCGCTTGCGGCCAAAACGATCCGCCAGCGGCCCGCATAGCAGCGCGCCGGCCGTAAGCCCCAGCAGCCCTGCGCCAAACAGCGGCGCAAGTTCGCTGGCGCTTAGCTGCCAGTGAGTACGAATATCCGGGGCGATGAAGCCAATCGCGGCGGTGTCGAAACCGTCGAGCATAACCACCAGAAAACAGCAGATGATAACGCGCCACTGCATTTTGCCGACGGGCGCGGCATCAATAAGGGCTTGTAGATCACGTCGTTGAGTCATAGCTAATGCCTCAGTGCAGGGAGATAGATGTTGTTTTTATGTTTGCTATGTTACGAGTTTGTAGAGTGAGCGATAAAATGTACAATGGCTTTTCAGGCAGAGACATAACCTGGAGGTTATAGCGAATGGCGAACTGGGCGCAGAAATTGAAATTACATCACCTGCAAACGCTGGTTGCGCTGGGCGAACAGGGCAACCTGACGCACGTCGCCCGGATGATGAATATCTCCCAGCCGGCGCTATCGAAGTGGTTATCTCAACTCGAAGATGAGATAGGCATCACGCTTTTTGAGCGCCACAGTAAAGGGCTACGGCCCTCGGAAGGCGGTAAATTACTGCTCCAGCACGCCCAGCGCCTAATTAACGATCTGGAGCGTTCACAGTATGAAATCGCCCGTTTCAAGCAGGGCGGCCTGGTTGGCAGCCTGAAGATCGGCTGTTCGCCCGTGGCGACTGACTGCGTATCACAGGCGATTCTGAGCCTGCTTAACGAAATGCCGACGCTGCATCTGAATATTGAAGAAAAGGTAATGACGCCGCTGCTGCACGATTTGCTTGCCGGTCAGGTGGATGTGGTGGTAGGGCGTGTCGGCGGCCGCGCCCTGCAACTGCCGCTTAATTATCAGGTACTTTATACCGAGCCGGTCTGCTTTGTGGCGCGTCCGCACCATCCGCTGGCCGCGCGAGCGCAGATCGCCTGGAGCGATCTGGCGCACTGGCGATGGATAGTCTGGCCAACCGGCACTCCTATTCGCATCAGTATTGATAACGCCCTCGTCGATAACGGCGTCATGCTCCCGGAAAATACCATTGAATCGGCGTCAATGAACGTCAGCACCAATTTGCTGCAAAGCAGCGATATGATCTCTATTCTTTCTTTACGGCTGGCGCAACGCTATGCCAGCCAGGGGCAACTGGCGATTTTAAACTTGCCAAAAATTGAGCAAAAAGGCAGCGTAGGGATGTTCTGGCGTAAGAATGAGACGCCGTCTTTGGCCCTGAGTCGCTTTTTGTATTTTTTAGCCCAGGTTTAACGCCGCCGACCAGGGGCATTGCCCGATGTTCCTGCTGTCTATACCCACTATGCTAAGAATTCATGATGTGATCGGTAGCACGTTTTAACGTTTAATTGTATGATGAATCCATCTCATCAAGGGCTTTAAACATGAGTAAGTCACTGAATATTATCTGGCAATATATACGCGCTTTTGTATTGATTTATGCCTGTTTGTACGCAGGCATTTTTCTTGCATCACTGCTTCCTATCACTATTCCCGGCAGCATTATTGGGATGTTAATTCTGTTTGTGTTGCTGGCGCTGCAAATTCTGCCGGCAAAGTGGGTTAACCCCGGCTGCTATGTGCTGATTCGTTATATGGCGTTGCTGTTTGTGCCGATTGGCGTTGGGGTCATGCAATATTTTGATTTACTGCGCGCGCAATTCGGCCCGGTGGTGGTCTCTTGCGCTATCAGTACGCTGGTCGTTTTTGTGGTCGTAAGCTGGAGTTCACATCTGATACACGGTGAACGTAAAGTGGTTGGGCAGAAGGGAACGAAAAAATGATGACATATATCTGGTGGTCGTTACCGCTGACGCTGGTGGTATTTTTCGCCGCCCGCAGACTGGCGGCGCATTTTAAAATGCCGTTGCTGAATCCGCTGCTGGTGGCAATGGTAGTCATTATTCCTTTTCTGTTGCTGACCGGTATTCCCTACGAGCACTACTTCAAAGGCAGCGAAGTACTTAACGATCTGCTGCAACCGGCGGTGGTAGCGCTGGCCTATCCCCTTTATGAACAGTTGCACCAGATTCGCGCGCGTTGGAAATCCATTATTAGCATCTGTTTTGTCGGCAGTCTGGTAGCGATGATTACCGGGACATCCGTTGCCTTGCTGATGGGCGCAACGCCTGAAATCGCGGCATCGGTACTGCCTAAATCCGTGACTACGCCTATCGCGATGGCGGTGGGCGGCAGCATCGGCGGCATCCCCGCGATCAGCGCGGTATGCGTAATTTTTGTCGGTATTCTGGGCGCGGTGTTTGGCCACACGCTGTTAAACGCGATGCACATCCGTACTAAGGCCGCACGCGGGCTGGCAATGGGGACCGCCTCACATGCGCTCGGTACTGCGCGCTGCGCCGAGCTGGATTACCAGGAAGGCGCGTTTAGCTCCCTGGCGCTGGTGATCTGCGGCATTATTACCTCGCTGGTAGCGCCCTTTTTGTTTCCGCTCATTCTGGCGGTAATGCGCTAACGACGGGACAAAAGACCGGGTTAAAATTTGCGATACGTCGCGCATTTTTCATTTAAGTTTCACAAGTTGCACAAGCAATGAGATTTAGATCACATATTAAGACATAGCAGGCCCGTAAACTACGGTTCCATTACATTGTTATGAGGCAACGCCATGCATCCACGTTTTCAAACTGCTTTTGCCCAGCTTGCGGATAATTTGCAATCAGCGCTGGCCCCTATCCTGGCGGACCACCATTTTCCCGCCATGCTGACCGCAGAGCAGGTCTCGACGCTTAAAAATACGGCGGGACTGGACGAAGACGCGCTGGCTTTCGCACTGTTACCTCTGGCGGCGGCCTGCGCCCGTACCGATTTGTCCCATTTTAACGTCGGCGCGATTGCGCGCGGCGTTAGCGGCAACTGGTATTTCGGCGCGAATATGGAGTTCCTGGGCGCCACCATGCAACAAACTGTGCATGCTGAACAAAGCGCGATTAGCCACGCCTGGCTACGCGGCGAAAAAGGGCTCGCCGCCGTCACCGTTAACTACACCCCTTGCGGCCACTGTCGCCAGTTTATGAACGAGCTGAACAGCGGTCTGGATCTGCGCATTCATCTGCCGGGCCGCGCGCCGCATACGTTACGCGATTATCTGCCTGACGCTTTCGGGCCAAAAGATCTGGAGATCAAAACGCTGCTGATGGACGAGCAGGATCATGGCTTTACGTTAACGGGCGATACGCTAACGCAAGCGGCGATTACGGCAGCCAATAAGAGCCATATGCCTTATAGCCACTCACCGAGCGGCGTGGCGCTGGAATGTAAAGATGGCCGTATTTTCACCGGCAGCTATGCGGAAAACGCCGCCTTTAACCCTACGCTTCCCCCGCTGCAAGGCGCGCTAAACCTGCTGAGTCTCAATGGCTATGACTATGCGGATATTCAGCGCGCGATTCTGGCGGAAAAAGGCGATGCGGCATTAATTCAATGGGATGCCACCGCCGCAACGCTGAAAGCGTTAGGTTGCCATAATATTGACCGCGTGCTTCTCGGCTAAGCAAATGTGCCGGATAGCGACGCACTGGCGTCTTATCCGGCCTGACTCTCCTCTCCCGCGACTCGATACAAGGGAAATCATGCTGAAAATCTCCGCAATCAGACGGCGGTTTCTTGCGCTACGTCTTCGGGTACAGTAGCCTGATCGTACTTTCATCCTGGTATCGAGTTTCCTGCATGTTAAAGCGCGTGTTTTACAGCCTGTTGGTCCTGGTAGGCTTGCTGCTGTTGACGGTGCTTGGCCTCGATCGGTGGATGAGCTGGAAAACAGCGCCCTATATCTATGACGAGCTACAGGATCTTCCCTACCGCCAGGTTGGCGTCGTGTTAGGGACAGCCAAATACTATCGTAAGGGTGTCATTAATCAGTACTATCGTTACCGTATTCAGGGCGCGTTAAACGCTTACAATAGCGGTAAAGTCAATTACCTGCTGCTCAGCGGCGACAATGCCCTGCAAAGCTATAACGAACCGATGACCATGCGCAAAGACCTTATCGCGGCGGGCGTCGATCCTGCGGACATTGTGCTTGATTACGCTGGCTTCCGTACGCTTGACTCCATTGTGCGTACCCGCAAAGTGTTTGATACCAACGACTTTATTATCATCACTCAGCGCTTCCACTGCGAACGCGCCTTGTTTATTGCGTTGCATATGGGCATTCAGGCGCAGTGTTACGCGGTACCTTCACCCAAAAATATGCTGACAGTGCGCCTGCGCGAATTTGGCGCCCGCTTTAGCGCGCTGGCGGATCTCTATATTTTTAAACGCGAACCGCGTTTTTTAGGCCCGCTGGTACCTATTCCCACGCAGCATCAGGTGCCGAATGACGCCCAGGGGTATCCGGCCGTTACGCCGGAACAATTGCTTGAACTGGAAAAGAAAAAAGGGAAATGATCATGGATGTACAGACGATATTTGTCATATTAGCCTTTCTGCTACTCCCGCTTTTTTGCTTCCGTGAGGCCTGGAAAGGCTGGCGAACCGGCGCGGTAGATAAAGTTGTCAAAAATGCGCGAAAACCGGTTTATGTTTATCGCCATGCCGATCCCGTACAATATTGGTCTTATCTTTTTCTTTATACCGGTTGCGGTTTTTTATTTACTGGAATGATTATTTATCTTCTTTTTTATCGTTAATCTATTTATTATCCCTTTAAAATTGAGAATAGTTATTATTATGATATAAGGAACAAATGCTGTTTTGCATTCTGGTTTCATTTTTTTGTGAATTCTTTCACAGAATACCCTTCTTTCAATGCTTAGGCTGGCGGTAGATTTTAGATCATTAAAACGCGTTATTTGCGTTTCGCCTTAATTTATTCAAGCATTAAGGAAGATTATATGCCGCAACAAAATTATCTGGATGAACTCACGCCTGGTTTTACGCCATTACTGGCAATAAAAGAGGCTTCACGTTGTTTATTATGTCACGATGCGCCCTGTAGTCAGGCTTGCCCGGCGCAAACCGATCCGGGGAAATTTATTCGTTCTATTTACTTTCGCAATTTTAAAGGCGCAGCGGAAACTATCCGGGAAAATAACGCGCTTGGCGCTGTCTGCGCCAGAGTCTGTCCGACGGAAAAATTATGCCAGCGCGGATGTACACGTTCCGGAATAGATAAACCTATTGATATTGCACGCCTGCAACGTTTTATTACCGATTTTGAACAGCAGACTGCCATGCAGATTTATCAGCCCGGGAGTAAAACACGCGGGAAAGTCGCGATTATTGGCGCGGGTCCGGCAGGTTTGCAGGCAAGCGTGACGCTCACGCATTTAGGCTATGACGTCACCATTTACGAAAAACAGCCGCAGCCCGGCGGATGGCTGCGTCACGGCATCCCGGCATTTCGTCTGCCGCAAAGCGTACTCGATCAGGAAATTGCCCGCATTGTAGAAATGGGCGTCAATATTAAATGTAATTGTGAGGTGGGCGGGTCGCTATCGCTTGCGCAACTCAAAGCCGAATATCGCGCCGTGCTGATGACCGTCGGGATGTCCTGTGGCTCTGATTTACCGTTATTTGAGCAAGCCAGTCACGTAGAGATTGCCGTTGATTTTTTACAGCGCGCCCGTCAGGCCGACGGCGATATTAGCGTTCCGCGTAGCGCATTAATTATTGGCGGCGGCGACGTAGCGATGGATGTCGCCAGTACGTTAAAAATTCTCGGCTGTCCTTCCGTCACCTGCGTGGCGCGGGAAGAATTAGCCGAATTCCCCGCCAGCGAAAAAGAATTTACCAGCACGCAGGCATTAGGCGTATCGATTATTGATGGTTTTACGCCTGTCGCCGTCAGCGGAAATAAAGTGACCTTCCACCATGTACGCCACTCAGGAGAACTGACGCTGGAAGCGGAAAATATTATTTTGGCCGTGGGGCAGCACGCGCGACTGGATACCTTTGCGGAGATAAAAGCGCAGCATAATATTATCGACACGCACAATTATCAAACCGACGACCCGGCGATCTTTGCCGCTGGCGATATTGTTAAAGGTGATAAGACCGTCGTTTATGCGGTAAAAACCGGAAAAGAAGCCGCTCAGGCTATTCATCATTATTTAGAGGAGGCCTGCTCATGTTAACAAAAGATTTGTCTGTTACCTTTTGCGGCGTTAAGTTTCCCAATCCGTTTTGTCTTTCTTCTTCTCCGGTAGGCAACTGTTATGAGATGTGCGCCAAAGCCTATGATACCGGCTGGGGCGGGATCGTTTTTAAAACCATTGGTTTTTTTATTGCCAACGAAGTCTCTCCACGTTTTGACCACCTGACGAAAGAAGATACCGGTTTTATTGGTTTCAAAAACATGGAGCAAATTGCTGAGCATCCGCTGGAAGAGAATCTGGCCGCCATTCGACGGCTAAAACAGGATTATCCGGATAAGGTGCTGATTGCTTCCATCATGGGGGAAAATGAGCAGCAGTGGCAGGAACTGGCGCGTCTGGTTGAAGAAGCCGGCGCGGATATGATTGAGTGTAACTTCTCTTGCCCGCAGATGACCTCGCACGCCATGGGAAGCGATGTAGGGCAAAGCCCGGAGCTGGTTGAAAAATACTGCCGCGCCGTAAAACGCGGTTCATCTTTGCCAATGCTGGCGAAAATGACGCCGAATATTGGCGATATGTGTGAAGTCGCGCTGGCCGCCAAACGCGGCGGAGCCGACGGTATCGCCACCATCAACACCGTGAAGTCCATTACTAACATCGACCTGAACCGCAAAATCGGGATGCCGGTGGTTAACGGTAAATCCAGTATCTCCGGTTATTCAGGAAAAGCGGTGAAACCCATTGCGCTGCGTTTTATCCAGCAGTTGCGAATGCACCCTGAACTGCGCGATTTCCCGATTAGCGGTATCGGCGGCATTGAAACCTGGGAAGACGCTGCCGAATTTCTGCTGCTGGGCGCGGCGACCCTACAGGTGACGACAGGCATTATGCAATACGGTTACCGCATTGTAGAAGATATGGCGAGCGGCCTCAGCCACTATCTGGCCGATCAGGGATTTGCCTCATTACAGGAGATGATCGGGCTGGCGAATGGCAATATTATCCCGGCGGAAGATCTGGATCGCAGCTATATCGTCTATCCGCGGATTAATCAGGAGAAATGCGTCGGCTGCGGACGTTGCTATATCTCCTGCTATGACGGCGGCCATCAGGCGATGGAGTGGGATGAACACAGCCGCACGCCGCATTGCAATACGGAAAAATGCGTCGGTTGTCTGCTGTGCGGTCATGTCTGCCCGGTCGCCTGTATTGATTTAGGCGAGGTCAAATTTAAAAAAGGCGAAAAAGAGCACGCGTTAACGCTGTAGCTCGCGGTATGAAGCCCGGCGCGCAGTTTCGCTGCGCCGGGTTATCTGATAAGCAAAGTAATAGGTCTGGATAACTACTTCTTACGCGCGTATTTCAGCGAGTCCAGCGCCACGGCGAAAATGATAATGCCGCCTTTGATAATGTACTGCCAGTACGGGTTTACCCCGATATAGGTCAGGCCATAGTTGATGACGGTAAAGATAATGACGCCGGTCACCACGCCGAAGACCGTCCCCACTCCGCCGCTAAACGATACGCCCCCGACAACGCACGCGGCAATCGCATCCAGTTCATACATAAAGCCGAGGTTGTTGGTGGCAGAACCAATACGCCCTGCTTCCAGTAAGCCGCCGAAGGCATAAAACACGCCGGAGAGCGCATAAATCATCAGCAGGTTCAGCGCCACGTTTACGCCAGAAACTTTCGCCGCCTCCGGGTTGCCGCCAATAGCAAAAATGTTTTTACCAAAACGGGTCTTATTCCACAGCACCCAGACAAACGCTACCGCAATCAGAGCGTAAAAGGTGATGTATGAGAGCCGGAAACTGCCCATCGCCACAAAGCCCTGTGCAAAGGTGGAAAAGCCGCTGTCAAAGCCGGAAATGGGCGAAGCGCCGACAAAGTCATAGTAAAGGGAGTTGATCCCATAAACGATAATCATCGTGCCAAGCGTGGTAATAAACGGCGTCACGTTCAGGTAAGCAATGATGATGCCGTTCACCAGGCCAATCACCGCGCCAATCGCGCAGACAATCAGGATGACCAGCGCAATCGGCATGGTCGCCATTTCCGGAAACACTTTATTGGCGTTTTCCATTGATTGCAGTAATGTTGCCGCCACGACCGCCGCCAGCCCTACCTGACGCCCCGCCGACAGGTCTGTCCCCTGGGTGACGATGAGTCCCGCCACGCCCAGCGCGATAATAATACGTACCGAAGATTGCGTCAGAATATTACTTAAATTCAGCAAACTTAAAAAAGTCGGGTCCTGGAAAATAATAATCGCCAGCAGCACTAAAAGAACGACGTAAATTCCGCCCTCTTTCAGCCAGGTCAAAAAGCTTTTCTTGTTTAACGCACTCATAAGGAGCCCCTGATCTTAAAGGTGCAAAGAAGCAAGACGCAAAATTTCGTTTTGCGTTGTTGTTTTAGTATCGACAATGCCGGAAACGAGACCGTTACTCATCACCAGGATACGATCGGTAATCCCTAACAGCTCCGGCATTTCAGAAGAGATAATGATGATCCCCTTGCCTTTTTTCGCCAGTTCCGCAATAAGCTGATAAATTTCAAACTTTGCGCCGACATCAATGCCGCGGGTCGGTTCGTCCAGCATTAATATTTCCGGCTGCGTTAATAGCCAGCGACCAATGATCACCTTTTGCTGATTGCCGCCGGAAAGCGAACCAATTTGCGTGCGATGCCCCGGCGTTTTTACCCGCATGGAATCAATGACCCATTGGGTGTCGCTTTTCATCCGGGAATTATCCAGTAACCCCACTTTATTTTTATAATTACGGATATTCGAAATTAATGAGTTAAACCCGATATCCAGATAGGCGTAAATTCCGGTGGAACGACGCTCTTCCGTCACCAGCGCAAAACCGTGGTTAATCGCTTCGTTCGCAGTGTGATTATTAATTTTCTTGCCATGTAAAGTGATTGTCCCGGACGACTTCTCACGAATGCCAAACAGCGTTTCGACGATATCGGTACGCTTTGCCCCAACCAGACCAGCAATGCCCAGAATTTCGCCCTTGTGCAAATCAAAGGAGACATCGCGAATGGAAGGCTGGCGCAGCGAGGTCAGGTGACGGACCTCCAGAATCACATCGCCCGGCTTATTTTCTTTATCCGGAAAGCGCTGGTTCAGGGAACGCCCGACCATCATCGCAATGATCTTATCCATATCCAGCCCTTCCAGCGGCTGGGTGGCAATCCACTGACCGTCGCGCAAAATAGTAATTTCATCGCACAATTGAAAAATTTCTTCCATTTTATGCGAGATATAAACAATTCCGCAGCCACGTTCTTTCAGCTTGCGAATAATGGTGAACAGATGATTAACCTCTTTCTCAGTTAACGATGAGGTCGGTTCATCCATAATAACGATCTTAGCATTATAGGAAAACGCCTTCGCAATTTCGATCATCTGCATTTGCGAAACGGATAACGTTCCCACGCGCGCGCGCGGGTCAATATCGATATCCAGCTCATCAAATATCGCTTTGGTATCCTGGTACATTTTATCCTGGTCGACAAACATACCTTTGGTGGGATAACGTCCCAACCACATGTTATCCATGACCGAACGTTGCAATACCAGATTTAACTCCTGGTGTACCATCGAAATCCCATTCTCCAGCGCTTCTTTCGCCGAATGGAAGTTCACTTCTTTTCCCTGAAATACAATGCTGCCGGAGTCTTTTTGATAAATACCGAAAAGACATTTTAATAATGTTGATTTGCCTGCGCCGTTTTCGCCCATTAATGCATGAATAGAGTGCGGACGAACGTTTAAGTTGACATTATCAAGCGCTTTCACGCCGGGAAATGATTTGTTAATGCCACGCATTTCCAACAAATATTCACCCGACGACGGAGAGATCGTGCTGCCCATAATGATACCCTGTCGGCCTTTTTAATTATGACTATCCGCGCCGGATGGCAAAAGAAATACGTTATCCGGTCTGCGGCGCGTCACCCTTCCACGGTTTCAGGGCGCAACAAAATTGCGCCCACAGACGGAAAAGTTATTTTTGGGTAAATTCGCTCAGATTGTCTTTGTCCACGCCGACATAAGGCACGCGCACGATTTTGTTCTCAATCTTCCAGTTGGTGCCGTCAGCCGCGCCCTTGCCTTCGGCGAGGTTTTTCGCCAGATCGAATGTCGCTTTCGCCTGATTGTTGGCGTCATTCAGTACCGTACCGGCCATCGCGCCCGATTTCACCAACGCCAGAGCTTCCGGTAACGCATCGACGCCAAAGACCGGAATCGACGATTTATTATGCGCTTTCAGCGCCTCTACCGCGCCCATCGCCATCGCATCGTTATTCGCGATAACCACTTCAATCTTGTTAGCGTTCGGGCCAGACAGCCAGGCATCCATCTTATCTTTTGCCTGCGCGGTATCCCACATGGCGGTGTCTAACGCCAGTTGCTCGGTCTGAATACCTTTATCATTTAATTCTTTCACCACATACGTCGTACGGGCTTCCGCATCCGGGTGCCCCGGCTCGCCTTTCAGCAGAACATACTGAATTTTACCGTCTTTATTCAGATCCCAACCCTGATTCGCCTGCCAGTGTTTGGCAATCAAGTCGCCCTGAATCACACCGGATTCTTTAGAGTCAGTCCCGACATAATACGCCTTGTCATAGCTGTCCAGCGCTTTGCGGGAAGGCTCTTTGTTAAAGAACACCACCGGCACATTTTGCCCGCGCGCTTTCTCAATCACCGTACCGGCGGCTGCCGGGTCGACCAGGTTAATCGCCAGAGCTTTAACCCCTTTCGCCAATAAAACGTCAATTTGATCATTCTGTTTAGATTGATCGTTTTGCGAGTCATTCATCAGTAGCTGAACATCCGGCGCGGATTTGCCATCTTTTTCAATAGCCTTACGCACCACGGACATAAAGTTATCGTCATATTTATAAATCGTCACGCCAATACGAGTATCAGCCGCGTGCGCGTGCGCGCCGAATAACAGACTTGCCATCACGGCAGAAAGGGTCAGTACCTTCTTATTCATGGTAGCTCCGGTTTTATTATGTAGGGTATAGCGTAAAAAAATGCCCGGCTGTTCAGCATGTTAACGCGTGTTACTGAACGCCGAAGCGTATTTAGAGCCTATCCCACCAGGCGTTATTGGCGCAGCCAGTTTGGACACGGACAGCGCGCAAAAACCGGAGCGTACACGTAGTACGTGAGGTTTGACTCGCTACGCTCGCCCTTCGGGCCGCCGCTAGCGGCGTTCAAAACGCTAACGCGTTTTGGCGAGCACTGCCCAGGACCAAAATGGCAAGTAAAATAGCCCTAATGGGATAAGCTCTTATTCAACTCTTTATTTTTGTCCGGTAGTCGCGGGATATTGTGATAACGGTTTTTATAAGCGAAATACCCCAGCAAAACTGACAACTAACTGTTACACATTAGTTACAGTGCGACAAACGTTGTCATCATAGCTATCACAATGTTAATAAACTGTGAATTTACTCACAGATTGAAAACGGTTACATGCGGGGCGTAATCAGTTAGTGATCAGTACCGCATTCTGTCGCCACGCCACCGAATGGCGCCGTACCAGGGTCGGCATAAAGCAGTGCGTCGCCGTGATATCCAGCGTGCCTGCGGCCCCCTGTAACGCCAGCTCGGTCGCGATTTTCGCCATAGAAGCAATAGGATAGCGCACGGTAGTCAACTGAGGATCGGTATAACGAGCAATAGGGATATCATCGAAACCGATGACAGACAGATGCAAGGGAATGGCGATGCCGTTATCTTTTAACGCCGTCAGCGCGCCCGCCGCCATGTTATCGTTATAGGCAAATACCGCCGTCAGTTGCAGATTGCGTCCCAGCAACTCAACCATTGCCGACTCGCCGCCCTGCATATCCGGCGTGCCGGTGCCAATCCAGCTCTCCGACGCAGCAACCCCCTGCTCTTGCAGCGCGTGTAACCACCCTTCTCTGCGCATCGCGTCATCTTCAATACGGTGGCTGGAGGCCAGGTAGCCGATGCGTTGATGTCCATTATTCAGCAACATTCGGGTCGCCATTCTGGCGCCGCTCACATTGTCGAGACAGACACAACGATGCGCATAACCCGGCACGATACGGTTAATCAGCACCATACCGGGGATCTGATCCATAAAGTCGCTCAGCTCGCGATCGGTTAAGGCTTTTGAGTGAACAATCAATGCGTTACAACGCTGACGGATCAAGACTTCAATCGCATGGCGCTCTTTTTCCGCCTCATGATAACTGTTGCCAATGAGAACATATTTCTGGTGCTGCTGCGCGACCAGATCTACGGCTTTCACCAGAGCGCCGAAAAAGGCATCGGAAACATCCATGACCACGACGCCGATGGTATCGCTCACCTGAGTGGCCAGCGCTTGCGCATTCGCATTTGGCCGATACCCCAGCAGGGTGACGGCCTGCATAACGGCGTCACGGGTGTCGGGACTGACCAACGCGCTGTTATTCAGTACGCGGGAAACGGTCGCTACAGACACGCCAGCCTGGCGCGCTACATCACGAATGGTGATCATATTCACTGCCCTGTTTGAGTTCAAAAATGCTCACAAATGCCCCGTTAGCAGGCGGCTATTTTGTCAGCACCCTGCCCAGGGCTGCGTGAGAAACATCACAGGGATGGAAACGGTTACAGCCATTTTGTTAATGAATGTGATCCAGATCGTTATCTGAGCGATCCTGACGCGCGCAACGTGAGTTGACGCCATAACCACTCGACCGGTCCCTGTCGCCAGAAACGTAGCCAGATGACGGAAAAGAGAAGGTTTATTGCCCATACCGGAACGACAAAGAACAAGAGTTCCAGTCGATTGAATTTCATAAATAAGCCAAACTGATAAAACAGTGTGGTACAGATGATCGTCTGCAGCAGATAATTGGTCAGCGCCATTCGCCCTACGCAGGCAATGGCAAGCGTCAGTCTGCATCGGCTAAGCTGCGGCCAGAAGCCAAACATCAGCGCGGCATAGCCCAGCGTTTGCAACGGCGCGCTCAGTTCGCGCGGCGCCTGCAATAAGAAGGCACACCAGCGGTACGCCCAGTCCAGCCGCCATTGTAAAATGACCGCAGGCAGGTTGATCATTAGCCCTAACGCCACCAGCAGAACCCCAGTACGACGATAGTGCCGCAGACTGTACTGACCTTTCAGCCAGCCGCTACGCATTAGCGCGGCGCCCAGCAGCATCATACCTGCCAGTTGCCAGCCATACTGCGCGCCGAGCGCCAGTAAACTATTCGACAGCATCTCTGCCCGGTTGCTGATAGCCTCCATGCCGCCGTTCAGCTTCCAGTATTTTTCATACAATATTGCCGACGCATCCGGCGTCCAGGCGCGGCTGGTTTCGCTACTCGATACCACGCCCAGCAGCAGTAGCACGCCAATCCCGACCAGATAAAGGAGTATGCCGGTATTGAACAGGCTTTTTACCGAAGGCGCATCGCGTATCAGTCGCCAGCAAATTAACCCGACCAGACCGTAGGCCAGCAGAATGTCGCCGTCCCAAAAGAATAACGCATGGATAAAACCTAACAGTACCAATAGCGTCAAGCGCGACTGAATCCACTGTTTACCACGCGGAAGCAGCATTTGTAGCCCCGCGCCAAACAACAACGCGAACAGCGTAAGAAACTTAGCCTGCGCCACAATATCGAGAATCGCCCAGGACCAGGCGTCTTCGGGAACGATCGCGCCGTACCAGGCGGGATTGAGATAAGCCGCCTTCGGCAATCCAAAGGCGCTAATGTTAAGAAGCAGGATACCGAGGATAGCGACGCCACGTACAAAATCCAGCGTGACATTACGCTCCATCGTCTCCGCCTTAATCATGGATGATGGCGAACGGCACGCAGAAACTCCTGGCGCGTATTCTGGCTGGACTTAAACAATCCGCCCAGCGACGTCGTCGTCGTGGCGCTGGTTGCGTCACGAATACCGCGCGCTTTCACGCAGTAATGCACCGCATCAATCGATACCGCTACATTATTGGTGCCGAGCAAGGTTTGCAGCGCCGTCAGAATTTGTTGGGTCAAACGTTCCTGAACCTGCGGACGCTGGGCGAAGAATTGCACGATGCGGTTAATTTTCGACAGGCCGATCACGGAATCTTTGGGGATATACGCGACGGTCGCTTTGCCATCAATGGTCACGAAGTGATGTTCACAGGTGCTGGTCAGCGTGATATCGCGGACGGTGACCATTTCATCCACCTTCATTTTATTTTCAATGAGGGTAATTTTCGGGAAATTGGCATAGTCGAGGCCAGCGAAAATCTCGTCAACGTACATCTTAGCGATACGATGCGGCGTTTCCATCAGACTGTCATCGCTCAAATCGAGATTCAGCAACTGCATAATCTCAGTCATATGCCCTGCGATAAGGCTTTTTCGCGTTTCATTATCCAGTTCATCCATAGGCGGGCGCAGCGGCGTTTCCAGCCCCCGGGCAACCAGCGCGTCATGAACCAGGGCCGCTTCTTTACTGAGTGATGGCATTAATCGTGTTCTCCTGCAGGTGTGGCGCCTCTGCCCTGCATGGGGCAAAGTTTGTCAATATTGTGACAGTGTGATTATTGTGCGTGAGGTAGCGCACATAATCCAGTATTCACGCCCATAATTGTTGAAATTGTCGCTGCCTTTCATGACATCTTTTCCGGTGCGAGAATGCTGGCAGGACAAAGGGCATATTTGTTAACGCAACGTTATTTAAATGATGAAGCATGTTTATGTATTACGGAAGTGAAAGTTACTCACAACGCGGTGAATAATCTGTATTATGAAGAATCTGCATACCTTATCAGGTTCACCATAAAAGGAGCCCTCGCATGGAAATGCTCGAAGAGCACCGATGTTTTGGCGGCTGGCAGCAGCGCTGGCGTCATCATGCCGCCACGCTAAACTGCGCCATGACATTCAGCATTTTTCTTCCGCCGACTCAGGATAATGAACCGCCTCCGGTACTGTACTGGTTGTCCGGGTTGACCTGCAATGATGAGAATTTTACCACCAAAGCAGGCGCGCAGCGTATCGCAGCAGAACTGGGCATTGTATTGGTGATGCCGGATACCAGTCCACGCGGTGAACAGGTCGCCGACGATAGCGGATACGATTTAGGCCACGGCGCCGGGTTTTATCTCAATGCCACACAGCCGCCCTGGGCCAGCCATTATCGCATGTACGATTACCTGCGCGATGAGCTTCCGGCGCTTATCCAGACACAGTTTAACGTCAGCGACCGTTGCGCCATCAGCGGGCACTCGATGGGCGGCCACGGCGCATTAATCATGGCGCTGAAAAATCCGGGCAAATACACCAGCGTCTCTGCTTTTGCGCCTATCGTCAACCCCAGCCGCGTGCCGTGGGGAATCAAAGCGCTTACCGCTTATCTCGGCGAAGATGAATCAGCCTGGACTGAGTGGGATAGCTGCGAATTAATGCTGGCCAGCCAGCCGCAGGACGCCATTCCTGTGCTCATCGATCAGGGCGACAGCGATCAATTCCTCGCCGATCAGCTTCAGCCCGCCGTACTGGCGGAAGCCGCGCGGCAAACCGCCTGGCCGATGACGCTACGAATCCAGCCTGGCTACGATCATAGCTATTATTTTATTGCGTCCTTCATCGAGGACCATCTGCGCTTTCATGCCCGGTATTTACGGGACGAGCGTGAGACGTCACCAACATAATGAATTTTCCAGCGCCGCGCTGTAATTCACCTCCTCCGACTGCGGCGCGGAAGATTTATTATTTAAATCCGCGGCCTGCTGGCGTACCTGAAGGCGGCCGCTGCCCTCTCCGCCTTCATAACTTTCGTGAAAATTACGCAGCTCGGATTCAAACAGCACCGCATCAAGATTATGCAACTTATCCAGCGCCCGCAGGAGAGAAATTAACGTATCAAGATTGAGCCCTCCCCCCTTCTCGATACGCTTGATGGTAGCGATGCCAACGTGCGCGCGATCGGCAAGCTGCTGCTGGGTCATCGAAAGAGACAGACGCGTCTCCTTTAAGCGGGCGCACAACGACAGGATAATCTCATCGTTATTCATCGTATTGTATTTCACGCTGTTACCCTCTCTTGCGCGGCTGAATTTTCCCCAGCGAACCATGATACGTTTCACGGTATTTAGCGCTCATGTCTTTACCGGTCTCGTACATCGCAGCAATGATCTCATCGAGCGAAATACAGGGTTCGCTTACGCGACTCATCGCCATCGTCGCCGCGTTTATCGCTTTCACGGCAGAGATGGCGTTTCTCTCTATGCAGGGAATTTGTACCTGCCCGCCCAGCGGATCGCAGGTCAATCCCAGATGATGTTCCATGGCAATTTCAGCGGCGCTCAGCGTTTGCTCCACGGATGCGCCCATCAGTTCAGCCAGGCCCGCCGCCGCCATTGAGCACGCCACGCCGATTTCCCCCTGACAGCCAACTTCAGATCCCAGAATAGAGGCGTTTTGTTTAAACAACATCGCGATAGCGGCGGCGGTCAGGAAGAAACGGGTCAGATCACCGGGCTCCAGCGGCGTGACAAATTTATCATACCAGCAGAGCGCTGCCGGAATGATGCCGCACGCGCCATTAGTTGGCGCGGTAACAATCTGTCCGCCGCTGGCATTTTCTTCGCTTACCGCAATCGCGAAGGCATTGACCCAGTTCAGCGCGGTTAAAAAATCGCTGGCGGAGCGGTTAGCCTGTAACGTCTTATGTAACGCACAGGCGCGCCGCGGTACCTGATAGGGACCGGGTAATACCCCCTCAGTATGCAGGCCGCGATAAACCGCCTGCTGCATCACGTCCCATATTTGCGCCAGATAATTCTGCAACGTCTGTGGCGAGTGGCGGCACAGCTCATTTTTCATCATCAGCGCCGCCACGGACAGGCCGTTACGCCGACACAGCGCCAGCAACTGCGCGGCATGACTAAATTCAAAGGGCGACACTGTACGCAAAGGAAGCGATGGCGTCAGCGGCTCGCCATGTTTACGAACCTGCCCGGCGCCGGTAGAAAACCAGGTCTCTTCATACACCGTAAAATAATCATCCCTGGCGCGAAACGTCATGGCATAAGGATGGCCAGGATGCGCCTGGTGATTGGCGATAATCTTGACTTTTATCGTGATTCCGCCCGCGTCGGAGAGCGGGAGTTCGATTTTGTTTTCATTTTCCGCACGCTTAATCACCGCCATATGCGAACGGAGATCGACATTCTCCGGCTGGCAACCCAGCAGCCCAAGATAAAGGGCGGTATCCACATTGTGGCACTTGCGGCTTAACGATAACGCGCCATACAGCTCGATTTCAATTTCCCGAATTAGCGGCAACGTCTCTTGTTCTCTGAGCAATGAAATAAAGTGACAGGCGGCGCGCATCGGCCCTACGGTACGTGAGCTGGATGGACCTATTACTATTTTGAATATATCAAGGCAACTCTCCATCGTTATATCAATCCTTTCAGTCTCATTCACGTTCAGTAATAAATAACATCCTCGCACAGTTGGCATATCAAAAGTGATACCTTTTGTGTCTGAACTTTACCTGGTATCAAAAACAACGCTTTTTTAGCCCTTTTCTGGCTGTGATATCTGTGATAGCACGAGATTCCACGCCGCAAAAGAGCCATTATAATACCCGTAAATTAAGGGAGTTATCATATGAGCATTATTTATTTTATTACTACACAGGATATCGATACGTTTCAGAAAAAATTACAGGAAACGTTATTTAATGCCGTCACCATGCCGTTTCCGCTATTATTTGATAAACGTTATGCCGCGCTTATCAATACCGCTTATTTAAAGCTTACGCTGCCAGCGGAATGTCTGACGCCTGAATTTTATCGCTATTTACGCGAACTCTCATTGCAATGGCAGTTTGATTTTTTTATTAAGCCGCAGCCACTGCCTGCTAACGGTATTATCGCGTTTGATATGGACTCGACATTTATTGCGGAAGAAGGCGTGGATGAAATTGCCCGCGAGCTTGGCATGTCGACGCAAATCACCGCCATTACCCAACAGGCGATGGAGGGCAAGCTTGATTTTAACGCCAGTTTTACCCGACGTATCGGAATGTTGAAAGGCACACCGAAAGCAGTGCTGAACGCCGTATGCGATCGCATGACCCTTTCGCCAGGCCTGTTAACTATTCTGCCAGTCATCAAGGCCAAAGGATTTAAAACCGCGATTATCTCCGGGGGACTGGATATATTCACCCAGCGTCTAAAAGAACGGTATCAACTAGATTATGCCTTTTCGAATACGGTTGAAATACGCGATAACGTTCTGACGGATAACATTACTTTGCCGATTATGAATGCCGCAAACAAAAAACAGACGCTGGTTGACCTGGCTGCCCGGTTAAATATTGCCACGGAGAATATTATTGCCTGCGGTGATGGCGCCAACGATCTGCCGATGTTAGAACATGCTGGCACCGGTATTGCCTGGAAAGCGAAGCCGGTTGTACGGGAAAAAATCCACCATCAGATTAATTATCACGGTTTCGAATTGCTTCTTTTTCTTATTGAAGATGAATTATAACGCGACTCACCTCGCCGGAAGGGAATTTTAAAATGAGTATAAAAACATTTATTTTCAGCCAGCCCGATAAGCCGATTGTAAAAGAGAAAAAAGAGATAGACCAGACCTATAAAAAATTTCGTTTTGAGATTATCGCCTCGGTCTTTATCTCTTATGCCGTCTTTTATCTTACCCGTAAAAACTTCTCCGCCGCGATGCCGGCCATGCTGACGGAAACGTCGCTGACCGCAGAAGACTTCGCCATTATGTCTTCTATTTTTTACATTCTTTATGGCGCGATGAAGTTTGTCGGCGGGATGCTGGTCGATAAAATTAACCCGAAAGCCATGACCGGCCCGGTGCTGATTGGCGTGGGGATTGTAAATATTCTGTTCGGCTTTTCCGACAGCGTGGCGGCATTCTACGTGCTGTACAGTCTCAACGCGATATTACAGGGCACCAGCTTTCCGCCGATGGCGAAAATTATGGCTTCGTGGTTTTCGAAAAACGAACGGGGACGCTGGTGGGCTATCGTTGAAGCGGCGCACAATATCGGCGGCAGCCTCGCGCCGCTGCTGACCAGCTTTGCTATCGCCTTTAGCGGTAGCTGGAAAATGGGGTTTTATGTTCCCGGCGCCATTTCGCTGCTGATGGGGATAGTGGCGCTATTTACCATTAAAGATCGTCCCGGTACGTTAGGTTTGCCCAACGTGGGGCAGTGGCGTAACGACCCGACGGAACTGGCCCAGGTCAAGGCCAGCCCGGTCAACCTGAGCTTCTGGCAGGTTTTTGTGAAATATATCCTGACCAATCCACTGGTATGGATCATTATTATCGGTGATATGTCGGTTTATATTGCGCGCACTATTCTTAACGACTGGCCGCAGATTTACTATTCGCAGGTTCACGGCTGGAGTCTGATAAAAGCGAACTCGATTATTTCCTGGTTTGAGGCGGGCGGACTGGCAGGTGGGTTGCTGGCAGGCTACTTGTCTGACTTTATGTTCAAAAGTAACCGCTGGATGACCGGGTTAATCTTCGCGTTAGCGCTGTGCATATGCATCGTGCTGGTGCCGCTGGTTCAGGATACCTCTTACACCCTCACCGCGATTCTGTTCACCATCATGGGCTTCGCCTTATACGGACCGCATATGCTTTTTGCCGTCGGCTGTCTGGATGTGACCCATAAGGATGC
Source organism: Salmonella sp. A29-2 (assembly GCF_020150755.1). Classification (NCBI taxonomy): domain Bacteria; kingdom Pseudomonadati; phylum Pseudomonadota; class Gammaproteobacteria; order Enterobacterales; family Enterobacteriaceae; genus Salmonella; species Salmonella sp. A29-2. The sequence goes on along the minus strand of NZ_CP083731.1, from coordinate 1,682,999 downwards.
GGCGGGATCGATTACCGGCTTTCGGGGATTGTTCAGCTATGTCGGCGCGGCAATGGCCGGTGTGCCGGTAATTATGGTGAAAAATAGCTGGGCGTGGTCGGGCGTTTATATCTATGCGTTAATCGCCATTCTGCTAACGACTCTGTCGCTGGCGCTGCTCTCCAGGCTGCATCGGTTATAACATTCTGGCGACAGCGGCAAAACGCGGCTGTCGCCAGTCTCTGTCAGAAACGGTAATCCACCGCCATAAAGTAACGACGTCCGTCTTCGGTATAACCGTAGTCGTCGCGTTTGAGATCTTTATCGCCCACGTTCAGAACGCCCGCACGCAGTTTAACGTTTTTCGTCGCCTGCCATGCCGCGCCGGTATCCCAGACCACGTACCCGCCCGGCGTTTTCGCCGTTGCGCTGTCGGCCCGCTTACGCCCGGTATAATTCCCTGATACGTAGAATGACCAGTCTTCGAGCTGCACCGGTTTCCAGTCCAGCGTACCGTTCGCGGTGTGGAACGGCAGATCGGAAAGCGGCTTGTTCCCGCCATTACTGACGTCGCGTCCGTCGTTATAGGTGTAATTCAACGACAGTTTCCACGCCTCGTTAAACGGAACTTTCAACTCGGTTTCCACGCCCTGAATACGCGCTTTATTCACGTTGTAATAACGGAAGACCGGAACGCGCTGTCCCCGACTGTTGGTTTCGAAACCGACAAAGTTGGAATAGCCGGGCGCGGCGTTAACGTCAGGGGTACGACTAATGCTGATGCGATTGTCCACATCGTTACGGAACGTGGTAACGCTCGCTTCCACGCCCTCCAGTATGCCTTCTTCGCCACGGTAATAAAGGCCGAGCTCCCAGCTTTCACTGGTTTCAGGTTTCAGATCCGGGCTACCGATAATGCGGCATCCGCCACGGCAGGAGTTGGTCGCCCAGTCCGGACTTAATTGCAATAGCGACGGCGCTTTAAAGGCCGTGGCCCACCCACCTTTCACCGTCAGGGTATCCGTTGCGTTATAGACCAGATAAGCACGCGGGCTCCAGTGATCGCCATAGGTTTCATGGTCATCCATACGAATACCGGTGGTCAGCGCCAGCGGTTCGAAGATGCGCCACTCATCTTCAAGGAACAGAGCGTACTGGCTGGCGGAGGTTTTAGTACTGGAACCGCCGGTCAGGTTCACCGCATCGCTCAGTTTATCGTGACGCCATTCGCCGCCGAAGGTGAGGAACTGGTTGACAGACGCTAACGGCAGAACGTATTTCCCGTCAATCGAATTGCTTTCTGACGTGATAGGGCTACTGTTGCCGGGGTTTTTGTTTTCCACCTTTTCGCCGTAGAACTTGAGCTCGCTGTTGCCGAGATCCCAACGTCCGTTATGGCTCAACGCGTAGTTTTGCCGTTCCAGACGATTTTTATCCAGCGAGTCGGAGTCCCGGTCCTGGCGATCAAAACCGTAGCCTGCGGTAACGTCATGATTTTCGTTTGGTGTCCAGGCAAACTCGACGTTTCCATCCCGGCTGGTAAATCCTTCAATGCGCGGCGTTTCACCCGTAGCGGTGGTGGCGGAACTCTGCTGCTCGTCTTTTTCGCGTTTCGCCAGGCTACCGTAGGCTTTCATTCCCAGCACGCCGTCGATCAGCGGACCGCTGGTAAAGAACTGACCGTTATAAGTATCGCCACGGTCGCGATGTTCCTGAATAGTGGAGTCAACCGTGACGCTGCCGTGCCATTTCTGACCAATTTTTTTGGTGATAATGTTGACCACGCCGCCCAGCGCATCGGAGCCATACAGCGAGGACATGGGGCCACGCACCACTTCAATACGTTCGATAGCGTCAACCGGTATCCAGTTCAGATCAAAATCATTATGGCGGAAGACCGCGTTACGGGAGTTAACGCGCTTACCGTCGATCAGGATCAGCGTATAACTGCTGTCCAGACCACGAATACTCACGCCTTTACGGTTATCCCCTTCGTTAGTGAGCTGTACGCCCGGCACCTCTTTCAGGACATCTTTCAGGTTTTGCACGGGCCTGCGCTGTAAATCTTGCTGGGTAATGACGCTGATACTTGCTGGCGCATCTTTCAGATTTTGTTCGATGGCGGACGCGGTAACGACCATGGTTTCACCATCATCCGTTGCCGCGGCAACCGGCCAGGCCAACGTAACTGCGGACATACAAAGCCCTACCCGAACGAAAGGGTTAAACCTAAACATTCCATTTCTCCATGAGGTAAATACGACAAAAAAAATCGGTTATCGCTCACAACGCATTACGTTTCGCCTGCGATAACGGTTATCACGGCGAACTCTTTTTATGCAGGCGAGTCGGGCTCATGAGTGACGGTCGCGCCCGAATCTTCATCCTTTCTGATTTCGAGCGTAACGATAAAGCAAACGATAATAATTATCAATTTAATTGTTAATAATTATATCATTTGAACCAATCATAAAGAAAAAACAAAAAACCCTCTCGAATGAGAGGGTTAGAAGGGTCAGGTTCAGGCAGTCCGTGCCGGATAGCGGCATAAAGCCTATCCGGCCTATGACGAGAATACCGCGTTACTTTTTAACGCGTTCCGGGAAGTGCATTTCACTATAGCGCACGAAATGCGTACCTTTTATCAGCTTGTAGCCGAACCAGATAAGCAGGAACAGCGGAATACCGATATAGGTCGCCGCGACGCCGCCCCAGTCGATGGTATCTTTCAGGAATGCTTCATAGTTCTGCCCCAACGTAATAATCAGGCACAGTACAAAGGCGAAAATCGGCCCCAGCGGGAAGAACCCGGAACGGTACGGCAAATCATTCACATCATACCCTTGTATCACGTAACCGCGACGGAAGCGATAATGGCTAATGGCAATCCCCAGCCAGGCGATGAAGCCCGTCATACCGGAGGTGTTCAACAGCCACAGATAGACCGTCTGGTTGCCGAACATTGAGGTCAAAAAGCAAAGACCGGCAATCACGGTGGTGGCATAAAGCGCATTGCGCGGTACGCCGCCGCGGGACAATTTCGCAAAAATACGCGGGGCCTTACCGTCACAGGCCAGGGTGTAGAGCATACGGGTCGAGGCATACATCCCGGAGTTACCCGCAGACAGTACCGCCGTCAGGATAACCGCATTCATTATCGCCGCCGCAGACAACAAGCCCGCATGCTGGAACACTAAGGTAAACGGACTGACGCTAATGTCTTTGACGTCGTTACGCAGCAGGTTTGGATCGGTATAAGGAATGATCAGGCTGATAATCAAAATCGCGAAAACATAAAACAGCAGAATACGCCAGAACACCTGACGCACCGCGCGCGGAATATTCTTCTCCGGGTTTTCAGATTCCCCGGCGGCAATACCAATCAGCTCAGTTCCCTGGAAAGAGAAGCCCACGATCATCGCGACGCCAATCATTGCCGCAAAACCGCCAGCAAAAGGCGCATCGCCCGTCGTCCAGTTGCTCCAGCCGACCGGCTCGACACCTTTAAAGATACCGATAATCATCGCTACGCCAACGATGATGAAGATAATAACGGTCGCGACTTTAATTAACGAGAACCAGTACTCCGCTTCGCCAAAACCGCGCACGGAAATGTAGTTCAGCAAGAAAATGACGCAGAGGAATAGCGCGCTCCAGATCCAGCCCGGCGTGTCCGGGAACCACCAGCCCATCACCAATTGCGCGGCAACCAGGTCAACAGCGATAGTCACCGCCCAGTTGTACCAGTAGTTCCAGCCCAGCGCGAAACCAAAGCCTTCTTCCACATAGTTCTGACCATATGTCGCAAACGAGCCAGATACCGGCATATAGGCCGCCAGCTCGCCAAGACTGGTCATCAGGAAGTAGACCATCAAACCAATCAGAATATAAGAAAACAGCGCGCCGCCTGGCCCCGCCTGAGAAATTGTCGCACCAGATGCAACGAAAAGACCTGTCCCGATGGAGCCGCCAATGGCAATCATCGTCAGGTGACGCGCCTTTAATTCGCGACGTAGCGCGGGCGCTTCTGTGGTTTTAGTTTTGGAACCCATGTGAAAATGCTATCCATCCAAAAAATGAGGCGCGATTGTAACAGACGAAATACTATCCTTCCGACACAAATGCGCGGTTATAAGAGACCTTCATGACCGGCCACGGATTATAAGTAAAGCAGAGAATAACGTATACGTAAGCGGATACTAAAAATGGCGATGCCGCCCGGGCAGCCCTCCTCTTCACCTTTATTCACAGTAACTCAAAAAACGCTGCAACGCGTTAGAAAGATGTTTCTGCCGATGATGAACACGCCACAACGTGCGCACCAGGCGCGGTAACGGCACCGCGACTTCGCCCAGGGTTCCCGCCTGGAGTTGTTCAGCAATCACCCGGCGCGATAAACAGCTTATCCCCAGTCCATGACGCACCGCATGTTTGATCGCTTCTGAATTCCCCAACTCCATCGCCATATGAAAGCGCGGCAAATGCGACAACAGCAAATAATCGACAATTTCCCGCGTACCGGAACCGCGCTCGCGTAAAATCCATGGGGATGCCGCAAGCTGTTCCAGCGTCACCGGCCCCTGCGTCAGCGGCGAGGACGGCGCGGCAAAGACCACCAGCTCATCTTCCAGCCACGGCTCAGAAATAATCTCTGTACTGTGACATGGTCCTTCAATCAGGCCGATATCAACCCGAAAATCCAGCACCGCGTTAATCACGTCCTGGCTGTTTCCCACGCTGAGTTCCAGCGGTAAGGCCGGATAATGCTGGCGATAGCGGGCAATCATGGCGGGTAAAATGTAATTGCCGATGGTGCTACTGGCATAAACCCGTATCGCGCCGTTATCCTCACGAAATAGCTGCTCAATTTCTACCGCTTGCTCCAGCAATGCCAGCGCGCGCGGGTATAACAAGCGCCCGTGTTCGTTGACCACCAGCCGTTTCCCCACCCGATCAAACAACTGTACGCCGAGCTGACCTTCCAGATCGGTGAGCGCGGCGCTAACGGCGGACTGCGATAATGACAGCATGACCGACGCCTGGGTTGTTGAACCGCTTTTCAGTACTTCAGCAAACACTTCAAGTTGTCGTAGCGTAATATGCATAGTCGTATCCCACCGATAGCGTTTCACTTACCACTTATAAAGATTAATTATAAATATATAATCAATTTTATTTTTAAACCAGATCACCGTAACCTTATTGTCCATATACAGGAGAAGGTTATGACAGAACTCACCTTGCAGAATCATCGTCGTACAATGTGGCATTTTATACCGGGGCTCGCTCTGAGCGCCGTCATTACAGGAGTCGCCCTGTGGGGCGGCGCTATCCCTGCCGTTGCAGGCGCGGGGTTCAGCGCTCTGACCCTGGCTATCCTGCTGGGTATGGTTATCGGGAATACCGTCTATCCACAAATATGGAAACAATGCGACGGCGGCGTGCTGTTTGCAAAACAACATTTACTGCGTTTAGGGATTATCCTTTACGGCTTCCGCCTTACCTTTTCACAAATCGCCGACGTGGGTATTAGCGGTATTGTGATTGACGTATTAACGCTTTCCAGCACGTTCATGCTGGCCTGCTTCTTAGGCCAAAAAGTCTTTGGTCTGGACAGGCATACCAGCTGGCTGATTGGCGCCGGTAGCAGTATCTGCGGCGCGGCGGCGGTACTGGCGACAGAACCGGTGGTAAAAGCGGAAGCCAGTAAGGTTACTGTAGCCGTCGCGACTGTCGTTATTTTCGGCACCATCGCTATTTTCCTTTACCCGGCAATGTATCCGCTGCTGGCGCACTGGTTCAGCCCGGAAACTTACGGCATCTATATCGGCTCAACCATGCATGAAGTCGCGCAAGTGGTCGCAGCGGGTCATGCCGTTAGCCCGGATGCGGAAAATGCGGCAGTTATCGCTAAGATGCTGCGTGTCATGATGCTGGCGCCGTTCCTGATCATTCTGGCGGCACGCGTTAAACAGCTTTCACCGGCGACCGGCGCGGAAAAAAGCAAAATTACCATTCCGTGGTTTGCTATTTTCTTCATCGTAGTGGCGATCTTCAACTCTTTCCACCTGCTGCCGAAAGCCGTAGTGGATATGCTGGTGACGCTGGACACAGTGCTGCTGGCGATGGCGATGGCGGCGTTGGGTCTGACCACTCACGTTAGCGCATTGAAAAAAGCGGGGGCGAAACCGCTGCTGATGGCGCTGGCATTATTCGCCTGGCTGATTATTGGCGGTGGCGCCATTAACGTCCTAATCCATAGCCTTATCGCATAAATTATTACGTTTCACGCCTGTTAACCCGTTATCATAGCGTTCGTAATGAACCGTTAGCGGGTTTAACAGGAGTCTTTTATGAAATACATCGGAGCGCACGTCAGCGCTGCTGGCGGTCTGGCTAACGCCCCTGCCCGCGCGGCTGAAATTGGCGCAACGGCCTTTGCGCTTTTCACAAAAAACCAGCGTCAGTGGCGTGCCGCCCCCCTTACTCCCCAGGTCATTGATGACTTTAAAATCGCCTGTGAAAAGTATCATTTCTCGGCGGCGCAAATTCTTCCCCACGATAGTTACCTGATTAATCTGGGCCATCCGGTCAGTGAAGCGCTGGAAAAATCACGCGATGCCTTTCTCGATGAAATGCAGCGCTGTGAACAACTCGGCTTAACCTTGCTTAATTTTCATCCCGGTAGCCATCTGATGCAGATTGCACAGGAGGATTGCCTGGCGCGGATCGCGGAATCCATCAATATTGCCCTCGCGCAGACCGAGGGCGTTACGGCGGTTATCGAAAATACAGCCGGTCAGGGCAGTAATCTGGGGTTTGAGTTTGAACAGTTAGCCACCATCATCGACGGCGTGGAAGATAAGTCGCGCGTTGGCGTCTGTATCGATACCTGCCATGCCTTTGCCGCCGGATACGATCTGCGTACGCCAGAGGCGTGCGAAAAAACGTTCGCCGAATTCGGGAAAATTGTCGGATTTCAGTATTTGCGCGGAATGCACCTGAACGACGCCAAAAGCGCCTTCGGTAGCCGCGTTGACCGCCATCACAGTCTGGGTGAAGGCAATATCGGCCACGATGCGTTTCGTTGGATTATGCAGGATGCGCGTTTTGACGGTATTCCGCTGATACTGGAGACCATCAATCCTGATATCTGGGCGGAAGAGATTGCGTGGTTAAAAGCCCAGCAAATTGCCGAAGCGGTGGCCTGACGCTCAATGTTCTTCAGGTAATAAAAAAGGCAGAGCGCGCTCTGCCTTTTTTAGCGTGTTTCTCTTATGCCGCTTTTGCCGCGACTTCCGTCTCCGGACGTTTCAGGACGGCATAAGCCAGCCCTGCCACCAGCGTACCGGCCACAATTGCCAGCAGGTATCCCAATACCGGCGTAATTGCGCCTGGGATAAGCAGAACAAACAGACCGCCATGCGGCGCCATCAATTTTGCGCCTACCGCCATAGAAATAGCCCCGGTCAACGCGCCGCCAACGATACAGCACGGCAGTACACGCATCGGGTCGCGTGCCGCAAACGGAATAGCGCCTTCAGTGATAAAGCACAGCCCCAGCACCAACGCCGCTTTACCGCCTTCCTGCTGCGCTTTGTCGAACTTACGACGCGCCACCATCGTTGCCAGACCCAGCGCTAACGGCGGTACCATACCTGCGGCCATGATCGCCGCCATCGGCGCGTAAGTTTGCGTACTCAGCAGACCAACGCCAAACGCATACGCCGCTTTGTTCACCGGGCCGCCCATGTCGGTACACATCATCCCGCCGAGAATCGCGCCCAACAGTACCGCGTTTGCGGTTCCCATGGTTTGCAGCCAGTGGGTGAGCCCTTCCAGAATCCCGGCAACCGGTTTACCGATCAGGTAAATCATCGCCAGCCCCACCACCAGACTGGAAATTAACGGGATGATCAGGATTGGCTTCAGCGCTTCCATACTTTGCGGAAGTTTCAGTTTGGTACTGATAAGCTTCGCCATATACCCGGCAAGGAAGCCGGCAATGATCCCGCCGATAAAACCGGAACCGGTGCTAACCGCCAGCATACCGCCAATCAGACCTGGCGTAAGGCCTGGGCGATCCGCGATGGAGAAAGCGATATAACCCGCCAGTACCGGCACCATCAGCGCAAACGCCGAACCGCCGCCAATCTGCATCAGCGCCGCCGCCAGCGTGTCCGGCACCTTAAAGGCTTCAATACCAAAAGCGAAGGAAAGCGCAATACACAGTCCCCCGGCAACCACCATAGGCAGCATGTAAGAAACGCCCGTCAACAGATGCCGGTATGCGCCAGCGCTCTCTTTCTTCCCTTCGGTCGCCGCTTGCGATGCCTTACCCGCCGGTTGATACGGCGTCGCTTCCGCTACGGCTTTATCCAGCTCCTGCGCCGTCTTTTTCAGCGCCAGGCCGGTCGACGTGCGGTACATTGGGAGACCGGCAAACTTCGCCAGATCCACTTCGATATCCGCCGCCACAATCACTAAATCCGCTTCCGCCACCTCTTCCGGGGTGATGGCATTGCCGGCCCCCACGGAGCCGCGCGTTTCGACTTTTACCCACCAGCCGCGTTTTTTCGCTTCTGTTTCAATGGCTTCAGCCGCCATAAAAGTATGAGCGACGCCGGTCGGGCAGGCCGTTACCGCGACCACGCGTTTCGGACCGCCGCTCGCCGCAGGAGCAGCCGCAGCAGGGGCGCTGTAAGGGGTCGCATGGCTTTTGGCTTCACTCAGAAACAGTTCCGGATGCGCGACGGCGCGGCCAATATCCCCCAGCCAAACCTTTTTGCCGTTCAAAGCATTGTCGTTCGGCAGAGATTCGCCCAATACGATCGCCAGCTCAGCATCATTCGGATTGTCGATAATTTCCAGATTTGCTTTATGCGCCGCCGCTCCAAGCAGGGTTTTCGCCATGTAAGCGCGAGCCTGGCCGAGATTAGCGTCAATTATCAGCAGCGTTTTCATTATGCCTCTCCTGCTGTCAGTTAAACGGTTGTAAGTCGACACGCGCCATCATTGCGGCCAACTGAGGACGATCGGTAATACCCACATTGCTCTGGCTGACCGCCAGCGCGGCAACCGCCGTCGCCAGACGCAGCGTATGTTCGCTGGACTCGCGCATCAGCAGGCCGTAAATCAATCCGCCAACCATGGAATCGCCTGCGCCGACGGTACTTACCACGTCAACCGCCGGTGGTTTAGCGATCCATTCTCCTGAGGCGTTAACCCACAGCGCGCCTTCCGCCCCCAGCGAAATCACCACATGGGCGATACCCTGTTCGCGTAACGCGTGCGCCGCATCAATCACATCTTTCATTTCCGGGAGCTTACGACCCGCCCAAATTTCCAGTTCGCGGCGATTCGGTTTCACCAGCCACGGCGCAGCTTTAAGACCGGCGACTAACGCTTCACGGCTACTATCAAAGATAATGCATGGACACTGGCTGCGCAGACGCGTCATCCAGTCGGTGAACGCTTCCGGACTCACGCCAGCCGGTAAGCTACCGCTGACGCAGACCATATCGAACTGGCCCAGCCAGCTCAGGGAGTCGTTAACAAAGCGTTCCCAGTCTGCGGGGGTCACGTCAAAGCCGGAAAAGTTGAAGTCGGTCACTTCGCCATCTTTTTCCGTCAGCTTCACGTTGATGCGGGTCCGGCCCTGAACCACCTGAAAGCGGTTAGCGATGCCCAGTTCGCTGAATAATTGCTGAAAACCGTCCTGGTTATCTTTACCGAGAAAACCGCCGACGGTGACGTCGATGCCTAAGTCTTTCAGCACTTTGGCAACGTTAATGCCTTTGCCCGCCGCGTGCAGACCCGTGGTTTTCACCAGGTTCACTTCGCCGCGTTCGATTTCAGGGCAAAACCCAACCAGATCGTAAGCCGGATTAAGGGTAATGGTGGCGACACGCCTGCTCATTATGCGCCCTCCCCGAGACCGGCGGCGATCGCATCGCCAATCGCTTTCAGCGCCTGTTCAGCATCTTCACCCTGCGCGGTAAAGCGCAGACGATGGCCTTTCTTCACGCCTAACGCCACCACTTTCATCAGACTACGTCCGTTTGCCGGTTTGCCGGTTCCATCAAGGTTTGTCACGGTAATTTCACTGTTAAATTGTTTAATCGTATTCACCAGCATGGTGCCCGGACGGGCATGGAGACCATGCTCATTACGCACTACAAATTCCGCGCTCAGTACGTCATCCGTCAGCGCATCATCACTGGTCAGCAACGCCAGCAGCGTCGCGGCGTCGGCGCTCAGCAGACGATCGGCTTTATTGTTCAGCAACAGGTCGCCGAGGCGTTTTAACACGGCAATCGGCTGCTCGTCGTTCATCGCGACAGTGACTAATAAGGCTGCTTTTTCACCCTCTACGTCAAACGCCTGGGTCGCACGGCTTACCGCAACAGCGCTGCGCAAATTGCCTTCCGCGCTGTCGTTCAGCCAGATGCCTTGTCCCAGATTCATCGGACTATCGTTAATCGTTTTTGCGACGAACGCCGCATCAACCGCTCCCGCCTCTTTCAGACGCGCCGCATTTAGCGCCTGCAATGTGACCAGCGAGCTGGCGATGACATCCAGCGTCATCGTCTCGTTATCAAGTTTTAATTGTTCACTTTGCTTCTCGCCCATCAGCAATGCGCGCAGCTCTTCCGCCGTTGTCGCGGATTTCAGCTGTTCAGCCACGGAGTCATCGCTCAGCACATGCGTCAGCTGACGCAGCAGGCCAAGGTGTTCGTCCGAACTGGCGGCAATACCAATCGCCACGTAGGCGACCTGGCCTTCTCCCCAGGTAACGCCCTGCGGAAATTGAAAGACCTGGACGCCGGTTTTCAGCACCTGATCGCGCGTGTCTGTTGTGCCATGGGGAATCGCAATACCATTGCCAAGAAAGGTCGAGGTTTGCTGTTCGCGCGCCAGCATACCGTCAACATAGCCGCCCGCCACATTCCCCGCCTGCGCTAACGCGGCGGCGATTTGCCGAATGGCCTCTTCTTTATTTCCGGCCTGCTCGCCCGGATGAATGTCCTGAACCGATAACTGGAACATGTGTCTCCTCTCCTGCTGAATTGAAACGATTCAGCCACTATGAGAAAAAAAGCGCCAATCTGAGTTATCAAAAAAACCAGATCGCGCTGAAACGTTTCAAGAAGTCTGGATCTTTCTGCTTCAGCACGCAAGAAAAGTTACCGGTTTTGTAGCAATTTTTTGAGGTGAAGCACATTTTTTCTCCAACAGACCCTCAATAGCTGACGCATAAAAGGCTTCAGCTTTTTTCTTTCAGCTTGCGTCAGCACCCCCCTGGTAACAAACTGGAATGCTATTTTGATTTTTCGTGTCGATTTTGATTCAGACGCCTGTTTATTTTCTGACGGGCAGCGTAAACTCCGCCTCTCTTCACACCACTGATATAGAAACATGCACAACAGTCCCGCCGCCGCTGCGCCTAAATCGTTTGACCTGGCGTCTACCGCCTTTTTGATCGTCGCTTTTCTCACCGGTATTGCCGGTGCGCTACAGGCGCCGACGCTCAGTATTTTTCTGACGGATGAGGTTCACGCCCGTCCCGGCATGGTGGGATTCTTTTTTACCGGCAGCGCGGTTATCGGCATTATCGTGAGCCAGTTTCTGGCGGGTCGCTCAGATAAAAAAGGCGATCGCAAAAAACTGATCGTTTTCTGTTGCGTGCTGGGCATGTTGGCCTGCGTGCTGTTTGCCTGGAACCGCAACTACTTTATTTTGCTGTTTATCGGCGTCTTTCTCAGTAGCTTCGGCTCTACCGCCAACCCGCAGATGTTTGCGCTCGCCCGTGAACATGCCGATCGTACAGGTCGTGAAGCGGTGATGTTCAGCTCAATCCTCCGCGCCCAGGTCTCATTGGCCTGGGTCATTGGGCCGCCGCTGGCCTATGCGCTGGCGATGGGTTTTAGCTTTACGGTGATGTATTTGAGCGCGGCGGTAGCTTTTATCGTCTGCGGCGTCATAGTGTGGTTCTTTTTACCGTCAATGCGCAAAGATGCGCCGCTGGCGACCGGCACGCTGGAAGCACCGCGTCGTAATCGCCGCGATACGCTGTTGCTGTTTGTCATCTGTACGTTAATGTGGGGAACTAACAGCCTGTATATCATTAATATGCCGCTGTTTATCATCAATGAGCTGCATCTTCCGGAAAAACTTGCAGGCGTGATGATGGGCACCGCCGCCGGGCTGGAGATTCCCACAATGCTGATTGCAGGTTACTTCGCCAAACGGCTGGGAAAACGCCTGTTAATGTGCATCGCCGTTGTCGCCGGACTGTGCTTTTATGCGGGTATGTTGCTGGCGCACGCACCGGCAACGTTGCTCGGCTTGCAGTTGCTGAACGCGATTTACATCGGCATTCTTGGCGGGATTGGCATGCTCTATTTTCAGGATCTGATGCCAGGCCAGGCGGGTTCAGCCACCACGCTGTATACCAATACCATTCGCGTCGGCTGGATCATTGCCGGTTCGCTGGCGGGAATCGCCGCAGAAATCTGGAATTACCATGCGGTCTTCTGGTTTGCGTTAGTCATGATTGTCGCCACCATGTTCTGCCTGGCGCGTATTAAAGATGTTTAACTTGCAAGCCTGATACTTTTACTCTTCGACACATTTCAGCGCAGAGTTTATCTCTGCGCAATGTTCATGCGCGGTCATTCATTGTCTTTTTCTCAATACGATATTCTGTTAGCGCCCTCCTACATAAAAGACCGGTTATTGAGAAAATTACGCCCATCAGCCCGCAAAGGACCAACACCAGCCGCATCTTATATTTTGGTGTAACAGCAACATCTATCACTTCAATGTTAGCATTATTTTTAACCGCCTCCGACAACAATGATAGCTTTGCATATGTTTCCGTTTGTAACATATTTTTATGCACGCTATAACGTTTAATGTCACCGTCATCGATATACCATGCTGCCATTTTATCGACACTATTTTTCAGGGTGGAAATAATATTATTGACGCTTTCTTCCCTCCCCTGCGCCTTAAAAAGGACAAGCTGGTTTTTCGCGTCAAAACTTATTTTATTTTTATAGTTCGCAGGCAAGAAACGGCTAAACTGGTTAAGGATAACCGTTGTTTTACATTGAATATCATTAGTATAGCCACATAACGCATAGGTAGCAGGCGTATCCAGATTAGGTTTGATCGTAATACTCACAACCTTTGTATCATGCTGCACGCTCACAAAAACATAGCCAATGGCGACAAAAATAAAGGTAGCGATCACCATACTTAGCCATTTTCTTATAAGGAATAAGGAAACGTCGACTAAATCAATTTCACTATTTTCTCCCCGCATTTCACATCCCTTTTAAAACGCTAATAGTCAACCCGAATACTGAAATAACAAAAAGCAACACCAGCGTAAAAATAAACGCCCTGGCTGCGAACGTATATTTCTTCATAAGATAAAACCCACACATAAGAATTCGAGTATTTTAAAGGAAAATAACAACACATTCACACTGGTTATATCGATCGGTAAATACATCAATGATAGATATAAACTATCAAATTCATGATATCGATCGTTATAAATAATTAAAATCGATCAAAATTCCTCTTTTTAATAGATAAAAACTATCGTATAAATAAAATTGATCGTTTTTGTTTTATGTGACGGTTTATTCGGTACACGTTCAGGCACCAACGGGGTTGAGCGGCGGCATCTACCGCTTCAGAAGCCACGAAATAAGGGAATCATGTATTACGCTATTTAATGGTAAAAGGAGGTAATTTGAGGCGCAGCTTTTGCAGACTATTTCGGGATATAACGTAAGCCCCTGCACGTTTATCAAAAACGGCTTAGCTCATGGTAAGGTTTTCTGCTCGAGTTCCAGCAAATAAATAATGGCCTCTTCCCGGGTCGTTAAACACATGTCCCCTGTCGGTTGCAAACCAGAGCACACTTTTGGGCGTAAAGGCGAGCCAAAGATAAGGCACAAGTTATCTTCCGAAAGCTGCACGCATCTGGTATTCATCGGCTTGCCATACGGCATTCCGGGTATCGGCGACGAAATTGAAGGCGCAATACAGCAAGCGCCACAACCGCTACGACAGTCCATGCTCAGCCCTCTATTTATAACCAAATGAAAGATAACAGAATTTGTCCAAAGAAAAATCCAGATTTAAAATGTGGACGTCATCATGATCAGGCCTGCCCTCAGACATTCCGAAGACAAGGCTGGAAACAGAAGGGACAACACAGCACACTTCCCCCCTCCGGGCGACATGCCATCGCGTATTCTCGTTGAACGCGGAGCGGAAAGCGGGCGAACAGTATCACCTTTTTTGCACCAGCAAAAGTGACAATTCCACTTGCCTGGACGGCCCGGCGCGAGTAGTTTTACGCGATATTTTAGATAATCTCTACAACAGGATCTCCTCGATGCCAAGAGCGAACGAAATCAAAAAGGGTATGGTACTGAACTACAACGGCAAATTGCTGATTGTGAAAGATATCGACATTCAGTCGCCTACCGCCCGTGGCGCCGCCACACTGTATAAAATGCGTTTTTCCGATGTCCGCACCGGTCTGAAAGTGGAAGAACGTTTCAAAGGCGACGATATCGTTGATACCGTCACCCTGAGCCGTCGCGGCGTTGACTTTTCTTATGTCGATGGCAACGAATATGTGTTCATGGATAAAGAAGACTATACGCCGTATACCTTCACCAAAGATCAGATTGAAGAAGAGTTGCTGTTTATGCCTGAAGGCGGAATGCCGGATATGCAGGTTCTGACCTGGGACGGCCAACTGCTGGCGCTAGAGCTTCCGCAGACCGTGGATCTGGAAATCGTCGAAACCGCGCCGGGTATTAAAGGAGCGTCCGCCAGCGCACGTAACAAACCCGCGACATTAAGCACCGGTCTGGTGATTCAGGTTCCCGAATACCTGAGCGCAGGTGAGAAAATCCGCATTCATATCGAAGAGCGCCGTTATATGGGGCGCGCGGATTAAGTTTCGCATTTTTCGGCTGCGCCCCAGGGCGCAGTCTGACCCTTTTCTTTATTGACTGTTCTGCACCAGGAAAGAGAAACGTTAAAAATTTAACATTTTCTGCTCTTAAGATGGCAGAAGCACGACTTCGTCAACTCAGCGCTTCTCTTTTTCACGTTTATTCGCCAGGATTATTAAAGTTGTTATGTTGTATCAATATTCTGGAGCTGACGTGACCAAAACCAATCTTATTACTGGATTTCTCGGTAGCGGAAAAACCACCTCTATCCTTCATTTATTAGCTCATAAAGATCCGGCTGAAAAGTGGGCCGTCCTGGTTAATGAATTTGGTGAAGTGGGTATTGACGGCGCGCTGCTTGCCGACAGCGGCGCACTGCTAAAAGAGATCCCCGGCGGCTGCATGTGCTGCGTCAATGGATTGCCTATGCAGGTGGGGCTCAACACGCTGCTGCGCCAGGGTAAACCTGACCGGTTGCTGATTGAACCAACCGGACTGGGGCACCCAAAACAGATTCTGGATTTATTAACTGCGCCGGTTTATGAGCCGTGGATTGATTTACGCGCCACGCTCTGCATCCTGGACCCTCGTCTGCTACTGGACCAACAGAGTGTCGTCAATGAAAATTTCCGCGATCAGCTCGCCTCAGCCGATATTATCATCGCCAATAAGACCGATCGCGCCACGGCGCAGAGCGATGCCGCCCTGCAACAGTGGTGGCGACAGTACGGCGGCGATCGTCAACTGATTCATACCGAACATGGACAGATAGACGGTAAGCTTCTGGATTTACCGCGACAAAATCTGGCGGAACTGCCGACCAGCGCCGCGCATTCTCACACTCATACCAGTAAAAAAGGACTCGCCGCGCTAAATCTGCCCGCCCAGCAGCGCTGGCGACGCAGCCTCAATAGCGGACAGGGTCATCAGGCCTGCGGCTGGATTTTCGATGCCGATACCGTGTTTGACACCATTGGCCTCCTTGAATGGGCGCGTCTGGCGCCGGTGGGCCGGGTGAAAGGCGTTATGCGCATACAAGAGGGGCTGGTACGCATCAATCGCCAGGGCGATGACCTGCACATCGAAACACAGAGTGTCGCGCCGCCGGATAGCCGGGTTGAACTTATCTCAAACACAGAAACCGACTGGAATACGTTACAGACGGCCTTGTTGAAGCTTCGTTTAGCGACGCACGCGTAAGGTTGCCACCGTTTAAAAACTATGGCGAAATGACGATGAAAACCCGCTATTCCTTGATAATTCTGCTTAATGCCGCCGGTCTGGCGCTGTTTTTGTCATGGTATCTTCCCGTCAATCACGGCTTCTGGTTCACCATTGATTCCGGCATATTCCACTTCTTTAACCAGAAACTGGTGGAAAGCCACGCGTTCCTCTGGTGGGTCGCTATTACCAATAATCGGGCGTTTGACGGTTGTTCGCTGCTGGCGATGGGCGGACTGATGCTCAGTTTCTGGCTAAAAGAAAACGCATCGGGCCGGCGGCGCATTGTGATAATCGGATTGGTCATGCTGCTAACAGCGGTGGTGCTTAACCAACTCGGTCAGGCGCTGATCCCCGTCAAGCGCGCCAGCCCAACGCTCTCTTTTGAGCATATTTATCGCGTCAGCGAGTTGCTGCACATCCCGACAAAAGACGCGTCAAAAGACAGTTTCCCAGGCGATCACGGTATGATGCTGCTGATATTTTCCGCCTTTATGCTGCGTTATTTCGGCAAAACTGCGGGGATTATCGCCCTTATTATATTTGTGGTTTTCGCGTTTCCGCGCGTTATGATTGGCGCTCACTGGTTCACCGATATTGTGGTCGGGTCGCTCACGGTTATTTTGATTGGCCTCCCCTGGTGGCTGATGACCCCGCTCAGCGACCGGGCGATAGCGCTTTTTGAGAATTATCTCCCGGGCGGAAATAAACAAATTTTAAACAAATAACCTATGTAATTAACATTACCTTCAGCGATAGTTTTACATCGTTGAAGGTAATTTATGATGATATTTCCCCAGCCCATCATTTTTCGGTCATATTATTCCTCTTCAAAATGAACGGGTTGCACGATTTTTAAACGATTTGCGCTTAATTTGACCCGTGCTGATAGTTCACTTTTCGTATCATAAATTCTTATAAAAAATCACGCGAAATCGCTCGCAATGACAGCAACAATCGGGTAATCTCAAACTCGTTTTGCCTCGCCAGATAATTATTCTCATTGCGAATAAATTTGTGCGTTCCGCCACAGATTTGTGCACAAAGAATTGTCTCAAGCTGTGCAGGTAATTAGTCTCATCACGTTTGGCATTTTTATAACGATATTTATCGTTAAGGACTTCAAGGGAAAACAAACAACATGGTCAAATCTCAACCGATTTTGAGATATATTTTGCGCGGGATTCCTGCGATTGCAGTTGCGGTTCTGCTTTCTGCTTGTAGCACAACCACCAATACCGCAAAGAATATGCATTCTGAGACGCATGCTGTGGGCAATAGCGATAGCTCTTCACTGCAAGCCTCTCAGGATGAATTTGAAAATATGGTGCGTAACCTCGACGTTAAGTCGCGGATTATGGATCAGTATGCTGACTGGAAAGGCGTGCGTTACCGCCTGGGCGGCAGCACTAAGAAAGGCGTCGACTGTTCCAGCTTTGTACAGCGCACCTTCCGTGAACAGTTTGGTTTAGAGCTTCCGCGTTCAACCTATGAACAGCAGGAAATGGGCAAAGCAGTTTCACGCAATAACCTGCGTACGGGCGATCTGGTTCTGTTCCGCGCCGGTTCCACTGGTCGCCATGTCGGTATTTATATCGGCAATAACCAGTTTGTCCATGCGTCTACCAGTAGCGGCGTCATTATCTCCAGTATGAACGAACCGTACTGGAAAAAACGCTACAATGAAGCGCGTCGAGTTCTGAGCCGCAGTTAATCTTCATCAGGCAGCACCTCCCTTGGCTTACCTGATGAGACGGCATAAAAAGCACTGCTTCGGCAGTGCTTTTGCTTATTATCCCTTCTGAACCCGTTTTACCGAATAGCGACGTGTCGCCTCTTATCCAGCCTACAACACACGAACATAGGCCTGATAAACATAGCGCCATCAGACATTCAGGTCGTTTCCGCCAACGACTACTGCGACAATACGCTTTCCTGCGCATCACAGAAAAGCATGACTATCCGGGGTAATCCAGGCTATAGTCTTATAAATCAACCAGTTTAACCGGCATCCGCCTTTTCAGGTCACACCAGGAATTATGCTAACACGCGACTCCTCTTCCGGTCGGAAAATCCTGCTTACCT
This sequence comes from Salmonella sp. A29-2, assembly GCF_020150755.1. Classification (NCBI taxonomy): domain Bacteria; kingdom Pseudomonadati; phylum Pseudomonadota; class Gammaproteobacteria; order Enterobacterales; family Enterobacteriaceae; genus Salmonella; species Salmonella sp. A29-2. The sequence continues at coordinate 1,664,724 of NZ_CP083731.1, read as the reverse complement.
GTATCATTACGGGGATGGCGGCAGCATTACTTATTGGTAGCCTGCAATTTTTCCTGTCGTGGCATAAACGGGATGTTAAATACAATACGCTCCTTTCTGATGTACAACATTACCTGGCCAGCTATTTCGCCGACCTGAAAGCCACCACCGATATTCTTCAGCCGTTGACGATCAACACCTGTCAGCAGGTTGGCGCAGAACTCACCTCAAGAGCCGCTTTTAGCCTTAATGTCCGCGCCTTCTTATTGATTAAAGATAAAAAAGTGTTCTGCTCTTCCGCCACTGGCGCCATGAATATGCCGCTTCAGCAACTGGTACCGGATATAGATATCCGCAAAGACGTTGCTATGGCGATTCTGCCCGGCACGCCAATGATGCCCAACAAACCGACAATGGTGATTTGGTATCGAAACCCATTATTAAATGACAGCGGCGTATTCACATCGCTGAATATTAACCTGACGCCCTACTTACTCTATACCACGCGCCAGGACGATTTTAACGGCATCGCGCTGATTGTCGGCAATACCGCGCTGTCGACCTTTTCTTCGCGTCTGCTGACCGTCGCGGAGCTGCCGGGCACGCCTTCACGACAGGCAACTATCAACGGCCTGCCGCTTAAAATACAGCTTTATGCCGATAGCTGGACCTACAATGACTTGTGGTATGCGTTGATGCTGGGCTGCATTAGCGGCATCGTAGCGGGGTTTATCTGTTACTTTATCTATGCCCTCCGGACGCGACCGGGCAAAGAGATTTTAACGGCGATCAAACACGAGCAGTTTTATGTGGTTTATCAGCCCGTCGTCGATACTCGTACGCTAAGCGTCACCGGGCTTGAAGTCTTACTGCGCTGGCGTCACCCTACGGCAGGCGAGATTCCGCCGGATGCCTTTATCCACTATGCCGAAGCGCAGCAACTTATCGTACCGTTAACGCAGCATCTGTTCGAGCTGATCGCCCGCGACGCGCCCACGCTACAGAAGGTGATGCCCGTCGGTGCCAAATTTGGCATTAACATCGCGCCGGAACATCTGCACAGCGACAGTTTTAAAGAGGATATGCACCGGCTCAGGGACGCCCTGCCCGCGCACCATTTTCATATCGTGCTGGAAATCACTGAACGCGATATGCTCCAGCAGTATGAAGCGGCCAAACTGTTCGAATGGCTGCATTCCGCCGGGTTTGAAATCGCTATAGATGATTTCGGTACAGGCCATAGCGCCCTGATTTATCTGGAGCGATTTACTTTAGATTATCTGAAAATCGATCGCGGTTTTATCCAGGCGATCGGCACGGAAACCGTCACGTCTCCGGTTCTGGATACCGTGCTGACGCTCTCCAGACGCCTGAATATGCTGACGGTGGCCGAGGGCGTTGAAACGCCGGAGCAGGCCCGTTGGCTACGCGATCACGGTGTTAATTACTTGCAGGGGTACTGGATTAGCCGTCCTTTACCCCTAAAAGATTTCGTGCTGTGGATGTCGGCGCCTTCCGTGCCTGAATGGTAGTCCCCTTACGGTTTTAACGGATTCACATCAGACGCAACGTCACTTATTATTCAGCGAAACGCCTGCCGGTTTGCAGCGGGCAATACGATAAGGAAACCGCCTTCAGATGATTGCGCGCGTAATGCTTCTGCTTGTCGCACTGGTTAGCGCTGGCGCCCAGGCCCAGGAAATCAAAGAAAGCTACGCTTTCGCCGTACTCGGCGAACCTAAGTATGCTTTTAACTTTGATCACTTTGATTATGTGAATCCTGCTGCGCCGAAAGGCGGTCAGATGACGCTTTCCGCCATTGGTACGTTCGATAATTTCAATCGCTATTCGCTGCGCGGCAATCCCGGCGTACGTACCGAAGCCCTTTACGATACGCTTTTTACCACCTCGGATGATGAACCCGGAAGCTATTACCCGCTGATTGCCGACCATGCCCGCTATGCCGCCGACTATTCCTGGGTGGAAATCTCGATTAACCCCCGCGCTCGTTTTCACGATGGCACGCCCATTACCGCCCGCGATGTGGCCTTTACCTTTCATAAGTTTATGACCGAAGGCGTACCGCAGTTCCGTCTGGTCTATAAAGGTACTACCGTGAAGGCGATTGCGCCTTTAACCGTGCGAATTGAGCTGGCGAAGCCTGGTAAAGAAGACATGCTTAGTCTGTTTTCACTACCGATCATGCCCGAAAAATTCTGGAAAAATCACAAACTCAGCGATCCACTTTCAACGCCGCCCTTAGCCAGCGGGCCATACCGGATTACTCAGTGGAAAATGGGCCAGTACATTGTCTATTCACGCGTCAAAAACTACTGGGCGGCTAATCTGCCGGTCAATCGTGGACGTTTTAACCTCGACACTATCCGCTACGATTACTACCTTGATGACAATGTCGCTTTCGAGGCGTTTAAAGCGGGCGCATTTGATCTACGGCTGGAAAACGACGCTAAAAACTGGGCAACGCGCTACATCGGTAAAAATTTCGATAATCATTACATCATTAAAGAAGAGCAGAAAAACGAGTCGGCGCAGGACACACGCTGGCTGGCCTTTAACATTCAGCGCCCGGTATTTAAAGACCGGCGGGTACGTGAAGCCGTCACCCTAGCCTTCGATTTTGAGTGGATGAATAAAGCGCTGTTCTATAATGCCTGGAGCCGAACCAACAGTTACTTCCAGAATACCGAGTACGCCGCCAGAAATTACCCTGACGCCGATGAACTGGTATTACTCGCACCGATGAAAAAAGATCTTCCTCCTGAAGTCTTCACTCAGATCTATCAGCCGCCGGTCTCTAACGGCGACGGCTACGATCGCGAAAATCTTCTTAAAGCTGACGCCTTGTTGACGCAGGCCGGATGGGTGATCAACGGACAGCAACGGGTCAATAGCGTCACCGGTAAGCCTCTGACGTTTGAACTTCTCCTTCCTGCCAGCAGTAATAGCCAGTGGGTTCTGCCCTTCCAGCATAATCTTCAGCGTCTGGGCATTACGATGACTATCCGTCAGGTTGATAATTCTCAACTCACCAACCGGATGCGTAGCCGCGACTATGACATGATGCCGAGGCTATGGCGGGCGATGCCCTGGCCCAGCTCCGATCTACAAATCTCATGGGCGTCGGAATACATTGACTCCAGTTATAACGCTCCCGGCGTACAAAGCCCGGTGGTGGATAAACTGATCGCGCAAATTATCGCAGCGCAGGGTGATAAAGCGAAACTGGTGCCGCTGGGACGGGCGCTGGATCGCGTGCTGACCTGGAACTATTACATGCTGCCGATGTGGTATATGGCGCAAGACAGGCTCGCCTGGTGGGATAAATTCTCCCATCCGGCGATTCGCCCGGTATATACCATCGGGTTAGATACCTGGTGGTATGATGTCAACAAAGCCGCCAAACTACCGGCAGCCAGGAGGTAGTAAGAATCAATGGGCGCCTATCTTATCCGCCGTCTGTTACTGGTGATCCCCACGCTATGGGCCATTATTACCATTAACTTTTTTATCGTGCAGATCGCTCCCGGTGGCCCTGTCGATCAGGCTATTGCCGCGATTGAATTTGGCCAGGGCGGCGCGTTGCCCGGCGCCAGCGGCGAAGGCGTTCGCGCCAGTCATGCGCAAACCGGCGTCGGCAATATCAGCGACAGCCATTATCGCGGCGGCCGGGGACTCGATCCGGAGGTGATCGCGGAGATCACCCATCGCTACGGCTTCGACAAACCGCTGCATGAGCGTTATTTCAAGATGCTACGGGACTATCTCTCTTTTGACTTCGGCGACAGTATGTTTCGCAGCGCATCCGTACTAACGCTGATCAAAGATAGTCTTCCCGTCTCCATTACCCTGGGATTATGGAGCACGCTGATTATTTATCTGGTGTCTATCCCGCTGGGGATCCGCAAAGCCGTCCATAACGGCAGTCGCTTTGATGTGTGGAGCAGCGCGTTTATCATTATCGGTTATGCGATCCCCGCCTTTCTGTTCGCTATTTTATTAATCGTCTTTTTTGCCGGCGGCAGCTACTACGATATCTTTCCGCTACGTGGCCTGGTCTCCGCCAACTTTGACACGTTACCGTGGTACCAGAAAATCACCGATTATTTGTGGCATATTACGCTACCGGTGTTGGCGACCGTCATCGGCGGTTTTGCCGCCCTGACGATGCTGACGAAAAATTCGTTTCTCGACGAGGTGCGTAAACAGTATGTCGTTACCGCTCGCGCTAAAGGCGTGAGTGAAAAAAACATTCTCTGGAAACATGTTTTTCGTAACGCCATGCTGCTGGTGATCGCCGGGTTTCCCGCCACTTTTATCAGTATGTTTTTCACCGGCTCGCTGCTAATTGAAGTCATGTTCTCGCTCAACGGCCTGGGGCTGCTGGGTTATGAAGCAACCGTTTCGCGCGACTATCCGGTGATGTTCGGCACGCTTTATATCTTTACCCTGATTGGCTTATTACTGAATATCCTGAGCGATATCAGCTATACGCTGGTCGATCCACGCATTGATTTTGAGGGACGATAATGCCGCGATTAAGCCCGGTCAATCAGGCCCGCTGGGCGCGTTTCCGCCATAATCGCCGGGGCTACTGGTCACTATGGATTTTCCTGGTAGTGTTCAGCCTGAGCTTATGCGCGGAACTGATTGCTAACGATAAGCCATTGCTGGTGCGCTATGAAGGCCAGTGGTATTTTCCGCTGGTAAAAAATTACAGCGAGCGCGATTTCGGCGGCCCGCTGGCGACAACGGCAGACTATCAGGACCCCTGGCTACAACGGCAGCTTGAGAATCGGGGCTGGGTGTTGTGGGCCCCCGTACGCTTTGGCGCCAATACCATTAATTTTGCCACCACGCAGCCTTTCCCCTCCCCGCCTTCGGCGAAAAACTGGCTGGGCACCGATGCGAATGGCGGCGACGTTTTCGCCCGCATCCTGTACGGCACCCGCATTTCTATTTTATTCGGCCTGATGTTAACAATTTGCTCCAGCGTCATGGGCGTACTGGCGGGCGCGCTACAGGGCTATTATGGCGGCAAAGTCGATTTATGGGGGCAACGTCTCATCGAAGTCTGGTCGGGGATGCCGACCCTGTTTCTGATTATTTTACTTTCCAGCGTAGTGCAGCCTAACTTCTGGTGGCTGCTGGCCATAACCGTGCTGTTTGGCTGGATGAGTCTGGTGGGCGTGGTGCGCGCCGAGTTTTTACGGACCCGCAATTTTGACTATATCCGCGCCGCGCAGGCGCTTGGCGTCAGCGATCGTGACATTATCCTGCGCCATATGTTGCCTAATGCGATGGTCGCTACCCTGACATTTTTACCGTTCATTTTATGTAGCTCCATCACCACCCTGACGTCGCTGGATTTTCTGGGATTTGGTCTGCCGCTTGGCTCCCCTTCTCTCGGCGAACTTCTTTTACAGGGGAAAAACAACTTACAGGCTCCCTGGCTGGGGATCGCCGCCTTTCTGTCTGTCGCCATTCTGCTATCGCTGCTGATTTTTATCGGCGAAGCAGTACGCGACGCCTTTGATCCTGCTAAGGCGGTATAAGATGACATCTCCATTGCTTGCGATTGAAAATTTATCGGTAGGTTTCCGTCAGCAACAGCACGTGCGCCCTGTCGTTAACGCCATTTCGTTACAGGTGAACGCCGGGGAAACGCTGGCGCTGGTCGGCGAGTCCGGGTCAGGAAAAAGCGTGACGGCGCTTTCCATTCTGCGTCTTTTGCCTACCCCTCCCGCCGTCTACCTCTCCGGCGATATTCGCTTTCACGGCGAATCATTGCTTCATGCCAGCGAGCAGACGCTACGCGGCGTACGCGGCAATAAAATCGCCATGATTTTTCAGGAACCGATGGTTTCACTTAACCCACTACATACGCTGGAAAAACAGCTCTATGAAGTGCTGTCGCTCCATCGGGGAATGCGTCGGGAGGCGGCAAGGGCGGAGATGATCGGTTGTCTGGATCGGGTCGGTATCCGCCAGGCGAGCCAGCGTCTGCGCGATTATCCGCATCAGCTTTCCGGCGGCGAACGCCAGCGCGTCATGATAGCCATGGCGCTGTTAACACGGCCGGAATTACTGATCGCCGATGAGCCGACCACCGCCCTCGACGTCTCCGTACAGGCGCAGATCTTATCTCTACTGCGGGAACTCCAGCGTGAGCTCAATATGGGATTGCTGTTTATCACCCATAACCTCAGCATTGTAAAAAAACTGGCGGATTCAGTGGCGGTAATGCAACACGGCAAGTGCGTAGAGAACCAACGCGCCGACACGCTGCTCTCCGCGCCGACCCATCCGTACACGCAAAAACTACTCAACAGCGAACCCACAGGCGATCCGGTTCCGCTCCCCGCCGGGCAGACGCCGTTGCTGGAAGTGGACAGGCTGCGCGTCGCCTTCCCGATCCGCAAAGGCATTCTGAAGCGCGTCGTGGATCATAATGTGGTGGTTAACAATATCAGTTTCACCCTGCATCCAGGCGAAACGCTGGGTCTGGTCGGCGAGTCAGGATCGGGAAAAAGCACCACCGGTCTGGCGCTGTTACGGCTTATCCGCTCCGAAGGCCGCATCGTATTTGACGGTCAATCGCTGGATACGTTAAACCGCCGCCAGCTTTTACCTGTTCGCCACCGTATCCAGGTCGTATTCCAGGACCCAAACTCATCGCTAAACCCGCGTTTAAACGTGTTGCAAATTATCGAAGAAGGCCTGCGCGTCCACCAGCCTACGCTTTCAGGCGCGCAGCGCGAACAGCAGGTGAAAGCGGTCATGATGGAAGTCGGCCTGGACCCGGAAACACGGCATCGTTATCCCGCTGAGTTTTCCGGCGGTCAGCGTCAACGTATCGCCGTCGCCAGGGCGCTGATTTTAAAACCGTCCCTTATTATTCTGGATGAACCGACCTCATCGCTGGATAAAACCGTTCAGGCGCAGATTCTTGCCCTCCTGAAATCGCTCCAGCAAAAGCACCGTCTGGCCTATATCTTCATTAGCCACGATCTGCATGTAGTACGTGCGCTGTGCCATCAGGTTATCGTGCTGCGACAGGGGGAGGTGGTTGAACAGGGGCAATGCGAGCGCGTGTTTACCGCACCGCAACAGGCCTATACGCGTCAGCTACTCGCGTTAAGCTGACGCCTAAAAAGGATTATTGTTAGAAAAAGGTTCCGCTATCGCCACGCCGAAATTTTTCAGCCGACAGGTGGCGGCAAACTCATCCTGACGATTAACGAACAGGCACGGCTCCCCTTCGCACTCCAGCACGGAGCAAGGAACTTCAATATCGCTTAGCGCCTGGCTGAGCTTATGCATCACTGACCACGCGCTATCGCCTGCCGGACTCAACAGTTTAAGCGCCACCAGACTATTCTCGGTGCTCTGCCCGTTTTGCGGAATCGGTTCAACCTTTGACCCCGCAAAACCCGCCGACCAGCGATAGTTTTGCGGCAGACGGTGAACAATTGAGAGCTGTAATGTATTCACTTTCTTTCCCCGGAAGCACAATTACTTCACAATTTACTTACATTTATATTAACACATCATTGACAACCCGTCCTTAAACAGATTGCTAACGCCCTTCTCTCCGTCAGTGGCTCTACAGCAAGCGGGAGTTAAAATAGTTTTACCGACGCGGAGATAGCGGCGGGCTATATGTACCCGTTTCTGCGATCTAACTCAACCTTTTTAACTACAATGATGTGACTTTTTACATAAATGGATTTTACATAAAATAAACATAAAGGAGGAAAATGATGAATTGGTAATTGATATACATCAACTATGAAAGCCGTTTGGCTTTGCCATCGTGTAGCGGATAGCATCCCCCAACGCCGCCTGCGCATTCTTCGGCGCCATTGAGGGACAGCGCGCCCGTCACCGTTTTTTGGGACGGCTGGCGTAGAGATAAAACAGAATGGAACAGGCGGCGCAAAGCGCAATCGACCAGATCATCGGCCACGCACTGGTAAAGGTAGCCAGCGACAGCAACGCGCCGACGATAGCGCCAATACCAAAGCGGAAAGTGCCCGCCAACGAAGACGCCGTTCCGGCCATATGCGGAAACTCATCCAAAATGACCGCCATCGCATTGGACGAAACCATCGACACACAGCCGACAAACGCCGCAACGCCGACTACCAGCGCCCAGAATCCAATGCCCATCAGCGCGCTGAAAACCATCCACACCGCCATCGCAAACTGAATCCATAGCCCGGCCCGAAACATGTTTAGCGCCCCTACCCGTCTGACAAAACGGCTGTTGATAATCGTCATCACAAACAGAAATACGATGTTCAACGCGAAGTAGTAGCCGAAATCCTGCGGCGGAACATGATTAATTTCGATATAGACAAACGGCCCCGCGCTCAAAAAAGAGAACATACCGGCAAAACTAAACCCGCTCGCCAGCATATAGCTCAGTACGCGTTTGTGGCGAAACAACGCAGCAAAGTTACCTATTGTGGTACGAATATGAAAAGGCTGACGCCGCTCAACGGGCAACGTCTCTTTAATCAGAGCAAAGATCATGACTGACGCCAGAATCGCCGCAATGGCCAGTATCCAGAAGATATAGTGCCAGCTTAACCATACCAACACCCAGCCGCCGACAATGGGCGCCATTAACGGCGCTATCGTAGTGACCAGCATGACAAATGACATCATGCGCGAAAACTCTTCCTTTGGATAAATATCCCGCATCAGCGCATTGATGACGACGCTTGCCGCCGCAGCCGCCAAACCGTGAAAGAAACGCATCACGATCAGTTGATCGATAGTCTGCGCCAACGCACAGGCGACCGCCGCAGCGGCAAATACCAGCGTCCCGCCCAGGATGACCGGCTTACGCCCGAGGCTATCCGCCATCGGTCCATAGATAAGCTGACCCAGCGCAAACCCCAGAATATAGGTGCTGAGCGTCATCTGCGCGCTACCGGCAGGCACGCCGAATTGCGCAGAAATCACCGGCAGCGCTGGAAGATACATATCAATCGACAGCGGCATTAACATGGCCAACAGGCCAAGAATAAAGACAATGGCAAAGGAAGAGTGCTGCCGGGTGGTCACATCGAACTCCTGAATTTAACGAGATAGTTAGCCGACGCTGGCGATTTCTTCTTCAGTCAACGGGCGGTACTCGCCGGGAGCCAGATTCTCATCCAGCGTAATGGCGCCAATCCGTTCGCGGTGCAGTTCCACAACGCGATTGCCTACTGCGGCAAACATCCGCTTCACCTGATGATAACGGCCTTCGCTGATGGTCAAACGGACCTGCACAGGCGTTATCACCTCCAGCGTAGCGGGTTTAGTGAGATCTTTTTCATTATGCAACTGCACGCCTTTCGCAAATTGCGCTGCCGTATCGTCGGCCACCGGCGACTCCAGGGTCACCAGATAGGTTTTTTCACAGTGATGGCGCGGCGACGTAATGCGGTGCGACCACTGACCGTCATCTGTCATTAACACCAGACCGGTAGTATCGATATCCAGACGTCCTGCGGCATGCAGCTTATACGCCACCGGCTCATCCAGGAAATACAGCACCGTTGGATGATCGGGATCATCGGTTGAACAAACGTATCCCTGCGGCTTGTTAAGCATAAAATAGCGTGGCCCGTGTTGCTGCGCTAAGGGATTGCCGTCATACGCAACCGCATGTTCCGGGAGCAGTTTGAAGGCCGCATTTTTAATGATGTCGCCATCGACGGTAACGCGGTTACCACGAATTTCACGCCCGGCAATAGCGCGGCTGACGCCAAGCTGCTGAGCGATAAATTTATCAAGTCGCATGTGTGTGATTTAGCCTGTAATAATACGGAAATCGGGCATTCTACCCGAAAAAAGGGGATTGCTATCCGCTCAGTATAGCGGGCTAACTATATCCCTCAAGGGAAATGATTCATGGCATACTATTCCCGGAACCGTTTAACGTAGTGAGACCATGATTTTTACACTCCGCCCCTACCAGCAAGAAGCCGTAGACGCCACGCTCAGCCACTTTCGCCGCCACCGTACGCCCGCCGTGATTGTTCTGCCGACCGGCGCAGGTAAAAGCCTGGTGATCGCCGAACTGGCGCGCGTCGCCCGCGGACGGGTACTGGTGCTGGCGCATGTGAAAGAGCTGGTCGCGCAGAACCACGCCAAATATTGCGCGCTGGGGCTGGAAGCGGATATTTTCGCCGCCGGACTCAAACGTAAAGAGAGTCAGGGCAAAGTCGTGTTCGGCAGCGTACAGTCGGTGGCGCGTAATCTTGACGCCTTCCAGGAGGAGTTTTCGCTGTTGATTGTCGATGAATGCCACCGCATCGGTGACGATGAAGACAGTCAGTATCAGCAAATCCTCACTCACCTGAGTAAAGTTAATCCTCACTTACGTCTGCTTGGGCTCACCGCCACGCCTTTTCGCCTCGGAAAAGGCTGGATTTATCAATTTCATTATCACGGTATGGTGCGCGGCAACGACAACGCTCTGTTTCGCGACTGTATTTATGAACTGCCGCTGCGCTATATGATTAAACACGGCTATCTGACGCCGCCTGAGCGGCTTGATATGCCAGTGGTCCAATACGATTTCAGCCGCCTGCAGGCCCAAAGCAATGGGCTGTTCAGCGAAGCCGACCTGAACCGCGAGCTGAAAAAGCAGCAGCGGATTACGCCGCACATCATCAGCCAGATTATGGAATTTGCGCAAACGCGCAAAGGCGTGATGATTTTCGCCGCCACGGTCGAACATGCGAAAGAGATTGTCGGTCTGCTTCCGGCGGACGACGCGGCGCTGATTACCGGCGATACGCCAGGGCCCGAGCGCGACGCGCTGATTGATAATTTCAAGGCGCAGCGTTTTCGCTATCTGGTTAACGTCTCGGTGCTGACCACCGGCTTTGACGCCCCACACGTTGATCTCATCGCGATTCTACGTCCCACGGAGTCAGTTAGTCTTTACCAACAAATTGTCGGGCGTGGTCTGCGCCTTGCGCCGGGAAAGACCGATTGCCTGATTCTTGATTACGCAGGCAACCCGCACGACCTGTATGCCCCGGAGGTCGGTAGCCCGAAGGGAAAAAGCGATAACGTCCCTGTCCAGGTATTTTGCCCGGCCTGCGGCTTTGCCAACACCTTCTGGGGGAAAACCACTGCCGACGGCACGCTGATTGAACACTTTGGCCGTCGCTGCCAGGGCTGGTTTGAGGATGACGACGGCCATCGCGAGCAGTGCGATTTTCGCTTTCGCTTCAAAAACTGCCCGCAGTGTAATGCCGAAAACGATATTGCCGCCCGACGCTGCCGGGAATGTGACGCTATTCTGGTCGACCCGGACGATATGTTAAAAGCGGCGCTCAGGCTCAAGGATGCGTTAGTCCTGCGCTGTAGCGGAATGACGATGCAGCATGGGCAGGATGAGAAAGGCGAATGGCTGAAAATCACTTACTATGACGAGGACGGCGCGGATGTCAGTGAGCGCTTCCGCTTGCACACGCCCGCCCAGCGTACCGCTTTCGAACAGCTATTTATTCGCCCGCATACGCGCACGCCTGGCGTTCCTTTACGCTGGATCACGGCGGCGGATATTGTCGCGCAGCAGGCGCTGTTGCGGCATCCCGATTTTGTGGTCGCGCGGATGAAAGGCCAGTACTGGCAGGTGCGTGAAAAAGTGTTCGACTATGAAGGCCGCTTCCGCCGGGCGCACGAATTACGTGGTTAATTGTACTTTTCATTGATGTAACGGCGATTTGAGTATAGAATCCCGCCCGCCTTTGCATACGCAAAGCAGATCACTTACCTGTTGCTGGGTCGCCTGTAGCAGGAATTATTAAAGAGAGATTTAAATGTTTACTATCAACGCAGAAGTACGTAAAGAGCAGGGTAAGGGTGCGAGCCGCCGCCTGCGCGCCGCTAACAAGTTCCCGGCAATCATCTACGGCGGTTCTGAAGCCCCGATTGCTATCGAACTGGACCACGACCAGGTGATGAACATGCAAGCTAAAGCTGAATTCTACAGCGAAGTTCTGACCCTCGTTGTTGACGGTAAAGAAGTAAAAGTTAAAGCTCAGGCTGTACAGCGTCACGCTTACAAACCGAAGCTGACTCACATCGACTTCGTTCGCGCGTAATCGCCTGGAAGTTGAAGAAAAACCCCGCCCCGGCGGGGTTTTTTTATGCGTTTAATTGAATTTGACGACATGCAGAGCAACGAGAACCCACTTTGCTTTTCTGCTTTCTTACACCTCGCCACATTCAATTAGCGCCTCCCCTAATCGAGGATCTGTAGTTTCCGCCGCGGTATTCATACCTTTAAGCCGATTGAATAATGCCCGTTGACGAACGCTGGCACTTTCTGGTTTCCATGGCAAAATTCGTATTGGTATCGTTTGCCCGTCATTCAACGCATCAAATACCTTTTCATTGGTCAGTAAGTCGCCGCAGCTCCATGTCTTGCTATCAAACTGAAAATCAAATAAGACATGGAGCTCCAGTTCATCTACACGCACTTGACGCTTTGCATTATCGATGCGTATTTCCACCTTCTCTTTATGCGTCAAAGTTGCATCAAGATTGAGTCCATACCGTTTCAACTGCCCCTTGTCGTAATAGTAACGTATGCTGGACCAGGTTGATTTAAAAGCAAATCCAGTAATGAATAAACCACTTAACAAGAACAGCGGGCATATGAACAAGCTCAGTAACCAGTTGGCACCATAAGTATAAAACAGTACCAACGAGAGAACGGTGAACACCATGCCGAGCACCAACATCATCAAAAATGCGACAATGTGCGCATACAAAACCTGCCGAAATAAACTGAAATTAACAGGCGGCTTCTGTCGTATTCCTTTACTCACTACGGCGTCCTTTTATGTCGTATGCCTTTATTTCCCGCCCGACGTGCGTCGCTGCAACTGGTCGCGCAGATTCGGCGGCGTCCCTTTGATAGTCAGGGTATCGGTCGCCGGGTCCCAGAAAATCCGCTCGCCCAGCAGCATCGCATCAAAGTTAATCGTTAACCCGCCGCCGCTGCCGGCATATTTGGTTAGCTGGCGCAGCGTACTGCGATCCGCCGGAAAGCTCTCTTCCAGCTCATAGCCTTTTTCGGCGGTAAATTCGCTGAAGCTGACTTCACTGACGCCGGAAAGCTCTTTAGATAGGGACTCCAGCTCAATCTCTTCCCCGGCTTGTAACTGCTCGTTGCAGTAGCTGTACACCTGCTGGCGCACGTTCTGACGTTCTGCTTTATCCAACTGCGCTTCTGCGGTGAAATCATCCACTGCCTGCAACAGGCCGCGATTCTGCGCTTTGGCGTTCAACCCTTCGCTGGCGCCGAGGAAATCCATAAAGAAGTCAGCGACCTTGCGCCCTACCCGACCTTTCAGGAACGTCAGATAGCGGGTCGATTGCGGATTAGTTTCCCACTCGGTAAGATCGATACGCGCCACGATATCCGCATGGTTGATATCAAGATAATGCGTCGGGTCAATGTCCAGATTTTCATTGACCCGCATACTACTCAGGTTGTTCAGTACCGTAACCAGCAGATACTCCACCGCCAGGTAGCGATAATGGCAGAACAATACAATGCCGCCGTCCGCAAAGGGATATTTCGCCAGCTCGTCACGCAGGCGTCCGGTCGCCGCCCGGCTAAAAGCAAGAAAATCTTCTTCCCCCTGACGTTGCAACCGCAGCGCTTGCGCCAGTTCACTCTCTTCGCTAAACAGGCCATACGCCTTATTCTTGGCGCTATAGACCCGATGCAGTTCAGCCACCATCTCGACAACGGTGGTTGTCGGCTCCAGCAATGAATCGCGCAAGACCAGCTCAAGATTTTGCTCATCGCGCTTGATAAGCTGGTGCAGGGCAATCTGGTTGATATCCAGACTCATGATAAACTCTCCTTTAAGACCGGGCGGTATTCAACCACCGCCTGCCGGAAGACGCAAGCAATCGCCCTGTCATTTCAGGCGTTATCCGTAACGCGAATGATTTAGGGGATAAAAATGCAGAAAAAAAACTGTTGCTACGGTAATATGTTGCCCTTTCATGAACAAACAGATTTTGATTTATGCCACAACTCTCCCGCTATAGTGATGAACATGTTGAACAACTGCTGAGCGAACTGCTCAGTGTACTGGAAAAACATAAGGCGCCGACCGATCTTTCCCTGATGGTGCTGGGAAATATGGTCACCAACCTTATCAACACCAGCGTTGCGCCGGCTCAACGCCAGGCGATTGCGAACTCTTTTGCCCGCGCCTTGCAGTCTTCGATTAGCGAAGACAACGCGCACTAAAAAGCCGACTCCGGAGAAACAAGCGACAGGTATGGTAACTCATCGTCAGCGCTACCGTGAAAAAGTCTCCCAGATGGTTAGCTGGGGGCACTGGTTCGCTCTGTTCAATATACTGTTGGCTACGTTGCTCGGCAGCCGTTACCTGTTTGTCGCCGACTGGCCGACAACGCTTGCGGGTCGCATATACTCCTACCTGAGCATTGTCGGGCACTTTAGCTTTCTGGTGTTCGCCACCTATTTGCTTATTCTTTTTCCGCTCACGTTTATCGTGATGTCCCAGCGGCTGATGCGGTTTTTATCAGCCATTCTGGCGACCGCGGGTATGACGTTGTTGCTTATCGACAGCGAAGTCTTTACCCGTTTTCACCTGCATCTTAATCCCATTGTCTGGGAGCTGGTCATCAACCCTGACCAGAACGAAATGGCGCGCGACTGGCAGCTTATGTTTATTAGCGTGCCGGTTATCTTATTGATTGAGATGCTATTTGCGACATGGAGTTGGCAAAAGCTGCGCAGTCTCACGCGCCGTCGCCATTTCGCAAGGCCGCTTGCGGCATTCTTTTTCGTCTCCTTTATCGCATCGCATCTTATCTACATCTGGGCAGACGCTAATTTTTACCGGCCGATTACCATGCAGCGGGCAAACCTGCCGCTCTCTTATCCGATGACGGCGCGACGTTTTCTTGAAAAACACGGTCTGCTGGATGCGCAGGAATATCAGCGCCGTCTGGTAGAGCAAGGCAATCCGGAAGCGGTCTCCGTACAGTACCCGCTCAGCAATTTGCACTATCGCGATATGGGCACCGGTCAGAATGTGCTGCTCATTACCGTAGACGGCCTGAACTATTCCCGCTTTGAGAAGCAGATGCCGGAGCTGGCTACATTTGCCGAGCAAAACATCGACTTCACCCGTCATATGAGTTCAGGGAATACCACTGATAACGGTATTTTCGGCCTGTTCTATGGCATATCGCCAGGCTATATGGATGGCGTGTTATCCACCAGAACCCCTGCGGCGCTCATTACCGCGTTGAATCAGCAAGGCTATCAACTGGGACTGTTTTCTTCGGATGGCTTCGCCAGCCCGCTCTACCGTCAGGCATTACTGTCCGATTTCTCGATGCCGACAGCGCAGACGCAGTCTGATGCGCAAACGGCCAGCCAGTGGATAGACTGGCTTGGGCGCTACGCACAGGAAGATAACCGCTGGTTCTCATGGGTATCGTTTAACGGTACTAACATTGATGACAGTAATCAGAAGAATTTTGTTAAGCGTTACGCCAGCGCCGCCAGCGACGTGGATGCGCAAATCAATCGGGTTCTGAACGCGCTGCGAGAGGCCGGTAAATTCGACAATACCGTCGTGATCATTACCGCAGGACGCGGCATACCGTTGACGCCGGAAGAAAATCGCTTCGACTGGTCGCAAGGTCATCTGCAAGTACCGCTGGTGATCCACTGGCCGGGGACGCCTGCGCAGCGTATTAATGTGCTTACCGATCATACCGATGTGATGACCACGTTGATGCAACGCCTGTTACATGTCAGCACGCCAGCGAACGAATATTCACAGGGCCAGGACATCTTTACCGTTCCACGTCGTCATAACTGGGTAACGGCGGCAGACGGCAGTACGCTGGCAATCACGACGCCGCAAATGACCCTGGTGCTCAATAATAACGGTCATTATCAGACCTATGACTTACACGGCGAGAAGATCAAAGATCAGAAGCCGCAGCTCAGTCTGCTGCTGCAAGTGCTAACAGAAGAGAAACGTTTTATCGCTAACTGATTAATTATAAATCAGTTAGCACCGTTTCCCCTTGCATTCGCGTTGGAAAGAGGTAGTATTAGCACCCACAAGTCGGCACGTAGCGCAGCCTGGTAGCGCACCGTCATGGGGTGTCGGGGGTCGGAGGTTCAAATCCTCTCGTGCCGACCAAAATTCCCCTTAAAAACCAGCCTCTCAGGGCTGGTTTTTTTATGCCTGCAATTAAAAAGTTAGCTGATGCCAGAGACGTTATTTTGCATGAACTGATTTTGCATGAACTGATCGGACACCTTTCTTGTGCAGTGGTCAACGTAAAGTCAATGCAGGCAAATAACGTAAACCATGTTTGTACTAAAACAGAAAAAGCGCATCTATACCCTATGCTGGAAGAAATGTTCGCAGTGGCAGGTAAATGAGTAAGCAATCTGTCGCAGCAATAATAAAACGTTCTGGTAAGGTAAACGGCCTACCACTTCTTTGTCACTAACAATTAGCCTCCCTGTCGCCATAGGGTCGATAACGATCGGCTATTCACAACACGTTTTGTAGACAACGTACGGTAATGAATTACTCCTTCAGCCAGCAACTCGCTAATTGTTATTCAACTTCAGAAATTATAACTAATTGAAGCACCTACAAAATTATGCCCTGAATTTTTATCCGTAAGTGATCCATTCGAGAAATGCCGGATATAAGCTTCTGTAGAAAAAGCCCCAAAGTTCCAGCCAAGAAACGCTTTTTCTCCAAAGGTAAATGCAGAATTGACACGCATATCATCTCGCGACTTAGATTTTATATAAGCCCCCAGACCAATACCGGTATAGATGCCAGCGAAATGAACCAGCGCCACATCCTTCGAGATACCCAATACGCCCTGGTTATATTTATTGCAGGGAACGCTGCCAGAATGTTTACTGCAATCATCACTACCCTTAGCCTTAAATCCTCCTAACTCCAGATTATTTCTTGCCTGTAAAAAGAAAAAATCGCTGGGTTCACTGTATGTCAGAAAAGCCGTATATAAGTGCTCAACCCCTCCTCTCCTTATACTTTCTCCCGCAGCAAAAGAGATCTGATGCTTGTTGCCCTTGCCAAAAAAAACATTATCATTAGCAGAACATGCGAATGCGCAAAGTGATAATATATATATAAATATTCTCTTCATATACACTCCACCACCATTTCAATGTCAATAGTTATTTTTAACCGGCTAACATATTTAAAATTTTCTACCCCACGCTTACGCTCACAGAAACGGCTGATATAGCATCCAGTATTAATATTATTTTCATAATTACTCCAACCAGCATTTTTGATGCAAACAGGCTGGACATGGACTGTGTGCAGAAATCAAAACATACTCACTACGCTCTCCCCTTGAGTCGCCCCAACGGGTGCTCAAAACGCCGCGAGTGTTGTTCAGGCACATCCAGGATAAGTTATAAGTGAATGACTCTCATTCCTGACCACATTTTCATTTATGATAAGAATATCGTCAGAATCTCTTTATCGCATAAAAATACCTCTGCTATTGACTTAATATTTAATTTAACAATGTCGCGGTTTATTCGTTCTGCTCAGATGTATTTCATTGACATTAATAAAACCATAAATAAATTCAATTAAAATAATTTGTTAATAATGAAAAGCTTTAGACGCTATGACTTTTAATAAGGAATTTCCTGCCAGTAAAGATAGTCTGGACTTACGGGGGCAAGGGCGCAGCTACATATGCCACACTTCTGTTATGTCACATTGTCCGAAAAAAGCGTCCAGACCAGTATTCAACTTCAGGGAGTATTCTGTTTTCTCTCACAACGGGTTGTTTTATCCTTTCTATCGTTCAGCTAATGACTAGCCTGTCACAGGTTTTACTACTTACCCATGCACTAATTAGGGTAAAATTTACGCGCTTGACAATGTGGCAAATCTGGACGATTTCCGCGCTGAAAACAATAATCATTCTAATAAAACTCAGGAGATATAGCATGCCTGAAGTAACACCTTTTCAGGTGCTTATTGTGGACGACCATCCACTTATGCGGCGAGGTATTCGTCAATTACTGGAACTGGACCCGGCTTTTTATGTCGTTGCCGAAGCGGGTGACGGGGCGAGTGCGATCGATCTGGCGAATCGCATTGAGCCCGATCTGATCCTGCTGGATCTGAATATGAAAGGTCTGAGCGGGTTAGATACCCTGAACGCGCTACGCCGGGATGGTGTGACGGCGCAAATTATTATTCTTACCGTCTCGGATTCCGCCAGCGACATCTACGCGCTGATCGACGCCGGCGCCGACGGTTATCTGCTCAAAGATAGCGATCCGGAAGTGCTGCTGGAGGCCATTCGCAAAGGCGCTAACGGCGGTAAAGTCTTTAGCGATCGGGTCAATGAATATCTGCGTGAGCGCGAACGGTTTGGCGCGCAGGAAGATCCCTTTAGTATCCTGACCGAACGAGAGTTAGATGTCTTGCATGAGCTGGCGCAGGGGCTTTCTAACAAACAGATTGCGTCAGTACTGAATATTTCTGAGCAGACGGTTAAGGTGCACATTCGTAATCTACTTCGCAAACTAAACGTGCGCTCGCGCGTCGCGGCGACCATTCTATTTTTACAAACACGCGGAATGCAGTAACAAGCCAGGCCCGGTGGCGCCACGCCACCGGGCCGTCAGGGTCTTATTTCTCCTGCGCCAGCCGGATACTGCGCTCTATCACCGCCCGCCGGGCGTCACCCGCCGGCAGCAGCTTCAGCATCATCTCCCAGGCCGCCACCGCCTCGCCGAAACGCTGCTGCTCAAAGGCGCTGAACGCATACAGGCTTAACACCCGAATATCCGTGTGGTCACGGCTCACCAGCCGGCGCAGCAGCTCCCCGCCGCGGCGGTTATCCTCCGGGTCGGACGAGCGCGTCAGCGCCTCCGCGTAGCCCAGCGCCGCATCGCGGTTTTTCGGGTCCAGCCGGTACGCGTTCGCATAGGCCCCGGTGGCGGTACCGGCATTACCCAGTACCATGCCAATGCGCCCCAGCATGAGCCAGCCCTCAACATTGCCGGCATCATTCTGCAGGCGGGTGCGCAGCCCCAGCGCCAGCCGCGCCATCTCCTCCTCATTCAGCGGCTGCGCCTGCGGGTCCAGCGCCCGCGCCAGCAGCCCCGGCGTCTGCGCCGTCGCCTGCTGCCAGGCCCTGACCTGCTGATAGCTGCCGGTCTGTGAGTAACTGATGGCGGCCACGACCAGCGCCATAACCACGCCCGGAAGATACCCCCCCACCCCTGCGCGCGGTCCCGCCGCCGGAATGGCGTCAGCCAGGACGTCCTGTCTGATACGCACCCGCCGGCGCGTGCGGGCGACGATTATCCACCCGCCCGCCACGATGGCGGCCAGCGGCAGCACCCACAGCAGCACCGTCAGCGGGGTCAGCGGCGGGTCGTAGGTGACGAAGTTGCCGTAGCGCGCCACCATGTAATCGATGATTTCCTGGCGGCTCTTCCCCTCCTGCATCAGGTCATACACCCTGCGGCGCATGTCGGTGGCTATCATCGCGTTCGAGTCCGCAATGCTGTTGTTCTGGCATTTCGGGCAGCGCAGCTGCTCCGTGAGCTGGCGGAACTGCTGCTCCTGCGCTTCATCTTTAAACGGCATCACGTCGGTGGTCGCCCGCGCTGACCCGGCGATAACCAGCGCCAGCATCAGCATCACCATGCCCGGTAACAGTCTCATTGCGCCGCCTCCCGGCTGTATCTGTCCCACAGCGGTTTCAGTTCACTTTCCCATACCCGGGCATTCAAATCGCCCGCATGGCGGTAGCGGATAATCCCCCTGCCGTCGATGAGGAAGGTTTCCGGCGCGCCGTACACGCCCAGGTCCAGCCCCAGCATCCCGTCGCTGTCCGATAAACTCAGCGCATACGGGTTGCCCAGTTCCTTTAACCAGGCCACCGCCTTCGCCCGGTCGTCCTTATAGTTCAGCCCGACCACCCGGATACCCTGCGCAGAAAGCCGGTTCAGGTACTGATGCTCGGCGCGGCAGGTCGGGCACCAGGTGGCCCAGACGTTAAGCAGCACCGGTTTCCCCTGCGTCAGCACCTCCGCCTGGTAGTACTGACCCGGTGTCTCCAGTGATTCCAGGCGGAACGCCGGCACCGGCTTTCCGGTCAGCGCCGATTCGAGATTCGTCGGGTCATCCCCCTGCGCGTTGCGCGCCAGCTGCCACAGCAGCGCCGCGGCAATCAGCAGAAAAATCAGCAGCGGTAATAACAGTACGTTGCGTTTCATCCGGCCTCCGGCAATGGTTTACGGCGGCGGTAGCGCGGGTCCGCCAGGCACAGCAGCCCGCCCAGCGCCATCAGCAGTCCCCCGGCCCATATCCAGCGGACAAACGGTTTGTAGTACAGGCGCACGGCCCACGCGCCGTTGTCCAGCTCCTCCCCGAGCGCGGCGTACAGGTCGCGGGTCAGCCCGCCGTCAATCGCCGCCTCGGTCATCACCATCCGGCTGGTGTTGTAGAGCCGTTTCTCCGCGTGCAGCACCGCCTCCGGCTCGCCGTGGCGCGTCACCCCGATGAGGGCCACCCCGCCGCGGTAGTTGGGGCCGGTGATGTCCCGCACCTCCCGGAAGGTGAAGCGGTAGTCGTGAATGGTCACGCTGTCGCCCGCCCGCATCCGCACGTCACGCTCCACGCTGTAATTCTGGCTGAAGGCGATGCCGGTAATCGTCACCGCCAGCCCGAGGTGCGCCGCCACCATTCCCCAGTAGCTGAGAGAGGTTTTCGTGCCGCGGGACACGCGCTGTACGGCTTCGGCCACCGCCAGCACCGCAATCCAGCAGGCCATCGCCATCCCCACCGCCGTCATGGCGATGATTTTATCTTCCAGCAGCCATGGCAAAAGTACCGACAGCACCAGGGTGGAGACCAGGGCGGTGAGCAGCAGTTTCCTGATGTTACGCGGCCGGTCCCGGCCCCAGCGCACCAGTGGCCCCACCCCCAGCAGCAGGGCAAAGGGGACCATCAGCCAGGTGAACATGGTGTTAAAGAACGGCTCCCCCACCGAAATGCTGCCCAGCCCCAGCTGTTTGTGCACCAGCGGCAGCAGGGTGCCCAGCAGCACCACCAGCATGGCGGCCATCAGCAGGACGTTGTTGCCGAGCAGCAGCGACTCGCGCGACCACAGCGCGTTGTTCACCCGCGAACGCACCCTGTGCCCGCGCACCGCGAACAGCAGCAGCGAGCCGCCGGTGACCAGCACCATAAAGGCGAGAATAAACATTCCGCGCGCCGGGTCGGAGGCGAAGGCGTGCACCGACACCAGCACCCCGGAGCGCACCAGGAAGGTGCCCAGCAGGCACAGCGAGAAGGCGCAGATGGACAGCAGCAGCGTCCACGCCTTGAAGCCGGCGCGCTGTTCCGTGACCGCCAGCGAGTGCAGCAGGGCGGTGCCCGCCAGCCACGGCATAAAGGAGGCGTTCTCCACCGGGTCCCAGAACCACCAGCCGCCCCAGCCCAGCTCGTAGTAGGCCCACGCCGAGCCGAGCACGATGCCCAGCGTCAGGAACACCCACGCCGCCAGCGTCCACGGACGGGCAAAACGGGTGAACGCGCTGTCCAGACGCCCGCTCAGCAGCGCGGCGATGGCGAAGGCGAAGGCCACCGAGAAGCCGACATAGCCCATGTACAGCAGCGGCGGGTGGAAAATCAGCCCCGGGTCCTGCAGCAGCGGGTTCAGGTCGCGCCCCTCCACCGGAAAGGCCGGCAGCGTGCGGGCGAACGGGCCGGAGGTGAACAGGATGAACGCCAGAAAACCGGCGCAGACCATCCCCATCACCGCCAGCACCCGGGCGACGATATCCGCCGGCACCCGCCGGCTGAACACCGCCACCGCCAGGGTCCAGCCGCTCATCAGCAGCACCCACAGCAGCAGCGAGCCCTCGTGCGCCCCCCAGGTGGCGGCCACCCGGTACCACACCGGCAGCTGCGTGTTCGAGTTGCCGGCGACATAGGCCACGGTGAAGTCGTTAACCACAAAGGCGTGCACCAGCACGAAAAACGCGCCCGCCACGCAGATGAACAGCAGCCAGGCGAACACCCCGGCCGACGCCATCATCCGCGCGTCGCCGCGCGCCACGCCCCACAGCGGGTAAACGGACAGCAGCAGCGCCACGCCGAGCGCCAGGCACAGCAGTGCGTGGCCGTATTCAGGCATCATGATGAGGTGTCCTTATCAGCGCGTTGCGGGCGGCGGTGGTTTTCCTGCATCGCCTTTTCCACTTCCGGCGGGGTGTAGTTCTCGTCATGCTTGGCCAGCACCTCGTGCGCCAGGACGTGGTTGCCCTTCTCCAGGGTGCCCTGCACCACCACCCCCTGCCCCTCGCGGAACAGGTCCGGCAGTATCCCCTCATAGCTCACCGTCACCGACCCTTCGGCGTCGTAGAGGCTGAAGTTCACCTTCAGCGAGTCCGGGTCGCGCCTGACGCTGCCGGGCATCACCATCCCGCCGACGCGCAGGCGCTGGCCCGCCGCCGGCAGCTGCTGCGTCTCGCGCTTGCCGTAGAGGATTTCGCCGGGGGTATAGAACAGGTCGATATTCGCGCGCAGCGCGTACAGGACCAGGGCGGTGGTCAGCCCCAGGCCCGCCAGCACCGCGCAGACCACCCATAGCCGGTTTTTACGTCGCAGGTTCACGCCGCCTCCTGTTGCGCCTGTGCGGCGCGCATCCGCGCCTCGCGCGCCCGCTGCTGCGCCACGCCGCGCAGAATGGCCCGGCGCTGCAGCACCGTGTGCAGCGCCAGCAGCGCCAGCGGCGCCACGGTCATCGCCACCGCCAGCCAGACAAAAAAGGCGTACCCGCCCATGGCGAAAAAATCGCTCCACGATGAAAATGCCGGACTCACCGGTGCCCCCTTTTCAGTATCAGTTCGCTCACCCACGGGCGGCGTTTTTCCATCAGTAAAATCAGGTTGCGCATCCGCATCAGCGCCAGCGTCATAAAGAGCAGCAGGTAGCCGGCGATGGCCCAGCGCAGCGGCGAGCGCATCGCCGGGTCGATACTCTGCTGCATCCGCGTCGAGCCCTGGTGCAGGGTGCTCCACCACTCGACGGAATAGTGGATAACCGGCAGGTTCACCACGCCGACCAGCACCAGAATGCCCGCCGCGCGCCCGGCCATTTTACGGTCGTCAAAGGCGTGCCACAGGGCGATGACCCCGGCGTAGAGAAACAGCAGCACCAGCTCCGAGGTCAGGCGCGCGTCCCACACCCACCAGGTGCCCCACATCGGTTTGCCCCACGCCGCGCCGGTGACCAGCGCGATGAAGGTGTACACCGCCCCCACCGGCGCCATCGCCGCGACGGCAAGGCTGGCCATTTTCATCTGCCAGACCAGCCCGGTAAACGCCGCCACCGCCATCGCCGCATAGATACCCATTGACCAGATGGCCGCCGGGACATGCAGGTACATAATGCGGTAGCCCTCCCCCTGCTGGTAGTCCGCCGGGGCGAAACCAAAGCCCCGGGCCCAGCCGGTGGCCAGCGCGATGATGCCGGCCGCCGCCAGCCACGGCACGAGCCTGCCGCAAATCTGATACAGCCGGGGCGGCGCCGCCAGCTGATGAAGGGTTTTCCACATCGTTGTCACCTGACCTCCTGAAACCAGTAAAATGTCCGTCGCGCCGGGGCGCTACTGCACGCTGAGGCGCAGCGCCGCCGCGGTGGCGAAGGGGCTTAACGTCGCGCTGCCCGCCAGCAGCGCCCCCAGCACCGCCAGATAGCCGTCAGCGGGTAAATGCATCGATGCCGCGTCCATCGCCGCGGCGGCGAAAATCAGCACCGGGACACTGAGCGGCAGCACCAGAATGCCCAGCAGGACGCCGCCGCGCCGCAGGCCGGCCGTCAGCGCAACGCCCGGCGCGGCGAGAAACCCCAGCGCCGGCGTGCCGAGCAGCAGCGTCAGCGCCATGATTTTCCAGCCGTACACGTCCATCCCCAGCAGCAGCGCCACCAGCGGGGAGAGCATCATCAGCGGCAGGCCGGTCACCGCCCAGTGGGCCAGCACCTTCGCCAGCACCACCGCCGGCAGCGGCACCGGCAGCAGCATCAGCTGCTCCAGGCTGCCGTCCTGCAGGTCGTCGCGAAACAGCCGCTCCAGCGCCAGCAGCGAGGCCAGCAGCGCCGCCACCTGGATGATGCCCGGCGCGATACGCGCCAGCAGCTGCGGCTGCGGCCCGACGCTTAACGGAAACAGGGTGATGACCATCAGGAAGAACCACAGCGGGCCGGCGATGTCCGCGCCGTGGCGGAACGCCACGCGCAGCTCGAGACAGAAGACACGCCACATCACAGCCCTGCCCCCCCGCCGGTCAGCGCCAGGCGGCGGACGGTATCCGCGGCCCCCGGCAGCGGCTGGTGGGTGGTGAGAATGACCATCCCGCCCTGCGCCGTGTGTGCCGCCATCCGCCGGGTGAGGCGCGCCACGCCGTTAACGTCAATGGCGGTGAACGGCTCGTCGAGCACCCACAGCGCGGCGCGGGTCAGCCACAGGCGGGCCAGCGCCACCCGGCGCTGCTGCCCGGCCGAGAGCCGGGCGACCGGCACGTCCTCAAATCCCGCCAGCCCGGCCTGCGCCAGCGCCTCCGGGAGACGCGCGCCGTCGCCGGGGTGGAAGAAGTGCAGGTTCTCCCGCGCCGTCAGGCGGGTTTTTATCCCCGGCTGGTGCCCTATCCACAGCAGGCCGGAATGGAAGCTGTCGCGCACGCGGCGCAGGGGCTCGCCCTGCCAGTACACCTCGCCGCCGTCCGGGCGCGCCAGCCCGGTCAGCAGGCGCAGCAGGGTGGTTTTTCCGGCGCCGTTGCCACCGGTGACCTGCACCCACTCCCCGGCCTCCACGGTGAACGACAGCCCGCGAAACAGCGTCCTCTCGTCCCGCTCGCAGTACAGATCTCTGGCTTCAAGCATTCCCACTCATCAACGTCCTGTCAGAAACCTGGTTTAACATCACGCATATCCGGCAGTTTATGCGCGATCCCTTTGTGGCAATCGATACAGGTCTGTCCGTCTTTGACCGCCTGATCGTGCATTTTCGCCGCGACGCCTTTTTGCGCGGTCAGATCCATAAAGTCGAAATTGTGGCAGTTACGGCATTCCTGCGAGTTGTTGTCTTTCATGCGCCGCCACTCATTTTGTGCCATTGTCAGGCGATGAGCTTCAAATTTCTGCGGTGTATCTATCAGCCCAAATACCTTCGCGTACAGCTCTTTACTGGCTTTGATCTTACGGATCATCTTCGGCCCCCACTCATGCGGCACATGGCAGTCAGGACAGGTGGCACGAACGCCGCTACGGTTGTTGTAGTGGACGGTTTCCATATACTCCTCATACACCGTGTTGCGCATTTCATGGCAGCTAATACAAAACTCTTCGGTGTTAGCCTTTTCCATTCCGGTATTGAAGCCGCCCCAGAAGATGATGCCGCCGATAAAACCGATTAACAGCAGCGTCCCCAACGCCAGGCGGCTGGGGCTGCGCCACCATCGCCAGACGCGCTTTATCCAGCCGGGTTTACGGTTAGAATTTTCCATAATGACCTCTTATTTCCCGTAACCTTGCGAGGGGGTAAAGGTATTGTCGATAATCGGCGCGGTATCAGACTGCGGTACGTGGCACTGCAGGCAGAAATAACGACGCGGCGCGACGTTGCCCGACACTTTACCGTCGCTGTCCATAAAGTGCGTCGGACTGATACGCGGCGCGCCCGTCGTACGATAACTTTCCACACCGTGGCATTGCAGACAGCGGTTGGTATTGGTCGTCACCTGGTAGCCCTCGACGCTGTGCGGGATCATCGGCGGCTGGTTGACGTAATTTAGCGGCATACGTTCCTGCTCTTTCGGCATACGAATCGCCCCTTCCTGCGTCCCGGATACTTCCGGCGACTGGCTCAGATCCACTCCGTTTGCCGCCCAAACCGCACCACTTACCACCAGGGCAAGCGTGGCCATCCATTGACACAGCGCTTTCATCAGGTCATGGCTTTTCATTGTTTCGCTCCCGAACTCCATCGCATTTACACTTCATCCTTCGAGCTGCCTCTTTGTTGGCTGCGCTCCAAAATCCCAGTCACATCGTTATCTATGCTCCTGGGGATTTCCTCGCTTACCGCCGCGGTGCATCCCGAATGATGTTGCGTATCGTTATTGTAAAAACATCCTCAGAACAGACATCCACGCAGCGACCGCAGGTCATGCAGTCGCGGTGAGTGACCTGCGCCGGGCTTTGCTCATCCAGCACCGGCGCACGTAGCACATGCGGTTCCGGGCAAACATGAAAACAATCCATACAGCGATTACATTTCTCACGTTTTTTGGCCGTCACGGTCACTACGCCTTTACTGCCCAGCACGCCATACAGCGCGCCCATCGGGCAAATATGCCCGCACCAACCGTGCTCAACGACTAATAAATCAAATAAAAACAAAGCAATAATCAGCAACGCGCCGCTACTAAATCCCATAATCAGACTACGACCTAACAGCGACACGGGATTAATCCATTCCCACAGCAGCGTGCCGGTCAACGCCGAACCGATTAACACCACCACCAGAAGGACGTACCGTATATGGCGTGGAATCGTCGCAGACTGGTTCAGGTCAAATTTCCTGCGCATCCAGTTAGCCAAATCGGTAACGGGGTTTAGCGGGCAAACCCAACTGCAAAATAATCGCTTTCCCGCCAGCGCATACAGCACAGCGATAATCACTGCTCCCGTCAGCGCCACGGTAGCGGGAAGATGTCCACTGGCGAGACTTTCCAGGGTAATCAGCGGATCGGTCAACGGGAGGGTATCGAACAGCAAACTACTGCTGTAGTTGCCATGCAAAACCCAAAAGCCCAGCCACGGGCCGCTGAGAAACATCCCCAGCACCATAAACTGGCTGATACGGCGTAACACCAGCCAACGGTGGCTACGCCACCAGCCTTTTTTCGCCAGCGCTTCTCGCCCGGCGTCGCGTTTACGATTTGCCATCTTTCCCCTCCAGCCAGCCGAAGCGGTAATGGTGTCCTAACTCCCCTTTCGCCAATGACAACGGCAACACTTTTATCGCTGGTTGCTCCAGTACGCAGACTTTTTCGCATTTGCCGCAGCCGGTACAGGCTTCGCTGTGTACGGTGGGCAGAAAGCGCGCATGTTTGCCGGTGCGCATGTTGCGATCCAGCTCCAGCGTGATGGCCTCATCGATTTTCGGGCATTCGCGGTAGCAAACGTCGCAGCGCAGCCCCTGAAAGTTGAGGCAGTTTTCCTGATCCAGCAGCACCGCCAGCCCCATACGCGAGTCATCAATGGAGGCGATATCTTTATTCAGCGCCCCGCTGGGGCAGACTTTGGCGCACGGAATGTCTTCACACATTTCACAGGGGATGTCGCGAGCGACGAAATAGGGCGTGCCTGCCGATAGCCCGGAGGCCAGCGTCGCCAGTTTTAGCGTGTCGTATGGACACGCCTGAACGCACTGCCCGCAGCGCACACAGGCGCTGGCGAAGGCATTTTCATTCAGCGCGCCAGGCGGACGCAGCCGCACGCCCGATGCGCGCGCGGTTTGCTGTTGCAAGCCCAGCGCCACGCCAACCGCCGCCAGCCCGCCCGCAGTGCGCACAACATCACGCAGAAAGCGGCGGCGGCCATTTTGGGGTTTCGCTGTACGGGACATAACGCGTTACACCTTCGCCAGCTTAACGGCGCACTTCTTGAAGTCCGTCTCTTTAGAGAGCGGGTCCGTCGCATCCAGCGTCAGGTTGTTCACTAGCTGAGCGGCATCGAAGAACGGCATATACACCAGTCCCTGCGGCGGACGGTTACGTCCACGCGTTTCGACAATCGAAATCACTTCGCCGCGGCGGGATGACACTTTAACCTTATCCCCACGACGCAGATCGCGCGCTTTCGCATCCAGCGGGTGAATAAAGACCACTGCTTCCGGGAAGGCGCGATGCAATTCAGGCACGCGGCGCGTCATACTGCCGGTATGCCAGTGTTCCAGCACGCGACCGGTGGAAAGCCACAGATCGTACTCGTTGTCCGGCGACTCCGCCGCAGGTTCAAATGGCAGCGCGAAGATCACCGCTTTGCCATCCGGTTTACCGTAGAATTTGTACCCTTCCCCCGCTTTTACATACGGGTCGTTGCCTTCGCTGTAACGCCATTGCGTCTCTTTGCCTTCGACGACCGGCCAGCGCAGACCGCGCGCGTTGTGGTAATCGTCGAACGGCGCCAGATCGTGACCGTGGCCACGTCCAAACCAGGCGTATTCTTCAAACAACCCTTTTTGCAGATAGAAGCCCAGCTCACGAGACTCATCGTTTAACTGATCCTCTTTCAGCTCGCTCAGCGGGAATTTGCTGACCGCAGGCGTGGCGAACAGAACGTCATACAGAGTTTTACCGCGCAGCTCCGGCTTCTGGGCCAGCAACGCCTCCGGCCAGACCTCCTCGGTTTTAAAACGACGGGAGAACTGCACCAGTTGCCAGAGGTCGGATTTAGCTTCGCCCGGCGCTTTAATTTGCTGACGCCAGAACTGCGTGCGGCGTTCGGCGTTGCCGTAAGCGCCTTCTTTCTCAACCCACATGGCGGTCGGCAGGATCAGATCCGCAGACAGCGCGCTCACCGTCGGGTAAGGATCGGAGACAATGATAAAGTTACGCGGATCGCGCCAGCCCGGCATCCGATCTTCATTGATGTTCGGCCCGGCCTGCATATTGTTATTACACATTACCCAGTAGACGTTCAGCTTGCCGTCTTTCAACGCGCGATCCTGCGCCACCGCATGTAAACCCACTTTTGCCGGGATAGTGCCAGCAGGGATCTGCCAGTGTTTTTCGCAGATATCACGGTGTTTTTCGTTCGTCACGACCATGTCTGCGGGCAGACGGTGTGAGAAGGTTCCCACTTCACGCGCCGTACCGCAGGCGGAAGGCTGGCCGGTCAGCGAGAAAGGACCGCAGCCAGGCTGGGAGATTTTTCCGGTCAGCAGATGGAGGTTGTAAACCAGGTTATTCGCCCACACGCCGCGGGTATGCTGGTTAAAACCCATCGTCCAGTAAGAGATCACGCGCTTATTCGGATCGGCGTAGAGCTGCGCCAACTGTTCCAGCTGATCTTTCGGCACGCCGGTCATTTCAGCGGTCTTGTCCAGCGTATATTCCGCCACGAAGGCTTTATACTCGTCGAAGCTCATCGGCTCGGAAGCGTCGGAGCCCGGATTCTTCGCCGCTTTTTCCAGCGGGTGCGTCGGGCGTAAGCCGTAGCCGATATCCGTCGCCCCTTTACGCAGGTTCACATGCTTTGTGAAGAAATCCTGATTTACCGCGTTGTTCTGAATAATGTAATTCGCGATATAGTTAAGGATCACCAGATCGCTTTGCGGGGTAAAGACAATACCGTTGTCCGCCAGTTCAAAGCTGCGGTGCTGGAAGGTGGAGAGGACAGCGACCTTCACATTCGGGTCGGACAAACGGCGGTTAGTGATGCGCGACCATAAAATCGGGTGCATCTCCGCCATGTTGGAACCCCACAGCACAAACGCATCGGCCTGCTCAATATCGTCGTAGCAGCCCATCGGTTCATCCATGCCAAAGGTACGCATAAAGCCCACCACCGCCGAGGCCATGCAGTGACGCGCGTTCGGGTCAATGTTGTTAGAGCGGAAACCAGCCTTGAACAGTTTCGCGGCGGCATAGCCTTCCCAGATGGTCCATTGACCCGACCCAAACATGCCGATCGCTTCTGGTCCTTTCTCTTTCAGGGAGGTTTTAAACTTCTCTTCCATCACATCGAAGGCCTGTTCCCAGCTCACCGGCGTAAACTCGCCGTCTTTGTGATAGCTGCCGTCTTTCATGCGCAGCATCGGCTGCGTCAGACGATCTTTACCGTACATGATTTTGGGCAGGAAGTAGCCTTTAATGCAGTTCAGACCACGGTTGACCGGCGCGTCGGGGTCGCCCTGGCAGGCGACCACACGGCCCTGCTGCGTTCCCACCAACACACCGCAACCCGTTCCGCAAAAACGGCACGGCGCTTTATCCCATTTGATGGCTTCCTGCTGCCCGACAACGGCGCGGGCGACGCCCGGCACGCTCAGACCGGCAGCCGCCGCAGCGGCCGCAACGGCGTTAGCTTTCATAAAGCTACGACGACTGAGTTTCATGGTGTTTCCTCACCTTGCTCATCCTGCTGGTGATAAACCAGCGACACCGCCAGTACGCCCTCGACATTGCGTACTGACTCAATTGTTTGCATCAGCGTTTCACTCTGATCTGCTTCCGCCACCACGATCAGTTGCCCGCTTTCAACGTCGCTTAACGCGACTTCGCAACCCGGCAACGTGTTCAACTGTGTGCCAATGGCGGCGATGTTCTGACTTTTGGCCTGCACGACCAGGCTACAGACCTGCCAGTTAGTGCGCATGGTGGTTCTCCGCTTTGATGGCTGACACGGGACAGATAGCCACACACGCCCCGCATCCGTTACAGGCCTGCGAGTCAAGCTGCGGCTGGTAAATACCGGATAGCGTGGGACGAAAGGTAATGGCCATAGGTTCACAACTGTCCTGGCAACGATGGCATTCAACCGATTGCCTGGCGAGGCAGTTTTCCGTGAGCGTAAAAATCAGATCCCAGGCCCTGGTGTGGCGCGGAAGAAAAAGCGATTCAGTACAGGCCTGCGCACAGGCATAACAAAAGCTGCACTCGCCCCGTTTGAAATCTACGCTCGGATATCCCCCCGCCCCTCGCTGCAGGATGTCGGCCTCACACGCCTGGATGCAGGCGTCGCAACGCAGACAATGTGCGAAAAAATAGGTTGTTTCTCTGGCCCACGGCGGAAGAATCCCATTGCTGGCGTTGCGCCAACTGCCGGTCAACATGCTTCGACGGGATAAATCAACCATGATATCGCCCTTCCATAACGACACGCTTCCATAGGGAGTGAATACCAATAAAAACCGTACAATTTATGAGTAGTTGTTTTTGTAAATAAGATATTTCAGGATGTGTAAGAGATGCATACCCCGATAGAGGTAAATGCTGTTGCCGGATCAAAAGAGTGCCAGGTAAAGACCCGTAAACGTGCTTTTTCTCACATTTCAATGAGTTATATAGATGCTTATATAACGAAAATCACTAATAGTTGATAATTTCATTTACATTATCAATATCGGAATATTCCACTATATAAAAAGACGCTATTTTATTAATAATCTTGAAAATATGAGTAAATACAGATTAATAGATAATATGAATGTGTTAATCTGTTGCCCGTGCATACCGAAAACAGCAGAAAGGAAATACTGTGAACAATCAAATGAAGATGTTTGTCCCTGCCGTCGTCTTCGCCGCCCTCGCCAGCGCCTCTGCCTGGGCTAACAATAGCGATACCGCCCAGCCGCTGGAAAAAATCGCCCCCTATCCGCAGGCGGAAAAAGGAATGAAGCGGCAAGTGATAACCCTTACCCCTCAGCAGGATGAATCTACCCTCAAAGTGGAACTGTTGATTGGCCAAACGCTGAATGTGGATTGTAACCAGCATCGCCTCGGCGGCACGCTGGAAACAAAAACGCTGGAAGGCTGGGGCTATGACTATTATGTCTTTGATAACGTCACCTCTCCGGTATCAACCATGATGGCCTGCCCTGAAGGTAAGAAAGAGCAAAAATTCGTCACCGCCTGGCTGGGTGAAGACGGGATGCTGCGCTACAACAGCAAGCTGCCGATCGTGGTGTATACCCCGGCGAATGTGGACGTGAAATACCGCATCTGGAAAGCGGACGCTAACGTACAGAACGCCGTCGCGCGATGATGTTACGCTGCCCGGTCACACTTACCGGGCATCTGAACACGCCGGCTCACGCAGCGCTCCGGGGTTCTTTTCAAAACACGTCTGGAAATCCGCTCGCCCGCCGCAAAAAATACCCCGATGCCTGGTGGCGACGCGTGGCATCTTATCAGGCCTACCCGCGTGCGGACGTAGGGCTGCCATCAGGCGGTTCATCCGGCCATTACGCAGTACGCGCAACCGCATCACGCGAGGCGGCGTCACGTTCGTCGCCGGTGAGTTCGGTTAGCTGTCCGTTGCGCATTTCAAGCAGACGATCGGCGTGAATAAAATAGTGATCATCATGGCTGATGGCGAAGATGGTTTTGCCCATTTCCTGCATTAACGGCAACAGTACCTGATAAAATTCCCGGCGGAAATGCGGGTCCTGATCGGCGGCCCACTCATCCAGCAAAATAATATCGCGCTCTTCCGCCAGCGCCAGCAGCAGCGCAATGCGCTTTTTTTGCCCTTTCGACAGTTTAAGATTCAAAATGCGCCCATCGTTTAGCTCCAGCTTGTGCGTCATTTTCAGGTGCTCAAGCCACTTTTCGACCAGCGCGGGATTGGCGGGTTTCCCCTGCGGCCCCAGCAGGCGGTCGAATAACCACACATCGGTGAACACCGCAGAAAACAGTTTGCGATAATCTTCCGGCTGCCCGGCGGCAATAGGTTGACCATCAAGTAAAATCGTTCCCGATTGCGGCTGGTATAATCCGGTCAATAACATGGCCAGCGTCGATTTCCCGCTACCGTTGCCGCCAATTAAAAACAGCAGTTCGCCGCGGTGAATCGTCAGGTTGATGGGCCCCACGGAAAACGCGTTATCCTGATAGTGGAAAACCACGTTGCGCAGCTCCAGCGTCTTCCAGTCGGGAAAGGCTTTCGGCTGCGGAAAATCAGGCTTATACGGGGCGAGCGCGAATTTATTCAGTTTATTAAACGCCACCTGGGCGGTCAGTAGGGTTGGCAACGCCCCCACCGCAGACAGCAGCGGCGTGCGCAGGAACAGCAACGTCAGTGAATAGGTCGCCGCGACGTTGGTATCCGCCCAGCCGAGACTATTCGCCATCCAGAAGACCAGGCCTATCGCTCCCAGCATCATGATATTCGACCAGTTGACGGCGCTCAGGTGAAAAGTATCGGCACGGATAATGTGATGACGGTACTCTTTGGCGTCCGGGGTATAACATTGCTGAAAAATCTGCTCCGCACGCTCGCGGTTTAGCGTCAGCTCTTTGCGTCCTTCCAGCACCGTCTGATAGTCGTTGTACAGCTTATCTTCGGTCTCGCGCAGGGTCGCCATATGCTGGTAAACCCGCGCCACCAGCACGAATCCGCCCCAGATAGTGACCGCCATCCAGATAGCCGTAACCAGCAGCATTTTTGTCGATAGCATCGCCAGATACGCCGCCGAGCCGACGGTGAGGATAATGCCCTGCACCAGCTCAGGCAGACGCACAAAGGCGATAGTAATATTGCGAATATCGCTGGCCAGACCGGCCAGTAAAGAGGCGCTGCCCAGTTGCTCAATGCGTTCAACGTGCGTATCCAGAATGCGCTTGATAAATTCGCTGCGCAGGCGGTAAACGAAATGGTGTCCCAGAGTGGTGAGCGCCAGTTGGGAACCTAATGTGACGACCATTAGCAACAGGAGCAGACCGAGAAATTCCGGCAGCACCATGACGGTGGTGTCCACCGTTTCAATCAGGCGCTGATTGATAAACGCGATCAGGCCAATCCCCAGCGCCGCGCTGGCGAGGCTCAGCGCCATCACGCTAATAAATGGCCAGCGGTACTGCCGCCAGACAAGAATAAGAAGTTCCATGCATACAACCCGGACCGATAATAACAGCCCGCAGTTTAACTAACTCCACCTGCACAGCAATAATAATTCTTATTTTTATTCTTTTTCAGCCGCCTGGCGGAAGGTGAGATTGTAACGAAATTCACCGGTCATGGGATGAAAGCCCACTTTAAGCGGCTGGATACCATGATAAAACAGCCGGGACTCGCCGCCCCAGACCACGATATCGCCATGCTCCAGTAAGATCCGCTGGAGCGGATCGCTGCGACGCAGGCCGCCAAACTGAAAAACCGCCGGCACCCCCAACGAAACTGAGACAATAGGCGCGCGCAGATCCGGCTCGTCTTTATCCTGATGCAGCGACAGTTTTGCGCCGGGCGCGTAGCGATTGATCAGGCAGGCGTCCGGTTGGAAGCTCGCATACCCTGCCGCGATTGCCGCCTGACGACATACGCTGGCAAACGATAACGGCAGCGCAGGCCAGGGTTTATCGGTCAACGGATCGCGCACAGCATAACAATAACCGTGACGATCGGTGGTCCACCCTAACGCGCCGCAGTTGGTCATCGCCACCGACATGGTGTAGCCGCCCGGCGTCACCATCTGACGAAACGGAGACTGACTGGCGACAAACCCGATATCGTCTAATAGCGACTGCGCCGCGCGAAACGCAAAGCGGCGCAACACCACCGCGCCAGGCGCCAGGGGCTCTTGCCAGGGCGCTTCATCAGCAAATAGATCCAGCATTGCTACTCCTCTTTTTGCGCTTCTCGCTTTAATAGCTGCGCTTTTCGACGCACGCCCCAACGATAACCGGAGAGCGCGCCATCGCGACGCACGACCCGATGACACGGGATCACCATCGCCAGTTTATTCGCGCCGCACGCGCTGGCGACCGCGCGTACTGCCGTGGGTTTGCCGATAGTCGCGGCAAGCTGTTGATAGCTTACGGTTTCGCCGCAGGGAATCGCGCATAACGCCTGCCAGACCTGCTGTTGAAACGCGGTTCCCTGGATATCCAGCGGCAACGAGAGCAGCACATCGCGTGTGTTGATAGCCGCGACAACCTGCCGCACCCGTTGCTGAAAAGGCGCGTCAGCAGGTTCGTGGCGGGCCGCCGGGAACAGGGTGTGTAATTCAGCCAGTAGCGCCTCGTCGCTATCACCGGGGAGAATCGCGCAAATCCCCCGCTCGCTCTCCGCCACCAGGCACCGTCCGTAAACCCAGTCCGTCAGCGCATAGCGAACGGAGACATTATCGCCGCCTTTGCGAAACTGTTTTGCCGTCATGCCCAGCGTCTGGTCGGCATGACGGTAGTAGCTACTGCTATCCGGGAAGCCAGCGCGGTAAATAGCCGCCGTGATCGGCTCTCCTTTCGCCAACGCCTCACGCAGCCGCCGGGCGCGCCACGCCTGCTGCCACCCTTTCGGCGTCATTCCGGTGCTCGCTTTAAACAGACGGTGCAGATGAAACGGGCTCATCGCCACCGCCTGCGCCAGAGACGCCAGCGTTACCGGCGTCTCCTGCTCAAGCAAACGGCAGGCGCAGGCAATCTTATCCAACCGCCGTTGCTGCGCGCGCGCATTATCCGGCTGACAGCGCTTGCAGGGGCGAAAACCGGCGTCCAGCGCCTGCTGCGCGTTGGCAAAAAAGCGAACATTTTTACGTAACGCCCGCTTCGAGCGACAAGAAGGGCGGCAAAAAACGCCGGTGGTTCGCACCGCAAAAACGAAACGCCCATCCGCGCTGGCATCGCGCGCCTGCACCCGCAGCCAGCATTCATCATCGGTAAGTAACGCTTTTTTCATCATAGACTCCTTCATTAAGCATAGTGCTTGCTTACATGCAGTGTGTCCGTAAATCCGCCCACAAAAACCCGTAATCTTGCGTTTTAATTCTTATCGCTCACTAGGAACGTTTTGAACTGCGGCGACATCCAGGTTTTAAAGCCTTCACCTTCTTTCATGATCATAAAGACCGCCAGCCCTTCTCGCCGCACGACCTCTTGCGCCTTTTGCGTACCAAGCACCATCAGGCCGGTGTCCCAGCCGTCCGCTTCCAGCGCCGTTGGCGCGATGACCGTAACCGATACCAGGTTGTGTTCAATGGGGCGCCCCGTTTGCGGATCGATAACGTGCGAGACACGCTTGCCATCCAGCTCATAATAGTTGCGGTAGCTGCCGGAGGTGCTGATGCCATGCCCGTTGATATCCACAATCGCCTGCACCGCGTTTTCCCGGTCGGTCGGCTTCTGAATCGCGACGCGCCACGGCTGCCCCTGCGCATTCATCCCGCGACTGCTTAATGCGCCCCCCACCGAGACCAGATAACGCGCAATGCCCTCCTGCTCCATCAGTCGCGCCAGATGATCCGCCGCATAGCCCTCCCCGACCGTGGAGAGATCAACATAAAGATCCGGCAGATCTTTTTGCAAAAACTGATGTCCAGCCCTGTCGATAACCTGCAAATGTTGCAGGCCTGTTTTCGCTTTTGCCGCATCGATTTGTGCTGGTGTTGGGATATGCAGCGGCTGCCGATCCGGCCCAAACCCCCACAGATTGACCAGCGGGCCCACGGTGATATCCATCGCGCCATCCGTCTTCGCGCCAATACGTAGCGCCGAGGTCACGATATCCGCCATGGCTTCGCTGACCGGCCAGGGCGCAAGACTGCGTGAATGGTTAAAACGCATCAGCGCGGAGTCATTTTTATAGGTAGAAAGCAACCAATCATCAGCATCAAGCTGAGTCTGGATTTTAGTCTGTAACTCTGCGGCGCGTTTCGCATCGATGCCAACCACGCTCACCCGCCAGAGGGTCCCCATCGTTTTACCTTCCAGCACCTGAGCGGCAGGTGACGCTGTTGTCGTTTCGGGAGCCTCATCGCAGCCCATAAGTAAAAAAGCCGCCGCCAGACACACGGCCCGGCAAAAAGTCATTTTCATCGCTGTTTATCCTCATTCGAATGGACGCAAGCGTATATCAAAACGTCGTATTTGTACGCCGGAATAAGGCATGAAAAAAGGGCCCGCAGGCCCTTTAGCAACATCTTTTGCTAATTAGAACTGGTAAACCAGACCCAGCGCTACGATGTCGTCGGTGTTGATGCCCGCATCGCGGGTAAAGTCGTTTTTATCCAGCAGGTTGATTTTGTAATCAACATAGGTGGACATGTTTTTGTTGAAGTAGTAAGTCGCGCCGACATCAACGTATTTTACGATGTCCTGGTCGCCATAGCTGGCGCCGTAGCCGTTGCTGATGTCCTTACCTTTAGACTGCAGGTAAGCCACAGACGGACGCAGACCAAAGTCGAACTGGTACTGAGCAACCACTTCAAAGTTCTGCGCTTTGTTGGCAAAACCGTAAGAGGTGGACGGGTTGCTACCGTTAGAGGTACCAAAACGGGTTGCGTTATAGGTCTGAGAATACTGCGCTGCCAGATAGATGTTGTTCGCATCGTATTTCAGGCCACCGGTGTAAACCGTGGCGCGATCGCCGTTACCATACAGGCGAGCGTTAGCGGTGTTGTTCTGATCGGCAGTACGTTTAGACGTGGTGATAGCGCCACCGACAGAGAAGCCTTCGCCGATTGCATAAGTCAGCGATCCGCCGTAACCGTCACCGTTCTGGTTCAGCAGGCTGCGACCGTTGGTGTTTTCACCGCTCACGCTGCCGTTTTTGCCCTGATACTGCAACGCGAAGTCCAGACCATCCACCAGGCCGAAGAAGTCGGTGTTACGGTAGGTGGCATAGCCGTTACCACGCTGCTGCATAAAGTTGTCAGCGCCGTAGGTGTCGCCGCCGAACTCCGGCAGAACGTCGGTCCAGGAGGTCACATCATAGGTTACGCCGTAGTTACGACCATAATCGAAGGAACCTGCGTCAGCGAATTTCAGACCCGCAAACGCCACACGCGTCCAGGAGTCGTTGCTGCCTTCAGTCTGGTTGCCCTGAATCTGATATTCCCACTGGCCATAACCGGTCAGTTGATCGTTAACCTGCGTTTCGCCTTTGAAGCCGATACGCATGTAGGTCTGGTCGCCGTCGCTGCCTTTGTCGTCAGAGAAGTAGTGCAGGCCATCAACTTTACCAAACAGGTCTAATTTGTTGCCGTCTTTATTATAAATTTCAGCCGCATTCGCTGCGCCCGCCACCAGCAGAGCTGGTACCAGGAGGGACAGTACTTTAACTTTCATGTTATTAACCCTCTGTTATATGCCTTTATTGCTTTTTTATGCCACTGCTTACTGGTTAACCCTCATTAACCAGTCGGCAAGTCCATTCTCCGCAAAAATACAGAATAATCCAACACGAATATGATACTAAAACTTTTAAGATGTTACAGTTATCTACATAGATGTTTCAAAATATGAATTTTACGGAACTTTTTTAAAGCAAAAATCAAGTAAAAATAAGCACAAATAGACAAAATATATTCATGAGACTTTTAAAATCAATGGGTTAAATTGATGAAATTCATAGCACTGAATGATAAAACAGAATCTTCATTCGCAACTAAAATAGTGACCGCTATCATCATTAACTTTATTTATTACCGTCATTCACTTCTGAATGTCTGTTTACCCCTATTTCAACCGGATGCTTCGCATTCGGTTTTTTTTACCCTTTTTCAGACACACCCGGCTGATTTATGCTACCTGCCTAAAATTATCACGGTTATTCACTACCCTCGCTGCTCTACCGTTCGTAAGACATTAGCAAATAATTTCTTGATATTTAGTGCTAAACATTTATAAGTAGTCTTTATATTTGTACCGTTCTGCGAAGGTTGTACGCTTTTCCCGTCCCGCCGACGGAGCGCGTGTTAAGTTGCCCGGCATGACGTAAGAGTCTGGAAATTCATTCATTACCCTTTATACTGCCCTTCACCTTCAGCGTTGCTTTTACAGGTCGTAAACATAAATGAGTCAGTCTGACACAACGGTCTCTACCCGATTCTCCCTTCTACCGGGAAGCATTACCCGTTTCTTCTTATTGCTGATCATTGTGCTGCTGGTAACGATGGGCGTTATGGTACAGAGCGCCGTCAACGCCTGGTTGAAAGACAAAAGCTATCAAATTGTCGATATCACCCACGCTATTCATAAACGCGTGGATACCTGGCGGTATGTTACCTGGCAAATTTATGACAACATCGCCGCGACCACTACGCCATCGACAGGTGAAGGACTTCAGGAAACGCGTCTGAAGCAGGATGTGTATTATCTTGAAAAGCCGCGACGTAAAACTGAAGCGCTGATTTTCGGTTCCCATGACAGCGCCACGCTGGAAATGACGCAGCGTATGTCAACTTATCTGGATACGCTGTGGGGCGCGGAAAACGTGCCGTGGTCCATGTATTACCTCAACGGACAGGATAACAGCCTGATTCTTATCTCTACCCTACCGTTGAAAGATCTCTCTTCCGGCTTTAAAGAGTCCACTATTGGCAATATCGTCGATTCCCGCCGGGCAGAGATGTTGCAGCAGGCGAATGCGCTGGATGAGCGCGAAAGTTTCTCCTCATTGCGAAAACTGGCCTGGCAAAACGGTCACTATTTTACGCTGCGCACGACCTTCAATCAGCCAGGACATCTGGCAACCGTGGTGGCGTTTGATCTGCCCATTAATGATTTAATCCCGCCGGGAATGCCGCTGGACAGTTTTCGGATAGAGCCTGACGCAACCCAGGCGACGGGGCGAAGCAGTGAAAAGGAAGCGCCTGATAGCGTCACGATTAGCTTTAACGGTTCAAAAATTGAGATCTCCTCAGCGCTTAACTCTACCGGAATGCGCCTGATCTGGCAGGTACCGTTCGGTACGCTTTTGCTTGATACGTTGCAAAATATTTTGCTGCCTTTACTGCTGAACATCGGGCTGCTGGCGTTGGCGTTATTTGGCTACGCTACGTTCCGTCATCAGCCGGGACGGACGACGGAATCGACATCTGGCAACGCGGCGAATAACGAGCTTCGCGTCTTACGCGCCATTAATGAAGAGATCGTTTCTCTGCTGCCGCTGGGTCTGCTGGTCTACGATCAGGAAGGAAACCGCACCGTGATCAGCAATAAAATCGCCGATCATCTGTTGCCGCATCTTAACCTGCAAAATATTACCAGCATGGCGGAACAGCATCAGGGCGTGATTCAGGCGACAATTAATAACGAACTGTATGAGATCCGTCTGTTTCGCAGCCAGATCGCCCCCCGCACGCAGATCTTTATTATCCGCGATCAGGACCGGGAAGTGCTGGTGAATAAGAAGCTTAAACAGGCGCAGCGTTTGTATGAGAAGAATCAGCAGGGCCGCGCCGCCTTTATGCAAAATATCAGCAACACGCTTAAAGAGCCCGTACGCCAACTGGCGGTTAACGCCGCGGCAGTCACCACGCCGGAAAGCCTGAAACTGGCGGATCAGGCGGATGTATTGGTACGTATGATCGATGAAATCCAACTGGCGAATATGCTGGAAAATGACGCATGGAAGAGCGAAGCAACGCTGTTCTCCCTGCAGGATCTTATTGACGAAGTCGTGCCGGAAGTGCTGCCCGCCATTAAGCGTAAAGGGCTGCAACTGCTGATTAATAACCATCTTAGCGGCAACGATGAACGCTGGGGCGATCGCGACGCCCTGCGCCGAATTTTGCTGCTGTTGATTCAGTATGCCGTCACAACGACCGCTATGGGTAAAATTACGCTTGAAGTCGAGCAGGATGAATCTATCGCGGAGCGTCTGACTTTCCGTATTCTGGATACGGGCGAAGGTGTAACGTTAAACGAGATTGATAATCTGCATTTCCCGTATATGAATGAAACGCAGGGCGATCGTTACGGCAAAGCGAATCCGCTCACCTTCTGGCTGTGCAATCAACTGGCGCGCAAACTGGGCGGTCATCTCAACATTAAAGCGCGAGAAACGCTGGGCACGCGCTATACCGTTCATGTCAAAATGCTTCCTCACGATCAGCATACTCAGGTCGAAGAGCGCCTGCTGGACGACGTGAGCGTGATGGTCGATGTGACGTCCAACGAGGTTCGCGCGATTGTGCTGCGTCAGTTAGAAAACTGGGGCGCCACCTGCATCACGCCGGATGAAAGGCAGATAAGTCAAGAATATGATCTCTTTTTAACGGATAATCCGTCTAATCTTACTGCCTCGGGCTTGCTTTTAAGCGATGATGAGTCAGGCGTGCGGAAAATTGGCCCGGGTCAGTTGCGCGTCAACTTTAATATGAGCAATGCTATGCAGGAAGCTGTACTACAACTTATCGAAGAGCAGCTGGCGCAGGAAGAGATTCCCGCCTCCCCGCTCGGCGGAGATGAAAATGCCGAGCTTCATGCCAGCGGCTATTATGCGCTATTTGTAGACACAGTACCGGATGATGTTAAGAGGTTGTATACTGAGGCGGCAACCAGCGATTTCGCTGCGCTGGCCCAAACGGCCCACCGCCTGAAAGGGGTGTTTGCCATGCTTAATCTGGTACCCGGCAAGCAGTTATGTGAAACGCTGGAACATCTGATTCGTGAGAAAGATGCTCCAGGTATAGAAAAATATATCAGCGACATTGACGCCTACGTCAAAAGCTTGCTGTAGCAAGGTAGCCCAATACATGAACAATATGAACGTAATTATTGCCGATGACCACCCGATTGTACTGTTCGGTATTCGCAAATCACTTGAACAAATCGAGTGGGTGAATGTTGTCGGCGAATTTGAAGATTCCACAGCATTGATCAACAA
This sequence comes from Salmonella sp. A29-2, assembly GCF_020150755.1. Classification (NCBI taxonomy): domain Bacteria; kingdom Pseudomonadati; phylum Pseudomonadota; class Gammaproteobacteria; order Enterobacterales; family Enterobacteriaceae; genus Salmonella; species Salmonella sp. A29-2. Next base: position 1,623,265 of record NZ_CP083731.1, on the reverse strand, counting down.
CCTGCCGAAATTAGATGCGCATGTGTTGATCACTGACCTCTCCATGCCGGGAGATAAATACGGCGATGGGATCACCTTGATCAAGTACATCAAGCGTCATTTTCCGAGCCTGTCTATTATCGTTCTGACCATGAACAACAACCCGGCGATCCTGAGCGCCGTGTTGGATCTTGATATTGAAGGGATCGTACTCAAGCAGGGTGCGCCAACCGATCTGCCTAAGGCGCTGGCCGCGCTGCAAAAAGGCAAAAAATTCACCCCAGAAAGCGTTTCTCGCCTGCTGGAGAAAATCAGCGCAGGCGGTTACGGCGACAAGCGCCTGTCGCCAAAAGAGAGCGAAGTATTACGCCTGTTCGCCGAGGGTTTCCTGGTCACCGAAATCGCCAAGAAGCTCAACCGCAGCATTAAGACCATCAGCAGCCAGAAGAAATCGGCGATGATGAAACTGGGCGTAGAGAATGATATCGCGCTGCTCAACTATCTCTCTTCCGTCACCCTGAGTCCGACAGACAAAGAATAAATCGCTTTTATGTTACCCAGCCTGATGGCGCTACGCTTATCAGGCCTACCAGTCGACTCATCTTTTGCAGGCCGGACAGGCGACGCCGCCATCCGGCATTTTTTATGCCCGCGTTTTACGTACCCGCTCGGCATACACCGCCAGCGTCTGTTTCAACACATCCAGCGTCACAGGCTTCGACAAACAGCTGTCCATACCGGACTCCAGGCAACGTTGTTTCTCTTCCGCCAGCGCGTTCGCCGTCACGCCGACGACAGGCAGCGTCAGCCCAAGCTGACGGATACGCTGCGTCAGGCGATAGCCGTCCATGTTCGGCATGTTCACATCGCTCAGAACAATATCGATAGCATTTTTACTCAGCACATTCAGAGCGTCCACGCCATCATTGGCTGTCTTACACTGATATCCCAGCGATCCCAGTTGATCGGCCAGCAGACGGCGATTGATCGGATGATCGTCAACGACCAGAATCATCATGTCGTCATTTGAATCTGCGGTTTTATCCGTCGTCGGCAATGCGCTGGAAAGCGCTTCACTATCCAGCTCAATACTATAGATACGCGCCAACAGCGCGGGCAACTCATGCACCGACGCCACACTATGCACCCACTCGCCCGGCGCTCTTTCCAATGGAATCCCGATATGACGGCGGCAAAAGACGACCGCCGCCCTCCCCTGCCAGGTATGCTCCAGCGCGTCATCGACAATCAAAATATCGTCCGCGGCGGGTTCTTGCCCTTCATAACGCTGCGTATGAACGCCGCTACGCGCCAGACTGGTCTCAATAAACTGGCACAAAGAAGTATTGCGCACCGCCAGCCAACAGCAGGTTCCGGCGAGTCCTTCCACGCTCTTTTTCACAGGGTATTGCGCGCCATAAAGCGGGATGCGCAGCGTAAACTGGCTTCCCATGCCCGGCTCCGAATCGACGGAAATATCGCCGTCCATCATGCTGATCAATTTTTCGCAAATCGCCAGCCCCAGACCGGTCCCCTGAAAGTTACGCTGTACGCCGGTTCCCACCTGGAAGAAGGGATCGAACAGGCGAACCACCTCTTTTGCCGGAATACCAACCCCGGTATCCCGCACGCGAATGCTGAGATAATCCCCATCACAGCGCACATGCAGCACGATGCAGCCAATATCGGTAAACTTAATGGCGTTGCTCAACAGGTTTGAAATGACCTGCTGTAAACGCATCGGGTCGCCGTTCAGCGATACCGGCACGTCAGGCTCAATAAAACAATACAGGCCGAGCTGCTTACGCACCACCAACGGCAGATAATTGGCGGTGATATGGTTCATCACCTCTCGCGGTGAAAATTCACGCGGCTCAATCTTTAGCTGTTCCGACTCAATTTTCGAGAAGTCGAGAATGTCGCTGATAATTTTCAGCAACAGACTGGAGGAGTTATTCATCGCCGTGACCAGACGATCCACGCCTTTTGGCAGCTCTTTGGTTTGCAGCAGATCGAGATTGCCAATGATACCGTACAGCGGTGTGCGCAATTCATGGCTGACCGTCGCAAGGAACATGGATTTAGACTGGCTCGCCTGCTCCGCCGCCTGCGCCATCTCTTGCAGCGACTCTTCCATTTTGACGCGCGTACTCACATCTACCAACACGCAAATCGCGACGTTTTCATTGCGATAGCGGGAATGGACGAAGCTAATTTGCAAATTGGTATTATTGCTGGTCAATACATCAACAAAGTTGACCTGCTGGCCGCAAATGATTTGCGTCAGGCGCTGTCTGTCTTCATGCGTGAGCATGTTCAGGTAGGTGTGCGCCAGTTCGTTACTCAGAATATTGACACCATCAATAGTGCGCAGAATACAGATCCCCACCGGCGCGGAGGCAACGATTTTACGGTTGAACTGTTCATGTTCTTCCAGACGCTGAGCATCGCTCTCCGCCGGAATAAAAATTCGCCGCTCATACATCCGCGCAAGCGTAAACAGCCCTGCGCCCACCAGCACGTTCAGCAGGATAGCGTTCAGGATAAGAATACGAATACGCTCCAGGACTAAATCTACAGGCACAGAATAGACAATACTGAGCGAGGATGGCGGCAGGCTTTTTTTGAGTACCAGTTCGCGAAAACCTGGCGTATAACCAAACCAGGAACGCTCCTGCATCCAGCGCGGCTCCGCTTTAATAATGCCGTCAGGACCGGTCAACGAAATCAGCGAATGGCCGTTCTCATCAATAATGGTGACGCCCATCGGCAAACTGCCCGGCGTGAAAAAATTTTCCATGCGGATGGACTGCTCGACGCCCAGCAACGCTTGCAGACGGTTGGCCAGATACACCGGCGTCAGCGCATAAAAGTAGCCCACGCCCTGACGCGCGCCCTGGCTTATCCAGAAAAGGTTATTCCCACTTTCTTCCTGCGGCGCGTTGCGGTATTTCATAATCCGCTCATGTAACGCTTTTAACGCATCATCGCGCTCCACGGGCATTTCACGCAGGCCGAAATTCGCCATACAGAGGTTATCGCTGCCAATCAGGAAAACGCGGTTAAGATCATACGCCGCTGAAAAGTTGTCGCGCCAGTAACGCATAAACCAGGCCAGCGACTCCAGCGAACCGCGCCAGGCGGAGCCCATCGCCGCACAGTCTGAGTCGGCGAATAGCGGTTCAAAGTCCGGCACCACCATTTTGTCATCACGCGCACGCGACGACATGACGCCGTTTTCCGCCGTTAAACGGTTCTCGGCGATATATTTGAGCTCTTTCATCACGTCCGATGTGCGCTGGATAAAACGCTGCGCCTGATCGGAGCTAAGGTTGAACTCCTGACGAATTTCAGATTCCCGCTGGTGCAGGGCATTGACGATGTAAAACACCGAAACAAAGGCGATTAAGAGCCAAATGAGTAACGCTAACGCTCTGAATAAGTAGCGCGAGACTTTCAGCGTAGTTCGAAAGGAAGCAAGGTATTTCAAAGGGGCGAAGCTCCGCCTCAGGATGTAAATAGAGTGTGACTAAGGTAGCGGTAAATGACGTAGCCCGCAACGGCAAAGAAAAAGGGCCGGATATCCGGCCCTCGCACAGCAATAACATTACTCGTCAGCGTCATCCGCAACGTCGTCATCGCTTTCCGCTTCCGGGGCGATATCCTCATCCCCTTCCGCCACGCTGCCGTCGATAGCGTCGAGTTCTTCGTCATCTACCGGTTCAGCAACGCGTTGCAGACCCACCACGTTTTCATCTTCCGCCGTGCGGATAAGGATAACGCCCTGGGTATTACGTCCCACTACGCTGATCTCGGACACACGGGTACGCACCAGAGTACCGGCATCCGTGATCATCATGATCTGGTCGCAATCGTCTACCTGTACCGCACCGACAACGGAACCGTTGCGCTCGGTCACTTTGATAGAGATAACGCCCTGCGTCGCACGAGACTTGGTCGGGTACTCGTCCGCTGCGGTACGCTTCCCGTAGCCGTTTTGCGTTACGGTCAGAATAGCGCCTTCGCCGCGTGGGATGATCAGAGAGACGACTTTATCGTCTCCCGCCAGCTTAATACCGCGCACACCGGTCGCGGTACGCCCCATCGCACGGACGGCGTCTTCTTTGAAGCGCACCACTTTACCCGCGGCCGAGAACAGCATGACTTCGTCAGAACCAGAAGTCAGGTCAACGCCAATCAGCTCGTCGCCGTCGTTGAGGTTCACCGCGATAATACCGGCGGAACGCGGACGGCTGAATTCGGTCAGCGCCGTTTTCTTCACGGTACCGCTGGCGGTCGCCATAAAGACGTTGACGCCTTCTTCGTACTCACGAACCGGCAGAATCGCGGTGATACGTTCGTTGGCTTCCAGCGGCAGCAGGTTGACGATCGGACGACCGCGCGCGCCACGGCTGGCTTCCGGCAGCTGATAGACCTTCATCCAGTACAGACGGCCCCGGCTGGAGAAGCAGAGGATGGTGTCATGGGTGTTGGCCACCAGCAGGCGGTCGATAAAGTCTTCTTCTTTAATACGCGCGGCAGATTTACCTTTCCCACCACGACGTTGCGCTTCGTAATCCGTCAGCGGTTGATACTTGACGTAACCCTGGTGAGACAGCGTCACGACAACATCTTCCTGGCTAATCAGATCTTCGATATTAATATCGGCGCTGTTGGCGGTGATTTCGGTACGACGCTCATCGCCGAACTGATCGCGAATTAACTCCATCTCTTCGCGGATCACTTCCATCAGGCGATCGGCGCTGCCCAGAATGTGCAGCAGTTCAGCAATCTGCTCCAGCAACTCTTTGTATTCGTCGAGCAGTTTTTCATGCTCCAGGCCGGTCAGTTTCTGCAAACGCAGATCCAGAATCGCCTGCGCCTGCTGTTCAGTCAGGTAGTACTGACCGTCACGCACGCCAAATTCTGGCTCCAGCCATTCCGGACGCGCGGCGTCATCACCGGCGCGCTCCAGCATCGCAGCAACGTTGCCCAGGTCCCACGGACGCGAAATCAGCGCCGCTTTCGCTTCCGCCGGCGTCGGCGCGCGGCGAATCAGTTCGATAATCGGGTCGATGTTAGCTAGCGCAATCGCCAGAGCTTCCAGGATATGCGCGCGGTCACGGGCTTTACGCAGTTCAAAAATAGTCCGACGCGTCACCACTTCACGGCGGTGGCGCACGAACGCTGAAATGATATCTTTCAGGTTCATGATCTTCGGCTGGCCGTGATGCAGCGCCACCATGTTAATACCGAAGGAAACCTGTAGCTGGGTCTGGGAGTAGAGATTATTAAGCACCACCTCGCCCACCGCATCGCGTTTTACTTCAATCACGATGCGCATCCCGTCTTTGTCGGATTCGTCACGCAGCGCGCTGATGCCTTCCACGCGTTTATCTTTCACCAGCTCGGCGATTTTCTCGATCAGGCGCGCTTTGTTCACCTGATAGGGAATTTCATGGACGATGATAGTTTCACGGCCCGTTTTCGCGTCAGCTTCAACTTCCGCGCGGGCGCGAATGTACACTTTGCCACGACCGGTGCGGTAGGCTTCTTCGATACCACGACGACCGTTGATGATCGCGGCGGTCGGGAAGTCCGGACCCGGAATATGTTCCATCAGCCCTTCAATGCTGATGTCTTCGTTGTCGATATACGCCAGGCAGCCGTTAATCACTTCCGTCAGGTTGTGCGGCGGGATATTCGTCGCCATACCAACTGCTATACCGGAAGAACCGTTCACCAGCAGATTCGGAATTTTGGTCGGCATGACGTCCGGAATTTTTTCCGTACCGTCATAGTTATCCACGAAATCCACCGTCTCTTTTTCGAGATCGGCCATCAGTTCGTGGGCGATTTTCGCCAGACGGATCTCCGTATAACGCATTGCCGCCGCGGAGTCGCCGTCAATAGAACCGAAGTTACCCTGACCATCCACCAGCATGTAACGCAGCGAGAATGGCTGCGCCATACGAACGATGGTGTTATACACTGCGAAATCGCCGTGGGGATGGTATTTACCGATTACGTCACCAACGACACGGGCAGATTTTTTATAGGCTTTGTTCCAGTCATTGCCCAATACGTTCATGGCGTAAAGTACGCGACGGTGTACCGGCTTCAGGCCATCTCGGACATCCGGCAGCGCACGGCCAACAATGACCGACATCGCATAATCCAGATAGGAGCTCTTCAGCTCTTCCTCAATGTTGACCGGTGTAATTTCTCTCGCAAGGTCGCTCATCTAACCGCTATCCCTCTACTGTATCCCGGATTCAAAGGTCGCAAATTATAACACATTCGCCCACGTACTGGTAAACGGAATGCAGCCAGACAATGCTTTATTCGGGTGCCGCATGCTCTCTTCATTTATAAGCGTGGTCTCGGCGTTTATTGGCGATCGGCTTCAGAGGCGACACAGGGGAGATCGGGGCCTGGCCAGCAAGAGGCTGGAAAATCAATACCTCCCGTGTATACCCGTCATACTTCAAGTTTCATGTGCGTTGGCGGCGAGTTACTCGGCCCATCCCTGGGCCTCGCCCCGTCGGGGTTAGCGCAAGCGCTGTTCAAGACGGTTAACCATTTTATCCTGCAACTCGAATTATTTAGGGGATATGCCGGGAGGCATAAACCATAATCAGTATCACCAGATGCTATTTAATCACATAGGCCAGATATTCTTTCACTACCTCATCGTTTAATTCCTGACCCAATCCGGGCTGTTCCGGCGCGACATAATAGCCATTTTCCGGTTGATAATCGTGGGTACAAAGTTCCCGAATAGATGCTTTCATCGCATTGGTATGATGCTCATGAATAATAAAGTTGGGAATTGCTGTTTCCATATGCAGCGCGGCTACCGTGGAAACAGGACCGCCGCAAACATGCACCTGTACAGTGGTGTCATAAATATTAGCATAGTCACAGATTTTCTTTCCTTCGGTAATTCCGCCGCAGAGACACAAATCAGGTTGCGCTACGGCAATAGACTGCTTCTCCAGTAATTCCCTGTATCCCCATCTTGTGTAGGAACGCTCGCCAGTGGCGATTGGAATCGTTGTTGAACGGGAAACTTTCTGCATATTATCAGAATTTAATGGATGGATCGGTTCTTCATAAAGAAAGATACGATACTTTTCTATCGCCTTCGCAAATTGAATAGCTGAGTTTGTACCGAGAAGAGAATGGATTTCCACGATAATATCAGCATCATCCCCCATTGCTTCACGCATAGCGGCAATTCGCGCTTCCCCCATTTTTAATTGATCGGCCAGTAACAATCCTGAATAGTTACGATTTTTATTCTGAAAAACACAGTCATCGCCATTACGATCGATTTCGAGTGGATCCACTTTAATCGCATCATATCCATCGTCAAGAGCCGCACGCGCCGCCTCAGCATATTCATCAGGTGTCACTAATATCTGGCGTTTATCCCCCCAACCAAATTGTAACTGACTAGCATAGGTTCTTAATTTTTCATTAGTTTTCCCGCCAAGGAGCTGATAAACAGGTACACCTAAATATTTACCTTTGATATCCCAAAGAGCAATATCAATAGCGCTCATTCCGGCATAAAAAACGTTCCCGCCCCCCATCCCCCAAAAAGTCTTTCTGAAAAAGAACTCCCAAATTTTTTCGATATTTAGTGGATCTTCACCCACAATCAATGGCGCCAGATCTCTGATGATCCCTACGCCAGCTTTAGCGCCTGCGCCATAGGCCAGTCCTACTTCGCCAATACCACTTAATCCTGAGTCGGTATTCACCCGAATAAGTACTGGATTATAGGAGGACATCGTTTGATCTCTTTTTTTTAATTCACAGTCAAAAACTTCAATAGACGTAATTTTCATAATTTCTCCATTTATCAGGTTCGTGATACAACATTTGTTTGTTGGCTTTTTTCTTTTTTCACATCAATTTTCATTAACGCCAGAACGGCTACCGCAGCGAAGCAAAGTATTGCCTCTACAATAAATATTCCTGTCGCACCATAATGAGTAGAAACGAATCCCAGTGACTTATTAATCAGGAATCCGCCAAGACTTGAACATGAGTTAATAAACGCAATGCTGATAGCCAACCCTGACGGCGACAATAATGCAGAAGGCAGCGCCCAGTAAGGTCCGTAATAGCTGAGGATCCCAACACCATAGAACGTTAGCCCCAGCATTCTCAGCGACATTGAGGGGACAAGAGCAATCATCAGAAAACCACAGCCTGCCAGAAACATGGGTAATGCAGCATGCCATTTTCGTTCATTCTTTTTATCGGAATGCCAGCCCCACCAGGGCATGCTGAACATAGCGAAAATAAACGGAATACTCATGATTAAACCAACGTCAGTATCCGTAAAATCAGCTGAAAATCCCTTCACCAACCCCGGCAACCAATAGTTTGCCGCCAGAGCAGCCGCCTGAATCAACATGTAGGCGAAAGAAAGCTGAAGCAAAACTGGATTTTTGATTACGGAAAGAAAGGATGAGTTGGTATTTTTATTTAATGCAGCTGCGGTTTCATTGTCAGTGCGTAATTTATTAACTAAGGCCGATATCTGCTGTGGCGTAAGCCATTTAGCCTTTTCTGGACTGTCAGGCAGTAAATAAAATGTCAGGATGCCAAGGAATACGGTAGGGATACCTTCAATAGCAAAAAGCCAGCGCCAGCCTTCATAATCCGGGGTATTCAAATGCTCGATGATCCAACCAGACATCGGCGCAGCCAATACCGATGCTACAGCAATAGATAACATGAAGAAACTATTGACTTTTCCGCGTTCACGAGCCGGGAACCAGCATGCAAGATAATAAACCATGCCCGGGAAAAAGCCAGCTTCAAATACCCCCAAAAAAATGCGAGCCAGCAAAATATGTTGAGTATCTTTAGCAAAAAAAATCAGCCCTGTTACCGCTCCCCAGCCGATAATAATGGAACTAATCCATTTTCTTGCACCAAGCTTTTGCAAGCCAATGCTACTCGGAATTTGAAAGATTAAATATGATATGAAGAATATAGAAGAAATATTAGCGAAATCCTCAGGCGTAATACCGAGAGATTCATTCATGCGTAATGCAGCAAACCCAATATTGACACGATCCATATAGTTAAAAAAGTAAAGAATAAAGGCCAAAGGAATGATTTTCCTTTTTACAATACGAATTGCATCGTATAAATTTTCTTGTGGACTACTCATTTTGCATCACCTTTTATGATTCAATGAATAAGGGTATTGACCGGAATCGATGTTACGTAAAAAACAATACAATTCAAAAGCTAATGTGTCATATCTGATATATCAGCAAGCAAACTTAATGAAATATACAATAACAACAATAAAGTATGTAAATTTTCTTATATCTGATATATTAGATCCGTTAATTTTGAATAAATTAATTACAATGGAGCCGGGTTTAACCATGGAGGAGAAGAAAATGAAAAATAGATTAAAGCGTGACTTTAGTCACATATCAATTGAAATACCCAAATCCATCACCCAGGTGATTAAAGAGAAAATAAGGGAGATGATTATCCATGGCGATTTCGATCTTGGGCAAGCGATCAGTGAAAATGAACTATCAAATATTCTGATGGTAAGTAAAACACCAATTCGTGAAGCTTTTATTTGGCTGAGCTATAATGAAAACCTGGTCAACATCATTCCCCGCAGTGGGACATTTGTTTTTTCTGTCACCGACGAGGATATCAATGATCTCATCAAAATGAGGGTTATCCTTGAACAGGGCGCAATTCGTGAAGCGATGGAGAAAAATGCTAACAATGTCATAGTCGAATTAAGCAATATTTTATCGAAGTCAGCAAAAATTAATGCAGAGCGAGATACGCAAGCTTACCTCAAACTGGATCATGATTTTCATTATGTTTTTGTGAAATATGCCGATAATAAATACATTTCACAAGCACACCTGTTGATCTCAGCACGTTTATTGGCAATTCGCTACAGACTGGATTTTACCGCTGAATATATCACCAGCTCTAACCGTGGACATGCCACTATTTTGGATATGTTAAAAAACAACAACGTCGAGGGCGTCTGTAATTTTATCACGCACCACATCGGTAGCGGTTTTACAGAACGCGCAAGAAAACTTCTTGCGCTGAAAGCGTAATAAAGACGGCAGTAGATATAACGCAGCGACTTTGCACCTGCTATACTGCCCCGATAGATCAATAGCGGAATCTCATGTACTCATGAACACTGAAAAACCGTCGGTAGCTCACAACGTTGACCATAATGAAATCGCCAAATTCGAAGCCGTCGCGTCGCGCTGGTGGGATCTGGAGGGCGAATTCAAGCCATTGCATCGCATCAACCCTCTACGCCTTGGCTACATTACTGAGCGCTCAGGCGGCCTGTTTGGTAAAAAGGTGCTCGACGTCGGCTGCGGCGGCGGCATTCTGGCGGAAAGTATGGCACGCGAAGGCGCAACCGTCACCGGGCTGGATATGGGCTTTGAGCCTTTGCAGGTCGCCAAACTGCATGCGCTGGAAAGCGGCATTGAGGTAGAGTACGTGCAGGAGACGGTTGAGGAACATGCGGCAAAACACGCCCAGCAATACGACGTCGTCACCTGTATGGAAATGCTGGAGCACGTTCCCGATCCGCAATCGGTCGTCCACGCCTGCGCCCAACTGGTTAAACCCGGCGGCGAGGTGTTCTTCTCAACGTTGAACCGCAATGGGAAATCCTGGCTGATGGCGGTCGTCGGCGCTGAGTATATTCTGCGCATGGTGCCAAAAGGCACGCACGACGTGAAGAAATTCATTAAGCCTGCTGAACTGTTAAGCTGGGTAGATGAAACCGTCCTGAAAGAGCAACATATCACCGGGCTGCACTACAACCCAATAACCAATACTTTCAAACTCGGTCCCGGAGTAGACGTTAACTACATGTTGCATACCCGCGCTAAAAAAGCCTGACATCAAAGAATTTTCCTATAAGGGTTGCGTTAGATCATCGAGCGCAACCTTTCTCTTCGATGAAGAAATCAGCATTCGATCAAATTTTGATTTTTTTTTATGAATTGTTGACATCCTCTCCAGGCCTTATCAGACGCGCATTTAGCGATTCTTACGCTTTTGCAACCGCAATTTAACGCCAAAATCAACTCTTGTACTCAAAAGAATCCCTACTAGAATACTCACCATATAGCGTTTCACTTATCGATCACCCCCTATATATAGTATTTATCCACAGAGTTAGTCACAACGTGGCGTTGTGGATAAGCGGGGGGATATTTTTCTTTCACGGACAGGTAAACAGGTAGAAAACCACATGAATCAGAGTCTGCTGGTGACAAAGCGTGACGGCCGTACTGAGCGCATCAATCTCGACAAAATTCATCGCGTGCTTGATTGGGCGGCAGAAGGACTGAATAACGTATCGGTTTCTCAGGTCGAGCTACGCTCGCATATTCAGTTTTATGATGGGATTAAGACCTCCGATATCCATGAAACTATCATTAAGGCCGCCGCAGACCTGATCTCTCGCGATGCGCCGGATTATCAATACCTGGCTGCGCGTCTGGCGATTTTCCACCTGCGTAAGAAAGCCTTCGGCCAGTTTGAGCCGCCCGCACTTTACCACCATGTGGTAAAAATGGTTGAGCTTGGCAAATACGACAATCATCTGCTGGAAGACTACACGGAAGAAGAGTTCAAGCAGATGGATTCGTTTATCGTTCACGATCGCGATATGACCTTCTCCTACGCTGCCGTTAAGCAGCTGGAAGGGAAATATCTGGTGCAAAACCGCGTGACCGGCGAAATCTATGAAAGCGCACAGTTCCTCTACATTCTGGTAGCGGCCTGCCTGTTCTCGAACTACCCGCGTGAAACGCGTCTTGACTATGTAAAACGTTTTTACGATGCGGTCTCTACGTTCAAAATCTCGCTGCCGACGCCCATCATGTCCGGTGTGCGTACCCCAACCCGTCAGTTCAGCTCCTGCGTACTGATCGAGTGTGGCGACAGTCTGGATTCCATCAACGCCACCTCCAGCGCTATCGTGAAATACGTTTCTCAGCGCGCCGGTATCGGTATCAACGCTGGCCGCATTCGTGCGCTGGGCAGCCCGATTCGTGGCGGCGAAGCGTTCCACACCGGCTGTATTCCGTTCTACAAGCACTTCCAGACGGCGGTGAAATCCTGCTCGCAGGGCGGCGTGCGCGGCGGCGCGGCGACACTGTTCTACCCGATGTGGCACCTGGAAGTGGAAAGCCTGCTGGTACTGAAAAACAACCGTGGCGTGGAAGGTAACCGCGTACGTCACATGGACTACGGCGTACAGATCAACAAACTGATGTATACCCGCCTGCTGAAGGGCGGCGACATTACGCTGTTCAGTCCGTCCGATGTACCCGGGCTATACGATGCGTTCTTCGCCGACCAGGACGAATTCGAACGCCTGTACGTGAAATATGAAAACGACGACAGCATCCGCAAACAGCGTGTGAAAGCGGTCGAACTGTTCTCGCTGATGATGCAGGAACGCGCCTCTACCGGTCGTATCTATATCCAGAACGTTGACCACTGCAATACTCACAGTCCGTTCGATCCGGTTGTCGCCCCGGTACGCCAGTCTAACCTGTGTCTGGAGATTGCCCTGCCGACCAAACCGCTGAACGATGTCAACGATGAAAACGGCGAAATTGCGTTATGTACGTTGTCTGCATTCAACCTGGGCGCCATTAAAACTCTGGACGAGCTGGAAGAACTGGCTATTCTGGCAGTACGCGCTTTGGATGCTCTGCTCGATTATCAGGATTACCCGATTCCGGCTGCCAAACGCGGCGCAATGGGCCGTCGTACGCTGGGCATTGGCGTGATTAACTTCGCCTACTGGCTGGCGAAAAACGGTAAGCGTTATTCCGACGGCAGCGCCAATAATCTGACGCATAAAACCTTCGAAGCCATTCAGTACTATCTGCTTAAAGCGTCCAACGAACTGGCGAAAGAGCAAGGCGCCTGCCCATGGTTCAACGAAACCACCTATGCAAAAGGCATTTTGCCGATCGACACCTACAAAAAAGATCTGGATGCGATCGTCAACGAACCGCTGCACTACGACTGGGAACAGCTGCGTGAGTCGATCAAAACCCACGGTCTGCGTAACTCCACGCTATCGGCGCTAATGCCGTCGGAAACGTCATCCCAGATCTCCAACGCCACCAACGGTATCGAACCACCGCGCGGCTACGTCAGCATCAAGGCCTCGAAAGACGGTATTTTGCGTCAGGTCGTGCCGGATTATGAGCATCTGAAAGACGCTTACGAACTGTTGTGGGAGATGCCGAACAACGACGGTTATCTGCAACTGGTGGGTATCATGCAGAAGTTTATCGATCAGTCGATTTCCGCCAATACCAACTACGATCCGTCACGTTTCCCGTCAGGAAAAGTGCCGATGCAGCAACTGCTGAAAGATTTGCTCACCGCGTATAAGTTTGGCGTGAAAACTCTGTACTATCAAAATACCCGCGACGGCGCGGAAGATGCGCAGGACGATTTGGCGCCTTCTATTCAGGACGATGGCTGCGAAAGCGGCGCTTGTAAGATCTGATGAATAGTGCCGGGTAGCGCTATGCTTACCCGGCCTACGATTGTACGGTTTGTAGGCCGGATAAGGCGCTTGCGCCGCCATCCGGCGCTCATCCCATAAAGGATTCACTTCAATGGCATACACCACTTTTTCACAGACGAAAAACGATCAGCTCAAGGAACCCATGTTCTTTGGCCAGCCGGTCAACGTTGCACGCTATGACCAGCAGAAATATGACATCTTCGAAAAACTGATCGAAAAGCAGCTCTCTTTCTTCTGGCGTCCGGAAGAGGTCGACGTCTCCCGCGATCGTATCGATTATCAGGCGTTGCCGGAGCACGAAAAACATATCTTCATCAGCAACCTCAAATACCAGACGCTGCTGGATTCCATTCAGGGACGTAGCCCGAACGTCGCCCTGCTGCCGCTCATTTCCATCCCGGAGCTGGAGACGTGGGTAGAGACCTGGGCGTTTTCTGAGACGATTCACTCACGATCCTACACCCACATTATTCGTAACATCGTCAACGATCCGGCTGTCGTTTTTGACGATATCGTGACCAATGAGCAAATTCAGAAGCGCGCCGAAGGGATCTCCGCCTACTACGACGAACTTATTGAGATGACCAGTTACTGGCACCTGCTCGGTGAAGGCACCCATACCGTTAATGGCAAAACGGTTGTCGTGAATCTGCGTGAGCTGAAGAAAAAACTGTATCTGTGCCTGATGAGCGTGAACGCGCTGGAAGCCATCCGCTTCTACGTCAGCTTCGCCTGCTCTTTCGCATTTGCCGAGCGTGAACTGATGGAAGGCAACGCCAAAATTATCCGTCTGATCGCCCGTGACGAAGCTCTGCATCTGACCGGCACGCAACATATGCTGAACCTGTTGCGTAGCGGCGTGGACGACCCGGAGATGGCGGAAATCGCCGAAGAGTGTAAACAGGAATGTTATGACCTGTTCGTGCAGGCGGCGCAGCAGGAAAAAGAGTGGGCGGACTATCTGTTCCGCGACGGTTCGATGATCGGCCTGAATAAAGATATCCTGTGCCAATACGTTGAATATATTACTAATATTCGCATGCAGGCGGTGGGGCTGGATCTGCCGTTCCAGACCCGCTCCAACCCAATCCCGTGGATCAATACCTGGCTGGTGTCCGATAACGTTCAGGTCGCGCCACAGGAAGTGGAAGTTAGCTCTTATCTGGTCGGACAAATCGATTCGGAAGTCGATACCGACGATCTGAGTAATTTCCAGCTCTGATGGGACGCGTCACGCTGCGTATCACTGGCACACAACTGCTGTGCCAGGATGAACACCCTTCTCTGCTGGCCGCGCTGGAATCGCATAACGTTGAGGTGGAGTATCAGTGCCGCGAAGGTTATTGCGGCTCCTGTCGTACCCGGCTGGTTGCCGGTCAGGTTGACTGGATTACGGAACCTTTAGCGTTTATCCAGCCGGGAGAGATTTTGCCCTGCTGCTGCAGGGCAAAAGGCGATATCGAAATCGAGATGTAACTCAGTGCAACTCGCTGGTGGAAACCAAAGGCATCACGCCACGTTTTTTCATCTGCACGGCATACAGTGCGCCAGCGAGTACCACCAGCACCGCGCCAGCGACATAAATCATACGATAGCCAACCGACTCAACCATCATTCCCATGATAAAGGCGCCAATCGCCATTCCGGCATCCATCGCGTTAAAGAACAGTGAATTCGCCACGCCGATTTTATGCGGTTCAACCGAGCTGATAATTTGCGTCTGGAAAACCGGCGTGACCGAACCGTAGCCGATACCGATGAGACCGCCGGAAATAATCATCATGATGCTGCCATTGGTGTAGCCCAGCGCCACCAGACCGATGGTAAAAGCCAACAGGCATGGGAAAACAACATATTTCGGCCCTTTTTTATCACAAATATTCCCGGTGAAGGTACGGCATATCATCAGGAAAATCGCGTAGCACAGCAGGAAATTACTGGCCGCCGCCATTAAATCCAGCTCACGCGCATACAGCGCCAGGAAAGCCGAAACGCCGGCATAGGAGAAAGTCATAAAAAAGGTGACCATCGCAAAAGGCAAGGCGGCGCGGTCAAACATCGCGGCAAAACCCAGATTCGGTTTCGAACCATCGGCATGACGAATTACCGGAGGGACCGTCACAATCAGGGAAAGCACAATCCCTAACGCCGCTACAGCGGAACAAAGCCAGAATGCGGCAGTGAACGCGTTCCAGCGGGCCATATTCAAACCGATCCACGGTCCTACGACCATCGCCAGGCCCATCGCTAAAGAGAAAAAGCTGATGCCCTCTCCACGTCGGGAGGCCGGAATTAACCGCGCTGAAATAGTTCCTTTTACCGTGGTAATAACACCAAACGTAATCCCATGAAGTACGCGGATAAAGAGCAGCGACTCGATAGAATGGCAAACCGGATACAGCGCGGTAATCACCAAAAAAGCCAGAGAAGAGAGCACCAGAATCTTTTTATTCGAATATTTTCCCACCCACTGTCCGGCAAATGGCCGAATAACAATTGCCGCGGCCAGGAAACATGTCACTAACAGCCCGGCCTTATCTGCAGAAGCATGCAGGCGGTCAGCGATATAAATGGGTAATAAAGTTAGCAGTACATAAAAAACAAAAAAGATAATAAAACTTACTATGGTGATTGCCCAAAAATCCTTCGTCCATAATTTTTCTTTCATTCTTAACGACCCGCTCAGATGGCGCACGCAGGCAACGCTCAGCTCAACTGAACACCTATCAGGTGCGTCAAAATGTGATGTATTCGATAGAATCGCAGTATAAACAAGTGCACTCTATTAGAAAAATTAATCGTTTTAATTATATTGATTAGGTTTTACTAATGACATTAACCCAAATCCACGCCCTGCTTGCCGTACTGGAGTACGGCGGATTTACCGAAGCCAGCAAACGGCTATACATGACGCAATCCGCCGTCAGCCAGGCCATCTCCGCGCTTGAGGAGGAGCTCGGCGTTGATATATTGATTCGTGAGCGTCGTAAAGAGATTGAGCTTACCGCCGCCGGTAGCCGCATCGTCAAGCATTTACGCGCGATCCAGCGCGACGTCAACGCGGTAAAAGAGATTGCCGAACAAGAAAAAAAGAACCCGGCCCGTACGCTACGGATTGGCTGTTTTCCCAGCGCCTGCGCCTGCATTTTACCCGGCGTCATTCGCTATTTTGAAAGCCATCATCCAAATGTAAAAATTATCCCCTATGAAGAGAACAGTACGGCTATTATTGATTCGCTGCAGGACGGAAGTATTGATGCCGGTTTCGTTCCTTTTCCGGTCAACGGTATGTATTGCGTCCCCATTTACCGGGATAAATTCACCGTAGTGGTGCCTGAAAATCATCCCCTGGCGGCCAATAGTACAGTAACGGTCGAAGAACTGATGGACGAACCACTTATTGTCAGTAAAGGTCGTTATGAATTAAGCATTATGGCGTTGTTTAAAGAAAAGGGTATTGAGCCGATATTTAAATATGAATTTAACCATCCCGATACTGCGCTGAATTTTATTCGCCAGGGATTAGGTATCGCCTTATTGCCAGAATTAACCTTAAAAGCCACGACAGGAAAATTATGCTCCGTGGCGCTGGAACCCACCTTTTATCGACAAATTTCCCTGTTAGCAAAAGAACCGCCGGTAGAAGGAAGTCCGCTATTTTTATTACAAAAATGTATGGAAACACTGACCGATGAGGGGTTGCTATAAAACAACCCCGCCTGATGGTATTGCGTTTACCAGACTTACGCTGGCAAACGTTGCGCCAGGCCGGATGAGGCGTTTATGCCCTCATCCGGCGCGTCACTTCTACTATGGCAAACCTTTAGTCATTTTTTTGCAGGAACATGACCGCCTTATCCGGGAAGTCAGTGAACAGCCCGTCGACGCCCGCCTTGTTATACAGGATGTCGTACAACTGATTGACGTCTGTGGCATAGTCCGGCAATTGATCGGCACGCACAGTGTAAGGATGCACTACCATCTTATTCTGATGCGCGTCTTGCACCATTCCAGTCAGCTTGATATTCCCTTTCGTTGAGCCTTCCGCGACCAGCATATGGTAATCCGGACCAATACCGTCCGCATATTCCGCCACCTGCTTCATGGCGCCCGGCTTAAACATCCAGTCGTAGTTGTAATTTACCCAACGACCGTCCGGCTGTTTCTGCTGTGTTTCATTCCAGTCGGTATACGCAATAAGTTGAACCAGATTGAGATCCATCCCCATTTTGGGTTCCAGTTCATTCTTAATACGTTTCAGCTCAGCGACATCAAAACACTGCAAATAGACATTGTCCTGCTTGCCGGTGTAACCATACTTCTTCAGCACTTCCAGCGTTTTCGCGGCAATATCTTTCCCTTCCTGATGATGGAACCACGGCGCTTTAATTTCCGGATAAATACCGATATTTTTACCGGTAGAGTGATTTAATCCCTGAACGAATTCAATTTCCTCTTCAAAGGTATGAATGCGGAAATCAGATTTTCCCATCGGGAAACGGCCCGGATAAGTTTGTACTTTTTTGCCGTTTTCAATATCAAACCCTTCGGTAAACTTCAGGGATTTAATTTCATCCAGCGTAAAATCGATAGCGTAATAGCGCCCATCTTTACGCGCCCGGTCCGGAAAACGGTCAGCGACGTCAGTCACCCGGTCAAGGTAGTGGTCATGGAGGACGACCAGATGGTCGTCCTTTGTCATCACTAAATCCTGTTCCAGATAATCTGCCCCTTGCGCATACGCCATCGCTTTCGCCGGTAGCGTATGCTCCGGCAGATAACCGCTGGCGCCACGGTGGGCGATAACGACTTTTTCAGCCGCCACGGCGCCGCTTCCGATGGTCATTCCTGCCAACATTAACGCCACGCTAAGGTTTTTCAGTGTGGTTTTCATGTTATTAGCCTCCGTTGCGTTTTAACTGCAGCTCATCATGATGGCGTTTTTCACCAATCATCACGACCACCAGCAGGATTACCGCCAGAATGCTGCCGCCAATCATCACCATAAAGCCGCCATCCCAACCGAAGAAGTCAACGGTATAACCCACAATGGCGCTTGCAGCGACAGAACCGCCCAGGTAACCAAACAGACCGGTAAAGCCCGCCGCCGTACCCGCCGCTTTTTTCGGCGCCAGTTCCAGCGCGTGCAGACCGATCAACATTACCGGGCCGTAGATCAGGAAGCCGATGATAATCATACAAGCCATATCAACGTTCGGGTTTCCTGCCGGGTTCATCCAGTAAACGATGGTCGCGATAGTCACCAGGGTCATAAAGAACACGCCCGTCGCACCGCGGTTGCCGCGGAAGACTTTATCCGACATCCAGCCACACAGCAGCGTGCCCGGAATACCCGCGTATTCATACAGGAAATAGGCCCAGGAGGATTTATCCAGTGCGAAATGCTTCACTTCTTTCAGGTAGGTCGGCGACCAGTCGAGGATACCGTAGCGCAGCAGGTAGACGAACACGTTGGCGATAGCGATATACCACAGTAATTTGTTCGGCAGTACGTACTGCATGAAGATCTGCTTCGCAGTCAGCTCTTCTTCCGCTTTTTCGTTGTAGTCGTCCGGATAGTCGTTTTTATACTCTTCGATAGGCGGCAGACCGCAGGATTGCGGCGTATCGCGCATCATTGCGAAAGCGAACAGCGCCACCACAATCGCGCCAAAGGCTGGCATATAGAGCGCCGCTTTCCAGTCGTTAAACCACGCCATCCCCAGCAGGAACAGCAGTGGCGGGATCCCGCCGCCGACGTTATGCGCACAGTTCCAGACCGACACAATGCCGCCGCGCTCTTTCTGCGACCACCAGTGAACCATCGTACGTCCGCACGGCGGCCACCCCATCCCCTGGAACCAGCCGCAAAGGAACAACAGTACAAACATCACGGCGATGCTGGATGTCGCCCACGGTACAAAGCCCATAAACAACATGACTGCTGCGGCCAGAATCAACCCTGCCGGCAGAAAAACGCGCGGATTCGAGCGATCGGACACCGAACCCATTATAAATTTCGAAAAACCATAAGCGATGGAAATCCCGGACAGCGCAAAGCCCAGATCGCCGCGTGAAAAACCCTGTTCTACCAGGTAGGGCATCGCGAGGGCAAAGTTCTTGCGCACCAGATAATACGCGGCATAGCCAAAGAATATCCCCAGGAAAATCTGCCAGCGTAATCGGCGATAGGTCGGATCAATCTCCGCCGCTGGCAAGCGCGCTTTATGCGGCGCTGGTTTAAAAATACTCAACATATTGTAGCCTCCGTGGCCCGTATTTTATTTAGAGGTAAACACCGCAGTTCGTTCAAACAACCCCGCTGCTCCCAGTGTGGCCGGGATGTTAAGTAAAGATACGTCACGTTAATGTGAATTACAGCACATATTGTTACAGATTTATGACTAATGTTCAGAAAGGCGCACGAAATCACGTTTCATTTTCGAATAGTGAGCGATTATGCGCGAAATCAAACATTCCATATGATTTGTATGGCTAAATGATAAAAAACGAACTGTGAGGAAAAACAATGAAAACTCGCGACTCGCAAGCAAGTGACGTGATTATCATTGGCGGGGGAGCAACAGGCGCAGGGATCGCCCGCGACTGCGCGCTGCGCGGTTTACGTGTCGTTCTGGTGGAGCGGCATGATATAGCGACCGGCGCGACCGGGCGTAACCACGGGCTGCTGCACAGCGGAGCTCGTTATGCGGTTACCGACGCGGAATCCGCGCGCGAGTGCATTAGTGAAAACCAGATTTTAAAACGGATCGCCCGCCATTGCGTCGAACCGACGGATGGTCTGTTTATTACGTTGCCGGAAGATGATCTTGCGTTTCAGGCCACCTTTATTCGCGCCTGTGAAGCGGCAGGCATTCGCGCTGAAGCCATCGATCCGCAGCAGGCTCGCATCATCGAACCTTCCGTTAACCCTGCGCTCATCGGTGCGGTAAAAGTGCCGGATGGCACCGTGGACCCTTTCCGCCTTACCGCCGCCAATATGCTGGATGCCAGAGAACATGGCGCAATCGTGTTAACGGCGCATGAAGTGACCGGGCTCATTCGTGAAGGCGCAACGGTCTGCGGCGTCCATGTGCGCAACCATCTCACTGGCGAAACCCAGACGCTTCACGCGCCGGTGGTGGTCAATGCGGCAGGTATCTGGGGGCAACGGATCGCCGAATACGCCGACCTGAGTATTCGCATGTTCCCGGCGAAAGGCTCGCTGTTGATCATGGACCATCGGATCAACCAGCATGTCATTAACCGCTGCCGGAAACCATCGGATGCCGACATTCTGGTACCTGGCGATACGATTTCACTGATCGGCACCACCTCTACCCATATTGATTACAATGAGATAGACAGCAACCGCGTCACCGCAGATGAAGTCGATATCCTGCTGCGTGAAGGGGAAAAACTGGCCCCTGTCATGGCGAAGACGCGTATTCTGCGCGCGTATTCCGGCGTCCGCCCGCTGGTGGCCAGCGATGACGATCCCAGCGGTCGTAACGTCAGCCGCGGTATTGTGTTGTTCGACCACGCCGAACGCGACGGGCTTGATGGCTTCATTACCATTACCGGCGGGAAGCTAATGACTTACCGCCTGATGGCGGAATGGGCGACCGATGCCGTGTGCCGCAAGTTGGGCAATACTCGCCCCTGCATCACGGCGGATACGCCGTTGCCTGGCTCAAAAGAGTCTACGGAACATACGCTGAAACGCATTATCTCGCTTCCCGCGCCGCTACGCGGATCGGCGGTTTATCGGCATGGCGATCGCACGCCGGGGTGGCTGAGCGAAGGCCGCCAACACCGTAGCCTGGTCTGTGAATGTGAGGCCGTCACGGCGGGGGAAGTGCAGTATGCCGTCGAAAACTTAACCGTGAATAGCCTGCTGGATCTGCGCCGTCGCACCCGCGTAGGGATGGGCACTTGCCAGGGCGAGCTATGCGCCTGCCGCGCGGCCGGGCTATTGCAGCGTTTTAATGTGACGACCGCGGCGCAATCTATTACGCAACTCTCTGAATTTCTGAATGAGCGCTGGAAAGGCGTACAACCTGTCGCCTGGGGAGACGCGCTGCGCGAAAGCGAATTCACGCGCTGGGTTTATCAGGGATTATGCGGTCTGGAGAAGGAGCACCAGGATGAAATTTGATACGGTTATTATGGGCGGCGGTCTCGCCGGTTTGCTATGCGGACTGCAACTCCAGCAGCATGGATTACGCTGCGCCATCGTCACCCGCGGACAAAGCGCGCTGCATTTTTCCTCCGGCTCGCTGGATCTACTCAGCGCCCTGCCCGACGGCCAACCGGTAACCGACATTACTGCCGGGCTTGATGCGCTGCGCCGCCAGGCGCCTGAACATCCTTATTCGCGTTTAGGCGCGCAAAAAGTCCTTACGCTGGCGCAACAGGCGCAAACGCTACTTAACGCCAGCGGCGCGCAGTTATACGGCGACGTACAGCAGGCGCACCAGCGTGTCACGCCGCTTGGCACATTGCGTTCAACCTGGCTTAGCTCGCCGGAAGTACCGGTCTGGCCGTTATCCGCACAGCGAATTTGCGTCGTCGGCGTTAGCGGATTACTGGATTTCCAGGCGCACCTTGCGGCAGCGTCGCTGCGCCAACGCGACCTCAACGTGGAAACCGCAGAAATCGACCTTCCGGAACTGGACGTACTGCGTGATAACCCGACGGAATTTCGCGCGGTCAATATTGCGCGTCTGCTTGATAACGAAGAAAAATGGCCACTGCTGTACGACGCGCTGTCGCCAATAGCGACAAACTGCGACATGATCATCATGCCCGCCTGTTTCGGGCTGGCGAACAATACGCTGTGGCGCTGGCTTAACGAACGTCTGCCCTGCGCGCTCACGCTGCTGCCGACGCTGCCGCCATCGGTGCTCGGTATTCGTCTGCACAATCAGCTCCAGCGCCAGTTTGTTCGTCAGGGCGGCATCTGGATGCCGGGCGATGAAGTGAAGAAAGTCACCTGCCGTCGCGGTACCGTGAGCGAAATATGGACCCGCAACCATGCCGATATCCCACTGCGCCCGCGTTTTGCCGTACTTGCCAGCGGTAGCTTCTTTAGTAGCGGTCTGGTTGCCGAGCGTGAAGGGATCCGCGAACCTATTTTAGGGCTCGACGTACAGCAAACGGCCACCCGCGCCGAATGGTATCAACAACATTTCTTCGACCCACAGCCCTGGCAGCAGTTTGGCGTCGTGACGGATGACGCTTTCCGCCCCTCCCTTGCGGGCAACACGGTAGAAAATCTGTATGCAATAGGTTCTGTGCTGGCGGGATTCGATCCTATAGCTGAGGGATGCGGCGGCGGCGTCTGCGCAGTCAGCGCCCTCCAGGCCGCGCACCATATCGCTGAGCGTGCAGGAGAACAGCAATGAGCGACACACGTTTTGAAAGTTGTATTAAATGTACGGTGTGCACCACCGCGTGCCCGGTCAGCCGCGTTAATCCTGGCTACCCTGGCCCTAAACAGGCCGGACCGGATGGCGAACGCCTGCGTCTGAAAGACGGCGCACTGTATGATGAGGCGCTGAAATATTGCATTAACTGCAAACGGTGTGAGGTCGCCTGTCCGTCGGACGTGAAGATTGGCGATATCATCCAGCGCGCCCGCGCGAAATACGATACGACGCGCCCGTCATTGCGTAACTTTATTCTCAGCCATACCGATCTGATGGGCAGCGTTTCAACGCCGTTCGCGCCGGTGGTCAATACCGCCACCGCATTAAAGCCAGTGCGCCAGTTGCTTGATTACGCGCTCAAAATCGATCATCGCCGCACCTTACCAAAATACTCTTTCGGCACCTTCCGCCGCTGGTATCGTAGCGTGGCGGCGCAGCAGGCTAAATACAAAGATCAGGTCGCCTTTTTCCATGGCTGTTTTGTGAATTACAACCATCCGCAGCTCGGAAAAGATCTGATTAAGGTGCTGAACGCAATGGGTACCGGAGTACAGTTATTGAGTAAAGAGAAGTGTTGCGGCGTACCGCTGATCGCTAACGGTTTTACGGATAAAGCTCGCAAGCAGGCTATCAGCAATGTAGAGTCGCTACGCGAGGCGATTGCCGTCAAAGGTATTCCGGTCATCGCCACGTCATCCACCTGTACGTTTGCGTTGCGCGATGAATATCCTGAAGTGCTGGACGTGGACAACGCCGGGCTGCGCGAACATATCGAGCTGGCCACCCGC
The DNA here is from genome assembly GCF_020150755.1 of Salmonella sp. A29-2. Classification (NCBI taxonomy): domain Bacteria; kingdom Pseudomonadati; phylum Pseudomonadota; class Gammaproteobacteria; order Enterobacterales; family Enterobacteriaceae; genus Salmonella; species Salmonella sp. A29-2. The sequence continues at coordinate 1,599,464 of NZ_CP083731.1, read as the reverse complement.
TGGCTATGGCGCAAACTGGATGCCGGGAAAACGCTGCCGCTTAATCCTTTGCCGCTGAAAGTGGTCTACCATACGCCGTGTCATATGGAAAAAATGGGCTGGACGCTTTACACGCTTGAATTATTGCGGCAAATTCCGGGGCTTGAATTGACGGTACTTGATTCACAGTGCTGCGGCATTGCCGGTACGTATGGATTTAAAAAGGAAAACTATCCGACATCACAGTCCATCGGCGCGCCGCTGTTCCGCCAGATTGAAGAGAGCGGCGCCGACATTGTCGTCACCGATTGTGAAACCTGTAAGTGGCAAATTGAGATGTCTACAAGCAAACGCTGCGAACATCCCATTACGCTACTGGCCCAAGCGCTCGGCTAAGTAAAAAGCGCCGGAGCCCCTCCGGCGCTATTACCCTACTCACCAGGGCCGATTTTCCATCAGACATATACCCTTCATACTTCAAGTTGCTTATGTATTGGCTACGGATTATTTTGGGTATAAACGCGGATGTCTCTTTGCAATAACCTGCCCTATTTGGTTAACCATGACCGCTAACCCATGGTGGCATGACAGATAACGACGTTACTGTGTATAGAGCAATATCTCTTGTATCGACGCGTTACCAGCCCCCTTTAAAGAGGGGGATAACTGAATATCCCCAATAATAATTGAGTGTTATGTGAATAATAAGAAAATCAGGTCTATGCCTGATTTAATATATCCCCCACTAATAATAATATTTTTACAAATAATTATACATGACATCATATTCGCTACTTTCACCTATCAGGAAACAGAGCAAAATGAATATATGTGTAAATTCACTTTACCGATTGAGCACACCGCAATTTCACAGCCTATATGCAGGAGAGGTGAGCGATGAGACGCTTGCGTTGTTGCTTAGCTCAGTAGAGAACGGTGATCAGAATTGTATTGATCTGTTATGCAATCTTGCGTTACGCAACGATGACCTGGGACATAGAGTTGAGAAATTTCTTTTTGAATTCTTTAGCGGAAAAAGATCGGGCTCACCAGATATAGATAAAAAAATCAATCAGGCTTGCCTTGTATTACATCAAATTGCCAATAACGATATAACAAAAAATAATACTGAGTGGAAAAAGCTACATACCCCTTCCAGATTACTTTATATGGCCGGTTCCGCGACAACCGACCTTTCTAAAAAAATAGAAATAGCACATAAAATTATGGGCAACCAGTTCGCTCAGACAGATAAAGAACAGGTTGGAGTTGAAAATCTTTGGTGTGGTGTGCGAATGATGTCTTCAGATGAGTTGGCAGCTGCAACGCAAGGTCTGGTTCAAGAATCACCTTTTCTCTCGGTAAACTATCCCATTGGGCTTATTCATCCTACCACCAAAGAAAATATATTAAGCACTCAGCTACTTGAAAAGATTGCTCAATCAGGATTATGTGAAAATGAAATCTTTCTGATAAATACAGGAGATCACTGGCTTCTCTGTTTATTTTATAAACTTGCAGAAAAAATAAAATGTCTCATATTTAACAGTTATCATGATTTAAATGAAAATACTAAGCAAGAGATTATAGAAGCAGCAAAGATTGCAGGTATATCAGAAAGCGATGAGGTTAATTTTATCGAAATTAATTTACAGAATAATGTACCCAACGGCTGTGGTCTATTTTGTTACCATACAATTCAACTCTTATTGAATGCCGGGCAAAACGATCCTGCTACCACACTACGAGAATTTGCGGAAAATTTCTTAACGCTTTCAGTAGAGGAACAAACACTATTTAACACCCAAACCCGGCGACAAATATATGAATACAGTCTCCAGTAATGGTGAGTACTTAGAGCCTATCCCATTAGGCTATTTTATTCGCCATTTTGGGACCGGGCAGTGCTCAAAATCCTCACGTACTACGTGTACGCTCCGGTTTCTGCACGCTGGCCGGCCCCAAACTGGCTTCAACAATTACGCCTGGTGGGATAGGCTCTTATCCTGAAATGATGCTCTGCGAAGAATTTATAAGTATATAAGGGTGGGAAGGCCAGGCCTTCCCACTAAAAGTTCTATGCCGTCAATGATTCAACCACGTCTATCCAGCCATGCTCGCTGGTAATGTCCTCGCCATTAAGCCAGCGGCGCAGCATATTTAGCGCCATCACCGCACAGACCTCCTGACGTATTGCCAGACTATACCGATTGGCGCTAAAACGCACGCGTAAGGCATACGTGCCATCCGGCATTTTTCTCAATAACTACGTTTTGCCGTGCTTACTGACTGAACAGATTTAAACATCGCCAACCTGCTGTCCAGCGCCTCGGTGTAGAGCATCGTATCTACCCCGACCGCGACAAAATTCGCGCCCCACGCCAGACATTTCTGCGCCATTGCCGGATCGACCGCCAAAAAACCCGCCGCTTTTCCGGCGGCGCGAATACGATAAATACACGCTTCAATGATCCGCTGCACTTCCGGGTGTCCGGCATTATCGGGGTAACCCAATGAAGCAGAGAGATCTGCCGGACCGATAAAGACGCCATCAATGCCTTCAACCTCCAGAATCGCGTCAAGGTTTTCCAGCGCCACTTTGCTTTCAACCTGCACCAACAGGCAGAGCGACTCATTGGCCTGTGCCATATAGTTGTCGATTCTCCCCCAGCGCGCCGCACGCGCCACGCTCGCGCCAACGCCTCGTTGCCCCAACGGCGGGTATCGGGTAGCGGAAACGACCTGGCGCGCCTGTTCTGCGGTGTCAACCATCGGGATCAGTAGCGTTTGCGCCCCGATGTCCAGTACCTGTTTAATGAGCGCTTTACTTCCCTCGATCGGGCGAATCACCGGCTGGCTGGCATATGGGGCGATGGCCTGTAACTGATGATACAAGTCCTGCACCGTATTAGGCGCGTGCTCGCCATCTATTAACAACCAGTCATAACCCGACGTCGCCGCAATCTCCGCCATATAAGAGGTGGTTGAACTGAGCCACAAACCAATTTGCGTATCCCCTTTACGTAATCCTTCTTTAAAAGGATTTGATAACAATGCGTTCATAGCGATCCTTACAACGTAGATAAGATTAATGATGCGCAGCGCCGGATTGCGCCACCGGACGATTAACGCTCAGCGTGAAGATAATTAATGAGCCAATGATGGCGACTCCGGCCAGCGTCAGCAGGCCCGCCGCATCGCTGGCAAACAACGTTTCCGCTTTTACGCGCAGAATTGGGGCAATAAAACCGCCCACAGCGCCAAACAGATTAACGAAACCAATTCCTGCCGCCAGAGCCGTACCGGAAAGTAGCTGCGTCGGCATGGTCCAGAATACGGGCTGAACGGCAATAAATCCTACTGCTGCAACACAGAGCGCCAGAATAGCGAGCACCGGAGAAACCAGACCTGACAGGCCAATGCCAATGCCCGCAGCCAGTAGCGTCACTGCCGCAACGTTACGGCGATCGCCGGTACGGTCGGAGTAGCGAGGAATAAGCCATGTGCCAAGCAAAGCCGCCACCCAGGGAACCGCTGTTACCACCGAAGCGGTAAAGCCCACTTTAGTGCCCAATAGCGCGGCAACCTGGGTCGGCAGGAAAAAGATGAGTCCGTATACCGCCACCTGAATCGTCAGATAAATAATAGCCAGTTGCCAGACGCGTCCATTACGCAGCGCATCCGCAAGCCTTGACGTGACCTTTTTCTCTTCTTCGCTCGCCAGTTGCCTGATAAGCGCGTTCTTTTCTTCCAGGCTAAGAAAACGCGCCTGCTGCGGAGTGTCATCAAGCCAGAAAAAGGTGAATATCCCTGCGCCAATCGCCAGTAGGCCTTCGATAACGAACATCCAGAACCATCCCGGGTGCCCCATAAAACCATGCATCTCCAGCAGAGCGCCGGAGAGCGGCGAACCCAACGTTAACGCCAGCGGCGCGCCCATATAAAATAGCCCCATAATGCTGGCACGGTTACGCTGCGGGAACCATTGTGAAGTTAGATAGATCATGCCGGGGAAAAATCCAGCCTCCGCCGCGCCCAATAGCGTGCGGATTATCAGAAATTTTGCTTCACTATCCGCCCAGGCCATCGCAGCAGAGAGAAAGCCCCACAGCAGGGTAGTCGTGCCGATCCAGGTTCTTGCGCCAAATTTGCGCATCAGCAGGTTAGCCGGTACGCCAAGGAAAGCGTAAACCACAAAGAAAATACCGGCCCCTAGCGCGTAGGCTTCATTACTTAGCCCGGTATCTATCTGATAGGTCTCTTTGGCAAAACCAATATTTGAACGATCCAGAAACGCCAGTACATACAGCGCCAACATAAAAGGAATTAAACGTGCGCGGTTTTTCTTCACTACGCCGTCAAGTAAAGTGATGCTCATAGCAATATCCTCAACAGGATGAGGGCGTTGCCGTACAAAGGCAACGCACGAGTTATTAGTGGCTATAAGGGCGTTTCAAGTGACAGTCACGGTTAAGCTCGACGCCGAAGCCCGGCTTATCCAGCACTGATTTATGGATGCGTCCATTCACCGGCACCGGCTCATCCAGGAGAATCGGGTCAAATTGCGGACGCAGGGTGGAGCAGTCCGGGCTGGTCATCAGGAACTCGCTGAAAGGGGTATTAGTGAAAGTAATAACTGCATGGTGCGAATAGACAGACGAACCGTGCGGCACCACCAGTTGCCCGCGCGATTTGGCAAGCGCGGCGATCTCAACCAGCGTGGTTAATCCGCCGCACCAGCCAACATCCGGCTGCATAATATCAATGCCGGTTTCTGCCAGAGTGCGGAAGGATTGCAGCGTACCATGGTGTTCGCCGCTGGTAACCATCATCCCTGCAGGCGCGTTGCGTTTTAATTCGCGATAGCCTTCATACTGCTGCGGCGGCAGACACTCTTCAATCCATTTGAGATTAAATGGCGCACAGGCGTGAGCCAGTTTAGTCGCATAGTTCACATCCTGACTCATCCAGCAGTCGAGCATCAGCCAGAAATCCGGCCCGCACTTTTCACGCATATCCGCCACCATCGCGGCATCTTTACGGATCCCCGCATCACCATCGTGCGGTCCCCAGTGAGTCGGCATTTTACCGCCGATAAAGCCCATTTCTTTAGCCAGATCCGGGCGTGCGCCGGTGGCGTAAAACTGAATTTCATCGCGTACCGCTCCGCCCAGCAATTTATAAACCGGCAGCCCAACCACCTTGCCAAACAGATCCCACAGCGCCAGATCCACACAGGAAATCGTGTTCATCACCAGACCGCCGGAACCGGAGTAGTACATGGTCGCGCCGAGCATCTGATCGTGAATAAGTTTGATATCGCTTACGCATTTGCCTTCAATAAACCGGTTAAGATGTTTTTCTACGATAAAACAGCCCATCTCCCCTGCTGTCGAAACGGCGAACCCCGTCTGCCCATTTTCCGCCTCTACTTCGACGATCAGCGTCCCTAACACGTTGATCCCAAAAGACTGACGAGACTGCTCATAGTCGCGATATTTGCTCATGGGAGTGGCGATATGGTCATCAATCCAGTGATTTCCTCCCTGGTCGTGATAATCCCCGCCGCCAGCCCCTTTCTCTGCGGTAGCGCCCCCAATAAACCAGGCTCGAACGTGTTTAATTTTAGGAAGAGTCATAATATTCTCCATTTTAAGATGCGAGTGAGTCGAAGGGACTTTTCCATCCCAACAGGCGTGAAATATCTTTGGCACAGGCAATAGCTTTACCGGCCAAATAATCAAGATTCTCTTCGTTGATTTGCAGGCGTGTGCCGACCACTGAAATTGCCGCGGTCAGTTCGTTTCTGGCATTAAATACCGGTGCGGCAACGCAGCGGACATCCGGATAATCCTCCCCGTTATCAAAGCTCCATCCACGCTGGCGAATGCGTTCCAGCTCATCATTCAATTGTTGCGGCTCGGTGATGGTGGTCAGCGTGGCTCGCTCCCATACCATTTTTTCAATAATGGCTTTGCGTACGGCGGCCGGCTGCCATGCCAGCAGGCATTTGCCGATGCCGGAACGATAAAGAGAGAGGCTTTTCCCCTCATGCGAGCGCACGCTGATAGTGGATGAGGATTCCACTTTCAGTATGTAATACGCATTTTCGTGGTCAATGATCCCCAAGTGACACAGCAGCCCGGTTTCATCCATCAGTTGTGTTAGACGAGGACGCGCCAGCTCCCGCAGATCCATCTTGCTGAGCGCATGACCCGACAATTCAACGAGCTTAGTCCACAGGCAGTAGTTCTCCTGATGATCGAGGCTAATAAATCGCTGACGTTTTAATTCATTCAACAGCAGGTACGCGGTGCTTTTTGGAATACGCAGCGTTTCAATAATGATTGCCGCGCTGCATGGGCCAATACGCGCGATCAAATTGAGGATGTCGATTGCGCGAGTAAGAGCCGGGACTTTACTTGATTCCAACATATTGGACTCCAGTCTGAGACACTGGAATCAGTGTGAAAGGTCAGCAGGGAAAAAATTGTGAAGCGCGTCAAAGCTTATCCGCCTTCCAACGGAGTGGAAGGGTTAACCATATAAATGTGAATTAACGCACGTATTACTTTGTATTCAGTACAATTGGCTGGACAAAAAAGCAGATAATATTGCCGGATAATGGCATAGCGGCCTTATCCGGCTCACGATGTCGTTCCCATCGCAGATAAGAGAAAGGGATTATGATGTCAATGATTCAACCACGTCTATCCAGCCATGCTCGCTGATAATGTCCTCGCCATTAAGCCAGCGGCGCAGCATATTTAGCGCCATCATCGCGCAGACCTCCTGACGTATTGCCAGACTATACCGATTGGCGCTAAAACGCACGCGTAAGGCATACGTGCCATCCGGCGTCGCCAGCGCGAAATTAAGATGTTCGTTTTCCAGCCCCGACACGGCCAGCGCCAGACCGGCATAATGATTGCTGCGCCGTTCTGTCGTCCAGTGCGCCGTTTGCGCCAGCGTCTCTTCCTGAGAAGGAACGACTTCACTGGCAAGAACAGGCGCCCCGGCGCGGGAAAGCTGTAGCGCCAGTAAACCGCTGGTGTATTGCTCGCTCAACGTCAGACTCAACTGCCTTTCCTGCAGTCGGCGGGCTATTTGCGCCGGCAGGTTTTCCGTACCTTCGAAAATCAGACTCTGCCCGGCAACCCGTTTGACCTCTGGCCATAACGCCAGCATCGCCTCCCGTTGCGTCGCCGGGCCGGTCAATTTCAGTTCAATGATCGGCATTGATGAGCGATACCCCATCGTCACGCCGGGCGGCAACGGCAGTAAATCGAGACGCTGCGCGAGGTCACTTTCTGAACGTCCAAAAGTCGTTAACCGCAGGCAAAGCGGCGGCTCCGGCAGCGAAAAACGCGCGCGTAACCGCGGTAAGATTTCCTTCTCCACCATAACCTTAAATTCCGACGGTACGCCGGGGGTGAAAAACATCAGGCAGCGGTTGAGCTGTAGCGCAAATCCACAGGCCGTGCCGACCGGATTATTAATAAACTCCGCGCTGGCAGGCAGTTCCGCCTGTTTACGGTTGCTCGGCGCCATCACGCGACCGCGCTGCTGAAAGTAACGTTCCATTTCGGTCAGCCACGCCTGGTGTAGTACTAATCCTTCGCCTTTTGCCGTTGCCGCGGCGAGCGCGCTTAAATCATCGCTGGTCGGCCCTAACCCGCCATTAACAATCAAAACATCAGCATGTTGACTGCGTTCACGCAAGATAGCGACCAGACTGTCCAGATTATCGCCTACCGTATTTCGCCGTGATAACGGAACGCCCTGATGAAAGAAAAAATCAGCCAGCCAGGCGGCATTGGTGTCAACGATTTGTCCGTGCAACACCTCATCCCCGGTGGATAGCATTTCCACATTTAGCATTGTGTTCTCCTGCTCTTATGATGAAAACACTATAACGCAAAGAGGAATAGGACGTGGAAAGAAGAATGACGGGAAAAGGAGGAATATGGCGCGACGATTGCCGCGCCGTTAGCATCAAAAGCTGGCGTTTACGCCAACATAAGGGCCGTCAGCAATCGCATTATCGCGGTTGCCGTCTTTACCCGCCAGGTTCAGGTAACGATAACCGGCTTCAATGCTCAGCGGGCGCATAATGGTGAAACGCGCGCCTGCATTCGCTTCTTCATAACTGTCGATACCGCTGGACAGCGAATCTGGTGAATAATAATACTCGCCGAACAGACGGAAGCTGTTGCCGATTTTCCATTGTAGCCCACCGCCGACAGCCGCCGCATAGCCTTCATCGCTGTCTTTCGGATTGGTATAAATACCTTTACCGCCTACCGTCGCCAGCAGCGGTCCCACCGGAATGTTCAGCCCCAGACCCACGCCCGCAGCATCGCCATCATCATCGTTGTGCATCCAGTTGCCGCTTAGCGCCAGTCCCGTCGATTCCGTACCAAAACCCACGCCAATGTTGGTGTAATCTTCGCCCGCCTGGCCGCTAATACTGATGGCCTGCGCCGATGCAGAAACGAACAGCATTCCGGCAAAACCTAATAATATGCTTTTTTTCATTTTTACCCTTTCCAGCAAGCACATAAAGAAAAACTCCCCAAAACGGCAGAATTGTACTGCCAGACGCTGAGGAATCAATGCACTAAGAAACCATTCCAAAAACATATTGTAACGAAATACTACTTTCGCCATGACGCATCATTGCGCCATCACATGGCGACGCCTGCATCAACAAAATTAACAAAAAACGCAGTCTGCGTTATCGCTTCCATTTTTCACAAAGAATTTCGCAGAACGATTTGTTAAGCTGATGACCTGGTGGTTTAAGGAAGCGACTTATGCGTCAACGAACTATAGTTTGCCCATTAATTCAAAATGATGGCTGTTATCTGCTGTGCAAAATGGCCGACAACCGCGGCGTCTTTCCCGGTCAGTGGGCGCTGTCGGGCGGCGGGGTCGAGCCGGGCGAACGCATTGAAGAGGCGCTGCGTCGGGAGGTTCGGGAAGAACTCGGCGAACAACTGATTCTGAGCGATATTACGCCGTGGACCTTCCGCGACGATATCCGCGTTAAAACCTACGCTGATGGCAGACAAGAAGAGATTTATATGATTTATCTCATCTTCGACTGTGTTTCCGCTAATCGCGATATATGTATTAACGACGAATTTCAGGACTACGCCTGGGTCAAGCCAGAAGAACTGGCGCTGTATGATTTGAATGTAGCGACACGCCACACATTAGCATTGAAAGGGTTATTATAATGACGACAGCCGCTTCAGGCTGTCTTTACGCTTTTAACATGCGGCTAGCCGGGAACAAATTCACCATCTAAAAAGAGTTTTCCGTTTTCCGCATGCATAACGAGCGCATTAAGATAGTCCGGATCAAACTTTACGCCGCGCTTATTTTTTGCAATATACGTTAAACAATGATTATGGGTAAAAATGACTATATTTTTATTCTGCGACTTTTTCAGTAACGTATTGATTGAAGCATAAATACCGCTGCCGCAATCCATCATTTTTTTATCCACCGTAAGCGACCTGCCCGCAGAAAACCAGGTTGCCGACTGGATGGTGCGCACCGTATTACTGGAATAGAGATTGTAATTTTGTATATCGGCACTAAAGGCTTTACCCAGCGCTCTGGCATCTTGCGCACCGTTGACCGTAATCCCCGTGCTGTCTGACAGGCAGGTATTATCGGAACGATCGCACCGCTCGGCATGGCGGAATAACACGACTACCGGATGCTGCTTCGCCAGCGCCGCCAGCGCTTTACCGTTAATCTGCGGTAGACCGTTACCACTCCAGGCATGTTGTGAGGTCAACCCGGCGATAATAACCAACGCCCCCGCCAGAGTCGCGAGATAGCGTTTGTTTTTAATAAAGCGTAGGGTAAATGCCAGCACATTAACCTCTCAGGCAGACAGTGCAGCTAACTTAATAGCAATACGATTAAAATGAAATTCCGCAACGGAAGACCAGGCCAGAAACATAAAAACAGCTTTTGGGCATGCATAAAATGCCTTAAACTTTCGGCGAAAGCAAAGCATAATTCCGTTAAAAATTATCTTTTTACTTCACCTTAATTTCTTAATGTTAATTTAATATTCATCCAGTAGGGTTCAGCTAAATGCGTTAAAAAATAAGCCCTTTTCTATTGCCGAAATATTTGAAAAGCGGCTTTCAATGGCTGAAGGAAAAATGATGTCGGACTTTTTGCCTTTCTCCCGTCCGGCGATGGGCGCGGAAGAGCTCGCTGCCGTTAAGACCGTACTGGACTCAGGTTGGATAACAACCGGCCCGAAAAATCAGGAACTGGAAGCGGCGTTTTGTCGGCTAACTGGCAATCAATATGCTGTTGCCGTCAGTTCAGCCACTGCCGGTATGCACATCGCGTTGATGGCGCTGGGCATTGGTGAAGGCGACGAGGTCATTACACCGTCAATGACGTGGGTTTCTACGCTAAATATGATCGTTTTACTCGGCGCGAACCCCGTCATGGTCGATGTCGATCGCGATACGCTGATGGTCACGCCTGAACATATCGAAGCCGCGATTACGCCACAAACCAAAGCAATTATCCCCGTCCACTACGCTGGCGCGCCCGCCGATCTGGACGCTATTTACGCTCTTGGCGAGCGTTATGGCATTCCAGTGATTGAAGACGCGGCGCACGCGACAGGAACCAGCTACAAAGGTCGCCACATTGGCGCCCGGGGCACCGCGATTTTCTCCTTCCACGCCATTAAGAACATTACTTGCGCTGAAGGCGGTATCGTCGTCACGGATAACCCGCAATTCGCCGATAAACTGCGCAGTCTCAAGTTTCACGGGCTTGGCGTTGATGCCTGGGATCGGCAGAGCGGAGGACGCGCGCCACAAGCGGAAGTCCTGGCGCCGGGCTACAAATATAATTTGCCCGACCTCAACGCCGCTATCGCGCTTGTTCAGTTACAGAAACTGGATGCGCTTAACGCTCGACGCGCCGCCATCGCAGCGCAGTACCACCAGGCAATGGCAGACCTGCCTTTTCAGCCTCTGAGCCTTCCGGCGTGGGAACATATTCACGCCTGGCATTTATTCATTATCCGGGTCGATGAAGCCCGCTGCGGTATTACCCGGGATGCTCTGATGGCATCGCTGAAAACGAAAGGCATCGGCACAGGGCTGCATTTCCGCGCCGCGCATACGCAAAAATATTATCGCGAACGTTTCCCAACGCTCACGCTGCCTGACACCGAGTGGAACAGCGAGCGGATCTGCTCACTGCCGCTCTTCCCGGACATGACCGAGAGTGACTTTGATCGGGTCATTACCGCCCTTCATCAGATAGCAGGACAATAAGCATGTTTGACGCCGCCCCCATAAAAAAAGTCTCGGTGGTTATTCCTGTCTATAACGAACAGGAAAGCCTGCCGGAATTGATAAGACGCACCACCACCGCCTGCGAGAGTCTGGGCAAAGCGTGGGAGATTTTATTGATAGATGATGGTAGCAGCGATAGCTCGGCGGAGCTGATGGTTAAGGCGTCCCAGGAGGCCGATAGCCATATCATCTCTATTTTACTCAACCGTAACTACGGTCAACATGCAGCGATTATGGCGGGGTTTAGCCATGTAAGCGGCGATCTTATCATTACGCTGGATGCCGATCTGCAAAACCCGCCGGAAGAGATCCCACGTCTGGTGGCGAAAGCCGATGAAGGGTTCGATGTGGTAGGCACTGTGCGCCAGAACCGACAGGACAGCCTGTTTCGCAAATCGGCGTCAAAAATCATTAATCTACTGATCCAGCGCACAACGGGCAAAGCGATGGGCGATTACGGCTGCATGTTACGCGCCTATCGCCGCCCTATTATCGATACCATGTTGCGCTGCCATGAACGCAGCACCTTTATCCCTATTCTGGCCAACATTTTCGCTCGTCGGGCTACCGAGATCCCGGTGCATCACGCTGAACGTGAATTTGGCGACTCTAAATACAGTTTTATGCGTCTCATTAACCTGATGTATGACCTGGTGACCTGCCTGACGACGACGCCGCTGCGCCTGTTGAGCCTGCTGGGTAGCGTTATCGCCATCGGCGGGTTTAGCCTGTCGGTATTGCTTATTGTACTTCGCCTGGCGCTGGGACCGCAGTGGGCGGCGGAAGGCGTATTTATGCTCTTTGCCGTTCTGTTTACCTTCATCGGCGCGCAATTCATCGGTATGGGACTGCTGGGCGAATACATCGGTCGCATTTATAACGATGTCCGCGCCCGCCCCCGTTATTTTGTTCAACAAGTTATCTACCCGGAAAGCACGCCGTTTACTGAGGAAAGTCACCAATGAAAGCCGTTATTTTTGCCTATCACGATATGGGATGTCAGGGCGTGCAGGCCGTACTGGATGCCGGGTATGAGATTGCCGCGATTTTTACTCATGCCGACAATCCTGCGGAAAACACCTTTTTTGGCTCCGTCTCCCGGCTGGCGGCAGAATTAGGGATTCCGGTTTATGCGCCGGATAACGTAAACCATCCTATCTGGGTCGACCGCATCGCTGAGCTTGCGCCGGATATTATTTTTTCGTTCTATTACCGCAACCTGTTAAGCGAAGAAATTCTGCACCTCGCCCCGGCTGGCGCGTTCAATCTGCACGGTTCTCTATTGCCTGCCTATCGTGGCCGTGCGCCGCTAAACTGGGTTCTGGTTAACGGCGAAAGCGAAACGGGCGTAACGCTGCATCGTATGGTCAAACGTGCCGACGCCGGAGAGATTGTCGCCAGTCAACGCGTCGCTATTGCGCAGGACGATGTTGCGCTTACCCTGCATCATAAGCTATGTCAGGCCGCGCGCCAGTTGCTTAATAGCATCCTGCCCACCATGAAATGCGGCGATATACCTTCTGTTCCCCAGCGTGAGTCTGACGCTACGTATTATGGTCGCCGCAGGCCGGAAGATGGCCTTATCGACTGGCACAAACCGGTTTCCACGGTGCATAACCTGGTGCGGGCGGTAGCCGCCCCCTGGCCCGGCGCGTTCAGCTATAACGGCTCGCAAAAATTCACTATCTGGTCTTCCCGAATTTGTCCGGATGCGCAGGGCGCGCTTCCCGGCTCGGTAATTTCGGTCTCTCCGCTGCGGGTCGCCTGCGCCGATGGCGCGCTGGAGATTATTACCGGCCAGGCCGGAGACGGTATTACTGTACAGGGCTCGCAGCTTGCACAGACGCTTGGTCTGGTGGCGGGCGCGCGTTTGAACCGTCCACCAGCGACCAGCGGTAAACGTCGCATTCGCGTTCTCATCCTCGGCGTCAACGGTTTTATCGGCAATCATTTGACCGAACGGTTACTGAATGAAGAGAATTACGAGGTCTACGGTATGGATATCGGCAGCAACGCCATTAGCCGATTCCTGCTCCACCCTCGCTTTCATTTCGTGGAGGGAGATATCAGCATCCACTCAGAATGGATCGAATATCATGTCAAAAAATGCGATGTCGTACTGCCGCTGGTAGCAATTGCTACCCCGATTGAATACACCCGCAACCCGCTGCGCGTCTTTGAACTTGATTTTGAAGAAAACCTGCGGATTATCCGTTATTGCGTAAAATACCGTAAACGCGTGGTTTTTCCGTCTACCTCTGAAGTGTACGGCATGTGTACGGACGCCTCTTTTGACGAGGACAAATCGAATCTGATCGTCGGGCCGGTGAATAAGCCGCGCTGGATTTACTCCGTTTCCAAACAGCTTCTCGACCGGGTGATTTGGGCTTATGGCGAAAAAGAGGGATTGCGCTTCACGCTTTTCCGTCCCTTTAACTGGATGGGACCGCGGCTGGATAGCCTGAACGCGGCGCGTATCGGCAGTTCACGCGCGATAACGCAGTTGATTCTGAATCTGGTAGAAGGGACGCCGATAAAGCTTATCGACGGCGGTCAGCAGAAGCGCTGTTTCACCGATATTCGTGACGGGGTCGAAGCATTATTCCGCATTATTGTGAATGATGGCGATCGGTGCGATGGCAAAATCATTAATATCGGCAATCCTGACAACGAAGCCAGTATTCAGGAACTGGCGACGCTGTTGCTCGACAGTTTTGATAAGCATCCACTGCGCTGCCATTTCCCACCGTTTGCCGGTTTCCAGGTCGTCGAAAGCCGTAGTTATTACGGCAAGGGTTATCAGGATGTCGCACACCGGAAACCCAGTATCGACAATGCCAGGCGCTGTCTGGGCTGGGAACCGTCTATTGCGATGCGTGATACGGTTGAAGAAACGCTGGACTTCTTTCTGCGTAGCGTAGATATCGCGGAACGCGCATCATGACGAAAGTCGGTTTACGCATTGATGTTGATACCTTGCGAGGAACGCGTGAAGGTGTTCCCCGGCTGCTGGCGACATTGCATCGCCACGGCGTTCAGGCCAGCTTTTTCTTCAGCGTCGGGCCGGACAATATGGGACGTCATCTTTGGCGTCTGATAAAACCGCGATTTTTATGGAAAATGCTACGTTCAAACGCCGCTTCGCTCTACGGCTGGGATATCCTGCTGGCCGGTACCGCCTGGCCGGGAAAAAATATCGGCAACGCCAATGCCGGGATTATTCGTGAAACGGCAACATACCATGAGACGGGACTACATGCCTGGGATCACCATGCGTGGCAGACTCACAGCGGCCACTGGAGTATCCGCCAGCTTGAAGAAGATATTGCGCGCGGCATAACGGCGCTTGAGGCCATTATCGGAAAACCCGTCACCTGCTCAGCCGCGGCCGGCTGGCGAGCGGATGGGCGCGTTGTTCGTGCGAAAGAGCCGTTCAACCTGCGGTATAACAGCGATTGCCGTGGAACCACCTTATTCCGTCCGCTACTGATGCCGGGCCAGACAGGGACGCCGCAAATCCCCGTCACCTTACCCACATGGGATGAGGTTATCGGCCCCGCCGTTCAGGCGCAGTCGTTCAATACCTGGATTATCTCTCGTATGTTGCAGGACAAAGGCACGCCGGTATATACCATCCATGCGGAAGTCGAAGGTATTGTCCATCAGCCGCTGTTTGAAGATTTGCTCGTTCGTGCACGTGACGCGGGGATCACCTTTTGTCCTCTGGGCGAACTGCTGCCGACATCGCCTGAGTCTCTGCCGTTGGGGCAAATTGTACGTGGACACATCCCTGGCCGTGAAGGTTGGCTGGGGTGCCAACAGGCAGCGAGCGCCTCATGATGAAATCGATACGCTATTATCTGGCTTTCGCCGCATTTATCGCGCTCTACTATGTTATTCCTGTCAATAGCCGCCTGCTCTGGCAGCCGGATGAAACGCGCTATGCCGAAATAAGTCGGGAGATGCTGGCGTCTGGCGACTGGATCGTGCCGCATTTTCTGGGATTACGTTATTTTGAAAAACCGATAGCCGGTTACTGGATAAACTGTCTGGGTCAGTGGCTTTTTGGCGCTACCAATTTTGGCGTGCGGGCTGGCGCTATTTTAACGACATTGCTGGCTGCAGCGCTGGTGGCGTGGCTGACGTTCCGCTTATGGCGGGATAAACGTACCGCGTTGCTCGCCTCCGTTATCTTTCTCTCCCTCTTTGCCGTTTACAGTATCGGGACGTATGCGGCACTCGACCCGATGATCGCGCTTTGGCTTACGGCCGGGATGTGTTGTTTCTGGCAGGGGATGCAGGCCACGACCCGAACGGGCAAGATTGGGATGTTTTTGCTACTGGGCGCAACCTGCGGTCTGGGTGTATTAACTAAAGGGTTCCTCGCCCTGGCCGTACCGGTGGTGAGCGTGCTGCCGTGGGTTATTGTTCAGAAACGCTGGAAGGACTTTTTGCTATACGGCTGGCTGGCGGTCTTGAGCTGCTTTGTGGTTGTCCTTCCCTGGGCGATCGCCATTGCGCGACGCGAAGCCGATTTCTGGCATTACTTTTTCTGGGTGGAGCATATCCAGCGATTCGCCATGAGCGATGCCCAGCATAAAGCCCCTTTCTGGTACTATCTGCCGGTACTGCTCGCGGGAAGTTTACCGTGGCTGGGGTTACTGCCTGGCGCGCTTAAACTGGGCTGGCGCGAGCGAAACGGCGCATTCTATTTGCTCGGATGGACGATCATGCCGCTTCTCTTTTTCAGCATTGCGAAAGGGAAACTGCCCACCTATGTTCTTTCCTGTTTCGCACCGATAGCGATACTCATGGCGCGCTTCGTCCTGCATAACGTAAAAGAAGGCGTCGCCGCGCTGCGTGTCAACGGCGGGATCAACCTGGTGTTCGGGTTAGTCGGGATCGTCGCAGCGTTTGTCGTCTCCTCATGGGGCCCGCTGAAATCGCCGGTGTGGACGCATATCGAAACCTATAAAGTGTTTTGCGTCTGGGGCGTCTTTACTGTTTGGGCGTTTGTGGGCTGGTATAGCCTCTGTCATAGCCCAAAATACCTATTACCCGCGTTTTGTCCGCTGGGACTGGCGCTGCTGTTCGGCTTTTCCATCCCCGACAGGGTGATGGAGTCCAAACAGCCACAGTTTTTTGTCGAAATGACCCAGGCGCCTTTGGCATCAAGCCGCTATATTCTTGCCGACAACGTCGGCGTCGCCGCCGGTCTGGCCTGGAGTCTGAAACGAGACGATATTATGCTCTACGGGCACGCGGGCGAACTCAGGTATGGTCTTAGCTATCCTGATGTACAGGATAAATTCGTTAAAGCCGACAATTTTAACGCCTGGCTCAACCAGCATCGTCAGGAGGGCATTATTACGCTAGTACTTTCAATAGCCAAAGATGAAGACATCAGCGCTCTTTCCCTTCCCCCTGCGGACAATATTGATTATCAGGGGCGTCTGGTGTTAATTCAGTATCGGCCTAAATGATCGGCGTCGTTCTGGTGCTTGCCAGTCTGCTCAGCGTTGGCGGTCAGCTCTGCCAGAAGCAAGCGACACGGCCATTGACGGCGGGCGGACGCCGCCGTCACCTGATGCTGTGGCTGGGCCTGGCGCTAATATGCATGGGCGCAGCGATGGTGCTGTGGCTGCTGGTGCTACAAACCCTGCCGGTGGGAATTGCTTACCCGATGTTGAGTCTGAATTTTGTCTGGGTCACGCTGGCGGCCTGGAAAATCTGGCATGAACAGGTTCCGCCCCGCCACTGGTTGGGCGTCGCATTGATTATCAGCGGCATTATCATTCTGGGGAGTGCGGCATAATGGGCGTAATGTGGGGACTGATAAGCGTTGCGATTGCCTCCCTCGCCCAGTTGAGTTTAGGATTCGCCATGATGCGGCTGCCATCGATAGCGCATCCACTGGCGTTTATTTCCGGACTGGGCGCATTTAATGCCGCGACCCTGGCGCTATTCGCCGGTTTGGCGGGGTATCTGGTTTCCGTCTTCTGCTGGCATAAAACATTACACACGCTCGCGCTCAGCAAAGCCTATGCGCTACTGAGTCTCAGCTATGTGCTTGTCTGGGTAGCCTCAATGCTGTTACCCGGTTTGCAAGGCGCTTTCAGCCTAAAAGCGATGCTCGGCGTATTGTGTATTATGGCGGGGGTAATGCTGATTTTTCTGCCCGCCAGATCATGATGGCTTGCGCGTCAACCGCTGCCATTCGTCGCAGGAATAACAGCGTGCATCAACGATTTTTAAGGTCTGGTGTTTTTCCCGATTAATACAATACTGCGCATCCTGTAAAGGCGACAGGATATCGCCGGGACTCAGTAATATCATGGAATTCGCCTCGGCGATCATTTTTAGCGAACCGCCGCTATCGCACAGCACCAGAACATGGCACGCCCTCTTTTTGACATAATGCGATTTCTTAACCAACCATTCCATAGCGCCCCCGTTTCACGCTGATTGTTCATAACACGTTACACATCAACGGATAAACAAAACGGCAATAGCGATGGAATGGTTGTATATTAACCTAACATTAATTTTTACAGTTCTCACACACCCACTGCTGGAGCGCACGGCGAGATATTTTAATCCCTCCGTTTTTCAGTTCTGACGGCAGCGTCAACCAGCGAACCGGCTGCTGAAAACGCGCCAGCTTATCACGAACCCATTCAGCGAGGTTCACGTCTCCGGCCTGCGATGCATACTCCACAACCGCAACGGGACGATGACCAAACTCTTTATCTTCTACCGGCACGACGAAGGCTTGTTGCACCAGCGGATGCGCGTTAATAACGCGTTCAACTTCCTCCGGCTGAATGCCTTCGCCGCCGCTAAAGAACAGGTTGTCCAGCCGCCCGGCGATGGTTAGCCTGCCGTGGTTCAGCTCGCCGCGATCGCGCGTGGCAAACCAGCCCTCGTCATTAACCAGCGGGATCAGTTTGCCATCACGCCAGTAACCTTCCGCCATACTGGCGGCGCGCAGCCAGACTTCATTATCGACGATTCTGATCTCTCTGCCGGGAAGCGGCGCGCCCACATCATCCGAACCATCGGCCTCTTTGGCGCATACCGTAGACGCGAACTCCGTGAGCCCATACCCGCACCAGCAACGAATCCCTTGTTTGCTGGCCTGGTCGGTGAGTTCAACCGGAATCACCGCGCCGCCGAGCAAAACGGCTTTCAGCGTCACCGCCGCCCGATTCGCCAGCAGCCGCCATAGCTGCGTCGGCACCAGCGAAGCATGAGTACACCCTGCCAGCATCTGCTCCAGCGGTTGCTTATCGCGTACCGTCATGCGCGCCCCGGCGAAGAGCCAACGCCACATAATACCCTGCCCGGATACATGAAACAGCGGCAGCGATAGCAGCCAGTCATCCTGCGGGCCAAACGGCATTAGCGAAAGCACCCCCTGCGCGCTGGCAAGATGCGCCTGGCACGTATGTACAGCCGCTTTTGGCAATCCTGTGGAACCCGATGTCAGCGTCATGGAAACCAGACGCTGCGGTTGCCAGGCCACGGCATACGCCGCTGTGCTCTTTTGTATCTGCAACGCGGTTAATCCGGAAAACGCGTTTTCGCCTTCCAGTGTCAGCGCAAAACGCAGCGTTAACTTCGGCACCAGCGCCTCCAGCAACGTCTGGGGCAACTGCGGATTGACGGGCAGAACCCGCGCGCCGCACTGCATCAGCGCAAGCCATGCCAACAGAGTGCGCGGCTGATTCCCGGCGCGCAGCAGAACACCGTCGCCCTCGCGTACGCCCTGCGCGGCAAACCCGTCCGCCAGCGCATCAATACGCTCACAGAGGGCGCGCCAGCTGAGCACTTCATCGTTCAGGCGCAAAGCGGGCGCCTGACTGCGAACCTGACGCCAGTGGCGCCACGGCCAGTCCGTGAATGTCATAACAGTCGTTCCAGCTCATCACGCTTCAGACAAGGCAACGCGCTACCGGGCCAGGGACGAACCTGTTGCGCCTGCATCAGATGCAAGGTATCCAGTCCGGGCAGCGTTCCCGGCGTCAACCAGGCGGCAATCCGCGCCAGTTGCGTCAGGCCGAGGCTGGACTCGATCGAAGAGCTGATGACCGCCGTCAGTCCCAACGCATGGGCGGTAGCGACTTGCTCACGCACTTTATCAAGCGATCCGGTCAGCGTAGGTTTGATAACCACAGCCTTGACGCCCTCTTCGGCTTCAAAGGTGAAATCCGCTTCGCGCAGACTTTCGTCCCAGGCAATCGCGATGCCGGTTTCACGGGCAAAGGCGCGGGAATCATCCCGCGTCTTACACGGTTCTTCGAGAAAGGCGATACGAGCGCGGTAGTCCGGATTAACATACTTTGCGAACTGTTGGGCTTTTAGCGGCGTCCAGGCGCGATTCGCATCCAGACGCAGATGCAGATCCGGGATCGCCTCCAGCAGCAAATTAACCACCATGCCGTCGCGTACCGCTTCATAGAGACCCACTTTGACCTTAGCGATTTTCTCGCCGGGCATATCGGCAAGCCGCAGCACCAAATCGTCAGGATCGCCAGTGCATAACGGCGCGGCGCGATAGTCCGCCGCCTCCGGCAAGACGCCAGTCAGTTCCGCCAGCGCGCAGCTTGCGCCAAACGCGACCGAAGGCATCTCCGGTAATCCCTCGCTCCCCTGAAGCCAGCCGTTCACCCACGTCAGGAGCGCCATCTGCGCCTCTTCCCACGTTTCCTGACTGAAGCCCGGCAGCGGAGAGATATCTCCCCATCCCTCACGCTCGCCGTCACGCAGACAAACATACAGCCCGTCGCGAGTTTTTAACCGCCTGTCGCGCAGAACCACCCCCGCGTCCATGGGGATCTGCCAGCGGTATACCTGCGCGCTACGCATTATGGGTTCCGTTTGAATTTGCTGAAGTCAGGCTGACGCTTCTGGTTAAAGGCGTTACGGCCTTCCTGCCCTTCTTCGGTCATGTAGAACAGCATGGTAGCGTTGCCGGCCAGCTCCTGCAGCCCGGCCTGACCGTCACAATCGGCATTCAGCGCCGCTTTCAGGCAACGCAGCGCCATCGGACTGTTTTGCAACATTTCGCGGCACCAGCGCACGGTCTCTTTTTCCAGATCCGCCAGCGGCACAACGGTGTTAACCAGCCCCATATCCAGCGCCTGTTGCGCATCGTACTGGCGGCACAGGAACCAGATTTCACGCGCTTTCTTCTGACCAACGATACGCGCCATATACGAAGCGCCCCAGCCGCCGTCAAAGGAGCCGACTTTCGGACCAGTCTGGCCGAAGATGGCGTTTTCCGCCGCGATGGTCAGGTCACACATCATGTGCAGCACATGACCACCGCCAATGGAATATCCCGCGACCATCGCGACAACCGGTTTTGGACAGGTACGAATCTGGCGCTGGAAATCCAGCACGTTCAGGTGATGCACGCCGGAGTCATCCTGATAACCGCCGTAATCGCCGCGCACCTTCTGGTCGCCGCCCGCGCAAAACGCTTTATCGCCTTCGCCGGTCAGAATAATCACGCCCACGTTGTCGTCGTAACGGGCATCCGCCAGCGCCTGAATCATCTCTTTGACGGTCAACGGACGAAATGCATTGCGCACCTGCGGACGATTAATGGTGATTTTTGCAATACCGTCGGTGGATTTTTCATAACGAATGTCGGTGTAACCCTCCGAGCAGTCGTGCCATTCTACCGGTGCGTAAAGCATTGTTTCATCAGGATAGATCATAGTGTGTCCTTTAGTCAGAGACGCAGAATCTGAGCCAGACTGTCTACCACGCCAGCGGGGTTTTCCCGATGCGCGTTGTGTCCGGCGTTACGAATAACATGGCATGTCGCCGCCACTTCCTGCGCCAGGGCGCGGAATTTGCTGTCGCGTTCGCCACATAAATAATAAAACGGAAATGCCAGCGCGTTGAGCGCCTCGCGTAAATCCGGCTGGGCGGCAAGCGATGTCGCCTCCAGCATCGCAGCCAGCGTTTCGCCGTTATTCTGGCTACGCAGCGCCGTCAACGTCTGCCTTTGCTGCGCCGTCAGCGAGGCGAACACCGGCTGCTGATACCAGTCGTGAAAAACCTCAGTCAGGGGTTCACGACGAAAACGCTCTGCCCAGCGCCCGTCGGACAATCGTCTTTCAGCGCGCGCCTGCTCATTTTGCAGCCCCGGATGACCGCCTTCAACCACCAGGCCGCACAGGCCGGGTATTCCCTGGCAGGCTGCCATCATCGCCACACGGCCGCCAAGGGAGTATCCCACCAACCAAAACTTTAGTATGTTGTAACTAATTAACGTGGCGCGCAGTAATCTGATGACATCGGCAAATCCGCCGACCGGAATAGCCGCAGATCCGCCATGTCCCGGTAAGTCAATATAAAGCCGTGAACAGCCGTGAAACTGTTCGCCAACCGGCTGCCATTCACGGCAATCGCCAGAAAAACCGTGCAGGAAAACCAGCGAGGGCGCCCCAGGCTGTCCGGGCATGTGCTGCGCGTGCAACATCATAGATGGCTTACCTGAGCCAAAAGTTGCTGCAGCGTCTGCGCGCCATCCGTATCGTTTACCACCAGCTCAATCACCGTTGCCGCCGGGGTTCGCCACGCGCCAGCCAGCGCAGACTCCAGTTCTTCCCAGTTTTCCGGGCGATGATAGCGCAGGTTAAACATGGCGGCCGCATGGTCAAAATGGACGTTTTGCGGCATCAAATAAAAGCGCTCACGTTTGCTTTGCGGCGTCGGCAGCAGGGAGAAGATTTGCCCGCCGTTATTGTTGACCACAATCAACACAAACGGCGCGGATACCTGACGTAGTAACGCCAGCGCGTTAAGATCGTACAGCGCGGATAAATCGCCGACGATAGCCAACGTCGATTTAGCGCTGGCGCGCTGCACGCCCGCCGCCGTGGAAAGCAGGCCGTCAATGCCGCTCGCCCCGCGATTGCTGTATACCGGATAGCCGGCCGGCAACTGTGACAGCGCGTCGATCAGACGCACCACCAGACTATTGCCCACGAACAATTGCCCCTGCTCCGGCAGATAGTCGCGGATACGGTGCGCCAGCTGCGCTTCGCCAAAGGTGTCTCGCTGGGCGACCACCCGTTGCCACGCCAGTTCCGCCAGACGCGGGATCTCTACACACCACGGTTTACGTTTTTCCGCCGGATGCAGTTCCAGCCAGTCGGCGATTTTCGCTACCAGTCTGCGTCCACGATGGTGCGCAGGGTCCAGACGCCCTTCAATATTGTCGATTACCCAGTACTCTTCCGGCTCGCAGGTTGCCTGCCATTGCAGTAAGCGTTTTCCGGTAAGGCTACTGCCAAGCTGGACGACAATTTGCGCCTGCTGCAGTTCGGTCACCGCTTTGGCGTTGCCGAGCCACAGGTCGGCGCACGGCAGCGGCTGCCCGGTTTGCGACAATACGTCGCCAATTAATGGCCATCCCAGAGTTTGCGCCCACTGCGCCACTTTTTTGCCTTCTTCCGCGCTCATACGCCCGGCGACGACAACGCCGCGTTTTTGTCGCCAGAAGAACCAGTCGCGCTGTTTGTCGCTTTCCAGTCGACGCGCTTCGCGCAGCCAGGGTTTTTCATCCTGCCACCAGTCGCCGAGACGCTGCTGCCAGACCAGACCGGTGTCATTCATATCGCCATACAGCGGTTCGGCAAAAGGACAGTTAATGTGCAGCGCGCCCGCATGAAGCATGGCGAGCGCATTGTCGATGGTCGACACCAGCCAGCGCGCCGGAATATCCTGCGTGGGACGCGGCAACGACAAAGTTTGGGAGGGGTGCGAGGCAAACATCCCCGCCTGACGGATCGCCTGGTTGGCGCCGCAGTCAATCAGCTCCGGCGGGCGATCGGCGGTAAGTAAAATGAGCTTCTCGCCCGTCAGACCCGCCTCAATCAGCGCCGGATAGAGGTTCGCCACGGCGGTACCTGAAGTGACAATAACGGCAACCGGCTGTTGGCTGACTTTCGCCAGCCCTAACGCCAGATGACCAAGCCCACGCTCATCAAAGTGCGTATGGTGAATAAAAGCAGGATTCTCTGCCGCCGCCAACGTGAGCGGCGTGGAACGGGAACCAGGGGCGATACAAACATGCCTGACGCCATGACGGGTTAAGGCTTCCAGGATGACCGCCGCCCAGCGCCGGTTAAATGCACTTACTGACATGAGTTTGTCCGGTATCAATCATTGGGACTAAGTATAAAGAGCTGCAAAAATGGATTATTGATATGGGTCGGGAATATGTGACTCATTACGCATCCATCTGCAATAAGGTACGTAACCCGGCCGCTTTATTATCTATTTCCTGCCATTCCTGTTCCGGATCGGAGCCGCGGACGATTCCCGCGCCGGCATACAATCGCACCACATTGGCCGTCACTTTGGCTGAACGTAACGTCACGCAAAACTCACTTTGCCGCGTGGAGAGATAGCCTGCCGACCCGGCATACCATTCACGTTCGAACGGCTCATATTGTTCTATAAAACAACGCGCGGGTTCACGAGGGATCCCGGCGACCGCTGCGGTAGGCTGTAACTGGTGCAGGCAGAGCGTGTCGTCCGCCTGATTAAGCGCCGTCCAGATACAGCGGCGCAAATGCTGTACCTTGCGCAGTCTGAGCACCTGCGGCGGCAGCACATCCAGCGAGTGGGTGCAGTTTTGCAGTCGCTGGCAGATGTCTTCGACAACCAGCATATTTTCTCGCTGGTTTTTATCGTCTTTCATTAACCATTCGCCAAGCTGCCAGGCTTTATGGTTATCCGGATGGTTCGCCACCGTCCCAGCCAGCGCTTCGGTACGCAGCGCCGTTTCACGCCGCCGCCAGAGCCGCTCCGGCGATGATCCCAAAAAGGCGGTATCGGCGGAAAAAGCCATAAAAAAGTGGTAGCAGTTGAGATTTAAACGACGACTGGACGCCATCATCGCGGCGGCATTGACCGGACGGGAGAATTGTAAGTCGGTGGCCCGCGCCAGCACAACTTTATCAAACGCCTCTTGCGCAATGGTGTGGGTGGCCTGCTGAATCAGCTTCACCCAACCGTCTTTGTCCGGCCAGTGTTGTTCGCTCGTGAGCGAAAGGCGTAGCGCCGGAACAGGCTTAATGCCGACCAGAGAAGCGAGAAACGCTTTCGCCTGGCGCGCATCATCGCGTAGCGAAACGTCACTGTGCAGATGTAAGCGTAAGGTCGCCGTACCCCCGCTACGTCGCCACTCCAGCCGCGGCAGCAATAAGTAGCCCTCTTTCGGCTCGAACGCATTCAGCCCCCAAATACGTAAGTCAGGCTGCGCGTGCTGACGTAAAAACCGTTGCGCCAGATCGAGCGATGAAAAGACGGTGATTGCCCCGAGAACGGCAGCTTCTTCGTCGCCATTGCGCTGTTGCCAGTAGAATTGCGGAAAGGATGACTGGCTGGCCAGCCAGCTCAATGCATCGAAGGCATCGTTTAAAGGGAAAGGCGCATCGAAAACGCAAAGCCCTGGCGTCGCCGGTATCTCTTGCGATAGCTGACGCGTCAGATTTTCCAGCGCAGTAGTAATAGAATGCACGCGGACCCTCCCTGTTAAAAACCCCACATTATACGGGGTACTGCCCTAAAAAAGCAGTACCTCATTTAGGGAGGGTTGCAATTCTGTTCAGTGGGGGGATTTAGCGCCGCGCCAGCAGCAGTCCAAGTACCAGTCCTACCGCCGCGCCTACGCCAATACCCTGCCAGGGTTTTTCATGAACGTAGTCATCCGCTTTATAAACGGCCTGCTTTGCCCGGTAATAATAGCTATCCGACGCATGGCTTACGCGGTTTTTCACCTCTTCCAGCGCTTGTTCCGCGCGGGCTTTCAGCTCAATGTATTTTTGATCGGCGGGATCGCCTGAGGAACGTAAAATCTCTTCCAGCGTTTCGCTGAGCAAAGTCAGATCATCATCAACACGTGATTCACCAAATTGATATGACATTCTCATTCTCCGTTGTGTTAACACCTGCTCCTAACTATAGTCAACGGTTTCGGTTTATGCCTGATGAACCTCCCGCGCCATTCCCCGGTGCGGAATGCCGTCTTCGTCATAAACATCGGTGACCGGAATAAAACCAAACCGCGCATAAAAAGGTTGCAGATGCGCCTGCGCCCCCAGATATAGCGGCTTATCCGGCCAGTGCCGCCCACAAGATTCCAGCGTTTTCGCCATTAATTGCTGGCCCAGTTTCGCCCCTCGCCAGGCATCGCTGACGATCACCCGGCCAATGACAACCGGGTCTGATTCGTTATCGCTTTTCAGAATCCTCGCATACGCCACCAGCTCATCCTGATGCCAGCCCAGAATATGCCGATTGTCGCCGACTAAATCATCGCCATCCACATCCAGGTAAGGACAGCGCTGTTCTACCACAAAGACCGCGCAGCGCAATTTGAGTAACGCGTAAAGTTGAGGAACGGTAAGTTCGCTATGGTGGAGATCCTGCCAGTCAATCATGATGCGCTCCTGTGTTGTGGTAATCTTGGGTTAAACGATAACCAAACGTGTATGGACAAGATGGAATTAATTTTTTTAGGTACGTCCGCAGGCGTTCCCACGCGCTCACGCAATGTAACGGCAATTTTATTACATCTGCAACATCCAACGCAGCCGGGAGTATGGCTTTTTGATTGCGGCGAAGGGACACAGCATCAAATGCTTAATACCGCGTTTCATCCCGGTAAGCTTGAGCGCATTTTTATCAGCCATCTTCACGGCGATCATCTGTTTGGCCTGCCGGGTCTGCTATGCAGCCGGTCGATGGCGGGGAATCCCCATCCGCTAACCGTATACGGGCCTCAAGGCGTGCGTGAGTTTATTGCAACCACACTGCGCCTTAGCGGTTCATGGACCGATTTTCCGTTGCAAATTGAAGAAATTAGCGCAGGCGATATTCTTGACGACGGTCTGCGTAAAGTGACCGCGTTCAGGCTGGAGCATCCACTGGAGTGCTACGGATATCGCGTTGTTGAACATGACAAGCCTGGCGCGCTGAATGCCAGGGCGTTAAAAGCCGCAGGCGTTACGCCCGGCCCGCTGTTTCAGGCGTTGAAGGCAGGAAAAACCGTCACGCTTGCCGATGGAAGGCAGATCAATGGCGCCGACTACCTTGCTCCCGCCGTGGCCGGGAAATCAGTGGCGATTTTCGGCGATACCGCGCCCTGCGAGGCCGCCCTCGCGCTGGCGCAAGGCGTGGATGTGATGGTCCATGAAACCACGCTGGATGCGTCAATGGAGGAGAAAGCCAACGCTCGCGGACACAGCTCCACCCGTCAAACCGCGACGCTGGCGCGGGAAGCTGCCGTCGGTCGGCTGATCATGACCCATATTAGCTCACGCTATGACGATAAAGGCTGTCAGCGCTTACTGGCGGAATGCCGCGCTATTTTCCCGGCGACGGAGCTGGCTTACGATTTTTCTGTTTTCCCGGTTTAGCGCTCCATTTTTTGTCCTCATTGCCGATAACACTAAAAAAGGCAGGCTTTCATAATGAGGTTAGGATGGACAATTTTCAGAAAGATATTGATGACAGGGCCAATTTAACCCTGTCCAACCGTTTTGAACTGCTGTTATTCCGTCTTGGTACATCGCTGCATGAACAGAAGTCAGAGCTGTTCGGCATCAATGTATTTAAGCTGCGCGAAATCGTACCAATGCCCGCCTTTACGCGCCCGGCAGGCATGAAAGCGCCGCTATTGGGCATGGTCAATATTCGGGATCAGGTCATTCCGGTGATTGATTTGCCAGCGGTAGCGGGCTGCAAGCCGGAAACCGGGCTGAATATTTTGCTGATCACCGAATATGCGCGCAGCGTACAGGCATTTGCCGTCGAGTCGGTGGAAAATATTATGCGTCTTGACTGGCAACAGGTGCATACCGCCGAGAAAGCCGTCAACGGTCGCTACATCACCAGTATTGCCTGCCTGGATGACAACAAAGAAACCAACAACCTGGCGCTGGTGCTCGACGTTGAGCAGATCCTTTATGATATTGTCCCCTCCAGCCACGATCTGCGCGCCACCAATCTGAAGACCAATAAATTTTATATTACCCCTGGCGCGGTAGCCATTGTGGCGGAAGATTCCAAAGTCGCCCGCGCGATGCTGGAAAAAGGGCTGAACGCAATGGGAATTCCGCATCAGATGCATGTGACCGGCAAGGATGCATGGGAGAGAATCCAGCAACTGGCGCAGGAAGCGGAGGCCGAAGGTAAGCCAATTAGCGAGAAAATCGCGCTGGTCCTGACAGATCTTGAGATGCCGGAGATGGATGGCTTTACGTTAACGCGTAAAATTAAAACCGATGAACGGCTGAAAAAGATCCCGGTCGTTATTCACTCTTCCCTTTCCGGCAGCGCCAACGAAGATCATATACGTAAGGTGAAGGCCGACGGCTACGTGGCCAAGTTTGAGATTAACGAACTCTCTTCGGTCATTCAGGAAGTGCTGGAGCGCGCAGCAACAAACAGCCAGGGACCACTGATCAGCCGCAAAAGCGCCTGACGTAACAGGGGATGCCTGCAGTACAGGCATCCCCTGACGCTTAGTGAGACAAGCCTTCCGCCAGTTTTACCAGTTTAATAAACTCCGCGCGATAGCCTTGTTTATCTTCTCCGCGCGCCTGTTCACCCCATTTAATAATTTGCGGCCAGGTCGTATCTGCCAGCGTTTCTGAGCCACGCAGTTTTTGCCCGAAAGCCGCTACCGCCGCGCGGAAACGAAAATCTTCAGAGGCGTCAGCAAAGCTCGGCATCTTTCCCATAACGACCGGGAACTCGGCTAATGTACTTTCGCTGCCCTGCGGCGCTTTCCAGCGCAATTTGATCCACGCCAGCTCGCTTGATTTTGTTGGCTTTGAGGCGGCTTTATCCTGAGCGTAGCGCAGTTTATCCACCGAGGCTTTCTGCCCGTTAAGCGTCAGTTCAAAGAATAGCGTGACGTGTTTACCCGCGCCGATATCACCGGCATCAACCTTATCGTTATTGAAATCCTCGTCGCGCAGTTGGCGTTTTTCATAACCAATCTGCCGGTACTCAGTCACCCACTGCGGATTAAATTCGATTTGCGATTTTACATCTTTGGCAACGGTGACCAGCGTTTGATGCATCTCATCTTTGAGGACTTTTTGCGCCTCGGAGAGGGAGTCGATGTAGCTGTAATTACCGTTACCCACATCAGCAATTCTCACCATCATGGCTTCGTTGAAATTGTCATCGCCGACGCCCAGCGTAGATAAAGTAATACCTTTCTCGCGCTCTTTTTTTACCAGCGCTTCGATGTCTTTGGGATCGGTAATACCGAGGTTAAAATCACCGTCGGTGGTCAACAAAATGCGGTTAACGCCGCCTTTGATAAACCCTTTTTCGGCCTGCTCGTAGGCTAGTCGTAATCCCGCTTCACCACCGGTACTCCCGTAAGCATCCAGATTATCAATTGCCGCTTTAATCGCGGTTGTGTTATTTCCCGCTGTAGACGCCAGCGCAACGTGAGTGCCGCCCGCGTAGGTCACAATCGTGATGTTATCCTGCGCACGCAGATCGTTCACCAACAGTTTTAGCGCCGACCGGATCAACGGCAGGCGTTCCGCTGGCTGCATAGAGCCGGAAGTATCAATGAGAAAAACCAGGTTGGCAGGTGGTAGATCTCTGGTCTGCATGTCCCGGGCCTGAACATCAACTTTTAATAGCGTACGCTGCGCGTTCCACGGCGAGGGAGCCAGTTCGTATTTAACCGCAAATGGCATCGGTATACAGGCCGCAATAGGTTTAGTGTTATCCTGCTTATCCGCAACGGGCTGAGGCGCGGGAAAATAGTTGAGCATCTCTTCTACCCGCACGGCTTCCGGCGGCGGCAGTTGTCCCTGATTCAGAAAGCGCCGCACGTTAGCGTAGCTGCCAGTGTCTACATCCAGACTAAACGTGGCGAGCGGCGCCTGACTTACCTGTTTAATCGGATTTTCGTCGTAGTGTTCGTAACGCGCGGTCCCCATTACATTACCGCCTTGTGCAGCGAACGCTTTTGATGCCACGGCACGTGTCCGCATTTCATGTTGCGGTGCTTCGGCTGTTGCCAGAGATCCCGCTTTGGCATCTGCCAGAGATGCCGCTTTGGCATCTGCCAGGGCTTTGGCTTCAGCTTTCGCTTTATATTCGGCTGCTTTTTTCGCAGCCTGTTGGGCGGCCTCGGCTTGTCTTTTCTGGACAGTGTCATCCCCGGCCTGAGCGCTATTTTCTTTCTGGATAGCCTGCTCCTGTTTTAACTCAGCCGGATTATTTCCCTGCGGGTCGGAGGGCTCCGGCCCACAGCCCGAGAGAACAACCCCACCCAACAACAGCATTAATGTTTTTCCATTAAGCATACAAATTCCTTTTCAATTATATTCGGGTAACTCTCTGCAGATGTCCTGCATTATATTCCGCTTTACTTTTATTATCTGCATGGCGAAAGTAGAAAATAACATTACCTGCGTTAATAACCACCAATAATAAAAAACATAATTATATTTTTGAGGCAAATAATATTTATGTTTAAGATGAACAACTTAATCAGTTGCTGGCGTTCGACCCACAGATTCTGCGTGAAGAACATTATTTACAGTGACCGGTTTACCAAAAGTGAATATATAAGATGGGGGACAATCTGCACTGTGCCCTCGCCGATACTTCCTTTTACAACCCGCCAGACACCAACCCATTAAGCCGTGCCGTTGCTCACGTTATTGATGGAAAGAGATTATATGCCGCCGTCACATGAAATAATGAACTGAGCGCGATCGGACGCCCTGAAAAACGCTGACAGAAATACGCTTCAGATCAAATTTTTCCCATTGAAGTCGATGAATAAACATTTATCCGGGAAACGGGTCACGAAAACAGTTGGGAGAGTTGTTCCACTGCTTGCGGAACCGGATACCGAATGTTGCGCTGCGCTCTACCCAACCTACGCCTGATGGCGCTTTGCTTATCAGGCCTACGAATTATCACATATTGATAACCCTATAGGCCGGATAAGGCGTAGCCGCCATCCGGCATAAATGTTGTACTATGCCTGGTCAGCAACCTACCAGTTATAGCGCATGTTCAGGCTAAAGCTGGCGTCGCCGTAGTCGTTCTTTCCCTTCTGACCGGCGGCCTGAGCGTAGACGCTTAGCCGTTCGCTGACGTTTGCCTGAATCCCCACTTTCACTTCCACGCGGTCGTTCGGCAAATCCTGCGATACCTTCGTGTCGCCAAAGGTGGCCGAGGCATTGTCGCTGGCGTGCAGCCAGTTGACCTCCATAAACGGCTGGATCCTGCCGCTCTCTTTGTACAGTTTACCGTCCACACGCACGCCTAAGCGCGTCGTCCAGCTATCATCGTTCTGGCCGCTGATGCGGGTACCGCCATCGTCAATAACCGTGTCGGCGCTGTAGCGCTGCCAGGTGACCTGCGCCTGCGGCGTCAGGCTGACCGTGTTGCGGTTGCTTAACGCAATATCATAACGATAACCCGTTTCCAGCGAGACGGCGTGCGCGGCGGAGTCGTAACGGCTGGCGCTGAGTCCGTCGTTATCCACGCTGTTGTTGTAAGCGCCGTACTGATACCAACTGTCGATGTAAGCCCCGCGATGGCTTTGCGCATCGGCAAACCAGGTGGCGTAGAGGCCGAGGTTGTAGCCGTCCACGCTACCGTTGGCGGAGAACTGGCTGCCGTCCGCCCCCCGGTTGCCGGTGCTGTCGGTGCTGGCGTTGATGTAGCTGCCCATCAGGCCAACGGTGACGCTCTGCGCGCCGTCGCTCCAGGTCAGGATGTCGCCGCCGAGCTGGAACTGCGAGTAGTCGCTGTCGATATCTACATTGCCGTTAACCGCCTGCGATTCGGCTTTACCGGCCTTAAAACGCATCCAGATGCTGCCGTCGGCGGAACGGTACTGGCTGCCTTCCCGGTCGTAGAGGGTCTGCATTTGCAGGTTGCGCGCCATCCACTGGTTGCCGAGATAAACGCCAATGTCGGCGCGGTACTGCGGCGCCACGGGCGTGACGTCGCCGCCGTCAGGCGGAGTGATATCGCCGTCATCGTCCGGCGGGGTGACATCGCCGCCATCGTCTGGCGGAGTGACATCGCCGCCATCGTCCGGCGGAGAGACATCGCCACCGTCGTCCGGCGGAGTGACATCGCCGCCATCGTCCGGCGGAGTGACATCGCCGCCATCGTCCGGCGGAGTGACATCGCCGCCGTCGTCCGGCGGGATAACATCACCGCCGTCGTCCGGCACGTCATCAGACTCGGAGCGCAAGTACCAGTCGCCGCCGTCTTGTTTCAGCGTATAGGTCCAGGCGTTAATATCAACATGCCCTTTGTAGAGCGTAAAATCACCGTCGGACTGACCGCCCACCTCAATAACTTCAATACCGTTAACTGTTTGTGCGCCCAGGCCATTGACGTTGGTGATATGCAGCGTGGTGCTGCCGGCGGTGTCGCCGGTGACGATCAGTTTATCGGTGGGCGAGCTGTCATCGCCCAGTTGGGTATTGAGATAGAGATGACCGTCGTTGCCGGTATAGTTTCCCGCGATCGTCAGCGTATTGTTGGGCTGGTCGCTGCCGCTTATCATCGCGCTGCTGTTGACGACATCGCCGTTGACGGTGAACGTATCGACAAAGTACAGGTTGCCCAGATTGTTAACATGGCCGTTCACCGTGGCGTTGTGGCCGCCAAAGGCGGCGTTCGCGGCGATATTAACCGCCTGCGCGCTCCCCGCAGAGCCGATGGTCGCCGTTTCGGCCAGCCATAGCACGCCCTCCTGCACGTCGGTGTCGCCGCTGTAGGTGTTTTGCGCCCCCAGGATCAGCGTGCCAGCGCCCCGTTTGATGAGCGATTTGCCGTCCCAGTAGGTGGCGCTGTCGGGATTGAGCGTGGCGTCAACGTCCGTCAGCGCGGTGTTCAGCGTGAAGCAGTGACCTTGCTCGCTCAGGGTGAAGGTACCGTGGGCGTCGGTGGCGGCGTTGTCGCTGTCGGCATACCAGGACAACGAGGCGGTTACGTCATAGCGGGTGTCGTCGGCGGCGTTCACGCGCCCATCGACGGTGAGAAAATCCACCTGTTTGGCGTCCATACCGGCTACGGTGAATTGCGCAAAATCGCTATTGATGGCGCTGTCCGTGTCAATCAGCGTGTAGGCGTACGCGTCGCGGGTCCAGGATTTCGCCACGTTGCCGATGCCGGTAATATCCAGCGTGCCGCCCAGGTTGGCGTGGTCGGCGGTGACGATGGCGCCGCTGTTGCTGTCGGTCAGGTGTACGGCCAGGGTGCTGTTCGCCTCCTGCGTTAACGTATTTCCCCGCAATGCGCTGTCTGCGCCAATTGCGGTGGTGGCGTTATCGTGAGTGGTGAGATTTGCCGTAACGAACTGGCCGCTGGCGTTCAGTTGCAGGCTGGCGTAATTGTCGATATCGCCGCTGCCCAGCGCCTCAACGTTGCTGGCGACCAGCGTACCGTCGCTGATAAGGGTGCCGCCGGTATAAGTATTGCTGCCGGAAAGCGTGAGCGTGCCGTCGCCGGATTTTTCCACGCGGCCCGTACCGCCGATGTTGTTGGTAAAGTCACCGCCGGTGTTCAGCTCCAGCGTGGCGTTATCGGTGACGTCGCCGGTACCCAGCGCGTTTACATCGTTGGCGACCAGCGTGCCGCTGCTGATAAGGGTGCCGCCGGTATAAGTATTGCTGCCGGAAAGCGTGAGCGTGTCGTCGCCGGATTTCACTACCTGGCCGCTACCGCTGATGGCGTTGTCAAAATCGCCGCCAGTGTTCAGTTCCAGCGTGGCGTCGTCGGTGACGTCACCGGTGCCCAGCGCATCAACGCTAGTGGCAACCAGCGTGCCGTCGTTGATGGTGGTGCCGCCGGTATAAGTATTGCTGCCGGAGAGGGTGAGCGTGTCTGCGCCAGATTTTACTACGTTGCCGCTGCCGCTGATGGCGTTATCGAACTTGCCGCCGGTGTTCAGCTCCAGCGTGGCGTCGTCGGTGACGTCGCCGGTACCCAGCGCCTCAACGTTGCTGGCGACCAGCGTGCCGCCGTTGATAAGGGTGCCGCCAGTGTAAGTATTGCTGCCGGAAAGCGTGAGCGTGTCGTCGCCGGATTTTTCCACCTTGCCGCTGCCACCGATGGCGTTGTTAAAATCGCCGACAGCGTTCAGCGCCAGCGTGGCGTTGTCGGTAACGTCGCCAGTACCCAGCGCGTTCACGTCGTTGGCGACCAGCGTGCCGCCGCTGATAAGGGTGCCGCCGGTGTAAGTATTGCTGCCGGAGAGCGTGAGCGTGTCGTCGCCGGATTTCTCCACGCGGCCCGTACCGCCGATGTTATTGATGAAGTCACCGCCGGTGTTCAGCATCAGCGCGGCGTTGTCGGTAACGTCGCCAGTACCCAGCGCGTTTACATCGTTGGCGACCAGCGTGCCGCCGCTGATGAGGGTGCCGCCGGTATAAGTATTGCTGCCGGAGAGCGTGAGCGCGTCGTCGCCGGATTTTTCCACGCGGCCCGTACCGCCGATGTTATTGATGAAGTCACCGCCAGTGTTCAGCGCCAGCGTGGCGTTGTTGGTGACGTTGCCTGTACCCAGCGCATCAACGCTAGTGGCAACCAGCGTGCCGCTGCTGATAAGGGTGCCGCCGGTATAAGTATTGCTGCCGGAAAGCGTGAGCGTCTGGTCGCCGGATTTTTCCACGCGGCCCGTACCGCCGATGTTGTTGGTAAAGTCACCGCCAGCGTTCAGCGCCAGCGTGGCGTTGTCGGTGACGTCGCCGGTACCCAGCGCCTCAACGTTGCTGGCGACCAGCGTGCCGCCGCTGATAAGGGTGCCGCCGGTATAAGTATTGCTGCCGGAAAGCGTGAGCGCGTCGTCGCCGGATTTTTCCACTTTGCCGCTGCCGCTGATGACGTTATCGAACGTGCCGCCGGTGTTCAGTTCCAGCACGGCGTCGTTAGTGACGTCGCCGCTGCCCAGCGCCTCAACGTTGCTGGCGACCAGCGTGCCGTCGCTGATGAGCGTGCCGCCGCTGTAGCTGTTGGCGCCGGAAAGCGTGAGCATCTTGTCGCCGGATTTGACCACCTGACCGCTGCCGCTGATGGCGTTGTCGAACGTGCCGCCGGTGTTCAGTTCCAGCACGGCGTCGTTGGTGACGTCGCCGGTACCCAGCGCCTCAACGTTGCTGGCAACCAGCGTGCCGCCGCTGATAAGGGTGCCGCCGGAATAAGTATTGGTGCCGGAAAGCGTGAGCGTCTCGTCGCCGGATTTCACCACCTGCCCGCTGCCGCTGATGGCGTTGTCGAACGTGCCGCCGGTGTTCAGCTCCAGCGTGGCGTCGTCGGTGACGTCGCCGCTGCCCAGCGCGTCAACGTTAGTGGCGACCAGCGTGCCGCCGCTGATGGTGGTAGCGCCGCTGTAGCTGTTGGCGCCTGAGAGCGTGAGCGTCTTGTCGCCGGATTTCACGACCTGGCCGCTGCCGCTGATGGCGTTGTCAAAATCGCCGCCGGTGTTCAGCTCCAGCGTGGCGTTATCGGTGACGTCGCCGGTACCCAGCGCCTCAACGTTGCTGGCGACCAGCGTGCCGCCGCTGATGGTGGTGCCGCCGGTGTAAGAATTGGCGCCAGAAAGCGTGAGCGTCTCGTCGCCGGATTTCACCACGCTGCCCGTACCGCCAATGTTGTTGGCGAAGTCACCGCCGGTGCTCAGCTCCAGCGTGGCGTTGTCGGTGACGTTGCCGGTCCCCAGCGCCTCAACGTTGGTGGCGACCAGCGTGCCGCCGCTGATGGTGGTGCCGCCGGTGTAAGTATTGCTGCCGGAGAGTGTGAGCGTCTTATCGCCGGATTTCACCACGCTGCCCGTACCGCCAATGTTGTTGGCGAAGTCACCGCCGGCGTTCAGCTCCAGCGTGGCGTTGTCGGTAATGTCGCCAGTGCCCAGCGCCTCAACGTTGCTGGCGACCAGCGTGCCGCCGCTGATGGTGGTGCCGCCGGTGTAAGAATTGGCGCCGGAGAGCGTGAGCGTCTTGTCGCCGGATTTGACTACCTGGCCGCTGCCGCTGATAGCGTTGGTAAAGTCACCGCCGGTGTTCAGTTCCAGCACGGCGTTGTCGGTGACGTCACCACTGCCCAGCGCCTCAACGTTGGTGGCGACCAGCGTGCCGCCGCTGATGGTGGTGCCGCCGGTATAAGAATTGGCGCCGGAGAGCGTGAGCGTCTTGTCGCCGGATTTCACCACGCTGCCCGTACCGCCGATGTTGTTGTCAAAATCGCCGCCGGTGTTCAGCTCCAGCGTGGCGTTGTCGGTGACGTCGCCGCTGCCCAGCGCCTCAACGTTGCTGGCGACCAGCGTGCCGCCGCTGATGGTGGTGCCGCCGGTATAAGAATTGGCGCCGGAGAGCGTGAGCGTCTCGTCGCCGGATTTCACCACCTGGCCGCTGCCGCTGATGGCGTTGTCAAAATCGCCGCCGGTGTTCATCTCCAGCGTGGCGTTGTCGGTGACGTTGCCGGTACCCAGCGCCTCAACGTTGGTGGCAATCAGCGTACCCTCGCTGATGGTGGTGCTGCCGGTATAGGTGTTTTCCGCATTCAGGATCAGCGTGCCTGCGCCGGTTTTGGTAAGCGACTGGCCGTTCCAGCCGCTGTTGGCGTCAACGTCTTCCAGCACCGTGTTGACCGTAAAGCTGTCGTCGGCATCCGCCAGGTTGAAGGTGCCGTGGGCGTCGATGGCGGCGTTGTCGCGATCGGCATACCACGTCAACGTCTCGACCAGATCATAGTGTGTGTCATTGACGTTTTTCTGCCCCACGACGGTAATGAACGCGTCCGGGTTCATGGCGTTGCCGTTGATAGTGATGTCGTCAAAATCGCCGCTAATGGCGTTGTCCGATTCGATAAGCGCCAGGGAGATCAGATCGTCGGTGCTGCGTATCGGCTCCTGGCTGGCTGGCGAGGCGACATTGAGCGTACCGTCCAGATTCACGTTTTTTGCGCGGATGACGGGGCCGCTGGTCTCCGTCAAATCGGCCGTTAGCGTGCTGCCGTCCTGCTGGGTCAGGGTATTGGCCTGTAGCGTGCTGCCCGCGCCGATTTCAACGGTGGCGCCGCTGTGGGTGGTGAGATCCGCGACGATAAAGGGATCGCTGGCGCTTGCCGCGTCCAGTTTGAGGTAAGCGCGGTTGTCGATATTGCCGCTGCCCAGCGCGCCGCCAGCGGTGGCGGTCAGCGTTCCCTCTGCAATGGTGGTGCCGCCGCTGTAGCTGTTGTTGTTACTGAGCGTCAGCTCGCCGCCGCCCTGTTTTACCACGTTGCCGCTGCCGCTTATGACGCTGCCGTAGGCGGCGGCATCGCTGCGGTTAAACGTCAGCGTGCCGTTGTCAACGATGTCGCCGTTAAACGCGCCCAGCGTGCCGCCGTTGCCAATCTGCAGCGTCGTGCCGCTATCGACGGTCGCGCCTTTGGCGGTCATCGCGCCGTTCAGTATCAGCGTGCCGGATTTTACCCAAAGCGCGCTGTTGGTTGTTCCCGAGAGGTTCATCGTCGCGCCCGACAGCGTCCAGTCGCCGCTGCTGGTCACGCTGTTCAGGCCGCTGATGCTGCTGCCCAGCGTACCCTCTCCGTCCAGAATCAGATTATTGTTGGCGCTGGCGCTGTTGTTGTCGTCGGTAATGCTGCCGGATATCTCCGTACCGGTATTGAGGGTGAGGGTGTTGTTCTTGCTGCCGCTGTTGATGAGAATGGCGTTGATTCCGCCGGTTATTTTCCCCTGACTGGTCAGGGTGTTGCCGGAGCCGTTAATGGTTACGCCATTGGTGTCGCCCAGGATTGCTCCCGCATTGGCGAGCTTATTATTGTTGCCGTGGAACTGAACGGCGGTATTTGCCGAGATGGAGCCGCCGGCCAGGTTATTGAGCGTGTGGCCCGTGGTGACGTAGACGCCGAATACCGAGGAGTCCATCGTGCCGCTGTTGTTAATCGTGACGGCGCCGCCGTGGGCATAGACGCTCGCGTCCCCGGCGCCTTTACCCGTTGTGGTAATGGTGCCGGTGTTGGTGATAGTGCCGCTGGCGCCGCTATTGTACTGGATGCCGTAAGACATATTGGAGCCGGTCGCCGTGATGCTGCCGCCATTGGTGACGTTGTTGGCGCCGCTGTTAATCAGGATGCCGTTGTCTTTGGCGACGATAGCGCTTCCGCTTTCGGTCGTTATCTGGTTATTGCCGCCAGCGATACTGATGCCGGTGCTGGTGGTGGTGATCTTACTTCCACTTTTGGCCGTGATCTGGTTGCCGCTGCCTTTACTGACGCGGATACCATTTTTGCCTGAAATTTCACCGCCTGAGGTGGTGACGATATTGTTATTGCCGCTGATAAGGAGGCCGTCGCTTACGCCGGTCATCTTCCCCTGGTTGGTGATGGTATTGCCGTTGCCATTAACCGCCACCGCCGTGTTGGCCGAGATTACGCCCCCAGCCTGGTTATTGAGCGTATGGCCTTTGGAACGTGCCGAGTCGAGATAGACGCCATAGACGGTGGAACTCATGGTTCCGCTGTTGTTGACGACGGTGCCGTCGCCGTTGCCGTGGACATAGACGCTGGCGTCTCCCGCGCCGCCGCCCGTGGTGGTAATGGAGCCGGTATTGGTGATAACGCCGCCGGAGGTACTTTCGCCATAATGGATGCCGTAAGTATTGGCGGTGCCATATGCGGAAATCGTGCCGTCATTGGTGACGAGGTTGTCGACGCCCACTTTAAGTTCCATGGCGGTGGACTTGATGCCGACGAGGCTGCTGTTTCCCGCCGTGATCACCCCGCCGACACGGTTGACCACTTCAAAATGAGAACCGTGATAGAGCGCAACGGTAATAAAATCAGACTGCATAAGGCCGCTATTATCAACAGAAACAGAACCACTCACCGCCATATCATTCAGGGTGTGGACATAAATCGCCGCATCCTCGATCTTGTTTGAACCATCGCTGGCCGTGGTGATAATGGTGCCGGTATTGACAATTGTACCGTAAGTACCGTCGCGAAACTCGACGCCATAAGAGCGCCAGGAGCCATCGGAGTTAATCATCCCGCCGTTGGTGATGTGGGCCTCGCCGCTCTGGACGATCACTCCGGAAACGCCCTCCAGCACCCCGCTTTCGCTGCTGACGTAACTGCCGCCATTGAGCATATAAACGCCGGCATATTCCTGGGGGATATCCTCAGGATCATGCTCATACGTTGCGTTGTTTTCGATTAGGGCATCGTTGATCACGCTGCCGCCGTTTTGAAGCATTATCGTTCCATCTTCGTTGGAACCGGTGATCGTCCCCTGGTTATGTACGCTGGTGGCGCCCGTTGACGAATCCAGGTTCATCGCCTGGCTGTCGGTCAGGCTGCTCCCCACGACAGCGCCGCTTTCAATCAGCAGATCCCAGTCGTTGCTGTTATCGCCGACGATGGCGGCGCTGGTCGCTGTGTCGGTGGCGACGGTATTGCCCGTTTCCACGACAAACGGCGTAGCGCCTGACAGGGTGTAGGTGGTGGTCTGGGAGGGAATAGAAACTCGCGTTTCCTCTGCGACGGCGGGGGCAGCATCCATCGCCAGCAGAGTTACCGCGCACGAGGCGCTGACGCTGACGATAGCGCGGCTACCGCTGCGCGCCAGTTCGGAGGTGACAATATACATGCCGCGGGCGGCGTTCCATATAATATTGTAGGTTTTGTTCACTTACTATGTCCTTATTTTCTTTTTGTCCTTTTTGTTTACCTCCGTGGAGCAGCACAAAACCCGGCTATATCGGAGTAACGTTTACGACATAATAAATCGGAATTTGTCATTTTATTAAAATTTATAAATGAACATTAGCATGACATGGTATGCAAATAAATTTATTTAACGATTATATGCACTTAGTGGTTGCAGTAATAATTAGTAATTCTACCGTTTGGATTCATGTAAATTAAATAAATCAAAATAACATTACTGCGAATTATATTAACAAAGCTGACTGGTTTTGAATTTTATCGCTTCGGTCTATTATTCAGGGGGAATATAGAGGAGATGTGAATATAATAGCGCCTGGCGGCGCTGTCGGATGGCTGACAAAGGAGAATACAACGTTGATGCCGGATGGCGACTACGCCTTATCCGGCATCTGGTTCTGTGTTCGTTGAAAAAGTGTTGGGTTTCGGCTACGCCTCACCCAACGAGTCCAGGGTCTCTATGCGTCACAGGTTTTCATAAGTTGGATGCAATCCAACATTTAGAGGCTCCGGTGTTGGCCATCAGCCTCAACCGCCGATAAATCGGCGGTTATTGACATCATCAACGCGGCATTACATCAGCGGCATCGCCAGTTGCACAAGGCTAATCAGCGGCTGCGGCCAGACGCCCAGTACCAACACCAGCAACGCGGAGATCAGCACCACGATACCGCCTGCGCTGTACTGCCAGTTTGTCGGCGCGTCGCGTCCCGGTTGCTGCGGCGCGTGCAGGTAGAGACTCACCGCAACGCGCAGGTAGTAGTACAAACCAATCGCGGAACCCACTACCACGGCGGCGACCAGCCACCACAAGCTGGCCTGAACGCCGACCGCCAGCACGTAGAATTTGCCGATAAAGCCCAGCGTCATCGGGATACCTGCCAGCGACAGCATCATCACCGTCATCACCGCGGCAAGAACCGGGCGGTGCCAGAACAGACCACGGTAAGAGTACAGGGAATCGGCATCAGGGCCGCGGAACGGGCTGGACATCAGGCTGACCACGCCAAACGCGCCGAGGCTGCTGAACAGATAACCGGCCAGGTAAACGCCAACCGCTTCCATCGACATCTCGCCGCTCTGCAGGGCAATCAGCGCCACCAGCAGATAGCCGAGGTGAGAGATAGAAGAGTAACCGAGCAGACGTTTGATGTTGGTCTGGCTCAGCGCCATCAGGTTACCAAAGATGATAGAGGCAAAGGCGATAATGCCCAGCACCACGCGTACCGCTTCGCTGTCGCCTACCGGCGCATAGAGGAACAGACGCATCACCACGCCGAAGATAGCAATTTTGCTCGCCGTCGCCAGGAAGGTGGAAACCGGCGCAGGCGCGCCCTGATAAACGTCTGGCGTCCACAGGTGGAACGGCACCAGAGAGAGTTTAAAGCCCAGACCGACAATCATCAGGCCAAAGCCCGCCAGCAGCAACGGCTCGTGCAGCATACCATCGCCGAGGCTCTTACCGAGCGCTTCGAAAGACAGGTTGCCGGACTGCGCATAGACCAGCGCCATCCCGAACAGCAGGAAAGACGAGGCGGCGGCGGAGAGGATGGTGTATTTGATACTGGCTTCCAGCGAGCGTTTCTGGCGGAAAGCATAACCAATCAGGCCGAACAGCGGCAGCGAGATCAGTTCAATACCAAGGAACAGCGCCGCCAGATGGTTAGCGTTCGCCAGCAGAATTCCGCCCAGGCTGGCGATTAACACCAGCAGGTAGAACTCTTCCTGGTTATCGTTATAGCCTTCCAGCCACGGGTAGGCAAAGGTACAGGTGGCGAGGCTCGCCAGCAGCACCAGCCCGGTGTAGAGCATCGCAAAGCCGTCAACGCGCATCAGCGGCGTGACGTCCATTGCCCCGGCCTGGCCGACAAACCAAAGCGAAACCAGAGCAGCGTTAAGCCCAATGACCGACAGCGTGGCATTGAGGAAGTGATTGCGTCGCCACGCAATGGAGAGCATCACAACCACCACCGTCAAGCCGACGATCAGCAGCGGTAGCAGCGCAATCAGGTGTTGTGGAGTTATTGTCATGGCGATTTACGGCCTTGTAGTAGTAACGGAATTAACAAACCACTGCTGGATGTTGCTCATCGCAGAATGCGAGGTATCCAGAATCGGCTGCGGATAGAAGCCAAGCAGTACCAGAAGCACCACCAGCAACAGAATGATAAACAGCTCGCGCAGCGACATCCCTGGCAGTTCCTGGCTGGCAATCTGGCTCTTCGCTTTACCGAAGTAAGCGCGATGCAGCATCGCCAGCGAGTATACAGAGGCGAATACCAGCCCAAAGGTGGAGATCACGGTAATCATCGGCACCACCTGGTAGCTGCCGAACAGAATCATAAACTCGCCGACAAAGTTACCGGTGCCCGGCATCCCGAGCGTCGCCACCGCAAAGAACATGGACAGCGCAGGCAACCACTTCATCTTGCCCCACAGGCCGCCCATCATACGCATGTCACGCGTATGCAGACGTTCGTACAACTGGCCACACAGAATGAACAGACCGGCTGCGGACAAACCGTGCGCAATCATCTGAATCACCGCGCCCTGGTACGCCAGCTGACTGCCGGTGTAGATAGCGATCAGCACGAAGCCCATGTGGGAAACGGAGGTATAAGCAATCAGACGCTTGATGTCGTATTGGGTAAAGGCCATCCACGCGCCGTAGAAAATGCCGATAACGCCAAGCCACATAGCGATCGGCGCAAACTCCGCCGACGCGTTCGGGAACAATGGCAGGGAGAAACGCAGCAGACCGTAAGCGGCGGTTTTCAGCAAGATACCGGCCAGGTCGACAGAACCGGCGGTCGGCGCCTGGGAGTGCGCATCCGGCAGCCAGCCATGCAGCGGCACCACCGGCATTTTCACCGCGAAGGCGATGAAGAAGCCCAGCATCAGCAGATATTCCACTCCGTGGGACATCGGCGTATTCAGCAGCTCTTCATAGTTGAAGGTCCACACACCGGTCGCGTTGTAGTGCACAAAGACCAGCGCCAGGATGGCAATCAGCATCACCAGACCACTCGCCTGGGTGTAGATGAAGAACTTGGTCGCCGCCGTGATGCGCGTTTTCCCGTCAGAAGCTTTGTGGCCCCACAGCGCTATCAGGAAGTACATCGGCACCAGCATCATTTCCCAGAAGAAGAAGAACAGGAACATGTCGATGGCCAGGAACACGCCGATAACGCCGCCTAAGATCCACATCAGGTTCAGGTGGAAGAAGCCCTGATATTTTTCGATTTCTCGCCAGGAGCAAAGCACCGCCAGAACGCCGAGCAGGCCGGTCAGCACCACCATTAGCAGCGACAGTCCGTCGAGCGCCAGATGGATAGAGATGCCAAAACGCGGGATCCACGGCAGGACAAATTCAGATTGCCACTGCGGAATACCGGCGGATTGCGTCAGTGAGTAGCCGCCCTGCAACCACAATTGCAGACCGAGCGCCAGCGTCAGCCCCATGGTAATCAGCGCTATCCAACGCGGCACCTTCACGCCAAAGCGTTCGGTCTGCCAGCACAGAAAGCCGCCGATAAAGGGAATCAATATTAGCCAGGGTAGTAACATGGCGATTTTTATTCCTTTTTAAGGCCTCTGACAGAGGCCTGATTTTCAACGAATTTGGATAAAATTCACTTTACGATCAACGCAGTACCATCAACAGTGCCAGCACCACAACCGCGCCAATGCTCATTGATGCCACATACCAGCGCAGATAACCGTTCTCGCTCAGTACCAGGCCTTTACCTGCAAAACGGGAAAGGATAGCCGGAATGTTCATCAACGCATTAAGCGGGTCGCGCTTCAGCAGCCAGGCGATACCGAGGAATGGCTTGACGAATACTTTGTCGTACAGCCAGTCAAAGCCCCAGGCGTTATACCACCAGGTCCCCAGCAGACGGCCCGGCGCGCTGTTGGCGATCGACGTCACCAGCGTGCGTTTACCCAGCCACAGCCATGCGGCAATCAGGATGCCGGCAATCGCCACTACGCCAGAGGTAATTTCCAGCGTCATGACGCGACCATGCGCCAGTTCAGTTGTCTGCGGCAGCACCCCCTGCAATGGCGGTACAATCAGCGCGCCAACAAAGGTAGACAGGATCATCAGGACAATCAGCGGCAGATGATGGGTAATCCCCTTCCCTGCATGAGCATGAATTTGTTCTTTCCCGTGGAATACGATGAAAATCATCCGGAAGGTGTACAGCGAGGTCATGAACGCGCCGACCAGACCCGCCACCATCAGATTGATATGGCCGTTCGCCATCGCGCCAGCCAGGATCTCATCCTTACTGAAGAAGCCGGCAGTGACCAGCGGCAGCGCCGACAGCGCCGCGCCCCCCACCAGGAAGCAGGCATACACCAGTGGAATCGACTTACGCAGACCGCCCATCTTAAAGATGTTCTGTTCGTGATGACAGGCCAGAATCACCGAGCCGGAGGCCAGGAACAGCAGCGCTTTAAAGAAGGCGTGCGTCATCAGGTGGAAAATCGCCGCATCCCACGCCTGTACGCCCAGCGCCAGGAACATGTAGCCAATCTGGCTCATGGTGGAATAGGCCAGCACGCGTTTGATGTCGGTCTGCACCAGCGCGGCGAAACCCGCCATGACCAGCGTAATCGCCCCGATAATGCCCACCAGATGCAGAATTTCCGGGGTCAT
This sequence comes from Salmonella sp. A29-2, assembly GCF_020150755.1. Taxonomy (NCBI): domain Bacteria; kingdom Pseudomonadati; phylum Pseudomonadota; class Gammaproteobacteria; order Enterobacterales; family Enterobacteriaceae; genus Salmonella; species Salmonella sp. A29-2. Next base: position 1,555,706 of record NZ_CP083731.1, on the reverse strand, counting down.
CAGGAACAGACCATGGGTACGAGCGATCAGGTAGACACCGGCGGTCACCATGGTAGCGGCGTGGATCAGCGCGGAGACCGGCGTCGGGCCGGCCATCGCGTCGGCAAGCCAGGTCTGCAACGGTAGCTGCGCAGATTTACCGACCGCGCCGCCCAGCAGCATCAGCGTCGCCCACATCAGCATGTTGTTGCCGTCAGCAAAGTGCGCTGGCGCCAGCTCGACCATTTCGCGGAAGTTCAGCGTGCCCAGTTCGTTGTAGAGGATGAACAGCGCGAAGGCGAGGAATACGTCACCGACACGGGTCACCACGAAGGCTTTCATTGCCGCTGCGCCATTCTTCGGATCGCTGTAATAGAAGCCGATCAACAGATAAGAGCACAGGCCCACGCCTTCCCAGCCGAGGTACATCAACAGCAGGTTATCGGACAGCACCAGAACAACCATGCTGGCGATAAACAGGTTGGTATAAGCGAAGAAGCGGGAGTAACCCTCTTCTCCACGCATGTACCAGGACGCGAACATGTGGATCAGGAAGCCGACGCCGGTGACCACAGAGAGCATGGTCAGCGACAGGCCGTCCAGCACCAGGTTAAAACCGATGTTGAAGTTACCGACCGACATCCACGTCCACAGCGGCTGGCTGAACGCCTGTTTGCCGTTGGCGAAGAAATCCATCCCGACAAACGCTGTCACCAACGCCGCCAGACCAACGGAGCCCACGCCAATGGTCGCGGAGAGATTTTCCGACCAGCGTCCGCGAGAGAACGCCAGCAGTACAAAGCCAATCAATGGCAGAATAATGGTTAAGGCAAGCATGTTCATCCACGCATCTCACTTACTGAATCGATGTTCAGGTTCTGGCGACGGCGATGGAGTTGCAGCAACAGCGCAAGTCCAATACTCGCTTCCGCAGCCGCAAGGCTGATGGCGAGAATGTACATCACCTGACCATCGGTCTGGCCCCAGTAGCTCCCGGCGACCACAAAGGCCAGCGCGGAGGCGTTAATCATGATTTCCAGCCCGATCAGCATAAACAGCAGATTGCGGCGGATAACCAGACCGGTTAAACCCAGGACGAATAAAATCGCAGCGAGGATCAGTCCGTGTGTTAAGGGGATCATGCGCGCTCCTCCGTTTTTCTTTTCGCGCGGTCATCGGCGCGGTTGCTTAGCACTTCGCCCGCACGCTCTTCACGACCGACGTGGAACGCCACCACCAAGCCTGCCAGCAGCAGCATAGACGCCAGTTCGACCGCCAGAACATAAGGCCCGAACAGCGTAATGCCCACCGCTTTCGCGCTAATCGGCGTGCCGTCGATGCCCTGGTCGTTAACGCCCAGAATGGCGTACACAATGACCGCCAGCATAATGGCCGACAAAACCGCCGGACCAATCCACACCTGCGGCTTCAGCCACTGGCGTTCCTGTTCGATTTCGCTGCCGCCGAGGTTGAGCATCATCACCACGAACACAAACAGCACCATGATGGCGCCTGCGTAGACGATAATTTCCAGCGCACCGGCAAAATAAGCGCCCAGCGAAAAGAACACCCCGGAAATCGCCAAAAGCGATATCACCAGATACAACAGCGCGTGTACCGGATTGGTATGGGTGATCACTCGCAGGGTCGCGAGGATGGCTATCAGGCCACAGATATAAAAAGCGAATTCCATTGCCCTCTCCTTACGGTAACAGGCTCTTGACGTCGATAGGCTTGGCTTCGTTCTCTGCTTCGCCTTTATCTTTGCCGTCGATTGCCATACCCGCCATCCGGTAGAAGTTATATTCCGGGTATTTGCCCGGACCGGAAATCAGCAGATCCTCTTTTTCGTACACCAGATCCTGACGTTTGTATTCGCCCAGTTCGAAGTCCGGGGTCAACTGAATCGCCGTGGTCGGGCACGCTTCTTCGCACAGGCCGCAGAAGATGCAGCGTGAGAAGTTAATGCGGAAAAATTCCGGATACCAGCGGCCATCTTTGGTCTCCGCTTTTTGCAGAGAGATACAGCCTACCGGACAGGCTACCGCACACAGGTTACAGGCAACGCAGCGCTCTTCACCGTCCGGGTCGCGCGTGAGCACGATACGGCCACGGTAACGGGGCGGTAAATAGACCGGCTCTTCCGGATACATCCGCGTTTCGCGTTTGGCGAACGCATGCAGGCCGATCATCCAGATACTGCGTACCTGAGTGCCGAAACCTACTAATAATTCTTTTAAGGTCATGGTCTTTGTGTCCCTTATTGCGCCTGCCACAGAATGACAGCCGCCGTTACCAGCAAGTTGATGAGCGTCAGCGGCAGGCAAACTTTCCAGCCGAAGGACATTACCTGGTCATAACGCGGACGCGGTAACGACGCACGAATCAAAATGAACATCATCATGAAGAACGCGGTTTTCAGCGCGAACCAGACGAATGGCGGTAAGAACGGGCCATGCCAGCCACCGAAGAACAACGTTACCATCAGCGCGGAAACGGTGACGATGCCGATGTACTCCCCCACAAAGAACAGACCGAATTTCATACCGGAATATTCGATGTGGTAACCGTCCGCCAGTTCCTGCTCGGCTTCCGGCTGGTCAAACGGGTGACGGTGACAGACCGCTACGCCCGCGATGGCGAAAGTAACAAACCCAAAGAATTGCGGAATCACGTTCCACAGATGCGCCTGGTTATTGACGATATCGGTCATATTAAATGAACCGGCCTGCGCCACCACGCCCATCAGGGAAAGACCAAGAAACACTTCGTAGCTCACCGTCTGGGCAGACGCACGCATCGCGCCCAGCAGCGAGTATTTGTTGTTGCTCGACCAACCGGCGAACAGCACCGCGTAAACCGCCAGACCGGCCATCATCAGGAAGAACAGAATCCCGATGTTTAAATCGGCCACCACCCAATTAGGGCTAACCGGCACAATGGCGAAGGAGAGCAGCAGCGAAGTAAACGCGATCATCGGCGCCAGGGTAAAGATGACGCGATCCGAGAATTTCGGGATCCAGTCTTCTTTAAAGAACATCTTGATCATGTCCGCGACCAGCTGGAGCGAGCCGCCCCAGCCAACGCGGTTTGGTCCATAACGGTTCTGGAACAGACCCAGCAGACGACGTTCGCCAAAGCTCATGAAGGCCCCGCAGGTGACGACCACCAGCAGAATCACCACCGCTTTGAGAATGCTCAGCAGGATCTCAATCAGATCCGGTGTAATCCAACTCATTGTTGCGCCTCCCGCAGATCCTCAAGACGCGCGCCAGCCAGAACCGGCGCGATGCCAGGCATACCCATCGGCAGCCCTACCTGCCCTGCCGCTAACCCTTCAGAGATTTCAACCGGCAGCGTCACCGTATTGCCATCGTAGCTAAAGGAGACGCGCGTCCCGGCATTAACGCCCAACTTCGCGGCATCCGCCGGGTTAAGTTTGATATACGGCTGCGGCATACGGCTCTGGAAGACCGGAGAACGCTGAGACAATTCGTCGCTGCCAAACAGGTGGTAATACGGCGCAATACGCCACTGACCGTCTTGCGCCTGGAAGCTTGCCGGCACGGTAGTGAAATAATCCAGACCGCCCTCAGTCGCTTCAATCAAACGCACGCCCGGATCGCCGTGACGCAGTTTGCCGCCCACTTCATCCTGGAATTTGTTCCACGCCTGCGGGGAGTTCCAGCCCGGCGCCCAGGCGAACGGAATTTCAGATCGCGGGGCAGTCGGTTGGTTATTCCCTTCCATCGAGAAGGCGAACATGGTGTCTTTATCCTGCGGCTGACGTGGTTCATGCACGCTGATATTGGCGCGCATCGCCGTACGACCGCTGTAACGATGCGGTTCGCGCGCCAGCTTCTGCCCACGAATGCGGAAGGTCGCATCCGGCGCGGCGTCTTTAATGCCGGCAAATTGCGGCATGGCGGCAATGACCGCGTCGATCACGTGGTCAAGCTGAGTCCAGTCCACTTCGCGGTTTTCGACGGTGCTGTGCAGCGAATGCAGCCAGCGCCAGCTTTCCAGCATAATCGTCTTGTTATCGTAGTAGGCCGGATCATAAACCTGGAAGAAGCGCTGCGCGCGGCCTTCGTTGTTGATGACCGTACCATCGCTTTCGGCGAAGCTTGCCGCGGAAAGCACCAGATGCGCGTTTTCCATAATCGCCGTGCGCTGATGGTCAACCACCATCACCAGCGGCGCTTTGGCGAGCGCGGCGTTCACGCGCGTAGCGCTTGCATGACGGTGGAGATCGTTTTCCAGCACCACCACGGCGTCCGCGCTGCCGGTTTCCAGCTCGCCCAACGCATCATCAAGCGAACCGCCGCCCATCATACCCAGCCCCATGCTGTTCACGGAACGGGCAATCATAGTAATACCGACGTCGGCGCCACGGCCTTTCAGCGCTTTCGCCACGTTGGCGGCCGCCTGAATCACCTCACTGCTACCGGCGTTAGTGCCGGAGATAATCAGCGGTTTTTTCGCGCCGGCCAACGCCTGCACAATGACATCAATTTTGTTTTGTAAGTCGCTGTCGATACCGTCAACCGCAGGCGCCGTATTGTCCAGCGCATGAGCAATCGCAAAGCCCAGGCGCGCCTGATCTTCCACCGGCGCGCGATAGGTCCAGGCGGCGATATCATCCAGACGGGTGTCATCCACGTTGGTCACGAACAGCGGATGTTTGGCACGCTGGCCGATGTTAAGGATGGCCGCAATCTGCCAGTCGGCCACTTTCTGCGCCGCCGCCATTTCACGCGCTTTACCTTTCACCGCCTGGCGTACCGCCAGCGCAACGCGCGCGCCGGTCTGGGTAACGTCTTCGCCCAATACCAGTACCGCGTCATAAGATTCGATTTCCCGCAGCGCCGGGGTGTAAATGCCGCCTTCACGCAGCACTTTCAGCGCCAGTTGCAGACGTTCCTGCTCGCCGCGCGCGATACCGGTGTAGAAGTTTTCCGCACCAACCAGCTCACGCAGCGCAAAGTTGCTCTCAATGCTGGCGCGTGGCGAACCGATACCGATCACTTTCTTCGACTGGCGCAGAATATCCGCCGCGCCCTGCATCGCCTGCTCGGCGTTGAGAGTAATAAAGTCATCGCCACGGCGCTGAACCGGCTGACGCGGACGGTCTTTCAGGTTCACATAGCCATAGCCGAAACGACCGCGGTCGCAGAGGAAGTAGTGGTTAACGGTACCGTTGTAACGGTTTTCGATACGGCGCAGTTCGCCATAGCGCTCGCCCGGGCTGATGTTACAGCCGATGGAACACTGCTGACAGATGCTCGGCGCAAACTGCATGTCCCATTTACGGTTGTAGCGCTCGGAGTGCGTTTTATCGGTGAATACGCCGGTCGGGCAAATCTCGACCAGGTTACCGGAGAATTCGCTTTCCAGCGTACCGTCTTCCGGACGCCCGAAGTAGACGTTGTCATGCGCGCCATAGACGCCCAGATCGGTGCCGTCGGCATAATCTTTGTAGTAACGTACACAACGGTAGCAGGCGATGCAGCGGTTCATTTCGTGAGAGATGAACGGCCCCAGATCCTGGTTGCGGTGGGTACGTTTGGTGAAACGGTAGCGACGGAAACTGTGACCCGTCATCACGGTCATATCCTGAAGATGGCAGTTACCGCCCTCTTCACAGACCGGACAGTCGTGCGGGTGGTTAGTCATCAGCCACTCCACCACGCTTTCACGGAACTGTTTCGCTTCTTCATCGTCAATAGAGATAAAGGTACCGTCGGTGGCTGGCGTCATACAGGACATCACCAGGCGACCACGCGTATCTTCCGCGTTTTGGTATTGCTTCACCGCACACTGGCGGCAAGCACCGACGCTTCCCAGCGCCGGGTGCCAGCAAAAATACGGAATATCAAGGCCGAGGGACAGACATGCCTTTAGCAGGTTGTCCGCGCCGTTGACCTCGTATTCTTTGCCGTCTACATGAATCGTAGCCATTAGCATGCTTCCAAATTAAAAATCGTTAACTCACCAGCGCTCTTTGAGCAGGTTCGGCTGAATACCATTGATTAAATGGGTATTGCTGAACGGCTGCTTGATGCCAGCTTCGAATTCTTCGCGGAAATACTTAATTGCGCTTTGCAGTGGCTCAACCGCGCCCGGCGCATGCGCGCAGAAGGTTTTACCCGGTCCGAGGAAACGACACAGTTGCTCAAGTGTCTCGATATCCCCCGGCTGGCCTTCGCCACGCTCCAGCGCGCGCAGAATTTTCACGCTCCACGGCAGCCCGTCGCGGCATGGCGTACACCAGCCGCAGGATTCGCGGGCAAAGAACTCTTCCAGGTTACGCACCAGCGATACCATGCCGATTTCGTGGTCTACCGCCATCGCCAGCGCGGTGCCCAAACGGCTGCCTGCTTTACCGATGCTTTCGAACTCCATCGGCAGGTCAAGATGCGCCTCGGTCAGGAAGTCGGTTCCCGCCCCGCCCGGCTGCCAGGCTTTGAATTTCAGGCCATCGCGCATACCGCCCGCGTAGTCTTCGAGGATCTCGCGCGCGGTGGTGCCGAACGGTAATTCCCACAGACCCGGATTCTTCACGCGGCCCGAGAAGCCCATCAGCTTGGTACCCGCATCTTTGCTTTTCGAGATGTTCTGGTACCACTCCACGCCGTTGGCGAGGATTGCCGGGACGTTGCACAACGTTTCGACGTTATTCACACAGGTCGGCTTGCCCCATACGCCGGAGGTCGCCGGGAAGGGCGGCTTGGAACGCGGGTTCGCGCGGCGGCCTTCGAGGGAGTTAATCAGCGCCGTTTCTTCACCACAGATGTAACGCCCTGCTCCGGTGTGGACAAACAGTTCAAAGTCGAACCCGGTGCCCATGATATTTTTGCCAAGCAGCCCGGCCTCGGTTGCTTCAGCAATCGCACGGCGCAGATGTACAGCCGCTTCGATATATTCGCCGCGCAGGAAGATGTAACCACGATACGCTTTCAGCGCGAACGCGGAGATCAGCATGCCTTCCACCAGCAGGTGCGGCAGCTGTTCCATCAGCAGACGGTCTTTATAGGTGCCCGGTTCCATTTCATCGGCGTTACACAGCAGGTAACGGATGTTCATGGATTCATCTTTCGGCATCAGGCTCCACTTCAGACCGGTGGAAAAGCCCGCGCCGCCGCGCCCTTTCAGACCGGCGTCTTTTACCTGGCTGACGATTTCATCCGGAGACAGGCCGGTCAGCGCCTTACGCGCGCCTTCGTAGCCGTTTTTGCTACGATATTCATCCAGCCAGACCGGCTGTTTGTCATCGCGCAGACGCCAGGTCAGCGGATGGGTTTCGGGAGTACGGATAACGTTTTTCATTTATACCGCTCCAGTAGTTCAGGAATGGCTTCCGGGGTCAGATGGCTGTGAGTATCCTCATCAATCATCATGTTCGGCCCTTTATCGCAATTCCCCAGGCAGCAGGTCGGCAGCAGCGTAAAGCGACCATCAAAGGTCGTCTGCCCCGGTTTGATGTTGAGATTTTTTTCCAGCGCGGCCTGAATCCCCTGATAGCCGGTGATATGGCACACCACGCTGTCGCAGTAGCGAATCACGTGGCGACCGACCGGCTGACGGAAGATCTGGCTGTAGAATGTGGCGACGCCTTCGACGTCGCTCGCCGGAATACCCAGCACATCGGCAATAGCGTAGATCGCGCCGTCCGGCACCCAGCCACGCTGCTTTTGAACGATTTTCAGCGCTTCAATGGACGCCGCACGCGGGTCTTCGTAGTGGTGCTTCTCGTGCTCTATCGCTTCACGCTCTGCCGCACTCAGCTCAAAAGCCTCGGTTTGTGGTTGTTGATTCTCGTGCATAATTAGCGGTCCACATCTGACATAACAAAATCGATACTACCCAGATAGACAATCAGGTCGGAGACCAGGCTACCGCGGATCGCCGAGGGAATCTGCTGCAGGTGCGCAAAGCTCGGCGTGCGCACGCGGGTACGGTAGCTCATAGTGCTGCCGTCGCTGGTCAGGTAGTAACTGTTAATCCCCTTCGTCGCTTCCACCATCTGGAAGGACTCCTGCGCCGGCATCACCGGGCCCCAGGAGACCTGCAGGAAGTGGGTGATCAGGGTTTCGATATGTTGCAGCGTGCGCTCTTTCGGCGGCGGCGTGGTCAGCGGGTGATCCGCTTTGAACGGGCCTTCCGGCATGTTATCGAGGCACTGCTGAAGAATGCGCAGACTCTGGCGCAGCTCTTCCACTTTCAGCATCACGCGGGTATAGCAGTCGGAAACGCCGCCGCCCACCGGCACTTCAAAGTCAAAGTTTTCGTAGCCAGAGTATGGACGCCATTTACGTACGTCGAAGTCGATCCCGGTCGCGCGCAGCCCTGCGCCGGTGGTGCCCCACTCCAGCGCCTCTTTCGCGCCGTAAGCGGCAACGCCCTGCGAACGCCCTTTCAGAATGGTGTTACGCAGCGCGGCTTTCTCGTAAGAGTCCAGACGCTTCGGCATCCACTCAAGGAACTCTCGCAGCAGGCGATCCCAACCGCGCGGCAAGTCGTGCGCGACGCCACCGATACGGAACCAGGCCGGGTGCATACGGAAACCGGTAATGGCTTCCACCAGGTCATAAATTTTCTGCCGGTCGGTAAAGGCAAAGAAGACCGGCGTCATCGCGCCGACGTCCTGAATAAAGGTCGAGATGTACAGCAGATGACTGTTAATGCGGAACAGTTCAGAGAGCATCACGCGGATGACGTTCACACGATCCGGGACGGTGATCCCTGCCAACTTTTCTACCGCCAGCACGTACGGCATTTCATTGACGCAACCACCGAGGTATTCGATACGGTCGGTATAGGGAATGTAGCTATGCCAGGACTGGCGCTCGCCCATTTTTTCGGCGCCGCGATGGTGATAGCCGATATCCGGCACGCAGTCGACGATTTCTTCGCCGTCAAGTTGCAGGATAATACGGAACGCACCGTGCGCAGATGGGTGGTTCGGGCCGAGGTTGAGGAACATAAAGTCCTCGTTGTCAGTCCCGCGCTTCATCCCCCAGTCTTCCGGCTTAAAGGTCAGCGCTTCCATTTCCAGATCCTGCTTGGCTTTGGTCAGCTCAAACGGGTCGAATTCGGTCGCGCGCGCCGGATAATCTTTACGCAGCGGATGGCCTTCCCAGGTTTGCGGCATCATGATGCGCGTCAGGTGCGGGTGACCTTCGATATCAATACCAAACATCTCCCAGGTCTCACGCTCGTACCAGTTGGCGTTAGGGAAAAGTTTAGTGAAGGTCGGCACGCGCAGGTCGTTTTCAGACAACGCCACCTTGAGCATGATATCGCGATTACGCTCAATGGAAATCAGGTGGTAGAAAACGGAAAAATCCGCGGCGGGTAACCCGTCACGGTGCGTACGCAGGCGTTCATCCATGCCGTGTAAGTCAAACAGCATGACGTAAGGTTTCGGCAGTTTCTTTAAGAAATCGCCAACCTCCAGTAGTTGTTCACGCTTGACCCAAACAACGGGGATACCGGTGCGGGTCGCCTGAACGGTAAAGGCATCCGGCCCAAAACGGTTGCGCAGTTCGCCGATAACCGGATCATCAAGATGATCGCGGGTACTCCATGCAGCGTCTTGCGCGGTTAAGTCGGTCATATTGTTCACCATTGCAAATGGTCCGTGGTGGTCGGCAGTGCTTCGCGCTATTAAAATAGTGGTTAGCGAAGTGAAGTGCTGCTGCCGACAGGCGCAAATTAAATCTCGTCCGGGGTACGCAGGTTCGTGACGGCAATACGCTCGCCGCGTTTACGTTCGCGTTCTGGCTGCATATTGGCGCGATACACGCCCTGATCGCCCACCACCCATGAGAGCGGACGGCGCTCTTTGCCAATCGATTCTTGCAGCAGCATCAACGCCTGCATATACGCTTCCGGACGCGGCGGACAGCCAGGGATATACACATCCACCGGGATAAACTTATCAACGCCCTGCACTACCGAATAAATATCGTACATGCCGCCGGAGTTGGCGCAGGCGCCCATAGAAATGACCCATTTTGGCTCCAGCATTTGGTCATACAGACGCTGAATAACCGGGGCCATTTTGGTAAAGCAGGTACCGGCCACCACCATCAGGTCAGCCTGACGTGGCGACGCACGCAGCACTTCCGCGCCGAAACGGGCGACGTCATGCACTGCGGTAAAAGAGGTCACCATCTCTACATAGCAGCAAGAAAGGCCGAAGTTGTAGGGCCAAATTGAGTTTTTACGGCCCCAGTTAACCATGTCATGCAGTTTGCCCATGAACACGTTTTTGTTAACTTCCTGCTCCAGGGGGTCGGTTACGATCTCCTGTTTTTGCAGGGGGTAACGGTCATTCTCACCGTTAGGATCTATGCGGGTGAGCGTATAATCCATCTTAATGCCTCGCGGTTAGCGTTGACGATTAGCGATACTGTTCGTTTCCGGGTTCATACGCTCGCGGCGTGAACGCGCGGGCGTCCAGTCCAACGCGCCAATACGCGCCAGATAAACCAGACCAGCCAGTAACACAAAAATAAAAATTGCAGCTTCCACAAAGCCAACCCAGCCGCTTTCGCGGATAGAAGTCGACCATGCGAACAGATACAGCGCTTCAACGTCGAAGATAACGAAGAACATGGCTACCAGGTAAAACTTGGCAGACAGGCGTAAGCGGGCGGTGCCGACCGAGTCGATACCTGATTCAAACGGAACGTTCTTGTGCCTCGCGCGTGCGCGACCGCCCAAAAACCAACCGCCTACCAGCATCAGGCAGCACAGGCCAATGGCAACGATAAGAAAGATAGCGAATGCCCAGTGATGAGCGATGACTTCAGTGGATGTTGACATACTCATTGCTTACTCATCAAAAGTAGCGCCAGTTTCTCTGCTCTTTACGGCAGATGGGCGCCACATCGATTCATGGGGAGGAATAAAAAAAACCCTACAATTACTGTAGAAAATGATAAAAACAGCTAATTGATGTGGTTTTTTACTCCTTTCTATAACCTTTTGTCAACTTTAACAAAAGTTCCTTCACATTAATTTACATCAATTCATCATCATTAACATTAAGTGCCATCCTGGAGAAAATGACTCTTCGACCAGGGGGGATTTTATGTTGTTGAATCGTGTCCGTTGTGAAGCAAAAGAAATAACACACACCTATTTTGACAGGAATTTGTGAAGATGCCTCCCCCTAAATGGGAGTATTTTCTTGATCTGTGACACGCTTTTGTTAATTCACCCCCTAAAACAGCAACAATTTCTCTAGTTTTTTAACATGCAAATTCATAAAATGGATGTTCTGGTTATTTTTTACCCACATTGAACTGCGAATCGCTACTGGCTGATTTACCGCAACTTTTACAATTTGTGCGGTTAAGCGCGTACAGATGGGCACAAAAAAAGAGCCACTGAGCGTTTTTTCATCGCCAGCGGCTCTTTTTTACATTTACGACTTAGCGCCTTTTGCCGGCGAGCTACTCAAAACCCCCTTCCACCATCAGCGGATCATCTCCGCCCTCTGCAGAAAACTGGTTGTAATGCCATGGGTTTTGATAGCTTTCCATCGCATGGAAAATCACCATCGCCAGCTCGTTCTGGCTATTGGGATCGCGGCACAACAGATATTCCGTATCCGGCAAAGGCGGTAATCCGTCTGCGGCGCCCAGCACGCGAAGGTCGGGACTCATCATTTCGACAGGTCGAGCCGTTACGCCAAGACCGGCTTTAACGGCCGCGCGTACCGCCGGTAATGTAGACGCCACATAGGCCAGCCGCCAGGGAATACCCGCTGCATTTAGCGTCTCCAGCACCATATCGCGGAATGGACTGGGATCGTCCAGCAGGACTAGTGGTACGGGCTCTCCCCTTTGCAAAACATACTCAGCCGCACAATACCAATGGGTGGGCGAGGTCCGCAAATTCAGACAGTCCAGCGAATGAGGTTGGTTAGTCGTCACCACCAAATCTACTTCCTGCGATTTAACCATGTCCACCATATAGGCGTTGCGTTTTACCCGTACATCAAGCGCGAGTTTCGGATAAACCGAGCTGATTCGGCTAAGCAAAAAAGGCAGGATAGTATCAGCTGATTCATCAGAAGCGCCGATTGTTAACACTCCCTGAAGATTACTGAACATTAATGATGAACACGCCTCATCATTAAAACGCAGGATTTTTCTGGCGTACCCCAGAAGCTGGATACCGTGTTCGGTCAAAAGTTTGTTACGGCCATGGCGGGCGAACAATTCCTTTCCCACGAGTTGCTCAAGACGCTGCATTTGCTGACTGACCGCAGACTGAGTACGACATACCGCCGCCGCCGCCGCGGCGAAGGTGTTCAGATCGGCAACGGCCACGAACGTTCTCAGCAGATCGAGATCGAGGTTAATTATCGGACGATTTGCATTTATCATAATTTTTCACTTACTGGCGGGTCATATCGGGCTGACCTGGTTAATGCTGTGCATTCAGAAACAAGCAATTCCATTTGTAATGTGCATCCTTCGCAGTACCGCCTGGTTACCCAGGTAAATGTTAGAATGTAATTGAAAATACGACCAAAACACTTCTCTTACTTACTGATATAATACCAAATGCAACTGATCGGGATATATCAAAGAGAATGTGTCATACCTTTAGGCGTCTACAGATTTCTGCTAATGATGGACGTGTAAATCTTGTAACAGCGTCAAATAGTTTACCGAGACGCACAGATACAAAAACAATATATTGAACAATAGGTTATGTATAAAATCGCGTCATGATAATTAGCAGACAACGCAGACTACGCCCCCGTTTCGGATCATTATCTTAACCTAAAACCGCTATATTTATAAGTATTATTACGAATAATCTTAACCTGGGATATGTTATACTAATCGGACCAGAAAGATATTATTACGACTTTAGTAAATGCTTTTTAAATATTAAATAATAATTAATTAAGATTTCTACCATTCATTAATTATACTTAACAATACTTTCACACCCCCCGCCGCCGGAAAGGTCTAACCTTCACATTTTACCTTTAATACTCAGTATTTCCGAAATAGCCAGCGCGACACTAATGATGAATGCTTATCTCTCATAAAACAGATAATTTCTGACAACATAAAAAACCACATTACGCGCAATCACATAGAATAAAACACTATATATAAAGACAAAAATAGAAAATGCATCTAACCAAATGATTTTATGAAGTTTTAAACAGTACGAAAGCGCGTTAAAAATAAACAAAATCTTCTTCTGTTCACTCTTCAAAACTCACCGTCGTGGGAGTACATTGTTTCGTGCTGACTTCCACGGCAGGGAGTGGCAATAACAGCTAAAAGGTCAAGATTCATGTCCCCCATTGAAAAATCCAGCAAACTCGAAAATGTCTGTTATGACATTCGTGGCCCCGTTCTGAAAGAAGCGAAACGCCTTGAGGAAGAAGGTAATAAAGTTCTTAAACTGAATATCGGCAACCCCGCCCCCTTCGGATTCGAAGCGCCGGACGAAATTCTGGTCGATGTCATTCGTAATTTGCCGACGGCGCAAGGATATTGCGACTCGAAAGGGCTTTATTCCGCCCGTAAAGCGATTATGCAGCATTATCAGGCCCGTGGAATGCGCGATGTAACCGTGGAAGATATCTATATCGGTAACGGCGTTTCCGAGCTGATCGTTCAGGCGATGCAGGCGTTGCTTAACAGTGGCGATGAAATGCTGGTTCCCGCGCCCGATTATCCGTTATGGACAGCGGCGGTATCGCTCTCCAGCGGCAAGGCGGTACATTATCTTTGCGATGAATCTTCCGACTGGTTCCCGGACCTTGACGATATCCGCGCCAAAATCACCCCACGTACGCGTGGTATTGTCATTATTAATCCAAACAACCCTACTGGCGCCGTCTATTCTAAAGAATTGTTGATGGAAATTGTCAACATTGCGCGCGAGCATAATCTCATCATCTTCGCCGATGAAATTTATGACAAGATTCTCTATGACGATGCCGAGCATCACTCTATCGCCGCACTGGCGCCTGATCTGCTGACCATCACCTTTAATGGTTTGTCTAAAACCTATCGCGTCGCCGGCTTCCGCCAGGGCTGGATGGTGCTAAACGGGCCGAAAAAACATGCGAAGGGCTATATTGAAGGGCTGGAGATGTTAGCCTCAATGCGCCTGTGCGCCAACGTCCCGGCGCAACATGCTATTCAGACCGCGCTCGGCGGCTATCAAAGCATTAGTGAATTTATTCTGCCGGGCGGTCGACTGTATGAACAGCGTAACCGCGCCTGGGAGTTGATTAACGATATTCCCGGCGTTTCCTGCGTAAAACCTCGCGGCGCGTTGTACATGTTCCCCAGGATCGACGCTAAACGTTTTAATATTCACGACGACCAGAAGATGGTGCTGGACTTCCTGCTACAGGAAAAGGTGCTGCTGGTGCAAGGTACCGCCTTTAACTGGCCGTGGCCGGATCACTTCCGCATTGTGACGCTACCGCGTGAAGATGACCTGGAGATGGCCATCAACCGTTTTGGGCGTTTCCTCTCAGGTTACCATCAATAATCTTAAATTCAGGCTACTTCGGTAGCCTGAATTGCATCTTCATCCCCCTCCCCGCACAATGAAGTCTGCCGCAGTGAAAACAAAAGGTAATCTATGAAGCAGAGCCATTTTTTCGCCCATCTCTCCCGCATGAAGTTGATTAACCGCTGGCCGCTGATGCGTAACGTGCGTACGGAAAACGTCTCCGAACATAGTCTGCAGGTGGCGATGGTCGCCCATGCGTTGGCGGCGATAAAAAACCGTAAATTTGGCGGTCAGCTCAATGCTGAACGCATCGCGCTTCTGGCGATGTATCATGATGCCTCGGAAGTACTGACCGGCGATCTGCCGACGCCGGTAAAATATTTTAATTCCCAGATAGCCCAGGAATATAAAGCGATCGAAAAAATCGCCCAGCAAAAGCTGGTTGATATGGCGCCGGATGAATTACGCGATATTTTCGCACCGCTTATTGATGAGAATGCCTGGAGCGAAGAAGAACAGGCAATCGTAAAACAGGCCGATGCGCTTTGCGCCTACCTGAAATGCCTGGAGGAGCTCTCAGCGGGAAACAATGAGTTTGGACTGGCAAAAACGCGGCTGGAAAAAACGCTGGAATTACGTCGCAGCCAGGAGATGGACTATTTTATGGCGGTGTTCGTACCAAGCTTCCATCTCTCTCTTGACGAGATAAGCCAGGATTCACCGCTTTAGTTGCCGGATGGCGGCTAACGACTTATCCGGCCTACCGTTCTTCCCGTAGGCCTGATAAGCGTAGCGCCATCAGGCCTTTTCCAGCCTGGGTTAAAACGGAAACAACATTGGAATCATCACAATACAAACCGCCATCACAATAAGCGTGAACGGCACGCCAAGCTTCACAAAATCGCTAAAGCTATAGTTTCCCGGCCCCAGAACCAGAGTATTGACCGGCGATGAAACCGGCGTCATAAAGGCGGCGGATGCCGCCATCGCTACCGCCATCGCAAACGGATAGGGCGACACACCCATCGATTTCGCCGCCGCCAGCGCAATCGGCGCCATCAGCACCGCCGTTGCCGTGTTAGAAATGAACAGTCCTATGACGGCACACAGCACGAACAGGCATCCCAGCATCATATATGGCCCATAGCCGCCGCCGATATTCATTAACCCTTGCACGACCAGAGAGACGCCGCCGGTTTTTTGCAACGCCTGCGCAAACGGCATCATACCCACAATCAAGATAATACTCGGCCAGTGGATCGCTT
This sequence comes from Salmonella sp. A29-2, assembly GCF_020150755.1. Lineage (NCBI taxonomy): Bacteria > Pseudomonadati > Pseudomonadota > Gammaproteobacteria > Enterobacterales > Enterobacteriaceae > Salmonella > Salmonella sp. A29-2. The sequence continues at coordinate 1,539,948 of NZ_CP083731.1, read as the reverse complement.
TATATGCGCTTTCAGCATCAATACAGCGAAATTTTCCCATCAGCAGGCAGGCGATAATCGCCGCGATCGGGTTGGGAATTTCATCGGTCAACATCAGCGCCACCATCAGTACCAGGCAGAAAATGGCGTGCGGCGCCTGGCTGTGCGCAGGAGAGGCTTCGCTGACCTCGACCGGCATATTCAGCACTACAAAGTCGCGGCCTTTTTGCCCCAGCAGGCTGATTAACTTCCAGTTCCCCACGACCAGAATGATATCGCCCATCAATAACGGCTCATCGGCCAGCGACCCTTCCAGCGCGACACCGTCGCGTTTCAGGCCGACCACATTCAGCCCGTAACGTGTACGGAAGGCGATTTCACGCACCGACTTGCCAATCAGTTCAGACTCCGGAATAAGCGAAATTTCCGCCATCCCGACATCCAACGCCTGATCGGAAAAATATTCTCCACGCAATACCATCGGTTCCAGCAGTTGCTCGGCGCAGAACTCTCTGAGGTCAACCTCCGCCGCCGACATATCAATCAGCAGAACGTCGCGAGCGCGAAACTCCGATACGCCGTTCACATTGACGATAACCCGCCGAAAGCGCCGCCAGCGTTCAACGCCGATGACATTGGCGCCGTAACGTTCGCGCAGTTTAAGGTCGTCCAGCCGCTGTCCCACCATTGGCGAACCGGGGCGAATCGCCAGACGACGAGCGCGCCCCGTCAGACGGTACTCGCGGATAAGATCGCGGAAAGTGCGCCGCTTACCGGCCTGTTGTCCGGGCGCATCGCCTTTTAGCATGAAGCGCATCACCAGCATATAAACAATGCCGAGCGCCAACACCACTATCCCCAGCGGCGTCACGCTAAAAAAGTTGAACCCGTGCAGGCCTTCACGCAGCAGTTCACTGTTAACCACCAGGTTCGGCGGCGTCGCCACCAGCGTCATCATTCCGCTGATAAGCCCGGCAAAACTCAGCGGCATCATCAGGCGCGAAGGCGAGGTCTGCATATGCATAGAAACGCTAAGAACAACGGGGATAAAGATCGCCACCACGCCGGTTGAACTCATGAAAGCGCCAAGTCCGGCGACGGTGATCATCAGTAAAACCAGCATTTTGATTTCACTGCTGCCCGCCATTTTAACCAGCCAGGTACCAACCACCGTCGCAACGCCGGTGCGTACGAGGCCATCGCCAATAATAAATAAGGCGGCGATAAGAATGACATTCGGATCGCTAAAGCCGGAGAAGGCTTCCGGAAGGGTCAAGGTACCGCTAAGGACAAAAGCAACAATGACGAATAAAGCCACCGCATCCATACGTACTTTGCCCGTCGCAAACAACACGACGGCAATCGCCAGTAAAGAGAGAACCCAAATCAATTCACCGTTCACAACATATCCTTGTCAGATGAGAAGATAACGCGATTCTGCCATAAATATGCCCCGCCAAAGCGGGGCGATATCATGATCAGGTCTTTCTTAACACCACCACATCGCCGTTTGGTTGTTTAGCGACCGATAATTGCGTCAGGCTATCCAACGCAAAATCAACATCCGCCAGACGCGGCGTGTCGGCCGGCGCATTGACCGCAATGACGTGGCAGCCCGCAGCCAGTCCGGACAGCACGCCAGCCGGGGCATCTTCTACTACGACGCACTCCTGAGGGGCCAGGCCAAGCAGTTGTGCGCCCAGCAAATACGCATCCGGCTCCGGTTTGCCGCGTTTGACTCGTTCGGCGGTGACAAACACCTCTGGCGCTGGAAGGCCCGCGACCTGATGGCGCGCACGCGCGACCGGCATTGAACCGGAGGTGACGATAGCCCACGGAATGCCCGCTTTATTCAGGTGATTGAGTAAATCGACTGCCCCCGGCAGCGCGGTGATCCCTGCGGTTTCAGTGGCTTCTATTTGCTCCAGGCGCGTAAACTCAGCGGCAATTTCCGCCTCCGATTTACCCGCCATAAAATGCCGCAACGAGGTGATCGCCTGTTTGCCATGAATAAAGCCCAGCACCTCATCATGAGCAAGGTTAAAACGATCGGCCCAGCTACACCACGCGCGTTCGACGGCAGGTAATGAGTCAACCAACGTTCCATCCAGATCAAACAGAAAACCTTTACACTGCACGCGAGCCTCCTCAGGCATTAATGATTTGATTGATTTCATTCGCGCTCAGGTGGTACTGACGCGGGCAGGCATGCCAGACATTCAACATCCGCTGGTATTTTTCCCACATCGGCGTCTGGGCATTAAAGCCGTGCGTCCCGGCGTCAAAGTGAGTGTAGCGTCCTTCTATATTCACCATAAAACGGACATAGCCGAGGTAACGCGCTTCCGTCGCAGCGTCAAACCCCAGGAAGGTGACGCGACGTTCGTCGATGGCTTGCGTATCTTTGAGGTTGGTCCAGGAGACGTGCAGCGCATGGTACATCTCCATAATATCGATGATGGTACGACAGGTCTCTTCCGTCAGCTCGCCAAACTCGCGATCCAGCTCGCGCATCTGCAGGCCGTAGCCGCGTTCAATAATTGTTTGTAAGCGACGGTAACGCTCGGCGTTGGTGGGATCGAGCATCGTCATCATTTTGTACTGGTTAGACAAAATCAGACGTTGCGCGTTGGTCATTTCCATTTTGAACTCCTGTATCACGCTATAGCGATGAAAAAAAGAAGGCATTGGTATGCCTTCTTTTATATGCGTAATCCGGGGTCAATTACAAATCATCCAGGAAAGTTTTATCCAGTTGTTTGAAGGCGCGCTTAAGCGTGTCAGCTAATGCCTGGTAATCCGGCTTTCCTTCTACCGGCGCCAGCGCTTGTCCAGCCTCCTGCAATTTACCGCGAACTTCGTAAAACCAGTTAAGGATTGAAGGCGGCAACGGCGTCACGGAACGTTTCCCTAACCACCATAATCCCTGCATAGGCAAGCTCAGGGCGAACAGCGCGGTCGCCACGGCCGGACCTAACTGACCGCCCAGCGCTATCTGCCAGCATAATGTAAAGACGGCGACAGGCGGCATAAATCGTATGGCATAGCGCGTCATACGAATGACGCGGTTTTCGACGAAAACGGGCGCCAGCCGCTTTTCCATCGGCCACGTCTTCGCGTAGTGCTGCCCCCGGCGAAATAAGCTAAAAAAATTTACGGAGCGATTATCCGGTGTCGACATGGCCTACCTCAACTTCACATATAAAATTTAAAAAATTTGTGCAAAACAACAACTGCGAGGGACAACGTTCAAAACATTTTGTCTTCGATACCCACTATCAGGTATCCTGTGTCGGCCTGTCAAAGGCCGGTAGTTTAAAATCATTGAGTCGTCAATATTACACATAGTATGCCATTGGCTGAAAAATACGCAAAATGGCATAGACTCAAAGGTATTTCTTCCATCATGCCCAAAAAAACTCCTGCGCATGATGTTAATCATAAATGTCAGGGCTATCATGCGCTACGCTCTATGGCTCACTGACGTTTTTTTAGCCACGTATCATAAATAGGTACTTCCATGTCGAGTAAGTTAGTACTGGTTCTGAACTGCGGTAGTTCTTCACTGAAATTTGCAATTATTGATGCAGTTAATGGTGATGAATACCTTTCTGGTTTAGCCGAATGTTTCCATCTGCCAGAAGCACGCATCAAATGGAAAATGGACGGCAGTAAACAAGAAGCGGCTTTAGGTGCAGGCGCCGCTCACAGTGAAGCGCTGAACTTTATCGTTAACACTATTCTGGCACAAAAACCAGAACTGTCTGCGCAGTTAACTGCAATTGGTCACCGTATCGTACACGGCGGCGAGAAGTATACCAGCTCCGTAGTCATTGATGAGTCCGTCATTCAGGGCATCAAAGATTCCGCTTCTTTCGCACCGCTGCATAACCCGGCTCACCTGATTGGTATCGCCGAAGCGCTGAAATCTTTCCCGCAGCTGAAAGATAAAAACGTTGCAGTATTCGACACCGCCTTCCATCAGACCATGCCGGAAGAATCTTACCTGTATGCCCTGCCGTACAGCCTGTATAAAGAACACGGCGTTCGTCGCTATGGCGCACACGGCACCAGCCACTTCTATGTAACTCAGGAAGCGGCAAAAATGCTGAACAAGCCGGTAGAAGAACTGAACATTATCACCTGCCACCTGGGCAACGGCGGTTCTGTTTCCGCTATCCGTAACGGTAAATGCGTGGATACCTCTATGGGTCTGACCCCGCTGGAAGGCCTGGTCATGGGTACCCGTTCCGGCGATATCGACCCTGCGATTATCTTCCACCTGCACGACACTCTGGGCATGAGCGTAGATCAGATCAACAAAATGCTGACCAAAGAGTCCGGTCTGCTGGGTCTGACTGAAGTGACCAGCGACTGCCGTTATGTTGAAGACAACTACGCCACCAAAGAAGACGCAAAACGTGCGATGGACGTTTACTGCCACCGCCTGGCGAAGTACATCGGTTCTTACACCGCTCTGATGGACGGTCGTCTGGATGCAGTCGTGTTCACCGGCGGTATCGGTGAAAACGCCGCGATGGTTCGCGAACTGTCTCTGGGCAAACTGGGCGTACTGGGCTTTGAAGTCGACCACGAACGTAACCTGGCGGCCCGCTTCGGCAAATCTGGTTTCATCAACAAAGAAGGTACCCGTCCGGCGGTGGTGATCCCAACCAACGAAGAACTGGTTATCGCGCAGGACGCGAGCCGTCTGACTGCCTGATTTCACACCGCCAGCCTCGCTGGCGGTGCTGTTTTGTAACCCGTCCCCAAAAGACGGTAACGAAAGAGGATAAACCGTGTCCCGTATTATTATGCTGATCCCTACCGGAACCAGCGTCGGCCTGACCAGCGTCAGCCTCGGCGTCATCCGTGCTATGGAACGCAAAGGCGTTCGTCTGAGCGTCTTTAAGCCTATCGCCCAGCCTCGCGCTGGCGGCGATGCGCCTGACCAGACCACCACTATCGTTCGCGCGAACTCTACCCTGCCGGCGGCTGAACCGCTGAAGATGAGCCACGTTGAATCTCTGCTCTCCAGCAACCAGAAAGACGTGCTGATGGAAGAGATCATCGCGAACTACCATGCGAATACCAAAGACGCGGAAGTGGTGCTGGTTGAAGGTCTGGTTCCGACCCGTAAACATCAGTTCGCTCAGTCTCTGAACTATGAAATCGCGAAAACTCTGAATGCGGAAATCGTTTTTGTCATGTCTCAGGGTACCGACACGCCAGAACAGCTTAACGAGCGTATCGAACTGACGCGCAGCAGCTTCGGCGGCGCGAAAAACACCAACATCACCGGCGTTATCATCAACAAACTGAATGCGCCGGTTGATGAACAAGGCCGTACTCGCCCGGATCTGTCGGAGATCTTTGACGACTCTTCCAAAGCGCAGGTGATCAAAATCGATCCTGCTAAACTGCAGGAATCCAGCCCGCTGCCGGTTCTGGGCGCGGTGCCGTGGAGCTTCGACCTGATTGCGACCCGCGCTATCGATATGGCGCGTCACCTGAACGCCACCATCATTAACGAAGGCGATATCAAAACCCGCCGCGTTAAATCCGTTACGTTCTGCGCGCGTAGTATTCCGCATATGCTGGAACATTTCCGCGCAGGATCGTTGTTAGTGACCTCCGCTGACCGTCCGGACGTACTGGTCGCAGCTTGCCTGGCCGCGATGAACGGCGTAGAAATCGGCGCTCTGTTGCTGACCGGCGGCTATGAAATGGACGCACGCATTTCTAAACTGTGCGAACGCGCATTCGCCACCGGTCTGCCGGTCTTTATGGTGAACACCAACACCTGGCAGACTTCGCTGAGCCTGCAAAGCTTCAATCTGGAAGTCCCGGTTGATGACCATGAGCGCATCGAGAAAGTTCAGGAATACGTCGCGAACTACGTTAACGCTGAGTGGATCGAGTCGCTGACCGCCACTTCCGAGCGTAGCCGTCGTCTCTCTCCGCCGGCGTTCCGCTACCAACTGACCGAGCTGGCGCGTAAAGCCGGTAAACGCGTAGTGCTGCCGGAAGGCGACGAACCGCGTACCGTCAAAGCGGCGGCAATCTGCGCTGAACGCGGCATCGCCACTTGCGTACTGCTGGGCAACCCGGATGAAATCAACCGCGTCGCGGCATCTCAGGGCGTTGAGCTGGGCGCAGGTATTGAAATCGTCGATCCGGAAGTGGTGCGTGAAAGCTATGTCGCTCGCCTGGTTGAGCTGCGTAAGAGCAAAGGCATGACCGAACCGGTTGCCCGCGAACAGCTGGAAGACAACGTGGTGCTCGGCACGCTGATGCTGGAGCAAGACGAAGTCGACGGCTTGGTTTCCGGCGCGGTTCATACCACCGCCAACACCATCCGTCCGCCGCTGCAGCTTATTAAAACGGCGCCGGGTAGCTCCCTGGTCTCTTCTGTGTTCTTTATGCTACTGCCGGAACAGGTTTACGTTTACGGCGACTGCGCAATCAACCCAGACCCGACTGCAGAGCAGCTGGCAGAAATCGCGATTCAGTCTGCGGATTCCGCCATTGCCTTCGGTATCGAACCGCGTGTGGCAATGCTCTCCTACTCCACCGGCACCTCTGGCGCGGGCAGCGACGTAGAGAAAGTACGTGAAGCGACGCGTCTGGCGCAGGAAAAACGTCCTGACCTGATGATCGACGGTCCGTTGCAGTACGACGCCGCGGTCATGGCTGACGTAGCGAAATCCAAAGCGCCGAACTCGCCGGTTGCGGGTCGCGCTACCGTGTTCATTTTCCCGGATCTGAACACCGGTAACACCACCTACAAAGCGGTACAGCGTTCTGCCGACCTGATCTCCATCGGGCCGATGCTGCAGGGTATGCGCAAGCCGGTGAACGACCTGTCCCGTGGCGCGCTGGTTGACGATATCGTCTATACCATCGCCCTGACGGCAATTCAGGCTTCTCAGCAGCAGCAGTAACAGTAAAAGCCAATGCCGGATGGCGGCGTGAACGCCTTGTCCGGCCTACAGGTGAAATACCGTTGTAGGCCGGATAAGACGCGTTAGCATCGCCATCCGGCATTCTGCTATTTACCCTGCAAAGCGGAATTTTTTGCTTAACTGCGCTGCATCAATGAATAACTATTCCCTTCTTCTCATACTTAGCCTCTTTGCTTTGCAACAGGGATAGTCTGTCATGTCTGTCGTTACAGAATCAAAAACAGCCAGAAAATGGGCAATGCCCGATACGCTGGTCATCATCTTTTTTGTCGCCATTTTAACCAGTATCGCCACCTGGGTCGTCCCCGTTGGGATGTTTGATAGCCAGGAAGTGCAGTATCAGGTCGATGGTCAGACAAAAACCCGCAAGGTCGTCGACCCGCACTCTTTTCGCATTGTGACCAATGAGGCCGGGGAAGCGCAGTATCATCGCGTACAATTTTTCACTACCGGCGATGAAAGACCAGGGCTGATGAATTTTCCGTTTGAAGGGTTAACATCCGGATCGAAATTCGGCACTGCCGTCGGCATCATTATGTTTATGTTGGTGATTGGCGGCGCATTCGGCATCGTGATGCGTACCGGCACCGTGGATAACGGCATTCTGGCGCTTATTCGCCACACGCGGGGCAACGAAGTCCTGTTTATTCCGGTGCTATTTGTCCTCTTTTCGTTAGGGGGCGCCGTATTTGGCATGGGCGAAGAGGCGGTCGCCTTTGCAATTATCATAGCCCCGCTGATGGTCAGGCTGGGCTATGACAGCATTACCACCGTCCTGGTGACCTATATCGCCACCCAAATTGGCTTTGCCAGTTCGTGGATGAACCCTTTCTGCGTAGTCGTCGCCCAGGGGATTGCCGGCGTGCCGGTACTTTCCGGCTCCGGGCTGCGTATTGTGGTCTGGATTGTCGCCACGCTGATTGGGCTGGTTTTTACGCTGGTCTACGCCTCACGCGTGAAAAAGAATCCGCTGCTGTCCCGCGTCCACGAATCCGATCGCTATTTCCGCGAACAGCAGGATGAAGTCGTCCAGCGCCCTTTCACCTTTGGTGACTGGCTGGTACTGCTGGTCCTGACCGGCGTAATGATTTGGGTCGTCTGGGGCGTGATTGTCCACGCCTGGTTTATTCCGGAGATCGCCAGCCAGTTTTTCACCATGGGCGTGGTGATCGGCCTCATCAGCGTTATCTTCCGCCTCAACGGTATGACGGTCAACGTGATGGCGTCCTCATTCACCGAAGGGGCGAGGATGATGATCGCACCCGCCTTGCTGGTGGGTTTTGCCAAAGGCATTCTGCTGCTGGTCGGCAACGGCGAAGCCGGGGAACCCAGCGTGCTCAATACGTTGCTTAACAGTATCGCGCATGGCATCAGCGGGCTTAATAATGCTATCGCCGCCTGGTTTATGCTGCTCTTCCAGGCGGTATTTAATTTCTTTGTCACGTCCGGTTCGGGCCAGGCGGCGTTAACCATGCCATTACTGGCGCCGCTCGGCGATCTGGTCGGCGTTAACCGTCAGGTGACGGTTCTGGCCTTCCAGTTTGGCGATGGCTTCAGCCATATTATCTATCCGACATCGGCCTCGCTGATGGCCACGCTGGGCGTGTGCCGGGTCGATTTTCGCAACTGGCTGAAAGTGGGGGCGTCGCTGCTGGGACTACTGTTTATTATGTCCAGCGTGGTCGTCATTGGCGCGCAGATGATGGGATATCATTGATCCAAAATGCCGGATGAGCATCAGCGCCATCCGGCAATATCTCCATGATTAAAGCAGTGATTTCGCGGCTTCTACAATCGCTTCGGCGGTGAGTCCGTACTCTTGTTGTAAGAAATCCTGCGTTCCTACCTGCCCATAACGCTCTTTGACGCCAACACGGCGCATCGGCACCGGGCAGTTTTCCACCAGCACTTCCGCCACCGCTGACCCCAGTCCATTATGGATGCTGTGGTTTTCACACGTGACGATACGCCGCGTTTTTTCCGCGTAGTTTTTCACCAACATGCGATCGATAGGCTTTAAGGTGAACATATCAATGACCGCGGCGCTCACGCCTTCCTGCTCCAGTTGGCGCGCCGCCTCCAGCGCCTCCGCCACCATAATGCCGTTGGCGATAAGCGTAATATCATCGCCCTCGCGCAGTACGTTGCCCTTGCCAATGGTAAAGGTAGAGCCTGGCGCATAGATACTCCGCGCCTGCTTACGGATGGTACGCAGCCAGTAAAAACCGTCCAGGTCCATTAGCTGGCGTAAAATATCCGCGAACATCACCGCATCCGTCACCTCCAGTACTACGGAGTGCGCCAGCCCGCGAACAATCCCCATATCTTCAAAAGACATATGGGTGCCGCCGTTATGGCACGCCGTCACTCCGGCATCGGAGGCGATCACTTTGACGTTGTTACGCTGATAATCCAGCGCCATAAAGAGCTGATCAAAACAGCGACGGCTGGCAAAAGCGGTAAAGGTATGCACAAACGGTTTGCGACCGGTCAGCGCCAGTCCCGCCGCCGTGCCAATCACATTCGCCTCCATAATACCGCAGTTAATGACATGCTGCGGGTAGTCACGCGCCACGCTGTCCATCGCCATTGAGCTCATTAAATCAGCCTCAAGCGCAATAATTGGGCTTCCAGCCTCAATCTGCCCGGCGACAAAACCGGCGTAAACTTTGCGCATTTCGATATCGTCTTTAAGCCCTGCGGGCGCAAGCTTAATCATGCATGACCTCCAGTTGATGAATGGCCTCATTGAGCGTCTGCTTCATGCCATCCGTCAGGCGTAAGTGGTGAGAATTCGTTAACTGCTCCAGGCATGGCACCCCCTGCCCTTTAATGCTGTCAAGGATCACAACCCGTGGCCGGGCATCGGCGGGCGGCACAGGCTGAACCACCGCCAGTAGTCCGGCGATATCATCGCCTTTGACGGTGACGACATCGAAACCAAACGCACGGAATTTCCCTTCCAGATCGAACGGATTGATAATCTCCTCCAGTTCGCCGTCAAGCTGCTGTTTATTCCAGTCAATGAAAACGGTCAGATTATTCAGGCGGTGGTGGGCAATAAACTGAAACGCCTCCCAGCACTGCCCTTCATTGAGCTCGCCATCGCCGACAATGCAAAATACCCGGTTGGGTCGCCGCGCCAGTTTATGCGACAACGCCATTCCGCCCGCAATAGAGATGCCCTGTCCCAGTGAGCCGGTCGTGGCGTCCACGCCGCGCGTTTTTAGCCGATCCGGATGGCTGGGAAGACGGGTGCCGTTCTGGTTAAGCGTATTCAGCTCTTCGCGCGGGAAATAGCCTTTAATCGCCAGGGTACTGTACAACGCGGGGCCCGCATGGCCTTTCGACAGTACGAAGTAATCGCGTTCCGGCCAGTCCGGGTCGGCAGGGTCGATTTTCATCACCGCGCCGTACAGAACCGCCAGAGTTTCCACTACCGACATGCTGCCGCCATAGTGACCAAAGCCAAGATGGTTTAAGGATTTGAGCGTGGCGACGCGAATGTCGCGCGCCAGTTGGGTGATTTCGGTTACGTTCATTCTTTCGCTCCGCTATTTTCCTGCACTTCGGCAGTCGCTTTTTTGTTTTTGGCCAACACGTTGTACGCCACCAGTAGCGCGAATAGCGCCACCACCAGCCCCGTGATAGCCATCGGCGACAGATAACGCGCCAGGTTGCCCAGCAAAATACCGATTACGCCAAAGTCAGCATCCGAGAACGTGGTATTGGCGAAGCCGATCGCGCCGAGAACCGGCAGTAACAGCACTGGCAGGAAAGTGATTAATAGACCATTAGCAAATGCGCCGATCATCGCCCCGCGGCGACCGCCGGTGGCATTGCCAAAGACGCCTGCGGTCGCGCCGGTAAAGAAGTGCGGCACAACGCCTGGCAGGATTAACACAAGCTTCATCTGTCCAAGCAGGAACAGCCCCACCAGCCCGCCGAGAAAACTGAACAGGAAACCAATCAGTACCGCGTTAGGGGCATAGGGATACACCACCGGGCAGTCCAGCGCCGGACGCGCGTTTGGCACCAGTTTTTCTGAAAAGCCGGTAAAGGCCGGAACAATTTCCGCCAGAATCAGACGGACGCCTTGCAGAATGATGAATACGCCGGCGGCGAAGGTGATTGCCATGATGATGGCGTACACCAGATAGTTTTGCCCGCCGCTAAACGTCGCTTCGACATACTCACGCCCAGCGCTGACTGCCATGATCAGATAGATAATCATCATGGTCAGCGAAATCGAGATAGAACTGTCGCGTAAAAAACTGAGGTTTTTCGGCAGGTTCATCTCTTCCGTGGAGCGGGAGCCTTTACCACACAGGCTGCCAATCCAGCCGGAAAGCACATATCCCAGGGTACCGAAGTGACCAAACGCAATGTCATCGGTACCGGTAATCCGCCTCATATAACGTTGGGCCAACGCCGGGAAGAAAGCCATCACCAGCCCCAGGATCAGCGATCCGGTGAAGACCAGCCCTACGCCCTCGAACCCCGCCACGGTCAGGATTACGCCAATCATACAGGCCATGTAAAAGGTGTGATGCCCGGTCAAAAAGATATATTTAAGACGCGTAAAGCGCGCCACGACAATATTGGCCACCATACCAAATGCCATAATTAACGCCGTGGACGCGCCATATTTCTCCAGCGCGATTGAGACTATCGCTTCATTATTAGGAATAATGCCCTGAATATTAAAAGCGTGTTCAAACATACCCCCTAGCGGATTTAATGAACCCACCAGTACGGTTGCGCCACCGCCAAGCACAATAAAACCTAAAATGGTTTTAATCGTGCCTTTCACCACATCGGAAAACGCTTTTTTCTGCGCCACCAGACCAATCAGCGCAATTAACCCTACAAGCACCGAGGGCACTTTTAAAATATCAACAACAAAATTCAGCGTTTCAAGGATAAACATATCCACCTCGCCAGCAATAATTATTGTTTAGCGAACCATGCGCGCAGCTGCGTTTCCAGTTCGTTGATGTCGATGATGTTATTGATCACCACCAGTTGGCTTTCCGGTACGCTGGCGCTGGCCGCAATATCTTTGGCCATTACAAAAAGATCGGCAGCCCCGGGCGTGGCCGATGAGAGATCGGAGTGTTCCACTTCAGCGTCAATATTGAGTTTCTTTAATACTTTTTTAATGTTCATTTCTACCATAAAACTACTACCCAGGCCGGAACCGCAAATTGCCATGATTTTCATTATTGTCACCTTTTAAAAGTAGAGTTGGTCTGCATCACGCACGGGCGTAATGTTATTTACCGCAAGAAAATGGAATAAAATCAGAAACGGTCAATAATCGTTTTAATGTCCTCCAGGTTTTTTGCCTGATGTAATTTTTCCATATCTACATCACTGGAAAATAATTCCGCCAGCGCCGATATCATTTCGATATGACTGTGCTTATCAGGCGCCGCCAGCATAATAATGATGTCAACCGGATCAAATTCGTCTGCGCCAAATGAAACGCCGCGCTGTAGTTTCAGTAACGATAAACCTAACCCTTTCGCCCCCTCTTCCGGCCTCGCATGCGGCATCGCTAACCCTGGCGCTAATACATAATACGGCCCAAGCTTTTGGTGCTGCTGAACAATCGCCGTAATGTATTCCGGTGCGATAACACCTGCGTCCAGCAGGGGTTTGCCGCAAATTTCCAGCGCCTGCGGCCACGTTTCCACGCTCTCCTGTAGCGTGATGGTTGCGTCAGATAACCAGGTTCCCAGCATGTTATTCGCCCCCACGGTGTATGAAATTATGAACAAACTTTATTCAAGCCATGCGATATTAGCTGCGATCGTTATCACAAAGATAGCGCTACCAGCGACTATTACTCAGAATTGTGATAGCGCTATCAAATTAAAATCATGGTGTGAAATCACAGCAAAAAAGCGGATTTAAGGCGTATACTGCCAGTCATGCGAAGCAAAGAACGACAATAAAAAAGCATCTCAACATGTTGTAATGACGCAGGAATTTGTATGTCGATACCCCGTAAACGGCGCAGTACCGGTAAAGTGACTATCGCCGATGTAGCCCAACTTGCCGGTGTAGGCACGATGACCGTATCACGAGCCTTACGCACGCCGGAACAGGTCTCTGATAAACTCCGGGAAAAAATCGAAGCGGCAGTGCATGAGCTGGGCTATATGCCTAATCTCGCCGCCAGCGCGCTGGCGTCTGCCTCCTCGCACACCATCGCGATGGTCGTACCGAACCTTGCGGAAGCGGGGTGTTCTGAAATGTTCGCCGGGCTGCAACAAATTTTACAGCCCGCAGGCTACCAGATTATGCTGGCGGAATCGCAGCATCGCGTGGAACAAGAGGAGAAGCTGCTCGAAACGCTGCTGGCCTCCAACATTGCCGCGGCGATTCTGCTTAGCGTCGAACATAGCACTACCGTACGCCAGTGGCTGAAAAATGCCTCTATCCCGGTGATGGAGATGGGCGCGATTCGCAGCGATCCTATTGATATGAATATCGGTATTGATAACGTTGCGGCAATGTATGAGCTGACGGAAATGCTGATTCAGCGCGGTTATCAGAATATCGGGCTGCTATGCGCCAATCAGGAACAGTGGATTTTTCAGCAACATCTGCACGGCTGGTACAAAGCGATGCTTCGCCACCATATGTCGCCAAACCGGGTGATTAATGCCGCCTTGCCGCCCAATTTTTCTACCGGCGCGTCGCAACTGCCGGAGTTTTTACTGGCGTGGCCGGAGCTGGACGCGCTGGTATGCGTATCGGATGAGCTGGCCTGCGGCGCGTTATACGAGTGCCAACGACGGCGGATCAAAGTTCCGGACGATTTAGCGGTGGTCGGGTTTGGTGATAGCGATGTCAGCCGGGTCTGCCAGCCGCCGTTAACCACCATGGCCGTACCGCACCGTAAGATTGGCAGTGAAGCCGGACGGGCGCTGTTGGAAAGGTTAAATCAGGGAAACTGGAGCGATCGAAAATCCATCGCCTCCAGTTTATGTATGCGGGAAAGCTGCTAAAACGCTTATTCCGTCTCTTCCGGTTTCTCCTGGAGCGCGGCTTCGTTTTTGGCGTTGCGGGTCATCCACAGCGCCAGCGCTTTGAGCGAATCTGGCGTAAACTCATCACAGCGCGCGGTGATCTCCTCCGGGGTCAGCCAACACACTTCGCTGACTTCATCTTCCTGAAGCGCGAAAGGCCCGTGGGAAACGCAGCTAAACAGCGCGCCCCAAACCCGGCAATGTGGGTCTTCAAAGTAAAACAGACCGTGTTCGGCAAACGGCACGCCTGCAATACCCAACTCTTCTTCCGCTTCTCGGCGGGCAGATTCCAGTAGCTGCTCATCAGCCTGGACCACGCCGCCTGCGGTAGCATCTAACATACCGGGCAAAAAATCTTTTGTTTCGGTACGACGCTGCACCAGAATTTTACCCATACCATCATGAACGACGATATACGTCGCACGATGCCGTAAGCGTTGCGCACGCATCTGTTCCCGGCTGGACTGTGCAATGACTTCATTGTCTTCATTCACAATATCCACCCATTCCGTACTTGCCAAACGACGCTGTTCCACCATCAGGAAACCTTCTTATTTCTGGCGCTCTTACGGCGCATTTACGTTTGTGAGGTAAATTACGAGTTAATTGCAACCTGCGCAATGATACTTTGATCATTGAGTGCGATTACGCTCAACACATTATCATCCAGAATACCGTAGCTTGCCGCATACCCGCCTTTCGGGATGCTCACTGACCCAGGATTAAAGTGATACAGTCCTTCCTGCTGTTGCGCCACCGGCAGATGCGTATGACCATAGACCAACACATCGCCAGTATGCAGAGCGGGCAGATTCGTCGGCCCGAAGAGGTGCCCATGCGTTAAAAATAGCCGCCTCTCTTGCGTCAATATTTGCTGCCACGGCGCAGTTATCGGAAAATGCAGCAGCATCTGATCCACTTCGCTATCGCAGTTGCCGCGCACGGCAATGATTTGCGTCGCCACCGCGTTCAGGCGTTCGGCGACCTGAGCGGGCGCATAGCCTTCAGGCAGCGCATTTCGCGGCCCGTGGTTAAGGACATCGCCTAATATCACCAGCCAACGCGCGCCGCTTTGCGCGAACCGCTCAAGCACGCGTTCCGTGGCGGGTAAAGAACCATGAATGTCCGATGCGAACATCAGTTTCATCGCTCACTCCTCGTTGTGAAAAACGGCGTTATGATACTGGAATATGAATAGATTTTCAGCCTGAACGCTTCGAGGAAAGCGCAATAAAACGCTGTACGGAAGCACGCTGCCACTGGAATGTCGCATACGCCGCCAGCGACGCCGGCACGTCATCGCCATGCAGCGCCAGACGATTGATCATCAATGCCAGATCGGTATCGGCAATGCACCATTCACCAAATAAATTTTGCGTCCCTTGCCCCAATAGCGCTTCAGCCGTCGCAAACAGTTTTGCCGCGCTGGCTTTTCCAGCCTCGCTTAGCGGCGCTTTTTTCGCCCCGGCAAACACCACGTCGGTAGGCCGTTCTTCGCGAAGCGGCAGTAAATCGCTGCGTAGCCACGCCTGAATCTGTCGCGCGCGGGCGCGTTTTTGTAAATCGTGCGGGTAGATACGCTCCCACTGCGGCGGCGCGAAACGCTCCTCCAGGTATTCCGCAATAGCGGACGACTCGCTCAGCTCAAAATTGTCGGCCTCAAGCACCGGTACGCGCTGCGTCAGCGCATATCCCCGCCAGCCAGGTTGCAGATGTTCTCCCTGGTCCAGATCGCGGGTTTTCAGAGTAAAGGAAAGCCCTTTTTCTTGTAATGCCACCCAGGCGGACAAGACGTAGGGAGAGAAAAAGTTCGCATCCGACCACAGCACAATAACAGGCTTACTCATAATGTCCTCTTGAGGGCGTATTAAGTTTCTTCCCAAAATATAGCGTCTTTCGCCTGCTGTCACCTGATGAAAACTCACACACATCAGGAGGCTTTCTATACTTAATTCAGCCCAGACTCTTTACGCACATGCAGGAGCCAAAATGATTGACCTTTACTACGCCCCCACGCCCAACGGGCATAAAATAACGCTGTTTCTGGAAGAGGCGGAGCTGGCGTATCGTTTGCTAAAAGTAGATATCAGCAAGGGCAATCAGTTTCGCCCTGATTTTTTGGCTATCTCTCCCAATAATAAAATTCCTGCCATCGTCGATCACGCCCCGGCAGACGGCGGTCAACCGCTTAGTCTTTTTGAATCCGGTGAAATTCTTCTCTACCTGGCGGAAAAAAGCGGCAAACTGCTTAGCGGGGAGCTGCGTGAACGCCATACCACGCTGCAATGGCTGTTCTGGCAGGTCGGCGGATTAGGGCCGATGCTGGGCCAGAATCATCACTTTAACCATTTTGCGCCGCAGGCCATCCCCTATGCGATTGAACGCTATCAGGTTGAAACGCAACGCTTATACAACGTCCTGAATAAACGCCTGGAAACCTCCCCGTGGCTGGGCGGCGACCACTACAGTATTGCGGATATCGCCAGTTGGCCGTGGGTTAACGCACATCAGCGTCAGCGAATCGATCTTGATAACTACCCGGCGGTGTATAACTGGTTTGAACGCATTCGCACGCGTCCTGCGACAGCGCGCGCACTGTTACAAGCGCAACTGCACTGTAACAGTACGAAAGCGTAACGCGGTAGCATACATCATGTATGATGTAGAGGTGTATACACGGAAAAAACCTGCGTCCGGCACCCTTATTCGTATTAAAAACCTGACATTAGGGAAGAGGAAATCCTCCCTACTCTGGAGGTCATATGCAGATTCTGATTACCGGCGGTACGGGCCTGATAGGGCGTCATCTCATTCCCCGGCTGTTAACACTGGGGCACCAGGTGACGGTCGTTACGCGCAATCCCGATAACGCGCGTCAGATTCTCGATTCCAGAGTGACATTATGGAAAGGGCTGGCGGAACGTGAGCACCTCAATGAGATTGATGCCATCATCAATCTGGCGGGCGAACCGATTGCCGACAAGCGCTGGACGTCGCAACAAAAAGAACGGTTGTGCCAAAGCCGCTGGGCTATCACGCAAAAGTTGGTGGATTTAATTCATGCCAGCGCTACGCCGCCCTCGGTGTTGATATCCGGCTCCGCCACGGGCTATTACGGCGATCTGGGCGACGTTGTCGTCACTGAAGATGAGCCGCCGCACAACGAATTTACGCATAAACTTTGCGCCCGCTGGGAACAGATTGCCTGTCGTGCGCAGAGCGACCAGACCCGCGTCTGCCTGCTGCGTACCGGCGTTGTCCTGGCGCCGCAAGGCGGGATTCTGGGGAAAATGGTTCCGCCGTTTCGCCTCGGACTCGGCGGTCCGGTGGGTAATGGTCGGCAATATCTGGCCTGGATTCACATCGACGATATGGTCAACGGCATCCTGTGGCTGCTGGATAACGATCTTCGCGGTCCCTTCAATATGGTCTCGCCGTATCCCGTCCATAATGAGCATTTTGCTCATGCGCTGGGTCGCGCGCTGCGCCGCCCGGCGATTATTCGCATTCCGGCGACGGCAATTCGCTTATTGATGGGAGAGTCGTCAGTGCTGGTGTTGGGCGGACAGCGGGCGCTGCCAAAACGGCTTGAAGCCGCCGGGTTCGCATTTCGCTGGTATGATTTAGAAGAGGCGCTGGCGGATGTGATTCGCTAGTTCCCAAAGCGCCGTATCCTGCCCGGTGAGCGATGCGCCGCCGGGCTTCTTTTATTTCAGCGAGCCTTTCAGGAATTGCTGTAAACGCGGGCTTTGCGGATTGCCGAACACCTGCTCCGGATCGCCCTCTTCTTCAATTTTCCCCTGATGCAGAAAAATAACGTGCGAAGAGACATGGCGAGCGAAGCCCATTTCATGCGTGACCACCACCATCGTTTTGCCTTCTTCCGCCAGTTGTTGCATGATGCGCAACACTTCGCCGACCAGTTCAGGATCGAGCGCCGATGTGGGTTCATCGAACAGTAAAACGTCAGGTTCCATCGCCAGCGCGCGCGCAATAGAAACGCGCTGCTGTTGGCCGCCGGAGAGATGGACGGGATATTTGCCCTGAGCGCGCTCATCAATCCCCACCTTCGCCAGATATTTCAACGCCCGCTCGCGCGCGTCGTGCTTGCTTAATCCCAGTACCTGAATCGGCGCTTCCATCACATTTTCCAGCACCGTCATGTGGCTCCAGAGGTTAAAGTGCTGAAACACCATCGTCAGGCGGGTACGCAACAAGCGTAGCTGATTTTTATCCGCCACTTTGAGCTGCCCGTCTTTGTCGCGCACCAGATTAATGTTCTGACCGTTCACGATAATCGCGCCTTCGCTCGGTTTTTCGAGGAAGTTAATACAGCGCAAAAAAGTGCTTTTACCGGAGCCGGACGAGCCGATGATGCTAATCACATCTCCGGCGCGGGCCTGCAGCGATACCCCTTTCAGCACTTCATGACCGCCGTAGCGTTTGTGCAAATCGATAACGTGTAATTTATTTTCTGACATCATGTTACTCGAATTATTTAGAGGACACGTGCTGCAACCAGCGTCTTTCCGCCCGACGGAACAGGCTTATCAGGACATACGAAATGAGTAAATACAACACGGCGGCAATGCCAAACGCGGTAAACGGCTGGTAAGTCGCTGAGTTAATATCGCGGGCGATTTTCAACAAATCCGGCACCGTCGCGGTAAACGCCAGCGCCGTAGAGTGCAGCATTAAAATCACTTCGTTGCTGTAGGCAGGCAAGGCGATGCGTAATGCCGACGGCAAAATAATGCAGCGATACATTTTAAATGACGAGAAGCCATAGGCCCGTGCCGCTTCAATTTCACCGTGCGGCACCGAGCGAATCGCCCCGGCGAAAATTTCCGTGGTATACGCGCAGGTATTCAGCGTCAGCGCCAGTACGGTACAGTTCAGTCCGCTGCGGAAAAACGCGTTAAGAAGATCGGTGCCTTTGACTATCTCCAGCGTATACATCCCCGAATAGAACACCAGTAGCTGTACGTACAGCGGCGTGCCGCGAAAAATATACGTAAACAGCCAGATGGGAAAACGGATGAATTTATTACTGGAAACGCGACCTACCGCCAGAATCACCGCCAGAAGACCGCCCATCACCACCGATGAAATTAACAGCCACAGCGTAATCGCCACGCCGGTAAAACGATAGCCATCCGTCCACAGCAGGGATTTCCAGTACTCCTGAATGATCTCAATCACAAATCGGCCCTCTTCACGCCCACGGAATAGCGACGCTCAAGTAAGAGCAGCACACCATTGGAAACGGTGGTGAATACCAGGTAGATAAGTCCACAGACCACAGCAAAATAGAAAGGCTCCCAGGTGCTTTTACCGGCAAGCTGCGTGGCTTTGACGACATCTTCCAGGCCCAGCAGCGACACCAGCGCCGTCGCTTTGAGTATCACCTGCCAGTTATTGCCGATCCCCGGCAGGGCGTAACGCATCATCGCCGGGAACATAATCCGCCGGAAGGTTTGCCCGTGGGTAAAACCAAAAGCCGTCGCCGCCTCGATATGGCCTTTCGGCACCGCCATAAACGCGCCGCGAAAGGTTTCGGTAAAATAGGCGCCATAGATGAAACCGAGGGTGATAATACCGGCCACCATCGGATCAATATCTATCTGGTCGATACCCAGCGAATCGGTCACCACGTTAAGCGCGATTTGCAATCCGTAAAATATCAGCAGCATTAAGACCAGATCCGGCACCCCGCGAATCAGGGTGGTGTACCCTTCAAAAATAAGCCCCGTTACCCGGTTTTGCGAAAGCTTCGCCCCCGCGCCGACGAGACCGATAAGCACGGCCAGCACCACGGAACTGAGCGCCAGTTCCAGCGTGACGATCGCGCCCTGTAAAATTACGCCTGAAAACCCGTACAACATGCAGCCTGTCCTGTTGTGTGTGGTGAAGTAAGAAGCCTCTTTTGCATTTTTGCCTCACATCACGCCGGATGGCGGCTGTGCCTTGCCCGACCTACGATGCTCCGTAGGCCTGACATGCACAGCGCCATCAGGCAATGCAGACAGTCAACATTCTTTGGGCTTTATCTGCACCGACGGTGATTAACCGCCATAAACAT
The DNA here is from genome assembly GCF_020150755.1 of Salmonella sp. A29-2. Taxonomy (NCBI): domain Bacteria; kingdom Pseudomonadati; phylum Pseudomonadota; class Gammaproteobacteria; order Enterobacterales; family Enterobacteriaceae; genus Salmonella; species Salmonella sp. A29-2. The sequence goes on along the minus strand of NZ_CP083731.1, from coordinate 1,519,882 downwards.
CAAAATCAAAGTACTTTTTCGCCAGCTTTTCGTAAGTACCGTCAGCACGCATTTCAGCAAAGGCTTTATTCAGCTCTTCGCGCAGCTCGTTATCCTCTTTGCGCAGCCCCATACCGGTTCCTACGCCGAATAACTTCTCATCTTTCACCGCCGGGCCGCCGAATTTATAGTCTTTTCCGACGGGCTGTTTAAGGAAACCTTCGCTGGCCGCGACCTCGTCCTGGAACGCTGCATCAATACGGCCAGCCGTCAGATCGGAATAAATGTTGTCCTGCCCCTGGTAAGAGACGATCTCAATCCCTTTCGGCGCCCAGTGCTCATTGCCGAAGGTCTCCTGCGTCGTCCCCTGTAGCACGCCGACGCGCTTGCCTTTCAGCGACGCGACGGTCGGCTGAATATCAGAGTTCTTCGCCACCACCAGACGGGAATCAGCGGCGTAAAGCTTGTCGGTAAACGCGATTTCCTGCTGGCGCTTTTCAGTGATGGACAGCGAGGACATGATGGCATCAATTTTCTTCGCTTTTAAAGACGGAATCAGCGCATCCAGCGGGTTTTCCACGAACGTACACTGTGTGTTGATACGTTTGCACAGCTCTTTGGCCAGATCGATATCAAAGCCGACCAATTCACCTTGTGCATTTTTGGATTCAAACGGTGCGTATGTAGGATCGGTACCGATACGAATCTTTTGTGGAATAGCGGCAAATGCTGCGGTAGCGCTGGAAAATGCCAGCACCAGAGAAAGGGATAACGCCAGTTTTTTCATAACTATCCTCAACAGACTGTCTTTCCAGGAGATCTTTACAGATCCGATGCGACTATCGTGCCATTAATCAGGCCGACAAGGCAAAGCATTCTACCTTGCCAGCCGGTTTATTTTGCATAAAAATCGATTAAGTATGCATTTATGCGCCTGTTCCGCAACGGCTTATGCACCAAAAAGGTGCAAAACATCTATTTTGCACCGTGATAGTTCCCCAGCGCGGCGCGTTATCCCCTTCCCTCAATCGCCGTAGACATTAAAATCGAAGTACTTTTTGGCCATTTTGTCGTAAGTTCCGTCCTGGCGCAGTTCGGTCAGCGCTTTATCAAACGCGGCTTTTAGCTCGGTATCGTCTTTGCGCAGCCCAACCCCCGTCCCGTCGCCAAAATATTTTTTATCCTTCACGGAAGGACCGGCAAACGCATACTCTTTGCCCGCTGGCTGCTTCAGGAAACCTTCGCTGGCGGCGACTTCATCCTGCAATGCGGCATCCAGACGACCGGCGGTTAAATCGGAATAGATAAGATCCTGGTTGGCATAAGCCACCACATCCACACCTTTTGTGCGCCAGTTATCATTGGCGTAAGCCTCTTGCGTGGACCCTTGCAGCACGCCGACATGCTTGCCTTTCAGCGATTCCAGCGTCGGCTGAATGGGAGACCCTTTTGCCGCAATCAGGCGTGAATCCGCCGCGTAAAGTTTGTCGGAAAACGCAATTTCTTGCTGGCGTTTATCGGTGATAGAGAGCGATGAAATAATGGCATCAATTTTTTTCGCTTTTAGTGAGGGAATAAGCGCATCAAAGTCGCTGGCGACCCAGGTACATTTCACCTGCATACGCTTACACATTTCATTACCGAGATCGATATCAAAGCCAATAAAGTCGCCTTTGGCATCTTTCGATGAGAAAGGCGCGTAGGTGGTATCTGTTCCAATACGAACCGTTTGCGGAAGCGCGGCGTAACTGGCCGCCGTCGCGCCCAGACCTATCAGCAAAGACAAAGCGAGAACGGTCTTCTTCATACATACCCCTCAAGTAGCGTTATTTTCTTATGTTTTACGTGGTGTTGTGTGTTTGCAGACTTTTTCATGCAGGTCTTATGCCATTTTCACGTCAGCAAAACGATTCGACGTTAAATTTGTTAATAAAACGTTGCAATATTGTCCTGATGTTGAAGATAGCAGGTATGACGGTTGAACCGCAGCGTTTCGGCGGCTTTTAACGAATTAAATGTTGAGGATATGATCGCGGTTACAAAATTGCCCTGAAACAGGGCAACAGGGACAATAATGCACGCTAAACAGACAACGCTATGCGCCCTGCCAGCGAACAAAAAGATCGTGCGGAAGGGGGATATCGAACTGATCCAAAACTCGGTTAACCGTTTGATTTATAATATCATCTAACGTCTGAGGAAGATGATAAAAAGCCGGAACCGGCGGCATAATCACCGCGCCTATCTCAGCGGCCTGGGTCATTAAACGCAAATGCCCGATATGCAGCGGCGTTTCGCGCACACACAGCACCAGAGGTCGCCGCTCTTTTAATATCACATCCGCCGCGCGGGTAAGCAGTCCGTCAGTATAACTGTGGACAATCCCCGACAGCGTTTTAATCGAACAGGGCAAGATAACCATTCCCGCCGTCGGGTAAGAGCCCGAGGAAATGCTGGCGGCAATGTCGCGCGCATCGTGCGTCACATCGGCCAGCGCCTGCACCTCGCGCAGCGAAAAATGGGTCTCCAGCGCCAGCGTTTGCCGGGCCGCCTGGCTCATCACCAGATGCGTTTCCACGCTATCGACATCGCGCAAAATTTGTAATAAGCGCACGCCATAAATCGCTCCGCTGGCGCCGCTAATTCCTACAATGAGTCGTTTCATGTTCTCTTACCGTTTACGAGCGCCGTTCATCCCACTGTGTTACGTAATCGGCTCAAAGTGGGTCTGAAGAGATACCATGACAAAAGAATCCCTATCATAAAAGCCAGCTCAACCAACATTATCACTACCCCTTGCTCACTAAACCAGGTGCCGACCATAATGGCAAAATTGGTGATAATGACAAATCGGGCCGTCCAGGGGAAAAGCGGCGATCGATAGCGTAGCAAATCGCTGGCGTACGTTCCATTACGCACCGATTGTCGGAAATGATACTGGCACCATCCGATGGTTATCCATGCCAGGCAACCCACCTGCCCGGTACTGGCGATCAGATATAAATAAAATTGCTGTGCGGGAATATAGCGGGTCAGCAACGACACCAACGCCAACAAGGCCGTGATTAAAATAGCATACACCGGCACGCCGCCGCCGTTCGTTTTACCAAAGCAGGCTGGCGCAAAGCGATCGCCCGCCATAGACCACAGCATACGCGAACTGGCGTAAATGGCCGAGTTAGCGGCAGAAACCGCGGCGGAAAAGATCACCAGCGTCATCAGCGTATCCGCCCCCGGAATGCCCGCGTGGGAGAATACCCATACAAAGGGACTTTGTCCATTTGGCGTCAGTTCATGCGGATAGACCAGCGCCAGCACCGCAATCGCCAGGCCGTAAAACAAAATGATTCTGAGACCGATCCCCAGGATCACTTTCGGTAAAATAATGTGCGGCGATTCGGTCTCCCCTGCCGCATTTCCTACCAGTTCCACCCCCTGGAAGGAGTAAATCACGATCGTCATACAGACCACAATTTGCTCCCAACCGTGGGGAAACCACATTCCGTCTGTTTTTAACGTCGGGTGCCAGTCACTATGGCCCATTAGCGAGTAGATCATGACCCCGCCCGCGCAGATAAACAGCACGATCGCGAAGACCTTAATGGCCGAAAGCCAGTATTCGCATTCGCCAAAACTTTTTGCGGAGGTAAGATTGATGGCCGTCAGGATGAGCAGAATCGCCAGGCAGAACATATATACCGGAACCGCGGGGAAAAACTGGTGAGCAATAAACCCTGCGGCAGTGAGGTCGGCCGCCAGGGAAAAGACCCAGCTAAACCAGTAAAGCCAGCCAATGGTATAGCTCCAGCAAGGTGACGGCATAAACATCAGCGCGTAATGTTGAAATGAACCGGAGTGAGGAAAGGCGCATGATAATTCGCCAAGACACATCATCGTTGCCAGCATAATGGTTCCGGCAAACAGATAGGCCAGTAAGGTTCCCGCCGGCCCGACGCTGCTTAACGGTTCGGCAATGCCGATAAATAAGCCGGTGCCAATCGTGCCGCCCAGCGACATCATCAGCAGATGCCGTTTCTTCAGGTTACGCCGCAGACCGCCTTCAGGCTCTGCTGGCGGTGATTGTTGCAGGGTATCCATCGTTACTCCCTGTCTTTCGTGAGGTCAAAGATGCCGCCGCGACATAGCCGCGGCGGTTATGCGTTAACGCGTAAACCTCCAGGCGACGCCTTTGGTCTGGCAGGCCATTAACAGGCCCGTATAATCCAGCTCAAAGCGAACCACATCGCCTACTTTTAGCGACTGACGACAATCTTCAATATCCACCAGCGTATGATCGCTGGTTTGCCCTAAGATAGTGATAGCGTCGTCGCATGGCACACAGTTATCCGACGGCACATCCTGGCGACCAAACGCCAGCAATGCGCGTCGGCGTATGCCACGATCGACAAAGGTTTTACTTTGCAAAAAGGCATCGACGCCCAGCTCCCCAACCGGGACGGTCGGTTTACTGTTCAGTTCGATGATTTCCGCTTCCAGGATATACATATCGGAACAGGCTTTATCGACCGGTTTTGCGGAGTGGTGAAATTCATTCAGGTATTTCATGTCCACATATTCAATGCCGAATTCATGCAGTCCGCCGATGCGCAAATGATTCAGCCCCTGCGGCCAGATACCTTTATCCAGCAGGTGATAGCTGGTGCAGTTTCCCGCAGAAAGCCGCCGGACAGGAATACCGCTGTCGGCTTCCAGCCGGGCGGCCAGCGCCAGAAAATCCTCGCCATTTTTTACCGTTGGCAACACGGTGCCGTAACAATTAAAGTTGGTGCCCAGTCCATATAATTCCAGACCGGGCAGACCAGTAATCAGAGTCACGGTCTCAAGAATGCGTTGATATTCACCAAACCAGATACCCTCGCGTAAATCGCCCATATCCACCATCAGTAATACCTGATGCGTTTTCCCCTGGCGTTGGGCTTCTTGCGATAATGCCCGTAATACCACCGGCTCGCTATTTAAACTAATATCCGCGTAGCGCACCACATCTTCGATTTCACTCAGACACGGGCTGCGTAACAGGCAGGTCGTACATCCTGTCTCGCGTATTTTTTTCAAATTATAGGTTCGTGATTCAGCAATAACGGTAATTCCGCCGTTGAACACCGCCTGCGCGGTTTCCACGCAGCCGTCAAAAACTTTATTGACAGCCATCACGTCAATACCGCTACTTGCCAGCAGAGCTTTTTCCGTGCGGGCGTTTTCTTCCAGCTTGCGTAGATTTATTTCCAGAACTGGCATATACATTTTATTTTCCTCCCGCCATGCTTAAACGGGCATTACGTTTCTGCGCCCGATGGTAAATGTACTCCGCGACGACAACCGCCAGCACGGCTCCGCCAATAATTTTCCCGGCGTACTGGAAATATCCGCCCATATCAATTTGAGAAGGCGGAATAAATAACAGCGCAACGGCAAAGGCGATAGAAAGAAAGCCCAGCGCGGGTAAAATAGCCGGTAAAACCTTGCCCGGAATTTTAAAACTTCTTGGCGTATCCGGCTGAGTCTTACGTAAACGCCAGAACGCCGGGAACATCACCAGATAAGGAATAAAATAGGTGATGGTCGTTAGCGCCGTTAACATCCAGTAAGCCGCCGCAACGCTTGGCGAAATAAAAGTCGAAAAACACAGGACCGTGACAATAATCGCCTGTACAGTCAAGGCAAAGGCGGGCGTTTTCCACACCGGATGTAATTTGCCGATTCGGTCCCCCAGCAGATTATCTTCACGCGAGGCTTCCTGGAGCATATAAATCGGCCCCACCAGCCAGGAGTTAATCTGCCCGAGAGCGCCAAAAAACATACAGATGGCCATAACAGGAATTAACCACGGCATATGCAGCGTGTCCGCAGCAGCATGCATAGCCTGCATGACGCCTGCCACGATGTCGGTTTTCCCGGCGGGTAAAAGCGTGTTTAGCGCCCAGGTACCGACCATATAGATCCCAACGATAACGGCGGCGGAGACGGCCATCGCTCGCGGAAAATCACGCTGTGGATTACGGGTACGCCCGGCAATCATCGGGGCGACCTCCAGTCCGGCAAACGCAAACATCATGCTGGATAAGAAAACGATCGTATCCCAGTGTCCGAGATCCGGAATCCAGTTTTTCGCTGTAGTGTAGTCCGTCTGCATCTGGTGTCCGGTACATAGCCATACCACCGCCAGTAAAATGAGGATGGCGGAGGGAATAAATACGCCGCACCAGGCGCTGATGCTATTAATAATTTTTGTCCATTCCATCCCGCGGATATTCATCAGCGTTAATAGCCAGAAAATTACCGCGGAACCAATACCGATAAATGCTTTATTTTCCGCCAGGCCGCCGCCGATCATATAGCCCAACGCGGTAAAGCCGAATTGCAGCATTAATGGGAAAAACAGTACGCAGGAAAAGAGAAAACAAACCACGACAATCCATGCAATACGTTTACCAAATGCCTCTTTAATCCAGACAAATATCCCGCCATCTTTCGGCCAGCCGGTTGACAGCTCGCCGCATACCATCGCTAAAGGAAAAAACAAGCAGAATGCGGCTATCACCCATAACAACATGGCCGATGCCCCGTAAGGCGCCACGTTAGGGATTTGCCGCAAACTCAGAATAGCGATGACATTCATAAAGACAATGTCTTTGATGCCAAGTAAGCCAGAATTCGTGTTACTCATGGCCATCTCCTGTTATGCATTCAGGCATCACTGCCCTCTTCTTATCATCTGACGACGGGCTTCAGCATGAAACTGAAGCCCAAAACAGTATTAATAAATGTCGTACTTGACCATATCTTCGTAACTGTCTTCCCGACGAATCAGACGCGTCTCACCATTTTTATCGATCATCACCACCCCCGTGCGCGGACGGTTGTTATAAACGGTTTGACTTTCAATGGTGTATGCCCCGGCGTCAAGAAACGCGACAATATCGCCAGCATGAGTCTCCTTCGGCAGTAAAAACTCTTCGCCTTTCACTCCCATGTGGAAATAATCTCCGCCATCACACAGCGGCCCGGCTAATTTTATCCAGGCGTCGTGCGCTGCCGTCATGCGAGAGGCGTTATAGACATAAAAGAACCAGTCAAAATGCTGGCTGTCAGAGAGTACGCTGTAACCGGCGTCGACAAATTTCCATTCAACGTGGCATTCCACATTGCCGTTAAGATCGTAATTTGTTTTACGTTTTTCGCAGGAGACTTCCGTCAGTAAAACCGCCGCCGACCCGGTCACTTTACGTCCCGGTTCAATACATATTTCCACATCGGTACGCCATTTATGCACTTCGCGAATGACCGCATCGGCAAAATCCTGGGCGGTAATACCGGCATACATATTATCTTTTAACGGGTCGCCATTCTCGTCGTCATATTTATAGGGAACCGGAATTCCGCCGCCCACGTTGATCAAATCAAATTTAATACCGAGCACCTCTTCCAGGCGACGGGATTCATCCACCAGCACTTTAGTCGCTTTTGCGAAAGGCTCTGACTCCGGCACCTGATCGCCCACATGCATATGCAAGCCGCGCAAATGCACATAAGGCATCGCCAGAATGCGACGGCAGGTTTCTTCCGCCTGTTCCAGGTCGAGACCCGACTTCGCATGGAAAGCGGTAACCAGTTCCGCATGCGTCGCCGAGGGAACATTCGGCTCTACGCGGACGCAAACATTGGCGACTTTCTTCAGCTTGCGAGAGATGGCATCAATATGTTCCAGCTCATACAGGCTATCAACATTAATAAGATACAGATCGTTGGCGATGGCATATTCCAGATCGGCAGGCTTTTTCACCACGCCGTTGAAGACGATCTGATCGCCGCGAAAGCCTATCTCCAGACACTTGCGAACCTCATATTGTGAGTTTGCCTCCGCGCAAATTCCGGCGTCACGAATGGCTTTCAACACCCCCATGACCGAGCAGGTTTTTGACGCAAAGAAGGTTTTGGTATTTTTATGCGCCGCAAATGCCTGCTGGATTTCATGAATGTTACGAATAATCTCCGGCTCAGAAAACACATAGAACGGCGTGGGGTACTGGCGCGCCAGAGCGTCCAGATCGACCCCTTCAAAACACAAATGACCGTCTTTGTGCTGGAAACGGCGATCGCCGTTGATTACCTGCTCACGTAGCTGGTTGTAATTCTGCATAATCGAGTCAGTCATAACGCCCTCTGCTTAATGTTTATGGTAAAAATCCGCATTCTTTACAGGGATAAAGCAAAAGGCATGCCACTATTTTTTATCATAATAATCAATTGCTTATAAAAATAAGCTTTTTCTCATTTTCGTCATTGAGTTTGTTATTCATCACAACGACGAAAATTCGTCACTTTTATAATGACAACATGAACAATAGATATGAGGAATGCGTGTATGGCATCCACCAATCAGGAACTGGCCTCGGCGCTCAGGATGTTTTCCCGCTTTTTCGATTTGATTCATCAGCCGTTGGCCGTCATTAATGAGCGTGGTGAATACGTTTACTACAATCAGGAAAGCGCGGATCTGGACGGCTACAGTATTGAACGGGCAATGGGAAAACATATGCTGGATGTCTATCCGGGCATGAAAGAGACGCAAAGTACGATGCTTTCATCGTTAAAAAAAGGCGTGGAATACATTGGCCATTATCAAATTTATTACAATGCGCGAGGCCAGGCCGTTGACTATCAGCACACCACCGCGCCGCTCTATGCAAGCGATGGCGGCATGGTCGGCGTTATCGAAATCGGCAGGAATATGTCTGGCGTCAGGCGGCTCCAGGAGCAGGTGGTAGAACTGAACCAACTGCTGTATGCCGATCACCATGAGAAGCACCATGCCATTATTACCGAAAACCCGGAAATGCTCAGTAATATCGCCAAAGCCAAACGGCTGGCCGCCAGTAATATTCCGGTGACGATTGTCGGGGAGACGGGTACGGGTAAGGAGCTATTTTCCCGCCTGATACATCAATGCAGCAAGCGGGCGAATAAACCCTTCATCGCCCTGAACTGCGGCGCTCTACCGCCTACGCTTATCGAAAGTACGCTTTTCGGCACCGTGCGCGGCGCCTATACCGGCGCGGAAAATAGCCAGGGCTATCTGGAGTTGGCAAACGGGGGAACGCTCTTTCTTGATGAGCTGAACGCCATGCCGATAGAAATGCAAAGTAAGCTGCTGCGATTCTTGCAGGATAAAACCTTCTGGCGGCTCGGCGGACAACAGCAACTCCACTCTGATGTCAGGATCGTTGCCGCCATGAACGAAGCGCCCGTCAAATTAATTCAACAAGAACGCCTGCGGGCGGATCTTTTTTATCGGTTGAGCGTCGGAATGTTGACGTTACCGCCGCTGCGCGCCCGCCCGGAAGATATTCCCTTACTGGCGAATTATTTTATTGATAAATACCGTAATGATGTGCCGCAGGACATTCACGGACTAAGCGAGACGGCGCGTGCTGATCTGCTCAATCACGCCTGGCCGGGTAATGTCAGGATGCTGGAAAACGCGATTGTACGCAGCATGATCATGCAGGAAAAAGACGGGCTGCTGAAACACATCATTTTTGAACAGGACGAGTTAAATTTAGGCGTACCGGAAACCGCGCCGGAAAATCCCCTTCCCTCGTCACCCGATCCGCAGTATGAAGGGTCGCTGGAGGCACGGGTTGCCAACTACGAAAGGCATTTAATAGAAACCGCGCTGGATACGCATCAGGGGAATATTGCCGCCGCGGCCCGCAGCCTTAACGTATCGCGCACCACGTTACAGTACAAAGTACAAAAATACGCTATTCGCTTCGGCGTGGTGCGTAATTGACATCGGCCAGCGGCATCGCGCCGCTGGCAAAGCCATTAGCCTTCGTTATGCATTTCCAGGTTTTCCATTTCGTTCTGGAACAGCACCGCTTTGGCGTCGTCATTACGTAATGAATCCAGGAAGTCGAGGTATTGCTGGTCTACGTCTTTGGTGACATATACCCCGTTAAATACCGAACATTCAAACTGCTGGATATCCGGGTTTTCCGCGCGTACGGCTTCGATCAGATCGTTCAGATCCTGGAAGATAAGCCCGTCTGCGCCGATGATCTGACGAATCTCATCCACCTCGCGACCATGCGCGATCAGCTCATTGGCGGTCGGCATATCAATGCCATAGACGTTGGGGAAACGAATTTCCGGCGCGGCGGACGCCAGATAAACCTTCTTCGCGCCGGCTTCCCGGGCCATCTCGATGATCTGCTCTGATGTGGTGCCACGCACGATGGAATCATCCACCAGCAGGACGTTCTTATCGCGGAATTCCGCACGATTAGCATTGAGCTTACGGCGCACGGATTTACGGCGTAGCTGTTGACCCGGCATGATAAAGGTACGTCCCACGTAACGATTTTTGACAAATCCCTGGCGGTACGGCTTGCCGAGAATACGGGCAATTTCCAGGGCGATATCGCAGGAGGTTTCCGGGATAGGGATCACGACGTCGATGTCCAGATCTTCCCATTCACGAGCGATTTTTTCGCCAAGTTTGGTGCCCATATTCACACGAGCGCTGTAGACGGAGATTTTGTCGATAAAGGAGTCCGGGCGAGCAAAATAAACGTACTCGAACAGACAGGGGTTACTGACCGGATTATCCGCGCACTGGCGCGTGAACAGTTGCCCCTTTTCGGTAATATAGATAGCTTCGCCCGGCGCGACATCGCGCAGGAATTCAAAGCCCAGCGTATCCAGCGCCACGCTTTCAGAAGCGACCATATACTCCGTACGACCATCGCCAACGTCACGCTTGCCCAGCACTAACGGGCGAATGCCGTGCGGATCGCGAAAAGCCACCATGCCGTGGCCGATAATCATCGCCACGCAGGCATAGGCGCCGCGGATTTGACGGTTAGTCGCGGCAATCGCGGCAAAAATATTGTCGGCTTCCAGCGGATAGTGACGGAAGTTGTCGAGCTCGCTGGCGAAAATATTGAGCAGGATTTCGGAATCGGAGGTGGTGTTGATATGACGGCGCTTTTCTTCAAACAGCTTTTTACGTAGCTCGTGCGCGTTAGTCAGGTTGCCATTATGGGCCAACGTGATGCCATACGGCGAGTTAACATAAAAAGGTTGCGCTTCGGAAGCGCTGGAGCTGCCTGCGGTAGGGTAGCGCACATGGCCGATCCCCATGTTGCCCTGCAAACGCTGCATGTGGCGAGCTTCAAAAATATCGTTCACCAGCCCGTTTGCCTTACGCAAGCGGAAGCAGTTATTCGCATCAATGGTGATGATACCGGCAGCATCCTGACCACGATGCTGGAGCACTGTTAACGCGTCATAAATCGACTGGTTGACCGGCATAACACCGGCGATACCGACAATACCGCACATACGTCATTTTCCTCGTTAAGCCACATCTCAGAACCTGTTACGTCCTGGGCAAGAAACTCGACGAGCTTTGCAGATAGTCAAAGAACCATCTGATGATGAAGCTGAACTGCGGGATGAGCTGCGATTTGCTCCAGTCTTCGCTTTTCGACAAGCCGGTAAAGGTATCAAGGAAGAACAGAATGGCGGCGACAATCAGCGCGCCTCGCAGTGCGCCGAAACAGATCCCCAACACCCGGTCAGTTCCCGACAGGCCGGTCTTTTCTACTAGCTGACCTATCACAAAATTCACGATAGCGCCGACGATAAGCGTCGCGATAAACAGTACCGCGATAGCAATCCCATTACGAACCAGTTCGTCTTCAAAGCCCGTAAACCAGACAGACAGGTAAGTGTAGTAGTGACTGGCGACAAAGAAAGCACAACCCCACGTCACCAGCGATAACGCTTCACGAACAAAGCCGCGGATCAGGCTAACCAGACAGGAAAAAGCAATCACCGCGATAATGGCGTAATCAATCCAGACCATAGATGTCCCACGATTTTACGCCCTGTCGTCCTGTTCGGGGCGCATTCTAACAGAAAAAGAAAACGTTTGCGTAGGGATTTCCTTCCCACGCGTAAATAAAAATGGCGCTGAAAAAATATTCAACGCCATCACACTTTTTATCTCTTCGGGCACGACCAGAAGAGCTGCCATCGGCCTGATAAGCGCAGGATACCAGGTTTATTCCTTCTGCCGGATGACGGCGTAAACGCCTTATCCAGCCTACAGAACTTCGGCTATTACCAGGTGAACACCGTAGGCCTTAACGCTGCGCGCTCAGGCAAAACGCGCCTTAGTTCGGGCTATATCCCATCACCACGCCGCTTAACCCGGAAATCTGCTTGAGCTCGCCAAGCGATCCTTTCATCTTATCTTTCGACGCATCCGGCCCGACGAGAATACGGGTTATTTTACCCTGTACCGGCGTTGAGGGGGAAGTATAAACCCGGAACCCGGCGGAACGAAGCTTGCCGACTATCTCGTTGACTTTATCCGCGTTTTTCAGCGCGCCCAACTGTACGACATAGGCTTTGCCGGTCGGCGCAGGTTTATCGTCGGCGACTGGTTGCGGCGCGGGCGTCGGCGTGGAAGCGGCGACAACCGGCTGTTGCGGTTTAGGCTGCGGCTTCGGCTTTTCAACCGGCTTCGGTTTAGGCGTCTCCACCGGTATCGGATCAAGCTCGACATTGTTAGACGCCATGCGCGACGGGTCCAGAGACGGCGCTGCCGCATCTCCCGCCCGTACCTCTTCAGCCGCCCCTTCCGGCGGCTGTGTCGGCAGCGCCTGCGTTGCGGCAGGCATCATATCCGGCTCATCGCGGTCGCCAGGCTTCGGTACCAGTGGAATCGCAGCAAATTCATCCTGATAATGCTTTTTCTGTCCGTCCAGCAGACCGGGAAGCACAATAACCCCCAGCGCGACTAACACAATCGTGCCGACTAAACGATTCTGAAACTTACTCGCCACCGATTCTCCCCGCGTCTATCACTTCCATAACATGTGCGACGGTGTGGAACGATCCGCACACCAGCACGGTATCTTCTGGCTGCGCCGCGTCGATAGCGGCCTGCCATGCCTGCGCGACGCTATCATAGACATTCCCTTTCCCCAGATGTTCCAGAAGTTGTTCCGCCGTCGCGCCGCGCGGCCCCTCTAACGGAGCACAATACCAGTCGTCAACCACGCTTTTCAACCAGGCTAACGTGCCGGCGATATCTTTATCATGCAGCATACCAATCACCGCAAGCACGCGCCCGCGTTTCGGCAACATTTTCAGACGACCCGTCAGGTATTCCGCCGCGTGGGGATTATGGGCGACATCAAAGATAACGCGCGGCGACTCACTCACGATTTGAAAACGTCCCGGCAAGGTAGCCTGCGCAATACCGTCGCGAATCGCCTGCTCGTCAATGTTCAACCTGCTGGCGCGCAGCGCGGCCAGAGCGGTGGCGGCATTCGGCTGAGGAACCTGCGGCAACGGCAGTCCGGCAAGCGTGCCGTCGCCATCGGTAAACGCCCACTGGGTCGCTGTCACCTCATAACGCCAGTCAACGCCGCGACGCAGCAACAGCGCGCCGGTCTCCTGCGCGACATCCGCGATAGTTGCCGGCATTTCCGGTTCGCCGACGATAGCGGGTTTTTCCGCACGAAAAATCCCGGCCTTCTCGCGGCCGATACTTTCGCGATCCGGCCCCAGCCAGTCAGTATGGTCAAGCGCGATGCTGGTAATTACCGCTACATCGGCATCCACAATGTTTGTGGCGTCCAGGCGCCCGCCCAACCCGACCTCCAGAATCACCACGTCAAGGTTAGCCTGTTTAAACAGCCACAATGCCGACAACGTGCCATATTCAAAATAGGTCAATGAAATATCGCCGCGCGCCGCTTCTATTTCCGCAAAGGACGCGGTATGCGCGGATTCCGCTAATTCTTTCCCCTGCACGCGCACGCGCTCGGTGTAACGTACCAGATGAGGCGAACTATAGACGCCCACACGGTATCCCGCCGCGATTAACACCGACTCCAGCGTGCGACAGGTCGTACCTTTGCCGTTGGTTCCCGCAACGGTAAAAACGAACGGCGCAGGCTTGAGGATGTCCAGACGCGCTGCCACCTGGCTTACGCGCTCAAGGCCTAAATCGATACTCTTGCTGTGCAGGTTTTCCAGATAAGAAAGCCACGAGGCCAGGGGCGACGCAGCTTGAGGTATAGATTTGTTTTTCATTGATTCCGCTGCTTCTTTACGGTGAAAAGCAAAAGGGCAGAGCCTGCGGCCCTGCCCTTTTCAGTTATCAGGCCTCAGACTCCTGATCCGGCGCCGGAGGCACCACCACGCCTTCACGCGGGGCGTCCGGGTTCGGCGCGGGCAGATTCATCAGCTTCGCCAGAATGCTCGCCAGCTTCAGGCGCATTTCCGGGCGGCGGACTATCATATCAATAGCGCCTTTTTCGATCAGGAACTCACTGCGCTGGAATCCTGGCGGGAGCTTCTCACGAACGGTCTGTTCGATAACGCGCGGGCCGGCGAAGCCAATCAGGGCTTTTGGCTCGGCGATGTTGAGATCGCCCAGCATCGCAAAACTGGCGGAAACGCCGCCCATTGTCGGATCGGTCAATACCGAGATGTAGGGCAGACCACGTTCCTGCATTTTCGCCAGCGCCGCCGAGGTTTTCGCCATCTGCATCAGAGACATCAGCGCTTCTTGCATACGCGCGCCGCCGGAAGCAGAGAAACACACTAACGGACAGTTGTCTTCCAGCGCCTGTTCAACGGCGCGAACGAAGCGTGCGCCAACGACAGACCCCATTGAGCCGCCCATGAACGCGAATTCAAACGCGGCGGCGACAACCGGCATACCGTGAAGCGTCCCTTTCATGACCACCAGCGCGTCTTTCTCGCCGGTTTCTTTCTGCGCGGACGCCAGTCTGTCTTTATATTTTTTGGAGTCGCGGAACTTGAGCACGTCTTTCGGCTCCAGCTCGCTACCCAACTCCACAAGGGAACCTTCATCTAATAGGCTATGCAGGCGATTGCGCGCCGACATGCGCATATGATGGTCACACTTAGGACAGACCTCAAGATTACGTTCCAGCTCAGCGCGGTATAAAACCTGACCGCAGCTATCACACTTGGTCCACACCCCTTCAGGAATGCTTGCCTTGCGGGTGGGAGTAATGTTGCTTTTAATTCGTTCAATCCAGCTCATTGGTGACCTTTCTGCCTGAACCTTAGTCAGCTTTATTATAAGGGGCGCATAATGCCATTTTTGCCCCCAACAGACCATGAATGTTGCACATTAAAACATAACAGCCCGAAACTTTGGATAAAAAAGTGGTCGAACCGCTGAGTTACTTTCTATTTTGCGGCACGCGACGCAGCGCGCTTATGCCGGACAATCTCAATGACGCCAGGTAATATCGAAACCACGATAATCCCCACAATCAGCAGCTTAAGGTTATCCTGAATCAACGGTATCGTACCGAAGAAATAACCGGCGTAGGTAAAGAGCAGCACCCACAGCAGCGCGCCGATGACGTTATAGGCGGCAAAATGCCGATAGGACATGTGCCCCATCCCTGCCACAAACGGCGCAAAGGTTCTGACGATCGGCACGAAGCGAGCGAGAATGATAGTTTTACCGCCGTGTTTTTCATAAAACTGGTGGGTCTTATCCAGATAACTGCGGCGGAAAATTTTCGAATTCGGATTACTGAACAGTTTTTCGCCGAACAGTCGACCAATCGTGTAATTTACCGCATCGCCGACAATTGCGGCGATCAGCATTAACGCCACCATGACATGCACATTGAGATCGTTGGTTTCCAGCGAAGCCAGCGCCCCGGCGACAAACAGCAGCGAGTCGCCCGGCAGGAACGGCGTGACGACCAGGCCGGTTTCACAAAACAGAATCAAAAACAAAATAGCGTACACCCAGACGCCGTACTCCGCGACCAGCTCCGCCAGATGCACATCGATGTGCAGAATAAAATCAATAATAAAGTAGATCAGGTCCATATTTGTCTTTGCCTTTCTACCCGACACGTTTCGGGTGTACGATTCGGATTAGTCCGCCAGAAATAGCGGGCCCATTGGCGGTTTTGGAAGGTCAAACCGGTCAGGGTAATCCACCGCAACCAAATATAGCCCTTCCGCCTTCGCCGTTGCCGCCGCCAGCGTTCTGTCCCTGGCCGCTAACAGCTCTGCGATCCAGCTCTCCGGCTGGTTGTGAGCGCCTACTTCCAGCAGGCTGCCGACAATATTCCTGACCATATGATGAACAAAGGCATTCGCTTTGATATCGACCACCACATAAGGGCCGTGGCGAGTAACGTTGATGTGCATCACATTACGCCACGGCGTGCGCGACTGGCACTGCACTGCGCGAAACGAGGTAAAATCATTTTCACCAAGCAGACACTGCGCCGCGCGATGCATCCGCTCTGCATCCAGCGGCTCATAGTAATGCGTCACGCCTTTTGCTAACACCGCAGGACGCAGTCGATGATTGTAGATGATATAGCGATAACGGCGAGCCGTAGCGCTAAATCGCGCGTGAAAATCATCCGGTACAGTTTTCACCCAGCGCACGGCAATGTCACCAGGCAAATTCGCATTTACCCCCAGCGTCCATGCCGCATCTTTGCGCAATGCGGTCGTTTCGAAATGGACAACCTGCCCGGTGCCGTGAACGCCGGCATCGGTGCGCCCGGCGCAGAACACGTTAATAGGTTCATTTGCCACCTGCGAGAGCGCTTTTTCCAGCTTTTCCTGCACGCTGCGCACTTCATTCTGACGCTGCCAGCCATAATACTTGCTGCCGTCGTACTCAATACCCAGCGCAATTTTATAGACCGGCGATGATTGCTGTCCGGACATCAGTACAGATACTCCTGCACCAGCTTCTCCGCAATTTTAACGGCCATCAGCGCGCCGCCGAAACGCACGTTGTCCGCCACTGACCAGAACTGAATTTGTTCCGGCATACCGTAATCATTATGCACACAGCCAATAGAAAGCTGTGGATTGCCGGAAGCGTCGCCCACCTGCGTCGGGTAATCCGTCTCTTCTGATAGTACGATATCTTCACCGCGGGAAAACGCCTCGCGCGCCTCTTCCGCCGCCAGCGGACGGAGCGCTTCAAAGCTCACCATCTGCGCATGGCCATAGAACACCGGCGACTGCACGACACTGGCGGAGATCATCACGCCATCGTCCTGCAAAATTTTACGCACTTCATCGACGATACGACGTTCCTGGCGCACGCTGCCTTCACGATCCGGCAGCAGCGGCAGCATATTGAACGCCAACTGGCGGCCAAAGAAATCATCTTCATCAATCGGTATGCCGTTAAGCAGCTTCGCACTCTGTCCGGCCAGCGCATCGACCGCTTTTTTCCCCTGCGCGGACGCTGATAACATACTGGTGACGGCGATGCGCGACAGTCCCCCCTGATCGATTAACGGCTTGAGCGCCGCCAGCAGTTGACTGGTCAGACTATCGGCGACCGCAATCACGTTACGGTTACGGTAATCCGCCAGTACATACGGGTTAACTTCCGGCACGACCAGCGGCACATCAGGCTCCAGCGCGAACAGACCGCTGGAATCTATCACCAGGCAGCCTGCATTGGTCGCGTCGTCTATCCAGGCAGCCGATGCCTCTGCGCCGGCAACGAAAAACGCCAACTGCGCCTGCGTCCAGTCAAAGTCCGCCGCATCCTGGACAATGACCGACTTGCCACTAAAACGGAGGTGCTCGCCCGCGCTTTCATGACGCGCCAACGCATAAATTTCACCGACCGGGAACTGGCGTTCAGCCAGTGTTTCAAGCAGGGCTTCGCCTACGGCGCCCGTTGCGCCCAGAATGGCAATGTTCCAGCCTTCAGACATGGTGATTTACTCCAGAAATACATAAGCGTCCCTGTCGCATTATTCGACAGGGAGCATTAAGAAGACATTAATGTGCCGGGTGATGAACAGCGTTAAAACCTAGCTTACACAGCAAGGCGGCTGCCGTTTCGTCGTCACACATCACGTATAAAGACGACCATTCACGGCGCTCAAGATAATTTTTACGCAATTTATCAAATTCACCCGGAATTCCAGCGACTTTACGCAGTGGCGCATCGTCGCGGCGCACATCATACACCAAATGCGCCAGTCTTTTCAGCGTCGGTTGATCCAGCGGGCCGTGAAGCGTAATACGACCAAACTCAGGCGCAGGCAGTAATGTCTCCAGCGCGACATGCTGCTCGCGACCGATAAACGCGCTATACGCCTCAAAGACCTGGGTGGTGCCGCGCGCTTTGCCTTCCAGCGTATAGCCGGCAATATGCGACGTGCCGATATCCACGGCTTCCAGTAGCGCGACGTTAAGATCCGGTTCGCCCTCCCACACATCAAGCACCACGCTCAGCGGCTGCCCGGCATTAAGTCGCGCCAACAACGCGGCGTTATCCACCACCGGACCGCGGCAGGCGTTAATGAGAATGGCGCCGGGTTTCAGTCGACGGATCAGCGTCTCATCGGCCAGATGCAGCGTTTTGTACGGTCCGTCTTTATAAAGCGGCGTATGGAAAGTCAGGACATCCGCTTCCTGCACCAGCTCATCCAGCGTACGAAAATCACCCTCGTCCCCGCGTGCGGCGCGTGGCGGATCGCACAGCAACGTGCGGATACCCAACGCTTCAAGCCTGGTCTGTAGCCGGCTTCCGACGTTACCCACGCCGACAATCCCTATAGTGCGATCGCGTAACGAAAAGCCGTCACGTTCGGCCAGCATCAACAGCGCGGAAAACACATACTCCACCACGGCGATAGCATTACAGCCGGGCGCGGCTGAAAAACCGATGCCCGCCTGCTTCAGCCATGCCTCATCCACATGATCGGTGCCTGCCGTAGCAGTACCAACGAAGTTAATCGGCGTGCCGCTCAGCAGCGATTCATTCACTTTCGTGACCGAACGCACCATTAACGCATCGGCATGGTTCAATTCTTCAACGGGGATCGGGCGACCCGGCACTGCCTTTACCTCACCCAGGCGGCTAAATAATTCGCGGGCGTAAGGCATATTTTCATCAACGAGAATTTTCACGACTGTCGTACCTGTTTGAGAACGAGAGTTAACCGGACAAGTGTGCCATAATCTGGCCGCCAGGCATATATTGCTCAGATTTATGGTTAAAGGATAATTAATTATGCATCCCATCTCCGGCGCCCCCGCACAGCCTCCAGGCGAAGGGCGTAATCCTCTTTCCGCTGCGAGCGAGCAGCCGCTTTCCATGCAACAGCGTACGGTACTGGAAAGGCTGATCACGCGCCTGATTTCACTGACCCAGCAGCAAAGCGCGGAAGTATGGGCCGGAATGAAACACGATCTGGGGATAAAAAATGACGCGCCGCTACTGTCGCGCCACTTCCCCGCCGCTGAACAGAATCTTACCCAGCGTCTGGGCGTAGCGCAGCAAAATCACGCCAATCGTCAGGTGCTTTCACAGCTAACAGAGCTGCTTGGCGTCGGGAATAATCGTCAGGCCGTCAGCGATTTTATCCGTCAGCAATACGGTCAAACCGCGCTTAGCCAGCTTACGCCCGATCAACTCAAAAACGTGCTGACGCTCCTGCAACAGGGGCAGCTTTCCATTCCGCAGCCGCAGCAACGTCCGGCAACGGATCGGCCATTATTGCCTGCTGAACATAATACGTTGAATCAGTTGGTGACGAAGCTGGCGGCCGCGACCGGCGAGTCAAACAAACTTATCTGGCAATCAATGCTGGAACTCTCCGGCGTGAAAAGCGGCGAGCTCATTCCGGCAAAGCAGTTTACTCATCTGGCGACATGGCTACAGGCGCGGCAGACGCTGTCACTACAACACGCGCCTACGCTACATACGCTGCAGGCTGCGTTAAAACAACCGCTTGAGCCAGACGAGCTCACAGCGATCAAAGAGTATGCCCAACACACTTATCAAATTCAGCCGCAAACGGTGTTGACCACCGCCCAGGTGCAGGATTTACTTAACCATATTTTCCTGCGTCGCGTAGAGCGGGAGGCGGATGAGCTGGAACCGCTCTCTATTCAACCCATCTACCGCCCGTTCGCGCCGATGATTGAAACCGTAAAAAATCTGTCTGCGCGGCCAGGCCTGTTGTTTATCGCGCTAATAATTGTACTGGCGCTTTTCTGGCTGGTTTCTTAACCACGCCGGAACGATAATATCGTCACCAGGATGCCAACCACCGCGGAGATCGCTCCCGCGAGGAATACGGAAGGATAGCCGTATGACGTGGCCAGCATGCCCGCCAGCGGGCCGGTAACGCCGTAGGAGATATCCTGAAACGCGGCGTAGCCGCCGAGCGCCGTACCGCGTACCTGTGCAGGTACGCGTTTCACAACCTCCACGCCCAGCGCCGGGAAAATCAGTGAACACCCTGCCCCGGTGAGCGCCGCGCCTACCAGCGCTATCCAGGCCGTCGGCGCCAGCCACAAGAGCAGCAGTCCTGCCGTCTCAACCAGCAATGAGACAACGGCGACCTTCACGCCGCCAAAGCGATCCGGCATCCAACCGAACAATATGCGCATCAGTACAAACGCACCGCCAAACGCGGTCAGGGTGAATCCCGCCATCGTCCAGCCATTGCTGACAAAATAAAGTGAAATAAACGTACCGATGACGGCAAAGCCCACGCCCTGCAATGCCAGGCCCAGGCCCGGTTTCCAGATAAGCCCGACCACGCTCCACAGTGAAGGTCGCTCCCCCGTATGCGCAGGCACTTTACGCACGGTGCCGTTGAATGCCCAGGCCAGCAGCGGTAAAACCATCGTCGTCCCCGCCAGCGCCGCGAAGCCAAAGTGGCTATGGATCAGCAAGCCCAACGGCGCACCGGCCGCCAGCGCGCCGTAAATCGCCATTCCGTTCCACGACATCACCTTACCGGAACGCGTTGGGCCAACCAGCCCCAGTCCCCAGGTCAGGGTTCCGGTCAGCAGCTGGCTTTCGCCAAATCCGAGGATCAAACGCCCGACAATAAGCAGCGCGAATTTTATCGGCGCGGAAACTGGCAACAGCGCGGCCAGGAGCCAGGCGGCGCCCGCCAGCCCGCAGGCAAACATCCCCTGTAACGCCGATCGTTTAGCGCCATATTGATCCGCCAGCCGTCCGGCATAGCCGCGCGTCAGTACCGTCGCAAAAAACTGAATGCCCACGGCGATCCCAACCATCGTATTGCTATAGCCCAGTTCGTGATGGACAAAAAGCGGGATGACGGGTAACGGCAGCCCGACCGTCATATAGGTCAGGAAAACCGCAAAGGCGATGCGGAACAGCGAAAAATTCGCAGACGGGGTCGTTGTTTTTTGGCTAACTGCTGTCATGCATTACTCCAGAATGCAGAGTAAGGCGGGGAAAGGCCACGCCCCCCTCTACCTGAACGTCAGGATTAAGGTGCGTTGGATAACGTTAAACGCTTACGCATTATCGGAAGGATAATGTAGAAAGTGAAGTCTGCCTGTGAGACGCGAAACTTGTCAACCTTGAAATTGCAGCCAGGGTATCAACGTGGCGGCGTGTCATCAAACAGAAAGGGAAAGACCGCTTTCATTCCTCTCACCTTAAACCGTCCGGTCACCTGCTTGCGCTGTTCTGGCGTCAGTAACCTGAACATCATCTCCCAGATATCTTCAGGCTCCGCTTCCTGTAAGGAAATGGGTTCTGGCGTCGGTTCCTCTCCGCTGTCGTCCAGATAACGATGAACATAAAGAGGGAAAACAGATATATGAAACTCCTCGGCCTTTGATTTAACACGCTTACGCCTGACCCCCTCTTTCCCTTCGCTGTACTTATACAAACGTTCGCGAACCGCAGGCTCGCTTCCCGGAAACCCCGGTAAGCCAAGACATTCCTTAACCGTGAACCATTCCTTTGCCATCGGTTTCTTTCCTTTCCCCTGATGAAATAAAAATATTTCTTCTTTTTCGCGAAATTTTGCTTTCTTTCTGGCACTATTCTCAGAGTGAAAAAGAAAGTAACTTTCTTTTTATCACGCTAATTTTTACCTTAAAAATATCGGTGCCGATAACACATCTTCTTAGGATTACAGAATGGAACCAAAAAGCCAGGACTGGCATCGTGCAGATATTAAAAGTGCACTTGAAAAAAGAGGTATTACGCTCAGAGATCTTTCTCGTCAGGCTGGTGTGCGGAATTTACCCGAAAGGCAATTCAGGCGGGCGGTATCACGCTGGGGCATACATATCATGCGAAAGATTATGGCCCAATGTTAAGAAACGCCGGATTCACCGCTATTGGTACCTATGAAATGCCGCGCGAGGGTGACGTCATTATTATTCAACCTTACGCTGGCGGAAACCCGAGTGGTCACATGGCGATATATGATGGCACAGAGTGGTATTCAGATTTTAAACAACGCGATATGTGGGCCGGCCCGGGCTACCGGGCAGCCAGGCCCTCATATACCATCTACAGGAAGAATTAATGAAAACGTTCTCCCTTGTCGCGCTTATCCTGTTGCTTTGTAGTTGCTCTGCGCCTCATCACGACAGTACGCAGGCCGTGAAGCAATTCTATACCTCATGGATGACGACGTTCACGAACGATGTGAATCCCCCTGACGACACCACCGCCTTAATGCAACGTTACGTCGCTAAAGAGGTTATTCATCGCCTGGCGCTAATACAGTCCCTTTATGAACAGGAGATTGTGGGGGCTGATTATTTTATGTATGCGCAGGACTATGCGCCAGAGTGGATTCCACAGTTACGGGTTGGGAAGGCACACCCTTTCCTCGGCGGAGAAAAAGTGGATGTTCTGTTGGCTACAGAGTCAACGCCCATCCACCTGGAAGTTTATACCCGTTGGGAAGAGGGACGCTGGAAAATTTACCGCGTTCGGGATGCTGACAGGGGTTATGAACAGCCGATTTATGACGCAGGCGCCATCACCCAGGCTGAGGCCTGGTCAGCGAAAGCCGCGCCGGAATATAAGAAGCATTAAAAAAGGGAACCGCCATCGGTCTCTTGTTCGTACCGGAGAGGTTAAAGCGCCTCTTGCATCAGGCGCTTATTCCGTCGCTGAAAACAGTAAGCCGAAAATAACCCAGGCATTATTTAAAATATGAAGTATTATCGGTATCATTAGCCCACGGCTTCTCATTCGAACAACGCATAATATCGATGAAAAAACAAACAGATAAACAAAAGTCACCGCAAAGAGATATTGTGTATGCATAATTGCAAAAGCGAGTGAGGTAATAATAATACCGGAAACTCTTGAGTACCGACCCCAACCGATACTGCTGTTTAATAAAAACCCTCTGAATATAATTTCCTCCGCCACAGGAGCCAGAAAGCACATCGCCAGCGTGTTAAGAAATTTATGAAGAAAAAATTGCCTTGATAACTCGGCCATCCAGGGTTCCGGGCCACTAAAAGCATTGTAGAGAACGGTAAGGCACACCAGGGCCAGCGCCGGAAAAAAACATTCCACAAATGATAAGCGGCCCAATGATAAAAACGGGTAATACTTTGAATAAATACTCCAGGCGGCAATCGCATAGACAAAAACAATACTATATATAAAAGGCGCAGCCAGACCTCCCAAATAAAGCCAGGCATAGGAAGGCGAAAATGAGGCAAAAACAAAAATGCCAAGCAAACCAAATAAAACAGCCACACAACTCAAACTATGCCTAATTTTATCTAATGTATTAGTTGGCATTTATAGAATATCCATATAATTTGTTGTTCCCTGAATGAAAAAACAGGTCGCATTAGCGACCTGTTTCATTATTGATACTACAACGTAATAGTCAGGCTTACAACTTACGCATCACCAGCGTGGCGTTGGTGCCGCCAAAACCGAAGCTGTTAGACATTACGGTAGTCAGTTCACGCTCGGTCGTTTCGGTCACGATGTTCAGACCCGCAGCCTGCTCATCCAGCTCTTCGATGTTGATACTCGGCGCGATAAAACCGTGCTCCAGCATCAGCAGAGAGTAGATAGCTTCCTGCACGCCTGCGGCACCCAGCGAGTGGCCGGTCATCGCTTTGGTTGCAGAAATTGCCGGGCTGTTATCGCCAAACACTTCACGGATTGCACCGAGTTCTTTCACGTCGCCTACCGGAGTAGAGGTACCGTGAGAGTTCAGGTAGTCGATCGGCGTGTCTACGCCGTGCATCGCCATCTGCATGCAACGTACTGCGCCTTCGCCAGACGGAGCAACCATGTCTGCGCCATCGGATGTTGCGCCGTAACCGACGATTTCCGCATAGATATGCGCGCCGCGCGCCAGAGCGTGTTCCAGCTCTTCGACAACAACCATACCGCCACCGCCCGCGATGACAAACCCATCACGGTGCGCATCATAGGTACGGGACGCTTTTTCAGGCGTATCGTTATATTTGGTGGACAGTGCGCCCATCGCATCGAACTCACAGGCCATTTCCCAGCACAGCTCTTCGCCGCCACCAGCAAAAACGATGTCCTGTTTGCCCAGTTGGATTTGTTCAACCGCATTGCCGATACAGTGTGCGGAGGTCGCGCAAGCGGAGCTAATGGAGTAGTTCACGCCATAAATTTTAAACGGCGTAGCGAGGCAGGCGGAAACGCCGGATGCCATTGCTTTCGTCACCACATACGGGCCCACGGCTTTCAGACCACGCGGGCTACGCATGGCGTCTGCGCCAAAGACCTGGAATTTCGGGGAGCCGCCGCCGGAACCTGCAATCAGGCCGACACGCGGGTTATTCTGATAGACTTCCGGTGCCAGACCGGCGTCGGCCACTGCCTGCTCCATAGACAGATAAGCATAGATGGAGGCGTCGCTCATAAAGCGCACGACTTTGCGGTCAATGAGGCCAGTGGTATCCAGTTTTACGTTGCCCCATACCTGGCTACGCATGCCGGCGTCCTTCAGCTCCTGAGAGAAAGTGATCCCTGAACGTCCTTCACGCAGAGATGCCAGGACTTCCTGCTGGTTATTACCGATGCTGGAAACGATGCCCAGGCCAGTAATCACTGCACGTTTCATTCAATACCTCTGTAATTCGCACTATTTTTAAGTTTCGATTGGCACAATAGCGTACACTTGTACGCCGAACAAGTCCGATCAGCCATTTAGTACGGAAATTTGCGCCGTCAGGCACACATCGTTAAGATCGCGATACCGCCCGTCAGACGAGTAACTTACGTGAAACAATACGCCATACAACCCGCCACACTCGAATTTAACGCTGAGGGTACACCTGTTTCCCGAGATTTTGATGATGTCTATTTTTCTAATGACAATGGACTCGAAGAGACACGCTACGTTTTTCTTGGCGGCAATCGTCTTGCGGAGCGATTTCCCGTACATTCACATCCATTATTTATAGTCGCGGAAAGCGGTTTTGGCACCGGACTCAACTTCCTGACGCTGTGGCAGGCGTTTGACGGCTTTCGTTCTGCGCACCCACAAGCGACGCTGCAAAGGTTACATTTCATCAGTTTTGAGAAATTCCCGTTAACGCGCGACGATCTGGCGCTGGCGCACCAACACTGGCCGGAGCTCGCGCCCTGGGCAGAGCAGCTGCAGGCGCAATGGCCGCTGCCGCTCCCGGGGTGCCACCGCCTATTGCTGGATCGGGGCCGGGTGACGCTGGATTTGTGGTTTGGCGATATTAATGAGCTGACCGACCAACTGGACGCCACGCTGAATCAAACAGTCGACGCCTGGTTCCTCGACGGTTTTGCCCCGGCGAAAAATCCGGATATGTGGACGCCAAACCTGTTTAACGCGATGGCGCGGCTGGCGCGGCCCGGCGCAACGCTGGCGACGTTTACCTCGGCGGGTTTCGTCCGTCGGGGATTACAGGAAGCCGGTTTTACCATGCAAAAACGCAAAGGCTTCGGACGTAAACGCGAGATGCTTTGCGGAGTGATGGAACAACACCTCATGCCGACCCTTTCCGCGCCCTGGTTTTACCGCAGCGGAAGCGAAAAACGTGAAACGGCAATCATTGGCGGCGGCATCGCCAGCGCGCTGTTATCACTGGCGTTACTGCGTCGCGGCTGGCAGGTGACGCTCTATTGCGCGGACGACCAGCCCGCCCAGGGCGCCTCCGGTAATCGACAGGGCGCGCTTTATCCGCTCCTTAGCAAACATGACGCCGCCATTAATCGCTTTTTCCCGACCGCATTCACCTTTGCCCGTCGCCTGTATGATGCCCTGCCCGTCTCTTTTGATCATGACTGGTGCGGCGTGACGCAGCTCGGATGGGATGAGAAAAGCCAGCAGAAAATCGCCCAGATGCTGTCCCTGGCGCTGCCCGCCGGACTGGCCTCGGCGCTCAATGCCGAAGAGGCGGAACAGGCGGTTGGCGTGACGACACGCTGCGGAGGAATTACCTATCCGGCAGGCGGCTGGCTGTGCCCGGAACAATTAACTCGCGCAGTCATCGCACTGGCGACCGAACAGGGTTTACAAACGCGCTTTCGCCATACGCTCACGTCGCTCGTTGCGCAGGAGTCGCGCTGGCAACTGCGCTTTACGTCAGGTGAAACCGCCAGCCATGAGACCGTCGTTCTGGCGAACGGCCATCAGATTAACCGTTTTGATCAGACCCGGCCGCTGCCGGTGTATGCCGTCGGGGGGCAGGTCAGTCATATTCCCACCACCCCCGCCCTCTCGGCGTTGCGTCAGGTGTTATGCTACGACGGCTATCTGACGCCGCAAAATCCGCATAATCAGCAGCACTGTATTGGCGCCAGCTATCACCGGGGTGACGAAAGCACCGTCTGGCGCGAAGAAGATCAGCGTCAGAACCGACAGCGTCTGCTTGACTGTTTTCCGGATGCGAAATGGGCCACAAAGGTTGACGTTAGCGGCAACAGCGCCCGTTGCGGCGTGCGTTGCGCCACCCGCGATCACCTGCCGATGGTGGGCAATGTCCCGGATTACCACGCCACGCTGACGCATTACGCCGATTTAGCCGATAATAAAACGTCGGCGGCGCTTGCGCCTGTGTATCCGGGTTTATTTATGCTCGGCGCGCTGGGATCGCGTGGTTTGTGCTCAGCGCCATTATGCGCAGAAATTCTGGCGGCGCAGATGAGTAACGAGCCGATTCCACTGGATGCCAGTACGCTGGCGGCGTTAAATCCGAATCGGTTATGGGTGAGAAAGTTATTGAAGGGAAAAGCGGTGAAGTAATGGGCCAGTCAATAGCGGAAGGCGGCAAGCGTCGCCTTCCGGCCCACGGCGTTATTGTTTTGCCTTGTCGAACAAATTGTCCCACATCGCTTTGACTAACGCCTGATCGCGCGGCGACAGTTCGCCGGCGCCGATCGCTTTTTCCAGACTTTGGCTAACGTTGGCATAGACCGCCTCAACGGAGTGGTCATCACCGCTCTCCAGCTCGGCAATGGCTAACGTCAGGTGGCCACGCAGGTATCCACTGGCAAAAAGCTCATCGTCGCTGGCGTGCTCTACCATATCGTCAATTAATGCCAGAATGCGTGATTCAAACTCCGCGATCATCTTCTTTCCTCATTGTAAACGTGGCGCTGGCTTTAATTAAGCGCTTCCGGCCACGGGAACTGTTCCGCCTTAAGTTCGGGCGTGTGATAGTAATTCTGTAGCGCTTTGATGAAGCGGGCCGGACGTTCAGGAATGCCCTGCTCCAGATACGCCATTACCTGCGCATGAACCCGGCGCTGAAACGCCACGCGATCCGGCTCAATATCGCCTTCCAGATTGTCGCAACTGACGTTAAAGGGATACCCCGCCGCCACGCAAAACAACCAGTCGAAAGCCTGTGGCTTCACCTCAACGTCTTCGAATTGACTTTGGGTCTGCGCGTCGCGTCCGTCCGGGCAGTACCAGTAACCAAAGTCAACCAGTTCGCGGCGCGCCTTACCGGCGATACACCAGTGAGAAATCTCATGCAGCGCGCTGGCGTAAAACCCATGCGCAAAGACGATGCGGTGGTACGGTACCTGCGCGTCAGCAGGAAGATAGATCGGTTCGTCGTCGCCTTTAATCAGACGGGTATTAAATTCTTCGGCAAAGCAGCCGTTAAAAATCTCAATTAACTGTTCGTAATGGTGCGTATTGTTCATTAATTCATCCCCAACCAGTGGAGGATCTCCTGTCCGTGGCTATCATAAAGTAACCTGGCGCTCATTACCGCCGAGACAATAACGATCATCGGTCTGATAAGCTTTTGGCCTTTGCTCAACACCAGACGCGACCCCATTCGCGCCCCTAAAAACTGACCAACCAGCATCACGAAGCCCGTCGCCCAGATCACTTTGCCGCCGATGATAAATAACAGCAGGCCGCCAACGTTGGAGGTAGCGTTAAGCACTTTGGCATGTGCCGTGGATTTCGCCAGGTTATAGCCACATAAGGTGACAAACGCCAGAGCGTAAAACGACCCGGCGGCAGGCCCGAAAAAGCCGTCGTAAAACCCGACGCATCCCCCGGCTATCAGCGCGAACGGCAATCCATACAGGCGGCGCTGGCGATCTTCCTCGCCCAGCTTCGGCATCAATAAAAAATAGAGGCCGATGAAAATCACCAGGATGGGCAAGATCTGGCGCAAAATATCCGCCTGCACGTGCTGCACCAGCAGCGCGCCGCTCATCGAGCCAATGAACGTCATCAGAATATTGAGCTTTTGCTCGGCCAGGTTTACCACCTTACGGCGAATAAAATAGAGCGAAGACGAGAGGGAGCCGCCGCACGCCTGTAATTTATTGGTCGCCAGCGCGTTTGCCGGCGACATCCCGGCGGCCATCAGCGCAGGGATAGTGAGCAGCCCTCCGCCCCCGGCGATAGAATCGATAAATCCTGCCAGTACGGCGACAAAAAACAGCACCACCAGCAGCAGCGGGGAGACCATAAACAGATCATAAAAATTGTCCATCAGAGTACATGCTCATCCAGTAGCGCCTGGCAGGAAGGCGGCAGCGGCGGCGGTGTCTTCTTCTCAGGCTTTGTGGTGCCAGGTTTTGGCGGTTCGAACCAGCTTTGCAGTTCAGCGCCGCATCCATCGCCCGGCGGGGGTAAAGGTTGATCTTCGCACTCCAGGCTGTCGGCAGGGCAGCGTAAACGCACGTGCATATGCGCGCGATGCTGGAACCAGGGGCGTACTTTACGTAGCCAGTCACGATCGCTTCCGGCATCGAGGCAAAGCTGTTGTTTAATAGCCGGATTGACGAAAATACGGGTGACGTCATTGTCTTGTGCCGCCAGTTTGATCAGACTGGCGATATCCGACGACCAGCGCGACGGCACGACGTGTTTACCGTCGCGGGACACCAGATCTAACGCCTGCGGGCGCAATAGCTGCGCCTGGCTCCAGCGCGTTTTCGGCAACTGCAAGAAAATATCCACATCAAGCCCGGTCTGATGACTGGCGTGTCCGCCATTAAAGCGGCCTCCGGCAGGCATCCCCATGTCGCCTATCAGGACGGTTCCGAGCCCCCGTTGCTGCGCCTGATGACTCAACCGCTGGATAAACATGACCAAGTCCGGGTGGCCGAAATAACGGCGCTGATCGGTGCGCATCACCTGATAATTATCGGACTGTACCGGCAACGTGTCGGCGCCAATGATGCATCCGTTGGCAAAGCTACCGATAGACTGGGCGGCGCCGGGGACAGGATGGGTTATTTTCTGCCACGGCGTCGCCGCCAGGCTGGCGCTACTGACAAACCATGCCAGCAGCGCAATCGCGGTTTTTTTCATTTCTTACCAGCGTGGAATCTCTGTCTTTACATCCGCATTCTGTGCCCGATGGCGCAGCAGGTGATCCATCAGCACGATCGCCAGCATGGCTTCTGCGATCGGCACTGCGCGAATCCCCACACACGGATCGTGGCGCCCTTTGGTGATCATTTCGACTTCTTCACCCATCCGGTTGATCGTACGTCCCGGCACGGTAATGCTGGAGGTAGGTTTCAGCGCCATATGCGCCACAATGTGTTGCCCGCTACTGATGCCACCGAGGATGCCGCCAGCGTGGTTGCTCTGAAAACCCTGCGCCGTGATTTCATCGCGATTCTGGCTGCCGCGCAGCGCCACCACGTTAAATCCTTCGCCGATCTCCACGCCTTTCACCGCATTGATGCTCATCAGCGCATGGGCGATGTCCGCATCCAGTCGGTCAAAAACCGGTTCGCCAAGCCCTGCCGGCACGCCGCTCGCCATCACCGTCACTTTCGCGCCGATGGAGTCACCCTCTTTTTTCAGCGCGCGCATCAGTTCGTCCAGCGCGTCAAGTTTGTCCGCATCGGGACAAAAGAACGGATTAAGCTCAACCTGACGCCAGTCTTTAATCTCCAGCGGAATATCGCCCATCTGGGTCAGGCAGCCGCGGATTTCGATGCCGAACTTTTCCGCCAGGTATTTCTTGGCAATCGCCCCTGCCGCTACGCGCATCGCGGTTTCACGCGCGGAAGAACGTCCACCGCCACGGTAATCGCGCAGGCCGTATTTCTGCTCATAGGTGTAATCCGCGTGTCCCGGACGAAAAACATCTTTAATCGCGCTGTAGTCCTGCGAGCGCTGATCGGTGTTTTCAATCAGCAGGCCAATGCTGGTGCCGGTCGTCACGCCATCAAACACGCCGGAGAGAATTTTTACCTGATCCGGTTCGCGGCGCTGGGTAGTATAGCGCGAGGTGCCGGGGCGGCGTCTGTCGAGATCGTGCTGCAGATCGGCCTCCGTCAACGGGATGCCGGGCGGCACGCCATCGACGATACACCCAAGCGCCAGCCCGTGTGATTCGCCGAAAGTGGTTACGCGAAAGAGTTGTCCAATTGTGTTTCCTGCCATCACGGCTCCGTTATCGTTGTTGTCGTTTGCGTGTTTTAATCTTTATAAATATTGAAATGTTCACGGGCCGCGAGCAACTGCGCTTTGGTCAACATAAAAACGCCATCGCCGCCGTTGTCAAACTCCAGCCAGGTGAACGGCACATCCGGATACTGCTCCATCAGATGTACCATGCTGTTTCCGACTTCACAAATCAGAACGCCGTCATCGGACAGATAATCCGGCGCATTCCCCAGGATACGACGGGTCAATTTGAGGCCGTCAGTGCCGGACGCCAGCCCCAGCTCAGGTTCGTGGCGATATTCGTTCGGCAGATCGGACATATCCTCCGCATCGACATAAGGCGGGTTAGTGACAATCAGATCGTACTGAACTTTCGGCAGATCGCGGAACAGATCGGAACGGATTGGCGTCACGTGATGGATAAGACCGTGTTCTTCAATGTTATGCTCGGCGACAGCCAGCGCATCCGGCGAAATATCGACCGCATCAACCTCTGAGTCCGGGAAAGCATAAGCACAGGCGATGGCGATGCAGCCGCTGCCGGTACACATATCCAGAATATATTTCGGCTGTTGGCTAATAAGGCCGGCGAAGTGGTTATTAATCAGCTCGCCAATGGGCGAACGCGGCACCAGCACGCGCTCATCGACATAAAATTCGTGGCCGCAGAACCAGGCTTTATTGGTCAGGTAGGCGACCGGGATACGCTCGTTAATGCGACGAATCACTCGCTCGACAATGCGGTGTTTTTCGCTGGACGTCAGCCGCGCGGTCCGCATATCTTCCGGAATATCCAGCGGCAGATAAAGAGACGGCAACACCAGTTGCACCGCTTCATCCCACGGGTTATCGGTACCGTGTCCATACCAGATATTCGCCGCGCTAAAGCGGCTTACCGCCCAGCGCAACATGTCCTGAATGGTATGCAGTTCACTTACTGCTTCATCGACGAAAATTTTATCCACGTATTCCTCCAGGGCATGCTCGCATTAAATTCGGCGGCTAGTTTGCCACGAAGACAGGGATAAATCAGCATTGACGCGGCGGGAGAATACGAAAAATCCGTTTTGACCGTTCGGATATCCTCCGGGTCGGGTAAACTAAGGCAAAAGATCAGACGAGACCCACGAATGAAAAAGAAAACATCGCTCAGCGAGGAGGACCAGGCGCTGTTCCGTCAGCTGATGGTCGGCACCCGAAAGATTAAACAGGATACTATCGTCCATCGGCCACTGCGCAAGAAAATCACGGAAGTCCCTACCCGAAGGTTAATTCAGGAACAGGCTGACGCCAGCCACTATTTTTCTGATGAGTTCCAGCCGCTGCTCAATACGGAAGGGCCGGTAAAGTATGTCCGTGAAGATGTCAGCCATTTCGAGCTAAAAAAAATGCGTCGCGGCGACTATTCGCCGGAACTGTTTCTGGATTTACACGGCTTAACGCAGCTTCAGGCCAAGCAGGAACTGGGGGCGCTAATTGCCGCCTGCCGTCGGGAACATATTTTTTGCGCCTGCGTCATGCATGGACACGGTAAACATATTCTGAAACAGCAAACGCCGTTATGGCTGGCGCAGCATCCGCATGTGATGGCCTTTCACCAGGCGCCAAAAGAGTACGGCGGCGACGCCGCGCTGCTGGTGTTGATTGAAGTGGAAGAGTGGCAACCGCCCGAATTACCCTGATGCGGAATTGCCGGATGGCGGCGCAAGCGGCTTATCCAGCCTACGAACAGCCAGCGCTGTCGTAGGCCTGATAAGCGAAGCGCCATCAGGCAGCAAAGATTAAATCGCTTTCGCCATTTTCAGATTGCAGGGACTCATTTGCCAGTTGAATGTCCCCTTGCCGCTTTCATCAAGCGTAACGTTGGCAATTGCGGACGTCGTGAACATCGGCGGCGTTTCGCCCGGACAAAGCTCAGATACCAGGTATCCGACCAGAGGTAAGTGAGAAATCACCAGCACCGATCCGATCTCTTCATTGGCCAGCGCCTGGAGGTAGGCGCTGACCAGACCGACATCGCCACAGGGCGTTAGCTCCGGCAGGACATCCACCTGAGCCGGCAGATTCATACAATCGCCGACCACATCTAACGTCTGTTCGGCCCGAAGAAACGGACTCACCAGAACACGTTCGATATCCACTTTTTGACCTTTCAGCCAGTTCGCCATCAGGCGAGACTCGTCACACCCACAAGGGGTCAAGGGACGAACCGAATCACTGGCGGCATCGAGGGCTGCGTCGCCGTGACGCATGATAAAAACTTGCATATTGCACCGCTTTTGTTAACCAGTTTCACCAACACGCTTACCACATGCCCCTATTGGCTGCGGCAAAAATGCGGTGGCCGGCATTGTGCCTTATCCATTCACTGAATGAAACGCTGTTTTTTACCTCAATGGCGTAAGTATAGTCAATCCTTGATTATTATTTCGCCACTAAGGAGGCATTCAGTGCGGATTCATATTCTCTTTGACCTCAATTTCCCTGGTCAGTTTCCCCATTCGTCCAGAAATGCTCCCTGCGCTCCGCCATGCGCACTAATTGTTCACAAGGCGCGTAACGAGGACCGTAAAGTGCGGCCAGGCGCTGTAATGTCGCCACCATTTCACCCGGCCCGAGAGCATCCATATAGCGGAACGGGCCACCGAGAAACGGCGGAAAACCGATACCAAACACGGCGCCGATATCGCCATCGCGCGCGCTGCGAATCACTTTTTCGTCGAAACAGCGCGCCGCTTCGTTAAGCATTAACATGACACAGCGCTCTGCCACCTGCTGCGCAGATAGTCGACTCTGCCCTTGCACGCCAATAAGCTTATAAATAGCAGGGTCAACCTGTTTTTTGCTTTTACGCCCTTTTTCGCCATAAAGATAGAAACCGCGACCATTTTTTCTACCTTTGCGATCGTCATTCAAAATTGAAGCGACAACATTTGCAGGCGCGCTAAAACGTTCTCCATACGCCGCCTCAAGCACAGGAATAATTTTAGTGCCCGTGTCGATTCCTACCTCATCCAAAAGTTGGATTGGCCCCACCGGAAAACCAAATTTTACCAGGGCGGCGTCAATATGTTCGACGCGTTCGCCTTCAGTCAGCATCCGAATCGCCTCATTGATATACGGCGCAAGAATTCGGTTAACATAAAACCCGGCTTTATCGCTGACGACTATCGGGGTTTTACCCTGTTTTTTCGCCAGCTTAACGGTCGTGGCGATGGTCTGCGCGGAAGTAGACGCGTGAGGAATGACCTCAACCAGCGGCATTTTTTCGACCGGGCTAAAAAAGTGCAATCCAATCACCTGTTCCGGTCTGGCCGCATTCGCCGCAATATCGCCAATCGGCAGGGAAGAAGTATTGGAGGCAAAAATGGTGTGAGCAGCGCAATTTTGCTCCACTTCCGCCACCATCTGTTGTTTTAACGGCAGATCTTCAAACACCGCTTCAATGACCAGATCACGATGACTGAAACCACGGTAATCGGTAGAACCTGATATCAACGCCAACTGTTTATCGCGTTCGCTGGCTTTGATATGGCGGCGGCGTACTTTTGTTTCAAGCAGATCCCAGCTGTACTTCAGAGCATGATTG
This sequence comes from Salmonella sp. A29-2, assembly GCF_020150755.1. NCBI lineage: Bacteria > Pseudomonadati > Pseudomonadota > Gammaproteobacteria > Enterobacterales > Enterobacteriaceae > Salmonella > Salmonella sp. A29-2. Next base: position 1,485,562 of record NZ_CP083731.1, on the reverse strand, counting down.
ATCCCCTGAGTATTTATATCCTTAATTCGTACTGGCAAGCCGCCTTTACAGGCCGTAACCCAGGCGATACCGCCGCCCATTAACCCGCCGCCTAAGATGCCCACGCTGTTCAGCGGGCCGGGCGGCGCATCGCTACCGGGATCTTTTTTCACCTCGGTACTGGCAAAGAAAATAGCGCGCAGCGCCTGCGATTGAGGCGTCATCGCCAGCTCGCCGAAAGCGCGCGCTTCCGCGTCATAGCCGCTACTGCTGCCCTGCGCCAGTCCGGTTTCAATCACATCAATGATCCGCTCCGTCGCCGGATAATTACCCTGCGTTTTTTGCGCCGTCTTTTTACGCACCAGGCGAAATAACAGCGCGCGCCCCAGCGGCCCAGCCAGGATACGTTCACGGACCGGTAATGTCCGCTGCGCCAGGCGTTCTTTTTTAGCCAGCTCGACAGCCGCTTCCAGTAAAATAGTTTGCGGCACCACATCATCAACCAGCCCGGCTTTAAGCGCCTGTCTGGCGCGAAGCTGTTTACCTGTCAGGATCATATCCAGCGCGGTACTGACCCCCACCAGCCGTGGAAGTCGCTGCGTTCCGCCCGATCCCGGTAAAAGCCCTAACTGTACCTCCGGCAGTCCAAGAACGGTTTTAACGTCATCGGTACAGATGCGCCGATGGCAGGCCAGCGCCATTTCAAGGCCGCCCCCCAGACAGGCGCCATGAATGGCGGCGATAACCGGAACAGGCAACGCCTGGATCTCCGCCATCAGTTGTTGCCCCTGACGCGCCAGCGTTTCCGCTTCCTGCGCGTTTTGGCAGTGACCTATCATGTTGATATCAGCGCCAGCAATAAAGTTATCTGCTTTGGCTGAGATAAAAACAACGCCCTGCAACGCTTTGTTTTCCCGGATCTGCTTCAGGATGGCGCGTACCTGCGCGGCAAACTCCGCTTTCAGGGTGTTCACCTTTTCTCCAGGGACATCAATAGCGACAACCGCGACATTATCCAGACGCACGTTAAGCATAAAAGCTGATGTGGTAGTCATTATTCCGCCTCCAGAACCATCGCCGCGCCAAGACCGCCAGCCGCGCAGGCCGTGACCAGGCCAAAACCGCCACCCCGACGCCGTAACTCATGCAACGTTTGGGTTATCATCCGCGCGCCCGTTGCGGCAAAAGGATGCCCGTAGGCGATTGAGCCGCCAAGCACGTTGAATTTAGCGTCATCCACCTCCCCTATCGCCTGCGCACGACCAAGCACCTCACGGGCAAATCGTTCGCTGCCCAGCAGTTGTAAGTTCGCCAGAGTCTGAGCGGCAAACGCTTCATGCATGTCGAAAAGCGTCAGATCGGCCATCGTCAACCCGGCCCGCTCCAGCGCCAGCGGCGTTGACCAGGCCGGCCCCAATAGCATGTCCTGCCAGACATCAATAGCGGTAAAGGCGTAGCTGCGCAGATAACCAAGCGGGTGCAGCCCCAGCTCTTTAGCGCGGGATTCGGTCATCAGAATAACGGCGGCAGCGCCGTCGGTCAGCGGTGTACTGTTGGCGGCGGTCACGGAGCCATGTTTTCTGTCAAAAGCGGAACGCAGTTTAGCGTAGTCCGCCAGCGTGGAGGCGCCGCGAATGTTGTTGTCTTCTGCAAAGGGGTTTTTATACGGCGGCACATAGGTCGTCATCACTTCTTCCGCCAGTTTGCCCTCCGCCCATGCCTGCGCGGCGCGCTGATGTGAACGATGCGCCAGCGCGTCCTGCTGTTCACGCGTAATACCATACGTTTTCGCCATCTGTTCGGCGGTATCGCCCATGCGCAGACCGGTGGAATACTCAGCAACGGCGGGAGGAACGGGCAGCAGGTCGCGTAAGCGCAGACGAGAAAAAAGCGTCAGCCGTTGGCGGGTCGTCCGGGCTTTATTGACATCAACCAGTACCCGCGCCAGGGCTTTACTCACGCCTATTGGCAGTACCGACGACGAATCTGCGCCGCCAGCGATACCCGCGCGTATCGTGCCGGCCATCAGGCTTTCCGCCACATTCGCTACCGCCTGAAAACTGGTGGCGCAGGCGCGGCTTACGCTATAGGCATCGGTATGAACATTCATCCCCGTACCCAGCACAATTTCGCGCGCAATGTTGGGCGCTTCCGGCATTTGTACTACCTGACCAAAAACCAGTTGCTCAATGGCATCGGCTGGAATTTCACTGCGCGCCAGCAGCTCGCCTACCACCATCTTGCCGAGATCAACAGCGGGAATACCATGAAATGCAGTGGCCTGACGAGCAAAGGGGGTTCGTAACCCACTGACAATAGCAATGCGATCGCCCTGACGGGTGACCAACGGTAAAGCCTGACGCATAGTACTCCCCTGTAAAAAAATAAATTAGTGGTCTGACCTGATCACAGTCTTAACCAATTTTTTACATTTAGCCAAGCAGAGAGAAAAGAAAGTGGGAGCTAAGGCACAGTGAAGGGAAGCGACAAAAAAAGAAAACGCCTCCGCCAGATGATGACGGAGGCGTCGTGAATGAACGGATTAACGCAGGCCGAGCTGGAAGATCAGCGTTTCTGCTTCGCAGGCGAAAACAAAATCAATATCCAGACGAACGCCTTCGGATTCCTCGGTAAAGGTTGGCGTAATTTGGCAAGGTTCAGACTCCACGCTACGCGCTTTTTCGGTTAACGCCGCCAGCGTCTCTTCAGCCTCTGCGCGGGTAGCGAATACGCGGCTGTATGACGCGGTGCAATCGGAGTTGTCCATGATGGTTCCAACGTCCATACAGCAGCAAACCGGGGTTTCATCAGCACTGCATTTACTCATTGTAGATTTCCTCTGTATTTGCACCCAGGGTGCCAGATAAACGATGGGGATATTTTACGCTCCCGGCATTCGCCTCTCCAGTCGTTAATGGTGGGAAACGCGTTAAGTGACCGAAATCACACTTAAAAATGATCTAAAACAAAAATCGCGCGATCGGGTGACCGTTAAGCCCGCCGATTTTGCCAGCCAGATCTCGTTTCTAAGATCACAATTGAAAAAACTTATAAACATACTTGCAACATTCTAGCTGGTCAGACCTATACTCTCGCCACTGGTCTGATTTCTAAGTCGTACCGCAGACCCTACACTTCGCGCTCCTGTTACAGCATGTAACATAGTTTGTATAAAAATAATCAATGAGGTTATGGTCATGAGCCAGAAAACCCTGTTTACAAAGTCTGCTCTCGCAGTCGCAGTGGCAATCATCTCCACCCAGGCCTGGTCTGCAGGCTTTCAGTTAAACGAATTTTCTTCCTCTGGCCTTGGCCGGGCCTATTCGGGTGAAGGCGCAATCGCAGATGATGCGGGTAACGTTAGCCGCAACCCGGCGTTAATTACTATGTTTGACCGCCCGACGTTTTCAGCGGGCGCGGTTTATATTGATCCTGATGTTAATATTAGCGGGACATCGCCATCTCGTCGGACGTTAGATGCGGATAACATCGCGCCAACGGCCTGGGTGCCGAACGTCCATTTTGTCGCCCCGATTAACGATCAGTTTGGCTGGGGGGCTTCTATTACCTCTAACTATGGTCTGGCGACAGAGTTTAACGACACATACGCCGGCGGCTCGGTAGGCGGTACGACCGATCTTGAAACCATGAACCTGAATTTAAGCGGCGCTTATCGCTTAAATGAGGCCTGGAGCTTCGGCCTCGGCTTTGATGCGGTATACGCGCGTGCGAAAATCGAACGTTTTGCGGGCGATTTAGGCCAGTTGGTCGCGGCACAGAATCCGGCGCTGGCGCAGGTCGCGGGTCAGATTCCCAGCGACACCAAGATTGCCCACCTGAACGGTAATCAGTGGGGCTTTGGCTGGAATGCCGGTATCCTTTATGAACTGGATAAAAATAACCGCTACGCGCTGACCTACCGCTCGGAAGTCAAAATTGACTTTAAAGGCAACTACAGTAGCGATCTTCCCATCGCTATAAACCGCTTTAACCTGCCTATCCCAACGGCAACCGGTGGCGCGACGCAGTCAGGCTACCTGACGCTGAATCTGCCGGAAATGTGGGAAGTGTCCGGTTATAACCGTGTGGCGCCACAGTGGGCCATCCACTATAGCCTGGCCTATACCAGCTGGAGTCAGTTCCAGGAATTGAAGGCAAAATCGACCGCTGGCGATACGCTCTTTGAGAAGCATGAAGGCTTTAAAGACGCTTACCGCATTGCGTTGGGCACCACCTATTACTACGATGACAACTGGACGTTCCGTACCGGTATCGCCTTCGATGACAGCCCGGTACCAGCGCAAAACCGTTCTATCTCTATTCCGGACCAGGACCGTTTCTGGCTGAGCGCCGGTACGACTTACGCCTTTAATAAAGATGCGTCTGTCGACGTTGGCGTCTCTTATATGCATGGTCAGAGCGTGAAAATTAATGAAGGCCCTTATCAGTTTGAATCTGAAGGGAAAGCCTGGCTGTTCGGTACTAACTTTAACTACGCGTTCTAATCTCTTTCTGAAACGGATCAAAAAGGTGAGCATTGCGCTCACCTTTTTATTTACTGCCGTTTATTCCGAGTCGATCTCTTTGAGTTCGTCCTGAATCGCCTGCGCGTTCGGGTTTTCCTGCGGCTTGAGTTTTCCGCCATTGGCGATAAAGTCATGACGCTGGAAGTACGCCTCGCGCACCATAATATAAGGATCGGAAGACTGGCGCAGCAAACCATCGGAGTCCAGCAACTGCGCGCGGGTTTCTATCCCTTCGATAGTCCATTTTCCTATGGACATTGGCCAGGTCAACCACGAGAGCACCGGATACAAGGTATCCGCCATATCCCCGCCATCTTCACGCAGCGTGAAGCTGCCGTAGAACGGAAGTTGCATATAAGGCCCATACCCCACGCCATAATGGCCCAGCGTACTGCCAAAGCGATGCGGTTCAACGCGCTGCAGCTTAGGATTCGCCATTCCCGCGACGTCAATAAAGCCGCCCATCCCTAATAAGGTGTTCAGGAAGAAACGGGTGAAATGCACCATACCCTGATAAGGATCGCCCTGCAGGAAATAGTTCACCATGATCGCCGGTTCTTCGAGGTTGCCGGTGAAATTACTTAAACCGTTACGCGCAGGCTGTGGAACATAATCACGCCAGGCGACCGCGACCGGCCGAACAACATACGGGTCCAGCACATTAAAGTTGAAGTTGTACATGGTGCGGTTAAACCCTTCAAATGGGTCTGAACGCCCCTGCTGTTCTGTACCGGAACTCGCACACCCGACCAGCAGTGTGGTTCCCAGCGCCAGCGCCGACAGGCGAAGCTTCATAGATGTCTCCCTGTGAATTATGGCTATCGCTGATTGCCATCCATGACGGAACGCTACCGTATCCGCCTGTTTAGGTGTGAGCGATTTTAACAGCACGTCAAACGATGTCTATATGCGCGATCTCATTGCTCTGAGCATAGCCTGGTAACGCAACAACGTGACGGCCCTATTCTAACGAAACAGATAAAAACGAGCGTGATCATTTTTATTTTTTCGGAGAATGCCCCGGCCTGGGTAAATGAAAAACCGCTACGCTTTATTAATATGTGTTAATCAGCAGAGATCATCATGGATAGCCTTAACGACGATAAAATTAACCGGCAAAGCAGTGATCTGGAAGTTGAAAGCGAAGAAAAACAAAGCGGTAAAGAGATTGAAGTGGATGAAGATCGTCTTCCTTCCCGCGCCATGGCGATTCATGAACATATTCGCCAGGATGGTGAAAAAGAGATGGAACGCGATGCGATGGCTTTGCTCTGGTCAGCCATTGCCGCAGGACTTTCTATGGGGGCATCACTCCTGGCGAAAGGGATTTTCCACGTGCAGCTTGAAGGCGTTCCCGGCGGCTTTTTACTGGAAAATCTCGGCTATACCTTTGGTTTTATCATTGTCATCATGGCCCGCCAGCAATTATTTACTGAAAATACCGTTACCGCCGTATTGCCGGTAATGCAAAATCCCACTCTGAGTAACGTTGGCCTGCTGATGCGCTTATGGGGCGTAGTCTTATTGGGCAACCTTATTGGCACCGGGGTTGCGGCGTGGGCATTTGAATATATGCCTATATTTGATGAAGAGACCCGCGACGCCTTTGTCAAAATTGGTATGGAGGTCATGAAAAATAGCCCAACGGAGATGTTTGCCAACGCGATTATCTCTGGCTGGATCATCGCCACAATGGTATGGATGTTTCCTGCTGCAGGCGGGGCAAAAATTGTGGTCATTATTTTGATGACCTGGCTTATCGCGCTGGGCGATACCACCCATATTGTCGTCGGTTCCGTTGAAATTTTGTATTTGGTTTTCAACGGCACGCTGCCCTGGAGCGACTTTCTCTGGCCCTTCGCCCTTCCCACACTTGCCGGAAATATCTGCGGCGGCACCTTTATTTTCGCATTGATGAGCCACGCGCAGATCCGCAACGATATGAGCAATAAGCGTAAGGAAGAAGCGAGGCTACGCGGCGAGCGCCTGGAACGGGAGCGAAAAAAAGCGGAAAAACAGCGCTGAGTGGCGACGGTTTAACCAGTCAGGCGGCGCTACACTTACTCCGGCGAATAAAAAACGCTATACTGGCGCCGCGTTGTCCCCTTAGTTAAATGGATATAACGAGCCCCTCCTAAGGGCTAGTTGCAGGTTCGATTCCTGCAGGGGACACCACTTTTCAGTTCTTCCTCGTTCGTTACAGTTCTAGAATCCCCTTTATAATCACTACTTATACCAAAAATAAGTTCTTAGACGTTCGTAGCGGATCGTTGACTGCCGCACATTAATGCGGGCATATTGTGGGCACATGTTAAAATGACCACGGATTTATGCCCACATGCTCACAGTAAAGCAAATTGACGCAGCAAAACCTGCAGAAAAATCATATCGCCTTGCTGATTCTGGAGGCCTGTTCCTGTTCGTACCTCCATCAGGAAAAAAGGTGTGGCGAATGCGTTACCGTTTCGACGGCAAGGAAAAGACACTGGTCATCGGACCGTACCCGCAAATCTCTCTTACCGAAGCCAGGGCAAAACAATCTGACGCGAAAATGAAGCTGCTTGCTGGCGTGGACCCATCAGAACAGAAACAGGCTATAAAGAAGAAGGAAAAGGAAGAAGTAGCTGATTCGTTCGGTGATATCTTCAGGGAGTGGCATGCTCATAAATCGAAGGTATGGTCGAAAGGATATGCTGACGAAATGATGAACATGTTCACTGGCGATATATTGCCACTCATCGGACATCTGAGAATGGAAGAGGTGGAGCCGATGATGCTACTGAAGGTGATCAGGCTATTTGAGGACAGAGGGGCGATGGAACGTGCTGATAAGGCTCGTCGCAGGTGTGGCGAGGTTTTCAGCTACGCAATAGTAACCGGAAGAGCTAAATATAATCCGGCTCCAGACCTTGTTGGGGCAATGAAGGGTTACAGAAAAAACAACTACCCTTTCCTACCTATGCATCGCATTCACGAATTCCAGAGGGCGCTGAATGGGTATGGAGGCTGGGTTATAGGTAAGATTGCTGCTCAAGTTCTTCACTATACAGCAATGCGAACAGTGGAGTTACGTTCGTTGGTATGGTCAGGAATTGACTTTGAAAACAGGCTGATCACCGTTGACCCTGAAGTCATGAAAGGAAGAAAACTGCATGTCGTTCCAATGTCAGAGCAAGTTACAGCGCTTTTCAAATTCCTGCAACAAATCACCGGACAGTACGAACTTTGCTTCCCGGGAAGGAATGACAGGAAGAAGCCAATCAGCGAAAATGCCGTCCTTGGTGTAATCCGCGGCATAGGATATGAAGGGCAGACATGCGGACACGGTTTCAGACATCAATTCAGCACGGTACTCAACGAGAAGCACTGGAACAGCGACGCAATAGAGATGCAGCTGGCACACGTAAGCGGCGGGACGCGCTCAGTTTACAACCATGCTGCATATCTGGCTACCCGCAGAGAAATGATGCAATTTTGGGCGGACTGGCTTGATGAGAAGGTGTCGTAGGGAAGCAACACAAAGCCTTGCAATCCGATACAAAGCTTTGTGTGCCTCAATTATGTCTAACTTTACTTTGTTAAATATTGTCCAGAGAAATATACAGTTCCGCCAGTTGGTATCGAGGCGAACCCAGCTACGTTTAATTGACCGTTAGTTTCAATATAACACTCAACTGGGATCATAGAGCTTGTCGCGCTAACACCCCATGCCGGGACAGGCACTCGCTTCAAAGGCCTGCACGCAGCGATAGTGTTATACGCAACCGCAGCTGTTCCGCGAGTCAGTGAACCTGTGATCTGCACAGTCTTGCCGGTTAGCATCATGTCAAAATCACCAGTATCAGCCCACCCATTTACAGGATTACCGTCTTTTACGCCTGGATATCCTGAAACAAGAACCGTTCCGTTAACATAACCACGGACAAGAGAGGCATCAAAACCAATACCACCGAGGTAATCAACTCCAGCCTTCCCATTCTCATTAGCAAAGAGCACGCCGTGACTTAAACTGTTGCCTCCCAACGCATAGCCACTCTCAGTATTCCCCTTTGCGGATCCGGTTCCAATATTGATTTCTGCAGAGTCCGGGTGAACACGAATGCCGCCAGATGCATTGCTAATTCTGTGCTCACCAATAGTCCAACCAACACATTTATTATCAATGGTTAATGAATAATAGTTCCCATAGACATTGAATGCAGAGTATCTACCAATGCTGACGTTTGTTATGAAACCGGTATTGGCATCAGATGGTATAAATCCCCATGACGCGTTCTGCACAATTAACTCACCAATGCCAATTCTGTCGATTGTTACATCATCGTGGGCGTCGTAAATACCACCCATGGTGACGTCAGGCCAGCCAGCGTTGTCATAAAGACCAACTGCAATTCTTTCCATATAGTTACTGGCGCATGCGCCACCAGAATCTGATTTGAAGATAAATGCATCACCATATTGGCCGTAGCAATGAGCAATGCCGCCCTGCAAATTTTGACACTTAATCGTTAGACCATGAAAACCACCAATGCACTCAACGTAACCCAAGGTTACACCGGATAATTGCTCAAGAAGAATGCTGTGCGTTCCTGGCTTACTGGCAACGTTAACTGAACTCAGCGTCTTGACATTGTCAATTTCTATATTGGCGTTGGAACCAACACCATAGTGCACAAGAGCGTCCTCGTAAGTTTCCGTTGTATACACATTCTGAGACACATAAGCACCAACATCGATCCCAAGGTTGAAGGTTTTAAACCCTCTCGCTTGATTCTTTACCGCCCCTTGAATAACTGTCCCAGTTCCATCGATAAATCTGGTTTTATCATCAGATAACTGAGGCATCCCAGTGCCAACAATAGAGATATTTTCAACTGTGTTCCTGCCAGTTCCGTACAGGCCGGTAATGTTGTATGTTTTTTTACCAAGCCAAAACACAGTACCGGCTTCAGCCTCAGAAAGTGCTGCTTTCAAATCACCGTTATATGGCTCGTTGTCGACGACGACAAATTTAGCCGGAAGGTTATAATGCTCGGCCAGTCCACCAACCAAAAGATAACCGTCTGGTTGGCTCAGCCTGTATTCAAGCTGATCTGGGTCATACTTCAATACGTTAGCAATATAGTCAACCTGACAACCATAGGCATCATAGATAGCCATGCTATGACCCTTAACGGTGACAACTTTCACCAGTTGGCCGTTGTATACGATTTTACCGGCTGCGTTGATAATTAGCGGCTGAGTAATCTGGACGTGAGAGCCATCCTCATTTTCAATGTATACGGGTATCTGATTGGCAGGATTAACCGGATCTGTATCAATCTGACCAATGTAAATTTTCCCATTCGCAACAGCTTTAAACGAACGGGATTCAGTAAAGATTGGGCGAGGGTTAGAAACAACTACGTTGGCAGTGATATCTGTCATTTAATTTGCTCCAGATACAAGGAATCGCCGCAGCGTGGCTACGGTGAATTTTGGGCATAAAAAAACCCAGCCGAAGCTGGGTCGTTGCGTTGGTTATCTGTCAGTAGTTATGTACTGAAGGAGGTAATTCTTTATTCTTAAGTCTCATCCATGCGGAAAGATTCGTTGGTCCGTCTGGCTCATTAATATCAACATCTCGTGTGTGGTTTATTAAAACGTCTCTCGCCATTCCGATAACATACGAGAACTCATGACCGTAGTCGTAGCATCTGCCGGAATAGTTCGATTGAATTTGTTTTAGCGCCGGATACAGTTCGCGGAATAATGCCTGTGAGCGGATTGGCATAATCCCATAACCATACAAGGCTGTTTGCTTCTTTTGCAGAAAGCTCGTTGGTTTTCTTCTCTTGTTTGCCGATGAATTCGCCTTCAAGCACTACCCTGTGGATGTACTCTACGGCTTGCGGGATTTGTTCAATTGAAAGTTCATCAATGCTGTCAATACCAAAACGCTGATGAACCATATTGTATGCATCGTCATAGCGAAGTCCTTTCTTTCCTACCAGCATGTTTACTGCATCGCGTAGCGGTGTTCTTTCCTCAACAGTGGTTTTCTTTCCTTTTACATACTCGCCATGTTTGCGAATTGAAGGCAGAACTTCTGCTGTTACCCACTTGCGGAATTTGTGCGGGACCGAACCTTTATTGACTGCATCGCGGCAGCGCAGAACCAATGTATACATACCTGATTCGCTCACAATGCTTAGATTCTGCTTACCACCAAGGGTGTAACTTAAAGTTACTCCCTTTTCATCGTCATCAAGTGCAGTAAGCGCCTTGCGTGAGTTAGTCAAAGCTAAAGCATCACAAACATCTTTAGCTACAAACCACGGCTCGCCGCACTTGTTAATGACGCGAATTTCACTGTCGCCAAATTTGAAGATGGTGAAATCGTTTTGTGCCTTTGCTATACTTTTCATGTCAATATTTCCTAATCCGATTTGTTGATACCGAAGCCCTGACTGTTCCAGCAGTTGGGGCTTCACTGTTTTGATTTCTTTGCCGCATCAAGCATCACTTCTGAAAACGTGCGCTTGCCACTGAATACTCTTTCTCTTCTCAATTTTTCGTTCGTGCCAAATGATTCGCCATGAACAAAATTTGGTCTCAAAATGGTAAGCACAATCTCTTTGACTACTGCATCCAAGCAAATCACACTGTTACCCCCTCCCTCTTCAGGCTGTCCAGCACCCGTTTAATTACTTCTGCACTGAATGAGCGACACTCTTCCTTTGCTTTTTCTTCAAGAATTTTTTCTAGCTTCTCTGGCATACGCAGTGTTTTAACCTTCATTGTATCCTCCGTTGTATGTGGTACGCATACATAGTATTTAGGTACGCATTGATAGTCAATAGATACCTACATATCCTGTGGTAAAAAATTATTCAGGATGCGCCGATGTCTGATCGTAAGTACAAAAACCCTCAAGTGAATCTGAGGCTTCCTGTAGAGATAAAGGAACGTCTTATTGAACTGGCTGAGGCTAATTCTCGTTCATTAAATGCTGAGATGGTCGCGGCACTTGAAGCGTGGACCGAAAAAAATAAACACATTCAAGCACTAGACCTTGCAACTATAGCATCACGATTGATAGATCTTGAACACGATGTTGAGACGCTAAAGACCATGTATGGTAAGGATAAATAAATATGACAGATACCAAAGTGAACTTCAGAGAAACCATCTTCAAGGACTCAAGTGATGCTGTAAATGAGTATGCTGATGGATTTGCTTACTCGTCTTTTGGGGATGTCGGAGCAAGATTTGGTTCAATAGCATTTTTTAAGCATGTTTCAGACTGGGTTAATAATGAGGAGATTCAGCCAGTTAGATACCAAATTGCCAACATTCGCATGAGTGAAAATCAACTTCTTGAACTGGCTAAGTATATAGTTTCTCAACACGAAGAATCAAAAAAATTAAGCTGACAGAGCCATGATTACTTTTCCTGCCGTAAATGCTGATCATGCAGCGGAGAAAAAGAGAACACTTGGTCGTATGGGGTCGACAGGTGGCTTCGGAGAAAAGTCCAATGCTTCGCCTCCAGTTACCAAGAATGATATAACCAAAAACAATAATATCGCTTATCTTGGAAAACAATACACTGAGGAGCATGCTATGGGCAGCCCATCAAGAGAAGAGATTGACGCGAAGCTTGGTCAAAACAAAGCAGAAATTGAGTTAATATCTGCTAACATGCGCGCTGAAATTTCAGCTTTCAGAGAATTCCAATCTAAGCAATTTACAGCTATGAATCAGTCACTTAATGAAATTAAGGGACAGATATTCGCTAGCAATGGCGAAGTTGCAGGGCTCAAAGGTCAAATTGATGGCATTAAAACATCCATGACCGCGACCCAATGGCTCGTTGGTGCGGTTCTCGCTATGCTTGCGGTAATCATAACGCTTCCGCAGATTCAATCTTACTTCAAGGTTTCTGAGCCGACTGCGAAGGAAGCCGCTAGTGAAACCCATGATACCAAAATAAAGCAGTGATCTTACCAATAAAGCCTGGGAGGACAACATGAAGCAATGGCTCATCATAATTGCTGTTTTTTTGCTCATTTACACTGTTTTCCCAGCATTAAAAGCACCAATGCAAATAATTTCACTAGCAATAATTGCGATTGGTGCTTTCATTGCAGTAGCCGTACTTGTGTTTAAGGTTTTAAAGTTTTTAGTTTGGCTATCAAAAGATGATGGATGCAAAGTTCATCAAGAAAAAGAAGGCAAAATAACCAAAGTTGACTAACTGTCACTAGCGAGCCATGTAATAATCCCCGTGCGGGCAATGGTTTTTGCTTCATCTGTTGATAAGGTTTTCTCCCATCTCTTAAATGCCCCAGATTGCATCAGTTTCCTTTCTATTACGCGTCTCACTTCTGCTCTGTCTACTGGTGCGTTTTGCAGGCGAAATAGCATTGATTTAAACTCAGGAGAAGACAGTAGAGCATCAGCAGCCTTTATCCTGCTTGTTTTCCCTGACATCAATGCGGACGTTATCACCCCTGTTGCACCTACACCAGGAAGACCAGATAAGCTTGTAACACCTTCCGCCGCCGCAGCTTTTGAGGCTATTCCATAAATTTTTGCTAGACTACCCTTTTCCTTCAGAAAGTTATTAACTTGCTGATCCACAAGGCTGCTAGCATACTGCTTACCAGTATTGAGTCTATTCATAGCCTTGGCTGCTTGATAAATCGTATCAAGGCGCTTTGATGCATCTGTGCCAATAGCATCACGGAGAGCCTTCATATTGGCCCCATTGCGTGACATTCCGTTATACCATTTTACAAATCCATCAACCCCTAATTGCTGACCTGGTGATTTAGCATAGCTGGTAAATGCTTTATTCATTGAGGTGAGCGCAACTTCCTGCCGCATATCCTTTGGAATTGACTTCATTAATTGCCTAAAGTCACCACCGTTTCCTTTTGCCATATTAACAACGGCACTTTCAACTTTTGGAATTGCTGATTGCTGAAGTTTTCTACCCAAAACGGTTACGGCATCATCTTCAATGGATTTTCGTTTTTTTACCAACTCCTTACCAAGCGTCCATAACTCCCCTGCGCCATATTTTTCTGCGACAGCCTGTTGGTCATCTGTTATAGCTGCATATAACTTTTTAAGAACACCTGTTTCTTCATCCTTGAATGGACCAGAGCCTTTGCCAATAGCTTGCCCCACCTGCTTTCTAGCGAGATCTAAACGCCCATACGTTGGCAAGGTGTTTGGATCAAGTCGGTTCAATGTCCGCTTCATTATTGGAGATAATTCATCAATTCCCCCTATGTCATCAGCAAAATCCTCTAAAAAATTCAACGTATTAGTTGCCTCAATCCGGTCTCTTACCGGAACCTTTTCGGCAATTTTGTTGTAGATGTTATCTGACTGATTTTGTAATGATGAAATGGTTTTATCAAAATTATCTGCAAGCCTGTCAGAAACCAGTTGCTTATCAAGGCTTCCCCCAAATGAAGTTATCATTTCATCAGCTTTTCTTCCTAATTCAGTAATAAAACGCTTATGCGCCTCACTAATCTCCGTTCCAGGAAGACTTGCCACTGCATTATCAAGAGCCCTGACAGAAGGATTATTAGAGATCATGCCTGGAGTGGCATAATTTTCCAGTTCTAGCTCACGAATAGCATTTATCGCGTTAAAATCAGGATTAACTTCATCGGCGAAATCTTGAATAGCACGTTGCCCACCAATAAATTTATTATCCATTGCGCCAGCAGCTTTCTTTAACGTTGCTTTAGATGATTTACTACCCATCCCTACGGATGAACGATAAATATCCCCGGCACTATTTTTAATTTTTCCTGCAATCTTCCCAATCGCTGGACCAACAATCTCGGCTACAGGGCCAGCCACAGCGCCAATAGCAGCGCCGGAAGCAACATCGCTATTTGTTCCATTGGCTACAATAGCCCCTTCTCCAGCACCAAGCCCTGCGGCGGCAGCCAGCCTTGCCGCCCCTTTCGGAACCTGAGAAATAATCCCACCACCACTAACAAATGGTGCTGCTTGTCCAACGAACTCACCAACATCTTGTGCGGTTGATGGTTTTGCCGCTAACTTCTGCTGTAGAGACTGAATTGCGGCTTGCTCTTCTGGTGTCATATCCTGAAACAGGCCAACACCTTTACCAACATCCATCAATCCACTGAGAACGCCATACATAAAACGGTCGAAACCGTTAGCATTATTAACAACATTTTCCTGTCTGGAATTTTCCTCTGGTGAAACCAAAGGAGATTGCTGCTGTTCTGGTTGGGAATCAAGCACAAAGCCATCAGGAAGTTGTGAGTTATCAGGCTGTTCATCCAGAACAAACCCCTCTGGTAAACCTACATTGGTTGCCATTGTCCGTTCCTGTAAATAATTTTCTGACCAGTTTTAGGATTTTTCGCGGTCATACCTTCTCGAAATGTTTGACCGCCAGATGTTGCTTGTTGTGTCTGTTGTTGCGCAGGCTGCTGAATATCTTCATACAGCTTGGCTTTTCTGGATTGCAATTGCTTAGTTAGTCCGCTGGGGAGAGAATCTCCATAAGTTGAAAGATAATCATCCATTTGCTGGTTAAACTTTTCGCCTTCAGTATTTGCCATCAGTTTTGAGGTATTGATTAAGTCCTGGACTTGCTCATTATTCAGCATCTTGCCGTTAGATAATTGGCTAACATAGTTACCAAGTGTGCCGAATATTCCATCAGTGCGTTTTACCTGCACTTGCTCACCTTCGCGTACCACAGATTGCGGATCCAGCGATTTCATATAGTTGAAAATCATTCCCAACTGCGCGGCTGGAGTGTTGCGCTTCCCAAGGGCTTGTAGGTTGTCAGAAGCACTGCGCATTGCAGAATAATTCTTTGAGAACCCATTAATATCACTATTCAGATCTCGAACAAGTTTTGGGTCAATCTTTCCGCTTTCCTGTTGTTTCATCCCTAATTCCTGCAACTTCAGGGCTACGTTATCATTATGCATTTGTGCCCGCTGAGCCCTGTCTAGTTGAGCGTTTTGGATATTTGCCCATCCTCTCGCGTTCTCCATGTCAGCCTGACGGATGCTTTCATCCAATCGCCCTTTCTCAAGTTGGCGACCAACCATCTTATCCTGATAATCCAGCATTTTATCCGGACCAACAGCCCCTAGCGTCATAGTAGTCAGCATGTGTGATAGCTGCTCTGGATTCTGGATACCTGTCTGAATCATCCAGTCAGCATTAGCACCAACGCGATTTAACCTGTCCTTGTTGTCAGTAATGAATTTACTGTAGGCTTCCGGTCCCTGAGAAAGAGCGACGTTAGCCCTCATGGCTAAATCGCCCATATCGTTGCGTTGCTGCTCATTAAGACCGGAAAACGCCTGTTGTGCCTGTGCAACAAACGCTGGATTTTCCTGGGCAAACTTAAATAGTCCCGATGGATCACCAGAAGCCCATGCATCAGCGTGAACCTTATTGAACGCACTAATCGCTTTCTGTTGCTGTTCCTGCTTATAAATATCAGCAACTCCAGCCAGACCACGTAACGCGGTCAGACCAACGTTATTTGCACCTGATCGAGCCAGTTCATTGTTTTCGCGG
The DNA here is from genome assembly GCF_020150755.1 of Salmonella sp. A29-2. Taxonomy (NCBI): domain Bacteria; kingdom Pseudomonadati; phylum Pseudomonadota; class Gammaproteobacteria; order Enterobacterales; family Enterobacteriaceae; genus Salmonella; species Salmonella sp. A29-2. The sequence continues at coordinate 1,469,474 of NZ_CP083731.1, read as the reverse complement.
ATCAGACCAAGCGTTGCGTTAATGTCGCTTGCCTTTGGCGCATTCTCATTTTGCGCACCGATGCCAGCAAGAAACCCACCAGAATTAATACCCTGTTGCCACGTAGCCATTGATTAACCCTTAAAACAGTGAACCAAGAAGACCAAGACCGCCGCCAACAGCGGCACCAATACCAGTACCAATACCAGGCACAATGCTGCCAAGCTGTGCTCCAGCAATTGCTCCAGAGGCAGCCCCGCCTATTGCAGATTGAAGGCCGGAAGGTCTGTTAGCGTTTGCCGCCGCCAGTGCTGCGCTTTGCTGTGAAATCTGGCTCATGTTGTTGGCATATGTCTGCCCGGCGTTTGCCTGTCCCTGAAGAGCGCCAAGACCAATATTTGCCAGATTCTGGTAGTTGTTCATCTGACCAGACAGCCACTGCTGACCAAGCGTTGGTGCGATTGTTGCTAACTGATTACTGGTTGCGGTGGAGCCTAATCCACCTGTTGCTTCCGCTGCCGCCAGACTCTGATAGCGAGCCTGACCTGCAAGGTCTTTGTACTGCTGAGAGTTGTAATACTGGTTAAGCGCCTGACCTTGCCCCTCCAGAGACGATAAGTTCTCGAGGCTGCCGACATACTTCTCAGCCAGAGGAGTAAACGGTTTCAGGTTGTTCATGATGGTGTTGAACTGCTGATTCTGCAGGTCTGCGGCATACTTCTGAGCTTCTGCTGCATACTTTGCGCTTTTATCGGACCCACCTTTCCCGCCTTTTTCAGGGCAATAAGGTTCCTCTCCGCGCAGTTTTCTGCCCAGCTTAAATGCATATAACATGTTTATCTCCCGTGATTCAGGAAGTCGATTAGTTCTTCGCGTGTGGCGCTGTAAAACGTCACGTCATCCACGCCTTTGAAGTATTTCTTGATGGTTCCTACACGCTTAAGGCCAATCATTGCGCAGTACATCTGACCGTGGCGAAATTTGCGTGCAGCAAATGATGTAACGCACTGAACGGTGGTGTTGGCGAGAATGTATCGCCAGAACGTCAGCCCGATTTCCTTACTGAATCCTCTAATCTCAGGCAGATACATGGCGTGGCAGTCAAAGGTCAGCGGCTGAATCTCGTTGTAATACACGATGCCACCGAACTGACCATGTACGTTCACTTCGAAATAGCGGCACTCAGGCTTGTAGTCGTATCCGTCACCGTTGTTACTCCCGGCTATGATGTCGGGATGGTTGCCGACCGTTTCTATCAGGTCGATGTTTCGGGTGGGAGTGAATGTAATCATCAGTTGATCAATCCATGAGTTCGTATTGCATCTTCGAGAGCTTTGATACGCTGCCGCGCCTGCTGCAATCCGTTAGCCATAGCTGATACCTCAGACTGCGTATATGTGGCACTGACCGTGTATGCCTGGTTAGCGTTGAATGTGCCGAGAAGTGCTGCTCCGGTTGCTGCTGTCCATCCTGTCTGTCGCGCACCGATAACTTTAGTGCCGCCAACTGAATAGGACGTTGTCACGTTGAGAGGTGACGCCAGCGATTGAGAAGCAGTTGCTGACTTCGATACGTAATCAGCCTGCAATGAAGAAATAGTGCTTTCAGCAGCCGTAACCCTACCATCAAGAGCACTGACATCAGCCTGCAAGGTGACTATTTTGCCTTCAGCCGTGGTTAGTCTGACATCCAGTACCGCAATTGCATTGGCATTTGCAGTAATACGTATTTCATGGTCGTCTACGTCGATGCGTAACTGTTGAATTCTCTCTTCGTGGTCTGCAAGCTCAACATCCTGCTCATCGTTCTTTACCTGCGCGTCATAGGCGCCTTGCCCTGCTTCGTTTGCCTTTCCCGCAATAGCGCCAACATCAGTACCCTGATTTATGACATACAGAAGGTAAGACCGACTGAATATGTTACGAGGGAGAATAGATGCATCAATGCGTGTAGCCTGAACCACGACAGGCTTATTAAGTGACGGGTCTGCCATATGTTACTCCAGACGAATTTGACACCCGGATAGTGTTACAGGTGATTTGGTGATTACCCGCAGTTTGAATCCGATTAATCGACGAATACGACCTACACGCTTCCATAAAACTCTCTTGTCGTACACAAACGGCTCATTCTGCTCAATCATCTGTTCGCGACCGTAATTGATTCCGTCTGTGGTTGCAGACAGGAACAGGCGGTCAGCGTATTGAGCAACACCAGTGGATGATTCAACTTCGAGGTCGAAGCATCTGGCATTGTCCGCTTTGAATAGGGGTGTAAACAACAGGTGTTCTTGCTGCTTGTCGTACTGGCTACTAATGTCGAATTGCAACTGCCCTGTCACCGCTTCTGACTTGTCGCCACACGCAATCTGGTTTCCTTCGTACATGAAATCGATGGCACGATAAACATCGTCGTATAAACCTGTTTTCAGTACGCACCATTGCGGCCCGTTCTGGCTTGATGAGGCATCGTAAACCAGCACATGACGCGGGAGATGGATAATCAGCAGTTCATGCGAATCGAACCTCAACGCTTCCATCACCCCGGTTGCCAGTTCATCAGCCGTGTATGAGCGGATAATTTTCTCAATACTGGCCGTCGCAATTGGTGAAGCCTGCCCTGACCCGATGATGTAGACGGAAGGTGCGCCAGTAGCCGGGTGACTGATGAATGCATATGAATCAGCGAATGGCGTTTTACAGTATGTTCCGGCAATGCCCTTCTGTACCATCAGCGATGGCTGTGCGACATACAACGCAGCGCCAGCGGTGGTTGCACCAGTCAGGGAAAAATATTCAATCGTCGATGAACCAAAGCAGACAATGAAGTCTCGCCATGTGCCGATACCGATGATGCCGTCCGGCTGCGATTCTGCGCGATATTGTGCGCTGTATCGGTCAGGATGCGATTCGTCTTCAAGGTCAGTGATAAACCATGAATCAGTGCCGTCTTTTGACCACGCATAACGCCCACGTAAGCGAGTAATGTCACGGACTGAACCTAACTCATACTGCGTGAATCCGCTGTCTGCAGGCCAGTTTGCCATCGTCTTAACGGCGCCATCGTATCGGTACTCGATGAGCTGACCGTTCACACCTACCGCCTGAGAAGTACGACCGTGAGCAAGAGATACGCGGCCTGCCCCGGCAACGTCTCCGACTACGGTTTCGCCTTTGTAGAGCTTCCCACCACAGACGCGATATACGGCGTTCTGAGCGGTATTGTATTCAACACCACGCGATACACCATTTACATCGTTTCGCTTCGCTATGCCTGGGAATGAGCGTAAATAACCCGATGAGTTGAGGGCTTCTTTCGGTGTGGCCAACATATTGATTGGTAGGTAATCAATGTAGTCGGCATTCTTGAAGTCTTTACCCATTCCCTTCATCATGGGGAGTTGTTGAATCGGCATTCTGCTCTCCGGGGAAATAATGCCATTCGTTCAGATTGGCGAAACTGTTTCCACTGCCAGTTGGCATACGTGACGGGTAAGTAGCTCTTTTTGCTCTGGCGATGGCGGTCTGCTTATAGAGAAGCTCCTTCCCATATTTAGCGGTTGCGATAATTTTGGCGGTAGCCTCAAGCGCATAATCCGGCGCAATTCTGCAGGCCAGATTGTGGAATACTGCGCTGACTGCACTGGAGCGAAGGCCGTGGTCGTCACCTTCAGCGGGAGGATTATCATCACCTGAGAATGCATAGCCGGTGATGATGCCCTTTCCGTCCTGATACCATTCGGCCATCATCGCTTCGAGGTCATCTACGGCATCCTGCATAGACTGTGGCTCAACATCAGTGAGAGTTGCATCTGATGCTACACCAAGCTTACGCAGCGCCGCCCTGACCAGATCGCCTTTAGTCTTTATCTGCATCGCTTTCCGCCTTAGGCTTTGGTCCTGGCTTTTTGCGTTCTTTGGTTGCCGGTTCTTTCGGTCGCAGGCTTAGCAGACGATTCAACACATCATCTGCCGTGTGGCCGTCCCATTCCTTGCCAAACTCAATTTCCGTGCCTTTAGGCAGATGTTCAATTTCACTCTCTGGGAGGTGGTATGTTACCGCGCCTTCTGGGGTGTCGATGCCAGCTAACACCCATCCATCCCATTGCTCGCCGTCATGATGCTGGAAGCTCCACCATGCGCTTTCGCGGAAGGCATTCATTAGTGTTGAAAACAGGCGCACTCGATGTGCATATAGTTCGTTAAAGGTGTGGTATCCATCAGATACTTCACCCATGTCTTTCTTGACCACGCCTGAATCGCCGATTGGCTCGTCATTAGTCTCCGGCACCTCATTTGGATGCTTAACCCAACCATCGGCAAGGTGATCTTCTACGTCGCCGTCATCGACAACTTTAGCCTGAACTTCCTTGCCCCATACCTTCGTTCCACGACCCTGCTTATATAGCATTACGCCCATATGTCACCTCAAATAAAAAAGGGGCCTAAGCCCCTGTTAGTTACGCAGTCTGACCAGGCAGGCCAACACCGATTGCTTCCGGTCGTGTCGCGTTTACGCCGTACCACAGCGCAATACGGCACAGGCCGGACAGGGTGGAAATATCACCCTGCGTAGCGAAGATACCGTTAAGGCCGACATCCGGGATGCTGAATGAGGTAGTTTTCATACCTGCAAACAGTTCGTGGTTAGCCGGAATGGGCTGAGACACAATACGGATGGCGTCATCAGCCCAGAACACGTTGGTGCGAGCATCCTTAACGTTCAGGATGTTCACCGCCATTGCATCAGCCAGCGAGGTGTTAACGTTGGCGTATGCCCGTTGCTCAGGAGAAAGAGAAACATCATCCAGTGCTACAGGCTTCGGCGTGATTTCAACGTGAGTACCATCAACAACGCGAACTACGGAGAAAGTCGCGTCCTGCGCCAGTACGTTCTTAGCCATCTGACCAAGGAACTTCACGCCAGTAAAAGAAATTTTGTCGCCGCGTTTCAGGCCGGTAGTTGCAGACAGGGTGACGGTAGCAAAACGGTTATCAACGTTAACTTTGTTGCCATCGTTATCCAGTTGCCATGCGACAGGCTTGAAGGACTGCGCACCGGATACAGTGATGCCAGTTGCGGTGGATTTGGTCAGCACAGGAAGTTTCGGAGAGCGCAGGACATCATCGAAGCCAGCAACCTGACGCTGGATAGTGCCATCGCGGTACGCTTCTTCAGGAATGCGCCCGAAGATATCGCGCTTAGTCAGGTCATAACCCGCCTTTTTGTAGTCCTGTGGGTTGAAGAAGTACGATGTCCCCATGTCGCGGTTAAGTTCGCGGGAGAACATCAGCTCTTCTGCATCGGCCACAAAGTTCCATGCGTCTGCGGTATTAGTGCCGATTGCATCCGGCGAAGTGATAACCAATGACCCCATCTCGGCGGCCATGTTTGCGACTTTCAGCTCAACGTTGTTAGCCAGTTTGCGAGCTGCGGACTGGATGCGGTGACGATACGCAGTCTCGTCTCGCAAGTCATCTGCGCGTAACTGGAAGAAGTCGTTATCCGGCTCTCCCATGTTTACCGCGACGTTAAGCTCCAGTAACCCTGTCGCTTTATCAGTTAAATCCCAACCCTCCTGAGTGGGGGACTCCTGCTCTACAGGCATCCAGATGGTATTGCTGGAGCGCTGCATAGAAGCTGCGGGCGGGGTGTATTTCTTGGCTTTCTGCGCCATTGGAGTGATTGCGGAGATGGTTTCAATAATCTCATCCACCGCCAGTGTAACAATTTGACCTTCGTTAAGACCTGCCATTATCGGATTCCTTTAAGTTTTGCCTTTAGCTTGCGGTAGGTTTCCACATCTCCCTTGCTCGCAGCAGCATCCATTTGTTTACGAATGGCATCTTTATTTGCTGCGCTGACATCACCGGTAATCGGCTGGTCAGCAGGGGGAGCGGAAGAGATTTGTTTACCGCGAGGCTTGAGAGTTAAGCGTTCGGATAGTCGAGTGAGTTCAATCAGCGCGGACTGCCCATCCATCGCCAGTAACTGGCGGGCTTTCTCCGGGTTTGCACCCAGGTGATACATGAGCGCGGCGGACTTCTCCGGGAACAGGCGCATAATGTCGGCCCCAACCGCAGGCGGAACCAGTTGCATAAATGCGTCTTCTTTCTCCTGATAGTCAGGGATATTGAGCTTTTCCGCCGCGTCATAGTGTTTGCGGGCAGCTTCGACGTATTGCGCTGATTGCTGGGTAAACTCCTGAGTCTTGCGGCCCTGTTCTGCTACGGCATTGCTGCGGGCGTCCTGCGCTTTCATTAGCCATTCGGTATTAGCAGCATTGAAAGCGGCAAGCGCACGGCTGTTGTCATAGTCATATTTGGCCAGGCCTTCTTCTGACAGATAGGCATTAATATCCGGCTGAGGTGGAAGGTCAGGGTTTACCCGTAAACTCTCCGGCAATTCTCCGCGTTTAACTGCTTCCATCTGCTGCTCAAGCTCGCGCTGTCGTTTGCGCTCGATGCGGCGGCGGGCGAATTCTGCGTTCTTTGCCGGGTCTTGTTTTGGTGCTGTCTCATCGTCCTTCAGGACAATCTCAAAGCCCCCTTCCTGACCTGCATTGTCGTTGGCATTATCGACAACTAAGCTATCAGCAGATGCCGCTGCATAATCGCCGGACAGGGTTAAGTCTTCAGTTGCCTGAATTTCGGTGGTTGGTTCCATGATTAACTCTCTCTTATTGAGGTGTCTCGGCTACACTGCCGGAAGGTTGATTTTGTCTCTGCGATTGCAGGATGTTGGCAATGTCCATTCGCTGCTTGTGCGTCTGTTCATCGCCTTTAAGGAGTAACTCAGCATTTGCGCGAGCGTCTTCGCTGCGGTCCTGCTGGAATGAAGCAACAGTTTTAAGGAACTCCCTAAACTCAGATTGTTTATTGAGGTCCATGTTGTTGAAGATTTCTGCAATTCTGGCAGCGTTAAGCTGGTTCTGCGCTTCGACTTTAGCTGCATCGATTTGCAGGGACAGTGTCTGGTTCTGAGCTTTAGCCAGTTCAGCCTGCCCCTGCAGGAGTACGCCCTGAGCCTGAACCATTGCCGGGTCTTGTTGACCTTGTTTGGCTTGTTGCGCCTCTACTAACCATTGCTGCTCTTCAGGCGTTTCTGGTTTCTTAACGCCCATCTGAATAAGCTGCTTATTGGCATAGTCACGCATCATCTCGACACCTTTACCATCAAGCAGGGTAAAGTACTGAAGCAACAGCAGTTGATATTCTGGCGTTCCCTGTGGCGTCTTGCCGAGCAACTCAAGAATTTCTGCGCGGTTTTGCTGCTTCATGGACTGGAATGATGGCCCAACATCCGTGTAGCATTCATAGCGCCCCCTGATATCGTTCAGTACCTGTCGTTCACCAGTAGCAAGGTCAACAACCTCAGCCATTAGCTGAACCTCTTTTTCGCTGCCATCCTCAAGGGTGATTGTCACGTTGCGAGGGACATCATAGATGTCGTTAACTATCGACTGGTAAATCTCACCGTCACGGCGCATAGCGGTAGCCAGATTATCCTGAAACACGTATGTCTCAAGGTCAGCACGCATGTTTAGCTGGTTAACAGTGTCGTAGGCTACCTGTCCACCGTTTACCGCCTCTGCATCAACACCTAGCGTTGCAACCTCTTTTACTGCACTGGTTGCAGCTTCCAGCATATAGGCATTGGCCTGTGGAACTTCCGGATTTTCGTAATATGCCAGCGGCTGAGTTGGCATTTCTCCGCTGTTTTCATCAGTGCGATTGAGCAGGTAGTACGGGTAATCGTCGTTACCGTCGTACATATGCTCAAAGCCTGCAATCTGCTCAGGCCAGAAGAACGGCTTCTTCTTCGGAGTACGGGCCACGATATCGGCGTTGAAGGACATAATCATGTTGCGCAGACGCTGACCGTCTTTTGTCAGGCGGACGACACCCTCATACACTTCTTTATCTTCAACGAAGCCCCACTCTCCGAATACCGGAACAATGGGGATATGCTCGCCAGCAATGAGCTGCTTGTCTTTCAGTACTGCGGTGCAGGTGATAATCGATTTGTATACCCGGCGACGCTTAATCTGGCGCTCTGCAATTTTGATAAATCCACTATCAGCCAGGTCGTCGATGACGTCTTTAATATCGCGCTTAAAGTAGCTTACCGGCTCACCCGTAACCGGGTCTTGGTAGATATACGCCGTCTCTTTCTTCTCGACCACTTCGTAAAACTCAGCGATCTGAATTGTGTCCTGCGTCAGCCATGGAAACACCCAATCGTTGGGGTTCTGGAATGATGGAATATCATCAGCATCGAGGTCGTATTTTTCTGCGAAATCCTCCCAACCATTCTGGCTCATTGAGTGGATAACTGTGCAGTGACGGGCGTCAGACTTGTCCATCAGTTTGCTGTTGCTGTCCCAGATAACATGGGAGCAGGCACTATGGATAGGCTCTCGACGGATAACCTGATTGTTGCTAGTTGGACTTTGGTCTTCGTAGTCAGTGACCAGACGCCACGCACCCACGCCTGCTTCAATCTGCTCACGAACGGCTATGTTGACAGCAATTTTCGCCGTATTGTGCCGCATGTCGGTGCGATACATGCCCATCAACACATCAGCAGCGTCAGGACTTGCTCCATCCTTTGGACGATACAGAACATCAATAGGGTTCTGACGCATCTCAGAAACGAGCTTGCGCACCACTGGACGTACAACATCGAACTGCCCGCGATACTGCAGGGTTGTGTATTGTGATAGCCAGTCATCCCACTGAGATACGCGGGAGAAGAAGAGATCATTCTTGGCCTCCCTTCTGGCTTCATCGCTGGCTGTCCAGTCCGCATCAAAGCGCGACAGGATGCTCTCCAGCCTGTTTTTATTGTCGGCCATTATCGTCCTCTGCGTACTGGTCTAATCGGTGCGGGGATTTTCTTTTCTTTCGGCTTTCTGATATCGCGCATCATCCTGGCGAAGCGGCGCATCATGTAGCCGTAGCGAGTAGCATCGAGCACATCATCGTTGGTCTTGACAATCTTGCCGTTCTCATCGCGATGATATAGGCGGAACTCTTCAAAAAATGGTTCGCATGTGTTGAATACTTTGAATCTTCCTTCAAGCATCAGGTCACGAAGTTCACTAATGCCTGACTCTACTGAGTTACCGCCATCCGGGAACGTTGCGTGTTCGGGAAGCATAGAGAACCCGGCGTCCGCATATTGGGTTTTAAGTTGCTCACCACCGCCCTTTTCGTGTTGGTGACCGTCATGAGGCCACGCGACAGGTATTTTGTTAGCCCACGACTTAACAGCACCCCATGCCTGAACGGCAGTGTTCTCTGATTTCTTCCATACACGCGCCAGATAGAAAACATCTGCGTCTTTGTCCCACCAAAGCTGAATGTGAGCTTGCGGGTGGTTCCAGCCGAAGTCCTGAGCGTCGATAACATAGAAGTGATCGGGACACTCAAACGGCTGGCACTTAATCGTCTCTTCCGGTATCTGGAATATTCGACCGCTACCCATCGTAGGAATACCGCGAGCACGCGCCTCTCTCTCATGCTCAGGATAGGATGCGATGATTTGCTCTTTCTGCTCGTCGGTGTAGTGCTCAGCGTCATAGATTGTCATGTTGACCACTTTCTGCGACTTACTGGGATTCTTCAGGAACTTGGTAACAACGTCAGACATCCCCATCAGCGGGGTAAACGTCAGAATTGAGAATTGCCCGTATTTGTTTGTACGGGTAAGACCTTCGCCATAGATGCTATATGGCGGCTCTTCGTCAAACCAGACACCGTGAATTGTGTCGCCCTGCCAGCGGGCGCGGCCCTGTGAGTAAGGCTTAAAGTAGCATATTGAGATGCCATCTTCGACGCCTTCTGGCGTGTGGTGCTTAACAAGAAGGTGATCAACAAGATTAGGGAAGAACGGAGACTTCTTCCAGCTAATGATGTCCTCTTTCGGGATTGACCCATAGCCAGGTTCATCATTCTCTTCGACACGCCCGCACAGGATGCGTTGAGTCGTTTTGGTTACAGTCTCGTTTGTTTCACCGCCAATCCAGAAGACAACTGGCTCATAGAAACGCTTACCTTTCCACTCTCCGCCATATTTACCATCAGCCGGATAACCTTTCGTTCCCGGGTATCGCCCGGTAAGGTGAAACGCGACTTCAGCAGCGCCAGTAAATGACTTACCAAGCTGGTTACCAGCCATAAAACATCGCTCTGGATAGTCATGACCTGCGTCGATGAACTCACGCTGTTTGCTGTATGGCGTAAACTCATATAGCAAGTGTGTATTTCGGTAGTTCTCTTCTTCTTCGAGTAGCTCGAGCAATTCGATTTGCTCTTCGTCGCTCAGGTTATCAAGAATCGCGTCCAGTTCCACGGTTGAATAGCTCCTTGATACGAGAGCGGCGCTTATCGCGATCTCCCTTATCAGGTGTCACGTCTTCAACTTGCGACTGCTCTTTGAGGCCCAAATCGCGGGCGATGATGTTAGCGTTGAGAAGATCAGCGGCTGCGCCGGAGAATTTTTGGTCGTAGATGATTTGCTCTGCTCGCGTAACGACCTCAGATAAGTCTTCTCTCACCCTGTATTGTCGCCATGTCTCAAGCGTCACATCGAGGAATAGCGTTAGCCCAGTGATGGTCATCGCCCTCATCTTGGCGATAGGCTCTTGTGTAACTTCTCCTTGATATGAGAAAGCCTTCATCTCCCATAGTGGGTTAGCCTCCACCCACTCGAAGTATTCACAACAAGCAGCCCACAGCGCCTCAGGCGACTCGAATTTCGGGTTACGCCCATGACTACTGCGGGCCTCCCAGAATCGGTTGCCCTTTGGTGCTGCCATAAGTTAACTTCCTGATGTTGTTGCGATAGTCACGTTAGCCGAACCATCAAAGGACGTTGAACCTGTGACAGCGCCGGTTAGTGTGATAGTGCGAGCAGTAGATAACTTATCCGCCGTCTCTGCATTCGTTACTGAACCGCTTGCAGAAGTGTACTTAGCTTCAAATGCTGTCTTGCTCATATAGAGCAGCTCGCCGTACTGGCTCCGGAACAGATATCCGCCAACCTCTGGCTTGAATACGGCTACTGTTTGCGCTGACATGTACTGGTCAGCATACGGGCCGTCGAATTCTGCGTTTGCACTTCCGTCATTAGCGTATTTGATAGCTTTAATCGGAAGAGCAGACACATATACACCGTCAGCATCTTTGTAGAGAGGCCATGATGGCGTGAAATTTGGATTTGCCATGATTATACTCCGGCGGTGAACAGGTCTAACGCTTCTTTTGCCTCACGAATAGCCTTTTCTGCGCGAGCTAATGCCGTTCCTTCACCCTGCGCCAAAACCAGTTGGTCTTTGAACAGTTCGAAGTTCAGCTTACTTCCAGCAACGAATGCGATCGCTTTCTCTGCTGCTGCGGTATCGCTTTGAACTAAACGGAGGATATCGAGGTTCATCTGCTGTAATTCTGTCAATGCTGTAATCTCTGCCATTGTGTTGGCTCCGGTTGTTGGGATAAGCCATTGTCTAGACCACTCATTGAATGGCCTCTGCAATAACCGATGTCTTTCCATCAGTCCGCCACCACAAAGAATCTTTTTTGCCATAAGGCAGGAGGTTCATCTTTCAGTGGCTGCCAGTGTTATTTTCCCCACTTACTGGCTTGGGCTGTTTCGCGGTACTGCCATAACTGGTGGTACACAGATTTAGTTAAATCTGTTCTCGCCTGAACTATCTTTTACATACCCGTATTGTAGGGATGTAAATCACGGTTTCATTATCAAGCCCGCCCGTAGATAGGCTTTGTAATGGAGAGCCGTTGTGAAAGTGGCTCTCGAAGCTATTTCCGTAGCTTAGGCCGCCAGACGGTGCTGTTCTTCGATAAGGGGCTGACGATGATTACGTTCGAACATGCCGCGCAGCACTTCTTTGCGTTGTTCGAAGTCCCACCCCATGCTGATGAATACCGTGTTGGCACGCTGTAGCTCGGTGATGCAGTGAATTTGTTCCGGCGTCAGGTAATCGCGGATCGGCTCTTTCTTCCCGATTTCGTGATGCACGCGGAACTTGGCCGCCGTCATTCCCAGCGCCAGTCGGTTAATCAGGTCAGCTTCGTTGCTGAAGTGATGCGGGGCGATCTGCTTACCCTGAGCCTCTCGCTCATGTTTGATGGCGTCGGTCATGGGTTTGTACTCCAGGCGTGCAGAGTTGCGATCCATTTTCTTTTTCGCCAGCGCGCTACGCATAGTGAAGAATTCAGCTACCAGGCGCTTTTTGAATTCACGCACAACTTCATTGTTTCGCATGTATGTGATCAACAGCGTGGTTTGCTGTTCGTTTAACAGTGCTATTTCCTGCTTCTGCATGCCCCCATCCGTTTGAAAGGGTCGCATTTCAAATTCCACCCTTCCGAACTCTTCGAGGTCGCTTTTGTACTTCCTGATGAGCTGAATCACAGGCTTGTGATCCTTTTTGACGCCAGTAGCGATTACAGCGGAGTTAGTGACCAAGTCGAGCTTCTTGATTTCAACTAATTGCATCGGTAGTTACCTTTAAGTGATGAACCTTGTCACACAGGATTCCGGCCCACAGAAAGGCACCGATCACCAAACCAGCATCCTCAAGGGTCATCCTGAAAGGTTCTGTGTTCAGAAGTCGCGCGTGCGATGCGCGTTTACTGCGGACACAAAAAAGCCCCGCATTACGAGGCATTTTCATGAAAGTCACTTGTCAAATTTCTATGTGATGGAAATTATTTCAGGTATTGCGTCCTGATGTACTCCTGAAGCGTTCTCAGTGCTGTTTGGTCACTGATGATTCCGTCCCGGATACCGAGAACGTTTCGTCCAGCAACTGGAGAGAGTTCGACGGTGGCATCATTGCCCATGCCGGAGGCGCTGGAGGTTTCGGCTGAGGATGGCACAGAACATTTGCCTTTGACGAGCACCCGACCACCATTATCAAGCTTGCGCCGAAGAGCATCATTTTCAGCTTTCGCATCAGCTAACTCCTTCGTGTATTTAGCATCGAGTGCATCAGCATCAAGCTGGCGCTGCTGCATGTCAGTAATGGTGGCGTTCGCCTTCTCCAGTTCACTGGCCTTGTTATCGCGCTGCTCTTTGTAGGCGATGGCGTTATCACGGTAATGATTAACAGCCCACCCCATTGAAACCAGCAGGCAAATAACCACAGCGCAGATGATTGCGGTTAACCGACTCATGACATCAACACCCCAACGGCCAGAATCCACGGCCACGCATCGTTGCCATTGAATGCGAGCAACGCTGCCATGAAAAAGCAAATCATGCTCATTGCTGCCCCCACAAACAGACTTCACGCTCAATCTCACGGCGAGTCATCAGCCCTTTCCATTGCTTACCGCCAGCGTATGTCCAGCGCCGTAGCTGATCACATGCGCCTTTGATATCGCCCTGGTTTATTTTGCGAAGAAGCGTCGATGTTCTGAAATTGCCAGCACCCACGTTGTAGACGAACGAGTAAAGAGCGCCGCGCGTTGTTTCCGGTATATCGACTTTAATGTACGGGTTAATTTGTCTGGCGACCGTGGCAAGGTCTTTATTCAGGAGGGCTTTGCATTCTGCTTCGGTATACGTTTTACCGAGCATGATGTCTTTTCCGGTGTGTCCGTGACATACAGTCCATACACCAACAATATCTTTGTATGGTATGTAGCTGACACCTTCCAGACCATCGTTACCACTCTGACCTGTGATTAACACAGATGCTATAGCAATAGCCCCGCCACTTATCGCCGCTATTACGCTATTTCGTAGTGCCGGTGACATTGCCATTCAATCTGTCCTCACGCTCTTTGCGTTTGTAGTACCAGTTGATGCCAAATGTGCCGACAGTACAAAGAATACCAACGATTACAGCCCAGTCATTCAGGGAGAGAATGCCACCCATCGCAGTCAGTCCTCCGAAGCTGTAACTGAACCATTCTCTGATTTTGTCCATACGGTACATGCTCTACCCCCTTTATTGAGGGGATTTGCTCTATTGAATTAGGAATAAGGTCGATTACTGATAGAACAAATCCAGGCTACTGTGTTTAGTAATCAGATTTGTTCGTGACCGATATGCACGGGCAAAACGGCAGGAGGTTGTTATCGCAACCTCTTGCCACCCGCTTTCGCGAAGGTCATGTGTAGAAGGCCGCAGCATAACTATCACTGATTAGTTCAGGATGGCCAGTGGCTACGGCTCAGTTATGGTGCTGGTTAACGGACTTGAACCGCTACCCATTCGCTTACAAGGCGACTGCTCTACCATTGGAGCTAAACCAGCATGTTTGTCGGGACAGCGTGGACTCGAACCACGATAAGAAGGTTAACAGCCTTCCGTAATGACCTTTATACGACTGACCCAAATAAAAAAAGCCACCATTGCAACTTAAGAGTCACTAACGGCAGCTTACCCTCTAATTATGGCTAAATGGATAATTGCATGTCAAGACTTTTAACAACAACATGCTTAACTTTCTCAACACGTTTACGCATTTTGAAAGCATTTTGCATTGGCTGGTATAAAAAAAATAATGACGCTTTCAGGATGTCGTCAATTTCATTTCTACAGGTTGCCAGTGAAGGTTTTCTCCATCCCTCGCCACCACGTCCACACATCTTGCGTGGCTTTGCAGTCGCGTGATAGTAGGATGCAATTGCTCGCTTAGAGGAACCATGTGCGTAATAGCTAAGCAGAATGCCAAAGGCCTTTGTGTCGATGCGCATAACGGAATCTACGACCTGAGAAATCAACATTCCGTCATCATCATTGCACATTGGCCTTGTCATCACTCTTGATGGTTCTACCCTCTCCATAAACTGCGCTATAACGCTGCTCATGCGTTTTTCGAGTCTTCCTGAATAAACCCATGCCCCCCATAGCTCAAGCCACCCATTAAGCCAGTCATGCTGCTCTTTAGTGAGGTTCAATTCTCGTATACTCATGCAGCATTGCCTCCCGACGGCTTGTTCAATCCAAGCCGGTTCACCAGTTCACGCTCTCGCTCATGCAGATAATCCATCGCCTTCTGGTGTTGCTCCGTCATCTCTCTGACGCTGCGCAATTCAGCTTCGTCACGTTCACGCTGCTGTTTCGCCTGGTTAATGCTGGTTACGGTCATAGATACCTCTCCCGCCCTGATGAATCATTAAAACGCCGTTAACGATGGCGTGATGCCTGGCTTCTTTGTCGTACAGATAACGCCTGACTGTATTGCGGTGGCACGATAAGCGCCGTGCTACTTCTGTCTGGTTTCCATATGTCTCTATGAGCATGTCTGGAATGGTTTTGATAGTGTGTGTCATGCGGCCTCCCGGATAACCTGCTCATGACTCAGATATTGACCCCAGCAACTGACCAACAATCTCGCTTTCACAGCGGCTTTCTCTTCGTTGCGCCACCTGCAGAACCAGTTAACAGCGCCTTCCATTTCTTGCCTGACCTTGCCGGCATTGTCGAAATGCAGCGGATAGACAACATCATCGAAAATTGCCGCAGTGGTCATTGGGTATTGGATTTTGCTCATGCTGCCTCTCTTCTGCTGTCACGCAGGTCTTTAAGTTTCTGCTGATACTCCGCCTTAATCGCTTTGCATTCTTCGATAGTCCAGCGATGGCGGTTATGGTTTGATTCGATTTCGTCTACTGCTTCTTGCCCGATACGGTTAATCAGTTCGACGCGATACGGAACGAGATTTCCGCTTTTGTGCTGGTTGCACACCACGCATTGCTTGTGAATATTGCGTTCATCAAATCGGAGTTGAGGTGCCGCAGCAGTTGTCCGGTAATGCCCGGCATCCCACTGAGCAGACGTGAGCGTTCCGCACGAAATACATGGTAAGTCGCGGTCTCTTTCTCTGATGAAGGCGTTTACGGCTTGTTGGGCTTGTTTAATCCAGTAACTGCGGGGCTTTAAGGCGAGTTTTCGAATCTTCAGTTTATCTTTCTGTTTCTGCTCCTCTCGTCGTCGTTTCTTCTCTGCTGCTTTTTCCGCTTTTTCGCGTTCTTTGCTTCGTCTTTCCAGTGCTAATTGTGTTCCGTGTTCTGGGCTGCACCACCATTGATTTGAGAATGCTGGGTGAAACCATTCCTTACAGATTTTGCATTTCCTTCGCGCTGGTTTAGCCATCGTCTTTTTCCTCGTACATTGAGCTATTCGGATCGCTCATCAGTTCTGCGCAGCACGCTTCACACACATGAACTTCCAGCACATGCAGCTTCTGACCGCAGTTAGCGCACGTTAAAGCTCGATCGACGCTTTCTTTCTGGTATTGAATGGATTGTGATGGGCTAAGCATTAACAACCTCCGTACAAATTTTCACGAATGCTGTTGCTACTTCTGCATTGATTGCGTTTCCATATCCAATAATTCGCTGATCTTGATTGCGCTTTGCCATTCTTCCCAGTGTGGACTTGCCTCGTCCCAAGCTTTTGGCAATGCCATTAACCATCGGGAATGAGCCGGGTCTAACTGGACGATATTTTTCATCTCTACAGTAAAGCCAGTCCGAATCTCTCCAGAAGCCGTTAACCGGTAATGGGTACATAGTTTCACCGTCCCGGGAAGTTTCAAGCAGATTCTTTGGGTTCCGCTCTTGTCTTTTCCGCTGTAGCAATGCGTTGAACCTGTTGCATCGTTCGCTAAAGGAGTTTGCCATCCAGCTAGTCTCACGCATCCAGATAGGTTCTGAATTCCCCTGCGTGTCTCTGGCTGAAAGTTGATATTTGTCGTTGGAGTAGGCCACCCAATACAATCGCTGCCTGATGTGCGGAGAACCGAAGCCCGCAGCGCAAATATCGGTACCTGCAGAGGTGTAGTTCGCACCTTCCAAGTCAGTTTGTACAAGGTCGAGCCAAGCGAGGCCGTCTGCGCTTGCAACCTGTTCGCCAATAACGATGCCAGGATTGCATTTTTCAATAAGCCAGAAGAATGCCGGCCATAAGTGCCGCTCGTCATCAACCCCTTTTCCTTTGCCTGCCGAGCTGAAAGGTTGGCATGGGCAACTTCCTGTCCAGATACTCTTGTTGTCTGGCCATCCTGCTTTTCTAAGTGCATAGCTCCAAACTCCGATTCCTGCAAAAAAGTGGTGCTGGGTAAATCCTCGCAAATCACCTGGTGTGACATCTTCAATACTCCTTTCATCTACATAACCGGGGGCAATTTCTCCGGCGTCAATTAAGTTACGCAGCCATTGCGCTGCATACGGATCTATTTCGTTGTAATACGCAGTCATCGTCATTTCCTCGCACGATGTCTTAGCCACCGGATATCCCACAGGTGAGCCGTGTAATTGAAGGTTTTTACGTCAGATTCTTTTGGGGTTGGCTTGGGTTTATTTCTGGAGCGTTTCGTTGGAAGGTATTTGCAGTTTTCGCAGATTATGTCGGTGATACTTCGTCGCTGTCGTGCCATACGTCCTCCTTCGTCTCTGGCAGCGGGAAATTACCTACTGGCGACCGCTCACATCTGATACACCATTGGTGCCAATAAGGTTGATTTGGCCGGAATCGATAATCGTCTTTGCTTTCTCCGCAGCGGTAGCAGTGTTTCATGCGGCGTCTCCAAACCTCGCTTTCCATTCCAGTGCTAACCGGGCTTCGTCTGACCACTTAACGCCGCGCTCTGTACCGAATGCCTGTATAAGCTCTAATAGCTCCGCAAACTCGCTTACACGCATCCTGCTGGTTGACTGGCCTATTACTACAAAGCCATTCCCGGCAAGGTTAGGGACAACATCCTGCTGCTTTAATGCTGCGGTAAACACACACTTCCAGCTTTCAGCGTCAAGCCATCGTCCATGCCAGTTAACCTGACGTGAGACATCACCAAGGCAAGCCCAAAGCTTCCGATTTTGGTCTAAGCTGCGGTTGCGTTCCTGAATGGTTACTACGATTGGTTTGGTTGGGTCTGGAAGGATTTGCTGTACTGCGTGAATGGCATTTTGCTGATGTGCTGGAGATCGAATTTCAAAGGTTAGTTTTTTCATGTCTTCCCTCTCCCCCAAATAAAAAGGCCTGCGATTACCAGCAGGCCTGTTACAAGCTCAGTGATGTAGATGGTCATTTAGTACTCCGTAACATTCTCCTGCCTCCACACTTCGTCATACTCCGACTTCGGCATGTTAGCTATGTAGTTGTATGGTGACGCACCTTCCATTTGCAGGAACTGGTGAGACTGCTCGTCAAGAAATAACGGCACACCACCTTCCCACCCTTCCCCGTTTCGCTGCTTCTCAAGCATTAAAACAGATGCGGGCGCAGCAAGAAGTTGCTGGTCTTTCTCGTTAATTTGCTCGCCAGCCTGAACGCGCTGTAACGCTCTCTCGCGAGCTTTATTGCGCCAGATGATAAACAGGTTATCTGTCAGGTCTGTAATCGCCCCTGAACCTTTTACGTCCATCTTTCCGGTAGGTTTCTCCTCGCTGTCGCCCTTTCTGGAGTGAGTGACGAGAATAATGTGAGAGTTGGTTTTATTCTTGAAGTCGCACAGCGCGTCAACAAACGCCTTTTGCCCGTTGTAATCGTCATCGCCAATGCCGCACTTCATGAGGCTGTCGATGATGAATAACTGGATGCCGTATCGCCGTCTGGCGTATGTGAAAATTTCAATCAGGCGTTCAGCCTTGGCTGTACCTGTCAGGCCAAATAACCAGAGCCGGTCATCGTAAAACTTAAATGCTGATTCGATTTCCAGAACTGGCGGCATTTTGCAACATGTAGACTGCCGGGTCAGGCGTTTAAGCAGAATCCCGGGCTTCAGTTCGAGCGATGCGACGCATGTTTTTACCCCCTGTCTCATGGCCTCAAGTGCCATATGCCCGACAACCTCCGTTTTTCCATGACCGTTCACGCCATTGACAAGCGTTAACTCCGCCTCACGGAACTGGAAGTTATAAGCCAGCGTTTCCCACGGTGGGTTAAACAGATACTGCTGCTTGCCGTAAAAAGCATTGATAGTGTCCTGATAAAACTCACGTGCGCTGTAAAGTTCTTCCGGGTCGAAATATGACGCTGTTCCGATGTACTGCCAGATTTCATCCTCGGTGACGCCGTTCATCAGGCATTCGTTGATATCTTTGTGTGGCAGTGTAACCAGACGGCAGCGATGCTCACCAAGCCGGCTTGCGATTTCCCTTGCTGCTTCACGCCCGACATCGTCAACGTCCATCGAAATGAATATTTCTTCAAACCTGTCGAGGTTGTGGTATTCGAACTCAATCCACTGTTGCTTGGCGCCTTTCCCGCCACCGAAAGGGACAGATAGCGCCGGTATTCCGTATTGCGCATAGCTCATGCAATCAATTTCGCCTTCGCAAAGTACAACCGCCCTCACGCCAGCATCGAGAGCCTGCCACCCGAACAGGCAAGGTTCACAGTCACCTTCTGCCATGATGACTTTCTTCCCGTCCGGACGTTCAGTACTGATTCGCTTGACCTGCAGCAGCTCGCCATCGCGTTTGTACGGAAGCACCAGGGCATTCAGTTCACGTTCGCCATTCCAGACCTTTCCGCTGACAACCTCGTATCGCTTCGCGACTTCAGGCGATATTCCCCGCGATTGCAGGTACTCAAGATGTGATTCTGTTCTGGTAACGTAGCGGGCTATTTTCTTGCGGTCAGGTCTGGAGAATCTCTTCTCACGTCTGGCGTCGAAATGGTGATCGTCCTCCCTGATACCGAGAAATGCCTTCGCTTCCTGCATGGCCTGATGCAGGTTAATTCCACGACACGCCATCCACAAATCCAGCATGTCACCGCCGTCTCCCTCAGCAAAATCAGCCCATTTTTTCTTGCCGCTAAGGTTAACCTTCAGGCTGTTCCCCTTGTCGCCGTTGACGTTACCAGCAACCCATTCATGCCCGTCTTTCTTGCCGTTTGGCAACAGGTGCGGAGCCACCCTGTCAACCTGCGCCCAAAGCAGGTCGCTAAGTTCTGATGGACTCAAAGGTGCCTCCATGCGTTTCCTCTGCGGATTGTGGAAATTTGCATTTCACTCACTCCGTATTTAGTGGATAGTTCGCTTAGTTTCATACCAACAGAATTCCTGATATCAATCACATCAGTTTCAGAAAGTTTTGCCCTACCATTAAAAACTCCCTTTGCGCCTTTTTTCAGTCCGATGCTAAAAGCATGTTTTAAATTCTCTGAGCAGGTACACCATTCCAAGTTCCAAATGGCGTTATCCGATTTGTCGCCGTTGATATGATTTACTTCTGGCTTGCAATACGGATTTGGGATAAATAATTGAGCCACAAGACGATGAACTTTTAACGTCTTCTGAATCCCATCGGAACACAAAGTGACTCTTAGATAACCCTTGTTATCCGGAGATGGATTCAAAAACCTGCCTCTTAAATGTGAATAAACACGACCGTCTTTGGTTACAGAGTATTTACCCTCATAACCCGGGATATATTCTCCAACTTCTAGGCTCATCATGATTCCCTCAGATTGAGATTTTTAAACCAGAAATCGACAAACGAAATACTTAACCAGCCGTGGTTATAAGCAGCGACCAGTAGCGATTTGATTTTTGATTTCATGGTTCACCTGTCGAAAAACACGTAGCCAGTTTTCGATACGGTGATTGCGGATGATGGTTTGGATTGTGGTTGAATGGTTTCTGGCTTCTCGTCGTTCCAGCGCTGACCGTTCAGGTAGCTCGATGGTAACAACCTGTCGAATCCGAACTGCTTACCGTTCCTGCACGCGATATCTTCTGCCAGCATTGTGGCAAACTCGCTTGCCGTCCCCCTGGTGATTTTACGCCACTCCCTGAACTGCGTCCTGAAAGCCGAAGCTGCGTTTTTCTTCCCGGCTTTCCGCATTCCAGCACACCAGAATATTTCCTCGAATGCCTTGTCGGTTTCTTCGTGACGGCCAGATGATTTTTCACACTTCGTCCGAACACTTTCGGACATAATGTTTTTATCTTGTATTTCTTTCTTTTGAATAGTGTCTTTTGTGTCACCCTGTTTTGAGGGATAGCACTCCCTCAATTTGAGGGATGTTTTATCCCTCGTTTTAGGGGATTTTCCCTCATTTTGAGGGATGCGCCATTCTGAGATGTTTTTATTTGGTCCAAACATGCCGCCTTGCTGCTTGATAATATTCATTCTGACGAGTTCTAACTTGGCTTCATTGCACCGTTTGACGGGTAACTTTGTAATCTCGCTAAGTTGAGAATCTGTGATTCTGTCCATTGGTTTATTCCACCCATAGGTTTTACGCAGAATGGCAAGCAGCACTTTAAAATGTCGCTTGGTCAGATCTGCGCCTGAATAAGCCTCAAGCAGCATATTTGATAGTCTGGCGTAACCATCATCGAGATCTGCCACATTACGCTCCACGACCGGCTCTAACGGCCTGTAGTCTGCTAACTTAACGACGCCCATGTCGCACTCCTGCTTTGGCTAGTCTGTAAACACCAACAAAGCGCTCTGCGAACACCTTGTTATTTGCTGCTGCTACCACTAATCCCTCAGGTGAATCAGGGTGTCGAATCTCTTCTTTTTCCTGGTATTTCTTACGACGTTTTGGCATAATTACTCCTGTGGATTGATCCAGTCTTTCTACATCAGGCCTCGAAGAATTCGCCGTTCTTCGGGGTTTTTTCTTTTGTCAGGTAGGTAGCAAGTCGCCTGGTGAGCTCTGCCATTTCCTCGTCTTCGATTCCATACTCCAGAACCGCAAGCATCATGCTGACCTGAGAGAAGAAACCGTTCTTCCATCGGCTTACCTGGTATTCAGGAACACCCATAGCTTTAGCGAATGTCTTCTGCCCCATCATGGCTAACTTGTTGAGTAAAGTGGACTCAATGCGAGCCGCCTTCTTGCTTTTAGTTGCAACTACGTTCATTCAAAATATTCCTTAGAAATTAGATAGAGTTGGATTCGCAAATACACGCAAATCCGTTGAATAGATTTACCGCGTTGTCGGCGGTTCAGATTGGTAAAGAGCGTTGATACTTAACTTGCTGCCAGTAAGTCGGCTAAATCAGGACGAAGTTCTCTGGCTTTAATTCTTCCTCCTGTAGCTTTTACGATTGCTGCCACATACTTAGCGTCAATGCCGCCACCATGTAACCAACGCCATACAGTTGGCTGCTTAACTCCACACAAAGAGGCGAGTTTTTGCTGGCTTCCTGCAATGGCAACAGCTTTTTGTATTGCTTTGTTAGTCATTGCTTATTCCCTTTCGTATAACACACAACAAATAATAGCAATGAGTATTAACCAAAGCAATAGCAAAACGTGTTTTGACCATTAATACGCAAGCGTATAAATTGAATATTATGAAAAAAGAAACTCTCTCTGACCGTCTCAACAAGGCAATGGAACTGGCTGGTATGTCTCAAGGTGCTCTCGCTAAAGCGTCAGGCGTTGCTCAGCCAACGATCTGGCGTTTGACAAGTGGAAACGCTCGTGGGTCAACAAAGATTGTTGAAATAGCAAACGCGTTAGGTGTTAATTCGGAATGGTTGTCTACCGGGATTGGTCCTATGAAAAAAGATGGAACTACTCCGATAAACGCATCTCCATCTTCGAACACATTTAAAATCGATATCCTAGATCTTGAAGTTAGCGCGGGTCCTGGCGTTATCAATCGAGAATTCGTGGAAATACTCCGCTCGGTTGAGTATTCGCAGGATGATGCCAGACACATGTTCGATGGTAGAAAGGCTGAAAATATCCGCATCATAAATGTGCGCGGGGATAGCATGTCAGGAACTATTGAACCAGGAGATTTGTTGTTTGTAGACGTAAGCATCAAAAACTTCGATGGAGATGGGATATACGCCTTCCTCTATGACGATACTGCACATGTTAAGCGGCTCCAGAAGATGAAAGATAAACTATTGGTCATATCTGATAATAAGAGTTATTCAGCTTGGGACCCAATTGAAAGAGATGAAATGAATAGGGTTTTTGTCTTTGGAAAGGTGATTGGAAGCATGCCGCAGACATATAGGAAGCACGGTTAGCCAGCCAATGGCCTGATGAGATATTCGGGTGATGTAGAAAGACGAAATCATTAGCGCTTGCCCGCCACACTTTAACAAGGAAAATCAAATGGTTAATCAGATAAGGTCCATATCACCCCGCCAAGGAAACCTCCAGTTATTTCCTGTAAAAGAGGTTGAAGTTGAAGGCGTGGCCATGGGAGTTCTTAACGATGGAACGCCATATCTTACCGGCCGAGGATTGGCTGAAATGTGTGGCGTGCATCATAGTGTAATTCAGGATATTTCTTCTGATTGGGCTAGCGAACGCCTTAAACCTCGTGGAAAAAAAATCGACACTGTTCTCCTTGATCAGGGTATAGATGTTGACTCACTTTACATACCATCTTCAGAAACTAAGCGGGACCATTATCCATACCCTGATTATGTTTGCATGGCAATTCTTGAGTATTATGCGTTTGATGCAAGCCAAGCAAACAACGCCACAGCTCTTAGAAACTATCGTCTTTTAGCAAGGCAAACACTTCGTGAGTTTATTTTTAGAAGTGTTGGTATCGATCCAAGAAATCCAGTAAGCGGCGCCTGGAAGTGCTTCCAAGAGCGCATTATCCTTAATGATAAAATCCCAGCCGGGTTCTTCAGTGTATTCCGAGAGATGGTGGATATCACTGTGCCTTTGATTAATGCTGGATTTGAATTGGGCCCTAAAACTGTTCCCGATATTAGCGTTGGAACTCGATGGGCAAACCACTGGAAGCGCAACAATCTGAGCGAAAAATACGGGGAAATACAGAAACATCCTCATGTCTATCCGGACTGGTTTCCGCAGAGTATAGCCGGGAAAGTGCCAGCGAATATATATCCCGAAGAAGCTTTAGGTGAATTTCGCAGATGGCTTAGGGAAGACTATGTCCCAAAAGGTTTTAAGGATTATCTTGCTGATAAGGTCCAACAAAAAGTCATAGAAAACGCCAAAGCCATTGAGGTTTTAGAAAACCTACAAAGACCTGAGTTACCTAACAAGAAGAATTGATCAACGCCCGGCCATTGCGCCGGGTTTTCTTTGCCCTACTCTTTCGGCAGCCTCAGAACATCAATAGCCAGTTCTACGGCCAAATCTACATCCTCTTCCTGCCACAGTACCTGAATCATTTCTATCAGAGCTTCACGCGAAGGTTCGCGCTGCTCTACCAGTACCTGCATAACTGCCGTTCCCAGAACCTCCACCACCTGCGGGTGAAGCGTAAGCGTGCAGTGAGAACCGTATTGACGAAGTGAAGCTGGTCAGGCAGGCAGAGTAACCCGCCACGGGAGCAGAGCACCCACCCGGTTCACAGGCCAGTCGGCGATGACATCAAGTACATGATGCAGATAGCGTTCCGGATCCACGCCGTTTAATTTGCACGTCCCGATAAGACTGTACAGTGACGCACCGCGCTCACCACCATGATCCGAGCCGAAGAACAGCCAGTTTTTTCTCCCCAGACTGACCAGTCGTAGGGCGTTTTCGGCAATGTTATTATCCACCTCCACCCAGCCATCTTCTGCATAGCGGGTCAGCGCCGGCCACTGGTTCAGCGCATACCCGAACGCCTTCGCCAGTTCTGAGTGCCTTGAGAGGGTTTTCTGTTTCTCCCGCAGCCACCCCTCCAGTGACGCCAGCAGCGGCAGCACTTTTTGGTGCCGGACTGCCTGCCGTTCCTCTGCTCTTTTACCTCTGAGCTCCGACTCGATGGCATACAGCTCGCCGATCCGTTTCAGCGCCTCCTCCGTCAGGGCTGACGGGGTACGGACGTGAACATCGTGGATTTTTCGGCGGGCATGGGCCCAGCACGCGGCTTCCTTTATATGGCCGTCGCGGTAGAGCTCGTTGAACCCGGCGTAGGCATCAGCCTGCAGTACGCCACTGAAGCCTGCAAGATGGGTCTGAGGGTGGATACCTTTTCTGTCCGGGCTGTAAGCGAACCACACTGCGGGGGCCAGCGCTGATCCGGCGTTGCGGTCGTCTCGAACGTACGTCCATAAGCGCCCGGTCTTCGTCTTCTTATTGCCTGGCAACAGCACCGGGACAGGCGTATCGTCAGCATGGAGTTTGCCGTCGGTCAGGACATAGTGCTGAAGGGCTTCATCCAGCGGTGCCAGCAGACGACAACACGCATCCACCCAGCCCGACAGTACAGAACGACTCAACACTACACCCTGGCGGGCATAGATCTCCGACTGGCGATACAGCGGTGTGTGCTCTGCATACTTTGAGGTCAGCACTCGGGCCAGCAGCCCCGGTCCGGCGATCCCCCGTTCGATGGGGCGCGAAGGAGCCGGGGCCTGAACGATGCGATCGCACCGACGGCAGGCATGCTTTTCACGGACTGTCCGGATAACCCGGAAGGCGCTGCGCATCAGCTCCAGCTGTTCGGCGGCATCCTCACCCAGGTAACTCAGCGAACCACCGCACTCCGGGCAACACGGCTCAGTCGGCAGCAGCCGCTTCTCATCCCGTGGGAGTGACTCAGGGAACGGTTTGCGGGTGCGGGTCTGACGCAGCGGGCGCTGCACTGCCGGGTCATCCACCCGGCCGGTCAGCGTATCGCTTTCCTGCTGCAGCAGGTTCAGGTCAGCTTCCATTTGCGCGATACGGCGGGATACCTTTTCGGAACGACTGCCGAAGTTCATCCGGCGCAGCTTATCCAGTTGCGCCTGCAGATGGTCTATTTCGCGTTCCCGGTTGCTCAGCTTTTCCTGCAGGGCGTGGATCAACGCTTCCTGTTCGGCCAGGCGCTGTTTCAGCAGAAGGATGTCGTCAGAAGAGGTGTCGTTCATAAGCCTGTATTTTACCAGGCTTATTCTGCGACAACCAGGATAAAGAGCGCTACAACATGGTCAGGGATGTCAGTAACCGCTTTGGCTGTCGCCAGTCGATACCTTCCATCAGCATCGCCAGTTGCGCCGGCGTCAGGAACACTTTGCCATCGCGGGCTGAGGGCCAGGCGAAGCGACCACGTTCCAGTCGCTTTGTCAGCAGGCACAGACCATCGCCGGTGGACCAGAGCAGTTTTACCTGACTGCCGCTGCGTCCCCGGAAGATGAAGACGTGGCCGGACATCGGGTCATCTTTCAGCGCGGTCTGCACCTTTGCGGCGAGGCCATTGAAGCCGTTGCGCATATCGGTGATACCGGCAACCAGCCAGATTTTTGTGCCTGCGGGAAGATTTATCATACAGGCCCCCGCATCAGTTCGCGCAGGACAGTGCTCATGAGTTCAGCAGAGGGATGAGTCAGTGTTATTTCTCCTCCCCGACATTTTATGTGGCAGGTAGCGGGAGGAGAGCAGGATGGTAGTTCGAAGGTTGGGAGAGAAGAGCCCGCCTGAAGCTGCACGGGTATCAGGGCAGGAAGCGACGATGAGTTTTTTCGGGGCCGACAGACCCGCCCTTCACGCTGCCAGAGCCTTATCCATTTAAAGAGCAGGTTATCATTGACGTCATGTTTCCGGGCCAGTGCGGCAATACTGCCTTCTTCTTCAAGAGCCAGCCTGACCAGTTCCATTTTGAATTCAGGGGAATAGTGTTTCCGGGGAAGTCTTTCTTTAGCGCGCATGAGGTGTCCACCTGCAAAATAAGTGGGTGCTTAAGTTACAGGATCCTGGATTCGGGACCAGACGGTACTCAGACGACGCTTACGGTGAAGCTCCGCAAAGAACTCTTCCTCACTTTTCACACAGATTCCTCGCTCATTTTTTGTTCAGAACAGTATGGCATAGAGGATTTATAAAAATAAATTCATTTTGCTATCAACAACATAATAACAAAAACCATTAATCAATAGCAAAACGTATTGATATGAATAATACTCAATGCTATTGTTTAGCCATCAGCAGGACGCTGGTAGCCAAACGGAAAGTCAACGCTCTTTAACTTCGATGATGCGCTGACAAAGCGCGACAAGATACCAAACGAGATGGGTTTGGACTGGCGTGTGGTGGAGCTTAGGCCTCTAGCTGTACCGATCGGGCCGGACTGAGAAGCCACTTGAAATCCGGAAATTGAGACAGGTTCCGGCGCCAGTACCAAAGCCATTTCACATGAGGAATACATCATGACGGTTATCACCTACGGGAAGTCAACGTTTGCAGGCAATGCTAAAACTCGCCGTCATGAGCGGCGCAGAAAGCTAGCCATAGAGCGCGACACCATCTGCAATATCATCGATTCAATTTTTGGCTGCGATGCTCATGATCCTTCTCAGGAAGTTAAAGCCAAAAGAATTGACCGCGTTACCAAAGCCATTTCGCTTGCCGGAACGCGCCAGAAGGAAGTTGAATGTGGGGCAGTCTGCTTGCCAGATGTTGCGCTTTACGCAGCAGGGTATCGTAAGAGCAAACAAATAACAGCGAGGTAAAACATTTGTCGGTTAAGTCGTTATTTTTTGGCCTGCTCGTCCTGTGCGATAAGTTCATTCATAAGAATGTCTGACTTCCCGGCAAATCTCATGTAGCACTCATTAAAATACTTTTCCGGGATAATAAAACGGTCAATATCAGGATATCCAATAGCAGAAGGCAATCGAGTGATAATCCCTTTTTTGAGCAATGAAATTGCTTCAGGGCTTCCCTTTTCTGTCTTTAGCTGGTTATTAGCGGCTACAGCGAATGCCAAATACGCTCTTTCTCCAAGAGTTAACGAATCAAACAAATCCCGAACGACTTTTTCTTCTCTGTCCTTACGCCGCTGAGCAGTTGATGCCTCAATTCTTTCAGTAACAGCGTGATAAACGGAATTAACAACACCGTTAAGCACATAGCTAACGCAGAGCAACAGGATGTAATACATCCAGTAATGAGGAAGTATTTCTGGATTATGCAGGTTTATCCATTCTTTTACGCTTACCGGCATAACAATAATCAATACGATCAGGATGATTAGCATATGAATCAACTGTTTAAGTGTCATTCCTTGCAGGAAAAAACGCATTAGCTCCTGCCACCATGAGTTGTTCATCGGCGATTCTCTTTTTGCTCTCTGTAGGGGTGAATAGAGTTTATCCGATTTCTCGCTGTAGGGGTACACGAGAACCACCGAGCCTGATGTGGTTAAAAGACAGGCACAATCCAGAATTTTCTACAGCAATGCTCACGTCTAATCAGGTCGCAATGCGGCCTTTTTTATTGCCAAAATTTAAGGAATAACAACATGACCAAAGAAATTGTGACATTCAAGGGATTTAACAAAGACCTTAAGTGCCGTGACTTTCAGTTTGAAATTGGCAAGACCTTCCATCACGAGGGAAAAGTAGAGGCTTGCGGTTCTGGATTTCACGCCTGTGAATGTCCTTTCGATGTTTTCAGTTATTACCCTCCTGCAGAAAGTCGCTATGCGGAAACAATATCTTTTGGTGTTATAGACCGTGAAGAAATAGGTGACACTAAAATAGCTAGTGCCAGTATCACGATTAAGGCTGAGTTAACGCTTCCACAGTTCATTCAGCGTGGTATTGAGTGGATTTGGAGCAAGATAGATAAATCGCTGGAACAGCAGATCATGACTGGCGACTGGTCAGCAGCAACCAACACTGGCGACTGGTCAGCAGCAACCAACACTGGCAACCGGTCAGCAGCAACCAACACTGGCGACTGGTCAGCAGCAACCAACACTGGCAACCGGTCAGCAGCAACCAACACTGGCAACCGGTCAGCAGCAACCAACACTGGCGACTGGTCAGCAGCAACCAACACTGGCGACTGGTCAGCAGCAACCAACACTGGCAACCGGTCAGCAGCAACCAACACTGGCGACTGGTCAGCAGCAACCAACACTGGCAACCGGTCAGCAGCAACCAACACTGGCAACCGGTCAGCAGCAACCAACACTGGCGACTGGTCAGCAGCAACCAACACTGGCGACTGGTCAGCAGCAACCAACACTGGCAACCGGTCAGCAGCAACCAACACTGGCGACTGGTCAGCAGCAACCAACACTGGCGACTGGTCAGCAGCAACCAACACTGGCAACCGGTCAGCAGCAACCAACACTGGCGACTGGTCAGCAGCAACCAACACTGGCAACCGGTCAGCAGCAACCAACACTGGCAACCGGTCAGCAGCAACCAACACTGGCGACTGGTCAGCAGCGGAAGTGTCTGGATCGCAATCCGTAGCGGCATCACTCGGAATAGAAGGAAAAGCCAGGGCATCTGAAGGCGGAGCTATTGTGCTTTGCTATCGAGATGAAGATGGCGAGTTAATTCATATCCGCGCCAGTAAGGTTGGCGAGAACGGTATTATGCCGGATATATGGTATCAACTGAATGAAGATGGTGAGTTTGTAGAGTGTGAGTGATGCACTTAATGCGGATTCTGTGATTCCGCATTGCGAGCAATATCGCTCGTAACCAAACGAGGACGACGACTCGTTCTGGTTAATCGAAAAATCATCCCTTGATGTTATTTGCCGCTCGCAGTCAGGGCGGCTTTTTTCGCATACCAATAATGCTTCATTCGAGGAATTTTTGTTATGAAAATTAACTAAGGAGCACGCCATGCAATATTGTTTTGCCGGGTGGCCCATTGCTGGCTGCCCTTCTGAATCACTTCTCGACAGAATCACCAGAAAATTACGAACCGGATGGAAACGTCTGGTCGATATCCTGAATCAACCAGGAGTGCCGTGTAATGGATAAATCACTTATGGCTATTCAGTCTAAATTCGCAATTGCTGTTTATCTTGGTGACAAAATAATGTATCGCGAAGCTGTAGAAGCCTTTCGCGAATGGAGGTTGAAATGATACCAGTGGATTTAGCAAGGACACCGGAGTTGAGCAGGTTAAAACGTCAGTATCACCTGACAGAGGCAATGTACTGGCGTAAGTCAGGTGATAAATCGATGAAAAGAAATTGCCTTTCATTAGCCAGAAACGAGCGAATAAACAAAGGTGAATTTCTGGCTAATCCTGACGAATTACCATTCTGAGGTGAATTATGGATTTGAATAAATTCGACGCCCCATTCAGTCCTGAAGATATCGAATGGCGAATACAGCAAAGCGGTAAAACACGCGATGGCAAAGTGTGGGCTATGGTGCTGGCTTATGTCACGAACAGGGCAATCATGAAACGCCTTGACGATGTTTGCGGCAAAGCAGGATGGCGCAATGAATACCGCGATATTCCCAACAACGGCGGCGTTGAGTGCGGCATATCAATCAAGATTGATTCCGAATGGGTCACCAAATGGGATGCTGCTGAAAACACGCAGGTAGAAGCCGTCAAAGGTGGCCGCTCCGGCGCAATGAAGCGTGCTGCCGTTCAGTGGGGAATTGGCCGGTATCTGTATAACCTTGAGGAAGGTTTCGCACAAACATCTCTCGATAAAAAGCAGGGATGGCACAGGGCAAAACTGAAGGATGGAACAGGATTTTACTGGTCCCCTCCATCGCTGCCGGGCTGGGCCATGCCAACATCTTGCAATCAACCATCACCAGAAAATACCAGCCAGAAATCCACATCGGTTGACTGCGAGCAAATCCTGAAAGACTTCAGTGAATATGCAGCAACAGAAACTGACAGGAAAAAACTCATTGAGCGTTATCAGCATTGCTGGCAATTATTGGCTGGTAACGATGATGCGCAGACAAAATGCGTTCAGGTAATGAATATCAGAATAAATGAGCTTAAACAGGTGGCTTAAT
Source organism: Salmonella sp. A29-2 (assembly GCF_020150755.1). Lineage (NCBI taxonomy): Bacteria > Pseudomonadati > Pseudomonadota > Gammaproteobacteria > Enterobacterales > Enterobacteriaceae > Salmonella > Salmonella sp. A29-2. The sequence continues at coordinate 1,438,841 of NZ_CP083731.1, read as the reverse complement.
GAGAAGATTAAATATAACTCCAGCGGAGATGGAGTCAGTTTGCGGTCGCATGGTAGCTTGCCGTGCAGCAGAACATCTGGGCCTAAACATAAATCAGTTTTATTACATAGCAAAAAAACTGTCATTAAAAACGGCATTCGTTAAGCCAAGATGGAGCGAAGACGAAGACAAAAGAATGCAGGTGCTTATCTCATCAGGCTATACACAAAGAGATGTAGCAAAAATTCTCGGGCGAAGTGAAGAGTCGGTAAAAAGCAGGCTATCACGTTTACGAAAGAAATAACCCTATACCTACCACATTATTCGGATAACCTACCATGGAGTAAATTATGCCAGCGCCTCTATATGGTGCGGACGACCCGCGTCGCTGTTCCGGCAAATCCGTCTCGGAGGTGCTGGATAAATTCAGAAGAAACTACGGCCTGATAATGTCGCTACCGCAGGAAACGAAAGAGGAAAAGGAATTTCGTCACTGTATATGGCTTGCAGAAAAAGAAGAACGCGAGCGAATTTACCAGACATCCATCCGGCCATTCCGCAAAGCCACTTACACCAAATTTATTGAAATAGACCAGCGCCTTCGTGATTACCGTTCGCGTTACGGCGCTATCAGCAATAACTGAGGAATTCATCATGAGAGGTTTGTCCTACGACCCCGGTATCCTGCCATCTGAAATGATTATTCGACACCGCTTCAAGCCCATCAACGATATTCCACGCGAAGAAATGCTGGCGAGAAAGAGTTTTCCATCAGTGAATGAAAACAAATATCTGAATGCAATGTTGCGGAGTGGGAAGAAATGAAAGAAGTGAAAATATACACGATTGTCAGTGACCAGTTATCACCACCAATAACAGGAGAATCATTCTGTACTGATATGGTGCGTCATAGTGATTATGCGGAACTTGAGGCTAAATACGCGGCGCTGGCTGAAGTGCGGGAAAGTGTTCGTAACGAGGGCATCAACTATGCCGCCAGTCGCCTCGCTGCCGCATTCAATCACGGATTCCTCGATAAACCTGTATCAGAAGTTCTCGACGTGACACGCATGATTTTGTCGGCAAAAGAGGATTTAGCCAATGACCCACTACCAGCGGATGACGGTTTGTCAGGTGAATACGCGGAGAAGGCGATAGAAGAATGGGCGGACCAAATTCGCAAAGGAGTGCAGTCATGATTACGGGAACCTCAAATTACGACGAAGTGCCGACGATACCCTGCAAAATCTGCGGCGGTTATTTCAAAGCCGATGATCCAGAAAATCACAAATGCGAGGGCCAGCCCAATGAGCAACATCGATAAACAGGCGCTGCGTATAGAGAGGGGGTGAGATGTGTAACTTCCACGAACGCAAAGTTCGTCGAACCGAATATTACCAACGTTTCGTTTTTGGCTGGAAGCTGCGTCCCTGCACGGCGTGTAACGGCAGTGGTTATTACGACCACAACGGTAGTCCGAAATGCTCGTCCTGCAATGGCACAGGCAAAGAGCGGTACAAACCAAATTAGTAGAATTACGGCAGAAATTAAACGCCGCTGGCATCGGTAAGGGGATGTGAAATGACAAAAATACTCCGGAAGAATTATCCACGTCAAAGTCGGTTTAAAGAGGCTCTATTTTTCCTTCTCTTTCTTATTTTAATGGTTCCAATATCACCGATATTCTTCATCTGGTTAGCAGGCGTACAGGCAGAAAAAATAGCCGAGTGGTATAGCTCCATCGTATGGGGGCCATTTAATAAACTGCACAACAAATTAAATCCGTACAGGGAGGGCTAACCCATGACCACTATTACCAAAGAACGTATCGAATTATTCATTAAAAATCCGCTGGAAAACGGGCTTACCCGTGGCGAACAAATGGAACTGGCACGGATTGCGATGGCGTCGCTTGAGGCTAAGCCTGTGCGATACCTGAATAAATTTTCCGGTGTGTGCGTGACGTTAGAGCAACAGCCAAACGCTGCAGATGATGTTGCCGTGTATATGCCGTTATATGCTGCCCCGCCAGTGCAGGAAACAGGCATTTACAAGGATATGCTCAATATCATCAGCATGCTGGAAAAAAACGAATGGGCTGAACACTGCACGAGTACAGTTTTAGGTTCACTCCTGGAGTCAGAAATAACGCGTTTGGTTAGTAAAGAGCAGCCAACGCCGATAGTGCCAGAGTCCATCAGCGTTCGGCAGGCCATTTCTGCTCTTGAGAGCGCAGATTCTGTAACGACTATTGGCCAGGCGTACAAAATGGGATGGAATGCCTGTCGTGCTGCCATGCTTCAGAGGGTCGAGCAACCACTAAACGCACGACAAAATATTCCGGAAAATATTCCTGATGGCAACTCTCCGGCAATTCCGGATGATTGGGTTATGGTGCCAAAAGAGTCAACTCAGGCCATGATTAAAGCGTGGCTATCAGAGGTTGCTAACTTTCGCGGTCATGCAGCCGGTTACAAGGCTGCGCTGGCAGCAGCACCACAGCGGGAGGTGAAGTGATATTTCACCCTTCAAAATTGACCAACATTTGCTTTAATTTATACTGTATAAAAACACAGTATTTATGGTGGCTAAAATGGGTGGCAAAGTACCTAACTACCAAATCGTTTATAGAGACGAGACACTCAATTATTTCAAGCCTGGAGGATATGTTTTCTTTCAAAGGCTTAAGGAATATGGCGGTGGTTATTGGTTAGGAAAAATTTACGAGGATGGGTTCGAGTTTGTACTTGAAAGGCCAACCTCATTAAGTGAGGGAATTAAGCATTTACTTGTTTTAAAAAGCGTTGAAGATGGGTATCTGGAATTTGTAGATGATATCGACAACTTCAAGCTCCAATGATGCGATAGCTTTTAACATACCTCATGTGAAGATTATACGTTCGTATGTCATTCAGCACGTAGCTATCTTGTGCGGCAAGATAAAACAAGCGCTCTTCTGGGCGCTTGTTTGCTTATGGAGAGAGTCCACAGATGCTAATGCATAGCAGGTCGGTCTCAGCACCGAAGAAATAACAAACCTCGCACTCGCGGGGATTTTTTTCATATGAACTCGCTACGGCGGGTTTTTATTGGAGATAGATGATGGCAATGAATAAACGAGAAAAAGAACAACTTGAAAACGCTGTTCGCCTTATGGATATAAACCGATCGCTTAGATGGTCTGACTATGGAGCAGATCGCGATGTAGGCGTACCAGATAGCATCACCCAGTATGTTAACGGTTGGTCTATCAACACATATTCCTGCCGTGTATATAAATCATGGTCATCCACTGTATCTCATGGTGACGGATGGGTTGAAAATGAAGAAAGACCCCGCTCCGCATCACAGAAAGGGATTGCGCAATACAGCACCAAAGAAAAGGCACTTAAAGCATTAAGGCATTGCATGGAAATGAAGTTTGCAGAAGCACTATACGAGATAGACCAGCAAATTCTCGCCACCGACGCGGAGTAACAATGGAATCACACAGCCTCATCGAGTGTGAGGCCTGTGCATTTCTCAAGATATCCCTTCCCTCCAAGTTCGATTCCCAAACCGGAGATAAAACCTATGCGCGAATTACGCGATGACTCGCTTGTTGACTTGAAGTTCATGATGGAGGATTCTGGAATGGGCAAGACCTTCATTTACTCAGAAATTAAGAAAGGCCGGTTGCCTGTCCCTCACAAAATCGGTAGCGCATCCAGATGGGTTTATGCCGACTACCAAAACTGGAAACGCAGCCACTTCTCCCCTCTCCAAAATGCATCATGAATTGCCTTTGTGGGCATAATTGCGGGCATAAAACTCTTCACTTCTGTAATTTCTTATAAATACCCTGCACTTACCATATTCATTAGGTGTCTGCAGGGGACACCATTGATACCCAGGACATTCTCTTCTTGCTGCATAGTCTTTCGAGCGGTTCCCCTTTCATGTTGCTTTTATTGCCCCTATGCAATATCACCGGACATGCCATACGTTCAGCAAAAAGTCGTCATCGGCCGGTTATGACCGATGACATCCCGATGTGGTCTAGAAGCGATACTGCAACCCCGCGGTAACCGTATAGTTATTATTAGCTATACCTGCGGCATCGCCACCAAAATACGCCGTATCACCGCTGGTTTTATCTATGATTTGCGTACCGCCCTTACCTTCTTCATATTTACTGTAAGCGAACTCAGCAAAGATTTTTGCATTACTGGTAATATAATATCCGGCGTCAATAGAAGCGCCATAATATCGTGAATTTTCCGTTTTTTCGCGGAAGGTAAGTTTGCGCATGTAGTGTTCGTCATTATCATGCGCATTTACCCAGTCGCTGTATTTAAACAGTACATTACACTCAAAGTCATTAATACGATAATCACCCGCCAGCCCGATATAGGGCATTTCGAAACGCTGGCTATAACCTATGCCGCGCACGCCATGAGGAAAGTTACCAATATACCGACCATTATCATAAATATAAGACCCGCCTCTTGCCGTCCAGCTAAAACGGGTTTCCTGATAGCCCGCTGTTACGCCCGCCTTGTAGTTATCGCCCTGCAATAACCAACCTTTCACGTTCAAATCGTATTCATTAGCATAGTTGGCGCTGGTGTCCGGATGAATTGAACGATCGGTCCAGCCTGGCTGCTCACTGCTCATCCAGTCATGGTCAACCATATGACCCGATCCCGACGCCAAAGACGTCCAGCCGCGGGCGTCCAGCGTCATGAACGAATAGGGCTCCCATGAGAAATCCCCCTGCAACGTGGCGACATTTTTTATTTTCCAGTCCAGTTGACTAATCTTCCGCCCGGTGTCGGTATCATAAACCAGCTCCCTGGATTTACCATTTAACACTCCCACGGAAAGGGATGTCGTAACGCTATCAGAAGAGACGTCCGGAATAAATAAGGTAGACTCCGCATAAACCGACTCAGAAAATACGGCGATCATCATTACTGCAATAGCATGTTTTTTCATTTCTCTTGTCCTCATATTCAGATGTAATCTGGAGAGGTGATGAAGTTTTCATCTTGTCAAATCGTCGGACAAGAGTACATTTATTACGCCAGAGAACTTGACGCATTTTTACCTTATATTGAAGTTAAGAAATAGAATTTGATGCTCAGGTGAATAATAAGCAATCTATAATCATGATGGAATGATTTACCATTACGGTGATGCGACGTTATCTGGCTAACGACATCGTTGCTGATGTTGTCAGCCAGATTGAAAGTAACTGTAATATCAGAATTTATAATGTTCTTTACTTAGACCATATTTTTTCATGCGCAGATAAAGTTTTTTACGGGGAATTTGCAGGTACTCCGCCACTTCATTAATTCGTCCCTGATGAATATTTAATGCTTCGGTAATAATTTGTCGCTCATACTCTTCAACGCGCCGGTCAAGCGGGGTCGGCTCCTGCAGAAGCAACTGCGGGTTGACCGTTTCCGCCAGCGGCAGCACGCCAACAGCAAAAAGCTCTGCCGCATTAGCCAGTTCGCGCACATTACTTGGCCAGGCGCGTCGCATTATTCCTTTCAGTAATTCCCCCGCTATTTCCGGCACTGGATGATTGAGCCGCAGGCAGGCTTTTCGAAGATAATGGCGAAATAACGGTTCGATATCATCCGGTCGCTGAGAAAGAGACTGGCAGGCGATTTGGGTCATGGCGAAACAGTAGTAAAGCTCGGCCGCAATCTGGTTAGCTGCCGCCTGCTCCACCAGCGAAGCGCTGCCAACGCCCACCAAACGAAAAGGCCGATGCTCCAGGCTTTGTAAACGCGCCAGATGGTGCTGCTGTTCGCGTGTCAGATATTCGGGATGACTCAACACCAGCGTACCTCCTTGCGCCTGGTCGATGAATGTCTCCAACTGCCCGGCATTCTCCGGCGTGAGTTCATAGCGTACAAACGGCCCTTTCGCGTTACGCCCCAGTTGATGGAGATAACGGGCGCCAGTCATACGTCCAGTGCCATGCTCACCGTAAAACCATACGGCAATGTCCGTTTCCGCCAGTTGTTGTAACCGTTGTCGAAACTGATTCATCCACTCGCTGCGCCCAACCAGTTCAACCTGTAACGTCTGCTGGCAATATTGCCGCCGTGCAATGACCGACCGGCGCTGGCGTAGCGCGTCTTCAATTAATATCAACAGCTTGCCCGGATCGACGGGTTTTTGCAGAAAATCCCAGGCGCCCTTTTTCACCGCGTCAACCGCCATCGGTACATCGCCATGTCCGGTAATCAATAAGATTGGCAGTTGATCGTCATCCTGATGAAACAGCGTCATAAGATCGATACCGGAACACCCCGGCATACATACATCGCTCAAAACGATCCCCTCCCAATCCGCTTTTACCCACTCTTTGGCCTCGAAAGGATGGGTAAAGCCACGCACGCGGTAGCCTGCCTGCTCAAGCATTTGGGTATAGGCGTCAAGTACATCAACGTCATCATCAATCAGCAAAATAGAACATTCATCATTCAACATCATCGACATCCGTTACCGAGAATTGCAGCACCACGCAAGCGTTACGCGTCAGCGTCGACGCCAGACGCAGGTCGCCCTTCATTTGCGCCATCAGCGACACGCTAATCGACAGCCCAATACCCAACCCGACAGCTTTACTGGTGGTAAACGGCTTGAGTAAAGAGGGCAACAGCGCCACAGGCCAGCCAGGGCCGTTATCTGCAATATAAACCTCCAGCGCCTCTCCCTGCGTCTGCCACGTCACCGCGATCGCCGCATCATGCGAACAGGCGTCAAGCGCATTCGCCAGCACATTCACCAGAACCTGCTGAATACGCACTTCATCGCCGCTGACCCATACGGTGTCGGTTGGCAGTGAAAGCGCTCCCTGCCGGGATTGGTGGCGCATGGCTAATAGCTCCCATGCCGCCACAAAGGTTTGGCGCAGATCAACGGGATACAATGGCGTTTCCAGCTCCGCCCGGCGGGTAAACTGCCGCAGCGAACGGATGATGGCGTCAATCCGGTTAATGAGCCCTTCCGCTTTGGTGAGCGTATTTCTCGCCTGTCCGCTCTGACCTTGTTCAATCGCGCGTCCCGCCGTAAATAAATACATTGAAAGCGCATTCAGCGGCTGGTTAATTTCATGCGCCAGCGTGGTCATGGTCTGGCCGACTACCGCCAGTTTCGCCGTCTGAATTAACTCATCCTGCATGGCGCGCAGATCGGCCTCTATCTCTTTGCGCTCGGCGACCTCTTGTTCAAGCTGCCTGCGTTGCATATTGAGCTGGCCCAGCGTATGACGTAGCAAACGGGCTATCCGTCCTAGCTCATCGCGCCCGTAAACCGGGATAGTCGAGTCGGTTCTCCCCAGCCCTATCTGTACCACAGCCTGATTAAGCGCGGTAAAACGCTTTACCAGCCGGGAACGGATAAAATAGTGGTTGAGTCCCCAGGCCAGCAGCAACGCCAGGAGCGTCGCCACTAAAATAAGCCCGCCGCTAACGCGGACAATCTGCTCCAGGCGTTGATTGAACGTCTGCATTTGCTGGTGACTACTACCTAACTGCGCCTCAAGCAGCGTGCGAAAGCGCCCTAGCGTAGCCTCTCTGGCGCGGCTGGCGTCCAGTAAGGCTTTTTGCGCCGCAACATAATCGCGCATGGTATCGGGCATCTTATTTTTTACCATCCCGATTTCCAATAGTTCGTCGATGGTTTGCCGCAGCGTGATCGTACTGGGCCAGTCATCGAGCGCACGAATATTCTCATCCGCCGTTTTTTTTAGGTTTTCCAGATAGCGAATATGGGTCTCCACCAGCATCCCGTCATTATTGCCAGACTTGAGCTCATTCAATCTGTCGCGCAGGTCGTCAACAATCTGATTTTCAATTCGCGCCAGGGTATATACCTGCTGCTGCTCGTTCTGCACCTCGCGCGAACGTTGCAAGTACTGCGCCGCGTCGCCCTGATTCGCCTCAATTTGATCGAGTAGCGTCCCCTGCTGCCAGGTAAAATCCTGTACCAGCGAATTTAGCTCCGTGGTGAAATCATCATGGAGCCAGTCAATGCGAGCGGAAAGCTCGCTGACTTTCTCCCGCACCAAAAACATGTTGTAGAGGGCGTTGTCCAGTTCCGCCAGCAAGGTCCGGCTATCCTGTAAAATGACGGCCAGTTGCCGGCGTTCAGCAAGCTGAAGCCCCTGACTGAGACGCTCAATCTTATCCAGATGCTGAATAATCTGCGTACGTAACTGCAAACGTACTGTCGTGTTCGGCGCCAGCAAAAATTCATTGAGCTGATCCACGGCCAGATTCAGGTTCCCCTCAATTAAAAAAGCGGAGTGGATGCGAGGAAAATATTCATCAAGCGAATAGCGAACCTGCGAACTTTGCTCATGCCAGGAATAAAGGCTGACCATACTGACAATCAGCGTCAGTAATGCGCCCGTTAAAAATGCGCCCCGTAAACTGTTGCTGATGCTGAGCTGACGAAGCCGTTGCAATAATCTCCCCTTCATTTCAGCTCTTCCAGTTTGTGAATCGCCAGCCGCTGATTGTTCAGAAACCAGATCTGCCACTCCATCATTTTTTGTTCGGCAAAGCTTTTATTATCAAACTGCGCCAGCCAGGTTTCATCTTCGCTGCTTGCCGCATCCACCGGGACGCTGGTCAATAAGGCTCTGATTTCAGGTAAGGGGCGTTTAAGCCGCGTTTCTGCGCTGTGCAACGCTCGCCATGCATCTTTAAGCTGCGCAAGACGAAAACTGATCGCGGTATCAAACATGCGTTGTACCAGTTGCTGACGCTTCAGGATCAGACGATAGTTCAACGGCGGCTGGGCCATCAAACGCTGTTGTTGCGCGGCGCGAGGATTATCGGCGCTAAGCGGTGCGACGGGATACTTACCGGTATTCGCGTCAGCCAGTATCCTTTGCCCTTTCGGACTTAATAAGTAATGAATAAAAGCACGCGCTTCGTCTGCATGACGGCTGTTTTTCAACACCGCGACGTAAGTGGGCGACACCGCAGAATACGGGAAATAGGTAAAAGCAAGATTAGGATCGTTAAGTAGCAAATTAGCATAGTTATCAATGACCGGCCCGGCAACGCCAAGCCCGCTTTTGATTTTATCCGCTACGCCGAAACTGCGAGAGGAAATCGTGACCAAATTACCCGAGATTGCCAGCAGCGTCGCCCATCCTGCCGTCCAGCCTTTTTGCTGCAACAGCGACTCCACCATCAAATGATTCGTGTCTGAGCGTGACGGACTGCTCATTAATAGAGCGCCCTGGTAACTGGGCAGGCCCATATCCTGCCAGTCGGCAGGCGGCGGAAGATGGCGCGCAGCGAGCGCTGAACGGTTGATCAATAGCCCAAATCCGGATACCGCTACCGCCACTGAAGTTGAGCGGATAGAACGCGGCACCAGCTTCTGGCTGGCGGCAGGCGCGCTATCTAATAGCGCCAGCTTTTGGTGCTCCTGAAGGTGTTGCAACAGCATGGGGGATGACGTCAGGATCAGATCGACATTTTCCGCATTCGCCGTATCAAGTAATTGCTCTAAAGAACCGCTGGTACGGTTGAGCGTACGAATCATGACGGAACCCGGCTCCGTCTGCCAGCGCTGGATAATCCAGGCGGTCGCGCTGGGTGAAAAGGTCGTTGCCATCACCAGCTCGCGGCTGTACGCCTGGCAAGAACCGAACATTGCCGCCAGCCATAGCGTAAAAGCGCCCACTCTGGCGAAACAACCACAGTATGAGAAAAGTCGATTTGTGATCCCGTTCATAAATATCGATATCACATAAAGAAAATATTGAGACAAAACTTACCCTTTTATTTCTGTTAGCATCCAGAACAACGTTATTTGAATAATAACGGGTCCGTCGCCCGAAAACATCAATAAAGCGTATCAGATCACTGGCAGCAAATTTGTTAATATCCGCACATGCTAACGATAAAACGGCCATGCCAATAATTAAAGTTTCACCACACCCTTCAGGATGGGTCAAAAATAACCTTTAAATTCACCCAATTGAGTCAATTTTGACACATTTCTTCGACTTGAATTTTATTGTCACTCCTTTCACTCTACCGACAAAACCTCCTGATGTTCATCTCACTATAAAATACAGGTGACTCCATGTTAACAATATTAAAAACAGGGCAATCGGCGCATAAAGTCCCACCGGAAAAAGTCCAGGCTACGTATGGTCGATATCGTATACAGGCATTGTTAAGCGTATTTCTGGGATATCTCGCTTACTATATAGTCAGAAACAACTTCACATTATCGACGCCTTATTTAAAAGAGCAATTGGATCTCAGCGCTACGCAAATCGGCCTGCTGAGTAGCTGTATGCTTATTGCTTACGGAATCAGTAAAGGCGTAATGAGCAGTCTGGCGGATAAAGCCAGCCCAAAAGTCTTCATGGCGTGCGGTCTGGTACTCTGCGCGATTGTTAACGTTGGGCTGGGATTCAGTAGCGCATTCTGGATATTTGCCGCTCTGGTGGTCTTCAATGGCCTTTTTCAGGGCATGGGCGTCGGCCCCTCGTTTATTACCATTGCAAACTGGTTCCCTCGTCGGGAACGCGGACGCGTAGGCGCCTTCTGGAATATCTCGCATAACGTTGGCGGCGGGATCGTCGCGCCTATCGTCGGTGCGGCTTTTGCGATATTGGGCAACGAACACTGGCAAAGCGCCAGTTATATCGTTCCGGCCTGCGTCGCCGTCATTTTTGCCTTAATTGTTCTGGTCTTGGGAAAAGGTTCGCCGCGCGAAGAAGGTCTTCCCTCCCTGGAACAGATGATGCCGGAAGAAAAAGTCATACTGAAAACGAAGAATACGGCAAAAGCGCCGGAAAATATGAGCGCATGGCAAATCTTCTGTACTTATGTGCTGCGCAATAAAAATGCCTGGTATATTTCGCTGGTGGATGTCTTCGTCTATATGGTGCGGTTTGGCATGATTAGCTGGTTGCCTATCTATCTGTTGACAGTAAAACACTTTTCAAAAGAACAGATGAGCGTCGCGTTTCTCTTTTTCGAGTGGGCGGCGATTCCCTCTACGCTACTGGCAGGCTGGCTGTCAGATAAACTGTTTAAGGGCCGCAGAATGCCGTTAGCCATGATTTGCATGGCGCTGATTTTTGTCTGTCTGATCGGATACTGGAAAAGTGAATCTTTGCTGATGGTAACGATTTTCGCCGCCATTGTAGGTTGTCTGATTTACGTCCCGCAATTCCTCGCGTCCGTACAGACAATGGAGATAGTCCCCAGCTTTGCCGTAGGTTCCGCCGTCGGTTTACGTGGGTTCATGAGCTATATTTTCGGCGCCTCGTTGGGCACCAGCCTGTTTGGCGTCATGGTGGATAAACTGGGCTGGTACGGCGGATTTTATCTGCTGATGGGCGGCATCGTGTGCTGCATTCTATTCTGTTACCTCTCCCATCGCGGCGCGCTGGAACTGGAACGCCAGCGCCAGAATGCGTTACATAATCAGGACTCACTGCAGCTTGCGGACGCGCAATAAACGATTAGCCTTCCCGGGGAACAGAAGCGCCGACATTGTCGGCGCTATCTATTCGCTGACATCGTGTATACCCAAAATAATTCGAGTTGCTTAAAGGCGGCAAGGGAGTGAGTCCCCAGGAGCATAGATAACGATGTGGCTGGGGTGAGCGACGTCCCGTCAGGGCGAGGCCCATGAATGGGCCGAGTAATCCGTAGCCAACGCATAAGCAACTTGAAGTATGAAGGGTATGTACTGACTAACGCTTACCGTATCCCACCATAAAGCGAATAATTAACCCACATGCCGGTGCAAGAAAAAGCAATAATCCGCTAACGATGTCATCGCCATCCTGCAGCCATACATTGAGTAAATAAATCAGCGCGGCAAGGATAACCATTCCCGTAAATGAAGAAACCGCGGAAAAAGCCCCCATCACCTGACCGATATAGCCACTCACGGCAAGTATACTTATTGCAAGAAATGTCCATAAATAGATCATCTATAATACCTCCTGTCTATGGCAAGGCTTCCATATAGCCTTACGGTCCCTCTCACTTCTCCTTTAAGATAAACCTTATCAGCCCGTCATTTCCATAACATTTATCTCACATTTTATTTTTTTAATCATTTTTCAATGACCTTCGTCTGAAATAAAATTATCACTGTAAAAACAATGCATTAAAAATAATGATTAGCTTATTTTTGCTACGGGAGAAATATTTACGCTTCTTGATAAAGAATTTCTGGGCGCGAGTAAATAACTGGTGGTACATTAGCCTGCCTGGCGTTCATGCCCTCGTGGTTTAGTACTGACTTAGTTTTACACTCCTTACGGGAACCATTGTCGTACATGATGGCCTAACTATACGCAAATCATTCAAGTTACCCTGATGAGCTTACTCAAGTAAGTGCTTCGGATAAGCGAACGCAACTTGAAGGATGATGCGTATTTCAGAGTGTACCGCTGCGGATAATGACTCTTCTGCGATACATTATTTTCGTATCTACAGAAGGTATTTTATGTTTCCTCAAAGCAAATTTTCACGCGCGTTTTTGCACCCGCGCTACTGGCTGACGTGGTTTGGCGTTGGCGTCCTCTGGTTACTGGTGCAGCTTCCCTACCCGGTTTTGCGTTTTCTGGGCACCCGCACCGGTAAGCTGGCGCGCCCTTTCCTGAAGCGACGTGAGTCGATCGCTCAGAAAAATATTGAACTCTGTTTTCCGACCCTCTCCCGGGAAGAAAGGGAAAAACTGATCGCCGAGAATTTCCACTCTCTTGGCATGGCGCTGCTTGAAACGGGCATGGCCTGGTTCTGGCCTGATAGCCGGGTTCGCAAATGGTTTGATGTGGACGGGCTGGACAACCTCACCCGTGCGCAGGCGCAAAATCGCGGCGTAATGGTCGTTGGCGTGCATTTTATGTCGCTGGAATTGGGAGGCCGGGTAATGGGTCTCTGCCAGCCGATGATGGCGACCTATCGTCCGCATAACAACCCGCTCATGGAGTGGGTGCAGACGCGCGGTCGTATGCGCTCAAATAAAGCGATGATCGGCAGAAACAATCTGCGCGGCATTGTGGGCGCGCTAAAAAAAGGGGAAGCCGTTTGGTTTGCTCCCGACCAGGACTACGGCCCTAAAGGCAGCTCCTTTGCGCCATTTTTCGCGGTTGAAAACGTCGCCACCACCAACGGCACCTATGTACTGTCCAGGCTGTCCGGCGCCGCCATGCTGACCGTTACAATGGTCAGGAAATCCGATAACTCGGGTTATCGTCTGTATATTACCCCTGAAATGGAAGGTTACCCGGCAGATGAAAATCAAGCCGCTGCCTATATGAATAAAATTATTGAGAAAGAGATCATGCGCGCCCCGGAGCAATATCTCTGGATCCATCGTCGTTTCAAGACTCGCCCATTGGGGGAAGCGTCACTCTACATCTGAAAAAGGCCGCAAGGCCTTTTATTTTGTCATTTCGCATTGCCATAATATTCATATCGTAAATTACTCATTCCTGCTTTCAGCGATAAGTCTCCTGTTTACAGGCGATTTTTTACTGTGTCGGCGGCGTCGCTCAATAGCGATTCATCACTGTCAGAAATTAAACTGTCGCCGATTCCCGACACTTGTAAGTTACTAAAAGTAAATAAGAAAATGCCTCTTGTTTCACCTCATTTTTAGGCGTACATTAGCGCCGTCTGGAGCGATGACGCGCAGAATTCTGAGGTGATGCAGGCGGTCGAAACACGAATAATTCTCAATTTCGTATTGTCCGGCATCAACTCTCTATAATCAGGTAAGTGTAAGTTCATTTAGGCGTACGACAGGTACGCGGAGAGATGAAACGTGAAATATTTCTTTATGGGCATTTCATTTATGGTCATCGTTTGGGCCGGTACTTTCGCCCTGATGATTTAAAAGTACAATGCAAAGAAAAACAGGAGCCATGGGGCTCCTGTTTGTTTTTCTACTCCGTGCTCGCCTCAACGGGTTTTGGATGTGACGGCAGCACGCCATCGGCGCGGAACATCGCTTTAATCCCTCTGACGGCCTGGCGAATGCGGTCGCGATTCTCTATTAATGCAAAGCGTACATGGGTGTCGCCATAGTCACCAAAGCCTATCCCTGGAGAAACGCAAACCTTCGCCTCATTCAGCAGCTTCTTGGCAAACTCAAGCGACCCCATCGCCGCATATTGCTCCGGGATTTTCGCCCAGACGTACATTGAGGCTTTCGGCATTTCAACCATCCAGCCCGCCTCATGCAACCCCTTCACCAGCACATCGCGACGACGTTTATACTGCTCGGCGATATCGCGCACGCACTGCTGATCGCCTTCCAGAGCGGCGATAGCCGCCACCTGAAGCGGGGTAAAGGTGCCATAATCGTGATAACTTTTAATGCGCGCCAGCGCGCTGACCAGGGTTTTATTGCCCACCATAAACCCAATACGCCAGCCCGCCATATTATAGCTTTTCGACAGTGTGAAAAATTCAACCGCCACGTCGCGCGCGCCGGCCACCTGCATAATGGATGGCGCTTTCCAGCCGTCGTACACGATATCGGCATACGCCAGATCGTGCACCACCAGCACATCATAACGTTTAGCCAGAGCGACCACTTTTTCAAAAAATTCCAGTTCGACGCACTGGGCCGTAGGGTTAGATGGAAAACCCAAAATCATCATTTTCGGTTTCGGATAACTTTCGCGAATAGCACGCTCCAGCTCGTTGAAGAAATCCACCCCCTCTACCAATGGAACCGAACGCACCTGCGCCCCGGCGATAACGGCGCCATAGATATGAATTGGGTAACTGGGGTTCGGCACCAGAACCGTATCGCCATGATCCAGCGTCGCCAGCATTAAATGCGCCAGCCCCTCTTTGGAACCGATGGTCACAATCGCTTCGGTTTCCGGATCGATATCGACATCATAACGTTCCTGATACCAGTGAGAAATCGCGCGGCGTAAACGCGGTATGCCGCGGGACGTGGAATAACCGTGCGTATCCGGACGCTGCGCGACGGTGCAAAGTTTTTCGACAATGTGGGGAGGGGTTGCGCCATCAGGATTACCCATACTGAAATCAATAATATCTTCGCCGCGCCGACGCGCAGCCATTTTGAGTTCAGCGGTGATGTTAAAAACATAGGGCGGAAGGCGATCGATACGCGTAAAGCGACGTTCAGGGCGGAAGTCAGCCATAATATCCTCAGATTAACGTTAGCGCCCGGACCGTCCGAGCGACGCTGCCACGATGGTGGCTCCTTTAGAAAATAGCCTGAAAATTTTCTTCCTGTCGAGAGGCTAATGAAAATATTTTTAGCGACAAAAAAGAGGAACAAGCGTAAAAACTTACTTTTTAAGCGTGTCAGTTATAGCATCAAACAAATCATATTATTAACAAATTGATATCATTGAATTTACGTAACGTGGCGCAGCCGACGATAATTTCCTGTCAATAAACCTTATCTCAAATAATCCCCTTTTGATTTTGTGGTTTTTCCTCTTTAACCAAAATCCTTACTAATGATAATGGTATTCGATCATGTCATATTGCGGTGTTTTTCAGGGACATTTCCCCGAAAATGAGGATCCTTTCCGGCAAGCTGCCGCGATGAAACCGTAAATAAGGCAGCGAACCGGATACGTATAGTAAAATAAATCCCTGTTTTCGCCTGACTAACCGCCATGACATGATGACTCAACGCGCTGGTGTTTGACCTTTCGCTCAGCAAGAGTAAAGTGAAATAATTCAGACAGTTGAAGCATTCATGCACAGGAAAGGCAATGAAAAAAGCCGCGTGAGGCACGCGGTTTGAGACTGGCAAGAGAATGTTTCATTGCCTGATGACGCTGCGCTTATCAGGCCTACAGATGACACACTATTGTAGGCCGGATAAGGCGTTTATGCCGCCATCTGGCTTATAGAATATGACCTAATGTCTGGCGCAGATGCGCGCCGGAACCTAACAAGCCAGGATTATCATGGACAATCAGATAGACCGGAATACCGTGTACATAATCTTTAAAGCGGCCTTTATCTTCAAAGCCACCACGGAAGCCGGACGCTTTAAAAAATTCCAGGAAGCGCGGGACAATACCGCCAGCGATATAAACGCCGCCAAATGTCCCCATGGTTAACGCCAGATCGCCGCCAAATCGCCCCATGATGACGCAAAAGAGCGACAACGCGCGGCGACAATCGATACAGCTATCCGCCAGGGCGCGTTCGGTAATATCTTTCGGGCGCAGATTTTCCGGCAGACGGTTGTCGGACTTAACAATCGCCCGGTAAAGATTCACCAGCCCCGGGCCAGACAGCACGCGCTCGGCGGAAACGTGGCCAATTTCGGCGCGCAATATTTCCAGAATCATAGCTTCTTCTTCGCTATTAGGCGCAAAATCGACATGCCCGCCTTCGCCCGGAAGGCTAATCCAACGCTTATCCACGTGCACCAGATGCGCCACGCCCAAGCCGGTTCCCGCGCCATACACCGCAATAGGTTTGCCGTCTACCGGTTCGCCGCCGCCGAACTGAATTAAATGCTCTTTTTTCAGCATCGGGATCGCCATCGACACGGCGGTGAAATCGTTGATAATTTCCAGATGGCTAAAGCCGAGATTTTTTTTCATTTCCGCAATAGAAAAAGCCCAGGTATGGTTAGTCATCGCTACCCAGTCACCGGTAATCGGGCAGGCTATGGCGATACAACCATCTTCCACGCTGACGCTATGCTCATCGAGATAAACGCGCACCACGGCCTCAAGACTCGGATAATCCAGGCCGGAATACGTTTTGGCCTGCGAGATTTCTCCACTGGCGATATCACACAGGGCAAGACGCGCATTCGTGCCGCCTACATCTCCTACTAAAGCATACTTTGTCATTCTTCTACTGCTCCGCTAAAGTCAAAATAAGTCTTTGTCACACTGTAAATTCATGGGGGCATAACAACAACGGCCATCAGGCTGACTGCCTATAAATATAGATCTTCATCACAGAATTACTTTCTTGTTTCAGCACCAATTGCAGCAATGCCGTCGGGCAGGCTGTGCAAAATAGGTATACGACCCCGTGTAAGGAAGAGATTATGTTCCACCCGCGTGCCCGAACGATGCTGCTGCTGTCGCTCCCCGCGCTGATTATTGGCGTAGCGTCAAGCCTGGTTTTAATCGCTGCGATGAAAGTCGCGTCGGTTTTTCAGCAATTTCTTTGGCAACGACTGCCCGCCAGCATCGGCATCGCTTATGATTCGCCGTTCTGGATAGTGGGTATGCTCACGCTAACCGGGATCGTGGTGGGTTTGATTATCCGTTACAGTCCCGGACACGCTGGCCCCGATCCGGCCATCGAACCGTTAATCAGTATGCCGGTCTCGCCATCTGCGCTGCCCGGGCTGCTTCTCGCCTTAATCATCGGCCTTGCTGGTGGGGTAAGTTTGGGGCCAGAGCATCCGATAATGACAATAAATATCGCGCTGGCGGCGGCTTTCGGCTCCCGCCTGTTTCCGCGTATCACGGCGTTAGACTGGACGATTCTGGCCTCAGCGGGCACCATCGGCGCGCTGTTCGGCACGCCCGTCGCCGCAGCGCTGATTTTTTCGCAAACACTTAGCGTCTCTAACGATATTCCCATGTGGGATCGCCTGTTTGCGCCGTTAATGGCGGCAGCGGCGGGGTCACTCACCACCAGCCTGTTCTTTCATCCGCATTTTTCGTTACCCATCGCCCATTACACGCAGATGCGGCTGGTGGACATTGCCAGCGGAGCGATCGTCGCGGCGATCGCCATTGCTGCAGGGATGGTCGCCGTCTGGTGCCTTCCGCGTGTGCATGAGTTGCTGCACCGACTAAAAAATCCAGTCCTGATTCTCGGCATTGGCGGTTTTATACTGGGTATTCTGGGCGTCATTGGCGGGCCGCTTACCCTGTTTAAAGGCCTGGACGAAATGCAACAAATGGCGTTTAGCCAGACGTTGGGCGCGGGAGATTATTTTACCTTAGCCGTCGTCAAACTCGCCGCGCTGGTCATCGCGGCGGCGAGCGGCTTTCGCGGCGGGCGCATTTTTCCGGCTGTGTTTATCGGCGCGGCGCTGGGGCTCATGCTCCATGCCCATGTTGAGGCCGTACCCGCGGCGATTACCGTCTCCTGCGCGATTCTTGGCTTAGTGCTGGTAGTGACGCGTGACGGCTGGCTCAGTCTGTTTATGGCGGCAGTCGTCGTACCGGATACCAATCTGCTGCCGCTGCTCTGCATTGTGATGCTCCCCGCCTGGCTATTGCTGGCGGGAAAACCGTTGCTGGCCGCCAACCGTCACGAACCCTAATCCGGCGCAGCGGGGGCCATTATCCCCCGTTGCGGGCTTCCAGCGCCCGGGTCACGGTACGCAGTAATTCCGGCAGATCGGCTTTTGGCAACATCACTTCAATAAATGACAGACGTTGTGGGCGCGCCAGACGTTCGAGGACCTCCGCCAGTTGGATAGCCTGCGTCACCCGCCAGCACTCCGCCTGTTGCGCCGCGTTTAGCGCCGGTGGTATCTGCGTCCAGTTCCAGCTCGCGATGTCGTTATACCGCTGGGCCGCGCCGTGAATGGCGCGCTCTACGGTATAGCCGTCATTGTTGAGCAGCAGGATGACCGGCGCCTGCCCGTCGCGTAACATCGAGCCCATCTCCTGAATCGTGAGCTGCGCCGCGCCATCGCCGATAATCAGAATCACCCGCCGATCGGGACAGGCGGTTTGCGCGCCAAACGCGGCGGGCAAGGAATAGCCGATAGACCCCCACAGCGGCTGTACCACAACTTCCGCGCCGTCAGGAAGCGACAGCGCGGCAGCGCCAAAGGCGGCGGTCCCCTGGTCGACAAGGACAATATCGCCCGGTTTGAGATACTGCTGTAAGGTTTGCCAGAAGCTTTCCTGGGTCAGTTCTCCCTTATCAATCCGCACTGGCTGTCCGGCGGAACGCGTCGGCGGCGGCGCAAAAGCGCATTCAAGGCACAGTTCGCGCAGCGTAGACACCGCCTGCGCCATCGGGAGGTTGAACCAGGTTTCGCCGATGCGCGACGCGTAAGGCTGAATCTCCAGCGTGCGTTCCGCCGGCAATTGTTGAGTAAATCCGGCCGTAAGGGTATCGACAAAACGGGTGCCGACGCAGATAACCCTATCGGCGTCCTCTATGGCCTGACGCACTTCTTTGCTGCTGGCGCCTGCGCTATAGGTGCCAACGAAGTTCGGGTGCTGTTCATCAAAAAGCCCCTTCCCCATCAGTAGTGTCGCATGAGCGATGGGCGTTTCCGCCATCCAGCGCTGCAACAGTGGTCGTAAACCAAAACGCCCGGCAAGAAAGTCGGCCAATAGCGCAATGCGCCGACTGTTCATCAGGCACTGACGGGCGTGGTAACGAAAAGCCGTCTCCACGCCGCTTTGCGCTTCATGCACGGGCAACGCCAGCGCCTGCGTAGGCGGGATGGCCGTTTTTTTCGCCACGTCGGCGGGCAACATGATGTATCCTGGCCTGCGTGCGGCAAACATTTCACCCAATACGCGGTCAATCTCGAAGCAGGCGTTCTGTTCATCCAATATTGCGCTGGCAGCGGATATCGCCTGACTCATGCGATAAAAATGACGAAAATCTCCGTCACCGAGGGTATGGTGCATCAATTCGCCCCGCTGCTGCGCAGCGCTACAGGGCGCGCCGACGATATGCAAGACCGGGACATATTCCGCGTAACTGCCCGCGATACCGTTAATAGCGCTAAGTTCTCCCACGCCAAAGGTGGTGAGTAGCGCTCCAGCGCCCGACATGCGCGCATAACCGTCCGCGGCATAAGCGGCGTTCAGCTCATTGGCGCATCCCACCCAACGCAAGGTCGGGTGGTCAATCACATGGTCAAGAAACTGCAAGTTATAATCGCCCGGTACGCCAAAAAGATGGCCAATGCCGCATCCTGCCAGTCTGTCCAGCAAATAGTCGGCCACGGTATAGGGGTTTTGCATGACAGCTTTCCTTCTGACGTTGACATTATGTTGAGTATTAAGGAATGCCGATGGCTGTCCAGCACGGCGGGGATGAAAGCCTGGAAAACAATGTTTACAGCGGCAAACAGTAAAAGCCGGATACCGCCTGGCGAGTGTAACCGTATACACTATTTATTCACGCCACAGGGGGAAAGGTCATGATTTATCAGCCCGATGAAAATCGTTATCACACAATGGAGTATCGTCGCTGCGGGCGCAGCGGCATCAAACTTCCCGCCATTTCACTGGGGTTATGGCACAACTTCGGCGATGCGACACGGGTAGAAAATAGCCGGGCGCTGCTGCAACGCGCGTTCGATCTGGGCATTACCCACTTTGATCTCGCCAATAATTATGGGCCGCCGCCGGGCTCCGCAGAATGCAATTTTGGCCGCATTCTGCAGGAAGATTTTTTACCGTGGCGTGATGAATTGATCATCTCCACCAAAGCGGGCTACACCATGTGGGATGGCCCTTATGGCGACTGGGGTTCACGGAAATACCTTATCGCCAGCCTCGATCAAAGCCTGAAACGTATGGGGCTGGAGTATGTCGATATCTTTTATCACCATCGTCCCGATCCCGAAACGCCGCTTAAAGAGACGATGAAAGCGTTAGATCACCTTGTGCGCCAGGGCAAAGCGTTGTACGTGGGGATCTCTAACTATCCTGCCGATCTGGCCAGACAAGCTATCGATATTCTGGAGGATCTCGGCACGCCTTGCCTGATTCATCAGCCTAAATATTCGCTTTTTGAGCGTTGGGTAGAGGACGGGCTGCTGGCGCTGTTGCAGGAAAAGGGCGTCGGTAGTATTGCCTTCTCGCCGCTGGCGGGCGGGCAGCTCACTGACCGTTATTTGAATGGCATTCCGGAAGATTCCCGCGCGGCGAGCGGAAGCCGTTTCCTTAAACCAGAACAGATTACCGCCGACAAACTGGAAAAAGTTCGCCGGTTGAATGAACTGGCCGCGCAACGGGGCCAAAAATTGTCTCAGATGGCGCTCGCCTGGGTGCTGCGTAACGATAACGTTACCTCGGTACTGATTGGCGCCAGCAAACCGTCGCAAATCGAAGATGCCGTGGGAATGCTGGCCAATCGCCGTTTTTCGGCGGCGGAATGTGCAGAAATTGACGCTATTCTGGAGGGCCGGTTTTAGCAAAAAATGCTCTCCTTCATGATTTAAGAGTTAAGGCGATGAAACAAATCTTTACTGCTTTGTAATATTGCATTAACAGGCCGGCGACGGCTCGATCGTGAAGGAGAGAAAGTATGTTCAGGTCACTGATTCTGGCGGCAGCCTTGCTGGCTTTTACACCGCTTGCCGCGAATGCGGGCGAAATCACCCTGTTGCCCTCAATAAAATTACAGATTGGCGATCGCGATGATTACGGTAACTACTGGGACGGTGGTCGCTGGCGCGACCGTGATTACTGGCACAACCATTATGAATGGCGTAAAAATCGCTGGTGGCGCCATGACAACGGCTATCATCGCGGCTGGGATAAGCGTAAAGCGTATGAACGCGGTTATCGGGAAGGCTGGCGCGATCGCGACGATCATCGCGGGCGAGGCCGGGGTCACAAACATCATCACTAAGTCTTCTGCTGAATAACAGCCCGATGACGCCCACGCATCGGGCCTGCTATCTTTCTGTCTTTATGACAATCCCATCACCGTTCCAACCAGCAACCAGATATTCAGGGCGACGACCAGCACGACAATTATCCAGCCAATCTGTTTTACCCGCCGCGTGTTCACCAGCTCGCCCATTAGCGTAGCGTTACTGGTGAAAATCAGGAGCGGCACCAGCGCCAGCGCAATACCAAAACTCAGCAGCACCTGACTCATCACCAGAATTCGGGTAGGGTCCAGCCCCATCAAAATCACAATAAATGAGGGCAGCATGGTAATGGTGCGCCGTACCCACAGCGGAATGTGAAAACGAACAAACCCTTGCATCACCACCTGCCCCGCCAGAGTCCCTACCACAGTGGAGGAAAGCCCTGCCGCTACCAGACTAAGACCAAACACCGTTGCCGCCGCATGGCTTAGTAACGGTTCCAGCGTCAGGTATGCCTGATCGAGGTCGGCGATGCCGGTGTGGCCGCTAAAATGAAACGCCGCCGCGGCGGTCGCCATCATTGCCAGATTGACAAAACCGGCAATCGTCATAGCAATAGCGACATCCCATTTCGTTGCTGAGTACCGTTGTTGCCGCGTTCCGCCGTGCAGATGCTGTGTTAATGACGAGTGTAGATAAATCACGTGCGGCATAATCGTCGCGCCAAGCACGCCGGCGGCTAAGAATACGGCTTCCGGGTTCGGTAGCGCCGGGATAACCATTCCTTTGCCGAGCTGCGCCATATCAGGCTGAGAGAAAAACAGCTCCACAATGTAAGCAGCGGCGACAAAAAGCAGTAAACCGCCGATGACTTTTTCAAGCGGTTTTTGACCGCGGCGTTGTAACATTAAAATCAGAAACGTCGCGATACCGGTCAATACCGCGCCCTGTAATAAAGAGACGCCCAGGATCAGCTTAAAACCTATTGCCGCGCCGATAAATTCAGCTAAATCGGTGGCCATCGCGATGATTTCCGCCTGTACCCAGTAAAACCAGACTACCGGGCGCGGATAATGGTCGCGAATTTGCTCCGCCAGGTTCTTGCCCGTGGCGATTCCGAGTTTTGCCGAGAGGATTTGAATCAGCATCGCCATCAGGTTCGCCCAGACCACCACCCAGAGTAGCTGGTAGCCAAAGCTGGCGCCAGCCTGAATATTGGTCGCGAAGTTACCAGGATCGATATAACCAATCGCGGCAATGAACGCAGGTCCCATTAATGCGAGCCTTAGCTTGCGCGCCGCCCGTCCGCTGCTATTCTCTACGCGATTGTCAGTCATCTTTTGCCTCAAAAACATAGCCTTTGCTATGTTTCATGCTATGTTTATTGATAATGATTATCAAGTGCATTTCAATGGGTACGGGTGATTACTTTGATAGTGTGAAACGATAGACCGATACGATGACGACCTGTATCAGAACAGTTTGGCTTAACATTACAAGATTAGCACACTGATATAACTTTTCATTTTCATATTCAGTACAGTAAAAGTGTATTACAGATCACTAATTTTGAATCTCGTCACAGGTCCTTATTATAGTGTGTGTTGGATCTCGTTTTCTTTACAGCTGTTGCATAGAATGTGCACGAAAATTAAACCTGCCTCATATTTGGAGCAAATATGGACCGCGTCCTTCATTTTGTCCTGGCGCTTGCCGTTGTTGCGGTACTCGCACTGCTGGTTAGCAGCGACCGTAAAAAAATTCGCATTCGTTACGTCATTCAGTTACTTGTTATCGAAGTATTACTGGCCTGGTTCTTCCTGAACTCGGATGTTGGCCTTGGCTTCGTAAAAGGTTTCTCCGAGATGTTTGAAAAACTGCTCGGATTTGCCAACGAAGGGACAAACTTCGTCTTCGGCAGTATGAACGATCAAGGTTTGGCGTTCTTCTTCCTGAAAGTATTGTGCCCGATTGTCTTTATTTCCGCGTTGATCGGTATTCTCCAGCATATCCGTGTTCTGCCAGTGGTCATCCGCGCTATTGGTTTCCTGCTGTCCAAAGTAAACGGTATGGGCAAACTGGAGTCTTTTAACGCCGTCAGCTCGCTGATCCTCGGTCAGTCTGAGAACTTTATCGCTTATAAAGATATCCTCGGCAAAATGTCCCGTAACCGCATGTACACCATGGCTGCAACGGCGATGTCGACCGTTTCCATGTCTATTGTGGGCGCGTATATGACCATGCTGGACCCTAAATATGTGGTCGCAGCGCTGGTTCTGAACATGTTCAGCACCTTTATCGTTCTATCGCTGATCAACCCCTATACCGTTGATGCCAGCGAAGAAAATATTCAGATGTCGAACCTGCATGAAGGCCAAAGTTTCTTCGAAATGCTGGGCGAGTACATTCTGGCAGGTTTTAAAGTGGCGATTATCGTCGCGGCGATGCTGATCGGCTTCATCGCGCTGATCGCGGCGCTGAACGCGCTGTTCGCAACGGTTACCGGTTGGTTCGGCTACAGCATCTCCTTCCAGGGCATTCTGGGTTACATCTTCTACCCGGTCGCATGGGTAATGGGCGTACCGTCCAGTGAAGCGCTGCAGGTAGGAAGTATCATGGCGACCAAACTGGTTTCCAACGAATTCGTGGCGATGATGGATCTGCAGAAAATCGCCTCTACCCTCTCTCCACGCGCTGAAGGCATTATCTCCGTCTTCCTGGTGTCCTTCGCGAACTTCTCTTCCATCGGTATTATTGCGGGCGCGATTAAAGGCCTGAACGAAGAGCAAGGCAACGTGGTTTCCCGTTTTGGTCTGAAACTGGTTTACGGTTCTACGCTGGTGAGCGTACTGTCCGCCTCTATCGCGGCGCTGGTGCTGTAAGTCTGCGTTTAATGTAGAAACCGGGGAGCTATCCCCGGTTTTTTTATGCCGCTTATTTACCTAACGGGCGCGGGCGGCCAATCAGATATCCCTGCAAACTGTGTACGCCAAGCTGCAATAGCAGATCGCGCTGCGCAGGCGTTTCAACAAACTCAGCCACGACGCTCAACGATTTCGCTTTCGCTAAATCAGTGATGGATTTCACGATCATCGCATCCAGGGAGTCCGTCAGAATATCTTTTACGAAACAGCCGTCGATTTTAATGATGTCCGCCTTGAGGCGTTTTAGCCGTTCATAGTTTGCATAACCGGTGCCGAAATCATCAATGGCGATTTTTAGGCCAAACTTACGCAGCTGGTTGATATTGTGCATACTGATTTCGGAATGAGAGAAGGCCTGTTCTTCAGTAATTTCGATGATGACCGAAGCAGGCGGGACGCCATAGCGTTTAAAAAGCTGCATAATGCGCGACGCCGTCTCTTTTTGCAGCAGCGTCAGCGGCATCAAATTAACCGAAAAACGCGCCCCCTGCTCCGCCGAAGGATGCGCGGACAACCATTGCAGGAGCGCTTCCATCACCTGCATATCAAACCGTACGCTCAGGTTAAACTGGGCGATAAGCGGAATGAACTGATTCGGCATCATGATACCGTCGTCGCACCGAAGCCGCGTCA
Source organism: Salmonella sp. A29-2 (assembly GCF_020150755.1). Classification (NCBI taxonomy): domain Bacteria; kingdom Pseudomonadati; phylum Pseudomonadota; class Gammaproteobacteria; order Enterobacterales; family Enterobacteriaceae; genus Salmonella; species Salmonella sp. A29-2. Next base: position 1,413,735 of record NZ_CP083731.1, on the reverse strand, counting down.
GAATCTCGTCATACCCTTTTCCCTGCGCGTCGCGAATGGGTTGCGCATACAAAACCAGCGCGCCGCGCTCCAGCGCCTGACGGATTTTCTGCAACCGTAGCACCCGTTCCGTCGTCTGCCCGGAAGCGGCTTCAATACTCTGGGTCAGTGCAAGCACCCGACGATGCGAGCAGGATTGCTCCGCCAGCCAGCTTAATTGCCCCAACAGCGGTTGCAAGGTTTCCTGGCGACCATCGAATGTTCCCCACGATGCGCCGTATTCCATGTCCAGACCGGTATTGTTCCAGTAAATTTTGCGGTTATTAAGCACATTGAGCATATATTGCAGGCGGGCTTCCGTCTCCGGTCCCGTCAATACCAGCAATAATTCACTGCCCGGCAGATGGAAAATTTTCTCCTTTTCCAGCAGCAGCGGCTGCAACACGCGAAACACCTCGCGTTCGCAATGCACGCGCATCTGCATACCGTAATGACGGCTCAGAAATTCCAGGTTTTCCATGCGTAGATAACACACGCTTTGCCCGGCATCCTGTAAAAGAAACTGCTCCAGCGCGCGCAGGTTAGGCAGTTGCGTCAACGGATCGGTCAATGCCTGCGAGTGCCACTGTCGATTCAACCATTCGCTACGCTGATTAATCCGCGCCATGTACAACAAACAAATACTAAAAGAAATGAGAACTGAAAGGATAAATGCCAGCGAATATTCTGAGCCCACGCCCTGCAGAAAATTGCGGTTATAGCTAAGCAGGAATAGCGCAGTGAGAGCCCAACTAAAATTCAACAGCGGATAGCTGATTTTCCCCACGCCGATGGTAAATCCAATGAACAGAACCGGCACCAGATAGCCAGCAATATACTTTGTCTCGAAAGGCGTACACAGCACCGCTAATAGCGTCGCCAGAGTGGCAAACCAGAGAAGCGTAAACAGGCGTTTTTCTTTGGCGAGATAAGGAGCGACATCCCTCCGCCAGAAAATACGAATATAGTGCGGGCTGACTATCATCCGCAGCGGATAATAGAAAAAGAGGGTAAAAATAAGCGCGGCAGAAATCAGACTCAATAAATCAACAATCGAGAAAATAGCGGTGCCGGTGCCAAAGAAGGTAGAGATGGTCACCGGGAAAGCCAGGTAATGCCCCGCCAGATGCATACTGATTTTTATGCCAAACGGCGTCATTAACCCTAACCAGAAAACTCGTAGCCAGATGCCTTGGTTGGGTATTCCGTAGCGCCAGCGCGCGCCCAGCTGCCAGCGTACGATAGCGCAAACCAGCAACACGGGAAACGTCTGGCAAAATAGCAGCACCATCGCCTGTGGCAGAGGTAAATGAAAATTCCATTCATTAGTCAACATCATTCCGCCTACCATCGGCGCGACGCCACGGCGGCCAAATAAGAACAGCACGGAAAACATGACGCAGAGCGGTAGCCAGGCCAGAAAGATATAGCTGGAATCAATTGTGGCGCGGGGAGAAATGAGACGAGATAGCAGAATAGCCGGAACGGTCAGGCAGAAGGCCAGTAAGAATATTTTTATATTTTTTAATACGTTACACTTATCCGGCATTGCTTTAATGCTCACATCATTATATAAGGCGCATGAATAATAAGTATATTCGCATTATGAAGCAATCTAACAAAAGCTCATATTGACCGCAAAAGCAGCGGCAAACAAACGCACCTGAAGAGCAGATCAGAGGCCATAAATTTTGTGACAAAAAACAAAAACCCCCGCTTTTCAGCGAGGGTTCGAATGTTGGTGGAGCTAAGCGGGATCGAACCGCTGACCTCTTGCATGCCATGCAAGCGCTCTCCCAGCTGAGCTATAGCCCCATAGTGCTTTTACGTATACGCCAAATTTATCGGGAGTAAATTTGGTGGAGCTAAGCGGGATCGAACCGCTGACCTCTTGCATGCCATGCAAGCGCTCTCCCAGCTGAGCTATAGCCCCACTACGTAAAGCTTGTCGAGTTGACGGGCGGCATCATATGAATTCCCTCGGCATGTGTCAACGGCAAAATGAACTTGCCGAATTCAATCGCTGAAAAAGCATTCAAATAAAGGACATTGCGGCACAACTCGCATTCAGTAGTTAAACACGTCACGGTTTCGACTAAAATGGTGCTATAAAATGAACCACTAATTAACCCCACGACTATTCAGGGAATCGTTATGTTCAAGGAACGGATGACGCCAGAAGAACTCGCTAATCTCACCGGTTACAGCCGACAAACCATCAATAAATGGGTACGGAAAGAAGGCTGGGCAACATCGCCCAAACCTGGCGTCCAGGGCGGTAAAGCCCGTCTGGTTCATGTAAACGAACAGGTTCGTGAATATATCCGCAGCGCTGAACGTTCAGTTGACCATCACGCAGACACATTCACGCCTGCCAGCAACGCATCGCTTGAAGCGCTGCTCATGACGCTTGCCAAAGAGATGACCTCATCCGAGCAGAAACAGTTTACCTCTCTCCTCGTGCGTGAAGGGATTACCGGTTTGTTACAACGCTTAGGGATACGCGATAGCAAATAATATGAAAAGATTACGCAGTAAAATGACCACTGAAGAGCTGGCTGAATGCCTCGGCGTGGCCAGACAAACCGTCAATCGCTGGATCAGAGAACAACACTGGAAAACCGAAAAATTTCCCGGCGTCAAAGGCGGACGCGCAAGACTCATCCATATTGATGCCAGCGTGCGGGAGTTTATTCTCAATATTCCGGCTTTTCGCAAACTGCCTGCGTTTTATCAGGCGGAAGAGGCTTTCGCAGAATATGCGAACGCGGCGCACAGTCACGCTTATCGACAAATTATTGATGCCGTTGAAAATATGTCTGCTCAGGAGCAGGAAAAACTGGCGCTGTTTTTATCGCGGGAAGGTATTCGCGGATTTCTGACGCGTTTAGGTATCAATGAGGCGGACTAACAAAGAATAAACGGCAGGCGTCTGCCCTGCCGTTTATTCTGTTTCAGCTGGCGTTACTGCTGACTTTCACGCTCGGCGATAAAGCCCAGCGCTTTGTTGATACGCTCAATGCTGCGGGTTTTACCAATCGCATGTACGGTGACATCCAGCGCAGGCGACTGCCCGGCACCGGTCACAGCCACACGCAGCGGCATCCCTACTTTACCCATCCCCACTTCCAGCTCATCCGCCGTGGCCTGAATCGCGTGGTGGACGTTTTCTGCTGACCAGTCCGTAATCGCCGACAGCTTGTCGCGCACCACTTCCAGCGGCTGACGCGCTACCGGGCGGAGGTGTTTTTTCGCCGCATCGGCGTCAAACTCGCTGAAGTCTTCATAGAAGTAGCGGCAGCTCTGCGCCATCTCTTTCAGAGTTTTGCAGCGCTCGCCCAGCAGTTTCACCAGTTCAGCAAGCTGCGGGCCGTTACGGGTGTCGATATTTTCCTGCTCGATATGCCACTGCAAATGCGTCGCCACATATTCCGGCGCCAGCGTATTGATATAGTGGTGGTTCAGCCACAGCAGTTTATCGGTGTTGAACGCGCTCGCAGACTTGCTCACCGCACCGAGGGAGAACAGTTTAATCATCTCTTCGCGGGTGAAGATCTCCTGATCGCCGCTGGACCAGCCCAGGCGCACCAGATAGTTCAGCAACGCTTCCGGCAGATAACCGTCATCGCGATACTGCATCACGCTCACCGCACCGTGACGTTTAGACAGCTTTTTACCGTCGTCGCCGTTAATCATCGACACATGCGCGTACATCGGCACCGGCGCGTTTAACGCTTTCAGAATGTTAATCTGGCGCGGAGTATTGTTGATATGGTCTTCGCCACGAATCACATGGGTAATTTCCATATCCCAGTCGTCAACCACCACACAGAAGTTGTAGGTCGGGGAACCGTCGGTACGACGAATGATCAGATCGTCCAGTTCCTGATTGCTGAATTCGATCGGGCCACGGATCTGATCATCAAAAATAACGGAACCGTCCTGCGGGTTGGCAAAGCGCACCACGCATGGCTCATCGTCGGCATGATGTTCGTGACTGTGACGGCAACGCCCGTCATAACGCGGCTTCTCGCCTTTCGCCATCTGATCTTCACGCAGTTGCTCCAGACGCTCTTTAGAGCAGTAGCATTTATAGGCTGTTCCCGCCTCCAGCATCTCGTCAATCACCGCGTTATAGCGATCAAAACGTTTGGTCTGGAAATATGGGCCTTCGTCCCATTCCAGGTTCAGCCAGTTCATACCATCCATGATGGCTTCAATGGCTTCCGGCGTGGAACGCTCAAGATCGGTGTCTTCAATACGCAGCACGAACTCACCGCCGTGGTGACGTGCGAAAAGCCAGGAATAAAGAGCAGTACGCGCGCCGCCGACGTGCAGATAACCTGTCGGGCTAGGCGCGAAGCGAGTTTTGATTTTCATGAAATGGCCTTACGTTTATAAAGATGCCGACAACCGGCAAATCCTGGAAAGATGAATAGCCTTGTATTCTATCACTGTGGCTTGATTCCTCAATGTTGATCCGGTCAGAACGCTGCGCTTTGCTATTTCCGTATAGAAATCATGCAGTGCGGGGTAATTCACGATCGTTTTGTTTAATTTTACGACGAACAAACAAAAACTTTAGAAAATGCGTTGACTCATTTTCAACTCTCCCTATAATGCGACTCCACACAGCGGGGGTGATTAGCTCAGCTGGGAGAGCACCTCCCTTACAAGGAGGGGGTCGGCGGTTCGATCCCGTCATCACCCACCAACTACTTTATGTAGTCTCCGCCGTGTAGATAAGAAATTGAGAAGTGGGTGATTAGCTCAGCTGGGAGAGCACCTCCCTTACAAGGAGGGGGTCGGCGGTTCGATCCCGTCATCACCCACCACTTTCTCGCCAGCTAAATTTCTTATTGTGAAGTACCGAAGTGGGTGATTAGCTCAGCTGGGAGAGCACCTCCCTTACAAGGAGGGGGTCGGCGGTTCGATCCCGTCATCACCCACCACTTCGGGTCGTTAGCTCAGTTGGTAGAGCAGTTGACTTTTAATCAATTGGTCGCAGGTTCGAATCCTGCACGACCCACCAATGTAAAAAAGCGCCCTAAAGGCGCTTTTTTGCTATCTGCGATTTATAAGATTCGAACCTGCCGCAGGTTCGGGTCTTGCCTGATGCGCTGCGCTTATCAGGCCTACAGACGACACCGCACACGTAGGCCGGATAAGACGTTAATCGCCATCCGGCACAGACGACACCGCACACGTAGGCCGGATAAGACGTTAGTCGCCATCCGGCACAGACATCATACCGTCAACGCCGCCACCAGTTTCTCCAGTGCTGGCGTTGCCTGCTGCTGGTCATACACAATATACAAATCCGCCGGAATACGTTCCTCTAACGGACGGAACACCACACCCGGCCAGCTCATTTGCGCATAGCCATCAGCCATCAGCGTAATCCCGATCCCCATACTGATCATCGCCAACACCGTTTGCGGCTCAACCACTTCCCGAATAATCATTGGCGAGAAACCCGCCTGTTGGCATACACGTTGTAAAAATCCCCAATCAGAATGTACGGAAGGCAACGTAACAAAATATTCATTGCGCAACGCCGACAGCGGCACAGAATCTCTGGATGCCAGATCGTGATCTTCCGGAACTGCAACCATGAATGCAGATTCATGCAAACGTATGCTGGTAAAACCGACTGCCGGTTCGATAGCCATACGCCAGATCCCTGCATCAAGTTCCCGACGCTCTAACAACGCCATTTGCATACCTGGAGACTTTTCGCGAAAAAGTACTTCAACATTGGGATTTACTTTCAAAAAGTGACGCATCGCAGGACGCATTCTTCCCCACAGCGCCGTACCAACCACACCCAGTTCAATGCGCCCCGCTTCACCGCGACCAATCTGCTCCACTCGCGCCAGCGCCTGATTTGCATTGGCTAACAAGCGACGTGACTCCTCCATTAAAACTTTCCCGGCATGGGTTAATGCAACGCTGCGGGAATGACGAATAAACAGCAATGTACCCAGTTGCTGTTCAAGTTCTTTGATATGGATACTCAAGGGAGGTTGTGACATATTTAACCGGGCAGCAGCCCGGCCAAAATGCAATTCTTCTGCAACAGCGAGGAAATAACGTAATAGCTTTAGATCAATACGATGGGCTCGTTCCATCACTATCGCACTCCAGGAATATGGGATAACGTCTGGAATTTACCATATTACCTAGTAAAAAATAGATTTAACGACAAGATACCCAATATACATAAATACAATAGATAAAACCCCGGGTAAAACATTTGGTGCAGGAATAGGTATACGGCATAAAGTAAAAAATGCGCCAATACCAAATCCAATACCGGAGGAGAGAATAATTTCTTTCATGCTGTGTCCTTGTTCATAAAAATGGACTGGCGAACATCCTCTCGCCAGTCAAATAAAATTAATGTGCTAATGATTTGGTCGACAATTTTTCTGGATGGTGCTGATATTTAAAGAACAATGCAAAAATAACGGCCAATGCCAGAGCGTAGGCGGCAAAAACCAGCCAGATGGTTTGCCAATCTTTTACGCCATCAATAGAAAAATAATCCACGGCCATACCGCTTAAAAGCGACCCAATCCACGCCCCCACGCCGTTAACCATGGTCATAAACAGCCCCTGCGCGCTGGCGCGAATACTTGAGTCCACCTCCTGCTCTACAAATACTGACCCTGAGATGTTGAAGAAATCAAATGCGCAGCCATAAACAATCATCGACAGCAGCAATAGAACAAAGCCAAACGGGGATGGATCGCCAAAGGCAAAGAAGCCGAAACGCAGCGTCCACGCCAGCATGCTCATCAGCATTACCGTTTTAATACCAAAGCGTTTAAGGAAGAACGGAATGGTGAGGATAAAGCCCACTTCCGCCATCTGCGAAACTGAAAGCAAGATAGAGGGATACTTCACCACAAAACTATCGGCAAACTCAGGATTACGGGCAAAATCATGCAGGAACGGATTACCGAAGACATTGGTAATTTGCAGCACCGCCCCCAACATCATCGCAAACAAAAAGAAGATTGCCATGCGTGGATTTTTAAACAGAACAAAAGCATCCAGTCCGAGCTTACTGGCAAGCGTGGTGTTCGCCTTCTTCTCGGCTACCGGAATTTTCGGTAACGTCAGCGCATACAGGGCCAGCAATAACGATGCGCCAGAAGCGATGTATAATTGCGCACTGCTCAGTTCCAGCCCCATCAGGCTCACCGTCCACATCGCAACAATAAAACCTATTGTGCCGAAAACGCGCACAGGCGGAAATGACGTTACCGGATCCTGACCTGCTTTCGCCAGACAGGAGTACGAAACGCTATTGGATAATGCAATCGTTGGCATATACGCCATCGCATTAACCAACATCACCCAGAACATCGTCTGGGGATCGGTAACGGTGGTGGCGTACAATAACGCCCCCGCGCAAACCAGATGGCAAAGCATGTAGGCTCGCTCAGCGCGCAGCCATTTATCAGCAATGATCCCCATAATGCCCGGCATGATAATCGCTGCCAGTCCTTTTGAGCTGTAGACCATACCGACATTCGCGCCGGTAAAATCCAGAGTGTTGATCATGTAAGAGCCCAGGGTAACCAGCCAGCTCCCCCAGATAAAATATTGCAAGAACGACATGACTTTTAAGCGGGACGTAATACCCATTTTTTATTCCTTGCCGTGAGATAAAGCCCCAATACGGGGCCGTAGTCATTGTGTTTAGGCCAGCTTACGTAAAAAGCCGCAAATCAGATTTATAAAGTTCTGCCGGGAAAGTTCAGCCGCCGCCAGCGTTTGCGCATGGGAGAGTTTTACATCGCCTAACCCTTCCGCCAGATTGGTGATCGCTGAGACGGCAACAACTTTGAGGCCACAATGACGTGCGCTAATCACCTCAGGGACAACGGACATTCCGACCACATCGCCGCCAATAATCTGCATCATGCGGATTTCTGCCGCCGTTTCGAAGTTCGGACCCGGATAAGAAACAAATACGCCTTCAGTGAGGGGGAATCCCTCCTCTGCCGCAACGGACTGAAGCATGGCGCGATAATCTGCGTCATAAGCATTAGCCAGCGAGAAGAAGCGATCGCCATAACGATCATCGTTTGGCCCCACCATCGGCGTACCGGGCATCGTATTAATGTGATCGCTAAGCGCAACCAGGCTACCCGGCCCCACTTCCGGACGCAGAGATCCTGCCGCATTGGTACAGAACAACACTTCACAGCCCAGTAATTTCAACGTGCGAATGGCATCGGTCATCACCGCCATTCCACGCCCTTCATAAAAATGTCCGCGGCCTTTCATACAGGCCACCGGAACACCCGCCAGATGGCCGAGCACCAGTTCACCAGCATGGCCGTGTACGGTGCTGACGGGAAATCCCGGCAATTTCTCGTAAGAAATGGCTACCGCATCTTCGATTTGATCCGCCAGAGCACCCAACCCGGAGCCTAAAATAAACGCGACTCGCGGGGTAAATGCCGGTTTATGTGCATGAATAATATCAATACAATACTCAGGATTATGAGAAAAAAGAGCGTGAGGCATAAGTTTCCTTGTTCTATCGGATTTAATTTGACTCCTTTTTATAACGACCATCGCCCCTTGCTGACCAATACACTTTTCACGTGTCATCAATAGCCATTTAATATCGATAGATTTAGATCGCTTCTGTATTAATACAGAGGGAAAACAGTATTGGTTTTTGCTTGCACTTCATATTAACAATATGCCGCTTTCATATTTATAAATTGCCTCTTTTTAATTAACCCATTAATAATTATCGGCATAGGGAAATATGCTATGAAAAAAATTCTTACTCTGACGCTTTCTTCTTTACTCATTATTCCCGCACTCACCCATGCGGAATTTAAAGGCGGGTTCGCCGATATCGGCCTCCATTACCTCGACTGGACATCAGACACCACGGAAAAAACCAGTAAAAAATCCCATAAAGATGATTTTGGGTACCTGGAACTGGAAGGCGGAGCGAATTTTAGCTGGGGAGAAATGTACGGGTTCTTCGACTGGGAAAATTTTTACAATGGCCGCCACGCTAAACCAGGCAGCGAACAGCGTTACACCTTTAAAAATACCAACCGTATTTATCTGGGCGATACAGGATTAAACCTCTATCTCCATGCCTACGGGACGTACGGTTCACCTCATCGCGCTAATTTCCATGATGACATGTTTCTCTATGGTTTAGGCTATAACTTCACAGGTAACGGTTACTGGTTTAAACCCTTCTTTGCCAAACGTTATACCGATCAGACCTACTACACAGGCGATAATGGTTATGTATTAGGTTGGGTGGCCGGCTATAGCTTCTCGTTGGGTAGTGAGAAATTCAGCGTAACGAACTGGAATGAGTATGAGTTTGACCGCGATGCGTCCTACGCTGCGGGCAATGGCGGGAAAGATGGCATTAATGGCGCAGTAGCGCTGTGGTGGAATGCGACTCCTCACCTGACCGCAGGAGTACAATATCGTTACGCTGATAATAAGTTAGGAGAATCCTTCCTGCAGGATGGCATTATTTATTCCATCAAGTACCTGTTTTAACACACAGCCCTGTCAAAAATGGCAGGGCAAGACCGCACCTCACACACGGACAGATAGATATTTATAGCTGATACAGCGGATCTTTCGCCCTCGCGGCGGTTAATTCGCTGGCCTGAGTACGCACCACGTCCCACAACGCCTGCGCCGCCGTGGAGAGCGATCGGTTTTTTCGCCGCGCCAGCATGAGCTGCCTTTCAACTACGGGCGTCAGCCGTTTAACCTGTAAGTGGCTGCCCTGCGGGAGCGGTAACGCCAGCGCGGGCAGCACGCTGATGCCGATTCCCGCTTCCACCATTGGAAACAGCGTGGCCGGGTGACCAATCTCCTGCACGATATCCGCCTCAATAGCAAAATGGGCCAGCGCCGCATCAATCAGCGGTCGACTGCCGGAAGCATAATCCTGTAAGACCAGCGACGCCTGTTTAAGATCCTGCCAGCTTACCCATTCCTGATGCGCCAGCGGATGATCCTGGCGACACAACAGTAAAAAAGGCTCTGATAAGATGGCTTCACACTGTAAATCCACCGCTGCGCCGGGATCGATAACGATGCCAAAATCCACTTCACCCTGGCGGATGCTCTCCAGCACCCACTGCTGCGGACGATCGTGCAATACAAAATCAATAGCGGGATAAAGCGAATTACTTTGGGCAATGCATTGCGGAATAAGATGAGCAGAAATGGTTTGGCTCGCGGCAACGCGCACGGTGCCGGTTAATTGTGTCCCTACTCTGCCTGCATCGCGCAGTATGCTGTTCAGTTCATCCAGCACCCGCTCCAGACGCGTCGCCAGTTGTTGCCCCGCCTCGGTCAGCACCACCTCACGCGTAGTGCGATCCAACAGTCTGACGCCGGTTTGCCGCTCCAGCTCTTTTACGCTATGACTGACCGCAGACTGGCTCAGTCCAATCCTGTCCCCTGCCCGACTGAAACTTTTGGCCTGGGCGACGGTAATAAAAATACGCAGTTGACGCAGTGAATAGTTCATCGACTAGATTCATATATAGATGCAATAAATCAATTTTATTTCTCAAAGCGAAAAACGCAAAATAGCTGCACCGACTTTCAGGAGTTTTTATGAAACTTTTTCGTATCCTTGACCCTTTCACGCTGACACTTATCACCGTGGTACTACTGGCCTCTTTTTTCCCGGCGGAAGGCAGCTTTGTGCCTGTCGTTGAAGGCATTACGACAGCGGCCATCGCTCTGCTGTTTTTTATGCATGGCGCGAAGCTTTCGCGTGAAGCGATCATCGCTGGCGGCAGCCACTGGCGGTTGCATCTGTGGGTCATGTGCAGCACTTTTGTGCTCTTTCCTGTCCTCGGCGTACTGTTTGCCTGGTGGGCGCCTGTCAATGTCGACCCTATGCTCTACAGCGGCTTTCTGTATCTGTGCATTTTGCCCGCCACCGTGCAGTCTGCGATTGCGTTTACTTCACTCGCGGGCGGTAACGTCGCGGCCGCGGTGTGCTCAGCGTCTGCGTCCAGTCTGCTGGGCATTTTCCTGTCGCCGCTGCTGGTCGGTCTGGTAATGAATATTCATGGCGCGCAGGGCAGTCTGGAAGAGGTGGGCAAAATTATGCTGCAACTGCTGCTGCCTTTTGTGCTGGGACACCTGTCTCGCCCGTGGATCGGCAACTGGGTCGCGCGCAACAAAAAGTGGATCGCGAAAACAGATCAGACCTCTATTTTGCTGGTGGTCTACTCGGCGTTCAGCGAAGCGGTGGTCAACGGCATCTGGCACAAAGTCGGCTGGGGATCGCTGCTGTTTATCGTCGTGGTCAGTCTCATACTGTTGGCGATCGTCATCGCCATTAACGTCTTTGTCGCCCGTAAATGCGGCTTCAATAAAGCCGACGAAATCACTATTGTTTTCTGCGGTTCGAAAAAAAGCCTGGCCAACGGGATCCCGATGGCCAATATTCTGTTTCCGACGTCAGTGCTGGGTATGATGGTATTACCGCTGATGATCTTCCACCAGATCCAACTGATGGTCTGCGCAGGGCTGGCGCGGCGCTACAAACGCCAGACCGAGAAGTTACAGGCGCAGCAGGAAAGCCGCGCCGCGAAAGCTTAAAGCGGGCGTTTCAGGGGCTGCACCAGTTGCGTCAGCCCCTCGGTTTTAATCAGCAGCGTGATTTGCATCAATTCCCCCAGTTTACCCGCCGGAAATTGATCTTTACGGGCAAACCACAGCAAATACTCTTCCGGAAGGTCGATCAATCGACGTCCCTGATATTTGCCGAACGGCATCACGGTGTTGGCGATTTCAACCAGCTGCTCTTTTTCCATCTCAGGCACCCAGTAAGCGGATCATTTCCGCTTCATCAATCACGGTAATACCCAGTTCCTGCGCTTTGGCCAGTTTGGAACCCGCCGCTTCACCGGCAATCACCAGATCGGTTTTCTTCGATACGCTGCCTGCCACTTTCGCGCCCAGCGCCACTAAACGCGCTTTAGCGTCATCGCGAGACATCTGGCTCAGGCTACCGGTTAGTACCACGGTTTTACCAGCAAACGGGCTATCGATCTCTTGCACATTAATGACTACCGGCGCGGGCCAGTGCACCCCTTCCGCCAGTAGCTGCCCAATCACGTCACGATTACTCTCTTCGGCAAAAAAGTTAAAGACGTGCGTAGCGACCACAATCCCCACGTCAGGTACTTTCTGCAACTCGTCAATGGTGGCGGCCTGCAGCGCCTCCAGCGTACCGAAATAAGCCGCCAGCCCCGCCGCCGTCGCTTCACCCACTTCACGGATGCCCAGCGCATAGAGAAAACGCGCAAAGGTCGTCGCTTTGGCTTTTTCCAGCGCGTTAACAACATTTTGCGCGGACTTTGGCCCCATTCGGTCCAGGCCGGTCAGTTTACCCGCCGTCAGACGGAACAGATCCGCTGGCGTATGGACATACTCCCTATCCACCAGTTGGTCGATGATCTTATCGCCCATCCCGTCTACATCCATCGCCCGGCGCGACACAAAATGTTTTAGCGACTCTTTACGCTGCGCGCCGCAAATCAGCCCGCCGGTACAACGGGTAACGGCTTCGCCTTCAACGCGCTCTACGTCCGATCCGCACACCGGACAGTGCGTTGGAAACACAATCGGACGCGTCTCTTCAGGGCGTTCGGACAGAACCACGTTGACCACCTGAGGGATCACATCGCCTGCCCGACGGATAACCACCTTATCGCCAATGCGCAAGCCAAGCCGCTCAATTTCATCGGCATTATGCAACGTGGCATTGCTGACCAGCACACCAGCCACCTGAACCGGTTCCAGACGCGCCACCGGCGTAATCGCCCCGGTGCGCCCGACCTGAAACTCAACATCGCGCACAAAAGTCATCTGCTCCTGAGCAGGAAATTTAAACGCCACCGCCCAGCGCGGCGCGCGGGCCACAAAGCCCAGCTGTTCCTGCAAAGCCAGCGAGTTGACCTTAATCACCACGCCGTCGATATCAAAACCGAGCGTGGGGCGATCTTTTTCGACGTTGCGATAAAAATCCAGTACCGCCTGGGGAGAATCGCACAGCGTCACGCGATCGCTGACCGGTAACCCCCACGCTTTAAATTGCAGCAAACGTCCCAGATGCGTATCCGGCAACTCGCCGCCTTCCAGAATACCGACGCCGTAGCAGAAAAATGTTAGCGGTCGCTTCGCCGTAATACGCGGATCGAGCTGACGCAGCGAGCCCGCCGCCGCGTTACGCGGGTTAGCAAACACTTTGCCGCCAGTGCGGCGCGCGTCTTCATTGATCTTTTCAAACCCGGCCTGCGGTAAAAATACCTCTCCGCGAACTTCAAGACGCGCCGGAATGTTATCGCCGTGCAGCTTTAACGGAATGGCGCGAATCGTGCGCACGTTTGAAGTGATATCTTCACCGGTGGTGCCGTCGCCACGTGTCGCAGCGCTCACCAGCACGCCGTTTTCATACAGAATGCTGACCGCCAGGCCATCCAGCTTTAGCTCGCAGCACCAGATGACATTTTCCGTGCTTTTTAGACGATCCTGCACTCGCTTGTTAAACGCCAGGAAGCTTTCTTCATCAAATACGTTATCGAGCGACAGCATCGGTACTTCATGACGAATCTGGTTGAATGCCGTCAGCGGCGCCGCGCCAACGCGCTGCGTGGGCGAATCCGGCGTGATAAGGTCCGGACGTTGCGCCTCCAGCTCTCGTAGTTCCCGCATCAGGCGGTCATATTCGGCGTCGGGAATCTCGGGCGCATCCATCACATGATACAGATATTCATGATGGCGAAGCGTGGTTCGCAGTTCTGTCAGTTGTTGTTCGATTGGTTCCATATCACACCATCAATGATAAAAAACCCCCGACAGGCGGGGGTTACGTTAAAAATGTCACACCTGCGTTAACCTCAGGCGTTAGCGTCCATCACCTCGCGGATGCGGTCCTGATATTCGCGCAGTTTCTGCGGCGTCATCATCCGACGCTGGTCATCCAGCACAACGCCACCGACCTCATCAGCGATATGCTGCGCGGATTGCAGCATCAGCTTGAAGTTCTGCAGCGCATCGCCGTAAGACGGTACCTGCATAAAGATAGTGACGCCAGGCGTAGTGAAGTCCGTCATTTCAGGATCGAACGTTCCCGGATTGACCATATTCGCCAGACTGAACAAGGCCGGGCCGCTGCCGTCCGGGCTCAAATGACGATGGAAAATATTCATATCGCCAAATTTAAAGCCTGACTGCTGAATACTGTTCAGTAACACTTCACCATTAAGCTCGCTGCCATGATGGGCCGCGACGTTCATAATGATGACCGCCTCTTTACGCTGCGGTTTTTCCACAACCGGCGCTTCTTCCACTACCGGTTCCGCCTCAACCACAGGTTCCGCAGGCTGGAAGGTTTGCGCTGATGGCGGCGGCGCGGGCTGCGCAACAGGCTGCGGCGCTTGCGACGGCGGTGCAGGCTGCTGTTGCGGCGGCTGTACCGGCGGCGCAGATGGCTGAACCTGCTGAGGCTGAGGCGCAGGTTGGACCGGTTGCTGAACCGGCTGTTGCATCGGCGCTTGCGGCTGCGGCGGCGCCGCTGGACGCGGTTGCGCAGACGCATAAGGCGGCTGGTACTGGTGTTGCGGCGACTGACGAGGGGCATCATGCTCCTGCGACTGGCCGGGGGCATGATTTACGCGGTGAACACGAACTTCACCCACGCCTTCGTCTTCTTCGACATCGTCGTCATACGAGTCGTCGTCGCGTTTCGATTTCATGCGTTTTAGTGGACGATCGCGGAACATAGAAGATCGTTCTTTACGGCTGGTCCAGAAACCATGTACCAGTAAAGCGATTATGGCGATCGCGCCAACAATGATTAATATCAGACGCAAATCCTGCATCATTATATTCTCTGTTGTTCTAACACCTTGCCACCACGGCAAACATTTACTCACTAAGAGTATTTGCCGATTACGTCAAGTGCAAGTGTACTGTTGGCTTTCGCAGCATAAAGATGAAGGAAAATGTGCTTTTTGCTGTTTTTTCGAACATTTCCGAACTATCCACCGTCTGATAACCGGGTAAGATATCCCACGTTTACCCAGGGCTTTAAGAAAAAGGAGTATGTCCTGAATATGGTTTCATCATCCACAACCGTACCACGTAGCGGCGTCTATTATTTCTCGCAAGGATGGAAGTTAGTCACCCTACCGGGAATCCGCCGCTTTGTTATTTTACCTCTGCTGGTCAACATTGTGCTGATGGGCGGCGCATTTTGGTGGCTGTTTACCCAGCTTGACGCCTGGATACCTTCGTTGATGAGTCATGTGCCGGACTGGCTGCAATGGCTGAGCTATCTGCTGTGGCCGATTGCGGTTATCTCTGTTCTACTGGTCTTTGGCTATTTTTTCTCTACCCTCGCCAACTGGATCGCCGCGCCGTTTAACGGCCTTTTAGCCGAACAGCTTGAGGCGCGGTTAACCGGCGCCACGCCGCCAGATACCGGCATACTCGGCATCATGAAAGATGTACCGCGCATTATGAAACGTGAATGGCAAAAGCTGGCGTGGTATCTGCCGCGCGCTATTGTGCTGCTGATTCTCTATTTTATTCCTGGCATTGGCCAAACCATCGCGCCGGTGCTGTGGTTTTTGTTCAGCGCCTGGATGCTGGCGATCCAGTATTGCGACTACCCGTTTGATAACCACAAAGTGCCGTTTAAAACGATGCGCGCCGCGTTGCGCACGCAGAAGGTGGCGAATATGCAATTTGGCGCGCTCACCAGTCTCTTTACGATGATTCCGGTGCTTAACCTTTTCATTATGCCTGTCGCCGTCTGTGGCGCGACGGCAATGTGGGTTGATTGCTGGCGTGCTAAGCACGCGTTATGGAAATAACGTAAAAATGTATAAATAAGAGATGGCTTATGCTGTCTCTTATTCCATACTGATAACCATTATTCCCCATCAGCATATAGATATGCGAAATCCTTACTTCCCCATATCTGGCTGAAAGGTATGCTGGGAAGGTATCCCAATTTCATACAGTTAAGGACAGGCCATGAGTAAGATTTATGAAGATAACTCGCTGACTATCGGTCATACGCCGCTGGTTCGACTGAACCGTATCGGTAATGGACGCATTCTGGCGAAGGTGGAGTCGCGCAACCCGAGCTTCAGCGTCAAGTGCCGTATCGGCGCCAATATGATTTGGGATGCCGAAAAGCGCGGTGTACTGAAACCTGGCGTGGAACTGGTGGAGCCGACCAGCGGCAACACCGGTATTGCGCTGGCGTATGTCGCCGCCGCGCGCGGTTACAAACTCACCCTGACCATGCCGGAGACCATGAGCATTGAACGCCGCAAGCTACTCAAAGCATTAGGCGCGAATCTGGTGCTGACCGAAGGGGCGAAAGGGATGAAAGGCGCTATTCAGAAAGCCGAAGAAATTGTCGCCAGCGATCCGCAAAAATATCTCCTGCTCCAGCAGTTCAGCAACCCTGCCAACCCGGAAATCCATGAAAAAACCACCGGCCCGGAAATCTGGGAAGACACCGATGGTCAGGTGGATGTGTTTATCTCCGGCGTCGGTACTGGCGGTACGTTAACCGGCGTCACGCGTTATATCAAAGGGACGAAGGGTAAAACCGATCTTATCACCGTTGCGGTAGAACCCACTGACTCCCCGGTTATCGCCCAGGCGCTGGCTGGTGAAGAAATCAAACCGGGCCCACATAAAATTCAGGGCATCGGCGCAGGCTTCATCCCGGGCAACCTGGATCTGAAACTGATTGATAAAGTGGTTGGCATCACCAATGAAGAAGCCATTTCTACCGCGCGCCGTCTGATGGAAGAGGAAGGTATTCTGGCGGGAATTTCTTCCGGCGCCGCGGTTGCTGCAGCGCTTAAGCTGCAGGAAGATGAAAGCTTTACCAATAAGAATATTGTGGTTATCCTACCCTCATCAGGTGAGCGTTATCTGAGCACCGCGTTGTTCGCCGATCTCTTTACTGAGAAAGAACTGCAACAGTGATGCCAGCATGTTAAAAACGCGTAAAAAAGCACCTTTTTGGGTGCTTTTTTGTGGCCTGCTTCAAACTTTCACCTCACCTGGCATTGATTCACCCTGCCGGAACTGGTATTTAACCAGACTAATTATTTTGATGCGCGAAATTAATCGTTACAGGAAAAGCGTTAGCTGAATCGATTTTATGATTTGGTTCAAATCTTCCTTTCGCGGCATAATGTTTAATGACGAGCGAAACGTCAGCGGCCATAAGTTGCCAGCAACGGATTGCGTAGAACACCTTTTGTGTCGCGTCCCGTTTACGCCGGCGCTAACAATACAGGCTAAAGTTGAGCCGCCAGGCTAGACTTTAGTTCCACAACACTAAACCTATAAGTTGGGGAAATACAATGTTCCAGCAAGAAGTTACCATTACCGCTCCGAACGGTCTGCACACCCGCCCTGCTGCTCAGTTTGTTAAAGAAGCAAAAGGCTTCACTTCTGAGATTACTGTGACTTCCAACGGCAAAAGCGCCAGCGCGAAAAGCCTGTTTAAACTGCAGACTCTGGGCCTGACTCAAGGCACCGTCGTCACCATCTCCGCAGAAGGTGAAGATGAGCAGAAAGCGGTTGAACATCTGGTCAAACTGATGGCGGAACTCGAGTAAGTTTTTTCCGGGTTCTTTTAAAAATCAGTCACAAGTAAGGTAGGGTTATGATTTCAGGCATTTTAGCATCCCCGGGTATCGCTTTCGGCAAAGCACTGCTGCTGAAAGAAGACGAAATCGTCATTGACCGGAAAAAAATTTCTGCCGACAAGGTTGATCAGGAAGTTGAACGTTTTCTGAGCGGTCGTGCCAAGGCATCTGCGCAACTGGAAGCGATCAAGACAAAAGCTGGTGAAACGTTCGGTGAAGAAAAAGAAGCCATCTTTGAAGGGCATATTATGCTGCTCGAAGATGAGGAGCTGGAGCAGGAAATCATAGCCCTGATTAAAGATAAGCACATGACGGCTGACGCAGCCGCACATGAAGTTATCGAAGGTCAGGCCACTGCCCTGGAAGAACTGGATGACGAATACCTGAAAGAGCGTGCGGCTGACGTACGTGATATCGGTAAGCGCCTGCTGCGCAACATCCTGGGTCTGGCCATTATCGATCTGAGCGCGATTCAGGAAGAAGTTATCCTGGTTGCCGCTGACCTGACGCCGTCAGAAACCGCACAGTTGAACCTGCAGAAAGTGCTGGGCTTCATCACCGACGCGGGCGGACGTACGTCTCATACCTCCATCATGGCGCGTTCTCTGGAACTGCCAGCGATCGTAGGTACCGGTAGCGTCACCTCTCAGGTGAAAAACGGCGACTATCTGATTCTGGATGCCGTGAACAACCAGGTTTACGTCAACCCGACCAACGATGTTATTGAGCAACTGCGCGCCGTCCAGGAGCAGGTTGCGACCGAGAAAGCGGAACTCGCAAAACTGAAAGATCTGCCGGCAATCACGCTGGATGGACATCAGGTCGAAGTTTGCGCCAACATCGGTACCGTTCGCGACGTTGAAGGCGCTGAGCGTAACGGCGCGGAAGGCGTTGGTCTGTATCGTACTGAATTCCTGTTCATGGATCGCGACGCGCTGCCGACGGAAGAAGAGCAGTTTGCCGCCTATAAAGCGGTCGCTGAAGCGTGCGGCTCGCAGGCGGTTATCGTCCGTACCATGGACATTGGCGGCGACAAAGAGCTGCCGTACATGAACTTCCCGAAAGAAGAGAACCCGTTCCTGGGCTGGCGCGCCGTGCGTATCGCCATGGATCGCAAAGAGATCCTGCGTGACCAGGTTCGCGCGATTCTGCGTGCCTCCGCTTTCGGTAAATTGCGCATTATGTTCCCGATGATCATCTCTGTTGAAGAAGTTCGCGCGCTGCGCAAAGAGATTGAAATCTACAAACAGGAACTGCGTGACGAAGGTAAAGCATTTGACGAAAGCATTGAGATTGGCGTGATGGTGGAAACACCGGCTGCGGCGACAATTGCGCGTCATTTAGCCAAAGAAGTTGATTTCTTTAGTATCGGCACCAATGATTTAACGCAGTACACCCTGGCAGTTGACCGTGGTAATGATATGATTTCACACCTTTACCAGCCAATGTCACCGTCCGTACTGAACTTGATCAAGCAAGTTATTGATGCTTCTCATGCAGAAGGTAAATGGACTGGCATGTGTGGTGAGCTTGCAGGCGACGAACGTGCTACACTTCTGTTGCTGGGGATGGGTCTGGACGAATTCTCTATGAGCGCCATTTCTATCCCGCGCATTAAGAAGATTATCCGTAACACGAACTTCGAAGATGCGAAGGTGTTAGCAGAGCAGGCTCTTGCTCAACCGACAACGGACGAGTTAATGACGCTGGTTAACAAGTTCATTGAAGAAAAAACAATCTGCTAATCCACGAGATGCGGCCCAATTTACTGCTTAGGAGAAGATCATGGGTTTGTTCGATAAACTAAAATCTCTGGTTTCTGATGATAAGAAAGACACCGGAACTATTGAGATTGTTGCCCCGCTCTCTGGCGAGATCGTCAACATCGAAGACGTGCCGGATGTAGTTTTTGCTGAAAAAATCGTTGGTGATGGCATCGCTATCAAACCAACCGGTAACAAAATGGTCGCCCCTGTTGACGGCACCATCGGCAAAATCTTTGAAACCAACCATGCGTTCTCTATCGAATCCGATAGCGGCATTGAGCTGTTCGTTCACTTCGGTATCGACACCGTTGAGCTGAAAGGCGAAGGCTTCAAGCGTATTGCTGAAGAAGGTCAGCGCGTGAAAGTTGGCGATCCGGTCATCGAGTTCGATCTGCCGTTGCTGGAAGAAAAAGCCAAGTCTACCCTGACTCCGGTTGTTATCTCCAACATGGATGAAATCAAAGAACTGATCAAACTGTCCGGTAGCGTGACCGTGGGTGAAACTCCGGTTATCCGCATTAAGAAGTAATTCTTGCCGCAGTGAAGAATGGCGCCTTTGGGCGCCATTTTTTTTGCCTGTACTTGCGCCGCCATCCGGCGATGGTGCGGCGTACTGCCTGATGGCGCTACGCTTATCAGGCCTACAAGGTTGCGAACATTTCAGCGCCAATCCACGGGCTACAACTGCGAGGTCACCGGGCGAAAGCACTTCTCGCGCATCAGGATCTTCATCCCATCCGGGCCACTCTCCAGCATCCTGCGTTCGGAATCGGACACTTGCAACTCGCACTGATAGCCGCCAGTGATGCCAAACATCGCCCGCGCTACGCAAATATCTTCCAGCGCGTCCAGCCCGCTCGTTTCAAAATACCCCACGATACGCCCCTGCTGGCGAACCACCAGCCGATAACTCTTCATCGCGCCTCCCCTGCCGGCGGCAGAATTAACTCATCACAGCCACACTGCTGTGTCCAGGTCATCACCTCCAGCACGCGCTGCGCCGCATCTTTTGCCGCGGTCGTCAGTTTTTTTCCCTGCACAATACCGCTGACCAGCTCGGCGCAGAAGAGATCTCCCGTCCCTTTTAATTCCGTCGCCACCCGCGGATGGGCAAAGACCTCCACGACCTGCGCAGTAACGACCGCAACCGTTATGGTCTCCAAAGATTCGCCCGGCGCGCTGGTGATAACCACCCATTTCAGCGTATCGGAAAGCAGCGATTGCGCCGCCGCCACCGCCTCTTCCAGCGTGCGGCACGGTTTACCACTCAGCATCTCCAGCTCAAATACGTTCGGCGTTAGCCCCTGCGCCTGCGGCAACAAATGTGTGCGATAAGCCTGCGGAATTTCCGCCTGCACATACAT
This sequence comes from Salmonella sp. A29-2, assembly GCF_020150755.1. Lineage (NCBI taxonomy): Bacteria > Pseudomonadati > Pseudomonadota > Gammaproteobacteria > Enterobacterales > Enterobacteriaceae > Salmonella > Salmonella sp. A29-2. The sequence continues at coordinate 1,392,861 of NZ_CP083731.1, read as the reverse complement.
TCCACTGTCGGTATCGCCAATGACCGGATCGACAAGAATACACACCTCCGGATGCGAAGCCCGGATCGCCATTAGCCACTTCGAAAGCAAGACAATTTGGTCTGCGCTGCCCATGTAACCGGTGGTAATCGCTTTTAATTCACGTAGCGCATCGCGCTCATTCAACGCCGTAAGGTAGCCTGCAAACCACTCGGCGGGAATAATGCCGCCATAAAACGTTTTATAGTGCGGCGTATTGCTGAACAACACCGTCGGGACCGCCGTCACGCGTAGTCCCTGCGCTTTAATGGCCGGAACAGCGATACTGTTGCCTACGCTGCCGTACACGACCTGTGACTGGACGGCGACGATATCGGTCTGTAACGCCCGATGGTTGTCGTCGAAGAGCACTGACTGAATATCACTCTCTTGTCCCATAAAATTTTCCTCTCGCTGGACAGCAGGCTACCGCCTCATTATCATTGTCATATGCTAAAATTCATTTTGTCATAGGTCAATAATGATCGACGGAAAAACCGCTAACGAAATTTTTGACAGTATCCGTCAACACATTATCGCCGGCACGTTACGGGCGGAGGATTCGCTCCCGCCGGTACGGGAGCTGGCAAGCGAATTAAAGGTGAACCGCAATACCGTCGCAGCGGCGTATAAACGGCTGATAACGGCGGGACTGGCGCAAAGTTTAGGCCGCAATGGGACGGTGATTAAAGGCAGTCCGTCTCCCGTAGCGCTGGAAGGCGGCGATCCACATACGCCTCTGCACGACCTTTCCGGCGGCAATCCCGATCCGCAGCGTCTGCCTGACCTTAGCCGTTATTTTGCCCGTCTCAGCCGCACGCCGCATCTCTACGGCGATGCGCCCGTTTCCCCTGAACTACACGCCTGGGCGGCGCGCTGGCTACGGGATGCCACCCCCGTCGCAGGTGAAATTGATATCACCAGCGGAGCTATCGACGCTATCGAAAGACTGCTTTGCGCGCATCTGCTGCCGGGCGACAGCGTCGCGGTGGAAGATCCCTGTTTTTTAAGCAGTATCAATATGCTGCGCTATGCCGGTTTTAGCGCCAGCCCGGTCAGTGTGGATAGCGAAGGAATGCAGCCTGAAAAGCTGGAACAGGCGCTAAACCAGGGCGCGCGGGCAGTGATCTTAACGCCGCGCGCGCACAACCCTACCGGCTGTAGCCTGAGCGCTCGCCGTGCCGCTGCGCTGCAAAATATACTGGCGCGTTACCCTCAGGTAGTGGTCATTATTGACGATCACTTCGCCCTGCTTTCTTCGTCGCCCTGGCAGCCGGTTATTGCGCAGACAACGCAACACTGGGCGGTGATACGCTCCGTTTCCAAAGCCCTCGGCCCCGATTTACGTCTTGCTATTGTCGCCAGCGACAGCGCGACCTCGGCAAAACTTCGGCTGCGGCTAAATGCCGGTAGTCAGTGGGTCAGCCATCTGTTACAGGATCTGGTCTACGCCTGCCTGACCGACCCTGAGTATCAGCACAGGCTGGCGCAAACGCGGCTGTTTTACGCCACCCGGCAACAAAAACTGGCCCGCGCCCTACAGCAATATGGCATCGCCATTTCTCCCGGCGACGGCGTGAATGCCTGGCTCCCGCTGGACACCCATAGCCAGGCTACCGCGTTTACGCTGGCAAAATCCGGCTGGCTGGTACGTGAGGGAGAAGCCTTTGGCGTAAGCGCGCCGTCTCACGGTCTACGTATCACGCTGTCGACATTAAATGACAGCGAGATCAACACGCTGGCGGCTGATATCCATCAGGCGCTAAATCGCTAACAGGAGAAAATAACGTGCGAGTTCATTTTGTTGTCCATGAGTCGTTTGAATCCGCTGGCGCTTATCTGAAATGGGCTGAAGATCGCGGTTATACCATTTCATGGTCGCGCGTCTATGCCGGAGAAGCGCTACCGCCCAATGCCGATGAGTTCGATATGCTCGTGGTATTTGGCGGTCCGCAGTCGCCGCGCACCACCCGCGAAGAGTGCCCGTACTTTGACTCTCGCGCCGAACAGCACTTAATTAATCAGGCGATTACGGCCCGGCGAATGGTTATCGGCATTTGTCTTGGTTCGCAGCTCATTGGCGAGGCGCTGGGCGCCGCTGTGTGCCAAAGTCCGGAAAAAGAGATTGGTCATTACCCTATTACGCTCACTGAAGCCGGTCTGCGGCATCCGCTTATCGCCCACTTTGGCTCCCCGTTAACCGTCGGCCACTGGCACAACGATATGCCAGGACTCACCGATCAGGCGACCGTGCTGGCCGAAAGCGAAGGCTGTCCACGTCAGATAGTGCAGTACGGCAATTTTGTCTACGGCTTCCAGTGTCATATGGAATTTACCGTCGAGGCGGTTGAAGGATTAATCCAACATTCGCAGCAGGAGCTGGCCGACGCGCAAGGGAAGCGTTTTATCCGCTCGGTTGCCGAGATGCGCGCATGGGATTACCAGCAGATGAATGAAAAGCTGTGGCGTTTTCTGGATGAACTCACGCTGGCGCACTCACAGAAATAACCACACCAGGAGTGCAACTTATTACCCGGCTAACGGTCTGAGGTGCAGTGATTATCGCATGAAAAAGGATTTTACCATGAAGAAAATTGTCTGCGCCGTCGTTGCGCTCCTGCTGACCCTACCCGCCTGGGCCAAACTCAACGCCCATGAAGAAGCGCGCATTAACGCCATGCTGAATGCGCTGGCGCAGAAAAAGGATCTGACATTCGTTCGTAACGGTGATGCGCATAACTGCGAGGAAGCCGTATCGCACCTGCGCTTAAAACTGGGCAACACGCGCAATCGTATCGACACCGCCGAACAGTTTATCGATAAAGTCGCGTCGTCGTCGTCCATCACCGGAAAACCCTATATCGTTAAAATTCCCGGTAAAAGCGATGAAAACGCGCAGCCTTATTTACATGCGCTTATTGCGGAAACGGATAAGAATGTTGAGTAAGAAAAAATCATAATGCCAGGCGTGTTACTGTGGTTTTTTAAAGGCGTTATCGCGCTTCTGTTAGCGTTTGCTGTAGGGTTAATCGTTTACTATTATCTGGAAATTCGTCCCATAGCCCAGACCGCATTACAGAGCGCCTCTTTCTGGTTGTCCGAATCGCCGCAGACGCGTTTTTTGCGCCGCGCTACGGCCAAAATACACCCCAAATCTTATACTGCCAGATTGCTCTATACCCAAGCCGGCGTGGATGGGCATTTCAGGACCGCGATCTGGGTGTTCTGGTTGGACAGCCTGTACCGCGACGACGAGCTGTATGCCATGATGCTGGCGCAAGCGTATTATGGCCGGGATTCGCAGGGTAACGCGGTTTACGGTACGAAAAATGCGGCGTTAACGTTATTTCACGTACCAGTGACAGAGATGACCTGCCAGCAACAAGTACAACTGATTTATATGTTTAAAGCACCGTCACTTTACCGGCCTGGTTCAGCCAGGCTGGTAGAAAGCAGCAAGCATTACATGACGCTTTGCCAGGAACAAATACAACAATAAGAACAACAGACGAGCTTTTATTATAAAAGACGGCGGTAATGCGCTGGCGCACATAGAAAATCGGCAGGATATTCCCGCTTGTCAAAGGCGGCCGTTGCCTTGTTTATCCCAATCAGCTGAACCCATTAGTTTAAATCCCTGCCCCCTGGCTGAAATGCTCTTCACCAAACACGCCGGTAGACAAGTAACGGTCGCCGCGATCGCAGATGATCGCCACCACTATCGCGCCGGGCGTGGCACGTGCGACGCGTAACGCGCCCGCTACCGCGCCGCCGGAACTCACGCCGCAGAAAATGCCTTCACGAACGGCCAGTTCACGCATGGTGTTTTCGGCATCATTCTGGTGAATATCCAGCACCTGGTCCACCAGGCTGGCGTTGAAAATCCCTGGCATATATTCCGCAGGCCAGCGGCGAATGCCCGGAATACTGCTGCCCTCTTCCGGTTGCAGGCCAACGATAGTGACCGGCTTTTCCTGCTCGCGCAGAAAACGCGACACGCCGGTAATGGTGCCGGTCGTGCCCATGCTGGAGACAAAATGCGTTACCCGCCCCTGCGTTTGCCGCCAGATTTCCGGGCCGGTGGTCGTGTAGTGGGCATACGGGTTATCGGGATTATTAAACTGATCGAGCAGTTTGCCCTCGCCTCGTTCAGACATAGCGAGCGCTAAATCGCGCGCCCCTTCCATTCCCTGCTCTTTAGTGACCAGAATCAGTTCCGCGCCATAGGCCCGCATTGCCGCCCGACGCTCCTGGCTCATGTTGTCTGGCATCAACAGCTTCATGCGATAACCTTTCAGCGCGGCGATCATCGCCAGCGCAATGCCAGTGTTGCCGCTGGTCGCTTCAATCAGGACATCGCCCGGTTTAATTTCCCCGCGCTTTTCCGCCTCGACAATCATCGATAGCGCCGCGCGATCTTTCACCGATCCTGCCGGATTATTGCCTTCCAGCTTAACCCAGATTTCACTGCCGTTATCCGGCGCCAGACGTTGTAATTTGACCAGCGGCGTATTGCCGATGGTTTGTTCTAATGTATTCACGTTTTCAGCTCAATAAAAATGCCGGGTGGCGCTGTGCTTACCCGGCCTACAAAATCACGATATACGCTGTAGGCCCGGTAAGCGAAGCGCCACCGGGCGATAACTATACAAATTAACCTATCAGGCCGATTGCGCCAGAGCAAGTTCCTCTTCACGCGTTTCAATACGCTGGTCGCCGTTATACAGACGCGCTTTTTGCAGTCCAACAAACAAACGCTCGCCGCGAACCGGAACATCCTCACCCGCCATCACCACCGTCAGCGGATCGTGATACCACCCCAGCGGCTGTACCACTAACTGTGTATAGTGACCTTTCGGGCTGGCCTCAATGACCTGTACTGGTAGCGGAGAATCCAGGCTGGTGCGGCGGCTAATATCCACCTCCCACGGACGCAGGAACAGATCGACCGGCCCCTGGTACGCGGGCGTATAACCCAGCGGCCAGCGATGCGCGCCAACGTGAAACTGCCCGCCGCGGACGGTGCCTGTCAGGCGGTTCACCTCGCCCATAAACTCCAGTACGAAGCGGGTTGCCGGTTCACGCCACACCCGATCCGGCGCATCAGCCTGTTCGATATTGCCCTGACTCATTACCACCACCCGATCCGCCACTTCCGTCGCTTCTTCCTGATCGTGGGTGACAAAGACGCTGGTGAATTTCAGTTCTTCATGTAGCTGGCGCAGCCAGCGACGCAGCTCTTTACGTACCTGGGCATCCAGCGCGCCAAAGGGTTCATCCAGCAGTAGAATTTGCGGTTCCACGGCAAGCGCGCGCGCCAGCGCCACGCGCTGTTTTTGTCCGCCGGAAAGCTGGGCGGGGAAGCGATCCGCGAGGTGCGCCAGTTGCACCATCTCCAGCAATTGCGTCACTTTCGTTTTAATCGCCGCCGCAGTTGGGCGGTCGCGTCGCGGCAGCACCGTCAGGCCAAAAGCGATGTTGTCAAACACCGTCATATGGCGAAACAGCGCATAGTGCTGAAACACAAAACCGACTTTACGCTCACGCGCGTGCAGGCGGCTAACGTCCGTACCGTGGAAACGAATGTGGCCGCTGGACTGATGTTCCAGCCCGGCAATAATGCGCAGCAGCGTCGTTTTGCCGGAACCTGACGGCCCCAACAAGGCAACCATCTGGCCGGAAGGAATATCCAGCGAGATATCATTCAGTACCTGAGTGCGACCAAACGATTTCTTAATTCTGGCGATCTCAATGCTCATGATTTTCCTCCTGTTGCGCGCGTTTTTCCTGATTCTCCAGACGCCATTGCAACATGCTCTTCAAAAACAGGGTAATAATCGCCATTAGCGTCAACAATGCGGCGGCGGTAAAGGAGCCGACGGTGTTGTAGTCCTGCTCCAGCAATTCAATCTGTAACGGTAGCGATAACGTTTCGCCGCGAATCGAGCCGGACACCACCGACACCGCGCCAAACTCGCCAATCGCGCGAGCGTTGGTTAATACCACGCCGTAGAGTAGCGCCCAGCGAATATTCGGCAACGTCACGCGGCGAAACATTTGCCAGCCGGATGCGCCCAGTAAAATCGCCGCCTCATCTTCCTGACTGCCCTGGCTGAGCATCACTGGCACCAGTTCGCGCACCACAAACGGACAGGTGACAAAAATAGTGACCAGTACCATCCCCGGCCAGGAGAACATCATTTGCAAATTATGCTCATCCAGCCAGCCGCCCAACGGGCCGTTGGAGCCATAAAACAGCAGATAAACCAGACCGGCCACCACCGGCGAGACGGCAAAGGGAATATCCAGCAGGGTCAGCAGTAGCTGACGTCCGGGGAAGTTAAAGCGCGTCACCAGCCATGCCAGCAGAATACCGAACACCAGATTCACCGGCACTGCGATCAAGGCAATCAACACCGTCAGCCAGATGGCGTGCAGCATGTCCGGATCGGCCAGATTTTGCAGTACCGGCATTAACCCTTTGCTGAACGCTTGCACGAAGATGTAAATCATCGGCACCAGCAGGATAAACGCCGAAACCAGCATCCCGACGCCAATCAGAAACCATTTTCCCCAGTTAATGCGGGGGACGTCGTATCGCTTCAATTGAGTCACTTCCGCCATTAATGACCTACCACACGTCGACCAAAGCGACTTTGCAGAGTGTTAATTGAGAACAGCAGCAGCAGTGATGCCGCAAGGATCACCGAGGCAATGGCGCTGGCGGCGGGGTAATCAAACTCCTGCAAACGCACAAAAATCATCAGCGAGGTCACTTCTGTTTTCCAGGCAATATTTCCAGCGATAAAAATCACCGCGCCAAACTCACCCAGGCTACGGGTAAAAGAGAGCGCCACGCCGGCAATCAGCGCAGGCGACAGCTCAGGCAGCACGACTTTGCGAAAACTTTGCAGGCGGGTGGCCCCCAGCGTTTGTGCCGCTTCTTCATATTCCGGCCCCAGCTCTTCCAGTACCGGCTGGACGGTGCGCACCACAAATGGAATGCTGGTAAAGGCCATCGCCACCGCAATACCGAGCCAGGTATAGGTCACTTTGATATCAAACTGCGCAAGAAACTGACCGTAGAAACCGTTCACAGAGAACAGCGAGGCCAGCGTTAACCCCGCCACCGCCGTAGGCAGCGCAAACGGCAGATCCATCAGCGCATCCAGCAACGTGCGCCCTGGAAAACGGTAGCGGGTTAAAATCCACGCCATCAGCAGGCCAAACACGCCGTTAAAAATCGACGCCACAAATGCCGCCAGTAGCGTCACTTTATAGGCAGCCACCACCTGAGGGTTGGTCACGACATCCCAGTATTGCGACCAGCTCATCTGTGAGAGCTGCATCACCAGCGCGCTCAACGGCAACAGCAGGATCAGGCAGACAAACAGCAAACTGGTGCCGAGGCTTAACGTAAAGCCAGGCAGCACGCGTCGGGAAGAAACGGCAAGCATTACTTACGCCCCGCCGCCAACAGTTTGTCCAGCTCGCCGCCGCTGGCAAAGTGCGTTTTCATCACCTCAGGCCACGTGCCAAACTTGTCTTCCACGCGGAACAGTTCGGTCTGCGGGAATTTATCTGCTTGCTTGCCCATGATTTCCGGGTTATTCACGCGGTAGTAGTAATGGGTAATGATGGTCTGCGCCTGCGGGCTATACAGCCAGTTCAGGTAAGCTTTGGCGGCTTTTTCTGTGCCGTTGGCCTTCACGTTTTTATCCACCCAGGCAACCGGGAATTCAGCAAGAATGTTCGTTTTCGGGATCACCACTTCAAATCCCTGGGCTTCATATTGTTTGCGGATGTTGTTCACTTCCGATTCAAAACTAATCAGCACATCGCCCAGACCACGCTCGGCAAAGGTAGTCGTAGCGCCGCGACCGCCGGTATCAAACACTTCGACGTTTTTCAGGAACCGGGTCATAAACTGTTCGGTTTTGGCTTTATCGCCGCCGTCCGCGTTATCCGCTGCGCCCCATGCCGCCAGATACGTGTAACGGGCGTTGCCGGAGGTTTTCGGGTTAGGGAAAATCAGCTTCACGTCGGAACGTACAAGATCGCTCCAGTCGTGAATATTTTTCGGGTTCCCCTTGCGCACCAGGAAGCCCATCGTGGAATAGAATGGCGAACTGTTGTTCGGCAGACGGCTTTGCCAGTCGGCAGGGAGCAGTTTACCTTTATCATGGAGAATCTGTACGTCGGTCACCTGATTGTAGGTCACGACGTCTGCCTTCAGTCCCTGCAAAATCGCCAGCGCCTGTTTTGATGACCCGGCATGAGACTGCTTAATCGTCAGCTTATCGCCGCCGTTATCCTTCGCCCATTGTTGCTCAAACGGCGGGTTAAGGGCGGCAAACAGCTCGCGGGAGACATCGTATGAGCTGTTCAGCAGCTCCGTTGCCTGCGCCTGCCCTGCCAGTAACAGCATTGCTGCCAGCGTCAGGGGTCTCTTTTTCAGTAAGTTAACGGCCATTGCGCACCCTTATAAATTTAATGACTTTCTTATGGTCATCATATTTATAACCAGCGCTAAAGGAGTAACGGTTTTATATACCGTTTGATGATTTGAAAGTTGAAAAGGGAATAAGAGAATCCCTCCCCACGCGGCGCGGGGAGGAGACCGGCATCAATCAGACGCCTACGCTTACGCTTTCAGGCAGGGTACTGCCGCCATCAATGACGTTTTGCGTTCCGGTAAGATAGCTGGACTCATCGGAAGCCAGAAATGCCGCCAGTTCCCCTACTTCCAGCGGATCGGCAAGGCGGCGTAGCGGAATAGCTTTTGCCATTTCCGTTAATACCGATTCCGGATCGTCAGGGTTAGACTGACGGGCAATGCTTTCCGCCATCGGCGTTCTTACATAACCGGGGCAAATGGCATTCACGCGAATACCGGACTGCGCATACTCTACCGCCAGCGATTTGGTTAAACCGACAATGGCGGCTTTTGACAGCGCATAGGCCGTTTCACCCGGGTCCGCCACCATATCTCCCGTGACGGAAGACATCATCACAATGCGGCCATCTTTACGTTTAATCATCTCCGGCAGGACGGCTTTGGTGACGTTCCAGACACCTTTAATATTAATATCAATGTGGAAATCGCGATCTTCTTCACTCATATCGAGGAAGTTGCCCAGACGGCACACGCCAGCGTTATTCACCAAAATATCAATTCTACCTTCAGTCTCTTTGGCGCGCGCAACCGCCGCCTGCACCGAAGCAAAATCTCTGACGTCAGCCTTAACGGCAGTACAGCGATGCCCGCGCCCGCCCAGCTCATCCGCCAGCTTTTCAATCTCATCGGAGATATCCAGCAAGATTAAGTTCGCGCCGTGGCGTGCGAATACGCGAGCGATCCCTTCGCCAATCCCCTGCGATGCGCCCGTAATCAATGCTGTCTTGCCCGTGAGTTTACCCATTTTCAATGTCTCCTTTTGAATATGGAGTCTTACACTCCATTAACACTGAAAATACAGTAATAACAAATAAGTGCTGAGGAATAGCTCACTAATTCAGGTAAATATTAGGTAAAAAAATCCCCGCGGAGGCGGGGATGGGCATTTTTATGCTGTTCTGCCTGATGGCGCTGCGCTTATCAGGCCTACCAATCGTAGGTCGAATAAAGCGTTTGCGCTGCCATCCGACAGGGTTTTACCTTATAGCGCTAACAGGCGATCCAGCGACGGCGCAAAATAGTAGCCGCCAGTCACCGGTTTGGTGAAGCGCAGCATCGCGTCGCGTTTACCGTCGGTATCGCCGAACATACTCAGAAGCTGCTGTTCGATATTGTGCAGACGTGCGCAGTAAGCGCAAAAATAGAGACCATGAGTGCCGCTGGCGGTGCCGTATGGCAGGCTCTGGCGCACAATCTTCAGCCCTTTGCCATCTTCTTTGAGATCGACGCGGCTCAGGTGAGACGTTGCCGGACGCGCATCGCCGTCAATCTCTTCATTGGCTTCTTTGGTACGACCGATCATCATCTCCTGATCGTGAATACTCATCCGGTTAAGTTGCTTGAGATTGTGCTCCCAACGCTGCACGAACACATAACTGCCGCCGGCATCCACGCCATCTTTGATCACCGCCACTTCACGGCGCGTCTCTTCGCCCGCCGGGTTCTCTGTCCCGTCGACAAAGCCGCTCAGATCGCGTTCTTCCACCCAACGGAAGCCGTGAACTTCTTCTTTCACGTCGATACAGTCGCCGAAGGCTTCCATCGCCGCCTGGGCAACAGAAAAATTCACATCGTGGCGCAGGGAAAGGATATGGATCAGCACGTCATACTGCGTGGCTGGCGCCAGCCCTTTACCATAAGGAATAAAATCTTTCAGTTCTTCCGCCCCGACGCCGCCACTCAGGGCACGCCAGGTATTGTTGCCAAACGCCACAACGGCCCCAAGATGGGCGTCCGGAAATTTGACTTCGAAGGTCGCCAGTTTATCGGCAAATGTTCTGCTGGCCGCGCGCAGGGCGTCCAGGTCGCCTTTCACATTGGCTTCAATCCAAATTGCCGCACGGCAATGTTCCGGCAAAATGCCACTTTGAACCTGAGACATGATTCCTCCTGAAAATGAGAATGCCACGCAGTCGTGGCATTAATGGAGGCTATTTTACCTTGTTTTTAAGCGAAGCGGTTTGTTCAGGCGCAAATTAACGACGCCAGATAATTTTGCGCACGTCCCAGTTTTTTAAGACGTCATCAGGAGGCATTAAGCCTTCCGGTCCGCTCCACTCGCCGGAGAAAACATAGCTAATATGCTGACTTCCCTCGGCTTTACATTCGACGCTGGTATGGCTATCGCTGGAAACCGGCTCGCAGTGACCAAAAGCTTTGCTGTAAAGGTCGCTAAACGGCGTACCGATTTTGCCCCCCGCGGCGGTTGGGATGTCGCTGTCCAGCACATCAATACGGCTCACGGTGCCCTGCTCGCCGTTGATCACCATCGCGACGTTGTCGCCCTTCATCGCTTCGAAAAAGCGCACCACGTTGCCGTTATCGGTTTTCATACCGCTACGCAGGCGATAATCGCCATCTAATGCCTCTGCAATAGCCGGCTCTTCCAGCGGCGTGGCGGCGGTCAGCGCTCCCACGCCTTGCTCAGTGACTTCTGTCGAGGAACCAAACCAGTTCCATGGATTTGCGGCAGACCAGTTGACCGAGGAGAGCGTCGAGCAGCCGGTCAGCGCCAGCGGCAGTGCGAGTAAAGTCAAACGCAGCGATTTCATCTCACTTCCTTTCTTTTATTAATTAACGTTGGTTGGAGTGCGGGTTCGCCAAAAAGTGCCGTTATTCTTTCTCAAAGGAAAAACAGGCACGCAAACGTTGATTGGTTAACAGCCAGATCAGCGCGACGATGTCCGCCAGCAGCAGCGCCAGCCCGACGCCGTTGACCGGGTCGCCACCCAGCCACATCACCGGCAGCCAGCACAACGACACCAGTTGAGCAAGGATCAGGAGTCCGCGCAGCCAGCGCCACACACCAGGAACCGCTTCACGCCGCCCGCTGAGTAAAAATGCCACTACCGCCGGAACGCCGGGCAACAGCCCCAGCCAAAAATTGTCATGGTCGGGATAAAAAAAGTTTAACAAAGTATTACCCTGTCCACGGGATGAACCGGCAATGACAAAGAGTACCCAGGCGCGCGCCTGAAGTAGCAGTACGCACCAGAACAGAAACGGCAGGCGTAAACGTCCGTGTACATCATAATCGGCTGGATGAAACTCAGTACTCTTCATCTTCAATCAGGCGTTTACCCAAACTTAGGGCGTCAGAATGCTCATACCCCAGACGTTCATACATGCCCAGCACAACGTCGTTATCATCGCGCACCATAATTTGGATTTTCGGACACCCGCGGGCGATGAGTTTTTTTTCCAGCCGGTTAAGCAACGCATTCGCAATGCCGCGCCCGCGGAACTCCGGGTGAACGCCCAGGTAATACGCCGAGCCGCGATGCCCGTCATAACCGCCCATTACCGTACCGACGACTTCGCCGCTAACTTCCGCAACGAGGAACAAGCTGACATCGTGATTCACCTTGCGTTCAATATCCATTTCAGGATCGTTCCATGGACGCAGCAGGTCGCAACGCTCCCAGAGGGTAATCACCTCTTCGAAATCTTCCTGGCGAAAAACGCGTATTTCCATGGTATTCGTTGCCTTTTCGGGTGGAAAAACCAAGATTATGGCGCAAACATCTGATTCAGCCAATATCTGACGCGATGTAGCGGAAAAAATGGCATAATGGCGATGTGTCACGTATTGAAATGAAAAGTAAAACAATTCTCATCACCAACCGTCGTAACGGATTACGCGATACGATATAACATCTTGAACTTAATTTTCACAACTCAGGCCGTATGAGCACTTTTAAACTCCTAAAAACTCTCACTTCGCGCCGCCAGGTACTCAAAACAGGTCTGGCGGCCCTGACGCTGTCAGGTATGTCGCACGCAGTAGCCAAAGAAGAAACGCTAAAAACCAGTAATGGTCACAGCAAACCCAAAACCAAAAAAACCGGCAGTAAACGGCTGGTGATGCTCGACCCCGGACACGGCGGCATCGATACCGGCGCGATTGGCCGCAACGGTTCTCAGGAAAAACACGTCGTACTGGCAATTGCCAAAAACGTACGCGCTATTTTGCGAAATCACGGAATCGATGCGCGTTTAACCCGGACAGGGGATACCTTTATTCCACTGTACGATCGGGTGGAAATCGCCCATAAGCACGGCGCGGATCTGTTTATGTCTATTCATGCCGATGGTTTTACTAACCCGAAAGCAGCGGGCGCTTCCGTTTTTGCGCTTTCCAACCGCGGGGCCAGTAGCGCCATGGCGAAGTATCTCTCCGAGCGTGAAAACCGCGCGGACGAAGTGGCGGGTAAAAAAGCCACTGACCGGGATCATCTATTACAACAAGTTTTGTTTGATCTGGTGCAAACCGATACGATTAAAAACAGTCTGACGCTGGGTTCGCATATTCTCAAGAAAATCAAACCTATACATAAATTACACAGCCGCACTACCGAACAAGCGGCTTTCGTGGTGCTAAAATCACCGTCAATTCCGTCGGTGCTGGTCGAAACCTCGTTTATTACCAATCCGGAAGAAGAACGCCTGCTGGGCACGACGGCGTTTCGCCAGAAAATCGCTACGGCGATCGCCAACGGCATCATCAGTTATTTTCACTGGTTTGATAATCAGAAAGCACACACGAAGAAACGGTAATCATGAAACCCGATGCACATCACGTAAAACAGTTTCTGCTACGCCTGCAGGATGATATTTGCCAAAAGTTATCCGCTGTGGATGGCGCAAACTTTGTCGAAGATAGCTGGCGACGCGAAGCGGGCGGCGGCGGACGCAGCCGGGTATTACGCAACGGCGGGATTTTCGAACAGGCGGGCGTTAATTTCTCTCACGTTCACGGCGATGCAATGCCCGCATCCGCCACCGCGCATCGGCCAGAACTGGCCGGGCGTAGCTTTGAAGCGATGGGCGTATCGCTGGTGGTGCATCCGCACAATCCGTATATTCCCACCAGCCATGCTAACGTGCGCTTTTTTATTGCCGAAAAACCGGGCGCCGATCCGGTGTGGTGGTTTGGCGGCGGGTTCGATTTAACGCCCTACTACGGCTTTGAAGAGGATGCCGTTCACTGGCACCGCACCGCCCGCGACCTGTGCCAGCCGTTTGGCGACGATGTGTATCCGCGCTATAAAAAGTGGTGCGATGACTACTTTTTCCTCAAGCATCGTAACGAGCAGCGCGGTATCGGCGGCCTGTTTTTTGACGATTTGAATACGCCGGATTTCGACCACTGTTTTGCTTTTATGCAGGCGGTCGGTAACGGCTACACCGAGGCGTATTTACCGATTGTCGAACGACGCAAAGCGATGGTCTGGGGAGAGCGGGAGCGTAATTTTCAACTTTATCGCCGCGGGCGCTACGTGGAGTTCAATCTGGTGTGGGACAGAGGCACCCTGTTTGGTCTGCAAACCGGCGGGCGCACTGAATCTATCCTGATGTCGATGCCGCCGCTGGTGCGCTGGGAGTACGACTGGCAGCCAGAAGCGGGTAGCCCGGAAGCGGCGCTGAGCGAGTTTATTCAGGTACGCGACTGGATTTAACTTATTTATAAAGTAAAACAATGCAAACAAATACACGGAAAGTAGTAACCAGTGACGCCAAATGGCATCCCCATCTGGGTATAAGTTTTATTGGCTGCCTGCTTGCTATTACGCTAGAAATATATTTTGAAGAAAGAATATTCATCCCTCATAGCGGAGGGGTGAGCTTCGGTCTGATCGTGCTTCTGGTTATCAATATGGTGACCATCCCTGTGGTCATGGCCCTGATAGCATTACTCTGCTTTATTATTCATATTCCGCGTAAAAGCGTTAACTGTATCTTGCTATGCCTACTGGCATGTATTTTGACGATAGCCGGTTTGTTTATCGCCTATCCGGTTGGTCGTTGAGTAAAAGCAGGCTCGTAGAAATAAACGAGTTCATTGTAGATAAAGAACTCGGTAATTCGCATTCTGACCTGGTAGTGTTGTACGGCATATAACACCGTTTTCGCCACGGCCGTTCCTAATTCACCCACGACCTTTTCACAGCTCGGCGGCCACCCGGCCTGGGTTCAGGATGCGGAATATCCAACGTGCCCAACGTGCGCGCAAACGATGATGTTCCTCGCACAAATAAGTTATGAAGATATTGAGAAATATGCCGATGGGATGCTTTACGGGTTTATCTGCGGAGACAAAATTGCGCGCGGTTCCCCGGAGGCGGCGCTGGCGTGCCTTGTCCGGGCTACCAACCACAGACGGCAGCGAATCCGTAGGCCCGGTAAGGCGCCAGCCGCCACCGGGCAATTCCCGACACGCGCACGTTATCAGCAACCGGAGAGCCTACCCATCAATATCAAGCCCATTGCCGCATCCGTTGATGCAGCGTCAACGACGGTTTTTCGGCAAATAATTGCTGATAATCGGTGGCAAATTGCCCCAGATGCCAGAATCCCCACTGCATCGCGGCATCTTTGACCGTGGCGCTCTGCGACCACGGGCTAATCAGTTCCCGGCGTACTGCGTTTAAGCGAATACGTTTCAGCCACGCATTGGGGCCAATGCCCAAAATGGCGTGAAACGCATTTTGCAGCGTGCGGCGGCTAACGTGTAGCTGGTTACATAAGTCGAGCACCGTCAGCGGCTCCGACATATTTTCCAGCACATATTCCCGCGCCCGCGACAGTAGCCTGCGATATCCCTGATGGCTGATACTTTCGGCACTATGAATCGGCTTCGCCTCTTCCAGCATCGTGCCCATCGCCAGCAACAAATTATCACTCAAGACCTTACGCACCGCAGGTTGATGCAGGGTTTCAGGACTCTCGCTGAAGGTGGCCAGCGCCTGCTGCACAAAGCCCCACAGCGCCGCTTTATGCTGCTCTTTTACCTCCAGCGCTAACTGGTTACGCAGCATATGCAGCACCCTTTCCGGGTTATGCAAAAACGTGGCCTGACGGGAAATAACATCTTCCGAGATAACGACGCCCAGAATGGTGTAATCATCCGGCGTGCTCAGTTCAAACTCGGTGCCTCCCGGTCGGGTGGCAATCTCGGCGCTGCCGAGCCCCTGCGCGCCGATAAATCCCTGTTCGCCGCGCGTCGCCGGAATACCAAACCAGAAAGAGTTTGGCCAAACCAGACACGACTGACGCAGCGCCAGGCCGGTGTATTCACGGAACACCTGAATCTCATCAAGCAGGATTTCCGTGAACTCGCCATGAAATTTACCCGGGTGTAACTGATCGTAGATCTGCTGCCAGGCGGTGATAGTCAGAGCATGTTCATAGACATCCGTCGTCCGTCGCTGATGAACATTGTCCACCTCGACTCTGGGCGTAAGTTTAACGTCTTCGGGTAACGCTTCATGATAAAGATGGTGCAAATTCGCTGTACGGGTCTTTTTCATGATCTTCTATGCCGGACGCCCGCCAGGACGCCCGGCCCTCCGACAGATTAATTTTTGATGCGATAGCGACTACTGCGTTTACGCAACGCTCCGTCAGAAAAGAGTTGTTCCAGCACGTTTCTGGCCTGCTCCAGCGGCCAGCCAAAATGCGCGGCCACCTCTCCCGCCGTCATTCCCTGGCGTACTGATGCCAGCAGCGCCAGTAACGCTTCGGCGAACTCAGGCGTTGCGGGTACCTGGGGCGCTTTCTCAGTCGGCGTTGTCGCACGCGCAAACCCGCCAACCAGCCACTGGGTGTCCTCTTCCGGACGACCAATTTCTTTGCGGCTAATCACACGGCCTGTGCGCTGCGCGGCGGCGCTTCCGGCATCCAGCGCCGCACGACACGCCGCCAGATCGCCCTCCACCACCAGCGTGAGCCTGCCAGGGTCGAGCACTTGGTGACTGAGCAAACGCACGTTGGCCGCTTTCAGCATGGCATCCGCCGCATCGACGGCGGCGACCATTCCGTCCACTTCCAGTAATCCCAGGGCATTGATCATTGGCAGCCTCCGTTACGCACGCTGGACAGGGTTACGGGCGATATCCAGCACGGCGTCGGTAAAGGCGTTGCAGGCGGCTTTACACGCGGCCTGGCTTCCCGTTAAAAACGCGGCCGAATAGTTGGTTTCCGACGGCGGCGGCACGTAAGTCACCAGCTGAACGTCAGCGGATTTCATCGCCGCGTCAATGCCGAATGTCGCTTCCAGCGGCGGCGCCACCAGATAGGCCATTGGATCGCCCAGCGCAATACCTGCGGTAGACGAGAGGTACGAGCCGGTACGCGAAACCACATGCGCCAGGAACGCGGTATTTTCCGCATCGTTCGCCCACTGGAACGCCGCGCCGTTTTCAATACTGGCGACCATCGCATCCAGACCGGCGCGTACTTCCGCCGGGTTCGGGCCGCCCAGCATAATCAACACCTCACCGGCGGTAGGCGACGGCCCGTGAGCCGCCCCGGCATAGAGGGAGCGGCCATAGACTACTTCCACCATCGCCTGTTTTGTCGCTTCATCAGCGGCAATATAGGTCACATCATCAGAATCTGCCGTGATGAGTCCGAGGCTACGTATATGTGGCGGTAATTTAAGTTCCCGCGCAAAGCCGTCATTCACGGAGGCAATCACGCGCATGGCAGTCACTGAAGGTCGAATCAAATCTAATGCAGGCATGATGTCTCCTTAACGGGTCATGTTGATGCCGGACGCTTTCTGCTCCAGCATCCGTTTGGCCAAATCCACAATCACGGCGGCAGCTTCTACTGGCGGCGTCCCCCCCTGATGAATGTTTGAAATACAGGTTCTGTCGGCCTCGACGGTGGTCGCCACGCGCGGGGAATAGACGGCGTAGCAGGAGAGGCTTTCCGACTGCCCCAGCCCCGGACGTTCGCCCACCAGCAGGATGACGACCTTCGCGCCGAGAATTTCGCCAATCTGATCTTCAATCTTCACGCGGCCATAGCGCACAAAGAACGGCGTGCCGACGTTCAGCCCGGCCTGCTTCAGACCGGCAAGCAGCGGCGGCAGGATCTCTTCATAGTTGGCGGTGATCGCATCCGTAGAGAGGCCATCGGAGACCACTACCTGCACATCCGGGTTCATCACGCACTGCGACTTCAGCGCGTCAATGGCTTCCGGGCTCAGGCGACGCCCCATATCCGGGCGCGTCAGGTACAGGTTTTTGTCGCTGATCTCCGAACGTACTTCCAGCAGCCCTTGCGCTTTGACCCACTCTTCCGGCACTTCTTTGAGCACGGTGTCTTTCGAACGGGAGTGATCCGCCAGGAAGCGCAACAGCGCCTGGGTGCGCGGACGCGGCCCGGCACGACCCGTACAGACGCGTGCCGCAGTACTGCGACGCAGTTCGGTCAGCACGTCCGCACGATGCGGATTCTCGACGCCAATCCAGGCTTTTGCCTCTGCGGAACCTAAATCCAGCGCGCAGCTTTCGGTCACCGTCGGCGCAGCGCACTGCGGCTTTGCGCCTGCCTGCGTTGACGGCGCGACGGGCTGCGGTACGTCCTGTCCCATTGACGCCATCACGCTACGTACAATTTCTTCAATCTGTTTTTGATCCATGGTGTTATCCCCGCGTCATCAGAAGAACAGTGACGGATCGCCCGCCCGTTTGGTCAGACGACCATTTGCCATAATGCCCATCGTTTCCAGCCAGCGTTCAAACTCCGGCGATGGCCGTAAATTCAGCAACTGACGGACGGTGGCGGTATCGTGGAAAGCGGTGGTCTGGTAGTTGAGCATGATGTCGTCGCCGAGCGGCATCCCCATGATGTAGTTACAGCCGGCAGTGGCGAGCAGAATCATCAGGTTTTCGTTAAGGTTCTGGTCGGCGTCGGCATGGTTGGTATAGCAGCAGTCGCAGCCCATGGAGATGCCGCTCAGCTTGCCCATAAAGTGATCTTCGAGACCGGCGCGGATAATCTGCCTGTCGTTGTAGAGATACTCCGGCCCGATAAAGCCCACCACGGTGTTCACCAGGAACGGATCGTAGTGGCGCGCCAGCCCGTAGTTACGCGCTTCCATCGTCACCTGGTCGGCACCAAAGTTCGCACCAGCCGACAGCGCCGAGCCCTGTCCGGTTTCAAAGTACAGGCAGTTTTCCCCGGCGATGCGGTTGAACTCCGCCCCCACAGCCCGCGCTTCGTCGAGCATCGCCAGTTCCACACCGAACTCTTTTAAGCCCTTCTCGCTGCCGCAAATGCTTTGGAAAATCAGTCCGCCCGGCGCGCCGCGACGAATCGCTTCGATCTGGGTGGTGACGTGCGCCAGCACGCAGCCCTGGGTCGGAATATTGAATTTATCAATAACGCCGTAAACGGTGTCGAGCACGCGGGTCAGGTTCTCCACGTCATCGGTCACCGGGTTAACGCCGATCACCGCATCGCCCGCGCCGAAAGAAAGCCCTTCGTAGATTTGCGCGGCGATACTCTGTACATCGTCACGGGTATCGTTCGGCTGCAAACGGCAGCTAAAAGTGCCCGGAATACCGATGGTGGTATTGGCTTTTTTGATCACCGGCATTTTCTTGCCGCCGTAGATCAGGTCGGCGTTGGAGCAGATTTTCGCCACTGCCGCCACCACTTCGGAGGTGAGGCCTTTGCGGGTAAATGCGATGTCGTCCACGGAGGTTTCATCGCTCAGCACGTATTCACGCAGTTCGCTGATGCTCCAGTTTTTAATCCGGTTATAGGCCGTTTCGTTGACGTCGTCCTGAATCAGGCGCGTCACGCAGTCCTCTTCATAGGCAATCACCGGATTGTTGCGGATATCCGCCACCGTCATTTCCGATAGTACCTGTTTTGCCGCTACGCGCTCCTGCGAACTTGCCGCGGCAACCCCGGCCAGCACATCCCCCGAACGCAGTTCGTTGGCTTTAGCCAGTACCTCTTTTACATCCTTAAACTGATAAACATTGCCGAACAATGTGGTCTTTAGTTTCATAAGTCGTTCCCTCAGGAAGGAAATGCGAGTGATTTCACCGTCACCGGCACAACCGATCCGCCAAAAAGAGGCGTACCAATGTCGATATAGTCTCCCGCCCGCACGACCACCTCATCGATGACCGCCAGCGGAAGTTGCGGTAACTGTGGGCGCAATAACATGCCCAGCGCTTTACCAAAATCCTGCTCGGCCACCACCAGCAGGGGATGTGGATTGGGATAACGCGCGACAAAAGCCGTCAGCGCGTTGATGACCGTGAGTAATGCGGCGTAACGCACCGGAAGCGTGGCGGGAAGCGCCAGCACGTAAGCGTCGGTTTGCGGGTCGAGATCAAGCTGGAGAAGCGCCTGCCGCCAGGCGTTCACCAGATCGGCGTCATCCTGCGGGATCGCCACCGGCAGGTTGCGCAGCGGCAGTTGGACGTCTTCCAGCCAGATAGTACTGCCGGAAAGCGAGAGCGTATGGGCCCCTGCGCCAATCACCGTGGCGCGTACGGTTTGCGCCGGAAACTGCACGTTCATCTCGCGCAGACGCGGGTGCTCATGCAGCGCCGTGGCCAGCAGCGGTCCAATGTCAGAAAAGCAGAACGGATCGGCAGGTTGGTTGCGGTAGCATTCACCTACCCCACCGGAAAGGGTAATCACCTCCGGCGTAATATCGGCGGGCAGTAGCCCGGTTTGCATCAGCGATTGCGCCAGCGGCGAGAGCGCGCCAGTG
The DNA here is from genome assembly GCF_020150755.1 of Salmonella sp. A29-2. Lineage (NCBI taxonomy): Bacteria > Pseudomonadati > Pseudomonadota > Gammaproteobacteria > Enterobacterales > Enterobacteriaceae > Salmonella > Salmonella sp. A29-2. The sequence continues at coordinate 1,372,639 of NZ_CP083731.1, read as the reverse complement.
ATAACCTCGACGATGAGATCCGCCATCCGCCGCGCCACCTGCCCCAACTGTGCGGCAGCTAAGGCGCGAGCATCAGTACCCGAACCGAACACCTCATCGATAATCATCTGCCCCGGCTGGTGGGCATAAACCACGCGCCCCTGAGCGTCGGTTTCCAGCAGGCGACCACCGACGTTAAGGCAGGCGGTGCCGCTGACTTTTCCCGCGTCAAACAGCGCGTAGTTAGACGTGCCGCCGCCGATATCAATATTCAGCACCCGGCACATCCGCTGCTCAGACAAGCTTTGCGCTCCGGCGCCGTGACCGGCAATGACTGATTCCAGATGCGGCCCGGCGCTGGCGACCACAAAGTCGCCCAGCGACTGCGAGAGCGCCATGACCGCCGGACGGGCGTTGCGGGTTTTGGCGCTTTCGCCGGTGATAATGATAGCCCCGGAGTCCACCGATTCAGGCGCGATGCCTGCGGCCTGATACTGGGCCAGAATCAGCGCTTTAAGTTCGGCCTCTTTCAGACCGCCCTGCTTATCCACGGGCGTAAAGAAGACCGGGCTTTGCCAGCTAATGTCGCGTTTGATGAATTCGTAGCGCGGCACCTGCGACACCGCCGCACGGTTAACCAACTCCAGGTGCGAGAAGATCACCTGCGTGGTGGTGGTGCCGATATCGATACCGACGCTCAGTAGCTGGCGAGTGTTCACGATTGCGCCTCCACTTCGGTTTTCACCTGGGCGGCGTCATCTTTCGGCACCAGCATCATCGCCACGCCAATCGCCGTCACGCCGCCGATCAGCTTGCCAACGATCATCGGGAAGATCATGGCGTTCATGTTGGCGGCGGCGAAGCCTAAATGGTCGCCCAGCGCGAACGCCGCAGAGACGGCAAATGCGCAGTTAATCACTTTGCCGCGGGTATCCATCTGCTTCATCATGCCGAACATGGGGATATTGTTCGCCAGGGTCGCCACCATGCCTGCCGCCGCAATATTATTTACGTTCAGCAGCTTACCGACATTCATCAACGGTTTTTCAAACCAGCGGGTCAGTAACAGCACCATCGGATACGCGCCGAGCAGCACGCAGGAGATAGAGCCGATCACTTCAATGGCGCGCATCACTTCGCCGGGTTTGTCGCCTGGCGCCATAAAGATCGGGTCGAGTCCCGGAATCAACTCCCAACCCAACAGGAATTTAACCACCGCAGCTGCCAGGCCGATGGTGATCAGCGCCACCAGAAATTTGGCGAAAATCTGGAAACCGTTGATCATTTTTTCCGGGATGAACTTCAGCCCCAGCGCTACCAGCACCGCGACGATCAATACCGGGATCATGTTCATCAGGATCAGCGCGAAGGTAAACTCCACTGGCTGACCATTGATCTGCACGCCTGAGTACATGGCGATCAATCCCCCCGCAATGCAGCCAATGGGAATGGTGACGATACCCGCGAGTACGCCAAGCGCCAGGTAGCGGCGGTCAGACGGTTCGATAATGCCGAGCGCCACCGGAATGGAGAACACAATGGTCGGCCCCATCATCGACCCAAGTATTAACCCTGAGTATAGCCACGCCGCGACATCACCGCCGGCCAGCTCTTTGGCGAGGAAGAATCCGCCCATATCACAGGCCAGTAGCGTACCCGCGAACATGGATGGGTTCGCGCCCAGCATTTCGTATACCGGGATAATAACCGGCCCCAGTACATGCGCCAGCACCGGCGCCAGCGCGGTCATACCGACCATCGCCAGCCCCAGAGCGCCCATCGCCATAAAGCCTTCTTCAAACTGGCCGCCAGACCCCTCGATACTCTTGCCGAATTTACCAAGGAAGCGCGCCGACCCGCCGAACTGCGACAGGATTCTGTCCACGGCGGCAATCAGCATAAAGAACATCATGATGTACATGATGATTTCGTTAATTCCCATAGCCCTTACTCCCTGCCATTTATGATTTGTAGGCCGGATAAGACGTTTACGTCGCCTCCGGCATTAACGCCGTGTTATTGCCGGATGGCGGTGCGAGCACCTTATCCGGCCTACAGGCATTACCCGGCAGCCGCATACAGGTCGATAATCTGTGCCTGTGTGGCGGTGCGTGGGTTACTGCGCAGACAAATATCCTCCAGCGCGGCTTGCGCCCACGCGCTGTAGTGTTCGGATTTGGCGCCAGCGTCAGCCAGCCGTTTGCTCTGCCCTACTTCGGCAATCAGCTCGCTCACCGCCGCAATTGCATCGCGATCGTCCGATTTCTTATTGGTTAACGCCCGACCGATTTGACTGAAGCGCTCGCGGCAAACCATCCGGTTAAAGCCCATGACTGTTGGCAGCAGCATGGCGTTGGCCTGGCCGTGCGGAATATGCAGCGCCGCCCCTGGCTGGTGCGCCATCGCATGACACAGCCCCAGACCAGCGCTGGAAAAGGCCATTCCCGCCATACAGGAGGCCAGTAACATATTTTCACGCGCCGCCAGATCGTGGCCGTAACCCACGGCTTTCGGCAGCGATTTGCCAATCATAGCTATCGCGCCAATCGCCAGGCTGTCGGTAAACGGCGTGGCGTTGAGCGCGCTGTAGGCCTCAATCGCATGAGTCAACGCATCGATACCGGTCATCGCCGTCACGTTTGGCGGAACGCCTTCGGTCACGGCAGCATCAAGAATCGCCACGTCCGGCATTAGTGACGCGTGCGCCAGCACCTGCTTGCGCCCGCTGACCGCGTCGATAATCACCGTCACGTTGGTGGTTTCAGAACCGGTTCCGGCGGTGGTCGGCACCGCAATCAGCGGCAGACGCGGGCGTAATGTGCTGCGATCGGTCATGGCGCTCAGCGTCTGGTCAGGGTTAGTCACCAGCAGGGCGACCGCTTTCGCCGCGTCCAGCACCGAACCGCCGCCAAAGGCCACTACGCCGTCGCACGCCGCCTCACGCAGTTGCGCCACCGCCGCGCAGACGTCGGTGATGCACGGCTCGCCTGGCGGACACGGCCAGACCGTCATCGCCACGCCCTTCATCGCCAGGCTACGTGCCAGCGGCGCGGTCATTCCCGCCTGATGCAGGAAGCTGTCGACCATCACAAACAGATGGCTTACGCCTCGCGCTTGCGCTTCCTGGCCGCAGGCGCCGAGCGCCCCAAGTCCGCACAGCGTGACCGGCGGTACGCTGAACGTTTTCACCCGTTGCAGATTCAGGGTGTCGAATGCCTGAAACAGCGCCGTCTGTAGTTCAGCTTGCATAGAGTCCCTCCGCTTTCGCTCTCCCGCTGTTGGCTATCGCCAGCGGGGTCATAAACAGGCTGTGCTGCGGTAAATGCACCTGTAACTCCGGGAAACGCTGGCGAAATAACGCCTCCACGCCCGGCTGCATACAGGAGCCGCCCGCCAGCCATAAATCTGTCACTCCCTGCCCGGCAATATGGCAAGCGACGATTTCCGCCATCTTTTCGTACACCGGCTTCACTACCGGCCAAATCTCCTGCGCATTGCTGCGCTTGTACTGTTCCGCCTCTTCCAGGGGAATACGGCGGTTGCCCGCCAGCGTCAGGGAGATATGGTGCCCGCCAGTGGCTTCATCGGCGGAGTAAGTCACCTTGCCCTGTTTGACGATGGCAATGCCGGTAGTGCCGCCGCCAATATCCACCACGCCTGCATTATCAAGCGCCAGCAGATCCGCCACCGCCGTCGGCTCATCCAGTACGTGGCTGACTTCTAACCCGGCAGACTCCAGCACGTTGATCGAAATACGCGGGTCGGTGCCTGGCGGAAACGAGGTCGCCGCGTGGGTAAAGCGGCAGCCGAGCTGCTGTTCAAGGGTGTCGAGATGGCGGCGCACGAGGGTGACGGCGCCGAAGAAATCCCAGACGATGCCGTCACGCACAACGTCGGCCCAGTCAAGGCACACCGCCACCGGCTGGGCGTTGCCGTCGACCACCATCGACACCACGTCGCAGGTGCCCAAATCGACGCCCAGCCACAGCGGTGTATCGCTGGCGGCGGGCGTCTGGTTACACAGGGCCGCCGCTTTTTGCAGTCTTGGGGTGAGCCAGAGTTGTTCGTCGTGCGCCATGAGTCATCCCTTATACAATGCGAAACGCATCCACCAGCACGCATCGACGCAGCCGCACAAAGGTACGCGCGCTGGTCACGCCTTCGCCGGTTGGCGTGGTGATGGTCATGGTGGTCCAGCCTTCTCCGCCCAATCCAAGCCCGGCAATGCACGGCCCGTTTTTGACGAAAATGCTGGTGTCGATGGCGTTCGCCATCTGGTTCATGTTGTCGATATTGCGCGAGTGCATCGCCGCCGTATGGTGGCAACCGCCTTCAAGCTGAACCGCCAGGGCGATGGCTTCTTCGACGTTGGCGACCCGTACCACCGGCAGTACCGGCATCATCATTTCAGTGACGGCAAACGGATGGTTAGCTGGCGTTTCCACAAACAGCAGGCGCGTTTGATCCGGGACGTTCAGGCCGATGGCTGCAGCGATCTTGCCCGCGTCACGACCGACCCAGTCACGGCTGACGGTGCCTTTGCCGCGCTCATCAATATTCTTCAGCAGCACCGGCTGGAGCTGTTCGGCCTGAGCGGCGGTCAGTTTCACCGCGTGCTGACCTTCCATCAGACGCATCAGCTCGTCGGCGACGCTATCCACCACAATCAGCACTTTTTCGTCGGCACAGATGATGTTGTTATCAAACGACGCGCCTTTGACGATGGATTGTGCGGCGCGCGGCAGGTCGGCGGTCTCATCCACCACCACCGGGGGATTACCGGCACCGGCGGCGATCAGGCGTTTATTAGTATGTTTACGCGCCGCGTCCACCACCGCTTCGCCGCCAGTCACCACCAGCAGGCCAATACCGGGGTACTTGAACAGCCGCTGGGCGGTTTCGATATCCGGATTCGCCACGGTGACCAGCAAATTTTCCGGGCCACCGGCGGCGACCACCGCCTGATTGAGGAGAGTGATTGCCCGCTGAGAGACCTTTTTCGCCGCCGGATGCGGGGCAAACACGACGCTGTTGCCTGCGGCAATCAGGCTGATGGCGTTATTAATCACCGTCGCCGCCGGATTGGTGGACGGCGTGACCGAGGCCACCACGCCCCACGGCGCATTTTCAATCAGCGTCAGGCCGTTATCGCCGGTCAGCACCTGCGGAGATAAACACTCGACGCCCGGCGTGCCGCGCGCCTGCGCCACGTTTTTAGCAAATTTATCGTCAACGCGTCCCATGCCGGTTTCGCTGACGGCAAGTTCCGCTAATTCTCGGGCGTGTTTTTCGCCCGCCTCGCGAATGGCATGAATGGCAAGCTGGCGCATCGCCACGCTCTTCAGCCCCTGCTGGGCCCGTTTTGCTGCCGCCACTGCGTCATCCAGGGAGGCAAAAACGCCCATCTCATGAACAGTGCTGGCCGGCTGGCTGCTGTCTTTCATTTTCAGCAGTACCGCTTTCACCACCTGTTCAATATCCTGTTGATTCATGATGTTCAGTCCTATTTATGGAAAACCACTTTCCCGCCAGCCACCACTTCATCGACGATGCCAATGACGCACAGATCGACCGGTGATAATTCGCTGCGATGCGCCTGGCGTGCGGAACTGCCGCTGACCAGCAGTACCCACTCTCCGGTTCCCGCCCCGATACTGTCGATAGCGACGGCACACTGCCCGTCGGGGTTGCCCTGGGCATCGATCATTTCCACCATCAGCAATTTGTCATGCGCCAGTCCCTGATGGCGGACGGTACATACGATTTGTCCTGTGACGACTGCCAGTTTCATATCCGCCTCCATGGATTGCCCGTTGGGTCGTAGGCCTTGAATCTGCGCACCATCAGGCAATGGCGCGCATTCATGCCGGATGGCGACGCTGCGCGTCTTATCCGGCCTACCATCAAATGTTGCTGTCGCCTTTGAAGCTGATCGGGAACACTTCTTCCAGATCGCCGTGCGGGCGTGGAATCACGTGTACGGAGACCAGCTCGCCAATGCGCTGCGCCGCAGCGGCGCCAGCATCGGTTGCGGCTTTGCACGCCGCCACGTCGCCACGCACCATGGCCGTACACAGGCCACCGCCAATCTGCTTCACGCCGACCAGTTTCACGCGCGCGGCTTTTACCATCGCATCTGAGGCCTCAATAAGCGCAACCAGGCCCCGGGTTTCAATCATTCCTAATGCTTCCATCGTGTTTTCCTCTCATTAAAGGGGTCCAGAACGGGACCGTTCATTCAACCAGTGTGTGTAAGCTGCGTTCGCGGCTCACGTCAGCCTGGCGCGGCACGGCTGCCACCAACGCCAGTTCGATAATTTCCTGCACGCTACAGCCTCGGGAGAGGTCGTGAAGCGGCGCGGCAAGCCCCTGAATTAGCGGCCCAACAGCGCGATAGCCTCCCAGACGCTGAGCGATTTTGTAGCCAATATTGCCCGCCTCCAGCGACGGGAAAATCATCACGTTGGCGCGGCCTTGCAGCGGGCTGTCAGGCGCTTTTTGCGCGGCGACCTCCGGTACGAAAGCGGCGTCAAACTGCAATTCACCGTCCACAAGCAGTTGCGGCGCACGTTCGCGAACGAGCTCTGTCGCCTGCTGCACGTTGGCAACATTGGGGTGACGGGCGCTGCCGTTGCTTGAAAATGACAGCATCGCCACGCGCGGCTCTTCGCCGGTAATGGCCCGCCAGGTGTCGGCGCTGGCGAGAGCGATATCCGCCAGCTGCGCCGCCGTCGGCTGCGGCACTACGCTGCAATCGGCGAACCCTAATGCCGGGCCGGCATACTGCGGCAGCATCAGGAAAATAGACGACAATGTTTTGCACCCGGGTTGCAGGCCAATCACCCGCAGCCCTGCGCGCAGCACGTTCGCCGTTGACGACAGGTTGCCTGCGATACACACATCAGCCTCACCGGCGCTCACCATGGCGGCAGCGAACATCAGCGGGTCGCTAAGCTTTTCCACTGCGTCCGGCGGCGTTTTTTCTCCGGCACGGGCAAGCCAGCGTTGCGCAAAACGCTGGCGCATACTCAGGTTGCTGTGTGGGTCGATGACCTGAATGCCATCCATCGCCATACGATGACTCAGGGCAAACTGACGCAGCGCAAACGGACTGGCGACCAGAACGGGGCGAGCCAGACCGCACTGTTGCAGGTAATGCGCCGCTTTCAGCACGCGTTCGTCCAGCGCATCGGGAAAGACGACTCTGGCGGGGGCGCGTACCGCCAGTTCGCGGGCGCGTTCAATGATCATGGCTTCTCTCCCAACCGTTGTTGAATTTGGGCGACCGTCAGCGGATGTTTCGCCACGCTCAAAATCATCATCACGTAAACCGTGCTGGAGAGACGGTTCAGCGCCTGTAAAATGTCCGGGCGCAAGACCTCAAAACTACGGGTAATAAACACTTGTGCGGCGAGGGTTTCCGTTTCGCGGACTTTGGTTCGCAGCAGATTAAGCAGCGCCGCATCGCGACCGTGGCTGGCCTCCGGCACCAGGTGATCGTGGTCGAGATAGCGCAGCGGCTGGTGGGAAAGGCGATGCAGCTCATCCTCGTTCAGCCCGACGATCGCCTGCGCCGCCAGCGGTTCATCTATAGCGTCGGCGCGCATAATGTTGCCCAGCCGCGACCGGATATCGAAAAGCCACGGCTGCCAGGGTTCCGCCAGTTCGATTTGTAGCCACACGGTCAGCGCGATGGCGCTGTCGAGCGCGGCGCGAAAGCCGAGGCGCGGGTCGCTTTTGGCGACCATTTTGTCCGCCGTCAGATGGGTCAGCGTATCGGGCTTTTTCACCACCGGCTGGCGGCACAGTTCACAGCAGGCCTGTGGGTGCGTATCGCTACTGGTTAAGCCATGTACCGGCTGCGGCTGCTGTTCGTCATCATCGACAAACAGCCGGCCTTGCTGATCCAGAAACTTAATGCGCAGGCGGCGGCTTTCCAGCAGTTCCCGGGCCGAGGGCGTCAGTCGTGCATCAGCGGGCAGATGGATTTCCGATCCTTCGCTGAGCGTGTGATTCGCTCTGAGCCACGTTTCGGTGATGAAATCGTTCATACGGATTGCCAGTTTGCAGGCCAGGCGACGTACAGAAAGCGCACGGACGTTGGCGTGCCAAATTCAATGCTGGAGCCTTTAGGGATGAACATGACATCTCCGGCTTTGGCAATCATGGTTTCGCCTTCATGGCGTACGTGCAGTTCGCCCTCCAGCACCATGTCGATTTCGTCGTAGTTCAGCGTCCACGGGAAAAAGGCGTTGTCCCACTGCATAAACCCGGCGGCCATGCTGCTGCCGTCCTGCGCTGTAACCAGATCGGTTAAGCCGACGCAGTGCGGTTCGGCGCCGTCGAAGCAGCCAAATTTCACGCTGCTGCCGTCAATGACTTTCACGCCGCCTTTACCCGTGACGGAGGTAAAGCTCGGCTGCATCGTCCCCAGTTCCAGCGACTGCTTTTCCTTGAGCACTTTTTCCATCAGCTGCGCCACCAGGCTTTCAGTAAACTGCCCTTCCGGGAGCTGCGCGATGATGGCTTCCCGAATGCGCTGGCTTTCGCTTTTACACGCCTGCGCCGATGTGGATGCCGGGACGGACTCGTCGCATTCGGTAATCGTGAAGCCCAGTAGTTCCGCCACTTCGCGAGCCTCCGGGGTAATAATGCTGGCGCGCAGCACTACCGACATCGCCTGTTCGCCGCGGGCGTGGGCCGCACGAATATCGTTAGCTGTGATAAGTTTTTTCACCTGCCTCTTCCTCCTGTTCACTGAGAGCCGCCAGATAATCCACCAACTGCCGCACGCTTTGCGGGTCGTGACCGTTGAGCTCGAAAATCGGCTCCCGGAATCCAATCTCGCAAAGCAACTGCCGCGTAGCGGCGACGTCGGCATCCGGCATGTCCGTTTTGCTGATAACGGCGATATGTCGTTTACGGGTTCCAACATCCAATAACCCGGCAGGTAAGCGACTTTCTTTATCGTTTGCCGCGTGGACATAAATCAGCGTGTCCACATCCTGCAACGTGGTAATTAAGGCGTGATACCAACGGGGATGGCTAAAATATTCACCCGGCGTATCGATATCGCCATGATCATTAAATTCCACGGCCTGCGTTTTTCTGGCGAGGGAATAATTTCCCCGTAACGCGTTAAAAAGCGTTGTCTTTCCGGCACCGACCGCGCCGACAAAAGCAATACGTTTCATTACCGCCACCAATTAACTTTTTGTTAACTCACACAGGGTAAAGTTTAATAATCGCCCCAGCCCGCTGACCGTCTGTAATAGCGCTTCTTCTACTGCGCCGACGGTGCCATAAATCACCAGCGCGCCGCTAAATCTGTCGAGAAAACCGATGTGTACATCCGCAGCCTTCATCGCTAAATCGCCAGCGATCATGGCTGTTTCCCCCGGCGTTAAGGTCATAATGCCAATCGCGCCAGCATCGGGAACGCCGATCTTTTTCGCCAGTTCTTCACCAGGGTGCGCAATGAGATGCGCCAGCGTGACCTGTTTGCCCGGCACAAATTCCTGAATAATGCGTTCTTTATTCATTGCTCACCGTCTCCACTGAAACTGCCGTCATCGTGGCAATTTTTTGTCGGAGTAAATAACAAAATTCGGCAAGGTGATGTAAAAGGTGAGGTAGATCACTAAGAGAAAGAAAATAAAAGTGACTTCTGTCGAAGGTGTTAACGATAAATATCGTGGTGCATCACATTTTCAGGCGTCATTCTGAATTTAAACCTGTTCCGCAATAAATACCCACCGGCTATTCTTTGTATTACTACTATTGATAAAAATAATGCGTATCACTCGATTTGTGCATAGTACAGATTCAGTGAAATAAGTAGGGGTAACACAATAGGTTCCAGAATATCCCCACACGAGCCTTCCATGCCATGGCGAAGCCCAGCGGCGCATAAAAAAAGCGCAGGAGAACCTGCGCCAGAAGAGAGAGTAATGCGTTATTAAAGCGGCGTGGTTTGCGCTTCAACTACCGCTAACGCCACCATATTCACGATACGGCGTACAGAGGCGATCGGCGTTAATACATGTACCGGTTTAGACACGCCCATCAGGACCGGGCCGACCGTGACGCCTTCGGAACTGGAGACGCGTAGTAAGTTGTAACTAATGCGGGCGGCTTCCATATTCGGCATCACCAGAATATTGGCGGCTCCCTTCAGCGGGCTATCCGGCATCCGGTCATTACGAATACTTTCCACCAACGCTGCATCACCGTGCATCTCACCGTCAATCATCAGATCGGGCGCTCGTTCGCGTACCCGCTCAAGGGTTTCGCGCATTTTGCTGGCGGACAGCGAATTTGAGGAACCAAAGTTAGAGTGCGACAACAGCGCGACTTTCGGCTCAATACCAAAGCGGCGAACGGTTTCCGCCGCCATTACGGCGATCTCCGCCAACTGTTCCGGCGTGGGATCTTCGTTAACATAAGTATCGGCAATAAAAGTGTTGCCGCTTGGCAGCAGTAAGGCGTTCATCGCCCCTGCCGTATGCACGCCGTCACGGTAGCCAAAGACGGCTTTCACTACGCTGAAATGCTCATGGTAGTCGCCGATAGTGCCGCAGATCATTGCATCCGCTTCCCCACGCTGCACCATGATCGCGCCAATGGCCGTATGGTTGCCGATCATCGCACGCTGCGCCTGTTCCTGAGTTACCCCGCGACGCTTCATGATCTGGTAATACTCGCTCCAGTACTCTTTGAAGCGCGGATCGGATTCATTATTCACGATCTCGAAATCAACGCCCGCTTTGATCTGTAGCCCCAGTTTCTGGATACGCATTTCGATCACGCTCGGACGTCCGATCAGGATGGGTTTCGCCAGCCCCAGGGTGATCAACTCCTGGGTTGCGTGCAGCACGCGCGCCTCTTCCCCTTCCGGCAGCACTACACGCTTCGGATCTTTGCGTGCCTGCGAGAAGATCGGCTTCATGAACAGGTTGGTTTTGTAGACAAACTCGGTCAGTTTATCGATATAGGCATCAAAGTCAGCAATCGGGCGCGTCGCCACGCCGGAATCCATTGCCGCTTTCGCGACCGCCGGAGCGATTTTGACAATCAGACGCGGGTCAAACGGTTTCGGAATAATGTATTCCGGCCCAAAGCTCAGGTCCTGATCGCCATAGGCCGAGGCCACCACTTCGCTCTGTTCGGCATGCGCCAGCTCGGCAATCGCACGGACCGCCGCCAGTTTCATCTCTTCGTTGATCGCCGTCGCGCCGACGTCCAGTGCGCCACGGAAGATAAACGGGAAGCACAATACGTTGTTCACCTGGTTCGGATAGTCGGAACGACCGGTACAGATGATGGCGTCCGGACGCACTTCTTTCGCCAGCGGCGGCAGAATTTCCGGTTCCGGGTTAGCCAGCGCCAGAATCATTGGCGCGCGGGCCATTTTCTTCACCATCTCCTGAGTCAGCACTTTCGGGCCTGAACAGCCGAGGAAAATATCCGCGCCGTCAATGACCTCATCCAGCGTGCGCTTGCCGCTGTCGTCCACCGCATAGGCCGCTTTGGTCTCCGCCATATTCGGCTCACGGCCTTTGTAAATAACGCCCTTAGAGTCGCACACCACGATGTTGTGCTTTTGCATCCCCAACGCGACCAGCAGGTTCATACAAGCGATTGCCGCCGCCCCTGCGCCGGAGACGACCATCCGCACGTCGGAAATATTTTTCTCTACGACTCGCAGGCCATTAAGAATGGCGGCAGTACTGATGATCGCCGTTCCGTGCTGATCATCATGGAAAACCGGGATGTTCATGCGCTCGCGCAGTTTCTGTTCAATATAGAAACATTCCGGCGCTTTAATGTCTTCGAGGTTAATGCCGCCAAAGGTCGGCTCCAGCGCTGCGACCACATTGATAAATTTGTCCGGATCAAGCTCATCGACTTCAATGTCAAACACATCGATGCCGGCGAATTTTTTAAACAGAACGCCTTTGCCTTCCATGACCGGCTTGCCGGCCAGCGCGCCAATGTTGCCTAACCCCAGCACCGCTGTACCGTTGGAAATGACCGCGACAAGGTTGCCGCGCGCGGTGTATTTGTAGGCTGCCAGCGGATCTTTTTCGATTTCCAGGCAGGGCGCCGCCACGCCTGGCGAGTAAGCCAACGCCAGATCGCGTTGGGTGGCAAGGGGCTTAGTCGGAGAAACCTGAATTTTACCGGGTACCGGAAATTCGTGGAAATCAAGGGCGCTTTGTTTTAACTGCTCATCCATTTTGTTGTTCCTTTCACGTATCGTTCAAAAAGTGACGCGGCCTGGTGCGCCGCACATTATCACCGTACTGCGCAACACAAACTTTGAAGGTCTGCAAACTATCACGACGCGGCGCAAGAGTTTGTTATCAACTTATAACAGCCATGTTACCTGCTTATACCAGCAATACCATGCCTGTCTGCTATGCTTTTTGGTTATGTAGTGTATCAATCTTTCAGAAGTGTGAATCAACACACTCATCTAACACTTTACTTTTCAAGGAGTATTTCCTATGAACCAGCTAGACGGCATCAAACAATTCACTACCGTCGTCGCCGACAGCGGCGACATCGAGTCCATCCGCCACTACCAGCCGCAGGATGCCACGACAAATCCCTCTTTACTGCTGAAAGCCGCCGGGCTTGAGCAGTATGGTCATTTGATTGAGGATGCGATTGCCTGGGGGAAAAAACACGGCGGTACGCAGGAACAGCAGGTTGCAGCAGCCAGCGATAAACTGGCGGTCAATTTTGGCGCGGAAATACTGAAAAGTATTCCCGGTCGCGTCTCCACTGAAGTCGACGCGCGGTTATCATTCGATAAAGAAAAAAGTATCGAGAAAGCGCGCCATCTGGTGGGTCTCTACCAGCAGCAGGGTATTGATAAATCGCGCATTCTGATCAAGCTCGCCGCAACCTGGGAAGGTATCCGCGCCGCCGGGCAGCTCGAAAAAGAAGGCATTAATTGCAACCTGACGTTGTTGTTCTCTTTTGCCCAGGCGCGCGCCTGCGCCGAAGCGGGCGTCTATTTGATCTCTCCGTTCGTGGGCCGAATTTACGACTGGTATCAGGCGCGTAGTCCGCTGGAGCCGTATGTCGTGGAGGAAGATCCCGGCGTGAAATCGGTACGCAATATCTACGATTACTTTAAACAACATCGCTATGAAACCATCGTGATGGGTGCAAGTTTCCGCCGTACTGAGCAAATCCTCGCGCTAACCGGCTGCGATCGACTGACTATCTCCCCTAACCTGCTTAAAGAGCTGAAAGAAAAAGAAGAACCGGTGATCCGTAAACTGGTGCCTTCCTCGCAGATGTTCCATCGTCCTACGCCAATGACGGAAGCGGAGTTCCGCTGGGAACATAATCAGGACGCGATGGCCGTAGAGAAGCTGTCGGAAGGTATCCGTCTTTTTGCCGTTGACCAGCGCAAACTGGAAGACCTGCTTGCCGCCAAACTATAAACCTTGCATGGAGTGATTTATGTCCCGTAAAGACCTTGCCAATGCGATTCGTGCGCTGAGCATGGATGCCGTTCAAAAAGCCAATTCCGGGCACCCCGGCGCGCCAATGGGGATGGCGGATATCGCTGAAGTGCTATGGAACGATTTTCTTAAACATAACCCCACCGATCCGACCTGGTATGACCGTGATCGTTTTATCCTTTCCAACGGTCACGCCTCCATGCTGCTCTATAGTCTGCTGCATTTAACCGGTTATGACCTGCCGCTGGAGGAGCTAAAAAACTTCCGTCAACTGCACTCCAAAACGCCAGGTCACCCGGAGATTGGCTATACGCCCGGCGTTGAAACCACCACCGGACCGCTGGGCCAGGGGCTGGCGAATGCCGTCGGGCTGGCGATTGCCGAGCGTACGTTAGGCGCACAGTTCAACCGGCCGGACCATGAGATTGTCGACCACTACACCTATGTCTTTATGGGCGACGGCTGTCTGATGGAGGGGATCTCGCATGAGGTGTGTTCGCTGGCAGGTACGCTGGGACTGGGCAAACTGATCGGCTTTTACGATCACAACGGCATCTCCATTGATGGCGAAACCGAAGGCTGGTTTACCGACGATACCGCCAAACGTTTTGAAGCCTACCACTGGCATGTCGTGCATGACATTGACGGGCACGATCCGGAAGCGGTGAAAAAAGCCATTCTCGAAGCCCAGAGCGTAAAAGATAAACCTTCGCTAATTATCTGTCGGACGGTGATAGGTTTTGGCTCGCCGAATAAAGCCGGGAAGGAGGAGTCGCACGGCGCGGCGCTGGGCGAAGAAGAGGTGGCGCTGACCCGCCAGAAGCTGGGATGGCATCATCCGGCGTTTGAGATCCCAAAAGAAATTTACCGCGCGTGGGATGGCCGTGAAAAAGGCGAGAAAGCGCAGCAGCAGTGGCAGGAAAAGTTTGCAGCTTATGAGAAGGCTTATCCTGAGCTGGCCGCGGAGTTTACCCGCCGGATGAGCGGCGGACTGCCGGAGGCATGGGAATCCGCCACGCAAAAATTTATTAACGACTTGCAGGCTAATCCGGCCAAAATCGCCACCCGTAAAGCATCGCAAAATACGCTCAATGCCTACGGTCCCCTGTTGCCGGAACTGTTGGGCGGATCGGCGGATCTGGCGCCGAGCAACCTGACTATCTGGAAAGGTTCGACCTCGTTGAAAGAGGATCCGGCAGGTAATTACATCCACTATGGCGTGCGCGAATTCGGCATGACCGCCATTGCCAACGGCATCGCCCACCACGGCGGCTTTGTACCGTATACCGCCACGTTTCTGATGTTTGTCGAATATGCGCGTAACGCGGCGCGTATGGCGGCCTTAATGAAAGCCCGGCAGATTATGGTCTATACCCACGACTCCATCGGTTTGGGCGAAGATGGCCCGACGCACCAGGCCGTGGAACAACTGGCGAGCCTGCGCTTAACGCCAAACTTCAGCACCTGGCGTCCCTGCGATCAGGTTGAGGCGGCGGTCGGCTGGAAGCTGGCCATTGAACGTCAGCACGGGCCGACGGCGTTGATTCTCTCGCGGCAGAATCTGGCGCAGGTGGAACGCACGCCGGAACAGGTGAAAGCAATTGCTCGCGGCGGTTATATTCTGAAGGATAGCGGCGGCAAGCCGGATATCATTCTGATCGCTACCGGATCGGAAATGGAAATTACCCTCCAGGCGGCGGAAAAATTGACTGGCGAGGGGCATAACGTTCGCGTGGTGTCGTTGCCTTCAACGGATATTTTCGATGCGCAGGACGAGGCATATCGCGAATCAGTGCTACCGGCGCACGTGACCGCCCGCGTCGCGGTGGAAGCCGGTATAGCCGACTACTGGTATAAATATGTTGGCCTAAAAGGCGCAATTATCGGCATGACGGGATACGGTGAATCCGCCCCGGCTGACAAACTGTTCCCGTATTTTGGCTTTACCGTGGAAAATATTGTAGAAAAAGCCCGCCGGGTGCTGAACATCAAAGGCTAAGGCGAGCGTTAGCAACACAGACTTTGCGCAGTCTGCAGACCTGTTCTGTAGGCTGTGCAAAATTACTTCGTAGACTCAGGCGCATCTGACTGCCCGATGACGACCTCATCAATGGATTTATGGCACATCAGGCAAAAGGCCTTTTTTTTATGCGCCTGTAATGTTGAATCCCACGCCGCTGATCCGCCTTCTTTATTCACTTTTTCTCTTATCGCCGCCAGCCGATCTATTTCATAATAAGCGCTCAGGCAGCCACAATGGGGGCATAATACGGGGCCATTATTTATTTTCATACTATTTCCTGCTGTGGTGAGGCTATCGGGTAAAGTAACAATCCTACCGTAACGTAGCAATCTCTATACCATAAATGAAACCTCAATAGGTGTATCCCTATTCTGAAAAGGGGATAACAACCAGGATTCAACGCGTGATCCACAGCGTAGGCCAGGCATCCGGCCCGTGCCAGTTATCGCAGCTCGGTTCTTCGGCATAACGTACCAGACGAAAACGATCGCCATCATAACGCCAGCGCGTCTGGATACCACAGTCGGTTAACCCCCGCCCTTTCGCCAACGTCACCAGTTCGCGCGTTTTCTCGTCAAAGAAGGCGTTCATCAACTCCATGTCATTACTTTCGACGCCGCGATTAAACGGCAGCCGCAAACGTACGGCGCGCGAGACGAGCGTTTTTTTGCGTGAAACTACCCAGGCGAGATCAATAGTGTTATAGGCGCCGGCTTCGCAGTTAACAATCAATAACGCTTTATCATCCGTCAACGCGCTGACCTGCGTCTCGCGACGCAGCGGGTCAAGCGAACAGCGAATGCCGTTTACCCGCCATGCGGCGTAGTCCAGCAGATCGTCGCGTTCTTCCTCACTCAGCGGTACGGGCGTTGGATTAATAACGGCGATCCCCTTTAATGCCGGTGCCGGGGGCACGCTGAGCGGCGGTTCGTTTCCTTTTTCAATCCAGGCGGTTTCGCTGCCCACACGTTTTTGTTGCGCGTCGATAAACAGTAATGCCGCTTTTAATCCCGCCAGCGAAAGCGTCTGAACGCCGTTTTTTAAGGTGATGGCCTGCGCATCCTGAATCGTCTGTAAAAATGCGGTGATGGTGGCAGGATCGCCGGTCATGAGATGCCAGGGCGACACGCGCCAGTGTGGACTGTTGAACGAAAGCGGTTTGCCATCCAGCAATAAGCGAGGCGCAATTGCGGCTTCTTTAGCGTCGGGCGGCGCCAAACCGCCGCGATCGATACGCAGTACCGCATCGGTACGCGCCCCGGCGCTGCGGCTTAATGTCATCACCAGCCCATGATGTTCGCCAGTATTGCGCGCTACGCAAAAATTTTGGTTATTGCAGGTGACCTGCCAGTCGGAAAAAGTCCGTTGCGCTGGCGCAGCCCACAGTAGCTGGACCGGCAACAGGCCAAACAGACAAAAAAGAATAACGCGGTAGCGCATGAACGGAACAACCCCAGATTCAGAACAACACAGCTAAGGCGGTATCTTCCTTGCGCGCCTCAGGGTTCTCAATCAGATTTATCGGATTGGTCTTTTTTGTGTAAAGAAATATATTTCTTTTTTTTCAGTCCATTAGATGAGACGTCTGTAAATAGTTAAGCAATAACACGGTCTTACCGTCCCGAATCTCGCCTGAGCGCACCATTTCCAGCGCCCGGGAAAACGGCAGTTCAAGCACCTCAATCTCTTCGTCCTCCACGCCGCCGCCGATGCTGGCACGCTCGCTATCATGATATTCGGCAATGAAGAAATGAATCAGTTCCGTGACGCCGCCTGGCGACATATACAGCTCAAATATCTTGCGTACCTCACCAACGTCATACCCTGTCTCTTCAATGGCCTCTTTACGGATACAGACCTCCGGCTCGTCGTTATCAAGCAGGCCAGCGCAGGTTTCAATTAACATACCGTCTTGATTACCGTTGACCCATGTCGCCACGCGAAACTGACGAACCAGAACCACGGTTTTTTTAGTTGAGTTGTAAAGCAGAATGGTTGCGCCATTCCCGCGATCGTAAACCTCACGCTTGTGACGGATAACCTCGCCATTACGACGGGCCAGGTCATAGGTAATGTTGCGCAGAGTAAAATAATTATCAGAAAGAATTTTATCCTTAATAAGCGTAATGGTTTGCGACATGCTGGCTCCAGGGTGTAAAAAGAGCATTAATATTACGCCGTGAGGTCGGTTTTGTCTGCTGAAGGGTTAATCCTTAATGCCGACTGAACGGATGTACAGCCATATTTTTCTGTCACTGCCATGACCATATTCTGCTTCTCCGGGCCGCAGAGTCCATGCTCGCGATATGATTTGACGGCCGGAGTGAGACTGAGGGAATCATCATGAAATTTACTCTCGTTGCGACGGTTCTACTGACGTTTTCCCTTTCAGCTTTTGCCGTTGAGTATCCGGTATTGACCACCGCGAGCCCTGATCAGGTGGGATTTGATAGCCAAAAACTTCACCGACTTGATGGCTGGATTCAAAATCAAATTGATGCCGGATATCCCAGTATCAATCTTCTGGTGATAAAAGATAATCATATTGTTCTACAAAAAGCCTGGGGCTATGCCAAAAAATATGACGGTTCCACGCTGTTAGCCCATCCTATTCGGGCGACCACTAACACGATGTATGACCTGGCTTCAAACACAAAAATGTATGCCACTAACTTTGCATTGCAAAAACTGGTGTATGAAGGAAAAATAGATGTCAATGATTTGGTATCAAAATACATTCCCGGCTTTAAGGATATGCCTGGGGATAAAATAAAAGGCAAAGATAAACTCCGCATTATTGATATTCTTCATCACGTCGCGGGCTTTCCTGCCGACCCACAATATCCCAATAAAAACGTCGCCGGTAAATTATTTTCACAGAGTAAAAGCACTACTCTGGAGATGATTAAAAAGACACCGCTGGAATATCAACCTGGGTCGAAGCATATCTACAGCGACGTGGATTATATGATTCTTGGTTTTATCATTGAATCGATAACGGCAATGCCATTAGATCGCTACGTCGAAACCACCATTTATAAACCGCTCGGATTAAAACATACCGTCTTTAACCCGCTGATGAAAGGCTTCACGCCGCCGCAAATCGCCGCAACGGAACTACACGGCAACACGCGTGACGGCGTGATTCATTTCCCCAATATTCGCACCAATACACTCTGGGGCCAGGTGCATGACGAAAAAGCCTGGTACTCAATGGGCGGCGTTTCAGGACACGCCGGACTGTTTTCTGACACCCATGATATGGCTGTGTTAATGCAAGTCATGCTCAATGGGGGCGGCTACGGTAACGTGAAGCTATTCGACGACAAAACGGTTGCGCAGTTTACTCGCCGCTCGCCAGAAGACGCTACCTTTGGTCTGGGGTGGCGCGTTAACGGCAACGCCTCAATGACCCCCACGTTCGGGGTATTAGCCAGTCCGCAAACGTATGGACATACCGGATGGACCGGAACGCTGACGTCTATCGATCCGGTTAATCATATGGCGATTGTGATTTTAGGTAACAGGCCGCACTCGCCGGTAGCAAATCCTAAAGTGAATCCGAATGTTTTTGTCAGTGGATTATTACCTGCGGCAACGTATGGCTGGATTGTTGACCAGATATATGGTTCCTTAAAATAAAAATTAAGAGCCTGTCCCACCAGGCGTTATTGACGCAGCCAGTTTGGACACGGACAGCGCGCAAAAACCGCAGCGTACACGTAGTACGTGAGGTTTGACTCGCTACGCTCGCCCTTCGGGCCGCCGCTAGCGGCGTTCAAAACGCTAACGCGTTTTGGCGAGCACTGCCCAGGACCAAAATGGCAAGTAAAATAGCCCTAATGGGATAGGCTCTAAGAAGGGATTCTGATAGCGTCCCTTCCTTCAATTTACACTCTATTTTCAATACTAAGATTGGCCTCATCAGGCCTGTTAAACGTCGACCCGACGGAAAAATGTTTATCGCAGGGCGTCCAGCCCTGCGAGCGTCAACATTTCTGCAAACGGAGTAAGGTTAGCCAATAAGTTTAAGATTTTTTATCACTCAATCATTTAACCGTTCCAGGCCTTAACCGGCCTACAAATACGCTTATTTAGCTAACCAGTCGAGTATCCCCTGCGCAGCATGTCGGCCTTCTGCCATCGCCGTCACCACCAAATCGGCGCCGCGCACCGCATCGCCGCCAGCGAAAATTTTCGGGTTGGACGTCTGGTAACGAAACTCGCTCTCGACGCTGGCGGCAATACGTCCCCAGTTATCCACCTTCACGCCATGCGATTCCAGCCACGACATACCATGCGGATGAAAACCAAACGCCATAATGACCGCATCTGCCGGCATCACGAACTCGCTGTCCGGTACAGGTACCGGGCGGCGTCGCCCCTGACCATCCGGTTCGCCAAGCCGCGTACGCAAAAAGCGAATACCGCTGGCGCGCCCGTGCGTATCCAGCACCAACTCAACCGGCTGAACGTTAAATTCAAAGTTCGCGCCCTCTTCCCGCGCGTTTTTCACCTCTTTTTTCGACCCCGGCATATTGGCCTCATCGCGGCGATAAGCGCAGGTGACGTTAGCAGCGCCATGACGCAGCGCCGTACGTACGCAGTCCATTGCGGTGTCACCGCCGCCCAGCACAACCACGTTAAGGCCCGCAGTATCAATAAACGGCTCGTCAGGCAACGCCGGAAGCCCCATCACCTGTTTGGTATTGGCGATGAGGAATGGTAACGCATCATATACCCCCGGCGCGTCTTCATTCGGTAAATCAGCCTTCATGGAACGATAGGTTCCTACCCCGACAAAGACGGCGTCATAACTCTCCAGCAGCGTCTCCAGAGAAATATCTTTCCCTACTTCGCAGTTAAGCTCGAAACGAATCCCCATCGAGCTGAAGATCTCCCGACGGCGCGCCAGCAGAGATTTATCCAGTTTGAAAGCCGGAATACCGAAGGTGAGCAAACCGCCGATTTCCGGATGGCGATCGTAGACGGTGGCGCTTACGCCATGGCGCGCCAGCACGTCAGCGCAGGCAAGACCTGCCGGCCCCGCGCCGATAATCGCCACGCGCTTATCGCTCTTCTGTACGTCCGACAGGTCGGGACGCCAGCCTTTGCTCAGAGCGCGATCGGAGATATAGCGCTCAATGTTGCCGATGGTAACCGCGCCATACTCATCGCGGAGTGTACACGCGCCTTCGCATAGCCGGTCCTGCGGACAGACGCGCCCGGTAATTTCCGGCAGGCAGTTGGTCTGGTGGGAAAGCTCTACCGCCGCATCAATATCGCCGGCTTTCACCAGTTCGATCCACTGGGGAATATGGTTATGCAGCGGACAGGTCCATTCGCAGATACTGTGTTCCCCGCATGTGAGGCAGCGGGCCGCTTCACGCTCCGCCTGCGCGGCGCGAAACGGCAGATAAATTTCCTCAAAGGTGGTTTTACGCGCTTCAATCGCCAGTTTATCCGGTTCGCCGCGTGGCGGCGTCGCCTGCATACGCTCGACTTTGCTGCTTGCTGTCCCACTGTGTTGTGTATCAACGGTATGCCAGGGGCGAATCTCCTGCCGGGCGGTACGCAGCCGTCGCGTTTTAGCCAGACGGGTCAACGAGTCTTCGGTGACCAGTTGCAGCGCATCCGCCGGGCAATTTTCCACACAGGCCGGACCCTGTTCACGTCCCTGACACAGATCGCATTTATGCGCGCTGGCTTTGAACTGGTTTGGCGCGACGGGCGTCAATACCATCTGCATGGTGCCGAATGGGCAGGCGACGACGCAGGATTTACAGCCGATGCACTTCTGCGCATTGACCTGCACGCTGTCGTTAATCTGCGCGATCGCGCCGTTCGGACAGCTACGGGCGCAGGGCGCATCTTCGCAATGGTGACATGTGACCGCGCTGCGCTGGTGCTGATGTTTGATGACAGTAATTCGGGGCTGATAGCGCTGTGACGTCAGGACATGTCGCTCATCATTGTGAGCCATTACGCAGGCGACCTCGCAGGCATGGCAGCCCAGACACTGCTGGCTATTGGCCATAATAAAACGATTCATGGCATCCTTCTGTTTTGGTTGTAAAAACCTTATTCTTTATATGAGCATTGTTATTAACTGACGAAGGCGGGGTCGGCAATGTTCATCTGCCCAGGAAGCACAACTATCTGTCCAGAACCTGTGGCAGATCAATTTATTTCAAAGCAAATGCGATTGCGATTCAGCTAAATGCGGGGAGTGCCAGCGTGACGGTTAAACGCCCGGTCTCAGCCAGTCTGGCTAAGGCTTTTTTCTATATTGTGCTGTTGTCTATTCTGTCCACCGGCAGCGCATTACTGACGCTGACCAGCAGTTTACGGGATGCCGAAGCGATCAATATCGCCGGTTCGCTACGAATGCAGAGCTATCGGCTGGGTTACGATCTGCAAAGCCGTAGCCCGCAGATTAATGCGCATCGTCAACTTTTCCAGCACGCGCTCAACTCGCCGGTACTGCAAAATCTCAACGCCTGGTATGTGCCGCAGGCGGTGAAAACTCGCTACGCGCGCCTGCACGCCAACTGGCTGGAGATGAATAGCCGCCTACAGGACGGCGACATTGCCTGGTATCAGACCAATATCAACAATTACGTCGATCAAATTGATCTCTTCGTTCTGGCGTTACAGCATTACGCCGAGCGTAAAGTCATGCTGGTCGTCGCCATATCGCTGGCGGGCGGTATCGGCATATTTACGCTGGTCTTTTTTACCCTACGGCGTATCCGCCAGCAGGTCGTTCGCCCGCTGAATCAACTGGTCACCGCCAGTCAGCGAATTGAACATGGTCAGTTCGCCCCGCTGCCGCTGGATACCAGCTTACCCAATGAACTGGGATTGTTGGCGAAAACGTTTAGTCAGATGTCGAGCGAGCTGCATAAACTTTATCGTTCGCTGGAAGCCTCGGTGGAAGAAAAAACGCACGATCTGCACGAAGCGCACCGCCGCCTGGAGGTGTTATACCAGTGCTCTCAGGCACTGAATACCAGCCAAATCGATGTCCACTGTTTTCGCCATATTTTGCAAATTGTCCGTGAACATGACGCCGCCTGGTATCTGGAGTTAACCGTGGGCGATAACTGGCGGATTAGCGAAGGCACGCAAAGCCCCGACCTGCCGATGCAAATGCTGCCAGTGACGATGCAGGACACGGTCTATGGCGAACTCCACTGGCAAAGCCCCAACGTTAATGCCTCTACGCCGCTGCTGAACAGCGTCTCCACGATGCTGGGGCGTGGTTTGTACTTTAATCAGGCGCAAAAACACTTCCAGCAACTTTTGTTAATGGAAGAGCGCGCGACGATTGCCCGTGAGCTACACGATTCGCTGGCGCAGGTACTTTCTTATTTACGTATTCAGTTAACGCTTTTGAAGCGCGCCATTCCAGAAGATAACGCCGGCGCGCAAAGCATCATGGCGGATTTTTCCAGAGCGCTGAACGACGCCTACCGTCAGCTTCGCGAGCTACTCACCACGTTCCGTCTGACGTTACAGCAGGCCGATTTACCCTCCGCATTGCATGAGATGCTGGAAGATTTACAGAGTCAGACCCCGGCCAAACTCTCGTTGGATTGCCGTTTACCCACGCTGGCGCTGGATGCGCAAATGCAGGTGCATTTGTTGCAAATTGTGCGTGAAGCGGTCCTGAACGCCATTAAACACGCCAACGCGAGCGAAATCGCCGTGAGCTGCGTCACCGCGCCTGACGGCGATCATACTGTTTATATTCGCGATAATGGCATTGGTATCGGCGAACCGCATGAGCCTGCCGGACACTATGGTCTGAATATAATGCGTGAGCGCGCGGAGCGCCTTGGCGGCACGCTGAATTTTTCGCAACCCTCCGGCGGCGGCACGCTGGTCAGTATCAGTTTTCGCTCCTCCAACAAGGAAGAGAGTCAGTTAACGTAAAGAACGGCAAATCGCCGGAAGGCCAGATGTCAGGCTTTCCGGCGTTGGCACAAAAAGTATGCTGTAAAAGCGCATGATAATTTACATTATCTCCTTTATTTCTCCACGTTTGGCTCGTAGCTTGCCGCTACAGTGAAGCAGTTCAAATCTATAACGATATGTAGAAACACGAGGTTCCCCTTTAATGGCGAATTTTTTTATCGATCGCCCCATTTTTGCCTGGGTGCTGGCTATCCTGTTGTGTCTGACAGGGGCGTTAGCCATTTTTTCTTTACCTGTTGAACAATATCCCGATCTGGCACCGCCCAACGTACGTATTACCGCGAATTATCCGGGAGCGTCGGCGCAAACGCTGGAAAATACCGTAACCCAGGTTATTGAGCAGAATATGACGGGCCTCGATAATCTGATGTACATGTCATCACAAAGCAGCGGAACCGGACAGGCGACCATTACGCTGAGCTTCATTGCGGGAACCGATCCTGATGAGGCGGTTCAGCAGGTGCAAAATCAGTTACAGTCCGCGATGCGTAAACTGCCGCAGGCGGTACAGGATCAAGGCGTCACGGTACGCAAAACGGGCGATACCAATATTTTGACCATCGCTTTCGTCTCTACCGACGGTTCTATGGACAAGCAGGATATCGCCGACTACGTCGCCAGTAATATTCAGGACCCACTCAGCCGCGTCAACGGCGTCGGCGATATTGACGCTTATGGTTCACAGTACTCTATGCGTATCTGGCTCGATCCGGCCAAATTGAATAGTTTTCAGATGACCACGAAAGACGTGACCGATGCAATTGAGTCGCAGAATGCGCAAATCGCCGTCGGGCAGCTTGGCGGTACGCCTTCGGTCGACAAACAGGCGCTGAACGCCACCATTAATGCGCAGTCATTGCTGCAAACGCCGCAACAATTTCGCGATATCACCCTGCGCGTTAATCAGGACGGTTCCGAGGTCAAACTGGGCGATGTCGCCACCGTGGAGCTGGGGGCGGAAAAGTATGACTACCTCAGCCGTTTTAACGGCAAGCCGGCTTCCGGTCTTGGCGTTAAGCTGGCTTCCGGTGCGAACGAAATGGCGACCGCGAAGCTGGTGCTGGATCGCCTCAACGAGCTGGCGCAGTACTTCCCTCAAGGGCTGGAATACAAGATCGCGTATGAAACCACCTCCTTTGTCAAAGCCTCGATTATCGATGTGGTCAAAACGTTGCTGGAGGCTATCGCGCTGGTTTTCCTGGTGATGTACCTGTTCCTGCAAAACTTTCGCGCCACGCTGATTCCGACGATCGCCGTGCCGGTAGTATTAATGGGCACCTTCTCCGTGCTTTACGCGTTTGGCTACAGTATTAACACATTAACCATGTTCGCGATGGTGCTGGCAATCGGGCTCCTGGTCGACGATGCCATCGTGGTGGTGGAAAACGTCGAACGTATCATGAGCGAAGAAGGACTCACGCCGCGTGAAGCGACGCGCAAATCCATGGGGCAAATCCAGGGGGCGCTGGTCGGTATCGCGATGGTGCTGTCTGCGGTATTCGTGCCGATGGCGTTCTTTGGCGGTACCACCGGGGCGATTTATCGTCAGTTTTCTATCACCATTGTCTCGGCAATGGTGCTGTCGGTGCTGGTCGCCATGATCCTGACACCGGCGCTGTGCGCAACGTTATTAAAACCGCTGCACAAAGGCGAACAACACGGGCAACGCGGATTTTTCGGCTGGTTTAACCGTACCTTCAATCGTAATGCCGAACGTTATGAGAAAGGCGTAGCGAAAATTTTGCATCGCAGCCTGCGCTGGATTCTGATTTATGTTCTGTTGCTTGGCGGAATGGTGTTCCTGTTTTTGCGTCTCCCCACCTCCTTTCTGCCGCAAGAAGATCGGGGCATGTTCACTACGTCTATCCAGCTACCGAGCGGTTCTACGCAACAGCAGACCCTGAAAGTCGTTGAAAAGGTTGAAAACTATTACTTCACCCATGAGAAAGACAACATTATGTCGGTCTTCTCGACGGTAGGTTCCGGCCCTGGCGGGAATGGGCAAAACGTCGCGCGCATGTTTGTTCGCTTGAAAGACTGGGACGCGCGCGATCCCACCACCGGCTCCTCGTTCGCCATTATTGAGCGGGCGACAAAAGCGTTTAACCAGATTAAAGAAGCTCGCGTCTTCGCCAGCAGCCCGCCGGCAATTAGCGGTCTGGGCAGCTCCGCCGGTTTTGATATGGAATTACAGGATCACGCCGGAGCAGGCCATGACGCGCTGATGGCCGCACGAGATCAACTCATTGAGCTGGCCGGGAAAAACAGTTCCTTGACCCGCGTGCGCCACAACGGCCTGGACGACAGCCCGCAACTGCAAATTGATATTGACCAACGAAAAGCGCAGGCGCTGGGCGTATCGATTGACGATATCAACGACACCCTGCAAACAGCCTGGGGATCGAGCTACGTCAACGACTTTATGGACCGGGGCCGCGTGAAGAAGGTCTATGTTCAGGCCGCAGCGAAATATCGTATGCTGCCGGATGATATTAATCTTTGGTATGTCCGTAACAAAGACGGCGGCATGGTCCCCTTCTCCGCCTTCGCCACCTCGCGCTGGGAAACCGGATCGCCGCGTCTGGAACGCTATAACGGCTATTCGGCGGTAGAAATTGTCGGAGAGGCCGCGCCGGGGGTCAGTACCGGGACGGCGATGGATGTCATGGAGTCGTTGGTGCATCAGCTACCGGGCGGTTTTGGCCTGGAATGGACAGCCATGTCTTACCAGGAACGGCTCTCCGGCGCGCAGGCGCCCGCGCTGTACGCTATTTCGCTATTAGTCGTCTTCCTGTGTCTGGCGGCATTGTATGAAAGCTGGTCGGTGCCCTTCTCGGTGATGCTGGTTGTGCCGCTCGGCGTCATTGGAGCGCTACTCGCTACCTGGATGCGCGGGCTGGAAAACGATGTTTACTTCCAGGTGGGGCTGTTGACCGTTATCGGCCTCTCGGCGAAAAACGCGATTCTGATTGTGGAATTCGCCAACGAAATGAATCAGAAGGGACACGCGCTGTTAGACGCCACGCTGTACGCCAGCCGCCAGCGCCTGCGACCGATACTGATGACTTCGCTGGCGTTTATCTTTGGCGTATTGCCGATGGCCACCAGCACCGGGGCAGGCTCGGGTAGCCAACATGCTGTCGGAACCGGCGTGATGGGAGGAATGATCTCAGCAACCATTCTGGCTATCTTCTTTGTACCCCTGTTTTTCGTGCTGATACGTCGCCGCTTCCCGCTGAAGCCGCGCCCGGAATAAGCTCCCGGCCAGCCTGATACGAGGTGTCGGGCACAAAAAAGGCGACTTTCGTTGAGTCGCCTTTTCTTATCCCCTATGGGAGCGCGGTGCCTTCCAGGCATTTATTTACGAAGCATGACTTCGATAAAATCTTTCCAGTTCCCCAGTTCACGTTCAATCATAATAGCCTCTCTTATTATTATGGGTATTCTACGTAGTTAGCGGTATAGAGAGAAGTTCATTTAACCGATTGTTGCGATATCCTCTGGTTACGCTGTCTATGATATTACTATGGCGCTGTAGCCGTAAATTTTATGTGACTTACTGCAATATTTAGCAACATTAATACCTTTTCTACTACTTTATCAAATCGGGTTAAAAAACAATCAATTGCATGTGCGCAAAATAGGATTTTCCTCGCGAATTATAAACAAGCCACATCTGGAACGTTTTGGAATCATTATTCACATTCACTCAACAATGTTATATTGATTGCCGATCAGCGCTGGATAAATAACCATTAACAGCCACACTTATTATCCCGCAGACGATACTATTGATTATTTATTCGAATTTCGCGTTAAAGGATTCAATATGATTACCCTCTATGGCATTAAGAATTGCGACACGATCAAAAAAGCGCGCCGTTGGCTGGAGGAGCATGGCATTGATTATCGTTTTCACGATTACCGTGTGGATGGCATAGACCTCCCTCTTCTTAATACCTTTATTGCCGAACTCGGCTGGCAGCCTTTACTGAATACGCGCGGCACAACATGGCGCAAACTGGATGAAGGCGATCGCAGCGGGATTACCGATGCCGACTCCGCCGCTGCTCTCATGGTTGAACAGCCGGCAATCATCAAACGCCCATTGCTCTGCGCGCCCGGGAAGCCTATGCTGCTTGGTTTCAGTGAATCCCGTTATCAGCAGTTTTTTGATGAGGTGTAGTCTATGTCGTGCCCGGTTATTGAGCTGACACAGCAACTTATTCGTCGCCCCTCCCTGAGTCCGGATGACGCAGGCTGTCAGGCATTAATGATTGAACGCCTGCGTAAAATCGGTTTTACCATTGAGCATATGGATTTTGGCGACACGCAAAATTTTTGGGCATGGCGTGGGCGTGGCGAAACGCTGGCGTTCGCCGGGCATACTGACGTCGTACCGGCTGGCGATGTCGATCGCTGGATCAATCCGCCGTTTGAGCCTACGATTCGCGACGGAATGTTGTTCGGTCGCGGCGCGGCGGATATGAAAGGTTCACTGGCGGCCATGGTGGTGGCTGCTGAACGTTTTGTTGCGCAGCATCCTCATCACCGGGGCCGCCTCGCGTTTTTGATTACCTCTGATGAGGAAGCCAGCGCAAAAAATGGCACCGTCAAGGTGGTTGAAGCGCTGATGGCCCGTCACGAGCGGCTGGATTACTGTCTGGTCGGCGAACCTTCCAGTACTGAAATTGTGGGTGATGTCGTCAAAAACGGGCGTCGCGGTTCCCTCACCTGTAACCTCACTATTCATGGCGTTCAGGGGCACGTCGCCTATCCGCATCTGGCGGATAACCCTGTTCATCGCGCCGCGCCTTTTCTTAATGAACTGGTCGCTATCGAGTGGGATCGGGGCAATGATTTTTTCCCGGCCACCAGTATGCAGGTAGCCAATATCCAGGCAGGCACCGGCAGCAATAATGTCATTCCCGGCGAACTGTTCGTGCAGTTTAACTTCCGTTTCAGCACGGAACTGACCGATGAGATGATCAAAGAGCGGGTACATGCGCTGCTTGAGAAGCATCAGCTACGTTATACCGTAGACTGGTGGCTTTCCGGCCAGCCGTTCCTGACCGCACGCGGCAAGCTGGTGGACGCGGTGGTAAACGCCATTGAGCACTATAATGAAATTAAACCGCAATTACTGACGACGGGCGGTACGTCCGACGGACGTTTTATCGCCCGTATGGGAGCGCAGGTGGTAGAACTGGGGCCGGTGAACGCCACCATTCATAAAATTAATGAATGTGTGAATGCCGCCGATCTCCAGCTACTGGCCCGTATGTATCAACGCATTATGGAACAGCTCGTCGCCTGATGAGCGTTCCGGTAAGAGGAAATAAGCATGGACTGGCTGGCAAAATATTGGTGGATTCTGGTATTGGTGTTTCTGGTAGGCGTACTGCTGAATGTGATCAAAGATCTCAAACGCATCGACCATAAGAAATTCCTTGCCAATAAACCTGAGCTGCCCCCGCATCGCGATTTTAACGATAAGTGGGACGATGAAGACGACTGGCCGAAGAAAGATCAGCCGAAAAAGTAACCGGATAACATGCCGGACAGGTATCGCTATCCGGCATGGTCCCCACCGCCGGGCATTACGTCGCGTAAACGCTGCGTTCGTCCGGCATCCAGCGCAATCAGCGCCTGCGCCGCCTGCGCACGCTGCAACGCCAGCAGAGCTTTACGGCCTGAAATGCGTAGCCGGGCGCACAGTTCGGCATCGCTGGCTTTTTCCTCCAGCCGCCCTCTCAGCGCCGGTAATGGCAATGCGCTGTATTGCAGTAAACGATGCAGGCAACCTAACGATGTCAGTAGCGGGCGGTGCGCGAACGCAAAACCGACCAGCTCACGCCAGTCTTCACCATTAAGCGCCTGTTCGCGTAACGCCGCCAGCGGTATCGCCTCGCCGTTCCACTGCGTCAGGATATCCGCATCGCGGCGCAAACGTCGGTGTTCCTGCTGCGCCAGCCGTTTTCCCGCGTCGCTCAGCGGCAATAACGCCATCGCCGTATAGCAACCGCTGCTCGCCTCCCGATGGTTGCCCATCCGTACCAGTACAAAGCCGCAGCGTTGCCAGAAACGCCACAGCTCCGGCGTATAGCCGAAGCTGACGGAAAGATAATCACACTGCGCCGCCTGCATGCACGCGCAGGCAATCAACTGCTGACCGATGCCTTCGCGCTGGCGGGCGGGGTGCACTGCGATACGGCTTACGCGACGCCCGACCAGCGTCGCGGCTAAAGGGTCGCTACCGTGCGCCGCCAGCGACTGCGCCACCAGATTTCCACGCGGACGCCGGAAACCGGCCCATACAGCCTGACTGAGTTCTGCGGATAACCCGCCCTCTTCGACCAGCCAGAGGGCGCCCGCCACACGGTTATTCGCCGTGGCCTGCAAGAAATGCTGTCCTGGCGCATCCATCATTCGGCGCAGATCCAGCGGCGAAGTACGATAGTGCGCCCCCGACAGTAACTGATACACAGCCCTCGGCAACGCGGGCGTCTCCCCCCAGGCCTGTTGGTAAAACGCCGAGATTGCTATCGCGCCATGTGGCGCCTGCGCAAACGCTTCATCGTCGAATATCAGCGCCTCGCTGACGATATTTTCCAGCGGGCATTCTGGCGCCCAGCGGACAGGCTGACGAAGCGTGAAGCGGTGAAGCTGCGGAAAACGGGCGCAAAACTTAAGTAAAAAACCTCGTCCGGTGCCTTCGTAGCCCTGAACGGTGGTGGTGAGTAGTATGCGGGGAAAGCGCGAAACCAGTTGCAGCAGCAGCGGCGCGGGGATTGCCGCCGCCTCGTCAACCACCAGCCAGTCGGCTCTTGCCCCGCTCGCCAGCAGCGCATCCGGCGCCATAAAGCAGAACCGCTCACCGGCAAACGCTGCCAGGATATCCGTTGCCGTTTTCGCCGGTGCGGTCACGATAGCCGTGCCCGCCATCCGGGAGATGAATTGCCCGGCCAGCGCCGATTTGCCGCGCCCACGGGGGGCAATCACCGTCGCCACGCCGGGCGGCATTTCACGTAAACGCGATAAGATAGCCGCCTGCTCCGGCTGCGGCTCGCCGGTGGCGGGTCGCCAGCATTCACGGGAAGGATAAGATGGCCAGCAAAACGGCTGGCGCTGTCGCCAAAGCAGCGTTTGCGGATCGCGGGAAAGAGTCCGTTTAAGATGCTGTGCAAACTGCGGTGTGGGGATAGGCTGCGCGCAGTCGCTCCAGCGCAGTGAATCGATATCAGGCCTGCTTTCCCACGTCTCGTACGGCGGCATCAGCAGAAGCAGCCAGCTTCCGGCCTGCAAGGTCCCGCTCAGGGCGGCAAACGCTGCGGCGTCAAAGCCCTGCCAGGCATCAAATATCGCATGACGGAATTCACGGCCCAGCAGCGTTTGTAACGCCTGTGACGTACAGCGCGGCTGTGCGGGCGCGTCTGGCGCGACCCACAGCCAGTCACCGGGCAGCGCAGCGCGTATCGCCTCGGCCCGCTCCCGGCACCACGCCGCATCGCCGCTGATGACCAGTAAACGGCGAATGCCTTCCTGTGTCATTTGCGACGTTAACGCCTGTAGCGCATCGATATCAGACATCCCTGCCCCGGTTTATCAAAAGTTTTTGCCAAACGTATTACATTGCGCCGGGTCACCGCTGTCAAATCCACGCTTAAACCAGCTGTAGCGCTGTTCTGAGGTGCCGTGGGTAAAACTATCCGGCACGACGCGCCCCTGCCCCTGTTGCTGTAAGCGATCGTCGCCGATAGCCTGTGCGGCATTGAGCGCCTCTTCCAGATCGCCCGCCTCCAGTACACCTTGCTGCTGCATACTGTGTCCCCACACGCCGGCAAAGCAATCCGCCTGTAGCTCCATGCGCACCGAAAGGCGATTCACCTCCGTTTGCGACGCGTTTTGCTGCAACTGGCGTACTTTCGGCTCAATACCTAACAGTTTTTGTACGTGGTGGCCGACTTCGTGGGCGATGACATAGCCCTGGGCAAAATCACCGTCCGCGCCCAGCTTATTTTTCATATCATCGTAAAATGAGAGATCGATATAAACGGTGCCGTCCGCCGGGCAGTAAAACGGCCCCATCACGGACTGACCCGCACCACAGCCGGTGCGCGTCATACCACGGTACATCACCAGTTTTGGCTGCTGATAGCCGCGCCCCATTTTTTGAAAGAGTTGCCCCCAGGTATCTTCGGTCGTCGCCAGAATCACCGAGGTAAATTTTGCCGCTTCATCATCATTGGGGCTTATCGAACGCGTCGACTGCTGCTGCGAAACCGGCTGACCGGTCAACAGACCGGTTAAATCCACCCCATAGTACCCTGCGACCAACACCACCACCAACAGAATGATGCCGCCTTTTCCGCGCGGAAGACGAAAGCCTGGGCCACCCAGCGAGGGGCCGCCTGGCCGATTACGTCTGTCCTCTACATTGTTACTTTCACGACGCCCTTGCCAGCGCATAATCACCTCATTCTCTCTTTGTTATACAGATGATCGTAGGCGGTCAGGCGCAGGATTACCACAGGTAAACGCTATCAGAATGAGGAAAGGATGATACCGGAGAGCGGTTGCCCCCCGGTCAGAAGCGGAATTAATCTAATTTCACGCCCAGGCGATGCGCGACGGCTTCATAGGCTTCAATCAGACCGCCCAGACTCTGGCGGAAGCGGTCTTTGTCCATTTTGTCCAGCGTCTCTTTATCCCACAGGCGGCTGCCGTCCGGCGAAAACTCATCGCCCAGCACCACTTCGCCTTTATACAGGCCAAACTCCAGTTTGAAATCCACCAGGATAAGGCCCGCGTCATCAAACAGTTTTTTCAGTACGTCGTTGGCTTTGTAGGTTAGCTCTTTCATACGCGCCAGATTTTCCTGACTTACCCAACCGAACGTTTCACAGTAGGAACTATTCACCATCGGGTCGTGCAGCGCGTCGTTTTTCAGGAACAGATCGAATATCGGCGGGTTAAGCTCCATGCCTTCTTCCACGCCCAGACGCTTGACCAGCGACCCAGCCGCACGGTTGCGCACCACACATTCAACCGGCACCATCTCCAGCTTCTTCACCAGACACTCGGTATCAGACAGCAAACGTTCCATCTGGGTCGGGATGCCCGCCTCGGCCAGTTTGGTCATAATGAAATGGTTGAATTTGTTATTTACCATGCCCTTGCGATCAAACTGTTCAATGCGCGCGCCATCCCCTGCTGACGTATCATTGCGGAATTCGAGCACCAACAGGTCCGGGTTTTCCGTGCTGTATACGGTTTTCGCTTTACCACGATACAACTCAGCTTGCTTTTGCATCTTTAACACTCCTGGGTGTGAATTAACGATAAGTATTCATTTCCTGCTACGCCTGCCGGAGACGTCGGCCTGTAATTGTGGTGCGAAATAGCGGTTAAATCGCGTTTTTGTACTGACGCACACGTTTGCGTATCTTATCAGAAAAAAGGGCCGGATTACTCCAGCCCTGTTAAATTACTTGTTGAACGCTGCCTGGAAGACGGCAACCAGCGCGTCGTTCTGGCTTTGCGTCAGAGTATGCCCCTTAGGATCGATAAACTGCAAGCTGCTGCGGTTATCTAAATCGCCGACCTGCAATTTATAGTCTCCGGATGCCAGGCCCGGGTCGCTAGCGCCCAGATCCCGCCAGTCGCTGTCAGACAACGGTTTGTACGTTACCGCCATGCTGCCCTGAGAGCGAGTGCTGTCGGTGACTTTCATGCCCACTTTTTCCAGCGCGGCCGGGAGGCGTTGCCACACGAGGTTGAACGGACCGCGAACGACCAGCATAGGTAAACCGGTATCATCAGCGGCGCTCTGCACATCCATCGTTGCGGCGGAACGGTTCTGCGCGGCATTTGCCGCATCCGTAGCGGTCTTATCCAGACCGGCGGAAATGACGTTCATCATTTCAGTGCTATAGCGCTGCAGCGACGCCGCGTCAGCGACCGGCTTGCCAGCCTGTTCCAGATTAACCAGTTTTACCGTTACCGCCTGCTGATAGCCCTGCGGCTTCACCGAGATTTGATAACGTCCGCGATACTGTTCGTCTTCATCCAGGCGGTTCCAGTTCACCCAATCGGTCGTCAGGGTCTGGCTGGCATCGTCACGTTTTTCAATCGGATAATTTTTCGCCTGAATCACGCTGACGACTTGCGGCCACAGCGTGCTGCTCCGGCCATTCTCCACCAATAGCGTAGCGGTATCGCCAGAGAACTGGGTACGCGCGCCGCTCACTAACGCTAACGGCTGCGCCGGCGGACGGATATCCAACGCCTTACCAACCGCGCCGCTCCCCTTCGTGACCGGAATAACGTAGTCGCCGGTCGTTATCGGCAGGATCATTCCTGCCGGGGCGTGAAGTTCAGCAAGCGGCGCGGCATCCAGATAGGATTCATCGCCGCTTACCTGGCGCTTGTAGCGCGAATCGGAACTACAGGCAGCGAGCAGCAAAACAAGCGAAACACCCGCAACCTTCGCCAGGCGCGACTTTTGTACTGAGTAAGCCATCAAATCTCCCTAAACTTTACAGCAGGCCAGCATGCTGAAGCGCTGCTTTGACGATGTCACGACCATGGTCTGTGATAGGCGTCATTGGCAGGCGCAGCGTGTCGGTCGCCACAAGACCCAATGCCTTACATGCCCATTTCACCGGGATAGGATTGGGTTCGACAAATAGTTTGTTGTGTAACGGCATCAGACGCTGGTTGATAGCGCGCGCCTCGGCAAATTGCCCTTCCGCCGCCAGTTTGCACATGTCAGCCATCTCGCGCGCCGCTACGTTAGCCGTAACGGAAATCACGCCATGACCACCCAGCTGCATAAAGTCCAGC
This sequence comes from Salmonella sp. A29-2, assembly GCF_020150755.1. NCBI lineage: Bacteria > Pseudomonadati > Pseudomonadota > Gammaproteobacteria > Enterobacterales > Enterobacteriaceae > Salmonella > Salmonella sp. A29-2. Next base: position 1,338,331 of record NZ_CP083731.1, on the reverse strand, counting down.
GCAGACGCGTCATCGCCGCTAAGCAGAATAAAATCGTCTGAAACCAGCTCTTTGATCTGGTGAACGCGGGTTAAGTTCCCTGTCGCCTCTTTGATAGCGATAATATTTTTTATTTCCGCCAAACGACCCACGGTTTCCGGCAACATATCGCAACCGGTACGGGACGGCACATTATACAGAATTTGCGGCAAGTCAGTGTGTTCCGCGATGGCTTTGAAATGCTGGAACAAACCTTCCTGCGTGGGGCGATTGTAGTACGGCGTTACCGTCAGGCAGCCAACAATGCCGCTATCGTTAAAACGCTGCGTCAGGCTAATCGCTTCCGCGGTCGCGTTTGCGCCCGTGCCGGCGATAACCGGAATACGTCCGTCAGCCAGTTCCAGCGTCATCATCACGACATCGCCATGTTCATCATGGCTTAGCGTGGCAGACTCGCCGGTGGTGCCAACCGAAACAATCGCCGAGGTACCGTTGGCGACATGATAATCAATGAGTTTTTTCAGGCAAGGCCTACTGACGTTACCTTTCTCATCCATCGGCGTAACAAGCGCGACAATACTTCCCGTGAACATGGGCCATCCTCTGTGCAAACAAGTCCCTCAATGGTACGTTTGGTATGGCAATAAAAGCAAGCGACCAAAGCCGTTCTGATTGTTGTATGCAGGTTTTTTTTATGGTTTCCTTAAGATTACCTCACCGCTCAAAGGAATAACTGGTTTGACACCGTCATCACAACACTATTTGGTTATCACTGCGCTGGGCGCCGACAGGCCCGGTATTGTGAATACCATTACTCGCCATGTCAGCAGTTGCGGCTGTAATATCGAAGACAGCCGACTGGCGATGCTGGGCGATGAATTCACGTTTATTATGTTGTTGTCCGGCACGTGGAACGCGATTACCTTGATTGAATCGACATTGCCGTTAAAAGGCGCGGAGCTGGATCTGCTGATTGTGATGAAACGGACGTCCGACCGCCCCCGCCCGGCAATGCCCGCGACGGTATGGGTTCAGGTTGAGGTCGCCGACTCCCCGCATTTAATTGAGCGATTCACCGCGCTGTTTAATAGTCATGAAATGAATATTGCGGAGCTGGTCTCCCGCACACAGCCGGCTGAAGGTGATAAAGCTGCGCAATTATTTATTCAAATCACCGCACATAGCCCGGCGTCGCAAAATTCCGCAAATATTGAGCAAGCCTTTAAAGCACTATGTACAGAACTCAATGCGCAAGGCAGTATAAACGTCGTCAATTACTCACAACATGATGAACAGGATGGAGTTAAGTAATGAATCCACTGAAAGCCGGTGATATCGCACCGAAATTTAGCTTGCCGGATCAAGACGGGGAACAAGTAAATTTGACCGACTTCCAGGGACAGCGCGTTCTGGTTTATTTCTACCCAAAAGCCATGACACCCGGCTGTACCGTGCAGGCCTGCGGCTTACGCGATAACATGGACGAGCTCAAAAAAGCAGGCGTGGACGTGCTGGGCATCAGCACCGATAAACCTGAAAAACTCTCCCGTTTCGCTGAAAAAGAGCTGCTGAACTTTACCCTTTTGTCCGATGAAAACCATCAGGTGTGTGAACAGTTCGGCGTCTGGGGCGAAAAGTCGTTTATGGGCAAAACGTATGACGGCATTCACCGCATCAGCTTTTTGATTGACGCTGATGGTAAGATTGAGCACGTCTTTAATGATTTTAAAACCAGCAATCACCATGATGTGGTGCTGAACTGGCTGAAAGAAAACGCGTAAAAGCCTCAGGCCGCGCTGATGTGCGGCCTGGAAAGGGAATGCGCCGTCAGGCTTGCCGCGCCAGACGCCATATCGCCGCCACATTGCGCGCCGACAGGCTCAGGTTATATTCCGCCTCGTGTAAGGCTTCCGGCAACGTAACGATATGCGACAAAATCGACAGCGCCGCATCGATACCCTGTTGATACACAACGTGATGATCGTGTTGCAGCCCACCGGCGAGCGCGATAACCGGTTTATGATACCGCTTCGCCACTCTGGCGACGCCAATCGGCGTCTTGCCGCAAATACTTTGGCTGTCCAGCCGCCCTTCTCCGGTAATCACCAGATCGGCATCTTTAACCGCCTGCTCAAGCTGTAGCGTTTCCACGACAATCTCTACGCCGGCGCGTAATTCCGCATTGAGCAACCCTAAAAGCGCGGCGCCCATTCCACCTGCCGCGCCCGCGCCGGGAGCATTAATCACCTCACGCCCCGTAGCCTGATAAATATGTCGGCCCCAGTTTTCCAGCGCCGCGTCCAGGGTATTCACCATTTCCGCTGTCGCCCCTTTTTGTGGGCCAAAAATGGCCGATGCGCCCTGGGGACCACACAGCGGATTGTTGACATCGCACGCCACGGTTATCGATACCTTACGCAGCAATGGGTGACAACCGGACAGATCGATAGAGGCCAGCGCCGCCAGCGCCTCGCCGCCCGGAGAAAGCGAGCGCCCCTGTTTATCGCGCAATATAACGCCAAGCGCCTGCATCATCCCCGCGCCGCCGTCATTCGTCGCGCTGCCGCCAATTCCCAGAATAATACGCTTTACGCCACGCTCCAGCGCCGCGACGATTAACTCGCCGGTGCCGTAGCTGGTGGTATTAAGCGGGTTGCGCAATTCAGGCGAAACGTGATGCAGCCCGGATGCCGCCGCCATTTCAATCACGGCGGTATCGCTATCGCCCAGCATTCCCCAGCGCGCGGCCACCGGTTGCCCAAGCGGGCCTTGTACCCACTGGTCAACATAACGCCCGCCGCTGGCCTCCACCATTGATTGTACAGTTCCTTCCCCGCCATCCGCCATGGGCACTTTAATGTAGTCGGCGTCAGGATAAATTTCGCGGAACCCCTTTTCTATCGCCTCAGCGACCGCCATTGCGGACAAACTTTCTTTAAATGAATCAGGAGCAATAACAATTTTCATAGGGATTATCCTGCAAAACCAAAGAAACCGAACATCAGAGTAGAAATAAAGGTAATGGCTAACCCCACCAGCGTTTCATACGGCATTAGCTTTAAACGTTCATGAATTTGCATATTGACGCTGCCGCCCGTCGCGTGGAAAAAGCTGCCGTGCGGCAGATGGTCCAGCACCGTGGCGCCCGCATGGATCATAGCGGCTCCCGCCAGGGCGGAAACGCCAAGTTCAAGTAACGTGGGAGAGAAAACGCCGGACGCCACCGCCGTTCCCGCTGTGGTTGAGGCCGTCGCCATTGACATCATGGCGCCAGACACGGGCGCCAGCAGCCAGGACGGCAATCCCGAAGCGGTGAGGCCATGAATCAGGACATCTTTAAGTTCGGAATTAGCGATAATGCCGGCCAGCGTACCGGTTCCCAGCAACATAATAGCGACAGGCGCCATACGCATCAGACCAGCGACCATGTACTGGTTACAGTGGCGCGCGCGTCCCATCAACAGCAGACCGACCAATCCCCCTACGGGCAGGGCAATTAACGGGTCAATGGAAATGCCGGCAAACGGACGGAGAGAAAGCAGAAAAATAGCGACCAGCGGCGCGCTAATCGCCACCAGAAAACCGGGTCTGGCGACGGAGTCATCATGGTGAGTCACTTCATGATCGGCGACGCCCGCGCCTTTATTATTCAGCCGTTTCGCTAACAGATAGGCGATAATAAGCCCAACGATGCCCGGAACCACGCCCGCCAGCATAATAGAGGTAAGAGGAACATGAAACGCATCGGAGGCGGCAATAGCGTTCGGGTTAGGTGACATCACGTTACCCGCTTTGCCGCCGCCAACCATCGCCAGCAGAATAGCGCTTTTTGACAGGCCTGCATTACGCGCAATCGACAGCGCAATCGGCGCGACGGTAATCACCGCCACATCAATAAATACGCCGACGGCGGTCAAACATAGTGTAGCAATGGCTAATGCCAATAACGCCCGGGTTTCCCCCACTTTGCGGACAATCGTCTCAGCAATCGTATTCGCCGCCCCGGACTCAATTAATACGCCCGCCAGTACGCCTGCGGCCAGAATACGCAATACGGCATTAACGATGCCCTGCGCGCCTGACACCATCAGCGACACGGTTTGCAGAAGATCGGCGCCGCCAATCAAACCGCCGACCAGCGCGCCCGCCATCATGCCGTAGGCTGGCGACACTTTTCTTAAAATTAATACGATGGCCACAACCAATGCGGCAATGGCTCCCAGGGTGGATATCGACGTCATATACTGCGCCTCCTTTAACATGGAGCGCGCAGTATGGAAAAACCCGCCTAAAAATCCGCTGGAGCTTTCAACAAATTTCGATTCGACCTGGCAGCGGTAACTTGTCGGACGGTACAGATTCGGCCTGGAGCTCCATACCGATATAAAGCCAAAGCGTACTTTTTAACTCGTTGATTTTTATGTGCGTAATATCCTCACAGCGCTGTAAGCGATAGCGCAATGTATTCACATGAATATGCAATGCTTTGGCCGTTTGCGTCAGGTCACAATTATGTTCAAACCAGGTCCGCAGCGTCTGTTGCAATACGCCTTTCGCGTCATGTTGCGCCAGTTGCAGCCACAGACGCGATAACTCCTGCACTTGCCAACTTTCAGACAGCCCGCTTAGCAGCGCGGGAAGCGCGTGGTCATGATAAAAAATATACTGGCTGCGCAGCTTTTGTCTTTTCGCCATCGCCTGCGTGGCTCTCGCAGTGAGCAAAGATCGGTGCAATCCCGTCTCGCCGGCAAAATAGCCCCCAACCAAAATACGGCTAAAGCCCGATGATGCAGCCCATGATTTAAAAATCTGCAATTCACCCATTTCCTGGCGGGTATTCCACTTTCCCTCTTTTAACGTGATAGGCTTAATAATGATTAATTCATTAAATTCGGTAAACGTCACCAAATGGTTGCGCGCGTGATTCTCGAAATAATCCATTACATTGCGCAGCGCTTCGCGATCCGGCTGGGAAAGTTCAATAATCAGCACCACTCTGGGAACCGCCAGATCAATGCCCAGATAGGCCGCCATAGAGCGCAACGACTCTGTTGAATTTTCTCGCAAAATCAATTGGTTGATCAGCTCTTCGCGATAGCGTTTATCCCACTGTCGCTGTTCGATCAGCACCATATGCTCGATCACCAGCTCCGCCGCCATTTTAACCAGCTCGGCATACGCGCGAACCTCCTCCGGTTCGCCGGTAATGCCGACCACGCCGATAAGCTGTTCATGAAAAGAGATGGGAAGATTAATGCCGGATCGCACGCCTTTTAGCTGATTGGCGGTAGCGGAATCAATTTCTACAATACGGTTTTCCTTCAGCGCCAGAATGGCCCCTTCATGACGCTGGCGAAGCCGCGAAGGTTCGCCAGACGCGATAATGACGCCATGTTCATCCATGACGTTTACCGAGTAAGGAATAATTTTCATGGCTCGCTGTACAATTTGCCGCGCGGTATACCCTTTCAAGTAATGTTTTCTCAACACACTCATTCCCTGTTTCGTTATCGCTTCACATTAAAAAAACAATCTCGCATCAATGATGTCATTTATTAACGAATTTCTCAGAAGAATGCTTAGGCTAAGTCACCAAATTTTGGCGGCTTTACAGCGAGAATTTTGTAGGTTCCGACAATAAAAATGCCGCAACACGGTGCGGCATTAAAAAAAAGAGCGGCTTTCTAAGCGCTTGTCCCTCATCAGGCGTGCGCAAAATGGCGGCAGGGCACTATGATGTCGTTCACGCTTTACAACTTTTGTACAGACCGCTCAGGATGAGGCATCCGTCACCTGACCATCCGGCCAGGCATGGACAACGGCTTTAATCAGCGTCGCCAATGGAATGGCGAAAAACACTCCCCAGAAACCCCACAGACCGCCGAAAATCACCACTGACAGAATAATCACCAGCGGATGCAAATTCACCGCTTCGGAGAAAAGTACCGGTACCAGCAGATTGCCATCCAGCGCCTGAATAATCAGATAAACGGCAAAACAGCTCCAGAATTCCGTTCCCAGACCAAATTGAAACAGCGCGACGCCCACCACCGGAATTGTCACCACAAAGGCGCCGATATAGGGGATCAGGACCGAAAAGCCCACCAGTACCGCCAGCAGTAGCGAATAGTTGAGGCCAAACAGCAAAAAGCCCAGCCAGGTCGCCACGCCTACCACCACCATCTCCAGCACTTTTCCGCGGATATAGTTGGTGATCTGCTGATTCATCTCATTCCACACCTGCCCCGCCAGCCCGCGATTACGCGGCAGCACGCGGCGCACGGCATTCAGCATCTGCTCTTTATCTTTTACCAGGAAAAAGACCATCAGCGGCACCAGCACCAGATATACAGCCAGCGTCAGTAGCCCGACTAACGAAGCCAGCGAATACTTCACCACCGAATCGCCCATGTTAAGCATCCGGGTACGCATGTTTTCCGCCATCGCATCAATAATGCCCGCATCCATCAGCGCCGGATAGCGTCGCGGCAAGGTCGCGGCAAAATCGGACAGTTTATTCAGCATACCGGGCATATCACGAATCAGGTAAATACCCTGCTGCCAGGCAATCGGCATCACCACAAACGCCATTAATAACAGAATGCCGACAAAGAGGATAAGGACAATGGAGGCTGCCCAGCGCCGGGAACAGCCAATCGCCTGCAGGCGCGCCGTCGGCCACTCCAGCAGGTAGGCCAGTACGATTGCGACCAGCAGCGGCGCTAACAGGCCGCTAAAGAAAAAGAGGATGCTAAAACCAGCCACCAGAATGACCAGCAAGGCAATCGCCTCCGGGTCGCTGAAGCGACGGCGATACCATTGCATTAACATTTCGAGCATAAAACCCTTCCCAGAACTCAACTGCGGGATTGTGATGCCGAATTGTATCGAAATGTCACAAAAAAGACTTCGCTTTTTATCGTTGATTCAGGAAACTAAAATAGTGAGTCTGTGCTCATCACAGTTACACTTATGAAGTGTCGGAGCGTGGAACGATATTTCACGACGTTGGTCAAAGGGCTATCTCAAAACAACAGGATAGAGGTTATGTTCAGGCAGTTGAAAAAAAACCTGGTGGCAACCCTCATTGCAGCATTGGCTCTCGGTCAGGTCGCGCCCGCATTTGCCGACCCTGCCGACACGCTGCCCGATATGGGAACCTCGGCAGGAAGCACGCTTTCTATCGGACAAGAGATGCAAATGGGCGACTTTTATGTGCGCCAGCTACGCGGCAGCGCGCCGTTAATCAACGATCCACTACTGGTGCAATACATTAACGCGCTGGGGATGCGTCTGGTCTCGCACGCCGACTCCGTCAAAACGCCCTTCCATTTTTTCTTGATCAATAATGACGAAATCAACGCGTTCGCGTTCTTTGGCGGCAATGTGGTGCTGCACTCGGCGCTTTTTCGCTACGCGGATAACGAAAGCCAGCTAGCTTCAGTCATGGCGCATGAAATCTCCCACGTGACGCAGCGCCACCTGGCGCGCGCGATGGAAGATCAAAAGCGCAGCGCGCCGCTTACCTGGGTGGGCGCGCTGGGTTCCATTTTGCTGGCCATGGCCAGCCCACAGGCCGGTATGGCGGCGCTAACCGGTACTCTGGCGGGAACGCGCCAGGGAATGATAAGTTTCACCCAGCAAAATGAGCAAGAAGCCGACCGTATTGGTATTCAGGTACTGCAACGCGCCGGATTTGACCCACAGGCGATGCCCTCTTTCCTCGAAAAACTGCTCGACCAGGCGCGTTACTCCACGCGACCGCCTGAAATTTTGCTCACTCACCCCTTACCGGAAAGCCGCCTTGCGGATGCCCGCAACCGTGCCAACCAGATGCGCCCGGTTGTGGTGCAATCTTCCGCTGACTTCTATCTTGCCAAAGCGCGCGCCCTGGGAATGTACAATTCCGGACGTAACCAGCTTACCAGCGACCTGCTGGATCAGTGGTCTAAAGGCAACGTGCGTCAGCAACATGCGGCGCAATATGGCCGGGCGTTGCAGGCGATGGAAGCGAGCAAGTACGATGAAGCGCGCAAAACGTTGCAGCCGCTGTTAAGCGCGGAACCGAACAATGCCTGGTATCTTGACCTCGCCACCGATATTGACCTCGGGCAGAAAAGAGCCAACGACGCGATTAATCGCCTGAAAAATGCCCGCGATCTGCGCGTTAATCCTGTGCTGCAGTTAAACCTCGCCAATGCGTACCTCCAGGGAGGCCAGCCGAAAGCGGCGGAAACCATTCTGAATCGCTACACCTTTAGCCATAAAGATGACGGTAACGGCTGGGATCTGCTTGCTCAGGCCGAAGCCGCGCTGAACAACCGCGATCAGGAGCTGGCGGCGCGCGCTGAAAGTTATGCGCTGGCGGGACGACTGGATCAGGCAATTTCACTGCTCAGTAGCGCCAGCGCCCAGGCAAAACTGGGTAGCCAGCAACAGGCGCGTTACGATGCGCGTATCGACCAGCTGCGCCAGTTACAGGAACGCTTCAAACCATACACGAAAATGTAATCGCCGTTTATTAGCCGGATGGTGTCACAAGGAGAACTCATGACCGACACGATTAAAATCTACCATAACCCGCGCTGCTCGAAGAGCCGCGACACGCTGAACCTGCTGAAATCTAACGGCGTGGAACCGGAAGTGGTGCTTTATCTGGATACGCCCGCCGACGCCGCCACCGTGCGGGAACTGCTGCGTATGTTGGGCATGTCCAGCGCGCGCGAACTGATGCGCCAGAAAGAAGATCTCTATAAAACGCTTCACCTGGCGGATAGCCAGCTGAGTGAAGAGGCGTTAATCCAGGCGCTGGTTGAACACCCTAAACTGATGGAGCGCCCCATTGTGGTGGCAAATGGTCAGGCGCGCATTGGCCGACCGCCTGAGCAGGTGCTGGACATCCTCGGTTAACCGTTGAACGCCGCCGTCGCGGCGTATTACAGTTTCAGGATCTCTTTGACAAACGGGATCGTCAGTTTTCGCTGGGCAGTGATCGACGCATGATCGAGCTGATCCAGCGTCATAAACAGCGTGCGCATTTCGCGATCAAGACGTTTGAGTAAAAACCGCCCGACATCTTCCGGCAGTTCAAACCCCCGTAACCGGGCGCGCAACTGTAGCGCCTGAAGTTTGTCTTCATCGGAAAGAGGCTGGAGTTTATAGATTTGCCCCCAGTCCAGACGGGAAGCGAGATCGGGCAAGCCCAGATTTAACTGTCTTGGCGGACGATCGCCGGTGATCAATAACCGCGTCTTACCGGACTCCAGAATGCGGTTATAGAGATCAAAGATCGCCATCTCCCACAGTTCATCGCCAGCGACACACTCAATGTTATCAATACACACCAGCGAGAGGTGTTCCATACCGTCGAGCACTTCCGGCACGAACCAGGTGCGTTTATCGAGCGGGACGTAGCCTACCGCATCTCCACGCTGCGACAATTCAGCGCAGGCGGCGTGCAGCAAATGGCTGCGGCCCGCGCCTTCACGCGCCCAAAGGTAGATATATCCACTATGTTCCTGGCGCAACACGTTTTGTAACGCGGCCAGTAGAGAGGCGTTATCCCCCGGCCAGAAACTTGCGAAAGTTTCGTCGTCAGGAAGATAAAGTGGCAAAGAGAGCTGTGCCGGTGTGTTCAGAGATACCTCAACCCAGGATGACATAAAATCGCGCTGAGTTTACCACATAATTCCCTTGAGATAGAACCGGGCAGCATCGCTGCCCGGCAACCCGTTACTGATGCGGAGGCTCCGCATCATTTGCCTCCAGTACCACTTCTTCCGGACGCAACAGGCTAATCAGTTTAAAAATCAGGCTCAGGCAAATCCCGACGATGGTCGCCAGCGCCATCCCTTTCAATTCTGCCGCGCCGATATGCACTTTCGCGCCGCTCACGCCGATGATCAAAATCACCGAGGTGAGGATCAGGTTTTGCGCTTTGTTGTAGTCGACTTTTGATTCGATCAAGACGCGAATCCCCGACGCGCCGATAACGCCGTACAACAGCAGCGAGACGCCGCCCATCACGGGTAACGGGATAATCTGAATCGCCGCCGCCAGTTTGCCGACGCAGGAAAGCAGAATGGCGAAAATCGCCGCGCCGCCGATAACCCAGGTACTGTAAACGCGGGTGATCGCCATGACGCCAATATTTTCCCCATAGGTGGTATTCGGCGTGGAGCCGAAGAAACCGGAGACGATCGTCGACAGTCCGTTAGCGAACATCGAGCGGTGCAAACCGGGATCGCGCACTAAATCCTTTTTGACGATATTCGCCGTCACCACCAGATGACCGACATGCTCGGCGATCACGACCAACGCCGCGGGCAGAATCGTCAGGATCGCGAACCATTCAAAACGCGGCGTATAGAAAGTCGGTAGTGCAAACCAGTGTGCCTGGGCAATCGGCGTGGTATCGACCACCCCCAGCGCGAATGACAGCGCATAGCCCGCCAGTACGCCGATCAAAATCGGAATGATCGCCAGGAAACCGCGAAACAGTACGGAGCCGAACACCGTCACCGCCAGCGTGACCATGGAGATAATAATTGTTTTCGTGTCTGGCGACTGCCCTTGCGCAGGCAGCAATCCGGCCATCCCCGCCGCGACGCCAGCCAGCTCCAGACCGATGACGGCAACGATTGCGCCCATTGCCGCAGGCGGGAACATCACATCCAGCCAGCCGGTGCCCGCTTTTTTAACGATGAAAGAGACCAGACAGAACAGCACGCCGCACATAATAAAACCGCCCAGCGCCACTTCATAACCCAACGGCAACAACAGTAATACCGGGGAAATAAAGGCAAAGCTCGATCCGAGGTAGGCCGGAATTTTACCTTTGCAGATAAAGAGATACAGCAACGTTCCGATACCGTTAAACAGCAGAACCGTCGCGGGGTTGATATGAAACAGAACTGGCACCAGCACGGTCGCGCCAAACATGGCGAAAAGGTGCTGTAAACTAAGCGGGATTGTCTGTAAAAGCGGCGGTCTTTCACTCACCCCGATAGCACGGCGCGTCATAGTGTTTTCCTCTAAGTGTGTTTGTTATGAGTTGTTTTATTCAAAAAAAAGCCGACTCTTAAAGTCGGCTTTTAATTATTTATTCACTTATTTGGTACCAAAAATCTTATCGCCGGCATCGCCAAGCCCCGGAATAATGTATCCGTGCTCGTTAAGCCCCTGATCGATAGAGGCGGTGTACAGTTCAACGTCCGGGTGCGCTTTTTCCAGCGCCGCAATGCCTTCCGGCGCGGCGACCAGCACCAGCACCTTAATGCTGCTACAGCCTGCTTTTTTCAGCAGGTCGATGGTCGCGATGACAGAACCGCCAGTCGCCAGCATCGGGTCGACGATCAGCGCCATGCGCTCATCAATGTTCGATACCAGTTTCTGGAAATAAGGTACTGGCTCAAGCGTCTCTTCGTTACGGTACATCCCGACTACGCTGATACGCGCGCTCGGTACATTTTCCAGAACGCCTTCCATCATGCCCAGACCCGCGCGCAGAATCGGCACAACGGTAATTTTTTTACCTTTGATCTGGTCGATTTCCACCGGGCCATTCCAGCCTTCGATGGTGACTTTTTCCGTTTCCAGGTCGGCTGTCGCTTCATACGTCAGCAGGCTGCCTACTTCTGAGGCGAGTTCACGAAAGCGTTTAGTGCTAATGTCGTTTTCACGCATCAGACCCAGCTTGTGTTTGACGAGTGGGTGTTTGACTTCCACGATCTTCATACTCTTCTCCTATCCTCAGATGACTGGCAACCACAAAAAAAATCGCCGGATTATACCGCTTTTCCTCTCTGACGCAACACAATGTATGCTTGACCTGGATCAACCAAAAGCGCTGATAGTGGAAAAGTGAGTATAAATCACTCACATTGAAACAGGCGATAAAGGCTAACAACCGATTGAATCTTAGCAATTTTAAGGGTGAATGGCCTGTCCAGGCCACCTGTCGTAAACCAAGTGCTGGATATCCTTTTCTTTTTTACCAACAGAGAAATTTTCAAGCAGCGACCGAAACCATGCCAAAAAAATCGCCCGGATATCCAGGGCGCAGACCACGCTCGCAAACGTTTGCTTTCCCTGTTAGAATTGCGCCGAATTTAACTTTTACCGCAAGAAAAAAACGTGGGGAACCAGGCAGTGACCGATAAGACCTCTCTTAGCTATAAAGATGCCGGCGTCGATATTGATGCGGGTAACGCTCTGGTTGATCGAATCAAAGGCGTAGTGAAGAAAACTCGCCGCCCGGAGGTTATGGGCGGTCTGGGCGGTTTCGGTGCGCTGTGCGCGTTGCCGCAAAAATATCGTGAACCGGTACTGGTTTCCGGCACTGACGGCGTAGGCACGAAACTTCGCCTGGCGATGGACTTAAAGCGTCACGACGCTATCGGTATTGATCTGGTGGCGATGTGCGTAAACGATCTGGTCGTTCAGGGCGCGGAACCGCTGTTTTTCCTCGATTACTATGCCACGGGTAAACTGGATGTCGATACCGCCGCCAGCGTGATCAACGGTATTGCCGAAGGCTGCCTGCAATCCGGCTGCGCGCTGGTCGGCGGCGAGACGGCGGAAATGCCGGGCATGTATCACGGCGAAGATTACGATGTGGCGGGTTTCTGCGTCGGCGTAGTCGAAAAATCAGAAATCATCGACGGCTCCCGGGTTACCGAAGGCGACGTGCTGATTGCGCTCGGCTCCAGCGGCCCGCACTCGAATGGATATTCGCTGGTGCGGAAAATTATTGACGTTAGCGGCTGCGACCCACAAACCACTCTGCTGGAAGGGAAGCCGCTGGCCGATCATCTGCTTGAACCGACCCGTATCTACGTAAAATCGGTTCTGGAACTGATTGAAAACGTCGATGTGCACGCTATCGCCCACCTCACCGGCGGCGGCTTTTGGGAAAATATTCCGCGCGTTCTGCCGGAGAATACCCAGGCGGTAATTAATGAGTCGTCATGGCAGTGGCCCGCCATCTTTACCTGGCTGCAAACCGCCGGTAATGTCAGCCGACATGAAATGTACCGTACCTTTAACTGCGGCGTCGGCATGGTGATTGCGCTCTCCGCTCCGGAAGCGGACAAAGCGCTTGCTCTGCTAAACGAGAAAGGTGAAAACGCATGGAAAATCGGTATCATCAAAGCCTCTGATTCCGAACAGCGTGTGGTTATTGAATAATGAATATTGTGGTGCTGATTTCCGGCAATGGAAGCAATTTACAGGCGATTATCGATGCCTGCGAAGCGAAGAAAATTAAAGGCACCCTCAGGGCAGTATTCAGCAATAAGGCCGACGCGTTCGGCCTTGAACGCGCCAGAGAAGCCGGCATTCCGGCGCAAGCGCTGACTGCCGATCGGTTTGACAGCCGCGACGCCTTCGATCGCGAGTTGATTCGCAAGATAGACGCGTATGCGCCCGATGTGGTCGTGCTGGCCGGTTTTATGCGTATTCTGAGTCCGATGTTTGTCGCGCATTACTACGGGCGTCTGCTGAACATTCACCCTTCCCTGCTGCCAAAATATCCGGGGTTGCATACCCATCGCCAGGCGCTGGAAAACGGCGATGAGGAGCACGGTACCTCGGTACATTTCGTGACAGACGAACTCGACGGCGGCCCGGTCATTCTCCAGGCGAAGGTGCCGGTTTTTGCCGACGACAGCGAAGATGATATCACCGCACGCGTACAGACTCAGGAACATGCGATTTATCCGCTGGTGATTAGCTGGTTTGCGCAGGGGCGTCTAAAGATGCGCGATAACGCCGCCTGGCTGGACGGGCGTCGTCTGCCGCCGCAAGGTTATGCGTCTGACGAATAATACGTCATCGAACAGGACTGCGTCTGCTTGCCGGATGGCGGCATAAATGCCTATCCGGCCTACTCTTTTCCCTTCCTTTATGCTATCAGTTTATTGTCATATTTTTCTGGCGCAGTTGGACATTAACGCGTAATGCTCGCCATAATCATCAGGCAGTGTCCCGTGAATAAAACGGAGTATAGGTAGTAATGGGTCAGGAAAAGCTATATATCGAGAAAGAACTAAGCTGGTTAGCATTTAACGAACGCGTGTTACAGGAAGCGGCGGACAAATCCAACCCGTTGATTGAGCGGATGCGGTTCCTGGGAATCTATTCTAATAACCTCGACGAGTTCTACAAAGTGCGTTTCGCTGAACTGAAACGACGTATTATTATCAGCGAAGAACAGGGTTCAAATTCTCATTCACGCCATTTGTTAGGCAAAATTCAGTCCCGCGTGTTGAAAGCAGACCAGGAGTTCGACGGCCTGTACAACGAATTACTGCTGGAAATGGCGCGTAATCAAATCTTTCTGATCAACGAGCGTCAGCTCTCGGTGAACCAACAAAGCTGGTTGCGCCACTATTTTAAGCACTATTTGCGCCAGCATATTACCCCGATTCTCATTAACCGGGAGACGGATCTTGTTCAGTTTTTAAAAGATGATTACACCTATCTGGCGGTGGAGATTATCCGCGGCGACACCATCAACTATGCGCTGCTGGAGATACCGTCCGACAAAGTCCCACGCTTCGTTAATCTGCCGCCGGAGACACCGCGCAGACGCAAGCCGATGATCCTCTTGGATAATATTCTGCGCTACTGCCTGGATGACATTTTTAAAGGGTTCTTCGACTATGACGCGCTTAATGCCTATTCGATGAAAATGACCCGCGATGCCGAATATGACCTGGTGCATGAGATGGAATCCAGTCTGATGGAGCTGATGTCTTCCAGCCTGAAGCAGCGCCTGACCGCTGAGCCTGTGCGCTTTGTCTACCAACGCGATATGCCCGCCGCGCTGGTCGACGTGCTGCGGGAAAAACTGACGATCTCCCGGTATGACTCAATCGTACCCGGCGGGCGCTACCACAATTTTAAAGACTTTATTAATTTTCCGAATGTCGGTAAAGCCAACCTGGTCAATAAACCGTTACCGCGGTTACGCCATCTTTGGTTTGATAAAGAGAAGTTTCGTAACGGTTTCGACGCGATTCGTGAACGTGATGTGCTGCTCTATTATCCTTATCACACCTTTGAACATGTGCTGGAACTGCTGCGTCAGGCGTCGTTTGACCCAAGCGTGCTGGCGATCAAAATCAATATTTATCGCGTAGCGAAAGACTCGCGCATTATTGACTCGATGATCCATGCCGCCCATAACGGCAAAAAAGTCACCGTGGTGGTGGAGTTGCAGGCGCGCTTCGATGAAGAGGCAAATATTCACTGGGCCAAGCGGTTAACCGAAGCGGGCGTCCATGTTATTTTCTCTGCGCCCGGGCTGAAAATTCACGCCAAACTCTTCCTCATCTCACGAAAAGAGGGCGATGACGTGGTGCGTTATGCGCATATCGGCACCGGTAACTTCAACGAAAAAACGGCGCGGCTGTATACCGATTATTCGCTGCTGACCGCCGATGCGCGCATTACCAATGAAGTGCGTCGGGTCTTTAATTTTATTGAAAACCCCTATCGCCCGGTCACTTTCGATTATTTGATGGTTTCTCCACAAAACTCACGGCGTCTGCTGTATGAGATGATCGATCGTGAAATCGCCAATGCCCAGCAAGGCTTACCGTCAGGGATTACCTTAAAGCTTAACAACCTGGTCGATAAAGGGTTGGTCGACAGGCTATACGCCGCGTCGGGTTCGGGCGTCCAGGTCAATCTGCTGGTGCGCGGTATGTGTTCTCTTATTCCGCAACTGGAAGGCATTAGCGATAATATTCGTGCGATTAGCATTGTGGATCGCTATCTGGAACACGATCGGGTTTATATTTTCGAAAACGGCGGTGATAAGCAAGTTTGGCTCTCTTCAGCTGACTGGATGACGCGTAATATTGACTACCGTATCGAAGTCGCTACGCCTATCCTCGACCCGCGGCTTAAACAGCGCGTCCTGGATATCATTGACATTCTGTTTAGCGACACGGTAAAAGCGCGTTTTATCGATAAAGAACTCAGCAACCGCTACGTACCGCGCGGCAATCGCCGTAAAGTTCAGGCGCAGCTGGCAATTTATGACTACATCAAATCACTCGAGCAACCAGACTAACGCTATGCCAATTTACGATAAATCCCCTCGCCCGCAGGAGTTCGCTGCGGTCGATCTCGGCTCAAACAGCTTTCATATGGTCATTGCCCGCGTGGTTGACGGCGCAATGCAGATTATCGGGCGCTTAAAACAGCGCGTCCATCTGGCGGACGGGCTGGGCGCAGATAACAACCTCAGCGAAGAAGCCATGGAACGTGGGCTTAGCTGTCTGTCGTTGTTTGCTGAACGCTTACAAGGTTTCTCCCCTTCCAGCGTCTGTATCGTAGGCACCCATACGTTACGTCAGGCGCAAAATGCCGCTGATTTTCTCAAACGTGCGGAAAAGGTTATTCCCTACCCGATAGAGATTATTTCCGGTAACGAAGAAGCGCGCCTGATTTTTATGGGCGTAGAACATACGCAGCCGGAAAAAGGCCGCAAGCTGGTGATCGATATCGGCGGCGGGTCAACAGAGCTGGTCATTGGCGAAAACTTCGAACCCAGGCTGGTTGAAAGCCGTCGTATGGGCTGCGTGAGCTTCGCGCAGCTCTACTTTCCCGGCGGCGTTATCAATAAAGAAAACTTCCAGCGCGCCCGAATGGCGGCGGCGCAAAAACTGGAAACCTTAACCTGGCAGTATCGTATTCAGGGTTGGAACGTGGCGATGGGCGCTTCCGGTACGATTAAGGCCGCTCATGAAGTTCTCCTGGCGCTGGGTGAGAAAGATGGCTTCATTACGCCGGAGCGCCTCGATAAACTGAAGTCAGAAGTGTTGAAGCACCGCTCCTTTAATGCTCTCAGCCTGCCGGGTCTGTCTGAAGAACGAAAAGCGGTCTTTGTGCCGGGCCTGGCGATTCTGTGCGGCGTTTTTGATGCTCTGGCTATCCGCGAGCTTCGCCTTTCCGACGGCGCGTTGCGCGAAGGCGTGCTGTATGAAATGGAAGGCCGCTTCCGCCATCAGGATGTTCGCAGCCGTACCGCAAAAAGTCTGGCCAATCAATACAACATTGACAGAGAACAGGCCAGACGCGTGCTGGAAACCACCATGCAGATGTACGAGCAGTGGCAGGCCCAGCAGCCAAAACTGGCGCATCCGCAGCTTGAAGCGTTGCTCCGCTGGGCGGCAATGCTGCATGAGGTTGGACTGAATATTAATCACAGCGGTTTACATCGCCATTCGGCTTATATTCTGCAACACAGCGATTTGCCCGGCTTTAATCAGGAGCAGCAAATGATGATGGCGACGCTGGTACGTTACCATCGTAAAGCCATAAAACTGGATGATATGCCCCGCTTTACGCTGTTTAAGAAAAAACAGTATCTGCCGTTAATTCAGCTACTTCGGCTGGGCGTATTACTGAACAACCAGCGGCAGGCGACCACCACGCCGCCGACGCTGCGGCTAACGACCGATGACAGCCACTGGACGTTATGTTTTCCGCATGACTGGTTCAGCCAGAATGCGCTGGTACTGCTTGATCTGGAAAAAGAACAGCAGTACTGGGAAGCGGTAACTGGCTGGCGTCTCAATATTGAGGAAGAAAGCTCGCCGGAGATCGCCGCGTAAATTGTGAGCCAGACGCCGCGCCGCGGCGTCTGCCTTTACTGAATCTCAGATAATAGCTGCGGCTCGCCAATTAAATATCCCTGAAGATAGTCGATCCCCAACGAGAGCACGACGCTTCGTATTTCTTCGCTCTCGACATACTCCGCGACGACCTGCATATTTTTCATTCGCGCTAAATGACAAATAGAAGCCACAATCTGATAATCGAGACTGTTTGACACTATATTGCGAATAAAACTGCCGTCAATTTTAAGAATATCGGCGTCAACGTTTTTCAGCCGCGCATAGCTGGCGTAGCCAGTACCGAAATCATCAATCGCTATCTGACAGCCAAACTGCTGTAGCTGTCCCAGCGTCAACTGCGCCTGCTCAGCATTGGTGAGAGAGTTGCTTTCCGTTACCTCAAAAACCAGTTGCCAGGGTTCAACCTGATATTGCGTAAGCAGTTGCTTAACTTCTGCAGGGAAACGAGCGCGGCATACCGATGTTGGCGACAGATTAATGGCAAAACGATGCGCGGGCATATATTCCCGGCTGGCCGCCATAAACCGCAGCGTGTTTTCAATCACCCAGAGATCGATAGCGGAAGACAAACCAAACTCATGCGCCACGGGTAAAAAATTGTCCGGGTTGATAACGTCGCCGTTGTCATCCCTGAGTCGCAGTAAAATTTCATGGTAAACGTCCCCACGAACGCCGAAAATAGGCTGCGCCATCAGGAAAAAATGATCGTGCTCCAACGCCTGTTGCAGCCGATTCATCATCGCAATTCTGCCCTTCAAATCGCGCTGCAGGTGCATTGCGCCGCGCCGCTGTAAATCCTCCGGCGCGTTAGTCGTCAACGAAAGATCGGAACTGGTGCTTAATTCGCCCAGCAGAAGATAAAGGTGGCTAACCGGAGAACGCACGCAGCAGTAGCTCACGCCGACAGGCGGCTGTAGCGGCAGTCCATCCCAGATAAACCGAAACTGCTTAATATGTTTATCCAGCGCTTCAATACGCTGCTGATGCGCCTCTGTATTAAGACGCAGCACCAGGTCGTGCCCTGACATCTGGTAGACGCACTCATTTGAGGCCAGCATCGGCGTAATCCAGTGAGAGAGCTTTTGCTTATACTGGATGCGTAGCATGACGCCATAATTTTTACCCAATAGCTCCAGGCCCGGCACGTGTAAAAAACAGATCGTAGACCAGGGCGCATTTTGGAGCGCGCGGTTTAACGCACGTAAATTGGGAAGATGTACAACCGGGTCAAGATAGGCCAGCCGCCGTGCGCGACCACTCACTACGCGCTGGCGCGTGGCCAGTACAGCCATATAATTAACAATAAAAGAAAAAACCAGATAGCTCGAAGAGGTAATCGCTAATTGCGTATCATAACCTGAATACCAGGGCATATAACGCTGATAATAATGAATCGACGTAATTAGCACGACGGCCCAGATAATTGAAATAAACTTATAGCCATAGCGCATCGCGCCCCATAGCATGACCGGCAATAATAACGAAAGCGTATAGTTGGTACTAAATATTGAACTATTATCAGTCAATGGCATACACAGTATAAACATTAGTGTAGTCAATACGGCCAGCCAAATAACGATCTCTTTTTTAGTGGCCTTGCTATCAATCTGTAGCTTTAATTGCTGATAATACCCCCGCAGGTGCAGCGGATTGCGGAGAGTACGAATAATAAAATAGCACAATGGCACGCCGACAAGGTTACCGACCAGTAACGCCTGGTAATTAATCAGCGTGTTGATATTAAAGGGCATTACACCCATCAGGCTGGCTTTGCTTTCGTACATACCAACAAAAGCGGCAAACTGGTAGATGACCAGAAATAATGTTGCAGAACAAAATACCTGCCAGAATATTCGTTGAAACAACAGGTGGGCGTCGCCGTGGGAAACATTGTTTCGCCGGGGGGAAAAGACACGATAGCCGCCCCAGCTTAGCACGATAGTGATGATAAAGTGCATCGTCACGGAAAGGGTTTCATACAGCCCTGTCTGCGGGTATCTGCGCCAGAAGATAGCAAGCACAATGCCCGGCAGTGCTGCCCAGCCGAAAAAGAGCATCAGGCTAAGCATAAAAGCTAACGGCAGGTAAAAAAGAACCACATTTCCAGTGCTGGTAAGCGCATAAGTATTTGCGCTACTTAAAACAGGTAGTAAAATCGAAGGGAGAATGAGCGGTAGTCCCCACCATTTATCTCTGATATTTATATAAGTTTTATTTAGTTTCATAGATGCTCAGCAGAACCCCCCAATCCCAAAGGGGCGTTAACAGACAGGCATCCCACCTGACTTTAAATTGATGATGCGATATACATCACACGATAGTCATCGATTGTAATTATTAAACAAAAGTAACATTTGATTTAAGTCAATTATTACCTTTCTCCTGCAGCCTTTATTCGTCTTTTTATTCTTTGTTATCATTAATTTATTATTAATGTAAATACTAAAATTATCTTCCATAACAATATAAGATAAATCAACTGACGCAATTTTACATTAAGAGGAATTGACCATCGGTTCGCAGTATGCCTTAATGTAGAGTGAACGCAGGCTTGTTACGTTCTTCGCCTTGATAATACCCTTGAAGAACCCAGCCTGATCCCGCCCATATCGCTGGGCCAACGTTAAGGAACCCTTTGTGAGTCAGGCCAACAGTATGCGAAAACGACATCGATTTAACACTCGCATGACCCGTATCGTACTGCTTATCAGTTTTCTCTTCTTCTTTGGACGTTTCGTCTACTCTTCTATCGGCGCCTGGCAGCACCATCAGGATAAAAAAGAAGCGCAACAGTCATCGCTTTCTGTCACCACGCCGGGACAACGTTAAGCTGTTATCCGTTGGCGGTATTATCGTCACAGGCTTACTGTGTTATCCAGAACTCTGTTTTCCCTTCCCTGGCTTAGCATGAACCGATAAAAACAAAGCATCGTACTATCTAATGCTTTGTTTTTTAGTCTAAAAAAACAATCAACTACAAGAAACGATAGTTTACTTTTTTTAAGATTAGTCTTAAATACATTCCTTTTTGCGTTATTACCTAAACAAGGAATTGTGATGAATTTTAAAAAAAATGCTTTGCCTCTGGTTTTGTTTGCCTCTTTTTCTCTTGCCGGATGCCAGTCCAATGCGGATGACTATGCCGCAGATGTTTACCAAACCGGGCAGTTAAACGCGAAGCAAGAAACAAAGACCGTCAATATTATCTCTGTTTTGCCAGCGAAAGTTGCCGTAGATAACACCGCCAATAAAAAAACCGCTCAGACCTTCGGCGCAATTCTTGGGGCTGTAGCGGGCGGCGTTACTGGTCATAACGTGGGTTCAGGTAGCGGTTTGGGTACTACTGCCGGCGCGGTTGGCGGCGGAGCCGTTGGCGCAGCGGCGGGTTCATTAGTTAAAGATAAAACGTTAGTTGAAGCTGTATCTTTGACTTACAAAGAAGGAACGAAGGTTTATACCTCCACCCAGGTTGGAAAAACGTGCCAATTTACCACCGGTCTGGCGATGGTGATATCGACCAAAGATAACGAAACGCGAATTCAACCCAATACGAAATGTCCTGAGAAAAGCTAACTATCAGGAGATTTTATGAAGAAAGTTATTTTAGCCACTGTTTTATTCACCCTAAGCGGCTCGGTTTTATCTTCTTCTTTGCAGGATCAGCTTGCGGCGGTAGCCCAGGCTGAACAGCAAGGAAAAAATGAAGAAAACAGACAACGTGATGCTCTGCAAGCCAAACGAGATCAAGAGGCTCAACAGGAAAGACAAAGGCAAGCCAATGCGGCCGCGGTTGCTAAGCAGCGAGCAAAAGCGGCAGAAGCTGAACGGAAAGCACGGCAAGCAAAATTGGCAGCGGAAGCCGCGCAAGATAAAGCGCGCGATCAAAGCTACGAAGATGAGCTTCGTCGTTTAGAAATTCAGAAACAAAAACTGGCGCTGGCCAGGGAAGAGGCCCGGGTAAAAAGAGAAAATGAATTCATCGATCAAGAGCTGAAAAGTAAAGCTGCCCAGACAGATGTTATTCAATCTCATGCTGATGCAAACAGAAATCTATCTGAAGGCGGTCGCGATCTGCTGCAAAGCGAAGGTAAAGCCCGTGAGGAAAAGGCAAGCGGCTGGTTTAACTGATTTCGCTAATTATTTATGTGTATTAGCTCAGATTTGACCTGACATAGCTATGGCACAGACCTAAACCTAATCTGACAGGCAGGTCTGTGCCAATAGCGGACGTTGTTAACTTTGGCCCATATTCATCAATGGACGCAGGTCAATCTATACGCTAATTGTTTTGCGCTTAAGTTCTGAACTATAGTGCCGATAATAAAATTAAGTACTTTTGCCTTAAGGAAGCAAGGTTTGAAAGATTTTTCAAAATACTCAAAAGCGTTAGGGATGGCTAAGTTCTATGTTTATGCATTTTATGACACTGAAGATGCAGCTAAGAAGCCGTTTTATATAGGCAAAGGCAAGTCAGAACGCTGCCTTGATCATATAAAGTATAATGATGACTCTCCGAAATCAGAACGAATTAATCATCTGTTAAAAACAGGAAATCTGGGTATCGACATACTACGCCATGGCATGGATGAGGCAACCGCGAAGCTTGTTGAAGCAACATGTATTGATCTCTTGGGTGTTGGAGAACTGACCAACAAAGTACGAGGAAGCAGCTCCCTTATGGGGCGAATCACGCTGGATGAGCTCAATCATCTTCTTCTTAAGCAAGAGACGGAAATCGCACCTGAACATGCCGGGCTCGCTTTTTTGCTAAACAGCACCTACAAGTCTGGCATGAGTGCACTTGCATTATATGAAGCTACGCGTGGCGTCTGGGCAAAAGTACCAAAAGATGAAAACCTACAATTTGCATACGCCACCTACGGCGGTTTGGTGATGGAAGTTTACGAGATACAGTGCTGGTTGAAGGCAGGCTCTCAGCAATACTTTACCCGGGAATTGGTCATCCCCCCCGAAACCAACCGTTCAGAATTTGTTGGACGAATCGCATCACCAGAAATCAGAGAATTATACGTAGGCAAGCTAATCAAAAAATCGCGCAGTCATGGTAGCCCTTTCGTAAAAGTCGGGCTGGCGGAATAAACTGACCTGCTTCCCGTTGATTAATACACCTCAATGCTAGTCATGTTGTTGAGGCTACCAATGTCCGCACCTCGCTCGAAGCCGACTGTCAGATTTGATTGTGTGCTGCCAGTGAAACCCACTATTGTGTCGATGCAGTGCTTTGCCACCAGAAGCTGTGCACTACACAGAAAACTCATCTATGCACATAAATAAAAACCCTCTGCAAAAACAGAGGGTTAAATTCACTTTTACCTGTTCATGAAAACACAGGAAGGGTTATCGGCTTTGCCACTCAATGGTTTAGGAACCATCCAACATCTTGTTATCACGGAATTTTATGACAACCATTTCCAGACGATGCTGTAATAAATACCGTCAAAATGATGAAATTTGTGATATTAATCATGTTGTTATAATGGTTTACAAACTCGCTCTTTAAATTCGTATTATTGCCGTACAACACGCATTAGGGCTATCAGGCCATTATCAGACGCTTAAACAGCAGCTGCTGCACGTCCTGCCGATGTGCCAGGATCGCATATGCTGTCACTAACGTTCCGTCTACGGAATACAAAACCCGGTAGCCTTCAGCGTGGTTAAACTCCCGGTATTTGGCGCAGCCAATTTTCAGCAATTCGGGGCAAATCTGGCAGCCCAGCGGGAACTGACCCACGGTACTCTCAAACTGGGTGAGAATATCTGCGATAACCGGACGAGGCTCAACATCAACACGCTTCAGGAAACTCGCTATTGTGTCGATACAGTGCTTTACCGTAAGCGTGTACTCAAAGGTCACCTGCTGTTCCATGGAAATCCCTTAACGTTGAGCGCGCCGCGTTTAATCCGCAAGTCCATCCAGCAACTGGTCTTTCGAGAACACGCGCCCTTCCGCTTTATCTTTCTCTGACAGGGTAAGCAGCTTCAGCAAAGCAATGGCGTTCTCTCGTTCCTGCTGCTGGTCATAGGACTCTATAACATAAGCAGGCACACCATTTTGTGTGACCAGGATGGGTTCTGACAGATCAAGCGTTGCTGCGTTCTTTTTAACGTAGCTGATTGTCTCTACTTTCATGATTGGTCCGCCTAATGGTCATGTCTCGGTTTTAATATAGACTATATTTAGACCACTAACAAGGTCTCATGCCCCCCTGCTCTTCTGAGAAATAGGTCCAGATTAAGTACAGAGAT
This sequence comes from Salmonella sp. A29-2, assembly GCF_020150755.1. Classification (NCBI taxonomy): domain Bacteria; kingdom Pseudomonadati; phylum Pseudomonadota; class Gammaproteobacteria; order Enterobacterales; family Enterobacteriaceae; genus Salmonella; species Salmonella sp. A29-2. The sequence continues at coordinate 1,314,431 of NZ_CP083731.1, read as the reverse complement.
CAATTTGTTCCTGCCGGAAGCTGATTTCCTTTATGCACTCCACAGATCCTACATGCCAGAACAAAACTACCAACACTCTGGTGACAACCTGCCTTTTGTTTATTTAATGAGCAAGGGCAGAGTAAAACCCTATCCGCCAGAACCGGTGTGAAAGTGGGAAGAGAGCCATTGAGGGAGGAGAATAATGTGACCAGTCCCATTCGTCAGAATCTATTTGAACGGGAATGCGATATGCCGCTGCTGGAAGCGCGGCATCTAGCCCTTCTGCTTCTCGGCCTCGATGCTTCCCAACCTGCAAACGCCCTGCCGGAAGAACATCAGGAAAATTACCGTATCCTGCACGACGCCATCAGCCGCACCATCAAAGCCACTGGCATGGTCAGTGCCCCGGCGAATAAACGCATGTTCTATGCCGATGAGATGTTCGCCCTAGCCTGGCGGCTTATTGATGACGAACTTACACCGCCAGAAATTAAGACCCGCAGCCTGAAGGCGGTGATGAAACTGTCGCGTAACAGCCGTGGCCGCAAGTGGCTGAAGACGCTCGGTGACGACGCGCTGCCGGATCTCACTGCTTCCACACAACCTTCCCAGCGTGGGATGCATAAACGAGACAAGGCTCGGGAGAATACTGCCCCGACTCTGCTGGCTACTGGTTCAGCTTCTGGTTGAGGAGACTGACGGGCGTTATGGGACGTCTGATAAACCGACATCTGACCAGATACTTCGAAAGCTGAAGGCTCTGGCTCAGGAACAGGAGTTGCCGTTGGATGGGCTTGGGCGAGGAAGCTTTTATGAAGTGCTGAAGATGGGAAGAAAAGGGGAGCGTAAGTAGGTGTTGCCTGGCTCCTATGTAGCGAACCGATTGAGCTCTGAAGCTTCCAAGTGTATAGTCGACTTGATTCCAGAAGTAAACATGAGAGTCTAGGAGACTCCCCTACATCAAGTAATCTTTACCAAAATACTTGGTTTCACGCAGCATCAAACTGTATAATCGATTAAAATTTTAAGAATAACTATTCCCTATAGTTAAGTGTAATTTAAGCAATGAGATTTTTATCTTAAATAAAATCTCAAAGGATGGATTTATAAATATTTCATAAGGTGATGTGGGGATGATTTGGCTTATTGTATACGGGATATCAATTTTTTCAATTGCACTAATTTATTATTTCATGGGTTGGTATAAATTAACTTATAATTCTCTAACATCTCAAGGGTTGTTTTGGGGAGCTATTTTCGTTCCATTTTTATCATTTCTATATTTTGGCTTTTTTGCGTGGAAAGGTCATTCGGTTGATATGTCATCGGAAGGGTTAAATACTTTTATTATGATAAGCAAACTTCCTTTGGGGTTACTGTCATTATCAATACCATTCGTTGCCATTATAACGAGTTTACATAGATCAATTCAAACAGCCACACAAATATCATCTACCAATACTCAAATTGAATTAATAAAAAAGAAAAACTCCTTAGATGAATTATTTTCAAGAGAGAAAAATTTTGTCGATAAATGTGTCTATATTGAAAAACAGGTTGGAGATATCGACATTAAACTCAAAGATACTGTTAGTACTTTTAAGTTTAGCATTTCTGCGCCACATGTTTTATTTCATAAGATATACAATACAACTCCTAATAATGGTGATATTAGATATGAGTTAACTGGTTTCGTCAATGGTAGCTTTCTTGTAGAGTTTTCAACTATAGAAGAAAATCTAAGACTCCATTATGAATGCATTGAAAAAAAAGATGGTATGGGTATTGATGATGAACTATCTCGTTTGTTTGTAATAGTCAAAGCATTATGTAGAACATTAGATTTATTATCAGTCCCTACCTGTCAAGTTCCTTATTTTTATATAAAAGGTAAAGATAACAACTTTCAGATTTGCATAAGCACAGAAGAAGAGTTAAAAATGTGGCTGAGAAAATATATAATCCTCTCAGAATCTTTATTCAGCGCGGTCAATCTTTCAGGAAAATATTCTTTATTTAATATGAAAAAATACACATTTCAAGGGTTTAAACTATTCCCTTCATTTAGTCAAGGAAATATTACAAACAATTATTGAGGAGTTAACTGGGATAGTTCAGTTAATGTGTTTAAAAATCAGAATTAGTTATTCTCACCTATTTAAATATTGATGGGATATCATAATAAAATATCCCATCCAGCAGTTGCGCTTCAATATAAACATGTCACTCCAAAACAAAAAATATCTTGATAGAAAAGCCCCCTTTTGGATATATTCCAGCTCCCACCCGAGAAAACATGTGCGCTCATCGTTCACAGCAAGCTTCTTGAACACCATGTCTGGTTCACTTGTAAATAGACCCGTTTTAGTTCCATACATTTTTTGAGTTCCCGGCCAAATAATGGTGCTGTCGGTATTCCTCCGGTGTCATATTGTTCAGCGATTCATGCGGGCGTTCACAGTTATATTTTGATAACCATTTTTCCGTGATTTCACGTACTTCACTCAGCGTTCTGAACAGATAAAAATCGAGTATTTCTGTGCGATATGTCCTGTTAAAACGCTCAATGAAAGCATTTTGTGTCGGCTTACCCGGCTGGATAAACACCAGTTTTACGGCATGTTTCTCTGCCCATTCAGTCAGTGCCAGAGAGATAAATTCTGGGCCGTTATCCATGCGAAGCATGGCCGGATAGCCACGGTTTGCCGCGATCCTGTCAAGCACCCGGACCACTCGTGGGGCTGGCAGATTCAGATCTATTTCAATCGACAACGCCTCACGGTTAAAGTCATCAACGACATTGAACGTGCGAAAACGACGCCCACAGACCAGGGCATCATGCATAAAATCGACAGACCAGCTCTGGTTCAGCGCTTCCGGCGTGGCCAGTGGCGAGGGGTTACGCACCGGCAGCCGTTGTTTGCCCTTACGGCGAAAATTCAGCTTCAGCAGACAATAAATACGGTGGATCCTTTTGTGATTCCACATGTATCCCTGCCGCCGCAGAACCTGAAAAAGCTTCGGAAAACCGTATCGTGGATACCGTTCAGCTGCTGCCTGCAGTGCGGTAATAACGGGTTCGTCACGTGTGTTATCCGGACGGTAATGATAAACCGTTCTGCTCAGGTTCAGGCTCCGGCAGGCCTGACGGATACTGAGTCCGAATGCCGTTATCAGATGAGTGACCAGCTCACGCTTAAAGGCTGGTTTTAAAGCTTTTTTTCGATAACGTCTTTCAGCGCCCGGTTCTCAAGGCTCAGGTCGGCAAACATCTGTTTGAGGCGTCGGTTCTCGTCCTCAAGATGTTTTATCTTTTTAATATCAGAAGCTTCCATGCCGCCGTATCTGGACTTCCAGTTAATGGGATGGACTACCTCCTCCCGCTGCGGTTAACTGTACGAAATGTGCTCACCAGGAGAATCACCATGAATATCGTATTTCTGGGTATTGATCTGGCTAAAAATGTTTTTCAGCTCTGCGGGTTAAGCCAGGCCGGCAAACCGGTTTATACGAAACGCACTGGCCGAAAAGAATTGCTCCAGACGCTGGCAAATATTCCTGCATGTCTGATTGGGATCGAAGCGTCCACCGGGGCATTTTACTGGCAGCGTGAGTTTGAGAAACTGGGGCATAAAGTAAAGGTCATCAGTCCTCAGTATGTAAAACCCTTTGTCCGCGGGCAAAAAAATGATGGTAATGATGCACAGGCCATCGCAGTAGCTCTGATGCAACCGACAATGCAGTTCGTGCCGCCAAAAAGCCCCGAACAGCAGGATATCCAGGCTTTACACCGGGCAAGGCAGCGTATTGTCAATCACCGCACTGCTACAGTCTGTCAAATAAGGGGGTTGTTACTTGACCGGGGGATCCCCATTGGCAGTGCTGTCTCCAGAGCTCGCCGTGCTATTCCTCTTATCCTTGAAGATGCAGAAAACGGTCTAAGTTCCCGTATGCGCAGAACAATTGCCGAACTCTATGATCTCTTTAACGATCTCAAGCGTCGGATCCATTTTTTTGATAAGGAAATTGAAACAGTATTCAGACAATCAGAAGCCTGTCAGCGTATCGCCAAAGTTAAAGGCATTGGTCCTAAAACGGCCACGGCCGTTGTTGCTGCTATTGGCAAAGGAACTGAATTTAAGAATGGTCGCCACTTTGCTGCATGGCTGGGTCTGGTTCCACGCCAGCATTCGAGTGGCGACAGGCAGGTGCTGATGAATATGACGAAAAAAGGCGACAAGCATCTGCGGACACTTTTTATTCATGGTGCCCGCGCTGTCGTCAGGGTTGCCACGAATAACAATGATGGTCATATGAATCAGTGGGTTAACCAGTTAAAGGAACGGCGCGGATTTAATAAAACGACCGTGGCGGTCGCTAACAAAAACGCGAGAATAATCTGGTCGATGCTGAGAAATGATACCGGGTATCAGGTAGTGTGAAATTAATCCCCTGCCAGCAAAAGTTGCAGCGTACTGAGAAATGATGACAGGTTGCACCTGCACAATCGGAACCTGATTTTTATACTGGCCTCAGAGGCCGTCCAGTTGTTGAGGCGATTGTGTGCGGATTACCCATTTGGGCACAGATTTTCCTGATGCCGGGTAGATGTAAGCAACAACCCAAAACCAGATTCAGTACTTGCAAAACGGAGGTAGTCCATAGATGTAAAATGTGGCCTTAGAAATTCCCATCTTTCTGCAGACTTCCCCGACGCGGGTGCCGGTTTCAGCCTGTTTCAGGGCAAATGCAATCTGTTCTTCGGTATAACGGGTCTTTTTCATGGCAATGCGCCTCTCTGTGAGATGGAAGAAAGACCGGAACCTTCAGTTTAGACTGGCACTGTTTACAGGGGGAAGGTCAATACAGCCAACCTTCGTGGGTTCGTAATTACGTCAAATTTGCCGCCAGGAGCTGTGCGCTACACAGAAAACTCATCTATGCACATAAATAAAAACCCTCTGCAAAAACAGAGGGTTAAATTCACTTTTACCTGTTCATGAAAACACAGGAAGGATTATCGGCTTATTCCCACTCAATGGTAGCCGGTGGTTTACCGCTGATGTCATACACCACACGGGAAATCCCGTTGACTTCATTGATGATACGGTTGGAAACACGACCCAGGAAGTCATACGGCAGGTGCGCCCAGTGTGCGGTCATAAAGTCGATGGTTTCGACGGCACGCAGAGAGACAACCCAGTCATACTTACGACCATCGCCCATGACGCCAACGGAACGGACCGGCAGGAAGACGGTAAACGCCTGACTGACTTTGTCGTACAGATCCGCTTTGCGCAGCTCTTCAATGAAGATAGCGTCCGCGCGACGCAGCAGGTCGCAGTACTCTTTCTTCACTTCGCCCAGTACGCGCACGCCGAGGCCCGGCCCCGGGAACGGGTGACGGTACAGCATGTCGTACGGCAGGCCCAGCTCCAGACCAATCTTACGCACTTCGTCTTTGAACAGCTCTTTCAGCGGTTCAACCAGACCCATCTTCATCTCTTTCGGTAGGCCGCCGACATTGTGGTGAGATTTGATGACGTGCGCTTTACCGGTTGCAGACGCCGCAGATTCGATAACGTCAGGGTAGATGGTGCCCTGCGCCAGCCATTTCACGTCTTCCAGTTTGAGCGCTTCTTCGTCGAACACTTCAACGAAAACGCGACCGATGATCTTACGCTTGGCTTCCGGATCGTTCTCACCAGCCAGCGCTGACAGGAAACGCTCTTCTGCCGGTACGTGAACAATGTTCAGACCAAAATGGTCGCCAAACATGTCCATCACCTGCTCGGCTTCGTTGAGGCGTAACAGGCCGTTGTCGACGAAAACACAGGTCAGATTTTTACCGATCGCGCGGTGCAGCAGCATTGCGGTTACGGAGGAATCCACGCCGCCGGAGAGACCGAGGATTACTTTGTCGTCGCCCACCTGCTCGCGAATGCGCGCCACGGCGTCGTCGATGATCTTCGCCGGCGTCCACAGGGCTTCACACTGGCAGATATCGCGTACAAAACGCTCCAGCATGCGCATACCCTGGCGGGTATGGGTCACTTCCGGGTGGAACTGTACGCCGTAGAAGCGTTTTTCTTCGTTGGCCATAATGGCGAACGGGCAGCTCTCGGTGCTGGCGACGGTCACGAAGTCGGACGGAATCGCCGTCACTTTATCGCCGTGGCTCATCCACACGTCCAGCAGCGGTTTGCCGTCGGCGGTCAGGGAATCTTCAATACCGCGAACCAGCGCGCTGTCGGTCAATACTTCGACCTGCGCGTAACCAAATTCACGCTCATTAGAACCTTCTACATGACCACCAAGCTGCATCGCCATGGTCTGCATCCCGTAGCAGACGCCAAATACCGGCACGCCTGCTTCAAAGACATACTGCGGCGCGCGCGGGCTGTTTTCTTCGGTGGTGCTTTCCGGGCCGCCGGAAAGAATAATGCCGCTTGGGTTGAAGTCACGAATTTGCGCTTCTGTCACATCCCACGCCCACAGTTCGCAGTAAACGCCCAGCTCACGCACGCGGCGCGCAACCAGTTGAGTGTACTGAGAACCGAAGTCCAGAATGAGGATGCGATGCTTATGAATGTTTTCCGTCATTGACGCTTATTCCGAGGCAAGTGAAACAGATTAAATAAATCGCCCGACATGAAGTCGGGCGAAGAGAATCAGGAGCCCAGACGGTAGTTCGGGGACTCTTTGGTGATGGTCACGTCGTGAACGTGGCTTTCCTGGATACCCGCACCGCTGATACGCACAAACTCCGCTTTAGTACGCAGTTCGTCGATGGTAGCACAACCGGTCAGTCCCATACAGGAGCGCAGGCCGCCCATCTGCTGGTGAATGATCTCTTTCAGGCGACCTTTATAGGCTACGCGGCCTTCGATACCTTCCGGCACCAGTTTGTCGGCAGCGTTATCGCTCTGGAAGTAACGATCAGAAGAGCCTTTGGACATCGCGCCCAGCGAGCCCATCCCACGGTATGATTTGTACGAACGGCCCTGATAGAGCTCGATTTCGCCCGGGGATTCTTCGGTACCGGCCAGCATAGAGCCCACCATTACCGCGCTTGCACCTGCGGCGATGGCTTTGGCGATGTCGCCGGAGAAACGGATACCGCCGTCAGCGATAACCGGAATCCCGGTGCCTTCCAGCGCTTCAACTGCGTCGGAAACAGCGGTGATTTGCGGAACGCCCACGCCAGTCACGATACGAGTCGTACAGATAGAGCCAGGGCCGATACCCACTTTCACCGCGCTGCAACCGGCTTCCGCCAGTGCGCGAGCGCCTGCGCCAGTGGCGACGTTGCCGCCGATGATTTGCAGGTCAGGATATTTAGCGCGCGTCTCACGGATACGTTGCAACACGCCTTCTGAATGACCGTGAGAGGAGTCGATCAGCAGAACGTCAACGCCTGCCGCCACCAGCGCGTCAACGCGCTCTTCGTTGCCCGCGCCTGCGCCGACCGCCGCGCCGACACGTAAACGGCCCTGCTCATCTTTACAGGAGTTTGGTTTACGTTCCGCTTTCTGGAAATCTTTTACGGTAATCATGCCAAGCAGATGGAAGTTATCATCAACGACCAGCGCTTTTTCTACGCGTTTTTCGTGCATTTTTGCCAGCACGACTTCACGGGCTTCGCCTTCACGAACGGTCACCAGACGCTCTTTCGGCGTCATGTAGACACTTACCGGCTGGTTCAGGTCAGTCACAAAACGCACGTCACGACCGGTGATGATCCCCACCAGCTCGTTATCTTCAGTCACCACCGGATAGCCCGCAAAACCGTTACGCTCGGTCAGGGCTTTCACTTCATGCAACGTGGTGGTTGGCAGGACGGTCTGCGGGTCGGTCACTACGCCGGACTCGTGTTTCTTCACGCGGCGAACTTCTTCCGCCTGGCGCTCAATGGACATGTTTTTGTGGATAAAACCAATGCCGCCTTCCTGGGCCAGGGCAATTGCCAGGCGCGCTTCCGTCACGGTGTCCATCGCCGCAGAAAGCATAGGAATATTCAGACGAATAGTTTTCGTCAACTGCGTGCTGAGATCGGCAGTATTCGGCAAAACGGTGGAGTGAGCGGGAACAAGGAGGACGTCGTCAAACGTCAGGGCTTCTTTAGCGATACGTAGCATGGGCAATATCTCACCTGGGAGGTTAATAAATATTGCCGCGGCATTATACAGAACGTAATCGGTTGCATCTACATATTTTTGCAAATAGTGCTTGCGATCCCCCGTGAGCAGGTTACTATCGATTGAATAACCTGCTGATTTAGAATTTGATCCCGCTCACATGTTATCCTCTCAAACTTCCTCAATTTTTACCGTAAGCCGCCTTAACCAGACGGTTCGTCTGCTGTTAGAACAGGAGATGGGGCAGGTATGGATCAGCGGCGAGATTTCTAATTTCACGCAGCCTGCGTCGGGTCACTGGTACTTTACGCTCAAAGACGATACCGCTCAGGTGCGCTGTGCGATGTTCCGTAACAGCAATCGCCGGGTGACGTTCCGCCCGCAGCACGGGCAACAGGTGTTAGTCCGCGCCAATATCACGCTGTACGAGCCGCGCGGCGATTATCAAATCATCGCCGAAAGTATGCAGCCCGCGGGCGAAGGGCTATTGCAGCAAAAATATGAGCAGCTGAAAGCCAAACTGCAGGCCGAAGGCTTGTTCGATCAGCAGCATAAACAGCCGTTGCCCTCCCCGGCCCACTGCGTGGGGGTGATCACCTCGAAAACCGGCGCGGCGCTGCACGACATTCTCCACGTGCTAAAGCGTCGTGACCCATCCCTGCCCGTAATTATCTACCCGACGGCGGTCCAGGGCGACGACGCGCCGGGGCAGATCGTTCGTGCTATCGAACTGGCGAACGCGCGGGGCGAGTGTGATGTACTGATCGTCGGACGCGGCGGCGGTTCGCTGGAAGATTTGTGGAGTTTTAACGACGAACGCGTGGCGCGGGCGATTTTTGCCAGCCGCATTCCGGTAGTCAGCGCCGTCGGTCACGAAACCGACGTCACGATAGCTGATTTTGTCGCCGACCTGCGCGCGCCTACGCCATCAGCAGCGGCAGAAATTGTCAGCCGTAACCAGCAGGAGTTGTTGCGTCAGATCCAGTCCGCCCAGCAGCGTCTGGGCATGGCGATGGACTACTACCTCGCCAACCGCAGCCGTCGTTTCACGCAGATTTTTCACCGTCTGCAACAGCAACATCCGCAACTGCGTCTGGCCCGTCAGCAAACCGCGCTGGAACGTCTACGCCAACGGATGGGATTTGCGCTTGAGGCCAGGATTAAGCAGGCCACTCAGCGCCAACAGCGCGTAAGTCAACGCCTGAGCCAGCAAAATCCGCAGCCGCGCATTCACCGCGCGCAGTCGCGCATCCAACAGCTGGAATATCGTCTGACGGAGAATATCCGCTCACGGTTAAGCGAACAGCGCGAGCGTTTCGGCAACGCGGTCACGCATCTGGAAGCGGTCAGCCCGTTAGCCACGCTGGCGCGCGGCTATACGGTTTCGACGACAACAAACGGCAAGGTGCTGAAAAAGATCAAACAGGTCAAAGCAGGCGATATCATGACCACGAGACTGGAGGACGGTTGGCTTGAAAGTGAAGTCAAATCCGTCACGCCGGGCACGTAATCCAACATTCCCCCACCCTTTGCAGCGCGATGTTGGGTTTCGACTTCGCCTCAGCCAACCTACGCGCCACGTCGGATAAGGTGTAGCCGCAATCCGACGATCAACCGGTTTGTCATTCGCCTCAAAACCGGGCAGGGAATACCCGCCCGGTTTTGTCTAACTTACCAGTTATAGCGCAGATTGAGGCTACCGTTCAGATCGCCAAAATCATTGCTGCCAGTCTGCCCGGCAACCTGAGCGCGAACGCTCCACTGCTTATCGATATCTGCCTGCAGACCCACTTTCAGCTCCGCACGGTTAGCCGGAAGATCCTGTTTCACCGTAGCATCATCAAACGATACCGACACATCATCGCTGGTGTGCAGCCAGTTAGCTTCAGCAAACGGCTGGATAACCGTACGGCTGCCTTTGTACAGCTTGCCGTCAACACGCAGACCCAGGCGCGTTGTCCAACTGTCGCCATCCTGACCATCGATCCGGGTGCCGTAGTTATCCTTCACGCTATCCGCTGAGTAATTCTGCCAGACAACCTGCGCCTGCGGCGTCAGACTGACAGTATTGCCGTTGCTAAGCGCAATATCGTAGCGATAACCGGTTTCCAGCGAGACGGCGTTAGCGGTTGAATCATAAGATTCAGATCCCGCATCACCGCTCTCTACGCTGTTGTTGTAGAAACCATATTGGTACCAGCTGTCGACATACGCGCCGCTATGCGTTTGGGCATCGGCAAACCAGGTGGCATAGACACCGAGGTTGTAGCCGTCTACGTTGGCGCTACTGGTGAACTGGCTACCGTCCGCGCCACGGTTACCGGTGCTGTCGGTATCGGCGTTGATGTAGCTCGCCATGACGCCAACGGTAACGCTCTGCTGGCCGTTCCCCCAGGCCAGAATGTCGCCGCCTAGCTGGAACTGGGAGTAGTTGCTGTCCATATCGATATTGCCGCTGACAGCCTCGGATTCCACTTTACCCGCTTTGAAGCGCGCCCATACGCTGCCATCGGCATTACGATACTGGCTGCCCTCGCGGTCATAGAGGGTCTGCATTTGCAGGTTGCGCGCCATCCACTGGTTGCCCATGTACGCGCCGATATCCGCACGGTACTGCGGTGCGACATCGCCGCCATCGTCCGGAGGCGTGACATTACCGCCGTCATCCGGAGGCGTGACATTACCGCCATCGTCGCCGTCATCCGAAGGCGTGACATCACTGTCATCGTCTGGAGGCGTGACATCGCCGCCGCTGTCGTCATCATCAGACTGTGCTTTTGACGCCAGATACCAGTCGTTGTCACTTTCATTCCAGTACAGACGGTAGGTATACAGACTGGCGTTAACTTCATTTTTTAACACAAACGCATCGCTGGTCGATACGCCGCCAACATCCACCACTTCGATACCGTTAGTGGTCTGTGCTCCATCGCCGATGCCGTTGATGTACAGATCGGTGGTGCCGGAGGCATCGCCGGTAATGACTAACTTATCGGTCGCCGAATCATCGTCGCCCAGGACGGTATTCAGGTAAAGCGAGCCGCCGTTGCCGGTGTAATTGCCATCAACATAAAGCGTATTGCCAGGCGTGCTGGAGCTGCTACCGCTGGTCATTGTCCCCATGTTGATCAGATCGCCATTGAGGGTGAAGATAGCGCCTGTCTCCTCGCTGTCGCCAAAGACCAGCGTCCCTTCATTGGTCACCTTACCGTTAACGGTCGTACCGTTGCTGCCGCCGAAGGTCGCCCCGGAGGCAACGTTTACTGCCTGCTGGCTGCCCATTTCGCCAATCGTACCGTCCCCGGACAGCCACAGCGTGCCTTCCTGTACGTTGGTATCGCCGCTATAGGTGTTCGCGCCGCTCAGCGTCAGTTTACCCGCGCCCAGTTTGGTCAACGTTTTACCATCCCAGTCGCCGTTGCCGGTTTTATCGCCCAGTACGCTGGTGACTTCAAAACTGTCGCCTGCGCCCAGGGTAAACGAGCCGTGTGCTGGCGTCGCTGATGTGGCGGTCGCATTCCAGCTCAGCCCTTCGGTAAGCAGATATTCTGACGCATCTTCAGGATTGATTGTCCCGGTTACGGTCAGATAGTCCGGCTGGTCGGTGAGGTTCATCGTCAGGCTGGTAAAGTCGCCGCTGATATCGCTGTCCATATCCATCAGTTTAAAGGACTGGAACTCCGCGTCGGAGGCGCGCGCTTGCAGGCTGGCGTCGCTGACGACCAAATCGCCGCCAAGCGTGGCGCTGCCGCCGGTAATCAGCGGTTGCACTGAGTCACTATTCAGCTCAACGTTCAGCGTACTGCCATCTTGCTGAATTAACGCGCTGTCGCCGAGATCCAACGAGGTGCCAAGCGCCAGTTGGGTCGTCGCGCCGCTATGAGTGGTGATGCCGCCCACCGCGTTGACTTCACCGTCTGCGTCCAGCACCAGCGTGGCGTTATTGTCTACCAGACCGGTGCCCAGCGCCGTCGTACTGGCGGCGACCAGCGTACCTTCATTGATGGTGGTGCCGCCGCTGTAGTCGTTGTCGCCGGAGAGGATCAGCGTGCCTGCGCCTTCTTTGGTCAGCGATTTACCGTCCCATCTGCTACCCGCATCCAGCGTGTCATCAACGTCTGTCAGTGTAGCCGCAACGTTAAAGCTGCCGTCAGGGTCGCTCAGGGTAAAGGTGCCGTGGGCGTCGGTAGTGGCGTTGTCTCTGTCCGCATACCAGGAGAGGGAGGCCGTCAGGTCATAGTGGGTGTTGTCTGCTTCATCGACTTTTCCGTCGATAGTCAGGAAGTCAACATCTTCTCTATTCATTCCCGCGACGGTCAGATTGTCGAAATCACTCGTAATGGCGCTGTCGCTGTTAATCAGCGTGTAAGTGTATGCCTCAGGCGTCCAACTGTCTGTAACGCTGCCGATGCCGGTAACATTCAGCGTGCCGCCCAGCGTGACGCTGTCGGCGATAATGGCGCTTTCACCGTTGGCCTTACTGAGGTCAATATTCAGCGTACTATCGGCTTGCTGAGTCAGCGAGTCGACGTTGAGCGTCGTACCTTTGGCCAGCTCAGTCGTTGCTCCAGACTGGGTCGTGACATTCGCAAGGTTGAATTCGCCCTCCGCGTCCAGCTTCAGCGTACCCGCGTTATAGACATCACCGCCGCCCAGCGCGTTAACGTTGGCAGCAATCAGCACACCGTCGTCAATGGTGGTGCCACCGGAGTAACTGTTATCGCCGCTTAACGTCAGCTCGCCCGTACCGGTTTTCACCAGCGAGCCGCTGCCGGAAAGCGTATTTTCCAGCTCGCCCTCGCCGACCTGAAGCACGCCGCTGTTGTCGATATCGCCGCTGCCTAACGAATCCGCATGGTCAGCCGTCAGCGTACCGCCGGAAATAGTGGTGCCGCCGGAGTAATTGTTATCGCCGGTCACGATCAGCTCATCGCTACCGCTTTTGACAATTTGGCCCTCGCCGGTCACGTTGTTATCCAGCGTTCCCTGGCTCAGCGCAAGCTTTGCGTTTTCTGCAATCGTCACATCGCCAGTGCCGAGCGAGGCGGCGTCTTTGGCGGCCAGAATACCGCCGTCAATTTCAGTGTCGCCGTAGTCGTTGCCGGTGTTGCTGAGGATCAGCATGCCGTCGCCCTGTTTGGTTAGCTTGCTGCCACCCCAGTTGGAGTTAGCCGTGGTTTCGTCCAGTTCGCTGGTGACGGTAAAGGTACTGTCTGCATCAACGGTAAAAGTGCCATGCGCAGCGCGCGCAGAATTTGCGCCCGCGTACCAACTCAAGCCCGTAGACAACTCGTAGTTGGTATTATCATTCGCATCAACGCCCGCGTTGATCGTAAGGTAATCCGGCATAGCGGAGGTGTCGGCATCCAGCGTTACGCTGTCAAAATCGGTAGTGATCGCAGTTTGCGAATCAATCAGCGTGACCGATCCAAAGTGTTCGTCGGTTTCGGGCGCGACAAAGGTGGCCGTTGAGCTAAGGTTCAGCGTCCCGTCCAGCGTGACGTTGGCGGCTTTGATAATTGGCGAGCTGTTGGCGGTATCCAGCGTCGCGTTTATCTGGCTGCCGTCCTGCAAGGTCAGGGTATTATCCACCGTCAGCAGCGTACCTGTCGAACCGCTCGCGTTGCCCAGCGTAATGCCGCCGTTGTTGGTCAGGTTGCCGACGGTTGACGGGTCGGTCATGTTCCACTGGCTGGTTTCGTCGAGCGACAGCGTAGTAAACATCGCATCTACACTACCGGTTAACGTGGACCCCTGCTCCAGAGACAGCGCTGACGATGACGCGTCAGTCTGGACAATGTTGCCGGTCAGCGTCATGTTTTCGGCCTGAATAGTCGCTTTGCTTCCCAATTTGATCGCGGTCGGCGCCGTAAAGGTGCTGTTGGTGAGCTTAATGGGGTCGTTAATGGTCGTGCTACCATCAACGTTCAGTGCGACGGTTTTTGAGGTGATGTTTGCGTCGCTGACCGTCAGCGCGTTGAGATCCTCATACCCGTCAAGTTTTCTTTTGCTGGTGATAAAGATGCCATCGCTGTCGGCGTTAATGGTGACGTCGTTGATCCTGGCGTCCGACGCCAGAATATACACGCCCGTACCGGCAGAGGTAATGTTGCCGCCTGAAATATCCAGGGTGGTGGCGTTGTTGGCCCGCACCGCCGCGCCGCTGGCGTTGGTATGCGTTATGGTCGCGTTGGTGAGATTAAGATCGGCCTTATTGCTGCCCTGAATGGTGTCCTTCGTACCTGTAGAGCTGACCGAGCTATCAGACAGGTTCAGGGTGGAACCCGCATTTGCCGCGTCGGTACCGGCAACAACGTTTATCTGGCCTTGCGCCAGGGTGATTGTGCTACCGTCCAGCACGTTCAGCGTACTGCCTTGTTGCACCTGCGCGCTGCTGCTGTTAGCTGCCTCAACGATGGTGCCCTCCAGCGTTGCTTCTGAACCCGTATACAACGTCATTATGCCGTAATTGCCGTCAATCTTTAGCGAACTGTCCGTTAACGTCAGTTCGCTGCCATCCGCTGCGGAAATACCCAGAGAATAAATACTATCAGTGGTTATCTCCGTGTCGGTAAGATCAAGGATGGCGTAATGATCTATCGAAATGGCTTTGGAAACATACTTACCGCCATCCGGATTATTGGCTCCGCCCCCACTTGTTTTAATGACGAGCCCCGTCCCTGTGACCGTGGTGGGCTGCCAGCCGACGGTGGCGACCCCCGAGACATAGAGTGCCGCGCCATCCTCAACTCCCGAATAGGTCATCGGCGGCGTTGACGCATCCAGAACGTGGGGCTGCGCATCAGCATACGACACTTGATTGTCGGCCATAGCCAGCGGGCTGAAAAATCCGAGCGCCGCAGCCACGGCGCAAGCCAGCGCCGCGCGCGTTGCTTTTATTATTTGTCCATATTCGGACTTTTTATTTGGGGAATGGGTTTCACTCGCGCATACTTGCGCTTTAACTTTGCTGTGGCCTCGCGCCAGTTCTGAAGCCACAACATACATATTTCGCACGGCGCTCCAGACAATACTGTAGGTCCTGTTCAATTTTTAAATTTCCTTTTAATAACGTTCACGAAGCAAACTGGATTTTGATTGGCTGTAAATAGCTTTTAAATGGTGTATATAAATGAGATAAATAATAAATGATAAAAATATGGTTTTATGAATGATTGCAATCACCTGTAACAATATATTATCAAAGCCAAATTATTAACCAATTTCAAGGCCTATTTCAATATCAGGTCAACTTTTGATTAATTTATAATTGATATAAATATATCCATCTCTTTTATATATATTTATATTGTGAATATCATTTAATGATTTCATATATTGAGATAAATAGATGCGCGAGGCAAAAAGGGGTAATTATCATGCGACACCTGGCGTTATTTTAAATATACTCGTCATACTTCAAGTTGCATGTGCTGCGGCTGCGTTCCCTCACCCCAGTCACTTACTTTAGTAAGCTCCCAGGGATTCGCTCGCTTGCCGCCTTCCTGCAACTCGAATTATTTAGAGTATATAGGTAGCGCCAGACGCGTAATACGTTACTCCACACACGTCGCATAACCTGCTGTGCTTGCCGGCTTAATGGCGCAGTTTTGTTGCCTGGTATTCTCATCCACGCCGCAATACATGCCGCCGCTCGAGG
Organism: Salmonella sp. A29-2; assembly: GCF_020150755.1. NCBI lineage: Bacteria > Pseudomonadati > Pseudomonadota > Gammaproteobacteria > Enterobacterales > Enterobacteriaceae > Salmonella > Salmonella sp. A29-2. The sequence continues at coordinate 1,298,651 of NZ_CP083731.1, read as the reverse complement.
TTGATTTAGATAAACAGGGATAGCCCTGCGTCGGCCAGCCTAACGAGCTACAGGATTCGCCGCATCAGAGCGCAACTGAACGCTACCCTGATATACCGGGATCGTTACACTGTCGGCCTGCGGCGGAGTGCCGTTAATAGCCGCAGTTTGCTCAGTGAGTTCCTGCCATGCGCCGCTGCTTCGCACGGCCTGGGCGAAGAAAGGCGTTAAACTGAGGGCGCATAGCAGCAACCAGGATAAAAAACCGACACACTTTTTCGATTTCACTGACGTACCTGAGAAAGGTCCATTTCGTTGCAGTTCATTCCATGAATACAAAAACGTAAAAATGCATCGCTACCGGAACAACGCCAGCCGCAAGGGATACCCAGGTTGGGCGACGCAATGCGTCACCCAACATTCAAAGGCGCTCCCGGCCCCATTCACTACGGCACCCGGCACGAGCCTAAGCCCGAGGTCGTCGATTTTTCACGATTACAGGTTGTCTGGCCGGTCGTTTCGTTAAATGAACAGTAGACCTTATTGCTTTGACCTTCATCTTGCGACACATAATCCCAGGACGATGTCGTCGGCCATTGCAACGTGCCGATAACGCTCTGCAACGCTTTCAGATCATCCAGCGAGGCCATATTTTCCTGCGATCCGCAAAGATGTGTCAGCGATGTTTCAACGTGCTCGGACTGATAATAATAGTTCGACGCCCAGTATTCGTTAGTCATCAACCAGGTATACTGGGGCATGGCAGAGAGCTCGGCTTTCAGATACGGGCGGCGCAGCGTAACGCCGTTCACCTGCACGGTATCCGGCATATGACCCCAGTATGACGCATACGGCGTATCCGGGCTGGTTTGTACCGTAAAGATTGCATCCACGCTCGCCGCCTCATCAAATTGATTCGCAAGCGCCGCCGTGACAGACGTTTTTAACCCCGACGATTTATCCTGAGTTAACGTAAACCGCAACTTACCGTCATCGCCAGTGAAGCCAGACCATTTTGTGCTGAGGCCATTCTGGTTATTAAACGCCACTGCCGTACCCGCAGGTGCAACCGGCGTCAGCATCATATTCGCTGGCGAAGTTGTAAACGGAACCGGCTCGCCAATCACGCCGGGATCAATGTATTGCTTATCCACCGCACCGCGCGAATAAGCGTATCCACGCGTCAACAGTACGGCCACCCCGGCCTGCGGCTGCCCGTCGTCGTTAGTCACCGTTACCGTCATCGGTATCGTTTCGCCTTTTTTCGCCACGGCCGCTGATTTATCGGCGTTCCATGCGTCGGAAGAGAGCGCGATATTCAGCCCGCTGCGCGATGTTGTCAGGCAGAGTTGTAAGTAGTAGTTACCCGGGTTTTCCGACATGCTGTAGTTTTTCCCCGTCTTGAGATCTTTATACTGCCAGTAAAGGGTTGAGCCTTTCAGCAGGCTATCGCCAGCCCACCACCGCTTCCCGACGGGCAATCCAATATCGGTCGCTACCTTGCCGCTTGGGTGATCGTTGTACAGCGCCGTGAAATCATCCATCGCAGCCATCTGGTTCATCGGGCACCCACCGTAATTACCGGTATTAAAATTATTCACCATGATCCAGTATTCATTGGTTTCGAAATAGGTATCCGTGTGCGCCTCCGATGAGGGCTCGCCTACCACCAGCGGGCGCTTAAACTCCGCACCGTTGCTGGCGGTGAAGGTCTCCGGCATATGGCCGTACATGTTGGCCTTGTCGCTGTCCGGGCTGGTGAGGACGGTGAACACCACCGGCAGCGATGAGGTCGCCGTCGGCGTATCGTACAGACTCGCGGTCAGCAGGTTTTTCAACCCTATGCCGCCGGGTTCGGCAAGTGTCAGAGTCAGCGTACCGTCCGCGCCGGTGGTGCCGGTCAGAGCCGATGTGGCATAGTAAAACTGTTGCTGCGCACCGGCGAGCGGCGTCACCGTCATGTTGGTGCCGTTAGTGGCTACAAATTTATTATAGTCAGTGTTGCGCGGCGTCCCGGCGTCGCGTTTAAGCGAAAAAGCCGTATAAGGCATCGGGTTGCCCATCGCATCGGTAGTGGTGATGAGCAACGGGATCGACTCGCTGTTTTTCGCCTTCACCGCCTGAATAGCGTCATCCATCGCCTGCGGGGAGGTGAGGGTGATCTGCGTGGCCTGCGGTATCGGCGTCCTGGCGCAAATTTGGTACTGCCAGACAGAGCTGGGCGAGCTGTTTTCTGACCGACGCGAACCATCAGCCAGATCGACTACGTAATAGAAGTCAAGTTTTGCCCCGCTGGAGAGTGACGTCGAGTTCGATCCGCTCCAGTAAGAATAGTAGACCGGCCAGCCCTGGACGGTATTTATCGTTCGGTTCGGGTATTTGCTGTAGAGCGAATCCAGCGCCTCAACGGCAGGGTAATAGCCCGCCGCGCAACGAGCCGAATTTGCCCCTGTATTGGCTGGCCCATGAAAAATCGCCCAGGTTTCGTTGGTTTCTTGCTTAGACGTAGTATTGTCCGTACTGGCCAGCTCAGCGTACAACAGCGGGCGCTGGTACACCGCGCCATCTGCCGCCGTCAGCGACGGCGCCATATGCCCCCACATGCGGGCGACGCTGGCATCCGGGCTGGTGACGACGGTAAAGATGGTGTCAATGCTGGCGCTCACGGCGGCATTTTCATACAGCGTCGCGTTAATCGCGGTGCGGGTGCCGTGGGTGTCCGGGCGGGTAACACTAATAATGCGGGTGCCGTCAGGGCCGGTCTGCGACCCCATTTTAGTGGTGGTCCAGGCCAGCGATTCGCCGTCGATCACCACGGGCGTCACGATGCCTTGCAGATCGTCACCGTCCTGAGCGGTATACTTTTCGCCCCGGCGATCGTAACCGTCGCCGCGGGTGAGCACAAACGGCGCTTCCGGGATCGGGTTGCCGCTGGCGTCCTTCACCGTCACCTTGAGCTGTAGGGTATCGCCCTTTTTCACTTTGACTGCATGCACGTCGCTGCCGTCGTACCACAGCGATGGATCGACCGGTTCAATGGTGATGGCGGCTGGTACCGGGTTGTCGCTGGCCAGGCAGCTGGTGTAAATCGAGACGTTGCTGTTGGCAAATTCACTGCCGTTCGCCAGCGCGATCAGTTTCCACGTGTTGGCGCTCTGGTAGGTGGACGACCAGTAGTTAAGATAGACTGGCCAGCCCTGAATGCCGTTAATTTTGCCGCCGCTGTTGGCGTTGTACAGCGCCTCAAGCTGGTCGATGCGCGGCAGGCGGTTCGCCGCGCAGCCGCCCGCATCCGGGTTGCTCGCCGCGTCGGTGTGGGCCACACGCATCCAGGTCTCATTGCTCTCGTCCTGGGTACGCAGCGGGTTACTCACTTCACCTGCCAGTTTGGGCCGCTCAAAGGTCCAGTCGCCCACGGTAATCGTGTCGGCCATATGGCCCCACATTTTGGCTTTTGCCGTATCCGGGCTGGTGGCGACGGTAAACTTCACGCTGCGGGAAATCGGCGTGCTGATTAATGAATCGACGGGCGTGATGTTTAACGGCGTCAGTAACCCCACGCCCTTGTTCTGGGTGAGGATAATGGTCGCATCGCCGTTGGCGTCGGTAACTCCCCGATAAACCTGCCCGGCAATATAGCCGACGCCGTCAAACTGCATCTCGCCGTTGCTGGTATCGGTAAAACCGGTCGTCAGCCCGTCGCGCCGCCTGCCGTTATCCATGGTGATGGTAAAGTCGGTATTGCCGATCGCCATGCCGTTAAGAGCGTTGCGCGAATGGATGTTGAGCTTAACCTGTTCACCCACTTTGGCGTCGGCGTTTTTGATCACCGGGTCGTCGTTGAAGTAGACGTCCAGCACCGCCACCATTTCATTGGCCGAGCAGGTCAGGTAGTTCGGCGTATCGGTAAATTTGCCACTATCGCCGTTTTCGAGGTTGACGTGTACCGTCCCGGAGGCGTCGCTGTCGGCGGCGATGAAATAATCTTCAGTCGGCCAGCCGTGTTCGCTTTCCATCTGCCCGCCCGCATGTTCGCTGTACAAATGCGCCAGCGACGACTGATCCGGCACCTGGCCGGTACCGCACTGCGCGGTGGCCGATGCCACGGAGTTAAATGTCGCCCACTGTTCGTTGTTTTCGTCGAACTGGCCGTCTTTATGGCTGGCCTCCACCGCCAGCAGCGGGCGTTTGTACAGGTTGCCCGCGTCCACCACGCCGCGCATATGGCCCCACATGTTGGCGCCGTCCACGTCCGGGCTGGTGACCACGGTGAAAATCACGCTAAAGGGCAGCTCGACGTTGCCGCCTTCGTCGTCCGGCATCACGATGCGGATAGGCGTTTCGACCCCCATACCGCTGTTGTGTTTTAACGTCAGATGCGCCTGGCCGTTAACGTCAGTCACGCCGGTATAGTGCTCCGGCGACGAGGCGCTCATGCCTTCGGAATCGACGGTGACCCGCTGGTTATCCCACGCGTCCTGATGCTCCCCTTTGCGGTTTGTCGCCGGGTCGATAAACAGCTCCATATAACGGTAAGGCAGCGGTTTTTGCGTGTCCCGGTCGACTACAGTCATCGTCAGATCGATCTCGTCCCCCACCTGCGCTTTATACGGCCCTTGTGGGGAGAGAGTAATCTGCGGGTGCGCCGCAGGCTGGGCTTTATCCACACAGCTGACCAGCAGCGTGTCGCTGTCGGCGGCCCTGGCAACCGACACGCTGTTCATATGTACGGCAGCGTGGTAGCCGCTCATCTGATCTTTGGTCGACGACCAGTATTCGGCATCGTCCGTCGCCGGCCAGCCGGTGTACGTTGCCAGCGTGCTGTGCTCATGTCGCATCTGCACCAGTTGTTCGGCGTCCGGCAGAATATTGCAATGGTTATCGGCGCCGTTCCAGTCGAACAGCGCCCAGGTTTCGTTGGTATCGACGACGCTTTTGTCAGCGCCGCTCGCTTCCGCCGCCAGCTTCGGGCGGGTGAAGGTGTAGGTTATACCGTTCAGCGTCGCGGTGGTGCTCTCCACCATATGGCCGTACATACTGGCCTTATCGCTGTCCGGACTGGTGATGGTGGTGAAAATGACGGCGGTTTCAGCCGTAAGCGCCGGGAAGTTGACCGAGCTGACAACCAGCGGCGTTTTGACGCCGGGGCCTTCCTTCTGGGTGACCACCACCGTGGCGTTGCCGTTGGCGTCAGTGACGCCGCGATATTCCGTTTGGGTGGTCGTAAGTTCGGTATCGCCAACGCGAACCGGGTTGGCATTGTTGACCACACCCTGGCGGTTTTCCGCATCTTTACGGCGGATGACAAACGGCGCGTTGCCTTCGGGCGTGCCGTCGCACGCTTTGGTGGTGATGGTGAGGGTGATGCTCTCCCCTACCTTCACTTTTGATGCCTCAAAAGCCGAATCAACGTGATCGCCGCTGACCGTAACCGGCGTGTCAGTGGCCGGTTTAATGTTGAGCGTCACTTTCGGGCTTAACAGCGGAATGGTCGCATAATTCGGCACCCCGGTATTCGTAAAGAGCCACAGCGCGGGAACGTTGGTTTCATCTTCCACCTGCGCCCAGGCCACCAACTGTCGCCCGGCGAGGTTTTGGGCGCAAAAGGTCAGGTTCGGAACCGGCTGCGGCGAGAGCGGCGTGTCGGGCGTGGCGGCATCGGCCCATACCAGCCCCATGGCGGGCGGCTGGCGGTTTTCCCAGGCGATGGTGGGCGGATCGCTAAAGAGATCACCTTCGGTATCGGTGGAATTGACCGCCTGCATCGAGGTTGAGGTAGCATCCGCGCTAAAATCGCGCGGCATGGCGCTGAATTCAATATCGTGGGTTTTGGTAGGGTCAAGCAGCGTACTGCCCTGATACAGGGGAATAATCGCGCCGTCGGCCAGCGGCGCGGTGCCGTTAACCGCGCCGGTCGTCGAGTTCAGCTCTTGCCAGGTTCCGCCCTTCAATAGCGCCTGCGCAGGCGCGATCGACGCTGCAAACATGACCAGTAATGTCAGTAAGAAATGTACAACTTTATTCACTTGCCGATTCCTGTCCATGAGCGATAGCCACCCGTTTTCATTCTCTGTCGTAATTCAACCCACTTTGCTTAGCGCGCAGCTAAGCAAAGTGCGCGGAAAATACCACTCCCCGCGGGGAGTGGTATGTTGAGGACAACTTATTTGCGTTTGTAGTCGATGGACAAACCAAAGCCCTGGACACCGTCGCTACCCACGGTAACGCCGCCTTCCGCACCCTCGAACGCTGCTTTCGCTTCGACGTTGGTGACAGGGATGACAAGGTCTTTATCGTTCCAGCTTTCGTTGACAATACCGCCGGTACCAGTACCTGCAATTTTACTGGTGCCGACGAATTTCCAGCGGTAGTCATACTGGTCGGTAACGTTTTCACCGGCATCATAGGTGCCGTTGCCGTTCTTATCGCTCCACAGCAATACCTGATAGGTGGTATTCGTTTTGAGTGTCGTCCCTGTATTCTTCAACAGGTTGGTATTCGAATCTTTCTCATGAATAACCACATGGACGTTTTCATCGACCACCGGACCTTCCGGAATTTCGTCATCATCCGAACCACCACCCGCATCGGTCGACAGGTCTTTCAACAGCAGTTCGGTTGCCACGGCAGGGTCACCGGTGGTGGTGGTTGGCGTGATTTTGATACCGATATAATGGTCTGCGTCACTCGCCTGAATTTCATAGGTATCGCTACCTTTGGTGCCAATCTCTTCGGGATTGCTACCATTCTGGTCGCTGTATCTCATCCACTGCACCGTCTGTTTCGTGGCGGCGTTGTTGGCGTCAAGGTCGCCTTCCGTATCGCCAATCGCCCAGTTCACCGTGACCTTATCGCCAACGTGAAACTGCTTATCGCCTTCGGTCACAACGGTACGATCGCCGCGATCGATAGTTACCGTTACGTGATCTTTGTCGGTATCCGCAGTTTTATCCGCCGCGCGGGTAATCCACGGCACCGTGCCCTGAATGGTGCCCGTCTGTTCAGAGACAATCTGCCACTGCCCCGATTTCAGATTACCGTTCGCCGCCACCGCTGGCGCGGCGCAATATCCGGCAACTACTAATGCTAAAGCGACCTTCGTCAGCCGCCGTTTTACTGTTGCTTGCATTCAGACTCTCCTTTTTCTCCAAATTCAGCGGCTGGCTGGTCAGCCATAACGCTGACGCTATTTCTGGCTATACGTAACGCGTATGCCGTAACCCTGAACGCCATCTTCCTCATTGGCGGCAAACTTCTGCGCCGCCTCTTTATTGGTTACTGGCAGGACAAGGTCTTCATTCATGGTGTTGGCCAACGCGCCGGTATGTCCGTTTGTACTCTGCCCGGTAAACTCCCACTGGTAGTCGTACAGCGCCATCTCTTCTTCCGTGAGCTGCTCGGACATCTGAAAAACATTGTCTTTATTCTTGTCGCGCCACAGCAGGAAACGGTAGGTATTATTGACCGTAGGGTGCTTATCTTCTTTGCCGATAAGGTTGACAGGGTTGGCGGCTTTGACCTGATAAATCACCGCATTCAGCGCGCTCAGGTTGTCGCCGATAAAAGTGACATCAACGTAGTTACTGTCGCCATAGGCGTCTGCTTTCGCCTTCCAGCGGAAAGTGCCTGGCAGGGTGCTGGAAAGCGTCACCGTCCCCGCTTCTTTATCACGGCTGGCAATAAACACGCAGGGGGTTTCCGTGGTGCAGGGCGTCTGGGCCAGGGTGACTTTTTTATCATTGCTGTCGTACAACTCAGGCGTCATGGTATCGTCCACCAGTTCGTTGCCATTGCGATCCGTGGAGTCGCCAAAGGAATCGGTGATCAGGAGATCCATCACCACGCCGTCTTCGCCATCGGCCAGCGCGCTGGCTTCATGGCTGTGATCGCTGCGATCGGTATCGGCAATGTTGTCGACGATCAGCTCAATTTTGCGATCCTGCTGGACGGTGATTTCCACCACGCCAGAGTTCTGCTTATTGCCCTTTCCGTCTTCCAGCGTCATGCGTACTTTCCAGGTGTTCAGGGCGGTGCGCTGCTCTTCGGTATCGGCGTTAACCCAGGCAGGAAGTACCAGATTCCAGCTGTTATTGTTGCCTTCGGTTAACGCATTAGCTTTTACTACCGGCATCACCAGCGTACGGGCGGCGTTGTTTTTCGCCTGCCAGGAAGCAGAAATAATTTTGTAATGGTGGTTAATCAGCGCGTTGACCGTCCACTTACATTTCTCCAGCCCCACCGCGGCCTCAGGCGTATCTTCAATCACGCATTCCGGGTGTTCGTTGGTGGCGTCAGCCTTCAGCCACAACGTGACGTCCAGCGGATCTTTCTCGCGATATTCGAGAATGATGAAATTGTTGCGATCGACAAAATCGGTGCGGCTGCCCATTAAGGAGTGCTGAATTTTAACGTTTTCCGGATCGAGTTGCGCCGTCAGCGGCGTGCCTATCTGGTAGTTCACGGTCGCGTTAACGCTAAAATCGTTACTATCGCCAGTACCGGCTTTGTAATCCGTACCAACCGTGACCAGCGGTACCGGCGTATATTCCAGCCCCAAAGTGACGGCATGAGGATCTTTTTGCAGATTATCGGTGCCAAACAGCGCTACTTCATCGCCGTAGTACTGTTCGTAAACTAATTTAGCGCCAAGCTGCGGATAAAACGGCAGCCAGCTTTCCATGCGGATATCCCAGCCGCGCGCGGGTCGTTCTTCATAAAAGTCGAAATCTTCGGAGTCTTTCCAGTCAGAAAGAGGATGGTAATAGTTGCCGGAGAATTTCAGGTAATCTGTCCAGGCTTCGGTTCCCAGACCTAATCGACGGTGACCGCGCGTAAAATCGTAGTCATAGAATGCGTTGCCGCCAAGCAGCCAGTTGCCGACGTTCTGGCGCACGCCAAGCCCAAAGTTACCAATGGTGCGGTCTTCCTTACGCTGAGCCGAAATCTGGCTAAAGAAAAGCGTGCTCTGATTGTCATACCAGGGAATAAAATAATCCAGCGAACTGCCGTCCAGATCGCCGCCTTCGCCTACGGTGAGGCTGGTACGGATCTTGCCATAAGGTGACATTACGCCTTCAAGATATGACTGTGCTGAGGAAGTAATTTGGTTTTGCAAATAGCTACGCGCCTGGGATTCCAGCGCTTCCGGGGTGAGATTATCAAAGCCCTGGGTGGCGGAATTAATAAAGTAGTCAGCGCCCTGTTCTTTAAAGGACTTTCCTTTATTTTCCTGTTCTTCTTTTTTCGCGGATTCGCTGGCTAAATCAGGCAAGGAGGAGTGGCTTTCATCATTTGCAGATACAGAGTTATCTGCGCCGGAAGCCGCAACCGATACTCCAGACACTAATAGCAAAACCAGAATGCGAATCCTTCGCACCATATGATATCCCTGTCGTTAAATAAACACGCCTCGATGAAAAGATATTATATGGATGATTCAGATGGAATCATAACTAACAGACCTAAATATATTCCTAAAAAGAAAAGTTTAATATGAAACAGACTTATAATATTGATATAATAAATAAAAACAAGGCTGTTATTTATTTCTAATATTAATTTTTGGGAATAATATTCTCTATAAATAATTGAATCAATAAAAAGAATAAAATAGCCGTCGGGCAGGAGACTATGCTGATATTACGGGAGTATCGAATAACGCTTTTGCCCTTAGCCGGATAAGACGTCGGCGCCTCTGCTCTGCGGCGCAACGTCGACAGCGGTTTTATTGATCGGAAATGACGAAGTTAACCCGTTTTTTTGAAATTAAACCATGACCGTTCTGGCAAAAATAGTCCACTGCGCCGCAGGCTTTCAACACCTGTAACGGCTGGCGGCAGTCAGGACACATTGCCTGTAACGAGAAATCTTTAGCGCATGTCTCGCAATGCGCTGTATCGCCATTGCGCTCCAGCGCGTGATGGCAAACGGGGCAGGTTATTTCCATAACATTCTCCTCAGGCGCGTGACTCACTTTTACTTGAAAGGCCTGATAGCGCAGCGCTTGTCAGGCCTGGAATATTACTGAAAAAGCATTACTTGCTTTTCTTGATATGTTTCATCAGACGCTTACGTTTGCGCATTTGCGTTGGCGTCAGTGTGTTACGCTTGTTCGCATACGGGTTCTCCCCTTCTTTAAACTGAATGCGAATCGGCGTTCCCATCACTTCCAACGACTTGCGGAAGTAGTTCATCAGATAGCGCTTATAGGAGTCTGGCAGATCTTTTACCTGGTTGCCGTGAATAACCACAATCGGCGGGTTATAGCCGCCAGCATGGGCATATTTCAGTTTCACACGGCGACCGCGCACCAGCGGCGGCTGATGATCTTCCACCGCCATCGTCATGATACGGGTCAGCATCGCAGTGCTCACCCGGCGAGTGGAACTGTCGTAAGCCTCACGTACGGACTCAAACAGGTTGCCGACGCCGCTGCCGTGTAACGCAGAGATAAAATGGACGCGGGCAAAATCAATAAAGCCCAGACGGAAATCCAGCGTCTCTTTCACCTGCTCTTTGACTTCCTGGCTCAGGCCATCCCATTTGTTGACTACGATAACGAGTGAGCGCCCACTATTGAGGATAAAGCCCAGCAGAGACAAGTCCTGGTCGGAGATCCCCTCGCGCGCATCGATAACCAACAGTACGACGTTAGCGTCTTCAATCGCCTGCAACGTTTTAATCACCGAGAACTTTTCTACCGCATCGGTGATTTTTCCGCGCTTACGCACTCCCGCCGTGTCAATCAGCACATATTCCCGTTCGTCGCGTTCCATCGGGATATAAATGCTGTCGCGAGTGGTGCCCGGCATGTCGTATACCACCACGCGCTCTTCGCCGAGAATACGGTTAGTGAGTGTGGACTTACCTACGTTCGGGCGACCGACAATCGCCAGCTTTATCGGCAGGCTTTGCGGGTCAAAATCATCTTCCGGCGCTTCTTCGCCATTTTGTTCCGCCTCGAACTGCGCCCAGTATTCCGCGTCTTCATCCACCTCTTCCTGCGGCGCGACATCATCCATCCACGGCAGAAGCACATGTTCCAGCAGGCTCAATACGCCGCGACCATGTGAGGCGGCGATAGGGTAAATTTCGCCTAATCCCAGCGAGTAAAAATCGACAACCGCCTGATCGGGATCGAGACCATCTGTTTTATTCGCCACCAGGAAGGTCGGTTTTTCACGGGAACGCAGATGTTTGGCAATCGCTTCATCCGCCGGCATCAGGCCAGCGCGCGCATCTACCATGAATAACACTACATCCGCTTCTTCAATCGCCAGCAGCGACTGTTCCGCCATCCGCGTTTCGACGCCGTCTTCGGTGCCGTCAATACCGCCGGTGTCGATACAGATAAACTCGCGGCCTTCAACTTCCGCACGACCGTACTTACGGTCACGAGTCAGACCCGGGAAATCCGCAACCAGCGCATCTCGGGTGCGGGTCAGACGGTTAAATAGCGTGGATTTTCCGACGTTAGGGCGCCCGACAAGCGCGACCACAGGTACCATGTTTAAAGCCTCATTAAAAAAATCATCAGACAACGCGCGCATTTTGCGCCATTGTTAAAAACAGGAAAACGGCCCCTACACCAGGAGCCGTTTTTTAAAACGCACAACCGTGACGATTAACGCGTAATCGCGTAGACCGTACCGTCTTTGGCCTGGATGAGCAGTTTACCATCCGCCACCGTCGGTTCGGTCAGAAAACCGGAACTGTCTACTTTTTGTTGGGCCACGAAACGCCCGTCATCAACATTAATCCAGTGCAGATAACCTTCGCTATCGCCGACGACTAAATCACCATTATACAGCACCGGGGAGGTCAGCAAACGGTGCAGCAGATCGCTTTGCGTCCACAGCGTTACGCCGCCGTCAGTGGTCAGCGCCAGCACGCGATCGTTCTGATCGACCAGGTAGATACGGTCGCCGTCGACGATAAAGTCATTGACCGAACCCAGCTCGCGTTTCCACATAATCTGACCACTGCGCAGATCCAGCGCCGTTAAGTTACCATTATACGCCAACGCGTAAACGACGCCGTTTACCACAACCGGCGTGGTATCAACGTCGCTCAGGCGGTCAATTTCCGTCGGGCCAGTGGCCTGGGAGATACGCTGTTGCCAAATCATCTGGCCTTGTTGCATCAACACGGCGCTGACGCGGCCATTATCACCACCAACGATAGCCGCGCCGAACGCGGTTGCCGGCGCAGATTCACCGCGCAGCGACAGCGAAGGCATATCCAGGTTCACCGTCCATTTAATGGCGCCATCCGCCTGATTTAGCGCCTGCAACTGACCGTTGCTGGTATGGATAAGGACGATTCCATCACTGACAACCGGGCGAGACAACGCTTCGCCTGCGACCTTCGTCTGCCATGCTGTAGTGCCGTCGCTGGTATTTAGCGCATAAACCTCGGCCTTTTCACTGCCGATATAGACGTGACCGCCCGCGACCGTGACGCCGCCGGACAACAGCGCGGACGAACGAGAGAACCAGCCGTCTTTCTCGCCCAGATTTACAGACCAGATCTCTTTGCCATCATCCGCATTGAGCGCTTTTACCACGCCCGCGCGATCGGCTGCATAGACCACGTTATCTGCCATTACCGGATGAAGGTTAGAATAAAATTCGCCAATTCCGTTACCGACAGAGGTGCTCCAGACAGTGGTCGGGGTAAACTGGTTTTCAACCTGCGGTAATGGAGACATCTTGACGACATCTTCTTCGCCGCTAAACAGTGAACAGCCGCTGAGCAGGGTAACGGAAAGCAACCCTGGCAGAAGTAATTTACGCAATTGCATCGGGTCCCTCTCAGATGGACAAATTATTGATTTTCATCTGCATCATTTCGCTCAACGCCGGAGAAGCATCGCTATTGACGCCCGCTTCCCATGCGCTGCGCGCGCCTTTTTTATCACCCTTACTCAGCAACGCTTCGCCGCGCAAATCAGCGACAATGGCCGTCCATCCTTCGCCTTTAACGGCATCCAGAGTTTTCAGCGCGGCGTCAGCTTGCTTAAGCTGCAACTGAACGCGAGCGAGACGCAGATTAATCACCGCTTTGAGATTTTCATCGCTGGTGGCCGCCAACCCCTGCTGCAACTGGGCTTCGGCTTTTTTAAGTTCATTCTTATCCACAAACTGCTGCGCCAGTTCCATAGACGCCAGCGCACCATAGGTATTTTTATTCTCAGCCGCGAATTTTTCAGCGGCGGGAATGCTATCCGGCTTATCGGCGCTTACCGCCGTCACCGCATTTTGATACGCCAGAGAAGCAGCACGCGCGGACTCCGTCTGATGGCTGCTCCAGTAACGCCAGCCAACCAGCGCGCCAACCCCTAAAATCACTCCGACAGCCAGCGCTTTGCCGTTTTCGGCAAAGAAGCGTTTAATCGCATCCACCTGGTCGTGTTCGTTCTCGTAAATTTCCACGCTGTCCTTCTCCTTAGCCCAATAAAGTGCGCAAATGCGCGGCGACGCTGTCCTGCGCCACTGCCGTTTGCTCACCGGAGCGCAAATCCTTCACTACAACAGTCCCATCGGCGACTTCAGATTCGCCAAGAACCAGTGCAATACGGGCGCCCCACTTATCGGCGCGGGCAAACTGTTTCTTAAAGTTGCCGCCGCCGTGGTTTGTCATTAGCTTCACGCCTGGCATTTCATCGCGCAGCCGCTCCGCCAGCGTCATTGCCGCAGACTGCGTTTGTGCGCCGGCAGCTACCAGGTATATATCGACAACAGGAGAGGCAATAAATTCCGGATTAACTGCCTGAACTAACAAAACAAGTCGTTCCAGGCCCATCGCAAAGCCCACTGCCGGGGTAGCGCGACCGCCCAGTTGTTCCACCAGACCGTCATAACGACCACCCGCACAGACGGTGCCTTGTGACCCCAGACTGTTTGTTACCCATTCAAATACGGTGCGGTTGTAGTAATCCAGACCGCGTACCAGACGCTGGTTGACGGTGTAGGCAATTCCCGCCGCGTCCAGCAATTTACACAGGCCGGAAAAGTGCTCGCGTGAATCGTCATCGAGATAGTCGCCGAGAGCGGGCGCGTCGTTGAGCAGCGCCTGCACGTCCGGATTTTTTGAATCCAGCACGCGCAGCGGATTGGTATACATACGGCGTTTGCAGTCTTCGTCCAGCGTCTCTTGATGCTGTTCGAGGAACGCGACCAGCGCATCGCGATAGTTCGCACGCGCCTCTAATGAACCAATAGAGTTCAGCTCCAGGCTAACGTGGTCAGCGATGCCCAGCGCGCGCCACCAGCGGGCGGTCAGCATAATCAGCTCCGCGTCAATATCCGGGCCTTGTAAGCCGAAGACTTCGGCGCCTAGCTGATGGAACTGACGGTAGCGGCCTTTTTGCGGACGCTCATGACGGAACATCGGGCCGATATACCACAAACGCTGTTCCTGATTGTACAGGAGACCATGTTCAATGCCGGCGCGTACACAGCCCGCCGTACCTTCAGGGCGCAATGTCAGGCTATCGCCGTTGCGATCCTCAAAGGTGTACATCTCTTTTTCAACTACGTCAGTAACTTCACCGATCGCACGTTTGAATAACGGGGTCTGCTCTACAATCGGCAAGCGGATTTCACTGTAACCGTAGCTGCCGAGCACGTTTTTGAGTGTGCCTTCAATGCGCTGCCAGATGGCGGTTTCGCCAGGCAGATAATCGTTCATGCCGCGAATGGCTTGAATGTTTTTTGCCACGTTTATTCTCTTTCTGAATATAAAAATGAACCCTCAGCGCTTCCCCGAACGAACCGGGAGCCATGCGGGTTCAATCATACACGGGAAGCGCGCCGCTTCCCATCACGTTCTTATTTTTCAACCTGCAGCACGTCAATCCGACGCGCTTCATCAAGTTGACTTGCTTTCGCGCGAATACGGGATTCAAGCTGCGCGATCATATCGTCGTTATCGAGTCTGTCCTTACGCACGCCGTCTTCATACAGGCCGCTTTTCTTATTGCCGCCCGTCACGCCCAGCGTTGATACCAGCGCTTCGCCCGGCCCGTTCACCACGCAACCGATGATCGAGACGTCCATCGGGGTGATGATATCTTCCAGACGCTGCTCCAGCGCGTTCACCGTGCCGATAACATCGAACTCCTGGCGAGAACAGGTCGGGCAGGCGATGAAATTGATGCCGCGCGCGCGAATGCGCAGCGACTTGAGGATATCGAAACCGACTTTGATCTCTTCCACCGGGTCGGCCGCCAACGATACGCGCAGCGTGTCGCCGATACCTTCCGATAACAGCAGACCTAAACCGATCGCCGACTTGACCGCCCCGCTACGCGCGCCGCCCGCTTCGGTGATCCCCAGATGCAGCGGCTGATCGATCTGTTGAGCCAACAAACGATAAGACTCAACGGCAAGGAATACATCGGACGCTTTTACGCTCACTTTGAACTGATCAAAGTTGAGACGATCGAGATGATCGACATGGCGCATGGCTGATTCCAGCAGCGCCTGCGGCGTCGGCTCACCGTATTTTTCCTGCAGATCTTTTTCCAGCGATCCGGCATTTACGCCGATACGAATAGGGATGTTTTTGTCTCGCGCGCAGTCCACCACCATACGAATACGTTCTTCGTTACCGATATTGCCGGGGTTGATACGCAAGCAGTCAACGCCGTATTCCGCCACCTTCAGCGCAATGCGGTAGTCGAAGTGAATATCGGCAACCAGCGGGACGTTAACCTGCTGTTTGATAAGCTTGAACGCTTCGGCGGCGTCCATGGTCGGTACAGAAACACGAACAATATCTGCGCCAACGCGTTCCAGCGCTTTGATCTGTTTAACCGTCGCTTCCACGTCAGTGGTACGCGTGTTAGTCATCGACTGGACGGCGATGGGGGCGCCATCGCCAATCGGCACATTCCCAACGTAAATACGTGTCGATTTTCTACGTTGAATCGGAGCCTGGTTATGCATGAAAAATCTCCCGCGTTACCCGTCTGTTACTGCGCCGGTGTCGGTTCGGCATTAAGGGTCAGACGCGCAACCTGATTAGTTCTGATAAAGCGGCTCAGATCGACAGGTTTTCCTTGATACTGGATCTGCACCGCGGCCGGCGCGCCAATTTTAAGTTTATAAGGCGCCTGACCGGTTAGGTTTAAATTACCATCTTTACGCTGCATACCGCTAAACAGCTTCTTACCCGTGGCGTCAGTGACTTCGAGCCAGCAGTCAGCGGTAAAATTCATCACCAGCGCGTTCGGATCGGCAGCAGGCGCCGCTACGCCAGCCTGACTGGTCGGCAGCGCGGACGGCGTTTCCGTTGCCGCTGGCGCGGCAGATGTCGCAGCCGTATCGACATTCGCCTGCGAAGGCGCGACTACCGTATTTTGCGTCGCCGCCGCCGTTGGCGCTGGCGTTTGCGTCGCCGCCGTAGAATCAACCGGCGTCGCAGGCGCCGGAGCCGTTTGCGCTGGCGTCGTATCCTGGCTTGTCGCGTCACGGGTGTCCAGCGGTACGCTTTGGCCGCTGTCTTTATCTGCGTTCAGTTCAGCCGTGCTTTGATCGGCCATTGTCGTGATCTCTTCCTGCTGTGCCTTATGGTTCTGCCACCACCAGGCGCCGGTCAGCCCTACGACCACAAACAGTACCAGCCAGGTAAAAGACATTAACCAGCCGTCGCGTTTTTTACGACGCTTTCCTAATGAGAAACTCTGCATCGGGGCGACTTTGGCGGCGCGCAGCGGGGCCTGCTTTTCCAGCCCCGGCAGCAGTTCCTCTTCTGGAACATGCACCAGACGCGCATATGAGCGGATATATCCGCGCAGGAAGGTTGAAGCAAGATCGGACGGCGCCTTATCTTCTTCAATATCGCGTACCGTAGAAACCTTCAGGCAAAGTCGCTCAGCGACAGCCTGCTGGCTGAGTCCGAGTTGTTCACGGGCATTGCGCAGACGAACGCCGGTGGTTTGTGCTTCATTTTGGTCGTGCGTGGCTTCAGTATTCATTCGCTACAGCTACAGGTACGTGTAAATTAGGATTCAGGCGCCGACGAGCCGTAATGCCCGCCCACACCGCGAAACATCAGGTTAGTTAACCTTAGTCAGACAGTATAAGCCTGTCAGGCCGCAGATGACAAAACCGCTAAGACACAAGGCTAAACTCTTGTTGCACCATTACATACTGCCTTAAAGTCGACAAAAACGCACCGTTATTATTGACCAGACAAGTACAACGCCAGACATTATTCAACTGACATTGCGCCACGGTATAATGAATGCCCCGTGGCGCAACTGCTATCAAATAGCCTTGATGTCAATCACCTCTCCCTGCATACGCTTACGCAGGGTACGTTTGGTACGGTCAATCACATCGCCAGCCAACTGTCCGCATGCCGCATCAATGTCATCGCCACGCGTCTTGCGTACGATGGTCGTGAAACCATAACTCATCAAAACCTTAGAAAAGCGATCGATACGGCTGTTAGAGCTGCGGCCATACGGCGCGCCAGGGAACGGGTTCCACGGAATCAGATTAATCTTGCAAGGCGTCTCTTTTAATAGCTCCGCCAGTTGATGCGCGTGTTCAGTGCCGTCGTTGACGTGGTCAAGCATCACGTATTCAATCGTCACGCGCCCCTGATTGGCGTTGGATTTCTCCAGATAGCGGCGAACCGCGCCCAGGAACGTTTCGATATTGTATTTTTTGTTGATCGGGACGATTTCGTCGCGAATAGTGTCATTCGGCGCATGTAAGGAGATAGCCAGCGCGACATCTATCATATCGCCCAGTTTATCCAGCGCAGGCACCACGCCGGACGTTGAGAGCGTGACACGACGTTTGGACAGGCCGAAACCAAAGTCATCGAGCATAATTTCCATCGCCGGTACGACATTGGTCAGGTTAAGCAATGGCTCGCCCATCCCCATCATGACCACGTTGGTGATCGGACGCTGGCCGGTGACTTTGGCCGCGCCGACGATTTTCGCCGCACGCCAGACCTGACCGATAATTTCCGATACGCGCAGGTTGCGGTTAAAGCCCTGCTGCGCAGTTGAACAAAACTTGCACTCCAGCGCGCATCCTACCTGTGAAGAGACACACAGCGTAGCGCGGTCGTCCTCCGGGATATAGACCGTTTCAACGCGCTGATCGCCGACAGCAATCGCCCACTTGATGGTGCCGTCTGAGGAACGCTGCTCTTCAACGACCTCCGGCGCGCGAATTTCCGCGACCTCTTTTAATTTGCCGCGCAACACTTTATTGATGTCGGTCATCTCATCAAAATTATCGCAGCAATAGTGATACATCCATTTCATCACCTGATCGGCGCGGAAAGGCTTTTCACCTAAGTTTTTAAAAAACTCGCGCATCTGCTGACGGTTGAGATCCAGCAGGTTGATTTTTGTTTCGTTGTTAAGAACTACCGGGGTACTGCTTTCAGGTGTGACAATTTGTTCAGACATATGCTATTCCGGCCTCGTTATTACACGTTATGGCCCCTGGAGGGTTGAAAAAAGAAACGCCCCGGTAAGCTTACTGCTCGTCCGGGGGCGCTGCATTGTACAAATTCTGGCGTAAGGATGCCACGTCTGCACGCGGCATTAGCGAAAATAATATTTGAACCGATAATTTATCGCCAACGCATTTGCAGCGTGAAAGACGAAGGAGATTAACGGGTGCGCGGGCACACTTCGCCTTCACCGAAGAAAAAGGCGATTTCGCGCTGCGCGGATTCCAGCGAATCCGAACCGTGGGTGCCGTTTTCAGTTAAGCTATCAGCGTAGTCGGCGCGCAGCGTACCCGCCAACGCGTTCGCCGGATTGGTGGCGCCAAGCAGATCGCGGTGACGCTGTACCGCATTTTCACTTTCCAGCACGGATACCACGATAGGGCCAGAGGTCATGAACTCCACCAGACCGTCAAAGAACGGCTTACCGTCGTGCTCAGCATAGAAGCCGCGCGCCTGCTCAACGGTCAGGTGCAGCATTTTAGTGCCAACAATTTTGAACCCTGCAGCTTCAAAGCGCGCAAAGATGCTGCCAATAACGTTTTTTGCCACCGCGTTGGGTTTAATGATGGAAAAAGTCCGTTCAATAGCCATGTTTACCTCTGAAATATGTTCTGTTGTTATGTCAGGCGCGGATTATAAAGAGCATCCCATCAATTGCCTATGGATGCAGGTAACATTTTTTTAAAATAAAATGAGCATTAGCAACAAAAGTTAAAGGCGCACAGCAAACTCAGGGGACTGACACAGCACGCAGTGCGTGTGTTCAGGCGTGAGAGCATGGAAAGTACGTTTGCAGCTTTCGCAGGTGAGCGTATACGCCGCACTATGCCGCGTTGAGGCGGGTTCCACGTCAAACCGCAGCCGCAGCGCCTGATGCGGACATACCGCCGCACAGCCGCCGCATCCCGTACAACGCGCCGCCGCTATCGTCAGGGTATTGTCGTCAAACTGGATAACATTTTCCGGGCAGCTTCGCCAGCAGGCGCCGCACATCCTGCACTCTTGCGGACTGATTTCGGGTACGCATTCGCTGAACGCGGAAAACGCCTGTCTGAGACGCCGTTTCCCCGGCTCGACGGCGCACGGGGTAGTGGCGTCGCGCGGAACATGAAACAGAGTGCGCCGCGAGGCGTTAATCTCCGCGCCGACAACGTGTTTGAAAGACCAGCCCGGCTCGCCGTAGCGGCGCAGCGCTAAATTTAGCCCCGCCAGCGCCATCAGCCACTGCGCCGATCGCTCCACCGCAATATCAATAAAGCGAATACCGTACTGGCTGTGCCAGAGAAGCAGTTCATCGACCGTTGGCGCCTGTAGCGAAAACGGCCCCACCAACGTATCCCCCTGCACAAAGCGTTTAACCGGTTTGATACCGGTAATGGCGTCAACAGGACAGACAAACAGACAGTCGCCACAGGCTATGCAGCGTGTCGTATCTATGCTGACCTGCCCCTGCGCCAGCGAAAACGCCTGCGCCGGACAAACATCGGCGCAAGCGCGGCAGGAAGAAAAACGAAAGCGACGACGGACGCAAGCCTGCGTCACGTCTACCGCCGGATCGATCATCAGGTTAACCATCAGCCAATACTAAAGAAGACGTAGCGCAGCATAATCTCGCCGATAAGCAGCAATACGCTGCCCGCCACCAGCGTCCCTCTGGCGTTTCGCAGACCGCCTGCGGCAAAGCAGAGCATTCCCGCCGCTGAGACACACCAGCCGAGAAGATAGATGTCGCGCAACTGCGCCAGCGCCTGTAGCGGATGATGCGGGAAAGTGACGACCGTCGTATCCACCGCATTAATATCCGCCAGCCATAGCGGCTGCATGATCAGGCGAATCAGCACCATCAGTGCGACCACCACCACAGCGCAGCGCATTGCGGCACCAGCGTTGCGCAGATAAGCCAGCGCAATGACTACCGAACCGATAATGCCTGACGTGCCAAAGAACAGCGCCAGCGTGTTGCTATGCTGCCAGGTCGCCACCGAGGCATGGATATAAACCTGCGCCATGCAGAATACATCCACCAGCCCGAACGCTGCCGCCAGCGCCAGCAGCGGCTGCCAGCCTGGCTTACGGAAAAACAGCAGCACAACCCCTAGCCCCAGCGCCGCCAGATAAAGGCTGGCAAAGACGATTTCGCGACTCAGCCACGAACTGGCGACATGACGTAACGCATTTAGCGCATTCAGGGGATAGCCCATGTGCAGCGCTGAAGCAAGCAGCCCTACGCAGGCCAGTACAAACGCCCCCGCCATCGCGGGAAGCGCGCCGCGTGCAGGCACGCGTCCCTCTACGGCGTACTGGCGGCCCAACGCCAGCCACACTGTCACACCCACAGACCCTTGCAAACAGAGCGTAAAAATCAGCAGCGGTAACTCATGCATGGCGTTTACCCTCTTTTTCTGCGCCCTGATGCGCTTTGACAACCAGATTAGGTTTGGTTATGGATGAATCTGGCAGCCCGTTAACGTCGCATACGCTACCGTACTTCGCGCGCAGTTCATCAATCGGACCAAACTTGATGGCCTCCAGCGGACAGGTCGCGACACAGACGGGCGGTTCACCTTTCGCCAGTAAATCAACGCACATGTCGCACTTGGACATTTGGCCGGTCTGCTCGTTAAGCTGCGGCGCGCCGTAAGGGCAGGACCAGGCGCAATAGCCACAGCCGACGCATTTGTCGGTATCAACGCGCACGATGCCGTCGCCCGGGCGTTTATGCATAGCGGTAGTCGGGCAATTTTTGGTGCAGACAGGGTCCGCACAGTGGTTGCAGGAAATGGAAAGCGTATAAGCAAATACGTTATTGCTGACCCCGCCCTGCCCGGTCGGGATGAAACTTCCGCCCTTGACTTCATAGACGCGGCGGAAACGACGGCCTACTTCCAGATTGTTTTTGTCTTTGCAGGCCACCTGGCAGGCTTTACAACCGGAGCAGCGTGAGGAGTCGATGAAAAAACCCAGTTGTTTATCGCTCACCGGCGGGTAATGTGTAAACTGACTCATGCTTTAGCCACCTCCACCAGCATGGTTTGATGTGAATTTCCCTTCGCCAGCGCGGTAATACGGGCCGAGCTGAGGACGTTCGCACAGCCGCCTTTATCAACGCCGTTTTCATCCGGCTGCCACCAGGCGCCAGCCTGCATTGCGACAACGCCGGGAATAATGCGCGGCGTCACTTCCGCCGGGATTTCGCAAATCCCGCGTGAGTTATGAATGCGCACCATGTCGCCATGCGTAATGCCGCGCTTTTGCGCGTCCTGCGGGTTGATCCACAATGTCTGCTGCTGCACTTCAATCAGCCACGGGTTAGCGTATTGCGTTGAGTTGGCGCGGTTTTTTCCTTTCCACGTAATTAACTGGAGCGGAAAATCTTTCGCCAGCGCATCCTCCGGGCCTTCATGCGCGGGAACGTAGTGCGATAACGCCGGGATTTCCGGATGCTGCATGTCGTACAGGCGCTTCGAGAAGATCTCTATTTTCCCTGACGGCGTCGGGAACGGATGATTTTCCGGATCGCGAATATTGTCTTCAAAGGCGATAAATGGCGCGCTTTTGAACAGATGCTGACGGGTCTTTTGCAGCGTGGCGAAATCCGGCAGATTTTCGTCCGGCATCGCCAGGCGCGTCTGTTCCCAGATGTGTTCAATCCACGCTTTCTCATCGCGCCCCTGGCTAAATTCATTCTCAATGCCTAATTTCGCCGCCACCTCACGTAGCCAGTCGTAGTCGGAGCGACGCTCAAATTCAGGCTCGATCAGTTTTTCAGAGAGTATCAGGTAGCTTGCCGTACCCCAGGTTTCACCGATGTTCCAGCGTTCCATGAAGCTGGTTTCCGGCAGCAGTAGATCAGCGTATTTCGCGCTCGGCGTCATAAATAGATCGCTGGCGACAATAAACTGGATCTTTGATTCATCCTCCAGTACGCGTACCGCCTGGTGCAGATCGGGGTTCTGATTCGCCAGATAGTTCCCGGCCAGCGAGAACAGAATACGGATGTTACTGTCCAGCTTATCGGCATCTTTCAGCCCTATATCCGGCGTCACTTTGCTGGCGTCGTCTGCGGCCTGCACCCAGTTCATCACCGAAATTTTGGCTTTTACCGGGTTATCCGGCATCTCCGGACCCGCGGCGAATTTACGGTTAGCGCAGCCGCCGTAACCCGCAGCCCAACCGCCTTTGATGCCGACATTACCGGTAATGGTCGCCAGTAGGGTCGAGCCGCGCGCGGTGCGCTCGCCGCAGTTGTGGCGCTGTGGTCCCCACCCCTGAATCAACGCGGCGGGTTTGGTATTCGCGTAATCACGCGCTAACTGGCGAATGGTTTGCGCCGGCACATGGGTGATCTTTTCCGCCCACTCGGGGGACTTAACGACACCGTCTTTGGCGCCGGTCAGATACGCCACCAGCGATTCGTTAGCCGGTACGCCTTCCGGCATTGAGTCTTCGTCAAAACCGATAGCGTAGCGCGCAATAAATGCGCGATCGTGCAGATTCTCGCTGATGATGACGTACATCATCGCGTCCATCAGCGCATTGTCGGTGGTGGGCAGCAGCGGGATCCACTGATCCGCCAGCGACGAAACGGTGTCGGAATAGCGCGGATCGACCACGATAAACCGCGTACCGTTCTGCTTCATCTTCTGCAAGAAATAGTTGGTATGACCAAAAATGGTCTCCGTCGGGTTATGGCCCCACAGAATCACCAGTTTGGTCTCCAAAAGCGTATCCAGCGAACTGCCGCTGGCGGCAGTGCCGTAAGTATAGGGCGTCGCGGCCGCCGTGTTGCCCATACTCACAGAATGGTAGCTTTCGAGATAGCCGCCGGTCAGATTCAGCAGGCGACGCGCCATTTTATCGCCGGAAAAGGTGCCGCCGGAAACGGCGGTGCCAACATGAACATAGCGCGAAGCCGGGCCATATTTTTCAGTAATCGATTTTAAATTATCGGCGATTAAGGTTGTCGCTTCATCCCAGGAAATTCGCTCGAACTTTCCTTCACCGCGTTTTCCTACGCGCTTCATGGGATATTTAAGTCTGTCAGGATGATAAACAAATTTACGGTATGCGCGTCCACGAACACAGGCACGCATCACCGGCATTTGCGCATCCAGCGCATTATCCGGTCGCGTTGAAATTCGCGTCACGATACCGTCACTAACATGCGCCCGAATATCGCATTTGCCCCCGCAGTCAAAAGTGCTGCATGTCTGAACGACTTTTTCCGCAGGCCTGTTTTCAGTTGCCGTCACAGCGCGCGCCTGAGCGGTAGCTGGCGAGGAGACAAACGGTAACGCAATAAGCGCGGAGCTGGCCTGGATAAAATGGCGGCGAGAAATAGCGGGCTGTTCGCCATTTCCCTGGCTTTTTATATTTTTCATGATCCGACTCGTCAAATAAAAACCCATTCTCACGTTTTTAAGTGTCAGATCTCTTGATATTTATCAAGCTCCCTCATTAAGGGTAATTTCGGAAAAATTAATAATTCTCATTAACTTTAAATTAAATGAAATTCATAATTTATTCTGAAGAGTTGTTAACGTATTAATTCAAAATTAACCGCTGCAACCTGACCGGACTCATCCATTACGACAAGTTGATAACGTCCAGCGATATTGAGTAATAAAGAAAGGCGATTATTTTCGCCATTAACAGGTTCGCCATTTAAAAACCACCAGCGACGCCCTTTGCCGCCGGTAGTCGAGACGGGCAGCGTGACGTTTTCCTGGCCTGGCAGTTGCCTGATCACCGCGCCATCCCTCACTCCTGACAGCATTAACGGCGCGGCATCATTGCCCTGTAGCGGCGGACAGTGGTCGGACGCCGCGGGCAAGCGGGCGCTACGTCTTTCCGCAGGCGGCAGCCACGGCTCCAGCGGCCGCGGCCAGACGATAAACGTATGCGCACGCGCCTGCGGACAGTCGGCAGCGACACGCCGCCCCGTATCATCCAGCCAGACCGGGAAACGAATACCGTTGATGTCTTCCTGCTCAGGTAACAGCAGCGTGGGCGGCTGGCTGTCATCGAGAAGCCATGTCGCCAGGCGGCGGCGACAGTTGCTGTCTCCGGCAGGCAGAGTCTGTCCGCCCGGCCAGCAAATGACGCCGCGGCTTACCGTCTGCGGACGCGGATCTTCCGGCAGGCGTCCCGTATGCGCCAGTAACAGATTATTGACCTGGTTAAGCAATGGCACCGCGCTGGCAAAACCAAATTGCCCCACCACAGGCGTGCCGTCGGGTCTGCCTGTCCAGATGCCGATGATATAGCGCGCGTTAACGCCAATAGCCCACGCATCGCGATAGCCGTAGCTGGTGCCGGTTTTCCACGCCAACGGCACAATGCGCGGCAGCGCGTTATCCGGCAAGGGTTGCGCTTCATCCGCCATAATTCGTCGAATGATCCACGCCGCTCCCGGCGACATTAATGGTCTTTCCGACAGCGGATCGTCCGGCTGTAACCGTAATTTCGCCGCTTTCCCATGACGAGCGAACGCGCTGTATGCCGCCGCCATCTCGTCAAGCCGCGCGCCCGCGCCGCCCAGAATCAGCGAAAGATTGGGCGCCGCGCCAGCAGGCAAATATAGCGGCAGGCCGACGTTACGCAGTTTTGCCGCAAATCGTTTCGGCCCATAGGCTTCAAGCACCTGAACGGCAGGCAGATTCAGCGAGCGTACCAGCGCGTCGCTCATGCTGACCGGGCCGTGAAATCCGCTGTCGAAGTTTCCCGGGCGGTAATCTCCGGTGCGGCGCGGAACGTCCTGTAATAATGATGCGGGATGGATCAAGCCGTCATCCAGCGCCAGACCATACACAAAGGGTTTGAGTACCGATCCCGGCGATCGGATCGCCGTTACCATGTCGACATGACCAAAACGGCTGTCGTCATTAAGGTCTACCGATCCTACCCAACCGCGCACGCTCATATCGGTATGATCGACGACGATCATCGCCAACGAACTGCGTGCAGGCAGCCGCCCTTTCCATGCCCGCGCCAGATCTTCCAGTTGCCGCTGCAATCCGGCGTCCAGCGTGGTCACAATTTTGTCGTTCTGGCTTTTACTCAACATCATTCGGGCAAAAAGCGGCGCCAGTTGCGGCATTTGACGCGGCGCCAGCCAGACCGGTTCTTCACGCGACTCGCGTACCGTTTCGGCAGGCCAGACGCCCTGCGCCGCCATCCGATCCAGCACTTTATTTCGTGCCGCTTCAGCTCTCGCTGGCCAGCGGTCGGGACGTAACCGGCTCGGCGCCTGCGGCAATACGGCCAGCAGCGCCGCGTCAGCGTAGCTCAGGCGCGCGGGCGGCTTGCCGAAGTAGGCCCAGCTTGCAGCGCCAATACCCTGTAGCGTGCCGCCGAACGGCGCGCGGTTCAGGTACAGCGTCAGGATATCGCGCTTGGACAAATGCCATTCAAGCTGGAGGGCGCGCCAAAGCTGGCGGATTTTACCGCCGAACGTGCGCGAATGCGGGTCCAGCAGTCTCGCCACCTGCATAGTCAGCGTACTGCCGCCGGAAATAACGCGCCCGGCGGTAAGATCCTGCCACGCCGCGCGCGCGACGGAGAAAGGGTTAACGCCAGGGTGCCGCCAGAACCAGCGATCTTCGTAATTGATTAGGGCCTCCAGGTAGCGGGGAGAGACCTCTTCAATCGTCACCGGATAACGCCAGATCCCCCCGGCGTCGGCAAAGCGCCACAGCGGCGTACCGTCATGGGCTACCACGACCCGCGCAGGATGGACCTCATTGAGCGGCAGCGGCCAGAGTTTATCCGCTGCCCATAACGCCAGGAAAATAAAAAGCGGCGCGCCCGCCAGCCACAGCCAGCGGCCACGTTTACCACGCCAACCGTTCATTTAAGGCGTCACAATCAGCAGCCCCTCGCTCGCGCCGGTTGCCCGCCACTGAGGCGCGTACATCGATTCCACCTGCGGTTGCGCAAGCTGGTACGTCCCCGGCGTTACCGCGCGCGCCAGGTAGACCAGCGTCACGGGCTGGCCCTCATTGACAACGACGGCAGCCACAAACCGATCGTCGCGGAATTCCATATACTGAATATCCGCCTGCTGCATCTGATTAAGCAGATTTTGCACTTCGCTACCGCTCTCCGGCAGGCTGGCGCTGCTGTCAGCCAGATTCTGGTTTTCCAGCTCCAGCCCGGCCGGGAGCAGGTCCACCACCAGCGCATCCGGCACATTGCGATCGGCCACTACCGTTAACCAGACCAGCACCAGTTCGCCGCTACGCAACGAGGACAGCGATTTGCGCTGACCATCGGTCCCCAGTATTTGTCGTTCAATCTGCAAAACGTTGCTGGCAGGCTCAGGCGCAGATGAGGGATAGCCGCTGCTATCCAGACGCAGCCATAGCGGCTGGCTACCGGTGTTCGTCACCTCAAGGGCGGCCAGCTGGTCAGCATCCAGATTACGGGTCAGCGCCTTGTCGCCCGCCAGCGGCTGCGCCTCTAAAGAGGTCTGCGCCTGCCAGGCGCCCGCGCTGGCCTGTCGCGAATGCGCGGCGAGGAACAAGGCATTGTTCTCCTGGGTAGAGAGCCAGCGCTGACCGAAGGCCTGCTCAGAAAGCGAGCTTAATAGCGCGTTTTGCGCGTCCGGTCTGAGGTTGTTCTCTTCCAGTAACGACAACATCAGAGCGTTATCGCGCAGAGAACTGCCGTAATCCGCTATCCATTGCCGTTCGTCCTTACGCGGCGTATTCAGAGCCAGCGTAATGGCCTCTTCGCCGCGTCTGGCATCACCCATCGTGTTTAACGCGATGCCCAATTGCATCAGCGGCAGTCCTGAAGCCGCCTGACTACGGCGCTCCCAGATTTCGCGCAGCGCGCCGAGCGGCGCTTTCTGCTGACGCGCCAGTACCAGCGCGGCGTAAGCCTGAGCGGCAAAAGTACTGGCCTGGGTATTATCGCTATAACGAATCAGCATCAGCATCGTGCCGGGATCCTGCAGATAGCGCAGCAGTCGCTCATTGCCCCGGTTAATGGCCTCCGGCGGGACGCTATATCCCTGCTCGCCCGAGCGAATGAGGAAATCCATCGCGTAGGCCGTTAGCCAGGGCTCTTCCGCCCCATTTTCATCCCATAGCGCAAAACCGCCGTTATCACGCTGCATCTGTAGTATGCGGGAGATGCCGATATCCACCGCGGCGCGCCGTTTTTCATCGCTATCGCCGGTAATACCGAGCGACTGCAATTGAGCGGCATTAGTATACAGCGCCGGGAATAACCCGCTGGTGGTTTGTTCCAGGCACCCGTACGGATATGCTTTCAGCTCGCGAATGTAGCGCGCCAGATTGAGCGGCGGTTTTCCGCTTAACAGCAGTTGTCCCTGTAACGTGGCTGGCGAGACGTTTGCCAGATGCTGCTCTGGTACATGCCAGCTCTCTCCCGGCGCCAGCGCAATGCCGCTATTTACCGTTTGGGCAGGCCAGGCCGGACGCACGCCGATTTGCCACTGCTTATGCTGCGCGCCGAGGGTTTCTCCCGGCAGATTCAGACCGCTAATGGTCGCCTGGATTTCGCCTTCGCCAAAACCTTCCAGCGCGCGTACCGGAACGAATAAGGTGGTGCGCACGCCCGGCGCCAGGTTGACCGGTTGCGGCTGCTGGCTAAGCAGTTCCAGTAACCCACTGGCGGCGAGCGCAATATTCAGCGTCTGCGGACGGTCGGTCAGATTGGTGACGTCCAGCACCAGTCGCGAAACATCCCCTCCCGCCAGAAAACGCGGCATATTCAGCTCGGCAATCACTGGCGCGGCGACAACGACTTTGCTTTCGCCGCGACCAAAATCGTCCGCTGTCCATGCCTGCGCCATAACCCGCAGTTCGCCGTTAAAGTCGCCAATCGGCAGCGTTACGACCCCTTCGCCCTGCTCATTGAGCGTGATCGGCTGCGCCTGCTGCGCGATGATATTGACATGGTTTACCGGCGGTTTTCCGCCGCGCTTAAGGTCGTCGCCATCGCCGCCAAAACGCAACGCCGCCAGCCGCCCCTGCCCTTCAATGACCTGGCCGTAAATATCGTAGATATCCGCACCGTAGCGTTTTTGACCGAAGAACGCCTGCCACGGGTCCGGCGTCGCGTAATCGGTGATATTCAATACACCGCTATCGACCGCGGAGACCAGCACGTTGATCTGTTTTGGCATTTCGCCGTGTTTAACGCTGGCTTTCACCCTGACGGTGAGCGGCTGATTCGGGCGCATTTTAGCCGGGCTTTCCAGCGCCAGATCGAGGCGGCGATTTTCATCCCCCAGCGGTAGGTGTAGTAACCCCACGGCGCGTTTTGGCGTCGCGGAACGAGATTTATCGCCGGGACGCACCACCAGCGTACTGAGATAGAGATCGTGGCGATTCCAGGTTTTATCCACCGGAATCGTGAGATCCAGACCTTGTGCCGGCACATCGATCGCCTGCCACCACAGCGGACCGTCGCTGGACTCCACCATGGCATAACCTTTACCGGCGACCGGCGCGGCGATATGCAATTTCATGGTGTCGCCTGGACGATAATTCGCTTTATCCAGTTTGAGGGTGACGCGATCCGGACGCGCCGCGCCGCTACCGTCGCTGTTATCCTGCCAGCTATAGCCGGCCCAGAAACGAACGCTGCTGACCGTCTCATTCGGCGCTTTGACCTCCAGACGGTACGCGCCCCATTCCACCGGGAAGCTGACTTTTCCGGTTTCATCCGCGTTCAGATCCAGCGTCTGCTCGCCCTCCACCAGATCTTTTTGATCAAACTGCGACTGCCAGCCTTCGCTTTCCGACCAGTTCCAGTAATAGTCGCGACGCTCGCGGATGAGCCGCACCTGTAAACCGGACACCGCTTTTTTCTCGCCCTGCGCGTTGGCGTAAACAATATCGAATGCGGCGTTGCTGTCTTCGTCGACAATCGGTTGATTAACGGTGGTATCCGTACGGTAGTCGTATACCGCTTTGGCGGCGAACTGTGGACGAATTCCCGGTAACGTATCGGCAGGCCAAATCGGCTGCTCTACGCGACGAGTGACCGGACGACCGCCAGACTCCAGCAGGCTGGCCTGTAGAATTACCTGCAGCGGCGAATGCGCTTCTTGCCACTGGCTGGCAGCACTCACTTCACCACGTCCGCCTTTATCCAACGTCAGTTGAACTTCGTCCAGGCTGCGCGAAAGATTCTCTTCGGCAATATTGCCGAACTGGAAGCCAGGCAAGGCCGCGACAGCGTCGCGCAGCGGACGCAGGAACAGTTGCCCTTGCAGGGTATTGCCGTTAGCAGGCGCGCCATACAAGTAATAGCCGACAACGGAGAATTTCACCTCATCCGCAGGCGCCAGCGGTGTTTTTTGCGCCGTCAGGTTGAGCGCCATCCGCTCCGGCATAAAGTCTTCCACATGGAAATCCCAACTCCGCAGCAAATTATCGCCGGTGTTGGCGCGGACATGCCACAAGCCGGTCGGCGCGTTGATATCCAGCGGATAATTCAAACGGTATAGCCCGTTTTCCGGCTGGCTGACGACGGTACGCATCACCTGTCCGTCTGGTTTTACCACTTCCAGCTTAACGGGTTGATCGGGCAGCGTTTTACCGTCGCTATCGCGCAGTAATCCGTTGAGGATAACCGTTTCGCCCGGTCGGTAGAGATCGCGTGGGCCGAACATAAAGAACTGCTTGCTGTAGCCGGGCGCGCCAGCGACATTAAATTCCGACAGATCCAGCGCCGGAAGCGTGAGATCGAGCAGCGTGGTCTGCTCCTCTTTACGCGCCAGTAATAGCGCCGCCGCTTTATCAGCCTCCAGTTGCACATGTCCCTGCGCGTCGCTCGTCGCCTGCGCCAGCGTCTGACCTTTATCATTCAGAAGAACGATCTCAATTCCCGACTGCGCCGCGCCGTTTTCCAGGCTTTGCGTAAAGATATCCAGCCGATTATGGTAACGGTGCGCGGACACGCCGATATCGCTAAGGGTAAACAACGTAGCGGCATTACTATAGTTGTAGTGTCCAGCCTGATTCATTACCGCCACATATACGCCCGCCTGTTGCAGCGGCTTAATATCGCTTAATGGCAGCAGCAGCTTCTCACGCGTATTGCGCGCCGGATTAAGATCAAAACGACCGGTATAAACCAGATCCGCCATTTTCAGCAGATGGTCGGACTCCCAGTTAGAGAGAGAACTACGGTACTCCCACTGGCTGACAAATGACGCCAGCGATCCGGGCTTAACGCGGAAAAAGTTCACATCAACGTGGTTGACGTTAAGCGCCATGACCGGCAATCCTTCCGCGATTTTCCCCGGTAGCAGCGATCCCCGGCTGGCAAAGCCGACGCTGGGCTGGACATCACGCGTGGTAATCGTTTTTTCATAAGACTTGCCGAAGGTGGCGTTATTCAGCGCCTTAACGGTGGGATCAACCGTGACCACCAGCACGCGCTCAGGTTCCAGATGACGTAACCTTAGCTCTTTTAAATTTGGCGCCAGCTCCCATGCGCCGTCAACGCTGCCGCTTTTCTTATCAACCACGTGAACCACACGGGAGAAATCCTGTTCAGGATCTAAAGGAATTGAAAACGTCAGCACCAGCGTCGCCGCGCCGTCAAGCTGCGCTTCGGAGGCGTCTAATAGCGTGAGCGCTTTGCCCTGGCTTTGCTGCGCCAGCTTTTGTAGCTGTGCCGGGTCTTGCGCGGGCGAGGGCTGCGCTACGGCTGGCGCTTCGCTTTTAGTCGTCGGGGCGGTTTTATCGTTGTTATCGCATCCCGCCAGCGCCAGCATGATCATGCAGGCCACCACGCGTAAATGTTTCATCTTTCATCCCTGGCCTTAACGGCCTGTCAGCAACGGTTGATGAGATATTATGCGCGAGAAATTTTATTGTGTAAGTCCGTATTACTGTGATGATGCGAAAATTTTACGCAGAAATGTGGTTTCGCCAGCCAAAACAGCCTCTTCTACTTGTCCCTTTTCGGGAAACGTCCGACAATTTGATCATAATCAGGTAACAATGGAGATGCCCATGACCACCGCCTTTTTTGTCGCCGCCGACTGGCTTGCCGAACATATTGATGATCCGGAAATACAGATTCTTGACGCCCGTATGGCGCCGCCAGGACAGGAACATCGTGATATGGCGGGCGAATATCGCGCCGGACATATTCCCGGCGCGCTGTTTTTTGATATTGAAGCGCTTTCCGATCGCGCATCGCCGTTGCCGCATATGATGCCGCGCCCGGAAGCGTTTGCGGTGGCCATGCGTGAACTGGGTGTTCGTCAGGATAAACACCTGGTCATATACGATGAAGGCAATCTGTTCTCCGCTCCGCGGGCGTGGTGGATGCTGCGCACGTTCGGTGCCGAGAAAGTGTCCATTCTGGCGGGCGGACTGGCGGGCTGGCAGCGCGACGAATGGCTATTGCGCGAAGGCGAGGAAGCGCATGAAGGAGGCGAGTTTGAGGCGAAATTCACGCCGCAAGCCGTGGTGCGTCTCACCGACGTATTGCTGGCAAGCCATGAAAAAACCGCGCAAATCGTTGACGCGCGTCCGGCGGCGCGTTTTAACGCTCAGGCTGATGAACCACGTCCGGGACTGAGGCGCGGACACATTCCTGGCGCGCTAAACGTCCCGTGGACGGAACTGGTGTATGAGGGCGAATTAAAGACCACTGACGAACTGAATGAGGTTTTTTTCAGCCACGGCGTGAGTTTCGACAGACCGATTATCGCCAGTTGCGGTTCCGGCGTGACGGCCGCGGTCGTGGTGCTGGCGCTCGCCACGCTGGATGTGCCTGACGTCACGCTTTACGACGGCGCGTGGAGCGAATGGGGCGCGCGTACCGATTTACCGGTTGAACCCGCTTAATATCTGCCATGCCGGATGGCGCTCACGCTTATCCGGCCTACCGTTCAGGCTGATGTAAAACGATCTACAGACATTGTTTTTATTCAGCTCTTTTCCTCTGTCCTGCAAACGGGCATTATTTTCTCTTAATAAAATCCTATTTTTTATCGGTAAATACTTTACGCCGGGTATAAGGAGTATCATCACCGCTGTTTTGGTTTTCACCGGGAAATAACTCCTGTAAATATAATTTTTAAGGATGGAAAATGAATATTTCACTCGCTAATTTAATTGAGCTAGTTAAAAAGGTTAACCGCAATAAGGTGCCTAATCCTATGCCTGCCGAGGAAATAAGTCGTCTGCGAGTGCGTAAGTATCGCGATCCGCAAAATACGGAAACCACTGAGTTACCTGAAAGCCTGAAGGCGCTACTGGCCTACGACCGCGATCTACTTAGCAATTATAATATGCCTGTGATTGAAACATTACAAAGATCTATTGATAAAGAGGGAGTAATTCATTCTTACTCCCCTGATGAAGAGGCGTATTACGGCGTTGGCATGGATGGCTCAGGTATTGATATTGAAGATCTGATGCCTGTCTGGAGTAACGATCCCCGTCTTCCGGCATTAATTCGTATCGATCATGTCGGCGATCAGGCCATTTTTATCTATATCACAGAACGGGATGCCAACGGCGAATACCCTATTGCCCGCATGGAACGTAATGAATTCTGGCTGGCGGAGTCTTCTCTGGTGGAATATCTCTATAATATTATTTCGGGCGCTAAAGACATTGGCTTTACCGAAGAGGATTTACATCTTTCGCAATGGAAGGCACAGCAAAAAATGAATGAAAAACGCGATGCCGCTTTACTTGACCTGGAGGATTATCATGAGGCGTTTTGGGCAAAACTGGACGCGCTCGGCGATTAATCGACATGCTGTCGGGTGGCGCTCACGCTTATCCGGCCTACCGTTCAGGCTGATTTAAAACGAATCTACATAAATTCGGTTTAAGCAGGTCACAAAAAAACCGCTCAATTGAGCGGTTTTTTTGTGCTGGTCCGGTTCGCGGCCTTTCCAGCAGGCTTTGTTGCCATAGCAACGCAGGCACACCACAGTAGGTAAATACTCCCTTTTAAGGAGAGCAAAGTCAAGTTAATTCACGACGAAACTATTCAGCATTTGAGGTATTATCTTTCCCGGCCCTCTCCGCCGTCTCGCAAACGGGCGCTGGCTTCAGGAGAGGATAACCCATGGCCGTAAGCGCAGGCACACCACAGTGCCTGCTATCACGGCATTATCGCCAGCGGTGCTGCCGTGATGCGGTCTTCGCAAGGACCGCAACATGAAGGTACGATGCTTTTGTGTCGTGCTTCTTGTTTCTGGCACGTTGTGTCTTCACGCAGACAGAAGCTACCCAGGTAATTCTGTTCCCGTAACGCTCAATTTCCAGAGCAGGTAAGCCAGGAGGCCGCCCTGTTGGGCGGCTTTCTTTTCTTCAGATGATGCGGTTCTGTTTAAAATCGCGCAGGAACCCGCCCCAGCGGCGCTCGTAGAACGGCGCGATATGCTCGGTGATAAAGTGGCTGATACCCTGCTCGCCCTTTCTCACCTGACAAATATCGATCGGTTCGTCCCCCGGTAACGTGTCGGTCGCCACATTGCCCGCTGCGTGAATGATCTCTTCAATCTCGCCGTCAGCCTCAATGCCAATCAGCAGATTGGGTTGGGCGTCCGCATGTTCTTTAATCGCGCAGAGAAACGCGCGTTTCACCGGTTTGATGGTTTTAAACAGCGTAGTGAGGGAATCAATCATCTGCGACGGCGGCTCGGCCACTTCGGATAAAATAAGCGACTCGCCGCCTTCCAGCACTTCCTGCGTACTTAATGGGCTGCTTTCCTCAGCGAGAAGCAGGCTGATTTCACGCGGCATAAACTCTTTGCCGGTCGGCAATTTAGCGTTGAGGAATAGCGTTTCGCCAAGCGTCATTTCAAACAGCGTGCGCGCCGGCATCACCACAAACGCCTGTTCGTCTTCCACGGCCTGCTGCAGCGCCTCCAGAGAAGTAAAGAAGGGAATGACGGTCGTGCCGTCTTCTTTTTCCCAGTGCTGCAAATCCAGAGCGCTGTCTTCCACTATCGCCTCGCCTTCGGCAGCGCTGCCCGGCACCCAGACGGTGGACTCCAGTAAGGTACGGAAAAATGCCGGACGATGCGCGGGCTCAGTCGCCGCTTTCTCCAGCAAGATTTCTAATTCATTTTTAGTTTCGGACATAGGAATCACAAATTATGTATATGGGTTGTAGGCCTGATAAGACGCACGGCGTCGCCATCAGACAAAATGCCGGGTGGCGCTTCGCTTACCCGGCCTACAAAAACACCGTTCAGGCGGTCAGCAAATTCGCGATGGTGCGCACACCCAGACCGGTTGCCCCGGCAGCCCACTGCTCAACCGGCGCTTTGCGATAAGTGGCGGAACAGTCAATGTGCAGCCAGCCTTCGCGGTAATTTTCAACAAAGTGCGACAGAAAACCCGCGGCGGTGCTTGCCCCAGCGGGATACGCCGCGCTGCCGGTGTTGTTCAGTTCCGCAAAGTTAGACGGCAGCTGGTTACGGTGGAACTCCGCCAGCGGCAGACGCCAGAACGGTTCATTCTCTTGCGCCGCGCTGGTCAGCAAGCGCCCCGCCAGCGTATCGTCAAAACTGAATAGCGCATGGTAGTCGTTACCCAGCGCCGTTTTCGCCGCGCCGGTTAACGTCGCCATATCAATGATTAGCTGCGGGTGTTGCGCGCTGGCGTCAATCAGGCCATCCGCCAGTACCAGTCGCCCTTCCGCATCGGTATTCATGACTTCGACATTCTTACCATTACGGTAGCGAATAATATCGCCCAGTTTAAACGCATTGCCGCTGATCAGATTATCGGCGCAGCACAGGAACAGTTTTACGCGTTTATTCAGCCCACGGGTAATGGCGAACGCCAGCGCGCCTGTTACTGTCGCCGCGCCGCCCATATCGGATTTCATTGAGTCCATAAAAGCGCTTTGTTTGATACTGTAGCCGCCGGAGTCAAAGGTAATACCTTTACCGACCAGGCAGGCATAAACCGGCGCATCTTTGTCTCCCGTCGGGTTGTAATCCAGCGCCAGCAGCACCGGCGGACGCTCAGAACCACGGCCTACGGTATGCAACCCCATATAGTTCTGCTCGCGCAGATCTTCGCCTTTGGTGATACGGTAAGTGACGCTATCGCACGCGACGCTACACAGCAGATCCACCGAGCGCTGCGCCAGTTGCTCCGGCCCAAGCTCTTCCGCCGGAGCATTAATGGTGTCGCGCACCCAGTCAATAATAGTCAGGCGGTTATCCAGCTCCTGACGTTGGGCATCGTCTAAATCCGGCCACATTACGGTACGGACGCCTTTTGGTCCTTTGTAACCCGCCCAGAATGCCCAACAACGCTCGGTATCCCATCCTTCGCCTGTCAGCGCGACCTGTTTTATTCCCAGGCCGTCGATTTTACGCGCCGCACGCTGGATCAACCCCAGATCGTCTTTACCGTTAAGATGCAAGGTAATACCATCGTTATTAATACTGTAAGTGGCTTTATCGCCCCAGCGCGCATCGGCAGGCTGCGTGGAAAGCGTAATTTTCATGGCTTCTGTCATTGTTATTTTCCTTATTAGCAAACGGGCCGCCGTAGGGCAGCCCGTTATTTGACTTACTCTGCTTCATCCAACCAGACTAGCAGAATCGCCTCCAGAATTTTTTCATTGGATGCGTTAGGGTCGTCGTCAAAATCGTCCAGTTCGCAGATCCACTGATGCAGATCGGTGAAACGAACGGTTTTAGGATCGACATCAGGATATGCGTCGTATAACGCTTCGCCGATCTCGCGGCTATCGGTCCACTTGAGTCCCATACTACCCTCTGTT
Organism: Salmonella sp. A29-2; assembly: GCF_020150755.1. Lineage (NCBI taxonomy): Bacteria > Pseudomonadati > Pseudomonadota > Gammaproteobacteria > Enterobacterales > Enterobacteriaceae > Salmonella > Salmonella sp. A29-2. The sequence continues at coordinate 1,262,423 of NZ_CP083731.1, read as the reverse complement.
AATGCTCACGCGCATGGTTGATTGTGTAACGTGGAATTTCGATAACCAGATCGTCGTCGGTAACGCGGGCCTGGCAGCTCAGTCGACTTTCCGGCTCCAGCCCCCACGCTTTATCCAGCATATCGTCTTCTTCTTCCGAACTTTCCGGCAAGGAGTCGAAGCCTTCACGTACAATACAGTGACAGGTGGTGCAGGCGCACGATTTCTCACAGGCGTGTTCAATCTCGATGCCGTTGCGCAGCGCAACGTCAAGAATGGTTTCACCGGTCTCAGCTTCCAGAACTGCGCCATCCGGACAAAGATCCTGATGAGGCAGAATAACAATCTTCGGCATGTTAAACCTCGTCTACGGAATGGCCTTTCAACGCGCGACGAACCGACTGGTCCATGCGGCGAGCGGCAAATTCCTGGGTTTGTTTATCTACGTTTTTAATGGCTTGTTCTATGGCGTCAACATCATCGCCTTGTGCGACCGCGCTTAAATGTGCGGCGGCATCATCAATGCATTGACGTTCTGCGGCGCTTAACAGCGCGGCGTCGGCAGTTAGCGCGCCGGTCAAACTTTCCAGCACGCGCGCGGCTTCGACTTTTTGCTCCGCCAGCATACGCGCTTTCACGTCCTGCTCGGCAAAACTCATGGAATCCTTGATCATCGAGGCGATTTCGCCATCGGTCAGGCCATAGGAAGGTTTGACCTGAATGGAGGCCTCGACGCCGGTGGATTTTTCCATTGCGGTGACGCTCAACAGGCCATCGGCGTCTACCTGGAAGGTCACGCGAATATGCGCCCCGCCCGCCGGCAGCGGCGGAATCCCGCGCAGCGCAAAGCGCGCCAGCGAGCGGCAGTCCTGCACCAGTTCGCGTTCGCCCTGCATCACATGGATAGACATCGCGGTCTGGCCGTCTTTGAAGGTGGTGAAATCCTGCGCGCGCGCCACCGGGATAGTGGTGTTGCGCGGAATGACTTTTTCCACCAGGCCGCCCATCGTTTCCAGCCCAAGAGAGAGTGGAATCACGTCCAACAGCAGCATTTCGCTGTCCGGCTTGTTGCCGACCAGAATATCGGCCTGAATCGCTGCGCCGATAGCGACCACTTTATCCGGGTCGATAGCGGTTAACGGCGTGCGGCCAAAAAATTCGCCCACCCGCTCACGAACCAGCGGTACACGGGTCGAACCGCCGACCATGACCACTTCCAGAACGTCCTGGGGCTCAACGCCAGCATCTTTCAATGCGCGACGGCAGGCCAATAGCGTGCGCTTAACCAGCGCGGAAATGAGATCGTTAAACTGCTCGCGAGTGATCTCCCCCTGCCAGCCCGCAACGTTAACGCGAACGGTATCGGCATCGCTTAAGGCGATTTTCGCCGCAATCGCGGCATCCAGCAGTTCGCGCTGAACGCGATTGTCGCTACGATCGGCAATTCCCGCCTGCTCGCGAATATAGTCCGCCAGCAGATGGTCAAAGTCGTCGCCGCCGAGCGCAGAATCACCGCCCGTCGCCAGCACTTCAAACACCCCGCGGCTCAGGCGTAAAATAGAGATATCGAAGGTACCGCCGCCGAGATCGTAAACAGCAATAACGCCTTCTTTGCCTGAGTCCAGACCGTAGGCAATCGCCGCCGCCGTCGGTTCGTTGAGCAGGCGCAGTACATGCAGGCCCGCCAGCCGCGCGGCGTCTTTCGTCCCCTGACGTTGGGCATCATCGAAATAGGCGGGAACGGTAATCACCACGCCATCCAGCTCGCCGGAGAGCGATTCGCTAGCCCGCGCGGCCAGCGCTTTGAGAATATCAGCCGATACGCGTACCGGATTGAGCAATCCAGCCGCCGTGTCAATCATCGGCAGCCCATTAACGCTTGCCTTAAACCGGTAAGGCAGATGCGGATAGCGCGCCTGGATATCCGCCAGCGAGCGTCCCATCATGCGTTTCACAGAGCTGATAGTGTTGGCCGTATCCTGCGCGGCATTGTCACGCGCAGCGTAACCGACCGTATGGCCCTGCTGCTGATAGTGAACCACTGAAGGCAACAGGTGGCGCCCTTCGTGGTCAGGCAGAGTTTCCGCCTGGCCGCTGCGAACTGTCGCAACCAGAGAGTTGGTAGTGCCTAAGTCGATGCCCGCCGCCAGACGACGCTGATGCGGCGCGGCGCTCAGACCAGGCTCACTAATTTGTAATAAGGCCATGTTAGATTCCAGTTAAAAATCGAGCAGCTTTTCTTCGAGTTGTTCTGCGCTGCTTCGCAGTTTATCGAGAAACCGCAGTTTGCGCACCGTATCCGCCGCCGCGTCCCACGCGGCGTTGTCCAACTGTTCCACCATTTGCTGAAGACGAGCATCAAACATCTTTTGTACGCGTTTGATGAAGCTTTCCAGCCGCGCGTCGTCTTTTGATTGTTCGATATCGTCCAGCTCTTCGCGAAGCGTGAGTTGTTCCATCAGAAACGCTGTGTCGCGTACCGTATGCTGCTCGCTGGCCAGATCGAACCCGTGTAAGGAAAGCAGATACTCCGCGCGCGTCAAAGGGTGACGCAGCGTTTGCCAGGCCTGGTTGATCGTGGCGGATTGCTGGACGGCGGCAAGCTGCTGCGCCTGGGTGCCATTGGCAAATTTGTCAGGGTGATACTGGCGTTGCAGATCCTGAAAACGAAGGCTCAGCGCCTGGGTGTCAATCTGATAACGGGCTGGTAAGCCAAAGAGGGTGAAGTAATCCATAACATTCTCAGGGATAGCCTGTCAGAACAAACCCCACACGCAGGCGACCACGGTGGGGTTATACCTTCTTACTTCGCGCCGCAGATGCGTTGTCTGCGCGGGTTCCCCCAGTCACTTACTCAAGTAAGCGCCTGGGGATTCACTCGCTTGCCGCTTTTCTGCAGCACGAATGCTCGGTATAACAGCGGAACACGGTTACACGTGGAAGCTTTCGCCGCAACCACACTCATCTTTCACATTCGGGTTGGAGAATTTAAACCCTTCGTTCAGACCTTCTTTTACGAAGTCCAGCTGTGTACCGTCCAGAAATTGCAGGCTCTTGCCGTCAACCACTACCTTAACGCCTTTGTCTTCAAACACGGTGTCTTCCGCCGTTGGCTCGTCAACAAATTCCAGTACATAAGCCATACCTGAGCAGCCGGAGGTTCTCACGCCCAGACGCAGACCAAACCCTTTACCACGGTTGGCCAGGAAGGTATTAACTCGCGCTGCTGCACTGTCGCTAAGTGTAATCGACATAACAAAACCTCAATGTTAACGTTCTATTTTATTTCGCTTCGCGTTTGCTTTTGTAATCCGCAATAGCGGCTTTAATCGCGTCTTCCGCCAGAATAGAGCAGTGAATTTTCACCGGCGGCAGCTCCAGTTCGTCTGCAATGTCGGTGTTTTTAATCGCCTGCGCTTCGTCCAGGGATTTCCCTTTCACCCACTCCGTTACCAGAGAACTGGAGGCGATAGCGGAACCGCAGCCGTAAGTCTTGAAGCGCGCATCTTCAATGATACCTTCATCGTTAACTTTAATCTGCAACTTCATGACGTCGCCGCAGGCCGGAGCGCCAACCATGCCGCTTCCCACGTTATCGTCGTTGTTGTCAAACGACCCTACGTTACGCGGGTTCTCATAGTGATCGATTACTTTTTCGCTGTAAGCCATTATAAATTCTCCTGATTCCGATACCGATTAATGATGTGCCCATTCGATGCTGTTCAGATCCACACCCTGCTTGTACATTTCCCACAGTGGAGAAAGGTCACGCAGACGGCCAATGGATTTACGAACCAGATCAATGGTGTAGTCGATCTCTTCTTCAGTGGTAAAACGACCTAAAGAGAAACGGATAGAGCTATGCGCCAGCTCGTCATTCATGCCCAACGCGCGCAGCACGTAGGACGGTTCCAGACTGGCGGAGGTGCAGGCGGAACCGGAAGAGACCGCCAGGTCTTTCAGCGCCATGATCAGCGACTCGCCTTCAACGTAGTTAAAGCTCACGTTGAGAATGTTTGGCGCGCCCTGCTCAAGGTCGCCGTTCAGGTAAACTTCTTCAATATCTTTGATGCCGTTCCACAGACGGTTACGCAGACCACGCAGACGGGCCATTTCGGTCTCCATCTCTTCTTTCGCGATACGGTAAGCTTCGCCCATGCCGACGATCTGGTGAACAGGCAGCGTACCAGAGCGCATACCGCGTTCGTGCCCGCCGCCATGCATCTGCGCTTCAATGCGAATACGCGGCTTACGACGCACATACAGCGCGCCAATGCCTTTCGGACCATAAATTTTATGACCGGAGAAGGACATCAGATCCACTTTCAGTTGGCTCAGGTCGATAGGCAGTTTGCCCACGCTCTGGGTGGCGTCAACGTGGTAGATGATACCGCGCGCGCGGCACATTTCGCCGATGGTCGCGATATCCTGCACCACGCCGATTTCGTTGTTCACGTGCATGATGGAAACCAGAATGGTGTCGTCACGCATCGCTGCTTCGAGCTCGTTGAGATCGATGATGCCGTTGCGCTGCGGCGCCAGGTAGGTCACTTCAAACCCTTCGCGCTCAAGCTGACGGCAGGTGTCCAGCACCGCTTTGTGCTCGGTCTTGCTGGTGATGATGTGCTTGCCTTTTTTCTGATAAAAGTTGGCAGCGCCTTTAATCGCCAGGTTATCGGACTCCGTCGCCCCTGAGGTAAAGACGATTTCACGCGGGTCGGCGCCGACCAGTTCAGCAATCTGGTTGCGGGCGATATCGACGGCTTCTTCAGCCTGCCAGCCGAAACGGTGTGAACGAGACGCCGGGTTCCCAAAGGTTCCGTCCAGGGTCAGAAACTGCATCATTTTCTCGGCAACACGCGGGTCCACCGGCGTGGTTGCGGAGTAGTCGAGATAAATCGGTAATTTCATTGCTCTTAAACTCCGTACATCACTCAATGCAAGGAATCAGGCAACCGGCTGGATGTACGACCGTGTTGACGGGACGTCCGCGTCCCGGCCTGATTCTGAATTCTTTTTTACGCTTCATCCTTCAGACGACCGCGGCATTCACCGCATGAGGCCACCAGAAGAGATGGCGTAATATTTTAATTAAGCGCGTAATTTAACGTCGATAGCGTCCTGCGCACGACCACTGGCGCGCGGCGCGTCATGCGTGTGCTGGCGACCAGACACATCCAGAACTTCCTGGTTATTCACCAGCTCGCCTAAAGTAATATTGTTGAGAAAACCGGTCAGACGATCGCTTAAATCACGCCACAGCGCATGGGTCAGGCATTTATCGCCGCCCTGGCAGCCGCCTTTCCCCTGGCAACGGGTCGCGTCAACGGATTCATCAACCGCGCTGATCACTTCGCCGACCGCAATACTGCCAGCATCTTTACCCAGCAGATAACCGCCGCCTGGCCCGCGTACGCTGGAAACCAGACCGTTTTTACGTAAACGGGAAAATAGCTGTTCCAGATAAGAAAGGGAAATCCCCTGACGTTCAGAAATATCAGCCAACGGTACCGGGCCCGCTTCGGAGTTGAGCGCAACGTCTAACATTGCGGTCACGGCATAACGCCCTTTAGATGTCAGTCTCATGTCTTACTTAACCTCAAACTCGCCCCTGCCCGGGGTTTTTTATTGTAAAATGGGGGTATTGCATAGCAGGGACAAGTCTGACATTCCCGAGTAATTTGGTCAACTATTTACTTGAGTAAATTAGTCAGGTATTTAGCGTTCCGTGCGATATTGACGCGGTTACTTGCCTTTATTCTGCTGCTCAATAGACGCCAGAATCCCACGCAGAATATTCAACTCCTGGCTTTCCGGGCGGGCGCGGGTAAACAGACGGCGCAATTTATTCATCACCTGCCCCGGATGGTTTTCGCGAATAAAGCCAGTGGAGAGCAACGTCTGCTCCAGGTGGCCGTAGAAACGTTCAAGATCGTCCACCAGCGGATACGGCGTCTCTTCATGATCTGCCGCGTCGCCGTTTTCCTGCGTCGCCAGCCAGGCCATACGGACTTCATACGCGATGACCTGTACCGCCATCGCCAGATTCAACGAGCTGTACTCCGGGTTAGCGGCAATCGCGACGTGATAATGGCATTTTTGCAACTCATCGTTAGTCAGCCCGACACGCTCACGACCAAAAACCAGCGCAACCGGCGTATTTGCCGCTTCCGCCACGCTTTTTAAGCCGCACTCGCGCGGATCAAGCATCGGCCACGGCAGAGTGCGGGAACGGGCGCTGGTGCCGACCACCAGGCTACAGCCAGCCAACGCTTCGTCCAGCGTATCAACGATCTGCGCATTACCGATCACATCGCTGGCGCCTGCCGCCAGGGCGATGGCCTGGGAGTCCGGTTTCACTAACGGGTTTACCAGCCACAGGTTAGTTAAGCCCATGGTTTTCATAGCGCGAGCCACAGAGCCCATATTGCCGGTGTGGGAGGTTTCCACCAGCACAATTCGAATGTTTTGCAGCATTGTCTTTCTTCAGCTAAAGATTATTCTGACATCTTACCATAAAACCAAGACAGATTCCGATCTCGCTGCTATACTCTGCGCCGTTTTCCCGTTCTTTAACATCCAGTGAGAGAGACCGATGCATCCGATGCTGACCATCGCCGTGCGCGCAGCGCGCAAGGCGGGTAATGTAATTGCCAAAAACTATGAAACTCCGGACGCTGTAGAAGCGAGCCAAAAAGGCAGTAACGATTTTGTGACCAACGTAGATAAGGCCGCTGAAGCGGTAATTATCGACACCATTCGCAAATCTTACCCGCAACACACTATTATCACCGAAGAAAGCGGTGAGCACGTTGGCACAGATCAGGATGTTCAATGGGTTATCGATCCGCTGGATGGCACCACCAACTTCATCAAACGTCTGCCACACTTCGCTGTTTCCATTGCTGTACGCATTAAAGGCCGTACTGAAGTGGCTGTCGTTTACGATCCGATGCGTAACGAACTGTTCACCGCCACCCGCGGTCAGGGCGCGCAGCTGAACGGCTACCGTCTGCGCGGCAGTACCGCTCGCGATCTGGACGGCACTATTCTCGCTACCGGCTTCCCGTTCAAAGCCAAACAATACGCGACCACCTACATTAATATTATCGGCAAGCTGTTCACCGAATGCGCCGATTTCCGCCGCACCGGTTCCGCCGCGCTGGATCTGGCCTATGTGGCTGCAGGTCGTGTCGATGGTTTCTTTGAAATTGGCCTTCGTCCGTGGGATTTCGCCGCGGGCGAACTGCTGGTTCGTGAAGCGGGCGGTATCGTCAGCGATTTCACCGGCGGTCATAACTACATGATGACCGGTAATATCGTGGCGGGGAATCCGCGCGTCGTTAAAGCCATGCTGGCGAATATGCGCGACGAACTGAGCGATGCGCTGAAGCGCTAAGTCTCTTCGGCGGATGGGGCCACTCATCCGCCGTGCCTTTTCAGGCGTTTTTCCTAAACACAGCCTCATCGCTTTACTTGCCTGCATGTTTTTGTACGATCGCTCCCTGCTCCGCTATTGGCATAAAGCGGCAAGGAAGCGAACATGACCCTTCAACATACCCGACGCATCGTCAAATCCCTTTTTATTCTGTTTATTATTGTGGTCTGTATTTACCTGCTACCCCGCGTAGCGATCAATGCCTTTTATTACCCGGACAATAAAGTCTATGGGCCAGCCCCTGCCGAAGCTGAATCCATTACCTTTACCGCCAAAGATGGCACGCATCTGCACGGCTGGTTTATTCCCACTGCTTTCGGCAGGCCGGAAAACGCCGTCGCGACGGTGATTCATGTCCATGGCAACGCCGGAAATATGTCGGCGCACTGGCCGTTAGTCAGCTGGCTGCCAGAACGCAACGTAAACCTGTTTATGTTTGATTACCGTGGTTTTGGCGAATCGGAGGGCACCCCATCACAAGAAGGGCTACTGGATGATACGAAAAGCGCGATAGATTATGTGCGGCATCGTGCCGACGTTAACCCCGAGCGCCTGGTACTGCTGGGGCAGAGCCTGGGCGGTAATAATGTGCTGGCCGCCGTAGGCCACTGCGTAGGCTGCGCAAATATGCGCTACGCCGACCAGGCGGGCATACGTGCGATTATCCTCGACTCAACGTTTTTATCCTATTCCTCCATCGCCAACCAGATGATCCCGGGCAGCGGCTATTTGCTTGATGACCGCTATAGCGCGGATCGCAATATTGCCAGCGTCAGCCCCATTCCGGTATTGATTCTTCATGGCACGGCAGACCATGTTATTCCCTGGCAGGACAGTGAGAAATTGTATGCCCTCGCCCGGGAGCCCAAACAAAAAATCTTCATTCCTGACGGCGATCACATTGATGCTTTTTCCGGACGTTATGCAAACCTTTACCGTGATGCAATGATTAAATTTATTCAGACCGCGCTATCCGCTAAATAGCGCGACGCTGTATATATGCATATTTTATGATTAAGAATATATTTATTATACCGATAGTAAAAACCATTTTTTCCCGTTAGCGAAGGCGGTGGATTAGCGCTAGCGTAACAGTAATATTCAACTGATTTTTATAACAATTTATTTTCATTTGTTTTTCCTGAATATTACTGTGGAGTATGTGATGGCTATCAAAATTACGCCTGACGAGTTTAGTTTGCTTATCCAGCGATTAAACAAAAAATGGCGCGTGTTTGCCCCGTCCGCAGAGTTTCGCGGCGGACGTTTTTCCGACACTGACAACATTATTTATCAACGGATTAGCGGCTGGCGCGATCTCATCTGGCACGAGAAATCGCACATGTCGCCGAATACCATTATCGCCCCTATCACCGAAACGCTCTTTTATTTCGATAAAGACACCATCCAAATTGCCGAGACAGACACTTCCCCGATAATCATCTTTGCCCGCGCCTGCGACATTAACGCCATGTCGCGGCTGGATTATATGTATTTATCAAATGGGAATAATTCCGATTACAGTTACCAACTGCTACGGGAGCATATTCGTTTCGTCCTTATTGAGTGTGAAGAAAGCTTCGAAAATTGTTTCTGCGTCTCAATGGGTACCAATAAAACTGACTGTTATAGCGCCGCCATGCGTTTTAGCGATGAGGGCGCGCTTGTCAGCATCCGCGATCCCTTTATCGAGGCGGCGATACAAGGGCTGGGGCAGGAGGCTGACTATACCCCCTCTTTCGTCAGCGAAAACCGGGAAACCGTCGTCACGCCGGACAGCGTTTGCCGCGATCCGCAAAAAATTCGCGACATTCTCACCCGCCACCCGCTATGGGACGCCTACGACAGCCGCTGCATCAGTTGTGGCCGCTGCACTACCGGGTGCCCAACCTGTACCTGCTATAGCGTCTTTGACGTCGCCTATGATGAAAATCCGCAGCGCGGCGAACGCCGTCGCCAGTGGGCAAGCTGCATGGTGCCGGGCTTTAGCGACATGGCCGGCGGTCATGGTTTTCGCGAAAAACCCGGCGAGCGTCTGCGCTACCGCGCCCTGCATAAGGTCAATGACTACAAAGCGCGCAACGGCATTGAACATATGTGCGTCGGCTGCGGCCGCTGCGACGATCGCTGCCCGCAATACATCAAATTTTCTTTGATTATCAATAAAATGACTGCTGCCGTTCGGCAGGCGCTGGCAGAGGAGGCATAACGCATGTCACATTGTTCCTGTCATGATAAACCGCAGCACAGTTTGCTGCCTGCGGCGTACCGCATCCTCAGTATTACTCGCCACACGCCGCTGGAGTGGAATTTCCGCGTGGCCGTCGATTTTCCCGCGCACTGGGGGCAATTTGTTGAGGTGTCGCTGCCGCGCGTTGGCGAAGCGCCCATCTCCGTTTCCGACTATGGCGACGGCTGGATAGATCTGCTGATTCGTAATGTCGGAAAAGTGACCAGCGCCCTCTTTACGCTGAAAGAAGGCGACAACGTATGGCTACGCGGCTGCTATGGCAATGGCTATCCGGTCGATACGCTGCGCCATAAACCCTTACTGGTTGTCGCAGGCGGCACGGGCGTCGCGCCGGTGAAAGGCTTAATGCGCTATTTCGTTGAGAATCCCCAGGAAATTGGTCAACTGGATATGATTCTCGGCTATAAAAATCGCGATTGCGTGCTGTACAAAGAAGAAATGGCGACGTGGCACGGCAAACATAATCTGGTGCTCACGCTGGATGAAGGCGAGGCTGATGACCGTTACCAGATTGGCCGGGTGACCGATCGGCTTGCCGACATGACGCTTAGCGATATCGACACCATGCAGGCCATCGTCGTTGGGCCGCCAATAATGATTACCTTTACCGTAAAAATGCTGCTGCAAAAAGGGCTCAAGCCGGAGCAAATCTGGGTGGACTACGAACGCCGGATGGCTTGCTCCGTAGGGAAGTGCGGCCACTGCCGTATGGGCGAAGTGTATGTCTGCACCGACGGCCCGATATTTAACTACGCCGTCGCGCAACGTTTTGCCGATTAAGGAGAACATCATGAGCATTGATATTGATATCATTAAAGCCCGTGCGAAAAACGAATATCGCCTGTCAAAAGTGCGCGGCGAAGCCATGATCAGCGTCCGCATTCCCGGTGGTATTTTGCCTGCGCATTTGCTAACGGTGGCGCGTGACATCGCCGAAACCTGGGGCAACGGACAAATTCACCTCACTACCCGCCAGAAGCTGGCGATGCCGGGTATCCGTTACGAAGATATCGACAACGTGAACGCTGCGCTGGAGCCATTTCTTCGCGAGATTGAAATAGAACTGTGCGACGTCCAGGTTGAGGATACCAAAGCGGGCTATCTCGCTATTGGCGGGCGAAATATTGTCGCCTGTCAGGGGAACCGCATTTGCCAGAAAGCCAACACTGACACGACCGGTCTGTCCCGTCGTCTTGAAAAACTGGTCTATCCCAGCCCTTATCATCTCAAAACGGTCATCGTTGGCTGCCCGAATGATTGCGCGAAGGCGTCAATGGCCGATCTGGGAATTATTGGAGTGGCGAAAATGCGCTTCACTGCCGATCGTTGTATCGGCTGCGGCGCCTGCGTGAAGGCCTGTAGTCACCACGCGGTAGGCTGCCTGGCGCTGAAGAACGGCAAAGCGGTCAAAGAAGAGTCCGCCTGTATCGGCTGCGGCGAGTGCGTGCTGGCCTGTCCGACGCTGGCCTGGCAACGTAAGCCGGATCAGCTCTGGCAAGTCCGTCTGGGCGGACGCACCAGTAAAAAGACGCCGCGCGTCGGCAAGCTCTTCCTCAACTGGGTGACTGAAGATGTGATAAAGCAGGTGATCGTTAACCTGTATGAATTTGAAAAAGAGATGCTCGGCGGAAAACCGATCTATCTCCATATGGGCCATCTGATCGACAAAGGCGGCTACCTGCGTTTTAAAGAACGGGTACTGCGCGGCGTTCAGCTCAATCCGGAAGCGATGGTCGCCGAACGCATTTACTGGGCCGAAGACGAATCCGTCGCGCGGATGCATCTCAAACCCGCCGGGCACTAATCAACCACGCCATGGCCGCAGCCCGCCCACAGGCTGCGGCACGCTAAACCACATGACCAGCGCCGCAACAAGCAGTATGACCCCTCCGGCCAGCGCCAGCGTTGACCAGCCTACCTGCCGCCATAACGCCGGCGCTTTGTTTCCACTGAGTTTCACCGCCAGAGCACGAAAAGTGTGTACCAGCAGCGCCAGCGAGGTAATCGTTAGCGAGGTTCCCGCCGCCATTGCCAGTACCGACGCCATTCCCCAGCTAAAAACGCCAATCACTTTACTGAATAACAGCACCATTATCGCGCCGGAACAGGGCCGCATCCCCATAGACAGTACGATCATGAGTCGCGCGCGCCAGTCATCGCCGCTATGCAATTGTTCCTGCGTCGGTAAATGCTGATGTCCGCAGCCGCATTTTTCATGGTGAACATGGCGCGGCGTAAAAGCGATAAAGGCAGGTTTACGTAGCAGCGCGCGTAACCTTTTTATGGCCCGCCAGCACAGCAAGATGCCCAGCCCGCCAACTAACGCATAGCTCCCCTTTTCCAGCCAGAAACCGCTCAGATGGAGCTGCCTGGCCGGAAGTTGCAATACGGTCAGCACGCCCACCACCAACCCGATAGCCACGAGCCCCTGTAATAACGCGGCGGCGAGGGTTAGCACGATACTTGATTTCAGCTTCGAAGGATGCGTCGCCAGCCATGTCGCGATCACCACTTTGCCGTGTCCCGGCCCCAGCGCATGAAGCACGCCATACATAAAACTCAGCAGAAGCAACGATCCGCCCGCCCGCTCAGGATGCGTCGCCACCGCATTAAGCAGCGCGCTCAACTGCTGATTTACGTCCCGCTGCCAAAGAGCGCTTTTCAACATCACCTGCGGCCAGGCCTGCCATATCCACAGACCGCCAACCAGCATCAGCAGCAGGAATAACGCCAATGGCCACAGCGAGAGCCAGCGTCGCCCCGGAGTGCGTTGAGAAAAAATTACTGACATTGCAAGGTCACCGTTTGGGCAAACTGTTTACCTAAATCCATATCCTCCGGCGGCGCGTCCTCTTTATCCAGCGACTGGGCGAAACGTAGCGTCTCTTCGCCGGGCGCAGGAGTATAAACCTGAATCCGACACTTTTCGCGCAGCGGTTCCGGCATCGTGATATCGCTGTCCTGGTCATAATGCATATCGACATAATAAGAGGGATCAAACGTTGAAAAGGTATAAGTCTGTCCGCTTAACGGCTGCGGTTCAGCCAGCGGTAGCGTAAAGGTCAATACCGCCTGATGCGCGTCACGCGTCATACCGTATTCTGTCGGCCTGTTTTTAAACTTCACTTTCGCGCCATTGCGCCACACTTCTGTAAAGTAGTGCTGCCCAAGTACGTTAGCCATCACTTCCGCCGCCAACTTTTTCCATATTTCTGACCCCGGTGCCGCGTTTCCGGCGTCATACAGCAGATCTGCGGACGTCAGCGCGTCCATTGTCCAGCGCATTTTTAACGCCACAAATTGCTCATTTTCACTGACCACCTGCGTTTGCAGACGGATGAAGCTGTGCGGATGCGCCGCCGCCACGAAAGATAAAACGGCAAGAAATAGTGTTAAGGCGCTGCGTTTCACTGGCTTCATCTGTTCCTCGCGATAAAAATTCTGTGACGTTCCTCAGCATTCCTGGCCTAAAAGCACGCTTATCACATTTTTCACACGCAAACTTTAGCTATCCTTACCAGACAAACTAACGGGAGACCTGACAGATGATGCCGACAATTGCCCCACCATCTGTACTTTCCGCTCCCCAGCGCCGCTGTCAGGTATTGCTGACGCTTTTCCAGCCGGAGCCAATTGCCACGGTGGAAATCTTCAGCGCGCTTAATGGCGTTGATGATGATACTGCCCGTGAGGATATCACTGAGACAAGCCTGGAGATCCAGCGCTATCATCGCCTTGCCATCACAACATGCCAGAACGGTTGCTATCGGATCGAAGGTACAGCACTCGATCAGCGCCTTTGCCTTTTACACTGGCTCAGGCGCGGCCTGCGTTTATGCCCGACCTTCGTCACGCAACAGTTTACCCCGGCCTTAAAAAACGCGCTAAAGCAGCGCGGTATCGCGCGTCCGCTGTATGACGATATTAATCTGCACGCGCTCATTAATCTGTGCGCCCGCCGGTTGCAAAAACCATTTGAACATCGCGACGTGCAGTTCCTGCGTCTCTTTTTACAGTATTGTCTGCTACAACACCATGCCGGCATCACCCCGGAATTCAACCCTGTGCAGCAGATTTGGGCGCAGTCGTGCGCGGAATATCCACTCGCCCAGGAAATTGGTCGTCACTGGCAACGCCACGTGATGCAGGCCGCACCGCTCAATGAAGCGCTGTTTATGGCGTTACTGTTTTCAATGATTCGCCTCCCCGACCCGATTCGCGACACGCATCAACGGGCGCAGCAACTGCGACTGGAGGTGGCGCGGCTGGTGCTGCGCTTTCGAGAAAAAGGGAACGTACGCTTCAGCGACGAACAAGGGCTTAACGATCAGCTGTATGTCCATCTCGCCCAGGCGCTGAACCGAAGTTTATTCACGATTGGCATCGATAATACGCTTCCGGAAGAGTTTAACCGTCTTTATCCGCGTCTGGTTCGCACCACACGTGAGGCGCTCGCCGGGTTTGAAGCCGAATATGGTATCCACTTTTCCGAGGAAGAGACGGGGCTGGTGGCTGTGATTTTCGGCGCCTGGCTAATGCAGGATAACGATTTGCATGAGAGACAGATCGTATTGTTAGCGGATAAAAATGATGCGCTGGAGACGCATATTGAGCAGCAACTGCGTGAACTGACCCTGTTGCCGCTGAATATCAGACGGATATCGCTCCAGGCGTTTCAAAAAGAGGGATGCCCGCGCGGCGTAGCGCTGATTGTTACCCCTTACGCCACGCCGCTACCGCTCTTCTCACCGCCATTAATTCATGCGGATCGCGCCCTCACAGAGCACCAACAGCAGCAGATCCGCAAGATCCTGGAATCATGACGCGGCAACCACTTTGGGCCGAAGGAAGATAGCGGGCAATGCCACCAGCGCCATAATCCAGAATACGCCGCCGCCCAGATGTTGATACAGAAAACCGGCAAATACCGTCATAATCGCGATACTGCCGCCCATCGCCACAGCGGAATAGACGGCCTGCAAACGAATCACCTCGCTTCCCTGACGCGCAGCGATATAGCGCATAGCGGCCAGATGGCAAACGGTAAACGTGCCACAGTGCAGGATTTGTATCACAATCAGCCACGGCAACGCCGTACTCCAGCCCATAAGTCCCCAGCGTACCACGCCGCACACAGCGGAAAGCAACAGCAAGTCGCGGGCGCTAAACCGGCGGAATAGCTTTTTACTCAGGGCGAAAATGATCACTTCCGCCACCACGCCCAACGACCATAAATAGCCGACCGCCGATGCTGAATAGCCAGCCCCCTGCCAGTAGATGGCGCTAAAACCGTAGTAGGCGGCGTGCGCCCCTTGCAGCAAACAGACGCAGGCGAGAAAACGCCAACTTTGTGCCACCAGCGTACGCCAGGCGGGCCAGCCTGCGCTCTCCTGCTGACGGCTTTCCCCTTGTGGCGGCACGCTGGGACGTAACAACATACCCAGCAACATCGAGGCGACGCCGAGCGTCAGTAGCGCCAGAATCGCCTGGTAATCGTATAAACTCACCAGCTTACCGGTCAGCGCCGACCCTATCACGAAGGCGATGGACCCCCACAGCCGCACCCGACCATAGTCCAGGGTAATTTGCTTTTGCCAGGTATTGGCCAGCGCATCGGTCAGCGGCACCAGTGGTGAAAAGAAGAGGTTAAACCCAACCATCACCACCATTAGCCACGCGACATGCGTTCCTGCCCAAAATGCCAGCGCAAATACCAGCGTCAGCAATGCCAGTACGCGCAGCGCGGAGATCAACCGCGAAGGATCGCTTACGCGAGGCGCAATGAGCAGACTACCGAGAAAACGCGCGACCAGACCCACGCCCAGCAGAAGACCGATGGTTTCCGGCGTTAGCCCAAGACCTTTGAGCCAGACGCTCCAGAAGGGCAGAAAAATACCGTAACTAAAGAAGTAGGTGAAATAACTGAGCGCCAGCCAGCGCGTGGAATGCAATGCCATGATTCCCTCCCGTTTGGAGGCGATAGTCTGGCGGTAAACGGTTGCGCTGGCAAGGGTAACATAAGATTAACAAGCGGAGGGAGAAGTTCAAACGGCAACGCCGCCGGATAATGACTTCCGGCGGCGTCACGTTATGGCGCATAAGTAATGCCCGACAGACGCAGCGCCATCGGGCCATTCTCACAACACAAGCGCTTACGCGTAAACCGGGAAGCGGGCGCAGATATCCAGCACTTTCGCTTTCACGCGTTCAATGGTGGCTTCATCATTGATGTTGTCCAGCACGTCACACATCCAGCCAGCCAGCTCTTTCACTTCCGCTTCTTTGAAGCCGCGACGAGTGACCGCCGGAGAACCGATACGGATACCGGAGGTCACGAATGGGCTCTTAGGATCGTTCGGCACGCTGTTTTTGTTTACGGTGATGTTGGCGCGGCCCAGCGCGGCGTCAGCTTCTTTACCGGTCAGGTTTTTATCCACCAGGTCCAGCAGGAACAGGTGGTTTTCAGTGCCGCCAGACACCACTTTGTAGCCGCGGTTCAGGAACACTTCTACCATCGCTTTGGCGTTTTTCGCCACCTGCTGCTGGTAAACTTTGAACTCCGGCTCCATCGCTTCTTTCAGCGCTACCGCTTTACCCGCGATCACGTGCATCAGCGGGCCGCCCTGCGCGCTTGGGAACACGGCGGAGTTCAGTTTTTTATACAGCTCTTCATCGCCGCCCTTCGCCAGGATCAGGCCGCCGCGCGGACCCGCCAGGGTTTTGTGGGTGGTGGTGGTGACAACGTGAGCGTGCGGAACCGGGTTCGGGTAAACGCCTGCGGCAATCAGGCCCGCCACGTGCGCCATGTCGACAAACAGGTATGCGCCGATGCTGTCAGCGATTTCACGCATTTTTGCCCAGTCAACCACGCCAGAGTAGGCAGAGAAGCCACCGATAATCATCTTCGGCTTGTGCTCTTTGGCCAGCTTCGCCATCTCGTCATAGTCAATTTTACCGGACTCATCGATACCGTAAGGTACGATGTTGTACAGTTTACCGGAGAAGTTAACCGGGGAGCCGTGAGTCAGGTGGCCGCCCTGCGCCAGGTTCATACCCAGAACGGTATCGCCCGGCTGCAGCAGCGCGGTGTAAACAGCGAAGTTAGCCTGAGAACCGGAGTGCGGCTGCACGTTAGCGTAGTCGGCGCCGAACAGTTCTTTCGCGCGGTCGATAGCCAGCTGCTCAACGACATCAACGTATTCGCAACCGCCGTAGTAGCGCTTGCCCGGATATCCTTCAGCGTATTTGTTGGTCAGCTGAGACCCCTGCGCCTGCATCACGCGCGGGCTGGTGTAGTTTTCGGAGGCGATCAGTTCGATGTGCTCTTCCTGACGTACTTTTTCCTGCTCCATAGCCTGCCACAACTCGGCATCATAATCGGCAATGTTCATTTCACGCTTTAACATCCGCATCTCCTGACTCAGCTAACAATAAAATTTGTGCCTGAAAAGGCAGTCCGTGGGACTTCGGCCAACAGTATAACCGAATCATTCTTCGATAACAGGTCTTGACAAAGGTTTTTACGCAAACGATTACCTATGCATCAGATAAGGGTTTCCTGAACGAGAGTCTGACGAATTTCAACGGATTTCTTTTCAGCTTTGTGATGCAGATTTTTCACGTTGTTACATCCATAACGTAAAGCAGAGAAGAACCATTTACAATGCAAGGGTATTTTTATAAGATGCATTTGATATACATCATTAGATTTTCACATAAAGGAAGCACGTATGCTTGACGCACAAACCATCGCTACAGTAAAGGCCACCATTCCCCTGCTGGTTGAAACAGGACCGAAACTGACCGCCCACTTCTACGACCGTATGTTTACGCATAACCCGGAGCTCAAAGAAATCTTCAATATGAGCAACCAGCGTAACGGCGATCAGCGTGAAGCCCTGTTTAATGCTATCGCGGCCTACGCCAGCAATATCGAAAATTTACCGGCGTTGCTGCCGGCGGTAGAAAAAATCGCGCAGAAGCACACCAGCTTCCAGATTAAGCCGGAGCAGTACAACATCGTCGGGACGCATCTGCTGGCGACGCTGGACGAAATGTTCAACCCGGGCCAGGAGGTGCTGGACGCGTGGGGCAAAGCCTATGGCGTACTGGCTAACGTCTTTATCCATCGGGAAGCCGAGATTTATCACGAGAACGCCAGCAAAGACGGCGGCTGGGAAGGCACGCGCCCCTTCCGCATCGTTGCGAAAACCCCGCGTAGCGCACTGATCACCAGCTTTGAGTTTGAACCGGTCGACGGCGGTACGGTGGCGGAATACCGTCCCGGGCAGTATCTGGGCGTCTGGCTGAAGCCGGAAGGTTTTGCGCATCAGGAGATCCGCCAATATTCACTGACCCGTAAACCCGATGGCAAAGGGTACCGTATTGCCGTGAAGCGTGAAGACGGCGGCCAGGTATCAAACTGGTTACACCATCACGCCAGCGTAGGCGATGTGGTACATCTGGCTGCGCCGGCAGGTGACTTCTTTATGAATGTCGCCGCTGATACCCCCGTTTCGCTGATTTCCGCTGGCGTCGGCCAGACGCCGATGTTAGCGATGCTCGATACGCTGGCGAAAGGACAGCATACCGCGCAGGTGAACTGGTTCCACGCGGCGGAGAACGGCGACGTCCATGCGTTTGCCGACGAAGTGAGCGAGCTGGGTCGTACACTGCCGCGTTTCACTGCCCATACCTGGTACCGCGAGCCAACCGAGGCCGATCGCGCCCAACGCGTCTTTGACAGCGAAGGGCTGATGGATTTAAGCAAACTGGAAGCCGCGATCAGCGATCCGGCAATGCAGTTCTATCTTTGCGGCCCGGTAGGCTTTATGCAGTTTGCCGCAAAACAACTGGTTTCACTTGGCGTGAATAACGAAAACATTCATTACGAATGCTTCGGCCCGCATAAAGTGCTGTAATTGCAAGAAATCCGCTGAAAAAACGGGCGTTATCGTTAAGGCGAACGCCCGTTTTCCTCCCCGTTCTCCTGCTTATTGCGCTGCTTTTTATGCCTTTCTTTTACAAAAAAGGGGAATAAAAAAAGTCTGTGCAAATCGTGTTATTATTAACGTTTGACTTAGCTCGTTAGGGCATCTTTTTATGCAGCAACCTGTTGTACGCATTGGAGAGTGGCTGGTTACACCTTCTGTTAATCAGATCAGTCGTCAGGGACGCCAGATTACTCTTGAACCACGGCTGATCGATCTTCTGATGTATTTTGCGCATCATCCGGATGAAGTGTTAAGCCGGGATAACATTATTGATCATGTCTGGATGCGCACCATCGTGACCAACCATGTTGTCACCCAAAGCATTTCTGAACTACGCAAATCATTAAGAGATGGCGGAGACAGCAATGCGGAATACATCGTTACCGTACCTAAACGCGGCTATAAGCTGACGGCGCCGGTTATCTGGTGCGAAGAAAATAGCGATGAGATCGATAATTCATCAACGTCGCCGCCGCCGCCGATCGCAGCAACGAATGCAGAACCGACAGAGGGGGCTACTGCCGCTACGCCTGTGCCGCCCGCCTCTTTGCAAACGCCGACTAAAAAGGCGAAAAAGCCGCGTATCGCCGCTTTCTGGACGTGGGTAATGTTCCTACTCTCGCTGGCGACGCTGGTGGTGTTTATCGTGATGTCGGTGGTAGATCATAATGCCGCGGTAACAAAAACGCGGTTATTACTTAACCCACGAGATATAGATGTTCGTTTTGAAGGCGGCAATTCCTGTAATAACTGGGTCTCGCAGGAGTCCTACGCCATCGGTCTGGGCGGCTTAATCACCGACCTGCTGAACACCTACTCGACCTTTATGGTGCACGATAAAACCAATTACCGGGTCAATGAGCCAAGCAGCTCCGGTAAGACGTTAACCATTCAGTTTGTCAATCAGCGCCACTATCGGGCGCAGCAGTGCTTTATGTCTGTTGTGCTCATTGATAACGCCGATGGTTCAACCATGCTGGATAAGCGTTATTTCGTCACCAATACTAACCAGTTGTCCATCCAGGATGATCTGTTTAATAGCCTGTCTTTCGTTTTAACACAGCCCTGGCCTAATCGTATGCGAGAACAACTGGCCCTGTTCAGAACGCCGCAAAATACCGCGCTGATGCGTTTTTATGAGGCGCGCCAGCTTATTCTGAGCGGCGATGCGCAGGCGCTAAGTAAAGCCAGCGATATTCTGAATGGCATTATTAAGGAAACGCCTGATTTCAACTATGCCTATGAATATAAAGTGCTGGTAGATGTATTACGGCAATCACAACAGCCGTTTGATAAAGAACAAGTGGCTGCGCTGAACGAAGAGTTTAAAAAAATAGATCAAATTCCGGGCGTTGAGAAAACGTCTGTTTATTATAAAATCAAGACCGTTGATCTTTTGGGCAAAGGTGATATCGATGCAGCGTATGAGGAAATCAATAAAAGCATCGAGCTTGAAATGTCGTGGTTTAACTATGTCCTGTTGGGGAAAGTTTACGAAATGAAAGGTGAGAATCGTCTGGCCGCTGATGCCTATCTGACCGCCTTTAATTTACGTCCAGGTGAAAACACTCTGTACTGGATCGAGAACGGCGTATTTCAGACATCCGTTCAGAAAATTGTCCCTTATCTGAATAGTTTTCTGGCAGAAGATTAAATTTAACGCTGAACCATGACAAATAAAAGCGAAAAGATATTAAATTTTTCGCTTTTATTTTGTGAAAAATATGTTGCCAAAAATAGCTTATGTTAATTTTGGCAACATATTCATCGCAAAGAAATGTAAATATAACCCTTTGTAATTAAACAATGTTTATCCTTTCATGATATTTTCCATGATATTTATATGTTAATTCAAAAAAATCAATCTATCAGTTTTTTCATGTTTGTGTTTATTTCACTTTTTCTTTAGGACTTATCTCAACCCATTCGTTAATCTTGTCGACAGTTGAACGGGCACGCAGCATACATGAAGCATAAGCCCGGTTCTTAAAAATACAGCTCAGGAGAAATGAACATGAGTTCTGTCAAAAAGATCGGGCTATTTGCCTGTACTGGCGTCGTTGCCGGTAATATGATGGGGAGCGGGATTGCATTATTACCCGCCAACCTTGCCAGTATTGGTGGCATTGCCATCTGGGGCTGGGTAATTTCTATTATTGGGGCAATGTCGCTGGCTTATGTTTATGCGAGGCTGGCAACCAAAAACCCTCAACAGGGTGGCCCTATCGCTTATGCTGGGGAAATATCTCCGGCGTTTGGTTTCCAGACCGGCGTTCTTTATTATCACGCAAACTGGATTGGTAACTTAGCCATCGGTATTACCGCTGTTTCTTATCTTTCTACGTTCTTCCCGGCATTAAATAATCCAATACCGGCAGGTATTGCCTGTATTGCTATCGTCTGGCTGTTCACCTTTATTAATATGCTGGGTGGGGCCTGGGTCAGCCGCTTGACAACGATTGGCCTATTCCTGGTGCTGATCCCGGTAGTCTTGACCGCAGTCGCCGGCTGGCATTGGTTCGATATCGCGACCTATCACGCGAACTGGAACACGTCCACGACGACCGACTCTCACGCCATTGTTAAAAGTATTCTGCTCTGCCTGTGGGCGTTCGTTGGCGTTGAGTCTGCCGCCGTCAGCACCGGCATGGTGAAAAACCCGAAACGCACCGTACCGCTGGCAACCATGCTGGGTACCGCGCTGGCAGGCATCATCTATATCGCCGCGACTCAGGTTATCGCCGGGATGTTCCCAGCTTCCGTTATGGCCTCTTCCGGCGCGCCGTTCGCTATCAGTACCTCCACGATTCTGGGTGGCTGGGCTGCGCCGCTGGTTTCCGCCTTTACCGCTTTCGCCTGCCTGACGTCTCTGGGCTCCTGGATGATGCTGGTCGGCCAGGCTGGGGTTCGCGCCGCCAACGACGGCAACTTCCCGAAAATTTACGGTGAAATGGATAAAAACGGTATTCCGAAAAAAGGTCTGCTGTTGGCTGCGGTGAAAATGACGGCGCTGATGATTCTGATCACCATCATGAACTCCAGCGGCGGTAAAGCGTCCGACCTGTTCGGCGAACTGACCGGGATTGCCGTACTGCTTACCATGCTGCCGTACTTCTACTCCTGTGTTGACCTGATTCGCTTCGAAGGGTTCAACATCCGTAACTCGGTAAGCCTGATTTGTTCTGTACTGGGCTGCGCATTTTGCTTCATCGCACTGATGGGCGCCAGCTCCTTCGAACTCTCCGGCACCTTTATCGTCAGTCTGATCATCCTGATGTTCTACGGTCGCAAAATGCACCAGCGCCAGAACAACGACAGCGACAACAATACGGCTGAAGCGCTTTAACCGCTAACTCCTTTTTCTCAAAGCCCCTTTCGTCACCTGCTATAGCGTAGCGGGAGGGGCCCACTTTACCAGGAACAAGACTATGAACGTTATTGCTATCATGAACCACATGGGCGTCTACTTTAAAGAAGAGCCTATTCGTGAACTGCATCGTGCACTGGAAGGTTTAAATTTCCGTATCGTCTATCCAAACGACCGAGAAGACCTGCTGAAGCTGATTGAAAATAACTCCCGCCTTTGCGGCGTCATTTTCGACTGGGATAAATATAACCTTGAGCTTTGCGAAGAGATTAGCAAGCTGAACGAGTATATGCCGCTGTACGCCTTCGCCAACAGCTACTCTACGCTGGACGTCAGCCTCAACGATCTGAGAATGCAGGTTCGCTTCTTTGAATATGCTTTAGGCGCCGCAGCCGATATCGCGGCGAAAATTCGCCAGAATACCGATGAATACATCGACAATATTCTGCCGCCGCTGACAAAAGCACTGTTCAAATATGTGCGCGAAGGGAAATATACTTTCTGTACGCCTGGCCACATGGGCGGGACCGCTTTCCAGAAAAGCCCCGTCGGCAGCATCTTTTATGATTTCTTCGGCCCGAACACGATGAAATCCGATATTTCGATTTCCGTTTCCGAACTGGGTTCGCTGCTGGACCACTCCGGCCCGCATAAAGAAGCAGAAGAGTATATCGCCCGCGTCTTTAACGCCGAACGTAGCTACATGGTGACGAACGGCACCTCTACGGCGAACAAAATCGTCGGTATGTACTCCGCGCCGGCAGGCAGCACGGTACTGATTGACCGTAACTGCCATAAATCGCTGACCCATCTGATGATGATGAGCGACATTACGCCGATTTATTTCCGCCCAACCCGTAACGCCTACGGTATTCTTGGCGGTATCCCGCAAAGCGAGTTCCAGCACGCCACTATCGCTAAACGGGTAAAAGAGACGCCTAACGCAACCTGGCCGGTCCACGCTGTTATTACTAACTCAACCTATGACGGTCTGTTGTATAACACTGACTACATCAAGAAAACTCTGGATGTGAAGTCCATTCATTTTGACTCCGCCTGGGTGCCTTATACCAATTTCTCCCCTATTTATCAGGGTAAATGCGGTATGAGCGGCGACCGTGTAGAAGGCAAAATCATTTATGAAACCCAGTCCACGCATAAACTGCTGGCGGCGTTTTCACAGGCATCCATGATTCATGTTAAAGGCGACATTAACGAAGAAACCTTTAACGAAGCCTACATGATGCATACCACCACTTCTCCGCACTACGGTATCGTAGCGTCTACTGAAACCGCAGCGGCGATGATGAAAGGTAATGCGGGTAAACGCCTGATTAACGGCTCTATTGAACGTGCGATTAAATTCCGTAAAGAAATTAAACGCCTGAAAAGCGAATCTGACGGCTGGTTCTTTGACGTATGGCAGCCGGAACATATCGATGGAGCTGAGTGCTGGCCGCTGCGTTCAGATAGCGCATGGCATGGCTTCAAAAATATCGATAACGAACACATGTACCTCGACCCGATCAAAGTCACTATCCTGACGCCGGGGATGAAGAAAGACGGTACGATGGATGAATTCGGTATTCCGGCAAGTCTGGTCGCCAAATATCTCGATGAACGCGGCATCATCGTAGAAAAAACCGGTCCATACAACCTGCTGTTCCTGTTCAGCATTGGTATCGACAAAACCAAAGCTCTGAGCCTGCTGCGCGCGCTCACTGAATTTAAACGCGCCTTTGACCTGAACCTGCGCGTCAAAAACATTCTGCCGGCACTGTACCGCGAAGCGCCTGAGTTTTATGAAAATATGCGCATCCAGGAACTGGCGCAGAATATTCATAAACTGGTCGAACATCATAATCTGCCGGACTTAATGTACCGTGCGTTTGAAGTGCTGCCGAAAATGGTGATGACGCCGTATACTGCGTTCCAGAAAGAGCTGCATGGCGAAACGGAAGAGGTGTATCTTGAAGAGATGGTTGGACGCGTCAACGCCAACATGATCCTTCCTTACCCTCCGGGAGTGCCGCTGGTGATGCCTGGTGAAATGATCACCGAGGAAAGCCGTCCGGTACTGGAATTCCTGCAAATGCTGTGCGAAATCGGCGCCCACTATCCGGGCTTCGAAACCGATATCCACGGCGCCTATCGTCAGGCAGACGGACGTTACACCGTTAAAGTGCTGAAAGAAAATACGAAATAAGTACCAAAGGGAAGTGGCTTGCCACTTCCCTTTTTTCACGCAGCAAGGAGACTTTATGAAAACACCCTCACAACCGCGCGCGATTTTTTACATCGTGGCGATTCAAATTTGGGAATACTTCAGCTTTTACGGCATGCGTGCCTTACTCATCCTTTATCTTACCCACCAGCTTGGTTTTAATGACAGCCACGCGATCAACCTCTTCAGCGCCTACGCCTCTTTAGTTTACGTTACCCCTATTCTTGGCGGCTGGCTTGCCGACCGTCTGCTTGGCAACCGCGTGGCGGTTATCACCGGCGCCCTGTTGATGACGCTGGGTCATGTGGTATTGGGCTTAGAATCTGATTCAACGCTGAGTTTATATGCGGCGCTGGCCATTATTATCTGCGGCTACGGCTTGTTTAAATCCAATATTAGCTGTCTGCTGGGAGAACTTTACGCCCCTGATGACAACCGCCGCGACGGGGGCTTCTCGCTGCTCTACGCCGCCGGGAATATTGGATCGATAGCCGCGCCGATCGCCTGTGGTCTGGCGGCGCAGTGGTATGGCTGGCATGTCGGCTTTGCGCTGGCGGGCGTGGGAATGTTCATCGGCCTGCTCATCTTTTTAAGCGGTCATCGCCACTTTCAGCAGACGCGTGGTGTTAATCGCCCCGCGCTGCGGGCGGTTAAATTCGCCCTTCCAACCTGGGGTTGGCTGGTATTAATGCTGTGTATCGCGCCGGTATTCTTCACCCTCCTGCTGGAAAATAACTGGTCTGGCTATGTGCTGGCCATTGTCTGCGTCTTCGCGGCGCAACTTATCGCCCGTATTATGGTTAAATTTCCCGAACACCGTCGCGCCTTGTGGCAAATCGTTCTGTTAATGATCACCGGCACTCTCTTCTGGGTTCTGGCGCAGCAGGGCGGAAGTTCGATCAGTTTATTCATCGACCGTTTTGTCAACCGCCACTGGCTGAACATGACCGTCCCCACCGCATTGTTCCAGTCGGTCAATGCGATTGCGGTGATGGCGGCGGGCGTGGTGCTGGCGTGGCTGAGCAGCCCGAAAGAGAGCGCCCGCTCGGTGCTGCGCGTCTGGCTTAAATTTGCCGTGGGACTGGTATTAATGGGCGGCGGTTTTATGCTGCTGGCGCTAAACGCGCATCAGGCCCGGTTAGACGGGCAGGCATCAATGGGAATGATGATCGCAGGGCTGGCGCTGATGGGCTTTGCGGAGCTGTTTATTGATCCGGTCGCGATGGCGCAAATTACCCGCCTCAACCTGCCTGGCGTCACGGGCGTGCTGACCGGTATTTATATGCTGGCGACCGGCGCGGTCGCTAACTGGCTGGCTGGCGTCGTCGCGCAACAAACCACGGAATCGCAAATTAGTGATACGGCGGTAGCCGCCTACGGACACTTTTTCTCGCAAATGGGCGAGTGGACGCTAAGTTGCGTGGCGCTGATCGTCGCCATTGTCGGCCTGAGATGGGTTTGCACCCGGACTACATCGGCGCTACCGCAGGGCGATTAAACGGTGGTTCGCTGCCCACAAGGAGGAGACGGGCAGCGAATCGGCACATCAGATAGCCGCGTCGTCTTCTTCGCCAGTACGGATACGAATAACGCGGGCGACATCAAAGACAAAGATCTTACCGTCGCCGATTTTCCCCGTCTGCGCGGTACGAATGATGGTGTCAACACAGGTATCCACGATGTCGTCAGGCACAACGATTTCAATTTTTACCTTCGGCAGAAAATCCACCATATATTCCGCGCCGCGATACAGCTCGGTGTGGCCTTTTTGACGGCCAAAGCCTTTGACTTCGGTGACCGTCATGCCGGTAATACCTACCTCGGCCAGCGCTTCACGGACATCGTCCAGCTTGAAGGGTTTAATAATCGCATCAATCTTTTTCATGCTATTCCTTGAAAAGGTCGCCTGTGTTTTGATCGGTTAAACGTAACATATTTCGCGCTACTTTACGGCATGAAAACTACTCTTTGAAATCATTCGCATCCAGTTCGTGACGGGAGAGTAGCTTATAGAATTCCGTGCGGTTGCGCCCCGCCATCCTTGCCGCGTGCGTCACGTTACCTTTGGTAATTTGCAGTAACTTGCGCAGATAGTTCAGTTCAAATTGGTTTCGCGCTTCGGCAAAAGTTGGCAGCGCGGTGTTTTCGCCTTCCAGCGCCTGCTCGACCAACGCATCGCTGATCACCGGCGAAGAGGTTAACGCCACGCATTGTTCAATGACGTTGACCAGTTGGCGCACGTTGCCCGGCCAGCTTGCCGTCATCAGCCGTTTCATTGCATCAGTAGAAAAGGCGCGAACAAACGGTTTATGCCGCTGTGCCGACTGTCTGAGCAGATGATTAGCCAGCAGCGGAATATCCTCGGTACGCTCCGCCAGCGCCGGAATTTTCAGGCTCACGACATTCAGCCGGTAGTACAAATCTTCACGAAATTCGCCCCGCGCCATCGCCTTCGGCAGATCGCGGTGCGTCGCGGAAATAATTCGCACGTCGATATCAATATCGCGATTGCTGCCCAGCGGTCTGACTTTGCGCTCCTGTAACACCCGCAGCAGCTTCACCTGTAACGGCGCGGGCATATCGCCAATTTCATCCAGAAACAGCGTGCCGCCTTCCGCCGCCTGGAACAACCCTTCACGATTGCTCACTGCGCCGGTAAAGGCGCCGCGCGCATGGCCGAATAATTCGGACTCCAGCAACTGTTCCGGTAACGCGCCGCAGTTGATGGCGACAAACGGCTTGTTACTGCGCGGGCTGGCATTATGAATCGCCTGTGCGAAAATCTCTTTTCCGGTGCCGCTTTGTCCGTTAATCAATACGCTGACATCCGACTGCGCGACCATGCGCGCCTGTTCAAGCAGTCGCAGCATCAGCGGGCTACGGGTAACGATAGCGTTGCGCCAGCTATCGTCCGTCGCGGGAGCGGACTGTTCCAGCGCTTCATCTATCGCTTTATATAACGCGTCTCTGTCGATCGGCTTCGTCAAAAAGCTGAATACGCCTTTCTGGGTAGCGGCCACCGCATCCGGAATAGAACCATGCGCCGTCAGAATGATAACCGGCATTCCCGGCTGTACTTTCTGAATTTCTGTGAACAGTTGCATACCATCCATTTCGTCCATGCGCAGGTCGCTTATTACCAGATCCACTTTTTCCCGATGTAGTACCCGTAGTCCTTCCTGGCCGCTCTCTGCGGTCACGACGCTGTATCCTTCACTGGTAAGGCGCATACCGAGCAATTTCAGTAATCCGGGATCGTCATCGACCAGCAGCAGGTGCGCCGGTTTACGGCTTATCATGGCGTTACCTCATCTTGTGACGGCGACGGCGCCGCGCCATCTTCAGACGTCGCGGGTTTGTCATTCGTATGCGGCGTATCGGCGTTGTAATTCCCTGCCGGTTTTCGTGTCGAAAGCTGGCGCTCAATGTCGGTTAAACTCTCCAGCTTACGGGTGGTAAGATCGAGCTGCGTTTGCAAGGCCTGTTGCTGCTGGCGCAGCGCATCCAGCTCACTATCTGACGTTTGCTGGAGTTTGCTATAACGCTGACGTTCGGCAGAAAGTGCTAATTGCAGCGCCTGACCGTCATGCCAGATTTGGTAGACGGGCCGTACCTGAGCCGGTATTTGCGCGCTTAACGCCTCCAGACGGGTCACTATGGCGCGCCGCTCCGGCGGCGTAATTTTTGCATCCGCCAGTAAAATCCCGCGCCTGAAGGCATTTTGCCAGTTATCATCCGTCAACGCGCGCGCCTCTGCGCGCGACTGAACCGGCATCAGACGATCGGCGCAGTCAATCGTGCGTAGCCAGTACAGCGGATTCGTCTCCACCGCCTGCCCGCGTAGCGACCAGATATCCGCGCACGCCGTCGGGAGATAATCCGCCAGTTGATAATGGGGGAGCGTGTCCTGCGCTGCGCTACCGGGCAGTTGCTGTGCAGCATGGGGAACACATGCGGTCAGCGCCAGACACGATATGCCCACCGGTATTCCCCACCGCAAAAGGCATCGTTTAATAGTTTGGACGAAAACGTGTGACATACGCACCAGGCTTAAATTCATATTAGTGTTTGTCAGATGCAGGCAGCGGCAGCGAGATGCGAAAACAAACTTCCTGCGCTTTGTCATCCACCAGTTGGATCTCTCCCTGCATTCGACGAATACAATCTCTGGCGATACTTAGCCCTAACCCACTGCCTTTTACCGCCCCTTTTCGCTGGTGGCTTCCCTGGAAAAAAGGCTCAAAAATCATTTCTCTTTCAGTTTGCGGAATCGGCTCGCCGCTATTAACCACATCGATATAAACCGTGGAGCCCTGAGAGCGGCTACGGATACAAATGTTACCGGATTCAGCGCCATAGTGCACCGCGTTGGAATAGAGATTATCCAGCACGCTCATCAGCAACATGGGCTCTGCTATACAGCGTTCGGCCTCCAGGTCGACATCGGTATGCATCATTTTAGCGCGGGCAGGCAAACTGTGGGCGGAAACCACCATATCCACAAGCGGCGCGATATCGACCGCTTCCAGCTCTGTGGCACTGTCTACCAGTTTCCGGTTGTAATCAAGCAATTGCTCAATCAATTTTTGTAAATTACGACTGCTGTCATCCAGAATATCGACCACCTCTTTTTGCTCCGGCGTCAGCGGCCCAACCACCTGATCGGCCAGCAGCTCTGTCCCCTCGCGCATACTGGCCAGCGGGGTTTTCAGCTCATGGGACAGGTGACGTAGAAACTGATGGCGCTGGGATTCCAGCCACGCCAGACGCTCACTCAGCCAGATAATGCGCTGCCCCACCGATCGTAATTCACGCGGACCGGTAAAGGTGACGGTATTCCCCAAAGAGCGGCCTTCGCCCAGGCGATTAATCATCCGTTCAATTCCCTTCACCGGCCCGATAATCATGCGGGTAAAAAGCAGCACCATCGCCAGGCTCACCAGAAATAGCACCAGCGCCTGCCAGCCGAAAAATTGTCCGCGCTCGGCGATTTCTTGTTGTAACTGCTGCCCGCGCGAGTAAACCACAGTACGCGTCGCCTGCACCATTTCCGTATTAGCGTTGGCAAAGGCCTCCAGACGCGCGGCCGCTGCCGCTTCCGGGCCGCTATCTTTACACTGCAATTGCGCCAGCGCGTTTAAATCCTGGCGTAACGCCTGATACAACTTATCATCCGGCAAGACGCCGGCATGGGCGTCCAGCATATCGCTATAGCGCTTACGCTGGCTTTGATACACTTTTGCCAGCGTCGGATCGTCAAGCACACAATACTGTCGGTAGCTTCGCTCCATCTCCAGCGCGACGTTGGTCATCGCCTCACTGCGCCGGGCGTCAATAAGCGTGCTGCGGTTAGTCACCGCAGCCTGATCGCTTAACGCGTTAAGGCTTTGCCACGCCTGCCAGGCCAGAACCAGCAACGGCAGCAGGATCAGCAAAAAGGCCAGCATGACCAATTGTCGTAAAGAACGGGGGAAAACAGACCATCGCTTCAACGTGTCGCTCACATAAAAGAAGAATAAAAAAGATGCTAACC
The DNA here is from genome assembly GCF_020150755.1 of Salmonella sp. A29-2. NCBI lineage: Bacteria > Pseudomonadati > Pseudomonadota > Gammaproteobacteria > Enterobacterales > Enterobacteriaceae > Salmonella > Salmonella sp. A29-2. The sequence continues at coordinate 1,232,638 of NZ_CP083731.1, read as the reverse complement.
GAGGGAAGCGCCAGATACAACAAAGCCGGGCTAAACCCGGCTTTGTTATGGAATAAGGCGGTGCCTAACTCGACGTTTCGCCCGGAGGTTGATAAAGCTACGCTATTATCAGAAGTTGGACGGCAGGCACCTTGTTGTGCGTCATTCGAAGTTTATGTAGCGCGTCCCTAAGGGGCTGACATAAGAAGGTGAATGAGCCACTGGTTATCATTATGCAGTAATTGTGCCAGGTTGCAAAACAATTAATTAACATGATGATTTTAATATATTTTATAACTTAACCTCACTCTGGCGCTAACGAGCAAAACTTAAGCAATATGTCGCCAAAAGGCAACACTAAACACCATCACCTTAATATTAATCGAAAAACAATGAGTTAAGTGTCACCTTTTAGCGACACTGTATTTAGGGTGATGTCGGCATTTCGCGACACCACCCAAATACGGGACGGCGACGAATGGAACTACCCTAGCTGCTTACGCGCATTACGGAAGATACGCATCCACGGGCTATCCTCGCCCCAGTTTTCCGGGTGCCAGGAGTTGGCGACGGTGCGGAATACGCGTTCCGGATGCGGCATCATAATCGTCACCCGACCGTTTTCGGTCGTCACCGCCGTGATGCCGTCCGGCGAACCGTTCGGGTTAGCCGGATAGGTTTCGGTCACCTTACCAAAGTTATCAACGTAGCGCAGGGCGACCAGGCCTTTGCTCTCAAGCGCGGCAAGATGCGCATCGTCACGCACCTCAACGCGCCCTTCCCCATGGGAAACCGCAATCGGCATCTGTGAGCCTACCATTCCTTGCAGCAGCAGCGATGGGCTTTGCGTCACTTCTACCAGGCTGAAGCGGGCTTCGAAGCGGTCAGAATGGTTACGTACAAAACGCGGCCACAGTTCGCTGCCCGGGATCAGCTCGCGCAGATTCGACATCATCTGGCAACCGTTGCACACGCCCAGCGCCAGCGTCTGCGGACGATGGAAGAAGGTTTCGAATTCGTCGCGCACCCGATGGTTAAACAGAATGGATTTCGCCCAGCCTTCGCCCGCCCCCAGCACGTCGCCGTAGGAAAAGCCGCCGCAAGCCACCAGCGCATGGAAGTTACCCAGACCGATACGACCGCCCAGCAGGTCGCTCATATGGACGTCAATCGCGTCAAAGCCCGCACGATGGAACGCCGCCGCCATCTCCACGTGAGAGTTCACCCCCTGCTCGCGCAGTACAGCGACTTTCGGTCGTGCGCCTGTCGCAATGTACGGCGCGGCGATATCTTCATTAATATCAAACGACAGCTTCACGTTGAGGCCCGGATCGGCATCATTCGCTTTCGCCTCGTGTTCCTGGTCAGCACATTGCGGATTGTCGCGCAGACGCTGCATCTGCCAGGTGGTTTCCGCCCACCAGACACGCAGCGTAGTGCGGCTTTCGCTGAATACCGTCTGGTCATTAGCGGTAATTACAAAGCGATCGCCAGCCAGGGCCTGACCAAGGTAGTGGACGCAGTCAGCAAGGCCGTACTGCGCCAACAGCGCTTCGACCGCGTCTCTGTCTTCAGCGCGTACCTGAATCACGCCGCCCAGCTCCTCGTTGAACAGTGCGGCCAGATGGTCATCGCCCAGCGCGGCGATATCGACCTGCACGCCGCAGTGGCCGGCAAAGGCCATCTCGGCCAGCGTCACCAGCAGACCGCCGTCGGAACGGTCATGCCAGGCCAGTAATTTACGCGCAGCGACCAGCGCCTGCATGGCGTCATAGAAGCCTTTCAGTTGCGCGACGTCACGCACGTCCGCGGGTTTGTCGCCAAGCTGACGATAGACCTGCGCCAGCGCCGTTGCGCCCAGCGCGTTGTGGCCCTTGCCAAGATCGATCAGCAACAAGGCGTTATCTTCCGTTGACAGCTGCGGCGTAAGGGTGTGACGCACGTCTTCCACGCGGGCAAACGCGGAAATCACCAGCGACAGCGGCGAGGTCATTTCGCGCTGTTCGTTGCCTTCCTGCCAGCGGGTTTTCATCGACATCGAATCTTTGCCCACCGGAATCGTCAGGCCAAGCTGCGGACAGAGTTCCTCTCCCACCGCTTTAACCGCGTCATACAAACCGGCATCTTCGCCAGGATGACCGGCTGCCGCCATCCAGTTAGCGGAAAGCTTAATGCGCTTGATATCGCCAATCTGCGTCGCGGCAATGTTAGTCAACGCTTCACCGACGGCCAGACGGGCGGAGGCGGCAAAGTCCAGCAGCGCCACCGGCGCGCGCTCGCCAATCGACATCGCTTCGCCGTAGTAGCTGTCGAGGCTGGCGGTAGTGACCGCGCAGTCAGCCACCGGGACCTGCCACGGGCCAACCATCTGGTCACGCGCCACCATACCGGTGACGGTACGGTCGCCAATAGTGACAAGGAAGGTTTTTTCCGCCACGGTCGGCAGATGCAGAACACGATTTACCGCGTCGGCAATCGTGATATCCGCGCGGTTCAGCGCATCGCCTTTCGCCTTCAATGTTTGCACATCGCGGGTCATTTTCGGCGTTTTGCCCAGCAGGACATCCAGCGGCAGGTCGATCGGCTGATTGTCGAAATGGTTATCATGCAACGAGAGATGCTGTTCTTCGGTAGCGTCGCCAATGACCGCATACGGCGCGCGTTCGCGCTTACACAGTTCGTCGAACAGCGGCAACTGGTCAGCCGCGACCGCCAGCACATAGCGCTCCTGGGATTCGTTACACCAGATTTCCAGCGGGCTCATGCCCGGCTCGTCGCTAAGAATGTCGCGCAGTTCGAATTTCCCGCCGCGCCCGCCGTCGCTCACCAGCTCCGGCATGGCGTTGGAGAGACCGCCCGCGCCCACATCATGGATAAACAGGATTGGGTTGGCGTCGCCCAACTGCCAGCAGCGGTCGATCACCTCCTGGCAACGACGCTCCATTTCCGGGTTGTCGCGCTGTACGGAAGCAAAATCGAGGTCAGCGTCAGATTGGCCGGAGGCCATTGAAGAAGCCGCCCCGCCGCCGAGGCCGATATTCATCGCCGGGCCGCCAAGGACGATCAGCTTCGCGCCGACGACGATCTCGCCTTTCTGCACGTGATCGGCGCGAATGTTACCGATCCCGCCCGCCAGCATGATCGGCTTATGGTAGCCGCGCAGCTCTTCACCGTTATGGCTGTTCACTTTCTCTTCATAAGTACGGAAGTAACCGGTCAGCGCCGGGCGACCAAATTCGTTGTTAAACGCCGCGCCGCCCAGCGGACCTTCGGTCATGATATCCAGCGCGGTGACAATACGTTCCGGCTTGCCAAAATCCTCTTCCCACGGCTGTTCAAAGCCCGGAATACGCAGGTTGGAAACGGAGAAGCCCACCAGCCCGGCTTTTGGTTTCGCGCCACGCCCGGTGGCGCCTTCATCACGAATTTCGCCGCCGGAACCGGTCGCCGCCCCCGGCCACGGAGAGATGGCGGTTGGGTGGTTATGCGTTTCGACCTTCATCAGAATGTGCGCGGGCTCCTGATGAAAATCGTAACGGCCGGTATTGTGGTCGGCGAAGTAGCGCCCCACCGCAGATCCTTCCATCACCGCGGCATTGTCTTTATAGGCAGAGAGCACATAGTCCGGCGTGGTTTCGAAGGTGTTTTTAATCATTTTAAACAGCGACTTCGGCTGCGGTTTACCGTCGATAATCCAGTCGGCGTTAAAAATCTTGTGGCGGCAGTGCTCGGAGTTCGCCTGGGCGAACATGTACAATTCGATATCGTTCGGGTTGCGCCCCAGTTTGGTAAACGCCTCCTGCAAATAGTCGATTTCATCTTCCGCCAGCGCCAGACCAAGACGCAGGTTGGCGTCAATTAACGCCTGACGGCCTTCTCCCAGCAGATCGACACTGGAAACCGGCGCAGGCTGATGGTGGATAAACAGTTTTTCCGCATCGGTTAAAGAAGAGAACACCGTCTCCATCATACGGTCGTGCAGCTCTGCGGCCACTTGTCGCCACTGTTCCGCCGTCAACGTCGAAGCCTCGATATAGTACGCTACGCCGCGCTCCAGCCGATCAACCTGTTGCAGGCCGCAGTTGTGGGCGATATCCGTTGCTTTTGAAGACCAGGGGGAGATGGTACCAGGACGCGGTGTGACCAACAGGAGTTTACCCGCCGGCGTATGGCTGTTAAGCGCCGGGCCGTATTGCAACAGACGGGTAAGCTGCGCCTGCTCGCTATCATTTAACGGGGCGTTCAGGTCAGCAAAATGGACATACTCAGCGTATATATTGTGGACCTGGAGGTTGGCAGCCTGAAAGCGCGCCAGCAGTTTATTGATACGGAATGCAGACAGTGCAGGCGAACCACGCAGAATTTCCATCATAAGTCTCTCGTCTTCTAAGCTTTGGTGTGCGCAAGGGGGAAACGGCCGTCATTATAAAGAATCTGACGCGCCGACGAAACCGTTTGCGTAGAAATAAAATCACCGCTTTTTCTTGTCATACGGTGCGGCTATCGTTGCGAATAAGTTGCCAACTGGCGCATTGTTACGCAAAATGCCGCTCATTAATGACTTATCTATTGCAGCAAAACATTTTTTTCAGCCCGAGGCAACGCACGATCCAGAGAATTAACTAATTGAAAAAATTAAAGATTAATTATCTGTTCATCGGCATATTGACGCTGCTGCTGGCAGCAGCCCTTTGGCCCTCAATCCCCTGGTTCGGTAAAACCGAAAACCATATCGCCGCGATTCAAGCCCGGGGGGTACTGCGCGTCAGTACGATCGACTCGCCATTAACCTATTCCGTTATCAACGGTAAAAAATATGGTCTGGACTATGAACTGGCGCAGCAGTTCGCCAACTATCTCGGCGTGAAGCTGAAAGTGACGGTGCGCCAGAATATCAGCCAGTTGTTTGACGATCTGGATAACGGCAATGCCGACCTGCTCGCGGCTGGGCTGGTCTACGACAGCGCGCGCGTTAAAAACTATCAGCCTGGTCCCATGTATTATTCGGTTTCGCAACAGCTCGTCTACCGGGTCGGACAATATCGCCCACGTTCGCTGGCGACCGTTAACGAGAATCAGCTTACCATTGCGCCAGGGCACGTCGTGGTCAATGATTTACAGCGTTTAAAAGAGACAAAGTTTCCCGACCTGAGCTGGAAAGTAGATGATAAAAAAGGCTCGACGACGCTGCTGGAAGAGGTCATCAGCGGCAAACTGGATTACACCATTGCCGATTCAGTGGCGATCAGTCTGTTTCAGCGCGTTCATCCCGAACTGGCCGTGGCGCTGGATGTCACGGATGAACAGCCCGTGACCTGGTTTAGCCGACTGGACGACGATAATACGCTCTCCGCCGCGCTGCTCGATTTTTTCAATTCGATCAATGAAGACGGGTCGTTGGCGCGGATCGAAGAGAAATATCTGGGACATGGCGATGATTTCGACTACGTTGATACTCGCTCTTTCCTGCGAGCGGTGGATAACGTCCTGCCGGAGCTGGAACCGTTATTTAAAAAATATGCCAAAGAGATAGACTGGCGCCTGCTGGCGGCGATTTCTTATCAGGAATCACACTGGGACCCGCTGGCGACCTCGCCAACCGGCGTGCGCGGCCTGATGATGCTGACTAAAAATACCGCCCAAAGTCTGGGGCTGACCGACCGTACCGATGCGGAGCAAAGCATCAGCGGCGGCGCTCGCTATCTTGAAGATATGATGGCTAAAGTTCCCGAAACCGTTCCGGAAGACGAGCGTATCTGGTTTGCCTTAGCCGCCTACAATATGGGTTATGCGCACATGCTCGATGCCAGATCGCTGACGGTAAAAACCAAAGGCAATCCGGATAGCTGGACCGATGTGAAGCAGCGTTTGCCGCTATTAAGCCAAAAACCGTATTACAGTAAGCTAACCTACGGTTACGCGCGTGGACATGAGGCTTATGCTTATGTGGAAAATATCCGTAAATACCAGATAAGTTTAGTGGGGTATTTGCAGGAAAAAGAAAAGCAGGAAGCGGAAGCCATGAAACTGGCGCAGGATTACCCGGCGGTGTCGCCGGAGGAGCTGAATAAAGCGCCCTTCCCCCTCCTGTCGTTTTTATCGCAGTCATCAGGCTACCTGACGCATTCGCCGTCTTTACTGTTTACGCCGCAGAAGAAAGAAGAAAAATAGCGCGATGGTCTTATCGGATGGCGACGCGCAACGTCTTATCCGGCATTGCGCTATACTGTCGGCCCCGCGCCTTGCGCACGGTCGGCTTTCTTCAGGGCTTTAATTTCCTGACGACGCATACGGAAAAAATCACTGAGCAGCGTCGCACATTCATCGCGCAGCACCCCTTCAATAATGTCGACCCGGTGATTCATTCCCGGATGGTGCAGCACATCAATTAGCGATCCGGCCGCGCCGGTTTTTGCATCGCGCGCGCCAAAGACAACGCGTCCAATGCGGCTATGCACCATAGCGCCTGCGCACATCACACAGGGTTCCAGCGTGACATACAGCGTGGTATCCAGTAACCGATAATTCTGCAATACCAGACCGCCCTGACGCAGCGCCATTATTTCAGCATGCGCAGTAGGATCGTGGCGGCCAATGGGTCGATTCCAGCCTTCGCCAATGACGCGATGGTTATGCACCAATACCGCGCCAACCGGAACCTCGCGTTCGTCCCAGGCGCGTTTCGCCAGCGTCAGCGCGTGGCGCATCCAGTATTCGTGATCTAATTCGACATCAGACAAAGAGATAACTCCGGTAATGAAAGCGGGCGGCATTATACACAGACGCTATGCGTTTCACTATTCGAGCTGCTGCAACTCGCCGTGCGGCGTCACCCGCCAGCGATGCTGGCAAAAATAAAGCAGCGGGTTATCCTGTTTGCTGTCGCTGTAGCCGCTATAAAGACGCAGCGGCGTACCGATTTTACGTTCCAGTTGCGCGACTTTTTCATGGCCCAGACAGCGCACGGTTAATACCCAGCCGCCATACCGTCGCGCCATCTGGCTGGCGATGAGGTTAACGCGCGGCAACCACGGCGTATCAAAATAGACTTGCTCTACCAATGATTGCGGAGAACCGGTAATAAGCCAGATATCCGCGTCAGAGCTCAATAGATAGGTGGTCAGACGCTCCTGTACAACCGGAAACGCCGTGACGTTAGCGCGAAACCAACGGACAAAATCCGCCTGATGCGCCTGCAAACGCGTTTCGCTATGGCCAAAAGTACAGCCCCACAATAACAGACTCATCGGCCAGCGGGCCGCACGCCCTTTTACCAGTAAACCGATACCGATAATGGGCAACAGCGGCAGTACGAGCAGCGCATTTAGCGGCTGACGGCGCAGCAAATAACGCAGAAAACTGCCGAACATATCCTGTTGATGTAACGTTCCATCCAAATCAAAAAAGACGACACGACGCTCGTGGCTGACCAAACCTTACTCCTCTGGATCATTGAACCCCAGCAGCCAGGTAAAAATAAACCCGGCAATTACCGCTATTAAATAGCCTAACAGATAGAACAGGACTTTTCCGGCAACAATTGTTAATGCCAGCGGCAAACCAGAAATACCAAAGGTAATTACCGTCGCCACTTTCCAGTAGCTGATCAACGCCCCGCCTACCGCGCCGCCGAGGCAAGCGCCAATAAATGGCTTACCCAATGGCAGCGTGACGCCAAAAATCAGCGGCTCGCCAATCCCCAGCAGTCCGACCGGAAGCGCGCCTTTAATCACCTTTTTGAGCCGCGCATTGCGGGTTTTCATCAGTACGGCAATGGCCGCGCCTATCTGACCAACGCCCGCCATCGCCAGGATGGGAAACAGCGCGTTATAGCCGTGCGCTTGCACCAGCTCCACATGAATAGGCACCAGCCCCTGATGCAGCCCGGTCAGTACCAACGGCAGGAAGGTTCCGGCTAACACCGCGCCCACCAGAAAACCGCCGCGATCGATAGCCCAGGACGCGCCGTGAGCGATAGCGTCTGAAATCCAGCCGCCAAGCGGTTGCAGAGCGACAATCGCTACCGCGCCGGTGATAACAGTCGTCAATAAAGGGTTAAGAATTAACTCCAGTGACCCCGGCAGCAGCTTACGGAACTGGCGCTCAATCCAGCACATTAACGCTACCACCAGCAGGACGGCGATGACGCCGCCCCGTCCCGGCTGAAGCGCCTCGCCAAAGAGCGTAATCTGCGCCAGTTGCGGGCTGGAAAGGATCCCCGCCATCACGCCGCCTAACGCCTGCGATCCGCCAAAGACTTTCGCGGTATTGACGCCAACCAGAATATTCATGATAGCGAATACCGCGCTACCAAATATCCCCATCAGGCCCAGCAGGTTAGGATAATGGACGGCAACATCGCCGACGATATCCGGACGTTTAAGAATGTTGATAATGCCGGTAATCAAGCCGGATGCGATAAAGGCGGGGATAAGCGGAATAAAAACATTCGCCAGCTTACGCAACGCATCGCTCATCGGCGCTTTATACTTCGCTTTCGCCTCGGATTTGGTACGCGCCATAGCGTCATCCGGCTTTACACCACCTGCGGCAATCTGCACGCGCATCGCATCAACCACCTGTGCAGCCTTCCCCGGCCCAACGATCAGCTGATGTTGCTCCCCTTGCTTTACGTATCCACTGACGCCAGGCAACGCTTTTAAGCGCGGAATATCCAGTTGGCTGTCGTCCTGTACCTCCACCCTGACTCGCGTCATACAGTTTTCCAGGCGCAGAATATTTTGCTCTCCGCCGATACCACGTAAAATGTCGCTGGCGAGCGCTGCCGTCTTATCCATACACACCTCTTTAGTGTTCTAACGCCGCCCTTAAAAAGCCCTGATGAGCAGCGAGTTTTTCCCTGGCGGCTGCAGCATCCAGCCCCGTAAGCGCCATCAAAATGGCGGGCTTAACCTCAAAATCGGTCTGTTTCAGCAACGTTTCCGCCTCTTCACGACCTATCCCGGTCGCTTCAACGACCATCCGACACGCGCGATCGACCAGTTTGACGTTGGTGGCTTTCATATCCACCATCAGGTTTTGATAGACCTTGCCGAACTTCACCATCGCGCCGGTAGAAATCATATTGAGCACCATTTTCTGCGCGGTGCCGGATTTCAGCCGCGTGGAGCCGGTAAGCGCTTCCGGCCCGACAACGGGCGAAATAGCGATATTAGCCTCCCGCGCAATAGGCGAATCTGGATTACAGGAGACGGCAACAGTGGTACAACCGGACTGTCGCGCATAGCGCAGGCCGCCAATCACATAGGGTGTACGACCCGACGCCGCGAGCCCCACGACCAGATCCTGTTCTTGCAGATTTAGCGCGACAAGATCGTCTTCGCCTGCCTGTTGGCTGTCTTCCGCGCCTTCGACCGCTTTCAACAACGCGCCCGGCCCGCCGGCAATCAGTCCGACGACCAGACCGTGCGGAACGCCAAACGTCGGGGGGCATTCTGAGGCATCCAGTACGCCAAGCCGACCACTGGTGCCCGCGCCCATATAGATGATACGTCCGCCAGCCTTCAGCGCCGCCGCTGCGGCATCCACCGCACGCGCGACGTCAGGCAGAGTGGCTTTTACTGCTTCCGCTACCAGCGTATCCTGTTCATTAAAACGCTTAACTAATTCAGGAGTAGGCAACGCATCCAGATCCATCGTTTGCGGGTTACGGGTTTCAGACACTAAGGTACCAAGATTCATTTTTGTCCCTCTGGAATTTTTAATTCATAATAAGCGTCCATGATGGAATAGAATATTCCCCCAGGCGAGTGAAATTTCGTTTTGTCGTCGCCATCACGTTTCGCAGGAGCTGCCCATGAACTGTTTGATTCGTATTCGCCAGCGTTATCCGGATCTCGCGCAAAGCGACAGGAAACTGGCGGATTATCTGCTCGCGCAACCGGATACGGCGCGGCATCTGAGCTCGCAGCAACTGGCGGCCGAAGCGGGCGTCAGCCAATCCAGCGTAGTCAAGTTCGCGCAAAAACTGGGGTTTAAAGGGTTTCCTGCATTGAAACTGGCTATCAGCGAAGCGTTGGCCAGCAATCCTAATCCGCATTCCGTTCCCGTTCATAACCATATTCGCGGCGACGATCCGATGCGCCTGGTCGGGGAAAAATTAATTAAAGAGAATGTGGCGGCGATGCACGCCACGCTGGACGTTAACAGTGAAGAAAAGCTGTTAGAAAGCGTCACGATGCTGCGCCACGCCCGCCGTATTGTGACCACCGGGATTGGCGCCTCTGGGCTGGTGGCGCAAAATTTTGCCTGGAAGCTACTGAAGATTGGCATTAACGCGGTGGTTGAGCGCGATATGCACGCCCTGCTGGCGACGGTGCAGGCGCTGGCGCCGGAGGATCTGCTGCTGGCGATCTCTTATTCCGGGGAACGGCGCGAGCTGAACCTGGCGGCGGACGAAACATTACGCGCAGGCGCGAAGATCCTGGCCATTACCGGTTTTTCTCCCAACGCCTTGCAGCAGCGCGCCACCCGCTGTCTGTATACGATTGCTGAAGAGCAAGCGACGCGTAGCGCCGCTATCTCCTCGACACATGCGCAAATGATGTTGACCGACTTACTGTTTATGGCGCTGGTACAACAGGATTTAGAGCGGGCGCCGGAGCGTATTCGCCATAGCGAGGCGCTGGTAAAAAAACTGGTTTGAAAATGGCTCTTCCGCCTCATGCAGAAGAGCCATCAAGTTTATTGCGCTTCTTTAGCGTGAATCAATTGCGTCAGGAGTGTGTTAACCGGTACGGCAATATTGTTCTGAGCGCCGATTCGCGCAATCGCACCATTTAAATAGTCGATTTCAGTCAGTCGGCCTTTATGTAAATCCTGATGCATAGAAGGATAGTGGTGGCCGCTCTCACGTGGATCGAACACTTTCTTCACCGTATTCATCACCATTTGCTCAGTCAACGGAATATTCTGGCTGGCAGCAACCAATACAAACTCATCAACTACCGCTTGCGCTAAATCTAAAGCACCAGGCCGCTGACCAAATCCGCCGACATTACAATCCAGTAGCGCGCAATAGGTGTTCATTACGCTATTAAAGGCTGCTTTCTTCCAGATCGATAATAATACGTCAGGGCTTATTTCAGCATTCAATCCAGCGCTATTAAGGGTGGCAATGACCTTAGCCTCTTGAGCCGAATCATGGCTGGCAATCGGCTGCAGTTCAATCGTTCCGGTACCGGTGGCCATAATATGCCCAGCCCCCTCCAGTTCGCTGGACCATAACGTCACACCCGCATAGATTTTCTGCCGATCGACATATTTCTCCAGCGTTTCGATATTTCCCAGGCCGTTAGATAAAATCATCACTACTTTCGCGGCTGGCAGTAATGGCTTAATACGGTGTAACATGCTATCCAGCTGCATGGCTTTGGTAAACAGAATAACCAGCTCAAACTCCCCCTGGGATTCATCAGCCAACATAGCAGGGATGGGGTAATACTTCTGAGTCGTTTCCGTTTCGACAAACAACCCCTTGCTACGAATAGCGTCAACATGCTCCTGCCAGCTATCGATAAGCGTCACGTCGTGCCCGGCCTCCAGCAGCATATAGCCAAAACGACATCCCATAGCGCCTGCACCTGCGATTGCAATTTTCATTTTTACTTCCTTATTATCTGATTAATAAATTTTGGCTAAAACCGTTGCGACATATTTTTTCGTTATCAGGGTCAACACGACTCCAATAAGCAATAGCACCGTGGTCAAAATAAATACCGTATTGTAGCTTCCGGTATATTTTGCAATAGCGGACGTGACGTAAGGAGCAATAACCGCACCGACGGCAAAACCAAAATACATAAAGCCGTAGTTTAGTCCCTGGTTACGCATACCAAAATTCTGGCTGGTCAAGCCAGGGAAGATAACTAATATACCGGCATAAGCAAAGCCCACGCCCAGAGCGCTGAAATAGAATACCGAAGTATTGCCGTTGAAGAACAACAATAGCAGCATACAGACGCAGGTAAAAAGATAAACGATAACCAGAGTATTGTAGCCGCCTAATTTATCGGTTAACCCTCCCCAGAACAGGCGACCAATTGAGTTAAATATCGATACCAGGCTAACGACTAATGCACCGGACAGTAAACCGTACTGCGTCATACCAATTTGCGCAGAGCTTGAGCTAATTACCATCCCAGAGAACACGCCCAGCGCCAGAATCATAAACAGCAGCCAGAAGCGCAGATCTTTCAGCATGTGCCGATAGTCTTTATCCATTGGCGATGCTTTAATTCCTCCGCTATCTTTTGCTGGCGCGCTACGAATAAAGAACTGGACGATAAAAATAACCACCAGATAAACAATGCCCAGATATAACAACGCCCGACTAACATCGTGAGTTTGCGCCATAAAATATTCGGCCAGGCGGGTGCAAAGTAGCGTCCCGACGCCAACACCCGCCAGTACGATACCGCTGGCAAGACCGCGACGGTCAGGGAAAAATTTCAGAATATTATTCAGATTACCCGTAAAAGCCAGGCCCGATCCCAACCCGGCAATGACGCCGTAGGTTAAAAACAGCATGGGCAAATTATCCACAAAGCCGGACAAGATAAAACCTAAAGAAAACAGGATACCGCCGATAACTATCGCCTGCTTTCCTTTACCATTGTCGATCATTCTCCCGCCCCAAATCATCGGTAAAGGAATGATCCCCATGTTGATAGAGAATGCTAACGCCAGCGTAGCCGGATCCCAGTGATATTGCGCCATGAGTGGTGTTTTGAAATAGCTAAATGCGTAGACGCCCCCGAGCACAAAATTGATGCACACGTGAGCGGCAAGCATTCCCCAGCGGTTGATTGATGCCGACATAATTTTCCCTTTTTAAAATGCACTGATCACAGTTTAAAAAAAGCAAAATAGGCAAACAATTTGGTATTTTTTATAATCGTTATAACAAAACCCAATCGATTGGCATTAAATTTTAATGAATATCAAACAACTACATTCCTTCCTGATATTGTGTGATGAATTACATTATGGTCGGGCAGCCAGTCGCCTGTTTATCACTCAGCCATCATTAAGTCAGCAAATCAAACAACTTGAGTCATCACTTAAAACAATATTATTTAAGCGAAAAGGTAGAGGAATTAAATTAACAAAAGCAGGCATTATTTTGCAACGACACGCTAACAAAATAATGCTGGATTTAAAAAATGCCGAAAATGAACTTCTTCCCTATCAGGACCAACAGCGCGATACTATTTCAATCGGGGTGTCAGGCAGCTACCTGGTCCTGCCCGCTTTTCGCAACTTTATGGCGCACCATCCGGAAATATCTTTAAATGTTAAAGAGTTCTCAACTGAGCAAACCATTAAAAAGCTGACGGATAGCGCCGTTGATATTGGCATTGTTTATCGAACAGCGCTCCCTGCCCAGCTAAGCTCGACCATGCTGTTTGAAGATGAAATTATCGCTGCAATCCCACTTTCTCATCCTCTGGCGACACGCGAACGTCTGCATCTAAAAGATTTAAACGACCAGCCCATTATCGTGCTTAATGACTCTCTGCTATTAAGAGGGATCATCACCACAGAATTTAATAACCGCAAAGTCGTTCCTAACGTCATCTGCGAACTGGATAACCACTACTCATGCCTTGAGTATGCCGAAGCGCAGATTGGCATCGCATTTATTACCCGCTCACTAACTCATTTATCGACACCCAAAAATGTTCGCCTGGTTTCACTGGGCATCCCCGCATTCTTTATTCCTGTCATGCTGGTGCACAGTAATGACCTTTCACTGGATAACGCAACCATCTGCCTGCTCAAGCAGATCAAAAATTTTTACACTGTAGATAACAAATCAGCGCCAGAAAAGAGCTGGCCCGAGCAGAAAATAGGCGTATAATGCCCGCCCGATTTGTGTTGTTTCTGAGAATTTCCTGATGGCGCTGTTAATCACCAAAAAATGTATCAATTGCGATATGTGCGAGCCGGAGTGCCCGAATGAGGCGATTTCAATGGGCGACAGCATTTATGAGATTAACAGCGACAAATGCACCGAGTGTGTAGGCCATTACGAAACGCCGACCTGTCAGAAAGTCTGCCCAATCCCCAATACGATTTTGCAGGATCCCGCCCATGTCGAAACCGAAGAACAGTTGTGGGATAAGTTTGTTCTGATGCATCACGCAGATAAACTGTAAGCGGGTTAACGCACTTCCAACGCAACAATGCCTGATGGCGCTATGCTTATCAGGCCGACAATATATCGGCCTGTAGGTCAGATAACGTGTTTACGCCGCCATCCGGCAAATCTAACTTTCCAGAATGACCGTGGCGCAGGCGTAATGGCGTTCATCGGCCAACGTGACATGCATGTGCGCCACACCGAGTTTTTCCGCCAGCGTTAACGCCTCGCCCCACAGCCGCAAACGTGGTTTTCCCAGCTCATCGTTAAACACTTCGAACTGATTGAACGCCAGACCGTTGCGGATGCCGGTGCCAAAAGCTTTCGCTGCCGCCTCTTTGACCGCAAAACGCTTGGCGAGAAAACGCACCGGCTGCTGATGCGTCTCCCAGATAGCCCACTCGTTGTCACTGAGCACACGCCTTGCCAGACGTTCGCCGGAACGGGAGATCACTGCCTCAATGCGGGCAATCTCTACAATATCCGTTCCCAGGCCGAGAATCGCCATTAGCCGCGCGCTTCCAGCATCAAACGTTTCATTTCAGCCACCGCCTCTTTCAGCCCCGTCATCACCGCCCGACCAATAATGGCATGACCGATATTGAGCTCGTGCATTTCCGGCAGTGCGGCAATAGCTTTGACGTTATGGTAGGTCAGGCCATGACCCGCATTTACTTTTAGCCCCAGACGGGCCGCCAGGGTCGCGGCGCTGGCAATACGCGCCAGCTCTTTTGCCTGTTCCGCATCGGTTTCTGCGTTGGCATAGCAGCCGGTATGGATTTCGATAAACGGCGCGCCGACTTCCGCCGCCGCGTTGATTTGCCTTTCATCGGCATCGATAAAGAGCGAAACCTGGATGCCAGCCGCCGCCAGGCGCGCACAGGCATCACGCATTTTATCGCGCTGTCCGGCCACATCCAGGCCGCCTTCGGTGGTGACTTCCTGGCGTTTTTCCGGCACCAGACAACAGAAATGCGGCCTGGTTTCTACGGCGATCGCCAGCATCTCTTCGGTCACCGCCATCTCCAGATTCATACGCGTATGCAGCGTCTGACGCAGAATGCGCACATCGCGATCGGTAATGTGGCGACGATCTTCGCGCAGGTGTACGGTAATGCCGTCCGCGCCTGCCTGTTCAGCAATAAACGCCGCCTGTACCGGATCCGGATAGTCGGTGCCGCGCGCATTACGTAACGTGGCAATGTGGTCAATATTGACGCCTAACAGTAATTCAGCCATGACAATCCTCGTTAATCTTTCTTCGTTTTTACTGTGCGTTTGGGCATAAATTGCCGGAACAGCTCCCGGCTTTTTAACGGTTTTCCCCCAAGATACGGCTTTAATGCCATACGGGTAAAGCGTTTAGCGGCACGCAGGGTATCTACATCCGGAAATTCCCGCGCCTCCAGCGCTTTCAGGTGCCGTCCGGTAAAGGTGTTGTTATCGATGACGACGCTGGCGAAAAAGCCTTTTTCTTCGCGGTAACGGTAGGTCATGGTGTCATCCACCCGTTCGCCGCTGCCTGCACAGTGGGTGAAATTGACGCCATACCCCAGATGACCCAGCAACGCCAGTTCGAAACGTCGCAACGCCGGTTCAGGCGAGCCGGTGGTTCCCGCCAGCGCCTGAATACAGTTCAGATAATCAAAAAAGAGTTCGGAGAAGCGCGTTTCATATTCCAGTACGCGAGAGAGGAGTTCGTTGATGTACAGGCCGCTATAGAGCGTAATACCGCTTAACGGCAGCGCCAGAGAAACTGCCTCGGCGCTGCGCAGGGTTTTCACCTCGCCGCGTCCGCTGTAGCGTAGCAATAACGGCGTAAAAGGCTGTAACGCGCCTTTCAGATTGGAACGTTTAGATCGCGCGCCTTTGGCGACAAGGCGCACGCGCCCCGATTCTTCCGTGAAGACGTCCAGCATCAGGCTGGTTTCGCTCCAGGGGCGACTGTGCAGGACAAATGCGCGCTGCCACCCTTCCACGCTGTGTTAACTCACAGATCGTCTACGTAACCGAGACTACGCAGAGCGCGTTCGTCATCGGCCCAGCCGGATTTCACTTTCACCCACAGTTCCAGGTGTACCGGCGCTTCAAACATCTCCTGCATGTCTTTACGCGCTTCAATACCAATGGTTTTGATTTTGGCGCCTTTGTTGCCAATCACCATCTTCTTCTGCCCTTCGCGCTCGACGAGGATCAGCCCGTTGATATCATAGCCGCCGCGTTCGTTGGTAACAAAACGTTCAATCTCAACGGTAACGGAATACGGCAGCTCGGCGCCGAGAAAACGCATCAGCTTTTCACGAATGATTTCAGACGCCATAAAGCGCAGAGAGCGATCGGTGATGTAATCTTCCGGGAAGTGATGAATCGCTTCCGGTAAATGTTTACGCACGATACCGGCAATGGTATCGACGTTCATACCCGTTTCAGCAGAGATGGGTACGATATCAAGAAAGTTCATCTGGCTTGCCAGGAACTGGAGGTGCGGCAGCAAATCAGCTTTTTCCTGCACGTTATCCACCTTGTTAACGGCGAGAATAACCGGCGCTTTGCCATCGCGCAGTTTGTTCAGGACCATTTCGTCGTCCGGCGTCCAACGGGTGCCTTCCACAACGAAAATCACCAGCTCAACGTCGCCAATCGAACTGCTCGCCGCCTTATTCATCAAACGGTTAATGGCGCGCTTTTCTTCCATATGCAGTCCCGGGGTATCGACATAAATTGCCTGATACGGGCCTTCGGTATGAATACCGACAATGCGGTGGCGCGTGGTCTGCGCTTTACGGGAAGTGATCGAAATCTTCTGCCCAAGCAGTTTGTTCAGCAAGGTGGATTTGCCAACGTTCGGACGTCCGACGATGGCAATAAATCCGCAGTAAGTTTTGTCAGTGCTCATTCCAACTCCAGTTTTTTCAGCGCCTGTTCGGCGGCAGCCTGCTCCGCCTTACGACGGCTGGAACCCGTGCCAACCACCGGTTCGCTCAGGCCGCTGACCTGGCAGTGGATAGTAAATTCCTGATCGTGCGCCTCGCCGCGTACCTGCACAACCAGGTAAGATGGCAGCGGCAGATGGCGACCCTGCAAATACTCCTGCAAGCGCGTTTTCGGATCTTTTTGTTTATCGCCCGGACTTATCTCATCCAGACGGGTTTTATACCAGTTAAGGATTAACTGCTCGACGGTCTGGATATTGCTATCGAGAAATACTCCGCCGATTAACGCTTCAACGGTGTCCGCCAGAATGGACTCCCGACGGAATCCGCCGCTTTTTAATTCGCCCGGCCCTAAACGCAGGCACTCGCCTAAATCAAACTCACGGGCTAATTCCGCCAGCGTATTACCACGTACCAACGTGGCGCGCATACGGCTCATATCTCCCTCATCCACCCGTGGAAAACGGTGATAAAGCGCGTTAGCGATAACGAAGCTCAGGATTGAATCACCTAAAAACTCCAGGCGTTCGTTATGTTTACTGCTGGCGCTGCGGTGAGTTAATGCCTGCTGCAACAGCTCCTGATGATTAAAAGTGTAGCCCAGCTTCCGTTGAAGCCGATTAATTACGATGGGGTTCATGCGATACCAATAAATGAATGCGTCAACAATCCAGCACACGAAACAGACCTGATACACGTCATCTGTCCTGCCGCATCGCTGCAGCGGAAAGAAGGTTGTCTATAACCAACGCTGTTTCGTGTGCCGTGGCGACCAAACGGCGCCAACCTAAAACTTCGGGGGAATATTCTATACACAACGACAGGGGATGTCGTTAGTCTGAGGGAATTTATCCAGGAAATAATTCACGCTGCCGCTAAAAAGACGGCAGCGTGAACGATCATTTCGTCACAGTTAGTGAATACCGCCGATACGACTCAGGCGTACGCCTGTCGGCCACTCCCCTTCCTGCTTGTCAAAGCTCATCCAGATAGCGACCGCTTTACCGACCAGATTCGCTTCCGGAACAAATCCCCAGTAACGGCTATCCGCGCTGTTATCGCGGTTGTCGCCCATCATGAAATATTGCCCCGGCGGTACAACCCAGGTCGCCAGCGGTTGTCCTAGCTGTTGGTAATACATGCCCAACTGATCCTGAGCTATCGGCACCATCAGGATGCGGTGGGTCACATCGCCTAACGTCTCTTTACGTTCGGTCAGGCGAATGCCGTTTTCTTTCGTCTCGTTTAGCGGAACCTCAAAGAAACCGCTGGTCGCTTCTCCGCCGTTACGGCGGGCAAAGGTCTGTACAAAATCGCTCGGCTCAACGTTAGAGTAGGTAACCGGCAGCGCATTTTCGCACGCCTGACCGGAGCTACAGCCAGGCTGAATCGTCACCTCTTTCGCAACCGGATCATAAGTGATTTTATCGCCCGGCAAACCGACTGCGCGTTTGATGTAATCTAACTTAGGATCTTCCGGATATTTAAATACCACAATATCCCCGCGCTTTGGATGACCGGTCTCAATCAGGGTTTTCTGGTAGATCGGATCTTTAATGCCGTAGGCAAATTTTTCCACCAGAATAAAATCGCCGATAAGCAGTGTCGGCATCATTGAGCCTGACGGGATCTGAAAGGGTTCATAAAGAAATGAACGAACGATCAGAACGATCGCCAGAACCGGGAAAACCGACGCCCCGGTCTCCAGCCAGCCTGGTTTAGGCGCCACTTTATTGAGCGTAGCGTTATCCAGCGCATCTCCCGACGCCGTTTGCGCAGCAGCCTGGCGCGCCCGACGTTTTGGCGCGAAAACAAACTTATCAACGCACCATAAAATGCCCGTCACCAGTGTGGCTATCACCAGAATCAGGGCAAACATGTTCGCCATGCCAACTCCTTAGGGATTATTTATTGTCTTTACCGACATGCAGAATGGCGAGGAACGCTTCCTGAGGCAGCTCGACGTTACCGATCTGCTTCATGCGTTTCTTACCTTCTTTCTGTTTCTGCAGCAGTTTTTTCTTACGACTGATATCGCCGCCGTAGCACTTCGCCAGCACGTTTTTACGTAACTGTTTTACCGTCGAACGGGCAATAATATGCGTACCAATCGCCGCCTGAATCGCGATATCAAACTGCTGGCGTGGAATCAAATCTTTCATCTTCTCCACCAGCTCGCGACCACGGCTTTGCGAGTTATCACGGTGCGTGATCAGCGCCAGCGCATCGACACGTTCGTTGTTGATTAACACATCAACACGCACCATGTCGGAAGCCTGGAAGCGCTTGAAGTTATAATCCAGAGACGCATAGCCGCGCGACGTTGATTTCAGACGGTCAAAGAAGTCGAGCACCACTTCCGCCATCGGGATTTCATAGGTCAACGCGACCTGGTTACCGTGATACACCATGTTAGTTTGTACGCCGCGTTTCTCAATACACAGCGTAATAACGTTACCTAAATAGGCTTGTGGTAACAGCATATGACATTCGGCGATAGGCTCGCGCAGTTCATAAATGTTATTCAACGGCGGCAGCTTGGAGGGGCTATCAACATAGATAGTCTCTTTCGCCGTTGTTTCTACTTCATACACCACGGTCGGCGCAGTGGTGATCAGATCCAGATCGTATTCGCGTTCCAGACGCTCCTGAATGATCTCCATGTGCAACAGGCCGAGGAAACCGCAGCGGAAACCAAAGCCCAGCGCCGAGGAGCTTTCCGGTTCATAAAACAGTGAGGCATCGTTCAGGCTCAGCTTGCCGAGCGCGTCGCGGAAACTTTCATAATCGTCGGAGCTGACCGGGAACAGACCTGCATAGACCTGCGGTTTCACCTTCTTAAAGCCCGGCAACGCTTTTTCCGCTGGGTTACGCGCTGAGGTTAAGGTATCGCCAACCGGCGCGCCGAGGATATCTTTAATGGCGCAGACCAGCCAGCCTACTTCGCCGCACTTCAGCTCGGTACGATCAACCTGTTTCGGCGTGAAAATCCCCAAGCGGTCAGCGTTGTAGGTCTGCCCGGTGCTCATCACTTTAATTTTGTCGCCTTTACGCATGGTGCCGTTTTTAATACGCACCAGCGATACCACGCCCAGGTAGTTATCGAACCAGGAGTCAATAATCAGCGCCTGCAGCGGGCCGTCCGGATCGCCTTGCGGCGGCGGGATATCGCGCACCAGGCGTTCCAGAACATCCGTCACGCCGACACCCGTTTTGGCGGAGCAGCGTACCGCGTCCGTCGCATCGATGCCGACAATGTCTTCGATTTCTTCCGCCACACGCTCCGGATCGGCGGCCGGCAGGTCAATCTTGTTAAGCACCGGCACCACTTCAAGATCCATTTCCATCGCGGTGTAGCAGTTCGCCAACGTTTGCGCTTCTACGCCCTGGCCGGCATCCACCACCAGCAGCGCGCCCTCGCAGGCGGCTAACGAACGGGAAACTTCATAGGAAAAGTCAACGTGTCCCGGCGTGTCGATAAAGTTCAGTTGATAAGTTTCACCATCAGACGCTTTAAAATCCAGCGTCACACTCTGGGCTTTAATAGTAATACCGCGCTCACGCTCAAGATCCATCGAATCAAGTACCTGAGCTTCCATTTCACGGTCAGACAGGCCACCGCAGATTTGGATAATACGGTCAGACAGCGTCGATTTACCGTGGTCAATGTGAGCAATGATCGAAAAGTTACGTATGTTCTTCATAGAGATAAATTATTATGCCTTACGCCTGGTTGACCAGACTTTAGAGGTCGCTGTTCTGAGCTTAACGTCTGTTTTAACTGAAACGCCGCATTCTACACTACAACGCTAAGGCGAGGAAATGTTCATAGTGTAAGGAGAGCGGGAACTGGAAAACGCCTCGCTTTTTCCTGTAAAACACCGCAACGCAGGAAAAGCGCATGTTTATCGGGACAACAACCCAACGCGGCAGGTGTACCGTTGGGCAAAACGTTTACTGGCGCGTTTCGATTGAGGTAGTTTCGACGCGAACAAGGTCCGGCGGGAGGGCAACGTTTAAAATCACCGGCTGCCAGGCGTCGCGCTCCGCCAGTTTTCGGGAATAGCCGCGGGCAACCAGAAAACCGCCCACGCCGCCCAGAACGGCCCCGCTTAATGCGGCAAGGTCAGATCCAAACAGCATCTGAAAAAGCGCCGCACAAAGAAATAGCCCCGCTAAAGGCGACATATAGACCAGCAACGCCGAACCTAAAAGGCTTTTTTCGGCGATGCCCAACTCGACTTTCTGCCCCGGCGCCAGCGGCTCCGCGCTTGGCACAACAATGGTATGGGTGGTTTGCGGCCCTAATTTATTCAGCACGCGACTGCCGCATCCCGCACGGGAGGCGCAGCTGCTGCATGACGCTTTAACGTCGCAGCTCACCACCGCCTGACCATTCTGCCAGGAGACAACGGTTGCCCACTCTTTAATCATTGTACTGCCCTGAATTTGATACTGTCGGCAATGCGCTTCGCCGTTTGCGGCGGAAGCTCGCCGACAATGGTGATTTCCGCGTTGTCGCGAACGCTGCTATAAACCGTTCGGCGCCCGGTGCGCAGCATCTGATCGCTGCTGTTTTGCGTCGCCCGGTTCACATTGACGGAAAAGCTAAACAGACCGTCAGAATAAAGCCGCGATTCGATAGGCAGGTTATCCATCGTCGGCAACGGACGACGGCTGCTGGAAACTTCGCTAAAGCCTTGCGGCACCCAGGATGGACTCCAGTTAAATTTCGTTTTTTCCCCACCAGGAACAGAAAGCAGCGGCGGCAGATTCGCCTTCGCCAGCGCCTGCATGTTGCTGCCGATATCCTGACTCACCGTGAACGCAATAACGCGGAACTGCTCCAGCGTCTCGCCATCGCGATCCAGCAGATCAACGCGCATCGGTAGTTTGGTGTCCATGTCCATCCAGACGATATAGCTGTAACGCGTACCATCGCGCGCCACAACGCGGATAACTTCGCACAATCTGTCTGCGATACGGGTGCGTCCGACGGAAATAAAGTCGTAGTAAGGCGCCAGACGCTTGAAATCGGTGTAAATCAGGGAAGGCAGAGAATCGACAATATAATCACCGTTCAGGGTGAACGGCTCAAGGCCCGGTTCAAAATAACTGATTTCATTACCACGCTGTACGACCTCCCGGCGGGGACCGTCCAACTGTAGCAATTGCGCAAGCGGGCGACTATCCAGGCGTGCGTGTCGATAACGTAGAGATTCAACGCCTTGTTTCGTGATGCTGACGAATGACAGCTCGTAATTCAGTGACTGACTGGCGATGTTCATCTGCTGCAATAACGCCCCGGACGCAGGGTCGGCCGAGGCGTTTGCTGAGAAGAACAGGCTAGCCGCCACAAGGGACATGGCAAACCAAAGTTGCTTCATTACTGCGATTGCGTTCCTAAAGTTTGGATTCCTGGCACCTGTACCGCGGCTTGCTGGGTTTGCGCCTGCTCAAACTGAAGCTGTTCGGAGTGCAGTCGGCGCTGCAGTTCATAGTCCTGCAACATGGCATTAATGCGACGACGCTGCTCCTGTACCTGCTGTTGCTGACTGCCGACAGGCGCTGCTTCAGAAGGCACTCCCAGACTTACCGGGCTGGCTTTCCCCATCATAGGCAGGGTATTGAAAACCGGCGTTTCAGGTTGTTGGGATGTTTCAGATTGCCCATTATAGTGCTGGACACCGACGATAACTGCAAGTGAAACGCACGCCGCCACGCCCATTTGGGTAAGCTGCGCCGCCCACGGACGCACTTTTTTCCAGAACGGCATTTTCTGCCATTGCTGCGGAGCGGGTTGGGCCTCAGGAATTAATGGCGACACCTGACGTACTGGCTCGTTTTCAATAGCGGCCATCACGCGAGCGGATATATCGAAATGGAGAACGTCAGGCGTATCCCCCCGCATTGAATCGCGGATCAGGTGATAACTCTCCCAGGTTTTCTGCATTTCCGGGTCGTGCGTAAGCGCTTTGAGCAGCTCACTATCCAACGTTTCGCCATCCATCAAAGCGGAAAGTTTTTCTTTCTGCATGCCTAATACCTTTTCCAGTATCCCGCTATCGTCAACGCCTGATAAGCGGTTGAACTTTATTATCAATAGCTTCCCGCGCCCGGAAGATACGTGAACGCACCGTCCCCACCGGACAATCCATGATAGCCGCTATCTCTTCATAGCTCAGGCCATCCAGCTCCCGTAAGGTGATTGCCATACGTAAATCTTCCGGGAGGGACTCAATAGTTCGGAAAACTATCTGTCTCAGTTCTTCTGACAACATTAAGTTCTCAGGGTTCGAAATTTCTTTCAGCGCGCCGCCGCTTTCAAAGTTTTCTGCTTCAATCGCGTCTACATCACTGGAAGGCGGACGACGCCCCTGCGCAACCAGGTAGTTCTTCGCGGTATTGACCGCAATGCGATACAACCAGGTATAAAAAGCGCTATCCCCCCGGAAAGAATCCAGCGCGCGATAGGCCTTAATAAATGATTCCTGTACGACATCGGGAACGTCGCCCGATGGCACATAGCGGGAAACCAGACTCGCCACTTTATGCTGGTAGCGCACTACCAGTAAGTTAAAGGCTTTCTGATCTCCCTTCTGGACCCGTTCAACCAGGACCTGGTCCGTTAACTGCTCGCTCATCCGAGGTAATGTCTCCCCAAACCAAATTTCCACGCGCTTTCGAAACGCCACTCCATAAGCCGCACTATGAGCAAGCAACAGGTTAGAGTGTCTATGTTTCGTAAAGTTCCGTTACGCATTTGTTTTTGTTTGTCATGTTGTAGACAGGTCTTATCTTCCATTATAAGTCTACAGATGCTGAACAACGCACTATCTGTACAGAAATGCCCATTTCGTCGTTTGCAGAGTAACCTAACAGCATCTTTATTTCACTACAAAATCCGACGCTAACACCCTGCCCTACAAAATATTTTTTGCCGTTTATCTCTCGCCGTATTTTTATTTTATGTTTAATAAGCACAACACCAGCGAAATCATTACGTGCTTTTTAGCGCCATATAGTGCTAATCTGCCGCAACCATGTTTAGTAAATTAAACAAGAACCATGATGACAACTCCTGAACTGTCCTGTGATGTGTTAATTATCGGCAGCGGCGCGGCCGGACTCTCGCTGGCGCTGCGTCTGGCTGAAAAGCATAAGGTTATCGTCCTGAGTAAAGGGCCGGTGAGCGAGGGCTCCACGTTTTATGCGCAGGGCGGTATTGCCGCCGTGTTTGATGAAACCGACAGTATTGCGTCGCATGTCGAAGATACGCTAATTGCTGGCGCCGGAATTTGCGATCGCCACGCGGTGGAGTTTGTCGCCAGCAACGCCCGTACCTGCGTGCAGTGGCTTATCGATCAGGGCGTCCTGTTTGATACGCATGTCCAGCCAAACGGCAAGGAGAGCTATCATCTCACGCGTGAAGGCGGCCATAGTCATCGCCGTATCCTTCATGCCGCCGACGCTACCGGAAAGGAAGTCGAAACCACGTTGGTCAGTCGGGCGCAAAATCATCCTAATATTCAGATGCTGGAACGCAGCAACGCCGTTGATTTAATTATCTCCGATAAAATGGGTCTGCCGGGGCCTCGCCGGGTCGTCGGCGCCTGGATCTGGAATCGCAATAAAGAATGGGTTGAAACCTGTCATGCGAAGTCGGTGGTGCTGGCGACCGGCGGCGCCTCAAAGGTTTATCAATATACCACTAACCCGGATATTTCCTCCGGCGACGGTATCGCGATGGCCTGGCGCGCGGGCTGTCGGGTCGCTAATCTGGAATTTAACCAGTTTCATCCCACCGCCCTTTATCATCCGCAGGCGCGTAATTTTCTCCTTACCGAAGCGCTGCGCGGCGAAGGCGCATACCTTAAACGTCCGGACGGTTCACGGTTTATGCCGGACTTTGACGAACGCGGGGAACTGGCGCCGCGCGATATTGTCGCCCGCGCTATTGATCATGAGATGAAACGACTCGGCGCAGACTGTATGTTTCTCGATATCAGCCACAAGCCTGACGATTTTGTCCGCCAGCACTTCCCGATGATCTATGCGAAACTGCTCGATTTGGGGATGGATTTAACCAAAGAACCGATTCCCATTGTTCCTGCCGCGCACTATACCTGCGGCGGCGTGGTCGTCGATGATTATGGTCGTACCGATGTAGACGGCTTATATGCCATTGGCGAAGTCAGTTACACCGGCCTGCACGGCGCTAACCGTATGGCGTCCAACTCGTTGCTGGAATGCTTAGTGTACGGCTGGTCCGCAGCAATGGATATCGACAGGCGAATGCCTTCTGTCCACAGCGTTGACGTCCTTCCCGCCTGGGATGAAAGCCGCGTGGAGAACGCCGATGAGCGGGTGGTGATTCAGCATAACTGGCACGAACTGCGTCTGCTGATGTGGGACTATGTGGGGATTGTGCGCACGACGAAACGGCTGGAGCGCGCCCTACGGCGTATTACTATGTTGCAACAAGAGATTGACGAATATTACGCCAACTTTCGCGTCTCGAATAATTTACTGGAGCTGCGCAATCTGGTGCAAGTGGCCGAACTGATTGTGCGTTGCGCGATGATGCGTAAAGAGAGCCGGGGGCTGCACTTTACGCTGGATTATCCGCAACAACTGGCTGAATCAGGCCCATCGATCCTTTCGCCGTTAACGCCTCACATAAACAGATAAAATGCCTGGGTCAGCGCCGTATAACTTTCAGAATAATGCTGGTCTGACCCGCGAATCACTAATCTGTCGCTAAAGCACTCCCCGGCTTGCGGGGAGAATGTGAGCAAAACCCGGTGCGGCAAGCGCGCTTCGTTTTCCGCAACGTCAGTACGTAATCGCAAATGCCATCCCATGTTGAGCGCTTGCTGCGTAAAAGCGTTACCTATTTGTTCCGGCAAGACTACGCAAAAAAAGCCATCTTCGGTAATACAATCCGCCGCAATAGCCAATAACGTCTGGTGATCCAGCGTAGCGGTGTAACGCGCCTGCTCCCGCTGCGGCGTGGCGCATTCCACACCGGGTTCGTAATAAGGCGGGTTGCTGATAATAAGATCAAAGCGTACCGTCTGGCGAGGCGCCCAACTCTGAATATCGTCAGTATGCACCGTTATTCGATGCGGCCAGGGAGAGTGAGCCACGTTTTCCTGCGCTTGCATGGCAGCCCCGGCATCCAGTTCCACGGCGTCAATAGGCACATTGTCATCCGTCCGCTGCGCCAGCATTAACGCCAGCAGACCGCTTCCAGTACCGATATCCAGAATTCGCTTTACATCCGCGACCGGCGCCCACGCCCCGAGTAAAATACCGTCAGTTCCCACTTTCATCGCACACCGATCGTGTGCGACAAAAAACTGTTTAAACGTAAATCCGTTACGACGAAGAACGGAGCCAGACTGAGACATGTAAAAACAACCTTGCAAAAAAACGGCGACAGCGCCGAGTGAAAACAATACCTGAGAAGGGATATCCATACAAACAGATGAAGATTGCGGCCGTAACGTCTATAATCAGCGCCCCACACAGAGGTAGAACATGACTGTAACGACTTTTTCCGAACTTGAACTCGACGAAAGCCTGCTGGATGCCCTCCAGGATAAAGGTTTCACTCGCCCGACCGCCATTCAGGCTGCCGCCATTCCGCCTGCGCTCGATGGCCGTGATGTACTCGGTTCTGCGCCGACAGGCACCGGTAAAACGGCGGCATATCTGCTGCCGGCGTTGCAGCACCTGCTCGACTTTCCGCGTAAAAAATCGGGGCCGCCGCGTATTCTGATCCTGACGCCAACCCGCGAACTGGCAATGCAGGTTGCCGATCACGCTCGTGAACTGGCTAAGCATACTCATCTGGATATCGCCACAATTACCGGCGGCGTGGCCTATATGAACCATGCTGAAGTGTTTAGCGAAAACCAGGATATCGTGGTCGCCACAACGGGCCGTCTGCTGCAATATATAAAAGAAGAGAACTTTGACTGCCGGGCGGTTGAAACACTGATCCTTGACGAAGCTGACCGGATGCTCGACATGGGCTTCGCTCAGGACATTGAGCATATCGCCGGTGAGACCCGCTGGCGTAAACAGACGATGCTGTTCTCCGCCACGCTGGAAGGCGATGCGATTAAAGATTTTGCCGAGCGCCTGCTGGAAGACCCGGTTGAGGTTTCCGCCAATCCGTCAACCCGCGAGCGTAAGAAAATTCACCAGTGGTACTACCGTGCCGACAATTTCGAACATAAAGTTGCGCTGTTGAAGCACCTGCTAAAACAAGACGATGCAACCCGTTCTATCGTATTTGTACGTAAACGTGAACGCGTCCATGAATTGGCTGAAACGCTGCGTCTGGCAGGGATCAACAATTGCTATCTTGAAGGTGAGATGGCGCAGATCAAACGTAACGAAGGTATTAAGCGTCTCACCGACGGTCGCGTTAACGTGCTGGTCGCGACCGACGTCGCGGCACGCGGGATTGATATTCCTGACGTCAGCCACGTCATTAACTTCGACATGCCGCGCAGTGGCGATACCTATCTGCATCGCATTGGTCGTACAGGCCGTGCGGGTCGCAAAGGCACTGCAATCTCGCTGGTAGAAGCCCACGACCATCTGTTGCTGCTGAAAATCGGTCGCTACATCGAAGAGCCGCTAAAAGCGCGCGTCATTGATGAGCTTCGCCCGACCACGCGTGCGCCAAGCGAAAAGCTGACCGGCAAACCGTCGAAAAAAGTGCTGGCGAAACGCGCCGAGAAGAAAAAAGAGAAAGAAAAAGAGAAGCCGCGCGTGAAGAAACGTCACCGCGATACAAAAAATATCGGTAAGCGCCGCAAGCCAAGCGGTACAAAAATGCAGGAGCAATCCAGCGAAGAGTGATGATAATGCCGGGTTCGTTAACCCGGCATTTTTTTATCTTCCACGGTAAAACACGCCTCCATACACTGTATAAATATCTGCATTGCCGGGCTGACCGCTTTCCCGGCATGATGGGCGCACAGCGCCATGATCGATAGCGACGGCGCGCCAAACGGCAGCTCTTTCAACTGACCGGTACTAAGTTCTCGTTCAACGGTAAAACGTGGTAAAAAGCTGATGCCCAGGTTAGCAGCCACACACTGTTTAATACTTTCAATACTCCACAGTTCAATGGTGTTTTCCAGCGTAATCCGCCTCTGCCGTAGCGTACTTTCAAATAGCTGGCGGAAGACACATTGCGGTTCATTGATGATGAAGCTGCAGGGGATATGCTGATCTGGCTGCGTAAAATCAGCATCCTGTAGCAGTGGAGAGGCCACCAGCGCCAGCGACTGCTCCCCCAGTTGCTGCATCGTGAGCGCGTCATCATTACCTACGCGATAAAAAACGCCCAGATCGACCTCGTCATTCAGCAACGCATCACGTATCACATAGCAATTCAGCGACTGTAGCGACAATCTGACATTCGGCGCTCGCAGCTTAAAACGTTGTAAAACCTGCGGCATTTTGTACGCCAGTAAGGTTTCACCTGTCGCCACGCGCAGCTCTCCGCCGGGTTCCGCATCCTGTCTTGCGGCTTTACGAATCGACTCCATCACACGCGTCAGTTCATGGATATGCGGCATCAGCTTTTTCCCCTCATTGGTCAGGCACATTCGGCGCCCTATTTTCTCGAACAGTTGCAGGGAAAACTCACGTTCAAGCTGTTGAATATGAAAAGTTACTGTCGACTGAGTGCAGCACAGCTTTTGCGAAGCCCGCAGAAACGAGCCCTCTTCCACTACCGTTTTCAGCGTAATAAACCGACGCAGATCCATAACCACCAACCTATCGAAAATCTCGAATTCAGAATTAAAAAACATTCATTTTTTTAAATATTTCATATCGGGTACTGTCTGCTAAAACAGAGGAGATGACAAGTGACACCGATGCTTTTAAGCACTTTCTGGACTTATACATTAATCACCGCCCTTACCCCCGGCCCTAACAATATTCTCGCGCTTAGCGCAGCAACTGCACATGGTTTTCGGCAGAGTATTCGTGTACTGGCAGGTATGAGTCTGGGATTTTTGGTCGTCATGCTGCTGTGCGCCGGGATCGCGTTTTCCCTTGCGGTTATCGATCCGGCAATCATTCATTTACTCAGTTGGGTGGGGGCTGCGTATATCCTGTGGCTGGCGTGGAAAATTGCCACCAGTCCAGCGGCGGATGAGAATGTCAGACCAAAACCGGTTGGCTTTTGGGTAAGCTTTGGCCTGCAGTTTGTGAACGTCAAAATTATTCTGTACGGCATTACCGCTCTGTCTACATTTGTTTTACCGCAAACGCAGGCGCTGAACTGGGTCATCGGCGTCAGTATATTGCTGGCATTGATCGGCACGTTCGGTAATGTGTGTTGGGCGCTGGCGGGACATCTGTTTCAGCGGGCGTTTCGCCATTATGGTCGCCAGTTAAATATCATTCTGGCGTTACTGCTGGTGTACTGCGCGGTGCGGATTTTTTACTGACCCAAATAAAACAAAAGCGGAAAAGGCCCGGCCTCTTCCGCTTGTTATTACCGGATAAGCCTTACAGGCTTTCGGTAAAGGTACGAGCGATAACGTCGCGCTGCTGTTCCGGCGTCAGGGAGTTAAAACGCACCGCATAACCAGAAACACGAATAGTCAGCTGCGGGTATTTTTCCGGATGCTTAACCGCATCTTCCAGAGTTTCACGACGCAGAACGTTAACGTTCAGATGCTGACCGCCTTCAACGCGTACTTCCGGTTTAACTTCCATCGGAATTTCACGGTATTCAATCTCGCCCAGTTTGCTGACAGCCACAACTTCATCTTCAGCAAAGCCGGATTTTGCAACGATGCAGCGCGCTTCGCCTTTTTCGCTGTCCAGCAGCCAGAAGGAATTCAGCAGGTCGTCGTTAGCGGCTTTAGTAATCTGGATACCTGTAATCATGTGATGCCTCCCCAGGCAAAATTATTTGATTTCGGTCGGCCTAATCCCGGCCAATTGGTAAAACCATTGTTGCTTGAGTGTATATATACCCTTCGATCACCCTTCATTCTTTGATTTAAATCAATAAAAACCACACCATAAAAAGGGTGATGAAGGGAATTTATTGTTTTACATCAACTTACACCATTCAGACCTATAAACTTTTTACATAAATTTTCAACTATCTTTTGTAGGTAATTGTTTTTGTAGCACGCAGGATTTTGCACTGCAGAAAGAAGCAGTTAAGCTAAGGGAACTGGAAATTCGCAGGAGAGCGAGATGGCGACTGAGTTAACCTGGCACGATGTGCTGGCTGATGAGAAACAGCAACCTTACTTTATCAATACGCTTCACACTGTTGCTGGCGAGCGTCAGTCGGGTATCACGGTCTACCCGCCGCAAAAAGATGTGTTTAACGCCTTTCGCTTCACAGAACTGGGCGACGTTAAGGTGGTGATCCTGGGACAAGATCCTTACCACGGCCCCGGCCAGGCACATGGTCTGGCGTTTTCCGTGCGTCCTGGAATCGCTCCCCCGCCGTCATTAGTGAATATGTACAAAGAGCTGGAAGCCTCCATTCCCGGCTTTGTTCGCCCCGCGCACGGTTATCTGGAAAGCTGGGCGCGCCAGGGCGTACTGTTACTGAATACGGTGCTCACGGTACGGGCAGGCCAGGCGCATTCTCATGCCAGCCTGGGGTGGGAAACCTTTACGGATAAAGTGATAAGCCTGATTAACCAACACCGCGAAGGGGTCGTCTTCCTGCTGTGGGGCTCGCACGCCCAGAAGAAAGGCGCGATTATTGATCCACAGCGCCACCATATTCTGAAAGCTCCGCATCCCTCGCCACTCTCTGCGCACCGCGGATTTTTTGGCTGTAACCATTTTGCGCTAACGAACCAATGGCTGGAACAACACGGCGAGAAAACTATCGACTGGACGCCAGTATTACCGGCTGAGAGTGAATAACGTTGGCGGCTCGCCGTTTTATCGCCCGGATAACGGCGCGAAAGCGCCTTGTCTGACCGGGCGGTAGGAAGTACATCATTGGCCCGGCGCGCGTTGCGTCACCGGGCTGCAGCCCTTACGCTTTATTCTGTCGCCACCACTCGGCGAGCAGCACGCCTGTCGCAACCGACACATTCAGGCTTTCCACGTTCCCTGTGCCGTTAATTTTCACGCACAGATCGTCGGGTTCGCGCGCCGCTTCCGGCAGGTAGTCATATTCACGGCCTAAGACCAGCACCATCTTTTCCGGCAGGGTCGTACTAAAGAGCGCCTGACCGCGATCGCTGGACGTCGTCACCACGGTGTACCCCGCCTGACGAAAATCATCCAGTACGTCAACAATGCTTTCACCAGTAATCGGCTGGACATGCTCCGCCCCGCCTTCCGCAGTACGAATCGCCGCGCCGGACTCCAGCAACGCCGCATCCTGTACCACCACGCCCTTCACGCCGAAGTGCGCGCAGCTACGCATCATGCCGCCCAGATTATGCGGGTTAGCGACATCTTCCAACGCCAGCACGCAGTCTTGATCCGCCGCCTGCTTTACCCATTGCTTAACGGTCGTACCGTTACGCTTTTTAATCAGGAAACACACGCCACCGTGGTGCTCAGTCCCGGAAGCTTTTGCCAGTTCGGCTTCATCCACCACATGGTAGGCTTTACGATTCGCCGCCATCCAGCGCAGCGCCTCTTTAAAACGCGGGGTCACGCTTTGGATAAACCATGCGCGCACGATGGCGTCAGGACGGCTCTGGAATAGCGCCTGGCAGGCATTTTCGCCGTAGACGCGTGTCTCTTCCGCACGCTGGCGACGCAAAACTTCAGGGTCGATAAAACTTTTACCGCTAATACCACCATGATCGACTTTCTCAGGCGTTTCATCGCCTGGCGCGCGGGACACGGTGCGCCACGGCGAAGTTTCATGTTTACGGTCACGGCTCTGATTATTTCGCTCATCACGGGCGGGGCGACGTCCACCGTCAGTGCGAGACTTTGCTGGGCGGCCTCCCCCTTTCCCGGTACGCGGGTTATGGGTGCGTTTATCAGAGTCATCATCACTACGGACATACATCACTTTGACTTTGCCGCTTTTGTTTTTTAATTCATCGTTCATGCTTTTCTCCACCAGCGCTGCGCGAAGCGCGAAGATTACCCGATGTGCATCCGGTTAGCCATGATTTCGTTTAAAAGCTTGCGACTATTGTACTCATTGAATAAAACACATTGTTGTTTAGCACAGACTCCTCGATAATATGTAACATTATAGAAACATCCCGCGCGTAGCGGGACGTCTTCCGACGTATTCAGAGGTTAGCTATGAACACCGTTTGTACCCATTGTCAGGCCATTAACCGCCTCCCCGACGATCGGCTTCAGGACGCGGCAAAATGTGGACGCTGCGGTCATGAGTTGTTTGACGGAGAAGTCATTAATGCGACCGGCGAAACGCTGGACAAACTATTGAAGGACGATCTTCCAGTGGTGATCGACTTCTGGGCCCCCTGGTGCGGCCCTTGCCGTAACTTTGCGCCAATCTTCGAGGATGTCGCAGAAGAGCGCAGCGGTAAAGTCCGTTTCGTCAAAGTGAATACCGAGGCGGAACGGGAACTCAGCGCCCGTTTCGGTATCCGCAGCATCCCGACAATTATGATTTTTAAACATGGACAGGTGGTCGATATGCTTAATGGCGCAGTGCCTAAAGCGCCTTTCGACAGCTGGCTGAACGAAGCGCTGTAAACGCCACGGGGCGCATCTTGTGCCCCGTTTTCACCTCTGCCACAATAGCGTTTTTCTCCGCAAACGCTTTCTATGACCAATAACGCTGTCCTTCAGTTACGCGCCGAGCGGCTTGCGCGCGCTACTCGCCCTTTTCTTGCCAGAGGCAATCGGGTTCGCCGCTGTCAACGCTGCCTGCTGCCGCTAAAATCTTGCCTGTGTGATACGTTAACGCCTTCTCAGGCGAAAAGCCGTTTTTGTCTGGTCATGTTTGACACTGAACCGATGAAACCCAGCAATACCGGCCGGCTGATAGCCGATATTTTGCCGGATACCGCGGCGTTTCAGTGGTCGCGTACCGAGCCGCCGCAGGCGTTGCTGGAGCTGGTACGGCATCCGGATTATCAGCCGATAGTGGTCTTTCCTGCGTCCTACGCCGGCGAAGCGCGCGAGGTCATTTCCACCCCGCCCGCCGGGAAACCGCCGCTGTTTATTATGCTGGACGGCACCTGGCCCGAAGCACGTAAAATGTTTCGTAAAAGCCCTTATCTGGATCATCTGCCGGTCATTTCCGTCGATTTATCGCGTCTTTCAGCTTATCGTCTGCGTGAAATCCATGCCGAAGGGCAATATTGTACCGCCGAAGTCGCCATAGCGTTGTTAGATCTGGCGGGAGATACCGAGGCGGCAACCAGTTTAGGTGAACATTTCACCCGTTTCAAAACGCGCTATCTGGCAGGAAAAACGCAACATCCGGGAAACGTCACAGCATAAAATAGCGAAAGCGTTTAAAATTATCCGGTCACTTCTGTGTAAGGGAAACCGGTATGAGCCAGCAAGGACTGGAAGCGCTACTGCGACCAAAATCGATCGCGGTGATTGGCGCATCAATGAAGCCCCACCGCGCGGGTTACCTGATGATGCGTAACTTGTTGGCGGGCGGATTCAATGGCCCCGTCCTTCCCGTGACGCCCGCCTGGAAAGCCGTTTTAGGCGTCATGGCCTGGCCGGATATCGCCAGTCTTCCTTTCACCCCCGATCTGGCTATTTTATGCACTAACGCCAGCCGTAACCTGGCGTTACTGGACGCGCTTGGCGCGAAAGGGTGTAAAACGTGCATTATCCTTTCTGCTCCCACGTCGCAACATGAAGAACTTCTTGCCTGTGCCCGGCATTATAAAATGCGTCTGCTGGGTCCAAACAGTCTTGGGCTCCTCGCGCCGTGGCAAGGGCTGAATGCCAGCTTTTCTCCCGTCCCGATTAAACAGGGCAAGCTCGCTTTTATTTCCCAGTCTGCCGCCGTGTCCAATACTATTCTTGACTGGGCGCAACAGCGTGAAATGGGCTTTTCCTACTTTATCGCGCTGGGCGATAGCCTGGATATTGATGTCGATGAACTACTGGACTATCTGGCGCGCGATAGCAAGACCAGCGCAATTTTGCTCTATCTGGAACAGTTAAGCGACGCCCGCCGTTTTGTTTCCGCCGCCCGTAGCGCTTCACGTAACAAACCGATTCTGGTGATTAAAAGCGGCCGAAGCCCGGCAGCCCAGCGTTTACTTAATACCAGCGCGGGAATGGACCCTGCGTGGGATGCGGCCATCCAGCGCGCAGGCCTGCTGCGAGTCCAGGATACGCACGAGCTTTTTTCCGCCGTCGAAACACTAAGCCATATGCGTCCGCTACGCGGCGACAGACTGATGATCATCAGCAATGGCGCCGCGCCTGCCGCGCTGGCGTTAGATGAGTTGTGGTCGCGTAACGGTAAGCTGGCGACGTTGAGCGAAGAGACCTGCCTGCAACTACGGCAGGCGCTTCCCGCGCACATAGATATTGCCAATCCGCTGGATCTGTGTGATGACGCCAGCAGCGAACATTACGTCAAAACGCTGGATATCCTGCTCGCCAGTCAGGATTTTGACGCGCTTATGGTTATCCACTCTCCCAGCGCTGCCGCGCCGGGTACAGAAAGCGCCCATGCTCTGATCGAGACGATTAAGCGCCACCCCAGAGGCAAGTTTGTTACGCTACTGACAAACTGGTGCGGCGAGTTCTCATCTCAGGAAGCAAGACGGCTGTTCAGCGAAGCCGGATTACCAACCTACCGCACGCCGGAAGGCACGATTACCGCGTTTATGCATATGGTGGAATACCGGCGTAACCAGAAGCAACTGCGGGAAACGCCAGCGCTGCCGAGTAACCTGACGTCCAATACCGCTGAGGCGCATAATCTGTTACAGCGGGCGATTGCGGAAGGCGCCACCTCACTGGATACCCATGAAGTACAGCCGATTTTACACGCCTATGGGCTGCATACGCTCCCAACCTGGATTGCCAGCGACAGCGCTGAAGCGGTGCATATCGCCGAACAGATAGGCTATCCGGTAGCTCTCAAGCTGCGCTCGCCCGACATTCCGCATAAATCTGAAGTTCAGGGGGTCATGCTTTACCTGCGGACCGCAAGCGAGGTACAACAGGCCGCGAACGCCATTTTCGATCGTGTAAAGATGGCCTGGCCGCAGGCGCGGATTCACGGTTTGCTGGTACAAAGCATGGCTAACCGCGCCGGCGCGCAGGAGCTTCGAGTGGTGGTCGAGCACGATCCGGTGTTTGGTCCTTTGATTATGTTGGGTGAAGGCGGCGTAGAGTGGCGTCCGGAAGAGCAGGCTGTCGTCGCGCTGCCGCCGCTCAACATGAACCTGGCGCGCTATCTGGTGATTCAGGGCATTAAACAGCGGAAAATTCGCGCCCGTAGCGCGCTGCGTCCGCTGGATATTGTCGGTTTAAGCCAGCTGCTGGTCCAGGTTTCAAACCTGATTGTCGACTGCCCGGAAATTCAGCGTCTGGATATCCATCCGCTGCTGGCTTCCGCCAGTGAGTTTACCGCGCTGGATGTGACGCTGGATATTGCCCCGTTTGATGGCGATAACGAAAGTCGACTTGCGGTACGCCCCTATCCCCACCAGCTTGAAGAGTGGGTGGAGATGAAAAATGGCGATCGCTGCCTGTTCCGTCCTATCCTGCCGGAAGATGAGCCCCAGCTGCGACAATTCATCGCACAGGTCACCAAAGAGGATCTTTACTACCGTTATTTCAGCGAGATCAACGAATTCACCCATGAAGATTTAGCCAACATGACGCAGATCGACTACGATCGAGAAATGGCCTTTGTGGCCGTGAGGCGGATGGACAACGCTGAAGAGATCCTCGGCGTAACGCGCGCGATCTCCGATCCTGACAACGTAGATGCCGAGTTTGCCGTATTGGTGCGTTCAGATCTCAAAGGGTTGGGTTTAGGACGCCGTTTAATGGAGAAATTGATTGCCTATACTCGCGATCACGGATTGAAGCGGCTAAACGGTATTACGATGCCGAACAATCGCGGCATGGTCGCGCTGGCCAGAAAACTGGGATTTCAGGTCGATATTCAGCTCGAAGAGGGCATCGTGGGATTGACGCTGAATCTGGCCAAATGTGATGAATCGTGAGTAATGTACTGGAAATGTTGACCACTTTAACGGGTACTGATGTTATTATTGCTCGCTTATGTCGTCTGCATAGCACAGAGGACCCTTCAATGAACAGAGAAGAAATGCACTGTGATGTTGTCAAAATTTAAGCGTAATAAACATCAACAACACCTTGCCCAACTCCCTAAGATTTCTCAGTCAGTTGATGATGTAGATTTCTTTTATACTCCTGCTACTTTTCGGGAGACACTGCTGGAGAAAATCGCCAGCGCGACGCAGCGTATTTGTATCGTTGCCCTGTATCTGGAACAGGACGATGGGGGTAAAGGTATACTCGACGCGCTCTATGCGGCTAAACGGCAGCGTCCTGAACTGGACGTGAGGGTGCTGGTCGACTGGCATCGCGCGCAACGCGGGCGCATTGGCGCAGCGGCCTCGAATACCAATGCAGACTGGTATTGCCGACTAGCGCAGGAAAACCCCGGCATTGATGTCCCGGTTTACGGCGTACCGATTAATACGCGAGAAGCGCTTGGCGTACTGCATTTTAAAGGCTTTATCATTGATGATAGCGTCCTGTACAGCGGCGCCAGCCTGAACGATGTCTATCTCCATCAGCATGACAAATATCGCTACGATCGCTACCAGCTGATTCGCAATCGGCAAATGGCAGACATCATGTTTGACTGGGTGACGCAAAATCTGATGAATGGTCGTGGTGTGAATCGTCTGGATAATACCCAGCGTCCGAAAAGCCCGGAGATTAAAAACGATATCCGCTTATACCGTCAGGAGCTGCGTGATGCGTCATATCATTTTCAGGGTGACGCTAATGACGAGCAGCTCTCCGTTACGCCGCTGGTCGGGCTTGGAAAATCCAGTCTGCTGAACAAAACCATTTTCCATCTCATGCCCTGTGCGGAGCATAAGCTCACCATTTGTACCCCTTACTTCAATCTACCAGCGGTACTGGTGCGGAACATTATTCAGCTACTGCGCGACGGAAAGAAAGTCGAAATCATTGTTGGCGATAAAACCGCGAATGATTTTTACATTCCGGAAGATGAACCGTTCAAGATCATTGGCGCGCTGCCCTATCTCTATGAGATTAACCTGCGCCGCTTCCTGAGCCGTTTACAGTATTACGTCAATACCGATCAGCTTGTGGTGCGTCTGTGGAAAGATGACGACAATACCTATCATTTGAAAGGGATGTGGGTAGATGATAAATGGATGTTACTCACCGGCAACAATCTGAATCCTCGCGCCTGGCGTCTGGATCTGGAAAACGCCATTCTGATCCACGACCCTAAGCAGGAGCTTGCCCCTCAGCGGGAAAAAGAGCTGGAACTTATCCGAACGCACACAACCATCGTAAAACATTATCGTGACCTGCAGAGCATTGCCGACTATCCGATAAAAGTGCGTAAATTGATTCGCCGCCTGCGCCGGATCCGCATCGACAGATTAATTAGCCGTATCCTGTAATCGAAGCCCCGTCCTGTACGGGGTTTTCTCTTAGGAGTGAACTGGTGCGCGTGTTGATTCCTTTTACGGTGTTGTTTCTCTCCGGGTGCAGCCATCTGGCTAACGACCACTGGAGCGGTCAGGATAAAGCCCAACATTTTATGGCATCAGCGATGCTATCGGCAGCCGGTAATGAGTATGCGCGTCACCAGGGAGTAAGCCCTGACCGTAGCGCAGCGATAGGGCTGATGTTTTCTTTGAGTCTCGGAGCCTCAAAAGAACTCTGGGACAGCCGCCCGGAAGGCAGCGGCTGGAGCTGGAAAGATTTTGTCTGGGATGTCGCTGGCGCGACAACCGGTTACGCTATCTGGCAAATGGCGCGATACTAAAGGCGTAAGCCCTTTCCTTTACGGTGCAACATCAGCGAAACCAGGAAAGCCAGAACGGCCATCGCGGTAACATACCAGAAGAACGAACTCTCCATACCGACAGATTTTAGCGACAGCGCGACATATTCCGCAGAGCCGCCAAATAACGCGTTTGCTACCGCGTAAGATAAACCGACGCCCAGGGCGCGAACCTGCGCCGGAAACATCTCCGCTTTCAGGATCCCGCTAATCGAGGTATAGAAACTCACAATCAATAGCGCGCACATCACTAAAGCAAATGCGGCATAAGGCGACGTCACATTCTGCAACGCGGAGAGAATTGGAACGGTGAAAAGCGTCGCGAGCGCGCCAAAACATAGCATAGAGGTGCGCCTGCCAATCTTATCGGATAACGCGCCGAATAACGGCTGCACCAACATGAAAACACACAGCGCGACCGTCATAATGCCGCTGGCGACATTGGCATGCATATCTGCTGTATTTACCAGATATTTCTGCATATAGGTGGTGAAGGTATAAAAGCACAGCGAGCCTGCCGCGGTGAAACCAAGCACCATTAAAAAGGCTTTGCGATTACGCCACAAACCTTTCAACGAACCGGCTTCTTTTAACGCGCGAGTCTCATGCTTCGAGGTTTCATCCAGCTGGCGACGTAGCCATAACGCCACAACCGCCAGCACGGCGCCCAACGCAAAGGGAATACGCCATCCCCAGGCACGAAGTTCAGCATCTTCCAGAACCTGCTGCAAAATCACAACGACCAGCAATGCCAGTAGTTGGCCACCGATAAGCGTAACATACTGAAACGAGGCGAAAAATCCCTTACGACCTTCAAGCGCAACTTCACTCATATATGTCGCGCTGGTCCCATACTCTCCCCCTACCGAGAGCCCCTGAAATAACCTTGCAATAAGTAGCAGCGCCGGTGCCCAGGTGCCGATGGTATCGTAACCAGGTAAGCAGGCAATCACCAGCGACCCCATGCACATCATGCACACCGAAATCAACATTGAGGCTTTGCGCCCGCGTCGATCGGCAATGCGTCCAAACAGCCAACCACCGATAGGTCGCATTAAAAAACCGGCGGCAAAGACGCCTGCCGTTTGCAAAAGCTGAGTGGTGGTATTACCAGAAGGAAAGAAGATATGTGCAAAATAGAGCGAGCAGAAAGAGTAGACGTAGAAATCAAACCATTCCACTAAGTTTCCGGAAGAGGCCCCCACGATAGCCCATATGCGTCGCCGCATCTCCGGAGCCTCAGCGTTGTTTTTATCTATACGCTGAATAATTTCTGCCATACTGTTCTCCTTGTTGCCAGGCTTAATCGGCCTTTTATTTTGGAGATTCAGATTACGCGAGACCAAAAAGTAAATAAAGTGTTAATTATTTGTTTGCTAATTTTTATCCCCACCGTGCCTGATGCTGGCGTTTCCGTTTCAGATAGTCTTCGTCCTGACGAATTTTATCCCACCAACCTTTGAAAACCGTTGCCGCCGCGGCCTTAATAGGATCATTACCCCGTGTATTCAGGCTGCCGTCTTCGGCATACTTTTTACCGCCTTTATAGTTAGCGTATCGCCTGGCGCGGGTGTATCCCATCTGAATAAATTTACGCGCCATGTCCATACCAACGAAATCATCCTGCTGCCGGTAAGCTTCGAACAACTGGTAGATTTGCTCTGCGGATTTCATCGCCGATGCTTTATCTTTATAGCGCCAGAAAGGAAGAATTTCGCTTTTGTAGGGTTCAACCAGTAGCACCCCCTGCTCGCCTCGTCCAACCTGATACAATTCAGGCTGCTGGCGGAAGTCGATGCTGGAAAAGTCCTGCTGGTAGTTAAAAGGTTTGATAGCCAATGAAAATCCTCACTGCTTATATAAGCACGTGTAAAGGATAGTTCATCGTTAACGATTGGGTGGGTTGTGCTCTTATCAGTTCTACAAGAGCACCAGCTTCGTAGGCGGGATAATTCCTGTAGGCCGGATAAGGCGGAGCCGCCATCCGGCGGTGCAGGTTGCCTGATGGCGCTGCGCTTATCAGGCCTACATTTTTACAGTTACCACACACGCAAAGAAGCCCGTCCAGACGGACGGGCTTCTTCACTTGTCTGATGCCTGGCAGTTTATGGCGGGCGTCCTGCCCGCCACCCTCCGGGCCGTTGCTGCGCAACGAGTGCTCACCGACAGACCACAGATAAAACAAAAGGCCCTGTCTTCCGACAGGGCCCTTCGTTTTATTTGATGCCTGGCAGTTCCCTACTCTCGCATGGGGAGACCCCACACTACCATCGGCGCTACGGCGTTTCACTTCTGAGTTCGGCATGGGGTCAGGTGGGACCACCGCGCTACTGCCGCCAGGCAAATTCTTTGTGCTCTGTACGCAATTCTTTATCGCATCAGCGGCGTTGCCTGCGCTCGTAAAGTCAGTCACATACTTCTGTATGCTCCTTCCTTTCCTTCGCTTGCCGCCTTGCTGCTGCGCAAATTATTGCGTACTCAACTCTGAATCACTGCTGAAAATCGTCTTCTCATCCGCCAAAACATCTTCGGCGTTGTAAGGTTAAGCCTCACGGTTCATTAGTACCGGTTAGCTCAACGCATCGCTGCGCTTACACACCCGGCCTATCAACGTCGTCGTCTTCAACGTTCCTTCAGGAGACTTTAAGTCTCAGGGAGAACTCATCTCGGGGCAAGTTTCGTGCTTAGATGCTTTCAGCACTTATCTCTTCCGCATTTAGCTACCGGGCAGTGCCATTGGCATGACAACCCGAACACCAGTGATGCGTCCACTCCGGTCCTCTCGTACTAGGAGCAGCCCCCCTCAGTTCTCCAGCGCCCACGGCAGATAGGGACCGAACTGTCTCACGACGTTCTAAACCCAGCTCGCGTACCACTTTAAATGGCGAAC
The DNA here is from genome assembly GCF_020150755.1 of Salmonella sp. A29-2. Taxonomy (NCBI): domain Bacteria; kingdom Pseudomonadati; phylum Pseudomonadota; class Gammaproteobacteria; order Enterobacterales; family Enterobacteriaceae; genus Salmonella; species Salmonella sp. A29-2. The sequence continues at coordinate 1,191,635 of NZ_CP083731.1, read as the reverse complement.
AGCCATACCCTTGGGACCTACTTCAGCCCCAGGATGTGATGAGCCGACATCGAGGTGCCAAACACCGCCGTCGATATGAACTCTTGGGCGGTATCAGCCTGTTATCCCCGGAGTACCTTTTATCCGTTGAGCGATGGCCCTTCCATTCAGAACCACCGGATCACTATGACCTGCTTTCGCACCTGCTCGCGCCGTCACGCTCGCAGTCAAGCTGGCTTATGCCATTGCACTAACCTCCTGATGTCCGACCAGGATTAGCCAACCTTCGTGCTCCTCCGTTACTCTTTAGGAGGAGACCGCCCCAGTCAAACTACCCACCAGACACTGTCCGCAACCCGGATTACGGGTCCACGTTAGAACATCAAACATTAAAGGGTGGTATTTCAAGGTCGGCTCCATGCAGACTGGCGTCCACACTTCAAAGCCTCCCACCTATCCTACACATCAAGGCTCAATGTTCAGTGTCAAGCTATAGTAAAGGTTCACGGGGTCTTTCCGTCTTGCCGCGGGTACACTGCATCTTCACAGCGAGTTCAATTTCACTGAGTCTCGGGTGGAGACAGCCTGGCCATCATTACGCCATTCGTGCAGGTCGGAACTTACCCGACAAGGAATTTCGCTACCTTAGGACCGTTATAGTTACGGCCGCCGTTTACCGGGGCTTCGATCAGGAGCTTCGCTTGCGCTGACCCCATCAATTAACCTTCCGGCACCGGGCAGGCGTCACACCGTATACGTCCACTTTCGTGTTTGCACAGTGCTGTGTTTTTAATAAACAGTTGCAGCCAGCTGGTATCTTCGACTGACTTCAGCTCCATGAGTAAATCACTTCACCTACGTGTCAGCGTGCCTTCTCCCGAAGTTACGGCACCATTTTGCCTAGTTCCTTCACCCGAGTTCTCTCAAGCGCCTTGGTATTCTCTACCTGACCACCTGTGTCGGTTTGGGGTACGATTTGATGTTACCTGATGCTTAGAGGCTTTTCCTGGAAGCAGGGCATTTGTTGCTTCAGCACCGTAGTGCCTCGTCGTCACGCCTCAGCCTTGATTTTCCGGATTTGCCTGGAAAACCAGCCTACACGCTTAAACCGGGACAACCGTCGCCCGGCCAACATAGCCTTCTCCGTCCCCCCTTCGCAGTAACACCAAGTACGGGAATATTAACCTGTTTCCCATCGACTACGCCTTTCGGCCTCGCCTTAGGGGTCGACTCACCCTGCCCCGATTAACGTTGGACAGGAACCCTTGGTCTTCCGGCGAGCGGGCTTTTCACCCGCTTTATCGTTACTTATGTCAGCATTCGCACTTCTGATACCTCCAGCATGCCTCACGACACACCTTCACAGGCTTACAGAACGCTCCCCTACCCAACAACGCATCAGCGTCGCTGCCGCAGCTTCGGTGCATGGTTTAGCCCCGTTACATCTTCCGCGCAGGCCGACTCGACCAGTGAGCTATTACGCTTTCTTTAAATGATGGCTGCTTCTAAGCCAACATCCTGGCTGTCTGGGCCTTCCCACATCGTTTCCCACTTAACCATGACTTTGGGACCTTAGCTGGCGGTCTGGGTTGTTTCCCTCTTCACGACGGACGTTAGCACCCGCCGTGTGTCTCCCGTGATAACATTCTCCGGTATTCGCAGTTTGCATCGGGTTGGTAAGCCGGGATGGCCCCCTAGCCGAAACAGTGCTCTACCCCCGGAGATGAATTCACGAGGCGCTACCTAAATAGCTTTCGGGGAGAACCAGCTATCTCCCGGTTTGATTGGCCTTTCACCCCCAGCCACAGGTCATCCGCTAATTTTTCAACATTAGTCGGTTCGGTCCTCCAGTTAGTGTTACCCAACCTTCAACCTGCCCATGGCTAGATCACCGGGTTTCGGGTCTATACCCTGCAACTTAACGCCCAATTAAGACTCGGTTTCCCTCCGGCTCCCCTATTCGGTTAACCTTGCTACAGAATATAAGTCGCTGACCCATTATACAAAAGGTACGCAGTCACCCCACCCCAAAGCACTCACCGCTTGTTTTGTGTGTTGGGCGTCGCAAACGACGCTCCGCCACCGCGATGCTGCTTTGCAGGGCCTTCAACACCAGAGAATGCTTTGGTGGTGGGGCTCCCACTGCTTGTACGTACACGGTTTCAGGTTCTTTTTCACTCCCCTCGCCGGGGTTCTTTTCGCCTTTCCCTCACGGTACTGGTTCACTATCGGTCAGTCAGGAGTATTTAGCCTTGGAGGATGGTCCCCCCATATTCAGACAGGATACCACGTGTCCCGCCCTACTCATCGAGCTCACAGCACATGCGCTTTTGTGTACGGGGCTGTCACCCTGTATCGCGCGCCTTTCCAGACGCTTCCACTAACACACATGCTGATTCAGGCTCTGGGCTCCTCCCCGTTCGCTCGCCGCTACTGGGGGAATCTCGGTTGATTTCTTTTCCTCGGGGTACTTAGATGTTTCAGTTCCCCCGGTTCGCCTCATTAACCTATGGATTCAGTTAATGATAGTGTGACGAGTCACACTGGGTTTCCCCATTCGGGTATCGCCGGTTATAACGGTTCATATCACCTTACCGGCGCTTATCGCAGATTAGCACGCCCTTCATCGCCTCTGACTGCCAGGGCATCCACCGTGTACGCTTAGTCGCTTAACCTCACAACCCGAAGATGTTTCTTTCGATTCATCATCGTGTTGCGAAAATTTGAGAGACTCACGAACAACTTTCGTTGTTCTGTGTTTCAATTTTCAGCTTGATCCAGATTTTTAAAGAGCAAATATCTCAAACGTGACTCGTAAGTCAGTTTTGAGATACTGATGGCAACGCCTTTCACACATTACCGCGCAAGTGGCGTCCCCTAGGGGATTCGAACCCCTGTTACCGCCGTGAAAGGGCGGTGTCCTGGGCCTCTAGACGAAGGGGACACTGAAGTCTCAATCGCAAGACGCCTTGCTATTCACTTTTCATCAGACAATCTGTGTGAGCACTGCAAAGTACGCTTCTTTAAGGTAAGGAGGTGATCCAACCGCAGGTTCCCCTACGGTTACCTTGTTACGACTTCACCCCAGTCATGAATCACAAAGTGGTAAGCGCCCTCCCGAAGGTTAAGCTACCTACTTCTTTTGCAACCCACTCCCATGGTGTGACGGGCGGTGTGTACAAGGCCCGGGAACGTATTCACCGTGGCATTCTGATCCACGATTACTAGCGATTCCGACTTCATGGAGTCGAGTTGCAGACTCCAATCCGGACTACGACGCACTTTATGAGGTCCGCTTGCTCTCGCGAGGTCGCTTCTCTTTGTATGCGCCATTGTAGCACGTGTGTAGCCCTGGTCGTAAGGGCCATGATGACTTGACGTCATCCCCACCTTCCTCCAGTTTATCACTGGCAGTCTCCTTTGAGTTCCCGGCCGGACCGCTGGCAACAAAGGATAAGGGTTGCGCTCGTTGCGGGACTTAACCCAACATTTCACAACACGAGCTGACGACAGCCATGCAGCACCTGTCTCACAGTTCCCGAAGGCACCAGTCCATCTCTGGAAAGTTCTGTGGATGTCAAGACCAGGTAAGGTTCTTCGCGTTGCATCGAATTAAACCACATGCTCCACCGCTTGTGCGGGCCCCCGTCAATTCATTTGAGTTTTAACCTTGCGGCCGTACTCCCCAGGCGGTCTACTTAACGCGTTAGCTCCGGAAGCCACGCCTCAAGGGCACAACCTCCAAGTAGACATCGTTTACGGCGTGGACTACCAGGGTATCTAATCCTGTTTGCTCCCCACGCTTTCGCACCTGAGCGTCAGTCTTTGTCCAGGGGGCCGCCTTCGCCACCGGTATTCCTCCAGATCTCTACGCATTTCACCGCTACACCTGGAATTCTACCCCCCTCTACAAGACTCAAGCCTGCCAGTTTCGAATGCAGTTCCCAGGTTGAGCCCGGGGATTTCACATCCGACTTGACAGACCGCCTGCGTGCGCTTTACGCCCAGTAATTCCGATTAACGCTTGCACCCTCCGTATTACCGCGGCTGCTGGCACGGAGTTAGCCGGTGCTTCTTCTGCGGGTAACGTCAATTGCTGCGGTTATTAACCACAACACCTTCCTCCCCGCTGAAAGTACTTTACAACCCGAAGGCCTTCTTCATACACGCGGCATGGCTGCATCAGGCTTGCGCCCATTGTGCAATATTCCCCACTGCTGCCTCCCGTAGGAGTCTGGACCGTGTCTCAGTTCCAGTGTGGCTGGTCATCCTCTCAGACCAGCTAGGGATCGTCGCCTTGGTGAGCCGTTACCTCACCAACAAGCTAATCCCATCTGGGCACATCTGATGGCAAGAGGCCCGAAGGTCCCCCTCTTTGGTCTTGCGACGTTATGCGGTATTAGCCACCGTTTCCAGTAGTTATCCCCCTCCATCAGGCAGTTTCCCAGACATTACTCACCCGTCCGCCACTCGTCAGCGAAGCAGCAAGCTGCTTCCTGTTACCGTTCGACTTGCATGTGTTAGGCCTGCCGCCAGCGTTCAATCTGAGCCATGATCAAACTCTTCAATTTAAAAGTTTGATGCTCAAAGAATTAAACTTCGTAATGAATTACGTGTTCACTCTTGAGACTTGGTATTCATTTTTCGTCTTGCGACGTCAAGAATCCGTATCTTCGAGTGCCCACACAGATTGTCTGATAAATTGTTAAAGAGCAGTGCAACGCGGCTTTCGCTCACCGTTGCGAGGTAGCGTATATTACGCTTTCCTCTTTTTGAGTCAAGCCTTTATTTTCGCTTTCCTCACAGACTTCTTAACGAAGCCTTTCTGACCCGGCGGCCTGTATGCCGTTGTTCCGTGTCAGTGGTGGCGCATTATAGGGAGTTATTAGAGCCTGACAAGACCTAAATGCAAAAAAAAGCTCAACCGTTCACTTTTCAAACAACATTTAAACCAAAAGCCTATTTTCGCCTGGTTTTTAAACAAAAACGAGCCCGTCAGGGCCCGTTTTATTCAAATTTGTGACTTACTGCACTGCCACAATACGATCATCATTGGCTTCAAGGCGAATCACTTTGCCAGGAACCAGTTCACCAGACAGGATTTGCTGCGCCAGTGGGTTTTCGATCTGCTGTTGAATAGCACGTTTTAACGGACGCGCCCCATAGACCGGATCGTAACCGTTGGCGCTCAACAGTTTCAGCGCCTCGTCGGAGATATGGATTTCATAACCACGTTCTTCCAGACGTTTGTACAGACGCTGCAGCTGGATCTGAGCAATAGAAGCGATGTGTTGCTCACCTAACGGATGGAATACCACAACTTCATCAATACGGTTGATAAATTCCGGACGGAAGTTTTGGCTAACCACACCCAGCACCATCTCTTTCATTCGACCGTAATCCAGTTCGCCAAAGCGCTCCTGAATGAGATCGGAACCGAGGTTAGAAGTCATAATGACCACCGTATTACGGAAGTCGACCGTTCTCCCCTGCCCGTCAGTCAGCCGACCGTCGTCCAGCACCTGCAACAGAATGTTGAATACATCCGGATGCGCTTTTTCTACTTCATCCAACAAGATGACGGAATAAGGACGACGGCGTACCGCTTCCGTCAAATAACCGCCTTCTTCATAGCCGACATATCCCGGAGGCGCCCCGACCAAACGAGACACGGAGTGTTTCTCCATAAACTCAGACATGTCGATACGCACCATCGCGTCGTCGCTGTCAAACATAAAGTTAGCCAGCGCTTTACACAGTTCGGTTTTACCGACCCCCGTCGGCCCAAGGAACAGGAAGGAACCAATCGGACGGTTCGGATCGGACAGCCCCGCGCGGCTACGACGTATGGCGTTCGATACTGCTTCAACGGCTTCATTCTGCCCGATCACACGGCTGTGTAACTCTTGTTCCATACGCAACAGTTTTTCACGTTCGCCTTCCAGCATTCTGGCAACCGGAATACCGGTCCAGCGCGCCAGCACTTCGGCAATTTCCGCATCCGTTACTTTGTTACGTAACAGACGCATGGTTTTACCTTCCGACTGGGTCGCGGCTTCCAACTGTTTTTCCAGCTCCGGAATTTTGCCGTACTGCAATTCAGACATTCGCGCCAGGTCGCCAACGCGACGCGCCTGCTCGATGGCAATCTTCGCCTGCTCCAGCTCCGCTTTAATAGTTTGCGTACCAGAGAGCGACGCTTTTTCCGCTTTCCACTCTTCTTCCAGCTCAGAATACTGGCGCTCTTTGTCGTCCAGTTCTTCGTTGAGCATATCGAGACGTTTTTTACTCGCCTCGTCAGACTCTTTCATCAACGCCTGCTGTTCCAGTTTGAGCTGAATAATGCGGCGGTCGAGTCTGTCCAGCTCCTCCGGCTTAGAGTCAATCTGCATACGAATGCTGGATGCCGCTTCATCGATGAGGTCGATAGCTTTATCCGGCAACTGACGGTCAGCGATATAGCGGTGAGATAATGTTGCCGCCGCCACAATCGCCGGGTCAGTGATCTGCACATGGTGGTGCAGCTCGTAACGTTCTTTCAGGCCACGCAGAATAGCGATGGTGTCTTCCACTGAAGGTTCTGCGACAAACACTTTTTGAAAACGACGTTCCAGCGCCGCGTCTTTTTCAATGTACTGACGGTATTCATCCAGCGTGGTGGCGCCCACACAGTGCAGTTCACCACGCGCCAGCGCCGGTTTCAGCATATTCCCGGCGTCCATGGCGCCATCAGCCTTACCTGCGCCAACCATGGTGTGCAGCTCGTCAATAAACAGGATGACGTTGCCTTCCTGTTTTGCCAGATCGTTCAGCACGCCTTTCAGACGCTCTTCAAATTCGCCGCGATATTTCGCCCCGGCCACCAGCGCGCCCATATCCAGCGCCAGTACGCGGCGACCTTTTAAGCCTTCAGGGACTTCACCATTAATAATGCGCTGCGCCAGTCCTTCAACAATGGCCGTTTTACCGACCCCTGGCTCACCGATTAACACCGGGTTATTTTTAGTACGACGTTGCAGTACCTGAATGGTACGACGAATTTCTTCATCACGACCAATTACCGGGTCAAGCTTGCCTTGTTCAGCCCGCTCGGTCAGATCGACGGTATATTTTTTCAAGGCCTGACGTTGGTCTTCAGCCCCTTGATCGTTCACGCTTTCACCTCCGCGCATCTGTTCAATTGCCTGAGTGATATTGACCGTGGTCGCACCGGCTGATTTCAGCAGATCGGTTAACGTGCCGCGAGACTCAAGCGCCGCCAGAACAAACAGCTCTGACGAAATAAAATTGTCCCCTCGTTTTTGCGCCAGCTTGTCGCAAAGGTTCAGTACGCGTACCAGTTCCGAAGAAGGCTGTACGTCGCCGCCGGTACCTTCCACCTGCGGTAAACGGCTCAGCGCTTGATCGATAGCGGTGCGCAACTGGCCAGCATTAATGCCGGCGGAGGTTAATAAAGGACGTATCGATCCCCCTTCCTGGTTCAGCAAGGCGCTCATTAAATGAAGAGGTTCGATGAATTGGTTGTCGTGCCCCAGCGCGAGCGACTGGGCATCGGCAAGAGCAAGCTGGAATTTGTTAGTAAGACGATCCAGACGCATAACTCCTCCCATAACAGGTCAAAATTGCTACTGGAGATTAAATGAGGTCATCCCTCAATTATTCAAGGTGAATGACCTGAATTATGTGAAAAGAAAGTTACCCGTACCGGATCGTCTTGATTCTTTAGGTTATATCAGCCAAATAAAACTTGCCATACGACCTGTCGTCTTGTCGCGACGATAAGAGAAGAAAGTCTCACTTTCGCTAAAGGTGCAGCGATCCCCGCCATAGACATGTTCAACGCCGGTATTCGCCAGACGTTGGCGTGCAAGCTGATAAATATCCGCCAGAAATTTTTCCCCGTGCGGCAAAAATGCGCTATCGGCTTGCGCATCTTTTGCTAAAAATGCGTCACGCACTTCCGGCCCCACTTCAAACGCGGTCGGGCCGATCGCCGGACCTAACCAGGCGATGATATTTTCTGGTTTGTCAGCAAAGCAGGTGACAGTTTCCTCCAGTACGCCTTCACATAATCCGCGCCAGCCCGCATGAGCCGCCGCCACTTCTGTTCCCTCACGGTTACAGAATAGCACAGGCAGGCAGTCTGCCGTCATTACCGCGCAGACGGTTCCTGGCGTATTACTGTAAGACGCATCCGCACGTTTGGAGGCATAAGGTTCTCCGGTAAGCCTCAACACATTTTTACCGTGAACCTGTTCAAGCCAGACAGGTTTCGAAGGTAGATTGCCCGCCGCAAACAGACGCTTGCGGTTCTCTTCAACATGCTCCGGGTTATCGCCGCAATGCGCGCCCAGATTCAGCGAGTCGTAAGGCGGTAAACTCACCCCGCCAATACGGGTAGAACTACAGGCTGCGACGCCTTTCGGCAGCGGCCACTGCGGGACAATCAGTGCATTCATAACCAGTCCACATCATCTTTATGATCTTCGAAATCGACGCGCATCGCATCAATAAGGTCCACCATATCCTGTGGAATCGGCGCGTGCCACTCCATTTCGATACCCGATACAGGATGGTAGAGACGCAGCATCGTTGCATGAAGCGCCTGGCGGTCAAACTTACGCAGAGTGGAAATAAACTCTTCCGATGCGCCTTTCGGTGGACGTGGACGACCACCGTAGACCTGATCGCCCACTAACGGGTGCGTAATATGCGCCATATGCACGCGGATCTGGTGCGTACGCCCGGTCTCCAGACGCAACCTAAGACGCGTGTGCACACGGAAATGTTCCATAATGCGGTAGTGGGTCACCGCCGGTTTGCCCATGGGATGCACCGACATATGGGTACGTTTGGTCGGGTGACGACTGATGGGTTCATTCACCGTTCCTCCCGCCGTCATATGTCCGATCGCGACCGCTTCATATTCGCGGGTGATCTCGCGCAGCTGCAAAGACTCCACCAGGCGCGTTTGCGCCGGAACGGTTTTGGCCACCACCATCAGACCCGTCGTGTCCTTATCCAGACGATGCACAATGCCCGCGCGCGGAACATCCGCAATCGGCGGATAATAATGTAGCAACGCGTTCAGTACCGTACCGTCCGGGTTACCCGCGCCAGGATGTACCACCAGATCGCGTGGTTTGTTGATAACCAGAATATCGTCATCTTCATAAACAATATCTAACGGGATATCCTGCGCTTCAAAACGAATCTCTTCGTCGATCTCCGCATCAATAGCCACCCGCTCGCCGCCTAACACTTTTTCTTTTGGCTTATCGCAAAGTTGACCATTGACCAACACGCGCTGATTCAAAATCCATTCTTTTATACGCGAACGTGAATAATCCGGGAACATTTCGGCCAAAGCCTGATCTAAGCGTTGACCGAGTTGGTTTTCGGAGACCGTTGCGGTGAGTTGTACTCGTTGTGCCATATACAGCTTCTTCGTTTAACGTTGGGTTTTACGGCTTTGCCGTTTAATATAGTGTGCTATTGTAGCTGGTCTTAACCGGGAGCAGGAACAGAGAATCTCCCGTAAAACATTTTGAGGAAAGTCAAAACGTCATGACGCGCATGAAATATCTGGTGGCAGCAGCCACGTTGAGCCTGTTTCTGGCGGGTTGCTCGGGTTCAAAGGAAGAGGTGCCCGATAATCCGCCGAATGAAATCTACGCGACTGCTCAGCAAAAGCTGCAGGACGGTAACTGGAAACAGGCAATAACGCAATTGGAAGCGTTAGATAATCGTTATCCATTCGGACCGTATTCTCAGCAGGTGCAGTTGGATCTTATCTACGCCTATTACAAAAACGCCGATTTGCCGCTAGCGCAGGCCGCCATCGATCGTTTTATGCGTCTTAATCCAACGCACCCTAATATTGACTATGTCATGTACATGCGCGGCCTGACGAACATGGCGCTGGATGATAGCGCGCTGCAGGGTTTCTTTGGCGTCGATCGCAGCGATCGCGATCCGCAACATGCGCGGGCGGCGTTCAATGACTTTTCGAAACTGGTACGCAGCTACCCTAATAGCCAGTACACCACCGACGCCACTAAGCGTCTGGTATTCCTGAAAGACCGTCTGGCGAAATATGAATATTCCGTCGCAGAGTACTATACCGCGCGCGGCGCATGGGTTGCGGTCGTAAACCGGGTAGAAGGTATGCTACGCAATTATCCTGATACGCAGGCCACGCGCGATGCGTTGCCGCTGATGGAAAACGCCTATCGTCAGATGCAGCTGAATGCGCAGGCTGACAAAGTCGCGAAAATTATTGCCGCTAACAGCAAAAACACCTGAAGCAATACCAACAAGCAAAACGGCAGCCTTCCGGCTGCCGTTTTTTTATTCGATATCTGATGCAACAGAAATGATTTCACTGCAACGCATCCAGTCAAATATGGCCTGCTTTCAGCCATTCCTCAAGTAAAAGATCGCTTCTTCCTGCGATGCCTCACAAAAAGTTCTCCTTGACAAAAAGTGACAAAATAATGTGATTTACATCACACATTTTGACATTAAGAACGGTATGCTGGAATCACCAAGACGGGAAAGACAAGAGGTAAAATTTATGACAATGAACATTACCAGTAAACAAATGGAAATTACTCCGGCAATCCGCCAACATGTCGCAGACCGTCTCGCCAAACTGGAAAAATGGCAAACTCACCTGATTAATCCTCATATCATTCTGTCTAAAGAGCCACAGGGCTTTATTGCTGACGCCACCATTAATACACCGAACGGACATCTGGTCGCCAGCGCAAAACACGAAGATATGTACACCGCTATTAATGAATTGATCAACAAGCTGGAACGGCAGCTCAATAAAGTGCAGCACAAAGGCGAAGCCCGTCGTGCCACCGCATCGGTGAAAGATGCCAGCTTCGTCGAAGCAGAAGAAGAGTAGTCCCTTACATTGAGTGTATCGCCAACGCGCCTTCGGGCGCGTTTTTTGTTGACAGGATTAAAACAGTACGGGTACTGTACTTACGTACACAAAGGAAACAGTTATGAAGCTAACCCGGTTTTTCTTCGCATTCTTTTTTATCTTCCCCTGACCGGGAGGCGTTTCGTCATGTGATAAAGAATGCGAAGACGAACAAGAAGGCCTCCCCCACCGGGAGGCCTTTTTTATTGATAACAAAAAAGGCAACACTATGACATCGGAAAACCCATTACTGGCGCTGCGAGATAAAATCAGCGCTTTAGACGAAGAGTTACTGGCCTTACTGGCAAAACGACGCGCGCTGGCGATTGAAGTGGGACAAGCAAAACTACTGTCACATCGTCCGGTTCGGGATATCGATCGTGAACGCGCGCTGCTGGACAGACTCATCCATCTCGGTAAAGCCCACCATCTCGACGCACACTACATTACCCGTCTGTTCCAGCTTATCATTGAAGACTCCGTGCTTACTCAGCAGGCGCTGCTGCAACAACATCTGAATAATACTCACCCTCATTCGGCACGTATTGCGTTTCTTGGGCCGAAAGGCTCCTATTCTCATCTCGCGGCGCGCCAGTATGCTGCACGCCATTTTGAGCAATTTATTGAGAGCGGTTGCGCAAAATTCACCGATATTTTTCATCAGGTCGAAACCGGCCAGGCCGATTACGCCGTGGTTCCGATAGAGAACACCAGCTCCGGCGCTATCAACGATGTGTACGACTTATTGCAACACACCAGTCTGTCGATTGTCGGTGAGATGACCGTCACTATCGATCACTGCGTACTGGTTTCCGGCGCTACGGATCTGAATACCATCGAAACGGTGTACAGCCATCCGCAGCCGTTCCAGCAGTGCAGTAAATTTTTGAGCCGCTATCCGCACTGGAAAATTGACTATACCGAGAGTACGTCGGCAGCGATGGAAAAAGTCGCGCAGGCAAACTCTCCGCGCGTCGCGGCGCTCGGCAGCGAGGCAGGCGGCATGTTGCACGGTTTACAGGTGCTGGAACGCATCGCCGCAAACCAGACGCAGAATATCACCCGCTTTCTGGTACTGGCGCGCAAAGCCATTAACGTTTCCGATCAGGTTCCGGCAAAAACCACTCTGTTAATCGCCACCGGGCAGCAAGCTGGCGCGCTGGTCGAAGCGCTGCTGGTGCTGCGTAACCACAATCTCATCATGACGAAACTGGAGTCGCGCCCCATTCACGGCAATCCGTGGGAAGAGATGTTTTATCTCGATATTCAGGCGAACCTGGAGTCGCAGGTAATGCAAAGCGCGCTAAAAGAGCTGGGCGAGATCACGCGCTCAATGAAAGTGCTTGGCTGCTATCCCAGCGAAAACGTCGTGCCGGTAGAACCTGCCTGACGTTCAATAAAACGGCTTTTCTTCATCCCTGCGACGGCTACCTGCAGGGTGAAGATGGCGCCGGAGAGCGGATAATCCGCCACTTCCTGAGCAGACATATTTTCTCTGGTAGTTGTAATAAACAGCGTTTTCATATCTGCGCCGCCAAAGCAAACCATCGTCGGACAACGTACCGGCAACCGGTACTCTTCCAGCTGCTCTCCTTGCGGTGAGAAACGCGCCACGCGCCAGCCGTCAAACATCGCGCTCCAGTAGCACCCTTCGCTATCCATCGCCGCGCCGTCGGGAAGTCCTTCTCCTTCGCCAAAATGGCGAAAAAGTTCACGCTTGCCCGGTTCGCCATGCTTATCAAGTAACGTGCGGTATATCACGCCATTCGGCGTATCGGAGGTATACATCCACTGGTTATCCGGGCTGAACGCCAGGCCGTTGTGTCCCTGGATATCGCACTGGATCACTTTTGCCGTCAGGTCATGATCGATCCGCATCAGCAACGCGCCATTATAGTCACCTGGCGCCCAGAACGTTCCGGCATAAAAACGTCCATCGCCATCAGTGCCGCCATCGTTGAAACGCGCCAATTTCGTATTAGAGGGATTGTCGCAAACCTTACGCTGCAATAATCCATTTTTATCGGCCAGCCAGATAGCATGACGCATGGCCACAATAAATCCGCCCTGCTCACGCAAGGCAAAACAGCCCACCGCTTCCGGAAACGCCAGCACGCTATGCGTCCCGCTCGCCGGATGGTAACGATGGATCTCCTGTTCCAGGATATCGGTCCAATACAGCGCGCTTTCATCCTCGCTCCATGTGGGGCATTCTGGTAAATGTCCGGCATAATCAAATAAAACGTGCGGCGTAGTCATAACGGTTCCTTAAACGAAAAAAGCCAGCAAAGCTGGCTTTTAGTATAGATGTCATCATTATGGTCGGCTGTCATTCGCCTGACGCAATAACACACGGCTCTCATTCTGGAAGCGTCTGGCATAATCGCCAAACCAGTGTTCAACTTTGCGAAAACTGTCGATAAAAGCCTGCTTATCACCCTGTTCCAGTAACCCGATAGCATCGCCAAAACGTTTATAGTAACGCTTGATAAGCGCCAGATTGCGCTCCGACGACATAATAATGTCCGCATACAGTTGCGGGTCCTGGGCGAACAGACGCCCGACCATCGCCAGCTCCAGTCGATAAATCGGCGATGATAGCGCCAGAAGCTGCTCAAGCTGGACGTTCTCTTCCGCCAGATGCAGCCCATAAGCGAAGGTAGCAAAGTGGCGCAACGCCTGGATAAAAGCCATGTTCTGATCGTGCTCGACTGCGCTAATTCGGTGCAACCGCGCGCCCCACACCTGGATTTGCTCAAGGAACCACTGATACGCTTCCGGTTGACGCCCATCACACCAGACCACCACCTGCTTCGCCAGGCTCCCGCTGTCCGGACCAAACATCGGATGCAAGCCCAACACGGGGCCATCATGGGCCGCCAACATTGCCTGCAACGGACCGCTTTTCACCGATGCCAGATCGACCAGAATACAGTCGGACGGCAAGGGCGGCAGTTGCGCTATGACCTGTTCAGTAACATGAATCGGCACGCTGACGATCACCATTCCGGCATCGGCAACAATGTCCCTGGCGCGCGGCCAGTCCTGCTGTTCCAGAATACGGACCTGATAGCCCGACAGCATGAGCATTTTTTCAAACAGACGCCCCATCTGTCCGCCGCCGCCCACAATGACGACCGGACGCAGAGAAGGACAAAGCGTTTTGAACCCCTTATCATTTTCGCTGGAGTAAGATTCGCGCATTACCCGGCGCAGGACATCTTCAATGAGATCGGGCGGGACACCGATCGCTTCTGCTTCCGCCCGTCGTGAAGCCAGCATAGAGGCCTCACGCTCTGGCACGTAAATAGGCAGGCCAAAACGGCTTTTCACCTCGCCGACTTTGGCAACCAGTTCCAGGCGCTTAGCCAGTAAATTCAACAACGCTTTATCGACATCATCTATTTGATCGCGTAATGCGGTCAATTCAGCAACCATAACAACCTCTTATGCGACGCGCACCGCCAGCTGGCCGCTCAAATCTTTATGAATTTCACGCAACAGGGCATCGGTCATCTCCCAGCTAATACAAGCATCGGTGACGGAAACGCCATACTTCATTTCGCTGCGCGGCTGTTCGGAAGACTGATTACCCTCATGAATATTACTTTCAATCATTAAGCCAATGATTGAACGATTGCCATCTTTAATCTGCGCAACCACAGATTCGGCAACGGCTGGCTGGCGGCGATAATCTTTATTGGAGTTACCATGACTGCAATCTACCATCAGCGAAGGACGTAGTCCCGCCTGTTCCATCTCTTTTTCACACTGAGCGACATCTGCCGGGCTATAGTTTGGCGCTTTGCCGCCACGCAGAATTACATGGCCATGCGGATTTCCCTGGGTTTGCAATAACGCAACCTGACCGGCCTGGTTAATGCCAACAAAACGATGAGGTTGCGCAGCGGCGCGCATGGCGTTAATCGCTGTCGCCAGGCTGCCATCCGTGCCGTTTTTAAAGCCGACCGGCATAGAAAGACCAGACGCCATTTCGCGGTGGGTTTGCGATTCGGTTGTGCGCGCGCCTATCGCCGACCAGCTAAACAGATCGCCCAGGTATTGCGGGCTATTCGGATCCAACGCTTCGGTCGCCAATGGCAACCCCATATTCACCAGTTCCACCAGTAGCTGACGCGCTATTTTCAACCCGGCTTCCACATCAAATGAGCCATCCATGTGAGGATCGTTAATCAGCCCTTTCCAGCCGACGGTAGTCCGCGGCTTTTCAAAATAGACGCGCATTACCAGATAGAGGCTATCGCTGACCTCTGCGGCAAGGGCTTTAAATCGACGGGCATATTCCAGAGCGGTTTCAGGATCGTGAATAGAACAAGGACCGCATACCACCAACAGACGCGGATCGCGCCCGGCAATAATGTCAGAAATGATTCCCCGGGACTGCGCTATCTGCGCTTCCTGCGCCAGACTCAACGGAAAGGCCGCTTTAAGCTGCTCCGGCGTCATTAATACCTGTTCATCGGTGATACGTACGTTATTCAGCGCGTCTTTTTGCATGATGGCGATCCTGTCTTTTCTTGTTTGCGATAGTTGATCCTCCACGAGGATGTTTAAACCATACCACAAAAAGTAAAGATTTCAATCCATATTACGTAAAATAAACTTTACACCATGCGCAATCGTCGATTAAACCCCTTCATTTCGTATCAAAAACTTTACACAACAAGTGAATTATTTTATTCCCAGCCTCAGAAAAGCGGTAAAATGAGCGATGCTCGCTATTTTTTGATTATTTTTTCTCCGCACACATATTTTTACTTTCTGATATAGGGTGATTAATACCATTATCACAAGAATTTAATATCAGGGATGCCATTTAAATTATTCATATTATCAATAAGAAATAATGACGATATGGCAAAATAATGTTATTTTGCTACAAACAATCACGGATGTATTTTAATGCTTTACGACTGAAGATGGTGGGGACTTGTTAATGCGTTTTTCTCACCGATTTATCCTTCTGTTATCGCTATTATTAGCAAGCTTGCCTCTGTATGCTCAACGCGTCACGGAAGAAGAGAAATCCGTACGCGCCATCGTCTCCGGTATCGTCAGTTATACACACTGGCCGGCGTTATCCGGGCCGCCAAGGCTATGCATATTTTCATCTGCGCGTTTTGTCAGGGTACTTAGCGAAGAGGCTGACTGGGCTTTCCCTTATCAACCGCTTGTCATCCGTACCACACAAGAAGCCCTGAGCGCCCGCTGTGATGGTTTTTACTTTGGCAATGAATCGCCAGCTTATCAGGTGGAGTTAACGCGTCATTATCCAGTTAATGCTTTGTTATTAATTGCCGAGCAAAATACTGAATGTATTATTGGCAGCGCATTTTGTCTGATCATTAACAATGATGAAGTCAAATTTTCCGTCAACCTGGACTCCCTCTCGCATAGCGGCGTGAGAGTGAATCCAGAAGTATTAATGCTTGCACGGAATCAAAAGCATGAATAAGGAATTTTCTCTGTCCAGACCAACATTTAAACGCACACTACGGCGGATTAGTATAATCAGCGTGCTGCTTACAATGACATTGATCTGGCTATTAATTTGCGTTGCGTCTGTCCTTACGCTCAAACAGTATGCGCAAAAAAATCTCGATTTGACCGCCGCCACAATGGCCCATAGCCTTGAAGCGGCACTGGTATTTTCCGATAACGCGGCCGCAGCGGAAACGCTCGCCACACTGGGACGCCAGGGACAATTTTCAGCGGCGGAGGTCCGCGATAAAAATGGCCGTACTATCGCTTCATGGCGCTATGATGCGCGAGCCGCAGACGATAAGCTCATCGGCTTAATTAGCCACTGGCTTTTTCCATTGCCGGTATCGCAACCAGTCTGGCACAACGGCAGGGCCATCGGCGAAGTACGGCTTGTCGCCCGCGACAGCCTTATTGGTCATTTTATCTGGCTATCGCTGGCAGTGCTGACAGGATGTATTCTGCTGGCATCCGGCATTGCCCTGCTGCTCACGCGTTATTTACACAATGGCGTTGTGGATGCGCTGCAAAATATTACTGAAGTTGTACACGACGTTCGCACTAACCGAAATTTTTCACGCCGGGTACCTGATGAGCGTATTGCGGAATTTCACCTGTTTGCGCAGGATTTCAATAGCCTTCTGGATGAGATGGAAGAATGGCAGCTACGGCTTCAGGCTAAAAATGCCCAGTTACTACGTACCGCGCTGCACGATCCGCTGACGGGGCTTGCCAATCGCGCGGCATTTCGCAGCTGTATTAACGCGCTGATGAAGGACAATTCCGCTCGTAGCAGTTCGGCATTGTTATTTCTGGATGGCGATAACTTTAAATATATTAATGATACCTGGGGACATGCGGCAGGCGACCGCGTACTTATAGAGGTTGCCAAAAGATTAGCGGAATTCGGTGGTAGCCGTTATCAGACTTACCGACTCGGCGGCGATGAATTTGCGATGGTGCTTTACGATGTACATTCGGAATATGAAGTACAACGTATTTGCGCAGCGCTATCCCAGGCGTTTAATCGACCTTTTGAACTGCATAACGGCCAGCGAATAACGATGACCCTGAGTATTGGCTTTGCGCTGACATGGGAACATGCCACTGCCGAAAAACTACAAGAACTGGCCGATCGAAATATGTATCAGGCTAAACACCGGCGTGCGGAACGCTCGCTAAACTAAGGAACGGGCCTGGCCGTTTCTGACTCAGCGTTGAGACCACAGAATCAGCCTAATCATGCAACCGTCTATGGCGTGAAGCAAACCCATAAAAAAGGGGCCAGCGTAATGCCAGCCCCTTCTTTTCTACAAGCTTTCGGATGTTGCGAAAGCGCGTTCTTAGTTAAGACGCTCTTTGATACGAGCCGCTTTACCAGTACGCTCACGCAGGTAGTACAGTTTAGCTTTACGAACAGCACCACGACGTTTAACAGCAATGCTGTCAACTACCGGAGAGTGAGTCTGGAAGACACGCTCAACGCCTTCGCCGTTGGAAATTTTACGAACAGTGAATGCAGAGTGCAGACCGCGGTTACGAATAGCGATAACCACGCCCTCGAATGCCTGCAGACGTTTCTTGGTACCTTCAACAACCCATACTTTCACTTCCACGGTATCGCCCGGACGGAAGGAAGGTACGTTCTGCTTCATCTGCTCTTGTTCAAGTTGCTTAATAATGTTGCTCATAATTTAATCTCTTATCCTGGGTAAACTGATATTCGGGGGCCTATGCCATCCCATCATGTTTATGCTGCTGTTGTGCGTGTTCTGTTTTGAACTCCGCCAGCAACCTTGCTTGCTCTTCAGTCAGAGCCAGGTTTTCCAGAAGTTCAGGTCTTCTAAGCCAGGTTCGGCCCAGCGACTGTTTCAAACGCCAGCGACGTATCTCGGCATGGTTTCCCGACAGCAATACTGGCGGTACTTCCATCCCCTCTAACACTTCAGGGCGCGTATAGTGCGGACAATCCAGCAACCCATCAGCAAACGAATCTTCGATTGCTGATGCCTCATGCCCCAGAACCCCCGGTATAAACCGGGCGACGGAGTCAATCAGCGTCATTGCCGGTAGTTCGCCACCGCTGAGAACGTAATCGCCAATTGACCATTCTTCGTCAATTTCGGTCTGAATTACGCGCTCATCTACGCCTTCGTAGCGACCACACACCAGAATGAGTTTCTGATTCGTGGCCAGCTCGCTAACGCCCGCTTGATCAAGCTTGCGTCCCTGAGGCGACAGATAAATCACTTTAGCGCCTTCACCTGCCGCGGCTTTTGCTGCGTGAATAGCGTCCCGCAAGGGTTGCACCATCATTAACATCCCCGGTCCACCGCCGTAAGGACGATCGTCCACGGTACGGTGCCGGTCATGAGTAAAGTCTCGAGGACTCCAGCTTTGGATGTTCAGCAGGCCATTTTTTACTGCCCGGCCAGTTACCCCGTAATCGGTAATTGCGCGGAACATTTCAGGAAACAGGCTAACGATACCTATAAACACAAGCCAATCCCCATAACGCCGACTTTTACCGTTTATCCGGTGGTTTAAAAACCAGGATCCCAGTCTACTTCGATAGTACGAGTAGCGAGATCGACTTTCTTGATAACCTGCCCATCGAGGAACGGTACTAGTCGTTCCTTGATACCAAATGCATCTTTCAGGTTCGCCTTAATGACGAGAACGTCATTCGACCCGGTTTCCATCATGTCGATAACTTTACCGAGATCGTAGCCTTCAGCGGTGACTACCTGGCAACCCATCAGGTCTTTCCAGTAGTAGTCTCCCTCCTCAAGCGCAGGAAGTTGCGAGGAATCCACGACAATTTCGCAATTCGTCAGAAGATTCGCGGCATCTCGATCGTCAACGCCTTTCAGCTTGATGATCAGATCCTGATTGTGGTGCTTCCAGCTTTCCAGCTGTACCTGCTGCCACTGACCCGCCTTCTGGATAAACCAGGGCTGATAGTCAAAAATGCTTTCGGCGTCTTCAGTGGAGGAAAACACTCTGAGCCAACCACGGATACCGTATGAAGAACCCATTTTCCCCAGTACAACCGGTTCAGCGGGTACTTGTGCGGCGAGTTGCTTGCTCATCATGACCACCGTGACAGATTAAGCTGCTTTTTTTACTTCTTTGATCAGCGCCGCAACGCGATCGGAAATGGTTGCGCCCTGGCCAACCCAGTGAGCGATGCGATCCAGATCCAGGCGGGTGCCTTCTTCTTTTTCGCTAGCGATTGGGTTGAAGAAACCAACGCGCTCAATGAAGCGACCGTTGCGTGCATTACGGCTGTCGGTGACAACAACCTGGTAGAACGGACGCTTTTTAGCGCCGTGACGAGCTAAACGAATAGTTACCATAACATCCTCTTGTGTGAATAAAACAACCGGGCCCCATCGAGGAACGGAGCCCGGCGTCATATTAAAAGCCCGAAAATTTTACTGATTTCTGGGAGAATTGCAATCAACAGTTAATAACTCTGCTGTAGAAGGCCGTCGGCGGCGCAGCGAGTTCGGTACCGGCGTGCGCGCAGCCACCGCAGCGTACACGCAGTACGTGAGGATGGCGAGCACACCCCGGTGCCGAAATAGCAAGTGAGCCAGGCCGGGAAATTAGCGACCCGGGAAGCCTGGCGGCATCATCCCCTTCATACTCCGCATCATCTTCGCCATCCCGCCCTTCTTCATTTTCTTCATCATGCGCTGCATGTCGTCGAACTGTTTCAGAAGGCGGTTAACGTCCTGCACCTGCATCCCACAGCCCTGCGCGATACGACGCTTGCGGGAACCTTTGATGATTTCCGGCTTCGCGCGTTCTTTCAGCGTCATCGAATTGATGATCGCCTCCATACGCACCAGCACTTTGTCATCCATCTGCGATTTAACGTTGTCCGGAATCTGCCCCATGCCCGGTAATTTGCCCATCAGACTGGCCATACCGCCCATGTTTTTCATCTGTTTGAGCTGTTCCAGGAAGTCGTTCAGGTCGAAACCGTCGCCTTTCTTCAGTTTGGTCGCCAGCTTCTCAGCCTGTGCGCGGTCAACTTTGCTTTCGATATCTTCGATAAGAGACAGTACGTCGCCCATGCCGAGAATACGCGAGGCGATACGATCCGGGTGGAACGGCTCCAGCGCGTCGGTTTTCTCGCCGACACCGAGGAATTTAATCGGCTTACCGGTGATATGACGAATAGAGAGCGCCGCACCGCCACGAGCATCACCATCAACTTTGGTCAGCACCACGCCGGTTAACGGCAGCGCTTCGTTAAAGGCTTTTGCGGTATTCGCCGCATCCTGACCGGTCATCGCATCGACGACAAACAGCGTTTCTACTGGCTTGATAGAAGCGTGGACCTGTTTGATTTCGTCCATCATCGCTTCGTCAACGTGCAGACGACCGGCGGTATCCACCAGCAGCACGTCGTAGAATTTGAGCTTCGCTTCTTTCAGCGCGGCGTTGACGATATCAACCGGTTTCTGGCCGACATCAGACGGGAAGAAATCCACGCCAACCTGCTCAGCCAGCGTTTCGAGCTGTTTGATCGCCGCCGGGCGATAGACGTCGGCAGAGACGACCAGCACTTTCTTCTTGTGCTTCTCGCGCAAGAATTTACCCAACTTACCGACGCTGGTGGTTTTACCCGCCCCCTGCAGACCCGCCATCAATACTACGGCTGGCGGCTGCGCAGCTAAATTCAGCGTCTGGTTCTCTTCGCCCATCGCCGCAACCAGTTCGCTACGGACAATCTTGACGAACTCCTGCCCTGGGGTCAGGCTCTTGTTAACTTCATGACCAACCGCTTTCTCTTTTACGCGATTGATGAACTCACGCACTACCGGCAGCGCAACGTCAGCCTCCAGCAGCGCCATGCGCACTTCGCGCAGCGTCTCTTTAACGTTGTCTTCAGTAAGGCGCCCACGGCCACTGATATTGCGCAGCGTGCGCGACAAACGATCGGTTAAATTATCAAACATTGTCTCTCGCCTGGGGTGGAAACGGTTGGTCGCCGCAGCGACACAGTTACAGAATTTCGCCACAGTATACCATGAAGCCGTCTTTGTTGTTATGCAACGGTTGGAGCTGCGGTCACGTAACGCTATACTGCTTCTCTTTCTCACTGGTCAACTGTCGACACAACTATGCCCGTTTTTGCTTTACTTGCCCTTGTCGCCTACTCCTTCAGCCTCGCGCTGATCGTTCCCGGACTGTTGCAAAAAAACAGCGGCTGGCGGCGTATGGCTATTCTTTCTGCGGTCATCGCGCTGGTGTGCCATGCTGTCGCGCTGGAATCGCGTATTCTGCCCGGCGGCGACAGTGGACAAAACCTGAGCCTGCTGAATGTCGGTTCGCTGGTCAGCCTGATGATCTGCACGGTAATGACCATTGTCGCGTCGCGTAATCGCGGTTGGTTACTTCTGCCCATTGTCTATGCTTTTGCGCTGATTAACCTGGCCTTCGCCACATTCATGCCTAATGAATATATTACGCATCTGGAAGCGACCCCAGGCATGATGGTGCACATCGGTCTGTCGCTTTTCTCTTACGCGACGCTGATAATCGCCGCGCTGTATGCGCTACAGCTGGCGTGGATCGACTATCAGTTGAAGAACAAAAAGCTGGCGTTTAGTAATGAAATGCCGCCATTGATGAGCATTGAGCGCAAAATGTTTCATATCACGCAGATTGGCGTCGTACTGCTGACCCTTACTCTGTGTACCGGCCTGTTTTACATGCATAACCTGTTCAGTACTGAAAATATTGATAAAGCCGTGCTCTCTATCGTGGCATGGTTTGTCTATATCGTTCTGCTGTGGGGGCATTACCATGAGGGCTGGCGGGGTCGGCGGGTCGTGTGGTTTAACGTCGCAGGCGCGGGTATTCTGACGCTGGCCTATTTTGGTAGCCGCATATTACAGCAATTTGTAAGCTAAGCTTTTAAAGGAGTTTCCCCTGGAACACATTTCCACCACCACGCTGATTATCATATTAATCATCATGGTGGTCATCTCGGCCTATTTTTCCGGTTCCGAAACTGGAATGATGACGCTAAACCGTTACCGTTTACGCCATATGGCGAAGCAAGGTAATCGCTCGGCAAAACGGGTAGAAAAATTATTGCGTAAACCCGATCGACTGATAAGCCTGGTGCTGATCGGCAATAACCTGGTCAACATTCTTGCCTCGGCGCTCGGCACGATTGTGGGTATGCGGCTTTACGGCGACGCCGGCGTGGCTATCGCCACCGGGGTATTGACGTTTGTCGTGTTAGTTTTTGCTGAAGTCCTGCCCAAAACTATCGCCGCGCTCTATCCGGAAAAAGTGGCCTATCCCAGCAGCTTCCTGCTGGCGCCGTTACAGATACTGATGATGCCGCTGGTGTGGTTACTTAACACCATCACCCGCCTGCTGATGCGTCTGATGGGAATTAAAACGGACATCGTGGTCAGCGGGTCGTTAAGCAAAGAGGAATTACGCACTATCGTGCATGAATCCCGTTCGCAAATCTCTCGCCGCAATCAGGATATGCTGCTGTCGGTTCTCGACCTGGAAAAGGTCAGCGTGGATGACATCATGGTGCCGCGTAATGAAATTATCGGGATCGATATCAATGACGACTGGAAGTCTATCGAGCGGCAGCTCACCCACTCGCCGCACGGACGCATTGTGCTCTATCGCGATTCGCTGGATGACGCCATCAGTATGCTGCGCGTGCGTGAAGCCTGGCGGTTAATGGCCGAGAAAAAAGAGTTCACCAAAGAGATGATGCTGCGCGCCGCCGATGAAATCTATTACGTCCCGGAAGGTACGCCGCTCAGTACACAACTGATTAAATTTCAGCGTAATAAAAAGAAAGTCGGACTGGTCGTCAACGAATATGGCGATATCCAGGGGCTGGTCACCGTGGAAGATATTCTCGAGGAGATCGTTGGCGACTTCACCACATCGATGTCGCCGACACTGGCGGAAGAGGTCACGCCGCAAAACGACGGTTCGGTCATTATTGACGGTACCGCCAACGTCCGGGAAATCAATAAAGCGTTTAACTGGCACCTGCCGGAAGATGACGCGCGCACCGTCAACGGGGTGATTCTGGAGGCGCTGGAGGAAATTCCGGTTGCTGGCACGCGCGTGCGCATTGAGCAGTACGATATCGATATTCTCGATGTACAGGAAAATATGATTAAGCAGGTAAAGGTTGTACCGGTAAAGCCGCTGCGCGAGAGTGTGGCGGAGTAACACAATGGCGAACTCCGGTTCGCCTTTTTTATCGCCGTCTTTTAAGATTCCATCAATTCCTGCCATTTACTTAACAATGCAATAATGTCTTTTCAGGCATTCAGAAAGGATATTGATGTTATGTCAGAAGATTATGTAATTGAATGGGATAAGAATTTTGCAGACGACCTCAACGTCGTCGCCAACGTTTTTTTATCGCACAACCCAACCTTATGGCCCACTATTTTCTCTCAACTTTCGACGCAACCTGAAATCTTTGAAGACGAAGATGAAGACGAATATGGGTTGCAGGACGTCCTGGATTGTAGCGGTGGCGATCTCGGAAATAACGATCTGGCGCAGGCATTTTTACAAGTTCTACGCGGCGAAGGATTTATTCACCTCGTTGACTGGAAAGGTGAAGATGAAGAAGGCGAACTGGCTAATTTTGCCGCAGATCGCTTTTATGAACTCACAAAAAACCTGACGGATTCTGAGGAATTAAGAAATCTTCTTGTCGAAATAACCCAAGAGGATGAAATCTCCGATGTCTGTGAAGCCGGGGACCGTTACCTTGACGAGATCTTTGAACGCATCCAGACCGAACTCAATAAGAGGGGCTTCCAGATTTTTGATCTGAATGAAGGATCTGACACCTATAATGTGGTCGTTCTGCCAATGAGCGAATATAAAAAAATAGAGGATTTCAACACGCCGTGGCTGGAAGTGCAGGATTTTTTAAGCTAAAAAAATGGCCGACTTTACATCGGCCATCAGACTTTTACTTCGCCTTCGCTACCGTCACCATCGCCGCGCGAATGGTACGACCATTCAGCGTATAGCCTTTCTGCATAATACCCAGCACATTGCCTGCCGGAACCTCTTCCGACTCCACCATCGCAATCGCCTGATGCACGTTCGGGTCCAGCGGCACGTTGGTCTCAGCAATCACTTCCACGCCGAACTTACGCACCACATCCAGCATAGACTTCAGCGTCAGCTCAATCCCTTCGACCATTGCCGCCATATCCGGATTGGCTTTGTCTGCAACTTCCAGCGCGCGATCCAGGCTATCGATTACCGGCAGCAATTCGTTGACGAACTTCTCGAGAGCGAATTTATGCGCTTTTTCGATATCCTGTTCAGTACGACGGCGCAGGTTTTCCATTTCCGCTTTGATACGCAACACGGTGTCGCGTTCGCGAGTCTGGGCTTCTGCAAGCTGAACTTCCAGATTCGCAATTTTTTCATCGCGCGGATCCACCTGCTCAGCAGAATCGTTTGGTTCAACTGCCTCAACCTCTTCGTGCTGATCCATGATAATTTCTTCCGGGGCTTGCCCCTCAGGCGTTTTCTGTTCTTTACTACTCATGAATTTCTCCGCGTTTTTTTTCGCATTCATCTCGCTAACTTCGCTTATTATGGGGATCAGATTCAGGGTTTCAAGGGAAGTACTCACATTGTCATCAATCTTCGCTACAAGGACCTCAGAAAAATGAATAATCATTTCAAGTGTATCGGCATTGTGGGGCATCCGCGTCATCCCACCGCACTCACGACACATGAAATGCTCTACCGTTGGCTATGCGATCAGGGTTATGAGGTCATTGTGGAGCAACAAATCGCCCACGAATTACAGCTAAAAAATGTGCCAACCGGCACGTTGGCGGAAATTGGTCAACAGGCGGATCTGGCGGTAGTCGTGGGCGGCGACGGCAATATGCTTGGCGCAGCGCGTACGCTGGCGCGTTATGACATCAATGTGATTGGCATTAACCGCGGTAATCTTGGCTTCCTGACCGATCTCGATCCGGACAACGCCCTGCAACAATTATCTGATGTGCTGGAAGGTCGCTATATCTCCGAAAAACGTTTTCTGCTGGAAGCGCAGGTCTGCCAACAGGACCGCCAGAAGCGTATCAGCACAGCCATTAATGAAGTGGTGCTGCATCCGGGAAAAGTGGCGCATATGATCGAATTCGAGGTTTATATTGATGAAACCTTCGCTTTTTCACAGCGGTCTGATGGTTTGATCATTTCTACGCCGACAGGCTCCACCGCCTATTCGCTCTCCGCAGGCGGCCCTATTCTGACCCCTTCACTGGATGCAATCACCCTGGTGCCGATGTTCCCGCATACCTTGTCGGCGCGCCCGTTAGTCATTAACAGCAGTAGCACGATTCGTCTGCGTTTTTCGCATCGCCGTAGCGATCTGGAAATTAGCTGCGACAGCCAGATAGCGCTGCCTATTCAGGAAGGAGAAGATGTGCTGATTCGCCGCTGCGATTACCATCTCAACCTCATACATCCCAAAGACTATAGCTATTTCAATACATTAAGCACAAAACTCGGTTGGTCAAAAAAATTATTCTAATTTTACGTTAGCCTCTTTACTGTATAAAAAACCAGTTTATACTGTATTTAATTACAGTCATGGTTTTTCATACAGGAAAACAGCTATGTTGGCGCAACTGACCATCAGCAATTTTGCTATCGTTCGTGAGCTTGAGATCGATTTTCAGAGCGGAATGACCGTCATTACTGGTGAAACCGGCGCGGGTAAATCTATTGCGATTGATGCCCTGGGTCTGTGTCTGGGCGGTCGCGCTGAGGCCGATATGGTCCGTACCGGAGCGACCCGCGCCGATTTGTGTGCCCGCTTTGCGCTGAAAGACACGCCTGCGGCATTGCGCTGGCTGGAAGAAAACCAGCTTGAAGAAGGTCGCGAATGCTTACTTCGCCGCGTTATCAGCAGCGATGGCCGCTCACGGGGCTTTATTAACGGCACCGCTGTGCCCCTGTCTCAATTGCGCGAGCTCGGTCAGTTGCTGATTCAAATTCACGGTCAACATGCGCACCAGCAGCTTACCAAACCCGAACAGCAAAAATCGCTGCTGGATAGCTATGCCAACGAAGCCGCTTTAGCGCAGCAGATGGCTGCTCGCTACCAATTATGGCATCAAAGCTGCCGCGATCTCGCCCATCACCAGCAACAAAGCCAGGAACGCGCCGCGCGCGCGGAACTGCTGCAATATCAGTTAAAAGAGTTGAACGACTTTAATCCGCAGGCCGGCGAATTCGAGCAAATTGACGAAGAGTACAAACGGCTGGCCAACAGCGGGCAGTTGCTTACGACCAGCCAGAACGCTCTGGCGCTACTCGCGGACGGCGAAGACGTTAACCTGCAAAGCCAGTTATATAGCGCAAAACAACTGGTTAGCGAGCTGGTAGGTATGGACAGCAAGCTTTCCGGCATCCTGGATATGCTGGAAGAAGCCACTATCCAACTCACCGAAGCCAGCGATGAATTACGCCACTATTGCGAGCGTCTGGATTTAGACCCCAATCGCCTGTTTGAGCTTGAACAGCGCATCGCTAAACAAATTTCGCTGGCGCGAAAACATCATGTCAGCCCGGAAGCGCTGCCGCAGCTTTATCAGTCACTGCTCGAAGAACAGCAGCAGCTCGACGATCAGGCCGATTCGCTGGAAACGCTAACGCTGGCGGTTAATAAGCATCACCAACAAGCGCTGGAAACGGCGCAAGCGCTGCATCAACAGCGTCAGTTTTACGCCCAGGAGCTGGGGCAGTTGATCACTGAAAGTATGCATTTACTTTCAATGCCGCACGGTCTGTTTACTATCGACGTGAAATTTGATGAGCATCATCTGAGCAACGACGGCGCCGATCGCGTGGAGTTTAAAGTGACGACAAACCCGGGTCAGCCACTGCAGCCTATCGCTAAAGTCGCGTCTGGCGGTGAACTGTCGCGCATTGCGCTGGCTATTCAGGTGATTACCGCGCGCAAAATGGAAACGCCGGCGCTAATTTTTGACGAGGTCGATGTTGGCATCAGCGGCCCAACCGCCGCCGTGGTCGGTAAACTCCTGCGTCAGCTTGGCGAATCCACTCAGGTGATGTGCGTCACTCACCTGCCACAGGTAGCCGGGTGCGGTCACCAGCACTTCTTTGTCAGTAAAGAAACAGACGGGGCAATGACCGAAACCCATATGCAACCGTTGGATAAACGTGCGCGTTTACAGGAACTGGCCCGCCTGTTGGGAGGAAGTGAAGTTACGCGTAATACGCTGGCAAACGCAAAAGAACTGCTGGCGGCGTAAACTTTTTTATCTCCCGAAGGTCTGAGTTCACAACAAAAACGCCGTAAGACCCGACAGCAAAAGGTTTTAAAGTGATGAAAGGTCTATTATCATCGGCATATTAATATGAGCCACGTACTGCTCAGGCCCGAAAAGGAACCCAATCACTATGCGCTGTAAAACGCTGACTGCTGCCGCAGCAGTACTCCTGATGTTGACCGCAGGCTGTTCCACTCTGGAGCGAGTGGTTTACCGACCTGACATCAATCAGGGGAACTATCTTACACCTACGGATGTCGCCAAAGTGCGTGTTGGTATGACGCAACAACAGGTTGCGTATGCTTTAGGCACGCCGATGATGACCGATCCTTTTGGTACGAACACCTGGTTTTATGTCTTCCGCCAGCAGCCAGGACATGAGAACGTGACGCAGCAGACTCTGACGCTCACCTTTAACAGCAGCGGCGTGTTAACCAATATTGATAACAAACCGGCGTTGACGAAGTAATTTTGTGATACCGCCTGATGAGGTTACGTTCATCAGGCCTGCAAACCTCTCCCCACCATTTGGTACGAATTTGCCTGATGGCGCTACGTTCATCTGGCTTACAGGCACACCTGTGCTTCAGGTGTGGTACGGCTTTCACACCGTTATCCGGCAAGGTTAATTATCTGCCAGCCGATTTTTCGGCGCGCTGGCGGCGTAATGCTTTTGGATCGGCGATTAAGGGACGGTAAATTTCAACCCGATCGCCATCCTGCACCGTATCGGTGAGTTTTACCGGACGACTATAGATGCCCACTTTATTTTTCGCCAGATCGATATCTGTGCGCAATTCCAGCAAGCCGGAAGCGCGAATCGCCTCTTCGACCGTCGCGCCCTCCTCCAGCGTTACGCGCTGCAAATACTGCTTTTCCGGCAGCGCATAAGCCACTTCAACCACAAGTTTATCCGGCACGGTAAACCTCTTTGGCGCGAACCGTAAACGCCTGCACCATGTTGGACGCTAACTCTTTGAATATACGACCAAACGCCAGCTCAATGAGTTTATTGGTAAACTCAAAATCAAGCTGAAACTCAATACGGCACGCCTCGGGGCTGAGCGGGGTAAATTTCCAGCCGCCGATCAGCTTTTTAAAGGGGCCATCCACCAGATGCATCAGAATGCTCTGGTTACGCGTTAGCTGATTACGCGTCGTAAACGTCTTGCTGATACCCGCCTTCGACACGTCAACAGCCGCCGTCATCTGTGCTGGCGATGACTCCAGGACGCGACTACCAACACACCCAGGCAAAAACTGGGGATACGATTGCACGTCATTCACTAACTGATACATCTGTTCCGCACTGTAGGGGACTAAAGCAGTCCGACTAATCTGAGGCATAGCAATTCCCATCAACATAAATCGTGTAAATAATACCACTTATCAGCGAGTAAAAAAAATGCTGTCCCCAACCGTCATGCCTTAATTGTGCGTGCATAGCCCAACTCATGCTAAGATAGATTTTTGCACCTCATCAGGACGTAATGGGGTGTTTTCGATATCAGATTACCTATGAATTCACGACACTTATGACGAAGAAAAAAGCACATAAACCGGGCTCAGCCACCATCGCGCTGAATAAGCGCGCCCGGCACGAATACTTTATCGAAGAAGAGTTCGAGGCTGGTCTCGCCCTGCAAGGCTGGGAAGTAAAATCTCTGCGCGCAGGAAAAGCCAATATCGGCGACAGTTACGTTATCCTCAAAGATGGCGAGGCCTGGCTGTTTGGCGCAAACTTTACGCCGATGGCGGTCGCCTCGACACATGTCGTATGCGACCCAACCCGAACCCGCAAACTGTTGTTAAATCAGCGTGAGCTTGATTCGCTGTATGGCCGTATTAATCGTGAAGGTTATACTGTCGTCGCGCTTTCTCTGTACTGGAAAAATGCCTGGTGCAAAGTGAAGATCGGCGTGGCGAAAGGTAAAAAACAACATGATAAACGTTCCGATCTTAAAGAACGTGAGTGGCAACTGGATAAAGCACGCATTATGAAAAATGCAGGCCGATAATAGACATTTTTTGTGACCAGCTTCTCAGTATGAAGCTGGTCAATATTCATATCTCATTCATGCCTCGAAAATATATTCTTTGCGTCTGACGCTTATCAGTAGCAATAAATACCACACCACAACAAGAATATATTCTTTGTTTAAAAAAATTTTATAGCCTAATAACACAATACTTCAAATGATTTTTATAAAATTTAATATTGCTGAATACCTTCACAAAAGGTATTGTTTTTATGTTAAAAAAGAAAAAGAAGAAGAAATTAAAATTCATTATAAAACATAAAGATAAATAAAAAATCATCATACATTGTTAGCCCACCCCACCTCTCCTTAACACAAACTCCGTTATATTTCAGACGCACTAACACCTTTATCAATAGATCTTAATTTGCAGAAAGATTTTTTTCTGACTATATCATCTAATACGAAAGCACTAGTCAGGCACAAAAAATAAAGGGTTATTCGGCGAGAAAACCAGACCTTCACCTACGCTCATAAAAAAGAATATGGCTACGGAAATTCATCTCTCATGATGAACGGGAAGGCTCGTCTACGCATTTTGCCCTGAACGTCGTGCCCGTTAATTAATACACAGAGCAAATCCATCAGGAGCTAATTTATGCGTCTACTCGCCGTGGTTTCGAAATTGACTGGCGTCTCCACCACTGTGGAATCCTCAGCGGTCACTCTTAACGCCCCGTCAATTGTTAAATTATCAGTGGCCCGGGAGGAAATTAGTCAACTTACGCGCATTAATCAGGATCTGGTGGTGACGCTCCATTCCGGCGAAACGATCACGATTAAAAACTTTTACGTTACCAACGATCTGGGCGCAAGCCAGCTGGTACTGGCGGAAAACGATGGCACGTTATGGTGGGTAGAAAATCCGCAAGCCGGGCTACATTTTGAACAAATCGCTGATATTAATGAGCTGCTGGTCACTTCTGGCGCTTCCCATGAAGCAGGCGGCGCCGTTTGGCCGTGGGTACTGGCTGGCGCGGTGGCGGCTGGCGGCATTGCCGCTATCGCGTCTTCCGGCGGCGGCGATTCCCACCATCATTCGGATGGCGATAATCCGCCCCCCGATAACACCAATCCTGACGGTAATCCCCCTGATAACAGCAATCCCGGCGGCAGTAACCCTAACGGCAATACTCCAGGTAGCAGTAATCCTGTAGATACCACCCCACCTCTCGCTCCCGGCAACTTGTTGATTTCAGCGGACGGAAAAACGGTGAGCGGCGAGGCCGAAGCGGGCAGTACCATTACCATCAAAGATCCTTCAGGTAACGTCGTTGGCGAAGGCAAAGCGGATAGCGACGGTAAATTTAGTATTGATTTGACAGCGCCACAGCTTAGCGGCGAACAACTTACCGTGACCGCGACTGACGATGCCGGCAATACCGGCCCATCCGCAACCATTGATGCGCCCAACATTCCTCTCCCCGATACACCAGCTATCACCGCCGCTATCGATGATGCTGCTCCCCTCACCGGCACGCTGAGCAATAATCAGTTTACGAACGACAATACCCCCACGCTGGAGGGAACCGGCAGCGCAGGCACAGTCATCCATATTTACGCCAATGGTCAGGAAATAGGCTCCACAACGGTTGATAGCAGCGGAAGCTGGCGTTTTGCCATTACCAGCGCGCTAGCGGATGGGGAAAATCATTTCACCGCCATTGCGACTAACGTTAAAGGCGAAAGTAGCGAATCAGCCCGCTTTACGCTGACTATCGACACACTCAGCCCCGATGCCCCACGCGTTGAACTGATTGCCGATAACACCGGTTTGCTCACCGGGCCGCTACAGAATAATGACCGGACTGACGAGGCAAAACCGCTCTTTTCCGGGCAGGGAGAGGCAGGCAATACCATCACGATTAAAGAGGGATCAACCGTTATCGGCAGCGCTACCGTAGACGAAAATGGACGCTGGACCTTTACGCCAACTACGCCGTTAAGCGATGGCGAACATACCTTTACCGTCGAACAAAGCGACAAAGCCGGAAACACGAGCCGCGTGACGACAACGCCTACTATCATTGTGGACACCACGCCACCGGACGCCGCTATCATTGATAATGTTGCGAAAGACGGCACAACCGTTAGCGGCACCGCTGAAACTGGTAGTACCGTGTCGATCTATGACCCGGCGGGAAATTACCTGGGCTCCACGATTACCGGAGAAAATAACCACTTCAGCATCACGCTGAATCCGGCCCAGACCCACGGCGAGCGTCTGGAAGCGCGTATTCAGGACGCCGTCGGTAACATCGGCCCCGCCACGGAGTTTACCGCTTCTGACTCACAGTATCCTGCCCAGCCGACTATCCTTACCGTGACGGATGACGCTGGCGCCGTTACCGGGCTACTGAAAAATGGCGATGCCACAGATGATAACCGCCCAACCCTCAGCGGTATTGCTGAACCAGGCAGTACGATATCGATTAACGATAATGGCTTTCCTGTACCGACCTTTCCGCCCATTGTCGCTGACGCTGACGGCAAATGGAGCTTTACCCCCTCGCTGGCACTTGCCGATGGCGACCATGTTTTTACCGCTACCGCGACCAACGATCGCGGCACCAGCGGGCAGTCCGTCTCCTTTACCATTGATATCGACACGCAGCCGCCGGTGCTGGAAGGCCTGGCGGTTAGCGACGTCGGCGACAGACTTACCGGCACTACGGAAGCTGGCAGTACTGTGGTTATCAAAGACAGCCAGGGAAATACGCTCGGTAGTGGAACGGCAGGCGACGACGGTACCTTCTCAATAGGTATTAGCCCGGCGAAAATTAACGGCGAAACATTAAGCATTAGCGTTACCGATAAAGCCGCGAATAGCGGTCCGGTAGAAACGCTGAACGCGCCGGATAAAACTGCGCCTGCGGCACCGGACGGTCTTATCGTGGCGACCGATGGTCTGTCCGTAAGCGGTCAGGCGGAAGCCGGGGCAACGGTCACTATCCGTGACAGTAACAACACCGTACTTGGCAGCGCCGTCGCTAACGGCAACGGACAATTTATCGTTCCGCTGAATACGGCGCAGACTAATGGCCAGGCGCTTATCGCTACCGCCACCGATGTCGCGAAAAACGAAAGCGCCGCCGCGACGGTTATCGCGCCGGACAGTACCGCGCCGGAAATGCCGAAAAACGTGGTAATTAGTGAGGATGGCGCCAGTATCAGCGGCACCGCCGAACCGGGTAGCGCCATCACGATCGCCACGCCGGACGGCAAGCCGCTTGGCAGCGGCAAAGCAGATGGCGAAGGTCATTTTACCCTTCCCCTCGTCCCCGCACAGACCAACGGCGAACAGGTTACCGTCACCGCCACCGACAGCGCCAACAACGTCAGCCCGCCAACCACAGCGCAAGCGCCCGATATCACCGCCCCGGATAAGCCCATTATCACTCAGGTGCTGGACGATGTTGAAAGCTTCACCGGGCCGCTGGTTAACGGACAAACCACCAATGACAACCGCCCCACCCTTAGCGGTACGGCGGAGGCTGGCGCGCGTGTCGAAATTTTTGATAACGGCGTTTCGCTGGGACTCGCCACGCTACAGCCCAACGGCGGCTGGACGTTTACGCCGTCGCAAAATTTAGGTGAAGGCGCGCATCGACTGACCGTAATCGCAACCGACGCTAAAGGCAATGCAAGTCCGGCCGCGTCATTCGACCTGGTGGTCGATACGCAATCGCCGCAGCAACCGGTAATCACCTTCATTACAGATGATGCGCCAGGTATTCTCGGTAGCGTCGCGCATCTGGGGCTCACTAACGACAGCACGCCAACGATTAACGGTACAGGTGAACCGGGTTCCACAGTACACCTGTATCAGAATGGCGCCCGGATAGCAGATATTATCGTCGGTAATTCCGGCGTCTGGAGCTACGCCTACACCACGGCCTCGCCACTGGCGGACGACACCTACACCTTTACCGTGACGGCCAGCGACAGTAACGGCAACACCACGCCTTTTTCGACCGATTTTACGATTACCATTGATACCCAGGCCCCTGCCGCCCCCGGCGTTATCGGCGTAGCTGACGGCGAC
The DNA here is from genome assembly GCF_020150755.1 of Salmonella sp. A29-2. NCBI lineage: Bacteria > Pseudomonadati > Pseudomonadota > Gammaproteobacteria > Enterobacterales > Enterobacteriaceae > Salmonella > Salmonella sp. A29-2. The sequence continues at coordinate 1,157,780 of NZ_CP083731.1, read as the reverse complement.
GGAAATACGATTGATACCAATCAGATTACCCAGGAATCCCAGCCCCGGTTGAGCGGTAGCGGCACCGCAGGCGACATAATCATCCTTTACGATAACGGCAATGCCATAGGTCAGGCGCTGGTCGGCACGGACGGGCGCTGGCAGTTTACGCCGCCTGCCGCGCTGGGCGACGGCGACCACCTTCTGACCGCTCGCGCCAACGATCCGGCGGGGAACGAAAGTCCCGAATCCATCAGCTTTACCCTACGCATCGATACCCAGGCGCCGGATGCGCCGCAGATCGTGTCAGCCGCCATCACAGGTGGAGAAGGCGAGGTGCTACTGGCAAACGGCAGTATTACCAATCAGCGTATGCCGACCCTCAGCGGCACCGGCGAACCCGGCGCCATCATCACCCTGTACAATAACGGCGTAGAACTGGCTACCGTCCAGGTCAATCCACAGGGTAGCTGGACCTATCCGTTAACCCGTAATCTGAGCGAAGGGTTAAACATCCTGACGGCCACCGCCACGGATGCCGCAGGCAATAGTAGCCCCACCTCCAGCGTTTTCTCCGTTACCCTTGATACCCAGCCTCCAGCGCAGCCTGACGCGCCGCTAATCAGCGATAACGTCGCACCGGTTATCGGCAACATCGGCAATAATGGCGCAACGAACGATACCACGCCGACCTTCAGCGGCACGGGAGAGATCGGCAGCACGATAATTCTCTACAATAATGGCAGTGAAATTGGTCGCACAACGGTAGGCGATAACGGTAGCTGGAACTTTACGCCTGCGGCACTGACGCCAGAAACCTATACCATTACCGTCACGGAAACCGATATAGCGGGCAATATCAGTCCACCTTCCGCCTCAGTCACTTTTACGCTAGACACCACTGCGCCCGCCAATCCGGTTATCACTTTTGCCGAAGATAACGTCGGCGAAGTCCAGGATACTATTGTCAGCGGCGCAACCACTGACGACAATACGCCGGTCATTCACGGCACTGGCGACATCGGCAGCATTATTACGCTCTATAACGGCAGCAGCGTTTTAGGCGTAGTCACCGTCGATGAGACCGGCACCTGGACGCTGCCGGTGACCAGCGCGTTGCCGGATGGCGTCTACACCCTGACCGCCATTGCCGCCGGAAACAGCAGCGGCGTATCGAACAGCTTTACCTTCACCGTCGACACCGTTCCGTTGCAGCCGCCCGCCGTCAATGAAATCCTTGACGATGTTGCGCCAGTGACCGGGCCATTAACCGATGGCGCCTTTACTAACGATCGGACGCTGACTATCAACGGCAGCGGCGAAAACGGCAGCACCGTCACGATTTACGACAATGGCGTGGCAATCGGGACGGCGCTCGTCACCGACGGGACCTGGACATTCAATACGCCCGAATTATCAGAAGTCAGCCATGCGCTAACCTTCAGCGCGACTGACGACGCTGGAAATACCACGGCGCAAACCCAACCGATCACCATTACTGTGGATATCACCCCCCCGCCCGCGCCAACGATCCAGACGGTGGATGACGATGGCACGCGCGTCGCCGGACTTGCCGACCCTTACGCTACCGTTGAAATTCATCATGCCGATGGCACCCTGGTCGGCAGCGCTGTCGCTAATGGCACCGGTGAATTCGTCGTTACGCTCAGTCCGGCGCAAACCGATGGCGGTACGCTGACGGCAATTGCTATCGATCGCGCGGGGAATAACGGCCCGGCTACGAATTTTCCCGCTTCCGACAGCGGTCTGCCCGCCGTCCCGGCCATCACGGCGATTGAAGATGATGTCGGGAGCGTACAGGGGAATATTGCGGCGGGCGGCGCCACGGACGACACCACGCCGACGCTGCGCGGCACCACGGATATCGGCTCTACCGTTGAAGTTTTCATTGATGGCGATTCGGCAGGCTTTGCCACCGTTGACGCCAGCGGGAACTGGATCTTTGAGATCGCGACGCCATTAAGCGAAAGTACACATTACTTCACCGTCCAGGCAACCAATGCGAATGGCCAGGGCGGCCTGTCCGCACCGGTCGGGATCACTGTCGATCTTAGCGCGCCGGCGCAACCGGTTATTACCAGCGCAACGGATGATGTCCCCGGCATGACCGGTACGCTGGATAACAGCGCGCTCACCAATGATTCACGCCCGACGCTCAACGGAACGGGAGAAGCAGGCGCCACCATCCGCATTCTGGATAACGGCGTAGAAATCGGTTCCGCCACGGTAGATCAAAGCGGCAACTGGCGCTTCACCCCGAACGCGCCGCTGGAGAGCAACGCGCACATCTTTACCGCCGTAGCGACCGATCCCGCCGGCAATAGCGGCCAGCCTTCGGACGGTTTTACGCTGAACATTGACGCGCAGGCGCCAGATGTGCCGGTTATCACGTCCGTGATTGACGATAACAATCAACCGACCGTTCCGGTGTTACCGGGGCAATCCACCGACGATCGGCAGCCAATACTGAACGGAACTGGCGAACCTGGCGCGACAATCACCATTTTTGATAACGGTACGCCGCTTGGCACGGCTCAGGTAGGCGAAAACGGTAGCTGGACCTTCCCGGTGCCCCGCAATTTGTCAGAGGGAAGCCATAATCTGACGGTTAGCGCTACCGATCCGGCGGGCAATACCAGCGCGGTCTCCGCGCCGTGGACGATCGTGGTCGATATTACGCCTCCGGCGATCCCGGTTCTCACCTCCGTCGTGGATGACCAGCCCGGTATTACCGGCAACCTGGTTAGCGGGCAGCTAACGAACGATGCGACGCCCACCCTGAACGGGCGCGGAGAGGCAGGCGCGACGATTAATGTCTATCTTGACGGTAATCCCGCGTCCATCGGTACCACGACGGTGAATAGCGACGGCACGTGGAGTTTCACGCCGCAGACGCCGCTTGCAAACGGTAGCCACACGTTCACCCTTAGCGCCACCGATCCGGCGGGTAATAGCAGCGCGGTGTCCAGCGGATTTGTGCTGACGATTGACGCCACACCGCCCGCCGCGCCGGTTATCGCCAGCGTGGCAGACAATACGGCGCCGGTGACGGGCATCGTCCCCAACGGCGGCTCGACGAACGAAACCCGACCAACACTTTCGGGTACCGGTGAGGCGGGTACAACCATCTCGATTTATAATGGCAGCGCGCTGGTCGGCACGGCGCAAGTTCAGGCCAACGGTAGCTGGAGCTTTACGCCGTCTACCTCGCTGGGCGCGGGCGTCTGGAACCTGACGGCGACAGCAACCGATGCGGCAGGCAATACCAGCGCCGCGTCCGAAATACGCTCGTTTACTATTGATACCACGGCTCCCGCCGCGCCTGTTATTGATACGGTCTACGACGGTACGGGCCCCATTACCGGCAATCTGAGTTCAGGACAGATCACAGACGAGGCGCGCCCTGTCATTAGCGGCACCCGTGAAGCCAACACAACTATTCGTCTCTACGATAACGGCACGCTGCTGGCTGAAATTCCCGCCGACAATAGCAGTAGCTGGCGCTACACGCCCGATGCCTCTCTGGCGACGGGCAACCATGTAATTACCGTCATTGCCGTTGATGCCGCAGGCAACGCCAGTCCCGTTTCAGACAGCGTTAATTTCGTCGTCGATACCACGCCGCCGCTGACGCCGGTAATCACATCAGTCAGTGACGATCAGGCGCCAGGCCTCGGCACGATCGCGAACGGCCAAAATACCAACGATCCTACGCCAACCTTCAGCGGCACCGCAGAAGCCGGCGCCACGATCACGCTCTATGAAAATGGTACGGTCATTGGCACGACAACGGCTCAATCTGACGGCGCGTGGAGCGTCGCCACCTCAACGCTGGCAAGCGGAACGCACGTCATCACCGCCGTCGCCACCGATGCCGCAGGAAACAGCAGCCCGAACAGTACGGCTTTCACCCTGACGGTCGATACCACCGCGCCGCAAACGCCAATCCTGACGTCCGTGGTGGATGACGTCGCGGGCGGGGTCACAGGAAATCTCGCTAATGGTCAGATAACCAATGATAACCGCCCCACGCTGAACGGCACTGCCGAAGCGGGCAGCGTGGTCAGTATCTATGATGGCAACACTCTGCTTGGCATCACCTCGGCTAACGCGGGCGGCGCGTGGAGCTTCACGCCGACGACAGGGTTAAACGACGGCACGCGCATATTAACAGTGACCGCCACCGACCCGGCAGGCAACGTTAGCCCGGCCACCAGCGGTTTTACTATCGTGGTCGATACCCTTGCGCCAACGGTTCCGCTTATAACCAGCATCGTTGATGATGTCCCGAACAATACCGGCGCCATTGGCAATGGACAATCGACCAACGACACACAGCCGACGCTCAACGGTACCGCGGAAGCCAACAGCGCGGTAAGCATCTTCGATAATGGCGTGCTGGTCGCGACCGTGAACGCCAATGCCAGCGGCAACTGGAGCTGGACGCCAACCGCCGCGCTCGGCCAGGGAAGTCACGCCTATAGCGTTAGCGCCGCCGATGCGGCTGGCAACGTTAGCGCCGCTTCGCCATCGACAACGATTATCGTGGATACCATTGCGCCCGGCGCGCCCGGCAACCTGGTCATAAATACTACCGGTAATCGCGTGACGGGCACCGCGGAAGCAGGCAGTACAGTGACGATTACCTCTGAGACTGGTGTGGTACTGGGAACCGCCACCGCCGACGGTACAGGTAGCTTCACCGCCACACTCACGCCCGCGCAGACCAATGGTCAGCCGCTACTGGCATTTGCCCAGGATAAAGCAGGCAACACTGGCATTGCCGCCGGATTTACCGCGCCCGATACGCGCGTGCCGGAGGCACCGATCATCACCAACGTAGTGGATGATGTGGGTATTTATACCGGCGCTATCGCCAACGGTCAGGTCACTAATGACGCACAACCCACATTGAATGGTACCGCTCAGGCGGGCGCCACGGTGAGCATTTATAACAACGGGGCGCTGCTCGGCACCACCACGGCGAACGCCAGCGGAAACTGGAGCTTTACCCCGACAGGCAATTTGACCGAAGGCAGCCACGCCTTCACCGCCACCGCGACTAACGCTAACGGAACAGGCAGTGTATCCACCGCCGCGACGGTGATTGTCGATACGCTGGCGCCCGGTACGCCGTCAGGTACGCTCAGCGCCGATGGCGGTTCACTTTCCGGGCAGGCAGAGGCAAACAGCACCGTAACCGTCACGCTGGCGGGCGGCGTGACGCTCACCACCACCGCCGGCAGCAACGGCGCATGGTCTCTCACCTTGCCGACAAAACAAATTGAAGGTCAGCTCATTAACGTGACGGCCACTGACGCTGCGGGTAATGCCTCCGGCGCGTTAGGCATTACTGCGCCGGTTCTGCCGCTGGCGGCAAGGGATAACATCACCAGTCTTGATCTGACCTCGACCGCCGTCACCAGCACGCAAAACTATTCGGATTACGGCCTGCTGCTGGTTGGCGCGCTTGGCAATGTCGCCTCGGTTTTGGGTAACGATACCGCTCAGGTTGAGTTCACCATTGCTGAAGGTGGTACGGGCGACGTCACCATCGATGCCGCCGCAACGGGAATCGTGCTTTCGCTGCTCAGTACTCAGGAGATTGTGGTACAGCGTTATGACACCAGCCTCGGCGCCTGGACGACGATCGTCAACACCGCCGTTGGCGACTTCGCGAATTTGCTTACCCTGACCGGGAGCGGCGTTACCCTGAACCTGAGCGGCCTGGGCGAAGGCCAGTACCGGGTACTCACTTATAACACCAGTCTGCTCGCTACCGGGTCATATACCAGCCTGGATGTCGATGTACACCAGACCAGCGCAGGTATTATTAGCGGGCCAACCATCAGTACCGGCAACGTCATGGCTGATGATACCGCGCCGACGGGCACCACGGTCACCGCCATCACCAACGCCAACGGCGTCAGTACGCCGGTCGGCGCGGGCGGCGTGGATATCCAGGGGCAATACGGCACGCTGCACATTAATCAGGATGGCAGTTACACCTACACGCTGACTAAGCCCACGGCAGGATACGGACATAAAGAGAGCTTCACCTACACCATCACCCAGAATGGCGTCGGTAGCAGCGCCGCGCAACTGGTTATCAATCTGGGTCCCGCGCCGGTACCGGGCAGCGTGATAGCGACAGACAATAACGCCTCGCTGGTCTTTGATACTCACGTTAGCTACGTCAACAACGGTCCCTCGACACAAAGCGGCGTCACGGTATTAAGCGTCGGACTTGGTAATGTACTGAACGCGAATCTGCTTGATGATATGACTAATCCGATCATCTTTAACGTTGAAGAAGGCGCTACGCGAACCATGACGTTACAGGGAACCGTCGGCGGCGTCTCACTGGTTTCCACGTTCGATCTGTACGTTTATCGCTTCAACGATGCCATTCAGCAATATGAGCAGTTCCGGGTGCAAAAGGGCTGGATTAACACCCTGCTGTTAGCCGGACAGTCTCAGCCGCTGACCCTGACGTTGCCTGGCGGCGAATACCTGTTCGTGCTGAATACCGCCAGCGGCATTAGCGTCCTCACTGGCTATACGCTGGCGATTTCCCAGGACCACACCTATGCCGTTGACAGTATCACCGCCAACACCACCGGCAACGTACTGACCAATGATGTCGCCCCTACGGACGCCCTCCTCACTGAAGTAAACGGCGTGGCGATTGCGGCGACCGGCACGACGGAGGTAAACGGGCTGTATGGTTCGCTCATCATTGACGCAAGAGGCAACTATACCTACACGCTGAAGAACGGCGTCGGCGCCGACAGCATTAAAACGCCGGACAGCTTTATCTATACGGTCAAAGCGCCAAACGGCGATACCGATACGGCCTCGCTCAATATCACGCCAACCGCCAGGGCGCTGGATGCAATTAATGATGTCAGCGATACCCTCAGCGTCGCCACACTTCAGGATACCGCTGCCTGGCTGGACTCCAGCGTCGGCAGCGCCAGTTGGGGGCTACTCGGCAAATCGGGCAGCGGGAGCGGCACCTTTGACGTTGCAACGGGCACCATACTTAAAGACGCGTCACTGGTCTTTGATGTCTCCACGCTCATTACGCTGGGTAATCTGAATATTAGCTGGGCCATTCAGGAGAACGGGACCGTCATACGCAACGGAACCGTCCCGGTGGCGAATATCACGCTGGGCAGCGCGACGGTGACCGTCAACCTGAGCGGCCTGGAGCTGGATGCCGGAACGTACACGCTGAACTTTACCGGCACCAATACCCTGGCCGGGGCAGCGACGATCACGCCACGCGTCATCGGCACCACCGTCGATCTGGATAATTTTGAAACGTCCGGAACGCATACCGTTCTCGGCAATATTTTTGACGGCAGCGACGCGGCGGGGGCGATGGATCAGCTTAATACGGTGAATACCCGCCTGAGCATTAGCGGGTATAACGGCAGCGCCGCCACGCTGGACGCCGCGGCGAATACCACCAGCGCCACGATTCAGGGACATTACGGCACATTGCAAATTAACCTTGATGGCGCCTACACCTACACCCTGAATAATGGCGTCGCGATGTCGTCCATCACCAGTAAAGAGGTCTTTACCTATCAACTGGATGACAAGATGGGTCATACGGATAGCGCCACATTGACCATTGATATGGCGCCGCAAATCGTCAGTACCAACCAAAACGATGTTCTCATCGGCTCCGCCTATGGCGATACGCTGATTTACCACCTGTTAAACGGCGCGGACGCGACCGGCGGCAACGGCGTCGATCGCTGGCAAAACTTCTCTACCGCGCAGGGCGACAAGATCGATATCCACGAACTGCTGACGGGATGGGATCACCAGGCGGCGACGCTGGGTAACTTTGTTCAGGTTCATACCAGCGGCGCCAATACGGTGATATCCGTCGATCGCGACGGCGCCGGCAGCGCGTTTAAATCAACCGACCTTGTCACTCTGGAGAATGTGCAGCTCACGCTAAATGATCTGTTACAGAACAACCACCTGATAACCGGCGGTTGATAAAAAAGCCCCGAACGCCACGACGTTCGGGGCAACAAGCGGTGATATTTAAAAGGGATAAACTATGGGAAGAGTCGCGCCTGTCGCCATCGTACTGGCATTTGCTTTGTTTCATCACCAGCCCCGGGGCGCAGAAGCGCCGCCAATGATTACATCCGAAGGATTAGCAACGGACCAGATGCTTCCTTCGCTGGATGGCTCCGCCGCTGAGCTGCCGCTCAGCGCCGCCGCGCCGGGCAACCTGACGCTCAATGACGCGGTCAATCGCGCCGTTAACTGGCATCCTTCTATTCGCGAAGCCGTCGGCAAACTGCTCGCACAGAATGAACAAATAGAGGTCGCCAAATCGAAATATTATCCGCAAGTCAGCGCTGGCGTGAACAATGGGTACAGCAATACCTACACCGATCACGGGTATAGCCCCTCGCTGGTGCTGTCGGTATCGCAAATGCTTTATGACTTCGGCAAAGTGGCAAGCCAGGTTCGCGCCGAAACCGCAGGCGCAGCGCAGCAACAGGCCAATGTGTTGCTCAGTATTGATACCGTCGCGCACGAAACCGCCAACGCCATTGTACAAACGCAGAGCTGGCAGCAAATGGTAGAAGCGGCGGAAGAACAGCTCATCGCGCTGGACGGCATCGGTAAACTTATCCGGCAGCGCAGCGATGAAGGCGCTACGTCGCTATCTGACGTGGTGCAAACCGAAGCCAGAATCGAATCCGCCCGCTCGCAACTGGCGCAGTATCAGGCCAATCTCGATAGTGCGAAAGCCTCACTGATGAGCTGGCTGGGCTGGAATTCGCTTAACGGCATCAATAATGACTTCCCGGCGAAACTCGCTCGCAGCTGTGAGACGGCGACGCCCGACGATCGACTGGTGCCCGCGGTACTGGCCGCCTGGGCGCAGGCCAACGTTGCGCGGGCGAATCTGGACTATGCCAGCGCGCAAATGACGCCGACGATTTCGCTCGAACCTTCTGTACAACATTATCTTAATGATAAATATCCCAGTCATGAAGTGCTGGATAAAACCCAGTATTCCACCTGGGTAAAAGTTGAGATGCCGCTTTATCAGGGCGGAGGGCTGACTGCCCGACGCAACGCCGCCAGCCATGCGGTAGACGCGGCTCAGTCGACCATTCAGCGCACCCGGCTTGATGTCCGCCAGAAACTGATGGAGGCGCGCAGCCAGGCAATGAGTCTTGCCAGCGCGTTACAAATCCTTCGTCGGCAACAGCAGCTTAGCGAACGCACGCGCGAACTGTATCAGCAGCAATACCTTGACCTCGGTTCCCGCCCGCTGCTCGACGTGCTTAATGCGGAGCAGGAAGTTTACCAGGCGCGTTTTGCCGAACTGCAAACGGAAAGCCAGTTGCATCAGTTGCAACTGAACTGTCTGTATAACACCGGCGCGCTTCGTCAGGCGTTCGCGTTAAATCATCGCAGCATTCAATCCGTGGAGATCCAGCCATGACCCGCGCCGCCCCCGATGTAGAAGAGGTACTCAGTGAGCGCGCGCTGAGCCAATGGGCGCAGGCCATCAGCTATGTCGCCGGTCATTATCGCGTTGCCTGTTCTCCCGGTTCAATTCAGGCCAACGCCCCGTGGTTTAGGGGTAAAAGCAGAACGGCCGCCTTAACGCAGCTCGCGCGGCAGGCGGGTTTATCCTTTCATGCGCCAGACATAGACAAAACGGCATTTAGTCAGTGGCGATTGCCGTTGGTTGTCGAGCTCCGGGACGGGCAGTTATTGGTCATCGAACATGTTAATGACGAAGATGCGGTAGACGTTTTTGTGATTGAAGAAGAGGGTCAGCGTAACCGCCTGACGTTCAGCGAGTTATTGCCGGAGATCCTCTATGTTGCCGCGCTACGCCCGCTATCGGCGCTCAAGGATAGCCGCGTCGATCGCTATATCTCCCGCTTTAAACCCGACTGGATGCGCGAGCTGGTTCTGCAGGATATTCGCCCTTATTTACCGGTAATGGTCGCCGCCTTTCTGATTAACGTGCTGTCTCTGGCCGGGATTGTGTTCTCTATGCAGGTTTACGATCGAGTGATCCCCGCTCAGTCATATCCTACCCTGTACGTTCTCTCTTTCGGCGTGCTGGTAGCGGTGCTGTTCGGTTTTCTGCTGCGTGAAGCGCGTACGCACATTATGGATGTGCTCGGTAAACGCGCCGATATGCGCATTTCCGATCGAGTATTCGGTCATGCGTTAAGGCTGCGCAACAGCGCTATCCCCCGTTCCACCGGCAGTTTTATCTCGCAGTTACGTGAACTGGAGCAGATCCGCGAGATGATTACCTCTTCAACGCTGGCGACCATTGTCGATCTGCCTTTCTTTTTCCTGTTTATGGTAGTCCTGGCGATTATTGCCCCACCGCTGGCATGGATAGCGCCCGTGGCGGCTCTGCTGATGATCCTGCCGGGCGTCGCACTGCAAAAAAAACTGGCTGTCCTCGCCAACCAGGCCGCCCACGAAGCGACGCTACGCAATGCAGTCTTAGTCGAAAGCGTTCAGGGGCTGGAGGATATTAAACTGATGCAGGCGGAGAACCGCTTTCTTCAGCAGTGGAATAGCTATATCCGTATTACCGGCGAGTCGGGTCTACGCACCCGCAAACTCACGCAAAGGCTTATCAGTTGGGGGATGTCGGTACAAAGTCTGGTGTATGCCGCAGTGATTATGTTCGGCGCGCCGATGGTCATTGAAGGCAGTATGACTACCGGCGCCGTGGTCGCCGCGTCGATGCTCGGCTCGCGGATGATCGCGCCAATGGCTAACCTGTGCGGCGTGCTGGCGCGCTGGCAGCAGGTGAAAGCGGCGAAGATGGGTCTCGACAACATTATGCAACTGCCCACCGAGACACAGCATGATGATAGCCTGATACACCGCGACATCCTCCACGGGCATTACCTCTTTGAAAACGCTCAGTTTCGTTACCATAACGACGATCAACGCATACCGTTGCGCCTCGTGCGTCTGGAGATCATGCCAGGCGAGCGGATTGCGATACTGGGGCGTAACGGTGCGGGTAAATCCACACTTTTACAGGCGATGGCGGGCGGCCTGGAGATGATTCAGGGAGATGCTCGGCTTGATAATCTCAGCTTGTCGCACATCGATATGGCGGATTTACGCCGCAACATCGGCTTTCTTAGCCAGAACGCGCGGCTTTTCTTCGGCACCCTACGAGAGAACCTGACGCTCGGCGCGCCGCACGCCAACGATGAACAGATTTTTGACGCGCTCGAAGTCAGCGGCGGCGCCGTCTTCGTCAGGCGGCTGGCAAAAGGGTTGGATCATCCCATTATGGAGGGTGGTAACGGCCTGTCCGGCGGGCAGCGCCAGTCCCTGTTGCTGGCGAGAATGCTGCTGCGCTCCCCCAATATTGTGCTACTTGACGAACCCAGCGCCTCGCTGGACGAGCATACGGAACGAGAGTTTATTCAGCGGTTACATCAGTGGCTTGGCAATCGTACCCTGGTCGTCGCGACGCACCGGGTACCAATACTGGAGCTGGTTGAGCGTGTCGTTGTCCTGAAAGAAGGACAACTGGTGATGGATGCGCCAAAAGCGCAGGCGCTTAACGCGGATCGGATGCAAAGTCACCGTCGGGAGTGGAAAAATGAAAATCAATCAGCATGATGCCGCGATGGACGATTTCGATATTCAGCGTGAACGGGCGTTTTCCGGCGCGTGTCGTATTGTTCTGATCTGCTCACTGTTATTTCTCATTCTCGGCATCTGGGCGTGGTTTGGCCGACTGGATGAGGTTTCCACCGGCAACGGGAAAGTGATCCCAAGTTCACGCGAACAGGTTCTGCAGTCGCTGGATGGCGGCATTCTGGCGCAGTTGACGGTGCGGGAAGGCGACAGAGTTCAGGCTAACCAGATTGTCGCCCGGCTTGATCCGACGCGTCTGGCGTCCAGTGTGGGTGAAAGTGCGGCAAAATATCGCGCTTCACTCGCCTCCAGCGCACGGTTAACTGCGGAAGTCAGCGACTTACCTCTCGCCTTCCCCGCTGAGCTGAACGGCTGGCCGGACCTGATTGCCGCAGAGACGCGTCTCTATAAAAGCCGCCGCGCGCAGCTGGCCGATACCGAAGCCGAGCTACGGGATGCGCTGGCGTCGGTTAATAAAGAGCTGACCATTACCCAGCGGCTGGAGAAAAGCGGCGCGGCCAGTCATGTTGAAGTGCTACGCCTGCAACGACAAAAAAGCGATTTAGGCTTAAAAATTACCGATCTGCGCTCACAATATTATGTGCAGGCACGCGAAGCGTTATCGAAAGCGAACGCTGAGGTCGATATGCTCTCCGCCATTTTAAAAGGACGTGAGGATTCCGTCACCCGCCTCACCGTGCGTTCGCCGGTACGCGGCATTGTTAAAAATATCCAGGTCACGACGATTGGCGGCGTAATCCCGCCTAACGGCGAGATGATGGAGATAGTGCCGGTAGACGATCGTCTGCTGATTGAAACCCGCCTTTCGCCACGTGATATCGCCTTTATTCATCCCGGCCAACGCGCATTGGTTAAAATTACTGCTTACGATTACGCCATTTACGGCGGGCTTGACGGCGTGGTGGAGACCATTTCACCGGACACCATTCAGGATAAAGTGAAACCGGAAATTTTCTACTATCGCGTATTTATCCGCACCCACCAGGACTATCTACAAAATAAATCAGGACGCCGTTTTTCGATTGTTCCAGGCATGATCGCCACGGTGGATATCAAAACTGGTGAAAAAACCATTGTCGACTATTTAATCAAACCGTTTAATCGCGCGAAAGAAGCGCTGCGCGAGCGGTAAATCGTTGAAGATAAGAAGATACGGGGGCTGGTCACGCGTGTCACAAGTCTGTTATACTTACCTTACACATTGGGGCTGATTCTGGATTCGACGGGATTTGCGAAACCCAAGGTGCATGCCGAGGGGCGGTTGGCCTCGTAAAAAGCCGCAAAAAAATAGTCGCAAACGACGAAAACTACGCTTTAGCAGCTTAATAACCTGCTTAGAGCCCTCTCTCCCTAGCCTCCGCTCTTAGGACGGGGATCAAGAGAGGTCAAACCCAAAAGAGATCGCGCGGATGCCCTGCCTGGGGTTGAAGCGTTAAAACGAATCAGGCTAGTCTGGTAGTGGCGTGTCCGTTCGCAGGTGCCAGGCGAATGTAAAGACTGACTAAGCATGTAGTACCGAGGATGTAGGAATTTCGGACGCGGGTTCAACTCCCGCCAGCTCCACCAAATATAACGGCCTGATTCTCTTGGAGTTTCAGGCCGTTTTTCTTTGGACGTGTGGCACAACTGTGACTCAGGAGTGTACCATATGCCATCAAACAGCATCCCCCATTACCTCTATAAGCGTAACCACACCTGGTGGTTCAGGAAGCGTTTCGTATCTGAGGGCAATGCCATCGAATACAGACTGAGCCTGCAAACAGCAAGCTTTCAGCGTGCTCGTCTTCTTGCCCTGCGTTTACAGGCACTTTGCCAACAGATGGTTGCTTCTTTGGGGGCCCCCAAGAAACTGAAGAATGGCGTGATGGAAAAATCAACACAAGAGCAAATCAAAGCAAAACTTCGAGCAAAAATTGCCGAATGGACCGCCGAGGAAACAGAACATTGGTTCTGTGGCTCTGCACGTAATGAAGGTGATCTTAACGATTATCTTGAGACATTAGATATGGTTGTCTCTGATTTGAAAGAACGCATCGCTTACGATGATAAACCATCTCTGCACCGGGCCGAAGCAAGTACAGTTCTGGACGAACTGCCACACCTCAAAGCTACTTTCAGTGAACACTATTACCAGGTCATTGCTCGCATGGTGGCACAAGCCAAGGTCAAATCCTTGCAGGTGAAGTGGTCAACTAAAACTGGCCACGGCTTTAGAGTTTTTCCAGTATCGGTTTTCCGATTCGTTTGGGGGTAATCCACCGTTATAGTCATGCGGCCTTAACGAGCTGTAATACCCTACGATATAGCCTGTAATCGCATGAGCAGCTTCGCTAAAGTTTGTATAACCAGTCACTGGCACCCACTCGTTTTTCAGACTTCTGAAGAAGCGTTTCATCGGGCTGTTGTCCCAACAGTTTCCTCGTCGGCTCATACTCTGCCTGATCCGGCAACGCCACAGTAACTGCCGGAACTGCCTGCTTGTATAGTGGCTACCCTGGTCACTGTGGAACATCACTTCGGCTGGTTTACCGCGAGCTTCCCACGCCATTCCCAGCGCTTTGATGGTCAGCCTGCTGTCCGGCGAGAATGACATTGCCCAGCCCACCGGTTTCCTTGCGAACAGATCGAGAACAACTGCCAGGTAAGCCCAACGCTTGCCTGTCCAGATATATGTCACATCACCGCACCACACCTGGTTAGGTTCTGTAACTGCGAACTGTCGCTCAAGGCGATTCGGGATAACGATGTGTTCATGACAACCACGTTTATACCGGTGGGTAGGCTGCTGACAACTCACCAGCCCCAGTTCTTTCATGAGCCTGCCGGCAAGCCAGCGTCCCATTCTGAAGCCTCTCATGGTTGCCATAATCGCGATGCTTCTTGCGCCAGCAGAGCCATGGCTGACGTTATGCAGTTCCAGAACCTGACTACGTAACACAGCTCGCCTGCCATCTGGCTTTTCGGGGCTTTTTTCCCAGTATTTATAGCTGCTTCGATGAACCCCGAACACGTGGCAGAGTGTGACCACAGGATACTGCGCTCTGAGTTTCCCGATTAACAAGAACTGTTCAGGGAGTCTGGCATCAAGAGCGCGGTAGCCTTTTTTAATATGTCGTTTTGCATTTCAATGCGTTGTAGCTTTTTCTTCAGCTCACGTATTTCAATTTGTTCCGGGGTTATAGGGGAGGCTTTAGGTATTTTGCCCTGTCGTTCATCCCGCAACTGCTTTACCCATCGCGTCATGGTAGAAAGGCCCACATCCATAGCACTGGCCGCAGCTACAACGGTGTAGTTCTGATCAAGGACCAGTTGAGCGGATTCGCGTTTAAACTCTGCACTGAAATTTCTTTTTTTCATTGAGGCACCTGTAATGTTCTGAGGTGAGCATATCACCTCTGTTCAGGTGGCCAAATTCAGTAAACCACTTCATCCTCTGCTCTATTGCTAACCACATGAATATGATCATAAAATATCCCCGCTAGTACCTAGGAGAGAGCTCCTCGCAAAAGCTTGATGGTCTGCTCGTCAGCCATCGTGGAGGCTTCGGCCTCTATTCTCTCCCCACACGACGCATGCCACACGTTCTCAATGTTCCAACGTTACGATGCTAACGCATCACCAACGCTCTGGTACTTGCTGTAACAGTTGGGATTGCCGGATTGTGGCGAGGGGACGTCACACAGTGACGTCGAATACTGGGGTTAATTGCTGAACATCTCTTATTCCTGTCAGTTCAGGCGAGGCCGGTAACCATAGTGGTGACCGGGAACTGAGAAGGAGATGTAATTATGAGTCGTAAGACACGTAAACGTCGAAAGACAAATACAAGTCGAAAGACACGTAAAAAATACCAGGCTAGTGTTCAGCAAACGTTTTGTGTGAAGGAAAGACTAAAGAAATACTCCAAAGATGCCGGTAAGCTCTTGTTTACCTTAGTTATCAGCGAAGTGATTTCTGCTGTTTTTCATTCTGAAGCTGTTGCCTCCATCTTTGCATCCATCAAGGGATTCCTGTAATGGAGGCTATAATGGATAGGAACAACAACGATGAAAAGCACAAAACGTACCCCTAGTCTTCAAAGTCCCCCAAAGATTTATCCCCTGAATCAATCGCCTCTATTCAAGCTTAAAAATAAAAGAAAATTACTTGAAATCATAGGGCTATCCAAGAAACAAGCAGACAAGCTAATGCTTGACTCAGCGTACAAAGAATTTGTAAATGATGCCGGAAGGACAATACAGGAACCAATTGCTCAGCTCAAAGCGGTTCATAGGAAAATCGGCGTTTTATTGAGCAGAATCGAACTACCTCCATATCTTCACTCTGGTCGGAAGAAGCATTCAACACTTACTAATGTAGAATCACATAAGCTAGCAACTGAACTTCTGAAACTCGACATTCATAAGTTTTTCCCCTCGACTAGGGCTGCAAAGGTCTACAAGGCACTTGTAGAAAAATTTGAGATGTCACCTGATGTATCTTATATCATGACCAATCTCTCAACCTTTGCAGGAAAAGTGCCCACAGGCAGTCCGATAAGCATGGCTATGGCGTTTTGGGCCAATAAAGACATGTTCGACGAGCTTAGCAACCTTGCGGCCTCAAACAGCTTAGTATTTACGGCATATGTTGACGATGTGGCGTTCTCTGGTTCGAAAATCCCAAAAGGATTTGCCGCCCAAGCTAAAAAATGTATTCGTTCCCATGGACTCACCTCTAAAGACAAAAAAGAGCGATTTTATCCGTCATCAGAGGGAAAGCTGCTTACGGGGATAGTCATTCAGGATGGGGAACTTAAGGTACGTTGGGCACATAACGATTCAATCGGAAAAGAATTCGCTACTTTGGCTGAAGCAAAAGACAACGCTACAAAAATAATCCATCTAGAAAAGCTAGCAGGTAAGCTGCATGCAGCCGGTCAGGTTGACTTCAGACAAAAAGATAGAGCTCGTTTTTTTACACAGCAGCTCAAAGCCGCAAAAAAGCGCTCAGAACAAGTTACTTAAAACAGCAAGTAGACTAAAAGTAATTATCGTGCCATACAAGGAAAATGATATGTTGTATCACGTTGTTATTCAAAAGAAACCAGTAAAAACTGGCAAAGATGGTGCTGAAGAAAACAAAACAGATCTCACCAAAGAGCAGCTGATTGCTCGCTTCATAGAACCTTACGAGCTAGGCAATCCAATTACAGTAAACGGCACGACTATTCAAACATCAGAAATCAACAGATTAACTGTTAAGGCTACTGAAACCAGCATTGAATCTTTTATACCTGCGATAGAAGCAGAAGATCGAAATTCAAGTGTGATTATGTTTGGCGGACCGTCTTACCTAGAACGTGCGATATATCGAGCTCCTGATGTAACTGATGAATTCATCACTGGTCCCGCTGGCAGCAAAAAATCGATCGCATCAAAAAAAACAAATAAATCAACAACAAACACAAACTCTGACAAAGTTTTCATTGTTCACGGGCATGATGATGCAGCGAAGATCAAGACTGCTCGTTTTGTAGAACAATTGGATTACAAAGCTATTATTCTGCATGAACAAGCAAGCTCTGGTAGAACCATAATAGAGAAAATCGAGCAGTTTACTGATGTGGGATTTGCTGTTGTGCTATACACGCCGGACGATATAGGCAATGCTAAAGGCAATGCAGACGACCTACAGTTAAGAGCCCGTCAAAACGTTGTTTTCGAACATGGTTTTTTGATAGGTAAGTTAGGAAGAGATCGTGTAGTAGCTTTGGTTGATGGAGCAATAGAACTTCCGAATGATATTAGTGGGGTCGTCTACATAAAAATGGACGAGGCAAACGCATGGCATCTTCAGTTAGCCAAAGAAATGAAACAAGCTGGTTTTAACATTGATATGAACAAGCTTGTGTAACCACTTGAAAATTACTGCCTTAATGTGACATTGACTCCCGCTACATTGCTCAAAGAGTCAGACAGTTAGTATTTGGTGCCGCTCTCAGCCAGCTCCACCAAATAATGATCCGGATACGTCCGGTGAAGTACAGAAAGCCCGCACAGCACAAGCTCTGCGGGCTTTTTTACGTCCATTGCCGCCTGGTGAGGATTGCAGAGAACCTTACGGACACTGGAGTCAAATGACGCGGTGGGTAAAGCGGCTGCGCGATGGGTGACAGGGCAAAACGCCAAAAGTCTCACCAATAACTCCCGAAAGAATTGGAATACGAGAGTCAAAGAAAATAGAACACTCACTGAGAGTCCTGCCTGGCTGGGACAAAGCTCGCAGTCAGACTGTCGAGCATAAAGATAAGCAGTTGCCCGTGAGACGCCAGGATGTTGGGCTACGGTATCCATAGATTTGCGAAGATTCAGCAGACCTTCTTTGCGAAGCTTTAATGATCAATTCTTTTCTGTCAGCTGCTTTAAGCGTCCTGGCCGTAGTGGCACGAGCAGCGGCGAAACTATCTATGCGCTGTCGAATGGTCTCTGTTCCTCCAGGAGCAATATTTTCTCACGGAATTTTTTATTACCGTATGCGTTATTCAGCATAATCCGAAGACGTGATCCTGCTCACCCAGTCAAACATAACTTGCATATGATTGCCATTGGATGTCCTCACACCAACCTGACACGCATTTACGCCTGTCGTTTTGCCAGTCAAAACCTGTCCATACTTCATATAGATTTTGATACCGACTCCCTGTTTATAGCACTTATTGCAAATCGAGAAATAATCTCTTCTTGATGGAGTATATTGCTGAAGATTAAATCCGTCAGCCGGCACCAGCGAAAGATTAAAAGCGTCATTACCTGATAATTCTTCAAGAATTGCCAGAGACTCTAGTTTAACTTCAATGCGCTTATTTCCTTTAGGTTTATCCGAAGCCAGAATCAAATTTTCCTTCGGATTAAACTTCGCAATGTAGCCTGTGATTATCCGGGCATTATTACTCACCAATCGAACAGGGATATCATTAAAACGTAGAAATTGAACTCGACGAGCAAGCATAGAATAATCCCGCGGCCATATTTCAGCCTCTCGCCCGTAGGAAATATCATTTACAGCTATACATTCCATAAAGATATATTCATCTATGCTGAATGAAAAAGCCCCGGATTCACGGGGCTGAATAAAACAAAATAAATTAACGTAACAGAGACAGCACGTTCTGCGGGACCTGGTTAGCCTGCGCCAGAACGGAGGTACCGGCCTGCTGCAGAATCTGCGCGCGAGACATGTTGGAGACTTCGGTCGCATAGTCGGAATCTTCGATACGGCTACGGGCAGAAGACAGGTTATTTACGGTATTGCCCAAGTTGGTGATAGCGGAGTTGAAACGGTTTTGAACCGCACCCAGGTCAGAACGCAGCGCATCCACCTGCGCCAAAGCAGCATCAATTTTCTGCAGCGGGTTTTCAGTGGTTTTAGCAGCTGCTTCCGCCAGCTCTGGCTGTGCTTTGAAATCATGACCAGCGGCTTTGCTGGCATTGTAGGTTTTACCGTCAATAGAAACGACTTCAGTTTTACCGTCTGCGCCACCCAGTTGGTTCAGGGCAGTTTTGGTAGTACCGTCAGCTGCGGTGTAAGACGTGGTGTTAACACTGAAGCTACCATCTTTTTTCTGGGTAGCGGCATAGTAATTATCGCCCACCTTTACAGCGTAACCGCCATCAATCGTCTTACCATTTTTATCGGTGTAAGACATTTTGACAACCTGGGCAGCAGCAATTTCTGGGTCTGTAATCCCGCCAGATTTAAGGGAGGTTTTGAGATCTGTTGATAATGGTAATGGATTTTTTTCTTCCTGAGTTTTTGTTACTTCTACCGCACCAGCTGGTTTACCCGCCTCCATAGCCGTACCAGCGGTCATAGACACCTTACCATCATCGGCGACATTTACTTTATAGAAGCCATTTTTACCGTCATCAGGGGTGGTCAGACCGGTAACTTCAACATAGTAGTTTTTGCTAGCACTATCATAATAAACTTTGCCATCTTTTATTGCTGCAGTACCTGTTGTAGCACCAGTGCCTGCTTTAAGGGCTGCGTCTTTATTAAGATCAGTAATATCTAAATTGGCAGCTACTGTCACAGCCTTACTATCTACATCATACGCTTTCTGCACGTTCAGTGAATCCAGGCCCAGGGTCTGAGAGTTGATCTGCTTCAGATCGATATCGATAGTTTCACCGTCGTTGGCACCAACCTGGATGGTCAGGGTGTTGTCCTGCGCCAGGACTTTCACGCCGTTGAACTGAGTCTGGCCGGATACACGGTCGATTTCGTTCAGACGCTGGGTAATTTCAGCCTGGATAGAGTCGAGGTCAGACTGGGAGTTAGTGCTGTTAGCAGACTGAACCGCCAGTTCACGCACACGCTGCAGGTTGTTGTTGATTTCGTTCAGCGCGCCTTCAGTGGTCTGCGCAATGGAGATACCGTCGTTAGCGTTACGGGAAGCCTGAGTCAGACCTTTGATGTTCGCGGTAAAACGGTTAGCAATCGCCTGACCTGCCGCATCGTCTTTCGCGCTGTTGATACGCAGACCGGAAGACAGACGCTCGATAGCGGTGCCCAGTGCGGACTGGGATTTGTTCAGGTTATTCTGGGTCAGCAGCGACAGACTGTTAGTGTTGATTACTTGTGCCATAAAATTTTCCTTTTGGAAGGTTTTTGATAACCAATGTTATGCCAGGCTTACCTGTGTCATCCAGGTTATCGACACTTGAGGCATAAACTTTACTATTTTTTCTGTCCGTAATTGCTTACATCTAACATTTTGATTAAAAAGCCTTTCCAGGTGAATACTGTGTCTGGTAGTGTTTTGAGCGATGTCGTCTATAGCTGGATGTAACATAGGCCTTATCGTGAGCGCGCTACACTATATATGTTAATGCGTTGAATTTTGTCTCTTTTTAATTAGATGCTGTCTTTTTCGTGTACCCTTCCGGTTTATTTATGCCATACGCCTGCATTACAAAAATGTTATATCCATCCTGTTGTAATTTTTATTTTAATTCATTCGTTTTTTTATACGGCTTGCCGGAAAATATCTGTATAAGGTAGATACGCCAATACCAAAAATAATAGCTAGTTGCTGCCGAGGATGGCCTTTCTCTAATAGCCGGCTAATCTGTTCCTGTTCATGTCTATTGATCGCCCGAGGGCGCCCTCCCAGTCGTCCTTGCGCTCTGGCGGCAGCCAGTCCGGCAAGGGTTCGCTCGACAATTAATTCTCGCTCCATCTCGGCCAGTGCTGACATTACATGAAAAAAGAATCTCCCCATCGCGCTACTGGTATCAATACTATCGGTTAAAGAATGGAAGTGAGCTCCACGTTCATGTAATTCTGATATTAACGCCACCAGGTTTTTCACGCTGCGGCCCAGTCTGTCTAATTTCCAGACGACAAGAGTATCGCCTTTATTTACATACTTTAACGCTCGTTTCAGGCCGGGGCGGTTTGCAATCTTGCCACTGATACGGTCCTCAAAAATGCGGTCACAATTTGCACAAGTAAGCGCATTACGCTGTAAATCGATATTTTGGTCAATTGTTGACACCCGAATATACCCAATAGTAGCCATGATTTTCTCCTTTACATCAGATAAGGAAGAATTTTAGTCGCTTTTCTCATGGAGGATTGCTTTATCAAAAACCTTGGTTTTCAAGAACCAATAAATCGTGTGGCTGATGCGCTATAAAAATCGCAGAGCGGTGACGATAGTCCGCATACAGAGCTGTTCGTTCGCAACATTCGAACGGTAACGTAAAACCGGTTTCATTGGCTAATGAAGACGAAGGGGACAAAATTACTACAGAGTTGATACCACAGAGATAGTCCAGGTTCGCAGGTGATACGGGATTTAACGCCGGAAAGTCCACACAGAACACGATCCGCCGCCGGACAGCGTTAAATTGCCCCGCAACGTGTTATCAATACTACTCCCTACGTTTCCCGTTACCTTGCTGTCGGTACGTTTACCTCATTGTCTGAAAGGTTATTTACGAAGTTATCATTAATAATCCACGGGCGTCTGGTATGCGAATCCAGTTCCCCAATCCTGGCGCTTTGCCTTCGCGACCATACGCGCGTAAATAAGTCTGAAACTAAACTTCACCGCTTAACGCTCTCCTCTTCCCCGATTTTTATGAAAAAAATCATCACATGATCAAGGGTCGTATTTGTTATTGCATTTTTCAAATGATATTGTTAATTATTATCATTCTCATTAACGACTTGTTCGATTTATGACGTGGAGAGAGAGGATTTCTCATGCGTATTCTGTTTGTCGGTCCGCCACTGTATGGACTGCTATACCCTGTGCTGTCCCTGGCGCAAGCGTTTCGTGTTAATGGCCATGAAGTGCTGATTGCAAGCGGTGGAAAATTTGCACAGAAAGCAGCAGAAGCTGGGTTGGTGGTATTTGACGCTGCGCCTGGTTTCGATTCGGAAGCGGGTTATCGCCGTCAGGAGGCATTGCGAAAAGAAAATAACATTGGAACAAAAATGGGGAACTTCTCATTCTTCAGCGAAGAGATGACTGACCCACTGGTCGCGTTCGCCGGGCAGTGGCGACCAGATCTCATCGTCTACCCTCCCCTTGGGGTCGTTGGACCACTGATTGCCGCTAAGTATGACATTCCGGTAGTGATGCAAACCGTCGGCTTCGGTCATACGCCCTGGCACATCAAAGGCGTGACGAAATCACTTTCTAACGCCTACCGCCGCCATGGGGTCAGCGCGCCACCAAGAGATCTGGCGTGGATAGACGTCACACCGCCCAGCATGAGCATACTGCAAAATGACGGAGAGCCGGTTATCTCCATGCAATACGTCCCGTATAACGGCGGCGCCGTCTGGGAAAAATGGTGGGAACGTACACCTGATCGCAAGCGTCTTCTGGTCAGCCTCGGCACCGTCAAACCGATGGTGGATGGCCTGGATCTGATTTCCTGGGTAATGGATTCTGCCGGCGAAGTAGATGCCGAAATCATCCTGCATCTTCCGGCAAACGCCCGCTCGGATTTACGTTCACTGCCGCCGAATGTCCGTCTGGTCGACTGGCTTCCGATGGGCGTTTTCCTTAACGGCGCCGACGGTTTTATCCACCATGGCGGCGCAGGCAACACCCTGACGGCGCTGCATGCCGGCATTCCGCAGATAGTCTTTGGCCAGGGTGCCGACAGACCCGTCAATGCCCGCGCCGTGGTCGAGCGCGGATGCGGCATTATTCCCGGTAAGAGCGGGCTTACGAGCAGCATGATCAATACCTTCCTCGGTAATCGCGCGCTTCGCGAGGCGTCGCAGGAGGTCGCGGCGGAAATGGCGGCCCAGCCTTGCCCGACCGAGGTGGCAAAAAAACTGATCGCCATGCTGCAACACGGCTAACCGCGGCAGCGCAATGACAATATGGCGGCTGAACCCAGCGTGTGTCGCCATATCTCATCTTTCACCGATAAGGAGGCTTAATGCCCGCGACTCATTCCCCCATGCCCGCTCGTGCCTGGATAGTTCGCCTTGCCCGCGTGTGTTGGGAACGTAAAACACTGAGCATCATTGTCATCGTAGCATCAGTATCGACCATTTTACTGGCTGCGCTGACGCCGCTAATAACGCGTCAGGCCGTCAATGACGCGATAGCAGGCGATACGACCCACCTGCCGTTACTTGCCTGCGGCCTGCTGTTAATTGCCCTTTTTGATTTTATCGGGAATTACGTGCGCCGCGGCTATGCCGGAGAACTCTCGTTGTGGGTTCAGCATACGTTACGTAGCCGTGCGTTCGACAGTATTCAAAAACTGGACGGCGCAGGCCAGGACGCCTTGCGTACCGGGCAGGTCATTTCGCGTACCAACAGCGATCTTCAACAGGTACACACCTTGCTACAGATGTGTCCGGTGCCGCTGGCGGTGCTCACTTACTATGTGGCCGGTATCGCGGTAATGCTATGGATGTCGCCATCCATGACGCTTATCGTGATTTGCGTACTGGCCGCCCTTGCTATTACCGCCCTGCGCGCCCGTCGCCGTGTTTTCGCGCAAACGGGGCTTGCCTCAGACCGGCTGGCGCACATGACGGAACATATGCGCGAAGTATTGGAACAGATCTCAGTGGTGAAGTCCTGCGTGGCGGAGTTACGCGAAACGCGTTGGCTCGATGGTCAGTCGCGGCAGATGGTGCGGGTACGCATCGGCGCCGCTATCTCGCAGGCGATGCCGGGCGCAACCATGCTGGCGCTACCGGTGATAGGGCAAATCGTCCTGCTGTGCTATGGCGGCTGGTCGGTAATGAATGGGCGAATCGATCTGGGAACCTTCGTTGCGTTCGCGAGTTTTCTCGCTATGCTGACCGGCCCTACCCGCGTACTGGCATCGTTTTTGGTTATCGCACAGCGCACACAGGCGTCGGTAGAGCGCGTCTTCGCGCTTATCGACACGCGTTCTCGCATGGAAGACGGTACTGAGTCGGTTGAGGGTCAGATTATCGGGCTGGACGTGGAGAAGATGAGTTTCCACTACGACAACGGTAACCGTATCCTCAATGAGATCTCGTTTTCCATTCACGCCGGTGAAACCGTGGCGGTGGTTGGCGCATCCGGCTCCGGAAAATCAACATTGCTGATGTTGCTGGCGCGCTTTTACGATCCCACCTCCGGCGGAGTATGGCTCAACACCACTACGGGTCAACAGAATATTCGCGACCTGAAACTGACGGCGCTTCGTCGTCGCGTTGGCGTAGTGTTTGAAGACGCGTTTCTGTTTGCCGGTACGGTGGCGGAAAACATCGCCTATGGGCACCCGCAAGCGACTCAGGACGACATTCGACGCGCCGCCGATGCCGCAGGCGCCAGCGGGTTCATCAATGCGCTACCGCAGGGGTTCAACACCCGACTGACCGAACGCGGAAGCAACCTCTCCGGCGGCCAACGCCAGCGTATTGCGCTAGCCCGGGCACTGATTACCGCGCCGGAACTGCTGATTCTCGATGACACCACCTCGGCGGTCGATGCCGGTACTGAAGCGGAAATTAACACGGCTCTTGGTCGTTATGCCGATAATGAGCATATGCTGCTGGTGATTGCACGCCGCCGTTCAACACTGCAGTTAGCCGATCGGATCGTCGTGCTGGATAAAGGCCGCGTCGTGGATATCGGTACCCAGGCGGAGCTGGATGCAAGGTGTCCGACGTTTCGCTCGCTGATGAGCGGCGAGGGGGATTTTCTCGCCCTTGCCCCGGCAGAACAACGTACGCTATGGCCAACAACGCAGGCGGTAAAATCCGACGACGCGCATGAGCGCCAGACACCCGCTGGAAAAGGTTTTGTCGACCGAATGACGCGCGTTCCGGAACGCGCCGTACAGATGGCGCTGGCAGGCCACGGGCGTCAAGTCTCATCGCTGCTGACGCCAGTAGCCTGGATGTTCGTCATCGCCGCCCTGCTTATCGCGCTTGATTCCGCCGCAGGCGTTGGCGTGCTGGTGCTTTTGCAGCGCGGTATTGACTCAGGCGTTG
This sequence comes from Salmonella sp. A29-2, assembly GCF_020150755.1. Lineage (NCBI taxonomy): Bacteria > Pseudomonadati > Pseudomonadota > Gammaproteobacteria > Enterobacterales > Enterobacteriaceae > Salmonella > Salmonella sp. A29-2. The sequence continues at coordinate 1,132,577 of NZ_CP083731.1, read as the reverse complement.
CCGCAGGGGATATGTCGACTATTGGCATATGCGCCCTGCTCGCGCTGTGCCTGGTGGCGATCGGTTGGTGCTGCTATGCGCTGCAAACGATCTTCGCCGCCCGCGCGGCAGAGTCGGTACAGCATACGGTACGCTTACGCAGCTTCAGCCACCTGCTACGCCTGAGTCTTCCTTGGCACGAGAAGCACATCGACTCGCGTCTTACTCGCATGACCGTCGACGTTGATTCACTCGCCCGATTTCTGCAAAACGGTCTTGCCAGCGCGGCCACCAGCATCGTGACGATGGTCGCTATCGCCGCGGCAATGTTCTGGCTTGACCCCATTCTTGCGTTAACGGCATTAAGCGCCGTACCTGTAGTGATACTGGCGACGTGGATTTACCGCCGTTTGAGCTCGCCTGCCTACGCCCAGGCACGGCTGGAAATTGGTAAGGTGAACAGTACGCTTCAGGAAAAGGTCTCCGGTATGCGGGTAGTGCAGTCACACGGTCAACAGAAGCAGGAAGCCGCCAGGCTACGGGCGTTATCAGACAACTTCCGCGCCACCCGCGTGCGGGCGCAAAAATACCTTGCTGTCTATTTTCCGTTCCTGACCTTCTGCACCGAGGCCGCCTATGCCGCCGTGCTTTTAATCGGAGCGACCCGGGTCGCCGAAGGCGAAATGACGCCCGGGATACTGGCGGCGTTCTTCCTGCTACTGGGACAATTTTATGGCCCGGTACAGCAGTTGTCAGGCATTGTTGATTCCTGGCAGCAGGCGACCGCCAGCGGCAAACATATCAATGCGCTATTGGCGACTGAGGAAACGGAGAATATTGAACCGTCCTCCATAACGCCTGGCACTGGCGGCGCGCTACGTCTGGAGGCATTGACATTCCGCTATCCCGAAAAAACGCAACCTGTGCTTGATAATCTCTCGCTCACCATTCCGCCAGGAACGGTAGTCGCGGTGGTCGGACGTAGCGGCGCTGGCAAATCGACGCTGATCAAGCTGCTGGCCGGGCTCTACTCTCCCGGCAGCGGGCAAATCCGTGTCGGTGAGCGCCTAATTGATGCCGCGTCGCTTAGTGATTATCGTCGCCAGACGGGGCTGGTCACTCAGGATGTCGCATTATTTAGCGGCGATATTGCCGAAAATATCCGCTATTCGCGGCCAGACAGCAGCGACACGGAGGTGGAGATCGCGGCGCGACAGGCGGGACTCTTTGAAACTGTGCAACATCTGCCGCTGGGGTTTCGTACTCCGGTCAATAACGGCGGCACGGATCTATCCGCGGGCCAGCGTCAGTTGATTGCCCTCGCCCGCGCCCAACTGGCGCAGGCGCACATTCTGCTGCTCGACGAGGCGACAGCACGTATCGACCGCAGCGCCGAGGAGCGCTTAATAACCTCGCTTACCGGAGTGACGCATACCGAGAAACGCATCGCGCTTATCGTCGCGCACCGGCTGACCACCGCTCGTCGCTGCGATGTTATTGTCGTAATCGATAAAGGATGTATCGCTGAATATGGCAGCCATGAGCAGTTGATAGCGGCTCATGGCCTGTATGCTCGTCTGTGGCGGGACAGCATCGGCCAGACACGCGATACGCAAGGAGAGGTCATAGGATAGTTTTTATCGCCACGATTTACGCAAAAGAAAGCCCGCAAGCGGCTGTTCCTGTAACAGCCGCTTTAGCTATTGATACTGACCGAAATATAAATGAGATGGAATACAAAGAATGAGACTGAGCCCGCCCGTCGCTCCTGTCGCTATACAGACCGCTACGCGCCTTCGCCGCCAACTCGCCGCCGGAAGCCAGGTTGACGCTTCTCACTTCTGGCGAGAAGCAAACTCGCTCGCGCTGCCGCTGGTGACAGCCATTAACGGCGCAGACGATGAACGGGAAGTCACCTTCCTGTGGCGTGCCGCCTCTCCTCTGCGGGGGGTTTATGTTCGCCTGAACCGTGTCACCGATAAAGATAACGTGGCGAAAGGTATGATGACGCAACTGCCCACAACGGATATCTGGCATCTGACGCTTCGCTTACCGGCGTCCTACTGCGGTTCCTATACGATGGTCGAAATACCACCGGAAACCCCGGACGAGACGGTGTTGCAGCTTGGAAGCCGTTTCGCCTCCCTTGTCGGGAAGGCGGACCCGCTGAACAGCACGCCGGGAATAAATGTTCGGGGTAATACGCAGGAGTCCGTTCTAGCGTTGGATCATGCCCCGGCACAGGAGGAGTGGTCAGGCTGTCGCGCTTACGCCGGGCAGCTTTTCACCTCAGAACATCGGCTCGCCGGACAACGTCGCCGTGTGCGGCTGTATCTTCCTGACGTTCCTGTCGTACAACCGCTGGGCTTACTGGTACTCACGGATGGCGAGATCTGGTTCGACCATCTTGGGGTAAGCGCCGCCATTGACGCCGCCATCCGCAGCGGACGCATCGCGCCGGTGGCCGTACTCGGCGTTGATAACATCAACGCGCGTGAACGCGTCGCAATCCTCGGCGGTCGCCGCGAGCTGGTGCTCGACATTGCCGAACGCCTGCTGCCAACCCTTCGCGCCAAATACCCGGAACGGCGGTGGGCGGACCGTACACAAACGGTGCTGGCTGGGCAAAGCCTCGGCGGCGTGACCGCGCTGATGGCGGCCCGCCACGCGCCAGAGAGCTTCGGCCTGGTGCTGAGCCACTCCCCCTCAATGTGGTGGACGCCGGACAACCGCAACCGCCCGAACCATTTCAGCGCAGAAGAGCGCTCATGGGTCAGCGAACATGTGTTATCCGCGCCCTCGCCAGCCGTACGTACGCATCTGTGCGTGGGATCGCTGGAAGGTTCGACGGTCCCGCAGGTCAAACAGTTGCATGAAAAATTGCGCGCCGCCGGCGTTGAAAGCCATTGCAGCGTGTACACCGGCGGTCACGATTATGCCTGGTGGCGCGGCGCGCTGATTGACGGATTACGTCTACTGCCCCGATAAAACTTCACCTGCCAAAAAGGAATCACATCCGATGTATGGTCGCCAGTACCACAACAAGTGCTATCGCATGGCGCTATTTTTAGTGAGTTTTTGTTTTAGCGCGCTGAGTTATGCGCAGCCGGATATGCAGCCATTAGGGCCGAATATCGCTGATAAAGGTTCGGGATATTACCATTTTAGGGTCAATGACTTTCAATCTACCGATGGCGCAAGACATTACCGGGTATGGACCGCTATTCCCAATAAAGCCGCCCCGCCGTCGGGTTATCCTGTTTTATATATGCTGGACGGCAACGCAGTGATGGACAGGCTGCCGGAGACGCTGCTCAAACAGCTGGCAGACCACTCGCCGCCGGTGATTGTGGCGATTGGCTATCAGACTAACCTGCCGTTTGATCTTAACGGCAGAGCTTATGACTATACGCCGGCGCCGGGAATCGATCGCGATGACAGTGAAAATAACCCGCGTTTTCATCGTAAAACCGGCGGCGGGCCAGCGTTCCGCCAGCTACTGGAGAGACATATCGCGCCGCAGGTGGAACAAGGAATAACCATCAACTCCGAACGGCGCGGGGTATGGGGACATTCTTATGGCGGCCTGTTCGCTTTGGACTCCTGGCTGTCGTCATCCTTCTTTCATATCTATTACAGCGCCAGCCCGTCACTCAGCAGGGATAACTTTGCCCTGTTGAATCGCCTTACGGCAGTGAAGCCGTCGCCGTTCTGCCATAAAAAACTCATTATAATGGAAGGTTCAGCGTCGAATGGGGATAGCAGGCAATGCCAGATGGCCGAGCTCCTGCAAAAAGTTCAGGAGACCGTGAGAACGCTTGAGAACAACGGCGTTAACGCGGCCCTGCAGCATTACCCGGGCCTGGGCCACGGGCCCATGTTTAACGCCTCTTTTCGCAGTGCATTGCTGGATATCAGTCGCGAACCGGCAAGCCAAAAACCACGCTGTCATTAACCCGCCGCCAGAATATGCCCGCCAGCGACGGGCATAATCCATCAAAACGAGGCCGTCACACCGGCATAATAAGCCCGACCCGGTTCGTTATAGGTATTTGCCCCTTCGGCGGAGCGATAGATCTGTTTATCGAAGATATTGCTGATACCGACATTAAGACGCAGGTTCTTATTGATATCGTAGTTAACGTTAGCGCCGACCAGTGAGTAAGCCCCCAGCGCTTTCCCGGACAATCCTTTGGTCTCTTCACTACGCGACTCCGCATGTGTTCGCGGTTTTTGCTTGCCGTATAACGTCCAGTTGACGTTAGCGGAGAGCGCGCTGGTAATAGTCCAGTCGAGGAAGGTATTCACCGTATATTTCGGGATTATCGATAAGGGATTGCCGGTATCTTTTTGCTCAGAAGCGATCATATAAGTCGCATTGGTATTCCAGTTCAGACGGTCCGGCATCAGCGGAACAGCCATGCTGGCTTCAATACCTTCAATCAGCGCCTTACCGCCGTTCTGCCACTGCAATACATAAGCGCCAGATGCGCTTCTGCCAATAATCTTATCACCTGCGACAATCTTATTCTGATAATCGTTACGGAAATACGTTACGCTTGCGTGGTAATCGTCTACGGTAAATTCCAGCCCGATCTCTTTATTGATGCTAATTTCAGGATCGAGATTCTTATTACCGACCAGGTAACAGCCGCCCGACGTAATATCTTTTGGACAACCGTTGCCTTTCGAATAGAGTAAATACCCCTCACTGGTTTGATACAAGTTCGGTGCCTTAAAGGCCCGGGCAATACCGGCTTTCACCTTGACGTATTCACCTAACTCCTGGGAAAGGTTAAGACTGGGACTAAAATTACTCCCGGATTCGCTCAAATAGTCAAAACGCAGGCCCGGAATAATATTGGTACCGGCCATGGGTTCGATATTATCTTCAACGTACAGCGCACTGATTTCCGATTTATTTTTGCTGCTACGGTTAGCCGCCGAACCGGGAATCCCGGCGATATTGCTATCCTTAACCGTCAGACTGGTAGAGGAAGGATCGTTCAGCTCATCGCGGTTCCACTCCGCGCCGACGGTGAGCGTTTGCTCAAATAGCCATATCACCGGGACATTCACCTCGCCGCTGGTGCGATACGAGGTCAGGCGGTTAGTGGTGAACGTCTGGTCGTTGGTAATACGCCCCTCGCCGCCGCCGGAGAGCCCCTCATTCATGCGGGTATTATCGGTTTTTTCATAGTAGAACCCCAGGCGGCTTTGCCCCCAGTCCCAGATGCCGTTATGAGTTAGACCGTAATTCTGCCGGTACAGGCGATTGGTCTCCCGCCCGGACTGCGCGAGACTTTTGGTAACCGCGTTTGAAGTACTGTTTTGCGTATCGCCGGCATAGATATTCCCCTGCCGACTGTATCCCGCTTCAAAATCAAGGATTTGCCGCGGGGTCATTTTCCATGAGAAGACGCTATTAATATCTTTATTGGTGACCCCTTCCCGTCCGGCGGCATTTTTGGTCCCGGCGGAGGAGTTAATATCCCAGCTGTCGGCATCGGTTCTGTTGAGATTACCGTACAGGCGCATCGTCAACGTATCACCAGCCAACGGGCCGCTAAGGCTAAAGTTACCCCGCCGGGTGTCACCTTCCTTGCTGCTTTCCGGCTGGTTGGTATAGAGCGACAGCGAGCCGTGCCAGTCATTAGTGGGGCGTTTGGTGATGATATTCACCACCCCGCCTGCGGCACCGGAGCCATAGCGCGCGGCGGCGGGCCCACGGATCACTTCAATACGTTCTACCATCTCCGGCGGTACCCAGTTTGTATCGCCACGGGTGTCGCGTTCTCCGCGCCAGCTATAGCGAACCGAATTTCGCGACGTCACCGGCACGCCGTCAATCAGCACTAAGGTATTTTCCGGCCCCATACCACGAATATCAATTTGTCGGTTATTTCCGCGCGTCCCCGAGGCGCTATTGCCGGTAAGATTAACCCCAGGCATCTTACGAATAATATCGGCAAGATCGTTAACGGGAGGATTCTTTTGAATATCGTCACGAGTAATAATCGAAACGCCCGGCTGTTGCTTTAATACTTGCTCGGCGGTGGATTCAACCACCATCGTTTCGCCGTTGTCGTCAGTAGATTCTGCTGCTGATAATGGACTATTAACCCCTGTAGAAACCACGGTTATTAACCAGAGGAACTTATTAACTCTCATACCCATTCCCTAAATAATGTCTAAAGTAGCGCTGTTGCCCTCAAGCTCACATCCTTGCCAGGTTACGTCTATATAGTAATTATTATCATATGCTAATAATAATAATTATCATTCAATTAAGAAAAAGGCAATCTTTCGACCACAAAAATCTGGTAATAAAAAAACGGAAACGGGATTTTGCAATATGACTCTCTGTCCGGGCTCCACTTTGCCAGTAAATCCGGGAAGGGGGGCAGAATGCGCCTACTGAACGAAGGTTTTACAAAACAGGAATAGAGGAAATTAATTATTTTTCAAAGCATTAATGATAATAAACAACCAGATAAGATGGTATAGCGCGGTTCAGGGTTCACCGCCGCTTCCCTGCCGACGGCGAACCGTTCTTACAGTTTGCCAGAGACTTTCCGTCTGGGTAATGGTGGGATCGGATACGATTGTAGTCATTCGATATATGACAATGAAAGTGATGTTGGCTCCAAAATACAAAGCGCCTGGTAATAATTATCAGGCGCTTTGCAGACAGAAAACCATCAAACATCGGTTTCTCGTTCTCCAGGATCTACTGGAAAATATGGCAACCCACAGTTAGTGGATTTTACTGTCGGGTCTTGCCAGGGATTTTGTGTTACCCCCAGGTCTTTTAAAAGACTTCGTAACAGCACTAACTCGCTGGGTGTCATTTTTTGCTTTGATTCACCCCCTTTAGGTGGACGAATATCCTCCTGACTAGTACATGTAACACAATAACCTTTTAACTCTATCCACTTAGGCTTAGAGGGGGCCTTAGGATCGGGAGGCATCGGACTGGCAACGCATGAACAGGCACTTATACATCCAGGCATAACGTTTTCCTTTTCAAACAATTCGCTTTAGTTGGAAGTTCTACTTGAGAAAATAGAAATAGTTATTCAGATATTTTTACCGTCGCATACTCCTGTAATAATAAAAGATACTGTAAATAATTAACTCTCGGCTACTATTCAGTAGCAGATAGTTATTCTTACATTTCTTTTATTTCAGATTCACGTCAAAAAGGGCTAAATATTTTCACTATAAAATTCGTTAAAGAGTGTTTGTGTACTTGTAGACATTCTGGCGTCTTCGGTACGCAAATGGGTTAGTGTACAATCTTTAAAACAGGTATTGTTTAAATTAGCCTCAGCCAAATCAGCCCCGTCCAGGTTCGTAGAAATGAAACTCGCCTTTCGCAGGTTTGCCCGGGTTAAGATAGCGCCTTCCATATCAGCAGCCATTATAGTAGCACCCTGTAATGTCGCACCGCTCATATCGGCGCGTATAAGGGTTGCGCCTGAAATATTAGCATGCTCCATATTTGCACCGGAACAAAGACATTCTACCATGCTACAGCCTAACAGACTTGCGTGTTGTAAATTGGCGCCGGTAAGATTAGCGCGATCGAGGGTAGCGCCACACATAATAGTATCTTCCAGACAGGCGTTCATTAAATTACTGTCGCCTAATGATGCTCCCGATAGATTTGCCCCCTTAAGATTTGCACCGTCACAATCCGCCATGAACAGTACTGCCCCATCTAAATCTGCGCCGCTTAAGTCTGCGCCACATAAATTTTCTGCCGTCAGATTTGCTCCGGTAAGGACAGCGCCTTTAAGATTCATGCCTCCCTGGGCAGTTAACATTACAGAATCCTGAGGGATAGAAAATTCGTATCTGAATAGTAAAACTCGACATATTTTTTCAAAAGAGACAAGCGGAATTTCTCTCGTCTCAGAATGGTCGCCTTTACTGACCCGTACAATAACTTGTTCAGCTTCGTTATTCTCACCAGGAAGATTAAATTCGACACGACACCCATCCATATCATCCAGTATAATGTTTTCTGGCAACGGAGCACCTCTGTCAGGCATTGAACTTTTCAATGTATCAGCCATAGTGTCTATCAATTCCTGATATTGTGCTTCATTTTTCCGACGTACCCCACCACAGGTAAAAAAGTTGATGATATATTCCAGAATAGTTTTGGGAGAGGTAGCTTGCCGCATAGCAGCAGAAGTCCCCGCGCCAAAAGCAGATGTAGCCATACCGGCCAGACTACCGAGTGAACGCTGCATATATTTTCTCCCAGAGAGAGCAACACAGTACATGATAAAATTTATCATATAGATTTGCATTTAGAGATAAGGTGAATACCCCCTTTGCGTCTGGTTACATAATAACGTATCACGACGCTTTGCTGTCTGGCTTACACAGTAGCAGCCAAATAAATATATTGGCTTATACTCGTCATACTTCAAGTTGCATGTGCTGCGGCTGCGTTCCCTCCTCCCAGTCACTTACTTTAGTAAGCTCCTGGGGATTCGCTCGCTTGTCGCCTTCCTGCAACTCGAATTATTTAGAGTATAAACATTATTTAAAATAATAAACACGGCATTCGTTTTAATACTACGTTCAGGACTCATCCCACTCATTAGCAGAAAACCTATTAAAAAGCGTGTTCAGGCGTTTTATTGCTGCCATTGATAAACTGTTTAACAACGTCGTCTGTACAGGTCTTCTTCGTTGCCTTTACGTTTAACTCAATCAGGCTACCGTCTCGGTTATAAGTCTATCGAGTAGTAGGGACGTAGTATGACGATGCAGCAAAGTGATATGGAAAGATATAATCCATTATTAATGTTAAAAGAAGTCATGGCGCAGACGCCTTATCGCCATAAACGCTGGGGAGAGCGTAAGTTTCGCTATAAATTTGTATTACGTTGCCTTATTAACCCTGTAACGACAATTAAATACTTCAATGAATTATGCCATCTGTCTCAGCCCAGAACGCTGATCATTCATCGTCCCCTATTGCCGGCAAAAATCCAGCGGCCCTATTTGTATACCGGGCTTAGCATACGTTGCCGGGCAAAAGCTATTCTGGAACACTACCAGTTCGTTCAGTCCTTTCCGGAAAATAAAATTAAAAAGATCCTCCTGTCCGAGGAACAAATCTTGCTCGCTCACCTGGAAGGAAAAAACGGTGCTCTGGTAGATATCTACTGCGGTCCCTGTGGCTATGACAGGGAAGGTGAACTGACATTAACGCTGTGTTTCAATGATACGCCGTTGGCACGTTTATCATTTTCCTTTATCCGCCATGAAGGGAAGCAAATAGCGCTGGTTGCCGGGTTACAAGGGCCCAGTAAACATGTCGGCCCACAAGTCATACGTAACGCCACCAAAGATTGTTACGGTCTCTTTCCTAAACGGATGCTGTATGAAGCATTTGCGACATTGATGCTGGCCTGTAATGTCGACGAGATTTATGCGGTAAGTGAAAACAACCATGTTTATCGTCAACTCAGGTACTTATTCCAGAAGAAAAAAACTTTTGTGGCCAGCTATAGTGAATTCTGGGAGTCGCTAAACGGCGTTAAGAAAGGTGCCTTATATCATCTGCCATCACAGGTGATGCGTAAAGCGCCTGAAAGTATCCCCAGCAAAAAACGCGCAGAGTATCGGAAGCGCTATCATATTCTGGATACAATAATACAAGAGGTTAACAGCCTCTCCCGGTAGAACTATTTCATACGCGGATGTGCAGATCCTGCTACCGTTCAGCGGATCTCTTTGAAATCTGTATCGCTACTGGATGGTTAAATACAGAATGGCTTGTGAGTGAAAAGCGCGGCATTAAACCGTCGCTTTCACTCATGCTATGATCAACATCTTAATCTTATTCCCTTCACCATAACGTCATCGATTAGCATGTTAACCATTAAATACAAGCTAAACATTTGTCACATTTTTATTTGGTTGAGCAAAAAAATAATACAAAATAGAATTTTCAGTAAGCTAAGTCAGGAGTTTTGGTGAAAATACAAGAAGTTAAGCGTATATTAACCCGCTGGCAGCCGTCTTCCTTTGCCCTATACCGGGAGGTGTTTACGCAATACGGCGGTAGTATCAATATGCACCCAGATATTGTGGATTATTTTATGAAGCGCCATAACTGGCATTTTAAATTCTTCCACTATAAAGAAGATGATAAGATTAAAGGCGCCTACTTTATCTGTAATGATCAGAATATTGGCATCCTGACGCGCAGAACCTTCCCGCTATCGTCAGATGAGATACTTATTCCGATGGCACCAGATTTACGCTGCTTCTTACCCGATCGTACTAACCGGCTTTCAGCGTTGCATCAGCCACAAATACGCAATGCCATATGGAAACTCACCAGAAAGAAACAAAATTGTCTGGTCAAAGAAACGTTCTCTTCTAAGTTTGAAAAAAGACGCCGTAATGAATATCAGCAATTTCTTAAAAAAGGCGGTAGTGTAAAAAGCGTTGCTGATTGTTCTTCTGATGAACTGACTCATATTTTTATCGAGTTATTTCAGTCTCGTTTCGGCAATACGTTATCTTGCTATCCCGCTGATAACCTTGCCACCTTTTTTAGTCAACTGCATCACCTTCTGTTTGGGCATATTCTTTATATTGAAGGGATACCCTGTGCATTTGATATCGTATTGAAATCTGAAAGCCAGATGAACGTCTACTTTGACGTATCTAATGGTGCAATTAAAAATGAGTTCAGGCCACTCAGTCCCGGCAGCATACTAATGTGGCTAAATATTAACCGTGCCAGACATTACTGCCAGGAAAGACAAAAAAAATTACTTTTTTCCATCGGCATACTAAGGCCTGAATGGGAATATAAGCGCATGTGGTCGACCCCCTATTTTACCGGAAAATCGATTTGCTAAAAAGAAAGCCTGGACGTAAATATGTTTTTTACGTCCAGATTTTTCATAAGTCCTGATGAACTGATAAAAAACGAAAGTTTAATCATAATTTAAAAAATAAGTTAACCACCATATAATCATAATGACAATTACTCGAAATTCACTTACACTATACTCGGTTTTATGGAATTGATTAACACGGTATGTTACAGATAACGTGCTAAAAAGCGTGCAGCGGTTATACATTTTCATATGTGTGTGTCATTAACCTGGCGTCAGGAACAGATGATGATGACAACTACCCTTTTATCTCTTCTGGCCTGGCATACCGTCAGTAGATTAAAGGTGTAGCCTTACTTTATGGCATTACAAAAATGTAGGTGAGGTCTATGCTCAATGTATACGTTATTTGTAACAACGCTCTTGTGCATAAACAATACGTTATTGCCAACAGCACTGAACGGGTACAGTGGTTCTTGCTGACAACAGGCTTAAAGATCGCCTTAACACGGGATACCTGATAACTGGATTATATTATGACACATGCAGACTGGCTGATTCTTGGGTATACAACTGTTATTATTATTTTTGGTATTGTATGTTATATCGGATTGCTTAAATTGATAACGAAAGGCAAGCATGAAAAATAACGCACTTACCGGGAAGAATATACTCTCAGGAGATAAAATGCTTCGGCAATGATATGACACCACTGCCGAAATGCTATTTTTACAGAAATCAATCAGGTATTGAGAGTGATTTTATCATAGCCGCGCCAGCGATAATTCAACAACGAGAGCAGCCAGAATAGCACGAAAGCGCCCACTACCCAGAAGCCCACATTCCCCATATGATCGTTAAGCGTGCTGACGGTCTGCCAAAATGTTCCGCTTAACTGTAACGCATCATCAATCAACCCCAGCGCCTCAAGCCCGCCAATCGCCAGCGCGACAATGACGGATGCGGCGGTAATGGTCATATTATAATAAAGCTTACGTAATGGATGCGAGAAAGCCCAACCGTAAGCGCCGACCATGACAAAGTTATCCAGGGAATCCACCAGCGCCATCCCGGCGGTAAACAGCACAGGAAAAATCATCATCGACCAGAGAGATAGCCCCTGGTTAGCTGCTGAAGCGGAAATGCCCAGCAACCCAACCTCGGTTGCGGTATCAAATCCCAGACCAAACAGAAAACCGACAAAATACATATGCCAACTGGAAGTGACTAAACGAAACGTACGCTGAAATATACGCGTCATCAGCCCGCCAGGTATCGCCTCGTCATGCGCCCTCACTGACTCGCCGCGGGTAACCGAGCGAAATTGCCGCCAGACGTTGAACAAAATAAACAGGTTAAGCAGGGCCATCGCCAGCAGAAAAAAAGCGGAAACAGCCGTACCGATCAACGAACCATATTGATGCAAAACATCAATACGATCGCGAAATGCCATCGACGTCACAACAATCGCCAGACATGCCAGAACGACAATGGTCGAATGACCCAATGAAAAAAACGCCCCCACGCCTAAAGGCGTTTTACCCTGCTGCATCAGTTTACGGGTGACGGTATCGATGGCTGCAATATGATCGGCATCAACCGCATGACGCAGCCCAAAGCTATACGCCAGTATGGCTGCGCTTAGCATGACGGCATGGTGATGAAAAACACAGAACGCCCAAATCCAGGCCAGGATGTTAACCCCGACAAGAAAGACGGTTAATGCTATTCCCCGTCGTTTAGTATGATTATTCATGCCCCTGCACCCACTATATTTTTAATTAACGCTACGGTTTGTAGGGGGAATGTATGATCATTTGATTAAAACGTCACACCTCAAGATGCGACTTTTTGTAAACGTGCTTTACCGCTGACACATTTGTGCGCATTACTGCGGAACAAGGCTTAAAAAGCGTATCCGAACGTATAACCCTCCCAACGCTTCACTACGGGAAAAATGGGGATGAGTACGGTGCAGGCGTGCGATATCATTGACCAAAGCCAGACCAATACCCGCCCCGGCCACATTTCCTACGTTATCGAGCCGGTGGAACGGCTGTAGCGCCAGATGGATGTGTTCATCATCAATGCCGGGGCCGCTATCTTCGACAACCAGCGTCACGGCATCGCCATCCCGTTCAAGCCGCGCGGTGACGATGCCTTGCTCAGGCGTGTATTTCAGCGCATTATCCAGCAAGTTTCCGCACAGCTCGCTAAGCAGTACCTCATCCCCCTCGATCCACATCGCTTCCTGTTCGCCTTCGTAGCCCAGGTCGATATGTTTACTCCGTGCCTGCGCCAGGCGAGTAAAGCAGCCGCTCTGTATGATATCGTACAGATTCACCGGGGAAAAACGCCGCTCGCCCTGCTCTTTATGCTTTACCGCAGAAAGTTGCAACAATCTTTCCGTGAGCTGAATGGTGCTATCCAGCGTTACGCTCATCGCCTGCAGACTTTCGTACCAGTGATGAGGGTGCTGGCTGGCTAACGCCACCGCCGCCTGCGTTTTTAACACCGCCAGCGGCGTTTTTAACTGGTGAGAAGCATCGGCGCTAAAGCGTTCCTGCCGGGAAAGGATGCCGCGGAGCCTGTCAATGTAGCGATTAAACGCCACGATTAACAAGCGTGTTTCCGACCACGGCAGCAGTTCCGGCAGCGGCGTTAACAGACCCGGTTCGCGGCGTACCATTAATGACGAAAGTTGACGCATAGGGCGCAGGATCCGGCGTAATAACCAGCCAACCAGCACCAGGGTCAGCAACACCAGCAGCCCCTGTGAGATCCAGGAAGAGAACAGCAGTTGGCCCGCCAGATAACGACGGGACTGCAGCGTTTCTGCGACATAAATCTCCGCCATGCCGATAATGCCGCCTTCGTTGACCGGCTGTAGCAAACGCGCCACGCGGATCGCCTCGCCGCGATACTCGGTATGATAGAACCACGCCAGCGCCGGATAAAGCCGGGTACGGGGCGTAGCGGGCGGCATGGCAGGCAGATCGTCATAACCGGAAATAACCTTTCCGGAAGGGTCAACGACTTTGTAATAGAGTCGATCATTCATATTAAGCTCGAAGCTATCCAGCACCACCCAGGGCACGTTAACTTCCAGATGCTTATTGCGCACCACCAGCCGTTCCGATACCGTTCGCGCCGAGGAGAGCAACGTACGATCATAAGCCTGAGTGGCGGCCTGTAGCGCATTGACATAGCTGTTAAACGCCGACAGCCCCCATAGCAGAATCAGCGGCAACCCCAGGAACAGCAAGAGTTGCAGGTACAACGATTGCGGCTTAACCCACTTCATCGCCGCGCTCCAGCACATAACCCAGGCCGCGCAGCGTCGTAATTCGTACATCGCTTCCCTGGAGTTTTTTACGCAGTCGATGAATATAAAGTTCGATGCTTTCAGGGCTTACCTCATCGTTCAGGCTGAACACCTGTTCAAAAAGCTGCTGACGCGAAACCGGCCGCGTTCGTCGGTACATCAATACGGTTAAGAGCGCCTGCTCACGCGGCGTCAGCGCTAACGGCTGTCCCTGTAACAGAAAATACCCTTCATCATGAAAGATCAATTCCCCCAGTTGCTGAACTTCATGAACCTGCCCAGCGCTGCGTCGGAGCAAGGCCCGTAAACGGGCATCCAGCTCTTCCAGTTCAAAGGGTTTCGGCAGATAGTCATCCGCGCCGACGTTGAGACCTTTTACGCGATCCGCCACCGCGCTTCGCGCCGTGAGCAACAAAACGGGCAAGGTCTGACCGCGCTTACGCAGCCGTTGCACCACCTCCAGTCCATCCATTCCCGGCATATTGATATCCAGCACCGCCAGCGCGTACATTTCACTGTGCAGAAGATGGTCAGCCGCCAGGCCGTCAAATACGCAGTCCACGGCAAAGCCGTTTTGCACCAGCGCTTTCTCCAGCCAGTGAGCCAGCTCACGGTTATCTTCCGCCAATAAGAGACGCATATCACATCCTGTAAAGTTTCTGCCGCATTGAAAGGGAATTGAAAGGTTATTGTTTTAACAATCACGCAACCGAACTGCTACATGTCGGCTCACATAATCACAAAAATCTTCTTCCGAACCTGAAAAATCCGGACGTCCGGCGTGAGGATAAAAAATGAAAAAACAATTACTTCGTACCCTTACTGCAAGCATTTTATTAATGAGTACCTCTGTTCTGGCGCAGGAGGCGCCGTCGCGAACGGAATGTATCGCGCCAGCCAAACCTGGCGGCGGTTTCGACCTCACCTGTAAGCTGATTCAGGTGAGTTTGCTGGAGACTGGCGCTATCGAGAAACCCATGCGGGTAACGTATATGCCTGGTGGCGTCGGCGCTGTGGCCTATAACGCGATAGTCGCCCAACGCCCTGGCGAACCCGGGACTGTGGTCGCCTTTTCCGGCGGTTCGCTGCTCAACCTGTCGCAGGGGAAATTTGGTCGCTACGGCGTGGATGATGTGCGCTGGCTGGCAAGCGTGGGCACTGATTACGGCATGATCGCCGTGCGTGCGGATTCCCCGTGGAAAACGCTGAAAGATCTGATGACGGCGATGGAAAAAGATCCCAACAGCGTGGTCATTGGCGCTGGCGCCTCTATTGGCAGCCAGGACTGGATGAAGTCGGCGTTGCTGGCGCAAAAGGCGAACGTCGACCCGCACAAGATGCGCTACGTTGCCTTTGAGGGCGGCGGCGAGCCGGTGACGGCATTAATGGGCAACCATGTTCAGGTTGTCTCCGGCGATCTCAGTGAAATGGTGCCTTAT
This sequence comes from Salmonella sp. A29-2, assembly GCF_020150755.1. Taxonomy (NCBI): domain Bacteria; kingdom Pseudomonadati; phylum Pseudomonadota; class Gammaproteobacteria; order Enterobacterales; family Enterobacteriaceae; genus Salmonella; species Salmonella sp. A29-2. The sequence goes on along the minus strand of NZ_CP083731.1, from coordinate 1,116,957 downwards.
CTGGGCGGCGACAAAATCCGCGTGCTGGCCGTCTTTTCAGAAAATCGTCTGCCGGGCCAGCTTGCCAATATCCCTACCGCTAAAGAACAGGGCTACGACCTGGTGTGGCCGATTATTCGCGGCTTCTACGTCGGGCCCAAAGTCAGCGATGCCGATTACCAGTGGTGGGTGGATACCTTCAAGAAGCTCCAGCAAACCGACGAGTTTAAAAAGCAGCGCGATCTGCGCGGCCTGTTTGAGTTCGACATGACCGGCCAGCAGCTCGATGACTACGTGAAAAAACAGGTTACTGATTACCGTGAACAGGCGAAAGCCTTCGGACTCGCGAAATAATCGCGGAGGCAATGATGAGCGATCGTATCTTTGCGGGTATCTGGCTGTTGCTCTGTATCGCCGGGCTATTCATCGCCTGGCAGATCCAAAGCGAATACAGCTATGAACCCGTCGGCCCCCGCCCTTTTCCGCTGGGGATTATCGGCCTGATGGCGCTCTGCGCGCTGGCGCTGTTATTGCGCCATCCCGACACGGTGAGCTGGCCGCGCCGCCATGTTCTGCAAAAGCTAGTTACCATGATCATCATCCTGTTGATGTATGCCTGGGGATTCGAATGGCTGGGTTTTCCCATCGCCACCGCGCTTCTCACCATGGTTATCGGGATGCTGTTCGGCGCCACGATTCCAGCGGCGGGTATCTCCGGCGCGGTATTAGGCATTCTGCTGTGGTATGCCTTTGACCGGCTGCTTGATGTCACCTTACCTCTCGGCGCCTGGCTGAGTTAACGGAGCAACGATGGATACCTGGATATATCTTTCTCAGGGCTTTGCGGTGGCGATGACGCCGGAAAACCTGGTTATCGCGTTGATTGGCTGCTTCGTGGGCACGATCGTCGGTCTGCTGCCGGGCCTGGGACCGATCAACGGCGTGGCAATTTTACTGCCGCTGGCCTTTGCGTTGCATCTGCCTGCGGAGTCGGCGCTAATTCTGCTGGCGACGGTGTACATTGGCTGTGAGTATGGCGGCAGGATCTCCTCCATATTGCTCAACGTCCCCGGCGATGCGGCGGCGATCATGACGGCGCTGGACGGTTACCCAATGGCGCAGCAAGGGAAAGGCGGCGTAGCGCTGTCGATTTCCGCAGTCAGCTCATTTTTCGGTTCATTAATCGCTATCGGCGGCATCATTCTGTTCGCCCCTTTACTGGCGCAATGGTCGCTGGCCTTTGGTCCTGCGGAATATTTCGCCTTAATGGTTTTTGCCATCGCCTGTCTTGGCAGCATGATGGCGCAAAACCCGCTTAAATCATTTCTGGCAGCGCTGATCGGTCTTGGCCTTGCGACCGTCGGCGTCGACGCCAACACCGGGGTTTATCGCTTTACCTTTGACAGCGTTCATCTTTCCGACGGCGTACAGTTTATCGTCGTGGTGATCGGCCTGTTCTCGGTATCAGAAATACTTTTAATGCTGGAACATACCAGCAGCGGGCAAACAATGGTCCGCAAAACGGGTCGAATGTTATTCAACCTGAAAGAAGGCGCGCAGTGTATCGGCACTACCCTGCGTTCTTCGGTAATCGGCTTTTTTGTCGGCGTATTGCCCGGCGCCGGGGCGACCATTGCCAGCGCCATTACCTATATGACCGAGAAAAAACTCAGCGGCAACAGCGATAGCTTCGGCAAAGGGGATATTCGCGGCGTCGCGGCGCCGGAGGCGGCAAACAACGCCTCTGCCTGCGGCTCCTTCATCCCGATGCTGACGCTGGGCGTTCCCGGTTCCGGCACTACGGCAGTGATGATGGGGGCGCTGACGCTGTACAACATCACGCCAGGCCCGGCGATGTTCACCGAACAGCCGGATATCGTCTGGGGACTCATCGCTGCGCTGCTGATTGCGAACGTGATGCTGCTGATCATGAATATCCCGTTGATCGGTCTGTTCACCCGTATGCTCACCATTCCGCTGTGGTTCCTGGTACCCGCCATCGCTGCCGTATCGGCGGTAGGGGTGTATGCGGTACACAGCACCACCTTCGATCTGGTGTTGATGGTCGCGCTCGGCGTGTTAGGGTACATTTTACGTAAAATGCACTTCCCCATGTCGCCGCTGATCCTGGGATTCGTACTGGGGGAAATGCTGGAGCAAAACCTGCGTCGCGCACTCTCCATCAGTAACGGCAATATGGCGATTTTGTGGCAAAGCGGCGTTGCCAAAGCCCTGCTGATCATGGCGATCATGGTCATTGTCGTACCGCCAGTGTTACGTCTGATCCGTAAACACAGCCGTAAACCGCAGGTTGACGCCGGTTAATTGACTGCTGAAATACGTTGTACTTGTCCGGCCTACGCGCTCATGTGCCAGGCCGGGCAACCCCGCCAGCATCACTCTTTCCATAACTCGCTCATTTTACACCCCTTCTTGCCGTTGTCAGGCTCGTGGCGCCGTTAACCTCACCTTTCGCATTGTTAAATATTTGTTGTTTTTGATCACAATAATTAAACAAAAGCGGTTATTTCATACGCGTTCCTGGAAAATGTCGATATTTTTAATTTATGGCTACGAAATGAGCATCGCCATGTCTCCCTGACCATCTACCGAGAGGAATGATTCTGATGAATGCACTGACTGCCGTAAAAGCGAACACAGATGATTTAGCCCAACGCCATACTGGTTTCACCCTTGCCCCTTCGGCGCAGTCGCCGCGCCTGCTGGCGTTAACGTTTACGGCGGATACCACAAGACAATTTCTCCATCAGGTTGCGCAGTGGCCGGTGCAGGCGCTGGAATACAAATCTTTCTTACGTTTCAAAATCGGCAAGATCCTCGACGATCTGTGCGGCAATCAGCTACAACCGCTGTTGATCAAAACGCTCCTCAACCGTGCACAAGGCGCGCTGTTGATCAGCGCCGAAGGGATCGATGATGTCGCACAGGCAGAAGAGATGGTCAAACTGGCGACGGCGGTGGCGCATCTTATTGGTCGCTCCAACTACGATGCGATGAGCGGCCAGTATTACGCGCGTTTCGTGGTCAAAAACGTCGACAACTCTGACAGTTATCTGCGCCAGCCCCACCGCGTAATGGAACTGCACAATGACGGTACCTATGTTGAGGAGGTGACCGACTACGTGCTGATGATGAAAATCGACGAACAAAATATGGAAGGCGGTAATTCGCTGCTGCTGCACCTTGATGACTGGGAACATCTGGAGTCGTTTTTTACCCATCCGCTGGCGCGTCGCGTCATGCGCTGGGCGGCGCCGCCAAGCAAGAATGTTAGCCATGACGTCTGGCACCCGGTGTTTGATGTCGACCAACAAGGCCGCCCGGTCATGCGTTATATCGACCAGTTCGTCCAGCCAAAAGACTTTGAAGAAGGCGTCTGGCTCAGCGAGCTTTCAGACGCGCTGGAAACCAGTCAAAACATCCTCTCCGTACCGGTACCGGTCGGCAAATTCCTGTTGATTAACAATCTGTTCTGGCTACATGGACGCGATCGTTTTACGCCGCATCCTGACTTGCGTCGCGAACTGATGCGCCAGCGCGGTTACTTCGCCTACGCCGCCAGCCATTATCAAACTCACCAATAAGCGCCACGGCGAAGGAATTATGCGGATGTATGATTTTGTGATTATCGGCGGCGGCATTATCGGTATGTCGACCGCCATGCAACTTATTGATCTCTATCCGGATGCGCGCATCGCGTTGCTGGAAAAAGAGTCCGCGCCAGCCTGCCACCAGACCGGGCATAACAGCGGCGTGATCCATGCCGGGGTGTACTACACGCCCGGCAGCCTCAAAGCGCAGTTTTGTCTGGCGGGCAATCAGGCGACCAAAACCTTTTGCGATCAAAACAACATCCGCTACGACACCTGCGGCAAAATGTTGGTCGCCACCTCGGAGCTGGAAATGGCGCGGATGCGCGCGCTATGGGAGCGGACGGCGGCCAACGGCTTAGAGCGCGAGTGGTTAAGCGCGGCGGAGCTGCGTGAACGCGAACCCAATATCATTGGTCTGGGCGGGATTTTTGTCCCTTCCAGCGGGATTGTCAGCTATCGCGATGTCGCGACGGCCATGGCGAACCGCTTTCAGGCCAAAGGCGGCGAGATCATCTACCATGCCGAGGTCAGCGCGCTAACAGAACATGCCGCTGGCGTTGTCATTCGCACCTCGCAAGGTCGGGAAATCGAAACCGCTACGCTTATCGGCTGTGCAGGGCTGATGGCGGATCGGCTGGTCAAAATGCTGGGCGTGGAGCCCGGTTTTATTATCTGCCCTTTCCGCGGCGAGTACTTTCGTCTGGCCCCGCGACACAACCGGATCGTTAACCATTTGATCTACCCGATCCCCGATCCAGCAATGCCGTTTCTCGGCGTCCATCTTACCCGCATGATCGACGGCAGCGTTACGGTCGGGCCGAATGCGGTGCTGGCGCTTAAACGCGAAGGCTACCGTAAGCGCGACGTTTCCTTCACCGACACCCTGGAGATTTTCCGCTCCGCCAGCATTCGCCGCGTACTGCAAAACCATCTGCTTTCCGGGCTGGGCGAGATGAAAAACTCGCTGTGCAAAAGCGGCTATTTGCGGCGAGTACAAAAGTATTGCCCCAGCCTGACCGTCAACGATCTCCAGCCCTGGCCGGCAGGCGTGCGGGCGCAGGCGGTTTCACCGGACGGCAAACTGATTGATGATTTTCTGTTTGTCACAACGCCGCGTTCCATTCACACCTGTAACGCCCCCTCCCCGGCGGCGACATCCGCGATACCTATCGGCGCGCATATCGTCAGTAAAGTTCAGGCGCTACGCGCAAGCCAGAGCAACCCCGGACGTACGCTGCGTGCGGCACGCAGCGTGGACGCATTACACGCCGCATTTACCCGTTAACCCTTCAGACAGGAAGCAATTATGCAACTTAACGACTCTACCCTGTTCCGCCAGCAGGCCTTTATCGATGGCGACTGGCGCGACGCGCGCGGCGGCGATGTCATCCCCGTGAGCAACCCCGCCAACGGGAAACCGCTTGGCAATGTGCCCAAAATGGGGGCGGAAGAGACGCGCGACGCCATCAACGCCGCCAATCGCGCCCTGCCCGCCTGGCGCGCGCTCACTGCTAAAGAGCGAGCCAATATCCTGCGTCGCTGGTTCAATCTGATGATGGAACATCAGGACGATTTGGCGCGTCTGATGACGCTGGAACAGGGCAAACCGCTGGCGGAAGCGAAAGGCGAAATTAGCTACGCCGCCTCGTTTATTGAATGGTTCGCCGAAGAGGGGAAGCGTATCTATGGCGACACGATTCCAGGTCATCAGGCCGATAAACGGCTGCTGGTGATTAAACAGCCCATCGGCGTCACCGCCGCGATTACCCCGTGGAACTTTCCCTCGGCAATGATCACCCGTAAAGCCGGCCCCGCGCTGGCCGCAGGCTGCACGATGGTACTCAAACCCGCCAGCCAGACGCCGTTTTCCGCGCTGGCGCTGGCGGAACTGGCCCGGCGCGCCGGAATTCCCGCAGGCGTATTTAACGTCGTTACCGGTTCGGCAGGCGATATCGGCGGCGAGCTGACCAGCAACCCGCTGGTACGCAAACTGTCGTTTACCGGCTCGACGGAGATTGGCCGCCAGCTAATGGAACAATGCGCCAAAGACATTAAAAAAGTGTCGCTGGAGTTGGGCGGCAATGCGCCGTTTATCGTCTTTGACGATGCCGATCTGGATAAAGCCGTCGAAGGCGCGCTGGCTTCGAAGTTTCGCAACGCCGGGCAGACCTGTGTCTGCGCCAATAGATTGTATGTTCAGGACGGCGTTTACGATCGTTTTGCGGAAAAACTCAACCAGGCGGTAAATAAGCTCGCGGTCGGCGACGGCCTGCAAGCCGACGTCGCTATCGGGCCGCTGATTGATGAAAAAGCCGTGGCGAAAGTCCAGGAGCATATCGCCGACGCGCTGGAAAAAGGCGCCCGCGTCATTACGGGCGGTGAAGCGCACAAATTAGGCGGCAACTTCTTTCAACCGACCATTCTGGCGGATGTTCCTGATAACGCGAAAGTCGCCAAAGAAGAGACATTCGGGCCGCTCGCGCCTCTGTTCCGCTTCAGCGACGAGGCGGATGTCATCAGGCAGGCTAACGATACCGAGTTCGGCCTGGCAGCCTATTTTTATGCACGCGATTTAAGCCGCGTTTTCCGCGTCGGCGAAGCGCTGGAATACGGCATCGTCGGTATTAATACCGGCATTATCTCCAACGAAGTCGCGCCTTTCGGCGGCATTAAGGCCTCCGGATTAGGCCGTGAAGGTTCCAAATACGGCATCGAAGATTATTTAGAAATCAAATATATGTGCATCGGCCTTTAACAGGAGAGTCGCTAATGAATACCAATAACGCTTTAATGCAGCGCCGTCATAACGCCGTTCCTCGCGGCGTGGGCCAGATTCACCCGATTTTCGCCGAGCGGGCGGAAAATTGTCGGGTCTGGGATGTCGAAGGCCGTGAGTATCTCGATTTCGCGGGCGGCATTGCCGTCCTGAACACCGGTCATTTACATCCCGGCATTGTTTCAGCGGTCGAAGCGCAGTTGAAGAAATTGTCGCATACCTGTTTTCAGGTGCTGGCCTATGAACCGTACCTGGCGTTGTGCGAACGCATGAACCAGAAGGTACCGGGCGATTTCGCCAAAAAAACGTTGCTGGTCACGACCGGTTCAGAAGCGGTTGAAAACGCGGTGAAAATCGCCCGCGCGGCGACAAAACGCAGCGGCGCTATCGCGTTTAGCGGCGCTTACCACGGTCGTACCCACTACACGCTCTCTCTGACCGGGAAAGTACACCCGTACTCTGCTGGTATGGGATTGATGCCAGGCCATGTCTACCGCGCGCTTTATCCTTGCCCGCTACACAACATCAGCGACGACGACGCCATCGCCAGCATTGAACGCATCTTTAAAAATGATGCCGCGCCGGAAGATATCGCCGCCATTATTATTGAGCCGGTACAGGGCGAAGGCGGATTTTACGCCGCCTCTCCCGCGTTCATGCAGCGACTGCGCGCGCTATGCGACCAACACGGCATTATGTTAATTGCCGACGAAGTGCAAAGCGGCGCGGGCCGGACCGGTACGCTGTTCGCCATGGAACAGATGGGCGTTGCGGCAGATATAACCACGTTTGCGAAATCGATCGCCGGCGGCTTTCCGCTGGCAGGCGTTACCGGCCGGGCAGACGTGATGGACGCTATCGCGCCGGGCGGTCTGGGCGGCACCTATGCCGGAAACCCGATTGCCTGCGCCGCCGCGCTGGCGGTACTGGACATTTTCGAGCAGGAAAATCTACTGCAAAAGGCGAATACGCTTGGCAAAACGCTGCGCGATGGCCTGATGGAGATAGCGGAAACGCACCGTGAGATTGGCGACGTGCGCGGACTGGGCGCCATGATCGCCATTGAGTTATTTGAAAATGGCGACCCCGGCAAACCGAACGCGGCTCTGACCGCCGACATTGTGACCCGCGCCCGCGAGAAAGGGTTAATTCTGCTCTCCTGCGGTCCTTACTACAACATCTTGCGCATCCTCGTTCCACTCACTATTGAGGCCTCGCAGATTCGGCAAGGCCTGGAGATTATCGCCCGGTGCTTTGATGAGGCGAAACAAGCGTAATGTCCAATAAGCAGCGTCGGGTGGCGACGTAACTGTCTTATCCGGCCTACAAAAACCGTTTCGATTGTAGGCCGAATAAGCCAGGCGCCATCCGGTAAACGAGCGCAATAACAATAAAGAGGTTTTAGGATGGGGCAATTGTCAGAATCACATGCATTAGGGGGCGGGCTGAAATCACGCCACGTCACCATGTTATCGATCGCCGGCGTCATCGGCGCCAGCCTGTTTGTCGGTTCCAGCGTGGCGATTGCGGAGGCCGGCCCTGCGGTACTGCTGGCCTATCTGTTCGCTGGACTTTTAGTCGTCATGATTATGCGAATGCTGGCTGAAATGGCCGTCGCCACGCCGGATACCGGATCTTTTTCCACCTATGCGGATAAAGCGATCGGCCCCTGGGCCGGGTATACCATCGGCTGGTTATACTGGTGGTTTTGGGTGCTGGTTATTCCGCTGGAGGCCAATATTGCCGCCATTATTCTGAATTCATGGATACCAGGTATTCCGGTGTGGCTATTTTCATTAGTGATTACGCTTGCCTTAACCGGAAGCAATTTATTGAGCGTCAAAAATTACGGCGAATTCGAATTCTGGCTGGCGCTATGTAAAGTGATTGCTATCCTGGCGTTTATCGCGCTGGGCGCGACGGCGATTAGCGGTTTTTATCCGTATGCTGAGGTAAGCGGTATTTCCCGGCTCTGGGATCACGGCGGTTTTATGCCTAACGGCTTCGGCGCGGTGTTAAGCGCCATGTTGATCACCATGTTCTCTTTTATGGGCGCGGAAATCGTCACTATTGCTGCCGCGGAATCCGATACGCCGGATAAACATATCGTACGCGCTACCAATTCTGTTATCTGGCGAATTTCCATCTTTTACCTGTGTTCCATTTTTGTGGTGGTGGCGCTGATCCCGTGGAATATGCCGGGTCTGAAAAGCGTAGGTTCGTACCGCTCGGTACTGGAGCTGCTTCATATTCCGCACGCAAAATTCATTATGGACTGCGTGATTTTGTTGTCGGTGACCAGTTGTCTGAACTCCGCATTATATACCGCCTCCCGGATGCTCTATTCCCTTAGCCGCCGCGGCGATGCGCCTGCGATAATGGGAAAAACTAACCGTAGCAAAACGCCCTGGGTAGCGGTTCTCCTCTCTACCGGCGCGGCCTTTTTAACCGTTATCGTCAATTATTACGCCCCGGCAAAAGTGTTTAAATTTCTTATCGACAGTTCCGGCGCCATCGCGCTGCTGGTCTATCTGGTGATTGCGATTTCGCAATTGCGGATGCGTAAAATTCTGCTGGCGCAGGGCGGAGAAATTAAGCTGAAAATGTGGCTTTATCCGTGGCTCACCTGGCTGGTTATCGGCTTTATCTGCTTTGTCCTGGTGGTGATGCTGTTTCGACCGGCACAGCAACTAGAAGTCATTTCGACCGGGCTGTTAGGGCTGGGCATAATAGGTACTGTCCCCATTATGTCTCGCTGGAAAAAACTGATAAGGTGGCAAAAAGCTCCCCTGCAAAACCTACGTTAGTTATTCCCGGCGTCAGCCGGGAAGCTTCTCAGGAGTAAAAGATGACCGCCCTTTCCCAACCGACGGCCATAGATGGCTATCGCTGGCTTAAAAATGACATTATTCGCGGCACTTATCAACCGGATGAGAAACTGCGGATGAGTTTATTAACCGCCCGCTATGCGCTCGGCGTAGGGCCGCTGCGTGAGGCGCTGTCACAACTGGTGGCGGAACGGCTGGTCACCGTGGTGAATCAAAAAGGCTATCGCGTGGCGTCCATGTCAGAGGCGGAACTCCTCGATATTTTTGACGCGCGCGCCAATATGGAAGCGATGCTGGTACGCCTGGCGATTGAACGCGGCGATGATGCGTGGGAGGCGGAGATCCTGGCGCGAGCGCATATGCTCAGTAAACTGGAAGCCAGCGATGCCAGTGAACATATGCTCGATGAATGGGATCAGCGCCACCAGGCGTTCCATTCCGCCATTGTCGCCGGGTGCGGCTCCCACTATCTGCTACAGATGCGCGAACGCTTATTTGACCTGGCGGCCCGCTACCGCTTTATTTGGTTACGTGAAACCGTTCTGTCCGTCGAGATGCTGGAAGATAAACATATCCAGCATCACACGCTAACCGAAGCGATACTGGCGCGCGAGGCGGCACGCGCCAGCGAATTAATGCGTCAGCATTTGCTGACGCCGATTCCCATTATTCGCCAGGCGATGGCAGGAAAAATGTAGCCTGGCGCGGCCTGATAGCCATTATTCTTCAGGAATACGCAACACTTGTCCCGGATATATTTTTTCCGGGCTTTTCAGCATCGGTTTATTTGCCTCGAAGATTTTATTATACAGATTGGCGTTACCATACACTTGCTTTGAAATAGCGCTCAGGGTGTCGCCTGATTTTACGGTATAAAACTGACTTTCAGCCGCCGGCGTCGTGGTTTTAACCTGATCGTCAACGCTGCTAATCCCGGCGATATTCCCCACGGCAACCAGAATTTTTTCTTTTGCCTCCTGACTCAGCCCATCACCCGTCACTGTCGCTTTTCCATCAGCTATTTGCACATTCACTTTGTCAGCGTCGGGTATTCCCGTTTTATTTAAATGTTCCTGGACTTTTTTCGCCTGATCGTCCTTATCATGATTAGCGGTTACCGCGTCCCAGAGTTTTTCACCTGCATCTTTTACAAAATTGAAAAGTCCCATATTCACCTCGCTTGTCAAAAATACACACAAAGAAAAGTGTAGCAGAGGGAATGAGGTTATCCTGATAAGCGGCGCTTATGCACCGCTGGTGGCCGGTAATTAATGACGCATCTGAACCCAAAATGCGTGGATAAGCCCCGGAATATATCCGAGTAATGTCAGCAGGATATTAAGGATAAATGCCCAACCGAACCCTTTTCCTAAAAGTACGCCGAGCGGAGGCAAAATAATCGTAAATACAATTCTCCAGAAACCCATATACACTCCATACAAGCAAAATTAGTCATTGTTTAAAAAGAGATTTTATCTCTAAGCATAGTCAGTTTACCTGAGCCTGCCAGTCACGCGCCGCGCTTTTACCCTCCTTTACGCTCTTTACGCTGGCATTAGGTTGACGTTTATTTTAGAATTAACTAAATTTAGAAAATGCTTAAATAACTATGACAGAGCTTGAACAACTTCAGGCCAGCGCAGAACAGGCGGCGGCCCTGCTCAAAGCGATGAGCCACCCAAAAAGATTACTGATTTTATGTATGCTTTGCGGTTCGCCAAAAACCAGCGCAGGCGAACTGGCGCGCATTACCGGGCTAAGCCCCTCCGCGACGTCGCAACATCTGGCGCGGATGCGGGAAGAAGGACTGATTGATAGTCAACGCGATGCCCAGCGCATTCACTATTTCATTAAAAATGAGGCGGTTAATACGCTTATCGCCACGTTAAAGAATCTCTATTGTCCATAAGGAGGCACGATGTCCATTGGGATAGTTTCCCCCCGTGAGGCGCAAGCGCTGATAGCGCAAGGCGCGAAACTGATTGATGTGCGCGACGCCGACGAATATCTGCGCGAGCATATTCCACATGCGCAACTGGCGCCGCTTTCCCGGCTTGAACAGGGCGATTTGCCCGCCAACCTGCGAGCGGAACAGATTATTTTTCACTGTCAGTCAGGTAAACGAACCAGCAGCAATGCAGCAAAACTACAGGCCATTGCCGCCCCAGCTCAGGTCAGTCTACTGGAAGGCGGCATCGACGGATGGAAAGCGGCAGGATTGCCCGTCACAGAAGACAAATCGCAACCGTTGCCACTGATGCGTCAGGTGCAAATCGCCGCCGGCGGGTTGACGTTGCTTGGGGTGATTCTGGGCTATACGGTTCACGGCGGCTTTTTCCTCATTAGTGGTTTTGTCGGGGCCGGGTTAATGCTGGCAGGCATGACCGGCTTCTGCGGAATGGCGCGACTACTGGAAAAAATGCCCTGGAATACCCGTACTCATTAAGCGGTACCTTCACCACGCGTCGGTAAGTGTGTAGTAGACTGAAGGCGGGTTTATACCATTGTTCAACGGGAGGGCGTGATGTTCACACCAGGCGATATCGTACAGCCCCGAATGGGGGGGCCGAAACTGAAAGTGATTGAAGTCAACGAGGATCATATTGTCGCGGTACAGGTCGGTAATGAGCCGGGCGAAAAATTGATCCTCAAAGCGGCAGATGTCACCCCCTATTGCGAAGAGGGCGATTTTGGCGTGTGCTGATTTATCAAAATGAGCATGGCGCAACGTTCCCTGAATCCCGGTTAATAGAGACAGGAAACGAAGCGCCATCTGTTAAAGGTTATCCGTGATTAGATTAAGAAATCATCCAGAGATTTCCCCGCCGCCAGCGCCTGGGCAATCGGTTTAGGCGTACGACCTTGTCCGGTCCAGGTTTTTTCTTCGCCATTGAAATCAGTAAAACGATATTTTGCCGGACGCGGCTGGCGCTTTTTAGCAGAACGCGGCATTGCTGAATCCATGGCAAATAACTCTTCCGGGTTAATACCGTCTGCTTTCATCAGCTCCAGAAAGGCATTAATTTTCTCCTGCTTCTCGGCAAGCTGGCGTTGCTGCAATTCTTCTTCTTCGCGTCTTTCTTTAGTGACAACCCTGAATTTTTCGAGCATTTCTTCAAGAACGTCAATGGAGAATTCGCGAGCCATAGCGCGCAGCGTGCGGATATTATTTAAGTTCTGTAACATCAAATTCATATCAATAAAAACCTTTTAACGCAGAAAACAAAAACTATTACAGGCGGTATTGTATGCGATTATTGATTATATTTCCAGATCCTAACGTTCATACAGATATACTCAGTATAACTCGATTAATTATATTAATCTGTTAACCAGAAGGTTATATTCATTACCCCCTGTGTGTTTCAGGTTATTCTGCCTACGGTATATCTGTAGGTTTCCCGTTCGGCTGTTTATACCCTTCATTCTTCAAGTTGCTTATGTGTTGGCTACGGATTACCCGGCCCATCCATGGGCCTCGCCCTGACGGGTCGTCGCACGCGACGTTCAAATCTGCTCCCCGCAGATTTGTCGCTCCCCCCCAGTCACATCGTTATCTATGCTCCTGGGGATTCACTCCCTTGCCGCCTTTAAGCAACTCGAAATCCATAGCGTATATAGCGTATTGCGTATCTCAGTAACCGCGGTGACCCTCACGGTGGCTGACCTTATACAGAAGTGAATATTTCAGCACAATAATAGATTAACCATTCAAAAATCATCATCAGAGCTTTATGCTAAAAATAAGCCTGCAATATCTATAATTATGCTGAGAAAAGTAGAGCGCGCGCCGTTAGCCGAGAATACATCGCATCTGACAACATTTGGAATGTGGCTGAAAATCGCCAGAAAAACAATGCATTATAATACATTGATTTAAAAGTAATTAATGACTAACAACAACGAAAATCTCGCTGCGGGCAAAAAACACACAGTCACAGAGTATTTTATCGACAAAAAGCCCATAAATAAAAATATTACACTAGTTGATAGTTATTATATAGGGATATACTCTATGCAAAGACAAAAGTGCTTTATGATTTCACTACCAACCATCACCTCATTCTGATCGATACGCTACAAGGAGCATTAACATGTTCTCTCCACAGTCACGCTTGCGTCATGCCGTAGCAGACACGTTTGCGATGGTTGTTTACTGTTCTGTTGTGAACATGTTGATCGAGATATTCCTCTCCGGAATGAGCTTTGAGCAGTCGCTTTCTTCCAGGCTGGTGGCGATACCTGTCAACATTTTGATTGCATGGCCATACGGCGTTTACCGCGATCTGATTATGCGCGTCGCGCGTAAGGCAAGCCCGGCGGGATGGGCCAAAAACCTGGCGGATATATTGGCTTATGTCACCTTTCAGTCACCCGTTTATATTATCATCTTGCTGACCGTCGGTGCCGGCTGGCATCAGATAGTGGCCGCCGTGAGTTCAAACATTGTTGTTTCAATGTTAATGGGCGCGGTTTATGGCTACTTCCTGGATTATTGTCGTCGCCTGTTTAAAGTGAGCAGCTATCATCAGGCTAAGGCGTAAGTTAGCGTCGCGACTGGCATTGCCAGTCGCGCTTTTAGTCGCTTTTTTCGTCGCCAAAAAGCCCATTCAGATAACGTTCTAACGCTATTCGGGAGCTAAAGCCGTGGGGAATACCGTAATGTTCGTGGGTCTCGCCGCCTAAATAGAGCGGAAAATTTTGGTAATGATCGCAGGTTTTAATATCCGAAGCCGGGTCAGCCAGTGATGAGCTACGGTCTTTTAATCTGGGGTGAATGATCAGCGCGGTACGCCCCATACGCGCCTCGCGGTTAACATAAACATAATTCTCGCCGCGTCGATAACCATACGTTTTATTCGTCACCACATCGACGGTAAACCCTGCCTTTTCCAGTACCCGCGCCACCTCGTCAGGTCGTAAATACATATTTTATCCTCATTCTCTTGTACTGCGGGCTTACCTTACCCGATAGCGCGTTATCAACGCTTTCAGAAAAGTCCAGAAACGCATGATATCGCCGTAACAAGCCTCGGCAGGTAAAAATATGAACTACACTGAAAGCTACATCGAAATCAATGGAGGATCATATGCTTAACAAACCGAACCGAAACGACGTCGATGATGGTGTTCAGGATATTCAGAATGATGTCAATCGATTAGCCGACAGTCTGGAAGATGTCCTTAAATCCTGGGGAAGCGATGCGAAAGACGAAGCCGAGGCTGCGCGACGTAAAGCACAGGCGTTGCTGAAAGAGACCCGGGCGCGGATGCATGGACGTACTCGCGTAAAACAAGCCGCCTGTGATGCGATGGGGTGCGCGGATACGTTTGTGCGTGAAAAACCCTGGTGTAGCGTAGGAACCGCCGCAGCGGTGGGGATTTTTATCGGGGCGCTGCTTAGCCTGCGTCGCTAACGACGTGCGCAGCCGGATGGCGACATACTTTATTGATTGGGCCTGCATCATTGCCGCAGGCCCAGGCCGTGCCATTCGGCGAAACGGTTACTGTATCGCCTGTCGAAGCTGCCATGCGACCTGTTTCGCCATGCCAGCGGAAGTAATATTGGTAAACGACAGTAAAATGCCCCCCTTTCCTGACGAAACCACTCGCCAACGGCTTAGCGCCTGTACCGCCAGTCCGGCCTGATTCGCTTTTGCTACCTGCGCTTTATCATCACCTTCAACCTCAATAACCAATTGAATACCGCCTTTCTGTAATGTCACGACAAATCCCTGTTCTGCCAGCGCCTCTTCAATCCATAACCGTCGCTGAGCATAATGTTGGCGCATCTTTTTCAGATGCCGCCAGAAATGGCCATCACGGATAAAATCAGCCAGCGTGTGCTGCCATAACAACGGTACGCTACAGGGCATCAGCGACGCCTGCTGGCGGAAATGCTCAATCTGCTTTATCGGCACCACCAGCCAGGCGGTACGTAATGCCGGAAAGAGCGACTTACTGAACGTTCCGGCGTAAATCACTCGCTGCGGGGCATCCAGACTCTTGAGCGGCGGAAGCGGTTTACCGTGATAACGAAATTCGCTGTCGTAGTCATCTTCAATAATCCAGGCCTGCACATTCGCCGCCCATGCCAGAAGTTGCCGTCGGCGAGTTAACGACAGCGCCACCCCCAACGGACTTTGATGGGCGGGCGTCACCAATGCAAAGCGCCCCTGCGGGCAATCCCGCATCCCCGCCGCGACATTCAGCCCATCGGCATCGACCGGAATCGGCGCCAGCGTAATCCCCTCCTGCGTTATCACCGGGCGAATTAACGGAAAGCCGGGATCTTCCACCCACATGCTGTCTCCCGGCACAGACAATGTACGCAGGATTAGCCGCATAGAATCCGCATAACCCGAGGTAATAAATACCTGTTCCGGCAGACATTCAATGCTACGCGAAACCCGCAGGTAATCGACTATCGCCTGGCGCAAAATCGCCTCGCCGCAGACGTCGCCTAATGCCAGATCGAAGCGCGTCTGCGTGCGCAACCGACGCCCCATTACTCGCGCCCACTTCTCGCGTGGAAAGAGATCCAGCGCCGGTAACCCCATCTGAAAGGGTTTCGGTTCCGGACTTTCTCCGGCAAAAACAGCGGGTATCGGCGGCGCCGTCTCAAACCGTAGAGCGTTGCTCACAAACGTGCCTGCCTGGCCACGTCGCTCCAGCCAGCCCTGCGCCACCAGCTCGCCATAGGCATTTTCCACCGTGGCGCGAGAAACGCCCAGTTCCTGCGCCCACGTTCGGCTGGAAGGCAAACGCGTTCCTGGCGCGAGTTCTCCTTGCTCAATGGCCGTTTTTAACTGACGAGCGATGTGCTGATAGCGCGGCATATGGTCTGCTTTTTCTGTAAAAATATGGCTCTCTTTTACAGACCATTATAGTGCTACAGTGCTCGTCATCAACACGAGGAGAAACATGATGACGACGTTACGCCAACCCTATTATGAACTGAGCCCGGAGGTTTACAGCGCTCTGGTGCAGGCGAAAAACGCGCTGGAAAAGAGCACGCTTGACCTCACTCTGATGGAGCTGATTTACCTGCGTGTTTCGCAAATAAATGGTTGTGCATTTTGCCTGGAGATGCACAGTAAAGCGCTGCGTAAGGCTGGCGTAAATCAAGCTAAATTAGATGCGCTGGCAGGATGGCGGGTAAGTCACCATTTCAGCGAGCAAGAGTGCGCGGCGTTAGCCTGGGCGGAATCGGTGACGCACATTGCTGAAACCCACGCCGAAGATAATGTTTACCTGCCGCTGCTCGATCATTTCAGCGCGCGTGAAATCAGCGATCTGACCTTCGCCATCGGTTTAATGAACTGCTTTAACCGTCTGGCGATCGGTATGCGAATGTGACGCATTGTTGCCGGATGGCGCTGATGTCAGCCAACTCTGTTATGCGTGAACCTGCAGGCCGGATCGGGCGTTCACGCCGCCATCCGGCAAAAATTAGCCATGCCGCCCCTACCCCGCTGCGTTCATCAGCGACGTTAAAATCAATCGAAAATTCCCATATCTTGTATGGTTGAATCTTAATTCAACTACATCTAGTATTTCCTGTATCAACACCCGACAATCCGACGCGTTTCATCGCGCCGTTTTCTCATTTTAAATGGAAATACGAATCATGAGCATTACTATTTACACTCGCAATAACTGTGTTCAGTGCCACGCCACAAAGCGGGCGATGGAAAGCCGTGGATTTGAATTTGAGATGGTGAACGTCGATCTGGTGCCGGATGCAGCGGATACGCTCCGGGCGCAAGGATTTCGTCAATTACCGGTGGTGATGGCGGGCGATTTGAGCTGGTCTGGCTTCCGCCCGGACATGATTAACCGTCTGCACCCGACACCCCACGCGGCAAACGCATGAGCGCGCTCGTCTACTTCTCCAGCAGCTCTGAAAATACGCACCGTTTTATGCAGCGTCTGGGGCTGCCTGCCACGCGTATTCCGCTCAATGAACGGGAGCGAATTCAGGTAGACGAACCGTACATTCTGGTTGTGCCGTCATACGGCGGCGGCGGGATGGCCGGTGCGGTGCCGCGACAGGTGATCCGCTTTTTAAATGATGAACACAACCGGGCGCGCATTCGCGGCGTCATCGCCTCCGGTAACCGCAATTTCGGCGATGCCTGGGGATGCGCTGGCGATGTGATAGCACAAAAATGCGGCGTACCCTGGCTGTACCGCTTTGAGCTCATGGGCACACAACGCGACATCGATAACGTCCGAAAAGGAGTAAATGAATTTTGGCAACAACTACCCCGGAGCGCGTAATGCAGGAAACCATGGATTACCACGCCCTGAACGCGATGCTGAATCTTTATGATAAAGCAGGCCATATTCAGTTCGACAAGGACCAGCAGGCGATCGACGCCTTCTTTGCCGCCCACGTCCGCCCGCATTCCGTGACGTTTGCCAGCCAGCATGAACGTCTGGAGACGCTGGTTCGGGAAGGGTATTACGATGACGCCGTCCTCGCGCGTTACGACCGCGCCTTCGTCCTCCGCCTGTTCGAGCACGCCCACGCCAGCGGCTTTCGCTTCCAGACGTTTCTTGGCGCCTGGAAGTTCTATACCAGTTACACGCTGAAAACCTTCGACGGCAAACGTTATCTGGAACACTTTGAAGATCGGGTGACAATGGTGGCGTTGACGCTGGCGCAGGGTGACGAAACGCTGGCCACCCAACTGACCGATGAAATGCTTTCTGGTCGCTTTCAGCCCGCCACCCCGACTTTTTTAAATTGCGGCAAACAGCAGCGTGGAGAACTGGTCTCCTGCTTCCTGCTCCGTATCGAAGACAATATGGAGTCGATCGGGCGGGCGGTGAATTCGGCGCTACAACTCTCCAAACGCGGCGGCGGCGTCGCGTTTTTACTCTCCAATCTGCGCGAGGCGGGCGCGCCGATCAAACGCATTGAGAATCAGTCTTCCGGCGTGATCCCGGTGATGAAAATGCTGGAAGACGCGTTTTCGTATGCCAACCAGCTTGGCGCGCGCCAGGGGGCCGGCGCGGTTTATCTCCATGCGCACCATCCGGATATTCTGCGTTTTCTGGATACCAAACGGGAAAATGCCGACGAAAAAATCCGGATCAAAACGCTCTCTCTCGGCGTGGTGATCCCGGATATCACCTTCCGGCTGGCGAAAGAAAACGCGCAAATGGCGCTCTTTTCGCCCTATGACGTACAACGACGCTACGGCAAACCGTTTGGCGATATCGCCATTAGCGAACGGTACGATGAATTAATTGCCGATCCGCACGTGCGTAAAACCTATATTAACGCCCGTGGCTTTTTTCAAACACTGGCGGAGATTCAGTTCGAATCCGGGTATCCCTACATCATGTTTGAAGATACGGTAAACCGCGCGAATCCCATTGCTGGGCGCATTAATATGAGTAATCTGTGCTCGGAAATTTTACAGGTCAATAGCGCTTCCCGTTACGACGATAACCTTGACTATACCCACATCGGGCATGACATCTCCTGCAATCTCGGCTCGCTGAATATCGCTCACGTCATGGATTCACCGGACATTGGCCGTACCGTAGAAACCGCTATTCGCGGCCTGACGGCGGTGTCGGACATGAGCCATATACGCAGCGTACCCTCAATAGCCGCCGGTAATGCCGCCTCTCATGCCATCGGTTTGGGCCAGATGAATCTGCATGGCTATCTGGCGAGAGAAGGCATTGCCTACGGTTCGCCGGAGGCGTTGGATTTCACCAATTTCTATTTTTACACCATTACCTGGCATGCCGTGCATACTTCAATGCGGCTGGCCCGCGAACGCGGCAAAACCTTCGCCGGATTTGCGCAGTCGCGTTATGCCAGCGGCGACTATTTTACGCAGTATTTACAGGACGACTGGCAACCGAAAACAGCGAAAGTCAGGGCGCTATTTGCCCGCAGCGGCATTACGCTGCCCACACGCGAAATGTGGCTAAAGCTGCGCGACGATGTGATGCGCTATGGCATCTATAACCAAAATTTGCAGGCGGTGCCGCCGACCGGTTCGATTTCTTACATTAATCATGCGACCTCCAGCATTCATCCGATTGTGGCCAAAATTGAGATTCGCAAAGAGGGCAAAACCGGGCGTGTGTATTACCCCGCGCCGTTTATGACCAATGAAAATCTGGACATGTATCAGGATGCTTACGATATCGGTCCGGAAAAAATTATTGATACCTATGCCGAGGCCACGCGCCACGTCGATCAAGGGCTGTCGCTCACCTTGTTTTTCCCCGATACCGCCACGACCCGCGATATCAACAAGGCGCAGATCTATGCCTGGCGAAAAGGTATTAAGTCACTGTATTACATCCGGCTTCGCCAGTTGGCGCTGGAAGGTACTGAAATTGAAGGCTGCGTATCCTGCGCGCTATAAGGAAAGCCATATGAAATTATCTCGTATTAGCGCCATCAACTGGAACAAGATCCAGGACGACAAAGATCTGGAGGTGTGGAACCGGCTGACCAGTAACTTCTGGCTGCCGGAAAAAGTGCCGTTATCGAATGATATTCCGGCCTGGCAGACGCTGAGCGCCGCCGAACAGCAGCTCACTATTCGCGTGTTTACGGGTCTTACGCTGCTCGACACTATCCAGAACATCGCAGGCGCGCCGTCGTTAATGGCAGATGCCATCACGCCGCATGAAGAGGCCGTGCTGTCGAACATCAGCTTTATGGAAGCGGTACACGCCCGCTCTTACAGTTCTATTTTTTCCACGCTGTGCCAGACGAAAGAGGTTGATGCCGCCTACGCCTGGAGCGAAGAAAACCCGCCGCTACAGCGTAAGGCGCAGATTATTTTGGCTCATTACGTCAGCGATGAACCGCTAAAGAAAAAGATTGCCAGCGTCTTTTTAGAGTCTTTTCTGTTCTATTCCGGCTTCTGGCTGCCGATGTATTTCTCCAGCCGCGGTAAGCTCACTAACACTGCCGACCTGATTCGTTTAATCATTCGCGATGAAGCGGTTCACGGTTATTATATTGGCTATAAGTATCAGATAGCGCTACAAAAACTATCGGCAATCGAGCGTGAAGAGTTAAAGCTTTTCGCGCTGGATTTGTTGATGGAACTGTACGACAACGAAATCTGCTACACAGAAGCGTTATATGCGGAAACCGGCTGGGTTAACGACGTCAAAGCCTTCTTGTGCTACAACGCCAATAAAGCCTTAATGAACCTGGGTTATGAGGCGTTATTTCCGCCGGAGATGGCAGACGTGAATCCCGCAATCCTTGCCGCGCTCTCGCCGAATGCCGACGAAAACCATGATTTCTTTTCCGGCTCAGGTTCATCTTATGTGATGGGGAAAACAATCGAAACCGAAGACGAAGACTGGAACTTTTAACCTTACGGGCATGGGAAATAACGTTACATTTTCCATGCCTTTATTTCAGGCAATACCGGGTTAAATCTCGCAAATATTACAACATGTCCTACACTCAATATGAGTGACATTATTCACCTGGATTCCTCCAATTCAGGTGGATTTTTGCTGGTTGTCTCAAAAAATATCTCTCCCTCCCCATTCGCGTTCAGCCCTTATATCATGGGAAATCACAGCCGATAGCACCTCGCAATATTCATGCCAGAAGCAAATTCAGGGTTGTCTCAGATTCTGAGTATGTTAGGGTAGAAAAAGGTAACTATTTCTATCAGGTAACATATCGACATAAGTAAATAACAGGAATCATTCTATTGCATGGCAATTAAATTAGAAGTGAAGAATCTGTATAAAATATTTGGAGAGCATCCGCAGCGTGCCTTCAAATATATTGAAAAGGGACTATCGAAAGAGCAAATACTGGAAAAAACGGGGCTATCGCTTGGCGTTAAAGACGCCAGTCTGGCCATTGAAGAAGGCGAGATATTTGTCATCATGGGATTATCCGGCTCGGGTAAATCCACAATGGTACGCCTTCTCAATCGCCTGATTGAACCCACCCGCGGACAGGTACTGATTGACGGTGTTGATATTGCCAAAATATCAGACGCTGAGCTTCGCGAGGTGCGCAGGAAAAAGATTGCGATGGTCTTCCAGTCATTTGCGCTCATGCCGCATATGACCGTGCTGGATAATACGGCATTCGGTATGGAATTAGCGGGCATCGCGGCGCAAGAGCGTCGCGAAAAAGCGCTGGACGCCTTGCGTCAGGTGGGGCTTGAGAATTACGCTCACGCCTACCCGGATGAACTTTCCGGTGGGATGCGTCAGCGTGTTGGGCTTGCCCGCGCGCTGGCAATCAACCCTGATATCTTATTAATGGATGAAGCGTTTTCCGCCCTCGATCCATTAATTCGTACCGAAATGCAGGATGAGCTGGTGAAATTACAGGCGAAACATCAGCGCACCATTGTCTTTATTTCCCACGATCTTGATGAGGCTATGCGTATTGGCGACAGGATTGCCATTATGCAAAATGGCGAGGTCGTACAGGTTGGTACGCCGGATGAGATCCTGAATAATCCGGCAAATGATTATGTCCGCACGTTCTTCCGTGGCGTGGATATTAGTCAGGTCTTTAGCGCCAAAGATATTGCCCGTCGCAGTCCGGTCGGCTTAATTCGTAAAACGCCAGGTTTCGGTCCCCGTTCGGCACTGAAATTATTACAGGACGAAGACCGTGAATATGGTTACGTCATTGAGCGTGGCAATAAATTCGTGGGCGTCGTGTCCATCGACTCATTAAAAGCGGCATTAAGCCAGGCGCAAGGGATTGAAGCGGCGCTTATCGACGACCCTTTAGTCGTTGATGCGCAAACCCCACTCAGCGAGTTGCTCTCTCACGTCGGCCAGGCGCCCTGCGCGGTGCCGGTTGTCGACGAAGAACACCAGTATGTTGGCATTATTTCAAAACGTATGTTGCTACAGGCTTTAGATCGCGAGGGGGGTAACAATGGCTGATCAAACGAATCCGTGGGATACCGCACAGGTGGCCGATACGACGACGCAAACGGCTGATGCCTGGGGAACACCGGCAGGCGTAGCCACGGACGGCGGCAGTACCGACTGGTTGAACAGCGCGCCCGCGCCAGCCCCTGAACACTTTTCTCTTCTGGACCCGTTCCATAAGACGCTGATCCCGCTGGATAGCTGGGTCACAGAGGGAATCGACTGGGTCGTCACCCATTTCCGTCCCCTTTTTCAGGGGATTCGTGTGCCGGTGGATTACATCCTTAACGGCTTTCAGCAACTGCTGCTGGGCATGCCCGCCCCTGTGGCGATTATTCTCTTTGCGCTGATTGCCTGGCAGGTTTCCGGCGTGGGCATGGGGATCGCAACGCTGATATCGCTGATCGCCATCGGCGCGATCGGCGCCTGGTCGCAGGCGATGATTACCCTGGCGCTGGTGCTGACCGCCCTGTTGTTCTGCGTCGTGATCGGATTACCGATGGGAATCTGGCTGGCGCGCAGCCCGCGCGCGGCCAAAATAGTTCGTCCGCTGCTGGATGCGATGCAGACCACGCCCGCGTTTGTCTATCTGGTGCCGATTGTCATGTTATTCGGCATCGGTAACGTGCCGGGCGTGGTGGTGACGATTATTTTTGCTCTACCGCCGATTATACGCCTGACGATCCTGGGCATTAACCAGGTGCCTGCCGACTTAATTGAAGCGTCGCGCTCGTTCGGCGCCAGCCCGCGCCAAATGTTGTTCAAAGTGCAACTACCGCTGGCGATGCCCACCATTATGGCAGGCGTTAATCAGACGCTGATGCTGGCTCTCTCGATGGTCGTCATCGCCTCGATGATTGCGGTCGGCGGGCTTGGTCAGATGGTACTACGCGGCATTGGTCGTCTTGATATGGGGCTGGCAACCGTCGGCGGCGTCGGCATTGTGATTCTCGCCATCATTCTGGACCGTCTGACGCAGGCCGTCGGGCGTGACTCGCGTAGCCGCGGTAACCGTCGCTGGTATACCACCGGTCCTGTTGGGCTAATCACCCGCCCTTTCGTTAAATAACTCTCCTGACGCCCGGTGACGCTGCGCTTACCGGGCTTACAACTCCCTACCATAATTAAAGGAACAACGATGCGACATACTGTGATATTTGCCTCAGCGTTTGCCACCCTTGTCACCGCCAGCGCTTTCGCTGCCGACCTGCCTGGCAAAGGCATTACCGTTCAACCTATCCAAAGCACTATTTCTGAAGAGTCCTTCCAGACGTTACTGGTCAGCCGGGCGCTGGAAAAGTTGGGTTATACCGTAAATAAGCCGAGTGAAGTCGATTACAACGTAGGCTATACCTCCATCGCCTCTGGCGATGCGACGTTTACCGCCGTGAACTGGCAGCCGCTGCATGATGATATGTATGCCGCAGCAGGCGGAGACAACAAGTTTTATCGCGAGGGCGTCTTTGTTTCCGGCGCTGCGCAGGGCTATCTGATCGATAAAAAAACCGCCGAGCAGTACAACATCACCAATATCGCTCAGCTAAAAGATCCGAAAATCGCCAAAATCTTCGATACCAATGGCGACGGAAAAGCGGACATGATGGGCTGCTCGCCGGGCTGGGGCTGCGAAGCCGTGATCAATCACCAGAATAAAGCGTTTGATCTGCAAAAAACCGTTGAGGTCAGCCACGGTAACTATGCGGCGATGATGGCTGATACCATTACCCGTTTTAAAGAAGGCAAGCCGGTGCTGTATTACACCTGGACCCCGTACTGGGTGAGCGACGTAATGAAGCCGGGTAAAGATGTCGTCTGGCTACAGGTGCCGTTCTCCTCTCTGCCGGGCGAACAGAAAAATATTGATACTAAACTGCCGAACGGCGCGAACTATGGGTTCCCGGTTAATACCATGCATATTGTCGCCAATAAGGCATGGGCGGAGAAAAACCCGGCGGCGGCGAAACTGTTCGCCATCATGAAGCTGCCGCTGGCGGATATCAACGCGCAGAACGCCATGATGCATGCCGGTAAATCGTCTGAAGCCGATGTTCAGGGCCACGTAGACGGCTGGATCAACGCCCACCAGCAGCAGTTTGACGGCTGGGTGAAAGAAGCGCTGGCCGCGCAGAAATAAGATCGTTTTTTATGCCGGATAAGGCGCAGTTCATGCGCCGCTATCCGGCCAACGCAATCTCTCCTCAAAGCGCACGATTCATCACGTCACTGTTCCCCTTTATTCATCAACATCCGCTATGATTGTTTTCCCAGGAAATAATTATCTGAATCACGATTACCATAATGACGAAACCCACTCATGGGCTTAGCCCGGCGCTGATCGTTTTAATGTCTGTGGCCACGGGTCTGGCGGTCGCCAGCAACTACTATGCCCAGCCGCTGCTTGATACCATCGCGCATCACTTTTCGCTTTCCGCCAGCTCCGCAGGGTTTATCGTTACCGCCGCGCAGTTGGGCTATGCCGCTGGCCTGTTGTTTCTGGTGCCGCTCGGCGACATGTTTGAACGCCGAACGCTGATTGTCTCCATGACGTTGCTGGCGGCTGGCGGAATGCTGATCACCGCCAGCAGTCAGTCGCTTAGCATGATGATACTCGGAACGGCCTTAACCGGACTGTTCTCCGTGGTGGCGCAGATTCTGGTTCCGCTGGCCGCCACGCTTGCGACGCCCGCCACCCGCGGTAAAGTGGTCGGCACCATTATGAGCGGCCTGTTGCTGGGGATCCTGCTGGCGCGAACGGTCGCCGGACTGCTGGCAAACCTCGGCGGTTGGCGCACCGTATTTTGGGTAGCGTCGGCGCTGATGGCGCTGATGGCCGTCGCGTTGTGGCGCGGACTGCCAAAGCTCAAATCCGACACCCATCTTAACTACCCGCAACTGTTGGGTTCTGTATTCAGCCTGTTTATTCACGATAAGCTGCTGCGTACCCGCGCGCTGCTGGGCTGTCTGACCTTTGCTAATTTCAGCATCCTCTGGACATCAATGGCCTTTTTGCTCGCCGCGCCGCCGTTTAGCTACTCCGAGGGGATGATTGGCCTGTTTGGCCTGGCGGGGGCCGCCGGCGCTTTAGGCGCGCGTCCGGCTGGCGGATTTGCCGATAAAGGTAAATCTCACCTCACCACCACGTTCGGCTTACTGCTGCTGTTACTCTCCTGGCTGGCTATCTGGCTTGGGCACACCTCGGTACTGGCGCTGATTATTGGCATTCTGGTACTGGACCTCACCGTTCAGGGGGTACATATCACCAATCAGACGGTCATCTATCGTTTGCATCCGGATGCGCGTAACCGGCTCACCGCCGGCTATATGACCAGCTACTTTATCGGTGGCGCCGCGGGGTCGCTGATTTCCGCCTCCGCCTGGCAACATGCCGGCTGGGCCGGTGTTTGTCTGGCGGGTGTCACGGTAGCCTTACTTAATTTACTGGTCTGGTGGCGAGGTTTTCACCGACAGGAAGCCGTAAATTAAGCGGATAGTGAGCGTTTACCTTTGTTTAAGCTCCTTAGGGTGTTAAGGAGCTCCCCAGTCTGTTAAGGTTATGCTATTCATTTATCATGGTTATTTTTATACCGGTGAAGAATAATATAATTCTATGGAAAGCCCTGCATCCCCATCTGCTCCCAGGCCAATAGCGCCCGTTCAAGGATTCGAAGGTCGTTCACCGATAGCTATCCGTGATATTCCGGTGGCTTTTGCATCGGGTTGTAAGGCCGTTTACCCGGCTTTCGCCCCTCCCGCTTATCGTTCTCTCCTGATTTTTTCATGCAGGCACTCACGCTTTTCTCGTCATTCCTGGATTTGCCGCAGGCGGCGCTTTACCGGGCCCAATGTTCCCGCTGGCGTCTCAGTCTGCGTATCATTGGTTGCTTTATAGCCTGAAAGAATGATTTTGTATTAATAATACATTTACTTTATTTGTCACTGTCGTTACTATATCGGCTGAAATTAATGAGGTCATGCCCAAATGGATAGTTCGTTTACGCCCATTGAACAAATGCTAAAATTTCGCGCCAGCCGTCACGAAGACTTTCCTTATCAGGAAATTCTTTTGACTCGTCTTTGTATGCACATGCAAGGCAAGCTCCTGGAAAACCGCAATAAGATGCTGAAGGCTCAAGGGATTAACGAGACGTTGTTTATGGCGTTGATTACGCTGGAGTCTCAGGAAAACCACAGTATTCAGCCGTCTGAATTAAGCTGCGCGCTGGGTTCATCTCGCACCAATGCGACACGCATTGCAGATGAGCTGGAAAAACGCGGCTGGATTGAGCGTCGTGAGAGCGATAACGACCGCCGTTGCCTGCATCTGCAATTAACGGAGAAAGGCCAGGCATTTTTGCAAGAAGTGCTTCCGCCTCAGCATCATTGTCTGCATCAACTCTGGTCATCACTTAGCACAGCCGAAAAAGATCAACTTGAGCACATCACTCGTAAACTCCTGACGCGTCTTGATCAAATGGAGCAGGAAGGCACTGTTCTTGAGGCGCTGCGCTAAAGCGCCGACCCGCTCAAAAATCCAGATTAATAACAGGAAAGCGGACAGGCCGGCACGCATTACTGCTGGCCTTTCTGACAACAGGTCGGCTCAGCCGATGTGAATAATAAGATCGTGGAGAACAACATGAGCGCAAATGCGGAGATCCAAACCCCGCAGCAACCGGCTAAGAAGAAAGGCAAACGCAAAACAGCGCTGCTACTTCTTACCTTGCTCTTTGTTATTATTGCCGTGGCATATGGAATTTATTGGTTTTTAGTATTGCGTCATATTGAAGAGACAGATGATGCTTACGTGGCAGGGAACCAGGTTCAAATCATGGCGCAGGTGTCAGGCAGTGTGACGAAAGTCTGGGCTGATAACACCGACTTTGTAAAAGAGGGCGATGTTCTGGTCACGCTCGATCAGACTGACGCCAAACAAGCGTTTGAAAAAGCCAAAACGGCGCTGGCCTCCAGTGTGCGCCAGACGCACCAGTTGATGATTAACAGCAAGCAGTTGCAGGCGAATATCGACGTGCAAAAAACCGCCCTGGCGCAAGCGCAAAGCGACCTTAACCGTCGTGTGCCGCTGGGTAATGCCAATCTTATTGGTCGTGAAGAGCTGCAACACGCCCGCGATGCCGTCGCCAGCGCGCAGGCACAGCTGGATGTCGCCATTCAACAGTACAATGCCAACCAGGCAATGATACTCAACAGTAATCTGGAAGATCAGCCCGCGGTTCAACAAGCGGCGACCGAAGTGCGTAACGCCTGGCTGGCGCTGGAGCGTACTCGCATCGTCAGCCCAATGACTGGTTATGTCTCCCGCCGCGCCGTCCAGCCTGGCGCGCAAATCAGCCCCACCACGCCGCTGATGGCCGTGGTGCCTGCAACCGATC
The DNA here is from genome assembly GCF_020150755.1 of Salmonella sp. A29-2. Classification (NCBI taxonomy): domain Bacteria; kingdom Pseudomonadati; phylum Pseudomonadota; class Gammaproteobacteria; order Enterobacterales; family Enterobacteriaceae; genus Salmonella; species Salmonella sp. A29-2. Next base: position 1,089,455 of record NZ_CP083731.1, on the reverse strand, counting down.
TGTGGGTGGACGCTAACTTTAAAGAGACCCAATTAGCGAATATGCGCATTGGGCAGCCAGTGACGGTGATTACTGATATTTATGGCGACGACGTAAAATACACCGGTAAAGTCGTCGGTCTGGATATGGGAACAGGCAGCGCCTTCTCCCTGCTGCCCGCGCAAAATGCGACGGGTAACTGGATTAAAGTGGTTCAACGTCTGCCGGTACGCGTCGAACTGGACGCCCGCCAGTTAGAACAACATCCGCTGCGTATTGGTTTATCGACGCTGGTCACCGTGGATACCGCTAATCGCGACGGTCAGGTACTGGCCAGCCAGGTACGAACGACGCCGGTTGCCGAAAGTAACGCACGCGAAATTAATCTCGCGCCGGTCAATAAACTGATCGACGACATCGTACAGGCTAACGCGGGTTAATCCTGAGGTGCGTGTGATGCAACAGCAAAAACCGCTGGAGGGCGCGCAGCTCGTCATCATGACGATCGCGCTGTCGCTGGCGACATTCATGCAGGTGCTGGACTCCACCATTGCCAACGTGGCGATTCCGACCATCGCCGGGAACCTGGGTTCTTCCCTAAGCCAGGGGACATGGGTTATCACCTCTTTCGGGGTGGCGAACGCTATCTCGATTCCCTTAACCGGCTGGCTGGCGAAACGTTTTGGCGAAGTCAAACTGTTCATGTGGTCGACGGTCGCCTTTGCCGCGGCCTCCTGGGCCTGTGGCGTATCCAGCAGCCTGAATATGCTGATCTTCTTCCGCGTGGTGCAGGGCGTGGTCGCCGGGCCGCTGATTCCGCTCTCGCAAAGCCTGTTGTTGAATAACTATCCGCCTGCAAAGCGCTCCATTGCGCTGGCGCTCTGGTCAATGACCGTCATTGTCGCGCCGATTTGCGGCCCGATTCTGGGGGGCTATATCAGTGATAATTACCACTGGGGATGGATTTTCTTCATCAACGTGCCGATTGGCATCGCCGTCGTCCTGATGACGTTACACACGCTGCGCGGACGTGAAACGCATACCGAACGGCGACGTATTGACGCCGTCGGGCTGGCGTTACTGGTGATTGGCATCGGCAGCCTGCAAATTATGCTCGATCGCGGTAAAGAGCTGGACTGGTTCTCCTCGCAGGAAATTATCATCCTGACCGTGGTCGCCGTCATCGCCATCAGTTTCCTGATCGTCTGGGAACTGACCGACGATCACCCTATCGTCGATCTTTCTCTTTTTAAATCGCGTAACTTCACTATTGGCTGCTTGTGCATCAGCCTTGCCTATATGCTCTATTTCGGCGCCATTGTTCTACTGCCGCAGCTTTTGCAAGAGGTGTACGGCTATACCGCAACGTGGGCAGGTCTGGCGTCGGCGCCAGTCGGCATTATTCCGGTAATTTTGTCGCCGATTATCGGACGCTTCGCGCATAAACTGGATATGCGCAGGCTGGTCACGTTCAGCTTCATTATGTACGCCGTCTGTTTTTACTGGCGCGCCTGGACGTTCGAACCGGGTATGGATTTCGGCGCTTCCGCATGGCCGCAGTTTATTCAGGGATTTGCCGTCGCCTGCTTCTTTATGCCGCTGACCACCATTACGCTCTCCGGGTTACCGCCAGAACGGCTGGCGGCGGCATCAAGCCTGTCGAACTTCACGCGAACGCTGGCGGGCTCCATCGGCACCTCGATTACCACCACTATGTGGACCGATCGTGAGTCGCTACACCATGCTCAGCTCACGGAGTCGATTACGGCGTATAATCCAAACGCTCAGGCTATGTACGATAAACTGGAAGGCTTAGGGATGACGCACCAACAGGCATCAGGCTGGATAGCCCAGCAAATCACGAATCAGGGGCTGATTATTTCCGCCAACGAAATCTTCTGGATGTCGGCGGGGATCTTCCTGGTGCTGCTCGGCCTGGTGTGGTTCGCCAAACCGCCCTTCGGTGCGGGCGGCGGCGGTGGCGGCGCGCACTAACTATCTGATAAAAGGGATCTGCGGATCCCTTTTTTAGTAGACCAACAATCAGAAGAAATATTTGAATCTCAGACGCCCGCCGTAACGCGCATCTTCACTGTTATCGCCATTATTCGGATTGGACTCTACCCATGAAGCATAGGCACCGAGGTAGATGTTAAAGTTTTTCATATCCATCACGTTGGGGAATAAATATGAGGCATGAATAGTGTGAATGTCATAATTGCCGGGATCGGTGATCCAACAATCGTCCTCACAAACGGCATCGATATTAGTAGCATTGAAGGCTTCGATTTTGTTATGCGCATAGATATAACCCAGTTCAAATCGATGCCACAGCGCATTCACCCCAGCGGTAAAATCTGTCTCATCGGTCGCATCCATATAGGCGGTATTCAGGTTAATCACTGCGCCATCTTCCGGGTCAGTTTTTTGACCATTCCAGGTCATGGTAAAACCATAGCCCGTACGATCTGACTGATCGATCCACTTCCCATTCTCATAATAGCCATAGGCGTTGTTAACGACGTTACTTTCCATCGCTATCGCCGTTGAAAAACGCCCGTTTTGCCAGGCGATAACCGGACGGACGTAAGCCACGTTTTTATCGTTGGTTAAATCCATTCCGTGGTACTGCTTCTCGGTATATAACGTACTGCCATTTTCCAGCAATGTGTTAACTTCGAAATACCAGTTGTCGATGGTTTTACTCAGCAGGAAGTTACCCCCACTGTCGCTACGTCCCCGTCCTTCTTTCATCATATAGATATAGCCGTAACCGTCACTGTAAAGATCGTTCGCTGTATTCCCCGAATATTCAATAAACGTATCCTGATTCAGCGGGAACATATCGTAGGCTTCAAAACGACCAACCTTAATTTTCCAGTCATTCTCACGACCAAAGAAGAAAACGGCATCATCAAGGTTCATTTTTCCGGTCAGGTCCGCCAGAGGCTGTACAGAGAATCCGGCAAAATTACCGTTGTCCAGCCGCTGGTAGCCATCAAAGCCCAACAACAGGCGTCCGTTAATATCCCAGCGTTCATTGGTTCCTGATGCCCAATCTTTATTCGCTGACGTTCTCATCGAGGTCAGGCTACCGGAACGGCTTGCCGCATCCATATTAAATTCGACATCGCCATAGAACTTAATATCGCTGAATCCGGATAAGGTCAGCTTCGGCGGCGTTTTATCTGCTGCAATGGGCTCGGCGGACTGGACATTCACCGTCGGCGTAGCGGCGACCTGCTGCTGTTTCAGCGAGCGAATTTGCGCCTCGGCATCGGATGCCCGTTTTTCAGCATTAACAACACGTTGCTCCAGTTCAGCCAGACGCTGCTCAATAGTGATATTATTCGCTGCCCAAAGGTTATGAGAAAAGCAAGCACCGATCATCAGCGCCAAATATTTAGCCTTCATTTTTTATCCCTTAAGTTTGATGTATACCAGATAAGATTTGCTAAAAACCCCATCGACCGGCTATTAGTAGAGTCTTGTTATTACCTGGATATCTGGCGCATTCCATTATGTTTTTCTATTAATTATTTATGATTTTTAGTTTATGTGATCAATACACTCTGGCATCGTGAGTTATCCGCCTTTTCTGTTTGCCAGATCACATTTTATTATTTAACAGGCCAGGCATTACTTAATTTAAAATGTATTCTCGCCGCAAATATAATAAACGCAAATTATATTAAGCAATAAAAAACCCCGGCCATAAACCGGGGTTAATTTAAATACTGGAAACGCTTACCAATAAGACTAAATATGCAGTTCCTGCAGTTTTTCTTTCGGCAGCGCCAGCTCTTTATTGCTGTTCACGCGCACATCACGCTCCAGAATATGACGGGCAATGTCCTGCGCTTCACTGAGCGAGTGCATCTGATACGTACCGCACTGGTAAACGTTCAGCTCCGGGATCTGGTTTTGATCCTGCACTTTCAGCACATCCGCCATCGCCGCTTTCCAGGCGTCGGCAACACGCTGCTCGTCCGGCGTGCCAATCAGGCTCATGTAAAAGCCGGTGCGGCAGCCCATCGGAGAGATATCGATAATCTCAACGCCGTTACCGTTGAGGTGGTCGCGCATAAAGCCAGCAAACAGATGCTCAAGCGTATGAATCCCTTTTTCCGGCATCACTTCTTTGTTCGGAATGCAAAAACGCAGATCAAACACGGTGATTGCGTCGCCATGCGGGGTGTTCATCGTTTTTGCAACCCGGACCGCCGGCGCTTGCATCCGGGTATGATCGACTGCGAAGCTATCTAATAATGGCATTTAGTCACCTCCGATAATTTTTTAAAAATAAACTGAACTCTTTGTTCCGGGGCGAGTCTGAGTATATGAAAGACGCGCATTTGTTATCATCATCCCTGTTTTCAGCGATGAAATTTTGGCCACTCCGTGAGTGGCCTTTTTCTTTTGGATCAGGCGTGTTTCGCAAGCCACGCGGCAAACGGTTCGGTATCCGCCGCCTCAATCTCCTGCTGACGACGTACTGAAGCGTCACGTTCAGCAATAAACTCTTCTTCCTGTAAAATCTCCAGCGGCTCTTCGCGTAACAAATTACGGTAAGCCTCACCGAACGCTTTCCCGGTGCCGCCAATGCCTTCATCAATCATAGACCGTAGGATCCGGGCGGAGAATGTCAGTTCAGGATTATCAAAGCAGGCGACCAACTCGTCACACACCTTTTGATACTCCTCTCCCCCGTGGATACTGTCCAGCGTTTGCGCCACGCGTTTCAGATCGCGGAAAAGATCTTTCCCTACTTTGGGCAGCGGGAACTGCGCAGTTTCACAGCCAATGCCTAACGTCAGGCCCGGCTTACGCCCTTCCAGAATAACGCGATTCCAGTTAGTACGCGTACATAACAGCTCATCGCTACTCATTTCCGGCGCATCGGCCAATACGCACCAGACCATAAACAGATCGAGGAAGCGCACCTGTTGCTCGTCTACGCCGATCGGTGAGAACGGGTTAATATCGAGAGAACGAACTTCAATATACTCAATACCACCACGCAGAAGCGCGTCAGAAGGCGATTCGCCGCTGCGCGTCACGCGCTTGGGACGAATGGGCGCGTACAGCTCATTTTCAATTTGCAGAACGTTGCTGTTAATCTGTAGCCGCTTACCGTCTTTTTCCACACCAATCCGCGCGTACTCCTCGGAAGGGGTTTTAATCGCCCGCTTCAGACCTGCCACATACTCATGCAAATCGTTAAACGTAATTCCGAGATTGCTTTGCGACTTATTGGTATAGCCCAAATCACTCAAACGCAGCGACGTCGCATACGGCAGGTAGTACATGCCGCAGTCCGTTTTTTCAAACGGTAATGTGGTTGGCTTTCCTTGCAGAAAAGAGGAACAAATGGCCGGAGACGCGCCAAACAGATAGGGGATGACCCAGCCAAAACGGTAATAGTTGCGAATCAGACGAAAATAGCCGGCAGAAATTTTTTCTTTTGCCGCTTCGCCTTCCGTAACGCCGCATTTCGCCTGCCAGAACGCCATCGGTAATGAAAAATTGTAATGTACGCCGGAGATGGTTTGCATCAAGGCGCCATAACGATTTTTCAGCCCTTCGCGATAGAGCGTCTTAAAGCGCCCGGTATTGGATGTGCCGTACTGCGCCAGCTCTATGTCCTGCCCTTCCGCAATATAGCAGGGCATACTTAATGGCCACATCCGCTCATCGCCCAGTTTCCTGGCCGTATACCGATGGAGATCGCGCATAAAAGTGAGCATATGCTGGATATCGCCATCGACTGGCGTAATAAACTCCAGTAGGGCTTCCGCAAAATCCGTGGTAATCCATTTATGGGTCAGCGCTGAACCTAACGCTTCAGGATGACCTGTTGTCGCCAGCGTGCCATCAGCATTGACACGCAGCGTTTCGCGCTCTAACCCGCGCTGTATCCCCTTTAACGCCTGAGGATGTTTTTCCAGCCAGGCCAGAGCCTGTGATACGTCCGGGATCAAATTGACCTCCCGCCTGTCCAAATCGTTTTAATAAGCATAACTGTAATGGCGGCCATACATGCCAAACCTACAATTATTACCACCACATCATGCCCTGAACCGTCGCCGCTGCGAGCGCAACATAGCGCAGCGCCTTACCAAGACACAAAAAAAAGATCGTCCGCCCCCACGGGATGCGCATCCATCCCGCTAACAGGCACAACAAATCACCGATGACCGGCATCCAGCTTAATAATAGTGTGGCTGCGCCATAACGCTTTAGCCAGCCAGTCGCTTTTTCCTGCCAGCGCGACGTTTTGCGCAGCGGAAAGAAACGCCCAAGAATAACGTTAGTTACCCCTCCAAGGCTATTACCCATTGTTGCTGTTAAGACTAAGACCCAGGGATGGCTGACGCCGGAGACCAGCATAGCAACCAAAACCACCTCAGAATTACCGGGTAACAGCGTCGCGCTGAGAAAACTACTGGCAAACAGAGACAGGAGCGACAGTCCGTCACTCACAATAGTCGAACATCCACGGCATCCATTCCCGCCGCCCGCGCCGCCTGTAAACCAAAATCGGCATCTTCAAATACCACGCACTGCGTCGGCATGACGCCCATCCGCTGGGCGCACAGTAGGAAGGTGTCAGGCGCAGGTTTGTGATGCTGTACGTGATCTGCCGCCACAACCGCATCAAAATAACGACGCAGTCCCAGATGCGCTAACAAGGCTTCCGCGATAGCGCTTTCGCTACCGGTACCGACCGACATGGGACGCCGCCCATGCCACGCTTTAACCACCTCAACCAGCGGCAGCGGTTCTACGCAGTCCAGCAGGATGCTTTTTACCGCGTCGGTTTTCTCACGCGCCAGTGACAGGGGATCAAGATCGGCATGGTTAAGCTCAATGATTGACTGGGCGATAAGCCAGGTTGGCGAACCGTTAAGCGCGACCATTGCCTGTTCATCAAAACGAAGACCATAGCGCCCCAAAACCTCACGCCACGCTTTGCGATGCGTGGGTTCGGTATCCAGGAGAGTACCGTCCATATCAAAAATCAAACCAGCATAACGTGCGTACATCGTGTTCTCGCAAACCGAATAACCAGACAGTACTTTATCGCAATTGGTTGATTTTGTCGCTAATAGAGATGAAGAGGTGTGTTCAAGATAAGGGGAAAAGCGATTGCGGGGCAGTGACGTATCCGGGAGGATTATTCGCCTTATGGGCCGTTGCTGACGCAACGTTATCCTTCTGATGCCAGCGGTGATTACCGCTATCTTATCTGCATCTTCATCGCTGAAAGTACGGAGAATAAAGTATGGAGAATATGGTGCATCCGGGAGGATTCGAACCTCCGACCGCTCGGTTCGTAGCCGAGTACTCTATCCAGCTGAGCTACGGATGCATCGGGAAACTTACTTTACTGCAGATTTTGATACCGCGGGAAAGCCGTATCAAGTAAGGGATGGTGCATCCGGGAGGATTCGAACCTCCGACCGCTCGGTTCGTAGCCGAGTACTCTATCCAGCTGAGCTACGGATGCATCGGAAAACTTGTTTTACTGCCGATATTGATACCGCGGTGAAAGCCGTATCAAGTAAGAGATGGTGCATCCGGGAGGATTCGAACCTCCGACCGCTCGGTTCGTAGCCGAGTACTCTATCCAGCTGAGCTACGGATGCATCGGGAAACTTACTTTACTGCAGATTTTGATACCGCGGGAAAGCCGTATCAAGTAAGAGATGGTGCATCCGGGAGGATTCGAACCTCCGACCGCTCGGTTCGTAGCCGAGTACTCTATCCAGCTGAGCTACGGATGCAAATGGCGGTGAGGCGGGGATTCGAACCCCGGATGCAGCTTTTGACCGCATACTCCCTTAGCAGGGGAGCGCCTTCAGCCTCTCGGCCACCTCACCACACGCCTCTTACGAGTGCTTCGAAGAACTTGTTCTGCTCATCGTCGCTGCGTGGCGCACATATTACTTTCTGGGACTTATAAGTCAAACAATTTTTCCAGAGCTTTTATCGTTTGCACACTTCACGCTCAATTAGTCTGTAAAAAAGCCAAAAAGAGTGTTTTATCAACAGATAATTTGATGACACGCTGGCCGCCAAAAGCGCACCATATCAACAATGAGGTTGAAAAAAGTCATGAAGGGACAACGCGGGCGAGCGAGAAGAGAGGCTGCGTCTCACCCGAAAAGTGAGACGCGAAAACCTTAGTAACTGGACTGCTGGGATTTTTCAGCCTGGATACGCTGGTAGATCTCTTCACGATGGACAGAAACTTCTTTCGGGGCGTTCACGCCAATACGCACCTGGTTGCCCTTCACCCCTAAAACTGTCACGGTGACCTCATCGCCAATCATGAGGGTCTCACCAACTCGACGAGTCAGAATCAGCATTCTTTGCTCCTTGAAAGATTAAAAGAGTCGGGTCTCTCTGTATCCCGGCATTATCCATCATATAACGCCAAAAAGTAAGCGATGACAAACACCTTAGGTGTAAGCAGTCATGGCATTACATTCTGTTAAACCTAAGTTTAGCCGATATACAAAACTTCAACCTGACTTTATCGTTGTCGATAGCGTTGACGTAAACGCCGCAGCACGAGCTGCGGCGCCAACGAACGCTTATAATTATTGCAATTTTGCGCTGACCCAGCCTTGTACACTGGCTAACGCTGCAGGCAGAGCTGCCGCATCCGTACCACCGGCTTGCGCCATGTCCGGACGACCGCCCCCCTTACCGCCCACCTGCTGAGCGACCATACCAATCAATTCCCCTGCTTTAACCCGGTCGGTCACATCCTTCGACACGCCCGCAATCAGAGAAACCTTACCTTCAACAACCGTTGCCAGTACGATAACGGTAGACCCCAGTTGATTTTTCAGATCATCAACCATGGTTCGCAGCATTTTCGGCTCAATACCAGCAAGCTCGCTGACCAGGAGCTTCACGCCGTTGAGATCGACCGCTTTACTGGAAAGATTTGCACTCTCCTGCGCTGCGGCCTGGTCCTTCAACTGCTGCAACTCTTTTTCCAGCTGACGTGTACGTTCCAGCACGGCACGCACTTTGTCGCCCAGATTCTGGCTGTCGCCCTTCAGCAGATGCGCAATATCGTTTAAGCGATCGCTTTGCGCATGAACGGTGGCCATAGCGCCTTCACCGGTTACCGCCTCAATACGACGAATGCCCGCTGCGGTGCCGGACTCAGAGATAATACGGAATAGACCGATATCACCGGTACGACTGGCGTGAGTACCGCCGCACAGTTCGGTAGAGAAATCGCCCATGCTCAGAACGCGTACACGTTCGTCGTATTTCTCGCCAAACAGCGCCATAGCCCCTTTCGCCTTCGCCGCGTCGAGATCCATGATGTTCGTTTCAATCGGCAGGTTGCGGCGAATTTGCGCATTCACCAAATCTTCAACCTCACGAATCTCCGACGGCTTCATCGCTTCATTGTGCGAGAAGTCGAAGCGCAGCACTTTATCGCTAACCAGCGAACCTTTCTGCGCAACGTGTGTCCCAAGCACCTGGCGCAACGCCGCGTGCATCAGGTGCGTGGCGGAGTGGTTCAGACGGATACGTGCGCGGCGCGCTTCATCTACGTCAGCCTGTACCGCATCGCCCACTTTCAGAGCGCCCGCAGACAATTTGCCGATATGACCAATCGCCTGACCATATTTTTGCGTGTCGTCCACAGCGAAAGTAAATCCAGCGCCTTTCAGCTCGCCTTTATCGCCAACCTGACCGCCTGATTCCGCATAGAATGGGGTCTGATCCAGCACGACAACCGCTTCCTGTCCCGCGTTAATCGCTTCAACCGCTTTACCATCGACAAACAGCGCGGTCACTTTGCCGTTCAGTTCCAGATGGTCATAACCTTTAAATTCAGAAGCGCTGTCAACGCGGATCATCGCGTTGTAGTCCGCGCCAAAACCGCTAGCTTCGCGCGCGCGACGGCGTTGCTCTTCCATAGCGGCTTCAAAACCGGCTTCATCGACTTTGATGTTGCGCTCACGGCAGACGTCCGCCGTTAGATCGACCGGGAAACCATAAGTATCATACAGACGGAAAGCGGTTTCGCCGTCCAGGGTGTCGCCCTGCAATTTCGCCAGTTCTTCATCCAGCAGCGCCAGACCGCGCTCCAGCGTACGGGCGAACTGCTCTTCTTCCGTTTTCAGAACCTGCTCGACCTGCGCCTGCTGACGTTTCAACTCTTCGCCTGCGGAGCCCATTACCTCAATCAGCGGCCCAACCAGCTTGTAGAAGAAGGTCTCTTTCGCGCCCAGCATGTTGCCGTGACGAACCGCGCGACGAATAATGCGACGCAGCACATAGCCACGGTTTTCATTCGACGGCAGCACGCCATCGGCAACCAGGAATGCGCAGGAACGGATGTGGTCGGCGATAACACGCAGCGATTTATTACCCAGATCGGTGGCGCCGGTGACTTTCGCTACCGCTTCAATCAACGTGCGGAACAGGTCGATGTCATAGTTAGAGTTAACGTGTTGCAGTACCGCGGCAATACGCTCCAGCCCCATACCGGTATCTACAGACGGTTTCGGCAATGGTTCCATAGTCCCGTCAGCCTGACGGTTGAACTGCATAAAGACGATGTTCCAGATCTCAATATAGCGATCGCCGTCTTCTTCCGGGCTTCCCGGAGGGCCGCCCCAGATGTGGTCGCCATGATCGTAGAAGATTTCGGTGCACGGACCGCAGGGACCGGTATCGCCCATCTGCCAGAAGTTATCCGATGCGTATGGCGCGCCTTTATTGTCGCCGATACGGATGATACGCTCGCGCGGGATGCCGACTTCTTTTTCCCAGATCTCATAGGCTTCGTCGTCGGTTTCATAAACGGTGACCCATAAACGCTCTTTTGGCAGAGCAAACCAGTTTTCACCGGTCAGTAATTCCCATGCGAACTGAATGGCGTCGTGTTTGAAGTAATCGCCGAAGCTGAAGTTGCCCAGCATTTCGAAGAAAGTATGGTGACGTGCAGTGTATCCGACGTTTTCCAGATCGTTGTGTTTCCCCCCCGCGCGTACGCAACGCTGGGAAGTGGTTGCACGGGAATAATTACGTTTATCGAGCCCAAGGAAAACATCCTTGAACTGGTTCATCCCGGCATTGGTAAACAACAGAGTGGGGTCATTGTTAGGCACCAGGGAACTGCTGGCAACTACCTGATGCCCTTTACTATGGAAAAAGTCGAGAAACGCCTGACGGATCTCAGCGGTGCTCTTGCTCATAATTATCCTGAAATCAAGCTACACTTCATCCTTCAGGCCGCCTCTGCGTTGGCTGCGAGTTTCCCGGTCACGCGTTCCCGAGGCTCACTTGCCGCTTTGATGCGGCTTGAATGATTTTGTGTATTTAAGGAATATTCGTCGCAGACGCTGTTCGCCGTTAAGCAACCCGCGTCCAGACGGAAAAAGTGGGAATAAGATAAGTTTTCTTTACCGGGAAGTAAAATCCCGTATGCGCTCAATCTGCAAAATTTCGCCATATTTGCTGGATATCGTCCATCAGATACCCGCGATAGAGCAAAAAGCGCTGTACCTTAACCTTTTCTGAAAAGTTTGAAGGGAGCGGCTCGCCATATTTGCGAACGGCCTGTTCACGTGCCATTTCACTCCAGTCAATTTCACATTCTCGCATCGCTTTTTCAGTCGATTCACGGGAAATGCCTTTCTGATTCAACTCCTGGCGAATACGCGCCGGGCCATAGCCTTTGCGGCTACGACTGGCGATAAAGCGCATCACGAAGCGCTCGTCATCAAGATAGTGATGTTCGTGGCACCAGGCGATCACGCGTTCATAATCGTCTGCCGTCGCATCAATCTCTTCCGGCCCATTTTTGCCCATCACCGGCGCGGAGAGTTTACGCCGTAATTCCTGCTCGCTGTGATCGCGGACAGCAAGAATACGTACCGCACGATCAAGGAGACGAGCATAAGCGGGACGGCGCGATGTGGGTTCACTCATAAAAAACCTTAACAGGGAGAAATGCCAAAAGGGCCGCATAAATGCAGCCCTTGATGGTAATTTAACGTTTTGCTGAATGGCGGCTTCGTTTTGTCCGACCCACCATCACCTGATGATTAAAAATCTTCGTTGGTTTCTGCAACGCCTTCGCTATCGTCAACGGCGAAATCGGGCGTGGCATTCTGATTACTCAACAGTAATTCACGAACCCTTTTCTCGATCTCTTTCGCTGTCGCCGGGTTCTCTTTCAGCCAGGTAGTCGCGTTCGCTTTACCCTGGCCAATCTTCTCGCCGTTGTAGCTGTACCATGCGCCCGCTTTCTCGATCAGCTTCTCTTTCACGCCCAGGTCAACCAGTTCGCCATAGAAGTTGATGCCTTCGCCGTAGAGGATCTGGAACTCGGCCTGCTTAAACGGCGCGGCGATTTTGTTTTTCACCACTTTCACACGCGTTTCGCTACCCACGACATTATCGCCCTCTTTCACCGCGCCAATACGACGGATATCAAGACGAACAGAGGCGTAGAATTTCAGCGCGTTACCGCCGGTGGTGGTTTCCGGGTTACCGAACATCACGCCAATCTTCATACGGATCTGGTTGATGAAAATCAACAGCGTGTTGGACTGTTTCAGGTTCCCCGCCAGCTTACGCATCGCCTGGCTCATCATACGCGCCGCGAGGCCCATGTGAGAGTCGCCGATTTCGCCTTCGATTTCCGCTTTCGGCGTTAGCGCCGCTACGGAGTCGACCACAATGACGTCCACCGCGCCTGAACGCGCCAGCGCGTCACAGATTTCCAGCGCCTGCTCGCCGGTATCCGGCTGAGAACAGAGCAGGTTATCGATATCGACGCCCAGCTTGCGTGCGTAAACGGGGTCAAGCGCGTGTTCCGCATCGATAAACGCACAGGTTTTACCTTCACGCTGCGCAGCGGCAATCACCTGCAGCGTCAGGGTCGTTTTACCGGAAGATTCCGGCCCGTAAATTTCGACGATACGCCCCATCGGCAGACCGCCCGCACCGAGTGCGATGTCCAGTGAAAGCGAACCGGTGGAGATAGTTTCCACATCCATAGAACGGTCTTCACCCAGACGCATGATGGAGCCTTTACCAAATTGCTTTTCAATTTGGCCCAGTGCTGCCGCCAACGCTTTCTGTTTGTTTTCGTCGATAGCCATTATTACTCCTGTCATGCAACTTGGTATTGAACCGGATAGTGAATTCGTACTGTTGAAGCAATTATACTGTATGCTCATACAGTATCAAGTGTTTTGTAGAAATTGTTGCCACAGGGTTTGTAGCGCGTACGTCGTCGCCTGTCGACGCACCGATTCACGGTCGCCGCTGAAGCATTCCCGACGCGTAATCCCTTCTCCGCTGACGCTGGCGAAAGCAAACCACACCGTACCAACCGGCTTTTCTTCACTGCCGCCATCCGGCCCGGCAATTCCGCTAATAGCGACAGCAAAATCGGCGCGAGCGGCCTTCAGCGCCCCGATCGCCATTTCGACCACTACGGGTTCGCTGACCGCGCCATGCTGCGCCAGAGTCTCTTCACGCACGCCAATCATCTGCGCTTTGGCTTCATTACTATAGGTGACAAAGCCGCGTTCAAACCAGGCGGAGCTTCCGGCGGTGTCGGTAATGGCTTTCGCCAGCCAGCCGCCGGTACAGGACTCTGCTGTCGTTACGGTCGCCCCGCGCGCTTTTAACGCCAGCCCGACCTGCTCGCTAAGCCGCATCAGTTCACTGTCAGTCATCATGACCTCTGTCAGTTAGAAATCCTGCCGCACAAGATAGCACTTTCTCACCAGAGATGGGGACGAGCAGTCGATTTTACGAGTCGGATTCCGAAAAAATGCCAGCAGGTTATTTATGCAGAATGAAATGAGGTAACACATGACTAAATAGCAGTACCATGTCGCTAAATTTACACGCACGGAGAGAAAGCAAGGATGTCACTCAAAAAAACGGAAAGCACACAGCACAAACTGAAACAAACCTGTCAACTACGGCTGTGGTTAATTGTGGGTGGAGTATGTTCATTAGGAATGGGAGTACTGAATATATTGTCGTCAGGCTATTTTGAACCGTATGATGGCGGTCAAATTATCTTAGGCCTGGGATGTCTGGGATATAGTCTGGCACTATCAAAGAAGATATCCCACTTGCAGGCAGAGAATCAGCCCAAAAAGCCATAATAATAGCGGAGGGGGGACTCCCCTCCCTAAGCGTAAATTAGCGCACCCGCGCCAGCGCTACCGCCTGGCCCAGTTGCCAAACCGCCATCGCATAATGCGTGCTGTGGTTATATCGGGTAATGGTGTAGAAGTTCGGCAGGCCGTACCAGTACTGGTAGCCCGTACCGATATCCAGACGCAGCAGGCTGGCTTCCTGATGATTGCCCAACGATTGCTGCGGCGTTAAGCCTGCGGCGGCAAGCTGAGAGAGGCTGTATTTTGTTTTGAAACCATTCGCCAGTCCCGGCGCCTGACCATTCGCTGGCACCGCAACCGTATCGCCTTTCACCCAACCATGCGCCTTGAAGTAGTTCGCCACGCTACCGATGGCATCTACCGGATCCCACAAGTTAATGTGCCCATCGCCATTGAAATCGACCGCATATTCTTTATAGGAAGACGGCATAAACTGGCCGTAGCCCATCGCGCCGGCAAAGGAACCTTTCAGATTGAGCGGATCGTCTTGCTCATCGCGCGCCATGAGCAGGAAGGTTTCCAGCTCGCCGGAGAAATATTCCGCCCGGCGCGGATAGTTAAATGACAGCGTCGCCAGCGCGTCCAGAATCCGCGTTTTCCCCATGATACGTCCCCAGCGGGTTTCCACGCCGATGATGCCCACAATGATTTCCGGCGGTACGCCGTATACCTGCCAGGCGCGGTTCAGCGCGTCTTCATACTGATTCCAGAACGCGACGCCGTTTTGCACGTTATCCGGCGTAATAAATTGTTTGCGGTAGCGCAGCCAGGCGCCATTTGGTCCGGCGGGCGGCTGAGTGGTCGGCGCTTGTCTGTCCATCAGACGCAGGACGTAATCCAGTCTTTTAGACTGCGAGAGGATCTCCTGCAGCTGCTGACGGTCGAAACCGTGTTTGCTGACCATTTTATCAATGAACTGCTGCGCATTAGGGTTGTTGGCGAAGTCGCCGCCCATTTGCATGACGTTATGCTGCGGCTCAAGCAGGAAACCGCCGGAAGACGTGCCCGTCGTCGCTTGAGTCTCGGAAGATTTTGGCGTGCTGCTACAGGCAGCAAGCAATACGCAAAGTGGAAGTAACGCTACATAACGACGCTTGAACATGAGACATCCATTAAACAAATTCAGCCAGGGAGAAGTATGGTAAAGCATCCCCCGCCGCACAAGGAAGCGGCACAAGAGAATAAATCACCTTTCTCCTCTTTTCAGTTTGTATCCGCTCCCCCACTCCCGCAATCTTTCAACTTAAAATATTTTTCTTTTATTTTGCGATCACAATAACACTTTTTAATCTTTCAACATGATTACAATGAACAGGAAATTAGCAAGAAAACTAAAAACCCTACAGGAGAGAACAATGATCGAAACCATTACACATGGTGCGGAGTGGTTCATCGGGTTATTCCAGAAAGGCGGAGAGGTGTTTACCGGTATGGTGACAGGTATTCTTCCGCTACTGATAAGCCTGCTGGTTATCATGAATGCGCTCATCAATTTTATCGGCCAGCAGCGTATTGAGCGTTTTGCCCAACGTTGTGCCGGAAATCCGCTATCTCGTTACCTGCTTTTACCGTGTATCGGGACATTTGTTTTTTGTAATCCGATGACCCTGAGCCTGGGACGCTTTATGCCGGAGAAGTACAAGCCGAGCTATTACGCGGCGGCCTCCTATAGCTGTCACTCCATGAACGGTCTGTTTCCGCATATCAATCCCGGCGAACTGTTTGTTTATCTGGGTATCGCCAGCGGACTCACCACGTTAGGGCTTCCTCTCGGCCCGCTCGCGGTGAGCTATCTGCTGGTAGGTCTGGTGACGAACTTCTTCCGCGGTTGGGTCACCGATCTCACCACCGCTATTTTTGAGAAAAAAATGGGGATTCAACTTGAGCAGAAAGTTCATCTGACAGGAGCGGTATCATGACACGGGTTCGTATTGAGAAAGGCGCCGGCGGCTGGGGCGGCCCGCTTGAACTGGACGTTACGCCAGGCAAAAAGATCGTCTATATCACAGCCGGTACGCGCCCGGCCATCGTCGACAAACTGGCGCAACTAACAGGCTGGCAAGCGGTGGACGGCTTTAAAGAAGGCGAACCACCGGAAGCGGAGATCGGCGCGGCCATTATCGACTGCGGCGGTACGCTGCGCTGCGGTATCTATCCGAAACGCCGGATTCCAACCATTAATATTCACTCGACGGGTAAGTCCGGCCCACTGGCGCAGTATATTGTTGAGGATATTTATGTCTCCGGCGTAAAAGAAGAAAACATTACTCTTGTCGGCGAAACGCCTGCCAGTCCCCAGCCTGCCAAAACGACATTAGGACGTGACTACGACACCAGCAAAAAAATCACCGAGCAGAGCGACGGGCTGCTGGCAAAAGTCGGTATGGGAATGGGCTCCGCCGTGGCGGTACTGTTCCAGTCCGGTCGCGACACCATTGATACGGTCCTGAAAACAATCCTGCCGTTTATGGCGTTCGTTTCGGCGCTGATCGGCATCATTATGGCCTCAGGTCTTGGCGACTGGATCGCCCACGGCCTGGCGCCATTAGCCAGCCATCCACTGGGGCTGGTGACGCTGGCATTGATCTGCTCTTTCCCGCTGCTGTCGCCCTTTCTCGGCCCTGGCGCGGTTATCGCTCAGGTCATTGGCGTCCTGATCGGCGTTCAGATAGGCCTGGGCAATATCCCCCCGCATCTGGCGCTTCCCGCCCTGTTCGCGATTAACGCGCAGGCGGCCTGCGACTTTATCCCGGTCGGCCTGTCACTGGCGGAAGCGAAACAAGACACCGTTCGCGTCGGCGTACCTTCTGTGCTGGTCGGACGCTTCCTGACTGGCGCGCCCACGGTACTTATCGCCTGGTTTGTTTCCGGCTTTATCTATCAATAAGAGGTTCAGACATGAGCGTGATTTATCAAACCACCATCACCCGTATCGGCCAGAGCGCGAAGGAGGCGCTCGGCGAACAGATGCTGATTACGTTTCGGGAAGGCGCGCCGGCGGATATCGAAGAATTTTGCTTCATCCATTGTCATGGCGAACTGACCGGCGCGCTGCAGCCTGGCGCGCGGTGTGAATTGGGCCAACATTGCTATCCGGTCACGGCGGTCGGCAGCGTAGCCGAGCAAAACCTGCGTGAACTGGGGCATATCACTTTGCGCTTCGATGGTCTGCGTGAAGCGGAATTTCCCGGCACCGTACACGTTGCGGGGCCTGTACCGGACGATATCGCGCCGGGCTGTATTTTGACGTTTGTCGCTTAAGGAGAAAAAACATGAATCAAGTTGCCGTTGTCATTGGCGGAGGCCAGACCCTGGGGGCATTCCTTTGCCGTGGGCTTGCAGAAGAAGGATACCGCGTGGCGGTCGTTGATATTCAAAGCGATAAAGCCGCGAATGTCGCCCAGGAAATTAACGCCGATTTTGGCGAAGGTATGGCGTACGGTTTTGGCGCCGACGCCACCAGCGAGCAGAGCGTGCTGGCGCTGTCCCGCGGCGTAGACGAGATTTTCGGGCGCGTCGATCTGCTGGTTTACAGCGCGGGTATCGCCAAAGCGGCGTTTATCAGCGATTTCCAGTTGGGCGATTTTGACCGCTCGCTACAGGTGAATCTGGTGGGCTATTTCCTCTGCGCCCGTGAGTTTTCCCGCCTGATGATCCGCGACGGCATTCAGGGGCGCATTATTCAGATTAACTCTAAATCCGGCAAAGTGGGCAGTAAACACAACTCCGGCTACAGCGCGGCGAAATTCGGCGGCGTGGGGTTAACCCAGTCTCTGGCGCTGGATCTGGCGGAATACGGCATTACCGTACACTCGTTGATGCTCGGCAACCTGTTGAAATCGCCGATGTTCCAGTCACTGCTGCCGCAATACGCCACTAAACTGGGCATTAAGCCCGACGAGGTGGAACAGTATTACATTGATAAGGTACCGCTCAAACGCGGGTGTGATTATCAGGATGTGCTGAACATGCTGCTATTTTATGCCAGCCCGAAAGCGTCTTATTGCACCGGGCAGTCGATCAACGTAACCGGCGGTCAAGTGATGTTCTGACCGTGAATTGCCGGATGGCGCCGTAGGCCGGATAAGACGGTTACGCCGCCATCAGGCAAACCAACAGGAGCACATTATGGTTTCCACTCTGATTACCGTCGCCGTTATCGCCTGGTGTGCGCAGCTGGCGCTGGGCGGCTGGCAGATTTCCCGCTTTAATCGGGCTTTCGATAAACTTAGCCAACAGGGGCGGGTCGGCGTCGGGCGCTCCGGCGGGCGTTTTAAGCCCCGGGTGGTGGTTGCCGTGGCGCTGGACGAACAGCAGCGGGTGACGGACACTTTATTGATGAAAGGCCTTACGGTATTCGCCAGACCGGTTAAAATTGCCGCAATGCAAGGAAAACATTTGCATGAATTACAGCCTGATGTGATCTTTCCCCATGATTCGCTCGCGCAGAATGCACTATCATTGGCGCTTAAACTGAAACATGGGTAATTTCGTTGTGAATGCGTATAGCTTGCGAAATTATCATTTTGCAACCAATACCCTAAATAATTCGAGTTGCAGGAAGGCGGCGACGCAGTGAATCCCAGGAGCGTACATCAGTACGTGACCGGGGTAAGCGAGGAAAGCCAACGCACATGCAGCGTGAAGTATGACGGGTAAATACATAAGTCAGGGTAATCACGCCTATGAAACCTCGTCAGCGTCAGGCCGCGATTCTGGAGCACCTGCAAAAACAGGGAAAATGCTCGGTTGAAGAACTGGCCCAGTACTTTGACACGACAGGCACCACTATCCGTAAAGATCTGGTCATTCTGGAAAATGCCGGAACCGTCATCCGCACCTATGGCGGCGTGGTGTTGAATAAAGAAGAGTCCGATCCGCCTATTGATCACAAAACGCTTATCAACACCCACAAAAAAGCGCTGATAGCCGCAGCCGCTGTGAAATATATCCATGATGGCGATTCCATTATTCTGGACGCCGGAAGTACCGTGTTACAGATGGTGCCGTTGCTTTCGCGTTTTAGCAACATCACGGTGATGACCAACAGCCTCCATATTGTTAACGCGCTATCGGAACTGGACAACGAACAAACTATCCTGATGCCCGGCGGCACCTTCCGTAAAAAATCGGCGTCGTTTCACGGTCAACTGGCGGAAAACGCCTTTGAGCAATTCAGCTTTGATAAACTTTTCATGGGAACTGACGGTATTGACCTGAATGTCGGTGTGACCACGTTCAATGAGGTTTACACCGTCAGTAACGCAATGTGCAATGCAGCACGCGAGGTGATTCTGATGGCGGACTCCTCAAAATTTGGTCGTAAAAGCCCCAATGTGGTGTGCAGTCTGGAAACCGTCGACAAACTGATCACGGACGCGGGGATCGATCCGGCATTTCGTCAGGCGCTGGAAGCAAAAGGGATTGAAGTAATCATAACCGGAGAAAGCAATGAGTGATGCACTACTAAACGCGGGCCGTCAGACCTTAATGCTGGAGCTACAGGAAGCCAGCCGTCTGCCGGAGCGTCTGGGCGATGATTTTGTCCGCGCCGCCAATATCATTATTCACTGTGAAGGCAAAGTGATCGTTTCCGGCATTGGCAAGTCAGGTCATATTGGTAAAAAAATCGCCGCGACGCTTGCCAGTACCGGTACTCCCGCTTTTTTTGTTCATCCGGCGGAAGCACTACATGGCGATCTGGGGATGATTGAAAGCCGCGACGTGATGTTATTTATCTCCTATTCCGGCGGCGCAAAAGAACTCGACCTCATCATCCCGCGTCTGGAAGATAAATCCGTCGCGCTGCTGGCGATGACCGGTAAACCTCACTCTCCGCTGGGGCGAGCGGCAAAAGCCGTTCTGGATATTTCCGTCGAGCGTGAAGCCTGTCCGATGCATCTGGCGCCGACATCCAGTACCGTCAATACGCTGATGATGGGCGATGCGCTGGCGATGGCGGTCATGCAGGCGCGCGGTTTTAACGAAGAAGATTTCGCCCGTTCGCATCCGGCTGGCGCACTGGGCGCGCGTTTGCTCAATAATGTGCATCACCTGATGCGCCAGGGTGATGCAATACCGCAGGTGATGCTTGCCACCAGCGTGATGGATGCCATGCTGGAACTTAGCCGTACCGGGCTGGGGCTGGTGGCGGTTTGCGATGAGCAACATGTTGTGAAAGGCGTCTTTACCGACGGCGACCTGCGTCGCTGGCTGGTGGGCGGCGGCGCGCTCACCACGCCGGTAAGCGAAGCCATGACGCCCAACGGTATTACGCTCCAGGCGCAAAGCCGCGCCATTGACGCCAAAGAGCTCCTGATGAAACGCAAAATTACCGCCGCGCCAGTGGTCGATGAAAACGGCAAACTCACCGGCGCCATTAACCTGCAGGATTTCTACCAGGCGGGGATTATCTAATCCTTCAGTCCCAGACGTTTCGCCAGCCGGTGCAGGTTGGCGACGTCGGTTTCCAGCGCCCGCGCGCTGGCCGCCCAGTTATGATTATTTTGCGCCAGCGCCTGGCGAATCATCTCTCGCTGGAAGTTCTCCGTCGATTCGCGCAAATTGCGGCAAGTCGGCAGCGCCAGAAAGCTTTCCGCAGGCGGCGCGGGTAAAACGTCCTCTGACAAGGCAAAATGCTGTGCCTCCAGTATCACCTCATCCCCTGCCCGGGTCGCTCTCGCCAGTACAACCGCACGGTGAATGGCATGTTCCAGCTCCCGGACGTTGCCCGGCCAGCCATAGTTGAGCAAATGGCGGCGCGCGCCGGTACTCAGCACCACGCGGGACAGCCCCAGCCGCAGTCGGCACTGCTCGCAAAAATAGCCAGCCAGCAGCACCACATCATCGCCGCGCTCGCGCAGCGGCGGCACAAAGAGCGGGAAAACGCTCAGGCGATGGAACAGATCGGCGCGAAAACGCCCTGCCAGCACCTCTTCACGCAGGTCACGGTTGGTTGCCGCCAACACCCGCACATCCACGCGCAGGCTACGATCGTCGCCGACGCGCTGAATATCGCCATACTGCAACACGCGAAGTAGCTTGGCCTGTAGCGCCAGCGACAGTTCGCCAATCTCATCCAGAAACAGCGTACCGTTATCCGCCATTTCGAACTTACCGCTACGATTACTGATAGCCCCGGTAAAAGCCCCTTTTACATGACCAAACAACTCGCTCTCCGCCACGCTTTCCGGCAGCGCGGCGCAGTTGAGATAGACCAGCGGATTGACCGCTCTGGGGGAGCCCTGGTGAATAGCTTTCGCCACCAGCTCTTTACCGGTCCCCGTTTCACCGCCGATCAGCACGTTAAGATCGGAGCCCGCCACAATCTCGATCTCTTTTTTCAACTGCGTCATCGCCGGCGACAGGCCGATCATGTGCGTCTCTTTTATCGGTTCAAACACGCCTGACGACCCCGGCAGCATGTTCTGGCTTTCCAGTTGTTCAATTAACAGCGCATTACTCAATGCCCCGGCGGCCAGCGCGGCGACAAGCCGTAGTTCTTCATCGCTAAATACCTCGAACTGCTCCGGCGTCATAGCATCAAGGGTCAGCGCACCGATGAGGTTCTGTCCGGCAAACAGCGGCAGACCAACACAGGCGTGGACTTTCAGGCTTTCCTGTCCGGGAATTAACCCGTCATACGGATCGGGTAAATCGCTATCAGCCGGAAAACGCACCACGTCCCCCGCGCGGGCGATGGCTTCCAGGCGCGGATGCCCTTCCAGGGTAAAACGTCTGCCGAGGACGTCCTGCGCCAGGCCATCAATCGCCAGTGGAATAAATTGTCGTGATTCATAACGCAGCAGCGCCGAGGCGTCGCACGCCAGCACCTGACGCAGCGTAGTAATCAGCCGCTGAAAACGATCCTGATGCCCAATGCCGCGTTGTAACTCAATGGCGATGCCCGCCAATACCTCCACGGAAAAACTCATGGTTACCTCATTGTCATTTTGACAATCTATAGTGTCATATTGACAGCATCACTTATAGTCTTTTTGACTATACCAAAAATACAAAATTATTATAATTTTATATAAATCAATAAGATGTAAAGTTGGCACACTACCTGCAATAAGCAAAACAACTTTTTGCAAACGTTGAATGAATTGAGGTGGTTATGTCTATTCTGGTTAAAAATAATATTCATTGGGTTGGCCAACGCGACTGGGAAGTACGTGATTTTCACGGCACTGAATACAAAACGCTGCGTGGCAGCAGCTATAACAGCTATCTCATTCGTGAAGAAAAGAATGTGCTGATCGATACCGTCGATCATAAGTTTAGCCGTGAGTTTGTGCAAAATCTGCGCAGTGAAATCGACCTCGCGGACATCGACTACATCATCATTAACCATGCCGAAGAAGACCATGCAGGCGCGCTGACCGAACTGATGGCGCAGATCCCGGACACGCCTATCTACTGTACCGCCAACGCCATTGACTCTATCAACGGCCATCACCATCACCCGGAATGGAATTTTAAGGTGGTGAAAACCGGCGATACGCTGGATATCGGCAACGGCAAGCAGTTGATCTTCGTAGAAACGCCGATGCTGCACTGGCCGGACAGCATGATGACCTATATGACCGGCGACGCGGTGTTATTCAGCAACGACGCCTTTGGTCAGCACTACTGCGACGAGCGCCTGTTCAATGATGAAGTGGACCAAACTGAACTGTTTGAACAATGCCAGCGCTACTACGCCAATATCCTGACGCCGTTCAGCCGTCTGGTAACGCCAAAAATTACCGAAATCCTCGGCTTCAACCTGCCGGTGGATATGATTGCCACCTCACACGGCGTGGTATGGCGCGACAACCCAACGCAAATCGTGGAGCTGTATCTGAAATGGGCGGCAGATTATCAGGAAGATCGTATCACTATTTTCTACGATACCATGTCGAACAATACTCGCATGATGGCGGATGCCATCGCGCAGGGTATCAACGAAGTGGACCCCAACGTGGCGGTCAAAATCTTTAACGTCGCCCGCAGCGATAAAAATGAAATATTGACCAACGTCTTCCGTTCGAAAGGCGTGCTGGTCGGCACTTCTACCATGAACAACGTGATGATGCCGAAAATCGCTGGTCTGGTGGAAGAGATGACCGGCCTGCGCTTTCGCAACAAACGCGCCAGCGCCTTCGGTTCTCATGGCTGGAGCGGCGGCGCGGTGGATCGACTGTCCACGCGCTTACAGGATGCCGGTTTTGAAATGTCCCTGAGTCTGAAAGCGAAATGGCGTCCGGATCTGGATGCGCTGGAGTTGTGCCGTCAGCATGGTCGCGACATCGCCCGTCAGTGGGCGCTTGCTCCGCTGCCGGAAACCACACAGCAAATCGCGCCAGCCGAAGAAATCACAACCTGCGCCGCCGCAGACCTCGGTCCTAAAATGCAATGCAGCGTATGCCAGTGGATTTACGACCCTGCGCTGGGCGAGCCGTTGCAGGATGTCGCGCCGGGTACGCCGTGGAGCGAGGTGCCGGATAACTTCCTGTGCCCGGAATGTTCATTAGGTAAAGACGTGTTCGACGTACTGGCGACGGAGGCAAAATGAGTCGGGGAATCATCATTATTGGGTCGGGCTTCGCCGCCCGCCAGCTCGTCAAAAATATCCGTAAACAAGATGCGCATGTGCCGTTAACCCTGATTGCGGCGGACAGCATGGATGAGTACAACAAGCCCGATCTCAGCCACGTTATCAGCCAGTCGCAGCGCGCCGATGATCTCACCCGCCAGTTAGCGGGGGAATTTGCTGAACAGTTTAATCTACGACTGTTCCCGCATACCTGGGTTGCTGACATTGATGCCGATGCCCATGTGGTGAAAAGTCAGGATAAGCAGTGGCAGTACGACAAGCTGGTACTGGCGACCGGGGCGACAGCCTTTGTGCCGCCGATTGCAGGACGTGAGTTAATGCTTACTTTGAATAGCCAGCAGGAGTACCGCGCCTGTGAGACACAACTGCGCGACGCGCAGCGAGTGCTGATTGTCGGCGGCGGTCTCATTGGCAGTGAATTAGCGATGGATTTCTGCCGCGCCGGGAAAACGGTAACGCTGATGGATAACGCCGCCAGCCTTCTCGCCTCACTGATGCCACCGGAAGTGAGCAGTCGCTTACAGCATCACCTGACCGATATGGGGGTGCATCTGCTGCTGAAATCGCAGTTGCAAAAACTGGAGAAAACCGAAGCCGGTATCCGCGCTACGCTGGTAAGCCAGCATAGTATTGAGGTCGATGCGGTGATTGCCGCCACCGGCTTACGCCCGGAAACCGCTCTGGCGCGCCGCGCCGGGGTAGCCGTCAACCGCGGCGTCTGCGTGGATAGCTATCTACAGACCAGTCACCCGGATATTTATGCGATCGGCGATTGCGCGGAGATCAACGGTCAGGTGCTGCCCTTCCTGCAACCGATCCAGTTAAGCGCGATGTACCTGGCGAAAAATCTACTTGGTGGCAACGCGCCGCTGAAGCTACCGGCGATGCTGGTCAAAGTCAAAACGCCGGAACTGCCGCTGCATCTGGCGGGAGAAACTCAGCGCCGCGATTTGAGCTGGCAGATTACCGCAGAATCTGACGGTATGATTGCCAAAGGCATGAGCGGAGAAGGCCAACTACGCGCCTTTGTGGTGAGTGAAGACCGCATGAAAGAGGCCTTTGCACTGCTGAAAACGTTGTCCGTATAAGCCTGTGATGCCGGATGGCGCCGCTTCGCGTCTTATCCGGCCTACGAGTGAGCATCTGTTTACAGGCCGGATAAGGTGCAGCCGCCATCCGGTGCCCTACACTTCCCTTAATGCTCGCGCTGCGGCAATCACGCCCTGTCCAAACGACAGCCCGCCGTCGCCCGCCGGTAACCGCTGCGGAAATAACAATTTAAAATCAGAAAGATAAAAGGCAAGACGCGCGCGCAGTAAGCGGTTGTGTATCACCCCGCCGCTGAAGACCAGAGTGGTTATCCCCCGCGCCGTAGCCTGCTGGCGCATTAGCGTGGCAAACCCGCACGCCAGCGCATCATGAAAAGCCCAGGCGCGTTGCGCGGGCGTGGCCTGCCAGTTCAACCATTGCCGCCAGAAAACAGCGACGTCCAGTTGAGCGCCGTTAAGCGGCATCGTTACCGGATGCTCAACGTTAGCGCATTGAGAGGCCAGCGCCTCCAGCGCGCAGGCGGCCTCGCCCTCATAGCTAAGCGATGCTGGCGCGCAGCGAAGCGCGGCAGCCACCGCGTCGAACAACCTCCCGCAGGAAGAGGCCAACGGGGCATTGACGCCGCGCTCAATGGCGCGCGCCAGGACATTCCAGTTTTGCTGTTGCAGCCCCGCTGTCTCCGGATAATCCTGCCAGTCCGGCACAAAGCGCAGGCACTGCGCCAACAGATTACGCCACGGCTGTTTGGCAGCCAGATCGCCTCCCGGCAGCGCCACGGCGGGTAAACCGCCTAAATGTTCGCATTCGCGATAATTGACCCGCAAACATTCTCCGCCCCATAGCGCGCCATTCTCGCCCATGCCGATACCGTCTACCGTCAGGGCAATCACCTCTCCGCCGTCCAGCGGCCAACCATGCTCGGCCAGGCAAGCCGCCGCATGGGCATGATGGTGTAACACCGTCTCTGTCGGTAGACGCATCTCACTGGCCCACTGACTGGAAACATAGCCCGGATGCGCATCACAGACGATACGCTCTGGCGTAAAATCGTAGATTGACTGGATCAAACGCAATGCCTCGCGCCACTGCGCCTGGATACCGTCATCGCTGAGATCGCCCAAATGTTGGCTGACAACCGCCTGTTCGCCGCGTACCAGACAGAACGTGTTTTTCAGATCCGCGCCCAGACAAAGTATCGGCGGCACATCGCGAAATCCGGGCGGCAACGCAATCGCGTCCGGCACGTATCCCCGCGAACGACGCAGCATTTCGCCGCTATCGCGCACAACAGAGTCGTCCATGCGCTGTACAATGTCGCGATTGTGCAACAGAAAACCATCGGCAATATCGTGTAAATCGTCCAGCGCCTGTTCGTTGGTGATGGCGGGCGGTTTGCCGCTCAGGTTGCCGGATGTCATCACCAGCGGGTAATTGAGCTCCTGCAACAAGAGGTGTTGCAATGGGTTGGCTGGCAGCATCACACCCACCTCCGTAAGTCCTGGCGCGATGCCCTCACTCAGCGAAGGTACATACTGCTTATCCACCAGCACAATCGGGGCCGCTGGCGTGGTCAGCAGCGAACGCGCCGCGCTCGGCAGCGTTTGCGCCGTGGGCAACATCACCGCCAATGGTTTCGCCGGGCGATGTTTACGCGCCCGCAGCATCGCCACTGCGTTATCGTTGCGCGCATCGCAGGCCAGATGAAAACCACCCAGCCCTTTAACGGCAATAATGCCTCCGGCGTTCAGTTGGGCGACCGCCGCCTGCAAAGCCGCCTCTTTTTCCGCTCGTTCATGTTGGCTCCGCCACTCAAGATGCGGCCCGCATGACGGACAGGCAACGGGCTGGGCATGAAAACGGCGATCGTACGGATCGCGGTATTCGCTGTCGCATTCCGGACACAAGGGAAACGCCGCCATCACCGTAAATGGCCGGTCATAGGGCATAGCGCGAATAATGGTGAAGCGTGGTCCGCAGTGGGTGCAATTGATGAAAGGATAACGGTAGCGCCGCTCGCCTGGGGTATTCATCTCGGCAAGACATGCCGGGCAGGTCGCCGCATCCGGCACGATTTGCGTGTTCATCGAACCGCCTGCGCTCTGACGAATGGTGAAATCCGTCGGTGCGCGCTCCCATACCAACGACGCGTGTTCAACGCTGTCAATGCGCGCCAGCGGCGGGCAATCCTGATAGAGCGCGGCAATAAATTGCGACGGCTCTTCCAGCAGCCGAACGACGACGCCGTCGCCGTCATTACACACGTCGCCGTGTAATCGCAACTGCTGCGCCAGCTGCCAGACAAAAGGACGAAAACCGACGCCCTGTACTTTGCCCCGAATGCGTAGCTGTACGCCGGAAGGTGTGTCTATCGCCATCTTATTTTCCCGCCATCATCGAACCCGGATGCCTGATGACGCGACGCTTATCAGGCCTACAACCGCACGGACCGTAGACCGGATAAGGCATTGATGCCGCCATCCGGCAATGCTTTGTGGCGTATTCTACGCGCAATCGCAGAAATCAGAAAAGCAGCGATGCCGTTGAATCCAGCGCTGCACGACGGCGTTTTTCCGCGCTCAGCTGTTCAAGCTTATTGCGGTCCACGCAGATGAGGGCGTGCGTTGGGCAAGCGGCCATACAGGCCGGACCGGCTTCACGGTGGTGACACAGATCGCACTTGTTGGCTTCGGCTTTTTCGGCACGCACGTTCAGCCCCGCGCCGCTATTGCGAACCACCGGACGTACCACCACTTCCATGGCGCCGTAAGGACATGCCACTACGCAAGTTTTACAGCCAATGCAACGTTCCTGCATCACATGAACAAAACCTTTGTCACGGCTGATGGCGCCATTCGGGCAAACGTTGGCGCACGGCGCGTCTTCACACTGGCGACACAGCGTTGCCGTGGAAACGTTCACGCCTTTGATGACATGGATACGAGGTAAAAAGGTTTCAGGGGTCAGCGATGCGCAATCCTGATTTTCCTGATGGGATACGACGCAAGCCACTTCACAGGTACGGCAACCAATGCACTTACTCGCGTCTGCAATGATGAAACGGTTCATCAAATTCTCCAGCAATAACAGATGATGTGCCGATATATACACGAATCGTGCCAATTTTTATTTCATTGTTATTTAAGAACATTCTTTCTATTTTCGTGAGCATTTACGTGTCATCGTCACAAGTGTCGATGACACGTAATGTCGCCAGTGGTGGTCAAGATTTGCAGTGATAGCCAGTCAACTCTGCACCGCAACTGACATCAATCCTGATTAACGCCTGGCAATACGTTACCGCGTATTAAACAGCGCTGCGTAAGGGAAAGATCGTCCGTTTGCGGATTCCTTCCGGCAATAGGTTTGATAATTAATTTACGGCCAGGATAGTGATTAAAACGGGTCAGCGCCGGATAACTCAACCGGCCAAACCAGCCGTGTACGCGCTGCCAGCGGGCGTCCTTCACCTGATATAAATTGGTTATCCAGTAGCCTGAGTCAAACTGCATATCCAACAGTTGCGTGCGCCCATTGCCCTGTAAATCAAGCAAATCATCGACGCCAGTATCGGTGGCGGTATAAAACCCCCACGGTTCAAAGACGCAGGGGCGGCCATTCTTGAGAAAGGTGAAAATGATGTATTGCGCGCTCGGCGCCAGGCCCAACCCAGGATTGCCCAACCAGATAACCAGATCCTGAATGCCGTTACGATCGAGGTCAGCGCGATAAAATTGCGCATTACCCGCCAAATTAATCAGCATTCCCACCGGGACAACCCACGAATTACCGGCTCTGTCTTTTCCGCTAATCCGCCATTCGTTATCTTTTTTCGGCTCCGGCAGTAGCGTCACGCCACTGACTCCGACCTGGCGAAAATGCCAGGTCTGGTCAGGCGATACAGAATAAGGCAGGGTCAACAGCGGCTTCAGCGCACGCTTTTGCGCATATTCACCGTCGCTCATCGGCAGGTAACCGACAAAACCGGTGGCCAGTGCGCGCGCGGCGATGCAGAAAAATAGCAGTCCGCTCCATACGATAATCTTCACGTCCTTCTTACCGCCTTTGCCGTGTAACACAAATTCTCCCTAAATATGTGCGCATTTTACGCCTCCGGCGCTTCCAGCGCGGCAAATCCGCCGTTTCCCTGCCAGCCTTCCAGGCGCTGATAGACGATGTTTACCGCGTCCTTAATCGGTTGAGTCATCGGATAATAAAACCCGACGATATCCGGCTGAATACCAACAAAAATCACCTCGCCGACATCCTCTTTCAGCTGATCGACCAGGTAGTTGAGCGGCATATTGTGGGTGGTCATCATAAACATTTCGGCGATATCATCCGGATCGATAATGCGGATCTCGCCCGGATTAAGCCCCATGTCGGTGGCGTCGACAATCAACAGACGCTGCGGGCGCAGTTCGCGAATCGCCACAATGTCGTTTTCCGGCGCGCTGCCGCCATCAATCACCACCCAATTACCCTTCGGCTGCGCCGCGCACATTTCCGCCAGTAACGGGCCTGCGCCGTCGTCGCCCATCATGCTGTTGCCGACACAGAGTAAAACGTCAGTCACGAAGCCTCCTCACCATCAGGTAGATGGCGCTTTCCTGATGAATGTCATGCAGCATACTGAGCATCAGTTTGCTCCATTCTTGCTGCTGCGGGGTCTGCGCGGCGCGCGCCTCATCAAACGCGCGCGCCAGCATTTGCACATGGTTGAAATCGATGACGATCTCGCCATACTTCGGCACGCCTTCCATTTTACGCCGGGCATCGCTACCGGCTTCCAGGGTGGCGATCCACGCCAGATACTCATCCCATGGGCAGGTGAGCGCGGCCTCCAGACAATCGATAACCCCCAGGTGGTGACCAATCGCCAGGCTGTAATAGACAACCTGCTGCGCCTCGGCAGGCGTCGCATCGTTCTCATCAATAAACTTACGGCTCAGTTGACTGAACACCACCTGTTCGCTCATCGGATACGCGCCTCTTCAACAACATGATTGAGATGGGTGACAATTTCGGTTAAACGCGGATCGTTTTCCGCTTCCAGCCAACGCGCCACTTGCTGCTCGCCCTGCCCCAACTGTGTCAGGTAATCATCGGCGATCTGACGACCATAGCGATAACCCGCCAGCCGGCGCGCCGCGCGATCCACCTTCACGCGCAGCGGCTGCACCATATCCGGATGCAGGATCTCTGCGGGCTGATCGTCCAGCTCACCCGGCGCGCGGGCGTGGATTTTCTGCTCCAGCAGGCCAAGCGCCATCGCAAAGCCATACAGCGTGGCGGCAGGCGTTGGCGGGCAGCCTGGAATATACACATCCACCGGGACGATTTTGTCGGTACCGCCCCACACGCAGTACAGATCGTGGAAAATACCGCCGCTGTTGCCGCAGGCGCCGTAAGAGATACAGATTTTTGGGTCCGGCGCCGACTGCCAGGCGCGCAGTGCCGGAGAGCGCATGGCGCGGGTCACCGCGCCGGTAAACAGCAGAATATCGGCATGACGCGGCGACGGTACCACTTTGATGCCGAAACGCTCGGCATCAAACAGCGGCGAAAGCGTCGCAAAGATTTCGATTTCACAGCCGTTACAGCCGCCGCAATCCACGCGGTAAACGTATGCCGAACGCTTAATATTTTTCAGTAGAGACGCCTTCATGCTGGCGATGGATTCATCCACCGTCATCGGTACCGGAATGCCGTTGGCGTCACGCGGGCCTAATAAATTGCTCATTAGCTGACCTCTTTCATATGGCGAGTCAGTTCAATACGGTCGGACGGCACCAGGCATTTCTGACGCTTACAGTCCGGGCAGGTCTCAAAGCTTTCGCGGTGGTTTTCCGCGCGGCTGTCTCCGTTGTGCGCAAGCAGCGCAATGGCGTAGTCGATCTCTTTCTGTACGGCGAAAGGACGATTACACACGCGGCAGTTGCACAGCGCAAAGCGGGACTGTTGCAGGAAATCTTCTTTCTTCCACACTGCCAGTTCGTACTCTTGCGACAGTTTGATCGCCGCCGTCGGGCAAACTTCTTCGCAGCGACCGCAGAAGATGCAGCGGCCAAGATTGAACTGCCACGCCAGCTCATTAGTCGCAAGATCGGTTTCTACCGTCAGGGCGTTCGACGGACAGGCGTTAACGCAGGCGGCGCAGCCGATGCACTGCTGCGGATTATGTTCCGGCTTGCCGCGGAAGTTTTTATCAACCGCAATCGGCTCCAGCGGATAAGACGAGGTCGCCGTGCCGGTTTTGATAACTTTTTTGATAAAGGTAAACATGGCGATTCCTTATTTCAGCGGCGAGTTTTTACGCTCAATGCTGTAGCGCTCAAGTTCTTTGTACGGCACGACTTTGCTCTTCTTCTTACGCACATCGACCACGGTCATCCGGTCGGTACAGGAGTAGCACGGGTCGAGGCTGCCGATAATCAGCGGCGCATCAGAAACGGTGTTGCCGCGCAGCATATAGCGCAGCGTTGGCCAGTTGGCGTAGGTCGCCGCACGGCAGCGCCAGCGGTACAGCTTCTGGTTGTCGCCGGTCATGCTCCAGTGGATATCGTCACCACGCGGCGCTTCAGCGAAACCGAGCGCAAAACGGTGCGGAATATAGGTAAAGCCTTCCACCATCAGCGGGCCGCCCGGTAGATTATCCAGACCGAAATCGATCATATTCAGCGAGGTGTAAACTTCGTTGATACGGACTTTCAGACGAGAAATCACATCGCAGCCCTGCTCGCTATGTACTTCCATCGGCAGCAGACCGTAACCGACAAACGGGTGGTCGGCGCGGGTGTCGCGGGCGTGACCGCTGGCGCGCACCATCGGGCCGACATTACTGAAGTCGCGGGCAATTTCCGGGTCCAGACGACCGATACCCACGGTACGCTGTTCCATATTCGGCGTGCTCAGCAGCATGTCCACCAGCTCCTGCACGTCACGACGCATCTGCTGCGCCAGTTGACGGGTCTGGATCATGTCCTCTTTGAGCAGATCGCGGCGAATCCCGCCGATCAGGTTCAGTCCGTAAGTTTTGCGCGCCCCGGTCAGTATCTCTGCCATTTTCATGGAGGTTTCACGCACGCGGAAGAACTGCATAAAGCCGGAGTCAAAGCCGGTGAAGTGACAGGCCAGGCCAAGGTTGAGCAGATGCGAGTGCAGGCGTTCCACTTCCAGCAGAATAGCGCGGATCATTTGCGCACGCTCCGGCACCTGAATGCCCATCGCGTTTTCCACGGAAGTGGTGTAGGCGGTGCTGTGGGCGAAGCCGCAGATACCACACACGCGATCCGACAGGAAGGTGACTTCGTTATAACCCATGCGGGTTTCCGCCAGTTTTTCCATACCACGGTGGACGTAGAACAGGCGGTAGTCGGCGTCGATAATGTTTTCGCCATCGACGAACAGACGGAAGTGGCCCGGTTCATCGGAAGTAACATGCAGCGGGCCAATCGGCACCACGTTATTTTTCTTGTCACCCAGCTCGTTAATGAACTCGTAGGTTTCCGCATCGGTGGTCGGCGCCGGGCGCTGACGATAATCCATACTGTCTTTACGCAGCGGATAGAGTTCATCCGGCCAGTCGTCCGGCAGCACCAGACGGCGCTCGTCCGGCAGACCGACCGGGATTAAACCGTACATGTCGCGTACTTCGCGCTCACCCCACACGGCAGCCGGCACGCGCGGCGTAACGGATGGGAATTCCAGCTTATTGGCATCCACTTCAACGCGAACGGTAATCCAGCACTTCGTGCCCTGCTCCATCGACAGTACGTAATAAACGGCATAGTGGCCGCACAACTGGCGTTCGTCATTACCGAACAGCACCGACAGCCACCCACCCTGCTGGTAGTAAAGAAACTCCACCACTTCCGGCAGATAGTTTACTTTCACCGTAATAGTCAGCTGATCTTTGGTCTGCCAGGCTTCGTCCAGCACGACGCCCGGAAACGCCTGGTGCAGCGCCGCAAGGTATTGTTGACCTAATTTTTCTTCAGACATGCTCAAACTCTCTTAAATCACGCCGCCAGCAAGGAGACGAAGGCTAAAAACGCAAACCCAAAACCGGCCCAGGTCACGCGTGAAGTGGCGCAAAAACGCAGTCGCGCCATGCTGTTTTCAAACAGGGCGATCACCAGTACGCCGACAATCAGCTTGACGATGGCAATCACCAGCGCCAGCAACAGTCCGCCTGCGCTGAAGGTTTCCATCTGTCCCCACGGCAGAAACACGCCGACGAACATTTGCAGCACCACCAGTTGCTTAAGGCTGATGCCCCATTTCAGCACCGCAAAGCCGCTACCGCTGTATTCGGTCAACGGCCCTTCCTGCAACTCCTGCTCCGCTTCCGCCAGGTCGAACGGCAGCTTGCCCATTTCGATAAAGGTGGCGAAGGCGCAGGCGCACAGCGCCAGAATCAGCGGAATACTGCGCGCGACAGGCCAGTGATAAATGGTATCGGCGATATTGCTGATATGAGTTGAACCCGCCACCTGCGCGGCGACCCACAGACCCAGCAGCAGAATCGGCTCCACCAGCACGCCGAGCATCGCTTCACGGCTGGCGCCGATCGCGGTGAACGGGCTGCCGGTATCCAGGCCTGCAATAGAGAAGAAGAAGCGTGCAATCGCGAACAGGTAAATCAGGGTGATTAAATCACCCAGTTGCGGCAACGGAGATCCAACGGTGACGACCGGCAGCGCGGTGGCGATAGTCAGCATCACGCCGACCATCACAAACGGCGTCAGGCGAAAAACCCAGCCAGAATCAGCGGGCGCAATACTCTGACGACCGAGCAGTTTGATAATGTCGCGGTACTCCTGCAACACGCCCGGCCCTCGGCGATTGTGTAGACGGGCGCGCGCCACGCGAGTAATACCGGACAGCAATGGCGCAACGGCAAATAGCACCAGCGCCTGAATTAACGGATAAAACACACTCATTTTCAGGCTCCTCGTGAAACCACAATCACCACCAGCACCGCCAGCTCAATCAGCGCCAGACGACGGAACAGCACCGCGGCCGCCGCGTTCTGCCAGCCCGGTACCAGCGATACCGGGTTCAGCCATTTACGCAATTTGAGTACCGGGGCAAAGGCCTCTTTCACCGGCATGGCGAAACCGTGCGCGGTAATCACCATCGACTGCTCATGGTCGTAGCCGCACACCCAGGCCGCGCCGCGAGAACGCGACGGCAGACGGTTGCCTTTGAACATCGCCATAATGATGAACGGCAGTAGCGGACAGGCGACCAACAGCAGCGTGATCATCGGCTGCGATACGGTGGTGTGCGCGGTTTCCAGCGGCAACGGTACCGCAGTGGAAATCATCGGCAGCAGCCACGGCGCGGCAACCCCGCCCAGTACGCAGCAAATCGCCAATGCCACCACGCTGACGCCCATCAGGATCGGCGCGCAGCTGGCATTTTCAGCTTCCTTCGTGCGCGGCGCGCCAAGGAACGTCACGCCGTAAACTTTCGCCATACACATCACCGCCAGCGCGCCGGTAATCGCCAGGCCAACCGCCAGCAGCGGTCCTAACAGACGACCAACAAACGCACCGCTGTTGCCCAGTTTGAAGAAGGACTGGTAAATCACCCACTCGCCGGCAAAGCCGTTCAGCGGCGGCAGCGCCGCCATCGCCATCAGACCGACCAGCATGGCGATAGAAATAACCGGCATCCGTTTACCAATACCGCCCAGTTTTTCGATATCGCGATGACCGGTACGGAACCAGATGCTGCCCGCGCCCAGAAACAGCACGCTTTTGAACAGGCTATGGTTCAGCAGGTGATAGAGCCCGCCGGTCAGACCCAGCGCGATCAGTACCGGCTGATTGAGAGCAATCCCGGTAACGCCTGCGCCCAGACCGAGCAAAATGATGCCGATATTTTCCAGCGTGTGATAGGCCAGCAAGCGCTGAATGTTATGCTCCATCAGCGCGTACAAACCACCGACAAAGGCGGTGATCATCCCAAGCACCAACAGCGCCACGCCCCACCACAGCGGCGCATTGCCGCCAAGCAGAGATAGCGTGAGAATGCCCAGCAGCCCGATCTTCATCACCACGGTCGAGAACAGCGCGGCGGCGGGAGCGCTGGCGTTGGCGTGCGCCTGCGGCACCCAACCGTGTAGCGGGATAATCCCGGCCAGCAGACCAAAACCGATAACGCCGAGCAGCCAGATATCGGAGCCCAGCGGCAGTTGCTGAGCGCGTTGATCCAGCAGCCCCAGATCCAGCGTGCCGTAGCGCTGCCACACCAGCCAGCAGGCGATTGCCAGCAGCAGCGTACCGAGACGGCCCAGCGCAAACCACAGTTTGCCCTCTTTGCTACCGCCGGTGAGGAACACGGCGCAGAGCGCCATGATTTCCGCCATCACCACCATCGTCCCCAGATTACTGGCGACCACGGCGCAGACAGCTGCCGCCATCAGCAGGTTGATCAACAGTCCGTTGGCTTTTACCTGTGGATGGCGATGCCAGTCGATATTGAACAGGCTGACGAACAGACCGCACAGCCCCAGCGTAATCAGCCAGATAGCATTCAGCGGCGTTATTTGCAGCATGTGGCCGGTAAACGGCATCACGCCGCTCACCGTAACGGCGCTGGTCAGCGCGGTGAACCCCGCGCCAGCCGTACACAGGCTGCCGACCGCGCCGCCGATACCGGCAATCCAGCCGCTCAGCGCTTTATGAAACGAAAACAGAAACGCCAGAACGGCGGCGGCGGCAAACCACGCGACGCCGCTAGTAATCAGTGAAAGTGAACTCATTATGCATCCCCACTCTGAGCCTGCTGAAACAAGGTGAGATCGCCAAAATCGGTATTAAACGTCAGCTCACGTTTACGTTTGCTGGCGCGGGCGATATCCGTGTTATCCACCAGGTGTAGCGCTTTAGTCGGGCACATCCGCACACAGGCCGGGCCTTGCTCGTCAAAGCTGCACAGGTCGCATTTCACCGCAATAGCGCGTACGCCCGGCACCCAGTCGAGCAACGTACTGACGCGCGCAGGCGCTGGCGGCGCGGGCGGCGCTTTCGGCGTATTGGCGTTCGCCGGAATATGCAGCGGACGGCTGCCGGAAAACTCAATAGCGCCAAACGGACAGGCAATACCGCACAGTTTGCAGCTCACGCACAGGCTTTCATTAAGCTGGACAGCGCCGTCAACGCGATTAATCGCGTTAACCGGGCATACCGTGGCGCATGGCGCATCTTCACAGTGGTGACAAAGCTGCGGCGCAGATTCTTTTTCATTCAGCATCACTTTCAGGCGCGGCATTGACTGCAGGCCATGCTGGCGATGCGTCTCTGAACAGGCGGCCTCACAGGTGTGGCAGCCGATACAGAGAGTGGAGTCAGCAATTACAAAACGATTCACCAGGCATTCCTCAGGTGATTGTCATTTTTGACGAAAACATGCCGTTGAAATGTCATTTTCGACACTTATCGACACGCCCATCCCCAAAACATTCATGACATGGCGCAACGCCACATCGCGAATCAAAGCGGGCAACGCCTCAGGCTTATACCGCCGGGCTGTTTCCCTTTACCAATTGGCGCAAATTAACCGGCGAGTTGGTTTCTACAGCGGTATAGAGGCTGTCGTAAACGCTGGCGATTTTTTCCAGATAGTGCTCCAGCACCTGCTCGCGATCGCGGTTGTTAACCCGTTCGTCAACCTTGCCGTCGATATCGAGCTGCGCCTGTGCAATCAATTGTTTATCTTCGCCATCTTTGGTTTCAACGTAGTACTCAATGGTGTGGCTGTTAAAACCATCCGCCAACGCGACGTAAATACGAAAGTGCTCAAACAGGACAAAGCAAAGATCCCTTTCCGGCGCGCAGCTCATTGCGTGATGCAGGCGCGCTTTCGAGAGGGTGATCCCCTGAACCAGCGAGTTGCAGTAAATATGCCACTGGTCCTGTAGGCGACGATGCCGTTGCGCGATGTAATCGGCCTTTTCGCTTATTTCCCAAATAGTCATGTCAGGTTACCCGTTTAACAGAGATGCCTGCGTTAAGCATTTTCCATGCCAACTTTTAACTTATTGTTTTTAATGGCAGACGAGCGCAGTTACTGCCGTTTCGACGCGGTGACGACATGTCATTTCGTCATCGTCGACATTAACCTGCCAGGGGATAAAAATATTGGCATAAATATTGCTTTACAGGGGCAACCACTACGGGAGGCGATATGCACGAAATCACCCTCTGCCAACGGGCACTGGAATTGATTGAACAACAGGCTTCAGCATACGGTGCAAAACGTGTGACAGCCGTCTGGATCAAAATTGGCGCATTTTCTTGCGTGGAAACCAGCGCTCTTTCCTTTTGTTTTGATCTGGTATGCCGCGGCACGATAGCAGAAGGTTGTAAACTGCACCTCGAAGAACAGGAAGCCGAATGCTGGTGTGAGCATTGTCAACAATATGTCACGTTGTTAACCCACCGTGTACGTCGTTGTCCGCAATGTCATAGCGATACGCTGCGAATTGTGGCCGATGACGGCTTACAAATTCGGCGCATAGAGATTGATGAAACTGAAGATTAATGCCGGATAGACGCTCGCGTCGCCATCCGGCAGAAAGCCTGTAACAAGAAAAAGATCAGGAGTAAGCGATGTGTACGACTTGCGGTTGCGCTGAAGGCAACCTTTATATAGAAGGCGATGAACATAATCCGCACTCAGCGTTTCGTAGCGCGCCCTTTGCCCCAGCGGCTCGCCCGGCGCTGAATATTACCGGCATTAAAACGCCTGACTTTGCCCCAAGTCAGACCGCAGAAGGCGATCTGCATTACGGCCACGGCGAAGCCGGAACCCACGCGCCTGGTATGAGTCAGCGGCGGATGCTGGAGGTTGAAATCGACGTGCTGGACAAAAATAATCGTCTGGCTGAGCGCAACCGCGCCCGTTTCGCCGCCCGCCAGCAACTGGTGCTCAACCTGGTGTCCAGCCCCGGGTCCGGTAAAACCACCCTGCTGACTGAAACGCTAATGAAATTGAAAGACCGTGTACCGTGCGCGGTGATTGAAGGCGACCAGCAGACAGTGAACGACGCCGCCCGCATCCGTGCTACCGGCACGCCCGCCATTCAGGTCAACACCGGTAAAGGCTGCCATCTTGACGCGCAAATGATCGCCGACGCCGCGCCGCGCCTGCCGCTGGATGACCACGGTATTCTGTTTATCGAAAACGTCGGTAATCTTGTCTGCCCGGCCAGCTTCGATCTGGGCGAAAAGCATAAAGTCGCAGTGCTTTCCGTGACCGAAGGTGAAGATAAGCCGCTGAAATATCCCCATATGTTTGCCGCTGCGTCGCTCATGCTGCTCAATAAAGTCGATCTGCTGCCCTACCTCAATTTTGACGTTGAGAAGTGCATCGCCAGCGCGCGTGAAGTGAACCCGGAGATTGAAATTATCCTGATTTCCGCCACCAGCGGCGAAGGCATGGATCAGTGGCTGGCCTGGCTGGAGGCGCAGCGATGTGCATAGGCGTGCCGGGTCAAATCCGCGCCATTGACGGCAATCAGGCAAAAGTTGACGTCTGCGGCATTCAGCGCGACGTCGATCTCACATTAGTCGGCAGTTGTGATGAAAACGGTCAGCCGCGTCTGGGTCAGTGGGTGCTGGTTCATGTCGGATTCGCCATGAGCGTCATTAACGAAGCGGAAGCGCGCGACACGCTCGACGCGCTACAAAATATGTTTGATGTTGAGCCGGACGTCGGCGCACTGCTGTATGGTGAGGAGAGATAATGCGTTTTGTTGACGAGTACCGTGCGCCGGAACAGGTGATGCAGCTCATTGAACACCTGCGTGAACGCGCCGCCCTTCTTCCTTACACTGCCGAACGTCCGTTGCGCATTATGGAAGTCTGCGGGGGTCATACCCACGCAATTTTTAAATTTGGTCTCGATCAGTTACTGCCCGAAAACGTGGAGTTTATTCACGGCCCCGGTTGTCCGGTCTGCGTGCTGCCAATGGGACGCATCGACAGTTGCGTGGAAATCGCCAGCCATCCGGAGGTGATTTTCTGCACCTTTGGCGATGCCATGCGCGTGCCGGGGAAACAGGGTTCTCTGTTGC
Source organism: Salmonella sp. A29-2 (assembly GCF_020150755.1). Taxonomy (NCBI): domain Bacteria; kingdom Pseudomonadati; phylum Pseudomonadota; class Gammaproteobacteria; order Enterobacterales; family Enterobacteriaceae; genus Salmonella; species Salmonella sp. A29-2. Next base: position 1,050,550 of record NZ_CP083731.1, on the reverse strand, counting down.
AGGCTAAAGCGCGCGGCGCGGATGTGCGTATTGTTTACTCTCCGATGGACGCGCTGAAGCTGGCGCAGGATAACCCGACCCGCAAAGTAGTATTTTTCGGGCTGGGTTTTGAAACCACCATGCCGACCACCGCCATCACGCTACAGCAGGCAAAACAGCGTGACGTGCGAAACTTCTACTTTTTCTGCCAGCACATTACGCTGATCCCGACGCTGCGTAGCCTACTGGAGCAGCCGGACAACGGCATTGACGCCTTTCTTGCGCCAGGGCACGTCAGCATGGTCATCGGCACCGAGGCGTACCAGTTTATCGCCGCCGATTTTAATCGCCCGCTGGTGGTGGCTGGATTCGAACCGCTTGATCTACTGCAAGGCGTGGTCATGCTGGTTGAGCAGAAAATAGCGGCCCTAAGCCAGGTTGAAAACCAATACCGTCGCGTGGTGCCGGATGCCGGAAACATGCTGGCGCAGCAGGCCATCGCCGATGTGTTCTGCGTTAATGGCGACAGCGAGTGGCGCGGTCTGGGCGTGATTGAATCCTCCGGCGTCCACCTGACGCCAGAGTATCAGCGCTTTGACGCCGAAGCGCACTTTCGCCCAGCGCCGCAACAGGTCTATGACGATCCGCGCGCCCGCTGCGGCGAAGTGCTGACCGGCAGATGCAAGCCGCATCAGTGCCCGCTATTTGGTAAAACATGTAATCCAGAGACCGCGTTCGGCGCGCTGATGGTCTCTTCCGAAGGCGCATGCGCCGCCTGGTATCAGTATCGTCAGCAGGAGTGTGAAGTTTGAACAATATACAACTCGCCCACGGCAGCGGCGGCCAGGCTATGCAACAGTTGATTAATAGCCTGTTTATGGAGGCCTTTGCCAACCCGTGGCTGGCGGAACAAGAAGATCAGGCGCGTCTGGAGCTGGCGCAACTGACGGCGGAGGGCGACCGTCTGGCGTTTTCTACCGATAGCTATGTGATCGATCCGCTCTTTTTCCCCGGCGGCAATATCGGCAAACTGGCGATTTGCGGTACGGCGAACGACGTAGCGGTGAGCGGCGCGATCCCCCGCTATCTCTCCTGCGGCTTTATCCTTGAAGAAGGGCTGCCGATGGAGACGTTAAAAAGCGTGGTCAATAGCATGGCGGCGACCGCGCGGGAAGCGGGTATCGCCATTGTAACCGGCGACACCAAAGTTGTGCAGCGCGGCGCGGCGGATAAATTGTTTATCAACACTGCCGGCATGGGGGCGATTCCCGCCGATATTCACTGGGGCGCGCAAACGCTGAGCGTTGGCGATGTGCTGTTAGTCAGCGGTACGCTTGGCGATCACGGCGCCACTATCCTCAACCTGCGTGAGCAACTGGGACTGGATGGCGAGCTGGCGAGCGACTGCGCAGTATTAACGCCGCTAATTCAGACGCTGCGTCATATTGACGGAGTTAAGGCATTGCGTGACGCCACGCGCGGCGGCGTGAATGCGGTCGCCCATGAGTTTGCGGCGTCCTGCGGTTACGGTATTGAATTGTCCGAATCCGCACTGCCGCTCAAACCTGCCGTGCGCGGCGTCTGCGAGCTGTTGGGGCTGGATGCCCTGAACTTTGCCAACGAAGGAAAACTGGTGATTGCCGTTGAACGGCAGGCCGCAGATCGGGCGTTGGCGGCATTACGCGCGCATCCGCTGGGACGTGATGCGGCGCTGATTGGCGAAGTCGTGGAACGCAAAGGCGTTCGCTTAGCCGGACTCTATGGCGTGAAGCGAACCCTTGATTTGCCACACGCCGAACCATTACCTCGTATATGCTAGCAGCCTGTTGGCAGCATACTGTAGGCCGGATAAGACGCATTTGCGTCGACATCCGGCATTAACGCTGCATTAACGCCTGATGGCGCTTTGCTTATCAGGCCTACGGAGTGTGTGACCAGCGAGTTTGCGGTCAGCCATCCGGCAATAACTTACGACTTATACCTATAATTCATTTACCGTTTTCGCACCGTTTTGCGGTATTTTCCTGGAAAAGCAACATGTCGTATACACCCATGAGCGATCTTGGACAGCAAGGCTTGTTCGATATCACTCGTACCTTATTGCAGCAGCCCGATTTGGCGTCGCTCAGTGAAGCGCTTTCGCAACTGGTAAAGCGTTCAGCGCTCGCCGACAGCGCCGGCATTGTGCTATGGCAGGCGCAGTCGCAACGCGCACAATATTATGCGACGCGAGAAAATGGCCGTCCTGTTGAATATGAAGATGAAACCGTACTGGCGCACGGCCCGGTACGTCGCATCCTTTCTCGCCCCGATGCATTGCACTGTAATTTCCATGAGTTTATCGAAACCTGGCCGCAGCTTGCCGCGAGCGGCCTCTACCCTGAATTTGGTCATTACTGTCTGCTTCCTTTAGCCGCGGAGGGCCGTATTTTCGGCGGCTGCGAATTCATCCGTCAGGAAGATCGTCCCTGGAGTGAAAAGGAATATGACCGTCTGCATACGTTTACCCAAATTGTCGGCGTGGTCGCCGAGCAAATTCAAAACCGGGTAAACAATAATGTCGATTATGATCTGTTGTGCCGCGAACGCGATAACTTCCGTATTCTGGTTGCAATCACCAACGCCGTCCTGTCGCGTCTGGATATTGATGAGCTGGTAAGCGAAGTCGCAAAAGAGATCCACCACTATTTCAATATCGACGCGATCAGCATCGTGTTGCGCAGCCATCGCAAAAATAAGCTGAATATCTACTCCACCCACTACCTTGATGAGCATCATCCGGCGCACGAACAGAGCGAAGTCGACGAAGCCGGCACGCTCACGGAGCGCGTCTTTAAAAGTAAAGAGATGCTGCTTATCAACCTCAACGAACGCGATCCGCTTGCTCCCTACGAACGCATGCTGTTCGATACCTGGGGCAATCAGATCCAGACGCTTTGCCTGCTGCCGTTGATGTCCGGCAAGACGATGCTTGGCGTGCTCAAACTGGCGCAGTGCGAAGAAAAAGTGTTTACCACCGCCAACCTCAAGCTGCTGCGTCAGATTGCCGAACGGGTAGCCATTGCCGTGGATAATGCGCTGGCCTATCAGGAAATCCACCGACTGAAGGAACGCCTGGTCGACGAAAACCTGGCGCTCACGGAGCAGCTTAATAACGTCGACAGCGAGTTTGGCGAGATCATCGGGCGCAGCGAAGCGATGTACAACGTGCTAAAGCAGGTTGAGATGGTGGCGCAGAGCGACAGTACCGTACTGATTCTGGGCGAAACGGGAACCGGTAAAGAGTTGATTGCCCGCGCCATTCACAACCTGAGCGGACGTAGCGGGCGCAGGATGGTAAAAATGAACTGCGCCGCGATGCCGGCGGGGCTGCTGGAAAGCGATTTGTTTGGTCATGAGCGCGGCGCGTTTACCGGCGCCAGCGCGCAGCGGATTGGCCGTTTCGAGCTGGCGGATAAAAGCTCGCTGTTTCTGGATGAAGTGGGCGACATGCCGCTGGAGCTACAGCCTAAGCTGCTGCGCGTCCTTCAGGAGCAAGAGTTTGAACGTCTCGGCAGCAATAAACTGATCCAGACCGACGTGCGGCTGATCGCCGCGACTAACCGCGATCTGAAAAAAATGGTCGCCGATCGCGAATTCCGTAACGATCTCTACTATCGGCTGAATGTTTTTCCGATCCAGCTTCCTCCGTTGCGCGAACGTCCGGAAGATATTCCACTACTGGTCAAAGCGTTCACTTTCAAAATCGCCCGCCGAATGGGGCGTAATATCGACAGCATTCCCGCCGAAACGCTGCGCACGCTCAGCAGCATGGAATGGCCGGGGAACGTTCGCGAGCTGGAGAATGTCGTCGAGCGCGCCGTGCTGCTGACGCGCGGCAATGTGCTACAACTGTCGCTGCCGGATATTACCGCCGTAACGCCCGATACCTCGCCTGTTGCGACTGAAAGCGCCAAAGAAGGCGAAGATGAATATCAGCTTATTATACGCGTGCTGAAAGAGACCAATGGCGTAGTGGCTGGACCAAAAGGCGCGGCGCAGCGTCTGGGGCTTAAACGAACCACCCTGCTATCGCGTATGAAGCGATTGGGTATTGATAAAGACGCGTTAGCGTAACGGGTTGCCGGATCTGATCCGGCCAGGAGATGATGCGCGCCGTAGGCCTGGCGCTTCCCCTTCACTTCTTGCGCTGATATTTTTCCGGCAATTCCGGAACGGGGCGCTTATCGTCGATAAGGTGCCGCACGGTCAGGACAGGGTGTCGCCAAAGCATTCGCGGACCTGCCCAACGCATAATCTGCTTCATCTCCTCGCGTTTAGCCGGCTGATAGCAGTGCACCGGGCACTGCTTACAGGCGGGTTTTTCCTCGCCAAATACGCATTTATCAAGACGTTTTTGCGCGTAGGCGAATAGCGCCTCGTAATGCCCCTGCACCGCTGACGCCTGTGGGCACTGGCTTTCATACAGCGCGATCATTTTTTTGATCGTCAGTTTTTCACGAGCGATACGTTTACCAGGCATCGTGCTCTCTCCGAACATTAAGGTGTATTTATTTTACACCTTATCCCTCTTTAGCACTATCACTGCATATCGTCGCCATTTCGCAAATAAGAATTATTTTCATTTATTCATGCCTTGTGCTATATAACATAGCAAAGGCTATATTCGATGATTAATTAACCACATTGTTGCGAGGGATACTATGACGAATCTACATCGTCTGAAAACACTCCTGATTGCCGGTATTGTCGCGATACTCGCGCTATCGCCAGCCTATGCAAAAGAGAAATTTAAAGTCATCACCACGTTTACCGTTATTGCCGACATGGCGAAAAACGTGGCGGGCGACGCAGCGGAAGTCAGCTCAATTACCAAGCCCGGCGCTGAAATCCATGAGTATCAGCCAACGCCCGGCGATATTAAACGAGCGCAGGGGGCGCAGCTTATCCTCGCGAATGGTCTGAACCTGGAGCGATGGTTCGCCCGCTTTTATCAGCACCTTTCCGGCGTACCGGAAGTCATCGTCTCCACCGGTGTCAAACCGATGGGCATTACCGAAGGCCCGTATAACGGTAAACCGAACCCGCACGCCTGGATGTCGGCAGAAAACGCGCTGATTTATGTCGATAACATTCGCGACGCCCTGGTGAAGTACGATCCGGATAATGCGCAGATCTATAAGCAAAACGCCGAACGCTATAAAGCGAAAATTCGCCAGATGGCCGATCCGTTGCGTGCCGAACTGGAAAAAATTCCCGCCGATCAGCGCTGGCTGGTCACCAGTGAAGGCGCGTTCTCTTACCTGGCGCGCGATAATGACATGAAAGAGCTGTATCTCTGGCCAATTAACGCCGATCAACAGGGGACGCCAAAACAGGTGCGTAAAGTGATTGATACCATTAAAAAGCACCATATTCCCGCCATCTTTAGCGAGAGTACGGTTTCCGATAAACCGGCCCGTCAGGTCGCGCGTGAATCCGGCGCGCATTATGGCGGCGTGCTGTATGTCGATTCTCTGAGCGCCGCTGACGGCCCTGTGCCAACCTATCTGGATCTGCTGCGCGTCACGACCGAAACCATCGTCAACGGCATTAACGACGGACTGAGGAGTCAACAATGAGTCAATCTGCGATTACCGTTGATCAAGTCACGGTGACGTATCGCAACGGTCATACCGCCCTACGGGACGCCACTTTTCAGGTGCCAGGCGGTTCAATCGCCGCGCTGGTAGGCGTAAATGGCTCCGGTAAGTCTACGTTATTTAAAGCGTTAATGGGCTTTGTGCATCTTGCGCAGGGCGATATCACTATCCTGCAACAGTCAGTCAACAAGGCGCTGAAAAAAAACCTCATTGCTTATGTTCCGCAATCAGAAGAAGTGGACTGGTCATTTCCGGTGCTGGTAGAAGATGTGGTGATGATGGGACGCTACGGCCATATGGGCTGGCTACGCCGTCCCACTGCGCATGATCACGCCTGTGTTGACGCCGCGCTGGCGCGGGTGGATATGCAGGAATATCGTCACAGGCAGATTGGCGAGCTGTCCGGCGGGCAGAAAAAACGTGTGTTTCTTGCCAGGGCCATCGCTCAGGATGGACAGGTAATCCTGCTGGATGAACCTTTTACCGGCGTGGATGTAAAAACCGAAGCGCGAATCATCGATCTACTGCGGGAACTGCGCGATGAAGGCCGCACGATGCTGGTCTCAACGCATAATCTCGGCTCCGTCACCGAGTTTTGCGACTATACGGTAATGATTAAAGGAACCGTACTGGCCAGCGGCCCTACCGAAACCACGTTTACCGCCGCGAATCTGGAACAGGCGTTTAGCGGCGTTCTACGTCATATCGCGCTAAGCGGAGGCGAAGAGCACATCATCACCGATGACGAGCGCCCCTTTATTTCCCGGCGCGTGGCCAGCGGAGGAAAATCGTCATGAACTGGCTTGTTGAGCCGTTTGGCTACCAGTATATGCTCAACGCGATGTGGGTCTCCGCGATGGTGGGCGGTCTGTGCGCGTTTCTCTCCTGCTATTTGATGCTCAAAGGCTGGTCGCTCATTGGCGATGCGCTATCTCACTCTATTGTGCCTGGCGTCGCTGGCGCCTGGATGTTAGGGCTGCCCTTCTCGCTCGGCGCGTTTCTTTCCGGCGGACTGGCGGCAGGCAGTATGCTCTTTCTTAACCAACGCTCACGCCTGAAAGAAGACGCGATTATCGGGCTTATCTTCTCCTCTTTTTTTGGCGTCGGCCTTTTTATGGTGTCGCTAAATCCGATGTCGGTGAATATCCAGACGATTATTCTCGGCAACGTGCTGGCGATCGCGCCAGCGGATATTGCGCAACTGGCGATTATCGGCGCAGTCTCGCTGACGATTCTGCTGTTAAAGTGGAAAGATCTGATGGTCGTCTTTTTCGATGAAACCCATGCGCGTTCTATCGGGCTTAATCCGGGTCGACTAAAGCTGTTGTTTTTCACTCTATTGTCCGTCTCTACCGTGGCGGCCCTGCAAACCGTTGGGGCGTTCCTGGTGATCTGTCTCGTCGTCACGCCGGGCGCGACGGCCTGGTTACTCACCGACCGTTTTCCACGTCTGCTCATGATTGCCGTCGTGATTGGCAGCCTGACCAGTTTTCTGGGCGCATGGCTTAGCTACTGGCTGGATGGCGCCACGGGTGGAATTATTGTCGTCATGCAAACCTTACTGTTCATCATAGCCTTTATTTTCGCCCCGAAACACGGTCTGTTAGCCAACCGTCGACGCGCCCGCCTGCAGAAGGAGCCGACATGTTCTTAACAACGTTACTGGAACCCTTTCAGTTTGATTTTATGGTGAACGCCCTTATGGTTTCGGTCATTGTGGCGATTCCCTGCGCCTTACTGTCCGTGTTTTTAGTGTTAAAAGGCTGGGCGTTAATGGGCGATGCAATGAGTCATGCGGTATTCCCCGGGGTCGTGCTGGCATATATTGTGGGGATCCCCCTGGCGATTGGCGCCTTCATTGCCGGATTATTTTGCGCTATCGCGACCGGCTATCTGGACGATAACAGCCGCATCAAACGTGATACGGTGATGGGCATCGTCTTTTCCGGGATGTTTGGCGCAGGTCTGGTGCTCTATGTTTCTATTCAATCGGAAGTGCATCTGGATCACATCCTGTTTGGGGATATGCTGGGCGTATCGCTGGGGGATATCGTACAAACGTCAGTTATTGCACTGGGTATTGCGTTAATCATAGGGCTGAAATGGAAAGATCTCCTGCTACACGCTTTTGACCCGCACCAGGCGAAAGCCAGCGGGCTGAATACCACGCTACTGCATTATGGCCTGCTATGTATGATTGCGCTGACTATCGTCGCCACGCTGAAATCGGTGGGCATTATTCTGTCAATCTCACTACTTATCGCCCCCGGCGCAATTGCCATTTTGCTGACGCGACGCTTTGCGCGCGCGCTGGGATTAGCGGTGAGTCTGTCAGTTATTACCGCTTTTGCGGGCGTCTATCTGTCTTTTTATCTTGATAGCGCGCCAGCGCCGACCATCGTGGTATTATTTGCCATCGTGTTTATTGCGGTATTTATTTACGCAACATGGCGCGACAGGCGTAATGAAATCGTACCAGAGGCGCAAGGTTAACACTTTTTTGCCTGCTATTCAGGAAACATACGGTCATAATATAGAGTAGTCTTATGGCGCTGGAAGTATTTTCTCTGGCAGGCAACCTTATAATTTCATTACGGCTTAAGTAAAGACTTATATTCAGCTATCCTTTTTTTATGAGCGGATATAGAGAGTTTTTTATCGTTTAGCATAACGGCATTGTTATCGAATCGCTCATAAAGCGTTTCATTCTTTTTGTTTACTATACTGCTTCCCGCCGCCGGATTGGCCTCCACATATTCATTTAATCGTTGTACGCCTTGAGTATGTTTGTAAAAACTCACCGGCAGATAGCGGTCTGCTTTATCGGACGGGAGAAAAGGTTCTTCACCACACAGACGTTCACAAATATTATCTTCATGAATTTTTACTAAGTTCATAAATTCAAGCTGAAGTTTTTTGGCGAGCACCAGGCTAAAAATACCGCATTCAGAAGAGCTTCGTTGAATGTCCAGCTCGACCATAGCAAAATAACAATCAGGCAGTTGTTCACGTTCAAGAGCTGCTTTGGTCCTCAACGCCAGTAAAGCAGGTCCAAAAGCGCTACACGCTGCTGGTTCGAACAAAATCACCGATGTCTTTCCGTCCATAACTCTAAAATCGACGACTGAAATATGGATACCTGAACTTCCCATATTTACGAGAAATTGGGCAGATTCAACGCCTTCCATTCTGGTCTCCTTTATAGAGGAAACAAGCTCATGGACTGACATAACAAATTTAAGATTTAACTCTGGATACTTCTTATTGGCCTGTGCAACAAGAAAAGGCATCATTTCGAGATCGGTTTCCTCGTAACTGATATGAATCCAGCTGCCATCTATAATTTCACTTTCCAGACGCTCAACAATACAGGTCAATGCTTCGGTGTTTAGCTCCCCGCTGACGTCAGGCTGAGGCGATAAACTCGCCCCCATATTACGAGCCGTAGGACTTAGCATACTTTTCCCTCCACATGATAGCTCCTGCACCGAAAATATCATCTTTAACTTTTCAGATTCAATATATTGCCCGCAAAAATATGCCTCAATGATTGAGCCAGGCAACCAATCACCTCCAGATGATTATATATACGAATTACTACTCAAAAAATCTTTTTTATAATAAAAGCTCAACACATGGTCATAAATGATAAAAAATATTTTAATGCATTCCTACCGCAATCGGTAACGCGCAATTATCGTCAGGTACAGCAGGGTTATGTGCAAAAGCAGTGCGCTGTAAATGCGCGTCTAGTTTCAGTCCCCGGAACAGCGATAGCGGTGAAGAGTCCATCCCCAAACGATACATAACCTTCTTACGATAAATGCTGACGGTTTTTGTTCCCAGACCAAATTTTTTCGCCAGTTCAATTGCCGGATGTCCCGAGGATAATAATATCAGCAGCGCATATTTCGCCTGAGTGACGCCGGGAGGTAGATTCCACCAGGCGTATTGATTGATATTAAACAATACCTCTTCCGGCGTCTCGCCGGCATTAAAAGCATACGTAGCAGCCACGGTTTTCTTTTGTGGCCTGTGGCAGAAACGCAGCCAGGCTTCCGGAAGACGAAGCTTCTCTCGATCCGAGCGGATAGCGCAGGATAGTTCGTCTTTTAAAACATAATCCATAACGCCAAAATATTGCAGCACACAGCGATCGATATAATACAAGCGATCTGCCACTACCAAAACTTTACGGTTCTGCAACCGCGTCTGCAACGCATGAAAAAGATAAACATGCTCATGCGGGTTCAAAGCTAAAATCAGCCCGGCGTCCGGCATATCGGATAGAGAATGCAAAAGTGCGGTTAATGAGTTACACGTTTTAACGCACTTTTCCGGATATTTTTGCTTAAAAATAGACTGAAGGGCATAACAATTAGTCCAGTTAATACCGTATATAATTACATTTCTCATTTATTTATCCTTTTTTGAAAACTGACCACAGCTTCGGTAATGATTTTTCTTCCTGGGCGACTACTGCGCAAGTAGATAACGCCTTCTTACTACAAAGGTAATAAGACCAGATACGTTATTACATGCGCAATGTCGTTACCGAAATGAATTCCTTTTACAAATCTGATAATGATTAAATTTGCTGTTTTACTTTACTGTAATCTCTTAGAGTACAACCATTGCCCGGCGCCTGGCGGCCATGTATGTCTGACAATGAACGCTTTCGATTCCCTTTCATTAACTATATATCACTGGTGTAGCGATACTGAAATATACACTACGATTAAAAAAATATTTGGTATCTGTAACGCAAACAGATAGTAACGTTTAAAATAATTTCACAAATCAATGGTTCATCGTACGCATAAAGCTAAGCGGTGTAATCTTAAAATGCCGTTTAAAAATAGCGATAAAATAAGAAGGCGTATCATAGCCACACATCGTCGCGACTTGTGAAATATTTCCAGCACCCATACGTAATAATTTTATAGCCTGATTCATACGAGCATCTAGGTATATTTTGCTAAAACTCACCTCTTCAGCGGCCAGTTTTCGCTTCAGACTTGATACGCTCATAAACAGCTTTCCTGCCACCTCAGCCTGTGACCATTTGCGGGTGAGATCGCTGATAATAATGTTATAAACTTTCTCTTTTGTCGTAATTTTTATTGCTCGCTCAAGGAAGTCAAACCCACCGGGCTTACGTACAAATGCCGATATAAGATACATCAATGAGAAATATGAATAATCATGATCATCAATACTCACGTTACTACAAACCCGTGGACATGCCACACCATGCAAAATAGAGTCAAAAGTATCACTCATCCCTGGCAACAAGTCCGCATGAAAAAAATACTTTGGTTTCGTTTTTAATGATAGCTCTCGATCATTATAGTTTCTTGTACTGTAAAAAACTTTGTAGAATTTTTGCATTAAGTCATAGGAAACTTCCAGTGAAGAAAAATCAATATGCCCTTCTATTTCGCTCATACTAAGAGTGATTGTTTGATCTTTTTCCAATAAAAATAAACACGGCGCAGATTGTTCGATGAACTCCCCAAATTCGTTTTCAATTCGCAAACTGCCTTTATTAAGTTTAAATAATAAGCAGTTTGCGACATAATAGTCTCTTACGTCAGCTAATCCATTTATTAATGGAAATTTGTTCGGCTGTTGAAGGTGATTATTGCTAATGGCCTCAACTGATTTATTCATTGAAGGCAATACCATATTTTATCCTGTGTGCTATAAGGAACTCAAAATCGTTATATTCTTATAAACAAATAATTAAAACTCACAGAGATGATTTAAATCCGATTTTTTTATTATTATAGCCAATAATTACATTCCAACGCGCGTTCATTTCGTCACAAAAAGATACTCTTACAAACTTTATGCACAATTTTGTAATGGAAGCTTACAATATTAATATAATCATTTCAGAATAAAACGCCTGGTAGATACCTTAATAATCCATATACATCAATAAGATAGATACACTGGCATGGTGCATTTTCTGCATTATTTGCTAATATATACACCATACCTTATCACAAATCGCCAGCAATGGGGGGTTCACCAGTCAATTGCCTCTTTGTTTTCCCCGCCCGATAAAATAATCTCCTGCATCCAGGAGGTCATTTGTAACTGTGCATTCAATGTACCAACTAATACCCCGTTTAAAGCCTCATATAAATGGGTGCCCGGTTCAACTTTTGCTAACATGTTTTGTAGCATAGCCGTTTGCTGCTCAAAAGAAACAAAAGCCGAATCACCACTTTTAGGATCTTTGAAGGCATTCATCTCCTGATAAATGCTATCTTTAAGCGTTTCAGAAGAGGCTGACTCAGGAAGCGCCAAAAGTCGTTGGTAGAATGCATCATAAAGATCAACGTCGCCGCCATTGCTTAAAGGCGCGCTATCCACATTATTCAGCATAGCGGCCCTGGCACTCAACGAAACCACACCCGTCGCTTCAGTATCCGCTGTCGGGACCAAATAAGAAGTCGGAATCGTACCCGGTATCACCTTATAACCTCCATTTTACAATGCTTGCGTTTTTGTCTTCCATTCATCAATAAGTGCGTTAATGGCTTTATCAGAAATTGTCCGGCAGTCTTGTGGTAGTTCATCAAGATGATGCTTAATGACGCCTACTGCCGTTTCAACAAATTGTTCAGGTGAAAATTCTGCGATCTGATCGCCGCAACTCATGATAAAGCGCTGTTCCTGATGATATTTAAGATTAAAAGTGCCAGGCCAGTTCTCCATAAGCAACACCATCAGTTTTTGGTGATCTTTTTTCGCATTAACTGGTAGTGTTAAAAAAAGTTGCCCCTCAGGCTTATCGAAATCCCTTAGCCACTCATCCAGGACGGTTAAAAGCGTTTCGGGATGGTCGACCGCAGCTGAAAATAACTCGCGGGCATAAATCTGTATTTTTTCCATCCACTTCCAGGCCATTGTCTGATTATCAGTAAGATAAGCGGCGACCTGCTGTAACGCGTCTATCATTCCCTGCTCGTAACCTTCCTGATAGGCGTACATCCGCAAGGTCTTTGCCTCTTCTTCCGCCTCTCGCAAAATACGCTTAGCCCGTTGATGCGCCTGCTGTTCTAATCTTTCAATAGAGAAATAACGTTCCAGCGTTTTACGCTTTATCAGTATCCCCTCAACAGGCGAAAGCGGGGACGGAATTGGGATATTTTTGAGCATATTGTAAGGCCAGTAGCAAAATTGACATTTCTACAGCATCCTGCTTCGATGCCTCCTCAATAAATGGAGGAAAAAGCAAAGGAAAACGCTGTGCTAAAGATTCAGGTAAAAATTCATTCAGGGCATTTAACTGTGCATACCCGACGCTAAGTAAAAACTGGTGATTCGGCGCCTTATTGCAGACAGATAAACTTGTTCCCTGATGCATTGCCAAAAATGCTTGCGCCCAATCCGGCAGGCCAAGCAAGGCTCCCTGCCTTGCCAGATCGGCTCTCAGTTTATGGCAACCGAGTAAATACGCTACTTGCGGCAGTCGGCGCCACTGACGCAGCCACAGCTGCGTCAGTGAGTTTTGAATACACTCCTTTTCTCCGTTCTTAAGCCGCCATGCCGCCAGTATTAACTCATTTGCCGCCGCCCTGGCGGCGGGTCTGACAATCATTTCCGGCGCTATCTGCAATCGCTGAGGATGGATATACGATAACGGATCAAAAATGATTCTTTGCCAGATAATGGGTAATGGCTGCCTATTCATTTGACGATTTCGCCTTATCATCAGCCGTTATGCCTTTCTTATTGCGGGCATAATGGTTTTTGTAATACCAGACGCCAAAGCCTGCTGACATCACGGATAACAAAATAATCAACACAATCCAACTGGTTGCAAAAGAATTACGTTTTACTGGTGTGCCGGGAGCCTGTAATTGGGCATCAGAACGTTCTGACAACACAACAGAAATGTTGTCATAATCCACATCGGCAAAACTATTCTTTAAGAAACGCTTGATATCGCTGATCTGATGCGCAAGCGGCGAACCTCGTTCATATACGGCTAATGCCGACAGATGAACAGGTTTTGGCGGGCGGCCATTTTCACCAGCATCAATATCATAACTAATATGGACCCTGGCGGAGAGCACGCCCTCCATCGTCTGTAATGACTGTTCCAGTCGCTGTTCAATAGCCGAATATAACCTGGCCTTTTCAGCTCGCGGAGACGATACCAGCGAATCCGCCGGGAACATCTGCGCTATTTCCACCCGTGGCCGGGGAGGAAGCTGATAAGTTTTAATCCAGTACACCGCAGCGGTAAAATCAGGCTCAGCAACAGTAATGCTATAGCCCAATTTTCCGCTATCAATTTTATTCGCCTCTATATTGTGCATTTGCAGAACGGCAATGACCTCATTAGCCTGTTCCTGGTCCAGTCCTTTTAAAAGATCCTTATCCTTACAGCCGGCAAGGGTCATTACCAGCAGAAAGGTATATAGATATCGACGAATCATGAGCGTAATAGCGTTTCAACAGCCCCGACTCCTTTACGAGTAAGGGTACTTACCATAGAAACATACAGGTTATAATCTGAAATCATCTCTTGCGAAATAGCCAGCTCTTTAGGATCCGTCACCAGATTAGGGTCCTCAATCCTGTTGGTAATCGTCTGTTTATCCACAGCCGTGGCAATCGCCGAACCAGAAAAAGCCTGGAGTAGCCGGTCATCCAGCGAGACAATGTCCGTTTCCATAGACCTGATATTGACCGCCTGCCCTATAACGGCATTCTCAGGGACAATAGTTGCAATCGACATAATCCACCTTATAACTGATTAACGGAAGTTCTGAATAATGGCAGCATCAATATCCTTAAAGACTTTTACCGTGTTCGATTGCGCGTTACGGTACAAGTTATATTCCGAGAGCTTACTCTGATACGCCGCCAGTAGCGCCGGATCGGAGGGTTTTGCTGCTAATTTATCCAGCGCATCTGTTACCTGCGTTTGTAGATCCTGAACGCCCGTATCAAATTTTGCTGAGACGTCATCCAGATAGCCTGACCAAGGTGTTGCCATAATGACTTCCTTATTTGCGTTAAATTAAAGTGGGCTTGGGAAATACCAATGGCCTGGGCTCATTTTGATATAACCTTCCGCCCCGTACTGAAATGAGCGCCCCTTGAGCCAGTCATCTTTTAATTCGATCGCAAACTGCACATAGCGTCCTCCCCATGTGCGGTAATAGCTATCGACAAATTGACGGGCTCTGAGTATTTCTACATCATCGAGCGCCCCCTGAATAACAAACGTTACGCCCCCCTTATGATTCCTGCGGGAATAAGGTAACGCCTGCTGTTTTAGCCCCGCTTCCGCCTGGCCTGCGGCGGTAACATCGTCCATCAACGTGATGTTAACCGAATCCGCGTAAGGCATTAGCGCTCTCAGCTTTTGACTTAACACCTCGAGCTCTTTCTTGCTCATCGTGTTTCGCTGGCGGCTTAGCCAGAAAACGGGTTTACGCGGCTCATCGAAATGAAGCCGATAATAAGCCAGCTGCGGATAATAGGTATCCAGCCAGGTAGAGATACGCTTATTTTCTTCGTTTTCGTTAATCACTCGCGCATTTTTATCATAATCGCCCCTCGCTAAAACCTGACGAGCCCACAGCGTATCTCTTTCATTTTGCGCAGCGACATAGAGCATTTTGTCCCGTCCTGGCAACACCTGAAAGCGCTCCTTCTCCTGCCCCAATAACGAATCGAGCTCTGCGGCCTGCCGCTGCGGCGAGTTAAGTATCCATAACGTCCCCACCGTCCCAATTCCCAATATAAAAAACCCGGCCAGTGCGGCTACAATTCCGTTTTTAAAACGCGGCTCGTTCTTTTTTGCAGACGTTTCTAACTTCTCTGGCTGCTCGGGCACCCACGGCTCGCTTTCCGGGCGAATCAGGATAAGCAATTCACCGACCTGTATTGGCGTATTTAATTGCACCGAACGAGATTCAGAATTTCCTTCTTTCAGCTCATGGAGTATAATTTCGGTCGCATCCGTATCCACCTGGATTTCAAAATTTACTCCGCCATGGTCCAGCGGGATAAAAAAGCTATCGGCAGGTATATCAGGGAGTTGGCCTGAAGCAGTGAGCGCATCACTCTGACCTACCACAAAGAGTGTTCGGCCTGTCAGCAATGGAAACTCACAGCCGTTCAGTGAGCTGTTAAGTAATCGAACTATGTATGGCCCAGGGCTTGTTATCGTCTTCTCTTTTGATGTTTCCATATATACTGTTAGCGATGTCTGTCGTTCTCGATAGCAGCAGATTACCGCACAGGACACAGGGATTCCTGATGAAAATAGAATGAAAAGTGAGAAATAAAATCAATTTATTCTGTATAATGCGTCTCAACACATATTAAAAGAACCATCATCCCCATTGGGGCTTAAACTACTGTAGATAAATTACCCAAATTTGGGTTCTTTTGGTGTAACAATCAGACCATTGCCAACACACGCTAATAAAGAGCATTTACAACTCAGATTTTTTCAGTAGGATACCAGTAAGGAACATTAAAATAACATCAACAAAGGGATAATATGGAAAATGTAACCTTTGTAAGTAATAGTCATCAGCGTCCTGCCGCAGATAACTTACAGAAATTAAAATCACTTTTGACAAATACCCGGCAGCAAATTAAAAGTCAGACTCAGCAGGTTACCATCAAAAATCTTTATGTAAGCAGTTTCACTTTAGTTTGCTTTCGGAGCGGTAAACTGACGATTAGCAATAATCACGATACGATTTACTGTGACGAACCTGGGATGTTGGTGCTCAAAAAAGAGCAGGTAGTTAACGTGACGCTTGAAGAGGTCAATGGCCACATGGATTTCGATATACTCGAGATACCGACGCAACGACTTGGCGCTCTCTATGCACTTATCCCAAACGAGCAGCAAACCAAAATGGCGGTACCCACAGAGAAAGCGCAGAAAATTTTCTATACGCCTGACTTTCCTGCCAGAAGAGAGGTATTTGAACATCTGAAAACGGCGTTCTCCTGTACGAAGGATACAAGCAAAGGTTGCAGTAACTGTAACAACAAGAGTTGTATTGAAAATGAAGAGTTAATTCCTTATTTTCTGCTGTTCCTGCTTACTGCTTTTCTCCGACTCCCGGAGAGTTATGAGATCATCCTTAGCTCGGCTCAGATAACGTTAAAGGAGCGCGTTTACAACATTATATCTTCGTCACCCAGTAGACAGTGGAAGCTTACGGATGTTGCCGATCATATATTTATGAGTACGTCAACGCTCAAACGGAAACTTGCAGAAGAAGGTACCAGCTTTAGCGACATCTACTTATCGGCAAGAATGAATCAGGCAGCAAAACTTTTACGCATAGGCAACCATAATGTTAATGCTGTAGCATTAAAATGTGGTTATGACAGCACGTCCTACTTCATTCAATGTTTCAAAAAATATTTTAAAACTACGCCATCGACATTCATAAAAATGGCGAACCATTAACATTTTTTGTATCTGTCACTCAAGTAAAGATTTTTATTAAAATTGTAATAATTTAAAATTCAGACTGCGCATTAACACGCTATATCAGGATGGGAGGCTATTTAATATCATTGTTCTGTCCGGAAGACAGCTTATACTGATATCTCTGGTAATTTAAAGTAAGGCTGATTATATAACACGATTTTTGTGAACTTGTCATCGCTATGATGACTGGTAAACCGATATTGCCTTATTCACAGCGTAAGAATTCGTCCAGATGACACTATCTCCTTCCGGCTTTAACCCTGTGGATTAAGGCCGGCATTTTATTCATATTTATACATCATCCGTTCCCTATGAGAACTATTTGCCTGAACGGTCTACACCGAAACAGTCACGCTTGTTAGCTTTCTGCCAGGCATACCTCTTCTCTTCCTCCTGATATCGATATAATGCCTGGGGGCCAGCCTGAGGATGATACTGCTCATAACCCCCCTGCCTTTTTGACGCTATAGCTGAAAGGAGTAAAGAAAAGACGATATCATTATTTTGCAAAAAAATATAAAAATAAGCGCACCATTAAAAACAGTCTTTCATTTATATTTTGACACCTAAGACAAATTACACTCTTAAACTTCCAACGAATGGTCATTTAGTGGAAATCTTCGAGAAAAATGGTTCTGATGGTGTAATTATCAGACCATTAACCATGAAGATATAATAAGCAGCATTTACACCCCCAAAAAATGCAGTAAGATAGCTACAAAACTAATCTCTATTGCAATGAGGCCAAGTTAAATATGTAAATATTTAGATGCCCGGCGCTGACTCTCTGCTCCAGGATATACGACAGCGTCCATTCGATAATCACGGTTAGTTATAACAATATTATTACCAACATGTCAGTTATTTAAAGCACAGGCATAAGCTAAATAATCAAATGTTAAAAACATATAAACCCGAGCCCGTACAATATGACATTAAGCTCATAATAAAAGCTCAACCTGACCGTTAGTACTAACAGCAGAATTACTGAAACAGTAGATTCTATCCTAACGACTTGTATTAGCTATTATAACTTTTCACCCTGTAAGAGAATACACTATTATCATGCCACATTTTAATCCTGTTCCTGTATCGAATAAAAAATTCGTCTTTGATGATTTCATACTCAACATGGACGGCTCCCTGCTACGCTCAGAAAAGAAAGTCAATATTCCGCCAAAAGAATATGCCGTTCTGGTCATCCTGCTCGAAGCCGCCGGCGAGATTGTGAGTAAAAACACCTTACTGGACCAGGTATGGGGCGACGCGGAAGTTAACGAAGAATCTCTTACCCGCTGTATTTATGCCTTACGACGTATTCTGTCGGAAGATAAAGAGCATCGTTACATTGAAACACTGTACGGACAGGGCTATCGGTTTAATCGTCCGGTCGTAGTGGTGTCTCCGCCAGCGCCGCAACCTACGACTCATACATTGGCGATACTTCCTTTTCAGATGCAGGATCAGGTTCAATCCGAGAGTCTGCATTACTCTATCGTGAAGGGATTATCGCAGTATGCGCCCTTTGGCCTGAGCGTGCTGCCGGTGACCATTACGAAGAACTGCCGTAGTGTTAAGGATATTCTCGAGCTCATGGATCAATTACGCCCCGATTATTATATCTCCGGGCAGATGATACCCGATGGTAATGATAACATTGTACAGATCGAGATAGTTCGGGTTAAAGGTTATCACCTGCTGCACCAGGAAAGCATTAAGTTGATAGAACACCAACCCGCTTCTCTCTTGCAAAACAAAATTGCGAATCTTTTGCTCAGATGTATTCCCGGACTTCGCTGGGACACAAAGCAGATTAGCGAGCTAAATTCGATTGACAGTACTATGGTTTACTTACGCGGTAAGCATGAGTTAAATCAATACACCCCCTATAGCTTACAGCAAGCGCTTAAATTGCTGACTCAATGCGTTAACATGTCGCCAAACAGCATTGCGCCTTACTGTGCGCTGGCAGAATGCTACCTCAGCATGGCGCAAATGGGGATTTTTGATAAACAAAATGCCATGATAAAAGCTAAAGAACATGCGATTAAGGCGACAGAGCTGGACCACAATAATCCACAAGCTTTAGGATTACTGGGGCTAATTAATACGATTCATTCAGAATACATCGTCGGGAGTTTGCTATTCAAACAAGCTAACTTACTTTCGCCCATCTCTGCAGATATTAAATATTATTATGGCTGGAATCTTTTCATGGCTGGTCAGTTGGAGGAGGCCTTACAAACGATTAACGAGTGTTTAAAATTGGATCCAACGCGCGCAGCCGCAGGGATCACTAAGCTGTGGATTACCTATTATCATACCGGTATTGATGATGCTATACGTTTAGGCGATGAATTACGCTCACAACACTTGCAGGATAATCCAATATTATTAAGTATGCAGGTTATGTTCCTTTCGCTTAAAGGTAAACATGAACTGGCACGAAAATTAACTAAAGAAATATCCACGCAGGAAATAACAGGGCTTATTGCTGTTAATCTTCTTTATGCTGAATACTGTCAGAATAGTGAGCGTGCCTTACCGACGATAAGAGAGTTTCTGGAAAGCGAACAGCGTATTGATAATAATCCGGGATTATTACCGTTAGTGCTGGTTGCCCACGGCGAAGCTATTGCCGAGAAAATGTGGAATAAATTTAAAAACGAAGACAATATTTGGTTCAAAAGATGGAAACAGGATCCCCGCTTGATTAAATTACGGTAAAATCTGAGAGAGGAGATATGCATTATTTTTTTATCATCGTAATCTGGTTGCTTAGCATAAATACAGCATGGGCTGATTGCTGGCTTCAGGCTGAAAAAATGTTCAATATTGAATCCGAGCTACTTTACGCTATCGCCCAGCAGGAATCAGCGATGAAACCTGGCGCCATTGGTCATAACCGAGATGGTTCAACCGATCTTGGCCTGATGCAAATTAACAGCTTCCATATGAAAAGGCTGAAAAAAATGGGGATTAGTGAAAAACAGTTGTTACAGGATCCCTGCATTTCTGTCATTGTGGGCGCATCCATTTTATCAGATATGATGAAAATCTACGGTTATAGCTGGGAGGCCGTTGGCGCTTATAATGCGGGGACGTCACCGAAACGATCGGATATAAGGAAACGTTATGCTAAAAAAGTTTGGGAGAATTACAGAAAATTAAAAGGGATGTCAGCAGAAGAGAAAAACAAAAGACTTTCTATCGCGGTAAACAAATAATGAGACAGGAATAGCTTACTTTCAGATAGTTCTAAAAGTAAGCTATATTTTTATCAGCTTGCCGTCGTCATAAGCAACTGGGCTTGCATTGCTTTTAGTTGTACAAACTGTGAGGCGTCTTCCAGCATTCTATTGTTCCGTGAATCCCGGAAATCTGCACGTACCTGCTCCAGATTACTATGAGGATTATCCTTAAGTACAAGGGCCGCCGCCATCGTTCCGGTTCTTCCCACTCCGCCCAGACAATGAATCATCGGTAAATGCTTATCTGATGAACTACGCCCCGGCGCGCCATTTTGGTTACTATTTTTCACAATATCCGCCAGGTATTCTAACTGATTAGTAGACGGTAACGGCTGGTGATCTGGCCAATTTTTGACATGTAATACCGGGATTGTATACTGCTTTTCTCCGCAGGACAGTTGCATATTGTATTGGTCTACCGCACCTCCCTGACTGGCTGAGCTCACTTTTTGGCTGTTGGTATGCACCTCGCCAAAGGTGTAGCTCCCTCTGAAATAGGGTGGTAATTGTTTTGCCTGCATCTGATCTTCCGACGTTAACACCACCAGGCACGAGCATTCTTTTTCAAGAAGCATTTTCATATGCGCTTCCAGCGCGTCCGGCGTATTTTTTGGGTACGAACCGGCTAATGCCACAGGCTTACCGTCAAAAGTTAACGTATTCACTGGCACAGGCATTCCATCGCTCAGTTTCACCTGGGTTTGCTGATTAATTGGAATGCTGCTGACCGCAAACCGTGCCAGGCCCAGTGTCGGTCCGCTCATCGTCTGTGGCATTGGCGCGCCGGCTTTTATTTTCTCAAGTTCAGCTGTAACGTTTTTCAGTTCTTTAGCAATAACGTGAATTTTTTTTACAGCCTGGGTTAATTCATGGGTAGAGGCTTTATCAATCCACCTCTCAACCACTCCCCCACAGGTTCCCCATTGTGAGAACCTGTCTGCTCCTATCTGAATATTTGTTAACGTTGTAACATAATCATTAAGTTGTTTAGCCTCTGGAATTTTATTTAAATTCTGTAAATTCGTCATTAATGAACGCAGCGGGCCGTTACCTGAAGCCATCTCCTGGAAGTTTTCTCGCAGGCTATTTCCATCCATTTGTTCCAGTTGCGGTAATGTTCTTTTAAGTCCCTTTAGCGCGATATCGAGTAAAGGTTGCTTACTTTCTGCTCCAACATCGTTATTTTTTTCTGCCACTTTTGTATCGCCGCCTTTTATGACTAAAGCGGCATTCCTGACACCAACATTATCCTTGCTATTAATAAGGTTTATAAACCCTTCGTCAGCAGCTTTTACACACTCCGTGATCTGCACTGCTAAACGTTGGGTAAGGGGTTTGTTCATATTTATACGGGACATTAACAGTGCGTCATTAACCGCTGTTTCCCCATATTTTTCCGTTAGTGCATGGAGAAATGTCTGTAAAATCTTTTGGTCCTGTACTCTGATATTTTCCGTATGTTTTTGCACCACTTCAGTGTTTTTAAATAACGGCATTTTTCCAAGCCAGGTTAATACTTTTGACGAAAATTTTTCAGGCGCAACATATGCCTTATCAGTATTTTCCTTAGCAATATAAAGTCGGGCATCATTCGACACACCAACTTTTGAAAACGAAGACAACGTTAAATTATTCAATTTTCTCTCCTCATACTTTAGCATATTCCTGCAGTATGTTTTTGAGCGCTTCCTGCTGATTCACAAATGACTCAAGCTGCGATATAATATGGTAAGTATTTGTCAGATCGGTAATTGCATGTATAAACAACAACGTCTCTGCAGCATCAATATACGCTAACGTACCTTCATTATTCGCAGCCAGTTCACCATTAATCACCATAATCTGCCGCCAGATAGAATCGCCACAAACAGGCGATAACGGTATAATCATACCGTTCAATAACCAGATATCATCTTTAGCTTCAATAGACGTAAAAATATCGCTATCGAGTAGTAATAAGCACTGATTGTTGTCGTCAAAAGTGAGCGGTAAACCCAATTTCTCACCAATATTAGCGATAATATCCTGGTGTGCTTGCAATTTACTTTCCTCTTGAATTATATCTTTTATAAGATTGCTTCTTCAAATTTAATCTGGTTACATGATGTTTTGATGCATTTTCGCGCCCATCGCCGGGCGCAATATTTCTCTCCTTTAATCCAGTAGAATAGCCATTCACTACGCATCGGAACACATATCAGCAGCTCCTTCGGATCATTTTCAACATGACGTAACTTGCCTTTAATAACAAAACGCGAACTGTCAGCAATATCATCATATATTGCAGCCATACCTGAACCGGGTACTACATGTGTGATGATTTTCATAACAATTAATCTTGTTCAATTGTTGTCGAGCGAGAGAAAAATACTACACCCTGGACTCAAGACTTTTTTTAACAACACGACATATATCCGCAAAGGTCGTCATATCAGGAAGATCGTTTTCATTACAACTAATGTCAAACTCCTCACTAAGACCAAATACAATATCAATTAAATCCAATGAGTCAGCGTAAAGATCCTCAACCAGATGGGTCTGACCATTGATACTATCAACATCAACGGCAATACAGGAGGTGATCACTTTTTTGACTCTTGCTTCAATATCCATATTCATCGCATCTTTCCCGGTTAATTAACGCTGCATGTGCAAGCCATCAACGGTAGTAATAACCCGATCCACGCCAGGTTTATTCAGGTATGACTCGTAAGCCGGGCCAGCTCGCCAGCTGCCGTCTCCGATAAGGCCGTCCAGCACATTACTTAACACATAGTCAGTTTCCCCTTTTAGCCTGGTCAGCCCCGCCTCTCTGGCAAACTGCTGTGCAATCTCAGCCAGTTTTTCTTTTTGTGGATGATGAGTAATGACCTCTTTAAGCGTATCCATTTTCGCTTTCAATTCTGGGTGCTTGTCAATATCGCTACATTGCGCTTTCAACGCTGCACTCTTTATCGTGTCATTGGGTAATATTTCCGCACGCAAGCCGTCAAACGCTCTGCGTACAGGAAACGGTGTAGAGGCATCCGGCTCCAGGGCTTTACGTATCACCCCCAAAAACGTCTCACGGGCGTCGAAATGCATTGAATGCATATTCGTAACGCTCGGTACTGTTGAGAGGAAACTATTTTGCTTAAACTTCAAACCAGAAAATGGGCCAGTCTTATCTGTCTGGCTATTATCATTATCGGTCGTACCGGCTTTATTACCTGTAATTACCGTCGAGTCTGATTGTAAGGTATCGATTTTAACATTCTCGACGCCAGCCAGTTGACTGGCAAGCGGCTTCACATTCACAATCTCTGCCGTCTGGCTTTGCTGTTTATTATCATCAACGCCGTGCACCGTGGCCTGTACAGGCTTGCCGATAATGTTCTTGCTGGTTACGCCATCAACTTCATCAAAAGAGGGTGTTTCACCCGTAGTGCCCTTTTCTGACGTGACCACCTTTCCATCTTTACTTTCGGATGAAGAATTGGTCACAGCCTCTGCCGTCGCATGAGCCGTGACGTCAATTTTACCCGCGATGCCATGGTCAATTGCCCCTGTGCTGGCGCTGTGTGCCGTCTCCGTTTGATGCGTAGTCGAATCCACACGCGAATGACTATGACTTACGTTACTGCTGTTAGTCGAATGGTGTGACTCGCCATGGCGTTGGCTGTTATCAATAAATGTTCGGCTATTATCAATCGTCTTCCGGCTATTATCATGGTTGCTATTATCGATATGGCGCTGGCTATTATCGACATGGCTTCGGCTATTGTTAATATGCTTACTGTTATCCACGCTATGGCTACTGCTATCAATATTAATATTGATATTAATACCCGTAGGTTCTGCTTTTTTCCCACCATCAGGTACTGGTCCAGCCGCAGGTTCCGGAATTTTAGGGTCAGGCAGTTTATCTGCAGGAATTTGTGCAAAAACATTACGTAGCAGCAGGGGTATCAACGTTTGCGTTTCAAGGTGCCGGGCTTCCCGTCCTACGCTGGTACCCTGCTCTTGCGTTAATTTTTGGTGGCACATATCAAGCGCCTCAACCGCCTTCGCCGCCGCTTTGTCAACAAGCTGCGTAAGACTGCTGCGGGTTAACGGATCCAACGTACAGCCAAAGTTATGTTCAATGCAGCTGGCAATATAGGGCATCACCTCCTGCATAACAAGATTCGTCGATAATTTACTTAATTCACCGCCAGTGTTATTTTTGATGATATCTAACAGCTGCTTTTCCAGGTTTTCCAGCTTCGCTTCCGCTTTCTTTGTTTCTGGCAGCCATGGCCCAAAAGCTGACTTTTCTTTCAGGCCATCTTTTATGATTTGCGCGGTATACTCTGCCCCCACCTTCATCAGTAGCGTCTTCGCCGCAGGAGAATCACTGGTGGCGTTGAGCGCTGAACGAAAGAGCCCGGCAAACTCCATTATCGCTTTCTTACCGGCGACATTATTTGAATTGGTAAAAACTTCTTTTAACGCCTCAGCGTCTTTCCCGCATTTAAACAACGCATCCAGACTCGCCTGTTTGATCAGCGCGGGAAAATCTTCCAGTTGCGGGCCTCTAATTTCCCCTGACAGCGTCGTTGTGGCACTTTCTCTGACTGCGGAAAGATTCGCCGCAAGATTCGTGGCCTGCGTTTTGATCTCGGCCTGCATACCTGGCATTATGACGGGGGGCTGAGTCCTTACACTTGTAACCATTATTAATATCCTCTTCTGTTATCCTTGCAGGAAGCTTTTGGCGGTTTCCAGGCTGCTACTTATCGTACTGCTCAGCACTTTTACCAGGTTGTCGTATAATGAATTGGCATTGCTATATTTTTGCGTCAGCGTCTGTAATGTGGTTTTCAGATTTTCTTCCTGCGCTTTAAAACCCGACTGCCAGGCTTGATATTTGGCGTTATCCATTTCGAGTTTTGAATCTTTTCCCGGCGCGCCTAAACCATCAATATCCTGAACCATTTTTTGTAATGGCGTCAGATCAACGGTGACGACATAACCGGATCCATAAGATTTCAGGCAGCTATTCGGCAAATTCAATTCACTGAGCCACTGTCTCGCTTCCGCTTCAGTAGCTACTTTAACGCCGCTGCCTGACTGCGCTGGGAATAAAACGGTATTACTGTTTATTTGATTATATTTATTGACTAAACTGTTTAAATCATTTTTGAGTGAGGTAACATCTAGCTTAACGGTATTACCGTCCTTACCTGGTAATAACCAGCCTCCCATTTTGGACAGAATGTCACTGAAGGCCTGATAAAAATCGGTATAGACTGCGACAACGTTTTCATAAACGCCCAGATAGCTGTCACCTATCGCCGATATATTTTGGGAAACCATATCCCAAATCTCAGCATCAGAAATGGTTGTTCTCGACTGCGCCATAGGCGAAGCGCTAAATAAGGCCGACGTCGGCGCAGAAAACGCGCTCCGCAGGTTCTCATTTTGTTCTGCGGATAATGACACGCCGGACTTCGCCAGCGCATTCAGGCTGCTGGTCAACTGTTGGCGCGCCAGCGTGCGCTCGTCATTATTCTCTTCAGAAATCGGTAGCGTTGACTGCAGCGTCTGCTGTGCCTGCTGGATTTTAGTAGCCGCCTGCGATAATGAAATGATATCTGTGCCGCGATGTTCTGTGGTAGACGGTACCACGGCAACCTCGACATGCTCGCTCGCCGAGGGAGTCTGCGGCCGTTCGGCAACGATCCCCGGATGAGGAGAAGCGGAATAATTTTGAATATTAAGCATAATATCCCCAGTTCGCCATCAGGAGCGCGATTAAATCACACCCATGATGGCGTATAGATGACCTTTCAGATTAAGCGCGAATATTGCCTGCGATAGCAGCAAGTGCGGATGCTTTCGACTGGTTAATGCTCTCCATTGTTTTCAGCATTTCCTGAATCAGGCTGGTCGATTTACGTGAACTTTCACGGGCTTCGTCCGATGCGGTGCTGGCAACACGGTTATTCACCTGGCTAATTTGCTGCTCGGAACGTTCCTGAGTAGCGGCGTACTGCCCGGACGCCCCTGCAATACCACCGACCGTAACTGAGTTTTTCATAATCAGATCGCCCGTCATCTGCATCTTGCGCGCATCAATTCGGGTCATATCCATGGTATTCTGCTCAAGACGAATATCGGATTCGACAGACTCAAGACGTTTCGACAGAATAGCCTGATGTTCAGGGGAGATTTGTTTATTACTGTCTTTAATACCCAGACTTTCCGTGGCGCTGGTTCCGGCATTAGATTTAAGCGTCGCATCATTAAGATTTTTCGTCGCATCGGTACCGGTTTTCTTCATATTTAACGATTTCAGAGAATCGACGCCTTCAGCACCGAGTTTGACGCTATTCTGCCCGTTCAGCACGTTTTTAATACTGTGGCTTTCAGTGGTCAGTTTATCGATCTTCGCGGCATTATGTTTAAGCGCGCCTCTTTCATTCTGCAGCCCCTTATATTCCAGTTTGGCGCCCACGCCAGTGATCCCCAACTGAAGCGCGCTCTGGGAAATACTACCGGACAACGCATTCATCCCTTCGCGCATCATGGAGCTTGCCGTCGTTTTAGCTGCATCAAAGCTGACTAATGACAACTTACCAGACAGTTTGCTATCAGCCTGGTTCAACGTCAGCATTAACGTATTCGCGGCAGCCAACAGCGCAACGGCACTGGAAGACATTCCGCTAATATCAAAAAACTTTCCGACTTCTGCCTGCTGCTCGCGTAACTGGGTTTGCACAACCTCATTCGCTTTAGTCGTGACATTATTTGCCAGGGCATTCAAATCCTGATTCATGTCGGTATTTTGAATACTGGCTTTTAAAAAGGACGTGATCGTTCCGGGGGTTTGCGTTAATACCCCTGGCGCAGGCGCGCTCAGTGTAGGACTCAACCCCAGGTCACTGACTTTACTGCTGCTAATACCAATACTATTCAGAATATCTTTAGCGCTAACGGATTGCGAAGCTGTCTGTGAACTATTCTCAACAGAATGATTATTTAAATAAGCGGCGGGATTTACTCCCACATTACTAATTAACATATTTTTCTCCCTTTATTTTGGCAGTTTTTATGCGCGACTCTGGCGCAGAATAAAACGCGAAGCATCCGCATTTTGCTGTACCGCAGAAGACATGGCTTTTTGCAGTTCCGCCGTTACCTTCTGGTTTTCACCAAATATTTCTACGGATTGTTTAAGCCACTGCTGAATCTGATCCATGGCAAAACGGGCGAGCATAAAATCAGCAAGCGCCTCGCTGGCATTTTTAATAAATACGCCCTCGGCAACACCACCGGCTGACTGGGCTGCGGTATTCGTGACTTCCATGCCCAACGCCACTTTATTTAGGGTATTACCTACCAGCTCTTTACTTAAGGCATTCGTTTGCAGGCCCATCTTGCTACCCACATTACCCAGGCCGCTAGTAATACGTTGCATCCCCTGGGTAAAGAGTTTGCTGCCGTTTTGTGCCAACTGTTTCAGCACGTTAGGCACCAACTTCTTAATCGTTTCGCCCATCATTTTGCTCAGCGCGTTACCCAGTTTCGCCGCCGCGCCTTTCCCGACAACTGCGACCACCACAATGACCGCTACCATCGCAATAGCGGCAACAATCGCACCAACAATGCTGCCGGCCATCTCTGCCGTTTTCTTATCGACGCCTAATCCTTCCAGCGCTTTGGTAATCGCCTTGCCAATCAGCTCCATTAACGGCTTCAGCACATGCTCCATAATCGGGTTTAGCGCCTGCTGAATAAACGACACCCCCGTCGCCGCCTTCACAATTTCATCGGCCACCATTACCGCAAGTCCCACCGCAGCCAGCGCCAGACTCGCCCCACCGGTAAAAACAGCGGCCACAACGCTGACAATGGTTAGCAGCGCGCCGAGGACTTTCCCGATACATCCCATAATGCGGTTCGTTTCCTCGGCTTTGCGCGTCTCTTCCTGAAATTCAGCCGATTTCTTTTCCATCTCCGCCTGACGCCCTTCCTGCAAGGCGTTGAAAAGCGCAAGATCGTTTTGCAGGCTTTCTTCCGTATTTTTGCCCACAATCTCAATAAACATGGCCATGAGCATAGTGAGGCGGGCGACATTTGACAGATTATCCTGCTCACCCTGGGAAACCTGATTCTGAGAGGCGGCATTAGCCGTTCCCTGGAATTTAGTCAGAATGTTATCCGCTTTCTCGGCTTTCGCTTTGGCGTCTGTGCCTGCTTTAACCGCCGCATCCGTGGCCTTATCTAATGCCTCTTTCGCCTCTGTCGCTTCTTTTCCTGCCTGTTCTACCGCGGCTTCAGCTTGTGCATAGCCGGGGTCAGCCGGGTCCAGCGATTGCAATTTATTTTGCGCCTGCGTCAGTTTTTTGGCCGCAGCGTCATAAACACTCTTGGCGGTATCCGTCTTTTTGATACTGGCTTCATAGAGATCCGTCGCCTCCTGAGCCTCTCCCAGAGCCGTCTGGAATTCTTTCGATACCTGAATCCCCATCTCTTTTTGTGACTCAATCATCGCCTGCCATACCGCCAGACGAGACTCCAGTTGAGACAGCGAAACATCGCCCAGTAGCGTCATTAACTTGCCAAGCAGTAACGTCAATTGCCCTTCGCTGGAGAGTTTTTCCCGGGCGGCGTCCGTAGGCGGCTTTAGACTCACCGTATTAATAGCGCTCTCGCCGGACTTTGTTCCGGCTTTAAGGTCGCCCGCTTTCGTTGCCACCACATCTTTAAAAGCTTTATCCGCCGCTTTTAAAAAGTCCGTGTTCTTACGAACGCCCTCAAAAGCCGCCTCAGCGAGGCGCGGATTTTGGGTATATCCGCTACGGCTAATGCTACTTGCGTCATTTACCATAATTATTCCTTTTCTTGTTCACTGTGCTGCTCTGTCTCCGCCGTTTTTAGCGCCTCCAGATAGACCAACGCTTTTGCCCGCAGAGACTCATCTTCAGTACGTTCATTGACAAGTTCAAAACACTGTCTGGCTTTTGCCGCCTTACGCATTAATAATTGACACTGCCCGGTAAAAAAAACGGGGCGATAATCATTTTTAAGTAACGTAAACGCTACTGCATAAAGGTCACATGCTTTCTGAAATTGTTTTTTCAGTTGGCATACCGCCGCCAGTCCCATGGTGTAATCGGGATTGTAAAAATCATAAATGCATAAGAAACGAAAGAATGTCTCAGCTTCATCCAGTCGTCCCTGGTTATAAAACTCATAAGCATGAGCATATAAACCGTCCATCATATCTTGAGGGATCCCATGAACGTCTTTTAGCGTGGCGCCTTCACTAACGGCATCCCAAATCATTTCCGCAACACGTTCTTCGCTGACATTATTTTGATAATCCATTACTTACTCCTGTTATCTGTCACCGACTTTGTAGAACTTAACGACTGCGTTTATCTGATGCAGTTATTAAACCCCGACGGTGGTTAGTGAACATTCAAAAAACGCCCAATGAATACATCGCTACTGCTTTACGCGGCTCAATGCCGTACCTCGTTTTCTTGTGGCTGAATAACGTCTTTGCCCGCGTTTTCTACCTCTTCCAGCCAAACCAGAAGACGTAAAACTTCATCAATTTCTTCCAGACTCACCAGATCATAACGGCGATGGGTTTTGAAAAGACTGCGCGCCAGTTTGATATCGACGATCACAGGTACGCCAACCTTCTCCGCATAGGCGCGGACGGCCAGTGCGCGCTGATTCGTTTCATACACCGAGATCATCGGAATCGGCATCAGTTCGGGTTTAAAATAAATCCCGATCGTAATATGCGTGGGGTTGGCAACAATCAGGCGTGAGTTTTCAATATCAGATTTCACCTGTTCAGACAGAATTTCCATATGAACTTCACGTCTTTTAGATTTAACCTCTGGGTTCCCTTCCTGCTCCTTCATTTCACGCTTCACTTCTTCCTTATCCATTTTCATATCTTTCATGGTCAGGAAATATTCCGCAATAGCATCCAATAATAAGACAATCAATGCGCAAGCAAGGCAAGTTAATACCAATGCGAGGAGAAGTTCACGCCAAATGACGGCAATACCTACAATATTGCCATTTAGCTGAGAAAAGATTTCAACCTTATATTTCTTCCAGCAAATGATGGCGGCCACCACAAAGGATGAGAGATACAGTAGGGTTTTGACCGTATCTTTAACCGTGCGCATACTAAAAAGTTTTTTTGCCCCTTCTACCGGGTTTAACGCCGATAAATTAGGCTTTAATGCTTCTGTCGCCAGCACAAAACCGGCCTGTAATAACGCCGGTAATGCGGAACACACTAAGCAGAGCAGCATAAATGGAATCAGATATTTTAACCCTATCCCAAAAACGGCCAAACTGTAGTCAGCCATGCTCTGATCAAAATTATCCGCAATAATGATCTTAATTATCCCCATAAACTCATTAAATGAGCCATACGACACCAGATAGGCAATTCCTCCCAGCGTCAGGCAGGCGATAATGAGATCTTTACTTTTAAATGACTGGCCTTTTTTAGCGGAGTCTTCCAGCCGTTTTTTAGTCGGTTTTTCTGTTTTATTCGAGGACATGCGTCGCCCCTCGCTCGTAAAACCAACTGCTTAATCCTGTGGCCTGGAAAGAGAGTCGCAGTACATTGTCCGGTAGTACCGGAGAGAAATAAAGCAGCATAATTAAAACGGCAATACCGCTTTTTACCGTCAGTGAAATCGCAAAAGCGTTCATTTGCGGAGCAAAGCGCGACAATAAACCCAGGAATACTTCTGACAGCAACAGCACTAATACCACCGGACTGGCCAGAACCAACGCGTTTTGAGCCACCTGATTAATAAACGTTAATAGCGGCGGTAATGAAGGCGTGCACTCGTTCATCGGATCGCATAGCTGATAGCTTTTATTTAACACGTCAACCATCGTGACCAGACCGCCGTTTTGTAAATAAACGACAGCGGCAAACATATTCAGGAAATTAGCCATTTCCGAGGTATCAATACCGTTTGCCGGATCGATACTGCTACTTAGCGTTGCCCCTCGCTGGTTATCGATAATACAACCCAGCGCATGCATAACCCAAAAAGGCCATGACAGCAGACAGCCCAGCATGACGCCTACCGCCGCTTCTTGCAGAACTAACGGGATCATCGCCACCGATAAAAACGGCGGCGCCTCGTTCAATGCATGCGGCCATACTCCCAATGCCACCAGGATGATAATGGCGTTTCTCGGCGCGCCGCTTAATACCCCGCTATTCAAAAACGGCAGGAAGAAAAAAATCGGCGCCACGCGAGCAAACCCCAGTGCCGCAGACGCAACCAGGTGATGAATTTCAAAGTACAACGCGTAAAACATTTTTTACCCCTTAGCCAACGCCAGGAATATCACCTGACGCCCGTAAGAGAGTAAAACTTCGCCATACCAGCCAGACAGTAAAAACAAGCATAAACACACGCCAAGTAATTTAATGCCAAAAGGCAGCGTCTGTTCCTGTAATTGCGTTACCGTCTGGAATAACCCTACCAGGAGGCCGATAATCGTTGCGACAATCGTCGGCCACCCTGACAGGATCAAAACAAGATAGAGCGCCTTATTACCTGCAAACACTAAATCATCCATTTAACTATCCCGTCTCGTAATGATGTCATGTTGCAATGTCCATATACTGTAATATCAATCCCTTAGACAGTAAGGTCCAGCCATCAAGCGCGACAAAAAGCACCAGCTTAATAGGTGTAGATATCGTCACCGGACTCATCATCATCATCCCCAGCGCCAGTAGCACGCTGGATACCACCAGGTCGACGACGACAAAGGGCAAATAAAGATAAAAACCAATTTTAAACGCGCTTTTTATTTCGCTCAGCGCATAAGCAGGTAATAACGCAAATATTGAAGGTTTTTCAATTTCATCTTTGTCACGCTTTACCGTCTCGGTCTCTTCTCCATACTGACGCTTCAGTTGCGCGTTTTCAAAAAACTGAACTAACTCGCGATCTGAATATTTGATCAGATAATCGCGATAACCATCCAGACCTTCATCAACGTGTTTACTTAATGATGAAATATCATTAAAGGTGACATCTTCGTCCTCAAAATAGACGTAGGCATCATGCATTATGGGCCACATAACAAACATAGAAAGCAGCAATGCGACGCCGTTAAGCGTCATATTTGAAGGTATCTGCTGCAATCCCAGGGCGTTACGCACCATGACAAATACAATAGAAAATTTAACGAAACAGGTTCCTGACGCAATAATAAATGGCAACAGGGTGGAAAATGCCAGTAAGGCAATTAATGAGATATCATTCCCCATTACCAGACTCGCTCAGCCATTCATGGATCTCAACGCCTAAGGTGTCATTCATCTGTACCAGTTCGCCATTACCCAGCAAAACACCATTCGCCATAATTTCAACGTTAAGTTCAGCATTGGTCGGCAGTGATAATAGCTGTTGCTGCCCCATGGCTTCGAGTTCGGCGAGGGTAACGTTCTTACGATACAAAACAAATTCCAGTTTGACGGGCAATTGGTTCAAGCCAGGCAGAGTTTCTGCAGTTTCAGTTGTATTATTTTCTTCTTCGATATGTTGAATATCTAACGTTTCCACAATAATTCCCCCTTCAACACGGTTGAAATGACCTAACTTTTTCGCGTAGCAATAAACTTCCGCACGGGAAGTACGAATCAGGAGTACATCTCCGATCCCGATTCGGCCCAGCAACGAACGCTGCGTATCACTGCTACCGATTACAAAGCGCAACGGCCAACGCAGCATTTTCGGCCTGCCGCCCCCGACTGCAGGCAGTTCAGGAAGATGCTCAAACCACAGGCCGCCCCGATCGCTCATAATGTGCAACAATTTCCCTTCCGGCAGCGCGCTTCCCGGCACGGGGTTCTCTACGCATAAACGCCGACAGGACAAATGCGGCACGGGCAACTCAAACGGTCGCTCTGTTGCAGCAAGCCAGGGAACGACCAGGTGCTCAGCACCGGCAGAAACCGCCGCCCCCGCCAGAGCGGGAGAGACATGCTCAAGCCAGTCCCCAGGTTTAATCCAGGCCGACCACCGTTTTTCTGCATCGCTCAACCGAACCCACATTCCCTGTCGCGTCGGATATTCCAGCGTAGCTTCCTGGCCATGGCGCTGGCATTCTGTCGCGGTTTGCGCCAATAGCCATTCGCGACGATCAATCTGTCTCACACGCAATGACATCAGGCGTCATCCTCCTCGCCAGATTGCTGTCTGTGCTGTTGCTGCTGCGGATTTTGTTGATCGTCTCGCGTCAGGTGCCAGCGCTGGGGATTACCGTTTTGCCATTGATCATGCAAACGATGTTCAACCTGCGTATTTGACGGTATTAACGAAAACTCCCCTGCTTGCCGCGCCTGAATATTGACGGAATAGTCATTTCCCCAGCGCTGAAAACGGTAAGTCAGCGAGCTATCCTCTCCTTTCACGCCATCGGCAGTCGGAAAAATAGTCATCATCGGCTTTGATTGCGCCGCTAAAGGCATTTTTTCATCGCCGCCGGTTAATTGGCTAAGATCGGCGATAGTGGTTGGTTGCAGCGGAAGCTGAGAAACATCTTTAACCTTTTTATGATCTTTATCGTCAGGCTTACCGGTATTGGCTGCGGCCATTCGGGCAGGTGCGACATCCCGCGCCAGCGGCGCGCCCTCTTTACGAACGCCTTCGCCCGCGATGGCTTTATTATCTCCAGGCAATGCCTTGATATTATCGTCAGAGATTCCCGTGGCGTTATCGGCTACTTCACTAGCGGATTCCACGGCTTTTAAATCAGCAGATAATTTTTTACCGCTTACGCTTTCTAACGGCCTATTTTTAGACGATAGCAACGCTGCGGATTTATCTACTTTGGCCTCCGCAGAGATCAAACCGACAGATTTTTCAGCAGTGACTTTCAACAGTTTTTCAGCAATCCTGAGTTCGCCTTTTCCGTTATGATGCAGACCAGAAACGTTGCCATTGTGATGTTCTGATTTCGCTGGCGCGCCATGTCGCCATGCCGCCAGTAATACCGGTAAAGCCGTTTCTTTATGCATTACAAAAGCATCGCCATAGTCGCGATCTTTTTTATCACCGGAATATTCTGTCTTATGTTTCTCCACCGCTTTTTTTAATGCTTCTGATAAACCGCCGACCTCATCCTGCTGCGGCAGTAAAATGTTTCCGGATGAACTGACAGCTGACACATCGCCCATTAAATTATCTCCTCTGACTCGGCCTCTTCCTGCTGTATCTCTCGCTGGATGTAGTGTCTTTTCTGACGGATTATCCAGCGTTGATAGTTCCCTTCTTTGCGCAACCAATATTTACTTTTTTTCTGAAACTCTTCCCTTTTCTTTTCCAGCTCGCTCCGTTTTTCCTGAATTTGTATAATCTGGAGTTCTAAATCTTTTATCTGCCGGCGAACAATAGACTGCTTACGTAATAACGTATAAATTTCCTCACGACTGAGCTGTCTGTTTTCTGCACGCAGCGTATCTAATAACAATTTCAGACCCGCTATTTGTTCAAGGATCGCCTCCTCCTCGGCCTGCAGCCCGCGGTCCTCATCCTGATAGCGAAGTAATATCGACTCACACTGTGAATGAAATACCGTACAGCGCCGCTGCAATACTTTAATTCTGGTCAGCGAATGCATTCATACCGCTCAACGTGTCATCAAAGGATGAATACTGCGCTACCGGCTGGCATAACCAGGCTTTCAGGCTATCCCGCATCTGCATCGCCCGATCGTTATCGATATTTTCGCCAGGACGATATTCTCCCAAGTCAATGAAAAGCTGGAGCTCTTCCAGACGCGTCATTAATTTACGCACGGCAGATGCCTGTTCAGCATGTGTCGGCGTCGTGACTTGTCCAAAAACGCGGCTTACG
Organism: Salmonella sp. A29-2; assembly: GCF_020150755.1. Taxonomy (NCBI): domain Bacteria; kingdom Pseudomonadati; phylum Pseudomonadota; class Gammaproteobacteria; order Enterobacterales; family Enterobacteriaceae; genus Salmonella; species Salmonella sp. A29-2. The sequence continues at coordinate 1,015,290 of NZ_CP083731.1, read as the reverse complement.
CTTTTCAGTACATCGATTGCCGGGTAATGTCCCTGCCCGGCCAGCTTTCTGCTCAGATACAGGTGACCGTCAAGGATAGAGCGAATTTCATCCGCCATCGGGTCCGCCTCTTCCTCGCTTTCCAGCAGTACCGTATAAAAGGCAGTAATGCTTCCCTCGCTGGTCGCCCCAGGGCGTTCCAGCAAGCGGGGCAAATTATCGAATACGGAGGCGGGATAACCTCGACGAGCCGGACGCTCTCCCGACGCCAGTGCCACGTCTCGCAAAGCACGCGCATAACGGGTCATGGAATCGATAAAAAGCACGACCCGTTTTCCCTGGTCGCGAAAATATTCCGCTACGGTTGTCGCCAGTTGCGCCGCATTGCAGCGATCGACCGAGGGGAAATCGGAAGTGGCAAAAACCAGCACGCATTTTTCTTTCTTATGCGAAGCGCGCAACATATCCACGAATTCAGTGACCTCACGGCCTCGTTCACCGATAAGACCAATAACAAAGACATCCGCCTCCGTTTGCTCGATCAGCATATGCATCAGCATGGTCTTACCGCATCCTGCGGAGGCAAAAATGCCCATTCGCTGGCCTACGCCACAGGTCAATAACCCGTCAATCGCGCGCACACCGGTAATCAGCGGTTCACGGACGCCAACGCGTGAAGCGTAAGACGGCGGTGCGACATCAATAACGCGTTCTTCGCTAATCGGCGCCACTTCAGGGGTAAAACGCTCAACGATTTTCCCTGTCGGATCCAACACCGCGCCTAATACCGAGTATCCCACCCACGCCGATAACGCACGTCCAGTGGGATAAAGCACGACATCGCGGCTCAGCCCCTGGGCATTGCCGATAAGGCTCAGCACGGTGCGTTCCCGCTGTAAGCCAACCACCTGCGCACGTGCAACAACCTGTTTTTGGTGCCAGCCACGGCGTATTTCACACAGTTCGCCAATGGCCACATCGCGCAATTCCGCCTCAATAATTGGGCCGGTTATTTTTTGTGGGTAGGCCAGATATTGCAGTAAACGAGGTGTTTTCATCTCATTAGCGACCGACTAAAAACTTCCAGATAGTTGTAAAACCCATTCAAGGCAGTAGAGAACTTTTCACCGTCAGATAAAAAATCCGGATGCACTAAGGCTTTAAGCGTTAGCTCCCCATTCTGCTCCCCCAGTAGTAATTGCCCGCCGCGGGCAAAATGGCATCCTTCCATTATGGTCATTAAGATTTCATAAGCCCGCTGTTGTAATACCACCATGCTGTCAGCACCCAATTGCGCCCAGATCCATACATCATCGTCCTTGACGCTGATACAGATACTTGGCAATGCAAATAAATCCAGAACAATTGTTGAATGGCTATCTATTCCTCCGATGAGTGAAGGATCGCAACCACTTACTTCCAGTGCGGAACGAACTAATTCAGCGATATCCAAATGTTGCATAGATCTTTTCCTTAATTAAGCCCTTATATTGTTTTTATAACATTCACTGACTTGCTATCTGCTATCTCACCGAAAGATAAAACCTCCAGATCCGGAAAACGACCTTCAATCATTTTCTTAATAAATCGACGGACATCGACAGACGTAAGGAGGACAAGATCTTTATGTGCAATCAATAAATCATCCAACTTAAGTGTAATGAGATCCATCAAATTAGCGGAGGCTTCCGGATCAAGGCTGAGGAAGGTACTGCCAGAGGTCTGACGGATCCCTTTGCGAATAACATCCTCAACTTCAGCAGATACCATTACTGCTCGTAATTCGCCGCCATTGGCGAATTTATGACAAATATAACGCGCCATTGCTCCACGAATATGCTCCACAAGGTTAATGACATCTTTTTCTCTTGGCGCCCACAATGCGAGCGCTTCCATAATTAATTTCATATTACGCACGGAAACACGTTCGCTTAACAAACGCTGCAAAACTTCAGATATACGTTGTACCGTGGCATGTCTGAGCACTTCTTTAAGTAAATCAGGAAATTTCGCTTCCAGTTGGTCCAGCATATGTTTTGTTTCCTGAATACCGAAATATTCATTGACGTTGCGTGCCAGCGTCACCGCCAGACAGTGGTAAAGCTCATCAAGCGCGTTCCGCAACACATAGCCAAGCTCCCGGAGTTTCTCCCCCTCTTCATGCGTTACCCAGAAATACTGACTGCTACCTTGCTGATGGATTGTTGGATTAATACCAAAGGACACGACTTCATCGGAATAATTTACCACTCGCATCAAATCAAAATAGACCGTAAATTGTTCAACACGGATCTCATTAATCAACAATACGATGCTGTTATCGTCCAGGCCCTCGCCATCGCGTAACAATACTTCCGGCAGGCGCACGCCATAATCAATAAAGAACTGACTACGTAGACGCTCCGCAAGTTGAGCTTTTTCCAGATCTTCACGCCGGCTCTTCGGCACAAGTAATATCAACGGTACGGTCTCTGTAGAGACTTTATCGAGATCGCCAATCAGTCCCAACGACGACCCTTCTTTTTCCTCAATACTGAGCGGCTGCTCGCCTTTACTGGTTTTAGGTTTGGCGGCGCTACGTTTTGCTTCACGGAATTTAAAATAGAAGAGTACGCTTAAAACCACCGATAAAATAACAAATACCGGCAGCGGGAATCCCGGCAGAGTTCCCATTGAAATGGTCAAAATAGCCGTAACAACCAATACAAATGGGTTGTTCAACAGCTGCGTCATGATATTCCGCCCCATATTATCGCTATCGCCATTTACGCGAGTCACGATAAAACCGGCACTAATCGCAATCAACAATGCGGGGATCTGGGCGACAAGACCATCACCAATGGTCAGCATGGTATAAGTAGACAGAGCGGAGGACAAATCCATACCATGGCGGGTCATCCCCACCGAAATACCGCCAATAAAGTTCACAAAGATAATAATGATGCCGGCAATAGCGTCACCTTTGATAAACTTCATCGCACCGTCAAAGGAACCGTAAAGCTGGCTTTCCCTTTCCAGTACGCTTCGCCGTTCGCGCGCGGCATCCGCATCAATAATACCGGCCTTCAAATCGGCATCAATACTCATCTGTTTACCGGGCATACCATCCAGAGAAAATCGGGCCGCGACTTCCGCGACGCGTTCTGAACCTTTGGTAATAACGATAAACTGGACCACGGTGACAATAGAGAAGACAACAAAACCCACCGCCAGGCTATCGCCAATAACGAATTGCCCGAACGTGGCGATAATTTCACCGGCATCGGCTTCAATCAAGATAAGACGGCTGGTACTGATTGATAATGCCAGACGAAAGAGCGTGGTAATTAACAGTACCGCAGGAAACGTTGAAAAACTGAGGATTCTGTCAATGTAGAACGACCCCATAAACACCAATATCGCCAGTACGATATTCAGTGCGATCAGGAAATCAACCAGATAGGTAGGTAATGGAATGACGAACATAGAAATGATCATCACCATTAGTACCAGAATCAGTAATTCAGGTCGTAAACGAGCACTGTTAAGTAGAGAAAGCAGCACTATAGGTATCCTGTTAATATTAAATTAAGACAGCTTTTCAATAGTACGACGCTGTTCTGCCATTTCATGCTTGTAGGCAATATCGGTCATACTACGTAACGCCATTAACAATTCTTCCTGCCAATATTCTTCATAAAAGAGTGAAGAGGGTATGGCTTTACATACTTGATAAAATATCTGCAAAAAGGATGCATGTTCTTTATGACTAAGCAATAACGCATTCAAACCTATAATATCGGCTAACAGCGAATCCACTTCATGTGGCTGTTGCAATAGCGAAAGCATCAGTAGTAGCCACGACGACTCCTCCGCATTAAACGCTTTGGTAAACGAATACGACAACAATGTACTCACAAACAGTAGGTCAGCGGAGCGCAACATTTTAAGTTGCGTCAGGCGTCGTAAAAGCTGGCCAAACTCCAGACGCGAACAGCTGGCGTCATTCGCGTCAATATCGGTTAATAGCGAACCCTCGATAAAATCCAGTACCACCAGTCGACGTTGATAGCCATAACTGGCTATCCAGTCAGAGTAAATCTCCACTTCATGTGATTCACTCTGGATAAATTGCCGATAGCTGGCGCGCAATAAGCCTGGTTTTAACGATAATGTTTTCCCAAAAAGCCGGGCCTTCAACGCACAATTAATCCCTGCCTTGAGGGTCTTCGGATCGGTTTGCTCTTCAACGTGCTTAAGTAACGACTCCAGCTTTTTCCGCACGATCTCTTCCAGGTCTTTACGACGAAGCAATTCGCGTAACACAAGGACTAAATCACTGGGGTCAGGAAATAAGCTACGCGCCTGACGTAAAAAATCTTCTAACGCGCCGCCATGTACGCTAATTAGCTTTAATATTTGCTTCGCCTTCGGTAAAGCCTCATCCTCCAGCACGCGTTCAAAACTGTTAGATAAATTACTGGATTTTTTTTCATAATCGCGACGGTTACGAAATTGCGCCAGCGCCGCTGACATTTCGTCCGTCGACTGGACAAATTTTTGTACTTCCGCCCCTGGAGACGAATCCTCTGCGGCCTGTTGTATTTCCGCCTGCTGCGCATCAGTATGCTGGGTCGCATCCTGATGAGATGTCTGCCGGGACAATATTCTGGAAAATGAAATACCGGAGGTTGAGCCAGGAATCATTTAATTACCTCCTGACCTCTATCCAGATAAACACGAACCCATTTCTGTAACTTATCGTCCCCACTCCAGGCACCGCTTTGCTTCAGAATATTGTTTACCGATTCGCTGGCATCCGGCGTTAACGGGTCGACAATTTCTTTTGGTTCAATCATGAACACACGAACAACATTACTTTTATTCTTACTGGAATAACGGAACAGGCTACCAATAAGCGGTAATTTGCCTAAAAACGGAATACTTTGAACAGTATCGGTATTTGCATCCCGTGTATAACCACCGACCAGCAAACTTTTTCCGTGCGGAACTCTCGCAATAGTGCTAATTAACGTTCGCCCGACTTCGGGTAACGCATCTACGGAGGTGGTAGTATCGGATTGCGGCGTCTTATCGTTGCCATCTTCAATGTCCAGCGACATTTCTATCTGACCATCTGCGGAAAAACGGGGCAGCACTCGGATCATTGTTCCGTATGTTACATGCTCAAGCGCCACATTACGTTCCCCAATCAGCTTGGTGTAAAACGTTCTGTTGTTATCAAAAATAGCGGGAACATTTTCCTGAGTCAGTAATACCGGGCGCGAAACCACCGTCGCCTGTTTCTTCTCTTCTAACGCATTGACCGCGGCGATGAATCGACTGCCATCGAGGGTACTTATTGAAGACTGGTTTAATGACACGCCAAGTTTGTCCCCAATAGTTATGCTGCCGCTCCATGAAGTGCCCAAACGCTCCAGATCGCTTTTATTAAGATCGACAATCCACAGGGATAATTCTACGTGACGTTTGGCGACATCCAGCGCTTTAACCAGCATTTCGATAAAATGCACCTGCTCAGCCGTTCCCTTTACTAACAAACTGTTGGTATCCGGATAGGCCACGATTTTAATATTGCCCGCCGCGGCATTTTGCTTTAAAGCTTCCTGCAGACTCATGCCACCGGCATAATTTGCTGCTTTACCTTTCTCTCCATTCGCTGAAAACGCTGGCATCGCCGGGGGTTCGCTACTGACAATATTACCTAAAGGCTGCTCTTCTCCCTGCAATAACCTTTCAATGGCCGTAGCAATACCGGGAATAACCATTTTCTGATCGCGCAGATTGTAGGTACGATCGCCCACGAAGGTATTGTTCAGACGCATCACCCCTATTTTCTGGCGTCCCAGCTCAATACCATCGTTTTGCTTGTCCATCATGGTGGCGGCGTTGACCACCATATCAACATAGACGGGTGGCCCTGAAACATAGAATGTTCCTTTACGGTTATCGCCACGTAACGGGTAATTTTTGTTATATAAACCTGAGCGTTTTAGAAAATTGTTGAACTCATTGAGTGAGACGTTGCGTAAAGAAACCACGGCATTGCGCATTTCACTGGCGTCATAAATATAGATAGCCTGCCCATCGAAATACCAAATCAGCCCCAGTTGTAGGGAAAGCTTCTCCAGTAATGCGTTAGGATCGTGAAACTCAAAGTTGCCCGTAATTTTTTTTCGTGCCGCCATTTTGCTAACAATGACAGGCTCCTTTAGCTGTAGCGCCATGGCATCGAAAAATGTCCGCAGGCTATCGTCTTTCGCAACAAACCCACTTCCCGTTACAGGTATTTTTTCACTAGAATAACCAGGTGCAACCAGAACAAGCGCGGCACATGCCAGCACTCTGGCCAAAAGAATATGTGTCTTCATTTGTCTGCCAATTGAATAATATTTGATAATTTCCGCGGCGAAACGCCGATCAGCTCTTTGATCTCACTAGAAAAATGTGAAGGCGATGAGTAACCATGATTAACGGCTAATTGGGTGATGTTCTCGTGGCCTTCTACACTATTCAGCAGCGATTGCGCCATACGCCAGTTTCGTAATTCACTCTTCGCTTTTCCGCCCAACGCTCTGCTGCACAAACGACGAAAATGGGTATAAGAAACGCCATAGTCTTCTCCCAGCATTCTCATCGTGTTGCCGCTGGTTGACTGAGCGAGTAAATAGCCAACCAACCAGTAACTCTCGCTTTTTCGTAACAGCGCCAGTGCCTTATTGAAGGCCGGAGAAGGCGTAATAATTTGCTGCAAAAACCAGTACTCGCAGCGTTTACGATCTTGCCAAATAGCGCGAAACTCAGGACTCAGCAAAACCCATTTATCGGATTCAGCATATGTCGTGTCCACTAATCCTGCGCCATCGATAAATGCCAGTAATTTGCTGAGTACTTCAATTTTTAACGGTCGAAAAACCACGTCTCCTGATACTGGTGCGACAACGGCCTGCTCGCAAAAAAGCAGCGCGCCTTCCTGAATCAGGCAGTTTTCATTGTGTCGGCCTTCAGAAAATGACATATGCAGCTTTTGCGCGGAACACGTCTGTATAAACCATGCTTCCGGGCTGCGGATTTTCCGCTTCTCTCCTTCTTTAAGTACTTCCTGCGTATTTAGCATAGTTGTCAGCACCAGTTAAAAATCATTTTAATATGTAAACAATACCGGGAGCGGGTGGCAAAATCCTGATGCAATCATTATGAAACTGATGCCACCCGCCAATTAAATTGGCCCACTTGCACAGCGCTTGATAATTTAAAATAGAAAATCAGCTCATAGTGTATAAATTCTGGATTATTATTCTACAGCAGCAAAAATTCAGATATTGTCATCGGGATGGATGAATTAATTATTTATATCAGGAGTTTTTTTTGCTAGCATTCCTGAAACGCATTCGCCCCCTTATCACTATTGTCAGATAACGTGCTGACGGTTGTGTAAAAACATTGCGCCTCATTCTTCTGTAGTTGGAGTTAATATGAAAAAATTTTATAGCTGTCTTCCTGTCTTTTTACTGATCGGCTGTGCCCAGGTGCCCCTCCCTTCCTCCGTGAACAAACCGGTACAGCAACCTGGCGCTCAGAAAGAGCAACTGGCCAACGCAAATAGTATTGATGAGTGTCAGTCTCTTCCGTATGTGCCGTCAGACCTTGCGAAGAATAAATCATTATCAAACCAGAACGCTGATAATTCCGCATCAAAAAATAGCGCAATCAGCTCAAGCATTTTTTGCGAAAAATATAAACAAACCAAAGAGCAGGCGCTCACCTTCTTCCAGGAACATCCACAATACATGCGTTCGAAAGAAGATGAAGAGCAACTCATGACCGAATTTAAAAAAGTTTTGCTTGAACCCGGAAGTAAGAATTTAAGCATATATCAGACGTTACTTGCTGCCCATGAAAGACTGCAAGCCTTATAAAGCCATATCACCGTTGGCTGAACTCATCATGATATAATTAAGACCATATTTTGCATTGCCACTTAATATTAATATAATTATTATAGCTATGGTCACTTTTACGGTTGGCCATTTGTCTCTTACGTTGCATTTATCAATCTGCTTTTTGATACAGCAGCACCTCGCTGCTGCTTTTTTTATTGGCGATAAAGAACGGCCTCCCAGACTCGGGAAAATAGCCGAAACTTATACTGACAAACTATCGTCTCGTATATCGCGATAAACTGACATCCCCCTCTTGCCCCACATGTTGGCATTCTTACGATACCCCATCCACTTTTCGCGAATAACGTTCTTTTTACCTGTGACAGCGTATTGACGACCAGGCTAGTATAGCGGCAGAAACGTCCCGATGTCTGGAATGAATGGCAAACAGTCTATAAGGTGATTGAATGGATACGACAGAAGAACTAAACGGAACCTACTTCTACCACGGACAATCGAACCTGCCAGCAGGTGAACTATTTGATGTAATTTTCCTTGAGCAATTTTGTGATGAACCTGGGATTGGTATTGAGTCAGGTGCTGCCATCCTCGCCGGGCAACCGTGGTTAAAAACCAGAACGAAACCGGGAGAGGCAATCAAAGGGACAAGTGTTATCTCCAGGTATGGGAGAATGCTTTTACGAAATGCACGAACTCCTTTTGGTATTAGCGTTCCTACACCCGTTGGTATAAGAATGCGAAAAACAAATAATCTTGCCGCAGTCATAGCACGATATGTTCCATGGTTAGGTTGGGTTGGTCTTGTGAATTCAATTTACCAGGTATCAAGGAGAACTCAGGCAAAATACAACCTAATAGCACGCCCTAAAGATCGTATACAATGGACATCCTTTTGATGGACACAATTCAGCAAGAGGTGTTAGCACTCTTCCGTGAAGAGATTCCCGGATATTTAGACAGCAATTGGAAAGAAATCCCTTTAGAACTTGATTCTGATTTATTTGAAGCTCCAGGCGATGACCTGCATGAAGCTTTGGATAAATTTGAAAAAAAATTTAATGTAGATTTATCACAAGTTAAATGGTCGTGTTATTTTCCCTGGGAGAATACTCCACTGCTTACACGATGGTTTAAATTAAAACGGGAAGATGTAGAACGAACTCGTACACCTTTAACAATCAGAATGTTTTCTGAGTCAGCGAAAGCTGGGAAATGGCTTTATGATTAGTGAAAAATATGTCGAATTAATCAGGAGTTAATTACTATGAATTTTGTTAATCGGTTAAAATTAAAAGTAGTAAATTTCATATGCTTTTCAAATTAAAATAATTTGTTGTATCTACCTTTCGATCACCAGTAACTTTGACGCCATCAGTTTTAAATTGACCATTTTGTTCTGATGGTATATCGCGAGTAGATATTTCTGAAGTGCTTGACTATTCACTCTTTTTTAGCCTGCATGTATGGTGGCGACGATGCTGTTACATAGGTACCGGTATATTACCAAATTGATTCTGCCAGATATCCCGCCTCACGTAGAGCATTCATAATTTTATTCGCTAATTCATACTGATATTCATACGAGGTATTCTCCATGGAAAATACCGTTAATTCATATTTATAATACAGCCAACCATCATTCTCATTTATCAACTTAGGATTACAGTCATAATTTCTTTCTATTGTAATCATTGTATTTTCGTATCTTAAATATAATGAATTCACTTTTATTATGTCTGGAATCCCTTGGGATAAAAAATCAATTAACTCATATTTATCCAGATCAGACTCAACAACGATTGTGAACTCAGCGTTAACTTCTTCCATTATGGAACCTCAATATATGGGCCTCTATTAAACGGTGATGATCCTTTCATTACCGATATCTGTATTTTTGTTACATCATCCGGATGAAAATGTAGGATATACATCCTCCCGTATGCCACCTTCATCACCAGGGCCTAATGCACGCCGTTGGGCCTTTGTTGATTTTTAACCATCTGATCTTACTCAGCAATAGTGGACACGCAACTAAGTGAGTAAACGCTCAAGCAAGAGGTGACTCACATGACAAAACCAGCATCAACCACCAAAAAGCCACGCAAGCAGCACACGCCTGAATTTCGTCAGGAAGCCCTGAAACTGGCGGAACGCATTAGGGTGCCCGCTGCCGCCCGTGAGCTTAACCTGTATAAATCACAGCTCTACAGCTGGCGAAGCAAACAGCAAACTCAGCTTTCTTCTTCTGAACGTGAGCAGGAGATGTCCGCCGCTTAGGGTTGTGTCCATACTACGCGGGTAGGATCAATCAAGCAGTTACGGTAAAAAAAGAGAATCATGAATATATTTAGCAAACTCCCTGATGATACGTAATCAGTGAGATTAAAATAATGCAATCGCGATAAACCGAAGTTAATCCCCTGTTTAAAGACAGTGAACGACCTTCTTGCCATGTCTGGACTATATCAGCCTCATCTGTACGCCTTGAAAGCGTACAGATATGAATTATAATTGTACATATTGTTCATAAACAGGAGGATGAAAACCATGCCTCAGATAGCTATAGAATCTAACGAAAGGCTGTCGTTACGTGTATCGACGGATGCCAAAAAGTTGATAGTCCGCGCTGCGGCAATCCAGCAAACCAACCTGACGGATTTTGTGGTCAGTAACGTACTACCTGTCGCACAGAAGATTGTTGATGCCGCCGAACGGGTATATCTGACGGAGCGTGATACTCAAATGATCATGGAAATTTTAGATAACCCGCCAGCGCCGAATGAAAAGCTTCTTGCTGCTGCTTTCGCCCTGCCGGACATGAAGAAATGATGTTTACAGACTGGCATGAGGCCGCGATAGGGAAAACCCACAATCGAATGAATTTTGATTGTGGGGATGCCGATCTGAACCAATTCCTGCAACGCCATGCACGACAAAATCATGAGAAAGGGACAACGAAAACCTATGTTGCGCTTGATAATTCGGATGTTACACGTATCCATGGATTTTACTCAGTCAGTCCTGCATCACTGATATATGCACAGGTTCCCGGCGCAATCAGCAAAGGATTAGGGAGACACGATGTGCCAGTGTTTCGTCTGGGTCGTTTAGCCGTAGACAAATCTATGCAGGGGCAAGGGCTGGGAGCACAACTTTTGTTATCTGCCGGAAAGCGTTGCATACAGGCGGCTTTGCAGGTCGGTGGCGTAGCCCTGCTTATTGATGCCAAAAATAAACAGGTCTGCGACTGGTACAAAGGATTTGGCGCAGTACCATTAAACGATCAACCCCTTTCCTTGTTGCTGTCGTTTAAAACGCTTTATGCGGCTTTATCTGCATCTGGTAGGTTATGACAACATGAGGCTTTGTTGAATAATTCAGAATCGGCCAACGATAAGGATACAGGACTCCCACCGGAGCACTCGTTATACGAGCCTGACGCTGGTCGGCATTGCCAACAACGTCATCCTGTTCAGCGCTTTGGCCATCGCCATCGCTTCACCCACCTGCGCGTCATAGTTCCGCAGGCTCAGATGACCGCCCAGCAAGGTTTTAATACGGAACATCGCTGTTTCCACTACTGAACGACGGTGATAGCCCACTTTCTTTTCCAAACCTCATTGCTGCCGCTCCGATGTTGATTTTAAACTTTTGCTTTGCCATGGGAACCCGATGCTGAAACGACAGTAACGATCAGATCCGCCAATCTCTTTATTCAACAAAGCCCCTTCGGGATAGAGCTTCCGTTGAGCGGGAAAGTATGCCTTTGCAATTAATCAGTAAGGTGTTGCGCGAGAAATCGTGCATCTTTCAAGCACATCGTCTACTTTAATTAACCGATTCATAAAATATATATTCTCTGTTCATTTCTAGCTTGTAGGCTATTTTAATAACTGTGTATTTTAAACAATAAAAATTAATATTACCCTACTTTTTTGTTATAATACCAGACTCCAAAATTGTGCTATAGGAACATCATGGAATTAATCCGTTATGCTGACATCAACAGCGATCTCTATCGCCACATTTGGGTCGTTGGTGATATTCATGGATGTTACTCCTTATTGTTAACCAGACTGGCTCAATTACATTTCTCTGCTGATACCGATCTCTTGATCTCCACTGGAGATAACATTGATCGAGGAAAAGAAAACCTTGAAACACTGAGACTGTTAAATACCTCATGGTTTATTTCTGTAGTGGGTAATCATGAAGCTATGGCGCTTGACGCTTTTGAAACACAGGATGGCAATTTCTGGTATGTAAACGGTGGTTACTGGTACGACTCGGTCACCGAAAAAGACAGGCAAGAAGCCACTGAACTATTACTAACTTTTAAGCAGCGTCCTCACATCATAGAGGTTGAAACGTCCTCAAAGAAGTACGTGATTGCCCATGCCGATTATCCAGATGACAGCTACGATTATGGGAAGCAAGTTGATATTGATGGCGTTCTATGGTCACGCGATCGTCTGCTTGGTTCGTTACAGGGGAATATCCATCCAATACGCGGTGCGGATACTTTTATCTTCGGCCATATGATTGTTGACTACACAACAACATTCGCCAATCAAATCTACATTGACACAGGTTCTTTCTGTTCAGGCAATCTGTCTTTTTTTAAAATAAAGTAATCTGGAAATAGAATTATATAATATCAACCCTCCCTGCATTATGGGCAATGATATAGCCTTCAATAAGTACCATTGCCCATTCGTAATAGCGTCTAAATTTCGCGTTTTTCTGCCCATTTCAGCATTAAGATCGCAGGCCAAAAAAACGAAGCCGTAATCCGACGCAGGTAGTTACTCGATCGCCTGAGACGAGTAAAGATCGCACAGCTCCAGATACCTATCGGAAGAAAGCGCAATAACCGTGGTGGCGAAATGGATCGGCTTGCCTTCATGCAACACAATCTTAATACCGGCGGCGGCCGGGATGAAGTTAATGCTCTGTGAATGCCAGGTGTTTTCGGCGATATTTGTCCAGGCCGCGAATTTGCCATTACAGAAGCGAATACCTTCACGACTGATGGTGACTGCCGGCTTTGCCGCGCTTAAAAATGAGCGAGCCAGGCGCACAATAAATAACAGACTGCCGCAACAAATAAGTCCCATAAAGACAGCACCGCCAGTTTTGGGCTCCTCGGGATCGGTGGCCATACTCACCGCCAGCGCAATAAAAACTCCCATCATACAAATCCAGAACACAATACCAACCAACGTTTTAGATCTGGAATAATAGATATTGAACTCCACAGGCATGTTTTGCTGGCTGGTTTTTGATACGTACAGTTCCATTGATTCATCCTTGTATAAAAATGTCGTCAGGCGGGTAAACGCTGGGAAAGAAAGTTGAGCAGCAGCGGCTCATTGACGATAGTGGAGCGGTCGATTTTGCAGATCCGGCCCGTAGCGGTGCTAATCATCAGATAGCTCATTGAACTGCCAGCACCCTCCTCGCGCTGGGTGCGAATACTGGCGATCTGCGCATACGGCACCGCCCGGTTTTTGTGTTCAAGCCGATCCGCCAGCGCGGTCACTTTGCCGAATTTAAGACGTCCATCGGCGGCGAGGCGCGCCCCCAGCGCAGAACCGTGTCGCCGGACAAGTTCAGCAGCCAGTCGGTCGTAAATTCCGTTGCCATCGTTCCAGAAATCAAGGTAGATGACGTACTTCTTGCCGCCACTGTGGCGCAAGATGAGTTTGTCGGATTGGTGGAGCAGACGCATTGATTCAAGCGCATCGTAATGGATAACACGATGCCCGGCCTGCAACGCGGTTTCGGTTAACGTCATCCTGCGTGGCGTAAACAGAAACAGAACTGTGACGCTGAATTTCCAGATGATAAACAACAGGCCCACCAGTAGCGATATACCGGAAAGCCGATAATTCACGGTGGCTGTTGCTATGCTGAGAATAAAAAAACCGATCCCGATAGCAAACCATTTCAGCTCCGAAAGCGAAAGATGCCGGGTGTATTGACGACTTTCCATGATGGTATGGTATCCCTGATTTTACTGTCGGCGTATTACGTCAGGTTGAGTAAGGAAGCTATATCCGTTATGTTTTAGGTTATATACACTTCATCCTTCAGGCTGCCGGAGCAACTATTGTACGCTCCCGGAGATTAATGAGAGACATCCTGCCTCTCACCGAAGACCAACCACAAGCCTATACACCATTCGGTGTAAATGCCTTTCTCGGAAGTGAACGTCCAGGCGGCTACCGAACCCGAGCGTGATAATAAAGCGACTCGTTGTCATGAGCCAGTCCCTTAGCGACATTGTCCATTTTCGGATGTCGGCCTGAATTGCCAGTCACACAACCTTTTTCACTGACTCGTCCGTCGGAAACACCGTACGCTTTTGATAGCATGTTGGTTATCTATGCCGGAAATGCGGGTCTGGTTTTTCTTCAGCAGACGATCGAACGGGCTGAGATCTTCAGGTATTTTGAGATTTTGGCCAGTGCATTAGCCAGAGCTTGCAACTGTTTTTCGTCCATAAAGCAACCAGCTTTTGATGTTGAATCGAACATATCAAAATCAGGCAATTACACAATTTTAATTACAGTCTCATTTTGAGTTTGGAAGCATCCGCTCCCCTCTTAATTTTGTTGGGATTTCTCTTTGTTGCGAGCATGGTCTGAACTAATTGCCTGGCTACTTGCCTTGTTTCGTCAATATTTGGAAAATCGAACACATTTCCAACTTTTACTTTCAAGACAGAACTTGGCTTCCTACCCTCACTGACATTACGATCTGACGAGGCTACTCTTCGCTGGATTACGTAGGTTTTTTTCGTCAAACTGGCTTTTACCCCGAAACCAGCAGGAGCTTCTCTGTGGTCATCGAAAACAATGTAGAGTTTTTGAGCTGGGTTAGCTTCGAAAACGATTTTTCCAGAGCGACTGAGTGCAGGCTTAACATTGATACTTAACTTGTTGATAATGAAAGGCTGGCTGAGAGTTGTTTTCAAAGTATCACCCCTGTTGTAGTCCAGGAATGATGAGAATGTAACCTGTCACATTTTAGGCTACAGGTGAGCTACAAATTTATGAGTTTATGTGAGTTTATAAGGGTTTTACCCGGGGCCACATGAGCACTTGAAAGAATAAAAAAACGAGTAAAATCAATATGAATGAGTCATTTGATAAGGACTTCTCCAACCACACCCCGATGATGCAGCAGTATCTCAAGCTGAAAGCCCAGCATCCGGAGATCCTGCTCTTTTATCGTATGGGAGACTTTTACGAGCTGTTTTATGACGACGCAAAGCGTGCGTCGCAGTTGCTCGATATTTCGCTGACCAAACGCGGCGCATCGGCTGGCGAACCTATCCCTATGGCGGGTATCCCGCACCACGCCGTAGAAAACTACCTCGCGAAACTGGTCAATCAGGGCGAATCCGTCGCTATTTGCGAACAGATTGGCGATCCGGCCACCAGCAAAGGTCCCGTTGAACGTAAGGTCGTGCGTATCGTTACGCCTGGCACCATCAGCGATGAAGCCCTGTTACAGGAGCGTCAGGATAACCTGCTGGCGGCTATCTGGCAGGATGGTAAAGGCTACGGTTACGCCACGCTGGATATCAGCTCCGGGCGCTTTCGTCTGAGCGAACCCGCCGACCGTGAAACGATGGCCGCAGAGCTGCAGCGCACCAATCCCGCCGAACTGTTGTATGCCGAAGATTTTGCTGAAATGGCGTTAATAGAGGGACGCCGGGGTCTGCGCCGTCGCCCGTTGTGGGAGTTTGAGATTGATACCGCCCGCCAGCAGTTAAATCTGCAATTCGGTACGCGGGATCTGGTCGGTTTCGGCGTCGAAAATGCCTCGCGTGGATTATGTGCGGCAGGCTGCCTGTTACAGTACGTAAAAGATACCCAGCGCACCTCCCTGCCGCATATTCGTTCCATTACGATGGAACGCCAGCAGGACAGCATCATTATGGATGCCGCGACCCGCCGCAATCTGGAAATTACCCAGAACCTGGCCGGCGGTGTCGAAAATACCCTCGCCGCGGTGCTTGACTGTACCGTGACGCCAATGGGTAGCCGAATGCTTAAACGCTGGCTGCATATGCCGGTACGAAATACCGACATATTGCGTGAACGCCAGCAGACCATCGGCGCCTTGCAGGACACCGTCAGCGAACTGCAACCGGTGCTGCGTCAGGTCGGCGATCTGGAGCGTATCCTTGCGCGTCTGGCGCTGCGCACCGCGCGTCCGCGCGATCTCGCCCGAATGCGTCACGCCTTTCAGCAACTGCCGGAATTGCACGCTCAGCTTGAAACCGTTGACAGCGCGCCGGTACAGGCGTTGCGTAAAAAAATGGGCGATTTCGCCGAACTGCGCGACCTCCTGGAACGCGCCATTATTGACGCGCCGCCGGTACTGGTCCGCGACGGCGGCGTTATTGCGCCCGGCTACCATGAAGAGCTGGACGAATGGCGCGCGCTGGCGGACGGCGCCACCGATTATCTCGAGCGTCTGGAAATTCGCGAACGCGAGCGTACCGGGCTGGATACGCTGAAAGTCGGCTATAACGCGGTACATGGTTATTACATTCAGATTAGCCGTGGTCAAAGCCATCTGGCGCCCATCAATTATGTGCGTCGCCAGACGCTGAAAAATGCCGAACGCTACATTATTCCTGAGCTTAAAGAGTACGAAGATAAGGTTCTGACCTCGAAAGGCAAAGCGCTGGCGCTGGAAAAACAGCTATATGACGAATTGTTTGATCTGCTGTTGCCGCATCTGGCCGATTTACAGCAGAGCGCCAACGCGCTGGCGGAGCTGGATGTGCTGGTTAACCTGGCCGAACGCGCCTGGACGCTGAATTACACCTGCCCAACATTTACCGATAAACCCGGTATCCGTATTACCGAAGGTCGCCACCCGGTGGTTGAACAGGTACTGAATGAGCCGTTTATCGCTAACCCGCTCAATCTGTCGCCGCAGCGCCGGATGTTGATCATTACCGGCCCCAATATGGGCGGTAAAAGTACCTATATGCGACAAACGGCATTGATCGCCCTGCTGGCCTATATCGGCAGTTACGTTCCGGCGCAAAACGTGGAAATCGGCCCCATCGACCGTATTTTTACCCGCGTCGGCGCAGCGGACGACCTGGCTTCCGGGCGTTCGACCTTTATGGTGGAGATGACCGAAACCGCGAACATTCTGCATAATGCCACGGAAAACAGTCTGGTATTGATGGATGAAATCGGGCGCGGTACCTCCACGTATGACGGGCTGTCGTTGGCCTGGGCCTGCGCGGAAAATCTCGCGAATAAGATTAAAGCGTTAACGCTGTTCGCTACCCACTACTTCGAGCTGACCCAATTACCGGAGAAAATGGAAGGCGTGGCGAACGTCCACCTGGATGCGCTGGAACACGGCGATACTATCGCGTTTATGCACAGCGTGCAGGACGGCGCGGCAAGTAAGAGCTATGGCCTGGCGGTCGCGGCGCTTGCGGGCGTCCCTAAAGAAGTCATCAAACGCGCGCGCCAAAAACTCCGCGAGCTGGAAAGCATCTCGCCCAATGCGGCGGCAACGCAGGTGGACGGCACGCAAATGTCGTTGCTTGCGGCCCCGGAGGAGACATCGCCTGCCGTTGAAGCGCTGGAGAATCTCGATCCGGACTCCCTGACGCCACGCCAGGCGCTGGAGTGGATCTATCGGCTGAAAAGTCTGGTGTAAACGTGTCGGGCCCGATAGCGGCGCGTTATCGGGCCCACGCGCCGGAACAGGCTTTTCAGGCTGTGACTGTCGTTTCATGTAAATGACGCCAGACTATCCGTCCTCTTTCCCTTTTTAAAATGACAGTCGACCAGCGTACCGTCTCAGCCTGGCCCGGCAGTTGCTGGCGCTCACGATAACGCAGCGCGGCACCTTCCGGCCACTCCGCCACAAGGTCAATGTGCTCAACCACGATAACCAGCCCCGGGCGACACGCGCGCTGCGCCTGGAAAAAAGCGCCCAGCGCCGGATAATCCAGACAAATACCTCCTGGCGTTATCATCGTAAAATCAACAGCAAAACGCGCTATCAACGCCTCCAGGCTACCCACCCCCTTACTAAGCCAGTTCTCAATCGCCGCATGGGCATGAATAATTTCATCTTTATATGGATTCATGATCTTTCCTTTTTCAGGCACAGAAGCGCCTGTCTATTGTTTAGACAGACAGCGTAAATAAGGGGCAGCAGGGTGATACCGGCGGCAGCAATAAAGGTCCAGCGATAAGCAACCTCAAGCGACATAACGCGCTGGAGCGCATTTAACAGCAGCGTCAACAGCGTCGCGCCAAGGAAAAAGCTGAGCTGACGATTAAGATTCCATAGCGCGCTGGCGTCAGGCATGTCCCGGCGAGCAATAGTCAGGAAAGCGCCACTCTGCGCGGTACTGCTGCACAAACTGCCGCCAGCGCCCATTAAGGCGAATATCATCATCAGTACACGGTGCGATGTCGCAGGCGTAACGTTAGTTAAAAGCAGTATCCCTGCGGCCTGAAGAAGACAGCCGACGATAATCAGCGGACGCGGCCCAAGCCGATTGAAGTAACGTGCGGTAAGCATAATGGCGACAAATGAAGCGATCGACCAGGGAAGCATCAGCGACCCCGCCGCCGCAGGCGATAGCTGCGCGACGTTCTGTAGATAAAACATCCCGACCACGCTGATACCAATGAACATACCCGGTACGCACAGATAGACGATCATGGCAAAACGCAGCAGCCTGTCCGTCAACAACGGCAGATGGAGCAATCTTGCTGACGCCATTGTCGTCGACGCGGCGTTCAGCCAACGATAAGCGAGCAATAAAGTGAGAACGGCCACCGGCAGCGTGGCAAAGAATATCCAGCGCCAGCCGCACGTTTCCACCAGCAGCCCGCCAATCGCAGGCGAACATGCCGGCGCCAGTAGCGCCACCATCATGACAACCGATGACACGCCAGCGCGTTCATGCGGTTTAAACTGTTGCCAGGTTAACGCCTGACCAACCGGGATCAATAAGCCACCGCCCGCCCCCTGCACAATACGCCAGAAAACAAGGCTGTGTAATGAATCGGCAAAACCTGCGGCAGCGGCGGCAACGCTAAACAGAATGAGCGAAAATATGATCAGCCGTCGTGCGCCGAGATAACGTGAAAGAAACGCGCTAAACGGAATGATCAGCGTTAATCCTGCGATATAACCATTACTCACCCATGCCAGCGCCGATATGGACGTATGCAGATCCACGGACATCGCAGGAAAAGCCACGCTGGCAATAAACAGATTAATCAGATCAAGAAAGAAGCCGAGCAGGTAAACCACTGCCACTTTACTGCGATACGTCATTATGCATCCTCCGTCAGAGGCGCTAATGTAGCCGTCCGGAGAAAGCCAGATAAGTCCGCGCTTCAACGATATACTGTCAAAATAATTTTGACAGTAAAGGAGCTCGCCATGCTCAATTTGCAGCGTATGTCGCTGTTTATCGCCGTGGTAGATAGCGGCAGCTTCACGGCGGCGGCGGCCGCATCGGGCCAAACAAAAGCGGTAGTGAGTTTTAATATTCGGCAGCTTGAAAAAGAGCTTGGCGTAACGTTACTGCTACGTTCCACCCGACGATTGACGCTCACAGACGCTGGCGTCCTCTTTTACCAAAAAGGCGTGAATTTACTCAATGCCGCGAAAAATTTGCAGGATGAAGTGCGTGCCAGCCATAGTGGGCTGGGCGGCGAGTTACGTATTACCACTACGCCCGAGTTTGGCGAACAGGTGGTCATTCCGGTACTGGCGCAGTTTAGTCAGCGCCATCCCGATCTCCGTATTCGGCATATGTCCTCATCACATCATGCCGATTTAATTGCCGAGCGCTTTGATGTGGCGATTCGGCTTGGCTCGCTGGCCGACTCCCGCTATCGCGCCGCGCTGATATCCCGCTTTACCATTCTGCCGGTCGCCGCGCCGCAGTGGCTCGCCCGCCACCCCGTGTCGTCGCTGGAGTCGTTGGCCCAGGCGGAATGGATTATTCATGAGCGATTACCTACGCCGCTACGGTGGACAGTAACGAATAATCATGGCCAACACTCACGCCTGGAGATAAGCAAAGCTGGCAAAATTTCTGTCGACAGCGCGCGCTCGCTGATGGCCTTCGCTCTCGCAGGAAGCGGCGTCGCATTACTGCCGCAATGGTTAGTCAACACCGCACTGGAGGAGGGAACGTTAATTCACCTGTTACCCGACTATCATTTTCCCCGTCAGGGCATTTATGCCGTTTACCCGGACGCCCGCCATGTATCGACAAAAGTACGCGCATTTATTGATTTTTTACGTTCGCAATGGGATTGCGGGGAGCACGCCCCATCATTGTAGCCAGTCCGGGAGCATTGCGCTCCCGGACGGATAATACCGTCTTAATCCTTAACTACCAGCTTGTCTTTGATCCCCTGCGCCTGCCAACGCACCCACAGCATAATTGCCGCCAGAACGACAATCGGCAGTAACGGATCGAGCCAACTGCCGCCGGAACCGAACAGCAGGTTAATCAGCGCCACGCCGGTGCCGCCAATCGCCCAGGCAATGGTCGTCGGTACAGACCAAACCACCATCTGCTGTTTGACATCAGAGACGCCCATCATGCGGTTAACCACCCAGAACAGGCTATCGTTGAAGTAGCCGAAGAACAGCGACCCCATCGTTGCGGCCTGAGCGGCAAGCAACATATTGATGCCGGGGATCTGCGCCAGGATCGGCGCGGAAATCGAGGCGGCAGTGATCATCGCCACCGTCCCCGATCCCTGAATCAGGCGTACCAACGTCGCCACGATAAACGGGATCAGGATCGGCGAGATCGGCAGGTTGGCAACCTGCTCCGCCAGCTGTTGCCCCGCGCCGCTGTCGCGCAGGATCGCGCCCAACGCGCCGCCAGCGCCCGTGACCAGTAAGATAATCCCGGCGCTTTGCAAGCCCTCTTCCAGACGCTCTGCGGTGGTATGTTTATCCATGCGCGGCACCAGCGTATACACCGCCAGCAGAACGCTGATGGCCAACGCGATCACTGGACTTCCCACAAAGTTGATTGCCTGTACCACCGGATGCGTCGCCAGGCCGGACCATCCTTCTACAGTGGCGAGGGTGGAGCAGATAGCCTTCAGGAAGATCAGCACGATCGGCACCACAATAGGCAGCAGAGAGAGCGTCAGGCTCGGCAGATCCTTTTGCTCTTTCTCTTTATTGTACTGCTCCAGCGCGGCATTGACTTCATCGGCGTTCAGCGTACGCGGCACGAAATCAGGGTAGCGTTTATCCAGCCACTGCGCATAGAACACAATGCCGATCACACAGGGCACCGCCAGCGCCATCCCGGTTAATAACATTGCGCCGATGTCGACGTTAAAAATCCCGGCTACCCCCAGCGGACCGGGCGTCGGAGGTACCGTATGGTGAGTGACCACCAGCCCGCCCGCCAGCGCGACGCCCAGCGTCAGTAGCGAACGTTTACCGCTTTTCGCCAGCGCTTTCGCCACCGGATAAAGAATGACAAAAGCGGAATCGACGAAAATGGGAATGCTGACAATATAACCCGTGATCGCCAGCGCCCACTCTTCACGGCGTTTCCCCAGCCATTTGATAAAGCTCCAGGCGATACGCTCCGCCGCGCCGGAAACCTCCAGCAAGCGCCCCATCATTACGCCAAGACCAATCACCAGGCCAATGCTGCCCAGCGTCGTACCGAATCCGCTGGTGATGACAGAGAGCGTTTTATCAATGCCCATTCCCCCCAACAGACCGGCGATACAGGCCGCCGCCAGCATCGCGATCAGCGCATGAACACGGGTGCGTAACACCAGCCATACCAGCACGAAAACGGCAACGATCAGGCCGATAATTGGGGTCGGTAAACTTGTCATGACCACCCCTCCATATCATCTTGTCGAAAGCGTTCGATAATGTCATCGAAGCGTTTATCGGCGACAAAACCTAACGCCAGCGCACGCTGGTTATCGATACGTCCCGGCCAGGAGGCGACAATTTTCTCGACGCCTTCATCGCGCTGATGCGTAACCCGATCGCGCGCCGCCTGACCGCCCGCCTGACGCAACGTTTCCAGCATCTCGCCCACGGTTACGCTGATCCCGGGTAAGTTGATGCTGCTCGCCTCGCCAGGCGCGGGTAACGTTGCGGCCAGCGACAGGTTATGGATCACCGTCGCCGGGCTGGAAATCCACAGCCGCAAACTTTCAGACACCGGGCAGATGGTCGTCTCGCCCTGCAACGGTTCACGAATAATCGCGCTGACAAAAGAAGAAGCGGCGCGGTTTGGTTTACCCGGGCGAACACAGACCGTCGGCAAACGCAGCGCCAGCCCATCCACATAGCCTTTGCGGGTATAATCGTTGACCAACAGTTCACAGGCGGCCTTCTGCGCGCCATAAGACGAGCGCGGCGTGAGCGCGGTGGTATCGGTGACGCATTCCGGCAGCGTACCGCCATAAACGGCAAGCGAGCTGGAGAAGACAAAACGAATTTTCTGCGGTTGCCGACGACACGCCTCAAGTAACTGGCGGGTAAGATCCAGGTTAACTTTCCATCCCAGATCGAAATCGTCTTCCGCATGGCTGCTGACAATCGCAGCGAGATGATAAACAACAGAGGTATTAGCGGTAATCACATTCTCCAGCACGCCCGGCTGGGTTAAGTCAGCCTCCAGACAGCGTAAACGAGGGGAATCTGATAACCGTGCAGGCATTTTTAAATCAACAAGAAGCAGTTCGTTAAACGCCAGCGATGAGTTTAATAAGGCGCTTGCGAGTTTCTGGCCTAAAAAGCCGCCCCCGCCGGTAATGATAATCTGCATCCGGATGTCCTCTTTATTGTTGTGTAGGGTAGTTCAGGGTTAGCGCCAGGCGTTAAACCAGCCAAGCCCGTCCTGAGTGGTATTCCGTGGTTGGTATTCGCAGCCTATCCAGCCGCGATAACCTACGTCATCGAACAGCCGGAACAGCCACGGGTAGTTGATCTCGCCATCATCCGGTTCATGTCTGTCCGGTAGCGAGGCGATTTGTACATGGGCATAGCGGCCCGCGTACTCGCGAATCAGGTGACTCAAATTGCCATCCACTTTTTGCGCATGGAAAGTGTCGAGCTGGATGAACACATTCGGGCGGTCAACCTCTTCTGCGATGCCCAGCGCCTGATATTGGCTGGAAAAGAGGTAGCCGGGTTTAACGCCAGGACTCAGCGCTTCGATCAAAATACGTTTATCGTGGGCGGCAAACCGGTCGGCGGCATAACGCAAATTATCGATAAACGTGGCGCGATAACGTGCGCCATCAGAGCCATCCGGCACGACGCCCGCCATGATGTGAACCTGCTCGCATTCCAGCGCCAGAGCGTATTCCAGAGCCAGATCGATATCGGCGCGCGCGTCGTGTTCGCGCCCCGGTAGCGCGGCACGTCCCCACTCGCCCGCCGCGGTATCGCCCGCCGAAGTATTAAACAGCGCCAGCGTCAGATCATGACGCGATAGCTTGGCTTTAATCTCGCTGGCGGCAAAGCCGTAGGGGAACAGAAACTCAACGGCCTGAAAACCGGCTTCGGCAGCAGCGGCAAAACGCTCGATAAACGGCACTTCGGTAAACATCATCGACAAATTGGCGGCAAAACGCGGCATCGGGTTATCTCCTTAACTGCGCAATTTCTTCGGTGGTTAAATAACGAATCGGGCGTTCGCCAAGGATAAAAATCAGCTTTGCCGTCTCTTCCAGCTCCTCGGTATTATTAGCGGCTTCCTGCAAATTCTCCCCGCACACGACCGGCCCATGATTAGCCAGTAAAAAGGCCTGATGCCGGGCCGCCAGCGCTGCCAAATCGCGGGCAATTCGGTCATCCCCCGGGCGATAGTAGGGAACCAGCGGAATGTCCCCCATCCGCATCACCACATAGGGGGTAAACGGGCGAATCACATTTTGCGGGTCCAGTCCTTCGAGACAGGAAAGCGCCGTTGACCAGGTGCTGTGCAGATGTACCACGGCCTTGCAGCAAGGGTTATTGCGATACAACGCCAGATGAAAACGCACCTCTTTAGACGGTTTATCGCCGCTGAGCCATTCGCCTTGCGGGTCCACTTTGGATAGCCGCTGCGGGTCGAGATTACCCAGACACGAACCGGTGGGCGTCGCCAGAATATTGCCGTCCGGCAGTAACAGCGAGAGGTTGCCTGCCGAGCCGGTGGCATAGCCGCGCTGGAAAAACGAGGCGGCTATCCTGACCATCTCTTCTCGCAAAGCGTGCTCTTCTTTTGCCAGTATCGTCATACCTGAAACTCCCTTTGAGCGCGGATGAAAAAGGATTCATCGCCAAAATTACCTGACTTTAGCGCCAGCGAGACTGGCGCATGGAGCGCGTTGACCCACGGCACGCCGGGTGAAATGCACGGTCCGATGTGAAAACCGGTAATACCGAGGCTTTGCGTCACCACGCCCGAGGTTTCGCCGCCCGCCACGATAAACCGGGTGATACCGCCTTCCGCTAAGCGAGCGGCCAGCAGGGAAAAGAGCGCCTCTACCGCATGGCTGGCTTCAGTAGCGCCATATTGCTGCTGGATGGCGGCCAGCGCCTGCGTGGAGGCGGTGGCGCTAATCATTGGCGCCAGTTCGCTGTCCTGACTGAGCACCCACTGCGCCAGCGCTTCAGCGTAGGCCTCGCGCGTCTCGGATGACAGGCAGCGCGCCACATCAACATCGCGTGTGGGAGCATGTTGTCGATAGAAGGCCACCTGCTGATTCGTCATTTGCGAACAGGAACCGGAAAGCACCACCGCGCGACCGCTCAGCGGATAGCCTGCGGAACGGGCCTGAGAAACGCCGTGCTTCGCCCACTGACGCGCCAGCCCCATTGCCAGCCCGGAACCGCCGGTCACCAGCGGGGCATCACGCAAAACCTCGCCCTGAATTTCCAGGTGCCGCTCATTGAGCGCGTCAAGTACCGCGTAGCGATATCCTTCCTGCTGTAAACGCAACAGCGCCGCACGGGTCGCGGCAACGCCTTCATCAAGCGTCTGAGCCGGAATAACGCCGCAGCGCCCTTGCGCCTGCGCTTCCATCAGACGCGGCAGGTAGCTGTCGGTCATCGGATTGATAGGGTGGTGGCGCATACCGGACTCCGCCAGCAAGTGGTTCATGACAAACAGATAGCCCTGATAAACCGTGCGTCCGTTAACCGGCAGCGCGGGAGAAATCACGGTAAATGAGGTATCCAGCGCCACCATCAGCGCATCGGTGACCGGGCCGATATTGCCTTCGGCGGTACTATCGAAAGTCGAGCAATATTTGAAATAGACTTGCTGGCAGCCCTGTTTTTTTAGCCATACCAGCGCCGCCAGCGATTGTTTTATCGCCTCTTGCGCCGGGCATGAGCGGGTTTTCAGGCTGATAACCACCGCGTCGCACCCTTCCGGTTGCGTCCCGGTTGGGACATCATTGATCTGCACTGTCGGCATCCCGTTTTCGACCAGAAAACTGGCGATGTCGGTCGCGCCGGTAAAATCGTCGGCAATGACGCCAATTTTTAACATGACGGCTCCTCAGGCGTGACGCCAGGCAGAGTAATCCCTGAGAAAATTTTGATCACAGCGCTGTCATCCTCTTTGCCATAACCGGCGTTACTGGCGCTGGTGAACATATTTAACGCCGTAGAGGCCAGCGGTAAGGGGAAGCGCAGCGCTTTCGCCGTGTCGGCAACCAGCCCCAAATCTTTGACAAAAATGTCGACGGCCGAACGCGGGGTATAGTCGCCGTCAACGACATGCTGCATACGGTTTTCGAACATCCAGGAGTTGCCGGCGGCATGGGTCACGACGTCATACATCACGTCCAGAGGAATACCGGCCCGCGCGGCCAGCGCCATCGCTTCGGCCGCCGCCGCAATATGCACGCCAGCCAGCAGTTGATGAATGATTTTGACGGTTGAACCTGCGCCCGGCGTATCGCTGATGCGATAAACGTTGCTGGCAACGGCGTCCAGCACAGGCTTCAGGCGGGTAAACGCCGCCTCGCTCCCGGAGGCCATCACCGTCATTTCGCCCTGCGCCGCTTTTACCGCGCCGCCGGAAACCGGCGCATCCAGCATGTTAAGATTCAATGCCGTCAACGCCGCGGCGATCTCTTGCGCGTCGGCGCTTGAGATCGTGGACGAAACCATCACCGCGCTTCCGGGTTTCATCAGATGGGCGACGCCATCCTCACCGAATAACACCTGTCTGACCTGGGCGGCATTGACGACCAGAATGACTAACGCATCCACGACGCCGGCGAACTCCCTGGCGCTGGCGGCAGCCCCACAAGCCCCTTCAGCAAGAAGATTCGCGCACGCTTGCGGGTTAAGATCGGCCCCCCATGTGGAAAGCCCGGCGCGCAGGCATGAACGCGCAGCGCCCATTCCCATTGAGCCAAGCCCCACAATGCCGACATGAAAATCGGTTCCTGTTGTCATTATCACTCCATGTTAATTTACGTGATATTATGTTTTGTTATGTGAATATAGGCGTTTTTGTAAACAATTGCGGTGAGTTGTTTCACAAAAAATAACAAAATGTGTTATTTTTTGTGAAGGCAATCCTCATAGAACTTCACACGCTGTGACGAGAAATCGCGTAAAATCGCGACAGGACTAAAGAAAGGAGCAGACGTTGATACCTACTGAGCGTCGACAAATCATTCTTGATATGGTGGCGGAGAAAGGCGTCGTCAGTATCGCTGAACTGACCGAGCGCATGCATGTATCCCACATGACTATCCGCCGTGATTTACAAAAACTGGAGCAGCAAGGCGCGGTAATCCAGGTCTCTGGCGGCGTGCAATCATCGACTCGCGTGGCGCACGAACCCTCGCATCAGATCAAAACCGAACTGGCGACGCCGCAGAAAGCGGCGATTGGCAAACTGGCCGCCAGCCTGGTACAGCCAGAAAGCTGTATCTACCTTGATGCAGGTACTACCACGCTGGCGATTGCCAGGCAGCTGGTTACGATGAATAAACTTACGGTGGTAACGAATGATTTCGTTATCGCCGATTACCTGATGGACAATAGCGATTGCACAATTATTCACACTGGCGGGGCGGTATGCCGGGAAAACCGGTCGTGCGTCGGTGAAGCCGCGGCGACGCTTTTGCGCGGGCTGATGATTGACCAGGCCTTTATTTCCGCCTCATCCTGGAGCGTGCGCGGTATTTCAACGCCGGCAGAAGATAAAGTCACGGTGAAACGGGCCGTCGCCAGCGCCAGCCGCCAAAAAATTCTGGTGTGCGACGCGACCAAATACGGCCAGGTCGCGACGTGGCTGGCGTTACCGCTGGCGGAATTCAACCAAATCGTCACCGATGACGGCCTGCCGGAAAGCGCAATTCGGGCGCTGGCCAAAGTGGATATCTCACTGCTGATGGCCAAACAATAGCAAAGCGGCGCAAGCCGCTTACGTCATCATCTTGCGTACCAGTTGCGTAAACTGTTCGCGTTCTTCAGCGCTCAGTCGCCCCAAAAACTCATCGTCAACGCGATCCCCCAGTGGTATCGCGGCGGCGAGCAACGTTTGGCCCTGAACGGTGAGATAGACAAAACGCCGACGTTTATCCAGCGGATCGTTTTCTCGCTTTACCAGCCCACGATTTTCCATCCGGCTTAACATCTCCGCCAGCGTCGCTTTAGTGCTGACCGCCGCTTCGGTCAGATCGACCTGTTCAATACCCGGATGTTCAGCAATAACGCGCATCACCGCATATTGAGGTTTGGTGAGCTCCGGTAGTTCATGCTGCCAGCGTGCGGTATGTTGCTGAAAAAGTTGGCGTAACAGATGAAACGCGGTGTTTCGTAACTCCATGAGCGCTCCGGATAAATTAACTTTTTCTATCATAACGACTTATGCACGGTTTTTTAATGACGAATGCTTTAGCTAAACGTGCGCAGGCATCGGGAGCGATCTTGTCGCAAAGGCCGTGTGGGCGTATTTTGATCAAAATGTTCGTATACGAACGATATTTGAGGTAAGAAATGAGATTGATTGTGGGGATGACCGGTGCGACCGGCGCGCCGCTTGGCGTCGAGCTACTCCAGGCATTGCGGGCGATACCTGATGTTGAAACGCATCTGGTAATGTCAAAGTGGGCGAAAACCACTATTGAACTGGAGACGCCCTACACGCCCGCTGAGGTAGCCGCCCTGGCAGATTATTGTCATAGCCCGGCCGATCAGGCGGCGACCATTTCCTCCGGCTCATTTCGTACCGACGGCATGATTATTATCCCCTGCAGTATGAAAACACTGGCGGGGGTTCGCGCCGGCTATGCCGAGGGGCTGGTGGGACGCGCTGCCGATGTCGTGTTGAAAGAGGGTCGCAAGCTGGTGCTTGTGCCGCGGGAAATGCCGCTCAGCACGATTCATCTGGAAAACATGCTTGCGCTTTCTCGTATGGGGGTGGCGATAGTGCCGCCCATGCCCGCGTTCTATAACCTGCCGCAAACCGTTGACGATATTATCCAGCACATCGTAGCGCGCGTTCTCGACCAGTTTGGTCTGGAGCATACGCGCGCGCGCCGCTGGCAAGGACTGCGACAGGCAGCAAATTTTTCACAGGAGAATGGATAATGGCATTTGATGATTTGCGCAGTTTTTTACATGCGCTGGATCAGCAGGGACAACTGCTGAAAATCAGCGAGGAAGTGAATGCGGAGCCGGATCTCGCCGCCGCTGCCAACGCAACGGGACGCATCGGCGATGGCGCGCCCGCGCTGTGGTTTGACAATATTCGTGGTTTTACCGACGCCCGCGTGGCGATGAATACCATCGGTTCCTGGCAGAACCATGCCATCTCACTGGGTTTGCCGCCTAACACGCCGGTTAAAAAACAGATCGATGAATTTATTCGCCGCTGGGACAATTTTCCGGTAGCGCCGGAACGACGGGCGAATCCGGGCTGGGCGGAAAATACCGTCGACGGCGACGCGATCAACCTGTTTGATATCCTGCCGCTGTTTCGTCTGAACGACGGCGACGGCGGATTCTATCTGGATAAAGCCTGTGTGGTATCACGCGATCCGCTCGATCCCGATAACTTCGGCAAGCAGAATGTCGGCATCTACCGCATGGAAGTTAAAGGCAAGCGTAAGCTGGGTCTGCAACCAGTGCCGATGCATGATATCGCATTGCACCTGCACAAAGCCGAAGAGCGCGGAGAAGATCTGCCGATTGCGATCACGTTGGGTAACGATCCGATCATTACCCTGATGGGCGCAACGCCGCTGAAATACGATCAGTCAGAGTATGAAATGGCAGGCGCGCTGCGTGAAAGCCCCTATCCTATCGCCACCGCGCCGTTGACCGGTTTTGATGTGCCGTGGGGATCTGAAGTCATTCTTGAAGGGGTCATCGAAAGCCGTAAACGTGAAATTGAAGGACCGTTCGGCGAATTTACGGGCCACTATTCCGGTGGTCGCAACATGACCGTGGTGCGTATCGATAAGGTCTCTTACCGCAGCAAACCCATTTTTGAATCGCTCTATTTGGGTATGCCGTGGACGGAAATCGACTACCTGATGGGGCCGGCGACCTGCGTGCCACTGTATCAACAGCTGAAAGCCGAATTTCCGGAAGTGCAGGCGGTAAACGCCATGTACACCCACGGCCTGCTGGCCATCATCTCGACCAAAAAACGCTACGGCGGCTTTGCCCGCGCGGTGGGCCTGCGAGCGATGACGACGCCGCACGGTCTGGGATATGTGAAGATGGTGATCATGGTCGATGAAGATGTCGATCCATTCAATCTGCCACAGGTGATGTGGGCGTTGTCGTCGAAAGTGAATCCGGCAGGCGATCTGGTACAGCTACCGAATATGTCCGTCCTGGAACTGGATCCGGGCTCAAGCCCGGCGGGGATTACCGACAAGCTGATCATTGACGCCACCACGCCGGTTGCGCCAGATAACCGTGGTCACTATAGCCAGCCGGTTGTTGATTTACCGGAAACTAAAGCCTGGGCTGAAAAGCTGACCGCCATGCTGGCCAACCGTAAATAAGGAGTAACCGATGATTTGTCCACGCTGTGCCGATGCACATATTGAACTCATGGCGACTTCGCCGGTAAAAGGAGTCTGGACGGTATATCAGTGTCAGCATTGTCTGTATACCTGGCGCGATACCGAACCGTTACGCCGTACCAGCCGCGAACACTATCCACAAGCGTTTCGCATGACGCAAAAAGATATTGATGACGCGCCAATGGTGCCGAGTATCCCGCCGTTGCTGGCAGAAGACAAACGGTAAAAAAAAGGCCAGTCTGTCGACTGGCCTTTTTTTGACAAGGGTACTTACTCGCGGAACAGCGCTTCGATATTCAGCCCCTGCGTCTGCAGAATTTCGCGCAGACGGCGCAGGCCTTCAACCTGAATCTGACGAACACGTTCACGCGTAAGACCGATTTCACGGCCTACATCTTCCAGTGTCGCAGCTTCATATCCCAGCAGACCGAAACGGCGCGCCAGCACTTCACGCTGTTTGGCGTTCAGTTCGAACAACCATTTGACGATGCTCTGTTTCATATCGTCATCTTGCGTGGTGTCTTCCGGACCGTTCTCTTTTTCATCGGCCAGGATGTCCAGCAACGCTTTTTCGGAATCACCGCCCAGCGGGGTGTCTACCGAGGTAATGCGCTCGTTGAGACGAAGCATACGGCTGACGTCATCAACCGGTTTATCCAGTTGCTCTGCAATTTCTTCCGCACTCGGTTCGTGGTCCAGTTTATGCGACAACTCACGTGCGGTGCGCAGGTATACGTTCAGCTCTTTAACAATGTGAATCGGCAAGCGAATCGTACGGGTTTGGTTCATAATCGCCCGTTCGATTGTCTGGCGAATCCACCAGGTTGCGTATGTTGAGAAGCGGAACCCGCGTTCCGGGTCAAACTTCTCGACTGCACGGATAAGCCCCAGGTTGCCCTCTTCAATCAGGTCCAGCAACGCCAGTCCACGATTGCCATAACGGCGGGCAATTTTTACCACCAGACGCAGGTTACTCTCAATCATGCGACGGCGAGAAGCGACATCTCCACGCAGTGCGCGACGCGCAAAATAGACTTCTTCTTCGGCTGTTAACAGTGGTGAATACCCAATCTCACCAAGGTAAAGCTGAGTCGCGTCCAACACACGCTGTGTGGCCCCTTGCGATAACAGCTCTTCTTCAGCCAGGTCGTTATCACTGGGTTCCTCTTCACTCAAGGCTTTTTCGTCAAAAGCCTCTACTCCGTTCTCATCAAATTCCGCGTCTTCATTTAAATCATGAACTTTCAGCGTATTCTGACTCATAAGGTGGCTCCTACCCGTGATCCCTTGACGGAACTAGCAAGTCAAAGCCTGGTTCCGCCGCTTTATCGCTGCGGTAAATAACGCAGCGGGTTTACGGATTTCCCCTTGTAACGAATTTCAAAATGCAAGCGTGTAGAGCTGGTGCCGGTGCTACCCATAGTAGCGATTTTTTGCCCCGCCTTAACTTCCTGTTGTTCCCGGACCAGCATCGTATCATTATGGGCGTAGGCACTCAGGTAATCATCGTTATGTTTGATGATAATAAGATTACCGTAACCACGCAGTGCGTTACCGGCATATACGACGCGCCCATCAGCGGTTGCGACGATAGCCTGTCCCTTACTGCCTGCAATGTCGATCCCTTTATTGCCCCCTTCGGAAGCGCCAAAGTTTTCGATCACTTTGCCATCCGTCGGCCAGCGCCATGCGGAAATCGGCGCGCTGGTTGACGTACTGCTTGCATTTGGTTCGGTCGTGCTTACCGATGGTGCCGTTACAGGCGCTGTGACAACCGTCCCAGCAGGCTTGTTGTTTGGCAACATTTTGTTAGCACTTTGTTCACCTGAGCCCTCAGAATACGTAATTGTTGGTTGAGACGCAACTGCAACGGTGGAATTTTGTGCAGACCTGGTCACAACTCCTTGCTGTGCTGCATCCGCCTGGGTGATCGCATTTCCGCCAGTAATTGGCGTGCCGGATGCGTTACCAACTTGCAAAGTTTGCCCTACATTCAGGCTATACGGGGCAGAAATACTGTTTCTCTGGGCCAGATCGCGGAAATCGTTCCCGGTAATCCAGGCGATGTAAAAAAGCGTATCACCCTTTTTCACGGTGTAAGTACTGCCACCCGTATAGCTACCTTTCGGAATATTCCCATACTGGCGATTGTATACAATTCGCCCATTTTCCATCTGCACGGGTTGTTCCGTGACCGGTTGAGTTTGCATGGGCTGCGTTACAGGACGCTGAACGGGTTGAATTTGCGGCGCTTGTTGCGGCGTTTGTTGCGTCGTCGCGCCCATTTTTGGCGGCGGTGTGATCAACATCCCGGAATTGGTATTTGATGACGAACCACTGTCCACAGACGTGACCGGCGCCGGAGGGTTTGACGAACTGGTACAACCTGCCAGCCATAGTGAAACCAGTGATAGTGCCGCAATGCGACTAACGGTGAATTTTGGGCTTCCCGCGCTCATTTATCCCCCAGGAAAAAATTTGGTTAACAACCAGTGACGTAAGAACCGTGCAACGCATTAAGTGAACACGGGAAAATGTGTTCACGATACGCTTAACCCACCGGGAATAACCAGGAAAACTCCAGGTATTCGTTTCGGCTTCATCAGGCGTAAGAGTGGGTGTTTGCAGGGCAAACTAGGCCAGCTCTCCCTTGACTAACGGGACGAAGCGAACGGCCTCCACGGTATCGATAATAAATTCGCCGCCCCGGCGACGCACGCGTTTCAAAAACTGCTGCTCATCGCCCACGGGCAGAACAAGAATGCCGCCTTCATCCAACTGTGCCATGAGCGCGGTAGGAATTTCCGGCGGCGCGGCCGTCACAATGATAGCGTCAAACGGCGCACGCGCCTGCCAGCCTTGCCAGCCATCGCCATGACGGGTAGAAACATTATGTAAATCGAGCTGCTTCAGGCGGCGGCGCGCCTGCCATTGCAGCCCCTTAATCCGCTCAACGGAGCAAACGTGATGTACCAGATGCGCCAGAATCGCCGTCTGATAGCCGGAACCGGTGCCAATTTCCAACACCCTGGATTGCGGCGTCAGTTCGAGCAGCTCCGTCATTCGCGCCACCATATAGGGCTGCGAAATCGTCTGACCCTGGCCTATCGGCAAAGCGATATTTTCCCAGGCCTTATGTTCAAACGCTTCATCAATAAATTTCTCGCGCGGCACTGCGGCAAGCGCATTAAGCACCTGCTCATCTCTGATGCCCTGCGCGCGCAATTGTTCAAGAAGAGCCTGTACACGTCCACTTACCATTGCGTGCCAACTCCCACGCTGTCTAACCAGTCTGAAACCACATCATGCGCGCTGTGCGCGGTTAAATCCACATGCAACGGCGTGACGGAGACATAGCCTTCATCCACCGCCGCGAAATCGGTATCCGGCCCGGCATCGTATTTATCGCCCGGCGGGCCAATCCAGTACAATGTATTACCGCGCGGATCTTCCTGCGGGATCACTTTATCCGCTGGATGGCGGCTACCACAGCGAGTCACGCGGATGCCTTTAACCTGCGCTAACGGTAGATCCGGGACATTCACGTTGAGAATACGCCCGGTACGCAACGGCTCCCGGCTTAACCCTCGCAAAAGCGCGCAAGTCACGGCTGCAGCCGTATCATAATGCTGATAGCCGTTAAGGGAGACCGCTAATGCCGGAAAGCCGAGATGACGACCTTCCATCGCCGCGGCGACTGTACCGGAATAGATCACATCATCGCCCAGATTCGGACCCGCGTTAATACCGGAAACGACAATATCCGGACGCGGACGCATTAAGGCATTAACGCCCAGATAGACGCAATCGGTCGGCGTCCCCATCTGTACGGCGATATCGCCATTATCAAAGGTAAAAGTACGAAGCGAAGATTCCAGCGTGAGGGAATTAGACGCGCCGCTGCGGTTACGATCCGGGGCTACGACCTGTACATCAGCAAACTCACGCAGCGCTTTCGCCAGCGTTTGTATACCGGGCGCGTGAACCCCGTCATCGTTACTCAGCAATATGCGCATAATCACCCATTGTGTTGATCAGTTCCCTTACTACGCTGGTGGCAAAACTGCCTGCGGGCAGCCAGAAACGTAACTCGACGGTAACGTCATCCCACCAGTTCCAGCTTAATTGTTGCGGATAAAGCAGCATCGCTCTGCGCGACGCCTCTACTTTTTCGCGCAGCAACAGCGATTGCAACACCGTTTCCTGGGCAATGGCATCTTGCTCAAACGCCAGCGCCGCACGCTGTGTTCCCCACTCTCCGCTGCCCGGCAACGACGCTGTAATCATCAGCTCTTTTTCGTCTACCCGGCGCTGCAATTCAGGCAGTTCTGCAGATGTCGCGACGAACCAGCTTCCACGCCCCGCTAATTGTAGCGCATCGCCGTCAACAACTTGATTAAAGTCTGGTTTCTTCAGCCGCTGGTGAACAATTTGATTAAACAACGCGCTACGTGCCGCCGACAACCAAAAACTGCGTTTATTGCGATCGCGCACCGGCGCGTTACTTTGCGCCCAGCGCAGCGCGCCCTGCAAGTTGCTGCCGCCAATGCCGAATCGCTGTGCGCCAAAATAGTTCGGCACGCCGCCATCGCGAATCGCCTGCAATCGTGTTTCGACATCGCAGCGATCGCTTATTTCACGCAATACCAGCGTAAAGGCATTGCCTTTCAGCGCGCCTAAACGCAGCTTACGCTTGTGACGCGCGTATTCCAGTACTTTACAACCTTCCAGCTGAAAGGCGCTGAAATCGGGCATCTCTTTCCCCGGCACGCGCGCGCACAGCCACTGCTCGGTAACGGCGTGTTTATCTTTTTGCCCGGCAAAGCTCACTTCGCGAGCGTGAATTTTCAGGAATTTCGCCAGCGCGTCAGCGACAAAACGGGTATTGCAACCGTTTTTCAAAATACGCAGCAGAATGTGCTCGCCTTCACCATCCGGCGTAAAGCCTAAATCTTCAACCACCACAAAATCTTCCGGATTCGCTTTCAGCAATCCGCTACCTTGTGGTTTTCCGTGCAGCCAGGTGAGATTGTCAAACTCTGTCATTTCGCCGCCTTCATCAGCAACGCGACCGCTTCGCAGGCAATGCCTTCTCCGCGTCCGGTAAATCCGAGCTTTTCCGTCGTCGTCGCCTTCACGTTAACATCATCCATATGGCAGCCGAGATCTTCGGCGATAAAGACGCGCATTTGCGGAATATGCGGCAGCATTTTCGGCGCCTGCGCAATAATGGTGACATCTACGTTGCCGAGGGTGTACCCCTTCGCCTGAATACGACGCCAGGCTTCACGCAGTAGTTCGCGGCTATCCGCTCCCTTAAATGCCGGATCGGTATCCGGGAAGAGCTTGCCGATATCGCCAAGCGCCGCCGCACCCAGCAGCGCATCGGTCAGCGCATGTAACGCCACATCGCCATCGGAATGCGCCAATAGCCCTTTTTCATAAGGGATACGCACGCCGCCAATAATAATCGGCCCTTCTCCGCCAAACGCGTGTACGTCAAAACCGTGTCCAATTCGCATTATGCTTTCTCCTGGTGGATGGTTCGGGTCAGATAAAATTCCGCCAGCGCCAGATCTTCCGGACGGGTGACCTTGATGTTATCCGCGCGACCTTCTACCAGCGCCGGATGAAAACCACAATACTCCAGCGCTGACGCTTCGTCGGTGATGGTCGCGCCTTCATTCAGCGCACGCGTCAGACAATCGTGCAAGAGTTCGCGGGGGAAAAACTGCGGGGTGAGCGCGTGCCATAAATCGGCGCGCTCTACGGTATGGGCAATAGCGTTTTTCCCCGGTTCGCCGCGTTTCATGGTGTCGCGCACCGGACTGGCGAGGATACCGCCGACCCGGCTGTTTTCGCTGATAGCCAGCAACCGCGCAAGGTCATCCTGATGCAAACAGGGTCTTGCCGCGTCGTGCACCAGCACCCACTGCGCCTTTGCAACGGCCTGCAACCCGGCCAAAACGGAATCAGCGCGTTCGTTGCCGCCATCCACAACGGTGATTTGCGGATGATTCGCCAGCGGAAGTTGGGCAAAGCGATGATCGCCAGGGCTGATAGCAATAACAACGCGTGTCACCCGAGGATGCGCCAGCAGCGCATGAACTGAGTGCTCCAGAATGGTTTTATTACCGATTGAGAGATACTGCTTAGGACATTCTGTTTGCATTCGGCGGCCAAATCCGGCCGCCGGCACCACGGCGCAAACGTCCAATAAAGTGGCTGCCATGTTAAATCCCTGGATGGTTTATCGATGAGTTTGCCCCGCCGTTGCCGCGCGTTTTGAGGCGTCAGGCACCAGACGATAGAAGGTTTCGCCCGGTTTTGTCATGCTAAGTTCGTTGCGCGCGCGCTCCTCAATCGCTTCCTGGCCGCCATTGAGATCGTCAATTTCGGCAAAAAGCTGATCGTTACGCGCTTTAAGTTTGGCGTTTGTCGCCTGCTGCGCGACCACATCATCGTTGACGCGGCTATAGTCATGTATGCCGTTCTTACCGAACCACAGCGAGTACTGTAGCCAGACCAGTAAAGCCAGCAACAGCAGCGTTAGTTTACCCATCCTGCCCCCTGAAAAACGGCATCATCATCCCATAACGTCCTCTGTGACTCCACATTCAGGACGGGATTGCCGCGACAACGCCGGCAAATGTACCACATTTGCCGGATGTTACGTATACCCGAGTAAGGAGAACATAATCTCATTGTTGGTTACGGTTTGAATTATGACCGGAGGCGCACTGATAACCCGTCTACCCTAATAGCCATATAAATAACGCGCCGAACAGCGCGCCTACGGCCAGTAGAGTAAACATGATGCTAAAAAGTATTTTGCCCTTTACCAGCAGATGCAACGCAATGCCGATAATCACCGATACCGGCATTAACGCGAGGAAAAAGGGCCAGGTATAGAGGAAAAAAAACAGCGTGTTAGGGCCATAAAGCAGAAAAGGGATCCCCAACGCCAGCAGCCATGACACAAAGCCGACCACCGCCCCCGGAAATGCACTGGTGGCGTCATCGTCGACCATGAAGGCGTCTGACCTTGTGAAAGTAATGTTATGGCTATTACGCATATTAAATCCTGTAACCTTGACCATACCGGGCATACAAGCCCGGTGGTGTCTCAGGATCTGATAATATCGCGCCGTCTCAGCAGGTCTAATAATTGGGAAACCAAATTTGTTACTAATTGTTCACCATTAAGATGAACCTGGGGCGAGTCAGGCGCTTCGTAAATGGCGTCGATACCGGTAAAGTTACGCAACTCGCCCGCGCGCGCTTTTTTATACAATCCTTTAGGATCGCGCTGTTCACAGATAGCCAGCGGCGTATTGACATAAATCTCGATAAAACGATCGTGGCCGACGCGCTCTTTTACCAGTTGCCGCTCGGCGCGGTGCGGAGAAATAAATGCCGTCAAAACAATCAGGCCAGCGTCCGCCATCAGACTGGCCACTTCGCCTACCCGCCGAATATTTTCCTGGCGATCGGCATCGCTAAAGCCTAAATCACGGCACAAACCGTGGCGCACATTATCGCCATCCAACAGGTAGGTACTGACGCCACGCTGATGTAACGCCTCTTCCAGCGCGCCGGCCACCGTTGATTTTCCCGAACCGGAGAGTCCGGTAAACCACAGCACCACGCCACGGTGGCCGTGGAGCTGTTCACGAGCGGCGACAGTAACGGGATGAGAGTGCCAGACCACGTTCTCATCATGCAGCGCCATGTTTATCTCCCAGCAAATCGCGGGCGTCCCAGTGCGGAAAATGACGGCGTACCAGCGCATTCAGCTCCAGCTCAAACGCACTGTATTCCACGGGCGGCGTCGCTCCGCGTTCGTCCAGTTCCCGCACCATGCCAGCGCCCACGGTGACGTTAGAAAGTCGGTCGATAAAAATCAGTCCGCCCGTCACCGGATTTTGCTGATAAATATCCAGCGCGAGCGGCTCATCGAATGTCATCTCTACCAGACCAATACCGTTTAACGGCAGGCTCTCGACGTCTCGTTGAGTCAGATTGTTGATATCAACCTGATAGCGAATAGCCTCGATACGCGCGCGGGTTTTCTTACCCGCGAGTTTAACGTCGTAGCTTTGGCCCGGCGCCAGCGGCTGTTCCGCCATCCATACCACATCGCTCGCGGCGTGCCGCGCAGGTGCCAGCGTCTCGTTTGCCGCCAGCAGCAGATCGCCGCGGCTAATATCAATGTCGTCGTTGAGTACCAGGGTAATGGCTTCGCCCGCACAGGCTTCTTCTTTGTCGCCATCAAAAGTGACGATACGCGCCACGCTGGATTCCACGCCAGACGGCAGCACTTTAATGCGCTCTCCGACTTTGACGCTACCAGACGCCAGAGTGCCGGCATACCCCCGAAAATCAAGATTCGGGCGATTGACGTATTGTACCGGAAAGCGCATCGGCTGACGGTCTACCGCACGCTGTATGTCTACCGTTTCCAGGACTTCCAGCAGCGTCGGACCGCTGTACCAGCGCATATTCGCGCTCTGCGCGGCGACATTATCCCCTTCCAGCGCCGAAAGCGGGACAAAGCGAATATCCAGATCGCCCGGCAACTGTTCAGCAAAGGTCAGGTAATCTTCACGAATACGGGCGAAGGTCTCTTCGCGGTAGTCAACGAGATCCATTTTGTTGATTGCCACCACCAGGTGTTTGATCCCCAACAGAGTGGAGATAAAGCTATGGCGACGCGTCTGATCCAGCACGCCTTTACGCGCGTCGATCAGTAGGATCGCCAGATCGCAGGTGGACGCCCCGGTCGCCATATTACGAGTATATTGTTCATGGCCCGGCGTGTCGGCGATAATAAATTTTCGTTTTTCCGTGGAGAAATAGCGGTACGCGACGTCAATAGTAATGCCCTGCTCACGCTCGGCCTGCAGCCCATCTACCAGCAGCGCCAGATCGAGTTTTTCTCCCTGCGTGCCATGACGTTTACTGTCATTATGCAGAGAAGAGAGCTGATCTTCATAAATTTGCAGGGTATCGTGCAGCAAACGACCTATCAGCGTACTTTTACCGTCATCAACGCTGCCACAGGTTAAAAAACGCAGCAGGCTTTTGTGTTGTTGGGCCATCATCCAGGCTTCGACGCCGCCTTCATTGGCGATTTGTTGTGCAAGTATGGTGTTCATGGCGGCTCCTTAGAAATACCCCTGACGTTTTTTAAGCTCCATCGACCCCGCCTGATCGCGGTCAATCACCCTCCCCTGGCGCTCGCTGGTGGTAGAAACCAGCATCTCTTCGATAATTTCCGGCAGCGTTTGCGCGTGGGATTCCACCGCCCCGGTGAGCGGCCAACAGCCAAGTGTACGGAAGCGCACCATCCTTTTTTTGATGACTTCGCCAGGCTGGAGATCGATACGATCGTCATCCACCATCATCAACATGCCGTCACGTTCCAGAACCGGGCGTTCAGCAGCCAAATACAGCGGCACGATGTCGATGTTTTCCAGCCAGATGTATTGCCAGATATCCTGCTCAGTCCAGTTGGAGAGCGGGAAGACGCGTATACTTTCGCCTTTATTAATCTGACCGTTATAGTTACGCCACAACTCTGGCCGCTGATTTTTCGGGTCCCAGCGATGGAAACGGTCACGAAAGGAGTAAATACGTTCTTTCGCGCGGGATTTTTCCTCATCGCGCCGTGCGCCGCCGAACGCGGCATCAAAACCGTACTTATTCAGCGCCTGCTTTAACCCTTCGGTTTTCATAATGTCAGTGTGTTTAGCGCTACCGTGAACGAACGGATTGATGCCCATCGCCACGCCTTCCGGATTTTTATGTACCAGCAATTCGCAGCCGTATGCGTTGGCGGTACGATCGCGAAAGGCGTACATCTCACGGAATTTCCAACCGGTATCAACGTGCAATAGCGGGAACGGTAACGTACCCGGATAAAACGCCTTACGCGCCAGATGCAGCATGACGCTGGAGTCTTTACCAATGGAGTACAGCATGACCGGATTAGCGAATTCCGCTGCCACTTCACGGATAATGTGGATACTTTCCGCCTCCAGTTGCCGCAGGTGGGTGAGTCGTTTTTGATCCATAACCGTTCCTTTGCAATACCGTTTTTTGCTAAACATTTCGATTACACGACTATAGGGAGCGCAGGAGAGTGAATGAAATGACGAATTGGAATGAGTAGTTCCTCAAAGGAATAACGCGGCCCAAAAACCAATATCAAAAAATGCTTAACGTACCGGATTGCCAGCATTTAGGAGCAAATGAAATTGTATTAACACGATCGCGGTTTCATACTAGCCACGTAAAATTTTGTTCTGTATTTAAGGACTCATTATGTTTTCCGCAACGCGCCGCTTTGCCGTCATTCTGGCGCTCGGCGTAGGCTTTATCCTTCCTGCACAAGCAGCATCACCAGGGCCTGGTGAAATAGCGAATACTCAGGCACGACATATCGCCACTTTTTTTCCCGGGAGAATGACTGGCTCCCCCGCCGAGATGTTGTCTGCCGATTATTTACGCCAACAATTTACCCAGATGGGATACCAAAGCGATATTCGAACGTTTAATAGCCGATTTATTTATACCACGAAGGATAATCGCAAAAACTGGCATAACGTGACGGGCAGTACGGTCATCGCCGCCCATGAAGGGCGCGTGCCGCAGCAGATCATCATTATGGCGCATCTGGATACCTACGCTCCGCAGAGCGACGCTGATGTCGATGCCAATCTGGGCGGTTTAACGTTACAGGGAATGGATGATAATGCCGCGGGATTAGGCGTTATGCTGGAACTGGCGGCGCGTCTGAAAGATATACCGACCCATTATGGGATTCGTTTTATCGCCACCAGCGGGGAAGAAGAGGGAAAGCTAGGCGCGGAAAATTTACTCAAACGAATGAGTGACGCTGAGAAGAAAAATACGCTGCTGGTGATTAATCTCGATAACCTGATTGTTGGCGACAAGCTCTATTTTAATAGCGGGAAAAATACGCCTGAAGCGGTGCGTACACTGACCCGCGATCGGGCATTAGCGATTGCGCGCCGTTATGGTATCGCCGCCAACACCAATCCGGGACGCAATCCATCCTACCCCAAAGGAACGGGTTGCTGTAATGATGCGGAGGTTTTCGATAAAGCGGGAATATCGGTGCTTTCTGTTGAGGCGACGAACTGGAATCTGGGTAAAAAAGACGGATACCAGCAACGCGTGAAAAATGCATCCTTCCCGAACGGCAATAGCTGGCACGACGTACGGCTTGATAATCAACAGCATATTGACAAGGCGCTGCCTGAGCGGATTGAGCGCCGTAGCCGCGATGTAGTGCGGATAATGCTGCCGTTGGTAAAAGAGCTGGCGAAGGCGGAAAAAACGTCCTGATATGCTGGTGAAACGTGTTTATCCCCGCTGGCGCGGGGAACACAAAAACTAAATCGCAAATAACCAAAAATATCACGGTTTATCCCCGCTGGCGCGGGGAACACTGGCGATAATGTACGACGAGTTGCCAAAATATCGGTTTATCCCCGCTGGCGCGGGGAACACACCAAAACACTGAAAGCCATTCCTCTGGCGTACGGTTTATCCCCGCTGGCGCGGGGAACACTGACGGACAACGCGGCCAGTTAGTTTTACCTCCGGTTTATCTCCGCTGGCGCGGGGAACACCGCAGCGAAGCGAGGACATAAAAGCATTACGGCGGTTTATCCCCGCTGGCGCGGGGAACACCTGCGCCAGTGCGGTGATATCGTTGCTCATAGCGGTTTATCCCCGCTGGCGCGGGGAACACGCCTACATAGCCGTAAAAGTCGTCCTGACTAACGGTTTATCCCCGCTGGCGCGGGGAACACTTAATACTGTCAACCAGCGCCCCCTGATTGTCCGGTTTATCCCCGCTGGCGCGGGGAACACTTCGATATGAACGACGCGCAAGCAAAAGAATTCGGTTTATCCCCGCTGGCGCGGGGAACACTTGCAGGCCCTGGTAGTTGACGCTATCGGGGCCGGTTTATCCCCGCTGGCGCGGGGAACACGGCGTTCTGGTTCTGGCGGCTAAGATAAAGGGCGGTTTATCCCCGCTGGCGCGGGGAACACGGGATCAGCACCGACAACCTAAAACCACTGTTCGGTTTATCCCCGCTGGCGCGGGGAACACGCAGCGGCGATACGTGGAAAAAACCCCCTGGTCGGTTTATCCCCGCTGGCGCGGGGAACACAGGTGACGATCTGCGGTGGTTACCAGCCAACACGGTTTATCCCCGCTGGCGCGGGGAACACGTTATGAGTTTTGAGCGTTTTGTGCCGTCGCCCGGTTTATCCCCGCTGGCGCGGGGAACACTGAGTCTCTATGGTTAGCAATAATGCGCACATCGGTTTATCCCCGCTGGCGCGGGGAACACCTCTCCAGTTCGGCCAGAAACTCCCTGGTCTGCGGTTTATCCCCGCTGGCGCGGGGAACACGCGCTTTAACGCCCGCTCGCCCCTGAACCCCTCGGTTTATCCCCGCTGGCGCGGGGAACACCTCCTCGCATTTGTGACTTTCTGGATCATCGGCGGTTTATCCCCGCTGGCGCGGGGAACACTGTTCAGCCGGACGGTAAAACCATTGTTTTTTCGGTTTATCCCCGCTGGCGCGGGGAACACATACATTGAGGCGTTACGAAAATCAGCGGCACCGGTTTATCCCCGCTGGCGCGGGGAACACTTTTCTTCGCCTGCTTGGTGGGATGGTCATCTCGGTTTATCCCCGCTGGCGCGGGGAACACTAAATCGTTATACAGTTGGCCTAACAACTCCTCGGTTTATCCCCGCTGGCGCGGGGAACACTTACTGTCTGACATAATTTTCCTCATAAATTTCGGTTTATCCCCGCTGGCGCGGGGAACACGTTGCGGCGCTCGGTGCGCGTCAGCCAGCCCTCGGTTTATCCCCGCTGGCGCGGGGAACACGATCAGATGTCCGGCGGGCTGGGTGAAGGCGGCGGTTTATCCCCGCTGGCGCGGGGAACACGCCGCTTTTTCCAGGGCTGAACGGTGGGCGCGCGGTTTATCCCCGCTGGCGCGGGGAACACGGCGATTTCCGCAATCATTTCGGCGGTCACGTCGGTTTATCCCCGCTGGCGCGGGGAACACTCCGATTTAAAAAACGTGAATATTCCTACCGTCGGTTTATCCCCGCTGGCGCGGGGAACACCCAACAAACACCCGGGGAAAAGAGGGGGGATGCGGTTTATCCCCGCTGGCGCGGGGAACACATTATCACGGGGCGCCCCGGAGGGGCTGAGAGCGGTTTATCCCCGCTGGCGCGGGGAACACAGGGGGTGCAGGTTCGCCAGATTTATAAAAAACGGTTTATCCCCGCTGGCGCGGGGAACACTCTAAATCTACCCAATTGAATTTAAATACTTTTTTAGCGCACAAAAAACCCACCAACTTTTCCTAATTTTTAAAGATCTATAACTTATTGATTTTCAACAGGTAGAAACGACACCAATCGCAGTCCATCAAGATCTACCGGAATACGTCGATTTACACCAAAAGTCTGAAACTCAAAACCTGATTCTGTATTTGTCGCCCACGCCATAACAACATTTCCCTCATCTGCCAGAACGGAAACCTGTTGCCATATCATCTCGCGGATCTTTGCGGAAACATCACCAACATACACACCAGCTCGAATTTCCAGTAACCAGACGGCCAGCCTCCCCCGCAGACGAGGAGGAACATTTTCGGTAACGACAACCAGCATACTCATCGTTAGGTACTCCGATGACCGGAATCTCCCAACGCAACA
Source organism: Salmonella sp. A29-2 (assembly GCF_020150755.1). Taxonomy (NCBI): domain Bacteria; kingdom Pseudomonadati; phylum Pseudomonadota; class Gammaproteobacteria; order Enterobacterales; family Enterobacteriaceae; genus Salmonella; species Salmonella sp. A29-2. The sequence continues at coordinate 971,540 of NZ_CP083731.1, read as the reverse complement.
GGAAGAGGGATCGCTATGGGTTGTGAATCTTCAGGAGGTAACGGCGGTTGAATTTCCCCTGCCGCGAGAACATCTTCAATAAGAGGAATCAATTTCGCCAATGTTTTTCCACTGCGGAAGATATCCCGGCAGGCAATACGGACATCACGATCAGGCTCGGCAGGATTACGTCGCGCAATTTCAAATGCTTTCGGTACAACGGTCTCAAATTTAATGATATCGGCAATATCATAGACAAAAGAAAGCGGCTTGCCGGTGTGCACAAATCCAATCGCGGGCGCATATCCGGCAGCCAGTATTGCCGCCTCCGTTACGCCATAGAGGCAGGAGGTTGCCGAGCTGATACACTGATTAATGACATCGCCTTTCTCCCAGTCTTTCGGATCGTAGCGACGTCCCTGCCATTTCACGCCATACTGCTTAGCAAGTAGTGCATAGGTTGCCCGCACACGGCTCCCCTCAATACCACGCAATTGATCTACAGAACGACGGCTCGGCGCGGGTTCGCCAAAACGTAATTCAAACATTTTACGCACGACCTTCAGCCGCAAATCTTCATCCAGTGCAAGTTTCGCCTGATAAAGCAATTTGTCGGAACGGGCACCACCAGGCTGCCCCGAAGCGTAAACGCGTACGCCCGCTTCCCCCACCCACACCAGTAACGTACCCACCGTTGCCGCAAGTCGCACGGCGGCATGGGAAACCCGCGTCCCCGGTTCCAGCATGATGCAGGCCACCGATCCAACAGGAATATGGGTACGTACACCCGTTTTATCGATAAGCACAAACGCACCGTCGATCACATCTATTTGTCCGTACTGGAGAAATATCATCGAAACACGGTCTTTCAACGGGATGGGATTCAGCGGCAGCCAGCTCATCAGCGTTTCCTTTTTACCATCAGCATTCCGCAGCCCAGCGCTTTACTTTTACCTAATCCGGAAAATAAAGCCTGTTTAAACAGTGCTGCATCGGTGATACAGAGCGCACCGCTAAAATCAACGCTACTGAAAGTGATTGGGGTTTCCTGGTCTTTACGGACAAAACGATGCTGCTGATACGCTTGCACGCATCCACAATGCGCCTGCAATTCACTGTACTCGTCACCAGCCCACATAGCGAAATCATTAGGTTCCGGTGCAATCAACCGGAAACCATGCTGCTGCCCTTGTTGTTCCAGCCACGCCTGCGCGGCCTGCTGTTGAAGCTCCCACCACCGCTCTTTCTCCACACCATTCGCCTTCGCCTGATGTTTCGCGTTCATCATCACGTCACTGCGCTTACCGTTACGGGTTATCACCGGGTTAGCTCGTAGTTGAAAATCAAGCTCAAGACCATTTGTCAGTTGCGGATTAAATGGTTTGGTTTCAATAAGAAACAGGGAGTGCTGCAATAACGGCGGTATTGCCGAGAGCATAAAAAAGCCGCCATGCGCCTCTTCGCGAAACAGAAACTGACGCAATTCCTGTTCCGGAAAGAGCTGCCATAACCACTGGTGGCTGGCATAAGGCCTGGCTGAATTCCACTTTGCCAACATCTCCGGTCGCAAATTATTAAACCGGAGTTGAATACGAGAAAGATACATTATGTTCTCTCCTGCAACGGCCCATTGAAGCGGGTGTAGCCGCCAAACTGCCAGCGTTGGCGGCTAACTGGCTGGTTATTGCTATGCTGCTTTTGTTGCCAGACCAGACTCTCCTCATCAGGATCATCCCAATAACAAATGCCCTCACGCAGGGTAAATCCACTTAATTCTGCTGCGGAAATCTCCTCCACAGCATGGGTGAATACCTCTTTTAAGGTGCCGGTCATTAAACGCGCCGCTAACGGTAACGCCAGCGGGCAGGATTTTCTCCCCAGATAGAGCGGAAAATGCGGTGTCAGCAGCGCCTCTCGCAATTCGCTAAGCGAATGTGGTGCATCAGGCGTGGCGCTTATTGCCACATGCCAGTAGCCGTCGCAGCGATATTCTCGCTGCGAGATAAGCGTCCCCACTTCATCCGGCGCAAGAGTCAGTTCATCCCGGCGCGTGTAATAACGATACTTTTTGTTTTCTCGCGGCGCGCCAACGGTGTGATAATCTCGCAACCAGCGATCTTGTGAAGCCAACGCGTGCACCGCCAGATGATAGTGCCGGTTAAAGTTATTCAGCCGCGCTTCTTCGTCGCGACGAATTCCTAACGCTGCGGCAAGCAGACCCAATAGCGCAGAGCGCGTGGGAACCGTAGCTGAGTGGCGAATCTCGCCAGACGCTTCTTCCCCCCACGACGCCAGCGGCGCATAGAGCTGAAAAACCAGATATTCCTTCATTATTCATCCTTACTGGCTAACAAAGGCCAGTAATTCCGCCAGAGATCCCGTACCTTCCTGAACGTTCAACTCGCGATAATCGTCTGCACAGTTTCCGTATACGCTATCGAAGCTGGCGCGCTGCTGTTTTAAACGGGTTATTGCCGCAGGAATTTGATCGGTATCGCGTACCGGCTGGAAAAATGCCGCCGCCAGAGAACGCGGTTGTTTTTGCCCGACTTCGGCCAACGCATAGGTGGCATAGGCACGAGAAGCGAAGCTGTTTTGTTTACCGGTTGGCGAGACGGTTAACGCTGTTTCAGTGAGTGCCGCGATAGTACGCTTCGCCAGTTCTTCGTTACCACCCAGGTTTTCCACCAGCAGATCGCGGCTGATACAGACATAGGTGTAGAAAAGCGCCGAGGCAAAACCCTGCTCGCCCATATGCCCGGAACCTGCGTCTTCCTCTTTATTATTCAGATCGTCAACGGCGGTGAAAAAATCAGACTCAACGGTCACGGCACTTACGCCCAACGCATGGGATACCTGACAAGCAGCCTCGACGTTGAACTCAGGCGATGACGCCAGCATACGGCCAAACAGCGCCATATCTACGCTACGCTGCTCTTTGCGCAACAACTCCACTTCTTCATCGTTAGGTTCGCGTTTGTCGGCAATTAGCGTATCAACCAGTTGCTTAATCAAACTAATTTCATGGTTACTGACGTGAACGATCTGCTCAATTTCGAGATTTTTTTCCGGTTTCGCATCTTTATCACTTTTAAGCTTGCCAAATTGCTTAGCGATTAACTCAGACGAACTCTTAGCAATTTTTTCTTCAATTCCGGCATCTTTCATCGGACGATAAACATAATCCACGCCAATTCGACGAGTACGCTTACCCATAAAACCATCCATTGCCGCTTCAAAAGTTTCCGACACCCGCCAGGCACGCTTCAGACTTTGCGACGATACGCGTAAACGCTCAACTCCTCCCATAAACGCGGTCTTCGGTCTGCCAGACTCATCACGATTCAGGTTAGCGGGCGCATAAGCAGTCAATAAATGCAGTTGAATAAAAGTTGTCATTATCAAATCCTTCTAAAAATGATTATTTGCCACGCGACGTGGAAAGATATTCGTTCGCCCAACGGATGCGATTTCGTTCAAAGGGGTTACGGAATTCCGGCTGATGGTTTTCGCGTCGTTGCCACTCTTCCATCCACAGGAAAATGCCATCGGCAAGTGAAAGAACATTCACCCCCTCCGTACCGCGAATCTTCACTGCCTGAATCAACAACTGGCAAAATGTTTCCGGGTCGGACGCTTTTTGCAAACGTTCAAAACGCAGACCAGAAACGCACGACGTGGAACCTTTAAGCTTTTCCCCTAATTGTGCAGCGAAACTAATATTCGCCTTATGGCTCTTAATATGCACAGCGACGCTGACAAACAGCGCCAGAGCCATCTCATCAAGAGGTTGCAGTCGCATATGTTTAAGCAGCGCCTGGCGGAGAGCGTCATGCCCTTCACATATCATTACGCCATATGGCGGCGCCATTCTTTTCAACTCAGCCCGCCAGGCGCGACCGTTGACTCGTTTACCATCCTTGTGCTCATAACGCTCAGACAGCGTAGCAAACCAGTCAAGTAGCGCCTTCTGCGCATCGGGGTGGAGAATTCTGCATAACGCTGCGGTATTGCTGTTCAGCATATTTGGCTTCCTTCTGTTATTCGACCAGCGCCAACACATCCTTGCGCGCTTTATGTTTACGATAGCTGCTGGCTAAATCCTGTCGGGCCGTCAGCTGGCGCTGCAGGATATCGTCCGGGCAGTCGGGGTTGGTCAGGGCATCACGGTCAAAAACGTGAAATAGATAGTGTGCTAATTCCGCCTCCCACTGACTTACTGCGTGGCGAGTCTGCGTATCCTGCCGAAGCGGATCGACAGCCAGCGCCTCTTGCAACGCCCGAAAAGCGGGTTCGGTTTCCTGCCAAAAGGCGATATCCACCATACTGAAATCCATTTTGGCTTCTTTCGGACAATCGAATTTGGCGCTCTTTAACGCGTTCCGTAACAGCGACAGCGACTCACTAGCCAGCACCAGCACAATGTTAAGCACAGCGAGAAATTGCTCTTCGTGCGAAACGCTAATGAGCGGAATACGGTGCTGATACCAGCAGCGGACCTTGGCCTTATCCATATCCCAGGCAAAGCACCACAGGCTCATTTTGTTCCGCTGACCAGCGGCACGAACGACCTTTGCAGGCTGCATTTTGTTGAACTTATCCTCACGATTGAGCATCAGCCCCAACCAGTCTTTATAACTTAACCCGCCCGGCTGCCCTTTAAACGCCAGCCAGGGTGCGGATGGATCTTTCAATGCCTGCCGATATGGGGAGAAGGGATGTAGCCAACTGTCGTACTGAACGCCATAATTTTTACTACGCATTTGCAGTAGCAGTGATTCGTGATGCTCCCCGCACAAATCGCAGATACCTGCCACAGTGTGGGTGAAATCCAGTTCTATGCGCCGCGGCATCCCCCAGTAGGCTTGCAAGGGGTGCGCATTATCCGGTGTGACCACATTCCCCGCTTTTTCGCTGGTTTTCGTCGGCGCAAGCCAGGGAAAAATGAGTGGATGCTGTGTAACATTCGGCGGCTCTTCCTGCGGCAAAACGTTAAGCCAAAGTTTTTTCCATAGTGGATATTTATCTTCTTCCTGCGGTACCACCAGCGTAGTCAGCGGACCACCGCCGCGCATCCCTACCCGGTAACCCGCCCCGCCGGCAGGTGAATTGGTTTGAATCGCAAATAGCGCTATCGCCGCGCAGTGAGGACATATTTGTTCTACGTTGCCACGTTTTACAAAATGATCTTTATTGAGCTTGAGCGCATTCCCGCCCGGCGCATCCACCAGCAGCCCGGCAATAGAACCATATTCACTATCGAGAGGATCAAAACTTTGCAGGAAGGAAGGTTTTTGCTCGCCGAACTGTAGAGCCAGAGAAATCGTATTTAACGCCTTCTCCCATTGTTCGAATTCGATACTTTCATGCCAGATATCTGCCCATTCTTCTTTATCTTCCGGCGCGACGGTACATTGTAAAATACCAATCAGCATTTGCCATGCCGCCCCCTGAAAATCAGCCCGAGGATAGGCAAGATCCTGAATGCGGTTATCCAGAAGATCGCGTAATGATATTTTCTTTTTATCGCCGTTTGAGAATATGACGGGAAGCCATTTCTCTTTGGTTAAATCCATACCTTTACTCCTGCAGGGCTATTTATTAAGCCAATTTGGAATATTACCTACCTATAGGTAGGTTCCGTCCTGAGGTATCTCTTAAATACTGTCATCGGAGTTATACTACATTTTCTCGAAGACGAAAATATAAATAAAAAGTAGATACAGTCTTAAATCAGACTATGTATTTTTTATAGTTATCTGTTATCTTTAATACGTTCCCTAAAATTATGGGATAAACCGTAAATACAGTCTTAATAGCGCAGCGTTCCCCGCGCCAGCGGGGATAACCTAATCCAGACAAAAAAACTGGCCAATTACCCGTATCCCAATTTATTATCGATTTCATTGTAATCCCCCTGCTACAGGAAAAAGATGACACAGATAGAATATCTGGACTACCTCTGCTATTGGGGGAAAACTGATAAATCAACAAAAAACATAATCTGTAATTATCATTTACTGGCATACCATTGCCTGGACGTTGCTGCATGCGGGAAATACATAATAAAAAACAATATATTCAATTCATGTAATATATTAAAGGAATGTAATATCTCAGGTATAAATGCAGAAAACTGGATAATCTGGTTTCTTGCCAGCCACGATATCGGAAAATTCGCCAGAGGATTTCAAAAATACGCCGAATTCCCAAACTCTCCCTTAGTCTCTCCCGTTAGCGGTGTTTCCGCGTTTGAGAGACATGATTCCTTAGGCTTCTATTTATGGGGTAAATTATTTGAAGCGTGGAGTTCAGGCAGTAATGAAATTATCGCAGGTATTGAACCAGAAAATCGCGCCAGGTTTGAAAGCGCTTTAAATAGCTGGATGCTTATTAGCACCGGGCACCATGGCATCCCACCGGACACCATGAAAAACAGAAGCTCGCTGGCATTCACCGATGAAGACATTGTCGCAGCAACGCATTATCTGGAAGCATTAAGTGAATTATTTCCTTTCACTCTACCTCAGGAGTGGAAAACCAAAGCAGGGAGAAAATGTTTAAAACAGCACAGTTGGTTTTTCGCTGGGCTTGTCACCCTTGCCGACTGGATGGGCTCGGATGAAAGCCAGTTTCCACTGCTCAGCAGCGCCATGTCATTGAAAGATTATTGGCCTCTCGCTTGTGAAAAAGCCCAACAGGCCATCCTCCGAATGCCGCCGTTATCTCAGCACAGCCATTATCAAGATCACCGGGCATTATTTCCGTTCATTCAGACGCTCACCCCTCTTCAGCAACGGGCAAGCGAACTGGATATTTCAGCACCCGGTGCACAGCTGGTTGTCCTGGAAGACGTTACCGGAGCAGGCAAAACAGAGGCCGCGCTGATTCTGACTCACCGCTTAATGTCAGCCAATAAAGGCCACGGTCTCTATGTTGGGTTGCCGACAATGGCCACCGCAAACGCCATGTATCAGCGCCTGGCATCGGCTTATCATGCACTATTTACCGATGAGTCCAGGCCATCGCTCATCCTGGCACACGGTGGGCGAGAAATGTCGGACTCTTTCCGACAATCCATCTGGCAGCCAACAGAAAATATAGCTGAAGATTATGCCCGTGATGATGGCAACGCGACTACTGAGTGCCATACCTGGTTTGCAGATTCACGCAAAAAAGCGCTGCTGGCGGAAGTCGGCGTAGGTACGCTGGATCAACTCTTAATGGCGGTGATGCCTTTTCGCCATCAATCGCTCCGATTGCTAGGGATGCGCGACAAAATCCTGCTGCTGGATGAAGTGCACGCCTATGATGGTTATATGGTTAAATTGCTGGAAGGTTTATTGCGCTTCCATGCCGCCCAGGGCGGTAGCGCTATTATTCTGAGCGCCACTCTTCCCGCCGCTTTACGGGAAAAATTACTTAATGCGTTTAGCGATGGCGCGGGATTTATGAGCGCTGGTGGTAGCGATAACGCGGGTTATCCATGGTTAAGCCACCTCACTTCCTCCGGTCTGTTAGAGCAACCACTGGCCACACGTCCCGAAGTCCAAAGGACTGTAGCCGTTAATTGGATACAGCAGCGCCAGGAAGCACTGGACATTATTTATCGCGTTGTGGCAACCGGACAGTGCATTTGTTGGATCCGCAACACGGTTGATGATGCGCTGGATACTTACCAGCAGTTGCTACACGAGGAAATCGTTCCACAGCAGGATCTTTTGCTTTTCCACAGCCGTTTTGCTTTTATCGATCGTATTGCTATTGAAAATAAAACGTTAAACTGGTTTGGTAACAATGCCCCCGTTTCTGAACGACGTGGTAAGGTATTAATCGCCACACAAGTCGTTGAACAAAGTCTCGATCTGGACTTTGACTGGATGATCACCGATCTGGCGCCGATTGATTTATTGATCCAGCGCGCCGGTCGCCTGCAACGCCATATCCGCGATGCCCATGGGCAACGAAAATCTACGCTTCCGGATGAACGCCAGCCACCAATATTGCATATTCTGGCCCCTCACTGGCAGGAGCAGGCAGAAGAGGGCTGGTTGGGGCAAGAGCTAAAAGGTACCGGCTTTGTTTACACCGATCATGCCTGCCTGTGGCGTACCCAGGCGCTGCTGCGTCAACATGGTGAGATCCGTATGCCGGATAATGCCAGAGCACTCGTTGACGGCGTATACGAGCAGAAAATTGCTGCGCCAGCAGGCTTGCAGACGATCTCTGACGTTGCCTTTGGCAAAGTCCTTAGCCAACGTTCAGTGGCTGCGCAAAATTTATTACGTTACGATCTCGGTTACGATCGAGAAGCCAGCGACTTTTTATGGGATAAAGATAGAGAATTTTCTACCCGTCTGGGTGAAGAGAGTGTTGATGTTTATCTCGCCAGAAAAGACATTGATGGACAGCTACGCCCTTTAGTTGATGAAATAGATTTCTGCTGGGAAAAAAGTCGCTTATCCGTCCGAAAATCATGGTGGCAAAAAAATTCTGGTACATTCCAATGTCCAGATGAGGAAACATTAGCCTGTTTCAGAAAACGCCACCATCGCCCTTCCGGACAGATTGTGCTGGTATCTGATGCCGGAGAAGCTAGCTATTACAGTAAACGTTTTGGATTGGTTGGATAACGGGTATTATTCTAACTCCGTTGTATAGAGAAGTTATTACATTAGATTCACCAAAATCTTTGTAGCTTCTCTATCTACATCCATTTCCATGAATACCTTTAATTAATTAAATTTAACTACTTCATTTCATCATACTTTATCTCTCAGCATCAACACCATTCATGACAAACCAAAATTTAAAAAAACGACCATTTGCGGCGAATCATCTACCTTTTGTCTGAATTATCGTCACCACAAAGGATTACCAACCATAAATGTGCTGTATTAATAATGTCGTTCAAATTCTCTCCTGTAGTAAACTTTATCTGTTTAATAAAAAAGAGAGAATTGAACGATATATTTTACTCCGGATATTGAATAATATAAATTTGAAGGAAAATATTATGCCAGTCACTTTAAGCTTCGGTAATCATCAAAATTATACGCTTAATGAAAGTCGGCTTGCTCATCTGTTAAGCGCAGATAAAGAAAAAGCAATCCATATGGGGGGCTGGGATAAAGTCCAGGATCATTTTAGAGCGGAAAAAAAGGACCATGCTCTGGAAGTGTTACACTCCATCATTCACGGACAGGGCCGTGGTGAACCTGGAGAGATGGAAGTTAACGTAGAGGATATAAATAAAATTTACGCCTTTAAACGGCTACAACATCTGGCCTGCCCGGCTCATCAGGATCTGTTTACTATCAAGATGGATGCCTCTCAGACACAATTTTTACTTATGGTCGGCGACACGGTGATCAGCCAAAGCAATATTAAGGACATCCTTAATATATCAGATGATACAGTGATAGAATCTATGAGTAGAGAGGAGAGACAATTATTTTTACAAATATGCGAGGTGATTGGTTCGAAGATGACCTGGCACCCGGAATTACTTCAGGAGTCGATTTCAACTCTACGAAAAGAAGTGACGGGCAATGCACAAATCAAAACGGCGGTTTATGAGATGATGCGTCCCGCAGAGGCTCCAGACCACCCGCTTGTCGAATGGCAGGACTTACTTACTGCAGATGAAAAATCGATGCTGGCCTGTATTAATGCCGGTAACTTTGAGCCTACAACTCAGTTTTGCAAAATAGGTTATCAGGAGGTACAAGGTGAAGTCGCTTTTAGTATGATGCATCCGTGCATCTCCTATTTACTACATAGCTATTCACCGTTTGCAGAGTTTAAACCAACAAATTCCGGTTTTTTAAAAAAACTTAATCAGGATTATAACGACTATCATGCAAAAAAAATGTTTATTGATGTAATTCTTGAAAAAATATATCTAACCCATGAACGTTCTTTGCACATTGGTAAAGATGGGTGCAGTCGTAATATATTACTGACATAAAGATAGTCAGTAAAATAACCAATTTAAAATCCGGCTGCCTGCCGGATTTTTCATAGCAGCAAGTATAATCATACCGCGTAAGGACAATCACCCTTCGTGCAGCCCGCACTCGCGCTTCAGCCCGAAGAACCGCGTCTCTTCTTCCGCCATGCCCGGCTCCCATTTGCGGGTGGTGTGCGTATCGCCTACCGACAGATAGCCCTGATCCCACAGCGAATGGTATTTCAGACCGTGCTTTTGCAGGTACTGGTAAACGGTACGGTTATCTCAGTCGATAATCGGTAGCACTTTAAACACGCCGCGCTGAATCGCTAGCACCGGCAGCGTAGCACGGCTACCTGACTTATTTAGGTCTCTACCACTTATTGAATCTTCTAAAACATAAAAATGCGGCATAGAAAAACAAGCCTCCCATTAAAACCCGCACCAACAATTTTGTAGAAAAATAAATAGGTTGCTCAATATGAACAGTAAGAAAACCTTTGATTAAAACATAAGACATCCATATAGACTCGATGGATAAAAGCAAAAAAAATATAGACACAAATAAAATGAAATACTTCACAAAAACCTCTCTTCAATATGAACTATTCGCACAGATAGCATCTGGTGAACTAATCAGTTCTTTCCCATATAACAGCAATTCCTTCTTCCACCGCTCTATAAACTGTCCTGTGTTTAGAATTCTATCTACCCAAATAATTGTCGTCATTCCAGGTATTGGAATTGATGGTTCCTTGAGTGGAACCTTTACGGGCATCCTATCTACTGGCACCATAGCTCCCACCTTCCACTCTTTCAAAACACGTTCTCTGTCAGAAACTTTACATGTAAGTGTCACACTCAATTTACCTAATACATTAAACTTCATATCAGCAATATAATCTTGCAACCCTTCTTGTCGTATCACGGGTTCCAACCCCATATATTCCGCATCTGAAATAGATGGAATTATACTATCTATTTTCCCAGTAACATTGAATCCCTGCGAATCAGGAATCGATACAGGATTTGGTGTAAGTTGACATTTTCTCCGAACTTATGATTTGTATCAACAGATTATGCTTTCATGCCAATTACTCGATGTACGAAAACAGACCTTTATCTTTACTAAAAATATTAATCCCGGAATAACCGGGATTAATAAAAGTCTGATGCGCAAAACGAGGTAAACCTCACCCTTCATGCAGCCCGCACTCGCGCTTCAGCCCGAAGAACCGCGTCTCTTCTTCCGCCATACCCGGCTCCCATTTGCGGGTGGTGTGCGTATCGCCCACCGACAGATAGCCCTGATCCCACAGCGGATGGTATTTCAGGCCGTGCTTTTGCAGGTACTGGTAAACGGTACGGTTATCCCAGTCGATAATCGGTAGCACTTTAAACACGCCGCGCTGGATAGCGAGAACGGGTAAATGCGCGCGGCTGCCGGACTGCTCGCGACGCAGACCCGCAAACCACGTCTGCGCTTTCAGCTCTTTTAGCGCCCGGTTCATCGGCTCGACTTTGTTGATCTCATTGTATTTCTCAATACCTTCTACGCCCTGCTCCCACAGTTTGCCGTAGCGCGCCTCCTGCCAGGCTGGACTTTCGCCCGCGCGGTAAACTTTCAGGTTGAGTTTGAGTTTGTCCGTTAACTCATCAATAAACTGATAGGTTTCCGGGAACAAATAGCCGGTATCGGTGAGGATCACCGGGATATCCGGGCGAATCTGGTTCACCAGGTGCAGGCTCACCGCCGCCTGGATGCCAAAGCTTGAAGAAAGCACGTATTCGCCGGGCAGATTTTCCAGCGCCCAGGCCACGCGTTCTTCGGCAGTCAGCGTTTCCAGTTGAGCGTTGGTTTCCGCCAACGCCAGTACGCGATCGACTTTTGGCAGTTCATTCAATGCGTTGAGATCGAGTTGGGACATAAGTTCCTCACTGTTTGCCTTGCCTGATGGCGCTGCGCTTATCAGGCCTACGCAGACGCCATCCGGCAATTCAGGTTATTCCCAGAAATCACGCGCGGGATCGAGCACCGGGCGAATGATGCCCGCACGCACCGTAAAGTCGCCGAAGCCTTCACCCGCTTCACGCTCTTTCGCCCAGCGCCCAATCAGTTCATCCAGCGAAGCCAGAATATCCGGCTCGGTGATATTTTCTTGATACATCCGTGGGATACGACTCCCGATGCGGTTGCCACCAAGATGCAGGTTATAACGACCGGGCGCTTTCCCTACTAAGCCAATTTCCGCCAGCATCGCGCGACCACAGCCGTTCGGGCAGCCGGTCACGCGCATCACGATATGCTCATCAGGAATGCCGTGTTTTTCCAGAATCGCTTCGACTTTGTCCGTGAACGACGGCAGGAAACGCTCGGCTTCCGCCATTGCCAGCGGGCAGGTCGGGAACGACACGCAGGCCATTGAGTTTTCACGCTGCGCGCTCACCGCATTCATCAGCCCATGATCGCGCGCCAGCGTCTCGATTTTCACTTTCTGGCTTTCCGGCACGCTGGCAATAATCAGGTTCTGGTTAGCGGTGATACGGAACTCGCCCTGATGAATCTTCGCGATCTCCAGCAGGCCGGTTTTCAGCGGGCGCCCCGGATAGTCCAGAATGCGGCCATTTTCGATAAATAGCGTCAGGTGCCAGTTGTTGTCGATCCCTTTCACCCAACCGATACGATCGCCGCGACCGGTAAACTCATACGGGCGGATCGGCTCAAATTTGATCCCCGCGCGACGCTCAACTTCCGCTTTAAACGTCTCCAGTCCCACGCGCTCAAGGGTGTATTTGGTTTTGGCATTTTTCCTGTCGGTACGGTTACCCCAGTCGCGCTGCGTCGTCACTACCGCTTCGGCCACCGCCAGGGTGTGCTCCAGCGGCAGATAGCCAAACTCGCTGGCCGTACGAGCGTAGGTTTTCTTATTACCATGCTCAATAGACAGACCGCCGCCCACCAGCAGGTTAAAGCCGACCAGCTTGCCGTTCTCGGCAATCGCCACAAAGTTCATGTCGTTGGCGTGCAGATCGATATCATTTTGCGGCGGGATCACCACCGTGGTTTTGAACTTACGCGGCAGATAGGTCTGACCGAGGATCGGCTCTTCATCGGTGGTCGCGACCTTCTCCTGATCGAGCCAGATCTCCGCATAGGCGCGGGTACGCGGCAGCAGATGTTCAGAGATCTTCTTCGCCCATTCGTAGGCTTCCGCGTGCAGCTCGGACTCATACGGGTTAGAGGTACACAGCACGTTACGGTTCATATCGTTGGCGGTCGCCAGCGCGTCCAGCCCGACCGAATGCAGCATCTGGTGCACCGGCTTGACGTTCTTCTTCAGAATGCCGTGGAACTGGAAGGTCTGGCGGTTGGTCAGACGGATACTGCCATAAATCGTGTTATCCGCCGCGAATTTATCGATCGCCTGCCATTGCGTCGTAGTAATCACCCCGCCCGGCAGGCGGCAGCGCAGCAGCATCGCGTGACGTGGCTCCAGCTTCTGCGCCGCACGCTCGGCGCGAATATCGCGATCATCCTGCTGATACATGCCGTGAAAGCGGATCAGCAGGAAGTTATCGCCTTTAAAACCGCCGGTGAGACCGTCGTTCAGATCTTCCGCAATGGTGCCGCGCAGGTAGTTGCTTTCCAGCTTCATGCGCTCGGCATCGGACAGTTTACCTTCGACCACCAGTGGGCCTGGATGTTTTTCGCTCATTAGTAGACATCTCGCTGATAACGGCGCTCTACGCGCAGCTCACTTAAATATTCATCTGCCGATTCGAGGTCCATACCGCCGAATTCAGCGATCACTTCCAGCAATGCTTTTTCGACATCTGCGGCCATGCGTCTGGCGTCGCCGCAGACATAAATATGCGCGCCATCATTGATCCAGCGCCACAGCTCGGCGCCCTGTTCACGCAGCTTGTCTTGTACGTAAATTTTTTCTTTTTGATCGCGTGACCAGGCCAGATCGATCCGGCTCAGCACGCCTTCTTTCACGTAGCGCTGCCACTCCACCTGATAGAGGAAATCTTCGGTAAAGTGCGGGTTGCCGAAGAACAGCCAGTTCTTGCCTTCCGCCCCTTCCGCCGCACGCTGTTGCATAAAGGCGCGGAACGGCGCGATGCCGGTGCCGGGGCCAATCATGATCACCGGCGTCTGCGGGTTAGCTGGCAGGCGGAAGTTATCGTTATGCTCAATAAAGACGCGAACTTCGCCCTCTTCTTCCACGCGGTCGGCGAGGAAGCTGGAAGCGCCACCGGCGCGGGCGCGGCCTTCAATGTCATAACGAACCACGCCAACGGTGATATGCACTTCGCTCTCCACTTCAGCCTGTGCGGAGGCGATAGAGTACAGACGCGGCGTTAGCGGACGCAGCAGGTCGATTAGCGCCTGAGCATCCAGCTGTGCCGGAGAGAAACGCACCATATCAACAATGGGCGTGGTCGCGGCGTAGTGCTGGAGCTGCGCTTTGTCACCCACTAACGGCAACAGCGACTCACTGCGCGTCAGGGTCGCGTAGTTCTCAACAATGTTGGCGGTATTCACCGTCAGCTCGAAGTGCCACTCCAGCGCTTCGGCGAGCGGCAGGGTTTTACCATCAACCGTCACCGGCTCATCGCCTTTCAGCCACAGCAACTCAACCAGCTCCTTCACCAGAGCCGGATCGTTCTGATACCAGACGCCCAGCGCATCGCCCGGCTGATAGCGCAGGCCGGAGTCGCCTAAATCAATCTCAATATGACGCACATCTTTTTCCGAGTTGCGACCGGTGATTTTCTGATTCACGGAGAGGGTCGCGATCAGCGGCGCGTCTTTAGTATAGGGGCTGGTGTGGATGTCGTTTACCGCGCCAGTAGCGACGGATTGCGAAGGTGCCGCGACAGGTGCGCGAGACTTCAGAACATCAACCACGCGGGCGCGCCATTCGCTGGCAGCTGCCTGATATTCAACGTCAGCATCGACACGGTCGAGCAGACGTTCACCGCCCAGTTCCGCCAGTTTGCTGTCGAAATCTTTTCCGGACTGGCAGAAAAATTCATAAGAGGTGTCGCCGAGGCTAAACACGGCAAAAGCGGTGTTTTCCAATTTCGGCGCTTTTTTCGAGAACAGGAACTTATGCAGAGCGACGGCCTCTTCCGGCGGCTCGCCTTCTCCCTGGGTGGACGTCACTATCACCAGCAGTTTTTCACTGGCAATCTGTTTGAATTTATAGTCGCCGGCGTTCACCAGTGTCACATTAAGGTTGGCCGCCAGCAGATCATCACGCAGCGCTTCCGCCACACGAAGCGCATTGCCGGTTTGCGAAGCGGAGATAAGCGTAACCCCCGGCATCTTCCCCTCAGGAGCAGGCGTGACGGCAACAGCGCCTGAGCGCGGATTCAGTACGCCCCAAAAATAGCCGGAGACCCAGGCAAGCTGTTCGGGAGTAAGGTCGGTTGTCGCGGCCTGAAGGCGCGCCAGTTGCTCCGGATTAAGCGGAAGCAACCCAGTCAGTGGAGCCGGTGTCGTCATGCGTCGTTATGTTCCAGTAAGCAAAGCGGATCTATACACAAAATCATTCAAGTTCGCCGTAAGCTGAGCGCGCCCCAGGAGCGTACATAAATACGTGACTGGGGTGAGTAAACGCAGTCAACACAGATGCGGCTTGAAAGATGAAATGTATAAGCGATAAATCCCAAACTGAGGATAAGGTTAACGGTGAGAGGAATAACAATTAAAGAAGGGTTGGAAATAACAAATAACCAAATGAACTAACCTGTTTTAGTTATCGTTATTAACGCCAAAATCGATTTTATAATTGATTGATAATTATTAAATTTTCTGGAAATTCTTAAATTAATTGCCCGTCACAAGGCGGAGAATGGTTTTAGTTAATGATAAAAAATGCGCTTTCCGGTACCCTACGGCGGTTTTTTTATTGCCTGAGAGTTCATCATGTCCACCACGTTGTATAAAGATTTCACCTTTGAAGCCGCTCACCGCCTGCCTCACGTGCCTGAAGGGCATAAGTGCGGCCGCCTGCACGGACACTCGTTTATGGTGCGTCTCGAAATTACCGGTGAAGTCGATCCGCATACCGGTTGGATTATGGATTTCGCGGATCTCAAAGCGGCGTTTAAACCGACTTACGATCGTCTTGATCACTACTATCTGAATGATATTCCAGGGCTGTCCAATCCCACCAGCGAAGTGCTGGCAAAATGGATTTGGGATCAGGTTAAGCCCGTCGTGCCGCTACTGAGCGCCGTGATGGTGAAAGAGACCTGTACAGCCGGCTGCGTCTATCGCGGCGAATAAGGTTTATTAACGCGTGGGCTGGATGTCAAATTGATTCCAGCCTATCCACACGACGTTTTATCAGTGAAAACATTGTCCAGCGCGGTGTTAAAAGCGCAGCACATCACCGGTTGCAGGTGCGGTTATTTCCGGTAGCCACAACCGCCCCCAGGCCCCTGTACAGTGACAACCGCATAGTTTTTCAGGTTTTTGTTCTTGCAGAAAGCGCCTGACTCGCCACAGCGTGAACGGTGATGCGCAGCGGAGATGAAATCCGCCGACAAGCGCGTAAATCCGCTTTATACCAGTAATATTCTGACAGTGCCGGACAATATTTGCGATCCCCCGATGCCCGCATCCCGTAATGATGACTAATCCTTTTGTCGATTGGTAAATCAGTACGCCCTCATCCAAAATAGAGTCCGGCTCCGCATCGTGGCCGCCAAAAATGCCGTAGGCTTCAGGCGCGACCACCGGTATTTCCCCTGACCAGATAAAGTTTTCGCCAATCGGCAGGGGGTCACGCGTGTACATCATTCGATAGCGTGAATAGTCCACCTCACACGACAATTTTTTTATTTTTCGGGTAATACCAAGAAAAGTCATTGCTGCATAACGTTCACGTGCAATATCGGGATGGCAGATGATTCGACTGCTATCAGGAAGCCACGGCACGCCGCCGCAATGATCGTAATGACCATGCGAAAGCACCACAGCAGACACATCGGACAGGTCGATCCCCATCGCCAACGCGTTTTGCATAAAACTGCCATCAGGGCCGGTATCGAACAAGATAGACGTAGACTCATCCTCGACCAACAGGCTTAACCCTGGCCGGGCCTTCAACGATTTATCCGCTCCAGCTCCCTTATGATTTTCGAGCAATACTCTGATCCTTAACGCCATGGCCTTCTCCTGTCTAAAAGCCTCCCCGGGAAAACGCGGCCTTTTTACTTTACAGGTTTGTAGCTGCCATTACTGGTACACAGATTATGATTATGCAACGGCTATCCTTGTTGGCGCGGGGAACACGGCTACACGCAAAAATTCCAGTCGTTGGCGCACGGTTTATCCCCGCTGGCGCGGGGAACACCCAGCCTCCCGTTACGCATATTTGAGGGTTTTCGGTTTATCCCCGCTGGCGCGGGGAACACGCGGCGCTGATTATGATTTCCCGATAATTTATCGGTTTATCCCCGCTGGCGCGGGGAACACCTTTCGGGTTGAAAGCAGTAGCACTCATGCCCCGGTTTATCCCCGCTGGCGCGGGGAACACCATTCCGGCGAGACTGAGCAGCGGGCGAACCGCGGTTTATCCCCGCTGGTGCGGGGAACACGGCCGTCTGCATTGAGCGCAGTTTTAACGCGTCGGTTTATCCCCGCTGGCGCGGGGAACACTACGGATGTGTGACGGAGTCGCGTTTATGGCGCGGTTTATCCCCGCTGGCGCGGGGAACACACCGTTTCACGGATGAGAGTTGGCGGAAGCGCCGGTTTATCCCCGCTGGCGCGGGGAACACCAGGAATAGACCTCTTTTGCGCTGTGGCTTGCCGGTTTATCCCCGCTGGCGCGGGGAACACTGCGCCACGCCTATACCATCCGAGTTTTGAGCCGGTGTATCCCCGCTGGCGCGGGGAACACAACAAACTGGAGCGAAATTTCGCACATGCCCCCGGTTTATCCCCGCTGGCGCGGGGAACACGTGCGGTTTCTTGCCGAATAGTGCCTCGTACTCGGTTTATCCCCGCTGGCGCGGGGAACACTTCAGAGAATTGCCGCCAATAGAACAGCGCAACGGTTTATCCCCGCTGGCGCGGGGAACACAGTCTTTCAGTCCATTGGTCTATGATCTCTCGCGGTTTATCCCCGCTGGCGCGGGGAACACATGATGTATCGGCCATCGCGCCGGGTTATGTGCGGTTTATCCCCGCTGGCGCGGGGAACACGGCTTCGGTGCGCCGCACATCCGCCAGCGACTCGGTTTATCCCCGCTGGCGCGGGGAATACTAAGTGACATGTTGGATGATTTATCAGCTAATCGGTTTATCCCCGCTGGCGCGGGGAATACGAAGAGGAGGGTATGCCAGAACTGGTTGACGCCGGTTTATCCCCGCTGGCGCGGGGAATACTTCATATAACTCGGAATACCCGGGATTACTGCCGGTTTATCCCCGCTGGCGCGGGGAGTACGGACAAAAGCAGACACAGAAGAACAGCGGCGGCGGTTTATCCCCGCTGGCGCGGGGAATACGCAAATAACCAACACCAGATCCAGCCATTCCCCGGTTTATCCCCGCTGGCGCGGGGAATACTTCAGATATACCCAGCAAACTCGCGATCTGTGCGGTTTATCCCCGCTGGCGCGGGGAATACTGGCGTCGAACCGGAAATTATAGGCAAGAAATCGGTTTATCCCCGCTGGCGCGGGGAATACGGTCCCCTACGGAATCCGAATGGTTTGGTCGCCGGTTTATCCCCGCTGGCGCGGGGAATACGCCCACGCCTCGACGCGGCACATAAAATCGTGCGGTTTATCCCCGCTGGCGCGGGGAATACGGTTCAGAGTGCTGACGATCCCGGATCCGCTCCGGTTTATCCCCGCTGGCGCGGGGAATACGCAGGCGTTCCAGCCTTCCGCAAACCCGTTTTCGGTTTATCCCCGCTGGCGCGGGGAATACTTAATGGCTACCGCTCTGGCCGTGGCACTCAACGGTTTATCCCCGCTGGCGCGGGGAATACCTCGTTGACCGCCAGGACGCGCTGAAAGATTACGGTTTATCCCCGCTGGCGCGGGGAATACCGTTGCGTCAGGTTGATCCAGTGCGTCAGCGGCGGTTTATCCCCGCTGGCGCGGGGAATACGCGTCAAGTTAGCAATAGGCTACGACGATAAAACGGTTTATCCCCGCTGGCGCGGGGAATACCATAAATTCCCCTCGTTAAATCAGTCCGGCCGCGGTTTATCCCCGCTGGCGCGGGGAATACCACCGGCACGGCGTTAACCGTGATTAGCCAGTCGGTTTATCCCCGCTGGCGCGGGGAATACAAAAGCTCGACATTGAACGTACGCATCTTTCTCGGTTTATCCCCGCTGGCGCGGGGAATACACTAAACGTATGTCATTGTTTATAAACTACTTTTTATCAGCACCACATTCTACCAACATAATCGCAACAATTTAAATTATTAAAGAACAGCTAATTTGCTGATTTTGATGCAAAAAAGTTCATAGAATGATTTTTTCTTTAAATTTACCAAAATAGCGTGATCCGTGCATCGCTATGGAAAAATTTATCAGCGCTTTTATACACTCATCGAAATTCACATAGAGAAAATAAACAATGCAAGGTAATGGATGAGTCACAGACGGCATCGGCAGGCCGTCTGTAAGATTAGTAATGCATCAGGCGATATTTAAATATTTATGCGTTTGCATAGACAGCCGCCAGTTACGTGCAATACAAGTTTCAATACACAGACGCGTCGCGTCTTCTTTCTGGCTAATGGGCTGCAAAGCAATCACGCGCGGTTTATCATCGCTCAACGTGGCTAACAGTTCATCCAGCGCCTCAATATCACGAACTCGCCCAACGGGATGCTTGATTTCATTGGCGCGCTCCAGCGCCTGGGAAAGCACGTCATATCCCCCGCGCATATTCACTTTTGGTGAAACCGTGACCCAGGTGTTAGGCGTACAGCGCACTTCATGCGTCCCGCTGGTTTCAATCTGGCAACTAAAACCACTCTTTTCAAGCAGATCGGTGAGCGGCATGAGGTCGTGAATACAGGGTTCGCCACCGGTGATGACAACGTGACGCGCGGTATAGCCCTGACGGTTAATTACTGCCAGCAAGTCTTCACTGCTCGCAGCCCCCCATTTGTCGCTCTCTTTGGTTTTTGCCAGAATGCTGAACAGAGACACTTCCCGATCGCTCAGTTTATCCCAGGTATGCTTAGTATCACACCAGGCACAGCCGACCGGACATCCCTGTAAACGAATAAAAATAGCGGGGACGCCGGTAAAATAACCCTCGCCTTGTAGGGTCTGGAACATCTCGTTAATCGGGTACTGCATAGCGTTCTCTGTTAAGGGGATAATCGTTAATTATTGCAGATTTCGTCTGCCCGGTCATGCACAGCGGCTGCGCTATTGAACAGATACAAAAAAACCCGCCGAAGCGGGTTTATACGTTAAGAGGTAAAAGCAGGATTACGCCTGGCCTTTGATCTCTTTACGACCGTTGTACGGTGCTTTTTCGCCCAGAGCTTCTTCGATACGAATCAGCTGGTTGTATTTAGCAACACGGTCAGAACGGCTCATAGAACCGGTTTTGATCTGGCCTGCAGCGGTACCAACAGCCAGGTCAGCGATGGTAGCGTCTTCAGTTTCGCCAGAACGGTGAGAGATGACAGCAGTGTAACCAGCGTCTTTCGCCATCTTGATTGCAGCCAGAGTTTCGGTCAGAGAACCGATCTGGTTGAATTTGATCAGGATGGAGTTAGCGATGCCTTTCTCGATGCCTTCTTTCAGGATTTTGGTGTTGGTTACGAACAGGTCGTCACCAACCAGCTGGATTTTGTCGCCCAGTACTTTGGTCTGGTATGCAAAACCGTCCCAGTCAGACTCGTCCAGACCATCTTCGATGGAAACGATCGGGTACTGTTTGGTCAGTTCTTCCAGGAAGTGGGTGAATTCTTCGGAGGTGAACGCTTTGTTGCCTTCGCCAGCCAGAACGTATTTACCGTCTTTGTAGAATTCAGATGCTGCGCAGTCCATCGCCAGGGTGATGTCTTTACCCAGCTCGTAACCAGCCGCTTTAACCGCTTCAGCGATAACAGCCAGTGCTTCCGCGTTGGAGCCCAGGTTCGGCGCATAGCCGCCTTCGTCACCCACAGCGGTGTTCATGCCTTTGCCTTTCAGCACTTTTGCCAGGTGATGGAAAACTTCAGAACCCATACGGATGGCTTCTTTAACCGTTTTCGCGCCAACCGGCTGGATCATGAATTCCTGGATGTCGACGTTGTTGTCAGCGTGCTCGCCGCCGTTGATGATGTTCATCATCGGAACCGGCATGGAGTATTTGCCCGGAGTGCCGTTCAGTTCAGCAATGTGCTCGTACAGCGGCATACCTTTAGCGGCAGCAGCAGCTTTGGCGTTAGCCAGAGAGACAGCCAGAATGGCGTTTGCACCGAAGTTAGATTTGTTTTCAGTACCGTCCAGGTCGATCATGATTTTGTCGATGCCAGCCTGGTCTTTAGCGTCTTTGCCAAGAATAGCCTGAGCGATCGGGCCGTTAACCGCGCCAACAGCTTTGGTTACGCCTTTACCCAGGAAACGGGATTTGTCGCCATCGCGCAGTTCCAGCGCTTCGCGGGAACCAGTAGAAGCACCTGACGGAGCCGCCGCCATACCTACGAAACCACCTTCCAGGTGTACTTCAGCTTCAACAGTCGGGTTACCACGGGAGTCGATGATTTCACGACCGATGACTTTAACGATTTTGGACATTAGGTTTTCCTCAAGTCACTAGTTAAACTAAAACTTCAGACAAACGGTGCACCGCTGAGGGTGCACCGCCGTTCTAACTTTTTTACTTCGCCTGACGTTTCTGATGCTCGTTGGCGGCTTTAACAAAGCCAGCGAACAACGGATGTCCATCACGCGGCGTGGAAGTAAATTCCGGATGGAACTGACAGGCCACGAACCACGGATGATTCGGTACCTCAATGATCTCGACTAACTGATCATCACCGGAACGGCCTGCGACACGCAGACCCGCTGCTTCAATTTGTTTCAACAACATATTGTTGACTTCGTAACGATGGCGATGACGTTCAACAATCGTCGACGCGCCGTACAACTGACGTACCAGACTGTCATCGCTAAGCTGGCACTGCTGCGCGCCCAGGCGCATGGTGCCACCCAGATCGCTCTTCTCGCTACGGACTTCAACGTTACCGTCTTCATCGCGCCACTCGGTAATTAACGCCACAACCGGGTACTTACAGTCTGGCACAAATTCCGTTGAGTTGGCGTTGTCCATGCCGGCCACGTTACGAGCGAACTCAATCAACGCAACCTGCATCCCCAGGCAAATGCCCAGATAAGGAATATTGTTTTCACGCGCATAGCGCGCAGTGGCGATTTTACCTTCAACGCCACGATAGCCGAAGCCGCCGGGGATCAGGATAGCGTCCAAATCTTTCAGAATTTCGACGCCGCGCGTTTCAACATCTTGCGAATCGATCAATTTGATGTTGACGGTAACGCGGTTTTTCAGACCACCGTGTTTCAGCGCTTCGATCACCGACTTATAGGCATCCGGCAGTTCAATATATTTGCCGACCATGCCGATAGTCACTTCGCCTGCCGGGTTCGCTTCTTCGTAAATGACCTGTTCCCATTCAGACAGGTTAGCTTCCGGACAGTTCAAGCTGAATCGTTTACAAATATAATCATCAAGCCCCTGAGATTTCAACAGGCCCGGAATTTTATAAATGGAATCGACATCTTTCATTGAAATAACGGCTTTTTCCGGCACATTACAGAACAATGCAATTTTTGCACGCTCGTTGGCAGGAACCGCGCGATCGGAACGACAAATCAGAATATCGGGCTGAATACCGATAGACAGCAGCTCTTTCACGGAGTGCTGAGTCGGTTTAGTTTTCACTTCGCCCGCAGCCGCCAGGTAAGGTACCAGCGTCAGGTGCATAAACAGCGCGTGTTCACGACCGATATCTACCGCCAATTGACGAATCGCCTCAAGAAACGGCAGCGATTCGATATCACCGACGGTACCGCCGATTTCCACCAGTACCACATCGTGGCCTTCGCCACCTTCCAGCACGCGCTCTTTAATCGCGTTAGTGATGTGAGGGATTACCTGTACGGTTGCGCCCAGATAGTCGCCACGGCGTTCTTTACGCAGAACGTCGGAGTAGATACGGCCAGTCGTGAAGTTGTTGCGGCGAGACATCTTGGTGCGGATGAAACGCTCGTAGTGCCCCAGGTCCAGGTCGGTTTCAGCGCCGTCTTCAGTAACGAACACTTCCCCGTGTTGGATTGGGCTCATAGTACCCGGATCGACGTTGATGTACGGATCCAGTTTCATGATGGTCACGTTGAGACCACGGGCTTCCAGAATGGCTGCGAGGGAGGCTGCGGCAATGCCTTTACCCAGAGAGGATACGACCCCGCCGGTCACAAAAATATAGTTCGTTGTCATGCGGAACCTGAGAAGTTAGGTTTAAAAGACGATGGAATAACCAGGACGGGAAAGCAGTATACCCGAACATGACCTACGCCACAAACTTTCATTATTCCTCCTCTTCGTCAGGCTGACATTCACACAGGGAGGGAGAAAATAGCCCCTTTGAGGCAAATGTTTTTGACGTAAATCAAGCGCTTGTTATTTAAAAAATCACACAAATCGCTCTTGACCGCCTAAAACCTTTAGAGATCAATTTCCTGGCGTTTTACTTCCTGCCAAACTTCTTCCATTGTTTCCAGGTCCACCCCGGTCATTTCCAGGCCTCTGGCTGCGACAATACGTTCAACTTCGCGAAAACGACGTTCAAATTTATCGTTCGCTTTTTGCAAAGCGAGCTCCGCTTTCGTACCTAAATGACGCGCCATGTTGACCGTGGCAAAGAGCAAATCGCCCATTTCCTCTTCCAGTTTAGCCTGATCAACAACCGCCTGCCGCGCCTCGAACATCACCTCATCGATCTCTTCATAGACCTTATCGACGACCGGTCCCAGCGTCGTCCAGTCAAAGCCCACGTTTGAGCAACGTTTCTGGATTTTTTGCGCGCGCATTAAGGCCGGTAAACTGCGCGGAATATCGTCCAGCGCGGAATGCTGCGCTTTTTGCGCGCGCTCTTCCGTTTTGATTTGCTCCCAGCGGGCTAAGACTTCTTCGCTATTATCCGCGGAAAGCTCGCCAAAAACATGCGGATGGCGGCGCTCCAGCTTGTCGCTGATGGCAGCGCAGATATCATTAAAATCGAAGCGGCCTTCTTCCTGCGCCATCTGCGCGTAAAACACCACCTGGAACAACAGGTCGCCCAGTTCGCCGCGCAAATCGTCAAAATCCTCACGCGCAATCGCATCCAGTACTTCATAGGTTTCTTCCAGCGTATAAGGCGCGATGCTGGCGAAGGTCTGCTCTTTATCCCACGGACAGCCGTTTTCCGGGTCACGCAGGCGCTGCATGAGGGTGAGAAGACGGTCAATTTGATGGTTAGTTGTCATGGTTTTTAATCGGTTGTAAATACCAGCGACAATTGTAACGTATTATTCTTAACCATTCACGCACAGAGACACTACGACAACGCCTATATAATAAAATATATTGTTAACAGGCGTTGAATGCTACCTTTCCCGTATAACTTTAAAATTATTAATCGATACACAACAATATAATAATCATATAACTAATTTATTAAAAAAACAGATATTTGCACCAGGCATTATAAATAACATCAATTAAGCAAAAAAAAATCATGCAAACACTATAAGCACCCCACCCAAAGAGCCTTCCCTTTCAAAAAAAAAATAAATTATTTCACTTTTACGGAAAAACGAGTAGCATGCACGCCAGTTTAATATTCAAAAAAGACCACTTTTTTTGTTTTTTCTGGAACATACATGAAATAAATATATTGAAAGTATTACATATAATATTCTATGAGCAGGTACGATCATTCAGCTCATAAGAATATACTCATAAAAATGTAGAAATATAATATTTTTATTATGACCTATTTTTTACCCAAAGCCCGCAGCATGGCTCTATGCCGCATATCCCTTGGTATACGCGTACAAAATGTTGCCATAAAACACGTTAATTAAGGATAACACGATGAAGTCATCTCATTTTTGTAAACTGGCAGTAACTGCATCTTTAGTTATGGGAATTGTCTCCGGCGCTCAAGCCGCGGGTAGCAACACAGCGAAGGTCACTTTCCTTGGTAATATTGTTGATTCCCCCTGCTCTGTCACATTGGATACGGAAGATCAAACAGTCAATATGGGTTCAAGTATCGGTAATGGCACGCTGAGTAATGGTAAAACGACCATCAACAATGCCCGTACCTTTCATATCGATCTTGAGGGTTGTACCTGGGCTACCGAGAAAAATATGAATGTGGTATTCACTACAGGTAGTGGAACCACAGCGGCTACAGGCGCCACGGATAATCTCGCGCTGATGAAGACTGACGGCACTGGCGCTATTAGCAACGTAAGCCTGGCAATCGGCGATGCTGGCAAAAACAATATCAAACTGGGCGATACCTATACACAGGCCATTGCGGACCTGGACGGAGACACCATCCTTGATGAGAAGCAAAGCCTGAATTTCACCGCCTGGCTGGTTGGCGCAGCAACCGGCACCGTAGGCACAGGTGAATTCAGCAGCGCCGCCAACGTCACTATCTCTTACCTGTAATTCAGTTAACAGAGTCACGACGATAATACCCTGCCGCTTTAGGTAGGGTATTCCTGTTGAGTTTTATTGCGGAATATATTTGATGAATAACACATGGAAAAGTGTTCTTTGCCCAATAGCGTGCGGAGTGGGAATGCTTCTAAGCGCCTCCCCTTATAGCGCGTCAGGCAAAGACATCGAATTTAATACCGATTTCCTCGATGTAAAAAATCGCGATAACGTTAACATTGCACAGTTTTCTCGTAAGGGTTTTATTCTGCCAGGCGTCTACCTCTTACAAATTAAAATTAACGGACAGACTCTGCCGCAGGAATTTCCTGTTAACTGGGTTATACCAGAACATGATCCACAAGGAAGCGAGGTTTGCGCAGAACCAGAATTAGTTACGCAATTGGGTATAAAACCGGAACTCGCGGAAAAACTCGTCTGGATAACGCACGGTGAACGACAATGTCTGGCGCCAGATTCACTGAAGGGCATGGATTTTCAGGCCGACCTGGGACACTCCACGCTGCTGGTGAATTTACCCCAGGCGTATATGGAATACAGCGATGTCGACTGGGACCCGCCCGCCCGCTGGGATAATGGTATTTCCGGCATCATTCTGGATTACAACATTAATAATCAGCTCCGCCACGATCAAGAAAGCGGCAGCGAAGAGCAAAGTATCAGCGGCAACGGGACGTTAGGCGCGAACCTGGGCGCATGGCGACTGCGGGCCGACTGGCAGGCCAGCTACGACCATCGTGACGATGACGAGAACACTTCCACCCTCCACGATCAGAGCTGGAGCCGCTACTACGCCTATCGCGCACTACCGACGCTCGGGGCCAAACTTACGCTGGGCGAAAGCTATCTCCAGTCCGATGTTTTCGACAGCTTTAACTATATCGGTGCCAGCGTCATTTCTGACGATCAGATGCTGCCGCCGAAACTGCGCGGCTATGCGCCGGAGATAGTGGGCATTGCGCGCTCTAATGCCAAAGTCAAAGTCTCCTGGCAGGGGCGCGTACTGTATGAAACGCAGGTGCCCGCAGGACCGTTCCGTATTCAGGATCTCAACCAGTCCGTTTCCGGTACGTTGCACGTCACCGTGGAAGAGCAGAACGGTCAGACCCAGGAGTTTGACGTTAACACCGCATCGGTTCCCTTCCTGACGCGCCCCGGCATGGTGCGCTACAAGATGGCGCTGGGCCGCCCGCAGGACTGGGATCATCACCCCATTACCGGCACATTCGCCTCGGCGGAAGCTTCGTGGGGGGTCACCAACGGCTGGTCGCTATATGGCGGCGCAATTGGAGAAAGCAACTATCAGGCCGTGGCGCTGGGAAGCGGTAAGGATCTTGGCGTGGTGGGCGCGGTGGCGGTCGACATTACGCACTCCATCGCCCACATGCCGCAAGACGACGGGTTTGACGGCGAAACGCTGCAGGGTAACTCATATCGCATCAGCTACTCCCGTGACTTTGATGAAATCGACAGCCGACTGACCTTTGCCGGATACCGCTTCTCAGAAAAGAACTTCATGAGCATGAGCGACTACCTGGATGCGAAAACCTATCATCATCTCAATGCCGGCCACGAAAAAGAACGCTATACGGTCACCTATAACCAGAACTTCCGTGAACAGGGCATGAGCGCCTATTTCAGCTACTCACGCAGTACCTTCTGGGACAGCCCGGATCAGAGTAACTATAACCTGTCTCTTTCCTGGTACTTCGACTTAGGGTCGATAAAAAATCTCAGTGCGTCGCTGAACGGCTATCGCAGCGAATATAACGGTGATAAAGATGATGGCGTCTATATCTCGCTGTCTGTTCCCTGGGGCAATGATTCCATCAGCTACAACGGTACGTTTAACGGTAGTCAACACCGTAATCAGCTCGGCTATTCCGGCCACAGCCAGAACGGCGATAACTGGCAGCTTCACATCGGGCAGGATGAACAAGGCGCGCAGGCAGACGGTTATTACAGCCATCAGGGCGCGCTGACGGACATCGATCTAAGCGCGGATTATGAAGAAGGATCGTACCGTTCGCTGGGTATGTCGCTGCGCGGCGGCATGACGCTGACCACCCAGGGCGGCGCGCTACACCGGGGAAGTTTAGCGGGCAGCACACGTTTGCTGGTTGATACCGACGGCATTGCGGACGTCCCCGTTAGCGGTAACGGCTCGCCAACCTCAACCAACATTTTCGGCAAGGCCGTGATTGCGGATGTCGGAAGCTATTCGCGCAGCCTGGCGCGTATCGATCTGAACAAATTGCCGGAGAAGGCGGAAGCTACTAAGTCGGTTGTGCAGATCACGCTCACCGAAGGCGCCATCGGCTACCGTCACTTTGACGTGGTCAGCGGCGAGAAAATGATGGCGGTTTTCCGGCTGGCAGACGGCGACTTCCCACCGTTCGGCGCCGAAGTGAAAAACGAGCGCCAGCAGCAGTTGGGCCTGGTGGCCGATGACGGCAACGCCTGGCTGGCAGGCGTAAAAGCCGGGGAAACATTGAAAGTCTTCTGGGATGGCGCGGCGCAGTGTGAAGCATCACTCCCGCCCACGTTTACACCGGAGCTATTGGCCAACGCGCTATTGCTGCCGTGCAAAATGCTGGAAGGTCAGCCCCCCACCGCACCGCAGAAAAGTTCTCCGCTGCCTGCGCAACCGCTAATCCAGGAACATACGCAAACCGATGGCCAACCGGCCGCGCCGGTGGCGACAACCACTCAAACCCCGCCCATACCGCTGGCTGACAACCATGCGGTGAATCGCAAGGATATGGAATAAAGGGAACCCGTAATGAACAAGACCAACCATTTTAAGCGCCAGGCGCTTATCGCTTCGGTATTACTGGCTGCGCCGCTGGTATCGCACAGCGCGATTGTGCCGGATCGTACCCGCGTTATTTTTAACGGCAATGAAAATTCAATCACCGTCACGCTGAAAAACGGCAACGCCACTCTGCCCTACCTCGCACAGGCGTGGCTGGAAGACGATAAGTTCGCCAAAGATACCCGCTATTTTACCGCCCTGCCGCCGCTGCAGCGTATTGAGCCAAAATCCGACGGGCAGGTTAAAGTCCAGCCGTTACCAGCCGCGGCTAGCCTACCGCAGGACCGGGAAAGTCTGTTTTATTTCAACGTGCGGGAAATTCCGCCGAAAAGCGATAAGCCTAATACGCTCCAGCTGGCGCTGCAAACGCGTATTAAGTTTTTCTACCGCCCGGTAGCCGTCGCCCGGCAGGTGGATAAGACGCACCCGTGGCAAACGAAGCTCACGCTGACCTACCAGGGCGATGGCGTGATCTTCGACAACCCCACACCGTTTTACCTCGTCATCAGCAATGCCGGTAGCAAAGAGAACGAAACCGCCTCCGGCTTTAAAAACCTGCTGATTGCCCCGCGTGAAAAAGTGACCTCTCCCATCAAAGGTGCCTCGCTCGGCAGTTCGCCGGTGGTGGGCTACGTCGATGATTACGGCGGCCATCGCCTGCTGGTTTTCACCTGCTCAGGGAATACCTGCAAGGTCAATGAGGAGAAAACCCGTGACGCTGAGAAGAAAGCGAATAAGTAATCCTGTGCGAAAGAGATCTATGACGATGTTGACTCGCTGGAAAATACTGGTGCTGCTGTGCGGTGGATTCGTTACCGACACCGAGGCTGCCGGCACAAAAACCGTGCAACTGGAGCTGCATCTGGTCGTCACTCAACCACCGCCCTGTACGGTAGGCGGCGCTTCCGTAGAGTTTGGCGATGTCCTGACCACCAAAGTTGGCGATGTTTCTCAAACGAAACCTGTGGGCTACAGCCTGAACTGCGATGGCAGAGCGAGTGACTATCTGAAGCTACAAATTCAGGGGACCACCACCACCATCAGCGGGGAGCAGGTTCTGCAAACTTCGGTGCAGGGGTTAGGCATCCGTATTCAGCAGGCGGGCAATAAGCAACTGGTTCCGGTTGGCATAACGGATTGGCTGAACTTCACCCTGAGCGGCAGCAATGGGCCAGAGCTGGAAGCCGTACCGGTTAAAGAGCCCACCACGCAGTTAGCGGGTGGCGATTTTAACGCCAGTGCGACGTTAGTCGTGGATTACCAGTGATGGAGAGATTCATAGTGAAAAGGGTGCTTATCCTGACGCTTTTAATCACCCAGTTTGCCTGCGCCGACAATTTGACCTTTCACGGCAAACTGATAAATCCGCCCGCCTGTACTATCAATAACGGTGAAACGCTGGAGGTCAGTTTTGGTAGCGTGATTATTGATAATATTGACGGCGTCAATTACCTGACCGAGATCCCGTGGACCCTTACCTGCGACAGCAGCTTTCGCGATGACGCATTAACTTTTACGTTGAGCTATCTGGGCACGGCGACGCCTTACTCCGCAAATGCCTTAACCACCAATGTCCCTGAGCTGGGCATTGAACTTCAGCAGAACGGCACGGTGTTTCCTCCCGGCACGTCGCTAACCATCGATGAATCATCGCTTCCCACACTAAAAGCCGTGCCGGTAAAACAGCCAGGTAAAGAGCCTGCCGAAGGCGATTTTGAGGCTTTTGCCACGTTACAGGTGGATTACCAATGAACCGTATTTTTCAAACTGCCGGGCATTTGATCGGAGGCGTAATGTTATGGGCGGTTTTCAATACGCTACCTGCCGCCACGCCTAATGTGCACTACAGCGGTAAGCTGGTTGCCGGCGCCTGTAACCTGGTAGTGGATAATGACACGATGGCAACGGTGGATTTTCATACTATTGGCAGTGACAATTTCGACGCCAGCGGGCAAACGACTCCTGTTCCATTCACACTTAGCCTCCAGGATTGCAAAACAGCGCTAGCCAACGGCGTGGTGGTGACCTTTCAGGGTGTTGAAGACAGTACCCTGCCCGGACTGCTGGCGCTGGAGCCCTCGTCGGAAGCCAGTGGTTTTGCGATTGGCGTGGAAACGGCTGCACAGCAACCAGTGAGTATCAATGCAACAGTGGGTACAGCTTTTGTGCTGAAAGAAGGGATTACCACCATCAACTTGCAGGCCAGGCTGCAAAAATACGCTGGTGAAGAGGTTATGCCGGGGGAATTTTCGGGTAGCGCAACAGTGAGTTTTGAATATCAGTGAGCTATAGGTAAAATTATAAGGATATGAAATGCAACGAATTTTATTACAGCTAATAC
The DNA here is from genome assembly GCF_020150755.1 of Salmonella sp. A29-2. Taxonomy (NCBI): domain Bacteria; kingdom Pseudomonadati; phylum Pseudomonadota; class Gammaproteobacteria; order Enterobacterales; family Enterobacteriaceae; genus Salmonella; species Salmonella sp. A29-2. Next base: position 940,709 of record NZ_CP083731.1, on the reverse strand, counting down.
TGGTAATAATATCTGGTTTTTGGTGTATTGCGCTACAATGCGCTGAAGTAAGAACGGATATAGAATATAATTCTCAAATTATTTCACAGTTTGATAGTCTTGGTGCACTGACTGGCGATCCTACACTCGATACCATCCATACCCCATTACCAACAAACATTCATATCCTTTCATCGTGCACTAAGTCAGGTGGAGGCGATGGGGGTGGTTGTACTACTCAAGGTACAATTCCCTATGGACTTGAATCCACCCTTGAGTTTGATCCATCAACTTCTTTCATCAATACAACCGCTGTCGATAACGGTATCACTTATAGTTTTACTGGTGAAGCGGTAAAAGCGACGGCACATGCCGACTGTACGGGTAATCAGGCAACTAACAGCGCAATTTGTGTATGGGATAAATCATTTTCACTTCCCCTCACCTTACTTACCAAACAGAATGGAATAACCATTAACCAGCAAAATCTTACAGTTTCGGTAATACCCGGAGGAGGAAATAATGACACTAATCAATATTCATCCCTTTCCGGCCATATTATTATTGATGAATCGGTAAGCAGTTACGCTAGTTATGAACCGGAAACATCGGGCATTGAGAATCTGAAATTCAAATGGACTGTAACAGTGACAGAAGATACCGAGGGTGATTTCGGTATATGGAACGGTTCACTTGTACTTAATGGCTCTCCAGCGTCCACCCTACATCGTTATTTTCCTCCAGAAATAGTAGATGCTTCATTTTCTGAAAATACGATAGTGCACAGTACAGAAGTCGCCATGACTGGCGCAAAAAATAATGTCGAGCTAGCCGCTGTATATCTCTACCATGGCAATACGCCATGCGACGATACATCCTTGTGTAACTACAGTCTTAATAAGACGTCAGTTGCTCTTGTATGTCACGATCTGAATGCGCAGCTTGCCTTTAGCAGCACTTGTAATGCTTCAGACACAACACATTGCCTGAACGGCAAAGTAGGTACGATAAATGGTACCTGGGGGAAAGTCAGCATTGATACAACTTGTGCAATTACCGTTTTGATACCCTACGAATAAACACAGGAAAAATGATGACCATAAGCAAAAAAATCATAATTTCATTCATTCTATTTATGTGCTTCGCCAACAATACATTTGGATCTGGATACGTTAAGATCAATGCCGAATTGAATGATATGACAGGCACTGGGGCAGGTACAACTAATTTAAATAGTGACCTACGGGTTAGAACATCATTATTACCAGAGAATATTGAGATGTTATGTACCGGTGGAAAGCTACGTGGAAGTCAGGTAACGTGCGGTCCTGGACTATGGGTCGATATTGAATCAACGATAACAATGGATTCCAGTATAAGAATGATCATTGGCAGCACTTTTTTCACACTTCCCAATATGACTGAAACCCGCCGGGCCCGCTGTACATCACATGATAACTCCACACTTGATTGTGTCTGGACCAGCAATATCGATGCACAATTAAATATATCACCACTATACGATGCACAAATAATCAAACAAGATTTAAAATTACATATCGAACCATCTTCATATGATTACGCACAATCGCAATATATTGATGGGGAAATAACTTACAACACCAAAAAACATCAAGTATCCTATGACGCTTATAGTATAACTACTTACGGCTTTACAGACCATAATATAAAAACGGAAATTTCGATTATTGACGACAATTTTGGGACCAGCATTACCACCATTAATGATAAAATGTCATTTGATAGTGACAGCGTACAAATTATCGCGTCAATAGATCCTGAAAATTTAGCTGCTTCTTTTGATAAATACTCAGAAGTAACCTCAATAAATAAAGAATTTAGTGGACCAAAAACCAATGAGCTCATTGCAAATATTTTTTTAAGACATGGAAATATGCCCTGTGATGTCTATGAATCAGATTCAATTTGTGCACAAATAATAGATAATGCAACAGTATCAATAGCATGTGATGATAAAAACATGCAGATTGAGGCTATTCCCTGTGATCAAAACAATACTGAATGTGCCCGTTCACAGATGGTAGAACTTCGTGGTACCTGGGGACGAGTCAACATTGACACCGATTGTGCGGTAACCGTATTACTACCATACGAATAGAAATTTGAACAAAACCGATTTTCATGGAACCATACCAGATATCTGGTAAGCAGATAGCTACCAGATATCTTTATAAAACATCAAGCCGTAGCCCTCGAGTATCTCCCTACATCCCGAATAATATCTGATAGATGATTAATATATCGATCGGCCTGTATTTCGCCAAAATGCTGCCAGCCGTAATGCCAGATATTTTCCAGATCTTCACTGGCCTTTGGCGTTAATTTTACCGTTCTCATCGGGTTTGATCATCCCTGTTTTGACCTTCCGTAAAAAGGCATCCTTTTCCCAGGCCTGCGGCTCTCCGCTGTTCAGACCTTCAGCCAGAAGTTCACGTAACGCCTGAAGTAGTGACTCGGCCTGTTTTTCCCTCAGCAGACGAAGAGACTCTCTGATCACTTCACTTTGTGTTCTGTAATCACCTGATTCTATGAGCGATTCAATAAACTCGCGCAGTTCATCGCCAGGATCAACGGTCATTGTTCTGACCATAACAGCCTCCACTGTAAGTATAAATCTTACATAAGAGTACACCGGAAATGAAATGTACGTCGAAAACATACCCCATATCTCATGCTTATGGGGTTGGCTAATGCGGCTTTGCTGAACGAGTAGCAAAGCCGCTACATTATTACTGTCTGGGGTTTACCCCCCGTGCAGTCGCCGTGCATCAATCACATCCGGCACCTGGTTCAGCTTACCGAGCACGCGGCCCAGCACCTGCAGGTTGTAGATCTCGATGGTCATATCAATGGTGGCGATCTGCTGTTTAATGTCGCTGCGGCTGGCGACGCCCAGCACGTTGACTTTTTCGTTAGCCAGAATGGTGGTGATATCGCGCAGCAAGCCGCTGCGATCGTTGGCCTGGACGCGCACCACCAGCGAATATCCCGCCGAGTAGCTTTCGCCCCATACCGCCTCTACGATCCGCTCCGGCGCATGTGAGCGCAGCTCCGCCAGCTGTTCGCAGTCGGCCCGGTGCACGGAAATCCCCCGCCCCTGAGTAATGAAGCCGACAATTTCATCCCCCGGAATCGGCTGGCAGCAGCGGGCAATGTGGTGCATCAAATTACCCACGCCTTCTACCACCACGCGCCCGTCGTCTTTACGACGATTTTGCGGCGCGTATGTTTTTTGCTGAAGCTGTTTCAGCGCCGCTGCATCCTGCTCCTCCGCACTCGGCTTATTGAACTGCGATTGCAGGAAATTCACCATCTGATTAAGACGGATATCGCCGCCGCCTATCGCCGCCAGCAACTCTTCCAGCTCATTAAAGTTGTAGCGCGGCAGCAGATGTTTCTCGGCCTCTTTCAGGCTAATCCCCAAATGCGCCAGCTCATCGTCGAGGATCTGCCGTCCAGCCAGGATATTTTTGTCACGGTCCTGTTTACGGAACCAGGCGTGAATTTTCGAGCGTCCGCGGCTGGTCGTCACATAGCCCAGGTTTGGATTCAGCCAGTCGCGGCTGGGATTCGGCTGCTTCTGAGTGATAATTTCAACCTGATCGCCCATCTGCAACTGATAGGTGAATGGCACAATACGCCCACCAATTTTCGCGCCGATGCAGCGGTGCCCGACATCGCTGTGGATGTGGTAAGCAAAATCGAGCGGCGTAGATCCGGCAGGCAAGTCAACCACGTCGCCTTTTGGCGTAAAAACGTAGACCCGATCGTCAAACACCTGGCTGCGCACTTCATCCAGCATTTCGCCGGAATCGGCCATCTCTTCCTGCCAGGCGATCAGCTTACGCAGCCACGCAATTCTGTCTTCATGGCCGGAACGCACGCCGCCAGACGCGGCGCCTTCTTTATACTTCCAGTGTGCCGCCACGCCCAGTTCGGCGTCTTCATGCATCTGTTTGGTACGAATCTGGATCTCAACGGTTTTACCGCCCGGTCCCAGGACCACGGTGTGGATAGACTGGTAACCGTTCGGTTTCGGGTTAGCGACATAATCATCGAATTCATCCGGCAGGTGACGATAATGCGTATGCACTATCCCCAACGCGGCGTAGCAGTCTTGCAGACGTTCAGCGACAATACGCACGGCGCGCACGTCAAAGAGTTCATCAAACGCCAGATGCTTTTTCTGCATTTTGCGCCAGATGCTATAAATATGTTTTGGTCGTCCGTAGACTTCCGCCTGCACGCCTTCGTTTTTCATTTCGGCGCGCAGATGTCCAACAAACTCTTCGATGTAATGTTCGCGATCGAGACGGCGCTCATGCAGCAGTTTGGCGATGCGTTTGTATTCCGCCGGATGCAGGTAGCGGAAACAGTAGTCTTCCAGTTCCCACTTCAGTTGCCCGATGCCCAGACGATTAGCGAGCGGCGCATAGATGTTGGTACATTCTTTCGCCGCCAGCACGCGCTCATCTTCCGGCGCCTCTTTCACTTCGCGCAAATGAGCGATTCGCTCGGCCAGTTTGATCACCACGCAGCGGAAATCATCCACCATCGCCAATAACATTCGACGGACGTTATCAACCTGCTCCGAAGAAACAGAGTCGTTATGAGTGGCGTTTAGCTGACGGATCGCCGCCATATCGCGCACGCCATGAATCAGGGTAACGATAGATTTGCCGACGCTTTCGCGCAGTACATCTTCGCTGACTACGTTGGCGTCGGCCAGAGGGAACAGTAGCGCCGCCCGCAGCGTGTCGATATCCATACTCAGCGTGGAAAGAATTTCTACCATCTCCACGCCACGCCACAGCAACAGATCCGCATCCGGATGTCCTTGTGTCTGTTGCAGGCAATACGCCCAGGTTTCGGCTAAGCGCTCACACGACTGCTGGCTGGAAATTCCCAGGCTTGCGATCCACTTCTTCGGATCAAATTCACCAGCTTTATTAATATGTGCACTTCTTACCGCGACCATCGTCCTCTCCTTAAGGGACCAGGCCTACCGAAGTCGGTAAGCCGGTAATCATTACATGCGCTCGAACAGAACCATTGATTCCAGATGTCCTGTGTGCGGGAACATGTCGAGCATCGCTAAACGCGTAACCTCATATCCCGCATTGACCAGCGCTTCACTATCGCGCGCCAGCGTCGCCGGGTTACAGGATACATAAACAATGCGAATAGGTTTTAATTTTATAATATGTCGCATCACTCCTGTAGCCCCCGCACGCGCAGGATCGAGTAAGACTTTGTCAAAGCCGTTTTTCGCCCACGGCTGCTTCGTGACATCTTCCTCCAGGTTCTCATGGAAGAATGTCACATTATGTAAACCATTGCGGATGGCGTTTTCACGGCCTTTTTCTACCAGCGCCGGAACGCCCTCAACCCCTACCACGCTTGCCGCGCGCGTTGCCAGCGGCAGCGTAAAATTCCCCATTCCGCAGAACAGATCCAGGACACGATCCTCGGCGCGCACATCAAGCCACTCCAGCGCGCGGGCGACCATTTGCTGGTTTACCGCCTCATTAACCTGAATAAAGTCTCGCGGACTGAAGGCTAAACGTAAGCCGTGCGAATCATACCAGGGCGCCTCGCCAGATACCGTTTCCAGTATCTCGCTAAACGGCGCCAGAAACAGAGACAATCCCTCAGAATGCGAAAAGCGTTCCAGTTTTTCTTTATCCGCCGCACTTAATGGCGCGGTATGGCGCAGAATCATCAGCGTACCGCTTCCCGCCTGTACCAGCTCGACATGCCCAAGATGTCGGGTGCCGTGTAAACTCGCCAGACACGCCCTGATTCGGGGCAGCAATGCTGCAAGCTGGGGCGCCAAAACAGGGCACTGTTCGACATTGACGATATCGCTGGAACCCGCTTTGCGAAATCCCATTTGCAGCGGTTTATCCGGCAGGCAATTCAGACTTAACCGCGCACGACGCCGATAACCCCAGGGCTCGCCGGCGATGATGTCATTCACCTCGTGTTTCATCAAACGCGCCAGCGCCGCGCTTTTGCTGCGTTGTTGCAGGGTGATGCTGACATGCTGTTGCTGACAACCGCCGCAGACGCCAAAATGCGGGCAGCGCGGCGTTTCTCGTTCCGGGCTATCATTCAAACGGCGCGAAACGCGTGCGCGGGCAAATTGCTTTTTATCTTCTGTAAGAATGACTTCTGCGCTTTCCTCAGGCAATAAACCGGGGATAAACAGCGCCTTTCCGTTATGACGGGCTACGCCCTGACCAAATGAATCGAGGTCATTGACTTTAACGGTTATGATCTGACGCGTCGTCACGCGCCGTTTTGCAGAGTAGAATTGCGCCATCGACCAGGTTTTTCTCAATTTAACAGTGTGACCCTAATTGTCCCATAACGGAACTCCATGACCAACTACAGCCTGCGCGCACGCATGATGATTCTGATCCTGGCCCCGACCGTCCTGATAGGTTTGCTGCTCAGTATCTTTTTTGTAGTGCACCGCTATAACGACCTGCAGCGTCAACTGGAAGATGCCGGCGCCAGTATTATTGAACCGCTCGCCGTCTCCAGCGAATATGGTATGAACTTACAAAACCGGGAGTCTATCGGCCAACTTATCAGCGTCCTGCACCGCAGACACTCTGATATTGTGCGGGCGATTTCCGTTTATGACGATCATAACCGCCTGTTTGTAACGTCTAATTTCCATCTGGACCCCTCACAGATGCAGCTTCCCGCCGGAGCGCCGTTTCCACGTCGTCTGAGCGTCGATCGCCACGGCGATATTATGATTCTGCGCACCCCGATTATCTCGGAGAGCTATTCGCCGGACGAGTCAGCGATTGCCGACGCGAAAAATACCAAAAATATGCTGGGGTATGTGGCGCTTGAACTGGATCTCAAGTCGGTAAGGCTACAGCAATACAAAGAGATTTTTATCTCCAGCGTAATGATGCTTTTTTGTATTGGCATTGCGCTGATCTTTGGCTGGCGGCTTATGCGCGATGTCACTGGGCCTATCCGTAATATGGTGAATACCGTTGACCGCATTCGCCGCGGACAACTGGATAGCCGGGTGGAAGGATTTATGCTGGGCGAGCTGGACATGCTGAAAAACGGCATTAATTCCATGGCGATGTCGCTTGCCGCCTATCACGAAGAGATGCAGCATAATATCGATCAGGCCACTTCGGACCTGCGTGAAACCCTTGAGCAGATGGAAATCCAAAACGTTGAGCTGGATCTGGCGAAAAAGCGCGCCCAGGAAGCGGCGCGTATTAAGTCGGAGTTCCTGGCGAACATGTCGCACGAACTGCGAACACCGCTGAACGGCGTCATTGGCTTTACCCGCCTGACATTAAAAACGGAGCTGAACCCCACCCAGCGCGACCATCTGAACACCATTGAGCGTTCCGCGAATAATCTGCTGGCGATCATTAATGACGTGCTTGATTTCTCCAAGCTGGAAGCCGGTAAGCTCATTCTGGAAAGTATCCCTTTTCCACTGCGCAACACGCTGGATGAAGTGGTTACGCTGCTGGCCCACTCGTCGCATGATAAAGGGCTGGAGTTGACGTTAAATATTAAAAACGACGTCCCGGATAATGTGATTGGCGACCCGCTGCGCCTGCAACAGGTCATTACTAATCTGGTGGGCAATGCCATTAAGTTCACCGAGAGTGGCAATATCGACATTCTGGTAGAAAAGCGGGCGCTCAGTAACACCAAAGTACAGATTGAAGTGCAGATCCGCGATACGGGGATCGGCATTCCGGAACGCGACCAGTCGCGACTGTTTCAGGCGTTTCGCCAGGCCGATGCCAGTATTTCTCGCCGTCACGGCGGCACCGGCCTTGGGCTGGTGATTACGCAAAAGCTGGTCAACGAAATGGGCGGGGATATCTCTTTCCACAGCCAGCCTAATCGCGGCTCGACCTTCTGGTTTCATATTAATCTTGATCTTAACCCAAATGTCATTATTGACGGGCCGTCGACCGCGTGTCTGGCCGGAAAACGGCTGGCTTATGTCGAACCGAATGCTACCGCCGCGCAATGTACCCTGGATCTACTGAGCGACACGCCGGTGGAGGTGGTTTACAGCCCGACCTTCTCCGCGCTGCCGTTAGCGCACTACGATATTATGATTTTGAGCGTTCCGGTGACCTTCCGCGAGCCGCTCACCATGCAGCATGAACGTCTGGCGAAAGCGGCATCAATGACGGACTTTCTACTGCTGGCGCTACCTTGCCATGCGCAAATTAACGCCGAAAAGCTGAAACAAGGAGGCGCGGCGGCCTGCCTGTTAAAGCCATTGACGTCAACGCGCCTGTTGCCAGCGCTGACGGAATATTGCCAGTTGAATCACCATCCTGAACCGCTGCTAATGGATACCAGTAAAATCACCATGACGGTTATGGCGGTTGATGATAATCCCGCTAATCTGAAGCTTATCGGCGCGTTACTGGAAGATAAAGTCCAGCACGTAGAGCTTTGTGATAGCGGACATCAGGCGGTGGATCGGGCGAAACAAATGCAGTTTGATCTGATTTTGATGGATATTCAGATGCCGGATATGGACGGCATACGCGCCTGCGAATTGATTCACCAGCTTCCTCATCAGCAGCAAACACCGGTTATTGCCGTTACGGCACATGCGATGGCCGGGCAAAAAGAGAAGTTGCTCAGCGCGGGCATGAACGACTATCTGGCTAAACCGATAGAAGAAGAGAAGTTGCATAATCTGTTGCTGCGCTATAAACCTGGCGCCAACGTAGCAGCGCGCCTGATGGTGCCGGAACCGGCTGAGTTTATCTTCAATCCGAATGCGACGCTCGACTGGCAGCTTGCGCTCCGCCAGGCTGCCGGTAAGCCCGATCTGGCGCGGGATATGCTGCAAATGCTGATTGATTTTCTGCCGGAAGTGCGCAACAAAATTGAAGAACAACTGGTGGGAGAAAATCCCAACGGTTTGGTCGATCTGGTCCATAAGCTACACGGGAGCTGCGGCTATAGCGGCGTACCGCGGATGAAGAACCTTTGCCAGCTTATTGAGCAACAGCTTCGCAGCGGCGTCCACGAAGAGGAGCTGGAGCCTGAGTTTCTGGAGCTGCTGGATGAGATGGATAATGTCGCGCGTGAAGCGAAGAAGATATTAGGCTGATATTCGCCGGATGGCGGCGTGACCGCCTTATCCGGCCTACAACTCAGCGTAACTGTTGCCCCGCTTTCAGCGTTGCAGCCACGTTGCGCGCGGTCATTCGTACGTTTTCACTCGCATTCTTCAGCGCGTCCTCCAGCGTGCAGATGGTATAAATCACGCTGAAAACCGCATCAAGCCCATGTTCATGAACCACGCCAACGTCCGCCGTCAGGCTACCCGCGATACCAATTACCGGCTTGTTATACCGTTTGGCGATGTTTGCCACGCCAATAGGGACTTTACCGTGAATGGTCTGGCTGTCGATGCGTCCCTCGCCGGTGATGACTAAATCAGCATCCGCAAGACACGCTTCCAGATGAAGCGCATCGGTGACAATCTCAATACCACGCCGTAGCTGCGCGCCGCAAAACGCGTATAACGCCGCCCCCATGCCGCCTGCCGCTCCGCCGCCTGCCAGATCCAACACATCGACATGCAGATCGCGGGCAATCAAATGCGCATAGCGAGTCAATGCCGTATCCAGGCGTTCAATCATTTCCGGCGTCGCCCCTTTTTGCGGACCAAAAACCGCAGACGCGCCCTCTTTGCCGGTAAGGGGATTCGTGACATCGCAGGCGACCTCTATATGGCACGCCGACAAACGCTTATCCAGGCCGCTGATATCAATGCTGGCGAGTGTTTCCAGCCCAATGCCGCCTTGCGCAATATCATTGCCCTGCGCATCCCGTAGCCTGGCCCCCAGCGCCTGTACCATCCCCGCGCCGCCATCGTTGGTGGCGCTACCGCCGATACCAATAATGATATGCTCAACGCCCGCATCCAGCGCATGACGGATCAGCTCGCCGGTTCCCCATGACGTGGTCTTCAACGGATCGCGTTGCGCGGGCGGCACCTGCTCCAGCCCGCTGGCGGCCGCCATTTCAATGAATGCGGAACGCGCATCGCCGGAAAGCCCATAAAACGCATTGACGCGATGCCCCAACGGCCCGGTGACCTCAACATGCACGATTCGACCCGCCGTCGCTTCAACCATCGCTTCGACAGTACCTTCTCCGCCATCAGCCAGCGGCAATTTCAGGTAATCGGCGTCAGGCCAGATCTCGCGAAATCCTTGTTCAATGGCGGTCGCTACCTCAAGAGCACTCAAACTTTCCTTATACGAGTCTGGTGCGATCACTATTTTCATAAGTCGTCCTTACGCATGTTGATCCTGTTAAGCATACACCCAGAGAAGCACCGGTTCCTTACGGAACCGGTTCTGACTTAACGCACCATGCAAGGACGCTTATTATCAAACGTCCAGCCAGGAATTAAGTACTGCATTCCCATCGCGTCGTCACGCGCGCCTAAGCCATGTTTTTGATAGAGCTCATGCGCTTTCATCACCTGATCCATATCGAGCTCAACGCCCAGACCCGGTTTGGTCGGTACTTGCACCATGCCGCCTTTAATTTCAAACGGTTCTTTAGTCAGACGTTGGTTGCCTTCCTGCCAGATCCAGTGGGTATCGATCGCGGTGATCTTGCCCGGCGCCGCCGCGGCAACATGGGTAAACATCGCCAACGAAATATCAAAGTGGTTGTTAGAGTGCGAGCCCCAGGTCAGACCGAACTCATGGCACATTTGCGCCACGCGTACAGAGCCTTGCATAGTCCAGAAGTGCGGGTCCGCCAGCGGGATATCGACGGATTGCAGCGACAGCGTATGCCCCATTTGACGCCAGTCGGTCGCTATCATATTGGTGGCCGTCGGTAATCCGGTCGCGCGACGGAATTCCGCCATCACTTCACGCCCGGAAAAACCCTGTTCCGCGCCGCACGGATCTTCTGCATAGGCCAGAGAACCTTTCAGGTATTTACCAATGCTGATCGCTTCGTTCAGCGACCAGGCACCGTTTGGATCGAGCGTAACGCGCGCTTGTGGGAAACGTTTCGCCAGCGCCACGATTGACTCGGCCTCTTCTTCGCCCGCCAGCACGCCGCCTTTCAGTTTGAAGTCGTTGAAGCCGTATTTTTCATAGGCGGCTTCCGCCAGACGTACTACCGTTTCCGGCGTCATCGCCTCTTCATGGCGCAGACGATACCAGTCGCATTGTTCATCCGGCTGGCTCTGATACGGCAGCGGCGTAGCCTTGCGATTACCGACAAAGAACAGATAACCCAGCATTTCGACTTCGCTGCGCTGCTGACCGTCGCCTAACAGCGAAGCGACGTTGACGCCCAGGTGTTGGCCCAAAAGGTCAAGCATTGCCGCTTCAATGCCAGTCACCACATGGATAGTGGTACGGAGATCGAACGTTTGTAAACCGCGTCCGCCCGCATCGCGATCGGCAAACTGGTTGCGAACGGCGGTCAGGACATTTTTATATTCACCCAGCGTTTTTCCCACCACCAGTGGGATCGCATCTTCCAGCGTTTTGCGAATTTTTTCGCCGCCCGGAATCTCGCCAACCCCGGTATGGCCGGAGTTATCTTTAATAATGACGATGTTGCGCGTGAAGAACGGGGCGTGCGCGCCGCTCAGGTTCATCAGCATACTGTCATGACCCGCAACCGGGATAACCTGCATTTCAGTCACTACAGGCGTCGTAAATTGAGTACTCATAACTGTGTCCTTATTCAGAATTAGTGACGACCAAAAACAGGGCGTTTGCGGTCAAAAGTCCAGCCGGGGATCAGGTATTGCATCGGGCCTGCATCATTACGCGCGCCGCCTGGCAGCTTTTTATACGCGTCATGCGCTTTTCGCACCTGTTCCCAGTCAAGCTCCACGCCCAGTCCTGGCGCATCCGGAACGGCAATTTTGCCGTTTTTAATTTCCAGCGGATTTTTAGTCAGGCGGCAATCGCCCTCCTGCCAGATCCAGTGCGTATCAATAGCGGTGGGTTTGCCTGGCGCCGCCGCGCCGACATGGGTAAACATCGCCAGTGAAATATCAAAATGGTTATTCGAATGGCAGCCCCAGGTTAGCCCCCAGTCATCGCACAGTTGCGCCACGCGAACGGCGCCGGTGAGGGTCCAGAAATGCGGGTCGGCAAGAGGAATGTCTACCGCATTGAGCATCGCCGCGTGCCCCATTTCACGCCAGTTGGTGGCAATCATATTGGTCGCCACTGGCAGTCCTGTAGCACGGCGGAACTCCGCCATGACTTCACGACCAGAGAATCCTTGCTCCGCGCCGCACGGATCTTCCGCGTAGGTCAGTACATCATTCAGCCCTTTGCACAACGCAATGGCTTCATCCAGTAGCCAGGCGCCGTTCGGATCCACGGTAATACGCGCGTCCGGGAAGCGTTTTTTTAGCGCGCGAACGGTATCAATCTCTTGTTCGCCCGGCAGCACGCCGCCCTTGAGTTTAAAATCTTTAAAGCCGTAGCGATCCTGAGACGCTTCCGCCAGCCGCACGACCGCGTCGCTGTTCAGCGCTTCCTGATGGCGCAGGCGATACCATTCATGACTGCCCGGCGTGCTTTCCAGATACGGCAGATCGGTTTTAGTGCGATCGCCAATATAGAAGAGATAGCCCAACACGGTGACGGCATCGCGCTGTTTACCGGGTCCTAATAGTTCACAGACCGGCACATTAAGCGCCTGCCCCAGTAGATCAAGCAGCGCCGCTTCCAAAGCTGCCACCGCGTTAACCCGCAGTTCAAACGTCCATGCACCTTTACCAAAGGTGTCAAAATCAGCGGCCTGGTTGCCTTTATGCACCTGCTGCACCACTTTGTTCAGGCGGGCGACTTCCTGGCCTAATACCATCGGAATAGCATCGACCAGCGTCTGATAAATCACTTCTCCGCCCGGCGCCTCGCCGACGCCAGTATGCCCGGCGTTATCGGTGAGGACGACGATGTTACGGGTGAAGTACGCGTTATGCGCGCCACCGATGTTGAGTAGCATACTGTCATGTCCGGCAACCGGAATGACCTTCATGTCCGTAATAACGGGACTGGATTGCGTTGTCATGATAATTGTCCTGCGACAGGTTTCAGTTCAATACGCTTAATATCGCCTACCAGCACCAGATAGCTGATGATGGCCACCAGGGCATGTACGCCGACATAGATCAACGCGCCGTTGAAGGAACCGGTGGTGCCAACGATGTAACCAATCGCGATTGGCGTCACAATACCGGAGATATTGCCGAACATATTAAACAAGCCGCCGGAAAGACCGCTGATCTCTTTCGGCGCGGTATCCGCCATTACTGCCCAGCCCAACGCGCCGATACCTTTACCGAAGAAGGCCAACGCCATAAAGCCGATGATCATCCATTCCACGTTCACATAGTTACAGAACACCATAACCATTGACAGCAACATCCCCAGCACAATCGGCGTCTTGCGCGCGATATTCAGGGAGCCGGTACGACGCATCAGCCAGTCGGAAATGATGCCGCCCAACACACCGCCGATAAAGCCGCAGACTGCAGGAACCGAGGCGACAAAGCCCGCTTTGAGAATCGACATGCCGCGCGCCTGGACCAAATAAACCGGGAACCAGGTAATAAAGAAATAGGTCAATGCGTTAATACAGTACTGACCGATGTAAACGCCAATCATCATACGAGAGCCCAGCAGCTGTTTGATCTGGCCCCATTTGACGCTAAACGGTACTTTCGCTTTGGTGTCTTTCTGATCCATATTGATCAGCGCGCCGCCTTCTGCGATGTACTCCAACTCTTTCTTATTTACGCCCGGATGGTTATTTGGTTCATGGATAACTTTCAACCAGATAAAGCTGATGATGATCCCTAACCCGCCCATAAAGAAGAAGACATGCGACCAGCCCACTTCGTGCGTCAGCCAGCCCATAATCGGCGCGAAAATAACCGTGGCAAAGTATTGCGCGGAGTTAAAGATGGCCACCGCCGTTCCCCTCTCCTGCGCCGGGAACCAGGCTGCAACAATGCGACTGTTGCCCGGGAAAGAAGGCGATTCCGCCAGACCAACCAGGAAACGAAGCGTAAAGAGGGCGACAATAATGCCGAAACCACTAAAGATATCGACAAAACCCTGCAACAGGGTGAAGACTGACCAAATGAAAATAGACCAGAAATAGACGCGTTTGGAACCAAAGCGGTCCAGCAGCCAGCCGCCCGGGATCTGCCCGATAACATAGGCCCATGAAAAAGCAGAAAAAACATAGCCCATGCCTACCGGATCAAGGCCGATATCTTTGGCCATTTCTGAGCCGGCAATGGACAATGTGGCGCGGTCGCCGTAGTTGAAGGATGTGACGATAAACAGCATCACCACTATCCAGTAGCGGGCGTTCGTGCGTTTCTCCGCACTGCTCGCCGCGTGACTTAATGAACTCATTGTTGCACTCCTGAAATTTCGCGTTAGCTACGCTCACTCTGAACTGCACAACCGGTAGGGAATCAGAGATAACGTTTCCTTGTTGCAGCTTTTATTAGGTCGTTTGCTTTGCACGCTGCATGCTTTTATTCACTGGCAGGAGAAGTATAAAAAGCGCGCCACACACACTCACCGTGCAACAACACAGTATTTTGGCGATGAATTACGCCTGTTTATGGCAAAAGCCCAGGACAGTGGAAGCCACTTCACGGAAATGAAATCAGAAGGCGCCAGGCGTCGACGCAGGAGGAATAAAAAGAGAAGAATGTGAAACAGGTCGCTTGATTACATGAAAACGCCCGTAAAAAACTGCCGCTTTTGCGGGCATATGCCCAAAGCTAACACGATTCAGTTACTTTACACTGTGTACAGGTCGTGATTTTGCTTACTGGCAACGCAAGCAAACGAAAAGGTACCCTCCCGTAGGGGGGAGGGATTTACCTCAGGAAAGTAAAGTTCCCCAGTTTTCAACCCAGGGATTGGACTGGCTCTCCGGCTCCGGATGTTCGCTGGCGTCAATGAATAACATCTCCCCCACCCGCTGCGCGCTTTGCTCTTGCAACAGGGCATCAAACTGTTTGCCGCCATTACAGAAATTGGGGTAGCTGCTATCACCTAGCGCAATCACCCCGTAACGCAGGTTTGGCTGAAAACCCAACGTATCTTTAATGCCGTGAAAGAGCGGCGCAATGCTATCCGGTAGATCGCCCTGCCCGGTCGTCGAGGTAACGACCAGCGCAACCTTATCCTGATATTGCTGCCAGTCGGACAGTTCAGGATCTTCAAACACGGTCGCGCTGTGGCCCTGTCTGGCGAGGATCGCTTCCGCTTCTTCCGCCACCAGCAGTGAGTTGCCATACATGGTCCCGACAAAAATACCAATTTCCGCCATTATGCGTATCTCCCTGAATTATGTCAGATGAGTCTCATCCTGCCGGGACGCCGCCGTAAACTCAACCCTTTCATTGTCAGGGAGAAGTCCACGCCAGCCAAACTGCGTCAGCGCCTGCATCCAGGTTTCATCCAACCCGGCCTGAATTATCAACGGCTGTCCGGTGAAGGGGTGCGTCAGCTCAAGCCGACTGGCATGAAGCATCAGGCGACGACAGGCAAAATGCTCCGCCGCGCTGCGGTTTTGTCGCAAATCGCCATGTTTACTGTCGCCGATGATAGGATGACGCAGATGCGCCAGATGACGACGGAGCTGGTGCTTGCGTCCCGTTTTTGGTTCCAGCTCAACCAGGCCATAACGCGTGGTGGGATAACGCCCGGTCGGCACCGCCATTTCGACCGTCGCCAGCCCGCGATACTGCGTTACAGCCGGCTGGGGCGCTTTATCTTCGCGGGCGAATTTATCGGCAATTTTATCGCGCTCTTCCACCAGCGGATAATCCAGTACCGCGTCATCCATCAGCCAGCCGCGCACAATGGCATGGTAGCGTTTACGGATGTGGTGCTGCTCGAACTGCTGCGCCAGACGGCGTCCCGCTTCGCTGGACAGCCCCATTAACAGTACGCCCGACGTGGGTCTGTCGAGACGGTGGGCGGTAAAAACATGCTGGCCGATTTGGTCGCGCACCGTTTGCATGACCACGACTTTTTCGTCGCGATCCAGCCAGCTCCGGTGAACAAGCCAGCCTGCGGGTTTATTCACGGCAACCAGCCACCGATCTTGATAGAGGATCTCCAGCATCAGGATTTATCGCGGACGAATAGCGCATCCAGATCCTGCAAAACCGCCAGGATCGCCTCCCGCTGCGGATGATCCGCCGCCAGCGCCATTTCATAATAAGGGGCGACGGCAAATGCCTCGGGCAGCGGCTGCGCATTATCAAGTAGGGTATGCATACGTGGAATCAATACCCATTGCAGCCATTCCAGCGGTTCCATGGTATCCATAAAAAATGGTTGGGTGCTGGTAAACAGGTGCGCCTGCGGCGCATCCTGCCGCCAGTGGCGATGCTCGCGCAGCAGCGTTTCAAGCGCATGTAACTGCTGACGCACACGGTCATGAGTCGTCATGTTAAAAACCTCAATGATGAAAATCTGGCGCGAAGAATAACAAAAAAAAGGGAGCACTGTATAAACAGTGCTCCCGGTTCGTTTCGCAGCATTCCAGCTACTTTTCGTGCTCCCTGCTCATCCGTGACAACTTTTCCTGTGACCTTACGGCCTGTTCATCCTGAACGTTTGCATCCTGCGCACATCGCCCGATGTGATAGCTTCTTCCTGAAGCGTCCCTGGTCATCCAGACCCGCCGAACATCCTGATCGGCTCTCGTTCTCCGTCCTGGAGGTGTCCTTTAACGCATCCTGCGCTTTCCACTTTGCTTCATCCTGAAGCCTTTCCTTGTAACACCATCCTGGCGTGTCCTGCTGAAGCGTCATCATCCTGACGTTCGCTTCGTTGTACGACTCCCTGTCGACGAAGATAGAATCGCCTGTTTCACCTTGTCTTACAAGACGCTTACAGACAATACCTTAAGTAAATTTTCATATGAAAGTGCGCAAAAACATTTTAATTAGTTGTTTTATATAGACTTACATAAGAAAACGGAACTCAGTATCCGCTGATATCCTGGCGATCTCCTACAGACTTTGTAAGAGATCTCTCACACCCGTTAGGGCAAACGATTACAGAAGAGGATTAAGTTGCGTAAGGAATTCCGCAAGCGTTGCGGCAAGAACGGTACGATTACGGGTGCCCAGCGTTTCTTTAATCACCTCGCCGGACAGATTACAGACCGAAATGACCTCAAGCTCATTTTCCTGCGTCGCAATAAAAAGCGTGGGAGGAAGCTTGAGCCGCTTTTGCGTGACCAGGTGGCCTATCAGATTTTCCTGCACGCGCCGAAAGTCATCCTGACTCCAGGTTTGCAGTAGCGTAAGCTTTTCATCCGCAAACTGCGCGGGCATGTCGCCAGCAAACTGCGTGGTGTAAAACGCGTGGAGCGCAGGTTGTACCATAATATCAAAGGCGCGTTCAACCGCGTTTACATTTTCTTCGCCTTCAAAAGGCTGCGGCTGCCAGTAAACGGCATCGCGGGTTGAAGAAATAATGCACGGAGAAGGTACGCCATACAGTTCTTCGCTCAACGGCCAGCTACCGTGTTTCTCTTGCCACGCGTCGCAGTAACGCGTCGTAAAGGCTTTCAATGCCTGCGCTGTCAGTTCGTCCACCAGTTTCTCTCTTCATAAAAGCCAGGATACACTTGACGCATAGTGTATCTGGTTTATGACGGTGAAACATGTCTTCTTATGAAAACCATCAGGCTCTCGATGGCCTGACTCTCGGAAAATCAACGGATTACCGGGACAATTATGACGCCAGCCTGCTGCAGGGCGTACCGCGCAGTTTGAATCGCGACCCGCTCGGATTAACAGCCGATAATTTGCCGTTCCACGGCGCGGATATCTGGACGTTGTATGAACTTTCCTGGCTTAACAGCCAGGGTCTTCCGCAGGTCGCCGTCGGGCATGTCGAACTGGATTACACCAGCGTTAATTTAATCGAATCCAAAAGCTTTAAACTGTATCTGAACAGCTTTAACCAGACGCGCTTTGACACCTGGGAGACGGTGCGCCAGACGCTGGAGCGCGATCTGCGCGCCTGCGCGCAGGGCAACGTTAGCGTGAGGCTTCATCGTCTTGATGAGCTGGAAGGACAGCCTGTCGCCCATTTCCACGGCACCTGTATTGACGATCAGGATATCAGTATCGACAACTACCAGTTTACTACCGACTATCTGCAACATGCGGTCAGCGGCGAGAAGCAAGTAGAAGAAACGCTGGTCAGCCATCTGTTGAAATCCAACTGCCTGATCACCCACCAACCGGACTGGGGCTCGATACAAATTCAGTATCGCGGGCGCAAAATCGACAGGGAAAAACTGCTGCGTTATCTGGTCTCCTTCCGTCACCATAATGAATTTCACGAGCAGTGCGTAGAGCGTATTTTTAATGACATTCTGCGCTTCTGCCAGCCGGAAACGTTAAGCGTTTATGCGCGCTATACCCGCCGCGGCGGGCTGGACATTAATCCCTGGCGCAGCAATACCGATTTTGTGCCCGCCACGGGCAGGCTGGCGCGACAGTAATTTTTTTGTCAATTTTGCGTGCCGGATTGCGCATGTAAGGTTGTGAAAGGTCATCAGCCAGGGCTATTGTAATCAACAGGGAATGGCGTGTTGCGTCCCATAAGGAGTTTACTTGATTACACATATTAGCCCGCTTGGCTCAATGGATATGTTGTCGCAACTGGAAGTGGACATGCTGAAACGCACGGCCAGTAGCGACCTGTATCAACTGTTTCGTAACTGTTCACTTGCCGTTCTTAACTCCGGCAGCCTGACCGACAACAGCAAAGAGCTGCTGTCCCGCTTTGAAAATTTCGATATTAACGTGCTGCGCCGCGAGCGCGGCGTGAAGCTGGAATTGATTAACCCGCCTGAAGACGCCTTTGTTGACGGGCGGATTATTCGTGCGCTACAGGCTAACCTGTTCGCGGTGCTGCGCGACATTCTCTTTGTGAATGGGCAGATCCATAATGCCGGCCGTTTCCAGCATCTGGATCTTGAAAGCTCAACACATATCACCAATCTGGTGTTCTCCATTTTGCGCAACGCCCGGGCGCTGCACGTCGGCGAAGCGCCAAACATGGTGGTATGCTGGGGCGGCCACTCAATTAACGAAAACGAGTACCTGTATGCCCGTCGCGTCGGCACGCAGTTGGGATTACGCGAGCTGAACATCTGCACCGGCTGCGGCCCTGGGGCGATGGAAGCCCCCATGAAGGGCGCGGCGGTCGGTCACGCGCAACAGCGTTATAAAGACAGCCGCTTTATCGGCATGACTGAACCTTCCATTATTGCGGCTGAACCGCCTAACCCGCTGGTGAACGAACTGATCATCATGCCGGATATCGAAAAACGCCTGGAAGCGTTCGTCCGTATCGCACACGGTATCATCATCTTCCCGGGCGGCGTGGGTACGGTGGAAGAGCTGCTTTATTTGCTGGGGATTCTGATGAATCCAGCCAATAAAAATCAGGTGCTGCCGCTGATCCTGACCGGACCAAAAGAGAGCGCCGATTACTTCCGCGTGCTGGATGAGTTTATTACCCATACGCTGGGCGAAGCGGCCCGCCGTCATTACCGCATCATCATTGACGATGCGGCGGAGGTAGCGCGACTGATGAAGAAAGCGATGCCGCAAGTGAAAGAGAATCGCCGCGATACCGGCGACGCCTATAGTTTTAACTGGTCGATGCGTATTGCACCGGATCTTCAGGTGCCGTTTGAGCCGTCGCATGAAAATATGGCCAACCTGAAACTGTACCCGGATCAGCCGGTTGAGATTCTGGCGGCGGATCTGCGACGCGCCTTCTCCGGTATTGTCGCGGGGAACGTGAAGGAGGTCGGGATACGCGCCATTGAAGCTAATGGTCCGTATAAAATCCACGGCGATCGAGAGATGATGCGTCGCATGGACGATCTGCTGCAGGGATTCGTCGCGCAGCATCGTATGAAATTGCCAGGTTCCGCCTACATCCCCTGTTACGAGATCTGCGCTTAGCGCTTATGCCCGGTTGCCGCCAGCAGCCGGGCGCTTCTCCCATTCCTTTCATTGCGGTACGGCAATTAACGCATGCCTTCATTTTTTATGATGATCATCAGAGGCATAGCCCGCATTGTTTTATAAACACCATTTATAATTCATCATAAATAGATTGCCAGGCAAACGTTTACTTCACTCCTCTTACCGTGATTTATCGGTTAAAACTCTTATTCTTCGCCAGAATTCACTAAAAACCTTGATTTTTATAGTCAAACCTCCGTATCTTGCGCCCCAATCTTTCCGGCCTTATATCGTTAATGGTAGCCTTCGCGCCCGGAAATTCGTTATGACGTTTTTTTAATAGATTAATGGTCCAAATTTATCCATGTAAGAAGCGGATTATTGCATTTGAGATCGGGATCACTGATAGATTCATCACTTAAATGTATCTTTCCGCCCGAAAATTATTACGGCGAAAAATTATATAAAAAGCGTCCCTAAGCAGATTTCATTTTACGATCAGGTCTTTTTTCATTGGATTAGACCAGCAACCTGATTTTTAGCATCCTCCAGGAGAAATAGATGGAAACCACTCAGACCAGCACTATTGCTTCGATTGACTCTCGAAGCGCATGGCGCAAAACGGATACCATGTGGATGCTGGGCCTTTACGGCACGGCTATCGGCGCGGGCGTTCTGTTCCTGCCGATCAACGCAGGCGTCGGCGGCATGATTCCGCTCATCATCATGGCGATTCTCGCTTTCCCGATGACCTTTTTCGCACACCGTGGTTTAACCCGCTTCGTGCTGTCCGGTAAAAATCCGGGTGAAGACATCACTGAAGTCGTTGAGGAACACTTCGGTATCGGCGCAGGTAAACTGATTACCCTGCTTTACTTCTTCGCGATTTACCCCATCCTGCTGGTTTACAGCGTGGCGATTACTAATACCGTGGAAAGCTTCCTGACCCACCAGTTAGCGATTAATCCGCCGCCGCGGGCGATTCTTTCCCTGATCCTGATTGTTGGCATGATGACCATCGTGCGCTTCGGCGAGCAAATGATCGTTAAGGCGATGAGTATCCTGGTATTCCCGTTCGTCGCGGCGCTGATGCTGCTGGCCTTGTACCTGATCCCGCAGTGGAACGGCGCGGCGCTGGAAACGCTGTCCTTTGATTCCGCCGCGTCTACCGGTAACGGTCTGTGGATGACGCTGTGGCTGGCGATTCCGGTGATGGTTTTCTCTTTCAACCACTCCCCGATCATCTCCTCCTTCGCGGTTGCGAAGCGTGAAGAGTACGGTGAAGGCGCAGAGAAGAAATGTTCTAAAATTCTGGCCTTCGCCCACATCATGATGGTGCTGACCGTAATGTTCTTCGTCTTCAGCTGCGTGCTGAGCCTGACGCCGGCAGATCTGGCGGCGGCAAAAGAGCAGAACATCTCTATTCTGTCTTACCTGGCGAACCACTTTAACGCGCCGATCATCGCCTGGATGGCGCCGATCATTGCGATGATTGCTATCACCAAATCCTTCCTCGGCCACTACCTGGGCGCGCGTGAAGGCTTTAACGGGATGGTGATTAAATCGCTGCGTGGTAAAGGTAAATCCATCGAAATCAACAAACTGAATAAAATTACCGCGCTGTTCATGCTGGTCACCACCTGGATTGTGGCGACGCTGAACCCCAGCATCCTGGGCATGATTGAAACCTTGGGCGGCCCGATCATCGCGATGATTCTGTTCCTGATGCCGATGTATGCCATCCAGAAAGTACCGGCAATGCGTAAGTACAGCGGTCATATCAGCAACGTATTCGTTGTGGTTATGGGCCTGATTGCCATCTCCGCTATTTTCTACTCACTGTTCAGCTAAGTCCTTTAGCGCCGCTTACCGCGGCGCTTCTCTATGATACAACCGCAATGGATGCCCTATGATTAGCGTATTCGATATTTTTAAAATCGGCATTGGCCCTTCCAGTTCTCACACCGTCGGACCAATGAAAGCAGGCAAGCAGTTCACGGACGATCTGATTGCCCGCCATATCCTTACAGATGTCACCCGCGTCGTGGTGGATGTCTACGGCTCTCTGTCATTGACGGGCAAAGGCCACCACACTGATATCGCCATTATTATGGGCCTGGCGGGGAATCTGCCGGACACCGTCGATATCGACGCCATTCCGTCCTTTATCCAGGATGTGAACACCCATGGGCGTTTACTACTGGCCAATGGGCAGCATGAAGTCGAATTTCCGGTCGATAAATGCATGAATTTCCACGCCGACAACCTGTCTCTGCATGAGAACGGGATGCGTATTACCGCGCTGGCGGGCGATAAGGTGCTCTACAGCCAAACCTACTACTCCATCGGCGGCGGCTTTATCGTCGATGAAGAGCACTTTGGTTTGACGAATAGCGAACCCGTTAACGTACCGTACCCTTACAAAACCGCCGCGGATTTACAGCGCCACTGCCAGGAGACGGGTTTGTCGCTCTCCGGTCTGATGATGCAAAACGAACTGGCTCTGCACAGTAAAGAAGCGCTGGAGCAGCACTTCGCCAGGGTCTGGGAGGTAATGCGCAGCGGTATTGAGCGCGGTATCACCACCGAGGGCGTATTGCCGGGCAAACTGCGCGTTCCGCGTCGCGCGGCGGCGCTGCGTCGGGTGCTGGTCAGTCAGGATAAGACCACCACCGATCCGATGGCGGTCGTCGACTGGATCAATATGTTCGCGCTGGCGGTGAACGAAGAGAATGCCGCAGGCGGACGAGTAGTCACTGCGCCGACTAACGGCGCATGTGGTATTGTTCCGGCGGTGCTGGCGTACTATGACAAGTTTATCCGCGAAGTAAACGCTAACTCACTTGCTCGCTATATGCTGGTCGCCAGCGCGATTGGCTCGCTGTATAAGATGAACGCCTCTATTTCCGGCGCCGAAGTGGGTTGTCAGGGAGAGGTCGGCGTGGCCTGTTCCATGGCGGCAGCGGGTCTGGCCGAGCTGCTGGGCGGTAGTCCGGCGCAGGTGTGTATCGCCGCAGAAATCGCCATGGAGCATAATCTGGGGTTAACTTGCGATCCGGTTGCCGGCCAGGTCCAGGTTCCCTGCATTGAGCGTAACGCAATTGCTTCAGTCAAAGCGGTTAACGCCGCGCGTATGGCGCTGCGCCGTACCAGCGAACCGCGCGTATGCCTCGATAAAGTGATTGAGACCATGTACGAAACCGGTAAAGACATGAACGCTAAGTACCGCGAAACTTCGCGCGGCGGCCTGGCGATGAAGATCGTTACCTGCGATTAATTCTCAGCACATTTTAGGATCTGTAGGCCGGATAAGGCGCTCGCCGCCATCCGGCTTTGTTGCCTGATGGCGCCTCGCTTATCAGGCCTACGGATAGCGCTATTTCGCAATGCTCGCCTCCCCCCGCCGTGAATGTTACCCTACGCGCAGGTTTGTAAGGGAGAACACCGTGGCTGCTCATCTGCTTATCGTCGACGCGCTCAATTTGATTCGCCGTATTCACGCCGTTCAGGGATCGCCCTGTGTGGAAACCTGCCAACA
This sequence comes from Salmonella sp. A29-2, assembly GCF_020150755.1. Taxonomy (NCBI): domain Bacteria; kingdom Pseudomonadati; phylum Pseudomonadota; class Gammaproteobacteria; order Enterobacterales; family Enterobacteriaceae; genus Salmonella; species Salmonella sp. A29-2. Next base: position 917,076 of record NZ_CP083731.1, on the reverse strand, counting down.
CGCGCTCGATCAATTGATTATCCACAGCCAGCCAACCCATGCCGTAGCGGTATTTGATGACGACGCGCGCAGCAGCGGCTGGCGTCACCAGCGTTTGCCGGACTACAAAGCAGGACGTCCGCCGATGCCTGACGATTTACATAATGAAATGCCCGCCCTACGCGCCGCGTTTGAACAGCGCGGCGTACGCTGTTGGGCATCAGACGGTAACGAAGCGGACGATCTGGCGGCGACGCTGGCGCTAAAAGTTACCGAAGCCGGACACCAGGCAACCATTGTGTCAACCGATAAAGGCTATTGCCAGTTGCTCTCTCCGGGATTGCGCATTCGCGACTACTTCCAGAAACGCTGGCTGGACGCGCCGTTTATTGAAAAAGAGTTTGGCGTACTTCCCCGGCAGTTGCCGGATTACTGGGGTCTGGCAGGAATCAGTAGTTCGAAAGTCCCCGGTGTTGCCGGTATCGGCCCCAAAAGCGCGACCCAGCTATTGATTCAGTTTCAAAATCTGGAGGGAATTTACGCCCATCTGGACGAGGTGCCGGAAAAGTGGCGCAAAAAGCTTGAGACGCATAAAGAAATGGCATTTCTTTGCCGCGATATTGCACGTCTGCAAACCGATTTACATATCGACGGAAACTTACAGCAGCTACGGCTGGCGCGGTAGTTTTGTTGCCGGATGGCGGCGTGAACGCCTTATCCTGCCTACAGGACTGCACGAAATGTAGAGCGGATAAGCGCAGCGCCATCCGGCAAAATTACCAGGCGATATGATACAGTTCGACAATGTCCGCCAGACTCGCTTCACGCGGATTGCCGCCCGTACAGACATCATCGAACGCTGCCTGCGCCAGCGCCGGGATATCCTCTTTTCGAACGCCGACATCACGCAAATGCAGCGGAATTCCCACATCGCGATTTAACGCAAATACGGCTTCCACTGCGGCATTACGCGCCTCTTCAAGACTCAATCCTTCTACCTTCACCCCCATCGCCCGGGCGATATCACGGAATTTCTCGTTGGTAGACCCGGCATTGAAACGCATCACATGCGGAAGCAAAATAGCATTCGCGACGCCGTGTGGCGTGTTGTAAAACGCGCCCAACGGATGCGCCATCCCATGCACCAGCCCCAGCCCCACATTGGAAAACCCCATCCCGGCAACGTATTGCCCCAGCGCCATCGCCTCACCGGCCTCTTTTTCTCCGGCTACGGCGCCGCGTAGCGCGCCAGCAATAATCTCAATGGCTTTGATATGTAAGGCATCCGTCAGCGCCCATGCGGCCCGGGTAATATAGCCTTCAATAGCATGGGTTAGCGCATCCACGCCCGTTGCCGCTTTCAGCGCGGGCGGCATACCGTCCATCATATCGGCATCGATAAATGCCGCCTGCGGAATATCATGCGGATCGACACAAACGAATTTGCGCCGTTTCTCTTCATCGGTAATCACATAATTGATAGTGACTTCCGCCGCGGTTCCCGCCGTTGTCGGGATCGCCATAATCGGCACGCTGGGTTTACGGGTCGGCGATAGCCCTTCCAGACTGCGCACATCGGCAAATTCCGGATTGTTACTGATAATACCGATCGCTTTGCAGGTATCCTGCGGAGAACCGCCGCCAATGGCGATGAGATAGTCCGCGCCGCTTTGGGTAAAGACCTTAAGCCCTTCCTGGACAACGGAAATCGTAGGATTAGGGATCACGCCCGCATAGATCTCCCACGCCAGCCCTGCGGCATCCATTCTGCTTGTCACTTTATCGACCACACCGCATTGCACCAGCGTTTTATCGGTAACAATCAGCGCTTTATGATAACCGCGGCGCGTCACCTCATCGGTTAATGCGTCCACCGCTCCCCGGCCAAACCATGCCGTTTCATTCAGAATCATTCTGTTCGCCATCGCCTGTCTCCTGACATCACTCTTCAATACGTAATCCGTAAGTTTTAAATTTCTCCAGTACGATAGCGATCGCCTCGTCATCCAGTACCGGTACCGGATCGACAATGGCCAGCGTACTTAAATAGAGCTGCGCCAGCACTTCCACTTCATGCGCCAGCCACAACGCTTTGTCTAAATTTTCTTCACAAGCGATAAGCCCGTGATGCTGTAACAGCGTCGCTTTACGATTTTTAAGCGCCACGGCAACATGGTCAGAAAGTTCGCGGGTGCCAAAAGTGGCGTAGGGCGCGCAGGGAATAGAGTTTCCTCCTGCGGCGGCAATCATGTAGTGAATCGCCGGAATCGGGCGATTGAGGATCGAGACTGCCGTACAATGGACAGCGTGGTTATGTACCACGGCATTGGCGTCAGGGCGCGTCTGGTATGCCGCCATATGAAAACGCCACTCGCTGGAAGGCAGCTTGCCCTGCTCATGCTGACCGTCAGCATCAATAAAAACAATGTGCGACTCTGTCAGCTTCTCGTAGGGGATCCCCGTCGGCGTAATCAGCAATCCGCCCTGATAACGTACGCTCACGTTACCTGCCGTCCCCTGATTTAACCCTAACCGCGTCATTTCCAGACAGGTATCAATAATCTGCCGCGCCAGTCTATTTCGTTCCATTATTTACCTCTCTCTGTGATTCAAAATGAGACAACAAAACCGCCTTTCGCATCGCGCTGCTGTCCTGTTGAAATAATCGAATAGTTAGCAACTATCATCATACTGAATAAAGAGAAGGGAATTTAAATAACGATATTTTGTGATTCACATCAATTAATTCGCCACGATAAACCAGACGCCTACCGTTTCTCTCGCCGATAAATGCCCGCTCTTAATAATATTTTTTAAAACGGGCAAAAATGAAGAATAAGTTACTACTGCCCGTTTTCGTGGCAATAATTTAATTCGGGCATTCAGTCTGTGGTTTTTTAAATTAAACATCTCAAACGGTCATTTTTTTATGGAAATTAAAGTGATGATAATCACAGAACGCTCTGCTCTCAGGTATAAATGTGACCGCCATCATATTAAAAGGCCTTTTTTATTTGAAAATGAATCCATGAGTTCATTCCGGACGCCAATTTATTACCGGAAAGAAAAGCGAACTCACCTAATTTTACGGTCTGGTGACCAGAACCGACCGCACGCAAAAGCTTCTGAACCGATGAGGATGCTATGGGAAACACAACAATACAAACGCAGAGTTTTCGTGCTGTGGATGCAGAGCAAAGCAAGAGCAAGCGCTACATTATTCCATTCGCCTTACTTTGCTCGCTATTTTTTCTGTGGGCCGTCGCCAATAATCTGAATGACATTTTATTACCGCAGTTTCAACAAGCTTTTACGCTAACTAACTTTCAGGCTGGGCTTATTCAGTCAGCCTTTTATTTCGGTTATTTCGTCATTCCAATCCCCGCTGGGATTTTGATGAAAAAACTCAGTTATAAAGCAGGGATTATCACCGGGCTTTTTTTGTATGCTGTTGGCGCCGCATTATTCTGGCCTGCCGCTGAGATAATGAATTACACATTATTTTTAATTGGCCTGTTTATCATCGCCGCCGGTTTAGGCTGCCTTGAAACTGCAGCCAACCCTTTTGTTACGGTATTAGGTCCAGAAAGCGGCGGACATTTCCGGCTTAATCTGGCGCAAACTTTTAACTCCTTTGGCGCTATTATCGCCGTTGTGTTTGGGCAAAGCCTTATTTTGTCTAACGTGCCGCATCAATCGCAAGAAGCGCTTGATAAAATGACGCCGGATCAGCTTAGCGCCTATAAACACAGCCTGGTGTTATCGGTACAAACGCCATACATGATTATCGTCGCCATCGTATTAGTAGTTGCGCTGCTGATTATGCTGACCAAATTTCCGGCCCTGCAAAGTGACGATCATAGCGATGCTAAACAAAGCTCTTTCTTATCTTCTCTCTCCCGACTCATCCGTATTCGCCACTGGCGCTGGGCGGTGCTGGCGCAGTTCTGCTACGTGGGGGCGCAAACCGCCTGCTGGAGCTATCTGATCCGCTACGCCATTGAGGAGATTCCTGGAATGACGCCCGGTTTCGCCGCCAACTACCTGACCGGCACGATGGTGTGCTTCTTTATCGGCCGTTTCACCGGGACCTGGCTTATCAGCCGCTTCGCGCCGCATAAAGTGCTGGCCGCCTACGCCCTGTTTGCCATGCTCCTGTGTCTGATTTCCGCCTTTAGCGGCGGACATATCGGCCTGCTGGCGCTGACGTTGTGTAGCGCATTTATGTCAATCCAGTATCCGACCATCTTCTCGTTGGGTATCAAAAATCTGGGACAGGACACTAAGTACGGCTCGTCTTTTATCGTCATGACCATTATTGGCGGCGGTATTGTCACGCCAGTAATGGGCTTCGTTAGCGACGCCGCAGGCAAAATCCCGACCGCCGAACTGGTTCCGGCATTGTGCTTTGCCGTCATCTTCATTTTTGCCCGTTTCCGTTCACAAGCGGCGACAAACTGAACATTTATCCGAATAACGTGAGGAATCTGTCATGAAAAAAATCAGCTTACCGAAAATCGGTATCCGCCCGGTGATTGATGGACGTCGTATGGGCGTACGCGAGTCGCTCGAAGAGCAAACCATGAACATGGCGAAAGCGACGGCGGCGCTCATCACCGAGAAAATCCGCCACGCCTGCGGGGCTCAGGTGGAGTGCGTCATTGCGGATACCTGTATTGCCGGAATGGCGGAATCCGCCGCCTGTGAAGAAAAATTCAGTAGCCAGAACGTGGGCGTGACCATTACCGTTACGCCGTGCTGGTGCTATGGCAGCGAAACCATTGATATGGACCCGATGCGTCCAAAAGCCATCTGGGGCTTTAACGGCACAGAGCGTCCTGGGGCGGTTTACCTTGCCGCGGCGCTGGCGGCGCACAGCCAGAAAGGCATTCCAGCGTTCTCCATTTATGGCCATGACGTGCAGGATGCCGACGATACCTCCATTCCCGCCGACGTCGAAGAAAAACTGCTGCGTTTTGCGCGGGCAGGGTTAGCGGTAGCCAGCATGAAAGGCAAAAGCTACCTCTCCGTCGGCGGCGTGTCGATGGGGATCGCGGGTTCCATTGTCGATCATAACTTCTTTGAATCCTGGCTGGGCATGAAGGTGCAAGCGGTAGATATGACCGAACTGCGCCGCCGTATCGATCAAAAAATTTATGATGAGGCCGAACTGGAGATGGCGCTGGCGTGGGCGGATAAAAACTTCCGCTACGGCGAAGATCAAAACGCCTCGCAGTATAAGCGCAATGAAGCCCAGAACCGCGCGGTGTTAAAAGAGAGCCTGCTGATGGCGATGTGTATTCGCGACATGATGCAGGGCAACAAGACGCTGGCGGACAAAGGGTTAGTTGAAGAATCGCTGGGCTACAACGCCATTGCCGCCGGCTTCCAGGGCCAGCGCCACTGGACCGATCAATACCCGAACGGCGATACCGCCGAAGCGCTGCTCAATAGCTCTTTTGACTGGAACGGCGTACGCGAACCGTTTGTCGTCGCCACCGAAAATGACAGTCTGAACGGCGTAGCGATGCTGTTCGGCCATCAACTCACCGGTACCGCGCAGATCTTCGCCGACGTGCGAACCTACTGGTCGCCGGAAGCCGTAGAACGCGTCACCGGCCAGGCGCTCAGCGGCCTGGCGGAACACGGCATTATTCACCTGATTAACTCCGGTTCTGCCGCTCTGGACGGTGCCTGTAAACAGCGCGACAGCGAAGGCAAGCCGACCATGAAACCACACTGGGAAATCAGCCAACAAGAGGCGGATGCGTGTCTGGCGGCCACCGAATGGTGCCCGGCGATTCACGAATACTTCCGCGGCGGCGGCTACTCATCCCGTTTCCTGACCGAAGGCGGCGTGCCATTCACCATGACCCGCGTGAATATCATCAAAGGCCTGGGGCCAGTACTGCAAATCGCCGAGGGCTGGAGCGTCGAACTGCCGAAAGCGATGCACGATCAGCTTGATGCCCGCACCAACTCTACCTGGCCTACCACCTGGTTTGCGCCGCGTCTTACCGGCAAAGGTCCGTTTACCGATGTCTATTCGGTGATGGCGAACTGGGGCGCTAACCACGGCGTACTCACCATCGGCCATGTAGGGGCGGACTTTATTACTCTCGCCGCGATGCTGCGTATCCCGGTATGTATGCACAACGTGGAGGAGGCGAAGATCTACCGTCCTTCCGCCTGGGCGGCTCACGGTATGGATATCGAAGGCCAGGATTATCGCGCCTGCCAGAATTATGGCCCGCTGTATAAACGTTAATGCGGCTTAGCCCGGTGGCGCAGGCTTACCGGGCCTACGGGCGCGTGAACCGTAGGCCGGATAAGCGTAGCGCCATCGGGCGGCGTTTATGGAGTTATCTATGAAACAAGACGTTATCCTGGTTCTCGACTGCGGTGCGACTAACGTTCGGGCGATCGCCGTTGATCGCCAGGGGAAAATTGTCGCCCGCGCCTCAACCGCTAACGCCAGCGACATTGCCGCAGAAAATAGCGCCTGGCATCAGTGGTCGCTGGACGCCATCCTGCAACGTTTCGCCGACTGCTGCAGGTCACTCTCCAGCGCCCTGTCGGAGTGTGTTGTTCGCGGTATTACGGTGACTACTTTCGGCGTCGATGGCGCGCTGGTCGATGCGCAGGGTAAGCTGCTCTACCCGGTCATCAGTTGGAAATGCCCGCGAACCGCTGCCGTGATGGAAACGATTGAGCGCTTTATCTCGCCCCGGCAATTGCAGACGCTCTCCGGCGTCGGCGCGTTCAGCTTTAACACGCTGTATAAACTGGTCTGGCTTAAAGAGAATCATCCGCGCCTGCTGGAACAAGCTCACTGCTGGCTGTTTATCTCGTCGCTGATTAACCACCGTCTGACCGGCGAGTTTACGACCGATATCACTATGGCAGGCACCAGCCAGCTACTGGATATCCATCAGCGCGACTTTAGTCCGGAAATCCTGCAGGCGACGGGCCTGGCGCGCCGCCTGTTCCCGCGTATCGTGGAAGCGGGCGCCCCGATAGGCACGCTACAGACAGACGCGGCCAAGCTACTCGGTCTCCCGGCGGGTGTGCCGGTGATCTCTGCCGGACACGATACTCAGTTCGCGTTATTCGGCGCTGGCGCGCAGCAAGGTGAACCGGTGCTCTCCTCCGGAACCTGGGAGATTCTGATGGTGCGCAGCGGTCAGGTGGATACCTCGCTGCTCAGTCAGTATCCGGGCTCGACCTGTGAACTGGACAGTCAGTCGGGGCTTTATAACCCCGGAATGCAGTGGCTGGCCTCCGGTGTACTCGAATGGGTACGAAAACTGCTGTGGACGCCGGAAACGCCATGGCAAACGCTGATCGACGAAGCGCGCGCTATTCCCGCTGGCGCGGAAGGCGTACGGATGCAGTGCGATCTGCTCGCCTGCCAAAATGCAGGCTGGCAGGGCGTGACGCTCAATACCACCCGCGGCCATTTCTATCGCGCCGCGCTGGAAGGCCTGACGGCGCAACTGCAGCGTAATCTGCGCACGCTGGAGAAAATCGGCCATTTTAACGCCACAGAACTGTTACTGGTTGGCGGCGGCAGTCGCAACGCTTTGTGGAATCAAATTAAAGCGAATCAGCTTGCTCTCCCTATCAAAGTGCTGGACGATGCGGAAACCACCGTGGCCGGCGCTGCCATGTTTGGCTGGTACGGCGTAGGCGAATTTAGTAGCCCGGAACAGGCGCGTGCGCAGGTCAATTATCAGTATCGCTATTTCTGGCCGCAAACCGAACCTGAAATTATTGAGGGAGTATGAAATGCTAAAAACCATTTCACCGTTAATTTCCCCGACACTGCTCAAAGTGCTGGCCGAGATGGGCCACGGGGACGAAATCATTTTTTCCGACGCTCACTTTCCCGCGCATAGCCTGGGCCCACAGGTGATTCGCGCCGATGGTCTTAGCGTCAGCGATCTACTGCGGGCAATTATTCCGCTCTTTGAGCTGGATAGCTACGCCCCGCCGCTGGTAATGATGGCCGCCGTGGAAGGCGACACGCTCGACCCCAGCGTTGAAGCGCGCTATCGCGATGCTTTGTCATTAGAAGCGCCGTGCCCGGATATCGTTCGTATCGACCGTTATGCGTTTTATGAGCGGGCGCAAAAAGCGTTTGCGATCGTTATCACAGGTGAGTGCGCGAAGTACGGAAATATTCTTTTAAAAAAAGGGGTAACGCCGTAATCTCTTGCCGGTGCGCCCGCATGACGCGGGCGTTCATCGAATGATGGGGTGAGAAAAATGAAAGCGGCACGCCAACAAGCGATAGTCGATCTGCTGATCAATCATAAAAGTCTGACCACCGAAGCGCTGGCCACCCGGCTTAACGTCAGTAAAGAGACCATCCGCCGCGATCTCAGTGAACTACAGACGCAGGGAAAAGTGCTGCGTAATCACGGACGAGCTAAATATATTCATCGTGAAAATCAGGACAGCGGCGATCCATTCCATATCCGCCTGAAAAGCCATTATGCGCACAAAGCCGATATTGCCCGTGAAGCGTTAGCGTGGATAGAAGAAGGAATGACGATTGCGCTGGATGCCAGTTCAACCTGCTGGTATCTGGCCCGCCAGTTGCCGGATATTCCCATTCAGGTTTTTACCAATAGCCATCCTATCTGTCAGGAGCTGGGAAAACGCGAACGCATTGCGCTGATAAGTTCCGGCGGCCAGCTTGAACGTAAATATGGCTGTTATGTTAATCCGTCGCTTATCTCACAGCTAAAATCGCTTGATATCGATCTGTTCATCTTTTCCTGTGAGGGGATCGACGGCGGCGGCGATCTGTGGGACTCCAATGCGATCAACGCCGATTTTAAATCTATCCTGCTCAGGCGCGCCTCGCAGTCTTTATTATTGATTGATAAAAGTAAATTTAATCGTTCAGGAGAGGCGCGCATCGGCCATCTGGATGATGTGACGCATATTGTTTCAGATGCGCCGCAGTCATAGGCCGGATAAGCGTGCGCCATCCGGCGCTGATGACGCGCCGGATGACGGCAGCGCGTTTTTATCGCTCGTCGCGACGTCCGCCAACAGCCGCCCACAACCGACGCACGTGCACCGTCACTTCTTCGCGATCGTGATAAAGCTGACGCGCCTGGATCTGCGCATTAACGCCATGCTCATCCAACTGCGCCTGAAGATACGCCAGATTATGCGATACCTCTTCATAGCGTTTTTTCATCGGCAGTTTAAGGTTAAAAATCGTCTCCCGACACCAGCCGTTCACCAGCCACTGCGCCATTAACGCGGTGACTTTGGCTGGCTTCTCCACCATATCGCAGACCATCCATGAAATATTATTCCGGTTCGGACGGTACCTGAAGCCATCCTCACGCAACCAGGTCACCTGTCCGGTGTCCATCAGGCTTTGCGCCATAGGGCCGTTATCTACGGAGTAGACCCACATATTGCGCTTCACTAACTGGTACGTCCATCCGCCGGGACAGGCGCCCAAATCCACCGCATACATGCCGTTCGCCAGACGTTCATCCCACTCATCTTCCGGGATGAAAACGTGGAGCGCCTCTTCCAGTTTCAGCGTTGAGCGGCTCGGCGCATCAGACGGAAACTTCAAACGCGGGATGCCCATATAAAACGGTGAATTGTTATGCGCGAACGAATAACCGGTATAGCAACATCCTGGCGCGATAAAAAAGACATGAACGACCGGACGCTTCGGCGTTTCATAATTCGTCAATACGCCCGCATCACGCAAAGCCGCGCGCAGCGGCACCGTAAATTTGCGGCAGAACTTCATCAGTTCTTTACTTTCATTGGTGTCGGCGACTTCAACCCGCAGCTCGCCGCCCTTTTCCACTACGCCCTGCAACATGCCGACAATCGGCGTAATTCTGTCTTCCGGCGGTAAATGTTGCAGCAGTTCCCCCACCACAAACCACTGGCGGGCGAAAATCAGCGAACTGAACGGCAGTTCTGAAATCAGCTTTTCGCCATCTTCCGGCTGGTAGCATTCATAAATGACATAGCCTGCGTTCTCTTTTACGCGTGCAAAACCAAATATTTCCCGTTTTCCCGCTTTATCGGTAATTTCTGCAGCGCACTCTTTTTCAAACCCCGGACGGCAGAGCAAGACAACTTTATTCATGGCTCGCGCCCTTACGTTTCATACGAATGGCGCCAATCAGCAATAGCGCCCAGCCCACCAGGAAACTGACGCCGCCGACAGGCGTGATATACGCCCACAGGCGCAGATGCGAAAGCGCAAGGCAGTACAGACTGCCGCTAAACAGCACCGTGCCCAGCGCCAGAAAAACGCTGCTCCAGTAAAACCAGATGCTGATACGGCGCTGCATCGCCACCGCCAGGCCAAAGATCGCCAGCGTGTGGAACGCCTGATATTGCAGGCCGGTCTGAATCCAGCCCATTTCAACCACGCCCAGGGTTTTACTCAAAACATGCGCCCCGAACGCGCCCAGAGCAACGTAAATAAAACCGCTGATAGCGGCGACAATCAGCATAAAACGGCTGGTCATGGTCATACCCTAAGTTAATTATTGTTCGTAACGAAAACGGAATTTTTCTTGCTCCGTCGCCGCCTTCGCCAAAATCCACTGACGGAAGGCGGCTATTTTACCCAGTTCTGCCTGGCTGTCATGACAAACCAGATAAAAAGCATTCTTACTCACCAGAACATCGTTAAATGGACACACCAGTCGCCCGGCTTCAATTTCCGACTGCGCCATAACATTATTCGCCAGCGCGATCCCCTGTCCGTGAATAGCGGCCTGTAGCACCATCGCGCTGTGGCTAAATATCGGCCCTTGCTGAACGTTAATATGGTTGAGCCCTAACTGACGAATATAGGCCTGCCAGTCACGCCGGGAGGCATCGTGCAATAACGTGTGTTTCGCCAGATCTTCCGGCGTTTTTAACGGTTTTTCGCCTGTGAGCAATAAAGGAGAACAGACGGGCAGTAAATATTCTGCGTATAATTTTTCGACGCGCAAGCCCGGCCAGTTTCCCCGGCCATAAAAAATCGCGACATCGACATCGTCTGCCAGTTTATCTTCCTGACGGTCAACGGCTTGTATCCGAACGTCAATTCCCGGATAAGCTGAGTTAAAGCTGGAGAGCCTGGGCACCAGCCACTGGATGGCAAAACTGGGCGGTAAACTCACCGTCAGCGCCCCTTTGGCACTGCGTGCCTGGAGCTTACGCGTTGCTTCCGTGAGCTGGGAAAATATCTCTTTAATGTCGAGAAAATAGCTTTGGCCTTCTTCCGTCAGCAGCAGCGAACGATTGCGGCGGCGGAACAGTTTTAGCCCCAAAAAATCCTCAAGTGACTTAATTTGGTGGCTTACTGCGGCCTGCGTCACAAAAAGTTCTTCCGCTGCTCGCGTAAAGCTCAAATGGCGCGCGGCAGCATCAAAAACGCGTAACGCATTTAAAGGAGGTAATCGTTTTGACATGGCCTCTGGACTTAATGTCGAATGAATTTAACAAATAGGCAACAACATGTAACCTATTAGTTTTTTTAATCTGAGACATTATAAATTGTCCGTTGAGGTTCTACCAGCAAATACCTATAGTGGCGGCACTTCCTGAGCCGGAACGAAAAGTTTTATCGGAATGCGTGTTCTGATGGGCTTTTGGCTTACGGTTGTGATGTTGTGTTGTTGTGTTTGCAATTGGTCTGCGATTCAGACCACGGTAGCGAGACTACCCTTTTTCACTTCCTGTACATTTACCCTGTCTGTCCATAGTGATTAATGTAGCACCGCCATATTGCGGTGCTTTTTTTTGTATAACAAACGGTTAGTTTTCCAGAGCCACCATCTCTTTCACGTCAGTACGATTGATCTGCTGTTTGTTGCCATTAGCGTCTTTATACGAAATCATACCGGTATCGTTATCGGTCTGGGGTTTACCGTCGGTCACAATGCTACGTCCATCATTGGTGTGCATAACGTAATTAGGACCGGAACAGGCGCTCAGGGCAAAAGTCAGCATACATGCAGAGATAATTGCGGCAGTCTTTTTCATCTTCTTCTCCTTAAAGCTGTTTGTGCTATTTAAAGCGGACTCCGTAACAGGCTTAAACATTCGCCTAACATTATTCAGCATAACCTCCTTTACATAATTCGCCAGGATATACAGACGATTCCGATGGTTAGGACAAACCTTGTATCAGCCGCGCTTTTACGCCACGATCGGTAAACTGAACCGAGGAATATCATGAACGCTTTTAATCCCACGCAGTTTCGCGCGCAGTTTCCCGCGCTAGCCGATGCGGGTGTTTATCTCGATAGCGCCGCCACGGCATTAAAGCCACAGGCAGTCATTGACGCCACGCACCAGTTTTATTGTTTGAGCGCCGGTAACGTTCATCGTAGCCAGTTTGCGCAGGCGCAGCGCCTGACGGCGCAATATGAAGCGGCCAGAGCAAAAGCGGCGCGACTGTTAAACGCGCCCGATGAAAAAAGTATCGTCTGGACACGCGGCACCACCGAAGCGATCAACATGGTGGCGCAGTGTTACGCCCGTCCTCGTCTGCGCCCCGGCGATGAAATTATCGTTAGCGTCGCCGAGCATCACGCCAACCTTGTGCCCTGGCTGATGGTGGCGCAACAAACCGGCGCGCAGGTCATAAAACTGCCGCTTAATGACCGGCGTCTTCCTGATGTTGAGCGTCTGCCGGAACTGATCACGTCGCGCAGCCGCATTCTGGCGCTGGGGCAAATGTCGAACGTAACGGGCGGCTGCCCGGATCTCGCAAGCGCTATCAGCGCCGCTCACGCAGCGGGAATGGTCGTGATGGTAGATGGCGCGCAAGGCGCGGTACACTTCCCGGCGGATGTTCAGCAGCTTGATATCGATTTTTATGCTTTTTCCGCTCACAAACTGTATGGCCCGACCGGTATCGGCGTGCTGTACGGTAAGCCGGAGCTTCTTGAGGCGATGTCGCCCTGGCTCGGCGGCGGCAAGATGATCCGTGACGTTAGCTTTGAAGGCTTCACCACTCAAAGCGCTCCCTGGAAGCTGGAAGCGGGGACGCCGAACGTCGCCGGGGTCATCGGCCTGAGCGCTGCGCTGGAATGGCTGTCCGATATCGATATTGAACAGGCCGAAAACTGGAGCCGGGGGCTGGCGACGCTGGCGGAAGACGCACTGGCGAAACGTCCGGGCTTTCGTTCGTTCCGCTGCCAGGACTCCAGCCTGCTGGCCTTTGATTTTGTCGGCGTGCACCACGGCGATATGGTGACACTGCTGGCGGAATACGGTATTGCGCTCCGGGCCGGGCAACATTGCGCCCAGCCATTGCTGGCGGAACTTGGCGTCACAGGGACTCTGCGCGCCTCTTTTGCGCCGTATAATACCCAACATGATGTGGATGCGTTGGTTAACGCCGTTGACCGCGCGCTGGAACTGCTGGTGGATTAATGACAAACCCTCTTTATACCGGACACCCGTTCGGCACAACGGTAACGGAAGAGACGTTACGCGCTATCTTTCTCCCGCTGACCCAGTGGGAGGATAAATATCGTCAGTTGATTCTGTTAGGAAAACAGCTCCCCGCGCTGCCGGATGAATGCAAAGCGCAGGCGAAGGAGATAGCCGGCTGCGAGAACCGCGTCTGGCTGGGCTTTACCCGATCAGATAACGGAACGATGCACTTTTTCGGCGACAGTGAGGGGCGGATTGTCCGCGGCCTGCTGGCGGTATTGCTCACCGCGGTGGAAGGAAAAAACGCCGCCGAACTACAGGCTCGTTCACCGCTGGCGCTGTTTGATGAGCTGGGTTTACGCGCCCAGCTTAGCGCCTCACGTAGTCAGGGGCTGAACGCGCTGAGCGAAGCGATTGTTGCCGCAACGCATAAGCGTTGAAATAGCGTAAATATTCTGTCGCCTGACAGCGCCGTCCGCGGCGGTCAGGCGATGCAGATAAAATAATCCAGTCACTTTATTAGTTTCGGCGTCAGATTTCCCTGATAAGCATTCTTTTGATTTTTATCAGCTATCACAATGAAATTACAATGTTAGAATCCATGTTAAAACGGCGTGAAGATTTTAGAGTAAATAAAGCCACTCGATGTAGCGTAGCAGGAGAACTGGAAAATTCATACGCATCGGGTGAAGTTATAACAGGATATGGATAAGTGGAAAAATATCTGCGTAACGGTACTATGTTTGTGGTGCTGGCATTTATATTATGGGGGTTAACACCTTTATATTATCAATATTTATCAGGGGGGAACCTCGCACAAATATTGATATACCGGGTGTTCTGGTCAATTCCATTATTACTGGCAGTAAGATTGTTATTTCGGCAGCGAACGCGATTTCATGATGCCTGGAAAGATAAAAAATCTTTTTTCTTCTGCATGATCGCCGGACTTTTGATGATTGTCTCATGGTCATCTTTTATTTATGCGCTAACCCATCATCTGGTGCTTGATGCCAGCCTCGGCTATTTTATCAACCCGCTATTTGTTATTGCGCTGGGATGCATTTTTCTTAAAGAAAAACTGTCGTTGTTTCAGGCCATCGCCGTTTTTTCTGGTGTCTGTGGCCTGACTTTTCAAATTATCATGCTACGGCATTTCCCGGCGCTGGCGCTAACCATGGGATTATCATTTGCGCTATATGGCCTGGCGCGAAAGTTTATACATTATGATGTGATGACATCGATAACGATTGAAACATTATGGGCATTGCCTGTCTCACTATTAATTTTTCTCTTTAGCGATAGCGGACCAATTATATCCGCTAATACTCCTTTCTTTTTGTATGTTATGACGGCGCCAGTGACGATCATTCCACTGGTATTATTTGCCATCGCGTTAAATCACACCTCGTTGATTGTCACCGGACTGGCGCAATATATAGAGCCGTCTTTACAGTTCTTACTTGCCATTATGATATTTGGCGAGCACATTAATTACGCGGAACTGCTCTGCTTTTGTGCGGTATGGTTCGGGTTGTTTCTATGCATATCTGAAAATTTATATTCCCATTATCTCCGCGCCCGTCTGAAACCGGTGTTCGGCAGGGTACAGCGCTTCTTTCGCTAACGAAGGGCGCAGGGCCGGATACGCGTCTGCGTGACACTCCGCCCCGTCCTTTTATTCTTGTCGCGCCGCTTTAGCCATGATCTTCTTCAGCGCATGGGAAACGGCGACAAAACCGAACGTTGCCGTCACCATCGTCGCCGCGCCGAAGCCAGAGGCGCAATCCATCCGTTTTGGCCCTTCTGCGGTAGCTTTCATCGCGCATACGGAACCGTCCGCCTGTGGGTAAACCAGCGCTTCAGTGGAAAAAACACAGTCCACGCCCAGCTTACCTTTACTGTTCTTCACTACGCCAAAATTATGTTTCAATCTCTCGCGCAGTTTTGCCGCCAGCGGATCCTGTATGGTTTTCGCCAAATCAGCGACCTGGATTTGCGTCGGATCGATCTGCCCGCCCGCGCCGCCAGTGGTCACTAAAGGAACCTTATATCGGCGACAGTACGCAATCAGAGCGGCTTTTGGACGAACGCTGTCAATGGCGTCAATGACATAGGTAAAACCCGCGTCCATATAACCCGCCACATTATCCGGCGTGATGAAATCATCGATAACCGTTACCCGGCACTCCGGGTTAATTTGCCGAATCCGTTCGGCCATCACTTCCGCTTTCGCCAACCCGACGTTATCACGCAACGCATGGATCTGACGGTTCGTATTGGTCACGCAGACATCGTCCATATCAATCAGCGTAATCGCACCGATGCCCGTACGCGCCAGCGCCTCTGCCGCCCATGATCCCACCCCGCCGATTCCCACGACGCAGATATGCGCCTCAGCAAACCGCTGCAGCGCTTTTTCACCGTACAGACGCGCGGTGCCGCCAAAGCGTTGGCGCCAGGCATCACTTATCACCACTGACATATGACCTCAGAATAAAAAAAGGCGAGGTTATTCCTCACCCCTGCTCACTATTTTCAGGCCCGATAGCGATCGCGTTATCGGGCAATCCGGTTGTCGCAGAATACCACAATTAGCCGCTAAACACGTTACCGGCGCCCGGCGCGCTTTTTAACACCCAGACGCGACCATAGTGATTATACCATCCGGCACGATGCCCGGCATCCGGGCCGATCCCCTGGTAAATATCAAAGTGCTGGCCTTTAATCGCTCCGCCGACATCCAGCGCGACCATCAAACGTAGCTCATACTGACCGCTAAATTTACCGTTGTTATCCAGCAACGGTACTTCCGCCAACAAGGTCGTGCCAGGCGGAATGATGCTGCGGTCGGAGGCGACGGATGCTCGCCCAATCAGCGGTACAGCGCTGGCACCTTTGACCGGCGCAAAAGATTGCGGCTTAAAGAAGACGAACGACGGGTTCTGCTCCAGTAATTCACGCACTTCCGCTTCGCTGTGCTTCTCTCCCCATTCGCGTATAGCCTGCATCGACATATCTTCTTTTTTCACTTCACCGCGATCGATAAGCACTTTACCAATACTGCGATAAGGCCAGCCGTTTTTACCGGCATAACTAAAGAAGTTCAGCGGACTACCATCACCGAAATCAATATAACCGCTGCCCTGGACATCCATAATAAAGTTATCCATCAGCGAATTACTCCAGGCCAGGATGTACTTATCGCTCAGCGCGCCTGCGTAGATCTGAGCGCGGGACGGTAAGCGTCCGCGTTTTGGCGGCATACTATAGATAGGATACTGGAACGCGCCCTGGCGCGTATGGCGAGCCTGAACGACGGGCGTATAGTAGCCCGTGAACTGGACGTTACCGTAGTTGTCGGTGCCTTCCATCTGCCAGGCATCAATACCAAACTGGCGCATAGTGCGCGTATCGCCTCCGGAACGTAACCAGTTCTGGACAGCGTTATAGACGTTGCTTTGATTGGTGTATAAACGCGGCGACGCGGAACGGATCTGGTTGACCTGCTCGGCAAAGTCACCAGCATTAATCGGCGCGCCCACCGCGTCCGGCTGGTTTACCAGGGAGAAGGGCTGGGTAAATTTCCCGTCCTTATATTGCTGACCGCGATCGGTCGGTTTTGATGAACAGGCAGCCAGCATTGCCAGCATTACGCCTGTCGCCACATATTTTGCCCAACGTCCTTTCATGGTGTCTCGTCTTCTGCGTAATCGAAAGTGCCCGGTGAAGATAACAAACCGTCCGGAGTAATGAAATGCGATCGCGATCTCATTATGTAAATTCGTTTAAAAATCGCGCTATCTGCGGTGTATTTGCGCAATTCATGAGAAATTAGCGATTTATATGAAAAAAGGGTTGCAACAAAAGCTCAGCGGAGTATAGTGCGCATCCACGGACGCGGGGTGGAGCAGCCTGGTAGCTCGTCGGGCTCATAACCCGAAGGTCGTCGGTTCAAATCCGGCCCCCGCAACCAATTACAATGAGAATGCAAGTTTAGACGGACGCGGGGTGGAGCAGCCTGGTAGCTCGTCGGGCTCATAACCCGAAGGTCGTCGGTTCAAATCCGGCCCCCGCAACCAACTTAATGAACACCCTTACGGGTGTTTTTTTGTATCTGTCGTCTGGTCCGCAACGACAGTGCGGGCAGCATCCTACTTACCCGCGCAATAAACTCGCCGTCATCTCAGGTTAACTTCTTCTCGCCAGCGTCGCCCCATCGGCAAAATAGGCTTTAATGCCCGCCAGAATCGACTCTGCGACCTGTTGCTGGAACGTCGCGGTCTTGAGCTTGCGTTCTTCTTCAATGTTACTGATAAACGCCGTCTCGACCAGAATAGACGGAATATCGGGCGCCTTTAACACCGCAAACCCCGCCTGCTCGACCTTGTTTTTATGCAGGTCATTAATTTTACCAAGCTGCTTCAACACCGCTTTACCGAATTTCAAACTATCGGCAATGGTCAGCGATTGCACCATATCGAACATCGTATGGTCGACATAACGGTCACCGCTTTTGCTCACGCCGCCAATTAAGTCCGAGGCGTTCTGCGTTTGCGCCAGATATTTCGCCGCGGTACTGGTGGCGCCTTTGGTCGATAGTGCGAATACGGATGAACCGCTAGGCTGCCGGCTGGTGAAGGCATCCGCATGAATAGAGACAAACAGGTCGGCGCGCTGTTTCTGCGCTTTCGCCACCCGGACTTTTAACGGAATGAAGATGTCTTCATTGCGCGTCATATAGACCTTCATGTTGCCTTCTTTTTCGATCAACGCGCGCAGGCGGCGGGCTATCTGGAGCACCACGTCTTTTTCACGCGTTTTGTATTTGCCTATCGCGCCGGGGTCTTCGCCGCCGTGTCCCGGATCAAGCATAATAACAATGGGGCGGTCGCGCCCCGCTTTACCGGGCTGCGGCCCGCTTTGCGAAGGCGGCACCTGCTTATCCAGATCGCCTTTATTGTAGTCTTCCAGCAGCGCCAGCAGCGGATCCTGCATATCCTGCGCATTGGCAGGATAAAGATCCATCACCAGACGTTCTTTAAAGCCTGCCACAGGCGCCAGCGCAAATAGCTGCGGCTTCACGTTTTGTTTTAGCTCAAAGACCATACGCACAGTCTTAGGATCAAACTGCCCTACCCTTGCGGATTTGATATACGGATCGTCGCTGCGAATCTGCGCACCAATGCCTTTAAGCACCGAGTTCAGATTCACATCCTCAATATCTACCACCACGCGGTCCGGGTTACTTAAGGCAAATTGTTTATATTTCAGCAGACGATTCGACTCTACCGTGACGCGGGTATAGCTGGACGCAGGCCAGATACGCACCGCAACGACCTGGCTTACGGCAGCCAGCCCGACCTGGCTCACGCTTAATAGCCACATGGCGCCCGCGCCTTGTAGTAAACGGCGACGGCTGATTGCTGAATTGGCTCCCGACATGCTTCTCCCGAGCAAAAACTAAATAGAGATCATACAAAGTTCATCCAAATTGACCGGAAACTTTAGCGAATGACGCATAATCTGTCATCTATAAAAGGGTAAACATTCTTTTTATATTCACGGCATTACTAAGAAAAGCGATCGGACCGCATAAAATTTACGCTTGCACAGAGGGTAAAAACAGAATAAAAATACATAAATTCCGAATAATAATTCACTAGTGGGGCGCGCAATGATAAAGGAACGTAAAACCGAACTGGTAGAAGGGTTTCGCCATTCAGTTCCCTATATCAACACCCATCGCGGAAAAACCTTTGTCATTATGCTCGGCGGCGAAGCCATTGAGCATGACAATTTTTCCAGCATCGTTAGCGATATCGGGCTACTGCATAGCCTCGGTATTCGCCTTGTCGTGGTGTATGGCGCGCGACCGCAAATCGACGCCAATCTGGCCGCGCATCATCATGAACCGATTTACCACAAAAACACGCGGGTGACGGACGCCAAAGCACTGGAGCTGGTGAAACAGGCCGCCGGTTTACTCCAGCTTGATATTACCGCCCGTCTGTCGATGAGTCTGAACAATACGCCGTTGCAGGGCGCGCACATTAATGTCGTCAGCGGCAATTTCACCATTGCGCAGCCGCTGGGCGTTGATGATGGCGTGGACTACTGTCATAGCGGCCGTATCCGGCGCATTGATGAAGATGCGATCAACCGCCAGTTGGATAACGGCGCGATCGTTCTGATGGGGCCGGTCGCCGTCTCAGTGACCGGCGAAAGTTTTAATCTGACCTCAGAAGAGATTGCCACTCAACTCGCCGTTAAATTGAAAGCGGAAAAAATGATCGGGTTCTGTTCTTCTCAGGGCGTTACCAATAGCGAGGGCGGCATCATTTCTGAACTCTTCCCGAATGAAGCGCAGGCGCGGGTGGAAGAGTTGGAAGCGCTGGGCGATTACAACTCCGGAACCGTACGTTTTTTGCGCGGCGCGGTAAAAGCCTGTCGTAGCGGCGTTCGTCGTTGCCATCTGATCAGCTATCAGGAAGATGGCTCGCTATTACAGGAATTGTTCTCGCGTGATGGTATCGGTACGCAGATCGTCATGGAGAGCGCCGAGCAGATCCGCCGCGCCACCATCAACGATATTGGCGGTATTCTGGAGCTTATCCGCCCACTGGAACAGCAGGGCATTCTGGTACGCCGTTCCCGTGAACAACTGGAGATGGAGATCGATAAATTTACCATTATTCAGCGCGATAATATGACTATCGCCTGCGCGGCGCTGTATCCTTTTTTGGAAGAGAAAATAGGCGAAATGGCCTGCGTTGCGGTGCATCCGGATTATCGCAGCTCATCGCGTGGAGAAGTGCTTCTGGAGCGGGTTGCCGCCCAGGCGCGGCAAATGGGGCTGCGTAAATTGTTTGTGCTGACGACGCGCAGTATTCACTGGTTCCAGGAGCGCGGTTTCACGCCTGTCGATATTGAGTTACTGCCTGAGAGCAAGAAAAAAATGTATAACTATCAGCGACGTTCAAAGGTGCTGATGGCGGATTTAGGATAACAAGGTGGGCCTGATGGCGCTGCGCTTATCAGGCCTACGCTCGAAAGCATCATTTGGAGGCCGGATAAGACGCTACGCGTCGCCATCCGGCGAGAACTCGTCTTATCCGGTACGACTGACTTCATCAAATAAGGTGGCTAGCCCGCTGCGCCGCTCCGTACGCGTCACAATCGCGCCTGCCAGGATCCGTTCATCGGCATACAGCGATAACCGCCGCCGCGCTCGCGTAACCGCGGTATACACCAGCTCCCGCGTCACGACCGGCGAACGCTGGCTGGGTAAAATCAGCGCGGCGTGATCAAATTCAGACCCCTGTGATTTATGTACCGTCATCGCCCAGGTTGTATCATGTTCCGGCAGACGGCTGGGCTGAACGGACTTGATCGTGCCGTCCGGCATCACAAACCAGACGCGTAACCCCTGCCCGCGATCGAGCGCAATACCAATATCGCCGTTAAATAGCCCCAACGCGCTATCGTTGCGCGCAATCATTACCGGACGCCCTTCGTACCAGCGAGAATGCGGGGGCCGCTGAATTTTTCGTTGCTGCACCATCGCCTGCTCAATGCGGTCATTCAGTCCCCTCACGCCAAATGGGCCTTCACGCAGCGCGCAAAGCAGTTGATACTCATTGAAAGCCTGCAGGATTGCCTCCGGCGCCGCTTTTTCATGCAGCAACCGCAGGTAGCGCCCATAGCCCGCCAGCGCTTCATCCAGCATCCCGGCATAATCGTCGCTGCTTTGCAATGTACGCTTCTCTATATCGTTAAACCCCTGCTGAAAAACCGCCTGGATTGCCGACCTGTCGCCGCAGTTAATCGCCGCCGCCAGCTTGCCGATGCCAGAATCGCTGCCGAAACGGTAGCTCTTTTGCAACAAACAGAGGCTATCGCGTAAAGACGCGGCTTGCGTTCCGGCCCCCGCCGGAATGGCGCTCCCTGTTAGTCGACTTAGCTGTCGGGCGCGTTCCGCCGTAAACCCTGCGTTGACATAGGCGCAAATATCGCCCAACACAGCGCCCGCCTCAACGGATGCCAACTGATCGCGATCGCCAAGAAAAATGACCCGCCCGTGCGGCGGCAGAGCGTCAATCAAACGTGACATCATCGGCAAATCAATCATTGATGCTTCATCGACCACCAGCACGTCCAGATGCAGCGGGTTGCCCGCATGATGGCGTAATCGCTGGCTGCCGGGCTGTGCGCCCAGCAGTCGGTGCAGCGTACTGGCGTCCTCCGGTATACGCTTTTTCTGCGCATCGGTAAGAGGAAGCTGACGCAACGCCGCGCCGAGCGACTCCGTCAGGCGTGCGGCCGCTTTCCCGGTCGGCGCCGCCAGCCGGATACGGCAACGTTCGCCATCCGCCATTTGAATTAATGCCGCCAGCAGCTTCGCGACGGTGGTGGTTTTACCGGTGCCGGGACCGCCTGAAATCACGGAGATACGGCGAGTTAGCGCTACGGCGGCGGCCACCTTTTGCCAGTTCACCTCGTCTGTCGGAGGGAATAGCGCGTCCAGAATACGGGATAACTGATCTTCATCTACGGCGATGGCCTGGTTAACCTCGTTAAAAAAGCGCGCAACCGTACGCTCGTTGCACCACATGCGATTCAGGTAGAGGCGATCGCCGCACAGAATTAACGGCGCGGGGCTATCGCCGCAGCTAACCGCCGCAGACGCCAGTAACCGCTTTTTCCAGTCGATTGGCGTAGGCGTTTCGCTTATCCAGGCGACCAGTAAGGGATGCGCCTCCTCCGTTAACGTTAAACGCGACAACGGCAGACACACGTGACCTTCACCTGCGTCATGACTAAGCAGCGCTGCCGCCAGCGTCACGGCGGGATCGTCGTTACCGGCGACGGTTAAAGCAAACTGGGCATCAATGGGCCGTAAGAGTTTTTGTTCAACGGCCTCCAGCAACCGCTCCTGGATTGTCATTGCGCCTCCTCACTCATTTCACCTGCAAACATATCATCCAGTTGGTTAATTAACGCCGCCGCAGGACGAGTGGTAAAAATACCCTGCTGCGGACGTTCGCTATCCACCCCGCGTAAAAAGAGATAGATGACGCCGCCGAAATGGCGTTCATAGTCGTAATTCGCCATTCGATGACGAAGGTAACGATGCAATGCCAGCGTATAAAGCTGGTACTGCAAATCATAGCGATGCGCCTGCATCGCCGCAGCCATCGCCGTCTGGGTATAAGCGGCGCTATCCTCGCCCAGCCAGTTAGATTTATAGTCGAGCAGGTAATAGCGCCCCTCATAACGGAACACCAGGTCGATAAAGCCCTTTAACATGCCGCGAACCTGCATGAAATCCAGCGCAGGGCAACCTGCTGAAAGCGGGTCGTACCGACGAATCAACGCATCCAGCTCTCCGGCGGTAAGCGGCTGGGCAATCGGCAGATAAAACTCCATTTCGACCTGTTTTTCACGCTCGGTCAGCACGCTCAGACTAACGCCCGTCTCGTTAAGGGGAACGTGCAACACGGTGTCCAGCCAGCGGGTAAGTACGGGCTCCCATCGCGTTTCAAAACCACTCAGCTCCAGTTTTTCCTGTACCCATTGGGGGTTTATCGGTTGAGTAAAATCAAGCTCTTCAAACAGGCTGTGCAAAAATGTTCCCGGCGATGCCCCGCGAGGAAAGTGATGCGGCGTCATTGCCGGCGCTTCCGCCGCTTCGCCAACGCCTGCGGCGTCAATGTCGAGACGAGGAATAAGATCTTGCGCCACGCTATGTCCCCGCTGCTGCAAACCGGAATAACTAGTGACGCGCCAGCTATCATAAAGCAGGCGTTGCAGCGTTCTGGCGCTGAGTTCCGCGTGCGATGCAGCGGCAATTTGCCAGCGGTCGTTATCCGTATTGCCTGGCGTTCGACACACGATATCCTCGTCGCATAGCGCCTCAATACAGGCGCGAAGGCCTGCGGCATCCATCGGTTCGCCTTTTTGCAGGAGTCGCCCAAGCGCGCTTTGGTGCACATCCGTCTCGCCTTTCTTATCGCTACGACGCCGCACCAGCGGCGCGACGCCGAGGCTGCAATGCCACACTGCACGGGTCAGCGCGACATAAAGTAGGCGCAGGTCTTCCGCCAGGCGTTCGGCTTCCGCCAGTGCTATGCTCTCTTCGGCGTGACTAAGGTCCAGCACCGCCTCGTAGGAGTGCCTGTCGTGATAAAAAGCCTGGTCCTGCACGCGGAAATGGGTGATAAAAGGTAACCAGACCAGCGGGTATTCCAGACCTTTCGATTTATGAATGGTGACGATTTGCACCAGATGCTTATCGCTTTCCAGACGTAGTTGCTGGCTGGAAGCATTGCTATCGGGTTCAAGGATATGTTGCGCCAGCCAACGCACCAGCGCATGTTCGCTTTCCAGCTGCGAACCGGCTTCCTGTAACAGTTCGCTAATATGCAGAATATCCGTCAGCCGACGTTCGCCTCCCGCCGTCGCCAGCAGGTTTTCAGCAATATTGCGCGCCGACATTAGCGCGCGCAGCATAGGCATCACGCCGCGTTTATGCCAAATCTGTCGGTAGCCATCAAACTCTTCAACAACCGCATCCCACGCATTTTCATCATTGTTAAGCGTTTCGATATCCAGCGCGGTAAGGCCCATCATTGATGTCGCCAGAGCGCTACGCAGCGTATTCTCACGTTCGGGCGCCATCACCGCCTGCAACACCCACAGCATCTCCTGCGCTTCGAGCGTTTCGAATACGCTGTCGCGGTTAGAAAGATAGACGGAGGGGATCGCCAGTAAGGTCAGCGCATCCCGTATCAGCGCGGCTTCCCGCCTGCTGCGCACCAGCACGCTAATATCCGAGGCGCGAACGGGCCGCGACGAATCGCCGTTCGTCAGCAGCGCGTCGCCCGTTTGCCCGGCACGCAGCCAGTCGCGAATTTGCGTGGCGCACACCTGCGCCATATAACTTTGATAATCGCCCGAACCGCAGCTTTCCCCCTCCATTAGCCACAGGGTCATCGCCGGTTGAGGCGCGTCATTCACTTTAAATTGCAGCGACTGGTTTCTGGGCGCAAACTTTACCGGACTGAAGGGAATATCGCGGAACATAAAGGCGTCATTCATCTGACTGAACAGCTTGTTAACGCTATTCACCATCCCCGGCGCGGAGCGCCAGTTAGTGTCAAGGGTATAGTGCGCGCTCACTTCGCTGCGAGCCTTCATGTAGGTAAAGATATCCGCGCCACGAAACGCATAAATCGCCTGTTTAGGATCGCCAATCAGCAATAGCGCCGTATCGGGTTGATGTCGCCAGATACGGCGAAAAATACGGTACTGTTGTGGGTCGGTATCCTGAAATTCATCGATCATCGCCACCGGAAAACGGGTACGAATCGCCGCAGCCAGCGCCTCGCCGCTTTCACTACGCAGCGCGGTATCTAAACGGCTGAGCATATCGTCAAACCCCAGCTCGCCGCGCCGGCGTTTTTCCTGAGCCACCGTTTCACGGATCTCTGATAACGCTCGAGTAAGAACCAGATCTTTAATCGATAGCGGTTCGCCCAACAGGTTATCGATGGCGACAAACAATGGGTGCTGGGGCGTCACGCCGCCAGCTTTGGTGCGCTCAGCTAAAAAACGCTGTGAAAATTTTCCCAACGCCTCGGGTAATTGATAGTTTTTCGTCTCTTCTTGCGCCCACGAGGTGATCTTTTCGATCCATTTCGCCTGATTGCCGCGGTTGAATTTTCTGCGATCGATGCCGGATGATTCGATCAGCGCGTCCAGCTCGCTAACCGCCTCACACCACTGCTGCTTCACCTGGTTGATGCGCGCCAGGATCTGTTCATGGCGCGATGCCAGCGTCTCCTCCTGCGATGGCGGCGCTTTAATGACCGGCGCTTCGCCCTGCAGATAACGATCGATATCCTTTAAGAGCGCCTTCGGTCCCTTCCACACGTCAAACACCACCTGCGCGATGTCGCGCGGCAGCGGATAGCAATGACGCCGCCAGAAATCGGCGCAGGCCTGATAACGCAACAAAGATTCGTCTTCAATAAGCTGTTGCTCAAACAACATACCGGATTCGAAAGCGTTCAGGCTGAGCATACGCTGGCAAAAACCGTGGATGGTAAAGACCGCGGCCTCGTCCATTTGTCGTTCCGCCAGTAATAACCACTGCGCGGCCTGCTTTTTGTCGCTAATTTCTTCCAGCAAGCGGGCATACAGCGGATTATCCGTGCTTTCCCGCAGACAGGCGATGCGCAACTCATGGATATTACTGCGGATTCGCCCACGCAGCTCTTCAGTGGCGGCCTCCGTAAAGGTTACCACCAGCAGTTCTTCAACGGTCAACGGGCGGGGAAATGCGGCACTGCCGCCCAGGCCGAGCAATAACCGCAGATACAGCGCCGCGATAGTAAACGTTTTGCCTGTGCCCGCTGATGCTTCAATCAGACGCTCGCCTGTCAGGGGCAAGCGCAGAGGATCAAGAGTCTCGGCGACATCATTCATTCTTTTCGCTCATTAGAGGTAACGTTTGCTGCAATGCGCTGACGTTATCCCACACTTTCCAGCCTGTCGGATGCACGTATTCTGCTTTTCCATTCTGGCTACCAGCAATCTGTGACAATATTGCCATACCTTGTGGTTCCACCACCGCCTGGTGGAAGAAGTCGGCAAGCTTTTGTGGCGTCAGCAATTTTATCTGAGCGATGATTTTATCACGCGAGTCAAAGCGCATATTACCCCGATCGAAATCCTTGCTTAAACGGGATGCTTCTTCGCCCAACGTTTGCGGCGCCTGGCGCATTTGCGTAATGATCGCCTGCTGAATTTGGGCGAACTCTTCCGGCTTCATCGCCCTCAGCTTCGCCTCGGCGTCAGGGAAAAATGCCTGATAGCGTTGCCACAGGTAAGAGGGCTGTTTATCGTTGCTCTGTAGCAGGAATCCCATTCCCCACTGACGGCCAACGCTCATCGGAAAGGCGAAAACGGCGTATCCCAGTTGCTCTTCGGTTCGTAGCTGATTGTAAAACCACGGTTGAACAATCTGACCTAGCATCGCGCTGTAGGCAGCGCTGACGTACTCGTCGTAGCCGACCGGGACAAAGACCGCGGCTAACGCGGAGTCGGTGCTACTGCCCGCTTTTTCAAATATTACGGACTGCTTTTTCTCAACCACTACGTCTTTGTTGCGACACCACGCCGATCCGTTCGCCGCGAGCTGTTTTTGGACATCTTGCGCCAGAGAGGTCGCCTGGGCTTCGCTCATATTTCCTATAACCAGAAATTCCGGACGAGCGCCCGTTTTTAACGCATTACGATAGGCCATCACCTCTTTTAACGTAATGGACGGCAGCAAAGCGCGACGTTCATCACGGGAAAAATAAGGCACCTGCGAAATCATCTGCACCGGCATAATCGCCTGTTCGTAGGCTTTTCCCTTCTCCGCAGAATCCATCATCTGCGTATACCAGGATTTCGCCTGCGCCAGCTGTTCCTCCGTGGCGTCGTAGCTAAAATATCCTTCCAGCAACGCCAGGAAAAGCTGCGGCAAACGCTGGGTATAACCGTTCGCAGTGACCATCAGACCATTGTTGACGTTAGTAGAAAAGCTAATGCCACCCACTGCCGCCTGGTTACTGAGCTGATCTAGCGCCATTCCCGCCAGATAATCATTAAGGGCGAACAGTACCTGATTGCGGGCGCTGTCCATCGCCTGCGGGTTACGCAATACCACGCTCACGTCAGCTTTTGGCTCGCTGGCGAAATAACGACTCGGCGCATAAACCACGCGCAAATCCGCTTTATCGACAATCAGTTCTGGCCGCACGTAGTTTTTGTCATTCTTAACAAGCGTAAAATCATCAGGAATATAGGGGTTTAACTCCGGCAGCGACAACGCAATGCCCTGTGCTTTTTGCTGCCAGTTTTTAAACGTCTGTTCGCTAATCTTATCGACCTGATAAGGCGCATCCACAAAATACGCAATCTTATTATGGGGTTCCTGGGGACTGATGTACCAGATGCGCGCATTCTGCGGCGTCATCATCGCCAGGCGATTTTTGATAGCGGCAGGATCGTAACGATCGGCGATATTCGCCGCATCCAGCGTATGCGCTACCGGGACGCGGATCATAGTGTCCGCCAGCCACTCGACATAGTCCATATCGCGGGTAATCGACGGATAGCGGAAGTCGAGATCCAGCACATGCGCCAGCTCGTCAAAGTAACGTTTATCTATCCCTTTTTCACGTAACGTATTGAGATAGCTAAAGATAGCTGCGACGACTTCATCACGATTGGCCAAACCTTTATCAGTCAGCGTTGCCGAAATGGCAAATACGCCGCTGTTACCATTAACAATCGGATCGGAATCCGCGCTAATACCTTCGACCAGTCCTTGTTTTTGCAGCCAGTCAGAGAGCGTCCCCGGGCTACGATTGCCAATCAGATAAGAGACCAGTTCATCGGTCTTGCTACGGAACTGCGCGCTATTGTTATCAATACGAAACTCCACGCGCAGCACTTTACGCGGTAGCGCCGGCACGTAATGAATAATGATGCCCTTCTGCGCCTCGGTGATGACAGGTACGGTAATTTCCGGTTTTTTAATCTGTTTATTCGGCACGCGACCATAGGTTGCGGCGGCAATACTCGCCAGTTCCGGCAAGGGTTTATTACTGTAAATCACCGCCTTCATCAGATTAGCTGAATAGTATTTTTCATGAAAAGCGATCAACGCCTGTTGCACCGGATTGCCCGGCTTATCGCTTAGCGTTTCCAGATTGCCGCCAGAAAAGTGCGAGCCTGGATGCGCTGGGTTAATGGTTTCGGCGCTTACCTGCGCCATACGCATACCGTCGCGGGTGCGCGCCATCGTCAGCTCGGCATTCACCGCGTTTCGTTCGCGTTCGGCGTATTTTTTATCGAGCAATGGCGCGGCAATGGCGTCGGCCAGGCGATCTACGGCGCCTGGAAGCGCGTCGTTTTCAACCTCCAGGTAGAAGGCTGTTCGATAAGGCGCGGTGCTGGCGTTGTGGCTACCGCCATGTCTTTTAAGGTATTCGGCAAGGCTATCCGCCTGCGGATATTTTTTTGACCCCATCAGGCACATATGCTCAAGATAATGAGCAAGCCCCTGATGAGCCTCAGGATCTTCAAGCGATCCAACGGGCACCACTAACGCTGAAAGCGACTTTACAGCCTGCGGATCGGATACCAGCAACACCACCATGTCATTATCAAGACGTATCGCCTGATACTGCCGGGTATCTTTATCGCTTTTACGGATAGTTTCTTGCAGCGGTTGCCAACCGATATCCGCCTGAACTGCAGGCCCCCAGAGGGCGACCAATAACAATAACACTTTGAACCAGGTGCTGCGGGGCATTCACGGACCTCATCATTAACTTTCATTCCCACTCATCTGTATGGTCACATAAACCATCGACCTGAGCAGAACGGGATATTATTGTGCTGAACCAGGCAGCATCTTTTTATCAGTAATCAGTCCGTGACGAAGAGCGCATCATAGTCGAAGCCTTTTAATGGCGCGATTTTCATACAATCAACGAGACTGATTAAAACGAAACAGCGGTAACAGGTAATGCCGTGACTGCGCAATGATAGCCTGCAACGTTTCAGATTCCAGCTGACGCCAAAGACGTTGATACCAGATATCTTCGCCTTCGCCGCTCACCATCATGTTGCCTTCATAAGCCTGTAAAAACTTTGTCCTGGCCTTCTGTAAGGTATCATCGTCGTCTAACATGACATCATTTTCAGCGTCATAACAGGCTTTTATCCATGCGCCGCCGCTTTCCGGCAGTACCAATAGCGGAGAAGACATGCCTTCCCGGTAGCCTTCAATCAGTTGCGCCAGGTAAGCCATTGCCTGCGTTTTATCAAGAGGCGGAAATCGCCACTCTCCCTCTTTGCGCAAAAACAGGCGACTTTCGCCACTCCCGCCGCTGGCACAATAGACAAGGTGTTCCAGCCAAAGTTGCACACCTTGCGCAACGCTGATTAAAGCGGGACGCCAGCGCAATAATCCATCCTCCTGTACCTGCGGTAGCCAGCCGGTTAGCTGAACGCCATTGCAAAGCAGATCCACTTCCAGGCTTTGGCTCGGCTTACGGCAGGCGATGACCCGGCTTGCCAGTTGCTGCATCTCCTGACATTGCGCATCCCAGAATATTTCGCCAAACGCGCCATAAGGCAACTCTCCCGCAGCCCGGAAACGGCGGAACAAGCGTTCGGCATCGTCCTCTTCAACCAGCGTATTGAGCAACTGTTGGTTAAGTTGATATCGCGTCAATCCCTCTAATTCAAACGGTTCCGCATCAGGAATCTCACTCTCTTCCGAGCGGAAATTAACCTGAAGCCGCATCTGAAAAAATGCGCGTACCGGATGGGCCCAAAAACGCTGCAGACTTTCCAGAGTCAATGTTTCCGGCATCGTAAAAGGAAGCGGCTGCACAAAGTCAGAATGCGCTTTCCCCGACTGACTCGCCGCAGGCAACCACTCTCTGGCATAACTTTGCTGTTCGCCGGGTTGGTAATTTTGCGCATCAAAAGGCATACGGGTATGCAGACGCGTAATATGCGCTTTGACTCGTGCTTCGCTCTCATCACAGGTCAGCGTTTCGTCGCCCGGCAAATAGTGGCTTTGCCCGATGTAATCCACCAATTCTTGCACCAGTACAGAGGGAAAGCGTTCGCTATTATCCTGGATGGAGCGACCGATGTAGCTGATATACAGCGTCTGCTGCGCCGAGATTAACGCTTCCAGAAACAGGTAGCGGTCATCGTCGCGACGGCTACGATCCCCGCGCATGGGTTTTTGGCTCATCAGGTCAAAGCCCAACGGCGCAAGCTGGCGCGGGTATACGCCGTCGTTCATTCCCAGCA
The DNA here is from genome assembly GCF_020150755.1 of Salmonella sp. A29-2. Classification (NCBI taxonomy): domain Bacteria; kingdom Pseudomonadati; phylum Pseudomonadota; class Gammaproteobacteria; order Enterobacterales; family Enterobacteriaceae; genus Salmonella; species Salmonella sp. A29-2. The sequence goes on along the minus strand of NZ_CP083731.1, from coordinate 886,770 downwards.
GGCAAACGACTCTGAACGGAATGGAACGCATCGGCATCAGCGTACAAATATTGATGGGGCCCGCCAGGAAGCGCTGGCTAATACGTTCCTGATCCAGACGCTGCGCCAGTTCATCCCGCAGTAGCGAAATCGGTACCGCATCGCCATATTCCGCCGCGACACCTTCGGCGATAATGGCCTGCCACTGCTGTTCAATCAATGTCATTGCCGCTTCCGTGTCCGCATCGGGCAGGAAGAAATCATTGAGCATGTCGCGACAAACGGGCAACCACTCTTCCAGCGGTCGCTCCTGCGCCAGACCGCGCCGCCAGATATTAAGCTGCATCAGCAGCGAAGCCAGATGCCCGACCAGCTCAGCAATCAGACCGCTGGATTCGTCATAAGGCAGAACCGACTGCCACTCGCCCTGGGCGCTTTCCATCGCATACCCCAGCAGCATACGCGTCAGGCCAAATTGCCATGTATGCTGCCCCGTGGCAGGAAGTTCCAGCTCTCGTACGTTGTCATCGTCAATTCCCCAACGAATGCCTGACTCATTGACCCACAAGCGCAAATAACGCAACCCTTCTTCGTTGATCGTAAAGCGGGCAGCCAATACCGGTACGTCTAACAACGCCAGAACATCCTCGGAGACAAAGCGGCTGTCCGGTAACGAAAGTAGGCTGATAAATGCCTGTAACACCGGATGTGACTGACGCGCCCGCCGATCGGAAATGGCATAAGGCAGATAGCGCTCCGTTGGCGCGCTACCAAATACCGCCTGGATAAACGGGCTATAGCTGTCAATATCAGCCACCATAACGATAATGTCGCGCGGCGTTAGCGTCGGATCGGCTTCCAGCATCGCCAGCAGGCGATCGTGCAGTATCTCCACCTCGCGCTGCGGGCTGTGACAAACGTGAAAAGAGAGACTGTTATCCTCAGGATCGAGCAGACGCTTATTGTCGCTGCGTGAATACTCCTCAAGATTTACGCCCGCCACCGCATGGCTTTCCAGTTCAAGAATATCCGCCTGAATCCGATGCAAAAGATTATCTGGCGTAATATCAGCAAACGCATCCAGCTCCTGGCTATTTTCCAGTTCAGATAGCAGGTAGATATAATCCCGTCCCAGTTTTCCCCATGAGGCCAGTAGCGGATTACCGATATCCTGTTCACCGTCGCTGTTAAATAAGGCTTCCGGATTCTGGTTTTCACGGAACAACGGTAAATGACGGTCTTCAAAACTGTGACGACGCTGGCGAGCCATAAGTTTTGCCAGCCAGGCAGGGTCTTTAATGTCCCCCCAGTAATACCGACACGGATTAGTAAAAAGGAGATGGATTTCAATATGTTTACCCAGCGCCTGCAATGCTCTGAGATACACTGGCGGTAACGCGGAAATGCCGCAAATAAAAACGCGGGACGGCAACCCTGGCGGGCAGGCGGTCGCGCTCTCCAGCGTTTGAATAAAGCGTTGGTAGAGATTGGCGCGATGCCAGCGCGGCTGCCCCAGCGCGGCGGTATATTCCACCAATGCTTTCCACAGCGGCGCCTGCCAGTTTTGCGCCTCCCCCAGACCTTCCACGGTTTTTCCCGCTTCCCACTGCGTAAGCCAGTCAGGCCGATAAACCAGATACTGATCGAACAGGTCGGCGGCGCGCGCGGAAAGCTGAAAGAGTTTGCGTTTATCGGTGTCGTCGGTCAGATAATGGCGCAGCAGTACAAACTCATCCTTATCCAGCAACTGCGGCAGCAAGGTCATCAGTTTCCAGCTCATGCTTTGTTTGCTGAAAGCGCTTTCTTTGGGGATATCCGGCAACACGCGAACAAACATCTCCCAGATAAAACTCGCCGGTAACGGAAAAGCGATATTCGCCGCAATACCAAACTTTTGTGAAAGGGTCATCTGCAGCCACTGCGCCATACCCGTGCTTTGTACCAGAATCATTTCTGGTTCAAAGGGATCATCCAGCCGCTCGCGTTCGACGATGAATTCCATCAACGCTTCCAGCACATCCAGACGATTGGAGTGGTAGACCCTTAACATAATTACTCCTGACGATTAACGATTTGGACAATGCAAGCGCGTCATCTGCCCCTGCCTGCCAGAGGGTGAAACCATCGTGACGCTGATGCTGACACATCCCGATTGCGTTGTCTGCATCCGGTTGGCCTTCCAGCCTTCAGCAGGCGAAAATGGATACAGCGCCGTTTGCTGCCACGCCTGCCGCCAGATCTGAAGATACTGGTGTCGTAATGCAAAACTGTGCATTAATACCCGCTGATAGCCTGACAGCGCGGTGACGATCATTACCATTAGAACCATCGCCACTAAAACTTCCGGGAGGCTAAACCCGCGTTGTAAATTCAGGGGATGCGACATAACGCCACCTCTTTTAACGGACAAAAATCGCTCCAGCCGTAGGGAGAAAAGACAATGCTTCCCTGAATGACGTTGCCCAAACGCCATAACGTCATGCCATCATCTTGCGCCGCCATCACCACCTCATCCCCCGATAATCTCCGCAAACAGACCCTCGCTCCTGAAGGGGAATAGCGCCGACATTCCATTTCGGTTACGCCTGACCATAGCTGCCCCCGCCCCCATTCCAGCGCCGACTGTACGAGCGCCTGGCGTTGTATCGCCATGCTCTGCGTCGTCACGCGGGCGGCATAGCTGGCCTGCTGCTGATTTACGCCTTGCAATAGCAGACTACCCAGAATCAGTATTAAAAGCGCCAGTATTAGCGAAGAAGCGCCACGTTCCCGATTCACAGATTAAATCCCGTTACGCTGTATTGCGCGTCAATAGCCGTCTGAGGCTCGGCTTTGCTGGCGCCGCGCAGATGCAGCATGAGCACTGGCGAGAATCCCGTTATATCCCGGCGCTCAACGGTAAACGCCGTGATGAGTACCGTATTGGGATCGGTCATTTTTTCCCATCCCTTACCCTGGCAAGATGTTGCTCCGCGTAATGTCTCCAGAACGTTATCCTTCACACGAAACCCGGTCTGGTCGGCCTCTTTCGCCGGTATGGTATCCCAGACACCGTTATTATTCCCGTCCCACTGAACGATGACGCATTGCCCCTGTTCGGCAAGATGTAACCCTTCGCCAATACAGTGGCCATGACAGTAACCCGCACGTTGAAGATGCTTCGCTACGGTATAGGTTCGCTGCCAGATTTCATCTTCCAGCGATAACTGTCGCGTGTTGTGCCAGATCTCACGCTGTAACGCCGGTAAAAATCGTGCGGACCCAAGCAGTAAAATGGAACCTATCGCCATCGCCAGCACAACTTCCAGTAGCGAGAACCCCCGCGTGGTTATTGACACGTGGCGGCCTCGTTACGCTCGCATAGCCTGATTCGCCCCCAGGAGGAGACGACCAGACGCCACTCTCCGGCAGCGTTTTTCAGTACGATGTGCCCTGCCCATGCCGTATTGCGCAGGCCAAAGAAGGCTAACGACGGCGTGATATCGGCAAGGACGACATCACGCCAGTCGGGCGTAAACACAAAGGGGGAAGATGGCGTACACGATGTTTGCGTAGCAACAGAGCTGACAAAGCACCATGAACCGCCTTCGCTGACCACGCGAAGAATGTGATCGCGGTTATGCCAGTGAGCGTCCTCACGAAGTTGCAGCAGGTAATCCCGCACCTGACATGCGGTTTGCCACAGGCGCTGTTGCTGCTGCCAGCGTTGCCAGCCATAAAGTCCTGTGGCGCTGAGAATGATAATGAGCGACATCGCGACCACCGTTTCAATGAGCGTATAGCCCTGTTGTTTTTTCATGTCGGCAGTATGGCGGGCGGAAGAAAAATAACGAGCGCCAAATACAGATTGTTCGGCGCGTTACGGAAAAAAGTTCATGTCTTGCAGCGCGTTGCAAAATTTCAGGAATCCGCGCCGAAGATTGAGACGAAGGGTAAAAAAAACCGACGCGCAATGACGTCGGTTATGGCAGGATCGTCAGCGCTTAGATAGCGACCGGCGCTTTAATACCGGGGTGCGGATCATAGCCTTCAATTTCGAAATCATCGAACCGGTAGTCAAAAAGCGAATCGGGTTTACGCTTAATGACCAACTTCGGCAGCGCGCGCGGTTCACGGCTTAATTGCAGGTGCGTCTGCTCCATATGGTTGCTGTACAGGTGCGTGTCGCCGCCGGTCCAGACAAAATCGCCGACGTCCAGGTCGCACTGTTGCGCCATCATATGCACCAGTAACGCGTAGCTGGCAATGTTGAACGGCAGACCGAGGAACACATCGCAGGAGCGCTGATAAAGCTGACAGGAGAGTTTTCCATCTGCGACATAAAACTGGAAAAAGGCGTGACACGGCGCCAGCGCCATCTTATCCAGCTCGCCGACGTTCCACGCAGAAACGATAATACGGCGAGAGTCCGGGTCGTTTTTAAGCTGGCTTAAGACCGTGGCGATCTGATCGATATGGCGGCCATCCGGTGTTGGCCATGCACGCCACTGCTTCCCATAAACCGGGCCTAAATCGCCGTTCTCATCGGCCCATTCGTCCCAGATGGTGACATTATTTTCGTGCAGGTAAGCGATGTTGGTATCGCCCTGCAAAAACCATAGCAGTTCGTGAATAATTGAACGTAAATGGCAGCGTTTTGTCGTCACCAGAGGAAAGCCTTCCTGCAGGTTAAAACGCATCTGATGGCCAAAAATGGAAAGCGTGCCGGTGCCGGTACGGTCGTTTTTCTGTGTGCCTTCATCCAGCACTTTTTGCATCAGTTCTAAATACTGTTTCATGGTTCCTCAGGAAACGTGTTGCTGCGGGCGGCGGCGATATGCCCAAACCATCATGATCGCGCCAGCGATAATCATCGGGATAGAGAGAATCTGCCCCATGCTGATGTACTGTACCCACGCGCCGGTAAATTGCGCGTCCGGCTGGCGGAAGAATTCAACAATGATACGAAACGCGCCATAGCCAATCAGGAATAATCCGGAGACTGCGCCCATCGGACGCGGTTTGCGAATAAAGAGATTAAGGATGATAAACAGCACCACGCCTTCTAATGCCAGCTCATACAACTGGGAAGGGTGGCGCGGCAATACGCCGTAGGTATCAAAAATAGGCTGCCATTGCGGATGTGACGGCAGCAGCGCAATATCTTCCGCGCGTGAGCCAGGAAAGAGCATGGCAAACCGGAAGTCAGGATCGACGCGCCCCCACAATTCACCGTTGATAAAGTTGCCCAGACGCCCGGCGCCCAGGCCGAACGGAATTAACGGCGCAATAAAATCAGACACCTGAAAGAACGAGCGCTTCGTGCGCCTGGCGAAGATAATCATCACCAGTATCACGCCGATAAGCCCGCCGTGGAAGGACATGCCGCCGTCCCAGACGCGGAATAAATAGAGCGGGTTATCCAGAAACAGAGGGAAGTTATAAAACAGGACATAGCCAATACGCCCCCCCAGGAAGACCCCCAGGAAACCTGCATAGAGTAAATTTTCAACTTCGTTTTTGGTCCAACCGCTTCCCGGACGGTTAGCGCGACGCACCGCCAACCACATCGCGAAAACGAACCCCACCAGATACATCAAGCCATACCAGTGAAGCGCGACGGGCCCAATTGAGAAAATGACCGGATCAAAGTCCGGAAAATGCAGATAGCTACTGGTCATCTGTCACCACAATTTCTTGTTATTTCGCTGAAGAGATAGCGATTGATAAGCGCGCCTGCGCGTTGCAGACGCTCCAAAGGTGCGAATAATAGCACAAGGGTTAAAAGCGAGATGCCGATTACCGTTAAAAGATATGTATACGCATTGTCTTACACCTTGCAGGCGTGTTGTCTGCGCCGTGAATCCACAGTCACTCTCTTTTCCCGCTCCAGTCGTTACAACCCTCCTCGAATCAATCCCCCCATCCCGCGGCGCTCCATAAACGCCGCAACCTGATGACGCACTTCGGTCGCCATCTGCGCCTCAAGGCTGCGTCTGGCAAGGGTTTGCGCGTCTTCAAAATCGATATGCCGCAGCAGATATTTCACACGCGCTACCGAACGGCCATTCATCGAAAGATGGCGATATCCCAGACCGATAAGAATCGCCACGCACATCGGATCGCCCGCCATCTCGCCGCACAAGCGAAGATCGAGACCATTTTTTTCGGCTTCCTGCGCGATCATGGACAGTGCGCGCAGCATAGCCGGATGCAGACTGTCGTAAATACTGGCCACGCGGGTATTGTTGCGATCTACCGCCAGGATATATTGCGTTAAATCGTTGGTGCCGACCGAGATAAAGTCGATCCGGTTAGCCAGATGCGGCAGCATAAATACCATTGACGGTACTTCCAGCATAATGCCGATACGCGGTTTCGGGATCGCATAGCCGATCATCTCCTCGACCTCGCGCCCGGCGCGTTCGATCAGACGCCGCGCTTCATCGACTTCATCAATACTGGTGACCATCGGCAGCAAAATGCTGAGGTTGCCAGTCGCCGCATTGGCGCGCAGCATCGCGCGGACCTGGATCAAAAAGATCTCCGGCTGATCCAGCGTAATGCGGATCCCGCGCCAGCCCAGACACGGGTTCTCCTCGCTGATCGGCATATAGGGCAGTTGCTTATCCGCTCCCACATCCAGGGTCCGCAGCGTCACCGGTTTATCGTTAAACATTTGCAGCATCCCTTGATACTGCGCCACCTGCTCTTCTTCCGAGGGAAACCCGCTTTGCAGCATAAAGGGAATTTCAGTACGGTACAGGCCGATACCGTCGATCCGACTGCCTAACTTTTCCTCATGCTCGGGACTGAGCCCGGCATTCAGCATCACTTTGACTCGCTCGCCGCTTTTCAGTTGGGCGGGAAGATTGACGTCGTCCTCCGCCAGACGACTGAGTTCTATCTCTTCACTAATGAGCCGCTGATATTCCTGAATAAGCACGGGTTCAGGATCGACCAGTAATTCACCGCGATAGCCATCCACCACCAACGTACGGCGATGTAGCACCGAAGGTTGGATATCAGCGCCCATGACGGTCGGGATACCGAGCGCGCGCACCATAATCGCCGCATGCGAGTTTGCCGCGCCGTCGCGCACCACAACGCCCGCCAGCCTGTCCTGCGGCAGCTCCGCCAGGGTGGTCGCCGACAGCTCATCCGCGACCAGAATAAAACGTTCCGGCCAGGCGTTTGGCCCCTGAACTGAATCATCAAGGTGGAATAACAGCCGCTGCCCCAGCGTGCGTAAGTCTCCCGCACGTTCTTTGAGGTAGTTATCGGTTAGCGCCGCAAATTGCTCGGCAAATTTTTCGATGATTTTTTTAACGGCCCACTCCGCAACAGCGCCTTTGTCGACCTCGGCGAAGAGTTCGCGACGCAGTCTGGCATCTGAAAGCAGGTGTGAGTACAGATCGAAAATGGCCGCCGTCTCTTTTTGCGCGCCGGCGGCAAAGCGTTTGCTGTATCGTCGGAACTCGTTCGCCGCCTCTTCCAGCGCGCCGGTCAATCGTTCGCGTTCAAGAGAGGTATCCAGCGTAGACGCTTCGTAAACCTGTTCCATCAGCGGCATGGTCGCGTCTTGCCAGCCCGTTGCGATAGCCACGCCCGGCGCCGCAGGAAGCGCGCGGATTCGCGTCTGCCGGTATTGCCCGAACAGCGCTGTGACCTGCGACTGTGACAGGATAGCCGCCATCTGCGTAGCGAGCGTGACGAGGAAAGACTCTTCGCTTTCATCGTACTGGCGCAATTCGCGCTGCTGTACGACCAGCACGCCGAGAAGTTGGCGACGCTGAATGATCGGCACGCCGAGAAACGCGCGAAAACGCTCCTCTTTTACCGAAGGAATGTATTTAAAGCTGGGATGTTTTTGCGCATCGGCAAGGTTAATGGGTTCCGCCAGTCTGCCCACCAGACCGACGATCCCCTCATCAAACGCAAGCGCAACGGTTCGACCACGCGGTTTTTTCAACCCCCGCGTCGCCATCAGGTAATAACAGCGTCGGTCATGATCGGCCAGGTAAACCGAGCAAACCTCAGTATCCATCGCAAGACAGATATCCGTGACCAGAATATTCAGCGCCTCGTTCAGACGCGGCGCACTGGCCACTTTTTCGACTATTTCGCGCAGGCGAGTGAGCATAATTTGCGTGGCTTAACCTCTTTTACGTCGATAAGCAGGCGCGCTTTGTAGCTTAGGGGGATTATCCTGAAGCGCCATGACAACACTTGCAAACTCTTTCATTACCCTGCGGTAGACATCGCGTTTAAATGACACCACTTGTCGAACCGGATACCAGTAACTTACCCAGCGCCAGCCGTCAAACTCCGGCGTACTGCTGGTTTGCATATTGATTTCGGCGTCGGCGCTCATTAACTGCAAAAGAAACCACTTTTGTTTCTGGCCGATACATACCGGCTTTGTGTCCCAACGCACCAAACGTTTTGGTAACTTGTAACGCAACCAGTTGCGAGTAGAAGCAAGGATCCGCACATCTTTACGGCTTAACCCAACTTCTTCAAACAGTTCCCGGTACATCGCCTGTTCTGCCGACTCCCCTGGATTTATCCCGCCCTGCGGGAACTGCCAGGAGTGCTGACCAAATCGCCGGGCCCACATCACCTGCCCCTGACGATTACAAATTACGATACCTACATTTGGGCGGTAGCCATCGTCATCAATCACCGGACTACCTCAACATAAACCTTATATATGAACGATTGTTTCATACTCCAGTGAGGCGGTAAACCACTCTGTAATAGTGACACAGCCTAATAACAATTGAATAACTCACAGTAAATAGCCGAGTTATAAACAGATGATGACGCCCTTGCGCCATTTTATTCACCTTTTCTGTGGATATAGTTGTGAAGAAGTATGGAATTACCACGGGAAAACCCAGAACAGTCTGAATTCCTCATGCGGAAAACAGTAAAAATAGTGCCTTATATTCATTGTGTTATAGACAAATCTTACATGCCACCTTCATAAAGCGTGACAAGCATCACATCTAAGATCCTTATGCTGATGAAAGATCAACCAGCGTCGGTTTTATCCACAGATTGTGCCAATAACTTACGCACTATTTGTCTGAATTTTCGATTTTCGTCGCACGTCAAGGCTGTAAATGGAAACAGTAGTGGCGGTTTTACACAGTTATCCCAACTTTCTGTGGATAACATAGTGTAAGATCCTGTTTATTGTCAGTGACCAGAATTGGAAAACCCGCTTCAGCGTTGCGCAACACGAAGAAACAACACAAAAAAGGCAATAAAAATCAGTCTATTGAATATAAGACACAGAAAAAGATAAACTCTGCCCATACGGTATAAAATCACTGCTCATTTTTTGACCTAAGGTAATTGTCATGTCCGCTCTTTGTCCGCTACTGACTCCGCCTGCTTCGGAAGCATTGCTGTTAGCCCAGGCGCGGCAGCTTTCCGGCTATACGTTAGGCGAGCTGGCGGCGATGGCCGGCATTACCACGCCTAAAGATTTGAAGCGAGACAAAGGCTGGATCGGCGTCTTGCTGGAGATCTGGCTCGGCGCCAGCGCCGGGAGCAAGCCGGAGCAGGATTTCGCCGCGTTAGGCGTAGAACTGAAAACCATCCCGGTGGATAGTCTGGGTCGTCCTCTGGAAACAACCTTTGTTTGCGTGGCGCCGTTAACCGGTAACAGCGGCGTGACCTGGGAGACAAGTCACGTACGGCATAAATTGAAGCGCGTGCTATGGGTGCCGGTCGAAGGCGATCGCAGCATACCGTTAGCCGAACGCCGCGTAGGTTCGCCGCTACTCTGGAGTCCGAGTGAAGAAGAGGACAGGCAGCTACGCCTCGACTGGGAGGAGCTGATGGACATGATAGTGCTGGGCCAGGTGGAACGCATTACCGCCCGTCATGGCGAAGTCTTACAACTGCGGCCCAAAGCCGCCAATGCCAGGGCGCTCACCGAGGCTATCGGCGCGCGCGGGGAACCTATTTTGACGCTACCGCGTGGATTTTATCTGAAAAAAAATTTTACGCAGGCGCTGCTGGCTCGCCATTTTTTATTGCAGAATCCGTAACGTCCGCTACGCGCAACTGCGCCTCCGCTATGGCTACGCATCGGACCGGCGCCGGATAAACGTAAGCGTATTGTCGCCGCTATTTTACACCGTTCCTGGTTGCGCAAATTCAGCCTGGGCTTTCGCCCGTCACTCGACGGGCCTATAATTACCGCTTCTTTTTTTGGCAGGACTTTGTTCGATGTTATTTGCATGGATAACCGATCCCAATGCCTGGCTGGCGCTCGGTACGCTGACGCTGCTGGAGATTGTACTTGGGATCGACAACATTATTTTTCTTTCTCTGGTGGTAGCAAAACTTCCTACGGCGCAACGAAACCACGCACGGCGGCTTGGGTTGGCGGCGGCGATGGTTATGCGCCTGGCGCTGCTGGCGTCAATCGCCTGGGTCACTCGGCTGACTAATCCGCTGTTTGAGCTTTTCGGCGAAGCGATTTCCGCCCGCGATCTCATTCTGTTACTGGGCGGGTTATTTTTAATCTGGAAAGCCAGCAAGGAGATCCATGAGTCCATCGAAGGCGAAGAAGAAGGGTTAAAAACCCGGGTTTCTTCTTTCCTGGGCGCAATAGTACAGATTATGCTGCTGGATATTATTTTCAGCCTTGATTCAGTTATTACAGCGGTTGGCCTCTCCGATCATCTGTTTATTATGATGGCGGCAGTCGTTATTGCCGTGGGCGTCATGATGTTTGCGGCACGGCCCATCGGCGAGTTTGTCGATCGTCATCCGTCGGTAAAAATGCTGGCGCTCTCCTTTCTGATCCTGGTTGGCTTTACCCTGATTCTGGAAAGTTTCGACGTTCACGTTCCGAAAGGGTATATCTATTTCGCCATGTTCTTCTCTATCGCAGTAGAGAGCCTGAACCTGTTGCGTAATAAAAAGAATCCGCTGTAATCCTGTCTCGCTCCCCCGCCGGGGAGCGAATACTCACTTTATTTCCTTTCTTCTCACAGATTAAGATTTTGCTGCTTCCGACATGCAGAGCTGCGCGTTATTACTAGACTATTATCAGACATATGATTAACAGACTATTATCAGATGCAGGCTATGTGAGGACAAACGGATGAAAAAGTGGGCAGTTGTAATTTCCGCAGTAGGGTTGGCTTTTGCGGTATCCGGATGCAGCAGCGATTATGTAATGGCGACGAAAGATGGTCGTATGATCCTGACCGATGGAAAACCGCAAGTTGACGATGATACCGGTCTGGTCAGCTATACCGATGCACAGGGAAACGAGATGCAAATCAACCGTGACGAAGTGTCTCAAATCATCGAACGTTAAGCGGTGGCCTGTGATCGAGGTCAGCGTTCTGCAAGCCTTCAGGCTGCGTCCCGTAACGGTGCGTGGCGACCACGCCCGGTAACAATTACGCCGTGCAGCCTGCAATTTTACTTTCCCTTTTGCCTTCCCTCTGCCATTTTTATTGTCCTTTGTCGGGAATTTCTGACTTCATAATAAAAAGGAAACGGCTATGCACTATCACCGTATACCCCACAGCTCGCTCGAAGTAAGTACGCTAGGGCTGGGCACAATGACATTTGGTGAACAAAACAGCGAAGCCGACGCTCACGCACAGCTCGACTATGCCATCGCAAATGGCATTAACCTTATCGACGCCGCCGAGATGTATCCGGTACCGCCGCGCCCGGAAACACAAGGGCTGACGGAGTCCTATATCGGTAACTGGCTCGCCAAACGCGGCAACCGTGAAAAACTGATCATCGCCAGCAAAGTTAGCGGACCGGCACGTAATAATGATCAAGGCATCCGGCCTCATCAGGCGCTGGATCGTAAAAATATTCGCGAAGCGCTACACGACAGTTTGACCCGATTGCAGACCGACTATCTGGATTTGTATCAGGTGCACTGGCCGCAGCGCCCCACTAACTGCTTCGGTAAACTCGGCTATAACTGGACGGACTCCACGCCAGTAGTAAGTCTGCTGGAGACGTTAGACGCGCTAAGTGAGTTTCAGCGAGCGGGTAAGATTCGTTATATTGGCGTTTCAAATGAGACAGCGTTTGGCGTTATGCGCTATCTGCATCTGGCGGAAAAACATGACCTGCCGCGTATTGTCACGATCCAGAACCCCTATAGCCTGTTAAACCGCAGCTACGAGGTCGGACTGGCGGAAGTCAGCCAGTATGAAGGTGTTGAATTGCTCGCCTATTCCTGTCTGGCGTTTGGCACATTAACCGGTAAATACCTGAACGGGGCCAAACCCGCAGGCGCGCGGAATACCTTGTTCAGCCGCTTCACACGTTACAGCGGCGAACAGGCGCAAAAAGCCGTTGCCGCCTACGTCGATATCGCGAAGCGTCACAATCTTGATCCGGCGCAGATGGCGCTGGCCTTTGTTCGCCGCCAGCCGTTTGTCGCCAGTACGTTACTGGGCGCAACCACGATGGCGCAGCTCAAGACGAATGTGGAAAGTCTGCATCTGACGTTAAGCGAAGAGGTTCTGGCGGAGATTGAGGCGGCGCATCAGGTTTATACCTACCCGGCACCGTGATGGTCAGTGCCCGGTGGCGCTACGCTTCCGGGCTTACAGAGACAATGTAAGCCGGATAACGCGCGCTCGCCGCCCGGCATATTCACTCAGTATGATGCCTGCCGGCGCTGCCAGATCCACAGCGCCGCGATCGCCAGCGCGAACAGCACGCCAAAGCCGATACCTATCGCCACTGCCGGAACGCCAACCAGCACCGCCAGCGAGTACAGTCCCAGCATTAATAGCATGGCGCTATTCTCGCCCAGATTTTGTACGGCAATGGCATTCCCGGCGCCAACGCTCTTCTTACCGCGCTCCTGGAGCAAGGCGTTGAGCGGCACCACAAAAAAGCCGCCCAGCATACCTATCAACAGCAACAAGGCATAAGCAGGCAGCAATGCGTGCTGTAATGAGAAGATCGCAACCACAACGCCAATCAAAATCCCGGCGGGCATACAGCGCGATACGGTCTCCAGCGTCACCAGTTTTGCCGCCGCGCCCGCGCCGACCACAATGCCTACCGCCACCATGGCGTTCAGGTAAGTCGGCGTGGCGTTATCCGTAATACCCAGCGCCACCGGCACCCACAGCACCAGCAGAAAACGCAGCGTCACGCCTGCGCCCCAGAATAGCCCGGTCCCCACCAGCGAAAAACGCGTTTCACCGTTACGCCAAAGGACAACGCAAGCGCTGAAGAAGCTACGCGTCATCGCCGACAACCGCCAGGATTGTCCTGGACGCGCCGCCACAAGCTTCGGGATAAACAGGTTCGCCGCCACTGCGCCAGCGTAGGCCAACGCGCAGGCAACCAGCGCAGCGATGACATGCCAGTCGGCCAATACGCCGCCCGCGACGGAACCGAGCAAAATCGCCGCAATCGTAGAGGCTTCCATCAGGCCATTGGCTTTCACCAGCTTATCGCCCGTCGTCAGTTCGCCCAGAATACCGTATTTCGCCGGAGAATAAGCCGCCGCGCCAATCCCGACCAACGTATAACCGACAAAAGGATTTACGCCGAGGCAGATACCTGCCGCTCCCGCCAGTTTAAGACCATTGGCGACCATCATCACCCGGCCTTTGGCAAAGCTGTCCGCTATCTGGCCGACAAACGGCGCAAAAAGAATGTAAGCGCCCACAAACACCATTTGCAAAACAGGCTGGCTCCAGTCCGGGTAAAACTGAGCTTTCAGCAGTGCCAGCGTCGCGAACAGCAGCGCATTATCGCCAAAAGCCGAGAGAAACTGCGCGACAATCACCGACAGCATCCCTTTCGACCAGATGGAGGTGTTAGTACGTACTGACTCACTCATGATGTTGTTCCGGCGCATCCACCCAACTTTTCAGCGTCACAAAATCGGGTTTCCCGCTGCCAAGCAAGGGAAGCTGTTTCAGATAACGGATATCACGCGGGACGGCCAGTTCCGGAATACCGTGTTCACGGGCATAGTGCTGTAACTTTTCTCGGGTGAGTTCGCTGTCAGTCGTAAACAGTACCAGCGCTTCACCTTTGCTGGCATCGCTTTTAATGGCGGTAGCGTGCATTTTGTCCGCCGAAACGCCAAGCGCCAGTTGCTCGACCATCTCCAGCGAGACCATTTCGCCAGCAATTTTCGCAAAGCGTTTCGCGCGCCCCTGAATCTGCACAAAACCATTTTCATCGAAGCGTACAATATCGCCCGTGTCGTACCAGCCGCGCTCAGTTTCGCCTCTGGCGTTTTCCGCCGACGGCACCTCCAGCACGCCCGGTTTTTCCACGCGCAGATAGCCATTCATGATATTCGGCCCTTTCAGCTGTAGCCGACCGCCGTTTTCAATACCGGGCACCGCCAGCAGACGCGCGTCCATGCCAGGCAGAATGCGGCCAACAGTGCCAGGCTTAGCCGCCATCGGCACGTTAATCGAGACTACTGGCGCGCATTCCGTTACCCCGTAGCCCTCAAGAATGCGCAGACCGAATTTATCCTGCCACAGTTGTTTGGTGCTCTCCTGAAGTTTTTCCGCACCGGCCACCACATAGCGCAGGCGATAAAAATCATACGGATTGGCAAAGCGCGCATAGTTGCCGAGGAAGGTTGACGTACCAAACAGCACGGTACAGTTACGGTCATAGACCAGTTCTGGCACAATGCGGTAGTGCAGCGGACTTGGATAAAGAAACACTTCCGCGCCGGTCAACAACGGCGTAAACAGGCCCACCGTCAAACCGAACGAGTGAAAGAGCGGCAGCGCCGACATAAAACGGTCATTGGCGGTGAAATCCGCAATCGTTTTTATCTGCTCGACGTTCGCCAGAATGCTTTTATGGCTGTGCACCACCCCTTTCGGGTGCCCTTCCGAGCCTGAGGTAAAAAGAATGATCGCCGCGTCTTCCGGCTGCTGTTTTACCTGCGCCAGCCACGGCGCCAGGAGGTGGGCAAAAATCCACAGCTTGTCGGCGAGTGTGACGTCCGCTTTTAAATCTTCCAGGTAAACCCAGCGAACCTGCGTTAGCTGTTCCGGCAGGTGCCACAATTTACCTTTATCGAGGAACTGGCGGGAGGTAAAAATCGTTTTAATTTCCGCCGCAGTAATCGCGCTGGTCAGCCCTTTTACCCCCGCCGTATAGTTCATCATGGCCGGAATGCGGCGACGAGAAACCGCGCCGAAAATCACCGCCGCGCTAATGGCGGCATTCGGCAGCATTAAACCGATTTTCTCTCCCTCAACGCTGTACTTTTCCAGAATCCGGCCAACAAAAAGCGTCTTGGTCAGTAACTTACGATACGTATCCGGCGTAAAGTTAATGTCCTCAATACAGTTTTTACCCGCGCCGTAACGATATTGCGCCGCCAGCAACGATTCGTATAACGTCTCGCGCGGGCGCACCGCCATACGCGCTTCCATCATGATCTGGTGCAGCATCTCACCCGCTATCTTACGTCTGTCGCGCGCGCGCGGCGCTTCCGGCATCGGTATTTGCGTCGGCGGTAAAATATGAAGCTGAATGCGGGGGAATAAGCGCCGTTTAACCAGACCTTTAAGGCGACTGAAAGGCGTAAGCTCCGCGCCGTCAATACGGAGCGGAATGACGGTTGCGCCCGATTTTGCCGCCACAAAGCCTGCGCCGTCATAAATTTTCATCAGCGAGCCGGTCACGGAAATCCGCCCTTCCGGGAAAATCACCACTGGACGCCCCTGCTCCACCAGGCGCACCAGGTGTTTAATGGACATGGGTTTAGTGGGATCGAGCGGCACAAAATCGATCAGCGGCGTTAACCAGCGCATATACCATTGCTGGCTGATGGAGGTATATACCGCAAAGACAGGCCGTACCGGCAAAAACAGCGCCAGTAGCATACCATCGATAAATGAAACGTGATTGGGGGTAATTAAGACCCGGTTCCCCTGTAGCGCCCGGACATCGCCAGTGACGCGCACACGATAAAGCACGCGAAACAGGTTACGGAAAAATCCAAACAGCATTTCAACTCCCTTTGGCCGACAATTCGCTAAAACATGAATTGTGGCAGATTACACGAGTTGCGTAACAGGAGCGATAGCAAAATAGGTTCGAAAAAAAACCTGCGCATCCGCGCAGGTTGGTGCAAGAGACAGGTACGAAGAGCGTACCGAATAATCTCACCAATCAATACCTCTGGGATCTTGATTGTGGGCTTCGCGCGTCTGCATCGCCAGTCCGAAAACGCAAAGGAATAAACGGAAATGCAACGAGTTGTGTAAATTATCCGTTACTGTTACAGGTTCAGGCGAAACAAAAAAAACCTGCGCATCTCTACGCAGGTTGGTGTAATTCGTGTGATCAACAATGACGTTGATTCCACCTATCAATACCTCTGGGATCACCACTCTATCAACCTGACTCGCTGGCCTGCCAGCAGACAATCGCAACAGCGCTTCGCAAACTGTAACGAAAGATTTGTATTGTCACTTTACAGACGCATTTCTCCCGTGCAGGTCACATTTGCCCGACACGGCGGGGCAAGAGGCTTGAACAGACGTTCATTTTCCGTAAAACTGGCGTAATGTAAGCGTTTACCCACTATAGGTATTATCATGGCGACCATAAAAGATGTAGCCCGACTGGCCGGTGTTTCAGTCGCCACCGTTTCTCGCGTTATTAACGATTCGCCAAAAGCCAGCGAAGCGTCCCGGCTGGCGGTGACCAGCGCAATGGAGTCCCTGAGCTATCACCCTAACGCCAACGCGCGCGCGCTGGCACAGCAGGCAACGGAAACCCTCGGTCTGGTGGTCGGCGACGTTTCCGATCCTTTTTTCGGCGCGATGGTGAAAGCCGTTGAACAGGTGGCGTATCACACCGGAAATTTTTTACTGATTGGCAACGGGTATCATAACGAACAAAAAGAGCGTCAGGCTATTGAACAGTTGATTCGTCATCGTTGCGCAGCGTTAGTGGTACACGCCAAAATGATTCCGGATGCGGACCTGGCCTCATTAATGAAGCAAATCCCCGGCATGGTGCTGATTAACCGCATTTTACCGGGGTTAGAACACCGCTGTGTCGCGCTGGATGACCGTTACGGGGCATGGCTGGCGACCCGACATCTGATCCAGCAAGGTCATACGCGTATTGGGTATATCTGTTCCAACCACACCATCTCTGATGCCGAAGATCGCCTGAGGGGCTATTACGATGCGCTGGCGGAAAGCCATATCCCGGCTAACGATCGGCTGGTGACGTTCGGCGAACCGGATGAAAGCGGCGGCGAGCAGGCGATGACTGAGTTATTAGGTCGCGGCAGAAATTTTACCGCGGTGGCCTGCTATAACGACTCGATGGCGGCTGGCGCGATGGGAGTATTAAATGATAATGGCGTGGGGGTGCCGGGCGAAGTATCGCTCATCGGTTTTGATGATGTACTGGTCTCACGCTATGTGCGTCCCCGACTGACCACCATTCGGTATCCGATCGTCACCATGGCGACACAGGCGGCGGAGCTGGCGTTAGCGTTGGCGGGGAAATGCCCTACGCCAGAAGTAACTCATGTATTTAGTCCGACACTGGTACGCCGACATTCGGTATCCACGCCGACGGATACCGGACACCTGTCGACAACCGATTAATCAGGGTAGCATGATGGCGACAATGCTGGATGTTTCCCGCCATGCGGGCGTATCAAAGGCCACCGTCTCACGAGTGCTGAATGGGACGGGGCAGGTAAAAGAAAGCACGCGCCAGAAAGTGTTTACGGCGATGCAGGCTCTGGACTATCGCCCCAACCTGCTGGCACGCTCGCTGGCGAATCGCACCAGCAACAGCATCGGTCTGGTCGTCTCTACGTTTGACGGCTTCTATTTTGGCAGTTTGTTGCGCCGGGCGTCGCGCCAGGCGGAGTTTCATAACAAGCAGTTGATCGTCACCGATGGTCACGATACGCCGGAACGAGAGCAGAAAGCCGTACAAATGTTGGCCGACAGACAGTGCGACGCTATTATTCTTTACACTCGCTATATGGATGAGCCGGCGATTTTGTCGTTGATTGACGCCACGGAAATGCCGCTGGTGATTATTAATCGCAACGTCACTCAGGCCCGCGATCGCGCTATTTTCTTCGAGCAGGAGACGGCGGCATTCCAGGCGGTGGAATATCTGATTACGCAGGGCCATCGCGATATCGCCTGTATTACGCTGCCTGTTCATACTCCCACCGGCACATCACGCGTAGCGGGTTATCGCAAGGCGCTGGAAAAATATGGCATTCCCTGGCAACCGGCAAAAGTGAAATACGGCGATTACACGCTGACGCGCGGCTATGACGCCTGCCGGGAATTACTGGAGGAAGGCGTCACGTTTAGCGCGCTATTCGCCTGTAATGATGACACGGCGCTGGGCGCGGCAAAAGCGCTGCGCCAGGCCGGATTACGCATCCCGCAGGATGTGTCGCTGTTTGGTTTTGACGATGCGCCGGGCGCAACCTGGCTTGAACCGGGGCTTTCAACAGTCTATTTACCCATCGAGGATATGATAGCCACCGCAATCGATCAGGCCGTTCGTCTGGCGAACAGCGAGCCGGTCGCCCCGATCCCGCCCTTTACCGGCACGCTGATTCTGCGCGAGTCCGTCGCCGCGGGCCCGTTTTTTCAACGTCCGGCCTAATGATGCGCTTCAGAACATCTCCAGCGCTAACAGCTCTTCAATGGTCTGACGACGGCGGATCAGCCGCGCCTGTCCATTGTCAAACAGCACTTCCGGCAGGAGCGGGCGGCTATTGTAATTCGATGACATAGACGCGCCGTACGCGCCGGTATCGTGCAATACGAGGTAATCGCCGGGGATGACCGCAGGTAAGGCGCGTGTTTCAACCATTCCCCCTTCCTGCTGCGTAAAAACATCGCCTGATTCGCATAGCGGCCCGGCGACCACCGTCTCGACCCACGGGCCATTTTCAAGCGCGCGACCATCCGCCGCCAGCGCCGAAATACGGTGATAGCTACCGTACATCGCCGGGCGCATCAGATCGTTAAAACCCGCATCTACCAGCACGAAATGGCGGCTTCCCATCTGTTTTACGCTACGCACCTGCGTTACCAGCACGCCCGATTGCGCCACCAGAAAACGTCCGGGTTCGATCTCAAGTTTGACCGCATGTCCCAGATGGCGGGCGATTTGCTCGCGCGCCGCGTTCCACAGGCCATAGTAATGACGCGTATCAACGGGCTCTTCTCCCTCACGATAAGGTATCGAGAGTCCGCCGCCTGCCGAAATCGCCTCCACATCCTGACCACATTCCAGTACCTGGCGTACCATCGCGCCGCAAACCTGCTCCAGATGTCCATAATCGACGCCGGAACCAATGTGCATATGGATACCGACAAGTTTCAGTCGGTATTTCTGCATTACCGCCAGCGCCGCCGGAAGATCGCTATGCCAGATGCCGTGTTTGCTGTTTTCGCCCCCGGTGTTGGTTTTCTGGCTGTGGCCGTGACCAAAGCCAGGATTTACGCGCAACCAGACGCGATGCCCAGGCGAAACCTGACCAAGCTGCGTCAGCATATCTACCGAGCCAGCATTGACCGGAATATGCAGTTCACTGACGCGCGCCAGCGTGGCGGCGTCAATCACATCGGCGGTAAAAAC
The DNA here is from genome assembly GCF_020150755.1 of Salmonella sp. A29-2. Lineage (NCBI taxonomy): Bacteria > Pseudomonadati > Pseudomonadota > Gammaproteobacteria > Enterobacterales > Enterobacteriaceae > Salmonella > Salmonella sp. A29-2. The sequence goes on along the minus strand of NZ_CP083731.1, from coordinate 867,159 downwards.
GATATCATCAGGGCACGTTTGCGGATCGTAGCCCGCCGCCAGCGCACGTTCGATCTCCCCCAATGAAACAGAATCCACCTTGACGCCCTGCGCGCGCATTAAGCGCAGGATATGAATGTTCGAACAGGCTTTTTGCGCAAAACGCACGACGTCAAACTGCTGCAGGGCGGCTATCTGACGGCGAATAATGTGCGCGTCATAGACCCAGACCGGACAGCCGAATTCAGCAGGCAATCTGAGCAAATTTTCAGCGTTAAGGTCAGTTTCAGCGTAATAATGCGACAATGACATAACAAACTCCGGAACAGGCTTTTTAACGATTACGCCATACCTTAGAAAGAATAAAAAATATCGTTTTATTGTCAGTCTATGCAAAAATGATATGGGATAAATGATTCAGGAAAACGTATGGCTGCCGTTAATTTACGTCACATTGAAATTTTTCATGCCGTAATGACCGCCGGAAATCTCACCGAAGCGGCGCGGCTGCTGCATACCTCGCAGCCTACCGTCAGTCGCGAGCTGGCGCGTTTTGAGAAAGTGCTGGGATTAACGCTGTTTGAGCGCACACGCGGGCGCTTACATCCGACGGTGCAAGGGCTACGCCTGTTCGAAGAGGTACAACGCTCCTGGTATGGGTTGGATCGCATCGTCAGCGCGGCGGAAAGTCTGCGCGAGTTCCGTCAGGGCGAACTCTCTATCGCCTGCCTGCCGGTCTTTTCACAATCCTTTTTGCCGCCGCTACTACCGCCTTTTCTGGCGCGTTATCCGGATGTCAGCCTGAATATTGTGCCGCAGGAGTCGCCGTTGCTGGAAGAGTGGCTCTCCGCTCAGCGCCACGATTTAGGGCTGACGGAGACGCTTCATGCCCCGGCAGGAACAACCCGTACCGAGTTACTAACGCTAAATGAAGTGTGCGTACTGCCCTGCGACCATCCGCTTGCCGCCAAAACGGTACTGACGCCAGACGATTTTCAGGGGGAAAACTTTATCAGCCTCTCCCGCCTGGACAGCTATCGACAGTTGTTGGATACGTTATTTGCCGAACATCAGGTGAAGCGCAGAATGGTGGTGGAAACGCATAGCGCGGCCTCCGTCTGCGCGATGGTGCGCGCCGGGGCGGGCGTTTCGATCGTTAACCCGCTGACTGCGCTTGACTATGCCGCCAGCGGCGTCACCGTTCGCCGCTTCAGCATTGACGTGCCCTTTACCGTCAGCCTGATTCGCCCGCTACACCGCCCCGCCTCCGCGCTGGTTGACGCCTTCAGTAAGCATTTACAAACGCATCTTTCGCGCCTGGTCGAACCGCTGGAGGTTATTCTGGGGCCGATGACGAAAGCATAAAGCTCACGGCATCTGCGGCATGAATTGCCGTGGTATCGAAAACCGGTAGCGCGCTTTGCGTCTGGGGAACAAGCAAACCTATTTCAGTGCAGCCAAAAATAACGCCCTGCGCGCCTTGCGCAGCCAGTTGTTCGATAACCTGTAAATAATAGTGGCGCGACGCGTCAGTGAATGTCCCCTGACAGAGCTCGTCAAAAATGACCTGATTGATACGCGCCCGATCGTCCGCCTCCGGCACGATGGTCTCAATCGCAAATTGCTGTTCCAGCCGCCCGCGATAAAAATCCTGCTCCATCGTATAGCGGGTCCCTAATAGCGCCACGCGATGCAACCCCTGACGGGCGATGGCTCGCCCGGTAGCATCCGCGATGTGTAGGAAAGGCAGAGAACAACGAGATTCAATAACGTGCGCGATTTTATGCATGGTGTTGGTACACAACACAATGCCTTCTGCGCCCGCCTGCTGTAACCCCTGGGCGGCCTGCGCCAGGATATCGCCCGCTTTATCCCACTCGCCGCGGCGTTGACATACTTCAATATCGTGGAAATCTACGCTATGCAGCAGTAAGCTCGCCGAGTGCAGGCCTCCCAGCTGCTGTTTAATGCCTTCATTGATTAAACGGTAATAAGGGATAGTCGATTCCCAGCTCATACCACCCAACAGTCCGATCGTTTTCACTGCGCTCTCCTTTTTGTAAAGCATTATGGCAGTGAAGCAAACTTACACATCCGTTTCCAGTCTATTTTTCATCATGCCGGATAACAGGCGTCATCCGGCATGGGAGGGGTGATTACACGCCAATATTTCTTAGCTTCTCGCCCGCCATCAGCTTGCGTTCGATATGCTCCAGGGTGACATTTTTGGTTTCCGGAATCAGCCAGAAAGTGATACCGATAAAAGCGATATTCAGCGCGGTGTAGAGCCAGAATGTACCTGCCGCGCCAATGCTGTCCAACAGTGTCAGGAATGTCGCGCCGATGATCATGTTCGATACCCAGTTTGTCGTGGTTGAACAGGTAATGCCAAAATCACGGCATTTCAGCGGCTGGATTTCCGAACACAGTATCCACACCACCGGAGCGGCGCTCATCGCGTAACCGGCGATACACATCATCGTCATCCCAACGGAAAGCCAGGAGAGACCGCTCGATGCCGTACCGTTATCAAACTGCATCAGGCAGTAGCCCAACACCAATGTCCCTAACGCCATTACGCTGAAACCGATTTTTAACGCCGGTTTACGCCCGGCCTTATCGACCGTAAAGACGGCGATAAACGTCGCGAACATAAAGGTCAGTCCGACCACCAGCGTGGCGATCATTTGCTGTTCCGTGGTGGTAAAGCCGGCCATTTTAAAAATGCGCGGCGCATAGTACATAATGATGTTCATGCCGGTGAACTGCTGCATTGCCTGTAGCAGCATACCGAGGAACACGGCGCGGCGAACATTGCGGTTAGCTTTAAATAATGCCCACCCGCCCTGCTTGAGTTTGAGGCTTTCCCGAATCTCATTCAGTTCATCACGGGCTTTTTCCGAGGTATCGCGCAGCATACGCAGCACCTCTTCCGCTTCAATATGGCGACCTTTTTGCGCCAGCCAGCGCGGACTATTCGGCAGGAATATCACCAGAATAATGAGCAACACCGCAGGCAGCGCCAGCACGCCCAACATCGCGCGCCAGTTGCCGCTGTAGCTGAATGCCGTATCGGATAAAAAAGCCAGCACAATGCCTAACGTCACCATCAGTTGATACATACTGATCATTTTGCCGCGAACATTTTCACTTGCCATTTCAGAGAGATAAAGCGGCGCGGTATAGGAGGCAATCCCTACTGCTACGCCCAGTATCACGCGGGCGCCAATCAATACTTCCACGCTGGAAGCAAACGCCGACCCCAGCGAGCCGAGCACGAACAAAATCGCGCCGGCCATCAGGCTATACTTACGCCCCAGCCGGAATGAAAGCCAGCCGTTAAATAATGCGCCAATTGCCGCGCCAAGCATCATGCTGCTGACGACCCATTCCTGCAGCCGGCTGGTCAGTACGAAATGGTCGGTAATAAAAGGCAGCGCCCCGGCGATAACGCCGATATCCAGACCAAATAACAGTCCCGCTACCGCTGCAGAAACCGAAACAAACATATTCATACGTCGTGTGTCGCGAAGCGAACGCGGCGTTAAAGCAGAGTCATGATTAATAGAGACCATATTTTCCTGCCACAACAGAGTAAGACATAGCCTGAAAGTACGGGATACTCTTCCTCAAGTGTCAGGCTGGAAACGGCATAAATATGGATTAAATGGCTACGCTATAGCGATATGTGATGGATATTACACTTTTTAAATTTAACGCCGTTGCCGGGTATTTTTTTAAACCACCAATATTTCAATGAATTAAACCATTGATCATAGCTATTATTTAACAATATATGGATTAAGTTAAACCCACAATATGGACTATGCTAATGAGATCATAAAAAAACCCTGTACGAGGACAGGGCTTTATCAGTTTTTTCGGCCAAAGCGTCGATTTTTCCAGAAACGCATTTGTCAGTAGCGGATTAACGCGCCAGCCAACCGCCATCTACCGCTATGGTATAGCCGTTAACATAATCAGCGGCGCTGGATGCCAGGAAGACTACCGGGCCCATTAAATCGCCCGGTAGCCCCCAACGTCCAGCCGGAATACGGTCGAGAATTTCGGCGCTACGTTGTGCATCAGCGCGCAATTGCTGGGTATTATTCGTGGACATATAGCCCGGCGCGATGGCGTTTACATTGATATTGTGTTTCGCCCACTCGTTCGCCATCAGACGCGTTATTCCCATTACGCCGCTTTTCGACGCGGTATAAGACGGAACGCGAATGCCGCCCTGGAAGGAAAGCATAGACGCGATATTAATAATTTTGCCGCCGTTGCCCTGGGCAATAAAATGTTTTGCCGCCGCCTGAGACATAAAGAACACGCTCTTGATGTTCAGGTTCATGACGTCATCCCAGTCTTTTTCCGTGAAATCAATCGCATCTTCACGACGGATTAAACCCGCGTTATTCACCAGAATATCAATATGACCGTATTCCGTCACCGCCCGTTCCAGTAGCGCCGGAATGCCATCGATTTGACGCAGATCGGCTGTCAGGCTTAAAAAACGACGTCCCAGAGCGGTGACGCGCGCAATAGTTTCCGTCGGTTCAACAATGTTAATACCGACAATGTCACAGCCCGCTTCCGCCAGCCCTAACGCCATCCCCTGCCCCAATCCGGTATCGCACCCCGTCACAACCGCGACTTTACCTTCAAGAGAAAATGCATTCAAAATCATTGTGAATCCTTATTTTTGTCATGCCTGTCACGCACAGGCGTTATCACCGGTCGCGACTAGCGCAGATCTTGTACCGCAACGTGATCCATGTCATCGAAGACCTGATTTTCTCCCACCATGCCCCAAATAAACGTATAGGCTTTGGTGCCAACGCCGGAATGTATTGACCAGCTTGGGGAAATAACCGCCTGTTCATTACGCATCACAATATGACGGGTTTCCTGAGGCTGCCCCATCATATGGAAAACGCAACTGTCTTCTTCCATATTGAAATAGAGGTACACTTCCATACGGCGCTCATGGGTATGGCATGGCATGGTGTTCCATAGATTGCCGGGCGCCAGTTCGGTGAGTCCCATACTGAGCTGACAGGTTTCCAGTACATCCGGTACGAAGTATTTATTGATGGTGCGACGGTTACTGGTGAGGTTATCGCCTAAGGTGACGGGCGCAACGTCGGCAGGCGACACTTTTTTCGTCGGATAAGCGGTATGCGCTGGCGCGCAGTTGTAATAAAACTTCGCCGGTCTGCTCGTCTCATTGCTGACGAAGACCAGCTCTTTCGCCCCTTTACCAATATACAGAGCATCACGATGACCAATGTCATGGCGCTGCCCGTCAACGATAATGGCGCCCGCGCCGCCAATATTAATGACGCCCAGCTCACGGCGGTCCAGTAACCGGGAAACGCCAAGCTGTTTACCCACCTCTCCGCCGATTTCAACGGGATGGCTGACGGGCATAATGCCGCCGACAATAATACGGTCGATATGGCTGTAGACCATCGTATATTCATCAGCGACAAAAATATTTTCTATTAAAAACTCGCGTCGCAGCGCCTGGGTGTCCAGCGTTTTAGCGTGCTCGCTATGGATGCTTTGCCTTACGTCCACTTTTCCCTCCAATGATAAATCGATCGCAATGGCATAAAATCAAAACACTGTTTTGATTTATTTAACGGCATCATAGTCGCCTGGATGAAGGTTTTCAACAATAAATAAAACAACGTTTCATTTATATGGTTGGTTATTTTTAAAACTGCTGTAGCGATCACGAACGGCGCTAAAACTTACGCACTTGTCTGATTTTCAGACATGCGCGCCAGATGCTGTATGCGGTTACTCAGATAAAAATTGGAGCTTGTTTTGGAACGGGGTCTGATGTGCGAATTGAATTAAAAGCGGTATGCGTCTGCAATGCCCGACGCGGCAAGACGTTCTGCGCTATAACGAAAAAGGGGGTCTGTCACTGGCTTTGCCCTCGTGATAGAGGGCTTTTTATGACGGAATACTGAAGCAGGAAAAGGATGGCTGGCGTAGGATCAATCGCGTTCAATGGTTAAAGCAACGCCCTGGCCGCCACCAATACACAGCGTCGCCAGGCCTTTTCGCGCGTCGCGTTTAACCATTTCGTGCACCAGTGAAACCAGAATTCGACAGCCGGAAGCGCCAATGGGATGCCCCAGCGCAATCGCGCCGCCATTAACGTTTACCCGTCGCTCATCCCATTCCAGCATTTTTCCTACCGACAACGCCTGGGCGGCAAACGCTTCGTTGGCTTCGATAAGGTCGACCTCCGTCAGTTGCCAGCCGGCACGCTCCAGACAGCGCCGGGTAGCATATACCGGCGCAATCCCCATTAGCGCAGGATCGACGCCGACGCTGGCAAACGCGCGGATGCGCGCCAGCACCGGCAGCCCCAGCGCCTGGGCTTTCGCCTCGCTCATCATCATCACCGCGGCGGCGCCATCGTTGATTGAGGAGGCATTACCCGCCGTCACCGAACCTAAACTATCAAACGCCGGATGCAGCAGGGCTAACCCCTCCGCACTGGCGTCGGCCCGCGGTTGTTCATCCGTATCGACAATTGCGGTCTGCCCATTACGTTGCGTGACGATGGGGACAATCTCATCTTTAAAACGCCCGGTATCAATCGCGGCCCTGGCTTTTTGCTGCGAACTGAGCGCATAAGCATCCTGTAACTCGCGGCTGATGCCATATTCCCGCGCCAGGTTTTCTGCCGTCACGCCAATGTGATAATCGTTGAAGGCATCCCATAAGCCATCATGTACCAGACTATCCACCAGATTGTCGGCATCAGGCAACGCGCCGGTACGGCTGTCATTGAGGACATGCGGCGCACGGCTCATATTCTCCTGCCCGCCCGCGATAACAATGTCCGCTTCGCCGCACTGAATAGCCTGCGTCGCCAGGTGCAACGCTTTTAAACCGGAACCACAAACGTCATTAATGGTAATGGCGGAAACGGTAGTCGGCAGCCCTCCTTTGATGGCTGACTGGCGCGCCGGATTCTGCCCGGCGCCAGCCGTCAGCACCTGACCGAGGATGACCTCATCGATAGCGTTAGCGTCCACGCCGGTGCGCTCAATTAACGCTTTTACGACCATGCTCCCCAGCTCGACGGCGGAATGACGGGCCAGCGTTCCCTGAAAACAGCCGATGGGTGTCCGTAAAGCCCCCACTATCACAACCTCTTTCATTACCACCTCAGCGCAAAATGACACCGCCATAGTAGAGCATTGTTAAAATTAGTTATCTTGATTGTTTAAAAAAAGTGAGTTTTATCACAAAGGAAATGACGCTGATTTGACGGTGACGCAGCTTATTTCTGCTGCAAATGGTAGCGAAGCCAGTTCCCCGCCGTTCCGGGCGGCGTTTTCTTGTTCCACAGCAAATCAATAGCAATCGCCCTCGGCCAGCCAGGAACATCCAGCTGCGCCAGCGGTTTTTCCGCCGCAAACTCTTCCACCAGCGCGCAGGGCAATACGCACCAGCCAAATCCCTGAACCGCCATGCTCAACAGCAATAAATAGTTTGGCGCTGACCAGGCCGGGCCGCGCGTAATGTTGGCGTTAGAGTCAAGGTAGGTATTCAGACGCAGCTCGCGCCAGGTATGCAGTTGTTCCCATTGCAGGTTCGTCTGCGACGCCAACGGATGCGTGGTCGCCACATAAACCCCCATCCAGCTTTGAACAGGCAGACGCGTCGCGCCAATGTCTGTGGGATAGTCATCACGCGCTTCAATCAGGCCTATCTGGGCGCGCCCTTTTTGCAGCAGGTCGATGACATCATCATTTTCTCCGATCAAACATTCAAACTCGGTATGCGGAAATTGACGATCAAACTGCGCCATTAACTCTTCCAGACTGTCAGGGTGCAGGGTATCAGAGAGGACGAACGTGAGCCTTGCCTCCGTCTCGCCGGATAACGTCAGCGCCACCTCATCCAGACGATCGCTCGCCGATAAAATAGCCTGAACATAGCTAAGCACCCGTTTTCCTTCTTCGGTCAGAACGGGCTGGCGCGATGATCGATCAAATAATGAAAATCCCAGATCCGCCTCCAGATGCGCAATGGCGGTACTAATGGTGGACTGGCTTTTACGCAGGCGGCGCGCCGCCGCAGAAAACGAACCGCAAGAGACGGTCTCAACAAATGCCATTAACGCTTCAGGTGAGTAACGCATAACCTATCTACTTTATCGATGGATGTTATCTTTTAGGTATCACATTAAACGATAAAATAGCGGAAATTTCTTTAGCTTGATTAAGAGTAAGGTTTTTTCGTTTATGCAACATGACGCCATACAACGTCGCTCGCTGCCGGAGCGTATTTTCCATGCTGTCTGTTTTGAAGGTATTGCGACTGCAATACTGGCGCCAACGACCGCCTGGCTAATGCAGCGCTCGGTGCTGGAGATGGGCGGCCTGACGATATTGCTGGCAACGACGGCCATGATCTGGAATATCATTTATAACGCTCTGTTTGATCGACTGTGGCCTGCGCATCAGGTGAGACGAACCGCCAAAGTGCGCGCACTCCATGCGTTAGGATTTGAAAGTGGGTTTATTGTCATTGGCGTGAGTATTGTCGCCTGGGTACTGAATGTCAGCCTGCTACAAGCCTTCACCCTGGAAATTGGTTTCTTCCTGTTCTTTTTGCCGTACACGATGCTGTACAACTGGGCATACGATGTTTTACGCCAGCGAATAGTGACCCGCCGCCAACAGCGCGTTAGTGCATGATATTGCTCTTTTTTGCCGGGATCGCAACGCTCCCGGCCCTCCGCCTCCACGACATCCATCTGCTTAAAACGCCCCCAACTGACGCTATTTATGGTAAATTGCGCTTCTTTTTGTGTGTTTTATAGTTGATAAATTCAAATAATGTCTAAAATTTGGTCAAAAGATGAGACTCTCTGGAGTTTTGCATTATACGGAACGGCTGTAGGCGCAGGCACTCTTTTCCTTCCCATCCAGTTGGGATCGGCAGGCGCAATCGTGCTATTTATTACCGCGCTGGTCGCCTGGCCTCTGACATACTGGCCGCATAAGGCGCTGTGTCAGTTTATTCTTTCCTCAAAGACTTCTGCCGGTGAGGGAATTACTGGCGCCGTTACTCATTATTACGGCAAGAAAATCGGCAGTATTATTACCACGCTTTATTTCATTGCGTTTTTTGTCGTGGTATTAATTTATGCTGTGGCGATTACCAATTCCCTGACAGAGCAATTAGCGAAGCATATTCAGATAGATATTCGCATCCGGATGGCAGTTAGCTTCGGCGTAGTACTTATCCTGAATATGATTTTCTTAATGGGAAGACATGCCACTCTTCGCGTAATGGGCTTTTTAGTCTTTCCACTTATCGCTTACTTCTTGTTCCTTTCGCTCTACTTAACCGGAAGCTGGCAACCCTCGTTACTGACCGGGCAGATGTCATTGGATAGTCACACGTTGCACCAGGTATGGATTTCTATTCCGGTGATGGTTTTTGCTTTTAGCCATACGCCCATTATTTCGACGTTTGCCATCGACAGACGGGAAAATTTTGGCGATCAGGCCATGGATAAATGCAGAAAGATCATGAAGGTCGCCTATCTGATTATCTGCCTGAGCGTGCTGTTCTTTGTCTTTAGCTGCCTGCTCTCCATTCCGCCGTCATACATTGAAGACGCGCGCAACGAAGGCGTTACCATCCTTTCCGCGCTCTCGATGATGCCCAATGCGCCGGCCTGGCTCTCTATTTCCGGTATTATCGTTGCCGTCGTGGCCATGTCGAAATCTTTCCTCGGCACCTATTTCGGCGTCATTGAGGGCGCAACCGAAATGGTAAGAACCACCCTACAGCAGGTTGGCGTGAAAAAAAGCCGGGCGTTCAATCGCGCGCTGTCTATCATGCTGGTTTCCGGGATTACGTTTATTATTTGCTGTATTAACCCGAATGCCATCTCTATGATTTATGCCATTAGCGGCCCGCTCATTGCGATGATCCTGTTTATTATGCCCACGCTGTCAACGTACCTGATACCGGCATTGAAACCCTACCGTTCAGTAGGTAATTTCATTACGTTGGTCGTCGGTTTACTTTGCGTATCGGTGATGTTTTTCGGCTAAAGTAAAAGATAGCCGGGATATAACTCCCGGCTATTTTATATAAGAATCCAGCACCTTTAATATTACGTCCAGATCTTCTTCACGTCTGGCTTCATCACTCTGATGAACGATATGCTCGGTCAGATGCCCTTTAATCACCTCACGCATTAAGCCATTTACCGCGCCGCGAATCGCCGCGATCTGTTGTAACACGGCCGCGCATTCATGCGGTTCATCCAGCATTTTTTTTAGCGCTATCACCTGTCCCTGAATCTTGCTGGTTCTGGCTTTAAGCTTTTGTTTGTCCCGGATGGTATGTGACATTGCAACACCTCACTAACATTAACGAATACAAATTATAGCATTACGATGCTACTGGGGGGTAGTATTCCATACTGGGGGGGAGTAGAATGACGCCCACATAAAACAACTAAGAATCATTCTCATGGGTGAATTTTCGACACTTCTTCAGCAAGGAAACGGCTGGTTCTTCATTCCCAGCGCCATTTTATTAGGTATTTTGCACGGGCTTGAATCAGGGCACTCCAAAACTATGATGGCGGCTTTTATCATTGCCATTAAAGGTACGGTTAAACAGGCCGTCATGCTCGGTCTGGCAGCAACGCTTTCTCATACCGCGATCGTCTGGTTAATCGCGCTGGGTGGGATGTATCTTAGCCGGGCATTCACCGCACAATCAGTGGAACCATGGCTGCAGTTAATTTCTGCGATTATTATTCTGAGCACCGCGTGCTGGATGTTTTGGCGGACATGGCGAGGCGAGCAGCAGTGGCTGGCGGGAAACCACCATCACGACCACCATCACGACCACGGCCATGACCATGACCATGACCATGACCATGACCATGACCATGACCATGACCATCATGGTCACATACATCCGGAAGGCGCAACGTCAAAAGCGTATCAGGATGCCCATGAACGCGCCCATGCTGCCGATATTCAACGCCGTTTTGATGGTCAAACAGTGACTAATGGACACATCCTACTGTTCGGCCTGACCGGAGGGCTTATCCCCTGTCCGGCTGCGATCACCGTTTTACTGATTTGTATCCAGCTTAAAGCGTTTACGCTGGGCGCCACGATGGTGCTGAGCTTTAGTCTTGGCCTGGCATTAACACTGGTGACGGTAGGCGTTGGCGCGGCGATAAGCGTTCAACAGGCAGCAAAGCGCTGGAGTGGTTTTTCGACGCTTGCCCGGCGGGCGCCCTATTTTTCGAGCATTCTGATTGGTCTGGTCGGCGTGTATATGGGAATTCATGGCTATACCGGGATCATGCAGTAAATATGTAACGCTTCTGCTCAGGCCGTATCATTCACGTCGGGTTTCATTCCAGAAGCGTTTTTACTTATCAAACGGTATGAAAGGCCATACACTCAGCGTCCCGCCTGAATTCTGTATTTTACTCCACTACACCACAGGCAAAACATACCCCACCGCCACCGGGTTTAGGCGGCGTGTCAGTGTTTCTGGATAGGATCGCCGGAGGCGGGTTACTACGGAGCGATAAACGGAGTTCGCTGCAATGATTTACAAAACCGGGTACCAAACAGCAGTTCCCGTAATCGGTTCCGCATTCCCAGCTTCACCAGTAACCGGTATTTGTCCTGCCAGATTTGCTTCTCCTGCGTATTCAGCCTTCCACACAACGCTGACAACCTTCCCCGTCCACGGTAAACTTCCTGAAGCAAGCGTAACTGGGCCAGGCTCATTCCGCATGCCAGTATCTCCCGGTGCATCAACTGGTCCATATAGTTCATCAACCGCTTCGGATTGTTAAATATCGGTGGCACTTCCAGAAAGCCCGTCACCGGAGCCGGAGATAACAAAAAGGCGTCCAGCGCTCCTGTCCTGCGCAAGCGTGCGCCCCCGGCCCACTGTTCATCCCGCCGCCACCGAATAAGTATCTCCGCCAGTTCCTGCTCCAGCAGCGCCGGGATGCCGCCGTATACCTTCAGTACCACCCGGTCGCTGAAAAACAGCTCATCGCTGATAATCATAACCGGGTAGTCCGGCAGTATCTGCCTCAGGGAATAGAACAAAAAGAGATGTTCACGGGGACGCAGACACAGTATCAGTATGGCCTCCGGTTTCCGACGTAATTGCTGCAACAGAACAGGCTGGCTGTATGCGGTTTCACAGTTGCAGCCCGGCAGAAATCTTCGGACCAGGTGTGCCACGGCGATCGTCACCGGCCAGCAGTCACCGTAAACGATAATCTGCCGGGCCGGCATCCGGTTATGTTCCGTCATCCTCATCCTCCTTCTTTTTCAGGATCTTCCCCGCATTTCTGTTACTGCACAGCCGGTTCCACAGTTCATTTGCCATCGACCTGTCACCATTACCGACCCGGCGTTTTGATACCGGCGGCGGTCCGGCTTTTTCACGACGCGTGGACGGGGTGGGACTGTCAAGAACCCGGATAACATAAATCTCATAGCGTCGTGCTTTATTGGGCAGGGTCTGGTGACGGCAGATGCTGACCACCCGCGATGTTTTGCTTCGCAGATAGGCAATCAGGTAGCTGGCCCGTCTGGCCGTGATGTGAAACGCCTCTGCTATCTGGTTACGCTGAACCCAGTTCTGCTGCAACAGGCACCAGTGTGCCACGATGATATACAGGGGCTCACCGGCATACTGGCGGACACTTACCGGAATAAAACAGGCATCATGGTTGGTCTGTCCGGGATAATGAATATCGTTACCTGAAAAAACTATCTTCCCTTTTGATTTATCAGAAGACATGCAGACTCTCCGTTTTTTTAGTGAAAAAGACCGAGAAGAAAAAAATAATCATAAAGATAAATTTATATCTATTTTTAATTAACTATCAGGAAATGGTATTTAATCCTGCTAATTGTAAGTAACAATCACTGTCATTGCGGCTGAAAAAGCACCTGTTTTAATTACCTCACCGGGTATAGCTTCGACCTTTGCTTTATACTGTTTTATAATTCTGCCACCGGCACCGTTATCAAGATGGATAGGTCCCATATCTGCTTTCACATTAAATTTAACTGGTGTGTTATTATCCACATCCATTACCGACAGTCTGAAACCATTGTTTTCTTGTTTATTATTCTTAAGAATCACGGTGCTGTCAGCATCTGCCAGTGTCAGACCGTTGGTCCTGAACTCTATAGCCAGTGGGGCGACGAACGGGATCTGCGTTCCGGCATTCTGTTGTGCTGTAACGGTGAAAGGTACTTCCCTGGGCACCATGGTTTCCTTATATTCCGTATAAAAATGCCCCATTTTGATAGTATTAGAAGGAGAGATAATAACCGTGCCTGAGTTGTCAGGAATAAACCTGAGATTAAACGCAGAAACAGTTAAAGGTCTGAATGAAACAGATGGGGGGCTTACACCATTTGGGTCATAGGGTAATATGTTAATCGTGCTTGATGGTATAGTTATGTTCAAAAAGTTATTCTTAAACGCCTGATACACAAATATACGAAACGTCAGCGTTCCGCTCCGGTTATATGTTTTCTCCGGGTCCATATATTGCCCGAATACTTTTGAGCTGCTCCAGCCAGAAAATCCTGCCTGTATCTCTTTCCATGTAAATGTTACGGAAGCCGACGTCCCTTCCTGAACAGTGATATCCATGCCGAGACCGCTTTTTCTTAGTGCAGTTACTACCTCCCCCATATTGTAAAGATTAAGAGTTGTGTAGTAAGAGGGTCCGTAACTTTTCCATTTTGTATAACAGGTATAACTAATGGGAACGGTAACGCTCTGCAGCTCCTGACCAGTGAAGAATGTTCCACCCTTCAGATTAATATTCTGAAGGCCGACATGTCCATTCGCGTCACAATATGACCATTCGATATTTGCCCGCGCAGAATCACAGACAGTAAAGAAAAGAAACACACCTGACAGTATCAGTGATTTCATATTGAATAATCGTTCTGTCATGATGTCGCCCCTGCGTCCTTAAACGCGCAGTTCAGGGCATCGCAGGCGTAGCGGTTCATCTGCAGTCCACCGTAATCATCAATATACCCCACCCACAGCGTCCGGGTTTCTGCCGGCAGAACAGCCTTTAAAGGCAGGCTCCCCAGGGGCGGCACCATCACACCCTCGCGGAAACCGCTGAGCCTGTGGCTACGGTCTGCTCCCAGCCACGCCACAGTGATGTAGTACGGCGTCGGGTTTCTGAGGGTCAGGTGTCCCGCATTCCGCTCAGCGGTCAGCTTTCTTTCCGGCTGGTCATTGCTGCTTCTGATAATGGCTTTCGGACGGTAAAACAGTTTCAGCTGGCTCTGCATGGCCAGCTGCAGGACGTTGTCGTCTTCCGGCTTCGGGGGAACGCCCCGCACGTTAAACCAGAACAGCGTTTCCCTGTCCTGAGGGAGCTTATCTGTCAGCCCACGAACCTGGGTAATGCGGACCTGGGATTTCTGTCCGGCATCAATACGCTGCAGCGGCGGCAGCGCCATCAGCGCATCGGTTCTCACCCCGTCAGCGTCCGTCACCCAGGACTGCGCCAGAAACGGCGTGGTTTTATCATCGTTATTCAGCGTGATGGCCACCGTTTTCTGCGGCACATCCATGATAATACGGGTCCGGTCGACATTGACGGCCGCCGGGCTGCACTGGCTCCATGCTGCCGCCAGCGCGAGTAAAATCACACGGCTTCTTCTGCTGTTTTTCACCTGTTTTCTCCGTTAGTCCTGCTCTGTGACAGGGATATTTTTATCTGCAGGGCAGTAACAGCGGCCCCTGACTGAGTGTCACCGTTTCCGGCAGAGTGAGTCTGCACTGCACCCGGCCATCCCAGGACACGTTCAGGGTCCGGCGGTCTTCCCCGCTGAGGCCTGTCAGGTAGGCCAAACCGTCATTCCCGACCATCCCCGCGGTTCTGCCGGTTTTTCCGGACACCACCAGGGCGCCAAACGGCGGACTGGCGCCATCAGCCAGTCGGATATGACCGAGCACCTGCTCCCCCTGGCGGGCGTCAATCTTCCGGTAGCCCACCGCGCCCTCCGTCAGCACCTGGCTGATGACGGAGCTGCTGACGTCCACGTCCTCCGGCAGGGCGGCCACATCAACCGAAATATCGCTGCGGCGATAGCTGCTGCCGGCGCTCACCACGCCCACCCCGAAGCGGTTGGTCACCCCGCTGTTGCCGTTCACCGGCACACCGGCCACGTCTCCGGTATCTATCATCATGCGAGGCTCATTCCCGGCCATCGACTGGCTGAAGGCGGCGCCGTGGGCGGTGGCGGTCACCGAGCCGTACCAGCTCAGGCCCAGGCTGCGGTACTGTCCAGGCTGCAGGGTGGCGTCCGCTGCCGCCTGGCCCCACGGCAGACGGCTCTGCACGCTGCCGCTAAAGCTGCTGTTACTGCCGGTGTCATAGCGGTTATGACCGGCGCTGATGTTCCATGTGGTATCCGGGTTATGGAAATCGCTGTAATTCACAGTCTGCTGCAGGCCGCCCCGGTTATCCTTCTGCACGCTGTAGCTCACCTGGCGGCTGTCGCCCCACGGGATACTGATGGTGGCGTAGACCTGGTTCTGGCTCCCCCCGCCGGTGTACTGGTTACGGGCAAACGACACCGAGGCCGAGAGCCCCTGAAGGTCGCCGAGACTGAACACTTTGTTGAAGCTGAGCATGTAGTTATTGCTGGACTGCGCATTCCAGTAATTGAGCCGGCTTACCGAGAGGGCCGCGCTCATATTGAGTACCGGAACGGACTGGCTGTAAGTCACGGTGTAGCTCTGTTTTTCATGCCATGCATCGCCGCCGTCGGTGGCCCGACGCTGCAGATACTCCGGCATGGACAGAAAATGGCGGTCCGAGAAGCGGTATCCGACGAACGCCAGGGTACTGCCGGTTTTATCAAACGTTTTGGCATAGTTGATACGGTAGCTGTAACCGGACTGCTTCTTCCCATGCGGCAACCGCGCATCTGAGCGGGTGACGTCCGCAGACAGAGCGCCCAGCAGCCCCATATTCTGGCCGATCCCGAGCGCCGCGGACTGGTAGTCGCCGGTGGAGGCAATGAGGCCGCCATACAGCGACGTGTTGTTAAATGCTCCCCAGGTGGCCTCCCCGAGCAGAAAGTCAGGGCTGACCGTGCTGTTGTTATGCGTCCCGCCGTACAGCGGACGTCCGGCGGCCACCTTATAGCGAACCTGTCCCTGGCGTGCCATAAAGGGGACGCTAGCCGTGTTGACCTGCCATGTCCGGACGCTACCGTCGCTTTCCCGGACGCTGACATCCAGGTTGCCGCTGATATTCTGGCTCAGGTCGGGAAGCTCAAAAGGCCCCGGCGACACCCGGGTCTGGTACAGAATGCGGCCATTCTGGCTGACGGTAACCTGTGCATTACTGTTCGCAATGCCGCTGATTTTCGGGGCATACCCCTGAAGAGAGGGCGGTAGCATGCGCTCATCGCTGGCCAAAGTGAGCCCGGCAAAGCGGAAGGAGTCAAAAATAGCGGAGCTGAGGTACGTCTGTCCGAGCGTCAGTTTTGAGCGCAGTGCTGGCAGGGCACGGAACAGATACGTCTGCGGCAGATAAAAATCGGACTGTGATGCGCCCCGCCCACTGTCAAAACGGCTGTACTGATAATCGCTCCGCAACCGCCAGGCGCCGAGATTAAACCCGGCGGTGCCGTAGAGGCTGTAGCTGGTAGAGGTCTCCCCCTGCTGCGGCATATAGCGATTGGCCATCAGGCTGTAATCGAGCAGGCCGGCGGTGACGCCGTCGCTCCAGCGTGAAGGAGGCACCCAGTCCGGGTCCTGATAACGCATCCAGGCCTGGGGGATAATGAAGGTCAGACGCTGATTTTCAGCGCTGTACCGTACCTGACTGTCAGCGGAGCGCAGCTCAAGGCATTGCCCGTTCGGGATACCGGTAACGGGTTTCAGGCCATGAATAATCTTATCCTTAAGACCCAGCATGGCCACCATGTCTGTTGTCACACAGATGACGGCCGCGTCGCGTCCGGCAACCGGTACAACTCTGACCGGATACTGTTCCCGTACCGGCTGGTCATTGAGCCAGATATCGAGAATATAGTTACCGGGCGCCACATACCCCTCGCGGCTGAAGGCCGTGAGGTCCACGTTGGACAGGTTCCCGCTGTCCAGCAGGCTGGCATTGAACTCCGTGGCCTGCGACTTCAGGACGGAAAATGTCAGGGTAATCAGAATGGCAAGCCGGGTAATTTTCATGGCATGGCGCTTTCGTGTTGTCGTCCGTGTAACAGACAGCCCGCAGGCATGGTCAGATATAAAAGCCGTCCGAACCCCTCCGTGGACGGCTTCTCCCTGTCGTTATTTACCGCGTAAAATCACAGGTATTTCAGGGTGTAGGTGACGGATGCGTTAACATCGCCAGGAGTTGCGGCATCTGTCAGGGCTATCAGGCGGGCAAAGAAGTTGAGTTCGTTATTCCCGGCCTGCAGTTGCTGGGCGTCGCCATCCGGCATCGGGGTATTAGGTGTAATCAGTGAGGTATTGTCACTTTTCAGAAGCTGCACACCAACATGCTGGGCACTGCCGGTGCTGACGTAAGCTTTACCTGAGGTATCAGCTGTGCCACTGAAAGAGACGGTTACTTTAGACATTTTCCCTGCGGAGCCAGCAGGATTTGAACCTGCATCATTCGGATCGAAGGCGCAGTTCTGCAGATGAATGGTGAACGGTTTTGATTCCGTAGTTGCGTCGGCGGTATTCAGTTTACGGTAAGAAATCTGTCCAAACGGAACGGTGATCGCATCGTCACCCGGCGCGATATCACAGGGGGAGTTGGTGATGGTGCCAGTGAAAAGAATTTTACCTGAGCCGAACGGGCCTGCTGTTGGTGGATCGACTGCATATACAGAAGCGCCATACATCATACCGGCAGCCGCCATGGCAAGTATTATTTTATTACGCATAGATAATATGTCCTTTGGGTGAATGAGAATTATTTTGCAAAGGCTGAAAACAAATCTGAGGGTATTAATGAAAGCGTTCAGAAAAGATTCGCATGAATAATAAACGCCTGGCGTTAAACGAAGCACCTGAACTTTCCATCGAAAAATATTGATTTCAGCTAATGCCTAATCAGTTGTAAGAAAATTCTTATTCAAATTAAAACAATAAAAATAGATCGATACGATCGATGATTATGATCGTAATTTAAGAATAATCATCAAAGAAATACTTTTTAATGTAATTATAAGCGGATGAATACCTAACAGACAGATATTCGCAGCGGACATGAAATATTTTGTAATATGTTATCGGGAATGTATGTTTTGCTTTTCCATCACACTGGATATTTACAAAACATAATACTAATCATATATAACAATGAAATTACTGGCAGCATAAAAAACCAGACATAACACAAATGGAAGGCATTTAATTTCAAAACATTAACTTAATAAATCATTATGAACCATCATAAGCGGAAGGGATAAAAAATAATAAATGAAACGATATTCTTCTGTATTTGTGATGGACATCACAATAGATATAAATGCAGGTACCCTGACATTACTGAACTTCACGGATGAATTTTAAAAACAATGCCGACAGCAAAGAGCAAACTGGTAATAGCTGTCAGACATAATGCTGCCTGCTGTAATATATACAGCAGGCTGGGGGATATTAATGCGCGGCGTCGTGCTGCACGGGGGGCGTGGGTGATTCCTGAACTGACTGAGAGTCTACAACTATGCCATCCTGAGCTGATTTCAGTAACAGACCTGCCTGATAGTATTTTCCTTCGTTCATCAAGGAAAGCGCTGTGGTCACATCCTTACGGGTTTGCTGAAGAGGAATGAGTTCCTGATTTTCAATAACACTGACGCCTGCTAGTTTCAGGGCCTCTATAGTCCCTTTTTTATCTCCTTCTTTCATTTTCTGGTTTGCTTTATTAATAGCATCATTTTTCTGGCCCGCAGGGAGATAATCTTCTGCTACCGTAATCGATGAATTTATCCGAATATAGTGGTCTCCTTCAACTGGGGCTTTTTTATCTGATTTGACATACAGATTCCAGTCAGTGCTGTCATCGTTCAGGAGTTTTTCTGCTTGCGCAGCCAGTTGTTCCGCCTTTTGGGTGCGACCATTAAACAACTCGAATCGCGACATTCCGATATCACGCATGGCCTGCCAGGCCTGTCCGGATATCTTGTCATTATTCAGAGTAACGTTATCAGTCATGTTTGTTGCGGCCATAATATTTCCTGAAAACAGGATAACCATCAGCGCAACGCCTGGCATAATATGGCTTTTCATAATCCATCATCTCCACAAAGTAACATTTTTTATCGGATTATCCTATTCAGAACCGGTAACCCACGCCAAGATTAAAACCATTGCTATTAAGGCTTCCGCTGTTATGGGTAGCATCAAAATCCGCTCCCTCATAACCCAGAGTTATAGCGACACTACTGACCGGGGTATAAGCCACGCCAGCAGAATAACCATATCCGACCTTACTGTCAGACTCATTTATCCCGTGATCACGCTGATGCAATAATACGGGGCCCACTTGACTATACAGACTTAACTGGTTATTTATTTTCCATGAGGGGCCTGCAAGCAGGGAGTAATAACGGGTTGTTACACGACCATTACTGCTTTCATCGGAATAGCGCTGGCTTCCATTTAGCCATGCAAATGAGGTTGTCAGCCCCCAGTCCGGTGACATTTCATAGTTGTTTGCCAGCCGTACCCCACGCAACGTCCCGGCGTGATTAGTATGGGACTGGGCGTATCCAAGTGAAAATGTACTGGCATTATCGTCTGCCCATACCGGACTGGCTGCAGCAGACAGCAGAACAATACCGGCACTTCCGGCTAATAGCATTTTGTTCATCTTCTTCTCTCCGGTTATTTTTACCTGATGCCTTACTGGCATGTATTAAGTTAAAATCTTTCCGTGATAACAAACTATAAATAAATCTTTTAAATTATGAGCGCTGTTACGCCAGCAAATATCTTTGTCTGCGGCTGTCGGGAGGCTATTCACGAAAATATATCCAGGCCAGAAACAGTATTTAATAATAAATAAACTGAAAAATAAAAACTGACAAAAATAGAAGTTCACTGATATATACCCAAAATAATTCGAGTTGCTTAAAGGCGGCAAGGGAGTGAGTCCCCAGGAGCATAGATAACTCTGTGACTGGGGTGAGCGACAAATCTGCCGGGAGCAGATTTGAACGTCGCGTGCGACGGCCCGTCAGGGCGAGGCCCATGGATGGGCCGGGTAATCCGTAGCCAACACATAAGCAACTTGAAGTATGAAGGGTATATAACGGGAAAGAAGGCATATCGGCCTGGTAAATCAACGTCTGTGACTTAGTTGCAGGAAACGGCTATGGTGAGGGGGGGCGGCAGTTATCGGGCAGTAACGGCATTATTCAGTGAGTATCCAGGAAACAAAAAAAGAAGGGAGCGGTACTCCCTTCGTAAACATGTC
The DNA here is from genome assembly GCF_020150755.1 of Salmonella sp. A29-2. Lineage (NCBI taxonomy): Bacteria > Pseudomonadati > Pseudomonadota > Gammaproteobacteria > Enterobacterales > Enterobacteriaceae > Salmonella > Salmonella sp. A29-2. Next base: position 846,635 of record NZ_CP083731.1, on the reverse strand, counting down.
AGAATACGACATTTTGGTACTCTTTTATTTATTATCTGGCCGTAAAAGTTATGCTGTTGGCAGATATCTCCAGTCAACATAAAAAAATACCACCAGCTAAAAATGTGATGCAAACCACCATTAAGCAGGTAACCAAATTGACTGTGCCACTAAATTCGGAAAAGAGTTTGAATCCGGGGATAACATCTGATGCAGAAATTAGCACCAGTCTTCGATTCGGATACCCGGAATGCGTTCAAATTCGCGGAGATTGTTTGTGACGACGACCAGTCCGCGGCTACGGGCATGGCCAGCAATCATCTGGTCATAATGTCAGCGCCAGTGATATAAGACGGTAATTCGCCATTTGGATTGTCCGCTCCACCCAACATGTTGTTTCCTTAAGGTTCTCACACCAGAAAGGACATCAACATGCTGAGCAGAGAGGACTTTTACATGATAAAGCAAATGCGCCAGCAGGGCGCGTACATTGTCGATATTGCGACTCAGATTGGTTGCTCTGAACGGACGGTCAGACGCTACCTCAAATACCCTGAACCGCCAGCCAGAAAGACCCGCCACAAAATGGCTAAGCTGAAACCGTTTATGGATTACATCGACATGCGCCTGGCAGAGAATGTCTGGAATAGCGAGGTTATCTTCGCGGAGATTAAGGCAATGGGTTATACGGGCGGACGTTCCATGCTGCGTTACTACATCCAGCCCAAACGTAAAATGCGTCCGTCAAAAAGAACAGTTCGCTTCGAAACTCAGCCTGGATACCAGCTCCAGCACGACTGGGGCGAAGTTGAGGTGGAGGTTGCCGGGCAACGGTGCAAAGTTAACTTTGCGGTTAATACGCTGGGGTTCTCCCGCCGCTTCCATGTCTTCGCCGCACCAAAACAGGATGCTGAGCATACCTACGAATCACTGGTTCGCGCCTTCCGCTACTTCGGTGGTTGTGTGAAAACGGTGCTGGTTGATAACCAGAAGGCTGCGGTGCTGAAGAATAACAACGGGAAAGTCGTGTTCAACTCCGGATTCCTGTTGCTGGCTGACCACTATAACTTCCTGCCACGGGCATGCCGTCCACGCAGGGCCAGAACAAAAGGTAAGGTTGAGCGGATGGTGAAATACCTCAAGGAGAACTTCTTCGTCCGGTACCGCAGGTTCGACAGCTTCACTCATGTCAATCAACAACTGGAGCAATGGATAGCCGATGTGGCTGACAAACGGGAGCTTCGCCAGTTCAAAGAAACGCCGGAACAGCGCTTCGCGCTGGAGCAGGAACATCTGCAGCCGTTACCGGATACGGACTTTGATACCAGTTACTTCGACATCCGCCATGTGTCCTGGGACAGCTATATCGAGGTTGGTGGTAATCGTTACAGCGTTCCCGAAGCGCTGTGTGGTCAGCCGGTATCGATACGAATATCGCTGGATGACGAGTTGCGGATCTACAGTAATGAGAAACTGGTGGCCTCACATCGCCTCTGTTCAGTATCGTCTGGCTGGCAGACAGTGCCGGAGCATCACGCCCCGCTCTGGCAGCAGGTCAGTCAGGTGGAACATCGACCACTGAGTGCCTATGAGGAGCTGTTGTGATGCATGAACTGGAAGTCCTGCTGAGTCGCCTGAAAATGGAGCATCTGAGTTATCACGTTGAAAGCCTGCTGGAACAGGCAGCTAAAAAAGAGCTGAACTACCGGGAGTTCCTGTGCATGGCGCTACAGCAGGAATGGAACGGCAGGCATCAGCGCGGTATGGAGTCCAGGCTGAAGCAGGCTCGTCTGCCGTGGGTCAAAACGCTGGAGCAGTTCGACTTTACCTTCCAGCCGGGCATCGACCGTAAGGTTGTCCGGGAACTGGCTGGTCTGGCGTTCGTGGAGCGCAGCGAAAACGTGATCCTGCTGGGCCCTCCTGGTGTCGGAAAAACTCATCTGGCCATAGCTCTTGGCGTGAAAGCGGTGGATGCGGGACATCGGGTACTGTTTATGCCACTGGACAGACTGATCGCGACACTGATGAAAGCGAAACAGGAAAACCGGCTGGAGCGTCAGCTACAGCAACTGAGTTATGCCCGGGTGTTGATCCTGGATGAAATAGGCTATCTGCCGATGAACAGAGAGGAAGCCAGTCTGTTCTTCCGGCTACTGAACCGTCGATATGAAAAAGCGAGCATCATACTGACGTCAAACAAAGGGTTCGCAGACTGGGGAGAAATGTTCGGAGATCACGTGCTGGCAACAGCGATCCTGGATCGGCTGCTACATCACTCAACCACGCTGAATATCAAAGGAGAGAGTTACCGGTTAAAAGAGAAACGTAAAGCTGGAGTGCTGACCAAAAACACAACGCCAATCAGTGATGATGAAATGGTGGAAAGCGGACAGCATCAGTAACGAAAGTATTTAGCGGGCATGAAAATGGCAAATAACGGTCAAACATCGTGGCGTTGACAATAAGGCCTGACAGGTGTTCCCTTGCGGGCCAGTTCGGCACGGATTTGACCGGTATGTATCGCCAGCCTGAAGGGGCATGTTGGCTTTGACGATCAGGCAAAAAACAACGGCGAATAAAGTCGTATGATGATCTTCACATTTATCATCATCAGCGTTCATATTACTCAACCTGTAATCAACCTCTGGCGTTTTTCTGTATCCATCACAACCATTTCCGGTAAAGGTAAAAAAGGGATTTGAACCTTTCCGGAGATGATAATGAAGGTAAATGCATGGACAATTTTGCTTATGTCGGCGCATCTGACGGCCTGTGCCGTCCCTGGCACAGAAAAATATCAGACCAGCATGGACAGCGTTACGGCAGAAAAAGTAAGCCGGATTATCCAGTCGGATGTCATTCCTTATAAAGGCGAAAACCATGGAGAAGTTATTAGCCGCGTATCGTCTGCTTTTCTCGGAACACCTTATCAGGCGGATACGCTCATCGGTGGGCCCGGAACCCCCGAAGTCCTTGTAGCGAATTTCAACGGCGTGGACTGCTTTACCCTGGCTGATTACGTTGAGGCCCTGGCCCGCAGCGATAATCAGAAATCGTTTCTGCATAATCTTGCCAGGACTCGCTACGCCGCGGGCAAAGTTGCTTATCTCAGCCGCAGGCACTTCTTCTCTGACTGGTTCGCCGCAGCACCGCGTAATGCACGGGATGTAACGCCGGATATCAGCCCTGATTATATCGTTGTTGACAAGCAGCTTAACCATAAACCTGATGGCGGCGAGTACATTCCTGGTCTGGGCATCCATCCTCGTAAAATAAATTATATTCCCGGAAGAGCCATCAACCAGCAGGTCATGAACCACCTAAAAAATGGGGACTATATCGGTGTCTACTCCCCGCTTGACGGGCTGGACGTTTCACATGTGGGTATCGTAGTTCGCCATGATGAACAGGTGTGGTTTCGGAACGCCTCCTCATTGGCCGCAAACAGAAAAGTGGTGGACACACCGTTTATGGAGTACATGCATTCCAGACCGGGCATCGTTGTGCTGCGGGCTGAATGATAAAGTCACTACCGGAGTCGCCAGCGGATAATAGCCGTCCGACATAGGTATTGAAACCCTGTGTACTGTGGGGCCGAAACGGAAAATTGCTGTAAATCCGTGGATTTAGTAAATACTAGAAGATATTTGTCTGGAGCGGGCGAAGGGAATCGAACCCTCGTATAGAGCTTGGGAAGCTCTCGTTCTACCATTGAACTACGCCCGCTTTGAGATGCGTAAGGCATTATAAACCTTACGTTCTGGTTGGCAAGAGACTTACTGGCTGACTGGCGATTAATTCACCGTCAGCACTTCGGTTTACTCCCCTGCGGTGGCAGATAACGCAGCGGATCGATGGCCGTCGCCCGGTAGCGAATCTGGAAGTGTAGCCTTACGGATGCGGCATCCGTGCTGCCCATCGTAGCGATTTTTTGCCCCGCTTTAACGCTTTGCCCATTATTAACCAGCATGGTGTCATTATGAGCGTAAGCCGTAATGTAATCTTCATTGTGCTTAATCATGATGAGATTGCCGTAACCACGCAGCTGGTTCCCGACATAGACAACTTTACCCGCTCCCGCCGCATAAACAGGCGTTCCGCGCGCGCCCGCAATATCGATGCCCTTATTTCCGCCCTCTGCGGTGGAATAAGGTAAAATCACTTTACCGTTGGCAGGCCATACCCAACAGCGCTGCCCCACCGGCGGCCAGGAGGATTTTGGCACCGAAGATGACGGTCTGACCGCGGCAGTTTTTGTTGCTGTTTTATTGCTGGTTTTGCGTGTTGAACTGCTACTCTTTGCGCTGCCGCGCACTTTAATTCGCTGCCCCACCTCAATAGTATAAGGCGGAGAAATGCCATTCAGTCGGGCCAGTTCTTTCACGCTGGTTCCCGTGGCGCGCGATATACGATACAACGTATCGCCGCGCTTAACGGTATAGACGGAGCCGGAATACGTTCCTGAGCCGGAATTACTGGAACACCCCGCCAGCAGCAGCCCTGTGCATAACAGCACCGCAATACCCAGGCTATTTTTGTTCAGGCGTCCTGCGCTCAAAACCATTCCTCACTCTATTGACAGACGCCTTATGATAGCAGCCAAATGCCGTATGCCCAATCCATTGACACCGGAAAGGGGCCGCGTGGATGATGATGCCGCGAATATCCGATATGCCAGCATAATATCGACTCACGGCACAATGGCGCTCGTCTGCGTTCTGTCAGGGCCTGTTTTGGTAATGCCTTTCTTTCTGTTATGCGCTACGCTGATCGTCTGAGTATATGGCCTGGCCATGCTGCCGGGTCATTTTAATTTTCAGGAGCTTTCATGACTGAGGAACATGTCGTTTTATTGGATGAGCAGGATAAGCCTTCCGGCACACTGGAAAAGTTTGCGGCTCATACGCTTAATACGCCTTTGCATCTGGCTTTCTCCTGCTGGCTATTTAACGAAGATGGTCAGTTGCTGGTAACACGACGGTCGCTGAGCAAGAAAGCCTGGCCAGGCGTGTGGACGAATTCGGTTTGCGGTCATCCGCAACAAGGCGAAACCACCGAAGAGGCGATCATCCGCCGTTGTCGGTTCGAACTCGGCGTGGAAATTACCGATCTCACCCCCGTCTATCCGCACTTCAGCTATCGGGCGACAGATCCAAACGGTATTGTGGAAAATGAAGTCTGTCCGGTATTTGCCGCGCGGGCAACCAGTGTGTTACAGGTTAACAGCGAAGAGGTGATGGACTATCAGTGGAGCGAATTTAAAAGCGTATGGAAAAGCCTTCTCGCTACGCCGTGGGCATTTAGCCCGTGGATGGTCATGCAAGCGTCAGACGAACAAGCGCGTGAACGACTGCTCAATTACTGCCAGCGTTAAAGATTGCCTGATGGCGCTACGCCTGAACAAAGAGATGCCGGATGGCGGCTAATGCCCCATCCGGCAATTTACATCTTATTTCACCGGACGCATCGCCGGGAACAGAATAACGTCGCGAATCGTGTGGCTGTTAGTAAACAGCATCACCATACGGTCGATACCAATTCCCAGACCCGCTGTCGGCGGTAAACCGTGTTCCAGCGCCGTCACGTAGTCTTCGTCGTAGAACATGGCTTCGTCGTCGCCCGCCGCTTTTGCATTAACCTGATCCAGGAAACGCTGCGCCTGGTCTTCCGCATCGTTCAACTCGCTAAAGCCATTGCCGATTTCACGACCGCCGATAAAGAACTCGAAGCGGTCAGTGATTTCCGGGTTCACATCATTACGACGCGCCAGCGGAGACACTTCAGCCGGATATTCGGTGATGAAGGTCGGCTGAATCAGATGCGCTTCAGCGACTTCGTCAAAGATCTCGGTGACGATACGGCCCAGACCCCAGCTCTTCTCGACGTGAATGCCAATGCTTTCAGCAATCGCCTTCGCGGAATCGAAGTTGTCCAGATCAGCCATATCCGTTTCCGGACGATATTTCTTGATCGCTTCACGCATGGTCAGTTTTTCGAACGGCTTACCGAAGTCAAACACTTCATCACCGTACGGAACCTGGGTGGTGCCCAGAACATCCTGCGCCAGCGTACGGAACAGAGACTCCGTCAGCTCGATCAGGTCTTTGTAGTCCGCATACGCCATATAGAGTTCCATCATGGTGAACTCAGGATTATGGCGCACGGAGATGCCTTCGTTACGGAAGTTACGGTTAATTTCGAATACGCGTTCGAAGCCGCCAACCACCAGACGCTTGAGGTACAGTTCCGGCGCGATACGCAGGTACATGTCCAGATCCAGCGCGTTGTGATGGGTGATAAACGGACGGGCAGACGCGCCGCCTGGGATCACCTGCATCATCGGGGTTTCGACTTCCATAAAGCCGCGAGCAACCATAAACTGGCGAATACCGGCCAGGATCTTCGAACGGGTTTTGAAGGTGTTACGGGATTCATCGTTAGAGATGAGATCCAGATAACGCTGGCGATAGCGCGCTTCCTGGTCCTGCAGGCCGTGGAATTTATCCGGCAACGGACGCAGCGCTTTCGTCAGCAGGCGCAGTTCGGTGCAGTGGATAGACAGCTCGCCGGTTTTGGTTTTGAACAGCTTACCTTTCGCGCCGAGGATATCGCCAAGATCCCACTTCTTGAACTGCTCGTTGTAAACGCCTTCCGGCAGATCATCGCGCGCCACATACAGCTGAATGCGGCCGCCTACGTCTTGCAGGGTAACAAAAGAGGCTTTACCCATAATACGGCGAGTCATCATACGGCCCGCGACGGACACTTCAATATTCAGCGCTTCCAGTTCTTCAGCTTCTTTCGCGTCAAACTCTGCGTGCAGTTGGTCTGAGGTACGGTCACGACGGAAATCGTTCGGGAACGGGATACCCTGCTCACGCAGTGCAGCCAGCTTCTCGCGACGTGCCTTCATTTCATTGTTAAGATCGACTACCTCGTCAGCGCCCTGTGCGTTTTGTTCAGACATGTTGATTCCTCATAGCCCTGCTTTCAAACTTGCTTCGATAAATTGATCCAGACTACCGTCCAGTACCGCCTGTGTATTGCGGGTTTCCACCCCAGTACGCAGGTCTTTAATGCGGGAATCGTCCAGGACATAGGAACGAATCTGGCTTCCCCAGCCGATATCAGACTTAGTGTCTTCCATCGCCTGTTTTTCAGCGTTCTTTTTCTGCATCTCCAGTTCATAAAGCTTCGCTTTCATCTGCTTCATGGCTTGGTCTTTGTTTTTGTGCTGCGAACGGTCGTTCTGGCACTGCGTCACAATCCCGGTGGGAATATGAGTGATACGCACGGCGGATTCCGTACGGTTAACGTGCTGACCGCCTGCGCCAGACGCGCGATAGACGTCGATACGCAGATCCGCCGGGTTAATGTCGATATCGATATCGTCGTCCACTTCCGGGTACACAAACGCGGAGCTAAACGAGGTATGACGGCGACCGCCGGAGTCAAACGGGCTTTTACGCACCAGACGATGTACGCCGGTTTCAGTGCGCAGCCAGCCATAGGCATATTCGCCGGAGATTTTGATAGTCGCGGACTTAATGCCGGCGACTTCCCCTTCCGACTCTTCAATGACTTCCGTCTTGAAGCCGCGCGCTTCCGCCCAACGCAGATACATACGCAGCAACATGCTGGCCCAGTCCTGCGCTTCAGTACCACCAGAACCGGCCTGAATATCGAGATAGCAATCGGCGCTATCGTACTCGCCGGAGAACATCCGGCGGAATTCCAACTGCGCCAGTTTCTCTTCCAGCGTATTCAGCTCCGCGACGGCTTCGTTAAACGTCTCTTCGTCGTCAGCTTCTACCGCCAGTTCCAGCAGCCCGGAAACGTCGTCCAGCCCCTGAGTCATTTGATCAAGCGTATCGACGATCGCTTCGAGCGATGAACGCTCTTTTCCCAGCGCCTGCGCGCGCTCAGGTTCGTTCCAGACATCCGGCTGTTCCAGCTCGGCGTTTACTTCTTCCAGACGCTCTTTCTTAGCATCGTAGTCAAAGATACCCCCTAAGAACGTTGGTGCGTTCCGTGAGGTCCTGAATGCGGTTATTCACCGGGTTAATTTCAAACATGGTCTGATTTCTTTTATTTGACTTGTCAAAATGCGGTTATAAGGGCGAAATATTAGCGGATTTCGCCCCTTAATTACAGCGAAAGTGTTGTTAAATCGCCCCGATCATAGCGGCCAAATATCATCGATAATAATCTGTAAACTACGGTTGCCGCGAAACTCGTTAATGTCCAGTTTATAAGCCAGTTCTACCTCCCGCACGCCGTTATCCGGCCAACAGGTCGTATCAATATTAAATGCGATGCCATCCAACAGCGGGCCGCCGCCGACGGGCTCCACCATCACCTTGAGGTGGCGCTCGCCCACCAGACGCTGTTGTAGCAGACGGAAACGACCATCGAATAACGGTTCCGGGAACATTTGCCCCCACGGTCCGGCATCCCGCAACAGTTGCGCCACTTCCATAGACATCTCCGCCGCGCTTAATGGACCATCGGAGATCACTTCGCCTTGCAACAGGGCAGGATCGAGCCATTCCGTTACCAGCTCGCCAAAACGTTGCTGAAACTGCTCGAATTTATGCTCTTCCAGCGACAATCCCGCCGCCATCGCATGACCGCCGAACTTGATCATCAGATCAGGGTAAAGCGTATCCAGCCTTTCCAGCGCATCGCGCATATGCAACCCCTGAATCGAACGGCCTGAGCCTTTTAGCGTGCCGTCGCCCGCAGGCGCAAAGGCGATCACCGGGCGGTGAAAACGCTCTTTAATGCGCGACGCCAGAATTCCGACCACGCCCTGATGCCATTCAGGATGATACATCGCCAGACCGCCCGGAAGCGTTTCACTACTGCGCTCAAGCTTTTCGCACAGGAGAAGCGCTTCCGCCTGCATCCCCTGCTCTATTTCTTTGCGCGTCTGGTTAAGCGCATCCAGCTCGCTGGCCAGAACACGCGCTTCGCCGAGGTTGTCGCACAACAGTAACGCCACGCCAACGGACATATCATCCAGCCTGCCGGCGGCATTCAGGCGAGGCCCCAACGCGAAGCCTAAATCACTGGCGGCAAGCTGCTGCGGATCGCGATTCGATATCTCCAGCAACGCTTTAATTCCCGGGCGGCATTTCCCGGCACGAATACGACTTAGCCCTTGCCAGGTCAGAATACGGTTGTTAGCGTCCAGCGGCACAACGTCTGCTACCGTTCCCAACGCCACTAAATCCAGCAGCTCCGCCAGATTCGGCGGCGCGATGTTGCGCTCGTCGAACCATCCTTTGTCGCGCAAAAATGTTCGCAACGCCAGCATCAGGTAAAACGCCACGCCGACGCCCGCCAGCGACTTAGACGGGAATTCGCAGTCGCGCAGATTGGGATTAATAATCGCTTCGGCATCCGGCAACGTGTCGCCTGGCAGGTGGTGATCGGTCACGATCACCGGAATCCCTAACGTCTTTGCATGCGCTACGCCGGCGTGGGATGAAATGCCGTTGTCTACGGTGACGATAAGCTGCGCGCCGCGCGCCTTCGCCTGATCGACCACTTCCGGGCTTAAACCGTAGCCGTCTTCAAAGCGATTAGGCACCAGATAACTGATGTTGTCACATCCCAACGCACGCATTCCCAATACGCTTAGCGCAGTACTGGTCGCGCCGTCGGCGTCAAAATCGCCAACAACAATAATGCGGGTACCTTCGCGAAAGGCGTTGTAGAGGATCTCCACCGCGTTATCTATGCCGCTAAGCTGTTGCCAGGGCAGCATTCCTTTCACGCTGCGCTCCAGTTCGCGGGCGCTACGAACGCCCCGGCTGGCATATAGACGTCGTAGTAATGGAGGAAGATCGGCGGGGAGTTCCGCCGTCTCATCAGCCTCGCGCCGACGAAGTTGTCTCTGTTGTTTCACGCGTATTATTTACCACTGGTCTGTTTTTGATACTCATCAAGAAACGCTTTCATCTCTTTCGGTCCCTGATAGCCAGGCACCACATAGCCGTTACTCAATACAATGGCTGGCGTACCGCTAACGCCCAACTGCACGCCCAACGCATAATGATCAGCAATGTTCACGTCACAGCTTGCCGGTTTCACGCCCTTACCTGCCATGGCGTCATCAAACGCTTTGTTTTTGTCTTTGGCGCACCAGATAGATTTCATATCCTGCTCCGCCTGGCTTTCCAGCCCCTGGCGCGGGAAGGCCAGATAACGTACCGTGATCCCCAGCGCGTTATAATCTTTCATCTCTTCATGTAGCTTATGACAATAGCCGCAGGTGATATCGGTAAAAACAGTAATGACATGTTTCTCATCCGGCGCTTTATAGACGATCATCTCTTTTTCCAGCGCATTTAGCTGGCTCATCAGCAGTTTGTTCGTCACGTTTACCGGATGCGCGCCGCTCACGTCATACATCGGCCCTTGAATAATATGTTTGCCGTCATCAGTGACGTACAGTACGCCGCTGTGAGTGAGGACGGTTTTCATCCCTGCCACTGGCGAGGCCTGAATTTCCGTACTCTGAACGCCCAGCTTAGCCAGCGACTGACGGATAGCCGCATCATCCGCATGGGCCACGCCTGAAAACGCCGCCGCCAGTAAAGTGAACATCATAAAACGCTTTTTCATAAACTATCCTTTCCTGTCAGCACTCATGCCCGCGGATGGTGCTGTTGATGAAGTTGACGCAAACGCTCCGTTGCGACATGCGTATAAATTTGTGTCGTCGAAAGATCGCTATGCCCAAGTAGCATTTGTACAACGCGCAAGTCGGCGCCGTGATTCAGCAAATGCGTGGCGAAAGCGTGACGTAAAACATGCGGCGATAGTTTTTCGCTATCGATTCCAGCTAGTACCGCATAATGTTTAATACGGTGCCAGAAGGTCTGCCGCGTCATCTGCTGCGCACGCTGGCTGGGGAACAATACGTCAATCGATACGCCATTGAGTAACCAGGGACGCCCATGCTCCAGATACGTTTCCAGCCAATATACCGCCTCTTCGCCTAACGGCACCAACCGCTCTTTATTGCCTTTACCGATAACCCGCACCACGCCCTGCCGCAGACTGATATCGCTCATTGTCAGCCCCACCAGTTCCGACACGCGCAAACCGGTGGCATACAGCACTTCCAACATAGCTTTATCGCGCAACTCCAAAGGTTGATCAATAAGCGGTGCCTGCAAGAGCCGTTCAACCTGCGCCTCGCTAAGGTCTTTCGGTAAACGCTGCGGAAGCTTAGGCGAGGCCAACTGCGCGCTCGGATCATCCTCACGATACTTTTCACGGTACAGATGCTGGAAAAAGCGCCGCATAGCGCTTAACAGGCGTGCGGAGCTGGTCGCTTTGTATCCGCCCTCCACCCGTTCAGCCAGCAGCGTTTGTAAATCATCAGCCTGCGCCGTCGCAAGCGTTTTTCCGCGATGATGCAACCACGCAACGACCATCGATAAATCGCGACGATACGCGCTTAATGTATTTTCCGCCAGATTTCGTTCCAGCCACAGGGCATCCAGAAACTGCTCAATACGCGCTAAATCCTGTTCCATTCGCGCTCCCCACTTCACGCTGACTTTGAGTGCATTATGCCTCATTGTGCCGTGAATGCAGCGATTCTGTTACACTACCCGCAACGCTATAGCAGAATCGAGATGTAACGTAATGAACATGGGTCTTTTTTACGGTTCCAGCACGTGCTACACCGAGATGGCCGCAGAGAAAATTCGCGATATCCTCGGCCCGGAGCTGGTGACATTACATAACCTTAAGGATGACGCCCCCGCCTTAATGGAGCAGTACGACGTGCTCATTTTAGGCATCCCCACCTGGGATTTTGGCGAAATTCAGGAGGACTGGGAAGCCGTCTGGGAGCAACTGGACGATCTCAATCTGGAAGGCAAAATCGTTGCGCTTTACGGTATGGGCGACCAGCTCGGCTACGGTGAGTGGTTCCTGGATGCGCTGGGTATGTTGCATGACAAACTTGCCCTCAAAGGCGTTAAATTTGTCGGCTACTGGCCCACAGAAGGCTACGAATTTACCAGCAATAAACCGGTCATTGCGGATGGGCAACTGTTTGTCGGCCTGGCGCTGGATGAAACGAACCAGTACGATCTCAGCGATGAGCGTATACAGACCTGGTGTGAACAAATTCTCGGCGAAATGGCCGAACACTACGCCTGAAGCCTTACTCGCTGTATTTCCCTCTCGACGGAACCGCGTTTACGCCGTTCCGTTAGTGTTGGCCTGATATCGGCTGCTGTAACAGTATCCGACGCAACTCACGCCATTCCGCTTCTTCCATGCTATCCGCCGCCAGCCATAAATGCTGATGACGTCCAGACTCTGCGCGTAAACGCAACACCATCCCGCTTTTCAGTAACCAGGGCGGACGCAAGAGCGTCCAGTCCTGCCCCTGCCAGCGTAAGCGCCCGTCCATGAGTAGCTTGATCTCTCCCTGACAGGTATTAATCCTGCGCTGGCTACGTACACAGTCAAACACGACCAGCGACAGTAGTATCATCCATAACGGGGTATAACTCAGCGGCCAGGGCATCAATAAAATCACCGCGGCAACCAGCCCATGAATGAGCAATGAGATCCACTGAGCGCGCCATGAGACGCGTAAATCAGATTGCCACAGGACCACGTTCCCGATTCCGTGTCTGAATGAGTCGGACCATCTGTTCCAGTTCAGCGTCAGCCGGTTTACCGTGATTCATTAACCAGTTAAATAAATCCGGGTCGTCACTCTGCAACAAACGGACAAAAATACGCTTTTCTTCATCACTTAAACTATCGTACTCATGTTCAAAAAACGGCATGATGGAAATATCAAGTTCGCGCATACCGCGACGACATGCCCAGTGAATACGTGCTTTATTGTGAATATCCATGTTCTTCCTGCCTCGCGAAAATGAAGTACCGGGCTATTGTAACGTGTTTTTGGCGTTGTTTTACGGGAATCTCAGTAATCTGGAACGCGATCGCGAAATAAAAGGCTGGGAATCAATACGTTCATCCGTTTTGGATACCGCCTCGCAAAACGATCAATCCGCTCTCAATGGGCTATTTAAAGCACTTGCAATGACCGATGGCTCTTTTACCATTAACCATTATTGTTGCAGCTAACCAGGACATTATTTATGGCTTTTATCTCCTTTCCACCACGTCATCCTTCATCGTCAGCCCGCCTGCCGCTGACGCTGATCGCGCTTGACGACTGGGCGCTGTCGACCATTACCGGCGTAGACAGTGAAAAGTATATTCAGGGCCAGGTCACCGCTGACGTAAGCCAGATGACTGAACAGCAACACCTTCTCGCCGCCCACTGCGATGCTAAAGGTAAGATGTGGAGCACTCTGCGCCTGTTCCGTGAGCGCGACGGTTTCGCCTGGATTGAACGCCGTAGCGTGCGTGAAGCGCAATTAACGGAGCTGAAAAAGTACGCCGTATTTTCCAAAGTGGTCATCGCGCCGGATGACGAACGCGTATTGCTTGGCGTGGCAGGTTTTCAGGCCCGCGCGGCGCTGGCTAATGTCTTTAGCGTACTGCCCAATAGCGAAAATCAGGTGGTCAGAGACGGCGCCTCCACGCTGCTATGGTTTGAACATCCTGCGGAACGATTCCTGCTTGTCACCGATGTCGCGACGGCCAACATGTTAACAGAGAAGTTGCATGGCGAAGCCGAACTGAATAACAGCCAACAGTGGCTGGCATTGGATATTGAAGCAGGCATTCCGGTGATTGACGCGGCGAACAGCGGTCAGTTTATCCCCCAGGCGACTAACCTACAGGCGCTGGGCGGCATCAGCTTCAAGAAAGGCTGCTACACCGGACAGGAGATGGTCGCACGGGCAAAATTCCGCGGCGCCAATAAACGCGCGCTTTGGTTGCTGGCGGGCAAAGCCAGCCGGGTACCGGAAGCAGGAGAAGATCTGGAGCTACAGATGGGCGAGAACTGGCGTCGTACCGGCGCTATTCTGGCGGCGACGCAGTTGGACGATGGTCAGTTACTGGTTCAGGCCGTCATGAATAACGATTTAGAAGCCGAAAGCGTCTTCCGTGTTCGCGACGATGCCAACACCCTGCATATCGTCCCGCTGCCTTACTCGCTGGAAGAGTGATATCACGTTAAAAGCCGGATAGCCTGATAGCGCAACGCCATCAGGCTCGCACGTGCTGCTCTCGTAGGCCGGATAAGGTACGACAGCGCCGCCATCCGGCACGGGCATCCGGGAATTACGCCTGTCCCACATACAAATAGATGGCCAGGAAGTGGCACACGCTGCCGCCCAGCACAAAGCCATGCCAGATGGCGTGGTTATAAGGTATGCGTTTGCAAACATAGAAAATTACGCCTAGCGAGTAAACGACGCCACCTACCGCCAGCAGCGTCACGCCGCCTATCGCCAGCTTAATCGCCAACTGATAAACCACTATCAGCGACAGCCAGCCCATTGCCAGATACGTAACCAGTGAAAGCACTTTAAATCGGTGCGCAATCGTCAACTTGAAGAGGATACCGAATAGCGCCAGGCTCCAGATCACAATCATTAGTCCGCGCGCCAGCGGCGAATCCAGACCTACCAGCAGAAATGGCGTATAGGTTCCGGCAATGAGCAGATAGATAGCGCAGTGATCAAATTTCTTTAACCAGATTTTTGCCCGCTGATGAGGAATGGCATGATAAAGCGTTGAGGCAAGAAAAAGCAGGATCATGCTCCCGCCATATAAACTGTAGCTGGCGATAGCCGTCATACCCGCATTCGCCTCTACCGCCTGAACCAACAACAGCACCAGGCCGACAATACCAAATACCAATCCAATGCCGTGGCTAATACTGTTGGCGATTTCCTCAGCCAGCGAATATCCCTGCGTCATTAATGGTTTTTGCACCATAACTTACTCCGGAGAAACGTTCATAACGATGAACTGCGCCTCTAGCGTAACTGAGAATGGTTCCAGTGAACACATGTTAGCTAAAATAAATTCTCAAAATTAAATTTTGTTTATTATTCAATAAGTTAATTACAAAAACTCAACTAACACGCGTTCATATTTATCAAAGGCATTTAAAATCAATCACATAAAATTGCGTCTGGTTGGGATAGATTTCAGCAATGACCCGTTTCAGCTCATCAAGCGACATATTTTCCTGTTGCGCATGTTTTTCGTTCAGCGTATCCAGCGTCACAGTTGACGTTCCTGTCACTTCGATTGTGCAAAAATAGCCATCATCTTCGAACCGTCCCACGCGTAGCACATCGCCTGCTTTAAAGTGGGACTCGGAGGCATCACGAATAGTGATGGTTTTACGCCCTGCCAGAATGTCATTCTGGAAACGTTGAAAGAAAGTAATGTCGTTTGGCTGCATGTGGTTATCCCCTGAATATGGCCCCTTGAAGTGGATGTTACGATCTGAATGTGTTCTTGTCCCGACACGCGAGCATCCTGGAATTTTGCGTACGCTTTACATGCCATTTGGTGCAGAATGAATGATAACAGACTAAATAAATTGAGATTATGCAACAATGAGAAAACTCACCCTGCCAAAAGATTTTTTATGGGGCGGCGCGGTTGCCGCACACCAGGTTGAAGGCGGCTGGAATAAAGACGGTAAAGGCCCCAGCATCTGCGACGTGCTAACCGGCGGCGCACACGGCGTGCCACGCGAAATCACCCAGAATGTCGTTGCTGGCAAATACTATCCGAACCACGAGGCGGTGGATTTTTACGGACATTACAAAGAAGACATCCGTCTTTTCGCCGAAATGGGGTTCAAATGCTTCCGTACCTCTATTGCCTGGACGCGTATCTTCCCGAATGGCGACGAATCCCAGCCAAACGAGGCCGGTCTGAAATTCTACGACGACATGTTTGATGAGTTACTCAAATACAACATCGAACCGGTCATTACCCTTTCTCACTTTGAAATGCCATTACATCTGGTACAGCACTACGGCGGCTGGACCAATCGTAAAGTGGTTGATTTCTTTGTCCGCTTTGCTGAAGTCGTGTTTGAACGCTACAAACATAAGGTCAAATACTGGATGACCTTCAATGAAATTAACAACCAGCGAAACTGGCGCGCGCCGCTGTTTGGCTACTGCTGTTCCGGCGTGGTGTATACCGAGCATGAGAATCCAGAAGAAACCATGTATCAGGTCTTACATCATCAGTTTGTCGCCAGCGCGCTGGCGGTAAAAGCGGCACGTCGTATTAATCCACAGATGAAAGTGGGCTGCATGCTGGCGATGGTCGCGCTGTATCCTTTCTCCTGTAAACCAGAAGATGTGATGTTTGCTCAGGAGTCGATGCGTGAACGCTACGTCTTTACCGATGTGCAGCTGCGCGGCTATTACCCGTCCTATGTGTTGAACGAGTGGGAGCGCCGCGGATTTAACATCAAAATGGAAAATGGCGATCTTGAAGTGCTGCGCGAAGGCACCTGCGATTATCTTGGTTTCAGTTATTACATGACCAACGCGGTCAAAGCCGAAGGCGGTAGCGGCGATGCGATTTCCGGTTTTGAAGGCAGCGTACCGAACCCCTATGTTAAAGCATCTGACTGGGGCTGGCAGATTGACCCGGTGGGTCTGCGCTATTCATTGTGTGAACTGTACGAACGCTATCAAAAGCCGCTGTTTATTGTCGAAAACGGTTTTGGTGCTTACGACAAAGTAGAAGAAGATGGCAGCATCAACGACGACTACCGAATTGACTACCTGCGCGCCCATATTGAAGAGATGAAAAAAGCGGTGACTTACGATGGTGTCGACCTGATGGGCTACACGCCGTGGGGCTGCATCGACTGCGTCTCGTTCACCACCGGTCAGTACAGCAAGCGCTACGGCTTCATCTACGTGAACAAGCACGATGACGGTACGGGCGATATGTCGCGTTCGCGTAAGAAAAGCTTCAACTGGTACAAAGAGGTGATTGCCAGCAACGGCGAGAAGCTTTAACTCCTGCACGTTACCCGCCAGTCGGCGGGTAACACTTTGAACGAGTCTTACCAGGTCTTACCTATTTTAAATTCCCAGCGTACATCTTCCATTTTGGTTGGCGACTTCGCTTCCTGCATTACCGGGAAGAAGGCTCCGGCACCAAACCATAATTTCAGTGAATCGACGGCAATATTAAATGACGGACCAACAACCCATTCGGTAGTTCCAGAATGGTTATTAATTACGCTGCCATTAGACAGTTTTTTCGTTCCAGAGGCATTATTGCTGTAGGCACTTTCCAGACCAAGATCCAGCGGTAAATCGCTAAACATATACCGCACCTGGGTATTCCACTGGAATTCGTTACCTCGTTTCACGTCCTGGTTACCGCGCTCAAATGGTCCCTGATATACAAAACCCATATCCCCTTTAATGTTAGGAGTAAATAATTTTGTTAAAGTGAGTGTTACTCTTCCTCCCCAGGCGCTATTCCCAGGCAAATGATTATCTCCATCTTGCCCGGTGGGTAGTAATACTGCCCCACCTACCGTAACCCAAAACGGATCACCTCTTCGCTGGCTCATTAAAGCATAATTGACCCCCACCGATTGGTCGCCCATTCCCTCTATGTGCTCAGGAGACAGATTGTCTCGTTTGTTATTGATATAGGAACCCACAGTTGATAATTCCAGTCTGTCGGTCAAACCGTAACGAATCTTCAATAACCATATCTGGGAGTAAACATCCGGACTTCCGTGCCCCTCGATTTGATGATCTTTATCGCGAAATGAGCTATTCACGGCGGTTAATAACTTTCCTTCCGGCAATACTGAACCACCAGAAATAGCGGTATTAACTGGTGCACCTAATAGATTACTGGGATTATTTTCTCCGTTAGCTGCCATTGCATTCATTAATAGAAAATATGTCATTAATGGCAGAAATATAAATCGTTTCATTATTCCCTCCAGGTATAAAAAACAAAGCGCTAAGTTAATAAATATTTACGTTATTTATGTTTATTTTTAATTTATAATTTAAATTAATAACTTGATGAATTTAATATACGGAAATTTTTGTAACTATATTGAGAGGTAAATAACGATTCCGGAGAGAAACTATTTGTAACTACATGTAAATATACTGTGTTGTTTTGATTAAATAACAGCAAGGTAAAAATGATGCACAATGAATCATTAGGCTCTAAAAAAGCGGTAATTTAATTCTGGCTAATACACTGATACAAACGCCAGGTTGCCTGACAGGAGCCAACGATTTACTGTAATATATTGAATTAGTAACACTTTGCAGCCTGAATAAGGCACTCACACTGCATCCGACATAAACAAAACGCACTTTATTAACAAGCTGAAAAGGCGCCGAAGCGCCTTTAGAAAACAGTCGAATCAGTAAATTACTGGTAGTCGCTAATCGGTACGCAGGAGCAGAACAGGTTACGGTCGCCATAAACATCATCCAGACGTTTCACCGTCGGCCAGTATTTGTCTGCCACGCCTGCCGGGAATACGGCAACTTCACGGCTGTACGGATGCGCCCACTCGGCGACCAGTTCGCTCTGAATGTGCGGCGCGTTCACCAGCGGGTTATCTTCCAGCGGCCAGACACCCGCTTTCACCTGGTCAATCTCTGCGCGAATAGCCAGCATCGCATCGATAAAGCGATCCAGCTCAGCCTTACCTTCAGATTCCGTCGGTTCAACCATCAGCGTGCCCGCCACCGGGAACGACATGGTTGGCGCGTGGAAACCGTAGTCGATCAGACGCTTGGCAATATCCAGCTCGCTGATGCCGGTTTCTTCTTTCAGCGGACGAATATCAAGAATACATTCGTGCGCCACACGGCCATCGCGACCAGTATACAGTACCGGGTACGCGTCTTTCAGACGGCTGGCAATGTAGTTAGCGTTAAGAATCGCGACCTGGCTTGCCTGCTTCAGGCCTTCTGCGCCCATCATGCGGATGTACATCCAGCTGATTGGCAGGATAGAGGCACTACCGAACGGCGCCGCAGACACCGCGCCCTGACGGGTTAACATGCCTTCGATTTGCACCACGCTATGACCCGGTACGAACGGTGCCAGATGCGCTTTCACGCCGATCGGTCCCATGCCTGGGCCACCGCCGCCGTGCGGAATGCAGAAAGTTTTATGCAGGTTAAGATGCGAAACGTCCGCGCCAATAAAGCCCGGTGAGGTAATGCCGACCTGAGCGTTCATGTTCGCGCCGTCAAGGTAAACCTGACCGCCGAACTGGTGCACAACTTCACACACTTCACGGATCGTTTCTTCATAGACGCCGTGGGTGGACGGATAGGTCACCATGATGCAAGAGAGGTTCGCAGCATGTTGTTCTGCTTTGGCCCGCAGATCGTCCAGGTCGATGTTGCCGTTCTTATCACACGCCACAACCACCACCTGCATTCCTGCCATATGTGCAGAAGCAGGGTTAGTGCCGTGAGCAGAGGCCGGGATCAGGCAGATATCGCGATGCCCTTCGTTGCGGCTTTCGTGATAGTGACGAATCGCCAGCAGCCCCGCGTATTCCCCCTGTGCGCCGGAGTTAGGCTGCATACAGACGGCGTCGTACCCGGTGAGTTTCACCAGCCAGTCAGAAAGCTGGCTAATCATCTGATGATATCCTTCGGCCTGTTCCGGCGGGCAGAACGGGTGCAGTTCAGCGAATTCCGGCCAGGTGATAGGAATCATCTCGGCGGCGGCGTTCAGCTTCATGGTGCAGGAACCCAGCGGGATCATCGCCTGATTCAGCGCCAGATCTTTACGCTCCAGCGAGTGCATATAGCGCATCATCTCGGTTTCGCTGTGGTAACGGTTAAATACCGGATGCGTCAGAATCGCATCGTCACGCAGCATACCTTGCTGAATGGAACGGCTATCAAGCGCCACGTCTTTATCCAGTGTTTCAATGTTCAGACCGTGGCTGTCGCCCAGCAAAACATTGAACAACTGCGCCACATTCTCACGGGTGGTGGTTTCATCGAGGGTAATACCAACCGCGTTATGAATATCGCTGCGCAGATTGATCTCTGCCGCTTCCGCACGCGCCAGTACCGCAGCTTTATCAGCTACTTCCACACACAGCGTGTCAAAGTAGTGCGCATGACGCAGCTTTAAGCCTTTCTGTTGCAGACCGGCCGCCAGAATATCGGTCAGGCGGTGGATACGATTCGCAATGCGTTTCAGTCCAACCGGTCCATGATAAACGGCATACAGACTGGCGATGTTAGCCAGCAGTACCTGCGAGGTACAAATGTTGGAGTTCGCTTTCTCACGGCGGATATGCTGCTCGCGAGTCTGCATCGCCATGCGCAGTGCGGTATTGCCCGCCGCATCTTTTGAGACGCCGATAATACGGCCTGGCATGGAGCGTTTAAATTCGTCTTTGGCGGCAAAGAACGCCGCATGCGGGCCACCGTACCCCATCGGTACGCCGAAGCGTTGCGCAGAGCCGAAAACAATGTCCGCGCCCTGTTTACCCGGCGCGGTAAGCAGCACCAGCGCCATAAAGTCGGCGGCGACGCTGACCACAACTTTACGGGATTTCAGCTCAGTAATCAGTGCGCTGTAGTCGTGAATTTCGCCCGTGGAGCCAACCTGCTGCAACAGCACGCCAAACACATCCTGGTGATCCAGTGCTTTCGCCGCGTCATCCACAATGACGTCAAAGCCAAAGGTTTCGGCACGCGTACGCACGACGTCCAGAGTTTGCGGATGGACATCAGAGGCGACAAAGAACCGGTTGGCATTTTTCAATTTGCTGACGCGCTTTGCCATCGCCATCGCTTCAGCGGCGGCGGTCGCTTCATCCAGCAGCGAGGCGGAAGCCATGTCCAGCCCTGTCAGGTCCAGCGTCACCTGTTGGAAGTTGAGCAGCGCTTCCAGACGCCCCTGAGAGACTTCCGGCTGATAAGGAGTGTAGGCGGTATACCAACCCGGATTTTCCAGCATGTTGCGCAGGATAACCGGCGGTAGCTGCACGGCGGTGTAGCCCATGCCAATATAGGACGTGAAGCGCTTGTTACGCCCGGCGATGGCTTTTAATTCCGCCAGTGCGGCATATTCGGTTGCCGCCTCGCCAACCTGCGGCGGAGTCGCGAGCTGAATGTCTTTCGGCACAATCTGACCTGTCAGCGCGTTTAACGACTCGGCGCCAACCGCATTCAGCATCTCTTGCTGCTGCGCGGCGTCCGGTCCGATGTGGCGTTCAATGAAAGCGCCGCGGTTTTCAAGCTGGCTTAACGTCTGTGTCATGGGCGATGGTTCCTGAAACGTGCAGTGAATCGTGATTGTCTCTAACTCAATTGCCCGGTGGCGCTGACGCTTACCGGGCCTACGCGTGCGAAAACGAATACGCAAAATCATTCGCGTTGCAGTGAGTAGGCCGGATAAGCATTAGCGCCATCCGGCACAACATTATTCGTCTTCTAACAATGCCTCGTACGCGGTGGCATCCAGCAGCGATTCAAGTTCGCTTTCATCGCTGGCTTTGATTTTAAAGATCCAGCCACCGGCATACGGTTCGCTGTTCACCAGCTCCGGGGAGTCGCTCAGCGCATCGTTTACCGCCACGATCTCGCCGCTTACCGGCGCATAAATGTCGGACGCCGCTTTTACGGACTCCGCCACGGCGCAGTCGTCGCCCGCGCTTACGGTCGCGCCGACTTCCGGCAGATCAACAAAAACCATATCGCCCAACAGCTCCTGAGCGTGTTCAGTAATGCCAACGGTGTAAGTGCCATCCGCTTCTTTACGCAGCCATTCGTGTTCTTTGCTGTATTTCAGTTCTGCGGGTACGTTGCTCATCAATTAATCTCCAAAAAAGGATGAATCACGCGACGGCTTTGCCGTTACGCACAAAAACAGGTTTAGTCACTTTTACCGGCATTTCACGGTTACGAATTTGTACAATCGCCGTCTCGCCAATGCCCGCCGGAACACGCGCCAGCGCAATGCTGTAGCCCAACGTTGGGGAAAACGTCCCGCTGGTGATAATGCCTTCTTGCTGATTGCCCTGCGCATCGGTAAAACGCACCGGCAGTTCATTACGCAATACGCCTTTCTCGGTCATCACCAGACCGACAAGCTGCTCATGGCCTTTTTCACGCTGCATCTCCAGCGCCTCACGGCCAATAAAGTCGCGGTCAGCAGGTTCCCAGGCGATAGTCCATCCCATATTAGCCGCCAGCGGAGAGATACCTTCATCCATCTCCTGACCGTACAGGTTCATGCCTGCTTCCAGACGCAGCGTGTCGCGCGCGCCAAGACCGCACGGCTTCACGCCCGCCTCCACCAGCGCACGCCAGAAATCCGCCGCTTTTTCATTCGGCATGGCGATTTCATAGCCTGCTTCGCCGGTATAACCGGTGGTGGCGATAAACAGATCGCCCGCCTGAACGCCGAAGAACGGCTTCATACCTTCTACTGCATGGCGCTGTTGGTCAGTAAACAGAGTCGCCGCTTTTTCCTGCGCATTCGGCCCCTGTACCGCAATTAGCGACAGGTCGTCACGAACGGTGATGTCGATGGCATAAGGTTCAGCGTGTTGGGTAATCCAGGAGAGGTCTTTTTCGCGGGTGGCGGAGTTAACAACGAGACGGAAGAAATCTTCAGTGAAGTAGTAGACAATCAGGTCATCAATCACACCGCCCGATGCGTTAAGCATACCGGAGTAGAGGGCTTTACCCGTCTTCGTTAGCTTCGCGACGTCGTTTGCCAGCAGATAACGTAGAAACTCTCGTGTACGGCTGCCATGAAGATCGACAATGGTCATATGCGATACATCAAACATCCCGGCATCGGTGCGCACAGCGTGGTGTTCATCAAGCTGAGAGCCGTAATGCAGGGGCATCATCCAGCCATGAAAATCGACCATGCGGGCGCCGCATAGCGTGTGTTGTTCGTACAAAGGCGTCTGTTGGGCCATCTTTTCCTCGTTGAATTAGCGGGGGCTAACAACCATTTTCATGGGAAATCTTCGCCACGAAACCTGGCATCGACGCCCTTTTTCCTGCGCCGACGCAAACGTTCTCTTGTTCCTGAACTTACCACCGAACCAGGCGCTAAACCATAAGGCTGAATTTACCATCACATTAGCTTATGACTAAAAAACGCTAAAATCCCATCAGCACAAAAAACCACTATTACGCTAAATAACCGTCATAAAAAGGAAGCTGATACGATTTATCACAACATAAATTAATATTAAATGCGGAAAAAATGTCGAAAATCGCGTTCGCTAAAAATAGTGGCATTAGAAAATATAATGCGAAATAGGCGGTGAAATTAGATTATTTCAAACGAGGAAAGCCCCCCCGGCGCGATAGCCGGGAAAGCAAAGTGTGACGGGTTTCAAACTCTTGCTGGCGTGCAGTCAGACGCTTAACGAAGCCATTGCGGAAGGTCGTTTAGCCCCATTGCCTGGCGAAGCAGTTGGGGTTTGACGCCGGGGAGCGTATCCGCCAGTTTCAGCCCGATGTCGCGCAGCAATTTTTTTGCCGGGTTTTCGCCGGCAAACAGGTCACGAAAACCTTGCATCCCGGCAAGCATCATCGCCGCGCTATGTTTACGGCTACGCTCATAACGACGGAGATAAAGATGTTGACCAATGTCTTTGCCCTGGCGCTGAAGCCGGCGCAGATCGTCCACCAGTTCGGCCGCGTCCATAAAGCCGAGGTTGACGCCTTGCCCTGCCAGCGGGTGGATGGTGTGCGCGGCATCGCCGACCAACGCCAGACGATGCGCGGCAAACTGGCGAGCATAGCGGCCCGTCAGCGGAAAAACCTGCCGTTCGCTTTCCAGGCGGCATAAGCCCAGCCGATTATCGAAGGCGATAGTCAACGCCTGGTTAAACGCCTCGTCGCCGCTCTGTTGCATACGCTCCGCATCCTGCGGAGAAAGCGACCAGACAATGGAACACAGATGCGGATCGCTTAACGGCAAAAACGCCAGAATACCTTCACCATGAAACACCTGGCGAGCAACCGCGCCGTGCGGCTCTTCGGTGCGGATAGTCGCTACCAGCGCATGGTGACGGTAGTCCCAGAAGGTTAAGGGGATATCCGCTTTGTTACGCAGCCAGGAGTTGGCGCCATCCGCGGCAATCACCAGACGCGCGGTTAACATCGCGCCGTCTTTTAAAGTCAGGAAGGCGTCGTTCTCTCCCCAGGCGACCTGCTGTAACTCCGCTGGCGCCATTAAGGTGATATCCGCCGCTTGCTGCGCTTTTTGCCACAGTGCGTAGTGAATGACGCTG
The DNA here is from genome assembly GCF_020150755.1 of Salmonella sp. A29-2. NCBI lineage: Bacteria > Pseudomonadati > Pseudomonadota > Gammaproteobacteria > Enterobacterales > Enterobacteriaceae > Salmonella > Salmonella sp. A29-2. Next base: position 822,415 of record NZ_CP083731.1, on the reverse strand, counting down.
TTTTCAACAATATGCCCCAGATGGCTATATCCCATGCTTGCGTCATCAAACGTAATACGGCCAAAGCTGTCTTTATCCCAGACTTCCATACCGTGGTAGCAACTTGCCCGTCGCGCCACAATGTTTGACCATACGCCAAGACGGGTAAGCAGTTTTTCGCTGGCGGCATTAATCGCCGACACCCGAAGCTGAGGCGGCGCATCGTTCGCCAACGGCTGGGGGACAACGTGATCCAGTACCGCAACGCGCAAACCGCTCCCCTGCAAGCCGCAGGCGACAGCCAGTCCCACCATGCCTCCGCCAACTATTGCTACATCAACACTTTGCACTATTTACTCCTGGAAACCGGAACAATCAAAACCGTAGGCCGGATAAGGCGAAGCTGCCATCCGGTATTTTTACGAACACGATGCCGGATGGCGGCGTAAATGCCTTATCCGGCCTACAGATCTGCTTAACGCGCAACCCAACCTAAGGTCCGCTGTGCCAGCGCATCGCGCGCAGGCGGTAATAATTCCATCGCCATTAAACCGATATTGCGCCCAATAACCAGCGGCGCCCAACGATTTGCAAACAGATGGACCAGACCGTTCGTTACGCCAATCGTCGTATCCCGGTCAACCTGACGACGCTGCTGATAGCGCGATAACACGTGCCAGGCGCCAATATCCTCGCCCGCGTCCTGTGCCGCGACCAGCGTTTCCGCCAGGCTCATGACATCGCGCAGACCGAGATTAAACCCTTGTCCGGCGATAGGATGCAACGTCTGCGCCGCATTGCCGACCACGACAGTCCGGTGAGTAAACACTTTTGCCGCCGTAGTCAGGGCAAGCGGATACGCGCTGCGCTTCCCCGCCTGAGTAATTCGCCCCAGCCGCCAGCCGAACGCGGCCTGCAACGCATGACAGAACTGCGCGTCGGACCAGCTCAGCACCTCATCGCGCTGGTCGAGCGGGTGACACCAAACCAGCGAACATCGGCCATGCGACATCGGCAACATCGCCAGCGGGCCATTGGGGGTAAAACGTTCAAAGGCGCGTCCCTGGTGCGGGATAGCGGTCGCGACATTCGCTATCACCGCTAACTGTTCGTAAGGCTCCTGACGCCAGTCAACGCCGCAGGCTGACGCCAGCGCGGAGTGGGTACCGTTAGCCGCCACCAGCACGCTGCCAGCTATCACATTGCCATTTTCCAGTGTGACGTTAACCTGCTGTTGGGTACGCGACACGCTGGCTACGCGCTCCGGGCAGTGCAGCGTAACGCCTGGCGCTTTACGCAAGAGCGCAAACAGACGCAGCCCGATATCATGCAGCTCCGCAACGTGACCCAACGCTGCCAGACTGTAGTCCTGCGCGTCGAGAGTCACAAATCCGGCATGGCCGCGATCGCTGACGTGTACGGTGTTGATTGCCGTTGCGCAATCGGAAATCGCCTGCCAGACGCCAATTCGCGCCAGTTGCTGGCAAGTGCCCGCCGCCAGCGCAATCGCTCTGGCGTCAAAGCCGGGATGACCGTCGGCTTCAGGCGCTTTCGCTTCAATCAGGTGTACCGGCAACGTCCCATGACTGAACTGAGAGATGGCCAGCGCCAGCGTCGCGCCTGCCATGCCGCCGCCAACGATAATGACGCTCATTGCTGCCGCGCCGCCGCCATTAATGCCTCAATGTCATCCGCCTTCTTCACAACGCCAGCGGTCAGGTTTTCATTACCGGTTTCGGTAATGACAATGTCATCTTCAATTCGAACGCCAATGCCGCGATACGCTTCCGGCACGTCGGCATCCGGCGCGATATAGAGGCCTGGCTCTACGGTCAGCACCATGCCCGGCTCCAGGATGCGGGAGCGATCCGGCCCATAAACGCCGACATCATGAACATCCAGCCCCAGCCAGTGGCTCAAGCCATGCATAAAGAAAGGACGGTGCGCATTTTCGGCAATCAGTTGATCAACCTCTCCTTGCAAAATCCCCAGCTTCACCAGCCCGGTTATCATGATGCGCACGACTTCGCCGGTCACCTCCTGAATAGAGGTACCAGGACGGAACAGTCGCAGGCTGGTCTCCAGCGATTCCAGAACGATGTCATAAATTTCACGCTGGGCTGGCGTAAATTTCCCGTTCACCGGGAAAGTACGCGTGATGTCGCCCGCGTAACCTTTATATTCACAGCCCGCGTCGATAAGCACTAAATCGCCGTCGCGCATTTCACTTTCGTTTTCAGTGTAATGCAGGATACAGCCATTTTCGCCGCTGCCGACAATGGTGTTATAGGAGGGATAGCGCGCGCCGTGGCGATTAAATTCGTGGTGAATTTCCCCCTCCAGCTGATACTCAAACATCCCCGGACGGCATTTTTCCATCGCGCGGATATGCGCCAGCGCGCTAATTTCCCCGGCGCGGCGCAGGACAGCAATCTCTTCCGGCGATTTGAACAGGCGCATCTCATGGACGATCGGTCGCCAGTCAGTCATGGTGGCCGGCGCGGTCAGATTCTGGCGGGAGCCTTTACGCAGCTTCTCCAGCGCAGCCAGAACAATCTCGTCGGCATACGCATATTCGCCCTGCGCGTGGTACACCACATCCAGACCATTAAGCAACTGAAAGAGTTGCTGGTTGATTTCGCTAAACGCCAGCGCCCGGTCAACGCCCAATTTTTCCGGCGCGGCATCCTGTCCTAAACGGCGACCAAACCAGATTTCCGCCGTCAGGTCGCGAACGCGGTTGAACAAAACGCTGTGGTTGTGGGTGTCATCACTCTTAATCAGTACCAGCACGGCTTCCGGTTCGTTAAAACCGGTGAAATACCAGAAGTCGCTACTCTGGCGATACGGATATTCACTGTCTGCGCTGCGCGTCGCCTCCGGCGCGGCAAAGATCAGCGCGGCGCTGCCGGGCTGCATTTGCGCCAGTAATGCCTGGCGACGGCGTTGGTATTCCTGCTGAGTCATGACATGGCCTCCATTTCGTTTTTTCTTAGTGTAGCGTCGGTTTACGCACTTCCGGCGCGGTCGGCTGTTGGCGCGTGAAAGTGTCATGACATAACAGCGCCGCAACACGGACATATTCGATGATCTCTTCGAGCGACATCTCCAGCTCTTCCTGATCTTCGCTCTCATCATAACCAAGCTGCGCAATATTACGCAGGTCGTCAATCGCTTCACCCGTTTCGCCGGTGACTTTATCAAGTTTAGGCTGCGTTACGCCGAGGCCAAGCAAAAAGTGGTTAACCCACCCGGCTAATGCATCTGCGCGATCGAATACGCTGACATCGTCGCCTTCAGGCAGATAAAGCTGAAAAAGAAAGCCGTCGTCTTCCAGCGCGTCGCTGGTCGCCGCGTGCATTTTGCGCAGCGCCTGAGCAAGCTCATGCCCGAAGGCCAGACCTTCGTTCGTCAGGTCGTGCAACAGCGGCTGCCATGAGCTGTCGTTGTTGCCGCCGCAAATCATCCCGCTGATTAAACCATGCATTTCAGCCGGGGTCAGACCGGCCCCTTGTTGATTCAAAAACCGGTTCATTTCGTTGTAACCAGGCATTTCGTTCTGTATAGACATAAGCATTCGTCATCAAAGGGAGGATATTCATGATATGCTACCACTTTGGACCCTGGTGAACCAGAAAAGGGCTTGTATCTTCACACCAGGGTAGCTATAGTGTCGCCCCTTCGCGGACCCTGGGTCTGGAGACGAAGGCAGCGCAGTCAATCAGCAGGAAGGTGGCATGTCTGCACAACCCGTCGATATCCAAATATTTGGCCGTTCACTGCGAGTGAATTGCCCGCCTGACCAAAGGGATGCGTTGAATCAGGCTGCGGACGATCTGAATCAGCGGTTGCAAGATCTGAAAGTTCGCACTAGAGTCACAAATACTGAGCAGTTGGTTTTCATTGCCGCATTGAATATCAGCTATGAGTTAACTCAGGAAAAAGCGAAGACCCGCGATTACGCGGCGAGCATGGAACAACGTATTCGGATGCTACAACAGACCATCGAACAGGCGTTGCTTGATCAAGGTCGCATAACCGAAAAAACGGGCCAAAACTTTGAATAACACTTTTCGCTTTACTATGGTAAAGTGATTGTGAAAACAGAATTTCTCTGAGATGTTTGCAAGCGGGCCAGTCCCCTGAGCCGATATTTCATACCACAAGAATGTGGCGCTCCGCGGTTGGTGAGCATGCTCGGTTCGTCCGAGAAGCCTTAAAACTGTGACGACACATTCACCTTGAACCAAGGGTTCAAGGGTTACAGCCTGCGGCGGCATCTCGGAGATTCCCCTTCTGACTGGCGACAGCCATGACGCAACTTCCCGAACTCTCTTTATCACGACAAGAAATCCGCCGAATGATTCGGCAACGTCGCCGTGCGCTAACGCCAGAGCAGCAACGCCGCTTTGGTCAACAGGCCGCCGCCCGAATGCTCAGTTTTCCTCCCGTCGTGATGGCGCACACTGTCGCCGTGTTTCTCTCCTTTGATGGCGAACTCGACACCCAGCCGCTGATAGAAAAGCTATGGCAAGCGGGCAAGCGCGTCTACCTTCCGGTTCTTCATCCCTTTAGCCCTGGCAACCTCCTGTTCCTGCACTATCATCCGCAGAGTGCGCTGGTGACCAACCGCTTAAAGATCCAGGAGCCACGGCTTGATGTCCGCGACGTATTGCCGCTGGCAAAGCTGGATGTGCTGGTAACGCCATTAGTGGCGTTTGACGAAGACGGGCAGCGCCTGGGGATGGGCGGCGGATTTTATGACCGCACGCTACAAAACTGGCAGCAGCATAAGATCCAGCCCGTGGGCTACGCGCATGATTGCCAGTTAGTAGAAAAGCTGCCGGTTGAAGAGTGGGATATCCCGCTGCCTGCGGTGGTGACGCCATCCAAAATTTGGGAGTGGTAGCCGTGTTTTGCCGATTGACAGCGTCGCTTTTTTGACCTAAATTTCTCGGTGAAGGGTGAGGGAGGCGAACCTCCCTCCTGCGTACTCTCTGTTAATATGCTGGGCAAGCGATGATTAACAGGATCAGCAGCATGATGACGTATCTCATCATCGTCCCTTTCCTTTTTAGAGCCCCTGCCTCGCCAGGGGCTTTCCCGTTTCAGCGCTATGCTGAGCCCTTATCGTAAATTCCTTTTATTGCTGTACAACACGCAACGCTGCCTTTAATTACCAATTGCGGCAAGGCTCGAAAACAGAATGTATGCGTTACACGAAGAGATGTTGAGGCAGGGAAACCAGAGAAAGGATGGGCAGGTCATCTCCTGCCCATTTAGAGGAAATTAGTACAGCAGACGGGCGCGAATGGTGCCCGGAATCGCCTTCATCGCCAGCAGCGCTTTCTCCGCCACATCGCCATCGGCTTCTATATCAATCACCACATACCCCATTCGGGCGGAGGTTTGCAGATACTGTGCGGCAATGTTAACGCCCTGCTCGGCAAAGATCTGGTTAAGCGCGGTCAATACGCCCGGGCGGTTTTCGTGGATGTGCATCAGGCGACGACCGCCGTGCAGCGGCAGCGACACTTCCGGGAAGTTCACGGCGGACAGCGTCGAGCCGTTATCCGAGTACTTAATCAGTTTTCCTGCGACTTCCAGACCGATGTTTTCTTGCGCCTCCTGCGTCGAGCCGCCGATATGCGGCGTCAGGATCACGTTATCGAATTCGCACAGCGGAGAGGTAAACGGATCGCTATTAGTGGCCGGTTCCGTCGGGAAGACGTCGATAGCCGCCCCCGCCAGATGTTTCGTCGCCAGCGCGTCGCACAAAGCCGGGATATCCACCACCGTACCGCGCGCGGCGTTAATCAGCAGCGAACCCGGCTTCATCAGGGCAATCTCTTTTGCGCCCATCATGTTTTTGGTGGAGGCGTTTTCAGGTACGTGCAGACTGACCACATCGCTCATATTCAGCAATTCAGACAGGTGCTGCACCTGAGTTGCATTACCAAGCGGCAGTTTATTTTCAATATCATAGAAATAGACATGCATCCCCAGCGATTCCGCCAGAATGCCCAACTGCGTTCCGATATGGCCGTAACCGATAATGCCAAGCTTTTTACCGCGCGCTTCGAACGATCCCGCCGCCAGTTTATTCCATACGCCGCGGTGCGCTTTGGCGTTCGCTTCCGGCACGCCGCGCAGCAACAGCAATAGCTCGCCAATCACTAGCTCCGCCACGGAACGGGTATTCGAGAATGGCGCGTTAAAAACCGGAATACCGCGTTTTGCCGCCGCATTTAAATCCACCTGGTTGGTGCCGATGCAAAAACAGCCAATCGCCACTAGCTTCTCTGCGGCGTTAATCACTTCTTCTGTCAGATGAGTACGGGATCGCAGACCGATGAAGTGGGCATCGCGGATGGACGCTTTCAACTGTTCAGCATCCAGCGCGCCCTTGTGATATTCAATGTTGGTGTAACCTGCCGCACGAAGGCTTTCCAGCGCCTTTTGATGCACCCCTTCAACCAGCAGAAATTTAATTTTATCTTTCTCCAGCGATACCTTTGCCATTTCCCCGATCCTGTCTTTTTTTGCCATCTGATGTTGTGTGTGGATTTGCATCCGTCCTTCAACATATCAAAAAAAATTATCACGGCAATATGAACGTTTGCGCCAGCGTCGTGAAGGAATCGCATACAGCGGGAAATAGCAGATGAAAATACCGGGAATAACTTTTTCTTTGGAGGGATCGGCAGGGCAAACGATTAAACGTGATACATGTCACCAAATTTGCCCTGACCGAATTTTTTACGCGGCAGGAAATACGCCTGGCGGGATCATTTTACGATGGTTTTCACCCCGTCCGGCGTGCCGATCAGTGCGACATCGGCGCCACGATTGGCGAACAACCCTACGGTCACGACGCCCGGAATCGCGTTAATGGCGTTTTCCAGCGCGATGGGATCAAGGATTTCCATACCATAAACATCCAGAATCACGTTGCCGTTATCCGTGACCACGTTCTGACGGTACTCCGGACGCCCGCCCAGCTTCACCAGTTGACGAGCGACCGCGCTGCGCGCCATCGGAATCACTTCGACCGGCAACGGGAATTTGCCAAGAATATCCACCTGTTTAGAGGCATCCGCAATACAGATAAATTTCTCCGCCACGGAAGCAATAATTTTCTCACGGGTTAATGCCGCGCCGCCGCCTTTGATCATCTGCATATGACCGTTGATTTCGTCCGCGCCATCGACATAGATACCCAGGCTATCCACTTCGTTGAGATCAAACACATGAATACCGAGGCCTTTGAGTTTTTCAGTCGAGGCGTCCGAGCTGGAGACCGCGCCTTCAATCTGGCCTTTCATTGTGCCCAGCGCATCAATAAAGTGTGCGGCCGTTGAGCCTGTACCAACGCCCACAATGGTGCCGGGCTGTACATACTGAAGTGCCGCCCATCCTACCGCTTTTTTCAGTTCATCCTGCGTCATAGATCGTTTCGCCTGTGGTGTGAAAATACAGCCGCATTATAGAACATTGTCGGGAAAAATCTCCGTGTCCGTACACAGGCTACGGATTTCATCTGTACCGACGGCAAATTTATGTCATAGTGCGGAAAAAAATAACAGGAGCATGACACAACAATGAAACGTCCGGACTACAGAACACTACAGGCGCTGGATGCCGTTATACGTGAACGAGGATTCGAGCGCGCCGCCCAGAAGCTGTGCATCACACAATCCGCCGTCTCACAGCGCATAAAACAGCTTGAGAATATGTTCGGACAACCTTTGTTGGTGCGTACCGTTCCTCCTCGCCCCACGGAGCAAGGGCAAAAATTACTGGCTCTGCTGCGTCAGGTTGAACTGCTGGAAGAAGAGTGGCTGGGCGATGAACAAACCGGCTCTACGCCGTTGCTGCTGTCGCTGGCGGTTAACGCCGACAGTCTGGCGACCTGGCTGCTTCCGGCGCTGGCGCCGGTGCTGGCGGACTCCCCTATCCGTCTCAATTTACAGGTGGAAGATGAAACGCGCACGCAAGAACGTCTGCGTCGCGGCGAGGTGGTGGGCGCGGTGAGTATCCAGCATCAGGCGCTGCCCAGTTGCCTGGTGGACAAACTGGGCGCGCTCGACTATCTGTTTGTCGCGTCAAAGCCGTTTGCCGAGCGCTATTTCCCCAATGGCGTTACCCGGTCGTCGCTGCTGAAAGCGCCCGCCGTCGCGTTCGACCATCTGGATGATATGCATCAGGCCTTTTTGCAACAGAATTTCGATCTACCGCCCGGCAGCGTGCCGTGCCATATCGTTAATTCATCCGAAGCGTTTGTACAGCTTGCGCGTCAGGGCACGACCTGCTGCATGATCCCTCACCTGCAGATTGAGAAAGAGCTGGAAAGCGGCGAGTTGATCAACTTAACGCCTGGTTTGCTACAGCGCCGGATGCTTTACTGGCACCGCTTTGCCCCGGAAAGCCGGATGATGCGCAAAGTGACCGACGCGCTGCTGGAGTACGGGCACAAGGTGCTGCGTCAGGATTAGCCTCTCTATGAATGCCGGATGGCGGCGTGAACGTCTTATCCGGCCTGCATGACCCATTATTCCCCCGCCACTTCTTTGAAATTCATTACAAAATCATTGCGTTCAGGCGGCAAAAAACGACGCGCCATTGGCTATTTTTTGCTGGCGGCAAGACGATTCAAAACGCTCACCGTATTAGCAAATCTTCATTTCATTGCGTAATACGGAGTAAAAAACGCGAATATCGGGAGAAAACTCGGCCTGGAAGCGCCCAGGCCGGGCGAGATTACTGCGTGCTGGCGGCCGTTGTCGACGTCTGCCCGGTTCCAGGTTCAAGCTGGAATACCACATCGACCTGATCGTCGAACTGAATGGTCGGCTGCTCGTAAGTTTCCTGCGCGGATACCGGCGCAGCATCTGCGGCTTTCATCATTCGCACCACCGGACTCGGCTGATAATTAGAGACATGGTAACGAACGCTGTAAACCGGCCCCAATTTGCTGTTAAAACCGGCTGCCAGCGCTTGCGCCTGATGAATCGCGTCATCAATGGCGGCTTTGCGGGCCTTGTCTTTATAGGCGTCCGGTTGCGCCACGCCCAGCGATACCGAACGAATCTCGTTCAGACCCGCCTTCAGCGCGCCGTCCAGCAGCGAATTAAGTTTATCTAACTGACGCAGCGTCACCTCAACGGTTCGCACCGCACGATACCCTTTCAGAATGCTTTTACCGTTTTGGTAATCATAATCCGGCTGCGTGCGCAGATTCGCCGCGCTAATGTCTTTTTTCGCAATCTGATTTTGCTTAAGGAAGGAAAGATATTGCGCCACGCGCTCATCGGCCTGCTTCTTCGCCGTCGCCGCATCCTTCGCCGCGACGTTCACTTCAATCGCTAAGGTGGCGATATCAGGCACAGCATCGACGCTTGCCGTACCGGAAGTCACGATGTGCGGGCCTTCCGGCAATTCGCTTGCCTGCGCCGACATTGCACTTAAACCCACTAATGCCGCCAGGGCCATCACTTTGAACTTCACAGTCTCTCCTCCATATTGCAGTCATTGCCCTGATATACAGGGCGCATGCAGGCAAGCTTAGCGGATATCGGCCTGTTGTCCATCAGACAACGCTTAGTTGAAAAGCGCGTGCATATGCGCGACGCCTTCCCGCGCCAGTTGGAAGGCGATAAGCCACATCACCACCCCAACCAGAATGTTGATAATGCGTTGAGCTTTCGCCGTACGCAGTCGAGGCGCAAGCCAGGCCGCCAGTAGCGCTAACCCAAAAAACCATAAGAACGACGCGCTAATCGTGCCGAGGGCGAACCAGCGCTTTGGCTCCATAGCCAGTTGTCCGCCGAGACTGCCCAACACGACAAACGTATCCAGATAAACGTGCGGATTCAGCCACGTTACCGCCAGCATCGTAGCAATAATTTTCCAGCGCCCCTGCTTCATAACCTCGGCGCTGGCCAGCTCCAGATTACTGCTCATTGCCGTTTTCAGCGCGCCAAAACCGTACCATAACAAGAACGCGACCCCGCCCCATGTGACCAGCGCCAGCAGCCACGGCGACTGCATCAGCAACGCGCTGCCGCCAAAAATACCGGCGCTAATCAGGACTAAATCACTTAACGCGCAAAGCAGCGCTATCATGAGGTGGTACTGGCGACGAATTCCCTGATTCATCACAAACGCATTTTGCGGGCCAAGCGGAAGGATCATGGCGGCGCCAAGGGCAAACCCTTGAAAATAATAAGATATCACGTTAACTACCCTGAGCTGTTTTTCTTAAAGGCAGACTATAGCGCGGGAATATTATTAGCGGAAATTGATAATTTTAATCACTAATAAGAAAAGCTAATAAAGAGACTGAATAACGGATGGCGGCTACGCTTATCCGCTCAATAGCCAGAGAATACTGGAGGCGGATAAGCGCAGCACCGGCAGGCAGCACGGGAGGAAAATTACTCCGCGGCGTTATCTTTCACGCGTTTAAAATTGACGTCCATCTGCGGGTAGGGGAAGCTAATACCAGCGGCGTCAAATTCACGTTTAATACGTTCCAGCACGTCCCAGTAGACATTTTGCAGGTCGCTGCTTTTACTCCAGACACGCACCACAAAATTAATCGATGAGGCACCCAGCTCATTCAAACGCACCGTCATTTCGCGATCTTTTAAAATACGATCGTCGGACTCGATAATCGTCGTTAGCAGTTGTTTCACCTGATCGATATCCGAATCGTAGGCCACACCAATAATGAATTCGTTACGGCGAACCGGCTCACGAGAATAGTTGATGATATTTCCCGCGATAATTTTGCCATTCGGAATCACAATAATTTTGCCGTCTACCGCGCGCATTGTCGTGGAAAAGATTTGCACGTTCAGTACCGTACCGGCAACGCCGCCCAAATCGACATACTCACCGGCGCGGAACGGACGGAACATAACCAGCAATACCCCAGCCGCAAGGTTAGAAAGCGATCCCTGTAATGCCAGGCCAACGGCTAAACCAGCGGCGCCCAGTACGGCAATAACCGAGGCGGTTTGAACCCCCACGCGACCCAGAGCCGCAATCAGCGTAAAAGCGATAACCCCATAGCGCACCAGCGCAGAAAGAAAGTCGGCTACTGTCGCATCAATATGACGCGCACGCATCAGACGATTTACCGTATTGGAGATCACGCGCGCTACAATCAAGCCGATGATGATAATAGCGATAGCCGCAACAATATTCACAGCATAGCTGAGCAATAACGCCTGGTTGCGTACCAGCCAGGTGCCCGCACCATTTATGCTGTCGACAACATTCAAATCTTCCATTCAATATTCCTTGGTCATAGCAAAACAAGCAAATGAGATCATTCTCACGAAAAGAACTTTTTAAAGGTAAACAAAAACAGAGGAATATGCCATTTTTCGGCATCATCCCAAAACCAAAAAAGGCAGGTACACTGTGAGTTGGCCGGATGAAAGCGCTAACTAACGCCGCTCTCCGGAAATAACGATAAAAAAATGGCTTCCCGAGGGAAGCCATTTCAATCAGCAGACTATATTACAGAACGTCAATCGCGTTCAGTTCTTTAAATGCTTTTTCCAGACGAGCGATCATCGAAGTCTGGCCAGCACGCAGCCATACGCGCGGGTCATAGTATTTCTTGTTCGGCTGATCTTCGCCTTTCGGGTTGCCCAGCTGACCTTGCAGATACGCTTCGTTTTCTTTGTAGTAGTTCAGAACACCTTCCCAGGTTGCCCATTGGGTATCGGTATCGATGTTCATTTTCACTACGCCGTAGCTTACGGAGTCTTTGATTTCCTGAGCAGTAGAACCGGAACCGCCGTGGAAAACGAAGTTCAGGCTGTTGTGCGGCAGGTTGTGTTTCTTAGAAACATAGTCCTGAGAATCACGCAGAATAGTCGGAGTCAGAACCACGTTACCCGGCTTGTAAACGCCGTGTACGTTACCGAAGGAAGCGGCAATGGTGAAACGCGGGCTGATTTTGCTCAGCTCAGTGTACGCGTAATCAACGTCTTCCGGCTGAGTGTACAGGGCAGAAGCGTCCATGTGGCTGTTGTCCACGCCGTCTTCTTCACCACCGGTGCAACCCAGTTCGATTTCCAGAGTCATGCCAATTTTGGACATGCGCGCCAGGTATTTGGAGCAGATTTCGATGTTTTCGTGCAGAGACTCTTCAGACAGGTCAATCATGTGAGAAGAGAACAGCGGTTTACCGGTAGCCGCGAAGTGTTTTTCACCCGCGTCCAGCAGACCGTCGATCCACGGCAGCAGTTTCTTCGCGCAGTGGTCAGTGTGCAGGATAACCGGCACGCCGTAGTGTTCAGCCATCTGATGAACGTGATGCGCGCCAGAGATAGCGCCCAGGATTGCCGCGCCCTGAGGTACGTCAGTTTTCACGCCTTTACCCGCGATGAAGGACGCGCCGCCGTTGGAGAACTGAACGATGACCGGTGCTTTAACTTTTGCAGCGGTTTCCAGAACAGCGTTGATGGAATCAGTGCCCACGCAGTTAACTGCCGGCAGAGCAAAATTGTTTTCTTTTGCTACCTGGAACACTTTCTGTACGTCATCACCAGTGATCACGCCTGGTTTTACGAAATCAAAAATTTTAGACATGTTTCGTTGTCCTGTATCGTCGGGCTTTGGGAAAAAACACGGGCCGCCCTGAATGTCAGATCGGCGATAAATCAACGGGCAGGAATCCCTGCCCGTAACGATTACTTCTTAGCGCGCTCTTCGAGCATCGCTACGGCTGGCAGAACTTTACCTTCCACGAATTCGAGGAATGCGCCGCCGCCAGTAGAAATGTAGGAAATTTTGTCAGCAATGCCGAACAGGTCGATTGCCGCCAGGGTGTCGCCGCCGCCAGCGATGGAAAACGCTTCGCTATCAGCGATGGCATTCGCCACGATTTCAGTCCCTTTACGGAAGTTCGGGAACTCAAACACGCCAACCGGGCCGTTCCACAGAATGGTTTTGGCATTCTTGAGGATTTCAGCCAGCTGCTGAGCGGAAGCATCGCCGATATCCAGGATCTGCTCGTCTTCTTTCACGTCGTTAACGGATTTCAGAGTCGCCGGTGCGGTTTCGGAGAACTCGGTGGCAACGCGAACATCGGTCGGAACCGGGATATCGCAAGTGGTCAGCAGACGTTTTGCTTCGTCAACCAGGTCAGCTTCGTACAGGGATTTACCGACACTGTGGCCCTGAGCGGCAACGAAGGTGTTGGCGATACCGCCGCCGACAATCAGCTGGTCAGCGATTTTAGACAGGGAGTCCAGAACGGTCAGTTTGGTAGATACTTTAGAACCACCAACGATAGCCACCATCGGACGAGCCGGTTCTTTCAGCGCTTTACCCAGCGCATCCAGTTCAGCGGCCAGCAGCGGGCCTGCGCACGCAACGTCAGCAAATTTGCCGATACCGTGGGTAGAAGCCTGCGCGCGGTGCGCAGTACCAAAGGCGTCCATCACGAATACGTCACACAGGGCGGCATATTTTTTAGACAGCGCTTCGTCGTCTTTCTTTTCGCCTTTGTTAAAGCGAACGTTTTCCAGAACCACCAGCTCACCTTCGGCCACGTCAACGCCGTCCAGGTAATCTTTGACCAGGCGAACCGGGTTAGACAGTTTGTCTTTCAGATAGTTAACAACCGGCAGCAGAGAGAATTCTTCGTTGTACTCGCCTTCGGTAGGACGACCCAGGTGGGAAGTTACCATCACTTTCGCGCCCTGTTTCAGAGCCAGTTCGATGGTCGGCAGAGAGGCGCGGATACGCGCGTCGCTGGTCACTTTCCCTTCTTTAACAGGTACGTTCAGATCCGCACGGATAAAAACGCGTTTCCCGGCCAGATCCAGATCGGTCATCTTAATTACAGACATGGTGAATCCTCTCAATGATGCTTAAAGTTTTGTCGACGCTGACGCGTCGAGCCTGAAACCAACTGCGGCCATCGCTAACGTGGTGTCGAGCATCCTGTTAGCAAAGCCCCATTCATTATCGCACCAGACCAGCGTCTTGATCAGGTGGGCGCCACTGACCCGGGTTTGCGTGCCATCAACAATGGCGCTGTGCGGGTCGTGGTTAAAATCTATCGAGACCAACGGTGATTCCGTATAGTCAACTATACCATGAAATGCACCTTGTGCTGCTTTTTGCAGCAACTGGTTGACTTCACTGGCTTTTACTGGTTTTTTTACCGTCACGCTTAAATCGATCGCCGTCACATTAATGGTTGGAACGCGCACCGCAATCGCCTCAAAACGATCGTTAAACTGCGAGAATATACGCGTAATGCCTGCCGCCAGTTTTGTATCTACCGGGATAATCGACTGGCTGGCCGCGCGCGTGCGCCGCAGATCGGAGTGATACGCGTCGATCACCTGCTGATCGTTCATCGCGGAGTGGATCGTCGTGACGGTACCAGATTCGATGCCGTAAGCATCATCCAACAATTTAATGACGGGAATTATGCAATTCGTGGTACAGGACGCGTTTGAGACAATACGATGTTCCGCACGCAGTTGGTTCTGGTTCACGCCAAAAACGACGGTGGCGTCAAGATCGTTGCTGCCCGGATGAGAAAAGAGCACTTTCTTCGCGCCAGCGGCAATATGCGCCTCGCCATGCTCCCGGTTGCCATATACGCCCGTACAATCCAACACGATATCCACGCCCAGTTCGCGCCACGGCAGATCCGCTAACGTTCTTTCATGCAGAATACGAATGACGTCGTCGCCGACAAAAAGCTGCTCGCGCTCGTGGCGAACCTCCCATGCAAAACGCCCGTGGCTGGTATCGTATTTCAACAAATGCGCCATGCCTGCGGCATCCGCCAGCTCGTTGATGGCCACCACGGTAATTTCCGCCCGACGTCCGGATTCATACAAAGCACGAACCACGTTACGTCCGATGCGACCAAAGCCATTAATCGCTATGCGTACGGTCATAGGTCTCCTGCAAGGCTATCCCGATTCAGATGAGGCTGACAGAGTAATGCAGCTCATCGTCGAGTAAAACCTCACCTGTCGCAAACTGCGACTGATTGGTTAATTGTCGAACATTTAATTAACTGAAACGCTTCAGCTAGAATAAGCGAAACGGGGAATAAAAGGAATGTTTGTCCAGTCGAAGAAGACAGTTATCTGACCTGCATCACATTTCATGGCCGCTTACGCTGCAATTTATTCCATATTTAAGAATCACCAGTTCATCCGTCAGATCTTTTCATCGTCGCGTCACAAATACTGATTTATATCAGAAAGCGCTGTCGCCAGCGTCTATATTATCAGCGCCACGTCCGAGTCTCGGAGTCCTGTAACGATGACTGTATCTCACCACAACGCCTCTACAGCGCGCTTTTACGCGCTTCGTCTGCTTCCCGGCCAGGAAGTGTTTTCCCAATTACACGCCTTTGTGCAACAGAACCAATTACATGCCGCCTGGATTGCAGGGTGTACCGGCAGTCTGACCGACGTTGCGCTGCGTTATGCCGGGCAAGAGGCGACCACATCGCTCACCGGCACGTTTGAAGTTATCTCGCTAAACGGCACGCTTGAATTGAGCGGCGAGCATCTGCATCTCGCGGTATCGGATCCCTACGGGGTCATGCTCGGCGGCCATATGATGCCAGGGTGTACCGTGCGTACCACGCTGGAACTGGTTATCGGCGAGCTGCCAGCGCTGACGTTCAGCCGTCAACCGTGCGCCATTTCCGGTTATGACGAACTGCATATTTCTTCCTGTTAATTGACGACTCTTTAAGAGGTACTTTATGGCGCGTCGCCCGTTTTCCAGCCAGTCTCTGGTGCTGATTGTCATCGCTATTGCCATCAATATGATTGGCGGACAGCTTATTAGCATGTTGAAGCTGCCTATTTTTCTCGACTCGATCGGCACCTTAATTAGTGCGGTGCTGTTAGGGCCGTTCATCGGCATGTTGACGGGGCTTCTGACCAACTTGCTGTGGGGGCTGCTTACTGATCCTATCGCTGCCGCGTTTGCCCCGGTAGCGATGGTTATCGGTCTGGTCGCCGGGTGGCTGGCGCGCGCAGGCTGGTTTCGTACCCTGCCCAAGGTGATCGTCAGCGGGGTCGTCATTACGTTGGCGGTGACGCTGGTCGCCGTACCGCTTCGTACCGCGCTTTTTGGCGGCGTTACCGGTAGCGGCGCTGATTTATTCGTCGCCTGGATGCATTCAATGGGCCAAAACCTGGTGGAGTCGGTCGCGATTACCGTCATAGGCGCTAATCTGGTCGATAAAATTCTGACGGCGATCATCGTTTGGGTGCTGCTGCGTCAGCTACCGTTACGTACGACACGGCATTTTCCTGCGATGTCAGCCGTACGCTAAATGCATCCGTTTACCTCGTTAACCTTATGGGCGCTGGCGGCCTGCACCACGCTGCTGCTCCCTGCGCAGACCGTGCTCCCGATTTATAGCGCGGCGGCCTTCCTCTGTCTGCTGGCGCTGAAATCAACGCGGCGGCGGGCGAAGTATGTCGCCTGGCTGATGCTGTCTTTAGGGTTTGGGCTATGGCTGGTACATGGCGGTTGGCTAACGGAATGGATAAGCGGGCAGCCTCGCGATCCGCAGCGCTGGGTATATGCCGTTACGCTATGGCTACGTCTGCTGGCGATCGTGTCGACGTCGCAGCTATGGATGCAGTATGTGCCGGTTCAGCGGTTTATTCGCGCCCTGTTCGCTTCACGTCTGCCGCCCGGCATCGCTTACCTGTTCGCTGGCCCGCTGCTGGTCGTCGAACAGCTCAAACGACAAATGACGATCGTTCATGAAGCCCAGCGCGCGCGCGGCGTACCGCTGGATGAAGGCTGGTACCAGCGGCTACGGGCGATGCCTGCGCTGATCGTGCCGCTTACGCAAAATGCGCTTAACGATCTGACAATACGCGGCGCGGCGTTGGATATGCGGGGGTTTCGGCTGCATCGAGCCCGAACCACGCTGTGGGCACCGAAAGATAGCGTGTTACAACGGGTTGCGCGGTATGGCATGGTACTGCTAATACTGGCGGAAGCGGGAGTATGGATATGGTTACGTTAGAGCAGTTTCGTTATCTTCCGTCCGATGCGACACGCCCGCCGGCATGTTTTGATTTCCACTATTCAACACCCGGAATAGTGGCGATAGTCGGCGATAACGGCAGCGGAAAAAGTACGCTGGCGCAACTGATGGCTGGCTGGTATCCGGATTATCTTCCCGGCGATATTGATGGCACAGGCTTACTGCTTGGCGTCCCTATCGGGCGGCTCCCGCTGGTAGAACAGTCGCCCACCATCCAGTTGGTGCAGCAATCGCCTTATTTACAGCTTTCCGGCTGTACCTTTAGCGTAGAGGAAGAGGTGGCGTTTGGCCCGGAGAATCTCGGCCTCCATGAAGCGGAAATTCTACGGCGCATTGACGAGGCGCTGACCCTGACAAACTGCCAGTCGTTACGCCATCGCCATCCCGGCACGCTCTCCGGCGGCGAAACGCAGCGGGTAGTGATTGCCAGCGCGCTTGCCATGCAGCCCAGGCTATTAGTTCTTGATGAAGCCTTCAGTCGGCTGACGTCAGCGGCCACCGGGATGCTGCTGGAACGGCTACAACAGTGGGCGCTGGAACGTCATTCTCTCATTGTGCTTTTTGAGCGTAACCATTTTCCTTTTCTGACGCGATGCCAGCGGGTATGGCAATTGCGCGACGGAGCGCTAACCCCATTATGTTGACGTTAAATCAGGTCGCTTATCGCTGGCCGGATGCCGCAGCCGACTGTCTGCACGCTATCTCGCTTGAACTTCGTGACGGCGAATGGCTGGCGTTGACCGGCGATAACGGCGCGGGAAAATCAACGCTGTTACGGATTATGGCCGGCCTGCTTTCCCCCACTTCCGGCTCGGTAACGCTTAATGGAGAGCCGATTGCGCAGCTTAAAAATCGTCAACGCGCCGCCGCTATCGGCGTACTCTTTCAGGAAGCGGAAAACCAGATTTTCCACAGCAATGTCGCGCAAGAGGTCGCTTTTGGGCTGAAACTACAACGCTTATCGGCGGAGGAAATTTCACGGCGCACGCAGGCCGCGCTGCGGTTATGCCAGCTAACGGACGTCGCCGAGGCGCACCCGCTTGATCTGCACGCCGCACAGCGCCGGATGGTGGCGGTCGCCAGTCTGGAGGCGATGGCGCCGCCTGTGTTATTGCTGGATGAACCCAGCCGGGATTTTGACGCCCACTGGCTAACCGTATTTGAACACTGGCTGGCGACATGCCGGGTACGGGGAACCAGCGTCGTGGCGATTAGCCATGACGCTGCGTTTACCCGGCGTCATTTTTCACGGGTGGTACAGCTGGAAAACGGCAGGTTGTCAAAGGGGGAATAAAAAACGGGTCGCCGAAGCGACCCGTTTTATGCCGTATTAAGGATTACAGCAGCGCTTTCGCTTTGGCGATCACGTTGTCCACCGTGAAGCCAAACTCTTCAAACAGCAGCTCTGCCGGGGCGGACTCACCGAAGGTGGTCATCCCGACAATAGCGCCGTTCAGGCCGACGTATTTGAACCAGTAGTCAGCGATACCCGCTTCAATCGCCACACGCGCAGAGACCGCTTTCGGCAGCACGGATTCACGGTAGGCCGCATCCTGCTTGTCGAACGCGTCGGTGGACGGCATGGAAACCACGCGCGCCTTCACGCCTTCGGCAGTCAGTTTTTCGTAAGCGGCAACCGCCAGCTCAACCTCAGAACCGGTCGCAATGAAGATAATCTGCGGCTGGCCCGCACAATCTTTCAGTACGTAACCACCGCGGGCGATATTCGCCAGTTGCTCTTCAGTACGTTCCTGCTGCGCCAGGTTCTGACGGGATAGAATCAGCGCGGTTGGGCCATCCTGACGCTCTACGCCATATTTCCACGCCACCGCGGATTCCACCTGATCGCACGGACGCCATGTGGACATGTTCGGCGTTACGCGCAGGCTTGCCACCTGCTCGACCGGCTGGTGCGTCGGGCCATCTTCGCCCAGACCGATGGAGTCGTGGGTGTAAACCATCACCTGACGTTGTTTCATCAACGCTGCCATACGCACTGCGTTACGGGCATATTCGACGAACATCAGGAAGGTGGAGGTGTACGGCAGGAAACCGCCGTGCAGGGCGATACCGTTGGCGATAGCGGTCATACCGAATTCGCGCACACCGTAATGAATGTAGTTACCTGCGGCATCTTCGTTAATCGCTTTCGAACCGGACCATAGGGTCAGGTTAGACGGTGCCAGGTCTGCAGAGCCGCCAAGGAATTCCGGCAACAGCGGACCGAAGGCTTCGATGGCATTCTGGGACGCTTTACGGCTGGCGATTTTGGATGGATTCGCCTGCAGTTTAGCGATGAACTCATTCGCTTTCGCATCGAAGTCAGCCGGCATGTCGCCTTTCATACGACGGGTGAATTCAGCAGCTTCCTGCGGGAAGGCTTTCTCATAAGCCGCGAATTTCTCGTTCCATGCGGATTCTTTCGCCTGGCCGGCTTCTTTCGCATCCCACTGGGCGTAGATTTCAGACGGGATTTCGAACGGCGCGTATTTCCAGCCCAACTGTTCGCGGGTCAGCGCGATTTCCGCGTCGCCCAGCGGCGCGCCGTGGGAATCGTGGGTACCCTGTTTGTTCGGCGAACCGAAGCCGATGATGGTTTTGCACATCAGCAGGGACGGTTTGTCAGTCACGGCGCGAGCTTCTTCCGTGGCGCGTTTAATGGCGTCGGCATCGTGACCGTCAATGCCACGGATAACATGCCAGCCGTAAGCTTCAAAACGTTTCGCGGTGTCATCGGTGAACCAGCCTTCAACGTGACCATCGATAGAGATACCGTTGTCATCATAGAACGCGATCAGTTTGCCCAGTTTCAGAGTACCAGCCAGAGAGCACACTTCGTGAGAAATGCCTTCCATCATGCAGCCGTCGCCCATAAAGACGTAGGTGAAGTGGTCAACGATGTCGTGGCCAGGACGGTTAAACTGCGCCGCCAGAGTTTTCTCGGCAATCGCCATCCCGACGGCGTTGGCAATACCCTGACCCAGCGGGCCAGTAGTGGTTTCAACACCAGCGGTGTAGCCCACTTCCGGGTGACCAGGGGTTTTTGAATGTAGCTGACGGAAATTCTGCAGTTCGGACATCGGCAGGTCATAGCCGGTGAGGTGCAGCAGGCTGTAAATCAGCATTGAGCCGTGGCCATTGGACAGCACAAAGCGGTCGCGGTCGGCCCAGGACGGGTTGGTCGGGTTGTGGTTCAGGAAATCACGCCACAGGACTTCGGCAATGTCAGCCATACCCATCGGGGCACCCGGGTGACCGGATTTGGCTTTCTGTACTGCGTCCATGCTCAGCGCACGAATAGCATTGGCAAGCTCTTTACGTGAGGACATTTTGACTCCAGATCGGATGTTGAAAGGCCATGCCCGTAACGACTTGACGACAGCGCGTTTTGGGCTACGCCGGAAAATTTGCCAACAATTTACCCCAAGCCGCGCGTCATGTACATGGAACATCCTTTTACCGCTTCAGAAATCTCCGGATCGTGCTCGTATGTTGCGCAATTAGCTAACTTGCCTGCCATGCTTTTCTTTATACTTAACCCAGGCGCTAATTCATCTGCAACGGGCGCATTTCAAAATAATATTGATTCGTATGGAAGAGAAAAATGAAAATTCGCGCTTTACTGCTTGCTTTGGGCATGGCGACGGTGCTGACCGGCTGCCAGAATATGGACTCTAATGGACTGCTTTCTTCGGGTGCTGAAGCTTTTCAGGCCTATACGTTAAGCGATGCGCAGGTAAAAGCGCTGAGCGATCAATCCTGTCAAGAGCTCGACAGCAAAGCGAAAATCGCGCCGGCGAGCAGCGAATACACTAAACGACTGGCAAAAATTGCCGCCGCGCTGGGGGATAACATTAACGGCCAGCCGGTGAACTATAAGGTTTACGAGACGAAAGACGTCAACGCGTTTGCCATGGCGAACGGTTGTATCCGCGTCTACAGCGGACTGATGGATATGATGACCGACAACGAAGTTGAAGCCGTGATCGGCCATGAAATGGGCCATGTCGCGCTGGGTCATGTAAAGAAAGGGATGCAGGTCGCGCTGGGCACTAACGCCGTGCGCGTCGCGGCGGCATCGGCAGGAGGCGTTGTCGGCAGCCTGTCGCAATCACAGCTTGGCGATCTTGGCGAAAAACTGGTGAACTCGCAGTTCTCGCAGCGTCAGGAGTCCGAAGCGGATGATTATTCTTACGATCTGTTGCGCAAACGCGGTATCAGTCCGGCAGGACTCGCCACCAGCTTTGAGAAACTGGCAAAACTGGAAGCGGGTCGTCAAAGCTCGATGTTCGACGATCACCCGGCGTCCGCCGCACGCGCACAGCATGTGCGCGATCGTATGAGCGCAGACGGGATCAAATAACCCCCGAACAGTGCCGGATGGCGGCGTGAACGCCTTATCCGGCCTACAAGCATCAATCAGCTGTAGGCCGGATAAGCGCAGCGCCATCCGGCAAAACAACTTACTCGCCCTTCTTCGCCGCCTGGATATAGAGCATTTCTAATGCCAGCGTCGCGGCCGCCAGAGCGGTGATCTCCGACTGATCGTAAGCCGGCGCGACTTCCACTACATCCATACCGACAATGTTCAGATCTTTCAGACCGCGTACCAGTTTAATGGCGCGATCGGAGGTCAAACCGCCGATCACCGGCGTACCGGTGCCAGGCGCAAACGCCGGGTCCAGACAGTCGATATCAAAGGTCAGATAGACCGGCATATCGCCGACGATCTGTTTCACCTGAGCGAGAATATCATCCACGCCGCGATCGTTGACCTGGCAGGCATCCAGCACGGTAAAGCCATTGTCTTTGTCAAACTCAGTACGAATACCGATCTGTACCGAATGATGCGGATCGATCAGGCCTTCTTTCGGCGCGGTGTAGAACATCGTGCCGTGATCGAATTCGCAGCCGTTAGCGTAGGTATCGGTATGCGCATCAAAATGTACCAGCGCCATTTTGCCAAAATGTTTCGCGTGGGCGCGCAGCAGCGGCAGCGTGACGAAGTGGTCGCCGCCGAAAGAGAGCATACGCTTGCCTGCAGACAGCAGTTTTTCAGCGTGCGCCTGTAATTTTTCGCTCATTTCACGGGCATCGCCAAACGCATACACCAAATCGCCGCAGTCCACGACGTTCAGGCGCTCGCGCATGTCAAAATTCCACGGGAAACGGTGATGTTCCCAGGCGAGGTTGGTCGACACCTGACGGATCGCCGCCGGGCCATGACGGCCGCCAGCGCGACCGGACGTTGCCATATCAAACGGTACGCCAGTGATCACCCAGTCGGCATCGCTGTCATACGGCTGGAAGTTCATTGGCAGACGTAAAAAACCAAACGCATTAGAAACCAGTGAGTTATCGTACTGATGACCTAAGGTGCTCATGGCAAAAACCTCTTCTTAGTCAATATAAAAAAACCCTCCCGCGTCGTTAGGCCCGACGAGGAAGGGTTTGAATTTGTTTACGGCTCAAAGTTTACTCTGACAGACCGCATTATTGAAGTCAGTTTAGCCAGGTACAGTAGACAACGCCCGAAAAAAATATATATCCAGCGCAAATCAGTAGGCTCATACGTCCATCGCGGTCAGTTAAGAGGCCTTAGGGATTTGCCGCTGTAAAAACTCAAGCACTAATGCGTAAAACAGCGGTGTTTTTCCTGGCGTCTGGAAAATGGCGTGACCGCTACCGGGAATGAGGGTCATCTCCGCCTGAGGCAGCAGCCGGTACAGCTCGGTAACTTCTTCAACGGTGAAAAATTCATCCCGGTCGCCGTCCAGTAATAGCACAGGAATGTGGATTTTTTTCACCTCTTCTTCCGCCAGCGATGTGGGCGTTGTCCACATTGGCCAGACACCTTTGAGGAACGTGCGCCAGTAGTCTTTTTGCTCTGGATGATGCATGTTCTGATAAAATTTAACCATCCCGGGCGCATCCGAAGCCATTTTATCCAGATCGCGATCCGTCAATTGCCCCTGAGGCATTCCTTTACCATAAAAAATTTCCATCCCCTACATGTAATGGGTCGTAGCAAAGCGATGCGTTGCGCCGCCGACGATAGCAGCGCGCGCTAGATCCGGGTATCGGCTGGTTAACTTCAGAACGACCATGCCGCCATCGCTGTAACCCATCACCAGCGGTTTTTCCAGCTTCAGCGCTTTAACAAAAGCCGCCATATCTTCCGTCATCAGATCATAGCTAAACGTTCCTTGCGGGTTATTGGTTAATCCATGTCCACGACTGTCCGGCATGATGACGCGAAAATATCGAGATGCCTCTTTCGCTAATCCCTGCCAACTTTTCGCCGTCAGACCACCACCGTGAATCAACAGCAGCGGAGGCCCCTCGCCCTCTTCAACGTAATGAATTTTGATACCATTCGCTTCCACAAATTTATCTTTGTCCATCGTTGTTGCTGAAGCATTTATTAAAAATATAATATTGATAATAAAAATAAATGCTAATTTAAAAATATGATTCATAACACCTCGCCAATCACTTTCCGTGTAAAAGACCATATTATTCAGATTGAACAAAAATAACATCAAAATCGATTTGTATCATTTTCACTTATTTACCGGGGAGACCCCGCATCCTCTTTTTACAGAACGTAAAAAGCCTTTCCGCGATTAGCCTCAACGCGAAAAGGCTCTGAAGTCAGAAAAGTGCCACCTTATTCATTCTGGCTGTAATTCAGGATGACTTGAAGGTCTCTTCCTGAATTGCATTTGGCGCTTTCTTTATTCCTTCGTCTGACAGGGCAAGCTTGACTAGCTAAATGCCGTGGCCGGAATTTTCACAATCGCTTTTTTTACCGGCGCAGGTTTACCACGCGTACAAAGCGGACGGTGGATCTGGTTGGGATAAAAAAGCGCGAAATCGCCAGGATTTAATGTAACGAACTGCTCATTAGCGACACATTCAGGAAAGATGATGTCATCAGGAAGATGCTCAAGCTCCTTTATCCTGGTATCAATTTTGTTGGAATAGCCAATCTCCTCATAACCGCTTAGTAAAATCTGAACATCGATATATTTTTTATGAAGTTCAGCTTTGCGGTTTAACGAAGAGTGTGTTTCCCCTTCGCTTATCATAAGAAATGATTCCGGGAAAGAAAGTTCATATTTACCAGCAGGCTGATCTTCAGCTATCTTCACCGCTTCGATGATAAGTTTTTTAATAATGTGGTTAACGTAAGGTAATAAAGTAAGCTGCTCTATATTTCCATATAGCATACTATAGTTATCCTAAATAATGGTCGTGATTATAATTATCAGCCAATCAGGTACTGGTAAATACCTTCAGCCACAGGAATACCTTCTTTTAAACATTTTTCTTTATAAGCGATTTGCGGATCGTTTGGCGCCAGCACTTTATCAACACCGGGCATCGGTTTTACAGCCCTTAGCTCATTGACCATTGTGCTCATTATTGAGGAAAACAGCGGATTGCCCAACATCTGCGGATCAATAACGATAACCAGACTCGCTAACTTGCGCATCTTGTCATAGTCGCCATACATCCGAACAATATGGTTGCTAAAGTTTGCCCCCATCAGGACGCCCGTGAGCGCATCAATCGCCAGGGCAATACCAGAACCTTTGTGTCCGCCAAAGGGCAGCAGATTTTCAATTTTATGCGGATCGGTAGTGATATGTCCCTCTTTATCCAGCGCCAGGCCATGACCTATTGGTTTCCCGGTTTCTTTGGCGTGCAGAATTTTACCAAACGCAATGGCGCTGGTCGCCATATCGACGATCATCGGATGGCTGTCTTTAACGGGGAAGCCGAAGGCGATTGGGTTAGTCCCCAGAAAGCGCTCCGCGCCGCCATACGGCGCAACGCAGGTATCCGTTTGCGTCATGGCGATAGCCACCATTCCCTGGCTTGTCGCCTGCTCAATGAACCACGAGAGCGCACCGCAGTGGGACGTATTTTTGACGCTGACGAAACCCAGCCCCGTCTCTCTCGCCAGACTAATAGCGTGATCTGTCGCCTTTATCAGCGCGCAGTGTCCCATTCCATCATCAGAGTCCAGAATAGCGACTGAAGGCGAAATCTGTTCGATGCTGAATGTTGCTTTTGGATTGAGCCCGCCTGCGTTCAGGCGGGTACAATAGTGCTCTACGCGAATAACGCCGTGGGAGTGAACGCCGGTAATATCGGCATGAACCAAAACGTCGGCTACCTGCTGCGCCGTTTGCGCGTCAAGACCCGCCTGGGTGAGTTTATTAAACGCCAGCGCTTTCAATTCATTTTCTTTGACTAATATTGTTGACATAACTATCCCGCTATTAAAATTTGATAACGCCTTTAACCAATTTTTTGTTTTCTACCACGTTCTTCTGGTACTGGTTGCCGAACGTATAGAAATCGAATTCCTGGTTTTTCATCATTGTTTCGCTAATAGCGCCCTGAGCCATTAGCTCAATGACACATTCGAAGTCTTCCCGCGTCGCGTTACGGCTGCTCAATAGCGTGGTCTCTTTTTTATGGAAGGTCGGATCGTCAATGACGAGCTCGCCGATATACAGCCCGATGAAGACGATTTTTCCGCCGTGACGAATCAGATCGACAGCGCGGCTCATGGAGGATTTATTGCCGGTGGCATCAAGCACAGTGCCGGCTAATTCACCGGAGAAACAGGCTTTCAGCGCATCAATATAGTCGTCTGACGACGGATCGAGCGTTGCAACGCCTACCTTTTCGGCGACCAGACGACGGCGTTCGGCGTCAATATCAGCTACCGCGACGCGAGCGCCTTTGGCTTTTGCTATCGCGGCGGCGGCCAGCCCAATCGGCCCGGCGCCGACCACCACAATGTTTTGCTGCGGCTTCACGTCAGCGCGGCGTACTGCATGGGCGCTGATGGCGAAACACTCAACCAGCGCGCCCGCGCTGTCGGTGAGGTTATCCGACAGTTCAACCAGATTTTGTTCACGAACGGCCAGATATTCGCTAAAGCCGCCGTCCTGGTGAACGCCATACAGCGAGACGTTCTCACAGCAGTTGGTTTTTCCTTCCCGGCAGGCTGCGCAAGCGCCGCAAGGAATACAGGGAATAACGCTATAGCGTTGGCCGACCTTCGCCGTGCTGCACGATTTACCCAACATTTCTGCCACGCCGCAAATTTCATGACCCAGCACGCGCGGATAGGCAAAAAAGGGCTGGCGGCCGGCAAACGCATGGATATCGGTGCCACAAATACCAACCGCTTTAATTTTTAACAGTACTTCATCGTCTTTTAAATGAGGAATATCTCTTTCAATGTATTCGATATTTCCCGGATTATTACAGATAAGCGTTTTCATACTTAACCCTTTGAAGATAAACGGTGAATGGTGGCCGTGACGCCATGTAACTCAATATGGTTAAAGGCCTGCTGAATGTCGTTTAAAAAGTCTGCGTTGTCGCCGGCCAGCGTTCCAAAGATGCTATTTATCTGCAGCAAAGACAGCGCTTGTTCCCATCGCGTGTTTTTATTTTTAATAGCCGCATTGAAGGTATCATTGAGCGGGTCGGCCACACTCTGCCCCTGAGAGAGTGTATTAATGACGTAATGGAGCCAGCCCGCAATCAGCGTCGCTAACGCCCTGCCCTTAACGCCGCGCGCCTGAAGCGTCAGATAAGGATCGACGGCCCGCTGAGGCAGCTTCTGAGAACCGTCCATCGCAATCTGTCCGGTCTTATGTTTAATGTTCGGGTTGCTGAATCGCTCAATGAGCAACTGCGCATATTGATGTACATCTACCGCCAAATTCGGGCGCAGCGATTTTGCCTGCTCTTCCGTCATTAAATGATGTACGGCGGTTTTAAAAGCGTCGTCTTCCATGCACTGATAGATAAACTCATATCCAGCCAGGCTGCCGTTATAGGCGAGAAACGAATGGCTGCCATTCAGCATACGAAGTTTCATTTCTTCATAGGGAAGCACGTCCGAGACGAACATCGCCCCTGCTTTATCCCAGTCAGGACGACCGGCAACGAAATTATCTTCGATAACCCACTGACGGAAATCCTCGCATACGATGCCGCAGGGATCGGCAAAACCGATCTGGTCTTTAATCATGTCAAATTGCTCTGGCGTCATTGCCGGCACGATGCGATCGACCATGGTGCCAGGAAAGGTGACATGCTTCGCTATCCAGGCCGCCAGTTGCGGATCGAGATTATCGGCAAACGTAACGATCGCCGTTTTGGTCAAATGACCGTTTTCCGGAATGTTATCGCACGACAGTACACTAAACGGGGGAAGCCCTTGCTGGCGGCGTATCCGTAGCGCTTCGACGATCAGTCCGAGTGCTGACCGGGGATGTTCAGGATCGGCAAGATCGTGTTTGATGAGCGGATGGCTGAGATCGAGCGTTCTGGACCGCGGATCGGTGCAGTAACCTTTTTCCGTTATCGTCAACGAAACAATTTTTACCTGCGGCTCAGTTAGCTTCTCGATCGCCGCCTGAATACCTGACTTCGGCGTATGCAACGCGCCGGTGACGGTACGAACCAGGCGACTATTGATGGCGCTGGCTGACGTTTCCACCACTGAAAACAGCCCCTGTTGCGCATTTAGCGCATCCACCAGCTCCGCATCGCCGAACAGATTCAGTTCAAAAATCCCCCAGCGGTTGCCGGTTATCTCATTCGTGAGATCGTTATAAACAGCCTGATGACCACGGTGAAAGGCGCCAAATCCAATATGTACGATGTTGGCTTCCATTCCCTGACGTGAATAAGTCGTTTTGAATTGGTGCCTTGCGGCGTCTAACTGGCGAGCTATGGTGTCCATGAATTTTTCCCACTCCTGTTTTGTTTACCAATTCTGCTTAAACACCATACCAAAATCCGTGAATATGATCACACTCATGGCACCAGATTCTTTCCCCCGGTATGCTGACTAATAGCCAATGAATAAAAATAATTTATTTATCAATTAGTTACAAAAAGCACTTCTCAGGATAAATTTTATGATTCACAAAAGCGTGATTTTGATTAGAAAAATCGGCCACGAATTGGCATACCACCCATACAACCCGCAATCATTAAACCCCATGAAAAACAATATCTTATTGAATAACACCCCGCTGCAAGCGTATATGTCACGCATGATTGGTTCAACAACCTCCCGAAATACAGCAAACCAAACCTGATAATTTGTCTAGTGAATTAATGAGCTCAATTTATTATCAGCATCAACGTTAACCTAAGAACATCAGTTACGGTTTTGATCATCCGGGTCGCTGCTAAAGCGATGAGGAGTAAGCCGCCTTTAGACGTAATTGGCAAATTAATCCATTGATTGAACACAGGAAAAAATTGATGAAGACGCAGATTAGGTACGTTGAAACAAAGCTTTCAAAGCCCCTCAGGCCGAGGTCTTAGTTGACGCGAAACATGGCATAATAGCCATTTCGAACTGGTAACCACGACGATTACGCTGGAAGACGGTTCAACTGGCACCGGATATACCTATACCGGCGGAAAGGGAGGGTATGCAATTAAAGCGATGATCGACCACGATCTTGCCCCGGTACTGTCAGGGAAAGAGGGCGCTGCGATTGACGATATCTATGACTTTATGGAATAGCATATTCACTATGTGGGTCGCGGAGGCATCGCATCGTTTGCGATGTCTGCGGTGGATATCGCTCTTTGGGATTTGAAAGGCAAACGTGAAAAACTGCCGCTGTGGAAAATGGCTGGCTGAAGGCGGCGCGTCTGTCGACGAATGGCGGTCTTTCGGTATGCTCGCTCGGTATGCAGGAATTACACGTCAGACTGGTTTCCGCATTCGAGACTGGCTGACTGGAAGTTCACAGCTTCCCGATCGATCAATATACCAAACATCCGCTGGTGGTCGACAATTATCGCGCCGTGGCACCAGACACCTACGGCATTGGCGTAGAGTTTGACTGGGATAAGCTGAGCGTTTACGAAGCCTGATTCCCTCTCTCCGGGCTTGTTTTTGGCGGCAGGCCCGGTTAATCGCTGACAAAAATGTCATCCGCCTGAAAATAGCCGTCAGGTGGCGAAGAAAAAATCATCAAAATCTTCCAGCGAATCATCCTGTTGGAAGATTTTTACCAGCTCATTTTTACTGTTTTCAAGATGGGTCCACGAGGCCTGTCTGGCCTGCTCAGCATCGCGTTTTTGCAATGCAAGGAAGATACTACGGTGATCTTCCACCCATTTCATTCTTAACTCTTTCTTATGTAAATACTTATAGTTTAACTGCTTCCAGCGCGGATTTTCGGTCCTGACAGCCCGCCACAGCTCGGCAGATTGTTTCATTAATACACGATTTTGCGTGGATTCCGCGATGATATTGTGGAACTGGCGATCCAGTTCTTCAAATTTGTCGCTGTCGCCGCCAATCTGCTTTTCCTGCTGCTCAATAATACGTTTAAGCTGCTTAAGTTCATTAAATCTTATTTGCGTAGCGGCAAAACCGGTGATGTTGCTTTCGATGACCTGCCGGGCCTGTAGCAATTCAAAGGGGCCAATGTCTGAGTAAGGCAAGAGCGCTTTTTGATTGATTTTCTCCAGACTATCAATAAAGTAAGTGCCTGCGCCTTGCTTAACCTCTACCACTCCCTTCAGCTCAAGCATAATAATCGCCTCACGAATCGTCGTGCGGCTGGTTTGAAAACGCTCGCTAAGTTCTCTCTCCGCCGGAAGTCGCTCGCCAGCTTTAAATACCCCTGAATAGAGTAGTTCTTCTATTTGCAGCCCTATATCAAAATAGCGCCGCTTGGTTAAAATTTGTTCCATGCACATACCTATGTAGACAGCAATTGCTCCACTTGAGGGTAGTGTAAACAAATCCTAATGTTTATGGTAAACAATTTCCCTGCCAGAGAGTGGTCGTTTCTTTCCCACAACCTACGGCTATGCGCGTCACACAGTCCTTCCCCACCAGACTCGGCAGGAAAGGCACTGATTCCCATAACGCATATTTGACGTTTGATGCCGGGTTTATTTGCGGCAGGGCGGCGGCGCATACCCGTTATTGTCCGCCGGGAAAGCCTGCGAGGAACAAGGCGGTAGCGTATTCGTTGCTTTACCCTGCAATGCAAAGGCGGCAAAGCCGATGACGCCGATGTTGCGTACATCGCCCTGCGCGGAGTGGGCCGCATAAGCGTCAGCTACGTCGGCGAACTGGAATGCCGCCTCAGTGTGTTTATCTTTGCGAAACCCTTTAATCGCCAGTGAGTCGCCGGCGTTAACAATATAGCCATGATGATTCAGCGAGCCTGCTTTTCCGTTCAACACGTCCAGGCCATCAACCGTTGCGACGATTTCGTAATTGGTATCATGACTGTAATTACGAATATATAACTGATAGTTCATCCCTGATCTTGCAGGAATACTATATTGCCATTGTCCCATTGATGCGTTGTAGCGACGAGTAATTGGAATCGAATTAAAATTAGCGTCGCGCACAGCATATTCAAGATCGCTGATACGTATACTATAAACTTTATCGTAACCTGACGGATATTGAGTGGAGTAATTTATTACCACCATTTCGGCAGGTTCTCGATCGGCACGTTCTACCGAAACGCTTTGTACCGATGAATGCACGTCGCCGCCCCAGGCGGTGCCGACGTCGGATGAAGAGCCATTATTAGATTGCATTCCGCTGGAACAGCCGCCTAACAGCAAAAACAAGCCAACAATGACGGCGTTAAATTTAAATTTACTCATACTCACACCCCTTTTTAATTATTAGGGGGATTGTAGGCCCATAAAATTACATAGAGAAGCGACGCGCTGATAATTAAGAATTTATAAAATATAAAAGGGTCGATTTAAATAATTAAATCGACCCACAAGCGGAATACTCTTAATTACTCATCTTCAAGATAAGTATAACCGTACAGTCCCGCTTCAAATTCCTCAAGGAACTGCTGCTGCAACGCATCGTCCAGATCCGTCTGTTTTACCTGGTCGCGGAAATGCGTTAACAGCGTTTTTGGATCCAGTTGCACATATTGCAGCATATCCGCAACGGTATCGCCTTCGTCCGACAGCTCAACCTCGACGCTACCATCCGGGAAGACAAACACGTCAACCGCTTCAGTATCGCCAAACAGGTTGTGCATGTTACCGAGGATCTCCTGATAGGCGCCGACCATAAAGAAGCCGAGCATCGGCGGATTCTCTGGATCATATTCCGGCATCGGCATCGTCGTGGCGATACCGTCGCCATCGATATAGTGGTCAATAGCGCCATCGGAATCACAGGTTATATCCAGCAGCACGGCACGACGTTCCGGTACCTGATCTAACCCTTCCAGCGGCAGTACCGGGAAGAGCTGATCGATTCCCCACGCGTCCGGCATTGACTGGAACAGCGAGAAGTTGACGTACATTTTGTCCGCCATCCGCTCTTGCAGTTCGTCGATAATCGGACGATGCGCACGGTTTTGCGGGTCCAGTTGCTTCTGCACTTCATGGCACATGCTGAGATAAAGTTGTTCCGCCCAGGCGCGCTCCTGCAAACTAAACGCGCCGGAAGAGTAGCCGATATGAATATCGTGCAGATCCATTTGGCTATCATGCAGCCATTCACGCAGCGAGCGGCGGGTGCCGGGCTTATGCATCTCCTGCCAGGTTTCCCACAGATTTTGCAGCGCGCGCGGCGCATCTTCAGCAGGGGCAGTCGGATCCGTGTATTCGTTACGCTCCACGCCGATAATGTTAGAGACCAGTACCGTATGGTGCGCAGTGACGGCGCGGCCAGACTCGGTAATCACCGTCGGATGCGGTAAACCATGCTCTTCGCAGGCATCGCCAATCGCCCAGATGATGTTATTGGCATATTCGTTCAGGCCATAGTTCACCGAACAGTCGGACTGCGAGCGGGTACCTTCATAATCCACGCCCAGACCGCCGCCCACGTCGAAGCACTGGATATTCACGCCCAGCTTATGCAGCTCAACATAGAAACGCGCGGACTCGCGCACGCCGGTCGCGATATCGCGAATGTTCGCCATCTGCGATCCCAGGTGGAAGTGCAACAGTTGCAGACTGTCCAGACGCCCGGCGTCACGCAGGGTCTCCACCAGTTGCAGCACCTGGGTCGCCGCCAGGCCGAATTTTGATTTTTCGCCGCCGGAGGATTGCCACTTACCGGATCCCTGAGAGGCCAGACGCGCACGCACGCCCAGACGAGGAACCACGTTCAGGCGCTCGGCTTCTTCCAGCACAATCGCGATTTCAGACATCTTTTCGATGACCAGATAAACCTTATGGCCCATCTTCTCGCCAATCAGCGCCAGCCGAATGTATTCACGGTCTTTATAACCATTACAGACGATCACGCTACGGGTCATGCCGGCATGCGCCAGCACCGCCATCAATTCCGCTTTTGACCCCGCTTCCAGCCCCAACGGTTCACCGGAATGGATAAGGGACTCGATCACGCGGCGATGCTGATTGACCTTAATCGGATAAACGAGGAAGTAGTCGCCGTTATAACCGTAAGATTCACGCGCACGCTTAAACGCCGCGTTAATTGAACGCAAACGGTGTTGCAGGATCTGCGGGAAGCAGAACAGCGCCGGCAGACGCTGGCCTTGCGCTTCGCGCGCTTTCACCAGTTTGGCAAGATCGACACGCGCTTCCGGTACGTCGGGATCGGGGCATACGCTAATATGGCCCAGCTCGTTGACGTCGTAGTAGTTATTGCCCCACCAGGCAATATTGTAAGTGCGCAGCATCTTGCTGGCTTCCTGGGAGCTCATTGCAACCTCCTGCATGGAGCGTAGTACACCCTGTTCGCCTGCTGACGAAGGCGAACCCATAGACATGTCGTCAGACATAGCGAACCTCAATTTTTATTAGCAAGTGTAAAACAGTTGACCACTATCGCAATCCGAAGACGCGATAACAACCCATAGACAAGCGGATTTTCCAGCAGATAGCGCTGATGCTCCGCCTGCGCGACCGGTTTCTTTTTCATATCATTGTAAACACGTAACCGAACTCACAGATAACGGTTCGGCGAAACCACGAGAAAACTCTTGCGTTAACAAGAGCGCCCTTGTTCAGTCTTCAGCGCCATTGCCGGCTCTGGAATCCTGAGAAGCGCCGAGATGGGTATAACATCGGCAGGTATGCAAAGCAGAGATGCAGATTGCGGGGGACATGCGCGCACCAGAACGATGCGACAGATTCAGCAGAATACAACGGTTCATTATCTCGTATCACCTCCACGGCCGCCTCGTAAGACGAACCCACAAGCCAAAGCAACGTTTTAACCCGGCTGGAAGTGGCGACACGAAGAAAACGTCGTGTGCTTTTGTATGAGCCGCGCGTCGCGTTTTATACCCAGAACGCAGAAAAAAAGCAAAGCATAAATGCGCATAATGTCAGCATTATCAGAAACGTTTACCGCCTGATTTTGACCGACATTGCGACGGCCTTCAAAAAAAGCTGGAAATTGGGCGAAGAAGTGACCTAAAATAGCCGTCCAGATGTTAATCCATCCATACTGATTAACACTCAGACTGCCAGTGTCAGCGACATTCAGACTCATGGTAGAATCTTCTGTCATGACTATTCCGCACAACAGTTTGAGCTAACTAAATTCTCCTTAGGTGAAATTAAATATGGCAAAACACCTTTTTACGTCTGAGTCCGTATCAGAAGGGCATCCTGACAAAATCGCAGACCAAATCTCTGATGCCGTGTTGGACGCTATCCTGCAACAGGATCCGAAAGCACGCGTCGCCTGTGAAACCTACGTTAAAACCGGCATGGTTTTAGTTGGCGGTGAGATCACCACCAGCGCCTGGGTCGATATCGAAGAGATTACCCGTAATACGGTGCGCGAAATTGGCTATGTGCATTCCGACATGGGCTTTGACGCCAACTCTTGCGCGGTACTGAGCGCAATTGGCAAACAGTCTCCGGATATCAACCAGGGCGTTGACCGCGCAGACCCGCTGGAACAAGGCGCGGGCGACCAGGGCCTGATGTTTGGCTACGCGACAAATGAAACCGACGTACTGATGCCTGCGCCAATCACCTACGCGCACCGTCTGGTACAGCGTCAGGCTGAAGTGCGTAAAAATGGCCCCCTGCCATGGTTGCGTCCGGATGCAAAAAGCCAGGTCACTTTCCAGTATGACGACGGCAAAATCGTCGGTATTGACGCCGTGGTTCTCTCTACGCAGCACGCAGAAGATATCGACCAAAAATCGCTGCAAGAAGCGGTGATGGAAGAGATCATCAAACCCATTCTGCCGTCTGAATGGTTAAATACGTCCACTAAATTTTTTATCAACCCAACCGGGCGTTTTGTTATCGGCGGCCCGATGGGCGATTGTGGTCTGACCGGTCGTAAGATTATCGTTGATACCTACGGCGGTATGGCGCGTCACGGCGGCGGCGCCTTCTCCGGTAAAGATCCGTCTAAAGTTGACCGTTCTGCAGCTTACGCTGCGCGTTATGTCGCGAAAAACATCGTGGCGGCAGGTCTGGCGGATCGCTGTGAAATCCAGGTCTCCTACGCTATCGGCGTAGCGGAGCCGACGTCCATCATGGTGGAAACGTTCGGTACTGAAAAAGTGCCTGCTGAACAGTTGATTCTGCTGGTGCGCGAATTCTTCGACCTGCGCCCGTACGGCTTGATTCAGATGCTGGATCTGCTGCACCCGATCTACAAAGAAACTGCGGCTTACGGCCACTTCGGTCGCGAAAACTTCCCATGGGAAAAAACCGACAAAGCGCAACTGCTGCGCGATGCTGCCGGTCTGAAATAATCGCCCGCGCCTGACGCTGTTTTTCAGTCAGGTAAGCCATACCGTACTTATCAAGGCCAGCGCCCTGCTGGCCTTTATCATTGCTGATACACGCAACGTTATCAGATATTCCAGCGTGAATTTATACTGACCTTTTTGTGATGTGCAGCACAATCCACTCTCCCCTTTCGTTTCTTCGACTACACTTTTTATCATTCAGTTTCAGTCATCATGAAAGCGGTTACATTCATTTTCATTAAGAACTGACCACATCACTATCGGTATGCTAATTCTGCGATGAAAATATTACATAATTTTTCAACTTTGTCTGAATACCAGGCGATTGATATGGTTATAAGATTATTAAAACTATTATTTTTCAGATAATTAAATAATCACCGAGATAAATAGTAGTGTAAACGATTACACCATTGTGATTAGCCTCACATCTTTTTACGGCGTACTCACCTACTCTTAACATCGATAAAATTGCTAACCCAACCGGAGGGCATAATGCCTGACAATAAAAAACAAGGGCGTTCCAACAAGGCCATGACATTTTTTGTCTGCTTTCTTGCAGCCCTGGCAGGATTACTTTTTGGCCTGGATATCGGCGTTATCGCCGGTGCTTTACCCTTCATTACCGACGAGTTTCAAATTACCGCACACACTCAGGAATGGGTGGTCAGCTCCATGATGTTTGGCGCGGCCGTCGGCGCTGTCGGCAGCGGCTGGCTCTCCTTTAAGCTGGGTCGTAAAAAAAGCCTGATGATCGGCGCTATCCTGTTCGTCGCCGGTTCGCTGTTCTCCGCTGCGGCGCCTAACGTTGAAGTCCTGATTATTTCTCGCGTGCTGCTGGGTCTGGCCGTCGGCGTCGCTTCCTACACTGCACCGTTGTACCTGTCCGAGATCGCGCCGGAAAAAATTCGCGGCAGTATGATCTCAATGTACCAACTCATGATCACCATCGGGATTCTGGGCGCTTATCTGTCAGATACCGCGTTCAGCTACAGCGGCGCATGGCGCTGGATGCTCGGCGTGATCATCATCCCGGCCATTCTGCTGCTGATCGGCGTCTTCTTCCTACCGGACAGCCCGCGCTGGTTTGCGGCAAAACGCCGCTTCCATGATGCTGAACGCGTCCTGTTGCGCCTGCGTGACACCAGTGCGGAAGCAAAACGTGAGCTCGATGAAATTCGCGAAAGTTTGCAGGTTAAACAGAGCGGTTGGGCGCTGTTCAAAGAGAACAGCAACTTCCGCCGCGCCGTGTTTCTTGGCATTTTGTTGCAGGTCATGCAGCAATTTACCGGGATGAACGTCATCATGTATTACGCACCGAAAATCTTCGAACTGGCGGGGTACACGAATACCACGGAGCAGATGTGGGGCACCGTTATTGTTGGTCTGACTAACGTGCTGGCAACCTTCATCGCTATCGGCCTGGTTGACCGCTGGGGCCGCAAGCCGACCCTGACGCTGGGCTTCCTGGTCATGGCGATTGGTATGGGGATTCTGGGTACGATGATGCACATCGGCATCCATTCGCCGTCTGCGCAATACTTCGCTATCGCTATGCTGCTGATGTTCATCATTGGATTTGCGATGAGCGCTGGTCCGCTGATTTGGGTACTGTGCTCCGAAATCCAGCCGCTGAAAGGCCGCGATTTCGGCATCACCTGCTCCACCGCGACCAACTGGATCGCCAATATGATCGTCGGCGCAACGTTCCTGACCATGCTGAACAATCTGGGTAACGCCAACACCTTCTGGGTCTACGCTGGCCTGAACGTGCTGTTTATCCTGCTGACCCTGTGGCTGGTGCCGGAAACCAAACACGTTTCGCTGGAACACATTGAACGTAACCTGATGAAAGGTCGTAAACTGCGCGAAATCGGCGCCCACGACTAATCCCTCCACGCTTCCTCCTGCCACAGGAGGAAGCGTTTTTCTTGCAGTCCCTCTTCCGTCGCACTATTCTCTGCCGCTATGAAAACCCCTCGTCTCCCTATCGCTATCCAGCAGGCCGTGATGCGCCGTCTGCGGGAAAATCTCGCCCAGGCGAACCTCAAGCTCGATAGACATTATCCGGAGCCGAAACTGGTGTATACGCAACGCGGCACCTCGGCGGGCACCGCCTGGCTGGAGAGCTACGAAATCCGCCTCAACCCGGTGTTACTGCTGGAAAACATCGACACCTTTATAGCAGAGGTCGTGCCGCATGAACTGGCGCATCTGTTGGTGTGGAAGCACTTCGGACGCAAGGCTCCGCATGGCAAGGAATGGAAGTGGATGATGGAAAGCGTGCTGGGCGTTCCGGCCAGACGTACTCATCAATTTGCGCTGCAATCCGTACGGCGCAATACCTTTCCCTACCATTGCCAATGCCAGCAACATCAACTCACCGTCCGCCGTCATAATCGGGTAGTACGCGGCGAAGCGGTTTATCGTTGCGTTCACTGCGGCGAACCACTGGTCGCCGGGTAGTTCCCGAAACGTCCGGGAACTTTCCTGAGCGGACTGATTGCATACAGACACAACTTTCGTTACGTTGCGGGCTCGTTTTGCTATGGAGTGTGCAATGTACCGTAATTTTTCTTTTGCCGCTGCGTTGCTGGCCGCAGCGTTTTCAGGCCAGGCCCTGGCCGATGGCATTAACAATTTTTCTCAGGCCAAAGCGGCGAGCGTCAAAGTCAATGCTGACGCGCCCGGCAGCTTTTACTGCGGGTGCCAAATCCGCTGGCAGGGTAAAAAAGGCGTCGTAGACCTGGAGTCCTGCGGCTATAAGGTGCGTAAAAACGAGAATCGCGCCAGACGCATTGAGTGGGAGCACGTTGTCCCCGCCTGGCAATTCGGTCATCAGCGCCAGTGCTGGCAGGACGGCGGGCGAAAAAACTGCGCTAAAGATCCGGTCTACCGCAAAATGGAAAGCGATATGCATAACCTGCAGCCCGCCATTGGCGAAGTGAATGGCGATCGCGGCAACTTTATGTATAGCCAGTGGAACGGCGGCGAAGGCCAGTACGGGCAGTGCGCCATGAAAGTGGATTTCAAAGCGAAGCTCGCCGAGCCGCCCGCCCGCGCCCGTGGCGCAATCGCCCGCACTTATTTTTATATGCGCGACCAATACCAACTGAAACTTTCCCGCCAACAAACGCAGCTTTTTAACGTCTGGGATAAGCAGTACCCCGTTACCGCCTGGGAGTGCGAGCGCGATGCGCGTATCGCGAAGGTCCAGGGTAATCATAATCCCTATGTGCAACGCGCTTGCCAGGCGCGAAAGAGCTAACCTACACTAGCGGGATTCTTGTTAACCCATGCCCTGGATAGCCAAACGCCGGGGCCATGACGCGGATTTTTTTATTATGCGTATTCCCCGCATTTATCACCCTGAATTGTTGACGTCCGGTACGCAGATTTCGTTATGCGAAGATGCGGCCAACCATATTGGTCGTGTACTGCGCATGGGACCGGGACAAGCGTTACAGCTGTTTGACGGCAGTAATCAGGTATTCGATGCTGAAATCATTAGCGCCAGTAAGAAAAGCGTTGAAGTGCAAGTGATGAAAGGCGAAATCGACGATCGTGAATCGCCGCTGCATATCCATCTGGGCCAGGTGATGTCGCGCGGTGAAAAAATGGAATTTACTATCCAGAAATCGATCGAACTGGGTGTAAGCCTCATTACGCCACTGTTCTCTGAGCGCTGCGGCGTTAAACTGGATAATGAACGTCTGAACAAAAAGCGCCAGCAGTGGCAAAAGATCGCCATCGCCGCCTGCGAACAATGCGGGCGTAACCGGGTGCCGGAAATTCGCCCGCCGATGGCGCTGGAAGCCTGGTGCGCCGAGCAAGATTCCGGGCTGAAGCTCAATCTTCATCCGCGCGCCCATGCCAGCATCAACACTCTGCCGCTGCCGGTTGAACGCGTCCGACTGCTGATCGGCCCGGAAGGCGGGCTGTCGGCGGACGAAATCGCGATGACCGCGCGCTATCAGTTTACTGATATTCTGTTAGGACCTCGCGTTCTGCGTACTGAGACAACCGCGCTCACCGCCATTACCGCGCTACAGGTGCGTTTTGGCGACTTAGGATGAAGCGTTAACGGAGAAAATAATGATCAAGCTCGGCATCGTGATGGACCCCATCGCACACATCAACATCAAGAAAGACACCAGTTTCGCTATGCTGCTGGAAGCCCAACGTCGTGGTTATGAACTTCATTATATGGAGATGGCCGACCTTTATCTGATTAACGGCGAAGCCCGCGCCCGCACGCGAACGTTGAGTGTGGAGCAAAATTACGATAAATGGTACGAGTTCGGCAGCGAGCAGGAGATTAAACTCGCCGATCTGGACGTCATTTTGATGCGTAAAGATCCGCCGTTTGATACCGAGTTTATTTATGCGACCTATATTCTGGAACGCGCTGAAGAAGAAGGGACGCTGATCGTCAACAAACCGCAAAGCCTGCGCGACTGTAATGAAAAACTGTATACTGCCTGGTTTGCCGATCTGACGCCGGAAACGCTGGTAACGCGCAATAAAGCGCAGCTCAAAGCGTTTTGGGAAAAGCACGGCGATATCATTATGAAACCGCTGGACGGTATGGGCGGCGCGTCCATTTTCCGCGTTAAGGAAGGCGATCCTAACATAGGCGTTATTGCCGAAACGCTGACCGAGCTGGGCAACCGCTACTGCATGGCGCAGAACTATTTGCCCGCGATCAAAGATGGCGATAAGCGCGTCCTGGTCGTCGACGGCGAGCCGGTGCCTTACTGCCTGGCGCGTATTCCGCAGGGCGGCGAAACCCGCGGCAACCTGGCGGCTGGTGGTCG
Source organism: Salmonella sp. A29-2 (assembly GCF_020150755.1). Lineage (NCBI taxonomy): Bacteria > Pseudomonadati > Pseudomonadota > Gammaproteobacteria > Enterobacterales > Enterobacteriaceae > Salmonella > Salmonella sp. A29-2. Next base: position 782,783 of record NZ_CP083731.1, on the reverse strand, counting down.
CGGCGAACCCCGTCCGTTGAGCGAAAGCGACTGGGAAATCGCCCGCCGCGTTGGGCCAACGCTTAAAGCCAAAGGGCTTATTTTCGTCGGTCTGGATATTATCGGCGACCGCTTAACGGAAATTAACGTGACCAGCCCAACCTGCGTGCGTGAAATTGAAGCGGAATACCCGATCTCTATCACCGGGATGTTGATGGACGCCATCGAAGCGCGTCTGGCGAAGTAAAGGTTTATTGCCCGGTGGCGTGCGCTTACCGGGCCTGAGCAATCACGCCGCCCCGGTCGGATAAGGCGGCGCATCAGCATCGCCATCCGGCAATCTATTGCCCGATAAGGCCGCCGTCCTTTGGCAAAAGACGGCTTATATGAGTGACAACCGTCCGCTTTCCCCACATACTGAACGCTGTCGTTTTTTTGAACCAGGAAACAGAACCTCTGACAATGAATTTACAGCATCACTTTCTTATTGCCATGCCTGCGCTCCAGGACCCGATTTTCCGCCGTTCCGTGGTGTATATTTGCGAGCACAACCAGGACGGCGCTATGGGGATTATTGTTAATAAGCCTTTGGAAAATCTGCAAATTGAAGGGATTCTGGAAAAACTAAAAATTACGCCGGAACCGCGCGATTCGGCAATTCGTCTTGATAAAGCCGTGATGCTCGGCGGCCCGCTGGCGGAAGATCGCGGATTTATTCTCCATACTCCGCCGTCACGTTTCGCCTCCAGCATTCGTATCTCAGACAATACCGTGATTACCACCTCCCGCGATGTGCTGGAAACGTTAGGAACCCAACAACAGCCTTCCGATGTGCTGGTCGCGCTGGGCTACGCCTCCTGGGATAAAGGCCAGCTTGAACAAGAGTTGCTTGATAACGCCTGGCTTACCGCGCCCGCCGATCTCAATATTTTGTTCAAAACGCCCATTGCCGAGCGCTGGCGCGAAGCGGCAAAACTTATTGGCATTGATATTCTGACCATGCCTGGCGTTGCGGGGCACGCCTGATGAGCGACACCTTACTGGCCTTTGACTTCGGCACAAAAAGCATCGGCGTTGCAATAGGACAACGCATTACCGGCACCGCCCGTCCGCTTCCGGCAATCAAAGCACAGGACGGCACGCCCGACTGGACGCTCATTGAACGTTTGCTGAAAGAGTGGCAGCCGGACGAAATTATTGTCGGGCTACCGCTCAATATGGATGGCACTGAACAACCGCTGACGGCGCGCGCACGTAAATTCGCCAACCGTATTCATGGGCGTTTCGGGGTAACTGTCACGCTGCACGATGAACGACTCAGCACCGTTGAAGCACGCTCCGGTCTGTTTGAACGAGGTGGGTATCGCGCGCTGAATAAAGGCAAAGTGGACTCGGCCTCCGCCGTGATTATCCTCGAAAGCTATTTTGAACAGGGGTATTAAAGCCGTTTTTGTCAGCAGGCGGATAACGCGGTCACGGTTGCCAGGCTTACTGGGCAATAAGCTGGTTTAATGCCTTCAACGCCTGTAAACGCGCAGCCGCCTCCGCCTCATCAATCCGCCACATTCCCGCAAAGGCCAGCGCTGCGGCGTGCTTGTCTAGCGGTTGCGCCATAGAAACTTCACCATCAGCGTGATGCCACAGCACGTATCCCCGCTGGCGCTGCTGCGCCACATGCGGCGCCAGATTACGCCACTGCTCCGGAGTAAAACGCTGCATTAGCGCCTCATCGCTTTCTGCCGCCAGTAACGCCACTCCTGTTACCGAGTGCCAGGCCGGGCACATGCGAAACCCCGCCAGCGCCTGACTTCCCTGCGAACCCGGCGTAGAGTGATAAATATAGATAATCTGGTCTTCCCATAGCACGCCTAATGCCACCACGATGTCTTTGGGCGCATGGCGCTCAAGGATAGGCAACGCATGGGAGAACAGCGCTGAACCGCGAATCGCCTGCGCCGCCAAAGCATGAATGCCTGGCCCGGGTAAATAGCGTCGGTGCTCATCCTGCATCGTGAGTCCAATAGAGGCCATCGTCATTAACAGGCGATTAACGCGCGTGGTATTAATATCCATCAGCCGGGCAAGCTCGCGACATCCGATAGCACGGTCGCTGGAGACCAGATATTGCAGACAGCGAATGCCATCTATCAGGCTTTGATTCGGTTGTGATGACATCGTTAAATGGCTTCGCTGTGGTTTTAACAAAGCTGCGATTTTAACGCCGGTTCGCCAGGATACAAGCCTGTATGTCGTTCAATCCACCGCGCCAGTCAACACTTTCCTCCCCCCCTACGCCGCCATCTTCGCTACAGTCGTCCCTGCGCCTGACGCCATTGCGCGCTCTGGGCGAATGTCATCATCCCCTGCTGCTGCCCGGTTTGTATCACGTGGGCCAACTGATGGAGTTTGCCTTCACGGATCAAATTCCCTGTGGCTGGCGTATTAATCAGTAATTCAAACAACGCCACGCGCCCATCCTGTCTGTCGACCTCCAGTTTTTGTGATAGTACGGCGCGCAGACTACCCGCCAGTTGACTGCGTACCGGTTCTTTTTCCTGCGCCGGAAAACTATCCACTAATCTTTCCACCGCCTGCGCCGCACCGCGAGTATGCAGGGTTGCCAGTACCAGATGCCCCGTTTCCGCCGCCGTCAGCGCCAGGCGAATGGTCTCGCTGTCACGCAGCTCTCCCAGTAAAATGACATCGGGATCTTGACGTAACGCTGCGCGCAGCCCGGCGGCAAAAGTGGCGCAATGCTGGCCGATTTCCCGCTGCTGTATCAGGCAACGCTTGCTGGTGTAACGGTACTCAATAGGATCTTCCAGCGTCAGGATGTGTTTATCGGCATGTTGATTAAGATGTCCCACCATCGCCGCCAGCGTGGTGGACTTCCCGCAGCCAGTAGCGCCAGTGACCAGAATCAGTCCGTTCTCGCTGGCAAGCAGTGCGGGTACTATCGGCGGCATCTGGATTTCCGCCAGATCAGGACAACGCTCGGGCAATAGCCGTAGCGCCAGCGACGTTCCCTGTTGATGTGTGAACGCACTGGCGCGTAGGCGCCGCGTGCCAGACAGCGAGACGGCGAAATCAAGCTGGCCGTGCGTTCGCCACTGATATTGTTGCGCATCATTAAGCCAATCAAGCAGAAGCCTGTCGACATCTGGCGCGGTAAAAGGCGCGATCTCCATGCGTCCTTGTTTGCGCCATCGCGCAGGCCAGGCGTTACACAGGTGTAGATCCGAGACGTTATGCTTTACACTAAGCGTCACAATTTCTTCCATATTCATATAAACATCCTCGGAAAATGAACGATATCGCGCATAACCTGGCATACATCCGGGACAAAATCTCCGCCGCGGCGACGCGTTGCGGCCGCTCTTCAGAAGAAGTTACGTTGCTTGCAGTGAGTAAAACCAAACCTGCGAGCGACATCGCAGAAGCCATTGCCGCCGGACAACGGGCATTTGGTGAAAATTATGTACAAGAGGGGGTGGAAAAAATCCGCCACTTTCAGGAAGCGAAAGTGGAAGGCCTGCACTGGCACTTTATAGGCCCTTTACAGTCCAACAAAAGTCGGCTGGTGGCCGAGCATTTTGACTGGTGTCATACCATCGATCGCCTGCGTATCGCCTCGCGGCTGAGCGAACAGCGTCCGGATAATCTGCCAGCGCTAAATGTTCTGATCCAAATTAATATCAGCGATGAAAACAGCAAATCAGGCATTCCGCTGGCGGAACTGGATGAGCTGGCCGCGGCGGTGGCAACACTGCCGCGTCTGCGGCTTCGCGGACTGATGGCGATCCCGGCGCCAGAGTCAGATTATGTAAGGCAGTTTGAAGTCGCACGTCAAATGGCTGTAGCATTTGCCGGGCTGAAAGCGCGCTACCCTGACGTTGATACCTTATCTCTGGGTATGAGCGACGATATGGAAGCCGCGATTGCGGCAGGTAGCACAATGGTGCGCATCGGCACCGCTATCTTTGGTGCTCGTGATTACACAAAAAATTAAGGAAAACTGAGGAACGCCATGAATACGTTGACCTTCCTGCTCTCAACGGTAATTGAGCTGTATACCATGGTGCTATTATTGCGCGTGTGGATGCAGTGGGCCCGCTGTGACTTTTACAACCCTTTCTCCCAGTTCGTGGTGAAAATTACGCAGCCCATCATCGGACCGCTGCGTCGTATTATCCCGCCAATGGGGCCGATTGACAGCGCTTCTCTGCTGGTGGCGTTTATTCTTAGCGTTATTAAGGCGATAGTGCTGTTTAAGGTAATTACGTTTCAGGCGATTATCTGGATTGCCGCGGTGCTTATCTTACTTAAAACAATCGGCCTGCTGATCTTCTGGGTGCTGCTGGTCATGGCTATCATGAGCTGGGTGAGCCAGGGTCGTAGCCCGATTGAATATGTATTGATTCAGCTTGCCGAGCCGCTGCTCAGCCCGATTCGCCGTATACTGCCTGCGATGGGCGGCATCGACTTCTCGCCGATGGTTCTGGTGCTGCTGCTGTATGTCGTTAATATGGGGATCGCTGAAGTCTTACAAGCGACAGGCAACATGTTGCTGCCGGGGCTGTGGATGGCGTTATGAGTGCTGTGACTCGCTGCGAAGACGGTCTGGTGTTACGGCTTTATATTCAGCCGAAAGCCAGCCGCGACAGTATTGTGGGCTTACATGGTGACGAGGTGAAAGTCGCCATTACCGCCCCGCCGGTTGACGGTCAGGCAAACAGCCATCTGATCAAGTTTCTCGGTAAACAGTTTCGCGTGGCGAAAAGTCAGATCGTCATCGAAAAAGGCGAGCTGGGCCGTCACAAACAGGTAAAAATTATTCACCCGCAACAGATCCCGCCGGAAATTGCGGCGTTAACTGAGTAGGTATTCCATGCAAAAAGTTGTTCTCGCAACCGGCAACGCCGGTAAAGTGCGCGAGCTCGCGTCGCTGTTAAGCGATTTTGGGCTTGATGTGGTAGCGCAAACGGAACTGGGCGTTGACTCCGCGGAAGAAACCGGCCTGACGTTTATTGAAAACGCGATTCTCAAAGCGCGCCATGCCGCTAAAATGACCGGTCTGCCCGCCATTGCCGATGACTCCGGTCTGGCCGTTGACGTTTTAGGCGGCGCGCCGGGTATCTATTCCGCGCGCTATTCTGGCGAAAACGCGACAGATCAGCAAAATCTGGAAAAACTGCTGCATACTTTACGGGATGTTCCGGACGACAAACGCCAGGCGCGATTCCATTGTGTGCTGGTTTATTTGCGTCATGCCGAAGATCCCACACCGATAGTCTGTCACGGTAGCTGGCCTGGCGTCATTACTCGCCAGGCGGCCGGAAATGGCGGATTTGGCTATGATCCCATTTTCTTCGTACCGTCTGAAGGCAAAACCGCCGCAGAACTGACCCGTGAAGAAAAAAGCGCGATTTCCCACCGTGGACAAGCGCTCAAGCTGCTGCTGGATGCGTTACGCAATGGCTAAACTACCGCCGCTCAGTCTTTATATTCATATTCCCTGGTGTGTACAAAAATGTCCATATTGCGACTTCAATTCCCATGCGTTGAAGGGCGAGGTGCCACATGACGACTACGTCCAGCATCTGTTAAACGATCTGGATGCCGACGTCGCCTGGGCGCAAGGGCGTGAAGTAAAGACCATTTTTATTGGCGGCGGTACGCCAAGCCTGCTTTCCGGGCCGGCGATGCAAACGCTGCTGGACGGCGTGCGTGCACGCCTGAATCTGGCGGCGGATGCGGAAATTACCATGGAAGCGAACCCCGGCACGGTCGAAGCCGACCGCTTCATCGACTATCAGCGCGCCGGCGTAAACCGGATCTCCATTGGCGTGCAGAGCTTTAGTGAGCCTAAGCTGAAACGTCTTGGCCGTATTCACGGTCCACAAGAGGCGAAGCGGGCAGCAATACTGGCAAATGGGCTTGGGCTACGCAGCTTTAACCTCGACTTGATGCATGGATTGCCGGATCAAACGCTGGAAGAGGCGCTGAATGATTTGCGACAGGCGATTGCGCTTAATCCGCCGCATCTCTCATGGTATCAATTGACGATTGAACCCAACACTCTGTTCGGTTCGCGTCCGCCGGTTTTACCGGACGATGACGCTCTGTGGGATATTTTTGAGCAGGGCCACCAGTTATTAACCGCCGCGGGCTATCAGCAATACGAAACATCGGCCTATGCCAAACCCGGTTATCAGTGCCAGCATAATCTGAACTACTGGCGCTTTGGCGACTATCTGGGTGTTGGCTGCGGCGCCCACGGTAAAGTCACCTTCCCGGGCGGCAGGATCCTGCGCACCACCAAAACCCGTCACCCACGCGGTTATATGCAGGGACGTTACCTGGAAAGCCAGCGTGACGTGAGTGATGACGATAAACCCTTTGAGTTCTTTATGAATCGTTTTCGGTTGCTGGAGCGCGCGCCTCGCGCCGAATTTGTCGACTACACCGGGCTTACGGAAGCGGTTATTCGTCAGCCAATCGACGAGGCTATTGCCCAGGGCTACCTGACCGAATGCGAGCAATACTGGCAGATTACCCGGCACGGTAAACTGTTTTTAAACTCTCTTCTTGAGTTGTTTCTCGCGGAATAACAAGGAATAAGCCTGTAGCGCCAGCGGGTAAAATACCTGATGGCGCGACGCTTACCGATCTGTGGCGGTTAATGCGCCGCCGGCAAGCGCATTATTTAATAACGCCTTTACGACGCAAATCGTCCGTATCTTTTTTCCAGCGCTCGTAACCGTCATTAATATCCATGATTTTAATGCGGATATCACTCTGTTGCATCTGAAGTTTCTGTACCGCTATATTCAGCGGATATTGTCCTTTCTCTAACGTTATCCAGTCATTCTGCGCTTTTCGACGCAGCTCTTCTGATTTCAAAAATACCTGCCGCCGTTGCTCGTGTATGTCTAAATCTCTTTTCTGCTGAATAGCCGCTTCATTGCACGGCTCACTCTGCTTACGGCACGCGTCTAATGCCGGTTGATAGACCTCTTTTTCGTATTTCTCGGCATATACGCTGCTATCGTTGGCTTTTACATAATCATCGCGCTCTTTTAACGTCTTTTTAAACGCCTCGGCGCGGGTCAACGGTTTCCCATCAGCGCCTTTTCCCCAATATGCGTCCGCTTCTTTTTTAGCTACCGCTATTTTCTTATCCAGGGCAGAGAGTTGTTCTTCAAGACCGGGGATCGACGCTTTCTGCGCACGCCAGGAGGCTTCAATGTTGCCAAACCGATAGTTAAAGTCATCACTGTTGACGATCAGGTATTTATCATTCGTTTTAATGTCGTCAATAGCCCGGCCCTGATCGCTGGCTGCCATTTGCAATGAGTAATAGCTCACCGTCCAGCCAGAGGCTGGCGTCCCTTTGCTGGTCAACATGGCAGAAAATTTAACGGGACGATCTTTGGTCCAGGTTTTTTCAACAAAATAATAATCCGCCGCCATACCAACGCCGGTATACATATCTTCACGGGAAGAAATATCCCCTTCGGCAGACCAGGTGGCCTGATTGCCCCTCGAATCAAGATTTTTTAAGGTAATGGAATCCAGTTTAAGTATGCCGTGGTACTGCTTACTAAACTGTTCTTTTAAGATGTTATTGGAGGGTTGAGCAACCTCTGCCCAACTATAGCCTGAAATCAGGGCAAACAGCGCTGCGCCAGCAATCCATTGTCGAACCACTTGTGGACCTCCCGTCCAGAGACATGACGCCCACGATTATCATAACCATGATGATAATTAGCAAGATAATAGTGTTGATTGTGCGAGAGGTCTTCCAAAGATAGCCCCGGCCTTCCGACCGGGGCATTATCTTTAATACTGATTGAACATCGTCTGGATCTGTTTTGGATCTTTAGTCTGGGTTAACGCCAGTTGCAGTAAGACACGCGCTTTTTGCGGGTTCAGCGTGCCAGAGGCGACAAAGCCGTATTTTGCATCGTCCACTTCCGCATCCTGCGTGGTTGCGCCAGTCGGCACACGTGAAGAACGCACCACTACCGTACCGTTGTGCGCGGCGGTCGCCAGGGTATCAAAGACCGTTTTATACAGGTTGCCGTTACCCACACCTGCGCTCACGATCCCGTCATAACCCGCGTCTACCAGCGCTTTTGCCGGCAGATCGGACGCATTCGCATAGTTATAAACGATACCGACTTTCGGCAACGCGGTCAGCTTCGACACGTCGAACGGGGTGGAGGTGGTATGTTTACGCTCTGGCGTACGCTGGTAGTCAATTTTACCGTTGTGGATATAACCCAGCGGGCCGTAGTTAACCGCTTTAAACGTCGCCACGTCAGTCGTATTGGTCTTAGTGACGTCGCGTCCGTCCATCACGGTATCATTCATTACCACCAGCACGCCGCGATTGGCAGACTGTTTATCAGCCGCTGTTACTACCGCATTATAGAGGTTGAACGGGCCATCTGCGCTCATTGACGTGGAAGGACGCATCGCGCCGACCAGTACCACCGGTTTATTGCATTTCACGGTCAGATCGAGGAAATAAGCGGTCTCTTCCATCGTATCAGTACCGTGGGTGATCACGAAACCGTCGGTGCTGTCGCACTCGGTATTGATTTTTTTCGCCAGCGTGAGCCAGACTTCATCGTTCATATCCTGCGAGCCAATGTTAACGACCTGCTCGCCTTTCACTACCGCAATGTCCTTCAATTGAGGAACGGCATCCACCAGATTTTCGACGCCAACTTTACCTGCCGTATAATTTGATTTTGTTGCTGAATCACCGCCGCCAGCGATCGTTCCGCCGGTCGCTAAGATGGTGATATTCGGTAAAGCGAACGCTGCGCCGCTGAAACCCATTACCAGAGCAGCTAATGCCGTTTTCCTGAAAAACTCCATGTTATATCTCCAGTTATGTCAACTGGTCGCATTATCCCTATATTGCAGACGAATAATGTGATGTCATACGATTAACCAGCGATATATATCCAACAGAGAGTATTTTTTAGAGATGGATAACAAAATGCAGGAAAAAACAGAATAAAAAGGCGCAGATACGATCTACGCCATTGTTTAAAAAGGAAAGATTACTTCAGGCTGCCAACCAGCGCTTTGCGGCTATCTTCTAAGGTCACTACGCGGCTACAGACATCTTTGCCAAACTGCTGGAAATCTTTCTCCTGGTTTTTCCATTCGTTCTGGATAGCGGTTTGCAAACCACCTAGACTGCCCATCACGCCCTGTAAAGGATTGCCGCCGCCTTTAAGCACCGCTTTGGCGCCCATTTCGTTAATGCTGTCCTGCAAAATACCGCCCATCGCCTGATTCACCAACTGCTGACCGTCGGCACGCACCTGGTCGATAGCCTTATAGTGGAACGTCAGGCCGTCCGTACGATGTTCGATAATGCGGTTCATTTGCGCTTTTAATTGCGCATCAAGCTTCGTCAGACGGCTACGCATGTTGCTGCTTTCGCCCACCTCTTTAGCGATGATTTTATCCAGCGCCACGCGGCCTTTTTCGACGCGCGATCGGGCTCCCTCATCAATCCACGGCAGCGCGCTTCGCAGTTCCGCCTGGTAATCTTTCGCCTGCTCGCGCTGCGCGGCGCTAAGGGTGTACTGCTTGCCGTTGTACATCACATTGCCGTCCGGCGTGATCACCAGGTTGCCGTTTTCACCTTTCACCTGCACCGTTTGTGGACTCAGGATCACATCGTCACGCGGCGTGACGCTGCATTTGTAATCTGCATGAGCGGCCATCGCCGTAAACGTTAGCACTGCCGCCAGCAGCGTTTTGCGCATCATAACTTTCCCTCAAGACAAAGCGGGCCGGCATTTGCCGACCCTGTACTCATTAGTCCCACCAAACGTCGAAAAGTTCGCTGGTTCGGACTTCTTCAAGGTTGCGCGCTTCCAGCCACTTACGCACAATCGCCTGATGTTCTTCGGTACATTTACCGATTTCCTGCATACAAATCAGCCCTTCCCAGGCCAGGTAGCCGCTGCCGTCAAACGCCAGTTTATTAGGCTCAATAACGTCATTAATAAAGTCATCGACAGTCTTATCGATCTGCTCTTCAGATGTACCTTCCGGAAAACGCCATGCCACCGAAAATCCTAATTCCTGGAATTCGTCAATGTGCATTTTTTTACGCAGACGACGACTACGGTTCTTTGCCATTATTTCACCCTCTCGAACATTAAGTCCCATACGCCATGACCAAGACGATGGCCACGTTGTTCAAATTTCGTTACCGGGCGCGATTCCGGGCGCGGTACATAATCATTGCTCTCTGACAGATTTTTGTACCCGTCGATAGAAGACATGACTTCAAGCATGTGTTCCGCATACGCTTCCCAGTCGGTCGCCATATGGAAAACGCCGCCCAATTTCAGCTTGCTCAATACCAGTTCAGCAAACGGCACCTGAACGATACGGCGTTTATTATGACGCGCTTTATGCCACGGGTCAGGGAAAAAGAGCTGAACCATCGATAAAGAATTGTCAGGAATCATTGTATGCAACACTTCTACCGCGTCGTGGCACATGACGCGCAGGTTTTCAACGCCCTCTTCATGAGCGGACGCCAGACACGCGCCGACACCGGGTGAATGCACTTCAATGCCGAGGAAATTCTGCTCCGGGCGCGCTTTCGCCATCGCCACGAGAGACGCCCCCATGCCAAAACCAATCTCCAGCGTCACCGGCGCTTCGCGACTAAACAACGTGGCGAAATCTACCGGCGCTTCGCTGAACTCGACGCCCATCACCGGCCAGTAGTTTTCCAGCGCGTGCTCTTGCCCCTTTGTCAGTCGCCCCTGGCGACGAACAAAACTACGAATACGGCGCAGCGGGCGACCGTTTTCATCAAATTCCGGTGAAATGACGTCGTTTTTCATAAAAGTGTAGTCTGCTGTGTTTGAGTTCTGAAAACGGGCATTATCCAAAGTTAGTTGCCGGATGCAAGCATGAAGCGCACTGCGGAAAGTTCCGGTTTACACCCTGCGGCCTCTGTGCTGCAATCTTGCCCCCGGCAATAATGAATGAGTTTCCATGCAAGCGTCTCAATTTTCAGCCCAGGTTCTGGACTGGTACGACAAATACGGGCGGAAAACGCTGCCCTGGCAAATTAACAAGACGCCTTACAAAGTATGGCTCTCGGAAGTCATGTTGCAACAAACGCAGGTGACGACGGTGATTCCTTACTTTGAGCGATTTATGGCGCGCTTTCCCACGGTAACGGATTTAGCGAATGCGCCGCTGGATGAAGTGCTCCATTTATGGACCGGGCTCGGCTATTACGCCCGCGCGCGTAATTTGCATAAAGCGGCGCAACAGGTGGCGACGCTTCACGGTGGAGAATTCCCGCAAACTTTTGCCGAAATCGCCGCGCTACCCGGCGTCGGGCGTTCAACCGCCGGCGCGATTCTCTCCCTCGCGTCAGGTAAACATTATCCGATTCTTGATGGAAACGTTAAACGTGTGCTGGCTCGCTGTTATGCTGTTAGCGGCTGGCCTGGAAAAAAAGAGGTGGAGAATACGCTGTGGACGTTGAGCGAGCAAGTGACGCCCGCACGCGGCGTGGAGCGTTTTAATCAGGCGATGATGGATCTGGGCGCGATGGTTTGTACGCGTTCAAAGCCAAAGTGCACCCTGTGTCCGCTGCAAAACGGTTGTATCGCCGCTGCGCATGAAAGCTGGTCACGCTATCCGGGCAAGAAACCGAAACAGACGTTGCCGGAGCGGACGGGTTACTTTTTATTGTTACAGCATAATCAGGAGATTTTCCTGGCGCAGCGCCCTCCCAGCGGTTTATGGGGCGGACTCTACTGCTTCCCGCAGTTCGCCAGCGAAGATGAATTACGTGAATGGCTGGCGCAACGGCATGTTAACGCTGATAATTTGACCCAGCTTAACGCGTTTCGCCACACATTTAGCCATTTCCACCTGGATATTGTGCCTATGTGGCTTCCCGTGTCGTCACTGGACGCCTGCATGGATGAAGGCAGCGCGCTCTGGTATAACTTAGCGCAACCGCCGTCAGTCGGACTGGCGGCCCCCGTGGAGCGCTTGTTACAGCAGTTACGTACCGGAGCGCCAGTTTAACGCCCCGGTCGATGAAGAGGATGACTTATGAGCAGAACGATTTTTTGTACTTACCTGCAACGCGACGCTGAAGGGCAAGATTTTCAGCTCTACCCTGGCGAACTGGGAAAACGTATCTATAACGAGATCTCTAAGGACGCGTGGGCGCAGTGGCAGCATAAGCAGACCATGTTGATTAACGAGAAAAAGCTCAACATGATGAACGCCGAGCACCGTAAACTGCTGGAACAGGAGATGGTGAGCTTCCTGTTCGAAGGCAAAGACGTTCATATCGAAGGTTATACGCCGGAAGATAAAAAATAGGCCCGTTGCTGAATGAGGCTGCGCTTATTCGGCCTGTGAGTTATGCCGGATAAGCCCTTAGCGCCGCTGCCCGGCAACATGGCATAACGACAACACAACATGCACTCCCGGAATGATGAAAAAATTACTCGCGCTTGCTGTTATTGCGCCGTTGCTCATCTCCTGCTCCAGTTCGACCAAAAAAGGCGAGACGTATAATGAAGCCTGGGTCAAGGATACCAACGGCTTTGATATTTTGATGGGGCAATTTGCCAACAATATTGAAAATCTGTGGGGATATAAGGAAGTCCTGATCGCCGGGCCGAAAGACTACGTCAAATATACCGATCAGTTCCAGACCCGTAGCCACATCAACTTTGATGATGGGACCATTACCGTTGAAACCATCGCCGGGACGGAACCTACCGCACATCTGCGCCGGGCCATTATTAAAACGTTGCTCATGGGTGACGACCCAACCTCCGTCGATCTTTACTCCGATGTCGATGACATAAAAATTTCTAAAGAACCCTTTCTGTATGGTCAGGTCCTCGACAATACCGGCCAGCCTATTCGCTGGGAAGGCCGTGCCACGACATTCGCGGATTACTTGCTGAAAACGCGGCTCAAAAGCCGCAGTAACGGCCTGCGTATTATTTACAGCGTCACCATTAATCTGGTGCCGAACCACCTTGATAAACGCGCGCATAAATACATTGGCATGGTACGCCAGGCCTCCCGTAAATACGGCGTTGACGAGTCGCTGATTCTGGCGATTATGCAAACGGAGTCCTCGTTTAACCCGTATGCGGTCAGCCATGCGGATGCGCTGGGCCTGATGCAGGTGGTGCAACACAGCGCCGGGAAAGATGTTTTCCGTTCTCAGGGTAAGTCCGGCACGCCAAGTCGCAGCTTCCTGTTTGATCCCGCCAGCAATATCGATACCGGCACAGCGTATCTGGCAATGTTGAATAATGTCTATCTGAGCGGTATTGAGAATCCGACGTCGCGGCGCTATGCGGTCATTACTGCCTATAATGGCGGCGCAGGCAGCGTATTACGCGTATTCTCGAACGATAAGATTCAGGCCGCGAATATGATTAACCGCATGTCGCCGGGGGATGTGTACCAGATATTAACCACCCGACATCCATCTGCGGAGTCGCGCCGCTATCTGTATAAGGTGAATTCCGCCCAGCGATCGTATCGCCGCCGATAAACCATCGCATCCCGCCTCTGGCTGGCAAATGACAGAGGCGGGAAAGGCAAAAGTGTTAACTCCGTCACCCTTTTGCTTTGCAATCAGAAATTGTTTGCAAATATTTGTCACAGGTAACAAAAAAAGCCCGCCTCTCATTGATAGAATCACACCAAATCACAACGGCAAATGTGCCTTTTAAAACATTCATCCGCTCTCAGGTGTGAGGAAATTAACATGAATCTTAAGCTGCAGCTTAAAATACTTTCTTTTCTGCAGTTCTGTCTGTGGGGAAGCTGGCTCACTACCCTGGGCTCGTATATGTTCGTCACCTTAAAATTTGACGGCGCATCTATTGGCGCAGTTTATAGTTCACTGGGGATTGCCGCCGTCTTTATGCCGACCTTGCTAGGCATTGTGGCTGACAAATGGCTGAGCGCGAAATGGGTCTATGCCCTGTGTCATGTCGTCGGCGCCATCACGCTATTCATGGCCGCGGAAGTCACTACGCCTGGGGCGATGTTCTTTGTGATCCTGCTTAACTCGTTGGCCTATATGCCGACGTTGGGCTTGATCAATACCATATCGTATTACCGCCTGCAGTCTGCCGGCATGGATATTGTGACTGACTTCCCGCCTATCCGTATCTGGGGCACCATTGGCTTTATTCTGGCGATGTGGGGCGTGAGTTTCTCCGGTTTCGAGCTGAGCCATATGCAGCTTTATATCGGCGCGACGCTTTCCGTTCTGCTGGTACTGTTTACCTTTACCCTGCCGCACATTCCGGTGGCGAACCAACAGAAAAACCAGAGCTGGACATCAATGCTGGGCCTTGACGCTTTTGCGCTGTTTAAAAATAAGCGGATGGCGATTTTCTTCATCTTCTCCATGATGCTGGGCGCGGAACTGCAGATCACCAACATGTTTGGCAACACCTTCCTGCATAGCTTTGATAAAGATCCGCTATTCGCCAGTAGCTTTATCGTGCAGCACGCCTCGGTGATGATGTCGATTTCGCAGATTTCTGAAACGTTATTCATCCTGACCATTCCGTTCTTCCTGAGCCGTTATGGTATTAAGAACGTTATGCTTATCAGTATTGTGGCGTGGATGCTGCGTTTCGGCCTGTTCGCTTATGGCGACCCGACGCCGTTCGGTACCGTTCTGCTGGTATTGTCGATGATTGTGTACGGCTGCGCCTTCGACTTCTTCAACATTTCTGGCTCGGTGTTTGTCGAAAAAGAAGTACGCCCGGAAATCCGCGCCAGCGCGCAGGGGATGTTCCTGATGATGACCAACGGCTTCGGCTGTATCCTGGGCGGCATTGTGAGCGGTAAAGTGGTGGAGTATTACACTCAAAACGGCATTACCGACTGGCAGACCGTGTGGCTCATCTTCGCAGGCTACTCGCTGGTGCTGGCCTTCGCGTTCGTAGCCTTGTTCAAATACAAACACGTTCGCGTTCCGGCAAGTTCGCAACCCGTTGCACATTAATCCTTGCCCTGTTTCGCAGGCCGGATGAGGTGTAAATGCCTTATCCGGCCTGCAGGCAACGTTACTTTAAAACATATCCGTACAAACGTTGAATTCCATCGGCATCGGTCTCGCTATATACCCCCTGCAATTCCGGCGAAAAACCAGGCAATAGATTGATGCCCTCTTCCAGCGCCAAAAAATAACGCTGCGCCGCGCCGCCCCAAATCTCCCCCGGCACCACGCACAGTACGCCCGGCGGGTATGGCAATGCCCCCTCGGCAGCAATACGCCCGCCCGCTTCGCTGATACGCACCAGCTCTACATCGCCGCGAATAAAGGCGCTGTTGGCATCCTGTGGGTTCATCGCCACATGCGGCAGGCTTTCTTTGCGGAACATCGCTTTTTGCAGATCCTTAACGTCAAAGCTAACGTACAGGTTGTGCATCTCCTGACATAGCTCACGCAGGGTGTAATCACGGTAGCGCACCGGGTATTTCTGAAAAACCGTCGGCAATACATCCGCAAGCGGCGTATCGTCTTCAATGTGCCGTTCAAATTGCGCCAGCATCGCGACCAGCCGCGCCAGTTTCTCTTCGCTCTCGGCGGGTGTCAGCAAGAACAGAATCGAGTTGAGATCGCACTTCTCAGGCACAATACCGTTCTCACGCAGATAGTGGGCGAGAATGGTCGCCGGGATGCCGAATTCGGTGTACCGCCCACTATCGGCATCAATACCTGGCGTGGTCAGTAACAGTTTACAAGGGTCGACAAAATACTGGTCATCCGCATAACCCTCAAAGCCATGCCATTTCGCCCCGGGCTCAAAACTGAAGAAACGACGATTGCTGGCAATGGTCTCCGTCGGATATGCCTGCCACGGCTTGCCGTTAACCACCAGTGGGATAAAGGGCTGAAGCAGTTTGCAACGGGCGAGAATGGCTTTACGCGCGTCAATGCCCAGCGCAACGCACTCCGCCCACAGGCGGCGACCGCTCTCCCCTTCGTGGATTTTGGCATTGATATCCAGCGCCGCAAACAGCGGGTAGAACGGACTGGTCGAGGCGTGCAACATGAAGGCGTTGTTCAGGCGTTTGTGCGGGCAAAAACGCGCCTGGCCGCGAATATGGTTATCTTTTTTGTGGATCTGCGAGGTTTGTGAGAACCCCGCCTGTTGCTTATGTACCGATTGGGTCACAAAGATCCCTGGGTCGTTTTCATTAAGCTCCAGCCGCAACGGCGAGGTATCCGCCATCATATTGATAAACTGCTCATAGCCTACCCACGCGGAGTCAAACAGAATGTAATCGCAGAGATGCCCGATTTTATCCACCACCTGACGGGCGTTGTAAATAGTGCCGTCATAGGTACCCAGCTGAATGATCGCCAGGCGGAACGGACGCGACGCATCGGCGCTTTCCGGCATCACGTCACGAATCTGGTCGCGCAGGTACGTTTCATCAAAACAGTGCGCATCAATACCACCGATAAAACCAAACGGGTTACGCGCCGCTTCAAGATAGACCGGCGTCGCCCCGGCCTGAATCAGGGCGCCGTGGTGGTTGGATTTGTGATTATTACGATCAAACAGCACCAGATCGCCGCGCGCCAGCAGGGCGTTGGTGACCACTTTATTCGCCGCCGAAGTTCCATTCAGCACAAAATAGGTTTTATCCGCATTAAACACTTTTGCCGCAAATTTCTGCGCGTGTTTGGCAGAACCTTCATGTATTAGCAGATCGCCAAGTTTCACATCGGCGTTACACATATCCGCACGAAACAGGTTTTCACCAAAAAAGTCATAAAAATGGCGGCCTGCGGGATGTTTTCTAAAAAACTCGCCATGCTGGTGCCCCGGGCAAGCAAAGGTACTATTCCCCATGTCGACATACTGGGTCAGGGTGCCATAAAAGGGCGGCAGAAGTTCTGCTTCGTAGAGACAGGCAGCGTTTTCCAGCTCCAGCCATTCCTGCGCGTTCCCGACTATTACCGCCGTAACGCCGACAGGCGCGCTGACGGGTTCATCCGCAAGCATAAACACCGGCAGGTGAAAACCGGTGCGTTTAAGCAACGCCAGAATACCGCTACGGCTGTCGGCAGTGGTAATGACGACTGCGGCCACATCGGTAAAGTCGGTACTGTCCAGCGCCACTACGTTTCGGTGGGTGGAGAGACGGGGGATGAGTTCACCGCTGGCGGCAATATTCATTGATTTCATAAGCACAAATACCCGTTTCGGGAGTAGAGTAACCCCGGACAAGGCCGATGCCTTGCCCAACGAGATGCCGGGTCAAACTGGATACCAGCTCCGACCGCCAGACATCAGTAAAAACAGACTGTTTCTGATTTTACTGTTGTCCTGCAGTGAGCGTGCGCTGCCCTCACCGCATAGCGGGGATGACAAAAAAAAGGAAAGAAAGGGGCAAACCTCGCGCAGTCAGGCGACAGTGAAGACAATATAAAGGCGCTATGTTCATCCCGGCGAGCCCCATGCTGGCAGGAGAAATTTCGCGCAATCATGGCACCTTTCACCAGACGGCGCAAGGTAAAATCAGCGCTCTATACGTCACAGATAATCAAGCTATTAACAGCTTAATCGCGTGATAATAAGGCAATTTGAAAGACAAATAACAGGAGTCATTGTGGTAATTGGACCTTTTATTAACGCTGGCGCAATTTTATTCGGCGGCGTTATTGGCGCGCTGTTAAGCCAGCGTCTGCCAGAACGGATTCGCGTCTCAATGACGTCTATTTTTGGTCTGTGCTCTCTGGGAATTGGCATTCTGCTGGTGATGAAGTGCGCTAATCTTCCGGTGATGGTGCTGGCGACGCTAGTCGGCGCGCTTATCGGCGAGTTTTGTTTGCTGGAAAAAGGCATTAATGGAGCAGTCGCGAAAATCCAACAATTATTTATGGCATCGGGTAAGAAGCCGACACACGACTCATTTATTCAAAGTTACGTCGCTATCATTGTACTTTTTTGCGCCAGCGGCACCGGTATTTTCGGCGCGATGCATGAAGGGATGACCGGCGATCCAAACATTTTGATCGCTAAATCTTTTCTGGATTTTTTCACTGCCATTATTTTCGCCTGTTCGCTTGGCATCGCCGTTTCGGCGATTTGCGCGCCGATGTTGATTATCCAGTTAACGCTTGCCGCCTGCGCCACCCTCATTCTTCCACTAACTACGCCGGCAATGATGGGCGACTTTAGCGCCGTGGGCGGACTGCTGCTGGTGGCGACCGGCTTGCGTGTATGTGGAATCAAAATGTTTCCGGTAGTGAATATGCTCCCGGCGCTGTTGCTGGCGATGCCGATCTCCGCCGCATGGGCGATGTTTTTTGCCTGACTCTGCGTGCAATAACAACAAAGTGGTGATAGATTGTGCAGTCTACGTTGATTTGAAGAAATTTCGTTGACGAAGCGAGGCGATTACGGTTTAATGCGCCTCGTTGCCCGGATAGCTCAGTCGGTAGAGCAGGGGATTGAAAATCCCCGTGTCCTTGGTTCGATTCCGAGTCCGGGCACCACCTTTCCTTTTTATACTTCCTTAAAAATCCCCATGTGTTTTTAATTCAATGATTTAGCGTGGAAATCTTTTCAGGTGCGTTTTGATTTATCCCTACGTATCCGGAAAATTGTGGGTCAGATTAAGGGTTCATTCAGTTCGATGAACGGAGAGACCCTCATGTTAACTGATAGCAAGATCTGCGCCGCGCCTCCTCGAAAAACCCTACAAAAATCACCGATTCACAAATTCTGTACCTGACGGCTCTAAGCTATGGTATTTCCGCTATCGCTTCGGCGGTAAAGAAAATCGTCTGACTTTCGGCCCCTATCCGCAGGTTACGCTTGCAAAAGCCCGCGAAAAGCGCAATGCCGCGCGTAAGCTGCTGGTATCGGGTATCTGCCCTTCTCTGATGCCAGTGAGCGTCAAGGAGCGCAACGGCGTGCGGGCGGCGTATGTACATGGAGGCGCGTATGGAGATGATGCAGTGGTGGTCAGATTATCTGGACGTGAGCCGCGAGGGGGACGTTGCGCCCTATATTTATGCCCGGCAACATAGCGTATATTTAAGACTTATGAACTGATTGCAGAATATCTAAGCCGGGATTATCTGCCACAGTCATATTTGGTCATTTGTTACAACAACACGGCGACAGTTTCCTGCCGCTATGAATTAACCTTTTTAATGTCCTGAATTTAGTTTCTCCTGCCGCATGGTTAACTCGTCCATAAAATAGCGTGCAACTGCGGGCATCCCTTTGTTCGCTGGGAATAGTGCATAAATCTGTCTTGGCTGGCCAGACCACTCGGGGAAAAGTTGTACCAGCCCCCCGTTTTGCAATTCTTCCTTGCAGGCCGGAAAAGGTAACAAAGCCACACCATTGCCGCCAGCGACTGCCTGTAACAGAACCCGCAGATTATTGGAATACAAACGGGGGGAAAGTGACAGGGTGATTTCCTGACTCCCATTGATTAAATGCCACGATTGCATACGACCGTCGGCCAGTCTCACCATTGCCGGAGCCCTGTGAAGATCTCCAATGGTCTTTAAATCAGGATGTTGCTCGACCCACTGGGGGCTGGCAACCAGAATATCGTATAGCGTATTGATTTTTTTGTAGTGCAATGAAGAATCAGGCAATGCCCCTGAACTTACTGATAGCGCAATATCAATGCCTTCTGCAATCATATCCACCGGGCGATTGACAGCAAGGAGCTGCACATTTGCCAGCGGCCAACGGGCAATAAATTCGTTGATGAGCGCTCCCAGCCACGTTTCTGCCATGAATACCGGCGCACTGATCCGTAATGTCCCCTGTGGATACTCCTGTACCGCCTGAACAACAGCGCGGGCTCGCTCACTTTGATTTACCAGCGTCTGACACTCCTGCGCAAATTGCTCGCCGACTTTGGTCAGCGCAAGGCGTCGGGTTGTCCGCTGAATCAGATGTACACCAAGCTGTTCCTCTAATGCCGACATCCGCCGACTTAGCACCGATTTGGACACTTGCGCACGTATTGCCGCCCGGCTGTAGCTTCCTTCTTCTGCAATCAGGGCAAAATACCAGTAATCATTCCAGTCAATCATGATTGTTCTTTTATCGCAACAATGAAGTTCAATTTCGTCTATTTAAACATCATTTTAAGAACGGTTAAACTAGCCACACGTTTTAAATGAGACGAACACCATGAAGATCCTCCACATTGACAGCAGCCCTATGCTCTGCAACTCCAGCTCACGAAAGCTGAGCCTGGCGCTGACAAAAGCTATCTGCCAGCGCTTTCCGAATGCCAGCGTGACATACCGCGATCTCGGACGGACACCGCCACCCCACTTACGCGAAGAGACATTTCTGGTGCTTGGGGGAAAGTTAATGTCTACAGACGCACAAACGCAAAGTGAAGTGGAGGGTATCAGAAACGCGATCGCGGAGTTGAGCCTCTGCGATATATTAGTAATAGGTGCACCGATGATTAACCACTCTGTCTCTTCGGGTCTGAAAACCTGGATAGATCAGGTTTGCCAGGCTGGTCTGACATTTCGTTTTACCTCTACGGGTGCAACGGGGTTACTGGCCGACAGGCCAGCATTTATTGTCTCCACGCGTGGTGGAATTTATTCAGATACCAGGCATCGGGAATTGGATCATCAGGAAAGCTATCTGCGGTCAACGTTAAATTTGATGGGGATCACTAACGTCCATATATTGCCCACCGAAGGAGTGGATAAAACCGTACCAGGCAGATCTCTGGCAGAAAAAAACTCGCTGGCGCAAATTCCCTGTATGCTGGCTCATGCTTTTAATCGATAAGTTTATTAATATGAAAGGAATTCTTATGAATATCAGTAAAAAAATTGTCATCTCTTTTTTCTTACTCTCTTTATTTGGGCAGACATCCATTGCTGCAACAGAAATTAGTCATCCAGAAACAGACATGAAAGAAGTTGCTCATGTTAGTGTATCATCCATAAATACAAATCCTGAAAGCATCATACAACTCCTTCAGAATAAAACTGAAGCGTCAGGTGCTCATTATTATCGAATCACTTCATTTCATATCGATAATCAATCACACGCCACCGCTATTCTTTATAAATAATCACAATTACAATCAATCGTAATTATTATCCAGGACACGGGTAATTGCCCGTGCCTGCTAAAAAAACAGGCCATTATGAAAATAACGTATTTTGTGAGTAGCTTAACATTACTCACAGCAAGTCTTATTTTTGTCTTATCAGGTGAAATATTCCACGCCGAAACATCTAAAATCTTTTGGCTGTTTCGGCAAAACTTTCTCTTTTTTAGTGGGTGCGTCGCATGGTGTTTTATGACATTAGCTATGTGTCTGATTTTGCGTTCACCCTGGTTGAATCGAATTCTGAAAGGTCTGGATAAATCGTGGGGTTTACACAAACAAGCTGGTATTATCGCAACAGTCTTTACGCTGGCGCACTGGCTGGACGAAAAAATACCTCACTGGCTGGTGCAAAATGGCTGGCTTGCTCATCCAGGATCACTGGGAAGTGTTCAGATAAGCTCATGGCAATCTCAACTGATCTATGCAGGATTGTTAGCTGCTGAATGGTCTACATACCTGATGATAGGGTTGGTGCTGGTTTCTCTTGTAAAAAAAATCCCTTATAACATTTTCCATTTTATACATCGTCTGTTTCCTGTTTTTTACCTGGCTACTGCTTTCCATATTTTTACCGTTCTATTTAAAACATATTGGTGGAATTCACCTGCGGGCATTCTGCTGGTAATAGTGAGTATCCCTGGTATTTATGCTGCCGGCCTTTCGCTATTTAATATGATTGCTTATAAAAACAAACTCGTTGCGATCATCACAAACATCGACTATTACCCAAATGATATTATAGAAATAACTCTACATACTGACACCCCTCTATTGCATACACCAGGGCAGTTTTCATTTTTAACATTTCAACATGATGCAGAGGCACACCCATTCACTATAGCCTCTTATTACCAGGATAAAAAACACTTGCGTTTTGCCATTAAAGCATTAGGGGATCATACACATTCACTAAAGAAAGAATTAAAAATTGGACAGGACGTGATTGTTGAGGGCCCCTGGGGTTATTTAGACTTTAATATTCAATCTGAGCGTCAGGTCTGGGTTGCGGGAGGGATCGGTATCACTCCTTTTATATCTCAGCTGGAATATTTAAAAAACTCAGGCCACCCACTCTGCCCTATTGATTTATGGTATTGCGTTGGTCAGCATGATGATTTGCAGTACCCTGTAAATCTCGATTTGTTATGTACAGCGGCAGGTGTGACTTTACACCGTATCGATGCCAGGATGAAACTGGAAGCCAAACATATTATGATGGAAAGCGATAATAGCCAAAACGTTCACGTCTGGTTTTGCGGACCCGCAGGCTTTGCGAAAAGTCTATTATCCGGACTACAAAAGTACGGGATATCAGAGAAAGCCTTCCATTATGATCGTTTTAATATGCGTTAATTATTGATGAGAAAATGCATATACATATTTTTCTCAGGCTACCTCGGTATTGGTTTTACAGAAAACCGAAGGAAGTGTATCTTAGAAATAGCCCTGTAATTCATTTTTCGGACTACTGGCACAATGCGCTCCGGATGTTGAGATAAGTAAAGAAGCTCATGAGTGGGTTAATACTCCTCTGGTCAGAAAAGGGATTATGTAAATAATTAAGGGACGCCACTACGGCGTCCCTTAGATATGAAAAAGAGGTGCGCCCCTCCACACCGTTTCCATTACTACGTAATGATCGATAAAGACGGGTTATCTTCGGCTTTGTTGAATAAATCGAACTTTTGATGAGTTGAAGGATCAGTTCACAGATTACCATCCCCCCGCACTTAATGCGGGAAAAGATTAATAGTATATGATAGAATTGATGCTATTAATGGTGAACCACGATATGATAATTATGGTTTCCAGTGCTTGCCTATATCCGGGGAAGTAAAAAATATACACAATAGTTTAAACACTAATGAGATTACATTTTCAACATTGGTCACAGAAAACGGCCCCCCAAAATGATACTATCCTAAGAGAGCCGGTTTGCTATCAGGTAGCAGAAAAACCCATTAGAAATATAATTGCGCGTTTTTCTGTATTTTTATGCCCTTTCCTATTTATATATGTATTCTATCAAATGGTGAAACGTATTATCAGATTTTTTAAATGGCGACACAAAAAGAAAAACCATGAAATATAATGAAGGTACTTTTAAATATATGCTCAAAAAAATCATTGGCGCTCTCGCGTCAATTATTGGCGGGCTACTTGTTTTTTTATGTGTCTATTGGTTATTTCGTCTGGATACCTGGACAGAACGAGGGATTTATATAGGCGCCTCTATATTTTTGGCTCTTATTCTCATAAAAATACTATCATTTTTCAATGATGAATAGACGGCAGGAAAAAACCGTGAGTGTCTCACACCGATTCTTGCTGGATGTCAAATTTCGAAAGCCTGCTCTGCTGATACCCTATACAGAAGAACTGGTTCAACAATTATCAGACAGTGGCAGGAATCAAACCCACACCGGGAAAATCATGTAGATAATTCTGTAAGGGTTAGTTTTGTGGTGGTCTTGATAAACGGTCAAAAATAGCTTTAACAGTCCATTAGCCCAAAGGACTTCTCCGAGTCCGGGCACCAACCATTCAGATGCGGACGCCCTACGGCGTCCGTTTTTTATAAACTCAACAAGTTATTCCAATATTCATGTTCACTACTGTTCATTAAAATATACTGGCAACCACCGCTTTTTGTGGGTAAAAACCCCGGTTTTCTGCATAGCGCATGACGCTATTGAAACGTTATTTAGCAAATCCTGTCTGAACCAGAAATTAAGTCTCTGTTAACCTGCACTATTACAGAAAATCATAGAACAGGCGTCTCAAAATAATATCGTCCTGAAGGGCGAGAACCCACGGCATTTTCAGGAGATGAGTCAACCGCGACAGAAAAAAATTATATTAATAATTTTTAATTATTTTTTAGAAAACCAGACAGGATTTAAATTAAAAGCATTTATTTTCAATCGGTTATAAAAAATACCGCAACACGCGTCACATTATTAACATATGAATGATTGTGTTAACCGAATGTAAATTGTATGTTTCAACATACCACTATTTTACTGCGTCCCGGCGCGCTCATCCGGATGGAAGGAGATAACATGTCAGCCTTATCAACTACTGGCCATAATGACGGGATCACTCTCCATTGCTTACAGAGCATTGCGCAACTCATTCCTCTGTCGTCGGCGGTTTTTTATCGTGTTAATGCTTATTTAAAGCCGGAAGCCTATGTTTTACATAATATTTCTAATAGCACACACCAACAATATCTGGAGCATTTTCAACCATTAGACCCGCTATCGCCTTCCCGGTTCGGCCAACAGGTTGTTACCGTAGCGACGATGACGCCCGGCATCTGTGCTCGTCATCGCCATTATTATCATGAATTTATGCTACCTAATCATGTGTGCGACATGATTGAGATCTTTATTCGTCGGGGCCATCGTATTATCGCGGGCATTTCATTAATGCGCGATATACCTTTTTCCAGCGAAGAGCGTTTGCGAGCCCAGGCAGTACAACCATTACTGGGACTGGCAATTCATGATTCTCTTCAGGAAGACAACAATCTGACGTCAATATTGACCGCCAAAGAGCGTGAAATTGTGGGAATGGTCTGCGAAGGGGCCAGCAACAAATTGATTGCCCGTCAGTTGAATATTTCTCTCTCAACAGTGAAAACGCATTTACGTAATATTTTTGCTAAAACAGAAGTGATAAATCGCACGGAACTGGTTTCCCGAACCAGAATGTCCTCGGTACAATATTTACAGCATATGTGAAAGCGTTCTTTTTAACCCGCGTCAATTGCGGGTCTTTTCCCCATGTGTCATATATGCCTGAATTAATACCACTCTCTGAGCTGATGCCTCAATAAAATGTCATATTATCTGGCGTCGGTATCCTGTTGCAGCCATTGATTCATGGCCTGATTGATCATATTTATCACACTAAGCAGAAGAACACGCTGGTGCCGCTCAAGCCGCAGATAACGGCGCAGCGGCGGCATTTTACAAACCACTTCGCTAGCAGCCCATAGCTCAATGCCGCAATACCATTCCTTATGATGTAAAACCAGCGTAAACCGACGATAATCCAGTTCACTCAGAGCCTGTTGTAAATTGGGGAAACGATTAAGATAGTTAATCAGCCCGGCGGTACTTTTACTGCCAGTAAAAATGACGGGATAACGTTTCAGCCATCCGGGCTGATGAGCGCGAATTTTGCCCTGCAAAGGATAATTGATTGCGCCTTTCACCCTGAATTCACAACTGTGAATACTGGCCATGAATAACCGTTTTTGCTGAACATGGCAGATAACCTGGGTAAATGCATTCAGATGCAGCACGGCGCTATGTTCGGTCAATTTTTCACAACGCCAGCCGCTCAAATCACGTAACACCATGTTCATTAATGTGCTCTTAAACCAGGGGACGGAGGACATCTGGCGTCATCTCTTCATTGTTTCGCTTTTCATAATTGCCCATCGCCCGTTCCACGACCTCTTCTACCGGAAGCGGGAGGAAAGGATTAACCCGTTGCACACATAATGTCCAGAATAAGGCATAGGCGGCAGTCAATCCAAGCATAATACCGAATGGTATAAGTACATCCCGACTGTTCATTCCTGGAGGCGCGATATTAATAATGGCGATAATAATACCCACGCTCGAAATAATCTGAGGTAAGGGAAACCAGGGGGCCCGGTAAGCGCGTGGTAAATCGGGGCGCCGAATACGTAAGATAACGACCGATAACGTTACCAGCAGATAAGCTACTCCCCAGGCGCAGACCGCAGCGAGGATCAGCGGAACAATGTGGTCGATATCACCGTTCAGATACCAGGCATGTAAACAGGGAATCGCAACACCGAATGCGATGGCGATGACCGGTGTTTTAAAGCGGGGGTGCAACCAGGTCAGAAACCGCGGCAAAGCGCCGTCCAGCGCCATGCCGTATATAATACGCGGTACTGCCGCCATTAGCGTATTAATCGTCGCACATCCCGCTAACAACAACCCCACGCCCAGCCAGTATTGCCCGGCATGTCCCATGACACGATTGGCAAAGGCGGGAATAGCCATCGGCGTATCCAGTAAAAAGATATGGTTTGCCGCATCGACCACCACATTATTTACCTGCCGGTTAATCGCAGCGCCATAGAGGAACATACAACCTGCCACCGCTAAAAGGCCAAGCGCCATCGCTCTGGGAATCGTACGATGCGCTTTTTTAATTTCCGGCGCCATTGGCGTTACCAGTTCACAACCGACGAACATAAACATCGCCATGCCAATATAACCAAACAGACCAGAAAGATTACTGACATCAAGCGGTGCGCCAAACCACCCGGAATGATGAGTGACCGGGGATAACAGGATCCCGCATAAACCGAAGATGGTCAGGGTAGTCCACATACCGAAAGTAAGAAATACTTCCACCTTGCCAAATACTTCAACACCAATGGCATTCAGTAACCCGAAAACCACTACCATGCCGACGCCAACCATCCAGGTATTGTGCTGCATGGCCACGTGTTCGCTAACGGACTCAAAGTTCACCAGCGCCATGACGCCAGCGAGAATCGTTTCTGCCGTGCCGGCAAAAATGTGTACGATCAGGTAAGCGCAAAGCGCACCGGTGATAGCGAAAAAACGCCCCATCCCGCAGGAAATATAGTCGTAGACGGAGCCAGTCGTGGGAATAAGCGTTGCCGCTTCGGCAAAGGTGGTAATCTGCGCTTGCATCATAATAAATGCCAGTAATACCGCAAGGGCAAAGGTATCTCCCCCTGAGCCAAAACCACTGGTCACGGTCAGGATCACCGGGCTTGCCATAATCAGCCCGACGGAGCTGGCAAGCGTCGTGGGGAAACCAATAACGCCACGTTCAAGATGGCTGGCAAGTCTGTTTTTAAACATGGTCAACCTCTTCACTATTATTACAACAATAAATTACCGCTCCGGAATAACGCTTATTTATGGCAGGCAGCGCATCTAACAGGTATCGTCCTGAAGAGGGATAACGGTAAATAACGTTGTGACGCCGTCCCCGCATGCGCTAATAGCAAGTGGGGAGCGCGTTATTCTCCCCAGTGATGCCAACGCTACTGACGAACAATTAAAGGGTTCAACCCTGTTTATGGCTTTCAACGTTTGCCAGATAATGTTTTACAAAACGGGGCGTTAAAACTTTCCATGCCACTTCGGTTCCCTGTTCAACAAACCAACTATCGCCCGGTGAAAAACGTATCGGTTCCTGACCCGCAACAGTGAGTTCCACTTCCCCTTCCAGCACGGTTGCGTGCTCGGTAAAGGGATAAATCATCGTGAAACCGCCGCGGGTCGATGAAAACAGTCCACAGGTAAATACGTCCTCAGGTTTACCATAAATCATCGCAACGGCGACCTGGGGATCGCCTTCTGTTGGCAACGCCCCTAACAGGCTGACACTCCCGACTGGCTGTAATTCAGGAACAGGTTGATTGAGTTTAAAAGCGTGCATTAATGTTCTCCTGGTTAATTCCGGCCTTTCCAGAAACCGGCTGTTTGATGTATCAGTTTTCCCGCACTGACCAGCAATAGACGTAGACTGTCGCGACCATAAATTGTCGCGTGGGGAATGCTACTCATCAGACGATACCGCTCGGAACCGCCATTTATTCCTTCGGCCAGGATTTTGCATACAATATGGGAAGGCGTGACGCCAAATCCGGAATAACCCTGAACATAAAAAACATTATTGTGTTCACGAAGCGTGCCAATCTGCGGAAACAGATTCGCGCTACAGGCCATCGGTCCGCCCCAGGCAAAATCGATTTTAACGTCTTTCAAATAAGGGAAGACCTCCGTCAACAGAGTGCGGTTCCAGGCAGCAAAATCGTGCGGGGTATATTCAAGAAACCTTGTGGCGCTGCCAAACAGCAGACGGTTTTCTTTTGTGAGACGGTAGTAATTTATCACCGGGCGGATATCGCTAAAAGCCCCGCGCAAGGGACTGATCCGCTCAACAAGCTCGCTGGAGAGAGGTTCTGTAGAGACCTGATAAGAATAAGTAACCAGCGTTTTCTTATAAATTTCTGGTTCCAGATTATTGAGAAAACTATCACAGGCCCACAGCAATTTGGCCGCTTTTACGCTGCCCATCGCAGTACGTACCTGTACTGTCTTACCGTAACTGACCTCAACCACAGGTGAATATTCGAATATCTTCACCCCCAGCGAATTCGCAGCCTGAGCGGAGCCCAGCAATAAATTCAGCGAGTGGACATGCCCTCCCCCCATATGCTTGAGAACACCGCAGTAGACGTCGGAACCAATAACCTGCTGCACGTCTTTACCGGTATAGAGTTCAATATCGTCTTCCGGCGTGGCGGCTTTGAATTCTTTTTCCCATTGTTGCAGCGTTTTTAACTGCCGCTGGTTGTAGGCCAGATAACCATATCCGGGGACAAAATCAGCATCAATATGGTATTTACGAATTCGCTCCCGAATAATGCCTGCGCCGAGGTTCGAGATTTTAAACAGCGTCTCCATTCCCGCTGCGCCTACATATTTTTTAACGGCTTCGATGTCGTGACCTATACCGGCCATCACCTGACCGCCGTTTCGCCCGGTGCCGCCATACCCAAGATGGCGGGCTTCCAGAACGACAACATTAGTGATCCCCTGCTCCGCCAGTTCCAGCGCGGTATTGATGCCTGAAAAGCCACCGCCAATGATCACCACATCGGCATCAATATCGTCTTGCAGAGCAGGAAAATGCAACGGGTATTTTTTCGTCGCGCCGTAGTAATTCAACGCATCGATTTTTGTATTCATCGCGTTACCTTGTCATCACGCTTGACTAAGACCGCTATCACAGCACGGTAACGTTTTACAAAATATCGTCCGGAAGAATGACGTTCTTTGGAACGATATTCAGTTCCAGGCAAGTATGTTGAGATGGAAAAACGTACATTCCTGACCTACAGGCACTTCTGATGAGCGACGTGACATTACTTGCCGAAGTAACGACTTTTTTACGCCAACGACACGGACAATTTATTGCAGGTGAACGTCAGGCCGGAAACGGCACGAACTTCTCGGTCACTAACCCAGCCACCGGCAAAATCATCGCCGACGTTGTGTCGGCAACCCCTGCGCAGGCAGAACAGGCCATGCAGAGCGCCAGACGGGCGTTTGATGTCTGGCGTAAAATGCCAACGTTACAACGCGGCGCATTACTGCTGAAACTGGCTGATACTCTTGCCGCTCATCGTGAAGAGTTAGCTCAACTGGAAAGCGTCTGTTCAGGTAAAACGATTATGCTGTCGCGCGGTCTTGAACTCGATCAGTCAGTGGCCTTCCTGCGTTACTTTGCCGGTTGGGCAGGAAAAATAACCGGTGAAACGCTGAATGTCTCCCTGCCATCAATGGGAGAAGAGAGATACACAGCGTTTACCCAACGCCAACCCATTGGCGTGGTCGTCGGTATTGTGCCGTGGAATTTCTCAATTATGATTGCTATCTGGAAGCTGGCCGCAGCGCTGGTATGTGGCTGCACCATCGTCATTAAACCAAGTGAATATACCCCGCTGACACTGCTGCGAGTCGCTGAACTGGCTAAAGAGGCTGGTTTCCCTGATGGCGTAATTAACGTGGTAAACGGTGCTGGCGGTGAGATAGCGCAACAGCTGATCGCGCATCCAGATTGCGCCAAAGTGAGTTTCACCGGGTCAGTTGCGACAGGTGAGAAAGTCCGGCGTTCGGCAACATCGTCAGGAAAACGCGTTACCCTCGAACTGGGAGGGAAAAATGCGGCGCTGTTTCTCAATGATCTCTCGGCACAAGCCATGGTCAACGGTATTCTTGAAGCCGGTTATCTGAATCAAGGACAGATTTGTGCTGCCGCAGAGCGTTTTTATCTGCCCCAGGAAAAACTGGATACGGTCATGACGCTCCTCAGGCAACGGTTATCGGAGATCGTGCCCGGCTCGCCTTTAGATGAAAAAACGGTGATGGGCCCGCTGGCGAATCAGGTTCAGCTTGAAAAAGTGCTGCGTCTGATTCAACGCGCACAGGAAGAAGGGGATACCATTGTTTACGGCGGGGAAACTTTACCCGGCGAAGGGTACTTTTTACAGCCGACGGCGGTAAAAGTGCGTAGTAAAAACAGTACGCTGATGCACGAGGAGACCTTTGGCCCTGTCTGTAGCTTTATCGGTTATCAGAATGAAAAAGAGGCGCTTTCGCATATCAACGCTTCGCCATTTGGCCTTGCAGCAAGTGTGTGGTCGGAAAATATGTCTAAGGCATTACGCTACGCTGAAGATATTGATGCTGGCATGGTGTGGGTCAATATGCATACCTTTCTCGATCCCGCGGTACCCTTTGGAGGGATGAAAGGATCGGGCATTGGTCGTGAATTTGGCAGCGCGTTTATTGATGACTATACCGAACTTAAATCTGTCATGGTCCGTTATTAACCATCCTGAAAATGATGCAGGCAGATCAACCATACCGAAAGGTGGACTGCCTGCCTGATTATCAGATTCGCTCGCTGCGTTTTATTGCTTTTGGGGTAATGTAAAACTCCCGGCCCGGCGTTCTTTTCTGCATTACTAGCGCCATCTACCGTTAGAGTAGGCTATCTCCAGTCTTAACGGTTCAGACTCATCCTGTAACATCGCTTCCAAAGACAACGCCAGCGTCTGATGATAGGCATCTTTTACACTGACTTTCAGCATGTTGATGCTCGGTTCATAACGTAAAATAGCAGCGCGAAGCTCACGGCAAAACCAGTTGAGAACCCGTTTGTCACCCACATTCACCTCGTGCCATTCCGGCATACCCCGAGTGAGCAGCGGCGGTAATGTCTCGCCACCTGGCACGGCGCAAGAGTTGAATAAACACATTAACTTGCGTCGTACCAATTCATGTGGGCTTATCCCCTCAACCAAGAGCCTGTCGAATAGCGCGACCGGAATGGTTGGCGTCATCATCATTTCCCTATCTGGTCCATCGCCAGATCCCATACTGACGTTCTGGACTCCTGTTGAGCGCCGTCTGATTTCTCGGCAGTGATTTGCCATTTGATTTTCGTGAAGTTCAGCGACATCGTTTCCACCGGCTTACCGCCGGCGCCGCCGCTAACACTGAGTTGTGATATCAGCACGTTTGTCAGGGTATAAACGATAAGCGACCGCATTTTGCCGTCGTCATTGCGGCACAACGTCAGCACCGCGGTTCTAATTAGCCTCCCGCTACAGCAGTACTCATTGAGCACAGGCGTGGCGAGGTCGACAAATTTGGTGAGCGACATTTCACCAACATGCGCACGCCCGGAAGTCCGCTCAGTGAGGCTAACATCGTTATTTACCTGCATTGCCACATTGTGGCTATAAGACATGATCTCTATCTGATCTTCAAAGCCTTCAACCTGGCTTTCGCCTTTGATATTGTCGAGCTTTAAAAAAATCGCATCCATGATTTATCTCCTTGTTGATCAGGTGGCAGTTCAGCAGCCAGACGAATACCAGCGGCCAACGCTTGTGACTCTTATTAAAAGCGCAACTACCAAAAAACACAGCGTGAAAAGCGCCAGGTTTGCAGGGATTTTGCCAACGTTTACCCACGTCTGATAAACGTTATTCCGCTGGTTGCAATGCAATAGAGGGTTTTGGCCCGCTGTGGCCAAATACAATTGAGGTTATACTGAATGCTCTCTGCCATATTCAATCCCTTTTATCGCAAAGTATCCCTGGTGCCGGTATCACAGCGTCATTATTCAAAAAATTGACATTTCAGAATAATAATCAGCTATATAAAAAACACATCAAAAAGCAAATATCAACTTAATTTTTACTTATTTAATAAAAAAATACAAATTGATTTACATCAATTAACACATACAAAAACATTAAAAATCAAAGCGTTACATAAAAATTAATCACTATGGAAATTTTATTTTTCTTAATGCTCACATTATAAATGTTATTTGCTTATTTTCCTGGGAACACTAAAAAATGATTTAAATCAAAAAACAAACTATTCTCGTTGATTAACGTTTTGACCGAAATAAAAAAGATTTTATACGTCCCGGGATAGTCTCCCTTTCTGATGGACAATATACATTAACAAGCGGGCAAACAGGTAACTTCTGCCCGGGTAATCCGTTACCCGACTGATATTAACATTGTCATGAGGTGATATCATTTGCCTGGCCAGCCATAATCATCCGGAACCGGCGCTACGCCACGAACATCAGGACGGAGCATTTTTTGTCGATCCTCTTCGTCATCCACCCAGACACTGGCTATCTCTTCACAGGTTGCAAACCATACGCCATCATGCCCTTTAATATGTTCAATCAAACGTGACAACATCATCATATGATGCCCATGACCGATTATCTGCGGATGAAGAGCCATCGCATATAAACCGTTTTCCTGATGGTTATAAGCATAGGTAAAAATATCCTTCCAGCGTCGCAGAACACCGTCAGTATCGCTCATCCCCTCCTGGTTGCCGGTATACGCCAGTGCGGGAAAATCATCCAGATACCAGCTAACAGGAATTTCCAGAATCGCGCTGGCCGGGCCTGCGATATTTCCCGTCTCCCAATTCACCTGCCAACGTTGAGGATGGTAAGGCACAAGATCTCTCGCCATCAGGCTACTGTCATAGAGAAAACCGGCCTCCTCCAGAAGATCCAGCGTATTCTCGCTATAATCCCAATAGGGAGAACGGTATCCCACAGGGCGTATGCCGAAATGTCTTTTATAACAGGCGAACGCCAGATCCATAAGTCGGCGTTCTGTATCACGATTCACCAGAGTCGGATTTTCATGATAGTAGCCATGGTGAGCGATTTCATGCCCGGCATCAAAAATCGCTTTACTGATTTCCGGGAAGGTGTCTACAGTGTGTCCGGGAATAAAAAAGGTGGTTTTGATATTATTTTCTTTAAACAATTTGAGAAGCCTTGGTACGCCAACTTGTGCACCAAACTCTCCTCGTGACATAAAGGATGGCGACGGTCGATTAAATCCGCCCAGCCATAAAGACTGAGCATCTACATCAACACCAAGATTGACCGCAATCCTTTTACCCTCAGGTAATTTTAAATATCCCATAACGACCTCCAGCTAATACATAGAAGGGACACATTCTGTTATTTAATGTGTGATGGCCAGATATTATATATGCCTGCTTTTCTGCGTCTGTCCTTGAACGTTGTTGCTGCCCCCCCAAGTCTATTTTCATATAGAACATCGAGGTTAATTTCTCCTGAAATGACATCCTCTTGATTGACGTGCGCCTCTGCGATAATACCTTGTGGATTTTTCCACACGACATCACAGGGGCTTAAAATTGAACTTCGGGCCCAGCAGCCTGGCAGTGGTCCACCCGGGTTTCCGCCCAGGCAACAGTGAACAAGATAAATTTGATTTTCAATACAACGTGCGTGGCAACAATGTCTGACTCGCCAAAATCCCTGTTCAGTAAACGTAGCGGAAGGCGTTAAAATTAACTCCGCACCCTGTTCCGCCAGCGTCGCGGCACACTCCGGTATTTCTGCTTCATAACAAATATTAAAACCCACCTTTGCAAATGGCAGTTGAAAAACAGCCATTTTATCGCCTTCCTGAGTATACCAACCCCGTTCAGCCGGGAAGATATGCGTCTTACTGTGAGCATAATGTTCGCCATCGGGTCCCCATATATGCGCAACATTCTCATAGCGATCTGCTCCAGTCTGCTCCAGATGAGAGCCAGCAATAATGAACTGTCCTCTTTCTTTCGCTTCCTGTTGAAAAAGCTGCTTATAGGCATCCGTAAACTGATCAATTAAAGTTAGGTGTGAAATGGGTCTTTCTTGCCATTTTTTCAATAATGTAAATAACTCAATGGTAAATAGCTCCGGGAAGATAACGACATCAGCCCCCTGACTTTTATTAAGAAGTATCCTTACCTTTGTTATGAAATCTTCAAAAGTGTTTATTTCGGTAACAATATACTGACAGGCTGAAACAGTAAAATTACGTGACATCGTGATATCCCCGGCATGAAATTTAAACTTAAATTAACGTATAGCGCATGGAGAATATTAGGGAGTGGACATTACGACATCAGGTTATTTTTTGTGAAGCTGCGCAAAATATATGGAGAAAAGAGTAGAAGCATTGAACCTTTATTTACATAAAGGGGACTTTATCGATGATCGCAGCGAGACAGAGAGTCGATAAAAATCCAGGCGAAAAACAATAACCCTTACCACAATATTATTTTCAGCATCTGAAAATAATCAGGCAAACTAAATGATAACGCGCTGGTATAAAACCAACGCGTATTTTTACCGATAAGGGTAATGAAGACGGCCACCCGAAGGTGGCCGTTAGAACCCGGTAGCGCTTCGCTTATCAGGCCAGTGAAACCGAGGCAGCTTTAGCGGTGAGACGCCAGCGGCTGTTCCGTCATTGGCGGGTGGTGCTTTTCCGGATCTTTAATCAGTACCCACAGGATGATGGCGCCGATAATATCGAACAGACTGAGTGCAATGAAGAACGGGCCGTAACCGATAATAGCGACCAATGCCCCCATAAACAGGTTGAAGCTTAACTGTCCCATCCATGCCGCAGATCCTGCCAGACCGGCAACCGTCGCGACCTCATTTTTCTTGAACAGGTCAGCGCTCATGGTAATCACGACGGTAGACAGCGTCTGGTGCGCAAAACCGCCAATACTCATCAATGCAATGGCGACATACGGGTTAGTCGTAATGCTGACAAAACCGATCGAAATCATCAAAACAGCGCCGATGGTAAAGCTACAACGACGCGCATTGATCGTGGTCATGTGCATCTTTTCCATGAAGAACTTCGCCAGGAAACCGCCTGCAACGCAGCCAAAGTCCGCCGCCAGGAATGGCAGCCAGGCAAACATGGCGATCTCTTTTAACGGCAGATGCATCACGTTAATCAGATACAGCGGCATCCAGAAACTCAGCGTTCCCCATGCCGGGTCAGCCAGAAAACGGGTAATCGCCAACGCCCAGAAGTTACGCTTTTTAACGATCTCTTTAACGGCCGGTTTTTTGTTATCGTCCTGGAGATAGCTTTCCTGGCCGTCTTCGATATAACGCAGCTCTTTGTGGGTGATCCACGGGTGTTTATTTGGCGAGTTATAAATCAGGAACCAGGTGATGGCGAACAGCACGCCGATCCCACCGGTAATCACAAACGCCATTTCAGTACCGATGCCGCTATCAGCAAAGGTCAGCATCGCCCAGACCACCAGCGGCGGCGCCAGCATCGCGCCAATCGAAGTACCGATATTAAACAGCCCCCCCGCAATACCGCGTTCTTTCGTCGGGAACCATTCGGCGCTGGCTTTAATCCCGGCCGGAATCGCTGACGCTTCGGTCAGCCCCATCAGACCACGCAGAAATGCCAGACTTATCCAGCCGCCGGCCAGCGCGTGCGCCATGTTGATCAGCGACCACAACAAGGCAAAGATAAAGAAGCCGATTTTCAGTCCGATGACATCCATCAAATAGCCGGTGATCGGCTGCGCAATGGTGTAACAAAGCTGGAAGGCGCTCACCACCCAGGAATATTGTTGCTCATCAAAATGGAGTTCTTTCATCATCGCTGGCGCCGCAACGCTAAGCGAGCTACGGGACAGGTAGTTTACGATGGTCCCTACGCAGACCAGGCCGATAATCCACCATCTTAATTTTGTCATCTTCATGATAAAGCCTCGTTAAAAAACATTAGCTCCGCGCCGTCTGACCTGTAGCGGGAAAACAGAAATCACAAAATTGGTTGACCAATCAATATTTTCTCATCCGGACCGGTCAAAATCTGGCGGCAACTCCCGCCATTAATATTCTTGAAATAAATACATCAGCTCATTTCAAGTTGAATGGTGAATGCTTTTCACCCAGCAAAAATTGACACAGATCAAATAAATAAAATTGGCAGACCGTGAATGATGATATTTGTGATTTGGTTAGCCAATTTAGACAACAAGGTTGACATGAGAAAAATTTTGGTTGAATTTAGGGGGCAGAACGGGTTTACAAAGCACGTTTCGATGTTGGCTGGCAATGGGTCAACCACGAAGACGTTATCGCAAGAAGAGGAAACGAGATATGAAACAAACCTGGCGCTGGTACGGACCTAACGACCCGGTAACGCTGTCAGATGTACGCCAGGCTGGCGCAACCGGCGTGGTAACGGCGTTACACCATATCCCGAATGGAGAAATTTGGTCGGTAGACGAGATCCAGAAACGTAAAGCAATCGTTGAAGAGGCGGGTCTGGAGTGGTCGGTGGTAGAGAGCGTACCTATCCACGAAGACATCAAAACCCACACCGGTCAGTACGATTTATGGATCAAAAACTACCAGCAAACGCTGCGTAACCTGGCGCAATGCGGTATCTATACGGTTTGTTATAACTTTATGCCGGTGCTGGACTGGACACGTACGGATCTGGAATACGTATTGCCGGATGGTTCAAAAGCGTTGCGTTTTGACCAGATTGAATTCGCCGCGTTCGAACTGCACATCCTGAAGCGTCCGGGAGCAGAAGCCGACTATACGGCAGAAGAGATTGCTCAGGCAGAGCGGCGTTTCGCCACCATGAGCGAGGAAGACAAAGCACGTCTGACCCGCAACATTATTGCCGGTTTACCTGGCGCGGAAGAAGGCTATACGCTGGATCAGTTCCGTCAACACCTGGCGACGTATAAAGATATCGATAAAGCAAAACTGCGTGAACATTTTGCCTATTTCCTGAAAGCCATTATTCCGGTTGCCGACGAGGTTGGCGTGCGTATGGCCGTTCACCCTGACGATCCGCCGCGCCCTATTCTCGGCCTGCCGCGCATTGTCTCTACTATTGAAGACATGCAATGGATGGTGGAAACCGTTAATAGCATGGCGAACGGCTTCACCATGTGTACCGGATCTTACGGCGTGCGCGCTGACAACGATCTGGTTGATATGATCAAGCAATTTGGTCCGCGCATCTACTTTACGCATCTGCGTTCTACGCTGCGCGAAGAGAATCCGAAGACCTTCCACGAGGCCGCCCATTTGCACGGCGATGTGGATATGTATGAAGTCGTTAAAGCGATTGTGGAAGAAGAGCACCGTCGTAAAGCCGAAGGTAGCGACGATCTGATCCCAATGCGCCCGGACCACGGTCATCAGATGCTGGACGATCTGAAGAAGAAAACGAATCCGGGTTATTCCGCCATTGGCCGTCTGAAAGGGCTTGCGGAAGTCCGCGGCGTCGAACTGGCTATCCAGCGCGCTTTCTTTAGCAAATAACCTTCTTTCGCATGGCGCGACGCGTCATGCGATTTCCCCTACTCAATGCAATAGCAACATGCCTCGCCCCGGAGATCGCGGGCGAAGACGTCGAATGACAGGAGTTTGCAATGGAACAGAATATCGCCACCGCCCAGGTTTCCGTCGCCCGCCCAAACTGGGACAAATCACGTCTGGTATCCCGTATTGTGCATCTGGGCTGCGGGGCGTTTCACCGCGCGCACCAGGCGCTCTTTACCCATCATCTACTGGAAAAGAGCGACAGCGACTGGGGCATTTGTGAAGTGAACCTGATGCCGGGTAACGACGCGCGGCTGATCGCGAACCTGAAAGCGCAAAATCTGCTGTACACCGTTGCAGAACGCGGCGCAGAAAGCACCGAACTGAAAATTATCGGTTCAATGAAAGAAGCGCTGCACCCTGAATTCGACGGCCATGCAGGGATTCTGGCGGCAATGGCGCGCCCGGAAACCGCCATCGTCTCCTTAACCGTGACCGAAAAAGGCTACTGCACCGACCCCGCCAGCGGCGAGCTTGATGTCAATAACCCGCTGATCCAAAACGATCTTGCCCATCCACAGCAGCCTAAATCCGCCATTGGCTATATTGTCGAAGCGCTAAACATGCGCCGGGAGCAAGGACTGAAAGCTTTTACCGTGCTGTCGTGTGATAACGTACGCGAGAATGGTCACGTCGCGAAGGCTGCCGTCCTCGGCCTGGCAAAAGCTCGCGATGCCGCCCTCGCCGCATGGATTGCCGACAATGTGACCTTCCCCTGCACCATGGTTGACCGCATTGTTCCGGCGGCGACCGAAGAGACGCTACAACTGGTTGCCGACCAGTTAGGGGTTTATGATCCTTGCGCTATCGCCTGCGAACCCTTCCGCCAGTGGGTCATCGAAGATAACTTTGTGAATGGTCGCCCGGACTGGGACACCGTCGGCGCGCAATTCGTTGCAGATGTCGTACCGTTTGAAATGATGAAGCTGCGTATGCTTAACGGCAGTCACTCTTTCCTCGCCTATCTGGGTTATCTCGGCGGGTATGACACTATCGCCGATACCATGACCAACCCGGCTTACCGTCGCGCGGCGCTGGCGCTGATGCTTGATGAACAAGCGCCGACGTTATCAATGCCGGAAGGCACCGATCTGGAAGGGTATGCGAATTTGTTGATTGCGCGTTTCACTAACCCCTCGTTGAAACACCGCACCTGGCAGATCGCGATGGATGGCAGTCAGAAACTGCCGCAGCGTCTGTTGGACCCGGTACGTCTGCACTTGCAACAGGGCGATGACTATCGCCGCCTGACGCTGGGCGTCGCCGGATGGATGCGTTACGTCGGCGGTGTCGATGAACAAGGTAAAACCATTGATGTCGTCGATCCGCTGCTTGCACAGTATCAGGCGATTCATCAGCAATATCAGACGCCGGAAGAACGCGTTCGCGGGCTACTGGCCATCGAGTCTATCTTTGGCAACGACCTGCCGAAGAACCACGAATTTGTGCAAGCCGTTACCGACGCTTACCAACAGCTATTGCAGAACGGCGCGAAAGCCACGGTAGAAGCGCTGGCTAAGTAAGGAGATAAATCATGGCTACGTTTATGACTGAAGATTTTCTACTTAAAAACGACATTGCCCGCACGCTGTACCATAAATACGCCGCGCCCATGCCGATTTATGACTTCCACTGCCATTTAAGTCCGCAGGAAATCGCCGACGATCGCCGTTTCGATAACCTCGGTCAGATCTGGCTGGAAGGCGACCACTATAAATGGCGAGCGCTACGAAGCGCAGGCGTGGATGAGTCGCTGATCACCGGCAAAGAGACCAGCGATTATGAAAAATATATGGCCTGGGCCAATACCGTACCAAAAACGCTGGGCAATCCGCTGTATCACTGGACGCACCTTGAACTACGCCGTCCATTTGGTATTACAGGTACGCTGTTCGGACCGGATACCGCGGAAAGTATCTGGACGCAGTGTAATGAGAAACTGGCGACGCCGGCCTTTTCCGCGCGCGGTATTATGCAGCAGATGAATGTGCGGATGGTCGGAACCACCGACGACCCGATAGATTCTCTGGAATATCACCGCCAGATAGCCGCCGACGACAGCATTGATATTGAAGTCGCGCCAAGCTGGCGCCCCGACAAAGTTTTCAAAATCGAACTGGACGGCTTTGTCGATTACCTGAGGAAACTGGAAGCGGCGGCAGATGTCAGCATTACCCGTTTCGACGATTTACGTCAGGCGCTCACTCGCCGTCTCGACCATTTCGCCGCCTGCGGCTGCCGCGCGTCCGATCATGGCATTGAAACGCTGCGATTTGCGCCGGTGCCCGACGACGCGCAGCTTGACGCCATTCTGGGCAAACGTCTGGCTGGCGAAACGCTGAGCGAACTTGAGATCGCCCAGTTTACCACGGCGGTGCTGGTCTGGCTGGGCCGCCAGTACGCCGCGCGCGGCTGGGTGATGCAGCTACATATTGGCGCGATCCGTAATAATAATACCCGGATGTTCCGCCTGCTGGGGCCGGATACCGGCTTTGACTCCATTGGCGATAATAACATTAGCTGGGCGCTCTCCCGTTTGCTCGACAGTATGGATGTGACTAATGAACTGCCCAAGACTATCCTCTATTGCCTGAACCCACGTGATAACGAAGTCCTGGCGACCATGATCGGTAACTTCCAGGGGCCGGGAATTGCCGGAAAAGTGCAGTTTGGTTCCGGCTGGTGGTTTAACGATCAGAAAGACGGGATGCTGCGCCAACTGGAGCAACTGTCGCAAATGGGACTGTTAAGTCAGTTTGTCGGGATGCTGACCGACTCCCGCAGTTTCCTTTCTTATACGCGACATGAATATTTCCGTCGTATTCTCTGTAACCTGCTGGGACAGTGGGCGCAGGACGGAGAGATTCCTGATGATGAAGCGATGCTAAGCCGTATGGTTCAGGATATCTGCTTCAATAATGCCCAGCGTTATTTCACGATTAAATAATCGCTATTAATCTGTGAGCACAGGTCTCAGGTATTTCGAGGGGCAGGAAGGCGGTAAGAGAGTGAGAAATTTAGCAGTAACGCACTTTTCCAGCCAAAGTCTGGCCGCCGATCAAAAGCAAAGAGGTTGCTGATTAATCCCGAATCACTTACTAAGGTAAGTGATTCGGGTAAACAAACACAGCCATCTTCTGCGTCATGCTTCTTTTCTCTGTCCGGAATAACTCCAGTGCAGAAAGTGTGATACATCAGTCCTGTTGATGATGGCTCCTGTTGGTTATACGGTAATAACTCATGACTTCACACTGTGGTTTCTTTTAACAAATCGACAGCCAGCATTTCCAGCTGGTTAACCACCTCATTACTGGATCGCTCCATTCTGTCGAGTTCTTGCGACATCGCATTCATATCGCCTGCGGCAAAATAGTTCAGCGCAGAGTGACCAGCGGTATGCACCTCTTTATGCGGCGCTTCCAGACTACGGAAACTGTAGTAATTGCTAAACTGCTGCCCTTCAAAACCGTAGTACCATTTCCCCAGCCGACACTGATCGTGCATCGTTATTTTACTGTTTATGTCTTTATTTAAGAGTAATTTGTAGACTTCCATTTTCCAGATAACATGGTCAACTTTGACAATATTCAAAAACTGCACCGTAGAGATGTACTGCATGACCGATTTCATGCTCAGCGATTTATCGATGACGATGCCAATAGACTCCACAATTTGATTTATGTTAGTCGTAATATTATCAATAACCGGCTGTTGGTTATCCAGCACCTCACTCACTCTGGCCGTATTATCTTTGATTACAGAGGTTAACGTACTGACGCTTTTCGAACTGTGTTTAACATCTTCGGACAGGTTTTTCACCTCTTTCGAAATAACGCTAAAGCCACGCCCGGCATCCCCTACGCGCGCGGCCTCGATCGCGGAGTTAATCGCTATCAAATTGGTCTGGTTAGCGATCTTCTGTATCTCTTTAATACACGCATTAATTTGTGTTAAGGAGGTGTTTAAGTCGCCCATACGACAGCCAATATCCGATGAAGTCGTGCCAATTTCGGTGATAAATTCCACGAGCGATTTTAATGAACTTCTGGCTTTATCATTCTGTTCGTTAAGTTCATTAATGCGTTCTTTTTCAATGTTGAGCTGCTCACAGGACTTAATGATGGCATTACGAATGATATCGATCGTCGAAATCCCCATCAGAATTTTTTGACACAGTATCCGCTCATAAGGCTCAGGAGTATCCACCACCACGTCAGACGCATTAGCGCCAGATTCTGCTGCTGGCGGCGGTATTTTTACAACATTATTATTCCAGTGGCGCAAGCCTAATACTTTTTTAAACATATACCATTCTCCTTATTATATGTGGACATCCTGATCTATGCCTGGATAAAGTATTATCAACTCATGCTAACATAATGAAAAATCGGCTGTCATCTGCCATAACCATACGCTCACCAGAATAAGACAAAACGTCCACCAAACTTAAATAATTACAAGGTAAACTATTCAACAATACCATTAATAGTCATGATGGAAGTCGCTTCGCTTTATACTGAAATATTATTTACAAGGCTGACAACAATAGCTGAATAATAATTAACTGCATTTACTTAGGTGTATCTATATCTCGCCCCGAACATTGCAGACAGGGTTTAAACGCAAACTTTTGCAATAGAAAAATAACCTAACGTAAACTTTTTATATGACTAACAATATCATTTAAACTCGTCAATATATTATGCTGTCCGTTTACCAGCCAAACAGGCATGACCTAAATCCAAAGGGAGGGGGGCGGCGTAACCAGCCGCAAAAAGTATCGATTAGTCGAAAATCAGGAAACGGATGCGCCAACGCGGCGAGCGTCACCGCCTGCGTCAGAAAAGTTAAGAATTATTTGTGATATTATTTCTCA
Organism: Salmonella sp. A29-2; assembly: GCF_020150755.1. Classification (NCBI taxonomy): domain Bacteria; kingdom Pseudomonadati; phylum Pseudomonadota; class Gammaproteobacteria; order Enterobacterales; family Enterobacteriaceae; genus Salmonella; species Salmonella sp. A29-2. The sequence goes on along the minus strand of NZ_CP083731.1, from coordinate 740,380 downwards.
TATGTTACCAGTAAATGGCAAGCTGACAGCCGCTCGTTGGTAAACACAACAGGCGGGATATCGGCACCCACGCCGATATCCCGACGAGAATGACCCCGTTACGCTTTGATGACGATTAACGGTTCAATATCGCTCTCTTTTTTAATGACTAATGAATCATCGCCGCGCAGGCACGTACCGCCGTAGTTACCGCCCACGGTAAACGTACAGACCTGAATATACTTCCCGGCGACCTTCGGCAGGCACCACAACTGCTGATAGATATTTTTCTGCGTGGCGAACTTGCCGCTGGTTTTATCCAGGAGCTCTTCCTGATGGCTCACCAAATCAATATTACTACCGCAACGTCCGGCAATCGGTTTTACCGCATAGCCGGTCTGCACCAGCTCATCGTTAACGGTAAAATCCGTGTCGAGCAAATAGCGATGATGCGGGAAGAGCGACCACAGGATGGGCAGGATCGCTTTGTTACCCGGGATCACCGTCCACAGCGGTTCAAACACCAACACTTCCGGGCGCAGTAATACATCAATCAGCCGGACTTCATTTTCCGGGTGCCCGGTACGAATAGGCACTGCGGCATACTCCGTCTCGCTGACTTCGCGTATCTGCTCCATCGCCGTTTCCCACGCCCAGGTTTTCCAGACACAATTCACCAGCCGTCCGTCGCCATCAATCAACTGCCCGGCGTCATCCCAGCGCAACTCGCCCAGCCCGCGGAGAATTTTGCTCGCGAAACCGGCCTGATGCAGCGCCTGCTGCATAAACTGCGCGTGATAGTCCTCCTCGATATCATCATCCTGCATGATATGGACGAAAGGACGCGCTTTACTGTGTTTCCAGGCGCCTGCCAGCTCGTTAATTAAGCCCTCTGCCGGGTTATGCCCTTTACCGGTATAGCCCTGCTCAGCCCATTTTTCGAGAATTAATCCCGCTTCGGTATGGCATGATGCGGAATCGGCATTGTATTCATAGACTTTCAGCCCGCGTTCATCCATGCAGAAATCCATACGACCGGTGATCATATGGTGACGACGGCGCTGCCAGGAGAGGCGCAGGCGCGGCCAAAGAATTTTGGGGATATCGAATAGTGCCAGCAGATTATCGTCTTTTAAAACTTTGTCCGTGGCGTGCAGGTACATCAAATGCAACTCATTGGTCGCTTTGATAAGCTCCTGTTCAGCGCTCTCGGTGATGGTAAAATACTGATACGGGTCCTGATTGATAACGTGTCCGTTCGCCTGTACATAGGCTTTTTGTAACGGATCGCGCTCATCCAGCCACTGACCGTCAAACTGACCTTTCTCTGGCAGTCTTGCGCCGCGAATCGCCAGCGACTGATTCGCGATGTCAGGCTGTGACAAACTGTTTTGCGTGTCGTCGGTCTGGATCATCCAGCCTAAAATCGTCGTGTCATCAAAGGTGTCGCGCAGGGTGTAACACCCGTTTTCTACGACCATTTCCAGTTCGCGAGTCCACTGCTGCCCTGGCGGCAATGGCGTGTGGATAACGTTTTGCTCAGCAATACGAATTTTGTTATCCAGGAGTTGGGTGATAATCGCGACGTGCCCGGTTTCGTTAAACTCGCCGCCCTTTTGCCAGATGAGCAGCGCCCCAGCCTCCGGCGCGCGCGGCGAACCGTTCGGGAAGGCCTGCAAAGGCAAAATATTGTCATTCACGACCTCGCGCAGAAAACGCAGCGAGAAGATTTCCCAGGCCATGCCGACGTCAGTAAAAACAACGCCATAATTCAGAAAGAGAAAACGGCGGGCAAATTCCACGCACTGCCATTTATGCCCCATGTATTCATCGTCGATGTAGCTACGAAAAGCTGCGTCGTCGTCGTCCCACGGATCGAGGGAATTGTAATCTGAAGAGTAGATCGCTACGCCGCCGGGGGCGTAACCCAATAATGTCCCGAAGGGGGCATCCTGACTGGTGGTTCCTTTGCTCATGCACTTACCTCAAAACAAGACCGCCTGAGCAGCCTGGCGTGATTTCGCTCTGATTGTCTGCTCTGTGACACTAACCGGACAGAGGTCGACATAATCATACACCTCAATAAGGCACACTGAGTCCAGAAGGTTAAAATTTCACTCGCCGGAATGTCCCAATCGGTTAAATGTCCGACTAGCAAGCTGCTACACTGCTTCAACACCACCACTGTGAAGGCAGGTCAATATGGCAGATAATACTTATCAACCCGCAAAAGTCTGGACGTGGGATAAATCCGGCGGCGGCGCGTTCGCTAACATTAATCGTCCGGTTTCCGGCCCGACGCACGACAAAACGCTGCCCGTCGGCAAACATCCGTTACAGCTTTATTCGCTGGGGACGCCTAACGGCCAAAAAGTGACCATTATGCTGGAAGAGCTCCTGGCGCTGGGCGTGACCGGCGCCGAATATGACGCCTGGTTGATTCGCATCGGCGAGGGCGATCAGTTCTCCAGCGGCTTTGTTGACATCAATCCGAACTCAAAAATTCCGGCGCTGCGCGATAACTCACACAACCCGCCGATTCGAGTTTTTGAGTCGGGCGCAATTCTTGTTTATCTGGCGGATAAGTTTGGCCATTTCCTGCCGCAGGATCTGGCTAAGCGCACAGAAACCCTTAACTGGTTGTTCTGGCTACAGGGCGCGGCGCCGTTCCTCGGTGGCGGTTTCGGTCATTTCTATCATTATGCGCCGGTAAAAATTGAGTACGCCATTAATCGCTTCACCATGGAAGCCAAGCGTCTGCTGGACGTGCTGGATAAGCAGTTAGCTCACCACCCGTATGTCGCGGGAGAAGAGTACACTATTGCCGATATGGCCATCTGGCCGTGGTTCGGCAACGTGGTGCTGGGGAATGTCTATGATGCAGCGGAGTTTCTGGATGCCGGAAGTTATCAAAACGTACAACGCTGGGCGAAACAGGTAGCCGAACGTCCGGCGGTAAAGCGGGGGCGCATTGTCAACCGGACCAACGGCCCATTGAACGAACAGCTTCACGAACGCCATGACGCCAGCGACTTCGAAAACCATACCGAAGATAAACGTCAAAGTTAAACCATAATGCCGGATGAGGTAGTAATGTCGTCATCCGGCATGGTATTCCCTGCTGACGATTCGCTTATCAGTTCTGCGAGTGTGTCATATTCGGCGCTTCACTAAACCCATGTTGCATGAGAATCAACCTCGCCCGTGCTGACAGTAAAAAGTCGGCAAGCGTTTTTCCCTGCTCGCTCAGGCAGGCAAAGCCATATTCAGCCACGGGATTATAAGGTTCCGGGATATCAACCACTCGCAGCGAATTAACCTGCCGTAGCCTGGGAGCATAGCTGGCATAGCCGATAAAGATATCGGTGTAATCATGATTGATGAGCCATTCCGCCGCCAGCCGGCCCGCCGGTAACGGCAAAGTCTGTCTGCCGCCAACCAGCGCTACCGCGCGTTTTCGGATCGCTTCGCCCTCCTTGCCCATCCGCGAAAAAAGCTGCTGCGTATAATCGCCGGAAGGATCGCAACCTGCTGTTGAGGTGCCGATCCGCAGATCCCGCCGGGTTAATAGCGACAGCCAGTCCTCGCCTTCACGCATCGCCTGCGCCCGCACGCTCAGACACAAACGGTTCGTCGTAAAAGGCGCGACCCGCAGTGCCCGCCCGCTTTCCAGCAGCGCCTGCGGATGCGCCAGGTTCGCCGAAGCAAAAAAGTCGCATGCTTCGCCCGCTTCGATGCGTTCACGTAACAGCCCCGCCGGACCGAAATCACATACCGCATCCGCCTGAAACGCCGCCATTAGTTGCGGCCAGACGACGCGCAAGCTCCCCGCTGCCAGTATTCGCATCACTGTACGCCCTGATAGTCAGTACGGTAAAAACGTTGATACCAGTCGTTAGCGGCCTTTTGCATGTCAATATCGTGGAATTTTTCCGGATAGAGTTTTTTCGCCATCCACAGTTCGCCGATTCCCACCGCCTCCGGCATCGGATATCCCCAGGCTTTGGCATAATCCGGCATCAGGTAAACCCGATGATGCTTCACCGCGTCAATGACCTGCCACTGGGGATTGTGCAGGATCTCATTGACGACCTTTGGATAGCGATTCTGGACAAAGATCACCTGTGGATCCCAGGCGATCACCTGCTCCATTGTCACCTGCTTAAAGCCTTTCACCGAGGATGCCGCTACATTCAGCGCCCCCGCATGGGCCATCATCAGACCGGTATATTTACCGGAACCGTAGGTGGTCAACTCCGGATTCGCCATATAGGCGCGAACCCGCTCATTTTCAGGAACCGACTGCAAACGGTCGCTGACCATCTTGCGACCTTTATCCATCGCCTCAATCAGCGCTTTCGCCTCCTGCGGTTTATTGACGATATCGCCAATCAGCGTTATTCCTTCACGCAGCCCGCGATTATAAGCCTGCTCTTCATCGGCCAGGGTCGGGTTCATTTTAGCCTGCTCGCCAGCAACATCATGGCGCAGCGAAATCGCCACCACCGGAATGCCAAGACGGCTGATCTTGTCGATCATCTCCTGCGGAGCGTAATTCGTGACAAACACCACCTGCGGGCGCAGCGCCACCAGTTTTTCAGGATCAACGTGCGTTAGATCGCCCAGCGAGGCTTTTTGCGCCAGTTCCGGCGCCAGACGCGCATAGCCGTCGCCTAATTGCTGTTTCCAGTTCGCCATGACCCCAACGATTTTGTCAGTGGCATTCATCTGTACAAGGAGATTGAGCGTTTGATGCTGGAGCACCACCACTCTGTCGACGGTATCGGGAACCGTGACCTGGCGGCCAAGTTGATCGGTAAAAGTACGCGCCGCCTGTGACATTAACGGCCAGCAAAAAAGCAACGCCAGCAGAGAGAGCTGGCGCAAAAATTTATTCATAGGTTTCGCCCCATAATCGATATATAAATAATTATACAACGATTATAGAGCGATATAATAGAGGTGATTAAGGGATCACGCGCTGGTGATGTCGTACTCCATGCGGCGCAGCGCATCTAACGTGGCTTTCGCTTCGTCTTCGTCAATGATGCTCATCGCAAAACCAACGTGTACCAATACCCATTGCCCTATCAGATCGGCTGGCTTACCTTCACAAATCAGAGCAATATTGACATCACGTTTGATGCCACACACTTCCACCTGCGCAAGCTGGTGAATATCATCTCCGACGGCCAGCACCTGACCGGGGACGCCAATACACATAATTAACCACCTGAAATAAAATGCGGGTTATTCGACCTCAATACTTTTTACTTTCAACGAATCGCCGGTATCCACCCGCAGGCGATCGCCATGACAATGCGGACATTGCGCGTCATGCCTGAGAATTTCCACCACCTGACTGCAATCCCAGCACCAGGCCTGGGCCGGTCTGTAGTCGATGTGCAATTCGCACCCTTGCGCTAAAGTTCCCTGGCAGGCGATGTCAAAGCTGAAACGAACCGCGCGCTCTTCAACGCACGAAAGCGCGCCTATCTCCAGCCATACGCCGGTGACGCGCGCCACGCCGTGCTGTTCTGCCTGCTGCTGAATAATTTCAACGGCGCTTTGGCAAAGAGACAGCTCATGCATTCTCACAGCTCCGACGGCCAAACAGCAACGCACGTCGACTTGTCTGCGGCGCATCAGGATTGCTTACCGGCAGGGATAACAGCATCCGCGCGCAGTCATCCGCCAGCCGGACGCCCTCTTCCGGCGACAGGCTACGGGAAAGCGGCGACATCAACGAGCAGGCAAGATATTGCGAAACGCCTTCCAGTTCGCCAACGGTAAAGGTCATCGTGCCATAAGGCAGTTGCAGACCGAGTTTTTCACCGACGGTACGCCCGGGCCAGATCTGGTCCGGGCCAGGGAAGATTAATGCGCTTAACATCCACGGCGTAATTACCGTGCCCGTCCATTGTCCTTCAAACAACGTAAAATCAGAGACATGCACAGGCATAGTCGGATGCAGAAACGAAAGATCGTGCATCGAACGATGGGCTATCTCTTCAAATGCCGCCTGAACCCGGGCGACGGGCGCCGTGTCGAATCCGGAAAACGTTTCAGACATGCGCCGTCTCCTTAGGAATTGCTTCGACGCCGGATTCACGCAGCGCAGCAAGAACCTGCTCAAGCGCAGGTTCAATCATCGCTTCGACGGTTGGCGTTAAGCCGATGTGCGGTTCCAGCGACTGTGGAATAACGCCGACCAGGGTCAGTTTCTTCGGAAACTCGCCGGTAAAACGGAGGGCCGACAATACGTCGGCCAGTCCAAGCTGATGGGGGGAGATTTTGTTGGTGAACAACGCCGGAACTTCATCGTCGCGCAGTACCATAATGGTTCCCGGCGCGTTCTTTTTCGACACGATGGCGTCGGCAATGATCAAATGATCCCGATTCGCCATATCGCCAAGAAGTTCCATTCCCGCCGTACCGCCATCCAGAATCTCAACGAAATCCGGCAGGGTGTATCGTTGCTCTAACGCTTCAACAATACGCACCCCGATGGCTTCATCGGTCAGCAAAATATTGCCGACCCCTAAGACTAATATCCGCATTACAAAACCTTCACCGAGACCACTTCATTGCCATCGGCGTCCACCACGTGTACCGCGCACGCCATGCAAGGGTCGAAGGAGTGGATGGTACGTACCACTTCCAGCGGCTTCGCCGGATCGGCGATCGGCGTACCGACCAGCGACTGTTCGTACGGCCCCACGTCATCGTTGAAGTTACGAGGACCTGAGTTCCAGGTCGATGGCACCACTGCCTGATAGTTACTGATAATACCGTCTTTAATCACCATCCAGTGAGACAGCATACCGCGCGGCGCCTCCAGGAAGCCCACGCCCTTGAACTCGCCCGTCGCCGGAATGTTCGGCTTCACAAACGTGGTGTAATCGCCTTTGCCGATATTTACAATCAGCGCGTTGTATTGATCCTGCAATATGTTTTGCAGTTCACAACAGTGAACGGTACGCCCGATGATACGACCCAGCGTAGAGTGAAGTTGCGCCATTTCCAGCGTTTTGCCGGTCAGCTTCTGATAAAGCGCAATGATTTCATTGAGCTTGGTCTGGGTGGATTCACGACCTGCAGCCAGTTTACACAGCATGTTCGCCAGCGGCCCGACTTCGACGGTTTTGCCGTAGAATGTCGGCGACTTGACCCATGAGTATTTACCGTCATCCGACCAACCGTCGTAAGCCGGGATCGTAGTGCCTTCCCACGGCGCCTGCGGCGCTTCATCTTTGTACCAGGCGTGCTTCGCGCTCTCCTGAATACCTTTAATCAGGAATTCGTCGGAGTGAGAGGTGATCGGACGGTATGTCGACAGATCGGCATTGGTAATGTAACCGCCCGGGAACAGGAAACTGCCGTTTTTACCGTCGGTCGGGAATTCCGGCGCGCTCAGGTAGTTCACCGCGCCTTTGCCGCGCTCCAGCCATTCCGGATAGTAGGCCGCGATGACTGCGGTATCCACTTTATACACCTGCTCGACAAAATCGCTCAGCTTATCGATAAACGATTTGATGTACATCAGGCGTTCAAGGTTCAACGTACCGATGCTGTCGAGATTGATCGGGTTCGCCACCCCACCGACCGCCAGGTTCTGGATATGCGGCGATTTACCGCCCAGCAACGCCACCACGCGGTTAGCGTCACGCTGACATTCCAGCGCCTGCAGATAGTGAGCGACCGCAATCAGGTTGACCTCCGGCGGTAACTGCATTGCCGGGTGCCCCCAGTAGCCGTTGGCGAAAATACCTAACTGACCGCTGGCGACAAGATCCTTGATCTTGTTCTGAACTTTCGTGAACTCTTGCGCGCTGTTCAGGTGCCAACTCGACACGCCATCCAGCATCGCGGAGGCTTTTTCCGGATCGGCTTTCAGCGCAGAGGTAATGTCCACCCAGTCCAGCGCAGAGAGCTGGTAGAAATGGACAATATGGTCATGGGTAGTATGCGCCGCCAGAATAATATTACGGATATACTGCGCGTTGACGGGAACATCAATATTCAGCGCGCTTTCTGCCGCACGAACGGAGGAGATCGCGTGAGTTGTCGTACAAACGCCGCAAATACGCTGCACAATCATCCACGCATCGCGCGGATCGCGGTTCTTCACGATCTCTTCCATACCGCGCCACATGGTGCCGGACGCCCATGCTTTGGATACGACGCCGTTCTCAATTTCGCAGTCAATGCGTAAATGACCCTCAATACGGGTTACCGGATCAATAGTAATTCTCTGGCTCATGCTTTGCTCGCCTCATGACGATTATGATCGTTTTGTTTTAAAGGAGGAAGTATCGGCAGTAGACGAATGAGTACGATGTATGCACAAATCTCAATAGCCACAAAACCAATAGAAATCAACAATTCTTCCCAGGTTGGGAAGTAGTGGTAGCCGCCACCCGGGTTGAATGCCACCAGCGAATAGGTCAGACGCCACGTCGCGCAGCCCAACAGCGCGCTCAGCGCCGACAGGTACAGCATACGAGAGTCATTACGCAGTTTCGCCACACGCAGCACCACTAACGGGAAGACCATCAGGACGACTTCAATCCAGAACATAGCGGAGTAAAAATCGCCGGCAAACGCATAGGACAGCTTGTCGCGATAAATCAGTTCGCCAAAGCGCAGGACGACGAAAATCGCCAGCAGCACGCTGATGGTATTCGTCAGCTTAACAAACAAATTTTTCTCATCCGGACCGTTTCCTTTCAGGCCTGCCTGAACCAGCGAACCCTCAAATATGACAATGGAGAAGCCCATGATAAACGCGGTCAGAACCGAGAACAGCGGCAGCATTTCATAGCTTTGCCATAGCGGATGTACTTTATAGCCCGCCGAGATCATCAATGACCCCATTGAGGACTGGTGCATCGTCGGCAGCAGCGCGCCCAGCGCGATAATAAAGAACATCACCTTATTCAGACGTTTGAGCGACACTTTCCAGCCCAGACGTTCAAACAGGGCAGGCGCAAACTCCAGCGCCATCACGCCGATGTAGATGGTCATACAGACCGCCGTCTCAAACAGTACCGAGTTCACGTTGAAGTGACCTGGAATGTAGAAGTACGGCAGGTTCCAGTAACGACCGACGTCGATAGTGATCGACAGGCCGCCCAGCGAGTAACCAAACAAGCTTGCCAGCAACGCCGGGCGCACCAACGGATGGTATTGCCCACGGTTAAAGACATACACCGCCCATGCCAACGCCCAACCGCCGCAGGCAAAGCCGGTGCCGATCAACAGGTCAAAGGCAATCCAGACGCCCCACGGGAAACCGCCGTTCAGGTCGGAAACGGAGCCCAACCCGAAGACCAGACGCTTCACGATAAGGAGCATACACAGGACGATTAACGGTCCAAAAATAATGACCGGTTTACTGATGATTTTTCCGCCCAGCGGTTTTGGATCATGACTCATGATCGTCTCCTCCATCGTGATGGTCGTTTTTGCTATTACGACGAACCAGCACGGTTAAGCCCGCCAGCGCAGCCAGGGGTAGTATCATGCCTTTATAAAGCGTGTGTTGAACATGCTCGGAGCGCGCTCCGGTTGAAAGGTCATCCAGCTTCGGCAGATCCAGATCTTCATAAGGAACGCCTGTCAGCACCAGCACCTGAGTACCACCGCCCTCTTTTTCACCGTAGAGGTGTGGGTAGTATTTAGGCACCGTGTGCAGATAGGTGTCGTCCGTTTTCAACGTCTGGCGCGGATAGTGATATTCACTGCCTGGTTTGAGGGCCAGACGTTTTTTCGCTTCCGCCATCAGCTCTTCACGAGTACCGAAAATGACGGCCCCTGCCGGACAAACTTCCACACACCCAGGCAAACCGCCTTTATCCAGACGCTCAACGCCTTTCTGGTTACACAACTCACACTTGTGAAGCGCGCCAAACGGGTTGTTGTAGTCGTACTTAGGTACGTTGTACGGGCAGGCAACCATACAGTAACGGCAGCCGGTGCAGACATCTTTGTCATAGTGGACGATGCCGGTTTTCGGATCTTTTTTCAGCGCCGACACCGGGCAAACGGAAACGCAGTTAGGATCGACGCAGTGCATACACTGTTTCTTGATGTAGGCATAGCCGTTCTCTTCCTGATCTTTGTTCACGCCCGTACCGCTACGCCATACCTGAATAATGTTATTGGTATACGGCGACAGCTTGTCGTTGTTCGACCAGGTCTGCTCCCCTTCCGGGTTACGCGCCGGGAAGTTGATATCCTGACACTTTGTGACGCAGGCCTGACAGCCCACGCACAGAGTGGAGTCATACAGCATGCCCAGCGAACCTGGAATTGGCGGACGGTTTTCTGCAGCCGCATGGCTGACAGACGGCGCGGCGCCCAACAGCAATGCTCCACCGGAGGCTGCTTTAATAAAGTCACGTCTGTTCACGGTTATTCTCCCCGTGAGTCAGCGTTATCTTTCTTTTGCTGACGCCCCAGTTCACGTACCGCCATCACGCTGACGCCGGCAACCAGACCGACTACGCCGCCAAGCAGACCGACAGCGCCCGCAGAGATATTGCCGCCTTCTTTCATATTGACGTCAGGTTTCTCTGAACGCGGAGTTTGGTTTTCGACATGAGCAAGCTGGTGAATGCCCTTATGGAAGCCGATACCTTCTTCGTTACAGCCATAGCAAGGATGGCCGATCGCCACTGGCCAGACGCCGCCAACGTCACAGAACTGTAACGTAGAACAGTTGCCCCAGGTTTCCGGCCCTTTACAGCCAAGATGGTAGAGACACCAGCCCTGACGGTGGCCTTCGTCGCCAAATTCTTTGGCAAAACGGCCTGCGTCGAAGTGTGGACGACGTTCGCAATGCTCATGAATCAGACGGCCATAGGCAAAGGTTGGACGATTTTTCGCATCCAGCTTCGGCGGCGTGCCGTAAGTGATGATATGCGCGACGGTCGCCAGGAAGTTATGCGGGTTTGGCGGACAACCTGGAATATTGATAACCGTTTTGCCCGGTAAGACTTCCTGCAGACTGACAGCGCCGGTTGGGTTTACGCCAGCCGCAGCAACGCCGCCCCATGCCGAGCAGGAACCGATAGCGATAATCGCGGCTGCGCCGTCAGCGGCTTTGCGGATGTGATCCACGATCGGCTCGCCGGCAACCATGCAGTAGATACCGTTATCTTTTAGTGGGATAGAACCATCCACCACCAGAACATATTGCCCTTTATACTTCTCCAGAGCGTTATGTTTGTTTTCTTCGACCTGGTGACCGAATGCGGCGGAAAGTACCTCGTGGTATTCCAGAGAGATAGTCTCCAGAACGAGGTTTTCAACGGTTGGGTGTGTAGCACGAAGCAGTGATTCGGTACAACCGGTACACTCCTGAGCGCCAATCCAGATAACGGGCGGACGCTGTGGATTGGATACCGATTCTGCCATTTCTGCGGCGGCTTTGCTACTGAGCCCCATAGTAGCGGCCAGTGCTGCACAAAGCTTCATGAAATCACGACGGTTAATGCCGTGAGAAGTGATGAGAGTATTATCTCCAGTCATTTTATAGTTATTCCGTTACGAAGACCTGGCTTTTATTTTGCACTGTTCGCGAAGAAGTTATTGCGATCGGTACGCCATTTACCACACTTTTTTTATGGTTATGTGCGCCATAATACTTCGACGGAACAGTAAAACGAAGGGAAGAGGCGATAGTGTAATTAATTAAAGCAAGATAATACCCCTGTTGGATCAACCTTCGAGTCGATAACCGGCCATAAAGAAGCGAACCGCCATCCCGGAATGATTCTCTTTAAAGAAATCCATCACCATTTCTTTATCCAGACCATAGCGACGCGTCAGAATTCCAGCCTCCCACGCGCTAAGTTGACGATCGCCGGTCTTTTCGAACATACGGTGTGTAAAACCCAATACAAAGCCACGTTTATACTCAGAACAGAAATTCACCGCATGATGCGCGCTATATGCATATGGCGCGTGCAACCCGGCCATTAACCCTTTCCCAAAATGATTATTCATCTGACCTCCTTAGTCGCTATATAATAAATTATATAGCGACTAATTAAATGAAGGCCAGCGCATTACGCGCTTTTTTGCTTCACATCAGAAGGCAACCCATTCATCAGTAGACTGTGCGGGAGTCGACGCCATTCTCTGAACGCCAGGCGCCGCTTTCGCCGTTACGCGTTGTTGCGGCTCACTAGCGGAAAGCCGGAACTGCTGTACGGAGCGTTGCAAATCCTCCGTCTGCCGTTCCAGCGCCGCCGCCGCCGCGGAAACCTGCTCAACCAGCGCGGCGTTTTGTTGCGTAACGCTATCCATTTGCGTAATCGCCACGCCAACCTGAGAAATACCTTTACTCTGTTCTTCGGAGGCGGACGCGATCTGTTTCATAATCGTCGTCACTTCCGTGACGCCGCGCAGGATGGCGTCCATCGTCGCGCCGGTCTCCTGGACCAACTGCGCGCCCTGCGCTACGCGACGTACCGATTCGCCAATTAAGGCTTCAATTTCTTTCGCCGCCCCCGCGCTGCGGCTGGCCAGGTTACGTACCTCACCGGCGACCACCGCGAAGCCGCGTCCCTGCTCGCCCGCTCTGGCCGCTTCTACCGCTGCGTTCAAGGCCAGAATATTGGTCTGGAAAGCAATACTATTAATCACGGTAGTAATTTCGGCGATCTGCTGCGAACTGGCGGAAATACCGTTCATTGTTTCTACCACATCGGAAACCAGTTCACCGCCTTTTCCTGCCGTTAGCGAGGCGGCATCCGCAAGCTGACTCGCCTGGCGGGCGTGTTCGGCGTTCATTTTCACCGTTGCGGTAAGCTGTTCCATGCTGGCGGCAGTTTCTTCCAGCGCGGCGGCCTGTTCTTCCGTTCGGGAAGAGAGATCGTTATTACCGGTAGAAATTTCCGTCGCGCCGCGCCAGATATTGTCGCTTCCGGCGCGGATCGTACTCACGGCTTCGCGTAAACTGTCCTGCATCGCGCGCAGTAGCGGCACCAACCGGCCTACGCAGTTACGCCCCAACGCTTCAATCGGCTGGCTAAGATCGCCTTGCGCGATGCGCTGAAATTGCTGACGGATGCGCTCCAGCGGTTTCACCATCATTGCAACCAGATAGCGATCGGTAAAAATCAGGATAGCAATGCCCAGAATCACCGCCGTGATAAGCAGGATGCGGATGGTATAGGTTTTACCATCGACCATCACACGTGTGTTATCCAGCATGGCGCCAGCTTCATGACTAAACCGTTCCGCGCTGGCGCCGAACGCGCGACTGAGTGCGGGCGTGACCGTACTGGCATGTTCGCTCCAGGCGGTCAGCGATCCTTGCTGCGCCAGTTGCATTTGAGGAACGACGCCTTTCTCCAGCAAGGCCTGCCAGTTGGACAACACCTCCCTTGAGATATCAGGGTTCATCGGCCCTGGCGATAGCGCTTTCATCTCCTCCAGCTTCTGACGCATATTCTCGAGCGACTGCCGGGCGGGCGCAAAATCGGGCGTGCCGCCGCCGATTTTTACATCCATCGCGCGGCTAAGGCGGGTAACAAAGCGGAAATATTGATCGTTACCCTGGCTTAGCACCGTCATTTGCCGCACAAGATGCCGGTCAATATCATTTCCTTCCGAAACTTCGGATAAAGCATGGACGCTGTATAACCCCACCCCCGACCAGAGTAGACAAAAAAGTCCCAGTATCGTCAGCATGACCATACGAATAGTAAAGTTTTGCAGCAAACGCATATGAATTTCCTTGCTGAATATAAGAGATTAGTCATCAGACGATGACGCACTCTCGTTATCGGCAAGGCGCGGAGAATATATAATGCATTCTCCATTTTTTTACAGTTATCGCCGTTCACGTACCCGCAGATGTTATATATCTGTGAACGCAGAGAAAATCTTTTAGTCTTATTACTGAGTAAATGAATAGATGTAGTAAAAATATTGCGTAAGGCTGCAGGGAGACGGTTATCCGCCGTTAAAGAAGCGCTGTTTTACAGCCGGGCTCAGCGTCCTTTGCCCGACTGCCCCGCCGTTGACGGCGGCTCAATGGTTATGCCGCGTCAATCTGTCCAGATAGCCCATCACGAACGCCGACAGGACAAAGGTCAGATGGATGATGACATACCACATTAATTTGTTATCCGGGACGTTTTTCGCGTCCATAAACACGCGTAACAGGTGAATGGAAGAGATAGCGACTATCGATGCCGCCACCTTATTTTTTAGCGACGTCGCATCCATTTTCCCCAGCCAGTTCAGCTTCTCCTTGCCCGCAGAGATATCCAGCTGAGAGACAAAGTTTTCATACCCGGAGAACATGACCATTACCAGCAATCCGCCAACCAGCGTCATATCAACCAGCGATAACAGCACCAGGATCAGATCGGCTTCCGCCAGGGCAAAAACGTTCGGCAGAACGTGTAGAATTTCTTGGAAAAATTTTAGCGCTAAAGCGATCAGCGCCAAAGAGAGGCCAAAATACACCGGCGCGAGCAGCCAGCGAGACGCATACATTACATTTTCAAGAAAGCGTTCCATAGGGACCTGTCAGGTAACTAAAATCAGCAACAGTATATCTCAACCATGCAACATCAGATCAACATGCAGTTAAGAGCCTATCCCACCAGGCGTTATTGGCGCAGCCAGTTTGGACACGGACAGCGCGCAAAAACCGGAGCGTACACGTAGTACGTGAGGTTTGACTCGCTACGCTCGCCCTTCGGGCCGCCGCAAGCGGCTTTCAAAACGCTAACGCGTTTTGGCGAGCACTGCCCAGGTCCAAAATGGCAAGTAAAATAGCCCTAATGGGATAGGCTCTAAATCTCATCCGGTTTAACCTGTGGGCGCTGATATTCCGGCCATACCAGCGCGACCAACGCCGGGTAGGCTTCAAGACTGAACTCACGAAAACACTGGCGTAAATTAAGGACGTCCAAATCCGAATACGGCACCTTTTCTCCGTTCAGACAACGCTTCTTAATATTGTCGTAATACTTATAAACGGCAGAGTTAAGGTCGCTGCAACGACGCTGTGCGTCAAATAATCCAGGCGTTTCATTCAACTCAGTCATTGTCATTCGTTTTATCGTTGCATGAAGGAAATCGATATATTCATGGTTAACGCGCCAGTACCATACCGGCGTTATCGAATTCATTAATACTGAGAAATGATCTTCGCCCTCTTCCTTTGTCATGGGTTCAGTTTGATTTAAATTTACGACTTTTCCACCAGGACGTTTTTTATTAACCTCCCACATCAGGAAGAGTATCGCGCCGGTCAGTAATAGCAATATAATAACAGAATAAAAAATACTGTTCATAGCAGGCTCCATTTTTTTTGATTTTAAAATTACGCCATGTTATTGTCAACGAAACCTACACTATTAAAAATAGTATACCACTGATCGTAAAGGATATTTAGTCATGCTTCCTGAGCATCTGGTTTCCTCTCATTTTCGCCTGTCATCGCCGCCCCCTGAAGCCACAGAAAACAGTAAAAATTTGCCTCAGGGAAAGACAAAACTCAGCGATTACGAGCCCGATATTTTAATTAGCGCTAACGCTGCCGGGCAACACAGAAACGTATTATTTGAAGAACGTGACCGTCATATTAAAGAACGTCTGTATTGTGTGGCTAAAATTGAAACGTTTGCCCGCCTGATAAACGCACTACAGGCAGAAGGCGATATTGATGCCCAAACGCTAAGTAAAATACTGGCGGATAAAACCGCAATGATAAATGAAAAAGGCAATGCCATTTGGCTTAATTTAATCACTCGCGAAACCGATATGCCGCTATTTTATTCACTGGAAGATAAAGATGAAAGAAGTTGAAGACAATAACGTTTATTTGGCTTTAGACAACCATAAAAGTGATGAATTTATCTTAAAGCAAAATCTTGCAGCGCTAATCGCCAGTAAAAATGCCACCCTGGAAAAGGTAACGCAGGAGGTGGTATCCATACCGGCGGCGTTAGTGCGCCTGAAGTGGCAAAACCGACGGGAGATGTATGCGTTACAGGTCAAAGAGGAGATTTATGGCGCGACCATCAATGCCATTATCGAGCAGCATCCTGAATTACGAGACAAAATTATGTCTCGTCTTGAAAGTGACTGGCAGCATCTGCTGGCTCGCGAGACGGCAACCTTACGTCTGATGCGTAAGCTTTCCGATGGCGACTACCGGACGCGCAACGTCACCACCGTCGCACGGCAAGAAAAATAACCTTCATGGCTAGTTAACTCTGTTGTGAATACGGGTGAAGCATAAGGATCGTTCTGATTCTCCCTCTTACGGTAGTAAAAGTGTCTACGCTTAAAGGGTGTTCAACCTGAAGGGAGAAGCTCAATGTCTCATCTATACGACCCTACCACGCAGTATTACACCGGCGAGTATCCTAAGCAAAAACAGCCGGCGCCCGGCGTCCAGGCGAAAATGACGCCTGTTCCTGACTGTGGTGAAAAAAGTTATGTCGGCAGTGGTCGCCTTAAAGATCGTAAGGCGCTGGTGACAGGGGGCGACTCCGGGATTGGGCGCGCTGCCGCTATCGCTTACGCGCGTGAAGGCGCCGATGTCGCGATCAACTATCTGCCAGCGGAAGAAGAGGACGCCCAGCAGGTTAAAGCGCTGATTGAGGAGTGCGGCCGTAAAGCGGTGTTATTGCCAGGCGATCTTAGCGACGAATCTTTCGCCCGTTCGCTGGTCCATAAGGCGCGTGAAGCGCTGGGCGGGCTGGACATTCTGGCGCTGGTGGCCGGTAAACAGACGGCAATCCCGGAGATAAAAGATCTGACCAGCGAGCAATTTCAGCAAACCTTCGCCGTTAACGTATTTGCTCTGTTCTGGATAACCCAGGAAGCGATTCCGCTGCTGCCAAAAGGCGCCAGTATTATCACGACGTCGTCTATCCAGGCGTATCAGCCCAGTCCGCACCTGCTGGATTATGCGGCAACCAAGGCGGCAATCCTCAATTACAGCCGTGGCCTGGCGAAACAGGTGGCGGAAAAAGGAATTCGCGTGAATATTGTCGCGCCTGGCCCTATCTGGACAGCGCTGCAAATTTCCGGCGGTCAAACCCAGGATAAAATTCCGCAGTTTGGCCAGCAGACGCCAATGAAGCGGGCCGGCCAACCGGCAGAGCTGGCGCCGGTGTATGTCTATCTGGCAAGCCAGGAATCCAGTTACGTTACCGCAGAAGTGCACGGCGTGTGCGGCGGGGAGCATTTAGGCTAACGCATGAAGTCGATTACGATGGCGCACTTCTGTTAAGCAAGGCGCCATCTTAGGCAATAAAAAAGCCGGGTGGCGACTTCGCCTTACCCGGCCTACAGCATCAGCAGAATACTTATTTCGCTTTCGCGGTCTCTTCGCCAACCAGACCAATCTTGAGATAGCCCGCCTGATGCAGCATATCCATCACTTTCATCAGGGTTTCATACTCTACGGTTTTATCCGCGCGGAAGAAAATCGTAGTATCCTTTTTCCCTTCCGTCAGGGCCGTTAGCTCGGCAATCATCGTATCATCCGTCACCGGATCGTTACCGATAAACATGGTGTTATCCGCTTTCACCGACAGATAAACCGGTTTTTCCGGACGCGGCTGTGGCGTACTGGTAGAAGCGGGCAGATTCACCTTGACGTCTACCGTCGCCAGCGGCGCAGCCACCATAAAGATAATCAGCAGAACCAACATGACATCGATAAACGGCGTCACGTTGATTTCATGCATTTCGCCGTTGTCATCCAGGTTCTCGTTAAGACGCATTGCCATGACGCATTACCCTACCCGTAATTTCTGCGCGGCGCGTACCGGCTGCGCACTGGCGCTCGCATTCAGATCGAGATCGCGGCTTTGCAGCAGCAATACCTGCGCCGCCACGTCGCCCAGCGTCGCTTTGTAACTGCCTATCTGACGTGCGAAGATGTTGTAAATGACGACCGCCGGGATCGCGGCTACCAGCCCAATCGCCGTCGCCAGCAGCGCTTCCGCAATACCAGGAGCAACCACCGCCAGGTTGGTGGTCTGCGTTTGCGCAATACCGATGAAGCTATTCATAATGCCCCATACGGTGCCAAACAACCCGACGAAGGGGGAAATGGCGCCGATCGTCGCCAGATAACCGTTGCCTCGTCCCATGTAGCGGCCAACTGCCGCGACGCGACGTTCCAGACGGAAGCCGGTACGTTCTTTAATCCCTTCGTTATCTTCGCTGCCCTTAGAGAGTTCCAGTTCATTCTGCGCTTCATTGATGAGCTGTGCGCTGAGGCTTTTTGCGCTGAAACCTGCCGCAATGTCGGAAGCCTGATCTAAGGAGCGCGCATCGGCTAATTGCAGTTGTTCGCGCTTTAAGCGGCGCTTTTGAGTGAAAAATTCAACGCTTTTACTGAAGAAGATAGCCCAGGTGACGACTGACGCCAGAATCAAACCAATCATCACGCACTTCACGACAATATCGGCGTGCTGATACATGCCCCAGACGGAAAGATCCGTCTGCATCAAATTATTACCCACTCTGTATCTCCAGGACGCAAATCACAAAATCTGAGCATAATAATATCAAAACAACGTCGAATTGATAGTCGTTCTCATTACTATTTACATACTGCCGCACCTTTACTGCTTTTTCTTTGCGCTTACGCATTAAAAAAGCCACCTGTTTTTATTTTGGCAAAATTTTCATCTGTATCACACGTCGCCAGGGTGCAGATGGTTATATTCATGCTAGTTTAGACATCCAGACGGTTAAAATCAGGAAACGCAACATGACGGATAAACAGTTGGATACCAAACTGGTAAACGCAGGACGCAGCAAAAAATACACGCTTGGCTCAGTGAATAGTGTGATTCAACGCGCTTCTTCACTGGTGTTTGACACCGTCGAGGCAAAAAAACACGCTACCCGCAATCGCGCCAACGGCGAATTATTTTACGGACGCCGGGGAACGCTGACCCACTTTTCACTCCAGGAAGCCATGTGTGAACTGGAAGGCGGCGCCGGATGCGCGCTCTTCCCGTGCGGCGCGGCGGCGGTCGCCAACACCATTCTGGCATTCGTTGAGCAGGGCGACCACATCCTGATGACCAACACAGCCTATGAACCCAGCCAGGATTTCTGCAGCAAAATTCTCGGCAAACTGGGCGTGACGACAAGCTGGTTCGACCCGCTCATCGGCGCTGATATCACGCAACATATTCAGCCGAACACGAAAGTCGTTTTTCTGGAATCCCCCGGTTCTATTACCATGGAGGTACATGATATTCCGACCATTGTCAGTGCGGTCAGACGCGTCGCGCCAGAAGCCGTCATCATGATTGATAATACCTGGGCGGCTGGCGTTCTGTTCAAAGCGCTGGAGTTCGATATTGATATCTCTATCCAGGCGGGCACTAAGTATCTGATTGGTCATTCTGATGCGATGGTCGGTACTGCCGTTGCAAATGCGCGCTGCTGGGAACAATTGCGGGAAAACGCCTATCTGATGGGGCAAATGCTCGACGCCGACACGGCTTATATGACCAGCCGCGGGCTGCGCACGCTCGGCGTCCGACTGCGCCAGCATCAAGAAAGCAGCCTCAAAATCGCCGCATGGCTGGCGAACCATCCTCAGGTCGCGCGCGTTAATCATCCGGCCCTGCCGGGTAGCAAAGGTCATGCCTTCTGGAAACGAGACTTTACAGGCAGCAGCGGTCTGTTCTCCTTTGTGCTCAATAAAAAGCTGACCGAGGCAGAATTATCAGCCTATCTGGATAACTTTTCGCTGTTCAGTATGGCCTACTCCTGGGGAGGCTACGAATCGCTGATTATTGCTAATCAGCCGGAACAGATCGCCGCGATTCGTCCCGCAGGCGGCGTAGATTTTACCGGTACGCTGATTCGGGTGCATATTGGTTTAGAGAGTGTTGATGATTTGATCGCTGATTTAGCCGCCGGCTTCGCCAGAATTGTGTAAAGTTGCCGGGGATGGACATATATGCAGACAATTTCCGTGGAAAAGTCTGCGTTTGTTGCGTCCGGGATCAAGGCATCCCGGACGATTCAGGAGTACAATAGGCGAATAAAAGCATAAATGCTGTTCCACAGGAAAGTTCATGGCTGTCATTCAAGATATTATCGCTGCGCTCTGGCAACATGATTTTGCCGCGCTGGCGAATCCACACGTTGTTAGCGTCGTCTACTTTGTCATGTTCGCCACGCTATTTTTAGAAAACGGTCTGCTGCCAGCGTCATTCTTACCCGGCGATAGTCTGCTACTACTGGCAGGCGCGTTGATCGCCCAGGATGTGATGCATTTTTTGCCGACGATTGGCATTCTCACCGCCGCGGCCAGTCTCGGCTGCTGGCTAAGTTATATCCAGGGACGCTGGCTCGGTAATACGCGTACCGTCAAAGGCTGGCTGGCGCAGCTTCCGGCAAAATATCATCAGCGCGCCACCTGCATGTTTGACCGTCACGGTTTGTTAGCGTTGCTTGCCGGGCGCTTTCTGGCGTTTGTCCGCACTCTGCTGCCAACAATGGCAGGTATTTCCGGCCTGTCCAACCGCCGGTTTCAGTTTTTTAACTGGTTAAGCGGCCTGCTGTGGGTGACTGTCGTGACCAGCTTCGGCTACGCGCTCAGTATGATCCCGTTTGTTAAGCGCCATGAAGACCAGGTAATGACATTTTTAATGATCCTTCCCGTCGCGCTACTGGTCGCCGGACTGTTAGGTACGCTGGTCGTGGTGATTAAAAAGAAATACTGTAACGCCTGACGTATCCATAATCGGCCAGGATGGCCCGGTTACGCTTCGTTGACCCGTGGCGGGATGCCCCACTTAGCTCCCTTGCATTGTCCGCATTCTTGCCGCATCTTCGCCCGGCGTAACGCCAAAATAACGTTTAAACTCCCGGCTAAACTGCGATGCGCTCTCATAGCCGACCCGCATCGCCGCGGCGCTGGCCTTCATACCATCGTGAATCATCATCATCCGCGCTTTATGCAGTCGGTAGCTTTTTAAATACTGCAACGGCGAGGTGCTGGTGACCGCCTTAAAATTATGGTGAAACGCCGACACGCTCATGTTCGCTTCTGCCGCCAGTTGCTCAACATTCAGGTTCTCGGTGTATTTCATTTCGATCTGTTTAAGTACGCGACTGATCAGGCTAAAGTGCGTCTGGCGACTAACCAGTGCAAGCAGCGCCCCGCCGCGCGGTCCCATCAGCACATGATAAAGAATTTCGCGAATAATCTGTTTTCCCAGAATCCGCGCATCCAGCGGGCGCTCCATCACATCCAGCAATCTTTCCACCGCGCATAAAATCTCGTCCGACAGCGTGGCGGAGTTAATCCCACTGGCCGCCATCGGCAACTGGAAACGCTCATCTTCGCCAATGTCCATGAGCAACTCTTGCAGTTGCAGCACATCAATGTCGAGCCGAATACCGGCCAGCGGTACCTCCGGCGTTGCCCAGGTCTCGCATTCAAAAGGGAGCGGCACGGTCAGTAAGAGATATTCATTAGCGTCATAACGAAACTTGCGCTTGTTAATATAGCCAATTTTATGGCCGGAAAAGAGAAATATGATGCCAGGCTGATACATGACCGGCGTGCGCGGCCCCGGTTCAACACCATACAACAGACGAATGCCCGCCAGCCGCTCGCTGATTATTTTATCATTATTTTTTAAATGATTAATTTTATCCGCCAACTGTAAGCAAATTGCTTCACGATTCATAACGCGCCATTTTTTCATCAAATCCACTCCGCTGGATTGTGCGCATTTTTAGCGATTTTCTCCAGCATTCTGGAGAAATAGGCAAAACATTGGCAGAAATGTGCATTGAGAGACATCCCTCACAAGGCCACAATGATGACCATCAGGCAGACAGCCGCCTGCCCTCTTTTTACCCACATAAGGGAATGAGCAATGAACAATTTCAAATTACATACCCCTACCCGCATTCTGTTTGGTAAAGGCGCTATCGTCGATCTTCGCGATCAAATCCCGCAGGACGCCCGCGTGCTGATTACCTATGGCGGCGGTAGCGTGAAAAAGACCGGCGTACTGGCGCAAGTTCAGGAAGCGTTAAAAGGACTGGATGTTCGGGAGTTTGGCGGTATTGAACCGAACCCGTCCTATGAAACGCTGATGAAGGCCGTGCAGCTTGTGCGCGACGAAAATATTACCTTCCTGCTGGCCGTTGGCGGCGGTTCCGTACTGGACGGCACCAAATTTATCGCCGCAGCGGCGCAGTATACGGACGGCGTCGATCCGTGGCACATTCTGGAAACCGGCGGTACTGAGATTCGTAGCGCAATCCCGATGGGGTCTGTGCTAACCCTACCGGCAACCGGCTCAGAATCGAACGCCGGCGCAGTCATTTCCCGTAAAACCACTGGCGACAAACAGGCCTTCCACTCCTCGTTCGTGCAACCGGTGTTTGCCGTACTGGATCCGGTCTACACCTATACATTGCCGCCGCGCCAGGTTGCGAACGGCGTCGTGGATGCTTTCGTCCATACCGTTGAGCAGTACGTCACTTACCCGGTTAACGGCAAAATTCAGGATCGTTTCGCCGAAGGCATTTTACTCACACTGATTGAAGAAGGTCCCAAAGCGCTGCAAGAGCCTGAAAACTATGACGTCCGCGCTAACGTGATGTGGGCCGCTACTCAGGCGTTAAATGGCCTGATTGGCGCTGGTGTTCCGCAGGACTGGGCGACGCATATGCTGGGCCATGAGCTTACCGCGATGCACGGTCTCGATCATGCCCAAACGCTGGCTATCATTCTGCCTGCGCTATGGAACGAAAAACGAGACGTTAAACGCGCAAAACTCCTGCAATATGCTGAACGTGTATGGAATATCACCGACGGTTCCGACGACGAGCGTATTGATGCCGCCATTGCCGCCACCCGCCGTTTCTTTGAACAGATGGGCGTGCCTACCCACTTGTCCGATTACGGTCTGGATGGCAGCACTATTCCGGCGCTACTGGCTAAACTTGAGGCGCATGGATGCACAAATTTAGGTGAAAATCAGGATATTACGCTGGATGTCAGCCGTCGGATTTATGAAGCGGCGCGCTAAGGTTTTTTCGCCTCTGACTTTCGTTTTTGGCCATTTCGTCCAGACTTAAGTCACTTAGTCTCGCCGGACCCGACTCCGGCGAGCCAATTAAAAGAGGAACACATCATGGCTAATCCAACCATTATCAGGCTACAGGATGGCAACGTAATGCCACAACTTGGGCTGGGAGTCTGGAAAGCAAGCAATGAAGAGGTGATCGCGGCGATTCATAAAGCGCTGGAGGTGGGCTATCGATCGATTGATACCGCCACAGCATATCAGAATGAAGAAGGCGTCGGCAAAGCGCTAAAAGCAGCGAGCGTAGCGCGGGAAGAGCTGTTTATCACCACCAAGTTGTGGAATGACGATCAAAAACGTCCCCGCGAAGCCCTGCAGGAGAGTCTGAAAAAACTGCAGCTTGATTATCTCGATCTCTATCTGATGCACTGGCCCGTACCGGCTATCGATCACTATGTCGACGCCTGGAAGGGCATGATCGCGCTGCAAAAAGAGGGGCTGGTAAAGAGTATCGGGGTCTGTAACTTTCAGATCCATCACCTCCAGCGTCTGATCGATGAAACCGGCGTTACCCCTGTGATCAACCAGATCGAGCTTCACCCCTTGATGCAACAGCGCCAGCTACATGCGTGGAATGCGACGCATAAAATCCAGACCGAGTCCTGGAGCCCGCTGGCGCAGGGCGGCGAAGGCGTATTCGATCAGAAAGTGATTCGCGAACTGGCGGATAAATACGGCAAAACGCCCGCCCAGATTGTTATTCGCTGGCATCTGGACTGCGGGCTGGTCGTCATTCCGAAATCCGTCACCCCTTCCCGTATCGCGGAAAACTTTGCTGTCTGGGATTTCCGTCTCGATAAAGATGAATTAGGCGAGATCGCAAAACTGGATCAAGGCAAACGCCTCGGCCCCGATCCGGATCAGTTCGGCGGTTAAGCCAGATTTATCGCACGCCATGCCCGACGATGTCGTCGGGCTTTTTTGCATTCCGAAACATTAAGAAACAATTACGCGCATTTAACAGTATATTTCCCCCACACACAAGCGCATAATTATTCTGATTTTGTGAATATTTATTCATATTTATTATAAATTTACTTAATACATATAAAATATTTATGGATGTGTGATTGTGGCGGAAAAAAAATCTCAGGGCGTCAAATGGCTCCCATTAATTCTTATTCTGGTTATCGCCGCCGGACTGTGGCAGCTAACGCCCCCTTCCGGGTTAAGCGCGCCGGCCTGGCATTCCGCGATTATTTTTGTCGCGACGATCGCCTCTATCGTGGCGAAAGTGCTGCCTATTGGCGCGGTCGGTATTATTGGTATCACCGTCTTTGCGCTCGCCTATGCTGCCGGCGACAAAACGGCCAGCGGCGCGATTACCACGGCCTTGAGCGAGCTGAACAGTTCACTGATCTGGCTTATCGTCGTCGCCTTTATGATTGCCCGTGGGTTTATCAAAACCGGGCTGGGTCGGCGTATCGCCCTACAAATGATCCGTCTGTTAGGTAAACGAACGCTGGGCCTGGCTTATGGCCTGGCGTTTGCCGATCTGATCCTCTCCCCCGCGATGCCCAGTAACACCGCGCGCTGCGGCGGCGTGATTTACCCGATCGCCGACTCGCTGGCGCGCAGCTTTGATTCACATCCGGAAGATGAGTCTCGCAGCAAAATCGGCACCTTTCTGATCACCTGTATTGGCAATGTTAACGACGTCACCGCCGCACTGTTTATGACCGGTTATACGGGTAACCTGCTGGCGGTAAAACTGGCGGCGAACGCCGGCGTTACGTTGAGCTGGGGAAGCTGGTTTATCGCCGCGCTCCTGCCTTGCCTGGTCTCTTTTCTTATCGTCCCGCTGCTGGTCTACTGGCTGACGCGTCCGGAAATTAAACATACGCCGGATGCGCCGGATTTGGCGCGCAAAGAGCTGGCGCAAATGGGCAGTATGACGCGCGGCGAGTGGCTCATGCTGGCGACCGTCGGCGTGTTGCTGGTGCTATGGATTTTTGGCAGCTCGCTCGGCGTGGATGCCACGACGGCCTCTTTTGTCGGTCTCTCGATTTTATTACTGAGCGGCGTGCTCACCTGGGAAGACGTTAAAAGCGAAAAAGGCGCCTGGGATACGTTGATTTGGTTTGCCGCGCTGCTGATGATGGCTAACCAGTTGAAGAAACTAGGATTCACCAGTTGGTTTGGCAACCTGATTGGCGACAGCATCGGCAGTACGATGCATGGAACCAGTTGGATAATCATCCTGCTGCTGCTTAACGCAGCCTATTTTTATACCCACTATTTTTTCGCCAGCGGCAACGCGCAAATCGCCGCGCTGTATGCGGTATTTCTGGGCGTCGGTCTGCATCTGAATATACCGGCAGCGCCGATGGCGCTTATGCTGGCGTTTACCAGCAGCCTGTACTGCTCTCTTACGCAGTATACCCACGCACGCGGCCCCATTCTTTTTGGCGCCGGCTATGTACCGACGGGCGTCTGGTGGCGAACGGGATTTATTATCAGCCTCTTTAATCAGGCGGTCTTTTTGACAGTCGGCCTCGCATGGTGGAAAGTGTTAGGGTTGTATTAAACGCTTAACGCATCGATAAGCCCTCGGTTAACGGAGAAATGGAATGACCTGCATTTTCTGTCAAATAGTTGAAGGTAAAGCACCTTGTCATAAAGTTTGGGAAGATGAGCATCACCTGGCTTTTTTGTCGATTTTTCCGAATACCGATGGGTTTACCGTAGTGATCCCGAAAAAACATTACCCCAGCTACGCGTTCGATCTACCGCCGCAGGCGTTAGCGGACCTGATGCTGGCGACCCAAAAAGTGGCTAAGAAACTGGATAAGGCTTTCCCGGATGTCAGTCGTACGGGAATGTTCTTCGAAGGTTTCGGCGTAGACCATGTGCACAGTAAATTAAGCCCCATGCACGGTACTGGCGATTTAACCCACTGGAAACCGATTGAATCGCGGCAGAATAAATTTTTCGAACAGTATGAAGGATATCTGTCGTCGCACGATCATGAACGGGCTGATGATGAAAAACTGGCCGCGCTGGCGGCCAGAATTCGTGAGGCATAAATACGGAGCACTTCTGCCGGATGGCGGTGTAAGCACCTTATCCGGCCTACAAAACTGTGCTATTCATAGACCTGATAAGCGCAGCGCCATCAGGCATTATACCTTAGATTATATACTTCTTATCTATTTTAATATATCAACCCTGGTAGGTTAAATATTACGGCGCATGGCTAAATATTTCGTACAAAAACCATCCAGGAATAGCGGCAATAACACCCATTAAAATTATCCCTGCAAGAGTCATTTGCCTGTCTTCACGTTTTTCCATACTACATGCTTTAATAGCCATTATGAATATAACAACAGCTATTATAGCAATTACGATAAAACAGGGAATAATAATCATACCCATGATATCCCCTCCTCTGGGGCTGTATACAAGCATCATGCCTTAATCATTAAGGTAATATATAATTAATTTATACAATCAATAATATTTAAATAAAATATAAAGCTCCCCGTAATTTAGCAATTACTAAAGACCGACACAATATATTTAGATGTCTGTTACTTCCAAAAACATTAGCTTCCAGAAGCAACAGATTCAAAGGTAATTAACGCCCCGCGCTTTTCCCGCGCTTCTTATTCGCAGCGAGCCCCTGCCGCTGATGTTCCACCGGCGTATGCTTGGTCAACGCCGGGCGCGTGTTGCGGATCTGGCGACGCGCTTCGCGCATCTCTTCAATGGTCGGCGCAGGCACCAGACACTCACGGCGACCGCCAATCAAATGCTTTTTCCCCATTGCTTCCAGCGCCTGGCGAATCAGCGGCCAGTTCGCCGGATCGTGATAACGCAGCAGCGCCTTATGCAGGCGACGTTGCCTGTCTCCCTTCGGCACCACCACATCTTCACTCTTATAACCAATTTTACCCAGCGGGTTTTTGCCGGTGTAATACATGGTGGTCGAATTCGCCAACGGCGACGGGTAGAAGTTCTGCACCTGATCCAGACGGAAGCGGTGGCGCTTGAGCCACAGCGCCAGATTCACCATATCCTCGTCCCGCGTGCCCGGATGCGCGGAGATAAAATACGGGATCAGATACTGCTCTTTTCCGGCCTGTTTAGAGTAAAGGTCAAATAACTCTTTAAAGCGATCGTAGCTACCCATACCCGGCTTCATCATTTTCGACAGCGGACCTTCTTCAGTATGCTCCGGCGCAATCTTCAGATAGCCGCCCACATGATGGCTTGCCAGCTCTTTAATATAGCGAGGATCTTCTACGGCGATGTCGTAGCGCACGCCGGAGGCAATTAAGATTTTCTTAATGCCTTTCAGCTCACGGGCGCGGCGATAAAGATTGATCGTTGGCGTATGGTCAGTATCCATATGCGGACAGATATCCGGATAGACACATGACAGGCGACGACAGGTCTGCTCCGCACGCGGCGACTTACAGCGCAGCATATACATGTTCGCGGTAGGACCGCCCAGATCGGAGATCACGCCGGTAAACCCCGGCACCGTGTCGCGGATCGCTTCGATCTCGTTGATAATAGAGTCTTCCGAGCGGCTCTGAATGATGCGCCCTTCATGTTCAGTGATCGAGCAGAAAGAGCAGCCGCCAAAGCAGCCACGCATGATATTGATCGAGAAGCGGATCATCTCATAGGCCGGAATACGGGCATTGCCGTAAGCCGGGTGCGGCACACGCTGATACGGCAGCGCAAACACGCTATCCATCTCTTCAGTGGAGAGCGGTATGGCGGGCGGATTGATCCAGACATAGCGGTCGCCGTGTTTTTGCATCAGCGCCCGCGCGCAGCCAGGGTTAGTTTCGTGATGCAGAATACGCGACGCATGGGCGTACAGCACCTTGTCGCCTTTCACCTTTTCAAAGGATGGCAGCAGGATATAGGTTTTTTCCCACGGCTTCGGACGCGGCGGCTGCACGGTAATCGCTTTAGCTTCTTGCTTTTTCGGCGCGACCGGCTTGTTATCCGCGCACGGCAGATCCTCGCCATAGGGATGGGGAATTGGATCGATTTTACCCGGCGTGTCCAGACGAGTGGAGTCGACGCCGCTCCAGCCTGGCAGCGCTTCTTTAACCATAATCGCAGTGTTACGCACGTCGCGAATCTGATCGATGGTTTCGCCCATTGCCAGACGGTGCGCCACTTCCACCAGCGGACGCTCGCCGTTGCCAAACATCAGCATGTCGGCTTTGGAATCGACTAACACTGAACGACGCACAGTATCAGACCAGTAGTCGTAATGCGCGGTACGGCGCAGACTGGCCTCAATGCCGCCGAGGATCACCGGGACATCTTTCCACGCTTCTTTGCAACGCTGGGTATAGACCAGCGTGGCGCGGTCCGGGCGTTTGCCCGCGACGTTGTCCGGGGTGTAGGCGTCGTCATGGCGCAGCTTACGGTCGGCGGTGTAGCGGTTGATCATCGAGTCCATGTTGCCGGCGGTGACGCCGAAGAACAGGTTCGGTTTTCCCAGACGCATAAAGTCGTCTTTGCTGTTCCAGTCCGGCTGGGCGATGATCCCCACGCGGAAGCCCTGCGCTTCCAGCATACGACCGCAAATCGCCATGCCGAAGCTCGGATGGTCGACGTAAGCGTCGCCGGTTACCAGAATAATGTCGCAGCTATCCCAGCCAAGTTGATCCATCTCGTCACGTGACATCGGCAAAAACGGCGCCGGCCCAAAGCAGGCGGCCCAGTACTGCGGCCAGGAGAAAAGGTCGCGATCCGGTTGGATCAGGGAGATAGCGCTCATATTGCTTCCAAAACGATTGGCAAAAAAATAATCAAAGGTCGGGGATTATAAGCCGTATCTATAGCGAAAATGAAGGAGATTATCGCCTTATATGCAGGGCTGGCGCGAAATAGAAACAACTTTCAACGGCCTGGCCTGAGGTGTTTGAAATTGGTCTTATGAATATCTTCAAATTGGTATGCAATTAATTATACCCACGTCTAAAAACGCAGTATCGTCATAACAACAAAAAGTAAAAAAACATCACATTATCAGCAATATATAAAAAAACTTCGCTGAATTGCTCACGACACTGTTTTTACCATGACTTTCTTCTGTGAACCAGATCTCTTTCTTTGGTCTATTGATTAAATTAAATTGGCTGACAGAATTCAGGGGATAAAGAACACCATCACCACGCCTTTCCCCAACGCAATACCTTACGTATCAGCAGGTTATTAATTAATCAACGATAACCACAGGAATCCCAACCTATAAGGAAGCAGATATGAAAAACACACGTTCATTCACAACATCAGCGGTATTACTGGCCGGCTGTTTGCTACTGGCATTTCCAGCGCTCGCCAAAACCACGCTGAAACTAAGCCACAATCAGGATAAAAGCCACGCCGTTCACAAAGCGATGAGCTATCTGGCCGACAAAGCGAAAGCCTATTCGGACGGCGAATTAAATATTCGTATTTACCCCAACGCCACGCTGGGCAACGAACGTGAATCGCTGGAATTGATGAACTCCGGCGCTCTGCAAATGGTGAAAGTCAATGCGGCATCGCTGGAGTCTTTTGCGCCGGAATATAGCGTGTTTAGCCTGCCGTTTTTATTCCGTGACCGCGATCACTACTACAACGTACTGAAAAGCGACTTAGGGAAACGCATTCTCGCGTCCTCCGAAAGCAAAGGCTTCGTCGGCTTAACCTGGTACGACGGCGGCGCCCGCAGTTTTTACGCCAGTAAGCCCATCACTCAACCCGACGATTTAGCCGGTATGAAAATCAGAGTGCAGCAAAGCCCCAGCGCTATCGCGATGGTGAAAGCGCTCGGCGGCGTGCCGACGCCGATGGCGCAAGGCGAACTCTATACCGCGCTCCAGCAAGGCGTGGTCGATGGCGGCGAAAACAACCCCGTGGTTTATGCCGATATGCGTCATGCGGAGGTGGCGAAATTCTATTCCCGCGACGAGCACACGATGGTGCCGGATGTCCTGGTCATCAGTACCAAAGTACTTAACAAATTGAGCGATAAAGAGCGGAAAGCGTTATATAAAGCCGCAGATGAATCCATGCAGCAAATGAAAGACGTCATCTGGCCCGCCGCGGAAAAAGAGGCTTATGAGAGCATGAAGGCCATGAACGCGACCGTTGTTGATATCGATAAATCCGCGTTCAAACAGCGTGTTAAGCCCTTGTTTGATGAGTTCCGCGCAAAAGACGCTCAGTCAGCGAAGGATCTGGAATACATCGAGAATATGTAAATCTGCCGGGCAGGGGTCTCCTGCCCTTTACAGGATGTAATATGCGAATACTCACCAATGCACTGAACAAAATACTGGCCGGGTGCTGCTGTATTATTCTGGCGGTCATGGTTGCCTGCGTATCCTGGCAGGTGGCGGCGCGCTTTATATTCAACGCGCCAAGCAGCACGCTCGACGAATTCACCCAGATTCTTTTTATGTGGATGATTCTGTTAGGCGGCGTCTATACCGCCGGATTAAAAAAACATTTAGCTATCGATTTGTTAGCGCAAAAACTCTCCCGAACGCCCGCCCTCGTGCTCGACAGTATCATTCAGGTGATTATTACCGTGTTCGCACTGATTTTTATGGTGTACGGCGGTGATATTATTGTTGAAAAAGCGGCGCACGTCAGCCAAATGTCCCCGGTATTAAAATGGCCTATGGATAAAGTCTATTGGGTCATGCCGATTAGCGGCGTCATCCTGGTGTACTACACCATTGTGAACGTTATTGATAATTATCATCAGCGCCATCTTCGCTAACGAGGGATATATGGACTTTGAATATATTTACCCAATAATTGTTTTATTTGGCAGTTTTGCCATTATGCTGGCGGTCGGCGTTCCTATTACATTCGCTATCGGGCTGTCGTCCTTATTCTCAATCCTGATAGCCCTTCCCCCGGATGCGGCAATCTCGGTTATTTCACAAAAAATGACCGTCGGTCTCGATGGCTTTACGCTGCTGGCGATCCCCTTTTTTGTGTTAGCCGGCAATATCATGAATACCGGGGGAATCGCCCGGCGCCTGGTGAATCTGGCTCAGGCGTTAGTTGGCCGCCTTCCCGGTTCGCTGGCGCACTGCAATATTCTGGCGAACACCCTGTTTGGTGCGATATCCGGCTCGGCTGTCGCTTCTGCGGCCGCGGTGGGCGGCATCATGTCGCCATTACAGGAAAAAGAGGGCTACTCTCCGGCGTTCTCTACGGCGATCAACGTCGCTTCGGCGCCGATTGGCCTGATGATCCCGCCCAGCAACGTGCTAATTGTCTATTCGCTGGCTAGCGGCGGCACCTCTGTCGCCGCCCTGTTTTTGGCGGGCTACCTGCCCGGCATCTTAACCGCGCTGGCTTTAATGACGGTAGCGGCGCTGTATGCCCATCGCCACCATTACCCGGTTGCCGAACGCATCAACCTGCGGCAGTTTCTGTCGGTATTCCGCGATTCGTTGCCCAGCCTGTTGCTGATATTTATTATTATCGGCGGCATTATCGGCGGCGTATTTACGCCAACAGAGGCCTCTGCGATCGCGGTAATCTATAGCCTGGCGCTGGCGGCCATTTATCGAGAAATTAATGTGAGTAAGTTGCGCGATATTCTGCTGGATTCGGTAGTAACCAGCTCTATTGTTCTCTTACTGGTCGGCTGCTCAATGGGAATGTCATGGGCGATGACCAATGCTGATGTTCCTGAACTGATTAATGAAATGATTACCAGCGTGTCCGAAAATAAATGGGTCATCTTGCTGATTATCAATCTCATTTTGTTATTCGTCGGGACGTTTATGGATATTACCCCGGCTATTCTAATCTTTACGCCTATTTTCCTTCCCATTGCTCAACATCTGGGAATCGACCCTGTCCATTTTGGCATTATTATGGTTTTCAATTTAACCATCGGACTGTGTACGCCCCCGGTAGGCACTATTTTGTTCGTCGGTTGCAGTATCGGCAAAATCAGTATTGATAAAGTCGTCAAACCGCTATTACCGATGTTTCTGGCACTCTTTGTGGTCATGGCGATGATTTGCTACTTCCCGCAGTTGAGTCTGCTGCTTCCCACGCTGTTTGCTCCTTCCTGAAAACCCTGACGGGTCTGCGCTATTCAGACCCGTACTCGGACGCTTTACGACGCCGGATTCACCAGCATTTGTCCAATCGAGCCGCGGTCAGCCATTTCCAGCGTCTGGCTGTTGAAATAGAACGGGAAGTGCGGCCAGGACGGCTGACCGTAATAGACCAGCAGTTCGACTTGCCCATCCACCCAGACGGTATCTTTCCAGCCTCTATCTTCCGGGAACGGCATAGCGCCGTTGACGTTACGAATCAGGAAAGAGACGCCCTCAATATGGAACGACTGCGGCATATCGGCGCGTACCGTCCAGCGCTCCCAGGTGCCTTGTTGGGCGGTAATATCAATGCGATTCACATCCCACAGTTGGCCGTTAATCCCCGGATCGTCGCCAAGACTGATGTCCCGACTGCGGACAGGCGCGCCGCTCATGATCTCCGTCGGCAACAGACGCATCGGAAGATTATCGGTCACCAGCGGCAGCAATCCGGTTGGTCGTAACGTCAGCACCAGGGTAGAAACCAGAATACTGGAAGGCTCAAAGAAACCGCGAATCCGATCGACTATACTGGCCGCCTCCCCGCAGGTGATCGAGACTTCGTCGCCGTTGGTCATATCAACCAGGATTTCACGTCGCTCGCCGGGCGCCAGTGACAACTGTTTGACGGAAACCGGCGCAGGTAAAAAGCCCTGATCGCCTGAAATCACATGCAGCGCCCGGCCATCGCTCATCTGAAGCTGATAGCGCCGCGAGTTCGAGGCGTTCAACAACCGTAACCGCACCCAGCCGCGGGACACTTCGACATAGGGGCTTTGCGCGCCGTTCACCAGCAGCGTATCGCCGACAAAACCACCGCTTCCCGGTTCGCTGTACTCCGGCGTCCCAAAGTTATCCAGCCGTTTATCCTGGATAATGACGGGAAAATCATCCACGCCGTAATGGTTCGGAATGGGCAGCGTTTTACTGATGTCGTCTTCGACCAGCCACATTCCTGCCAGGCCGTTATACACCTGCTGCGCGGTGCGGTTAGGCGTGTTAGCGTGATACCACAGCGTGGCGGCGCTCTGACGAATCGGCAACACTGGCGCCCAGTCCGCGTTCGGCGACATCATACGCGCCGGGCCCCCCATCAGCGGCCCCGGCACCAGTAAACCAGCAACCGTCATGGAGACATTTTCCGCCAGGCGGTTGCTATAGATGAGTTTAACGTCATCGCCTTTCCAGACGCGGATTGTCGGCCCCAGATAACGACCGTTCACTCCCCAGACCGGCGCGCGCGTGCCTTGCGTAAAGGACCAGTGCGCTCGCTGTAGCGTCATAAACAACGGCTGCCCACGACGGGACTCCAGCAACGGCGGAACAGGCAACGGCTGTTGCTGACCGGCAGCATTCGCCCTGAGGGGAATCGCGCCTGCACATAGTGCGATTCCCGATGCCTGAAGAAACTGACGCCGACTGAATGACATATAAGCTCCATGTAAAACAGGCTAAAGAGTTGTGCCTGAAAAAATGATTTCTACAATAACAGAGTAAGGCTGCTTAAACCTTACCGGTCGCTTCACGTTCCGCAACCTCTTTATCAAGTTCCGCGATTTTTTGCTCCATTAACGCACGGCAGTGGGCCGCCAGCTCGCGAACCTGATCTTTACCATATTCGCTGACGTCGACTGGCGGCAGCATTTCCACAATAACCAGTCCGTTGTTCAGGCGGTTTAGATTGACTTTGTTAGAGGTGTTGGAAACGCAGACAGGAATGATCGGCACACCAGCCGCGATAGCCGCATGAAACGCGCCGGTTTTAAACGGCAGCAGGCCGCGTCCCCGGCTACGCGTACCTTCAGGGAACATCCAGATAGAAATACGGCGCTTTTTAAAATGGTTAACCACTGCCGCAATGGTGCTATGCGCTTTGGCGCGGTTATTACGGTCAATCAACAGATTACCGGTCAGCCAGTACAGTTGCCCAAAAAACGGGATCCAAAGCAGGCTTTTTTTCCCCACCGTCACCGTTGGCGGCTGCACAATATTCGCCGCCGTGACCATATCATAATTATTCTGGTGGTTAGCAATATAGATAGCATTGCCATAGTTTTCCGCGTCGGCGGGTTTGCGGCACTCAACTTTCAGGCCAAACAGCGGGGCCAGACGGCCGAACATATGCCCAAACGTCGCCACGTGTTTTGGGTTACGTGGGCTGAAAAGGCAGTAAATAGAACCGAAAACACAGACCAGAATGGAGTAAATAACGGTAACAATAAGACGAAAAATATATAGCATAACAACCTCTGAAGGCCTAAGAGCCCGGCATTCTACGTCACCTGAAATTCAGGTTAGGATTTTGGTAAGTGTGGCTCTCTGGAAAAACGTATTGTTAATCGCAATGCACGAATAAACAACGGTTTTACGGGAAATTTTAATGTTAATCCGATCTGAAACCGTAGGCCGGATAAGACGCTACTGCGTCGTCATCCGGCAACGGCAGAGCGCCGGATGGCGGCTTAAATGCCTTGTCCGGCCTACGGGTGCCCCTGTCTTACTCTTCGCTGTCGCCATGACTTACGCGATGCGGTGAATCAATCTCAATGCGATCGATACGCTGCAGGCCGCGCATTAATGTGCCACGGCGTCCGCGTTCGCCGACCACTTTCTGTAACTCTTCAGGGCGCAGTTTGATTTTGCGCTTCCCGACATGGATAGTCAGAGTGCTTTGTGGCGGCAGCACGTACAGGTGCGCCAGTCCATCATCGCCTTTCGCCGCTTCCGCAGAGGGGATATTAATGATCTTATTCCCTTTGCCTTTCGACAGCTGCGGCAGAGAGTCAACCGGGAACATCAACATCCGTCCGGCCTGGGTAATCGCCAGCAGCATATCGTGCTCGTCTTCAATCACCAGCGGCGGCATGACGTGCGCATTTTCCGGCAGTGTAATCAACGCTTTACCGGCACGGTTACGGGCAACCAGATCGTTAAACGTACAAACGAAGCCGTAGCCCGCATCCGACGCCATCAACAGTTTCTGGTCATCGCCTTCCATCAGCATATGCTCTACGGTCGCCCCCGGCGGCAGCGTGAGTTTGCCGGTCAGCGGTTCGCCCTGCCCGCGCGCCGACGGAAGCGTAATGGGATCAATAGCATAGCTGCGACCGGTGGTATCAATAAACACCACCGGTTGATTGCTCTTACCTTTCACCGCGGCTTTAAAGCTGTCGCCCGCTTTATAGTTAAGCCCCGGCGCATCAATATCATGACCTTTGGCGCTGCGCACCCAGCCCATCTGCGACAGCACGATAGTCACCGGTTCGGACGGCAGCATATCGTGTTCGCTCATCGCTTTAGCTTCTTCGCGCTCACGCAGCGGAGAACGGCGATCGTCGCCATAGGCATCGGAATCTGCCTGTAGCTCTTTTTTCAGCAAGGTATTCATTTTGCGTTCGGACGCGAGAATGCCCTGCAACTGGTCCCGCTCTTTTTCCAGCTCGTCCTGCTCACCGCGAATTTTCATCTCTTCCAGTTTGGCGAGATGACGCAGTTTCAGTTCGAGGATCGCTTCCGCCTGGGTTTCGCTGATGCCGAAACGCGACATCAGCGCGGGTTTCGGCTCATCCTCGTTACGGATAATCTCAATCACTTCGTCGATGTTGAGAAACGCCACCAGCAAACCTTCGAGGATATGCAGGCGCTTGAGAACCTTCTCCAGACGATAGTTGAGGCGACGGCGCACCGTGTCGCGGCGGAACGCCAGCCACTCGGTGAGGATCTCCAGCAGGTTTTTCACCGCCGGACGACCATCCAGACCGATCATGTTCAGGTTAATACGGTAGCTTTTTTCCAGATCGGTGGTGGCGAACAGATGGTTCATCACCTGTTCCATATCCACACGGTTGGAGCGTGGCACAATCACTAAACGCGTCGGGTTTTCGTGATCCGATTCATCGCGCAGATCGTCCACCATCGGCAGTTTTTTATTACGCATCTGCGCAGCAATCTGCTCCAGCACTTTCGCGCCAGAGACCTGATGCGGCAGCGCGGAAATTACCACGGCGCCGTCTTCTTTGGTCCATACCGCGCGCATACGCACGGAGCCCCGCCCGTTTTCGTAAATTTTACGAATTTCCGCACGTGGGGTAATGATCTCCGCTTCGGTCGGGTAATCCGGCCCCTGGACGATATCCAGCAACTGATCCAGCGTCGTTTTCGGCTGCTCAATCAGCGTAATCGCCGCTTTCGCCACTTCGCGCAGGTTGTGCGGCGGGATATCTGTTGCCATGCCCACCGCAATACCGGTGGTGCCGTTCAGCAGGATGTTCGGCAGACGCGCCGGTAACATTTTCGGTTCCTGCATCGTGCCGTCGAAGTTTGGCACCCAGTCCGCCGTCCCCTGACCGAGTTCGCTTAACAGCAGCTCGGCATATTTGGACAGGCGAGATTCGGTATAACGCATTGCCGCGAATGACTTCGGATCATCCGGCGCGCCCCAGTTCCCCTGGCCATCGACCAGCGGGTAACGGTAAGAGAACGGCTGCGCCATCAGCACCATGGCTTCATAGCAGGCGATGTCGCCGTGCGGATGATACTTACCCAGTACGTCACCGACGGTACGGGCGGATTTTTTAAATTTAGCGCTGGCGTTCAGCCCCAGCTCTGACATCGCATAGACGATGCGGCGCTGTACCGGCTTCAGGCCGTCGCCAATAAACGGCAACGCACGATCCATGATCACGTACATGGAGTAGTTTAAGTAGGCGTTTTCCGTAAATTCATGTAGCGCAAGGCGCTCTGCCATATCGCTCATTAACAGGGGATCCTCAATCTGCATGCTGACCGTTCGGACGGCAATATTGCCGCAGATAATACCCTATCTCACGGTCTGAGTCACAAACCGTGAGCCAGGTGACGAGGAAGTTAACGAAGCGGCAGATAGATATCCGTCAGCAGCTCATGTTCCGCCACCTCATGGACGAAATTCAGGTACTGGAAGAAGACCGGAAAATCGCGCAGCGTCTCGCCGCTGGCCGGTAGCCATTCGCGGAATAAATACCACACGCTCTCCGGGAGGCTGTCGAGCGATCCCTGATGGCGTACCACCGCGCAGCGCCCGCCAGGAATCTCGCTATTCACCACGCCAACGTCATTTTCGGCTATCGGCTGGTGGACGCTGCCGCAGATATCAAAGCGGAATTGATCCGGCGGCGTCGTCTGCGGGTCGTGCCAGGCAATACCAAAAGTTTGACTGCTGGCAATCGGCGACTGGCCCGTTTCGCGCCGCCATGCAATAAATTTCGCCGCGCTGGCGTTGACCTTATCCGGATGCCCCAGATGCGTCAGCATCGCGACGCGGGTAGGTGGAAATTCAACAATTTTTACGTCCATGACATGCTGCTCCTGTAACGCAAGTTTAGGAACGCGTTGGTGCCAGGCCAGCCAGTCCGGCGATTGCCGAAACCGGCACGGGCTTTGACCAAACGCGGTTTTGAAAGCACGTGTGAACGACTCCGGATTCTGAAATCCAGCATCCAGCGCGATATCGATAACTTTATCTTGCGGATTAAACGCCAGCCGCCATGACGCCCGGCGCAAACGCAGCCACTGGATATAGCGATAGAGCGGAAGCCCGCTCCAGACGGTAAACTGCCGGTGAAAATGAAACGGCGAGCTGTGCGCCATCCGGCTTAACGCCTCAAGCGACAGAGGCTCATCCAGATGACGCTCAATGTGGTCGCAAACGCGCCGCAGACGTTCGGAATAAGCCGCGCTGATCAGGTCATTCATCACTGCCTCCTTGTGGCCTATTCTGCCCACCGGGCGGCTGTGAATCCTGACCGATCTTGCGCAATGTGGGATTACGGATTCACTTTACGAATCTGTTTTACGTCGATTTCGACAGAGTTCCAGTCTTTATCCACTTCACCCTGAATTTCAACGGTATCCTGCGGGGTTACGGTCAGGCCGTTCCAGCGCTTGTGGTCAATATCCACATTGATAGTACCGGTCGCATCTTTAAACACATACAGGTCGTCGGAAATGCGCTCGACGATATTCCCGCGCAGCGTTACCCACGCATCGTCACGCAGCGATTTAGCGCTCTCTACCGTCGTGCTGCTGCCGTTCGGGCCGACAAATCCGCCGCCTTGCGTTTGCGTCGCCGACGGGCCGGAGAAACCGCCCTGCTGAGCCGCCAGAACCGGGGTAGAACACAGTGCCATAACGGCAACGATTGCAGCTAATTTTTTCATGATTACTTTTCCCTTTCATGTCGTTTCAGATCCATTTAATAAGGTAATCCTTAACAACTTCTTAAGGCAAAAAAAGAATCTTTTTTTCTGTACATCGCCTGCGGCGACAAGGTTAACTGACGGTAACGCGAGTTACCGCAAGGAAGAACAGATGCGAATTTTACTGGTAGAAGATGACACACTTATTGGCGATGGCATAAAAGCGGGCCTGAGTAAAATGGGTTTCAGCGTCGACTGGTTTACCGAGGGACGTCCGGGCAAAGAGGCGCTTTACAGCGCGCCTTATGATGCGGTTATTTTAGATTTGACGCTGCCAGGCATGGACGGACGGGATATTTTGCGCGAATGGCGCGAAAAGGGTAAACAGGAACCGGTACTGATCCTGACGGCGCGTGACGCGTTAGCAGAGCGCGTCGAGGGGCTACGTCTGGGCGCCGATGACTATTTATGTAAACCTTTCGCGCTCATTGAGGTCGCCGCCCGTCTGGAGGCGCTGGTACGCCGCGCCAGCGGTCAGGCCAGTAGCGAATTGCGCCACGGCCAGGTGACGCTCAATCCAGGCAATCTCGTCGCGACGCTTGCCGGCGAACCGCTGGCCTTAAAACCAAAAGAGTTCGCGTTGCTGGAACTCTTACTGCGCAACAAAGGTCGCGTGCTGCCGCGCAAGCTTATTGAAGAGAAGCTGTATAACTGGGATGACGACGTGTCCAGCAATGCAGTGGAAGTCCATGTTCATCATTTACGCCGCAAGCTCGGCAGCGAATTTATTCGCACCGTACACGGCATCGGCTACACCCTGGGTGACGCATGAAATTGACGCAACGTCTCAGCCTGCGCGTCAGGCTGACGCTTATTTTCCTGATTCTGGTCTCCATCACCTGGGCAATCTCCAGTTTTGTGGCCTGGAGAAAGACGACGGATAATGTCGACGAGCTGTTTGACACACAGTTGATGTTGTTCGCCAGACGGCTTAGCACCCTCGATCTTAACGAGATCAACGCCCCGCAGCGCATGGCGCATACGCCAAAGAAATTAAAACATGGGCATATCGATGACGATGCGCTGGCGTTCGCCATCTTTTCCGCTGACGGCAAAATGTTGCTGCATGATGGCGACAACGGCCAGGATATTCCGTATCGCTATCGCCGGGAAGGTTTCGACAATGGCTATCTGAAGGATGACAACGACCTCTGGCGTTTTTTGTGGTTGAACTCGGCGGACGGCAAGTATCGTATCGTCGTCGGTCAGGAGTGGGATTACCGCGAAGATATGGCGCTGGCGATCGTAGCGGCGCAATTAACGCCGTGGCTGATCGCCCTTCCCTTCATGCTGCTGATTTTATTGCTCCTGCTTCACCGCGAGCTCAGACCGTTGAAAAAACTGGCGCAGGCGCTACGCTTCCGGTCGCCGGAATCGGAAACGCCGCTCGACGCCAAAGGCGTACCGAGCGAGGTTCGCCCACTGGTCGAAGCGCTTAATCAGCTTTTTAGCCGCATCCACTCCATGATGGTGCGCGAACGGCGATTTACCTCCGACGCCGCCCATGAATTGCGCAGCCCGCTGGCCGCGCTGAAAGTACAAACCGAGGTGGCGCAGCTCTCGGGCGACGATCCGCTATCGCGTGATAAAGCGCTGACCCAGCTCCATGCGGGGATCGATCGCGCCACGCGGCTGGTCGATCAGCTACTGACGTTATCGCGTCTCGACTCGCTCAATAATTTGCAGGATGTAGCGGAGATTTCGCTGGAAGAGCTGCTGCAGTCCGCGGTAATGGATATTTATCATCCGGCGCAGCAGGCGAATATCGACGTGCGTTTACAGCTTAACGCCCATGACGTCATACGTACCGGTCAGCCGCTACTCTTAAGCCTGTTAGTACGTAACCTGCTGGATAATGCGATTCGCTACAGTCCGCAGGGCAGCGTCGTCGACGTTACCTTACATGCCCGCAGCTTCACCGTCAGAGATAATGGCCCCGGCGTAGCGCCAGAGATTCTGACGCATATCGGCGAGCGTTTTTACCGCCCGCCAGGCCAAAGTGTGACCGGCAGCGGTCTGGGATTATCAATCGTCCGTCGCATCGCTACGCTGCACGGCATGACGGTGTCGTTTGGCAACGCCGCGGAAGGTGGATTTGAGGCCGTAGTAAGTTGGTAACAGAGACTTTTGCCAAAAACGCAAAAGACTTTGCACATTTTGCTAATTTCACCGCACCGCCCGTCAGCGTAGAATCAGCAGCAAACGCATTTCTTGAGGACACAAAATGAGTAACATCCTGATTATCAACGGGGCGAAAAAATTCGCGCACTCCAACGGCCAGTTGAATGACACCCTGACCGAAGTTGCCGATGGGCTTCTGCGCGATCTGGGTCATCAGGTTAAGATCGTCCGCGCCGACAGCGACTATGACATTAAAGAAGAGGTGCAGAATTTCGTCTGGGCTGACGTGGTGATTTGGCAGATGCCAGGCTGGTGGATGGGCGCGCCATGGACAGTAAAAAAATATATGGATGATGTCTTTACCGAAGGTCACGGCACGCTCTATGCCAGCGATGGCCGCACGCGTTCCGATGCCGCTAAAAAGTACGGTTCCGGCGGTCTGGTGCAGGGGAAAAAATATATGCTGTCACTGACGTGGAACGCGCCGATGGAAGCATTTACCGAAAAAGATCAATTTTTCCACGGCGTAGGCGTAGATGGCGTCTATCTGCCATTCCATAAAGCCAACCAGTTCCTGGGCATGGACGCGCTGCCAACGTTTATTGCCAACGACGTGATTAAAATGCCGGATGTTCCGCGCTATACCGCAGAATATCGCAAGCATCTGAGCGAAATTTTTGCTTAACTGGTCATCCTGGAATTAGAAGGAGTTAACCATGCTTACCGTCATTGCCGAAATTCGCACACGTCCGGGCCAACATCACCGTCAGGCCGTCCTCGACCAGTTTGCGAAAATTATTCCAACCGTTCTTAAAGAAGAGGGGTGCCACGGTTACGCACCGATGGTGGATCATGCCGCGGGCGTGAGTTTTCAGACTCTGGCGCCTGACTCGATCGTGATGATTGAACAGTGGGAAAGCGTTGCGCACCTTGAGGCGCATCTGCAAACCCCGCATATGAAAGCCTATAGCGACGCGGTAAAAGACGATGTGCTGGAAATGAATATTCGTATTCTGGAATCCGGCGTTTAAGTTATTACCCTCGTCTGACGTCGCCCTGATGCGATGCGCAAGTGTCGCCATCAGGCTGCGGCGTCATGTCGGATTCGCTTATCCGGCCTGCGCCGCGCAGACCGGATAAAGTGTGCAACAACCGTTACACGTCGAGATCCGCGAGATCGCCTTTTTCCTGTAGCCAGT
Source organism: Salmonella sp. A29-2 (assembly GCF_020150755.1). NCBI lineage: Bacteria > Pseudomonadati > Pseudomonadota > Gammaproteobacteria > Enterobacterales > Enterobacteriaceae > Salmonella > Salmonella sp. A29-2. The sequence continues at coordinate 698,624 of NZ_CP083731.1, read as the reverse complement.
TGCGTCGATCTTCAGAACGTTTCTTCGCCAGCAGCATATCCATCATCGCGTTAGTACGCTGATCGTCTTCATCGCTAATGGTGAGCTGCACCAGGCGGCGAGTATTCGGATCAAGCGTGGTTTCGCGTAACTGCATCGGGTTCATTTCTCCCAGGCCTTTGAAACGCTGTACGTTCGGCTTGCCTTTCTTACGCTTCAGTTGTTCCAGTACGCCCGCCTTCTCTTCTTCCGTCAGCGCGTAATAGACCTCTTTACCCAAATCGATACGGTATAGCGGCGGCAGCGCGACGTAGACATGACCATTCTTCACCAGCGCGCGGAAATGTCTGACAAACAGCGCGCAAAGCAGAGTAGCGATATGCAAACCATCGGAGTCCGCATCCGCCAGGATACAGATCTTGCCGTAGCGCAGCTGACTCAGATCGTCGCTGTCCGGATCGATACCGATCGCCACGGAAATATCATGCACCTCTTGCGAGGCCAGCACTTCATCGGAAGAGACCTCCCAGGTGTTAAGGATCTTACCTTTGAGCGGCATGATCGCCTGATATTCGCGATCGCGCGCCTGCTTGGCGGAACCGCCTGCCGAATCCCCTTCCACAAGGAACAGCTCGGTCCGATTAAGATCCTGCGCGGTACAGTCCGCCAGTTTCCCCGGCAACGCCGGACCGCTGGTGAGCTTTTTGCGCACCACTTTTTTTGCGGCGCGCAGTCGCCGCTGCGCGCTGGCAATCGCCATCTCTGCCAGTTGTTCCGCCGCCTGCACGTTCTGGTTCAGCCACAGGCTGAAAGCATCTTTCACCACGCCGGAAACAAATGCCGCACATTGACGCGACGACAGACGCTCTTTGGTCTGCCCGGCAAATTGCGGGTCCTGCATTTTCACGGAGAGCACATAAGCGCAGCGATCCCAGATATCTTCCGCCGACAGTTTGACGCCGCGCGGCAGAATATTGCGGTATTCGCAAAATTCGCGCATCGCGTCGAGCAGGCCCTGGCGCAGACCGTTGACGTGCGTCCCCCCCTGCATGGTCGGGATCAGGTTGACGTAGCTTTCCGTCAGTAATTCGCCGCCTTCCGGCAGCCACAATAGCGCCCAGTCAACCGCTTCCGTTTCACCGTTAAAATTACCGATAAACGGCTTTTCCGGCAGCGTCGGCAGGCCGTTTACCGCTTCGCCCAGATAGTCGTTCAGACCATCCTGGTAGCACCAGCGCTGCTCGCTGTTATTCACTTCATCTTTAAAAGTGATTTCCACACCGGGACACAGCACCGCTTTTGCTTTCAGAACGTGCATTAAGCGAGAGACAGAAAAACGCGGGCTGTCGAAGAAACTTTCGTCCGGCCAGAAATGCACGCTGGTGCCAGTATTACGTTTACCGCAGGTGCCGACAACCTGCAAATCCTGCACTTTTTCGCCGTTTTCAAACGCGATGTTATAGACCTGACCGTCGCGGCGCACGGTCACTTCCACGCGCTTTGACAGGGCATTCACTACCGAAATCCCCACCCCATGCAGACCACCAGAGAACTGATAGTTCTTATTGGAGAATTTACCGCCGGCATGAAGTCGACAGAGGATCAGTTCTACCGCCGGAACCCCCTCTTCCGGATGGATATCCACCGGCATCCCGCGTCCGTCGTCAATCACTTCCAGCGATTGATCGGCATGTAAAATGACATCCACGCGTTTGGCGTGACCTGCCAGTGCTTCATCCACACTATTATCAATCACTTCCTGACCCAAATGGTTGGGGCGGGTCGTATCGGTGTACATCCCCGGGCGGCGGCGTACCGGCTCAAGCCCAGTGAGTACCTCAATGGCATCAGCGTTATAAGTTTGCGTCATGGTTTAATTAGCAATTCGAATTGATTGTCAGCAACTGTGCAGTCCAAGAAAATCGACAATCTGGTTGAAATAATCTTCGAAGCCCGTGAATGCGTGATTACCCCCCTCGGTCACTGTCTGACGGCAGGAGGCGTAATATGCCACCGCCTGGCGGTAATCCAGCACTTCATCGCCCGTCTGTTGCAGTAGCCAGATCAGGTCCGGCGCTTCCAGCGGGTCAATCTGCATGACTTTAAGATCATAAATATGGCGAGACTCTAGCACATATTGCTGCCCGGTGTAGGGGTTCTCGTTCTGACCGAGATAGTCGGTTAGTAATTCAAAGGGCCGCACGGCGGGATTCACCACCACAGCCGGCAGCATAAAACATTGCGACAGCCAGGTGGCGTAATAACCACCCAGCGACGATCCTACCAGCCCTAATGGCGCACCGCCATGCTCAAGCACGAGAGACTCCAGCAACTCCGCCGCATCGGCAGGATACGGCGGTAGTTGAGGGACGATCATCTCAACATGCGGATGACGCTCCGCCAGCCAGTTTTTTAGCTGGCACGCTTTTGCCGAGCGAGGGGAACTGTTGAATCCGTGCAAATAGAGAAGCGTAGACATCAGTATCCTTCCGAAGCGGTATCGGGTCGGAACCGGGTATCCTGCAGGCGATGCACTTCCGTCTCCAGGACGCCGTTCGCCCGGAGCTCCAGCGTACGCCAGCCCGGCGCGATAGTATCCAGCGTAAAGTTCGCGCAGTGCGGTTTGAACTGTACGCAGGTTGACGGCGACGCCAGCAGACGCCGTCCGTTCCAGTCGAGATCCAGCTCCTGGTGAATATGTCCGCATAGCAGATACTTTACACGCGGGAAATTCGCCAGCACGCTATCCAGCTCACCAGCATTACGCAAGCTGTGCTGATCCAGCCAACTGCACCCTGCCGGCAACGGATGGTGGTGCAACAGGAGCAATGTCTGTCTCTCTGGCGCATCGGCGAGCTTACGCTCAAGCCATTCCAGTTGGAACTCGCTCAGTTCGCCATGCGGAACGCCAAACACCTGGCTATCCAGCAACAAAATCTGCCATTGTTCACCGATTAACACGCGTTTAGCCGGGGAAATCCCCGCCTCTTGCAGCGCGCTGTACATTGCCGGCTGAAAATCATGATTGCCCGGTAGCCAAACGCAAGGCGCGCGAAAGCTTGCGATACCCTCAGCAAAATGCTGATAAGCCGCAGCGGATTGATCCTGCGCCAGATCGCCGGTGGCCACGATCAGATCATATTCATACTGTTGCGCCCGAATAGCCTCCAGCACGGCCTGGTAACTTTCCCAGGTATTGACGCCTAACAGCGTTTCATGCTTTTCGGCAAACAGGTGAGTATCTGTAATTTGTAAAATCCTGACTCGGGCCTCACCAGCCAGAGGTAGGGTTAACAGGCTTTCCAAATGGTGTCCTTAGGTTTCACGACGCTAATAAACCGGAATCGCCATCGCTCCATGTGCTAAACAGAATCGTAGCCAGTCGGCCAGAAACTGATTAATTTGATGCTTTTCGTCGCGTTGATGCAACTTTTTATTTGGATAATCATACCGCGCTTTGAAGCGAAAGATCTGCTGGCTTGAACACACTTCAGCCACCATCGCATCATGGTAGAGGCGCACCGTCAGCGACGGCAGGCTCCAGTAGGTGATGGCTGGCGCCGTTTGCTCGATCGTTACAAGCGTAGTGTATCGGGTCGATTCCACAATCGTTAACCGATATTGTACGTTGCCCACCTGATAGCTCACCGTTTCACCGGGGGCGTCATTGCGCGGCAGCAGGCGGCGCAATTGCGAAAAATTGGTTTCGCACAAACGCATCATTTCTGGGAAGTCAGGTGTATAACGCTTCATTTTTTCCACTCGTTTTTTAACTCTTGATGATGCAACTGAAGCCATTGCAAAGCGATGACTGCGGCTGCGTTGTCGATTTTCCCCTCTTCTACCCACTGGTATGCCTGTTCCCGGCTTACCACATGAACCCGAATATCTTCGTTTTCATCCGCCAGACCATGAATACCTGCCGCGGTCGTGGCGTCCACTTCACCCACCAGAATAGATGAGCGCTCGCTGGTTCCTCCTGGGCTCGCCAGGTAACTGATGACCGGTCGGGTGCGGCCTACGGTCAGCCCCGCTTCTTCCATCGCCTCCCGCCGGGCGACCGCCTCAATGGTTTCGCCTTCTTCTATCATGCCGGCGACCATCTCCAGCAGCCACGGCGTAACGCTTGTGTCATACGCGGCAATACGAATCTGTTCGACCAGCACCACCTCGTCACGTTCAGGGTCAAAGGGTAGCAAGACGGCGGCGTGCCCGCGCTCAAAAATTTCGCGCTTTACCTCGCCACTCATTTCTCCGTTGAATAAACGATGGCGGAATCGATACACATCCAATGAAAAAAAACCGCGATAGCGCGTTTCCCGTGCAATAATTTCTACATCGCTTTTGGTGAAAGTAACTGGCAAGTTGTCTGATTTACGCATTGTGCTGCCCTGCTAGCAATAATGATTAAATGATGAATTTCAAGGGTGGTTGACTGCTGTTTTATCACCCTTGTGGTAAATTGGTGCCAATTAAGGCTCGTATGGCACGTAACGCCAACTTTTTGCAGTGGCGGATTCTGCTAGAATCAGCAATTATTTTTACAAATTGATCAGCGCTAAATACTGCTTCACAACAAGGAATGCAAATGAAGAAATTGCTCCCCATCCTTATCGGCCTGAGCCTGTCGGGGTTCAGCACACTAAGCCAGGCAGAGAACCTGATGCAAGTTTATCAGCAAGCACGCCTGAGCAACCCGGAATTGCGTAAATCCGCTGCCGATCGCGATGCTGCATTCGAAAAAATTAACGAAGCGCGTAGTCCTTTACTGCCGCAACTGGGTTTAGGTGCCGACTACACCTACAGCAACGGTTATCGCGATGCGAACGGTATCAACTCCAATGAAACCAGCGCTTCCCTGCAATTAACGCAGACGCTATTTGATATGTCGAAATGGCGTGGGCTCACCCTGCAAGAAAAAGCAGCAGGCATTCAGGATGTCACCTATCAGACCGATCAGCAGACGCTGATCCTCAATACCGCGAACGCGTATTTTAAGGTATTGAACGCTATTGATGTGCTTTCCTATACCCAGGCGCAAAAAGAGGCTATCTACCGTCAGTTAGATCAAACGACGCAACGTTTTAACGTGGGTCTGGTCGCCATTACCGACGTGCAAAACGCCCGTGCGCAATATGATACCGTACTGGCGAATGAAGTGACCGCCCGCAACAACCTGGATAACGCGGTAGAAGAGCTGCGCCAGGTAACCGGCAATTATTACCCGGAGCTGGCGTCGCTTAACGTCGAACATTTTAAAACCGACAAGCCTAAAGCTGTTAATGCGCTGCTGAAGGAAGCGGAAAACCGTAACCTGTCGCTGTTGCAGGCGCGTTTAAGTCAGGATCTGGCGCGCGAGCAAATCCGTCAGGCGCAGGATGGCCATCTGCCGACGCTGAATTTAACGGCCTCAACCGGCATTTCTGATACCTCTTATAGCGGTTCTAAAACCAACTCCACCCAGTACGACGATAGCAACATGGGGCAGAATAAAATCGGCCTGAACTTCTCCCTGCCGCTGTATCAAGGCGGGATGGTTAACTCGCAGGTAAAACAGGCGCAGTATAACTTCGTCGGCGCAAGCGAACAGCTGGAAAGCGCGCACCGTAGCGTGGTGCAGACCGTACGTTCTTCCTTTAACAATATTAACGCCTCCATCAGCAGCATCAACGCGTATAAACAGGCAGTCGTTTCCGCGCAAAGTTCTTTGGATGCAATGGAAGCCGGTTACTCGGTCGGTACACGTACCATTGTTGACGTACTGGATGCCACCACCACTCTGTATGATGCCAAGCAGCAACTGGCCAACGCGCGTTATACCTATTTGATTAATCAGTTAAATATCAAATATGCGCTCGGTACGCTGAACGAGCAGGATCTGCTCGCGCTTAACAGTACGTTGGGTAAACCTATCCCGACGTCGCCGGAAAGCGTAGCGCCGGAAACGCCAGAGCAGGATGCTGCCGCAGACGGTTATAATGCTCATAGCGCCGCGCCGGCAGTACAGCCGACCGCCGCTCGCGCCAACAGCAATAACGGCAATCCATTCCGGCATTGATAAGTTATTCGCTGGCGCTGCGTTTATCAGACCTATGCCCTTGTAGGTCTGGTAAGCGCGGCGCTACCTGTCATAAAGCCGCGCCTGAACGTAAGACAACGTAAAGATCCTGCTATTCCGCCGCATTCTCGCCTTTTCTCGCTTCAATTTCGACCAGTCATCCTCTATTCTGAACGCATGTTGTATTTACCACTGGGTCCTGGAAGACAAATATGAAACGGACAAAATCCATCCATCACGCATCATTTCGCAAAAGCTGGAGCGCGCGGCATTTAACGCCGGTCGCCCTGGCGGTTACGGCTGTTTTTATGCTGGCTGGCTGTGAAAAAAGCGATGAAACCGTATCGCTGTATCAAAACGCTGATGACTGTTCAGCGGCGAATCCGGGCAAAAGCGCGGAGTGTACAACCGCGTATAACAATGCGCTGAAAGAGGCCGAACGTACTGCGCCTAAGTACGCTACACGCGAAGATTGCGTCGCTGAGTTTGGCGAAGGCCAGTGCCAGCAAGCGCCCGCACAGGCTGGCATGGCGCCGGAAAATCAGGCGCAGGCCCAACAATCCAGCGGCAGTTTCTGGATGCCGCTTATGGCAGGTTACATGATGGGGCGTCTGATGGGCGGCGGCGCAGGCTTTGCGCAACAGCCGCTGTTTAGCTCGAAAAACCCGGCCAGCCCTGCATACGGCAAATATACCGATGCGGCAGGTAAAAACTACGGCGCGGCGCAACCGGGCCGGACAATGACCGTACCGAAAACCGCGATGGCGCCGAAACCTGCCACCACAACAACCGTTACCCGCGGCGGTTTTGGCGAATCCGTCGCCAAACAGAGCACCATGCAGCGTAGCGCTGCCGGTACTTCAACACGTTCGATGGGCGGCTGATACGCATGGAAAGAGTCAGTATTACCGAGCGCCCGGACTGGCGCGATAAAGCGACTGAATACGGGTTTAATTTTCACACTATGTATGGTGAACCGTACTGGTGTGAAGACGCTTATTACAAGTTAACGCTCGCCCAGGTGGAAAAACTGGAAGACGTTACCGCCGAGTTGCACCAGATGTGCCTCAAGGTAGTAGAACGCGTCATCGCCAGCGATGAGCTGATGACGAAGTTTCGTATTCCAAAACATACCTGGGGTTTTGTTCGCCAGTCCTGGCAAACGCAACAACCGTCGCTCTATTCCCGCCTCGATCTGGCCTGGGACGGCATCGGCGAGCCTAAGCTGCTCGAAAATAATGCCGACACGCCAACGTCGCTGTATGAAGCGGCGTTTTTCCAGTGGATTTGGCTGGAAGATCAGATCAACGCGGGCAATCTGCCGGAAGGCAGCGATCAGTTTAATAGCCTGCAGGAAAAGCTGATTGAACGCTTTGCTGAACTTCGCGAGCAGTACGGTTTTCAGTTGCTGCATCTCACCTGCTGTCGCGATACGGTTGAGGATCGCGGCACCATTCAGTATTTACAGGACTGCGCGGCCGAAGCGGAAATCGCCACCGAATTTCTCTATATCGACGATATTGGTCTGGGGGAAAAAGGCCAATTTACGGATCTGCAGGATCAGGTCATTGCGAACCTGTTCAAGCTCTATCCGTGGGAATTTATGCTGCGCGAGATGTTTTCCACCAAGCTGGAAGATGCCGGCGTGCGCTGGCTGGAACCGGCCTGGAAAAGCATTATCTCCAATAAAGCGTTGTTGCCGCTGTTGTGGGAGATGTTCCCGGACCATCCGAATCTGTTGCCTGCGTATTTCGCCGAAGACGAACATCCGCCAATGGATAAATATGTCGTGAAACCGATCTTCTCCCGCGAAGGGGCGAACGTATCGATTATTGAGAACGGTAAAACGATCGAATCCGTGGAAGGCCCGTATGGCGAAGAGGGTATGATCGTGCAACAGTTCTATCCGCTGCCAAAATTCGGCGACAGTTACACCCTGATTGGTAGCTGGCTGATTAACGATCAGCCCGCCGGAATTGGTATCCGTGAAGATCGGGCGCTGATCACCCAGGATCTCTCCCGCTTCTATCCACATATTTTTGTCGAAGGATAGATTCTCCTGTAAGCCCGATGCGCGTAGCGCCATCGGGCAATCATTCAGCGCCTTATCCGGCCTACCCCACCTGCACCGACAACATACTTATACTGCCCATCTCAATACCGTCGACCGGGATGGTGATAGGTTCCTTCCCGTCCCAGGCGCCAAGTACATACAGCAAAGGCAAAAAGTGCTCCGGCGTCGGGTTCGATAAGGCCCCCCCTTCATGTTGCAGATAATTCACCAGCGGGTGCTGTTCTACCGGCCCCTGCCACGTCAGATTGGCTTTCACAAAGTCATTAAATGACGCCGCCCAGGGATACGGTATATTGTCACCGTGCCAACGCACAGTCCGCAGGTTATGAACCACATTCCCGCTGGCCACCAGCATCACACCTTCGTCACGCAGCGTCGCCAGTTTACGGCCCACCTCAAAATGCCATGCCGCCGGTTTGGTACTATCAACACTAAGCTGCACCATCGGAATATCCGCATTCGGGTACATCTTGATCAATACGCCCCAGGAGCCGTGATCAAATCCCCACGCTTCTTTATCGAGCGCGACGGGAACGGGAGCCAACAGTTCAACCAGACGCTGCGCCAGCGCAGGCGATCCCGGGGCCGGATAATGCGTGTCATACAGCGCCTGCGGAAAACCGCCAAAATCATGGAGAGTTTGCGGCCTTTCCATCGCTGTGACGCCCGTCCCACGGGTATACCAGTGCGCCGACACCACCACTATCGCCTGTGGTCGCGGCAGGGCTTCCCCCAATCGCCGCCAGGCGCGGGTATAATCGTTATCGTCCAGCACGTTCATCGGGCTGCCATGCCCCAAAAACAATGCTGGCATACACGTTAAAGACATGATGTTATCCTTACAGGAAAGACATTTTGTTAACATCACCATACGCTTTCTTCACAGAGGAAGAACTCAGATAACTATGATGAAGATCATCAGTTATTTTGAAGGTCAGGTTCGGACGGCAAATTGATAAGGAGTAATGGATGTCAGTACCACTTATTCTGACCTTACTGGCGGGCGCCGCCACCTTTATTGGCGCGTTTCTTGGCGTTCTCGGCCAAAAACCGTCTAACCGCGTGCTGGCTTTTTCGCTGGGTTTCGCCGCAGGGATCATGCTGCTCATCTCGCTGATGGAGATGCTGCCCGCCGCGCTTGATACCGAGGGAATGTCGCCCGTACTGGGCTACGGAATGTTTATTATCGGCCTGTTGGGCTACTTCGGGCTGGACCGCCTGCTTCCTCACGCTCATCCGCAGGATCTGATGCAAAAAAGGCAGCAGCCGCTTCCCGGCTCGATAAAACGCACTGCGATTTTATTGACGCTCGGCATTAGCCTGCACAACTTTCCGGAAGGGATCGCCACCTTTGTCACTGCCAGCAGCAATCTTGAACTGGGTTTCGGCATCGCACTGGCGGTGGCGTTGCACAATATTCCTGAAGGTCTGGCGGTTGCCGGCCCGGTTTATGCCGCGACGGGCTCAAAACGTACCGCGATTTTTTGGGCCGGTATCTCCGGCATGGCGGAAATTCTTGGCGGCGTGCTGGCGTGGCTGATTTTGGGCAGCCTGGTTTCACCGATCGTTATGGCGGCTATCATGGCGGCAGTCGCCGGTATTATGGTGGCGCTCTCCGTCGATGAACTGATGCCGCTGGCAAAAGAGATCGATCCTAACAATAACCCCAGCTATGGCGTGCTTTGCGGTATGTCCATCATGGGGCTTAGTCTCGTCATTTTGCAGACGATAGGTATCGGTTAAGAGAAACGTCGCGCCGGATGCAGGCCTTTAGCCAGGCAACATCCGGCTGCCCGTCAAGGATATGCGCTATTTCTGCTCATTCATCACGCTGCCGCCTTCGCTCGTCTGGCGAAAACGTTTCGTTCGCGCTTCAAGTAATGCATCTCTGTCTTGCCGAAACGCTCTGCAATAACGCTTCATATGGCAAATATACCCTACTACCACCAGAACGATTAATATTATCCAATACCAGGCAATAAACATCCTTTTTACCCTTAAAATTTAACATCACTAAACATTTAACGTTAAAATTTTACATACCCTTATTTTGACGTATTCATATACTGGCATATTTGTGGAACAAATAAATGATTTTGATCATATAAATCAGTGGTGAAACACAATAATGAAAGAGGTATTAAGCAGAAAACAATGTCGATAAGATCACACTTCGTACTAATTTATATTGTTCTTAAAATATCACACTCCTACTATCGACTCACTCAGGCAATTAAAAAATATTGATACAGAATATACTTTAAAATAAGTAACAGCATCATGACTTATATTTAAAGACCAATCATTTACCTCATTTATTATTCATAAAAACATAGTATATTCAGAAGTATTATATTTAGAAGTTGTATATAAGGAGATATATCCATGTTTGACCAATACCGGAAAACAATACTTGCCGGCGCCGTCGCACTGACATGCGGACTCACCGCAGCCAGTACGTTTGCCGCAGGTTTTCAACCGGCGCAGCCCGCAGGGAAATTAGGCGCAGTCGTTGTCGATCCTTACGGTAATGCCCCTCTCACCGCACTGGTGGAATTAGATAGCCATGTTATTTCAGACGTTAAAGTTACTGTACATGGCAAAGGGGAAAAAGGCGTTCCCGTTACTTATACCGTTGGGAAAGAATCTTTAGAAACCTATGACGGTATTCCTATTTTTGGTCTTTATCAGAAATTTGCCAACAACGTCACGGTAGAATATAAAGAAAACGGCAAAGCCATGAAGGATGACTATGTGGTGCAGACGTCCGCCATCGTCAACCATTATATGGATAACCGTTCTATTTCAGATCTCCAGCAAACGAAAGTTATTAAAGTCGCGCCAGGATTTGAAGATCGCCTTTATCTGGTAAATACCCATACCTTTACGCCGCAGGGCGCTGAATTTCACTGGCATGGCGAAAAAGATAAAAATGCGGGCATTCTTGATGCCGGTCCGGCGGGCGGGGCTTTGCCTTTCGATATCGCCCCTTATACGTTTGTAGTCGACACCCAGGGTGAATACCGCTGGTGGCTGGATCAAGATACCTTCTACGACGGCCACGATATGAATATCAACAAACGCGGCTATCTGATGGGTATTCGTGAAACGCCTCGCGGCACCTTTACCGCGGTGCAGGGCCAACACTGGTACGAGTTTGACATGATGGGGCAAATTCTTGCCGATCACAAACTGCCGCGCGGGTTCCTGGATGCGTCTCATGAATCCATCGAAACCGTGAACGGCACCGTACTGCTGCGCGTCGGCAAACGCGATTACCGCAAAGAAGACGGCATACATGTTCATACGATTCGTGACCAAATCATTGAGGTTGATAAGTCTGGCCGCGTAGTAGACGTTTGGGATTTAACCAAAATCCTCGACCCTATGCGTGATGCGCTGCTCGGCGCGCTGGATGCGGGCGCAGTATGCGTGAACGTCGATCTGGCCCATGCCGGACAGCAGGCGAAACTCGAACCGGATACGCCGTATGGCGATGCGCTTGGCGTTGGTGCCGGTCGTAACTGGGCGCACGTCAACTCTATCGCTTATGACGCGAAAGACGACTCCATCATCCTTTCTTCCCGCCATCAGGGTATTGTAAAAATTGGTCGCGATAAGCAGGTGAAATGGATACTGGCACCGTCTAAAGGCTGGAATAAGCAGCTAGCCAGTAAATTGCTGAAACCGGTAGACGATCATGGTAAGCCGTTGACCTGTGACGAAAACGGCAAGTGTAAGGACACCGATTTCGATTTCACCTATACCCAACATACGGCATGGCTTTCCAGCAAAGGCACGTTAACGGTCTTTGATAACGGCGATGGTCGCGGCCTGGAGCAACCGGCTCTACCGACCATGAAATATTCCCGTTTTGTCGAATATAAGATCGATGAGAAGAAAGGCACCGTACAACAAGTTTGGGAATACGGTAAAGAACGTGGATATGATTTCTATAGTCCTATTACCTCGGTTGTTGAATATCAAAAAGACCGCGACACCATGTTCGGCTTTGGCGGTTCTATTAACCTGTTCGACGTTGGTAAACCCACAGTCGGCAAACTGAATGAGATTGACTATAAAACGAAAGAAGTGAAAGTTGAAATTGATGTGCTGTCGGATAAACCCAACCAGACTCACTATCGTGCATTACTGGTTCATCCAACGCAAATGTTTAAATAAATAACGGGAAGGAATTAATATGTCATCTAAATGGATTACCTCTTTATTTAAAAGCGTAGTATTAACCGCGGCATTGGTCACTCCTTTTGCGGCATCGGCTTTTACCGAGGGCACAGATTATATGGTTCTGGAGAAACCGATTCCTAATGCGGATAAAACGCTGATTAAGGTATTTAGCTACGCCTGCCCTTTCTGCTACAAATATGACAAAGCCGTAACAGGTCCGGTTTCTGATAAAGTAGCCGATCTCGTTACGTTCACTCCGTTCCACCTGGAAACAAAAGGCGAATATGGCAAACAGGCCAGCGAAGTATTTGCAGTCCTGATCGCCAAAGATAAAGCTGCCGGGATTTCGTTATTTGATGCTAAATCACAATTCAAAAAAGCGAAGTTCGCCTGGTATGCGGCTTACCATGATAAGAAAGAGCGCTGGTCAGATGGGAAAGATCCGGCGGCATTTATTAAAACCGGGCTGGACGCCGCAGGCATGAGCCAGGCTGATTTTGAAGCGGCGCTGAAAGATCCTGCCGTTCAGGAGACTCTGGAAAAATGGAAAGCCGCCTATGACGTTGCCAAAATTCAGGGTGTTCCGGCTTACGTCGTCAACGGCAAGTACCTTATCTATACCAAAAACATCAAATCCATCGATTCTATGGCTGAACTCGTTCGGGAACTGGCCACTAAAAAATAAGCAGGGAAACGATTATGGATTTTATTAAGGGATTATGGCGAGACCTACGCGCAAGACCAGTAGATACGCTGGTGAGATGGCAGGAACAGCGCTTTCTGTGGCTGTTAATGGCCATCGCGATGGGAGGGTTAATTATCCTGGCGCACTCGTTCTTCCAAATCTATCTCTACATGGCGCCGTGCGAACAGTGTGTTTACATTCGTTACGCGATGTTTGTGATGGTAATTGGCGGGGTGATTGCGGCGATAAATCCCAAAAATATCGTGCTGAAGCTGATTGGCTGCATCGCGGCGTTTTATGGCAGCATTATGGGCATTAAGTTTTCTATTAAGCTTAATGGTATCCATCATGCGGTACATAATGCGGACCCCGATTCACTTTTTGGCGTGCAAGGATGTTCGACTGACCCGACCTTTCCTTTCAACTTACCGTTGGCGGAATGGGCACCGGAGTGGTTTAAACCTACCGGAGACTGCGGTTATGACGCGCCTATCGTCCCTGATGGCGTAACGCTCAGTAGCGTACAGCAGTGGTTTGTCGATCTCTACCAGCAGTCCGAAGGCTGGTATCTGCTTCCGCCCTGGCACTTTATGAACATGGCGCAGGCATGTATGTTGGCCTTTGGGTTGTGCCTGATTCTGCTGCTGGTGATGAGCGGCGCCTGGGCATTGAAACTGGCCAGAGGAAAATAACCTGAATAGATAAACCAAAGCAGAGGTCTGCATTCAGGCCTCTGCTTTTCTCACAATAATTTTACCATTCAGCTTATTCGTCGTTCTTTGAAACTGAACGATATGGCACCGAAGGAATACAAAAAAGCCGATGACATCTCATCGGCTTTTTTCAACCATGATCCGTTCGATCAGCTGGCTTTGCGCTCATGCGCCTGGCGGTAAGCCACCAGATCTTCAATCGTGACTACCGCCATATTATGCTGGCCTGCAAACGCGATACACTCCGGCGCGCGCGCCATCGTCCCATCGTCGTTAGTCAACTCGCACAGTACACCTGCAGGTTTAAAACCGGCCAGCGTCATCAGATCGATGGTCGCCTCCGTATGACCGCCGCGCGTCAGCACGCCGCCCGCCTGAGCGCGCAGTGGGAAAACGTGCCCCGGACGGTTAAGATCGGACGGTTTTGCGCCATCCTTAATTGCCGCACGCACCGTAGTGACACGGTCAGCGGCGGAAACGCCGGTGGTCACGCCTTCTGCGGCTTCAATGGTCACGGTAAAACCGGTGCCGTAGGCGCTGGTGTTGTTTTCCACCATCATTGGCAAGTCGAGCTGCTTACGACGGTCTTCAGTAATACACAGGCAAACAATACCGCTACCGTGACGAATGGTTAACGCCATCTGTTCTACGGTCATCGTCTCTGCGGGGAAAATCATATCGCCTTCGTTTTCACGATCTTCATCATCAAGCACCATCACACCGCGTCCTTCACGCAGCGCATCCAGTGCAAGTTCAACACGTTCAAAAGGCGTACCAAAAGAGGAAAGTAGCGTCTGATTCATGGTAAAAAAACCTCATTAACATTATGGTTACCAGAATCAGGGCAGTCTTAGGAGTGCCGACAAGCGGCAAAAAAATAACGTGAGCGGGTCCATGCCCGACTGGATCGTTACCCTCTCCCATCCGGACTTTAACCGTCGGCCCCGGAATTACACCGGATCTGCTGACCTTTTCGCTATGGCAAAAAGCGCTCGCGGGCTTTCAACCTGCTCTCCGCGTTACGTCACGGCGCGCCGTGATGAGAAATGCGTTAAACATCGCTGATTTACCGCCGGTGGGGAATTTCGCCCCGCCCTGAGAATAAGCGGGTTAACTATAACGCTATTGATTACCTTCATCAACGCCTTTACTCCGTATGACGTCACACAATTCTGGTTTATGGCGTCCACATATAGCACTACAATAAGAGCTAACACTTACCAGTTCAGGGAAACCACAATGATTGACCCGAAAAAAATTGAGCAAATCGCACGCCAGGTTCATGAGTCAATGCCGAAAGGTATTCGCGAGTTCGGGGAAGATATCGAGAAAAAAATCCGTCAAACGCTGCAATCTCAACTGACGCGTCTCGATCTGGTGAGCCGCGAAGAGTTTGATGTCCAGACTCAGGTCTTGCTGCGCACCCGGGAAAAACTGGCGCTGCTGGAGCAACGCCTCAGCGAACTGGAAGCTCGCGACAAGCCTGAAGAAGTAAAACCTGCGCCCGCCATCCCGCCAGTCGATCCACAAGAGTAAAAACGTGAACGGGCCTGACGGCCCGCTCATATAAGATCTGAATAATGTCCTGCGCCTGTATAAGGGAGCCTGCATTAGTGTTCTAATTCTAACCTTTTCGCCTGAGTCGCCTGCTGGCAGTAAAGCGCGTAACGCTTGCAAAACCAGTCGCGATGCTCCTCGTCCATATTGCCGGTTACCGCCTGGATATCAACAGGACGCCCCTCCGCCTGCATTCTGGCAAAACTGCGCGCCAGAAAATCAAAATTATTTAGTGAATAGACGTTATTGTTGTTCATCAGCATACCCTCCAGTTATTGAATTCTGTTAAGGCTATATGCTTTTTCTAATTTCAGTATTTCCCTATATGTACGGCGGTTTTATACATAACGTGCGCAAATTTAATGCGCAAAATCACAATATTCACCAAAGATAACGACGGATAAATCGCTTTTCGGACTTAAGGAGATATGGGTCACATGATATTGTAACGCAGTGAAATAACAAGCATGAAAATTATCACGCGAACCCCCTTCTGAAGGCGGCGACAAGGATAGAAAATATGACCTTATTTGCGGAGTATAACAGCCCCTATCTGTTTGCCATTGCGTTCGTTTTCTTTATCGGCGTGCTGGAGATGATTTCTCTGATTTTTGGCCACTTTCTTTCAGGCGCGCTCGACGCCCATCTCGATCATTATGACGCCCTGTCATCCGGCCCTGCGGGCCAGGCGCTTCATTATCTGAATATTGGACGCGTTCCCGCCCTGGTCGTCCTCTGTCTATTGGCCGGCTATTTCGGCCTCTTCGGTATCCTCATCCAGCATGGCGGGATCATGCTCTGGCAGGCGCCGCTCAGCAATCTGCTGCTGGTCCCGTTAAGCATTGTCCTGTCGGTCTTTGCCGTGCATTACAGCGGAAAAATCCTCGCGCCCTAGCTACCCAGAGATGAAAGCTCCGCCCTCAGGGAAGAGGAATTTATCGGCGGCATGGCGATTATTACCGGCCACGCCGCCGTCGCCGGTACACCTTGCGAAGGAAAATTTACCGATAAGTTCGGCCAGATTCACTATTTACTGCTGGAACCCGAAAAGGGAAAAGAATTTAAAAAAGGAGACAAGGTGCTGATTGTCTGCCGACTTTCCGCAACGCGTTATTTGGCTGAGCGTACCTTCTATGTTTAATTGAGAGGAACTTACATAATGGATGATGTTTTTGGCATATTGCCATCATGGATGTTTACCGCCATCGTGGCGGTTATCGTCTTACTAATTATCGGGATCATTTTTGCTCGCCTTTATCGCCGCGCATCTGCGGAACAGGCGTTTGTCCGTACCGGGCTTGGCGGGCAAAAAGTGGTGATGAGCGGCGGCGCTATTGTGATGCCAATCTTTCACGAAATTATTCCGATCAATATGAATACCCTAAAACTTGAAGTCAGCCGTGCTACCGTCGACAGCCTGATCACCAAAGATCGTATGCGCGTTGACGTGGTCGTTGCTTTCTTCGTGCGTGTAAAACCCTCTGTTGAAGGTATTGCCACCGCCGCACAAACGCTTGGCCAGCGAACGCTGTCACCGGAAGATCTGCGTATGCTGGTTGAGGATAAATTCGTTGACGCCTTACGCGCTACCGCAGCCCAGATGACGATGCATGAGCTACAGGACACGCGTGAAAACTTCGTTCAGGGCGTACAAAACACCGTTGCGGAAGATTTGTCGAAAAACGGCCTGGAACTGGAAAGCGTCTCATTAACCAACTTTAACCAAACGTCCAAAGAGCATTTCAACCCAAACAATGCCTTTGATGCCGAAGGTCTGACGAAACTGACGCAGGAAACCGAACGCCGCCGTCGTGAACGTAATGAAGTGGAACAGGATGTGGAAGTGGCGGTGCGTGAAAAGAACCGCGACGCGCTTGAACGCAAGCTGGAAATCGAGCAACAAGAAGCCTTTATGACTCTGGAGCAGGAGCAACAGGTTAAAACCCGCACCGCCGAACAAAACGCCAAAATTGCCGCTTTTGAGGCCGAGCGCCATCGTGAAGCAGAACAGACGCGCATTCTTGCTGAGCGGCAGATCCAGGAGACGGAGATCGAACGTGAGCAAGCAGTACGGTCCAGGAAAGTTGAGGCCGAGCGTGAAGTACGTATTAAAGAGATCGAACAGCAACAGGTGACAGAAATCGCCAACCAGACGAAATCTATCGCCATTGCCGCCAAATCCGAGCAGCAATCGCAAGCGGAAGCGCGCGCCAACGACGCGCTGGCCGATGCGGTTCGCGCTCAGCAAAACGTAGAAACCACCCGCCAGACCGCCGAAGCGGATCGCGCCAAGCAGGTCGCTCTGATCGCCGCGGCGCAGGATGCGGAAACCAAAGCGGTCGAACTGACCGTTCGGGCAAAAGCAGAGAAAGAAGCGGCAGAATTGCAAGCCGCCGCCATCATCGAACTGGCGGAAGCAACGCGTAAAAAAGGTCTGGCGGAAGCCGAAGCGCAACGGGCGCTGAATGACGCTATCAACGTGCTTTCTGACGAACAAACCAGCCTCAAATTTAAACTAGCGCTCTTACAATCGTTGCCTGCTGTTATTGAGAAGTCTGTTGAACCGATGAAATCCATCGACGGCATTAAGATTATTCAGGTCGATGGCCTCAATCGCGGCGCGACGGCGGGCGACGTCGCCGCTGGCGGCGCTAACGGGGGAAACCTGGCGGAACAAGCGTTATCTGCCGCGCTCACCTATCGTACCCAGGCGCCGCTGATCGATTCGCTGTTAAACGAGATTGGCATCGCTGGCGGCTCGCTAAAGGCGCTGACCACGCCGTTGGTTTCATCGGCAACGGATGAGATTAATCGCGAAGCAACGGTAAAAGAGCAATAACCCCCCGCCATATCTCCTGTCCCTGGCCATAAGGCCGGGGATTTTTTTATCTTTTTTCCACCTTGTCTGTACAAAGCGTTATGACCAGCAGGCCATTTTGCGTAGGCGATCCAGTAACGCAAAATCGGCGGGATAAAGCCCTTGCGCCAGACAGGCCACTCACCAACAATCGCGATGTCAGCAAGGGGCTGAAACGGGAAAGCCCCTCCCGAGGAAGGGGCTTTAATAAGGAAAGGGTTATGATGCACCAGGTCATCATACTGATTGTTCTGTTACTGATAAGTTTCCCAGCTTACTAACAGCCAATCAGAGGGGGGAGAGATCCCCTCTCACCCTTATTCCTTTACTTTAGGTCGAAAAAAAAGCAGCGTCAACCGCGAGATACGCGTCGAAACAAAATGTCCGACGCGCCTTCAAAATCAGCGCCCGCCGCGTCTGTAACGCCTGATGTCGCGGTTTTACTTCTCGCTCTCGGTCTGGATCTTTTTGATGATATTGGTCGTGGAACAACCATCTTCGAAGTTCAGCACCATGACTTCGCCGCCGTTGGCCCAGACCTCTTCGCTGCCCGCGATCTCTTCCGGCTTATAGTCGCCGCCTTTTACCAGCAGATCCGGCAGAATACCGGCAATCAGTCGTTGCGGCGTATCCTCTTCAAAAGAGACAACCCAGTCGACTGACTCCAGCGCGCCCAGCACGATCATACGCTGTTCGAGCGGATTAACCGGACGGCTTTCGCCTTTCAGACGTTTAGTCGAGGCGTCACTATTGACCGCAACAATCAGGCGGTCGCCCAATTTGCGCGCGTTCGCCAGATAAGAGACGTGGCCCGCGTGCAGAATATCGAAAACGCCGTTGGTCATGACCACTTTCTCGCCACGCTTACGCGCGCTGGCGACGGCCTGTCTCAACTCCTCTTCGGTCATAACGCCGAAGCCGGTATCCGCGCGTCCGCGCACTGCGTTTTCCAGCTCAATAGGGGAAACCGTTGACGTCCCGAGTTTACCTACCACTACGCCCGCCGCCGCATTGGCGAAATAACACGCCTCCTCCAGGGTATTTCCCGCCGCCAGCGTCGCCGCCAGCACGCCGATCACCGTATCGCCCGCACCGGTAACATCATAAACTTCCTGCGCCTGCGTCGGCATATGTAGCGGCGCTTTATTCGGTTGCAGCAGCGTCATTCCCTGTTCGGAACGCGTGACCAACAGCGCGGAAAGGTCGTAATCGGCAATGAGCTTCATGCCGCGTTCAACCAGTTCGTCTTCGCTTTTACATTTCCCCGCAACCGCCTCGAATTCAGAAAGGTTTGGCGTCAGCAGCGTGGCGCCGCGGTAACGTTCAAAATCCGTTCCTTTCGGATCGATGAGCACCGGCACGCCCGCCTGGCGCGCCAGGGAAATCATAGTCTGCACGCTGGTCAGAGCGCCTTTGGCATAATCGGACAATACCAGCGCGCCGATCGATCCCAGCGCCTGGTTGATACGCTCATGCAACGGCTGCGGGTCCACCCCCTCAAAGCCCTCTTCAAAATCAAGACGAATGAGCTGCTGATTACGTGATAGCACGCGCAGTTTGGTAATTGTCGGATGCGTCGGCACAGAAACGAAGTCGCACTTCACATTGACCTCCGCCAACGTTTTGCTCAGCGCGCGCGCGGCGTCATCAATACCCGTCAGGCCGACCAGACGGGCGTTCGCTCCCAGAGACGCAATGTTCATCGCCACGTTCGCCGCGCCGCCCGGACGTTCCTCAACGGTATTTACCTTAACCACGGGCACCGGCGCTTCCGGTGAAATACGGCAAGTGGGGCCATACCAATAGCGATCCAGCATTACATCACCCACAACCATGACGCCTGCACGTTCAAACGCTGGCAGATTTACTTTCATTCCTGTCTCCTGAGAGATTCAAAATTTGCGCGCGATAATAGCATAATTCAAACGGCTACCAGCCACTTCCGCCAGCTTGCCTGCACCAGCGCGCGCTCTTTGCTAAAACACGTCTGCGCCACATGACCGGGAAGCTCCTGCAACGCCAGGTGGTGCAGTTCATCACGCAGTGTGGTGTAGGCTACCGTCAGCGCCTGCGCCTCGTGTTCATCCATAATGCCGTTTTGCGCCAGAAGCTCCAGGATGCGCACGTTATCAGACCATCGCGTTAATTTAGGTTTTTCATGAGCGTAGCGCAGTACCAGATATTGCGCGATAAACTCAATATCCGTAATACCGCCTTCATCAGCTTTAATATCAAAACGATCACGATGCTTATTGCCGAGATGCGCCCGCATTTTCTCGCGCATTTCACGCACTTCAGTCTGCAATGTCTTGCCGTCGCGCGCCGTCGTCATGATAGTGCGGCGTACCGTATCAAACTGTGAGGTAAGCTGCGGGTCGCCATATACCACGCGAGCGCGTACCAACGCCTGATGTTCCCAGGTCCAGGCTTCATGCTGCTGATAATCGGCAAACGCGTCCGCTGAAGTCACCAGCATTCCCGCCGCGCCAGAGGGGCGTAGACGCGCATCCACCTCATACAAAATGCCGGAGGAGGTGCGCGTACTGAACAGATGCATAATGCGCTGCGCCAGGCGCAGATAAAACTGCCGCCCGTCGATTTCGCGTTCGCCGTTGGTCATGACGTCCATCGGACAGTCATGCAGGAAGATGAGATCCAGATCGGAACTGTAGCCCAGCTCCCATCCGCCCAACTTGCCATAACCGACAACCGCAAACCCCCGCCCCTGGCGCTCGTCCAGATGCGCTGGCTGACCATAACGCGCAACCATTTGCGTCCACGCCTGCTGCACCACAGCATCAATCATCGCCTCCGCCAGCCATGTGAGGTGATCGCTCACTTTCATCACCGGCAGCGTACCGGCAATATCCGCCGCCGCAATCCGCAAAAGCTGTGCCTGTTTAAACTGGCGTAATGCCTCCAGTTGTTGTTCTTCGTCTTCTTCCGGCACGCGCAGTAAATATTGACGTAATTCGTCGCGGTAAGCGTCGGTAGCCGTCGGCTGATAAAGCGTGCCGGGGTCGAGCAGTTCATCAAGCAACAACGGATAACGCGCCAGTTGGCTCGCTATCATTGGCGAAGCGGCGCAGAGCATAATCAGGTGTTTCAGCGCGCCAGGAAATTCGCTCAGCAGCTCCAGATAGGTGGTGCGAGTGACAATCCCCGCCAGCAACGGCGTTATCCGCGATAGCGTAACAGCGGCGTCTTCGCGAGAGCAGACATCAGCAAGCAGGTGCGGCATCAGTTGGTCCAGCACTTGCCGCCCGCGCGGGCCGATAGGGCGTTTATCCAGTTCCTTACGGAAGTCAGCGATGAGGGTCAGAACCTGTCGCCGATCCTCATCGGCTAAATGCGCCAACACTGGCGTCGAATCATCCTCCTGTAGCGCATCCTGCCATACTTCACGCCACGGCTCTGAACGCTCTTCTTCCTGCGGGGTATCGGCTTCATCATCGCCAATTAATTCGTTGAATACGCGGCGTACATTAGCCATATGATCCGTCAGTTCGCCAACAAGCTGCGGCCAGTTCTCCGCCTTCATTCCCCAGGCCAGCCGCGCCCGATTCAGATCGTCGGCAGGCAGCGTTTGCGTCTGTTCGTCATTGATGCTTTGCAGCAGATTCTCCAGACGACGTAGAAAAAGATAGGCCACGCGCAGTTGCGCCACGTCATTCTCAGGCAGCAAATGCAGCGCAGCGATAGCATCCAACGTCGGCAGTAACGAACGCGACTGTAGCGACGGCTCGCGTCCGCCGCGGATGAGCTGGAATACCTGCACGATAAACTCAATTTCACGAATACCGCCCGCGCCAAGTTTAATGTTGTCTTTCAAACCGCGGCGTCGCACTTCGCGGGCGATCATCCCTTTCATATTGCGTAGCGACTGGATGACGCTGAAATCGATATAGCGGCGGAAAACGAAAGGTCGCAGCATGGCGCGTAATTCACGAGACCAGGCGTCGTCGTTATCGCCCATTAGCCGTGCTTTCACCATAGCGTAGCGTTCCCAGTCGCGTCCTTGCTCCTGATAGTAATCCTCCAGCGCGGCAAAACTCAGTACCAGCGGGCCGCTGTCGCCAAACGGCCGCAGGCGCATGTCCACCCGATAGACAAAACCATCCATTGTGGGCTGATCCAGCGCTTTGATCAGCCGCTGCCCGAGACGCGTAAAAAACTGGGCGTTATCGAGTTCACGACGCCCGCCCCGGGTCTCGCCATGTTCCGGCCAGGCGAAAATCAGATCGATATCAGACGAAAAATTCAGTTCGCCGCCGCCCAGCTTGCCCATGCCTAAAATCAGCAGCGGCTGCGGAACGCCCTGCGGGTTACAGGGGGTTCCCCATTCGCGGCAACAGGCGGCATACAGCCAGTCGCGCGCCCCCACAATGAGCGTCTCCGCCAGATGGCTCAACTGTTGTAAAATAGTCTCATCGTCCACCAGCGACAGCGTCTGCGCCCAGGCGATGCGTACCATGATGCGACGACGAAAAAACCTCAGTTCACGCATCAGCGAGGCGTCGTCACAGACTCCTGCCAACGCCTCCTGTAACCAGCCAGCATAATGTCGCCATTCATCAGCCTGCGGCGATGCGGATTCCAGTTCGGCAAGCCACTCCGGATGCGCTATCACGCTATCCAGCGCAAAATCGCTAAATGTAAGTACTGACTTCGCCTGCACGCTAAGCGATGTCTCAGTAAATCCTTCTGGTAGGCGCTCAACAACGGTCTGCCAGTACTGCGATAAGGGTGAAGAGAGCGGCGTCATTTAGGGGATATCCTTTAAATAATGCCGGATGGCGGCGTTTCGCCTGATCCGGCCTACAAGTCCGCATACCGTAAGCCTGATAAGCGCAGCGTCATCAGGCGCTTTCTACGGTTCTGATTATCGTTTTCCGCTGTGCAACCAGAATGGCTGCTGGTTAATGGCCTCATTACGGAAATGTTCAATTTCAATACGTTGCCCGGTAATAATGGCGTGACGCAATCCCTGCCAGTTCTCCAGCCATGCCTGCGCGACCATCGCATCATAATACCCGGCCAGCAGTAAAACGCTGTCAATATCGCGAGTCAAACGCGGCAACTGGTCGCGATACTTATCACCCAGCGGTTGTCCAAAAACTTTTTTTAATTCAGCAGCATGACGAGAAAGATGAATGTCGGCGAAACGCTTAAAAGAATCGGCCATTTTGGCCTGCGCCTTCGCGTCCAGAAATGGCTGCCAGGCTTTCGTCACCAGCCATTCCGTCAATGCCAGTTTCGCCATCGCCGTTTGCGTACTATAAACGGCTGTGACGGCGGACACCGCGGATGTCATCGTCGCTTCCGCCTGGGTAAGTAGATCACGTAAGTGAGCGCTCGCTTTACGCGGAACAATGCCACCAAAAAGCATTAAGGCATGGCGCACTAATCCCATAGCATCCAGCACGTGTTCTTTCGCCGACTCGTCGCCGCGCAGCCAGAGCTCTTCATGGTACTGCCACTGTGACAACGCCAGATCCAGCGAGGCCTCCAGCCCTTGCTCTACCGTGGCTTTCGCGGCAGTCCGCAGAATTGCCGTTGGTGTATTCTCTCGCGGCGCATTCCCCTGCGCCAGGTGATAACCTCGCGCCGCCTTACTCAGACTGCCCTGACGCAAACCGGTTTGCGACAGCAGTTGCTTCGCCAGTTTTAACACGGCGCGCGTATCGCCGCGAAGCAACTCAAGCTCCAGCTCACAAATCGGTTCGGCAAACTCGCCCGCTTTTACGTCGCCGAGATCGAGCGCAATTTCAATCCTGCTGCCGTCAACGTCCAGACACCATTTTTCCCGGTAAAAATCGGTACTGAACAGCGGCTGTACGTTTGATGCCAGGCCAGCGGGCAGGTTGCCATCAGGCCAGACCTCCGCCGGAAGTTGCGTCAGATCCAGCACGGGTTCGCTTAGCGCGACATTGTATTCGGGTCGCTGGTGCAGCCCGCCCGTTACCCGGCCGGCAATTTTCATGGTCATTTCATAGCGCCCATTTTCACCACGAATACGCAGCCCCATATCATGGCGGCGTAGCCAGTTATCAGGCGTTTCGAAGTAGATATTCAGCAACTGGCTGGGCGCATGATGCTCGCCGCCGAGCGTATGAAGATGATTTCGCAGCGCATCTACGGCGTCGTGATTGACGATAAACTTTAATTCGATTTCCTGAGCCATGGCCTTGTACTTATGGGTTATGTCACATCTGGGAAGATTCTTGGCGAACTTACCCGCATTATTTTTGTCAGTAGATAGTATTTTGCGCCAAATTGCCATGCAACGAGCAATTTGACGGGCGTAAAAGTTTGACGTAGCGGCAAAGGCGACACAGATGATTCCGATTGATGTCGACTACTTTGCGTAGCGACACTGATGCCGTTACTATCGTTCCACTTTCTCTGACAATAACGACAGCCTGATGCCAAAATTACGCCTGATTGGACTAACTTTACTTGCGCTTAGCGCCACCGCCGTCTCTCATGCTGAAGAGACGCGTTACGTTTCTGATGAACTGAATACCTGGGTCCGCAGCGGTCCGGGAGATAATTATCGCCTTGTGGGTACCGTCAACGCCGGCGAGGAAGTCACGCTCTTACAGAGCGATGCCAACTATGGTCAAATTAAAGACAGTTCTGGTCGTACTGCCTGGATACCGTTAAAAGAACTGAATACCACACCAAGCCTGCGTACCCGCGTGCCGGATCTGGAAAATCAGGTCAAAACGTTAACCGATAAACTCAACAATATTGATACCACGTGGAATCAGCGCACCGCCGATATGCAGCAGAAAGTGGCGCAAAGCGACAGCGTCATCAACGGGCTAAAAGAAGAGAACCAGAAGCTGAAAAACGAGCTGATTGTCGCGCAGAAAAAAGTTAGTGCCGCGAATCTGCAACTGGATGACAAACAGCGCACCATTATTATGCAGTGGTTTATGTATGGCGGCGGCGTATTGGGTATTGGCTTGCTGTTAGGGCTGGTGCTGCCGCATATGATCCCAAGCCGTAAACGCAAAGACCGCTGGATGAACTAAATCGCCTTCTCTGCGGCACTGTCTTATCATTAGAGGATGATCGTTTTTAAAAGGAAAGTGGCGTGAAGATTTATCTGGTCGGTGGTGCGGTTCGGGATGCGTTGTTAGGGCTACCGGTTAAAGATAAAGATTGGGTCGTTGTCGGCGCCACGCCGCAGGAGATGCTTGATGCGGGCTACCAGCAGGTAGGCCGTGATTTTCCTGTGTTTCTCCATCCGCAAACTCACGAAGAATACGCGCTGGCGCGTACCGAGCGTAAATCCGGTTCCGGCTACACGGGTTTCACCTGCTATGCCGCGCCGGACGTTACCCTGGAAGCCGACCTCCAGCGTCGCGATCTGACCATTAATGCTCTGGCGCGCGACGATGACGGCCAGATTATCGACCCTTACCACGGGCGCCGGGATCTGGAGGCGCGTCTACTGCGCCATGTCTCTCCCGCGTTTGGCGAAGATCCCTTGCGCGTATTGCGCGTGGCGCGTTTTGCCGCCCGTTACGCTCATCTGAGTTTCCGTATCGCCGATGAAACACTGGCGCTAATGCGCGAAATGACCGCGGCAGGCGAGCTGGAACATCTGACGCCGGAACGGGTATGGAAAGAGACGGAAAATGCGCTTACCACCCGCAATCCGCAGGTTTACTTCCAGGTATTGCGCGACTGCGGCGCCCTGCGCGTCCTGTTTCCGGAAATCGACGCGCTGTTTGGCGTACCCGCGCCGGCAAAGTGGCATCCGGAAATTGATACCGGAGTTCATACGTTGATGACGCTGTCGATGGCCGCCATGCTCAGTCCGCAGCTTGATGTTCGTTTCGCCACGCTTTGTCATGATCTGGGCAAAGGCTTAACGCCGAAAAACCTCTGGCCGCGCCATCATGGCCACGGCCCGGCGGGCGTGAAACTGGTCGAACAGCTATGCCAGCGTTTGCGCGTCCCCAATGACCTACGTGATTTAGCTAAACTGGTCGCCGAGTACCATGATCTGATCCACACCTTTCCGATACTCCAGCCGAAAACGATCGTTAAGCTGTTTGACGCCATTGATGCATGGCGTAAACCGCAGCGCGTCGAGCAGATTGCGCTGACCAGCGAAGCCGATGTCCGTGGACGTACCGGATTTGAAGCGTCGGATTACCCGCAGGGGCGCTGGCTGCGCGAAGCCTGGCAGGTGGCCCAAGCGGTACCGACGAAAGAGGTGGTGGAGGCCGGATTTAAGGGCATTGAGATTCGCGAGGAGCTGACGAAGCGACGAATTGCAGCGGTCGCCAACTGGAAAGAGAAGCGCTGCCCGAACCCCGCCAGCTAAACGCCATCCGGCACGATAAATTGCCTGATGGCGCTGCACTTATCAGACCGACAAAACAGTTAGGCCGGACAAGGCGGTACGCCGCCATCCGGCACGGTCAATCATCAGAAGAAGACAACGTAAACGGCAGCCGCCACCACAAAGCGGTAAATCGCAAACGGAATAAACGAGATACGCTTAATCAGTTGCAGGAAGGTCTTGATGGCGATCAGCGCCACCACAAACGCCGTCACAAAGCCCACCGCGAACATTGGAATATCCGCTGCGGTCAGGAATGACCAACTTTTGTAGAGATCCAGAACCGTTGCGCCCATCATCATCGGCACAGCCAGTAAGAACGAGAACTCAGAGGCGGCGTAACGGCTGACGCCCATCAGCATCCCACCGGAAATAGTCGCTCCGGAACGCGAGAAGCCCGGCCACAGCGCCAGACACTGGAAACAGCCAATCATAAACGCCTGACGATACGTCATATCATCCAGCCCTGGCGCGCGCGGTTCTTTCGGCTTCAGGCACTCGGCGGCAATCAGCAACAGACCGCCTACCACCAGCGCGTACATCACGTTAATTGGGTTAAATAGCGACTTGATCGTGTCATGAAAGACTAACCCCAGCACCACCGCCGGAATCATGCCCAGCAGGATGTGAATCAACGTTAATCGACCTTTACTTTCACCTTCACGCTGTAGCGGGCGGCCAAAGTGAATACCGATGAGGCCAAACAACCGCCGCCAGAACATCACCACGACCGCCAGAATAGATCCAAGTTGAATCACCACTTCGAATGTCTTGGCCGTATCGCCTTCAAACCCCAGCAGATGACCCACAATAATCATATGGCCCGTGCTGGATACCGGCAAAAACTCCGTCAATCCTTCGACCACACCCAAAATTGCCGCTATCAGCAGCGAGTGCATATCGCTCATCAATAAACCCCTAAAATGAAAAACACTGCAAAAATGGATCTCGCGTTAAGACCCCATATATAACCGTTTGGTTTAAAAAATATAAAATTATTTATTTTTATTTCAGATTATTGCCACGCTCAATAATTACCCCTACGTTCGCCGCGCGCGCGACGGCGCCAGGCTTGCTCAGTTTGATGCGAACCCACGGAGAATTGAATCGGCTAAGCAGTAGATCCGCCACCTCTTCCGCCACACGCTCGACCAGAGCAAAACGCCCGCCTTCAACATGATTTATCACCGTGTCGGCGATATCCGCGTAACTTAGACAATCTGCGACATCATCGCTTTTCGCCGACTTGCGGTTATCCCATGCCATTTCGATATCGAACACCAGTTTTTGCTCGATAGTCTGTTCCCAGTCGTAAACACCGATAGTGGTGATTACCGAAAGTTGCTCTATAAATACAATATCCATCACGACCTGCCTGCTTTTTGGCTAACCCGGATACCACTTCCGGCGAAATGTGCGTATTATCCACAGAAATAGTAAATAAAACGACACTTTCAATACGGAACAGCTTATGAGTGCAATCGCGCCTGGAATGATCCTCTTCGCGTACCTCTGCGGCTCAATTTCCAGTGCCATTCTGGTTTGCCGCATCGCCGGGCTGCCCGATCCGCGTGAAAGCGGCTCCGGCAACCCGGGCGCGACGAACGTATTACGAATCGGTGGCAAGGGAGCGGCTGTCGCGGTACTTATTTTTGACATCCTTAAA
The DNA here is from genome assembly GCF_020150755.1 of Salmonella sp. A29-2. Taxonomy (NCBI): domain Bacteria; kingdom Pseudomonadati; phylum Pseudomonadota; class Gammaproteobacteria; order Enterobacterales; family Enterobacteriaceae; genus Salmonella; species Salmonella sp. A29-2. The sequence continues at coordinate 670,485 of NZ_CP083731.1, read as the reverse complement.
GGCATGTTGCCCGTCTGGGGCGCGTATGCGTTAGGCGTTACCCCTTTCTGGCTGGGGCTTATCGCTATCGCCGCCTGTCTGGGGCATATCTGGCCGGTCTTTTTTGGCTTTAAAGGTGGGAAAGGCGTAGCAACCGCGTTTGGCGCCATTGCGCCCATCGGCTGGGATTTAACCGGCGTCATGGCAGGCACCTGGCTGCTGACGGTCCTGTTAAGCGGTTATTCATCGTTAGGGGCGATTGTCAGCGCCTTGATTGCGCCGTTTTACGTCTGGTGGTTTAAACCGCAGTTCACCTTCCCGGTGTCGATGCTGTCATGTCTCATTTTGCTGCGCCATCATGACAACATCCAGCGTCTGTGGCGTCGCCAGGAGACGAAAATCTGGACGAAGCTGAAAAAGAAACGCCAGAAAGATTCGGAGTAGTTTTTTTACGCTATTTCGTGCCTGCGCATCGCCGGATAAATAGCTCGGTGATAGGCGTACATATCGAATCCGCCGCGCGTCACCCTTCCACCATTGGCGTGGTTAGGCGCGATTTTCGGCCTGATCTTCCTGGTGCTGCTGATCGTCTCCAGGCTGTTGTGGATGCCCGTCGTTTTGCTATAAACCCGTTGGGGCGGCATGATGTCGCCCCCTTTCTCCGCTTTTACGCCGCCGGCAGCTCGGCCAGCGGCCAGCGCGGACGTACCGTTACGCCAAGATCCGCCGTAACGCCCGCCTTAAACCGCACCATTCCGGCATAGGCGATCATCGCCCCGTTGTCAGTACAAAACTCCGGACGCGCATAGAACACTTCGCCGCGGCGTTTTTGCATCATTTCGGCAAGCTTCGCACGCAGCGTGCGGTTAGCGCTGACGCCGCCCGCCATGACCAGACGCTTAAAACCGGTGCTTTCCAGCGCGCGCTTGCACTTGATCATCAGCGTATCCACGACCGCATCTTCAAAAGCGCGCGCGATATCAGCGCGAGTTTGTTCGTCGTCGCCATTACTACGAATGGTGTTAGCGGCAAAGGTTTTCAGACCGGAAAAACTAAAATCCAGTCCCGGGCGATCGGTCATCGGGCGCGGAAAGACAAAACGTCCCGCCGTCCCCTGCGACGCCATTTTCGACAGCATCGGGCCGCCAGGATAATCCAGCCCCAACAATTTGGCAGTTTTATCAAACGCTTCACCGGCAGCATCGTCAATCGACTCTCCCAGCAGTTCGTACTGACCGATTCCGGTCACGCTAATGAGCTGCGTATGTCCGCCGGAGACCAGCAGCGCCACAAACGGGAAATCCGGGGGATTATCTTCCAGCATCGGCGCCAGCAGATGACCTTCCATATGGTGTACAGGAATGGCCGGCACATTCCAGGCAAATGCCAGCGAACGCCCGACGGTTGCGCCGACCAGCAGCGCGCCGACCAGGCCCGGGCCTGCGGTATAGGCCACCGCGTCGATATCGCTCGCCGTCAGACCGGCTTCTTTTAATGCCGCCTGAATCAGCGGCACGGTTTTACGCACATGATCGCGGGAAGCCAGTTCAGGCACTACGCCGCCGTAGTCAGCATGTAATTTCACCTGACTATACAATTGGTTGGCTAACAGACCCTTTTTGTCGTCGTAAATAGCGATGCCGGTTTCATCGCAGGATGTTTCAATACCCAGTACACGCATGACTTGTTTTACCTCGCTCTAATACCGCGCAGTGTAGGTCGAATGCGGGTGGATGTATACCCTCAGTCCCGACTTCGTGTATACTCCCTCACCTTATAAAAGTCCCGTTCAAAAAAGGCCGCGGTGCTTTACAAAGCAGCAGCAATTGCAGTAAAATTCCGCACCATTTTGAAATAAGCTGGCGTTGATGCCAGCGGCAAACCGAATTAATCAAAGGTGAGAGGCACATGCCGGTAATTAAAGTACGTGAAAACGAGCCGTTCGACGTAGCTCTGCGTCGCTTCAAGCGTTCCTGCGAAAAAGCAGGTGTTCTGGCGGAAGTTCGTCGTCGTGAGTTCTATGAAAAACCGACGACCGAACGTAAGCGCGCTAAAGCTTCTGCAGTGAAACGTCACGCGAAGAAACTGGCTCGCGAAAACGCACGCCGTACTCGTCTGTACTAATCTTTTGAGAGCGGGCTGCTCTCAATTCAGATCGAGTTGTAGTTGTAAGGCCGTGCTTCCGAAAGGAATGCGCGGCTTGTTTTCGTTTATGCATTAGCATATACACAAAATCATTCATGCTGCGTCCAGGCGGCAAGAGAGCAAGTCCCCGGCGCTTACGCAAGTCAGCGATAGGGGTGAGCGAACGTAGCCAACACTACGGCAGCCTGAAGAATGACGTGTATAAAAGGGGCATATGGCTGGACGAATCCCACGCGTATTCATTAATGACCTGCTGGCGAGAACCGATATCGTCGATCTGATCGACGTGCGCGTAAAACTCAAGAAACAGGGCAAGAACTATCACGCGTGTTGTCCATTCCATAATGAGAAAACCCCTTCTTTCACCGTAAACGGTGAAAAACAGTTTTATCACTGCTTTGGATGCGGCGCGCATGGCAATGCGATCGACTTTTTGATGAATTACGACAAGCTCGAATTTGTCGAAACCGTCGAAGAATTAGCGGCCATGCATAACCTGGAAATTCCCTATGAAGCAGGCACCGGGCTTAGCCAGATAGAGCGCCATCAACGGCAAAACCTCTATCAGTTGATGAATGGTCTGAATGACTTTTATCAGCAGTCGCTTACCCACCCTGCGGCAAAACCTGCGCGTGACTATCTGCAAAAGCGCGGTCTGAGCGCTGAAATTATTCAGCGTTTCGCCATTGGCTTCGCGCCGCCAGGGTGGGATAACGCGTTAAAGCGCTTCGGTAATAACAGCGATAACAAGGCATTGTTGCTGGATGCCGGAATGCTGGTCAATAACGAGCAGGGCAGCACTTACGATCGTTTCCGTAATCGGGTCATGTTCCCTATTCGGGACAAACGCGGCAGGGTGATTGGTTTTGGCGGTCGAGTTCTGGGGAACGACACGCCGAAATACCTTAACTCTCCGGAAACGGACATTTTCCATAAAGGCCGCCAGCTATATGGTCTTTATGAGGCTCAGCAATATAGTGCTGAACCGCAACGCTTGCTTGTGGTCGAAGGTTATATGGATGTCGTCGCACTAGCGCAATACGACATTAACTATGCGGTCGCTTCGCTGGGTACCTCAACCACGGCAGACCATATGCATATGTTATTCCGGGCGACGAACAACGTAATTTGCTGTTACGACGGCGACCGGGCTGGCCGTGATGCCGCCTGGAGAGCGCTGGAAACAGCAATGCCTTATATGACCGACGGTCGGCAGGTACGCTTTATGTTTTTACCTGACGGCGAAGACCCGGATACGCTGGTGCGTAAAGAAGGCAAGGCGGCTTTTGAAGCGCGGATGGAGCAGTCGCAGCCGCTCTCTACGTTTCTGTTTAATAGCCTCCTGCCGCAGGTGGATTTAAGCTCGCCGGATGGCAGCACGCAGTTAGCCGCGCTGGCGCTGCCGCTCATTAATCAGGTGCCTGGCGACGCGCACCGTATTCAGCTGCGCCAGACGTTGGGGCTGAAGTTAGGCATTTTCGATGATAGTCAGCTTGATCGTTTAGTGCCAAAACAGGCGGAAAGCGGCGTTTCCCGCCCGGCTCCGCAGATAAAACAGACGCCTATGCGTATACTTATAGGACTGCTGGTGCAGAACCCAAGTCTAGCGCCGCTGGTGCCGCCTTTACAAGGGCTGGCGCAGAGCAAATTACCGGGACTTAGGCTATTCTCCGAGCTGGTGAGTCTTTGTGTCGCGCAGCCGGGTCTGAACACCGGGCAGCTGTTAGAGAATTATCGCGGGACAAGTGAATACTCAACACTTGAAAAACTCTCAGCCTGGAACGATATAAGGGATGAGAATGTTGAAAAAATGTTCACCGACACGCTAAACCGAATTTTTGATGCAATGCTTGAACAGCGACTGGAAGAGCTGATAGCTCGCGATCGCACACACCGTTTAAGCAGTGAAGAACGCAGGGAGTACTGGGAAATCAGACAGGCCCTGGAAAAAAAATGAATTTAACGGCTTAAATGCCGCATATCGATCGGGAAGCCCCCGACAGCCGCAGTGAGAGGCAGCGGCCAAAATATAAGTATGCCCTCGCTTTAAATGTCGACAGCTATACCGTCGACACCAATCAAACGAATAAGTGTGGATACCGTCTTATGGAGCAAAACCCGCAGTCACAGCTGAAACTTCTTGTCACCCGTGGTAAGGAGCAAGGCTATCTGACCTATGCTGAGGTCAATGACCATCTGCCGGAAGATATCGTCGATTCAGATCAAATTGAAGATATCATCCAAATGATCAACGACATGGGTATTCAGGTAATGGAAGAAGCGCCTGATGCCGATGATCTGCTGCTGGCTGAAAATACCACCAGCACCGATGAAGATGCGGAAGAAGCTGCTGCACAAGTTCTGTCCAGTGTTGAGTCTGAAATCGGTCGTACGACTGACCCGGTACGCATGTATATGCGTGAAATGGGCACTGTTGAACTGTTGACCCGGGAAGGCGAAATCGACATCGCTAAACGTATCGAAGACGGGATCAACCAGGTTCAATGCTCCGTTGCCGAATACCCGGAAGCCATTACCTATCTGCTGGAACAGTACGATCGCGTTGAGGCTGAAGAGGCTCGTTTGTCCGATCTTATCACCGGCTTTGTCGATCCGAACGCGGAAGAAGAGATGGCGCCGACCGCAACTCACGTCGGTTCTGAACTCTCCCAGGAAGACCTGGATGATGACGAAGACGAAGATGAAGAAGACGGCGACGATGACGCCGCCGATGACGACAACAGCATTGACCCTGAACTGGCACGCGAAAAATTCGCTGAGTTGCGCGCGCAATACGTCGTTACGCGCGACACCATCAAAGCGAAAGGCCGCAGCCATGCTGCCGCGCAGGAAGAGATTCTGAAGCTGTCTGAAGTGTTCAAACAGTTCCGTCTGGTACCGAAGCAATTCGACTATCTGGTCAACAGTATGCGCGTGATGATGGATCGCGTGCGTACTCAGGAACGTCTGATCATGAAGCTCTGCGTCGAGCAGTGCAAAATGCCGAAGAAGAACTTTATCACGCTGTTTACCGGTAACGAAACCAGCGAAACCTGGTTCAACGCCGCTATCGCGATGAACAAACCGTGGTCGGAAAAACTGCACGATGTCGCGGAAGAAGTGCAACGCTGTCTGCAAAAACTGCGGCAGATTGAAGAAGAGACCGGTCTGACCATCGAACAGGTGAAAGACATCAACCGTCGCATGTCCATCGGGGAAGCGAAAGCCCGCCGTGCGAAGAAAGAGATGGTTGAAGCGAACTTGCGTCTGGTTATTTCTATCGCCAAGAAATACACCAACCGTGGCTTGCAGTTCCTTGACCTGATTCAGGAAGGCAACATCGGTCTGATGAAAGCGGTAGATAAGTTCGAATACCGTCGCGGCTACAAGTTCTCCACCTACGCTACCTGGTGGATTCGTCAGGCGATCACCCGCTCTATCGCGGATCAGGCGCGCACCATCCGTATTCCGGTGCATATGATTGAGACCATCAACAAGCTCAACCGTATTTCTCGCCAGATGCTGCAAGAGATGGGCCGCGAGCCAACGCCGGAAGAGCTGGCTGAACGGATGCTGATGCCGGAAGATAAAATTCGTAAGGTGCTGAAGATTGCCAAAGAGCCAATCTCCATGGAAACGCCGATCGGCGACGATGAAGATTCGCATCTGGGTGATTTCATCGAGGATACCACCCTCGAGCTGCCGCTGGACTCTGCCACTACCGAGAGCCTGCGTGCCGCCACTCACGACGTTTTGGCTGGCCTGACCGCTCGTGAAGCGAAAGTGCTGCGTATGCGTTTCGGTATCGATATGAACACCGACCACACGCTGGAAGAAGTGGGTAAACAGTTCGATGTTACCCGCGAACGTATCCGTCAGATCGAAGCGAAGGCGCTGCGTAAACTGCGCCACCCGAGCCGTTCTGAAGTGCTGCGCAGCTTCCTCGACGATTAATTCGCCGCATACGTATAAACGCCGCCGCAAGGCGGCGTTTTTTTATCCGGTCATACGCGAGCGCCCTATTTGGCCTGCAGAATTTCTACACAGCGCGAGTATTCGCGCCCTCATTCCCCATTGCTATAGCCCACGCATAATGAGCGCTTGATCCAGTTCGCGATAGGCCTCGACCAGTTTTTCCGTTTTAATTCGGTTTAAGCCGCTGGGATTCGGCAACACCCACACCATCGTCGCGCCAATGGCGATCTTTTGTTTACCCCAGGCGATACCGCGCTGGCTGAATCCCTGTTCAAAAGCCTGTTTACCAAGCACCGCCAGCGCCGCGGGCTGGTAGTCCTCTATCTTTTCAATCAGGTTGCGTCCGCCGCTACGTAATTCATGCAACTTCACCTCAGTCGCTTGTACCGTCGGTCGGTCGACGAGTTTCGTTACCCCGCAGCGAAAATCCAGTAATTTTTCCGCCTCCTCCGGTTTCAACTGTCGATCGGTGAAACCGGCCAAATGAATAACTTTCCAAAAACGATTCGCGGGATGTGCAAACGGAAAGCCGGTATTCGCCGAGGAGAGTCCCGGATTGATGCCGCAAAAAACCACCCGTAGCCCTGGCGCCAGTATGTCCTTAACCATTATTACTCCTGAGCAATACAACGTTCTTTAAGTATAACGGGTTGAAAACACATTGTTTATAAAAACAGCACCCGCACGGTTACGGCTGGATTACAGCGTAAAGTTACATTATAATCCACCGCCACGGCCCCTTAGCTCAGTGGTTAGAGCAGGCGACTCATAATCGCTTGGTCGCTGGTTCAAGTCCAGCAGGGGCCACCAAATTTTAGCTTTAAAATCATATAATTAAGCCACTCGATAGAGTGGCTTTTTTGTTTCTGACAGGGCTCACCCCATACCGCTATTTACGATGCCAATAGGCTGCCGCACGTACCAGGTGTGGATCAAACCCCTTTTCAAAGCACTGACTTAAACGTTTTACCGTTTTGCCTTCGCCAGTAATCCAGATGAAATAGTCTGATTCTGGTATTGTCAGCTGCGACAGGCGCGTTTGCATTGCCTGTTCATCGCCGCCAACAACATATTCCACAGTAATGTCCGTCAAATGGGCGAGATAATCGCAGTATGCCGCATCCTGAATGCTCACCAGCGCGGTTACCGCAGGGCGCGCAGGCAGACGGCTAAGCGATTCCAGACGACGACGTAGCGCAGGCATACCGGACTCATCGCAGACATAAACCTGACAAGCATCATCTTCCGGCACCACCAGCGAACCGCGCGGCCCGCCGATCGTCAGTGTATCGCCTTCACGGGCTTCCATTGCCCAACGGCTGGCTACGCCGCCATCGTGGATAAAGAAATCCAGCGCCAGCTCGCGACGCGCCTCGTCATACAGCGGCGTGTAATCCCTGGAGACCGGACGAACGCCCTCCCCCCAGATAATGCCTTCCTCAGTGACTGTCGGAGGCGTAAAGCGACAGCCTGGCTCAGGGAAAAAAACTTTCGTGTGATCGTCAAAGCCCAGGGAGGTGAAACCGTCCAGCGCCTCGCCGCCAAGTACGATCCGCTGAAATCCTGCGCTAATACGTTCTACCCGCAGAACGGTCAGCTCGCGAAAACGCAGTTCATTACGAACACGCTGTGGATAGCGTGCGGATGATGTCGTCATTTTTTGCCTTCGTGAAGTAATACGATATATCTAAATTAAAGTTTTAAATGATAATGATTGTTAATCAGTAAAAATGCAACTGTTTTTTGATAGTGTTCTGGCAACGCGTCGCTAACTATAACCTTAGGATAAAATGTTATAAATTAATAGATTATATCAAAAATGGCTTTTACCCTTGCTAAAACCCATCATTTAGATATAAATTAGATATATCTAAATAAGCAGGAGGCAATGATGCAAAATCAACATGAAGGGTGTTGCAAAAACCAGGATCATAAGCACGACGGCTGCTGTAAAGATCGAGAACATCAGCATGAAGGCTGCCATAGCGCGCATCAGCATGAGAACGCCAGTTGCGGCGGCGAACACCGTCACGGACACGGCTGTGGTCGTCATGGACAGGGCGGTGGTCGACGTCAGCGATTTTTTGGCCACGGGGAACTTCGGCTGGTCATTCTTGATATCCTGACCCGGGACGCCAGCCACGGCTATGAACTGATTAAAGCGATAGAAAACCTGACGGGGGGCGGCTATACGCCAAGCGCTGGTGTGATCTACCCTACGCTGGATTTTTTACAGGATCAGCAATTTATCACGATTAGCGACGAAGAAGGCGGGCGGAAAAAAATCGCGATTACCGCGAACGGCGCGCAATGGCTTGATGAAAATCGCGAACACCTGACGCATATTCAGGCGCGGCTAAAAGCCCGTTGTGTGGGCATGGAGTTACGTAAAAATCCGCAGATGAAGCGGGCGCTGGATAACTTCAAGGCCGTGCTGGATCTGCGGATAAACCACAGCGATATCAACGACGCGCAAATCAAACGCATTATCGGCGTGATTGATCGCGCGGCGCTGGAAATCGCCGAACTGGATTAAGCGGGCTGCGTGTCCTCTTCGCGGACGCGGAACACGTTAACCAGCTCTTTTAAATGTAACGCCTGTTCGTTCAGCGACGCTGCGGCGGCAACAGACTCTTCCACAAGGCAGGAGTTTTGTTGCGTGGCGGCGTCAATCAGGCCAATCGCGCTGTTAATCTGCGAAATACCGTCAGTTTGCTCGCGGCTGGCCTGCCCAATCTCACGTAATATCACATCCATCTCTTCGACGTTATCCACCATGCCATTAATCAGGGCGCTGGCTTTCTCCACCAGGTGCATCCCTTCCTGAGTCTGACTGGTTGAATCTTCAATCAAATTACGGATTTCACTGGCCGACGAGGCGCTCTTCTGCGCCAACTGGCGAACCTCTCCGGCGACAACGGCAAAACCACGTCCATGTTCGCCCGCGCGCGCCGCTTCAACCGCCGCGTTCAGCGCCAGAATATTGGTCTGAAAGGCAATAGAATCAATGATATTGATGATATCTGACATACGATTTGCCGTATCGTTAATGACGCGCATTTTCTGCGTCACTTGATTCATCATCTCCCCATTGTTTTTCACCACGCTGGCGGCGCCGGCAGAGAGTTTGGTCGCTTCACTGGTATGATCGGCTGTGTTTTTAACCGTGGCGGTAATCTGTTCCATTGACGCCGCCGTTTCTTCAACCGAGCTGGCCTGCTCTTCCGTACGCGCCGCCAAATCCTGGTTACCGGCGACAATTTGCGCCGCCGCCGTGGAGATACTCTCCGAACCGTTTTGCACTTCCTGTACGATATCCAGCAGACGCGTTTTCATCGCCATTAACGCTTGCAGTAGTACGCCTGTTTCATCTTTATAGTCGGTGGTGATATGACGAGTCAGATCGCCATCGGCAATCGCCTCGGCAAAGCGTACTGCGTCATTAAGCGGCCGGGTAATAGAACGCACAATATACCATCCCATTACGCCTCCGGCGGCGATGCTTATCAGCGCCAAAGTGATTAACAGCGTCCGATTATTTTTAAAATCCTCTTTGACCTGCACGCTCGCTTCATGCATCTGAGCGTCCTGAACAGCGATAAGTTCCTGGACTTTGTCCTTATAGACTTTTTGCACCTGCACCGTTCTGGTCATCATCTCCTGAATGGCCGCCTGACGATTATTGCTTTGAATATCTTTCAAAATACGGAATCTGGACTCCAGGTATTGCTGGCGCGCTTCACGGATCTCATTAATGATTTTCTGTGAATCCGCATCGTGACTATTTTCCCTGGAAAGCTCATCCAGTAACGCCGAAATACGCTGGCTTATCTCACTGAGTTCTTTCTGCGAGCTTTGGCTCCAGCGCCCCTCTTCATCCAGTAACATGAGCTGCTGCGCGATGATGAAATCATTAAAATTATCGATTAACAGATTGGCTTTTACCGTGGTGGGATAATCATTGGTAATAATGTCCTGCATACCCGTATTAGCCCGATCAAGGCTAAACAAAGACAGAGCGGAACTCACCACCATGAGAACAATGAATAAGCCAAAGGCCATAAATAATTTTGAACGTATTTTAATGTTATGCAAAAACATATTTTCTCCCTGGGATTGCATATCCTCATACAGGAAGATTTATCGGCAATAATGTTACTAACTTTATGATATTGATCGCTTTTTATTTCGGAACATTATTAGTAAGTAATATTTATTGTTCACAGAAAGATGAACCAAAAGTGACATAAATTGGCACTAATAATGAAAGAAATACGCTAAAAGGTTAACCATTTCTTATTTATCAACTGATCTTATACCTATTAATAGGTAGACAAGAAGAAGGAATAAATATCACATTATTTTTAACATCACAGGCCACTGATACTCTCTATGATGGCAGGCACCGCCTTCTATCAGAGCGCATCCGCCCGGTAAGCTTGTTGCTACCAGGCGGATGTCATTACCGTTGCGACCTACAAATAAACTTAATGCAGTACCGTGACCGCATCCTCCAGCCGGCTGGCACGGTGTTTTACCATCGCGGAGACTTGTGCGCTCTCTTCCACCAGCGCCGCATTTTTCTGGGTTATGCGGTTCAACTCGTCCACGGCGCGAGTCAGGCTGGAAAGCCCATCTGTCTGTTCCTGCGTCGACTGGCTGATCCGTGCGATAAGCAGGGTGACATTTTGCACCTGGGCTACAATGTCATCCATGGTACGGCCTGCGGCGTGAACCTGCTCGGAGCCTGACTGCACCTTTGTTGCGCTGGCATCAATTAATTTACGAATATCGTTCGCCGCGTTAGCGCTGCGGCTGGCAAGATGGCGTACCTCGCCAGCAACCACGGCAAACCCTTTCCCCTGCTCGCCCGCTCTCGCCGCTTCTACCGCCGCATTCAGCGCCAGGATATTCGTCTGGAAAGCGATATCGTTAATTAGCGTGGTGATCGTCCCGATACGTTGCGTACTGTGAGCGATATCATCCATCGTTTTAATCACCGTATCCATCGCCTCACCTCCCTGAGTCGCCGCGCTACTGGCCGCCATGGAAAGCTTATCCGCAGCGGAAGCCGTCTCGGAATTGAGCTTCACAGACTCCGCCATCTGGTTCATGGTCGTTACCGTTTCCTGAACATTCTCCACGGTCTGACGGGTGTGTTCGTTCAGATCATTGTTACCCTTCGCCAGCCTTTCACTGCCGTTTCTGACGCTGGAAACCTGACTTGATACGTCATTGATCAGCCAGCGGCACATCAAGCCAAGCTGCCCCACGGCCCTCAGCGTCAGCCCCAACTCATCGCTACGATTAAGGTGTTGTACGCTGTTGCGTTCGCCGGTCGCCACTTTCAGCGCCTGCGTCGCCACATTTTCAATGGGACGCACAATTTGCCATTCAAATAGCGCCGTACCTGCCAGCATCGCCAACGCGCCCAACAACAACGCCTGCCATGAGGCATCCGTACCGAACAGCGCCAACGCCAGCATTACGGCCATTAGCCCCATAATACTACGCACTCGCCAGCGAACAGGCATAGCGGGCAGTTTGCCCAGCAAGCCCTGACGAACCACCAGGCCTTTATGAATACGTTTACTACACCGCCCTTCATTTAGCGCCTGATATAAAGGCTCGACGGCGGCAATCTCATCATCCGTGGCGCGGGTACGGATCGACATATATCCCGTCACACGCCCTTCACGTATCATCGGTACCGCGTTGGCCCGCACCCAATAATGGTCGCCGTTTTTACGCCGGTTTTTCACAATGCCGCTCCACGGTTCGCCCTGTTTTAGGGTATACCACATATCTGCGAAGGCAGCTTTCGGCATATCCGGATGACGCACCAGATTATGTGGCTGCGCCAGTAACTCGTTTAACTGATAGCCGCTCACCTGGACAAAAGTGTCATTGGCGTGAGTGATATAGCTTTCCAGGTCGGTCGTAGACATCAGAGTGGTATCATCATCCAGCGGGGTATTTAGCTGGCTGACGTAGGGATGAGAAGACATGATAGCGTCCTGTGCAGGTTATCTGGATGTTAATTTTTCGCTCAGATGTTATTTCGGCGCTAATCTATTTATCTTTAGTTGTTAAAATTGCTCTGGATCGCAATTTGCGATTAATCCTTAATATTTGTACGATTTTTACCTCATCCCGCGCCTTATTTTCATTATGAAATTGTTTAGCGTGGACAACCTTTTTCTTTAAAATCTACCCTGGCTCACCTTTTTCTCACGCCGCCGCTAACGCAACACACCGTAAACCGTAAAACAAGATCTGCTCAAAATGCATCCAATTGTTAACACGTGACATTAAATGTTGTGTAAATGTGATTATTCCTGGTGTTTATCCCGATTTTCACTATGGGCTTAGACCCCCGCTAATCCCTGCAATACTTAATTCAGTATCATGTGATACACGGCCCTCTGGAGCTCATTTTGAACAGGTTACCTTCCAGCGCATCGGCTTTGGCCTGTAGCGCGCACGCACTGAATCTCATCGAGAAGCGAACGCTAAACCATGAGGAAATGAAAGCACTAAACCGAGAGGTCATTGACTACTTTAAAGAGCATGTAAATCCAGGATTTCTGGAATACCGGAAATCTGTTACCGCCGGCGGGGATTACGGAGCCGTAGAGTGGCAAGCGGGCAGTTTGAATACGCTTGTCGACACCCAGGGGCAGGAGTTTATCGACTGTCTTGGGGGGTTTGGCATCTTTAACGTGGGGCACCGTAATCCTGTTGTGGTATCCGCCGTCCAGAATCAACTCGCAAAACAACCTCTCCACAGCCAGGAGTTACTTGATCCCTTGCGGGCGATGCTGGCAAAAACGCTGGCGGCGCTGACACCGGGGAAACTCAAGTACAGCTTTTTCTGTAACAGCGGCACCGAATCCGTCGAAGCGGCGCTAAAACTGGCAAAAGCGTATCAGTCGCCGCGCGGCAAGTTTACCTTTATCGCCACCAGCGGCGCATTTCACGGCAAATCATTGGGCGCGCTCTCCGCCACGGCCAAATCCACCTTCCGCAGACCCTTTATGCCTTTACTGCCGGGCTTCCGCCATGTGCCGTTTGGCAATATCGACGCGATGAGCATGGCATTTAGCGAAGGCAAAAAAACGGGCGACGAGATAGCAGCCGTGATTCTGGAGCCTATTCAGGGTGAAGGCGGCGTGATCCTGCCGCCGCAGGGATACCTGACAGAGGTACGTAAGCTCTGTGACGAATTCGGCGCGCTGATGATTCTGGATGAAGTACAAACCGGCATGGGGCGTACCGGCAAGATGTTTGCCTGCGAGCACGAAAATGTGCAGCCTGATATTCTGTGTCTGGCGAAAGCCCTGGGCGGCGGCGTGATGCCGATTGGCGCCACCATCGCGACTGAAGAGGTGTTTTCGGTTCTGTTCGACAACCCCTTCCTGCATACCACCACTTTTGGCGGTAATCCGCTGGCTTGTGCTGCCGCGCTGGCGACCATTAACGTCCTGCTGGAGCAAAATCTCCCGGCCCAGGCGGAACAAAAAGGCGATACGCTCCTGGATGGTTTTCGACAACTTGCGCGTGAGTATCCCAATCTGGTACACGATGCGCGCGGCAAAGGTATGTTGATGGCCATTGAATTTGTCGACAACGAAACGGGCTACCGTTTTGCCAGTGAGATGTTCCGTCAACGCGTGCTGGTCGCTGGTACGCTGAATAATGCGAAAACAATTCGTATTGAGCCACCGCTCACGCTAACCATTGAACTGTGCGAACAGGTATTGAAATCAGCGCGTAATGCGCTGGCGGCGATGCAGGTGAGCGTTGAAGAGGTTTAAAAACGATGCCGGATGGCGCTGTGCTTATCCGGCCTGTTTTCCCCGGGTCGCAGCCTCTTTTTTGAATCCCATCACAATCACCACATTCCCCTTTTCCCTTTTACCTCGCGACGGCTACAGTAGTAACTCATCCGACCACATAACAATAATTTTACATACTGGATACGCTTATGAGCTACCCGTCGCTGTTCGCCCCGCTCGATCTGGGCTTTACTACTCTCAGAAACCGCGTGCTGATGGGATCGATGCACACGGGTCTGGAAGAACATCCTGATGGCGCCGAGCGCCTGGCGGCATTTTATGCCGAGCGCGCGCGACACGGCGTAGCGTTAATCGTCACCGGCGGTATTGCGCCCGTTCCCTCCGGGGTCGTGATGACCGGCGGCGCGATGCTGAACGACGCCAGCCAATTAACGCCTCACCGCGTGGTGACCGATGCCGTACATGCGGAAGGCGGTAAAATCGCGCTGCAAATTCTGCACACCGGGCGTTACAGCTATCAGCCGCACCTGGTCGCGCCGTCGGCAATTCAGGCGCCAATCAACCGCTTTATGCCGCATGAACTGACGCATGATGAAATCTTGCAGTTAATCGACGACTTCGCGCATTGCGCGCAGCTGGCGCGGGAAGCAGGCTACGACGGCGTAGAGGTGATGGGATCAGAGGGCTATCTGATTAATGAATTTCTCACCCGGCGAACTAACCATCGCGATGACGAATGGGGCGGCGACTATGCCAACCGTATGCGCTTCGCGGTTGAGGTAGTACGCGCGGTACGCCAGCGGGTAGGGAACGACTTTATTATTATCTATCGCCTGTCGATGCTCGATCTGGTGGAAAATGGCGGCACGTTCAACGAAACGGTACAACTGGCGCAAGCCATTGAAGCCGCAGGCGCAAGCCTAATTAATACCGGCATTGGCTGGCATGAGGCGCGAATCCCGACCATCGCCACGCCAGTACCGCGTGGCGCCTTTAGCTGGGTGACGCGGAAACTCAAAGGTCATGTGTCGGTTCCGCTGATCGCGACCAATCGCATTAACGATCCGCAGGTCGCCGAGACGATCCTGACGCGCGGCGATGCTGATATGGTGTCGATGGCGCGTCCCTTCCTTGCCGATGCCGAATTCCTGACTAAAGCGCAATCCGGACGCGCAGATGAGATCAACACCTGTATCGGCTGTAATCAAGCCTGTCTGGATCGGATCTTCATCGGCAAAGTGACCTCCTGTCTGGTGAACCCACGCGCCTGTCACGAAACCCACATGCCGATAACGCCGGCCATACGCAAAAAGAACCTGGCCGTTGTCGGCGCAGGCCCGGCGGGGCTGGCTTTCGCGATTAACGCCGCGTCGCGCGGCCATCATGTCACGCTGTTTGACGCCCAGAGTGAAATTGGCGGCCAGTTTACTATCGCCAGGCAGATCCCGGGTAAAGAGGAGTTTTACGAAACGCTGCGCTACTACCGTCGAATGATCGATATTACTGGCGTTACGCTGAAACTGAACCAACGGGTGAACGCAGAGGATCTTCAGCCGTTTGACGAAGCGATCCTCGCTTGTGGAATAGTACCGCGCCGCCCGCCGATAGACGGTATCGATCATCCAAAAGCATTGACCTACCTGGAGGTATTGCGCGATAAGGCGCCGGTTGGTAAGCGAGTGGCGATCATCGGCTGCGGCGGGATCGGTTTTGACACGGCCATGTATCTGAGCCAGCACGGCGAATCCACCAGCCAAAATATTGCTGAATTTTGTACGGAATGGGGAATTGATACCAGCCTGCAACAGGCAGGCGGTCTGCGCCCGGAAGGCCCACGCCTGGCACGTAGTCCACGGCAAATCGTCATGCTGCAACGCAAAGCCAGCAAGCCGGGCGAAGGATTAGGTAAAACCACCGGCTGGATCCATCGCGCGACGTTACTGGCGCGCGGCGTGAAGATGATCCCGGCGGTCAGTTACCAGAAGATCGACGACGACGGATTACATCTCTTGATCGGCGGCGAACCGCAGTTGCTGGAAGTGGATCATGTGGTGATCTGCGCCGGACAGGAACCTCGCCGCGAGCTGGCGGACCCGTTACGCGCCGCAGGTAAAACGGTACATCTTATCGGCGGATGCGATGTCGCGATGGAGCTGGATGCCCGACGGGCGATTGCCCAGGGCACCCGACTGGCGCTGGAGATTTAACGACTTTGCCTGATGGCGCTGCGCTTATCGGGCTTACGCCGTCATACCGGTTTTATAGGCCGGTATGACGCTTGAGCGCCTTATCGACGGCGTCCCTGCTTCACCGCTTTCAAAATAACAAACTTATTGTTGGTTGCTATCGTCGCGCAATTACCGAAAATCTTCTTCAGCTTGTGGAAATAGTCCAGATGGCGGTTCGCCACAATATACAGTTCGCCGTTGATTTTCAGGCAGCGGCGGGCATGATGGAACATCTCCCAGGCGATATTATCCGTCAGCGCATGTTTCTGGTGGAACGGCGGGTTGCAGAACACAGCGTTAAAACGGAACGGCTCCACGCCGGAGAGCGCGTTGTTGATCATAAATTCGCAGCGTTCGAACGCTTCCGGCAGGTTCGTTTCTACATTCAAACGGCTGGAATCTACCGCCATCGGCGATTCATCGACAAATACCACGTTCGCCTGCGGATTTTTCGCCAGTAAGCTCAGGCCAATCACCCCATTGCCGCAGCCGAGATCGACAATCTCCCCGTCGAGGTTTTCCGGCAAATGCTGCATAAAGAAGCGCGCGCCGATATCCAATCCGGTACGAGAAAACACATTCGCGTGGTTGTGAATCGTCCAGCCTGTATCTTCCAGTTTCCAGCTTAGCGTTTGCGGCGCGTCGGCCAGTTGCGGATGACTGAAGGTACAGTTAATCAGGCGCGCTTTCTTCCACGCCAGCGTCGTCGTGGTTGGGCCCAGCACTTTTTCAAACAGTTCCAGCGTAGAGGTATGAATATCACGCGCTTTCGCGCCGGCGATAATACGCGTTTGTGCCGTAACGACCTTACGCAAAGCGCGTAACTGCTGTTCCAGCAATGCCAGTGTTTTCGGTACCTTAATCAATACCATGCCCGGCGCCTGCGGGTAGTCAGCGGTACTGTCGAGAAACGTTACGCTGGACTCCGCGATGCCGTTATAGCGTAAATTCTCTCGCGTCCCCAGTTCGCTTAAATATGAATCGCCAATACTGTATGGCGAATGCTCCGCCAGCGCACAGCTTAGCGCGCCAAACGTATCATTCAGGATCAGCACCGGGCCGCGAATTTCCGTCTCATCCAACTGTTGCAGCAGATACTCATCGGCCGCCTCCCACGCCAGAAGCGGGTTAACATCATCCGTTTGCGGAAAACGTTTCAGCGTCAGTGAACGGAAACCGTCGTCTACGTGGCTCATTAGGCCTCCTGAATGGTAAAATTGCGGCGTTATCCCTGAAAAGGGTGCGTGAGTATACACTTTTTATCAGCAACATGGAGCTTTGATGACCTCACTAACTTACCTTCAGGGGTATCCGGAACATCTCCTTGCCCAGGTGCGCGCCTTAATCGCCGAGCAGCGCCTGGGAGCGGTGCTGGAAAAACGTTATCCCGGCGCGCATGATTACGCCACTGACAAAGCGCTATATCACTATACTCAGGAACTGAAAAGTCAGTTTCTGCGCAATGCGCCGCCCATCAATAAAGTGATGTATGACAGCAAGATCCATGTGCTGAAAAATGCGCTGGGACTGCATACCGCTGTCTCGCGCGTTCAGGGCGGCAAGCTCAAGGCAAAGGCGGAGATCCGCGTCGCCACCGTGTTTCGCAACGCCCCGGAGCCATTCTTACGGATGATTGTGGTTCACGAGCTGGCGCACCTGAAAGAGAAAGATCATAACAAAGCGTTTTATCAGCTCTGCTGCCATATGGAGCCGCAGTACCATCAACTGGAGTTTGATACGCGACTGTGGCTGACGCATCAGGCGCTGTCGGCACAATAAATTCTGAAAATGCCCCTTCCCCCGTATCTTTTTAACGGCGTGGGCATAAAATCGGCGCGTTCACATTTCGCTCATTGCCTGCCGCCACGTCAAGGATGACGATCTGTAGAGGGTATTTTTTATCCACCGCCAACGGAACCGCGCAACAACCATGCTCTCACAATGTGCCCGTTTTATCCGCCGCCTCTGTTTTACACGCCGGGCGTTAACAGTGGCGTGTTTTCTGCTTGTCGCAGCAGGCGTCGCGCTTTTCTATTCCAACTGGCTTATCGTCAACGCCTCGCAGCATCTGACATGGAATGATATTCAGACCGTTCCCGCCCGCAACGTCGGGCTGGTGTTAGGCGCTAAACCCGGCAATCGGTATTTTACCCGGCGGATTAATACTGCCGCCGCGTTGTATCACGCCGGTAAAGTGAAGTGGCTGTTAGTCAGCGGCGATAACGGCAAAAAAGAGTACGATGAACCTTCGGCGATGCAGCAGGCGCTGATAGCGAAAGGTGTGCCGGAAGCGGCCATTTTTTGTGATTATGCCGGATTCTCCACGCTGGACTCCGTGGTTCGCGCCCGGAAAGTGTTTGGCGAAAGCCGCATTACGATTATCTCGCAAGCATTTCATAATCAACGGGCGATCTGGCTGGCGCAACAATATGGCATTGACGCTATCGGCGTTAACGCGCCGGATCTGAATAAAAGGCACGGAACCTACACACGACTTCGGGAAAAGCTGGCGCGGGTTAGCGCGGTGCTGGATGCCAAAATTTTGCACCGTCAGCCTAAATATCTGGGCGCTGGCGTCACTATTGGGGCTGATAGCGCACACGGGTGCCCTTCTCGCCAGTAAAATGCCAGAGTGCGTCGCAGCGCACTGGCAAGGGCGGAAAGGCGTGCTACATTGACGAAAATCCCTTTCTGGAGTCCGCTGACGTTTATGATACGTTTCGCTGTAATTGGGACTAACTGGATCACGCGCCAGTTTGTCGACGCCGCCCATGAAACCGGCAAATTCAGGCTCGCCGCCGTTTACTCCCGTAGTCTTGAACAGGCGCAGTCTTTCGCAAATGATTATCCCGTCGAGCATCTGTTTACCTCGCTGGAAGCGATGGCGCAAAGCGACGCGATAGAGGCGGTTTATATCGCCAGCCCGAATTCCTTGCATTTCTCCCAAACGCAGCGCTTTTTGCAGCATAAAAAACATGTCATGTGCGAAAAGCCGCTGGCTTCTAACCTGGCGGAGGTTGATGCCGCTATCGCCTGCGCGCGCGATAATCAGCGGGTACTGTTTGAAGCCTTTAAAACCGCCTGCCTGCCCAATTTCCTGCTGCTGCGGGAATCGTTGCCGAAAATCGGCAGAATGCATAAAGCATTCCTAAATTACTGCCAGTACTCTTCACGTTATCAGCGCTATCTGAACGGTGAAAATCCGAATACGTTTAATCCGGCCTTCTCCAATGGTTCGATTATGGATATCGGGTATTACTGTCTGGCGTCGGCGATCGCGCTATGGGGCGAGCCGCGCAGCGTTCAGGCGTCGGCGAATTTATTGGAAAGCGGAGTAGATGCGCACGGCGTCGTGGTTATGGATTACGGCGATTTTAGCGTCACGCTACAGCATTCCAAAGTCAGCGACTCGGTACTGGCCAGTGAAATTCAGGGCGAGAGGGGATCGCTGATCATTGAAAAGCTGTCGGAATGCCAGAAAGTGTGTTTTGCGCCGCGCGGCGCGCTGATGCAGGATCTGACCCAGCCTCAGCATATTAATACCATGCTGTATGAAGCCGGGGCTTTTGCCCAGCTTATTGAAAACCACGCCGTGGAACATCCGGGGTTGTCGCTAAGTCGCGCCACGGCAAAATGGCTGACAGAAATACGCCGTCAAACCGGGGTCATCTTCCCGGCGGACGATCTAACTCATCCCCTTACTGCGTAAAATTATGTAAATAATATGTTACAGGTCATTGACTCTACGCGTGGCCTGTCATACTTTGTTACGCGCAAAGGGGAGTAACTTCATTGCCGGTCGATCGTCATTACGATGTGTGCAAAACCACATCCGGTCACCGGGCAGCCATAAAGGAATGCGTCAGCGTATTCCTTTATTGTTGTAAGTGAGACCTTGCCGAATGGCAAGGTCTATGCATAAAAGCAGCGGCTAATGCCATTCGGCGTTAGCCGTTTTTTTTTGCATGGGGAGAAATAATGAATACTGTTGGTACGCCATTATTATGGGGTGGATTCGCGGTTGTTGTGGTGATAATGCTATCCATCGACCTGTTGTTGCAGGGACGCCGTGGCGCACATGTTATGTCGATGAAACAAGCGGCAGGATGGTCAATTCTGTGGGTAACGCTCTCGCTACTGTTTAACGCCGCTTTCTGGTGGTATCTGGCTGAAACGCAAGGGCGTGAAGTTGCTGATCCGCAGGCATTGGCGTTCCTTACCGGCTATCTGATTGAAAAGTCGCTGGCCGTAGATAACGTCTTTGTCTGGCTGATGCTGTTTAGCTATTTCTCCGTCCCTCCGGCTCTGCAACGCCGGGTGCTGGTGTATGGGGTTCTTGGCGCGATCGTGTTGCGTACTATCATGATTTTCGCCGGTACCTGGCTTATCACTCAGTTCGAATGGCTGCTGTATGTGTTCGGCGCCTTCCTGCTGTTTACCGGCGTAAAAATGGCGCTGGCGAAGGAAGACGAATCCGGCATTGGCGAAAAACCGATGGTGCGTTGGCTGCGCGGGCATCTGCGCATGACTGATACGATCGAGAACGAGCACTTTTTCGTACGTAAAAACGGCCTGCTGTATGCCACGCCGCTGCTGCTGGTGCTGATTATGGTTGAGTTCAGCGATGTGATCTTCGCCGTTGACAGTATTCCGGCGATCTTTGCGGTCACCACCGACCCGTTCATCGTACTGACCTCTAACCTGTTTGCCATCTTAGGACTGCGCGCGATGTACTTCCTGCTGTCCGGCGTGGCGGAACGCTTCTCGATGCTGAAATATGGTCTGGCGGTCATTCTGGTCTTTATCGGCATTAAGATGCTGATCGTCGACTTCTACCATATTCCTATCGCGATTTCGCTGGGCGTAGTGTTTGGCATTCTGACCATTACGCTGGTGATTAACGCTTGGGTTAACCATCAGCGCGATAAGAAACTACGAGCGCAATAATCTTTTATCGGGGTAAACCTGCCCCGTCAAAAACGCCCGGCAGCGCACAGCTGTCGGGCGTTTTTGTTTAACATGTCACAATACTGTTAATGTAAAGTTATAAAACATGATCACAGCAAAAAATCCAGGATATTTCGCTTCCCGAACCTTCAACTTTCCTTATACTCAACCAGGCAAACACTTTGTTACATCCTGAAAGATGCGCCGTAAGAGCGTGCAGGGGATGACCAGCAACACAATACAAGGAATATGAAATGGCTACGCAACGAGCATCAGGGCTACTGCAGCGTTTAGCGCAAGGCAGTCTGGTTAAACAAATTTTAGTGGGTCTGGTACTGGGGATTTTACTGGCATGGATTTCTAAGCCTGCGGCAGAAGCGGTTGGCTTGCTTGGCACCCTGTTCGTCGGCGCCTTAAAAGCGGTCGCCCCCGTTCTGGTGCTGATGCTGGTAATGGCCTCGATCGCCAACCACCAGCACGGTCAAAAAACCAATATTCGCCCTATTCTCTTTCTTTACCTGCTAGGCACCTTTTCAGCCGCGCTGGCGGCCGTTGTGTTCAGCTTCGCCTTCCCTTCAACGCTGCATCTGTCCAGTAGCGCCCAGGATATCGTGCCGCCGTCCGGCATTGTAGAAGTCCTGCGCGGTCTGCTGATGAGCATGGTGTCGAACCCCATCGACGCGCTGCTGAACGCTAACTATATCGGGATTCTGGTGTGGGCCGTCGGTCTGGGATTTGCCCTGCGTCATGGCAATGAAACCACCAAAAACCTCGTGAACGATATGTCTAACGCCGTGACCTTTATGGTGAAACTGGTGATCCGTTTCGCGCCAGTCGGTATTTTTGGTCTGGTTTCATCAACGCTTGCAACCACCGGCTTCTCCACCCTGTGGGGCTATGCGCACCTGCTGGTCGTCTTGATTGGCTGTATGCTGCTGGTCGCGCTGGTGGTCAACCCGCTGTTGGTATTCTGGAAAATTCGTCGCAACCCTTATCCGCTGGTGTTCGCCTGCCTGCGTGAAAGCGGCGTTTATGCCTTCTTTACCCGCAGCTCTGCCGCCAATATTCCAGTGAATATGGCGCTGTGCGAAAAGCTGAATCTGGACAGGGATACTTACTCCGTTTCCATTCCGCTGGGCGCCACCATCAATATGGCCGGCGCGGCAATTACCATTACGGTTCTGACGTTGGCGGCAGTTCATACGTTAGGCGTCCCGGTGGATCTGCCTACAGCGTTGCTGCTGAGCGTGGTGGCCTCGCTGTGTGCTTGCGGCGCCTCCGGCGTGGCAGGCGGTTCATTGCTGCTGATCCCGCTGGCGTGCAACATGTTTGGCATCCCGAACGATATCGCGATGCAGGTAGTAGCGGTCGGCTTTATTATCGGCGTATTGCAGGATTCGTGTGAAACGGCGCTGAACTCATCTACCGATGTTCTGTTCACTGCGGCAGCCTGCCAGGCAGAGGACGAACGTCTGGCGAATAACGCCTTGCGTAGCTAAGTGATTATTGATGCCGGATGGCGTATGCCATCCGGCGTAACGATAGATCTGAATCTCCCAATCCATAGGCTGTGACGTAAAGCGAATTGATGTTCACACGCAACATCCTCGCGTAACGTTATATGTAGATGGCGTCTGCCGCGGCGCTCGGTCAGCGTAAAGTATAAAGTGTCAGCCTGTGTAAATCCTCTCGCCACCCTCCCTTGCGATAAGCAAAATCAAAGTTCAACGACGCGTAATTTCTATAACGGACTTCGTTGACCTTTGTTACAATTAGATGCATTTTGAATTTTTGTGTGTTAGTGCTTGCTTACTTCACAACTTAACAAGGAATAGTTCAGGCCGCGAATTTGCCGTTTCCGCAACGCTGATAAAAACTCCAACTCTGTTGCGGCAGTGCAAACCTCAGATCACCGGCGTGACGTTAACCGATTCTCCAGGAATACTGAATGGAACTACTGACTCAATTGCTGAATGCCCTGTGGGCTCAGGACTTTGAAACACTGGCCAATCCTTCCATGATTGGCATGTTATATTTTGTGTTATTTATGATTTTGTTTCTGGAAAATGGGCTGCTCCCTGCCGCCTTTTTGCCTGGCGACAGCCTGTTGATCCTGGTCGGCGTGCTGATCGCCAAAGGCGCGATGGGTTATCCACAAACCATTTTGCTGCTTACCGTCGCGGCCAGCCTGGGTTGCTGGGTGAGCTATATTCAGGGCCGCTGGCTGGGGAATACCCGCACCGTGCAAAACTGGCTCTCTCATCTCCCCGCACATTATCATCAACGCGCCCATCACCTTTTCCATAAACACGGCCTGTCGGCATTATTGATAGGCCGTTTTATCGCGTTTGTCAGAACGCTGCTGCCCACCATTGCCGGCATATCCGGCCTGAATAACGCGCGCTTTCAGTTCTTCAACTGGATGAGCGGCTTGTTGTGGGTGCTTATCCTGACGTCGCTGGGCTATCTGCTGGGCAAAACGCCCGTCTTTATGAAATATGAAGATCAGTTAATGTCATGCCTGATGCTGCTGCCCGTGGTGCTGCTCTTTTTTGGCCTGGCGGGTTCACTGGTCATGCTGTGGAAAAAGAAGTATGGGAGCCGGGGATAACTTATGCTTAAACCACGCATAACTGCCCGACAACTCATTTGGATCAGCGCTTTTCTACTGATGCTGACCATACTCATGATGACGTGGTCAACGCTGCGTCAGCAAGAGTCGACGCTGGCCATTCGCGCGGTTAACCAGGGCGCCAGTATGCCAGACGGCTTCTCAGTTCTGCATCATCTGGATGCGAACGGCATTCATTTTAAAAGCATTACGCCTAAAAATGACATGTTGCTCATTACCTTCGATTCCCCTGCGCAAAGCGCCGCAGCAAAAACAGTGCTTGATCAAACGTTACCACACGGTTATGTCGTCGCTCAGCAGGACGATGACAACGAAACGGTACAGTGGCTGTCCCGCTTACGGGAAAGCTCCCACCGCTTTGGCTAATCTCCAGGAATCCGAATCATATCACTCACTTTGGTGATTTCATTGTTTAATGACTATGATTAATAAAGCGGTGTTTAACCCACCGCGTTATTATCGGGATCACCGCCCCGGACAACGGGTCCGAACATAAGGGAAAGTTCAGGAATGAAATACCGCATCGCTTTGGCTATCACGCTTTTTACACTTAGCGCCGGTAGCTACGCTAATTCGCTTTGTCAGGAAAAAGAGCAGGATATACAAAAGGAAATTAGCTACGCTGAAAAGCACAACAATCAGCGCCGTATTGAGGGTCTGAACAAGGCGCTCAGCGAAGTACGCGCTAATTGTACTGACAGCAAGCTACGCGCCGAGCATCAGAAAAAGATCGCTGAGCAAAAAGAAGAGGTAGCCGAACGCCAACGTGATTTAGCCGAGGCAAAAGCAAAAGGTGATGCGGATAAAATAGACAAACGTGAACGTAAGCTGGCCGAGGCTCAGGATGAGCTAAAAAAACTTGAGGCCAGAGACTACTAAATTAACGCCGAATGTAAATACTCACTCACCTGGAGAAAACTATGTCGAAAGATAACACTACGGAACATCTGCGCGCTGAGTTGAAATCCCTGACCGATACGCTTGAAGAAGTGCTGAGCTCTTCGGGCGAAAAGTCGAAAGAAGAGTTGAGTAAGATTCGTAGCAAAGCCGAGCGCGCGCTGAAAGAGAGCCGTTACCGCCTGGGCGAAACGGGTGATGTGATTGCCAAACAGACTCGCGTCGCCGCCGCCCGCGCCGATGATTATGTGCGCGAAAATCCCTGGACAGGCGTAGGCATTGGCGCCGCTGTCGGTCTGGTGTTGGGCGTACTGCTGACGCGTCGTTAATTATGGCGGACTCTCGACAGGCACAAGGACCAGGCAAAAGCGTACTGGGTATCGGGCAGCGGATTGTCACCATTATCGTTGAGATGGTGGAAACCCGACTGCGACTGGCGGTAGTAGAACTGGAAGAAGAGAAGGCGAACCTCTTTCAGCTTTTGCTGATGGTAGGTCTTACCATGCTCTTCGCGGCGTTTGGCTTAATGAGCCTGATGGTTCTGGTCATCTGGGCTATCGATCCTCAGTACCGTTTGAACGCGATGATCGCTACCACTGTTGTGCTGTTAGTGCTTGCGCTAATCGGCGGCATCTGGACTTTGCGCAAAGCGCGTCAGTCCACGCTATTGCGCCATACGCGGCACGAACTGGCTAACGATCGGCAAATTCTGGAGGACGATCAGTCGTGAGCAGCAAAGGCGAACGCGAAAAACGTAAAGCGCTGCTTCTCAGTCAGATCCAGCAGCAACGGCTGGATCTGTCCGCCAGCCGTCGCGACTGGCTGGAGACCACCGGCGCGTACGATCGCGGCTGGAATACGGTGTTAAGCCTGCGCTCCTGGGCGCTGGTCGGTAGCAGCGTAATGGCCATCTGGACCATCCGTCATCCTAATATGTTGGTACGCTGGGCGAAACGCGGCCTGGGTATCTGGAGCGCCTGGCGCCTGGTAAAAACTACCCTCCGTCAACAACAGCTCCGCGGTTAATATCTTTTCTTTTATAGCATCGCGCCATCAGGTTATCGCCCGATTACACCTGGTGGCGCGATACTTTTATGCATATCGTCTCTTTATCAATTACTCAAATTTTTTGAAAAAATTTGGCAATTTTCCTTGCTAACAATTCCTGTACGCCACGTTTATGATTCTCTCCAGCGATAACAATGATGCGCAAGACCGCGTCATTGCTCATGAAAATAGCAGCAGCCGCCGAATCGGCCCCCTGGAGAATAAAATGAAAAAATTAGAAGATGTTGGTGTACTGATAGCGCGTATTTTAATGCCAGTTCTGTTTATTACCGCAGGATGGGGAAAAATTAGCGGCTATGCGGGCACACAACAGTATATGGAAGCGATGGGCGTACCAGGATTCCTGCTGCCGCTCACCATACTGCTTGAGTTCGGCGGCGGTCTGGCGATTCTGCTGGGGTTCCTCACCCGCACCACTGCGCTTTTCACCGCTGGTTTTACGTTGCTGACGGCATTGATCTTCCATAGCAATTTTGCAGAAGGTGTAAACTCGCTGATGTTTATGAAAAACCTGACCATTGCCGGCGGATTCTTATTACTGGCGTTAACCGGGCCTGGCGCGTTCAGCCTTGACCGTCTGCTGAATAAAAAGTGGTAAGCAATCTATACTCAATTAAAAAAGCGAGGGAATAGCGCCTCGCTTTTGTCATCTGAAGGAGAGAGACATGGGACAACTGATCGATGGCGTCTGGCACGACACCTGGTATGACACCAAATCTTCCGGGGGGAAATTTCAGCGTTCAGCGTCGGCTTTCCGCAACTGGCTTACCGCTGACGGCGCGCCCGGACCTTCCGGCGAAGGCGGATTCGCCGCAGAAAAAGATCGTTACCATCTGTACGTTTCCCTTGCCTGCCCCTGGGCGCATCGCACGCTCATTTTCCGTAAACTGAAAGGTCTGGAGCCGTTTATTCCGGTTTCCGTCGTGAATCCATTGATGCTGGAAAACGGCTGGACGTTTGATGATACTTTTCCGGCGGCCACCGGCGATACCCTCTATCAGCATGAATTTCTCTACCAGTTGTATCTGCACGCCGATCCACACTACAGCGGCCGCGTCACCGTACCGGTCTTATGGGATAAAAAAAATCATACTATCGTCAGCAACGAGTCCGCCGAAATCATTCGTATGTTTAACTCCGCTTTCGATGGGCTGGGCGCTAAAGCCGGGGATTACTATCCCCCCGCGCTGCAAAGCAAAATTGACGAGTTAAACGGCTGGATTTATGACAACGTTAATAACGGCGTTTATAAAGCAGGCTTCGCCACCAGCCAGCAAGCGTATGATGAAGCGGTAGACAAGGTGTTTACTGCGCTGGCGCGCCTGGAGCAGATTCTCGGACAGCACCGCTATCTGACGGGCGACCAGTTGACCGAGGCGGATATCCGCTTATGGACGACCCTGGTACGCTTTGATCCGGTTTACGTGACTCATTTCAAATGCGACAAATACCGAATCAGCGACTACCTGAATCTGTACGGTTTCCTGCGCGATATCTATCAAATACCGGGCATTGCTGAAACCGTTAATCTTGACCATATTCGTCACCACTATTTCCGTAGCCATAAAACGATTAACCCCACGGGTATCATTTCTATCGGACCGTGGCAGGATCTGCTCGAACCTCACGGGCGCGACGTGCGCTTTGGCTAATTTCAGGCGTCCTCCGGGACGTCTTATTAATAAATACCACAAATATTTACCAACATTTCATTCGCGGCTATTCTTAGTTTGATTACTTTAAAAACAAGTGATTGAACCATTATTGAGGCGAAAATGGATTGGTATTTAAAGGTTTTAAAAAATTATCTGGGATTTGGCGGCCGCGCGCGACGCAAAGAGTACTGGATGTTTATTCTGGTCAATATCATCTTTACCTTTGTGTTGGGCCTGCTGGACGCCATGCTTGGCTGGCAACGCGCCGGGGGTGAAGGCGTTCTGACCACCATTTACGGCGTTCTGATCTTTTTACCGTGGTGGGCCGTGCAGTTCCGTCGTCTGCATGACACTGACCGCTCCGCATGGTGGCTACTGTTGCTACTTATCCCCATTATCGGCTGGCTTATCATCATCGCGTTCAACTGCCAGAATGGTACGCCGGGCGACAACCGCTTCGGCCCCGATCCGAAACGTTTTTCCTGATGGCGGCGCGGCGCCGCTTTTAAAGCGCCGCGCGCTATTTATTTTCCGGCGAATAGCTTAGGTATTTCCCGCAGGCACCAGGCTTTTGCCTCCCCCATACTGTCGCGCCGCCAGGCCATAATAATATCGATTTCGCTGGTCGATTCCGGGCTGACCACGCGTAGCCGCCCTTCGGCAATATCCTGTTCCACCATCGAATATGGCATGGTCGCGACGCCAAGCCCGGCCAGCAGCGCCTGACGTTTATCTTCAATCGTGCTTACCGTCAGACGTGGCTGCTTATCCAGCAGTTGCACCGTTAATACCGGCCGCTCGCGCGCGGTATCCGCTACCGCTACGCCGCGGTATTTAACCCGCGTCACTTCCGAAAGCGGCTCCGGCTCCTGATGAATAGGGTGGTCAGGCGCGGCGACATACACATTCATTAACGTATACAACTTACGGGAGTTAATTTCCGACGACGATCGAAAATGCATATCCGGGGCGATAACGATATCCGCCCGTCCCTGCTCAAGCCGCTCCCATGCGCCAGCCAGTACTTCGGTAATCAATGAAAGCTGCGTATTGGCTTTAGCGGCCAGCCGGTCGATCAGTGGAAAAAAAGCAGGCGTCGGTACCAGAGCTTCAGTGACCAGCGTCAGATGCGTTTCCCAACCGCGGGCCAACGCTTCAGCATCCGTCGTTAACTTGTCTGCCGCTTCCAGCAATACCCGCCCGCGTTCCAGCAGCATACGTCCGACGTTGGTGAATTTTGTACGATGGCCGGAGCGATCGAACAGTACAACGTCCAACTCTTCTTCCAGCTTCTGCATGGTGTAACTCAGCGCGGAGGGCACCCGCCCCAACTCATCAGCCGCTGCGGCAAAACTGCCCCGGCGGTCAATGGCGTCCATCACACGCAATGCTTCAAGCGTCAGCGCTCTCTCTTTAGCCATAACGTTCTCATTCAGGAAATTTGAACATACCGGGCAGAATATCTGGCTAACAATGCAGCGTCCAGCCCCTTAACATAAAAGGAAGTAAAGAGAGGTTAATAACGATGATTACGACCCGAACCGCCAAACAATGTGGACAGGCAGACTACGGATGGCTACAGGCCCGCTATACCTTCTCCTTTGGACACTACTTCGACCCTACACTGCTGGGCTACGCGTCGTTGCGCGTACTGAACCAGGAAGTGCTGGCGCCGGGCGCCTCTTTTCAGCCTCGAACTTATCCAAAGGTGGATATTTTAAACCTGATTCTGGACGGCGAAGCGGAATACCGCGACAGCGACGGCAACCATGTACAGGCTAAAGCGGGCGAAGCGCTACTGCTCGCCGCGCAGCCAGGCATTAGCTACAGCGAACATAATCTCAGCAAAGTTAAGCCGTTAACCCGAATGCAACTGTGGCTTGACGCCTGTCCTGAACGGGAAAACGCGCTGGTACAAAAAATCCCACTCCTGGCGACGCAACAACAGCTTCTTGCCTCGCCCGACGGTGAGCAAAACAGCTTACAACTGCGCCAACAGGTATGGGTACATCATATTACGCTGGAGAAAGGCGAATCGCTTAATTTCCAGCTTCACGGGCCGCGCGCCTATTTGCAGTCGATTCACGGTACGTTCCACGCGCTGACGCACAACGAAGAACGCGAGGCGTTAACCTGCGGAGATGGCGCATTTATTCGTGATGAACCTAACATTACGCTGGTTGCCGATACGCCGCTGCGCGCATTACTGGTAGATTTACCGGTGTAGTCAGCCAGAAAAGGAGTCACAAGATGAGCAAAAAATCGGCGAAGAAACGTCAGCCCGTGGTAAAACCTACCGTACAGGAGGCGATGAGCGCCACTGTGCCGCTGGGCTATGAAGAGATGCTAACCGAACTGGAAGCCATCGTGGCGGACGCCGAAGCCCGGCTGGCAGAAGAAGAGGCCGCAGCCTGAAATCATGCCGGATGGCGACGCAAGCGCCCGATCCGGCTGATAACAGGTAGACCCGATAAGCGCAGCGCCATCGGGCAACACGCTGCCCCGACGACATGCCGGGGCGTTATTATTAATGCGCTTTACTGGCCATAATCTCGATGATCTGCTTGTCTGTCTGCTGCATTGAGCGACACGCCAGCGAACACAAATTCGCAATAGATTGTTCGACATTGTGCGCCACAATCCCTTCGTTTCCGGTCACCGCCGTATCATCCAACGCCATCAGTACGGCTTTCCACGCCGCCGACGCGCTGGTAGAGACTTTCATCGCGCAGCTATTCGACGCGCCATCGCAAATCATCCCGCTGACATCGCCGATCATACTGCTGATAGCCATTGCGATAGTGTCATAACGACCATCTATCAGCCACGCCATACCCGCCGCCGCGCCCATCGCCGCCGTGGTTGCCGCGCACAGCGCCGACAAACGCGGAAGCTGATGGTGAATATAGATAGCGCTCAAATGCGATAACATTAGCGCGCGCGCCAGACGCTCGTCATCGGCGCCGACATGTTCAGCAACCACCATGACTGGCACCGTGGCGGTAATCCCCTGGTTGCCAGAGCCGGAGTTGCTCATCGCGGGCAACGTGGCGCCGCCCATTCTGGCGTCTGACGCCGCGCTGGTACGGATCAAAATCGCCGTGGAGAGATCTTTCGCCAGCAGACCGCGATCGCACTGTTTGGCCAGCGTCGAACCGATATGCAGCCCCCAGGAACCACGCAGTCCCTCCTGCGACAACGCGCCGTTTAGCCTGGCCGCATCCAGAATAAAGCGGATAGCGTCAAAGGGCACCGCATTCACAAACGCCAGGATCTCTTCCAGCGAGGTATGAGACAGCACTCCCAGCGGCGAGGTTTTTTCTTCTTCCTGCGCATTATCGGCCTGGGTAAATACCACGCCCTTGTCGGTTTCTATCCGCACAATGTTTGTATGATCGCCGACGATCGTGACACATGCCCAGCTATCGCCGCTATACACTTTCGCCCGTGAAAACAGGATATCGTTACATGGCTCCTGCAACATCACTGCGACATGTCCGGCGGCCAGCATCGCTTTTGCATCGGCAACGGCTTTAGCGGAAGCGTCTTTTAACACCTCCAACCCGGCTTTCGCATCACCGCCCAACGCGCCAAGCGCCGCGGCGATCGGCAGCCCTACCATTCCCGTTCCTGGAACGGTAACGCCCATACCATTTTTCATCAGATTAGGCGAAACCCACGCGTCAATGCGTTCAACTGTGCCGTCAAGTTCAGCCGCCGCCGCCGCTGCCGCCAGCGCCAGTGAAATTGGCTCAGTACACCCCAGCGCCGGTTTTACTTCTTCCTGTACGGCCAGGATAAAACTTTGCCACAATGGATTTATTTTAGATTCAAACATAACAACAACCTTAATCTCAGGTATATCAAGAGAATGCCAGGAACGGAGAAACGCATAGCAGCAGACCGGTAATAATAATCAGGTACAACGAAGCGCCTTTATATTTGTGCAATGCGGGAACCTTGTAGACCAACCATGCCGGAATTAAACAGCCCACCATACCGAAGATAGGGCTACAAATAGAGGTGAAGCTCAGTACCGGCGCGTTGAGCACAATGGCGCTCCAGGCCAGCAAAATAGCGAAAATCATAATGCCGCGCTGTACCAGATTTTCCTTAATCTTCTCGGCGGGCATTTTGCGGCGCAGGATATTCATCACAATGCCTTGCGTCGCTTCGCGGAATCCTAAGTAAACGCCAAAGAAGGCGGTCATGACGGCAAAGATGTTCAGAATTACGCTAACCACTTTGACCCAGCCTGCGCCATCGCCGCTAATAAATTGCGCGGCGATCGCCAGGGCGGAAATATTCTGCTCATAGGCTTTCACCGCTTCGTCATGCCCCATCGCCAGGGTAAAGGAAACCGCATAGAAAAAGACGGTAACGAACAGGACGCCAAACGCGATATTCATGGCGCGCAGCGCTTTATGACGTGCGACCTCAATAGATTTTTCGCGTGAACGGTAAGAGATCACCATTGGGCTTAACGTCTGGATAAACAAAATCGAGGTCAGCGTAAATGGCAGGGTAATAATGGCGTTTTTAATCAGCAGGGCCATCGGCGGCAGCGCGCCAATGTTATACAGATGCCACATACCCACCATAGAGACGCCCAGCGCCGCCACTACCAGTAGCTTGGTCAGCACCATGCCGGTGGAGATTTTGAACAGTAATTTTTCACCGCGTGAGGAAATCGCTACAAGGATGCAGATCAGCACCAGACCATAAAATGGACTATCGGAAAGTAATCCTTCCGTTACGCCGAAAGTATGCAGATAAGAGGCGCTGTCGTTAGTAATCGCCGTAGAATAGACGAACATCCAGATGACGAGCATCACAAAGTACAGCGCGCCTAATAAAATACCCCAGTTTTTGCCCAGATAGCCGCTGATCACGCTGGGGTAGTCTTTACATTCCGGGGATTCCGCCAGCGTATTAATAAACAGCCGCTGGAACAGGTACATGGCCGGATAGCCAATAATAGAAGAGAGTAAAAAGACCCAAAGTCCCATCAGGCCAACCTGGACAGGAAGAAAAACGATCCCTGCGCCAATCGCCATCCCGATACTCATAATGACCCAACCGGTGTCGGTACTATCAAATTTGATGGCTTCACGCCATTCGCTTTCTGTCATCCCTGCCCGACGCGCCGGGGCTGATGCGTCGAGGATTACGCTGGTATTACTAGCCGATTCCATAGAATTCTCGCTCAATGTGTAGGTAGAGGTTTTTTTATTTTTCGTGCCGCAGCAAGGCGATATGCAGAACGTGAGGTGCAGGTACTTTCTTGTAATAAGAAAATCATACGCGCACGATAAGAGAAAAACTTACCAATAAAACGCCTGTATTTATTGTGGGTTAAGAATTATTTTCTATTTACTATTGGTTTAATATTGTTATTTTCTCTATTTGACGCGTATCACAACAAAAAAGGACGCACTTTGGTGCGCCCTTTTCTCAGCTTCTGTCTTCTGCGTTATCCCATAGCCTGCTCACTCTGCGCCTGTCGGGCCTATCCACAAACGACTTTAATCGCCAGACCGCCGCGCGACGTCTCGCGATATTTGTCGTTCATGTCTTTACCCGTTTCGTACATGGTTTCGATCACTTTATCGAGCGAAACACGCGGCTCAGAGGTACGGCGTAGCGCCATTCGCGCCGCATTTACCGCTTTAACGGCATTAATCGCATTACGTTCAATACAAGGGATTTGCACCTGACCCGCCACCGGGTCACAGGTGAGGCCAAGGTTATGCTCCATCGCAATTTCCGCCGCAATACAGACCTGCGCCGGGCTGCCGCCCAGCAGTTCTGTCAGCCCCGCCGCCGCCATCGAACACGCGACGCCAACCTCGCCCTGACACCCCACTTCCGCGCCGGATATCGAGGCGTTCATCTTGTACAGCATGCCAATCGCCCCCGCCGACAGCAGATAGCGGGCGATAGAGTTGGCATTGACCGGGCGACGGAATTTGTCGTAATAGGCCAGCACCGCGGGAATAATGCCGCACGCGCCGTTGGTCGGCGCGGTGACCACTCGCCCGCCCGCCGCGTTCTCTTCGCTCACGGCCAGGGCGAACATGTTAATCCAGTCGATGACGTTCATCGGATCGCGGGAGAGATTATCGCTGGAGACCAGCAGACGCCGTAACGCTACCGCGCGGCGTGGAACGTTCAGCGGCCCCGGCAGCACGCCCTCAGTATTCATGCCACG
This sequence comes from Salmonella sp. A29-2, assembly GCF_020150755.1. Lineage (NCBI taxonomy): Bacteria > Pseudomonadati > Pseudomonadota > Gammaproteobacteria > Enterobacterales > Enterobacteriaceae > Salmonella > Salmonella sp. A29-2. The sequence goes on along the minus strand of NZ_CP083731.1, from coordinate 636,949 downwards.
TTCAATTCCGGTCGCCATCACCTGCCAGATGCGGGCAAAGCCAGCGTCAATCTGCTCTTTGCTCCGCAACGCCAGTTCATTTTGCATCATCAGACCGGAAACCGAGAGCCCCTGCCTTTCACACAGCGTCAGCAGTTCGCTGGCGGAATGAAAATCATACGGCACCGATTTTTCTACATCGTGCGACTGACCAAAGCGTTCCTCTTCGACAATAAAGCCGCCGCCAATAGAGTAATACGTTTTGTGTAAAAGCGGCGTTTGCCCGTGCCAGGCGGTAATTCGCATACCGTTTTCATGGCGCGCCAGGGTTTCAGCGTGAAAGAGAATACTGTCGGCGACGGGAAAATCCACCACATGCGCGCCACCCGCCACCGATAAACGGCTGCTGCGGGCAACCTCCTGGATAAACGCCGGAATGCTATCAATATTGACATCCTGCGGCGTATTGCCCGCCAGGCCCATAATGACGGCGGTATCGGTCGCGTGGCCTTTGCCCGTCAGCGATAGCGATCCGTAAAGATCAACCGTGATGCGCGTCGTTCGCGGCAGGTCGCCGCTGTCGATCAGCCGATCGATAAAACATTTTCCTGCATTCATTGGCCCAACGGTATGGGAGCTTGAAGGTCCAATGCCAATCTTAAAAATGTCAAATGCGCTAATCATATCTCCCCCTAAGATTACCGTTCAGTGAAGATCCGTCGCGGGGCGATCCACACGATCGCCCCGTTCACGTTACATCGCCTGAGTAAAGGTGCGCGAAATAACGTCCTGTTGCTGCTCACGAGTCAGCGCATTGAAGCGCACGGCATAGCCGGAAACGCGGATCGTCAGGTTCGGGTAGTTTTCCGGATGTTCAATCGCATCCAGCAACATTTCACGGTTCATGACATTGACGTTCAGATGCTGCCCGCCTTCTACCTGTGCTTCATGATGGAAATAGCCGTCCAGCAGGCCAACCAGATTGGTTTTCCGCACCGCATCTTCTTTTCCGAGCGCCGCAGGCACAATCGAGAAGGTGTACGAAATACCGTCTTTGGCGTAGGTAAACGGCAGTTTCGCCACCGACGTCAGCGAGGCCACCGCCCCTTTGCGGTCACGACCGTGCATCGGGTTCGCCCCCGGCGCGAACGGCGTTCCGGCGCGGCGTCCATCCGGCGTATTGCCGGTCTTCTGCCCGTACACGACGTTCGAGGTGATGGTCAAAATGGACTGCGTCGGCACCGCATTGCGATACGTCGGCAACACACTAATTTTTTGCATAAAGCGTTTCACCAGGTCGCAGGCGATGCTGTCCACGCGCTCATCGTTGTTGCCGTACTGCGGATACTCGCCTTCAATAGCGAAGTCGATGGCAAGGCCGTTTTCGTCGCGGATCGGCTTCACCTGAGCGTACCTGATGGCGGACAGGGAATCCGCCGCCACCGACAGTCCGGCGATGCCGCACGCCATCGTCCGATACACATCACGGTCGTGCAGCGCCATCAGCGAAGCTTCATAGCTGTACTTATCGTGCATGTAGTGAATGATGTTCAGCGCGCTAATGTACTGCACCGCCAGCCAGTCCATAAAATGGTCGAGGCTCTCCATTACCGCGTCGTAATCCAGCACCTCATCCGTTAACGGCGCGGTTTTCGGCCCAACCTGGATTTTCAGTTTCTCGTCAACGCCGCCATTGATAGCGTACAGCAACGTTTTGGCAAGGTTGGCGCGCGCGCCGAAGAACTGCATCTGCTTACCGATGACCATCGGGCTGACGCAACAAGCGATGGCGTAATCGTCGCTGTTAAAGTCGGTACGCATTAAATCGTCGTTTTCATACTGCAAAGATGAGGTCACGATGGAGACCTGCGCAGCATATTTCTTGAATGCCACCGGCAACGCTTCAGACCACAGTATGGTCAGGTTCGGCTCCGGCGCTGGCCCCATCGTGTGCAGGGTATGCAGATAACGGAAGGAGTTCTTCGTCACCAGCGTGCGGCCATCGAGCCCCATCCCGCCAATAACTTCGGTGGCCCAGATCGGATCGCCGGAAAAGAGCGAATCAAATTCCGGCGTGCGCAGGAAGCGCACCATGCGGATCTTCATGATGAAATGGTCGATCAGCTCCTGCGCCTGCTGCTCTGTCAGAAGGCCCGCGTTGAAATCGCGCTCAATGTAGATATCAAGGAACGAGGCGGTTCTTCCCAGCGACATTGCACCGCCATTTTGCGATTTTACCGCCGCCAGATAAGCGAAGTAGAGCCACTGTACCGCTTCCTGCGCGTTTCGCGCCGGGCGGGAGATATCGTAGCCGTATTTCGCCGCCATCTCCTGCATTTGCAGCAGCGCGCGACGATGCTCCGCCAACTCCTCACGCAGGCGAATCGTCGCCTCAAGATTCTGTCCCTGCTCCAGATTCGACTGCAGATCGGCGAATTGCAGCTCGCGTTCGCGCACCAGATAACGGATGCCATACAGCGCGACGCGACGATAATCGCCAATAATGCGCCCGCGACCATAACCATCCGGCAAACCGGTTAATACGCCGGATTTACGGCAGCGCAGTATATCCGGCGAGTAAACATCGAATACGCCCTGATTATGGGTTTTCCGCAGGTCGGTAAAGGTATATTCAAAATCGGCGTCCATTTCGCGGCCATAAGCGTGGAATGAACTTTTGATCATGTTAACGCCGCCAAACGGATGCAAAGCGCGTTTAAGCGGCTTATCCGTTTGTAAACCGACGATTTTTTCCAGCTCTTTTTCAATATATCCCGCATCGTGCGCGGTAATCGTCGTCGCGATGTTGGTATCGAAATCCACCGGAGCATGGGTCGCGTTCTCGATACGTATTCCCGCCATCACCTTTTCCCACAGCGCCGTGGTCGCTGGCGTCGCGTCGGCGAGAAAAGATTCATCCCCCTCATAGGGCGTATAGTTATGCTGAATAAAATTACGGACATTAATTTCTTCTTTCCAGTCCGTACCTTTAAAATCACGCCATGCTTCGGCATACAGCATATCGCTGGTATCGATATTTACCTTCATGAAAAATAATCTCTCTACAGAACAGCCGTTAAGTTATGCAAATTCCACTGGTGATTTCACGTTACCTAAATGAATGGCATCAAGGGCAATCATTTTCTCTTCATTCGTGGGAATAACAGCGCAAATAACCTGAGAAGGGTTAGCAGAAATAATGCGCTCGCCGTGAGAATTCGGCTGCTTATTCATTTCAACGTCTAACGTAAGCCCCAGTACGCCCAGATGTTCAATTACCAACTGGCGAATTAATACTGAATTTTCACCAATACCGCCGGTAAAAAGAATGCCATCCAGCCGATGTAACGATGCCGCGTGTCCGGCAATATGACGGGCGATACGGTGGACAAATGTTTTTATCGCTAACCGGGCGCGCTCATGTCCTTCGTGCCAGGCTTTTTCCAGGACTCTAAGGTCGGATGACAACCCGGAGATGCCGAGCAAACCGGACTCTTTATTCACCACTCGCTCCAGATCGCTCAACGTCTGCCCGGTTTCTTTGGCTATCCACGCCATCGCGCCGAAATCAACGTCGCCGCTGCGAGTGCCCATCATCAGCCCCTCAAGCGGCGTCATCCCCATTGAGGTATCCACGCTCTGACCATTGCGTACCGCGCAGATAGACGCCCCATTGCCCAGATGCGCGACAATCAAACCCGAATTTTTTTCATCGAGGTCAAGCAGTTCATACGCACGCCGCGAAACATAGCGATGCGACGTACCGTGAAAGCCGTAGCGACGCACACCCAGGCTGGAAAAATACTCCCACGGCAATCCGTACAAATAGGCTTCCGGCGCCAGCGTCTGGTGGAAACTGGTATCAAATACCGCCACCTGACGCACGGCCGGGAAAAGGCGCCGCGCCGCGTCAATGCCGCTTAAATTAGCGTAATTATGCAGCGGCGCTAAAGGCGATACCCGACGAATATTATCGATAATCTCATCGGTAATAATGACGGACTGCGTAAATAGCTCTCCACCGTGCGCGATACGGTGACCAATTAATGCCACGCTATCCGTTAAATCACGTTTTTCCAGCTCAAAGGCAATGGCTTTTAACGCGTCCTCATAATTAGAGTGCGCGAGGTTTATCGGCTTATCGCCATTAATAGATAAAAAGGCGTTTTCAGTATTCATTCCATCTGCTATTCCTGCCATTAAAACATCACAGGTAGCGACATCCAGTACAGAGAATTTGATAGAAGATGATCCGCAATTAATGACCAGAACGACCGGAAATTCATTCATGTAGTGCCTCCGTCGATGTCAGCCTGCGTCCGCGCCCTGGGGCGGAACGCAGGCTAAACGTGAGGATTAGAACAATTTGTAGACAATATTCAGGATGGTCAGCAGACCAATCAGGGTGACGAACACGTTATCCAGACGACCACGGTACTTCGCCAGCGACGGCGCTTTACGAATGGCGTACATCGGCAGCAGGCATAACAGCGAGGCGATAATCGGCGCGCCCATCGCTTCAATCAGGTCCAGAATGTTCGGGTTTGCGTAAGCTACGACCCAGGTAGACCCCATAATGAAGATCATGCTGATGGTATTAAGCTTGCCCATAGAGACTTTGGTTTTATCGCCTTTATAACCAAATTTCAGCACCAGGCCGTTCAGCCCTTCCAGCGTCCCCAGGTAGTGGCCGAAGAAAGATTTGAAAATAGCAACCAGCGCGATGATAGACGCGCCATACTCCAGCACCGTTGCAAAAGTGGATTTTGTCCCCGACAAAGAGGCGAAATGGTTGGCCAGGTAGGAAAGTACCGGAATGTTCTGCGCTTTCGCATCCGCCATGTTCTGCGGGGAGAGCGTAAACAGACAGCTAAAGGCGAAGAACATCACCACGGCGACCATCAGCATACTGGCGCGCGAGATGATCTGTGAACATTTACGCTCGGTAAATTCGCGGCCAAACTCTTTCTCATACTCTTCACGCTTAGACACCACGAAGGAAGAGACGATGGGCGAAAAGTTAAAGGAGAACACCATGATAGAGATGCCCAGCCACACCGTAACCAGTATGCCATCGTGCCCGGTCAGCGCGATATTACTGAGATCAACCTGATCGATAACCGCCGAGTTCCAGTAAGGAATCAGCGATAATGAGATTAGCACCAGGCTGGCGATAAACGGCCATACCAGGTAACTCATCACCTTAACCATCAGATCTTTACCAAACCAGATCACAAAGGCCATCAGCAGCAGCAAGAACAGCGCCACGAAACCGCGGTTCAACGCTGGCATCTGCAACTGGTTTTCCCAAAACGTCATGAACGTGTTAGTAATGGTGACGCCATAAATCCACAGCAGCGGACAAATCGCAAAGAAGTAAAGGAACGTGATAACTACCCCGCCCGTTTTACCAAAGTGCTCTTCGACCGTTTCCGTAATATTGCCGGACGGATTAGATCCGGATAAACACAGACGCGCCAGCGCCCGGTGACAATAGAACGCAATGGGGTAAGCTAAAACCAGCATCAGCAGAATGGGGATAAGCCCGCCAAACCCGGCGCGGATAGGGAAAAACAGCACCCCGGCGCCAATGGCGGTACCAAATAAACACAGCGTCCACGTCGTGTCCGATTTACGCCATGACGACTGTTTTGCCTGGCTGGATACAATGCTATCAGTAGTACTCATATCCTATCCTCACGAAAAGATTAAGCGTCAACTAAACCCGTAATTTGTGATACACGAGAAAGATCGATATTGCCGCCAGAAATAATACTGACCGTTTTTCTGTTCTGAATATGGCTATCTAATTTCCCGCTTAATAGTGCGGCGCAGGCCAGAGCGCCAGCGCCTTCAGTAATAACCTTATTGCGCTGAATTAAAGCGATCATGCTGTTACGAATTTCATCTTCGCTAACCAGAACAATGTCATCGACTAATTCACGAACAATTTCATAGGTTAAATTACCCGGGCGGGAGACATCACAACCATCCGCCAGGGTGCCGGTCGTTCGGTGCGTGGTTATTTCGCCAGCGTAATAAGACGCCGCCATACCGTGAACATTTTCGGCCTGTACGCCGATAACTTTAATGGTCGGGTTAATCGATTTAATCGCAATGGCAATACCTGCAATTAAACCGCCGCCGCCAATAGGCACGATGACATTATCGACATCGTACAGATCTTCCATAATTTCCAGACCAATAGTGCCCTGTCCGGCAATGACTTTTGGATCGTCGTAAGGCGGAATAAAAATGCGGCCTTCGGTTTCGACAATTTCACTCACCTTAGCAATGGTGTCATTGAAGTTGTCACCGTGGAGCACCACTTCCGCCGAATAATCACAGGTGGCCGCCACTTTTGACTTTGGCGCGCCCTTCGGCATCACGACTTTGCCGTCAATACCCAGCATTGCGCAAGAAAGAGAAACGCCCTGTGCATGATTACCTGCGGAACAGGCCACGACGCCTTTACGTTTTTCCGCCTCCGTTAACGAGCTAAGTTTGTTAAAAGCGCCACGAATTTTAAATGAACCCGTACGCTGCATATTTTCAAACTTGAGAAATATTTCGCCTTTGCAACGTTCACTAAAATAGTTAGAGCGAGGCATTCCCGTTTTATATATCTTCCCCGCCAGTCTTTTTTTCGCTTCGAGGATATCTTCAATTGCAACCGGGAGATCGTATGTAATGTGCATTATAACCTCTTAACCTGGGTATTAAAAATAAGTTACCGTTGTCCACTGTTTAAAAGAAACAGGTGACGTCAATTTCGCTAAATATGTTTATTCCATATCATTCAATTTCTATTAACTGCCTGCGTCTGCATCCATTATATGATGAATATTGCTTAGCCAATTCTACTAATACTGAAGCGGCTTTTTTGATACGATAATTTTTAGACCATACCGCCGCATAACGTGCGACGGGTAATGTGTCTTTGATTGGTATCGTGATAAATTGATTAGAGCCAAAAGGCGTGGTCATATCGCAGGGAATAACAGTTAAGAAATCAGCATTGAGAACAAGATTATATATTGTGACAACGGAATCTGTTTTAACAATGTTTTCGATGCTGATGCCATTTCGTTGTAGAGTGGTGAGTAATTCGCTGTAGTAGCCCATATTCGTTTGCGGCAACACCCACTGTTCGTCTTTTAACGATTCCAGTGTGATGGTGCCGGTGCATGTTCGGGACTTGCTGGCTACCAGGACAAACTCTGATTCAAACAGCGGCTCGACATGCAGATCCTGTAGTTGCATTTCATTACTGAGCGTACCGATAGCAAAGTCCAGCCGCCCGTCGCGCAGGGCCGGCAGGAATGAAGAGAGCTGGGCTTCGTACATGGATACCTGCGCTTTTGGAAAGACCTCTTTGAACTTATGAATCATATCGGACATGAAGGTAAAGCCAATCAGCGAAGGAAAGCCAAACGAGACGTCGACAACGGTATTGCACGTCATACTGTTCATCTCGTTGATCATGTTTTTCATTTCGCGGGTGATAGATTCAGACCAGGAAAGCAGTACCTGTCCCGCTTCGGTCAACGTAACGCCGGTATTTTTACGTACAATTAGCTCAACGCCAAAATAGGCCTCAACATCGCTAATGATTTTACTGACGGCGGGTTGGGTTAACCCTAACGATTTTGCGGCAGAACCGATAGAACCACTTCTAATGACTTCCTGAAAGACCACCAAATGCTGTGTTTTAGGGAGAACAAGAGTATTCATATCTACCGCTCTGAAATAACATTGTGAACGGCAGGAAGTGTAGCAAATTAAATCTTAAAGGTTATGTGCGACCACTCACAAATTAACTTACCATAATTTTTACATGGTCTTTATTAAATAAAGAAAACCCATTACTTCAATGAGTTACAAAAACAAAACAGCAACTTAGCCTGATTTCAATCAAAAAATAGGGTCAGGATAACGATATATTATGGCGATAACCAGCCTATTTTATCTCCTATTTTCGACATCCCATGAAGACGATATTTCAATCAATTACGGGACATTTTATCGGCAATTCCAGCGTTAAATTTAAAGCGTAATTTCTCAAATTTAAGTATAAACCGAAGGTAAATGCGCTTAAAAACCGTTACGCGTCACATTTTTTTACCTTATTTGTTTGTAAAGAAACATTTAATAAAATTTTAACCAAAATATTTCATACATTTAATTTTCATTTACAACAAATAATTTACACCGCTTTCTTGCTGTTTTTCAGGATGTAATTTTGTGAAAGAAATCGATTGTTTTTCACTTCAACTAAAAAGAGCGCAATCCATAGCGTTTTGTGTTTCTCATCACAAAAACGAATAATATTATGTCACCACGGCTGTCAATTAATTGCCGGATAGTGACGCTGGCGTCTTCTGCAACCTCTATACCCTTCACCGGCCTGATAAGCAAAAAACCGCCGAAGCGGGTTTTATGAAGAAGTGACACTGACCGATAAGCCGCTTTCTTTTGGGTATAGCGTCGTGGACAGTCATTCATCCTGCCGCCCTGTAAAAGCAAAAACCCGCCAGCTTACACTGACGGGGTTTATGAAGAGGTGAAACTGACCGATAAGCCGCTTTCTTTTGGATATAGCGTCGTGGACAGTCATTCATCCTGCCGCCCTGTAAAAGCATAAACCCACCAGCTTACACTGACGGGTTTTTGCATGAAGAGATGAAACTGACCGATAAGCCGCTTTCTTTTGGACATAGCGTCGTGGACAGTCATTCATCCTGCCGCCCGGTAAAAGCAAAAACCCGCCAGCTTACACTGACGGGTTTTATGAAGAGGTGAAACTGGCTGATAAGCCGCTTTCTTTTGGGTATAGTGTCGTGGACAGTCATTCATCCTGCCGCCCTGTAAAAGCAAAAACCCGCCAGCTTACACTGACGGGTTTTTGCATGAAGAGGTGAAACTGACCGATAAGCCGGGTTCTGTCGTGGACAGTCATTCATCTAGGCCAGCAATCGCTCACTGGCTCAAGCAGCCTACCCGGGTTCAGTACGGGCCGTACCTTATGAACCCCTATTTGGCCTTGCTCCGGGTGGAGTTTACCGTGCCACGGACTGTTACCAGCCGCGCGGTGCGCTCTTACCGCACCCTTTCACCCTTACCTGATCCCACTTACGTGGGCCATCGGCGGTTTGCTCTCTGTTGCACTGGTCGTGGGTTTCCCCCCCAGGCGTTACCTGGCACCCTGCCCTATGGAGCCCGGACTTTCCTCCCCTCCGCCCGTCTCCCCGAAAGGACGACGACGAAGCGGCGACTGTCTGGTCAGCTTCGGCGCGCAGTATAGAGGGTTCGCGCGACTTTGTCACCCTGCGCTGCGCATTCCTATCGCCAGAGCGGCAGCAACATTTCTGGATGCCCGATAAATATTGTCAAAAGCGCCCCGAAAAGCCTCCTCCAGCGTCACGATGCGCGTGAGTACGCTAAAGACAGCGTCGATGCCATAGTGATGCACTATCCCTACATCGTGCGTCAGGCTGCCGGCAATGCCAATCACTGGCTTATGATATTTTTTCGCCACATTCGCGACGCCAATCGGCACTTTACCGCGAATACTTTGGCTATCAATCCGCCCTTCTCCCGTCACCACCAGCGTACAGTCGTGGATATGCTCCTCCAGGTTCAGTGCCGCCGTGACAATTTCGATCCCGCTGCGTAATTCCGCACCGAGAAAAGCCATTAACGCCGCCCCCATACCGCCAGCCGCGCCTGCGCCGGGCGCCGCCTTTACGTCGACATCCAGCGATTTTTTTATGATGTCGGCATAGTGAGCAAGATTTCTGTCCAGCTCAACAATGTTCTCTTCGGTCGCGCCTTTCTGCGGCCCAAAAATTCGTGATGCGCCGTTGTCGCCGATCAGAGGATTAGAGACATCGCAAGCGACACGAATAGCGCAGAGTTTTAAACGGGGATCGAGCTCTGAAATATCAATGTCGCTTAGACAATGAAGGCTTCCGCCACCGTAACCGATATCCGCGCCGTTTGCATCGCGCAGTTTTGCGCCTAACGCCTGCATCATCCCTGCGCCGCCGTCATTTGTCGCGCTACCGCCAATGCCGATAATGATATTGCTTGCGCCGCTTTCCAGCGCCTGCAATATCAGCTCCCCCGTTCCCCGCGAGGTAGTAATCAAAGGGTTGCGTTTTTCTGGCGGAACCAGCGCCAGTCCGCTGGCCGCCGCCATTTCAATAAACGCGGTTTTACCATCCCCGGACATTCCCCAGCAGGCTTTCACTTTTTCACCCAACGGCCCGGTCACCCATGCGGCGCGTTCAACGCCCTGCGTCGCGGCAATCATGGCTTCGACCGTTCCTTCGCCGCCATCGGCAACCGGAACAGAGACATATTGCGCATCGGGGAAAATTTCCCGAAATCCTTTTTCTATCGCCTGCGCTACCTCGGCGGCAGAAAGGCTTTCTTTGTAGGAGTCGGGGGCAATTACGATTTTCATAGTGGTAGCCTGTTACTGCACAACGCCGGATGGCGTTTCACTTATCCAGCCTGAAATTCAGGCCCGGATCGCTACACGCCATCCGGGCACAACGTCGTTAGCGAGTGACTTCCACTTTCGCCAGTTTTTCGTAGTAGCACGCCAGCGCGCTATGGTCGTCATTACCGTGTCCATCCGCGCGTAACGCCTGCATCATTTCCATAACGGCGGCGGTCAGCGGGAGCTGCGCGCCAACGCCGTGGGAGGTATCCAGCGCATTCGCCAGATCTTTAATGTGCAGATCGATACGGAAACCTGGTTTAAAGTTTCGGTCCATGACCATCGGCGCTTTCGCATCCAGTACCGTACTGCCAGCCAGACCGCCGCGAATCGCCTGATAGACCAGATCCGGGTTAACGCCCGCTTTAGTCGCCAGCGTCAGCGCTTCAGACATGGCGGCGATATTCAACGCCACGATCACCTGGTTAGCCAGTTTTGTGACGTTGCCTGCGCCGATATCGCCGGTATGCACCACGGAACCCGCCATCGCTTTCATCAGGTCGTAGTACTTGTCGAAAATGGCTTTATCGCCCCCCACCATCACCGACAGCGTGCCATCAATAGCCTTCGGCTCGCCGCCGCTGACCGGCGCATCCAACATCTCAACGCCCTTCGCCTTCAGCGCATCGCTGATTTCACGGCTTGCCAGCGGCGCGATAGAACTCATATCAATCAATACGGTTCCCGGCTTCGCGCCTTCGATGATACCGTTCTCGCCCAGCGCAACCTCTTTCACATGCGGAGAGTTAGGCAGCATCGTGATGATGACGTCACACTGTTCAGCGATCGCCTTCGCCGTAGAGGCCGTTTCCGCGCCTGCGGCAATGACGTCAGCAATCGCTTCAGGATTACGATCGGACACCACCAGCGAATACCCTGCTTTCAGTAAGTTTTTGCTCATGGGCTTACCCATGATGCCTAAGCCAATAAAGCCAACTTTCATCGTCATAGCGTTCTCTCTTTCCATACCAGGATTATTTTTTAAAGGTGTCGGCAAGCTTCTGCGTGCTGGCGCGGAATGCGCCTAAATCGCTGCCAACGGCGACAAAGGTCGCGCCCCATTCCAGATAACGGCGGGCATCCGCCTCTACCGGCGCCAGAATGCCGCACGGTTTACCGTGCGCTTTAGCGCGGGCGAAAATATGTTGAATCGTCTGCTGCACGTCAGGGTGAGAAGCATTGCCGAGATGACCCAGCGCGGCGGCCAAATCGCTTGGGCCGACAAAAATGCCATCAACGCCTTCCGTTGCGGCGATGGCATCAACATTGTCGACACCCAACTGGCTTTCGATTTGAACAATAATGGTGATGTTTTTGTTCGACTGCGCAAAGTAATCAGGCACCGTACCGAACATATTCGCGCGGTGAGAAACGGAGACGCCGCGAATGCCTTCCGGCGGGTAACGCGTCGAGGCGACGGCGCGAGCCGCTTCCTCTTGCGTTTCAACAAAGGGGATCAGGAAGTTATAAAACCCAATATCCAGCATCCGTTTGATAATGACCGGTTCATTGGTTGGCACACGTACCACAGGCGCGCTGGCGCTGCCTTTCAATGCCATTAGCTGCGGAATTAAGGTGGTCACATCGTTCGGCGCATGTTCGCCATCCAGCACCAGCCAGTCAAATCCCGCCAGACCGAGAACTTCGGTGGTGATTGGGCTTGCCAGTGCAGACCAGCAGCCAATCTGCACCTGTTGCGCCGCCAGCGCCGCTTTAAACTTATTCGGGAAAATAGCGTTATTCATCGCTTATACCTTCGCTTATTTCTTTAATTCTCTACATGTGATGCCGCCACCATAACTTATAGCAACGACAATAAAATGCTTATCTGAAATCAGAATGGGTCTCCGCATTCTATTTCTAATGTGGTACACATCCTGTAGCACAATATACCGTTCTGATATCTTTATCGTCTTTTATTATTATCATGGTATTTTCAAATAACTCGTCAGATACACTGAATTCGCCATTCAGTATAAACAGCCTATGTCGGATAATCATTGTGCAAACGCTCATTAAAAAGGAATTATTTAACGCTTATTTTTGAGCATACGCCCATGATACTGGGCGCTAATGCACACATTTACGCTTTACTCGGCCTACATAAAAAATTTCATAATTTGCGGTGATCTGGATCACATTCTTATATTTATACTCCTGTCATTCTTATTTCATTATGCATGAACTTTATTTCTTATATTGAGATTTAACGATTTAACCATAACCAAAATAGATAATCCTATTTCTATCATCCAGGCTGGAGAATGTTGAACAATGGCCAATATCGAAATTCGCCAGGAATCGCCATCGGCGTTTTATATAAAAGTACATGAAACCGATAATGTCGCAATTATTGTTAATGACCACGGTCTTAAAGCCGGAACACGTTTTCCGGATGGCCTGGAACTGACTGAACATATTCCGCAAGGCCATAAAGTCGCTCTGACGAATATCCCCGCTCACGGCGAAATCATCCGTTATGGCGAAGTCATCGGTTATGCGGTACGCGACATCCCGCGCGGAAGCTGGATCGACGAGTCGCTGGTTGAACTGCCAAAAGCGCCGCCGCTGAATACGCTACCGCTGGCGACCAAAGTACCGGAACCGCTGCCGCCGCTGGAAGGCTATACGTTTGAGGGCTATCGTAACGCCGATGGCAGCGTCGGCACCAAAAATCTGCTTGGCATTACCACCAGCGTGCACTGTGTGGCGGGCGTGGTCGATTATGTGGTGAAAGTAATTGAGCGCGATCTCCTGCCCAAATACCCGAATGTCGATGGCGTTGTAGGGCTAAACCATCTGTACGGCTGCGGCGTGGCAATCAACGCGCCGGCGGCGGTCGTGCCGATTCGCACGATTCATAATATCGCACTCAACCCCAATTTTGGCGGCGAAGTGATGGTGATTGGCCTCGGTTGCGAAAAACTGCAGCCGGAACGACTGCTGGAAGGCACCGAGGATGTCCCCGCCATCGCCGTTGAAAGCGCCAGTATTGTGCGTTTACAGGACGAGCAGCATGTCGGCTTTAAATCAATGGTCAACGATATTTTGCAGGTCGCCGAACGCCATCTGACGAAACTGAACCAGCGCCAGCGCGAAACCTGCCCGGCCTCCGAGCTGGTCGTCGGGATGCAGTGTGGCGGCAGCGATGCGTTTTCCGGCGTCACGGCAAACCCGGCGGTGGGTTATGCTTCCGATCTGCTGGTACGCTGCGGCGCGACCGTCATGTTCTCGGAGGTCACCGAAGTGCGCGATGCCATTCATCTTCTGACGCCGCGCGCCATCAACGAAGCCGTGGGTAAACGCCTGCTGGATGAAATGGCCTGGTACGATAACTACCTTGATATGGGGAAAACCGATCGCAGCGCTAACCCGTCCCCTGGCAACAAAAAAGGCGGCCTGGCGAACGTCGTGGAAAAAGCGTTGGGCTCTATCGCTAAATCGGGTAAGAGCGCCATTGTCGAAGTATTGTCGCCGGGCCAGCGCCCCACCAAACGCGGCCTGATTTACGCCGCGACGCCCGCCAGCGATTTCGTCTGCGGCACGCAGCAGGTCGCTTCCGGCATTACCGTACAGGTCTTTACCACCGGACGCGGCACGCCGTACGGGCTGATGGCGGTGCCGGTCATTAAAATGGCGACGCGTACCGAGCTGGCGAACCGCTGGTATGACTTAATGGATATCAATGCAGGCACCATCGCCACGGGTGAAGAGACAATCGAAGATGTGGGCTGGAAGCTATTTCACTTTATTCTCGATGTCGCCAGCGGCCGGAAAAAGACTTTCTCAGATCAATGGGGATTGCATAACCAGCTGGCAGTGTTTAACCCGGCACCTGTGACCTGATCCAGTCAGTACCCTTCTCCGACCAGGGTATAACCGCATAATCTGTAGACCGGGTAAGCGCCAGCGCTACCCGGTATTTTTTCGCCCTTAGTCTGTAGCGTGAAGTATGTCTGCCCGACATGCTTTTTTTATGCCCGACTTTCGATAACTTCCATTTTATTTCGAAACTTTCATTTATCAGATCAAAATCACAAAAAAACATTCCGAAAGCCTATAAATTCTTTCACAGAAAACAAACGAAAGATTTCGGAGGAAGGATGTTTATCATTTCAGGCAGAACAATGCTAAAGAAGGCGCAGCAGGAAGGTTATGCTGTGCCGGCGTTTAACATCCACAACCTGGAGACATTGCAAGTGGTGGTGGAAACCGCCGCAGAATTGCGCTCTCCGCTGATTGTCGCCGGTACGCCAGGCACCTTTAGCTACGCAGGCGTCGGTAATATCGTGGCTATCGCCGCAGAACTGGCGAAAAGCTGGAATCATCCTCTCGCGGTACATCTCGATCATCATGAAAAACTGGCCGACATCAAAATGAAAGTCGCCGCCGGGGTACGCTCGGTCATGATCGACGGGTCGCATTTCCCCTTTGCCGACAATATTGCGCTGGTGAAAAGCGTGGTTGATTACTGTCATCGCTACGATGTCAGCGTTGAAGCTGAACTTGGGCGTCTCGGCGGGCAGGAAGACGATCTTATCGTTGACGGTAAAGATGCGCTTTATACCCATCCGGAACAGGCCCAGGAATTTGTAGAAAAAACGGGTATCGACTCGTTAGCCATTGCTATCGGCACCGCTCACGGCCTCTACACCGCTGAACCAAAACTTGATTTTGAACGACTGACGGAAATTCGTCAGCGGGTTGATGTCCCCTTAGTCCTTCACGGCGCCTCTGGCCTGCCGACCCGCGATATTACCCGCGCTATTTCGCTGGGCATCTGCAAAGTTAACGTCGCGACCGAGCTTAAAATCGCCTTTTCCGGCGCGCTTAAAAACTATTTAACGCAACACGCAGAGGCCAGCGATCCCCGCCATTACATGATCCCGGCGAAAGCGGCCATGAAAGAGGTTGTACGTAAAGTGATTGCCGACTGCGGTTGTGAAGGGAAGCTCTAAAGCCCCCGGATTTAGCACGGCAAAGGGCGTTTTCATAGCTGGATCACGAAAGCCATTATTATCCTTTGCCTTCAAACCAAAAATATTATGAAGATAAACAAAAGATATCGGAGCCAGAAGTGAAAGAAATAATTTCTCGTCACAAAGCAGGGGAACAGATAGGGATCTGTTCCGTATGTTCAGCACACCCGCTGGTGATTGAATCCGCATTACGTTTTGATCTGAATAGCGGGAACAAAGTTCTGATCGAAGCGACCTCTAACCAGGTTAATCAGTTTGGCGGTTATACCGGCATGAAACCGGCTGACTTTCGTGATTTTGTCTATGGCATCGCCCAGGAAGTGGGTTTTCCACGCGAACGGCTTATTTTAGGCGGCGATCACCTGGGACCTAACTGCTGGCAAAACGAACCTGCGGATACGGCGATGGAAAAATCCGTCGAACTCATTAAGGCTTACGTCGCTGCCGGGTTTAGCAAAATCCATCTTGATGCCTCTATGTCCTGCGCTGACGACCCGACGCCGCTGGACCCAATGGTTGTCGCTAAACGCGCCGCCCTGCTTTGCCAGGCAGCGGAAACGACGGCGACCAACGAACAAAAACGCCATTTAACTTATGTTATCGGCACTGAAGTTCCGGTTCCGGGCGGGGAAGCCAGCGCCATTAACGCCGTGCATGTTACCCGCGAACAGGATGCGGCCCGCACGCTGCAAACGCATCAGGCTGCTTTTCGCGCCCTGGGGCTGGATGAGGCATTAAACCGGGTTATCGCGATTGTCGTACAGCCGGGCGTAGAATTCGACCATACACAGATTATCCACTATCAACCGCAGGCCGCTAAAGCGCTTTCCGACTGGATAAAAGAAACGCCGATGGTCTATGAAGCGCATTCGACTGATTATCAGACGCGACAGGCCTACCGTGCGCTGGTACGCGATCATTACGCCATTCTGAAGGTCGGCCCGGCGCTCACTTTCGCGCTGCGCGAAGCCATTTTCGCACTTGCGCAAATGGAAAACGAGCTGATCTCCCCGGAACAACGTAGTCGGGTACTGGAGGTCATTGATGAAGTTATGCTAAACGAACCGGGCTACTGGAAAAAATACTACCGTCCAACCTGGAGCCAGGCGATGGTCGACATCCACTTTAGTTTGTCTGACCGTATTCGCTATTACTGGCCGCACCCGCGTATTCGTCAAAGCGTAGAGAAGTTAATCGCCAATCTGAATAACGTCACATTGCCGCTGGGATTAATTAGCCAGTTTATGCCCGTACAGTTTGAACGTCTGTCTGAGGGCGTGCTCACCCCCACGCCGCATAACCTGATTATTGACAAAATTCAGGATGTTCTGCGCGCTTATCGCTTCGGTTGCACGCCGGATGTCGCCTGAATAATGGAGAATTTATGAGCCAACTATTTGTCCGAACCGGAATCACATTCGACTCGAGCCAACAGGCGCTGGCGCACATTGGCAAAGAGATGCTGGCGAAAGGCGTGGTACATGATAGTTATCCGCAGGCGCTGGTGGAACGTGAAGCGTCTTTTCCTACCGGCATTGCGCTGGAGCGTCACGCCGTCGCTATCCCTCATTGCGAGGCGGTTCATGCGAAATCACCCGCTATCTATCTGATTCGTCCAGATAAGCCGGTCATGTTTCAACAGGCGGATGATGACGAAGAGATTGCCGTTTCGTTAATCATCGCCTTAATCGTTGAAAACCCGGCGGCACAGCTAAAACTTCTGCGCCGCCTGTTTAGTGAGCTACAGAACCCAAGCACCCTCGATGCCCTGTTAAGCGCGCCGGATGCCGAACTGGCGATACGCTTTCAGGAAACCATCCTTGAGCCTGAGCAGTGCGTCCAGGTTTGATAATAAATTGATAATAATGAGGAATACCCTATGAAACGTAAAGTAATTGTGGCCTGTGGCGGTGCGGTTGCAACCTCAACGATGGCTGCGGAAGAAATTAAAGAGCTATGTGATGCCAACCATATTGAGCTCGACTTAGTGCAATGCCGGGTCACCGAAATCGAAACCTATATGGACGGCGCCGATCTTATCTGTACCACTGCCAGGGTCGATCGCGCCTTTGGCGATATTCCCGTCGTTCACGGTATGCCTTTTGTTTCCGGCGTGGGTATTGAAGCATTACAGCAAAAAATTCTGTCCATTCTCATGGGGTAACGTATGTTTAGCGAAATAATGCGTTATATCCTCGACTTAGGCCCAACGGTGATGCTGCCTCTGGTGATCATCGTGTTCTCTAAACTGCTGGGAATGAAGCTTGGGGATTGTTTTAAATCGGGTTTGCATATTGGTATCGGCTTCGTGGGTATTGGTCTGGTCATCGGCCTGATGCTGGATTCTATCGGCCCCGCGGCGAAAGCCATGGCGGAACATTTCCAAATCAATCTCCACGTTATTGACGTCGGCTGGCCGGGTTCATCGCCCATGACCTGGGCGTCACAAATCGCGCTGGTCGCGATCCCTGTCGCCATCGGGGTTAACGTCCTGATGCTGGTGACCCGCATGACCCGCGTGGTGAATGTCGATATCTGGAATATCTGGCACATGACCTTCACGGGCGCCATGCTGCATCTGGCGACCGGTTCATACTGGCTGGGGATTCTGGGCGTTGTGGTTCATGCCGCCTTTGTCTACAAACTGGGGGACTGGTTTGCCAAAGATACCCGAGACTATTTTGGCCTGGAGGGGATTGCAATCCCACACGGCTCATCCGCGTACCTGGGCCCCGTGGCGGTGCTCGTTGATACCATTATCGAAAAAATTCCGGGTCTCAATCGTATTCACTTTAGCGCAGACGATGTCCAGAAACGCTTCGGACCGTTTGGCGAGCCGGTGACTGTCGGCTTCGTGATGGGGCTGGTGATTGGTGTACTGGCAGGCTACGACGCCAAAGCCGTTCTGCAACTGGCGGTCAAAACCGCAGCGGTGATGCTGCTTATGCCACGCGTCATTAAACCTATTATGGATGGCCTAACGCCTATCGCGAAACATGCGCGTAAACGTCTACAGGCCAAATTTGGCGGGCAGGAGTTCCTGATAGGCCTTGATCCAGCGCTACTGCTCGGTCATACCTCTGTTGTCTCCGCGAGCCTGATATTCATTCCGCTGACCATCCTGATTGCCGTCTTAGTACCGGGGAACCAGGTGCTGCCGTTCGGCGACCTCGCCACCATCGGTTTCTTTATTGCGATGGCGGTCGCGGTACACCAGGGCAACCTGTTCCGCACGCTGATTTCAGGTGTCATTATTATGGGTATCACCCTGTGGATAGCCACGCAGACGATTGGCCTGCATACCCAACTGGCTGCCAATGCCGGAGCGCTAAAAGCTGGCGGACAAGTCGCCTCGCTGGATCAGGGCGGTTCTCCCATCACCTGGCTGCTGATTCAACTTTTTACCTGGCAGAATATCGTCGGCTTCGCCGTCATTGCCATTATCTATCTGGCCGGCGTACTGCTGACCTGGCGTCGCGCCCGACAATTTGTCGCGGCTGAGAAAGCCACGGCGCTACAGCAAAGTCAAATCGCCTCTTAATTTTAGGGGAGCAATCGCTCCCCTCACCTTCCTGGAGAATGTTATGAAATCAGTGGTTATTCACGCTGAGGGAGACGTGCGCGTTGAAGAACGTCCCTTACCACAACTGCAAGCCGAGGACGATGTGTTGGTCAAAGTCGTTAGCTCAGGGCTTTGCGGGTCGGATATCCCGCGTATTTTCGCGCAGGGCGCCCATTATTATCCTATTACGTTAGGCCATGAATTCAGCGGCTACGTTGAATCCTACGGCACAGGCGTAACGGATATGCAGCCTGGCGATGCCGTCGCTTGTGTCCCGCTTCTTCCCTGCTTTCACTGTCCGCAATGCGAACGCGGTTACTTTTCTTTATGCAAACAGTATCAGTTTGTAGGATCGCGCAGCGAAGGCGGTAATGCGGAATATGTGGTGGTCAAACGGGCCAATCTTTTCCGCTTGCCGTCTGATATGCCGATTGAAGATGGCGCGTTTATCGAACCGATTACCGTGGGCTTACACGCCTTTCATCTGGCGCAGGGCTGCGAGGGGAAAAACGTAATTATCGTTGGTGCCGGGACAATTGGCCTGCTGGCCTTACAGTGCGCGCGGGAACTGGGCGCGCGAAGCGTAACGGCGATTGATATCAATCCGCAGAAACTGGAACTGGCGAAAGCGCTCGGCGCAACGCATACCTGTAATAGCCGGGAAATGACCGCCGACGACATCCAGACAGCGTTGTCCGACATTCAGTTTGATCAACTGGTTCTCGAAACGGCAGGAACTCCCCAGACCGTCTCGCTGGCTATCGATATCGCCGGGCCGCGCGCGCAACTGGCGCTGGTGGGGACGTTACATCACGATCTCACCCTGACAACGCGTACATTCGGGCTAATTTTGCGTAAAGAGCTCACGCTCCTCGGCAGTTGGATGAACTACTCCGCGCCATGGCCAGGAGAAGAATGGGAAACCGCAGCGCGCCTGTTGGCTGAAAAACGTCTTCAACTGACCCCTCTCATTGCCCATCGCGGCGATGCGGAAAGCTTTGCAGAAGCAGTCAAAGCGCTTAATGGCGCGCCCATGCAGGGCAAAATCCTACTTCAACTTTCCTGATGGTACGAGCCAGCAACCTGCGCTGGCTCACATTTCCTTTCGAAATTTAGCGTTCACCTTTCGCAATCCTTCGTTTAAACTAGTTACAGTTAATTATCAGGCAAATCAATATGAACTCATTTGAGCGAAGAAATAAAATTGTCGACCTGATTAATACGCAAGGCAGCGTGCTGGTGATGGACCTTTCAAATACCTTTGGTATTTCTGAAGTGACTATCCGTGCTGACCTGCGTCTGCTGGAAGAGAAAGGCCTTGTCACCCGTTTTCATGGCGGCGCGGCAAAACCGGGAAGTCATCTGGCGGAAGGCGACAATCAGGAAGTCATTCTGGAAGATCGGTATCAACTCGCCAGCGATCCGAAAAAGCGGATTGCCCAGGCGGCTGCGGCAATGGTTGAAGAAGGAATGACCATCATTCTGGATAGCGGGAGCACAACATTACTGATTGCGGAAGCGCTCGCGCGAAAAAGCAATATTACGGTGATCACTAACAGCTTGCCTGCCGCTTTTACGCTATCAGAAAATAAAGATCTCACGCTGGTGGTCTGCGGCGGTACGGTACGGCATAAAACCCACTCAATGCACGGCACGATTGCGGAACGCTCGCTACACGGCATCAGCGCCGATGTCATGTTTGTCGGGGCGGATGGCATTGATGCGACAAACGGTATTACCACGTTTAACGAAGGTTATTCCATTAGCGGCGTCATGGCGGCGGCGGCACACAAAGTTATCGCGGTACTGGACGCGACCAAATTTAACCGTCGCGGCTTTAACCAGGTATTGCCGATGGACAAGATCGACTGTGTGATAACCGATGACAGTATCAGCAAACAGGATAAAGCGGCATTAGCGAAAACAGGCGTGGAATTAATGATCGTCTAAAAAGGAGTCGGTTATGCGTTGCTGATCGCGAGAGTAAGCCCGAAGGAAAGGTCCGGCCCGCTATCACCGCCCAATGCCCCCATCACTTTACCCACATCAATCACCTGATTGAGTATTAACGCGATGGCGATAAAAGGCGGTTCCCGGGCGCTCGCTTTTATTCTTCCTGCTGCTCCAGCGCATACTTATACAGCGCATTTTTCTTCACGCCGTGAATTTCTGCTGCTAGCGCCGCCGCTTTTTTCAGCGGCAGTTCTGCCTGTAGCAGCGCCAGCGTGCGCAGCGCGTCGGCGGGCAGGTCGTCTTCTTGCGCTTTATGCCCTTCGACAATCAACACCATCTCGCCTTTACGGCGGTTTTCATCTTCTTTGACCCACGCCAGCAGCTCGCCGACCGGCGCGCCGTGAATGGTTTCCCAGGTTTTGGTCAGCTCACGCGCCAGCACCACGTAGCGGGATTCTCCCAATACCGCGACGATATCTTCCAGGCTATCTAACAGGCGGTGGGTTGACTCATAAAAAATCAGCGTTCGCGGTTCCGTTTCAATGGCTTTTAGCGCATCACGGCGGCCTTTGGATTTCGCCGGTAAAAAGCCTTCATAGCAGAAACGGTCAGATGGCAGGCCAGCGGCGCTCAGGGCGGCAATCGCCGCACATGGCCCTGGTAGCGGCACCACGCGAATCCCCGCTTCACGGCAGGTACGCACCAGGTGATAGCCGGGGTCATTAATTAGTGGCGTACCGGCGTCGGAAACCAGCGCAATGCTCTGCCCTTCTTTTAGCTTCGCGACCAGCGTTTCCGCTTTTTGTTGCTCGTTATGGTCGTGCAGCGCGAACAATCGGGCATTAATCCCAAAATGTTGCAGCAATAAACCGGTGTGACGAGTATCCTCGGCGGCAATCAGATCTACAGCCTGTAACACCTCCAACGCACGCTGGGTAATATCCGCCAGATTACCGATAGGAGTAGGTACAATAAAGAGTTGGCCCTGAGAATTATCCGCCGATTCGTTTTGTTTCATTGTGTCGTCCGTATTGCCGATTTAATATTGAGCATTGCGTAAAAAAATATCACTGGATACAGTATGGTACCCTCAACATTTTCTCGTTTGAACGCCGCACGCGCGCTGCCTGTCGTCCTGGCTGCGCTACTTTTCGCCGGGTGCGGCACCCAGGCGCCAGATCAAAGCGCAGCCTATATGCAGGGTTCAGCGCAAGCTGATTCCGCCTTTTACCTGCATCAGATGCAGCAAAGCGCAGATGATAGCAAGACCAACTGGCAATTACTCGCCATTCATGCACTGCTGAAAGAAGGAAAAAGCCAGCAGGCCGTCGAGTTGTTCAATCAACTCCCGCAAAATCTGAACGATACCCAGCGTCGCGAACAGTCTTTATTAGCGGTAGAAATCAAACTGGCGCAAAAAGATGTCGCAGGCGCGCAGGCCTTGCTGGATAAACTAAAACCCGCCGACTTTGCGCCACATCAGCAAGCGCGTTACTGGCAGGCGCAGATCGTTGCCAGCCAGGGACGCCCGTCGCTTACCCTGTTGCGGGCGTTAATCGCCCAGGAACCGCTACTGGCGGCGAAAGATAAACAAAAAAATATCGACGCCACCTGGCAGGCGCTCTCCGCCATGACGCCGGATCAGGCCAGGACGCTGGTTATCAACGCCGATGAAAATGTGCTTCAGGGCTGGCTGGATCTGCAACGCGTCTGGTTTGACAACCGCAACGATCCGGACATGCTGAAAGCCGGGATCGCCGACTGGCAAAAACGCTACCCGCAAAATCCGGGGGCGAAAATGCTGCCGACGCAGCTCGTCAATGTACAACGTTTTAAACCAGCTTCCACCAGCAAAATCGCTCTGCTGCTGCCGCTGAACGGTCAGGCTGCCGTGTTTGGCCGTACCATCCAGCAAGGTTTCGAAGCCGCGAAAAACCTCGGCACCCAGGCGGTAGAGATGCAGCCTGCCGCCGCGCCTGACGCGCCGGTCGAACCTGGCGTGGAGGAGACGCAGCCACAAATGACCAACGGCGTCGCCAGTCCGTCGCAGGCCTCGGTGAGCGATCTGACTGATGACGCTCCATCCCAGTCCGCTACGCCAGTCAGCGCGCCACAAACTCCCCCTGCTACAGCAAGCGCGCCGGCGGATCCCTCCGCTGAATTAAAAATCTACGATACCTCTTCCCAGCCGTTGGATCAGGTGCTTGCTCAGGTTCAGCAAGACGGCGCCAGTATCGTGGTCGGGCCGCTGTTGAAAAACAATGTGGAAGCGCTGATGAAAAGCAACACGCCGCTCAACGTGCTGGCGCTCAACCAGCCGGAAACGGTACGTAGCTTCCCTAATATCTGCTATTTCGCGCTCTCTCCAGAAGATGAAGCCCGTGACGCGGCGCATCATATTTATGACCAGGGCAAGCAGTCGCCGCTGCTGTTGATCCCACGCAGCACGCTTGGCGATCGCGTGGCGAACGCCTTCACCCAGGAGTGGCAAAAACTGGGCGGCGGCATCGTGTTACAGCAAAAATTCGGCTCCGTAGCCGAGCTGAAAATGGGCGTGAACGGCGGCGCGGGTATCGCGTTGACGGGCAGTCCGGTCGCCGCCAGCGTGCCTGCGCAACCGGGCGTCACCATTGGCGGTCTGACCATCCCTGCGCCGCCGACCGACGCGCAAATCACCGGCGGCGGACGCGTAGACGCAGTCTATATTCTGGCTACGCCGGAAGAGATTGGCTTTATCAAACCGATGATCGCCATGCGTAACGGCACCCAGAGCGGCGCGACGCTGTATGCCAGCTCCCGCAGCGCGCAAGGCACCTCCGGCCCCGACTTCCGTCTGGAAATGGAGGGTTTACAATACAGTGAAATTCCTATGCTGGCAGGCGGCAATATGCCGTTGATGCAGCAGGCGCTGAGCGCTGTACATAACGACTATTCTCTGGCGCGGATGTACGCCATGGGCGTGGATGCCTGGACGCTGGCGAACCACTTTTCGCAGATGCGTCAGGTGCAGGGGTTTGAGATCAATGGTAATACCGGCGCATTAACCGCCAGCCCGGATTGTGTGATTAACAGGAAGTTATCATGGCTCAAATACCAGCAAGGGGAGATTGTTCCCGCCAGCTAACGCGTAAACAGGCTGGCGACGCGTGGGAAGCTGCCGCGCGTCGCTGGCTGGAAAGCAAAGGACTGCGGTTTATCGCCGCCAACGTGCGCGAGCGCGGCGGCGAAATCGATCTGATCATGCGCGACGGAAAAACGACGGTTTTTGTTGAGGTCCGCTATCGGCGCTCCGGGCTTTATGGCGGCGCGGCGGCTAGTGTGACCCGCAGCAAGCAACACAAATTATTACATACTGCCCGCTTGTGGCTCGCCCGCCAGAATGGGAGTTTTGATACTGTGGATTGTCGGTTCGATGTGTTAGCCTTCACCGGAAATGAGATTGAGTGGTTTCGGGATGCGTTTAACGACCACTCATAATTGAAGATTTTAAGGATTAGCGTGCTCGAAAGAATCAAAGTTTGCTTTACAGAAAGCATTCAAACTCAAATTGCTGCGGCGGAAGCGCTTCCGGATGCCATTTCCCGCGCCGCCATGACGCTGGTTCATTCCCTGCTTAACGGCAACAAAATCCTCTGTTGTGGAAACGGGACGTCCGCGGCCAACGCACAGCATTTTGCTGCCAGCATGATTAACCGCTTTGAAACGGAGCGACCCAGTTTACCCGCCATTGCACTAAATACCGATAATGTGGTCTTAACTGCGATCGCTAACGATCGCCTGCACGATGAAGTTTATGCAAAACAAGTCCGGGCGCTGGGACATGCAGGCGATGTTTTATTGGCGATCTCTACGCGTGGTAATAGTCGCGATATCGTAAAAGCCGTTGAAGCAGCCGTCACACGTGACATGACCATTGTGGCGCTAACCGGGTATGACGGGGGTGAGCTGGCCGGACTATTAGGGCCGCAGGATGTCGAAATTCGTATCCCTTCACACCACAGCGCGCGCATTCAGGAAATGCATATGCTGACGGTAAACTGCCTGTGCGATTTGATCGATAACACGCTTTTTCCTCACCAGGATGATTAAGGAGTACACATGAAGGCATTTTCGCCGCTCGCAGTCCTTATTTCTGCGTTGCTATTGCAAGGTTGCGTCGCCGCCGCGGTAGTGGGTACGGCAGCCGTCGGCACCAAAGCCGCAACCGACCCGCGTAGCGTGGGCACCCAGGTGGATGACGGAACGCTGGAACTGCGTGTCAGCAGCGCGCTGTCGAAAGATGAGCAAATCAAAAAAGAGACGCGCATCAATGTCACGGCTTATCAGGGCAAAGTTTTGTTAGTGGGGCAGTCGCCAAACAGCGAACTCTCCGCACGCGCTAAACAGATAGCGATGGGCGTTGAAGGCACCACCGAGGTCTATAACGAGATTCGCCAGGGTCAGCCTATCGGCCTGGGGACCGCCTCTAACGATACCTGGATCACCACGAAAGTTCGCTCACAGCTACTGACCAGCGATCAGGTAAAATCGTCAAATGTGAAAGTCACCACCGAAAATGGCGAAGTGTTCCTGCTGGGCCTGGTGACTGAACGTGAAGGTAAAGCGGCAGCGGACATCGCCAGCCGGGTGAGCGGCGTGAAACGCGTGACCACCGCCTTTACGTATATTAAGTAACCGGTGTGCCGGGTGGCGATAAAAATGTGTAAACCGCGTCGCCATCCGGTAAATCATCCGGCTTCGCTACCCCGCTTTTTCCCGCAGTTGCGATGAGGTCAGAATCGTCACGCCTTCTTGTGCTGGCGCCAGCGCTTCCGCCAGCATGGCCCGCGCCACATCCCGCGCATCAATCGATTTCCAGTTTCCGGGCAGCAGCCGGAATAGCGGAGCGAAAAGCGTTTCATTCACCCGCCGCGTTGTTCTGTCGCCGAGCAGCATAGAAGGCCGGGCAATCGTCAAACGAGGCCAATTTTGCGCGATTAACGCCTCTTCCATTTCTCCTTTCACCCGATTGTAGAAAAACGGAGAGTGCGCGTTTGCTCCCATTGCGCTGACCACCAACATGTGCTGCGCGCCCAGTCGACGCCCGGTCAGCGCGGTATCAACCACCAGCGTATAATCCGCATGAATAAACGCCGCTTTACTTCCCGCTTCACGCCGGGTCGTGCCCAGGCAGCAAAAAACAATATCCACCGGGTCGGTCACCTGAGCTAACGCGTCGGTAAGCTGCGGATCGTGAGGGTTATAAACGCCGACAATATCCGTCAGCGGACGACGCGTCGGCGCGGCGATAGCGCTCACCTGCGGCGTGTTGATTAACATTCTCAGCAGATGTCCGCCGACCAGTCCGGTCGCGCCGGTAATCAGTACCTGACTCATCCTCGCTCCTTTACAGATTTGTCCACCTTGCACTCTCGGCCCTATCGACCAGGCTTAATAGTCTACGAGGTAAGTATCCATCATTGTGGAAAATTTGCCTTACCCGACGCCACCACTGCGGAGGAAACGCATGAGTAAGAAAATTGCCGTTTTGATTACCGATGAATTTGAAGATTCAGAATTTACTTCGCCGGCAGCAGAATTCCGTCAGGCCGGCCATGAGGTCATCACCATCGAAAAAGAGGCGGGTAAAACGGTGAAAGGAAAAAAAGGCGAGGCCAGCGTCACCATTGATAAGGCTATTGATGACGTTCGTCCCGACGAGTTCGACGCCTTGCTATTGCCGGGAGGCCATTCGCCGGACTACCTGCGCGGCGACAGCCGTTTCGTGGATTTTACCCGCGATTTCGTTAACAGCGGTAAACCGGTTTTTGCCATTTGCCACGGCCCACAGTTGTTGATCAGCGCCGATGTCATTCGTGGCCGCAAACTCACGGCGGTGAAACCGATTATTATCGATGTGAAGAATGCGGGCGCGGAATTTTACGATCAGGAAGTCGTCGTCGATAAAGATCAGCTGGTGACCAGCCGCACGCCTGACGACCTGCCGGCATTTAACCGCGAGGCGCTACGCCTGCTGGGCGCGTGAGTCACGTAACCAGTGCAGTTTTTTACCAAACCCCAGCGTGTTGTCGGTGAATTTAATTTCATCCAGCCGAATTTCCCATACCGGCGCTGGCAGCACCCTGGCGACCGGGAAGCGACGAAGGTAAGCTTTACGCGCGGCGTCGCTCTCCTGCCCCTCCAGACGGCGAATTTCCCCTTTAAACTGCACGCCGCGAATGCGCGCCACCGTTT
This sequence comes from Salmonella sp. A29-2, assembly GCF_020150755.1. Taxonomy (NCBI): domain Bacteria; kingdom Pseudomonadati; phylum Pseudomonadota; class Gammaproteobacteria; order Enterobacterales; family Enterobacteriaceae; genus Salmonella; species Salmonella sp. A29-2. Next base: position 609,735 of record NZ_CP083731.1, on the reverse strand, counting down.
TCGGCTGACCATTGACCGTTCCCGCAACTGGCGCGCACGCGCCGGACATTTGCGCATGGCGGGTTTTATCATCCGTTAACAGATACAGCGCGACGTTTTGCGCATCGAACAAATAAAACGCATTGGCGCACCACAGCTCTCCCTCATGGTGTACGCACCAGGTCACCACGTGTTGTTTCGCCAGCCAACGGCCAATAGCGGTAAGTGTGTCCATCTTTATTCTCGCTTATACTGGGAACCTGAAAATTATCATGCTGATGGCGACAATGACACCCTGGTATCTGTATCTGATTCGTACTGCAGACAATGCGCTTTACACCGGAATAACCACCGATGTGGCGCGTCGTTACAGGCAGCATCAAACGGGAAAAGGCGCAAAAGCATTACGGGGAAAAGGCGAGTTAACGCTGGCGTTTGCGGCGCAGGTCGGCGATCGCTCGCTGGCCCTGCGCATAGAGTATCGCATCAAACAGCTCACAAAGCGCCAGAAGGAGCGCCTTGTGACGGAACGCGAAGCGTTTGAGGCGCTGCTGTCCAGCCTGCAAACGCCGGTGCTTAAAAACGATTGAAGTGGTCGTGATACTCCACCAGCCCCGTCACGCCTTCCAGCGCATCCTCAGCCAAACGGTGTACCTGGAAAGCGCTTTCCGTACCGGGCCAACGGCAGTGAAGATCGTAATGCGCGGCCAGTTCAAAACCGAAGCGGCTATATAACGCCGGGTCGCCCAACGTCACGACCGCCGCGTAGCCGAACTCGTTGAGCGAATCCAGCCCTTCATACACTAACTGGCGCGCCAGCCCTTGCCCGCGATACTTTTCATCGACCGCCAGCGGCGCCATGCCGACCCACTGTAAATCTTCGCCCTGCACATCAACCGGGCTAAAGGCGACATAGCCCACCACCTGGCCTTCATCATCCGTGGCCACCAGTCCGAGCGTCAGAAAACCATCTTCACGCAAATCGTGAACCAGCTTCGCTTCCGCATCGCTTTCGAATGAACGGCGTAACAGCGCATCAATACCAGGCGCATCAATAGGAATTTCTACTCGAATTAGCATGGTTCACCTACCGAGGTCTGTTTGGTTTCCGGCGAGTTTTTCATACCCGCCTCAACAAAATCCGCCAGTTGCAGCAGCATAACGCGTAACGCTTTCGGCATCTGCTCCAGTTCGATGGCGTCCATCAGATTCTTCACATACAACCCTAACTCAGTATCGCCTTCAATGACCAGTCGACGCTGGAAAAAGAGCGTATCCGGATCCTGTTTACGGGCGGCGATCATTAGCAGATCGCTGGCGTCGGCGCTAAAACTGACGTCGGCATCCGCCTGCTGGCTAACGATCAGCTTTTCATTTTCAACCGTGGTATACCATTTTAAGTCGATGTCACGAACATGAATGCTTAACCAACGACCTTCGAGGAATTCCAGCTCTCCATCGGCCAGCGCCTGACGAAACTGCCAGCTCAGAACCTGTTCCAGAACCTGGCGCTTTAGCGCAAAGGGCGTCAGTTTAACCGGTACACTCATCAGAGACGGGCCAGCATGGACTAAGCGTGAACGCAGTTTATCTAACACGAGCTTTACTCCCTGTTTCAATAGTCCTGTTATTTTGCCATATCCAATAAATCACATGGCGGCGTAAATCAACAATTGGGTCTGATTTTCTACCCCATTATTGGTGTTACCAATACGCCTTTAACTGCCTTAAATCAAAAATTGTCGCAGCAAGGTTAACTAAAATCCCTGTTCGTTAACAATTTTGCGTCTCAGACGTAACCCTCAGGATAAATTATGGAGCTGCTCTGCCCTGCCGGAAATCTCCCGGCGCTGAAGGCGGCCATCGAAAACGGCGCTGACGCCGTTTATATCGGGTTAAAAGACGATACCAATGCCCGTCATTTTGCCGGCCTTAACTTTACCGAAAAAAAATTGCAGGAAGCGGTGAGTTTTGTTCACCAGCATCGCCGCAAATTACACATCGCCATTAATACTTTTGCGCATCCGGACGGCTATGCCCGCTGGCAGCGCGCCGTGGATATGGCGGCGCAGCTTGGCGCCGACGCGTTGATTCTCGCCGACCTCGCTATGCTGGAATATGCCGCAGAGCGTTACCCGCATATTGAGCGCCATGTTTCCGTTCAGGCCTCGGCAACCAACGAAGAGGCGATTCGCTTTTATCACCGCAACTTTGATGTCCACCGTGTAGTACTGCCGCGTGTACTGTCGATTCACCAGGTAAAACAACTGGCCCGCGTCACGCCGGTGCCGCTGGAGGTATTCGCGTTTGGCAGCCTGTGCATTATGGCGGAAGGTCGCTGCTATCTTTCTTCTTACCTGACGGGGGAGTCGCCCAATACCGTCGGCGCCTGCTCGCCCGCCCGCTTTGTCCGTTGGCAGCAAACGCCGCAGGGGCTGGAATCGCGCCTGAATGATGTCCTGATTGACCGTTACCAGGATGGCGAAAACGCGGGCTACCCAACGCTGTGTAAAGGCCGCTATTTAGTGGACGGCGAGCGCTATCACGCGCTGGAGGAGCCAACCAGCCTGAACACGCTGGAACTGCTGCCGGAGCTCATGGCGGCGAACATCGCTTCGGTGAAGATCGAAGGTCGCCAGCGCAGCCCGGCCTATGTCAGCCAGGTGGCGAAAGTGTGGCGCCAGGCGATCGATCGCTGCAAAGCCGCCCCGCAAAACTTCGTTCCACAGCGCGACTGGATGGAGACGCTCGGCGCGATGTCCGAAGGCACTCAAACCACGCTTGGCGCATATCACCGTAAATGGCAGTGAGAGGAGCTATGAAATATTCCTTAGGACCGGTGCTTTATTACTGGCCGAAAGAGACGCTGGAAGATTTTTATCAGCAGGCCGCAAAAAGCAGCGCTGATGTCATTTATCTGGGCGAAGCTGTGTGCAGCAAGCGTCGCGCGACTAAAGTCGGCGACTGGCTGGAAATGGCGAAATCCCTCGCCGCCAGCGGTAAGCAGGTGGCGCTCTCCACCCTGGCGCTGGTACAGGCGTCATCTGAATTAAGCGAGCTGAAACGCTATGTGGACAACGGCGATTTTCTGCTGGAAGCCAGCGATCTTGGCGTGGTGAATCTGTGCGCCGAGCGCAAACTGCCGTTTGTCGCCGGCCATGCGCTGAATTGCTACAACGCGGTCACGCTGCGCCGGTTGCTGAAAGAAGGCATGGTACGCTGGTGTATGCCGGTGGAGCTGTCCCGCGACTGGCTGGTGAATTTGCTTAATCAGTGCGATGAACTGGGCATCCGCAATCAGTTTGAAGTGGAAGTGTTGAGCTACGGGCATCTGCCGCTGGCCTACTCCGCTCGCTGCTTTACCGCCCGTTCGGAAGACCGCCCGAAAGATGAGTGCGAAACCTGCTGTATCAAGTATCCAAACGGTCGTGACGTGCTCTCGCAAGAGAATCAGCAGGTGTTTGTGCTTAACGGTATTCAGACCATGAGCGGCTATGTCTATAACCTTGGCAACGAACTGACGTCGATGCAGGGATTGGTCGATATCGTGCGGCTGTCGCCGTTGGGTACGGAGACATTTGCCATGCTTGATGCCTTTCGCGCTAACGAAAACGGCGGTGCGCCATTACCGCTTGCCGCGCATAGCGACTGTAACGGCTACTGGAAGCGGCTGGCCGGGCTGGAGCTACAGGCCTAGCCGGATGGCGGCATCAATACCTTATCCGGCCTACAAATAGCGCTCCCGTAGGCCCGATAAGCGCAGCGCTATCGGGCATTGTTTTTGCCGTCAGTCTCATAAAGCTCACTTTGTTAACAAAATTCGCTAATCTTTAATGCAGTATTAAAAGATTAACCGGTAACAAAGTGAGCCGTTATGACTGACAAAACTATTCCGTTCTCGGTGCTGGATCTGGCGCCGATCCCTGAAGGATCTTCGGCAAAAGAAGCCTTCACGCACTCGCTTGATCTCGCACGGCTGGCTGAAAAGCGCGGTTATCACCGCTACTGGCTGGCAGAACATCACAACATGACCGGTATCGCCAGCGCGGCGACCTCGGTATTGATTGGTTATCTGGCGGCCAATACCACAACATTACATCTTGGCTCCGGCGGCGTGATGCTGCCTAACCATTCACCGCTGGTGATTGCCGAGCAGTTCGGCACGCTGAATACGCTCTACCCGGGACGTATCGACTTAGGGTTGGGTCGCGCGCCGGGTAGCGATCAGCCGACGATGCGCGCGCTGCGTCGCCATATGAGCGGCGATATCGATAACTTTCCACGCGATGTCGCAGAGCTGGTGGACTGGTTCGACGCCCGCGATCCTAATCCGCATGTGCGCCCGGTGCCCGGCTACGGCGAGCAGGTCCCGGTCTGGCTGTTGGGCTCCAGCCTGTATAGCGCACAGTTGGCGGCCCAGCTTGGCCTGCCGTTCGCCTTTGCTTCGCATTTCGCGCCGGATATGTTGTTCCAGGCGCTGCATCTGTACCGTACCCAGTTCAAACCTTCAGCGCGGCTGGAAAAACCGTACGCGATGGTGTGTATCAATATTATCGCCGCCGACAGCAACCGCGACGCCGAATTCCTGTTTACCTCTATGCAGCAGGCTTTTGTGAAGCTACGCCGTGGGGAAACCGGCCAACTGCCGCCGCCGATTGAGAATATGGAGACCTTCTGGTCGCCATCCGAGCAGTATGGCGTGCAACAGGCGCTGAGTATGTCGCTGGTCGGTGATAAAGCGAAAGTCCGTCACGGGCTGGAATCCATCCTGCGAGAAACCCAGGCGGATGAAATTATGGTAAACGGGCAGATTTTCGATCATCAGGCGCGGCTGCATTCGTTTGATTTGGCGATGGATGTGAAGCAGGAATTGTTGGGGTAGTGCGTTGTTTTGCCCGGAGGCGCTTCGCTTACCGGGCCTACAGCATCAAGTAGGCCGGATAAGGTGCAACCGCCATCCGGCACAATAACGTTACTGGTACACCGGCAGCAAATTAAAGCTCGACAGAATATGGATAACCGCGTTGCCGACACCGAAGACCAGAATCAGTACAATCATCGGCGTGCCGCCCCAGACGCGGAATTTCGGGCTGCCGAAACGTTCGCGAGATTTACGTGCTAACAGCGCAGGCACAATGGCCGCCCAGATAGTTGCAGCTAAACCTGCATAGCCAATGGCGTAGAGGAAACCGTTCGGGTACAGCAGGCCACCGACAATTGGCGGCACAAACGTCAGCAGTGCGGTTTTAAAACGCCCCATTGCCGAGTCATCAAAACCAAACAGATCCGCCAGATAGTCAAACAGCCCCAGCGTCACGCCGAGGAAGGAACTGGCGACCGCAAAGTTAGAGAACACCACCAGCAGCAGATCCAGGCTGCGGCTGTTCAGCACGCCGCTTAACGCCTGTACCAGCACATCAATATTGCCGCCTTTCTGTGCAATGCCGATAAATTCCGGACGCGGGATGTTGCCCATCGTCCCCAGCAGCCAGACGGAATAGAGCGCCAGCGCCAGTAACGTCCCATAAATCAGGCATTTCACGATGGTGCGCGGATCTTTGCCGTAATATTTCATCAAGCTCGGTACGTTACCGTGATAACCAAAAGAGGCCAGACAAAATGGCAGCGTCATCAGCAGGTACGGCGTATATGACGCGTGGCTTTCAGCCACGTTAAACAACGTGGCAGGCTGAACGTGCCCCAACAGGCTGCCGAAGGTCAGGAAGAAAGTAATCACTTTCGCGCCCAGCACAATCGCCGTCATCCGACTGACCGCCTTCGTACTCAGCCACACTACAAACGCCACCAGCAGCGCAAAGGCAAAACCTGCCGCTCGCGCCGGAACGTTCAGCGACATCTCAGCAAAGGTATGATGCAGAATTGAGCCGCTCGCCGAGATATAGGCGTAAGTCAGGATGTAGAGCACAAAGGCAATAGAGATGCCGTTGACAATGTTCCAGCCTTTGCCCAGCAGGTCTTTAGTGATGGTGTCAAAACTCGAACCAATGCGATAGTTCAGGTTGGCTTCGAGGATCATCAGCCCGGAGTGCAGCATACAAAACCAGGTAAAGACCAGCGCCGCCATCGACCAGAAGAACCACGCCCCGGACATGACCACCGGCAGGGAGAACATCCCCGCGCCAATGATGGTGCCGCCGATAATCACCACGCCGCCAAGCAGCGAAGGTGACGTTTGGGTGGTGGTAAGTGTTGCCATTCAGCTCTCTCTCCAGTCATTTATAATGTGACTATCTCTCAATACGCTGCACTGTACCAGTACACGAGTACAAAAGAAATAAAAAAAGCCCCGATTGTGACGATCGGGGCTGTATATTTTACTTTACGCTGTGAATGCGCAGGTCAGCGAGAGTTACGCATCACCGCCGAAACGACGGCGACCGGTAGAGTCATCACGACGCGGACCACGGCTTTCACGACGTTCGCCGCTGAAGCGACGACCATCGCCACGACCACCTTCACGACGTTCGCCGCTGAAATTACGACCGCCTTCACGACGTTCGCCACTGAAGCTACGACCACCGCCGCGACGTTCGCCGCCCGCGTGCGGAACCGCATCACCCAACAGCTGCATATTCATCGGCTTGTTCAGAATGCGGGTACGCGTGAAGTGCTGGAGCACTTCGCCCGGCATACCTTTCGGCAGCTCGATGGTGGAGTGAGACGCGAACAGCTTAATGTTACCAATGTAACGGCTGCTGATGTCGCCTTCGTTAGCGATAGCGCCCACGATATGACGAACTTCAACGCCGTCATCACGGCCCACTTCAATGCGGTATAACTGCATATCGCCAACGTCACGACGTTCACGACGCGGACGTTCTTCACGGTCGCCACGCGGGCCACGGTCATTACGCTCGCGCGGACCACGGTCGTCACGGTCACGGAATTCACGCTTAGGACGCATCGGCGCATCCGGCGGCAGAATCAGCGGACGCTCGCCCTGCGCCATTTTCAGCAGTGCGGCGGCCAGCGTTTCGAGATCCAGCTCTTCGCCTTCAGCAGACGGCTGGATTTTCGCCAGCAGCGCACGGTACTGATCCAGATCGCTGCTTTCCAGTTGCTGCTGAACTTTCGCGGCGAATTTTTCCAGACGGCGTTTACCCAGCAGTTCTGCGTTCGGCAGTTCCACTTCCGGAATGGTCAGCTTCATGGTGCGTTCGATGTTGCGCAGCAGACGACGCTCGCGGTTCTCAACGAACAGCAGCGCGCGACCGGCGCGACCCGCACGGCCGGTACGACCGATACGGTGAACGTAGGACTCGGAATCCATCGGGATATCGTAGTTCACCACCAGGCTGATACGTTCAACGTCCAGACCACGTGCCGCAACGTCGGTAGCGATCAGGATGTCCAGACGACCATCTTTCAGGCGCTCCAGAGTCTGCTCACGCAGCGCCTGGTTCATATCGCCATTCAACGCGGCGCTGTTGTAGCCGCTACGTTCCAGCGCTTCTGCTACTTCCAGGGTCGCGTTTTTGGTACGTACGAAGATAATCGCCGCATCAAAGTCTTCCGCTTCCAGGAAACGCACCAGCGCTTCGTTTTTACGCATACCCCAGACAGTCCAGTAGCTCTGGCTGATGTCAGGACGGGTAGTCACGCTGGACTGAATGCGCACTTCCTGCGGCTCTTTCATAAAGCGGCGGGTAATGCGACGAATCGCTTCCGGCATGGTGGCGGAGAACAGAGCGGTCTGATGACCTTCCGGGATCTGCGCCATAATAGTTTCAACGTCTTCGATGAAGCCCATACGCAGCATTTCGTCGGCTTCATCCAGCACCAGACCACTCAGTTTAGAGAGGTCGAGAGTGCCACGTTTTAAGTGATCAAGCAGACGTCCCGGCGTACCGACAACGATCTGCGGCCCCTGACGCAGGGCGCGTAACTGCACGTCATAACGCTGACCGCCGTACAGGGCAACCACGTTTACGCCGCGCATGTGTTTAGAGAAATCCGTCATGGCTTCGGCAACCTGTACCGCCAGTTCGCGGGTTGGCGCCAGCACCAGAATCTGAGGTGCCTTCAGCTCAGGATCAAGATTGTTGAGCAGCGGTAAAGAGAACGCTGCGGTTTTGCCGCTACCGGTCTGGGCCATGCCCAGCACGTCGCGACCGCCCAGCAGATGCGGAATGCACTCTGCCTGGATTGGAGATGGTTTTTCGTAACCCAGATCGGTAAGGGCTTCAAGGATAGGAGCCTTCAGCCCCAGATCTGCAAAAGTGGTTTCGAATTCAGCCATGTAGTACGTGTGCCTCAAAATTAATGGCGGCCAGTCTACATAACTCATCATGAAATTGATCTGCAATTTTCATTGAAAAGTGTGAACCGGCTCAAAGTAGGTGTATTAACGAACAACAACGCCCTCACCCGCGAAGGTGATGGCAATCAAAAAGATTACGGGCTGATATGTTCGTCAGCTATTGCTGGTCCGATTCTGCCAGGTCATCTTGGTCCTGGCCCAGGAGCGATAATTCCAACAATGCGTATCGGTGCTCAACAAAGTTATGAACGTTGTTGGCCACCGCCAGTTTGAACAGAGCCGTGGCGCTGTCCAAATCCCCCAGACTTAGGTAATACTTACCTAAATAGAAGTTGGTTTCACTGAGATGCTCAGCGAGCGAGGTGTTATCCGTTGCGTCCGCCTTGAGCCTTTCCATCAGCGTTGCTTCGCTAATGTCGCCCAGGTAGAACTCGACAATGTTCCATCCCCATTGCTCTTTATCCGATTTTTCGAAGCGTGCTTTTAACGCTTCTTTCGCCTGCTTCTCATTAAGCTTCTGCTCAACAAGATACAGCCACAGGCTGCGGTAAGGATCATTGGGATCGTCTTGATAAAACGCCAGCAGATCATCTTGCGCTAACTTATCACGGCCGCCGTAATACAATGCGATACCGCGGTTTAAGTGCGCGTAGTTGTAAGTTGGATCAAGCTCTAGTACAGAATCAAACGCTTCATAGGCAGCATCAAAATTGCCTGCCTGCGTTAAATAAATGCCTAAGTAATTGAATACTTCAGGCATATCCGGTCTGATTGCCAGCGCTTGTGAAAAATCATTTCGCGCTAATGCCCTCAAACCAAGACTATCATACAACACTCCGCGCTCATATAAAAGCTGTGCGCGTTCGTCATCGGTTAAAGCCCGACTGGCAAGAATCTGTTCCATACGCGCCAGAATCACTTCCTGCTGTAAAGTCGGTTGCAATGGTACTGCGAGGACTTCACTTTTACGCCAGGCGGAATTACTGCATCCTGCAAGCGTAAGTGCTGTCGCAACGAAACACCAGCGCAAAAAAGGCTTCATTTCCCACTCCCGAAGACAACGATTGAATGAACGTCCTGTTCCCCGGTGGCTCAACAAGGCGTCCAGCCAGGTCTAAAGCCCTCCGCACTGCGGAGGGCAAAAGGCTACCTTACTCGGCCTGTTCGCTCGCCGGAGCTTCCGGCGCAGCCGCAGGTTGAGACTGCTCGGTTGCTTCTTTAATGCTCAGACGTACACGGCCCTGGCGGTCAACCTCCAGAACCTTAACCGGGACTTCCTGACCCATCTGCAGATAGTCGGTCACTTTCTCTACACGCTTATCCGCGATTTGAGAGATGTGAACCAGACCTTCTTTACCGCCGCCGATGGCAACAAACGCGCCAAAGTCAACGATACGGGTCACTTTACCATTGTAGATACGGCCGACTTCGATCTCTGCGGTGATCTCTTCGATACGACGGATAGCGTATTTCGCTTTTTCACCGTCGGTCGCCGCGATCTTCACAGTACCGTCATCTTCAATTTCGATGGTGGTGCCGGTCTCTTCAGTCAGCGCGCGGATCACAGAACCGCCTTTACCGATCACGTCTTTGATCTTGTCCGTGCTGATCTTGATGGTATGGATACGCGGCGCAAATTCAGAGATATCGCCGCGCGGCGCGTTGATCGCCTGTTCCATCACGCCCAGGATGTGCAGACGCGCACCTTTAGCCTGGTTCAACGCAACCTGCATGATCTCTTTGGTGATACCTTCAATTTTGATATCCATCTGCAGCGCAGAGATACCGTCGCGGGAACCCGCCACTTTGAAGTCCATATCGCCCAGGTGATCTTCGTCGCCCAGAATGTCAGACAGTACAACGTAGTTGTCGCCTTCTTTCACCAGACCCATAGCGATACCTGCTACGGCGGCTTTAATTGGCACGCCAGCGTCCATCAGCGCCAGAGAAGCGCCGCACACGGAAGCCATAGAAGAAGAACCGTTGGATTCGGTGATTTCAGACACCACGCGAACGGTGTACGGGAATTTATCCATGTCCGGCATCACTGCCAGCACGCCGCGCTTCGCCAGACGACCGTGACCAATTTCACGACGCTTCGGAGAACCGACCATGCCGGTTTCGCCTACGGAGTACGGAGGGAAGTTGTAGTGGAACAGGAAGCTGTCAGTACGCTCGCCCATCAGTTCATCAAGCACCTGCGCGTCACGGGCAGTACCCAGAGTCGCGGTAACCAGCGCCTGCGTTTCACCACGGGTAAACAGAGCGGAACCGTGAGTACGCGGCAGTACGCCAGTGCGCACGTCCAGACCACGGATCATGTCTTTTTCACGGCCATCAATACGCGGCTCGCCTGCCAGTACGCGGCTACGCACCACGTTTTTCTCGATGGCGTGCAGGATTTCGCCCAGCTCGTTAGCATCCAGAGTTTCATCTTCTGCAATAAGCTGCTCGATGGTTTCGGATTTGATTACGTCAACCTGAGCATAGCGCTCTTGTTTATCGGTAATGCGGTACGCGTCGCTCAGACGAGATTCAGCAAGCGCAGCAACACGCGCGTTCAACGCGTCGTTGACGGCTTCCGGCTGCCAGTCCCAACGCGGTTTACCGGCTTCTTTCACCAGATCGTTGATCGCCTGGATAACAACCTGCTGCTGCTCGTGACCGAACACCACCGCGCCCAGCATAGTGTCTTCACTCAGCAGTTCAGCTTCGGATTCCACCATCAGCACAGCCGCTTCGGTACCGGCAACCACCAGGTCCAGCTTGCTTTCTTTCAGCTCGTCCTGGGTCGGGTTCAGCACGTACTGGTCATTGATGTAACCTACGCGCGCCGCGCCGATTGGGCCGTTGAACGGAATGCCGGACAGGGACAGCGCAGCGGATGCGCCGATCATGGCAACGATGTCCGGGTTAACCTGCGGGTTAACGGAAACGACGGTCGCGATAACCTGCACTTCGTTAACGAAGCCTTCCGGGAACAGCGGACGAACCGGGCGGTCAATCAGACGCGCAATCAGGGTTTCGCCTTCGCTTGGACGGCCTTCACGACGGAAGAAGCTGCCCGGGATACGACCAGCAGCGTAGGTACGCTCCTGATAGTTAACGGTCAGTGGGAAGAAGTCCTGGCCTGGCTTGGCTTTTTTCTGGCCGACAACGGTAACGAATACGGCGGTGTCATCCATGCTTACCATAACAGCGGCAGTGGCCTGACGCGCCATCATGCCAGTTTCCAGCGTAACGGTATGCTGACCGTACTGGAATTTACGAACGATCGGATTAAGCAAAATAATATCCTTTCCAATTTTTGACGGCATAATACGCGCCGTCGTTAATACCCGATCTTCTGCGCATCCTCGCGACTAATGACAACCCTAACCCTGATATGGGTAAAGCCTCTCATTAGCCGCGCGAACCTCTGCAACGGAAGATCATTCATAGCAACAATACATTAGTTTCCAGCGAATTGCTGCCATCTGCTGGAAAAAAGGGGCCATGAAGGCCCCCTCTTTCTGAAACTCGAAAGAATTAGCGACGCAGACCCAGACGCTCAATCAGCGCGGTGTAGCGTGCAACATCTTTACGTTTCAGGTAGTCGAGCAGTTTACGACGCTGAGAAACCATACGCAGCAGACCACGACGGCTGTGGTGATCTTTTTTATGCTCTGCAAAGTGACCCTGCAGGTGGTTAATCTGTGCAGTCAACAGAGCAACCTGAACATCGGTAGAACCGGTGTCGTTTGCGTCACGACCGAACTCAGAAACGATTTTAGCTGTAGCTTCAGTACTTAGAGACATTTTAAAACTCCAAAGTATTTAAGAATGAGAGGACGCCGATCTCTAATTCAGCGATCCCAGTGTACGCCGCGTAAACTGTTAAATAATTTACGCGACGTTAAGCGGCGGTATTCTACTCGCAGCGCTCTCTTATCGCAAGACGAAGCGACATTACGCTGGGTACTCTACTACCAGCCGACGAGGCGCGACACGGCCTTCGTCGTCAATTTCGCCCATGCCGATAAATTTATCGTCTTCACCTTCCGTCACACGAACCAGTCCCTTCAACGGCGCGCCCGTGGTACGAACCGGGTTGCCATTTTTGAAGTATACCGAAGATGTTAACGGCAGATTAACAACAGGATAGTCCGAAGCTGGACTGTCCATTGGCATCAATAATGGATCGAGCAACTGCGCCGCCGGAACGCCCTGCTGTTCCGCCTGTGCTACCAGCGTCTGCAAATGCTCCAGCGTCACCATACGATCCACCGGATACTTGCTGACCGTCAGACGACGCAGGTACGTTACGTGCGCGCCACAGCCCAGTTTCTCACCTAAATCATCAATAATGGTACGAATATAGGTGCCTTTGGAGCAATGAACTTCCAGCTCCAGCTCGTTACCTTCATGGCGAATAAACAGCAGCTCATAGACGGTAATCGGGCGGGCTTCGCGCGGCACTTCGATACCCTGGCGGGCATATTCGTACAGCTTCTTGCCCTGATACTTCAGCGCCGAATACATCGAGGGAATCTGTTCGATATCCCCACGAAAGGTCTCCAGCGCGCTCGCAAGCTGCTCAGCGCTGAAAGTCACCGGACGCTCCTGCACGATTTGACCATCGGCGTCAGAGGTATCCGTGCGCTGCCCCAGACGGGCAATAACACGATAGCGTTTGTCAGAATCCAGCAGGTACTGCGAAAATTTTGTCGCTTCGCCGAGGCAAATCGGCAACATGCCGGTCGCCAGCGGGTCCAGCGCGCCGGTATGCCCGGCGCGGTTGGCATTGTAGATGCGCTTAACTTTCTGCAGCACGTCATTGCTGGACATACCCTGCGGCTTATCCAGCAGCAGAACGCCGTGAATGTCGCGGCCACGACGACGAGGACGACTCATCAGTCCTCCTTGCTGTCGTCCGGGTTCACACGACGTTCTTCGTCATGTTTCACCACGTTAGTCACCAGGTTGGACATACGCATCCCTTCCACCAGCGAGTTGTCGTAGAAGAAGGTCAGTTCCGGTACGATGCGCAAACGCATCGCTTTACCCAGCAAGCTGCGGATGAAACCAGACGCTTCCTGCAGGGCCTTAATGCCGTTTTTCACAGCCGCTTCGTCCTGATCGTTGAGGAACGTCACGAATACTTTGGCGTATGCCAGATCGCGGGACATTTCAACACCCGATACGGTGGTCATCATACCTACACGTGGATCTTTGATTTCGCGTTGCAGGATGAGCGCGATCTCTTTCTGCATCTCTTGCGCTACGCGCTGAGGGCGACCAAATTCTTTCGCCATAATAAATTCTCCAGAATAAAGACAAAAAAGGGGCCATAAGCCCCTTTTTAAATTTCTTGCCGGGTGGCGCTTCGCTTACCCGGCCTACGCCTAATCATCTTCTAAGGATTTTGGATTGCAACAAGGCGGCAAGCTCGTAAATCCCCGGGAGCATAGATAACTATGTGACCGGGGTGAGCGAGCGCAGCCAACGCCGTTGCGGCCCAAAAGACGACGAAGATTAAGCGATGGTACGTTGGATCTCGATAATCTCGAATACTTCGATCATATCGCCAACGCGAACGTCGTTGTAGTTCTTCACGCCGATACCACATTCCATGCCGTTACGGACTTCGTTAACGTCATCTTTGAAGCGGCGCAGGGATTCCAGCTCGCCTTCATAGATAACCACGTTGTCACGCAGAACGCGGATTGGGTTATGACGTTTAATCGTACCTTCGGTAACCATACAGCCCGCGATCGCGCCGAATTTCGGCGATTTGAACACATCGCGCACTTCAGCCAGACCGATGATCTGCTGTTTCAGTTCCGGAGACAGCATACCGCTCATCGCCGCTTTCACTTCGTCGATCAGGTTATAGATGACGGAGTAGTAACGCAGATCCAGGCTTTCAGATTCGATCACTTTACGCGCAGAGGCATCGGCACGAACGTTGAAGCCAACCAGAATGGCGTTGGACGCCGCAGCCAGGGTCGCGTCGGTTTCGGTGATACCACCTACGCCAGAACCGATGATCTTCACTTTCACTTCGTCGGTAGACAGTTTCAGCAAGGAGTCGGAGATCGCTTCCACAGAACCCTGTACGTCGGCCTTCAGCACGATGTTCACTTCGTGAACTTCGCCTTCGGTCATGTTGGCGAACATGTTCTCGAGTTTAGATTTCTGCTGACGCGCCAGTTTAACTTCACGGAATTTACCCTGACGATACAGAGCAACTTCACGCGCTTTCTTCTCGTCGCGAACTACGGTCACTTCGTCACCGGCAGCCGGAACGCCGGACAGGCCGAGGATTTCCACCGGAATGGACGGACCCGCTTCCAGCACTTCCTGACCCAGTTCGTTACGCATCGCACGCACGCGACCGTATTCGAAGCCACACAGCACGATATCGCCCTTATGCAGCGTACCTTCGCGTACCAGCACGGTAGCCACCGGACCACGACCTTTATCCAGGAAGGATTCGATAACCGCACCGCTCGCCATACCTTTGCGTACCGCTTTCAGTTCCAGAACTTCGGCCTGCAGCAGGATAGCGTCCAGCAGTTCGTCAATACCGGTACCTGCTTTCGCAGACACGTGAACGAACTGGCTTTCACCGCCCCACTCTTCCGGCAGAATGCCGTACTGGGACAGTTCGTTCTTAACGCGATCCGGATCGGCTTCCGGCTTATCGATTTTGTTCACCGCAACCACGACCGGCACACCTGCCGCTTTCGCGTGCTGGATAGCTTCGATAGTCTGCGGCATCACGCCGTCGTCTGCCGCTACCACCAGAACCACGATATCCGTTGCCTGGGCGCCGCGAGCACGCATAGAAGTAAACGCGGCGTGACCTGGGGTGTCCAGGAAGGTGATCATCCCGTTGTCAGTTTCAACGTGGTAAGCACCGATGTGCTGGGTAATGCCGCCCGCTTCGCCAGAGGCTACTTTCGTGGAACGAATGTAGTCCAGCAGAGAGGTTTTACCGTGGTCAACGTGACCCATGATGGTCACAACCGGAGCGCGCGGTTCAGCCGCAGCGCCGGTATCACGGTCGCTCATTACCGCTTCTTCCAGTTCGTTTTCACGACGCAGGATAACTTTGTGGCCCATCTCTTCGGCAACCAGCTGTGCGGTTTCCTGGTCGATGACCTGGTTGATGGTGGCCATGGCGCCCAGCTTCATCATCGCTTTGATGACCTGAGAACCTTTCACCGCCATCTTGTTCGCCAGTTCGCCAACGGTGATGGTTTCACCGATCACCACGTCACGGTTAACGGCCTGAGCGGGCTTCTGGAAGCCTTGCTGTAAAGAAGACCCTTTACGCTTGCCGCCTTTACCGCCGCGAACCGCAGCACGCGCTTCTTCGCGATCGGCTTTGGATTCGGCATGTTTGCCTTTTTTCGCCGGACGCGCCGCTTTTGCATTACGGCCACGACCACGACCGCCTTCTACTTCACGATCGTTTTCGTCTTCGGCCTGGCGCGCGTGCTGAGAAGTGGTGACATGATAGTCACTGGTGTCTTCTACTGGCTCAGGCGTTGCGGTCCATTTGTTTTCTTCCGCCATGCGGCGAGCTTCTTCTGCTACACGACGCGCTTCTTCTTCGAGTTTGCGACGTGCTTCTTCTTCCGCTTTACGCTTCAGCTCTGCAGCTTCATTCTCACGGCGGGCTTTTTCGGCCTGGGCGGTTTTGGTCATATCGTCAGTCTGTTGATTGCTCACTTTGTCTTTTTCCGCAGCTTCACGTTTCGCTTTTTCAGCGGCTTCACGCTTAGCTTGTTCTGCGGCCTCGCGTTCAGCTTTTTGTTGCGCCTCGCGTTTGGCCTGTTCTTCTGCCTCACGACGGGCTTGCTCTTCCGCTTCACGCTGCGCCTGCTCTTCCGCGGCCAGGCGTTCAGCCTCTTGCGGATCGCGTTTCACAAAGGTGCGCTTCTTGCGGACTTCGATTTGTACCGATTTACTTTTTCCACCGGTACCAGGAATATTCAGGGTGCTGCGCGTTTTACGCTGCAGCGTCAGTTTATCGGGACCAGAAACCGCTTCGCGGTTCAGGTGCGCCAGTAAAGTCTGTTTTTCTTGTGCGGACACAGAGTCGTCAGCAGATTTCCGGATACCTGCATCAGCAAACTGCTGTACCAGGCGATCCACGGAAACCTGTCTCTCTGCGGCCAGCGCTTTTAGGGTTACATCTGTCATGCTGTTCCTTCCTGCTACAGTTTATTACGCTTCGTCGCCGAACCAGCAAATATTACGGGCAGCCATAATCAGCTCACCGGCTTTTTCGTCGGTCAACCCTTCGATATCAGCCAGATCATCAATGCCCTGGTCGGCGAGATCTTCCAGCGTACAAACACCACGAGCCGCCAGTTTGAAAGCCATATCGCGATCTAATCCTTCCAGATTCAGCAGATCGTCAGCCGGTTTGTTATCACCGAGGCTTGCTTCCTGGTCCTGCGCCAGAGTGGCCAGTGCGTTTTTAGCACGCTCGCGCAGTGCTTCAACGGTCGGCTCATCAAGGCCGTCAATTTCCAGCAGTTCTTTCATTGGCACATAGGCCAGTTCTTCGAGCGTGGAGAAACCTTCTTCTACCAGAACGGTCGCGAACTCTTCATCAATATCAAGATATTTAGTAAAGATCTCGATAGCGGCATGTGCTTCAGCCTGATGTTTAGCCTGCAAGTCATCAACGGTCATTACGTTGAGTTCCCAGCCGCTCAATTGCGAAGCCAGGCGGACGTTCTGACCATTACGTCCGATCGCCTGCGCCAGATTACCGGCTTCAACGGCGATATCCATGGTATGTTTATCTTCGTCCACCACAATAGACGCGACGTCTGCCGGCGCCATCGCATTAATGACGAACTGCGCCGGGTTATCATCCCACAGCACGATATCGATACGCTCACCGCCCAGTTCGGTAGAGACCGCCTGAACGCGCGCGCCGCGCATCCCCACGCAAGCGCCGACCGGATCGATACGTTTATCGTTGGTTTTCACTGCGATTTTCGCACGAGAACCCGGATCGCGAGCCGCCGCTTTAATTTCAATCACTTCTTCGCCGATTTCCGGCACTTCGATGCGGAACAGTTCGATCAGCATTTCCGGCTTGGAACGGGTGACGAACAGCTGCGCGCCACGCGCTTCCGGGCGAACAGCATACAGCACGCCGCGAATACGGTCGCCAGGACGGAAGTTTTCGCGCGGCAGCATATCTTCACGCAGAATCACCGCTTCAGCGTTACCGGCCATCCCTTCAGATTTAATTTCCAGAGAGATATTGTCGCGGTTTACTTTCTTCACCACGCCAGTGACGATTTCGCCTTCCTGGTCGCGGAACTGATCGACAACCATCGCCCGTTCAGCTTCACGCACTTTCTGCACGATAACCTGTTTCGCAGTCTGCGTGGTGATACGGTCAAAGGTGACAGATTCAATCTGATCTTCAACATAGTCGCCGACATTCAGGCTTTCGTCTTCAAAACGCGCCGCTTCCAGCGTAATTTCCTTCGTCGGCATGGTTACTTCTTCAACGATCAACCAACGGCGGAAAGTATCAAAATCACCGCTTTTACGATCGATTTCTACACGAACATCGATCTCCTGCTCATATTTTTTCTTTGTTGCTGTCGCCAGCGCACTTTCCAGCGCTTCAAAAATTTTTTCGCGTGGCAGCGCTTTTTCGTTGGAGACGGCTTCAACAACAGCCAAAATTTCTTTGTTCATCGCGGGCTTTTCACCTCATCCAGACTGTTAAAAGTGGGGAACCAGGTTCGCCTTCTGGATATTACTCAGCGCGAACACTTCATCTTTGCCTTCGACTGTGACGGTAATCATTTCACCGTCCACCGCTTTGATAATGCCCTGCCACTTGCGACGGTTCTGTACCGCCATGCGAAGAACCAGCGCAACTTCTTCACCCTGGAAACGCGCATAATGATCGGCAGTGAACATAGGACGGTCGAGACCCGGTGACGAGACTTCAAGGTTGTAAGCCACGGAGATAGGATCTTCAACGTCCAGCACCGCGCTTACCTGGTGGCTCACATCAGCACAATCATCAACATTGATGCCATCTTCACTATCAATATAGATGCGCAGTGTGGATGTGCGACCGCGAATAAATTCGATGCCGACCAGCTCGTAGCCTAAGGCTTCAACTGGCGCTGTAATCATCTCTGTTAATTTTTGCTCTAATGTGGACAAGCCCACCCCCAAGACATAAAAAAAGGGCCTAAAGCCCAGTTATTCTGTAGTCAGATAACAAAAAACCCCGATAAATCGGGGCTTTAGATAACTGAACCCTATAACCGCAACGGCGGTCTGGTGTACCTTCCGAAAGAATTTTTTTCAAATCCAGCTACGAAGGACATAATCTTCACAGTATATTTGAAAAAGAACTCTAAGGGAAAGTGGTTGCGGGGGCCGGATTTGAACCGACGACCTTCGGGTTATGAGCCCGACGAGCTACCAGGCTGCTCCACCCCGCGCCTGAAACGTGGCAAATTCTACTCGTTTTGGGCAAAATTTGCAAATACTGCTGGGATTTGGTACCGAGGACGGGACGTAAAATCTGCGCACAGTATAGTGACCAGGCATGAGTTATGTCAACCCTATTCCCAATATGCAGATGAATGAATATCACTCTTCGTTATACTCATCCCACCTCTCCGGCTTATACATGCATTTCACAACGTTATTTCAGTAAACCTTCACTAAACGCTTCCTGTCTCTGCTAAAAGATGATTAAATGAAAACTCATTTATTTTGCATAAAAATGCACTAAAGCAGAAACCGATCTCATTATCAGTCAATCAAGCAGGGTTCTATTCTATGACGACGATTCTTAAGCATCTTCCAGCAGGTCAACGTATTGGTATCGCTTTTTCCGGCGGTCTGGACACCAGCGCCGCACTGCTGTGGATGCGACAAAAAGGAGCTGTCCCATATGCCTATACTGCGAATCTGGGACAACCGGATGAGGATGACTATGACGCCATTCCTCGTCGCGCAATGGAGTATGGCGCAGAGAATGCTCGCCTGATTGATTGCCGCAAGCAGTTGGTTGCAGAAGGGATCGCAGCGATTCAGTGCGGCGCTTTCCATAATACGACTGGCGGGCTGACCTATTTCAATACCACGCCGCTGGGCCGTGCCGTAACCGGCACGATGCTGGTCGCCGCGATGAAAGAAGACGGCGTGAATATCTGGGGCGACGGCAGTACCTATAAAGGCAACGATATTGAACGTTTCTATCGTTACGGCCTGCTGACGAATGCTGAATTACAGATTTACAAACCGTGGCTGGATACCGACTTTATCGATGAGCTGGGCGGCCGTCATGAGATGTCTGAATTTATGATTGCCTGCGGTTTCGACTATAAGATGTCAGTCGAAAAAGCCTACTCCACCGACTCCAACATGCTCGGCGCCACGCATGAAGCGAAAGATCTGGAGTTTCTTAACTCCAGCGTCAAGATCGTCAACCCGATTATGGGCGTGAAGTTCTGGGACGAGAGCGTGAAGATCCCGGCAGAAGAAGTGACCGTCCGCTTCGAGCAGGGCCACCCTGTAGCCCTGAACGGCAAAACCTTCAGCGATGATGTTGAGATGATGCTGGAAGCGAACCGCATCGGCGGCCGTCACGGTCTGGGCATGAGCGACCAGATCGAAAACCGTATCATTGAAGCGAAAAGCCGCGGCATCTATGAAGCCCCGGGGATGGCGCTGCTGCACATCGCTTACGAGCGTCTGCTGACCGGTATTCATAACGAAGACACCATTGAACAGTATCATTCTCATGGTCGTCAGCTGGGTAAACTGCTGTATCAGGGCCGCTGGTTCGACTCGCAGGCGCTGATGCTGCGCGACGGCCTACAACGTTGGGTCGCCAGCCAGATTACCGGTGAAGTGACGCTGGAGCTGCGTCGCGGCAACGACTACTCCATCCTGAACACGGTGTCTGACAACCTGACCTATAAGCCAGAACGTTTGACCATGGAAAAAGGCGAGTCCGTGTTCTCACCGGACGATCGTATTGGCCAGCTGACCATGCGTAATCTGGACATTACCGATACCCGCGAGAAACTGTTCGGCTACGCGAAAGCGGGTCTGTTAACCGCCTCTTCCGCGACCGGTCTACCGCAGGTTGAGAATCTGGAAAACAAAGGCAAATAAGCCCGCGTCGTTGATGCAACAGGCCGCGAAAGCGGCCTTTTTTATGAACATCACCCCAGGTTGATGCAAATGGCTGATTTGCCGGTTAATCAAACTGGACAACATTTCGCACCCTGTCAAAGCATTGTGCAGCCATGTCTTTTTCAGTCATCATTATATAGTCAACGCCCCCGCCAAAATCCGGCCCAGCGACAGCCAGTAATGCTGTTGTAGAATGAATTTCTTCATCCCAGCTAAAAAGCTGTCGCCATCTTGTATCATTTTGATTCAGTTCATCTTCCACACTACGTTGGAGAGGAATTGTCCACCCTCCCAGAAGATCGCCGGAATAGCAGGCATCAACTCGATACGGGTTATCCTGTTCGTAATCACTTAACGCGTCATACCATGATTCATACGCTTTCTGCTGCGTAACGCTTAACCCCTCGCAGACTGACGGAACACTGATAACGGAAAGAGGTTCCAGGCACTCAACCTGTGTACACAATTGCCATGGTTCACGAAATTCAATCTTATTGTAAAAAGCCAGTAAGTCATCTGGCACAGCTAGCGTGCTTAATGTATCTACCTCAACATCGTGCCAGAAAACAAAGGGCTGCCGATCTTCCCAGGTAACATCGACAAAGAAGCTCAATAACCCCCGCCTGGGAAGCAGTGGATCAAACCCCGGGAGTAACGCCAGGTCACTCAAATTTAGTTGGGCAACGAAAGCAAGCGGAAAATCAACCAACTGATTCTCTATGCGGATGTCAGTTTCGGTTAATAACCGTTGCTGCACTGACCGATACTTCTCCTCATCAAAATCTTCCGCTGGCTGCCCAAGCAGCTTACGCCCTTCATTGAGCAGCTCATAACTCATTTTCATTTCATGAACAAACATGGCATTTCGCGTTTTTTCAGCTTTTAGCTTTAGCACGCGAGATGTGGCATTAACCGATTTTTTTCGTATAGGCCAGTTTTGTCCTAATGGCCAGTCGGGTAGACTGCCCAACCGCGATGCCCCCACCTTTACTGTTTCCATATCCCGCAGACAACGTTTAAATGCAATAGCAGCACGTGCCTGTTGCACGACGTTCTCCTGAATAGCAGAGCTCAAATTGGATGTGCGCAATTCGGCAATCAATCCAGCACGATCGAAAAATAAACTCATTAATCTCTTCCTTAGATATTCGGCTCAGTGCAAAGGAAGATTAGATAAAACTACTTGAGCAAAAGATATGGAGGGGGATAACAGATACAAGCATTTCAGATTATAGCTGAGCAACTACCGTCTTCAATGAACGGAGATGATCTCGTAATCGGTGGAGTGAACCTGACGCAGGGAGATCACCAGAGAGGACATACATGAGTATGTATGGAGGGCTATCTCAACGTATTGACGGGGCCATGCCAGGGACGCGTGTAAGCGTGCTTCAACCTCCTCTCTGAGAGCAGTTTCAACAGACGAAAAAAAAGACGCTTTTCAGCGTCTCTTTTCTGGAATATTGGTACCGAGGACGGGACTTGAACCCGTAAGCCCTATTGGGCACTACCACCTCAAGGTAGCGTGTCTACCAATTCCACCACCTCGGCACGGATACTGCTATTAGCGCGGGATATCGCTGGTCGGCTGGGCCGGTGCAGCAGGTTGAGTCTGCTCGGTCTTCGCCGGCGCGCTCAGATTTTCCCACTCGCTTCCTTTATTGGTTTTGTTGCTATTGATATTACCCAACACCAGACTGATGATGAAGAACAGCGTCGCCAATACCGCCGTCATTCGGGTCATGAAGTTACCAGAACCACTTGAACCAAATAGCGTAGCGGAAGCGCCTGCTCCGAAGGAGGCTCCCATATCAGCGCCTTTACCTTGCTGCAGCATGATCAGACCTACAAGGCCAATTGCCACAATAAGGAAAACAACTAAAAGAGCTTCGTACATAATCAACCTGTTCCTTGCGGAGTTGCCGCGTACCAATGCTTCTACCAATAAAGCGGGATTTTTACTGTTTCCCACTGAAGCGGGTGTGAATACTAACCAAAGCGAATGACCTTCGCAAGGGCAATTTAAGCGCATTGTATCAACTGCGGAAAAAAACAGCAAAAGCGTTGTTTTTTGCGGGCAGTAAGGCGGCAACCGCCGCCTTTTTAGTCACTTAAACGGCTTTTACCGCATCCGCGATACGATGGGCGAATGCCGTAACCTGCGCTTCATCCTCGCCTTCCACCATCACGCGAATCAGCGGTTCGGTACCGGATTTACGTAGCAGTACCCGCCCACGATTGCCGAGCGTGGCTTCTACGTCCGCCGTTACCGCTTTCACCGCTTCATTTTCCAGCGGATCGCCGCTACCAGCGGTGTAACGCACGTTAACCAGAATCTGCGGGAACATTTTCATACCGCTGCACAGATCGTGCAGACTCATATGATTACGCACCATCGCCGCCAGAACTTGTAGCCCCGCTACGATACCGTCGCCAGTGGTCGTTTTATCCAGCAGAATAACGTGACCAGAGTTTTCCGCGCCGATGCGCCAGCCTTTTTCCTGCAATTTTTCCAGCACGTAGCGGTCGCCCACTTTCGCCCGGGCAAACGGAATGCCAAGCTGCTTGAGCGCCAGCTCCAGCCCCATATTGCTCATCAGCGTCCCCACCGCGCCGCCGCGCAGTTGCCCCTGGCGCAGCCCTTCGCGCGCGATGATATACATGATCTGATCGCCATCGACTTTATTGCCTTCATGGTCAACCATGATGACCCGGTCGCCGTCGCCGTCAAGCGCGATGCCGAGGTCCGCCTTCTCCGCCAACACGCGCGCCTGCAACGCGCGCACGTCGGTCGCGCCCACTTCTTCGTTAATGTTGACGCCGTTTGGCTCACAGCCGATGGCGATAACGGTCGCGCCCAGCTCGCGCAGCACATTCGGCGCGATATGGTAGGTAGCGCCGTTGGCGCAATCCACAACCACTTTCAGGCCGTTGAGGCTCAGTTCGTTCGGGAAGGTGCCTTTACAGAACTCAATATAGCGTCCGGCGGCATCGACGATGCGGCTCGCTTTCCCCAGCTCGGCGGAGTCTACGCAGGTGATCTCTTTTTCCATTTCGGCTTCGATGGCTTCTTCCACATCGTCAGGCAGTTTCGTACCGTCGATAGAGAAGAATTTAATGCCGTTATCATAGAACGGGTTATGCGAAGCCGAGATAACGATACCCGCCTCCGCGCGGAAAGTCCGCGTCAGATAGGCGACGGCTGGCGTTGGCATAGGTCCGGTAAACGAGGCCGACAGTCCCGCAGCGGCAAGGCCCGCCTCCAGCGCGGACTCCAGCATATAGCCGGAAATACGCGTATCTTTACCGATAATGATTTTACGCGAGCCATGACGCGCCAGCACTTTTCCGGCAGCCCAACCCAGTTTAAGCACGAAATCAGGTGTAATGGGGGCATTGCCTACACGTCCGCGAATCCCATCGGTACCGAAATATTTACGATTACTCATAGCGTTTGTTTCCCTTTGCAGACAGAGTGGCTTCCACCACCCGCATCGCCTCTACGGTTTCTTTGACGTCATGGACGCGAATGATCTGCGCGCCCTGCATCGCGGCAATTACCGCGCACGCAAGGCTGCCGTTCAGACGGTCTGATGGTCCCACGTTAAGTAACTGACCAACCATCGTTTTACGTGACATGCCCACCAGCAGCGGCAGGTTAAAATGATGAAACTCACCCAGTCGCGCCAGTAAGGTATAATTGTGAGAGAGATTTTTACCGAAACCGAATCCGGGGTCGAGCAACAATTTCTCTTTTGCGATGCCGGCCTTCTCACAACGTGCTATTTGCTCAATAAAGTAGCGATTCACCTCGGCAAAGACATCGTCATATTTCGGCGCCTCCTGCATGGTTTTGGGGTTGCCCTGCATGTGCATAAGACTGACCGGCAAGCCGGTTTCCGCTGCCGCTTCCAACGCGCCGGGCTCGGAGAGCGAACGGACATCATTGATAATATGCGCGCCCGCCCTTGCCGCTTCACGGATCACCTCGGGTTTAGAGGTATCCACAGAAATCCACACTTCAAAACGTTGCGCGATTGCTTCCAGTACCGGAATAACGCGATCCAGCTCTTCTTCCACGCTCACTTCTGCCGCGCCTGGTCGCGTTGATTCCCCCCCCACATCAATAATTGTCGCCCCGGCATTCACCATTAAATTCGCATGTTTCACCGCCTCAATCAGCGTGTTATGCGCGCCGCCGTCGGAGAACGAATCCGGCGTTACGTTCAGGATACCCATAACATGCGGATGAGTGAGATCGAGCGTGGCGCCCTGAGCGAAGAGTTTCATGGTCAAAATCCCTGTTTTATTTGTGGTGAGTTAAAAAAAGAAAAACCCCGGGGCAAGCCCCAGGGTTTCGGTGAGCGCTAAACATAATGTTGTACAACAAACGTTTATTTGTCGCCCAGCTGCTCTGACATCGTGTTGCCCGGGTTCGGCGTGCGTGGTTCATCAACCGGACGCGGCGCCTGAGGCGTACCATTGCTGTCAGAGTTATTGGTGCCGTTTGGATCTTCCCAGCCCGCAGGCGGACGCACTTCACGACGCGCCATCAGGTCATCAATCTGCGGCGCATCGATGGTTTCATATTTCATCAGCGCATCTTTCATCGCGTGCAGAATATCCATATTGTCAGTCAGGATCTGACGAGCGCGATTGTAGTTACGTTCAATCAGCGCTTTCACTTCCTGGTCGATGATACGCGCAGTTTCATCAGACATATGTTTCGCTTTTGCGACGCTACGGCCGAGGAATACTTCGCCCTCTTCTTCCGCGTACAGCAACGGACCGAGTTTCTCCGAGAAGCCCCACTGGGTGACCATGTTACGCGCCAGGTTAGTCGCGACTTTAATGTCGTTCGACGCGCCGGTAGAAACATGCTCAACGCCGTAGATAATCTCTTCCGCCAGACGGCCACCGTACAGCGTGCTGATTTGGCTTTCCAGCTTCTGACGGCTGGCGCTGATCGCGTCGCCTTCAGGCAGGAAGAAGGTCACGCCCAGCGCACGACCGCGCGGGATAATCGTCACTTTGTGCACCGGATCGTGTTCCGGCACCAGGCGACCGATAATCGCGTGGCCCGCTTCGTGGTACGCGGTCGACTCTTTCTGCGCTTCCGTCATCACCATGGAGCGACGTTCGGCGCCCATCATGATTTTGTCTTTCGCTTTCTCGAACTCAACCATCGACACAACGCGCTTGTTACCACGAGCCGCAAACAGCGCCGCTTCGTTGACCAGGTTCGCGAGGTCAGCACCGGAGAAGCCCGGCGTACCGCGCGCAATGATCGCCGCATCAATATCCGTCGCTAACGGTACGCGACGCATATGCACCTTCAGAATCTGCTCACGACCGCGCACATCCGGCAGGCCTACCACCACCTGACGGTCAAAACGACCTGGACGCAGCAGCGCCGGGTCCAGAACGTCCGGACGGTTGGTTGCCGCGATAACGATGATACCTTCGTTACCTTCGAAGCCGTCCATCTCAACCAGCATCTGGTTCAACGTCTGCTCACGTTCATCGTGACCACCGCCCAGACCTGCGCCACGCTGGCGACCTACGGCGTCGATTTCATCGATGAAGATAATGCACGGCGCCGCTTTCTTGGCCTGTTCGAACATGTCACGCACACGAGATGCGCCGACAC
Organism: Salmonella sp. A29-2; assembly: GCF_020150755.1. Classification (NCBI taxonomy): domain Bacteria; kingdom Pseudomonadati; phylum Pseudomonadota; class Gammaproteobacteria; order Enterobacterales; family Enterobacteriaceae; genus Salmonella; species Salmonella sp. A29-2. Next base: position 583,633 of record NZ_CP083731.1, on the reverse strand, counting down.
CGACGAACATTTCCACAAAGTCAGAACCGGAAATCGTAAAGAATGGCACCTTCGCTTCACCCGCAATGGCTTTTGCCAGCAGGGTTTTACCGGTACCCGGCGGGCCGACCATCAGGACGCCTTTCGGAATTTTACCGCCCAGCTTCTGGAAACGGCTCGGTTCACGCAGGTATTCAACCAGTTCCGCCACTTCTTCTTTCGCTTCGTCACAACCCGCAACGTCAGCAAACGTGGTTTTGATCTGATCTTCCGTCAGCATACGCGCCTTGCTCTTACCGAACGACATGGCGCCTTTGCCACCGCCGCCCTGCATCTGACGCATGAAGAAGATCCAGACGCCGATCAGCAACAGCATCGGGAACCAGGAAATGAAGATAGAAGCCAGCAGGCTTGGCTCTTCAGGTGGTTCGCCAACAACCTTGACGTTTTTAGTCAGCAGGTTATCAAGCAGCTTCGGATCATTAATCGGAATGTAAGTCGTGTAACGGTTACTATCTTTCTTGGTAACGTTGATCTCACGTCCGTTGATACGCGCTTCGCGAACCTGGTCCTGATTGACCTCTTGCAGGAAGGTAGAGTAATCCACCTTACGGCCATTAGACTCGCTGGGCCCAAAGCTCTGGAATACTGACATCAGCACAACGGCAATGACCAGCCAGAGTATTAGGTTTTTCGCCATGTCACTCAAGGGATTAACCTCTTATTACAACTGTGTTAAAAACAGCGTCAGGATACTCTATATCCAGTTTCTTTCAAACCTTACGTCTGAAATCTGCCGGTTATCACTTTCGCCCGGTCGCTACAATGTACACTTCACGCGAACGCGCACGCGAAGAGTCCGGCTTACGAACTTTAACCTTCGTAAACAGGGAGCGAATTTCCCTTAGATACTCATCGAAACCTTCGCCCTGGAACACCTTCACTACAAAACTTCCGCCTGGCGCCAGCACATCGCGGCACATCTCTAACGCCAGCTCCACCAGATACATGGCGCGGGGGATATCCACCGCCGGTGTTCCGCTCATGTTTGGTGCCATATCCGACATGACAACTTGTACTTTACTGTCACCCACGCGTTCCAGTAACGCTTTCATGACAAGTTCATCACGAAAATCGCCCTGAAGAAAGTCCACACCAACGATAGGATCCATAGGTAAAAGATCACAAGCGATGATGCGGCCTTTGCCGCCAATCTGCGTGACCACATACTGTGACCAGCCTCCTGGCGCAGCGCCGAGATCGACTACCGTCATTCCCGGCTTAAAAAGTTTGTCACTTTGCTGTATTTCATCAAGTTTAAACCAGGCACGGGAGCGTAGCCCCTTTTTCTGCGCCTGTTGAACATATTTATCGCTAAAGTGTTCCTGAAGCCAGCGGCTTGAGCTGGCAGAACGCTTTTTACCTGTCATTTAACTTTCCCGTCGGGGCAGTTCATCGTAGCCAATGGCGTAAATTTCTACACGCCTATTTGGCGATATAAGGGAGATGGCGGTAGAATGACCCGTTTTCAATCCCAACGTAAGCAAAAATATACGATGAATCTGAGTACTAAACAAAAACAGCACCTAAAAGGTCTGGCACATCCGCTCAAGCCTGTTGTTATGCTTGGCAATAATGGTTTGACCGAAGGGGTACTGGCCGAGATTGAACAAGCGTTAGAGCACCATGAACTTATCAAGGTGAAAATCGCCTCGGAAGATCGCGAAACAAAAACCTTGATCGTGGACGCTATCGTGCGCGAAACCGGCGCCTGTAACGTACAGGTCATCGGTAAAACGCTGGTACTGTATCGCCCAACTAAAGAGCGTAAAATCTCGCTGCCGCGTTAAGGATATCCTAAAGTCGAACACAAAATCTGTGTAAAACGAGGGGTTTTCCACGAGCAGGAGAGCAAAATGCCACGCTCTCTCCGTTGATAAAAGGCCGCTATGCGGCCTTTTTCCTTTCTTTACAATACACCAACAATTTGCGTATTGAGTACTGCTTAAAGGTATTCCACTTTAAGCACTTCGTATTCCACATCGCCGCCAGGCGTTTTGATCACCACGACGTCATCCTGCTCTTTGCCGATCAGTCCGCGAGCGATTGGCGAGTTTACCGAAATGAGATTTTGCTTAAAATCCGCCTCATCATCGCCAACAATGCGGTAGGTCTGCTCTTCGTCGGTGTCCAGGTTCAGCACCGTGACGGTAGCGCCGAAAATCACGCGGCCATTGTTTGGCATTTTGGTGACATCAATCACCTGCGCATTCGACAGTTTTGCTTCGATATCTTTAATGCGCCCTTCGCAGAAACCCTGCTGTTCGCGTGCAGCATGATACTCCGCGTTTTCTTTTAAATCGCCATGTTCGCGCGCTTCGGCGATAGCGGCGATGATTTCAGGACGGCGCACAGATTTCAGAAAATCCAGCTCTTCGCGCAGTTTTTCGGCTCCGCGTAAGGTCATCGGAATAGCTTGCATTTGTTATACCTCTTGAACATTCCTGTAGGGGGCAATGAACTCTACCCCGGCTGCTAAGCCAGCCCCGGCATATGCCATACCAGGGTCAGAAGCAAAAAAACACCAACCCGGGCGCGCAGTCCCAGGTCAGCTACAATTTCCTCTTTGATAACCATTTTACCCTGGAGTTCCCTATGGGTCATCGTTTACTTTTTAGGGCGTTGCGCCGTAGTATGACGGCTTGTTTCCAGGGTGTTAGCGCGAGATTATGCGATTTTCCAGATTTATCATCGGATTGACCACCAGTATAGCGTTCAGCGTTCAGGCCGCGAATATTGACGAATACATCAAACAGCTTCCGGCCGGCGCCAACCTCGCGCTGATGGTGCAAAAGATTGGCGCGCCCGCGCCGGCTATTGATTATCATAGTCAGCAGATGGCGCTTCCCGCCAGTACCCAAAAGGTGATTACCGCGCTGGCGGCGCTGATTCAACTCGGCCCGGATTTCCGTTTTACGACCACGCTGGAGACTAAAGGCAACGTCGATAACGGCATCCTGAAAGGTGACTTAATTGCGCGCTTCGGTGGCGATCCAACGCTAAGACGTCAGGATATTCGCAATATGGTCGCAACGCTGAAAAAGTCCGGCGTCACGCAAATCGACGGCAATGTGCTTATCGACACGTCGATTTTCGCCAGCCACGATAAAGCGCCAGGCTGGCCGTGGAACGACCTGACGCAGTGTTTCAGCGCGCCTCCCGCCGCCGCCATTGTTGACCGCAACTGTTTTTCTGTGTCGCTTTATAGCGCGCAAAAACCAAACGATTTAGCCTTTATTCGCGTGGCCTCTTATTATCCGGTAACGATGTTCAGCCAGGTACGGACTCTGCCGCGCGGTTCGGCAGACGCGCAGTATTGCGAGCTGGATGTTGTGCCTGGCGATTTGAACCGTTATACGCTTACCGGCTGTTTACCACAGCGCGCCGACCCGCTGCCGCTGGCCTTTGCTATTCAGGACGGCGCCAGCTACGCGGGCGCGATCCTCAAGCAGGAACTGAAAGAGGCCGGGATAACTTACCGCGGCACGCTGCTGCGTCAGACGCAGGTTAACGAGCCCGGAACGATCGTCGCCAGTAAACAGTCGGCACCACTGCACGATCTGCTTAAGATTATGCTGAAAAAGTCAGACAACATGATCGCCGATACTGTTTTTCGGATGATTGGTCATGTCAGGTTTAACGTGCCTGGCACCTGGCGGGCGGGATCGGATGCCGTTCGCCAGATCCTGCGCCAACAGGCGGGAATTGATATCGGCAATACCATTATTGCCGACGGTTCCGGTCTTTCTCGCCATAACCTGATCGCTCCCGCCACGATGATGCAGGTGCTGCAATATATCGCCCAACACGATAACGAGCTTAACTTTATCTCTATGCTGCCGCTGGCGGGCTATGATGGTTCATTACAATACCGCGCCGGGCTGCATCAGGCGGGCGTAGACGGTAAGGTTTCAGCGAAAACCGGGTCACTGCAGGGCGTGTATAATCTGGCGGGCTTTATTACCACCGCAAGCGGGCAACGGATGGCATTTGTACAGTATTTGTCCGGCTACGCGGTTCCACCTGCCGATCAGCGTAATCGCCGAATCCCGCTGGTACGCTTCGAGAGTCGGTTGTATAAGGATATTTATCAGAATAACTGAGTGCATTATTGCCGGATGGCGGCGCTAACGCGTCTTATCCGGCCTACAAAGAACATAATAAAACGGGCCGCAAATGCGGCCCGTTGGCTTTTGTAGGCCGGATAAGCGTTAGCGCCATCCGGCTACGAGATTAACGTTTGTAGATGAACTCGACGCCTTCTTCGTCGTCTTCATCCCAGTCGTCATCCCAGTCATCGTCTGCGTCTTCTTCCACTTCAGCCAACTGCTGGCGATGATAATCGTCCCACATGAACTCGACTTTTTCCGGCTGTTTTGCTTCTTCAGCCTGCGCGATCGGATTCTCGATGATAAAGGTCATCACATCCCAGCAGAGATCTTTCACCCCTAGCTGACTGGCGGCGGAAATCAGATAGTATTTCCCTTCCCAGCCCAACGCTTCGGCGATCGCTTTCGCTTTCTCTTCCGCTTCGGTTTTATCCATCAGATCGATCTTGTTGAACACTAACCAGCGCGGTTTAGCCGCCAGATCCTGGCTGTATTTTTCCAGTTCGCCAATAATGATACGGGCGTTTTCCACCGGATCGGAACCGTCGATCGGATCGATATCAATGAGGTGCAGCAGTACGCGGCAACGTTCGAGGTGCTTCAGGAAGCGAATCCCCAGGCCCGCGCCTTCCGCCGCGCCTTCGATCAACCCCGGAATGTCAGCCACCACAAAACTCTTTTCGCTGTCCATTCGTACCACGCCCAGGCTCGGCACCAGCGTGGTAAACGGATAGTCCGCGACTTTCGGTTTTGCTGCCGATACCGCGCGAATGAACGTTGATTTACCGGCGTTTGGCATCCCCAGCATCCCGACATCCGCCAGCAGCATCAGTTCCAGCAGCAGGTCGCGCTTATCACCCGGCGTACCATTGGTTTTCTGGCGCGGCGTACGGTTAACCGAGGATTTAAAACGGGTATTGCCTAACCCATGCCAGCCGCCCTTCGCGACCAACAGACGCTGACCGTGTTTGGTCATGTCGCCCATCGTTTCACCGGTTCCCTGGTCGATAACGCGCGTACCGACCGGCACTTTGATGGTCACGTCTTTACCGCGTTTACCGGTACAGTCGCGGCTCGCGCCATTCTGACCACGTTCAGCGCGGAACGATTTTTCAAAGCGGTAATCGATCAGCGTATTCAGGTTTTCATCGGCTTCCATCCAGACGTCGCCGCCGTCGCCGCCATCACCGCCGTCCGGGCCGCCTTTCGGGATATATTTTTCGCGGCGGAAGCTCACACAGCCATTACCGCCATCGCCTGCAACGACCAGAATCGATGCTTCATCAACAAACTTCATTTTATTCTCCGTAAATCATTCGCCTGAGCGGGGTTGCGAAACCACCGTTTCATGCTTGCGTAAACCGCCCCAAATACGATGACCAATGGCGGAATACATCGCGCCCGCAACCACGACAAACGCACCGAGATAACCTAAAAGGTTTAACATCGGTCTGGCGAAGAAATCGGGCCAGGCCATAGATAAAAGATCTGAAAACAGCAGGGTAAATAGCGGTGTAAGCGTGATTATCGCGCTCACCTGCGCCGCCTGCCAACGCGCCATCGCTTCCGCCAGGGCGCCATATCCTACCAGCGTATTTAGCCCGCAGAAAATCAAACAGGCGAGCTGCCAGTCGCTCAGTTGCGCTATCACCATCGGTTTTGCCAGCGGCAAGAGCGCTATCGTACATAAAGTGTACAGTAAAAACAGGATCTGCTGCGAGGCCAGACGTCGCAATAATACTTTTTGCGCCACGCCATAGCTCACCCACACCATCGCCGCGCCTACGCCAAAAATAACGCCCCAGGTGTAGTCGGTCAGTCGGGTAAAAATCTCGATCAGACTGGTGTTAAAAAACATCACCAGCCCGCTCAATAACATCAGCGCGCCAATCACCTGCGTACCGCGCATCTTTTCTTTCAGAATAAAGACGCTGGCGACCATCATGCCAACCGGCGAGAGCTGACCGATAACCTGCGACGCGGTTGGGCTTAAATATTGCAGGGAAGAACTGAACAAAATGAAATTACCGAACAGTCCGCAGGTCGCTATCGCCAATAACACCAACCAGCGCGGCTTACGAAAAATACGCAGCGGCGGCAGCTTTCTTTTTACTGCCAGTATCGCCCCGAGGCCAATACTGGCCATTAAGAAGCGGTAGAAGACAATGGTTGAAGGCTCCATCACCTCCAGCACTTGCTTCATTGCTATTGGCAACGCTCCCCAGCACATCGCGGTAGTGAGCGCTAAAAGAATGCCAATGCCTGCCTGCTGCTTCATGCCGTGTTCCCTGCAAAGACCCGTTAACGGCATTCGCACAGCCACACGGGTATATTTTAGTCGGCCATCGAATGTAAAAAGCCCCGCAACAGGTGCGGGGCTTTCATCCGTTACCGGACCACAAAAAACTTACTCAGCAACGATGCTGATGTATTTACGGTTTTTCGGGCCTTTAACTTCGAATTTCACTTTACCGTCTGCTTTAGCAAACAGAGTGTGGTCACGACCGCAACCAACGTTGGTGCCCGCGTGGAATTTAGTACCACGTTGACGAACGATGATGCTGCCTGCCAGAACTGCTTCACCGCCAAAGCGTTTTACGCCCAGACGTTTAGCTTCAGAATCGCGACCGTTACGAGTCGAGCCGCCAGCCTTTTTATGTGCCATTTAATCTGCTCCCCTAATCTTAAGCGCTGATGCCGGTAATTTTCACATCAGTGAACCACTGACGATGGCCCTGCTGCTTACGGTAGTGTTTACGGCGACGAAACTTAACGATTTTAACTTTCTCGCCACGACCGTGGGCAACAACTTCAGCTTTGATTACGCCGCCATCAACGAAAGGAACGCCGATTTTGACTTCTTCACCGTTTGCGATCATCAGAACTTCAGCGAACTCGATAGTTTCGCCAGTTGCGATGTCCAGCTTTTCCAGGCGAACGGTCTGACCTTCGCTTACTCGGTGTTGTTTACCACCACTTTGGAAAACCGCGTACATAAAAAACTCCGCTTCCGCGCACACCTTTCAATGATTCAGAGCGCGCTATAAATATTCACAATAGGGCGCGAATATTACGCAAATTGCACGGCTTTGACAAGTGCTACCATCAATACATGAAGAAAAAAAACACAACGCATACGGTAACGTTTATCTGCGGCGTTTTTTCAGTACAATCAGGGTATATTTCTAACCATAAACCCTACGTTACCTCATTCAGACATGGGATAATCGGGGCGATAAGCCCGGCTTTTGCGATGAATTTAGAAAAAATCAACGAGTTAACCGCGCAAGATATGGCGGGTGTCAATGCGACAATCCTTGAACAGCTTAATTCCGACGTTCAACTGATTAATCAGTTAGGATATTACATTATTAGCGGCGGCGGAAAACGCATTCGTCCGATGATTGCCGTTCTTGCCGCGCGTGCGGTGGGTTATCAGGGTAACGCGCACGTGACTATCGCCGCTCTGATCGAGTTTATCCACACGGCGACGCTGCTACATGATGATGTAGTGGATGAATCTGATATGCGTCGCGGCAAAGCGACGGCAAATGCCGCTTTCGGTAATGCCGCCAGCGTGTTGGTCGGCGACTTTATCTATACCCGCGCCTTCCAGATGATGACCAGCCTCGGCTCGTTAAAAGTGCTGGAAGTGATGTCGGAAGCGGTCAACGTGATTGCAGAAGGTGAAGTGCTGCAATTGATGAACGTGAATGACCCGGACATTACCGAAGAAAATTACATGCGGGTGATTTACAGTAAAACGGCCCGTCTGTTCGAAGCCGCCGCCCGGTGCTCCGGTATTCTTGCCGGTTGTACGCCTGAGCAAGAGAAAGGGTTGCAGGACTATGGCCGCTACCTTGGTACGGCTTTCCAGCTCATTGACGATCTGCTGGATTACAGCGCCGACGGCGAGCATCTCGGTAAAAATGTGGGTGATGACCTCAATGAGGGCAAACCCACCTTACCGTTGCTTCACGCCATGCGCCACGGTACGCCAGAACAGTCAGCGATGATCCGTACCGCTATTGAACAAGGTAATGGCCGTCATCTTCTGGAACCGGTTCTGGAAGCGATGACCACCTGCGGCTCGCTGGAATGGACGCGTCAGCGAGCGGAAGAAGAAGCCGACAAAGCGATATCCGCGTTGCAGATATTGCCGGATACCCCATGGCGTGAGGCGCTAATCGGTCTCGCACACATCGCGGTGCAGCGCGATCGTTAATGCCATTCTCTTATCCCGCGCACTGCGCGGGATATCCCATTAAGTTCTAATAAACTCCAGATACCCTATCGCCTGTCTTTCACATATTCATTCAGGACTTCCCCTGGCATATTCTGAATATTGCCGCCACTTACATGAACTTTTTAGAACATTCCGTCACGAAGCGTTATAGTATCGAACGTCGTCGGGTTGTTAAAACCGTAAGTGATTAACCTAAGGAGTGATGGATGTATGGAAAGCAAGCTTATTGACTGGCATCCGGCCGATATCATTGCCGGACTACGTAAAAAAGGGACTTCAATGGCCGCTGAGTCACGTCGGAATGGATTGAGTTCATCCACGCTGGCCAATGCATTAACGCGCCCGTGGCCGAAAGGAGAGTTGATTATCGCGAAAGCATTGGGAACGGAACCCTGGGTTATTTGGCCATCGCGTTATCACGATCCGCGCACGCATGAGTTTATCGACAGAACGCGGCTTATGAGAGCGCGTAATAAAGACAAACAGAATGTAGAGTAAGTGCCTGTAAAAAACCCCCGCAATCGCGTTCGCGGGGGTTATTCAGCGTACAGGAGGTTATTCGCCTTTCACGCGTTCAATATTCGCGCCTAGCGCGCGCAGTTTGTCTTCGATGCGCTCATAACCGCGATCGATGTGATAAATGCGATCCACAATCGTCGTGCCTTCCGCAATACAGCCCGCCAGCACCAGGCTCGCAGATGCCCGCAGATCTGTCGCCATAACCTGGGCGCCAGAGAGCGTTTCTACGCCATGGCATATGACGGTATTGCTTTCAATTTCCGCACGCGCGCCCATGCGGCTGAGTTCAGGCACGTGCATAAAACGGTTTTCAAAGACGGTTTCAGTGATAAAGCCCGTCCCTTCCGCCACCAGGTTCAGCAACGTGAACTGCGCCTGCATATCGGTCGGGAATGCCGGGTGCGGCGCGGTACGGACATTGACCGCCTTCGGTCGTTTGCCGTGCATGTCCAGACTAATCCAGTCCTCGCCCACTTCGATATCCGCGCCAGCATCGCGCAGTTTCGCCAGTACTGCGTCCAGAGTGTCCGGTTGCGCGTTACGGCAGAGGATTTTGCCGCGAGAGATCGCTGCCGCCACCAGGAAAGTCCCCGTTTCGATACGATCCGGCAGCACACGATAAACGCCGCCGCCCAGACGCTCTACGCCCTCGATCGTAATACGATCGGTGCCCTGCCCGGCGATCTTCGCCCCCAGCGCAACCAGGAAGTTAGCGGTGTCGACAATTTCCGGCTCGCGCGCGGCGTTTTCAATGATGGTCGTCCCTTCCGCCAGCGTAGCGGCGCACATAATGGTGACGGTCGCACCGACGCTGACCTTATCCATCACGATATGCGCCCCTTTAAGACGCCCTTCGACGGAGGCCTTTACGTAGCCCTCTTCCAGCTTGATGGTCGCACCCAGTTGTTCCAGACCGGTAATATGTAGATCAACCGGACGCGCGCCGATAGTACAGCCCCCCGGCAGAGAGACTTGTCCCTGACCAAAACGGGCAACCAGCGGCCCCAGCGCCCATATCGAGGCGCGCATGGTCTTAACCAGATCATAAGGCGCGCAGAACACGTTCACCTGGCTGGCGTCAATGTGTACCGATCCATTGCGTTCCACTTTCGCGCCTAATTGGCTCAGGAGCTTCATCGACGTATCCACGTCTTTCAGTTTTGGAACGTTTTGGATCTCTACCGGTTCTTCTGCCAGCAGAGCGGCGAACAGGATCGGCAGCGCGGCGTTTTTGGCGCCGGAAATTGTGACTTCGCCCTGGAGCGTCGTTGGCCCCTGTACACGAAATTTATCCATTATTGTATTCTCAGTTAAGCATTCATCTCCGCTACCGGCAGGTTACCCGTAGCTTAAAATCCGTTAAGTTTACGATCGCGCGCCCATTCCGCCGGGGTATATGCTTTGATCGATACGGCATGGATACGGTTGTCCGCAATGTACTCCATTAGCGGCCCATAGACCGTTTGCTGTTTCTTGACCCGGCTCATGCCGTCAAACATCTCGCCCACGGCAATAACCTGAAAGTGACTGCCATCGCCGGAGACGTGGGCTTCCTGGAGGGAGAGGGCATTCATCAGCACACTCTGAATTTCATGATTTTCCATGGGTTCTTTATTCGTCAAATAGTGAAAACAGCCCAACATCTTAGAGCAAAGTCGCGCCGTCTTAAATAAGCAAAAGATTACGCTGATAAATCAGCGCGGTAAAAGTGCCGGATGGTGCTGCTAACGCAACTTATCCGGCCTACGGGGATCATGCGAAGTGTAGGCCGGATAAACCATCCGGCATTCATTACATACGGGGAAGTACGTCTTCGGGCAAGTTATATAATTGCGCCAGCGCGTAAACCTTGTCGTTAACGCCAGACAGCGATACGGCATTGCCCTGCTTTTTTGCCTGGTTCACAAGGTGCGCCAGCAGCGCCAGTCCCCCCGTATCCACCCTGGAGATCTGGCTCAGGTCGATACGGGTAACGCCAGTCATCGCTTCTACGCGCGCGTCCCATAGCGGCGCCAACACGTCCTGATCCAGCTCTCCCGCCAGCACCAGAGTGTCCGCCTCACGCGTCCAGGTGAGTTGCGGCGTCATTACTGTTTCTCGTCCAAAGTAATTTTCTGTTGAGAGATAGATTTCAGTTGTGCGGTCAGGCCGTCGATGCCTTTAGTACGCAGCAGATCGCTCCACTCATTTTGCTTGGTGGTGATCATGCTGACGCCTTCCGCAATCATGTCATACGCCTGCCAGTTGCCGGTCTGAGTGTTTTTGCGCCACTGGAAATCCAGGCGTACCGGCGGACGACCGTTGGGATCGATAATCGTTACACGGATAGGCACAATGGTCGCATCGCCCAGCGGTTGCTCAGGCGCTATCTGGTAAGTCTGACCGTGGTACATCGCCAGCGCCTGACCGTAGGCCTGTTTCAGGTATTCGCGAAACGCTGCAAAATAGGCTTCACGCTGCGCCGGGGTCGCCTCTTTGTAGTAGCGGCCCAGCACCAGCGCGCCGGCATATTTTACCTGCACGTACGGCAGAAGTTCCTGATCAACAACGTCGCGCAGGTAATCCGGATTGGCACGAATTTTCGGCTGTTCGTTTTTCAGGCGATCAAAAGTTTTCTGCGCCGCCTCGTTCATCAGTTTATAAGGATTGCTCTGATCCGCTGCCGTTGCTGCGCTTAATGGCGCAATGACCAGCAGGGCCACCATCATCAGTCGTTTAAACATGCCTCAATTCTCCTGAGATTATTTCGTTTCGCCCGCGGGCGTTGTGGCTTCAGTATGGCCTTCCGTTGCGGCTGGCGCATCGCCAGAATTCTTATTGTCGTCGCCTTTGCTGTTATAGAGGAACTGGCCAATCATATCTTCCAGCACCATTGCAGACTTGGTGTCCTGAATCGTACTCCCATCTTTGAGGATAGACGTTCCCAGCTCAGGATCTTCAAAACCGACGTTTAATGCCAGATATTGCTCCCCCAGCAGCCCGGAAGTACGAATACTCAACGAGCTGGTATCGGGAATATGGTTATAACGCTCTTCGATGTCGAGCGTTACGCGCGGTAGGTATGTTTTCGGATCAAGCGAGATATCTTCAACCCGCCCGACAACCACCCCGCCGATGCGTACCGGGGAACGCACTTTCAGACCGCCGATGTTATCGAAGGTCGCATAAACCTTATAGGTCGGCTCCGTGCGCATAGAGGTCACATTTGCCGCCTTCAGGCAAACAAACAGCGCCGCCAGCAACGCTACCAGCAAAAAAACGCCTACCCAAATTTCATTTTTTTTCGTTTGCATGAACTCAATTCCCAAACATCAGTGCGGTCAGCACAAAATCCAGCCCCAGAACGGCCAACGATGCGTGAACCACGGTACGCGTCGTTGCCCGGCTAATCCCGGCAGAAGTCGGTATTGCGTCATAACCGTTGAATAACGCAATCCATGTTACCGTAATGGCGAACACCACGCTCTTTATCAGACAGTTCACCAGATCCATACGCCAGTCGACGGCATTCTGCATCGCGGACCAGAAGAACCCGGCGTCGATTCCTTTCCAGCTTACGCCGACCAGCGAGCCGCCCCAGATACCGACCGCCACAAAGATAATGGTCAGTAGCGGCAACGAAATCACGCCCGCCCAAAAGCGCGGCGAAATCACCCGGCGCAATGGATCGACCGCCATCATCTCCATACTGGAGAGCTGCTCCGTCGCCCGCATCAGGCCGATTTCCGCCGTCAACGCCGACCCGGCCCGCCCGGCAAACAGCAACGCCGCGACCACCGGCCCCAGCTCGCGCAGCAGCGAAAGCGCCACTAACATGCCAAGACTGGTCTCCGCGCTGTAAGTGGTCAGAACCAGATAGCCTTGCAGCCCCAGCACCATACCGATGAATACGCCAGAGACAATAATGATAAGCATCGACAAGACGCCCACATTATAAAGCTGGCGCACCAGCAGCGGCGCATGTTTGCGAAACTCCGGCTTACCGATAATCGCATTGAATAACATTAACCCGGCGCGCCCGAACGTCCTGACGGTTTTGATCCCGCTGTGTCCGAGTGCTGCCAGCGCATTTAACAGCATGAGTGGCTTAACTCCCTGTTTCGAGTAAATCAAGGTGATAGTCGCCCGCCGGATAGCGGAACGGAACCGGCCCGTCGGCAATACCGTCAAGGAACTGACGCACGCGCGGGTCCGTATTCTCCTGCAACGCCTGAGCGCTACCGTGAGCGACGATTTTTTTGTCCGCCATGATCCAGGCGTGATCCGCAATACTGAGCACCTCTGGCACATCATGCGAGACCACCACGCAGGTCACGCCCAGCGCGCTGTTCAATTCTGAAATCAGCTTCACCAGAACGCCCATGGTAATCGGGTCCTGGCCGACAAACGGCTCATCGAACATGATGAGATCCGGTTCCAGAGCGATGGCGCGCGCCAACGCGGCGCGGCGCGCCATCCCACCGGAGAGCTCGGAAGGCATCAGTTTTGCCGCGCCGCGCAGCCCGACAGCTTCCAGTTTCATCATCACGACGCTTTTTAGCAGCGGCGCAGGTAAATTGGTGTGCTCCCGTAGCGGATAGGCCACATTGTCAAACACGTTCATGTCGGTAAACAGCGCTCCCGACTGAAACAGCATACTCATACGTTTACGGACGGTGTAGAGCCGCGAACGGGACATGGCCGGCACATTCTCGCCATCAAATAAGATCTCGCCCTTATCCGGCGGGATCTGTCCGCCAATCAGGCGCAACAGCGTGGTTTTACCGATGCCCGACGGCCCCATGATCGCCGTGATCTTCCCGCGCGGCACCGTCAGGGAAATATTATCGAAAATGCAGCGTTCGCCACGGGAAAAGCTGACGTCGCGCATATCGACTAAATTGGCCGCAGACTGACCCATTGATTCATCCTTCGTATTGCCTTGTTGAGATAACCATGGCGCTGAATTTAACCATGGGTTCGACATAATTACAGAATATTAACTGACAGGGTTAGCGAAAGCTGGCATTCGTTTTACTTTTTAGCCGCATAAAGTCAAAATTAGGACTTCGTTACGGCTTCCAGATATCCCTTCCAGGGGACCGGCGAGTATACCTGAAGAAAGGACTTTAGATGCTTTTAGCGATGGCGCTACTCATAATTGGTTTGCTTCTGGTGGCCTACGGCGCCGATCGTCTGGTGTTTGCGGCCTCTATTTTATGCCGTACATTCGGTATTCCCCCGCTGATCATCGGGATGACGGTCGTGAGTATCGGCACCTCGCTGCCGGAAATTATTGTGTCGGCCGCCGCATCGCTACACGGTCAGCTCGATTTGGCCGTCGGCGCGGCGCTCGGTTCTAACATCACCAATATTTTGCTGATCTTAGGGCTGGCGGCGCTGGTTCGTCCATTTACCGTGCATTCCGATGTTCTACGTCGCGAATTGCCATTAATGTTATTTGTTAGCGTGGTAGCCGGTTCCGTACTGCATGACGGACAGTTAAGTCGCAGTGATGGTATCTTTCTCCTGCTTCTGGCTGTGCTATGGCTGTTATTCATTGTTAAAATCGCGCGTCTGGCCGAACGCCAGGGGAATGACAGCCTCACCCGCGAACAACTGGCGGAGCTGCCGCGCGAAGGCGGGCTCCCCGTCGCGTTCTTATGGCTGGGCATTGCGCTGGTCATCATGCCGATGGCGACGCGCATGGTAATCGATAACGCTACGGTGCTGGCGAATTATTTCGCCATGAGTGAATTAACGCTCGGTCTGACAGTCATCGCCGTCGGCACCAGTCTGCCAGAGCTGGCGACGGCGATTGCCGGCGTGCGAAAAGGCGAAAATGATATTGCCGTTGGTAATCTCATTGGCGCCAATATTTTTAATCTCGCCATCGTGCTGGGACTGCCTGCGCTGATCGCGCCGGGGGAGATCAACCCGCTGGCATTTGGGCGTGATTATAGCGTGATGTTGCTGGTTAGCGTGGTTTTCGCTTTACTTTGCTGGCGGCATCCGCGTCAGATTGGTCGGGGCGCAGGTATACTGCTGACCGGCGGGTTTATCGTATGGCTGGCGATGCTCTATTGGCTATCGCCACTTCTTGTTGGATAACTGGAAACGGATTATGTCGCATTTAGCGTTGCAACCGGGGTTTGACTTTCAGCAGGCAGGCAAAGAGGTCCTGGAAATTGAACGTGAAGGCCTGGCGGAGCTTGATCAATATATCAACCAGCATTTCACGCTGGCCTGTGAAAAAATGTTCAACTGCACCGGAAAAGTGGTGGTCATGGGGATGGGGAAATCCGGCCATATCGGACGGAAAATGGCCGCCACGTTCGCCAGTACCGGCACCTCTTCCTTTTTTGTACATCCAGGCGAAGCCGCGCACGGCGATTTGGGGATGGTTACGCCGCAGGATGTGGTTATCGCTATCTCCAACTCCGGCGAATCCAGCGAGATCGCGGCGCTAATACCGGTGCTTAAACGTCTGCACGTACCGTTAATTTGCATTACCGGGCGACCGGAAAGCAGCATGGCGCGTGCGGCAGATGTGCATCTGTGTGTTAAAGTGCCCAAAGAAGCGTGTCCGTTAGGACTGGCGCCTACCAGTAGTACCACCGCAACGCTGGTGATGGGCGACGCGCTCGCCGTGGCATTGTTAAAAGCGCGCGGCTTTACCGCCGAGGATTTCGCTCTGTCGCATCCTGGCGGCGCGCTGGGACGTAAGCTACTGCTGCGCGTAAGCGATATTATGCATACTGGCGATGAGATCCCGCATGTTAATAAACATGCCACCCTGCGTGATGCGCTGTTAGAAATTACGCGTAAAAATCTCGGTATGACCGTCATTTGCGATGAATCCATGAAGATCGACGGTATCTTCACCGACGGCGATTTACGTCGCGTGTTCGATATGGGCGGCGATATGCGCCAGTTGGGGATCGCCGAGGTGAT
The DNA here is from genome assembly GCF_020150755.1 of Salmonella sp. A29-2. Lineage (NCBI taxonomy): Bacteria > Pseudomonadati > Pseudomonadota > Gammaproteobacteria > Enterobacterales > Enterobacteriaceae > Salmonella > Salmonella sp. A29-2. The sequence goes on along the minus strand of NZ_CP083731.1, from coordinate 567,787 downwards.
GACGCCAGGGGGCATTCGCGTGCGTCCCGGTATTCTCGCTGTCGATGCGCTGAATTTAATGCAGTCCCGCCATATCACCTCCGTACTGGTTGCTGATGGCGACCAGTTACTCGGTGTGTTACATATGCATGATCTCCTGCGTGCAGGCGTCGTGTAGAAACTCAAGGATAATTAACGATGAGTAAAGCAGGTGCGTCGCTTGCGACCTGTTATGGCCCCGTCAGCACCCATGTCATGACCAAAGCGGAGAATATCCGCCTGCTCATCCTGGACGTGGATGGCGTATTGTCTGACGGCCTGATTTATATGGGCAATAACGGCGAAGAGCTGAAGGCTTTCAACGTTCGTGACGGCTACGGTATTCGCTGTGCTTTGACCTCCAATATCGAGGTTGCCATTATTACCGGACGAAAGGCTAAACTTGTAGAAGATCGCTGCGCCACGCTGGGGATTGTCCATCTTTATCAGGGACAGTCGAATAAGCTGATCGCCTTTAGCGATCTGCTGGAAAAACTGGCCATTGCGCCGGAAAATGTTGCCTATGTCGGCGATGATCTGATTGACTGGCCAGTGATGGAAAAAGTGGGGTTAAGCGTTGCCGTTGCGGATGCGCATCCGCTGCTGATCCCCCGCGCTGACTATGTGACGCACATTGCCGGCGGGCGCGGCGCGGTACGTGAGGTGTGCGATTTGCTGCTGCTGGCGCAGGGCAAGCTGGATGAGGCCAAAGGGCAATCGATATGAGTAAAACCAGACGTTGGGTTATCATTCTACTGTCGCTGGCCATTCTGGTACTGATTGGTATCAATCTGGCGGATAAAGACGATCCTGCTGCCGTGATGGTCAACAGCAACGATCCCACGTATAAAAGCGAGCATACGGATACCGTCGTGTACAGTCCGGAAGGCGCGTTGAGCTATCGTCTGATCGCGCAGCACGTTGAATATTTTTCCGATCAGGCGGTCTCATGGTTTACGCAACCGGTATTAACCACCTTTGATAAGGATAAAGTGCCGACATGGTCGATCAAGGCCGATAAAGCCAAATTGACTAACGATCGGATGCTCTATCTGTATGGCCATGTTGAAGTCAACGCCCTGGTGCCTGACGCTCAATTACGCAGAATTACCACCGATAACGCGCAGATTAATCTGGTGACGCAGGATGTTACCTCGAACGATCTGGTGACGTTATACGGCACAACATTTAACTCCAGCGGACTGAAAATGCGCGGTAACTTACGCAGCAAGAACGCCGAGCTGATTGAAAAGGTTAGAACCTCTTATGAAATTCAAAACAAACAAACTCAGCCTTAATCTTATGCTTGCCGGCTCGCTGCTGGCCGCCAGCATTCCGGCCTTCGCCGTCACGGGCGATACCGAACAGCCTATTCATATTGACTCGGATCAACAGTCGCTGGATATGCAAGGCAACGTCGTGACCTTTACGGGCAACGTGGTGATGACCCAGGGCACGATTAAGATCAACGCCGATAAAGTCGTGGTTACCCGCCCTGGCGGCGAACAGGGGAAAGAGGTGATCGACGGTTACGGCAATCCGGCCACCTTCTACCAGATGCAGGACAACGGTAAGCCGGTGAAAGGCCACGCTTCCCATATGCACTACGAGCTGGCGAAAGATTTTGTGGTGCTGACCGGCAACGCTTATCTGGAGCAGCTTGACAGCAACATTACTGGCGACAAAATCACCTACCTGGTGAAAGAGCAGAAAATGCAGGCCTTCAGCGAGAAAGGCAAACGCGTCACCACCGTTCTGGTGCCGTCGCAGTTGCAAGACAAAAACAAAGGCCAGACTCCGGCGCAAAAGAAGAGTAACTAATTCGTTATGGCAACATTAACTGCAAAGAATCTGGCGAAGGCCTATAAAGGCCGTCGCGTAGTGGAAGATGTCAGTCTGACCGTTAACTCCGGGGAGATTGTCGGGCTGCTCGGTCCAAACGGCGCGGGTAAAACCACCACCTTTTATATGGTCGTCGGTATCGTGCCGCGTGACGCAGGCAATATCATCATCGATGATGAAGATATCAGTCTGCTGCCGCTGCACGCGCGCGCGCGCCGCGGTATCGGCTATTTGCCGCAGGAAGCCTCTATTTTCCGCCGTCTCAGCGTATTTGATAACCTGATGGCGGTACTGCAAATTCGTGACGATTTGACCGCAGAACAGCGAGAAGACCGCGCCAACGAGCTGATGGAAGAGTTTCATATCGAGCATCTGCGCGACAGCATGGGACAGGCGCTGTCCGGTGGTGAACGCCGTCGTGTAGAAATAGCCCGCGCGTTGGCCGCTAATCCCAAATTTATCCTGCTGGATGAACCCTTTGCCGGCGTTGACCCGATTTCCGTTATCGACATCAAACGCATTATCGAGCATCTGCGCGATAGCGGGCTCGGCGTGCTGATCACCGACCATAACGTCCGTGAGACGCTGGCAGTCTGTGAACGTGCCTATATCGTGAGCCAGGGCCACCTTATTGCCCACGGTACGCCGACAGAAATCCTGCAAGACGAACACGTTAAGCGTGTATATCTTGGGGAAGACTTCAGACTCTGATAGGGTAGAGGGCTATGCTGCTCTAGCGGGAGAAAACGACTCTGAATATGAAGCAAGGTTTGCAACTCAGGCTTAGCCAACAACTGGCGATGACGCCTCAGCTACAACAGGCCATCCGTCTGTTGCAGTTGTCTACGCTGGAACTTCAGCAGGAACTCCAGCAAGCGCTGGAAAATAACCCGCTGCTTGAGCAAACCGATCTTCATGACGAAATCGACACTCAGCAACCTCAGGATAACGATCCTCTCGATACCGCCGACGCGCTCGAACAAAAAGAGATGCCGGAAGAGCTGCCGCTTGACGCCAGTTGGGATGAAATTTACACCGCCGGGACGCCGTCCGGCCCCAGCGGCGATTATATCGACGATGAGCTGCCCGTCTATCAGGGCGAAACGACGCAGTCGTTGCAGGATTATCTGATGTGGCAGGTTGAGCTAACGCCCTTCTCGGATACCGATCGCGCTATTGCGACATCCATTGTCGATGCGGTAGATGATACCGGTTATCTCACCGTATCCCTGGACGAAATTCGCGAAAGCATGGGCGATGTAGAGGTGGATCTCGATGAGGTCGAAGCCGTTCTGAAGCGCATTCAGCGTTTTGATCCGGTAGGCGTCGCGGCAAAAGATCTTCGCGACTGTCTGCTGATCCAGCTTTCACAATTCGACAAATCCACGCCGTGGCTGGAAGAGGCGCGGCTTATTATCTGCGATCACCTTGATCTGCTGGCCAACCACGATTTCCGCACGTTGATGCGCGTTACCCGACTAAAAGAAGAGGTGCTGAAAGAGGCGGTAAACCTGATTCAGTCGCTCGATCCCAGACCCGGTCAATCGATCCAGACCGGCGAGCCGGAGTACGTTATCCCGGATGTGCTGGTACGCAAGCATAACGGTCGCTGGACGGTGGAGCTTAATAGCGACAGTATTCCCCGTTTACAGATTAACCAGCACTATGCCGCCATGTGCAATAGCGCGCGCAACGATGCCGACAGCCAGTTCATCCGCAGTAATTTACAGGATGCGAAATGGCTGATAAAAAGCCTTGAAAGCCGTAACGACACGCTGCTGCGCGTCAGTCGCTGCATCGTCGAGCAACAGCAAGCCTTTTTTGAACAGGGCGAAGAATATATGAAACCGATGGTACTGGCGGATATCGCCCAGGCCGTCGAGATGCACGAATCCACTATATCCCGCGTGACCACGCAGAAGTATTTGCACAGCCCGCGCGGTATTTTTGAACTCAAATATTTCTTTTCCAGCCACGTCAATACCGAAGGCGGAGGCGAAGCCTCTTCCACCGCGATTCGCGCGCTGGTGAAGAAGTTAATTGCGGCGGAAAACCCCGCGAAACCACTGAGCGACAGCAAGTTAACCTCTCTGCTGTCAGAACAAGGTATCATGGTGGCGCGCCGCACTGTTGCGAAGTACCGAGAGTCTTTATCCATTCCGCCGTCAAACCAACGCAAACAGCTAGTTTGACCCAACCGATAAGGAAGACACTATGCAGCTCAATATCACCGGACATAATGTCGAAATTACTGAAGCCCTGCGTGAATTTGTGACGACAAAATTCGCCAAACTTGAACAGTATTTTGAGCGGATTAATCAGGTATACGTGGTGTTGAAAGTGGAGAAGGTCACGCACATCTCGGATGCGACGCTACACGTTAACGGCGGCGAAATTCACGCCAGCGCGGAAGGCCAGGATATGTATGCCGCCATTGACGGCTTGATTGATAAACTGGCAAGGCAGTTAACCAGGCATAAAGATAAACTGAAACAACACTAATTGTCCGGGCAGTTAGCCAGTGCAGGACGGCCTGTTGTGTGACACAACGGGCCATTTGTACAGTTAGCGCTCCGAACCTGGCCATCAACCTGACAGGACAGGTTCTTAGGTGAAATTATGATAAATAACGATACGACTCTACAACTGAGCAGTGTACTTAACCAGGAGTGTACGCGTAGCGGCGTTCATTGTCAGAGTAAGAAACGCGCGCTGGAAATCATCAGCGAACTGGCGGCAAAACAGCTCAGTTTACCTCCTCAGGTCGTGTTTGAAGCCATTCTGACACGCGAAAAAATGGGCAGTACCGGTATTGGTAATGGTATCGCCATCCCGCACGGGAAACTGGAAGAAGATACCTTACGCGCCGTCGGCGTGTTCGTTCAGCTCGAAACGCCGATCGCGTTCGACGCCATCGATAACCAGCCGGTCGATCTCCTCTTCGCCCTGCTGGTGCCCGCCGATCAAACTAAAACGCATCTGCACACGCTGTCGCTGGTGGCGAAACGTCTGGCGGATAAAACGATCTGCCGCCGCCTGCGCGCGGCGCTGAATGATGAAGAGCTGTATCAAATCATTACTGACACCGAAGGTGAGCAGAATGAGGCATAACAACTCAATGGCATTTCTTTCTGTCGTTGTGAGGAGAAACGGTACATGGTACTGATGATCGTCAGCGGGCGTTCCGGATCAGGTAAATCTGTCGCTCTGCGCGCGCTGGAAGATATGGGATTTTACTGCGTGGATAACCTCCCCGTCGTGCTGTTGCCCGATCTGGCGCGAACGCTGGCCGATCGCCAGATTTCCGCCGCCGTCAGCATTGATGTGCGCAATATGCCTGAATCACCTGAGATTTTTGAACAGGCGATGAATAATCTGCCTGGCGCTTTCTCGCCGCAATTGCTGTTTCTTGACGCCGACCGCAATACCTTGATTCGCCGCTACAGCGACACGCGCCGTTTGCATCCGCTTTCCAGCAAAAATCTTTCTTTAGAGAGTGCGATCGATAAAGAGAGTGACTTGCTGGAGCCGTTACGCTCACGTGCGGATCTGATCGTCGACACTTCAGAAATGTCCGTCCATGAGCTGGCGGAGATGCTGCGTACCCGGCTGTTAGGCAAACGCGAGCGCGAACTGACGATGGTATTTGAGTCCTTCGGCTTTAAACATGGTATCCCGATTGATGCGGACTATGTGTTTGATGTCCGCTTTCTGCCCAACCCGCACTGGGATCCAAAACTGCGCCCCATGACCGGGCTTGATAAGCCGGTAGCCGCGTTTCTTGACCGACACACAGAAGTTCACAATTTTATCTATCAGACTCGCAGCTATCTTGAGCTATGGTTACCGATGCTGGAGACCAACAACCGCAGCTACCTTACCGTCGCTATCGGTTGTACCGGCGGGAAACACCGTTCGGTGTATATTGCAGAACAGCTGGCAGACTACTTCCGCTCGCGCGGTAAAAATGTCCAGTCTCGCCATCGCACGCTGGAAAAACGCAAAACATGACCGTAAAGCAAACTGTTGAAGTCACCAATAAGCTGGGCATGCATGCCCGGCCTGCCATGAAGCTTTTCGAACTGATGCAGGGTTTTGACGCCGAGGTGCTATTACGCAATGACGAAGGCACCGAAGCGGAAGCGAACAGCGTCATCGCGCTGTTAATGCTCGACTCCGCCAAAGGGCGTCAGATAGAAATTGAAGCCACCGGCCCGCAAGAAGTTGAAGCGCTGGCGGCGGTTATCGCGCTGTTCAATTCCGGCTTTGACGAAGACTAAACCTCCTCATATACCCTATTTTCCCCAACGCCGTCCCGGTATTTGATGACAGTCACCCCAAAACCGGGCGTGTTACGCCTGCCTGCCACTTATCCCGCAGCCCCACCCTTTCGTAAGATTTGTACATTTCGTGCGCTTTACCTATGCATAAAAACATTAAGAAAACCTTAAAAAATTTCGTTTAGGTTTTATTTAAGTTCTTTGTCCATACTAAATTTATGTGAATAAATTTTTCCAGGACTTGCCATGATCTTCTTATCCAAACAGACTCCGCTGGGCACCGGTCGACATCGTAAATGCTATACGCATCCGGATAATGCCCGGCGTTGCATAAAAGTCATTTACAACCGTAACCACGGCGGTGATAAAGAGATTCGGCGTGAACTGAACTACTATGCGCATCTGTCCCGCTACCTGACGGACTGGAGCGCTATCCCCCGTTATTACGGCACGGTAGAAACCGATTGCGGCACCGGCTATGTCTACGACATGATTACCGATTTCAACGGCGCGCCCTCTATTACCCTGACCGAGTTCGCCGCGCAATGTCGTTATGAAGAGGATGTCGCTGTCCTGCGGCGGCTACTAAAAAAACTGAAACGTTACCTGCTGGATAACCATATTGTGACGATGTCGCTGAAGCCGCAAAACATCCTGTGCCAGCGTATCAGCGAGTCAGAAGTGGTTCCGGTGGTTTGCGACAATCTGGGGGAAAGTACCTTTATCCCGCTGGCGACCTGGTCAACATGGTGCTGTGAACGCAAACTGGAGAGAGTGTGGCAGCGGTTTATCGCCCAGCCTGCACTGGCCGTTGCCCTGGAGAGGGACGCGCAGCCAAAAGACAAGAAACGGCTGGCGCTTACTTCTCACGAAGCTTAATGGCCTGTGCTTATCAGGCCTGGACGACACAGATCGCAGGCCGGATAAGGCGTTCGCGCCGCCATTCAGCAAAATTAATTAAGCTGGTTGCGCGTCATAAAAGATTCCCCGCCCAGTTGGCGCATCTGGCGCATAATCCACGCCTGCCGGCTACGCACATAGCCAGAAGGCGCATTCGCCTTATAGCGAATCGGGTTAGGCAGCACGGCCGCCAGTAACGCGGCTTCGGACATATTTAAGCGGCTGGCGGGTTTATGAAAATACCGTTGTGCCGCAGCCTCCACGCCAAAAATACCATCGCCAAACTCCGCGATATTCAGATAAACCGTGAGGATGCGCTTTTTGCTCCAGACAGTTTCAATGCCCAGCGTTAGCCCGGCCTCCAGACCTTTGCGCACCCAACTGCGTCCATCCCATAAAAAGAGATTTTTCGCCGTTTGCTGCGAAAGCGTAGAGGCGCCGCGAATACGGCTCTCATTCCGCTCATTATGAGCCAGCGCTTTTTCAATCGCCGGAACATCAAAGCCCCAGTGCTCAGGGAACTTCTGGTCTTCCGCCGCAATTACCGCCAGCCCCATCCACGGCGAGATATCCGCCATACTGACCCAGTCAGAATGCGCCACATAACCGAACTCTCCACTCAGCCAGGCGCTAATCTGCCGTTCCGCCATCACCGCCGAAAAAGGCACCGGAACCACGCTAAACAGCGCAATGCCGCCGCCCCAAAAGACGGCGAGCGCAGCAAGGATACGTAAAAGTAGACGGCGCAAAAACCTTAACGGCGCGATGCGTCGTTTGCTCATTCCGCCAGAACCAGCACGCGCGACACTAATTTATCAATGCCGCTTGCCGCCTGGGCGATATCCTGCGCCAGCATATAGGCAGGGGTGGTCACGACCTTGTTATCCTCGTCCACAACGATATCATCAACCGGGCAAGGTACGTGTTCGGCGCCCATCTCTTCAAGTACTTCAGCGGTATCAATATCCGTCCCTATTGTCAGACGTAGCGGGAAGTCAAAGATTTTCGGCAACATTGCGGGCGCGATACAGATAAATCCCAGCGGCTTGCCGGACTGGTGCATGGCCTTCGCCAGCGCGACGACATCGCTATCCACCCGGCATTCGCTCCCCTGGCTGGCGAAATTACTCAGGTTCTTCGCCGCGCCGAAACCGCCAGGCACAATGAGCGCATCCAGTTCCTCTGGCTGAGCCTGGGACAGGGAACGAATATCGCCCCGCGTAATACGCGCCGCCTCAATCAGAACGTTACGCGTTTCCGCCATCGCTTCGCCGGTCAGGTGATTAATAACATCCGCTTGTGGTTTATCCGGCGCGAAGCAGACAGCCTGCGCGCCGCTGCGGGCAATGGCCAACAGCGTCAGAACGGCCTCATGAATTTCGGCGCCGTCATAGACGCCGCATCCGCTGAGCACTACGCCAATTTTTTTCATGGTGAACATCCTCCTGCAACCGACTCAAGCCCATTAATAATTTTGATTAAAATGCTACGCTTCACACATTTAAATGATTCATGTAACAAATCATTTAGGATTTGCTATCTTAACTGCGTGCGGCCTGAAAACAGGACTGCGCCTTTGACATCATCATAATAAGCACGGCGCAGCCACGATTTCCCTGGTGTTGGCGCAGTATTCGCGCACCCCGGTCAAACCGGGGTCATTTTTTTTCCGCGTTTGCCACCCAGGCTTTCAGCACCGCGACATCGTGCTGCCACTCCTGCTTCATCTCTTCAATCCATTCCGCGACATTATCTTCCCAGGCGGGAAGATCCGGCGACTGGATTTGCTGGCCAAGTTGTTGCAGATGACGCAGCCCTACCGAACCGGCGGCGCCTTTAATCTTATGCCCTTCCTCAACGACGCCTTTTTTGTCACGCGCCGTCAGATTGGACTCCAGCACGCTTAAATAGCCAGGCATCATTTTTTCAAACACCGCGAGACCGTCGGTGATCAATTTAGGCCCAACCAACTCGATGTATTGTTCCAGCATCGGGATATCCAGCAGCGCTTGCGCTTTATCGCTCTCTTCAGGCGTCACGGTACTCTCCTCTTTATCGGTGGCATCCCAGAATTTTTTAATCATCGCGGTTAAGGCCGGCACCGACAGCGGCTTACTCAGCACATCGTCCATACCAGCGTCCAGATACTCTTTTTTATCTTTCAGAACGTTAGCCGTAAGCGCTACCAGCGGCGGTAAATCTTCCCGCGTGTGGCGACGGGTCAGTTCTCTGGCGATATCCAGACCCGTCATATCCGGTAGCTGAATATCCAGTAAGACCAGGTCATATTCGCCCGGCGCGAACATCTCCAGCGCCGCCTTGCCGGTCATCGCGACATCCACGCTGTTCCCCAGTTTTTCCAGTACCGAACGCGCTACGATCACGTTCAGTTCAATATCTTCGACCAGCAGAACATGCAGCGCGGGCAGCGGCATGTCGTCTTCATCAAAGGCGTCCTCCACCTCTTCCGCCACCGCTGGCGCATGAACCGTTAGCGTAAAGGTCGATCCTTTGCCCGGCAGACTGGAGACGGTAATATCGCCGCCCATATTTTTCGCCAGCCGACGGGAGACCGCCAGCCCGATACCGGTACCCGTCGCCGGCTTACCGCCATGACTGTCTTTCACCTGATAATACATGGCGAAAATTTTATCCTGCTCATCCTGCGGAATGCCGATCCCGGAATCTTCCACTTCAAAGTGCAGCATGTCGCCTTCATCATAGCGCGCCCGCACCGTCACCTGGCCCTGCTGAGTAAACTTCACCGCATTGCTGATCAAATTCCATAAAATCTGGCGCAGACGCGTTCCGTCGGTAATGACTTTGTGCGGCAGCGGCAACGTCGGCTCAAGCACAAAACGTAGCCCTTTTTGCTGCGCCTGCAAACCGGAAAGGTTTTCCAGATCGGCCATAAAGCTGGTGAAATCAACCGGTTGGTTATCAAGCTGAACCTTACGCCGCTCCATCTTATCCATATCAATGATGTCATTGAAAATATTGCCTAACGTCACGGCGGAGACATGGATTGTTTTAAGGTATTTTTCCTGTTCGGCGGTGAGATCGGTATCCAGCAGGATGCGGCTTAAACCGACGATGCCGTTAAGCGGGGTGCGCAGCTCATGACTGATGGTAGAGATAAACGTGGTCTTGTCGCGGCTGGCGCGTTCCAGCGCGTCCTGATAACGCTTACGTTCGGTAATATCACGACCAAATCCCATCAGGCCATGACGTTTACCGACACGGTCGTAATAAGGCACTTTACGAATTTCAAAGCAGGCTTTTCGTCCGTCCGGGTAATCCAGCCACTGTTCGTAGGTCAGGGAGACGTTATGGCGGAATACTTTTTCATCGGTTTCAATGACTTTCTCCGCCGCTTCGGGAGAGTACACATCTTCCGGCTTCAAATGCACCAGCTGTTTTTCGCTCTTGCCGGTTAGCAATTCCATTGCGCGGTTACAGCCGGAAAATTCTTTATCCTCATTACGATAAAAAACCAAATCCGGCGAGGCGTCCAGAAAGGAGCGCAGAAAAGAGGATTGCTGTTCTAGCTGGATTTGCGCTTCTTCACGCTCTTTAATTTCTACTTTTAGCTGTTCAAATGTCTCATGCAGCTCCGCTTCCGCTTTTTCGCGATCGGCAATTTCCTGATTAAGCTGGGCAATATTGTCCTTCAACTGTACGTTAAGCTTGAGATCGCGCTCGCGCATCTCCTCCAGCTTTTGCACCAGACGCGACAGTCGCTGCCTTGACTCTTCCAGTTGTTCAACAACAACGGATAAGAAATAGACCGCCCAGGGCGTAATTAACAGGCCAAAAAAGATGGAACGAATAACGTCGATACTTTCAACCTGACCATGCAGCACCATGGTCACCGCCATCTGCACGACAATCGCCAGCACCACCAATGCCAACGCCAGGAGCATGGAAAAGCGCACCAGACCCAATTTCATCATCAGGTCGACATAGTATTGCGCCAGCATACGAATTTGCTTCATAGAGGATTCCTTCACCACAACTTCGCACATAATACCCAATTATGGGAACCGCGTTGAATATTGTGCGAAATATGCGTAGCGCCCCTCATCACGCTACGCTACAGGTGGTATCCAGGGACGGGCCAGCGCAGAGCCCTGCACGCCATGCTCATTCAGGTATTTGTCCAGCTCAACCATCCCCGTCCAGCGATTCTCGCACCACAGCGGGGCAAGCAGCGTCGGACGGCGAGCGCTGGCTGAAATTCGGTGATAAATTACCTCCGGCGGCGTATGACGAATCATCTCACCTGCCGTTAGCGTGTAGTCGTCCAGTTCGATGCCGTTCAGCCGCCCCGCTTCCCAGGCTTTGGCCATCGTACTGCCTTTCACAATATGCAGCGGATGCAGTTTAATACCATCAACGCCCGTCTCCACCACACGCTCCATGGTTTGCAGGCATTCTGCCTGCCCTTCGCCCGGCAGCCCCACAATCAGATGCGCGCACACTTTCAGCCCGCGCTCCCGGGCAATCCGGGTGGTACGCTGATAGCAGGCGAAGTCATGCCCGCGGTTAATTCGGCGCAGGGTTTTATCGTGCGCGGTTTGCAATCCCAGTTCCAGCCACACCTCGTAGCCTTGATCTTTATATTCACACAGTAAATCTACTACTGCCTGCGGGACGCAATCCGGACGCGTACCGACACATAACCCGACGATACTGGCCTGGCTGACCGCCTGTTGATACATGGAACGCAGCACCTGCACTTCCGCAAAGGTGCTGGTGTAGGCCTGGAAATAGGCCAGATAGCGTTTAGCGCGGTTCACCAGATGCGCCTGATGCGCAAGCTGCTCGGCAATGGAATGATGCTGCTGCGCCTCATCGGCAAAAGAGGCGACATTACAGAAGGTGCAACCGCCACGCCCGATGGTACCGTCGCGATTAGGGCAGCTAAAACCGCCATGAAGCGTCAGCTTATGAACCTTTTGCCCATACCGACGTAAAAGATCCCCACCAAACATATTGACTAATTTCTGTAACTGCATAATCTGATAGACCGCCTCTTAAAAAGAGGCCAAAGCCTGCCATTTTTAGTCTCCTTTGGCGATGACCTGGATCAATCGTCCCGGAAGGCTTTTATCCATTGCATAATCAAGCAAAATAAACGATATTTCATTCATAATCCCGCTGATGATTTTTCCTGATATTCCCCTCTTTTTTCAGCGTTTGCTGGGTCATCGATAAAAACAGTAGCATTCAATACTGCTCACGCTTAAAACAGCATAAAATGCCAAGATTTTTGAAAAAGCAAGGTCAGATAATGCCTGGCGAGCGGCTCTTATAGTGAGACAGATCACAGGCTTTCTGCCGCTCCGTATTAGCAGCCCTTCTATAAAAAACCTTTTAATTTCAACAGATTAAAAAAGTTATCTGTGCTACAGCACACTTTTGCATAAATCAGTTTGCCATTTGACCTGGGTGTGGATTCCCGATAAGTTGGGGATCCGCTGGAAGCTTTCTGGATGAGCCGTCTGCTCATCATATTTATGCAGTAATTGAGATTCCCTCTTAACCGTATTTACCAATGCGCAAAGGACACAAAGAGGGCGAATGCGAGGTAAGCGTATGATGCGCCAGCCCCGTCGCCATGCTCTTGCTGTGCCCGCGCGCCGTCGGTTGGGAGAGCGTCCCGTAGAGCCTGGGGAGGTTCACTGATATGTTGTACGATAAATCCCTTGAGAAGGATAACTGTGGTTTCGGCCTGATCGCCCACATAGAAGGCGAACCTAGCCACAAGGTAGTGCGTACCGCCATACACGCGCTGGCCCGGATGCAGCACCGTGGCGCGATCCTTGCCGACGGTAAAACCGGCGACGGTTGCGGCTTGCTGTTACAAAAACCTGACCGTTTCTTTCGCATCGTGGCCGAAGAGCGCGGCTGGCGCTTAGCCAAAAACTACGCCGTCGGGATGATCTTTTTGAATAAAGATCCTGAACTGGCCGCCGCGTCACGCCATATTGTCGAAGAAGAATTACAGCAGGAAACCCTGTCGATTGTCGGCTGGCGCGATGTGCCAACCAATGAAGGCGTGCTCGGTGAAATCGCCCTCTCCTCCCTGCCGCGTATTGAGCAGATTTTTGTCAACGCTCCGGCGGGCTGGCGTCCGCGTGATATGGAGCGCCGTCTGTTTATCGCCCGCCGACGCATTGAAAAACGCCTGCAGGACGACAAAGATTTCTACGTATGCAGCCTGTCGAACCTGGTCAACATTTATAAAGGTCTGTGTATGCCGGCGGATCTGCCGCGCTTCTACCTGGATCTTGCGGATCTGCGTCTGGAATCGGCCATCTGTCTGTTCCACCAGCGCTTTTCCACTAACACCGTGCCGCGTTGGCCGCTGGCGCAGCCGTTCCGCTACCTGGCGCATAACGGCGAGATTAACACCATCACCGGCAACCGCCAGTGGGCGCGCGCCCGTACCTATAAATTCCAGACGCCGCTGATCCCGGATTTACAGTCCGCTGCGCCGTTTGTTAACGAAACCGGTTCGGATTCCAGCTCGCTGGACAACATGCTGGAACTGTTGCTGGCAGGCGGGATGGACATTATCCGCGCCATGCGCCTGTTGGTGCCGCCCGCCTGGCAGAACAACCCGGATATGGACCAGGATCTGCGCGCCTTCTTTGACTTTAACTCCATGCATATGGAGCCGTGGGACGGTCCGGCAGGCATCGTGATGTCCGACGGGCGCTTCGCCGCCTGTAACCTTGACCGTAACGGCCTGCGCCCGGCACGCTATGTCATTACCAAAGATAAGCTGATCACCTGCGCCTCCGAAGTCGGTATCTGGGACTATCAGCCGGATGAAGTGGTCGAGAAAGGCCGCGTCGGCCCAGGCGAGCTGATGGTGATCGATACCCGCGGCGGACGTATTCTGCATTCCGCGGAAACCGATGACGATCTGAAAAGCCGCCATCCGTATAAAGCGTGGATGGAAAAGAATGTTCGCCGTCTGGTGCCGTTTGAAGAGTTGCCAGATGAAGAAGTCGGTAGCCGCGAACTGGACGATGACCTGCTCGCCAGCTATCAGAAACAGTTTAACTACAGCGCCGAAGAGCTGGACTCGGTTATCAGCGTATTGGGCGAAAACGGCCAGGAAGCCGTCGGTTCAATGGGCGACGATACCCCCTTTGCCGTGCTCTCCAGCCAGCCGCGTATTATTTACGACTACTTCCGCCAGCAGTTCGCGCAGGTCACTAACCCGCCTATCGACCCGCTGCGTGAAGCGCACGTCATGTCGCTCGCCACCAGCATCGGTCGCGAAATGAACGTCTTCTGCGAAGCGGAAGGTCAGGCCCATCGCCTGAGTTTTAAATCGCCAATTCTGCTGTACTCTGATTTCAAACAGCTCACTACCATGAGCGAGCATCACTACCGCGCCGACTGGCTTGACATTACCTTTGATGTCACCGAAACCACACTGGACGCGACGGTTAAAGCGCTGTGCGATAAAGCGGAACAGATGGTGCGCAACGGCACCGTGCTGCTGGTCCTCTCGGATCGCAATATCGGTAAGAATCGCCTGCCGGTGCCCGCGCCGATGGCGGTGGGCGCGGTGCAAACGCGTCTGGTGGAACAAAGCCTGCGCTGCGACGCCAACATCATCGTAGAAACCGGAAGCGCCCGCGATCCGCATCACTTTGCGGTACTGCTCGGCTTTGGCGCAACGGCCATCTATCCGTACCTGGCCTACGAAACGCTGGGGCGTCTGATTGATACCCAGGCCATCGCCAAAAACTACCGTACCGTGATGCAGAACTACCGTAACGGCATCAACAAGGGGTTGTACAAGATTATGTCCAAAATGGGCATTTCGACCATTGCCTCTTACCGCTGCTCCAAACTGTTTGAAGCGGTCGGACTGCACGATGATGTGGTAAACCTGTGCTTCCAGGGCGTGGTCAGCCGTATCGGCGGCGCGAGCTTTGATGACTTCCAGCAGGATCTGCTGAATCTCTCCAAACGCGCCTGGCTGGCGCGCAAACCCATTAGCCCTGGCGGCCTGTTGAAGTACGTCCACGGCGGCGAATATCACGCCTATAACCCGGATGTCGTGCGTACCCTGCAACAGGCGGTACAGAGCGGCGAGTACAGCGATTATCAGGAATACGCCAAACTGGTCAATGAGCGTCCGGCGGCAACGCTGCGCGATCTGCTGGCGATACATCCAGACGGCGAGGCGGTGACTATCGACGAGGTTGAGCCCGCCAGTGAGCTGTTTAAACGCTTTGATACCGCAGCCATGTCTATCGGCGCATTAAGTCCGGAAGCGCACGAAGCGCTGGCGGAAGCGATGAACAGCCTCGGCGGCAACTCCAACTCCGGCGAAGGCGGCGAAGACCCGGCGCGCTATGGCACCAATAAAGTGTCGCGCATCAAGCAGGTGGCTTCCGGCCGCTTTGGCGTGACGCCGGCCTACCTGGTCAATGCCGATGTGATTCAGATTAAAGTCGCGCAGGGCGCGAAACCGGGCGAAGGCGGTCAGTTGCCGGGGGATAAAGTCACTCCGTATATCGCTAAACTGCGCTATTCAGTGCCGGGCGTGACGCTGATCTCCCCGCCGCCGCACCACGATATCTACTCTATCGAGGACTTAGCGCAGCTCATTTTCGATCTCAAGCAGGTCAACCCGAAGGCGATGATCTCCGTGAAGCTGGTGTCCGAACCGGGCGTCGGCACCATCGCGACCGGCGTGGCGAAAGCCTATGCGGATCTGATCACCATCGCCGGTTACGACGGCGGTACCGGCGCCAGCCCGCTCTCTTCGGTGAAATATGCGGGCTGTCCGTGGGAACTCGGACTTGTTGAAACCCAGCAGGCGCTGGTCGCCAACGGTCTGCGTCACAAGATTCGTCTGCAGGTGGACGGCGGTCTGAAAACCGGCGTCGATATCATTAAAGCGGCGATTCTCGGTGCGGAAAGTTTCGGCTTCGGCACCGGCCCGATGGTGGCGCTGGGCTGTAAATACCTGCGCATTTGCCATCTGAACAACTGCGCAACCGGCGTAGCGACGCAGGATGAAAAACTGCGTAAGAACCACTATCACGGCCTGCCGTTCAAAGTGACCAACTACTTTGAATTTATCGCCCGCGAAGTGCGCGAGCTGATGGCTTCGCTTGGCGTGACTCGCCTGGTGGATTTGATTGGCCGCACCGACCTGCTGAAAGAGCTGGAGGGCTTTACGGCGAAACAGCAGAAGCTGGCGCTGTCTCGTCTACTGGAAACCGCTGAACCTCATCCGGGTAAAGCGCTGTACTGCACCGAGAATAACCCGCCGTTTGATAACGGTGTGCTGAATGCGCAACTGTTGCAGCAGGCGAAGCCGTTTGTCGATGCGCGCCAGAGCAAAACCTTCTGGTTCGACATCCGCAACACCGATCGTTCCGTCGGCGCGTCGCTTTCCGGCTACATCGCACAGACCCACGGCGATCAGGGGCTGGCTTCCGATCCGATTAAAGCGCACTTCAGCGGTACCGCAGGCCAGAGCTTTGGCGTGTGGAACGCGGGCGGCGTGGAGTTATATCTGACTGGCGATGCCAACGACTATGTCGGTAAAGGTATGGCAGGCGGTTTGATCGCCATCAGACCACCGGTAGGTTCCGCCTTCCTCAGTCATAAAGCCAGCATTATCGGCAACACCTGCCTGTATGGAGCAACCGGTGGTCGTCTGTACGCAGCGGGCCGCGCGGGCGAACGTTTCGGCGTGCGTAACTCCGGGGCGATTACCGTAGTAGAGGGCATCGGCGACAACGGCTGTGAATACATGACCGGCGGCATCGTCTGCGTGCTGGGTAAAACCGGCGTTAACTTCGGCGCGGGGATGACCGGCGGCTTCGCCTATGTGCTGGACGAAGATGGCGAATTCCGTAAACGCGTGAACCCGGAACTGGTAGAAGTACTGGACGTTGATTCGCTGGCTATCCACGAAGAGCATCTGCGCGGCCTGATCACCGAACATGTGCAACATACTGGTTCGCAACGCGGCGAAGAGATCCTGTCCAGGTGGTCAAGCTTCTCAACCCAATTCGCGTTAGTGAAGCCCAAGTCCAGCGATGTCAAAGCCCTGTTGGGCCACCGTAGTCGTAGTGCGGCAGAATTGCGCGTGCAGGCGCAGTAAGGAATTGAAATGAGCCAGAATGTTTATCAATTTATCGACCTGCAGCGCGTTGATCCGCCGAAGAAACCGCTGAAGATCCGTAAGATCGAGTTTGTTGAAATCTACGAACCGTTTTCTGAAGGTCAGGCGAAAGCCCAGGCGGATCGCTGTTTGTCCTGCGGTAACCCCTACTGCGAGTGGAAATGTCCGGTACATAACTACATCCCGAACTGGCTGAAACTGGCTAACGAAGGGCGTATTTTTGAGGCGGCTGAGCTATCGCACCAGACTAACACCCTGCCGGAAGTGTGTGGCCGCGTCTGCCCGCAGGACCGCCTGTGCGAAGGCTCCTGTACGCTGCACGACGAGTTCGGCGCAGTAACCATCGGCAACATCGAACGTTATATCAACGATAAAGCGTTCGAAATGGGCTGGCGCCCGGATATGACCGGCGTGCGCCAGACGGACAAACGGGTAGCGATTATCGGCGCAGGTCCGGCAGGGCTGGCGTGCGCCGACGTGCTGACCCGCAACGGCGTGAAGGCGGTAGTCTTTGATCGCCATCCGGAAATCGGCGGCCTGCTGACCTTCGGTATTCCAGCTTTCAAACTGGAAAAAGAGGTGATGACCCGCCGTCGCGAGATCTTCACCGGCATGGGTATTGAGTTCAAACTTAATACCGAAGTGGGTCGTGATGTACAGCTTGAAGATCTGCTGAAAGATTACGATGCGGTATTCCTTGGCGTCGGCACCTATCAGTCGATGCGCGGCGGGCTGGAAAATGAAGATGCGGACGGGGTTTTCGACGCTCTGCCGTTCCTGATCGCCAATACGAAGCAGATCATGGGGTTTGGCGAAACCAGCGACGAACCATATGTCAGCATGGAAGGCAAACGCGTGGTGGTGCTGGGCGGCGGCGATACCGCAATGGACTGCGTACGCACTTCCATACGCCAGGGCGCAACGCACGTAACCTGTGCTTATCGTCGTGATGAAGAGAACATGCCGGGTTCCAGACGCGAAGTGAAGAACGCGCGCGAGGAAGG
This sequence comes from Salmonella sp. A29-2, assembly GCF_020150755.1. Classification (NCBI taxonomy): domain Bacteria; kingdom Pseudomonadati; phylum Pseudomonadota; class Gammaproteobacteria; order Enterobacterales; family Enterobacteriaceae; genus Salmonella; species Salmonella sp. A29-2. The sequence goes on along the minus strand of NZ_CP083731.1, from coordinate 549,572 downwards.
TGTCGAATTTCAGTTTAACGTTCAACCGCTGGGCATTGAAGTCAATGCCAACGGCAAAGTGAGCGGCGTAAAAATGGTGCGCACTGAAATGGGCGAACCGGATGCCAAAGGCCGTCGGCGGGCAGAGATCGTCGCCGGTTCCGAGCATGTGGTTCCGGCTGATGCGGTGGTGATGGCGTTTGGTTTTCGTCCACACAGCATGGAATGGCTGGCGAAACACAGCGTGGAACTGGACTCGCAGGGACGAATTATCGCGCCGGAACGCAGCGATAATGCTTTCCAGACCAGCAACCCGAAAATCTTCGCCGGTGGCGACATCGTGCGCGGTTCCGATCTGGTGGTGACGGCGATTGCCGAAGGCCGTAAGGCGGCTGACGGGATTATGAACTACCTCGAAGTGTAACCCTTCCGGCTCCCCGGTTGATGCCTTGTGCTGATGGCTGGGGAGCCGATATTCCTCTCCTCAATATCTCTCCTGCCGATTCTGGAAACCCGCTCGTAAATCGAGATGTAATGTCATGTAAAATCCGTTCATAGATTGATCCGTTTACGCCTGAAGCGTATTGATAGCGTTCTAATTTCACAATGAAACTATCACGTAAGGGATGACATGACGAATCCAACTTTAGCGCCACAGTCTGATGAATATCAGCAAATTCATGACGGTATTATTCGTCTGGTCGATACGGCACGTACCGAGACCGTGCGCAGCATCAATGCCATTATGACTGCCACCTACTGGGAAATTGGCCGACGCATTGTCGAATTTGAACAGGGAGGAGAAGCGCGAGCGGCCTATGGTACTCAGCTTATCGAACGATTATCGGTAGATTTAAGTCAGCGCTATAAGCGCGGTTTTTCCACCAGAAACCTATGGCAAATTCGTACATTTTATCTTTTTTTTCAACATATTGAAATTCCGCAGACACTGTCTGCGGAATCTTCAAATCTCATACCGCTCGCCAAAACATTCCCTCTTCCCTGGTCGGCGTATGTCCGCCTCTTGTCGGTAAAAAATCCCGATGCCCGCACTTTTTACGAGAAAGAGACGCTACGTAACGGCTGGTCCGTACGGCAGCTCGACAGGCAAATCGCCACTCAATTTTACGAACGAACGCTACTGTCCCACGACAAATCCGCCATGTTGCAGCAGCCTGCACCCGCCGGGCCAAACGTTTTGCCGGAGCAAGCCATACGCGACCCGTTCATTCTGGAATTTCTTAACCTGAAGGACGAGTATTCCGAATCAGATCTCGAAGACGCGCTGCTCAGCCACCTGATGGACTTTATGCTGGAGCTTGGTGACGATTTTGCTTTTGTTGGCCGCCAACGCCGACTACGCATAGACGATAGCTGGTTCCGCGTCGATCTGCTGTTCTTCCATCGTCGCTTGCGCTGCCTGTTGCTCGTTGACCTGAAGGTAGGCAAATTCAGCTATAGCGATGCCGGGCAGATGAATATGTACCTGAACTATGCCAAAGAGCACTGGACAATGCCCGGAGAAAACCCGCCAGTCGGCCTGGTTTTGTGCGCAGGGAAAGGCGCGGGGGAAGCGCATTACGCGCTGACTGGCCTGCCAAACACCATCATGGCGAGCGAGTACAAAGTGCAGTTGCCCGACGAAAAATTACTCACAGACGAACTTATTCGTTCGCAAACCATGCTGGAAACTCAACTCACACGCGGTGGTTCACTGACAACGGAGAAAAATTAGCGAACCATTAATTCCATGAATTATTATCAAGAAAATATCACACGAAAACGTTTGCTTTATTCTGAGAACTGTATATTATGCGGCGGATTTTTTGGGCAAAATTCATGGAGGCGTTGTGTCGCAGGACAACAATTATAGCCAGGGCCCCGTCCCTCTGGCGGCGCGGAAGGGCGTGATTCCACTGACGTTTGTCATGTTGGGTTTAACGTTTTTTTCCGCCAGTATGTGGACCGGAGGGACACTCGGCACCGGTCTTACCTATCACGATTTCTTCCTCGCAGTTCTCTTCGGTAATCTCCTCCTCGGTATCTACACTGCATTTCTTGGCTACATCGGCGCAAAAACCGGACTCTCCACCCACCTCCTTGCACGTTACTCCTTTGGCGTTAAAGGCTCATGGCTTCCCTCGCTGCTGCTTGGCGGCACACAGGTAGGCTGGTTTGGCGTTGGCGTAGCGATGTTCGCTATTCCGGTCAGTAAAGCGACGGGCATTGATGCCAATATCCTGATTGCCGTTTCGGGTCTACTGATGACCCTGACCATTTTTTTCGGCATCTCGGCGCTGACCATTTTGTCTATCGTTGCCGTACCCGCGATCGTTATTCTGGGCAGCTACTCCGTCTGGCTGGCGGTCAGCGGCGTGGGTGGGCTGGAGCATTTAAAAACGATAGTGCCGCAGACGCCGCTGGATTTTTCCAGCGCGCTGGCGCTGGTGGTGGGCTCGTTTGTCAGCGCCGGTACATTGACCGCCGACTTCGTCCGCTTCGGGCGTCATGCCAAAAGCGCCGTACTGATTGCGATGGTCGCTTTTTTCCTCGGCAACTCGCTGATGTTTATCTTTGGCGCGGCAGGCGCTGCCGCCGTCGGTCAGGCGGATATCTCTGACGTGATGATAGCGCAGGGGCTGCTGCTGCCCGCGATTGTGGTGCTTGGCCTGAATATCTGGACCACCAACGATAACGCGCTGTACGCATCGGGTCTGGGCTTCGCCAATATTACCGGTCTTTCCAGCCGCACGCTGTCGGTGGTGAACGGGATTATCGGTACCGTGTGCGCGCTGTGGCTTTACAATAATTTTGTCGGCTGGCTGACGTTCCTGTCATCTGCCATCCCACCGATTGGCGGAGTGATTATTGCCGACTATCTGTTGAACCGCCGCCGCTATGCCGACTTCAACACCGTGCGCTTTATTCCCGTTAACTGGATTGCTATTCTTTCCGTCGCGCTGGGCATCGCCGCCGGACATTATGTTCCTGGTATTGTGCCCGTCAACGCCGTACTCGGCGGCGTCTTCAGCTATATCCTGCTGAATCCACTTTTCAACCGCAGCCTTGCTAAATCACCAGAGGTCAGCCATGCAGAACAATAACATCACCATTCGTCAGGCGCGTCTGCAGGGACACGAAGGATTATGGCAGATTACGATTGAAAACGGGCGCTTTAGCCGGATTGAGCCTCAGGAAGCCGCATCGTTACCGCAGGGCGAAGTGCTTGATGCCGAAGGCGGTCTGGCTATTCCACCGTTTGTTGAGCCACATATCCACCTGGATACCACGCAAACGGCGGGTGAACCGAGCTGGAACCAGTCCGGCACACTGTTTGAAGGGATTGAGCGCTGGGCAGAACGTAAAGCAATGCTCACGCATGAAGATGTGAAAGCGCGCGCGATGCAGACCCTGAAATGGCAGATGGCTAACGGCATCCAGTACGTTCGTACTCACGTTGACGTTTCAGATCCTATGCTCACCGCGCTGAAAGCCATGCTGGAAGTGAAGCAAGAGGTTGCGCCGTGGGTAGACCTGCAAATTGTCGCCTTTCCGCAAGAAGGTATTCTGTCTTATCCCAACGGTGAAGCGCTGTTAGAGGAAGCCGTGCGTTTGGGCGCTGACGTTATTGGTGCCATTCCGCACTTTGAGTTCACGCGGGAATATGGCGTTGAATCGCTGCACAAAATCTTTGCACTGGCGCAGAAATACGATCGCTTGATCGATGTGCACTGCGACGAAATTGATGACGAGCAGTCTCGCTTTGTCGAAACGGTCGCGGCGCTGGCGCATCGTGATGGCATGGGGGCGCGCGTGACCGCCAGCCACACCACGGCTATGCACTCGTACAACGGCGCGTATGCGTCACGCCTGTTCCGCCTGTTGAAAATGTCGGGGATTAACTTCGTCGCCAACCCGCTGGTGAATATTCATCTGCAAGGGCGGTTTGACACTTACCCGAAACGTCGTGGCGTCACGCGGGTGAAAGAGATGCTGGAAGCGGGGATCAACGTCTGCTTTGGCCATGATGACGTCTTCGACCCGTGGTATCCATTAGGCACAGCAAATATGCTGCAGGTGTTGCATATGGGGTTACACGTTTGCCAGTTGATGGGGTATGGGCAAATCAACGACGGGTTAAATCTGATCACTACCCACAGCGCAAAAACCCTGCATTTACAGGACTACGGTCTGAGTGTCGGCCATGCCGCGAATCTGGTTATCTTACCCGCTGAGAATGGATTCGATGCGGTACGTCGCCAGACGCCTGCCCGTTACTCGATTCGCCACGGGCGGGTAATTGCCGAGACGGTGCCGAGCCAGACGACGCTGCACCTGACCCAGCCGGAAGCCGTGACGTTTAAGCGTTAACCCGTCATACCTGCGCTCTCCGGCACATTCACCACGCAGCCCGTAAGGGGCTGCGTTCGGAAGACTGCTCCGGCAAGAGATTCAGGCCGCCAGCAGACTGGCGCGTACTTTCACTACCACTTTCTTGATGTCATCCGGCTCACCCACTGCACATCCCGGTTTATGCGGTTCTCCCGGCATAAACACAGCAAACATCCCCGCTTGCAGCGTAATAGTCTGCTCGTCGGCAATTTGGCTACAAAGCTGGTAATCCTCTTCAACGTGCATCTCCTCGCACTGGCGAGCGGCACCGGACATCCCAAACGCAATACGCTCGACGCCGGTTAGTAGTAGCTGAATATCAATGTATTGTTCATGCAATTCCGCTTTCTTCTCGGTCGGCATTTGCGTCGTTAACTGCATTACATTCATAAAGATATTGTCGCCCTGCAATTCATAGCGCCCCGGCGCTTTCTCCTGCGGCCTTGCCGCCAGCGCGAGAGTCAAGGCATCCAGCAGTCGCGGATGCAACCCGCAAGAAGGCAACGACTGTACTTCCCCCATCATCATAATGTGTCTCCTTGAGCTAACAACGCAGCGCCTAATAATCCTGCGTCATGCCGATAGCGAGCGGCGCTCAGCGCCACGTGATAAGGCGCAGGCTCTTGCATCAAAAACGCGCGAACCTGCTCCAGGTATCCCTCAGCTAACCCTACGCTGCCGCCAATGACCACACACTGGCAGTCGGTAATCGCTTTCACATCGGCGATCATTCGCGCTATTACCTGCGCGGATTGGCTTACCAGATGTCGCGCCTGCTGATGACCTTCGCCAGCGCGAATAAATAGGGTTTTGGCGTCGCATCCCGCCAGATCGTCCCGCGCCGCCGCGGCCATCCCTCGCCCGGAGGCGATGGCCTCTACGCAGCCAACGCGTCCACAGCCGCATACGGGCCCGTGTGGGTCCGCCAGGGTGTGTCCCAGGTGCCCGGCCAGACCGCCTTTTCCGGTAAGGAGCTTGCCGTCACAGACAACGCCGCCGCCAACGCCGGTTGAAACGGTGATAAATACCATATCGCGGATATCATCAGGGAGCGCGTGATACTCCGCCCAGGCCGCCGCCTGCGCGTCGTTCACCGCCAGCGTCGGCAGGCCAGCGATCGTTTCCAGTGTTTGCACTAACGGAAAGTGTAGCAAGCCGCCCAGATTATGGGGGTTTAGCGCCAACAGCATCCCTTCCTGAATGATCCCGGTAGAAGCTATCGCTACCTGACGCGCCTCTGCCCGTAGCGGTTCAACCAGCGCCTTTAATGCTTCACGTAACGCATCCGGCGTTTTGCTCGCGGGGGTCGGCAGCTCGCGACGCTGGCTAATGCGCAAGTTGTTGTCGATGAGCGCGGCGGCAAGTTTAGTCCCGCCAATATCAATTGCTAACGTAGTCATGACGCCGCCTTTTTTAATGCGTCGTTATACCATCCACAGATATGTTCCAGACGGGTAATGGCGGACCCCACCGTCACCGCCCATGCGCCATAGCGGATCGCCTCCGCCGCCAGTGCTGGCGAGTTATAGCGCCCTTCGGCTATTACCCGGCATCCGGCGTCATGCAACGCTTTGACTAAGGGCAGATCGGGTTCCTCCGGCGTATCGGGGGTGGTGTAGCCGGACATTGTCGTGCCGATAATGTCCGCGCCCAACCGTTGGCAGGCGAGACCATCGTCCACGGATGAGCAGTCGGCCATCGCCAGTAGATGGTGGTGATGAATGCGCGCCAACAACGCCTCAACGGCTACCGGCCGTTGCCGAGCGGTTCCATCAACGGCGATAATAGCTGCGCCGGCCTGCGCCAGCGCATCTACATCGTCGAGAAAAGGGGTAATGCGCACTGGAGAGTCGTCCAGATCGCGTTTGATAATGCCGATAATGGGTACCGAAACGAGCGAGCGGGCCACGCGCAGGTTGTCTATGCCTTCAATACGCACCGCAACCGCGCCCGCCTGTTCCGCTGCCAACGCCATTGCCGCTACAATCTCCGGCTTATCCAGCGGACTGCCCGGAACGGGCTGGCAGGAGACAATCAGGCCGCCAGAAGCGGCAATATTTTTATCCAGTTGTTCAAGTAACGACATACTACTCCCTTACAAATATTGCCCGGTTTAAAACCGGGCAAGCGGATTAACTTTTCGTTTTTACAAAGGCACCTTTACCACTGCCAAGCGGTACGGCTCCGCTGAACGGTTTGTCGTCGATAGCATCGTGGGTACGTAACGCTTCCGGACGTAGCCAACGCTGTACGCGAGACGGCATATCAAGCCCAATAAGCAGGATCACGACAAACGTCAGGCTGAAAGAGAGCGATGCCAGCGCAGTGCCCAGATCCAGACGTTGAGCGATCAGCGCTCCCAGGATCGGCGCCAGCGCGCCGCCGAGCGCGCCGACGTTATAAGTAAAGCCCAGCCCCGCCGCGCGCTGATCGGTATCGAAGTAACCGCCAATCAGTTTCGGTAGAATCCCGGCAATCCCCTGCCCCAACATCTGTTGGAAAAACAGTAGCAGACCCAGAACCCAGACGTTTGTGCCGCCAATCGCAAAGACCGGAATAATGAGGATTTGCGAGGCCAGCAGGCTACAGACATATGCTTTACGCGTTCCCAGCCAGTCGCCAAGAAAACCGCCTACGCAGCAACCAACCGCCGCGCCAAATCCGCTAAAGAACAGGACATTCGCCACCGTATGCGGATCGTAGGCCAGCTCGGTTTTCAGATAAGTGGGTAATAGCGCCTGAATCGGCCAGGAATAGAGGAAAGCAAACAGTACCACCAGCATCAGCATGACGCCAGTGGGCCAGCGTTTACCGCTGCTCTGCACCATAAAGCTGATAAAGATAACCGCGCACAGTAGTCCCAGCCCCGCCACAATCGCAGCATTTTGTAGGTTACCGGCAAAACAGAACCACAGCGCAGCGGCGGCGGCGAAAGTCATTAAAATGTTGATGATGCGATGCTCGCCCCGATAAAGAATGTCGACCATCGTGCGTACCGGCGCTTTACCCGCGTGTTTTTCTTTCCAGTCTTCCGCTTCCGGAATGTTTTTCCGCAGCCAGAGAGCGAAGATAATTGGCAAAATGCCAATGAAAAACAGCGCGCGCCAGCCCCAGACAGGCACCACCAGGCTGTACACCTGCGCGGCAACGACCGCGCCGACGGAGAAGCCGGAAATCAGAAAACCGCTGGCTTTATTGCGTAAATGTTTTGGCCAGCTTTCAATCACATAGGTCGCGCTGGAACCATATTCGCCCGCCATGCCCATACCAATCACCAGTCGGGCGATGAACATGGTGGTGTAACCGGGCGCAAACCCGCAGGCCAGGGTTCCCACCGAAAACAGAATGATGCTGCTGACCATCGCCAGACGACGCCCATAGCGATCGCCCATCGCGCCCAGTAATAACCCGCCGAACCAGCGAGAGATAAAAGCCGCAGAAATCAGGCTTGCCGCCTGTACCGTCGTCAGCCCAAATTCGCTTTGTACCTCAGTCAGTACAAGAGCAATCAACACAAAATCAAAACCATCAAGCAGATATCCCAGCCAGGCAGCGGAAAATGCCCGCCACTGCGCCCGGTTGAGATGGCGATACCACGGGATGTTCTGGGTAGAAGTACTCATTTTACTCTCCCGACGATTTTTGTTGTCGTTATGCCGAATGGCGGCTCCGCCTTATCCGGCCTACCGCTCACACTGTTGTAGGCCGGGCAAGCGTAGCGCCCCCGGCATTATGCTGTTACGCCTTTTCTTCTATCAGTTGTTGCGCCAGCGCCTTGAGCGCCGGCAGATATTTTTCATCAACAGGCGCGAACGGTTTACGACACAGCGGCACCGATACCACGTCCATATAATGCAGGACCGTTTTCAGGCCGCGGAATACGCCGGTTTTAATCAGTAAATCAATAACCTTATTGCACTCGGTTTGCAGACGCTGCGCTTTCGCCACATCGCCCTCACGTAATGCCTGAACAATCCCCTGATAACGCCAGCCCATAATGTTGTATGTGCTGCCGATACCGCCGTCCGCGCCCGCCAGCAGGCCGGAAGCGAAGATTTCGTCATAACCGTTGTACAGCACCAGATCCGGATGCGCGCGGCGGATCTGCTCCATCTGGAAGAGATCGCCGGAGGTTTGCTTCAGCGCGCTCACGCCCGGTAATGTCACCAGCGTATTGATCTGATCGAGGGTAAGTTTTACACCGCTTAACGCCGGAATGTTGTATACCACCATCGGCAATCCATCTGCGGAATCAATGATTGCCCGATAATGGTCACAGTGCTCTTCAAAACTGAAAGGGTAATAAAAAGGCGTCACCGCAGAGACCGCATCAAAACCGTAACGCTTTGCGGCGCTGGCAAGCTGCTGGCTTTCTGCGGTGCTTACCGTCCCGACATGGGCGATCAGCGTGATTTTTCCCTTCGCCTCTTCGGCGACAATCTCCAGTACCTGCTCTCTTTCAGCAAGGCTCTGTACGAATGCTTCCCCGGTGGAACCGCCAACGTACAGCCCGTCGATACCCTGGCCGATGTTAAAACGCACCAGACGGCGCAGGCTTTCGCTATCCAGTTGCTGCTGATGATCAAATGGGGTCAACAACGCCGCCATTACGCCTTGCAATGCTTTTGCCATACCTACCTCTACGGATGATGAATATATTAACTACCTACCTTTATACCTGTTATACCAGATCAAATAAGCAGCAAATAATACAGAACGCTTATAGTGCGATCTGCTTCACTAAACTGGGATCGGAGGCGCGATCGCTACCGCATTTTTTGACTTTTTTTACCGAGCGCGTGCCAGGTAGCGGAAACGCTATTGAGGTGGGTTTGCAGAGCGCGATCCGCTTTATCGGGATCTCGCTGGCGAATGGCATCAACAATCACAATATGCTGTTGATAACTCACGTTATTATGTTCATGCAGCTCACGATCGGGAACGCTTGGGCGGGCGGCGATTAGCCAGTCCAGCAGAGCAACATGAATAGCCATAAAGATCGGATTGCCGGGAATTTCAGCCAGCACCCGGTGAAACTCGACATCCGAACGAATAAACAGCGCGTTGTCATCCAGCGACTGGCTATTAATTTCCAGCGCTTTCGTTAACAACGCGATCTGCTCGTCGGTGGCATGTTCCGCCGCATAGCGTACCAGGCTGGATTCAAAGAAAAGCCGTAGCTGTTCAAAGTGAGCGATGCCGCCAGGATGAGTAAGAAAATCTTTCGCCATACCCGACAGTTCGCTGATGATGGTATCAGCAGAGGGGCGCGAGACGCGGGCGCGTTCGCCGTTATTGATTTGCACCAGGCCTTTACGCTTCAGCGCAGCTAACGCTTCACGCACAGAGGGACGTCCTACATTGAAGAAGGCCATTAATTCACGTTCAGACGGTAGCTGTTCTCCCTCGCCAAACTCATGACGGCGGATCATCTGCTCCAGCTCTTCCTCAACCATTTCAGACAGTTTTTTACGCGCCAGCGGGCGGCGGCGCAAACTACGCCCGAGGGATGTCGGTGAATCTTCTGCTTGCGAATCAAATGCGTTCATAACGTCCATTCATGAGTGGTCGGTGGCAAATAATAGCAAGCTTATCGTAACACAGCTTCAAAAGCAGGGTGAACCCGCGAGGAGACCAAACAAAACAGGCCCTTCAGGGCCTGTTGATTATTTTACTACGCGTAGCGCCGGACGTCCGCCACGCGGCGGAGGCGGCTCGTCATCAGGACTACTGTCGTCATCGTGGTCGGGCTTATCGCCATCAATGACGGACATCACGGTCTCGCTTTCCGCGCCTGCGGTATTGTCATCATCATTTAAGCTGACAACGTCTTCATCATAGGCGGCTTCAGGCTCAAACATGGTGCCTGCGCCGTTTTCACGGGCGTAAATCGCCAGCACCGCAGCCAAAGGCACAGAAACCTGACGGGGAACGCCGCCGAAGCGCGCATTAAAACGCACTTCATCATTAGACAGCTCCAGATTACCTACCGCTCGCGGCGCAATATTGAGGACGATTTGCCCATCGCGCGCATATTCCATAGGGACATGCACGCCAGGCAGCATCACATCCACCACCAGATGCGGGGTCAACTGGTTATCCAGCAACCACTCGTAGAAAGCACGCAACAGATAGGGACGACGCGGCGTCAACTGTGACAAATCCATACAGGTTAACCCCGACCGAGGCGCATTTCACGTTCAGCTTCGGTTAAAGAAGCCAGGAAAGAATCACGTTCAAAGACGCGGGTCATATAGCCTTTCAGCTCTTTCGCCCCTGCACCGCTGAATTCAATACCCAACTGCGGTAAACGCCACAGGAGAGGCGCCAGGTAGCAATCAACCAGGCTGAATTCGTCGCTCAGGAAATACGGTTTCTGACCAAATACCGGCGCAATCGCCAGCAGCTCTTCACGCAGTTGTTTACGCGCAGAGTCGGCCTCGGAAGCAGACCCGTTTACGATGACGTTCATCAGCGTATACCAGTCTTTTTCAATACGGTGCATGTACAGACGGCTTTCACCGCGCGCGACCGGATAAACCGGCATCAGCGGCGGATGAGGGAAACGCTCATCCAGATATTCCATAATGATGCGAGATTCCCACAGGGTCAGCTCACGATCCACCAGTGTCGGAACGCTTTGATTCGGGTTGAGGTCAATCAGATCCTGAGGTGGATTGTCCTTTTCCACATGTTCGATCTCAAAACTAACACCCTTTTCAGCCAACACAATGCGGACCTGATGGCTATAGATGTCAGTAGGACCAGAAAACAGCGTCATTACCGAACGTTTGTTGGCAGCGACAGCCATGAAAACCTCCAGGTATATTCAGAATTTTTACTGCTACCAGCCACAATGTGACCAGCCAGATGTTATGTCACCCAGGGCGAAAAAAGCCATCATTGCTCAGAAACGAGACAAAAAATGAACATTCCCCGCTATTTGGGCAGAAAATTGGATGATAGTTTACCAGATTTTGTGACCTTTGTGGTGAGTCGATTCTGGAAATGAGGAAAAAGAGATATTCCTGGTCTGAAATGCTCGCCCCACCTGAGATATTGTCTTTCGCCTGTTATGCCTGTACTACCGGTGCGCCCCAGCCATCAAAACTGCCGCCATGTTTTTCAGCCAGATCGGTAAGCTGGCAAGTGATTTCTGTCATATGCCATTGTTGCGGAGCATCGGTGCTGATAAAAGACGCCATAAACCCCTGTTGCGGGTCATTCATTCGAATACTGACCAGCGTTATGCCATACGGTAATGCAGCAATATCTTGCGCCAGGTCGCGCGCTGCGACTTCTGTAGGCAATGTCGCATAATAATCAATAGCGCGCGGAAGCGTCAGATCATCACCTTGTTCCTGTAATCCCCGGCACACACGGGAATCGTGTATCCAGTTCCAGTCGTATCGGGTTGGATACAAGAACTGGCGGTAAAAGTTTCCTTTATCATTGTGACTCTCTCTATAACTAAAAGAGATTTCCGGGCCACCAGCGAGCAATTTATCCAGCGTCTTTTCCCAGTTAAGATCCTCTTCCGACATGAACACAAAATCGCGCCAGCCTTGTTGGGTAACCACACCCACCAGCCAGATCGGAAACGTCTTCCCCTTTTCATCAAGCCAGTCCTCTATACGATTTAAACGCTGTGTTTCATCGGGCTGCGGTAAACCATTTTCATAACAGTTTGTGTAATGAACACGTAAGAACCAGGTATGGATAAGGCGATCAAATTTTTCATCCTGAATGGCGCCGATATCCACACGTATACCCGTAACATGGTCATCCACCGTTGTTATAAAGAATTCCCATTTATTCGACAGCATTAACGACTCTTTCTTAGTAAACAATGCGTTAAAAAATCCCACTGCGACTTCCTTTTCTCTGAGCGTGCATGAAAGATGAATAAGATGAGAATAATGCTAAAGATAGGGAGGAAAAGAGACTGGATTCGGACTTTAGCCATAAAAAAACCCGCCGAAGCGGGTTTTTTCGCTAACAGTTGTCTGCCGAAGCAGAAACCCATTAACGTTTGGAGAACTGCGGACGACGACGTGCTTTACGCAGGCCGACTTTCTTACGTTCAACCTGACGAGCGTCACGAGTAACGAAGCCAGCTTTACGCAGTTCGCCACGCAGGGACTCGTCGTACTCCATCAGAGCGCGGGTGATACCGTGACGGATCGCACCAGCCTGACCAGAGATACCACCACCTTTAACAGTGATGTACAGATCCAGTTTCTCAACCATGTCGACCAGTTCCAGCGGCTGACGAACTACCATGCGGGCAGTTTCACGACCGAAGTACTGTTCCAGAGAACGTTGGTTGATAACGATTTTACCGTTGCCCGGTTTGATGAAAACGCGAGCTGCGGAACTTTTGCGGCGACCAGTGCCGTAGTATTGATTTTCAGCCATTGCCTATAATCCCGATTAGATGTCAAGAACTTGCGGTTGCTGTGCCGCGTGGTTGTGCTCGTTGCCCGCGTAAACTTTCAGTTTACGGAACATAGCACGACCCAGCGGGCCTTTTGGCAGCATGCCTTTAACCGCGATTTCAATCACACGCTCAGGACGGCGGGCAATCATCTCTTCAAAGGTCGCTTGTTTGATACCACCGATGTGGCCGGTGTGGTGATAGTACACTTTGTCAGTACGCTTGTTGCCGGTTACAGCAACTTTGTCAGCGTTCAGAACAATGATGTAATCACCGGTATCTACGTGCGGAGTGTATTCCGCTTTGTGCTTACCGCGCAGGCGACGAGCCAGTTCAGTAGCCAGACGGCCCAGAGTTTTACCGGTCGCGTCAACAACATACCAGTCGCGTTTTACGGTTTCTGGTTTAGCTGTAAAAGTTTTCATTAAAAGCTTACCCAAATAAATAAGTTACACGTTGGTGAACACCCAAACGTTTTAAATAGTTGAGGTTCACACGACAAAGTCCGGTAAACCTACCCCCTCGGATATGTTTGGCCGGCACAGAGAAAGTTTGGGAAAAAACTCTCTTGTAACGTGGGGTCGCAGGATTATAGAGAAGTCCAGGTCAAAGATCGACCCCTTTTTGCGATTTGCCGCGGGTTTTGTTCAGGCCTGGTTCACCCTCCGGTAGGGGAGGTTGCACAGATATGATACCGCACAATGCCGGGGCGCTGCGCTTGTCCGGCTTACGGCATATGCTCCCGCTTGAGGTACTCCGCACTCTGCATCTCTTGCAGGCGCGACAGACAGCGCTGAAATTCAAACTTGAGGCGCTCCCCCTGATAAATCTCATATAACGGCGCGGCGGCGCTGACCACCAGCTTAACGTGGCGCTCGTAAAACTCATCCACCAGCGCAATAAATCGGCGCGCTTCGTTCTCCATCAGCGGCGTCATGACCGGCACGTCAAACAGCAGAACCGTGTGAAATAACCTTGAGAGCGCAATGTAATCATGCTGGCTGCGGGCCTCGACGCACAGCGTAGCGAAAGAGACCGCTAACGTTTGGTTTTCAACGCCCAGGGTGGATAAAGGGCGATGATTGATTTCCAGCGTCGGAGCGTGTTCTCGTGCGGCCCCCGCTAACGCCAGCCACAGTTTATCCATTTGCCGCCGGGTTTCATCATTAAGCGGCGTTAGCCATAAATGGGCCTGCGTCAGCGTCCGCAGCCGGTAATCGACGCCGGCGTCCACATTCATAATGTCGCAGTGCTGTTTAATGGCATCGATAGCCGGCAGGAAGCGGGCGCGTTGCAAACCGTTGCGGTAGAGTTCATCCGGCGGAATATTGGAGGTCGCGACCAGCGTAATGCCGCGTGCAAACAGCGCTTTCATTAAACCGCCCAGCAGCATGGCGTCGGTAATATCGGTGACGAAAAACTCATCGAAACACAGTACGTCCGTCTCGGTTTTAAACCGATCGGCAATAATGTCTAACGGATCGATCTGTCCCTGTAACGCGGTAAGCTCTTCATGCACGCGCAGCATAAACCGATGAAAATGCAGGCGTAGTTTTCGCTCGCCCGGCAGGCTGTGGTAGAAGAGATCCATGAGCCATGTTTTGCCGCGCCCCACGCCCCCCCACATATACAGCCCGCGAACCGGTATTTGCGCGTCCGGTTCGTTTTTGCCTAATAATTTCCCCAGTCGCGCTATCAGTCCGCCGGGTGGCGTAGCCGACGATTTTTTCGCGGTGAGCGCTTGATAAAGGGTTTCCAGACGGTCGACCGCCTCTTTCTGTACGTCGTCAGGCTGATGGGTGCCTTCGTTGAGTGCCTGGAGATAACGCGATGTAGGGGAAAGGCTTTGCATAATGTTATTGTTATTCCTTGAAAATCGATGTGCCGTCGTTCACGGCTGACGAAAAAAAGGCCGTTCTACACTACGCGATATGCTGCCGGGATTCCACTTCTACGGAATTAGCGGTTATAGTGGCATAATCAGGCGCGGGCATGGAGCCTGGAGCCAACACCCTACGGAAACATAAGACAACGGGAGATGTTCATGACCTGGGAATATGCGCTAATTGGATTAGTCGTCGGTATCATCATTGGTGCCGTGGCCATGCGTTTTGGTAATCGTAAGTTACGTCAACAGCAGGCATTGCAGTACGAACTGGAAAAAAACAAAGCTGAGCTGGAAGAGTACCGTGAAGAGCTGGTTAGCCACTTTGCTCGCAGCGCGGAACTGCTGGATACCATGGCGCATGATTACCGCCAGCTGTATCAGCATATGGCGAAAAGCTCCAGCAGCCTGCTGCCGGAAATGTCTGCGGAGTCGAATCCGTTCCGTAACCGTCTGGCGGAGTCTGAGGCGAGCAACGATCAGGCGCCAGTACAAATGCCACGTGATTATTCTGAAGGCGCGTCTGGCCTGTTACGTAGCGGCGCGAAACGCGATTAATCGCACGCCGTTAAGAAATTTATCGGGCGCATCGCTTGCGCCCTCTCTCTATCTTTCCTGTCCCAGCTATTATCATTGTTACCAGGCTGAAAATTCAATAACATCAATCTGTTTTGAATTGTCTATCCGTTCATTCAAGGTACGAGAGCAGCATCCATGAAAAAACACACCCAGCTGTTAAGTGCATTAGCGTTAAGTGTCGGGTTAACTCTTTCGGCGCCGTTTCCAGCCCTTGCATCGATACCAGGCCAGGTGCCAGGCCAGGCGACGCTGCCAAGCCTTGCCCCTATGCTGGAGAAAGTGCTGCCTGCTGTCGTCAGCGTAAAAGTCGAGGGAACCGCCGCCCAGAGCCAAAAAGTGCCGGAGGAGTTTAAAAAATTCTTTGGCGAGGATCTGCCAGACCAGCCGTCCCAGCCGTTTGAAGGACTCGGTTCGGGGGTGATTATCGATGCCGCGAAAGGCTATGTATTAACCAATAATCATGTGATTAATCAGGCACAGAAGATCAGTATTCAACTGAATGACGGACGCGAATTCGACGCGAAGCTGATCGGCGGCGACGACCAGAGCGATATCGCTCTGTTACAAATTCAGAATCCCAGTAAGTTAACGCAAATTGCCATCGCCGATTCCGACAAACTCCGCGTCGGCGATTTCGCCGTGGCGGTCGGTAATCCGTTTGGCCTTGGGCAAACCGCCACCTCCGGGATTATTTCAGCGCTGGGACGCAGCGGGCTTAATCTGGAAGGGCTTGAGAACTTTATTCAAACCGATGCCTCTATTAACCGCGGCAACTCCGGCGGCGCGCTGCTTAACCTGAACGGCGAGCTAATCGGGATTAATACCGCGATCCTCGCGCCAGGGGGCGGGAGCATCGGCATTGGCTTTGCTATTCCTTCCAATATGGCGCAGACGCTGGCGCAGCAGTTGATTCAGTTCGGCGAAATCAAACGCGGATTGCTGGGAATTAAAGGCACTGAAATGACCGCTGATATCGCTAAGGCATTCAAACTGAACGTTCAGCGTGGCGCTTTTGTCAGCGAGGTTTTACCCAATTCAGGTTCGGCGAAGGCCGGGGTGAAATCCGGAGACGTGATTATCAGTCTTAACGGTAAGCCGCTGAATAGCTTTGCCGAACTGCGTTCACGTATCGCCACCACCGAACCGGGTACGAAAGTGAAGCTGGGCCTGCTGCGCGATGGTAAGCCGCTGGAGGTGGAAGTCACGCTGGATTCCAATACCTCTTCTTCCGCCAGCGCCGAAATGATCGCCCCGGCGTTGCAAGGCGCGACGTTGAGCGACGGCCAGCTGAAAGACGGGACGAAAGGCGTTAAGGTTGATAGCGTCGAAAAAAGCAGTCCTGCCGCGCAGGCCGGTTTGCAAAAAGATGATGTTATCATCGGCGTTAATCGCGATCGCATCAGTTCTATCGCTGAAATGCGCAAAGTGATGGCGGCAAAACCGTCCATCATTGCTCTTCAGGTAGTACGCGGCAACGAGAACATTTATCTATTGCTGCGCTAATCCTGTCTTAAACCGGGCATCAGCCTGCGATGTGATGTCCGGTTAACTCATGGTATGCTGCTGCCGTTCCCTTTTTTAACGACGCCTCCATCATGTTTGTGAAGCTCTTACGTTCGGTCGCAATAGGTTTAATTGTCGGCGCTATTCTGTTGGCCGTCATGCCTTCTTTGCGCAAAATTAATCCTATCGCCGTCCCGCAATTCGACAGTACCGATGAGACGCCAGCCAGTTATAATTTTGCGGTTCGCCGCGCCGCGCCTGCCGTCGTCAATGTCTATAACCGCAGTATGAACAGTACCGCGCATAATCAACTGGAGATCCGCACGCTGGGTTCCGGCGTGATCATGGATCAACGCGGTTATATTATTACCAACAAGCACGTGATTAACGATGCCGATCAGATTATCGTCGCGCTACAGGATGGCCGCGTCTTTGAAGCGCTACTGGTTGGCTCCGATTCGCTTACCGACCTGGCGGTGCTGAAGATCAACGCCACTGGCGGGCTGCCTACCATCCCGATTAATACAAAGCGTACACCGCATATTGGCGACGTCGTACTGGCTATCGGCAACCCATATAATCTGGGACAGACCATCACCCAGGGGATCATCAGCGCAACGGGTCGTATCGGCCTGAACCCGACGGGGCGACAGAATTTTCTCCAGACCGACGCCTCGATTAACCACGGTAATTCCGGCGGCGCTCTGGTCAACTCGTTAGGCGAACTGATGGGGATCAACACCCTCTCTTTTGATAAGAGTAACGATGGCGAAACGCCGGAAGGCCTTGGTTTTGCGATTCCCTTCCAGCTAGCCACGAAAATTATGGATAAGCTTATCCGCGACGGTCGCGTGATTCGCGGCTATATCGGTATTGGCGGACGAGAAATCGCGCCGCTGCACGCGCAGCAGGGTAGCGGCATGGACCCGATTCAGGGCATTGTCGTTAATGAAGTGACGCCAAACGGCCCCGCCGCGCTTGCCGGTATTCAGGTTAATGATTTGATTATTTCGGTCAATAATAAACCCGCTGTGTCCGCGCTGGAGACGATGGATCAGGTGGCGGAAATCCGCCCGGGCTCCGTCATTCCGGTCGTGGTAATGCGGGATGATAAGCAGCTCACGTTCCAGGTGACGGTGCAGGAATACCCGGCGTCGAACTAAAACGACGCGGCTTTTGCCCGCGTCGTTCGACGGCTAGTCAATAAAGACTGGCCCTGCCGGAAAATGCGCCAGGAAACTCGTGAAGATCAGCAGAGCGGGGAGACTTTTCTCCCCGACGGCCTCTTCACGCAGCGCCTTATCGAGTGCCAATAAGCCAGACTCGCCTCCTTCCCCCAGAATGCCGCCCATCCAGAGCAGTCGTTGCGCCTGTTGACGCGCATACTGCGATGCGCTTTTCCAGGCGATCAGATGCAGCAACGTTTGTAACAGCAGGATCCGAGATGCGTGACCATCGCGTTGTAATCGCCTGAATACGGGTAATGCAATACTACGTACCGTCGAGAAACCGCTCGCCGCTTCCTCCTCAATCGGCGATAAACCAACAGCCGCCTGTTTGACGAAATCGCATAACTGATTGTGTGTTAATGGCCGCTCGCCTGCGCTCATATACCCTGCGGCAAAACAGAGTAACCCGATACCCTGAGCCCAATCGGTCGATGGCAGAATCCCCTGCGGAACATTCGGTGCCGACGTCTGTGCGGCACAAAGCCCCTCGTCGTAACACTGTGCAAAACGTTGCTCATATATTGCTGAGTTGACGCCAGACCACGGCAGCAAATGCAGCGCTGGCTCAAGCTCAGTTATCTGATTCACCGTCTCAACAACATAATGCAAGATGGTTTCTCTGGATGGCATGGATGTACCTTGCCGAAACGCAACCATTTCACTCATTACTGTGTCCTCATTTTGCGGGAGCAGAATCACTGCTCCCGATTAGATTGGATTACATTGCCAGCACGTACTTGAGCATCACGCCCGCCGCAATGGCCGAACCGATAACCCCCGCCACGTTCGGGCCCATCGCGTGCATCAGCAGGAAGTTCTGCGGGTCCGACTCCAGCCCCACTTTGTTCGATACGCGGGCCGCCATCGGCACCGCCGACACCCCCGCCGAACCGATAAGCGGGTTGATTTTGTTCTTACTGCACAGGTTCATCAGCTTCGCCATCAGTACCCCGGCCGCCGTCCCAATCCCGAACGCAATCACACCCAGCAGCAGAATGCCCAGCGTCTGCGGCTGCAGGAACTTATCCGCCACCAGCTTTGCGCCCACCGACAGCCCGAGGAAAATGGTCACGATATTAATCAGCCCGTTCTGCACCGTGTCGCTCAGACGCTCCACCACGCCGCTTTCACGCATCAGGTTGCCAAAGCAGAACATCCCCAGCAGCGGCGCGGCGTCCGGCAGCAGCAGGGCCACCAGCAGTAACAGCACCACCGGAAAGAGGATTTTTTCCCGCTTACTCACCGTGCGCAGCTGCACCATGCGGATTTTGCGCTCTGTCTCCGTGGTCAGCGCCTTCATAATCGGCGGCTGGATTAGCGGCACCAGCGCCATATACGAGTACGCCGCCACCGCGATGGCCCCCAGCAGCTCCGGCGCCAGCTTGCCCGACAGATAAATCGCCGTCGGGCCGTCCGCGCCGCCGATAATGCCGATGGCCGCCGCCTGCGGCAGGGTGAAGCTGATAAGGCCGAAGTAGTTCAGCGTCAGCGCCCCCAGCACCGTGGCGAAGATACCGAACTGCGCCGCCGCGCCGAGCAGCAGGGTGCGCGGGTTGGCCAGCAGCGGGCCGAAGTCGGTCATCGCGCCGACGCCCATGAAGATGACCAGCGGCGCGACACCGGAGCCAATCGCCACTTTATAGAACAGCGCCAGCACCCCCGGCGTGTAGCCCATGTCCACCGCCAGGTTCTCCATCTGGCTCTGCACCGACGGCAGCGCCAGCGCTAATGCCTCTTTAATGGCGTGCACGTCCGGCGCGCAGTTAAGCTTCGCGGCAATCACCGCCAGCTGCCCGGCGTCGTGATGCGCCAGCAGGCTCTCCAGCGCGGTCAGCGCCATACCCGCTTCCGGGATATTGGAGAGCAGGCCGCCGAAGCCAATCGGCAGCAGCAGTAACGGTTCAAACTTTTTCGCAATCGCCAGCCACAGCAGCAGCAGGCTCACCAGCAGCATGATGGCCTGGCCTGCGCCAAGGTGCATCAGCCCCATGCCCTGAAGCAGGGCGTTCAGACTTTCCATTCGTCCTCTCCGTTACGCCAGCGTCATCAGGGTGTCGCCCACGGAAACCGCGTCCCCGGACTTCACCGCGATACCGCGTACCGTACCGGCCTGTGCGGCGCGGATTTCGGTTTCCATCTTCATGGCTTCCAGAATCAGCAGCACATCGCCTTCGGCCACGCTCTGGCCCTCGGTGGCAATCACCTTCCAGATGTTGCCCGCCAGCGGCGCGGTGACCGGGGTGCCGGCGCCTGCCGGAGCAACCGGGGATGCCGCCTGAACCGGTGCGGAAGACGGGGTGGCAGCAGTGAGCTGGCTGATATCGCCGCCGTCGCTGACCTTCACCACAAAGGCTTTGCCTTCCACTTCCACGGTGTAGATACCGGAGGCGGCAGGCTTCTCTGCTTTTGCCACCGGCTGCGCGGCTTCCGCCTGCGGCAGTGGCTCAAACGCCGCCGGGTTGTGGCGGTTCTCAAGGAATTTGAGACCAATCTGCGGGAACAGCGCCACGGTGAGGACGTCGTCAATGGCGTTTCCCGCAAGCTGGATGCCCTTCTCCTGCGCCTGGCGCCTGACGTCCGCTTCCAGTTCAGCCAGTTCCGGTTTGAGTAAATCCGCCGGACGGCAGGTCACCGGGGCTGCCCCTTCCAGCACGCGGGCCTGCAGTGCCGCGTTCACCGGCACCGGGGTGTGGCCGTATTCGCCTTTCAGAATGCCGGCCGTTTCTTTGGCGATGGTTTTGTAGCGCTCGCCGGTCAGGACGTTGAGCACCGCCTGGGTGCCGACAATCTGTGAGGTCGGGGTGACCAGCGGGATAAAGCCGAGGTCCTCGCGCACGCGGGGGATTTCCGCCAGCACCTGGTCCAGTTTGTCCGCCGCGTTCTGCTGCTTCAGCTGGCCTTCCAGGTTAGTGAGCATTCCGCCCGGCACCTGCGCCACCAGAATGCGGCTGTCGTAGCCCTTCAGCTGGCCTTCAAAGGCGTGGTACTTTTTGCGCACCTCGCGGAAATACGCGGCGATATTTTCCAGCTTCAGGATATCCAGCCCGGTGTCGTGCTCAGTACCTGCCAACGTCGCCACCAGCGCCTCGGTGGCCGGGTGGCCGTAGGTGGCGCTCATGGAGGAAATTGCCGTGTCCACGCCGTCAACGCCCGCCTCGATAGCCTTCAGCAGGGCCATCTCCGCCATCCCGGTGGTGGCATGACAGTGCAGGTGCAGGCGCACGTCATAGCGTTTTTTGATTTCGCTCACCAGCTCAAAAGCGGCCATCGGGGTGAGAATGCCGGACATGTCCTTGATGGCAATCGAGTCAACGCCGGTTTCCAGCAGTTGCTCTGTTAAATCCAGCCAGGTCTGCAGGGTGTGGGCCGGGCTGGTGGTGTACGAGAGTGTGCCCTGGGCGTGGGCGCCATGGCTGCGCACCGCCTGCAGTGCGGCTTTCATATTGCGCGGGTCGTTCATGGCGTCGAAGACGCGGAACACGTCCATACCGTTTTTCACCGCGCGTTCGACGAAGCGCTCCACCACGTCGTCGGCGTAGTGGCGGTAGCCGAGCAGGTTCTGGCCGCGCAGCAGCATCTGCAGCGGGGTTTTGGGCATGGCTTTTTTGAGTTCACGCAGGCGAACCCACGGGTCTTCGCCGAGGAAACGGATGCAGGCGTCAAAGGTCGCACCGCCCCAGCACTCCAGCGAGCCGTAGCCGACATCGTCAAGCTGAGCGGCAATCGGCAGCATATCGTCAAGGCGCAGGCGGGTGGCGAACAGAGACTGGTGGGCGTCACGCAGGACGACGTCGGTAATGGCAATGGTCATGGATCCCTCCGGGAAATTAAACGTGGTGGCGGTGATGGTGAATGGCGGCGGCAATCACCGGCTTTAAGCGGGTGAAGTCGTCCACGGCGGGAACGGCGCGCGGTGCGGGCGCGGCGACGGGTTCCGGGAAGAAGCGAGTAATCACGGCAGACATGCCGCGAATGGCGAAAATCAGCAGGAACAGAAACGCCAGCACGAACCCCATGCCGAGGAACATCAGGGTGAAGCCTTCACCTAATAGCAGAGCTGCATTAGTCATAAAATAGCCTTCAGGCAGGAGGCACGATAATGGGGCTATTTATGACGATGAAATAATAAGGGTGGATTTCCCTGAGCCGCCCCGGCCAGAGCCCTTGGTTATTATTATCGTCATAACGTATTACCACCATTATCGTGCAATTTACGTAATCAGGTTTATTTGATGAAACTTACGTTCTGGCATATTTCATCAGCGACGATCTCTTTACGCTGATTAAAAATAATTTTGTTCTGTTCAAACAGATTATTCCCATGGGTATCAATAGAAACAATCAGCGGGCCAAACTCTTTAACCCGACAGACCCACAGCGTTTCCGGCATCCCCAGATCGCGCCATTGGGCATCTTCAATTTCTTCCACGCACACGGCGGCTACAACCGCACAACCGGCAGGGAATACGCAGTGCAGCGCTTTGTGTTCAGCACAGCCCTCTTCCGTGCCTTTGCCCATTCCGCCTTTACCCACAATTAATTTCACGCCAGTCTGCGCAATAAATTCTTTTTCGAATTTCTCCATACGCATGCTGGTGGTTGGTCCAACGGAGACCATTTCAAACTTATCGTCTTCGCCTTTAATTGGGCGGACAATGGGGCCAGCGTGTAAAATAGCGCCGCCGCGAACATCTACCGGAAGCTCGCGACCACCTTCAATTAAACGGCGATGGGCTACGTCACGGCAGGTAACAATATGACCGTTGAGATAAATAATATCGCCAGCCTTAATATCTGCTAAATCTTCATCTTTAATTGGCGTAGTCAGGATTTTTTTAGTCATCAGAAATTCACTCCGCTGTGAGACGTAATGGTGTAATTCAAATCTTTATCGAAAACGATGTGCCCTTTACGGTGCGACCAGCAGCCGACGTTTACCGCCACGCCGATGGTAGAAGGATGACGCGCGGTGTTTTCAATGTTCACGCCCATAACGGAGGTATTACCGGACATCCCCTGCGGCCCCAGGCCAATTTTGTTAATGCCGTCTTCCAGCATTTTTTCCAGCGAGGCTGCACGCTCATTCTCGTTATGCGAACCGATCGGACGCATCAGCGCTTTTTTCGATAGCAGTGCCGCCGTTTCAACAGAGGTCGCTACGCCCACGCCAACCAGCAGCGGCGGACACGCGTTGAGGCCGTAGCTGGTCATCACATCCAGTACAAAGCGGGTCACACCTTCATAGCCTGCACCCGGCATCAGCACCATCGCTTTCCCCGGCAGAGAACAACCACCGCCCGCCATATAGGTATAAATGCTGCACTGATCGGAATTGGGAACGATTTCCCAGAAGACCGTCGGCGTACCTTTACCCACGTTTTTACCGGTGTTGTATTCATCAAAAGTTTCTACGCTGTTGTGGCGCAGCGGAGAATCTACAGTTGCTTTGATCACCGCCTCACGCAACAACGCTTCCAGCTCGCCAATCAGCGGAAAGTTCGTCCCGCACTCCACCAGAAACTGAATGACACCGGTGTCCTGGCAGGAAGGTCGATCCAGCTCTTTCGCCAGACGCTGGTTCTCAATCATGGTAGTAAAGATGACGTCGGCCAGTTTACTGGTCTCTTTCTTATGCAAATCTTCCAGTTTTGCAGTGACATCATCAGGCAAAACTTTGCCGGTATATCCCACAAACTTGGCCATAACGTCGGTCATATGGGATATCTGTTCACTTTTGCTCATAAATGCTCCTTAGTCAGAACAGCTTCCGTTAATTACGGATGAAAAGGGAAAAGGATTGGCAGCAGGATCAAGCTGACAATGGTTGAAACGATAATCAGGGGGATACCGGCCTTAGCGTAGTCGACAAATTTATAGCCACCCGCGGAGAGCACCATCATGTTGGCAGGCATACCGATAGGGGTTGCGTAGGCGCAGGAACCGCCAATGACCGTCGCCATCAGAACCGCACGCGGGTCGGCCCCCATGCCTGCGGCAATGGACAAACTCACCGGCACCAATAGCGCTGTCGTTGCGGTATTGGACATAAAGTTGGTCATCACAACGGATAAGGCGAAAACGGCGATCAGCAACATGAACGGTGAGGAGTTTTGCCCCAGCATGCCGATTACATAGTCCGCAACCAGCTTGCCTGCCCCGGTCATTTCCAGCGCTTTTGCCAGCGCCAGTGTGCCGCCAAAGATAAAAATAGTCTGTGAATCAATGGCTTTATAGGCCTGTTTTTCCGTGAGTACGCCGCTTACTACCAGCACAAGAGCGCCAATACAACCGGTCACGGCCAGGCTGACACCGATCTTTTTCTCAAAGATCATGCCGAGGATCGTTGCGATCAACACCACGAGTGAGAGCCGTTGTTTCCACTGTGGAACATGGCTGTAGTCACGTTGCTCCCCGACGCTCCCCACCTCACCGCCGGTCGCATTATTCGGCAGAAAGCGATAGCCAATAGTCAGGAAGTAGAGAATGCCGCAGATGAGCATCGGGAGACCGATTTTTGCGTATTCAAAAAAGCCAAAGCCGCCGCCAATATTCTGTAGCGCAGACTGCGCGATAAGATTTCCCGGCGCGCCAATTAACGACAGGTTACCGCCCAACGCAGCGGCGAAAACCAGCGGCATCAGTAGACGAGAACGCGAGAAGCCCGATTTTGCCGCCACGCCGATCACCACCGGAATCAAAACCGCAGCGGTACCGGTGTTAGAGAGGACGCCAGACATCAAACCCACCACCACCATAATGGTGAAGATCAGCTGTTTTTCTGTTTTCGCGAAGCGCGTGATGACGCCGCCCACTTTGTTTGCCATACCGGTCTCGAACAACGCGCCGCCCACGATAAACATCGCGACAAAGAGGATGACGTTAGTGTCGATAAAGCCAGCAAAGGCCTGTTTGATATTCAGAACTCCGGTGATCACTAAGGCCACGCAGACAATCATGGAAGTGACGGCCAGCGGCACTTTTTCCCATACAAACATGACGATAGCGAACACCAATAAACATAAGGTAAGGGTAATGGGTTCCATATTTATAATTATCCAATCAATGATATATGATATTGTATCCAATGTTGACAGGGAGAAATTATTCCCATACAAAAACTAAGTCAAATCGTTTCTCAGGAAAGATGCAGGAGTGAGATCTACATCAAGATCGTGGTTAGATCGTTACTGGACGTGATTAATAGAATTGAAGAATTGGTTGAAGCGCCTGCGATGCTCACGCAGGCGAAAAGATCAGGCAGAAGGGTCACCAACATAGCGGGTCAGCATATTCTCCATCGAGCGAATAATGTGTTCGCGCATGCGCTGGCGTGCCAATGTTTCATCATGAAGTTCAAGAGCTTGCAGAATACTTTTATGTTCCTGAATGGAAATCACGGCATACTCTTCTTCGGTGACCTTATGGCCCATCGACAAGCCGTTCCACATATTACAGAGCAACATTTTCATTTTTTCGTTGCCAGCAACATTCCATATTTCCATATGAAATGCCTGATTCAGGTCGGAGTATTCCGCCGAGTTATTTTCCGCGAGAGCCTTTTCAGCGGCATAATGCACCTGGGCTATCCGCGAGATATCGGTGCCAGGACGAGAAGCTTTAGCCACCGCCTCACTTTCTAACAGCGCGCGAATTTCATAGTGTTCACGGATCGTTTGTTCATTGATGCCCAACACCACCGCCCCTTTATTAGGGCGCACTTTTATCAGCCCATCCGCCGCCAGAATCTGAAACGCCTCGCGCACTGGCATACTGGACACGCCGACCATTCCGGCAATGCCTTCTAACGTAATCTCCTGCCCTTCCACTAACTCCCTCGAAAGAATCGCTTTACGCAGCACCGCCGCGACCTGTTCTTTCGCTGAAAGAAGCTTAATCTTCCCTAACTTAGGCTTCTGCACTTTCCCAATCCTTCATATGTTGACGCATTATTTCTGCTAAAGAGAGGAAATAACGCTGCATAACTTGCCCAATCTCATCACGCCGCCCCTGGCGTATGACGTCAGCCAGTTCAGCGAAAAGCTGCGCCGACTCCTGATTATCTTTTTTCAGATGCAAAATAACATAAGAGACATAACCGTCCAGGAACTGCTGATACACCTTTTCCAGATAGCGGTTATTCACATAAGAAATCAGCATCGCATGACACTCCAGTTCGCAGGATTTGTCTTCTGCGACAGCCAGCGCTTGCGCACGTATCAGGAGGGCATCGCCTACTTCGCTGGGTATCAGCGAAAACATTTCGGCGGCCATCGCGGCAATCACGCGAAAAATATGACTCACGCGATCGGCCTCAAGATGCGCGACCTGCATGTGCCTGTTGGGCAGTCGGATTAAAAAACCTTCCTGTTCGAGTGACTGTAGCGCTTCTCGAACCGGCATTCGTGAAAGACCAAGCTGCTCCGCAATACTTTCCTGCGCGAGTTCTTCTCCCGCTTTTATATTGCCGGAAAGAATTTCATAGCGAAGCATTTGCGTAATGTGATCGCGGGTTTGCGTTCTTTGGATCTTTTTCACGACGTTCTCGTTAATAACCGATAAGACGTGAGGAGTTTAGCAGATTTAGTACTTGATTTCGTGGCTTGTTTACAGTCAAAGAAGCCGGAGCAAAAGCCCCGGCATCGGGCAGGAACAGCTTATTTATTAATAAAATCTTCACCCAACTGAATATCTTTTTTCAGCGTATCCAGCATAGCGTCCAGCGAATGTTGCTCGAAAGCGCTCAGTGTGCCGATGGATTTACGCTCTTCTACACCGTTTTTACCCAGCAGCAGCGGCTGAGAGAAGAAACGGGCATACTGACCGTCGCCTTCCACATAGGCGCATTCCACCACGCCTTTTTCGCCCTGCAGAGCGCGAACCAGAGAAAGTCCGAAACGCGCGGCAGCCTGACCCATAGAGAGGGTTGCCGATCCGCCGCCGGCTTTCGCCTCGACGACTTCAGTACCGGCGTTCTGAATACGTTTAGTCAGCTCGGCCGCTTCTTGTTCGGTAAAACTTACGCCTGGAATCTGCGACAGCAGCGGCAGAATCGTCACGCCGGAGTGCCCGCCAATCACCGGGACTTCAACTTCCGTTGGCAGCTTACCTTTCAGCTCTGCGACAAAGGTATTAGAGCGGATGATATCCAGCGTGGTGACGCCAAACAGTTTGTTTTTGTCGTATACGCCTGCTTTTTTCAGCACTTCCGCCGCAATCGCAACGGTGGTGTTCACCGGGTTGGTGATAATGCCCACGCACGCTTTCGGGCAGGTTTTAGCGATCTGCTGCACCAGGTTTTTCACGATGCCAGCGTTAACGTTAAACAGGTCGGAACGGTCCATACCCGGCTTACGCGCCACACCCGCAGAAATCAGTACTACGTCAGCGCCTTCAAGCGCCGGGGTTGCGTCTTCACCGGAGAAACCTTTGATTTTTACAGCGGTGGGGATGTGGCTCAAATCAACGGCCACACCGGGAGTCACTGGAGCGATGTCGTACAGGGAGAGTTCTGAACCTGAAGGCAGTTGGTTTTTTAAAAGTAATGCCAGCGCCTGACCGATACCACCAGCAGCGCCGAGGACTGCGACTTTCATCCTAAACTCCTTATTATATGATTAGCTAAGTGTCTATTGCTCCGCGGCGGCGACCTTAATTCACAAATTCAATGATTACAATCCTCACTCATCAAGAATGCGGAGTCGCGCAATTTTGGCTTTTATGCATTTAATTTGCGTAATCCGGATCGACTGCAACCAGAGAGCAACGTTCCTACAGGTGGTGACAATATACCCTACTATCCTCTCAAAACAACATCATTTTGATAACAATTAATTTACTTTTAATCTTATTTGCGAGGCGTGACACAGGCATGTTTCTTGATAACGAAATTTGATAAAATTCCGCTCTTTCATAACATTATTTCAGCCTTAAACAAGGCAGACTGTTTGCATAAAAATTCATCTGTATGCACAATAATGTTGTTTCTACTGCCATATTACGGGTGACTTATGCGAAGCTCGGCTAAACAAGAAGAACTAGTAAGAGCGTTTAAAGCGCTCCTCAAAGAAGAAAAATTCAGCTCACAGGGCGAAATCGTCCTCGCGTTGCAGGATCAGGGCTTTGAAAATATCAATCAGTCCAAGGTCTCGCGCATGTTGACTAAGTTCGGCGCAGTGCGTACACGTAACGCAAAAATGGAAATGGTGTACTGTCTTCCGGCTGAACTGGGCGTCCCAACAACATCCAGTCCGTTGAAAAATCTGGTGCTGGATATCGACTATAACGACGCTGTCGTGGTGATTCATACCAGCCCCGGCGCGGCACAACTCATCGCGCGCCTGCTGGATTCACTGGGGAAAGCAGAAGGTATTCTCGGCACGATTGCCGGCGACGATACTATCTTCACTACGCCTGCCAGCGGCTTTTCCGTAAGAGATCTGTACGAAGCCATTCTGGAACTTTTTGAACAAGAGCTTTAGTCCCACTTCCTCCGTCGTCGTACGGCGGAGGCACCTTTTTGTCCTCTCCCCTCGCCGCTTTCCTGTACAGCTATCATTTGGCAAATCATGCCCTTAAACATTCACCACATGAATGACAAATCAAAAAAACGCACAAAATGTCAAATTTTTTAACCTATTGATTTTATTTTATTTTTCAAACAACAGCGGCGAAAAACAGCAATTTTAATTCCATAACGTTATAAAAAATAAAATTTTTAATATCTTTAAAAAACAGAAACAATTAGCGTGGTATTAATTAATCGCGTGATTAGTGTATACTTAATTTTGTGATGAGGGTCACGAAACAAAGACCCCAGTAAAGGAATTCGACGAGGTAAAAATCATGAAAATCAAAACCACTGTTGCAACATTAAGTGTTCTGTCCGTTCTCTCTTTTGGCGCTTTCGCCGCAGAACCTATCAGCGCAGAGCAAGCGCAAAATCGTGAAGCAATCGGATCGGTTTCAGTCAGCGCTATCGGCTCATCGCCTATGGATATGAATGCCATGCTGAGCAAAAAAGCGGATGAACAAGGCGCTACGGCCTACCACATTACCGAAGCGCGTAGCGGCAGCAACTGGCATGCCACTGCCGAACTGTACAAATAAAATTCACCTGCCATCGCATATAACGTGTCATTACTTCGCGGAGATATCGCATAAGAAAAGCCCATTAATCCGCGAGGTTGACCCTATAAAGGAATAAAAGACCATGAAAACGAAATACATTATCGCATCACTCGGCCTGGCCACTCTGCTCTCTTTCGGCGCAAATGCCGCAGTACACCAGGTCAACGCGGAACAGGCGCAGAATCTGCAACCGATGGGCACCATTTCCGTCTCGCAGATTGGCAGTACGCCAATGGATATGCGCCAGGAGATCGTCGCTAAAGCCGAAAAAGCAGGCGCTAATAGCTATCGCATCATCGAATTAAAAGAAGGTGATAACTGGCACGCCACCGCCGAGTTGTATAAGTAAACCCTCGTCGTCTAACCCGACGACTTGCCCCCGCCTGTCGGGGGCTTTTTTATGCTTTTTCAATGCCGGACATTAAACCGTAGCCGCCCCTCCAGCTCTTCTTCCGCTTCATCAAAGAGTAAAATCAGCGCCCCGTAGCGCCTGCGCAGTTTATCAGGCAGGTGAACGAACTCAATCTCTAGCGGTAGAGGTAAGATATCGCTCATTACCGCATCCCATAATGTATCAAGATCGCTTACTTTCTCACTGGCAAGACCAAACGTCTGCGTAAACTCGCGATAAAAATCGCTTTGGTTTTTAATATCATTAAAATCAAAAGTATAGACATTCATAGCCAGCCACCATCCCCGACAGACAATTGTCTGTTTTACTACTAAGCATCATTATGCAGAGGTTTCACTTCCAGAAACGCTTTTAGCCCCGGAGCACTCTTGCGCTGTTTTTGTATCTCAAATAAGTATAGTCATAAAAAAACCGACGCTTTTGGCATCGGTTCTTGTGGGTTAGCTATCGGTAAGCGCGTTCTGGTATTTATGTAACATGCCCGTCAGGCGTTTAACCGGTTCCGTCACCTGCGGCGGCGCCTCCCAGATACGTAATTTCTCCTGATAGATATCCAGCTCATCCAGCAACTGACCAAAGTAGCGTCGCCGTTTATCATCGCTTCCGGCGGAAATAACATGGTCTGCAGTACGACGAAGCTGACGATGGAACACTGACAGGTCTTCATTAACCGGTATCGGCGCGTCGCGCAGACGTTGATGAGCAATGATCATCGTTAGCGCCAGGCGAAACTTCGGCAAATCGCCAGGGAATTTATTCATCAGCAAAAAGAGTTGCTGATATAACGCAGGCAGACGGTTTTCTTTACGACGTACCACGTTGGTCGTCATTGCCGAGACCGCAGCGGAAACAAACTGATTAAGCAGCACGCGACCGGTTCGATCTTTGGATTTATCACGCACCAGCAGGATGACGATAAACGCCAGCATACAGCCGACAATTTGCCCCAACGCGCTGTCGAGGAACTGGCTGAAATGGAACGTCATCGGATTATCCAACACAATAATGTTAATCGTACTGGCCAGCGCCCCCATCGACCCCAGACGCCGTTTCTGGACCTCAATGCCGATAAAGAACCCCAACACCGCCAGGCTCAAACATAACAACAGCATACTTTGCTGCGTATTGGGAATAATCACCAGGAAATAGAGCAATCCCAGCGGCAACGCCGCCAGAGTGCCATAAATAAAATCAATGCAGACCATGCGCGGATTGGGTAAACGCATCGCCAGCGAGGTCACCACGGCAATCATCACCATCGCGCCATTACCCGATGTCCAGCCGGTCCATAGCCAGAATAATGTCCCCAGTATGCAGGAAAGCGTGGTGCGCCAGAAGTTCACCATCGCATGGTGACGTTCAGCGGATTCCACTTTAACCACGGGTTCGCCTTGCAGGATCTCTTCTTCCGTCGCGCTGATTTTGGTGTTGCTGATCACGCCGCGTTTAAGCAGCAGATAGCGCGTCGCAGCGCCTACCCAGCTATAAAGCGTGACGGGCGTTTCGCGCTCACCGGTCCAGACAATGACACGCCGCATCCGTTTTAACTGCCTGTGGACGTCCTGTACCGTTTCAACCGGCGTCTCGAACAGTTCCCGGAATGTATCGGTAATCAGTTCCGGCCGCGTGTTTTGAATAAGATAAGTTTCACAGGATTGCGTAATCAGCGTGAGCGAAAGCGTATTCAACGCTTTCAGGCGGCGGTTAGCGCGTACCCAGCGCGAAGATTCCATATTCAGATTACTTCGCATCCCCTCCAGCGCCGCCGTGCGTCGCACCAGATCGCCCCAGGCGTTGTCGACTTCTTCGCTGTCGCCATGCTTAATACAAAGTTGCATTAGCTGATATTGCGCTACCAGTAAACTGTCCAGTTCGCGATCAACCTCCTGCTTTATCGATCGCGGCGAGAAAAGCAGATCCGCT
Source organism: Salmonella sp. A29-2 (assembly GCF_020150755.1). NCBI lineage: Bacteria > Pseudomonadati > Pseudomonadota > Gammaproteobacteria > Enterobacterales > Enterobacteriaceae > Salmonella > Salmonella sp. A29-2. Next base: position 518,106 of record NZ_CP083731.1, on the reverse strand, counting down.
AAAATAGCGCAGCCAATGCCGATGACGATTTCGCTACAGCGCTCAAGCGCAAATTGCGGCGTGAGCAGCGGCTCCGTCTGAATGGTAATCACAATGATCAGCGCAGTATAACCTGACAGTCCCCACGCATAAGAGTTTTCGATCCTTACTAAAGAGGAGATCCAGGTACAAAAACCGGCCCAGACACAGCACACCAGAATCATCAATAGCGGCGCGCGGATCATAGAGATAATAATGATAAGCGCGGCGATACAGCCAATAAACGTCCCGATAATACGCAACATTCCGCGATAACGGATAGCGCCGGAATAGGGTTCCCCGCCGGCGGCAAATGCCGGGCCTGCCGCCACGATCGCGGCGGTCAGCACCGCCCAACGCGGCGTCTCCAGTTGAAAATGGAAGCCGATAAATAATGCCAGCACAATGGCGCACGCCAGCTTTACCGCAAAACGAATGTGCTGGTTGGCAATGGAGAAAATGCCCATGACGATTAACCGAATTCGCGCAGCCGGTGCGCCAGTTTACGGAAGAAGGAGTCCTGGCTTGCGTCACGATCCTGCTTACCGGTGATCACGACGGTTGCCGTCGTACCGGCAGGCCACAAATTCCCCTGCTGCTCGTCGAGCCGGATACGCACCGGGACACGCTGGGCCAGACGCACCCATTCGAGGTTAGAGTCTATCGTCGCCATCCCTTTCGCATCGCTGGTACTGCTGGCATTCGTTACCCCTGCCGCCACGCTATCGACGGTACCTTTTAATACCCGGTTGCTGCCAAGCGGCGTGATTTCGGCACGATATCCCGGACGCACGCCTTCCAGCTTGGTCTCTTCCATATAGGCCTGCACGTAAAAAGAGTTCTTTTTCACCAGGGCGACGGCTGTGGAACCGCGGGTAATAAATTCACCGGCATAAACATTGAGGTTAGTCACCCAGCCGTCGGCAGGCGCGCGAATGACGGTGCGCTCCAGATCGAGTTTAGCCAGGTCGCGCGTCGCCTGGGCTTTAGCCAGTTGATGCAGTACAGTCTGCAAGACGTTGTTCGCCTGATCGATCTCTTCCCGGGACATCGCCTGTACGCCGAGGCGATTACGGCGACTGGCTTCCTGGCGTTTTTCCTGCGCCAGGACCTGATAATAGGCTACATCAGCTTCCGCTTCCGCCAGTGCTTTTTGATAGCGTGGCTGATCGATGGTAAACAGGACCTGATCCTTTTTCACCAGTTGGTTATCATGCACGTTTACATGGGTAATCAGGCCCGCGACATCCGGGGCAATAGCGACGACATCGGCGCTAAAACGCGCGTCGCGCGTCCAGGGAGATTCGGTGTAATACACCCAGGCGCGGAAAATGGCGATAAAGGCCAGAATAACCAGTACGAGGGTAATGGCCGTACGGGAGAGTTTTCTTGTTAGTGTTTTCACTTCAACCTCAAACGAACAGGCGCGATATTAAATAAAACAGACAACAATACAGCGCGGTATTGAACAGAGCCGGATGCCAGACAAAATCATAGATACCCGTCGGCACAAGCATCCGACGCACCAGCCAAAAAATAGCCAGTGACAAAAGCAATTCGAAAAATATCGGTGGGAAGGAAAGACCAAACACCACGATAACGGGAAACAGACTCATGTTGACCTTGATTTCTGAGAGAGAGCAGGCGATAGATTGTTAAGCTACATCGCCGCAGAGAAGGGCAAGAGACGCCAGGCGAGAGCGACATAGCTCTTATTCGAATAATAGTATATTAACGTAATTGTTATGCTGTTATCTATATTATGTGATCTAAATCACTTTTAAGCCAGAGTGAATAATGGAACGATTAAAACGAATGTCGGTATTCGCCAAAGTTGTCGAGTTTGGCTCTTTTACCGCCGCAGCCAGACAGCTGCAAATGAGCGTATCGTCCATCAGCCAGACTGTGGCGAAACTGGAAGATGAGCTTCAGGTTAAATTGCTCAACCGCAGCACACGCAGCATTGGGCTCACCGAAGCTGGAAAAATCTATTATCAGGGCTGTCGTCGTATGCTGCATGAAGTGCAGGATGTTCACGAGCAGCTTTACGCTTTTAATAACACGCCTATCGGTACATTGCGTATCGGCTGTTCTTCAACCATGGCGCAAAATGTGCTGGCCGGGCTTACCGCAAAATTATTAAAAGAGTATCCCGGTCTGGCGGTCAATCTGGTGACAGGAATTCCGGCCCCGGATTTAATTGCCGACGGGCTGGACGTGGTGATCCGCGTGGGCGCGCTGCAAGACTCCAGCCTGTTTTCCCGTCGACTCGGCGCGATGCCGATGGTTGTGTGCGCCGCCAAGCCCTACCTCGCTCAGTACGGCGTCCCGGAAAAACCCGCCGATCTCAGTAGCCATTCCTGGCTGGAATATAGCGTGCGCCCGGATAATGAGTTTGAACTTATCGCGCCGGAAGGAATTTCTACCCGACTGATTCCACAGGGGCGGTTCGTCACTAACGATCCGATGACGCTGGTACGCTGGCTGACCGCCGGAACCGGAATCGCCTATGTGCCGCTGATGTGGGTGATCGATGAGATTAATCGTGGCGATCTGGAGATTCTGCTGCCTCGCTATCAGTCCGATCCTCGTCCGGTGTACGCGCTGTACACCGAAAAAGATAAGCTGCCGCTTAAAGTGCAGGTAGTGATTAACGCGTTAACTGACTATTTTGTCGATGTCGCACACCTGTTTCAGGGGATGCACGGGCGAGGGAAAGAAAAATAAAAACACCGGGTAATTGCTGAAGACGATTGTAGCCAGATGCCACCCGAGGCTGACATTGCCTGATGGCGCTGCGCTTATCAGGCCTGGGCGGCACACACCACAGGCCTGATAAGGCGGACAGTTATGCGGTGCCGCCAACCGTCAGGTTATCGACTTTCAGCGTCGGCTGGCCTACGCCTACCGGCAGACTTTGACCCTCTTTACCGCAGACCCCCACCCCGTTATCCAGCTTAAGGTCGTTGCCGACCATGGAGATCTGTTGCATCGTTTCAATGCCTGATCCAATCAACGTCGCGCCCTTCACCGGCGTCGTGACTTTGCCGTTTTCAATCAGATACGCTTCCGAGGTAGAGAACACAAACTTGCCGGAGGTGATATCCACCTGACCGCCGCCAAAGTTAGGCGCATAGATGCCGTACTCAACGGATTCGATAATTTCCTGCGGCGTTGACTGCCCCGCCAACATATAGGTATTCGTCATACGCGGCATCGGCAGATGCGCATAAGATTCGCGACGCCCGTTACCGGTCGGCGCAGCGCCCATCAGGCGCGCGTTCAGCTTGTCCTGCATGTATCCTTTCAGCACGCCATTTTCAATCAATACGTTGTACTGGCCTGGCGTACCTTCATCATCGATAGCAACGGAGCCGCGACGGTTCATCATTGTGCCGTCGTCCACTACGGTGCAAAGCGCGGAGGCAACCTGCTCGCCGATCTGACCGCTAAACACAGACGTCCCACGACGGTTAAAATCACCTTCCAGCCCGTGACCGACCGCCTCGTGCAGCAATACGCCCGGCCACCCGGCGCCCAGAACCACCGGTAACGTCCCCGCTGGCGCAGCGACCGCAGAGAGATTAACCAGCGCCATGCGTACCGCTTCTTTCGCCCACGCGTCGGCGCGAACCTCGCCGTCGAGATCGGCAAGAAAATACTCATAACCAAAGCGACCGCCGCCGCCGCTGGCGCCGCGCTCGCGTTTACCGCCTTCTTCCACCTGCACGCTAACGGACAACCGCACCAGTGGACGGACATCCGCCGCCAGCGTCCCGTCGGTCGCCGCCACGAGGATTAATTCATATACGCCGGTCAGGCTGGCGTTAACTTCCTGCACGCGTTTATCGGCTTCTCGCGCCACTTTGTCAACGCGTCTGAGGATATCCAGCTTCTCTTCGCGGCTCATACTTTGCAGCGGATCAAGGGTGGTGTAGAGCGGCTGATGCGCTACGGCGGCGAGCGTTTTTACCTTACCTTCGCCGTTATCGCGTACAATGGTTCGCGCTGCCTGCGCACTCTGCTCCAGCGCGAGGAGGCTTATCTGGTCAGCATAAGCAAAACCGGTTTTTTCGCCGCTAATGGCGCGAACGCCAACGCCCTGGTCGATATTATATGAGCCATCTTTAATGATGCGGTCTTCTAAAACCCAGGATTCGTGATAGCTCGACTGAAAATAGAGATCGCCATAATCAAGACGGCGTTCGGCCAGTTGGCCCAAAATAGCGAACAGATCCTGATGGTTCAGGCCATTCGCCGCTAGCAATTGTTCACTTACCAGGTTCAGACTCATCGTTTTTGCTACTCATTGATTTCTGCCGGATGGCGGTTCACGCCTTATCCGGACTACGTTGTTAGATTGTACAAACCGGATAAACGCAGCGCCGTCCGGCATGACTATTTACTGAGAGTGGGGCAATTCCTCGCCCCCGTCAAATCATTGCTGGCTTTCTTTTCTCGGTTGGCGCAGAACTTCGTTGATCTGCGGCGCATCGACCGGACCGGTAATGCGATAACGCAGAATGGAGACCTTGCTCCATAGCGGCCCCAACACTTTACTGGCGGCAAATACCGCCGCGCCGACAATCGGGTTAACGGCAAACGCGGCGGCGACGCCTACGGTGGCGGAAATTTCCGGCGCGACAACGGCCTCCATATCAAGACGACGACGCACCAGATCAACAGAACCTTTCATTGCAATATCCGCTTCCAGCCCATCCACCAGCGTATCGTCAGTATGCAGGACGCCATCTTTAATCCACGCGGTACTATGAATAGAGTCGAAATAGAAGCCCTCGCTAAAGGTATCTCTGAAGTCAAACCGCAGCTTACGCAGCAACGCGTCAAAACTGAGCAGCCGCAGTAGCTGTCCGGCATGACCGCTACTGAGATCAGTAAACTCGCCTTTGCCCAGACGCGTACGTAAAATCCCGTTGAGCGTGGCTTCCTCAGGTTGCCAGGGCGGGTTTCGCCAGTGCAGATCGTAATCTACGTTAAAAGACGCGTTCTGGATTGGCGTCGAGATGCCGAAGAACCCGGCAGCCGTGTCGAGGTTACTACCATGCAGACTACCTTTCAGCGAGGTTCGTTCATTACCCGGCGCATTCACCCACTCGCCGCTCGCTTTCAAACGGGCGAATCCGGTATCGATCAGGCCATTCGCCAGAGTCAGCGTATTGCCTTTGATGGCGAAATCGCCATCAATACGCCCATATTTTTGCCCCCATAGCCAGCACTCTTCGCAGCGAAGCTGTAAGTCCGGCCAGCCGCGGAAGCTAATCGTGTTCGCCGAAGCCAACGGCGATGTCGGCGTTGGTGACGAGGCGTGCGTTTTTGCGACGCCAGGGTTGTAGTACAGGTACTTAATGTTCGCCAGCCACGGCGCATGGTTGCGCATGAGCAGCGTGGCGTTCACCTCACGGCCCTGCGCTTCAATTTTTGTTCCGTTCAGCGAGGGTGCTGAAACGACGCTCAAATTGTTCCACTGCTGGCCGCCCAGCGATAGCGCGGGAGTACGCAACGTGATGCGTTGAGGAAACTCGGCCGAACTGCTCACGTTATCCGCCGCGCCTTTCTGGAATAACGCCAGCCACTGCGCGCCATCCAGCGCCGGCAGATTGAGCTCAACGCCTTGTTGAGCAGGTAATGGCGGAATCGTCCGGCTGTCCGTCGTCCAGATAGCCCGATCCAACGTCAGCTTCTGATTTAATAACCAGCGGCTGTTAAAGTGATTTTTACTCCCTGCGCTCCCCGTTAGCGCAAAACTTTTCAGGTTGCCGTCAGCCTGAATGTTCACCGGAATGGCTTCGCCTGCGGGTTTATTTAGCGGAGAAGGTAAGTGACTGCTCACATTTCTCAGATCGCCGTTCAGCTCGATGTGATAAGTGGTGTCAGCGTGATACGGAAGATCGATGCCGACTTTACCATTCCACGTCACGCTGCCGCTCAGGGCGTCATTCAGTTGCGGCGGTAAGACGCCCATACGCGTTGGCTGCCAGTTACCGTTCAGGTTGACGGCGACCTGATAGGCTTTTGCCCCTTCCGTCGTACTGAAATCCAGGTTAAGCGGCTGATTAAACCAGTTTGCCGTCAGCGGCCCGCTTTTTAGCGCGCCATTCACAAAGCTGAATTTACCGTTCAGATTTTTGAGCGTGCTGTTTAGCGGCTTAATAAACAGACTGTTATTACGCAACGAGACATCGCCCTCGGCGGTAACCTGTTCGCCATCCAGCGGAATATCAAGATGTAAGCGAGCATTCACATCGCCATCTAATTGGAGCTCCGCCAGCGTCGAGCCAAGCGAGTCTTTTAGCGGCGTCTCGTCGAAATAAGGCCCAACGGCTTTTCCCGGCCCGTTAATATCGGCATCAATGAGCAGTTTCTCTTTGGAATAATCCGGAATCGCCGCCGCGAGTTTGCTGGCCTTCACCCCGCCCAAATCGACGCTATCCGAACGCATCCACAGGCCGTCGTTCAGGAAATCCAGTTCAATGTTGAGATTTTTTAGCGCCGGCCAGTCGGGTTGAAAAGCAAACGTCGCATTGCGCAGCGGCACCAGCACTTCAAACTGACCTTCGTTATGCTTATAGGGAAAGAGGTGCGGGTTACCACCGTAAACCAACGTGGCGTTATCCGCCTCGCCGCCCTGAATCGCGCCGCTAAGGTAATCGACCAGCGCTTTGCCCATCAGGTTTTCCGGAAAATAGCGCCACGCCTGAGATCCATCGTCGGTACTGATGCCGGCCAGAATGCCCAGCCACGGTTCGTCGCCCGTCGGTTGCAGATAGCGGAACCCGCCGCGCGCATGTACCGCCTTTGCTTTGACGTCAATGTCGCGGCCATCAAGCTGAAAGCCGTTCTCATTCTTCAACCAGCTAAGCGTCGCGACGCCGTTTTCAATTTCCAGCGGCGCGCGAAAAACGGTTTCATAGGGCATTTTAGCCTGCTGCATCGCAACCTTCATCTGCCCGTCTTCTACGCTTCCCGCCAGCGTACCGGAAAAATGTTCCGCGCCGGGCAACAGCTTCCACTGTTTCCAGGCAAGATTTTCCCACGATGCCTGAAAACGCGTTTTTTCGGTCGCCTGTAGCGGAATATCCAGCGCCAGTGTGGCGATCTTTCCGCTCGGCTGCGTAGCCTGCCATATTTCGCCCAGCACAGGCGACAGTTTAGCCGCCAGCGGACGTAATGCTTCCAGCCCCGCCAGTTCAAGGTTACTGGCGCGAATGCGTAGCTCATCGCTACGTGTGTGATTCTCGCCGCCGACGTCCTGCTGCGGGAGCCAGGCCACTGTTAAGGCTCCGCTCGGCCAGGATTTACCATCAAGCGTAATCCGTGTGTCCGGAATATAAAACTGCCAGCCCGGCTGCTCACGGCTAATCTGCGCCGTCAGGTTATCGACAGACAGCGTGTGCGTCGTGTTATCGCCCAGCCAGCTTGCGCCGCCCTGTTTCAGCCAGACGTCTCCTCCGGCGATTTCGCCTTTACTGAGCGTCATCCAGCCTTCCAGACTGAAACGCGCCGTCTGGAGCGCCACATTATCCTGCATCCATTTGCCCAGCCACGGCTTGACGTCAATATCGTCGGCCTGTAACCAGACTCTGCCGTTATTCAGCAAACCGTCGTCATCGCGTAAATCCATCCGCACCTGCATCACGCCGTGCTGCCCGGTCAGGCTGGAGAGGCTGACCTCGCCTTCGGCGCGGTGTCGCTCTTTGCCGTTTAGCCAGGTAAGCTGTGGGATCGCCAGCTCCGCGCGTTGTCCGGAAAGCGTCAGAAAACTGATTTGGCTATCGCGCAGATCGAAATGATCGAACTGCCGCAGGAAAAGATCGCTTAAACGGCTGGTTTCGATGCCTTCGCCGTCGCTGCTTTGAAGAGGCGTGTTGGTGCGGAAATTGAGTTGCCAGAAGGTCAGGTCGCGAAACTGCCAGCGCATATGCAACAGGCTTTGCCAGACGTCCAGCGCCAGCGTAACGCGTTTTATCGACAGTTCGCCGCCATCTTTCAGGGCGGCATGAATATTATGCGCTTCCAGCGTAGGGCCAAAATTTTGCCAGCTTGCGGAGAGTTGGCTGGCGGCCACCGGCACGCCGGTCACAGACTCAATCTTATTCAGGATAGCTGGACGCCAGGCGTCAAGATGAGGCAACGCCAGGCGCAGCCCGCTAACCAGCAGCGCTGCAATGACGATGAGCGCGGCTCCAGTGAGCAATAAAATCCCCGGCAATCGCCTCACGCGTCTCTCCTTGTCTGCCAAAAAATACGACTCACAACCTTGCTTTGCCGGACGGCGGCGTGAACGCCTTATCCGGCCTGCAAATGCTCGTACGGGTCGCGGTCTTTTACATCATTACGACGTCAAACTGCTCCTGGTTATAAAGCGGTTCGACCTGAACTTTAACCTGTTTGCCGACAAAGATTTCGACTTCCGCCAGCGCGTGTGATTCTTCGCCTTTCAGCGCTTCCGCCACCGCAGGAGAAGCATAAACCAGGAAGCGATCGGAGTCATAAGCGTGATGAACACGTACAATTTCACGCATGATCTCATAGCAGACGGTTTCCACCGTTTTTACCGTCCCGCGGCCATGACAGGTTGGACACTCGTTACAAAGCACATGTTCCACGCTTTCACGAGTCCGTTTACGGGTCATTTCCACCAGTCCCAGCGGCGAAAAACCGTTAATACTGGTTTTCACGCGATCCTTACTTAACGCCTGTTCCAGCGAATGCAGCACCCGGCGGCGATGATCTTCATTATTCATGTCGATAAAATCGATAATGATAATGCCGCCCAGATTACGCAGGCGTAGCTGGCGGGCAATGGCCTGAGTCGCTTCAATATTGGTATTAAAAATGGTGTCGTCGAGATTACGGTGTCCAACAAACGCACCGGTATTGATATCTACCGTCGTCATCGCTTCGGTTTGGTCGATAATCAGATAACCGCCGGACTTGAGTTCAACCTTACGCTCCAGCGCGCGCTGGATCTCATTTTCCACGTCATAAAGATCGAAGATCGGCTGATGGCCACTGTAATGCTCCAGCTTACTGGTCATTTCCGGGATGTATTCTGCGGTAAACTCCAGCAGCGACTCATAGGTCAGACGTGAGTCAACGCGAATTCGGTCCAACTGCGCATCGGCGAAATCGCGCAGCACGCGCTGCGCCAGCGCCAGTTCGCCATACATCTGGTAGCGCGTTTGCGGACGCTTTTTGCGCTCCATGACTTTCGTCCAGACGCGCTTGAGATAGGCGGCATCAGACGCGAGATCCTCTTCACACACGCCTTCCGCCGCGGTACGGATAATAAACCCGCCCTGTTCGTCGCAGTATTCCGCCACCACCTTTTTCAGGCGCTCGCGTTCACTTTCGCTTTCGATACGCTGGGAAACGCCAACGTGTGACGCGCCGGGCATAAAAACAAGGTAACGGGAGGGCAACGTGATGTCCGTGGTCAAACGCGCGCCTTTCGTGCCGAGCGGATCTTTCACTACCTGCACCATCAGATCCTGTCCCTGACGCACCAGTTCGGAGATATCGCGCACCGTAAACTGTTTTTGCTCGTCGCCCGCCACGCATTCGGTATGCGGCATAATATCGGAAGCGTGAAGAAATGCGGCTTTATCCAGCCCAATATCTACAAAAGCCGCCTGCATACCTGGAAGTACACGACTTACACGACCTTTGTAGATATTGCCTACGATTCCGCGTCGCGCTTCGCGCTCAATATGGATTTCCTGAAGAATACCGCCATCAATGTACGCCACGCGCGTTTCCGATGGCGTTACGTTTACCAACAATTCAGCCGTCATGTTTATCCCTTTTATCACGCAGTGCGTTAAAATGACTCAACAACTCATACGTTTCAACCAGCGGTAAGCCGACCACGGCGTGATAGCTGCCATTTATCTTCCTGACAAAACAGCCACCCCGCCCCTGAATACCGTATGCACCTGCTTTATCTAAAGGCTCGCCGCTGGCGACATAGCCAGTAATATCCTGCGCAGAAAGCGTGCGGAAAGTCACCTCCGTTACCACCAGACAATCCAGCGTCTGCTGCGAGTCCGCAAGCGCAACAGCAGTCATCACCTGATGCGTATTTCCGGAAAGCAAACGCAGCATTTCTGCGGCATGAGCGGCGTCGCGCGGCTTTTCCAGCACCTCGCCGTTTAACACGACTATCGTATCCGCGCCCAACACCGGCAGATCACGGGGAACCAGCGCCACGCCAGCCTGCGCCTTTTCGCGCGCCAGCCGAACAACATACTGCTGCGCGCTTTCCTGAGCACGCCGTTGCTCTTCAATACCAGGCACGACCTGCTCGAATGAAAATCCAAGTTGAGTCAATAATTCCTGGCGACGCGGGGAACCGGAAGCAAGATACAGAGTTGTCATATCGACCTTTATTGCACAGCAAACTGCTGGCGTACTTTACGCATCAGCAAAAAGAGCCAGGGCCACAGCACGCCATTGACTACACTACTCCAGAACACTTCCGGTCTGAAAGAGACGTTGATCACTAAAAACTCGGCCCAGAAAACAATAATGTCCACGGCCAGTGAAAGCAACATTACCACCAGCGCCTGCTGCCAGAGCGCCAGGTTACGGAAGAGCTGGAATTTCAGAGCGACCAGATAGGCGACAATACTCATCGACAGAGCGCGCACGCCAAGTGTGGAACCGCTGATAAGATCAAGTATGGCACCCATCACAAATCCCGTCCCCACATTTACGCGGTGCGGCAGGGCCAGAATCCAGTACAGTAAGATGAGCAAAACCCAGTTTGGCCGGAAAACAATGATGTCGTCCGGCCAGGGCATGATTTGCAGCAACAGCGCAATAAGAAACGAGAGCCAGATAACCCAGCGCCCCTGGCTACGATAGCTCGCCACCATTACCCTCCCGGCGCACGCGCAGGCGGCGTGGTCGCGCCCGAAGGCGATGGTTGCGTTGATACCGGCGCAGTCTGGCCCGCAGATGGCTGAGTAATCCCCGTCGCCGGGTCCGGCACTGGCGCCGGCGGCCCCATCGCATCCGGAGAAGGCAACACCTGCGGCATCATCTGCATCAGGCGCTCATTGGCGACGCGGTGAACCTCTTCCGGCGTCATCGGATTGGCGCCGTTACGATCGGCTCCCCACAACAGCAGCAGATAGCGCAAACGCTGCAAACCCGCGGTTGGACGTGCCTGAATGACGGTATAGGCGCGCTGAGTGTCCAGCTTGACGGAGGAGACCACCGCCACCGGATACCCTTCCGGGAAACGTCCACCAAGTCCGGACGTTACCAGCACATCGCCAACGCGAATATCGGTATTGGCGGGCAGATGTTCAAGCTGAAGATCGTCAGTACAGCCGTTACCGGCGGCAATCACGCGGATGTCATTGCGCAGTACCTGAATCGGCAGCGCATGAGTCGCATCGCAAATCAGCAGTACGCGGCTGGTCAGTTTCGCCACGGCGACAACCTGCCCTACGACGCCTTTGTCGCTAATGACCGGTTGACCTTCATATACGCCATTAACGCTGCCTTTATCGATAACGACCTGATCGCTGTAAGGATCGTTAACCGTTGAAATAACCTGCGTCACCATTTTCTGCTCGTCCTGACGCAGCGGCGACCCCAGCAGCTCGCGCAACCGCGCGTTCTCCTGTTTGTACTGCCCCAGCATCAGCAGGTCGCTGTTTTTTAGCAGTAATTCCTGGCGCAGCGCCCGATTTTCCAGCTCAAGCTGGTCGCGAGAAGCCAGCGTTTGCGACACGCTGTCGAGCAGTTCACGAGGGCCGTTTGAAATAAAATAGAAAGGACTGACGGCAGTGTCCATGTACGTTCGGATTTGACTGAACGTCCCCAGGCGGCTGTCGGCAATGATAACGCCGAGCGCCACCAGCACCGCCAGAATAAGGCGAATCTGTAGCGACGGGCCACGGCTAAAAATTGGCTTCATAGGCTATGCGTATTCTCGCGTCGGAGAGGCAGGATAATCCAGGGATAATCCTGCCCGTATCCAACTACTCTTCGCTGAACAGGTCGCCGCCGTGCATATCGATCATTTCCAGCGCCTTGCCGCCGCCGCGCGCCACACAGGTCAGCGGATCTTCAGCAACCACGACAGGAATGCCCGTCTCTTCCATTAACAGACGGTCAAGGTTACGCAGCAGCGCGCCGCCGCCGGTGAGCACCATACCACGCTCGGAGATGTCTGACGCCAGCTCCGGCGGACACTGTTCCAGCGCCACCATTACCGCGCTGACGATACCGGTCAACGGTTCCTGCAACGCTTCCAGAATCTCGTTTGAGTTCAGGGTAAAGCCGCGTGGAACGCCTTCCGCCAGGTTACGGCCACGCACTTCGATCTCGCGGACTTCGTCGCCCGGATAAGCGGAACCGATTTCGTGTTTAATACGTTCTGCGGTGGCTTCACCGATCAGAGAACCGTAGTTACGACGAACGTAATTAATGATGGCTTCGTCGAAGCGATCACCACCAATACGGACAGAAGAAGAGTAAACCACGCCGTTCAGGGAGATAACGGCAACTTCAGTGGTACCACCACCGATATCCACAACCATTGAACCGGTTGCTTCAGAAACTGGCAGACCTGCGCCGATCGCGGCCGCCATCGGCTCTTCGATCAAAAAGACTTCACGGGCGCCTGCGCCCTGAGCGGATTCACGAATTGCGCGGCGTTCTACCTGCGTCGCGCCGACCGGCACGCATACCAGTACGCGCGGGCTTGGGCGCATAAAGCTGTTGCTGTGCACTTGTTTAATAAAGTGCTGGAGCATTTTTTCGGTCACAAAGAAGTCAGCGATAACGCCGTCTTTCATCGGACGGATCGCAGCGATATTGCCCGGCGTACGGCCCAGCATCTGCTTTGCATCATGACCGACTGCAGCCACGCTTTTCGGCGAACCGGCACGATCCTGACGAATGGCCACAACGGAAGGCTCATTCAATACGATGCCTTGTCCTTTTACATAAATGAGGGTATTCGCGGTACCCAGGTCAATGGACAGGTCATTGGAAAACATGCCACGAAATTTTTTCAACATACTAAGGGATAATCCTGAAAGCTGGGGCGGAAAACAAAATCCGCTTACTTTACCAACCACACGCAGCAGCGACAAGGCGCAAAAATCATCTGCTACGGTGAAAATTAGTGCAGTTCGTTTCCTTTGTTACAAATCTCGGCCTGAGTCCCTCAGGGCTGAAAAAATCAGCAGCAATCCTCGCCTTCGTTTGCAACCTGTCAAAGGTCATTCACCTGCATATTTGCTGCAACAATCTGGCGAGCAGACAAGCACACCCCCATGAGGCGCAGCGCGCGTTATTCTACGTGAAAACAAATTAAACGGCAGGTTAAACCGAGTATCTTTGCGAATATTTTTTCACGTTTGTGTCAAGTAGTTGGGAGGAGGCAAAAAAATCACCCTGCCCGCCAGCCACGCCGCGTTTTGTCAGCGTCTGCCACTCGCCGCGCGAACGGACGCCCGTCGCGTAAACCTGCGTAGGCGTACCCGCGCAGGCCTCTACCAGACTTTGAACCAGAAGCTGGTTTTCCGTTCGCTTCTCAATGTTTCTGACCAGACTCGGATGCAGCTTGAGTAATTCCACATTGAGCGCTTTAATCCAGCTCGTGCTAACCAGCGTCAAACCCGCCTGTGTCACCGCCACCCGAACGCCAAGCGCATTGACTAAGCGAAGGATGGGTTGTAACCGACTGATGTGTTGACAAACATCTGCCTCCGCAAGTTCAATAATTATGCGATTTCGCTGTGATTTTTCACACTGCATTAACGTATCGCGCAACCAGCGCTGAAAACGCGGACGAATCAGCGACTCAACCGTCAACTGCATTGCCAGATTTTCATCCGGCCAGTAGCCCAGCAACGTAATCAGGCGGCTAATTTGTAATCTGTCATACTCTTCCGATAAACCAAATTGCAACACCATCGGCATATACTCCGCCGAGCTCACCTCTTCTTTACCGTCATAGATGCGACACATCAATTCCCGATGATGTACGCGACCTTCTCGCGTGACCGCCGGTTTTTGATAAAGTCGCGGTCCGCCCCGGTTCAGCATCTGCTCAATCAATGTGCGCCAGCGCACATTGCCGCGCCCTTTTTCCGGCAGAGTGTCGTCGTAGATAGCCCAGCTATTTCCCCCCTGCAGGGCGGCATTCCGCGCCGCGGCTTCAGCATGTTCCATCACCTGCTCGGTGGACTGTCCGCTGCGCCAGGCGCAAATGCCAATATGTACCATATCGTCACGATCGAGCATTTTGTTAGCCGGTAGCGCATCGACAGCTTTTAAAAGTTGTCCGGCAATACTTTCCGCTTCTTTTAGCGTTCGATGCGGTAGCAGCACGGCAAAGTCGCTGCGGTGATAACGCGCCAGCAGCGAGCCTGGGTAACGCATAATAAATGTCGATAGCAAATTGATAAGCATAAACATCTGCTCTTCCGCCTGATTGCCTCCCAGGCTGTCGCGCAGAAGATTGAAGTCTGGCAAGCGGATCATCATCACCACGCCATGCACTCCCACTTTTTCCTGATCTTCCAGCAGCGTCGCCAGCTGGTTATCAAAGAACAGACGGTTACCGAGTCCGGTTTTGGTGTCCTGCGCGGCGTAGGAGCGAATGAGGGTGTCCAGGCGGCTACGCTGTTCGTGAGCAAACTGAATTTCGGAAAGCAATACATCAAGCGCGCTACTGGTGCGCGCTGGCCATTCGTAAACAGAACCGCGGACATTCGCCCCGCGTTCGCCGTTCAGAATGCGCGTTGAGCGAATTTCCAGAAGCTCTTGCCCGGAAAGCTGCCGCTGCAGCCAGCGCACCGATAAAAACAAAATCAGAACGATAAAACCGATCGCCAGCGTCAGCGGCGCCGTGGTGATCAGTGAGTGAAAATAGTTACCCATCGGGTCCTGGTAAACCAGACGTAGCGACATTCCTGGATGTTTTATCAGCGGTACGACCAGCTCGCGATACATGTCGCTGGTGCCGGCTGGCCGATAACCTCTGGCGCGAGAATGGCTGTAGACGCTGCGCTCCCCCTGCAACAGATCGACACGCACAATATCGGAAGCGATCATGAGCTCGTCGATTTGCGGCGTCAGCGAGACAATATCATGGGTCACCAGGTGCGTATCAATGGCTGTCGCCGTCGCCTGCACACGGCTGACATACTTATACTGTACGGCGTTATAAAAGCTTAGCGAGCAACCTATCAGAGTCACGAAGATCGTTAACCCCGTGAGCAGCGTGATAAAAGCTGAGAATTTCGTCGTTAATCGCATCCTTGAGTTAACTCCGACGGTTATAAACAGTATGAAAAAGCGAATCTGAAGGCGGAATTCGCCACGGCGCGCAATGAAGCAGGCATACTACCAAAATGGATCTATCTGGCAATTTATTGCGTTGCATCGGCATCACGTTTTAATTAGCGAGTATAGTCTTCGTAGCTATTTTTCCAATCTACCATGTAAAGTGAGGACAGGTTATGCAGGCGTTGATCTTAGAACAGCAGGACGGTAAAACCCTCGCATCCGTGCAACATCTCGAAGAGAGTCAACTGCCGGCAGGTGATGTGACGGTGGATGTCCACTGGTCCAGCCTGAATTATAAAGATGCTCTGGCTATCACCGGAAAAGGGAAAATTATCCGTCATTTTCCGATGATTCCTGGTATTGATTTCGCCGGCACCGTTCACGCAAGCGAAGATCCTCGCTTTCATGCAGGCCAGGAAGTACTACTGACTGGCTGGGGCGTGGGCGAAAACCACTGGGGCGGCCTGGCCGAACGCGCACGCGTTAAAGGCGACTGGCTGGTCGCGCTGCCTGCGGGACTGAGCAGCCGTAACGCCATGATCATCGGCACCGCCGGTTTTACCGCCATGCTGTGCGTCATGGCGCTTGAAGATGCAGGTATTCGCCCGCAAGACGGTGAGGTTGTCGTCACCGGCGCCAGCGGCGGCGTGGGCAGCACTGCCGTTGCATTACTGCATAAGCTGGGCTATCAGGTTGCAGCAGTATCAGGACGTGAAAGCACCCACGGCTATCTTAAGAGCCTGGGAGCTAACCGTATTCTCAGCCGCGATGAGTTTGCTGAATCTCGCCCGTTGGAAAAACAGCTGTGGGCCGGTGCAATTGATACCGTTGGCGATAAAGTGCTGGCGAAAGTGCTGGCACAGATGAACTATGGCGGTTGCGTGGCCGCCTGCGGCCTGGCGGGCGGCTTCGCGCTGCCGACCACCGTTATGCCATTCATTCTGCGTAATGTGCGTTTGCAAGGGGTGGACTCGGTGATGACCCCACCGGCACGTCGCGCAGAAGCCTGGGCGCGTTTGGTTAAGGATCTGCCGGAATCGTTCTATGCTCAGGCCGCCACAGAGATTACGCTGGCGGATGCGCCGAAGTTCGCCGATGCCATCATCAATAATCAGGTTCAGGGCCGTACGCTGGTGAAGATAAAATAACGTCACGTATAAAAAAATTTACACTTAATTAACTATTTATTTTTACACATTGACACACTCCCTGTCATATTCACTACACGCCATGTTGTGGTGGGTAGACCGGGAGTCTGTGATGAAAAAGATACGTCCATTAACAGAAGCCGATGTGACTGCGGAATCGGCTTTTTTTATGCAGCGCCGACAGGTGCTAAAAGCATTAGGCATCAGCGCGGCCGCCTTATCCTTACCCTCAACGGCGCAGGCCGATCTCTTCAGTTGGTTTAAAGGCAACGATCGTCCGAAAGCGCCTGCCGGTAAACCACTTGAGTTTAGTCAGCCTGCCGCCTGGCGAAGCGATTTAGCGTTAACGCCGGAAGATAAGGTGACGGGCTACAACAATTTCTATGAGTTTGGCCTTGATAAAGCCGACCCGGCGGCCAATGCCGGAAGTCTGAAAACCGAACCGTGGACGTTGAAAATCAGCGGGGAAGTCGCGAAGCCATTTACGCTGGATTATGACGATTTAACACATCGTTTCCCATTAGAAGAGCGTATCTATCGAATGCGCTGCGTCGAAGCGTGGTCCATGGTCGTGCCGTGGATTGGTTTCCCTTTATATAAGCTACTCGCGCAGGCACAGCCCACCAGCCACGCTAAATATGTGGCATTCGAAACGCTATACGCGCCGGATGATATGCCAGGACAGAAAGATCGCTTTATTGGCGGCGGACTGAAATACCCTTATGTCGAAGGGCTACGTCTGGACGAAGCCATGCATCCGCTGACTCTGATGACCGTTGGCGTCTATGGTAAGGCGTTACCCCCGCAAAACGGCGCGCCTATTCGACTCATCGTTCCATGGAAGTATGGTTTTAAAGGTATTAAATCTATTGTCAGCATTAAACTCACCCGCGAACGTCCGCCAACCACCTGGAATTTGTCGGCTCCCAACGAATATGGTTTTTACGCCAATGTGAACCCGCATGTGGATCATCCACGCTGGTCTCAGGCTACCGAACGCTTTATTGGTTCAGGCGGTATCCTTGATGTGCAAAGGCAGCCGACGCTGCTGTTTAACGGCTACGCCAATGAAGTCGCTTCGCTGTATCGCGGTCTCAATTTGCGGGAGAATTTTTAAGTGCGTCTGACAGTAAAACAGATAACCTGGCTAAAAGTTTGTCTGCATCTTGCCGGTTTTTTGCCGCTTCTGTGGCTCTTTTGGGCGATAAATCACGGTGGACTCAGCGCAGACCCGGTAAAGGATATCCAACACTTTACCGGCAGAACCGCGCTCAAATTTTTGCTCGCCACCTTGCTGGTTTCACCGCTGGCGCGCTACGCTAAACAGCCATTATTGATACGCACACGCCGCCTGTTAGGATTATGGTGTTTCGTTTGGGCTACGCTGCATTTAACCAGCTATGCCTTACTGGAACTCGGGATACATAACCTGGCGTTGTTAGGAAGCGAGTTGATTTCACGCCCTTATTTGACGCTTGGGATCATTAGCTGGCTGGTGTTATTGGCGCTGACGTTGACCTCAACGCAATTTGCGCAGCGTAAATTGGGCAAACGCTGGCAAACACTGCATAACGTCGTCTATCTTGTCGCGATCCTGGCTCCCATACATTACCTGTGGTCGGTAAAGATTTTATCACCGCAACCGGTCATCTACGCGGCATTAGCGTTAGCCCTTTTAGCGTTGCGTTACCGGAAGTTTCGCCAGTGGTGGCGCTAGTTTGGTGAACTGTGCGGTCGATTGCAAAACGCAAAACAGGTAATGTCCTTTTTATGTTTCGGGTTGATTATCTTCCCTGATAAGACCAGTATTTAGCTGCCAATTGCGACGAAATAGTTATAATGTGCGACTTTACATTGCCCAACGGCGATTTTCGTTCGCAGAAAGGGTGACAATCGAGCAATGAAGGTATATTTTGTTTTTTGCCCGAAAATGGCAGAAGATAGCCACACAATGACTGGCAAATCATGAATTTCACCTTCGGGTGCTACGGCATAACAGGCAAATCAAAGATGCGCGGTATTTTACCCGCGGCAGTCATTCATATGCTTTACAGACGGCGCTAAAACGCCTGTCACAATCACACTAAACAAAGAGTACGGAACCCACTCATGGATATTCGTAAGATTAAAAAACTGATCGAGCTGGTTGAAGAATCAGGTATCTCCGAACTGGAAATTTCTGAAGGCGAAGAATCTGTTCGCATCAGCCGCACAACGGCAAACGCCGGTTTTCCGGTGATGCAGCAGGCTTATGCGGCGCCGATGATGCAGCAACCCGCTCTGTCTAACGCTGTCGCGCCAGCGGCTACTCCAGCAATGGAAGCGCCTGCCGCAGCGGAAATCAGTGGTCACATCGTACGCTCCCCAATGGTTGGTACTTTCTACCGCACCCCAAGCCCGGACGCGAAAGCGTTCATCGAAGTGGGCCAGAAAGTGAACGTGGGCGATACCCTGTGCATCGTTGAAGCCATGAAAATGATGAACCAGATCGAAGCTGACAAAGCAGGTACTGTGAAAGCGATTCTGGTCGAAAGTGGTCAACCGGTAGAATTTGACGAGCCACTGGTCGTCATCGAGTAACGAGGCGAACATGTTGGATAAAATTGTCATCGCCAACCGCGGCGAGATCGCACTACGTATTCTTCGAGCCTGTAAAGAACTCGGCATCAAGACCGTCGCTGTGCACTCAAGCGCGGATCGCGATTTAAAACACGTATTGCTGGCGGATGAGACGGTCTGTATTGGCCCGGCACCGTCCGTAAAAAGTTATCTGAACATCCCGGCTATCATTAGCGCCGCTGAAATCACCGGCGCGGTGGCAATCCACCCGGGTTACGGCTTCCTTTCTGAGAACGCCAATTTTGCCGAGCAGGTTGAACGCTCCGGCTTTATCTTTATCGGCCCGAAAGCGGACACCATCCGCCTGATGGGCGATAAAGTGTCCGCGATTACCGCGATGAAAAAAGCGGGCGTGCCGACCGTACCAGGATCTGACGGCCCGCTGGGCGACGATATGAATGCGAACCGCGCTCATGCCAAACGTATTGGCTATCCGGTGATCATCAAAGCGTCCGGCGGCGGCGGCGGCCGCGGTATGCGCGTGGTTCGTAGCGATGCTGAACTGGCGCAGTCCATCTCCATGACCAAAGCGGAAGCGAAAGCGGCTTTCAGCAACGACATGGTATACATGGAAAAATACCTGGAAAATCCACGCCACATCGAAATTCAGGTGCTGGCGGACGGCCAGGGCAACGCTATCTATCTGGCGGAACGCGACTGTTCCATGCAGCGTCGCCACCAGAAAGTGGTTGAAGAGGCCCCGGCGCCAGGCATTACGCCGGAACTGCGTCGCTATATCGGCGAACGCTGCGCGAAAGCGTGCGTAGACATCGGCTATCGCGGCGCAGGGACGTTCGAATTCCTGTTCGAAAACGGCGAGTTCTATTTCATCGAAATGAACACCCGTATTCAGGTTGAACACCCGGTGACTGAAATGATTACCGGCGTCGATTTGATCAAAGAGCAGTTGCGCATCGCGGCAGGTCAGCCGCTGTCGATCACACAGGACGAAGTTGTCGTTCGAGGCCATGCGGTAGAATGCCGTATCAATGCCGAAGATCCGAACACCTTCCTGCCAAGCCCAGGCAAAATCACGCGCTTCCATGCGCCTGGCGGCTTTGGCGTTCGCTGGGAATCTCATATCTACGCGGGCTACACGGTGCCGCCGTACTATGATTCCATGATCGGCAAGCTCATCTGCTACGGTGAAAACCGCGACGTGGCGATTGCCCGTATGAAAAATGCCCTGCAGGAACTGATTATCGATGGTATCAAAACCAATATCGATCTGCAGACCCGCATCATGAATGACGAGCACTTCCAGCACGGTGGAACCAACATCCACTATCTGGAGAAAAAACTCGGTCTTCAGGAAAAGTAATCGCACGTTAGTCTCAAAAGGCCGGTGAATCCGGCCTTTTTTATTTCTGGGGATAGCGATGCCCCATCATGTACAATTCCCGCTTTCTTCACCCATAAGGGACAAAAAATGGACGCTCGTTTTGTTCAGGCCCATAAAGAGGCGCGCTGGGCGCTGTGGCTGACCCTTTGCTATCTGGCGGCATGGTTAGTGGCTGCTTACTTACCTGGAGACTCGCCGGGAATTACCGGTCTGCCGCACTGGTTCGAGATGG
This sequence comes from Salmonella sp. A29-2, assembly GCF_020150755.1. NCBI lineage: Bacteria > Pseudomonadati > Pseudomonadota > Gammaproteobacteria > Enterobacterales > Enterobacteriaceae > Salmonella > Salmonella sp. A29-2. The sequence goes on along the minus strand of NZ_CP083731.1, from coordinate 497,411 downwards.
CCTGCTTATTGACGCCGCTGGTCTTTATTTTGCTGTGCTGGGCGATGGTGAAATTCATTTATCGCGATATTCCGCTGGAGGATGACGATGCAGCTTGAGGTCATTCTACCGCTGGTAGCCTATCTGGTCGTGGTCTTCGGGGTCTCGATTTACGCTATGCGCAAGCGTACCGCCGGCACCTTTTTAAACGAATATTTTCTTGGCAGCCGTTCGATGGGCGGGATCGTGCTCGCGATGACGCTTACCGCCACCTATATTAGCGCCAGTTCATTTATCGGCGGTCCCGGCGCGGCTTATAAATACGGTCTGGGCTGGGTCTTGCTGGCGATGATCCAGCTTCCCGCCGTCTGGCTTTCACTGGGTATTCTGGGTAAAAAATTCGCTATCCTGGCGCGTCGCTATAATGCCGTCACGCTTAACGATATGCTATTCGCGCGTTACCAAAGCCGCCTGCTGGTGTGGTTGGCAAGCCTGAGTTTATTGGTCGCGTTTATTGGTGCAATGACCGTACAATTTATCGGCGGCGCGCGACTGCTGGAAACCGCGGCGGGAATTCCCTACGAAACCGGCCTGCTAATATTTGGCGTCAGTATCGCACTCTATACGGCGTTTGGCGGCTTTCGCGCCAGCGTACTTAACGATACGCTACAGGGCCTGGTGATGCTGGTCGGCACGATAGTGCTGCTGGTGGGCGTGGTGCATGCGGCGGGCGGTCTAAGTCAGGCCGTTGACACGCTGCACGCTCTCGACCCCAAACTGGTAACGCCGCAGGGCGCCGATGACATACTTTCTCCCGCCTTTATGACCTCTTTTTGGGTACTGGTCTGTTTTGGTGTGATTGGCCTGCCGCATACGGCGGTGCGCTGCATCTCCTATAAAGACAGTAAAGCGGTACACCGGGGCATTATTATCGGTACGATTGTCGTGGCGATTTTAATGTTCGGGATGCACCTTGCCGGCGCGCTGGGTCGCGCGGTGCTTCCGGATCTGACGGTGCCGGATCTGGTGATCCCAACGCTAATGGTGAAAGTTTTGCCGCCGTTTGCCGCCGGGATCTTCCTCGCTGCGCCAATGGCGGCGATCATGTCAACAATTAATGCCCAACTGCTGCAAAGTTCCGCGACGATCATTAAAGATCTCTATCTCAACCTGCGCCCCGATCAGATGCAAAATGAGATCCGGCTGAAGCGTATGTCGGCAGCGATTACATTACTGCTAGGCGCGCTGTTGCTGCTGGCAGCATGGAAACCGCCAGAGATGATCATTTGGCTCAACCTGCTGGCGTTTGGCGGCCTGGAAGCGGTGTTCTTATGGCCGCTGGTACTGGGCCTTTACTGGGAGCGGGCAAACGCGGCAGGCGCATTAAGCGCCATGATCGTGGGCGGCGTGCTATATGCCCTGCTTGCCACATTTAATATTCAGTACCTGGGCTTTCATCCGATTGTGCCCGCGTTACTGTTAAGTTTATTGGCTTTTCTGATCGGAAACCGATTCGGCTCTTCCGCTTCGCAAGCCACCGTATTGTCTACTGATAAATAAAGAGTTTTGCCATGCCATGGATCCAATTGAAACTGAATACCACCGGCGCGAATGCTGAAGAGCTGAGTGATGCGCTGATGGAAGCGGGCGCCGTTTCCATTACCTTTCAGGATACGCACGATACGCCGGTTTTTGAGCCGTTGCCGGGCGAAACCCGTCTGTGGGGCGATACCGATGTGATCGGTCTGTTCGACGCCGAAACCGACATGAAAGACGTTGTCGCGATTCTGGAGCAACATCCGCTGCTGGGTGCCGGATTTGCCCATAAAATCGAACAACTGGAAGATAAAGACTGGGAACGCGAATGGATGGATAATTTCCATCCGATGCGTTTTGGCGAGCGTCTGTGGATTTGTCCCAGCTGGCGTGACATTCCGGACGAGAATGCCGTCAACGTGATGCTCGACCCGGGACTGGCGTTCGGTACGGGTACGCACCCCACCACCTCTTTATGTCTGCAATGGCTGGACGGGCTCGATCTCAACGGCAAAACCGTGATCGACTTTGGCTGCGGTTCAGGCATTCTGGCGATTGCCGCGCTGAAGCTGGGAGCGGCAAAGGCGATTGGTATTGATATCGATCCGCAAGCTATTCAGGCCAGTCGCGATAATGCCGAACGCAACGGCGTGTCTGACCGGCTGGAGCTGTACCTGCCGAAAGACCAGCCAGAAGCCATGAAAGCCGACGTGGTCGTCGCTAACATCCTGGCAGGCCCATTACGCGAACTGGCCCCGTTAATCAGCGTACTGCCCGTTGAGGGCGGTCTGCTGGGGCTTTCAGGTATTCTCGCCAGCCAGGCGGAAAGCGTCTGCGATGCTTACGCCGAGCTTTTCACTCTCGACCCGGTCGTCGAAAAAGAAGAGTGGTGCCGCATTACTGGCCGTAAGAAATAATTCTTGTCAGCGTGGTCGCCCGGCCACGCTTTTCTCCACACAACTGCCTTAACACCTTTCTGTCACCGAGACATCATTAAATTCATCAAATAAATGCCTGAAATGACTTCTTTGTCACTATCCATCTGGATAATCAGCAGCTACCAGCGGACAAAAGATACTGGCGTTTTAACGGGTCGCAGCCATCGTCCTCGTGCATTAGTAATGCTGTCCGGGTTGTTCTGCAGCATCCGCTAGCCCTCTCTTCAGCGCAGCTGGAAAAATTTATCCGTGCCGTTCATGAACACAAAAGCGCGTCTGTGCGCCCCCTTCCGACTGACAATGGAGAAAAATCACGCGCAGCGGGAAGTGATCTTGTCCTGAAACGAGACGGCGATCCCATTCATTTGGGGTAATTAGCTTATAAAAAAAGCAGATTATTCCGCTTATCTTGTTTCTGGACGAAGAAATAGAGAGAAGTTACGGGAATTTGTAAGCGCGTACAAAACCGCCGACAATAAATAACCCTATGATTTTACTGAATTATAAATTTATTTTGCTGTTTTTAAGCACGATTCATTGATCTACAACAGTGGATTGTTCAAAGTTTGGCCTTTCATCTCGTGCAAAAAATGCGTAATATACGCCGCCTTGCAGTCACAGTATGGTCATTTCTTAACTCATGCGCATCGGACAATATCAGCTCAGAAATCGCCTGATCGCAGCGCCCATGGCTGGCATTACTGACAGACCTTTCCGGACGCTGTGCTATGAGATGGGAGCAGGATTGACAGTATCCGAGATGATGTCTTCTAACCCGCAAGTGTGGGAAAGCGATAAATCTCGTTTACGGATGGTGCACGTTGATGAGCCAGGAATTCGCACGGTGCAAATTGCCGGTAGCGACCCTGTTGAGATGGCCGATGCCGCACGTATTAACGTGGAAAGCGGCGCCCAGATTATTGATATCAATATGGGGTGCCCGGCGAAGAAAGTGAATCGTAAGCTGGCAGGTTCAGCCCTCTTGCAGTACCCGGATTTAGTGAAGTCTATACTCATCGGGGTCGTAAACGCAGTGGACGTCCCTGTGACTCTCAAGATTCGCACCGGCTGGGCGCCGGAACACCGTAACTGCGTAGAGATTGCCCAACTGGCTGAAGATTGTGGTATTCAGGCTCTGACCATCCATGGCCGCACCCGCGCCTGTTTGTTCAACGGAGAAGCTGAATACGACAGTATTCGGGCAGTTAAGCAGAAAGTTTCCATTCCGATTATCGCGAATGGCGACATTACTAACCCGCATAAAGCCAGAGCTGTTCTCGACTATACAGGGGCGGATGCCCTGATGATAGGCCGCGCAGCTCAGGGAAGACCCTGGATCTTTCGGGAAATCCAGCATTATCTGGACACTGGGGAGCTGCTTCCGCCGCTGCCGCTGGCAGAGGTAAAGCGCTTGCTTTGCACGCATGTTCGGGAACTGCATGACTTTTACGGTCAGGCAAAAGGGTACCGAATCGCGCGTAAACACGTCTCCTGGTATCTCCAGGAGCACGCTCCAGACGACCAGTTTCGGCGCACATTCAACGCTATTGAGGACGCCAGCGAACAGCTGGAGGCGTTGGAGGCATACTTCGAAAATTTTGCGTAAACAGAAATAAAGAGCTGACAGAACTATGTTCGAACAACGCGTAAATTCTGACGTACTGACCGTTTCTACCGTTAACTCTCAGGATCAGGTAACCCAAAAACCCCTGCGTGACTCGGTTAAACAGGCACTGAAGAACTATTTTGCTCAACTGAATGGTCAGGACGTTAATGACCTGTATGAGCTGGTACTGGCTGAAGTAGAACAGCCCCTGTTGGACATGGTGATGCAATACACCCGTGGTAACCAGACCCGTGCTGCTCTGATGATGGGCATCAACCGTGGTACGCTGCGTAAAAAATTAAAAAAATACGGCATGAACTGATACATTTCAGCTATGTTATTGAATAAAAAGGCGCTACTCGGCATGGGGATGCGCCTTTTTTATTATTGTTTATACAAATGTTTATACAGCTTTGGCTGAACAAACAAAAAAGCACCAGAACAATTCTGATGCTTTATGCCTTTAGTAACCAAAGTGTTTAGTACTCAGGAAGGTTTTCTAAGTTATCCTTGGATGTACCATTAGGTCTAGTAGTAATGTAATCAGTACCGTTGACACGGTCCTTAACCACTTTTTGACCTTTCTTCCACTTACCGTCATCACCTTTGAAAATGGTGTAAAAGGTATAGCCGCTATCGATTTTATTCACTACCCACTGCCGTGTTTCTGATGTCCCTTCTCCAACAGTATCGCCATTATCGACATGCACATACACATGGGTAATGTGAGTGTGTTTATCGTTATATCGGACTTTAGAAATAAGGTAATCAGCCCATTTATCAGTCATATTTCACCAGAAGTTTGAACAGGAAAAGCCCTGCAATACATTTATAAACAACAAAACAGACTCTTCCTATTCCACGACAGCAATGTAGTGATCTAGAGCAATTTTATATTCCTGATAACCTCAAGATAATTCTGCCTTTACGCTTTATGCTCAAATCCCATTAAATAAAGCCAGTCGCTCTTTGTGACTGTCGCTCATATCGAAAGCAAAATCTTCGTGTTCTGCCTGGAATGTGCCGAACGCCATGAGTGCAGAAACCGCCGGGTCTATCTTGTTGGAGGATTTCTTTTTGTTGGGTTTGATATTGGCGTTGGCGTCGGACTCCATCACCACGTTACCAATCGCCCAAGCCAGAACCGGATCGCCACGATGGCGCACCACCTTGCGGTTAACAAAAACCTCAAAAGATTTCGCTACCGGACTGAATTTCAGATAGGTTTGCGGGAACGGCTCCACATCGAGGCCAGCCCCCTGTAACTGAGTGCGCAAGTGTGTGGCGTTCCACGTATCGAAGCCCACCAGCCTGATATTGAAGGTTTCAGCGTCGCGCAGAATATCGTCACGGATGCGGTCATAGTCGATACAGTCGCCGGGTGTAGTGCGTATCCAGCCCGCTTTCACCCACTGGCGGTAGATGGCGCGGTTTTTGTTGGCGACGTTAAGCAGTTGCGCTTCTGGCAGATAATGACGGGTCAGCAAGCGGATCTCCCTGTCGAACGGGAAAGCGTAGCTCACGCTGGTAATGTCGCTGGTAGAGGACAGGTCAAACCCGGCGTAGCACTCCATTCCGGCCAGATCGTCTTCGGTATAGTCGAGCGCACAGGCATCCCATGCACCGGCACCCATCCACGGCGTGGAGCCCTGGCACCAGATATTGAAACGCTTGGTCAGCATTTCCACCCATTGCGACGGTATGCCCCGCGCTTTCTGGATGGTGGACTCCAGTTTCGCCGCATCAACGGACACATGCAGGTTGGGGTTAGCCTTGATCCACATTTCCGGATGCTCAACCTCGCTTTCGTCGTCCAGCTCGTAGATCAGGACAAACAGCGAATCGTTGCTCTCTTCCCCGGCCAGAATCTGGCAGCAGTAGTCATAATGCTGTTTACAGGCAGAGACAACGTTACTCCCGGCGGTCGTGATGGCGAACAAAATCGCCTCAGGACGTGCGCCCATACCCAGCTCAAGCGCGGAATAAACGCCGTTATCCGGGTGAAGGTGATATTCATCGACAATCGCCAGGCTGGGGTTAGTCCCTTCAATGGTGGCCGCTTTCGCCGCCAGCGGCTTTAACAGGCTGTTGCTCTTCGGGAAAATGACCTTATGCGCCTGAATATTGACGCGCTTTTTCAGCGGTTTTGACAGCAAGCACATCTGGCGGGCATCGTCGAATACGATTCGGGCCTGATCCCGGCTAACCGCCGCCGTGTAGATATCCTGCTGGCCCTTCTCCATCACCAGAAACCAGTTAGCCAGCATGGCGGCTACGGTGGATTTGGCATTCTTGCGCGGCACCTCAATAAAGGCGCTGCTGTACTTGCGGCGGCCTGACTCCCTGACCTTAAAGCCCAGGAGGTTAGCAAAGGCGAACTGCTGCCAAGGCTCCAGCTCGATAGGCTGGCCCCGCAGCGGGCCTTTGACGTGTGGACAGAGCCGGGAGAACGCGATAAACCGCTCTACGGTCGCCGTATCGAACTCATAACGGGGATCATTCAGGTCTGAAAAGTACCTTTCCACGGCCTGTTTTACGCGCTTACAGGCCGGAATTTCGCCCGTTTTTATCGCATTTGCGTACTCATTCCAGACGGTCAAGCTCGTCCTCCTCTTCCGTTTCCACCGGGTTACGGCGACGACTTACCGGATCAAAGCCCAGCAGCGACGACATTTTAATCATGATTTTTTCAGCATCGGCCTTTGCACTCAGTGCCGGATTTCGGCTCTCTCCACCCTGGCTGTTAACAATGCTAAACCCACGGCTGGCAAGGTCTTCCACTGCTTTGCGGTACATCGAATAGTTGACGCAAAAAAGCTCAAGGTTGTTCCAGTCGGCGGGTGTCAGATCGCCACGCTCGGCCAGTTGCTTCGCTTTCGCTTTCCACTGCTGCGCGGCTAACTCATCAAGGTAAGCTGGCGGTTTTGGTGGTCTTGCCATAAAAATTTCTCGTTTCCATCGCGTTTTATTTTCAAAAAAATCACCGTGCGTAAAAATTTGAGGGGGCGGGCGGTGCCTGGCGCCTTGAGGTTTGTCCTGAAAACCTCCCCCACCCCGTCCATGCGGCCTGTCAGCGATTGCGGAAGCATTCCCGCAACTCCCGGTCACGCTCGGTCATACGCTGCGCAGGCTGGCGCTCATTGCATCTGCTTCGCCCCCGCATGAAGCCATCACGGCAGCGCATCAACGATCGGTACAGATTCACCACGTCTTTCTCATTCATTGCTGGCCTCATAGATCCAGTCATTGCGATGGGCTGCACGCTTTTCCTGCTCTCGGTACAGCCCTGCCTTACGGTTCGCTTTGGTGATGGGGTCTTGCTGCGTGGTCTTCTGGTTATGATGCATCTGGCATAACGGCTGGTGATTCCACTCAGGCCAGAACAGAACATCGTCACCGCCATCGATAGGGATGATGTGATCAACAATCTTTGCAGGAACGTAGAGGCCCAGCTTCTGGCACTCGACACACAGCGGCTGACGTTTCAGGTACTGAGCGCGGTACTTCTCCCATGATGCTGAGTAACCACGGGCGCGACGGTGGCCGCGTCTGGCATCTTCCGCCCGCCAGGCTTCCCGCTTGTGCTCATCGCACTTACCAGACTTCACCCGCTTATTACATCCCGGCTCAGTGCACCGGCGCATTGGTTGCCACGGCATCAGTACACCCCCACATCGCGATACACAGACCACAATGCAGAGATAGCAAGGGGGATCTCTTTCGCCTCCACATCACTAATCATCGTGCGGTATTCGTACAGTTGGGAAACGTACATAAGGCATCCGATCTTGATGGCAGGAGTGAATTCCAGACCAGCACCGAACCGCTTACCGATATGCTTCTGGCAGACTTCCAGCGACGCTTCGATGTATGCCTGAATCATTGCATCTTCATAGGAATCATCGTTATCGATGCGACAGTGAAGTTTTGCCTCATCAAGCCCAATTAGTTCACTCACAGCTTAAGCCCTCCCTTACAAAGCAACTCCAGCCTGGTAGCCTTTTCATCAGGAATTGCCGACTGAATATCAAATGCTTTTGCATCATGTCCTTTCTGTTTCCAGATGATCCGGCTGGCGCTGGTTACGTCAGAGCGGTAACGTACCCACATACGAAATGTAACCTCGGACATTTCAGCACCCGCAGCAATCAGCTCACGGCCACTGATCCCCTTAACTTCTGCCCAGACTGTCGCAACGTCGTACCATTCCTGAATGACGCCACCAGAAGGGGTTCGGCTGGTAGTAAAATTCTGAATCGTAACGCGTTGCCTTAATCCTCCCGGCCTCATGACGCATCCTCCTTATTCTCAGAACCGGTACTGACCTTCACTTCCTGCTTCCATGCCTGGCTGTATTCGTCGCCACCTTCACGCGGCGGCATCCCTTCGCGTTCGCGGGCTTCGTTCGGGTTCATGATCCCGTTCTTGATACCGCGCTCATAAGTTGCGTAACGTTCGGTTGGAGTGGCTCGAAGAAGATCGGCAGAGTCGAACTCCACCTGATAACGAATTCCGGGTACAGGCGATGCCACCAGCAACGCGGATTTAATCTGCTGCTCAAAGTTCGCCAGCCACGGGCGCATTGTCATGGTAAGAAAGGCGCGGCTCGCCTCACTAAAATTGCTGTAGGTGCTGTTGCTGTATTCCTGCAGAAAGATGGGAGAAACGTTAAACATGCGGGCAATATCTTCGATGGTGAAGCGCCGGGAGGCCAGCCACTCGGCATCCTGATTGCTCATGCCAAGCTGCTTATAGTCCATGCCACCTTCAAGGATCGGTGTTTTACCGGCATTTCTGGCACCTTTGTAGCGCTCAAGCGCGTCCAGCGCCTGCTTACCCTTCACACTATCGAGCCATTCAGCAGTAGTGACTACGCCCGCCGCCATCATGCCATCTTTCATAATGCTGGCACCGTGGCGCTGCTGGGCCAGACCTAACCCCAGCGCTTCACGGCAGATGGTGATCGGCGAGCGCCCCAGAAAACCATCATCGGTCGAGTAACGCAGGTGCAGAATCTCTTCCTGCAGGTAGGTGCGCACTGCCCCGGTAAACGGTTCAGTAACGGTGTATTTGTACTTATGCTGGCCGATACGCTCAGGAACAACCGCCCCCGGCGCATACGGATGCAGGGATTGCGGCTGGCCGTCACGGCCCCACTGGATCACCGCATAGGCGTTACCATTCAGCAGGCAATGACGCATCATCGTGCGCTTGAACTGGTAAGGCGTCTGGCAGTCGTTCGGTTGCTCGTTCAGGAGAAAATCTACCGGATGATTACTCAACCACTCCCGCGCTTCTCGCCCGTTATCGTTGCGCACGCGGTAGAGATAGCAGGGCATTGTTGCCACTGCCTCACTGATAACTGACACGGCGTTCATCACCGCCGGCAGAGATTCCGCAGTACCAGCAGACACATATTCGCCTGATCCGGTATTTGGAATCCCTGCCATCGCCAGAAACTCATCAATCGTCATGCTGCGCTGTTCGGATGGCTCAGATTTACGGCCAAAAGGCCAGATATTCCACATATCACAGCCCCGCTAAGTCAGCCCAGCGTCGGCGGTTATCACCAGCGCGGCGCAGTTCAGGATGTTGGGAGAACAGAGAACGGTGCGCAATTTCCACGCCGGACTCAGGGTAAGCAGGCATAGAAGTAACGGTGATCTCCCGCAGCTCGGCAGCGGTAACAGTGCGAATATACGGTGTAGGAGTAATATCCCAGGACTCTTTCAGCGCACGGAACCCGAAGCTCATGCCGGAAATGTCTCCACGCTCCACCAGCTCCAGCACATCGTTTCCAAGCTGGGTATTCGGCGGGGTCAGTTCGAAGCGTAGCCCGGTATCATCTTCGGCCAACACCAGCGTGCCGGATTTGGTACGCCCCAGCAGTTGGGTATAGTTATGCTCGTACAGCGCACGCACATCGCTACCGGATGCCAGGCTGTCTTTAAACGCCCCCGGCGCAAACTGCTCGCGGAACTCATCCCAGATAACTTCTGACAGGCTGTTCCAGCGCACGGCATAGCCCACCAGCTTTTTGTTGCTGGCACTCAGTTCGGAGGTACGGATTTCAAAATCGATTGTTTTCATTATTGGACTCCACAGAGGGCAAAAAGGGGCCGAAGCCCCTTAAACGTCAGATCAGGAACCGGAGCCGGAAAGCTCAAGCACCTTGATGGCGTTGGAGTCCACCACGCCGCCACCCAGGTATTTATCGGTGTGCACCTTGTAGAAACCAGGTTCGGTGATGTTGTCGGGGCGGGTACGCACGCCAGTAGTGTGATCCACGATGAAGTAACCGCGCTTAAAGTCGCCGACAGCCAGGAACGCTTCACCCGCATCCGCATCAGGCATCGTTTCCAGATATTGAACCGGACGGCCAAGAAGGGTATCAGGGGAGTCAGCGACGAGACGATCACGCCAGATGTAATCCCCGTTGCCGTTTTTCAGCTTTTGCAGCGTAGCGGCAGTGTTGGAGTTCATCACCCATACGGCATTTTTGCGGTATTTGGCTTTCAGCTTGTACAGCAGGTCGATCAGACCATCAGAGGAAACGGCAGCAGCCTCCATCTTCTCCAGCGTGCCGAACGGACGGGTTTTATCGCTGGTGGCCGCACGCGGATAGGACAGGAACCCTTTGGATTTTTTATCACCGTCGCCGTTCACAAAGTCGGTTTCTTCGGTAGCAGTGAAGGTGTCGGTGATTTCGGAAGACAACCAACCCAGAATATCAACTTCGGAGAAGTCGAGAATTTCCTGAGTGGTTTTCGGGTAGGCGTAGATCGGGTTGAGTTTGATATCAACGCGCTCCATCTTCGGTGTGCTGGTTTCGGTACGCGCTTCGCCTTCGGTGCCGCGCTTAACGGTAGTGCCACCCACTGACACCAGCTTCTGGTATTCGTTGGTTTTGGTGGTCTTCACCGTGGCGATGGAGCGCATAACGCTGTCATCCTGCAACTGGCGCATGATCTCTTTGTCCAGCTCAGGGATAACGGTATAACCGCCGTCAGCCTGCACCAACGTGGAGAGAGAGCGGGTATCGCCGGTCATGATGTAGTGGCGCAGCTCATCGTTGCTTACACCGTTACCTTCAACAGAAGTACCAGGCAAATTGCGCTGATCGTCGGCGACGGCCTCAAGGCGGGTAATTTCAACTTCAAGCGCATCAGCCTGGGCGCGGAGTTCATCGAACTGCTTGCCCTCTTCATCGTTGAGGCTTCGCTTTTCGCTGTCAGCTTTTTCCAGCATGGAACGCATCTGGGTTTTGAGTGCGGCTTTCTGCTGGCGTAATTCAAGTAATTTCTTCATGGAGTGGTTTCCGTAACAATTAACGTTGAGACGTGAAACCAGCGCTTGGAGGGATGTCCACCTGGAAAGGAAACCGTCGCAGAACGGGAAAAAACCAGGTGGACAGTGGCGGCTCACGTCTGAGTGCCACTCTTCAAGATATACATAATAATCAATGAGTAAACACCTCTATGTTGTCGCAAACAGCAGCGAAAACAGGAGAACAAATAATTTACAAAGTTTGATAATATGAACGGGAAAAACACCACTTCTGGGGGATTTTATGGACTTCGATTTTGATGATATGGCGTACCCGGATATTTTTTTAATTTCCGGCGAGGAGTTTAAAGGAAGCCGGAACACAGGAAAAAATCAGGTAGATATCCCGTTTACTGACGAACCGCAAATTGAATTGGGCGATATTCTGATTCAGAAGATTGGAAGCCGTGAGTTAAGTCTTAAAGTTGTCGATCTTTCAATATCAAGGAATGGAACGCTGAACGTGGGTACAACGCATCCCCACTTGCTTACGCTATCCGTAGAGAATCTTTCTTCCGACGCACACAGGACAGCAAAGAGTATGAATACTTTTAACATTGGCTCCGTCAGTGGTGAGCAAGTTCAAATAGGTGAAAGTAATCATATGCTGGTGAATATCAGTATTACTGAACTTGTCGAGAAAGTGGCTAACTCTGGCGATCCACAGGCTAAATCAATACTGAAACAGTTACTGGAAAATGGCACCGTTGCCAGTATCGTTGGCGCTGGCGCTTCCGCGCTGTTAGGTCTGCTTTAAAATATGGCCTGGGAAAACCAGGCCACTAGCTTACATGGCAGGATGATTATTCTTTATCCAGCCCCCACTGATAGAAAGCCCAGCTTGCCGTTGATTGTGCGCTATGGATAGCGTTCTCAAGGCCAGAGGTTGGGTACGACAAATCAGCCGCCATCCTCTGTAGAAGATCGAGGTAAGCGCTGGCATCTTTCGACAACTCTTGCCCCCCTTCTTCCAGCCCAGACTGGTACGCTTCCAGATCAAGCTTTTCAGAAGTGACAAAAGCGCTCAGAGCCAGAAAATCCGTCACCGTAATCTCATCTTTATTTGAAAGCTCATCAACGGCGCTATAGAGAAACTTGAGATCGCTCATATGCCCGTTATCTTTGCCAATCAGTTTCATAATGACCTCGTTATTTTTTCGCGTATATATACAAAACGTAGCGGGTTACGTGGGTTATTGGGTTATCTTCGCTTGCTAAGTATTTTTTATTACATATATTCAACAAGTTAACATTTAATCAACACGAAAACGTAACCCACTCAGCCCCTGAAATAACCCACTTATCCGTTTTTAAGGTGGGTTACGATTTTCGCAGTGGGTTATTTTGCCCTGCCAGTGGGTTATAAGTGGCGTTTAGTGGGTTACTGGTGGGTTATTCAATCCCTTTAAAATCAGAATGTTAAGAAACTTAACTACCACGTAACCCACATAACCCACCTATATAATCCTCACCTGTATAAAAAATTACTCTTCATCCGGCGAGAACATCAGCACATAAAACACATGCTGCTTGCCGCCCATCTTGCGGAGTGCTTTCTTCTTGTACCTCCCTTTATCCCCGGTCTCAAGCATCCCCGCGCTGGCTAAAGCCCTGGCAAATTGCGTATGGTTAAAGCCGCTGGCAATCTCCCGTTCAAATGCCGCAGGGAAGGTGTAGAACTTGTAAACCTCATCCCCGGATGGGTTTCCTGTACGGTAGCCAGCCAGCTCTTTAATTGGCAAATCGCGTGCATCGCTTTCCGGGTAAGGAAGGTAACGACTGAAACCGTAGGCATTCAGGAACGCCTCGCACTGCTCGATGATCTGCTGGTGCTCTTTGTTACCCGTGCCGAACTCTTTCACCCAGGCGTTAAAGCTATGCTGGATAGCGTCACGGCTGGCCTGTTCACTCCATCCGGTGATTGATGCACCAGTTACCAGCGCGGCTTCGAGGATTGCAAAGCGTTCGGCCACGCGGTGTACCTGCTCACCGTAATCCGCCGGGATGAGGCCGCGCCAGCGCGTTTGCGCGTCACGCACCGCCTGTTTAGCCTCCTGCTGGTTAGCCGCCAGCCATTTAACCCACTCACGCCCCGCCGCCCCGTGGTTATCAATCCAGGCTTCTTTCAGTGCGTCAGCATGAGCCTTGCCGTTTGGCAGACCGTTAAAGGCCGTCGATTTCTCCATAGGGATGTTGAGCAAGCGCACCAGTTGGCCCGCTTTCACTTTCAGCCCACCAGCAGCCAGGAAGGTTTCAATATCCATTTCCCCGGTGCTGATCGCCACAGTGCGCCAGCGTTTAAGCTCCCGATTGCCGCCCTCTTTGGCTCCCTGCAACTTTCCGGCACCGTTAAACAGGGTGTAAGCAGACGTGGCAACATCTTTGGCACTGCTGCCCTGTCCTACCTCATCAAGCGGTAACAGGCTGTCGTTATGCGCCTCCGCTTCGTTTGCTATGCCAAGCGCAGTACCGTACCAGGTAAGCCGCAACGCATCAGGCTCACCCCACAGGCTGCTCGCAATATTGGCGGTAGTGGTCTTACCGGCGCTCGACTGCTCGAACAAATGGACGCCGAAACCATCAGCACCCACCAGGCCAATAAGCGGCGCGGATAATGCCGCTGCCACGCCCAGCATCATGGACGGATTGCCCCCGGCCAGACGGGCGACGGAATCCCGCCAGGTGGCAGCAGTACCAGCAATGGCATACCCGGAAGATGCAGCGCTGCGACCGTTAAAGAGAATGGGCGTCTCTGGATCACCAATCACTTCACCATCAGGCATGATATATGCGCCATGATGCCAGCCAGTGGTATGGGTGATAATCCATTCCCGATCAGTGCCGCTTTGCTGCAACCAGTCGGCCAGAATCGCCCGGAAGGTGCTTTTAGTGGTCACATTCACCCCACCAGCTTTAAGTGAGCGCCAGCCGTCGCGCTCACCGATATCAGCACAGGGGATCGCCCTGGTAATATCTTCGTGGCCACGCGGCGAACGCCAGCGCAAAACAAGATAGCGCTCTGCCCCGTCACTACCGGAACCGACTACCTCAAGAGGCGAGCACAGCCACGTTTCGTTATTGATGATCTCGCCACTATCCTTGTCCACCTTTGGCGTGATCCAGTACAGACCATCGCTGCGGCTTTCCACGCGGGGTTTGAGTTCATCGCCCGGTTCAGGCTTTGGCTCCCGTTTTTTCACAGGCAAGTTCACCACAATACTTTCCCCGCGTTCGGCCTCTTCTTTGAGAAGTGGAAGCCTGCCCGTCCAGTCCTCCTTCGGCTGAGGCTCAAACATGCCATTAAACAGCCGGGCCTCTTTCACATCCGCCAGCGCCAGTTTGGTTGCGATAGTGCTTATCTGCATTTCGGAAAGCTCGCCAGCGCGGATCACACGAACACTGCGACGGCCGTTATCAACGATGTTTAATCGTTCCAGTTCTGCCAGTTGCCTTTTGCCCAGATAAACAGGCGGCACATCATCCCACGCCCTTTTACCTTCGCTCTCGATCCAGTGCTGCACATGTGAATAGGCATCTTCACCCGCAAAGATAATCGCCTCAGTAAATTTATCTTTCGGCAGAAATTTGATATTCGGGGCATTCTTCATCTTCATCAGTGCAACACCTTATTGGACATATCCGCGCCCAGGTCTTCATGCAGGTACTCAAGGTGGCAGCTTTTCACTATCTGCAACCCCATTTCGTTAATATCGCCATCGTCGGTAAAGCAGGTCAGCAGAATATCCCGCAAACGCCTTAACCCCTCATCGCGCCCGAATTCTTCAAAGCAGCCAAAAATCATATATTTCATCAATACGTTTTCAGTTACGCGCGGCTCCAGCGTGAAGCGATAGCGGGCCATATACTTATCGCTTTCCACCAGCAAGGTTGCCGAACCGGTTTCCGCTATCTGGTGAGCAATACAGGTTTCGGTCAGTTTGCGGAACAATGGGCCTATCACTTCAAAAATATCGGTCATTGCGGGATACCTCCGCTCATCTGAAATTTGCCAAGTAATGGGTGATACCAGTACGCCGATCCATATTTGCGCTTCGCGCTGCGCAGAACCTGCCTCGCCACCTCTCTGAACTTGTTATCCGGCGCGATAAAGCCACCAGCTTTCATTCTGACCAGCATCACGCCCGTGTTTTTTGCCAGCTCTTCGGCTTTTTTCGTCGATATGCCGAACTCAGCCGCCAGCGTGGCGACCGGAGCCATACCGGGAGGAATATCTCCCCCCTGGCTTTCGGTGAGTGTGCGCACCTGCTGCTCTAACTCCAGAACGCGGTTAACCAGCAAATCGACTCGGTTTTCAAGCTCGTTAAATTTCAAGTGACTGATCATGATTGCTCCCCTGCTTTATTACGCTGGGTACGCACATAATCCGCAGCATCACTACTCTGATTGAGTGCTTGCGCCATTCTGGGAAGGTGACGCAATGCATGGCTTACAAGGATCAAATCACGCCGGGCATCTTCATCGGAATAGTCCTCTGCATTGATTGCATCAAACGCCAGATTGCCGATCAGTGTGAGCGCACTATTGATGGCAAATGCGCCAGCAGAATATAAATCGCTGGATTCAGCCAAAGCCTCATCAGTGAAGTTTTTAAAATCAGGAGTGCTCTTAACAAGCTGATGGTAAATATCACGCATGGGTCACCTCACTTGCCGCTTTTAGTTCACGAACGCGGGACAACGACATGCTGATCAGATCCATCGCAACGCTGTACTCGGTTTCATCATCAAAATTCATATACAGCGATGTTGAGAGCAACGCTTCCAGGCGGCGCAGTTCATCTTCAATGTCAATTTCCGACCATTTGACCTTACGCATGACGCACCTCCTGAATCGCGGCGCTGTCGAACTCCCACCCGCGGCGGGTGGTGTAATCGAAGAACGCAACGCGGCAAGGAGCCTGAGCGCGGATTTTGGCGGCAAAAACTAAATCCCAGCCGGGGAAAGCGGCGCGGGCTTTAGCTTCCGTGTCAGCATCAAAGCGAAGCACTACTGGGGTGCATTCAGGAGTGTGATCTGGGGTTGCCAGGAATAACCATGTAAATTCCGGGCGAGTTTGGGTAGACTGATTGTCAGCCATAACTGTTACCTCACTTAACGGTTTGGTGAGACGCCTCGGTACTGCTCGAACAGTCCGGGGCGTTGTTTTTTTAGATAGCACCGTGTTAAGGTGTGTACCTATTAAAGAAAACAGTACGCCAATAGGTACGCACATGTCAACACCCATTAAACGAGATCGGCAACCAAAAGGAGCGGGGAAAGCACCAGCGTTCCAGATTCGAATCCCCCCCGAACTTAAAGAGCAATTTGAAAAAGAAGCCCAAGCAGAGAGTGTTAGCCTCGCAAATTGGATGAAGGAATTAGGCCGGGAAGCCCTCCGAAAGAAAGGTATTGAGCCAAAAGGCTGAATAAAATCAGCGGGCGCAGAATTGCGCTGGCTCATTCTTTGACCACCAGCATTAACCCTGGTATGCTTAATCTGTTTCGGTTTTTCGTAGTGACATTGGCAGCTCTGCAAAGCTGCCTTTGTTTTATTCAGCGTCAGCATTCGGCACCTCCGGCAATACACCACCAGCGATCAGTCTTTTCGTTAACCACTGCTCACCCTTCCCCGTCAGCATCGTTGTGAATGAGGCTCTTACCTCGCCATTCGTTTCATACGTTCCCTGGCGAACGGCAAAATAACCGCTATCGATATAACGCTGCATAGGCAGGTTGTGGCGCTGGCCACCATTGATGAGAATCCCCTGTTGCCTCATCCAGCCGAATAATTTGATGGGGCCAAGCCCTACGGCTTTGGCATAGTTTGGAATGGAAATCCCCTTACTGATCTCCGCCACGCGATCAGCGAAATCAACTTTTGGCGCAGCGGCCACCAGCCGGTTTTCAAGTTCGCTTGCCTTTTCGGCCAGATCAGCAGCAAGGCGCAGGGCTTCCGGTAACGTCTGGGGGATATTAGCGGCGGCTTTTGCCTGGCGTTCGCAGTTGATGAAGTAGCGGCGCACCTCCCGCCCTTTTTCGTTGCGCTCAACCATTGCCAGCTCTTTACCCATGTCGATGGTGATCAGGTAATCATGTGCAATTTGTTGGCGATATTTTGCGCTCCCCGAAACGGGGGCGCTCAAATTTTCAACCACCGTAAAATCTACACCAGCAGTAAAACCATACTGGCTGATACGCCCCTTAATCCATGTGGTGAAATCACGCCCAACGCCGAGAAACTCATGGAGTTTTTTTGCACTGACCAGCGATACCGTCACGCCGCCAATATTTCCGGGGTTAACCGGAACCAACTCATTTAATTTTTGCATAGCGCCCCCCTTACGCGGATTTACGGTTGTAAGGGGTGTTGACGTTCTCAACAGCAGGTGGATTGCGAACCCACCAAAGAACATCTGACAGAAGCCATGCGCAACTATTACGGCCAAAGTGGCAGCGTGGCGGGAATTTACCTTCGTTCTCCATATACCAGCGGGTGGAACGGGAAAGGCTGGTTATTTCGAAGCATTCACTTTCACGAATACGGCGATCAAACTTAATGCCATATTCTGCGAGAATGGTGCGGCGTTGTTCTGGTGTTGGCGGGGTAAAACGAGTATTTGACATGCTTCCTCCACTTAACACATTCAGAAGGACACTTTCCTAACTGTTCTTGTGTTGTGGAGGAATATTGATATCTACATCATCTTACTGATACAGAGGAAAAAAATTCATTTCCTACGCCTATTTTTTTGCTCAATCAACCTCTCCCGAATTTCTCTCTCAAACTTTTCCAACGAAAAATTTGCAAGATTTTTTTCGAAAAAAGGCCGAATAGTTTCACAGAGTTTCTTTTCTCCGACTGATAGATCAGGGAAAATCGAACCGGCAATAACACTACTGCTTATCCTGTTTCCTGTAATTTTTTGCCAGCAGAACAGGTCAGCATAGGGGAAGATTCCATAACTTATTATCTTCCTTCTGGCTACTTCCCAAGAATTTATTGATAGTTCATTATTTGGGTCTGGAATATTTAAGGAATTTCGCCATAATGAAAGCAAAGATGATAAATCTTCAATTAAAAATTCATCAGGATAACGTAAGTCCAATTTAACAAAAAAATCATCCCCGAAATTATCAATCAGATTAATGCAGTCAAACAGCCCCAAAGTATCAGCATCATCATATTCATCAACTACTTTTTTAGAGTGCATTATTTTGAATATATCGTGACGCTGTAAAGGCTCAATCAGCATTGACGAACCAAGCCGCTTACCTGCATTTGAGTTATTTTCCTGCATATCGGATTGCACGTAATCAACACCTGCAAAGGCATCCTCACTATATTTTCTGTCAGCTATTGGATTAGACATTATTATTTTCAAATCATCTTCATCTATCCATTTATCATAATCTGCAACCATATAATGACGCATTAATAACTGATTAAAAAACTCTCTATCATCTAATGATTCAAAAGTTTTATATTTCCCTATATCGAAATACTCCGGCAAATCGCTTTTCTTGTTAATTAACATATCGTCACCCTCAACGCCCCTAATAACTTGCGAGCCAGGCGGGTAGGGTTTCCCGCTTTTCGGTTGGCCGACCTAGACCCGCAATATCAGTTTAATCTCTATTCGCTACAGTTAACAGAACCACATTTTGATGATTACCCGCAAGAAGTTCTAAGCGGTCATACCACTTGTTCAGCGCGTCCAGCTTCTCCGGCAAGTACAGACTACGGTTATAAATTGCCATAACTCCCGGCATTGAGTGGCCCAGCAACTGTTCAACAACATGCGGAGCGATACCCATATTATTCATATGCGTTGCAAGCGTTCGCCGTAGATCATGCAATGTCCACGGTTCAGAATGCCCCAGTTTTTTATAAACGCTACGGCCCCACTGGCTAACCGCCTCGCTATTCTTCACAACTCCGAGAAGGTAGCCGGATGATTTTGTTTCATCGTGGAGAATTTCAATAAATGAACGCATCGCTTCTGGAACTGGCCGCACAATCTTTTCACCGCCTTTACTATGCGCTTTCGGAACCGTCCATACCCATGCCTCCATATCCCATTCGGCCCACTCGGATAATCTGGCCTCCTGGGTGCGGCAACCAAACAAAGTGGTGATCCTGAGCAAGTTTGTGTAGTAAGGCAGAAAAACATCGCCGGAAGATATAGCAGCCCACAATCTCCCAACCTCTTTATCTTTCAATACCCGATCTTTTTTCGCCTGCTTTTTACCAACATCGGGAATACTCAAATCTTCAAGGGCGGTACTGACGGCGTAACGGCGAACGCGGCAGAATTTCAGAGCCTGCTTACACATCTGGAATACATAACCCGCAGCAACTGGCGTCTTCTTTTTCATTCTGTCAAAGCAGTCAAGCCAGTATCGGGTTTCGCAGTCAGCGAGCGCCATTTTCCCAATGTAAGGGTAAATATGTTTGCGTAGCTCCGCTTTATGCCGCTCAACGTTCGCGCGGTTTTCTTCCGCATATTCGCGTATCCAGTATTCGATAGCTTCCTGCACCGTGACTGGTTTAAGCGTTTCCTGAGTAGTGAGCGCCAACTGGTGCTTTGGGTCTTTACCAGAGGCCAACCACTGACGACATTTATCACGCGAAGAACGGGCCTCTCTGAGACTCATATCAGGGTAGCGCCCCAGAGTCAGCCGATGCAGCTTCTGCCCGTCGAGTCGGTAAGTAAACACCCAGCTAATGCCACCAGCTTTCGTTACCTTAGCGCTCAACCCGGCACCATCAGCATAAAACTCAATCTTACTGGCCGGGATGCCATGTAATCCCTTTAACTTCCTGTCGCTCAGTTTGTTAAGTTCGCCAGCCATAGACCACCACCCAGCCCAAAGTGTTTATACAAATGTTTATACAGAATTGCTTGCATAATAGCATAAACAACAAAAAGCACTGGAACAATATACAGTCATAATTTCATATAACCAATTGATTTTAAATAAAATATAAAAACCACCTCAAAGCATGAAAACAGCTAATCTGACAGTACGGCATGAACTAATTTCGATTAGCTAACTGCTTGTTTAAAAAGGCGCTACTCGGCATGGGGAAGCGCCTTTTTTATACGCATCACATGGAATTTGGTCATGAAAGCGGAATGTGAACCTCAGTACTTTGGCGATGAATCGAAGAAGATTATTCACGGTGACGCGCTAACAGAACTTAAAAAACTGCCTTCTGAAAGCATTGACTTAATTTTTGCCGATCCGCCTTACAATATCGGAAAAGATTTCGACGGTATGGTCGAATCCTGGGACGAAGCGTCTTTTCTGGCCTGGCTGTATGAATGCATTGATGAGTGCCACCGCGTACTGAAGAAACACGGCACCATGTACATCATGAATAGCACAGAAAATATGCCGTATATCGATCTCAAATGCCGAACGCTTTTTACCATCAAAAGCCGTATCGTCTGGTCCTATGATAGTTCCGGGGTGCAGGCGAAAAAATACTTTGGTTCTATGTATGAACCGATCCTGATGATGGTAAAGAACCCGAAAAGCTATACCTTTAACCGTGACGCGATTCTGGTCGAGACCACCACGGGCGCTAAGCGCGCGCTAATCGATTATCGAAAAAACCCGCCCCAACCATACAATCAGAAAAAAGTGCCGGGCAACGTCTGGTCATTTCCTCGCGTACGTTATCTGATGGATGAATATGAAAACCATCCTACGCAAAAGCCCAGCGCGCTGTTAAAACGGATCATACTGGCCTCTTCTAACCCGAGCGATACCGTATTGGACCCTTTCGCGGGCAGTTTCACCACAGGCGCTGTCGCAGCGGCGTCAGGTCGTAAGTTTATCGGTATTGAACTCAATAATGAGTACGTAAAAATGGGGCTCAGAAGATTGAGCGTCACTTCGCATTATTCAGAAAATGAACTTGCAAAAGTCAAAAAGAGAAAAACACAAAACCTGTCCAAAAAGCAGCGAAATGTCGGGATAAACGCGCTATCTTCAGAGAAGTAAAAGCATTGTAAGTCCGCTTTTCAGCGTCAAAATTTCATGTATATTCCCAGCACGCATGGGCATGAATACACAGGATTTGACGATGATACGTAAGTATTGGTGGCTGGTTGTTTTTGCCGTCTCCGTTTTTCTTTTTGATGCGCTTTTGATGCAATGGATCGAATTGATGGCAACTGAACAGGATAAGTGCCGAAACATGGATTCGGTTAACCCTCTCAAATTGATCAATTGTACCGATCTGGAGTAGCGAACCGGGCGATTTAACCTATGATTATTTATCACCCGGATTTCTTTTATCCCTTATAAAAACAGGGAATTAAAACACGTTGAGGATAAAAGAAGGGGTGATACTGTCTCGTCCTTTTCTTTTCCTGCATAACCAATGAGCTAATGATACATGCCGGTTAGTGAGTACAACCACATCCTTGTGGCGGTTTCATTTGCTGTCGCTATTTTTGCGTCCTATACCGCATTAAATATGGCCGGACGCGTAGCCGGAAGCGCCCGATCAAACGCCAGAATATGGCTAATGGGCGGCGGCTTCGCGCTGGGCGTCGGTATTTGGGCGATGCATTTTGTCGGGATGCTGGCGATGGATCACGCGATGAACATGCGCTTCGATCCGTTCCTCACCGGCCTCTCCATGCTGATCGCGATCGGCTCCTCCCTGTTTGCGCTATGGCTGGTCAGCGCTGAAAAACTGCGCCTGCGCCGTTTACTGCCGGGCGCGCTGGTGATGGGACTGGGCATCAGCGCAATGCATTATACCGGGATGGCGGCGCTGCAATTTGCTTCCATTATCGTCTGGAATAGCGCGTGGGTTGCCCTCTCTATCATTATCGCGCTACTGGCGTCCTGCGGCGCGCTGTGGCTCACGTTCCGCCTGCGTCATGAGGGAACAGATGTCGCCCTGAGGCGAGCAGGCGCCGCGGTATTAATGGGGATAGCTATCGCCGGCATGCATTACGCCGGTATGAAGGCCGCACACTTTCCCCAAAACTGGCCGATGGAGCATCGTGGCGTCGATAGCAACTGGCTGGCTGTTCTTGTCAGCGTGGTCGCGCTGACTATCCTGGGCATTACTCTGCTGGTTTCTTTATTTGACGCCCGGCTTCAGGCCCGTACCGCACTACTTGCCTCTTCACTGGCGCAGGCGAACCAGGAACTGGCGCAGTTGGCGCTGCATGATACGCTCACCCGTTTACCAAACCGGGTACTCCTTGAGGATCGTCTGGAACAGGCCATCAGCAAAGCGAATCGGGAAGGCACGTCTTTCGCGCTACTGTTTATGGATCTGGATGGCTTTAAAGCCGTTAATGACGCTTATGGTCATGATATTGGCGATAAGCTACTGGTAGCGGTCACGCATCGTCTGAACCACCCGCTGAGCGGTCAGTTTACCCTGGCGCGGATTGGCGGCGACGAATTTGTGCTGCTTGCAGAAGTCAGCGCGCCTGACGAAGCGGCTTCCCTTGCCAGCGCGCTGGTACATTCGATAGATGCGCCCTTTACGATAGATCCGTATGAACTGGTCGTCACCCTTAGCGTGGGAATAGCGCTCTATCCGCTGGACGGAAAAAACGAACGGGAACTGATGTTCAACGCCGATGCCGCGATGTACCACACGAAGCATACAGGGCGTAACGGATACCATTTCTTTCAGCCATCAATGAATATGCTGGCGCAAACCCAACTTCAGCTAATGAATGACCTGTGGCTGGCGCTGGAAAGACAAGAGCTCAGGCTGGTGTATCAGCCTAAATTTCAGGCTCCTGCCGGCCCTATTGTAGGATTTGAGGCCCTGTTGCGCTGGTATCATCCAAAACAAGGCGTACTGAATCCTGACCAGTTTTTACCGCTGGCGGAAAAAACGGGTCTTATCGTCACTATCGGTAGCTGGGTGATAGACGAGGCGTGTCGACAGCTCCGCGAGTGGCACTTACAGGGATACGCCTTATGGTCAGTGGCGGTAAACCTGTCCGCCTTACAATTTGAGCAGCCCGGGCTTGTGGACACCATTACGCGGAGCCTGGCCCGACACAGTATCCGTCCCGATTTATTGATTCTGGAAATCACCGAAACCACGGCGATGAACAAGCCAGAGCAAAGCGTCGCTATACTCACCAGATTAACGGAAATGGGGGTTAAGGCCTCTATTGACGACTTTGGCACCGGTTATTCCAGCCTTCTCTATCTGAAACGTCTTCCGGCGTGCGAACTAAAAATTGATCGCGCTTTCGTACATGAACTCAGCGAGGCAGGCGACGGCGCGACCATTGTTGCGGCTATTGTCGCGCTGGCGAAAGCGTTAAATCTGCAAATTGTGGCAGAAGGGGTAGAAAATGAAACACAGCAACAATTTTTGACCCAGTTAGGATGCCATACGCTTCAGGGGTTCCTGCTTGGCAAGCCGCGTACGGCAGAGGAAATTGCTCGCGATATTCGGGACCCTGCCAATATATTCACAAGGCCAATATATAATATCAACTCAAAATAATCTCAGGCTTCTTCCGCCTGTTGTTCATTTGGCATTAATTGCCTCACACTGCCATCCGGGCTTAGCATTTTTAATACATTATCGACTAATGCAGGCGCCTGCTTATAAAGATCATAACTTGTGGGATTCATTAACCAGTTCTTTACTATTCCGCTAAAACTACCATGCAGAATAATTAATATGACATCCAGATCAAGACTGCCTGAGATCAGCTTTTTATCCATACATCGCTGTAATACTTCAAGCAGCGACTGATGATGGAAACCAATCTTCTCCCGAATGGCCTGTTCCGATATCATACCATTATGGAATTCACATTTATGATATAAAATCTGCATTAATGCCTGCTGACGAGGCACTGCCGCAATATATTGTAAGGCTGCAATAAATTTCTCTCGTAGATCCTGTAAAGGATTATCATTCCAGCATCCCGTAAGCCTATCCTGAATAAGTTCGCGTAAAGGTGGTTGCTGTAACCAAACCTCATTAAACAACTGCGTTTTATTCTCAAAGTGCCAGTAGATGGCGCCCCGCGTGACATCAGCGGCATCAGCGATATCATTCAACGTCGTGTTGGCAACGCCGCGCAAAGCGAACTGCGCAATAGCGGTTTCAATCAAATGTTGCCGCGTTTTAAGCGCATCCGCCTTCGTTTTCTTCGCCATAATTAAGATATCCTGGACCATAAAAACGATAAATACGCTGATAAAATACTCAGCACAAAAAACAACTTTATCATGTCCTTTTTAGTCAGACGAGAGACAGCCATTTTTATTTCGCACAATATCGCCAAATCAATAATAAAAACAAATAAATTAATAAAACATATTCATATAAAATATATATTTCTATTTATGTTATTCAACATCATGATTTTACTAATCGGGACATTATGAAACGACAGGGAATAGTTCTTTTTTTTTGCTTTTATGTGCCGTGAACCCCATCCCAAAATAAGTATTGCTTACATCACAAGCTAATAATTTGTAGGATACCCCACTGCTATTCTATTTTTCGCGCGTTAACGCCTTACCGTTATCCGGTGAATAACGAGCTTTCGGTTTTTTAAGGAACAGTAATGACGAAACATGCCAGGTTTTCACTCCTGCCCTCATTCATCATATTCTCTGCTGCGCTGCTGGCCGGTTGTAATGACCAGGGAGATACCCAGGCTCATGCCGGCGAGCCGCAAGTCACCGTCCACGTGGTCGAAACAGCGCCGCTAGCCGTAACGACCGAACTTCCCGGACGTACGTCCGCATTTCGCATTGCGGAGGTTCGCCCCCAGGTGAGCGGGATCGTGCTTAAAAGAAACTTCACCGAAGGTAGCGATGTAGAGGCCGGGCAGTCGCTTTATCAGATCGATCCTGCCACTTATCAGGCCGATTATGACAGCGCTAAAGGCGAACTTGCTAAAAGCGAAGCGGCTGCGGCTATCGCGCACCTGACGGTCAAACGCTATGTTCCACTGGTCGGCACAAAATATATCAGCCAACAGGAATATGATCAGGCGATTGCCGACGCCCGCCAGGCCGATGCCGCCGTTGTGGCGGCAAAAGCCGCTGTTGAAAGCGCGCGTATTAACCTTGCGTATACCAAAGTCACCTCACCCATCAGCGGGCGTATAGGAAAATCTAATGTGACTGAAGGCGCGCTGGTGACTAATGGTCAGTCAACTGAACTGGCTACCGTGCAGCAACTCGACCCGATTTATGTCGACGTGACGCAATCAAGCAACGACTTTATGCGACTCAAGCAATCCGTCGAACAAGGTAACCTGCATAAAGACAGTGCCAGTAGCACGGTTCAACTGGTAATGGAAAATGGTCAGGTCTACCCGATTAAAGGCACGCTGCAATTTTCCGACGTTACCGTAGATGAAAGCACCGGCTCTATCACGCTCAGGGCGGTTTTCCCTAACCCGCAACACAGTCTGCTTCCCGGTATGTTTGTTCGCGCCCGCATTGATGAAGGCGTCCAGCCTAATGCCATCCTTGTCCCCCAGCAGGGCGTAACCCGCACGCCGCGCGGCGACGCAATGGTGATGGTGGTTAACGATAAAAGCCAGGTCGAAGCCCGCAATGTCGTGGCGGCGCAGGCTATTGGCGATAAATGGCTCATCAGCGAAGGGTTAAAACCGGGCGATAAGGTCATCGTCAGCGGCTTACAAAAAGCGCGACCGGGCGTCCAGGTGAAAGCCACTACCGATGCTCCTGCAGCGAAAACGGCGCAATAAGGTAACCGTACATGGCAAACTTTTTTATTAGACGTCCTATTTTCGCCTGGGTTCTGGCCATTATCCTGATGATGGCTGGCGCACTGGCAATAATGCAACTTCCCGTTGCGCAGTATCCAACCATTGCGCCGCCAGCGGTTTCTATTTCTGCAACCTATCCTGGCGCGGATGCGCAGACGGTACAGGATACGGTCACTCAGGTTATCGAACAAAATATGAACGGTATCGATAACCTGATGTATATGTCCTCTACCAGCGACTCTGCTGGTAGCGTGACCATCACCCTGACCTTCCAGTCCGGAACCGATCCGGATATCGCGCAGGTTCAGGTGCAAAATAAATTGCAGCTCGCCACGCCTTTACTGCCGCAAGAAGTCCAGCAGCAGGGGATTAGCGTTGAAAAGTCCAGCAGCAGCTTTTTGATGGTCGCCGGGTTCGTCTCGGATAATCCGAACACTACCCAGGACGACATCTCTGACTATGTCGCCTCTAACATTAAGGACTCTATCAGCCGTCTGAATGGTGTGGGCGACGTTCAGCTATTTGGCGCACAGTACGCCATGCGTATCTGGCTGGATGCGAATCTGCTAAATAAATACCAGCTCACGCCAGTTGACGTCATCAACCAGTTAAAAGTACAGAACGACCAGATTGCGGCAGGCCAACTGGGCGGCACGCCAGCATTACCGGGCCAGCAGCTTAACGCCTCAATCATCGCCCAAACGCGTCTGAAAGATCCGGAAGAGTTCGGCAAAGTTACGTTGCGCGTCAATACCGACGGCTCTGTCGTCCATCTCAAAGATGTCGCGCGTATTGAGCTTGGCGGTGAAAACTATAACGTTGTAGCGCGCATTAACGGTAAACCGGCCTCCGGTCTCGGTATTAAACTGGCGACCGGCGCTAACGCGCTGGATACCGCAACCGCAATCAAAGCGAAACTGGCGGAACTGCAGCCTTTCTTCCCCCAGGGAATGAAGGTGGTTTATCCTTATGACACAACGCCCTTCGTAAAAATATCTATCCACGAAGTGGTAAAAACGCTGTTTGAAGCGATTATTCTGGTGTTCCTGGTAATGTATCTGTTCTTACAGAATATCCGGGCAACCCTGATTCCTACCATCGCTGTTCCTGTCGTGTTGCTAGGCACTTTTGCGGTACTCGCCGCCTTTGGCTATTCCATCAATACCCTGACGATGTTTGGTATGGTACTGGCGATAGGGCTGTTGGTTGACGATGCGATAGTGGTCGTAGAAAACGTTGAACGTGTAATGATGGAGGATAACCTTTCTCCCCGAGAGGCGACGGAAAAATCCATGTCGCAGATTCAGGGAGCGCTGGTAGGTATCGCGATGGTACTGTCTGCAGTATTTATCCCGATGGCCTTTTTTGGCGGCTCGACCGGGGCAATTTATCGCCAGTTCTCTATTACTATTGTTTCAGCAATGGCGCTATCCGTTCTGGTTGCGTTGATTCTGACGCCAGCGCTATGCGCTACGCTGCTTAAACCCGTATCTGCTGAACATCACGAGAAAAAAAGCGGCTTCTTTGGCTGGTTCAATACCAGGTTTGACCACAGCGTTAACCACTATACTAACAGCGTAAGCGGCATCGTGCGTAATACGGGTCGCTATCTCATTATCTATCTACTTATTGTAGTCGGAATGGCGGTTCTGTTTTTACGCCTCCCGACCTCCTTCCTGCCGGAAGAAGATCAG
The DNA here is from genome assembly GCF_020150755.1 of Salmonella sp. A29-2. Lineage (NCBI taxonomy): Bacteria > Pseudomonadati > Pseudomonadota > Gammaproteobacteria > Enterobacterales > Enterobacteriaceae > Salmonella > Salmonella sp. A29-2. Next base: position 469,567 of record NZ_CP083731.1, on the reverse strand, counting down.
GGGGTATTCCTGACCATGATTCAGCTCCCCTCTGGCGCTACGCAAGAACGTACGCAGAAAGTGCTGGATCAAGTCACTCATTACTACCTGAATAATGAAAAAGCGAACGTCGAAAGCGTGTTTACCGTAAACGGCTTTAGCTTTAGCGGTCAGGGACAAAACTCAGGGATGGCATTTGTCAGCCTTAAACCCTGGGAAGAGCGTAACGGTGAAGAAAATAGCGTCGAAGCCGTTATCGCCAGAGCGACACGCGCCTTCAGCCAGATTCGCGACGGGTTGGTGTTCCCCTTCAACATGCCGGCAATTGTCGAGTTAGGTACCGCGACAGGTTTCGACTTTGAACTGATTGATCAGGGAGGACTCGGTCACGATGCGTTAACAAAAGCGCGTAATCAACTCCTGGGTATGGTCGCGAAGCATCCTGATCTATTAGTGCGCGTACGCCCGAACGGGCTGGAAGACACGCCACAGTTCAAGCTGGATGTCGATCAAGAAAAAGCGCAGGCGCTCGGTGTTTCGCTGTCTGATATCAACGAAACCATCTCCGCGGCGTTGGGCGGCTATTACGTTAACGACTTTATCGATCGCGGACGAGTGAAAAAAGTATACGTTCAGGCTGACGCTCAGTTCCGTATGCTGCCGGGAGATATCAACAATCTTTATGTTCGCAGCGCTAATGGCGAGATGGTGCCCTTCTCTACCTTTAGCTCAGCACGGTGGATTTATGGTTCGCCACGCCTGGAACGCTATAACGGGATGCCGTCAATGGAACTGCTCGGTGAAGCAGCGCCCGGACGAAGTACCGGTGAAGCCATGTCGTTAATGGAAAACCTGGCTTCACAGCTGCCAAACGGTATTGGCTATGACTGGACAGGTATGTCGTATCAGGAACGGTTGTCAGGTAACCAGGCGCCGGCGCTGTACGCAATCTCACTCATTGTCGTTTTCCTCTGCCTTGCCGCTCTGTATGAAAGCTGGTCAATTCCGTTCTCGGTAATGCTGGTCGTACCGCTCGGCGTGGTTGGCGCTCTGCTTGCAGCGTCATTGCGCGGTCTGAACAATGACGTTTACTTCCAGGTTGGCTTGTTAACCACTATTGGCCTTTCTGCTAAAAACGCCATCCTGATTGTCGAGTTCGCCAAAGATCTCATGGAGAAAGAAGGACGTGGATTGATTGAAGCGACGCTGGAAGCATCCCGTATGCGTTTACGTCCTATTCTAATGACCTCGCTGGCTTTTATTCTCGGGGTAATGCCGTTAGTTATCAGTCGTGGCGCAGGTAGTGGTGCACAGAACGCAGTAGGCACAGGGGTTATGGGGGGAATGTTAACCGCAACTTTATTAGCTATTTTCTTCGTGCCAGTATTCTTCGTTGTTGTAAAACGCCGATTTAATCGCCATCATGATTAACCGGTAAACAGAGGCGTCTTCGGACGCCTTTTTAAACGGTACGTCTTTATCTCCGCTATTCCCCCTCTCCGCTTACCTCTGCATTCTCCATAGTTTTTACAATTCACATGAATTGAGATGATTCCTCATGTCGGCCATTTTTTCTGTGGTGGTAAAATAACTCTCGTTTTCGCAGCGGTTAGAGCCAGCATTTACGTTGCTGTACTTCGCGAAACGCTGATTAATGAGGTAACACCATGAAAAGACTAATTCCAGTTGCATTGCTTACCACCTTATTGGCAGGTTGTGCACATGATTCTCCCTGCGTACCGGTTTATGACGATCAAGGGCGACTGGTTCATACCAATACATGTATGAAAGGTACAACGCAGGATAACTGGGAGACAGCAGGCGCTATTGCTGGCGGCGCTGCGGCGGTAGCAGGGTTGACGATGGGTATCATTGCGCTTTCTAAATGATACATGCAGGCGCGGCAATGCCGCGCTTTCAGTAATAATATAAAGGTCGTAAGGATACTCAGCGACGTAATCTATTCAGCCTATCCCCCGAAAGTTAACACGATAAAACGCTCTCTTTTCTTACTCGCCCATCCCGATGGTATTTATTCTATTCCTTGTCCGATGCAGACAAAATTGTAGCTTGATAGCATCGTAAGCCGCATTACAAACACGCTTTATACAGTAAGACTTAGAGCGTGGTCATTAGGCATAAATTATTACAGACAGTCTGGATATAAACCGGAGCATACACGTAATACATGAGGATTTTGAGCACTGTCCCAGGGCCAAACTGGCAAATAAAATAGCCTAATGGACCAGATTCTTAGTCCTCAGCGAATATCTCTATTGCTTATTAGAGGCGTAAGTAAAAGCCGTTTGTACATCTACTTCAGCACGGTTCACATTCGATGGTTCAGGCGGATATATGGCGGGAAATCACGTTGACTAAAACGGTTTTTATCCACTCTACGAAGATGTTTAAAACGCGTCGGCGTCATTATCCGATAACTTTTTCCATAGAGAGATAAATGCAAAAAGGCCCAGTCTTTCGATTGGGCCCTTTGCTTTATTTGATGTCTGGCAGTTTATGGCGGGCGTCCTGCCCACCACCCTACGGGCCGTTGCTGCGCAACGTTCAAATCCGCTCCCGGCGGATTTGTCCTCCTCAGGAGACTACTCACCGACAAACAACAGATAAAACAAAAGGCCCAGTCTTTCGACTGAGCCTTTTGTTTTATTTGATGTCTGGCAGTTCCCTACTCTCGCATGGGGAGACCCCACACTACCATCGGCGCTACGGCGTTTCACTTCTGAGTTCGGCATGGGGTCAGGTGGGACCACCGCGCTACTGCCGCCAGACAAATTCTTTTTCAAATGCCGAACTTTAACCGTATTAAGTGGTGCTGATACCCAGAGTCGAACTGGGGACCTCACCCTTACCAAGGGTGCGCTCTACCAACTGAGCCATATCAGCACACTAAATTTGATGCCTGGCAGTTCCCTACTCTCGCATGGGGAGACCCCACACTACCATCGGCGCTACGGCGTTTCACTTCTGAGTTCGGCATGGGGTCAGGTGGGACCACCGCGCTAGTGCCGCCAGGCAAATTCTTTTATGCTCAGTACGCAATTCTTTATCGCATCAGCGGCGTTGCCTGCATTCGCAAAGTCAGTCACATACTTCTGTATGCGCCTTCCTTTCCTTCGCTTGCCGCCTTGCCGCTGCGCAAATTATTGCGTACTCAACTCTGAATCAGTACTGAAAATCATCTCTCAATCCGCCAAAACATCTTCGGCGTTGTAAGGTTAAGCCTCACGGTTCATTAGTACCGGTTAGCTCAACGCATCGCTGCGCTTACACACCCGGCCTATCAACGTCGTCGTCTTCAACGTTCCTTCAGGAGACTCTAAGTCTCAGGGAGAACTCATCTCGGGGCAAGTTTCGTGCTTAGATGCTTTCAGCACTTATCTCTTCCGCATTTAGCTACCGGGCAGTGCCATTGGCATGACAACCCGAACACCAGTGATGCGTCCACTCCGGTCCTCTCGTACTAGGAGCAGCCCCCCTCAGTTCTCCAGCGCCCACGGCAGATAGGGACCGAACTGTCTCACGACGTTCTAAACCCAGCTCGCGTACCACTTTAAATGGCGAACAGCCATACCCTTGGGACCTACTTCAGCCCCAGGATGTGATGAGCCGACATCGAGGTGCCAAACACCGCCGTCGATATGAACTCTTGGGCGGTATCAGCCTGTTATCCCCGGAGTACCTTTTATCCGTTGAGCGATGGCCCTTCCATTCAGAACCACCGGATCACTATGACCTGCTTTCGCACCTGCTCGCGCCGTCACGCTCGCAGTCAAGCTGGCTTATGCCATTGCACTAACCTCCTGATGTCCGACCAGGATTAGCCAACCTTCGTGCTCCTCCGTTACTCTTTAGGAGGAGACCGCCCCAGTCAAACTACCCACCAGACACTGTCCGCAACCCGGATTACGGGTCCACGTTAGAACATCAAACATTAAAGGGTGGTATTTCAAGGTCGGCTCCATGCAGACTGGCGTCCACACTTCAAAGCCTCCCACCTATCCTACACATCAAGGCTCAATGTTCAGTGTCAAGCTATAGTAAAGGTTCACGGGGTCTTTCCGTCTTGCCGCGGGTACACTGCATCTTCACAGCGAGTTCAATTTCACTGAGTCTCGGGTGGAGACAGCCTGGCCATCATTACGCCATTCGTGCAGGTCGGAACTTACCCGACAAGGAATTTCGCTACCTTAGGACCGTTATAGTTACGGCCGCCGTTTACCGGGGCTTCGATCAGGAGCTTCGCTTGCGCTGACCCCATCAATTAACCTTCCGGCACCGGGCAGGCGTCACACCGTATACGTCCACTTTCGTGTTTGCACAGTGCTGTGTTTTTAATAAACAGTTGCAGCCAGCTGGTATCTTCGACTGACTTCAGCTCCATGAGTAAATCACTTCACCTACGTGTCAGCGTGCCTTCTCCCGAAGTTACGGCACCATTTTGCCTAGTTCCTTCACCCGAGTTCTCTCAAGCGCCTTGGTATTCTCTACCTGACCACCTGTGTCGGTTTGGGGTACGATTTGATGTTACCTGATGCTTAGAGGCTTTTCCTGGAAGCAGGGCATTTGTTGCTTCAGCACCGTAGTGCCTCGTCGTCACGCCTCAGTGTTAAAGTGAACCGGATTTACCTGGAACACACACCTACACGCTTAAACCGGGACAACCGTCGCCCGGCCAACATAGCCTTCTCCGTCCCCCCTTCGCAGTAACACCAAGTACGGGAATATTAACCCGTTTCCCATCGACTACGCCTTTCGGCCTCGCCTTAGGGGTCGACTCACCCTGCCCCGATTAACGTTGGACAGGAACCCTTGGTCTTCCGGCGAGCGGGCTTTTCACCCGCTTTATCGTTACTTATGTCAGCATTCGCACTTCTGATACCTCCAGCATCCCTCACGGGACACCTTCGCAGGCTTACAGAACGCTCCCCTACCCAACAACACACAGTGTCGCTGCCGCAGCTTCGGTGCATGGTTTAGCCCCGTTACATCTTCCGCGCAGGCCGACTCGACCAGTGAGCTATTACGCTTTCTTTAAATGATGGCTGCTTCTAAGCCAACATCCTGGCTGTCTGGGCCTTCCCACATCGTTTCCCACTTAACCATGACTTTGGGACCTTAGCTGGCGGTCTGGGTTGTTTCCCTCTTCACGACGGACGTTAGCACCCGCCGTGTGTCTCCCGTGATAACATTCTCCGGTATTCGCAGTTTGCATCGGGTTGGTAAGCCGGGATGGCCCCCTAGCCGAAACAGTGCTCTACCCCCGGAGATGAATTCACGAGGCGCTACCTAAATAGCTTTCGGGGAGAACCAGCTATCTCCCGGTTTGATTGGCCTTTCACCCCCAGCCACAGGTCATCCGCTAATTTTTCAACATTAGTCGGTTCGGTCCTCCAGTTAGTGTTACCCAACCTTCAACCTGCCCATGGCTAGATCACCGGGTTTCGGGTCTATACCCTGCAACTTAACGCCCAATTAAGACTCGGTTTCCCTCCGGCTCCCCTATTCGGTTAACCTTGCTACAGAATATAAGTCGCTGACCCATTATACAAAAGGTACGCAGTCACACAGGTAAACCTGTGCTCCCACTGCTTGTACGTACACGGTTTCAGGTTCTTTTTCACTCCCCTCGCCGGGGTTCTTTTCGCCTTTCCCTCACGGTACTGGTTCACTATCGGTCAGTCAGGAGTATTTAGCCTTGGAGGATGGTCCCCCCATATTCAGACAGGATACCACGTGTCCCGCCCTACTCATCGAGCTCACAGCACATGCGCTTTTGTGTACGGGGCTGTCACCCTGTATCGCGCGCCTTTCCAGACGCTTCCACTAACACACATGCTGATTCAGGCTCTGGGCTCCTCCCCGTTCGCTCGCCGCTACTGGGGGAATCTCGGTTGATTTCTTTTCCTCGGGGTACTTAGATGTTTCAGTTCCCCCGGTTCGCCTCATTAACCTATGGATTCAGTTAATGATAGTGTGACGAGTCACACTGGGTTTCCCCATTCGGGTATCGCCGGTTATAACGGTTCATATCACCTTACCGGCGCTTATCGCAGATTAGCACGCCCTTCATCGCCTCTGACTGCCAGGGCATCCACCGTGTACGCTTAGTCGCTTAACCTCACAACCCGAAGATGTTTCTTACGATTCATCATCGTGTTGCGAAAATTTGAGAGACTCACGAACAACTTTCGTTGTTCTGTGTTTCAATTTTCAGCTTGATCCAGATTTTTAAAGAGCAAATATCTCAAACGTGACTCGTAAGTCAGTTTTGAGATATTAAGGCAGGTGACTTTCACTCACAAACCAGCAAGTGGCGTCCCCTGGAGGTTTGACCTCATCAGTTTGAACGCTGGCGTCCCCTAGGGGATTCGAACCCCTGTTACCGCCGTGAAAGGGCGGTGTCCTGGGCCTCTAGACGAAGGGGACACTGAAGTCTCAATCGCAAGACGCCTTGCTATTCACTTTTCATCAGACAATCTGTGTGAGCACTGCAAAGTACGCTTCTTTAAGGTAAGGAGGTGATCCAACCGCAGGTTCCCCTACGGTTACCTTGTTACGACTTCACCCCAGTCATGAATCACAAAGTGGTAAGCGCCCTCCCGAAGGTTAAGCTACCTACTTCTTTTGCAACCCACTCCCATGGTGTGACGGGCGGTGTGTACAAGGCCCGGGAACGTATTCACCGTGGCATTCTGATCCACGATTACTAGCGATTCCGACTTCATGGAGTCGAGTTGCAGACTCCAATCCGGACTACGACGCACTTTATGAGGTCCGCTTGCTCTCGCGAGGTCGCTTCTCTTTGTATGCGCCATTGTAGCACGTGTGTAGCCCTGGTCGTAAGGGCCATGATGACTTGACGTCATCCCCACCTTCCTCCAGTTTATCACTGGCAGTCTCCTTTGAGTTCCCGACCTAATCGCTGGCAACAAAGGATAAGGGTTGCGCTCGTTGCGGGACTTAACCCAACATTTCACAACACGAGCTGACGACAGCCATGCAGCACCTGTCTCACAGTTCCCGAAGGCACCAATCCATCTCTGGAAAGTTCTGTGGATGTCAAGACCAGGTAAGGTTCTTCGCGTTGCATCGAATTAAACCACATGCTCCACCGCTTGTGCGGGCCCCCGTCAATTCATTTGAGTTTTAACCTTGCGGCCGTACTCCCCAGGCGGTCTACTTAACGCGTTAGCTCCGGAAGCCACGCCTCAAGGGCACAACCTCCAAGTAGACATCGTTTACGGCGTGGACTACCAGGGTATCTAATCCTGTTTGCTCCCCACGCTTTCGCACCTGAGCGTCAGTCTTTGTCCAGGGGGCCGCCTTCGCCACCGGTATTCCTCCAGATCTCTACGCATTTCACCGCTACACCTGGAATTCTACCCCCCTCTACAAGACTCAAGCCTGCCAGTTTCGAATGCAGTTCCCAGGTTGAGCCCGGGGATTTCACATCCGACTTGACAGACCGCCTGCGTGCGCTTTACGCCCAGTAATTCCGATTAACGCTTGCACCCTCCGTATTACCGCGGCTGCTGGCACGGAGTTAGCCGGTGCTTCTTCTGCGGGTAACGTCAATTGCTGCGGTTATTAACCACAACACCTTCCTCCCCGCTGAAAGTACTTTACAACCCGAAGGCCTTCTTCATACACGCGGCATGGCTGCATCAGGCTTGCGCCCATTGTGCAATATTCCCCACTGCTGCCTCCCGTAGGAGTCTGGACCGTGTCTCAGTTCCAGTGTGGCTGGTCATCCTCTCAGACCAGCTAGGGATCGTCGCCTTGGTGAGCCGTTACCTCACCAACAAGCTAATCCCATCTGGGCACATCTGATGGCAAGAGGCCCGAAGGTCCCCCTCTTTGGTCTTGCGACGTTATGCGGTATTAGCCACCGTTTCCAGTAGTTATCCCCCTCCATCAGGCAGTTTCCCAGACATTACTCACCCGTCCGCCACTCGTCAGCAAAGCAGCAAGCTGCTTCCTGTTACCGTTCGACTTGCATGTGTTAGGCCTGCCGCCAGCGTTCAATCTGAGCCATGATCAAACTCTTCAATTTAAAAGTTTGATGCTCAAAGAATTAAACTTCGTAATGAATTACGCGTTCACTCTTGAGACTTGGTATTCATTTTTCGTCCGAGGACGTCAAGAATCCGTATCTTCGAGTGCCCACACAGATTGTCTGATAAATTGTTAAAGAGCAGTGCAACGCGGCTTTCGCTCACCGTTGCGAGGTGGCGTATATTACGCTTTCCTCTTTCAGAGTCAACCCTGAATTTCAGGATTTTTCTCTTCAACCGACCGGCTGTTTGTGTGAAGTGATTCACATCCGCCGTGTCGATGGAGGCGCATTATAGGGATCCCATTTTTTTGCACAAGCGTTTTTTGGATCTTTTTTTCTGTTTGTTGATTTTTCATCCCTTTCGCTCCATTCCTGCGCAAAGTGGCGATTTTTTGATGCTATCTCCCCTTGCACAACGCCATTAAAGCAACCAAAGTCTTCATGACTATTCATTTATGATGAGGTAGACATGTCTGACACATTACGTCCTTATAAGGATCTTTTTCCTGAAATCGGTCAGCGCGTGATGATCGATACCAGCAGCGTGGTTATTGGCGATGTCCGTCTGGCGGATGATGTCGGGATCTGGCCGCTTGTGGTGATTCGCGGCGATGTGAATTACGTTGCGATAGGGGCTCGTACGAACATTCAGGATGGCAGCGTTCTTCACGTAACCCACAAGTCTCCATCCAATCCACACGGCAACCCATTAATCATTGGCGAAGACGTTACCGTTGGCCATAAAGTTATGCTGCACGGCTGTACCATCGGTAACCGCGTACTGGTCGGTATGGGCTCCATTGTGCTGGATGGCGCGATAATAGAAGATGACGTAATGATTGGCGCGGGAAGCCTGGTGCCACAGCACAAACGGCTGGAAAGTGGCTATTTATATCTTGGCAGTCCGGTAAAACAGATCCGCCCCCTAAGCGATGCTGAGAGATCGGGCCTGCAGTACTCTGCCAATAACTATGTAAAATGGAAAGACGACTATCTTTCTCAGGATAACCATATCCAACCGTGATCGTCTTCCTGCTGGGCCAGGATTAATGCTTCAGCCTCTTCTTCCAGGTCCCAGCGATACTCACGAAAAATGGTCAGCCATTGCTCCGCTGTTTCTCCACCAAAGCGATACGCCAGTACATCTTTTTTTATTGCACACGTGAGTTGCATCCCATTAACCAGGGCGGGAAAGATGACAGCGCTGGCGGCAGTATCCCATTCTTCGCGATCAGGAAATTGTATGGCCTGGTTCACGCTAATAATTCCTGCTGTAGCAGCTCAATCACTGGCTCGACCTGCGGTAATACACCGTGCCAAAGCAAAACGGCATGTGCAGCCTGCCCCACCAGCATTCCCAGCCCATCTGCGTAGCGTTTTGCGCCCTGTTGTACACACCAGGAGAGAAATGGCGTATTCCCTTTTTGATAGAACATGTCATAGCAACAGAGGGAAGGGTGAATAAGTGACGCCGGAATCGCCGGGATTTCGCCCCGTATGCCGCTGGAGGTCGCATTAATAATCAGGTCAAACTCACAACCATCCAGCTTGTCCATATCCATGGCATGAACGCTGCCGGTATGAGCAAAGATTTTCGCCAACGCTTCGGCACGTGAAGCTGTACGGTTAGTGATAGTGACCGCGCAATCCAAAGAAAGCAGAGGTAACAGCACGCCCCGGGATGCGCCGCCCGCGCCAATCAGCAAAATACGCCATCCTGGGCGGATAAAATTTAAACGTTTGAGATCGCTTAATAAACCGATACCGTCAGTATTGTCGCCAAGCAAACGACCATCTTCCAGCCGTTTTAATGTGTTGACGGCTCCCGCCAGCGATGCTCGTTCCGTTAACTCATCCGATCGCGCAAACGCCTCCTCTTTAAAAGGTACTGTGATGTTTGCGCCTTTTCCCCCTGCCGCGAAAAAGGCATCAAGCGTATTAATGAAATTATTAATAGGGGCCAGCACGCGACCATAGGGGTGAACAATATCTAGCTGCTGAGCAAATTGCTGATGAATAAATGGCGATTTGCTGTGCGCAATCGGATTTCCAAAAACAGCATAGGTTTCCATCATATTACCCCTGTCGAAACAGTTCGCCCGTCAGAGCATCGCGAATTTCTGAAGGATTTAAACGCCCACCCGTTGCGCCTTCAACCACCGGAAAATCATCACCAAATTGCGCACGCACCTCTTCAACGGTACGGCATGGCGGTAATCCGCTCAGATTAGCGCTGGTGGAAACCAGCGGTTTGCCATACGCATTGCATAGCGCGACCACCAGCGGGTGGTTGGTAACACGAACGGCCAGGGAATCAAAACGTCCCGTGAGCCACCGCGGCGTTGTCGCGGGCGCAGGAAAAACAAACGTTACCGGCCCGGGCCAGCAATCAAATACTGCTTTACGCTGTGCGGCGGTAAGTATGCTGTCATCAACATAAGGTTTTAACTGCTCAAAGCTGGCGGCAATCAAAATGAGTCCCTTATCGACGGGCCGTTGTTTTAACGCCAACAGGCGCGTAACGGCTGTTTCACTATCGGGATCGCAGCCGACGCCGAAAACGGCTTCTGTTGGATAAGCGATGACATTTTCTTTATTCAGGAGATCTACCGCTGCGGCGATAGATCCTGTTGGCAGGTTATTATTCACTTGTTTATTCCACCGGAACCGGCTTTCCACATTGTTTACTGGCGCAAAAGCGCTTCACGCCCTGCGCGGTTTTCTTTTCGATGAGTAGCGGATAATGGCACTCGGGGCATTCCCCCGCAACCGGTGTGAAGTTAATGACGAACTGACATTCCGGGTAGCGATCGCAGGAATGAAAGATTTTACCGTAACGAGAACGGCGCTGGACCAAATGTCCTTGCTGGCAGGCTGGACAGGCAATCGCCGTTTCATCCGGTTTATCAATAACCACTGTATGTTCACATTGCGGATACTGACTGCATCCGATGAACATGCCAAAGCGCCCCTGACGCAGCACCAGTACGGCGCCACACTCAGGACACAGTTGCCCCTCCAGAATTTTAACGATATGCCCGTCCGCCTGACTTTTCAGCGGACGAACATAATCGCATTCCGGATAGCGAGAACAGCCGAGAAACGGACCATGTTTCCCGGAACGAATTACCAGTTCGGCCCCGCACTGCGGGCAGGGCTCATTTTTACGCACCGAAAACAGTGCTGATTTAGCCATATTCACTCATGCAGCATTAACACCTATCAATGCAGCATACCTTCATTTACCTCAAAGAGTAATTCTTCCATTTGCTGATAGGCGTTTTCACAGCCCGGAATGTTGAATAACACCATCAAAATAACCCATTTCAAGTCTTCCAGGTCAAACTCTGCGGTATCCAGCGCCAGCACACGCTCAATCACCATTTCTCGTGTTTCGAGGTTTAGCACCTGAATCTGCTCAAGGAATAACAGGAACCCCCGGCAACTGGCATCAAGCCTTTCACACTCTTCAACCGTATAAATGCGCATTGAAAGAGGGTCGGAAGCAAGTTGCATGGGTTCCGCGAGGCCATCCTGATAGTCAGCGAGTTTTTCCAGCCACAGCAGCGCATTGTAGATGTCTTCGCGATCAAACCCAGCGTCGGTGAGATCACGCTCCAGTCTGTCCTGATCCACGCGCAGCTCGGCTTCGTTATGGATGTATGTTTCAAACAAATACATTAGTACGTCGAACATGGCTTGCCCTCCTTAATCGGACATAGCCGCCGGGTACAGCTGCGATCCATCCTGCTAACTCCAGTTCGAGTAGCTGAGCCACTACCGCTGGCACAGGTTGGCCGGCACGTTCAGCGACGACGTCAACAGGTGTTACCTCATCTCCTACGTTAGCCAGGAGCTCAGGAAATGGCAATGCCGCCTCATCCTGATTTAGTGAATAAAGTGAATTTTCCGCCGTAGTTGGCAACCAGTGTAAGCCGTATTGCAAATTTTCCAGAATATCCTCCGGCGTCGTCACAAGCGTGGCCCCTTGTTTAATTAACCAGTGCGTGCCTTCGCTTCCCGGACTACCGATAGGACCTGGTAATGCAAAAACGTCCCGTCCCTGTTCAAGCGCGCAGCGCGCCGTCACCAACGAACCGCTACGCAACGCCGCCTCAATCACCAGCACGCCTTTGCTCAGTCCGCTGATGATACGGTTTCTGCGAGGAAAATGTTGCGGTAGCGGAGGCGTTGAAAGCGGAAATTCTGAGACCACTGCGCCGCCGGTAGCAATCAAGTTTTCAGCCAGCATGGCATGTCGGCGAGGATAAATCTTTGCCAAGCCATTCCCTAACACCGCTACACTTTTTCCCCCCATACTCACCGCGGCGTTGTGTGCTACGCCATCAATTCCCCGGGCAAGGCCGCTGGTGATCGTCAAACCGCTTTTCGCAAGGCTTTCGCAAAGCAGACGTCCCCAACGTTCTCCATACCAGGAGTGGCTCCGGCTCCCTACGACGGCAAGTTGGCAGGTATGCAGACAGGCAGGATCGCCGTCAATAAAAATAGCGCCGGGATAATCGTCAATAGCACGCAGTTGGGGAGGATAAATTTCACTATCCGCACACAGAAAATGGTGCTGCGGTAGTTCAAGCCAGCGTAACGTCTCATCAAGCACACCTGCTGGAAGCTGTAAAAAACGTTCAGCTTGCCGCGCGGTAAGACCAGCCTCCTGAAGGTGCGTGCGATTTATCTGAGGCTGGCGAATAAGCGAATTCGCCATGTTCAACATCGCCTCGCCATAAAGGTCGCCGACGTACATTAAACGTAACCAAATTTCGGTACGGGCCATCCTTTCCCTCCCCTGCCACAAGCAGTCTGAACAATCTTTGCGATTGGTCACTGATGCTGTCAATCAGGTGGGGATTTGTCTAGAATAGAGGTAATAATCTTTTCAACTCCTGAACACAACTCTGGATAATTATGTCAGTTTTGCAAGTGTTACATATTCCGGACGAGCGCCTTCGCAAAGTCGCAAAGCCGGTTGAAGAAGTGAATGCAGAAATTCAGCGTATCGTCGATGATATGTTCGAAACGATGTACGCGGAAGAAGGTATCGGTCTGGCCGCAACGCAGGTCGATATCCACCAGCGGATCATCGTGATTGACGTTTCGGAAAACCGCGACGAGCGCCTGGTACTCATTAACCCGGAATTGCTGGAGAAAAGTGGCGAAACGGGTATAGAAGAAGGCTGTCTGTCGATTCCGGAACAGCGCGCTTTAGTGCCGCGCGCCGAGAAAGTGAAAATCCGCGCGCTGGATCGCGACGGCAACCCGTTTGAGCTTGAAGCGGATGGTTTGCTGGCAATTTGCATTCAGCATGAGATGGATCATCTGGTCGGTAAACTGTTTATCGATTATTTGTCGCCGCTGAAGCAACAACGTATTCGTCAGAAAGTAGAAAAACTCGACCGCCTGAACGCCCGGGCTTAAAGGACAAGAACCAACGTGTCAGATTCACTACGTATTATTTTTGCGGGTACACCTGACTTTGCAGCGCGTCATCTCGACGCGCTGTTAACTTCTGGACATAACGTTGTCGGCGTATTTACCCAACCCGATCGTCCAGCAGGTCGCGGCAAAAAGTTGATGCCCAGCCCGGTAAAAGTGCTGGCGGAAGAAAAAGGCCTGCCCGTTTTCCAGCCCGTGTCGCTTCGTCCTCAGGAAAACCAGCATCTGGTTGCTGACTTACATGCCGACGTCATGGTTGTCGTAGCATATGGCCTGATTCTCCCAAAGGCAGTGCTGGATATGCCCCGTCTCGGATGTATCAACGTTCACGGTTCGCTGCTTCCACGCTGGCGCGGCGCGGCGCCTATTCAGCGCTCACTCTGGGCAGGCGATGCGGAAACCGGCGTCACAATTATGCAGATGGATGTAGGGCTGGATACCGGCGACATGCTGTATAAACTTGCGTGCCCGATTACCGCAGAAGATACCAGTGGCTCACTGTATAATAAGTTGGCTGAACTTGGCCCGCAGGGGTTAATTACCACACTAAAACAACTGGCGGACGGCACAGCGACGCCTGAAGCGCAGAATGAAGCGCTGGTCACTCATGCGGAAAAGCTCAGTAAAGAAGAAGCGCGTATCGACTGGTCTCTCTCCGCAGCACAGCTGGAGCGTTGCATTCGCGCCTTTAATCCGTGGCCAATGAGCTGGCTGGAAATCGACGGTCAGCCGGTAAAAGTCTGGCAGGCGTCCGTCATTGAGGACGCCACGCAGTCGCTGCCGGGAACCATTCTGGCCGCGACGAAACAGGGCATTCAGGTTGCAACAGGCAAGGGGATATTAAATTTGCTTTCGCTTCAGCCTGCCGGCAAAAAAGCGATGAGCGCCCAGGATCTGTTAAATTCACGCAGGGAATGGTTTATTCCTGGTAACCGTCTTGCCTGACGGTCACGTCTTTATAAGCCCGGTGTTACCGGGCATTTTTATTTTATACATATGAAAAAACAAAACAATTTACGTAGTCTGGCGGCACAGGCCGTTGAACAGGTCGTCGAGCAGGGACAATCATTAAGTAATGTGCTCCCGCCGCTGCAACAAAAAGTCGCCGATAAAGACAAAGCGCTACTTCAGGAGCTGTGCTTTGGCGTCCTGCGCACCCTTTCACAGCTGGAATGGCTGATCAATAAGCTGATGTCTCGTCCAATGACCGGCAAGCAGCGTACAGTGCATTACTTAATTATGGTCGGCTTTTATCAGTTGCTGTACACCCGCGTTCCTCCCCATGCGGCGCTGGCTGAAACCGTTGAAGGCGCGGTCGCCATCAAACGTCCGCAGTTGAAAGGGTTAATTAACGGCGTCCTGCGCCAGTTCCAGCGCCAGCAGGAAACGTTGCTTAATGAGTTTGCGACCAGCGATGCGCGCTTTTTACATCCAGGTTGGCTGGTAAAGCGTTTGCAAAATGCTTACCCCACACAGTGGCAACGCATTATTGAAGCGAATAACCAGCGTCCACCGATGTGGCTACGTGTAAATCGTACACACCACACCCGCGACGGTTGGCTTGGCTTACTTGAAGACGCAGGCATGAAGGGATATCCCCATCCCGATTATCCCGACGCTGTACGTCTGGAAACGCCAGCTCCGGTACATGCTTTACCCGGTTTTGCTGAGGGTTGGGTAACTGTCCAGGATGCCTCTGCGCAGGGATGTGCGGTTTTTCTCGCTCCTCAGAACGGTGAGCACATTTTAGACTTGTGCGCCGCGCCCGGCGGTAAAACCACGCATATTCTCGAAGTGGCCCCCGAAGCAGACGTGTTGGCGGTTGATATTGATGAACAACGACTCTCCCGCGTTTACGACAACCTAAAGCGTCTTGGGATGAAAGCGACAGTTAAACAAGGGGATGGACGTTATCCCGCCCAATGGTGCGGCGAGCAGCAGTTTGACCGTATTCTGCTGGATGCGCCCTGCTCCGCAACCGGCGTCATTCGCCGTCATCCAGATATCAAATGGCTGCGTCGCGATCGCGATATCGCGGAACTGGCGCAATTACAGGCGGAAATTCTTGATGCCGTCTGGCCGCGCCTGAAGCCTGGCGGGACGCTGGTTTACGCCACCTGTTCCGTACTGCCGGAAGAAAACCGCGATCAGATCAAAACCTTTTTGCAACGCACTCCCGATGCCGCGCTCAGCGAAACGGGAACACCTGATCAGCCAGGACAGCAAAATCTGCCGGGCAGCGAAGAAGGTGATGGGTTCTTTTACGCTAAGCTAATCAAGAAGTGATGAGATAACGGGCCACGACTGATGAAAATTATCATACTGGGCGCAGGGCAAGTTGGCGGAACACTGGCGGAAAACCTGGTCGGCGAAAACAACGACATCACGGTGGTTGATACCAACGGCGAACGGTTACGCAGTTTGCAAGATAAGTTCGATCTACGCGTAGTTCAGGGGCATGGTTCGCATCCCCGCGTGTTGCGCGAAGCGGGCGCTGACGATGCGGATATGCTGGTCGCTGTCACCAGTTCAGATGAAACTAATATGGTTGCCTGCCAGGTAGCCTATTCACTCTTCAACACTCCAAACCGTATCGCCCGCATTCGCTCCCCGGACTATGTTCGCGATGCGGATAAACTCTTTCATTCTGAAGCGGTTCCGATTGATCATCTGATCGCGCCGGAGCAGTTGGTTATCGATAATATTTATCGTCTGATCGAGTATCCGGGAGCATTACAGGTTGTAAACTTTGCTGAAGGGAAAGTCAGTCTGGCAGTAGTAAAAGCCTACTATGGCGGTCCACTAATAGGTAACGCGCTCTCGACAATGCGAGAACATATGCCGCATATCGATACCCGCGTTGCCGCAATTTTCCGTCATGACAGACCAATCCGTCCTCAGGGCTCAACTATCGTGGAAGCAGGGGATGAAGTCTTCTTTATTGCGGCTTCACAGCATATCCGTGCAGTAATGAGCGAATTACAGCGTCTGGAAAAACCCTACAAGCGCATCATGCTGGTGGGCGGCGGCAACATCGGCGCCGGGCTGGCAAGGCGTCTGGAAAAAGACTATAGCGTTAAATTGATCGAACGCGATCAACAACGCGCCGCAGAACTGGCTGAGAAACTGCAAAACACGATCGTCTTTTTTGGCGACGCCTCCGATCAGGAATTGCTGGCGGAGGAGCATATTGATCAGGTCGATCTCTTTATCGCGGTCACTAACGATGATGAAGCCAATATCATGTCCGCGATGTTGGCCAAGCGGATGGGCGCCAAAAAAGTGATGGTGCTGATTCAGCGCCGCGCTTATGTCGATCTTGTGCAGGGTAGCGTTATAGATATTGCGATTTCTCCGCAGCAGGCCACCATCTCTGCATTACTGAGCCATGTGCGTAAAGCGGATATCGTCGGCGTTTCCTCACTACGTCGCGGGGTTGCCGAAGCCATCGAAGCCGTCGCGCACGGCGATGAAAGCACTTCCCGCGTGGTTGGCCGCGTCATTGACGAAATTAAACTGCCGCCAGGCACCATTATTGGCGCGGTCGTTCGCGGTAATGATGTCATGATTGCTAATGACAATTTGCGCATTGAACAAGGCGATCACGTCATTATGTTTTTGACCGATAAAAAGTTTATTACCGACGTCGAACGTCTGTTCCAGCCAAGTCCTTTCTTCCTCTAATTTAAGGGGCGCTCATTCAGCGCCCTTTTTAATTCCCTTTATTTATCAAGGTTTAATTTATTTCGCTAAACAGAAGCCGTAAATGGAAAATGCCTTAGCATTTGTTAAACTTATAACGTCAGCTGCATAGGGAGAATAAAAATGAGTTTTATTAAAGAATTTCGCGAATTCGCGATGCGCGGGAATGTTGTGGATTTGGCAGTGGGTGTCATTATTGGCGCGGCATTCGGTAAGATTGTTTCTTCACTGGTTGCCGATATCATTATGCCACCGTTGGGATTGTTAATCGGCGGGATCGACTTTAAACAATTTGCTTTTACGTTACGCGAAGCGCAGGGAGATATTCCGGCGGTCGTCATGCATTACGGCGTGTTTATCCAGAACGTATTTGATTTTGTGATTGTGGCCTTTGCTATCTTTGTTGCCATTAAGCTTATCAACAGACTCAACCGTAAAAAAGCAGAAGAGCCGGCAGCCCCGCCAGCGCCTTCTAAAGAGGAAGTGTTATTGGGCGAAATCCGCGATCTGCTGAAAGAACAAAATAACCGTTCTTAATAAGCAGAAGGCCAGTGGTAAAAAAGTCACTTACTTTCTTGCCACTGGCCTCCCAGTTCCCTCGATTACCGTGTTTACCTTTACGCAGATAACTTCCTTTGCCTTTCTTATTTTTTTCAACGCGTTGCCTGAAAAGGGGATCGTGTAACAATGCCTCGATGGCATTGTCCTTTATCTGCCCTTTCTTATGTTGATAACGGCTCATAATGTCTCCCGATTGTATAAATTAACGGCGCGAGTGTAGCCCCGCCGGTTCAATAAATCAACATCCTGATTTCGCCCCACTGGCCCCCTGTTCCAGGGCTTCCAGAATGGAACAATAGACGCTACTGTGGGCCGTTCCGCAACAAGCATCATTAAGCCTTTGTAACGAACGCTGCATCGTTTGCAGTTCCGCAATCCTGGCTTCAACCTCCTGCAATCGCTCTTGCACAATACTTTTTGACTCCTGACAGGTATGGTGCTCAGGATCAATTCTGATCGATAAAAGCTCGCGGATCGAGTCGAGCGTGAAACCCAACTGTCGCGCATAACGAATAAACTTGAGACGCTGCAGATCGTTTTCGGTATACAGACGAAACCCGCCTTCAGTACGTACCTCATGATCCATCATCTGCTGTTTTTCATAGTAGCGAATGGTATCAGGCGTTACGTCTGCCAGCTTTGCCAGCTCACCAATGCGATACATACAAGCTCCGTTAATTATCGTTGATTTTATGCAGCAGTTTTTCTGCATACTCACCGTGTAAAAAGTCGGTACTCAACCCAGCCTGCCGAAGTTTTAGTTCAAGCAGCGAGAGCTGGCGACTAACCTGATGGTATCGAGGGTCATCTTCCCGGATACTGTTGAGGATATCAAGTAACTGAATAGCGTCTCTGCGCTGCTCCAGTTCAGGGGGAAGACAGCCCGCATTCTTGAGTAAGCGATAACCCGCACGAAGTTCCGCCGGCACATGAGAATCATCATCCAGAATAAGCGGCTCGCCACGGCCAGGCAAATTATCAAACTCGCCTTTACGCTGTGCCTCGATAATATGACGCTCTGCCCACTGGTCAAGTAACCACATACGTCGCTCCAGGGATTGAACGAAAAGAATACAATTATTGTAGATATGTGGGGTTCAGGAGGGTATAAAAAAACCCGCCGAAGCGGGTTTTTTTACGTTACTACAGATTACTCTGCAGCAGCTTCTGTTTTCTCTGAACGATCAACCAGCTCGATGTATGCCATCGGCGCGTTGTCGCCTGCACGGAAGCCACACTTCAGAATGCGAGTGTAACCACCGGCGCGGCTCGCGAAACGCGGGCCCAGCTCGTTAAACAGTTTTGCCACGATCTCGTTATCACGAGTACGGGCGAATGCCAGACGACGATTAGCAACGCTATCAGTCTTGGCAAGAGTAATCAGCGGCTCAACTACGCGACGCAGCTCTTTCGCTTTAGGCAGGGTCGTCTTGATGATTTCATGACGAACCAGTGAACCTGCCATGTTGCGGAACATAGCCTGGCGATGGCTGCTGTTGCGGTTCAGTTGACGACCACTCTTACGATGGCGCATGACCTTATCCTTCTCAGTAAAACCTTAACCTGTGATCCGGTTACTCGTCAGCGATGCTTGCCGGTGGCCAGTTTTCCAGGCGCATACCCAGAGACAGTCCACGGGAAGCCAGCACGTCTTTAATCTCGGTAAGAGATTTTTTACCCAGGTTAGGCGTCTTAAGAAGCTCAACCTCGGTACGCTGTACCAGATCACCGATATAGTGGATAGCTTCTGCCTTGAGGCAGTTAGCAGAGCGGACAGTCAATTCCAGATCGTCAACAGGGCGCAGCAGGATCGGATCGAATTCTGGTTTCTCTTCTTTCACTTCCGGTTGACGTACATCACGTAAATCAACGAAAGCTTCCAGTTGTTCAGCCAGGATGGTTGCCGCACGACGAATCGCCTCTTCAGGATCGATTGTGCCGTTGGTTTCCATTTCGATGACCAGCTTGTCCAGGTCGGTACGCTGTTCTACACGCGCTGCTTCAACATTGTAGGCAATACGCTCTACAGGGCTGTAGCAGGCGTCGACCAGCAGACGGCCGATTGGGCGCTCATCTTCTTCCGAATGAATTCGGGTAGAAGCCGGCACATAACCACGACCGCGCTGAACTTTGATACGCATACTAATAGACGCGTTTTCATCGGTCAGGTGGCAGATCACGTGCTGCGGCTTGACGATTTCGACATCCCCATCATGGGTGATATCGGCTGCAGTCACAGGGCCAATGCCAGATTTATTCAAGGTAAGAATAACTTCATCTTTACCCTGAACTCTCACCGCCAGCCCTTTCAGGTTGAGCAGGATTTCCAGGATGTCTTCCTGAACGCCTTCTTTGGTGCTGTACTCATGTAGTACACCATCAATCTCAACCTCGGTCACCGCGCAACCCGGCATCGATGAGAGCAGAATACGGCGCAGTGCGTTACCCAGAGTATGGCCGAAGCCACGCTCTAAAGGCTCAAGGGTCACCTTGGCGTGCGTCGAACTCACTTGCTCGATATCTACCAGGCGCGGTTTTAGAAACTCTGTCACAGAACCCTGCATTGTGTCCTCTCTTTGGTACTAAGCTTTACTTGGAGTAAAGCTCGACGATCAGGTGTTCGTTAATGTCCGCAGACAGATCAGAACGCTCAGGCTTACGCTTGTACGTACCTTCCATCTTGCCAGCATCAACTTCCAGCCAGGTTGGCTTTTCACGCTGCTCAGCCAGCTCCAGAGCGGCTTTCACGCGAGACTGCTTCTTCGCTTTCTCACGAATGCTAACAACGTCATTCGGACTAACCTGATAAGAAGCGATGTTAACAACACGACCGTTTACCATAATTGCTTTATGGCTAACCAGCTGACGTGCTTCTGCACGAGTGGCGCCGAAGCCCATACGGTATACAACGTTGTCCAGACGACCTTCCAGCAGAGCCAACAGGTTTTCACCGGTGTTGCCTTTCAGACGTGCTGCTTCTTTGTAGTAGTTACGGAACTGACGCTCCAGCACACCGTAAATGCGGCGAACTTTTTGCTTTTCACGCAACTGCACACCATAGTCAGACAGACGCGGCTTACGCGCACCGTGCTGGCCAGGAGCTTGTTCAATTTTACACTTGGTATCGATCGCGCGAACGCCAGACTTAAGGAATAAGTCGGTGCCCTCACGACGGCTCAGCTTGAGCTTAGGACCCAAATATCTTGCCATTTTCTTTCTCCAACTAACCTGGAAAACGAAGCGTTATACGCGACGTTTTTTCGGCGGACGACAACCGTTATGAGGGATCGGAGTCACATCAGTAATATTAGTGATGCGGAAACCAGCGGCGTTCAGAGCACGAATAGTAGATTCGCGGCCTGGACCCGGACCTTTAACCATAACTTCCAGATTCTTGATACCGTATTCTTTCACGGCGTCAGCGCAACGCTCTGCTGCAACCTGAGCTGCAAACGGAGTGGATTTGCGAGAACCACGGAAACCGGAACCACCGGCTGTTGCCCAACCCAGCGCATTACCCTGACGATCGGTAATAGTCACGATGGTGTTGTTGAAAGAAGCATGGATATGAGCCACGCCGTCAGAGACTTGTTTTCTTACACGTTTACGTGCGCGAACTGGTGCCTTTGCCATTATTCAATCACCCCGATTATTTCTTGATCGGTTTGCGCGGACCCTTACGGGTACGAGCGTTGGTCTTGGTACGCTGACCGCGAACCGGGAGACCACGACGATGACGCAAACCGCGATAGCAACCAAGATCCATCAGGCGCTTGATGCTCATGCTGATTTCACGGCGCAGATCACCTTCAACGACAAATTTGGCAACTTCGTCACGCAGCGTGTCGATTTGTTCTTCAGACAGCTCACTGATCTTAACATTTTCAGCGATACCCGCTGCAGCCAGGATGGCTTTAGAACGGGTCTTGCCGACACCGTAGATCGAAGTTAACGCGATCACGGCGTGTTTCTGATCAGGAATGTTAATGCCTGCTATACGGGCCACTATGCACTCCTACTATTTAATATGTACGTACCATGCTGAAAAGCCCGTTTTCAGGATACTCAAATGGAAACGTACAGACATACAAAAGATTGGCTGGCTAATCTAGCCAGCTCAACCCAACTTTGCAAGAAAAATATGCGAAAAAATCAGCCTTGGCGCTGTTTATGCTTCGGCTCGGCACTGCAAATCACACGGATGACACCATCACGCTTAACGATTTTGCAGTTACGGCATAATTTCTTGACGGAAGCACGAACTTTCATTTTTACTCTCCGTAACTTCTCAGGCGACCAATTAACGGCCGTAGCCTTTCAGGTTCGCCTTCTTCAATGCAGACTCATACTGACTGGACATCATCAGAGTTTGCACTTGAGCCATAAAGTCCATAATCACGACAACAACGATAAGCAGTGAGGTCCCACCGAAGTAGAACGGCACTTTCATTGCATCACGCATGAACTCCGGGATCAGGCAGATAAAGGTAATATACAGCGCACCAACCAGGGTCAGGCGGGTCATTACTTTATCGATATACTTCGCCGTTTGCTCTCCCGGACGAATTCCTGGTACAAATGCACCGGACTTCTTCAGGTTATCTGCTGTTTCACGCGGGTTGAAAACCAACGCCGTGTAGAAGAAACAGAAGAAGATGATTGCAGACGCATAGAGTAACACATAAAGCGGTTGCCCAGGCTGCAAATACAGCGAAATTGTTGTCAGCCAGTTCCAACCAGTACCGCCCCCGAACCATGACGCGATGGTCGCCGGGAACAGAATAATACTGGAAGCGAAGATTGCCGGGATTACCCCCGCCATATTCACTTTCAGCGGTAAATGTGTGCTCTGTGCAGCATAGACACGACGACCTTGCTGACGTTTGGCGTAGTTTACCACAATACGGCGTTGACCACGTTCAACGAATACTACAAAGAACGTCACTGCAAATACTAATACTGCAACCAACAGCAACACGAGGAAGTGCAGGTCGCCTTGACGCGCTTGCTCGATAGTATGGGCAATGGCTGGCGGGAGTCCCGCAACGATACCAGCGAAGATGATGATTGAGATACCGTTACCGATACCGCGCTCAGTAATCTGTTCGCCGAGCCACATCAGGAACATGGTTCCTGTAACCAGACTTACAACAGCGGTGAAATAGAATGCAAAGCCTGGATTCATCACCAGGCCCTGCATACCAGGCATATTCGGCAAACCGGTAGCAATACCGATCGACTGGAATATCGCCAGCACCAGAGTACCGTAACGGGTGTACTGGCTGATCTTACGACGACCAGACTCCCCTTCTTTCTTAATTTCTGCCAGCGTTGGATGAACCACCGTCAACAGCTGGATAATGATCGACGCCGAAATATACGGCATGATCCCCAGGGCAAAGATAGAAGCACGGCTGAGAGCACCACCAGAGAACATGTTAAACATTTCAATGATGGTGCCTCGCTGTTGCTCAAGCAGTTTGGCAAGTACAGCGGCATCAATACCAGGGATCGGAATAAAAGAGCCAATACGGAACACAATCAGCGCGCCGATAACAAACAGCAGTCTGCGTTTCAGCTCACCTAAGCCACCTTTGGCACTTTGAAAATCTAATCCCGGTTGTTTAGCCATCTGCTACTTATTCCTCGATTTTACCGCCAGCAGCTTCGATAGCAGCACGAGCGCCTTTAGTAACACGCAGGCCACGAACAGTTACCGGAGTAGTGACTTCGCCAGCCAGGATCACTTTCGCGAACTCGATCTGGATACCGATAATGTTTGCCGCTTTCAGCGTGTTCAGGTCTACAACGCCGCCTTCTACTTTCGCCAGGTCAGACAGACGAACTTCGGCTGTAATCGCTGCTTTGCGAGAAGTGAAGCCGAATTTCGGCAGACGACGGTACAGAGGCATCTGACCACCCTCGAAACCGCGACGTACGCCACCGCCAGAACGAGACTTCTGACCTTTGTGACCACGACCACCGGTTTTACCGAGGCCAGAACCGATACCACGACCCAGGCGTTTACCCGCCTTTTTGGAGCCTTCGGCCGGAGACAGAGTATTTAAACGCATCTCTTACTCCTCAACTTTAACCATGAAGGAAACCGCGTTGACCATACCACGAACAGCAGGAGTATCCTCGCGCTCTACGGTGTGGCCAATACGACGCAGACCCAGGCCAAGCAGCGTTGCCTTGTGTTTCGGCAGACGACCGATTGCACTGCGGGTTTGAGTAATTTTAATAGTCTTTGCCATGGTTTATTTCCCCAGAATTTCTTCAACGGATTTACCACGCTTGGCAGCGACCATTTCTGGAGAATTCATATTTTCCAGGCCATCAATAGTTGCACGAACCACGTTGATCGGGTTGGTGGAACCGTATGCTTTAGCCAGAACGTTATGAACCCCAGCAACTTCCAGAACGGCGCGCATTGCACCACCGGCGATGATACCGGTACCTTCGGAAGCTGGCTGCATGAATACACGAGACCCCGTGTGAACACCTTTAACCGGGTGCTGCAGGGTGCCGTTGTTCAGCGCGACGTTAATCATATTGCGACGGGCTTTTTCCATCGCTTTCTGGATCGCTGCTGGAACTTCACGCGCTTTACCGTAACCAAAACCTACGCGACCGTTACCATCGCCTACTACAGTCAGAGCTGTGAAGGAGAAAATACGACCACCTTTAACGGTTTTAGATACGCGGTTTACCGCGATCAGCTTTTCCTGCAGTTCGCCAGCTTGTTTTTCGATGTGAGCCATCTTACACCTCTACCTTAGAACTGAAGGCCAGCTTCACGGGCAGCATCTGCCAGTGCCTGGACACGACCATGATATTGGAACCCGGAACGGTCAAAGGACACATCTTTGATGCCTTTTTCCAGAGCGCGTTCAGCGACAGCTTTACCCACAGCTGCAGCCGCGTCTTTGTTACCGGTGTACTTCAGTTGTTCAGCGATAGCTTTTTCTACAGTAGAAGCAGCTACCAGAACTTCAGAACCGTTCGGTGCAATTACCTGTGCGTAAATATGACGCGGGGTACGATGTACCACCAGGCGAGTTGCGCCCAGCTCTTTGAGCTTGCGGCGTGCGCGGGTCGCACGACGGATACGAGCAGATTTCTTATCCATAGTGTTACCTTACTTCTTCTTAGCCTCTTTGGTACGCACGACTTCGTCGGCGTAACGAACACCCTTGCCTTTGTAAGGCTCAGGACGACGGTAGGCGCGCAGATCTGCTGCAACCTGACCGATCACCTGCTTATCAGCGCCTTTCAGCACGATTTCAGTTTGAGTCGGACATTCAGCAGTAATACCTGCCGGCAGCTGATGGTCAACCGGGTGAGAGAAACCTAAAGACAGGTTTACTACATTCCCTTTAACCGCTGCACGATAACCTACACCAACCAGCTGCAGCTTCTTAGTGAAGCCTTCGGTAACACCGATAACCATTGAGTTCAGCAGGGCACGCGCGGTACCAGCCTGTGCCCAACCGTCTGCGTAACCATCACGCGGACCGAAGGTCAGTGCATTATCTGCATGTTTAACTTCAACAGCATCGTTGAGAGTACGAGTCAGCTCGCCGTTTTTACCTTTGATCGTAATAACCTGACCGTTGATTTTGACATCAACGCCGGCAGGAACAACGACCGGTGCTTTAGCAACACGAGACATTTTTTCCTCCGATTAGGCTACGTAGCAGATAATTTCGCCACCAAGACCAGCCTGGCGCGCTGCACGATCAGTCATAACACCTTTAGAGGTAGAAACAACTGCGATACCCAGACCGGCCATAACTTTCGGCAGCTCATCTTTACGTTTGTAGATGCGCAGACCTGGGCGGCTGACACGCTGAATGCTTTCTACAACAGCTTTACCCTGGAAATACTTAAGAGTCAGTTCCAGTTCCGGCTTGGTGTCGCCTTCAACTTTAAAATCTTCAATAAAACCTTCTTCCTTCAGCACGTTGGCAATTGCCACTTTCAGCTTGGAGGAAGGCATGGTGACCGCAGCTTTGTTCGCGGCCTGACCGTTACGGATACGGGTCAGCATATCCGCGATCGGATCTTGCATGCTCATCTGTCTTTACTCCCGTGATTCAATTGGTGACAATTACCAGCTAGCCTTTTTCAGACCCGGAATTTCACCGCGCATAGCGGCTTCACGGACCTTAATACGGCTCAACCCGAACTTCCGCAGGAAAGCGTGCGGACGACCAGTTTGACGGCAGCGGTTACGCTGACGTGACGGGCTGGAATCACGCGGCAGAGTCTGCAGCTTAAGAACCGCATTCCAACGATCTTCGTCGGTTGCGTTCACATCAGAGATGATCGCTTTCAGTTCAGCGCGTTTCGCGAAGTATTTATCAGCTAAAGCTACGCGTTTTACTTCGCGTGCTTTCATTGATTGCTTAGCCATTTAGTAACCCTACCTTACTTGCGGAACGGGAAGTCAAAGGCAGCCAGCAGAGCACGGCCTTCTTCGTCAGATTTCGCAGTAGTGGTAATGGTAATATCCAAACCACGAACGCGGTCGACTTTATCGTAGTCGATTTCTGGGAAGATGATCTGCTCACGGACACCCATGCTGTAGTTACCACGACCGTCGAATGACTTAGCGGACAAGCCACGGAAGTCACGGATACGAGGAACAGCAATAGTGATCAGGCGCTCAAAGAACTCCCACATGCGTTCGCCACGCAGAGTTACTTTACAGCCGATCGGATAGCCCTGACGGATTTTGAAGCCTGCAACAGATTTGCGTGCTTTGGTGATCAACGGTTTTTGACCGGAGATTGCTGTCAGGTCTGCTGCTGCGTTATCCAGCAGTTTCTTGTCAGCGATCGCTTCACCAACACCCATGTTCAGGGTGATCTTCTCGACCCGAGGGACTTGCATGACAGAATTGTAGTTAAACTCAGTCATGAGTTTGTTAACTACTTCGTCTTTGTAGTAATCATGCAGTTTCGCCATCGTACTACTCCAAATTACTTGATAGTTTCGCTGTTAGACTTGAAGAAACGGACTTTTTTGCCGTCTTCGAATCTAAAGCCTACACGGTCAGCCTTGCCGGTTGCCGCATTGAAGATTGCAACGTTAGAAACCTGAATTGCAGCTTCTTTTTCAACGATGCCGCCCGGTTGGTTCAGAGCCGGAACCGGCTTCTGGTGTTTCTTAACCAGGTTGATACCTTCAACAATGACCTTGCCGGAAGACAGGACATTCTTAACTTTACCGCGTTTACCTTTATCTTTACCGGTTAACACGATAACTTCGTCATCACGACGGATTTTCGCTGCCATGATTCGCTCCTTAGAGTACTTCTGGTGCCAGAGAGATAATTTTCATGAACTTCTCGTTACGAAGTTCACGAGTTACCGGCCCAAAAATACGCGTACCGATAGGCTGCTCGCTGTTATTGTTTAAAATAACGCATGCATTACCATCGAAGCGAATGACAGAACCGTCCGGGCGACGAACACCCTTCTTGGTGCGCACCACTACCGCCTTCAGCACATCACCTTTTTTGACCTTACCACGCGGAATCGCTTCTTTGATGGTGATCTTAATGATGTCGCCTACGCCTGCGTAGCGACGGTGCGAGCCACCCAGAACCTTGATACACATTACGCGACGTGCACCGGAGTTGTCGGCGACGTTCAGCATAGTCTGTTCTTGGATCATTTTAGTGCTCCGCTAATGTCAACTACTACTGAGACCCGAAAATCAGGTCGTTAAAAAAACCCCATATCGAGGGCGCGGCATTATAACACCGCAAATCAGATATGGGTAGAAAAAATAAACGGCCCATCGCTGAGCCGTTTATTCGTTGAGAATGCGTACTGTATTACAGAACCGCTTTCTCTACAACGCGAACCAGAGTCCAGGATTTGGTCTTGGACAGCGGACGGCATTCGCGGATTTCAACCACGTCGCCGATACCGCATTCGTTGTTCTCGTCATGTACGTGCATTTTGGTCGTACGCTTGATGAATTTACCGTAGATCGGGTGTTTCACAAAACGTTCGATAGCAACAACAATGGATTTCTCCATTTTGTCGCTAACCACGCGACCTTGCAGAGTACGGATTTTATCGGTCATTACGCACCCGCCTTCTCAGTCAGTAAAGTCTTAACGCGTGCGACATCACGACGCACTTGCTTCAACAGGTGAGACTGTTGCAGCTGGCCACTTGCAGCCTGCATACGCAGGTTGAACTGCTCACGCAGCAGGTTCAGTAGCTCGGTGTTCAGCTCTTCAACGCTCTTCTCACGCAGCTCTTTTGCTTTCATTACATCACCGTCTTAGTTACAAAGGTGGTTT
Organism: Salmonella sp. A29-2; assembly: GCF_020150755.1. Lineage (NCBI taxonomy): Bacteria > Pseudomonadati > Pseudomonadota > Gammaproteobacteria > Enterobacterales > Enterobacteriaceae > Salmonella > Salmonella sp. A29-2. Next base: position 441,473 of record NZ_CP083731.1, on the reverse strand, counting down.
TAATCGGCAGTTTCGCTGCTGCCAGCTTGAATGCTTCACGGGCCAGCTCTTCCGGTACGCCGTCCATTTCATACAGGACTTTACCCGGCTGAATCAAGGCAACCCAATACTCCACGTTACCTTTACCTTTACCCATACGCACTGCCAGCGGCTTTTCAGTGATCGGTTTGTCCGGGAATACACGGATCCAGATCTTACCTTGACGCTTAACTGCACGGGTCATAGCACGACGTGCTGCTTCGATCTGACGGGCAGTCAGACGACCACGGCCAACAGCTTTCAGGCCGAAGCTGCCGAAGCTAACATCCGCGCCTGCAGCCAGACCACGGTTGCGGCCTTTGTGCATTTTACGGAATTTTGTACGCTTTGGTTGTAACATCAGCGACGCTCCTTATTTACGGCCTTTACGCTGCTGCTTTTTCGGTTGAGCAGCCGGTTTTTCCGGTTGTTCAACAGCAGCCATACCACCCAGGATCTCGCCTTTGAAGATCCACACTTTAACGCCGATTACACCATAAGTGGTGTGCGCTTCAGAGGTGTTGTAGTCGATGTCAGCACGCAGAGTGTGCAGCGGTACGCGACCTTCGCGGTACCATTCGGTACGTGCGATTTCCGCGCCGCCCAGACGGCCGCTAACTTCAACTTTGATACCTTTAGCGCCCAGACGCATGGCGTTCTGTACAGCACGCTTCATCGCACGACGGAACATAACGCGACGTTCCAGCTGAGAAGTGATGCTGTCAGCAACCAGTTTAGCGTCCAGTTCAGGTTTACGAACTTCGGCGATGTTGATCTGTGCAGGAACGCCAGCGATATCCGCTACGACCTTACGCAGTTTTTCTACGTCTTCACCTTTTTTACCGATAACGATACCCGGGCGAGCGGTGTGAATGGTCACACGGATGCTCTTAGCCGGACGCTCGATAACGATACGAGATACAGACGCTTTAGCCAGTTCCTTCGTCAGGTACTGACGTACTTTAAAATCGCTGTCCAGGTTGTCAGCGAATTCTTTGGTGTTCGCAAACCAGGTAGAGTTCCATGGTTTTACAATACCCAGGCGAATACCATTAGGATGTACTTTCTGACCCATTGCTAGTCTCCAGAGTCTCAGCGATCGGACACAACCACAGTGATGTGGCTGGTGCGCTTCAGGATGCGATCTGCACGACCTTTTGCACGCGGCATAATGCGCTTCATGCTCGGGCCTTCGTCTACGAAAATTTTCGTAACTTTCAGATCGTCAATGTCAGCGCCATCGTTGTGTTCAGCGTTAGCAATGGCAGATTCCAGAACTTTCTTGACCAGTACAGCCGCTTTCTTGTTGGTGTAGGTCAGAATATCCAGAGCCTGCGACACTTTCTTACCGCGAATCAGGTCAGCAACAAGGCGAACCTTCTGAGCAGAAGAACGAGCATGGCGATGTTTAGCGATAGTTTCCATCTCTTCCTCCTACCTTATTTCTTCTTCGCTTTTTTATCAGCAGCGTGGCCGCGATAAGTACGAGTCGGTGCGAATTCACCCAGTTTGTGACCGACCATTTCGTCGGAAACAAATACCGGAACGTGCTGACGACCATTATGGACAGCGATGGTCAAACCGATCATGTTAGGAAAGATCGTTGAACGACGGGACCAGGTGCGCAGGGGCTTCTTGTCTCCGCTTTCCACCGCTTTCTCTACCTTCTTCAGCAAGTGCAGGTCAATAAAAGGACCTTTCTTGAGAGAACGTGGCATGGCTTATCCTCTAAAATTATTTGCTACGGCGACGTACGATGAATTTATCAGTACGCTTGTTGCTGCGGGTCTTCTTACCTTTGGTCTGAACGCCCCACGGAGTTACCGGGTGCTTACCAAAGTTACGACCTTCACCACCACCATGTGGGTGGTCTACTGGGTTCATCGCAGTACCGCGAACGGTAGGACGAACGCCACGCCAGCGTGCAGCACCTGCTTTACCCAGAACGCGCAGCATATGCTCAGCATTGCCAACTTCGCCCAGGGTTGCACGGCAGTCTGCTTCGACTTTACGCATTTCACCAGAACGCAGACGCAGGGTGACATAAGCGCCATCGCGAGCAACGATCTGAACGTAAGTACCAGCGGAACGTGCCAGCTGACCGCCTTTACCAGGTTTCATTTCTACGTTATGAACGGTAGAACCAACCGGGATATTGCGCATCGGCAGGGTGTTGCCTGCTTTGATTGCAGCATCAACGCCAGACTGAATCTGGTCGCCAGCTTTCAGGCCTTTCGGGGCCAGGATGTAACGGCGTTCGCCGTCTTTGTACAGAACCAGCGCGATGTTCGCGGAACGGTTCGGATCGTACTCAAGACGTTCAACAACTGCCGGGATACCGTCTTTGTTGCGTTTGAAGTCAACAATACGATAAGCCTGTTTGTGACCACCACCGATATGACGAGTGGTGATACGGCCATTGTTGTTACGACCACCGGATTTGCTGTTTTTTTCAACCAGCGGAGCAAAAGGTTTGCCCTTGTGCAGCTCTGGGTTGACCACTTTAACGACGTGGCGACGACCCGGAGATGTCGGTTTACATTTAACAACTGCCATTGTATTACTCCTCCGACTTACTCAGCGCCGCCGACGAAGTCCAGATTCTGGCCTTCTTTCAGGGTGACGTAAGCTTTTTTCCAGTCGCTACGACGACCGATACGCTGTCCGTGACGTTTAACTTTCCCTTTAACGACCAGGGTGTTAACGACTTCGACTTCGACTTCAAACAGTTTCTGCACAGCAGCTTTGATTTCTGCTTTGGTCGCGTCTTTAGCAACTTTGAGAACGATGGTGTTGGTTTTTTCCATCGCAGTAGACGCTTTTTCAGAAACGTGCGGTGCGCGCAGCACCTTCAGCAGACGTTCTTCACGAATCATGCCAGCATCTCCTCAACTTGCTTAACAGCATCAGCAGTCATTACGACTTTGTCGAAGGCGATCAGGCTAACCGGGTCGATACCAGTCGCATCGCGTACGTCAACCTTGTGCAGGTTACGTGCGGCCAGGAACAGGTTCTCGTCCAGCTCACCGGTGATGATCAGCACATCTTCCAGAGCCATGTCTTTCAGTTTCTGTGCCAGCAGCTTAGTTTTCGGCGCTTCTACAGAGAACTTCTCGACAACGATCAGACGATCCTGACGTACCAGTTCGGACAGGATGCTTTTCAGCGCGCCGCGGTACATCTTCTTGTTAACTTTTTGACTGTGGTCCTGCGGACGAGCAGCGAAGGTCACGCCACCGGAACGCCAGATCGGGCTCTTGATAGAACCTGAACGCGCACGGCCAGTGCCTTTCTGGCGCCACGGTTTTTTACCGGAACCAGTTACTTCAGCACGAGTCTTCTGAGCACGAGTACCCTGACGAGCACCAGCTGCATAAGCAACAACAACCTGGTGAACCAGCGCTTCGTTGAAATCACGACCGAAGGTAGTTTCGGAAACAGTCAGCGCGCTCTGCGCGTCTTTCAATACTAATTCCATTGCTATCCCCTTACGCCTTCACAGCTGGTTTAACGATCAGGTCGCAACCGGTTGCACCCGGAACACCACCCTTAACCAGCAGCAGGTTGCGCTCAGCGTCAACGCGTACTACGTCAAGGCTCTGAACGGTTACGCGCTCATTACCCATCTGACCTGCCATTTTCTTGCCTTTGAACACTTTGCCCGGAGTCTGGTTCTGACCGATAGAACCCGGAACGCGGTGAGACAAGGAGTTACCGTGAGTAGCGTCCTGGGTACGGAAGTTCCAGCGCTTAACGGTACCAGCGAAACCTTTACCTTTAGAGGTACCGGTTACGTCAACTTTTTTAACGTCAGCAAACAGTTCAACGCTGATGCTCTGACCTACGGTGTATTCTTCGCCTTCAGCCAGACGGAATTCCCACAGACCACGGCCAGCTTCTACGCCAGCTTTAGCAAAGTGACCCGCTTCCGGCTTGGTGACACGGTTAGCTTTTTTAGCACCCGTAGTAACCTGAACAGCGCGGTAGCCATCGTTAGCCAGGTCTTTAACCTGAGTAACACGGTTTGCTTCAACTTCGATTACGGTTACTGGGATAGAGACGCCATCTTCAGTGAAGATGCGGGTCATACCCACTTTTTTACCGACTAAACCAATCATTGTATCAACCTCTCAATCGCTCGATGACCTGATTAACCCAGGCTGATCTGCACGTCTACACCGGCAGCCAGGTCCAGACGCATCAGAGCATCAACGGTTTTCTCGGTTGGCTCAACGATGTCAACCAGACGCTTGTGAGTGCGAATTTCGTACTGATCGCGCGCATCTTTGTTAACGTGCGGAGAGATCAGAACGGTAAAGCGCTCTTTGCGGGTCGGCAGCGGGATCGGACCGCGAACCTGCGCACCAGTGCGCTTGGCAGTCTCGACGATTTCCGCGGTTGATTGATCGATCAGACGATGATCAAACGCTTTCAGGCGGATACGGATTCTTTGGTTCTGCATGAGACCAGAGCTCCAATTATTTTATAAACGAAAATGATTACTCCTCACACCCATTACGATTGATGGGAGAGTGTAACCGTTCTTACGTAGCTCCCCGATTGGGAGCATTGTTAAATAGCCAAATCGGCTATTCGAGGTTCAAATCGAACCTGCCGTCAATTACGACAAGCCCGCGCATTATACGTAAATCTCAGCCTGACGCAAGTGTCGAATAGAAATTAAGCGCTTTATTCTTATGCGAGCACGATTCCAGATGGTACGCATGGGTTGGTAACGCGCATCTTTTCTTTGGAAGGCATCAGGCAAACCTGGCAATACGTCGTTGTCGCTGTCGCATAAATCTATAAAGGTGAGCACAAGCCTTGACGAGGATTTGCTTATGTTTGTTGCCCTCCCCTTTCTCATTTTTTATGCGTCGTTCTCTTTATTACTTGGCATATACGACGCGCGTACCGGACTGCTGCCTGACCGGTTTACCTGTCCATTACTGTGGGGTGGTCTGCTTTATCACCAGATTTGCCTGCCGGAGCGTTTACCGGATGCGCTTTGGGGTGCTATCGCCGGCTATGGTGGATTCGCGTTAATTTACTGGGGCTATCGCCTGCGTTATCAGAAAGAGGGGCTTGGATATGGCGACGTCAAGTACCTTGCTGCCTTAGGGGCGTGGCATTGTTGGGAAACACTGCCGTTACTGGTTTTCCTTGCCGCCATGTTGGCCTGTGGCAGGTTTGGCGTCGCGCTACTGGTGAGAGGTAAATCGGCATTAATAAACCCGCTACCTTTTGGGCCATGGCTGGCGGTGGCGGGTTTCATAACAGGTTGGAAAGTTTTCTTTCCAGACGGTTAATCGGTCACCTTAATTTGTGATTGCAGATAATTTTGCATACCAAGTTTGGCAATCAAATCCAGCTCAGTTTCCAGCCAGTCGATGTGGCCTTCCTCGTCGGCAAGAATTTCAATCATCATATCCCGGCTGACATAATCATGAACGCTATCAGCATAGGCTATTGCCTCACGTAGATCTTTTGCGCCTTCCAGTTCGAGTCGGAGATCCGATCGTAGCATCTCTTCGACATCTTCACCGATGCCCAGCTTGCCCAGATCCTGTAGGTTCGGTATGCCTTCCAGAAATAAAATACGCTCAATATACTTATCGGCGTGTTTCATCTCATCAATGGATTCATGGTACTCAACATCATTAAGCCGGGTCAGGCCCCAGTTTTTGAACATACGGGCATGAAGAAAATACTGATTAATTGCGACAAGCTCATTTCCCAATAGTTTATTGAGATAATTTATGATTTTAACATCACCTTTCATTTTATAGTCCCTCCGCTTCCACTCTCTAGAGCGTAGATGGGGCTACAGGGATGTCAAAAAAAAGAGTGTGACTCAGGCGATCTCTTTAAATTCCGGCATTTGCGTTAACTCATCCTGCATCACTTCTCGCGCGGCGCGAATACACTTACCACATTGATTTCCCACAGGAATAAATTTACGCAACTGTTGAAATGACTGCGGATGAAATTGTCGTACAGCCTGGCGGATTTTTTTATCGCTTATACCATTACACAAACAAACGTACATGATCGCTCCCGTTCAATTTCCGCACAAAGTGTAAATGAGAATGGTTATGATTACAATAGCACAAAGCGATTTACGCCACGGGAGAAGCGTTAAAAAAGGCAAATAAATATAACAGCGGCTAAATAGCAGGCAACAAAAAGGGCGCCGAAGCGCCCTCTTCAATTCAAAACTAATTAACGAGTAATTAGCCCAGAACTTTAGCAACAACGCCCGCGCCAACGGTACGGCCGCCTTCACGGATTGCGAAACGCAGACCGTCGTCCATTGCGATCGGGTGGATCAGGGTAACAACCATTTTGATGTTGTCGCCCGGCATTACCATCTCTACGCCTTCCGGCAGTTCGATGGTACCAGTCACGTCAGTAGTACGGAAGTAGAACTGCGGACGGTAGCCTTTGAAGAACGGAGTATGACGGCCGCCTTCATCTTTGGACAGAATGTACACTTCAGATTCGAACTTGGTGTGCGGCTTGATGGTGCCCGGCTTAGCCAGTACCTGACCACGTTCGATTTCTTCACGTTTGATACCACGCAGCAGAACACCTACGTTCTCACCAGCACGGCCTTCGTCCAGCAGTTTGCGGAACATTTCAACGCCAGTACAGGTAGACTTCTGAGTCTCTTTGATACCAACGATTTCAACTTCTTCACCCACTTTGATGATACCGCGCTCTACACGACCGGTAACAACGGTACCACGACCGGAGATGGAGAATACGTCTTCGATCGGCAGCAGGAACGGCTTGTCAATCGCACGCTCTGGTTCCGGAATGTAAGAATCCAGGAAGCCAGCCAGTTCGATGATTTTCGCTTCCCACTCTGCGTCGCCTTCCAGCGCTTTCAGAGCAGAACCACGAACGATCGGCGTGTCGTCGCCCGGGAAGTCGTACTGAGACAGAAGTTCACGAACTTCCATTTCAACCAGTTCCAGCAGCTCTTCGTCATCAACCATGTCGCATTTGTTCAGGAACACGATGATGTACGGAACGCCTACCTGACGACCCAGCAGGATGTGCTCACGGGTCTGCGGCATCGGGCCGTCAGTCGCAGCAACAACCAGGATCGCGCCGTCCATCTGCGCAGCACCGGTGATCATGTTTTTAACATAGTCGGCGTGCCCCGGGCAGTCTACGTGTGCGTAGTGGCGGGTCGGGGTATCGTATTCAACGTGAGAAGTGTTGATGGTGATACCACGCGCTTTTTCTTCCGGAGCGTTATCGATCTGGTCGAATGCACGAGCAGCACCGCCGTAGGTTTTAGCCAGTACGGTGGTGATTGCAGCGGTCAGGGTAGTTTTACCGTGGTCAACGTGGCCGATGGTGCCGACGTTAACGTGCGGTTTTGTACGTTCAAATTTTTCTTTAGACACGGCTATATTCCTTACTATAGCGCTCTCCCCTTCAGGAGAGAGCACGGGATTTTGGTTTTTAACCCTGCGGCTTATTTACCACGGGCTTCGATTACGGCCTGAGCAACGTTGTTCGGCGCATCATCATACTTCAGGAATTCCATAGTGTACGATGCGCGACCTTTGGTCAGAGAACGCAGCTGAGTTGCATATCCGAACATTTCAGACAGCGGTACTTCAGCGTGGATCTTAACGCCTGTAACTTCAGATTCCTGACCTTTGAGCATACCACGACGGCGGCTAAGGTCGCCGATAACGTCACCGGTATTCTCTTCAGGTGTTTCTACTTCAACCTTCATGATCGGCTCAAGCAGAACTGGTTTTGCTTTCTTAAAGCCTTCTTTAAAGGCGATAGACGCAGCCAGTTTAAACGCCAGCTCAGAGGAGTCAACGTCATGGTAAGAACCGAAGTGCAGACGCACGCCGAGATCAACTACCGGATAACCCGCCAGCGGGCCAGACTTCAGCTGCTCCTGGATGCCTTTATCAACGGCCGGGATGTATTCGCCAGGAATTACACCACCTTTGATGTCGTTGATGAACTCGTAACCTTTCGGGTTAGAGCCCGGCTCCAGCGGGTACATGTCGATAACAACATGACCATACTGACCGCGACCACCAGACTGTTTCGCGTGTTTACCTTCGATGTCGGTAACTTTCGCGCGAATCGCTTCGCGGTAAGCAACCTGAGGTTTACCCACGTTAGCTTCAACGTTGAATTCACGCTTCATACGGTCAACGATGATATCCAGGTGAAGTTCACCCATACCAGCGATGATGGTCTGGTTAGATTCTTCATCAGTCCATACGCGGAATGACGGGTCTTCTTTCGCCAGACGGCCCAGAGCCAGACCCATTTTTTCCTGGTCAGCTTTGGTTTTCGGTTCTACCGCGATGGAGATTACCGGCTCAGGGAATTCCATACGTTCCAGAATGATCGGGTTTTCCGGATCACACAGGGTGTCACCGGTAGTCACGTCTTTCAGGCCGATAGCAGCCGCGATGTCGCCCGCGCGAACTTCTTTGATCTCTTCACGTTTGTTGGCGTGCATCTGAACGATACGACCGAAACGCTCACGTGCGGTTTTCACGGAGTTCAGTACGGTATCACCAGAGTTAACCACACCGGAGTACACACGGAAGAAGGTCAGGTTACCCACAAACGGGTCGGTAGCGATTTTGAACGCCAGCGCAGAGAACGGCTCGTCGTCGCTTGCGTGACGCTCAGCCGGAGTATCTTTACCGTCGTCCAGAATACCGTTGATCGCAGGTACGTCTACCGGGGATGGCAGGTAATCAATTACCGCATCCAGCATCGCCTGAACACCTTTGTTCTTAAATGCAGAACCACAGGTTACCAGGATGATTTCGTTGTTCAGAACGCGCTGACGCAGAGCTTGTTTGATCTCTTCTTCAGTCAGTTCTTCACCACCCAGGTATTTTTCCATCAGCTCTTCAGAAGCTTCTGCGGCGGACTCGATCAGGTTCTGGTGCCATTCGTTAGCCAGGTCCTGCATGTCAGCCGGGATATCTTCGTATTCGAAGGTAACGCCCTGGTCGGCATCGTTCCAGTTGATGGCTTTCATTTTCACCAGGTCAACAACGCCGGTGAAACCTTCTTCAGCACCAATTGCCAGCTGCAGCGGAACCGGGTTCGCGCCCAGACGGGTTTTGATCTGACCAACAACTTTCAGGAAGTTCGCGCCCATGCGGTCCATTTTGTTAACGAACGCAATGCGCGGAACTTTGTATTTGTTTGCCTGACGCCATACGGTTTCAGACTGCGGCTGAACACCACCAACTGCGCAGTAAACCATTACCGCACCATCGAGAACACGCATGGAACGTTCTACTTCGATAGTGAAGTCAACGTGCCCCGGGGTGTCGATGATGTTGATGCGATGCGGTTCATACTGCTTAGCCATACCAGACCAGAATGCAGTAGTCGCTGCGGAGGTGATAGTAATACCACGCTCCTGCTCCTGCTCCATCCAGTCCATGGTAGCTGCGCCGTCATGAACTTCACCGATTTTGTGGTTTACACCGGTGTAGAACAGAATACGTTCGGTAGTAGTGGTTTTACCGGCGTCGATGTGCGCACTGATACCGATATTACGGTAGCGTGCGATGGGTGTTGTACGAGCCATTTGATTCCTCGTTGATATCTTTAGGCGTTCAGTTAAGTTATCCAAAACGGGCGACTTACCTGAAGCGCCCGCCTGGTGACTATGACTCCGAAGGGATTACCAACGGTAGTGTGCGAACGCCTTGTTGGCTTCTGCCATACGGTGAACGTCTTCACGTTTCTTAACTGCAGTACCTTTGTTTTCTGCAGCGTCAGAAAGTTCGTTCGCCAGGCGCAGAGCCATGGATTTATCACCGCGTTTACGAGCAGCTTCTACGATCCAACGCATTGCCAGAGCATTACGACGGACCGGACGGACTTCAACTGGTACCTGATAAGTAGAACCACCTACACGGCGGGATTTAACTTCTACAGTCGGGCGAACGTTTTCGAGAGCGACTTCGAAAGCTTCCAGTTCAGATTTACCAGAACGCTGAGCCAGGGTCTCCAGCGCGCTGTATACGATTGATTCTGCAGTAGATTTTTTACCATCTACCATCAGGATATTGACAAATTTAGCCAGCAGTTCTGATCCGAACTTCGGATCCGGCAGAATTTTACGCTGACCAATGACGCGACGACGTGGCATGGAAATACTCCGTTGTTAATTCAGGATTGTCCAAAACTCTACGAGTTTAGTTTGACATTAATTTAAAACGTTTGGCCTTACTTAACGGAGAACCATTAAGCCTTAGGACGCTTCACGCCGTACTTAGAACGAGCTTGCTTACGGTCTTTAACGCCGGAGCAGTCAAGCGCGCCACGAACGGTGTGGTAACGAACACCCGGGAGGTCTTTAACACGACCGCCACGGATCAGGATCACGGAGTGCTCCTGCAGGTTGTGACCTTCACCACCGATGTAGGAAGTCACTTCAAAACCGTTAGTCAGACGAACACGGCAAACTTTACGCAGTGCGGAGTTCGGTTTTTTAGGAGTGGTAGTATATACACGAGTACATACGCCACGTTTTTGCGGGCATGCTTCCAGCGCAGGCACGTTGCTTTTCGCAACTTTGCGAGCACGTGGTTTGCGTACCAGCTGGTTAACTGTTGCCATTAAATAGCTCCTGGTTTTAGCTTTTGCTTCGTAAACACGTAATAAAACGCCCTCACACAATATGAGGACGCCGAATTTTAGGGCGGTGTCGAAAAGGTGTCAAGAAATATACAACGATCCCGCCATCACCAGGCCATCTGGTTGGCATACTTAACCGTGAGTCTGACAAACTCAGTATAGTCAACCCTGACGACACTGTCTGAAATTTGACCACCCAGGCCGCGGGCGTCAATGTCTTCTTTCAAGGCATAGACCGTTATGGGGGCATCGCGCAGACTTTCAAGGAAGCGGTTACCTTCAATCGCGACGGTAACGCCATCCTGGAGCAACAAAAGCGCATCGCCCTCTTTTAGCAGGCGCAGCAAAGCGGGAAAATCAACGCCCGAGGCGCAATGAGGTAAGGTATGCAGCATAAACGCCTCAGAATCTCAGGATGACATCATAGTTGCCAAGCTCGCGGCGTAACGCCACGGGTTCCAGCGGCGTGGCGTCTACCACAAAATTAACGTTCTCCAGACCACGCTCGCGCAGCGATGCCGCGCAGATCCAGCATTGATCAATATCGTACAAATCAAAGAGCTTGAAAGTAGCAATATAGTCACGCGCCAGCACAGCGTCTGGTTTTTGTCCCGGTAATAACTGAAAGACGCCGTCGCTGATAAAAAAGACGCCCAACGCTTCCGTTAGCGCTGACGTCGCCAGCAGCGCATCCAGTCCTTCACGGCCTGAGGCGCTGCCGTGCGGCGCGGTGGAAAAGACAAATGCAATACGTTTCATTAAAACTGCACCACCCGATCGCAGGTGAGAGATGCCTCCGCCAGCGCGCCCAGGCCGCTTAGCGTAAAGCCCGGCTGAAGATTGGCGGACGGCAACGCCAGTCTGCCGGCTTCAGTTTCATCAATAATACCGCGACGAAGCGCCGCCGCCACACAGATGTTCAGCGCTACGCCATGCTGCGTATTCAATTTCTGCCAGGCGCGTACCAGATCATATTCATCGCTCGCCGGCGAGGTCAGGAGATTGGCGTTATAGACCCCTTCCCGATAGAAAAAGACGCTGGCTAACTCATGCCCCTCATTGAGCAGCGCGTGGGCGAACTGCAATGCGCTGCTGGCCTGCTGGGTGCCATATGCCGGCCCGGTGACCATAATGGCATAACGCATTATTTATCCTGCCCCTGAAAATCGCCGCTTTTGAACTGGCGAATATAGAGGTAAACCGTGTGCTTTGAGATATTCAGACGATCGGCTACCTGATTAATGGCGTCTTTAATATCGAAAATGCCTTTTTCGTACAGGTTAAGGACGATCTGACGATTTTTCGCGTTGTTAGAGACATTACGATCGGCATTCACTTCTTCGATCGTGAACTCCAGCGTCTGGGTGACTAAATCTTCGACTGAGGAGGCAAAATTAACCGCTGAGCCGACTTCCGGCGTTTCCGGCGGAATAAAGGTATTCATAATCTGTGAAAATGGCACATCAAGATTCATGTTGATGCACAGTAGACCAATGACGCGCTGCTCGCGGTTGCGAATGGCAATCGTCAACGACTTCATCAAGACACCGCTTTTCGCGCGCGTGAAATAGCATTTCGACACGCTACTGTCCGCCCCTGTCATGTCGTGCAGCATGCGCAACGCCAGGTCGGTAATCGGCGAGCCAATTTTACGGCCCGTATGTTCGCCATTGGCAATACGAATGGCAGAACATTTTAGATCCTGCAAAGAGTGCAATACGATTTCACAATGGGAACCTATAAGCATCGCTAACCCGTCCACTACCGCTTCGTAGGATTTCAGAATATCGAAGTCGGTTTGCTCGAAGGGACGCTGATCCAGCAAATCAAGTTCACTGGTTTCGTTGGTTAAAAGCGACCTGGACATGAAAAAAAACACTCCTTTTCAGGAGCCTGTCGTTATGTTTTCAGGGCAGGCTCATTATTTACGCGGATGATTAAATTAATACAGTGAGGGTTCATCTTTCCAGTACTAATTTGCTCGTCTATTTCAGACTACGTGTGCGTTGGCGGTCATTCAGCCTACGGTCTCGCCCTTAACGACCAGCGCAAGCGCCGTTATCCGCAAATCAAATTATGGTGAGTAATATATCCAGCCTGAATAAAAAAAACCGCCGCTATTACAAGCGGCGGCTCTCAGTTTTTATTTTTTAGCAGCATCTGCGGCTTTAGCGTCAGCCGCATCGGCAGGTTTAGCATCCGCTTTCGGCGCTGGTTTGATATCCAGCAGCTCTACGTCGAATACCAGGGTGGAGTTCGCCGGGATACCCGGAACGCCCGTTTTACCGTAGGCCAGCGCCGGTGGGATAACCAGTTTGATCTTGCCGCCTTTCTTAATATTTTTCAGGCCTTCAGTCCAGCCAGGGATAACGCCGTCCAGACGGAAGGAGAGCGGTTCGCCGCGCGTGTAAGAGTTATCAAACTCTTTACCGTCGATCAGCGTACCTTTGTAGTTCACCACAACGGTATCGCTATCTTTCGGCGCCTCGCCTGTGCCTTCTTTCTCTACTTTGTAAAGCAGACCGGTAGAGGAGGTTTTCACGCCTTTCTCTTTAGCAAAAGCGTCGCGGAACGTTTTACCTTTTGCTTCGTTATCGGCAGCGTCTTTTTCCATCTTCGCCTGAGCAGCGCTCTTCACGCGTGCTTCAAACGTCTGCAGCGTTTGCTCAATTTCCTGATCGGACAATTTGCTCTTATCGGCAAAGGCATCCTGAACGCCGGCAATCAACTGATCTTTATCCAGTTTGATGCCTAACTTTTCCTGCTCTTTAAGCGAATTTTCCATGTAACGACCCAGCGAGGCGCCCAGCGCATAAGCCGCTTTTTGATCGTCGTTTTTAAATGCTGCTTTGCTATCAGCGGTAGCTGCCGGTTTCGCCGCATCAGCAGCAAAAGTGATCGGTGCGTGCATAGCAACGGCCATCGTCGTTGCCAGCAGCGTGGCTTTAAACAGTGATTTCATCCATATCTCCAGGGCCGGGGCATCTCGCCCCATGTTAACTTACGTAAGAAGCGTACTATAAATCGTTGCAGAACAAATCAACATACAAACACGCCCTATTATCACTTCTTTTCAGACTCTTTTTGTTTAAATTAGTTTCGTAGTGCGCGTAATGGTTGCTGTGAAAGCCGGTAAAGTTAAGTAGAATCCGCCGACGGAGACAACATAAAGAGGTACATCATGCAGGATATCACGATGGAGGCTCGTCTGGCTGAACTGGAAAGCCGTCTGGCGTTCCAGGAGATTACCATAGAAGAACTAAACCTGACGGTAACCGCACATGAAATGGAGATGGCGAAGCTGCGCGATCATCTGCGTTTGCTCACGGAAAAGTTAAAAGCCAGTCAGCCGTCAAATATCGCCTCTCAGGCAGAAGAAACGCCGCCGCCGCATTATTGAGACGAAAAAAAAGCGGGGTTAACCCGCTTTTTTTGTGCCCGATGATTTATCGAACCAATGATAATACCCTAAGGATTTCGAGTCACGGCAAGGCGGCAAGCTTGAAAATTCCCCGGGAGCATAGATAACTATGTGACCGGGGTTTGAAAGCGTAGCCAACACCGCGGTGGCTTGAAAGACGACGGGGATTAATGGCAACCGCAGCCGCCTTTACCACCACCGCCGCAGCAGCCTTCGCCGCCGTGCTCGTGACCATGGTCATGACCATGACCGCCACAGCAGCCGTCTTCACCGTGATCGTGGTGGTGATCGTGCGCGCCGTGAACATGACCGTGAGCCAGCTCTTCTTCAGTCGCTTCACGAATCGCAACAACTTCTACGTTAAATTTCAGATTCTGGCCAGCCAGCATGTGGTTACCATCAACCACAACGTGATCGTCTTCCACTTCGGTAATTTCTACCGGTACCGGGCCCTGGTCGGTTTCCGCCAGGAAACGCATCCCTACCTGCAGTTCATCAACGCCCATAAAGACGTCTTTAGGCACACGCTGCACCAGATTTTCGTCATACTGGCCGTAAGCGTCGTTCGCGCCAACAGCGACATCAAATTTGTCGCCAACTTCATGGCCTTCCAGCGCCGTTTCCAGGCCAGAGATCAGAGAGCCGTGGCCGTGCAGGTAATCCAGCGGCGCACTCACCGGAGACTCATCAACCAACACACCGTCTTCTGTACGTACCTGATAGGCCAGGCTGACCACCAGGTCTTTTGCTACTTTCATGATATCTCCTGAGCATGGGAAGAATAGTGGCGCAGATTGTAGCGGAATTCTGCAGCCGTGTACCCCTTAGCTTAAAAAAACCTGCGGCATATCGCTAGTCCGGATGAAAAATCCCGATCACTTGCTCTTCTTTGCGAACATGCTCGCGAACGTCTTTATCCGCTTCCCGCATTTGATGCCCGCACTTAACGCATTCAACAATATCGACATTATTTTCACGCCACATCGCCATTGTATCCTGCGCCTGACAGGCCGGACATTTCGCGCCTGCAATAAAACGTTTACGGATTGCCATTGTTTACCCCTACTCAAATTCATCCCAGCCATCCAACTGGCGCCGTTCCTGTTGCATTTCGCGCTGAAAAATCTCCTCCAGTTCGCGTCGGGCCTCTCTGGCGCGCGAAATCTGTACCATGTCGCTATGCTCCGGGATCAGCTCCCGCAACATTCGCATATCCAGCCGACGAAAATGCAACTGCGCGCGTTGCGCCTGATGCGGATGCATACCTAACGACACCAGAGTTTTACGTCCCAATTCCAGCGCGCTGGAAAACGTTTCACGGGAAAACTGCGTGACGCCAGCCTGTAATAACTCATGGGCCTCCACACGTCCACGCGCTCGCGCAAGAATATGCAGATGAGGAAAATGCTGCTGACACAGCGCCACCAGCTTCATCGTGTCTTCCGGTTCATTACACGTGATGACTATCGACTCCGCCGCTTCCGCGCCCGCAGAACGCAGCAGCTCGACTTGTGTAGCGTCGCCGTAATACACTTTATAACCATATTTGCGCATCAGATTAACGGCGCCGATATCGCGTTCCAGCACGGTGATACGCATCTTATTCGCCATCAATAAGCGAGCGATCACCTGACCAAAACGGCCAAAGCCGACGACAATCACCTGGGGCTTATCATCCTCAACCCACGGCTTTTCATCATTCTCTTCCGGGCCATTAAGGCGGCGCGATAACCACTTATCAATCCCTTTCATCAGTAGCGGCGTGGTCATCATTGATAACGTGACAGTCACCAATAATAACGCCATCTGATCGCCCTGAAACAGGCGCTGAGAAGAGGCGGTAGAAAAGAGCACAAAAGCGAACTCGCCCCCCTGACTCAGCACGCTGGCAAACTGCATCCGTTCAGAACTTCTTATTCCATATAACCGCGCCAGCAGATACAGCGTCAGCATTTTTATGACGACCAGAATAACAACGCTCGCCGCCACCCACAGTAAATGGGTATAAAGTACGCCGAGATTTAGCGACATACCGACGGAGATAAAGAACAGCCCAAGCAGTAAACCTTTAAAGGGATCGATAGCATTTTCCAGCTCATGCCGGTATTCGCTCTCTGCCAGTAAAACGCCGGCAATGAAGGTTCCCAGGGCCATCGACAGTCCCAGCGCATCCATAAATAAGGCGGCGCTCAACACCAGCAACAGCGTCGCGGCAGTGAAGACCTCCCGCACGCCGGACGCAGCAATAAAACGAAATACCGGGCGCAACAGGTAGCGGCCGCCAATCAACATTACCGCGAAGGCCAATACCTTCATTGCCACTTTAAACCAGTCGAAATGCTCGTCGGCCGATCCCGCCAATAAAGGCACCAACGCCAGTGCGGGGATCACCGCTAAATCCTGAAACAGTAAGACGGAAAACCCTAACTGCCCGGACTCGCTACGATTCATGCCTTTCTCGCGCATCAGTTGTAGCGCCATCGCCGTCGAAGACATCGCCAGGCCAATCCCGCCGACGACCGCCGCCTGCCATAAGAAATCAGCAAGCATCAATAATCCCGCCAGCACCGCCGCGCTTAACAGCACCTGAGCAGCGCCGACGCCGAAGATAGAGCGCCGCAGTTGCCAAAGCCGGGACGGATTGAGTTCGAGACCAATGATAAACATCAGAAACACGACGCCCAGTTCGGAAAAGTGCAGGATCTCGTCAACGTCGCTGATAAATCCCAGCCCCCACGGACCAATCGCAATCCCCGCCAGCAGATAACCTAGCACCGCGCCGATGCCCAGCCTCGCGGCCAGCGGCACCGCCGCTACCGCCGCGAAGAGGAACAACACTCCCGCGGTCAATAAATCAGCACCTTCCATCAATAGCCTCCCGCGCTCACAGGATTCGCCAGCCACTCGCCATAGGCTTTCGCGTGACTGGCCAGCGTCTGCGGCGACTGGCGGCGCGCCCAGTACACAATAATGGGCGGCATCCAGTGCATCCGGCACATGGCCGCGGTCAGTTCAAAAGGGCGGAGTACATCGCTCATTGGATAGCGGTTTAACGCGTCATACCGGTAAGCGCTCTCCGGCTCGCCGGTCGTAATCACGCTACGCCAGTACTTTCCCACCAGTTGGTTTCCCCCTGGTCCGCTGGCGAACCCCCGACTCAAAACGCGATCAAGCCATTCTTTCAGTAAAGCCGGACAGCTATAGGTGTAAAGGGGATGCTGAAAAACAATGACGTCGTGCTCACGTAACAGGGCTTGTTCATAGGGCGTGTCGATAAAAAAATCAGGATAGCGCGCATAAAGATCGTGCACGGTTACGTTATTGTGCTGTATGGCCGGTTTAAGCAGTACCCGGTTAGCAACCGAGTCCTGAGATTCCGGATGGGCATACAACAGCAAGACTTTCGCTGGCTGAGACATCAATCCCCCTCCCGGTTGTTTTGGGTCGATACATGCCATTCTTCAGGCCGCTTCTACGTTGATAGCGTTTGTTCAACTCAGAAACGTACTCTATGTCCGCCGCTGGGGATTAATGAGAGATATTCTTGTCCCTCACCAAAGGCGGCCTGAATGATTTTGTGTATCGTTGTTGTTTTGAGCTACCATTGCGCTCCAGCGCGGCGGTACGCCCGAATATTACATTATCATAATGATAAATTAACATAGTCTGAACATACGGCGCCTTATGATTGTTTTCTCCTCGTTACAAATTCGTCGCGGCGTGCGCGTCCTACTGGACAATGCCTCGGCTACCATTAATCCAGGCCAGAAAGTCGGCCTGGTGGGTAAAAACGGCTGCGGTAAATCTACCCTGCTGGCATTGCTAAAAAATGAAATCAGCGCCGATGCCGGGAGTTTTACCCTGCCCGGAACCTGGCAATTAGCGTGGGTGAATCAGGAAACACCTGCGTTGCCTCAGCCAGCGATTGAGTATGTCATTGACGGCGACCGTGAATACCGGCAGCTGGAGGCGCAGCTTAACGACGCCAACGAACGTAACGACGGACATGCTATCGCCTCCATACACGGCAAGCTGGACGCCATCGACGCATGGACCGTTCGCTCGCGCGCCGCCAGCCTGCTACACGGCCTCGGCTTCTCTAACGATCAGCTGGAACGTCCGGTCAGCGACTTTTCCGGCGGCTGGCGGATGCGCCTTAACCTGGCCCAGGCGCTGATTTGCCGTTCCGATTTACTGCTGCTCGACGAACCGACCAACCACCTCGATCTGGATGCCGTTATCTGGCTGGAAAAATGGCTGAAGAGCTATCCGGGCACCCTGATTCTGATCTCCCACGATCGCGACTTTCTTGACCCGATAGTGGATAAAATTATCCATATCGAACAGCAGACTCTGTTCGAGTACACCGGCAACTACAGCGCGTTTGAAGTTCAGCGCGCCACGCGCCTGGCGCAACAGCAGGCGATGTATGAGAGTCAGCAGGAGCGTGTGGCGCATCTGCAAAGCTACATCGACCGTTTCCGCGCCAAGGCCACCAAGGCCAAGCAGGCGCAAAGCCGTATCAAGATGCTTGAGCGTATGGAGCTGATTGCGCCGGCTCATGTCGACAACCCGTTCCATTTCAGCTTCCGCGCGCCGGAAAGCCTGCCGAACCCGCTGCTGAAAATGGAAAAAGTCAGCGCAGGTTATGGCGATCGCATCATTCTGGAATCCATCAAGCTGAACCTGGTGCCCGGCTCGCGTATCGGCCTGCTGGGCCGCAACGGCGCGGGGAAATCGACGCTGATCAAGCTGCTGGCGGGCGAACTGGAACCGTTGCACGGTGAAATCGGCCTCGCCAAAGGCATTAAGCTCGGCTACTTCGCCCAGCACCAACTGGAGTTCCTGCGCGCGGATGAATCCCCGCTGCAACATATGGCGCGTCTGGCGCCGCAGGAACTGGAGCAGAAGCTGCGCGACTATCTCGGCGGCTTCGGTTTCCAGGGCGACAAAGTAACGGAAGAGACGCAACGCTTCTCTGGCGGCGAGAAAGCGCGTCTGGTGCTGGCGCTGATCGTCTGGCAACGTCCAAACCTGCTGCTGCTCGATGAACCGACTAACCACCTGGATCTCGACATGCGCCAGGCGCTCACCGAAGCGCTGATTGATTTTGAAGGCGCATTGGTCGTCGTGTCGCATGACCGCCACCTGATTCGCTCCACCACTGACGACCTCTATCTGGTTCACGACAAAAAGGTCGAACCGTTCGACGGCGACCTGGAAGATTATCAGCAGTGGCTGAGCGATGTGCAGAAGCAGGAAAACCAGGCCGACGACGCGCCGAAGGAAAACAACGCCAACAGCGCCCAGTCACGCAAAGATCAGAAGCGTCGCGAAGCCGAGCTACGCACTCTGACACAGCCGCTGCGTAAAGAGATTACCCGTCTGGAAAAAGAGATGGAAAAGCTCAACGCCCAGTTAGCACAGGCGGAAGAGAAGCTCGGCGACAGCAGCCTGTATGACCCAAGCCGTAAAGCGGAGATGACCGAGTGCCTACAACTGCAGGCCAGCGCCAAATCCGGGCTGGAAGCGTGTGAAATGGCATGGCTTGAGGCGCAGGAGCAGCTTGAGCAGATGATGCAGAACGACTAAGAGCCTATCCCATTAGGCTATTTTATTCGCCATTTTAGGGCCGGGCAGTGCTCGAAATCCTCACATACTATGTGTACGCTCCGGTTTCTGCGCGCTGTCCTGCCCCAAACTGGCTTCAACAATTACGCCTGGTGGGATAGGCTCTAACGCACGGGGCGGACGATGAACCTGTCAATTACCGATGACATTACCTTCCGCAAGCTCACCATCTTAATGATGCTTGTGGAGAAGGGCAACATCGCCCGCACCACCGAGGCGCTGCACACGCTGGAAGAGAACGTTCGTGGTCCGCTGTTCGTCCATAAAGGCCTCTTCGGTACTCGCCCCGGTATAAAGATTACCGTTGCGGTCGGCAGCACCGGAACAGAAGCCTGCGTTATGTGATTTAGCGGCAAAGGTTGCCGTGATTTATTTTCGTCAGCGCGTCGTTCACGCCAAATAATGTAAACGTCACCTCATCAACGCCAAGATTTTTCAGACGCGCAGTGTGTTTTTTAATATAAGCCTGCGCCGTTTCTTCGGATTCAAACAAGTAAATGCCGCCAGCTTGCTGGTTTTTCTCGCTTTCTGTCCAGATTTTCCAGATGAAGCCCGGCTCCTCATTGATAGACTCCGCCAGCCCGACCAGTTGCTGAGTCATCTCCTCGCCAAAAGGGCCGCTAAAGTTAAAATGGATCTGTAAAAGTGTTTTCGACATGCCTTCTCCTTGAGTCGCATAACTATCGTGTTGCCACACTACCACGATTAATTCGGCTGATGCAGAGGTTCACGCGATTTCTGTGGGGTATTGCGCGCGCCTTGCATACCGCCCCCGCTGGTGAAATGAGGCGCAATTTTATTTCGCCAGACGACCAATTGAACGTAAAATCACATATTGACTAATCTGTGAACCTTATGCGCGGTATAGTATTGTTTCCAATTATCAATTGTTCTGGTGCTATGGTTGAGATCACGTCCACAGAAATGACCCCGCCTGTCAATGACTCGCATGAATTTATTCCCATGCGTGGCATTCGTAATCGCCATTTACAAACTATGCTGCCGCGCTTAATCCGCCGCAAAGTGAAGTTCAACGCCCACTGGCAGCGGCTGGAGCTACCGGACGGCGATTTTGTCGATCTGGCATGGAGCGAAGAACCGCAACAGGCAAAGCATAAACCGCGGCTGGTGGTCTTTCACGGTCTGGAAGGCAGCCTGAACAGCCCCTATGCCCACGGGCTGATTGAGGCGGCGCAAAAGCGCGGCTGGCTGGGCGTGGTGATGCACTTTCGCGGCTGTAGCGGCGAACCCAACCGTCTGAATCGTATTTACCACTCCGGTGAAACGGAGGACGGAGCCTGGTTTTTACGCTGGCTACAGCGGGAGTTCGGCACCGTTCCGACAGCCGCCGTGGGCTATTCGCTCGGCGGTAATATGCTGGCGTGCCTGCTGGCGAAAGAAGGCCGCGATATTCCCATCGAGGCGGCGGTGATTGTTTCTGCGCCCTTTGTTCTCGAAGCCTGTAGCTACCACATGGACAAAGGGTTTTCCCGCGTCTATCAGCGTTATTTGCTTAATCTGTTAAAAGCGAATGCGTCACGCAAGCTGGCGGCGTATCCCGGGTCGCTGCCGGTGAATCTGGCGCAACTGAAATCAATGCGCCGAATTCGCGAGTTTGACGACCTGATCACCGCGAAAATTCACGGCTTTGCCGACGCCATCGACTACTATCGTCAGTGTAGCGCCATGCCGTTGCTTAACCAGATTGCTAAACCGACGCTGATTATTCACGCTAAAGACGATCCGTTTATGGATCATCATGTGATCCCTAAAGCGGAAGATCTGCCCCCGCAGGTGGAGTATCAGCTGACTGAGCATGGCGGACACGTAGGATTTATCGGCGGTACGCCGCTGCGCCCTGAAATGTGGCTGGAACGCCGAATTCCTGACTGGCTGACAACGTACCTGGAGGCGTCATCATGATCATTCCCTGGCAGGGGCTCGCCCCCGACACGCTGGACAACCTGATCGAAAGCTTTGTGTTGCGCGAAGGCACCGATTATGGTGAACATGAACGTTCGCTTGAACAAAAAGTCGCTGACGTAAAACGCCAACTGCAATCCGGCGAGGCCGTGCTGGTATGGTCTGAATTACATGAAACGGTCAATATTATGCCGAAAAAGCAGTTTCGCGAATAAAACGCCTTTGCCGACAATACATTATTACTAAAGCTCAATCATGGAGTTGCCATGTCAGCCAAACATCCGGTGATAGCAGTAACAGGGTCAAGCGGCGCGGGGACCACCACCACCAGCCTCGCGTTTCGTAAAATTTTCGCGCAGTTAAATCTGCATGCCGCCGAGGTGGAAGGCGACAGTTTTCATCGTTACACCCGCCCGGAAATGGACATGGCGATCCGCAAAGCGCGTGACGCCGGGCGGCATATCAGCTATTTCGGGCCTGAAGCCAATGACTTCAGCCTACTGGAACATACCTTTATTGAGTACGGGCAGACGGGTAAAGGCCAGTCGCGTAAATATCTGCATACCTATGATGAAGCCGTACCGTGGAATCAGGTTCCCGGCACGTTTACGCCGTGGCAGCCGCTTCCCGAACCGACCGATGTGCTGTTTTATGAAGGACTGCACGGCGGCGTCGTCACCCCGCAACATGATGTCGCGCGTCATGTTGATCTGTTGGTTGGCGTGGTGCCTATCGTCAACCTCGAGTGGATTCAGAAACTGATTCGCGACACCAGCGAGCGCGGACACTCCCGTGAAGCGGTGATGGATTCCGTGGTGCGTTCCATGGACGACTACATCAATTACATTACGCCGCAGTTCTCGCGTACCCATATTAACTTCCAGCGCGTGCCGACCGTCGATACATCCAATCCGTTCGCCGCAAAGGGTATTCCCTCGCTGGATGAGAGTTTTGTGGTGATCCATTTCCGCAACCTGGAAGGGATCGATTTTCCCTGGCTCCTGGCGATGCTCCAGGGCTCGTTCATTTCTCACATTAATACATTAGTGGTGCCGGGCGGCAAAATGGGGCTGGCGATGGAGCTGATTATGTTGCCGCTGGTGCAGCGATTAATGGAAGGCAAAAAAATCGAATAACCGCGGTGAAATGCCCGATGGCGCTACGCTTATCGGGCCTACGAGATAAAAACGGGTAGGCCGGATAAGGCCACGCCGCCATCCGGCATCACGTGTTACGCCGCAATCACTTCATACGAATGGGTAATATTGACCGCTTTTTCCAGCATTAGCGCCACCGAGCAATATTTTTCCGCGGAGAGATCGACAGCGCGCACAACGGCAGCCTCTTTCAGATCGCTGCCGGTAACGATAAAATGCAAATTAATGTGCGTAAACAGGCGCGGCGCGTCTTCCCGGCGCTCGGATGTCAGCTTCACTTCGCAGTTGGTGACATTCTGACGGCCCTTTTGCAGGATTGATACCACATCAATAGCGCTACATCCGCCAGCCGCCATTAATACCATCTCCATCGGACTCGGCGCTTTGTCACCGGAGTTGCCATCCATTAAAATCTGGTGGCCGGAGGAGGACTCTCCGAGGAACGTGAGCCCTTCAACCCACTTTACACGCGCTTGCATATTTCGTAACTCCAATGTTTCAATTTTCCTGAAAGATTACGCGCATACAACAAAAGTCGCAATGGAAGGCGACCTGGGTCATGCTGAAGCGAGACACCAGGAGACACACGGCGAAAGCTATGCTAAAACAGACAAGATGCTACAGTAATACATTGACGTACTGCATGTATGCAGAGGACATCACATTACAGGCTACAATCTATTTTCGTAGCCCCCTTCCCAGGTAGCGGGAAGTATATTTTTGCAACCCCAGAGACAGTGCCGTTTTCTGGCTCTGGAGACAGCTTATAACAGAGGATAACCGCGCATGGTGCTTGGCAAACCGCAAACAGACCCGACTCTTGAATGGTTCTTGTCTCATTGCCACATTCATAAGTACCCGTCAAAGAGCACGCTGATTCACCAGGGTGAAAAAGCAGAAACGCTGTACTACATCGTTAAAGGCTCCGTGGCAGTGCTGATCAAAGATGAAGAAGGGAAAGAAATGATCCTTTCTTATCTGAATCAGGGTGATTTTATTGGTGAACTGGGCCTGTTTGAAGAAGGCCAGGAACGCAGCGCCTGGGTACGTGCGAAAACCGCATGTGAGGTCGCTGAAATTTCCTACAAAAAATTTCGCCAATTAATCCAGGTCAACCCGGATATTCTGATGCGCCTCTCTTCCCAGATGGCTCGTCGCTTACAAGTCACCTCTGAAAAAGTAGGTAACCTCGCCTTCCTTGACGTCACCGGGCGTATCGCTCAGACGCTGCTGAATCTGGCGAAACAGCCCGATGCCATGACGCACCCGGATGGGATGCAGATCAAAATCACCCGTCAGGAAATCGGCCAGATCGTCGGCTGCTCCCGCGAAACCGTTGGTCGTATTTTGAAAATGCTGGAAGATCAAAACCTGATCTCCGCGCATGGCAAGACCATCGTCGTCTACGGCACCCGTTAATTCCGTCAGAATGGCGCGTTTTATCATGCGCCATTTTTGTTTGCATCGATGTGGCGAAGACTGATTTATCACCCAGAGATTAATTACGCACTACGGCAAACGCTGGTGCTGTGCCTGCCTGTGGCTGTTGGTTTATTGATAGGCCAGCTACACCTGGGCTTGCTTTTCTCTCTCGTTCCCGCCTGCTGCAACATTGCAGGTCTGGATACCCCGCACAAACGCTTTTTTAAACGCCTGATCATCGGCGCGTCGCTGTTCGCCGGATGCAGTCTGGTAACGCAACTTCTGCTGGCGGAATCCATCCCCCTGCCGTTGATCCTGACCGGGCTCACGCTGGTGCTTGGCGTGACGGCGGAAATTAGCCCGCTTCACGCGCGGTTACTGCCAGCATCGCTGATTGCCGCCATCTTTACCCTGAGCCTTGCGGGATACATGCCCGTCTGGGAGCCGCTGCTCATTTATGCGCTGGGCACGCTATGGTACGGCGTGTTTAACTGGTTTTGGTTCTGGCTATGGCGCGAACAGCCGCTGCGCGAGTCATTGAGTTTGTTATACCGTGAACTGGCCGATTATTGCGAAGCGAAATACAGCCTGCTCACCCAACATATCGATCCGGAAAAAGCGCTGCCTCCCCTGCTGATACGCCAGCAAAAAGCGGTCGATCTTATTACCCAGTGTTACCAACAGATGCATATGCTTTCGGCGCACAACAATAATGATTACAAGCGCCTGTTGCGGGCTTTTCAGGAAGCGATGGATTTGCAGGAGCACATCTCCGTCAGCCTGCATCAGCCGGAAGAGGTACAGAAACTGGTAGAACGCAGCCATGCGGAAGAGGTGATTCGCTGGAATGCGCAAACGGTCGCCGCCCGTCTGCGCGTGCTGGCGGATGACATTCTTTATCATCGTCTGCCGACGCGTTTCTCCATGGAAAAACAGATTGGCGCTCTGGAGAAGATCGCTAATCAGCATCCTGAAAATCCGGTAGGCCAGTTCTGCTATTGGCACTTCAGTCGAATCGCCCGTGTGCTGCGTACTCAGCGGCCGCTGTACGCCCGCGACCTGATGGCCGATAAACAGCGTCGTCTGCCGCTACTTCCGGCGCTGAAAAATTATATGTCTCTAAAATCGCCGGCGCTACGCAACGCCGGACGCATCAGCGTGATGATGAGCATCGCCAGTCTGATGGGCAGCGCGTTGCACCTGCCTAAACCGTACTGGATCCTCATGACGGTGCTGTTTGTCACCCAAAACGGCTATGGCGCGACGCGCGTACGTATTCTGCACCGTTCGGTCGGAACGCTGGTCGGCCTGGTGATTGCCGGCGTCACGCTGCACTTACATATTCCCGAAAGCATTACGCTGGCGGTCATGCTGGTACTAACGCTGGCAAGTTATCTGATTATTCGTAAAAACTACGGCTGGGCGACGGTCGGCTTTACGGTGACGGCGGTATACACCATCCAGTTACTGACGTTAAACGGAGAACAGTTTATTGTGCCGAGGCTGATCGATACGCTGATTGGCTGTTTAATTGCCTTTGGCGGCATGGTCTGGCTGTGGCCGCAATGGCAAAGCGGGCTATTACGTAAAAACGCCCATGATGCGCTGGAAGCCGATCAAGAAGCTATCCGACTGATCCTCAGTAACGATCCGCAGGCCACCCCGCTCGCTTATCAAAGAATGCGGGTCAACCAGGCGCATAACACGTTATTCAACTCGTTAAATCAGGCAATGCAGGAACCCGGATTCAATACCCACTATCTGTCGGATATGAAACTGTGGGTCACGCACAGCCAGTTTATTGTCGAGCATATCAACGCTATGACGACGCTGGCGCGGGAACACACCATGCTGACGCCGGATCTGGCGCAGCGCTATCTGGAATCTTGCGAGATTGCGATTCAGCGCTGCCAGCAGCGCCTGGAGTACGACAGGCCAGGCGGCTCCGGCGATGTCAATATTCTGGAGTCGCCGGACATGCCGTCACATGGCTTATTGAGCACTCTGGAACAACATTTACAGCGCATCATTGGCCATCTGAACACCATGCACACCATTTCGTCGATGGCCTGGCGTCAGCGTCCGCATCACGGTATCTGGCTGAGTAAGCGGCTACGGGATACAAAAAGTTAAGACCGACTGCCGGATGCGCTACGCTTATCCGGCAATCCGCCATCAGGCCACCACCTTCCCTACCGCCTGCGCAAAGCGCTGCATTCCTTCATTGATATCCGCCTCTTCCACCACCAGCGACGGGGCAAAACGCATCACGTCGGCTCCGGCATTGAGCACCATCACGCCGGCCTCCGCGCCTGCGTACAGAAAATCACGCGCCCGACCTTTGTACTTCGGCTTCAGTTCCGCGCCAATCAGCAGCCCCATGCCGCGAATATCGCTGAAAATGTCAAATTGCTCGTCAATCGCCTGCAAATGTTGCACAAACTGTTGCCGCTTAGTGTGAATGCCTTGTAGTACCTCTGGCGTATTAATAATATCGAATGCCGCGCCAGCCACCGCACAGGCCAGCGGATTACCGCCATAGGTTGAACCATGCGAACCGACATGGAAGGCCGAGGCTATTTCCTGCGTGGTCAGCATGGCGCTCACCGGAAAACCGCCGCCTAACGCTTTGGCGCTGGTGAGGATATCCGGCGTGACGCCGTAGTGCATATAGGCAAACAGGTCTCCGGTGCGCCCCATCCCGCACTGTACTTCATCAAACACCAGCAACGCCTGATGCTCGTCACACAGGTCGCGTAACCCTTTGAGGAATTCCGGTGTAGCCGCCTGCACGCCGCCTTCACCCTGAATCGGCTCGACCACCACCGCGCAGGTGTGGTCATCCATTACCGCTTTCACCGCATGAAGATCGTTGAAGGGAACGTGAATAATATCGGCGGGTTTTGGCCCAAAGCCGTCGGAATATTTCGGCTGCCCGCCTACAGAGACGGTAAACAAGGAACGGCCATGAAAGGCGTTATGGAAGGCAATGATTTTCGTTTTGAACGGGCTATGGCGCACGCAGGCATAATGACGCGCCAGTTTAAAAGCGGTTTCGTTCGCTTCGGTGCCGGAATTCATAAACAGCACGCGCTCGGCAAACGTGGCGTCGATCAGTTTACGTCCCAGACGCAACGCCGGTTCATTGGTAAAAACGTTACTGGTATGCCACAAGGTTTCCCCCTGGGATTTCAGCGCCTCGACCAGTGCCGGATGGCAATGGCCCAGCGCAGTCACTGCAATCCCGCCGGCGAAATCGATATACTCTTTGCCCTGCTGATCCCATACGCGGCTGCCTTTACCTTTGACCGGAATAAAGTCCGCCGGTGCATAAACAGGCAGAATTACCTCATCAAAAGTTGCGCGCGTAATAGCCGTTTGTTCAGTTGCCATATCATTACCACCCGGTTAAGTAGAAATGCCAGTGAAATTATAATCACAAAATATGAATAAAAAATCACTCAATAGCAACCACAAATCAACGCCGGAGGAAATTTTCCAGCAGAGCGTGTCCTTGTTCGCTGAGAATACTTTCCGGGTGGAACTGCACGCCTTCCAGATCCCACTCGCGGTGGCGAATGCCCATAATCTCCTGCGTTTCGCTCCAGGCGGTGATCTCAAAACACTCAGGCAACGTGGCAGGGTCGACAATCAGCGAGTGGTAACGTGTCACGGTTAACGGGCTGGGCAATCCCCGAAACACGCCCTGTCCATTATGCGTAACAGGTGACGTTTTACCGTGCATCACTTTCGCTGCCCGCACCACCGACGCGCCAAAGGCCTGCGCCATCGCCTGATGACCCAGGCAAACGCCCAGCATCGGAATACGTCCGGCATAATGGCGGATGACCGCCAGTGAAATGCCAGCGTCATTCGGCGTACAGGGGCCAGGAGAGATAACGATTTTTTGCGGGTTCAAAGCGTCAATGTGCGCCAGCGTCAGCGCATCATTGCGCCGGACCTGCACTTCCGCGCCCAGTTCACAAAAATACTGGTAGAGGTTCCAGGTAAAGGAATCATAGTTATCGATAAGCAGGATCATGGCGGCTCCGGGTCAGTAGAACCGCACTATTTTACTCAGTTTCGCGAGCTTCGCTTATCGCTTTCTGAAAAATCGCCTGCAAAGCGGAGAGATCGCCCATCGCGCCGCTCTGGTTCGCCTGCTTCCATGTTTCAACCGCAATACCTTGCCAACTCAGCGCGTAGCCTGCATGTAACGCCAGCTGTTCAAAGAAGATGCGCTGCGCCAGCCCGCTCCCCAAACGAAACGGATGAAGCACGTTAATTTCACAGTAGTAATGCGCCAGCCGCTCGACAAACTTCTCGTGCGCCAGACCGACCAGATAGCCCTCTTCTTCCAGATCCTGCATCAGAGCGTTGCCCTCTTTTTCGATATAGGCAAAGTGGCAGAAACGGGTATCGCCCTGGTAAATATCGACCTCCCGCAGTTGTCCTGCCCAGTCGAAAATATCCTGATAGAGCTGGCGATGAATCGCGCACAGATGAGGCAAGCCGCGTATCAGCGGCCCCAGTTCAATCGTGGCGGCACGAAGCGCGGTCATTTCATATGCCGCTTGCGCCAGTCGCTGGGCCTGATGAATCCCCAGCCGATTACGCATCACATTCAGCCCCGGATAGAGGTACGGATCGCGCCCTTCGCCAAATTTATCGCTCATAGTGCCTCCGAAGCTCGTCAAGACGTGCCAGCGCTTCATCGGCGGTCAGAGTTACTAAGGGGATCTCAATACCTTCGAGACGGCGGCTTTGCTGGAAGTTAACGTTGCGCCGCTGTTCCCAAAAGCGTGACTTTTGTTTATCGGTAAGTTTCTTCACCGGGCCTCCCTGAATATGTCTGTGCTTGACCACAAGTATAAGCAGCAATTTCAGGTTACGCTGAGACAGGGAGAAAACGCGGGCGGCTCGCGCCCGCGCAGGCATGTTTTATGGCAGGACTTTCGCGGAAAGGATAACGACTGGTTTTGTCGGCACATTCTGATAAGGCCCGACATCGTGCGTCGGTACCTGTGAGATTTTATCGGCGACATCCATACCTTTTACCACTTTACCAAATACCGCATAGCCAAAGTCGCGCTGGCCGTGGTCGAGAAAAGCGTTATCCGCGACGTTAATAAAGAACTGGCTGGTGGCGCTGTCTTTATCTGCGGTGCGCGCCATCGCGATCGTGCCGCGAGTATTACGCAGACCGTTGTCGGCTTCATTCTTAATCGGCGGATTCGGTTTCTTCTGCTGCATCTGCTCGTTAAAACCACCGCCCTGAATCATAAAGCCAGGAATAACGCGGTGAAACGTAGTGTTGTTATAGAAACCACTGTTGACGTAATCGACAAAGTTTTTCACAGAAACCGGCGCTTTCTGGCTGTTCAGCTCCAGCTCAATATTCCCGGCGGAGGTGGTTAACAGCACATGAGGATCGCCTTTTGCTGCCAACGCTGCGGGAGAAAGAGCAGAAAGAGCGAAAACAGCTGCGACAGCCGCCAGAGTCGATTTGAGCATGAGATTTCCTTAAAGAGAGCAGAAATAAAGCAAGTGGAATGATTTTAAAGAGCCTTCCTGGGCCAGGCCAGCCCTTTACCTAATTTTACGTATATGAAACAAATGTAACGTTACGACGCAACGCCGTATTCTTGCAATATGATGTGACAAACATCACATTAAAAAATGTAATGAACATTACTATCACTAATAATTATTTAAATGCATCACAAAAGCGCCTAAAATCTGCCCGCTTAACGCGCCCTCCACGCGCTTCACTTCTCTTCAAGGCCAGACATGACTAACAGCAACCGCATCAAGCTCACATGGATCAGCTTTCTTTCCTACGCCCTGACCGGGGCGCTGGTGATTGTCACCGGGATGGTGATGGGAAATATCGCAGACTATTTTCAGCTGCCCGTTTCCAGCATGAGTAACACCTTTACTTTCCTGAACGCCGGGATTTTGATCTCGATCTTCCTCAATGCGTGGTTGATGGAAATCATCCCGCTGAAAACACAGCTACGCTTTGGTTTTATCCTGATGGTGCTGGCGGTGGCCGGGCTGATGTTCAGCCACAGCCTGGCGTTGTTCTCAGCGGCGATGTTTGTGCTGGGGCTGGTCAGCGGGATCACCATGTCGATTGGCACCTTCCTGATTACGCAACTGTATGAAGGGCGTCAGCGCGGTTCCCGACTGCTGTTTACCGACTCCTTCTTCAGCATGGCGGGGATGATTTTTCCTATGGTCGCCGCCTTCCTGCTGGCGCGTAGTATTGAGTGGTACTGGGTCTACGCCTGTATCGGCCTGGTCTACCTGGCGATTTTCATCCTGACCTTCGGCTGTGAATTTCCGGCGCTGGGTAAACATGCGCAGCACTCTCAGGCGCCTGTCGTCAAAGAAAAATGGGGCATTGGCGTACTGTTTCTCGCCGTCGCCGCGCTGTGCTATATCCTTGGCCAGTTGGGCTTTATCTCCTGGGTGCCGGAATACGCCAAAGGCCTCGGCATGAGCCTGAATGACGCCGGGGCGCTGGTGAGTGATTTCTGGATGTCCTATATGTTTGGCATGTGGGCGTTCAGCTTTATCCTGCGCTTTTTCGATCTGCAACGCATTCTGACCGTACTGGCGGGTATGGCGGCGGTACTGATGTATCTGTTTATTACCGGCACGCAGGCGCATATGCCGTGGTTTATTCTGACGCTGGGCTTCTTCTCCAGCGCCATTTATACCTCCATCATTACGCTGGGATCGCAGCAAACGAAAGTGGCCTCGCCTAAGCTGGTTAACTTTATTCTGACCTGCGGCACTATCGGAACGATGCTGACCTTCGTCGTCACCGGCCCGATTGTGGCGCACAGCGGTCCACAGGCGGCGCTACTCACCGCGAATGGCCTGTATGCGGTGGTCTTTGTGATGTGCTTTGTGCTCGGCTTTGTGTCCCGTCATCGCCAACATAGCGCGCCGGCTACGCATTGATAATCCTTGCCGGATGGCGACGTCGCCCTCCGGCACTCTATCCCCCTCCTGACGAGGTAGGCCTGTTGGTCTAAAAACCCCTCATTTTGTATGTTATTTGTACAAACCTGAAAAGCCTGACAATTCCGCCACTTATAAAAATCCAGACAAATCAGCTATATACCCATTAAGAGGTATATAAAGGTGAATTTGATTTACATCAATAAGCGGGGTTGCTGAATCGTTAAGGTAGGCGGTAATAGAAAAGAAATCGAGGCAAAAATGAGCAAAGTCAGACTCGCTATTATCGGTAATGGTATGGTCGGCCACCGCTTTATTGAGGATCTCCTTGATAAATCCGACGCTAGCCTGTTCGACATTACCGTGTTCTGTGAAGAACCCCGTAAAGCCTATGACCGTGTCCACCTGTCATCCTACTTCTCTCACCACACCGCGGAAGAGCTCTCTCTGGTGCGTGAAGGATTTTACGAGAAGCACGGCGTGAAGGTACTGGTTGGCGAACGCGCAATTACCATTAACCGTCAGGAGAAAGTGATTCACTCCAGCGCGGGTCGTACCGTTTATTATGACAAGCTGATCATGGCGACCGGTTCCTATCCGTGGATTCCGCCGATTAAAGGCTCCGAAACCCAGGATTGCTTCGTTTACCGTACCATTGAAGACCTCAACGCTATCGAAGCCTGCGCCCGTCGCAGCAAACGCGGGGCGGTGGTCGGCGGCGGTCTGCTGGGGCTGGAAGCCGCTGGCGCGCTGAAAAACCTCGGCGTGGAAACGCACGTCATTGAATTTGCGCCAATGCTGATGGCGGAACAGCTCGATCAGATGGGCGGCGAGCAGCTACGTCGCAAGATCGAAAGCATGGGCGTGCGTGTACACACCAGTAAAAACACGCAAGAGATTGTTCAGCAGGGTAACGAAGCGCGTAAGACTATGCGTTTTGCCGACGGCAGCGAGCTGGAAGTCGATTTTATCGTCTTCTCTACCGGTATTCGCCCCCGCGACAAGCTGGCTACCCAGTGTGGTCTGGCCGTCGCGCAGCGCGGCGGTATCGTGATTAACGACACCTGCCAGACGTCCGACCCGGATATCTACGCTATCGGCGAGTGCGCCAGTTGGAACAACCGCGTTTACGGTCTGGTCGCACCAGGCTATAAAATGGCCCAGGTCGCCGTTGACCATATCCTCGGCAGTGCAAACGCCTTTGAAGGCGCGGATCTCAGCGCCAAACTGAAGCTGCTGGGCGTGGACGTCGGCGGCATCGGCGACGCGCATGGCCGCACGCCGGGCGCGCGTAGCTACGTTTACCTCGATGAAAGCAAAGAAGTCTACAAACGTCTTATTGTCAGCGAAGATAACAAAACGCTGCTCGGCGCAGTACTGGTCGGTGACACCAGCGATTACGGCAATTTGCTGCAACTGGTACTGAATGCCATCGAACTGCCGGAAAACCCGGATTCACTGATCCTGCCGTCGCACGCGAGCAGTGGTAAACCCGCTATCGGCGTGGATAAACTGCCGGACAGCGCGCAGATCTGCTCCTGCTTCGATGTGACTAAAGGCGATCTGATCGCCGCTATCAATAAAGGCTGCCATACCGTGGCGGCGCTGAAAGCGGAAACCAAAGCCGGAACCGGCTGCGGCGGCTGCATCCCGCTGGTGACGCAGGTACTGAACGCCGAACTGGCGAAACAGGGTATTGAAGTCAACAACAACCTGTGCGAGCACTTTGCTTATTCTCGTCAGGAACTGTTCCACTTAATCCGCGTGGAAGGTATCAAAACCTTTGAAGAACTGCTGGCGAAACACGGTAAAGGCTACGGCTGCGAAGTGTGTAAGCCGACCGTCGGTTCGCTGCTGGCGTCGTGCTGGAACGAATACATCCTCAAACCGCAGCACACGCCGCTACAGGATACTAACGATAACTTCCTGGCGAATATCCAGAAAGACGGCACCTACTCGGTGATCCCGCGCTCGGCGGGCGGTGAAATCACCCCGGAAGGTCTGGTGGCCGTGGGGCGTATCGCCCGCGAGTTTAACCTCTATACCAAAATCACCGGTTCTCAGCGTATCGGTCTGTTTGGCGCGCAAAAAGACGATCTGCCGGAAATCTGGCGTCAACTGATTGAAGCCGGTTTCGAAACCGGTCACGCGTATGCCAAAGCGCTGCGGATGGCGAAAACCTGCGTCGGCAGCACCTGGTGCCGCTACGGCGTGGGCGACAGCGTCGGTTTCGGCGTCGAGCTGGAAAACCGCTACAAAGGCATTCGTACCCCGCACAAAATGAAATTCGGCGTCTCCGGCTGTACCCGTGAATGTGCGGAAGCGCAGGGTAAAGATGTCGGTATCATCGCGACAGAAAAAGGCTGGAACCTGTACGTCTGCGGTAACGGCGGCATGAAACCGCGTCATGCGGATCTGCTGGCAGCCGATCTCGATCGCGACACGCTGATCAAGTACCTCGACCGCTTTATGATGTTCTACATCCGTACTGCCGATAAGCTGACCCGTACCGCGCCGTGGTTAGATAACCTGGAAGGCGGCATCGACTATCTGAAATCGGTCATCATCGACGATAAGCTGGGCCTGAACGAACATCTGGAAGAAGAGATGGCGCGCCTGCGCGCAGCGGTGGTCTGCGAGTGGACGGAGACCGTCAACACGCCAGCGGCGCAGGTTCGTTTCAAACACTTCATCAACAGCGACAAGCGCGACCCAAATGTCCAGGTCGTCCCGGAACGTGAACAGCATCGACCGGCCACGCCGTATGAACGTATCCCGGTCACTCTGGTGGAGGAAAACGCATGAGCCAGTGGCAAAACATCTGCAAAATCGATGACATCCTGCCGGGAACCGGCGTCTGCGCGCTGTCAGGCGGCGAACAGGTGGCGATTTTCCGTCCTTACCATAGCGATCAGGTGTTCGCGATCAGCAACATCGACCCGTTCTTTGAGGCCAGCGTGCTGTCTCGTGGACTGATTGCGGAACACCAGGGCGAACTGTGGGTCGCCAGCCCGTTGAAAAAGCAGCGCTTTCGTTTAAGCGACGGGCTGTGCATGGAAGATGAGCAGTTCTCTGTGAAACAGTACGACGCGCGGGTAAAAGACGGCGTGGTGCAGTTGCGCGGTTAATTATTTTTGGGAGGCGCAACGCCTCCCCTTTTTTGTATTTTTTTCATTTTAATTGTTATCACAAAATCATTTGTACTGCATCGCGGCGGCAACTGAGCAACAAATTCGTCAGGAACGAATTTGAACAGCCGCTGGCTGCCTTCGGTGAGGGACAAGGATGTCCCTCATTAATCCCCAGGAGCATAGTTCACTATGTGACTGGGGTGAGCGAGGGCAGCCAACAAAGAGGCAGTGCAAAGGATGAAGTGAGAAAAGGATAATCAAATGTTTACAGACACTATTAATAAGTGTGCGGCTAACGCTACACGCATCGCACGCCTGTCGGCGAATAATCCGCTCGGCTTCTGGGTCAGTTCAGCAATGGCCGGGGCTTATGTCGGTCTCGGCATCATTCTTATTTTCACCCTCGGCAATCTGCTCGACCCGTCCGTGCGTCCTTTGGTGATGGGAGCCACCTTCGGTATCGCCTTAACGCTGGTCATCATCGCCGGTTCCGAACTGTTTACCGGCCACACCATGTTCCTGACGCTGGGCGTCAAAGCAGGCACCATCAGCCACGGTCAAATGTGGGCTATCCTGCCGCAAACCTGGCTCGGCAACCTGGTCGGTTCC
Source organism: Salmonella sp. A29-2 (assembly GCF_020150755.1). NCBI lineage: Bacteria > Pseudomonadati > Pseudomonadota > Gammaproteobacteria > Enterobacterales > Enterobacteriaceae > Salmonella > Salmonella sp. A29-2. The sequence goes on along the minus strand of NZ_CP083731.1, from coordinate 406,530 downwards.
GTCTTTGTCGCCCTGCTTTACAGCTGGGGCGGCGGCAGTTTGTTGCCGGTCGATACCAGCATCGTTCACTCAGTCGCGCTGGCAAAAACCACCGCGCCCGCCACGGTACTGTTCTTCAAAGGCGCGCTGTGTAACTGGCTGGTTTGTCTGGCAATCTGGATGGCGATCCGCACCGAAGGCACGGCAAAATTTCTTGCTATCTGGTGGTGTCTGCTGGCGTTTATCGCTTCCGGCTACGAGCACTCCGTCGCGAATATGACGCTGTTTGCCCTCTCCTGGTTTGGTCATCACAGCGACGCCTATACCCTGTCCGGAATCGGACACAACCTGTTATGGGTCACTCTGGGTAATACTTTGTCCGGCGTCGTGTTCATGGGATTGGGTTATTGGTATGCTACGCCGAAATCGGAGCGTCCTGTTCCGCAAAAAACCAACCAAATTAAGGTTACAGCCAACCATTAAGGGGTAATGTCGTGGACCATTTGCCTATATTTTGTCAATTACGCGACCGCGACTGTCTGATCGTCGGCGGTGGCGATGTCGCAGAACGCAAAGCACGGTTATTGCTGGAAGCAGGCGCACGTTTAACGGTCAATGCGCTGAACTTTATTCCACAGTTCACCGTATGGGCAAATGAAGGCATGTTGACTCTGGTTGAGGGGCCGTTCGACGAAACGCTTCTCGACTCGTGTTGGCTGGCGATCGCGGCCACTGACGACGATACCGTCAACCAGCGCGTCAGCGACGCGGCGGAGTCACGCCGTATCTTCTGCAACGTGGTGGATGCGCCGAAAGCCGCCAGCTTTATCATGCCCTCCATTATTGACCGCTCGCCGCTGATGGTCGCCGTCTCCTCGGGCGGCACTTCCCCGGTGCTGGCGCGTCTGCTGCGCGAGAAGCTGGAATCGCTGCTGCCGCAGCATCTGGGGCAGGTCGCGCGCTATGCCGGACAACTCCGCGCCCGAGTGAAAAAGCAGTTTGCCACGATGGGCGAACGTCGTCGCTTCTGGGAAAAATTTTTCGTCAATGACCGGCTGGCGCAGTCGCTGGCGAATGCCGATGAGAAAGCGGTTAACGCGACAACCGAACGCCTGTTTAGCGAACCGCTGGATCACCGTGGCGAAGTCGTGCTGGTCGGCGCCGGGCCGGGTGATGTCGGACTGCTGACGCTGAAAGGGTTACAACAAATCCAACAGGCGGATATCGTGGTTTACGATCGCCTCGTCTCCGACGACATTATGAACCTGGTACGCCGCGATGCCGATCGGGTCTTTGTGGGGAAACGCGCGGGTTACCACTGCGTCCCACAGGAAGAAATCAACCAGATCCTGCTGCGTGAAGCGCAAAAAGGTAAACGCGTGGTACGCCTGAAAGGCGGCGATCCCTTTATCTTTGGTCGCGGCGGCGAAGAGCTGGAAACGCTGTGTCATGCCGGTATTCCTTTCTCGGTAGTGCCGGGGATTACCGCGGCTTCCGGCTGCTCCGCCTACTCCGGTATTCCGCTAACTCATCGCGATTACGCCCAGAGCGTACGTCTGGTCACGGGTCACCTGAAAACCGGCGGCGAGCTGGACTGGGAAAACCTGGCGGCAGAAAAACAGACGCTGGTGTTCTACATGGGGCTGAATCAGGCAGCGACTATCCAGGAAAAACTGATCGCATTCGGTATGCAGGCCGATATGCCGGTTGCGCTGGTAGAAAACGGTACCTCCGTGAAGCAACGCGTCGTCCACGGTGTGCTGACGCAGCTTGGTGAATTAGCGCAACAGGTTGAAAGCCCGGCGCTGATTATCGTTGGCCGGGTCGTTGGCTTACGCGATAAATTAAATTGGTTCTCTAATTATTAATTAAAATAAAGCCCTGAATAACAGGGCTTTATTTTACAACTACTCGTAATCTCAAATTATTTTTACTTAAAAGTGAATTAAGAAATCAACTTTAAATACACCAGAAAAATTTAAATAGTAATAATTCTGCCTAAAAACCCTTTTACTCGTCAAATTCACCTCTTATTCATTCATACAATAAATAACACCGTTAAGCACTCAATTTGACCTGATCTGGTTATCGGGTGATAAAATAAACACTAAAGCATAATTTTTCTTCTGGCCATTTCTTCATTGCCTGTATCGGTCGCTGCATATGTTTAGTACGCAAGGAAAATATTAATTAAGGATGAACCCTATGCAAAAGAAAAAACTTATTTCTATCGCTATCGCTTTAACGCTACAAAGTTATTACATTCCGGCCATCGCCGCAGAAAATAACGATGATGAAAAAGAATGTCCCAGTAATATCTCCTCCCTGCCTAAAGAAAAACGCGCAAAACTCTCACCGACCTGCCTTGCTACACCTGAAAATGATAATCACTGGGGCTGGGTTGCTGGCGGCGTTGCTGCACTGGTCGCAGGTGTGGCTATTGGCGTTGAAAATAACGGTGGCGGAGATTCTAATCATTCTTATACCCCCCCTACGCCCGATAATGGCGGCGACGTTACCCCGCCCGACGATGGCGGCGATGACAATGTGATCCCGCCCGATGATAGCGGCGATGACGATGTGACCCCGCCCGATGATAGTGGCGATGACGATGTGACCCCACCCGACGATAGCGGCGATGACGATGTAACCCCGCCTGACGATAGCGGCGATGACGATGTAACCCCGCCCGACGATAGCGGCGATGACGATGTGACCCCGCCTGACGATAGCGGCGATGACGATGTAACCCCGCCTGACGATAGCGGCGATGACGATGTAACCCCGCCCGACGATAGCGGCGATGACGATGTAACTCCGCCTGACGATAGCGGCGATGACGATGTAACCCCGCCCGACGATAGCGGCGATGACGATGTGACCCCGCCCGATGATAGCGGCGATGACGATGTAACCCCGCCCGATGATAGCGGCGATGATGATGTGACCCCGCCCGATGATAGCGGCGATGATGACGACACGCCCCCAGATGACTCTGTTATTACCTTCAGCAACGGCGTCACCATCGATAAAGGCAAAGACACCCTGACCTTCGATAGCTTCAAACTGGATAACGGCAGCGTTCTCGAGGGTGCCGTGTGGAATTATTCAGAACAGGACAACCAGTGGCAGCTCACCACCGCGGACGGCAAAACGCTGAACGTCACCGGCTGGGACGTGACCGACGCCAATGCCGCCGTGATTGAAGGCACCCAGGAAAACGGTCTCTACTGGAAGTACGACAGCCGTGGCTATCTGATTATTGCCGACGATAAAACCGCCGTTATCAGCGGCGATGACCAGGCGCATAATTCCGATCGCGGCATGGATATCAGCGGCCAGGATCGCACCGGCGTGATTATTTCCGGCGATAGAACCGTCAACACGCTCACCGGGGACTCCAGTGTGACCGACGGCGCCACCGGCATGGTTATCTCCGGTGACGGCACCACCAACACCATTTCGGGCCACTCAACGGTGGACAATGCTACCGGCGCGCTGATTTCCGGCAACGGCACCACCACCAATTTCGCCGGTGACATTGCCGTGAGCGGCGGCGGCACCGCCATCATCATCGACGGCGACAACGCCACGATTAAAAATACCGGTACCTCTGACATCAGCGGCGCAGGCTCCACCGGCACCGTCATTAACGGCAATAACGCCCGCGTCAACAACGACGGTGATATGACCATCACCGACGGCGGCACCGGCGCCCACATTACCGGCGACGACGTGGTTATCGATAACGCCGGGAGCACCACCGTCAGCGGCGCAGACGCCACGGCGCTGTATATCGATGGCGACAACGCGCTCGTTATCAACGAAGGTAATCAAACTATCTCTGGCGGCGCCGTCGGTACGCGTATTGACGGCGACGACGCCCATATCACCAATACCGGCGATATCGCGGTGGATGGCGCGGACTCTGCCGCTGTAGTTATCAATGGCGACAATGGCAGCCTGACCCAGGCGGGCGATCTGCTGGTCACCGACGGCGCGATGGGTATCATCACCTACGGCACCGGAAATGAAGCAAAAAATACCGGCAACGCCACCGTGCGTGATGCGGACTCGGTGGGTTTTGTGGTCGCAGGCGAAAAAAATACCTTCAAAAACAAAGGGGATATCGACGTCAGCCTTAACGGCACCGGTACACAGGTGAGCGGAGATATGTCACAGGTTACGCTGGATGGCGATATCAATGTAACCGCCGTCGAAGACAGCGATAGCGTCTATCGTGGCGCAACGGGTATCGACATTACGGGGGATAACAACACGCTGGATATTGTCGGTAACGTCACAGTCAACGGCGATTATGACAACGACAGCGTGATGGCTGGCAGCACTGATACCCTGCAGGGGATGTCCGTCAGCGGCGACAATAATCAGGTGGATCTCACCGGCACGCTCAACATTAACGTCAGCGATATGAGTAATGTAGACGGGCAATATCTGAATGCCGTTGGCCTTAGTGTAACGGGTGATGGTAATTCCGTGGACTTAACTGGCGGTATTAATATCAACTACACCCAGGATGCTGATGGCATCGAATCGCCCGTTGTCGGCATAAATATCAACGGCGACAGCAGCGTAACGCTAAGCGGTCAGTCCACGCTCGATATTACCAGCGTCACCGGCGGCGCGGTGACGCTGGCCTATGTGCAAAACGGCGGCAACTTAACGTTAGACCAAAGCTCAACGATTAATGTCAACAGCACACTTCTGCCTGCTGGTTATTACATGGAAAATGCGCTCTTAACCGCCACGGGTCAGGGCTCCACGATCAATAATCAGGGAACGATCGTGGATAATGGCGCGGTCTCTTTGTTGCTGGCGAACAGCGGCGCACAGGGAGGAAACAGCGGCGATATTACCGCCTATGCCACAACCGGTGAGGATAACCGTAATGCAATCACCGCCGCCAATGGCCAGGGCTCCACGTTCAACAATGAAACGGGAGGAACCATCACGGTAGTGTCGTCATTAACTCCGGTTGTGGATGGTGGCGCATTCGGATTCCCGCTTGCGTGGCGCAACAACACGCTTTACGCCATGCTGGCGGAGGGGTACGGCGAGGTGAGTAACGATGCCGGCGCCCACATATATTTGCAGGGCGCAGGAGTATATGGCGTATCCGCCAGTAAAGGCACGGCGTCCAATGCCGGGGATATTTACCTGGACGGTTTAGTCCCGACGCTGGATGATGAAAGCCATATCACCGACAAAACTTACTGGGCGCCGCCGCAACTTTATGTCACCAGTTCCGCAATGGTAGCGGGCTCCACCGATGGCGGTTATGGCGACGCCACCGCTATCAACACCGGCACCATTACCGTTAACAACGCCGGGTTCGGCATGATGGCGCTCAACGGCGGTACCGCCATTAACCAGGGCGTAATCACCCTGACCGCCGATGACGGCGTTACCGGCCAGGCAAACGAGTTGGTCGGGATGGCGGCGCTCAGCGGCGGCACCGTCATCAATGACACCAGCGGCATCATCAATATTGATGCCGATTACGGCCAGCCCTTCCTGACCGACGGCAGTGGCCTGATTATTAACTATGGCCAGGTCTGCTTTGGCGACGATTGCCAAAACAGTGAAGAGTACAATCCAACAAACGGTGACGTTTCAATCCCTTACACGGATGGCGCAACTATTGCCGATGCCGGAACAAGCACCACGCTTGAAAATAACGCCGTGGTGACAGGGAACGTCAATAATGCCGGAGAGGTCAGCGGCAAGCCAATCACAGTCCTGGATAGCGGCACGCTGACCAACAACGACAGCGGTGTTATCAATAGCGATACCAAGGTATCCGGTAACCTTGTCAATGATGGCACCATAAGCGGTAAACTGACGCAAAATGGCGGCGATATCGTTAATAATGGCACCATTGACAGCCGTAGCCTGACGACCGGCGGCGTATTAACTAACGGCACGGATGGCACCATGACCTCCGGCGCCAAAGTCACCGGTGCGAATAGCGCCATCATCAACGATGGTACCTTCCAGCTTGGCTCCGCAACAGACGCGACCAACGCCTCAATGCTGGAAATTAACGATTACGCACAATTCTGTAATACCGGCACGCTGATCCTTGATAACAACAAAAACGCCATTCACCTGAATCCGAATAACGGAACGCTGTATAACACAGGGACGATGGATCTTACGGCAACCTCCAATAAGGGGGCGATTAACTATTGGGGCGCAGGCGCTACATTCATCAATGACGGTACGGTCAATGCCACCACGGCGACACTGGCTTATGCGGCCGGTGGCGCAAGCAGCGCGCCGGATCAACACGCGTTCTTCTGGAACCAGTCAAACGGCGTTATCAACTACGATGCGGATAATGGCCGCGCGGTAGATTTTTCTGCCAACAGCAATTACGTGGCGGTCAACGACGGCACCATGAATATCAGCGGTAATAACGCTTACGGTATGTATGGCGGCAAAAATGCGCAACTGGTCAACAACGGCACCATTGAACTGGGTACAGAAGGCACCACCGACACGGGCATGGTGGCGATGGCGCTGGATAAAAATGCCACCGCCGACGCAGTTATTGAGAACAACGGCACGATTAATATTCACGCCAATAACTCTTACGCGTTCAGCGTGGCGGGCGCAGGTCATGTGGTCAATAACGGTACGGTCGTCATTGACGATAACGTGACGGGTTCCGGCCTCATTAAACAGGGTGACAGCGTTAACGTCGAAGGGACAAACGGTAATAACGGCAACAGCGATGAGGCGCATTATGCCGACTATACGTTGCCGGGAACGCCGGTTGAACCTGACGGTAACATGACTTCCGGCTCCACCACCGATGGCGCGTCCAACAACCTGAACGGTTATGTGGTTGGCACTAACGCCGACGGCAGCGCCGGTAAGCTTAAGGTCAGCAATGCCAGCATGAACGGTGTGGAAATTAACACCGGGTTCACCGCAGGCACCGCCGACACCACCGTCAGCTTTGACAACGTGGTTGAGGGCAGCAACCTGTCCGACGCAGGCGCGATTCAGTCCACTTCCGTAGTCTGGAACGCCCAGGGTAGCCAGGATGCCGACGGCAACGTTGACGTCACCATGACCAAAAACGCCTATGCCGATGTGGCGACCGACAGCTCGGTAAGCGACGTGGCGCAGGCGCTGGATGCCGGTTACACCAACAACGAGCTGTACACCAGCCTTAACGTGGGTACTACCGCCGAGCTGAACAGCGCACTCAAGCAGGTGAGCGGTGCTCAAGCCACCACGGTATTCCGTGAAGCGCGTGTACTCAGCAACCGCTTTACCATGCTGGCCGACGCCGCGCCGCAGATCAAAGATGGCCTGGCGTTCAACGTCGTGGCGAAAGGCGACCCGCGTGCGGAGCTGGGCAACGACACCCAGTACGACATGCTGGCATTACGCCAGACGTTAGATCTCACCGCCAGCCAGAATCTGACGCTGGAGTACGGTATTGCGCGTCTGGATGGCGACGGTTCGAAAACCGCAGGCGATAACGGCCTGACCGGCGGCTACAGTCAGTTCTTTGGTCTGAAGCACAGCATGGCGTTTGATGAAGGTCTGGCGTGGAACAACAGCCTGCGTTATGACGTGCATAACCTCGACAGCAGCCGTTCTGTCGCCTATGGCGATGTCAACAAAATTGCCGATTCCGACATGCGTCAGCAGTACCTTGAGTTTCGCAGTGAAGGGGCGAAAACTTTCACCATGATGAGTGATACGCTGAAAGTCACGCCGTATGCCGGAGTGAAATTCCGTCACACCATGGAAGATGGCTACAAAGAGCACAGCGCCGGAGATTTTAACCTGTCCATGAACTCTGGCAACGAAACGGCGGTAGACTCTATTGTCGGCCTGAAGCTGGATTACGCCGGGAAAGACGGCTGGAGCGCCAGCGCTACCCTGGAAGGCGGCCCGAACCTGAGCTACAGCAAGAGCCAGCGTACAGCGTCATTACAGGGTGCGGCGGGTCAATCGTTCGGCGTGGATGACGGTCAAAAAGGCGGCGGCGTTAATGGTCTGGCAACCATCGGCGTGAAATATAGCAGCAATGGTACCGCGCTACATCTGGATGCCTACCAGTGGAAGGAAGACGGTATCAGCGATAAAGGCTTTATGCTTAACGTTAAGAAAACATTTCGTTAAATAAACGACATTATATAACACTAATAAAGGCCGCTTATTATTAAGCGGCCTTTTTAAATCATATCCCCTGGTAAAGATAAAGTCCTTATTTGGACTACCTGGATGATTCATTAATTGCTATCGTACTATACGCTAAATAGATCTTATATTTATTCCATCAGTAGTGCTCGTTTTATCAACAAGGATTTTGAAATGTTTAAATTTGTAAAAATTGCCGTTGTGGCAGGGGTTCTGGCGACGCTCACTGCTTGTACTGGTCATATCGAAAACAAAAAAAATAACTGCAGCTACGATTATTTGCTGCACCCTGCAATTTCTATTTCTAAAATTATTGGCGGTTGCGGCCCGGCTGCCGATCAATAATAGAAACGACTGCGCAGATACAAAAAAACCGGGATTTTCCCGGTTTTTTTACAGGTCTGATAAACGGTACGGCGCAAATGTCTTGTCCAACTTACGCTCGTTTGTAGGCCCGATAAGCTAGCGCCATCGGGCAAGAAATAACCCTTACGGTTTCGCCACAAAGCCAATGGCTTCGTAAACGGCTTTCAGCGTTTCGGCCGCACGTGCGCTGGCTTTTTCCGCCCCGTCTTTCATCACCTTCTGCAAGAACGCTTCGTCGTTGCGGAAACGATGATAGCGCTCCTGCAACTCAGACAACATTCCGGAAACCGCCTCCGCCACTTCGCCTTTCAAATGGCCATACATTTTACCTTCAAACTGTTTTTCCAGTTCAGGAATGCTCTGACCGGTCACGGCGGAAAGAATATCCAGCAGGTTAGAGACACCCGCTTTCTCTTTCACATCATAACGCACTACCGGCGGCTCGTCGGAGTCAGTGACCGCACGTTTGATTTTCTTCACTACCGATTTCGGATCTTCCAGCAGGCCGATCACGTTATTACGGTTATCGTCCGATTTGGACATTTTCTTCGTCGGCTCCAGCAGCGACATCACGCGCGCGCCGGATTTTGGAATAAACGGTTCCGGTACTTTGAAAATATCGCCATACAGCCCGTTAAAACGCTGGGCGATATCGCGGCTCAGTTCCAGATGCTGCTTCTGATCTTCGCCTACCGGCACCAGATTGGTTTGGTACAACAGGATGTCTGCCGCCATCAGCACCGGGTAATCAAACAGGCCGGCGTTAATGTTTTCCGCATAGCGCGCAGATTTATCTTTAAACTGCGTCATACGGCTCAGCTCGCCGAAATAGGTATAGCAGTTCAGCGCCCAGCCAAGCTGCGCATGTTCCGGCACATGGGACTGAACGAAAATAGTGCTCTTTTCAGGATCAATACCACATGCCAGGTACAGCGCCAGCGTATCCAGCGTCGCTTTACGTAGCTGCTGCGCGTCCTGACGCACGGTAATAGCATGTTGGTCTACGATGCAGTAGATGCAATGATAGTCATCCTGCATGTTTACCCACTGACGCAATGCCCCCATATAGTTGCCAATGGTCAATTCACCTGAGGGCTGTGCGCCACTAAAAACGATGGGCTTAGTCATTTTTTATTTCCTGGTTATCGCTATGCGGAAGCCCAAGTGCGGGCAAAAGATCGTTAAAACTGTCATAAATGACGTCCGGCTCGCTAAGGGCGATCGCTTCGCCATAATTGTAGCCGTATGTCAGGCCAACCGAAGGGCAGCCCGCCGCTTTTGCAGCCTGAATATCATTACGCGAATCGCCGACAAAAAGCATCTGCTCCGGCATCATGCCCAGCCGGCTTGCCACCAGCAACAGCGGCTCCGGATGCGGCTTCTTATTTTGCACATCATCGCCGCCGATAACCACACTAAAGTATTTGGCGATATCAAGCGATTCCAACAACGGCGCGACGAACGGCGTCGGCTTATTCGTCACCAGACCTAATGACAATCCGCTGGCGTGCAGCGCGCCCAGCGTGTCGGCGACATGCGGAAATAAAAAAGTGCCTTCTTCCGCCACTTCGCCATAATACCTGTCGAACAGTTTACGCAGAATGCGTACCTGTTCCTCGGCAGGAATATCTTCATCAACGGGCGGTTTCCCCATCGTCTTACGCAGCGTGGCGCGCTCCTCGCGAGCCCAGGTCAGCGCGCGTTCCATCAATACGTCTGCGCCGTTACCAATCCAGGTAATCACGCGCTCCTCGCCCGCGACCGGCAGTTCCAGCGCATACAGCGCCATATCCACCGCCGCGGCAAGACCCGGCGCGCTATCCACCAGCGTGCCGTCAAGATCAAAGGCGACGCCCCGAATATTCTGCAACTTATCCATGAGTTACCTTTGCCAGCTCACTGCGCATTTCATCAATCACTTTTTTGTAGTCGGGCTTATCGAAAATTGCCGACCCCGCAACAAACATGTCCGCACCTGCTGCGGCGATCTCGCCGATATTGTTCACCTTCACGCCGCCGTCCACTTCCAGGCGAATGTCGTAACCGGAGGCATCAATGCGGCGACGCACTTCGCGCAGTTTATCCAGCGTCTGCGGAATAAAAGACTGGCCGCCGAAGCCTGGGTTCACGGACATCAGCAGGATCACATCCAGTTTGTCCATGACGTAATCGAGATAACTGAGCGGCGTTGCCGGGTTGAATACCAGCCCCGCTTTACAGCCGTGTTCTTTAATCAGCTGTAGCGTGCGGTCAACATGTTCGGAGGCTTCCGGGTGAAAGGTAATGATGCTCGCGCCAGCGGCGGCAAAGTCGGGCACGATACGGTCGACTGGCTTGACCATCAGGTGGACATCAATAGGCGCGGTAATACCGTACTGACGCAGGGATTTCAGCACCATCGGGCCGATAGTCAGGTTCGGCACATAGTGATTATCCATGACGTCAAAGTGTACAACATCAGCACCGGCAGCCAGCGCTTTGGCGGTGTCTTCACCCAGGCGAGCAAAATCAGCCGACAGAATTGAGGGGGCAATCAAATACTGTTTCATCCGCTTCTCCTTGAGAATTATTTTCTTGCAGGCGTTGCGACTCCTGGTTGGTACAGAGCCAGCAGTTCGTCCACCTTTTTACGTGTGCCGCCGTTGCTGCTTATACTGCGTCTAACTTTGACGACATGCAATTTTGCGAGTTGATACCACTCGCGTGTGAGCGCCGTATCATGGTTGGAAATGAGCACCGGTATCCGGTTACTGACCAGATTCTCAGCGATTTCCGCCAGATGCGCTTGTTGCGTCAGGCTAAAACTATTGGTGTGATACGCTGTGAAGTTAGCCGTGGCGGACAACGGCGCATAAGGCGGATCGCAATAGACCACCGACGACTTGTCCGCACGCGCCATACTGTCTGCGTATGACTCACAGTAAAAGAACGCATTCTGCGCTTTTTCTGCAAAGTGGTACAACTCCGCTTCCGGGAAGTAAGGTCTTTTATAACGACCAAACGGTACATTAAATTCCCCGCGCAAGTTATAGCGACAGAGTCCGTTATAACCGTAGCGATTCAGATATAAAAACAGTACCGCCCGACGAAAGGGGTCCTGGCAGGTGTTGAACTCCTCACGGAGTTGGTAATAGACCTCAGCCTGGTTAGTTTCAGGCATAAACAGCTCGCGCGAAGCCTGTACATACTCGTCAGTACGTAACTTCACGATGTTATAGAGGCTAATAAGGTCGCTGTTGATATCGGCGAGGATATAACGAGAAAAGTCGGTGTTAAGAAACACCGATCCGGCACCCACAAAAGGTTCGACAAGGCACTCACCTTTTGGCAAATGTCGTTTGATATCATCAAGCAGAGGGTATTTTCCCCCTGCCCACTTCAAAAAAGCGCGATTTTTTTTCATGCTGACTAACTAATTACACCTTCTCCGGCTGTGGAGAAAGCTCCGACAGCATCCTGCGCTTTAGGCTGTGCCGCGTTGCTTTACGGCGCATTTGACGGTAGCAAATGCGCCCCTCGCGCCTGTCCTGAACAAAAATAGCTGTCAGCGACACTCACAGGCAATTGCAGGACACAGCCTGGATTATTTCAGATCGGCCTGAACCTGATGCAACGGTTTTGCCCACGGGTTTTTCGCCTGCACATCGGCAGGTAAGGTGGACACCGCACGTTTAGCATCTTCTTTCGAAGCATACATCCCCGTTACCAGCACATACCACGGTTGTCCATTACGCGTCGTCTCGTATACCACATAATTTTTCAGGTTCTCTTTCTTCGCCCAACCGTTCAGGTTGTCGTAATTTGAAGAACTACTGAGCTGCAATGTGTAGTGGCTGGATGGCGCGCTCTTTAAGGCGCCAACGTTGCCGGCGCTTTTCCCGCCGCCTGCGACAGGCGTCGTCGAGGCTTGCGCTGGCTTCGCGGTTTGTACCGGCGCAGCGCTTGCCGTCGCTGTCGGCGCAGCCGTCGTGGTGGTCGCTTTCGGCGTCGCGGCTGGCGCTGCCGGTTCCGTGCGTTTCACTGGCGCGACCGGTTTCTTCGGTTCCGCAGTCGTGGTTTTCGCCGTGGTCTGCGGTTTCTTAGGTTCAATGACGGCCTGTTTACGTTCCGGACGCGTGGTATGACGCTCGGCAGGTTCGCTAACCGCCGCCTGACGCGTCGTGCTGCCATTGCGAACTGGCGCGACGGTTGCAGGCTCTGTCGGCAACGTAGAGTTCACCGCAACATTGTTCATCTGCTCTGGATTCTGCGTCAGCGCATTATTCAGATCGCCCTGCACTTCCACGCGCTGCTGACCGTCAGCGACCACAGGCGACTGTCCCTGCGTCGGCGTTGAAGAAATCGGCGGCAACGAAATATCCTGCGACGTATTGCCCGCGGTTTGTTCTGCGGAGGTGGCGCCCGGCGCAGGCTGGGTCGCATTCGCCTGATCGGCGGCGTTACCGGAAAGATCGATACTCTTTTCGCCAGAGGCCGACGGCTCGCTGGAAGACGTTGAGGGGGCTTTCAGCGCGGAGCCGATACCGATAATCAACAGCAGCAGCACCAGCACGCCAACGCCCATCATCATGTATTGACGAGAGGCTGGCTTATGGGCCGCTTTTTTACGCTTACGTGGACGGCGTTCAACACGCTCTTCGTCCACCGTATCGTCTTCATCGGATTCGTACTCTTCTTCAACTTCAGGTTCTTCACTACGCGCTTTACGCGTACGCGTCGGACGGCGATCGTCGGCATCCAGATCAACGTCATCAAAGTTGATCTGCGGCTCATTATCGCGTTCTGAAGATTGACGAGAACGACCAGTACGACGATCGCTGGGATCGGGTTTCAGCTCGTCTTCTGGTTTGAATTCATCCATTTAACACCCCACTCAAAGGTTAATGCTTACGACATTGCACATAACCTGAAGCTAAAAGACTGACATCTACGCAATATCAGTCTGACCTTTCTTGTTGTTACGCCTGCTGACAGTCAGCAATCGCGCTAAGAACGACTTCGTGCGACACTCCGCCGCGCACTTCACTTTTCCCTATGGCCAGCGGAAGCACTAAACGCAGCTCCCCCGCTAACACTTTTTTATCTCGCAGCATGTGCGGCAAATAGTCCTGCGCGGACATCTCGCAAGGGCCATTGACTGGCAGCCCGGCCCGTTCGAGTAGAGCGATGATGCGCTGCGTATCAGCAGAACTGAACTGCCCCAAACGCTCGGATGCGCGCGCAGCCATCACTATACCTGCGGCAACGGCTTCACCATGTAACCAATTGCCATATCCCATTTCCGCTTCAATGGCGTGGCCAAAGGTATGTCCAAGATTCAGTAAAGCACGTAAGCCCGCTTCACGCTCGTCGGCGGCAACAACTTCGGCTTTCAGCTCGCAACAACGACGAATACAGTACGCCATCGCCGGGCCGTCCAGACGCAATAGCGCATCCAGATTATCCTCAAGCCAGGTAAAGAAGTCCGCGTCGAGTATAATGCCGTATTTGATCACCTCTGCCAGTCCCGATGCCAGTTCGCGTGCGGGAAGCGTTTTCAGGCAATCAAGATCGACAACCACAGAAGCGGGTTGGTAAAACGCGCCAATCATGTTTTTGCCAAGGGGATGGTTGACGGCGGTCTTCCCGCCCACGGAAGAATCAACCTGCGACAGTAAGGTAGTTGGCACCTGGATGAAACGAACGCCTCGCTGGTAGCTGGCCGCCGCAAAACCGGTGAGATCGCCAATCACGCCGCCGCCAAGCGCGACCAGCGTGGTATCACGACCATGCGGTTTTTTCAGTAACGCCGTAAACACCGTATCCAGCACCGTCAGGCTCTTATACTGCTCGCCGTCAGGAAGAATCACGCTGTCTACGTTAACGCCCGCCCGTTCGAGTACGCCGCGAACCTTGTCCAGATAAAGCGGCGCCAGGGTTTCGTTGGTCACTAACATGACCTGATCGCCTGATTTCAGCGGCAAGAATGAAGCTGGTTCGTTAAACAAACCAGCCGCGATGGTGATCGGGTAACTACGTTCCCCGAGAGTGACTGTAATCCTCTCCATGACGCGACATCCACCTTAGTTACTTGTGCCCGCTTACCCAGCGTATTCTGCTTGAATTAGTTGCTTTCCAGCATATGAATAATCTGGTTTGCCACAACCTTAGCGCTTTGATCGTCGGTGCGAATGGTGACGTCGGCAATCTCTTCGTACAGCGGATTGCGTTCGTTAGCCAGCGCTTCCAGAACTTCGCGAGGCGGTGCTTCAACCTGCAACAGCGGGCGTTTTTTATCACGCTGCGTGCGCGCCAGTTGTTTTTCGATGGTCGTTTCAAGGTAGACCACGACGCCACGCGCGGAGAGACGGTTACGCGTTTCACGCGATTTTACAGAGCCACCGCCGGTTGCCAGCACAATACCCTGTTTTTCCGTCAATTCGTTGATAACTTTTTCTTCACGATTACGGAAGCCGTCTTCACCTTCAACATCGAAGACCCAGCCCACATCAGCTCCGGTTCGTTTCTCAATCTCTTGATCAGAATCGTAAAATTCCATATTGAGTTGTTGAGCTAACTGGCGCCCAATAGTGCTTTTTCCGGCACCCATAGGCCCAACCAGAAAGATATTGCGTTTCTCTGCCATTTTTTCGGTACTACTAAGACTATTCGTTAATGGTAAACCCGCTTCACAGACACCCAGCGCAGCAGGACATGAACTGAAACCTCATAAGATATTGCGAGAGTCAGACTGAAAATTATCTCAATACTCAAGCGGGTTTGGCAACTGAATAAATCACCAAGCCTGATTGTTGCAAAACCCGAGTTAGCGTTGCCGGATGGCGGCCAGAACAACATATCCGGCCTACAAATTGTTCTACTTTCAAACAATTGTGCGCAATCCGCAGAACCAATACGTCTGCATCAGCGGACATTCAGCCGTTTATCATCGGTCTTATGCACACCTTAGGCAAGGCAAAGCGCATTAATCAATGCGTAAGCAACGAAAAGCACGACTCTCAAATCGGTACTCCTTGTATGCTAAATACATCCGCACGTCAAATCCCGCAGATGCGTTCAGTGCAAAAACAGCGCTTTTTTATGCATAAATTATTCTGTCGCCACCAGTCTGGGGGTGATAAACACCACTAATTCGCGTCGCTCGTCCTCTTTGCCGTCATGGCGGAAGAGCTGACCAAGCCAGGGAATATCCCCCAACAGCGGCACGCTATCGCTACCCGATTTATTTTTTCGCGAAAAAATACCGCCCAGCGCCAGCGTCTCGCCGCTTTTTACCTCTACCTGCGTTTCAATTTCCTGTTTATCTATCGCCAGCACTTCGCCGTCAGCCTGTTGTAGTACCTGACCGGGGACATTCTGGCTGATATGTAACTTCAGGCGGATGCGCCCTTTTTGCAAAACGGTGGGCGTCACCTCCATTCCCAGCACCGCTTCTTTAAATTCCACGGAGGTCGCGCCGCTTTCGCCGCTGGAAACCTGATAAGGAATTTCGCTGCCTTGCTTGATACTGGCTGGCTGCAGATGGGAAGCCAGCAGCCGGGGGCTGGCGATAATATCCAACTGCTGCTTTTGCTCCAGCGCTGACAGCTCCAGATCCAGCAAGCGTCCGTTAATGCGCCCGATGTTAAACCCGACGCGTGAGGTGGCGGCGGCGACAGATAAATCACTGGAAAGCGTCGTCACGTCACCCACCGAGCCCGCTTGCGTCGCGTCAGCCAGCGTCCACTTTACGCCCAGTTCCCGTAGACTCTTTTCGTTAATGGTGACGATATGCGCCGCCAGCTCCACCTGCGCCACCGGCAGATCCATTTGCGATACCCATTTTTCCAGCTCCGCCAGGGCCGCGCGGTTATCGCGCAACAGCAGGCGGTTGGTGCGCTTATCTACCATGATGGTTCCCTTCGCGCTCAGGAGTTTCTCGCCCGCTTTCGCCAGTTCGCCGGCATCGGCGTATTGCAGGCTAATGCTGCGGTTTTCCAGCGGTAAATTAGCCTGAAGCCTTAACCGCTCGGCATCCTGCCGCGCACTGTGTTCTTTCTGCCAGGCCTGTGAATGAACATGGAAAATATTCCCCTCCTGACGCAGCACCAGCCCCGCGCTATTGACCACCGTCTGTAGCGCCTGTTTCCACGGCACATCCGTCAGATGTAGCGATAATGTCCCGCTGACGTCCGGCGACACCACCAGATTCTGCCGCTCCTGCTCGGCTAAAGCCTGCAAAACCTGCACCACAGGGACGTCGTCAACCACCAGCGTCACTTTCGCCGCTTTTCCCGCCTGCGCGGCGGGCATCAAGGCTATCAGTATTATGGCTATCCATCGCTTCATTGTCCGCTCCCTGACGTAGCCACCGCCACTGCGGCGGCGCACAATTTTTACCAGTCGTTAACGTTAAGGCTTCCGCCGTCAGGCGGACAATCGTCCAACCGTTTTCCAGCGTCTGCCCTTCTTCCACTCGCCGCCATTTTTGCTGGCTATCTTTAAGAATGCCTGTCCATCGCTCGCCTTTACGCACTGCGCCCTGATACCGCCACTGCGAGAGTTCCGCTATCCGGCAGCGATCTTCCGGCGGGCGGAAGGGATCGCGCATTCCTGTCAACGTCAGCAAACAAAAACAGAGCAATACACTACGGCTAGCCTTCATTCGCCAGGCGCTCCAGTTGCAGCGTTATCAATAATTCCGCCCCCTCTCTACGCAATGAAAACCGACTTACGCTCATCTCGCTTTCGGCCAACCGGACAAACAGCGACGGCATCGCATCCCAGGACGTTTTCAGCGCCATTTCTCCCCCCTGCGCCGATGGCTGCCAGTGCAGCAAACGCAGAGGAGGCGCCTGGAAATCTAACGGCGAAAAAGGACGCGGATTTTCAACGGTGCCCCCGAAAAGCGGTTCAGCCGCGACGCTCAGACGGCGCAGATGACGCCACTGTTGTCGGGCGGCCTCGCGCTGCTGGCTTAACCGCGTTTGTTGCGTATCCAGCGTTTTCCAGCCGGGATAGCCCACAGATAACGCGACCGTCAGCGTCAGGCACAGCACGCCTGCACACCAATAAAAAACCCGACCACGGCGCGACATCCCGTACCAGATATCAAAGAGCGCGTTCACGGGCGGCGCTCCTCGTTAACTGATAATGGAACTGCCAGCGCCCTTGCGCATCCTGCCGCGTGGCGCCCGTGCGGTTTAGCGGAAAACTGACATAGTGACGAAGCGATGTCTCAAGCGTGAGCAGGGCGTCAAACGTTCTCGCCAGCCCTTCCAGCTCTAGCGTCTCTTGCTGATAATTGAGGCTTGTCAGCCATGCCTGCTCTGGCAACAGGTTGGCAAGGTCAGTCAAGATAGATTGCCAGGCTTGCGTCAGTTCACGCTGCGCCTGACGTTGTAATCGCGCCTGTTGCTGTCGCTGACGCTGCTGCAACTGCGGTATGTTCGCCGCAAGCGCCGTCGTGCGTCCGTTTTCCGCCGTCAGTAGCAGTTCATTAATCCTCCCCTCCTGCCAAAAAACCAACCGGGCGATCGTCGCGAGGCTTGCTATCAGCAGCAGGGACGCGCCCCATACCACGCACCACAGCCGCAGACGCGCTACGTAATGTTGGCGCCGCCAGGGGAGCAAATTGACAGAATGCGCCATCAGCGTATCTCCCCTATGGCTAAACCCAGCGCAATCGCAAAGCGATAACCGTCCGGCGGAACCGGCGGTTGGCGGACGGTAACGGCGCGCCAGGGGTCGAATTCGCCTTCGGCGCATAATGAAATATGTTCCGGCACGACGGATAACGTCGCGGCAAGGTCATGCAGCGTCGTCGCATCGCGCGCCGATTTACGCCCCCACGCATAGCGCGTCGCCCACAGCCACTGGCTCTCATCGCGCCAGACCAGACATTGCCGCCCCGAAGGTATAAACGGCAGCAAGCGCTGTAACGCGCAGGCATCGGGCGTTACAGCAGCGATGCGCACATTGAGCGTTTGCGCCAGCGTTAACAGCGCTGAAATTTCTTTGCTTTGCACGGCGGTAACGTTGAACGCGGGGCTCAGCGCATCGTCCTGAAAGTCGAAACGCAATAAGTCCGGATCCATATCCAGCTCACGCGCCATCGTTTGTGAAAGCCATGCGACTTGCTCACGTTCCCGCAGACGCATTGGCGGATGTGGAAAAGCGCGTTGCAATGTCCGATTTGCGGGAAAAGAGAGATAAATACGGTGACGTAGCGGCAGCTCGCGGCTCCAGGGTCGCAGTACGTGAGCCAGCGATTGCGGGTCAGGAATCGTACCCTCTGCCGTGGAGGCGTTCATCAGCGGCAGTCGCCACCAACGTTGCAGGGACCAGCCCGATGCGCCGCGAATAACGGCGATGGCCAGCGCTTCATGCTGCTGAATATGCAATCCTATTTGCCAGGTTTTAAAAGCCATAACGGTCGATCTCCTTATCACCCGTCGCGTTAACGGGTATATCAATGCGTCTGGCTTGCCTTTATACTACCGCGCGTTTGTTTATAAACTGCCCAAATGACACTAAATGGGAAATCTCCAGTGAAGTTCGTAAAGTATTTATTGATCCTTGCAGTATGTTGCATCCTGCTGGGAGCAGGCTCGATTTATGGCCTTTATCGCTATATTGAGCCGCAGCTACCTGACGTCGCGACATTGAAAGATGTGCGTTTGCAAATTCCGATGCAGGTTTACAGCGCGGATGGCGAACTTATCGCGCAATATGGCGAAAAACGTCGTATTCCCGTTACGCTCGATCAAATTCCGCCGGAAATGATCAACGCCTTTATCGCCACCGAAGATAGCCGCTTTTATGAGCATCACGGCATTGACCCGGTAGGTATTTTCCGTGCGGCCAGCGTCGCGCTCTTCTCCGGTCACGCATCGCAGGGAGCAAGTACCATTACCCAGCAACTGGCGCGAAACTTCTTCCTTAGCCCCGAACGCACGCTGATGCGCAAGATCAAGGAAGCGTTTCTGGCGATTCGTATTGAGCAGTTGCTGAATAAAAATGAGATCCTCGAACTCTATCTGAACAAGATCTATCTCGGCTACCGCGCCTATGGCGTTGGCGCAGCGGCACAGGTCTACTTTGGTAAGACGGTCGATCAGCTTAGTCTAAGCGAAATGGCGGTTATCGCCGGGCTACCTAAAGCGCCTTCTACCTTTAACCCGCTCTACTCGATGGATCGGGCGATAGCGCGCCGTAACGTAGTGCTTTCGCGAATGTTAAGCGAGGGATATATCACTCAGGCGCAGTACGATCAGGCCCGTAGCGAACCTATCGACGCAAATTATCACGCGCCGGAAATCGCCTTCTCCGCGCCTTATCTGTCGGAAATGGTGCGCCAGGAAATGTATAACCGTTATGGCGAAAGCGCCTATGAAGATGGTTATCGTATTTACACGACCATCACCCGCAAAGTGCAGCAGGCCGCGCAACAGGCGGTGCGTAATAACGTGCTGGACTATGACATGCGCCACGGTTATCGCGGCCCGGCGAATGTGCTATGGAAAGTGGGCGAAACGGCGTGGGACAGTAAAAAAATTACCGATACGTTGAAAGCGTTGCCGACCTACGGACCGCTGCTTCCCGCCGTGGTCACCAGCGCTAATCCGCAAGAGGCGACCGCTGCGCTTGCCGACGGTACGTCCGTTTCGCTACATATGGAAGGAATGCGTTGGGCGCGGCCTTACCGCTCGGATACACAGCAGGGGCCGACGCCGCGTAAAGTTACCGATGTCGTCCAGACAGGTCAGCAAATCTGGGTTCGTCAGGTGGATAACGACTGGTGGCTGGCGCAGGTACCGGAAGTGAACTCCGCGCTGGTTTCGCTTAACCCGCAAACAGGCGCGGTACTGGCGCTGGTCGGCGGTTTCGATTTTAATCAGAGTAAATTTAACCGCGCGACGCAAGCTTTGCGTCAGGTGGGGTCGAACATCAAACCGTTCCTCTACACCGCCGCAATGGATAAAGGGCTGACGCTCGCCAGTATGCTCAACGATGTGCCGATTTCCCGCTGGGACGCCGGGGCAGGTTCAGACTGGCGTCCGAAAAACTCCCCGCCGCAGTACGCCGGACCGATTCGTTTACGCCAGGGGCTGGGGCAGTCGAAAAACGTGGTGATGGTACGCGCCATGCGCGCCATGGGCGTCGACTATGCGGCGGAATATCTGCAACGCTTCGGCTTCCCGGCGCAGAATATCGTGCATACCGAATCGCTGGCGCTGGGCTCCGCCTCCTTCACGCCGATGCAGGTTGCGCGCGGTTATGCGGTGATGGCGAACGGCGGTTTCCTGATCGACCCGTATTTCATCAGCAAGATTGAGAACGATCAGGGCGGCGTGATCTTCGAAGCGAAACCGAAAATCGCCTGCCCGGAGTGCGATATCCCGGTCATTTACGGCAATACGCAGAAATCCGACGTGCTGGAAAACACCAATGTGGAAGAGGTCGCGGTTTCGCAAGAGCAGCAAAACAGCGCCGTACCGATGCCTGAGCTGGAACAGGCAAACCAGGCGCTGGTCGCGCAAAACGGCACGCAGGAGTACGCGCCGCATGTGATCAATACGCCGCTGGCGTTTCTGATCAAAAGCGCGCTGAACACCAATATCTTCGGCGAACCCGGCTGGATGGGTACCGGCTGGCGTGCGGCGCGCGACCTTAAACGTCGCGATATCGGCGGCAAAACCGGTACGACCAACAGCTCGAAAGACGCATGGTTCTCCGGCTATGGTCCTGGCGTCGTCACTTCCGTATGGATCGGCTTTGACGATCACCGCCGTGATTTAGGCCGCACCACCGCTTCCGGCGCGATCAAAGATCAAATCTCCGGCTATGAGGGCGGCGCGAAGAGCGCGCAACCTGCATGGGACGCCTATATGAAAGCCGTGCTGGAAGGCGTGCCGGAACAGCCGCTAACGCCGCCGCCGGGCATCGTCACGGTGAATATCGACCGCAGTACCGGACAACTGGCGAGCGGCGGTAACAGCCGTGAAGAGTATTTCATCGAAGGCACGCAGCCGACACAACAGGCGGTACACGAGGTGGGAACCACCATTATTGATAATGGTGAAACACACGAACTGTTCTGATCAAAAAAGGCGCTCCGGCGCCTTTTTTATTGTGTTTAGCGGATGACGGCGAACGGGGAGACAAACTTTCCGTTAGCTTGATCAACGCCGCGCCATCAGGCAATTCGGCCCTGCGCTTTCAACCACTCGCGTACCAGAAACAGCGCGCTGACGTTGCGGGCCTCGTTAAAATCGGGGTCTTCCAGCAGATCCATTAAATGCGCCAGCGGCCAGCGTACCTGCGGCAATGGCTCAGGCTCGTCGCCTTCCAGCGACTCCGGATAGAGATCTTCCGCCACCACGATATTCATTTTGCTGGAAAAATAAGAGGGCGCCATGCTGAGTTTTTTTAAGAAGGTCAGGTTATGCGCGCCAAACCCGACCTCTTCTTTGAGCTCCCGGTTCGCCGCTTCAAAAACGGTCTCGCCCGGGTCGATCAATCCTTTCGAGAAGCCCAGCTCATAGGATTCGGTTCCCACCGCATACTCACGAATAAGAATCAGATGCTCATCAACGATCGGCACAATCATTACCGCCTCACGGGTTGATGGTCGCATACGTTCATACACGCGACGCACGCCGTTGCTGAACTCCAGATCCACGCTTTCTACGTTAAACAGTCGGGATTGTGCGACGGTTTCCACTTTCAGAATGGTGGGTTTTTGTAATGATTTGCTCATTGTGAGAATCTTTGCAGTGTAATCTGTGGTCATTGTGCGACATACCGCACGGTTTCGGCAATGCGAATTGCCGTTTATTTACATTTATGTAACGTAATAAAAATTAATTCTTATTTCAAATTAAAAGTCAATAGGTTGAAATAACTCCAGGAATTTGCTGATATTCCGTTTTTGGTGGTATTGCTATGATTTGCCTTCACTGGGATGCGCTTTACAATGCTCAAGTTCAACTCCACGCTTGCCGATAGCCAACCACAGAAAAATGTTTATTGGACAGGGTGCGACTGACCACGCCTGACAGACTTAGTAAGATGGGGAAAGCATGAGCACCATTCTGATTTTTATAGCTGCTTTGCTGGCCTGCTCTCTACTGGCAATATGGCGGTTCCGGGTAAAGTCCAGACGAGGAAGCTTACCGTGGATCAGCGCCTTTCAGGACGCGCAAACGCGTAAACTGTTGCCCGAAGAGCGCAGCGCGGTAGAAAACTATCTCGATAACCTTAGCCAGATCCAGCAAGTTCCGGGGCCGACAGGCGCCAGTGCTGCGCCCATCTCGCTGACGCTAAACGCGGAAAGCAACAGTGTCGTGATACTGACCCACTCCATCACCCGCTACGGCATTACCACTGACGATCCTAATAAATGGCGCTACTACCTCGACTCCGTCGAAGTCCATCTGCCGCCTTTCTGGGAACAGTACATCAATGATGAAAACAACGTTGAGCTGATCCTCACGGATACGCTGCCGCTGGTGATCTCTTTAAACGGCCATACGCTGCAAGAGTATATGCAGGAGTCGCGCGGCTACGCGCTACAGAATACGGCCTCTACGCAGGCGTCGATTCGCGGCGAAGAGAGCGAGCAGATTGAGCTGTTGAATATCCGTCAGGAGACCCACGAAGAATATGCGCTCAGCCGCCCGGCTGGCTTGCGCGAAGCGTTGTTAATCGTCGCCTCCTTTTTGTTATTCTTTTTCTGTCTGATAACGCCAGACGTTTTTGTACCGTGGATGATAGGCGGCGCTATCCTGCTGCTGGCAGCCGGACTTTGGGGGCTTTTTGCGCCGCCGTCGAAAAGCGCGCTGCGGGAAATTCACTGTCTGCGGGGAACGCCCCGCCGCTGGGGACTGTTTGGGGAGAATAATCAGGAGCAGATTAACAATATTTCGCTGGGCATCATCGACCTTATTTACCCTGCCCACTGGCAACCCTACATTACGCAGGATCTTGGGCAACAAACGGATATTGATATTTACCTTGATCGCCATGTCGCGCGCCAGGGCCGGTTTTTATCCCTGCATGATGAAGTGAAAAACTTTCCGTTGCAGCACTGGTTACGCAGCACTGTTATTGCTATCGGTTCGCTGCTGGTGTTGTTTATGCTGCTGTTCTGGATCCCGCTGGATATGCCAATCAAGTTCACGCTATCGTGGATGAAAGGCGCGCAAGCCATTGAAGCGACAACGGTAAAACAGCTTGAAAAAGCTGGCGTGCGGGTGGGCGATACGCTGCACCTGAGCGGTAAAGGAATGTGTAATATTCATTCCGGCGCGACCTGGAGCGGCCAGTCTAACTCACCGTTTATGCCGTTCGATTGCTCGCAAATCATCTGGAATGACGCGCCTGCGCTACCGCTGCCGGAATCAGACCTGGTGAATAAAGCGATGGCGCTAAGCCAGGCGGTAAATCGTCAGCTCCATCCAAAACCCGAAGACGACTCGCGCGTCAGCGCATCTTTACGCTCCGCGATCCAAAAATCGGGCATGGTATTATTAGATGACTTTGGCGATATTGTTCTGAAAACCGCTGATTTGTGCGCGGCGGAAGACGAGTGCGTGCGTCTGAAAAATGCGCTGGTTAATCTCGGTAACAGTAAGGACTGGAACGCGCTGGTGAAACGCGCGAACGCCGGCAAACTGGACGGCGTCAACGTACTGCTACGCCCCGTAAGCGCAGAGTCGCTGGAAAATCTGGTCACGACCTCAACGGCGCCGTTTATTTCTCGCGAGACCGCGCGTGCCGCCCAGTCGCTGAATAGCCCCGCTCCCGGCGGATTCCTGATCGCCAGCGATGAAGGCAGCGAACTGGTTGATCAGGCCTGGCCGTCAACGCCGCTGTATGACTATCCCGCGCAGGAACAGTGGAGCGCCTTCCAGCGTCTGGCGCAAACGCTCATGCAGACGCCATTTAGCGCCGAGGGCATTGTCACCAGCGTGTATACCGATGCCAACGGTACGCAGCATATCAGCCTGCATCGTATCCCCGATAAATCCGGCTGGTGGCGTTACCTCGGCACCACGCTGCTGATGCTGGCAATGATAGTGAGCGCGGTCTACAACGGCATTCAGGCGTTCAGACGTTATCAACGCCACCGTACCCGTATGGCGGACATCCAGGAATACTATGAAAGCTGCCTCAATCCCAGGTTAACCGTCTCTCCGGAAAATCTCATCTGATAGCGCCGCCGTGCGACAGGGTATGCTACCCTGTCGCGCAAATTGCGTTACCCTGGAGTTCCCCATGCATATTGATATTGACTGGCAAAATGTGGATACCGTTTTGCTGGATATGGACGGCACGCTGCTCGATCTCGCGTTCGATAACTATTTCTGGCAAAAGCTGGTACCGGAAACCTACGGCGCGCAGCAGGGTATTTCGCCGCAGGACGCGCAGGAATATATTCGTCAGCAGTATCATGCCGTACAGCATACGCTAAACTGGTACTGTCTGGATTACTGGAGCGAGCGTCTGGGTCTGGATATTTGCGCCATGACGACGGCGCAAGGGCCGCGCGCCGTTTTGCGCGACGATACCGTACCGTTTCTGAATGCGTTAAAAGCCAGCGGAAAACGTCGGATTCTGCTCACCAATGCGCATCCACATAACCTGGCGGTGAAGCTGGAGCATACCGGTCTGGCCTCACACCTTGATTTATTACTTTCCACCCACACATTTGGTTATCCCAAAGAGGATCAGCGGTTATGGCGCGCTGTCACTGAGGAAACGGGAATAAGCGCAGAGAAAACGCTGTTTATCGATGACAGCGAACCGATTCTCGACGCCGCCGCCCGGTTTGGTATTCGCTACTGTCTTGGCGTGACGAATCCTGATTCCGGCCTGGCGGAAAAGCACTATACGCGCCATCCGTCCCTGAACGACTACCGCCGTCTGATCCCCTCGCTGAAGTGAAGGAGACGCCATGAAAGAAAAGTCCTCCGTTGAGGTCAGACTGGATAAATGGCTGTGGGCCGCGCGTTTTTATAAAACCCGCGCGCTGGCCCGCGAGATGATTGAAGGCGGTAAGGTGCATTACAACGGCCAGCGCAGTAAGCCGAGCAAAATCGTCGAGCTGAACGCAACCCTTACCCTGCGTCAGGGAAATGACGAACGGACGGTGATCGTTAAAGCCATCACCGAACAGCGCCGTCCGGCCAGCGAAGCCGTCGCTCTGTATGAAGAGACGGCGGAAAGCGTGGAAAAACGCGAAAAAATGGCGCAGGCGCGCAAGCTTAACGCCCTGACCATGCCGCATCCGGACAGGCGACCGGACAAGAAAGAGCGCCGCGACCTGTTACGATTTAAACACGGCGACAGCGAATAACTGTCACCCGCAAGAGAGATGATTATGCCGCAACATGACCAATTACATCGTTATCTGTTTGAAAACTTTGCCGTTCGCGGCGAGCTGGTGACCGTTTCGGAAACCTTGCAACAGATCCTCGACAATCATAACTATCCGCAGCCGGTGAAAAACGTACTGGCCGAACTGCTGGTCGCCACTAGCCTGCTGACCGCAACGCTGAAGTTTGCCGGTGACATTACGGTACAGCTCCAGGGCGACGGGCCGTTAAGCCTGGCGGTGATCAATGGCAATAATCAGCAGCAGATGCGCGGCGTGGCTCGCGTTCAGGGTGACATCCCTGACAATGCGGATCTCAAAACGCTGGTTGGCAACGGCTATCTGGTGATCACCATTACGCCGGAAGAGGGTGAGCGCTATCAGGGCGTGGTGGGTCTGGAAGGCGATACTCTGGCGGCGTGCCTGGAAGATTACTTCCTGCGCTCCGAGCAGTTGCCGACGCGCCTGTTTATCCGTACCGGCGATGTCGACGGTAAACCGGCGGCAGGTGGAATGTTGCTCCAGGTGATGCCGGCACAGAACGCGCAGGCGGAGGATTTCGACCATCTGGCTATGTTGACGGAAACCATTAAAAGCGAAGAGCTGCTGACGTTACCGGCAAATGACGTGCTGTGGCGTTTGTATCACGAAGAAGAAGTCACGCTCTACGATCCGCAAGATGTTGAATTCAAATGCACCTGTTCACGCGAACGTTGCGCGGGCGCGCTGAAAACATTGCCGGATGAAGAAGTGGACAGCATTCTGGCGGAAGAAGGCGAAATCGATATGCACTGCGATTACTGCGGCAATCATTATCTGTTCAATGCGATGGATATCGCGGAGATCCGTAACAACGCCTCTCCTGCCGATCCACAGGTTCATTAATCGCCTTTCAGTCGACAACATCATTGCCTGATGGCGCTGCGCTTATCTGGCCTACAGCATCCCGCTCCGTAGGCCGGATAAGGCATTTATGCCGCCATCCGGCAAAAAACTTACTCGTTGTAGTAATCCACATCCAACCGCTGACCATCAACAATGATATCGCGCCAGGCTTTGGGGGCTGAGTCTAACTGATGCCCGGCAATCGCGTGCAACAGTTGCGTCTTAGAAAACCCGTCCGGCAGTCGGGCGAACGCTTTCTGCGTCCATTTCCCCTCTTTTAAGCCGTAGACCTGGCTCTCGGCAACAATAAAGTTATACAGCACCTGCTCAGGCTGACCGTCACCGTTAAGATCCTGACTCACCAGCACGCAGGCATCCGGTTCAAGGCAGGAATCGTCCGAATAACTCTGCTCTTTGACAAACGCCCAAAATGCGGCATCCGGCTTCTGGCTACCGGGCGCAATCATCACCACCCGCGCTAAATCGTCCGCCGTCGGAGAGACCTTATTTCTCTGCAAAAACGTCATCAGTTCACGATTGCGCTTTCTGTTCTGCGTAAACGCCTCGTCATCCCGCAACGATTTCAACGCTTCCTGGCCAGGTTTGCCGCTGTGATCCAGCATATACAGGCTGATCTGATCCGCAGTAATTTTACCGCTATGGTAACGCGCCATATGGCTGTTGACGCTAATACGCCAGACATCAAGTACAGGCGAGGCCAGCAACAGCAATATCACCAGCGTCAACAAAGAGACGCTCAGTACCACCTTGCCTTGCCACTCACCAGGGTCGCGTCCGCGGCGTAACAGACCGATCAGATAACCGAAGGACCATACCAGCAAGACAGACGCCGTCAGCGCGCCATACAGACGATCCGGCGTCCAGCCGTATTGCTGAATACGTACCCATAACGCCCAGCCCGCCAGCAGCATATATATCGGGGCAACGCACAGCGAGGCGCTAATCATGCCGCGTAGTACGCGCGGATAGGGTAATACGCGCTTTTGCGGTTCATTGACAATCGCCACGAGGAGCAGCAGCATCAGCGTCAGCGTGGATAGCAGCCCCGCAGCGGAAACACGCGCAGAAATCGCCTCCAGTCCGGTAAAGGGTAACGTCACAATAAACAGCAATGCCAGCAGCGACACCACCGGCAGTAAACCTGTCGCGATCAGCGTCAGCAGCTTTTGCACCGCCGCCACAAGGCGCGACTGCGTGCGGGCGAGAATGACCGCCAGCGCCGTAATCAGGCCGATGGTCACATAAATAAAGGCTTCAGTTTCAAAGAAAAGGGTGCTGAAAAAGCGGATGCCCACCAGCCTGAATAGCGCGCTCCAGAGCAGAAGCACCAGCCAGAACAGTCCGTTGGCGACCAGGACGATAAACAATGTCAGTACGTTATGCCATAACCGCAGATAAAACTGGGGATAACGCGCCGAACCGGTTTGCGAATGTAACTGATATTGCATCCAGGGTAAGACCAGCATCGCCATCAACACAAGCCGGAGACCATACAGCCAGAGGAGCTCGGCCAGGCGCCATTTCTCCACCGTCTCAACCTGCCATTTCAGCCAGCCGCTCATTGCCAGCACGACCACAAAGGTCAGCCCCAGCCAGCCCCACAGCGCGCGCTGTTTAAAAGAAACCACGGTAAGCAATAGCATTGACGACAACGCTATCGTTGCAGGCATACCATAGAACAGCCAGTCGCTATTTTGTGGTACCAGCCAGGCCATCAGCAGGTAGCACAAGACGCCCTGCAGCAAACCGGTGAGCAACATACCCCAGCGAGTAGTACGTGAAAGCGCTACACTTTCCATGTCGTTATCCAGAATGATGAGAAAGTCGCATTATTGCATCATCTGTTCACCGCCAGGCGTCGTCATGCATAATTCAGAAAAAAACGCAGAGAGGTGAATCGATATTGTTAATGTTGGTGTTACGTAACTTTCTTACATGAATGCGATTACAGTCACATTATGTCGGTCAAAAACACTTCCTTTTAACGTTTTCAGAACATTTTCCACAACAAAAGTAGGTTTCCTGCCATAATAACCGCCGCTGCGTGACAGGAGTCACAGTGTTTTTCGTCAATCGTGATTTTGTCCAGATACGTAAATCTATGAGCCTTGTCGCGGTTAACCAACCTCAAAAAACCTTACTATTTTCGGTAATATATATTGGCTAAGGAGCAGTGATATGCGCGTTAACAATTTAACCCCGCAAGATCTCAAGGCTTATGGTATCAACGACGTCCAGGATATCGTTTACAATCCCAGCTACGACACCCTTTATCAGGAAGAACTTAATCCTGGTCTGGAAGGCTATGAGCGTGGCGTGTTAACTAACCTGGGCGCTGTTGCCGTTGATACCGGTATTTTTACCGGTCGTTCGCCTAAGGATAAGTATATTGTTCGCGACGACACCACGCGTGATACGCTGTGGTGGTCCGATAAGGGTAAAGGTAAAAACGATAATAAGCCGCTTTCCCAGGAAACCTGGCAACACCTGAAAGGTCTGGTGACGCATCAGCTTTCCGGTAAACGCTTATTCATTGTTGATGCGTTCTGCGGCGCAAATGCCGATACGCGTCTTTCCGTGCGCTTTATTACGGAAGTCGCCTGGCAGGCCCACTTCGTTAAAAATATGTTCATTCGCCCAACGGACGAAGAGCTGGTAGGCTTCAAACCTGACTTTATTGTCATGAACGGCGCGAAGTGCACCAACCCGCAGTGGAAAGAGCAAGGGCTGAACTCGGAAAACTTCGTGGCGTTCAACCTGACTGAACGTATTCAGCTTATTGGCGGCACCTGGTACGGCGGCGAAATGAAAAAAGGGATGTTCTCGGTAATGAACTACCTGCTGCCGCTCAAAGGTATCGCCTCAATGCACTGTTCCGCCAACGTGGGTGAAAAAGGCGATGTCGCGGTCTTCTTCGGCCTTTCCGGTACCGGAAAAACCACTCTGTCCACCGACCCGAAACGTCGTCTGATTGGCGATGATGAGCACGGTTGGGATGACGACGGCGTGTTCAACTTTGAAGGCGGCTGCTACGCCAAAACCATCAAACTGTCGAAAGAAGCGGAGCCAGAAATTTATCATGCGATTCGCCGTGATGCGCTGCTGGAAAACGTCACCGTGCGCGAAGACGGCACCGTAGATTTCGACGATGGTTCCAAAACCGAAAACACCCGCGTCTCTTACCCGATCTATCATATCGATAACATCGTTAAGCCCGTGTCCAAAGCAGGTCACGCCACCAAGGTTATCTTCCTGACGGCGGATGCTTTCGGCGTGTTGCCGCCGGTTTCCCGTTTAACCGCTAACCAGACGCAGTACCACTTCCTGTCGGGTTTCACCGCTAAACTGGCCGGCACCGAACGCGGCGTCACCGAACCGACCCCCACCTTCTCCGCCTGCTTCGGCGCCGCGTTCCTGACGCTGCACCCGACGCAGTATGCTGAGGTGCTGGTGAAACGTATGCAGGCAGCAGGCGCGCAGGCTTATCTGGTTAACACCGGCTGGAATGGCACCGGCAAACGTATCTCCATCAAAGATACGCGCGCGATTATCGACGCCATTCTGAACGGTTCTCTTGATAACGCGGAAACCTTCCGTCTGCCGCTGTTCGATCTGGCGATCCCGACTGAACTGCCAGGCGTGGATACCCACATTCTCGACCCGCGTAACACCTACGCGTCGCCGGAACAATGGCAGGAAAAAGCCACCGCGCTGGCGAAACTGTTCATTGAGAACTTCGAGAAGTATACGGATACCCCGGCAGGCGAAGCGCTGGTTAGCGCCGGACCGAAGCTGTAAGGAACAGGCCGGATGGCGGCTTTGAACGGCGTCATCCGGCGTTGAGAAGAAAGGGAGGGTAATACCTCCCTTTCTTATGCCTCTTTTGTCGTCCCCTGGACGCGAGCCACAGGAACCGGTAGCCAGGCGCGAATTGACAATCCGCCACGCTCGCTGGTGCCAATCTCCAGCATCCCGTTATGGTTATCGATAATGCGCTGCACAATCGCCAGCCCCAGCCCTGTGCCACTGGTGCTACGGGCGCTGTCGCCACGCACAAAAGGCTGGAACAGATGTTTACGCTGCTCCGGCTTAATGCCCGGCCCGTCATCTTCTACCTGGAACCAGGCGCGATGCGACTCGGTGCCGCTGCTGACCTTAATCCAGCCGTTGCCATAGCGGGCAGCATTGACCACCATATTCGCCACCGCGCGCTTAATCGAGAGCGGGTGCATTTTCACCTGGATACTGCCTGCCTGAAGCGCAGTGTTAATCTCACGCTCATAGCCGCTTTCCGCCGCAATCACCTCGCCCAGTACGGAATTGAGATCCGCCATCTCCATTGGCATTTCCTGACCGGTACGCAGATAGTCAATAAACTGTTCGATAATGGCGTTACACTCTTCGATGTCTTTATTGATCGACTCCGCGAGATAACCGTCTTCCTCGCCCATCATCTCCGTCGCCAGACGAATACGGGTCAGCGGCGTGCGCAAGTCGTGGCTGACGCCCGCCATCAATAGCGTACGGTCATCGGCCAATTGTTTCACGCCGGCTGCCATATGGTTAAACGCCCGAGTCACAGAGCGCACCTCAGAGGCGCCATATTCACGCAGCGGCGGCGGAATAATTCCCTTCCCTACCTGCAAAGCGGCATGTTCAAGATCCACTAACGGTCGATTCTGTATACGAATAAACAGCCACGCGCCGCCTATCGCCAGGAGCATGATCGCCAGCGTGTAACGGAAAAGCGGAGAAAAATCGCCCTGATGAATCTCGGTCAGCGGCACGCGCACCCAGATATTGGGCGACAGCCAGGTTTTGAGCCACACAACGGGCGAGCTTTTGTTGACCTCAACGCGCACTTCCGTCGGGCCGCCTAATTGCTGCGCCATCTGGTGGCTTAAGAATTCGTAGTGTTGCGCCCAACGCAACCCGGCCTCTTCGGCGGCTTCGTTGGTGTAGAGAGAGATCCCCAGCTCGCGATAGATTTCCCGGCGAAACGCAGGCGGCACGACTAACTGCGTGCCGTCCTCCAGTTGCAGCTTATCGGTCATCAGCATACGGACTTCGTAAGCCAGAACCTTATTAAACTGCTGGAGGCTCGGCAAAATCGCGAAGTTCAGCACCACCAGGTAGGTCGTCACCAGGCTGACGAACAGCAAGGTGACGATGAGCAACAGCGTGCGGGCAAATGAACTTCGCGGCGAGAAGCGCATTCGCCTCATGCTTTAGAACCGTCCGGTACGAAGACGTAGCCCAGGCCCCATACGGTCTGAATATAACGCGGATGTGCCGGATCTTCTTCCACCATACGGCGCAGGCGGGAGATCTGGACGTCGATGGAGCGTTCCATCGCGGAATACTCGCGGCCACGGGCCAGATTCATCAGCTTATCGCGA
Source organism: Salmonella sp. A29-2 (assembly GCF_020150755.1). Taxonomy (NCBI): domain Bacteria; kingdom Pseudomonadati; phylum Pseudomonadota; class Gammaproteobacteria; order Enterobacterales; family Enterobacteriaceae; genus Salmonella; species Salmonella sp. A29-2. The sequence goes on along the minus strand of NZ_CP083731.1, from coordinate 374,337 downwards.
GAGAGCGGCTCGCGCGGATGGCTGACTAACGCTTTCAGTACCGCAAACTCCCCGCTGGTCAGCGGCATCGGTTCATCTTCACGGAACATCTCGCGCGTACCGAGGTTCAGTTTAAACTTACCGAACGCGATAACGGCCTCTTCCTGCGACGGCGCGCCGGGCAGTTCGTTTGCCTGACGACGTAGCACGGCGCGGATACGCGCCAACAGCTCGCGCGGGTTAAACGGTTTAGGAATGTAGTCATCGGCGCCGATTTCCAGCCCGACGATACGGTCAACTTCTTCACCCTTCGCCGTGACCATAATGATCGGCATTGGATTACTCTGACTACGCAGGCGACGACAAATCGACAGACCATCTTCACCTGGCAGCATTAAATCCAGTACCATGAGATGGAAAGATTCACGGGTCAGCAGACGATCCATCTGCTCGGCGTTAGCGACGCTTCGAACCTGGAAGCCCTGCTCGGTCAGATAACGTTCCAGTAGCGCCCGCAGACGCATATCGTCATCAACCACCAGAATCTTATAATTCTCTTGCATTGTCTGTACTCCCAAAGGTTCGCAACAAATGTAAGTGTGTATTCTTAAAAAAGCTCACGTGAGTCACCAGCAAATTCTGGTATGAATTTCAGGCTAAATTGTTACAAAGCATATTTAACAGCAGCTTAAATATACAATTAATCGGCAACCCCATTATTTATTCTGTCGGGACGATCACGTTATACCCCGTGTGCGCAATATCGACAGCAAAGGTAAATCAACGAGATGAAAACGCCCCTGATCACCCGCGAAGGGTACGAAACACTCAAACAAGAGCTCAATTATCTCTGGCGTGAAGAGCGCCCGGAGGTCACCAAAAAAGTGACCTGGGCTGCGAGTCTGGGCGACCGCAGCGAGAATGCCGACTATCAGTATAATAAAAAGCGCCTGCGTGAGATCGACAGACGCGTCAGATATCTGACCAAATGCATGGAAAATCTCAAAATCGTGGATTATTCCCCACAGCAGGAGGGCAAAGTCTTCTTCGGCGCCTGGGTGGAAATTGAAAATGATGACGGCGATACGCTGAAGTTCCGCATTGTCGGCTACGATGAAATTTTCGGACGTAAGGATTACATCTCTATCGACTCGCCGATGGCGCGGGCGCTACTGAAAAAAGAAGTGGGCGATCTGGCGGTGGTCAACCCCCCTGTCGGCGAAGCAAACTGGTACGTCAATGCGATCGAATACGTCAAATAAGACAAGAAGAATCCTAAGCCCCCGCTGATGGCTGGCATTTTTGCCAGCCAATCCGTATAACTATCCCCTGATTTTTATCCTGAAGACGAAGCTAACCCATGATGAATGATTCTTTCTGCCGCATTATTGCGGGTGAAATCCAGGCAAATGCCGGGCAGGTTGAAGCTGCCGTTCGCCTGCTTGACGAAGGGAACACCGTGCCGTTTATCGCACGTTATCGTAAAGAAATCACCGGCGGTCTGGATGACACGCAGTTGCGTAACCTGGAAACGCGTCTGGGCTATCTGCGTGAGCTGGAAGACAGGCGTCAGGCCATCCTCAAGTCCATTTCCGAACAAGGCAAACTGACCGATGAGCTGGCTGGCGCCATCAACGCTACGTTAAGTAAGACCGAGCTCGAAGACCTCTACCTGCCCTATAAACCTAAACGCCGCACCCGTGGACAAATCGCCATTGAAGCCGGCCTTGAGCCGCTGGCCGATCTGCTCTGGAACGAGCCGTCCCACGATCCTGACGTGGAAGCGGCAAAGTACATTGATGGCGACAAAGGCGTGGCGGACACGAAAGCCGCGCTCGACGGCGCACGCTACATTCTGATGGAGCGCTTTGCCGAAGACGCCGCATTGCTGGCGAAAGTGCGTGATTACCTGTGGAAGAACGCCCATCTGGTCGCCACCGTCGTGAGCGGCAAAGAGGAAGAAGGGGCAAAATTCCGCGACTATTTCGACCATCATGAGCCCATTGCTAACGTCCCGTCTCACCGTGCGCTGGCCATGTTCCGTGGTCGTAACGAAGGCATTCTGCAACTTTCGCTCAATGCCGACCCACAGTTTGATGAGCCGCCAAAAGAAAGCTACTGCGAGCAAATCATCATGGACCATCTCGGCCTGCGGCTGAATAACGCCCCGGCGGATAGCTGGCGCAAAGGCGTAGTGAGCTGGACGTGGCGTATCAAAGTCTTAATGCACCTCGAAACCGAACTGATGGGCACCGTGCGCGAACGTGCGGAAGACGAAGCGATTAACGTGTTTGCGCGTAACCTGCACGACCTGCTGATGGCAGCCCCCGCAGGCCTGCGCGCCACGATGGGCCTTGATCCTGGCCTGCGTACCGGCGTAAAAGTCGCTGTCGTTGACGGCACCGGCAAGCTGGTGGCGACGGATACCATTTATCCGCATACCGGTCAGGCGGCCAAAGCGGCTACCGTGATCGCCGCGCTGTGCGAAAAATACCACGTCGAACTGGTCGCGATTGGCAACGGTACGGCCTCGCGTGAAACCGAACGCTTCTATCTCGACGTACAAAAACAGTTCCCGAACGTGACGGCGCAGAAAGTGATCGTCAGCGAAGCGGGGGCGTCCGTGTATTCCGCTTCTGAGCTGGCGGCGCAGGAGTTTCCGGATCTCGACGTCTCCCTGCGCGGCGCGGTCTCTATCGCGCGTCGTCTACAGGATCCGCTGGCGGAACTGGTGAAAATCGATCCGAAATCGATCGGCGTCGGCCAATATCAACACGATGTCAGCCAGACCCAGTTGGCCCGTAAACTGGATGCGGTGGTCGAAGACTGCGTAAACGCCGTCGGCGTCGATTTGAATACCGCCTCCGTACCGCTGCTGACCCGCGTCGCGGGCTTAACGCGCATGATGGCGCAAAACATCGTCGCCTGGCGCGATGAGAACGGTCAGTTCCAGAACCGCCAGCAACTGTTGAAGGTGAGCCGTCTGGGGCCGAAAGCGTTTGAGCAGTGCGCGGGCTTCCTGCGTATTAACCACGGCGATAACCCGCTGGATGCCTCCACCGTCCACCCGGAAGCCTATCCGGTTGTCGAACGCATTCTGGCGGCGACGCAGCAAGCGCTAAAAGATCTGATGGGCAACAGCAACGAATTGCGTCACCTCAAGGCCGCTGATTTTACCGACGATAAATTCGGCGTGCCGACCGTGAGCGATATCATCAAAGAGCTGGAAAAACCGGGCCGCGACCCGCGTCCTGAATTTAAAACCGCGCAATTCGCCGATGGCGTCGAAACCATGAACGACCTGCTGCCGGGGATGATTCTGGAAGGGGCGGTCACTAACGTCACTAACTTCGGCGCGTTTGTCGATATCGGCGTTCATCAGGATGGCCTGGTCCACATCTCTTCCCTGTCGACTAAGTTCGTCGACGATCCACACACCGTGGTGAAAGCGGGCGATATTGTGAAGGTGAAAGTGCTGGAAGTGGATCTGCAACGTAAGCGTATCGCGCTGACGATGCGTCTGGACGAACAGCCCGGCGAAACCGCCGCTCGCCGCGGCGGCGGCGCCGATCGCTCTCAGGGCAACCGCCCGGCATCAAAAGCGGCGAAACCGCGCGGTCGTGACGCCCAGCCAGCCGGTAACAGCGCCATGATGGACGCGCTGGCAGCGGCAATGGGAAAAAAACGCTAATCGGGTAATACGCAGGCCGGGTTACTTCTTATCCGGCCTGCGATTTTGCAATACGTCCAACCCTTTCTTTTTTAATTAACAATTAAATCTTACCCATTAGAATCTGTTAATTAATTTCCTTCTGCTATCCGCACTATTAATTATCACTTTATTAACAGATGAAACCTTAATTAAACATTAAAAACGGTGAATATTTGCACATTAGAGGTATTTGCAAAAAGACAAATAAATGTTGAGCCATATCAACATCGGCGCAAATTATCGCTTATTTGTACATTCCGTCACATTTTAATCGTTGAAGATAGAAACCATTCTCATTATCATTGTGTTGTTGATTATTTACTCTTTCCTTCGTTGGCTAAACATCGGGTCTCCTGCCGCCCCCCTGAGCGCCGCATGAGGTATACATCCAGTTAGTAAGAAACAAGTAGGTCGTATGCAATTCACTCCTGACACTGCGTGGAAAATCACCGGCTTTGCGCGTGAAATCAGCCCGGCGTATCGTCAAAAACTGCTTTCGCTCGGCATGTTGCCCGGCTCTTCATTTAATGTCGTCCGCGTCGCGCCCTTAGGCGATCCGATCCATATCGAAACACGACGCGTGAGTCTGGTTTTGCGTAAAAAGGATTTGGCGTTAATAGAAGTGGAAGCGGTTTCCTGTTAATACAGTGAGTCTATAAAAATGAAAAAATTAACCATTGGTTTAATTGGTAATCCTAATTCCGGCAAGACCACCTTATTTAACCAACTCACCGGCGCGCGTCAGCGCGTGGGGAACTGGGCGGGCGTCACCGTCGAGCGTAAAGAGGGCCAGTTCGCGACAACTGACCACCAGGTCACGCTGGTAGATTTACCCGGCACCTATTCTCTGACGACCATCTCGTCACAAACCTCTCTCGACGAACAGATCGCCTGCCACTACATCCTGAGCGGCGACGCCGACCTGTTGATAAACGTTGTGGACGCCTCCAATCTGGAGCGCAACCTCTATTTGACGCTGCAACTGCTGGAGCTGGGTATCCCCTGTATTGTCGCGCTCAACATGCTGGATATCGCCGAAAAACAGCAGGTTCGTATTGATGTCGACGCTCTGTCCACGCGTCTGGGTTGCCCTGTCGTACCGCTGGTATCGACTCGCGGCCGCGGTATCGAGGCGCTGAAACTGGCCATTGACCGTCACAACGCTAACGACAACGTCGAACTGGTGCATTATGCCCAGCCGCTGCTGCGCGAAGCAGGTTTCCTGGCCGACGCGATGGCCCAGGAGATGCCTTTACAACAGCGCCGCTGGCTGGGTCTGCAAATGCTGGAGGGCGATATCTACAGCCGGGCCTACGCAGGCGAAGCGGCGCAAAACCTGGACACCTCCCTTGCCCGTCTGAAGGACGAAATGGACGACCCGGCGCTGCATATCGCCGACGCCCGTTACCAGTGTATCGCCGCTATTTGCGACGTGGTCAGCAATACCCTGACAGCCGAACCCAGCCGCTTCACCAGGGCGGTCGATAAAATTATCCTGAACCGCTTCCTCGGCTTACCGATTTTTTTGTTCGTGATGTACCTGATGTTCCTGCTCGCCATTAACATCGGCGGCGCGTTGCAACCCCTGTTTGATGCCGGTTCCGTCGCCATCTTTATTCATGGCATTCAATGGATTGGCTACACGTTGCACTTCCCGGATTGGTTAACCATCTTCCTGGCGCAAGGTCTTGGCGGCGGGATCAATACCGTCCTGCCGCTGGTGCCGCAAATCGGGATGATGTACCTGTTCCTCTCCTTCCTTGAAGACTCCGGTTATATGGCGCGCGCGGCCTTCGTCATGGATCGCCTGATGCAGGCGCTGGGACTACCGGGTAAATCCTTCGTGCCGCTGATTGTCGGCTTCGGCTGTAATGTACCTTCCGTGATGGGCGCCCGCACGCTTGACGCTCCGCGCGAACGCCTGATGACCATCATGATGGCGCCGTTTATGTCCTGTGGCGCGCGCCTGGCGATTTTCGCCGTCTTTGCCGCCGCCTTCTTCGGGCAAAACGGCGCGCTGGCGGTCTTCTCGCTGTACGTGCTGGGTATTGTCATGGCGGTATTAACCGGCCTGATGCTGAAGCATACCATTATGCGCGGCGAAGCTTCTCCGTTTGTGATGGAGCTGCCGGTTTACCACGTCCCGCATATCAAGAGCCTGATCATCCAGACCTGGCAACGCCTGAAAGGTTTTGTACTACGCGCCGGTAAAGTCATTATCATCGTGAGTATTTTCCTGAGCGCGTTTAACAGTTTCTCGTTGAGCGGCAAAATCGTCGATAACATTAATGACTCTGCCCTCGCCTCTGTAAGCCGGGTCATCACGCCAGTCTTTAAACCGATCGGCGTCCATGAGGATAACTGGCAAGCGACCGTGGGTCTGTTTACGGGCGCCATGGCGAAAGAGGTTGTCGTCGGTACGCTGAACACGCTCTACACCGCCGAAAATATTCAGGACGAAGCGTTTAATCCTGCCGACTTCCACCTCGGCGATGAACTGCTGGGCGCGGTTGACGATACCTGGCAAAGCCTGAAAGACACCTTTAGCCTGAGCGTACTGGCTAACCCGATCGAAGCGAGTAAAGGCGACGGCGAAATGGCGACCGGCGCGATGGGCGTGATGGATCAAAAATTCGGCAGCGCCGCGGCGGCGTACAGTTACCTGATTTTCGTCCTGCTTTACGTACCGTGTATCTCGGTAATGGGCGCTATCGCCCGCGAGTCCAGCCGCGGCTGGATGGGCTTCTCCATCCTGTGGGGGCTGAATATCGCCTATTCGCTCGCCACGCTGTTCTACCAGGTTACCAGCTTCAGTCAACACCCGACATACAGCCTGATCTGTATTCTGGCAGTGATCGTCTTTAACGTTGTGGTGTTAAGCCTGTTACGCCGCGCCCGCAGCCGTGTAGACATTGAACTGCTGGCAACCCGCAAAAACGTCAGTTCCTGTTGTTCGGGCACTGCGGGCAATTGTCACTAAGGGATGTAAAAAATGGCTTCATTGATACAGGTTCGCGATCTACTGGCGCTGCGGGGGCGTATGGAGGCAACGCAAATCAGCCATACGCTGCACGCTCCGCAGCCCATGATCGACGCCATGCTGAATCAACTGGAGATCATGGGTAAAGCGGTACGTATCCCGGAAGAAGCGGACGGCTGCCTTTCAGGCAGCTGTAAAAGTTGTCCGGAAGGTAAAGCCTGCCTGCGCGAATGGTGGGCCTTGCGTTGACCTTCGCCGGGTAGCGGCGTAACGCGTCTTATCCGGCCTTTATCCCGCATTATGTTGCCCGGTACGCGTCACGCTGCCGGGCAATTTTGCGTCATGCCTTCCACAAAGATGAAAGCGTTACCGCCGTGCGCATTTATCTCCCCACGCGCCTCGCAAGCGCACTAATCCTCTACTGCAATCAGCCCGGTCTGCGCGTAGTGTCACGCCATTGAACTTCACCGATGACGGATCGATATGGCGACCTCAACAACATCCACGCCGCATGACGCGGTATTCAAACAGTTTCTATGCCACCCCGATACTGCACGGGATTTTTTGGAAATTCATCTCCCGACGACATTACGTCAAATCTGTAATCTGAATACGTTACGGCTGGAGTCCGGTAGCTTTATTGAAGAGGATTTACGCCCCCATTATTCCGATATTCTTTGGTCGCTGGAAACAAGTGAAGGTGAAGGTTACATTTACGTGGTTATTGAACATCAGAGTACGCCGGACGCGCATATGGCATTTCGGCTGATGCGTTACGCAATGGCTGCAATGCAACGGCACCTGGAAGCCGGGCATAAGACGTTGCCGTTAGTGGTGCCAATGCTGTTTTATCACGGAAACCGCAGCCCGTATCCGTTCTCATTATGCTGGCTGGATGAATTTGCCGACCCGGTGATGGCGCGTAAGCTATACGCCACCGCCTTTCCTCTGGTCGATATTACGGTCGTGCCGGACGACGAGATTATGCGACACCGACGGGTCGCGCTGCTGGAACTCATACAAAAACACATCCGCCAGCGTGATCTGATGGGGCTTGTCGAACAGCTGGTCGCCCTGCTGGTTAAGGGATACGCTAATGACACCCAGCTTCAAAGTTTGTTTAATTACATGATGCACACTGGCGACGCCGCGCGCTTCAATACGTTTATCCGCCAAGTGGCTATGCGTATCCCACAGCATAAGGAGAAGATCATGACTATCGCAGACAGATTACGTCAGGAAGGACATCGTAACGGGTTACAGAAAGGGCTACAGCAAGGCAAACAGGAAGGCCAACGGCTCGCCGCATTGCGCATTGCCCGCTCCATGCTAAACGATGGTTTCGATCGCGATACCGTGCTTAGGGTTACCGGGCTGGCGCCTGCCGATCTGGCGTCTGAAAGCCATTAACCTTGCAGAATGGTCCGGGCCCGGCAACGCCCTGGTTACAGCGATGATTTTAGCGTCATCAGCGCCTGACAAAACGCCGCCGGATGCGAGATAAACGGCGCATGGGCCGCTTTCGCCATTATCTGTGATGTACTGTGCGGCCATAACGTATCGAGCAAAGGCACAATTTTACGCGGCACCAGACCGTCCAGATAACCATACAAACGCAAAAACGGCATGTTCACATTTTTAAGCGCTTCTCGTAGATCGACCGTTTTTAAGATTTCCAGTCCGCCATTGAGCACGTCTACATCCGGCATAGGCTGCGCCAGCACTACGCTTTTTAAGGTGCGGGCATCCTGACGCGCCGTCTCCGTCCCTAACGTTTGCAGCGCCAGAAAACGCTCCACCGTGCGCTGAAAATCGTCGCTAAGCTGCTGCTGGAATCCGCCGAGGATTTCCGGTTTTATTCCCGGCCACCCCTCACGCGCGCTAAAGCATGGCGAAGAGGCGACTGTCACCAGCGCCTGAACGCGTTCAGGGTGTGTGAGCGCCATCTGACTCGCCACCAGGCCGCCCAGGCTCCAGCCAAGCCAGATAGCCTGGTCCGGCGCGTTTTTCGCTACCTGCGCCGTCATCTCTTCAAGCGTCATGGCGCCAAACCCCGAGCTGCGACCATAGCCCGGCAAGTCGACCAGATGCAGCGTAAAATGCGAGCCGAGTTCCTCGCGAATGCAATGCCATACCTCCGCGTTCAATCCCCATCCGTGCAGCAGCACAAGATGACAATTTCCCTCGCCGTAGGTCTGCCACCAGACGTCATTCATCAGTTACTGTTCTCTTTTGTCTAACAAGGATGCACCTATGCTAACAGTACCGGGATTATGCTGGCTATGCCGAATGCCGCTGGCGTTAAGCCACTGGGGGATTTGTTCCGTATGCGCGCGCGCCGTCCGCCAGCGCGTCAGCCTGTGTCCGCAATGTGGATTACCCGCCGCGCATCCTTCGCTCCCCTGCGGTCGCTGCCTGCAAAAACCGCCGCTCTGGCAGCGTCTGGTGAGCGTCAGTGACTATACGCCGCCCTTGAGTTTACTGGTGCATCAGCTTAAATTTACCCGCCGCAGCGAAATTGCCGCCGCACTGGCGCGTCTACTGTTGCAGGAAGTCCTCATGGCGCGCCGCAGCACTGGCTTGCAGCTTCCCGACAGAATCGTCAGCGTTCCGCTCTGGTCGCGCCGACACTGGCGGCGGGGATTTAACCAAAGCGATCTGTTATGTCAACCGTTAGCGCGCTGGCTTGGCTGCGCGTGGAACAGCCAGACCATCACGCGGGTACGGGCGACCGCAACACAACATCATCTCAGCGCCAGGTTACGTAAACGCAATTTGAAAAACGCGTTTCGCCTTGAATTGCCGGTACAGGGTCTCCATATGGTTATTGTGGATGATGTCGTCACTACCGGAAGTACCGTCGCGGAAATCGCGCAACTGCTTTTGCGCAACGGCGCAGCGACTGTCCAGGTATGGTGCCTGTGTCGAACCTTGTAGAGCCTCGATGATGGGCGTATTATAACCAACTAAAATAGTCAACTATTAGGCCATTACTATGATCCGTATTTCCGATGCTGCACAAGCGCACTTTGCCAAACTGTTGGCAAATCAGGAAGAAGGGACGCAAATCCGCGTATTTGTCATTAATCCCGGCACTCCTAACGCAGAGTGCGGTGTTTCTTATTGTCCGCCCGACGCCGTAGAAGCCACCGATACTGCACTGAAATTTGACCTGTTGACCGCTTATGTTGATGAACTGAGCGCGCCCTATCTGGAAGACGCGGAAATTGATTTCGTGACCGACCAGCTAGGTTCTCAACTCACATTGAAAGCGCCAAACGCGAAGATGCGCAAAGTGGCCGATGACGCGCCGCTGATGGAGCGCGTGGAATATGCTCTGCAATCGCAGATTAACCCGCAGTTGGCGGGCCACGGCGGTCGCGTCTCGCTGATGGAAATTACCGATGAAGGCTATGCAATTCTGCAGTTTGGCGGCGGTTGTAACGGTTGCTCGATGGTTGACGTCACGCTGAAAGAAGGGATCGAGAAACAATTGCTGAATGAATTCCCGGAACTGAAAGGGGTTCGCGATCTGACCGAACACCAGCGCGGCGAGCACTCATACTACTAAGATTTTCCCCGCATCCATGCCCGATGGCGCTTGCGCCTGTCGGGCCTTGTCTGCCCCACCGTAGGCCGAATAAGGCGTATACGCCGCCATCCGGCGCTATCAGCCATATCTCAGAACAATGGTCCTTCTTCTTCCGCCGATAACATGACCTGTGTCTCATAATTTAAATTTTGCCTGCCAGGGTCATTTTCAACACCCACATGTTACCCGTATCATTCTTATGGGCACCTAACATCCATATAACATCTGACTACGCTCATTCGTTTCAACGGTAATCAGTATTGGTGCTATTGCGACTCTGTTCCCGTCGGGAACAACAGGAATTTGTCGTCGAAACAATGACGTTACCCATAACAAAGTAAAGGCCAGGTAAATCATGCCATTAGTCATCGTTGCTATCGGTGTTATCTTGTTACTTCTTCTGATGATCCGCTTCAAAATGAACGGATTTATCGCCCTTGTCCTGGTAGCGCTCGCTGTCGGGTTGATGCAGGGAATGCCGCTGGATAAAGTCATCGGCTCCATCAAAGCCGGTGTCGGTGGTACGCTTGGCAGTCTGGCCCTGATTATGGGGTTCGGCGCCATGCTGGGCAAAATGCTTGCCGACTGCGGCGGCGCTCAACGTATCGCCACTACCCTGATCGCGAAATTTGGTAAAAAGCATATTCAGTGGGCCGTAGTGTTAACCGGCTTTACCGTCGGCTTCGCTCTGTTCTATGAAGTGGGCTTCGTTCTGATGCTGCCGCTGGTATTCACCATTGCCGCAGCAGCGAATATCCCGTTACTGTACGTCGGCGTGCCGATGGCCGCGGCGCTCTCCGTCACACACGGCTTCCTGCCGCCGCACCCGGGTCCAACCGCAATCGCCACGATTTTCCATGCCGATATGGGTAAGACGCTGCTGTTTGGTACGATTCTGGCGATCCCGACCGTGATCCTTGCCGGACCGGTTTACGCCCGTTTCCTGAAAGGCATCGATAAGCCGATCCCGGAAGGCCTGTACAGCGCGAAAACTTTTACGGAAGAAGAGATGCCGGGCTTTGGCGTCAGCGTCTGGACGTCGCTGGTTCCGGTTATTCTGATGGCGATGCGTGCGATTGCCGAGATGATTCTGCCAAAAGGCCACGCTTTCCTGCCCGTTGCCGAGTTCCTGGGCGACCCGGTAATGGCTACGTTAATTGCCGTACTGATTGCGATGTTCACCTTTGGCCTGAACCGCGGGCGTTCCATGGATCAGATTAACGATACGCTGGTCTCTTCCATCAAAATTATCGCCATGATGCTGCTGATCATCGGCGGCGGCGGCGCATTCAAGCAGGTGCTGGTCGATAGCGGCGTGGATAAATACATCGCTTCAATGATGCATGAAACCAATGTCTCTCCGCTGTTGATGGCGTGGTCTATCGCGGCGGTTCTGCGTATCGCGCTGGGCTCTGCGACTGTCGCGGCGATTACCGCAGGCGGCATTGCGGCGCCGCTGATCGCCACTACCGGCGTTAGCCCTGAACTGATGGTTATCGCAGTCGGTTCCGGGAGCGTGATTTTCTCTCATGTCAACGACCCGGGCTTCTGGCTGTTCAAAGAGTATTTCAATTTGACTATCGGCGAGACCATTAAATCCTGGTCGATGCTGGAAACGATCATCTCCGTCTGCGGCCTGATCGGCTGTCTGCTACTGGGTATGGTGGTTTAAGCGAGGCGGCTTGTAGGCCGGATAAGGCAGCAATGTGCGCCAGGATTGCCTGATGGCGCTGCGCTTATCAGGCCTACGTGCTCTCTCCATAACAAAGCCGGGGAAATCCCCGGCTTTATTACTTCTTCTTCGCGGCCGCTTTTCGGCGCTTATCCAAATCCTTAATCAACTTGTTTACGCCCTCATCGGCAAACATCTGCTCCAGCGTGGCGGTGAGCTTCCGTCGCCAGTTTTTATACTGATCGCTGGTGCCCGGTACGTTAACCGGATCGGCCATATCCAGCCAGTCCTCCGGCTGAAGCCCCAACAGACCGCTGTTACTGTCGGCGATATAGCGCTGAAGTCCGCGATTTAGCGTTGGCGTCATCGACATTAACGATGCCTTATGCCCGGCGCGTTTTGGCAGACAGCCATATTTATGCAGCGCGTCCAACAGCCCCTGTTTCGCCCGCTCGCGATCCTCATACAGCCCGCGCAGAATCACTTCATCCGGATAAAGCCCCAGAGCTTTACCCAACGTCAGGTCACCGCATTCCCAATAGCCGCGCAGCGTGGGGAGATCGTGCGTCGAGGCGACAGCCATCGATTGTTGCGGATATGCGCCTGGAGCGCGGAAGTTTTTCTCAAGGTCATTTTCAAACCACAGCACTTTATAAGAATAGACCCCGCTATCGCGCAGCTTGCCGACAATCTCAACTGGCACAGTCCCCAGATCTTCGCCTATCACCATACAGCGGTGACGTTGGCTCTCCAGCGCCAGAATAGCCAACAGATCGTCAACCGGATACTGAACATATGCCCCGCGATCCGCGGTTTCGCCATACGGTATCCACCACAGACGCAGCAACGACATGACATGGTCAATGCGCAACGCGCCACAGTTTTGCATATTGGCGCGCAGCAGATCGATAAAGGGCTCATAGGCCCGGGCGACAATAATATGCGGGTCCATTGGCGGCAGCCCCCAGTTCTGACCGAGCGGGCCGAGGATATCCGGCGGCGCGCCGACAGATGCTTTCAGGCAGTACAGCTCCCGGTCGCACCAGGTTTCCGCGCCGCCTTCCGCTACGCCAACCGCCAGATCGCGGTACAGACCAATCGGTAGTTTAAAACTCTGGCAGGTATCCCAGCAGGCGGCGAATTGGCGCCAGGCCAGCCACTGAAGCCAGAGGTAAAACTCCACCTCTTCGCGGTGCGCTTCACAGAATTGTTTGACAGCGGGAGACTCTACCGACTGGTAAGCCTCCGGCCAGGCTGGCCAGCCCCAGCGCTGCTCATCCTCTTTTACCTGATACGCATGCAGCGCGTCGAATGCCGCCTGCCAGTAAAGGCTCTCGCCTTCGCGGGCGATAAAGTGACGAAACTCCGCCATTTGCGCATCGTCGCGAGCGGCAAACCGCGTCCACGCCATCCGCAGCGCCGTGATTTTCAGCGCGGTAACGGTAGCGTAATCCACCCATTGCGCATCGCGTGCCTGTCGCAGCTTTTGCTGTGTGGCAGGCATTTGCCACCATGACTGCGCCTCTTCGCTCAGGCGGAAATCTTCGACGGCATTGACGTCGATATATATCACGTTCAGCCAGCGACGAGACGAGGGGCTGTAGGGACTGGCGCTCTCCGGATTCGCCGGATAAAGCGCGTGGATCGGGTTCAGGCCGATAAACGCGCCGCCGCGTGTCGCCACGTCGACCAGCATCGACTTTAAATCGCCGAAATCGCCAATACCCCAGTTTTTTTCTGAACGCAGAGTATAAAGCTGGACGCAGGCCCCCCACAGTTTTTTCCCCTCCAGCAGCGCCTGCGGCTCATAGCATCGCGGCGGGGCAACGATAATACGGCAGTGCGTACGCTGTTCATCCTGAGTCAACGTCAGGGCGTGGTAGCCCTCCGGCAATGTAGCCGGAAGGTTAAGTTTTTTACCGCCCGTCACGCGCCCTTTGTAATGCACGCCCTCTTCCGTAGTCAGCAGCCAGGCAAACTCACCGCGCCCCTCTACCGGCAACGCCATTTTTTTACCCGCGGTATACACCTTCACATTCGGCACGACCGCCTGTGGTCCTGTTGTCGTGCCGTGCATCGCCGCCAGCAAACGTCTCTTGGTTTCAGCGCCAATAGACTGCGGTTTGCCATGAGCATTGATGTAACTGGGGCTGATCCCCGCCGCCAGCGCGGCACTATCGAGACGTTTATTTTCCATCGCGCTCCCTTAGCGTTTTGCCTGCCAGATACGGGCCTGATAATCGCGAATAGAGCGATCGGAACTGAACATACCGCAGCGCGCGGTATTGAGGATCGCGGCGCGCGTCCACGCTTCCTGGTCGCGATACAGCGCATCCACCTGCTTTTGCGCCTCGACATAAGCGGCGAAGTCCGCCATGACCAGGTACGGATCGCCCCCCTGTTTGCCGAGGCTATGCAGCATCTGGTCAAAGGCATGTTTATCGCCATCGCTGTATTGACCGCTTTCCAGCTCTTTTAGCACCGCATCCAGCACTTTGTCTTTTTTACGCCATTTCACCGGATCGTAGCCTTTGGCTTTGAGCGCCTTGACCTCTTCCACAGTATGGCCAAAGATAAAGATATTCTCTTCACCCACTTTCTCAGCGATTTCAACGTTAGCGCCGTCCAGCGTTCCCACAGTCAACGCCCCGTTCAGCGCCAGTTTCATGTTACCGGTGCCGGACGCCTCTTTCCCGGCAGTAGAAATTTGCTCGGAAATATCCGCCGCCGGAATGAGCATTTCCGCCGCCGAGACGCAGTAATCCGGCAGGAAAACCACCTTCAGCTTATCACCCACCGCCGGGTCGTTATTAATGGCTTCCGCAACCTTATTGATAGCAAAAATGATGTTCTTCGCCAGGTAATAGCCCGGCGCCGCCTTCGCGCCAAACAGGAATACGCGCGGTACGCGGTCGGCCTGCGGGTTTTCGCGGATCTCTTTGTACAGCGCCAGAATATGTAACAGATTCAGATGCTGACGCTTGTACTCGTGCAGACGTTTGATTTGAATATCAAAAATCGCATGGCTCGAAATCTCAATCCCGGTACGGGCCTGGATAAATTTCACCAGCCGTTCTTTGTTCGCCCGTTTGATGTCGCGATATTGCTGACGGAATTTGGCGTCGTCAGCGTATTTTTCGAGGTTGATCAACTGGTCGAGATCGTTAGCCCACTCTTTTTTCAGCGTTTTATCCAGCAACGCCGCAAGCTGCGGATTGCACTGTTTGATCCAGCGACGCGGCGTAATGCCGTTGGTGACATTGTGGAATTTGTTCGGCCAAAGCTGGTGATATTCCGGGAACAGATCTTTCACCACCAGATCGGAGTGCAGCGCCGCCACACCGTTGACCGCAAAGCCGCTGACCACGCACATATTGGCCATGCGTACCTGACGGTCGTGCACCACCGCCAGTTTTGCCCATACCTGCTTATCGCCAGGCCAGGTGTTATCGACCAGCGTCTTAAAGCTGTCGTTAATCTGCTTGATAATCTGCATATGACGCGGCAACAGCGCTTTGATTAACCTCTCATCCCAGCACTCCAGCGCTTCTGGCATCAGGGTGTGGTTGGTGTAGGCGAAGGTTTTGCTGGTGATAGCCCAGGCGTCATCCCAGCTCAGCTGGTGCTCGTCAATCAGCACGCGCAGCAGTTCAGGGATGGCAATAGTCGGGTGGGTATCATTTAGCTGAATGACCTCATAATCCGCCAGCTCATGCAGTTTGCGTCCGGCCAGATGATGGCGGCGCAGAATATCCGCTACCGAGCAGGCGCACTGGAAGTATTGCTGCATCAGGCGCAGTTTTTTGCCCGCCGTGTGGTTATCGTTGGGATAAAGCACCTTCGTCAGTTTTTCCGCATCGATACCCTGCTGTTCCGCCCGCAGGAAAGCGCCGTCGTTGAATTTGGTCAGATCAAACGGATGCGCGTGGGTCGCCTGCCACAAACGCAGCGGTTGCGCGACGCCGTTACGATAGCCTAACACCGGCAGATCCCAGGCCTGGCCTGTAATCACAAAACCGGGCTCCCAGCGCCCTTCTTTGGTGACTTTACCGCCGATCCCAACCTGGACGTCCAGCGCCTCGTTGTGGCGGAACCACGGATAGCTGCCGCGATGCCAGTCATCCGGCGCTTCCATCTGCTTGCCCTCAACAAATGACTGACGGAACAGCCCATACTGGTAGTTCAGACCATAGCCCGTAGCGGACTGCCCGACGGTGGCCATCGAATCGAGGAAGCAGGCGGCCAGACGTCCCAGACCACCGTTGCCGAGCGCCGGATCGACTTCCTCTTCCAGCAGATCGGTCAGATTAATATCGTGCGCTTTCAGCACATCGCTAACGTCCTGGTACCATCCCAGATTTAACAGGTTATTTCCCGTCAGGCGGCCAATCAAAAATTCCATCGAAATGTAGTTCACATGACGCTGGCCTTTCGTCGGCTGCGCTACCGGTTGCGCGCTCAGTAATTCCGCCAGCGCGCCGCTAACGGCCTGCCACCACTGACGAGGCGTCATGTCAGACGCCGACAGTAAACCGAAACGCTGCCACTGACGCGTCAGGGCGGCCTGGAATTGATCTTTATTGAAGGTTGGCTGTGACATAGGAAATCCGTCCTCGGGTAATAAAACAACGTTATCGCTAGTTTGCCAGGCTCGATGTTGACCTTCCTCCTCCCGGCAATGATTAGGGAGGGAGGAGGAGCGGGGATGAGCATAAAAGTGTGATCGCCGCCACTTACCCCTGTATAAACGCGCCGATTCCTGTCAACGACACCCAGTGTTACGCATAATCAAATGAATAAACAGAAATAACAGTAAATCGCGAAGGGGTATTTTCGAAAGATTATATGAACGCCGAAATAGTTTCTTACCTGAAATATTCAGCGGCGGGAGATTCACTCACTAAACATAATTAATTAAACGCCTGGTATCGCCATTGTGTTAAATCCGGATGATGTCCAGGACATTATTTACAATAACGGAAATATGACCTGAGCCCAGCTCTGACGCTCGTTTCAACCGCGCCGAATACTTTTTTAATACCGTTATTTAGAATTGTGACAGAGTGCAAATTCAGACACATAAAAAGTCTGCTTAGCTTGCATTAAAATGCTTTCTGGCCGACCTTATATCTATTAATTACGAAGCGCAAAAAAAATCGCAGTTCCCCCCATTTCCCACAGTGAAGTGATTGCTATGTTGATTCCGTCTAAATTAAGTCGTCCGGTTCGTCTCGACCATACCGTGGTTCGTGAGCGGCTGTTGGCTAAACTTTCCGGCGCGAACAATTTCAGGCTCGCCCTGGTAACCAGTCCTGCTGGCTATGGGAAAACCACGCTTGTCTCACAGTGGGCGGCGGGCAAAAATGAATTAGGCTGGTACTCTCTCGACGAAGGCGATAACCAGCAAGAGCGATTCGCCAGTTACTTAATTGCCGCTATCCAACAGGCCACCGGCGGACACTGCTCTACCAGCGAAGCGATGGCGCAAAAACGTCAGTACGCCAGCCTGACGTCCCTCTTCGCACAGCTCTTTATTGAACTGGCGCAGTGGCATCGCCCGCTTTATCTGGTGATTGACGACTACCATTTGATTACCAATCCGGTGATTCACGACGCGATGCGCTTTTTCTTACGGCATCAGCCGGAAAATTTCACCCTGGTGGTGTTATCGCGTAATTTGCCGCAACTGGGCATCGCTAACCTGCGCGTGCGCGATCAGCTGTTGGAAATCGGCAGCCAGCAGTTGGCTTTTAACCATCAGGAAGCAAAGCAATTTTTTGACCGTCGTCTTTCGTCGCCCATTGAAGCCGCTGAGAGCAGCCGCATGTGCGATGATGTGGCCGGTTGGGCCACTGCGCTACAGTTGATCGCCCTCTCCGCGCGCCAGAACCATACCTCTGCGCATCACTCCGCCCGCCGTCTTGCCGGGATTAATGCCAGCCACCTTTCTGATTATCTGGTGGACGAAGTACTGGATAACGTGGATGTCAGCACCCGACATTTTTTACTTAAAAGCGCGATCTTACGCTCAATGAATGACGCATTGATTGTGCGCGTGACCGGCGAAGAAAACGGCCAGATGCGGCTGGAGGAGATTGAGCGCCAGGGGTTATTCCTGCAACGCATGGACGACACGGGCGAATGGTTCAGCTATCACCCGTTGTTTGGTAGCTTTCTGCGCCAGCGTTGCCAGTGGGAACTGGCGGCGGAACTACCGGAGATCCACCGTGCGGCCGCGGAAAGCTGGATGGAACAAGGTTTTCCCAGCGAAGCTATTCATCATGCGCTGGCGGCGGGTGACGCGCAAATGCTGCGCGATATCCTGCTTAACCATGCGTGGGGGCTGTTTAATCACAGTGAACTGGCGCTGCTGGAAGAGTCATTAAAAGCGCTGCCGTGGGAAAGCCTGCTGGAAAATCCGCGGCTGGTGTTGTTACAGGCCTGGCTGATGCAAAGCCAACACCGCTACAGCGAAGTGAATACGCTGCTGGCGCGCGCCGAGCAAGAGATCAAAGGGGTCATGGACGGCACGCTGCATGCTGAATTTAACGCGCTGCGCGCCCAGGTCGCCATCAACGACGGCAATCCGGAAGAGGCTGAGCGGCTGGCGAAACTGGCGCTGGATGAGCTTCCTCTCGCCTGGTTTTATAGCCGCATTGTCGCGACCTCCGTTCACGGCGAAGTGCTGCACTGTAAAGGCGATCTTAGCCAGTCTTTATCGCTGATGCAGCAAACCGAACAAATGGCACGCCATCATGACGTCTGGCATTACGCGCTGTGGAGCTTAATTCAACAAAGCGAAATTCAGTTCGCCCAGGGATTCCTGCAGGCCGCATGGGAAACGCAGGAGAGAGCCTTCCAGTTGATCAAAGAGCAACATCTGGAACAACTGCCGATGCATGAGTTTCTGGTACGTATCCGCGCGCAATTGCTGTGGGCGTGGGCGCGCCTTGACGAAGCGGAGGCCTCGGCGCGCAGCGGTATCGCTGTGCTGTCCACCTTCCAGCCGCAACAACAGTTGCAGTGCCTGACGTTACTGGTGCAGTGCTCGCTGGCGCGCGGCGATCTGGATAATGCCCGTAGTCAGCTTAACCGACTGGAAAATTTATTAGGCAATGGCCGTTATCACTGCGACTGGATCTCTAACGCCGATAAGGTGCGTGTCATTTACTGGCAGTTAACCAGCGACAAAAAATCCGCCGCCAACTGGTTACGCCATACGCCCAAACCGGCGTTTGCCAATAACCATTTTCTGCAAGGGCAATGGCGGAATATCGCCCGCGCGCAGATCCTGCTGGGCGAATTCGAGCCTGCGGAAATCGTGCTGGAAGAGTTAAATGAGAATGCCCGTAGCCTGCGCTTAATGAGCGATTTAAACCGCAATCTGCTGTTACTCAATCAGCTTTACTGGCAATCCGGGCGGAAAAACGACGCCCAGCGCGTATTGCTTGATGCCTTACAGCTCGCCAACCGCACCGGATTTATCAGCCATTTTGTGATTGAAGGCGAAGCCATGGCGCAACAATTGCGTCAGCTGATTCAACTCAATACGCTGCCGGAGATGGAGCAGCATCGCGCGCAGCGCATCCTGCGAGAGATTAACCAACATCACCGGCATAAATTCGCCCATTTTGACGAAGGCTTCGTCGAGCGCCTGCTTAACCATCCGGATGTCCCGGAGCTTATTCGCACCAGCCCGCTCACCCAGCGTGAATGGCAGGTGTTAGGGCTTATCTATTCCGGTTACAGCAACGAACAGATTGCCGGCGAACTGGCGGTGGCCGCGACCACCATTAAGACGCATATCCGCAACCTCTACCAGAAACTCGGCGTCGCGCACCGTCAGGACGCGGTACAGCACGCGCAGCAGTTGCTGAAGATGATGGGGTATGGCGTGTAACGTGTGCCTGATGGCGCTTCGCTTATCAGGCCTGCAACGTCATTTTAAAACATATTGATATTGCTGGTTTTGTAGGCCGGGGGCATAAACGTAAATCCAGACGTTGAGTTGGCTTCAGGCCCGATGGCCGTCGCTCAGCCGCAGGTTAAATGGCGCCCATCCATCCGGCGGGTCCCATTCGCCACTGCCATAAATAATACCCTCCCGGATATCGTGAATAATGACGCCATCAATACCACACGGTTCCGATCGCCAGATAATGCCGGAACTCACGTTGATAAGAAACGTATACTGAAAGGTTGTGACCAAGAAATTCTCGCTCAGCGAGGCCTTATGATCCCAAACATCGGGTATTGAATAAATATGGCCAACATAATCATCAAGAAACAGGCTTTTAACCTGATGTGAATCCGTATCAAATAAGTGAACGTGCTGACCGTATAATATCGCAATAGTCTTATCATTATTCATGATGCCGCTGAAGCACTGCTCAACGATCCAGCGCCCCTCTTCCAGCGCAACAAAAAGACACAGCACGATAACCGGCTCGCCGTCCTGACTCACCAGCACTCTTCGCCGCATCGTTGAAGGGCCGGAAAAGGGATTAACATCCCTCTCCGGGATGGCGTCAGTAACGCGTTGTTCAGCATCAAGGAAATCAGCGTGGTATGTCATGATCCGCTATCCTTTTTACTTACCATAACCTGCACCATCCCCCTCGCCTCCTCCAGGTTGAACGTTACCGGCAAAAACCGTTCCACCACCGCAATATTGGTAAGCAAGTGAGCGGAAGCCCGCGCCACGGTAAACGCGCCTTCGCCCGCCAGCGCCAGCGGTAAAATCAGCTGGTCGGCCAGATGCTCTCCCACCGCTGCCGGGCTTGCGAGATAGCGCCGCGCTTCATGCGCAACCTGGTTAGCTACCGCTTCCGCGCTGGTGCCTTTTACGCCGAACGCGGCGAACAGTTCGGTTAACTGTTCGCTTTGGATCATCAGCGACAGCGCGTTGCCCGGCCCGCAGCCGCCTTCCAGCGCAACGACGTTTTTCTCCGCCAGCGGGAAGTAGGCTTCCAGCGTTGCGACTTCACGTTCGCCAACGTGGTGAGGCACCGAGGCCAGCAAAGCTTCGGCGGTGATACGCAGCGTCTCGCCGCGCGATATCAGCGTCAGACCGCGTAAAGACGCCGCCGGTTCGACGACCGTTGCCGCCGCGCCGCCGCCTGCCGGATAAAAGCCGTGTTTTATCAGCGTAGTGCGCTGGTTGATGCCCATCCTCGCCAACAGCGGCTCCCAGACGCGGCAGATAAAATCGGCGCTGGGCGCGGCCTGATTATGCGTCCCGCCGTGAAGCTCCACGCGGGATGAACCATCGGCAAACCACAGCGCGGGCAGGACGGTTTGCAGCACCAGCATACAACTGCCCGCGCTGCCAATCGCGAAACGGTACTCGCCGCCGCGAATCGGCCCCGGCGTAAAACGCAACTGTTGCGAGCCCAGCTCGTCGCCGTTCACCTGCGCGCCGCAGATTTCCGTTGCCGCCCGCACCGCCGTTAAATGCTGGCGTAGCAGCCCCGGTTTAGCGCGCCCGGCGCGGATGCCGCTCATTTCAAACGGCTGGCCGGTTATCATTGATAAACTCAGCGCCGAGCGCAAAATCTGCCCGCCGCCCTCTCCCTGTGCGCCATCCAGCGCGATAATCCTTGCCATTTTCTATCCTTTAACGCACACCACCTGCCGCAGAGTGTACATGATTTCCACCAGGTCAGACTGCGCCGCCATCACCGCATCAATGTCTTTATACGCCATTGGGATCTCGTCGATCACGTCCGCATCTTTACGGCATTCGACATGCGCGGTGGCGCGAATCTGATCGTCAACGCTAAACAGTTTCTTCGCTTTCGTTCGGCTCATCACACGCCCGGCGCCGTGGCTGCACGAACAGAACGACTCTTCGTTACCCAGCCCGCGCACGATAAAGCTTTTCGCCCCCATCGAACCGGGAATGATACCGAACTCACCGCGCCGCGCCGAAACTGCCCCTTTACGCGTCACATAGATCTCTTCGCCAAAGTGCTGCTCTTTTTGCACATAGTTATGGTGGCAGTTGATCTCGTCCATATCGAGGGCGATCGGTTTTTCCACGCAGCGCTGGAGCGCCGCCAGCGCGTTTTCCATCATCGCCTCGCGGTTCAGGCTGGCGAATTGCTGCGCCCAGTGTACCGCTTTCAGGTAATCGTCAAAATATTCGCTTCCTTCATTAAAATACGCCAGATCGCGGGACGGCAGCGTTTCTAACTGCTCCTGCATTTCTTGCTGCGCCAGGCCGATAAAATAGGTGCCGATGGCGTTACCGATCCCGCGCGAACCGGAGTGCAGCATGATCCATACCCGATCGGTTTCATCCAGACAGATCTCAATAAAGTGGTTACCGGTTCCCAACGTTCCCAGGTGCTTATAGCTATTGGTATTCAAAAAGCGCGGATATTTTTGCGTTAACCACTGATATCCCGCTTCCAGCTGCGCCCATTTTTCATCAACGTTGGCGGGCGGGTTTCCCCATGCGCCCACATCGCGACGCCCGCGTCCGGTGGTACGCCCGTGAGGCACAGCGGCCTCTATGGCGTTACGCAGTTCCGCCAGATTTTCCGGCAGATCGGCCGCCGTTAAGCTGGTACGCAGCGCGTTCATTCCACAGCCGATATCCACGCCCACCGCCGCCGGAATAATCGCCCCTTTCGTCGGGATCACGCTACCGATGGTCGATCCTTTCCCCAAATGCACATCCGGCATAACGGCAATATGTTTGAAAATAAACGGCATTTTCGCCGTATTGATCAGCTGCTGACGGGCATCGTCTTCTACCGGTACGCCTTTGGTCCACATTTTTACCGGTGCGTTCTGGGTGGTCATCAATTCGTAATTCATCATTTTTTCTCATTTTAATCATTAGGGTGGCGACAAGTGGTGAAGAATCTTAACTCCGGTTAAACCGGAGGCGCAGGGATTGAACCTGCTAGCGGCATTACCTCCGCGTTACCTGTAGATCCTCCGGCATTCGCCAAAACAGGGTGGCGCGACAAGTTAAGGTGAATCACCCGCTCTACCGTTGAGCTACAGAGCTAAGCCCCGGCAGGGTTCGAACCTGCGTCTGGCCATACAAGGTGTAGATCCACCAGCATTCGTGCCTTCAGCGTTGCGCGACAAATTCATAGCCGGGATGATACGCATCGGGAAAGATGTAATCCCGGCCAGCATTCGCGCCGCGCTGAATACTCTTTACAACGTCACGGCTTCAATCTCTTCCAGCCAGTGCGCGCTGCCATAGCGACCGTTAACAAAGTTATCTATTACCGTAAACACCTCGTCGCTGAAGCCGCCGACGTTCAAAATATCGCTTCGTTCCGCCGCCTGCGTGGTGCCGTAAGGCAGCAGATCGATACACACCAGGCGCGCCTGCGGGTTGCGCTTTTTCAGTTCGATCCAGCATTCCATGGTGGCCGTTGAGCCATGGCGCGATTTATCAACCCACGATTCGTTATCCGACACCATAATTACCAGATCCACCCGCGCCCGCTCGTTCAACAACCTACGCAGCGGCGCGGAGCAGTTGGTGCCGCCGCCGCCAACCGCCGCCAGCTTTTGCGCGTTGTGCATAACCGACTGGCGCGCATCAAGCCGCACGTCGACCACATCGCATTCAAACGGCAGCACGCGGGCCTGCGGATGATTACGCAGCACAGCGGCGGCGATCAGCCCGGCAACGTCCACGCAGCGGATCTTACTGGTCGCCCCCTTGCGATAGCCGGTTATCGATGACTTCATCGACCCCGACACGTCCGGGCAGACCACCACGTTGCCGCGAAACGGCGGAATGTTCTCCAGCGCGTACTCCATCGCCTGCGCTAAAGCCTCACGAATAACCTGCGGCACGCTGCATTGCAGATTGCTCCACGCCGACAGCAACTGATAAGGATAAACCCAGGACTGGCGCACCTGCGCCCTGTCCGCCAGCCGCTGCGCCACGCTGGCGGCAAGCGTTGCATTCTCAAACACGTCATGACGCGCCAGCGTATTCAAATTCATCCGCAACGTTTGCCAACTCATCCGCTGCGCCAGCTGCGCCCACTGTTCGCGACTCAGCGGCGCGTTGGTCAGCAGTAAAAACGGCACATCGGGTAAGGCCGCGCCCATGTCGCCTTCACGAAACGCCAGCAGCGCGCGCGTTTTTTCCGGCAGTTGCGTCTTATCGCACGGCTTACCAATCAGCCAGGCGAAGAAGGCTTCCTGCCACGCCGCTTGCGGCCGTGGGTGCACCATTTTGACGATATCCGCCAGCGACGGCGCATTGCCCACCGATGCCTGCAATAAACGCTCTTCGCTGGCGTTCTGTAACCAACGCTGCACCAGCTTCTTTGGCCGCGTCCCCAGCGAGCGCCGCCCGGTCACGCCGCTGCGCAAAATTTGCACAAAGTTACGCAGCATCCGGCCATTGTTGATCACCCGCGCAAATACTACCGGCAGCAGCGCCGAACCACGCGCCGCCAGAATGGCGGTCAACAGCGCGGGCATATCCTTCATCATCCCGCGTTCGCGGCCATAAATCGCCAGTTGCGCTAAAAACAGATCGTCGAGATCTTTCGCCGTTGCCAGAACATCATTTAGCTGCGCCTGGCCGCTGGCATAAAAAGTCTCGTTCATGCAGCCGGTCATCACCATTTGCGCCAGTTTATGGCGCGGGGTGAAGGCAAAGGCCGCTGCGCCTTGCTGATTGCTGGCGTTGGCCAGCGGCACGTCCCTTAACAGCGAACGGAACAAAAGTGGATTAGCCATTTGTTTTTCCCATTTCCGTTATTCTCCATGCCATGGTTATTGCAACCAGCGTGCCAGAAAATAAATTATTTTTTAATCTATTGATTTTTAATTGATTTATTTCTTTAGCGTTCAAGTGAAGAAAAATGCCTGCACGGTAGTCATTAAAAAGCGATAAAATTATCTCGTCTTTTAGAAGGAAATCTAAGATGCGAAAAACGGTGGCCTTTGGTTTTGTCGGTACGGTGCTCGACTATGCAGGACGCGGCAGTCAGCGTTGGGAAAAATGGCGCCCTACTTTGTGTCTGTGTCAGCAGGAGACGCTGGTCGTTCACCGCCTGGAACTGCTGTACGATGCCCGCTCTCGCTCGCTGTTTGAAGGATTAAAGAAGGATATCGCCAGCGTCTCGCCGGAAACGGAAGTCGTCGGCGTAGAAATCGCGATCCGCAACCCGTGGGACTTCGAAGAGGTTTACGCCTGCCTGCACGATTTCGCCCGCAGCCATACCTTTCATCCCGAAGATGAAGACTATCTGATTCATATCACCACCGGCACCCACGTCGCGCAGATCTGCTGGTTCCTGCTGGCGGAGGCGCGCTATCTACCGGCGCGATTAGCGCAGACCTCGCCGCCGCGCAAAAAAGATAAACCGCATAGCACGGGCGACGTGACGATCATTGACCTCGATCTCAGCCGCTACAATGACATCGCCACCCGCTTCGCCCAGGAGCGGGAGGAGACGCTCAACTTCCTGAAGTCCGGCATTGCAACCCGCAACCCGTGTTTCAACCGGATGATTGAGCAAATTGAGCGCGTCGCGATACGCTCCCGTTCGCCAATCCTGCTCAATGGCCCGACCGGCGCGGGCAAGTCGTTTCTCGCCCGTCGCATCTATGAACTAAAACTGGCCCGCCACCAGTTCAGCGGCCCGTTTGTCGAAGTGAACTGCGCCACCCTGCGCGGCGACACGGCGATGTCGGCGCTGTTCGGCCACGTTAAGGGGGCGTTTACCGGCGCGAGAGAGGAGCGTGCAGGGCTGCTGCGCAGCGCCGACGGCGGCATGTTGTTTCTTGACGAAGTGGGAGAGCTGGGCGCGGATGAACAGGCCATGTTGCTGAAAGCCATTGAAGAGAAACGCTTTTATCCTTTCGGCAGCGACCAGCAGGTCAGCAGCGATTTCCAGTTGATTGCCGGCACGGTGCGCGACCTGCGCCAGCGAGTGGCGGAGGGGACATTCCGCGAAGACCTGTACGCGCGCATTAATCTCTGGACCTTCGAACTACCGGGCCTGCGTCAGCGCCAGGAAGATATTGAACCAAACCTTGACTACGAACTGGAACGCCACGCGGCGCTAACCGGCGACAGCGTGCGTTTTAATACCGAAGCGCGCCGCGCCTGGCTGAGCTTCGCCACCTCGCCGCAGGCCGCCTGGCGCGGTAACTTCCGCGAACTCTCCGCCAGCGTCACCCGCATGGCGACGCTGGCGGACAACGGGCGAATCACGGTCGAAACGGTAGACGATGAAATCGCGCGTTTGCGCTATAGCTGGAATGACCATCGCCCCTCCGCGCTCGACGGACTGCCGGGCATTGACGCAACGGCGCTGGATCTGTTTGACCGTATGCAACTGGAAAACGTCGTTGCCGTCTGCCGCCAGGCGAAAACCCTTTCCGACGCCGGGCGGCAGCTATTCAACGTTTCCCGTCAGGGGAAAGCCACGGTGAATGACGCTGACCGGCTGCGTAAGTACCTGGCGCGTTTTGGGCTGACGTGGGAAGTTTTACAGAATTAACACAGCTCCAGTTGGATATGGTTCTCCGTCAACACCTGCATCACGCCCGGCGGCGGCAGGGTATCGGTGTAGACCGCATCGACCATACTAATGCTGCCCATGTTTACCATCGCGTTACGGCCAAATTTAGAGTGATCCACCACCAGCATCACGTGGCGCGAATTTTCGATAATCGCGCGCTTGGTGCGTACCTCATGATAATCAAACTCCAGCAGCGAACCATCGCTGTCGATGCCGCTAATCCCCAGAATACCGAAATCGAGACGGAACTGGGAGATGAAATCCTGCGTCGCCTCGCCAATAATGCCGCCGTCGCGGCTGCGGAGTTCGCCGCCGGCGAGGATAATACGAAAATCCTCTTTCGCCATTAGCGTGTTCGCTACGTTCAAATTGTTGGTCACGATCCGCAAATTACTGTGCCCTAACAGGGCGTGCGCTACGGCTTCCGGCGTCGTGCCGATATCAATAAACAGCGTTGAACCATTGGGGATCTGGGCCGCGACTTTGCGAGCGATGCGCTCTTTTTCTTCCGTTTGCGTCGCCTTACGATCGTGCCACGGCGTGTTCACCGAGCTGGAGGGCAACGCCGCGCCGCCGTGGTGGCGCAAAATCATATTCTGTTCCGCCAGATCGTTAAGATCCCGACGAATGGTTTGCGGGCTGACAGAAAAATGCTCCACCAGCTCTTCCGTACTGACGTACCCCTGTTTTTTCACCAGTTCAATGATCGCGTCATGCCGTTGTGTTTGTTTCATGAATAATCTCTGAAAGTAACCAACCTTGCGCCGGATAGCGGCATTCGCCCTACCCGGCCTGGAAAAATATCTCGACCACAGGCCGGATACGCCTCACGTTCGTTTTCGCGCATTCAGCGTATCAACAAAGGCCATCGCTAAACCGACGATAAGCCCGGCGATGTGCGCGCCGTTCGCCATAGACATGCCAAACCAGTCAAACCAACCAGCGACTATCCACAATAATGCAAAAATAATTAAGCCGCGCTGGAGGTAAATTCCGCTTTGCGGATCGCGCTCTCCGCGCAGCCACACGTACCCCATCAGCGCATAGACGACGCCAGACAGTCCGCCAAACCACGGGCCGCTAAATTTCTGCTGTACATAGCCGCTTAGCAGCGCGCTTATCACCGTAATGACGATTAATTTACCGCTGCCCAGGCGCTTCTCTACCGCCCCGCCGAGATACCACCACCACAGCAGGTTAAAAAGAATATGCATCAGTGAGAAGTGCATAAAGATATGGGTGAAGTAGCGCCAGACTTCAAATTTTAAAACCGGATCGAACGGCCACGCCAGCCACACCATCACCGTCTGATCGCCGATGAGACTCATCGCGATATAGACCACCACGCAGGCGAGCATCACGATCCAGGTAACAGGGCCGGCTCGTTCACGCAGCGTGGCGAGAAAGGGAAAACGGCGGTAGCGTAGCCCGCTGTTAGTCTGCCCGGACTGCCAGCTAGCCGCCAGATAACGCGGATCGCCGGGATTTTCTATAAACCGCGCCAGCTCGACCCGCACACGTTCGGCCTGCGATTCATCTGCCAACCAGATATCGCTTTGATTATGTTGCTGAATAGTAAGAATGACGCCCTGGGTGGCCATGTAATCAACAAATGCCTGCGCCACGCGAGGATTCGCAAAGGAAGTAATCATCAACATTATTGCTGTCGCTTAGTCCATACAAAAGAAGACAGTATATATACCCTTCTCGTCGGAGGCTGCATCTTTATGGGATTACGCGCCATTCGCGACATCGGCAGGGAAACGGCGATGCCAGGCCTCAAACCCGCCGTCAATGCTGTAAACCGCATCATAGCCTTGCTGGAGCAGATACTGCGCGGCGCCTTTACTACTGTTGCCGTGATAGCACATTACCATCACCGCGGTATCGAAACCATGCTCACGCATAAACGCGCCCAGCGTATCGTTAGTCAAGTGAAACGCCTGCGGCGCATGACCCATGGCATAACTTTGCGGATCGCGAATATCGACCAGCACCGCCGCGCCCTGGCGCAGTTTCTGATACGCCTCTTCTACAGTGATACATTCAAATTGTTCCATGAATCGCTCTTTCATTATTGCCGGTGAAGCCAATTAAGGCATTTTATCGCCCAGTGTACGTTGACGGAGTAGCTTAACGCCATAATGTTATACATATCACTCTAAAATGTTTTTTCGATGTTACCAATAGCGCGTTTCTTTGCTATTATGTTCGATAACGAACATTTTTGAACTTTAACGAAAGTGCAAGAGGGCAGCATGGAAACCAAAGATCTGATCGTGATAGGCGGGGGCATTAACGGTGCAGGCATCGCGGCTGATGCCGCCGGACGCGGTTTGTCCGTACTCATGCTGGAAGCGCAGGATTTGGCCTGCGCGACCTCATCCGCCAGTTCGAAGCTTATCCACGGTGGCTTACGCTACCTTGAACACTACGAGTTCCGTCTGGTCAGCGAAGCGCTGGCAGAACGTGAGGTACTGTTGAAAATGGCGCCGCACATCGCCTTCCCGATGCGTTTTCGTCTGCCGCACCGCCCGCATTTACGTCCGGCCTGGATGATCCGTATCGGTCTGTTTATGTACGATCACCTCGGCAAACGTACCAGTTTACCCGGTTCCACCGGTGTGCGGTTTGGCGCAGATTCGGTGCTCAAACCGGAAATCGTGCGCGGATTCGAATACTCCGACTGCTGGGTAGACGATGCGCGTCTGGTGCTGGCTAACGCACAGATGGTGGTGCGTAAAGGCGGCGAAGTCCTTACCCGTACTCGCGCAACCGCCGCTCGTCGGGAAAATGGCCTGTGGATTGTCGAAGCGGAAGATATCGACACCGGTAAAAAATATGTCTGGCAGGCGCGCGGGCTGGTTAACGCCACCGGACCGTGGGTCAAACAGTTCTTCGACGAAGGGATGCATCTGCCGTCACCGTATGGCATCCGCCTGATCAAAGGCAGCCATATCGTCGTGCCGCGTGTCCATAATCAGAAGCAGGCGTATATTCTGCAAAACGAAGATAAGCGTATCGTCTTTGTCATTCCGTGGATGGAAGAGTTTTCGATCATTGGCACAACCGATGTCGAATATAAAGGCGATCCGAAAGCGGTAAAAATTGAAGAGAGCGAAATTAATTACCTGTTGAAGGTTTATAACGCGCACTTCCAGAAACAACTAGGGCGCGATGACATCGTCTGGACGTACTCCGGCGTCCGTCCGCTGTGCGATGATGAGTCCGACTCACCGCAGGCGATCACTCGCGATTACACCCTGGATATCCATGATGAAAACGGCAAAGCGCCGCTGCTTTCCGTGTTTGGCGGTAAGCTCACGACCTACCGTAAGCTGGCCGAACACGCGATGGAAAAACTGGCGTCTTATTATCCAGGCATCGGGCCGGCATGGACCAAAACGTGCGTACTGCCCGGCGGCGACATCGACGGCAGCCGCGAAGATTACGCGGCGAAGCTGCGTCGTCGTTACCCATTCCTGACGGAATCGCTGGCGCGCCACTATTCGCGCACTTACGGCAGCAACACGGAGTGGATTCTCGGCGAAGCCACGTCGCTGCTTGATTTAGGCGAAGATTTCGGTCATGAGTTTTACGAAGCGGAACTCAAGTACCTGGTGGATCACGAATGGGTGCGCCGTACTGAAGATGCTATCTGGCGTCGCACCAAAGAAGGCATGTGGCTGACCGCCGAGCAGCAGTCCCGCATCACCCAGTGGCTGGCGGCGTATGTTGAGAAACACCAACTTTCACTGGCGTCGTAATAAAATCCGGGGCGGTTTATACCGCCCTTTTCGCCACATACCGCATTCACTCGCCGGGTTTTGTACAGCCGGGCATATGATTAGTGATACGGTAGCGATCGACACTTATTTGGGTAATAAAGAAGGGTTTTGCCCGCGCTTCGCTATTCCAGAGAGTTTTCCCCGTTTTACACCAGCTTTTATGAGAAAAGTTGGCATAATGAACCACGCTCTCCTCCCCCAGCACGCTTTCAAAATGCGCGCGTTTATCACCGTCGGCCACGCTAAAGTCAGCATAAAAAAGATTGCTGTCCAGGTTAAACGTCATCTCTATTTCACTGGCGGACGATGGAAAGAACACAGGCAGCCAGGTCCAGATACCGGATTGCTCGGGTATGGCGGCATAATCAGGAAAGTAGCTTACCTGGCGATCATCGCAGGCGGTCAGCACAGCGACGATGATTAATGTTGCACCACACCGGAGAACCTGATTAATCAGCTCAGCAACAATATCTTTATGCCACGAAGTGGATTCACGCCGTGCAATACGAATATCAGCGCCACTGGCCGGGTCTACGCCTACCAGTTCCACATATAATTTAACATCTTCCATTTAGTCCCTTTATTTCGCGGCCGGATACAGCGGCACATATCCCACATCCTGCACCAACTGCTGCCCCTGCGGGCTTAGAAACCAGTCCACCAGCTTTTGTGTTTCCGCTGTGGGGTGTTCACGGGTAACCATATAAACATCAACCGTGTACGGGTAACTGCCGTTACGAATATTTTCAACCGTCGGCGCAACATCGTTTATCGCCAGTAATTTAATCTCTTTATTGCTGTGCATCTGCGTAGCGTAATAACGAAAGGTATAGCCAATGGCGTTGTGCGTATTGCGATACTCAGCCACGATATCCACCATTTCCCCCATCGCGGTTGCCACGGATGTTGTTTGCGCTGGCATCAGCTTTGTTTCTTTCATTACCTTCGCCAGCATCGCCGTTTGGCTGCCAGAGTTTTCCGGTCGCTGCCAGGGCTTAATGTCGATTGCCTCTCCGCCTACCTCATTCCAGTGGGTGATTCTTCCGCTAAAAATGCCGCGAATTTGTACATCACTCAACGATGACACGGGATTGTTTTGGTTGACGATAAACACAAACGCTTCACGTGCAAAGGGGGTGTAAACCAGTTTTACGCCACTGGCCTCGGCCAATTGCTTTTGAGCAGTGGAAGGCTGGGCGACAAAAATAAGATCGGCATTACCGTTAAGGATATTTTGATAGGCTTCAATGGTTCCCTGGTTTTCAAGGTAGTCTTCAGGGCAGATATCATCCGGAAAGCGCGTAAGCGCATAAAAAGCCGAGGCGTATAACGGCAAGCCAGCCGTTGCGCCATCGAGCCGCGGCCAATTTTGGGTGAGCAGAAGTGTCGGTTCATCGCGCAGCCCGGTTAGCTTGTTGCCCCATGTGTGCGCCTGATAATCGCGGAAATAAAGATATTCACTGCTCTCGGGAGCGGGATACTTCACGGCATAAAGATGTGACTGGTATACGGCACAGCTCCCGAAAAACAGCAGGCAAATCACCAGCAGATTACGACAAGAGTAGCCCGCACCGCCGCGTAGCACTCCCCAACGCGCACCGCCATACCCCAATGCAAAACAGAGCTGCGAGCCAACCGGGATGAGCAACACTGCCCATACCCAGCCATTGAAAAAGGATATTACGCTGGGTACTAACCAAAGCGTTTGCACTACCTGGGCGATGGGTTTACGCCCTATCGCGCGAATATTAAGATCGGTGAGAAACATCAGGATGACCCACCCCATCAGCACCACCAGAGCGGGCATAAGCAGGCAGCAATCACGCCATTCTGGATTTACCTCTGATGCATTTCCCTTTCCCCATATTCGGCCACAAAGAAAAATTAACCCTGCGCCCAGAAGCGCTACCGGGATAATGGTCGCCTTCTCAATAGATTGCGCGACGGGGATACTATTTTCAAGAACGCTAATGTACGCCCACGTTCCCCCCACGATAATCGTAATAATGTTCACCAGCAGCGGCACGCCGATAAACGCCATTATGATTGACAAAAAAAGCCACTTAGCATTTTTCATTTTTCTATCCGCTAATCCCTGCGATAGCGGAAGTATAAACCCGGTAGTCCTGAGCACCCTCCAAGCATTTTTCTGAAATCACGACGTTAAAACATTCACGATAGCGGCAGACAGAAGCTGAAAGTTCCGGCTGCCGTTTTTTATTTACAGGCTCACATTAACCTGCAAGATCGATCTTTTTCCGCGCCTGCCCAACAGCATCGGCGGCCCGCAATGCCGCCTGCACAGCCTCCGGCGTAATGGTAAACGGCTCGTTGTGTATCGTTTCCCCAGTTTGACAAGAGGCCCTGGCAACGGCCAGCAGTTCATCATCGCTAACGCCAGCCAGACCAATATCCGCCAGCGTGGTGGGCAAGCCTATATCTTCACAAAATTGATAAACCTCCTCGATAAGCTCAGGCGCTCTATCGGTGAGCATAAGCATTGCCAGCGTGCCAAACGCAACCTTTTCCCCATGCCAGTATTTGTGCGTGGCGGGCAGTACCGTCAGACCATTATGAATGGCGTGCGCCGCCGCCAGCCCACCGCTTTCAAAACCAAGCCCGGATAATAGCGTATTCGCTTCAATAACATGTTCGAGCGCCGGAGTAACCTGATGTTGTTCACAGGCAAGTTTCGCCAGGCGCCCATAGCGCATCAAGGTGGTGTAGCAAAAGCGCGCCAGCTCAAATGCGGTCATCGGTCCTGGCCTAGTGGTCATATTGCCTGCCCCTTTGATGCGGCAATCTTCCGCTTCAAACCAGGTTGCCAGCGCATCGCCTATCCCGGAAACCAAAAAGCGTACCGGCGCGGCAGCAATAATACTGCTGTCCACCAGCACAAGCGTCGGGTTACGTGGAATCATCAGGTAGCGTTTGAATTTCCCTTCTGGCGTATAGATAACAACCAGTGAACTGCACGGCGCATCCGTTGAGGCCAGAGTAGGAACCACGGCAATAGGCAACCGCAGGCTGGCGCCGGTTGCTTTTGCCGTATCCAGGGTTTTCCCACCCCCCATACCGACAATCACATCGGCGCCAATTTCCTGCGCGCGTGCGGAGATGCGAGCAATTTCCTCATCACTGCACTCGCTACTGAACACTTCGATATCAAATTCAATCACCCCGTGCAGTGCCGTTGCAACTGTATCCCGGTAGGTGTTGTGAACAACAGGATCCTGCAAAATCAGCGCCTTATGACCGAGTGCGGCCAATTCCTGCGGGAGATGCGTTGTCAACGCTCCTTTACCCTGAACATATCGTGACGGAAAGATCGCGGTAGTAACCATTGTTTCTCCTTAAAAAGCATTAAAGTTCAATATACAGAACAAAAATTCCACATAAAGAATTTAATGCTGTTTACTCTGAACGCACAATGACCAGGTGAGAGCATAATCTTATCCTGTGAGGCAGCGCACAATTTTGGCGATGTATTAGACCGATGAGCAGTTTCCAGTGGGTTATCCGCTCTTTCTCACTTTATCTCCGTTCATTTTTGAAGCAAATCACAAAATATAACCTTCCTTAGAGTATGGAATTGACGCTATATGAATACGTCTGCATAGTATCAATATACAGAACAGCAGTTCCATATAGAGAACATATTTTTGATACTAAAGGGATGCAATGATGAGCATTGAAATAGAGAAACCGACCACACGAGGGCGCTGGCTGCATATTATTCCAGCCACGATCCTCGTTTATATCGTGGCCTATATGGACAGGACCAATATCGCCATTGGGATCGCAGGCGGCATGGATGAAGATTTAGGCATGACGGCTTCTTTTGCCGGTCTGGTCGCCGGGATCTTCTTTATTGGTTATATCTTCCTGCAAATTCCCGGCGGTCAGATAGCCGAGCGGCTAAGCGCCAAAAAGTTAATTGCCTGGACAATCGTCGCCTGGGGTGGCTTTGCCCTGCTGACCGGTTTTGTTCAGACACCGACGCAGTTGTTGATTATCCGCTTTGTGCTCGGCGTGGCGGAAGGTGCTGTGTATCCCGCCATTCTGGCGCTGATTGGCCACTGGTTCCCAAATGAGGAGCGCGCCAGGGCTATCGCCTATTTCCAGATGAACCTGGCCGTCGCTTCTATTATTACCGGGCCGCTTTCCGGCTGGCTTATTGAAACCTACGGCTGGCGGGAGATGTTTATCATCGAAGGCTTGCTCTCTCTGGGACTGCTCTTTGTCTGGCTACCTTTGGTTTCCGATCACCCGCATCAGGCAAAGTGGCTGGATCCGAAAGAGCGCGCCTGGATCGAACAAAAATTGCTGGCCGATCGCGCGTTGAGTATTGGCGGAGAGCAAAGCAGCATTCGCGGCGTATTAAAAAGCATCAACCTGTGGAAGCTTGTCGGTATCTATTTCTTCGTACAGGTCGGCTTCTATGGCTTCGCGCTATGGATGCCAAATCTGATTAAACACCTGACCGGCAGCGGCATGACCATCGTTGGGGTACTCACTGCGGCGCCTTACGTTCTGTGCATTATCGGTCAGTATTACATCGCCAAATGGTGTGATAAGACGATGAATCGCCGCCTTTACACGGCTATTCCTCTGCTGGGTTTCGCGGTCTGCCTCGCCCTCTCCTTATTACTGAAAGATAACGTCTGGCTCGCCTACGGCATGATGGTTATTTGCGGGTTCTTCCTGCAAGCCTATGCCGGTCCATTCTGGACGCTGCCGCCATTACTCTTCGCCCCCAACGTTCTGGGCGGCGTGCGCGGCACGATCAACGCCCTGGGCAACATCGGCGGGTTTATCGGTCCGTACCTCGTCGGGCTGTTAACGGTGACGTTCTCGCAAACAGCAGGAATGACCGTACTGGTTGCCGCCCTGCTTATCGCCGTTGGACTGCTTTTCAGCTTGCCTTCTGTTACCGCTCGTCCTGCAGGTAGCAGCAACACACCTAACACCTCGACGCCGGGTGCGTCACTTAAACAGGAAGGAATCGCCAAATGAGCCAAAAATGTCAACATGCTCGCGATCTGTGGTCGCAGCTCGACGCCCTGCGTCTTGGAATGAATTACAGCAAAGAAGATGTCAATAAACTGCAGGTCCTGGTGGATGATTGCTATGGCGAAAGTCATCCGGGCAGTTTCCATCTTAACCAACTGGGCGATGAAGCCGTGCTGGGTGTTCATGAAAGCGGCGGTCGCGCGGTCCGTCACCATGTGACGGATATCTGCGACGGCTGGGGTCAGGGCCACGATGGGATGAATTACATCCTGGCATCTCGAGAAGCTATTGCCAACATGGTCGAAATTCATGCCTCAGTGGTGCCTTATGATGCTGGTATTCTGATCTCAAGCTGCGATAAATCTATCCCGGCGCATCTGATTGCCGCCGCGCGCCTGAACCTGCCGCTGCTGCATATTCCCGGCGGTTCTATGCGTCCGGCACCGAATATGAGTACTTCTGACCTCGGCGGGATCACTGCTAAGTTGAAGAAAGGCGAAATCGGCATTCAGCAAGTAGAAGCCATGCAGCAATGCGGTTGCCCCACCGCCGGAGCCTGCCAGTTTATGGGAACGGCCAGTACCATGCAGTGCATGTCGGAGGCCTTGGGGCTGGCCCTGCCAGGCAGCGCTTTGCTGCCATCGACCCTGGCGGAAATTCGCCGCGTTGCCAGAACTGCAGGCCACCAGGCGCTGTATCTGGCGGAGAAAAATATCACCACCCATAAGATCCTGACTCCTGCTGCGTTTGAAAATGCTATCAAAGTCCATGCTGCTATTGGTGGCAGCACCAATGCGATGATCCACCTTCCGGCCATCGCTCATGAACTTGGATGGGAGCTGAAGCCCGAACTGTTTGATCGGATCAATAACGAAATCCCTTATCTGACCAATATTCAGCCCAGCGGTGAATACGTTACCGAAATGATGTGGTTCGCTGGCGGCGTGCCAATGGTGCAATGGTATCTGCGCGATTATCTGGATCTTGATGTTCTTACCGTGACTGGCCGTACGCTCGGCGACAACCTGGAAATGCTCCATCAATCCGGCTTCTTTACCCGCAACCAC
The DNA here is from genome assembly GCF_020150755.1 of Salmonella sp. A29-2. NCBI lineage: Bacteria > Pseudomonadati > Pseudomonadota > Gammaproteobacteria > Enterobacterales > Enterobacteriaceae > Salmonella > Salmonella sp. A29-2. Next base: position 338,012 of record NZ_CP083731.1, on the reverse strand, counting down.
GGTTACCTCAACAATTACAAAGTCAGTCCGGAGGAGGTGATCCGTAAACCAGAAAATGCCACCAAAAAAGGGTCGATTGCGGTACTGAAAGGCAACATCGCGCCTGAAGGAGCGGTCATTAAATACGCGGCCTGTGCGCCGGATATGCACCACCATACCGGTCCGGCTCGGGTCTTTAACTCCGAAGAAGACGCTCAGCAGGCCATTATCCATAACCATATCGAACCCGGCGACGTCATTTTCATTCGCTACGAAGGCGCAAAAGGCTCTGGCGCACCGGAAATGCTGATGACCACCGATGCCATCGTGTATGACAAACGCCTCGACGGAAAAGTCGCATTGATTACCGACGGTCGTTTCTCTGGAGCGACCAGCGGGCCATGTGTCGGACACGTCTCGCCAGAAGCCGCTGATGGCGGGCCGATTGCCCTGGTGGAAGATGGTGATTTAATCGAAATGGATGTGAAAGGCCGCAAGCTCAATATTGTAGGGATCGACGGGATGCCTAAAACAGAAGAGGAAATACGCCGCTGTCTTGAAGAGCGTCGAGCAAGCTGGAAGAAACCTGATTATTCAAACCGTCGCGGCGTCTTTAAACAGTTCACCGCTAATGCAACATCATTAATGGCCGGAGCCTGGCTTAAATAATATCCCTGGCGGGCTACGGCTCGCCTGTTTTAAGGATCAATACATGACTCAGATTACGAAATTTCACGGCGTATTTCCGCCAGTTCCGACCATTGTTAATGCGCAGGGAGAGTTAGATAAAGTCGGCATGGCAACCTTGCTGGATCATCTTATTGCAAGCAAGGTCAATGGCGTATTACTGCTGGGCAGCGGGGGGGAATTTTGCCATATGACCAATGCGCTGCGTCTGGAAACCGCAGAGTTTTGCGTCCGTCATATTAACCGCCGTATTCCAGTACTATTAGGTATTAGCAGCACCAGCACGCAGGAAGTGATTGAGTATGGTCAACATGCCGACCGACTCGAAGTCGATGCCGTGCTGGTACTCAATCCCTACTATGCCAGATTGACCGATGAGTATATTTATCATCATTTCAAAACCGTGGCTAATAACATAAAAAGCCCGGTCATTCTCTACAACTTTCCAGCATTGACGGGACAGGACCTTAGCGTTGATTTAATTACCCGGCTGGCGCAGGATCACCCCAATATTATCGGCATTAAGGATACCGTTGATAATATCAGCCATATTCGTGAAATCATCAATAATGTCAGGCCAGTGCGTCCGGACTTCGTTATTTTCTCCGGCTATGATGAATATATGATGGATACGCTTATCTTAGGCGGCAACGGCGGGATCCCAGCGACAGCAAACTTTGCGCCGCAGCTAACCTGCGGGATCTACCGCGCGTGGTGTGAAAAAGAGTATGAGACAATGTTCGGATTACAGCGCCGGCTGTCCGCGCTTTCCACTATTTACAGCCTGGATTCACCTTTCTTCGGGATAATCAAAAAGGCAATTCAGCTTAGCGGAGTCGATATTTCAACTCATGTAATGCCCCCCGTTTTTCCGGCAAATGAAGAACATATTTCGAATTTGAAGCAGATCTTACAGCGTGCGGGACTTTAAGCGATGACGAAAGCGGGCTTCTTGCCCGCTATGTCTTTTTATTTCAGCACATCAGACGCGTCAGGCTACGGCTGGCATCCATCATCAGCGTAGCAAGCGACTCGCGTTTATCATCGGGGATCTGGAACGTAACGCCGGATACGCTCAGGGCGGCGATCACTTTCCCCTGCGTATTGAATACCGGCACCGCAATGCAGCGCACGCCAAGGGAGTCTTCTTCGTTATCATAACCCCAGCCGCGACGGCGAATTCCTGCTAACTCCTGCTTAAGGATATTCACATCCGTGATCGTCGTATCCGTAAAACGCGTTAATATCTGATCTGGAGGCAGCAACTCCTCCAGCTCTTCCCCGCTAAGCCATGCAATCAGCACCTTTCCCAGCCCTGAGCTATGTAATGAGAGACGCTTGCCCTCCCAGCTTCGAATCACAATAGCCTGTGGGCTTTCGACTTTCAGAAGATAAATGGGGGCATCGCCCTCCAGAACGCCAAGATGGCAGGTCAGGCCGGTGTTATCGCGAATCTCTTCAAGAATCGGTAACGCGATTTTTTTAATATCGTACTGTTCCGCCGCTTTATTACCTAATTCATACAGGCGTAGCCCCAGATAATACTTGTCTTTTTCCTGGCGTAATAACCCATGCTCCACCATGCCGTTGAGCAAAGATGAGGTACTGCTTTTCGCAATCCCTGAATTTTGATGGATCTGGGTAAACGTTGCGCCATCGCACTCCAGAAGGTAAGCAAATACGCGCATAATTTTATCGAGAGCCGGAATAGATGTCGTAATCTTTTTCATATTATTATCAATTAATTATGGATTTTTCTGCTAATACTATACACCAGTACTCAACCCTTTTTCCATGACAGAGACCAAGTGCCGCTAACAGATTCAGCAGACGAATATCGGCATACCCCCCGAATATACCACGATAAAAAACGGGGCCGTTTGGCCCCGTTCTCAAGCGTTAAACCGCTACAACCGCACCGGATCAATATGCCAGATATTTTCGGCATACTCTTTGATGGTTCTGTCCGATGAGAAGTAGCCCATATTGGCAATGTTGAGCATCGCTTTCGTCGTCCATTCTTCCGGGCGACGATACAACTCATCCACCTTATCCTGGCAGTCCACGTAGCTGCGGTAGTCCGCCAGCACCTGATAGTGATCGCCAAAGTTAATCAGCGAATCTACCAGATCGCGGTAACGACCTGGCTCTTCCGGATTAAAGACGCCGCTACCAATCTGCGTCAGTACCTGATGTAGCTCTTCATCTTTTTCATAATAGTCGCGAGGCTTATAACCCTGCCTGCGCAACGCTTCCACCTCTTCGGCAGTATTACCGAAGATAAAGATATTCTCCTCGCCGACATGCTCCTGCATCTCTACGTTCGCACCATCCAGCGTACCAATGGTGAGCGCGCCGTTCAGGGCAAATTTCATATTACTGGTGCCGGAAGCTTCTGTCCCTGCCAGCGAAATCTGCTCAGACAGGTCAGCAGCGGGAATGATCACCTGCGCCAGGCTGACGCTGTAGTTCGGGATAAACACCACTTTCAGCTTGTCGCCAATCTGCGGATCGTTGTTAATCACTTTCGCCACGTCGTTGATCAGATGAATAATGTGTTTTGCCATGTAATAGGCGGAAGCCGCCTTACCGGCAAAAATATTCACCCGCGGCACCCAGTCGGCCTCCGGATTTTCTTTAATGCGGTTATAGCGGGTAATGACATGCAGTACGTTCATCAACTGCCGCTTGTATTCGTGAATACGCTTAATCTGCACGTCGAATAACGCTTTAGGGTTCACCACCACATTCAGTTGTTGCGCTATCACTACCGCCAGCCGTTTTTTATTTTCCAGCTTCGCCTGACGCACCGCATGATTGACCAGCGGATAATCACAATGCTGCTTCAGCTCGCTGAGCTGACTAAGATCGGTACGCCAGGTACGACCAATATTCTCATCCAGCACGTCAGACAGCGGCGGGTTTGCCAGCGCCAGCCAGCGGCGCGGCGTAACGCCGTTAGTGACGTTACAAAAACGGGTCGGAAAAATCTTCGCAAAATCCGCGAACAGCGACTGCACCATCAGGTTGGAATGGAGTTCAGAAACGCCGTTGACTTTATGGCTGACCACCACCGCCAGCCAGGCCATCCGTACCCGGCGGCCGTTCGACTCATCAATAATCGACGCGCGTCCAAGCAGGCTGGTATCGTTGGGATATTGCTCCTGCAACGTTTTCAGGAAATAGTCGTTAATCTCGAAGATAATCTGCAGGTGACGGGGCAGAATTTTCCCCAGCATATCGACGGGCCAGGTCTCCAGCGCCTCGCTCATCAACGTATGGTTGGTATAAGAGAAGACCTGACAGCACACCTCAAACGCGTCGTCCCAACTAAATTTATGTTCATCAATCAGCAGGCGCATCAGCTCCGGAATTGACAGCACCGGATGCGTATCATTGAGGTGAATGGCGATTTTATCCGCCAGATTGTCATAGGTTTTATGCAGTTGATAATGACGGTGCAGGATATCCTGCACCGTCGCCGAGACCAGAAAATACTCCTGGCGCAGGCGTAGCTCTCGTCCGGAATAGGTGGAATCGTCCGGGTAGAGCACCCGCGACACGTTCTCAGAGTGGTTTTTATCTTCCACCGCCGCGAAGTAGTCGCCCTGGTTGAATTTACCGAGGTTGATTTCACTACTGGCCTGCGCATTCCACAGCCGCAGTGTGTTAGTGGCGTCGGTGTCGTAACCGGGGATGATCTGATCATACGCGACGGCCAGAATCTCTTCCGTCTCAATCCAGCGCGCTTTTTTACCTTCCTGCTGAATGCGCCCGCCAAAAAGCACTTTATAGCGCGTATTGTGGCGCTTGAACTCCCACGGGTTGCCATATTCCAGCCAGTAATCCGGAGATTCTTTTTGCCGCCCGTCGACAATATTCTGCTTAAACATGCCGTAATCGTAGCGAATGCCATACCCGCGACCCGGTAATCCTAGTGTCGCCAGCGAGTCCAGGAAGCAAGCCGCCAGCCGTCCTAAGCCGCCGTTGCCAAGCCCTGGGTCATTCTCTTCATCGATCAGCTCTTCGAGATCTAAGCCCATGGCCTCCAGCGCGCCTTTAACGTCGTCATAAATGCCCAGCGAGAGCAGCGCGTTAGAGAGAGTACGACCAATCAAAAACTCCATCGACAGGTAATAAACCTGCCGGGTTTCCTGCGATAATTGGGCTCGATTAGAACGCAGCCAGCGCTCCACCAGACGATCGCGCACCGCGAACAACGTGGCGTTCAGCCATTCGTGTTTATTGGCAATGACCGGGTCTTTACCAATCGTAAACATCAGCTTATAGGCAATAGAATGCTTAAGCGCCTCAACGCTGAGTGTGGGCGATGCATAAGTAAACGGAGCATTCATATAAATGATTCCTGGATGACTATTTCAAGCGATAGTACAGCTCGCGGTATGATTTCGCGGCAACTTGCCAGCTAAAATCCATCGCCATCGCCTGCCGTTGTACAAACCGCCAAAGCGAAGGCCGTGACCACAACACAAAAGCACGCCGAATCGCGCGTAGCAACGACCAGGCGTTACTGTCTTCGAAGACAAAACCGCTGGCGATACCGTCCGCCAGATTTTCCAGCGAACTGTCGGAGACCGTATCGGCCAACCCCCCGGTACGTCGCACCAGAGGCAGCGTGCCATACTTTAAGCCATATAACTGCGTTAAGCCGCACGGTTCGAAACGACTGGGCACCAGAATAACGTCCGCGCCGCCCATAATGCGATGCGAGAAAGCTTCGTGATAGCCGATCTGTACGCCAACCTGCCCTGGGTGTTCCGCCGCCGCCGCGAGGAACCCCTCCTGAAGCACCGGATCGCCCGCGCCGAGTAGCGCCAACTGCCCGCCCTGCTCCAGCAGCCCCGGTAACGCCTCCAGCACCAGATCCAGACCTTTCTGGTTGGTCAGACGGCTTACCACGGCAAACAGCGGCACTTTGTCGTTAACCTTCAACCCCATCGCAATTTGTAGCTGACGCTTGTTTTCCGCCTTCTCTTCCAGGGTATCGCGCGTGTAGCGCGACGCCAGCAGCAGATCGGATTCCGGGTTCCAGATCTTCTCATCCACGCCGTTCAGTATGCCGGACAAGCGCCCTTCCAGATGACGCTGGCGCAGCAGGCCTTCCATACCATAAGCAAACTGCGGTTCGGTAATTTCACGCGCATAGGTCGGGCTCACCGCCGTAATATGGTCGGCATAGTACAAACCGGCCTTCAAAAAGGAGAGTTGTCCGTTGAACTCCAGCCCATGCATATTAAAGAATGACCACGGCAGTTCGATGTCATCCATATGCTTTGCATAAAACATGCCTTGATAGGCCAGGTTGTGTACGGTAAAGACCGATTTCGCCGGCCGCCCGCGCGCCGCCAGATAGGCGGGCGCCAGCCCGGCGTGCCAGTCATGGGCGTGCACCACGTCGGGGCGCCAGAATGGATCAAGTCCGCAGGCCATTTCACAGCCGACCCACCCTAACAGGGCAAAGCGCAGCACGTTATCGGTATAGGCATATAAATTCGTATCGTGATAGGGACTGCCTGGACGCTCGTACAGATGCGGCGCGTCGATCAGATAAATGCCCACGCCGTTATAATGCCCGAACAGCAGCGATATCTTACCTGCGAAAGTATCGCGGCGGCTCACCACATGCGCATCGGGTATCCCCCGACGGATATCGGGAAACCCTGGAAGCAGAACGCGAACATCAACACCATCCGCAATTTGTGCCGCAGGCAACGCGCCTATCACATCCGCCAGCCCCCCAGTCTTCAGCAGGGGGAACATCTCTGAACATACATGTAAAACCTGCATTATCGCTCCTGTTTGACCTGCAGTTTGCGCAGCATTTCACGCGTGACCAGTACAATACCTTCTTCTGAACGGTAGAAACGACGAGCGTCCTCTTCCGCATTTTCACCAATCACCATGCCTTCCGGGATAATACAGGCACGGTCAATAACACAGCGACGTAAACGGCAGGAGCGCCCTACCCAAACCTCAGGTAACAACACTGCCGAATCAATATTACAAAAAGAATTTATTCTCACCCGTGGGAAAAGCACAGATTGCACCACCACCGAACCGGAGATAATGCAGCCGCCGGAGACCAGCGAGTTCAGCGTCATACCGTGGCTACCGGAGCGGTCCTGCACGAATTTCGCAGGCGGTAGCGATTCCATATGCGTACGGATAGGCCAGTTCTGGTCATACATATCCAGCTCCGGCGTCACTGAGGCTAAATCCAGGTTCGCCTTCCAGTAAGCTTCCAGCGTACCTACATCGCGCCAGTACGGTTCGGCTTGCGGATCGGACTGCACGCAGGAGAGCGGGAAAGGATGCGCGTAAGCCATACCTTCGCGGGTGATTTTGGGGATAATGTCTTTACCGAAATCGTGGCTGGACGCGTCATCTTTATCGTCTGCCGCCAGCAATTCATACAGGTAATCGGCGTCAAAAACGTAAATGCCCATACTGGCCAGCGCTTTGCTGGCGTCACCAGGCATTGCGGGGGGATTCGCCGGTTTTTCGACAAAATCAATAATCTTGTCGCTTTCATCGACCGCCATCACGCCGAACGCCGTCGCTTCTTTGATCGGCACCGGCATACAGGCCACCGTGCAACGCGCGCCCTTTTCAACGTGATCGATCAACATACGCGAGTAGTCCTGCTTGTAGATATGATCGCCTGCCAGGATGACGACATATTCCGCTTTATAGCGACGAATAATATCCAGGTTCTGGGTCACCGCGTCTGCCGTGCCGCGATACCAGTTTTCGCCCTTCATACGCTGTTGAGCTGGCAGCAGATCGACAAATTCGTTCATCTCTTCGCTAAACAGTGACCAGCCGCGCTGAATATGCTGCACCAGCGTATGGGACTGATACTGAGTGATCACGCCGATACGGCGAATCCCGGAGTTCAGACAATTAGATAAGGCGAAATCGATGATGCGGAACTTCCCACCAAAGTGGACGGCTGGTTTGGCGCGTTTGTTCGTTAAATCTTTTAGACGCGTGCCGCGGCCGCCGGCCAGGATTAGGGCAACAGATTTCAATGGCAGCTGGCGCGCCAACATTACACGATCGTTCTTCTCTAAACTCACCATGATTAACTCCTTTTTTATCCTCTCTGGAACACACACAGTCCATGCGCAGGTCCCTGCCAGACCGCCGTTATCACCGGATTATCCTCTCCAGCGAATGGGGGAACGGCGCGCCATTCCCCTTCGGGTAAAACTATATCTGTCACCTCAAGCGTGGCATTTATCGCAATCAGAAAACGGTCCGACAACAGAATTTGCATCAGCTTAGGCCCGTTTTGCCACTCATCCGCACTCAAGGGTTGCGCGTTTTTATTTAGCCAACGCACGTTGCCATCGCCTTCTTCCCACCAGCTATTGCCGGTTAAAGCCGGTATCTGCTGACGCAAACGAATCAGCGCGGCGGTAAACGTGGTTAACCCACGGTTTGCCTGCTGCCAGTCCAGCCAGGTTAAGGCATTATCCTGACAATAGGCGTTATTGTTGCCGTGCTGGCTATGGCCGTGTTCATCGCCTGCCAGCAGCATCGGCGTTCCCTGAGAGAGCAGTAGCGTCGCCAGCAGGGCATGAATGCTGTCGCGCCGCCGCTCCATTAAATCAAGCGGACCGCCTAATCCTTCTTTACCATGATTGTCGCTGTAATTGCTGTTGGTGCCGTCGCGATTTTCCTCACCGTTCGCCTCATTGTGTTTCTGATTGAAACAGACGCAGTCCCGGAGCGTAAAACCGTCATGCGCCGTGAGCAGATTGACAGAGGCGCCGGGCGCGCGGCCATTGCGTTTAAACACATCGCTGGAAGCGGCGAAACGACAGGCAAACTCCCCGGTCGTCAGGTTACGCGGCAACCAGAATCGGCGGGCCGCATCGCGAAAATGGTCGTTCCACTCGGCAAACGGTGGCGGAAAATTCCCGACCTGATAGCCGCCCTCGCCAATATCCCACGGTTCAGCAATCAGCTTGACCGTTGATAACACAGGACACGCTTTAATCGCGGCGAACAGCGGCGCATCCTGGCGAAACGTCGGCGTGCGCCCCATGACGGACGCCAAATCAAAACGAAAACCATCGACATGACAGGTTTCCACCCAATAGCGCAAACACTCGCACGCGTATTCCACCACGCCGGGATGGCTTAAATTGAGCGTGTTGCCGCACCCCGTCCAGTTGTGATAATCGCCATCGTCCCTTATCCAATAATAGCTACGGTTATCAATTCCGCGCAGGGAGAAGGTTGGACCGTCCAGATCCAGCTCGGCGCTATGGTTTAATACGATGTCCAGAATGACCTCAATCCCCGCGCGATGCAGCGCTTTCACCGCGTCGCGAAACTCGTCCAGCGCCGTCTCGGGCGAACTGGCCCAGGCGGGATGCAGCGCGAACATCGCCATCGGGTTATAACCCCAATAATTGGTCAGTCCCATACGTTGCAGGCGCGGCTCGCTGGCAAACTGCGCCACCGGCAACAGTTCCAGCGCCGTAATGCCAAGCTGTTTGAAATACGCCACCATGACCGGATGACCGAGCGCTTTATAGGTGCCGCGTATCTCCTGGGGGAGTTCCGGATGCAGGTAGGTCAGCCCTTTGACATGCGCTTCATAGATGACCGTTTTTCCCCACGGCGTGCGCGGCGCGGCGTCATCTTCCCAGTCATAATGGTCGCTGATTATCACGCTTTTCGGCGCCACCGCCGCGTTATCGCGGTAGTCCGGTTCATCGTGTCCGCCGTGCAACAGCGGATGATCTTTTAGTTCGCCCTCGACCCGGCGCGCATAAGGGTCAAGCAGTAACTTCGCCGGATTAAACCGATGCCCCTGCGCTGGCTGCCACGGGCCATGTACGCGATAGCCATAGCGCAAACCTGGCCTGGCGCCTGCCAGATAACCATGCCAGACATCGCCGCGACGTCCTGGCAGGTCATAGCGACGCTCATTCCCTCGGGAATCAAAAACGCACAGCTCTACGCGCTCCGCATGGGCGGAAAAGAGCGTGAAATTCACGCCATGACCGTCATACGTTGCGCCATGCGGCGTTGCTTCGCCGATCGCAAGCTGCGTCATTCCCCCTCCCGCATCAGCCAGATCGTCGCCAACGGCGGTAACGTCAGGTTAAGAGAGTGCTGACGGCCATGGCTTTCGATCTCATCGCTGTGCACCACGCCGCCATTGCCGGTGTTGCTACCGTGATAATGCATCGAATCAGTATTGAGAATTTCACGCCAGCGTCCCGGCTGGTTGATGCCAAAGCGGTAGTCGTGGCGAGGCACGGGCGTAAAGTTGCTGGCGACGATGATCTCGTTACCGGCTTTATCACGGCGTACAAAAATCAGTACCGAGCGTTCATTGTCATCGACCACCAGCCACTCAAAGCCGTAAGCATCAAAATCCAGCTCATGCAACGCTTTATGGTGGCGATAGGTGTGGTTGAGATCGCGTACCAGACGCTGAACCCCGTGGTGCCAGTTATCGCCCCCCTCCAGCAGGTGCCAGTCGAGGCTGGCGTCATGGTTCCACTCGCGTCCCTGGGCAAACTCATTCCCCATAAACAGCAGTTTCTTGCCGGGAAAGGCCCACATCCAGCCATAATAGGCGCGCAGGTTGGCAAATTTTTGCCACGCATCGCCCGGCATACGATCGAGAATGGATTTCTTGCCGTGAACCACCTCATCGTGCGACAGCGGCAGAACAAAGTTTTCGGTATGGTTGTACAACATACCAAAGGTCAGCTTGTCGTGATGATACTGGCGGTACACCGGGTCCAGCTTCATGTAGTCCAGCGTGTCGTGCATCCAGCCCAGGTTCCACTTGTACCAGAACCCCAGGCCGCCCGTTTCCGGTGGACGCGTCACGCCAGAGAAGTCTGTCGACTCTTCCGCCATGCTGACCGCGCCGGGCACCTGCTCGCCAATAATGCGGTTGGTATTACGCAGAAACTCAATGGCTTCCAGGTTTTCACGACCGCCGAACTCGTTCGGTATCCACTCGCCCTCTTTGCGGCTGTAGTCGCGGTAGATCATAGAGGCCACCGCATCGACACGCAGCGCATCAATCCCAAAACGCTCCATCCAGTACAGGGCGTTACCCACCAGATAATTACTGACTTCACGACGACCATAGTTGTAGATCAACGTATTCCAGTCCTGGTGATAGCCCTCGCGCGGGTCGCTGTGCTCATAGAGGTGGGTGCCGTCAAACTCCGCGAGGCTAAATTCATCGGACGGGAAATGGCCCGGCACCCAGTCGAGAATGACGTTAAGGCCCGCCGCATGGGCCGCATTGATGAAATAGCGGAAGTCGTCCCGCGTACCAAAGCGGCGGGTCGGCGCGTAGAGGCCGGTCGGCTGGTAGCCCCAACTGCCGTCAAACGGATGTTCGTTGACTGGCAAGAGTTCAAGGTGCGTAAAGCCCATCCATTTGGCGTAAGGCACAAGCTGATCCGCCAGCTCACGATAGCTCAGCCAGAAATTGTTATCCGTATGGCGGCGCCATGAACCTAAATGCACCTCATAAATCGAGATCGGCGCATCAAACTGATTGGCTTTTTGTCGTTCTTCGCTTGGCGTCACTTTCTCCGGCAGTCCGCAAATCATCGACGCCGTTTCCGGACGCATCTGCGCCTCAAAAGCATAGGGATCGGCTTTAATGCGCAGATTACCGTTCGCATCAAGCAGCTCGAATTTATACAGTTGTCCATTATGCGCGCCGGGGATAAACAGCTCCCAAATACCGCTCTCTTTGCGCAGACGCATCGGGTGGCGACGCCCATCCCAATAGTTGAATTGCCCGACAACCGAAACGCGGCGAGCATTAGGCGCCCAGACGGAGAAACGGGTGCCGGTGACGCCATCCATCGTATCGGCGTGCGCGCCCAGCGTTTCATAAGGACGCAGGTGGGTGCCTTCCGACAATAGCCAGGCATCCATTTCCTGTATTAATGGACCAAAACGGTAAGGATCGTCGATGAGGTTCTGCTGTCCGTGCCAGGTCACGGCGAGCTGATAGCGAAAGAAATTTTTACGTCGGGGTAAAACGCCGCAGAAAAAACCGCGAGCGTCGAGACATTCCAGTTTGCCGACTTTACGTCCGGTTTTGGGTTCAATCACCCATACGTCGGTGGCGTCAGGTAATAGGGCGCGGACTTCTAGTCCGGCTTGGGTCTGGTGCATTCCGAGTACGGAAAAAGGGTCCGCAAAATGTCCTGCAATTAGCGCATTAATCACGTCTCTATCGATACGACTGGACATGGTTTGTCATCCTGTTTTGTGGCGTCACTCCATCTCACTGAATTCAACATCAGGTAGTGACACTTCTTTGACCTGAACGGCGCAGCACACTGTGCATCCTATCTGCGTCGTCCTACCTTCAGGTTAGGCTTAATACCCGTGGGATTAAGCTACCCTTAAAGAATAGCCAATGCTCTGCTTAACTCCTGATAAAAATGAAACATCTGCGTTTACTCCTGTATTACGCAAAAAAAAGGGTGACGATGCACCCCTGGTTTAACACAAATTCCCCCGCCGGATGGCGGCGCGAGCGCGCCTTATCCGGCCTACAGAACCACACGCAGGCCCGATAAGCGCTGCAATAGCTACTACGCCAACTGGCGCAGCATTCGACGCAGCGGCTCGGCGGCGCCCCATAACAACTGGTCGCCTACGGTAAACGCCGACAAGAACTCTGGCCCCATGTTCAGCTTACGCAGACGACCAACCGGCGTAGTCAACGTGCCGGTCACCGCCGCCGGGGTTAATTCGCGCATAGTGATATCACGATCGTTCGGCACCACTTTCGCCCACGGATTATGTGCCGCCAGCAGTTCTTCCACCGTCGGAATGGATACCTCTTTTTTCAGCTTGATGGTGAACGCCTGGCTGTGACAGCGCAGCGCGCCGACGCGCACGCACAAACCATCAACCGGAATCACAGAGGCAGTATTGAGAATCTTGTTGGTTTCCGCCTGGCCTTTCCACTCTTCGCGGCTCTGGCCGTTATCGAGCTGTTTGTCGATCCAGGGGATCAGGCTTCCCGCCAGCGGTACGCCAAAGTTATCCACCGGCAGCTCGCCGCTGCGGGTCAATGCCGTAACTTTGCGTTCAATATCAAGAATTGCGGAAGACGGCGTCGCCAGTTCATCGGCGACATGGCCATACAACTGACCCATCTGGGTTAACAGCTCGCGCATATGGCGCGCGCCGCCGCCGGAGGCGGCCTGATAGGTCGCGACGGATACCCAGTCAACGAGATTATGGGCAAAGAGACCGCCCAGCGACATCAACATCAGGCTAACGGTACAGTTACCGCCCACAAAGGTCTTCACGCCATTGTTCAGGCCGTCGGTAATCACGTCCTGGTTGACCGGGTCGAGAATAATAATGGCATCATCTTTCATGCGCAGCGTAGAAGCCGCGTCAATCCAGTAACCCTGCCATCCGCTTTCGCGCAGCTTTGGATAAATTTCGTTGGTATAATCGCCGCCCTGGCAGGTCACGATGATATCGAGCGCTTTTAGCGCATCCAGATCAAAAGCGTCCTGTAGCGTGCCGGTGGAGGTGCCGCCGAAGGTGGGCGCCGCCTGTCCAAACTGGGAGGTAGAAAAGAAAACAGGGCGAATAGCGTCGAAATCGCGCTCCTCTACCATGCGTTGCATGAGAACAGAGCCGACCATTCCGCGCCAGCCGATAAAACCAACATTTTTCATAGCGTTTTTTTCCTGCAAAGAGATGTGCTGTGTATGCGCGCCAGTATCCTGTGGCGCATCCTTCACCATACAAAAAGCAGCCAAAGTCGCAAGTGAAATTAATCAATGATAGCGAAGCCATCAGTAATGCGACTTATCCTGCCTTACCGCGCAAGCAGAAAGTCCAGTGGCGATTATCAGGGAATTTGCGTTAGGAAGGGAATCATTTCCGTCGCTGTTTTATTGATCCTAATTATGGATCAGCGTAGAAATTTGCCTGCTTTTATGCGCGTACTGAAACATGGCGAGGCAAAATGTCGTTGGGCGATTGCCATGCACACCTCAATAAAAAAACCGGGTAGCGATTACGCCTTACCCGGCTTACGGTATCGACATGTGCCCGTTTCCAGGCCCGGTAAGCACAGCGCCACCGGGCAACAAGACTCAGCTCAGCAGTTGGAAAGCAATCATCCCGACAATCGCGCCGACCGTGCCGAGGATAGTTTCCATCATCGTCCAGGTCTTCAGCGTCTGCGCTTCGGTCGCGCCGGTAAATTTACCGAACAGCCAGAAGCCGGCGTCGTTAACATGAGAAACCACAATTGAACCGCCGGCGATACAGATAGAGAGCGCCGCCATCTGCGCGCCGGAGAAATTCAGTTGCTCAATGACCGGCATCACCAGACCGACCGCGGTTAAACACGCCACGGTCGCGGAACCCTGAATGATGCGCACCGCCGCCGCCAGCACAAAGCAGGTAATGGCAATCGGCAGTCCCATACCGGTTAACGCTTCGCCCAGCGCCGGGCCGACGCCGGAGTCAACCAGTACCTGTTTGAACACCCCGCCTGCGCCAATCACCAGCAGGATAATGCCCGCCGGTTGCAGCGCGTGGCCGCAGATTTCCATCACTTTGTCTTTCGGCATCCCCTGACGCATCGCCAGGCCGTAAATCGCTACCAGACAAGCGACCAGAATCGCAGTGAAGGGGTGGCCGATAAACTCAAACCATTCGTAAGCGGTGGAACCTTCCGGCACAAAACGCGCGGCGATCGTTTTCAGTCCTACCAGCACCAACGGCAGCAGGATCAGCGACAGGCTGAAGCCGAAAGAAGGCATTTTACCTTCACCCAGATGCGGCTCGGTAATGTCGTCAGGAATACGCAGCTCAACATAACGGCTGATAAAATTCCCCCACAGCGGCCCGGCGATAATCATGCCAGGAATGGCGGCACACAGGCCAATCAGGATCATCCAGCCGAAATCAGCATGCATCTGGGAAGCCAGCAGCATCGGCGCAGGCCCAGGCAACAAAAACGCCGCGGCTGCCGCCACGCCCGCAAACAGCGGAATGACCAGCTTCACCAGGTTTGTGCCGGTATGACGCGCCATTGAGAACGCCACGCTTATCAGCAGCACAATCGCCACTTCAAAGAACAGCGGGAGCGCGCAAATCAAGCCGGCCAGGCCAATCGCATAGTGCGCGCGGTTATGGCCAAAGGATTTAAGCATCTTGACGGCTATCTGATCGACCGCGCCGGTTTCATGCAGAATTTTACCGAACATCGCCCCCAGCGCGACCACAATCGCCAGGAAGCCCAGCGTGCCGCCCATCCCTTTTTCCATGGTCGCGGCGATTTTATCAAGCGGCATCCCTGAAAAAAGCCCCGCGCCCATTGAGACGACCATTAACGCGACGAAGGCGTGCATACGCGCCTTCATCACGAGAAACAGCAGCAGTAAGACGGAACCGACGGCGGTTAAAACCAGTGTTAATGTACTCACAGCGTACTGCCTTTATTGATGACCTCAATGGTGCTCGCCACGACGCCTTCCAGCGGCTGGTCGATATCCACCACCAGAACATCGCGTTCGTCGGCACCCGGCTCTTGCAGCGTTTCAAACTGCGTCACCAGCATCTGGGTTTTGAAGAAATGACCTTTGCGCGCTTTCAGACGGCTTTCAATGACGTCGAAATCACCTTTCAGATAGATAAAGGAGAGGTTCGGGTTTCCCTCGCGCAGCAGGTCACGATAATGTTTTTTCAGTGCGGAACAGACGATCAGCGAGATTTTATTGGTACGCTGCATCGCGAAAGCGGCGTCGTTCAGCGCCTGTAACCACGGTTTGCGGTCATCATCATTCAACGGCTCGCCGGAGGCCATTTTTTCAATATTGCAGCGCGGATGCAGAAAATCGCCGTCCAGAAACGCGGCATGAAGCTGATGCGCCACGGCGCTTGCGACAGCGGATTTACCGCTGCCTGATACGCCCATCAGAACGTAAACGTGGTGATCATGATTAGTCGTGCTCAAAGCGGGCCCCCACTCTACAAGTTGCAAAATTTGTTACGGGTAACTGTTATCGGTAACATTGTCCAACCGCACCATTCACGACGCAATGACCATTCGTGCCAAAAGTGAATAAGTGTGAGCTACTTCAAAGTTGTCAGACTAAATAGATCCGCCCGGTGACAAGGTGAAACCTAAATCTAACATTTTCGGCGTGACCGTTTCGCCGCGAATGCGGGCCAACAGACGTTCCGCGCCAATGCTGCCCATTCGCTCGCGCGGCGTCAGGACGCTTGCCAGACGCGGTTCCATCACCTGGCCGATGTCATGACCGTGGAACCCGGCGATCGCCATGTCGTCCGGGATTTTTAGCCCCAGGCGCTGGCATTCGAAGGCCGCCCCCACCGCCAGGTCATCGTTGGTGCAAAAAATACCGTCAAGCTGTGGGTATTCACGTCGCGCCTGGCGCATGAGTTCGATACCGGAAGAGTAGGATGAAGATTGCTCC
This sequence comes from Salmonella sp. A29-2, assembly GCF_020150755.1. Lineage (NCBI taxonomy): Bacteria > Pseudomonadati > Pseudomonadota > Gammaproteobacteria > Enterobacterales > Enterobacteriaceae > Salmonella > Salmonella sp. A29-2. Next base: position 321,837 of record NZ_CP083731.1, on the reverse strand, counting down.
ATCATCACACTGTAAGGAACCAGGCCTGCGTCCCGCATCGCCTGTTCATAACCCTTCTGCTTGATGATAGTACGTTCGTCGAGGCGCGCCCCCAGATAGGCGATATGACGATGACCACGCGCGATAATCGCGGCGGTCATCTGGCGTGCGGCCTCGAAGTTATCAAAACCGACGGCAATATCGAGACACGGCGACTGGCTGTCCATCAGTTCCACCACCGGAATCCCGGCGACTTCGATCATTTTTAAGGTGCGCGGCGTATGGGTACGCTCAGTGAGGATCAGGCCGTCGATATTCCAGGAGAGCATCGATTCCAGGCGCTCCTGCTCCATCTCCGGTTTATAGCCGTAGTGCGCCAGCATGGTCTGATACCCGTGGGCATCGGTGACGGCCTCAATGCCGCGTAACACTTCCGCAAAGACCTGGTTGGTTAAAGACGGCAGCAGAACGCCAATGGCGCGGCTGGTGGCATTGGAAAGAATGTCAGGCGCGCGATTAGGAATGTACCCGAGCTCATCAAGCGCAGCCGCAATTTTACCCCGCAGCGCGACGGAGACCTGCTCCGGATTACGCAAAAAACGGCTGACCGTCATTTTGGTCACGCCCACACGGTCGGCCACATCCTGAAGTACGGGTCTTTTCTTTTTCATCGTCCTGAAAGGTATAAAAGGGATAGATTTGCCCAGTTTACCACGGACGTGCGTGAACCTTCGCAGAGAAAAAAAGTCGTTTTTTTATTGTGAGAAATACACAAAATCATTCGAGTTGCATCAAGGCGGCGACGCAGTGACAAATTCGTCAGGAACGAATTTGAACAACCGAAGGTTGCCTCTGGTGAGGGACAAGGATGTCCCTCAGTAAATCCCCGGGAGCGTACATTAAGTACGCTCCCGGGGTGAGCGACAAATCTGCCGGGAGCAGATTTGAACGCTGCTCGCAGCGGCCCCGAAGGGGCGAGGCCTATGGATGGGCCGAGTAATAAAGCCAACACAGATGCGGCTTGAAGGATGACGTGTATTTTTAGACTGGCGGCAAGTCAAACAACAACACTTCGCTGTCGCTGTCGCTGTCGGCATGAATCGAGATTGCCTGCTCATCCCAAATCGCCAGGCCGTCGCTGGTCGTCGCTTTGGTACCGTTAATGGTCACGTTACCTTTTACCACCTGGATCCAGACGCGGCGCTCAGCGGCAATCTGATGCACCGACTGCTCATCTTTGAGCAGCGCCCAGCGGTACAGCTCCATATCCTGGTGGACCTTCAGCGAACCATCGCGAGCATCTGGCGAAAGCACCAGTTGCTTGCCCTGCGCGGCGTCGAAGCGGCGCTGTTCGTAGCGCGGCGTGATGCCGGTTTCTTGCGGAATGATCCAGATCTGGTACAGCCGCAGACGATCCGTTTTGCTCGGGTTGTACTCGGAGTGGCGAACGCCGGTCCCGGCGCTCATAATCTGGAATTCACCGGCCGGAACCTGTTCTTTATTGCCCATACTGTCCTGGTGTTCTACGGCGCCTTCCAGTACATAGGTCAAAATTTCCATGTCTTTATGCGGATGCGTGCCGAAACCCTGGCCTGCGTCGATCACATCGTCGTTAATCACACGCAGCGCCGAGAACCCCATAAAGTTCGGATCGTAATAATCGGCAAAAGAAAAGGTATGCCAGGAGTCAAGCCAGCCATGATTCGCATGACCGCGGTCGTTTGCTTTGCGTAAGTAGATCATTGTGTTCACCCCCAGATGTTTTCGATGGAATAAGTGTGGACTCATTCCGTCCGGGATCATAGAGGGTGAAAATTGACTCCTCTGTTCAAAAAATATGAATAAGCGCAGAGGAGTCTGTAAGGGCTATTTAGCGAGGGTTATCGTCGCAGGCGTTGCCTGTTCGAAAGCACGTTCGAGGATTTCCAGGTTGGTAAGAACTTCAGATTCCTTGACGTAATTAGGCGTACCGACGGTCAACGTCTGGTACAGCGCATCATAGACGCGACCATAGTCACCCGTTTCCGGTTTCACCTCTTCTTTCACCGTAACGCCGTCGTCATTGACATACTCCAGCACACCGACGGATTCGTCAGCGGCAAAACCCGGCTCGCCAGGCATAATGTTCGCTTTCAGGCTGGTTTCTTGTTGATCGATACCGTATTTCACAAACGAACCTTTGGTGCCGTGAACAATAAACTTCGGATAGTCGATTTTCACCAGATGGCTGGTTTTAACGATAGCCTTCAAATCGCCATAAAACAGTTGCGCTTCAAAGGTGTCATCCGGATTCGCTTTATTACGCAGGCTACGAATGTCATACGCGACATGATCCGGACGGCCAAATAGCGAAATAATTTGATCCATGGTGTGGACGCCAAGTCCATAGAATGCGCCGTCCTGCGGCAGGCCCGGTTTGGTTTCTGCTACCGGGCGGTAATAATCGAAATGGCTTTCAATTTCGACAATCTTGCCCAGTTTCCCGCTCTCAATCGCTTTTTTAGCAGTAAGAAAACAGGAATCAAAACGCCGATTCTGATACGGCGTGACGGTCAGTCCTTTGCTTCGCGCCAGGTCGAACAACACTTTTGCCTCCGCCAGCGTCGGCGTGAAAGGTTTCTCAACCAGCACATTTTTACCCGCTTCCAGCGCGCGTTTGGCGTATTCGAAATGGCTGTCAGCATGCGTACAGACGATCACCAGCTTTACCTGCGGATCGCCCAACACCTCATCCAGATCGCTGGTGAAGTGAATATGCGAATACTGCGGCGCCTGCTCTTCCGGTTTAGCGTGACGACGGAAAATATGTGCGACATGCCAGGTATCTTTACGATTCAGAACGTAGGGGAGATGGTAACGGGTGGTACTTTTGCCGAATCCAATAAATGCGCAGTGTAAGGTCATGAGACGATCCTTTTGAAGATGATTGTTTACACCATAGCGCAAAGCGTGAGGAGACTGAATGTTGGATTCTTTGCCGGATGCGGCGTTGCCTTTTTGGGCCTACAAAAGCAGATGCCTCAAGATCGGGCGTAAGTGGCGCAGGCAGATTGTTCACGGCAAGCGCGCAGGGCCCGGAGCGTACTAAATGTACGTGAGGAGCACGAGCACTTCCCGGGAACAAAATGACAAGTAAGCCAGGCTGAAACAAAACCCCAAAAAAAAAAAGCCAGCAAAAGCTGGCCAAAGTAATACTGGAAGCAATGTGAGCAATGTCGTGCTTTCAGGTTCTCCGTAGGGGTTCCCCTGAACGCAAGGCAATAATAATCATTCTCATTCGCACTTGTCTACTTCTTTTTGCAAAAAAATGCGGTTGACGGAATTTTCTTTCTCAGCGAGTGTAAATACACAATTACCCCTGCAGGAGATAAGGAATGAGTGAAATAGTGATACGCCACGCTGAACCGAAAGATTACGACGCCATTCGTCAGATCCACGCCCAGCCGGAGGTGTACCACAACACGCTACAGGTTCCTCATCCTTCCCTCGAAATGTGGCAGGCGCGGCTAACCGAGCAAGCCGGGGTTAAACAACTGGTTGCCTGCATTGACGATATTGTCGTTGGCCATCTTTCTATTCAGGTCACCCAACGTCCCCGCCGCAGCCACGTGGCCGATTTTGGTATCTGCGTGGATGCCCGGTGGCACAATCGTGGCATTGCCAGCGCGCTGATCCGCACCATGATCGACATGTGCGACAACTGGCTGCGCGTCGAGCGTATTGAGTTAACGGTGTTTGTTGATAACGAGCCCGCGGTGGCGGTGTATAAGAAGTACGGCTTTGAAATCGAAGGTACCGGTAAGAAATACGGCCTGCGCAACGGTGAGTACGTTGATGCGTACTTTATGGCGCGCGTGAAATAGCGCTTCCCCGCCCCACCCTGTGGGGCGAAACGTCACAAACCTTCACAACATTCCAGTTATTGCAGCCTACTTCCCCTATATCAAAACAATAACCACCTGAATTTCATGGTTATTACCACTTTAAGCTTTATCACCGTTTTTTCCGTAATTTTAGCAATATTAATATTACATTTTTGTTTTTTTTTGGTTTCTGCCATCACTTTATGGTGACAATCACAACAATATACTCCTCCCGGGACTAATTTAACCACGGTGAGGTAAAAAATGAAATTTGAACGCCATCATAGAATATTGAAGGAACTCAGTATTTCGGGAGTTGTAAAAGTTTCAAATCTGGCGAAAAGTCTCAAGGTAACAAAGGAAACTATTCGTTCAGATCTCAATGAACTTGCCGGACAGGGATATCTTACTCGCTGTCATGGTGGTGCATTTATTACCCTTGATTCTCTTGATAACGTCGCAAAAAATGAAATTGCTTATGTGCTGGAAAAATATGAATCAGCGCAGAAAATAAAAAAAGGTCTCTCTGCCATGAAAAATAATGTATGTGTTATTGGCTCGTTCAATGTTGATATCATCAGTTATCTACCGAGATTACCCTCAACGGGAGAATCATTGCTGGCCGATAAATTTATTTTTTCACCCGGCGGTAAGGGATGTAATCAGGCATTAGCAGCAAGCTATGCCGACTCTGATGTGCATTTTATTACTAAAGTCGGCTCAGATCATTTTAGTGATTACGCCATTAATTTTATAAACTCATCAAAAATCCATAAAAGTGTTATCTACCAGACCAAAGAAACACAAACAGGAACAGCAACCATCATGGTGAATGGAGATACCGGAGATAACGTCATCGCTATCTACCCTGGCGCCAACATGACAATTTCCCCTGATGAAATCACCATTCAGAAAGAAGCCATTGTTCATTCAGATATTGTTCTTGTCCAACTGGAGACGAATTACGAAGCGCTGCAGCAAACAATTCGTCTCGCACAAAAAAATGACATACCGGTCATCATCAATCCAGCGCCGTACAATGACATGGTTAACACCATCATTGATAACATTGACTATATTACGCCAAATGAAACGGAAGCAGGCCTGCTGGCCAATATGGCGGTTAATGATATCGAATCAGCCAAATGCGCGGCCAAAATTATTCATCAGAAAGGCGTCAAAAATACCATTATTACATTAGGTAGCAAAGGTTCTCTCGCTTATGACGGAACACAATTCATCTATTCCCCGGCATTTCCGGCAGTTGTAAAAAATACTGCGGGAGCGGGTGACGCTTTCAATGGCGCCCTCGCATCTGGTCTTGCAAAAGGAAAGTCACTGGCATCCGCATTGTGCTACGCCAGCGCATTTGCCTCACTTGCGGTTGAAACGCCTAATGCCTCTGATATGCCGGAAAACGACTCCGTTCTTCATCGTATTCAGGGTTCACATTACAAACAAACTATCTCTACTCACTAAATCAAGGAGCAGACTATGAACAATACGCAGAAAAAACTAAAGGTGCTCTTTATTGGAGAATCCTGGCATATTCATATGATTCATTCAAAAGGTTATGACAGTTTCACCTCCAGTAAATATGAAGAAGGCGCTACATGGTTACTAGAATGCTTGAGGAAAGGCGGCGTTGATATTGATTACATGCCTGCCCACACAGTACAAATTGCCTTTCCAGAGAGTATTGACGAATTAAATCGTTACGATGTGATTGTTATTAGCGACATTGGTAGTAATACCTTCCTGTTGCAAAACGAGACATTTTATCAGCTAAAAATAAAACCAAACGCTCTGGAGTCCATTAAAGAGTACGTCAAAAATGGCGGTGGACTACTCATGATTGGCGGCTATCTGTCATTCATGGGTATTGAGGCAAAAGCCAATTATAAGAACACCGTTCTTGCTGAGGTTCTGCCAGTTATTATGCTTGATGGCGATGACCGGGTAGAAAAGCCCGAAGGTATCTGTGCTGAGGCTGTCTCACCTGAACATCCTGTTGTTAACGGATTCTCAGATTATCCGGTATTTCTTGGATATAACCAGGCCGTCGCCAGAGACGATGCCGATGTCGTATTAACAATAAATAATGACCCATTGTTAGTGTTCGGTGAATACCAACAGGGTAAAACAGCCTGTTTTATGAGCGACTGCTCCCCACACTGGGGAACCCAGCAGTTTATGTCATGGCCGTTTTATACCGACCTGTGGGTCAACACGCTTCAATTCATCGCCAGAAAATAAAAAACAATGGAGTAACGAAAGTTACTCCTTTTATAAAATATAAGGATTGATGTATGAACAAGAATAAGTACTCAACCCCCTTACTGATGCTTGCCACCATCTTAGCCGGTATGCTTTCCCCGATGCAGTCTGCCGTTAATGGGCAGTTAGGACATTGGTTACAAGACGGTAATGCTTGCGCAGTAATCTCGTTTGCCAGCGGTCTGGTCGTCATGTTTTTTATTATTATTGCGCGCAAAGAAACACGCCAGCAATTCGCCTCAATCCCTACTCTGATTAAAAAGAGAAAAATCCCGCTATGGAATTGGTTTGCAGGATTATGCGGGGCTATGGTCGTATTTTCTGAAGGCGCATCCGCCAGCGCGCTGGGCGTTGCCACCTTTCAAACGGCATTAATTTCTGCCCTGCTTCTTTCCGGCCTGCTGTGCGACCGTTTTGGCATCGGTGTGGAGGAGAAGAAATATTTTACGCCATGGCGCATTACTGGCGCATTGTTCGCCGTTATCGCCACCATTTTTGTCGTGTCGCCACAGTGGCACTCAACCTCGTTTATCCTGCTCGCTATCCTCCCCTTTTTGGCAGGGTTACTCGCTGGCTGGCAGCCTGCGGGGAATGCGAAAGTCGCCGAGGCAACGGGCTCCATGCTGGTGTCCATTACATGGAACTTCATCGTCGGCTTTTGTGTCCTGGGCGCAGCGCTGGCGATACGTATCGCATTAGGCCATGTCACCATCCAGTTACCCGATACATGGTGGATGTATCTCGGTGGTCCGCTGGGTCTGCTGTCCATCGGGCTAATGGCGATTCTGGTGAGAGGCTTAGGGCTATTGATGCTGGGCGTAGCGTCAACAGCAGGCCAACTGCTTGGCTCAGTGCTAATTGATGAATTGATCCCTTCATTAGGCAATACGGTCTACCTGGTCACCATCATCGGTACGCTGTTCGCGTTAGTCGGTGCGATTGTGACCACCATCCCTGAATACAGAGCATCCAAAATGGCGCAAAGAATAGAGGTGTCAGAATGAAAGGTTTCCTGCAAACCGTAACAGGCCCGGTGGCGCATACGGATATGGGGCTGACGCTACCGCATGAACATCTGTTTAACGATCTGTCTTCGGTCGTAGACGAGCCACATTATGCTTTTTCTCAGCAACTGGTGGGAAAGAAAGTCAGTGCTGACCTGCAGTGGGGGCTGAAACACGACCCATACTGCTGCGCCGATAACATGGACCGCAAAGAGATTGATGATGTTATCTTCGAAATCAATAACTTTATGTCTTTGGGCGGCAGGACGATTGTCGACGCCACCGGATCAGAATCCATTGGACGGGACGCCTCAGCGCTGCGAGAAGTTGCCTTAAAAACGGGTTTGAATATCGTTGCGTCATCCGGACCTTATCTGGAGAAATTTGAAAGTACCCGGATCCATAAACCTGTTGAGCTGTTAGCCTCACTCATTGATAAAGAACTGAATCAGGGTATTGGCGAGACGGATATTCGCGCTGGCATGATCGGTGAAATCGGCGTATCTCCCGCGTTTACCCAAGCGGAGCGTAACAGCCTGCGGGCAGCGTCTCTGGCACAATGTAACAACCCCCACACGGCGATGAATATCCATATGCCAGGGTGGCTGCGGCTGGGGGATGAGGTGCTGGATATCGTGCTGGAAGAAATGAACGTCTCTCCGGCAAAAGTCTCGCTGGCGCATTCGGACCCTTCAGGAAAAGATGTCGTCTATCAACGTAAAATGCTCGACCGCGGCGTATGGCTTGAATTTGACATGATTGGTCTGGACATCACCTTCCCAAAAGAAGGTGTCGCGCCGGGCGTTCAGGAGACCGCAGATGCAGTAGCGAATCTGATTGCACTGGGTTACGCCGACCAAATCGTTTTAAGCCATGATGTTTTTCTCAAACAGATGTGGGCGAAAAATGGCGGAAATGGCTGGGGGTTTGTCCCGAATGTCTTCCTCGCCTATCTGGCTGCTCGCGGAGTAGACAACGATACTCTGCGCAAGCTTTGTATTGATAATCCAGCCCGATTACTCACGGCATAATCTGCAAATAGCCCGGTGTCTGACACCGGGCCTGGAATTAAAAATCAGTATCCCGCCGTTAAATCATCCACCGAACGCGGGTCAGACGCACCGTACAGTTCGCCATCCGGTCCAACCATAATACTTTGGGTGCTGCCCATCGCTTCTTTCAGCGCGACTTTCTGCCCTTTCTGTTCCAGCAACTTTAGCGTATCGGGGCTGAAGCCCTTTTCTACCCGCAGTTCGTCCGGCAACCATTGATGATGGAAACGCGGCGCGTTGGTCGCTTCGGCGACGTTCATGCCAAAATCAATGCTGTTCACTACCATTTGCAGCACAGTAGTGATGATTCGACTCCCGCCAGGACTGCCGGTCACCAGCCAGGTTTTGCCGTCTTTTACCACGATAGTGGGCGACATCGACGACAGCGGACGCTTCTTCGGACCGACCGCGCTAGCATCGCCGCCTACCAGGCCATAAACATTAGGTACACCGGGTTTAGCAGAAAAATCATCCATTTGATTATTCAGCAGAATACCGGTATTTCCCGCCACAATTCCTGTGCCGAAGGTGGTGTTCAGGGTATAGGTCACCGCCACAGCATTGCCGTCTTTATCCACCACCGAGAAGTGGGTGGTCTGGTTGCTTTCATACGGGGCGAGCTTGCCCGGTTTTATCTGGCTGGAAGGTTTGGCCTTGTTGATATCAATTTGATCGGCCAGCGTTTTCGCATAGGCTTTGTTGGTCAGCGCCTGCCACGGCACTTTCACAAAGTCCGGATCGCCCAGATACTCTGAGCGGTCAGCGTAGGCGTATTTTTCCGCTTCCGCCATGATTTGCATGGCATCGGCGCTGCCAAAGCCGTACTTCTTCATGTCGAAATTTTCAAGGATATTGAGAATTTGCACGATGTGAATACCGCCTGAGGATGGCGGCGGCATGGAGAAGACCTGATACCCGCGATAGTCACCGCTGATTGGCGAACGCTCAACGGCTTTATAGCTGGCTAAATCCTCTTTGGTCATCAGACCGCCGTTCTTCTGCATTTCTCCGGCAATCTGGTCAGCAATCGCCCCTTTATAAAACGCATCCGGGCCATTTTCGGCAATCATTTCCAGGCTTTTCGCCAGATTCTTCTGGACCAGCTTATCGCCTTTTTTCAGCGGCTCGCCGTCTTTCCAGAAAATGGCTTTGCTGTTTTCATGATTAGGGATCACTTCGCTGCCGTAAGTTTTTAAGTCGTCGGCCAGCGCATCGTTAACCACAAAACCCTCTTCCGCCAGCTTCATCGCCGGACGCACCACTTTATTCAGCGGCATCGTGCCGTATTTCTCCAGCGCCAGCGAGAACCCCGCCACGGTACCCGGCGTACCGGATGCCAGATGCGACGTCAGCGACTTTTTCGCATCGGCGTTACCCTGCTCGTCGAGGAACATATCACGGGTCGCGCCAGCAGGCGCCATTTCACGAAAATCAATCGCCGTAGTAGCGCCATCTTTAGTGCGCAGCAGCATAAATCCCCCGCCGCCCAGATTCCCGGCTTGCGGATGCGTCACAGCCAGCGCATAGCCCACGGCGACGGCGGCATCCACGGCATTACCGCCCTGCTTTAAGATATCCACGCCAACCTGCGTCGCCGTTGCATCCACCGAGGCCACCATCCCTTGCGTCGCCCGCACAGGATGAAAGACATCTTCTTCAACACCATAGGAGACTGGCGGCGCGACGGGAGGATTGGCCACCGCGCTAAACGTCCCCCCGGCCAGCAGAGCGGCGATCGCCACCCAGCGCATAAACGTTGGTTTCATCGTTGTTTTTCTCCAGATAAATGGGTGTATGTCCCGTTTAATCCTGGTCCACAACGCTTAAAAAATCATCATCATGGCGAAATAGAGGTACACTTAAAAAGAGGCCTCATCGGGAGGAGACGACAATGAAACGCTTACTACTTATTACGGCTTTGTTACCCTTTGCTGTATTGGCCCAGCCAATTAACACTATGAATAATCCTAATCAGCCAGGTTATAAGATTCCCAGCCAGCAGCGTATGCAGACGCAGATGCAAACGCAGCAGATTCAGCAGCAGGGTATGTTGAAACAACAGATGCAAACGCAGGCGCGCAGCCAGCAGCAAAATCTACAGTCGCAGTTAAATGCCAATACGCAGCGGGTTCAGCAGGGACAGCCGGGCAACGGTATGCTCGGCCAGCAAACGCTGCCCAATACGCAGGGCGGAATGCTCAGCGGCAGCGGAAATCCGGACCGGATGCTAAACCATTCCCAGCCAATGTTGCAGCAGGACAGCGGGACGCCGCAGCCTGACATCCCGCTGAAAACCATCAGCCCTTAAAACTGAAAGTGAGGGCCGATGTCATCAATACGATCGGTGCAGATACAATCCACGCCCCAGCGCAGCAGTTCTGCCGCCCGCTGGGGCTGATTGACGGTATACACCAGAATCCGCAGACCCGCGGCCTTAATCTCTTGTACTCGCGTCTCATCGAGTAATTTATAGTTGAGATGGAGGGAAACACAGCCCAGACGGGTCGTCAGTTCACGCCAGTCTTCACGCCATTTATCCAGCAGTAACCCGCGCGGCAGTTCAGGTGCTGCCGCCTGCGCCGCTTCCAGCGCCTCTATCTCAAAGGAAGAAAGCAGCGGCGGCGTCATCCCGGCCCACAGTTCGCGGGCGGCCGACGCCACGACGCGTCCTGTTAGCCTTCCGCTCCCCGTTGTCGGTTTGATCTCAATATTCGCCATCATGCCGTGTTTACGGCAGCGCTCCGCCACCTGCGAGAGCAACGGCAGCGGCTCGCCTTTAAATTCGCCGCTAAACCAACCGCCAGCGTCCACACGCAATAAATCCTGCCAGTTCAACTCGCCCGCCACGCCCCAACCGTTGCTGGTGCGCTCCAGGTTATCGTCATGCAGCAGGAAAATTTCGCCGTCTTTCGACAGCTTGGCATCAAACTCAATCATGGTGTGCCCGTATCGCGCGCCCACGTCAATCGCCGCCAGAGTGTTTTCCGGCGCCAGTTTACCGCCGCCGCGATGGGCGACAATGTGAGGATAAGGCCAGTTACTCATACACGTTGTCCTGTTTCGCCATCAAAAAGATGTCGCTGATGTTCCGGCAGATGCAGCCATAGCGTACTGCCCGCCGCCGGGCGCTGCTGATGCGCCAACCGCACCACCAGTTTCTGATCGCCCCAGCGCCCATGCGCCAGATTATCCGCGCCCAGAATCTCCAGCGTGTCTACCGTTAACGGCACGCCGCCTTCCGCCTGCGAGCTTAACGCAATATGCTCCGGGCGGATACCCAGCGTCATGTTACGTCCGGCATGCCCCCGATAGCCCGCACCAATCGGCAACGCCAGACCGCCAGGCAATTCGAAACGGTCGCCGGAAGCGCTGATAACGCCATCCAACAGGTTCATCGCCGGGCTGCCGATAAAGCTCGCCACGAAGCGACTGGCCGGTTTTTCATATACCTCTACCGGCGTGCCAATCTGTTCTGCGACGCCTTTATTCATCACCATCACCCGCTGGGCCAGCGTCATCGCCTCTACCTGATCGTGAGTAACATAGAGCGAGGTGGTACGAAGACGACGATGCAGATGTTGTAACTCCAGACGCATCTGCACGCGCAGCTTGGCGTCGAGGTTAGAGAGCGGTTCGTCGAATAAAAAGACTGCCGGCTCGCGGACGATCGCGCGCCCCATTGCCACGCGCTGCCGTTGACCGCCGGAAAGCTCGCGTGGACGGCGTTTAAGCAGGCCGTCCAGCTCCAGAATGCGCGCCGCCTCCCGCACGCGTTCTTCAATATGCGCTTTGCTCATACCGCGAATTTTTAGTCCCCACGCCATGTTCTCCTCTACGCTCATATGGGGATAGAGAGCATAGTTCTGAAATACCATCGCGATGCCGCGATCTTTGGGCTCCATCTCGGTGACCCGTTTGCGATCAATCCAGATATCGCCGCTGGTCACGCGTTCCAGACCGGCCACCATCCGCAACAACGTTGATTTGCCGCAGCCGGACGGCCCGACCATCACGATAAATTCGCCATCCGCCACGTCCAGCGTCAGCGGTTGAATTACCTGGGTTTTGCCGTCCCAGCTTTTGGTTACTGCCTGTAGTTTTAAACCAGCCATTTTATTTCTCACTATCGACCAGGCCACGCACAAACGCGCGCTGCATGGCTAAAACGATGACAACCGGGGGAATAAGGGTCAGCAGCATTGCCGCCATCACCTGGTTCCATTGCGTGGTACCTTCGCCAGTGGCGATCATCCCTTTGATACCCGCTACGGCAGTGCCAAGATTCACGTCGGTGATAATCAACAGCGGCCACAGATACTGGTTCCAGCCGTAGATAAAGGTGATGACGAATAACGCCGCCAGGTTGGTTTTTGACAGCGGCAACACGATGTCGCGGAAAAAGCGCATCGGCGACGCGCCGTCAATACGGGCCGCCTCCACCAGTTCATCCGGAAGCGTCATAAAGAACTGACGAAACAGGAAAGTGGCGGTAGCGGACGCCATCAGCGGTAGCGTCAGACCGGCATAGCTGTCGAGCATTTTCAGGTTGGCGATCACTTCCACCGTCGGGAAGATACGCACTTCAACCGGCAGCATCAGGGTGATAAAAATCATCCAGAAGAACAGGTTACGCAGGGGAAAACGAAACCAGACGATGGCGAATGCGGAAAGCATAGATACCGTGATTTTGCCTACCGTAATGCTGAACGCCATAATGAAACTGTTAAGCATCATCAGCCAGAATGGCGCGCTATTAACACCGACGCCGTTGACCCAAATAGTTTTGATATTCTCCAGTAACTGCGTGCCGGGAAGCAGCGTCATCGGCGTCTCAAACACCGCGCGGTCGTCCAGCGTCGCCGCGACAAACGCGACATACAGCGGAAACAAAATGACCGCGATCCCCAGAATCAGCATGGTATGGCTGAATATTGTCAGCCCGCGACGATTCTCTATCATTGGTAACGCACCTTACTTTCCACATAGCGGAACTGCACCACCGTCAGAATGATGACGAGGAACATCAACACCACCGACTGCGCGGCGGACGCCGAGAGATCCAGGCCGGTAAACCCTTCGCGATAGATCTTATAAATCAGCGTCGTGGTGGCTTGTACCGGCCCGCCAGCGGTCGCGGCGTCGATCACCGGGAAGGTGTCGAAAAAGGCGTACACCAGGTTGACCACCAGCAGGAAGAAACTGACCGGCGCAATAAGCGGCAAAGAAAGCCGGAAGAAACGACGAATCGGCCCGGCGCCGTCAATGGCCGCCGCTTCCACCAGCGAGCGGGGAATGGATTGCAGCGCGGCAAAGAAGAATAAAAAGTTGTAACTAATCTGCTTCCAGACTGACGCAAATACCACCAGGAACATCGCCTGACCGCTGTTTTGCGCGTGGTTCCAGTCATAGCCGAATTCGCCGAGGAAATGGGTGATTAATCCCCGCCCCGGGTTAAACAGGAAAATCCACAATACGGCGGCGACGGCGGGCGCGACGGCATAAGGCAGCAGCATCAGCGTCTGATAAAAACGGCTGCCGCGCACCACGTAATCCACCAGGGCGGCGAAAAACAGCGAGACCAGCAGGCCGCTAAACGTGACCAGCGCGCTGAATTTAATCGTCGTCCAGAAGGCGTCGAGATAATAACTGTCGTGAAAAAGCGCGACGAAATTCTCCAGCCCGACAAATTGGCTGGAAAAACCAAACGGATCGACGCTTTGCAGCGAATACCACAGCGCTTCGCCCGCAGGCCAGATAAAGAAAATAACGGTGATAACCAACTGCGGGGCAACCAGTAAATACGGCAGCCAGCGCGAGCGGAACACCGGACGGGATGATGACATGAAGGTTCTTTTCCTGGAAGGTGCCGGATGGCGGTGCAAGCACCTTATCCGGCCTACAAACGCTGTAGGCCTGATAAGCGCAGCGCCACCAGGCACTTATACACTTAAGATTTGCTCGCTTTCTCAAAACGACGCAGCAACTGATTCCCGCGCTCCACTGCGGTATCCAACGCCTGTTGTGGGGTTTTCTTCCCGGTCCAGACGCTTTCCAGCTCTTCGTCCACGATAGTACGAATCTGCGGCATATTGCCCAGACGCAAGCCTTTGGTGAAGGGTAACGGCGGCTTATTCAACATCTGGCGAGTGGCGATATCCGCACCGGGGTTTTTATCGTAATAACCCTGCTCGCGGGTCAGCTCGTAGGCGGCGGTGGTAATCGGCAGGTAGCCAGTTTTTTGATGCCATTCAGCAGCGTTTTCCGGTTTTGCCAGGAAGTCGAGGAATTTGGCGACGCCGGTATAGGTTTCTTTATCTTTACCCTGCATGACCCATAGGCTGGCTCCGCCGATAATGGCGTTTTGCGGCGCGCCCTTGATATCAGCGTCGTACGGCATCATACCCACGCCATAGTTAAATTTGGCATACTGGCGGATATTGGCGAGCGAGCCGGAGGACGCGGTTGTCATCGCGCAGTCACCGTTATAAAACTTCTCGGTAGACTCGTCCTTACGCCCAACATAGCTAAAATCGCCTTTTTTATTCATCTCTTCCAGCAGCGCGATATGTTTCACCTGCTCTGGCTTATTAAACTTCAGCACCGCATCTGTACCGTCAAAGCCATTGTTTTTACTGGCGAAGGGGAGACCGTTCCAGGCGCTGAAGTTTTCCAGTTGGATCCAGCCTTGCCAGCCGCTGGCGTAACCGCATTTCATGCCTGCCGCTCTCAGTTTCGCGGTATAGTCAGCCAGCTCCTGCCAGGTTTTCGGCGGCTGTTCCGGATCTAAACCGGCTTTCTTAAAGGCGTCTTTGTTGTAGTACAGTACCGGCGTGGAGCTGTTAAAGGGCTGGGAGAGCAGATGCCCGCTTTTAGCATCGGTGTAGTAGCCTGCAACGGTCGGTACAAACTGGGACTCGTCAAAGTTAATACCGGCGTCTTTAAACACTTCATAAACCGGCTTAATGGCTTTCGAGGCCATCATGGTCGCTGTCCCAACCTCATAAACCTGCAATATTGCCGGCGCGTTGCCGGTACGGAATGCCGCGATCCCGGCGCTCAGGTTCTGTTCATAGTTCCCCTTATAGACCGGAACGATTTTGTAATCCGGATTGGCCTGGTTGAAACGTTGCGCCAGTGAATCAACTTCTTTGCCTAACTCCCCTTCCATTGAATGCCAGAATGGAATAGTGGTGACGGCCAACGCCTGACCCGTAAATGCCAGACTCAGCGCCAGTCCTAAAGCTGTATGTCGTAACGATATCATCGGTTATCTCTCTTTTTGTGCCGGGATGCGCGATATCACGCGTTTTATGTTCGCGGGGGTAACATGACATGCTCGAATGACAGAAAAATAACTTTTTTATTACAAAAAAAAGATAGTAAGGCGACAGAGAGATGGCAAGGCAGTGAAAGCGCCGGAAAAGAAAAGTGGGAGCTACGGCACGTCTGACAGCGTAATGCCGACCAGACATGCGTTATTTGGCTGGCGTCAGCAGTTAATCACGATGAGAATACTTTTTGTACAGATTTTGTAAGCGCCGCTGATCTCGCCGCTCGCGTTCACGCTGAATGTCGGATTTTTCATCCTCCCACGTTGCACAATCCGGATGATGACGCACTTCGCAGGTCGTTGCGGCCAGTGGATAAGGCGTTGCGGTTTCTTCTTGCCAGATAGCAGGATCGCGGGGATCAAAATCGTTTGAGGTTAAGGCGTTAACACTGAACGAAGCCGCGAACAACAGCGTTCCCATTATGCAGGCGCCTGAACGTATCATCCTTGCTCCTTCTTCGGTGGATATAGTTGATAATTATTCTCAACTATAACATATTGGTACGAAAAATGTTCTACTGATTTGCCGAATGCCGAGTAATCCGCCAGGTCCGGTAAGCGGTAGCGCCACCGGGCGCGTTTGCCAGATGGCAGCTGTAAACTGCGCCTTATCCGCCCAGATAGGCGCTGCGCACCGCTTCGTTCGCCAGCAGCGCATCACCGGTATCGGATAGCACCACGTGGCCGTTTTCCAGCACATAACCGCGGTCGGCGAGCTTCAGCGCCTGGTTGGCGTTCTGCTCGACAAGGAAGATGGTCATACCCTGCTCGCGCAACTGCTCAATGGTGTCGAAGATCTGCTGGATGATGATCGGCGCCAGCCCCAGCGACGGTTCATCCAGCAGCAATAGCCTCGGCTGGCTCATCAGCGCGCGGCCAATCGCCAGCATCTGCTGTTCGCCGCCGGACATGGTGCCCGCTCGCTGGATACGGCGTTCATGCAGGCGCGGAAACAGCTCGTATACCCATTTGATACGCTCCTGAAACCGATCGCGCTCGGCAAAAAAACCGCCCATCGCCAGGTTCTCTTCCACCGTCATCCGCGAGAAGACGCGCCGCCCTTCCGGCACTATCGCTACCGCTTCACGCATGATTTTCGCCGTCTGCCAGTCGGTGATGTCTTTACCGTCAAACACCACCCGTCCGCTGGAGGCGCGCGGATCGCCGCACAAGGTGCCAAGCAGCGTCGTTTTCCCCGCGCCGTTAGCGCCAATCAGGGTAACGATTTCCCCCTGGTTGATGTGCAGACTGACGTCGTGCAGCGCCTGAATCTTGCCGTAGTGGGCGCTGACTTTTTCAAACGTTAACATCGTTTTTTCCATCTTATGCCTCACCCAGATAAGCGCGGATGACGTCCGGGTTGTTGCGGATCTCTTCCGGCGTGCCGTTCGCCAGCGGCGTGCCCTGGTTCACCACGTAAATGCGATCGGAAATGCCCATCACCAGCTTCATATCGTGTTCAATCAGCAAGATAGTGGTGTTGTGATGGTTACGTAGTTCGGCAATCAGCTCATCCAGCTCTTTGGTCTCTTTCGGGTTAAGGCCAGCCGCCGGTTCGTCGAGCATCAGAATTTCTGGCTGCGTCACCATGCAGCGGGCAATCTCCAGCCGGCGCTGGTCGCCGTAGGCCAGATTACTGGCCTGGCGGTTGGCATGTTCCAGCAGGCCAATACGCTCAAGCCAGGTCGCCGCGCGGTCCAGCGCTTCGCTTTGCGCGCGGCGGAAAGCGGGCGTTTTCAACAGGCCGGAAAAGAGGCCCGTTTTCAGTTGCTGGTGCTGCGCCACCAGCAGATTTTCAATCACCGTCATTTCGCGAAACAGGCGCACATGCTGGAAAGTGCGTACCACGCCCATGCGGGCGATCTGCTGGCCCGGCAATCCTTCCAGATGCCGCTCGCGCAACGTGATCGTACCACCTGTCGGCTTATAAAAACCGGTCAGGCAGTTAAACACCGTCGTTTTACCCGCGCCGTTAGGGCCAATCAGCGACACAATTTCCCGCTCACGCAATTCCAGCGATACATTGTTGACCGCCAGCAAACCGCCAAAGCGCATCATCAGGCCGTTAACCGCTAATAATGGCTGACTCATGCCTGCTCTCCTTTCGCCTGACCACTTTTCAGCTTCAACTGCGGACGCGTCATCGGCAGCAATCCCTGCGGGCGCCAGATCATCATCAACACCATCAAACCGCCGAGCATCAACATGCTGTATTCGTTGAAATCGCGCATCAACTCGCGCGACACCACCAACAGAACCGCCGCCAGGATCACCGCAAACTGCGAGCCCATTCCGCCCAGCACCACAATCGCCAGCACGAAGGCGGATTCGGCGAAGGTGAAGGATTCCGGGCTGACAAAGCCCTGGCGGGCGGCAAACAACGTCCCGGCGAAACCGGCAAACGCGGCGCTGATAGTAAAAGCGGTCAGCTTGATGCGCGTCGGGCTTAAACCTAATGAGCGACAGGCGATCTCATCTTCACGCAACGCTTCCCACGCCCGGCCCAGCGGCATACGCAGCAGGCGGTTAATGACAAACAACGACAGGACCACCAGCAACAGGGCCACCAGATAGAGGAAAATGACCCGGTCGGATGGGTCGTACTTCACGCCAAAGAAATTGCTGAAGGTATCCCAGCCGCCTTCGCGGGTACTGCGGCTAAACTCCAGACCAAACAGCGTCGGTTTGGGGATCTGACTGATGCCGTTCGGGCCGCCGGTAATTTCAGTGTTGTTGAGCAACAGGATACGGACGATTTCGCCGAAGCCGAGCGTCACAATCGCCAGATAGTCGCCGCGCAGACGCAGGACCGGGAAGCCGAGCAGGAAACCAGCGGCGGCGGAGACCAGTCCCGCCAGCGGCAGACAGGTCCAGAAACCCAAACCATAATAGTGGTTGAGCAGCGCAAAGGTATAAGCGCCGATGGCGTAAAAGCCGCCGTAGCCCAATACCAGCAGGCCGGACAGCCCCACCACCACGTTCAGCCCCAGACCGAGGATGATATAAATCATGGTCATGGTGGCGATATCGACGCTACCGCGCGACACCATAAACGGCCACGCCACGGCGATAACCAACAGCGCCATCAGAAACAGCTTTTGCTTAACGGTAGAGCCATCGATCGCCGGCAGAATAAACTTCGGTCCGGAGACGTGCTTCACCGCTTTCTGGAACATCGGACGCAGCAACTGAAAGAAAAAAACCACTGCCGTACCGATAAAGATCCACTGCCAGCGGATGTCGGCGGCGGTATCCACCACCAGTTTGGTGCCGTCCAGCTCCAGTTGTACGCCCATGAAGACGCCAGCCAGAACGAAGAACATCGCCGCAGAGAACAGAGCCATCGCAATATGCATCGGTTTCATACTTTCTCTACCTCCGGACGCCCCAGGATACCGGTCGGCATCACCAGCAGTACCAGAATCAGCAGAGCGAACGACACGACATCTTTATATTCGGTACTTAAATATGCAGACGAGAGCGCTTCGGCGACGCCCAAAATCAGACCGCCGATCATCGCGCCCGGAATGCTGCCAATACCGCCCAGCACCGCCGCGGTGAACGCTTTCATCCCGGCCATAAAACCGATGTAGGGGTTAATTACGCCATAGAACTGGCCGAGCAGCACGCCCGCCACCGCCGCCATTGCCGCGCCGATAACAAACGTTAGCGCAATGACGCGGTCGGTATTAATGCCGAGCAGGCTGGCCATTTTCAGATCCTCCGCGCAGGCGCGGCAGGCGCGGCCCATCCGGGAGTAGCGAATGAAAATGGTGAGCGCCAGCATAGCCAGAAAGGTGACTATCCAGATAACCGCCTGCATGGTGGTGATGGACGCGGCAAAGTTTTCGCTGCTGCCCACAATCCACTGGCCGTTAAACAGGCTGGGTAACGCCACGTCGCGCGAACCTTCCGTCAGGCTGACGTAGTTTTGCAGAAAGATGGACATCCCGATGGCGGAAATCAGGGCGATCAGGCGCTTGGAGTTGCGCACAGGCCGGTAAGCGACTCGCTCGATACTCCAGCCGTAGGCGCTGGCAATAATAATCGCGCCGATAAATCCGGCGGCCACCAGGAGCCAACTGGTGTCTATTCCCATCATCATTAGCGCGGCGATGATCATAAAAGAGACGTAGCTGCCGATCATATACACCTCGCCATGAGCGAAGTTGATCATGCCGATAATGCCGTACACCATCGTATAACCGATAGCAATCAGCGCGTAGGTGCTCCCCAGCGTGACGCCGTTAAACATCTGCTGCAAGAAATAGAGAAACTGCTCGGACATAAGGTAACCTTTTTAAACCCGCCCGGCGTGCGGGCGGTGGGATAACTTATCTTCTGGCATTACTTCGCGACGGTTGACGAGCCGTCGGCGTGCCACTGGAAGACGCCAAATTCAAATCCCTTAAGATCGCCTTTTTCATCCCATTTCAGCGGCCCAATAACGGTATCAGCCCCGTTAGCTTTAAGATCTTTCACCAGATCCAGTGGAGCATGGCTGGCGCTACGCGTCATTGCGGTCGCCAGCGACTGGACGGCGGCGTAGGTGATCCAGACATACGGACCGCTGGGATCTTTCTTTTCGGCTTTCAGCGCCTCGACAATCGCTTTATTCGCCGGGTCCTGGTCATAACGTTTTGGCATCGTCACCAACATGCCTTCCGCCGCACCGCCCGCAATATTGGACAGCGACGCGTTACCCACGCCTTCCGGCCCCATAAATTGCGTTTTCAGGCCATTAGCCCGCGCCTGGCGCAGCATCTGCCCCATTTCCGGGTAGTAGCCGCCGTAATACACAAAGTCGATATTCTCTTTTTGCAAGCGAGCAATCAGGGCGGAGAAATCTTTTTCACCGGCGGTAATACCATCAAAAAAGACAATATTGGCATTGCCCTGCTTCAGGCCATCCTGCACGGAGCGCGCCAGTCCTTCGCCGTATTGCTGTTTATCGTGAATGATAGCGATGCGCTGCGGTTTCACCGTTTCCAGGATGTATTTCGCGGCCGTTGGCCCCTGGGAGGAGTCCAGTCCGGCGGTACGCATAATGTACTGATAGCCGCGCTGGGTCAGCTCCGGGTTAGTCGCCCCCGGGGAGATCATCAGAATACCTTCATCTTCATAGATATCGGATGCTGGCTGAGTAGAAGAAGAACACAAGTGACCAATAACGTACTGAATACCGTCGTTAACGATTTTGTTGGCCACCGCCACCGCCTGTTTTGGATCGCAGGCATCATCGTACTCTACGCCGACCAGCTTATCGCCTTTAATCCCGCCTTTAGCGTTGATGTCTTTAATGGCCTGGCGCGCGCCGTTAAATTCCATATCGCCCCATTGCGCTACCGGGCCGGACATCGCCCCGACTATGGCGACTTTAATATCATCTGCCATTGCCCCCTGCGAGACTGCTAATGCAACAATCCCTGCGATTATTGTTTTCGCTTTCCGTTTCATGTGCCTGTATCCCCATTCGTGATGTTATATGTTTTGTTTTTTGCTGGTTAAAAAGCAGACTGTACTTTTTATAAATGGTGCGCTTTTTACTGACTCATTAATGAGTTAGCGCAGCATTTAAAGCATAATAAGATTAAAATCTCTATTTTTCAGTCTATTAAGAAAAGATAATATTCTGCTTTTCGCTATAGATAAACAAAAAAAAGCACGCTTGTCAGCATAAAATAACGGCATATTAAGCGGAATAATGCACTAGCATTCAGGGAATTATGCTGCCTGTTTTCCATTCTCTAATGCTTCAAACTGTAATTATCGTTGTTAAAAAATTAATAACCTGGTAAATGACACAAAAAAGAGAAAGCATCTGGCCTGCCTGTTTCGGTACACTGATCGCATCTTTTGAAATCGGGACAAGCCGTCGATGAAGCTGACCATTCTTCGTTTAGAACACTTTAGCGCTCAGGATCAGATCGATCTGGGCAAAATCTGGCCGGAATATTCCGCCTCCTCATTAAGCGTAGATGAAACGCACCGGATTTATGCCGCGCGGTTTAACGAGCGTTTGTTGGGCGCCGTAAGAGTGACGCTGAGCGGAACGCAGGGCGCGCTGGATTCCTTACGCGTGCGTGAAATCACCCGTCGCCGCGGCGTCGGGCAATACCTGGTAGAAGAAGTCATCCGCGATAATCCCAACGTCTCGTCGTGGTGGATGGCGGATGTCGGTGTTGAAGACCGCAGCGTGATGGCCGCGTTTATGCAGGCGTTAGGTTTTACCGCCCAGCATGACGGCTGGGAGAAGCGCTAGCCAAAAAGTTGCTCAATCGACTTTGTCGGGTAAAACAGCGCGTGCTCGTTTTCTCCGGATAAAGAAATAAAGCCCAGCCGCTGATAAAAGGCCTGGGCTTTTTCGTTTAACGCTTCCACAAAGATGCCATGAATCCCAACGGCCAGTGATGCCGACCACACCACTTTCATCGCATGCGTGACCAATATAGCTCCCCACCCTTTTCCCTGTAATGAGAGATCGACCGCTAAACGGCCCAGCGTAACGCTGGGGATATTCTGGTAAGGGATGCGCTTTTGCTGGGTTCTGGAAGGCAACGACGCGCGTTCAAAGCAGCTTCCTGACAGGGTGTAATACCCCAACACTCGCCGTTCTGGCGTAGTGGTTCTGAGTACATAACCGCGCAAGATTTTGTTGTTATGCTGGCGCTGAAGATGCTGCGTTAAAAAAAGGTTTAATGATGCCTCACCGCAGTCGAACTGCCGCCAGTTGTATTCTGCGTTATCAGCCAGAATCTCTATTGTCAGGTTGTCCACGGTTCACTCCATGTCTTGTAGACGTTGCGCCGCGCGTTTTAATTTCTCATTGGGGGTGGGAGGATGACTAAGCGCATCCATGACTCGCGCCCAGGATGCTTCATTAAGAATAACCCGACGGTGCTGTTCAAGCACTTCTGCGGCTCGCTCCGCTGCGCTATTCAACATAAATTGCGTGATTGATTGATTAGTAATGGCGGCCGCTTCTTCAATCATGCTTTTATCGCCGTCTGTGAGCCGCAGATCGATACGCTGTTTTTTTAGGGCTGACATGAAAGAGACTCCTGGATAATGTACGGTAATACACCGTACATACAGTGTATTTCGTCGTGATATTTTTTTCAACATCGGGCGGATTACAGGCGCAAAAAAGCCGGATGGCGCTTTGCTTATCCGGCCTACGAAGTGCTCGTTGTAGGCCCGGTAAGCAAAGCGCCACCGGGCTGTTACTCACTTAGCGTCTGTCGCCGTACCATTCGCATGCCAGTCAAACACGCCGAACTCAAATCCTTTCAGATCGCCTTTCTCATCCCACGACAGCGGTCCCATTACGGTGTCGACCGTGGCGCCTTTCAGGTATTTGGCGATTTCCGCCGGATCGTCAGACTGGTTCAGCCCCGCCTGTAAGGATTGCAGCGCGGCGTAGGTGGTCCACACGAATGCGCCGCTAGGATCTTGTTTCTTGGCTTTGATGGCATCCACAATCGGTTTGTTCGCTGGCACCTGATCGTAGTTCTTCGGTTTGGTGACCAGTAAGCCTTCCGCCGACTCTCCGGCGATGTTAGACAGCGAGACGTTCGCGACCCCTTCCGGCCCCATAAACTGGGTTTTCAGCCCTGCGGCGCGGGACTGGCGCAGGATCTGCCCCATTTCCGGGTGATAACCGCCGTAGTAGACAAAGTCGATATTCTCTTTCTTCAGGCGCGCTACCAGAGTGGAGAAATCTTTTTCGCCGGCGGTGATGCCGTCAAAGAATACGACGTTAACGCCGCCTTTCTTCAGACCGTCCTGCACCGCGCGCGCCAGCCCTTCGCCGTACTGCTGCTTATCGTGGATAATCGCGATGCGCTGCGGTTTTACCTTCTCCAGAATATACTTTGCCGCCGTTGGTCCCTGGTCAGAGTCCAGGCCGGTCGTGCGCAAAATCAGGTTATAGCCGCGCGCGGTCAGCTCCGGCGCGGTCGCCGCCGGGGTTATCATCAGGATGCCTTCGTCTTCGTAGATATCAGACGCTGGCTGTGTGGAAGAGGAGCATAAGTGACCGATAACATACTTGATGCCGTCGTTCACCACTTTGTTAGCGACAGCTACCGCCTGTTTCGGGTCACAGGCGTCGTCATATTTCACCGCGACGAGCTTATCGCCTTTAATACCGCCTTTCGCATTGATATCGGCAATTGCCTGCTCCGCACCGGTAAATTCCTGGTCGCCATACTGCGCCACCGGACCGGACATCGCGCCGACAACCGCGACTTTAATGTCCTCGGCGAATGCCATATGGCTTAATGACAGGGCGATACATCCTGCCAATAACGTTTTACCCTTCATATTCATCCTGATAATCCCCATTATTCTGGTTGTTACGTGTGTTGTGGTGTTATTGTTCAGCACTTTATTTCGATTATTGGCTAGCTACCCGTGCTTTAGTAGCATACTCTGCTAAAACATACCCGATTTTTATTATTTTGGAATAGCTAAATTTACATCCAGATAACAGATTTGTGTCGGTGGGGGAGAGGAAGGGCCCGTAGGCCCGATAAGCGAAGCGCCATCGGGCAAACGTGTTGCCGGATGGCAGGGTAAACGCCTTATCCGGCCTACAAAAAACAAAACCCCCGAATTCACATTCGAGGGTTCATTGGCAATTCGCGAAGATTACGCTTCGATCGCAGCGCGAAGCTTTTTCATGGCGTTCTTTTCAAGCTGGCGCACACGCTCAGCGGAGACGCCGTAACGATCGGCCAGCTCCTGCAACGTAGACTTATTGTCTTCGTCCAGCCAGCGAGCGCGGATAATATCCTGGCTACGCTCGTCGAGCCCCTGCATCGCGTCGGTCAGTCGGTTGGCGGCCTGCTCTTCCCAGTTATCGTCTTCAATGCCGTCGGCAAAGTTAGACGATTTATCCTGCAGATACAGCACCGGCGCCATTGGCTGGCTGTCGGACTCATCGTCCGAAGACATGTCAAACGTCATGTCCTGCGCCGCCATACGCGACTCCATCTCACGCACGTCTTTACTGGAAACACCCAGTTCGCGCGCCACCATTTCAACCTCATCCTGATTAAACCAGCCCAGACGCTGCTTGGTTTTACGCAGATTAAAGAACAGCTTACGCTGCGCTTTCGTGGTTGCGACTTTAACGATACGCCAGTTACGCAGCACGTATTCGTGAATTTCTGCTTTAATCCAGTGTACGGCGAAGGAAACCAGGCGCACGCCTACTTCCGGGTTAAAACGACGTACGGCTTTCATCAGGCCGATGTTGCCTTCCTGGATCAAATCCGCCTGCGGCAGACCATAGCCCGCATAGTTACGAGCAATATGAACAACAAAGCGCAGGTGAGACAGGATCAGCGTTTTAGCTGCTTCCAGATCGCCCTGGTAATGCAGCCTTTCAGCCAATGCCCGCTCCTCGTCAGCCGATAACATCGGCCACGCGTTCGCCGCCCGGATATAAGATTCCAGGTTGCCAACAGGGGCTAAAGCTAAATTTTGCATTTCTTTGGTCATTCAAATCCTCTCAATCAGTATTGCCTGGCACCGTCAGCGAGCAACAACCGTGCCAAAGCCGATGAGCAACGAGAATATCACCCACTCTTTTATCAGACAGTGATTTTATCCACAAGTTCAATGTAACACTGTGCATAATTTGCACAAATCTTGTGACATAAAGATGACGCGCGGGGAAGAGACAACAGGGACTCTTTCCCTGCGAACGGAAGCCCATTGCAGGGAAAGATTATACCACGATTTTATCAATCGGGAGTAAAGTGACGTAAATGTTGCACCGTGGCCAGCCAGGCGGCGATCCAGCCAATCATGGAACAGACCAGCAGCAGCAGCAGGCACTCATCGAACGATAAGCCATTGAGATCAAACTTCGTGCCGAAGACCTGCGCCACTTCAGTCACCGCCGATGATAAACGCATCACCAAAATTTCAGACAATATCAGTGAAAGAAACGCGCCGGAAAAACCGAGCAACGCGCCGCCATAGAGGAACGGACGCAGGATAAAGCCATCGGTCGCGCCAATCAGCTTTTGCACGTTAATGGTGTCGCGACGGGCAAAAATGCTCAGGCGCACGCTGTTGCCGATAACGAGGAAGACCGCCGCGACCATCAGCACGCCAATCATCGCCGACACGCGGCCCACCAGCCCGGTGAGCGCCGCCAGGCGCGCAAACCAGCTATCATCCATGCGGACTTCGTCAATGCCGTTAATCTGCGAGATACGGTCGCGCAGCGTATTAAGCGAGGCGGTACTCTGGAAGTCCAGCTTGGGGATCACCACCGCTACCGCCGGCAGCGGGTTCTCTTCCAGCATGTCCAGCGCGCCGCCAAAACCCGACCAGTTGCGGAATTCTCCCAGCGCGTCCTCACGGGACAGGTAGTTGACCTTCTCAACGCCCTGCTCGGCCTGAAGCTGCCCAACAACCCGCGCCGCCGCGTCATCATCCAGCGTTTTTTGCAGATAAACGGTGATCTGCGGCGACGGATAATACTGAGTCGCCGCCTGGTTGACGTTCTTATAGACCATGTAACAGACGCTGGGCAGCGTCAGGGAGATGGCGATCACCATCACCGTCAGAAACGTCGCCAGCGGTTTGCTTTTCAGATCCTGCAGCGCGCCGTGCCAGGCATAGCGCACCTGTTCATTAAAGACATTCGTTTTACGTGAGTTCGGTTTTGGCGTCGGCTTCTGGCGTCCTGGCGCGTTGCGCCCGCCGCCTGTTCCGCCGCGAGACTTACGCAGTCGATCCAGCCGTCCGCCGAACTGCCTGATTTGGTTAATCGCGTCGCGCCTATTCATTGGCCAGGCCTCCATGCAGATGTCCATCGCTCAGGACGAGCTGCCTATAGGAACGACGGGAGATAAGTCCAATATCGTGCGTCGCCATCAGTACCGTCACCCCTACGCGGTTAAACTCTTCAAACAGACGTAAAATCCCTTCCGACAACGCGTCGTCCAGGTTCCCGGTCGGTTCATCCGCCAGCAATACCGCTGGCTTATTGACCACCGCGCGGGCGATGCCCACGCGCTGTTGTTCGCCTCCGGAGAGTTGAATCGGGAAGTTTCTCGCTTTGTCCAGTAGTCCAACCTTATCCAGCGCCGCCGACACACGACGACGGATATCATCGCCGCTGGCGCCGGCAATGATTAACGGTATCGCCACATTGTCATAGACCGTGCGATCCATCAGCAGATGGTGATCCTGGAAAATCATCCCAATCTGGCGGCGCAAAAACGGCACTTCGCGGTTTTTCAGACGCGTAATATCATGCCCGCTGAAGAAGATTTTGCCGGCGCTGGGCCGCTCAATCCCACAGATTAGCTTCAGCAGGGTACTTTTCCCCGCGCCGGAGTGGCCGGTCAGAAACGCCATCTCGCCTGGCCGCATATGGAATGTCACTCCCTGCAGCGCTTGTCTCCCGCCGAGATAGGCCTTGCTGACATGTTCAAAGCGAATCATTGTTAATCCTCTCGGGCAAAAAGTGCCTCAATAAAATCGTCCGCCTTAAACGGACGCAAATCCTCGATACGTTCGCCCACGCCAATGTAACGGATAGGAATGCCAAACTGGTCAGCTACCGAGAAAATCACCCCGCCTTTCGCCGTACCGTCCAGCTTGGTCAGGGTAATACCGGTTAAGCCTACCGCTTCATGGAACAGTTTGGCCTGGCTTACCGCGTTCTGTCCGGTGCTGGCGTCAATGGTCAGCATAACTTCATGTGGCGCTTCTTCGTCCAGCTTTTTCATGACGCGAACGATTTTTTTCAGCTCTTCCATCAGGTGCGACTTGTTCTGCAGACGCCCTGCCGTATCGGCAATTAACACATCCACATTACGCGCCTTCGCGGCCTGGATAGCGTCAAAAATCACCGAGGCGGAGTCCGCGCCGGTATGCTGGGCGATAACCGGAATGTTGTTACGCTGTCCCCAGACCTGTAGCTGTTCGACCGCCGCCGCGCGGAAAGTATCCCCCGCCGCCAGCATCACTGATTTACCCTGCTGCTCAAACTGGCGCGCCAGTTTACCGATAGTGGTGGTTTTACCCACGCCGTTCACGCCAACCATCAGAATAACAAAAGGCGTTTTACCTTCAATATTAAGCGGTTCGTCTACCTTCGCCAGAATCTCGCCCATCTCGTCTTTCAACAGACCATACAGCGCCTCGGCATCTTTAAGCTGTTTGCGGCTGGCGCCTTCCGTCAGATTAGCGATAATCTTACGCGTGGTTTCCACCCCGACATCAGCGATGAGCAACTGCTCTTCCAGCTCCTCGAACAAATCATCGTCGATTTTCTTGCCGCGGAACAGACTGATAAATCCGGAACCGAGATTTTCTTTGGTTTTCAGCAGACTGCGTTTCAGGCGGGCAAAGAAACCTTCTTTAGTCGGTTTTTCCTGCTCCTGAACGATCGCTTCCACCGGCGCGTCTTCTTCCGCCGGCGGAACAACCATCACCGCCTCTTCCGCCGCCTGAGCGGCCAGCGCCTGCGCTTCCAGCTCTTCGTCGGTGAATTTCGCCGCGTTTTCGCCCTCTTCTTCTACCGCGGCAATGACCTCTACAGTTTCCGCTTCGGCCTGCCACTCTTCCGGCGAGATAGCCTCGTCTTTGACCTCTTCCGGCAGCGGCAATTCCTCGCGTTCCACCGCGATCTGCGGCGCTGCCGTCTCAATGGCCGCCGCGGGCTCCGGCTCTACCGGCTGCGGTTTTTCGCTCTCCTGAACTTTCTCAGTAACGTCCACCACCTCTTCCGCAAAGGCTTCTGTTTCTGCTTTGCTGTGCGCGGGCGTTTGCGCGTCTACGTCTGCCGCCGTTTCAACAGGGGGCTCAGCCGGTCGTTGTTCCTCAACAATCTGCTGTTCTTCGGTCTGTTCCTGCTTCTGCTCTTTATCACCGAAGCCCAACCAGGAAAAGAAGCCACGTTTTTTCTGTTTTGCCATCTGCGACTACACCCCTCGCGGCGCTATATACATGGAAGCTAAAAAAATGATGAAATAGTCTATCACTTAACTTAATTCACATCACCGCCTGGAATAACTTGCAACAGGCGGTTCGAGCAAGAGAAATGAAAAAACCGACTCACTCTGGCAGCGGCCAAATCCGCATTATTGGCGGGCAATGGCGTGGCCGTAAATTACCGGTTCCGGACAGCCCGGGTCTGCGTCCCACCACCGATCGCGTGCGCGAAACGTTATTTAACTG
Source organism: Salmonella sp. A29-2 (assembly GCF_020150755.1). NCBI lineage: Bacteria > Pseudomonadati > Pseudomonadota > Gammaproteobacteria > Enterobacterales > Enterobacteriaceae > Salmonella > Salmonella sp. A29-2. The sequence continues at coordinate 293,123 of NZ_CP083731.1, read as the reverse complement.
GCTGGCTCCGGTAATGGTAGACGCCCATTGTCTGGATTGCTTTGCCGGCAGCGGCGCGCTGGCTCTGGAAGCGCTATCGCGTTATGCGGCCCAGGCAACGTTACTGGAAATGGATCGCGCCGTATCGCAGCAGTTGCAAAAAAATCTGGCGACGCTGAAAGCCAACAATGCTCGCGTCGTCAATACCAATACTCTGGCCTTCCTCAGCCAGCCGGGGACGCCGCATCACGTCGTCTTTGTCGACCCGCCGTTTCGTAAAGGGCTGCTGGAAGAGACGTTACAATTGCTGGAAACCCAGGGATGGCTGGCCGACGACGCGCTAATCTACGTAGAAAGCGAGGTGGAAAACGGTCTGCCGCCCGTTCCGGCGAACTGGGCATTGTATCGAGAAAAGGTGGCCGGACAGGTCGCTTATCGTCTGTATCAGCGCGACGCGCAAGGAGAAAATGATGTTGATTAATCTGGGCCGCTTATTAATGCTCTTCGTGTGGGCATTTTTGATTCTTAATCTGGTGCATCCCTTCCCGCGCCCGCTCAATATCTTCGTCAACGTGGCGTTGGTGTTCATGGCGCTGATGCACGGTATGCAGTTGGCGTTGCTGAAATCAACGATACCGAAAGCGGGTCCGCAGATGACGGCGGGAGAGAAAATCCGCATTTTCCTGTTCGGCGTGTTTGAGCTGCTGGTCTGGCAGAAGAAGTTTAAGAACAAAAAATAACGTTTGCTGCCGGATGACGGTTTATTCGTTATCCGGGGTACGGCTAACAAACCCGACGAACCGCGTTCCCTTATAGCTCAACGTACCTTGATCGCCCACCGTCAAAGCGTGGTACTGCTGCGCTTGTAAACGGAACGTTTTTTCGAGACCGCCATTGAGCGGCTTAAAACTGGCCTCATAGCGCATACTGGTTCCCGCCGGGCTCACTTCCTGCTGGCGAGAGCGTCGGTCGTTAACCGGCTTCTCCCGTTTATTGCTGACCACGACCTGCTTTTGCTGTAACGGCGCCGCCTCATTAGCGGCTTTTTCCCGCCGTTGCTGAACGAAGCGGAACGACGCGGCAACTACGATTAATGCAATGATTATAATGAAGAAAAGCGGTGGCTTACTCATACTGTTAACCTGTCAGAAAATGCGGAAATAAGCATACCCTGCCCGTTATAGTGTTGTCATCTGACCGTCACGGCCTCTACACTGAATAATAGAGCCGCAAGCATACCGTTTGCGAAAAAATAACGAATTCAAGGAATTAAGATGCTTTGGTCGTTTATCGCTGTCTGCCTGTCCGCATGGCTGTATGTGGACGCCTCCTATCGCGGGCCAGCCTGGCAACGCTGGGTTTTTAAGCCCGTCACGTTATTACTGTTGCTGTTACTGGCCTGGCAAGCGCCGATGTTTGACGCCATCAGTTATCTTGTGTTGGCCGGACTGTGCGCCTCGCTGGTCGGCGATGCGTTAACGCTCTTACCGCGTCAACGCCTGCTGTACGCCGTCGGGGCATTTTTCTTATCGCATCTGCTCTACACCATTTACTTTGCCAGCCAAATGACGTTGTCGTTCTTCTGGCCGCTGCCGCTGGCGTTACTGATAGTCGGCGCGTTGCTTATCGCCGTTATCTGGACGCGACTGGAGGAGCTACGCTGGCCGGTGTGTACTTTTATCGCCATGACGCTGGTCATGGTCTGGCTGGCGGGCGAACTGTGGTTCTTCCGTCCAACGGCGCCAGCCCTTTCGGCCTTTACCGGCGCGACGCTGCTGTTTATCGGCAATATCGTCTGGCTGGGTAGCCATTACCGCCGCCGTTTCCGGGCGGATAACGCGATTGCCGCCGCCTGCTACTTTGCCGGACACTTCCTGATTGTTCGCTCGCTGTACCTGTAAATAATAGCGCTTGACTCTGGAGTCGACTCCAGAGTGTATCCTCCGGTTAATGAGAAAATTATCATCAACCGGAGGACGTTATGTCGACCCCTGATACCGATGGCAAAAAAGTCCCGCCCTTTACCTCCTTCAGATTAGCCCCGGCAATACAGAAGGCCGATAGCTGCTGCTGCGAAGAACATTGCGCGTCCAGCGCGCCTGTTTCTACTGCCGTAACAGGCACGCGCTATACCTGGAAAATCTCCGGCATGGACTGCGCCGCCTGCGCCCGAAAAGTGGAGAATGCGGTACGCCAAATTCGCGGCGTCAACCAGGCGCAAGTGCTGTTCGCCACCGAAAAGTTAGTGGTCGATGCCGACAACGACCTCCGCACGCAAATTGAACGCGCCGTACAGAAGGCGGGTTATACCTTGCGTAGCGAAGATTCGCGCGACGCCGCACCTGAATCTCGTCTTAAAGAGAACCTGCCGCTTATTACGCTGATCATTATGATGGCGATAAGCTGGGGGCTGGAGCAATTTAACCACCCGTTCGGCCAACTGGCCTTTATCGCCACCACTCTGGTCGGTCTGTATCCTATTGCCCGCCAGGCGCTGCGGCTGATGAAAAGCGGCAGTTGGTTCGCTATTGAAACGCTGATGAGCGTCGCCGCCATTGGCGCGCTGTTTATAGGCGCGACGGCGGAGGCAGCAATGGTATTGCTGCTGTTCCTCATCGGCGAGCGCCTGGAAGGATGGGCCGCCAGCCGCGCCCGTAAAGGCGTCAGCGCGTTAATGGCGCTTAAACCGGAAACGGCGACCCGTCTGCGCGACGGCGTGCGGGAAGAGGTCGCTATTAATACCCTGCGACCGGGCGATATTATCGAAGTCGCCGCCGGGGGGCGTTTACCCGCCGACGGTAAACTGGTTTCCGGTTTCGCCAGCTTTGATGAAAGCGCGCTCACCGGCGAGTCTATCCCTGTGGAGCGCGCAACGGGCGACAAAGTCCCGGCAGGCGCGACCAGCGTTGACCGTCTCGTCACCCTGGAGGTGCTATCTGAACCTGGCGCCAGCGCGATTGACCGTATCCTGACGCTGATTGAAGAGGCGGAAGAGCGCCGTGCGCCCATTGAGCGGTTTATTGACCGTTTCAGCCGCATCTATACGCCAGTCATTATGGTCATCGCGCTGCTGGTGACGCTTATTCCGCCTCTGATGTTCGATGGCGGCTGGCAGGAGTGGATTTATAAAGGGCTGACGCTGCTATTAATCGGTTGCCCGTGCGCGCTGGTGATCTCCACGCCCGCGGCCATTACCTCCGGGCTGGCGGCGGCGGCACGGCGCGGCGCATTGATTAAAGGCGGCGCAGCGCTGGAGCAACTGGGCCGTATCACGCAGGTCGCCTTTGATAAAACCGGTACGTTGACCATCGGTAAACCACGGGTGACGGCGATTCATCCGGCAAGCGGTATCAGCGAAGCTGAACTGTTGGCGCTGGCGGCAGCCGTAGAACAAGGCGCTACGCACCCGCTGGCGCAGGCTATTGTCCGCGAAGCGCAGACACGCGATCTGGCGATCCCGACGGCGGAATCGCAGCGAACGCTGGCCGGCACCGGGATTGAAGCGCAGGTTAACGGCGAACGAATTCTGATTTGCGCGGCGGGAAAACAGCCTGCGGCAGCGTTTGCCGGGCAAATTAGCGAACTGGAAAACGCCGGGCAGACGGTGGTTCTGGTGCTGCGTAACGAGACCGTACTTGGCGTCCTCGCCCTCCAGGATACGTTGCGTGACGATGCGCGCGACGCCATCCGCGAACTGCATCAGTTAGGCGTTAACGGCGTGATTCTGACCGGCGATAACCCACGGGCGGCGGCAGCGATTGCCGGCGAGCTGGATCTGGCGTTTAAAGCCGGGCTACTGCCGGAAGACAAGGTGCGGGCAGTCACCGCCCTTAACCAACAAGCGCCGCTGGCCATGGTGGGCGACGGCATTAATGATGCGCCCGCGATGAAAGCCGCCAGTATCGGAATTGCGATGGGCAGCGGTACTGACGTCGCGCTGGAAACGGCTGACGCCGCCCTTACTCATAACCGTCTGCGCGGGTTAGCGCAGATGATTACGCTGGCGCGCGCTACCCACGCGAATATCCGGCAGAACATCACCATTGCGCTGGGGCTGAAAGCCATTTTTCTGGTGACGACGCTACTTGGTTTTACCGGGCTATGGCTGGCAATCCTGGCGGATACGGGGGCCACGGTATTGGTGACCGCCAACGCGCTACGTTTGCTGCGTAAAAACTAATCTTCTCCCACCCGGCGGCGTCGTGTCGCCGGGTTATCCCGCGATATTCCTTTCTTTGTTCATATTATTCACGCGAAAATTATTTATTTTCTATTACTTATCAAACCATTAATCAGAAATAGCGTGATTTGATGTAAGGTTAATTTTTATCCAACCGATATTGATCATACCGTCTACAAAATAAGGAATGTTAGGCACTATGAAAAATATCAAAGTCATCACCGGCGTTATCGCGACGCTGGGCATATTTAGCGCCTTATTGTTGGTGACAGGAATACTGTTTTATTCCGCCGTCAGCAGCGATCGGCTGAATTTCCAGAATGCGAGCGCGCTGAGTTACCAACAACAGGAACTGGGCGGCAGTTTTCAGACATTGATCGAAACCCGCGTCACCATTAACCGCGTGGCGATACGCATGTTAAAAAATCAGCGCGATCCCGCCTCACTGGACGCCATGAACACGCTGTTAACTAACGCTGGCGCGTCGCTCAACGAAGCGGAAAAACATTTCAACAACTACGTGAACTCCGAAGCGATCGCAGGCAAAGATCCGGCGTTGGATGCCCAGGCCGAAGCCAGCTTTAAGCAGATGTATGACGTTTTGCAGCAGTCTATCCACTATCTTAAAGCCGATAATTACGCCGCTTATGGCAACCTTGACGCGCAAAAAGCGCAGGATGACATGGAGCAGGTATATGACCAGTGGCTCTCTCAAAATGCGCAATTAATAAAATTAGCCAGCGATCAGAATCAGAGCAGTTTTACCCAGATGCAATGGACGCTGGGGATAATTCTACTTATCGTGCTCATCGTGCTGGCGTTTATCTGGCTGGGGCTGCAACGCGTTCTACTCCGCCCGCTGCAACGGATTATGGCGCACATTCAAACGATCGCTGACGGCGATCTTACCCATGAGATAGAGGCCGAAGGACGCAGTGAAATGGGCCAACTGGCCGCCGGTCTTAAAACGATGCAGCAGTCGTTAATCCGTACCGTCAGCGCGGTGCGCGATAACGCAGACTCTATCTATACTGGCGCAGGCGAAATTTCCGCCGGCAGCAGCGACCTCTCTTCCCGTACCGAACAGCAGGCCTCGGCGCTGGAGGAGACCGCCGCCAGCATGGAACAGTTAACCGCCACGGTACGGCAAAACACCGATAACGCACGACAGGCGACGGGTCTGGCGAAAACCGCATCAGAAACCGCGCGTAAAGGAGGACGCGTGGTGGATAACGTAGTGAGCACCATGAACGATATCGCCGAAAGCTCGGAAAAAATCGTGGACATCACTAGCGTGATTGACGGTATCGCCTTCCAGACTAATATCCTGGCGCTGAACGCCGCGGTAGAAGCCGCCCGCGCCGGCGAACAGGGGCGAGGATTCGCGGTTGTGGCCGGAGAGGTACGCACGTTGGCCAGCCGTAGCGCGCAGGCCGCCAAAGAGATCAAAGTGCTGATTGAAAACTCCGTGTCGCGCATTGATACCGGCTCTACGCAGGTACGCGAAGCGGGAGAAACCATGAAAGAGATCGTCAACGCCGTGACCCGCGTGACCGATATTATGGGCGAAATCGCCTCTGCCTCCGATGAGCAAAGCAAAGGCATTGAGCAGGTGGCGCAGGCGGTATCGGAAATGGACAGCGTGACGCAGCAAAACGCCTCGCTGGTAGAGGAATCCGCAGCAGCGGCGGCGGCGCTGGAAGATCAGGCTAACGAACTTCGTCAGGCGGTCGCCGCGTTCCGCATCCAGAAACAACCTCGTCGGGAGGCGTCGCCGACGCCGTTAAGCAAAGGCTTAACGCCACAGCCCGCCGCAGAACAGGCGAACTGGGAAAGCTTCTAATCAGAATGCTATCTGCCGTGCGGTTAATGCGCTTTACGCAATAAATAACGGTACGGCAGACCCTCCGTCTCTTGCGCCAGCAAATCGTGTTCCATAAAGGTACAGAACCCCGGAATATCACGCGTCGTCGCCGGATCGTCGGCGATAATCAGCAATGTTTCGCCAGTTTGCATGTTGCGCACCGTTTTGCGCACCATCATTACCGGTTCAGGGCAACGCAGCCCCAGGGCGTCAAGCGTATGGTCAGGGGAGGAAAACAGATCGCTCATCTTCGTCTCAATAGTAGAAAAACGGCGATATTTTACGCCCATCTTCGTCAGTAAGCCAGGCAGGTTAACGATTGCGTGAAAATTAGCCATTGCAATGCCAGCGCAAAACAGTATCATGCGGCGGTTCTTTATTGGGTTCCCTCACCCCATCCAACAAAAAGGTCACAATATGACTCCGTTTACACAATCACAGCGCGTAAAAGCGTTGTTCTGGCTATCGCTATTCCATTTACTGGTGATCATTTCCAGTAACTATCTGGTGCAGCTCCCCATCACTATTTTTGGTTTCCACACGACCTGGGGCGCGTTTAGTTTTCCTTTTATTTTTCTCGCCACCGATCTTACCGTGCGTATTTTTGGCGCACCGCTGGCGCGCCGCATTATCTTCGCCGTCATGATCCCCGCGCTGCTGGTGTCGTATGTGGTGTCATCGCTGTTCTATATGGGCGCCTGGCAAGGTTTCGCCGCGCTGGCGAACTTTAATCTGTTTGTCGCCCGTATCGCCGCCGCCAGCTTTATGGCCTACGCGCTGGGACAGATCCTTGATGTCCATGTGTTTAACCGCCTGCGCCAAAATCGTCGCTGGTGGCTGGCGCCGACCGCTTCAACGCTGTTTGGCAATATCAGCGATACCCTTGCCTTTTTCTTCATTGCGTTCTGGCGAAGCCCCGATGCCTTTATGGCCGGGCACTGGATGGAAATTGCGCTGGTGGATTATTGCTTTAAGGTGCTCATCAGCATTATTTTCTTCCTGCCGATGTACGGCGTTCTACTGAATATGTTGCTGAAAAAGCTGGCAGATAAATCTGAAATTTCCCCATTACCGGCAAGTTAAAGGTTCGTTTTCCGAGTTGTGATAAGATGAGCGAATGAGCCGTTATGGCCGTTTATCGAAAGGAAGAAGTCAATGCGCAATTTGGTTAAATATGCCGGTATTGGCCTGCTGGTTATGGGGCTTGCGGCCTGTGATAACAACGATACGAAAGCGTCGGCAGAAAGCGCCGCCGCAGAAAGCCAGGCCTCCGGTCAGCCCATCAGCCTGATGGATGGCAAACTCAGTTTCTCACTGCCGGCGGATATGACCGATCAAAGCGGTAAGCTGGGCACCCAGGCGAATAATATGCACGTTTATTCTGACCCGACGGGCCAGAAAGCGGTGATTGTTATCGTCGGCGATAATACCGATGAAGCGTTGCCGGTGCTGGCGAACCGCCTGCTTGAGCAACAGCGTAGCCGCGACCCGCAGCTTCAGGTCGTCACCAATAAGTCTATTGAGCTCAAAGGCCATACGTTGCAACAACTGGACAGCATTATCTCCGCGAAGGGCCAGACGGCGTACTCTTCCATCGTGCTGGGCAAAGTGGATAACCAATTGCTGACGATTCAGGTCACGCTGCCTGCGGACAATCAGCAAAAAGCGCAAACCACGGCTGAAAACATCATCAATACGTTGGTTATTAAGTAACCTTTACGACGATGATGCGGCCTCCGGCAGTGCAGACGGAGGCCGTTTTTTTAAGCGCCAGGTCAGCAATAGCGCCATCGCTACCAGCCCGGCCGCCGCCAGATAAATCACCGGCACGCCCGCCCAGGTCATCACCAGCCCCGCCAGCGGCCCGGTAACCCCCAAAGACATATCCATAAAGACGGTATAGGTCGCCAGCGCCGCGCCCTGGTTCTGCGGCGGCACGGCTTTGACGGCCACCACGCCCAGCGCCGGAAAGACCAGCGAAAACCCCATCCCCGTGAGTAAAACGCCGATTTTTGCCATCCACGGCATGGCTGCTGTCCCCACCAGTAACAGACCAATAATCTCCACGCCAAAGCAGATCATGGCGACATTCAACCCGCCTAAACGATTGATGCCGTTAGGGAACAGCAAACGCGTGCCGACAAACGCGACGCTAAATAACGTGAGCGCAAAGGCGGCGCCATCCCAACCTTTAGCATCATAAAATAAGGTAATAAACGTCGCGATGACGCCAAACCCTGCCGAGGCCAGCGCCAACGCCATACCATACAGCCAGACACGCCCCAGCACCGCGCGAAACGGCAGCGGCTTGCCTTTGTTCGCCTTCACCGACGGACGTGGAAGGGCTAACAGTATCGCCAACAGCGCCACGCCCATCACCGTTAGCGCCAGTCCCTGTAACCCGCCCCAGGCATAACACAGCACGCCCAGCGGCGCGCCCATCGCCATTGCGCCGTAGGTGACGATACCGTTCCAGGAGATGACCCGACCAATATGCAACGACCCGACGACGCCGACGCCCCACAGTGTCGAACCGGTGCCGGCAAAACTTTGCCCAATCCCCAAAATCACGCGACCCAGCCCCAATAGTAACAAACTGATCAGCGGCCAGGCGCTGGCGATATCCGCCAGCAGGTAGCCGAGTCCGCTTAAAAAACAGCCGCATAAGCCAAAGACAACGATTTTTTTCGGCCCTAATACATCCGCATACCGCCCGGCATGGGGACGGCTTAACAGAGTGGCGAAGTATTGCAGGCTGATAATAAGCCCCGCCCAGAACGCGCTGAATCCCATCGCATCATGTACATAGCCGGGCAAGACGGCGAGCGGCAGGCCGATGGTCAGGTAGCTGGCAAAGTTAAACATCACAATGGAGACAATACGCAGATTGAGGCGCAATCCGTTTAGCGCCGGTTCAGCGACGGGTTCGGGCATGAGTATCACCGCATTTTTACAACATGTTTTCTTTTCTATCATGGCGCGCGGTGAAAATCAGTAGTGAGATTCAGATTATCGGTATCAGGGCAGCCGCTACACTTAGAAAAAAACACAACAAGGAAAACTTCATGGCAACCGCTCAACCCGACAAAACGGGTATGCATATTCTGCTGAAACTGGCCTCCCTGGTTATTATTCTCGCCGGGATTCATGCCGCGGCGGATATTATTGTACAACTCTTGCTGGCGCTCTTTTTTGCCATCGTTCTTAACCCATTAGTGACCTGGTTTATTCGTCGGGGCGTGAAGCGACCGCTGGCGATTACTATCGTGGTGGTCGTCATGCTGATCGTGCTTACCGCGCTGGTGGGTGTGCTTGCTGCATCGCTTAATGAATTTATCGCTATGCTGCCTAAATACAGCAAGGAGCTGACGCGTAAGGTCTTACACCTTCAGGAGTTAATGCCCTTCCTGAATTTACATATGTCGCCGGAACGTATGCTCCGCGGGATGGATTCCGATAAAATCATGCTCTTCACCACAACATTAATGACCGGCGTATCGGGCGCGATGGCAAGCATTGTGCTGCTGGTGATGACCGTGGTTTTTATGCTGTTTGAGGTGCGTCACGTGCCTTATAAATTACGTTTCGCGCTAAACAATCCACAAATCCATATTGCCGGCCTGCACCGCGCCCTGAAAGGCGTCTCGCATTATCTGGCGCTGAAAACGCTGCTCAGTTTATGGACGGGCGCGATTATCTGGCTGGGACTGGCGTTAATGGATATTCAGTTTGCGCTAATGTGGGGCGTACTGGCCTTTTTGCTCAATTACGTTCCTAATATCGGCTCGGTGATTTCCGCCGTTCCCCCCATGATTCAGGCGCTGTTATTTAACGGTTTTTACGAGTGCGTACTGGTCGGCGCGCTCTTTTTGGTGGTCCATATGGTGATTGGCAACATTATGGAGCCACGCATGATGGGCCATCGTCTGGGAATGTCCACGCTGGTGGTATTTCTTTCGTTATTGGTCTGGGGATGGCTATTAGGCCCGGTCGGGATGCTCTTGTCCGTTCCTTTGACCAGCGTCTGCAAAATCTGGATGGAAACTACTAAAGGCGGCAGCAAACTGGCGATCTTGCTGGGGCCAGGCCGACCGAAAAGCCGTTTACCGGGATGAGGCGACAGATGCTACAATCTCCTCTTCTTCATAGGCAACGTTGGTCCTGATATGTACCAGATCGTTCTGGGAAAAGTGTCAACATTAAGCGCAGGTCAATTGCCCGACGCGTTAATCGCTCAGGCACCGCAGGGCGTTCGCCGGGCAAGCTGGCTGGCCGGGCGCGTGCTGCTTTCCCGTGCACTCTCGCCGCTACCGGAGATGGTGTATGGCGAACAGGGTAAACCGGCTTTTTCCGCCGGAACGCCGCTGTGGTTTAACCTCAGCCATAGCGGCGACACTATTGCTCTGTTGCTTAGCGACGAAGGTGAAGTCGGCTGCGATATTGAAGTGATCCGCCCGCGCGATAACTGGCGTTCGCTGGCAAATGCGGTATTCAGCCTCGGCGAACATGCTGAAATGGAAGCGGAACGTCCGGAGCGACAACTGGCGGCCTTCTGGCGTATCTGGACGCGTAAAGAAGCCATCGTAAAACAACGCGGCGGCAGCGCCTGGCAAATCGTCAGCGTGGACAGCACGTTGCCCTCTGCCTTGTCGGTCAGCCAGTGTCAGCTCGATACGCTCAGTCTGGCAGTCTGTACCCCCACACCGTTTACGCTGACGCCGCAGACGATAACAAAAGCGTTATGACACATTAATTTTTCCCTCTGGCGGCGGACGTGTGTTACAAAATGCGGAGCTTCCCATGCGCCGACGCGCCATACCAAAAGGTTTAAGTCAGATGCAACGTGTCACCATCACCCTCGATGACGATTTACTGGAAACGCTGGACAGCCTGAGTCAGCGACGCGGCTATAACAATCGCTCCGAAGCGATCCGTGATATTCTGCGCGGCGCTCTGGCGCAGGAGGCCACCCAGGAACACGGTACACAAGGTTTCGCGGTACTTTCATATGTTTATGAACATGAGAAACGGGATTTAGCCAGCCGCATCGTCTCCACCCAGCATCATCATCATGATTTATCCGTCGCCACGCTGCACGTCCATATCAACCACGATGACTGTCTGGAGATCGCCGTTCTGAAGGGCGATATGGGCGACGTACAGCATTTTGCCGATGATGTTATCGCCCAGCGCGGCGTGCGCCACGGCCACTTGCAGTGTTTGCCGAAAGAAGACTAACGCCCCAGCGCCTTACCGGGGGCGCTTCGCTTGCCCGGCCTACGCTCGCACGTCTGTCGTTTGTAGGCCGGATGAGGCGCAGCCGCCATCCGGCAATAATGTTTACGCCATTGTGCCAATCGTTTTTCTGAAGCGTAACAGCGCTATCAGGAAGAACACGCCGCCTATCGCCAGCAGGGTCAGGAACTGCGGCCAGACGATGCTCAAACCTGCGCCGCGATAAAGAATAGCCTGGGCAAGGCTGACAAAATGCGTCGTCGGCATGGTCAGCATAATATCCTGCACCGCCTGCGGCATACTTTCGCGCGGCGTGGAACCGCCGGAAAGCATTTGTAGCGGTAACAGTACCAGAATCATTAATAACCCCAGTTGCGGCATCGAACGGGCGATGGTGCCCATAAAAATCCCAATTGAAGTGGTGGCGAACAGGCTCAGCGCTACGCCCAACATAAACAATGGGATCGATCCTTCAATCGGTACGCCAAGTACGCCTTTCACCATCAACATCAAAGACAAACCGGAAACCACCAGCACGACCAGCCCCATCGACCATACTTTTGCCATCATGATCTCAAAGGGCGTGACCGGCATCACCAACAGATGCTCTACCGTGCCGTGTTCTCGCTCGCGGATCAGCGCCGATCCGGTCAGCACTATCGCCAGCATGGTAATGTTGTTGATAATCGCCATCACGCCGCCAAACCACGCCGGGTCCAGATTCGGGTTAAAGCGCATCCGAATCTCCAGCGACACCGGCTGAACGTTATCTCCCCGCGCGCGCGCCACAAAGCTGTTGACCTCGCCGCTAATAATATTCTGGATATAACTGTTGCCGGTAAACGCCTGGCTCATGCGCGTCGCATCGACGTTAACCTGAATATCAGGCTGACGTCCGGCCAGCACATCACGCTGGAAATTCGGCGGAATATTGACCGCAAAGGTATAGCGTCCGGCATCCAGTCCGGCATCCATTTCCGTTGCCGTAATCATCTCCGGCGGCAGAAACCACGGGCGGTAAAAACTATTCACAATACGGTTCGACAACTGCGACTGATCCATATCGGCGATGGCGATAGGGGCAAGATGCAACGAACCGGGCAGGACGGTAGCGGAGGAGTAAACCGAAATCGTAAAGGCGAAGACGATCAGCGCCAGCATCGCTTTGTCGCCCAGCAGACTGCGCAGTTCTTTGACGCCGAGGTTATAAATATTACGTAATCCGCGCATTACCCCTCCTGTTTTTTCAGCAGCAGAATGCTCAGACCCATCACCACCGGGACGGCAATCAGTAACGGCATAAATAACGACCAGAGATCGGACAGATCCAACGCTTTGGAAAACGTCCCGCGCGCGATCGTCAGAAAATGGCTGGTCGGGTAGATCTCGCCGATCCATCTTCCCGGTCCTTCCAGCGAAGCCACCGGATCGATCATGCCGGAAAATTGTGTTGCCGGAATGAGGGTAATAATCGACGTCCCAAAAATAGCGGCGATTTGGCTCTTCATAAACGTAGAGATCAGCAGCCCCAAACCGGTGGCGATGATGACGTAAAGTAGCGCCGCGAGGGTAAGCGTGAGAAAGCTGCCTTTCAGCGGCACGCCGAACACAAAGACCGACAGCGCGCACAGTAGCAAGAAGTTCAGCATACCCAGCGCGATATACGGCAGTTGTTTACCCAGCAAAAATTCGCTGCGCGTCGTCGGCGTTACGTACAGATTAATCATCGACCCCAGCTCTTTCTCCCGCACCACGCTCAGGGCGCTAAGCATTGACGGGATCATCATGAGCAGCAGCGGAATGACCGCCGGAACGATAGCGGGCAGACTTTTCACATCCGGGTTATAACGATAGCGCGTTTCAATGTTGAGCAGCCCGGTCTGTTTAACCGGGTTCGGCTGACGACTTGCCGCCTCCTGCAGCCAGCTTTGGTGCATCGCCTGAACGTACCCCTTCACCGTCTCGGCGCGGCTGGGCATGGCGCCATCCACCCAGACGCCAATCTGCGCTGGCGTACCGCGAGCAATATCGCGGCCAAAATTAGGCGGGATCTCAATGGCAACCGCCAACTCTCCCGAACGCATCCGCCGGTCAAGCTCGTCATAGCTGGCGAGCGGCGGCTGTTCGATAAAATAGCGCGATCCCGCCAGATTGAGCGACCATGCCTGGCTGCTGACGGTTTGATCGCGGTCGAGTACGGCAAAACGCAGGTTCTCCACGTCCATACTGATGCCATAGCCCATAATCAGCATCAGAATTACCGTTCCCAGCAGCGCCAGCGTCGAGCGTACCGGATCGCGGCGTAGCTCCAGCGCTTCGCGGCGACTGTAGCTGAACAAACGCCGGAAGCTCAATCCCTGCCGCGACGGTTTACCTGACGCGGCGGGCGTCTGGGATGGCGGTATTGGGGTTTCAGGAGCCGCTCCCGCAGCTTCCTGTAGCCAGGAAATAAACGCCGCCTCCAGATTGGCCGCGCCCCGCTGTTGCACCAATTCCTGCGGTGTACCGCTGGCGAGCACTTTACCGGCGTGCATCAATGACATTCGGTCGCAACGTTCCGCTTCGTTCATAAAATGGGTCGAGATAAAAATCGTCACCTTATCCTGACGCGAAAGATCGACCATAAGCTGCCAGAACATATCCCTGGCGACCGGATCAACGCCGGACGTTGGCTCATCAAGAATCAGCATTTCCGGGCGATGGATCACCGCTACCGCCAGCGATAAACGCTGGCGGATACCGAGCGGCAACGAAGCGGGGAGCGTATCTTCCACCTCCGTTAGCATAAAGCGTTCGATCATCTGCGCGACGCGCGCCGGGATCTCCGCTGGCGGAATATGAAACAGGCGGGCATGAAGTTCCAGATTCTGCCGCACGGTGAGTTCGTTATAGAGCGAAAATGCCTGCGACATATACCCGACCCGGCGACGGGTATCGATGTCGTTCGGGTCTACCGGCTGGCCAAATAGCCAGGCCTGGCCTTCGCTGGCGGGAAGCAGACCGGTCAGCATTTTCATGGTGGTCGATTTGCCGCAACCGTTTGAACCGAGGAAGCCAAAAATCTCGCCGCGCGGAATGCGGAAATTAACATGGTCAACCGCGACGAACTTACCGAAGCGCATGGTCAGATCTTTCGCCTCAATGGCAATCTCTTCCTGCTCAGCGTGATAGGGCGGGATCACCACTGGCTTATGCGCCTGGCGCTGCGCTTCTGGCAACAGGGCGATAAACGCCTGTTCCAGCGTCGCGCTATGGGTTTTTGCCCGCAGTTGCTGCGCGCTGCCGGTTGCCAGTACCTCGCCCGCATTCATCGCCACCAGCCAGTCAAAACGCTCCGCCTCTTCCATATAGGCCGTTGCGACCAACACGCTCATATTGGTCTGCCGTTGGCGGATACCGTCGATTAAGTCCCAGAACTGAGCGCGGGAGAGCGGGTCCACGCCGGTGGTAGGCTCATCAAGAATCAGCAATTCCGGGTCATGAATCAGCGCACAGCACAACCCCAGCTTTTGTTTCATCCCACCGGACAGCTTCCCGGCAGGACGGTCACGAAACGGCGCCAGGCCGGTGCTGTTCAGCAGCTCGGTAATACGCGCTTCGCGTTCAGCTTTGTCATGACCAAAGAGACGAGCGAAAAAATCGACGTTCTCATAAACCGATAACGTGTGATAAAGGTTTTTCCCCAGCCCCTGCGGCATCCAGGCGATGCGCGGACAGACGTCGCGGCGATGTTTCGCATCGCGCATATCGCCGCCCAGGACGATAACGTTCCCTTGCTCAATCACCCGCGCGCCAGAAATCAGCGACAGCAGGCTCGACTTACCCACCCCGTCCGGACCAATCAGCCCGACCATACTACGGGCGGGAATGTCCAGCGTGATATTGTTCAGCGCGACCGTTTTTCCGTAATGCTGGCTCACCCCCTCAAGCTGCGCCACGGGAGGAACAGGCACCAGCGTCAGCGACGTCATTGCGACAGCCTCACGTTCAGATCGTCAGGCCAGGGCACGCGCTCATCCAGACGAACCCATGCCATTCCCGGTAAACCGGTTTTGACATATTCCAGATGCTGTCGCAACAGCTCTGGCGGAATACGCGCTTTGACGCGGAACATCAGCTTTAACCGTTCATCGTGGGTTTCCACGGTTTTGGGTGTGAACTGCGCCACGCTGGCGACAAAACTGATCGTCGCCGGAATACGCAGATCCGGCGCGGCGTCCAGCACCAGTCGCGCTTCGCCGCCGATCTTCAACAACCCCGCCTGTTCGGTCGGCAGGAAAAATGTCATATAAACGTCGCTGAGATCGACCATGTTCAACACCCGGCCGCCAGCCGATAACACTTCGCCCGGCTCCGCAACGCGGTACTGCACGCGTCCATCGCGCGGCGCTTTTAATTCGCTGTCGTCGATGTCGGCGACAATACGCCGCTCGGTCGCCTGCGCCGCTTCCACGCGCGTTTGCGCCTGGATAATACTGGTACGCGCCGCCTCAATCGCCGCTTTTGCCGCAGATACCTGCGCTTTGGCGGTCTCCAGGGCGGCGCGCGCGCTTTCCGCCGCCGCGCGATCGTCATCTAACTGTTGTACAGATACCGCGCCACGCTGCGACAGCGAACGGGAACGCACGTGACGTTTAGAGACGGAGTCCAGCTCAGCTTCCCGCTGTTTGACGACCGACTGCGCGGCGCGCATTTCACTCTGGCGTTGCTCCAGCAAGGCGCGGGCGGCGGCAACTGCGCTCTCGGCCTCTTTAATCTGCGCAATCGCCTCCAGCCGCTGCTCCTGCAATACGCGGGTATCCATTTTCGCCAGCACCTCGCCCTGACGAACGAACTGCCCTTCCGAAACGAGGATGGTATCAATACGCCCGGCAATCTTAGTGGCAATATCCACTTCGGTGGCTTCAATTCTGCCGTTACTGGCGGCAAACCCCTCCGGTATTCCCGCAGGGCGCAGCATCCACCAGGCTATCGCGGCCACCGCCACAAGAATCCCCGCTCCCCACCACACCAGATGACGCTTCATTTTGTCCATAATCGACCCGCCGTAATCCCTGTTGTCTAACCATGCGTGTCACAAAGTCCGCCGGGCGTGCGCTCAGCGGGGGTTTCCATCCGGGATAAGAATGAAAAAAGAAAAGGGGCCAGACGACGAACAGACGCCGATGAAGCGCTCGCCGTCAAAGGGAGTGAATGATGTAGGTACCCGGAAAAGAGGGAGTAATGTTGTCATCATCAGCGTTCCTGGCCGTAAATGAAACACGCATACTCATAACTGCTATAAATCGATACTAACACCTCTGTCCGGGATGTCTATTCGCTTATTGTTTGTAATGGTACTTAGCGTTTTGCCGCCAAATCCTGCGCGCAGGCCCAGGCGCTCGACCACGCCCACTGGAAGTTATAGCCGCCCAACCAGCCGGTGACGTCCATCACTTCGCCGATAAAATAGAGACCCGGCACGCGGCGCGCTTCCATAGTCCGCGATGATAGTTCGTTTGTATCCACGCCGCCCAGCGTCACTTCCGCTGTCCGATAGCCTTCGGTGCCGTTAGGCTGCACTTGCCAGGCCGTAAGCGTGTCAACTAACGCCTGCTGGTCACGAACGTTCAACTGCCTGAGCGATACATCCGGGATGTGCCCCAACTGTTGTAAACACTCCACCAACCGTTTCGGCAAATGCATCGCCAGCGTGTTCTTCAGACTCTGGTTCGGGTGCGCGTTACGCTGTTCATTGAGAACGTCTTCCAGCGAGAGGTCCGGCAATAAGTTAATGCTCACTAACTCGCCCGGTTGCCAGTAGCTGGAAATCTGTAAAACAGCGGGGCCGGACAGCCCACGATGGGTAAAAAGTAGGTTTTCCCGAAATACCGTGCCATTGCGGGCGGTAATCACGCAGGGCACAGAGACGCCAGACAGCGTCTGGAGCTGTTCTAACAGCGGCTTATGCAGCGTAAAGGGCACCAGCCCGGCGCGCGTCGGCAACACCTTGAGACCAAACTGTTCGGCGATTTTATAGCCAAACGGCGATGCGCCAAGCCCCGGCATCGACAGGCCGCCGCTGGCAATCACCAGCTTTTGCGTAGTCACCGTCTCGCCGTTCAGCGCCAGTATGAAACCCGACTCATCACGCTCGACGCTCAGTACCTCGCTACGCAGGCGCATCGTTACGCCGCCTTTGTCGCACTCGGCAACCAGCATATCGACAATGCGTTGGGCGGAATCATCGCAAAAAAGCTGTCCCAGCGTTTTCTCATGCCAGGCTATCCCATACCTGCCGACCAGATCGATAAAGTCCCACTGGGTATAGCGGGCTAATGCTGATTTGCAAAAATGGGGGTTCTGGCTCAAATACGCAGCAGGCTCAACATAAAGATTAGTAAAGTTGCAGCGTCCACCACCGGACATGAGGAT
This sequence comes from Salmonella sp. A29-2, assembly GCF_020150755.1. Taxonomy (NCBI): domain Bacteria; kingdom Pseudomonadati; phylum Pseudomonadota; class Gammaproteobacteria; order Enterobacterales; family Enterobacteriaceae; genus Salmonella; species Salmonella sp. A29-2. The sequence goes on along the minus strand of NZ_CP083731.1, from coordinate 275,451 downwards.
TTTACGTCCTGGCTTCTTGCCATTATCGATGAGCAGCACGCGGCTACCCGCCTGTCCTGCCTGCGCGGCGCAAAACATGCCCGCTGCGCCAGCGCCTATAATAACGGCATCAAACCTTTCCACGTCGCCTTCCTCTCTCAAATTCGGGCGGGAATTGTAAAGTTTCCTCAGTGGTCGCACCAGCGCGAAAAGCGCCTGAAAATGGTATTTATCTGAAATATATAAGATAATTCTTTAGTGATATCAAACAAAGCACGAAGTACATCAAAAAAAGTCTATATTTCACTTTGCCCGCGCCGCCAAAGTCACTGATAATGCGCCGCGTTCATGTCCTCAAAATGGCGTAACGTCCTATGCTACATTTGTTTGCTGGCCTGGATTTACATACCGGGCTTTTATTATTGCTTGCTCTGGCTTTTGTGCTGTTCTACGAAGCAATTAACGGCTTCCATGACACAGCCAATGCAGTCGCAACCGTGATTTACACCCGTGCGATGCGTTCGCAGCTGGCGGTTGTCATGGCGGCGGTGTTTAACTTTTTTGGCGTTTTGCTGGGGGGTCTCAGCGTGGCGTATGCCATTGTGCATATGCTACCGACGGATCTCCTGCTCAACATGGGTTCCGCGCACGGCCTCGCTATGGTCTTTTCCATGTTGCTGGCGGCGATTATCTGGAACCTCGGCACCTGGTATTTCGGGTTGCCGGCGTCCAGTTCCCACACGCTGATTGGCGCCATTATCGGCATCGGTTTAACCAATGCGATGATGACCGGCACGTCAGTGGTGGATGCGCTTAACATCCCGAAAGTTATCAATATTTTCGGTTCACTCATTATCTCCCCTATTGTCGGTCTGGTATTCGCCGGCGGTCTGATTTTCTTGCTGCGCCGCTACTGGAGCGGTACTAAGAAACGCGCCCGTATCCACCTGACGCCAGCCGAACGTGAAAAGAAAGACGGCAAGAAAAAGCCGCCGTTCTGGACGCGTATCGCGCTGATCCTCTCCGCTATCGGCGTGGCGTTTTCGCATGGCGCGAACGATGGTCAGAAAGGCATTGGCCTGGTCATGCTGGTGCTGATTGGCGTCGCGCCTGCGGGTTTCGTGGTCAATATGAATGCCTCCAGCTACGAAATCACCCGTACGCGCGATGCTATCAACAATGTCGAAACGTACTTTGAGCAACGTCCTGACCTGCTGAAAGCCGTCACCGGCGTTGACCAACTGATTCCCTCTCCGGAGCCGGGCGCGACTGAACCGACTGAATTCCACTGCCATCCGGCTAACACCATTAACGCGCTTAACCGTGCGAAAGGGATGCTGGCAAACGTGGAAAGCTACGATAAGTTAAGCGTTGAACAGCGTAGTCAGTTGCGTCGCATTATGCTGTGCATTTCCGACACGACCGATAAAGTCGTGAAATTGCCTGGCGTAAGCAGCGATGACCAGCGCCTGCTGAAAAAGCTGAAGACCGATATGTTAAGCACCATTGAGTATGCGCCGGTGTGGATCATTATGGCAGTGGCGTTGGCGCTGGGTATTGGTACGATGATCGGCTGGCGTCGCGTGGCGACCACTATCGGCGAGAAAATTGGTAAAAAAGGCATGACGTATGCGCAGGGAATGTCGGCGCAGATGACGGCGGCAGTCTCTATCGGTCTTGCCAGCTACACCGGTATGCCAGTTTCTACCACTCACGTACTCTCCTCTTCAGTGGCGGGAACCATGGTCGTTGATGGCGGCGGGTTGCAGCGTAAAACCGTGACCAGCATTCTGATGGCCTGGGTATTTACGTTACCGGCGGCGATTATTCTTTCCGGCGTGCTGTACTGGCTTTCCCTGAAGATTATTTAAGCCAAATGGGCCGGATAGCGCTGTCGCTAATCCGGCCTGTCAGGATGAAACGACACAGGCCTGATAGGCCGCTACAAGCGGCGTCATCCGGAGGCTTATCTAATACGAGCGGGTCAGGAAACTGGCCCGCTTTTTTTATTCAGTGCCAAATCATGAGCGCAATCAAGCTCACCACCACCAAACCGCATAACGCGCTGGTCAGCAGAAACTGGCGGCGCACGCGTTCACAACGGCGAATAAATTCTTCATCATGATGATCGCGATAGCGCTGAGCGTAGATATACCATACCAGGCGCACCTGTTTGTTGGGCTGACCATGCGTGGTAAAGAAGCCGCCGCCATCGACATATTGATAGAGCAAAGGATCGCAACCACGAAGTACCACTAACAGTGCGCGTAGCGATGAGAAATAGCGCGCCATATTAACAATGCAAACGACACATAAAGCCCAGAATAGTGAGACGGTGCTTATCATATCTCCTCCCCGGCGACCCGCCCACGGAGTTCCTCTCCGGGACTACCGCTCCCCGATACCCTGCCAGACAATCAGTGAAAGAGTACTACGAAAGCCGTCCATATTAGCGCTCCGCATTCGAACGGCTCTTATACACATTGTAGGAGATCAGTTAATTTTTTTACCAGAAGGTTAATCACTATCAATGCAATTCCCTGAAAATTTTGTTTAACTAACTGGCAAGCAAGGCAGATTGACGGATTATCCTGGTCGCTATAATGTAAGGATAGTTATGGTAAACGGCTGAGCTAGCCCCGCGCATAGAGTTCGCAGGACGCGGGTGACGCGGCGGCATAAGAAACGCCAGTAGCTCAATGGTCATCGACAACTTATGGAAGGAGTAACACTATGGCTTATAAACACATTCTTATCGCAGTTGATCTCTCCCCGGAAAGTAAAGTTCTGGTTGAAAAAGCGGTCTCTATGGCGCGCCCCTACAACGCGAAAATCTCCCTCATCCACGTTGACGTGAATTATTCAGACCTGTACACCGGTCTGATTGACGTCAATCTGGGCGATATGCAGAAACGTATCTCCGAAGAAACCCACCACGCGCTGACCGAGCTGTCTACCAACGCTGGCTACCCTATCACTGAAACCCTGAGCGGTAGCGGCGATTTGGGCCAGGTGCTGGTTGACGCCATCAAGAAATACGATATGGATCTGGTCGTTTGCGGTCATCACCAGGACTTCTGGAGCAAACTGATGTCTTCTGCGCGCCAGCTGATCAACACCGTTCACGTTGACATGCTGATTGTTCCGCTGCGCGACGAAGAAGAGTAATACTTGCCGTGCCGGCTGGCGGCTAAGACCGCATCTGGTCTATAGTCAATCAGGTTGGCCTGAACCATCAGGCAAATTCCGGCTCTCAACAACAACGCCCGCTTAGGTGGGCGTTTTGTTTATCCCCCCTTCTTCGCAGTACTCAGTACATCATTCCATCACACCAAACATAATTAGTGTGATCCACTAATTAGTTTGCGTATCATTTGTATAATAACCTATTGATCAGGCTAATAACCGCAGTCTATGTCAGGGTAAGTCTTTTCGGCGCGTTTTGATATACGCGCTCATACGTTTCGGGATGGCATTAAAAGGCGAAGGAATATGAATACAACTGCACCTACGGGCTTGCTGCAGCAACCTCGTCCATTCTTCATGATCTTTTTTGTAGAATTATGGGAACGATTTGGCTATTACGGCGTCCAGGGCATCCTGGCGGTCTTTTTCGTTAAACAATTGGGTTTTTCTCAGGAACAGGCCTTTATTACCTTTGGCGCTTTTGCGGCGCTGGTTTATGGCCTGATCTCCATCGGCGGCTATGTTGGCGACCATCTGTTAGGGACTAAACGCACCCTGGTCCTGGGCGCGATTGTGCTGGCGATTGGCTATTTTATGACCGGCATGTCGCTATTAAATCCCGATCTGATTTTTATCGCACTGGGTACGATTGCCGTGGGCAACGGGTTATTTAAAGCCAATCCCGCCAGCCTGCTCTCTAAATGCTATCAGCCTAAAGATCCCCGGCTGGATGGCGCTTTCACCCTGTTTTATATGTCGATTAACATCGGTTCTTTGTTATCGCTATCGCTGGCGCCGGTGATTGCCGATAAATTTGGCTATGCGGTGACCTATAATCTGTGCGGCGCTGGTTTAATTGTTGCGCTTCTGGTGTACTTCGCCTGCCGTGGCATGGTGAAAAATATCGGTTCTGAACCGGATCATAAACCGCTACGTTTTCGCAATTTGCTGCTGGTACTGCTCGGCACCGTCGTCATGATTTTCCTCTGCGCCTGGCTGATGCACAACGTTAAGATTGCCAATCTGGTGCTCATCGTCCTTTCTATCGTCGTCACTATTTTCTTCTTTCGCGAAGCGTTTCGTCTGGATAAAACCGGCCGCAATAAAATGTTCGTGGCGTTTATTCTGATGATTGAAGCCGTGCTGTTTTACATTCTGTATGCGCAGATGCCTACCTCGCTGAACTTCTTTGCGATTAATAACGTACATCATGAAATTCTTGGATTCGCCATTAACCCGGTGAGTTTTCAGGCGCTGAACCCATTCTGGGTGGTCGTCGCCAGTCCGGTACTGGCAGCGATTTACACCCGACTGGGTAGCAAAGGCAAAGATCTGACTATGCCGATGAAGTTTACGCTCGGCATGTTCCTCTGCGCGCTGGGTTTTCTGACCGCCGCCGCCGCCGCCGGGATGTGGTTTGCCGATGCGCAAGGATTGACGTCGCCGTGGTTTATCGTGCTGGTGTATCTGTTCCAGAGTCTGGGCGAGCTGCTGATTAGCGCGCTGGGACTGGCAATGGTCGCCGCTCTGGTGCCGCAGCATCTGATGGGCTTTATTCTGGGAATGTGGTTCCTGACCTAGGCCGCCGCCTTCCTGCTCGGCGGTTATGTGGCGACCTTCACTGCCGTACCGGAAAACATCACCGATCCGTTACAGACGCTGCCCATTTATACCGGCGTCTTTAGCAAAATTGGTCTGGTAACACTGGCGGTCACCGTGGTGATGGCCATTATGGTGCCGTGGTTAAACCGAATGATTAATACGCCAGGTACCGAACAGTAATACTCAGTGCCGGATGCGGCTTACGCCTTATCCGGCCTACAAATAATTGAGAATCGTAGGCCCGATAAGCGCAACGCCATCGGGCAATCCGTTACTCCGTCAGAGGGGTTCCGGCATAAATATCAAACCGATGCCCTTTGGTGACGATGGCGTTGGGCGTCGCGACATCCGCCAGCGGCGGCGCATAATCGGGACGTTTGACCACCACGCGTTTGGTCGCCAACTGACGCGCCGGTTCCAGCAGTCCGTCGGCGTCTAAATCCGGCCCCACCAACGACTGAAACACCCGCATCTCTTTCTTCACCAGCGCGCTTTTCTGCCGGTGAGGAAACATCGGATCGAGGTAGACCACCTGCGGGCGCGGCGTGATATCAGTCAACGCCGTCAGGCTGGAAGCATGAATCAACTGCAAACGCTCCTGAAGCCAGCCGCCAATGTCCGCATCGGCGTAGCCGCGCGTCAGACCGTCATCGAGCAACGCGGCGACCACCGGATTACGCTCCAGCATCCGCACGCGGCAACCGACGGATGCCAGCACAAACGCATCGCGCCCCAACCCCGCCGTGGCATCGACCACATCCGGCAGATAATCGCCTTTGATACCGACGGCTTTCGCCACCGCTTCGCCGCGCCCGCCGCCGAACTTACGTCGATGGGCCATCGCGCCGCCGACAAAATCGACGAAAATGCCGCCAAGCTTCGGTTCGTCGCGCTTGCGCAGCTCCAGATGTTGCGGCGTCATCACCAGCGCCATCGGGTTGTCTTCGTCATGCTCCAGCCCCCAGCGGGCAGCCAGAACAGATAAGGCGCCGTCTGTGGCGCCCGTTTCATCCATTAAGCAGATTTGCACGTAAAATCAGCCTTTAATCCCGTAATGCTCCAGCATCGCGTCCAGTTGTGGTTCACGGCCACGGAAGCGTTTAAAGAGTTCCATCGGCTCTTCAGAACCACCGCGAGTCAGGATGTTATCAAGGAACGACTGACCGGTCTCACGGTTGAAAATGCCTTCCTCCTCAAAGCGGGAATACGCGTCCGCCGCCAGTACGTCGGCCCACAGATAGCTGTAGTAGCCTGCCGCATAGCCGCCAGCAAAGATATGGCTGAATGCATGTGGGAAGCGGCCCCATGTCGGTGACGGCACCACGGCGACCTGTTTTTTAATTTCAAAGAGCGTCTCAAGAATTTTCGCTCCTTGCTGCGGGTTAAATTCCGCATGCAGACGGAAATCAAACAGACCGAACTCCAGTTGACGCAGAATAAACAGCGCCGCCTGATAGTTTTTCGCCGCCAGCATTTTATCCAGCAGTTCCTTCGGCAACGGCTCGCCGGTTTCATAGTGGCCGGAGATAAACGCCAGCGCTTCCGGCTCCCAGCACCAGTTTTCCATAAACTGACTTGGCAGTTCGACCGCGTCCCACGGCACGCCGCTGATACCGGAGACCCCGGCGGTCTCAATGCGGGTCAACATATGATGCAAGCCATGACCAAACTCGTGGAACAGGGTGATCACTTCGTCATGGGTAAACAGAGCGGGTTTACCGTTCACCGGACGGTTGAAATTACAGGTCAGATAAGCGACCGGCTTTTGCAATGTGCCGTCCGCCTTACGCATCTGGCCGACACAGTCGTCCATCCACGCCCCGCCGCGTTTGTGTTCGCGTGCGTACAGGTCAAGGTAGAAGCTGCCGCGCAGCTCGTTATTTTCATCATACAGTTCGAAGAAGCGCACTTCCGGGTGCCAGACATCAACGTCAGTACGCTCTTTGGCGGTGATGCCGTAAATACGTTTCACCACTTCAAACAGGCCATTCACGGCTTTGTTTTCCGGGAAGTACGGACGTAGCTGCTCATCGCTGATGCTGTACAGGTGCTGTTTTTGCTTTTCACTGTAGTACGCGATATCCCACGGTTGCAGCTCCTCAACGCCAAATTCGGCTTTGGCGAAGGCGCGCAGCTGGGCCAGCTCTTTTTCCCCCTGCGGACGGGCGCGTTTCGCCAGATCGGTTAAGAAATCGAGCACCTGCTGCGGATTTTCCGCCATCTTGGTGGCCAGCGATTCATGGGCATAATTTTCGAAGCCCAGCAGTTGCGCCAGTTCATGGCGCAGCGCAAGAATTTCTTCCATCACCGGGCTGTTATCCCACTTACCGGCGTTCGGCCCCTGATCGGAGGCGCGAGTGGAATAGGCGCGATACATCTCTTCACGCAACGCCTGGTTGTCGCAGTAGGTCATGACCGGCAGATAGCTCGGGATATCCAGGGTCAGCAGGTAACCTTCCTGCTCTTTGGCTTCCGCCTGGGCTTTAGCGGCGGCGAGCGCGCTTTCCGGCATTCCCGCCAGCTCGGCTTCGTCGGTGATGAGCTTCGTCCAGCCCATGGTGGCATCGAGCACATTATTGCTGTACTGGTTGCCCAGCTCAGACAGGCGAGTGGCGATTTCGCCGTAACGCTGCTGTTTCTCTTTCGGCAGACCGATGCCGGACAGTTCAAAATCACGCAGCGCGTTATCGACCGCTTTCTTCTGCGCGGTATTCAGAGTGGCGTAATGATCGCCGTCGCGCAGGTCGCGGTACGCGTTGTACAGTCCTTCATGTTGCCCAACCCAGGTGCTGTATTCAGACAGCAGCGGCAGCGTCTGTTCGTAGGCTTCACGCAGCTCCGGACTATTTTTCACCGAGTTTAAGTGGCTAATTGGCGAGAAAATACGCCCCAGAACATCGTCGGCTTCCGCCAACGGCTGGCAGAGGTTTTCCCAGCTATACGGCGCGCCATGCGCCACAACGCCTTCTACCGCCGCCCGGCAATCGGCCAACGCTTTGGTGACCGCAGGCACCACATGCTCCGGTTTAATTGCAGAAAAAGGCGGCAGTGAAAAAGACGTTAGTAATGGATTGGTCATATGCGCAGTCCTGGTCTAAAAAAGAAATGAAGCGCTCTATCGCGCTTTCGCTATGGATCTAGAATGGGGGATAGTTGGGGGAATTTCAATGATGGTGGGCGCTCATTTCACCCGTGCAGCAACGCCAGCATCCGAACGTAGGCATTGCTGCTGAATCCAATTTTAACGACTGAAGATCAGTAGCTGTAGCGGCATAGTGACAATATCCAGCGCCAAAGTTACCGGCAGCAACACTCTGCCAAATTTTGCCCCGGACATACTGCGCTGATACTGATAGAACTCAACGGTGAAAGGATGGTAAAACGCTAGCTGCTGAGTAACGCTCTGATCTTTATTTTTCTGATGGATAGTCCCCTTCAGGTCCATGACGGATAGCGTGCAATTTACCGCGCCGTCTGCACAAATAAACCCATAGCCTACCGCCGCCAGTTTATCTTTCTCGTCCACCCAGGCGTAAGTCACATTGACTTCACCCGTAAACTCCTTCTTATCTGTATCAATCAGGAATTTAACACCATCCTTTACTCGCATTTTATCCCGGCGAATAGTCGCATCTTTTAACAGCGCCACCACATTATCGCCGCCCTGGGTCAACAGGTAGTCAAAATGTTCGCCAACAAACACCCAGCCCGTTTTCCCGTTGCTATCTTTACCTAAGGAAAGCGCGGTAACGGTATCCGATTTCCAGGTAGACTGATGACGATTGCCATCTTTATCGGTGGCAAGTATCAGCCCAAATGAAAGACAGCCCGACAGCGAACAGCAAACCAGTAATAAAAACAGCGTGCGAACGACACATTTTCCATAATGGAACATCAATGAATCCTTTCTTTTCTATTATTAGCGCTATCGTTTTAATCAAATAAACAAGGTAAAACCAGCACTATCATCATAATAAAAACGATTTCAGAATAAGACCCGACAGGGGTAAGTCAGTGGACGCGTCGCGGCATGATTAGCGTTAAATTCAGATAGGCTTTTCATGGGTGTTTTTCTGAAAACAGGGCCGTGGCATCAATCGCTGTCATTTTTGCGCAAACTGCCCATGTATAATATTCTCAACTTTTTCGTTTCTGGAATACAAGGATTGTATATGACCACGTTATTACAGGTTATTGTACTGATATTTATTGTTTTCTTTATTTTCCCTGGGCGAAAAATTTTCCGTCGGAGTAAGCATCTGCAAGATGGCCGTAAATTAATTTCATCTTCTTCGCTGATGCTGCGAAAATTTGGCAGTTCTCGCGGCTATAACGCGGATTACTACTTTGACATGCAGTACCTCTATGAAGTCGCGGACGGTATCACCACCGCGATACCACTCACCAGCATTATTGAGGCGAAACCGGGAACAACGAGAGTCAGTGGTCGTTCAGTCTGGTCAGTCGACTGGATAACAGCGGAAGGGCAAAGAAAACAGACGCGCTTCCTTCATAACTACACCCTATTCAATCAAAGTTTTGCCACCTTCCTTAAGACCGTGAAACAGGCCAATCCAGACGCCTGCATCACTTCGTTGACGTTATTTACGCTCTGACGCCACAGCCTACTTGTTTTTCCTCCTGGCCAACGGCGATAAAAGCGCAAGAGCGGTAATCTCTACGGATCTGCGGTAAACTATCGGCTAACTTGTTTACTTCCCGGAATATCTGCATCCATGCTCAGTTATCGTCACAGCTTTCACGCTGGCAACCACGCCGACGTCCTTAAACATACCGTTCAGAGCCTGATCATCGAGTCGCTAAAAGAGAAAGAAAAACCGTTTCTCTATCTGGACACGCACGCGGGCGCGGGGCGTTATCAGTTGGGCAGCGAACATGCTGAACGTACCGGAGAGTATCTGGAAGGCATCGCCCGTATCTGGCAGCAGGACGATCTGCCCGCCGAACTGGAACCGTATATTAGCGTCGTAAAACATTTCAACCGCAGCGGGCAGTTACGCTACTACCCGGGCTCCCCGTTAATCGCCCGCCAGTTGCTGCGTGAGCAGGACAGTCTGCAACTCACGGAATTGCATCCCAGCGACTTCCCACTGTTGCGCGCGGAGTTTCAAAAAGACAACCGCGCCCGTGTGGAACGCGCTGACGGCTATCAGCAACTGAAAGCCAAATTACCGCCGGTTTCCCGCCGCGGTCTGATCCTCATTGACCCGCCTTATGAAATGAAAACCGACTACCAGGCGGTAGTCAGCGGCATCAGCGAGGGTTATAAACGTTTCGCCACCGGGACATACGCGCTATGGTATCCGGTGGTACTCCGCCAGCAAATTAAGCGCATGATTCATGATCTGGAGGCCACCGGCATCCGTAAAATCCTGCAAATTGAGCTGGCGATCCGCCCGGACAGCGATCAGCGCGGGATGACGGCGTCCGGTATGATCGTGGTTAACCCGCCGTGGAAACTGGAGCAGCAGATGAACAACGTGCTACCGTGGCTGCACAGCAGGTTGGCGCCAAACGGTCACGGACACACTTCGGTAAGCTGGATCGTGCCGGAGTAATCACAGCCATCGGTGGAACCTTTCACCTTCAGGTATACAATCGCGAATATTTTGGCGGGTAGCGCAGAATCTATCCGTCCGACAACGAACATAAAGGAGCGGTCATGACCAAACACTATGATTACATCGCTATCGGCGGCGGCAGCGGCGGTATCGCCTCGATTAACCGCGCCGCTATGTACGGCCAGAAATGCGCGCTCATCGAAGCCAAAGAGCTGGGCGGCACCTGTGTTAACGTGGGCTGCGTGCCGAAGAAAGTGATGTGGCATGCCGCGCAGATTCGTGAAGCGATTCATCTGTATGGCCCGGACTACGGTTTTGACACCACGATTAATCAGTTCGACTGGAGCAAGCTGATTGCCAGCCGTACCGCGTATATTGACCGCATCCATACTTCATACGACAACGTGCTGGGCAAAAATAACGTGGATGTGATTAAAGGCTTTGCCCGCTTTGTCGATGCCAAAACCATTGAAGTGAACGGCGAAACCATCACCGCCGACCATATTTTGATCGCTACCGGCGGCCGTCCGAGCCATCCGAGCATTCCAGGCGTGGAATACGGCATTGATTCCGACGGTTTCTTTGCGCTGTCTGCCTTGCCGGAGCGCGTCGCAGTGGTAGGCGCAGGTTATATCGCCGTTGAACTGGCTGGCGTTATCAACGCGCTGGGGGCGAAAACGCATCTGTTTGTCCGTAAACATGCGCCGCTGCGCAGTTTTGACCCGATGATTAGCGAAACGCTGGTTGAGGTGATGAACGCCGAAGGCCCGCAACTGCATACTCACGCCGTGCCGAAAGCGGTGGTGAAAAACGCCGACGGCAGTCTGACTCTGGAACTGGAAGATGGCCGCAGTGAAACCGTTGATTGCCTGATCTGGGCCATTGGTCGCGAACCGTCGACCGACAATATTAATCTGGCGGCAGCGGGCGTGAAAACCAATGAAAAAGGTTACATCATTGTCGATAAATTCCAGAATACCAACATTGAAGGCATTTACGCCGTTGGCGACAATACTGGCGCGGTAGAACTAACGCCAGTCGCCGTCGCCGCCGGTCGCCGTCTCTCCGAACGCCTGTTTAACAACAAGCCGGACGAGCATCTGGACTACAGCAACATCCCGACCGTGGTCTTTAGCCATCCGCCTATCGGCACCGTCGGGTTAAGCGAGCCGCAGGCGCGCGAGCAGTACGGCGACGAGCAGGTGAAAGTCTATAAATCATCGTTTACCGCTATGTATACCGCGGTGACGACGCACCGCCAGCCGTGCCGTATGAAGCTGGTCTGCGTCGGGCCGGAAGAAAAAATTGTGGGTATCCACGGTATCGGCTTCGGCATGGATGAAATGTTGCAGGGCTTCGCAGTGGCGCTGAAGATGGGCGCTACCAAGAAAGACTTCGATAATACCGTCGCCATTCACCCGACCGCATCGGAAGAGTTTGTGACCATGCGTTAATATCTTGCGCGCCCATCTTCGAGGGTGGGCGCACAGGCCTGCATGATTAATACGTACTGAAATAACTCTGGATCAGTTCCGGATTACGCGTCTGAGTTAATGCCGTCATCAGCAAGACTCGCGCCTTCGCCGGGTTGAGCGAGTCAGACACCAGTCCAGGCTGCCCTTGCGCCATCGGCGCTGATTGCCGACGCGGGCCGCATTGCAGCGGTAAACACCACCGGTTTGTCGCTTTTCACGGTCAAATTAAGAGCCTATCCCACCAGGCGTTATTGGCGCAGCCAGTTTGGACACGGACAGCGCGCAAAAACCGGAGCGTACACGTAGTACGTGAGGATTTTGAGCACTGCCCAGGACCAAAATGGCAAGTAAAATAGCCCTAATGGGATAGGCTCTAAGAAAGTAGGCGGTTTCATCGAGCGTGTCAGTGCCATGAGTAATAACCACACCGTCAACATCGTCCCGCGCCAATAACGCATTCACCTTCTGTGAAAGTTTCAGGATAATATCGCTGGTCATATTTTCGCTACCAATATTCGCCACCTGCTCGCCGTCAACGCGAGCGATATTATTCATTTCCGGCACGGCATTTATTAATGTTTGCACGCCAAGTTCACCAGATTTATATCCGGCGGTTTGCGTATGATTGGCTGCCGTCCCGGCGATAGTACCGCCTGTCGCGAGAATAACAATATGCGGTAGTGACGTTGTGCTAAATACACAGTGGCTGATGAGCAGCAACACGGCGGCCATGAAAACTCTGATTTTCATTTTCTTCCTCTGAATTAAAAATAATAAGTGACGTGTGCTATAAAAATATTAATAACAATCAGGCCAGAACCATTTTTCCTATTAACAGCCCGACAATGACCGAGACAATCACGTTAACTAATCCCGGACGCATAAAACTATGGTTAAGCACATATTTGCCGATACGCGTCGTACCGGTATCGTCAAACGCCAGCGCCGCCAGACACTGCCCCGCCACCGGAATAAAGAAATAGCCGTTAACGGCAGGCCAGGAGCCGATTAACGCATAAGCGGGCAACCCTAACGCCAGCCCCAGCGGCAACAGAATTAACGTCGTTGCCGCCTGACTACTGACCATAGCGGACACGAAAAACATCATAATGGCGATAAGCCAGGTATGCTGTTGCAATAGAGTTTGCACTTCTGCCTTAATCAACGCGATATGACCATTCACGAACGTCTCACTCATCCAGGCCAGGCCGAAGGCGCAGACAATCGCCAGCGCGCCCGCCCGAAATACCGTACCGCTGATAATCTGATCGACCTGCGGCCGGCATAACAACACAATCAGGCAGGCAAAAGAGAGCATCGTAATCTGGATAGCGGCGGACATCGAAAGCGGTTGTAGCCCTTTCGCTGTTTCCACCATGGGTCGCAGCGCCGGAATCAGTCCTAACAGAACGATAACGATCGCGCTGGTCAGAAATAACGCCACCGACAATTTGGCGCGCGCAGTGACCACCGTATTTTTACGTTCTTTCTGCGCAGGTTTAATTAACCCTTCAGCAAGCCGACGTTGATATTCCGGATCGTCTTTTAACTCTTTTCCTTTATTAAAGGTCGCTATTGCCCCCATCGCTACACCGATTAACGTGGCGGGCACGCAAATCATCATAATGGTTGAAATAGAGACGCCCAACGGCGCCATTAAACCAATCATCGCCGCCATGGCGGCAGATATAGGACTGGCGGTGATCGCCTGTTGCGATGCAATAACAGAAATAGATAAAGGACGTTCCGGTCGAATACCTGAATCCCGTGCGACTTCAGAAATAACCGGCAGCAAGCTATAAACGACATGCCCCGTTCCTGACATAAACGTGAAGATATAACAGATAAACGGCGCTAATAACGTAATGTAACGAGGGTGGCGACGCAGAATTTTTTCCGCCAGTTTGACCAGTAAATCCAGCCCGCCGGAGGCCTGTAAAGATGCGGCCGCCAGGACAACAGAAAGAATTATCAGAATAACATCAATCGGTGGCGTAGAAGGCGTCAGGCCAAAAATAAAAACCATCACGCCGACGCCTAACCCGCCGACCATCCCTAAAAATACGCCGCCGATCCTGGCTCCTATCATCAGGGCCACAAGGATAAAACATAATTCCGTCCAAAACATACTTCCTCCTGGGTTATCTGGAGTGAGTGTCGCTTTACATTGAGGGACGTAACCTATTGTGCAAACGGTTTACCAAAACCAAATGCGCCGTAATGAGATAACACCTGCGCCGCCGATTTCCCGCCCTGCCGCATGGCGCGTAACACGCTTTCTTTATCGGGTTCCGCCATACCCGATTGCAAAATGGAAAGCAAAAAACCGGTTAAGAAGGCGTCGCCTGCGCCCAGCGTATCGACAGGTTCGATATAAGCAGGTTGCCACTCCAGATAATCCGCGCCGGAAAAATAATAAACTTTTTCATGCCCGCAGGTGGCAATAATATGCCGACAGCCATAACGATAAAGTTTATTGAGTTTTATTTTGATTTCATCTGGCGATAACCCGCTACAGGAGACAAATCCATAATCTACCCACGGGCATACCTTTTCAAAATAGTCGTCTGTACCGCGCCCGGAAAAATCAAAAGAGAGTAAGACGGTTTGTTGTTTAATTTTCTCCAGTTCCGATTCCAGGTGGCCGTTAATACTGGAATGGACTAAGGTAAATTGTGATATATAGCGAAGATCGTCGTCAGACAGACTAAAAGGATGTTCCCGCAATACGCCGTTTTTGTTGCTGGCGACAAATTGTCGATCGCCATGCGAGAGACGGATACAGGCATACCCATTTTCGCCGGTATAATGGCGGCTGTGAGAGATGTCTATCTGTAGCTGGTGTAATACATCCTGTACGTGCTGCGCGGCGTCGTCATTGCCAAACGCCCCCATAAACGCGCTGGGGATGTCTGCTAATTTCGCATAGACAGCAAAATTTAATGCATTACCGCCGGGGTACATGATGCCGGAATGCAGGTATTTATCGACAACGTTGTCGCCAATACCCAATACGCTGATGCTCATCATTATTCCTTGTTTGTCTTTACAATAAAAAGCGTCCCTGCTTTTTTATCCATCCTGATGTAATTAATATTCCACTTTCCACATATAGCGGCGCGTCGTTAACGGATGCTGACGCGCCTCAGCTAACGCCCGATTGTAAACGGGATAAACATTATTAAAGAGAGAGTGGTTAAAGTAATCAATAACCGTGGTTTTAATGGTCGATAGCCCCAGCTCTTTCGCATCGACAACTTCAATCCGGCGGCCATATTTTTTCAGGAAGTTTAACGCGCGTTCATCCACCGCCCGCGTATTGCCCTCGGAAAACTGGAAGAAGAAAGGCGTATTCGCATCGGTAATTTCAAACGGCCCGTGGAAAAACTCACCGCTATGAATACAGGCGGAATGTATCCATTGCATTTCCATAAAGATACAGATGCTCTGTAGGTAGGCAGCGCCATAGCCCGCGCCGCTGGCGACGGTATAAATGACTTTATCGTCTTTATATTCCTGCGCGAACGCCTGCGCACGCTCCGCAACCTGCTCGCAAGCGCGCCAGACGATACGGTTGATTTTGCTGACGCCATCCTGAAAATCGTCATAGTGCGCATACCCTTCCGTCTGCTGGAGCAGTTCGACCGCACTCAGCAGGCCTTTCATCGTTTTCTCTCCGGCAATATCTTTACCGTCGCCAAACGTGTACGTTTCCACATAGTCGCAATGCGCCACCAACGGTGAATCCATTATCCAGGTTAAACCAATAACCGGCGCGCCGTGCTGACGGGCGATTTCAGCCGCTTTAATTGTCTCTGGCGTATTACCTTTGTGGGAGGCGACAACCACAACGGCATTTTCTCCCAGCGCTACCGGCGGGTTGTTAATAAATTCTCCGCTGTTATACAGACCGACAGTCAACGCTTTCGCTTCTTTTTCTAAAAATGCTTTCGCCGGATAGAACGCCGCATAAGAACCGCCGCACGCCACGTAATAGACGTGTTTAACGCCTCCTTTCTCTGCCTGGCTGGTCACAATATTGCTAACTGTCTCTTTCATACCCATCATGCTTTCCTCTGGTTCCATCAATGATACAGGCGAGGATTCGCCATAAATGACTCATAATGTATTATTATTTTTATATGACATTTAAAGACATTTGATCAAGATGAAAACCAAAAAAAAATCGGGATCCGCGATCTGGATCCCGATTCAGCCTGCTCTTCGTTAGCGTAATGCTGACATCATACGGTAAACCGTATTTTATCGCCGACAATCAACTGTTGCGAAACGCAGGAGAGTTCTCCTTTGTTATCAATCATTTCACTTTTTATCAGGATCAGCGGATAACCCTCGTTGACGCTAAGATAATGGGCGACTTCAAAGCTGGCATAAACCAGTTCGATCATCTTACGGGAGTGGGTAAACCATAAGTGGTGTTTCTCGCGTAAGCATTCATACAAAGAGTGATTATTAAGATCTTCGTCCAGCAAAAACGCAAAACGTGGGGGAAGATGTACGGTTTCCAGCGATACCGCCACATCGTCGGCATAGCGGATACGTTCAATGACGACCGCTTTTTCGCCATCGTTCATATTCAGTAACGCTTTTGTCTCATCGTCTACCGATTCAAAAACGGATTTGATGGTGCGTGACCCCGGGCGACGTCCCTGGGACTGGCATAACTCGCTGAAACTCATGATGCCGGTCATGCTGCGCTGAAATTTCTCACCAGAGACAAAGGTGCCTTTGCCGGAGACACGGGTCAGCAAATTTTCACGCGTCAGCGCATCCAACGCCTTACGGACCGTGACCCTGCTCACCTGCCAGCGCGCGCTCAGTTCATTTTCCGTCGGGATCTGCTGGCCTGGTTTATACTCTCCACGCGCAATGGCCTCTTTTAAGGCGGCTTCAAGCTGCTTATAAAGCGGTTTGGCGCTTTTACTGTCGGGTTGCTCGATCATTTGTATCCATTTGTATTATCATGGTGCCATAGCTTGTATTATAACTATTTACGTTACCTTTGCTTGTGAATCCACGCCATGCGGCGACGTAGTGATACCGCTATGAAACGAATGTTCTGATTTTAGGTCTGGGGCGGGCGTCATGAAAATAGGATTTTCGCAATACTATTCAGTAAGTTATGAAGTTTTTTTCTTGAGAGATAAATTGCAAAATGTGATCTATCGCACACTTTGCCACTCAGGTATCGAAGCGAATGTCTACGCTTAATAGACAGCCGGGCAACACCCGTATCTTTTACGACGCAAGCCGGAGGTCCTTGTCATTATGCTCAACCAGAAATTAAACCCCACGCCTTCTGAAGATCTGACTATTGATGTCGATCTGCTTTATGAAACAGACCCGTGCGAGTTAAAGCTGGATGAAATGATCGAGGCGGAACCGGAGCCGGAGATGATCGAGGGGCTTCCCGCCTCTGACGCCCTGACCCCTGCCGATCGGTATCTCGAACTGTTCGAGCATGTACAGTCAACAAAACTGTTTCCAGACAGTAAAACGTTCCCGGACTGCGCGCCGAAGATGGACCCGCTTGATATCCTGATCCGCTACCGTAAGGTCAGACGCCACCGTGATTTTGACTTACGCCGCTTCGTCGAGAACCATTTCTGGCTACCGGAAACCTTATCCAGCGAGTATGTCTCTAACCCCGAAAACTCGCTCAAAGAACATATTGACCAGCTTTGGCCGATACTGACGCGCGAACCGCAGGATCATATTCCGTGGTCTTCGCTGCTGGCGCTGCCGCAATCCTATATCGTGCCGGGAGGCCGCTTTAGCGAAACCTATTATTGGGACTCTTATTTTACCATGCTGGGTCTGGCGGAAAGCGGGCGCGAAGATTTACTTAAATGTATGGCGGATAATTTCGCCTGGATGATTGAAAACTATGGCCATATTCCCAACGGCAACCGGACCTATTATCTGAGCCGCTCGCAGCCGCCGGTTTTCGCCCTGATGGTTGAACTGTTCGAAGAAGATGGCGTACGCGGCGCGCGGCGTTATCTCGACCATCTCAAAATGGAATACGCCTTCTGGATGGATGGCGCCGAATCGCTGGCGCTCAACCAGGCTTATCGCCACGTTGTGCGGATGCCGGACGGTTCCCTGCTGAACCGCTACTGGGACGATCGCGACACGCCGCGCGACGAGTCCTGGCTGGAAGATGTCGAAACTGCAAAACACTCCGGTCGTCCGCCCAATGAAGTCTACCGGGATTTGCGCGCCGGGGCGGCGTCCGGTTGGGACTATTCTTCACGCTGGCTACGCGATGCGGGCCGGCTTGCCAGCATACGTACGACCCAGTTTATCCCTATCGATTTGAACGCTTTTCTGTATAAACTGGAGAGCGCTATCGCCAATATTTCAGCACTGAAAGGCGAACGTGACACCGAGGCGCTATTTCGCCAGAAAGCCAGCGATCGACGCGCCGCCGTAAACCATTATCTGTGGGATGATGAAAACGGCTGTTATCGGGACTATGACTGGCGACGCGAAGAAATGGCGCTCTTTTCCGCCGCCAGTATCGTGCCGCTGTATGTCGGTATGGCGAACCACGAGCAGGCCGACCGTCTGGCAAATGTGGTACGCAGCCGTCTGTTAACGCCCGGCGGGATTATGGCGACCGAATACGAAACCGGCGAACAGTGGGATAAACCGAACGGCTGGGCACCGCTGCAATGGATGGCGATTCAGGGCTTCAAACGGTATGGCGACGATATGCTGGGCGATGAAATCGCCCATAACTGGTTAAAAACGGTGAACCATTTTTATCAGGAGCACCATAAACTGATCGAGAAATACCATATTTCCGGCGGTACGCCCCGCGAAGGCGGCGGGGGCGAGTATCCGCTACAGGATGGGTTCGGCTGGACCAATGGCGTGGTGCGCCGCCTGATTGGCCTTTACGGAGAGCCTTAACCTGCTCCGGCCTCAGTGAATCGCATCATAAATGGCTGACTGAATTTTCAGCCATTTTTTATTGTCTGCGCTGGGCCGGGCCTGAGCGCGCAATCGGGCCTGCTCCGTATCGTGCTGCTGGCGCGTCACAACAGCCGGAACGGTGCAAAACGTTTGCAAATAGGTTTTATGCATCGCGGTCAGCGGCGCGCCGCTCGACATGTCATGACTTAACGTTGTGATAAATCGTCGGCAGGGTTTGACCTCATCCATCAGCGCGGGATAACGCAACAACAGTTGCAGCACCTCGGTATGTCCTGCCGCAAACGCCTGCTCCGTCCACGCGAGCTGCCAGTTCATTCCGCCCTGGAGGAACAGCGCCGTCACCCGCGTATCATTGCGCTCTATCGCCGCCCGCATGGTAAACGCATCCCAGGTAATCCCCATATGATTGAGCGTTTCCCGCGCGGAAGGCGCCTCGCGCGGCGGTTCATCCTGCGCCATTGCGGGAGCTTGCCCGTTATCGGAGCCTGGCGACGACGAACTAAATAGCCAGAACGCGCCCGCCAGTATCGCCAGCGTCATGACGCCAACCCCGCCCCACAAAGCGCCGGAAATAAGTTGCTCACGCTCTTCAGGCGTACGCGGAGGCCGCTTACGCGGTGGTTCTATGCTCTCGCTAATCTCATGCTTATCTCCCCCGGCCTGCCGATCTTTAAGCCGCGCGGTTTCCCAGAACTGGCGCAATTCACGTTCATCCGCCAGCAGAAACGAAGCGGGATTCACGCGAGTACGTTTTTCGGCATAGGCGCGCTGGATGGGCCGAACGATTTGCTGATACTGAACGTTTAGCAGCATAAGCTGCGCTGAGGTGAGCGGCTGCCTGGCGATAACCTCGTTTCGCGAGAGGCGGCAATCATCCAGAAACATACGCAGGGTGGTGCGCGACTCGGCGAACAGCGTTAACGCTGAGGCGTCATTAAAAATTCTGACGTAATGACGGGCAAATAATTTTTTATCGACCACCATAAGCGCCAGTTCGCTGAACAACATGCCTTCCAGCGCATGTTGATCTTCTCCCTGTTTTAACCACTGGCGCAAACGGTCCGGGCCAAAATGTTGCTTGAGGTAGTGATTCAGCGACGCCCGATCCGGCCATGCGCGCGCAATAAGCGCTTTTAACGTCAGTTCTATCGCCCGAAGCTGACGCTGCGCCTCAAGATGCGCCTCCTGGTCGGGGTCTTCCAGCTCAGTTTGATACGTCAGTAGCGGCTGCTGCTGACGTAGATGTTCCAGCGAGGTGACAAAACGCAACGCGGCAAGGAGTTGATTTTCGCTCACCTCTTGCCCGCTGTCATACTGGGGAACATGCTGCTGAAGGTGACGCAGTTGCAGCATAAACTGGCTCAACTGCGCGTCATTTATCCGCAATTTTTTCGCCACCGCGCCCCAACCGCCCAGGTTAAGACGCGCCTGCTCAAGTTGTTCCATGAACCACCGGGGCTCTTTTCCCTCGGTGGTATGAATACCCAGCAGCAGCAGGATTTCTATTGATGCCTGGCGGATAATCCCCAGGCTATGTTCAAAAGGCGCGCGTGTCGCCTGCGAAGCGCTATTCGTCATTATCTTCCCTAAAAAGACGATCCCGCGACGAGATCTTCGTTTTCTTTTAATTATGTTTTTTCATAGATATAACAGATTTAGCCACATTTCAGTGACTTAATCTTAATGATTGCAAATTTATAAGAAGATCGGTTACTAACCAAAAACATCAGTTTTTCATTCTGTCAACGCGGCGTGACGCTGAACGGCATAGACCTTTTCCCTGCCTGCGTTTGGCCGTCTGACCGCTAGCCACGCGTGCAGCACACTTTATAATCGCGCTTTTTATGAGAAAGATGCCATGCCGCACATTTCATCTCGCTTTAGCTCCGCCTGCATCGCGTTTATTAAACAGTGGCAGGGTCTGTCGCTGGAAAAGTATCGCGATCGGCAGGGTAACTGGGTGATTGGTTACGGGCATATGTTGACGCCGGATGAGACGCTGACGTTCATTACGCCCGACCAGGCGGAGGCATTCTTGCTGGATGACCTCAATAGCTGCGATATGCTGCTACAGAATTGTTTGCCGGAACTTAATGATCGGTTTCAACGCGAAACGCTTATTGCGCTGATGTTCAGCATCGGACATCAGCGTTTTTTATCATTAATCAATACGGGTGATATTTCACAGCCAGAAATAAGCGGACTGCGAATTTAACGTCGTTAATTCGATTCATTTAACATCATGGCGGCCTGGGTACGATTTTTTACATCCAGCCGCCGGTAAAGCGACTCCAGATGCGCTTTAACCGTCCCGGTACTAATATTTAACGCCCGCCCAATTTGTTTATTTGATTCTCCTGCGGCAAGCATCTGTAAAATTTCCCGCTGGCGGGCGCTTAACGCTTTTATATCACGGGACTCCAGCTCCGTTGAATTTAACCAATCCCCCGGTAAAAACATCATCCCGCGAGCGACAGCATTGAGCGCAAGGACAAAGGTTTCGGCATCAGAATCGCGTGGCACCACGGCCTGAACGTTAAATTGCATGACTTCATGCAGCCACTTTTGACTGCCATCCATCGCCGTGATAATAATCTTCACCTCCGGAAATTGCTGCGCGATTCTTTGTAACACCTCGCGGCAAAATTCAGCATCGAGGCCGCTATCCAGCATGACCAGCGCATCCGGCGCGCTTTCTATTTTTTGCCAGAGTTCTTCTGCCTGACCGACACTCTGGATACTTATTCCTGGAATGTGCTGCTGCAAACTGATTTTCATTCCATGAATAAATATTGACTGCCTGTCAAACATGATTACCTGCATTACTTTTCTCCACTTGGGTAAGATAATAGTCTCAAGATGAGGAAGGGTATTACCCGTAGGGTAAAATAAGAAGTCGCCATTTGGTATAGGCCATTTTACCGATAGTCATTGGTTGAGGAAGGGAAAGGTTATGAATATTTACAGCTTCAACATCGGGATTACAGAATTCGCTAAAATTAGCCTTTTAAAGTAAGGAATATCTTATTAGCGCGAACAGCCAAGGCTAATTTGAATATTAATTCAATGAAGAGTACGCCTGGCGCGTCACAAAGGAAATATCTGCTTTTCACCTGATGTGTTACAAAAAATAAAGTAGCACATTTTGTTAAAAAATAGCCAATCCGCCTGAAAACCGCGACGATGGGTCAATGACAATACCGTATATGTACATGCATTTCTCTCTCCCACTACACCCGCGGCTATCAGCGTGTTTTACCGCTCTCGTCCCGTTTATCGGCTTTTTGGCGCTAAAAAGCCTGGCCGGAAAACGATAAATCCGCCGCGCAACGCGATCAGACGTATTCGTCACGCGAGCAATGATTGCGAAAGGGCTTATTAGATGATAGAAAATCAATAAAACCAGCCGCCTCAGCGTCACTGTTTCAATAAAAACAATAATAGAGCCTGATGATGGATAAAATATATGCAATGAAATTGTTTGTACGCGTGGCGGAACGGGAAAGTTTTTCCCGTGCAGCAGAGGATATCGGCCTTCCCAAAGGCAGCGTCTCACGGCAAATACAAGCGTTAGAACATCAACTGGGCATCCGCCTGCTCCACCGCACCACCCGGCGGGTACAGCTTACTCAGGACGGAATGGTTTACTACGAACGGGCAAAAGATCTGTTGAGTAACCTGGATGAACTGGAGGGTCTTTTCCAACCTGATCCCGCCAGTATCAGCGGCAAAATACGGGTAGATATACCGCCATGTCTCGCAAACAGCCTTATCATGCCGCGCCTGCCCACTTTTTTGCATCAGTATCCCGGCATTGCGCTGGAACTTTGTAGTAGCGATCGACAGATCGATTTACTACGGGAAGATTTCGACTGCGTGGTGCGCACAGAGCCGCTACATGCGCCAGGGATACTGACGCGCCCGCTTGGCAAACTGAGGATGGTGAACTGCGCCAGCCCACAATACCTGGCGCGCTTTGGGTATCCGGAAAACCTTGACGACCTCGCCTCACATGCGGTGGTGCATTATTCATTGACGCCGGGAGTCTCTTCACCGGGTTTTGCCTTTGAAACTCCCCACGGTATGCAGTGGGTAAAAACCGGCGGAATGCTAACGGTAAACAGTACGGAGACCTGGCATACGGCCTGTCTGGCAGGATTAGGGATCATTCAGACGCCGCGCATTGCTGTACGGGAGGCGTTACGCGCCGGAACGCTCATTGAAATTTTACCGCAATATCGCGCCGCTCCACTGCCGGTGACGCTGCATTATCCCCATCGCCGTAATCTTTCCCGCCGGGTACACCTGTTTATGGTATGGCTGACGGAAACCATTAAAGAGGCCGCAGAGTAGCCGCATTTTCAGCATCCACCGGGGAGAAGCTATACTGACATATTCTATTAATGATGAAGGACTACCGACCTGATGACGCAGGAAAATGACGTAAAACGCCCTATTCAGGAACTGGAGCACGACCCGATACAAAAAATAGAAACGCAGCCGCATGACGCCCCGGAAAAAAACGAAAAGGCAAATCAGGCGTTGCATTCCGTCACCTCCCTGATGCAAAAAATTCAGCGTCAACCAATGGTGGCCCACCTCATTCGCGCGACCGAACGTTTTAACGATCGACTGGGTAATCAGTTTGGCGCGGCTATCACCTACTTTTCGTTTCTGTCGATGATCCCGATAATGATGGTGTCCTTTGCCGCGGCAGGTTTTATCCTCGCCTCGCACCCTAATCTACTGGAAGATATTTTCAGCAAGATATTGATGAATGTGAGCGATCCTACGCTGGCGTCCACGCTTAAAAATACGATTAATACGGCGGTTCAACAGCGTACCACGGTAGGGCTGGTCGGACTGGGTATCGCGCTCTATTCCGGCGTTAACTGGATGGGCAACCTGCGGGAAGCGATTCGCGCCCAGTCACGGGACGTCTGGGAGCGCAAGCCGCAGGATCAGGAGAAAATCTGGCTCAAATATCTGCGCGATTTTATCTCGCTGATTGGATTATTAATCGCTTTAATCATTACGCTGTCCATTACTTCCATTGCCGGTTCCGCCCAGCAGATGATCATCTCCGCCTTGTACCTCGACAGCATCGAATGGTTAAAACCGGCCTGGCATTTGATCGGTCTGGCCATCTCTATTTTTGCCAACTATCTGCTTTTCTTCTGGATTTTCTGGCGACTGCCTCGCCATCGTCCCCGTAAAAAAGCGTTGATTCGCGGGACATTTATCGCCGCTATCGGTTTTGAGGTGATTAAAATCATTATGACCTATACGCTGCCGTCACTGGTGAAATCGCCTTCCGGCGCGGCGTTTGGCTCCGTACTCGGTCTGATGGCCTTCTTCTACTTTTTTGCCCGCCTGACGTTATTCTGCGCGGCCTGGATAGCCACCGCCGAATACAAGGACGACCCGCGAATGCCGGGTAAAACGCAACGCTAGTCTGCGGCTTGCTGCCGAATGGCACGCACGGCGTCGTCATTCGGCCTACTGATGTGTAGATCCAGGCCGGGCAAGCAAAGCGTACCCGGCGGTACAATCAGGTACGTCCTTCCGCCTCATCTCATTGTTTCAGCATATAAATCCAGTAATTAACTTTTATTTAACCCGAAACCAGTTTTATCCACCAATTCTAAAATTATGTGAAGCATTTCATAGACGCAAAATGGCAGGCTTAAACATTATCCCCTTTTTGCGTTTTTTTTGACCATTTTTGGCTTTTGTTACACATTGAAATATAACTTTTGCTGTGCGTAATATGGCTATTCGTTCGCTAAAAATAAGAAAATAGTATGCAAGCAACCGCCACAACACTCGACCATGAGCAGGAACATGTTCCGGTAAACTCACGCAATAAAGTCGTTATTGCCTCGCTTATCGGCACCGCAATTGAGTTCTTCGACTTCTATATTTACGCCACCGCTGCGGTGATCGTGTTCCCCCTTATCTTCTTCCCCCAGGGCGATCCCACTGCGGCAACGCTACAATCGCTCGCCACCTTCGCTATCGCGTTTGTGGCGCGTCCGATTGGCTCTGCGCTATTCGGCCACTTCGGCGACCGGGTAGGCCGCAAAGTCACGCTGGTGGCTTCGCTGCTGACGATGGGGATCTCCACGGTCATTATCGGTCTGTTACCGGGCTACGCGACGATAGGTATTTTCGCGCCGCTGCTGCTGGCGCTGGCGCGTTTCGGTCAGGGACTGGGGCTGGGCGGCGAATGGGGCGGCGCAGCGTTATTAGCGACGGAGAATGCGCCGCCGCGCAAACGCGCGCTGTATGGCTCCTTCCCGCAGTTGGGCGCGCCGATCGGCTTCTTTTTTGCCAATGGCACCTTCCTGTTGCTCTCCTGGCTGCTGACCGACGAGCAGTTTATGAGCTGGGGCTGGCGCGTGCCGTTTATCTTCTCGGCGGTGCTGGTGATTATCGGCCTGTATGTGCGCGTGTCGCTGCATGAAACGCCGGTGTTTGCGAAAGTTGCCGCAGCGAAAAAACAGGTAAAAATACCGCTGGGCACGTTGCTGACGAAGCATGTCCGCGTAACCATTCTCGGCACGTTTATCATGCTGGCGACCTACACGCTGTTCTATATCATGACCGTCTATTCCATGACTTACAGCACTGCCGCCGCGCCGGTGGGGCTTGGCTTGCCGCGCAATGAAATACTGTGGATGCTGATGATGGCGGTGATTGGTTTCGGCGTGATGGTGCCCGTCGCCGGCCTGCTGGCGGACGCATTTGGTCGTCGGAAAAGCATGGTCATCATTACCACGCTCATCATTCTCTTCGCGTTGTTCGCCTTTACCCCGCTGCTGGGTTCAGGCAATCCAGCGCTGGTATTCGTGTTCCTGTTGTTAGGCCTGAGCCTGATGGGGCTGACCTTCGGCCCAATGGGAGCGCTGCTGCCGGAGCTATTTCCGACGGAAGTGCGCTATACCGGCGCATCGTTTTCCTACAATGTGTCATCGATTCTGGGCGCTTCCGTCGCGCCGTATATTGCCGCATGGCTGCAAAGCCACTACGGGCTGGCGGCGGTAGGGGTTTACCTGGCGTCAATGGCGGCGCTGACGCTGATTGCACTGCTATTAACCCATGAGACGCGTCATCAGGCGTTGTAATAGGGCGCCGGATGGCATCATCCGGCGCTACGTTTCACGTTACTGCTTCATCTGCGTTAAAATCGTCCGGCACTGATTGGCTTCGCCTTCAGAGGGCGAAATGAGCGCCAATAGCGCGGCGGCGGGCGTTACCAACGTCGCCAGCGCTGCCGCAACCGCGCCGCGCGCAATCAGCGGGCCGGGCTTGACGCCCGCCTGCGGATTTTTAAATGTCCCGCGCACGTACAGCGGCGATCGCAGCGTAATAATACGAATCCCCTTACTTTCCGGATCAATGGTTAAATCGAGCTGTTCAGAGGCGAAGCTCGCCGTACCGGTCACGTTAATTAACGCATTTTCTGTATCAAAAGCAAAAATTTGCGGTCGCGCCACGCCGTTCGCAATATTGAGATTCGCCGCCGCGCAGTTAACCCGCACTTCGTCATCGCCAAAAATCTGCCCGACAATATAGTTGCCGACGTTCAGCCCCACGATTTCCATCAGGTTGCGGCTAATCAATCCATCATTCATCAATAATTTCAGATTGCCGTTACTGTTGCCAAGCAGCGCGGCGACCGAGTTGCCCGTCCCGCGAATATCCGCATCGCCGTTCAGCTCGCCCAGCGTTTTCTGCATCAGCTCCACATCCGGCATCAGTTCTTTAAGCTTCAGCCGACGCGCCTGTATATCCGCCCGCCCCTGCATTGGCTTTTTATCCCCTTCCAGATGGATGTTGGAGACAATACTGCCGCCTGCCAGACCAAACTTCAGCGGCTGTAGACGTAAGTCGGCGTTTTTCAGGATGATATGGGTCGAAAGATCGCTAATCGGTAGACTGCCGCCATGCTCAATACGTCGGCCTTTAAACCGGACATCGGCGTCCATAACGTCCCATTTGTCGGTTTCAAAGCGATCGTAAGGCAACACTTTATCCGCCGGCTGAACATTCTTCTCGCCTTTGCGCTGTTCAGACCGTTTCGACTGCTCAGCGTCTTTCCCGGAATCCACGCCAATCAGCGGCCCAAGATCGGCCAGTCGTAACTGGCGCGATTCGACATCGCCTTCCAGTTTAGGGCGCGGTTTACCGGTGGTATAAGTGAGGGAGCCGTGGATATCACTGTCGCCAATGCGCCCGTTAAAACCACGATAATCAAATACCGATGACTTTTCGGCGTCAATTTTCGCCACCAGTCGCCCATCGGTCTCAAACGGCGGCGTATCCGGCAGCAGCACGCCGGTTAAATCATATAAATCGCCCAGTGAATCGCCAGAGAATTTAAGCCGCAGATCGACGCCGCCCATTTTCATCGGCTCGTTCACCACGCCGCTAAAAGCCACCCGCGTATTGCCAGAGCGGAAATCGGCTTGCACAGGAAAAGGCGTACTTTCGCTGCGTAGCGCCAGCATACCGCCTATTTTGCCCGTACCGGTCAACGGTTCCCCGTTATAACGCCCCTGCGCCTTCAGGCCGAAGACATAGTCGCCCACGGTGGATTTGTCTGCTTTGCCTTTCGTTCCCGTCACTTCGCTGAACGGCAACGGTTTGCCTAACGGATCGACCAGAATAGTGATATCCGCTTTACTGACCTTATCATCGATCGCGATTCGCCCCTGGTCGAAGAGAATATTATCCAGCCGGAAGGACCAGGCGGAAGGTTTAGCATTGGGGTCCGTATTCTTGTCTTGCGCGAGGTTAAAGGTCCAGTTATTGGTTTTCTCAGACAGGCGAATAAGACGCGCGTCGGGTTTCACCAGTTTGATCCACGGCAGCCAGACGGTTTTGGTCAGGAGCGCCAGCGGAGCAAGCGTCGCCTCAACGCGTGGCAGATGCACCATCGTGACTTCCGGAATATCCGGCGGATTGCCGAGAATGACGTCTTCCGCGTGAACATGCGGCCACGGTACCCAGCTTCGCCAGCCGGTCTCCTGTTTTTGGCGTTCCCACACCACGCCTAAATCGCCGCGAATAGCGAAAGGCCGGTTCAATTCGGTAGAGACTTTCTGGTTGATGGTCGGTTTGAGGCGGTTCCAGTCAAATGTTGCGATCAACAAAATCACTATGACGATCAACAACAAGAAAGTCCCTGTGATGGCGGCGGTTATTTTGCCTGCTTTAGTCATGTGTTATTTCCTCACTTCTTCCCTTGCCTGTCCTAAAGATAGTTCAGCCAGACGAAAAAGGAGGATGACCGCGCCTCGTAATACCACGTATTACGGGAACAGTCTGGCGTTACAGGGTCAGAATCACCTCTTCGAGCGATATCAGCGGCACGGGTCGAGAAAGAAAATAGCCCTGGGCGGCAAAGGCGGGCGAACGCTGCACATCACGCCACTCTTCCAGCGTCTCCACGCCCTCGACAATAACGCCGCGGCAGTAGCGGTTCATCAGTTGCAGCAGCAGAGTGAACAGGTTGCGTCCCTCCGGGGACTGACGCAGCATGACGAACAGCTCGCGCGCCACTTTAATGTAGTCATAACGCACTTCGCTCAGCGCTGAAAAATTGGCCATACCAGTACCAAAATCATCCAGCCACAGCGGGCCGAACTCACACATCGAGGCGAAAGAGGAGTCTTTCGGCAAACGAATATGTTCCACCAGTTCGAAACGCAGCCAGGGTAAGCGCTCCATCGCGGCCAGAATGTCCGGCTGTCGTCGCATGGCAATCAGCGTAGGGCCGTCAACATTGACCGATGCCAATAAGTGATGGCGAGTGAAAAAATCCGCTTTTTGTTCAAGCTGATGAAGTTGTTCTTTCACTACGTCAATGCGGTGTCGAACCGCTAACTCCGCGAAATAACGATCCGGGGCAATACGTCTGGAAGGGTTATCAGGATGGGTGACGACAGTGAGAAGTTCAACCGCCATCAAACGGCCATCCGTCTGGTATATCGGCTGGTAAGTATAGGCACGCTCGCATTGCAGCCAATAGCGCCGTTCCTGCAAATTCTCTATACCTGCATCAGGAACGCGTAGCTGCTGGATAACCTGCTTTATCATCTCAGTTGTCCTGTTAATGGGAGTGTGACTGTCCGGACTCGTCAAAGGTTATCGGCGTTCAGGCAGAGAACTTTACCCTCGGTCCCTGGCAAAATAAAAACAGACCACGAAACTTGTCAAAAATACGCACTTGCTCAAAAAAATAATGGACCGATGTTTTAATATTATTGACCACTAAACATCCACAGCGCACACTAACGCTAATTTTTACAGATCAGGTTCACGACTATGTCTAAAAAG
This sequence comes from Salmonella sp. A29-2, assembly GCF_020150755.1. Lineage (NCBI taxonomy): Bacteria > Pseudomonadati > Pseudomonadota > Gammaproteobacteria > Enterobacterales > Enterobacteriaceae > Salmonella > Salmonella sp. A29-2. The sequence continues at coordinate 246,320 of NZ_CP083731.1, read as the reverse complement.
ATTGCCGTGATTGGCGAATGCATGATTGAGCTGTCGCAGAAAGGCGCTGATGTTCAGCGCGGCTTCGGCGGCGACACGCTGAATACCTCCGTTTATATTGCCCGTCAGGTCGATTCTGCCGCTCTGGCCGTTCACTATGTGACGGCGCTGGGTACCGACAGTTTCAGCCAACAGATGCTGGAGGCGTGGCAGCATGAAAATGTGGATACCTCGCTAACGCAGCGGATGGAAAATCGCCTGCCAGGCCTCTATTACATCGAAACCGATGACACTGGCGAGCGTACCTTCTACTACTGGCGTAACGAAGCGGCAGCGAAATTCTGGCTGGAGAGCGAACAGTCAGCGGCTATCTGCGAGGCGCTGGCGACCTTCGATTATCTCTACCTGAGCGGCATTAGCCTCGCGATTTTAAGCCCGACCAGCCGTGATAAGCTGCTGTCTTTATTGCGTGAATGCCGGGCCAACGGCGGGAAAGTCATTTTTGATAATAACTATCGCCCGCGTTTATGGACAAGTCGCGAAGAAACGCAGCAGGTCTATCAAAAGATGCTGGAATGTACTGATATCGCCTTCCTGACACTGGACGATGAAGACGCGCTATGGGGTCAGCAACCCGTGGAAGAGGTCATTGCCCGCACCCATGCGGCAGGCGTGCAGGAAGTGGTGGTAAAACGCGGGGCGGATTCTTGCCTGGTCTCGATTCAGGGCGAGGCGCTCATTGACGTTCCGGCAGTCAAACTGCCGAAAGAGAAAGTGATAGACACCACTGCCGCAGGCGACTCCTTCAGCGCCGGTTATCTGGCCGTTCGTTTGACGGGCGGCAGCGCGACGGATGCCGCGAAGCGCGGACACCTGACGGCCAGCACGGTGATTCAGTACCGTGGGGCCATTATTCCGCACGACGCGATGCCGCAGTAAGTCATTCGCTCTTGCCCGGTGGCGCTGCGCTTACCGGGCCGACAGGCGGCAGCTTACTGTGCCGCCGGTGTTTCCGTCACTTCCGGATGCGCCTCATCTGCTTCAACAGCGGCGGCAGTTGTCGGGACCATGATTTCATCCCACGTCGCCTTTAACGCCTTCATATTAAATTCCGGCTCGCCTTGCGGTTGCAGCAAAATTAATGCCATCTCCTGCGATAGCTGCTGACGTAGATTCTGATTGAGCATATCGACGGTCAGGCTGTTGAGGAAATTCTGACGCAGCTTCTGATACTGCTCCGGCGCGATATCCACCACTTGATTCTGCAGCGAGCGCATACGCTGTCCAGTCAAAATGTCAGTATCGGTACGCGCGTAGGTCGCGAACAGCTTTTGCAATTCGAGATTTTTCTGCGCCACCAGCGCAGTAAACTCCTCTTCCGACAAACCTTTATCGCGTACTTTCGCCAGTTCATTCGCCACCAGGCTCAAATTGGTATTGAGCTTATCATTAGGTGATTCAATGTTGATGGCGCACTGCGCGCGCAGGAACAGAACCCGGCAGTCAAACCCCAGACCAATATCTTTCGCGTTATTTTTAGTAAGCTCTTGCTGGATATGCCAGAACAGCGCTTCGCGCGCCAGATCCGCCTGCCAGTAGCGCAACAGCGCCGCCGATTCGCGAATCGGTTGCCACGGCGTATCCCACATAATGGAGAGACGATCCTGGCGCACCGCATCGGTCATAATGCTCACTGATTCCGCCCGCAGCGGCGAAAGCGTCGGCACCGGGGCGGGCGTTTCGCGTTTACCTTTCAGCGTACCGAACGTTTTATTGATCTGCTCGGCGACGGAGCGCGCATCAATGTTGCCGACAACAATCAGCGTCATGGCATCCGGGGTGTACCATTTTTCATAGAAAGCCTGAATTTTGGCTGCGTCTACCGGTTGCTTTAACGGTTCCGCGGGATCGTGCCCCAATAACGCCGACCCTTTCAGCCGATAACGCCACCAGCCCTCTTTAGTATCTGCTGGCCATGTCGCAACCATATCTTCGCTGCTTAACGCATGATTCACCGTCTCTGGCGTAATGGTTAATTTACCGGAGACGTTAGCCAGATAGGTCAGCGCTTCTTTCAGCAGATCGTTACGGTTATTGGGTAAACTGAGGTTATAGAGCGTGGAATCATAAGAAACAATAACGGGCGGCATGGGACGTTTCGGATCAAACCCTTGCTGCCATAAAGAACGTGCCTGTGCGGCATCCAGACCACCGCTTTGCGTCAGCGCGATACGGGGAATCGCATGGCTGAACCCGCTCTGTTGCGTACTTTCGGTGAGCGAACCGGTATTAACCTGGAGACGAACTTCAATACGATCGCTGGGGCGCTGAGGCGTAGCCAACACTTGCCACTGTAACCCATTAGCCAGCGTCCCCTGTTGCCATGCCGGATCGGGCTGGAGCGCATCTGCCTGCACATAGCCGGCAGAGGCCAACATCAACAGACTGCCCGCTAAGAGTCGAATTTTTGTGCCCTGCATGTGAACCCCTGATCAACAATCCTGGTAATAAAAAGACAGCCCCGGCAGGGATGTCTGAATATGACGTAAAAACACTTCGTGTTAGACCGCGAGAACCTAAAAATGTCACGGAAGAAGTGAAATAATCCCTAAGCATCATGCTGTATGCTTTGGGCGCAGGGGTCAATTATGCGCAAACACCCGCAGTCCTGGAAGGGACTACGGGCATAAGTGGCGAGATTAGGAGGAAATTTCGTGCGTTTTGCCATCCGGCGCACGATTATTAAGCACATCGTCCAGCTTTTGGTGATCTAACTCTTTCACCCATTTGGCAACCACCACCGTCGCCACGCCGTTACCCACCAGGTTAGTCAGCGCGCGCGCTTCGGACATAAAGCGGTCGATACCGAGGATTAACGCCAGTCCCGCAACCGGTAAATGGCCCACGGCGGAGATAGTGGCCGCCAGCACGATAAAGCCGCTTCCGGTCACGCCCGCGGCGCCTTTTGACGAGAGCAGCAACACGACCAGCAGCGTTATCTGGTGGAAGATATCCATATGGCTGTTGGTCGCCTGGGCGATAAACACCGCCGCCATCGTCAGGTAGATAGAGGTGCCATCGAGGTTGAACGAATACCCCGTCGGGATCACCAGCCCTACCACCGACTTACGGCACCCCAGTTTTTCCATCTTATCGAGCATACGCGGCAACGCTGACTCGGAAGAGGAGGTGCCGAGCACAATGAGTAATTCTTCCCGGATATAGCGAATAAATTTAAAAATGCTAAAGCCCGTTACCCGTGCAATCGTCCCCAGCACCACCACCACGAAGAGAATACAGGTGATATAGAAGCAGATAATGAGCTGCCCCAGTTGCACCAGAGAACCGACGCCGTATTTACCGATGGTGAAGGCCATCGCGCCGAATGCGCCAATCGGCGCCAGGCGCATGATCATATTGATGATGCCGAAAATGACCTGCGAAAAACTCTCAATCACATTGAAAATGAGCTGGCCTTTGCTGCCCAAACGGTGCAGCGCAAAACCAAACAACACCGCAAACAGTAAGACCTGCAGAATGTTGCCGCTGGCAAACGCGCCGATCACGCTGCCCGGTATGACATCCATCAGGAAGGCAATAATGCCCTGCTCCTTGGCTTGTGCGGCATAAACGGCCACCGCCTGCGCATCCAGCGTTGCCGGATCGACGTTCATCCCGGCGCCAGGCTGCACAACGTTGACGATGATAAGACCGATAATCAGCGCAATCGTACTGACAATTTCAAAGTAAAGCAGCGCGACCGCGCCGGTACGGCCCACCGCTTTCATGCTTTCCATGCCTGCGATGCCCGTCACGACAGTACAGAAAATGACAGGAGCGATGATCATCTTAATGAGCTTAACGAACGCGTCGCCAAGCGGTTTCATTTGTGCGCCCAGTTCAGGATAGTAATGGCCAAGGAGAATACCAATGGCGATTGCTGTCAGGACCTGAAAATAAAGACTTTTGAACAGAGAGGTTTTCATAGGGTGTCCTTGAAGTAAAAACCACAGGTCTTGTAAGGTTATGAGTAACCTGCGGCCTTAAAATAACACCCACACAACATGACAGAAATGCGCCAGGATCATAATTGAAACAAAAATGTTAAAAAGTTTGAGCTGGCTCGCACAAGCGCGACCTTTTTTAACTTTTGTAATCAGGATTTTCGTGCGACAGATACCGTTCTTCAAAGATATCCGCGGGAACGGGCCGAGCAAACAGGAAGCCTTGCGCGACGTTGACTCCAGCCTGTTCCAGCCACGCGCGTTGCGCCTCGTTCTCCACGCCCTCGGCAATCAATTGTAAATTAAGACTGCGGGCCATCAGGATAATCGCCGTCACCATACTGTGATCATCCGGTAACCCATCGACAAACATTTTATCAATTTTAAGGATATCGACCGGTAGCGACTTCATATGCTGTAACTGGCGCAGCCCCGCGTAACCCATGCCAAAATCATCCAGTGCGATACGCACGCCAGCATTACGTAACGGACGTAAGATAGCGACGGCAGCGTGCGGATCGTCGATACGGCGGCTTTCAGTGACCTCAAGAATCAGCGTACCCGGTTGAATACGATAGCGGTTTAACAATTCCAGCAGCTCCGACACCATGCCAGGGTGCATGAGCTGTAACGCGGAAAGATTGACGGAGAGCGGCAATGTCACGCCGCGCTCCTGCCAGGCAGCAAGCTGGCGACAGGACTCTTCCAGCACCCAATGGCCCACCGTGACCATCAGGCCGCAGGATTCAATGCGCTCAATCAGCCCCTCCGGTAATTCCCAGCTACCGTCCGGCTGCTGCATACGTAACAAGGCTTCGGCGCTTAATACGTTGCCGCTGCGCATCTCGACCTGCGGCTGCAGCCAAATGGCAAACTGATGATTATCCAGCGCGGTAAGGATATCGCTCTCTTCGGTAAGGCGCTGTTGAGCGGCCTCCATCTGCGCCGGGTCAAAGAACTGGATTTGATTTTTACCTTTTCGGCGCGCGGTAAACGCGGCGGAGACGGCGCGACCATAGAGCTCTTCGGCGGTCAGATCGCCATAATACATCGCAATGCCAATACTGCAGCTTGGGCGCAGTTGAATACCCTGGATGGGCAGTCGTTCATTAATGATAGTGAGTATTTGCTGACCTAATGTAATGGCGTGCCACGGCTCTTTAACGCCGTGGGCGATAATGGCGAAGTCATACCCGCTGACCTGCGTAAGCACCATGCGCGGCGCCAGCACCGACTTCAGCTTCTCAACCAGCGTCAGTAATAGAATCTCCCGCTGCGTTTCTTGCAGCACGCCTGCCGTGTCACGCAACGTTTCGCACGTCACGATGATAAGCGCGGTGGTCTGTTGGCGGGTGATAACCTGTTCCAGCAGCGCCATTAAAAAGGCTTTATTGGGCAGCTCGGAAACCGGAAAACGCATCGCATTGTCCGTTTGCTCCTCGCGTTGACGCTGCATAAGCTGCTGGTTGAGGTTATAGCTGCGCACCAGCATTCCAATTTCATCATCCTGATGCAGACGCGGCAACGCCAGCTGATGTCCGATCAGCTCCTGCTGCGGAATGTCGTTCAGCTCGCGGGCGATTTTGCGCAGCGGATGCACAATCAGGCGGTTTACGCACCAGGCGATGGCCACCGTCAGGATCAGCGATAAAAGTAAGTAAATGGTCACTAACGTAGAGAGCGCGCTCATGACGAACTTGTACATACGGTACGAATCCGCCTGCAATACAAGGTAGGCCAGCGGTTGCGGATTGGCGGGACGCTCCAGCGAATAAACCGGCAAAGAAATTTGTACCGGCAGTTCGAAGAGACGCGTCACCATAACCGGGACGGGGCGTTCAGGAATGAAGCGCTTACGCAACGCCTGGAACTGATTCGGCAATACCACATCGGCGCGACTCACCACGCCCGCAGGTTTAATACTTTCCAGAATGGTTTCCGCGCCGGGGAGATCCGCTTTTAAAATCGCGGAAGAAAGAGGTTCCCGAACAGATCGCGCGATGCTTTCCAGTTGCGTAGCCGTGTTGTAGCGGTTCTGCTGTACCAGATGGAACAACAAAACGGTGCAAAAGACAAAAACAAACACCATGACAACGGCCGCAACCATTGCCATCTGTTTAATTGTTAACGAGCGGCTGACGCGCAAATTGACTCTCCCTGGATATCCCGGACTGCCGCCTGAGTATACCCGATTGCTGCGGCATTAAGAGAGGCTGTATCTGAAAAGGACTTTTCTGAATAACGGTTAATGATAGCGTCTGATGGCGCTGCGCTTCTCAGGCCTACGACGCCTGTCAATTCGTAGGCCTGACGCAATGATTACCAGTCAGCGTAAGGCACCAGAGGCTGCGGCGGTAAATCCATATCCCCCTGCCAGCCCGCCGCGGAATAACGGACATACAGCAGCAGATGACTGGGGGTATAATCTTTCGCCTGCTGAATATCGACAGCCGTACCCACAAACCAGTTGGCAGTGACCCGGCGTTCAATGAGCGCCCGCGCGGTATAGCCAAATCCCTGGCTGCTACCGCCGCCGTTGGTCTGGTCACGCGCATCCTCCTGATAATCCGCCGGGATCAAATTCATCAGCGGATAACGCGGCATGGTACGGTTGCGGGAGTGCGACCAGGATACCGAGCCGCCCAGCTCCCACGACCAGTTTTCCGTACGCTGCCGCCACATCACCGGCACCGCAAACGACAGGTATTCCTGCGGGCTATAATAACCGCCCTGACCCAGTGAATAACCGCTCAAATCTTTGTCGTAATGCCAGATCATGTTGTTCAGCCCGACGGTAACGCGGCGGTTATTCTCGTTAATCACCTTATAGTAATAACCGGTCATCCAGCGCACGCGCCAGTTATCTTCCACATTTTTACCGCTCAACTGGTCGCCGCTGAGCGACGCCCAGACACCGTTTGCTTCGCCTTTATCATAGCTGAGACTGACGCCGCCGCCGTTGGCCCGCACGCCGCCCCATTTGGTGCCGGTATTGCTGCTGGCGTCCTTTTGCCCGCCAAACGCCAGCAGCGAACTGGAGATCGGGCGACGATGCGCGTTCAGGGTATAACCCAACGGCCCGATATCGTCGCTATAGCTGACGCCGCCGACCACATCAACGACATTAAAGCCCATCGGCGTCGTGCCGATATCCCAGCGCCAGGTCTCATTCTGCCAGCCGACCGCCACGCTCGCGCCCGTATCGGCCTGGCTACGATGTCCGCTGCATTTCTCCAGCGTACAGGTACCCCAGTTATTATCGTATTTTCCATCCGCATCCGTAGAGAAGCGGCCAACATCCATATTCACCATATCAGTACGAAAGAACGCCCGTCCGTCCGACCAGGGCGCATCCACCTGAAGCATCGTGGTATGCGCCTTCAGATCGGAGTAACCGCCAGTCCCGCTCGACCCCCAATAATCGTGCGCCAACGTGACATTGAGATCCTGCTGACGGTACAACTCCGCCGCATCGCTACGCACGCCGCGTTTTAGCCAGTCATCTTTTTCATCATTGCGCGTCAGGCGGGTAAAGGTATCGTTATCCTGGGGACGAACCGGCGTAATCGCCGCGGCGACCATTGCCTCTTTGTAGGTCTCCAACGCCCGCTGCGGCTCGCCCGTTTGCGCCTGAAAAGCGGCGGCGTCACGCAATACCATTGCGCTTTCCATTGATGGCGGCTGTGCTTTTGCCTGCGGCGTAATGCGGTTGAAGGTCCGCGCTGCCGCCGTGATATCGCCAAGCTGGAGCTGCGCCAGCGCGACGCGGCGCTGCATGTTAATAGAGGTGATTTGCGACGCAGGCAGCGCCGCCAGCTGAGCGCGCGCCGCAGCGTTATCGCCCTGTGCGATGTCGATTTCCACCCGCCCCAGCATGGCATCGACATTACCCGGTTCCCGCGCCAGAACGGCGTCATAAGCGGCGCGGGCCGCCGCATTATCGCCACGCTGCTGCGCCCAGTCCGCCAACGTTAACGCAATGCGCGTAGAGGGCGGCTGCTGACGTAACAACGCTTCCGCTTCGCGTTCTTTGCCGCTATCGCGCAAGCGGTTAGCGCTTTCCAGCACCTGGTTACTTTGCAATCGGCCCGCCAGTTCCTGAATATTGCTGTTCCATTGGCTGGTCGGTAGGGTATTGAGATGCGCCAGCGCCGCCCGGTCCCGATCGCTGCCGGAAAGATAAAGTCCATAAGCATAGACCTGTTCCGGATCGTTTGGCTTCTGCTGCGCCAGAGAGCGCATTTGCGCATCGGCCTGGGCGTGCTGCCCGGCCTGCCACAGATCGCGTGACAGTCGGTACGTCACCCACACGCTCCCCGGATCTAATGCCAGCCGACGACGGTGCAGTTCTGCGGCCTGCGCCCATTTGCCCTCGCTTTCCAGCGTTTCCGCCTGCTGCGCCAGACGGTCATTTTCCAGACTGCGTTCGATATCGTCGATACTGCGCCGCTGGCTGGCGGAAAGAGAAGCGATAAACGCGGCGGCTTTTTGCGGCGACTGCTGGCGATAAAGATTCGCCAGCCCGCGTACAGCATTGGTATTACCGCTATCCATACGCAGCGTCTGCTGATAATAACGTTCGGCGGCGGCATTATCTTTGCGCGCCATCGCCACATCCCCCAGCCCCAGCACCGCGTAGCTGTCGGTGTTATCCACCGCTCGCGCCTGCTGATAGAAACGCTCCGCCTGGGCCAGATTATTCGCTTTTAAGGCCGCGTCGCCCTGCTGAATTAACAGCCAGTAGCGATTGACCTTCAGCAGACTCTCCCACTTATCGCGGCTGCTGCTGTGCGGCGCCATCGCCAGCGCCTTTTCAAACTGCGCGACGGCGCGGGCGCGATCGCCACGCTGTGAGTATGCCTGCCCCAGCGCGCCGACCGCCTCGCTGTCGTCCTGCCGGGCGCTCACCGCCTGCTGCAATTGCGCAATGGCCTTACCGCCTTCTCCGGCATTAACCGCCGCGATGCCCTGCGAGCGCGCGCGGAACGCCGGATCGGCTAACTGTTTTTGCTGCTCGCTAAGCTGGGCGCGGGCGGCAGACACGCTATCGCCTTCGCTAAACTGCGTCAGATAGTCTTGCAACGCTTTTACGCTGGCGTCGCTAACCGGGAGATCTTTTATCTGCTGGTACCAGATGGCGGAGGCCGCGCTGCGTCCCGTACTGGATTTCGCCATCTGTTTTAGCACCGCGAATCCCTCATCGCGCCGCCCACTGGCGAACAACAGTTGCGCCAGCGCATTTTGCAGAGCGTTATTACCCGGACTGACGGCATTGATTTTCTGTAGCTGGTTAATCGCTTCGTGACGGCGGGCGGGCAATTTCGCTACGGTCGTCCAGTATTCGACCGCCAGTTCGTCCTCCGGCGGATAACCTTTAAACAGCTTGTCGTAGCTGGCGATCGCTTGTTCAGTATGGCCGGTCGTCGCCAGTAAACGCGCCTCCTGCAAAGACTGGCGTCCTTGCGGCGTGGAGAGCAGCATCGCGGTGCGGGAAGATTGATACGCCGTCGACTCCGGCGCCAGTTGCGCCAGCCGGTCAAGTAGCTTCTGCGCCCCGTCGCTATCCCCCTGGCGCAACAGATAGCGGAAACGGGCGGCGATAACCTGTGGATCATTGGGGTCGATCAGCTCCAGGCGATAGAGCGACTGACGGACTAAGTCCTCACGGTGCGTGGCCTCGCCCAGCCGAACCTGCTCCAGCAACTGTTGCTGCGCGGAGGTCGCTGCGCCGGCAAGCGGTGTTAGCGCCATACCAAGCGATAAACCCAACAATGCCCGAGAAACGCCTCTTTTGCCAGGTAAGGCGTTTCGACCGCCAGCCGGCAAAAAAGCGTGCATGAGACTTAACGTGAACTTACGCATTCCTGGCCCCAGTCAGGTAATAATTCACCTTTGACGGTGAAGCGAAAACGGTGCTGATCCCAGCCTTGTCCAAAGAGAGTCAGCACATAGTTGTAATAGGCATCGCTGCCAGGAAAATGGTCTGCGACCCGCTGTCGCTGCACGGCCTGGGCGTCGCGATTTTGCAGGAAAGGCAGTAAGGCGGCGGAAAACCCGACCGGCCCCGTCCCTTGCGCATTCCCGCTGACGACATCCACTTTCTCCGGTGGAACGCCGTTTTTCATCGTTAACGTCGCCATCGGTTTAAATCGCGCCAGTAAACGCGCTTTTTGCGGATCGCCATCATGCATCATTCCCGCCCATAAATAGACGCGAATCGCATCGTAGCTACTGATCAGCGTCTTTTCCGCTTTCAACTGCCAGCCTTGCTTGCTTTCATAACGCACCCAGTCCGGCGAGAAACCTTTCGGCGCGGTTTCCAGCAAAAGCCGCAAATTGGTTTCCCGTAGCGTCGACCACGGCGCGCCAAAACGGCTAAAGTATTGCGCCAACTGCGGCGGCAGATAGCTTGGGTTAAAACGCCAGCTATTCGCCTCGGCAAAGCCGATTTTGCCAGGTAGCAGCATTGAGCCCAGCCCCGGCACATTCACGACCTCTTCGCGGGCGATGCGTTTTAGCAACGCCGTGCCCACCTCGGTATAACGCGTCTCTTTCCACAGACGACCGGCCTCCAGCAGCGACCATGCCATCCAGATATCGCCGTCGGACGCGGAGTTGCTGTCCAGCACCGACCAGGTGTCGGGATCTTTTTGTCCCCACAGCCAGGCGGGCAGATGTTCACGCAGCGATCCCTGCGCCAGATTGTTTTGCGTCCAGTTAAACAGTTGCGCGAACGCCGGTCGATCGTTCGCCGCCAGGGCAAAGAACATGGCGTAGCTTTGCCCTTCGGAGGTGGTAATTTTTCGCGCATCGCCCGGATCGATAACGCGTCCCTGCTGGCTAATGTAATCTTTCTTGAACTGTTCCCACGCAGGCCAGCTACAGGCTGCCTGCGCATTTATTGCCGTCAGCATGACGAGCATCGTTATCCATCCGCGCAGCATAGTCATCATGCGTTACTCATGGTCAGGGTCGAGACGACGGCGACTGAGAATACGTAGCAGACGCCACAATACCCACGCCAGTAATACCACACTGAGGGCCGCCAGTACCGCCAGCAGCACCGGGTGATTCGCCAGCGCATACCACAGCCGCTCAAACCACGGCAGATGTCCGACGTAATAGATATCGCCAACGCGCAGACTGTGAACGCCGGACTCGCGGATCACCGCCACGGAACCAAACATCGCGGCGCGTTTACCGCTGTCGTTCACAGCGTCGTTCAGTAGCTGGTAGCCGCGCGGGCTGTCAGCCAGCAGAGCAATCACGCTGCGCTGATCATTAAACGGCGACTGGAAGCCCACCACTGCCGCCATCGGGCCGCTGGCGGTGACGGTGGACTGCGCATCCGCCGCGCGATCGGCCTCATCCGGCATAATCGACGGGAAAGCGGTCTGCCGCATCGGGGTTTTTACCCAGCTTTGTGTCGCCTGCACCAACAGATCGATACGCTTATCGTCTTTTAGCTTGCCCGGAATAGCGCCAATAATCAGCAGATCGGCGTCTTTGTCGGCTATCTGAGCGCTATCATCGGTGATGGTCAGATTAATTGCCGGGAAACCGGTCTGCCCGCCAATGGCGCCGACCGTATTCAGCAGCGTTTCCATTTGCGCTTCGGTTGGGGTCTTCGGCATCACCGCCAGCGTGTCAGACAAGTCGGCCATCCGGCTGAACGGGAAACCCGCATTGGCGAACGCGCGTAAATCCGGCATCGCGATAAAGTGGTAATATTTCGAAAAATCGATAGTGGAGTCATCCCCTATCACCACATGATTCGGTACCGGCTGGAAGGTAATACAGTTGTCCACCGACCCGCCCGGCATCGGGTTCATGTAGCGGAAGTCAAAACGTAGTTGGTTCATCGCCCCCAGTTTGAGCGCCGGAATAGACACATCCGTTTTACCATCCAGCAGTCCCTGAAGTACCGGCAGGCGCAACAGGAGTCGATTAGTTTCCTGCGTGCTGTTAAGGCTAAAGGCTTGCAGGAACTGGTTATTCAGACTGATATCCAGCCGTGAACTGTCTTTGGTCGGCGGCGAGGTATAACGGTAGTTGAGATCCATATCAATACCGTTGCTACGCAGCAAATAGAGGTCCGGCGGCAGATTCAAAGAAACGTTGATGGGCGCCGGCTCCAGCCCACTCGACTGGAGCTGCTCTTCATAGGTTTTCAGCTCGCCAAAAGTGACCGGGCGATCGGTACGCACCCAGTTCGGCGCATCATACGGTTTGCGCGCCAGCAGCGGTTTTACATCGTTAACCACCACGCTGGAACCACGAAAGAGAATATTCCCTTGCGCGATACCTTTTGCCGCCTGCAACAGGTCTTTATCATCTCGACCAAACACGACCAGCAACTTCACATACGGATTATCCGGATGGCTCATCATCTCGATAACCGGCGCGTTAACCGCAGGATGATCGCGTAGGAAATCGGGGCGTCGATCGTTGGTGGCGAACACGATCGCATTGCGATCCGGCAGGTGATTATACAACACCGGGAAGCGCTGACCGCGCCAGCCCGCCCGCGAGCCAAACCAGGACGCGACAATAGAAGCCGCCTGCTGCTGCGCCAGATCAGGCATATCAGCAAACACTATCGGCAACGTCACCGGACGGTTATCCCGCGGATCAAAAAACGGCACCGGGAAGTGGGACAGATCGTTATTCACCGCCAGCATGTTATAGGTCAGATCCAGGGCGCTATTTCGCCCGATGTCTAACCACAGAGTACTGCTGGCCGGGTTTTCACACACGTCGCGATAGTGGCCGACAAACTCCAGCCGCACCCGGTTAAAGTCGGTGATAAATAGCGGATTGATAGGTACCTGCGCCAGCGTCTTTTTCCCCAACTGCTCTTTTGTCACCGGCAGTACGCCCATCAGTTCATCATTGAGATAAACCTTGAGCTGCGACTGAACCGGCAGGAGCGACGGCGAGGGCGTATATTCCAGATTCAGCACCGCTTTCGACGCCACTTCATCGCTGCGCATACCAAATTCAATGCCGCCGTTAGGGTTAACGCCACGCAGCGCCATACTACCCGGCGGCGGCGCGATTTGCGCAAAGGTCAGCTTGACCTCGCGCGAAGGCGCGGTTTGCGCCACGACGGGCGCCTCAGTTGCGGGCGACGGCGCAGGCTCGGTGGGTTCAGCATTGATCAATGGCGGCGTAGCAGGCGCCGCCGCCGTCATGAAAGCAGGAAACGCGCTTAATCCTATTACCGCCGCACACATCCAGGACAATTTTCTTTTCATCGCATTATCATCATTGTTGAGCCTGAGCCATAACCCGATCCGACGGCTGTATCGCCGCTTGCCGCTCCGGGCGACGCGGAATAAACGATACAATCCAGGCAATTAACGCCGTCAACGATCGGAAAATTACTTTTACTGAAGGCGGCGCGAATTCCGCGAGGTGGCGATATCCGCGGAAGCCCAGCTTCAGAATATCCAGCAAGCTTTCCAGCGGTTTATCTTCCGGGAAGCTATCTTGCCAAAGCGCCCACGTATCGGCGCGCGCGAAGGTACACTGCACAAAATCAATATGTTGTTTGGTGGTGAGCGGCATCAGTTGCAGCCCAACCTCATTGCCCGTTACGCGCACCACCTGCGTTGGAAAGACATATTCCTGCTGCCCGCGTTTAAGCAACAGATTCACTTTCTGCCCTTCCAACACCTGCGCCTGACCGTTGATCTTGATGCCTAACCCGCCGTCGGAGAAGTCATGTACGGTACAGGAGAACAAATGTCCATCTTCGCGGGCGATGGCCCCCGGCATGGCAATCTCGACCCGATGCGCGCGCCTGACCTGTTTACTCTCTACCGAAACCGCAACCGCGCCGCCGAGAATGACCAGGTTATAGAAGACCCACACCAGGCTAACGATGACGGTCAGCGTTTCATTTTCCGGCCCGTAATAGTATCGCCATACGCCCGCCGCCACGCCGAGCAGGTTAAGCAAGACAAGGAAGATATACGGACGCGAGATTACCCAGTCGACGTACTTCTCTTCCACCAGCCCGCCTTTCGCCGTGACGTTAAATTTCCCTTTGTGCGGATTGATCAACGCGACCAGAGTCGGCGGTGCGATATACCATGCCAGTACCGTTTCATAGATTTCACTCCAGAAAGAGTGACGATACTTGCCCTGAATCTTCGAGTTAGTCAGGCTGGCGTGGACCATGTGCGGTATCACAAATAGCGCAATCATCAACGCAGGCGCATAAATGATATAGGCGTGCAGCAGCAGAAAAGCCAGCGGCGCGGTCAGAAAGATCAGGCGCGGAATGCCGGACAAGAAATGGAACATCGCGTTGAGGTAGCACAGCCGCTGCGCCAGTTTTAAGCCTTTACCAAACAGAGGGTTATCGAGGCGGAAAATTTGCACCATGCCCCGCGCCCAACGAATACGCTGCCCGATATGCGCCGACAGGCTTTCCGTCGCCAGCCCCGCCGCCTGCGGAATGCGCATATACGCTGAGGTATAACCTCGCCGGTGCAGCCGGAGCGATGTATGCGCATCTTCCGTCACCGTCTCAACGGCGATACCGCCAATCTCATCCAGCGGCTTACGGCGAATCACCGCGCACGATCCGCAAAAGAAAGTGGCATCCCACATATCGTTACCGTCCTGCACCAGTCCGTAAAACAGCGTGCCTTCGTTAGGCGTTTTACGAAAACGTCCCAGGTTGCGCTCAAACGGGTCCGGGGAGAAGAAATGATGCGGCGTCTGCATCATCGCCAGCTGTTTTTCTTTCAGGAACCAGCCCATTGTCATTTGCAGAAACGAGCGTGTCGGCACATGGTCGCAATCGAAGATCGCCACAAACTCGCCTTTCGCGTGTTTTAGCGCATTGTTGATGTTGCCGGCTTTGGCATGTTCGTGCGTGGCGCGGGCAATGTAATGCACGCCAACATGTCGGGCAAACTGACGAAATGATTCGCGCCCGCCGTCATCAAGGATCCAGATATTCAGCTTGTCCTTCGGCCAGTCAATGCCAAGCGAAGCGTAAATGGTATTTTTGACCACATTAAGGTCTTCGTTATAGGTCGGTACAAAAATATCCACCGTCGGCCACTGCGACATCTCTTTCGGCAACGGCACCGGTTGACGATTTAACGGCCACACCACCTGGAAGTACCCCAGCACCAGCACAATCCAGGCGTAGGTTTCCGCAAACAGCAGAATCAGCCCGCACACCAGACTGACCGGGTCGTCCCAATTTAGCGTCGAGGTATAGCGCCACCAGATATAACGACAGGAGACCGTTAGCGACAGCACGATGAGCATCAGCGCGGAAAAGCGTCCCGGCATACGTCGTACCAACAGCGCAACGCCCCACAGCAACAGCAGAAAGATAAATTGCGATAGCGGGTTAAATGGCTGCGTAATACAGATCAGCGCCAGTATCAGTGAAAAAGTCACGATAACGCCCAGAATAAAACGCCGGGCGCCGTTGCTAAGATGTCCCAGCTCTTTTTCCTTTTCCAGATGCGTTGTCTTTTGGCGCACCCGTTCCGGTAAGGTATCCATCCATTGATGGTAACGTCCACGAACGTCCTTCAGGCGCGCAAATGACCGCCAGCGCGGTTCATGACGTTCTTTAGTCGACGAGATCATCACCAGCCAGAGGGTCTGAATGAGGTAACGGGCCGGGTCCAGCGGGCGCGGGCGGGCGGCGTTAATATGCGGATAAAGCGCTTTATGCCCGTCGCGAATACGCTGCCAGCGCGGATGCTCAAGCGGAAACACTATCCACGCCAGAATCGTCCACAGGCAGCCGAGCGCTGCGCTAAACGGCGACGCGCCGTGGCGGCGGTAACCCTGATAGCGCTCGCTCAAGCGCGCGCTAACCGGCGGGATAAGCAGCCACCGGGAAAGGGCGCTCATCGCAGGCTCCCGGCGGACGTTTTGTCGCCCGCATCATGCAGCAGGCACCAGTTCGCCAGCGTTAACACCTCTTCGGCGGCTAACGAATCGCTGCGATATTCGCCTAACGGCTGTTTCGACGCCATGCACTCCGCCATCGCCTCATCGCGATGGATCACAATGGGCAGCAACCGGCGCTGGCTTTGCAGCCAGACCTGGTACAGATCGTCCTGTAACTGGCTGCCAATGCGTAAGTCATTGATCAGAATATGCGCCCCGGCAGGCAACGCCTGCTGATGAAGGCGAATATGGCAGTTAGCGTCAACCTGGGCTATCGCCAGCGTATGGTCGCAGAGGCTCACCAGCTGCCCTGTCAGCGGTGACGCGCCGTAGGGCAAGTCCAGTAAAATCCAGCTATAACGCCCGCTCGCTTTCAGCGCCTGGATAGCCGATCCGATCTCTCCCAGCGTCTCCTGCCAGGCCTGCGGATTTTCCCGCTCTTGCGCGGTGAGCTGTCCAAACGGCAGTAGATCAAGCTGTGAGGTATAACGTAATCCGGCATCGCGCCAGTCCTGGCCGTCCAGCAACGATCGCGCCCAACCGCCCTGATGGACGAAGTCGACGTTAAACGACATGCGCAGCAGGTTATCGGGGCTGGCGTCAATCACCAGGACATTTTCCCCTAAGATTTGTAACGCCCAGGCGAGTGCTGCGGTGAGAGATGTGGTTCCCACCCCGCCGCGCACGCCCTGCAGTCCCAGAATCGCCATTCATGGCTTCCTTAATGAATGTGGTTGCGCAAATTCAGCCAGGAGTGGCCATCTTTTAATCGCCGCCGCCAACTGTTCGCGTTGGGAAATATCGGTGTAATCTATTTCGGGTAGTGAAAACGCCTGGCTTAATGCCAGAAAATCATTTTGAAAAGTGTAGCCCAACGTTGGATCAGACTGAGCGCCAGGTTCATTGTTATACATTCTGGTTGCTCCTTTTTAAATATTTCTCACTGGCAGCATTACGCCCCGTCGTCAATACGGGAGAACGCGCATTTTTCATCTTTCCGTGACATCATTTATAATGTGTAAAAATGCAAAGCGCAGAGTTACAGGGCATCCTGCCGGACAAATTGATTCACATGCTAAATCTGATGCGTTTTAATTTCAATGTTAGGTTTATTTCTGTGCTTTCGCTAGTAAACTGATAAACAGTTAAAATAGTGACATGAGGGACACTGTGGACCCCGTATTTTCTCTCGGCATCTCATCATTATGGGATGAACTGCGCCATATGCCAACCGGCGGCGTCTGGTGGGTTAACGCCGATCGCCAGCAAGATGCCATCAGCCTGGTGAATCAAACGATTGCGTCACAAACGGAGAATGCAAATGTCGCCGTCATCGGCATGGAAGGCGATCCTGGCAAAGTAATCAAATTAGATGAATCTCACGGTCCGGAGAAAATCCGCTTATTTACCATGCCGGATTCAGAAAAAGGGCTATACTCTTTGCCCCACGATTTGCTTTGTTCTGTTAACCCGACGCATTACTTTTTCATTCTTATTTGTGCAAATAACACGTGGCGGAATATAACGTCAGAAAGCCTGCATAAATGGCTGGAAAAAATGAATAAATGGACTCGTTTTCATCACTGTTCATTGTTGGTTATTAACCCTTGTAATAATAGCGATAAACAGTCCTCGTTGTTGATGGGCGAGTATCGCTCACTTTTTGGCCTCGCCAGTTTACGTTTTCAGGGCGACCAACATTTGTTCGATATTGCCTTCTGGTGTAACGAAAAAGGCGT
The DNA here is from genome assembly GCF_020150755.1 of Salmonella sp. A29-2. Taxonomy (NCBI): domain Bacteria; kingdom Pseudomonadati; phylum Pseudomonadota; class Gammaproteobacteria; order Enterobacterales; family Enterobacteriaceae; genus Salmonella; species Salmonella sp. A29-2. The sequence continues at coordinate 228,667 of NZ_CP083731.1, read as the reverse complement.
CAGCGCCCGACAGCAGTTATTGCTGTGTCAGCAGGACGAACGCTGGACGCTATCCCATCAGGAGGAGACGGCAATTCAGCCGCGTAGCGACGAAAAACGCATTCTTAGCCACGTCGCCGTCCTTGAAGGCGCGCCGCCGCTCTCGGAACACTGGACGCTTTTCGACAATAACGAAGCGCTATTCAACGACGCGCGCACGGCGCAGGCCGCGACAATTATTTTTTCGCTTACACAGAACAACCAAATCGAGCCGCTTGCTCGTCGCATTCATACTTTGCGGCGCCAGCGGGGAAGCGCGCTGAAAATTGTCGTGCGCGAAAATATCGCCAGTTTGCGCGCCACCGATGAGCGCCTGCTGCTGGGCTGCGGCGCGAATATGATCATTCCCTGGAACGCCCCGCTTTCACGCTGCCTGACGCTTATTGAAAGCGTGCAGGGGCAGCAGTTCAGCCGTTACGTACCGGAAGACATCACCACGCTACTGTCGATGACGCAGCCGTTGAAACTGCGCGGTTTTCAGCCGTGGGATACCTTCTGCGATGCCATCCATACGATGATGAGCAACACCCTGCTCCCCGCCGACGGGAAAGGCGTTCTGGTCGCGCTGCGCCCGGTGCCGGGCATTCGGGTTGAGCAGGCGTTAACATTATGTCGGCCAAACCGAACCGGCGACATTATGACCATCGGCGGCAACCGTCTGGTGCTGTTTTTATCATTCTGCCGGGTCAACGATCTGGATACCGCGTTAAACCATATTTTCCCTTTGCCGACGGGCGATATTTTCTCTAATCGTATGGTCTGGTTCGAAGATAAACAAATCAGCGCCGAGCTGGTGCAGATGCGCTTATTGTCGCCGGAACTGTGGGGAACGCCGCTACCGCTGGCAAAACGCGCCGACCCGGTAATAAATGCCGAACACGATGGCCGCATCTGGCGTCGTATTCCTGAACCCCTGCGATTGCTCGACGACACCGCGGAGCGTGCATCATGATGACCATCAGCGATATCGTGCAAATTATTCTTTTTTGCGCGCTGATTTTCTTTCCGCTGGGGTATCTGGCGCGCCATTCGCTACGCCGTATCAGTGATACGACCCGGCTGCTATTTGCCAAACCTCGTTATGTAAAACCAGCCGGAACTCTGCGCCGCGCTACGAAAGTCAAGGCAGACAAAAAATGACTCAGCATACTCAAACTCCTTCAATGCCTTCTCCGCTCTGGCAGTACTGGCGCGGTCTTTCCGGCTGGAACTTCTATTTTCTGGTCAAGTTTGGCCTGCTGTGGGCAGGCTATCTGAATTTTCATCCTTTACTGAATCTGGTATTCATGGCGTTTCTGCTCATGCCAATACCAAAGTATCGCCTTCACCGATTGCGCCACTGGATTGCCATTCCCGTCGGCTTCGCGCTGTTCTGGCATGATACCTGGCTGCCCGGCCCGCAAAGCATTATGAGCCAGGGGACGCAGGTGGCGGAATTCAGCTCCGGTTATCTGCTCGATCTGATCGCCCGTTTTATTAACTGGCAAATGATCGGCGCCATCTTCGTACTGCTGGTTGCCTGGCTATTTTTATCACAGTGGATTCGGGTCACGGTGTTTGTGGTCGCCATCATGGTATGGCTGAATGTCCTGACATTAACCGGCCCAGTTTTTACGCTGTGGCCGGCAGGCCAGCCAACCGATACGGTGACGACGACTGGCGGTAATGCGGCCGCTACCGTCGCGACAGCGGGCGATAAGCCGGTCATCGGCGATATGCCTGCGCAAACCGCGCCGCCGACGACCGCGAATCTGAACGCCTGGTTGAACACCTTCTATGCCGCGGAAGAAAAGCGGAAAACGACGTTCCCGGCGCAGCTTCCGCCTGATGCGCAGCCGTTCGACCTATTGGTCATCAATATTTGTTCGCTCTCCTGGTCGGATGTCGAAGCGGCAGGCCTGATGTCACATCCGCTATGGTCGCACTTTGACATTTTGTTTAAACACTTTAATTCCGGCACGTCTTACAGCGGCCCGGCGGCCATTCGTCTGCTGCGCGCCAGCTGTGGTCAACCTTCGCACACCCGACTTTATCAACCAGCCGATAACGAATGTTATCTGTTTGATAATCTGGCGAAACTGGGCTTTACTCAGCATCTGATGATGGATCATAACGGTGAATTTGGCGGCTTCCTGAAAGAAGTTCGCGAAAACGGCGGTATGCAGAGCGAACTGATGAACCAGTCCGGCCTGCCAACCGCCCTGCTGTCATTCGACGGCTCGCCGGTATATGACGATCTGGCGGTCCTGAACCGCTGGTTGACAGGGGAAGAACGTGAAGCCAATTCCCGCTCCGCGACTTTCTTTAACCTGCTGCCGCTGCACGATGGCAACCACTTCCCTGGCGTCAGCAAAACGGCGGATTATAAAATCCGCGCGCAGAAACTGTTCGATGAACTGGACGCCTTCTTTACCGAACTGGAGAAATCCGGGCGTAAGGTGATGGTGGTGGTCGTACCGGAGCACGGCGGTGCGCTGAAGGGCGACAGAATGCAGATCTCAGGCCTGCGCGATATTCCCAGCCCCTCCATCACCAACGTCCCGGCGGGCGTGAAATTTTTTGGCATGAAAGCCCCGCATGAGGGCGCGCCGATTGATATTAACCAGCCGAGCAGCTACCTGGCTATTTCCGAACTGGTCGTACGCGCCGTGGACGGTAAGCTCTTTACCGAAGACAGTGTGAACTGGAACAAGCTGACCAGCAATCTGCCGCAAACCGCGCCGGTTTCAGAAAACGCTAATGCGGTGGTGATTCAGTACCAGGGTAAGCCATACGTTCGTCTGAATGGCGGCGACTGGGTGCCTTACCCGCAGTAAACCGAAAAAGGCCGCAAGGTTTCCCCTGCGGCCTGGTTCGGGCGCATGTTGCCATTACGGCGGACAGACGCTCAAAACGCATTACTTCCTGTCACGTAGCCAGTTGACGATCACACTGGCGATAATGCCAGCAATGATCGGCGCCGCCAGATCGTGCCAGAAGGCCACGCCCAACTGCGTAAGCGTCATATAGCCGCCTTGTTGCAATGGCAACCGTTCGCGGCTATCCTTGATGTGTTGAGGTTCAAGTTAGCCCCCGTCAGGTTGCCAGGTTTATACCAGTCAACGTGCGGGGGTTTTCTCTATCCAGCAACCTATGCCGCCGGGGATCAAGCCCCCGCAACATTGCGCCTCACCGGGTAAACCCGGCTTGCTGCTGATATTACGGCAAAATCTCCGTCCCGGCACGGCGCTAACGTGCAATCTGCGTAACGCTTCGCAGACGATTACTTTTATTTGCCAGAATACATTCAGCATTTCTGAGGCTGGCAGTCAGCCGCTCAATTCTGTAAATTATGCCTCCTCGCGGCCAGTCCCGGTGATACCGAAACCCTCGTTCAGCATCCTGCGTCTATGACATATTCGCCTGTTGCGCCAGAGGAATGGCTAAAAGCAGGTATTACCGACGAACTTATCCGTCTTTCAGCGGGACCTGAAGATCCCGACGATATTATTCATGACCTTGAACGCGCCAGCAGAAAAGCAGCATTCTGACGATTGCTCGGCGAACCGCTGTCACCGGTTTGCCGCATCGGGTATCAAGGCACTATAGCCTGGTTATAGGCAGCATTCTTTATGAGAGAGCTGCGTATATTTTGGGCAGGGGGCTCTATGCAGGACGACACATTACCATTAAATAACAGTAACGCTACGACCACACCGCTTTCAACGAGATTACCGTTTACAAAATATGATTTTGGCTGGGTGCTCTTGTGTATCGGTATGGCGATCGGCGCCGGTACCGTCTTAATGCCAGTGCAAATCGGTCTCAAGGGGATCTGGGTATTTATTACCGCTTTTATCATCGCCTATCCCGCTACCTATATTGTGCAGGATATTTATCTAAAAACGTTATCTGAAAGCGAAACCTGTGACGATTATACCGATATTATCAGTCACTATCTTGGCAAAAACTGGGGCGTTTTTCTCGGTGTAATCTATTTTCTTATGATTATCCACGGAGTGTTTATTTACTCCCTGTCGGTGGTGTTTGATAGCGCCTCCTATATCAAAACCTTCGGCCTTACTGAGGCCGATCTTTCACAGTCTATTATCTATAAAGTCGCGATTTTCGCCGTGCTGGTGGCGATTGCCTCCGGCGGGGAAAAGTTATTATTTAAAATTTCCGGACCGATGGTGGTGGTAAAAGTCGGGATCATTCTGATATTCGGTTTCGCGATGATCCCACACTGGAATCTTGATAATATTTCCGCCTTTCCCGCCGCATCGGTTTTCTTTCGCGACGTACTGCTCACTATCCCATTTTGCTTCTTTTCTGCGGTCTTCATTCAGGTGCTAAACCCAATGAACATCGCCTATCGTAAGCGCGAGCCTGACCGTGTGCTGGCCACCCGGATGGCGATTCGCACGCATCGCATTAGCTATATTACGCTGATTGCCATTATTCTCTTTTTCTCGTTCTCGTTTACCTTTTCGATTAGTCATGAAGAGGCGGTATCAGCATTCGAGCAGAATATTTCCGCCCTTGCGCTGGCAGCTCAGGTAATCCCTGGCCATATCATCCACATTACCTCTACCATCCTCAATATTTTTGCCGTACTTACCGCGTTCTTTGGTATTTATTTAGGTTTTCACGAAGCGCTTAAAGGTATTGTGCTGAATGTATTGAGTCGTATTATGGATGTCAAAAACGTCAACCCACTGTTACTGACATCTGGAATCTGTGTCTTTATCGTGGTTACTCTGGTTATTTGGGTTTCGTTTCGCGTCTCAGTATTGGTCTTTTTCCAGTTAGGCAGTCCGCTTTATGGCATTGTCGCGTGTATTATTCCCTTTTTCCTGATTTATAAAGTAGCGCAACTGGAAAAATTACGCGGCCTGAAAACCTGGCTTATTCTGTTATATGGAATATTGTTGTGCCTGTCGCCGTTATTAAAATTGATTGAATAAGTCGTACCGGAGAGCCATGTCCGGTGGCGCTACGCTTACCAGGCCTACAGGTACGGTGTAGGCTTGATAAGGCGCAGCCGCCATCCGGCATAAAACGCAATTAACTCAGCGGTTTCTGCGGATTTTCATCCTGATCGACGGCAAAGCAGGCCACCAACTGGCCGTCGTACTCTTTAAGCTGCGGCTGTAACTGCGTGCAGGGTCCGAAGCGACGGCTGCAGCGGGCGTTGAAGGCGCAGCCCGGCGGCGGGTTCAGCGGGCTCGGCAACTCGCCGGTCAGCTTAATCCGCTCACGGCGATCGTCCGGATTCAGCCGCGGCGTGGCGGAGAGTAACGCCTGGGTATAGGGATGACGTGGATTGTTAAAAATCTGCTCTTTGGTCCCTTTCTCCACGCAGCGGCCTAAATACATGACCATCACTTCATCGGCGATGTGTTCCACCACCGACAGGTCGTGCGAGATAAAGACATAAGACAGCCCCAACTCCTGTTGCAAATCCATCATCAGGTTCAGCACCTGGGCGCGCACCGACACGTCGAGCGCGGAGACCGGTTCGTCGGCAATTACTACGTCCGGATCAAGCATCAGACCGCGGGCGATAGCGATACGCTGACGCTGGCCGCCGGAGAACATATGCGGATAGCGGTCGTAGTGCTCGGTTTTCAGCCCCACCTTCGCCATCATCGCCAGCGCTTTTTCACGACGCTGCGCTTTACTCAGGCTGGTATTGATCAGCAACGGCTCTTCCAGAATTTGCCCCACTTTCTTGCGTGGGTTCAGGGAACCGTAGGGGTTCTGAAACACAATCTGAATTTTCTGCCGCCGCAGTTTCTGCGCGTGCGGATCGTGTTTGAGCAGATCCTGCCCCTGGTAATAAAGCTCGCCGCCGGTTGGCGTTTCAATCATCGTCAGCAGGCGGCCCAGTGTGGATTTTCCACAACCGGACTCCCCCACTACGGCCAGCGTTTTACCGCGTTCGAGATTAAACGACACGCCATCCAGCGCTTTTACCAGCCGTTCCGGAGAAAAGATCCCCTTCTTCACCGGATAGTGTTTTTTCAGGTCGATAGCCCGCAACAGCGGCTGTTGCAAGGTGGCCTCATGCGTACTCATAGTGTGGGCCTCCCGGCATCATCGAGTGGGTAATGACATTTTGACTGACGTCCATCGTCCAGTTGGTTGAGAGCAGGTTCTTCCGCACGGCATCTGTCCGTGGCGTAGGGGCAGCGCGGGTTAAGCAGACAACCCGTCGGTCGGTCATATTTCCCCGGCACCACGCCCGGCAGCGACGCCAGACGCGCTTTATCTTGCGCAAACTCCGGTAACGCACGTAGCAATGCCTGGGTATACGGATGACGCGGCGCGCGGAAAATATCCTGCGCAGCGCCTGTTTCGACGACCTGCCCGGCGTACATGACGATAATTTTGTGCGCCGCTTCCGCCACCAGCGCCAGGTCATGGGTAATCAGCACCAGCGCCATGTTCTCTTTTTGCTGCAACTCCAGCAGCAGTTCAATGATTTGCGCCTGAATGGTCACATCCAGCGCCGTGGTCGGTTCATCAGCAATTAACAGCTTTGGTCGACAGGCTATTGCCATCGCAATCATCACGCGCTGACTCATGCCGCCAGAAAGCTGGTGCGGATAGACATCCAGACGAGAAGCCGGATCGGGAATGCCCACCTGGTTCAACAGGTCAATCGCTCGCTGACGACGGGTTTTCTTGTTCCCGCCCTGATGTACCTTGATGGCTTCCATAATCTGAAAGCCAACGGTATAGCAAGGATTGAGGCTGGTCATCGGGTCCTGGAAAATCATCGCCACTTCAGCGCCCACCAGGTTGCGACGTTCCTTCTCGGAAATGCGCTTCAGATCCTGTCCGTTAAAGAGCAGGTTTTCCGCCATCACGCGGCCTGGGTAATCGATAAGCCCCATAATCGCCAGCGAGCTGACGGATTTGCCGGAACCAGACTCGCCGACAATACCGACCACCTCACCCTGCTTCACGCTGTAGCTAATGCGGTCGACGGCTTTGAACGGTGTCCCTTCGTCGCCGAAGTGCACCGATAATTGATCTACATTTAATAACGCCATCTCGAACCTCTTACTGCTTCAGTTTGGGATCGAGCGCGTCACGCAGACCGTCACCCATCAGGTTAAATGCCAGTACCGTCAGCAGAATCGCCAGCCCCGGGAAGGTCACCACCCACCAGGCGCTTTGCGCGAACTGCAATACGTCAGAGAGCATGGTGCCCCATTCCGGCGTAGGCGGCTGTGCGCCCATGCCAAGAAAGCCGAGGGCGGCCATATCGAGAATGGCGTTAGAGAAACCGAGCGATGCCTGAACAATCAGCGGCGCAAGGCAGTTCGGGAAAATATTGACGAACATCTGACGCATCGCGCCTGCGCCCGCCACGCGGGAGGCAGTCACATAATCGCGGTTCACCTCTACCAGAACCGCCGCGCGGGTTAAGCGGACATAGTGCGGCAGCGCCACAAACGTCAACGCCAGCGCAGCGTTGCCGATGGAGGGGCCGAAGATCGCTACCAGCACCAGCGCCAGCAGCAGGCTCGGCAGGGCCAGCATAATATCGACCACGCGCATGATGATGTTATCGACCAGACCGCCGAAGTAGCCCGCGACCAGGCCGAGAATAATCCCCATTACCAGCGACAGGACGACCACCAGACAGCCGACCAGCAGTGACAAACGCGCGCCATACATCAGGCGCGAGAGGACATCGCGACCAACATCATCCGTTCCCAGAATATGCGCCCAACTGCCGCCTTCCTGCCAGACCGGCGGTGCCAGCAGCGCATCGCGGAACTGCTCTGCCGGGTTGTACGGCGCAATAAAGTTGGCAAACACCGCAATCAGGATCACGATGAGAACATACGCCAGCCCGACGACCGCGCCTTTATTGCGTTTGAAATAGTGCCAGAACTCCCGCAATGGCGTCATGGGCGCCGGTGCGGCATTAACATTATTTTCAGTAACCTGTGACATGATGGCCCCTTACTTCTTATGCCGAATACGCGGGTTCACCACGCCGTACAGCAGGTCTACCAGCAGGTTGACGAGAATAATCATCGTCGCTACCAGTAACACGCCGCCCTGCACTACCGGATAATCGCGGCGTTGCAGCGCATCGATCAGCCAGCGCCCCAGACCGGGCCACGAGAAGATAGTTTCTGTCAGAATCGCGCCTGCCAGCAGCGTCCCGACCTGCAGGCCGATCACGGTGACGACTGGCAGCATGGCGTTACGCAGAGCATGGACGATAATGACGCGCATCCTGGTCAACCCTTTGGCGCGTGCGGTACGGATGTAATCCTCCCCCAGCACTTCCAGCATCGACGAACGGGTCATACGCACAATGACGGCCAGCGGGATTGTGCCGAGCACCATCGCAGGCAGGATCATATGCGCCAGCGCATCAATAAAGTTACCCTCTTCGCCCCAGATAGCGGTGTCGATCAGCATAAAGCCCGTCAACGGATTGGTATCATCAAGGAACACCATATCGCTCACGCGCCCGGAAACCGGCGTCAGGTTCCAGTGGACGGAGACCAGCATGATCAGCATCATGCCCCACCAGAAGATAGGCATAGAGTAACCGGTCAGCGCCAGGCCAACAGCAGTGTGATCGAAGATAGAACCGCGCTTCACTGCGGCCAGCACGCCCACCGGAATCCCCACGGCGACGGCAAAAATCATGGCGCAGACGCCAAGTTCCAGCGTCGCTTTAAAGCGAGGTACGAACTCGTCCCACACAGGGATTCGGCTTTTCAGCGAGATGCCTAAATCGCCATGCATCACCCCCCAGATATAATGGAGGTACTGCTGCCACATCGGTTTATCAAGACCGAGTTCAGCCAGCAGTTGAGCATGACGCTCAGGGGAAATACCTCGCTCACCCGCCATGATCATCACCGGATCGCCGGGGATCATGTGGACAAAGGCAAAGGTGAGAAGGGTAATACCGATAAACGTCGGGATAACGAGTCCCAAACGTCGGAGAATGAACTGCAACATAACCCGAATTCTCTCTCATGACCCACGGCCTGGAACCGTGAGTCTGTATTGCTCACAAATCTTATCCCACGCAAACTGCATCGCGGATAAAGCATTACGCCGGATGGCGCTGCGCTTATCCGGCCTACACAACACCGGGGCGCAGCGCTCTTTTAATTATTCGACAGAGACGTTTTCGAAGTGATGTTTGCCTAATGGATCAACCACATAGCCTTTAACTTCTTTACGCACTGGCTCATAAACCGTGGAGTGAGCGATGATCAGCGCTGGCGCCTGGTCATGCATCACAACCTGGGCCTGTTTATAGAGCTCAATACGCTTGTTGTGGTCATCGGTCGCACGCGCAGGCTGAATCAGGTCTTCAAACGGCTTATAACACCATTTTGAATAGTTGGAGCCTTGCTGGGCGGCATCGCAGCTGAACAGCGTGGCGAAGAAGTTATCCGGATCGCCATTATCGCCGGTCCAGCCCATCATCACCGTCTGGTGCTCGCCATCTTTAGCGCGCTTGAGGTATTCGCCCCATTCATAGGTGACAATTTTGGCCTGAACGCCAATCTTCGCCCAGTCCGCCTGGATCATTTCCGCCATACGACGCGCATTCGGGTTATAGGGACGCTGTACCGGCATCGCCCACAGATCGATGGTGAAGCCTTTTTCCAGGCCGGCTTCTTTCAGCAGCGCCTTGGCTTTTTCCGGATCGTAGCCGTAGTCTTTAATATCGTCGTTGTAGCCCCACATTGTCGGCGGGATCAGGTTTTTCGCCGCAACGCCCGCGCCCTGATAAACGGCTTTGATGATGGCCTCTTTATTCACGGCATAGGTCAACGCCTGGCGAACTTTGACGTTATCCAGCGGTTTTTTCTGTACGTTGTAGGAGAGATAACCCACGTTCAGACCGGCCTGCTCCATCAGGTTGATGTTTTTATCTTCTTTCATGCGCGCAATATCCGCCGGGTTCGGATACGGCATCACCTGACATTCGTTCTTCTGCAGTTTGGCGTAACGCACAGAGGCGTCAGGGGTGATGGAGAAGACCAGACGGTCGATCTGCGGCTTCGTGCCCCAGTAGCCGTCAAAGGCTTTGTAGAGAATGCGGGAGTCTTTCTGATATTGCACCAGTTGGAACGGGCCAGTGCCGACCGGGTTCAGATCCACTTTTTCCGGCGTACCGGCTTTCAGCATGTTGTCAGCATATTCTTTGGAAAGAATAGAGGCGAAGTCCATGGCTAAATCGGCAAGGAACGGCGCTTCCGGACGCGTCAGCACAAACTGCACCGTGTGATCGTCTACCTTCTTCACTTCGCTAATCAGATCCGGCAGCCCCATGCCTTCAAAGTATTCATAGCTGCCGCCAGACACTTTATGGTACGGGTTTTGCTCGTTTTTCTGCCGGTCAAAAGAGAACACGACATCATCGGCGTTCAGCTCGCGCGTGGGTTTGAAATCCTTGCTGGATTGCCATTTCACCCCTTTACGTAGGTGGAACGTATAGGTTTTACCGTCTTCGCTGATATCCCACTTCTCAGCAAGACCCGGGATCACTTCCGTGGTGCCGGTTTTGAATTCAACCAGACGGTTATAGATAGGTACGGAGCTGGCATCATAGGTGGTGCCAGACGTAAAGAGCTGTGGGTTAAAGCCTTCCGGCGAGCCTTCTGAACAATAAACCAGGGTTTTGGCCTGCACGCTTGCTGCAACGGTCATGGCCACCAGGCTCAAACCAAGCTTCAGCATCCCTGACTTCTTCAAGGAAATACTCATTCTTCTGCTCCAATTGTGATGTATGTTGTTTTGCCCTTTGCAAAGGCTTTTACCGCCCGGCCTTTTTTGTTTTTTACCTGGTCAGGTCAGTAGTGAGAGGTGGGGATTCCGTTCGCATAATCGACTGAGTTGCAGTGCGGATTCTCCATAAAATGCCCCTCATTCCCTACAATCTGTCAATAGAATGTCAAAACGTCAATACAGGTAACCAGCTTTTACAACAACGGTGAGAATTAACAAACAAAGATTAAAAAAAGTTCAGAAGGGTATTTTCAGCAGGGAAATTTGTGCTATGGGCAGAAAGGCAGAGTTATTCACTTAATATTTTGCAACAGTTAGTGATTAACAATTAGACATTAATTGAAAAATTTCTTTCGATATGTTGATTATCTGAGCGATTAATACCACTAACGCTAAAACGCACAGGCGAAAATGCTGAGGTTATCCATAAGCCGTGTGCAAAAAAGAGTTATCCGGACATTGAAAAACACCATCGAATATGTCACAAAATTGTAAATAAGTAGGCCGTCGTGCGGCCTACCGCGATCACAAAAACTAACTTTTGACCCTGGCCTGCGTGCGCTTTTCGCTCCAGTTAAACAACGAGTTCACCAGAATCGCCGTCAACGTCCCCGCTGCCATGCCGTTGCCAAAGACCATCTGTACGCCCGCCGGGAAATTCTGATACAGGCCGGGTACCAGTATAGGTAGCATTCCCATGGCCAGCCCCATCGCCAGCGCGTAGGTTTTACCCGGCGTATGCAGTGGCTCACGCGCAATCATATCAATACCGATAACCCCGATAATGCTGAAGACAATCACCGCCGTACCGCACACCACCGAACCTGGCAGACAGGTCGCCAGACGTACCAGCGGCGCGAATATGGCAATCAGGATTAACAATCCTCCGGCAGTCGCAGTCACGAAACGCGATTTCACATTAGTGGTGCGTACCACCCCAATATTTTCGCCGGAGGTGATAATTAAGGAGGTGCCAAAAATCCCCCCCAGCAGCGACATTACCGCATCACCACGAATGGTGCGTGGAATCGCCTGCTGCACATTTTGCGTGGAATTGACTATTTCCGCGGTCGCAATCGTTTGCCCGGTTGCTTCAGCCATAGAGATGACCGCGTAAATCAGCAACGGCAGCGAGGCGGAGAGATCAAAAATCGGCCAGCCGAACGGCAAAAGCTGTGGGAAACTAAACAGCGGCCCGTGACCAACACCGCTAAAATCGGTGCTGCCCAGCGCCATTCCCAGCAGCGTTCCCGCTAAAAGGCCGAACATCACCGCCAGCTGGCGCAAAATACCGCTAAACGCCAGCGCGAAAATCAGCGTTATCAGGATAGTCCCCAGCGATAAAATGATACTGGTTGGATGAGCGAAGTCGGCGCTCCCTGGCTGGCCAATGATCAGCCCGCCGTACAGGCGAATAAGGTTAATCGACACCATTAGCAGCATGATGCCAATGATAAAGGGGGGAAAATGGTGCAGGCAGCGGCGGAAAATCGGCAACGCGATAAAGTAGAACAGCGAGGTCAGAATTACGGCGCCAATCGCGGTCTGGATATTGGTCTGTAAAGCGATCGCAACGAAAATCGCAATCGGCGCGCCCCCCGGTACCATAATAAACGGCAAACGCGCGCCCACCCCTTTCACACCCAGGCTTTGCAGAATAGCGCCCAGACCGCACATCAGAAAGGTCGCGCTAAGTACCGAGGCGGTCACCGTATCGGTAAAGTGGAGCGCTTTGGCGATCAGAAAGACGGAGGTAATGGGGGTGGCGGCAACGACCAGCACATGCTGAAGCGCCAAAAGTAAGGTGGTTTGCCAGGGTAATGCATCGTTATCCGGCGTAGTAAGGCCAGGTTGCGGCATGATTAACTCCCATAAAACATCAAAAAAATAACCGCCAGCGCGGGCTGGCGGTCTGTATTATTTCAACCAACTAATGGCATCAGCGGCATAGCGATGCGCACGGAAGGCGCTGTTCTGTTTTCCAGGAATAATGCCTTTACTGAGGTGCTCCGGATATTCATTAAAGAACGGAATGATATATTCCCATACCGTTTCGCCTTCGGGGGTGACTTCAAACAGGCGGCCAAACGCCGATTCACAGATAAAGGTGTTGCCGTTCGCCAGCCGCTGCGCGCTCCCCATATACGGCGAGAAAAACGCCGGCGGGAAGATATCGCGATACTGCCAGGTAATCGCTTTGGTCTGCGGATCGAACTCCAGCACCGTGGAATGCGGCGAGGTGACGCCGGGACGCAGGTTGCCGTTATCGAAAACCAGAATCGACCCGTTCTCCATCTCAACCGGCGTGTGCTGCTGCGCTACGACTTCCGGCCCTGCATGCCAGATAACCTTCCCGCTCTCTTTATCCACGGCAATAACGCCGGAAGTGGTACGCAGGCTCATCAGTACCAGGCCATCACGGGTGACGGACAGGCCGTTAATCATCGGCCAGTGGCGGCGGTCGAAAATATCATGAATCGGGAAATCTTCCGGATTCAAATGCTCCCAGGCACGCCATTCCCAGACCACTTCACCGTCGCGATTGACCTCTTTGACGACGTCGCTCTGAATCACACCGTCCGGCGCATCGCGGCGCGGGTCGCCGCCGGTAACACGGGCGGCGATATCGGCAGGTAACGGCGACGCGGCGGTATACAGCAGATTACCGTTCGCCAACCATTGCGCATCATGGTGATGGTAAATATCTTCGTAATGCCAGACGATTTCGTTATCCGGCGTCACTTCGTAGAAGTCGCCGCCGTGCCAGAGATCCCACGCCGGATAGAGGTTCGCTGAAGTGCGGTGGCTGCCGTTATAACCCAGATTACCGTTCGGCAGCAGCACCGCATCACGCCCGGCGCGAACCGGAAGCTGCCACTGATGCGCGACTTCGCCCTGCTCGTCCACCAGGTAAACCCGCCCTTCGGCGGTTTGCGGCGCAAAAAGCGTATAGCCGCCAAAGCTCTTCGCCTTATCAGCGTAGATAAGGCCCGCCGGACGGCGTCCAAGGGTAAAAGTCGAGTCCTGAGTTAAGTGTGCCACATCGCCTCCTGAGGAATAAATTTGCGCCAAAATACCCCATTAAAACGTTTTAATGAAGAGTTTTTTACGATCCTCACTGAAAAAAAGCAAACGTTACCGTCTGGTAAATATGCTACCCTGTGCGCAAATTTTCGCAGGTCAGGAAGCAGATGGCTGTTCAAAATAAAAAACGCGCAAAGTTGATTGATGTTGCCCGCCATGCAGGCGTGTCGCCAGGGACGGTATCCAATGCCTTGCACAACACCCGCTTTGTCGAGCCGCAGACGCGACGGCGTATTGAAGAGGCCATTGTTGCGCTCAACTACACGCCGAATATTCGCGCCCGCCAGTTACGAACCGGCAAAACCAATACCATTGCCTTGCTCTCTTCGGTGCCGCTGGCGATTGCCTCCGGCGCATCACGACTGGGATTTATGATGGAGGTGGCGTTAACGTCCGCGATGATGGCGCTGGAAAAGCAGCATGCGCTGATTCTGGTGCCGCCGGGGGCAAATCCACTGGATGCCGTCAGCTTTGACGCGGCGATCCTGATTGAGCCGGCGGAGAACGACCCGCAGCTCCAGGCGCTGGCGCAAGCGGGCATTCCCTGCGTCACCATTGGCCGCACGCCGGGGACCGACACGCCTGTGCCGTGGGTTGAGCTGCACTCGGCGGCAACAGCACAGCTTCTGCTAACGCATCTGGAGGCCTCCGGCGCCAGAAAATGTGCGTTATTTGTCGGTAACACACGGCGAACATCAGTTCTGGAGAGCGAAGCGGCTTACCAGCGCTGGTGCGCGGGGCGCCAGGCCCCCGTCGTCTACTCTCTCAATGAAAGCGAGGGTGAAAATGCCGGCTACCAGGCCGCGCAGCAGCTATTACAGGCACATCCCAACGTTGACGGCGTGCTGGTGCTGATCGATACCTTTGCCAGCGGCGCGGTACGCGCTTTTCAGGAACAGGCAGTCGCTATCCCGGAGCGGATGCGCGTGGTCACCCGCTATGACGGTATCCGCGCGCGCGAATCGCTGCCGCCGCTGACGGCAGTGAATATGCATCTTGATGAGGTGGCGCGACAGGCAATCACACTATTATTTGATTTGCTGGCGGGCAAGAAGGTCAGTCACAGCGACGGGATCATGCCTGAGCTGGTGGTGCGAGCGTCAACCTGTCGGTGATAGAGGATGACTCGCCACTGCGTGGCTCGCCCTGCGGGCTGTTGCTGACGCAACGTTCTCTCGCTTCGCTCGGGTCGAACCTCTTGCCCCCGGAGGTTCTCATCCTCGTCAGGCTTCAGATACAAAAAAACCCTGCTCGCTGAGCAGGGTTTCTGAATTTGGTCGGTGATAGAGGATGACTCGCCACTGCGTGGCTCGCCCTGCGGGCCGTTGCTGAAGCAACGTTCTCTCGCTTCGCTCGGGTCGAACCTCTTGCCCCCGGAGGTTCTCATCCTCGTCAGGCTTCCGATACAAAAAACCCTGCTCGTTGAGCAGGGTTTCTGAATTTGGTCGGTGATAGAGGATTCGAACCTCCGACCCCTTCGTCCCGAACGAAGTGCGCTACCAGGCTGCGCCAATCACCGAATGCGGGCGCATCTTACTGCTCAGGCGCACGCCCGTCAATCCCTTAGTCGCAAAATACAATTCAATCGGCGAGAAAGTCGGCAGACAACCTACTTCGCGGCGACTTTCTGCGCATCAGGAATATGGCACCAGTTGTTGTTCTGGTTAATGCCGCCATCCGGCGATGTATACCCCAGGCAGCCCATTATCGTATCGTACAGCTCCACATGACGACGCGGCACTTTGATCTCCGCCTGCTGTTTCAGGTGAGCGAACATCTGCGCATGTTGCGGACTGGCAAGATATTTATCCGACATCCATACCAGCATCGGAACGCGGAATTGCTCCGGCGGCGCCATATTGCGCGGCGTACCGTGCAAATGTTCGCGTTCGTTAATCGACTCGCCGTGGTCAGCCGCGTAGAACACAATCGCTTTTTTATCACGTAGCTGATCGAACACACTGGTAATAAAGTGATCCACATAGGTCACGGAGTTATCGTAAGAGTTGATCATCTGCGCTTTCGTGCAGCCGCTATCGACCCCAATACATTCGGGCTTCCACTGAGCGTAGCTGCGCGGATAACGTTGCGTATAGTTAAAATGCGACCCCTTAGTATGCAGGATAATCAGATGCTTACCC
Source organism: Salmonella sp. A29-2 (assembly GCF_020150755.1). Classification (NCBI taxonomy): domain Bacteria; kingdom Pseudomonadati; phylum Pseudomonadota; class Gammaproteobacteria; order Enterobacterales; family Enterobacteriaceae; genus Salmonella; species Salmonella sp. A29-2. The sequence continues at coordinate 212,636 of NZ_CP083731.1, read as the reverse complement.
TCCGGGTTCTGGGCAAGCGAGTTCTGCATCTCATCAATCAACAGCATGTCATCAACCGTTTTACCACGGTTACGCGGCTCGGCGCCGATCTGCTCGCGGTAGGAGATATTATCCGCCATGGTATTGCTATAGAACCACATCTCGCTCTGCATGGCGTACAGATCGGAACTGAATCCGAGCTGTTTGAGTACGGCAAAAACATTCTGCTCTTTTAAGGTACGCTGCGGGTTATTATCCGCCCCACCTTCCCGTACAAACATACAGCGTAAAGAAAGCTTCGTCGCGGTATCGCAGGAATAGCCGCGGAACGCCGCCAGATTTTTTTCCTGCGCCAGTTTCGGCGTGGTATTACGCTCGTAGCCGAAAATCCCCATGTGATCCCAACGGGTCGTCTCACCGATAATGAAAACGACGTAGGTGTCATCCCCATCCTTCGGCGCAACATAGGTAAATTTCCTGGCCGGGTTTATTAACGAATTATTGTCCGACGACTCATCTACCTGCGCCCAGGCATACAGCCCTAACGCAGATAACCAGTTTGAAGGCAGATAGGAGTTCGCCACCACGCCGCCATAGCTGGGTAAGTCGATACCTGTCGCCCGTTCAACCTTTTTTTGCTGGACATCCAGCAGGCGGATAGGCGCCCACACCATTACGCCTGCGAGTACCACTACAGCGGCGCTGCGAAAACGCTGCCCCGGCGTACGTAGCTGGCGCAACAACGTGTAGCGACAGTGGTTACTCCAGATAAAGATGAGCGGAAGCACGCTCACGGCAATCAGCCACAATACGAAGTGCAGCCCCACCACCTCTTTCGAGAGATCGATATCGGTGGTCATAACAGACGCAATAATGCCGTAGCCAATCACCACGTTCAGGAAGGTCATGTAATAACTGGCGCCAGCGGAAAACAGCACCACCAGCGTGGCCAGCACGCGCCAGACGCGTCGGCCAAACAGTGAAAGAAGACGAAGTAAGAAGAAAGTGACCAGCACCGTGGCGCCAAGTTCGACAACTGCGGAGAGGCCTTTCCAAATGGTAAATTCTTGCGCATAACTGCCGAAACGGCGGTAAAACACGGCGCAATTCATAAACAGACCGATATAGAGCGCAAGCAAGAAACTAAGTTTCTGTTGCGTCATCGATTTAATGTATCTCATGCAAACAAACCCTGGGAATCGGGATAAAAACGACCTGTACAACGATTCTTTAATCAAACAGGTAAATATGCGGCTAACGCAGATGTAAGAAAGTCTACAAGCACGGTTAAGTAGACCACAAGCAGAGGGGAAAGTGGCAACGGAGAGTGTGATCGGAGAAGATTTTTACAAAAAATCACTAAAAATGGAAAAGGGCCAGCGAACTGGCCCTCAGTGATTATTCGTATGTGACGCTAAAATTCACCGTCGCATTCGCTGGGCCAACGGTGGCATCCGGCTTAACAGGCACATAGCTGGCGATATAGTTCAGCTTGTTAGTACCATCAAACCAGACGGTGTGTTCTACGGGCGTAGAGTCGGTACTGGAGGGGTATTGTTGCTCCCCACCAGATGTTTTAATTTTTAACGCCACGCCCGTCGCGCCGCCGCTATCCAGGGCAAAAAGCGAGGGGTCAGTCGGGTCTGGAGAACCGTCCATCGTAACGCTGGCCTTTGTGGCATACGCGCAATCTTTTAAGCCGATGCTAAAGTTTTTCTGGTTCAGCTCTTTACCCACTTTTACCGGGCGCTGAAGCACCACAGTCTCCATATTGACGTCGATACTGTCGTTTTCCAGTTCACAGGTAGCCGCCTTAATAGTAATGGTAAAGTGGATATCACCAGCAGAACCGATATTCGACGGTGCCGCCATCGCGGAAGTGGTAAGCAGTAAACACGCTGGCATCAAAGCATGAAGGTTTTTCATCCTGCTTACTCCACATCAATACGCATGGTGGCAATTCCCTCGAAATCCCCGGCGGCCGGCAATTTGCCGGTGGTACTGATGGGGTAAGCCGAAATGGTCGTTGAGGCGGTACGGTGCGTGTCGTCAACAAGACCCGATACGCTCAGCTCCTGATTAACACTGGCGTCATTTGGCACCAAAATTTTACCGTTAGCACCCTCAATGATGGCACCGATATCCGGGTTGCCCATGTCGATGGCATTCGAATCATTGGCGTTTGGCATTCCCTCAATACGCAGGAAGATCTTTACGCCATCGGAAATATTGGTGCATTTAAACTGCAGCTCTTTGGTGAATTTCGTGGCGTTCTTTGCAACTTGTCCTTTGCGATCTTTAAAATCACTGGCCTTAAATTCCCCAAACGGAATTTCCAGCGTGCTGCCGCTGGAGAGTTCACAGCCCTGAGGTACCGTAATTGAACCACTGATATATACAGACGACGCAGGTATGCTGCCATATACACTGGGTTTCTTTGTCACAAAAAGGTCCATTATTTTGGTGCTAGGTATAATACTTTCACCCACAAACGGATGGAGAATATAGAGCGATAAGTGACCTTTGCCACCGGATCCCCACACGGCATCTTTACTACTTGCATTTTGCGAACACTGAGAGCGGTTGTTTGTCAGGTTACCTACATTCTCAAACGGTGTGTTAACGTATTCTCCTCGCCCCCCCGAAATCAGTACATCGCTCGCAATGGCGATATTATTATTAATCTGGTAATAGGAGCGACTCTCTATATTCGTAACAAAGGCTAGAGGAACCACAGCCTTAAATAAGGTGTCATTTATAAGAGAGGTATCATCAGGGCATTCACAGGACATCGCATAGGCTCCACCTAAATTCCAGCTATCGAAATCTACGAAGGTCGCACCCGTTGTGTTCTTTGACGTATCTGAAACTGTTTTATTTATGGTGGCACTGAAGATATGGGTTCCACCTTCAGGAGTACATGGTCCAAAATCTGCCGCTGCCAGCGCCTGCCCCGAAAACAGCGCCGACCCGCCCAACAGGCCCGTAAACATTATCAACTTTTTCAACATAATCGTTTCCTTCCCTGTTACCGGCAGACGGCATTCGCCATCACCACGCCGGTATTATCCTGTTGTTCCGGCAGCGTAAACGCCACGCGGCATTGCTGTGCCTGGTCTTTACCCCAGTTCACCTGAAGGGCACCTTTCTCCGGCATCCCGCTGATATAAAGCTGACCGTCTTCACCCACGATACTGCTGGACTCTTTTGTGGTATCCAGCAGCGTGGCGGTAGCACCAAACGGCACCGCTTTGCCATTGGCCTGCGTCAGGTTCATCAGCACGCGATAGCCCACTCGGGTATCGAAGCGGGCACGAACAATCGCGCCGCGCGTCGGCACTACGTTGACGGAGGCGGTATCCAGGTCAACCTGGTTGTTCAGGCTGTCGCTTCGCAGTGAGACTTCCGTTTCACGGTACGGAGTGAGATAAGGCACGACCGCATTACCCATCCAGTCCACTTCCACACCACCGTTGTTGATCACGTGCGCGCCGCGCGCCCCCGGTGCGGAGATAATGGCCATAGATTCACCCAGCGGTTGAGAAAGAGTGATGCCTTCGCTATGGGCTATTACACCGCCGCGCAAACCGTAGTTCACCTGCTGGCCGTCACGGTTGTAGTTGTAACCCAGGCTGGCGCTACCCACGCCGCCCTGGTAATCCAGGTTCACGCTGCCGCTGTTACCCACGCCGTTGCTGCCGTAGCCTTCCTGCACGCTATAGTTCAGGTTGTGGTCTTCCAGCGCGGTGCCGCTCACCCCTAACTGCTGGTTGGTTCGGCCATGCTGATCGGTCGTAAGGTGGTAGTTACTCCACACGCGTCCCAGTGGAATCGACATGGAGAATGACAGTAAACGATCGCTCTCATCCCACTCCGGGCTTTTCGTCCAGGTGTAAGCAATGCTGTAGTTCACGCGGCCAATACGGCCGTTATAACCGGCATTCAGCGAACGCTGTTTACCTTCATCATTCCAGTAGTCCTGCTGCGTGACGTTAAAATAGACCGAGCCCCAGGCGCCCAGTTGCTGCGTCACGTTGCCCTGAATCTGACTACGTTTGTGGTACTGGCTATAAGAGCTGTCCGCATCGCTGCGCACATCCGTCGCTTCCTGGAAGGTGTAATAGCCGCTGGTCGAATACTTGTAACCCAGCAGACGGAAATCGGTACCGCTGTTAAAGCTCTTGGAGTAGAGGAAACGATAAGACTGACCTTCCGAATTCTCCTCATTTGCCAGCTTGCTTTTTGCCTGGGTTACATCGATGGAGATCGCGCCGATATAGCCGAAGTTTTTACCTAATCCTCCCGCCAGCGAGTAATAGTCGTCAGAGAAGATCGCACCACCATAAACGGTAAAGCCATACGGCAGGCCGTACATGGCATCAAGCTGCCCGAATTTCGGCTCGGCGCTGTTATAGTTCCCGGCACGGTATTCCCCGGCGGAAAGGCTGTACTTGAGATGGCCTTCACGCTGGAGGAGCGCCACCGAGGAGAACGGCTGAACGAACTTCTGCTCACTGCCGTCCGATTCTTTAATGGTGACCGTCAGGTCGCCGCTGTTTGAGGTTGGATACAGGTCGTTAATTTCAAACGCACCCGGCTGAACAAACGTACGGTAAATAACGTAGTTGTTCTGCTCAACGGTGACTTCGGCGTTACTTTTGGCAATACCCCGGATGACGGGCGCAAACCCGCGCTGGCTGTCAGGCAGCATCTCTTCGTCGGAAGTTAACTGCACCCCGCGCATCTGAACGCTGTCAAAAATATCACCGGCGGTGGAGGTATCCCCCAACGTCAGCTGTGATTTCAGCGGCACAATGGCGCGGCTTAGGGATGTGCCAATGTTATCCCATGTGTTGTTACCGTCGTTTCGCGTCCAGGTACTATAGTTACGTAATCGCCATGCCCCCAGGTTCATACCGCTGCGCAGGTTCAGATAGTAGCTGTCGCTGTTGTAGTTGGTATCACTGTCGTGCGCGTCATAGCTGGCGTTGCTGCCGGAGAAGTTATAATCCACCAGCAGGGCATTCACCCCTTCGTCCCACTGCGATTCTGGCACCGTACCGCGCGCTGTCTGCTTCATCGCAGCCTGCGGGAAGCTCATGATCAGGGTCTGGTCTGCAAAATCGAAATGGCTGGCGGCCTGGGGAATAATGTCGTCAAAAGCAACACAGGCTTCAGGCGGGGCCATTTTCAGCGCCGGGAAGCTATCAATACGCACGCCCATATCTTCAAGCTGCACGCGGCTTAAGCACGGCACCAGGGATTCACCCATTTTTGCGCGCTGCGCCTCTGTCGCTGCCTTAAACTCCAGGGTGCGAGACTCCATTTTTTTTTCGTTGACCACCACCGAGACGCGGTATTTACCTGGCAGGTGTTCAGCTTTATTGGATTCATACATTGAAAGGTCAACGTGCTGATCAATACCCGGCACATCCTCCAGAAAGCGCGGGTTAAATGTTCCCGCATACGCGGGGAGCGTACTCGCTATCATCAGCGCAAGCGCAGACTGCGTAAAACGCGAGGTCTTATTGCCCAGAGGAAGATGCGTCCATGTCATAGTAATAATCCTTTAAAACGTGTTAGTTAACGCGCTGTGTCAACATGTCGCCAGCCGTGCCAAAGTCATTAATAATGTTGTATTTAACTTCGCTTACCTTGCCGGTGCCGGCTGGCAGTTCAATATTCAATGAGCCTTTTGCCGGAACCATTCCCGTTTTTTCAATATCACGGCCGTTGGCATAAAATTTATTAAACGTCAGGTTAAAGGCAGATGGGTTTTCCACTTTGATCTGGTTAGCCCCTGCGCTGGTGAACTGCAGTTTGTTCCAGCCGTCCATGCTATTGCCTTTCAGGCCCGCCGGACGATAGAACAGTTTTAAGCGGGTACGTACGGCGATCTGCAGTACGTTTTTAGCTTCCGCGTCTTCACTTTTGGCAGGAATAGCTTTTACGTTAATCCAATAAACGGACTCGCGATCCTGCGGTAACGTGCTCGTCGTATTAACAATACGTAAAACGTTATTTTTAGTCGGGCTTAATTTAAATAACGGCGGAGTGATAATAAAGGGCGTCTTTTTATTACCGTTAGCATCATCAATCCATGACTGAATGAGAAATTCATCCGTGGTGCTTTTATTATTTACCGTAAGAGAAGCTTCCTTTCTACTACCGTCATAAATAACACGTGTGCTGCTTAATGCCACGCCACCGGCAAAACTGTTTTGAGCAATCAGCGCCAGCACCAGTGCTGTGCAAGATATCAAACGTGAGCGGTTCATGATTCTCTTCCTGAGCCTCCGCTGGAAAAAATGGCAACGGGATTTCCGTTGCCATTATGATTGACTGTATTAACGAAAATTCGATTATTCGTAGGACAGGTTGAAGTCCACTTCTGCGTTACCGTAACCAGTGGTTACAGTATCTTTTGTTGCAACGTAGTTAGCGGTGTAGTACAGCACGGTCTGACCAGCAGCCAGCGTAGTGGTGGATTTACCGGTGTTCATTTCAACAAGCTTGTTAGCGTTGTCGTAGATACCGATGCCCACGCCAGTTGCCGCACCTGCTTCAGTGTTAACAGAAACCAGTGTCGCGTCGTCTGCATCTCCAACGCCAGCGAAGCTCACGTTAACTTTGGTTTGAGAGGTGATGTCACAGTCTTCCAGTTTGATTTGGAAAGGCTTGGAAACAGATTTATCGCCAATGGCTTTGAAGATATTTTTCTTAACCTGACCCAGCACAACTTCCTGGTTCTGAGAGTCAGTAGAAACGACGCATGGCGCGTCAACGATTTCACCGGTGAATTTAATGGTGCCGTCACCAGATTCAGCAGCGAAAGCAGAAGTGGAAACTACAGCGAGAGCAGACAGAGCAAAAACAACTTTTTTCATTAAAAACTCCATTTATGACGGTAGATAACAGAACGCATCCTTAGGGTTATCTGCATTCTGTGAGGAAATGGAGTGTATAGAGATGGGTATTAGATACTATAATTAGTATATATAAAAATATTTTTTAGTTAAGCTTAAAAAAAATAGAAATCAATATGTTACAAATGTAACGTACATAAATGTAAATTTTTATTAAGAATAAATTAATATAAATAATATATTATTTCTTCTGATTCATAAATAAGTTAAATGCATTCCTTATTTATTAGACGTTTTTTTAACTCCAATTGATTAGGTATTTGTGCTAAATAAAAATAAAGAGCACCAAATGGGTGCGCTGTACGCCTGGTGTTGCATGTGTTACGCAGACGCTTCGCTAACCCTCTCCCGCTGCGGCTGGCGAATAGTGGTGGAAACTGCCAGCGAGATGATTAACAGCGCAAAGATAACGCAGAAGGTTAGCACCCTACTTCCGCCACAAGATCTGTTATCACAGCGTTTCGATGGTAGTTTTTAAGTTAAAACCTGGCGCTCACCCCCAGGGTATACAAATAATCGCTATCCGTAGCGCTATTTTCCGCCTGGGAAAACGCCGCATACGCCGCCATGTGCGGGTTAAGTAACACGTCCGCGCCTACGGTGACATCCAGCCAGTTTCCCGCCTGATTTCCTGCGGTCATACGACTCAACCCGGACTGCGCTTTCCAGATATTTTCCCCAAACTGTTGGTTATAGCTGATTTGCGCCCAGGGACGGACATCGCCGAACTGCGAGTTTACCCGCCAGCCTAACGTACTGACGCTGGCGTGCCATAACGGATCGGTAAGTGCTAATGTCGTCGCGCTATCGCCATATTCGTTATACATTGATGACGTCGAACCGTCGTAATGCAGCGCCGCGACCGGCCCAGTGGTCACGCGTCGGGAAAGCGGAAAATTCCAGCCCATAATGATACCGCTGGTCGCATCAAGCGGGGTTTCATCCGCCAGGCTAAGCACCGGACCCACCGTATTTTGCGTAGACTGAATACGTTCGGCCAGTATGTCGTTGTAATTCGGTTGGTGATCGCTGTCCCAGGTATAGCGTTCCGTCGTATGCCCCGGAGCCGCTTCAGCGATATATTCTTGTTGCCAGGCATACGTGGTATTGATAAAAAACGAGCAGGCCATAAGGCCCGCCAGACAACGCAATGTCCGGCGACCACGGCGTTTTCTTACAATCATCAACGCGACTCCAGAGTAGAGCCGAATTCGGCGATATTATTGTCATTGAATGAAGGATGTCGGGCATCAGCCCTGTATTAACTATTGTCCTTTTAGCGGGCCCGTCAAGGCGGGTTGAAGGAAATTTTCGCGGTAACCACAATAACGAGGAAGTCTATGCAGCGTTGCGACTGGGTCAGCCAGGACCCCCTTTATATTGCCTATCATGATAACGAGTGGGGCGTGCCGGAAACCGATAGCAGAAAGCTGTTTGAAATGCTCTGTCTTGAAGGTCAACAGGCCGGTTTATCCTGGATCACCGTGCTTAAAAAGAGGGAGAACTACCGCGCCTGTTTTCATCAGTTTGACCCGGTACGCATCGCAGCTATGCAGGAGGAGGAGGTTGAACGCCTGCTGCAGAACACGGGCATCATACGACATCGCGGTAAAATTCAGGCCATTATCAGTAACGCCCGCGCCTGGCTTGCGATGGAGCAAAACGGCGAGTCTTTCGCCGATTTTGTCTGGTCATTCGTTGATGGCCAGCCGCAGATCACCCAGGCGGCCAGCCTGGATGAGATTCCTACCTCAACACCTGCGTCCGATGCGCTTGCTAAGGCATTGAAAAAACGCGGTTTCAAGTTTGTCGGTACGACTATCTGTTACTCCTTTATGCAGGCGTGCGGACTGGTCAACGACCATATTACCGGCTGTTTTTGCCATCCGGGAGAAAAACATGATTCGCAAATCCCAGAGTGAAGACATGGCGTCTATTCTGGCGCTGTGGATGAAAAGTACCATTTATGCCCATCCCTTTATCGAAGAACGTTACTGGCACGAGAGCGAAGCAATTGTACGCGACGTCTATTTACCCGCCGCGCAAACCTGGGTATGGGAGGAAAATGGACAACTGAAAGGCTTCGTCAGCGTACTGGAAGCCCGTTTTGTCGGGGCGCTGTTTGTCGCCCCCGACGCGTTAAGACACGGCATTGGCAAAGCGCTTCTGGAATATGTCCAGCAACGTTTTCCTCTGCTGAGCCTTGAGGTTTACCAGAAAAATCAATCCGCCGTAAACTTCTACCATGCGCTTGGTTTTCGTATTGAAGATAGCGCCTGGCAGGAGGATACCGCCCACCCCACCTGGATTATGAGTTGGCAGGCGGATCAAACGCCGTAAGCGGTAGCGCCGGGCCGGTATATTTCTCAAACCAGACCAGCGCGGTGTTGCCCGCACAACCGTTCCCCAGCCGGGAACTGGGAAGATCTTTTGTCAGGACGTTTACCGCGCCGTTTTTGCATATGCCGCCTGCGGTAGGTTCAGGGTCCGGCCATGCGCCTTCGTGAATACAGATAACGCCAGGCCGAATTCCGTCGGTAACGACCGCGCCCGCCAGAACCTGCCCGCGATGATTCCAGACGCGTACCGTATCGCCATCGACGATTCCACGCGTTGTCGCATCCTGCGGATGAATCGTCACCGGTTCGCGTCCGGCTACCGCATACCGCTCCCGTAACGAACTGTAGTTGAGCTGGCTATGCAGACGATGCGCCGGATGCGCGGAAAGTAGCTGAACCTGTCCCGCATCGGCGTTCCCGTGCCACTCATCCGGCACCAGCCACATCGGATGACCGGGACAATCCGCGTAACCATAGCTGGCAATGCGCGCAGAATAGATTTCGATTTTGCCGCTGGCCGTTTTTAGCGGATGGTTATCAGGATCGCGGCGAAAATCCGCGAAGCGCACAAACTGCGCGTTGGCGGGATTTTCCGGCATCTCCAGTAAACGGTTAGCCTGCCAGAATGCGGCAAATGGCGGCAGCGTCACCCCCTGGCTGGCGCCACGCTGGGCGGCAATATTGTAGAAAGTCTCCAGCCACGCCAGCTCGCTTTTTCCTTCGGTGAACCGAGCGTAACCACCGGCTTCCCACCGTTCGCTCAGTTCAGCAAAAACGTCAAAATCATTCCGCGCCTCCCACCGGGGCGACACGACCTGCTTCATCGGCGCCAAATGCTGATTGCTATAGTCGCCGGTCATGGTTAAATCGTTACGCTCATAGCTGGTGGTCGCAGGCAGAACAATATCCGCGTGTTTCGCGGCGGCCGTCCAGAAACATTCCGAGATAACGACCAGTTCCGGTTTTTGCCACGCGCGAATCAGACGGTTGGTATCCTGATGATGGGTAAAGTTCGCGCCGCCCGCCCACCAGATAAAACGAATATCCGGGAAGCGGCGATCCATCCCATTGTGTTGGTAAAACCCACCGGGGTTTTCCAGCGCCTCGACAATACGCGCCACCGGTATTTTATCTACCGCATCGACCCCGCCAGGGATGCTTCCCTGCATCGAGGCTAACACGGCGGCGCGGCGCGTCGGGTTTCCGCCGTTAGCAAAATGATAAGAAAAACCAAACCCGCCGCCAGGCGTACCAATTTGCCCCAGCATTGCGGCCAGCGTAACGATCATCCAGTGCTTTTGCTCGCCGAACTGCTGACGCTGCATTCCCCAACCAGCCATCAACATGGTGGTGTTATGATGAAATATTTCCGCCAGTTCGCGGATTTTCACCGCAGAAACGCCGCAAATTTCTGCCGCCCATTCCGCTGTTTTGGCCGTACCGTCGGTCGTGCCCAAAAGATAGTCGGCGAAGCGGTCATAACCCGTCGTGCAGCGGGCAAGGAACGCTTCATCCTGCCAACCGTTTTCCACCAGCGTATGGGCGATTCCCAACATTAACGCCACATCGGTGCCCATATGTGGGGCGATCCACTCCATCTTATCGCCAAAAAAGTCGACGCTTTCCGATCGCATCGGATCGATGCAGATCAGGCGCTTGCCGCTTTGTCGCAACGCCGCAAAATAGTCGAGCCCCTGTTCATCCGAGGCATTCCAGGCAATTTTCAGAGTATTCAGCGGGTTCGCGCTCCAGAGCACCACCACCTCGCTGTGTTCCAGCACCACCGGCCAGCTAGTCTGCTGCTGGTAAACCTCGTTGCCACCCACCACATAAGGCATGATAGCCTGCGCCGCGCCGGTGGAATAATCGCCAAGATGGCCGGTATACCCTCCCGCCAGCGCCATGTAACGCTGCAATAGCGTAGCCGCTTTATGCAATACGCCGTTCGAACGCCAACCGTAGGAGCCAGCGAAGATGGACGATGGTCCATAACTTTCGCGAATACGTTTGTGCTGAGCGTGGATCAGATCCAGCGCGTCATCCCAACTTACGCGAACAAACTCATCCTGCCCGCGTATGCCTTGCGGCTTATCGGGAGAAGCCAGGAACCCTTTACGCACCATCGGGAAGCGAACCCGCGTTTTACTGTGCACCTGGTCATGCACAACGGTTTGCAGGGAGTTCTGGTGTGCCGTCGGGAGTTCGCCATACGAGGCAAAAATGCGTTCTCCGTCGGTTTCAACGCGGACTGGCCCCCAGTGTGCGGCGGTCAATACCGAATGACGCGATGGTGCGTGGGTCAAGGTTCGCTCCTGAATTATTGGGATTATTTATTTTGCCGATCAATGTTACTTACAAATTTCAGAGTTTTCCCTGGAATTTTCTTCATGTGCAGACGTCATAATCAACCGCCACGGTCGCTGTGGTAAAAATAAAAAAGTGATAAGGATTTAAGATGAAAAAACGTGTATTTGTGATTGCTGCCATCGTGAGCGGCGCCCTGGCAGTATCTGGCTGCACAACAAACCCTTACACCGGCGAACGCGAAGCAGGTAAATCCGGCATTGGTGCGGGTATTGGATCGCTGGTCGGCGCAGGCATCGGCGCACTCTCCTCCTCCAAAAAAGATCGCGGTAAAGGCGCGCTGATTGGCGCGGCGGCTGGCGCGGCGCTGGGCGGCGGCGTGGGTTACTACATGGACGTACAGGAAGCGAAACTGCGTGACAAAATGCGGGGCACAGGCGTTAGCGTGACGCGAAGCGGCGATAATATCATTCTGAATATGCCGAATAATGTCACCTTCGACAGCAGCAGCGCGACGCTGAAACCGGCAGGCGCTAACACGCTGACCGGCGTGGCGATGGTGCTGAAAGAGTATCCCAAGACCGCCGTCAATGTGGTGGGCTACACCGACAGTACCGGTAGCCACGATCTGAATATGCGTCTGTCGCAGCAGCGTGCTGACTCCGTCGCCAGCTCGCTGATCACCCAGGGCGTCGACGCCAGCCGTATCCGTACCAGCGGAATGGGTCCGGCGAACCCGATCGCCAGCAACAGTACGGCAGAAGGTAAGGCGCAAAACCGCCGCGTCGAAATTACCTTGAGTCCATTGCAGTAAACTATCGTACCGGGTAAGGCGGTATGCTTTACCCGGCCTGCATTATTCCCTCGCCAGACCGGTTACATCGCACATCATTCGGTATTCATTCATTATTTACCACGACACGGCTGCCGACAGCGGGGAAATTGGCTGGTCGATGATGGCTAAACGGGTTAATAATAAGCCTGTTCCGGTTGGCGCATGCCGCGCTTACCTTTTGATTTACGGAGAGTCGCATGAAGCCGTCCATCATTCTCTACAAAACCCTGCCTGATGATTTGCTGCATCGCCTGGAGGCGCATTTTACCGTCACCCAGGTACCGAACCTGCATCCGGAAACGGTAGCGCGACACGCGCAGGCATTTGCCAGCGCGCAAGGCCTTCTGGGCGCCAGCGAAACCGTTAACCGCGCGCTGCTGGAAAAAATGCCGGCGCTACGCGCGGCGTCGACCATCTCGGTGGGATACGATAATGTCGAGGTGAACGCCCTTACTGCCCGCAAAATAGTCCTGATGCACACGCCTGCCGTTTTGACGGAAACCGTTGCCGATACGGTGATGGCGTTGATGCTGACCACTGCCCGCCGCGTGGTAGACGTCGCAGAACGGGTTAAGGCGGGTGAATGGACGGAAAGCATTGGCCCGGCGTGGTTTGGCGTCGATGTGCATCACAAAACACTCGGTATCGTTGGGATGGGGCGTATCGGGATGGCGCTGGCGCAGCGAGCGCACTTTGGGTTTACCATGCCGGTTCTCTATCACGCCCGTCGGCGGCATCAGGAGGCGGAAGACCGGTTTAACGCCCGCTACTGCGATCTGGATACGTTGTTGCAGGAGGCTGATTTTGTCTGCGTGATCCTGCCGCTAACGGCAGAAACGCGACATCTGTTTGGCGCAACACAGTTTGCCAGAATGAAATCGTCCGCCATTTTTATTAATGCCGGACGCGGCCCGGTGGTCGATGAAAACGCGCTGATTGCCGCGCTGCAAAACGGGGAAATATATGCGGCAGGTCTGGATGTCTTTGAGCATGAACCGCTATCCGTGGATTCGCCCCTGCTGAACATGTCTAATGTCGTCGCGGTGCCGCATATTGGCTCGGCAACGCATGAGACGCGCTACAACATGATGGCCTGTGCGGTGGATAATTTGATTGATGCGCTGCAGGGAAAAATAGAGAAGAACTGCGTCAACCCGCAGGCGGCGGGATAGCGCTACAGGCCCGATAAGCGCTGGCTTGCGCTTATCGGGCAGACTGTCATTACTGGGTTGCGTTTACCGCCGCCGTCCAGGCCTGATTAAACGCCTGATGCTGCGAGGCCAACGGCCCAATCAGCGCATTATATTGGCTGGCCTGCTGTGAGGTCGGGAACTGAATGCCGTTCGCGACGAAGCTCACCTGCTCGCCCTGTTGCGCAATATAATCGCCCACTTGTACCAACTGCTGCGTAAAGATCTGCGCCGCCGGGATCAGCGGCTGCAAAGCATCTGCCGGCACGGTGACTACTTTTTTGTAGACCTGATCAAACACAGGTTTCAGGTCATCGGCCTGCTTTAACGCGCCATGCGCGGCATCAGCCTGCAGTTTTGCATTCTGCAACTGTTGCGCCAGCACGCCTAACGAACCATTTGCCTGCCGCAGCGGCTCGCGTTGCGTCATATAATCCTGCGGAACGCGGATGGCGTTAACGCTATCGACCACCGGGCGCAGACCGGAATCCATCGCCTGGTTTACCTGCTGCGAGTAGCCATACAGTATCGCGTAATCAGACACGAACGGACCAAACTGTTTTTTCTGATCGGCCGTCAGCGTTGGTAAACGCTCTCCGCTACGCATTGCTGTATTCTGCAGGAAATCGACAAACGCTTTGCGCTGATCGCCTTCTTTATCAAAACACCCGCTCAGGCTAAACACCATTAATAACGCCACAACAGGCGCAAACCAGCGAGAGCAGGACTTACCTGTCGCCATTGTTAATACTCCTTTCACCCAAAAATGCGCACAACGACACCTGCGTGCCTGACGGCTTACAAGGATAGTCCAGGTCAGGCTTGCAGGATACCCTTTCCACGCGATCTTGTAGCGGAAAATTATGTTTATCTGCATCAATGCTTAATTTGTTATTTTATTGTTAATTTTTGGCCTGACACTGCGATAAAAAACGCGGCAAGAAAGCTTTCCAGCGGGGAGTGTAATATTTTTTTAATCTTTACAATTATTTTCTGAAAGACGGATATACCTTCCTGGATCAAATTGTTAGCGTCCTAAAAGTCGCGTAGCGTAAGGCATCGAAACGAATCGATAGCGCTTCCTGGCGGCGCGTCGCCCCCCACCCGCAAGTTTCCCGACTATTCTTAAGAGGCTTCGATGCACTTCACGATCCCGCTGTGTGATTTACAGGAGTTCTCAATGGAATATAAAGATCCGATGTTTGAGCTGCTGAGCAGCCTGGAACAAATTGTTTTTAAAGATGAAACGCGAAAGATCACCCTGACGCAAAAACCCAATCCTTTTACCGAATTTGAACAGTTACGGAGAGGGACGGGACTAAAAACAGATGAATTCGCCAGAGCGCTGGGCGTAACGGTTGCCATGGTTCAGGAATGGGAATCGAAACGCGAAAAACCCACGCCAGCAGAGCTCAAATTGATGCGCCTGATACAGGCGAACCCACGCTTAAGTAAGCAATTGATGGAGTAATTTTTACCCCTTTCTGTTTTAACGGTCCTGCGTAAGGACCGTTTTCCCCGCCCGATTCCTGACCTGGAGAAATAAAGTAAAATAAAAGTTGCATCGCCCGGCATTACATGAGTTAATGTGCTCAACGGTTTGACGTACAGACCATTAAAGCAGTTTAGTAAGGCAAGTCCCTTCAAGAGTTATCCATTAGATACCCCTCGTAGTGCGCATTTCCTTAACGCTTAAAAAATCTGTAAAGCACGCCATAACGCCGAAAGGCACACTTATTTTTTAAAAGGTAATACACTATGTCCGGTAAAATGACTGGTATCGTAAAATGGTTCAACGCTGATAAAGGCTTCGGCTTTATTACTCCTGATGACGGTTCTAAAGACGTGTTCGTACACTTCTCCGCTATTCAGAACGATGGTTACAAATCTCTGGACGAAGGTCAGAAAGTTTCCTTCACCATCGAAAGCGGCGCTAAAGGCCCGGCAGCTGGTAACGTAACCAGCCTGTAAGCTTAAAAAGCTCAGAATTTTGAATCCCTGCCTGATGGCGGGGATTTTTTTTATTCCAATTCCCCCTCTCCCCCAGCATAACTTTGCATTACTTTACCCTGCGTTCCTTTGACCTTTCCCTTAGGGGAACCCCTATAGTAGGCAAGGAGATTGTTCACAAGGAATTGAAGTTATGTCGAAATCATCATGGTTATTACTTTTGGGTTTATGCGCCAGCGGCTCCGCGCTTGCGGCATCCTCAGAATCCGCTTTTCTGGCGCAACATGGGCTGGCGGGAAAAACGGTTGAGCAGATCGTGGATTCGATTGATCAGACGCCGCAGAGCCGTCCTTTGCCTTACTCCGCGTCGATTACCAGTACCGAGCTCAAATTATCTGACGGAGAGCAGATTTATACGCTGCCGTTAGGCGACAAATTCTATCTCTCTTTTGCGCCCTATGAATGGCGGACACACCCCTGTTTTAACCACAGCCTTTCCGGCTGTCAGGGAGAAATGCCGAATAAACCGTTCACTGTAAAAGTGACAGACAGTAAAGGCGCTGTCATCGTACAAAAAGAGATGCAAAGCTATCGAAACGGATTTATCGGTGTTTGGCTACCGCGCAATATGGAAGGGACGCTCGAAGTAAGCTACAACGGTAAAACGGCGTCACATGCCATTGCCACCAGAGATGACAGCCAGACCTGTCTGACGGAATTACCATTACGTTAAAAAAATGCCCGATAACATAATGGGTTATCGGGCCTATAAAACGCCAACAAGATAAAATTAACAGAGTGCCTTGAGAATGCATAACGCCACAAGAATGGCAGAGGGGGCTCACTTTGTACTGACCCCAAAACCTGGACAGATTAACCGAGGCATCAGCGAAAGAGTCCATTTAATACATGGGCTCTTTTTTGTTTCTGGCTATAACTAAATAACATTGTCCGCAATCGGATTATCCATTCCGTTGCTTTCTTGCATCACGCGGATTCCTGTCTCATCAATATTTTGTTCGTCGTATTCTTCCTGAATTTAACCTTAGACGTTCTATCAAATTATCGCTTATAGCGATTTGAACATAACAGTCTTTGCATTCTATTGAGGGAGCCTAAGGAACAATGTTCGCTGCTGAGTTTGTGATGATTTGAAACCATGGTGAATGTAGAAATTTTTGGCTTCTTCGGTAAGTGCATGAACCATGATTGCACGTACACCAATATTCTCGGCAACCCGATAGCAACGAAGCACTGCATCATGAAGTAAATCAGCACCAAGCCCTTTTTCATGGAATGAGAGATCGACAGCAAGACGGGCAAGTATAATGACAGGGATGGGATCTGGCATGTTACGCCGAAGGTTGCCTGTTGCTTCTGTATGGTTGACGCTACCGGTGGCCAGAGAGTAAAAACCGGCTACTTGCTTCGTGTCTTTCTTGCACACCACAAATGTTCTGGCCGCTCCGAGAGCCTGGTTTTTGAGGCCCTTTTGCTTCAACCAGTCATCGAGCACAGCTTCACCGCTGACGAACTCAGCTACCTGATGAAAAGCGGACAAAGGTTCTGGTGCTGTTACATGTCCCACTGAGGTTTCCTTGCCAGCAGTTTTTCGATAACGGGATCATCTGCGACCGGTGCATCAAGCAGATTGATGAACTCCTCATATTGCTCATCGTTAAAGTTAAATACACGGCGGTCAAGGATCACTTTCTCGGCAGCCTGGCAGGCCGTTTCCAGAATGAAATCTGTACGTGACTTGTGAAGGATTTCCGCAGCTGCATCAATGAGCGCCCGCTGCGATTCCTTAGCTCTAAGGTTAAGTTGAACATCTGATTTCATGAGACACCCCTTGTATAGCATTTGCTTTACAATGATAGCACAACCACCATGTATAGCAAACGGTATACATCAAGTCGTCGTTTTTCATTTTTTGAATACTGATGTCCGCTTTGTGCCAGAAGCGGACGTTTGTGACCAGTTAATCATGCCAGCAAGATCTTAACGAAGGCATCCCAGCGGCCTTCGATATTGTCTTTGTTGATAGGGAGCAGCGTTTTGCGCATCGTTATCCCATCAATGGCCGCGAGATCTGCGTCTTTTTTTACCAGGTCTGGCGCGAACCAGAGTTTAAGCGTGTGTGGATCGATGGCGCATAGTCCCGCGTCAAAGAGCTTGTGGATATCAGCGCGCAGCAGCAGACCGTTTTTAAAGCTCGCGCCACCTTTGCGAGCGTGGGCTTTAAGGTGCGCGGCTTCACAGCGTACCGCAATGGCATTCGTGTAGACGCAACGGCCACCGCAGTTAAGCATCACATCTTCACGGAATTTCCCCTGATCACGACGGCGACGGCCATAGAACGGTACATCTTCTTTGTGTTCGCGTTCTTCAGCCAGCGACCGTTCGGCTTGCGGTTCTTCAGCCTGGGGTTCTTCGACCACCACGGGTTCAGGTTCGACCGCTTTCGGTTCTTCCCAAGTTCCCAAGAACATGGCAACGCGCTGGGGCATTTTGACACGATTCAAAATCCCAAGGTGCGCTTTTTCCCAGGCCAGGAATTCTTCCAAGCGACTCGCTGGGCAACCATGTTTAAGCGCCGGATGGGGGGATTCCTTTTTGACTGGAGCGGGCGCGGGAGCAGATACAGTCGTGCTGCTACTGCCTGTGCTGTAGCTGCTACGGCCACCCACATGGCGTTTAACCGAATTTCCTTCAACCAGGATTTGCTTGCCCTCGTCGATCTGACGCTGGAAGAACGCCTCAATTTGGGTGTAGTTCAGCTTGAAGTGGCGCATAACTGCGCCACGGAAAGCCAAACGAACTTCTTCGTTACGATTTGGCGGGCAGGCACGGTCAACGCGCTGGGAAGCATAGGTATCATTCCCCCAGGCTTGCGTACCGTAACGGCTAAATATGACCGTCCAGTTTTTCCCCGATTGGCTGCGATAAACCTTACCATCGCAGACGAACACGAACGGAGACGAAATAATAAACCCGTGAACTTCCATAGTCATTTTAATCCACCTCAACCAGCTTTTTTTCCAGTCCACCCCTTCGAGATCGACCTTGCCAACTTATTCCTGCCAACAATTGCCGTAAGGATAAATGTAGTGACCTGTATTTGAAATCGGTTCGACCTGCATTTACGATTAGCTGATCGCCCACCCGCAATATCTGCAACTGAAAATCGTGGCTGTTGGGTTCCACAAAACGTTCGATTTCTGGATACTTTGCCAGTCGGCGAGCGGGGCTGATGGGCGCTGGTGCTCTGAGTGCAGTTAGTCATTACAGGAATCAAAGACCAGAAACAACGATGACCGCTGAGTTAATGGAACAACCGCTGGTCACAAATAAAGTGGGTTCGTCAAAATGAAATGCAGGTCGAAGTGTTCGAATGTAGGTTCATTTGTAGTTAATCCGGGTTTGGTCACCCGGATAGATGCAGGTATTGTGGGCAAAAATGACGCGATAAATGCGGGCCTGAGCATTTATAAATGCAGGTCACTACAGTTACTCGCTCAAAGCAGCTTGTAAAATTCTGGCTCCCTAAAAAACAGGCTTGACGCGGGATAACTTTCGTTTTCCAAGCGGCCCCTTATAGGCCGCAGAAAAATCTGGGGTGCCGGCGTAGAACCCCTATTGCGTGATAGCATGTACCTAGAGTTATACGTCAGCGAGACATCTCCTTTACGGCAAGTTGCAGAGATCTTCTTTTCTGATATTACTCACGAATTATTTTTGACCTGTTACGAAGAGAACATTCCTCTGGAAGTAATTGAAAAATTGATTTCGAAGGCAAGAACATCTCTTCCACCAGTGGCGTCAGAACAATAAACAGCCACATAGTGCTGTGCTGCTTGCATATCAACTTTTACTCCTCGCTCATATAAGACCTTCGTCCTGCCCGTCAAGTGCCGTGAGTAGATTGTGCGAGCGTATGGATACACTAGATACCTAAAGGCTCTTGAGTAGACCCACAAACATTGTCTGTCGCTTGGGTTGAGCATAAAATACCCATTTAATTTTATGTGGGTATTTGTATGGAATACGTGGCTTTTGGTGATGAGAGTGGTACGACAGGGAGTGACCGCTGTTATGGCATTGGTTTGCTGTGTGTGCGTAAAGACACGTTACACATCTTCAATGAGCGCGTCCAGAAATTAAAAGATAAGTACGGGATTGTCGGTGAGTTGAAGTGGTCCAAGATTAAGAACAGTGCAGGGCAGGCAAACATCTGCATTGAGCTGCTGGCTATGGTGCTCAAGAACTCGTGCTGCTTCCACTCAATTGTTGTAGTTAAGAACATTTACAACAACTGGCAGACGGACAGGGAGTTGGCTTTTTACCAGACGTACACAATGCTCGTTAAGAACGTTGCTAAGCAGATTAAGAGTGACGTTGAGGTGATCATCGACCAGAAGATTGATAAATACAAAAAGAACGATGAAGTGACAGGTATTGTTGCTAACAACATGCTGGCTAGGGCAGGGATGAAGAAGCTGATTAAGTCTGTGACGATGCACGACTCTAAGCATCATCTTGGATTACAGGTTGTCGACATTCTGACCGGAGCTGTGAATTCTGGGTACTTAAAGTACCTTAATCCTCGGCTAGAACTATCAGTGGCTAAGGAGCTTGCCTTTGAACGTATGGCTGCTCTGCTTGGCTGGGATTTTTTCCATTACGATACATTCCCGAATAAGGATTTTAATATCTGGCATTTCCCGCAAGAAATGCGAGCTATGCCGGGTTCAAAGAGTATTCGACCTGATTACAGCGTTCCATTGGTTAAGCGGGAAGAGCTGTCCTAACCTTGACTTCAAAAATCGATTGTTTATGCATAGGCCGACCAGATTTAAAGGATAGGTGTCAACCGATACTGTAGTAGTGCACTAAATTTGGCCACTGGAACAAATATTTAAATGTCCGCTTCACGCCCTGAGACATTTGCGTGAGCGTATCTACCGACGTTCAGGTTTCCTGATAGCATCCCTGTACAGACCTTGTTAATTTCTGCCTGGATAGCTCTTTAGGCGGTATTCAACCGGGCTGAGTCCGTTAAATCTAAGGCTAATTCGTCGGGTATTGTAGTATCGTATGTAATCCTCAATAGCTATCTTAAGTTCATCAATATCCTTAAATTTACTGGTGTAAAAACTTTCTGATTTTAAAGTCCCGAAAAAACATTCTGCACAGGCATTATCAAGGCAGTTGCCTTTGCGGGACATACTTTGGATGATGCCAAACTCTCGTAACTGATACTGGTACCATCTATGACGGTATTGCCAGCCCTGATCTGAATGAAGAACCGGATTGGTACCCGCATCAAGTCTGGCAAATGCCTTCATGAGTATGTCATCGATCATCGGCATGGTTGGACATTCTGAAATACTGCAGGAGATCGCTTCGTTATTGAAGAGATCAATAATGGGCGCAGTGCACTTTTGATTTATATACCCTTCATACTTCAAGTTGCTTATGTGTTGGCTACGGATTACTCGGCCCATCCATGGGCCTCGCCCTGACGGGCCGTCGCACGCGACGTTCAAATCTGCTCCCGGCAGATTTGTCGCTCACCCCAGTCACATAGTTATCTATGCTCCTGGGGACTCACTCCCTTGCCGCCTTTAAGCAACTCGAATTATTTTGGGTATAGTCAGGTGGGGCTTTTCTCTGTCTGCCTTTTGATGAATATCTGAGACAAACAGTCTCAAGCACCCGCAGCTATTCTAACGCCAATATCCGTACCGCCAGCGTTAATGTATTCATGAAATATTTTTTGCCAATCAATAGAAATAACCGCGTCTATGAGTTACAGAATTATTAGCGAATCGACTGATACTATTTATGTTATAAAAAAACCTGCCCGAAAGCAGGTTTTTGTTTAATTAACTGAACGCTTATTGCAGTAACGAAATATCTGCAACCTGCAGGAACAGTTCGCGTAGTTTCGACAACAGCGTCAGGCGGTTGATACGGATATCTTTCTCTTCCGCGTTAACCATGACATTTTCGAAGAATTCATCCACCGGCGCGCGCAGAGCAGCCAGCTCAATCAACGCTTCCTGATAACGACCATCGGCAAAGTACGGCTGAAGCTTATCACGCAGCACAACCAGATGTCTGGCCAACTCAATTTCCGCCGCTTCTTTCAGTACGGAGGCGTGGACGATATCGTTCAGCGGCTCAGTGGCTTTCGCCAGGATGTTGGAGACGCGCTTGTTCGCCGCCGCCAGCGCAGAGGCTTCTTCCAGGGTACGGAAGTGCGATACCGCTTTCATACGAGCATCGAAATCTGCCGGACGGGTCGGACGACGCGCCAGTACCGCCTGGATGGTGTCGACGGTGTAACCTTCATCCTGATACCAGGCGCGGAAGCGACCCAGCATAAAGTCGATCACATCATCGACTACGTTGGCATTGGTCAGCTTGTCGCCATACAGACGCGCCGCTTCTTCAGTCAGCGTTTGCAGATCAAGAACAAGGTTCTTCTCAACGATGATGCGCAGCACGCCCAGCGCGGCACGACGCAGCGCAAACGGGTCTTTGTCGCCTTTCGGATGCTGACCGATACCGAAGATACCCGCCAGAGTGTCCATCTTATCGGCGATCGCCAACGCACAGGCCACCGGGTTAGACGGCAGGTCATCACCGGCAAAGCGCGGCTGATACTGCTCGTTAAGCGCCACGGCCACATCTTCCGCTTCACCATCGTGACGCGCGTAGTGCATCCCCATCACACCCTGGGTGTCGGTGAACTCGAAGACCATGTTGGTCATCAGGTCGCACTTGGAGAGCAGGCCCGCACGAGTGGCGTGGTTGACGTCAGCGCCAATCTGACCGGCAATCCAGCCCGCCAGCGCCTGAATACGGTCGGTCTTGTCGCGCAGCGTGCCCAGCTGTTGCTGGAACAGCACGGTTTGCAGACGCGGCAGATGGTCTTCCAGACGTTTTTTACGGTCGGTATTGAAGAAGAATTCAGCATCTGCCAGACGCGGACGCACCACTTTCTCGTTACCGGAGATAATCTGGGTCGGATCTTTCGACTCGATGTTGGCGACGAAGATAAAGTTCGGCAGCAGCTTGCCCGCGTTGTCATAAACCGGGAAATACTTCTGGTCGCCCTTCATGGTGTACACCAGCGCTTCGGCAGGCACGGCGAGGAATTTCTCTTCGAATTTCGCCGTCAATACCACCGGCCATTCCACCAGCGAGGCCACCTCTTCCAGCAGGCTTTCGCTCAGATCGGCATTACCGCCAATCTTGCGCGCTGCTTCTTCGGCGTCCGCTTTGATTTTGGCTTTACGCGCTTCGTAGTCCGCAATGACTTTACCGCGCTCCAGCAGAATTTGCGGGTACTGGTCAGCATTGTCGATAGTAAACTCCGGCTCACCCATAAAGCGGTGGCCGCGAATGACGCGGTCAGACTGAATACCCAGAATTGTCGCCGGAATGACCTTATCGCCCAACAGCAGGGTCACGGTGTGCACCGGACGCACGAAGTGTACGTCAGACGCGCCCCAGCGCATCAGTTTCGGGATCGGTAGTTTCGCCAGCGAGGTGGCTACCATGTTCGGCACCAGCGCTTCGGTACTTTCGCCCTTCACGTGGGCACGATACAGCAGCCATTCGCCTTTGTCGGTCTTCAGACGCTCGGCCTGATCAACGGTGATCCCGCAGCCGCGCGCCCAGCCTTCTGCCGCTTTGCTCGGTTTGCCTTCGGCGTCGAACGCCTGAGCAATCGCCGGACCACGTTTTTCGACTTCGCGATCGGGCTGAGATTCAGCAAGATTCGCCACTTTCAGCGCCAGACGGCGCGGGGCGGCAAACCATTCAACGTTACCGTGCGCGAGGCCGGCGTTATCCAGCTCCGCAGTGAAGTTCGCAGCAAAGGACTCAGCCAAACTGCGCAGTGCTTTTGGTGGCAGCTCTTCAGTGCCGATTTCCACCAGAAAAGTTTTCTCAGACATGGCCGCCTCTTACTTGTCTTTGTTGCACATCGGGAAGCCGAGGGCTTCACGGGAAGCATAATAAGCCTCTGCCACTGCTTTGGTCAGGGTGCGAATACGCAAAATGTAGCGCTGACGTTCGGTGACGGAGATAGCTTTACGCGCATCCAGCAGGTTGAAGCTATGGGCGGCTTTCAGAATACGCTCGTAGGCCGGCAGCGGCAGCGGGTTTTCCAGCGCCAGCAACTGCTGGGCTTCTTTCTCATACTGCTCAAAGCAGGAGAACAGGAAGTCGACGTCGGCGTATTCGAAGTTATAGGTGGATTGCTCCACTTCGTTCTGATGGAACACGTCGCCGTAGGTGGTTTTACCCAGCGGGCCATCGCTCCAGACCAGGTCGTAAACGCTGTCTACGCCCTGAATGTACATGGCCAGACGCTCCAGACCATAGGTGATTTCACCGGTCACCGGCTTACACTCCAGGCCGCCGACCTGCTGGAAGTAGGTGAACTGCGTCACTTCCATGCCATTCAGCCACACTTCCCAACCCAGACCCCAGGCGCCCAGCGTCGGGTTTTCCCAGTTGTCTTCCACGAAACGGATGTCGTGAATGGTCGGGTCCATACCCAGCTCTTTCAGCGATCCGAGGTACAGCTCCTGAATATTTTCCGGAGACGGCTTAATCACCACCTGGAACTGGTAGTAGTGCTGTAAGCGGTTCGGGTTTTCGCCATAGCGGCCATCGGTTGGACGACGGGACGGCTGCACGTAGGCAGTCGCCATCGGTTCCGGCCCCAGCGCACGCAGGCAGGTCATTGGATGAGAAGTTCCCGCGCCGACTTCCATGTCCAATGGTTGAACAATGGTACAGCCCTGGCGAGCCCAGTAATCCTGTAAGGTCAGGATCAAGCCCTGGAAGGTCCTGGTATCAAACTTTTGCATATTATTTCGTGCTGGATACGTGTGGATTTAAAGGAAGGAGCCAGTATACCCGCTGGATGCGAGATATACAGTATGAAACCGGTTTGTTTAGCGAAAATTGCCGGATTTCGCGGCATCACACCTCACCAGGCGCGGCTTTTACCGCATAGAAAGATGTAAAAACTGCCCATCTGCATCAAAAGAGCAGACAAAACTCTCTTTACGGAAGGTATTACCCCGCATCTCATAGCTCCCCTGAAACTGTTCGAAGCCGGTAACAGCAATTTTCTGTGCGCCAGTGTTGTAACGCTGCGCCGCCTGAGCTTTACACAATGCTTCCATATCCAGCGTGCGTGTTGGGCTCACTTTACTCTGCTGGGCTTTTTGCGTCGGTGGCGGTGTCGCTGTGCATCCCACCAGAACGATGGCTATCATCACAGTACAGAAATACTTCATTATCATTTTTATTACCGTCTGGTTTGCTGGTCAGTCTTATTATTAAGGTTTGTGGGTAGCAGACACATTGTGCGAATCTCCTTACGCCATCACAAGATGTAGCGTAGAAAGTCGGATTTTTCCAGTGAGCCACCGCACTGGAACTCTATTCAAACGGAAGCTGAGGAACTGATGCAGCCTAAAATTAACTGGATTGATAACCTGCGAGGGATCGCCTGTTTAATGGTAGTGATGATCCATACTACAACGTGGTACATCACCAACGCCCACAGCGTCAGCCCGCTAAACTGGGATATTGCGAATGTCCTGAATTCGGCTTCGCGCGTTAGCGTTCCCCTGTTTTTTATGATTTCAGGCTATCTTTTTTTTGGCGAGCGCTGCGCGCAACCGCGGCATTTTTTACGTATCGCCCTGTGCCTTATCTTTTACAGCGTTGTCGCCCTGGCTTACATTTCACTTTTTACTTCGATCAACGTCGAGCTTTCGCTAAAAAATGCGCTGCAAAAACCCGTGTTTTACCACCTGTGGTTTTTCTTTGCGATTACGGTGATCTACCTGGTATCGCCATTAATCCAGGTAAAAAACGTGAGCGGCAAAATGCTCCTGATGCTGATGGTGATCATTGGTATTATTGCTAACCCAAATACTGTGCCGCAAAAAATCGGCGGCGTTGAATGGTTGCCCATCAATCTGTATATCAGCGGCGACACGTTCTACTACATTCTCTACGGTATCCTGGGCCGCGCCATTGGAATGATGGAGACGCAAAAGTCATCGCTGACGCTTATCTGCACTGCCCTGTTTATCATCGCGGTATTTGTTATTTCTCGCGGCACATTGCATGAATTACGCTGGCGCGGAAATTTTGCCGATACCTGGTATCTGTATTGCGGTCCCATGGTGTTTATTTGCGCCGTCTCACTGTTCACGGTAGTTAAAAATAAGCTGAATGCGCGGACGTTACCTGGACTGGGGCTTATCTCCCGCCACTCGTTGGGTATTTATGGTTTCCACGCGTTGATTATCCATGCGCTACGTACTAATGGTCTGGAGTTAAAGCGTTGGCCGCCGTTAGACATCGTGTGGATTTTTGCCACGACGGTGACAGGAAGCCTACTACTTTCCATGCTGTTACAGCGTATTGATAAACGGAAATGGGTTAGCTAAACGATAATGATGGCTCCGGCCATCATTCATCATCACTGTAGGAAGCGTAAAGATCGGTTCCATATATACTGACCCCCAGCGCCACCAG
Organism: Salmonella sp. A29-2; assembly: GCF_020150755.1. Taxonomy (NCBI): domain Bacteria; kingdom Pseudomonadati; phylum Pseudomonadota; class Gammaproteobacteria; order Enterobacterales; family Enterobacteriaceae; genus Salmonella; species Salmonella sp. A29-2. The sequence continues at coordinate 186,532 of NZ_CP083731.1, read as the reverse complement.
ACACAGTATTTTCAGCGCGCCCGCCAGCGCCAGGTTAAATACGCCGACCGCGACCATGCCGATGCCAAGCAACAGCAAAGATTTGCAACGAGAAAGCAAGCGGTCATTCCCCGTGTGTTCCTGGCGAATTAAGACTGGAAAACCGCACATGACGATTGCCGCAAAAAAATATCCCTTTTCGCTTAATGTATGACAGCCTGGCCACAGTCCCACCAGGTATACCACTGCACCGACAACTAACATTCCCAGGCCGAACATCCGTTTCCTGCGTGCAACGTGATCGTCCATCTCACTCTCCTTGTGGTTGTGTGAGACACATTAAGCGAAGAAATAGCGATGAAAAAGGCGCCTGCTCAGCAATAATATAAAAATCAGAAAACACACATACTTACTTCGATATAATTCAATAGAATTAATATTTACGGGAAATGCCTTTCAGCCAAAACCGAAAGGCATTCTGACTTATGACATCAACGGCAACAGCTGCTGATAGAGTCGACGGAAGGTTTCACGACGTTGTTGATAAACCGCATGACGCTGCGCATCGGGATAATGCGCCTGCTCCAGCGGCAACTGCGGCAATACATCGGCGAGCGGAGTCTGTTTATTCACCGCAATTTGCGCCAGACGCGCCGCGCCCAGCGCTGGCCCCACATCGCCGCCAGTACGATAATCAAGCTGTAGCCCGCTAATATCAGATAGCATCTGACGCCAGTATTCGCTGCGCGCCCCGCCGCCGATAAGCGTCACGCTGGCGGGTTTGACGCCGCAGGCGTGAACCACATCCATGCCATCCGCCAGAGCATATCCCACGCCTTCCAGTACCGCCCGCGCCAGTTCCGCCGGGCCATGCTGATGGGTTAAACCAAAGAAAACGCCTTTTGCCTGCGGATTATTGTGCGGCGTGCGCTCGCCGGACAGGTACGGCAAAAACCAGATCGGATCGGTATGCTCATCCGCCAGCTGCGCGGCGGCAATCAGCGTCGGGACGTTCTTCTGCCCGGTGAGTTTAGCCGCCCAGTCCAGACAAGAGGCGGCGCTCAACATTACAGACATTAAATGCCAGCGTTCCGGCAGCGCATGGCAAAAACTGTGTACTGCGCTCTCCGGTTTACTCAGAAAGCCGTCGCTGACGGCAAAATAGACGCCCGATGTTCCGAGTGAGAGCATCGCCTGTCCGGCATCGATCATTCCTACGCCGACCGCGCCAGCCGCATTGTCGCCGCCGCCCGCCACCACAGGTACTGCTGGCATTCCCCATGCGCTGGCTACCTCTGGCAGCAACGTTCCGGTAATGTCACTACCTTCAAATAACGCTGGCATCTGCTGTCGGGTTAAATGACAGGCGTTGAGCATAACGTCGCTCCAGTCGCGCTTTTTCACGTCCAGCCACATCGTTCCCGCCGCATCCGACATATCGCTGGCAAAGACGCCCGTCATTCGCAGCCGCAGAAAATCTTTCGGCAGCAGAACTTTGTCTATCTGGCGGAAAATATCCGGTTCGTGGCGCTGCACCCAGACTAATTTGGGCGCGGTAAAACCGGGCATCATCAGATTACCGGTTATCGCACGCGACTGCGGCACCTGTTTTTCCAGCCAGGCGCACTCTTCGCTACAGCGTCCGTCATTCCATAAAATCGCTGGTCGCAGAACCTGCTGACGGCTATCAAGCAATGTCGCGCCATGCATTTGTCCGGCGATGCCCAACGCCCGGACGCCACTTAACGACTGTTGCCGACCTAAACCTTTAACCGCACGATCCGTCGCCTGCCACCACTGCTCTGGTTCCTGTTCCGACCATAAGGGATGCGGACGCGATACGGTCAGTTTTTCAGTATGCGTAGCCAGCACATCGCCCTGCTCATTCAACAGGATAGCTTTTACACCCGATGTACCAAGATCGATCCCGATATACATAGTGTGGGTTCCTTTACTGAAAGCGCCCGGCAGCGCTACGCTTACCGGGCTAATCACGACTACAGGCCGGGCTAACGCGGAGTCGCCCGGTAGATAAGGTTATTTATCAAACAGATAACGGTTAACCAGATTTTCTAACAGCTCCTGATGACCGCTTTGATGTACTGGCGCCAGATTATGCTGCTCCGCATACTGCGCCAGTTCGCCTAAGGAGAGTTGTCCTTTCAGAATCTGCTGCCCCAGCTCGCCATTCCAGCCGGCATAGCGCTTCGCCACGCGTTTATCCAGCTCGCCGTCTTCAACCATACGCGCGGCGATTTTCAGCGACAACGCCATCGTATCCATCGCGCCGATATGACCGTAGAACAGATCGTATTTATCGGTGCTCTGGCGACGAACTTTGGCGTCGAAGTTGAGACCGCCCGTCGTGAATCCGCCCGCTTTCAGGATTTCGTACATCACCAGCGCGTTCTCTTCAACGCTAATCGGGAACTGATCGGTATCCCAGCCCAGTTGCGCATCGCCGCGGTTGGCGTCAACGGAGCCAAAAATACCCAGCGCGATAGCGGTCGCGATTTCATGGTGGAACGAATGGCCCGCCAGCGTCGCGTGGTTCGCCTCAATGTTCACTTTGATCTCTTTTTCCAGGCCGAACTGTTTGAGGAAGCCATAGACCGTTGCAACGTCATAATCATACTGATGTTTTGTCGGTTCCTGCGGTTTCGGTTCAATCAGCAGCGTGCCCTGGAAACCCATTTTATGTTTGTGCTCAACCACCATTTGCATAAAGCGGCCAATCTGTTCGCGTTCCTGGCGCAGATCGGTATTCAGCAACGTTTCATAACCTTCGCGCCCGCCCCACAGGACGTAATTTTCGCCGCCCAGTTTATGCGTGGCGTTCATTGCCGTAACCACTTGCGTCGCTGCCCAGCTAAAGACTTCCGGATCCGGGTTAGTGGCGGCGCCTGCGCCATAGCGCGGGTTGGTAAAGCAGTTCGCCGTTCCCCACAGCAGTTTTACGCCGCTCTGCTCCTGTTTCGCCGCCAGCACATCCACCATCTGCGCGAAGTTGTTTTTATATTCTTTCAACGACGCGCCTTCCGGCGACACATCCACGTCATGGAAGCAATAAAAAGGCACATTCAGTTTGTGGAAAAATTCAAACGCCACGTCCGCTTTGCGTTTCGCCAGCTCCAGCGCTTCGCCCGGTTGCTGCCACGGACGATTAAACGCGCCTACACCAAACATATCCGCGCCGTTCCAGCAGAAGGTATGCCAGTAACAGGCCGCGAAACGCAGGTGATCTTCCATACGTTTACCTAAAACCAGCTCGTCGGGATTGTAATGACGAAATGCCAGCGGGTTAGTCGATTGAGGGCCTTCATAGCGAACACGATCGAGTTGGTCAAAATAAGCCTGCATAGTGAGCTCCATAATCAGATAAGACGGCAAGTAAACGACATAACGTCATACTGGAATTTCCTGATTTATTGCTCAATTACGTTATTTCACACCGCTATTAAGAGAATCCCCAAATGTGCTCTGGCTCTCAAAAAAACGCTGAAAACCACAGAAGAAAAAAGCGATCGCGATCGAATCCTGGCAAATAAACAAAAAACCGTAATATATAGATAAGAAATGACAATTGTCATCCGCCGTTTGCTGTGATGAATTTCGCATAACGTTTCAGGCGCAAAATAATTTGTCATCATTCGCCAGACCGTTATGTCAGCCGTTTTGATAGTATCCATGAGTCCAGGTTCACTTTTGCAGGATATATCCTCATGTTTGATAAACGTCACCGCATCACTCTGTTATTTAACGCGAATAAAGCCTATGACCGTCAGGTAGTGGAGGGGGTGGGTGAATATTTACAAGCCTCGCAATCCGAATGGGATATATTTATTGAGGAAGATTTCCGTGCCCGTATCGATAACATTAAAGAGTGGTTAGGCGACGGCGTTATTGCCGATTACGATGATGACGATATCGCGCAATTATTGGCCGATGTCGACGTACCCATTGTCGGGGTCGGCGGTTCTTACCATCTTGCTGAAAATTATCCTGCCGTTCATTACATCGCCACCGATAATCATGCGCTCGTTGAAAGCGCTTTCCTGCATTTAAAAGAAAAAGGCGTTAACCGCTTCGCGTTTTACGGTTTGCCCGACTCCAGCCGCAAACATTGGGCGGCGGAACGGGAATACGCCTTTCGCCAGCTGGTCGCCGAGGAAAAATACCGCGGCGTAGTCTATCAGGGGCTGGAAACCGCGCCGGAAAACTGGCAGCACGCGCAAAATCGCCTCGCCGACTGGCTTCAGACGCTGCCGCCGCAAACCGGCATCATTGCCGTAACGGATGCCCGCGCCCGTCACGTATTGCAGGCCTGTGAACACCTGCATATTCCGGTGCCGGAAAAACTTTGCGTTATCGGTATTGATAACGAAGAGCTTACACGCTACCTGTCACGCGTCGCGCTTTCCTCCGTCGCGCAGGGGGCGCGGCAAATGGGCTATCAGGCGGCGAAACTGCTGCACCGTTTGCTGGCGCGCGAAGAGATGCCGTTACAGCGCATTCTGGTGCCGCCGGTGCGCGTCATTGCGCGCCGCTCAACAGACTATCGCTCCCTGACCGATCCGGCGGTTATCCAGGCAATGCACTTTATTCGTAACCATGCCTGTAAGGGCATTAAAGTCGAGCAGGTGCTGGACGCGGTTGGGATTTCACGTTCAAACCTGGAAAAACGTTTTAAGGAAGAAGTTGGCGAGACGATACATGCGCTGATCCACGCCGAAAAGCTGGAAAAAGCGCGTAGTTTGTTGATTTCTACCACGTTGGCGATAAACGAAATTTCGCAAATGTGCGGCTACCCGTCACTGCAATATTTCTATTCGGTGTTTAAAAAGGAGTACGTCACTACGCCGAAGGAGTATCGCGACCAGCATAGTGAAGCGTTGTTGTAGTTTATCCAGCCTACAGACGCCTTGTAAGCCGGATAGCGTAGCGCCATCCGGCACACAGAATTACATATGCGCGGCGATCAGACGCTGGTTGTCCTGGTACATCGCGAACAAGTAGTTGTTATAGCGCGACCCCTGGGTAGAGTAACCCTTCAGCTTATGAATCATCGCCGTGGCGGTGACTTCCTGATCCGCCTTACGCAGTTGGGCGCGCGACTTGCGGAAAGAGGAATAAGCCGGATGCGTGTTCAGGTTGGCGACATACGCGCTCACCGACTCCTCAACCGACGCGAATTGCGAGTAACCTTTCACCTTACCCGGCGTATTGGTACAACGCCCTTTCGTGCACTTCATGCCGAACAGGTTATTGTTGCTACGCGCCAGTTTAGAGGTTCCCCAGCCGCTTTCCGCCGCCGCCATCGTCGCCACCATGCTGGTTGGGATAATGTCGACGCGCTCCAGCAACGTATTCCACGGAATACGACGCGTGTTGCCGGACCAGCTCACTTTATAGCGCTTCGCGATATCTTTCATACGCGCGCGTTCAGACGGCGACCAGCGGTTCTGGTACTGTTTTGAGATCAGCCAATTACGGTCCGCGGTAATCGCGGCATTTTGGCTGGTGATGTAAGGCATAACGGTCCGGAGAAACGCTTTTTTTCTGGGGGTTCCGGAAGGGTATTTTCGCAAATCAGGAAGTGAACTGCTCTTTGCACTATTGCGAGAATACTCTTGTTTACTGCTAACCTGTTTATAACTTGTCTCAGTTATGTGGGACTTTTGACTCGTTTGTGTTGCGTGCGTCTTTGCCAGCACCTCACCCGAAAATGCGATGGTGAGTAACATAAGAATCATTGCCCCATATCGTCGCATGGGAGTCAATATCATTAGGTCTCCTGGTCGGATTGATACATTCCAACACCTTTTATTTTTCACGAAGTTGAGGTTTGAACCCCAAATTCTAGCAAAAATAGGCTTAAAAAGCACCTCAGGGAATAGTCTTAATCCGAAACTATGTCAACTATTAACGATAACAGGCAGCAATAATGCCAATAAAATGTGGTGCTTATCGCAAATAGAGGCGTTTTTTTGCGCCTCGTCGCTCACCCTCGCGCCTCCTCCTGCGCGACTCTCTGCTGAGGAGGAGTTCATTCGCCTAAAAACCAGGCAAGCTGATGAATATTGCCCACAAAGGATAGCGTGATGAAACTTGCCGCCTTCGCTCTGACGCTGATACCCGGTATCGCGATCGCCTCATCATGGACCTCACCCGGTTTTCCGACGTTCTCGACGCAGGAAACCGGGCGCTTTACCAGCCATGCTGCATTAACAAAAGGTACACGCGCGTTAACGCTCCATATTGACCAGCAGTGCTGGCAGCCCTCCGGCGCCATAAAACTCAACCAGATGTTGTCGTTAAAACCCTGCGAAGGCGCGCCGCCGCAATGGCGTTTGTTTAAAGATGGCGACTATACGATAACGGTAGATACCCGCTCCGGTACGCCGACCCTGTTGTTATCGATAAAAACTGAACCTGAACGCACCACACAGCTCACCTACCAGTGTCCCGTCTGGGATGGTTCGCCGCTCACGCTGGATGTTCGCCAAACCTTTCCGGAAGGGACGGTAGTGCGCGATTATTACAGTGGTCAAACCGATACCGTCCAAAACGGGCAAATCACGCTGCGACCTGCCGACAGCCACGGGCTTTTATTGCTGGAACGCGCGGAAACCCATGCATCAGCGCCTTTTAACTGGCGCAACGCCACCGTTTATTTTGTGCTTACGGATCGTTTTCGCAATGGCGATCCAACCAACGACCACAGCTATGGTCGCCATAAGGATGGTATGCAAGAGATTGGCACTTTCCACGGCGGCGATTTACGCGGGTTGACGAGTAAACTGGACTATCTACAGCAATTAGGCGTGAACGCCTTGTGGATAAGCTCGCCGTTTGAACAGATCCACGGCTGGGTCGGCGGCGGAACAAAAGGCGATTTTCCTCATTACGCCTATCACGGCTATTACACTCAGGACTGGACGACGCTGGATGCCAATATGGGCAGCGAAGCCGATCTCCGCGCGCTGGTCGACGGCGCGCACCAGCGCGGCATCCGTATTTTATTTGACGTAGTAATGAATCATGCCGGTTACGCCACGCTGGCGGATATGCAGGAGTATCAGTTCGGCGCGCTCTATTTATCCGGCGCGGAACGGCAAAAAATTCTCGGCGATCGCTGGACAAACTGGCGACCCGCCGCCGGACAAAGCTGGCACAGCTTTAACGACTACATCAACTTCAGCGACAGCGCCGCCTGGGAAAAATGGTGGGGGAAAAAGTGGATTCGTACCGATATTGGCGACTACGACAGTCCGGGATTTGACGATTTAACCCTGTCGCTGGCCTTCCTGCCGGATATAAAAACGGAATCTACCACGCCTTCCGGCCTACCCGTGTTCTATGCCAACAAACCCGATACTAAAGCAAAGTTCATTGAGGGCTATACGCCACGGGATTATCTGACTCACTGGTTAAGCCAGTGGGTGCATGATTACGGCATTGACGGGTTCCGGGTCGATACTGCCAAAAACGTTGAGCTTCCTGCCTGGCAACAGCTAAAAACCCAGGCCAGCGCGGCGTTACATGAATGGAAGCAGGCCAATCCGGACAAAGCGCTGGATGATAGCCCGTTCTGGATGACTGGCGAAGCGTGGGGCCACGGCGTCATGAAAAGTGATTATTATCGCTATGGTTTCGACGCGATGATCAATTTTGATTATCAGGAGCAGGCGGCGAAAGCGGTCGATTGCCTGGCGGAAATGGGGCCAGTCTGGCAGCAGATGGCGGATAAAATGCAGGATTTCAACGTATTAAGTTACCTCTCCTCGCATGATACGCGCCTTTTCCGTGAGGGCGGTGATAAGGCGGCGGAACTGCTGCTGCTTTCGCCGGGCGCGGTGCAGATCTTTTACGGCGATGAATCCGCTCGTCCCTTCGGCCCCACCGGCTCCGACCCGCTGCAAGGCACCCGTTCAGATATGAACTGGCAGGACGTGAGCGGAAAGTCAGCCGCAGCCGTCGCGCACTGGCAGCGTATTAGCCAGTTCCGCGCCAGACATCCCGCCATCGGCGCAGGCCAACAAACCACGCTGACGCTAAAACACGAGTACGGTTTTGTACGCCAGTACGGCGACGATACGGTGATGGTCGTCTGGGCGGGCCGCCGCTAATCGTGGCGCTACCGGTCTCCTCGCGTACCGGTAGCCCCTTCAAAATAAAAAACTAACCTGATAAAAATTTGTAGCATAAAACATCAATACCACCGCCTGACCCCCATTTGCGCCCCGCCATTTGTAGCGTTATGGTTATCCACTTTGACAGACAGTTCGATAGATCACCCGTTATGACATTTTCACTTTTCGGCGATAAATTTACCCGCCATTCAGGCATTACCCGCCTGATGGAGGATCTCAACGACGGCTTACGCACGCCAGGCGCCATCATGCTTGGCGGCGGTAACCCGGCACACATCCCTGCAATGCAGGATTATTTCCAGACGCTACTGACAGAGATGGTAGAAAGCGGCAAAGCCGCTGATGCGCTTTGTAATTATGACGGTCCCCAGGGAAAAACGGCGCTACTGAATGCACTGGCCGTACTGCTACGTGAAACGCTGGGATGGGATATCGAACCACAGAATATTGCGCTGACAAATGGCAGTCAGAGCGCGTTTTTCTACTTATTTAATCTCTTCGCCGGACGTCGCGCCGACGGCAGTACGAAAAAGGTACTATTCCCGCTTGCGCCGGAATACATCGGCTATGCGGATTCCGGTCTGGAAGACGACCTCTTCGTTTCGGCGCGCCCGAATATTGAACTGCTGCCGGAAGGCCAGTTTAAGTATCACGTCGATTTTGAGCATCTGCACATCGGCGAAGAAACGGGGATGATTTGCGTCTCGCGCCCGACCAACCCAACCGGTAACGTTATCACCGACGAAGAGCTGATGAAGCTGGACAGACTGGCGAATCAGCACAACATCCCACTGGTGATTGATAACGCTTACGGTGTACCGTTTCCGGGCATTATCTTTAGCGAGGCGCGCCCGCTGTGGAACCCCAATATTATCCTGTGTATGAGCCTCTCGAAGCTGGGGCTGCCCGGTTCCCGCTGTGGGATTATCATCGCCAATGATAAGACGATTACCGCCATTGCCAACATGAACGGCATCATCAGCCTTGCGCCCGGGGGCATGGGCCCGGCGATGATGTGCGAAATGATTAAGCGTAACGATCTGCTGCGGCTGTCGGAAACGGTTATCAAACCTTTCTACTATCAGCGCGTTCAACAGACGATCGCGATCATTCGTCGCTATTTATCCGAAGAACGCTGCCTGATTCATAAACCGGAAGGCGCAATATTTTTGTGGCTGTGGTTTAAAGATCTGCCGATTACCACCGAGCTACTCTATCAACGCTTGAAAGCGCGCGGCGTGCTGATGGTGCCAGGCCACTATTTCTTTCCCGGACTGGATAAACCCTGGCCGCACACACACCAGTGTATGCGGATGAACTACGTGCCTGAACCGGACAAAATCGAGGCGGGCGTAAAAATTCTTGCAGAAGAGATAGAACGCGCCTGGCGTGAAGGCTGACGGCTATTCCGGCCATCATGCAGGCCGGAACGACGTTCAGAAAGGTTGAGAATAGAGGCGCTGGCGCTGCACGTGTGCTGCGTCAACGCACTGTAACGCACTGGTCGGGCAGGCTTCCACGCACGCCGGCCCCGCTTCCCGATGCCAGCAAAGATCGCATTTAATCGCCTGCGCGCCTGACGCGGACGCCACCACGGTCATCGCACCAAACGGGCAAGCCAGCATACAGCTTTTACAACCAATGCAGCGCGATGACGTCACGAAGATATGCCCCCGATCACGGCGAATCGCCTGTACCGGGCAGACATTCGCGCACGGCGCGTCCTCACACTGATGGCAGACCGTGGCCGTGGTGAAGCTATCCTCTTTTATCACCCGGATACGCGGCACAAAGTCCGCCGTCGTCACCGCCGCGCTATTCTGCTGTTCCTGGTGCGACACCACGCAGGCGACCTCGCAGGTACGACACCCGATACACGCCGACGCATCCGCCATAATAAACCGGTTCATTGTTCTCCCCCTGCGTTAAAACGCCAGAATGCCAGAGAGCCATTCCCCGCCGCTTTGATCCCACTACGCAAACGGACAAATTTTGTCAGATGCCTGATAAAACCTGGCGAGCTGTCTTATTCGCGAACGGTAAATCCCAGCTCATTAGAGATAGCCTGTGCGGTTTCACGCAACGGTTTGAGCAGATTTTTCTCGCCGATCTGTTTTAGCCGTGACGTCGACAGTGAAATAGAAATGGCGTAAGGCACCCGATGGTGAATATCAAACACAGGCACGGCAATACAGGAGACGCCCAGTTCATTTTCTTCGCGGTCCATCGCCATGCTGGTTTCACGAATTTGCGCCAGCTCATCGTACATTGCTGGTAAATCGGTAATGGTGTTGCGAGTCAGCGGCTGGATCTGATCTTTATGGCTTTCCCAGTAAGACGCCACATAATCCGGCTGACCAAACGCCATATAAATTTTCCCCATCGCCGAGCAGTACAGCGGCATATGCTGGCCAATGTAGGCACGCGTGCGCAGCATACCGGTGGTCGGTTCCAGCTTATAAATCAGGATAGCGTGATCATCTTCACGGCTGGAAAAATTCACCGTCTCGCCGGTGGCCAGGTTGAGCGCCTCAAGGTGCGGTGCCGCAACGTGGATGATATTCAGCGATGACAGGGCTTTTTGGCCGACGGCAATAAACTTTGTCGTCAGACGGTAGCTCCCGGCCGCCGGCGCTGGCGTCACGTATCCGCAGGATTGAAGCCCCTGCAACAAACGATGGACGGTACTCTTGTTCAACCCCGCCAGCTCCGACAGGTGCGCCAGTGGGCAACCGTTCGGGTAGTTACTCAAAATTTCTATCAACATCAGGCCACGAAACAGGCTCTGACTCCCCGCAGGCTTCTCTTTATCGTTGTTCTGGCTCATCAGAAAACTCTCTCCTTTCTTGGGCGATCAGATGGTAGCTCAAAGTGTGTTGCAGTTCACGATATCAGCATAAAAAACATAACCCGATGATTTTAATCGTTTTTAAAAACCTTCTCTGGCGTTGCCATGTCAATTTTTGATCTATATATTTGGAACTACATTTCGTATTATGAAATTTATCGATAAAAAAACATACTAAAATTTCTAACAATCGACCAGGAGAACAGGGATGAAAGTAGCTTTCGAAGAGTTAAAAGGGGCCTTCTACCGCGTCTTGCGGTCGCGGAATATTGCGGAAGATACCGCCGACGAGTGCGCGGAAATGTTCGCTCGCACCACCGAGTCCGGTGTCTATTCCCACGGCGTGAACCGCTTTCCCCGCTTCATCCAGCAACTGGATAACGGCGACATTATTCCTGATGCTAAACCGCAGCGAGTTACCAGCCTCGGCGCCATCGAACAGTGGGATGCTCAGCGCGCTATCGGCAACCTGACGGCGAAAAAGATGATGGACCGGGCCATCGAGCTGGCTTCCGATCATGGTATTGGCCTGGTGGCGTTACGTAATGCTAACCACTGGATGCGCGGCGGCAGCTACGGCTGGCAGGCGGCGGAAAAAGGCTATATCGGCATTTGCTGGACCAACTCCATCGCCGTCATGCCGCCGTGGGGCGCGAAAGAGTGTCGTATCGGTACCAATCCGCTGATCGTCGCCATCCCGTCTACGCCGATCACGATGGTAGATATGTCGATGTCGATGTTCTCTTACGGAATGTTAGAAGTTAACCGTCTGGCGGGCCGCGAACTGCCGGTGGACGGCGGTTTCGACGATAACGGTCAGTTGACCAAAGAACCGGGCGTGATCGAGAAAAATCGCCGCATTTTACCGATGGGTTACTGGAAAGGATCTGGTCTGTCGATTGTGCTGGACATGATTGCCACCCTGCTTTCCAACGGTTCTTCCGTTGCCGAAGTGACCCAGGAAAACAGCGATGAATATGGCGTTTCGCAGATCTTCATCGCCATAGAAGTGGATAAGCTGATCGATGGCGCAACCCGCGATGCCAAACTGCAGCGGATTATGGATTTTATTACTACCGCTGAACGCGCCGACGACAACGTCGCTATCCGGCTGCCTGGCCACGAATTTACCAAACTGCTGGATGACAACCGCCGTCACGGTATCACCATTGACGACAGCGTCTGGGCCAAAATTCAGGCGCTGTAAGGAGCCACATCATGATTTTTGGACATATCGCGCAGCCTGATCCGTGCCGGTTACCGTCGGCCATAGAGCAGGCGCTCGATTTCCTGCGTAATACGGACTTTCGCACGCTGGAACCCGGCGTAGTGGAAATCGACGGCAAAAATATCTTCGCGCAGATTATCGATATGACCACCCGCGATGCTGCTGAAAATCGTCCGGAGGTTCATCGCCGCTATCTGGATATTCAGTTTCTGGCATGGGGCGAAGAGAAAATTGGGGTTGCCATTGATACCGGTAATAATCAAATCAGCGAGTCATTATTAGAACAGCGCGATATTATTTTTTATCACGACAGTGAACATGAATCATTCATTGAAATGATACCGGGAAGTTATGCCCTGTTTTTCCCGCAGGATGTTCATCGTCCAGGTTGTAATAAAAGCATTGCTACGCCGATACGGAAAATAGTCGTAAAAGTCGCCATAGACGTTTTATAAAATAGAGTTTACTGGAGCACAAAATGAAAAATAATACCGGTTATATTATCGGTGCGTACCCTTGTGCACCCTCATTTCACCAGAAGAGTGAAGAGGAAGAGACGGAATTCTGGCGGCAACTCTCTGATACTCCGGATATCCGGGGGCTGGAGCAGCCTTGTCTTGAACATCTTCACCCGCTCGGCGACGAGTGGTTATTGCGCCATACACCGGGAAACTGGCAAATCGTGGTCACCGCGATAATGGAAACCATGCGCCGCCGTAGCGAAAACGGCGGTTTTGGATTAGCGTCCAGTGACGAGGAACAGCGTAAAGCCTGCGTGGAGTACTATCGTCATCTGCATCAGAAGATCAATAAAATCAATGGGAACAATACCGGCAAAGTCATAGCCCTTGAGCTTCATGCCGCCCCACTGGCGGGCAATCCGAACGTAGCGCAGGCAACCGACGCCTTTGCGCGCTCATTAAAAGAGATTGCCAACTGGGACTGGTCCTGCGACCTGGTGCTTGAATACTGCGACGCGATGACCGGCCCCGCACCGCGCAAAGGATTCTTACCGTTGGTAAACGTACTGGAAACTATTGCCGACTATGACATAAGCGTCTGTATTAACTGGGCGCGCTCGGCTATTGAAGGGCGGGATACCTCTCTACCACTGATCCACACGCAGCAGGCCAAACAGGCTGGAAAACTCGGGGCGCTGATGTTCTCCGGTACAACGCTGGATGGAGAATACGGCGAATGGCAGGACCTCCATGCTCCGTTTGCACCTTTCTGTCCACAAAGCCTGATGACGGAGAAACATGTTAAAGAACTCATTACCGCCGTAGCTCCCGATCTGTTGCAGTTTACCGGTATTAAATTGTTGGAAATCAATGCCAGCGCCGATATTAATCACCGCATCAATATATTACGCGATGGTATTAACATGATGAAAAAGGCCACACGCCGCTAACCTGAATTAAACATCATCACCTTAATTCTCGGCCTGCAACTCAACGTTGCGCCGACCTAATATAAACCAAACATAAGAAATTAAGTTCCACTATTCAGCATCGAAAGAAATAAGTTTCTATAACCTGATGGAGTCGTTATGAAGCGGGTACTTGAGGGCATACTTGCGGTATTAATTGCCGTACTTTCCTGCATTGTATTTATTAACGTTATTTTACGTTACGGTTTTGAGAGCAGTATTTTGTCGGTAGATGAACTATCACGTTATCTATTTGTATGGCTGACGTTTATTGGCGCCATCGTTGCATTTATGGATAACGCTCACGTTCAGGTCACTTTTGTGGTGGAAAAACTTTCGCCAGCGAATCAGCGTCGTCTCTCGCTGCTGACGCATTCACTGATTTTATTGTTATGCCTCGCATTAGGCTGGGGCAGCCTGCAAAAAGCGTTGCAGGACTGGAGCGATCACTCGCCAATCCTCGGTTTACCGATCGGCCTGATGTATATCGCCTGTCTGCCCACAAGCGTTGCCATCGCGTTAATCGAGCTGCGTCGGCTTTATCACTTAATAACGCATAACGATTCCTTTCAACAACCACAGCAAGGAGCCTAATCATGGCCGTGGTGATATTTCTCTGCTGTCTGCTCGGCGGGATCGCGATAGGTTTACCCATCGCCTGGTCGCTGCTGCTTTGCGGCGCTGCTCTGATGGCATACCTGGATATGTTTGACGTGCAGATTATGGCGCAAACCCTGGTTAACGGCGCGGACAGTTTCTCCCTGCTGGCCATTCCCTTTTTTGTTTTGGCCGGTGAAATCATGAACGCGGGCGGCCTGTCAAAGCGAATTGTCGACCTGCCGATGAAGCTGGTCGGCCATAAGCCCGGCGGCCTGGGCTACGTGGGCGTCATTGCGGCAATGATTATGGCCAGCCTTTCCGGCTCTGCGGTAGCAGATACCGCTGCGGTCGCCGCGCTGCTGGTGCCGATGATGCGCTCCGCAAACTACCCGATCAACCGCTCCGTTGGGTTAATCGCTTCCGGCGGGATCATTGCGCCAATTATTCCGCCCTCGATTCCTTTTATTATCTTCGGCGTTTCCAGCGGCTTGTCGATCAGCAAGCTGTTTATGGCCGGGATCGCACCGGGCATCATGATGGGCGCGGCGCTTATGCTCACCTGGTGGTGGCAGGCCGGGCGATTAAATCTCCCTTCTCAGCCCAAAGCAACACCGCGTGAAATCTGGCAATCATTGGTTTCAGGTATCTGGGCGCTGTTTTTACCGGTGATTATTATCGGCGGCTTCCGTTCCGGACTTTTCACGCCAACGGAGGCAGGGGCGGTTGCCGCCTTTTACGCCCTCTTTGTCGCCGTGGTTATCTATCGGGAATTAACGTTTTCCAGTCTCTACCACGTGCTGGTCAATGCCGCCAAAACGACGTCAGTCGTCATGTTTCTGGTGGCCGCGGCCCAGGTATCCGCCTGGCTGATTACGATCGCGGAATTACCCATGATGGTGTCAGATTTGCTGCAGCCGCTGGTCGACTCTCCGCGACTCTTATTTATCGTCATTATGATCTCAATTATGGTCGTCGGTATGGTGATGGATTTAACGCCAACGGTGTTAATTCTTACCCCTGTATTATTGCCATTAGTTAAAGAAGCCAATATTGACCCGATTTATTTCGGCGTCATGTTCATTATTAACTGCTCTATTGGATTAATCACACCGCCCGTTGGCAACGTCCTCAACGTTATTTCCGGGGTAGCAAAATTGAAATTTGATGACGCGGTAAGAGGCGTATTCCCTTACGTTGTCGTACTGATGTCGCTGCTGGTTTTATTTATTTTTATTCCCGAGCTAATTATCACACCGCTTAAATGGATTAATTAAAGGATAATATTATGAAATTACACGTTATTGCTCGTTCATTATTGATAGCTGGTCTGACGGTTTTCAGCGTGTCGTCTCTGGCGGCGCAATCTTTACGTTTTGGTTATGAAACACCGCAAACTGACTCCCAACATATTGCCGCGAAAAAATTTAACGAACTATTAAAAGAAAAAACTAACGGCGAATTAACGCTAAAACTCTTTCCTGACAGCACATTAGGTAACGCCCAGGCAATGATCAGCGGGGTGCGCGGCGGAACCATTGATATGGAAATGTCCGGTTCGAACAATTTCACCGGCCTGGCCCCTGTATTCAACTTACTTGATGTCCCCTTCCTGTTTCGCGATACCGCGCATGCGCATAAAACGCTCGACGGCAAAGTCGGCGATGAACTGAAAAAATCACTCGATTCAAAAGGGTTAAAAGTCCTCGCCTACTGGGAAAACGGTTGGCGCGACGTCACCAACTCCCGCGCGCCGGTAAAAACGCCGGGCGATTTGAAAGGCTTAAAAATCCGCACTAACAACAGCCCAATGAATATCGCGGCCTTTAAAATCTTCGGCGCGAACCCTATTCCGATGCCATTCTCCGAAGTCTATACCGGCCTCGAAACCCGTACGATTGATGCCCAGGAACACCCTATCAACGTCGTGTGGTCAGCGAAATTCTATGAGGTACAGAAATACCTCTCCCTCACTCATCACGCCTATTCGCCTCTGCTGCTGGTGATCAATAAAGCCAAATTCGACGCTTTAAGCCCGCAGTTCCAGGAGGCACTGCTGAGTTCCGCCAAAGAAGCGGGTGACTATCAGCGCAAACTGGTCGCCGAAGATCAGCAAAAAATTATCGATGGCATGAAAGAAGCCGGAGTTGAAGTCCTGACCGATATCGACCGTAAAGCCTTCAGCGATGCGCTGGGCAGCCAGGTGCGCGATATGTTCCTGAAAGACAACCCGCAGGGCGCCGATCTCCTGAAAGCCGTGGACGAGGTGCAATAAGTCATGAGCAACTACTGGCTGGGGTTAGATTGTGGTGGGAGTTGGCTAAAAGCCGGGTTGTACGATGGCGCAGGCCGGGAAGTAGCGGTGCAACGCCTGCCGCTGCACGCTTTAAGCCCGCAGCCAGGCTGGGTTGAACGCGATATGACCGAACTGTGGCAACAGTGCGGCTCGGTCATCAGCAAACTGCTGACGCACACGGGGGTGAGCGGCTCACAAATCCGCGGTCTGGGTATTTCCGCTCAGGGTAAGGGCCTGTTCCTGTTAGATAAAAGCGATCGGCCATTAGGTAAAGCGATACTCTCTTCCGACCGTCGCGCCATGGAAATTGTCCAGCGCTGGCAAAAAGAAGCGGTTCCGCAAAAACTCTACCCGCTGACCCGGCAAACCCTGTGGACCGGGCATCCAGTCTCCCTTTTACGCTGGGTAAAAGAGAATGAGCCGCAGCGCTACGCGCAGATAGGCAGCGTCATGATGACGCATGACTATCTGCGCTGGTGCTTAACCGGCGTGAAAGGCTGCGAAGAGAGCAATATCTCCGAGTCCAACCTCTACAACATGGCGACGGGCCAGTACGACCCGCGTCTGACCGAATGGCTGGGCATCAGTGAAATCGACAGCGCGCTGCCCCCCGTGGTGGGTTCAGCCGAAATATGCGGGGAGATCACCGCTCAGGCAGCCGCCATCACCGGTCTGGCGGCGGGCACCCCCGTCGTCGGCGGCCTGTTTGATGTGGTTTCCACCGCCCTTTGCGCCGGTATTGAGGATGAATCAACGCTCAATGCGGTGATGGGTACCTGGGCCGTCACCAGCGGCATCGCTCACGGCCTGCGCGACCATGAGGCCCACCCTTACGTCTATGGCCGCTACGTCAATGACGGGCAGTATATCGTTCACGAAGCCAGCCCGACCTCCTCTGGCAACCTCGAATGGTTTACCGCCCAGTGGGGCGACCTCTCTTTTGACGAGATCAACCAGGCGGTCGCCAGCCTGCCGAAAGCCGGTAGCGACCTTTTTTTTCTGCCGTTTCTCTACGGCAGCAATGCCGGGCTGGAGATGACCTGCGGCTTTTACGGCATGCAGGCGCTGCACAACCGCGCGCACCTGCTACAGGCGCTCTATGAAGGCGTGGTCTTCAGCCATATGACCCACCTCAACCGCATGCGTGAACGTTTTACCGACGTTTGCGCCCTGCGCGTTACCGGCGGACCGGCCCACTCCGACGTCTGGATGCAGATGCTGGCGGACGTCAGCGGGTTACGCATCGAGCTGCCGCAGGTGGAGGAGACCGGCTGCTTCGGCGCGGCGCTGGCTGCCTGCGTCGGCACCGGCGTATATCGCAATTTCCGCGAGGCCCAACGCGACCTCCGGCACCCGGTGCGCACGCTGCTGCCGGACATGGCCGCGCACGCCCTCTATCAGCGTAAATACCGCCAATACCAGCATTTGATTGAAGCACTACAGGGCTATCACGCCCGTATTAAGGAGCACGCATTATGAGCCGACCACTACTGCAACTGGCGCTCGACCACACCAATCTGGAAGCAGCCCAGCGCGATGTCGCCCTGCTACAGGATCATGTCGATATCGTTGAGGCTGGCACCATCCTCTGTTTAACCGAAGGCCTTAGCGCGGTGAAAGCCCTGCGAGCGCAGTGCCCGGAAAAAATCATCGTCGCCGACTGGAAAGTGGCCGATGCCGGTGAAACCCTGGCGCAGCAGGCTTTTAGCGCTGGCGCCAACTGGATGACTATCATCTGCGCTGCGCCGCTCGCAACCGTCGAGAAAGGCCACGCCGTCGCACAATCCTGTGGCGGTGAAATTCAAATGGAACTGTTCGGCAACTGGACGCTGGACGACGCCCGAGACTGGTATCGCGTCGGGGTTCGCCAGGCGATTTACCACCGCGGACGCGATGCGCAGGCCAGCGGGCAACAGTGGGGAGAAGCGGACCTAACACGCATGAAGGCGTTGTCCGACATCGGCCTTGAACTATCGATTACCGGCGGCATTACCCCAGCGGATCTGCCGCTGTTCCGCGACATTAACGTTAAGGCATTTATCGCCGGACGTGCGCTGGCAGGTGCCGCCCATCCGGCGCAGGTCGCCGCCGAATTCCACGCCCAAATTGACGCCATTTGGGGAGAAAAGCATGCGTAATCATCCATTAGGTATTTACGAGAAAGCACTGGCGAAAGATCTCAGTTGGCCAGAGCGGCTGGTGCTGGCAAAAAGCTGCGGTTTTGATTTTGTCGAGATGTCGGTGGACGAAACGGATGAACGCCTTTCGCGCCTCGAATGGACCTCGGCTCAGCGCGCATCTCTGGTGAGCGCGATGCTGGAAAGCGGCGTCGCCATCCCGTCGATGTGCCTCTCCGCCCATCGTCGATTCCCTTTTGGCAGCCGCGACGAAGCGGTACGCGAGCGGGCGCGTGAAATCATGACCAAAGCCATTCGCCTGGCGCGCGACCTGGGGATCCGCACCATCCAGTTGGCAGGTTACGACGTCTATTACGAAGAGCACGACGAAGGCACCCAGCAACGTTTCGCCGAAGGGCTGGCGTGGGCGGTGGAACAGGCCGCAGCGGCGCAGGTGATGCTGGCGGTGGAGATCATGGATACCGCGTTTATGAACTCCATCAGCAAGTGGAAAAAGTGGGACGAGATGCTTTCGTCACCGTGGTTCACCGTTTATCCAGACGTCGGCAACCTCAGCGCCTGGGGGAACGACGTGACCGCCGAGCTGAAGCTGGGTATCGACCGTATCGCCGCTATCCACCTGAAAGACACGCTGCCGGTGACCGGTGACAGCCCCGGCCAGTTCCGCGACGTGCCGTTTGGCGAAGGATGCGTTGATTTTGTCGGCATCTTCAAAACGCTGCATGAGCTGAACTATCGCGGTTCATTTCTGATTGAGATGTGGACAGAGAAAGCCAGCGAGCCGGTGCTGGAAATTATCCAGGCCCGCCGCTGGATTGAATCACGGATGCAGGAAGGAGGTTTCACATGTTAGAGCAACTGAAAGCCGAGGTGCTGGCGGCCAACCTGGCCCTCCCGGCGCACGGGCTGGTCACCTTTACCTGGGGCAACGTCAGCGCAGTCGATGAGACGCGCAAGCTGATGGTCATCAAGCCTTCCGGCGTTGAATATGAGGTGATGGCCGCCAACGATATGGTGGTGGTAGAGATCGCCAGCGGTAAGGTCGTTGAAGGCAACAAAAAACCGTCGTCCGATACCGCGACCCATCTGGCGCTCTATCGCCGCTATCCGCAGATCGGCGGGATCGTTCATACCCATTCCCGCCATGCGACGATCTGGTCGCAGGCCGGGCTCGATCTGCCCGCCTGGGGCACCACCCACGCCGACTATTTCTATGGCGCGATCCCCTGTACCCGACTGATGACCGTTGAGGAAATTAACGGCGAGTACGAGTATCAGACCGGCGAGGTGATTATTAAAACCTTTGAAGAGCGCGGTCTGGATCCGGCGCAAATCCCGGCGGTATTGGTTCATTCGCACGGCCCGTTTGCCTGGGGTAAAAATGCCGCCGATGCCGTCCACAACGCCGTGGTGCTTGAGGAGTGTGCCTATATGGGGCTGTTCTCGCGCCAGCTGGCCCCGCAGTTGCCGGATATGCAACCGGAATTGCTCGATAAACACTATCTGCGTAAACACGGCGCGAATGCCTATTACGGGCAGTAATGCCGGCAGCCACAGCCTGTGTCGGATGGCGGCTGCGCCTTATCCGACCTACAAGATTTGCAATATCAATACGTTGTGATGAACTCTTGTAGGCCCGATAAGCAAAGCGCCATCGGGCATTCAGTTTGCAACCGCGTTGTCAGAGGGCCAAAGATTATGCTCAAGAATTAACGTGTTCCTTACTGTAGCGCCGCTTCCAGGCGGTAGGCGTCAGGCCGGTGTGCTTGCGGAAGATCTGGCGAAAGTAACCAACGTCATTAAAACCGCACCGCTCCGCCACCTCTTTTAACGAACGCGCGTCGCTAATCAGCAACTTTTCCGCCTCGCGCACCCGCTGGCGGTGGATGGCTTCCGTTAGCGTAAGGTGAAATACCCGCCGATAAACGCGTCCCAGATAATCCACATTGCAATGCAGTTCTTTCGCCAGAACCGAGCTGGAAAGCGGCAGGTGATAGTGCGTTCGAATCAGCTGCTGCACTTTCCAGGCCAGCGACACGCCAGCGGCCTCGGCGTTTTCATTCTGCCGGGCGTCAACGGTGAGCTGCTGCAAAATCAGCAGCACGATGAACTCCAGCGCCGGGCTGCGCTGGTGCTTTTCCTGCTCGTTCATAAACTGGCGAAAAAGCGCAATCAGCGCCTGCGGATCGGCAACCTGGGTATGCTGCGGCACGGAAAGATGCGTCAGCCAGCGCGGGTCGCTGTCCGGCGCTTTGACCTCAAAATGGAGCCAGTAAAATTTAAGATCGGCGGGAAACTCCTCAACGCCAATATGGCGGCGATGCGGCCAAAGCAACAGGCTTTCCCCGGCTTCGACACAGAAAACACATTCTTCTTCCTGAATTTTCAGGCAGCCTTTTTCCACAAATATAATTTCCCACGATTGCAGACGCCTGGCAGGATGACGCCCAATGCCGCGAGAAATAAATAATCCGCCGTTTTGGACTTTAATCGGTAATGTTATGGATAATTCGAGCATTAATATGTCATTTCCCGCTCATTCAGCACCGTATTTCATATTACCTTTTGATTATTAACTAAAAATAGTCATTTCACTCGATCCATCTCACATTTTTAAATACGGGTCGGAATCGTCATCTTTTTTTACTCTTTTATCGCCTTGTCGCTCACCGCTATCCGGGCAAAATGAATCAGGTCATAACGCGAAAATAAAAATTACTGCCATAAAATACCCCGTCAGCGAGGAATATCTATGACCTCTACAACCTTAAGGAGCACGAAATGAACGTACTGGAAGTCGATCTGCATAAACTGACGGTCAGCGATCCGTTCCTCGGACAGTATCAACAACTGGTTCGCGATGTGGTTATTCCTTACCAGTGGGATGCGTTAAACGATCGTATTCCAGAGGCTGAACCCAGCCATGCCATTGAAAATTTCCGCATTGCCGCAGGCCAGCAGACGGGCGACTTTTACGGCATGGTCTTTCAGGACAGCGACGTGGCGAAATGGCTGGAAGCGGTTGCCTGGTCACTGTGCCAGAAGCCCGATCCCGCGCTTGAGAAAACCGCCGATGAGGTGATTGAACTGGTGGCCGCCGCGCAGTGTGACGATGGCTATCTCAATACGTACTTTACGGCAAAAGCCCCGCAAGAACGCTGGAGCAACCTGGCGGAGTGCCATGAGCTTTATTGCGCCGGGCATCTGATTGAAGCGGGCGTCGCCTTCTTTCAGGCCACCAGCAAGCGTCGGCTGCTAGACGTCATTTGTCGCCTGGCCGATCATATCGACAGCACTTTCGGCCCTGGCGAAAATCAGCTGCACGGCTATCCGGGCCACCCGGAAATTGAGCTGGCGCTGATGCGTCTGTATGAGGTAACAGAGCAGCCGCGCTATATGACGCTGGCAAGCTACTTTATCGGGCAGCGCGGCACCCAACCGCACTTCTACGACGAAGAGTACGAAAAACGCGGCCAGACCTCGTACTGGCACACCTACGGCCCGGCGTGGATGGTCAAAGACAAAGCCTACAGCCAGGCGCATCTGCCAATTTCGCAGCAGCAGACGGCCATTGGCCACGCGGTACGTTTTGTCTATCTGATGACTGGCGTGGCGCATCTCGCTCGCCTGAGCAACGATGAAGGCAAACGCCAGGACTGCCTGCGTCTGTGGAAAAATATGGCGCAGCGTCAGCTGTATATCACCGGAGGCATCGGTTCCCAGAGCAGCGGCGAAGCCTTTAGCAGCGATTACGATTTACCGAATGATTCGGTCTATGCGGAAAGCTGCGCTTCAATCGGCCTGATGATGTTCGCCCGCCGGATGCTGGAAATGGAAGCCGATAGCCAGTACGCCGACGTGATGGAGCGCGCGCTGTACAACACCGTCCTCGGTGGTATGGCGCTGGATGGCAAGCATTTCTTCTACGTCAACCCGCTGGAAGTGCATCCAAAATCGTTAAAATTCAACCATATTTACGATCACGTTAAGCCCATCCGCCAGCGCTGGTTTGGCTGCGCCTGCTGCCCGCCGAACATCGCCCGCGTGCTCACCTCCCTTGGTCACTACATCTACACGCCGCGTGCGGATGCGCTGTACATCAATATGTACGTGGGTAACAGCATGGAAATACCGGTTGAAAATGGCGCGCTCAAACTGCGAATCAGCGGGAACTACCCGTGGCATGAGCAGGTGAAGATTGCCATCGACTCTGTGCAGCCGGTACGTCACACGCTGGCGCTACGCCTGCCGGACTGGTGCCCTGAGGCAAAAGTGACGCTCAACGGGCTGGAAGTGGAACAGGATATTCGCAAAGGTTATCTGCATATCCGTCGGACCTGGCAGGAGGGCGATACGATAACCCTGACGCTGCCGATGCCGGTTCGCCGCGTGTATGGCAATCCGCTGGCGCGTCACGTCGCCGGTAAGGTCGCCATTCAGCGCGGGCCGCTGGTCTATTGCCTTGAGCAGGCCGATAACGGCGAAGAACTGCATAATCTGTGGCTACCGAAAGAGAATGAGTTCCGGGTCTTTGAGGGCAAAGGGCTTTTTGCGCATAAGATGCTGATTCAGGCTGAAGGCGAGAAGCAAAGCGCCCCAGATGCGCAGCATCAGGCGTTGTGGCACTACGATAACGCGCCGTCATCGCGCCAGCCGCAGACGCTAACCTTCATTCCGTGGTTTAGCTGGGCCAACCGTGGCGAGGGAGAAATGCGGATTTGGGTTAACGAGCGGTAATACTGTGCCGGATGGCGGCTGCGCCTTATCCGGCCTACAAGATTTGCAATATCAGTACATTGCGATGAATTTTTGTAGGCCTGATAAGCGAAGCGCCATCAGACATTACCACCAGGCTAATATCAACGCGGTAGACCCGATAAGCGAAGTGCCATCGGGCATTACCACCAGACTGATATCAATGCGGTAGGCCCGATAAGCGCAGCGCCATCGGGCATTACCTCTTGCGTCAGAACAGCCCCAGCGGCTTATCGGAATAGCTCACCAGCAGGCACTTGGTTTGCTGGTAGTGTTCCAGCATCATCTTATGCGTTTCGCGCCCGATGCCCGACTGCTTATAGCCGCCAAACGCCGCGTGTGCCGGATAGGCGTGATAGCAGTTGGTCCATACGCGCCCGGCCTGAATGCCGCGACCCATCTTATAAGCCAGATTGCCGTTGCGGCTCCAGACGCCTGCGCCGAGGCCATACTGCGTATCGTTAGCGATTTCCAGCGCCTCCTCCATGGTTTTAAAGGTGGTTACCGCCAGCACCGGGCCAAAGATCTCCTCCTGAAAGACGCGCATATTATTCTTACCAAACAGAATGGTAGGCTCAAGGTAATAGCCCTCTTTAAGTTCGCCATCCAGCTCCTTGCGTCGCCCACCGGTCAGAATATCGGCCCCCTCTTTTTTACCGATATCGATATAATTGAGGATAGTCTCAAGCTGGCCGTGAGAGACCTGCGCCCCCATCTGTGTACCGCTATCTAGCGGGTTCCCGCTGCGAATGCTCTCTACCCGGCGAATAGCGCGCTCCATAAAGCGCTCATAGATGGACTCCTGAACCAGCGCACGGCTTGGACAGGTACACACCTCGCCCTGGTTAAAGGCAAACAGGGCAAATCCCTCCAGCGCTTTATCAAAGAACGCATCTTCCTCATCCATCACGTCGGCGAAGAAGATATTGGGCGACTTGCCGCCTAACTCCAGCGTCACAGGAATAATATTCTGCGTGGCGTACTGCATGATCTGTTGACCCACTTCCGTCGAACCGGTAAACGCCACCTTCGCGATACGTTTCGAGGTCGCCAGATATTCACCGATCTCGCCGCCCGCGCCGTTCACGACGTTGACGACGCCCGGCGGTAACAGATCGCCAATGACTTCCATTAACAGCAGAACGGAAAGCGGCGTCAGGCGTGCCGGTTTAAGCACCACGCAGTTACCCGCCGCCAGCGCTGGCGCCATTTTCCAGCTTGCCATCAACAACGGAAAGTTCCACGGGATTATCTGCCCCACGACGCCAAGCGGTTCGTGAAAATGGTAGGCCACGGTTTCGCTATCAACTTCGCTGATCCCGCCCTCCTGCGCACGTATACAGGAGGCGAAATAGCGGAAATGATCGATCGCCAGCGGTACGTCGGCGGCGCTGGTTTCACGAATCGGTTTACCGTTATCCCAGGTTTCCGCTGTCGCCAACAGTTCGAGGTTTTGTTCCATCCGATCGGCGATCTTAAACAAGATAGCGGCACGGTCTTGTACTGACGTATGCGCCCACTTATCTTTCGCCTTATGCGCGGCGTCGAGCGCTAAATCGATATCTTTTTTACCGGAGGAAGCGACTTCACATAGCGGCTGGCCGGTCACTGGCGTCAGGTTTTGATAATATTCGCCGTCGGCGGGCGCAACCCAGTCACCGCCAATAAAATTGTCATAGCGGGCTTTTAATTTCAGTGGGTACCCGTATTCACCTGGCTGAATACGTGTTGAAGGGGGATTGTTCGTCATGACCAACTCCTTATTGTAAAGGTACTCCACAAGGGTAGACGGTACTGGTGAATTTTTCGCCAATGGTTTTCCGCTTTACGACAGCAATCACGAATTACTTTCCTTTACGTTTCTCCGTCTGGTTTTAGCCATACTAAACAGGTGCCTGTTTAACGTACGGAGAACACTATGCAGCAATATATCGGTATTGATGTGGGAGGAACTCACGTCAAATATGGCGTGATTAACAGTGACGGCGAAGAATTAACCCATCATCAATTCGATACGCCAGAGGACGCCTCCACGTTTACCCGCAAATGGCAGGATGTGGTGGCGCGTTGCCAACAGGACTATGACATTGCGGCAATCGGGGTCAGTTTCCCCGGCCATATTAATCCCCATAACGGTCATGCGGCAAAAGCGGGCGCGCTGGCTTACCTGGATGACGTCAACCTGATGGAGTTGTTCAGCGGGCTGACCGATCTGCCGCTGGTCGTGGAGAACGACGCGAACTGCGCGGCGCTGGGCGAAATGTGGCGAGGCGCCGGGCAGCATTACGAAAACATGGTCTGCATTACCATTGGAACCGGCATTGGCGGCGGTATTATCGTCGGACGAGAACTGTATCGCGGCGCACATTTCCATGCCGGTGAATTCGGCGTCATGCCGGTCGGGAATAATGGCGAAAGTATGCATAAAATCGCGTCAACCAGCGGATTAATGGCGTCGTGCCGCCAGGCGCTGGCGCTGCCCGCCGAAGAGATGCCGCCTGCGGATGTGATCTTCGAACGAATGGCGACCGATGTTCATCTGCGTGAGGCGGTCAATGACTGGGCGCGTTATCTGTCACGCGGCGTTTACAGCGTGATCTCTATGTTTGATCCGGGCGTGGTGCTGATCGGCGGAGGAATAAGCGAACAGGAAAAGCTCTACCCGCTCCTGACGCGGCATCTTGAAACGTTTGAAATGTGGGAGGCGCTCCAGGTGCCGATTCAGCCCTGCCAACTGGGAAATCAGGCGGGCAGGCTGGGCGCCGTCTGGCTGGCGCAGCAAAAGCTCGCCCGAAGCTAACGAGTTACGCCTTATCCGGCCTGCATCGTCTACGCAGGCCCGGTAAGCGTCCGCGCCACCGGGCAAAGGCGTTACATCGCCGCGCGATAAATTTCCACAATCTCATCGTGAGTCGCCTGACTAAGGCGCAAAGAATATGGGCAAAACTATTCTGATAATAGGCTCACGCTGGCTATTTTAAGAAGCCAGAAAAATAAAAAGCAACGCAATAATTGTATTGCTTCATTTGTTATTTAATTTAACCATTTCATTCTTTTTGCGGAAATAATAACGCATCACGTAATAAATGATCATTCCCACGACGTCGTGTAAACCCAATCCGGTCAAAATATTCAAGGATCTGAATGGCCAGCTTCCGCCCTACATTCAGCCTGTCGCGAAAATCCGCCGCACAGGTTGATCCTCTCTCTTGATCCAGCTCGCGGATCATATTGGCGAAAGCGACAATCCGATCGTTACGATAGTACCGATCTTTTACGATCGCGGTAATGATGCCTTGCTGTGCCGCCTGCCGCAGCACCAGCCGCATCAATTGTTCTTCCGTTCCGGTCTCTTTCGCCAGATCGCGTACCCACCAGGGCTCATCGCCAAATAGCGGTTCAACTTTTTGCCAGACGGCCTGCTGCTCATCGCTAAATCCTGCTTTATGATCCGGCAGATGCAACCAACCGTGATGGCTATGAATCAGGTCGTCGTCGCGCATCCGCTCGATCAGCATCAGGACCAGCGCTTCATCCTCCATTGGCAGGGCCATGCGGCGTAAACGCTCGCGTCCCGGCCCCGGTTCATCGCGGTGCTGTTCGTGGTAGGTCGCCAGCGTATCAAGAATCTTACGCTGCCAGCGGGCGGCGACGGGCGCGCTTAACAGATTGTCTCCGGCCTGGATAAAACCATGTTGCTCAATAAGCTGACGCATACCGAGAGGATTAAGCTGACGCGCCCAACCGAAATCCGGCAGGTTGACGGCGCCGCGTTCCAGATGAATGGCCAACGCCGCGCTATCGTCCTGCGCGTCGGCAAGCGTTGAAAGCCAGTGCAAATAATCTGGTTTACGTTTACCGCGACGCGGCGCCTTAAGCGTCACCACGCGTGCGCCGGCAAGGGTGGCGCGTGCGGAAATATCACGCAGCACCAGTCTGTCATTATCGGCCAGCCACAACGGCGTATCAAAGATCAGCTCGGCCAGCCCGCCTTCCAGCAAAGAGACGCGACCGGTCACATGGCTGGCGGCATGGTGAATATGTAGCGGCTGCCATTGGGAAAGCGGCGCATGAAGCGCCAGAGAAACGATCACCCGGGAAAAAGCTTCCCCCACCGGCGCATCGGAAAGCAGCCAGTCGCCGCGGTTAAGCTGCTCCTTCTCCGCATCGCCCGCAATATTGAGCGCAATACGTTGCCCGGCATACGCATGGTCGGTGGGCTGATTTTGCGCGTGTAGACTTCGTACGCGCATCGGCGTATTAACGCCGGTCAACCATAGCGTATCGCCCACGTTTACCTCTCCGCTCAGCGCCGTTCCGGTCACCACCAGTCCCGCCCCTTTCACCGTAAACGCACGGTCGATAGCCAGACGGAAGCGATGCTGCGCGGCGTGCGAACGTGCAGGAAGTTGCTGTAAATGAGCGCGAAGTTCTGCAATACCGCGTCCTTCATTGGCGGCGGTGACAAATAAAACGGTATCGGCGAAGCCATAGTTGTCGAGCGCCGCCAGTACCTCTTCACGTACTTCACCGATACGCGCCTCGTCCACGCGATCGGCTTTGGTCAGCGCGACGGTGAGCTGGAGATTGCCCGTCAGTTGCAGGATCTGTAAATGCTCGCGCGTTTGCGCCATAACGCCGTCATCACAGGCGACCACCAGCAAAGCGTGATCGATACCGCCTACGCCCGCCAGCATGTTAGAGAGGAATTTTTCATGCCCAGGCACATCGATAAAGCCCAGCACACGACCATCCGGCTGCGGCCAATAGGCGTAACCCAGATCGATAGTCATCCCGCGTTTTTTCTCTTCCGGCAGACGGTCGGCATTAATGCCGGTAATCGCCTGGAGCAACGTCGTTTTACCGTGGTCTACGTGTCCGGCAGTTGCAATAATCATTTCAGCATCATCTCCATAAACCGGCTTTCGTCTTCAAGACAGCGCATATCCAGCCATAAACGGCCATCATAAATTCGGCCAATGACCGGTACAGGCAGCATGCGCCAGCGGGCCGCCAGCGCCTCCAGCCGACTACCGCGCCCGTCGTGCGGGGTAAAGGTCATGGCGGCGCTGGGAAGGCGGTCTACCGGTAATGAACCGCTGCCGATTTGCGACAGGCAGGGTTTAACCTCCAGCGCAAATTCATCGCCGTAACGTGCCGCCAGCCGCGCCTGTAATCGCTGCGCTTGTTCGCGAATCGACGCTTCACTGCGGGTTAACAGACGCAGGGTGGGTAATTTCTCCGCCAACGCTTCCGGGTGCAGATACAGACGTAACGTTGCCTCCAGCGCCGCCAGCGTCATTTTATCCGCGCGCAGAGCGCGTTTCAGCGGATGGCTTTGCAGTTGGGCAATCATCGCTTTTTTGCCGACGATGATCCCGGCCTGCGGCCCGCCCAGCAACTTATCGCCGGAGAAGCTTACCAGGCTGACGCCTGCGGCAATGAGCTGCTGCGGCATCGGCTCTTTGGGTAAGCCATATTGACTTAAATCCACCAGCGAACCGCTGCCCAGATCCGCCACCACCGGAATATCCAGCTCTCGCCCGATTTCCGCCAGTTCCGCTTCCTCTACCGTTTTGGTAAAGCCCTCAATGCTGTAATTACTGGTATGCACCTTCATCAACAGACCGGTATTTTCATTTACCGCCTGACGGTAATCTTTCGCGTGCGTCCGGTTGGTGGTGCCCACTTCATGCAGCGTACAGCCCGCCTGGCGCATAACATCCGGAATACGAAACGCGCCGCCGATTTCGACCAGCTCGCCACGCGAAACCACCACCTCTTTGCCGCTGGCGGTCGCCGCCAGCATCAGCAATACCGCCGCCGCATTGTTATTGACGATACAGGCGTCCTCCGCCCCGGTGATACGGCATAACAGCGTCGCCAGCGCCCGGTCGCGATGCCCCCGCCCGGCGCCATCCAAATCATATTCCAGCGTCACCGGCGCGCGCATCGCCTGCGTTACCGCCTCAATCGCTTCTTGCGCCTGCAATGCGCGGCCAAGGTTGGTGTGCAGCACCGTCCCCGTCAGGTTAATCACCGGGCGCAGCGCGCTTTGCGCCGCATTTTCCAGCCGGAGTTTCGCCTCTTGCGCCCAGTCTGCGTACCAGTCGGGAAGCGTTTGCGTATTCCGGATGACGTCGCGCGCGTCGTCAAGCATCCGCCTAAGCAGATCAACCACCTGGGTATGGCCATACCGATCGCGCAGAGAAAGAAAAGCGCTATCGTGCAATAAGCGATCGATAGCAGGAAGCTGGCTGTAGAGTGTACGCGTTTCGCTTGTCATGAAAATGCCTGGCTGTTGGTGGCCCTCTCCTGGCGGGAGAGGGATATCGACATAAGGGGGATTGTAACGTGAGTTTGCTCAGGCGGACATAATGCGCGTCAAGCCTTTGGCGCTTCGGTGCGGGCAAAGCTTTCGCGTTGAAAAAGCGTTTCGACCAGTTTGACCAGGTGGGGGCGGCTAACGCACCAGCCAGGCGCGACCCGGCGGAAGTTGAGATAGCCTACCGCACAGGCAATCGCGATAGTCGCCAGATTGACCGTATCCGTTTTTAGCGTCCCGTCGCTCAGATAACTTTCGAGCATATCCAGGCTGCGGTTGATTTTTTCCCGCTGGCGCAGCAGTTCCGTTTCCGATTGTTGCGCCGCCGGACGCGCCTGTTCGCGTACAGAAACCAACGCTGCATCCATAATGCCGTCAGCCAACGCTTCAAGCTGGCGAACTTTAAGCGCTGCCATCGGGTCACGCGGGAGCATCGCTGGCGCGATATCCAGCAGTTCAATATATTCCGCGATGATCGGCGAATCGAACCAATACTCGCCTTTCTCCGTCACCAGCGCTGGCACCTTACCCAGAGGGTTGTATTGCGCCACGCCGTTATCCGCCTCGTAGGGTAGTTCATTAATAAATTCGAAGGTAATGCCTTTTTCGAGCAGCAGAACAGAGATTTTGCGCACAAAAGGGCTGGTGTAGCTACCGATGAGTTTCATGCCGTGTCCTTTTTGCCAACCAGTAAAAATCATAGTATGGCTCAAATAAGACGAAAAGAGACGCAAAAGGAGGTTGCTGAATGACATAACGTGAGTGAGCTCGCGACAAAATGTTTGCCGGATCGTATTGGCGTTACCCGGGCTTAAAATTTCTTGTGAAGAGGATCACAAAAATTCAACAAAGCACCAAAATAAAAATGTGAAATATCTCACATAAAATGGTCTTTTAAGGGCTAAAAATTAGATTCGTTGTTTTTTTACACAGCCACTTTGTGATCAATATCACATCAATTACCTCTCTACCCCCTATATTTATGTGACACAAATCACATAAATTGTCCCTGTCTGGACAGTTGAACGATTCAGTGCCAGATTGCGCAGTATCTACACTACAGGGTCCGGCTACCTCTGCCGCTACATTAACAAACCTCGGGCTTTCAGCCTGCGCGACAGCAACATAAGAAGGGGTGTTTTTATGTCATCCGATATTAAGATCAAAGTGCAAAGCTTTGGTCGATTCCTCAGCAATATGGTGATGCCTAATATCGGCGCGTTTATCGCGTGGGGTATTATCACCGCATTATTTATTCCAACAGGGTGGTTGCCTAACGAAACGCTGGCGAAACTGGTTGGTCCGATGATCACCTACCTGCTGCCGCTGCTCATCGGTTATACCGGCGGTCGTCTGGTTGGCGGCGAACGCGGCGGCGTGGTGGGCGCTATCACTACCATGGGCGTTATTGTCGGCGCGGATATGCCGATGTTCCTCGGCTCGATGATCGCCGGTCCATTAGGCGGCTACTGCATTAAGAAATTCGACAGTTGGGTAGACGGTAAGATCAAATCCGGTTTTGAGATGCTGGTGAACAACTTCTCCGCTGGCATCATCGGTATGATCCTCGCCATCCTGGCGTTCCTCGGTATTGGTCCGGCGGTTGAAGTCCTGTCCAAAATTCTGGCGGCGGGCGTTAACTTCATGGTGGCGCACGATATGCTGCCGCTGGCGTCCATTTTTGTTGAACCGGCGAAAATCCTGTTCCTCAATAACGCGATTAACCACGGCATCTTCTCACCACTGGGTATCCAGCAGTCCCATGAGATGGGTAAATCCATCTTCTTCCTGATTGAAGCTAACCCGGGTCCGGGGATGGGCGTCCTGCTGGCGTACATGTTCTTCGGTCGCGGCAGCGCTAAACAGTCTGCGGGCGGCGCGGCAATTATCCACTTCCTGGGCGGTATCCATGAGATCTACTTCCCGTATGTGCTGATGAACCCACGTCTGATCCTGGCCGTTATCCTTGGCGGTATGACTGGCGTATTCACCCTGACCATCCTGAACGGCGGTCTGGTTTCTCCGGCTTCTCCTGGCTCCATTCTGGCGGTACTGGCGATGACGCCAAAAGGCGCTTACTTCGCTAACATCGCTGCCATCGTGGCGGCAATGGCGGTCTCCTTCGTGGTTTCTGCAATTCTGCTGAAAACCAGCAAAGTGAAAGAAGAAGATGACATTGAAGCGGCCACCCGTCGTATGCATGACATGAAAGCGGAATCTAAAGGCGCCTCTCCGCTGGCGGCTGGCGACGTGACTAACGACCTGAGCCATGTGCGTAAAATCATCGTGGCTTGCGATGCCGGTATGGGTTCCAGCGCGATGGGCGCAGGGGTACTGCGTAAGAAAGTACAGGATGCGGGCCTGAGCCAGATCTCCGTCACCAACAGCGCCATTAACAATCTGCCGCCGGATGTGGATCTGGTCATTACTCACCGTGACCTTACCGAGCGCGCGATGCGTCAGGTACCGCAGGCGCAGCATATTTCGCTGACCAACTTCCTGGATAGCGGCCTGTACACCAGCCTGACCGAACGTCTGGTTGCCGCACAGCGCCACAATACTAATGAAGAGAAAGTACGCGACCATCTGAAAGACAGCTTTGAGGAGGGTGATAACAACCTGTTCAAACTGGGTGCGGAGAATATCTTCCTGGGCCGTAAAGCCGCTAACAAAGAAGAGGCGATTCGCTTTGCCGGTGAACAACTGGTGAAAGGCGGCTATGTTGAGCCGGAATACGTCGAGGCGATGCTGGACCGCGAAAAGCTGACGCCGACTTACCTCGGTGAATCCATCGCAGTACCGCACGGTACAGTGGAAGCGAAAGATCGCGTGCTGAAAACCGGCGTGGTGTTCTGCCAGTATCCGGAAGGCGTACGCTTCGGTGAAGAAGAAGACGATATTGCCCGTCTGGTCATTGGTATCGCTGCACGTAACAATGAGCACATCCAGGTCATCACTAGCCTGACCAACGCGCTGGATGATGAATCCGTGATCGAACGTCTGGCGCACACCACCAGCGTGGATGAAGTGCTGGAACTGCTGGCAGGTAAAAAAGCTTAACAGTTAAGTATCCCCAAAATAGTTCGAGCTGCAGGAAGGCGGCAACGCAGTGAATCCCCAGTCACGTACATAAGTACGTGACTGGGGTGAGCGAGGAGAGCCAACGCATCTGCAGTTCGAAATATGAAGGCGATACCCTCTCCCTTGTGGAGAGGGTTAGGTTGAGGGGAAATCTATGCAGTCCCTCACCCCAGCCCTCTCGGGTAAAAACATTAATGAAGGTTAATACTATGAAAGCATTACATTTTGGCGCAGGTAATATCGGTCGTGGCTTTATCGGCAAACTGCTGGCTGACGCGGGGATACAACTGACGTTTGCGGATGTAAACCAGGTCGTACTCGATGCCCTGAATGCCCGTCATAGCTATCAGGTTCATGTTGTGGGTGAAAATGAGCAGGTTGATACCGTTTCCGGCGTCAACGCTGTCAGCAGCATCGGCGATGATGTTGTCGACATGATTGCCCACGTTGATTTAATCACTACTGCCGTGGGTCCGGTTGTGCTTGAGCGTATCGCTCCGGCCATCGCTAAAGGGCTGGTAAAACGTAAGGCGCAGGGCGTGGATGCCCCGCTGAATATCATCGCCTGTGAAAATATGGTGCGCGGCACCACGCAGCTGAAAGGCCACGTAATGAACGCGCTGGCGGATGGCGATAAAGCCTGGGTTGAACAGCACGTCGGTTTTGTCGATTCCGCCGTTGACCGTATTGTGCCGCCATCTGCTTCTGCGACCAACGATCCGCTGGAAGTGACGGTAGAAACCTTCAGCGAGTGGATCGTCGATAAAACCCAGTTTAAAGGCGCGTTGCCAAACATCCCGGGGATGGAGTTAACGGATAACCTGATGGCATTTGTCGAACGTAAACTCTTCACGCTGAACACGGGTCATGCTATAACCGCGTACCTCGGCAAATTAGCCGGTCATCAAACCATTCGCGACGCTATTCTCGATGAGAGTATTCGCGCGGTGGTGAAAGGCGCGATGGAAGAAAGCGGCGCGGTGCTGATCAAACGCTACGGTTTTGATGCTGACAAACATGCGGCATACATTCAGAAAATCCTCGGTCGTTTTGAAAACCCGTATCTGAAAGATGACGTCGAACGCGTAGGTCGTCAGCCGCTACGCAAACTCAGCGCGGGCGACCGTCTGATCAAACCGCTGCTTGGCACCCTGGAATATGGTCTGCCGCATGTGAATCTGGTCAAAGGGATCGCGGCGGCGATGCATTTCCGTAGTGTTGAAGATCCGCAGGCGCAGGAGTTGGCGGCTCTGATTACCGAAAAAGGCCCGCAGGCCGCGCTGGCGCAAATTTCCGGGCTGGATGCCAATAGCGATGTGGTGGCGGAGGCGGTTAACGCATATAACGCGACCAAATGACGCAGAATCCGGCGCAGGTTAGCCTGCGCCCAAATAACAGATTGTCAGATATGCAGGCAATAATGGAACAAACCCAGGCCTTTGAAAATCGTGTGCTTGAGCGTCTGAATGCTGGCAAAACCGTACGGAGCTTCCTGATTACCGCCGTCGAGTTATTGACCGAGGCGGTGAATATTCTGGTGCTCCAGGTGTTTCGCAAAGACGACTATGCGGTGAAATACGCTGTGGAACCGTTGCTGGACGGCGACGGGCCGCTGGGCGATCTTTCGGTACGTCTGAAACTTATCTATGGTCTGGGCGTACTCAGCCGCACCGAATATGAAGATGCGGAGCTGTTAATGGCGCTGCGCGAAGAGCTGAATCACGACGGCAATGAGTACGCCTTTACCGACGATGAAATCCTCGGGCCGTTTGGCGAACTGCACTGCGTCATGGCGCTACCGCCGCCGCCGCATTTTGATACGTCCGACGCGGCGCTATACGCCATGCAAATTCAGCGCTACCAGCAGGCGGTGCGTTCGACGATGGTCCTCTCTCTGACCGAGCTGATTTCTAAAATCAGCTTAAAAAAGGCCTTTCAAAAGTAAATCCCGCCGTTAACCTCTTTTTTCTTCTTTTGGTCGGTACAGCCGTCGGTAATATTCCAGACGCTGCAAATAAATGGGCGCGCTCTCCGACGGCACTTCGGAAGGAACATAATCACGCGGCGGCGTTTTATTCAGGTATTCACGGAACGCCTGGCTGGACGCCATAAAATCGACGGCTTTATCAATAAGAAGTGGTACGTTCTCACCTATTTTTGCCATGATAGATCCTCCATGTGGGACCCGCGTCTGACTCCCGCGGTCGCTTATTTGAGTTTAGGATCAATTTAGCGTTGTCATTGAGGAAAATGTGCTTAATCGCTTTTCTTGCCGACAAAAGGGCGCTTCATCTTTTCTTTCGACAAAAAGGATTTTATTCTCAACGAGATAATTAAATAATGAGCAGTGTAATACTTGCCATAATTGATTATCTTTACGTCATGAGTTGTGAAGAATCACTCACTGCGCGCATACTATAAGGTATCTATCCCATTTCTATCAGAAGCTATCCCATGAAAGAAGTCGAAAAAAACGAAATTAAACGCCTGAGCGATCGTCTTGACGCTATTCGCCACCAGCAGGCAGGTCTCTCTCTGGTTGAATCCGCCGATAAATACGCGGAGCTGGAAAAAGAAAAAGAGACGCTGGAAGCAGAAATTATCCGTCTGCGCCAAGTACACAGCCAGAAACTGAGTAAAGAAGCGCAGAAGCTGATGAACCTGCCGTTTCGCCGCGCGATCACTAAAAAAGAGCAGGCCGATATGGGCAAACTCAAAAAAAGCGTACGCGGCCTGATCGTGGTCCACCCGATGACGGCGCTGGGCCGGGAAATGGGGCTCAAAGAGATGACAGGTTTTAATAAAACAGAATTCTAAACGTTGACCGGGCGGCACTTTCGCTTACCCGGTTCTTCCTTTCTGACTGACTAAATTATTGGTCCTACCAATTCCCGCTGGATCCGACCACAGGTTCACATTTCATTAAATTAACTCTACAATACCGTTGCCAATAAATAACATATGGTTAACTATTTGTTGTCATTATCCATACACAACAATATTGGCAGGACCACTTTTACACATAATGTGACCCCAACGAGATGAGCAAAGATTCATCCCATTATGCGTGTGGTTCTCAGGAGACCTGCAATGAACCTCTGGCAACAAAACTATGACCCGGCGGGTAATATCTGGCTTTCCAGCCTGATCGCATCGCTCCCAATCCTGTTCTTCTTTTTCGCCCTGATTAAACTCAAGCTGAAAGGCTACGTTGCCGCTTCGTGGACGGTGGTTATCGCGCTCGCCGTCGCGCTGCTGTTCTATAAAATGCCGGTCGATCACGCGCTGGCATCGGTCGTGTATGGCTTCTTCTACGGGCTATGGCCGATTGCCTGGATAATCATCGCCGCGGTCTTCGTCTATAAAATTTCGGTCAAGACCGGGCAGTTTGACATTATTCGCTCGTCAATTCTGTCGATTACCCCCGATCAACGTCTGCAAATGCTGATTGTCGGCTTCTGCTTCGGCGCGTTCCTTGAAGGCGCGGCGGGTTTCGGCGCGCCGGTGGCGATAACCGCCGCGCTGCTGGTGGGTCTGGGCTTTAATCCGCTGTATGCGGCAGGGTTGTGCCTGATTGTAAACACCGCGCCTGTCGCCTTTGGCGCGATGGGGATCCCGATTCTGGTTGCCGGACAGGTCACGGGCCTGGACAGCTTTGAAATCGGTCAGATGGTCGGTCGTCAGCTACCATTCCTGACCATTATCGTGCTGTTCTGGATTATGGCGATTATGGACGGCTGGCGCGGCGTGAAAGAAACCTGGCCTGCGGTGATGGTCTCTGGCGGTTCGTTTGCTATCGCCCAGTATCTCAGCTCCAACTTTATCGGGCCGGAACTGCCGGACATTATCTCTTCGCTGGTGTCTCTGGTGTGCCTGACGCTGTTCCTCAAACGTTGGCAGCCGGTACGCATCTTCCGCTTCGGTGATATGGGCGCGTCACAGGTCGATCAGACGCTGGCCCGTACCCGCTATACGACAGGACAAATTGTTCGCGCCTGGTCGCCGTTCCTGTTCCTGACCGCCACGGTCACTCTCTGGAGCATACCGCCGTTCAAAGCGCTGTTTGCCCCCGGCGGCGCGCTGTATGACTGGGTAATTAACGTTCCGGTACCGTATCTCGATAAACTGGTCGCCCGTATGCCGCCGGTTGTACACGAAGCGACCGCTTACGCGGCGGTGTATAAATTTGACTGGTTCTCCGCCACCGGCACGGCGATCCTGTTTGCCGCGCTGTTGTCTATCGTCTGGCTGAAAATGAAGCCCTCAGCCGCAATCCAGACCTTTGGCAGCACGCTGAAAGAGCTGGCGTTGCCGATTTACTCCATCGGCATGGTGCTGGCGTTCGCGTTTATCTCGAACTATTCCGGGCTTTCCTCCACGCTGGCGTTAGCGCTGGCGCACACCGGCAGCGCCTTCACGTTCTTCTCGCCGTTCCTCGGCTGGCTGGGTGTCTTCCTGACCGGGTCCGACACCTCATCTAACGCGCTGTTTGCCTCTCTACAGGCTACCGCGGCGCAGCAAATCGGCGTCTCTGATGTGCTGATGGTGGCGGCGAACACCACTGGAGGCGTAACCGGGAAGATGATCTCGCCGCAGTCTATCGCCATCGCCTGCGCGGCGGTGGGACTGGTAGGGAAAGAGTCCGATCTGTTTCGTTTTACTGTCAAACACAGCCTGATCTTCACCTGTATGGTGGGCGTGATCACTACGCTTCAGGCCTATGTTTTAACCTGGATGATTCCGTGATTGTGATGCCAAAACGCCTGTCAGACGAGATTGCCTCTCGCGTGCGGGCGCTGATTGAAGAACAAAACCTGGAAGCGGGCATGAAATTGCCCGCCGAGCGCCAGTTGGCTCTACAGCTTGGCGTATCACGCAACTCTTTACGCGAAGCGCTGGCGAAGCTGGTCAGCGAAGGCGTGCTGGTGAGCCGTCGCGGCGGCGGGACATTTGTCCGCTGGCAGCACGAAACCTGGTCTGAACAGAATATCGTGCAACCGCTGAAAATGCTGATGGCGAACGATCCGGACTACAGTTTCGACATTCTGGAGGCCCGCCACGCCATTGAAGCCAGTACGGCCTGGCACGCCGCCATGCGTGCCACCGCTGCCGACAAAGAGAAAATCAGACTCTGCTTTGATGCGACGCTCAGCGAAGACCCGGATCTCGCCTCCCAGGCCGACGTGCGCTTTCATCTGGCGATCGCGGAAGCTTCGCACAATGTGGTGCTGTTGCAAACCATGCGCGGTTTCTTCGACGTCCTGCAATCCTCCGTCAAACAGAGTCGCCAGCGTATGTATCTCGTTCCGCCCGTATTCTCAAAGCTGACGGAACAACACCAGGCAGTGATGGACGCCATTCTGGACGGTAACGCCGAGGGCGCGCGTAAAGCGATGATGGCGCACCTCAGTTTTGTCCACACCACGATTAAACGATTTGATGAAGACCAGGCCCGCCAGGCGCGTATTACCCGCCTGCCCGGCGACCATAATGAGATGACCAGGGAGAATAAATCATGATTATTTCAGCAGCCAGCGATTATCGCGCCGCAGCTCAGCGCACGTTGCCTCCTTTCCTCTTCCACTACATCGACGGCGGCGCGTATGCGGAATATACCCTGCGCCGAAATGTGGAAGACCTGTCGCAAGTCGCTCTGCGCCAGCGTGTGCTGAAAAATATGTCCGATTTAAGCCTGGAAACGACCCTGTTTAACGAAACGTTGTCGATGCCGGTGGCATTAGCGCCGGTAGGTCTGTGCGGCATGTACGCCCGTCGCGGCGAAGTACAGGCCGCCGCCGCCGCAGACGCAAAGGGCATTCCGTTCACCCTTTCCACCGTCTCCGTCTGTCCGATTGAAGAAGTTGCACCAACCATTAAGCGCCCGATGTGGTTCCAGCTTTATGTACTGCGTGACCGGGGCTTTATGCGCAACGCGCTTGAACGTGCGAAAGCGGCGGGCTGCTCCACGCTGGTCTTTACCGTGGATATGCCGACGCCGGGCGCGCGCTACCGTGACGCCCACTCCGGGATGAGCGGCCCAAACGCGGCCATGCGCCGTTACTGGCAGGCGGTGATGCACCCTAAATGGGCGTGGGATGTCGGCCTGAACGGTCGCCCGCATGATTTAGGCAATATTTCCGCCTATCTGGGTAAACCGACCGGCCTTGAGGACTATATCGGCTGGCTGGCAAATAACTTCGATCCGTCCATCTCCTGGAAAGATCTGGAGTGGATACGCGAATTCTGGGACGGCCCAATGGTGATCAAAGGGATCCTCGATCCAGAAGATGCCCGCGATGCGGTACGTTTCGGCGCTGACGGTATCGTGGTGTCGAATCACGGCGGCCGCCAGCTCGATGGCGTGCTCTCTTCCGCCCGCGCCCTGCCCGCCATTGCCGATGCGGTGAAAGGCGATATCGCCATTCTGGCGGATAGCGGGATTCGTAACGGGCTGGATGTCGTGCGTATGATTGCGCTGGGGGCCGATACCGTACTGCTGGGTCGGGCCTATCTCTACGCGCTGGCGACGGCAGGAAAAGCGGGGGTCGCCAACCTGCTGGACCTGATCGAGAAAGAGATGAAAGTCGCCATGACCCTGACCGGCGCGAAATCCATTAGCGAAATCAGTGGCGATTCACTGGTGCAGGAACTGGGGAGAAGTTTGCCCGCCGCGCTGGCGCCAATGAGCAAAGGCGATTCCGCCTGAGCGCCTGGCGCGTGAGAGCCCGGTAAATTTCTGCTATTCTGCCCCCCGCATTTAAGGGGGCATCATGCTTAACATCGTACTCTTCGAACCAGAAATCCCGCCGAATACCGGCAACATCATTCGTCTTTGCGCCAATACCGGCTTTCGTCTGCACATCATCGAACCGATGGGGTTTACATGGGATGATAAGCGCTTACGCCGCGCAGGGCTGGACTATCACGAATTCGCCGCGGTTCAGCGCCATCACGATTATGCCGCCTTTGTCGCCGCCGAAAACCCGCAGCGCCTGTTTGCGTTGACGACAAAGGGCACGCCCGCCCATAGCGCCGTAAGCTATCAGGATGGCGATTATTTGATGTTTGGCCCGGAAACGCGCGGCCTGCCCGCCAGCATTCTCGATGCGTTGCCTAAAGAGCAGAAGATTCGCATTCCGATGATGCCGGATAGCCGTAGCATGAACCTGTCGAATGCGGTGTCGGTGGTGGTGTATGAAGCGTGGCGCCAGTTAGGATATCCCGGCGCGGTATTGCGGTCGTAATATATTCAATGCCGGATGGCGGCTAACGCCTGATCCGGCCTGGCCGATCCCGATGGCATGTTCCCGTTTATGCGGACTCTCGCTCAATCAAATGAAAGCCAATATCCACAATAGCTTCTGCGCACGGTTTCTGTTCAATACGATCGGCCAACAGCGTAGCGGCGCGCTGACCAATGGCGCGTCTGTCAACGCTTACGGTAGTAATTGACGGTCGATTGCTGGCGGCAAAATCAAGGTCGCCAAAACCAATAACCGCTAAATCATGCGGGATGCGCAAACCACGGCTTTCCGCCTCCATCATCGCCCCCTGTGCCAGGGTATCAGAACTGCAAACAATGACATCAAACGTCCCTTCGTCAAAAAGCTGGCTTAAACCGCTGCGCCCCAGCGAAAGCGATGCCGGAAGGGGTACATCCACCTGTGGTACGGCATGAATAGCGTGGCGTTGAAGAACACTACATAACCCCTGCTTACGTTGCGCGGCTCGGCGATCGGCGGTCCACAACAAGCCGGGACGACGATAGCCCTTACTCAGAAGATACTCCCCCGTCGCCTGCCCGACTTTTTCATGGGAAAAACCGACCAGCATATCAAGCGGCGTGGGCGTTAAGTCCCAAATTTCCACCACCGGAATAGCCGCGTTCAGGATGACCTTTTTCAGTTCTATCGTGTGATGGATCCCGGTAAGCACCACGCCATCAGGGCGGCGTGAAAGCAGTGTCGCCACCAACTCCGCTTCCGTTTGTTCGGTATATCCCGCCACGCACAGCAATATGTGATATCCGCGTCGGGCCAGTTCATCGCTCAGCGACTGGATGGTATCGACAAACATATTGTTGTTAATTTGCGGCACGACGACAGCGATTAATTTACTCCGTCGCGACGCCAGACCACCGGCTAACGCGTTGGGTATGTAGCCTGTGACGCGAACCGCCTGCATGACTTTCTCAACCGTTTTGGGGCGAACCAGTTGTGGCGAATTCAATGCCCGGCTGACTGTCATCGGAGACAGCCCGGCGCTACGTGCTACATCTTCCAGCGTCGGCGCACGAGGTGATTTGGTTCTCTTCACGTCTGATGCCCCTGCAAAGATTGGCTGATTTATCCGCGCATTATTCATCATGCCTGCGGCTATTGCCAGCTTCGCATCAGGAAAGGCCGTAAATACAGTAGCTTATCAAGCTCAGTCATTACAAAATGATAGCGCCATCATTTTGTATTATGCATTTCCCCAGATATTTTTGGATCGTGATCCATTTTGCAATAAATTCTGCTTTTTATACGACATATGTGATCAAATGTTCAAATCAACATCAACTTTCTGGATCCTGTGTTCGCTTAATAATAAAAATGTTAGCGCAATCATTTTGTGATTATCAGGAGAAAAAAAATGGCTTTAAGCGCGAATTCCGACGCCGTAACGTATGCAAAAGCGGCGAATACCAGAACCGCGGCAGAAACCGGCGATCGTATCGAATGGGTGAAGCTATCACTGGCTTTTCTACCGCTGGCGACGCCAGTGAGTGACGCGAAGGTACTGACCGGTCGCCAGAAACCTTTGACCGAAGTGGCAATCATCATTGCCGAAATCCGCAGTCGCGACGGCTTTGAAGGCGTTGGTTTTAGCTACTCCAAACGTGCTGGCGGCCAGGGTATTTATGCTCACGCCAAAGAGATAGCCGATAATCTACTGGGCGAAGATCCCAATGATATCGACAAAATATACACCAGGCTGCTGTGGGCCGGAGCCTCGGTGGGGCGTAGCGGGATGGCGGTACAGGCTATCTCCCCTATCGATATCGCCTTATGGGATATGAAGGCTAAACGTGCCGGTCTGCCACTGGCAAAACTGTTGGGCGCGCACCGCGACTCCGTTCAGTGTTACAACACCTCAGGGGGGTTCTTGCATACACCGCTCGATCAAGTGCTGAAAAATGTGGTGATTTCCCGCGAAAATGGCATTGGCGGTATTAAGTTGAAAGTCGGACAACCCAACTGCGCTGAGGATATTCGCCGCTTAACCGCAGTACGTGAAGCGCTTGGGGATGAGTTTCCGTTAATGGTTGACGCTAACCAGCAGTGGGATCGCGAAACGGCTATCCGCATGGGGCGTAAAATGGAACAGTTCAATCTTATCTGGATTGAAGAACCATTAGATGCTTACGACATCGAAGGCCACGCCCAGCTTGCTGCCGCGCTGGATACGCCTATCGCCACCGGGGAAATGCTGACCAGTTTCCGGGAACACGAGCAGTTGATTCTGGGCAATGCCAGCGATTTCGTTCAGCCAGATGCGCCGCGTGTCGGCGGTATCTCTCCGTTCCTGAAGATTATGGATCTGGCGGCGAAACACGGGCGTAAGCTGGCGCCGCACTTTGCGATGGAAGTACATCTGCACCTTTCCGCAGCGTATCCCCTGGAGCCGTGGCTGGAACATTTCGAGTGGCTGAACCCATTATTCAACGAGCAACTTGAGCTGCGCGATGGCCGCATGTGGATTTCCGATCGTCATGGTCTGGGTTTTACGCTCAGTGAACAAGCGCGCCGCTGGACACAATTAACCTGTGAATTTGGCAAACGCCCTTAACCCGACTGGCGGGAATCCGTCCCGCCTCTCTTACCTTACAGGATGCATTCTGCCCTTATCTGAGGAGTAGATAATGAACACAATAATAAAGCGCACAAAAGTGCGTCATACCATTCTTATATTTTTATTTCTTGCTACCGTATTTAATTATGCGGATCGCGCAACTCTATCCGTAGTTGCCCCAATAATGAGTAAAGAATTAGGTTTTGATCCGGAAGCGATGGGCCTGGCCTTCTCCTCATTTGGTATCGCCTATGTCATTATGCAACTACCCGGTGGTTGGCTATTAGACCGCTACGGTTCACGACTGGTTTACGGTTGCGCATTGATTGGCTGGTCGTTAGTAACCATGTTTCAGGGAACGATCTATCTGTATGTCAGCCCATTAATTGTACTGGTTATTCTACGTCTGCTGATGGGCGCGATTGAAGCGCCTGCCTTTCCGGCGAACAGTCGTTTAAGCGTACAATGGTTTCCCAATAATGAACGAGGTTTCGTTACTTCAGTTTATCAGGCTGCGCAATATATCTCGCTGGGCATTATCACCCCGCTAATGACGATCATTCTGCATAATTTAAGCTGGCATTTTGTCTTCTATTATATTGGCGCTATTGGCGTGATGCTCGGTATATTCTGGTTAATGAAAGTCAAAGATCCGATGCACCACCCAAAAGTTAATCAAGCGGAAATTGACTATATTCGTAGCGGTGGTGGCGAGCCCTCTCTGGGCTGTAAAAAGGAGCCGCAGAAAATAACGTTCGCGCAGATTAAAACCGTCTGTGTTAACCGGATGATGATCGGTGTTTA
Source organism: Salmonella sp. A29-2 (assembly GCF_020150755.1). Classification (NCBI taxonomy): domain Bacteria; kingdom Pseudomonadati; phylum Pseudomonadota; class Gammaproteobacteria; order Enterobacterales; family Enterobacteriaceae; genus Salmonella; species Salmonella sp. A29-2. The sequence continues at coordinate 143,065 of NZ_CP083731.1, read as the reverse complement.
CATCGGGCAATTCTGCGTCACCTCTATCACCTGGTTCTTCCTGACCTGGTTCCCGACCTACCTGTACCAGGCGAAAGGCATGTCGATTCTGAAAGTCGGTTTTGTGGCCAGTATTCCAGCCATTGCCGGTTTTATTGGCGGCCTGCTCGGCGGCGTGTTCTCCGACTGGCTACTCAAACGCGGCTATAGCCTTACCGTCGCGCGGAAACTGCCTGTTATCTGCGGTATGTTGCTCTCTTGCGTAATAGTGATCGCCAACTACACCTCTTCAGAATTTGTGGTCATTGCGGCGATGAGTCTGGCCTTTTTTGCCAAAGGGTTTGGTAACCAGGGCTGGTGCGTACTCAGCGACACCTCGCCGAAGGAAGTTCTGGGTATTGCCGGCGGCGTATTTAACATGTGCGGCAATATGGCAAGCATCGTTACGCCACTGGTCATCGGCGTGATTCTTGCCAATACTCAGTCGTTTGACTTTGCCATTTTATACGTTGGCTCGATGGGACTTATTGGTCTCATTTCATATCTGTTTATCGTCGGCCCGCTGGATCGCATCACGCTGACATCATCCGCAGCCTGATTGTCCACATTGCGAATTCTTCGCTCCGCTGTTCCGGGATTGCACTCCATCGGAACAGCGTTTTTTAGTTGTACCGCGCAATTCAGATGCCGTCGCCATACTCAAACGTATGGTGTAGCCCGTTGAAATGCTGGTCCATATCCATCGACGGCTTATCGCTGCCCGGCTTGCCGACAATACGCGCCGGAACGCCTGCGGCGGTAGTGTGCGGCGGGACAGGCTGTAAAACGACGGAACCTGCGCCAATTTTCGCGCCGCGCCCCACCTCGATATTGCCGAGAATTTTCGCGCCCGCGCCAATCATCACGCCTTCGCGGATTTTAGGATGACGATCGCCGCTCGTTTTCCCGGTACCGCCCAGGGTGACGGATTGCAGGATCGACACATCATCTTCAATAACCGCCGTCTCCCCCACCACAATACCGGTGGCATGGTCGAGCATAATCCCGCGGCCAATTTTCGCTGCCGGGTGAATATCCACCTGAAACGAGACTGAAACCTGATTTTGCAGGAAGATAGCCAGCGCGCGGCGACCTTTATTCCACAACCAGTGACCAATGCGGTAGGCCTGTAGCGCATGAAAGCCTTTCAGATATAACAGCGGCGTGGAGTATTTATCCACCGCCGGATCGCGAGTGCGCACGGCCTGAATATCGCAGGCTGCCGACGCGATCATTTCCGGGTCGGCGGCATAGGCTTCTTCAACTACTTCACGGATAGCGATAGCGGGCATGATGGGCGAAGCCAGTTTATTTGCCAGCATATAGCTCAGCGCACTGCCCAGATTTTCATGCTTGAGTAGCGTGGCGTGATAAAAACTGGCCAACATAGGCTCACAGTCAGCTAAAGCGCGGGCTTCAGCTTTAATATTCTTCCAGACGATTTCCAGTTCTTCACACGGCATGGCTTACTCCAGACGGGCAGAAAACGACCAACCCGTTCTGTGCGGGTTGGGTCGTTTATGCAAACAGTTCCTTACGGCTAGTGGCGACTCAGCTCTTCCTTGCGGGCGCGACCTAATAACGTTAATGCTGCCTCGCGCGCGTTTTTTCCGCAATACAATACTTGATAAATTTCCTCGGTTATTGGCATTTCAACACCAAAACGGTGCGCCAATTCACGAACTTCTTTCGTATTGCGATAGCCTTCGACCACCTGGCCAATCTTATCCTGCGCGCCTTTAACGTCCATACCCTGGCCAAGCATCATGCCAAAACGACGGTTGCGCGACTGGTTGTCGGTACAGGTCAGCACCAGATCGCCTAAACCCGCCATCCCCATAAAGGTGGCGGGATCGGCACCAAGCGCTGCGCCAAGCCGCGACATTTCGGTCAGTCCACGCGTGATTAGCGCCGTGCGGGCGTTCGCGCCGAAGCCGATGCCGTCAGACATCCCCGCGCCAATCGCAATCACGTTTTTCACCGCGCCGCCAAGCTGCACGCCGATAAAATCCGCATTGATATAGACGCGAAAACTTTTTCCGCAGTGCAACAGTTGCTGGAGATCGTCGGCAAAGGTCTCATCGGTTGAGGCCAGCGAGATTGCCGTCGGCAAACCCGCCGCCAGCTCTTTAGCGAACGTCGGACCGGAAATCACCGCCAGCGGGATTTGATCGCCTAACGCCTCGCGAGCGACATCCTGCAACAGGCGCCCCGTTTCCGCTTCCAGGCCTTTGGTCGCCCATACCAGACGCGCATCCGGACGCATCAGCGGTTTAATCTGCCGCAGCACGTCGCTGAAAACATGGCTTGGCACCACCACCAGAATGTTACGACTGGCCGCCAGCGCGGTTGCTAAGTCGCTTTCCAGGTGTAACGTATCGGGAAAAGGCACATCGGGAAGGAACGCGACGTTGCAGCGATCGTGCTCCAGGGTCGCGATATGTTTTGGGTCGTGGCCCCACAGGACAACCTGGTGGCCGTTTCTCGCCAGAGTGATGGCAAGAGCGGTGCCGTACGAGCCGGCACCGATGACTGTCATTGACGCATTACTTTGGTTCATCAGGCATCCTGATGTTCTTCAGTACCTTCGCCAGCCTGCTGCTGCAAATAGTTCATGAACAGCGCATCAAAGTTGACCGGCGCAAGGTTCAGTTGCGGGAACGTACCGCGTGAAACCAGGCTGGTGATGCACTCGCGAGCATACGGGAACAGAATGTTCGGGCAGTATGCACCCAGGCAATGCGCCATCTGAGTACCTTCAATACCGCTGATGGAGAAAATACCGGCCTGCTGAACTTCGCACAGGAACGCGGTTTCTTCCCCCAGGGAAGCCGTTACGGTAACACGCAGCACAACTTCATAAACGTCATCCGCCAGTTGGGAAGATGCCGTATCAAGATCCAGTTTAACCTCTGGCTGCCAATCTTTCTGGAAAACATGCGGTGCGTTTGGCGCTTCGAAAGAAACATCCTTGGTATAGATACGTTGGATCTGGAAAGCCATTTCAGTGTTATTTTGTTCTGACATGTGTAAAACCCTTTAGTGTTGTCCTTAAATACTTGAGTACGCCTTAACGCAACAGCGGATCCAGTCCACCACGCGCATCCAGCGCATACAAGTCGTCACAACCGCCAATGTGCTGTGCATCAATAAAAATTTGCGGAACCGTCGTTCGGCCACTACGTTTGATCATCTCTTCACGCTTCACGGCGTCGCCGTCAATCGCAATTTCCTGGAAACTCACGCCCTTGCTGTTTAACAGCGCCTTTGCACGATGGCAAAACGGACAGGTTGCTTTGGTGTAGATTTCAATATTGGCCATGACTTCGCTCCTGTTTTTTACCCGATGGATTTCATGTCGACGCAAGGGCAAGTCATTCCCCTTGCGTCATGAAAACGACGGGTAATCACTTACCGCGCACCAGAGGCAGATTCTCGCCGCTCCAGCCTGCTACGCCTTCTTTCAACACAAAGACCTTTTCAAAGCCGGCTTTTGTCAGCGCGTTAGCGGATTCCTGGCACTGCATACCAGAACCGTCGACCACGATAATCGGCTTGTCTTTGTGCTTTTCCAGTTCGCCAACATTGTTGGCTTTGATTTCGCTCGGCAGCAAATTGGTCGCGCCAGCGATATGGCCTTTACGGAAATCGTCACGTTGACGTAAATCCACAACAACGGCGTCCTCTTTGTTGATAAGGCGCGTGGCTTCGCCGCGTGTAATCACCTTAACTTTTGAAGTCAGACCTTTGAACGTGGTAAATAAAACCGCCACCAGTAACGCAATCCAGGCGATACTCAGTATGGGATGACGGCCAACAAATTGCATAATTTCTTGCATGGGGGGTAACAACTCCCGACGTAGTGATTAAAAAACCAGGAAAGGAGTATACCTGTGCAGTGGCGCAAATACAGCCAGAGCGTGCACTGGAATGCATTTTTGCGGGGCGCTACGAAAAAAAATCACGCTATTACTTGCCTTCTCACGCCAGCGCGATCCCTTTCTTTGATCTTCTGAGGCTATTTTATCGATTCAGCTGTAGTAAAATTACGCAATTATTTTGTCTATTGAGTATGAGGTTGTCGCAATGTCGGTTTCTAAAAAACCTATGGTACTGGTGATTCTGGATGGCTACGGCTACCGTGAAGAACAGCAGGATAACGCTATCTTAAACGCCAAAACCCCGGTGATGGATGCTCTGTGGGCAAAACGTCCGCATACCCTGATCGACGCATCCGGTCTGGAAGTGGGTCTGCCTGACCGCCAGATGGGCAACTCCGAAGTGGGCCACGTTAACCTGGGCGCAGGCCGCATCGTTTATCAGGACCTGACGCGTCTGGACGTTGAAATTAAAGAACGTACTTTCTTTGCTAACCCAGTCCTGACCAATGCGGTAGACCAGGCGAAAAACGCCGGTAAAGCGGTTCATATTATGGGTCTGCTGTCCGCGGGCGGCGTCCACAGCCACGAAGATCACATTATGGCGATGGTGGAGCTGGCCGCAGAGCGCGGCGCAGAAAAAATCTATCTGCACGCCTTCCTCGACGGTCGCGACACGCCGCCGCGCAGCGCTGAAGCCTCGCTGAAAAAATTCGAAGACAAATTCGCCGCGCTGGGCAAAGGCCGCGTGGCGTCTATCGTCGGTCGTTACTACGCTATGGACCGCGACAACCGTTGGGATCGCGTGGAAAAAGCGTATGATCTGATGACCCTGGCGCAGGGCGAATTCCAGGCGGATACCGCCGTGGCTGGCCTGCAGGCCGCTTACGCTCGTGATGAAAACGATGAGTTTGTCAAAGCGACCGTTATCCGCGCCGAGGGCCAGGCTGATGCGGCGATGGAAGACGGCGACACGCTGATTTTCATGAACTTCCGCGCTGACCGCGCGCGCGAAATTACCCGCGCTTTCGTTAATGCTGATTTCGACGGCTTTGCGCGTAAGAAAGTGGTTAATCTGAACTTCGTGATGCTGACCGAATACGCCGCCGACATCAAAACTGCCGTTGCCTACCCACCAGCGTCGCTGGCGAATACCTTTGGCGAATGGATGGCGAAAAACGACAAAACCCAACTGCGTATTTCCGAAACGGAAAAATATGCGCACGTAACCTTTTTCTTTAACGGCGGCGTAGAAGAACCGTTTGCTGGTGAAGAGCGCATTCTGATCAACTCCCCGAAAGTGGCCACTTATGACCTGCAACCGGAAATGAGCTCTGCAGAATTGACTGAAAAATTGGTCGCGGCGATCGAAAGCGGTAAGTACGACACCATCATTTGTAACTATCCAAACGGCGATATGGTCGGTCATACCGGCGTGATGGAAGCCGCCATCAAAGCGGTGGAAGCGTTGGATAACTGCATTGAACAGGTAACAAAAGCGGTTGAGTCCGTTGGTGGACAACTGTTGATTACCGCGGACCACGGCAACGCGGAGCAGATGCGCGATCCGGCGACCGGTCAGGCGCATACCGCCCACACCAACCTGCCGGTGCCGCTGATTTATGTCGGCGAGAAAAACGTGAAGGCGGTCGAAGGCGGCAAACTTTCAGACATTGCGCCTACCATGCTGTCGCTGATGGGGATGGAAATCCCGCAAGAGATGACTGGTAAGCCGCTGTTCATCGTGGAATAATCCCTCCCCATGAGGGGAAAGGCGATTAACACCATTCAACAGGCCGTGAAACCAAGAACGTTTTCAGTCAGGCCTTTGTTCTACGCCAGCGTACTTAGCGCTGGCGTATTGTTGTGCGCCTTTTCCGCCCACGCGGATGACCGCGATCAACTCAAATCTATTCAGGCCGATATCGCCGCGAAAGAACGCGACGTACGCCAGCAGCAGCAACAGCGCGCCAGCCTCCTGGCACAACTGAAAGCCCAGGAAGAGGCCATCTCGGCCGCAGCGCGTAAGCTGCGCGAAACGCAAAGCACTCTGGATCAGTTAAACGCGCAAATTGATGAGATGAACGCCTCAATTGCCAAACTGGAGCAGCAAAAAGCCAGCCAGGAGCGTAATCTTGCCGCGCAGTTGGACGCCGCTTTCCGCCAGGGCGAACACACCGGCATTCAGCTTATTCTTAGCGGAGAAGAGAGCCAGCGTGGGCAACGCCTGCAGGCCTACTTCGGCTATCTGAACCAGGCGCGCCAGGAGACTATCGCCGAACTGAAACAGACTCGCGAACAGGTCGCCACGCAAAAAGCCGAGCTGGAAGAGAAGCAAAGCCAACAACAAACGTTGCTGTATGAGCAGCGCGCCCAACAGGCGAAGCTGGAGCAGGCGCGTAATGAACGTAAGAAAACGCTTGCCGGACTGGAGTCGTCTATTCAGCAAGGCCAGCAACAGTTAAGCGAACTACGCGCCAACGAATCACGCCTACGCAACAGTATCGCGCGGGCGGAAGCGGCGGCCAAAGCGCGAGCGGAGCGTGAAGCCCGCGAAGCGCAGGCGGTACGCGATAAGCAGCAGGAAGCCTCGCGTAAAGGCAGCACCTATAAGCCGACGGAAAGCGAGCGTTCACTAATGTCCCGCACCGGCGGTCTGGGCGCGCCTCGCGGTCAGGCATACTGGCCGGTACGCGGCCCGATATTGCATCGCTATGGCGAACGGCTGCAGGGTGAGCTACGTTGGAAGGGGATGGTGATCGGCGCGTCGGAAGGCACCGAGGTCAAAGCCATCGCCGACGGCAGGGTGATTCTGGCAGACTGGCTGCAAGGCTATGGCCTGGTGGTGGTCGTGGAGCATGGTAAAGGCGATATGAGCCTTTACGGCTATAACCAGAGCGCGCTGGTCAGCGTAGGCGCGCAGGTGCGCGCCGGACAACCTATCGCCCTTGTGGGCAGTAGCGGCGGTCAGGGCAGACCTTCGCTTTATTTCGAAATTCGTCGCCAGGGTCAGGCCGTCAATCCACAGCCGTGGTTGGGAAGATAAGTTTTGCCTCAGTTTCGTCGCTCCATTCTCACGCTGGCCACTTTGCTGGCGTTTGCACATCCCGTTTTCGCTGGCAAGCTCGCCATCGTGATTGATGATTTTGGCTATCGCCCGCACACGGAAAACCAGGTTCTGGCGCTGCCGCCAAACATCTCCGTCGCCGTACTGCCCAACGCGCCGCACGCGCGCGAAATGGCAACTAAAGCGCACAATAGCGGGCATGAGGTGTTAATCCATCTGCCGATGGCGCCGCTAAGCAAACAGCCGTTGGAGAAGGATACGCTGCGACCAGATATGAGCAGCGATGAGATCGAGCGCATTATCCGCGAGGCGGTAAACAACGTGCCGTATGCCGTCGGGCTTAATAACCACATGGGCAGCGCAATGACTTCCAGCCTGTTCGGTATGCAAAAAGTTATGCAGGCGCTGGAACATTACAATCTCTATTTTCTCGACAGCATGACGATTGGCAATAGCCAGGCGATGCGCGCGGCATCCGGTACGGGTGTGAAAGTGATCAAGCGCAAAGTGTTCCTCGACGATACGCAAAACGAGGCGGATATTCGCCGTCAGTTTAATCGCGCTATCGAACTGGCCCGTCGCAACGGTTCCGCTATCGCGATTGGACATCCGCATCCCGCAACGGTTCGCGTGCTGCAACAGATGGTTTATCGCCTGCCGGCGGATATCACCCTGGTACGTCCAGGCAGCCTGCTCAACGAACCGCAGGTAGATACGTCTCGACCTGATTTGACGCCGCAGAAAATTGACGCGCCGCGCAATCCCTTTCGCGGCGTGAAGATGTGCAAGCCGAAAAAACCGCTGCAACCGGTCTACGCTACGCGCTTTTTCAGCGTCATCGGTGAGAGCATTACGCAAAGTTCCGTGGTTGTCTGGTTTCAGCACCAGTGGCAAGGCTGGGGGAAAATCGCCGCGCCTAAAAACGTGAGCGCTAAGACAGATTGAGCGCCTTACGGGCCATACGACGGTGTGACAAGGTTTTGTCGCGCCATTGCCACAGCCGGAAGGACCAGAGCAGCGTCTGATAAGCTGCTTTCGCGCTGCGGACGTTAGCCATCATCCGTCTATACATGCCAGAAGTAAAAATTTCGGCAATCATACGCTGGCGGGTCAAAATATCAGGCTCTTTACGTACCGCATGACAAACACGTAACGCTTCCCAGGTAATTTGCTGGCGAAATTCCGGGTAAATCGGAATACGACGGGCATAATCACGATTGAGCTTTTCTAATAATCGCGTAATTTTAATATAATGCCGCTGATAATTAAGATTTTTATTGCCTTGTCTTTGCAAACGGCTTACCGAATTATCATGCAGGAAATATTTATATAATGATTGTTCGGTATAACGTACGCGCGTGGCATTAAACATAACTTCCGTCGACCATAATATGTCCTGATGATGTAGTCCGGGAACGAAAGTAATATTGTTATCGATAATCAGCGCACGTCGATAAACGCCCATCCAGACAACATGCGTCCAGCGCCGCGAGGCCAGCGCCATACGCAACCAATCCGGTCCACTTAATACTCCGGTGGAGCGCAGACGATCGGTCGGAATAGATTGCCAGGCGTGCCCGGTTTTTCGGACGCACCAGTCCGCGTTGCACTGCGCAACGTCCAGATCATCGTTAAGCGCCATGGTCATCAGCGTTTCATACATCTTCGGATAGACCAGGTCATCTGCATCGACAAAGGCGACGTAATCGCCGGTCGCCGCTTGCAGGCCAAGATTACGGGCGACAGATGCGCCAGCATTGGCCTGATGAAGCAGTCGAACATGCGGGTAATGTTCCGCGTAATGTTTTGCTATCTCAACGGAATGATCCGTCGATCCATCATTCACAATAATAATTTCCAGCGCCGACCACGTTTGCGCGATTAACGACGCCATGCAAGCATTAAAATCCGCTCCCGCATTATATAACGGGACAATGATACTCACTTTGGTTTTACTATTTTTCATAACGATTACCAGAAAAACCTTAATTTACCCTGCCTTTATACTGTGGCTCTATTAAGAAACTATTAAGCCGCCATAATTAATTTTTACAGTAAAAAGCAAGCACAAAACTCAGAGTAGAGCGTGACGTTAGCGAGTAAAATAAGAGTAAAGCGCAATTACGAATGCTTGATGTCTATGACAATTCTTTACTGCTTTCCAGATTTTCCCTAACAAAAAAGGTTGGCGAATGACACCAACCTTTTACGATGAAACGTATATCAGACCCGATAAAATTATCGGGTCTCTATACATATTAATCCCAGCTCAGAATAACTTTTCCTGACTGGCCTGAACGCATGGCGTCAAAACCTTTCTGGAAATCATCAATAGAGAAACGATGGGTGATAATCGGTGACAGATCCAGACCGGACTGGATCAGCGCCGCCATTTTGTACCACGTTTCGAACATCTCACGACCATAAATACCTTTAATGAACAAGCCTTTAAAGATAACTTTTGTCCAGTCGATAGACATATCTGATGGCGGAATCCCCAGCATCGCAATACGACCGCCGTGATTCATGGTGTCCAGCATGGTACGAAACGCCGGCGGCGCGCCGGACATCTCCAGACCCACATCGAATCCTTCGGTCATTCCCAGCTCCGCCATGACGTCGTTCAGGCTCTCTTTCGCGACGTTGACCGCGCGGGTGACGCCCATTTTACGCGCCAGCTCCAGACGGTATTCATTGACGTCAGTAATCACCACATGACGCGCGCCGACATGTTTCGCCACCGCGGCGGCCATTACGCCGATTGGCCCCGCCCCCGATACCAGTACATCTTCGCCGACCAGATCGAAAGACAACGCCGTATGCACCGCATTACCAAACGGGTCGAAAATAGAGGCTAAATCATCAGAAATGTTATCCGGGATTTTAAACGCATTGAACGCCGGGATGACCAGGTATTCCGCGAAGCAGCCGGGACGATTGACACCCACGCCGGTGGTGTTGCGACACAGGTGAGTACGACCGCCACGGCAGTTGCGGCAATGACCGCAGGTGATATGACCTTCGCCGGAGACGCGATCGCCAATTTTAAAGCCTTTCACTTCCTGACCGATGCCGACCACTTCGCCGACATATTCATGCCCCACGACCATCGGAACCGGGATGGTTTTTTGCGACCAGTCATCCCAGTTATAGATGTGAACGTCAGTACCGCAGATGGCTGTTTTACGGATTTTAATCAGTAAATCGTTATGGCCGACTTCCGGTTCCGGAACGTCGGTCATCCAGATGCCCTCTTCCGCTTTCAGTTTGGATAACGCTTTCATCTTACATCCTCAGGCAATCACGCCCAGTTGTTTACCAATACGCGTGAACGCGTCTACCGCACGCGTAATTTGCTCAGGCGTATGCGCCGCAGACATCTGGGTACGAATACGCGCCTGACCTTTTGGTACGACCGGATAGAAGAAACCGGTAACGTAAATGCCCTCTTTTTGCAGTTCGCGGGCAAATTTCTGCGCGACAACCGCATCTCCCAGCATTACCGGGATGATGGCGTGATCCGCGCCTGCCAGCGTAAATCCCGCGGCAGACATCTGCTCACGGAACTGCCGGGCGTTCGCCCACAAGCGATCGCGCAGTTCTGCGCCCGCTTCCACCATCTCTAACACTTTAATAGAAGCCGCCACGATCGCCGGCGCCAGGGAGTTGGAGAACAGATATGGGCGGGAACGCTGACGCAACCACTCAACGACCTCTTTACGCGCCGCGGTATAGCCGCCGGATGCGCCGCCTAACGCTTTGCCCAGCGTACCGGTAATAATATCTACGCGGCCCATTACGTCGCAGTATTCATGGGAACCACGACCGTTTTCGCCGACAAAGCCTACCGCGTGAGAATCATCAACCATCACCAGCGCATCGTATTTATCGGCCAGATCACAGACGCCTTTCAGATTGGCGATGACGCCATCCATTGAGAACACGCCGTCGGTGGCGATCAGGACATGACGCGCGCCGGCCTCACGCGCCTCTTTCAGCCGCGCTTCCAGCTCAGCCATATCGTTGTTGGCATAGCGATAGCGCTTCGCTTTACACAAACGCACGCCGTCAATGATAGACGCGTGGTTCAGCGCGTCGGAAATAATAGCGTCTTCCGCGCCCAGCAACGTCTCAAACAAGCCGCCGTTAGCGTCGAAACAGGAGGAATACAGAATCGCATCTTCCATGCCGAGGAAGCTTGCCAGCTTTTGCTCCAGCGCTTTGTGGCTGTCCTGGGTGCCGCAGATAAAACGCACGGACGCCATACCGAAACCGTGGCTGTCCATGCCCGCTTTTGCGGCATTAATCAGCTCAGGGTGATTCGCCAGCCCGAGATAGTTATTGGCGCAAAAGTTAATAACGTGGCTTCCATCCGCCACGGTGATATCCGCCTGCTGCGCAGACGTAATAATGCGCTCTTCTTTAAACAATCCTTCCGCCCGAGCGGTTTCCAGATCGTTGGTTAACTGTTTGTAAAAATCCCCACGCATTGCGATTCTCCAGACTGGGCAAATTTCAGCACATATTACCCAAAGCGATACGTTGATACGAGATGACGCGTCATCACTTCTTTAAAATGCAGCATAAATCACGCGTATCCTCACGGGTTATCAGTGAATGGATGAATAGTGTTATGATAAGAGCATTCATGTCTGAGACAGTCTCTGACACCATAATTCAAAGGTTACAGTTATGATCATCGTTACCGGCGGCGCGGGCTTTATCGGCAGCAATATCGTTAAGGCCCTGAATGATAAAGGTATCACCGATATTCTGGTGGTGGATAACCTGAAAGACGGCACCAAGTTTGTAAACCTGGTGGATCTGAACATTGCTGACTATATGGATAAGGAAGATTTCCTGATCCAGATTATGTCCGGAGAAGAGCTCGGCGATATCGAAGCTATTTTCCATGAAGGCGCCTGCTCTTCCACCACCGAGTGGGACGGCAAGTATATGATGGATAATAACTATCAATACTCCAAAGAGCTGCTGCACTATTGTCTTGAGCGCGAAATCCCGTTCCTCTACGCCTCTTCTGCCGCCACCTATGGCGGTCGCACGTCTGATTTCATCGAATCGCGCGAATACGAAAAACCGCTTAACGTTTACGGCTATTCTAAATTCCTGTTTGATGAATATGTGCGCCAGATCCTGCCAGAAGCGAACTCGCAGATTGTCGGTTTCCGCTATTTCAACGTCTATGGACCACGTGAAGGCCATAAAGGCAGCATGGCAAGCGTGGCATTTCATCTGAATACACAGTTAAACAACGGCGAAAGCCCGAAACTGTTTGAAGGCAGCGAAAACTTCAAGCGCGACTTCGTTTACGTGGGCGATGTGGCCGCCGTTAACCTGTGGTTCCTGGAAAGCGGCAAGTCCGGCATCTTTAACCTGGGCACAGGCCGCGCGGAATCTTTCCAGGCCGTCGCCGACGCGACGCTGGCATACCATAAAAAAGGCAGCATTGAATACATTCCGTTCCCGGATAAGCTGAAAGGCCGCTATCAGGCGTTTACGCAGGCGGATTTAACCAATCTACGCAACGCGGGCTATGACAAACCCTTTAAGACCGTCGCCGAAGGCGTCACGGAGTATATGGCCTGGCTGAACCGCGACGCGTAAGTATGAAAATTTTGGTCATTGGCCCGTCCTGGGTGGGCGACATGATGATGTCGCAAAGTCTCTATCGCACGCTTAAAGCGCGCTATCCCCAGGCGATAATCGACGTGATGGCGCCCGCCTGGTGCCGTCCGTTGTTATCGCGTATGCCGGAAGTTAACGAGGCGATACCCATGCCGCTGGGCCACGGCGCGCTGGAAATAGGCGAGCGCCGCAGATTGGGCCATAGCCTGCGAGAGAAGCGCTACGATCGCGCCTGGGTGCTGCCAAATTCGTTTAAATCGGCGCTGATTCCTTTCTTTGCCAATATCCCGCACCGTACCGGCTGGCGCGGCGAAATGCGCTATGGCCTGCTGAACGATGCGCGCGTCCTTGATAAAGACGCCTGGCCGCTGATGGTAGAGCGCTACGTGGCGCTGGCTTATGACAAGGGCGTGATGCGCACGGCGAAAGATCTGCCGCAGCCGCTACTCTGGCCACAGCTCCAGGTTAGCGAGGGTGAAAAATCGTTGATGTGCAGCGACTTTTCACTATCTTCTGAACGTCCTCTGATCGGCTTTTGCCCCGGCGCGGAATTTGGCCCGGCAAAACGTTGGCCGCACTATCACTACGCCGAACTGGCAAAACAGCTCATTAACGAAGGGTATCAGGTCGTACTGTTTGGCTCGGCAAAAGACCATGAAGCCGGAAATGAGATCCTGGCGGCGCTGAATAGCGAGCAGCAGGCATGGTGTCGCAACCTGGCGGGGGAAACCCAGCTGGAACAGGCCGTCATTCTGATAGCCGCCTGTAAAGCCATCGTCACTAACGATTCCGGGCTGATGCACGTCGCGGCGGCGCTCGACCGCCCGCTGGTCGCCTTGTATGGCCCAAGTAGCCCGGATTTCACGCCGCCGCTGTCTCATAAGGCCCGGGTGATTCGTCTCATTACGGGTTATCACAAAGTGCGTAAAGGTGATACGGCGCAAGGCTATCACCAGAGCCTGATCGATATCACGCCGCAGCGGGTTCTGGAAGAGCTTCATTCGCTGTTGTCGGAAGAGGGCGTTTAATGCGGGTTTTGATCGTTAAAACATCATCGATGGGCGACGTATTACATACCCTGCCTGCGCTTACCGACGCGCAACAGGCGATTCCGGGGATTCAATTTGATTGGGTTGTCGAAGAAGGGTTTGCGCAAATTCCGTCCTGGCACAGTGCTGTCGATCGCGTGATTCCCGTCGCTATTCGCCGTTGGCGCAAAGCCTGGTTTTCCGCGCCCATTAAAGCGGAACGCACAGCCTTTCATCGGGCGGTATGCGCATACCAATACGACGCTGTGATTGATGCGCAGGGGCTGGTAAAAAGCGCGGCGCTGGTGACGCGTCTGGCGCATGGGATAAAGCACGGTATGGACTGGAGTACCGCCCGCGAACCACTGGCCAGCCTGTTTTATAACCGTAAACACCATATCGCAAAGCAACAACATGCGGTTGAACGGACGCGCGAGCTGTTCGCCAAAAGCCTGGGATACGATAAACCGCAGTCGCAGGGCGATTATGCCATCGCAAAACATTTTCTGCATTGCCAGCAGGCGGTTAGCGATCCGTATGCGGTGTTTTTACATGCCACGACCCGCGATGATAAACACTGGCCGGAAGCAAACTGGCGCGAGCTTATCGGTATGGTGGGCAACACCGGATTACGGATAAAACTTCCCTGGGGCGCGCCTCATGAGGAGGCCCGTGCTAAACGACTGGCCGAAGGCTTTGACTATGTGGATGTGTTACCGCGCATGAGCCTGGAGGAGGTCGCCAGAGTGCTGGCTGGCGCAAAATTTGTCGTATCGGTTGATACCGGCCTGAGCCATCTCACCGCCGCGCTCGACAGACCGAATATTACGCTATATGGCCCAACGGACCCTGGGTTAATTGGAGGTTATGGGAAGAACCAAATGGCATGCTGCTCACCAGAACAGAACCTGGCGAATTTAGATGCCACAAGCGTATTTGGAAAGATTCATTAAAGAGACTCTGTCTCATCCCAAACCTATTGTGGAGAAAAGATGCTAACCACATCATTAACGTTAAATAAAGAGAAATGGAAACCGATCTGGAATAAAGCGCTGGTTTATCTTTTTGTTGCCACGTATTTTCTGGATGGTATTACGCGTTATAAACATTTGATAATCATACTTATGGTTATCACCGCGATTTATCAGGTCTCACGCTCACCGAAAAGTTTCCCCCCTCTTTTCAAAAATAGCGTATTTTATAGCGTAGCAGTATTATCATTAATCCTTGTTTATTCCATACTCATATCGCCAGATATGAAAGAAAGCTTCAAGGAATTTGAAAATACGGTACTGGAGGGTTTCTTATTATATACTTTATTAATTCCCGTACTATTAAAAGATGAAACAAAAGAAACGGTTGCGAAAATAGTACTTTTCTCCTTTTTAACAAGTTTAGGACTTCGCTGCCTTGCAGAGAGTATTCTATATATCGAGGACTATAATAAAGGGATTATGCCATTCATGAGCTATGCGCATCGACATATGTCCGATTCCATGGTTTTCTTATTTCCAGCATTATTGAATATTTGGCTGTTTAGAAAAAATGCACTTAAGTTGGTTTTTTTGGTGCTTAGCGCAATCTATCTTTTCTTTATCCTGGGAACCCTATCGCGAGGGGCATGGTTGGCGGTGCTCATAGTAGGTGCGCTGTGGGCAATACTGAATCGCCAATGGAAGTTAATAGGAGTCGGTGCCATTTTATTAGCCATCATCGGCGCTTTGGTTATCACTCAACATAATAACCAATCAGATTCAGAACATTTACTTTATAAATTACAGCAGACAGATAGCTCATCTCGTTATACTAACGGAACCCAGGGCACCGCGTGGATACTGATTCAGGAAAACCCGATCAAGGGCTACGGCTATGGTAATGATGTGTATGATGGTGTTTATAATAAACGCGTTGTCGATTATCCAACGTGGACCTTTAAAGAATCTATCGGTCCGCATAATACCATTCTGTACATCTGGTTTAGTGCAGGCATATTGGGTCTGGCGAGTCTGGCCTATTTATATGGCGCTATCATCAGGGAAACAGCCAGCTCTACCTTCAGGAAAGCAGAGATAAGCCCCTACAATGCTCATCTCTTGCTATTTTTATCTTTCGTCGGTTTTTATATCGTTCGTGGCAATTTTGAACAGGTCGATATTGCTCAAATTGGTATCATTACCGGTTTTCTGCTGGCGCTAAGAAATAGATAAAAAAACGCGCTGATACTTATTACGGTATCAGCGCGTTTTTCATCATCCGGACTCAATCACTTATCAAACCAGCTTTTCATTTGTTCCTCGAAACGCTGCGCTACATTTTCCCAACTGTATTTTGAAAACACCAGGGATTTTGCTTTTTCGGCAATCTGGTGGCGTTCCTTATCAGCAAGCGCACGGTTAATATCATTAATTATACTTTCGCTCGACATAGGCTCTGCGAGGTGATAGCCCGTTATGCCATCTAACACAAATTCGCTAATCCCCCCTTTTTTGCTGGCAAGAACCGCTTTTCCTGCTGCCATCGCTTCTACAGCCACCATGCAAAATGCTTCTTCAACCTGAGATGGCACAATAACCAGATCGGCTATATGATAGAAGTTATGCATCTGGTCAGGAGATTGCCCCCCAGCCATAATACAATCAGTTCCAATCTCTTTTGCGGCGTCCAGTACTTTCTTTTGATACTCTGCTTTTTCACCCTTGCGGCTTGCATAAGGGTCGCCAACAACGACAAGTTTAATATTACTTCTTAAGGTACGTAATTTTTTGAACGCCTGCAAAAGCAACAGGATGCCTTTATCAGGCGAAATTCTCCCGGCATATAAGAGAACGGTGGCATCTTCCGCAATATTTAATTGCTGACGAAGATTATCTTGTGGGTTTCTTTTATAAGTCTCAGCACAAAAACCATTAGGCACAATACTAACAGCAGCGGCAGGCAATCTTTCTTCATAAAACGCTTTAAGAAACTGACTGGGCACGATAATTTTTGCATCGTTATCAGGAAGTTCTGGTTCAAATGCGTTATGCATGTGCATAACCAGTTTTGCATTTGGATTGCGCTCTCTGATCTGCCGATACAGTTTCATACTATTATGAATAACAATGACGCTATCTTCCTGGGTAGTCACTTTATCTCTAATATTAAGGATGCGCTGGGAATAGGGTAATGGGTCGAGACGAGTCCATTTCTGAAAAAGACGCTTATAAACTTTACTAAACCCAATGTAATGAATATCACAGTTATCGTTTATTTTATTATATTCAGGATAGCCAGCATTCTTTATACAAGCAATAGCATTCGGTATTGATAGTCGTTTTGCAACCTGGTAAATCCAGGTTTCTACCGCAGCCGCGCCACGTGGAGGAATTGAAAATATAGGAGTAACAGTAAATATGATTTTTTTAATCATAATAGCTATAATCCAGAATAGTTAACTTTATAGAAAAAGAAATGTTATAGAAAAAGAAATGCGTGCCGAAGCAACGCAAAATAATGATTTATCTAGTATCTAGACAATTTTATCGTAATATATTTCATCCTCAAGTTCCGAGGCTGTAATATATGGAATAATCTCGTAATGAATTGCAGTATCATCTGATAAATTAAAGATATTTAAATCACTCACATTTTTTCTCATAAAAGTAAAAAATGGCAGTATTTTAAACAGATCTTTACTAAGCTCAGATGGCATAGGGCTGGTAGATTCGTCATAGAAACGTGGGCAACTTCCTGTTAAGTCAAGCCCAGAACATATAATACGGCCATACTTGAGGGAATAGGCAACCTGAATAGCGGTATAAGCAATAGTATGGCAAGAGCAATACCCGATGCTGATATCCTTGCAAAATCCAGCCAGTCGTCCTCTTTTCGAAAGGGGAACTGAAATAAGTAATGCTTTATGAACCCGCTTGAGGATATTAAATTTAATTTTCTTTAAAAAGCCCCCTTTTTCTCGGCGATAAAAGGAGCGAATAATTAAACAGTTTTCTTCAATATATTTTTGATCATCCACTGAAGCCTGTTCGTACACATCAAGATTGACGATAGTAAACTGACTGTTACGGCTAAAGTTATAAAAATCTTCACGCCGGCGATGGAGGAAGCGAACATCCGTCAGAAGGTACAAAAATGGCTTGACGTTATTGTTTAGCAAATATTGAACAGAACCATTAACTGCAATGACATCTTTCATTCGTAACAAGGACAGCGGCGTCTTTCTGGACGTAGGACCAGAAAGAAAAATAATACAATCTTCAGCCGTTCTTTTCGCAATAAGTTGCAGAACATCGGCGTGAGTTATGAAGTTAACGCTGCCCATAAAAAACTCGTATGTTTATCATGCAACCTATAAATAAATGTTATATTCAATAACTAATATTACATCTCAAATTCTCTCAAGTATGTCATAACGCTGCAGCAAATAAAAGTCAGTCAGCCCCTTAAATTAAACCAAACGTGCTACATTGATCAGCGCTTTTCCTTACCCTTAATACGACGCAAGAAATTTCGAAGTTTTTTCTTATAAATCAATAAGTAAAATCCGATATCTCTCACATTATTTTTGATACCATAATGTCTTTCTAAATCAATACGATCCTTTGCTTTTCGTTGTCTGGAAGGTCTTTTTCCGGACAAATCGATAATTCTGATCTCATTGCCTTGCAGGATAAAGTTACCTTTATGGGGATCGCCCGAAACCATACCATGTTGATGCAGAGAATATATCGACTGTTTGATTTTTCCTCTCACCTCGTCAGAAATTTCTGGCATATCAACAAGTTCAATACCTTCAATATACTCAATTATCATCACGTATGTTTTTACATAGCGTAATGTTTTAATTTCCGCCAGCAGGTAAAAATCATTAAGCGCCGCAAACCCTTCACGCCGCACACGATCTGTCTGATGAAAAAGCTTTTCGTAGTAATCTCCTTTTACTAACGATTTGAAAAAGCGTTCAGTATTTTTTACTTTTGGGCTAAATACTTTGAGAATATATTTTCCGTAGTCTGTATTAATCAATACAACTTTTGTATCTTCTATATTACGAAAGACTTTAATAACCTGATGATTATAAGATAGAAAATCTTTGAATATCTCAATGTATTTTTCACCGTCTTTTTTGACAAAGACGGTATAGTTTTTAACCTTTTTTTCAATAATCATAATGGAGATTTAGGGAAGGGAATTATTTGTGGAAAAGTTTACGATAAAGATATGCGCTTCCAGCCAGAAGGCCTTTAAAATAATGACCTTGCACGAGAAGATGTTTATATCGCTTCTTAAATTCGACTATGGTACGCGCATCTTTTGCGGGAAAATCTTTCCAGGGCGAGTTCAGTCGTGCATTTTTATAATAGATAACTGAAGGATAATTTGCCCAGGCATGCCATGGTTTTGTAGCGCCCGTATAATGAATTAAAATAGTATTATCATTAATTATATTTCTATATTTTTTATGTGACTTATCTTTCAACTCACTTTTAATAGTATAAATAGTATTATACGGTCGCGGTAGAAAAATGACTTTATCCTGTAGGAGAATATTCAAAACATCCTGATCGGGATATTTAAAAGAGTCAGCCTCTTTACCTGCCAAAAGTAAAAATGCCTTTTTGGTTAAGGCATTCTCTTTCCATAATTTCAGGTTAACAAAAACCACGCCGGAGTTAAAATAACCACCTTGTAAATTAAAAGCGCTTAATCTCTCATTTACCTTATTCTGGATGGAATCAACATCTTTTACGACCGCAGCGATCTTCTCTGTCAGATCAAGCTGTAGAAGATCTTGCAAAGATCCTTTGCATACAACATCGGCATCCAAATAAAGTAAGGTGTTTACCTTCTTGCTGAGATAATCGAAAGCAAATAAACGAAAATACATTGCTCTCGACCATACTTTAGTTTGAGGCAATACCTCAAGGCTTTCTACTTTAATAAGATAAAGAGAAATTTTTATGTGATGCTGTACGGCTAAACGCTCTATATATTTTACAAAACACGGGGAGTATGAATCACAAATAATGTGAAAAGCGAGCGGGATATTATTGTTTAATACAACTGAAGCGATTGATACCCCCACACCATCAAGATAGTTTTCATCAACGCCATAAGAAATGTTTAATACGTTATCATCATTATTATTACTTTCATCAAAAACTTTATATTCAGCTATTTCTATCTCAGGAAATGAATCCATTACATCACCTATGGGTTTTATTCAAGAAGTTTACGTTTAAAGTAGGCTATATAATAATTTATACCCGAAGTATAATGCTTCTGATTAAACATATGCTTTGCCGCATAACGTAACTGATGGCTAGTGACTGGATTTAAAAGTGCACAATGAGACCATGGTGAGTTGCTCTTAGCCTGTAAAAAATATTGTGACACAGGGTAAGCCCCCCAACTATGCCAGGGCTTCGTTGGCCCAATATAATGAACAAATACAGTCTCAGCATCGACTGGATTAATAACTGAATCTTTTAATTCATAGTTAAGGCTAAATTGTGTATTAAATTTTTTATCAACAAAACGCGCTTTATTCACTAACAATATATTTAATACATCCTGATCAAGGTGCGTTATGCGCTGTACTACCTCCGGATCTTTTAGCATTTCAATCGCTTTCTTAGAGATATTTTCTGCGGTCCAAAGAGGTATGTTAATTAAAATAAAACCGGCATTAAAATAGCCAGAAACCAGCCCAGGCGTTGCCAGGCTAACCGAGCGTTTAGTCCACCATTCCAACTCGCCTTCAGCAACGACAGCCGCAATCTCATTTTCAGTGAAATTAAGATCAATAAGTTCCTGAATACTCCCCTTACATGCAATATCTGCATCCAGATAAAGTACTCTATCTGTTTTATCTGAAAAATAATCGGCAATAATGAATCTAAAGTATGTTGCATAGGTCCAGTTTTTGGTACTGGGTAGCGATTTTAAGCGTTCACAGTCGATTAGGTAAACAACAATCTGCGTAGCGTACTGTTTTGCTAATGCCTCAAATCGCTGCTGGTCTTCAGAGTCAAAGAAATCGGTAAAAACATGGAAAGCTAACGTCTTCTCTGGGTTAGCGAGGAGAACCGATGCAATAGAGACACCACAGCCAAAAAGAAAGTTTTTATCAATCCCATAAGCTATATTAAATTTATCAGCATCACTATGTTGTGCATAGTTATAATCTAAAGTCTGTTGAATGACTTCTTCTTCAAAATATTTTCTGCTCATAGTGATCACTTTTGTAATTTCGAGAATATCGCATTATTAAAATTTTTAAAATATAGCACATCGTAAAATCTCTCAATCGAGCCGGGAATAATATCATGCTGATATTTTACTTCACCAGAAATAACGCGATTAAGGTGTCCTACAAAATCATCTATAGTCCCCGTGGTGTAAAGCTCACCATTCAAACCGGGTTTAATCATATCGCGCGGACCAGACATACAATCAGAACTAATACACGGAATTCCATATGACATTGCTTCCAGCAGGGTCATAGGAAATCCCTCAAATGCAGAGGTAAGTAGTAACGCGGTGACATTTCTTATTTTTTGCTGTACGACTTGCCACGGCGCGCTTTGCCAACCATACCAGATCACACGCTGCTCAATACCAAGCTCCCGACTATAGGCCTGGCACTTTTCAAAATCTGAGCCATCACCAATAATATGTAGCTGCCATTCCCCTGTCGTACGAGCTAAGCCATCAAATAAATCTTTAACTCTTTTCTGTCCTTCAAATTTAAGACGCCCTACATAGAGAAATACAGCGGGTTTATCGCGCTCAGGCGGAGGCACAATGATTGTTTTAATAGAGACAGGATTATAAACGACGCTAATCTTTTGCGCTGAGATACCCCGTGCCATCATCTGTTCTTTAATACCACTACTTATGGCCAGATGATAATCCGCGTACGTTATACATTCTGCATGTTTTTTATGGTCGAGCGAAAAATGCGGCCACGAGAAAATAGTAAACTGTTTACCACTTTTCTTTCGTGCTTTATTGGCATAAAGACATGAGATGACATCAATACATATCACAATATCTGGTGACGTTTCTTTCAGCCATTGACTAAAATTATAAACATGCTTAGCTCGACGAAGAAAACTTAATTTTATATTTGAGAATGATTGCGCATATTTAATCTCTTTTAGCCATGCTTTATCCATTTTGTCATTACGGCAAAAGAAAAACATTTCACAGTTGATTTTCGGAGAGCTATTTTCAAACGTATGGATAACGTTGCTAATAACGGTTTCCATCCCTCCAAAACCGGATACCGCTTCGCCAATAAAAGCTATTTTCATATATACTCCAGAGTTAAAACCTTAATCTAAAGACTTTAGATATTAAATAGCAAAAATAGTAATATAACCCTATAGAGTAATTTTTACCTGACATCTCTCTTTTGGCTTTAAGGCGTATTCAATATCTTTATTATTTTCGATAATGGAATATATTGCCACACCTGCTGGCATTATAAAACCATGATCAAAGCAAAGAGCAATGTCCAGTCTTCTTCCAAAAAAATCATCATGTTGAATTATGTTTTTTTGGTTTGAAATATAACTTTTAATGTCAGACATTCTGTCTATCCTTGTCTCACTCATAAATTACTCACTGAGTGCATAATTATTATAATTACAGATTTTTTCTTATTGTTCTTTCTTTAATTCGAGCGGCTTTAACATCTGCCTGATGAATCAACCCCGATTCTTTTTGCAAAATCTCTCGTAGGGGGAGAGAGAAATACTCACGCATAAACCGGAATATATCTCGCTGAGTCAGGCCAATATTCATTGAAGAAAAATAAAGCCCAATTAAATCTTTGTCACGCCAGCGAAGGGGAACGTGCTGACGTATCTGCGCGCGATGCAGGTCGATTACGGAGATTTTTAAATCCTCTTCGCGACCAGTGAAAGGTAAATGCAGAAGAAAGTGGCAAATATAACAGTCGCGATGATTAATTCCCCCGGCGTGCATTTTACGTACCATAGTCGCAACACGCTTAATGATCATCCACTTCACCTGCGCGTCCGGTGGATTAACAGCCCAGTCAGCACAGTAGTCTTCAAGGCTAATGGTGGGCGTTAAATCTTCGGTGATAATAAATGATGTTCTGGTTAGCGGGTTTACGCCTTTTTCACCAAAACCAACGCCGTGCATCGTATCAACGCCCAGCTCATGTAGACGATGAATGGCGTGCCATTCTCTGTCAGCGCCCAGAACAGGCATACGTAACGAAATCAGGTTCTTCACAATTTCTTTCAGCGAAGTGCCTTTATGCCACTTCAGGAAGTAGCTTTTGCCGTCCAGCTCAAACCGCAATGTTCGACGCGTCTCCAGCTCTCTGAACACTTCGCCCTGTAACGTTTTCACTTCCTCAAAAGCATCTTTACCGTGCCATAGTGTGGTTAACGGCGCTTTCAGCTCAACCATCTAAATCACCTGTAATAATATCTGCAGCCTTCTCCGGTAAGCTGTATAAATCCTGGGTATCAGCATAATACCGCGCATTTTCAGCCCAGGCGTTGCGTAAGGAAGGCTGTGTCAGCGCTTTGAGTAAAACCTCATTTAGCGCATCCTGGCGAAAAGGTTCAGTCATCGCTTCGCCACAGTTTGCATCCACAATATAATGTGCATAACCGCACACCGCGGTTGTCAGCACCGGCAAACCAGCAGTAATGGCTTCCAGCAAAACAATACCTGCAGCTTCCTGATAGGCTGGATGCAGTAAAAGGTCGGCTGCCGCCATTAACTCCGCGATATCATTACGTCCGGAGAAAAAATGTACATTCGTGCCGACGCCGCTTCTTTCAGCCAGTGCTGCAAACTTCTTCGGCTTATCCTGCCCGACAACATAGAGCACCGTATTTTGCCGTAAAGATTCGGGTAGCGATGCCAGCGCTTCAATAGAGCGATCCACACCTTTACGGGTAAAGTCAGACCCTACTTGCAACAGTAATTTTTGCTGTTCTGAGATACCATTTTTCTGACGATAAATTTGACGACTGTTTGGGATCTGTTGGCTATATTTTCTGTCCGGGTAAATCCCCGGAGGAAGGATATGGAAACGCTCCGCTTCAGTCTGATAATGTTTTTGGAAGTCAGCAATCTGCTTATTCGTCAGCATTAATAGTTGCGTCGGCTTGCCGTGTTCAAACGTGGCGCGTTCAAAAGCAGCATAATGCCGATACCGTGATGTCAGGCGATAGAAAAATCCTTTTTCCTGTGCGACTTTTTCGGCATAACACACGTCTGCGGCGTAATACACATCAAGGCCCGGCATCTTATTGAATCCAACCACCCGATCGACAGGGTGGTCGCGCAAATGGTGTTGCACCCAGGCATAATATTCTGCGTTACGACCGTGGTTCGTCCGGGATTTAACCGGCACGCGGATTAATTCAAAGTTATCCGGGCATTCCCCTTCCCATGACTGAGTATAAACACGAACCTGATGACCTCGCGCCGCCACGGTTTGGGCAATGCGCATAAAATCACGCTGCAGACCGCCAAAAGGAAAATATTTATATAAGCAAAAGGCAACTCTCATAGCAGGCTGTCCAAATCTATGGTGCGTGCCTCATGCGGCAGCATTTTTTCCGTCGCGGCGATAACATCTTCAGCCGGAATCACGGAAAGGTATTTTTTATTACGATCAAGCTCATGCCGTTCAGGCATCGGCTGATAATTTCCTGCCCAAAACTGAATGATGTCGTCGGTCCAGGGACGCCAGAATACATGATCCGTCGCGCCGAAAAGGCAAATGACCGGCGTTTTGACTGCTGCGGCAATATGACCAGGGGCCGAATCAACGCCGATAAAGAGATCCGCATGGTCAATCAACGCGCCCAATTCAGGAAAGCGAGTTTTACCCGCCAGACCAGTAACCGGTTTTGTTTCACAGCCGCGTGCAATAGCATCCACGCAGGCCATCTCGTCTGCGGCCGGGCCTGACGTCAGTACAACTTGATAACCGCGGCGCTGCACGGCATCAATAACCTGAGAGAATTTATCATTATCCCAGCACTTAAATAACTGCCGTGCCGTAGGCTGAATAACAACATATTGTCGGGTCACACCAAGTTGTTTGAGCTGTTGTCGCATGTTTTCCCAATGTTCCGGGCGATAGCTCATGGTGGTTTCCGTGACATACTGTTTTAGCGCTAACGGCTTTAGCGCGGATAATGTGCGCTCAACAGCATGTTCTCCCGCATAAGGTACTAAATACGTAAAGCTTTTTTTCCATAAAGCAGACTGACGATTACCGAAATCCTGCGAGATTTTTATTTTTGCGTTTAAAAAACGCACAATAAGCGCCACGCTCCACTGATCGGTGAGATTGACGACCAGATCATACGAGTTAGCACGCAATTTTTTGATTAACGATAGCGCGTTTTTGATCTTCTCTTTTGTTCCTGCGCCTTTGTTACTGATGCCGTAGAGTGTATTAATCTCCGGATTTTCCGACAATATCGGTATGGTGTTCTGGTAAAGAAGCACATCGATTTTTGCATCGGGATAATTCTGCTTCAGCGTGCTGATGACAGGGGTGGTAAGTAACATGTCTCCATGAAAACGCATTTTTATAATCAGAATTCTTCGAAATGGCTTTTCCACAAGCGACTCTTTGGTTGAAATTGTCCGGATAAATAAGCAGAAAAAAGCACGCTACCGCCCCAGGCTTCACAGCAACCCGATGGCTAATACCGCACTCATTTTAGATGCGCTAGTGTAACACTTCTTTCGCAGCAATCCGATACGAATAATTTTTATACACAATCATTTTTTTAATCATAAATTCAAAGAGATATTAATTTATCCCTCTCTTGTGAATGGTCATTCCCATTGTCTGGGGCGACAAGGGCGGCAAATTTCAATGGATTGCGTAAAAATGCAAAAATAATGGGGTTCAGCGCCTGGAATCCTCGCTTCTGAGCCAATTTGGCGCAAAAATGGGAAAAGTAATGGTAAAGCCCAGGCTAAATACATAGAATCCCCAGCACATCCATAAGTCAGCTATTTACTATGCTCGAATTGCTTTACACCGCTCTTCTCTACCTTATTCAGCCTCTGATCTGGATACGGCTTTGGGTGCGTGGACGTAAAGCGCCGGCCTATCGTAAACGCTGGGGTGAACGCTACGGATTCTACCGCCGTCCGTTGAAACCGGGCGGAATCATGCTGCATTCCGTCTCGGTGGGCGAAACTCTGGCGGCCATCCCATTGGTCCGCGCTCTACGTCATCGCTATCCCGATCTGCCTATTACCGTAACGACCATGACGCCGACCGGCTCGGAGCGCGTCCAGTCCGCCTTTGGCAACGATGTTCAGCACGTTTACTTGCCTTATGATTTGCCCGATGCGCTCAATCGTTTCCTCAATAAGATTGATCCTAAGCTGGTATTGATCATGGAGACTGAGCTCTGGCCAAATCTGATTGCTGCGCTGCACAAACGTCATATTCCGCTGGTTATCGCTAATGCGCGGCTTTCCGCCCGCTCCGCCGCGGGTTATGCGAAGCTTGGCAAGTTTGTCCGTACGCTCTTGCGCCGTATCACCCTGATTGCCGCGCAAAACGAAGAAGATGGCGAACGCTTTGTGGCATTGGGCGCGAAGAACAATCAGGTCACGGTCACCGGCAGTCTGAAATTTGATATTTCAGTTACGCCGCAGCTGGCGGCTAAAGCCGTTACGCTACGCCGCCAGTGGGCGCCGCACCGTCCGGTCTGGATTGCCACCAGCACCCACGATGGCGAAGAGAGTATCGTTATCGCCGCTCACCAGGCGTTATTACATCAATTCCCGAATTTATTACTGATTCTGGTGCCCCGCCATCCGGAGCGTTTCCCGGATGCTATCAATCTTGTGCGTCAGGCAGGGTTAAGCTACATCACTCGTTCTTCGGGCGAAGTACCGTCCGCCAGCACCCAGGTCGTGGTAGGCGATACCATGGGCGAATTAATGTTGCTCTATGGCATTGCCGATCTCGCCTTTGTTGGTGGTTCGCTGGTTGAACGCGGCGGTCATAACCCGCTGGAGGCCGCCGCTCATGCGATTCCGGTACTGATGGGTCCGCATACCTTTAACTTTAAAGATATTTGCGCCCGTCTGGATCAGGCGAGCGGACTTATCACGATTACCGATGCGGCTACGCTGGCAAAAGAAGTTTCCTCTTTACTGACCGACGCTGATTATCGTAATTTCTACGGACGTCACGCAGTTGAAGTGCTGTATCAAAATCAGGGCGCGCTCCAGCGTCTGCTGCAACTGCTGGAACCTTATCTGCCACCGAAAACGCATTGAGGACTGTCATGCAAAAACGGGCGATTTATCCAGGTACGTTTGATCCGATTACTAACGGTCATCTCGATATTGTGACGCGCGCAACGCAGATGTTCGACCATGTCATTCTGGCCATCGCCGCCAGCCCCGGCAAGAAACCCATGTTCACCCTGGACGAACGTGTGGCGCTGGCGCAAAAAGCGACCGCACACCTGGATAACGTAGAGGTGGTGGGCTTTAGCGACCTGATGGCCAATTTCGCCCGCGACAGACAGGCGAATATCCTGATTCGTGGTCTGCGCGCGGTGGCGGATTTTGAATATGAAATGCAGTTGGCGCATATGAATCGCCATCTGATGCCGCAACTGGAAAGCGTTTTCCTGATGCCGTCCAAAGAGTGGTCGTTTATTTCATCGTCGCTGGTCAAAGAAGTGGCGCGCCATCAGGGCGATGTGACCCACTTTCTGCCGGACAACGTGTATCAGGCGCTAATGGATAAGTTGAAATAAGTTTCCTTGCCTGGCCTGGCGTTTTACTTCTGACAGTGACGGCAATAGAACGTCGCACGCTGTGCGTGTTTCGTTGCGACTATCGGCGTACCGCATACCCGACACGGCTCGCCTTTGCGCCCGTACACCTGCAACTCCTGCGCAAAATAGCCCGGCTTCCCATCGCTTTGCAGAAAATCCTTCAGCGTTGTCCCGCCTTGTTCAATAGAGCGCAGCAAAACGGCTTTAATCACCCGCGCCAGCAGGTCGCACTCCTCTGTCGAGAGTGACGACGCCAGGCGGTCAGGGTGAATACCAGCGGCAAACAGCGACTCGCTGGCGTAGATATTCCCCACGCCGACCACCAGCTTGTTATCCATCAGCCAGGGTTTAATCGCCGTCTTCTTCTTCGCGCATTTCTGCTGCAAATATTCGCCATTAAACTCATCGCTTAGCGGCTCCGGTCCCAGATGCGCCAGTACGTTATGCCCTTCCAGCTCTTTGGTCCATAACCAGGCGCCAAAGCGGCGAGGATCGGTATAACGTAGAATTTTGCCATTGCTCATCACCAAATCGACATGGTCGTGCTTTTCCGCCGGCAGCGCTTCCGACAGTATCCGCAAGCTTCCCGACATCCCCAGGTGAATAATTATCCAGCCGTCAGGCAGCTCCAGCAGTAAATATTTAGCACGACGCTGAACGCTAAGGACGGGTGTATCGCTCAGACGATAAATTTCGTCTGAAACCGGCCAGCGCAGACGGCCGTTACGGATATGGGCGTGCAGGATAGTAGCGCCAACTAAATGGGGTTCAATACCCCGGCGGCTGGTTTCAACTTCGGGTAATTCAGGCATAACGTCTCCGGCTGTGTGGCAGGTCTCATTAATATGGGGACGGCCAGAAAACAAAAAACCCCGCCGAAGCGAGGTTTTTGTTACATCAAAGCGAGAATTATTTGATTTTCGCTTCTTTGTAGATCACGTGCTGACGGACAACTGGATCGAATTTTTTCAGTTCCAGTTTTTCCGGTTTAGTACGTTTGTTCTTCGTCGTGGTATAGAAGTGACCAGTACCAGCAGAAGAAACCAGCTTGATTTTCTCACGAATACCTTTAGCCATGACTTATTTCCTCTTAGTACTTAGTACTTTTCGCCACGGGCACGCAGTTCAGACAGAACTGTTTCGATGCCTTTTTTATCGATGATACGCATACCTTTAGCAGATACACGCAGGGTGACAAAACGCTTCTCGCTCTCAACCCAGAAACGGTGAGAGTGCAGGTTAGGCAGGAAACGGCGTTTAGTCGCGTTCAGTGCGTGGGAACGGTTGTTACCGGTCACCGGACGCTTGCCAGTAACTTGGCAGACTCGGGACATGTCTATTCTCCAAAAATCAAATTAGCTCGAGCTTCGTATGGGGTATCGGCGCCTCGTCAGGCTTTACAGCCTGGTCATCGCGCAGTTCTATTGAACTCTCGATTGCCAGGCCCAAATGCCAAACCCGAGATTCTCAAAGGTGGCGTAGTATACGCTGACCCGGCGATATGCTCAAGTCCCGAACAGACAAAGATCCCGATGGATCGCGCAAAGAATCTTAAATCCAGCCGCGTTCGGCAAAAGAAACGTACTCTCCGCGCCCAATTATCAGGTGATCGAGCACCCGGATATCCATAAACTGGCAACACTTTATCACGCGCTCAGTGATAAGTTTATCTGCTTTACTTGGCTCTGCGCAGCCTGAAGGGTGATTATGCGCCAGAATGACCGCTGAAGCATTGAGTTTAATCGCTTCCCGAACAATCTCACGCGGATGCACCTCTACGTGGTTAAGCGTGCCGGAAAACAGGCGGCTGTGCTGAAGCACCCGGTGCTGGGCATCGAGGAAGATCACCAGAAAGATCTCACGCTCTTCGCCCGTCAGTTGGCTTTGCAGAAATTCCCGCGTCATTTCCGGACTCAGCAACGCACTTTCCTCATTCATGCGCACGCTGTAATAGCGCCTTGCCAGCTCAGCAATGCCTTTCAACTGCGCGAATTTCGCCAGGCCGATGCCGTTTACGCCGCGAAACTGCGCAAAGTCCGCCGACAGCAGGCCATACAGCGACCCAAAGTGCTGCAATATCTCTTTTGCCAACGTCATAACATCTTTTCCCGGCGTGCCGGTACGTAAAAAAAGCGCCAGCAGCTCCACGTCGCTGAGGGAAGCAATGCCGGATCTGAGCATTTTTTCACGCGGTAATAATTCGTCCAACGTATCCATACGCGCACCTCCTTTTTTAAGGAAGCGGCATAGTGGCACAGCCTTTGGGAGAGATCGACGCCCCGATTTTGTTCTTGCGTAGCGCCTCGCAAAGTGGAGCGCAGGCAAAGACACGACGCCGTAGAGATTGTGATAAAATAGCCGCCTTTCAAAGTCACCCAACAGGAAAGACATGATGAGCCTGGCCGGTAAAAAAATTGTTCTCGGCGTTAGCGGCGGTATCGCTGCGTATAAAACGCCGGAGCTGGTGCGCCGTTTACGTGAGCGCGGCGCTGACGTGCGCGTGGCAATGACCGAGGCGGCAAAAGCCTTTATTACCCCCCTGAGCTTACAGGCAGTGTCGGGCTATCCCGTATCCGACAGTCTGCTTGACCCTGCCGCCGAAGCTGCGATGGGGCATATCGAGTTGGGGAAATGGGCCGACCTGGTGATTCTTGCCCCCGCGACCGCCGATCTGATCGCCCGTGTAGCATCGGGTATGGCTAATGATTTAGTCTCCACCATCTGCCTGGCGACGCCAGCCCCGGTGGCCGTTCTTCCGGCCATGAACCAACAGATGTACCGCGCTGCCGCCACGCAACATAATCTGGAGGTGCTCGCCTCTCGCGGCCTGTTCATTTGGGGGCCGGATAGCGGCAGTCAGGCGTGCGGCGATGTAGGCCCAGGCCGAATGCTGGACCCATTAGTTATCGTTGATAAGGCCGCCGCGCATTTCGCTGCCGTCAACGATTTGCGACATCTTAATATCATGATTACGGCAGGCCCGACGCGCGAACCGCTCGACCCGGTGCGTTATATTTCCAACCACAGCTCCGGTAAAATGGGCTTCGCTATTGCGGCGGCCGCCGCGCGTCGCGGCGCAAATGTCACGCTGGTCTCCGGTCCCGTTTCGTTACCGACGCCGCCTTTTGTAAAACGGGTTGATGTCATAACCGCGCTGGACATGGAAGCCGCTGTTCAGGCCGCCGTTCAACAGCAGCATATTTTCATTAGCTGCGCCGCCGTGGCTGACTATCGCGCAGAGACTATCGCCAGTGAAAAAATCAAAAAACAGGCGGCGCAAGGTGATGAATTACTAATAAAAATGGTCAAAAACCCGGACATTGTCGCCGGGGTGGCCGCACTCAGTGACAATCGCCCCTATGTTGTTGGGTTTGCCGCGGAAACGAATAATGTGGAAGAATACGCCCGGCAAAAACGTATCCGTAAGAACCTTGACCTGATTTGTGCAAATGATGTTTCTATTTCAAATCAGGGATTTAATAGCGATAAAAACGCTTTACACCTTTTCTGGCAGGATGGAGATAAAGTCTTACCGCTTGAGCGAAAAGAACTCCTGGGCCAATTATTACTCGACGAGATCGTGACCCGTTATGATGAAAAAAATCGACGTTAAGATTCTGGACCCGCGTGTTGGTCAGCAGTTTCCGCTGCCGACTTATGCTACTTCTGGTTCTGCCGGGCTTGACCTGCGCGCCTGTCTCGACGACGCCGTAGAACTGGCGCCTGGCGCAACGACGTTGGTGCCTACCGGATTGGCCATTCATATCGCCGATCCATCACTGGCGGCAGTCATGTTGCCGCGTTCTGGCCTGGGCCATAAACATGGTATCGTGCTGGGCAACCTGGTCGGGCTGATTGATTCCGATTATCAGGGGCAACTGATGGTTTCGATCTGGAACCGTGGTCAGGACAGTTTTACCATTGAACCGGGCGAACGTATCGCGCAAATGGTGTTTGTTCCGGTCGTTCAGGCCGAATTTAATCTGGTGGAAGCATTTGACGCCACCGAACGTGGCGAGGGCGGCTTCGGTCATTCTGGCCGTAAGTAAATTTTACGCATCCCCATAACGTCATAATACTGCCGCAAGCGCTGAGTTTGCGGTTATAGCGTGGGTGCTCGCCTGGCAAGTGCTTATTTTCAGGGGTATTTTGTAACATGGCAGAAAAACAAACTGCGAAAAGGAATCGTCGCGAAGAAATACTTCAGTCACTGGCGCTGATGCTTGAATCCAGCGATGGAAGCCAACGCATCACGACGGCAAAACTGGCGGCCTCGGTCGGCGTTTCCGAAGCGGCGCTATACCGCCATTTTCCCAGCAAGACCCGCATGTTCGATAGCCTGATTGAGTTTATCGAAGATAGTCTGATTACCCGTATCAATCTGATTTTAAAAGATGAAAAAAACACCAGCACGCGTTTGCGCCTGATTGTGTTGCTGATTCTGGGTTTTGGCGAACGCAACCCTGGCCTGACGCGCATTCTTACCGGGCACGCGCTGATGTTTGAACAGGATCGCCTGCAGGGGCGCATTAATCAGCTTTTTGAACGCATCGAAGCGCAGCTCCGCCAGGTGCTACGAGAAAAAAGAATGCGTGAAGGCGAAGGCTACACGACGGATGAAAATCTGCTGGCAAGCCAGCTGTTAGCCTTCTGTGAAGGTATGCTTTCACGGTTCGTGCGTAGCGAATTTAAATACCGCCCAACGGACGATTTCGACGCCCGCTGGCCGCTCATTGCCGCTCAGCTACAGTAACGCTGACTGGATAGTGGCTCACGCCTTATCCAGGCGACAGAAACATAAGCCCGGTAAAGCGCCACCGGGCAATTCGCTTACACGCCAAATTCTTCCCGGTATGCTCGCACAGCCGCCAGATGCTCAGCCATATCAGGTTTTTCTTCCAGATAGGCAATCAGGTCTTTCAGCGTAATGATGGAGATAACCTTACAACCATAGTCGCGCTCCACTTCCTGAATCGCGGAAATCTCGCCGCGGCCACGTTCCTGACGATCCAGCGAAATCAGTACGCCAGCCAGCGTAGCCCCGTGCGCCTGAATAATCTCCATCGACTCGCGAATCGCCGTACCTGCGGTAATCACGTCATCCACCAGCATCACGCGGCCCTGTAGCGCGCTGCCCACCAGACTCCCGCCTTCGCCATGATCTTTTGCCTCTTTGCGGTTAAAGCAGTACGGCAGGTCTTTATCGTGATGTTCCGCCAGCGCAACCGCCGTCGTCGTCGCGATCGGAATACCTTTGTACGCGGGGCCAAACAGCAGATCAAATTCAATACCGGAATCCACCAGCGCTTCGGCATAAAAACGGCCTAACAACGCCAGGTCGCGCCCGGTATTAAACAGCCCGGCGTTGAAGAAATAGGGGCTTTTGCGCCCGGATTTCAGCGTAAACTCGCCAAACTTTAGTACCTGCTTGTTAAGCGCAAACTCAATAAACTGGCGCTGATACGGTTTCATGGATTCGCTCCTTTTCTTACTTTCATCATTTACGAAATTTACGGACAAAAAAAAGGCGACTTTTCAGTCGCCTTAAAATCAATTTTCTAACGCCGCCTTCTGCGTCGCCACAATGGATTCAATTCCCCCTCGGGCCAGCGCCAACAAAGTGAGAAGTTCTTCATGGCTGAACGGCTCGCCTTCCGCAGTACCCTGAACTTCAATAATGCGGCCGTCTTCAGTCATCACGACGTTCATGTCGGTTTCTGCGGCGGAATCTTCAACATATTCCAGATCGCAGATCGCTTCGCCGTTAACGATGCCTACGGAAACCGCCGCCACCATGCCTTTCATCGGGTTGGTTTTCAGCTTACCGTTGGCAACCAATTTATTCAGCGCATCCGCCAACGCCACGCAGGCGCCGGTAATAGACGCTGTACGCGTACCGCCATCGGCCTGGATTACATCGCAGTCCAGCGTAATGGTAAATTCGCCGAGCGTTTTCAGATCGACCGCCGCACGCAGCGCACGCGCGATCAAACGCTGAATTTCCATAGTACGACCGCCCTGCTTACCCTTTGCCGCTTCGCGCGCGTTACGGGTATGAGTAGCGCGAGGCAACATGCCATACTCTGCGGTGATCCACCCCTGGCCTTGTCCTTTCAGAAAACGTGGGACACCTTCTTCAATGGAGGCGGTGCACAACACTTTGGTATCTCCAAATTCGACCAGTACCGAGCCTTCAGCGTGTTTTGTATAGTTACGGGTCAGGGTTACGGGACGCACCTGATTAGCGCTACGGCCTGCTGGACGCATATTGAGATCTCCGGCTTAAAACGAATGTGGCTGCGCATTATACGGACTTCCGATGGTTATTCCTATCCTGACAAGGCCTGGATAGCTATAATCCCCTCATCTCTCCTTTAAAAACGGGAACATCTATGATCCGCAGTATGACCGCCTACGCCCGGCGTGAAATCAAGGGTGAATGGGGTAGCGCGACCTGGGAAATGCGCTCGGTAAACCAGCGTTATCTGGAAACTTACTTTCGTCTGCCGGAACAGTTCCGTAGTCT
Source organism: Salmonella sp. A29-2 (assembly GCF_020150755.1). NCBI lineage: Bacteria > Pseudomonadati > Pseudomonadota > Gammaproteobacteria > Enterobacterales > Enterobacteriaceae > Salmonella > Salmonella sp. A29-2. The sequence goes on along the minus strand of NZ_CP083731.1, from coordinate 109,076 downwards.
TGAACCCGTCGTGCGCGAACGCATTCGTACACGCCTGACGCGTGGCAAAGTCGAATGTATGCTGCGTTTTGAACCCGATGCCAGCGCGCAAGGCGAGCTTATTCTGAATGAAAAGCTCGCGAAACAATTAGTTAGCGCCGCAAACTGGGTCAAAATGCAGAGCGACGAAGGGGAAATCAATCCGGTTGATATTTTGCGCTGGCCAGGTGTCATGGCGGCGCAAGAGCAGGATCTGGACGCGATTGCCGCAGAAATTCTAGCCGCGCTGGACGGTACGCTGGATGACTTTATCGTCGCGCGTGAAACGGAAGGCCAGGCGCTGAAAGCGCTGATTGAACAACGGCTGGAAGGCGTCAGCGCCGAAGTAGCGAAAGTCCGCGCGCATATGCCGGAAATCCTGCAATGGCAGCGTGAACGTCTGGTCGCGAAGCTGGAAGATGCTCAGGTTCAGTTGGAAAACAACCGTCTGGAGCAAGAGCTGGTGATGATGGCGCAACGCATAGATGTGGCGGAAGAGCTGGATCGTCTGGAAGCGCACGTCAAAGAGACTTACAACATTCTGAAGAAAAAAGAGGCGGTAGGTCGCCGTCTGGACTTCATGATGCAAGAATTTAACCGTGAGTCGAACACCCTGGCCTCCAAATCCATCAACGCTGATGTAACTAACTCCGCTATTGAATTAAAAGTGTTGATCGAGCAAATGCGCGAGCAAATCCAGAATATTGAATAATTCTGGCGCTCAATATGTCACAGAGCCCGCCTTATGCGGGCTCTCGCGTTTATCGGTAGTACGTTTTTAATTTCCGGCGAATAGCGTCGATAAGGCGCCGCTTCCACTCTACCGTCGAAGCCCGATACTGCATAAAAATAGCGCCTTCCGCCTGCTCCCCGGCAAGCGGCAGGACAAAAAGACCGCGCTTATCGGATAAATTTTCATACCAGGGGCGCGGTACAATCGCCATTAGCGGCGCCGACTGGACAGCAGGCGCAAGTTGACTGTAATCATGACAAACAAACGCCAGCGGACGTTCAAACCCGGCACGAGCCTGCTGCCTGTCCAGTTCATTGTTCTCTTTTGTCCACGGCAAACAGTAAATGTGCTGATAATGCTGTAGATCAGCAAAATTCAACTCTGCGGCATTCTCCAGACGTGAACGCAATGGCGCGCCATAAACCGCGATCAAACGCGTAGTCCCCACCCGCTCGTAATGCAGAGCGCTTACCTGCTTTTGATGGTCGCCAATTGCCAGCACCAAATCAACCGAGCTATCCAACAGTTCATCACGCCAGGGTCGGCGGGCAAAAGGAAGGCACTCGATCACCGCCTGATGAAGATGACCTTTCTCTGCGAGAACGGGCGTAAGCAGCGCGTTCAATGCGGGAGGAAGTACCACCCGGAAACAACGGGAGCCGTTCTCTTTATCGCCAAACAGCTCCTCATTAAGCGAAACAAACACAGGCGCCAATTTGTCACGCAGCGCCTGCGCATAAGGCGTAGCAATCTGGCGGTTCCCTTCCCGTCGAAACAACGGGTCGTTTAGCGCATCGCGCAATCTCATTAACGCATGACTTACCGCAGAAGGCGACAAAGCCAGCTTTTGCGCCGTTTTCCCCGTAGAGCTCGTCTCCAGCAGCACATACAGTACTTTTAACAGGTTCATATCCATTTGCAGCAAGTTCATTAAACGTTTCTCTTATTGAACCTGGCTAAATTACTGCCAGGTATACTGCGGGCGCTTCAATCAGGAGAACATTATGAATCGCTATGCATTATTCCTTGTATGTATATTTTCAACATCAGCACTTCCTGCCATGGCGGCATTAGATCCTTCACAACCGTTATCACCCGCGCCTCCGTTATCACTGTTTAAAGCGTGGGCTAAGCCTATAAAGCCGTTTCAAATCACAGAAGGCGTGTGGTATGTCGGCACGGAAAATCTCTCTTCTATTCTGCTGACCACTCCGGCAGGGCATATTCTTATTGATGCGGGGTTGGATGAAAGCGCACCGCAAATTAAAGCGAATATTGAAGCGGCAGGATTCCGCCTCACAGACGTGCGCTATCTGTTGAATAGCCATGCGCGGCTGGATCAAGCGGGGGGCATGGCACGTTTGAAAGCGTGGAGCGGCGCACAATTGGTCGCCAGCCAACCCAACGCCGATCAGATGGCGAGGGGTGGACGAGAGGATTTTGCGCTTGGCGATGCGCTCCCCTTCCCGCCCGTCACCACCGATAAAATTATCCACAACCAGGAAAGCATCAGCCTCGGAGGGATAACCGTGACAGCGCTATTCACGCCTGGACATCTACCCGGCTCAACCTCCTGGCGCGTAACGCTCCGCAACGGCAAGACGCTAATTTACGCAGATAGTCTCGCCACACCTGACTATCTGCTGATTAACAACAAAAATTACCCTGACCTGGTTACTGATATTCAGAGCAGCTTTAAGACACTGGCCGCCCAGCATGTTGATATCTTTATTGCCAACAAAGGTGACCGCTTCGGGCTACTGGAGAAACGACAGCAACTTCGCAACGGCGATACACAGGCTTTCTTTGATTCCAATGGCTTGCAACAGTATGTGGAACGCTCGCGCCAGCGCTTCATCACACAACTTACCGCACAGCAGCCATAATGAAATGACTCACCGGCGGCGCGTCCAGGGCGCCGTTCAGGTAATTTATCTAAGTCAAAACAGAAAAACCTCGCATACAATAAACCACAAAAATGACGTTCAATTTATTGATATTTATAATAAATAATTATTAATCATAAATTTAAAATCATTACTAAAATTTATTAATCGCGTAATGCCTTAGAAAATCTCAATCGTGATACAGCGCACAAATCGTTAATCTTCGCCCCCAGTAAATTAGGGGGAAATCATGCTGTTGCACGTTCTTTATTTAATTGGCATCACTGCCGAGGCCATGACGGGCGCACTCGCTGCGGGTCGTCGTCGCATGGATACATTCGGCGTAATTATTATTGCTACCGCCACCGCCATTGGTGGAGGCTCGGTTCGCGACATTCTGCTCGGTCACTATCCGCTGGGTTGGGTGAAGCATCCCGAATATGTCATTATTGTGGCGACTGCCGCTGTATTGACCACCATTGTTGCCCCCGTCATGCCCTATTTACGCAAGCTTTTCCTGGTACTTGACGCGCTGGGGTTGGTGGTTTTCTCTATTATTGGCGCTCAGATAGCCCTTGATATGGGCGAAGGGCCAATTATCGCCGTGGTAGCCGCCGTCACTACCGGCGTCTTTGGCGGCGTGCTCCGCGATATGTTCTGCAAACGCATTCCACTGGTGTTTCAAAAAGAGCTATATGCCGGCATTTCGTTCGCCTCGGCGGTGCTCTATATTGCGCTGCAACATTACGTCATGAATCCGGATGTCGTCGTTATCTCTACGCTACTGTTTGGCTTTACAGCAAGGTTATTAGCGCTACGTCTTAAACTTGGCCTGCCGGTATTTTATTACCGCCATGAAGGGCACTAAGACCCAAATCCTGGAATATGCTGAGCAGCCAGCCATCTGCTCAGCGTTTTGATCTGCGGATTATCCCGCCAGTCGATAACTCTCCCGGCACGGCGCTCGCCCGTCGCTGGCAACTGCCGCCAGTGTTGCTCTGTTCGCATTAATAACTGCTCCCATGAGCGATCGCCGCTGGCCTGTAATGCGGCCTGCGTTAAGGGGATATCCATCGCCATGATCCAGCGGGTAAACGGCTGCCGGCGCGCCAGGTTAAATTGCCGCCATATCTGCTCGCTTTTTCCTTTAGCAAAGCCTGGCGTGTTGGCTATTTGCGCTGACGTCAGGGTAAGCCAGGAGAAGATATGCTCAAAGCGATGCGTCTGATGCAAGGCCCGCCAGCTGGCTTCACCCATTCCGTCCAGACCCAACGCCGACCGTGACCCCAGCCATACCAGCCTGGAGATAAACTGTTCCTGACACGTTGCCGACGCGTAAAAGCAGGTCAGCGAGTTGAAATGGCTATCAGGCGGTACAGGCTTACTCCGCTCACGACTCCGCCAGACGACCTCATCAAGCCGGGGAATGCCTTGCCCCGCCAGACTCACCAGGATCTGATCGCCCGGCGCGATATCCCACGCTTCCCAACGTTTCACAGAGCCGATATTGACCCGCTGAACCCGCTTATCATCCAATATAACGGGGACAAGCGACGCTACTACGGTAATTTTGCCGCTTTTCCCCACCGAGAACTGAATAGCGCTCACTTGCGCGACCTGCGCTACTGGCGGATATTTCCATGCTGCCAGCCAGTCGCCCTGCCCGGGTCGCCAGTATTGTGCCGCGGGCTCTTTAGCCATGCGTATCACTACGCCATCCGTTACAAAGGGTAATGCTGACGTCAGCCATGACTGGCGCGCCCGCTCGACCTCGCTGGCATCTTTTACCGCCAGGGAATATTTCTTCGTCAGACTGAATCCAGCCTTAGCAAGTTGGCTTAATCTTTCGGGCATATTTGCCGGACCGTCCGGCCACGCCCAAATAAAAATACCCAACGAATTTAGCGCGGAGGCGTTATCCTGGCGCATTAACATTCCTGCGACTTTCGAGCGCGCATTCATCCCGCCCATCCGTTGCTGGATATGCCCCTCGCGCTGTAGAAAGATTTCGCCCTGCAACACCGCGTTAGCTAGCGCGCCTTGTGTTGTCTGCGGTATAGAGGGGATCAGGCGAATTTTTGGCATCCAGTCCTCGCCTTGTAGTCCGTTACCCCGGCTAATGGCCCTGGTCAGTTTACCGTTTTGATAAACCAGCGTTACCGCTACGCCATCCACTTTTGGCTGTACCCAAAGCTCGCTGCGCCCGCGCATCCACTGTTCTACCGCCTGTCGGTCCGCGAGTTTGCGTACGCCCGTATGCGCAACAGGATGCATTGTTGTACCGTTTAACGGCGGTGAAACCGGAGTAGATGAAACATCCTGACCAACACAGCGTTGCCACTGAACCAGCCTTGCGCTGAGTTGGTCGTACACACTATCGTCAACCGCGCTAACACCTTGTTTCCAGTAGATGTCATTCCAGTCAGCGAGCTGTTGCTGTAAACGGGCGATTTCTTCAGCGGCCCTTGCTGGCGGCCAGGCCGGGCAAAGCGCCCCACTCTGCGAATGCCACAATAAAATTCCCCACGCCATACTTTTCCATAATCTCATCACGACCTCCTGCGCACATTGCCCGGCAGGTATAGCGCTTTAGTGAATAAAAACCGACAGGTAAAAATGCATCATCCGAGCCGCTTTCCAGATTTTTTGGTGGGTTGCTGCAACGACGCGATAAAAGCGGAAAAAGGGACGCAAAATGCAATAATCTGGCGCAAAAAGTGTGACAAAGACTACGTCGCATAACGGCGATGTGTATAATAAGCCCGTATCAAGGCTCTATTTCGATAATCACAGACGTAAGATACTCATGGCTCAAGGTACGCTTTATATTGTTTCTGCCCCCAGTGGCGCGGGTAAATCCAGCCTGATTCAGGCTTTATTAAAAACCCAACCGTTGTATGACACTCAGGTTTCCGTTTCACATACCACGCGCGCGCCGCGTCCGGGTGAAGTGCACGGTGAGCACTATTTCTTTGTAAATCATGATGAGTTTAAAACCATGATTGGCAGGGAGGCGTTTCTGGAGCACGCGGAAGTGTTTGGCAATTACTACGGCACTTCGCGCGAAACCATTGAGCAAGTGCTGGCAACCGGCGTTGATGTTTTTCTGGATATCGACTGGCAGGGCGCCCAGCAAATTCGCGAAAAGATGCCGCAAGCACGCAGCATTTTTATTTTGCCGCCATCAAAGATCGAATTGGATCGCCGTTTACGCGGCCGCGGGCAAGATAGCGAAGAAGTCATTGCCAAACGAATGGCGCAAGCGGTTGCAGAAATGAGCCATTACGCCGAATATGATTATCTTATTGTGAATGACGACTTTGATACCGCGTTAAGCGACTTGAAAACCATCATTCGCGCTGAACGTCTGCGTATGAGCCGCCAAAAGCAGCGTCATGACGCTTTAATCAGCAAATTGTTGGCAGACTGAACCCACTTTCAGTATCATGCCCAGTCATTTCTTCACCTGTGGAGCATTTTAAGTATGGCACGCGTAACTGTTCAGGACGCTGTAGAGAAAATTGGTAACCGTTTTGACCTGGTACTGGTCGCCGCGCGTCGCGCTCGTCAGATGCAGGTAGGCGGAAAGGATCCGCTGGTACCGGAAGAAAACGATAAAACTACCGTTATCGCGCTGCGCGAAATCGAAGAAGGTCTGATTAACAACCAGATCCTTGACGTCCGCGAGCGCCAGGAACAGCAAGAGCAGGAAGCCGCTGAATTACAAGCCGTTACCGCTATTGCTGAAGGTCGTCGTTAATCACAAAGCGGGTCGCCCTTGTATCTGTTTGAAAGCCTGAATCAACTGATTCAAACCTACCTGCCGGAAGACCAGATTAAGCGTCTTCGGCAGGCGTATCTCGTTGCACGTGACGCTCACGAGGGCCAGACACGTTCAAGCGGTGAACCCTATATCACGCACCCGGTAGCGGTGGCCTGTATTCTGGCCGAGATGAAACTCGACTACGAAACGCTGATGGCCGCTCTGCTGCATGACGTGATTGAAGATACCCCCGCCACCTATCAGGACATGGAACAGCTTTTCGGTAAAAGCGTTGCCGAGCTGGTAGAGGGGGTATCGAAACTTGATAAGCTCAAGTTCCGCGATAAGAAAGAGGCGCAGGCCGAAAACTTTCGCAAAATGATTATGGCGATGGTGCAGGATATCCGCGTCATTCTCATTAAGCTTGCTGACCGTACCCATAACATGCGCACGCTGGGCTCGTTACGCCCGGATAAACGTCGTCGTATTGCCCGTGAAACGCTGGAAATCTACAGTCCTCTGGCGCACCGTTTAGGTATTCATCACATTAAAACCGAGCTGGAAGAGCTGGGTTTTGAAGCGCTGTATCCCAATCGTTACCGCGTCATTAAAGAAGTGGTAAAAGCGGCGCGCGGCAACCGTAAAGAGATGATCCAAAAAATCCTCTCTGAAATCGAAGGACGTTTGCAAGAGGCGGGAATTCCGTGTCGCGTTAGCGGTCGCGAAAAACATCTTTACTCGATCTACTGCAAAATGGTGCTCAAAGAGCAGCGTTTTCACTCGATCATGGACATTTACGCTTTCCGCGTCATCGTTCATGACTCCGATACCTGCTATCGCGTACTCGGCCAGATGCACAGTCTCTATAAGCCTCGTCCGGGACGGGTGAAAGACTATATTGCCATTCCCAAAGCGAACGGCTATCAGTCTTTGCACACCTCGATGATCGGCCCGCACGGCGTTCCTGTTGAAGTCCAGATCCGTACCGAAGATATGGATCAGATGGCGGAAATGGGGGTCGCGGCGCACTGGGCGTATAAAGAACACGGTGAGACCAGCACCACGGCGCAGATCCGCGCCCAGCGCTGGATGCAGAGCCTGCTGGAGCTACAACAGAGCGCCGGTAGTTCGTTTGAATTTATCGAAAGCGTAAAATCCGATCTCTTCCCGGATGAGATTTACGTTTTCACCCCGGAAGGACGCATTGTCGAACTGCCCGCTGGCGCTACGCCGGTGGACTTCGCCTACGCCGTGCATACCGATATCGGCCACGCCTGCGTCGGCGCGCGTGTCGACCGGCAGCCTTATCCGCTGTCGCAGCCGCTTAGCAGCGGTCAGACCGTCGAAATTATTACCGCGCCGGGCGCGCGTCCCAACGCCGCCTGGCTGAACTTTGTCGTCAGCTCTAAAGCGCGCGCTAAAATTCGTCAGTTGCTGAAAAACCTCAAACGTGATGACTCCGTAAGCCTGGGCCGTCGTCTGCTTAACCATGCTTTAGGCGGCAGTCGTAAGCTGGCGGAAATTCCGCAGGAAAATATTCAGCGCGAACTGGATCGAATGAAGCTGGCAACGCTTGACGATCTGCTGGCGGAGATCGGTCTCGGCAACGCGATGAGCGTAGTGGTCGCGAAAAATCTGCAGCAAGGCGAAGCCGTGGTGCCGACCGTTGCGCAATCGAATCACGGCCACCTGCCGATTAAAGGCGCGGATGGCGTGCTTATCACCTTTGCGAAGTGTTGTCGTCCGATCCCAGGCGACCCGATCATCGCTCACGTAAGCCCAGGTAAAGGACTGGTGATCCACCACGAATCCTGCCGTAATATCCGTGGATACCAGAAAGAGCCAGAGAAATTTATGGCGGTCGAATGGGACAAAGAGACGGAGCAGGAATTCATTACCGAAATCAAGGTGGAAATGTTTAACCATCAGGGCGCGCTGGCTAACCTGACGGCGGCGATTAATACCACCACCTCCAATATTCAAAGCCTGAATACTGAAGAGAAAGATGGTCGCGTCTATAGTACCTTTATTCGCCTTACCGCACGCGATCGCGTACATCTGGCGAATATCATGCGCAAAATCCGCGTGATGCCAGACGTTATTAAAGTCACCCGTAACCGAAACTAGCGCTATGAATCCAAAACGTTATGCGCGTATATGCGAAATGCTCGCCAGGCGTCAGCCTGATCTCACGGTCTGCATGGAGCAAGTCCACAAACCTCATAACGTTTCTGCAATCATTCGTACCGCAGATGCCGTTGGCGTCCATGAAGTCCATGCCATCTGGCCTGGTAGCCGGATGCGCACCATGGCTTCCGCGGCGGCGGGCAGCAACAGTTGGGTACAGGTGAAAACTCACCGTACCATTGGCGATGCGGTAGCCCATTTGAAAGGTCGGGGAATGCAGATTCTGGCAACCCATCTTTCTGATAAGGCCGTAGACTTTCGCGAGATTGATTACACGCGCCCGACCTGTATTCTGATGGGTCAGGAGAAAACCGGTATTACGCAGGAAGCATTAGACCTGGCGGATCGGGATATCATCATTCCGATGATCGGTATGGTACAGTCGCTGAACGTTTCCGTCGCCTCCGCGCTCATTCTTTATGAAGCCCAGCGCCAGCGTCAGAACGCGGGCATGTATCTGCGTGAAAATAGCATGTTGCCGGAAGATGAACAGCAGCGCCTGCTGTTTGAGGGTGGTTATCCGGTGCTGGCGAAAGTCGCTAAACGTAAAGGTCTGCCTTATCCTCGCGTCAATCAGCAGGGCGAAATCGACGCCGATGCTGACTGGTGGGCGACGATGCAGGCGGCAGGGTAATCACCATGTCAGGCCGCTTGTTAGACGCTGTTCCGCTCAATTCCCTGACAGGCGTCGGCGCAGCGCAAAGCAGTAAACTGGCGAAAATTGGCCTGCATACCGTGCAGGACCTCCTGCTTCACCTCCCTCTGCGTTACGAAGACCGTACACATCTCTACCCCATTGGCGAACTGCTACCTGGCATCTACGCCACCGTTGAAGGCGAAGTGCTGAACTGTAACATCACTTTCGGTGGTCGTCGGATGATGACCTGCCAGATTAGCGACGGTTCCGGCATTCTTACCATGCGCTTTTTCAATTTTAACGCAGCGATGAAAAACAGCCTGGCGACGGGACGACGTGTGCTGGCCTACGGGGAAGCGAAGCGCGGCAAGTATGGCGCAGAGATGATCCATCCGGAATATCGCCTGCAGGGCGATCTCAGCACGCCGGAACTTCAGGAAACGCTCACCCCCGTCTATCCGACCACCGAGGGCGTGAAGCAAGCGACACTGCGCAAGCTTACCGATCAGGCGCTGGAGTTGCTCGACACCTGCGCCATTGCCGAACTACTGCCGCCGGAACTGGCGCAGGGTATGATGAGCCTGCCGGAGGCGCTACGTACCTTGCATCGCCCGCCGCCGACGCTCCAGCTCGCCGATTTAGAAACCGGCAAACACCCGGCGCAGCGGCGGCTTATTCTTGAAGAGCTACTGGCGCATAATCTCAGTATGCTGGCGCTTCGCGCAGGCGCGCAGCGTTATCACGCTCAGCCGCTAAGTACCAACAACATATTGAAAGACAAGCTGCTGGCGTCGTTGCCGTTTAAACCCACCAGCGCGCAGGCGCGGGTGGTAGCAGAGATCGAACGTGATATGGCGCTCGATGTGCCGATGATGCGTCTGGTTCAGGGCGACGTCGGCTCAGGGAAAACGCTGGTTGCGGCGCTTGCCGCCTTGCGCGCTATTGCCCACGGTAAGCAGGTGGCGCTGATGGCGCCGACCGAATTGCTGGCTGAACAGCACGCAAATAATTTTCGCAACTGGTTCGAACCGTTGGGCGTTGAAGTGGGTTGGCTGGCGGGTAAGCAAAAAGGTAAAGCGCGTCAGGCGCAGCAAGAGGCTATTGCCAGCGGTCAGGTGCAGATGATTGTCGGCACCCACGCTATCTTTCAGGAACAGGTGCAGTTTAACGGGCTGGCGCTGGTCATTATCGATGAGCAGCACCGCTTTGGCGTCCACCAGCGGCTGGCATTGTGGGAAAAAGGCCAACAACAGGGCTTTCATCCGCATCAGTTGATTATGACCGCAACGCCCATTCCGCGCACCCTGGCGATGACTGCCTACGCCGATCTCGATACCTCGGTGATTGACGAGCTCCCGCCGGGCCGTACCCCTGTCACTACCGTTGCTATTCCGGATACCCGTCGCCATGAAATCATTGATCGTGTGCGCAACGCCTGCACAACCGAAGGCCGTCAGGCCTACTGGGTCTGTACGCTGATTGAAGAGTCTGACCTGCTGGAAGCGCAGGCGGCGGAGGCCACCTGGGAGGAACTCAAGCTGGCGTTACCGGAGTTGAATATTGGCCTGGTACACGGCCGCATGAAGCCCGCCGAAAAACAGGCGGTGATGCAGGCCTTTAAGCAGGGTGAACTGCATCTGCTGGTCGCCACTACGGTGATTGAGGTGGGGGTCGATGTTCCTAACGCCAGCCTGATGATTATTGAAAACCCCGAGCGGCTGGGCCTGGCGCAGCTGCACCAGCTCAGAGGACGCGTTGGCCGTGGCGCGGTCGCGTCGCACTGCGTGCTGCTCTATAAATCACCGTTGTCGAAAACGGCGCAGAAGCGTTTACAGGTATTGCGCGACAGCAATGACGGCTTTGTGATTGCGCAAAAAGATTTAGAGATTCGCGGCCCGGGAGAATTACTGGGCACGCGCCAGACGGGTAACGCCGAATTTAAAGTAGCTGATTTGCTGCGCGATCAAGCCATGATCCCCGAAGTTCAGCGTATTGCCCGTCATATTCACGAACGTTATCCGCAGCAGGCACAAGCGCTGATTGAGCGCTGGATGCCGGAAACCGAACGTTATTCCAACGCCTAGTGAGCACGGCGGCTTTAATGCCGCCGTACAAACCCTTATTGCGCGAAAATCGGTAACATCAGGTACAGCTTGATCACCAACGCATTGACGATATCGATAAAGAACGCGCCGACCATCGGCACCACCAGGAACGCCATATGCGAGGGGCCAAAACGGTCGGTAATCGCCTGCATATTAGCAATGGCGGTCGGCGTTGCGCCCAAGCCAAAACCACAGTGACCCGCCGCCAGCACCGCCGCATCGTAGTTTTTCCCCATCATGCGCCAGGTGACGAAGATCGCGTACAGCGCCATGAAGATGGTCTGTACCACCAGAATCGCCAGCATCGGCAGCGCCAGCGACGCCAGTTCCCACAGCTTCAGGCTCATCAGCGCCATTGCCAGGAACAGTGACAAACTCACGTTCCCCAGCACCGAAACAGCACGCTCAAATACGCGATAAAAACCCACCAGCGCCAGGCCATTGCTGAGGATCACCCCAACAAATAGCACACAAACGAAGACCGGCAGTTCAAGCACCGTTCCCGCCAGTAGCTGCGCTACGATTTTGCCCACGGTCAGACAGATAGCAATCAGGGCGATGGTTTCGATTAGCACCAGAGAGGTGATCATACGGCCCACATCCGGCTTTTCAAAGGCCGTCGGCACGGCCTGATCGTCAGGCATTCCATCCGGCGTGGTGGAGTGTTTCACCAGATAACGCGCTACCGGGCCGCCAATCAACCCGCCCAGCACCAGGCCAAAGGTTGCACATGCCATCGCAACTTCGGTGGCACTGGCAAAACCATAACGTTCGACAAACAGTTTACTCCACGCCGCGCCGGTACCGTGTCCGCCGGACAGCGTAATTGACCCGGCAATCAGCCCCATTAACGGGTCCAGCCCCAACAGACTCGCCATGCCGATACCGATGGCATTCTGCATCAGCAGTAATCCGACCACGACGACCAGGAAGACGCCAACAACACGCCCCCCCTTGCGCAGGCTGGCAAGGTTAGCGTTAAGGCCGATCGTCGCGAAAAACGCCAGCATCAACGGATCGCGCAGGGTCATATCAAAGTTGACCTCCCAACCGACGCTTTTTTTCAGCACCAGCAGCGCAACCGCGACCAGTAGCCCCCCCGCCACCGGCTCCGGAATCGTATATTTCTTCAGTAAGGAGACAGACTGGACCAGCTTGCGACCCAGTAGCAGCACCAGCGTGGCGGCGACAAGGGTCGATAAGGTATCGAGTTCAAACATTTAAAGCTCCTGTAGTGCGCTGTGACATGTGCGCACAAATCATTTCCTGAGTCAGTTTTTTAGCTCTTTGCGAGTCTTCGGCATGGATTTTAAGCAGAAAAAGGCAAAAAGTTATATAAAAAGGTGCATTTATCTTTTTTAAATATTAAGAATATTCGCTCGCAATCGTTTGCTTTTACCATCTGGTCAGATAAAATCACCGCTTTTCCACCACGAGAATGTCCCTGATGTCCGTTAACGCCATCGAGCCGGCAGATGCGCAACCGGTTGCGCAGACGCAAAACAGCGAATTAATTTACCGTCTTGAAGATCGCCCGCCGCTCCCTCAAACCCTTTTTGCCGCTTGTCAGCATCTGCTGGCCATGTTTGTCGCGGTAATCACGCCAGCGCTGTTAATCTGCCAGGCGTTGGGTTTACCGGCGCAGGATACGCAGCACATTATCAGCATGTCGCTGTTCGCCTCCGGCGTAGCCTCTATTATTCAAATCAAAGCGTGGGGGCCGGTAGGATCGGGGCTGTTATCCATCCAGGGAACCAGTTTTAACTTTGTCGCCCCGCTGATTATGGGCGGTACCGCGCTGAAAACCGGCGGCGCGGACGTCCCGACGATGATGGCGGCGCTGTTCGGCACGCTGATGCTGGCAAGCTGCACCGAGATGGTGCTTTCTCGCATTCTACATCTGGCGCGCCGGATTATCACGCCGTTAGTCTCCGGCGTCGTGGTGATGATTATTGGCCTGTCGCTGATTCAGGTGGGGCTAACCTCCATCGGCGGCGGCTATGCCGCCATGAGCGACAACACCTTTGGCGCACCGAAAAACCTGCTGCTGGCCGGCGTCGTCCTGGCCATTATTATCCTGCTGAATCGGCAGCGTAATCCCTACCTGCGCGTGGCTTCTTTGGTTATTGCCATGGCGGCTGGCTATCTTTTGGCCTGGTTTATGGGCATGTTGCCTGAGAATAACGCGCCGGTCTCACAGGACATCCTGATGGTGCCGACCCCGCTGTATTATGGTCTGGGTATTGACTGGAACCTGTTACTGCCGTTGATGCTGGTCTTTATGATTACGTCGCTGGAGACCATCGGCGACATCACCGCTACCTCTGATGTCTCCGAGCAGCCGGTATCCGGCCCCTTGTACATGAAACGGCTAAAGGGCGGCGTACTGGCTAACGGCCTGAACTCATTTGTTTCAGCGGTATTTAATACGTTCCCGAATTCCTGTTTCGGTCAGAACAACGGCGTAATTCAGTTGACCGGCGTCGCCAGTCGCTATGTGGGATTTGTCGTCGCGCTGATGCTGATTGTGCTCGGCCTGTTCCCGGCGGTAAGCGGTTTTGTGCAGCATATCCCGGAACCGGTGCTCGGCGGCGCCACGTTGGTGATGTTCGGCACCATTGCCGCCTCCGGGGTGCGTATTGTCTCGCGTGAGCCGCTGAACCGCCGCGCGATTCTGATTATCGCCCTGTCGCTGGCCGTGGGTCTTGGCGTCTCGCAACAGCCGCAGATCCTGCAGTTCGCGCCGGAATGGGTGAAAAATCTGCTCTCATCCGGAATTGCCGCTGGCGGCATCACGGCTATCGTGTTGAACCTGATTCTCCCGCCGGAAAAACCGTAAAAACCCTGCGGCGGCGACACGATTCGCCGCTGCTGTAACGCTCTTTCACCATTCCTGTCTTGAGGATTGCACGCAAATCGTGCATAAATCCCCTATGTGCATTTCACGGGATGGAAGACCATGAAATTGATTGGGAGGTTGCTTCTCTATGTGCTGATCGCCTGTTTAGTGGTGATTTTCGGCTTTTATTTTCTGCTGCAAACGCGCTGGGGCGCAGATCACATCAGCAACTGGGTATCAGAGAACAGCGGTTATCACCTCACATTCGACGTGATGGATCATCGTTTTTCCGCCCCATCCCATCTTTTACTGGAGAATGTGACCTTTGGTCGTGATGGTCAGCCTGCTACCCTGGTCGCGAAAACCGTAGATATCGGTCTGAGCATTCGCCAGTTAACCGCGCCGCTGCATGTCGACACGATTCTGTTACAGGACGGCACGCTGAATATTTCAGTGCAAACCGCCCCTTTCCCGTTTGAGGCCGACCGCCTGCAACTTCGCAATATGGCGCTCAATAGTCCCGGCAGCGAATGGCGGTTGAGCGCCCAGCGCGTTAACGGCGGCGTTATGCCCTGGCGCCCCGAAGCCGGTCGGGTATTAGGCAATAAAGCCCAGATCCAACTGAGCGCCGGTTCGCTGACGTTAAACGACGTTCCCGCCACTAATGTGCTTATTGAAGGCAGTATCGACCATAATCAGGTGATGTTAAACACCGTCGGCGCCGATATGGCGCGCGGAGCGTTAACCGGCGTCGCCCGACGTAACGCTGATGGTAGTTGGGTCGTTGAAAATCTGCGGCTGAATGATATTCGGTTACAAAGCGATAAATCCCTGAGCGAGTTTTTCGCGCCGCTGACTACGGTTCCATCTTTGCAGATTGGTCGTCTTGAAGTGACGGACTCCAGCCTGCAAGGACCAGACTGGGCAGTCACCGATCTTGACCTGAGTTTGCGCAATCTGACTCTGCGCAAAGAAGACTGGCAAAGTCAGGAAGGTAAATTATCGATGAACGCCAGCGAGTTTATTTACGGCTCACTGCACTTGCTCGATCCAATCCTGAACGCCGAATTTTCACCACAGGGCGTTGCGCTACGCCAGTTCACCACCCGCTGGGAAGGCGGTATGGTCAGAACTTCCGGCGCCTGGTTACGCGAAGGCAAAGCGCTTATTCTGGACGATACCGCTATCGCCGGGCTGGAGTATACGCTGCCGGAAAACTGGAAGCAGTTATGGATGAAGCCGCTGCCCGACTGGTTGAACAGCCTGACGCTGAAAAAATTCAGCGCCAGCCGCAATCTGGTGATTGATATCGACCCGGCCTTCCCGTGGCAAATCACCGCCCTGGACGGCTACGGCGCAAACCTGGAGCTGGTACAACATCATCAATGGGGCGTCTGGAGCGGCAATGCGACCCTCAACGCCGCAGCGGCAACCTTTAACCGTGTGGACGTGCGCCGCCCGTCGCTGTCGTTGACGGCTAATGCCAGCACGGTCAACATCAGCGATCTGAGCGCGTTTACTGGAAAAGGGATACTGGAAGCCACTGCCAGCGTATCGCAACTGCCGCAGCGTCAGACGCAAATCAGCCTGAACGGACGCGGCGTACCAATGGATGTGCTACAGCAGTGGGGCTGGCCGGCATTACCGATTGCTGGCGATGGCAATATTCAGCTCACGGCCAGCGGCAATATTCAGGCCGATGCGCCGTTGAAACCGACGGTAAACGGGCAATTACACGCGGTCAACGCACAAAAGCAGCAGATAACACAGACGATGCAAGCGGGCGTGGTGTCCGGCGGTGAAGTTACGTCAACGGAGCCAGCGCTGTAATTGGGGGCTTGCCCGGTGGCGATGGCGCTTACCGGGCTTACGGTTCTTGCTCATTTGTAGGCCGGATAAGCGCAGCTAACGGCGCCATCCGGCGATTCAGATTTAAAGCGTAATTACCACTTCATTTCCCTGCGGGGTGACCACTACGCCCAGTTCACTTCCCGCATATGAACCGCATTTGGTACCGCTAATCTGCGTAATATTACGCAGACACAGCGTCCAGTTGCGCGCCTCGCCTTCGCCGCTCACCGTAATGGTATTGCCTGTGCGTTTCGCCTGCAGCGTAAAGATTGTCGAACCATCCGTAGCAGGGACTTCGCAGACCGCTTCGCAGCCGTCATCCAGATGGAATAACTGGAAGGCCGTACCCTCATGCCAGGCGTAATCGGGCTTCTGGCTATTGTTGCCCAGCGCCAGTAGTGTATTGTCACGCACATACACTGGCAGGCTCAGGAAGTCATGCTGCTGTTTATGCCAGCGGCTGCCCTGCACTTCATCGTTGCGCCACAGGTGCGTCCAGCGGCCTTCTGGCAGGTAGAACTCCACGTCGCCCGCTTCACTAAATACCGGCGCTACCATGACCGCATCTCCCAGCATGTACTGGCGATCAAGATAATCACACGCCGGATCGTCCGGGAACTCCAGCATCATCGCCCGCATCATTGGCGTACCGGCTTCGTTGGCACGCGCCGCTTCCCGATACAGATACGGCATCATCCGGCACTTCTGTTCGGTGAAGAAGCGCACCACGTCACAGGACTCCTCGTCATAGGCCCACGGAACCCGGTAGGATTTGCTACCGTGCAGGCGGCTGTGGCTGGAGAGCAAGCCGAATGCGCACCACCGCTTGTAGACATGCGCCGGCGCGGTATTCTCGAATCCGCCAATATCATGACTCCAGAAGCCAAACCCTGACAGGCCGATGGACAGCCCGCCGCGCAGGCTTTCCGCCATCGATTCGTAGTTGGCGTAGCAGTCGCCGCCCCAGTGCACCGGGAACTGTTGCGCGCCCACCGAGGCGGAACGGGCGAACAGCACCGCCTCTTCAACGCCGACGGTCTCTTTCAGCACGTTCCACACCAGTTCGTTGTAGATGTAGGCATAATGGTTGTGCATTTTCTGTGGATCTGAACCATCAAACCACTGCACATCCGTTGGAATGCGTTCGCCGAAGTCAGTTTTGAAGCAGTCCACTCCCATCTCCACCAGGCCCTTCAGCTTGTCGGCATACCATTCGCAGGCTTGCGGGTTGGTGAAGTCGTAAATCGCCAATCCCGGCTGCCATTTATCCCACTGCCACAAGGAGCCGTCCGGGCGTTTTAGCAAATATCCTTTCTCTTTCAGCTCCTGGAAGACCGGGGATTTCTGGCCGATGTAGGGGTTAATCCACACGCAGACTTTCAGCCCTTTCGCTTTCAGGCGGCGAATCATCCCTTTCGGATCGGGGAAAGTCACCGGGTCCCATTCAAAATCGCACCACTGGAAGGCCTTCATCCAGAAACAGTCGAAGTGGAAGACGTGCAGCGGCAGATTGCGCTCGGCCATACCGTCGATAAAGCTGTTAACGGTCGCTTCGTCGTAGTTGGTGGTGAATGAGGTGGTCAGCCACAGGCCAAACGACCAGGCGGGCGGCAGCGCCGGACGACCCGTAAATTGGGTATAGCGGTTCAGCACGTCTTTCGGGGTCGGGCCGTCGATGACGAAGTATTCCAGATACTCGCTCTCGACGCTGAACTGAACTTTGGAGACTTTCTCGGAGCCAATTTCAAACGACACGCACTGCGGATGATTCACCAGCACACCGTAGCCACGGTTGGTGATATAGAACGGGATATTCTTGTACGATTGCTCGGTGCTGGTGCCGCCGTCGCGGTTCCAGGTCTCCACCGTCTGACCGTTACGCACCAGCGCGGTAAAGCGCTCGCCCAGCCCGTAGACGGTTTCGCCCACGCCGAGATCCAGCCGCTCGAACATGTAGTTGCGCCCGCTATTGGTGTCCTGCACATAGCCGTTATTTTTCAACTGACTACCGGTGATACGTACACCGTTGCGCAGAAAATCCAGAGACCAGAGCTCGCCTTTGGTGACGCGCACGCTCAGGCTGCCGCTCTTGAGTTCGGCAAATTCAGCGTTGTTCTGCATCTCTACGTTGATATCTTGCAAGACATTGAGCGGATAATGTGGGCCGTTATCCAAAGCGCCCTGGAAGTGTTCCATCCGTACACCTATCACTCCTTCCTGCGGCGAGAAAAAGCGCAGGGTAAACAACGGGGTATCCAGTTGCCAGGTACGTTCGCGGACATCACGCGGCGCGGCATAGATCACCATCTCATTCCCGTGCTGTTCAACGTCGAACACCTGAACCGGGTGAATCAAATTAAGGCCAGGCTGGATCAGCCAGTTTCCGTCGCTAATTTTCATAGTCTGTTCCTTTAGTTTTGCAATTCTTTATGGGTAAATTCTTGTTCGTTGCGGTGTGCGCCCTGCGCCAGTTGTTCCAGAATGGTTTTCAGGAACGGGCTTTTCAGGGTGTAGTAGCGTTTAGCGATCGCGGCGCTCAGCAGATAACAGATGGCCGGGACGATAGTGAACAGAGCGATGATGATGCTGATCGTGGCGCTGTTTTGCGATTTCGCCGCCGCGTCGTAACCGCCGCCTGCCAGCATCCAGCCAATCAGCGCCCCGCCGAGGGCAAGACCCAGTTTCAGCACGAACAACGTGCCGGCAAAACTGATCCCCGTCAGGCGTTTGCCGTTACACCATTCGCCGTAGTCGACGGTATCAGACATCATCACCCACTGGATAGGCGTGACTAACTGGTGCAATACGCCAATCACAAAGATAAAGACGAACATAGCGATCGTGGCGTGCATCGGTACGAAGAACATCGCCACGCTGATTACTGCGAGTAAGGCGTTGGTCCACCAGAAAACGCTCACTTTGCATTTCCAGTCGGTCAACGGTTTTGCCAGCGCCGAGCCAATCAGGTTGCCGACACAATAGGTGGTGAGGAAGGCGACAAACACGCCCGGTTTGCCCAATATCCAGGTGACGTAATACATCATCGCCCCGCCGCGCACGCATACCGCCAGAATATTCAGGATGGTGAGCAGGCCGACTATGCGCCACTGGTCGTTGTGCCAGATATCACGCAGGTCTTCACGCATGGAGGTATGGGTGGCAGGCGCTTCAACGCGCTCTTTGGTGGTAAAGAAGCAGAACGCCAGCATCAGGAACGCCACCACCGAGAGCGCCGCGATACCCCCCTGGAAGCCCAGCGCCTTATTCTCGCCGCCAATCAGTTTCACCAGAGGCATCATCAGTACGGTAGAAAGCATTCCGCCCGCCGTTGCCAGCACAAAGCGCCAGGATTGCAGGGAGATACGCTGCGTTGGGTCATTGGTTATTACACCCCCCAACGCGCAGTAAGGGATGTTGACCACAGTGTACAGAAGGGTGAGCAACGTGTAGGTGATGACGGCATAAATCATTTTGCCGTTCAGACTGAGATCCGGCGTGCTATAAGCCAGCACACAAACGATACCAAACGGCAACGCGCCAAACAGCACCCAGGGTCGGAATTTGCCCCAGCGAGAGCGGGTACGGTCGGCCAGCAGGCCCATGCAAGGGTCGGAGATGGCATCAAGCGCACGCGCCAGTAAAAACATGGTGCCAACAAAACCAGCGGGAATGCCGAAAATATCGGTATAGAAGAACATCATATATAACATGACGTTATCAAAGATGATGTGGCTCGCGGCATCGCCCATACCATAGCCAATCTTCTCCTTAACGGAGAGAATCTCACTTTTCATTACGCATCCTTAACACTTACAACGCTCACTGATACCGGTTACAGTTTTTGTAAACTTTCCCTGCGAGCGTGAATATTCCGTTATTTGGTTATCAAATTACGATTCTTGTTTTCTGTGATCAGGGTAGCGCCAAAAAGTGTGATGAAATGTAACTAATGGATTTTATGGGGGGTTATATGAAACCGATCATGGCAGAAGGAAAGGGAAGTTAAAAAAGCACGGGAGGGGATGTGGAAACGCCAGGAAGTAGCTATAATGCGCGCGCCTCCATGTAGCAATCGAGGCGCGGAAGATCGTCGTCTCCGGTGAGGCGGCTGGACTTCAAATCCAGTTGGGGCCGCCAGCGGTCCCGGGCAGGTTCGACTCCTGTGATCTTCCGCCAATTAGCCTCTTCTGACCTCAATAAAATGAATCGCCACGCGCCCGTGGACTTCGGTATCCGACCTGAGCCTTTATCTCCACACGCTGCATCAACCACCAGACTTTGTTTACACCGCATTGTTCCCGATATCCAGCAGATCGAGACAGATCTTGCGATAACCATAAACACAGCCCGATTCCAGCCAGAACTGCCTGTATGCCCCGTCAGATTCAGGTCAACATGATGCCGTCGTGAATGTGGCGGCTTTATCCAGGCGTAAAGACTATGGGTAGTAATATCAAGACGTGTTGCGACGCTGGAAACAGAATGGCCGCGCTCAATAATCTGTTTTACCGCTTTAATTTTAAACGCTTCGGGATAACATTTACCGCTCATGGGCTCTTCTCTTTAAGTCATCTTAAATGACTCAGCGGTGTCTGTTAAACCTGTGGCGATTCATTCCTCCGTTTTATCCAGACGAAATTATCCTGATAATGTGCTGTAGCGGCTGAATGACTTAATATCACATCAACCTAAACACTGAATAGTTTCTCAGTTACCTGATTTTTCATTGTTATCTATTAGATACTGCAAGCATTTTATCTTTATACCCTTTCTCTCCCATACGTCCTGTTTATTCTTAACCCCTCCCATTATTATATTTCAGTAGTAATATATCCGTATACATTCTTATACCAGGTACTCATATTACTGGCAGTTAGTTTAATTTTTTGTACGTATCCCACATAATCGTGCTATTCACATTTAGAGATCACGTCATCGATCTGCTGACGAAGGAATCTCTATGCATAAAGCCCGTCTCACTGAGCATCAGAACATCACCATAATTAAGTTGGTCGAAGCTGGACGAGCGGTTAAAAATATCTGCCAGGAGGCGGATATTTCTGAAGTGACTGACTATATCTATGGACATTGGGTTTCACCACATCCTGTTTCTCACTAATGTGCTCCGGGAAAGAGTTTTCATCAGATGATCGATTGAAAAGAGAAGCCAGAAGCTGAAGTTGCTTCGACCAATAAGTCTGTCACTTGCTCAGACTGTCACGATCAGAATTAAGTCAGATCAACTTATTGGCAAGGTATGACTCCCGGCGTTAAGTTACAAAATTTTCTCATGGCATTAGCATTACACCCTCTTAAAGTTTACATGCGTCTCTATAAAATAGTCTTAAATTTGTATATAAGAAGTTGATGAGAGCACAAATATCACCATTAAGTCATTGAATAACAATGCAATAAAAGAAAAAATCTTAAATTAGCTTTTAATAATAAGAATTCATTACAGGTTTACAGGAATTACTTTTATATTTCATCACATCACCCCGATAGTGACAAAGGCAGCAGACAGATGGTATTGAGAACCGTTATTTATCACTCTCATGATTTAGCAAATAGTGCTGTTTTAAGATTTTTTATGATACTGGAGATACTGTATAAAAATCTCAATGGGTGAAATACAAATCCGAAATGATGTATTACGACTGTCGGATCTGTCATGGTTCCTTAAAGCTGTATTTTAGGTCTTTCCAGGAGTTTATGACACTGACAATAATTCGCGACTTTTGACAACCGTAGCACGGTATATTATCTGGATTGACACATTTATTTACCAATGAAATATTAATAGAAACATCGACGGGAGTCGTTCAGGATGATGAGAAAGCCTTCACAAATTGTCCATTGCATTAGTTGCGATTTATCCTGTCAATTATTTCCTGACAGCGCAGTACGGGTGCAATACTGCCATAATGCGGCATTTTCCATCTGGCCAGATGGTAATGCTTTCCTGAAAAAAGGGTTTATTGAAAAGTTATTGCTTGATAGACACAACCATTTATCCAGCGGTTTTATCTTTGTTGATTTTTCTTTCCCGAATCTTCGACGATTTACCGATTTGCAATGGGCTGACAGTCTGGCAGACAGTGGCATGCATATTGTCCTGATTTCTGACAGAAGTTTAACTCCGCTGGCCAATTACTGGATTTTGAAAAGCAATAAAATACAAGGAATTATTTATTCCGATGACGATGATATTGTGCAACAGCAAAAGATGCACCGCTTGTTTACCGGTCGGCTCGCCAACAGTAAACGTGGACGAACGCTTAACTATACGGAATTTATATTACTGAAGCGCTTTGTATCAGGAATAAGTATTCAGCAGATTGTAAATATTGACAATATTGATATTAAGAAACTTTATGTGCATAAGCTGCGGCTTGAAAATAAGCTAGGGCATAGCATTCATAAAATAATATCAAATATTTTATAGATCCGTTTCCATTTTTATTATTTCCATATTATTGCGATGTGGAAGACGCTTTACGCCATAATGCAGGAGGCAGAATGCCAACTCCCCAAAATTACTCATTCATCGCCATAGCGGTATCAGCAGCGTTAGCCTCTATGGTATTTCCCTCCCAGGCGGCCTGGGTTGACGTTGATAGTCTGCCATCCAGTGGGCTAGTCAGCCAGTTGCCGCCGGAATTACAGGCCATTATTCCCGCTCAGGCCAGTACCGGTTTCACCAAAGTCGGTACCATGCCCAACTACGTTTATCAGTGGAACACCGGTACCATCCCGGTTTATGGCAATGGCCTCACGCTTAATGGGCCGGGCGCGGAGGCGTTTGAACACACTGTCACGGTTATTCAGAACAGCGGGACGGGAAGTCCGGGCGTGATTTTTGGCAACGACCTGACCATTCGGACGCAGTCGGCGAATGCCGCGAATAATGGTAGAGACGTCGATGGCATCCGTACTCACGGCGCAAATACTCCGGATAACCCGGTATTTATTATTACCGGTGACCGTACCAACATCTACGTGGATGGTCAGGATGGTGACGGTATTAACGCCGGATATAACTCACTGGGCCAGGGTTGGACCGGATCGGCCAATATTTACGTCGGCGACGATCTGTATATCAAAACAACAGGTAGCCAGGGACGTGGAATTACAGCTAACGCCATGCGGGATGCGTCACGTGCCAAAAATACGATTGTCGTCGGCAATCGTGCACATATTGTTACTACCGGAGACAGTTCGGAGGGGCTGCGTACCGGACAAAGTGGTTCGTTGATTCGTCTGGGTGACGATGCAACCATCGAAACCTCCGGCGCATCCTCAACGGGGATTTACGCAGCATCCTCCTCCAGAACCGAGCTTGGCAACAACGCTACTATTACGGTGAACGGTGCCAGCGCACACGCGGTATATGCAACTAACGCTACCGTTAATTTGGGAGAGAATGCCACTATTAGCGTTAACAGCGCCAGTAAGGCTGCATCCTATAGTAAGGCTCCTGCCGGTTTATATGCCCTCTCCCGAGGCGCCATTAATCTGGCAGGCGGTGCGGCTATTACTATGGCGGGCGATAACAGTAGCGAAAGTTACGCCATCAGCACGGAAACTGGCGGCATTGTTGACGGTTCTTCAGGAGGTCGTTTCGTCATCGACGGTGATCTTCGTGCTGCTGGCGCCACCGCTGCCAGCGGTACGCTACCGCAGCAGAACAGTACAATTAAGCTCAATATGACGGACAACTCGCGATGGGACGGGGCGTCATACATCACCAGCGCTACGGCGGGCACAGGCGTTATCTCTGTACAAATGAGCGATGCGACCTGGAATATGACCAGCAGCTCAACGCTCACTGACCTGACGCTGAATAGTGGCGCAACCATTAACTTCAGCCATGAAGATGGCGAGCCATGGCAAACGCTCACCATCAATGAAGATTATGTAGGCAACGGCGGTAAGCTGGTCTTTAATACTGTGCTCAACGATGATGATTCCGAAACGGACAGGCTGCAGGTTCTCGGCAATACTTCAGGCAACACATTTGTTGCAGTAAATAATATTGGAGGAGCCGGGGCGCAAACCATTGAAGGTATTGAAATTGTTAACGTTGCTGGCAATTCCAACGGTACTTTCGAAAAAGCAAGCCGTATTGTTGCCGGAGCCTATGACTACAACGTGGTGCAGAAAGGTAAAAACTGGTATCTGACCAGCTACATTGAGCCGGACGAACCGATTATTCCCGATCCGGTGGACCCTGTTATTCCCGATCCGGTAGACCCTGATCCAGTAGACCCGGTTATCCCTGACCCTGTGATTCCCGATCCGGTGGACCCTGATCCAGTAGACCCTGAGCCAGTAGACCCGGTCATCCCTGATCCGGTCATTCCTGACATAGGGCAATCTGACACACCGCCGATAACAGAACATCAGTTCCGTCCGGAAGTGGGCAGCTATCTTGCCAACAACTATGCGGCAAATACGCTGTTCATGACGCGTCTCCATGACCGTCTGGGTGAAACCCAGTACACCGACATGCTGACGGGTGAGAAGAAGGTCACTAGCCTGTGGATGCGTAACGTCGGCGCCCATACTCGCTTCAACGATGGCAGCGGGCAGCTAAAAACCCGCATCAACAGCTATGTGTTACAAGTGGGAGGCGATCTGGCACAGTGGAGCACTGACGGTCTTGACCGTTGGCATATTGGTGCAATGGCAGGTTATGCCAACAGCCAGAACCGCACGCAGTCTTCCGTGAGTGACTATCATTCCCGTGGTCAAGTCACCGGTTACAGCGTCGGCCTTTACGGCACCTGGTATGCTAACAATATCGATCGGTCTGGGGCTTATGTGGATACCTGGATGCTGTACAACTGGTTTGATAACAAGGTCATGGGTCAGGATCAGGCCGCTGAGAAATATAAATCCAAAGGGATTACCGCCTCGGTTGAAGCCGGTTACAGCTTCAGGTTAGGTGAAAGCGCGCATCAAAGCTACTGGTTGCAGCCCAAAGCGCAGGTGGTATGGATGGGCGTGCAGGCTAACGACCATCGCGAAGCCAATGGTACTCTCGTGAAGGATGATACCGCCAGTAATCTGCTAACCCGCATGGGCGTAAAAGCCTATATTAACGGCCACAACGCTATTGATGACGATAAATCTCGAGAGTTCCAGCCGTTCGTGGAGGCGAACTGGATCCATAATACGCAGCCTGCCAGCGTGAAGATGGACGATGTCAGCAGCGATATGCGTGGTACGAAAAATATTGGTGAACTGAAAGTGGGTATTGAAGGGCAAATTACCCCGCGCCTGAACGTATGGGGTAACGTGGCGCAGCAGGTAGGTGACCAGGGCTATAGTAATACCCAAGGCCTACTGGGGGTTAAATACAGTTTTTGATTCAGGTAACAACAGAGCCGCTGATCTTCAGCGGCTTTTACCCGGAAGCGCTTTCATTTGGCTGATATATTTCATGAACGGCTTCCAAAACCGCTTAATGTGTACAGAAAAATATCGGGCGTTTCCCGATGGTGAACATAAAGCCACGATGGCCCTGAGTCAGGATGGTGTAACTGATACTTTTCCCTGGATAGACATAAAAATCGGGTAAAACCGTCTCGATAACCGCATCGGACAGTGTTTCGTCACGCGTGACTTTGTTGATATCCGTCGATATAAAATGGGTGCTGTCTTTATTTTCACTCCATACATAGGAAACATCACGGCGGATCACGCCGCTCATTTTATTATCGACGTAATACGTTCCGCTGATGGAAACCACCCCAGTGCGTTTTTTCAGCGAATACATAAAATCCAGCGTCAGGTTAGCCTGAGTGTTGTTATAAAACACAATCACAGGCGCCGTACATTTCTCTGGATCCCGGTTCTTTTCCGTATACAAATGAAAAAGATGCCCAAGCCCTACTCCCAGAAACAGTAGAGTCAGGCAGGCTAACATCAGTGCCTTTTTACCCATGTGTCACCCCGCGGAAAAAAAGCGTCACGCAGCCTGTATCACCGCGCGTTTTATAAGGTTGCTGACAAATCAATGCCGTAACCGCTGGGGTGCGGCTGCTGGAAGGGAAATAGACCCATGGGTATTTCTGACAATCCATACCGGTTTTTAGAATCATTGACTTATAGCTTGCAAAGCGGCTACCGCTTTCGATATCTTCATTCCGCGAGAAAAAATGACAGCCCTGAGTTGTTTCAACCAGCGTGTAGCGATCGTAAAAATCCTTATCGGGAACGGTTTGCCAGCTTATAGTGCCAAGCAAAATACCAACAGCAAATGTCCCGGTCATCCAAAGTACAGGTACATAATGTTTAAACCAACGCCCTGACATACGCGGTGGCGTCTCACCCTTTTTTTCTATTGCCTGAGCGAAGTCTTTGCGGATGGTCATGAGGCTCACACCTGGCTCAATCTGAAAGCCTCTACGTGGAACCGTGATTATCAGCGTATCTTCATTTTCGCCAACGGTACGTAATCCGCGGCGAATAATGGAGATATTCTGATAAAGCGTATTTGCCGACACCACCATGCCGTCTTCTTCCCACACTTTTTGAAAGAATGTTTGTTGTGAGACGACGGAGGGGGCGTTTTCCAGCAGAAGGCGCAAGCAGCGGCTGGCGGGCGTTGTCAGAATAATGTTGAGATCTGGCCTCGATAATGACGCCAGGCGATTCATTTCTGGATTAAATTCAATATTATCGTTAATTATCCATAACATCGCATTGTTACCATGCCAAAACATAACGTAGTTGGAGAGGGTTAATAGACACCACTGAGTATAGTCTGATGCTGTGGCTGCGTAGCAGGACATGGATTGTCCCCTGCACATACCGATCATATAGAAGAGCGAGAGGCATAAGACATTAACAGGTAAGCGTAGACACCGCTTTTCTCATTATAGCAGACTCAGGGGTGAAAGTACGTTTGGTTTTCTTGTTCGTTAAGTCTCCTGTTTTGTATTGAGGTGAGAATATCACCTTTAATCAAGTGGCCAAATTTACTGTGCCACTACGCTTTAATATCTCATATATAAATCATGAGAAAAAATATCCTGATAATCTACCCCACATGAAAGACAAGGTTTTATTCAATGTGTTCCTATAATGGCTTGTAATATCCCAAAAAGCAGCACTCGTTATATAGGGATAGTTTCCAATTTATTAAGAGTTACAGTAGCCATACTTAATAAAAGCACGCTTCCCACTTAATATTTAAGCTGTGCTTTATGTTATTTAAATATAAATAAGTTAATCCTTAACCAACATATTTCAAATTTATACCAAATAATTTTAAAACTATCTATCAGAAACAATTTGTAGGGGCATAGTTTGTTTTTTCAATCAATAATCCTCTCTGACATGTAAAATAGAAACATTTATTCATAATATGAATATTGTTGTGATAACAAATTCGCGTGAAATTAAATCGACTGAAGGTGATGCCGATGAATATTCCTTCAGAAAGAACTCAACAGGGTAATCCAGAATCGGCAACGGATTACTGTCATCAGCTTAAAAACGGAAATCGCCCCGGCGATTAATGACTTTAACACTGATAGTGACTATCAGTGAAAGGCAACAACAAGGAATGAATTATGTCTACACCCGCGAATTTTAACGGTCAACGCCCTGCCATTGATGCTAACGACGCAGTAATGCTGCTGATTGATCACCAAAGTGGCCTGTTTCAGACCGTCGGCGACATGCCGATGCCGGAATTACGCGCGCGCGCCGCGGCGCTGGCTAAGATCGCCACCTTATGCAATATGCCGGTCATTACTACCGCATCCGTACCACAGGGACCGAATGGTCCGCTGATTCCGGAAATCCATGCGAATGCGCCCCACGCGCAATATGTCGCGCGTAAAGGGGAAATTAATGCCTGGGATAATGCCGATTTTGTACAAGCGGTAAAAGCGACAGGCCGTAAAACGCTGATCATAGCCGGCACTATTACCAGTGTCTGTATGGCTTTTCCAGCCATCAGCGCCGTCGCGGAAGGGTACAAGGTATTTGCGGTAATTGATGCCTCCGGTACGTACAGTAAAATGGCGCAGGAAATTACGATGGCCCGCGTGGTGCAGGCGGGCGTAGTACCAATGGATACCGCGGCGGTAGCCTCTGAGCTGCAACGTACCTGGAATCGGGAAGATGCCGCAGAATGGGCGGATGTATATACCAAAATATTCCCGGCCTATCAGCTACTGATTGAAAGTTATACCAAAGCGCAGGAAGTAGTAAAAAATAATGAACTACTGGATTCTCAACGCGCATAAATAACGCCCTGAAGAGGCTAAATAGCCCCATTTAATGGGGCTATTTTACTTGCCATTTTGGACCAAGGCAGTGCTCGCCAAAACGCGTTAGCGTTTTGAACGCCGCTTGCGGCGGCCCGAAGGGCGAGCGTAGCGAGTCAAACCTCACGTACTACGTGTACGCTCCGGTTTTTGCGCGCTGTCCGTGTCCAAACTGGCTACGCCAATAACGCCTGGTGGGATAGGCTCTTAATCAAATACGCCATTAATAATCGCCGTGACCACCGCGGTACTGAGCGCGATCAGCACCAGATTATCCCCAACGATTTTCCACTCATAGCCCGGATAATAAGGTAATTGTCCCAGCATAGACGCCGGCACCGTTTTTTTAGCGATTCCCGGCGGCAGCGGTTTTCCTCTCGTCAGATTTTTCGCAATCCCCGGAGGTAAAGACTGATAACCCGTCAGCCCTAAATTCACTGCCAGTTGCCTGGCGACAGCATAGCTAATGTCCGACTCGACGTGATCCGGTTTACCGCCATTTTTACGGTGTTCCGTTTTTTGCCCGGCATTTCCTTTATGTCCGTTACCGTTATTACCCTGATTAGCCGCGTTATTACCATGTCCGCCGCCATTACCATTTCCCGGATTCGCCAGCACAGGCGTAGCGCTCAGGGAAAACGTAATCAACGTCGCCAGGACGGCGGTTAAACCACGACGATTATTCATGATATTGCCCTTCTGATGTGGGATACCATGAAAATAGCGCCCCGCCATAAAAAGAACAACTACATCGATTCTTATTTTAAGCGGGGCTCGCCAACAGCAGCTTATCGTATCCAGATAGTCAGTAAAATCAGGATGATTGCTATCAGGACAACCTGATAAAAAATTTTGTCCAACCCTCTTTTTTGCATGGCGTCACCTCGTTAGAAAACGATTTGCCAGAGGGCTAAACACAACACCAACAGGCTAATCAGTAAAAATATCAGCGCGATGATTTTATCGGGTGAGCGATTCATCTGGGCGATCCTCAAACATCATTAAAACCACTGGCCAAAGCGTTTGATATAAAAGCGCTTCATGCCTTGCGCCACCAGACAGTAGCTCAATAATGTCGCCACCAACCATGGGAAGTAGCTCAGTGGCAGCGGCTCCAGTCCAACCATCGCGCCCAGAGGTGAGAATGGAATATAAATGCCTATCGCCATAATCAAGCCGGTCGTCAATAATACCGGCAACGTCGCCCGACTTTGGATAAACGGTATTTTCTGCGTCCTTAGCATATGCACGACCAGTGTCTGCGAGAGCAGACCCTCAATAAACCAGCCGGACTGAAAGAGCGCCTGCGCCTCTACGTTATTAGCCGCAAAAACGTACCACATCAGCGCAAAGGTTGTGATATCGAAAATAGAAGACGTTGGGCCAATCCATAGCATAAAACGACCAATATTTTTCGCGTCCCATTTCCGCGGCTTACGCAGGAACTCTTTATCCATTTTGTCCCACGGCAACGACAACTGCGAAATATCGTACATCAAATTCTGGATCAACAGATGAATCGCCAGCATCGGCAGAAACGGAATAAACGCGCTGGCTACCAGTACCGAAAAAACATTGCCGAAATTAGAGCTGGCGGTCATATTCAGGTATTTAATGATATTACCAAAGGTTTCCCGCCCTTTGATAACGCCTTCCTCAAGCACCATGAGATCTTTTTCCAGCAGAATAATATCTGATGACTCTTTAGCAATATCGGCGGCGCTATCGACGGAAATTCCCACATCCGCATCACGAAGCGCGGGCGCGTCGTTGATCCCATCTCCAAGAAAACCAACGGTATGACCATTTCTCTGTAGCGCTTGCAAAATACGCGTTTTTTGTAACGGCGTCAGCCGGGCGAATACTGCGCGTTTCTCCACCTCAGATGCCAGTTCGGCATCCGACATCGCCTCAACCTGGGTTCCGGTCAGGATATCGTGCGTATCAATACCCACTTCCAGACAGATACGCGCCGTCACGACCGGATTATCGCCGGTGAGGACTTTGACCGCCACGCCGTTATCCCGCAACGCGGCAATCGCTTTACCGGCGCTCTCTTTCGGCGGATCGAGAAAAGTGAGCATCCCTTCGATGGTAAGTTCGGTCTCATCCTCCACACTTAATGTCGGATTGTTCCCGGAACCATCCAGCTTACGTGTCGCTATCAGCAATACACGGAATCCCTGCGCATTGTAATCTTCGGTTTTCGCCAGCAGCAGCTCGCGGCGTGTTTCCGTCAGCGCCACTACACGATCGCCTTCGCGAAGATGGGTGGCTACCATCATCATCTCTTCAACAGCGCCTTTGCAGATCAGGCATCTGTCTCCATGCTGCGTATCCTCCACCAGGACCGATACCCGGCGACGTACAAAGTCGAATGGCAGTTCATCGCGTTTAATGAAGCGCGCTTTTGTCGATGGCGCGATGCGGCCCTCGCCAAAACGCAGTATGGCGCGATCCATCACATTCCGTGCGCCGCTCTGGCTGCTACTATTCAGCCAGGCCAGCATCAATACCCGGCTGCTTTTTACACCGCTCACATCCAGATGATGCTCCAGAAAAATATTGTCCTGGGTTAAGGTGCCGGTTTTATCTGTACACAACACATCCATCGCGCCGAAGTTTTGAATAGCGTTCAGGCGCTTGACGATCACTTTGCGCCGCGACATCGCAATCGCGCCTTTTGCCAGGTTGGAACTGACAATCATGGGCAACATTTCCGGCGTCAACCCCACCGCAACCGCCAGCGCGAACAGCGAAGCCTCTACCCAGTCTCCCTTACTGAACCCATTGATCAGCAGGACAACCGGTACCATGATCAGCATAAAGCGTATCAACAGCCAGCTCACGCTGTTGACTCCGCGATCGAAAGCCGTCTGGGTACGCGTACCCACAATGGATTTCGCCAGCGAGCCGAACCAGGTACGGCTTCCCGTCGCGACCACGACCGCTTGCGCTCTGCCGCTGGTTACATTGGTTCCCATCAGACAGATATTGCCCAAATCTAACAGGCTTTTATCTTTGTCAGGCAATTGCTCGCTGTCTTTACCTGCCACATCAGCCATAACATCGTATTTTTCTACGGGTAATGATTCACCACTAAGAATTGACTGGCTGATAAAGAGATCGCGCGACGCCAGCAGTCGGACGTCGGCGGGCACCAGATCGCCTGCGGCCAGAAAAACCACATCGCCCGGCACCAGTTCTTCAATGGGAATCTCTTCCTGCACCGCGCCTATATTGCCCGGCCCACGACGCAACACCGTGGCGGTGGTGCGAACCATCTTTTTCAGCGCCTGTGCTGCTCTGTTAGTGCGAAACTCCTGCCAGAAACGCAATAACCCGCTCAAACTGACCATCGTCAGAATAATCAGCACGCCGGTGAGATCGGTCTCTTCGCCACGGCGTAACGGGAGCCAGTAATCCGTGATGAAACTGACCCCTGCCAGTGCCATCAGAACGTAAATAAACGGGTTATTGAATGCCTGCAGAAGCTGAACCAGCACCGGAGGAACTTGCTCATGCGCCACTTCATTGCGCCCATACACTTTCAACCGTTCGCTGGCCTCTTCTATCGTGAGGCCCTGACGATGGCTGTTCAGCCGCGCCAGTGTCTCCTCCGGGCTATGAAAAGCTTCCGCTTCGATCGGAAATACTTTTTTATGCTGCTTATCATTTTCTGACGCCGGGCGATTGAGTTTCCGGTTTTCAATGTTCATGTCAGTCATGATGAATCCCCAAAATTAAGGTGTAGTGTTTCCTGCATATCACGCCCAGGGAATAGTAAACTCACGATTTGAAGGTGAATGCCCCGGGAGAATTATCTATGCATAAAAAAGGTTATTGCTTACTCACTATTTTGAGTGGGTTTTATTTTATCGACTCGGGAATATCCATCATTCCCTCCTTATACGCCTGGCGTAATGTTGAAATTGAATAAAAAACTATTATTGACTATCAATGCTCCAGTGAATTGCGGTGATATTATCGTTATCACCTATTCTGGATATAATCAGTTCTCGCGTTTTACGATAATCAGCATGACCCACAAGCTCGGCACGAATTTCTTTATAGCCCTGTTCCTGAGCGGGGACCGAACCTAACCCTTGTAAACAGATCGCGGCCTCTTTTACGATATTCAGTAACCACTGACGAACCGCGCTCTCATCTTCTTTATTACAGGTTACTTTCAGGATATAACGTTTTTCTCCCTCGGCGGATACCGGGAGTTGATTTATACGCTGCGCCGCTTCACGCAATAAAATATTGGCACAAAGAATAATGATCGTCGCCGCCAGCGCATTTTTGAACTGCCCTAAGCCGCATAACACGCCGATGCCCGCCGAACACCATAGCGTTGCCGCAGTGTTCAGTCCGCGCACATTCATCCCTTCGCGCATAATGACGCCCGCCCCCAGAAAGCCAATACCAGAGACAATCTGCGCCGCAATTCTCCCGGGGCTGTCTGGCGATGTCGTCATGGAGCTCAGAATAAAAACGGCGGCGCCTGTCGC
This sequence comes from Salmonella sp. A29-2, assembly GCF_020150755.1. Classification (NCBI taxonomy): domain Bacteria; kingdom Pseudomonadati; phylum Pseudomonadota; class Gammaproteobacteria; order Enterobacterales; family Enterobacteriaceae; genus Salmonella; species Salmonella sp. A29-2. Next base: position 76,259 of record NZ_CP083731.1, on the reverse strand, counting down.
CACCAGCGCATTAGTGCGTAATCCCGCCATACGTTGACGCCATTGTCTTTCCGCGCCAATCAGCGCGCCCAACAGCATAGCGGCCAGTAAATTTAAAATATAAGGAAACATTAACATACGTTCCTCCATTTTTTCTGGAAGAATAAGTACGTGCTATATTTAGCACACGACAAATTTCTGCCCTGAGGCAATTAGCGTCGTGTTAACGGCGGAGGAAATAAAGCGTGTTTAAACATGAACATGACGATTACCTCGCGACAATGCGCGTGTTGTAACATTATTGGGATGACAATCGTCACAAGGGGAGATTGCTGCCCACCGGTTCGGCAAGCAGCGCAGGAATAGCGTGCGTTAACTTGCCAGATGATTTACGTAAAAGTGACTGTCCAACATATTACTCCTGCATGAATTTGCGCTTATTATAGTCAGTCAATATGTTCTGTAAAGTGCAAAGGCGGGGATAGTGACGATTTGTTTAAGTTTGTTTGATATTTCCTATGACAAAAAAATGACAATATTATGTCAATAACAGGCTCGTCTGAAATCATTAAACAATAAATTCCTGCTTAATGCCGGCGATAGCTCTGTTATGATGCCTGCACGTAAAAAAATAAAACAACATGACGAGGAAAAAATGGGTTCCACCAGAAAAGGGATGCTAAACGTCCTGATTGCCGCCGTATTGTGGGGGAGTTCAGGTGTTTGCGCGCAGTACATCATGGAGCAAAGCCGTATGTCGTCACAGTTCCTGACGATGATACGTTTGTTATTCGCCGGGCTGATACTGGTGACCTTCTCCTTTATGCACGGCGATAAGATATTTTCGATTCTTAAAAACCGCAAAGATGCACTGAGTCTGCTGATTTTCTCCGTGGTGGGCGCGCTCACCGTTCAGCTAACCTTCCTGCTTACGATTGAAAAATCCAATGCCGCCACCGCGACAGTGCTGCAATTTTTATCGCCGACCATTATTGTCGCGTGGTTTGCATTAGCGCGAAGAACACGACCAGGCATTCTGGTCTTAACCGCCATTCTTACATCGCTTATCGGCACCTTTTTACTGGTGACTCACGGCAATCCAACATCGCTGTCGATCTCTTCAGGCGCGCTGTTCTGGGGTATCGCCTCCGCATTTGCCGCCGCCTTTTATACGACCTGGCCTTCCAGGCTAATCGCCCAATACGGCACGCTGCCAGTGGTCGGCTGGAGTATGTCCTTTGGCGGCCTTATTCTGCTGCCCTTCTACGCTAAAGAAGGAACGCACTTTGCGGTGAGCGGCAGCCTGATTCTGGCCTTTTTCTACCTGGTGGTGATCGGTACGTCGCTGACGTTCAGCCTGTATTTGAAAGGCGCGCAACTGATTGGTGGCCCCAAAGCCAGCATTTTAAGCTGCGCGGAACCGTTAAGCAGCGCCCTGCTGTCGCTACTGCTGTTGGGGATTAGTTTTACCTTGCCGGACTGGCTGGGCACGCTGCTCATTCTCTCGTCAGTGATTCTGATCTCCCTCGATTCCCGTCGACGCGCGCGGGCCGCTTAACGCCGTTGATAATCACGATGACCGGGCGGAAGAGGGAAAAGTTTAATGGCGCTTTGCCTTAATCTCTTCGTCAGAAAGCCCGGTAATCATCAGCACCATCTCTCGCTCGATCCCCTGTTCCAGCATCGTATGCGCAATACGCAAGGCTTCCTCCTGCTTACCTTGATGTATACCTTGTTGCACGCCTTCACGCTTACCTTTTCTGCGCCCCGATTCACGTATTCTGTCTACGATCGTCATTAATCTCTCCTTGTGTTGGGGAACACGACGCGCCACCTCGCGGATAAACTTGCCAAAACGAGGCGTGCTGCCATGCTGTATTAGCAAATAATTAAACAGCGCTTTTAGCTGACTGTCATTAGCGTTTCCCGTAATCAGAAGTACCGCTAAGCGCTCGACCAATCCCATCAGGTCGCGCTGACGTATATGCTTTTGTACCAGCTCCAGCATCGCGATACGTCGATGCTGCATAATCTCGTTATCCGGCACCACCGTAATGTCTACCAGTGGAAATGCCGTCGCATAAAGCTGACGCGCCAGTGCAGGATCGTCAAACTCATCCAGCCAGCACAGCGAAAAGGGATACGGGCTTTTCGCGCCATGGTAAAACAGCATGGGAATCACCAGCGGTAACGTTTTATGACCAGCATCCAGATGGCGCTGCATCGCGGCAGTCGCGTAACGCATTAACCGGAACGCCATATGCGCGTCCGGCGTACTCTGATGCTCTATAACGACATAGATATAACCGTCGCCTTCACACGTTTTTAGTGACCAAAGGACATCGGAATAAAACGCGCGTAAATTTTTCTCGATAAAACTGTCCGGCGCCAGTTTCAACGTCGTCAGATCGCAACGTATTCTTAGCGAATGGGGAAGATGAATATTGAGAAAATCCCGCGCGGTATCCGGATGGCGTAAAAACGTTTTGAATACCGCATCATGAGGCGTGGACGTGGGGCTTTTTTTCATGGCGATCCGTCACCTGAGGAATAAGATGACGCCACTGTACTCGCCAAAAATACAGACAGCATTCAGGAAAATTTAACCCTGCGAGGAGGCTCGAAAGGGAATCTCTGACGGCTGCAATACGTACATTTTTGCCCGGCCTGCTACGCATTATCGCCCGGTAGCGTAACGCTAACCGGGCCTACAAATACACGTCATCTGTAGGCCCGGTAAACGTAGCGCTCTTCGGCGATAAATCTCACACCAGCGCTTTGACTATCTCCATCAACCGAATGACGTCTTCGGGGCACGTATTGCCGGTTTGCGGATCGATAATCGAGCTGTAAACATGCGGCATGACGCGCGGCACGCCTGCTTCCAGGCAGGTTTGCAGGATAATACCGAAATTATCCAGTGAGATACCGCCGGTCGGCTCGATGAGCGTCATGCCGTGGCGGGCGGCGGTTGTCGCCAGCGCATAGAGTTCCGGTAACGACTTTTCGCCGCCCATCGGGAAAAACTTCGCCGCATGTGCGCCCATATCCTGCATCATGCGTACCGCCGCTTCACAGGAAACGCAGGCTGGCGTTCCCTGGCTGCTGCTGACGCCGGTAGAAATCACCACCTCGCCAGGCGTTCCCGTCGGGCTGACCAGGGCGTTAATATGTGTTTGCTCGCCGCCTGTCGCCGCCAGTGCGCCCGCTGCGAAGCCGCTGCCGGTAAAGGTCTGGTTGACATGGGCCGGGTGAGTATGGGCGGCAATCATCGCCGCTTTGTAGTACTGCGCCGGGTCGCCTGCGCCCAGACCCACTGAGATAGACGGCACCTCCGCCATCCAGCGTTTCACCTCCGGCACGCCCTCTTCTACCGTAGCGAACTGTGCGGAAAGTACGCCAATGACCGCATGGCCTTCGGCGGCTTCATAGATAGCCTTCGCGTTGGCGATATCCTTTGCCAGTACGTTAATCGCTACCCGCTGACGATAAAAATTAATCTGCTGCATGTTCTGCAATCTCCCTGAGTCGCGCCACAATCAATGCCATTTCCCCTTCAGCTACCGTGCGTGGATCGAGGCTAAAAACCCCCTGATGAAGCTGATATTTGCGGGCGTAAATCGCTATCTCGCCGCCGCGCAACTGCGCTTCGACGTCCTGCGCATTCAGCCCCAATTCAGATGCGTTCACCCGCACACGAATACGCCAGATTGCACGCCCGGCCTCATCCTGTTCGATATCGGCATAAAGCCCATGGATGGCGGAAATCGCTTCCGCGATCGGCTGTAACTGTGCTGCGGTCACGGTCGTCTGGCCCTGGTGGTAATTCTCCAGCGCATATACCAGCCCAACCATGTTTTCCTTGCCGATTTTCATTGCCCTGGCAATCCCCTGGTGCTGCGCTTTGCAGGCGGCAATCCACGTTTTCTTACCAGTGATAAACCCGGAGGTTGGCGCATTAAAGGCTTTCGCGCCGCTATAGATAACCATATCCGCGCCGCTCGCCACCCAGCCGCGCAAATCCTCTTCCGCCGCGGCATCGACAATCAACGGCAGGTGGTTGGCCTGCGCCACCTGTACAAAATCGTCAATGCTCAACATGCCTTTCTGTACGCAATGGTGTGATTTCACGTACAACAAGGCGGCAGTGTTCCCGGTAATCGCACTCTCCAGTTGCCAGCGGGCGGAGAGGTTACTTGACCCGACTTCCACCACACGCCCGCCCCCCAGGCGAATCGCGCTGGTGATGGGCGCGCCGTAATCGACGTTATGCCCGCGCAGCATCACCACTTCATTGGCCATCCCGGCGCTGTCCGGCATCAGGGCGACGCGCGTCCGATCGCCGCGGGTGATGGCGGCAGCGACGGCAATGGCAATACCCGCCGAGGCGCACGAGGTGATATAGCTATCTTCAGCACCCGTATAGCGCGATACCAGTTCGCCGGTTTTTTCCACCAGCGCATCAATCTCGACGAAAGCGGAAGCCGCGCGCGCGGTGGCCTGCATGACCTCCGGCGCGACGCTTGAGACGCCCAGAATGGTCATTTTGCCGCAGGCGTTAATGACCTTTTTCAACCCCAGTTGTTGATAGATATTCGGCGTCATGATTTACAGCACTCCCAACAACGAACAGACTATGCTCAGTGCGACAATCGACAGCAAAATGGTGGTGTAGCGCGGCCCTTTTTTTACCAGATAGAAGTAGATGGCGAATACCGCCGCCAGTGGCAGTAAGCCCGGCGCGATAGAGTCGAGGATCTGCTGAACCACCACTTCAGATCCTTTCAAGGCGCTAATTTTTAACGGCGTGGTGATTTTGACGTAGCTGGCGGAAAGCGCGCCCATCATGATCAAACCCAGCACGTTGGCCCCGTAGATCAGTTCTTTGATTCGCCCCCCTTGCAGCAGGCCGATAATCGAATCACGCCCCAGCGTATATCCTTTGTGGACCATGCCGTAGCTGATCGCCAGGGTGATCGCCGGGTAGAGAATCAGCGGAATAATACCGCCCATCGCGCTGCCATTTGCCGCGAACGGAATAAAGATCGCTATCAACAGCGGCATCACCGCCGCCCAGATAATCGAGTCGCCCATCCCGGCAAGCGGCCCCATCAGGCCAGTTTTAATGCCGGTGATAGACGAGTCATTAATCGGCTCGCCGCGCGTTTTTTGTTCTTCCATGGCAATAGAGATGCCCTGAATCACCGCGCCGAAGGTCTGCTCGGAGTTAAAGAAGTTAAGGTGGCGTTTTAGCGCTTCTACCTGCTCCTCTTTTTGCGGGTAAAGTTTTTTGATGATCGGCGTCATCGAGGCGCAGAAAATCAGGCTTTGTAAGCGCTCATAGGAGCTGGAAACCTCGGCGCCCAGCCAGTAGATAAACCAGGCTTTGGTGATATCTGCTTTGGTCAGCGCCCCGCTTTCCCGCGCACGCTCAACCAGTTCATGTTGCATTACGTCACTGCTCATCATGCTGCTCCTTCATTTTTCGCCAGGTCTTTAATCAGGAAGGCGACACAGGTGCCGAAGATGGCCATCGCCATGATGTCGACCTTGAGGTATAACACCGCGAAGAACCCGCCGATAAACCACGGCAACAGGCTCTTTTTACCGATCACCATAATGGTGATGGCAAAGCCCAGCGCCGGCAGAATGCCGCCCATGATTTCAAAGGAGTGGGTTAACCAGTGCGGCATCAGTTTAAGGAAACTTTCCACCACATCCTGGCCAAAGTAGTTAGCGGCAAAGACCACCGGGAAGCGCAGCACCAGCCCCAGCAATGCCGGGTAAAGAAAGGCGCAACGCATGATGCCCGCCATGTTTGCCGTTTCCGCGTGTTTATCCGCCATATGCACCCAGGCGGCGTTCAGCGTGCGCCTAAGCTGATCGAGAAACACGCCAATCACGCCAAACGGGATTGCCAGCGCGATCGCCAGGTTTGGGTCCATACCGGCCTTCACCGCGATAGGAATGGAGATACAGGCCGCCAGCGCCGGGTCCGACGGCACGTTGCCGCCCGGCGTTGAGGTCACGCCCAAATAAACGAGCTGCATCCCTGCGCCGATGATCATCGCGGTCTGCATATTGCCAAGCAAAAGCCCGACAAATACCGCGATCACCACCGGTTGTAACAGCATCGCGGAGAAGGTGTAGCCGAGGCGTAAACGGGCAAACCAGTAATACAACCCCATCAGGCTTGCAAAAAGTAAGGTATCCATAGTGTTATCCTATACACTTCATCCTTCAGGCTGCCTCTTTGTTGGCTGCCTTCGCTCACCCCAGTCACTTACTTTAGTAAGCTCCAGGGGATTCACTCAGTTGCCGCCTCGATGCATCCAGAATGATTTTGTGTCTATTAAAGGGTTAGAATTTTTTCAGGATATCGTCGAGCGGCTGCGGCTTATCTTCCGGAATGGTCTGGAAAAATACCTGAACGCCACGGTTTTTCAGGTCGTTAAGAATGCCGACGTCTTTTTCATCCAGCGTAATATTCTGAAAAACCGCCTTGCGGTTTGGCCCGCCGCCGAGACCGCCAACCTGAATGCGGGTGACGTCAAAGCCCAATTGTATGGCGTCCTGCACCGCCGCCAGTGAGGGAAAAAGCACCAGCACGTTACCGTCGCCAAGCTGATTTTCTTTCCATGCAGCGGCAAAACTCTGGTTGCCGAAGCAATCCACTTTGATATTTGGCGGCGCCGCCATCAGGTAGATATTTTTCATAAACGGATCGGCGTCCAGTTCATCACTCACAACGGCTATCCGGTTCGCCTGAGATTGTCCGACCCACTTCGTGACAACCTGTCCATGAATGAGACGGCTGTCGATGCGGCATAAAACGATATTGGCCATGATGTTTTCCTTAGAGTGATTGTTGTAGCTGACGTACATGGGCGACCACATCCAGGCAGCTACTGCGCCCGGCCTCAACTAACTCATCCACGCAGGCGGTTAGCATCCCTTGTTCGCGCCTGTCCAGCGCCTCCAGCAGTAGCGACGCATTCAATCCGGCAATCACCGCCACCGGATAATCGGCGCTTAGCCGAGCCGCGACGTTGGACGTCGTGCCGCCGACAAAATCCGTCAGGATCAGCGAGCCTTCCGGCAGCGTTTTCACCACGGCCTCGACGCGTTGATAAAACTCGCCCAGCGTATCGACAGGCATTAGCGCGATTTCCGTCACGCCTTTAATTTCGCCCGTGACCATACGCAGGCTGTTGCAAAGCGGTTGTCCCCAGCCGCCATGCGTCAGCAGCAGGATGTGGGGCAACGGTTGTGTGGTAGTCAAAATAATGGCCTCCTGGCGCAATTACATGAGAACACCGGCATATATTGCCCGGTGGCACTGCGCTTACCGGACCTACAGGACACTCCCGGTAGGCCGGATAAGGCGTTTACGCCGCTATCCGGCATAACGCATCATCAGAAGAGCAAAGGTTGTGCCAGAATTTGTGTCACGCGAGGAAGAAGAAAGGTCTGGCGAGGCGCGAAGCCCCGCCAGTAAAAGGATTAGCTATAGAGCAGTTCGTAGATATAAAAATATTCCGCATCCGATAAACGGATGGCGTAGGCGTCTTCGATCGGCAGAAAAGCGGATTTGATGACACTAAACGCGCGCGCGTCCAGATTCGGCTGACTTTCCAGCGCCATCTGTAACGGTTTTCGGTTAATCACAATACGCTCTACCATACAGCAGCAGTGGATCAGGAAGCGCAGTGTCACCTGGCGGCTTGGTTTCAGGGAAAGCGAAGACGTCAGATGGTTAAAAACGCCCTCCATCTCTTTCAGAATACGCTGCGGGTTAAGCACAGAAATATGGTTGATGATGCTCTCCATCGTTAGCGCGCTGATAAAGCGCATCGCGCTGCGCTCCATCTCCAGACGGCGTTCAGCGTTGGACAGATCGGGCGTTAACAGGCTCAACACCAGTTCCGGCCCTTGTTCGGAGAAAAGCTCTTCCAGCGAAATAAACGGAATATCCGGCAACCCCGGCTGGAAAGTGCCGACAATCCCCGCCAGCCGCTCGCTGGCATTCAATGCCTGCTGAACGCGCTCCAGACTACGTACCTCGTTATAATCAAGGATCACCATCCTGGTGTCCTGCGACATCAGTTCGCCAAAGCTCTCCTCCAGCACCTTTTTGATTTTTTCCGCCGTTCCCATGCCGGTAATACAGGAGATGACCAGCACTTTGCCGCCGTTCTCCTGCTGCGGCGTACAAAGCTGACAGGGGATATTTTTACTCTGCAGGAGCGCCGTCAGCTGTGGTAAGTCGCTGGTTTCATAGCTTAAATCCAGCCCGACTTCCAGTAGACTGGTCAGCGTGATGTTCGGCATGAGCAAAACATCTATCTGAAATAATTTACTGATGGTGCTGCCGAAATGGATCAATGAACCGATGTCCACCAACAGGATAAGCCGCCGATATTGGCGGGTTTGAATCATTTGGGTCAGCGTTTCCAGCGTGTCATGCACCGACTGTTCAAACGGCATGTCGATGGCGCTGAACAGCTCGCGCTCCAGCACGCGGTTGACATATTGCGCCTGGCTGGTGGCGGTGGTCGCGCCGTGGGCGATCAAAATAACCCCGCAGTCGGGGCTGGCATCGATGCGCTGACGATAATGGCGGCACTCTTTCAGGAACAGGCATAGCCAGACCACTTCCGTCGCCGGACACTGAATATGCAGCAGTTCGTTGATTTTCCGACACAGCAGCGTGGCGTTGTCATATTCGTCTTTGCAGCGATCCAGGATCAAACTGGAAGAGTAAAGCTGCGGGATCAGGCCGCGCTGCACGTAGCCTATCAGTGCCAGGAAGTGTTTACGCAGTGGGTTAACCAGATTTTCCGGCAGCGAAAAGCCCAACACCTGCTCTACGCAGCCAATCAGCAGCGTCACGCGCTCTTCAATCTGGTCGCCATAGCGCGGCGGATGCGCCACGCTGTCGCGGCTGTAGAGACCGTATTCAAAAATCGAGCTGAGTTTATTTTTCAGGATCGCCAGCGTCTCCGCCGGGGGGACGTTACTGTTGCGCAAATTAACATATTCGCGCGTCAGGAAACTGTAAAAGAGGTCGCTCTCTTCAATTTCCGCCCCGGTCGCCAGCGACGTCTTCAATGCGGGCAGCGTGCGCGCGTCTATATTTAGCCGCGCTTTACCGTCAAACAGAGTATCCACCAATAGACGCTGTTCCGGCGTTGGGTTAACCGACATCTCCGCCAGCCGCTTATCCAGCTGTAGCGTGTCGTTATGCTCGGTCATTCCCGATGCCCACGCCTGAGCGCAAAGAAACTGAATATCGCTTTTTAGCTGACCGATATTGCCTTCCAGGGGTTTATTCAGCAACCAGAGCAACAACGGTTTATCAATGCTGACCGTGCGTTCTATTTTGCGGCTTTCCCGCTGTAAGAACCCCACGATCAGTTCGATCTGTTCTTCAACGGAGCGCTGGCGAATGCCCGGCAAATCAATGCATACCTGAATACGCCGCTGGAAAGTACGTAACAGCGCCGACCCGACCGGCTCGGTAGTGGCGCAAATCAGGCGTACCGAAATTGATCGCGGCTGGCTGCTCACGCCAAGCGGACGGTACTCGCCTTTATCCAGAATAGAGAACAGCTTTTCCTGCCCTTCATAAGACAGACGGTGCACCTCGTCCAGCAGCAGATAACCACCGTCCGCCTGCTCCACGAGGCCTGTTTTATGTTCATTCGCGCCGGTAAACGCCCCCTGCCGATGACCAAACAGATGCGAGGAGAGCAGTTCCGGGTTATGGGCGTATTCCGCGCAGTTAAAGTAGACCAGCGGCGGGATAGCGCCGTTCGCCTGTTCACAGGCGAAACGGTGCATCAGTTCCGCAAAAAAGGTTTTACCGACGCCGGACGGCCCGGTAAGCAGAACGTGTAAACCGTGCGGATAGAGCACTGCCGCACGGCCTTTTTCTACCGCATCGCGCAGGCTGCGATCGTAACCAATCAGGCTGGTAAACGGATCGTCGGGCGCATAATGCTCTTCATGCGGCAGCACATCCGCCACCGACCGCACCTCGCGTTCAGACTCTTCCAGCTGTCGTCCCAGCAACGTTTCCAGCGCCTGGCGATGCAAAAAATAGACCGGGCGGCCACGGCTTTTGATTGCCAGGCCGTCATTCCATAACTGATTGAGATCTTTGCTGACGGAGTTACGCGCCAGCCCAAGATTGAAACCTATCGCCTCCGCCGTAAACGCCGTCTCCTGCGCCAAATCGGCAAGGCATAGCCCGCGCGTCAGCCGTTCCAGCTCTCCCAGTACGATCTCAATACGTCTCATTACACTACCGCTTACGAAATAAAAGAGTGTTCAGAACATACACTATTCTGCCACGCAAGAAAGTGAAGGCGCAGCGAGAAACCGCCTTCCCACTTTTGCCTGACTTCAACGCCAACGGATAGCACGCCACGATGAGTGAACGTCGCACGGTCTACACTTACTCTTGAAAAAGTGCAAACCGATAAGGATACCGTTTATGAAACGAAAAACGCTTCTGCTTATTGCCGCGCTTGTCGCGCTACCGGGCGTCACGTATGCCGACTCTCCGTTTAGCTCGCTTCAGACGGCACATGAAAAAACCACGATTTTAAAGGATTTGCGCAAAATGTGTACGCCCAAAGGCGCTCTAACCGATGAAGCCTGGGAGAAAAAAATCATGGCGAGCGAGGGGAACCAGCAGCATATTCGGGAGGCGATGATCGCGATAGAGCGCAACAATCAGCATAACTACTGGCAGGCTCTCGGCAAGGTGGAATGCCCGGAGATGTAGCACACCTTTTCCGTTTTTTGGTCGCGAAAATGCGGACTGTAACCGGTTTCTGTTCGCCAAAACCGCGTATTCTGGAGCGAATTTACGCGATCAAGGAGCACGACAATGCGATACCGTTTTCCCGATAACTTCTGGTGGGGCAGCGCCTGCTCAGCGTTGCAAACCGAAGGGGATAGTCTGAATGGCGGTAAAAGCCAGACCACGTGGGATGTGTGGTTCGAGCGCCAGCCGGGTCGTTTTCACCAGGGCGTCGGCCCAGCGGAAACCTCAACGTTCTATCGCCACTGGAAGCAAGACATCGCGCTACTGAAACAGTTAAAACATAACAGTTTTCGCACCTCACTAAGCTGGGCGCGGCTCATTCCAGACGGCGTAGGCGAGGTGAATCCACAAGCGGTGAGCTTCTACAATCACGTCATCGACGAGCTACTGGCGCAGGGCATCACGCCGTTTATTACGCTGTTCCATTTTGATATGCCGATGGTCATGCAGGAGAAAGGCGGCTGGGAAAATCGCGACGTCGTAGAGGCGTTTGGTCGGTACGCGCAAACGTGTTTTACCTTGTTTGGCGACCGCGTGAAGCACTGGTTTACCTTTAATGAGCCGATTGTGCCGGTGGAAGGCGGCTATTTGTACGACTTCCACTATCCCAATGTGGTGGATTTTAAACGTGCGGGCACCGTGGCGTACCATACCGTGCTGGCGCACTCGACCGCCGTGCGCGCCTGGCGCGCCGGGCGCTACGACGGTGAAATCGGCATAGTACTGAATCTGACGCCGTCCTACCCACGCTCGCAGCATCCCGCCGATGTGCAAGCCGCGCATCATGCGGATCTGTTATTCAACCGCAGTTTTCTTGACCCGGTATTAAAGGGAGAATACCCGGCGGACTTGGTGGCGCTGCTGAAAACCTATGACCAGCTGCCTGCCTGTCAGCCAGGCGACCGTCAGCTTATTGCCGACGGCAAAATCGATTTACTGGGGATTAACTATTATCAGCCGCGCCGCGTGAAATGCCGTGATACAGCGGTGAATCCGCAAGCGCCGTTTATGCCGGAGTGGTTATTTGACTATTACGACATGCCGGGGCGCAAGATGAACCCTTACCGCGGCTGGGAAATTTACGCGCCAGGAATTTACGACATCATCACCAACCTGCGGGATAATTACGGCAATCCGCGCTGTTTTATCTCCGAAAACGGGATGGGCGTTGAGAACGAGCAGCGTTTTGTGCAAGCGGGACAGATTCACGATGATTACCGGATTGACTTTATCTCTGAGCATCTTAAATGGCTGCATAAAGGCATTAGCGAGGGCTGTCACTGTCTTGGCTACCACATGTGGACCTTTATCGATAACTGGTCATGGCTGAACGGCTATAAAAATCGCTATGGTTTTGTACAACTGGATTTAGCCACCCAAACGCGCACGGTGAAAAAAAGCGGAGAATGGTTTGCCGCCACCGCAGAGCATAACGGTTTTGATTAAGCGTTTATTATTGCCGGATAACGACTAACGTCGTATCCGGTCTACAAATGGCAGCAATATCAACTCATTGGCGTAATACGGACTTTCGCCGCCACGACTAACGCCGTCAACAGCATCAGACCGCCGGAAAGCGCCAGCGGCGAAAGCAGCCCGAAATTGTCGAGCGCATAACCGCCCACCGCCGCGCCACAGGTATTTGCCAGTTGAATCACCGCGACCTGGATGGAACCGGCTTTTTCCGCCTGATCGGCAAGGGAACGAGTGATCCACGTTGACCATCCCACCGGCACCAGCGCAAACGCCAGCCCCCAGATAATCGCTATGACCGCCGCCACGGTTTTGTCGCCTCCCCACACAATGAGCGTCAGCGCGCTCAGCGCCAGTAGCAGCGGCGCACCGGCCAGCGCCAGTTTTACCGAACGTTTCAGGACATAAGATGAGAAAGAAGTGCCAACGAAGCTGGCAATACCAAAACTGAGCAACACCAGCGTCAGACCATCAACGTCAAAGCCCGCCAGATTCATATAGACCGGGCGAATATAGGTAAAGAAAGCGAACTGCCCGGCAAAAGACATAAAGATGGCGATCATCCCGGCCATCACGCCAGGGCGTTGCAACAGGCTAAACATATTCTGTTTCTGGTGAGAAGGTTCGCCCGGCAGCGACGGCAGTGATTTCACCACCCAGATGACGCACAGTACGCCCATCACCGCAGCGGCGTTAAAGACATTACGCCAGCCAATAATACCGCCCAAAAAACTGCCCAGCGGCGCGGCGATCACTAACGCGATGGAAACCGCGCCAAAAATCACCGACAGCGCTTTCGGCACGGTACGCGCGGGAACCAGTCGCATGGTCAGCGACGCCGACATCGCCCAGAATCCGCCCAGCGCCAACCCAAGACAGGCGCGGCCCAGCAACAGCAGCGTAAAGCTGTTGGCAAAGGAGACCATCAGACAAGAAGCCGTCAGCAAAACGGCGAACAGAATAACGATATAACGCCTGTCGGTCGCCTGAATAATCTGGGTAATGAACAGGCTGGAAAACATCGCGACAAACGCCGTAACGGTGACCGACTGACCGGCGACGCCCTCGGAGATCCCCAGATCCTGCGCCATCGGCGTCAACAGACTAACGGGCAAAAACTCAACGGTAATCAGGCAGGCGACACAAAACGCCACGGCAAAAACGGCTGACCAGTTAGGCCTGGCAACCCCATCAGCGCGGAATTTTTCTGCGATATTTTCATTCATTGTGGTTACCTGCGTCGTTTTAGTGCGGAAAATTCATGCAGTGTAACATTACAAAATGTGATCTGATTAACGTTTTAGCAACTGACATTGTTGCGCTGCATTTTGCGAGGCTGGTCGAGCGTTGAGAATTATCTTCTCTCGTTGCGTGCAAAACCAAAAGGTAAGACATAGTGTATCACCTAGTGCTATACTTTAGATTACAGGATGTCAACCTGATGCGAATCTTCAAAACCAGGTGGTTTAACAGAGAAGCGAAGTCCCACACGATAAAAGATGACGAGTTAAGCGAGGCCATCAACGCCGTACTGCAAGGAAAAGCAGATAATCTTGGCGGCGGAGTTTATAAAAAACGTCTCAATCAAAATCGCGATCGCGCAATCGTGTTGGCAAAGGGAGGCGAGCATTGGTTTTACACCTTCCTGTATGCCAAACAGGATATGGCCAACATTAGCTATCGCGAACTCGCGGGTTTCCGTGAGTTAGCAAAACACTATGCTTGCCTGACCGAAGATCAGATAACGGCACTCATTAATAACAAAGAACTGGTAGAGGTGCGCTATGTCAGCAAAAACTAAATTCAAAAGCCCTGCCTTTGAAGCGATTCATAGCGCGGCATCTGGATTATTTAGCGTGGATGCCATTCCCCAGGAGACAATGCGCAGTTTTGACACGGCCTGCTTAAGCAGCATCAAAGATCTGCAGCCACTTGAAATAAAAGCGTTACGAGAAGAACTCAACGTTAGCCAGTCGGTTTTCGCTCGCTACCTGAATACCAGCGTATCAACGGTTCAAAAGTGGGAAAGCGGCGCCAAGCGTCCCAGCGGGATGTCACTGAAACTACTTAATGTTGTCCAAAAACACGGGCTAAAGGTGCTGGTATGAGGGTTTTACCGATGGTCTGTTAAGGCTATTCATACGATAATGAGTGCAGGAAGCCTCTACAACTTCCTGCGCCGTTTGATGGGAATTGCACTATACTGACTCACCAAAGCCATCAGCAAATGCAGATTTTAATTCATCCATAAAAGCCAGTTCATCCTGTCCATCACAAATTAAATCAATCATTGTGTTTCCCTTTACGCCAGCCCCCAAAATACTCATCATTCCTTTAATGGGAATTTCTTTGTCATTATTAACTAGCGTTAATGAAGACTGGTATTTTTTGACAATTTTCGCAAGTGTAGCGGCTGGCCGCGCATGAAGCCCCGTACTGTTCATAACGCGTACTGTTTGTCTAATCATATATTTTCCTTAAGAGACTTTGCGGAATGCTGAGTGATTTTTATTCATCATCTTAATTTTAGAATAAACATCATCCTCAACTGCCTGTTTTGCGTTCGCCATGACACGTGCCAGATTAGCCTCGTTGTTATTATTTACCCAAGCCTTACCGACAGTAGTAATAAAGGCTTTACGCAAATCACTCGCAATATTCACTTTGGCTACTTTGTAATTAACAAAGCTGCGAAGAATATCCGCGTCAATACCAGAACCTCCATGAATAACCAAAGGTACCGGACTGACAGACGCGATGCGTTGTAATAGCGGGATATCAATGCGTGGGATATCTTCAAGACCATGTACATTACCAATTGACACTGCCAGCATGTCGCACCCTGTCTCCTCAACAAAGCGCTGAACCTTCTCAGGTTCAGTTTTGCAGTCAGCCTCGCTGACATGATCATCTTCCTTACCCAGAATAGCGCCTAATTCCGCTTCGACGGGAACACCAAATGATTTACAGAAATCGACAGCTTCTCGGGTAAATGCAATATTTTCTTCGAACGGTAGCGCCGCGCCATCAATCATTACTGAGGTAAATCCGGCCCGGACAGCCTGCTTAACATCTTCCAGAGTTTTCCCATGATCCAGATGCAGGCTGACAGGAATATCCATTTTATCGGCATGTCGCTTAACTATTTCATAAATGTAATCGTAACCAGAAAGCTGTGCATTAGTAGGAGCAATTTGAATAAAATTGGGCAATCCGGAACGTTCTATTGCATTAAGAATGGAAATTGTTGTCTCCAGGTTCGTTGTATTAAATGCCCCCGCAAGGACATGTTTTTCCTGAATACAATTGAGCAGGATCCTACCATTGACTAAAGGCATATTAACTCCAGATATTTATGTGAGCAGTGTAAGTAAATTATCGAACTATTGAGTTATCACAGTTATTCACCAATAAGCGCCCCTTCTTGCCGCAGTTTAAATTGATAAAATGACAGCCATTGCTGCTGATATATTTTCAACTTTGCAGAACGAACCGCGTCAGGAAAATATCGCTCAGCCACAGGAACAGTCGGGGGGACAACATTCGGACAGGCTATCAACAATGCTCCAAGGGAGACGGTTTCATCAAAAGCAATGGCCTCAATTGGACACTGGAGGATGTCAGCCTTCAACTGGAGCCAGTATGGGTTTTTCACCGCAGGGCCAATGACTTTTACTGTCCTGCCCGCCGGGATATTAAAGCACCCGTGACAGTGTGCAAACTCCATCGCCAGGCCGATAAAGACACTCTCAAGCAGAGACTCCGGAGGAAGTGAATCCGTCAGACCAAAAAGCAGGCCACGGGTGTGCCGATTTTTATTTGGCGAACCCGAGCCCCGCAAATGAGGAATAAATACCGGCACATGCTCGACAGACCAGGAAGGTTTGAGGTATTGCTCCATGGCTTTTTCCAGGCCTGTGCTTATTTCCTTATCAGTTAAACGAAAGGTTTTTTTCACCCATTCAAGCGCATAACCGCCGACAGGCAGAGAAGCGAAAAGCGTGAAAAATTCACCATCGGAGTAACAACCATTTGCCAGCTTATCCCTGCGAGCCTGCACATCAAGCGTTGGTTGTGTATTCAGCAGTAAAATACCCTCTGTCGTGCCGGTAGAATTCAGCACATCGCCCGGTTGCAGCTGTAATGCGCGGGCACCGACCATATGATCGTGCCCGGCCAGGGTAACTTTTACCTCATGAGAGAAGCCCAATTCCTCTCTAAGCGTTGCCGTCACCCATCCGGCCACTTCACCTGGCTTTATCAACGGAGCCAGTACACCGAACGGTATGCCGAGAATCCCGGCAGCATTACGAGACCAGGTACGGCGAGCAATGTCCAGACACAACGTTCTACTGGCCAGGGATATTTCCGTCTTTTTCGCACCTGTCATTCGCCACAACAACACTTCTGGTGCATGTAACCAGCAGATATCTTTTCTTTCATGCAAGGAGTAGTTATCAAGCAACCATCTCATTTTAAATGCTGAGTAATTACTGTGAGGTGGCAATCCCGTTATAGAATACAGTTCTTCAGCCTCTGCCTTGCTTAATGACGAGAGATAAGATTCACCACGTCGATCATACCAGGCCAGCATCGGGGTAAGAATGACGCCCTCCTTATCCACAAAGACACCAGACTCACCGAAACTCGCAATACTGATATTTTTTACCGGAAACGGTACTGAAGCCACCAGTTCAGCCATTACCAGTCGCAGTGCCTGCCACAGCGCTTCGATATCGAAATCTACCTCGCCTTTGTCCGACGATATTATTGGCGTCGGAAACTTGCGGACTTCCAGAACTGACACGTCATGACAGGAATAACAGCTGACTTTGCAGTTAGTTGTGCCAATGTCAATGACAAGCGCTGCGTGGTAATCAGGCATAGACCGTTCCTTTTGTCAGGCGAAAAACACCATAAATAATCAGCGCAAGCACAGGAATCAGCCCGATAGCAATAATATTTCCGTTGAATATTTCAAGCAGCCAGAAACGGAAGGGGTTACCGCCATCAAGGAAGCTTGATACCTGACCACTTGACCCCTCAGCCATTTTGAAATTGACATCTTTAGCCATACCGGTAATAAATGGCGCAATTTTGGTCGCAATCCACAAGTCGGCGACAATAACAGGAATTGCGGTTATCACAGCCCGGAAAATATTGCCACGACATGCCAGTACAATCATGGAAGCCATGACTGCCAGGTTCGCAAGGTCTCCGAGTGGCAGGACTTTATTGCCAGGAAGAAGGAATGCAATAAAGACAGAGATAGGTGTCAGAATCAGTGCTGTAGATATAATGGCTGGGTTACCTACTGCTACCGCGATATCCAGTCCGATAAAGAGATCATCACGGCCAGGATATTTGGCATTCAAATATTTCTTAATGGCTTCAGACAGAGGTAATAAACCTTCCATCAAAATTCGTACCATACGCGGAAGAATGAACATGACACCGCCAATGCTGATCCCCAGCAACAGGATATGTTTAAAGTCATATCCGGCAATGATGCCCAACAAGACCCCCAGAATAGTACCCACCATCATAGGCTCGCCGAAGATTCCCATTTTTTTCTGAACGTTTTCCGGATCAATATGAATACGGTTAACGCCTGGGATCTTGTCGATAATTTTATCGAACAGCAATCCAATCGGAAAGAAGACGACAGATGACAGGGTCGGAAGTGAAATACCTTCCAGACCGAAGTACTTTGCCACTAATGGCGCAGACCAGTCCGCCAGTTTGAGAACCACGATCGCGGCAATAGCGGCTGCGGACAGACCCAAAACAAAACTCCCTGTGCTGTAGTAAACCAGCGTTCCAGCCAGGGCAAAGTGCCAGTAGTTCCACATGTCGACATCAACAGTACGTGTCTTATTCAGGGCCAGCATGGCGACATTAATCAGCATCGTCAGCGGAATGACAAAGGGTGCGATTGGTGAGCCCCAGGTAATTGCGGCCAATGGTGGCCAGCCTAAATCGACAACAGGAAGGCTAATACCAGTTCGCTCAACCATTGCCTGTGCAGCCGGGCCTACGTTGCTGGTAAGTATGTCAAAGATGGCATAAATTCCGACAAACCCTATTCCGACAATTAACGATGAGCGAAGTGCTTTAGCGGGTTTTACTTTGAAGAACAATGCCAGGAAAAAAAGGACCAGCGGCAATAAAACCGTTGGGCCAAATCCCAGGACATATTGCACAACGGTATAGAGAGTATGTGCTATATCATTCATATCCGACCTCTTATTCAGATGTGACCAGACCTCGCGTTAGCGCCTGGGTAATTTATCTGTTTTTTATTTATGAAATCAGGCTTGGCCTTTAAGGATTGAAACTATTTTTTCAAGAACTTTATCTTCACCTACTCCGGTAATGATTGGCAGACCACTAACAACCGGAATATCCAGTTCATAAGGAACTTTCGTTGTTGATACAACCAAAGCTGCACCATCGGTATTGTTTGGCAATGAGGCTACATTAGTTTGGGAATAATTAACATCAAGCCCATTGTCTTTACAATATTCCATTACTTTTTCTGCCACAGCCGTGGAAGTAGCAACACCCGTTGCGCAAACAAATAGTATCATTTTACTCATACTTCACCTCTTTCAGATATGCGTGTGTAAATTGACTGATAAATTTCATCATCATTCATGACCAGTAACTGCTGCATAAAATCCTCATCCTGGATCACATCCATAATCCAACCCAGTACGTTGAGCTGCTTATTGCTTTCACCTAAAGCAAGCATAAACACCACCCTGACAGGTACGGGATCTGGTTCCCCGCCCATATCTTCGAAATTGACGGGTTCTGCCAGTATTCCAACGCTAATGGCGTTTTGGCGAACATACCTGTGATCAGTATGTGGAATAGCGACACCTACAGGCTCAACCGGTAGACCCGTTGGAAAATTCTGTTCTCGCGTAATGACGTGATCGGCAAAATCAGATACAACCATACCATCGTTAATTAACGGACTGGCAAGAGCCTTGATTATGTCATTCTGACTCACCTCTTTAGGGAGGTGTCGAACATAATGACGGCGAAAATGAATATCCTGCATAGATTCCTCTTTGCTAGTCAGGCATCCAGGCGCTGTAAAATAGTGCCAAGATAATATTTATTACCTTTTAACCAGACGTTACCAAAATCAATGGCCAATCCTCTAGAAAAAAACACCAACTGTTCCAAATGCAAAACAGGTGCGTCTTCACCAATATCAAGATAATGACCTCGCTCATTACCAATTAATTTAGCTGCGTAACGGCTTTCAGAAAAACTTATTTTCTTATCAGATAATCTTTCTATTGCTGAAAATAAATTCTCCCTGGTAAAATCCACATCAATAATACCGGGGCAGAGATCAATGTTGATACGATTTTCAATCAACATGACTTTTTCATCGCCAATACAACGAAGGCGTTTAAGAAATAAAACATCTTGTCCCGGTTTGATACTCAGTTTCTCTGCTACAAAGCGGTTAGCGGGTTCCAGTCGGGAGGTTATGACGCTGGTTGTGAAGTTTATCTTCTGGCTGGCTAAGGCTTCAGCAAAGGAGAGCAAACCTTCACCCAGTGGGTAAGCAACATTTTCCTTCTTTACGAAAGTTCCTTTACCCTGCACTTGCACAAGAACACCTTCCCGGACAAGTTGGTCAACCGCTTTTTTAACGGTACCGCGACTCACCTCCAGCATATCCATGATTTGAAACTCTGAAGGTATCCGGTCATCCTCAACCAATTCTCCGCTATAAATACTTTCCCTTATCCACTCCACAACTTGTTGATACAGTGGGATGTGTGAACTTTTACTCAATGTTTTCATGGTGCGCGCCTAAACATTTAGAGTTGTCTATAGACAATCATGTACAACTTCGAGTTTATGATAAGAAATTTTGAGACAGGAGGTATGGCAAGGAGTCACAGTTTTAGTGTTCAAAACAAGATCACATTTCCGTGATATATGTCACGGAAATGATGAGCTATAAGTCTCTGATGTTTTGGCGTCGTTAGCGGTTATTCGGTGCGTTACTTCTGTGGTTCACCCTTAGCAAATACGATGGCGGCTACGCTTTATTTGGCTAACGATGAATCGCGCCATCTGGCCGTTAATCGTGGCTCTCCGCCCTTGCCAGCCTCATTCATCTCGTCTTTTGTTAACGAGATAGTGAAGAGTATCAATGCAGCCAGTGGACACCCTCTTCCGGCTGAAAAAAGGCGTTATAGCGCAGTTGAAACGCGTTGATCTCCTGCATATCGGGTTCCATTTCGCGCAAAAAGCCCAGCGCCAGCCGTACCTGTGTGTCGGTGATCGGCGCGGCTAAACGCGCTTTTTGCAGCAAGCGATGCCACCGCTGCAAATTCTGATCGCCGCCATCGACAATCACCATTTGCCAGATCAGTAACACCTGAGCGGCATTTTGCAAATGCGACTCATCAGGGCGATGCAGATACTGTAAAAATTCACCGCCCGCCGTTTTACCCATCTGATCAATCATCGATTCTATCGGCACTACATCAATATTCAGACGTTCGCTCAGGCGGCGAATCGCCCGGCGAGTATCCGATGTCAGCACCCGAAAACCCACAATAAACACCACCACAAACGTGGCCAGAATCAACCAAATCATGCGCACATCCGTCACCAAACAGGATGCCCATCATAACGGTAAATTTATAACTGTCGACGTTCTGGCCTGTCAGGATGTGATTTATTAACGCCTGTCTTCATTTACGCAAGACGCCGGATATCCTGTCTGACGAACGCAAGGCATAAAAAAGCCCGGCGTTAAGCCGGGCAAAACGTTACCAAATGCACACATTTAAGCGATATTGACTTGCTGAATTTTTTTCTCACGGCGGATTTTGCGCTCTTCCATCACGGCGACCATCGCCATCAGGCAGATACAGCCGATCGCGGCGGCGTCCAGCGCGGCGAAGGTGCCCGCCCAGCCGGTCAGACCAAAAACGGGGGTGCCGTCGGCAATCATGCCCAGACCCAGCTTGGCAAAGCTATCGCCGATAAGATAAGCGAAGGTTCCCTTGATACCGTCCGCAGCGCCGATGGCTTTTTTCGGTACGAAACCGACAGCCGCCACGCCAATTAACAGCTGCGGCCCAAACACCAGGAAACCGAGCGCGAACAGCGAGGCCAGATAGACATACTGGTTGCTGGCGTGCTGGTAGACGCCGAGGGTGGCGATGATTAACGCCAGCGCCACACAGGCTACCAGCGCACGACGACCGTTCGCCAGGTCAGAGAGCCAGCCCCACAGCAACGTGCCGACCAGCGCGCCCACTTCAAACAAGGTAAAGCCCTGAATCGCCACCTCTTTAGAAAGTTTCAGTTCCTGGAAGGCGTAGACGGTTGACCACTGGTCGATACCAATACGTACCACATACAGGAAGATATTGGAGAAGCACAGCAGCCAGATCACTTTGTTTTTCAACACATATTCAACAAAGATCTGCCACTTGGTCATTTCGTTTTCTTCAGTCTCTTTATCCTCTTCGCTGATCTCTTCGCCGAACAGTTCTTCAGCTTTACCCAGACCGTAAGACTCCGGGGAGTCGCTGCCAAAACGCAGACCGATAAAGCCAACAATCAGCGCGATAATCGACGGGAAGATAAACATGCCGATGACGTGACCGTCGAACAGGTAGTTGGCGCCGAACAGCGCCACGCCTGCCGCGCCCGCGCCGCCGAGGTTGTGGGAGATATTCCAGAAGCCGAGAAAGGTGCCGCGTTTACGACGCGGAGTCCATTTGGTGATGGTCGAGTAGCTGCACGATCCGCCGGTACTCTGGAAGAAACCGCTCAGGGCATAGAAAGCGATCATCAGAAACAGACTGGTTGACCCCGCGCCCATGCTGGCGCTGAAGCCGAGCATACAGATAGCGGAGAGGATCAACATAAACGGTAGAAACTGCTTGGTATTTTTACCGTCAGCGTAGTAGGAAACCAGCGTTTTCCCCACGCCATAGGTGATCGAGAAGCCCAGGCCAATCATCCCCAGCTCGGTCATGCTCAACCCGTAGGTAGAGATCATGTCGTTCTGCGCGATATTAAAGTTTTTGCGGATCAGGTACATGGTCAGGTAGCCGATAAAAACCACCAGATAGGACTGCATGAACGGCTTGAACCACATTTTACGCCGCACATCGAGCGGCAGATCCAGGGTCGGCTTGCGCACCTGGTTTAAGAAGGCCAGCATGGATTACTCCTGAGCTAATTTTTATACCTGCGAATGGCAGGCATTGTAAAAATCCACAGGAAAAGGGGCCTGCGACAGCGTCCAGGCAAAACCGGGAAAATTTCTTAGTTTTGCCCCATTCAGCGCAAAAAGGTGAGGTGCATCACGCTTCGCTGGTCTCGCGTGGGGCCTGAGCGTTCAGAAATGGCAGCAGCAATAGTGCGGAGATCCCCGCCGCGATGGCGATAACCGCAAAAAAACCGGTCCAGTGCCAGATCTCCAGCACTTTCGCTAACGGCCAGCCGGAAAGCGACGCGCCGAGATAGGCGAACAGGCCGACAAAGCCGGTGGCCGCGCCCGCCGCCTCTTTATGCGAGCACTCCGCCGCCGCCATGCCAATGAGCATCTGCGGGCCGAAGACAAAGAAACCGGTGGTGAAGAAACAGGCCGCCTGCATGACGTAGCTGGCGAACGGCATCAGCCACAGCGAACCCACAGAGAGCAAAATCCCGGCAGCGAAGATTAAATTCATCGGTCCGCGGTTACCGTTGAAGAGTTTGTCCGAGCCCCAGCCCGCCACCAGCGCGCCGATAAATCCACCCAGTTCAAACATCGATACTGCCGTGTTGGCCGTGACCAAATCCACGCCCAGCGTCTCGGACATATACAGGTTGCCCCAGTCGTTGATCGCCGCGCGCACCACGTACACTAAGACATAACACAGCGAAAGCAGCCAGATATAGGGATTCAACAGCACATATTTAGCGAGGATTTCTTTGCGACTTAGCCCCGCGCCCTCTTGCTGTTGGGCGACCTCCAGCGCATCGTGCCGCCAGTCGCCTACCGGCGGTAAACCAATCGCCTGCGGACGGTCGCGCAGCCGCCAGCAGAGGACCATGCCCACCCCGATGGCAAGCAATCCGGCCACCATCATTCCGACGCGCCAGCCATAATGCAGGGCGACAGCGGCCATAACGAGAGGGATCAGCGCCCCGCCGACATTATGCGCGGTGTTCCATAACGCCCACCAGCCGCCGCGCTCGGTACGCGAGTACCAGGCGGTCAGCAAACGGGCGCAAACCGGCGATCCAAACCCCTGGAAAAAGGCGTTCAATGCCCATAGCAGCGCAAAGGCCCACAGCGAGGTCGAGAAGCCGAACAGAATATTCACTACGCCGGTCGCAATCAGCCCGATGCCCATAAAATAGCGAGCGTTAGAGCGATCGCTAACGATGCCGGAGACAAATTTCGACACCCCGTAGGTGATGTAAAACAGCGTCGCCAGCAGGCCGATATCGCTGCGACTCAGTATGCCGCTGGCAAGGATTTCCGGCGCGGCGGCGTTAAAGCTTTTACGGGTGAAATAGAACAGCGCGTAACCCAACCAAATGGTGATCAGGATATGCCGCCGCCAGTAGCGATAGCGGGCATCAACCTCGTGCTTATCGGTGATGAGCGGCGCGTTGGCCGGGGCTTTTAAAAACGAAAGCATTATCCTTCCTTAAACGTAACGCTGGGGCAACGAGACGCTCACCCGCGTACCGTGGGTACAAGAGATGGTTAGCGTCCCGCCGAGCGCCGACACGCGTTCGCGCATTCCGGTCAGGCCGAAGCCCTGCTGCTGAGAGCCCGGCGGCAGGCCGCTGCCGTCATCCTCAATCACCAGCATCAGCCGCTCATCCTGCTGCCAGCCCTGGAGCGTCACCGCGCTGGCATTGGCATGTTTTACGATGTTATTCAGCCCTTCCTGACAGACGCGAAACAGCGTCACGCGCTGACTTTCACTCAGCGCCGTTTCGTCAATTCGCCAGTCGAGGTGACTGACAATACCGCGGCTTTCCAGCTCCATTTCGCGCAGCAGCGAACGGATGGCTTGCGCCAGCGTTAAGTCGTCTAGCTGACGCGGGCGCAAGCGCCCCAGCAGGCGACGCACGGCGTCATACACGCCCAGCGAAAGCTGCTCGATAAGTTGCCCGCTCTGCTTCACGCCGCCGTTATCCGCCGCCAGTCGTTGCACAATGCCCGCCTGGGTACGAATCGCGGTGATGGTCTGTCCGATGTCATCGTGCAGCTCACGCGCAACATCGCGCCGCACGCTCTCTTCGGTCTCCAGAAGACGCTCCGCCAGCCGATGGTTGCGCGCCAGCTCCTTTTGCAACGACTGGTTCAGCTCGCGCAGGCGCTGAATGCCCGCGCCAAGCAGTAGCCCGGTCAGGCTTTGCGCCAACAGCGAAAGTAATAAATCGACGGGATGATCGTGCCAGGTCTGGCTGGCGATCAGCGCGATAGCGTTCATCAGTGTGGCAATGAGCGCGCCCTGCCAGCCATAATGCCAGGCGAGCGCGATAATCGGCAACGCCAGGCAGAACGGCGTAAAGCGCGAAAGTTCAGCAGGTAACCCCAGTTGCAGCCACAGACTGACGATAAACAGCAGCAGATACCAGATCAGATGCCGCCCGCGCCAGTTTACCGGCTGCGATACCAGCGATGGTCCCAGCGGCAGCCAGGTAGTGCTGGTGAGATAGTGCCAGAAAACCAGGCAGATGGGGGCCAGCGTCAGACCACCCGTGAGGGTCAGCAGTAGCGCGTTCCATGCCGCTTCCCCCTGCCCCAGCCAGGGCAGGGATTGCAGTAGCGCCGCGGCGGTGAGGGCCGCGCCCTGAAGCAATAACGTGCGCCAGTCGCGCTGATGGCGGTAACGTGAGGTTAGCGCCACGGGCAGTAGCGTCAACACACCACCGATCATCAAAAGCGGCAGATGGGCCAGCGCAACTTCCTGCGCCAACCAGTACACCAGCAGCCACTCCGCGCCCAGCAATACTGGCCAGTATCCGCGCGGGCATTGCAGCATAAGTCCCAGGCGCAGGCCGAAGGGAAAGAGTAGCGCCGCCAGCTCCGGGCGCTCTACCAGATGCAGGCTGATGCTCCACAGGCAGAACCACGCGGCGGAGAAAATAAAAAAGCAGGCAACAACGGTGATTAAACGGGAAAAAAAGGTGTTCATTACCAACCATCAAACATGCGATGCGCCAGTTCAACGTCATTGCTGACGCCTAATTTTTCCAGCAGATTCGCGCGATGGACATGCACCGTTTTTGGCGACAGCCCCAGCTCGGCGGCAATCTCTTTTACCGCCATACCCTGGGCGAGTTTTTCCGCCACCTGACGCTCGCGTTTGGTCAGCGGATCTTGCCGACCCGCCGCCAGTTTCACGGCAATATCGGGGGTCAAATAGCAGCCGCCCGTCGCCACCGTATGCACCGCGGCGATCAGCTCATCCGGACTACAGCGTTTAGAGAGAAAACCGCGCGCGCCGGCGTTCAACGCCTGTTCCACCAGCGCCGGGCTATCGTGAACCGAGAGCATGATCGTCGCCATCCCTTTTGGCAGTTGGCTTAGCAGCTCCAGTCCGGAAATATCCGGCATCGAGATATCGCAGATACACACCTGTACGCCGCGCCCCGGCAAGCCTGCCAACGCTTCGCGCCCGGAACCAAATTCGGCGACCACCTGCAAATCAGGTTCCAGCCCCAGTAGCTGTGCAAAGCCGGAGCGGACGATAAGGTGGTCGTCGATAAGGGCAACGGTGATCATGGGTTCTGTCCTGATGGATAAAAAAAACGCGCTTACCTTAACGATAAGCGCGCGGCTGTTCAAGCCTTGAGCGGTCAGACAATGCCTGTCGTGACGGTGAACGTCCGGGTTTGCTGCGGTTCCAGTTGAAGCAAGGTTCCATTTCGCTGCGCCGCGAGAAAACCTTCAGGCCGACAGGTCGCGGGCAGGGCAAAGGCGGCTACCTGCTGATCGCCGTTATAAAGAATCCAGCGGGTCACGTAATTTAGCTCCGCGCTGGCGAAACGTGTCACGAACGTGGTGCCATCCGGGGCGATCATACTGAATTCCGGGGTATCCGTGTACCTGTCCAGTTCATCGGCGAAGAACACGATTTCCGGGTCGTAAAAGCCAGGCTCGTTGAGCGTTGCCAGCGAGGCTTCACCCTGCAAAAGTCGTTGATTAAACGCCAGCCACTGCGCCGTGGGTTTGACATGCGCCGGCACCGACTCGCGTAGCTTCAGCGCGGTATCCGGGATATTCTGGCGGAACGTGGCGTTCGGCACATAGGCATAGTTCATGTGGCACATGTACTGTAGCGGCATGGCGACTGAAGCCAGGTTAGTCACTGTCATCTGAATATCAAACAGCGCGCTTGCTTTACGCATTACCACCGCAGGTTGCGCCTGATAATGATGACCGAACCCCATCACATACTCGTAGCGCCCGGTCACGCGCAGACTGTCGCCCTCTAACTCCAGCCAGGCGTCGTCCATGGCAGCGCAGGGCATCTCGCCGTGCAGCGGATGTGTATCTTCCGGCGACGGGCAGCCATTCGCCAATAGTCCGGAATGGAAAGCAAAGCAACCATACGTTGCCACCACTTCCGCAGCCGGCTTCGGCTGGCGGAACATGTTGCGCATAGTCAGATCATGACCGTCAAACTGCGCGTCCCAAATCATCTGCCCCATCCAGGGCAGAATCACCAGATGACCGCGGCTGTTTTGTATTTTCAGTCCTTCCACGCCGCTGGCGTAACGAAACGCCGTAACCGTAAAATCATCATTTTCCAGCAAGATACGCGGCTGCTCGTTAAAAAGCTCCCGCCATAATGTAATACGTGTTGTCATGGTTGATCTCCTCAGGACGCGGCGACTTCAGCCAGGTTGCCGCGCACTTTGCTTTCGCGCCAGAAGTAAACGCCAACGTAAACAAAGCACAGCATGGAAACCAGGAATGAGAGCTGTAGCGAGTGGAACATGTCCGCCACGTAGCCCTGAATCGCGGGAACCACCGCCGCGCCGACAATCGCCATCACGATGACCGCCCCCGCCATTTCGGTATGCTCGTTATCGACGGTATCGAGCGTTCCGGCATAAATGGTCGCCCAGCAGGGGCCAAACAGAACACTGACCAGCACCGCCACGTATACCGCGCTAAAGCTGGGCGCCAGCGCCACGTAGGCCAGGAACAGCGCGCCGATCACAGAGTAAAGGATCAGGACTTTTTCCGGGTTAAAGCGTGTCATCAGAATGTTGGCGATAAACTTGCCGATAAAAAAGCAGGCGAAGCTGTAGACCATAAAGGTTGAGGCATCGCGCTCATTGATATCGCCTAACTCCAGCGCCAGACGGATAGTGAACGACCAGACCGCCACCTGCATTCCCACATACAGGAACTGCGCCACAATACCGCGACGGAAACGGGCGTTGCTGGCGAGATAGCGTAGCGTATCCAGCGCCGAGGGGCGTTTATGACTCGCGGTTTGCGCGACTTTACAGGTCGGGAAACGCGTCAGCAGGAACAGTACCATCACCACTACCAGAACCATAATCATGTACTTATAGGGTTCCAGAGTGTTTTCCAGCATCAGCACCTTGAAGTTGTGGACTTGCTCGGCATTCATGCCCGCCATCTGTTTTTCCAGGCTTTCCCCTTCGGAAAAGACCAGATACTTACCCAATAAAATGCCTGCCGCCGCGCCGATCGGATAAAAGGTCTGGCTGATATTCAGCCGCAGCGTGGCGTAGGCTTTCGGCCCGATCATCGAACTGTAGGTGTTCGCCGCCGTTTCCAGGAAACTCAGGCCAATCGCAATGGCGAAAATCGCCGCGAGGAACATGGTGTAGGTCGCCATGTGCGACGCCGGGAAAAAGAGCGTACAGCCGACAATGTATAGCGTCAGGCCGATAAGTATCGCCACTTTATAACTGGTTTTTTTAATGACCAGCGAGGCCGGAATAGCAATTAAAAAATAACCGCCATAAAAGGCGCTTTGTACTAATGCCGAAGCAAAGTTGCTCAGCGAAAATACACTTTTAAATTGCGTAATCAGAATATCATTTAACGCGGCTGCGCATCCCCATAATGGGAATAAACAGGATAACAAAATAAACTGGAACAGAGGTGTCTTATTCAGATACCCGTCGGGCATCTGAACGATGTTTTTATCGTTCATAGTGCTACCTTTAACAGTGCAGGGTGATTGTTATTCGTTCAACGAAAGATACTCATTAAATTGCTCAATACTTGGATAAGAGGATTGGGTGCCTTTCCCGGTGACGCTGAAAGCGGCAAAGAGAACGGCTTTTTTCATGGCGGCTTCCACATCCCCGCTCTGGACGTAGTAATGCGCGAAACAGCCGATAAAGGCATCGCCCGCGCCGCTGGTATCAACAGCGTTCACTCTAAACGCCGGAACATGGACTTCCTGGTCACGCGTCATCCACAGCGCGCCTTTCTCACCCATGGTGACAATAATATTGTTCAGCCCTTTATCTACCAGCGAACGTGCCGCTGCGCGAATATGGTCATAGGTATCCACTGGCATACCGGTTAATATTTCCAGCTCGGTTTCATTGGGTACAAAGAAATCGCATTTACAGGCATAAGACATATCTAATTCCCGTAATGCTGGCGCAGGGTTTAATAACACTTCAATCCCGTGTTTCTTGCCAAATTCTATTGCGTGATAAACCGTTTCCAGCTGAACTTCCAGTTGCAGAACAATAAGCTGGCATTTTTTTAAATCTTCCGCCGCGCGATCGATATCTTCCGGCGAGAGAAACTTGTTAGCGCCTTTGATGATCAGAATGCTGTTGCTGGAGTTGGCGTTGACGAAAATCGGCGCTACGCCGCTGCTGGTACACGGTACTTTTTCTACATACGTCGTATTGATCCCCCAGGATTCGAGATTACGAATGGTGTTGTCGGCAAAAATATCGTCGCCCACTTTGGTCAACATCAATACTTTTGAATTGAGCTTAGCGGCCGCCACGGCCTGGTTCGCCCCTTTTCCGCCGCAGCCGATTTTAAACGCCGGCGCTTCCAGAGTTTCCCCTTCTTTGGGCATCTGGTTGGTGTAGGTGATAAGGTCCACCATGTTAGAGCCAATAACCGCGATATCCATTTTACTCCCTCTCAGAAATCGTCACACGACAATGATATTAAAATAACATTATCATGTTACTTCCGTATCATTTGTGACTATGATCGCGATTAGAGGATCATTTTGCCATTTACTGCGTGAACAATCCCTGGCGGAACATACGCGCATCAAATCATTTTTAGGGTTACAATTTACTGAAAATTAACTATTTATTGTTATAAAACGCGAATAAACCCACTTTTATTTCCTGACGGCCAGACGTATAGTAGTGCCACACTGTAATGTTCTCAGAAACACATAAATGTTACTGATGGAACATAACAACATGATTTGCGGAGAGGGTGAATGGAGACCAAGCAAAAAGAACGTATCCGACGCTTGATGGAGTTACTGAAAAAGACCGATCGAATCCATCTGAAAGACGCCGCGCGGATGCTGGAAGTTTCGGTGATGACCATTCGCCGCGATCTCAGCCAGGATGATGACCCTTTACCGCTGACGCTGCTCGGCGGCTATATCGTCATGGTAAATAAGCCTACGTCTTCAACCAATATGCCGCTGCCGGCGAAAAAGACGCATCATCGGGACGACCTTCCCGTTGCGATCCTGGCCGCCGGCCTGGTGCGTGAAAACGATCTGGTTTTTTTTGATAACGGTCCGGAAATGCCATTAGTTATCAGCATGATACCGGATGATATTACCTTTACCGGGATTTGCTACTCGCATCGGGTATTTATCGCGCTGAATGAAAAGCCTAATGCCACGGCGATTCTGTGCGGCGGCACCTATCGGGCCAAGAGCGATGCCTTTTATGATGCCAATAATCCTTCGGCGCTGGATTCGCTCAATCCGCGCAAAGTGTTTATTTCCGCCAGCGGCGTACATGAACATTTTGGCGTGAGCTGGTTTAACCCGGATGATCTTGCCGCCAAACGTAAAGCGATGGAGCGCGGTCTGCGCAAAATTTTGCTGGCGCGTCACGCCCTGTTTGATGAGGTCGCGCCTGCCAGCATTGGTCCGCTTTCTGCCTTTGATGTCCTGATTAGCGATCGCCCATTACCGACAGATTATGCCGTTCACTGTCGGAATGGTTCCGTCAAAGTCATCACGCCTGATTCGGAAAGTGAATAACTTACTCAAAAAAGACGGCAATTTTATTGAACATGGTGGGATCGGACTGGTTTCGTACCACCTTCGCCACGTCTTCCAGTTTATCGATCTGGCTTATCATCTGTTCAAGCCGCTGATCGTCATTGACCAGAAGCCAGATGCGGCTCTGATCGCTACCCTGAATCGGTAAACAGAGAATACCCTCAACGTTGAAAGCGCGTCGGGCGAACAGCCCGCAGACGTGGGTCATCACGCCAGGATGGTTGCGAACGGTCAGCTCCAGAATAACGTTATCATGTGATTGTTTCTGCATGGCTTATTCCCCCACCATCTCTGTATTTGCCGCGCCCGGCGGCACCATCGGATACACTTTTTCTTCTGCATCAATGCGCACATGGATCAACGCCGGTCCAGGACGACGAATGATAGCCTGCAACGCCGCCTGCGGATCGGCTTCGTTATTCAAATCACAGGTGTCCAGACCAAACCCGGCGGCAATCTGCATAAAATTGATGCTTCCCGGATAGGTTGCCGCAAAAACGCCCTGTTTATAGAACAGACTCTGTTGCTGATGTACCAGTCCCAGCGCGTCGTTATTCATCAGGATAATTTTCACATCCAACTGGTTTTCACTGGCGGTAGCCATCTCCTGAATATTCATCATCAAACTACCGTCGCCGGAAAAACACAGCACCTTGTTGCCCGGATTCGCCAGCGCCGCGCCAATCGCCGCGGGCAGACCAAACCCCATGGTGCCCAGCCCGCCGGAAGTCAGCCACTGACGCGGACGGTTGAGCGGATAAGCCTGCGCGGTCCACATCTGATGCTGACCTACGTCAGTGGTAATAATCGCGTTGTCGTCCACACAGGCGGCGACTGCGTTAATCAGCCCATAGTGACTAAGCGGGTTATTTTCCTGGGGAATACTGCAGGGGAATTCTTGCTGCAAGTCCGCCACCAACTGATGCCATGCTTCCCGCGGCTGTGCCTCGATATGGGGAATTAACTGTGCCAGTACATCATCGACATCCGCCTGAATAGCCACATGCGGCTGCTTAATTTTGCCTAACTCGGCGCGATCGATATCCACATGGATGATTTTGGCGTTCGGACAAAACTGCTCCGTTTTGCCAATCGCCCGGTCATCAAAACGCGCGCCCAGGACAATCAGTAAATCGGCCTCTTGCAGAATAAAATTGGTACTGCGCGCGCCGTGCATCCCCAGCATTCCTAACGACAGCGGATGCGCCTTAGGCAGCATTCCCAGCGCCATTAAGGTCATTGTCGTCGGCAGTTGCGCTTTTTCCGCCAGTTCGCGCACGCGTGTCGGCGCATTGATCACGCCGCCGCCCAGATACAGCACCGGACGCTTCGCCGCGTTAATCATTGCGGCGGCCTCGCGGATACTCTCCGCGCTAAACTCCGGCGGGGGTGATTTTTCCGCCGGCGACGGCAACGCATCCAGCTCAATTGTCGCCGTCTGCACATCTTTAGGAACGTCTATCCACACCGGTCCGGGACGCCCAGACTGCGCCAGACGAAAAGCATCGCTCATCACCTGAGGCAGCTCGTTGATATTTCTGACCAGATAGTTGTGCTTGGTGATGGGGATAGAGATACCGTAGGTATCCACTTCCTGAAACGCGTCAGTACCGATCATGGACGCCGGAACTTGCCCGGTAATGCAGATTAACGGAATGGAATCCAGGCGCGCATCGGCAATGGCCGTGACCAGATTGGTCGCGCCCGGTCCGCTACAGGCCATACAAACAGCAGGTTTACCCTCCGTCCGCGCCATCCCCTGCGCAATAAACCCCGCGCCTTGTTCATGGCGCGCCAGAATATGACGGATTTGCGTGCTTTGGCTTAACGCGTCGTAAACGGGGAGGATCGAACCACCGGGAATGCCGGTGACGATACGAATCCCCTGGCGCTCCAGAAAATGAACTATAAATTCCGCGCCCGTAAAGCGCTGAGGTGTAGATGTTGTGCCCGAACTTGCCATGCTCCATTCCTTTTATTCTGAGCCGACGTTCCGGGAAGGTGTCTTAAACAAAAAACCCCGCCCGGTTTGCGCCGGCGGGGTTTTGGAATCGTGTGTGTTCCGGACCCTACGGCGCATTGCCGACGACCACCACCACACGCACGACGACCACTGCGCGAGATGGCGCAGTTGTTAGTAGGGTCGCGTTCAGCATGGAAGGGTTCATTAGGGGCCTTGTCTGTTTGTTATTAACACGTTTTATACAAGCACAGCGCTTTCAGCATGACAACGGAAAAATTTTCATCTGCACAAAAATGCGTCAGCGATCACATTTTTCTACGAATTTACACGCTTTGAGTATAGGCGTAATAAGCGTAGCGCCCTCCGGTAATCGCCGGGATTGATGATTACGCGTTTCACAATGCCGGAAAACAAAAAACCTCGCCGAAGCGAGGTTCTTACAGCGTAATGCGGGTGGTAGCCGCGAAGCACACTGTGTTATGTCAACAGCAGAAGTATACGCGTTCTGTGCAGAACGCGCAATTTCGGCGCGAATTTTGATGAATTTGAGTATGGATCAGAAGCTCCGTTCTGTCTATAAATTACTGTTCATTTATACAGTACTTAACTATAATGTCTTTGACACAATGTGTTATGCGGGGGCCGCATCGTAAACCGGCGCAACGAAGTCCTGGCTGAAACGGGTGGTGCCGTCAGCGCCTTAACCCCCTCGTGAGCACACTGTGTTATGTCAACACGCACACTATTCCTCGCAAAAGGGATCGCGTGCGCAACAGCTGGCAACAGGCAGCGGAAAGGTACGTCGGCTGGCAGTGCTCCTTAACCACAGGAGACGCGTATGAGCGTAGTGGATATCACCATTCTTATCCTGAAACTCATTGTTGCAGCACTGCAACTGCTTGATGCTGTTCTGAAATACCTTAAGTAATTCAGATTCAAGCCGCACCGAAGGGGAGCGGGCAACCGCTCCCCTTTCACCTTATCCGCTGGTCTTTCGCTTCCCGGGTATGTTACGTTTTTATGACACCCTCAACGACGCCTGACGCTATGACCCTTTCCGTTTTCTGCATTTTGCTGTTCGCCGCGCTGCTACATGCCAGCTGGAACGCCATTGTCAAAGCGGGAAACGATAAGCTCTACGCCGCGATCGGCGTCAGCGGTTCCGCGGCGGTCATGGCATTGATCCTTTTGCCCTTCTCGCCGCAGCCAGCTCACGCCAGTATCCCTTTTTTAGCGGCCTCTACCGCGCTCCAGGTGGTGTATACCGTCCTGGTGGCGAAAACCTATCAGGTCTCGGACATGAGCCAGACCTATCCTCTTATGCGCGGCACCGCGCCGCTGCTGGTGGCGCTCATTAGCGTTCTGTTTCTTGGCGACAGCCTGTCGTCGATGGCCTGGGTCGGCATCGCAGTGATCTGCATGGCGATACTTGGGATGGCCTGTAATGGCCGCGCCAGCTCTCAACGTGGTGTCGTGCTGGCATTAACTAACGCTTGTTTTATTGCCGGATATACGCTGGTGGACGGGACCGGCGTAAGACTCTCCGAAACGGCGCTGGGCTATACGCTATGGTCATTTTTTCTCAACGGCGCCTGCCTGTTAACCTGGGCGATGATTGCGCGGCGGCGGGAAGCGTCGCGTTATCTGGCGCAACAGTGGAAAAAAGGCATTTTTGGCGGGATTGGCACTATGGGATCTTATGGGCTGGCGCTATGGGCCATGACCCAGGCGCCGCTGGCGGTGGTCGCCGCGCTGCGTGAGACGTCGATTTTATTCGGCGCGCTGATAGCCTGGCTGTTGCTTAAAGAGAAAGTGGCCGGGCTACGTCTGGTGGCGGCTGGCGGGATTGCCCTCGGGGCGATTTTACTCCGTCTGTCATGATCGCCCAATAACAGCCGCAGACGTAACACATTCTCGGCAACATTTGTTGCCGCTTTTGTTTACATATCCTGCCGTTCCTTCGTCTGCCATTGCTGGTTGCTGTCTGGCCTTCTTTTTCTGGTGTGATAGATTCCTCTCGCATTTATGGGAATGCGCAGCAAGTTATTCTTATTTTTTCTTTTTTTGAAAAGTAATCAGCGAAATGAAAAGGCAGAGAAACGTCAATTTGTTGTTGATGTTGGTGTTACTGGTGGCCGTAGGGCAGATGGCGCAAACCATTTATATTCCCGCCATCGCCGATATGGCACAAGCGCTAAACGTCCGGGAAGGCGCCGTCCAGAGCGTAATGGCTGCTTACCTCCTGACCTACGGCGTCTCGCAACTGTTTTACGGCCCGCTTTCCGACCGGGTTGGGCGCCGCCCGGTAATCCTCGTCGGCATGTCTATTTTTATGGTAGCGACCCTGATCGCCATGACCACGCATAGTTTGACGGTGTTGATTGCCGCCAGCGCCATGCAAGGGATGGGAACCGGCGTTGGCGGAGTAATGGCGAGAACGCTCCCGCGCGATCTGTATGAAGGAACGCAACTTCGTCATGCCAATAGCCTGTTAAATATGGGGATTCTGGTCAGCCCGCTGTTAGCGCCGCTGATTGGCGGCCTGCTGGATACCCTGTGGAACTGGCGCGCGTGTTACGCTTTCCTGCTGGTGCTTTGCGCTGGCGTCACCTTCAGCATGGCGCGCTGGATGCCGGAAACCCGCCCCGCCGGCGCGCCGCGCACACGGCTGATCGCCAGCTATAAAACGCTGTTTGGCAACGGCGCATTTAACTGTTACCTGCTGATGCTAATCGGCGGGCTGGCTGGCATTGCGGTCTTTGAAGCCTGTTCCGGCGTGCTGATGGGGGCAGTATTAGGTCTCAGCAGTATGGTGGTAAGCATTCTGTTTATTCTGCCGATTCCGGCGGCGTTCTTCGGCGCCTGGTTTGCCGGACGCCCGAATAAACGCTTCTCAACCCTGATGTGGCAGTCAGTTATTTGCTGTCTGCTGGCAGGCCTTATGATGTGGATTCCCGGCTGGTTTGGCGTGATGAACGTCTGGACGCTACTCATCCCCGCTGCGCTGTTTTTCTTCGGCGCCGGGATGTTATTTCCACTGGCCACCAGCGGCGCGATGGAGCCGTTTCCGTTCCTCGCAGGCACCGCTGGCGCGCTGGTCGGCGGGCTGCAAAATATTGGTTCCGGCGTACTGGCGTGGCTTTCGGCAATGTTGCCGCAAACCGGTCAGGGCAGTCTGGGACTGTTGATGACCCTTATGGGATTACTGATCCTGGCGTGCTGGCTGCCGCTGGCGTCACGGATATCGCATCAGGGACAGACGGTTTAACGTTCCCCTCGCCCGGCTTTTTGCCGGGCGTTTCACATTCCGGCGCGATCATCGCATTGAGCAGGGGCTCCTGCGCCGGACGCCACGCTCCTTCTTCGCCGTCATAAAACTGAGTGTCCGCGTTTATCGCATACGGAATATGCGCTTTTTTCAGTTCGCAGGCCATAAAACGGGCAAACGCGAACTGTGAAGCGACCGGCGTGATTTTTATCGACTCTCCCGGCGCCCATCCGCCCACCCAGCTTGCATGGCCGGTCTTATGCTGCCAGCGAACCGCGGCATTAATCCGTGCCCGAATCGCCGCTTTTTCCGCCGCCGTGCCTGACGTCCACGGATATTTACCGCCGCTTTTCAGGAGCCCCCACGGGAAGATGTGCCACTCCGCCAGTACATAGTTCTGGCTTTGCGCCGGCAGTTTAAGCGCCGACAAATCCTCCGGCGCGGCGCGCATGCGGGGGGCAACGAAAATCATCCGCTGTGGGTCAATGGCGTGAATCAGGCGGATGGTTTTGTCATATACGCGATTCAGCGACGCCATATTATGATTAAGTTTGTCGGCAGGCTCATAAATGAGATCGAACCCCAGAAGCGGGGATGTCTGACCAAAATAGCGCGCGACCACGCTCCACCAGTTGATCAGCTCCTTTTCATGGCTGGCGCTGGGATCGGTTTTATACGCATCCGCCTGATAGGCAATAATGGGTATGACGCCATAGTATTCGCAGGCTTCTACCAGCTTACGCAAATGGATGAGGCGCGCTTCCGTCGGCGCGCCTGCCACACGGATACGGACATGCGTTAACCCTTTTGCCTTAAAATCCCGCACGACCAGCGGATCAAACTCACGGATACCCCGTTCCGTTCGCGCCCAATCAACATCCATCCCAACGCCAAGCTGCTGCGCATAGCGCGCCGCCGTCAAAGGCATCGGTTTCGCATAGACGACCGCGCTGGTCAGCATGAGAGAGGCAATAAGCGGTTTAAACACGGCGCCCCCTAAAATTTTTACCACGGTGATAGCACGTATTTAGCATATTCACTCCCGGCAGGTGTAGCGACAAAGCGTAATAAATCTTCACACCTGTTCCTGCAACCAGCGAATAAATGCCTCGATTTTCGGCCACTGCCTGCCAGGCAGAGTGGTGACATAATAATGCTGATGACATTTCAGCCTCATGTCACCAAAAGGCGCAATCAGTTCACCGCTGTCGAGACGCTTTTGCACCAGCCGTTTACGCCCCATCGCCACGCCAATGTGGTTCATCGCAGCAATCACCGCTAAATCAGAACGATCGAAGCCAATGCCGGATGAATCCGGCAAATTTACCGCAAAATGCTGCGCCCAACTGTGCCACTCATCGGTGCCCGAATCGTTACTCCACGCCTGTCTGTCGTGTAAGAGCGTACAGTACCGCAGGTTATTCAGGTTGTCCTGCAAGGCGAAACGACGGGCATAATCCGGGCTGCAAACGGGCAAAATTGCCTCATCCATTAAAAAATGGTGCGTGAGCTGCGCCGACGGCGCATCGTCAAAATAGATAGCCAGGTCAATGCCGGCACGCTGTAGGTTAACGTTATCGTTGCCGGTCAGCATAGTGAGAGAAATTGACGGATAGCGACGGGTAAAGTCCCCCAGCGCGGGCACCAGCCAGCACTGGGCGATAGAGGGACGTGAATACACGGTTAGCGTGCCGGACAGTTCCTGATTTTTGATATCGAGGATTTCCTGATTCAACGTATCCAGCGACGATTTCAGCGCCCAGAATACCCGTTTGCCTTCATGGGTAAGCTCCACCTTACGGTGAGAGCGGACAAATAGCTGGATTCCCAACTCGGCTTCCAGTTGATTGATACGATGGCTTACCGCACTGGGGCTTAACGACAGCTCATCTGCCGCCAGAGCAAAGGACTGGTGTCTGGCCGCGACTTCAAAAGTATAGAGTTTGGATAACTGCCAGCCGTTGAGTAAGCGGTTTCGGGTATCGCGAAGGGGTTCCATGGCAACCTCAGTCATCTTTTAATTTCCCGAAGTGTAAAAAAACACGCTGAAAAAATCCGCACATAGATGAAGCGAAATGAACCATATCGCAAAATAAAGGCAATATTAGATGGAAATCACATAGTTGATTCAATTTACATCATGTGAATGGCAAATTATATCGTTTGTCAGGAGGTGCTGTTTTTCTGTCCAATAAGAACAGATTAATCACAGGGTAGGTGAGATATGCACGCTCAAATCTGGGTAGTGAGCACGCTGCTGATCAGCATCGTGTTAATCGTATTGACCATCGTGAAGTTTAAATTCCACCCCTTCCTGGCGTTACTGCTCGCCAGTTTCTTTGTCGGCGCGATGATGGGCATGGGGCCGCTGGAGATGGTCACAGCGATAGAAAACGGAATAGGCGGTACGCTCGGTTTTCTGGCCGCCGTTATCGGTCTTGGCACCATCCTCGGCAAAATGATGGAGGTTTCCGGCGCGGCGGAACGCATCGGGCTTACGCTCCAGCGCTGCCGCTGGCTCTCTGCTGACGTGATCATGGTACTGGTGGGGCTGATTTGCGGTATCACGTTGTTCGTGGAAGTGGGCGTCGTGTTGCTCATCCCACTGGCGTTTTCTATCGCTAAAAAAACCCATACCTCGCTGCTGAAGCTGGCCATTCCGCTGTGTACCGCGCTGATGGCCGTCCATTGCGTGGTACCGCCGCATCCGGCTGCGCTGTTTGTCGCAAATAAACTGGGGGCGGATATCGGCTCGGTGATTGTCTACGGTCTACTGGTCGGGCTGATGGCCTCATTGGTCGGCGGCCCGCTGTTCTTAAAGTTTCTGGGTAATCGTCTGCCGTTCAAGCCCGTACCGACAGAGTTTGCGGATCTTGAAGTGCGCGCCGAAAACACCCTGCCATCGCTGGGCGCAACGCTGTTTACCGTTCTGCTGCCGATTGGCCTGATGCTGGTGAAAACCGTCGCTGAACTGAATATGGCGAAAGACGGCACGTTGTATACGCTGCTGGAGTTTATCGGTAATCCGATCACCGCAATGTTTATCGCTGTCTTTGTAGCGTATTACATACTCGGTCTGCGCCAGCATATGGGTATGAGCGCGCTACTTACCCACACCGAAAACGGCTTTGGCGCCATTGCGAACATCCTGCTGATTATCGGCGCGGGCGGCGCGTTCAACGCCATTCTCAAAAGTAGCGGGCTGGCGGACACGCTGGCGGTGATCCTCTCAAATATGCATATGCACCCGATTCTGCTGGCATGGCTGGTAGCGCTGATTCTGCACGCGGCGGTCGGCTCTGCGACGGTGGCGATGATGGGCGCCACGGCGATTGTTGCGCCCATGCTGCCGCTCTATCCTGACGTCAGCCCGGAGATCATTGCGATTGCCATTGGTTCCGGCGCCATTGGCTGCACGATCGTGACCGATTCCCTGTTCTGGCTGGTCAAGCAGTATTGCGGCGCTACGCTGAATGAAACGTTTAAATACTATACGACGGCCACGTTTATCGCATCTGTCGTTGCACTGGCTGGCACATTCCTGCTTTCCTTTATCATCTGATCGTAAAGAGACGTACTATGGAAAACATACAAAAGCTCATCGCCCGGTATCCTTTGGTCGAGGATCTGGTCGCCCTCAAAGAAACCACCTGGTTTAACCCGGGCGCCACCTCTCTTGCACAAGGTCTACCGTATGTCGGCCTGACGGAGCAGGACGTAAACGCCGCCCATGACCGTCTGGCGCGCTTTGCGCCGTATCTGGCGAAAGCGTTTCCGCAAACCGCTGCCGCTGGCGGCATGATCGAATCTGACGTGGTCGCTATTCCGGCCATGCAAAAACGGCTGGAAAAAGAGTATGGGCAAACGATTGACGGTGAAATGCTGTTAAAAAAAGACAGTCACCTGGCAATCTCTGGTTCCATTAAAGCGCGCGGCGGCATCTACGAGGTGCTAACGCACGCGGAAAAACTGGCGCTGGAGGCGGGTCTGTTAACCACCGACGATGACTATAGCGTGTTGCTTTCGCCGGAATTTAAACAATTCTTCAGCCAGTACAGTATCGCCGTCGGTTCAACCGGCAATCTGGGGCTATCGATCGGTATCATGAGCGCCTGCATCGGTTTTAAAGTGACGGTACATATGTCTGCCGACGCCCGCGCCTGGAAAAAGGCGAAGCTACGTAGCCACGGCGTGACGGTCGTGGAATACGAAGATGATTACGGCGTGGCGGTTGAGCAGGGTCGTAAAGCAGCGCAATCCGATCCAAACTGTTTCTTTATCGATGATGAAAACTCTCGCACGCTATTTCTGGGCTATGCGGTAGCGGGTCAGCGTCTGAAAGCGCAATTCGCGCAGCAGGGACGCGTCGTTGACGCCAGCCACCCACTGTTTGTTTATCTGCCGTGCGGCGTTGGCGGCGGCCCTGGCGGCGTCGCCTTTGGCCTGAAACTGGCGTTTGGCGACAACGTCCACTGTTTCTTTGCCGAACCGACCCATTCACCCTGCATGTTACTCGGCGTTTATACCGGTCTGCACGATGCCATCTCAGTACAAGATATCGGTATTGATAACCTGACGGCGGCTGACGGCCTGGCGGTAGGTCGCGCTTCGGGCTTTGTTGGGCGGGCAATGGAGCGTCTGCTTGACGGCCTCTATACCTTAGACGATCAAACAATGTACGACATGCTGGGCTGGCTGGCGCAGGAGGAAGGAATTCGACTGGAGCCATCAGCTCTGGCGGGGATGGCCGGGCCACAGCGCATTTGCGCCGCCACCGAGTATCAGCAAAGGCATGGATTCAATCAGACGCAGCTCGGCAACGCGACGCATCTGGTATGGGCAACCGGGGGCGGCATGGTGCCGGAGGATGAAATGGAACAATACCTGGCAAAAGGACGCTAATACTCGCTCAGTGCCGGAAAGACGGCAGCGCCATCCGGCACGCCATCGCCTGATGGCGCTACGCTTATCAGGCCTGTGACGTTAACGCAGCATCGCCATCAACTCCTCAGGCGAGCGATGCTGTTTCAGTAAATCCCGCATCACCCGCATATGCGGCGAGGAGTAGTTAAAAAAGGTCTGGTAGCCCTCGCAAAGCTGATTTTTCCCCTGGCTATCCCGATGCTCAGGGCATCCGCCGCCGCAAAATCGTAATAAAGAACACTTCTGACATTCAGCGCTTAGCGGCGCCTTGTCCGGCGTTTTAGCACCATTCCTGCCGCCGCACCACTGCTGTAGCGTCTCATCAAAAAGGCGGACCGAGATACGCTGAATATCTTCACGTACCCAGATATCAAATACGCTATTTAAAAACCGCCCCCAGTCTGCTGAACACAATGAATCCTCGGTCAACATTCCGTTCCGGTCATGTTCCAACAATGGGATAAAATGGACATTGCGAATGCCGAGCCGTTGTAAGTTACGGTACAGTTGCTGAGGGCGCTGGCTATTCTGGCGATTTACGACGACCTGAATCTGGTCATCACTCACGACAATGTCCTGACGTCCTGTCATATAAAATTCCCGATAAATGCAATAAGTTGGCGAATATGGGTAACAGCAAACAGGATTGCGAGCGACAACACCGCGAGGGAGATCAAAAATTTGTCACGCATGACATGAGTTTCGGAAAAATCGCTATGCGCGACATCCATCAAATTACGACTCAGGGTATAACGCCAAAGAATCACCGCCACTATCGCCAGAACGCTGATTGACACCCAGAACAAGAACCCCGCCTGATGCCAGTGGTGCCTGACGGCTAACGCCATTAACGCCCCGTATCCCAGCAGCGTGCGAAACCAGGCCAGCGACGTACGCTCCGGTTGCAGTCCCGGATCGTTCTGCCGACGGGCTTTACGACTATCCGGCATACAGTACCAGCCCCATCACTATCACCGCGACAATCATCAAAATAACGCTGATGATCAACAGGCTATGGGTATAGGGCAAATCCTCTTTCAGACGCATCGCTTTTTCATTACGTAACCAGCGTAGATAGCCATAAATCGCCAGGCCGCCCGCAAACAGACACAACAGTAGCGCCAGCAGTTCACGGATCACCGGCGTGGCAAAATCCGGGGCGAGCTGATCAAGACCGACGCCTGCCGCCAGAAATCCCAGCGAGGTGCGAATCCACGCCAGAAAGGTACGCTCATTTGCCAGCGAGAAGCGATAATCCGGCGCTTCTCCGAGGCGGGAAATCTTCATGACGACTCCTTTTACGTTCTTATGTATTCCCGTTCGTTTTCAGAATACCACTCACGTTGTTGCTGATATGCTTCACATTATCCCGCAGCAAGGGAATCTTATTGCAAAATAACTGTAGTTCACTGGTGATGCGTTTCGGCGCAACCGCGCTCATTCCCGCTATTTTTCATTTCAGTTACGACCTTTTTCAACGCCACCGCCAGGAAAGGCATTATTGCCGAATTAAAAGCTGAAAAACCACCCGTCGCGACGAAAAAAAAGGCGAAGAAGATTGATAACCAACTGAAAAAATTGGAATTATGCTCGTTGCCATTACGCTGATTAGCGCGTTCATTGAGGAAGGAGATAAGAAGAAGAGCAGAGGTGTGACCGGTGCGGCGCGCGTTATCCAGCCTGGATTTAACACAGTGCATAGGCCGGATAAGCAACGCGCCATCAGGCGCTAACCCATTCCCCAAAAAATCACCGCCAGCAGTTGTGGCGTGATAATACGCAGGAACATCACTAACGGATAGACGGTCGCGTAAGAGAGCGCCGCCGCGCCGCTGGTGGCATGAAGATTGTTGGCAAATGCCAGCGCTGGCGGATCGGTCATCGAACCGGCCAGCATCCCGCATAGCGTCAGATAGTTCATTTTGGCAAAAATCCGCGCCAGCAAACCGACGGTAATCAGCGGAATAGCGGTGATGAAAATACCATAGCCAATCCAGCTTAATCCTTCGCCCTGCGTCAGCGTATCGACAAAATCGCCGCCGGATTTCAGCCCAACGACCGCCAGAAACAAAACGATGCCTAACTCACGCAGCGCGAGGTTGGCGCTCGGCGGCATAAACCAGTACAGCTTACCGATGCTGCCGATACGCCCCAAAAT
Organism: Salmonella sp. A29-2; assembly: GCF_020150755.1. NCBI lineage: Bacteria > Pseudomonadati > Pseudomonadota > Gammaproteobacteria > Enterobacterales > Enterobacteriaceae > Salmonella > Salmonella sp. A29-2. The sequence continues at coordinate 33,371 of NZ_CP083731.1, read as the reverse complement.
TAGCGCCATGATCAGCGGCCCGCCGGCCAGCCCCAGTTTTAACGCGACCGGGAATCCCGGCACAAACAACGGGATTGACCCAAGCAGAACCCCTAATCCGATGCCGATAAACACCGGCAGCATCTGCACCTGCTGGAGTTTTTGCTGCGCGTTGCCGACCACATTGGCTACCGCATCAATCGAGGCAGGACGCCCCACCAGATTGAGAATGTCGCCAAACTGCAGGCTAGCGTCACTACTGGCGACCAGCTCAACGCCCGCGCGGTTAAGGCGGGAGATAACCACGTCATAACGCTCTTTAAAGTGCAAATCGCGGATACGTTTGCCGAGCACTTTTTCGTTGGTGACGACCACACGCTCGACGCGTAAATCCGTGCCGCGCGTCGACAACGAGGTGTCCACTTCCTTGCCGATCACCAGTTGCGCGTTATGCAGGTCGGTAGATTGGCCGACGAGGTGCAGCAGGTCGCCTGCCTGGATAATCGTCCCCGGCGACGGCACCATCAGCGTGTCGTCGCGTTTCAGGCGTGAGCAAATGATTTTATCGCTGTTCAGGATCGGCACATCCTGAATAGCCATATTATTGAGGTTCGGATTCTCGACACGGATATTCATTGTTTGAATTAATGAATGACCGTTAGCGAGAGAGGATTCGTGCTTCTGCGCTTCCGCCTCGACGTTAACGCGAAAAATCAGCCGCATCAGCCACATGGTGAGCAAAATACCGCAGATGCCAAACGGATACGCCATCGCATAGCTCATCCCCATCTGATCCACCAGATCCACTGGCGTTCCCAGATCGCGCAGGATTTGCTGACCCGCCCCTAACGCAGGCGTATTGGTGACTGCGCCGGAGAAAATCCCCAGCACCACCGGCAGCGGAATAGCGAAAATTTTATGCAGAATCGCGGTGACCAACCCGCCCATAATCACAATCAGAATGGCAAACAGATTGAGGCGCAGCCCGGAAACGCGCAGCGAAGCGAAAAACCCCGGCCCCACCTGTATGCCGATGGTATAAACAAAAAGGATCAGGCCGAATTCCTGGATAAAGTGCAGCATATCGCCGCTCAGCGTCACCCCAGCCTGATCGACGAAGTGGCCGACGATAATACCGCCGAACAGAACGCCGCCAATACCAAAGCCGACACCGCGCACTTTAATGTTGCCGATCCATAAACCGACAACCGCCACCAACGCCAGAACGCTGACCGTCAATGCGATATCACTCATCTTTTCTTCCCTGTGAGTAACATTTCAATTTATAGGGATTATGACTGAACCGTTAAGGCATATATACAGCATGGCGCACATTCTCATGTTACAAAACCGCCCAGACGTCCTGACTTCGGCAGCGTCTTACCCTTTTTCGTGGCACAAAAAAGCCCCGCCATCTCTGGCGGGGCAAGGCAAGGAGCTCATTAGCTATTTAATGCGGAGCGTTCGTTAATGGCGATACGCTGCGGCGCAATGGTTTCCGGCTCGTTGCGGGTTAAATCAATATGCAGCAGGCCGTTGGTAAACGTCGCGCCGGAAACTTCCATATTCTCAGCCAGCGTAAAGCTCAGGCTAAAAGGCTGCATGACCAGGCCCTGATGTAACCATTTGGGCTCGTTTTCCGGCTGTTCCGGCGTACCTTTCACCGTCAGGCGCGTGCCTTCCAGTTGAATATCCAGATCTTCCTGACGGAAACCGGCTAACGCTAAGGTGATGCGATAATGGTTATCGTCGCTTTTTTCGATGTTATAGGGCGGGAAGCTCTGGCTTTCGCCGCTGTTTTGCAGCGCATTGGCCAGCTTGTCAAAACCGATCCATTGACGCAGCAGTGGGGATAAATCGTAGTTACGCATAATCATTTCTCCTTCTAAGAAGCGAGTTTTTACCTTCACACTTTACGTGCGAATATGCTCCCTGACGGCGAGCATGGGATGACAGGCCGCGCAACGCGACCCGACGGAATCAGTTAATTTCGATACGGCGCGGTTTGTTCGCTTCCGGAATCACGCGCTCCAGTTCGATATACAGCAGCCCGTTGACCAGGTTTGCGCCGCGAACGTGAATGTTCTCCGCTAACTGGAACTTACGTTCAAAGTTACGCTCGGCAATGCCCTGATACAGGTAAGTACGTTCTTTCTGCTCGTCCGCATGAGCGCCTTTTACCACCAGTAAATTATCCTGGGCGGTAATCTCCAGTTCGCTTTCCGCGAAACCGGCAACGGCAATGGCGATGCGGTAGTGGTTTTCGTCTACCAGCTCAACGTTGTACGGAGGGTAGCCGCCATTACTTTGGCTTTGGTTATTTTCAAGCAGGTTAAACAGACGGTCAAAACCAATGGCAGAACGGTACAGCGGGGATAAATCAAAGTTACGCATAATCATAAACTCCTGAAATCAGCGAGAATGTCAGACCTTCCATCATGGACAGGCCAGGATTGCCAGGACACCCATCAGGCGTGCCCTTCTATTCACTACATCTTATAAATGGGTCTGAATACGTACTTTTCAAGTATTTTAATCCGACTTTTTTTTGCAGTTTATTGGCTATTGCATAGACTGGTTGGGACAGCACTGATTGTTAAAGTGCGATTACCGCCACAGTGCCACGTACTGGTGATGTTATTTTTAGCAACGGATCGCTATAACTCATCATGCAAATAACGACAACCAACAGATGAATGAGTGATGATAAAAAACGTGTGGTTAACGCTGATAATATGGAATGGGATGCTTTTATTAAGCGGTTGTTCAAGCGTCATGTCGCACACCGGCGGTAAAGAAGGCACTTATCCTGGCACGCGCGCCAGCGCTACGATGATCGGTAACGATGAGACAAACTGGGGCACCAAATCGTTGGCTATCCTGGATATGCCGTTTACCGCCGTGATGGATACGATCCTTCTGCCGTGGGACATCTTCCGCAAAGACAGTTCGGTAAGATCGCGCGTCGAGAAAAGCGAGGAGGAGACGAAAATGACCAATGCCGTCATCCCCCCGGCGAAGATGCCTCCTCCCTGATTTATCGCCCGGTTTCCGTCACCCATAGCTGACGGAACCCTTTCACCTCTTCCATCCATGCGACGTGTCGCCCATCCGGTGAAAAAACGACGGCGTCCGCCGACGGCGGGTTGTCGTGCCTGGCGGTTAAGAAGTCGATCCTCCCACTTTGTGCGTCGCAGCAGGCAATCCGGTTTTCCAGCACCAGTCCCAGCCATTTACCCGACGGATGCCAGTTAAACGCTGACTGTACGCCGGTCGCATGATGCGTTAACTGCCGGGGCTCGCCTCCCTGCGGCGATATCAGCCACAGTTGCGCTACGCCGTTATCGTCCCGCATCAAAAAGGCGATCGCCGTCGCCTGCGGATTACTGCGGACCCAGTGGCGTGGTTCGTTAGTGAGTCCAGGATAAACACGCTGGTGAGTAAAGGTAAGACGCCGCTGAACTACGCCCAACGGCGGCGATGGCATCGTTGATTCGGTTCCCGTCAGCGGCGTGTCGCCTGCCTGTTTCCAGCCGTTTTCATGACACGGTAAATCGACAATAAACAGCTCCGGGACTTTTTGGCCCGTCAGCGACAGCGTATCGCCAATAAAGGCGATCTGGCGGTTGCCCACCCAGCCCTCTTCATAGGCGCGGTTAATGTCATCGCTGCCAGGTCTCGGCGCCGACGTCGTGCGGCTAACCAGTACGCACCAGTAGCTACCGCTGTATTCGCGCGGATGCTGAACCGGCACCGTTACCGGCCCATACGGCACGGCCACGCCGACATTACGCAGATCCAGCGCCGGATCTCGCTCATGCAGAACGTGGTCATTATAGGTAAAACTCACCAGCTCGCCGTTCGGGCTAAACACATGGACGTGGCTGCCGCCGCGCAGCGCGCCGGGAGTATACGGCGCAGTAATATCCATCGCATCGAGGTTAGTCACGCCCCCCGGCGTTGCAATAACGCCCCGGCGGTGGTGGAAATCGTAATGCCACGTCTCATCAGGGTTTTCAGGGCCATGAATAAACACATAGTGATTGTCGGCAGGATGCACCGTCACCACACCGACATGCGCGCCCTGCACAGCGCGATAAATCACCTCCACGTCGCCGGTATGCACATTGACACGCTCAATAGTCTTGCCCGTAAATGACGCGCCTGAAGGCCGCACATCAAAGACCAGCCACTGGCTGTCAGGTGTCCAGGTATTGGTGTTGGTAAGCTGGTGATGGCGCGGCGTAAAGGTGATTTGTTTCATAGGATGTCCTGATAAGAGACGATGCTCGTCATCATACTTCACACGGGCTTCACTTTCAGGCTTTAGCGTATCATTGGGATAACCAGGCCCGATGGCGCCTCGCCACCGGGCCGTCAGGGTCTTATTTCTCCTGCGCCAGCCGGATACTGCGCTCTATCACCGCCCGCCGGGCGTCACCCGCCGGCAGCAGTTTCAGCATCATCTCCCAGGCCGCCACCGCCTCGCCAAAGCGCTGCTGCTCAAAGGCGCTGAACGCATACAGGCTTAACACCCGGATATCCGTGTGGTCGCGGCTCACCAGCTGACGCAGCAGCTCCCCGCCGCGGCGGTTATCCTCCGGGTCGGACGAGCGCGTCAGCGCCTCCGCGTAACCCAGCGCCGCATCGCGGTTTTTCGGGTCCAGACGGTAAGCGTTCGCATACGCCCCGGTGGCGGTACCGGCATTACCCAGTACCATACCGGTGCGCCCCAGCATGAGCCAGCCCTCAACATTGCCGGCATCATTCTGCAGGCGGGTGCGCAGCCCCAGCGCCAGCCGCGCCATCTCCTCCTCATTCAGCGGCTGCGCCTGCGGGTCCAGCGCCCGCGCCAGCAGTCCCGGCGTCTGCGCCGTTGCCTGCTGCCAGGCCCTCACCTGCGGATAGCTGCCGGTCAGGGCGTAGCTGCCGGCGCCGACCGCCAGCGCAATGACGGCCCCCGGCACGTAAACGCCCCACCCGGCGCGCGCGCCGCAAACCGGGGTGTCCGCCGGCAGCGGCTCCCGGCGCAGGCGTACCCGCCGGCGCGTGCGGGCGACGATTATCCACCCGCCCGCCACGATGGCGGCCAGCGGCAGCACCCACAGCAGCACCGTCAGCGGGGTCAGCGGCGGGTCGTAGGTGACAAAGTTGCCGTAGCGCGCCACCATGTAATCGATGATTTCCTGGCGGCTCTTCCCCTCCTGCATCAGGTCATACACCCTGCGGCGCATGTCGGTGGCTATCATCGCGTTCGAGTCCGCAATGCTGTTGTTCTGGCATTTCGGGCAGCGCAGCTGCTCCGTGAGCTGGCGGAACTGCTGCTCCTGCGCTTCATCTTTAAACGGCATCACGTCGGTGGTCGCCCGCGCTGACCCGGCGATAACCAGCGCCAGCATCAGCATCACCATGCCCGGTAACAGTCTCATTGCGCCGCCTCCCGGCTGTATCTGTCCCACAGCGGTTTCAGTTCACTTTCCCATACCCGGGCATTCAAATCGCCCGCATGGCGGTAGCGGATAATCCCCCTGCCGTCGATGAGGAAGGTTTCCGGCGCGCCGTACACGCCCAGGTCCAGCCCCAGCATCCCGTCGCTGTCCGATAAACTCAGCGCATACGGGTTGCCCAGTTCCTTTAACCAGGCCACCGCCTTCGCCCGGTCGTCCTTATAGTTCAGCCCGACCACCCGGATACCCTGCGCAGAAAGCCGGTTCAGGTACTGATGCTCGGCGCGGCAGGTCGGGCACCAGGTGGCCCAGACGTTAAGCAGCACCGGTTTCCCCTGCGTCAGCACCTCCGCCTGGTAGTACTGACCCGGTGTCTCCAGTGATTCCAGGCGGAACGCCGGCACCGGCTTTCCGGTCAGCGCCGATTCGAGATTCGTCGGGTCATCCCCCTGCGCGTTGCGCGCCAGCTGCCACAGCAGCGCCGCGGCAATCAGCAGAAAAATCAGCAGCGGTAATAACAGTACGTTGCGTTTCATCCGGCCTCCGGCAATGGTTTACGGCGGCGGTAGCGCGGGTCCGCCAGGCACAGCAGCCCGCCCAGCGCCATCAGCAGTCCCCCGGCCCATATCCAGCGGACAAACGGTTTGTAGTACAGGCGCACGGCCCACGCGCCGTTGTCCAGCTCCTCCCCGAGCGCGGCGTACAGGTCGCGGGTCAGCCCGCCGTCAATCGCCGCCTCGGTCATCACCATCCGGCTGGTGTTGTAGAGCCGTTTCTCCGCGTGCAGCACCGCCTCCGGCTCGCCGTGGCGCGTCACCCCGATGAGGGCCACCCCGCCGCGGTAGTTGGGGCCGGTGATGTCCCGCACCTCCCGGAAGGTGAAGCGGTAGTCGTGAATGGTCACGCTGTCGCCCGCCCGCATCCGCACGTCACGCTCCACGCTGTAATTCTGGCTGAAGGCGATGCCGGTAATCGTCACCGCCAGCCCGAGGTGCGCCGCCACCATTCCCCAGTAGCTGAGAGAGGTTTTCGTGCCGCGGGACACGCGCTGTACGGCTTCGGCCACCGCCAGCACCGCAATCCAGCAGGCCATCGCCATCCCCACCGCCGTCATGGCGATGATTTTATCTTCCAGCAGCCATGGCAAAAGTACCGACAGCACCAGGGTGGAGACCAGGGCGGTGAGCAGCAGTTTCCTGATGTTACGCGGCCGGTCCCGGCCCCAGCGCACCAGTGGCCCCACCCCCAGCAGCAGGGCAAAGGGGACCATCAGCCAGGTGAACATGGTGTTAAAGAACGGCTCCCCCACCGAAATGCTGCCCAGCCCCAGCTGTTTGTGCACCAGCGGCAGCAGGGTGCCCAGCAGCACCACCAGCATGGCGGCCATCAGCAGGACGTTGTTGCCGAGCAGCAGCGACTCGCGCGACCACAGCGCGTTGTTCACCCGCGAACGCACCCTGTGCCCGCGCACCGCGAACAGCAGCAGCGAGCCGCCGGTGACCAGCACCATAAAGGCGAGAATAAACATTCCGCGCGCCGGGTCGGAGGCGAAGGCGTGCACCGACACCAGCACCCCGGAGCGCACCAGGAAGGTGCCCAGCAGGCACAGCGAGAAGGCGCAGATGGACAGCAGCAGCGTCCACGCCTTGAAGCCGGCGCGCTGTTCCGTGACCGCCAGCGAGTGCAGCAGGGCGGTGCCCGCCAGCCACGGCATAAAGGAGGCGTTCTCCACCGGGTCCCAGAACCACCAGCCGCCCCAGCCCAGCTCGTAGTAGGCCCACGCCGAGCCGAGCACGATGCCCAGCGTCAGGAACACCCACGCCGCCAGCGTCCACGGACGGGCAAAACGGGTGAACGCGCTGTCCAGACGCCCGCTCAGCAGCGCGGCGATGGCGAAGGCGAAGGCCACCGAGAAGCCGACATAGCCCATGTACAGCAGCGGCGGGTGGAAAATCAGCCCCGGGTCCTGCAGCAGCGGGTTCAGGTCGCGCCCCTCCACCGGAAAGGCCGGCAGCGTGCGGGCGAACGGGCCGGAGGTGAACAGGATGAACGCCAGAAAACCGGCGCAGACCATCCCCATCACCGCCAGCACCCGGGCGACGATATCCGCCGGCACCCGCCGGCTGAACACCGCCACCGCCAGGGTCCAGCCGCTCATCAGCAGCACCCACAGCAGCAGCGAGCCCTCGTGCGCCCCCCAGGTGGCGGCCACCCGGTACCACACCGGCAGCTGCGTGTTCGAGTTGCCGGCGACATAGGCCACGGTGAAGTCGTTAACCACAAAGGCGTGCACCAGCACGAAAAACGCGCCCGCCACGCAGATGAACAGCAGCCAGGCGAACACCCCGGCCGACGCCATCATCCGCGCGTCGCCGCGCGCCACGCCCCACAGCGGGTAAACGGACAGCAGCAGCGCCACGCCGAGCGCCAGGCACAGCAGTGCGTGGCCGTATTCAGGCATCATGATGAGGTGTCCTTATCAGCGCGTTGCGGGCGGCGGTGGTTTTCCTGCATCGCCTTTTCCACTTCCGGCGGGGTGTAGTTCTCGTCATGCTTGGCCAGCACCTCGTGCGCCAGGACGTGGTTGCCCTTCTCCAGGGTGCCCTGCACCACCACCCCCTGCCCCTCGCGGAACAGGTCCGGCAGTATCCCCTCATAGCTCACCGTCACCGACCCTTCGGCGTCGTAGAGGCTGAAGTTCACCTTCAGCGAGTCCGGGTCGCGCCTGACGCTGCCGGGCATCACCATCCCGCCGACGCGCAGGCGCTGGCCCGCCGCCGGCAGCTGCTGCGTCTCGCGCTTGCCGTAGAGGATTTCGCCGGGGGTATAGAACAGGTCGATATTCGCGCGCAGCGCGTACAGGACCAGGGCGGTGGTCAGCCCCAGGCCCGCCAGCACCGCGCAGACCACCCATAGCCGGTTTTTACGTCGCAGGTTCACGCCGCCTCCTGTTGCGCCTGTGCGGCGCGCATCCGCGCCTCGCGCGCCCGCTGCTGCGCCACGCCGCGCAGAATGGCCCGGCGCTGCAGCACCGTGTGCAGCGCCAGCAGCGCCAGCGGCGCCACGGTCATCGCCACCGCCAGCCAGACAAAAAAGGCGTACCCGCCCATGGCGAAAAAATCGCTCCACGATGAAAATGCCGGACTCACCGGTGCCCCCTTTTCAGTATCAGTTCGCTCACCCACGGGCGGCGTTTTTCCATCAGTAAAATCAGGTTGCGCATCCGCATCAGCGCCAGCGTCATAAAGAGCAGCAGGTAGCCGGCGATGGCCCAGCGCAGCGGCGAGCGCATCGCCGGGTCGATACTCTGCTGCATCCGCGTCGAGCCCTGGTGCAGGGTGCTCCACCACTCGACGGAATAGTGGATAACCGGCAGGTTCACCACGCCGACCAGCACCAGAATGCCCGCCGCGCGCCCGGCCATTTTACGGTCGTCAAAGGCGTGCCACAGGGCGATGACCCCGGCGTAGAGAAACAGCAGCACCAGCTCCGAGGTCAGGCGCGCGTCCCACACCCACCAGGTGCCCCACATCGGTTTGCCCCACGCCGCGCCGGTGACCAGCGCGATGAAGGTGTACACCGCCCCCACCGGCGCCATCGCCGCGACGGCAAGGCTGGCCATTTTCATCTGCCAGACCAGCCCGGTAAACGCCGCCACCGCCATCGCCGCATAGATACCCATTGACCAGATGGCCGCCGGGACATGCAGGTACATAATGCGGTAGCCCTCCCCCTGCTGGTAGTCCGCCGGGGCGAAACCAAAGCCCCGGACCCAGCCGGTGGCCAGCGCGATGATGCCGGCCGCCGCCAGCCACGGCACGAGCCTGCCGCAAATCTGATACAGCCGGGGCGGCGCCGCCAGCTGATGAAGGGTTTTCCACATCGTTGTCACCTGACCTCCTGAAACCAGTAAAATGTCCGTCGCGCCGGGGCGCTACTGCACGCTGAGGCGCAGCGCCGCCGCGGTGGCGAACGGGCTTAACGTCGCGCTGCCCGCCAGCAGCGCCCCCAGCACCGCCAGATAGCCGTCAGCGGGTAAATGCATCGATGCCGCGTCCATCGCCGCGGCGGCGAAAATCAGCACCGGGACACTCAGCGGCAGCACCAGAATGCCCAGCAGGACGCCGCCGCGCCGCAGCCCGGCCGTCAGCGCGACGCCCGGCGCGGCGAGAAACCCCAGCGCCGGCGTGCCGAGCAGCAGCGTCAGCGCCATGATTTTCCAGCCGTACACGTCCATCCCCAGCAGCAGCGCCACCAGCGGGGAGAGCATAATCAGCGGCAGGCCGGTCACCGCCCAGTGGGCCAGCACCTTCGCCAGCACCACCGCCGGCAGCGGCACCGGCAGCAGCATCAGCTGCTCCAGGCTGCCGTCCTGCAGGTCGTCGCGAAACAGCCGCTCCAGCGCCAGCAGCGAGGCCAGCAGCGCCGCCACCTGGATGATGCCCGGCGCGATACGCGCCAGCAGCTGCGGCTGCGGCCCGACGCTTAACGGAAACAGGGTGATGACCATCAGGAAGAACCACAGCGGGCCGGCGATGTCCGCGCCGTGGCGGAACGCCACGCGCAGCTCGAGACAGAAGACACGCCACATCACAGCCCTGCCCCCCCGCCGGTCAGCGCCAGGCGGCGGACGGTATCCGCGGCCCCCGGCAGCGGCTGGTGGGTGGTGAGAATGACCATCCCGCCCTGCGCCGTGTGCGCCGCCATCCGCCGGGTGAGGCGCGCCACGCCGTTAACGTCAATGGCGGTGAACGGTTCGTCGAGCACCCACAGCGCGGCGCGGGTCAGCCACAGGCGGGCCAGCGCCTCCGGGAGACGCGCGCCGTCGCCGGGGTGGAAGAAGTGCAGGTTCTCCCGCGCCGTCAGGCGGGTTTTTATCCCCGGCTGGTGCCCTATCCACAGCAGGCTGCGATGGAAGCTGTCGCGCACGCGGCGCAGGGGCTCGCCCTGCCAGTACACCTCGCCGCCGTCCGGGCGCGCCAGCCCGGTCAGCAGGCGCAGCAGGGTGGTTTTTCCGGCGCCGTTGCCGCCGGTGACCTGCACCCACTCCCCGGCCTCCATGGTGAACGACAGCCCGCGAAACAGCGTCCTCTCGTCCCGCTCGCAGTACAGATCTCTGGCTTCAAGCATCATTGTCATTGCGCATATTGAGGTTGATATGGCGTATAAACACCGGTCAGGCTTTCCAGGAAGGCGACGATATCGTCAATATCGTTTTGCGGCAGATCGGTGCCAACCTGATAACGCAGCATCAGTTTTACCGCGCCATCCAGCGTCGGTACGTCGCCCCGATGGAAATAAGGCGCCGTTAACGCGACGTTGCGTAAGCCCGGGACTTTTTGCCGTAATTTATCGCGAACCTCTTTGGTGACGTTCATACGACCAATATCCGCTGCGGTAATTTCGCCAAAATTAAAGTCTCGCTTTAATCCCAATGGTTCAAAAGAGCGCCCGCCTAAAATGATACCGCCGTGACAGGTTGCACATTTATTCTCTTTAAATAATTGATAACCGTGTTTCTGTTGCGCGGTCAGCGCATTTTCATCTCCACGTAGCCATTTATCAAAGGCGGAATCCGGCGTTATCAACGTTTTTTCGAATTCGGCGATCGCATCAGTAATATTTTCCCCGGTAAATCCTTGCGGATAAACCGCCTGGAAATCTTTTTTCAGGACAGGATCTTTATCAAGCTTGCTAATAATTTCATCCCAGGATTTAGAAGCCATTTCAATAGGATTTAACGGCGGTCCGCCTGCTTGCTCCTGCAGAGTTGCAGCACGACCATCCCAAAATTGTTCGATATTAAATACGGAGTTGAATACCGTCGGCGCATTTATTGGTCCTACCGCACCGCCAACGCCAATTGAGGTTTTTCTGCCATCGACACCGCCCGCATTTAACGCGTGACAATGCGCACAGGATATTGTGCTGTCGCCGGATAAACGTTCATCATGATAAAGCCGGAAACCCAAGTCGACTTTTTTCGCATCGACGGGAATATTGCGCGGAATAGGCTGAACGGGTTCATTCCGGTGCGCGGGGTCGGTATCGGCGCTGGCATAGTTGTGCTCACGCTGATCGGCTATCCAGTTCAGGATGTCAGTACGCTCTTTATCGCTGACGCCCCCCGCCCAGTGCAGCGCGACATAGCGGGTTGGCGGCATGGTCTGATGTTGCATAACCCATTCAATTTTATTCAGTTCGCTTTGCGGCACCGGCGTATCCGCAATCAGGGCGGCCCGTACCGCCTCCAGGTTAAACGATTTGTAGCCGAGCTGGATATCGTAATCCATTAGCTGCTTTGCCACCGGAAAAGAGGAATAAAAAGGCAATTCAGCGGAAGGCGTATGACAATAATCACATCCTTTCTCCCTGAAATAACCCAGTATTTTATTATTTTCACCCACAACCGAGGCCTGCACATCGCTTTTTTTACTGCGCTGTTTGTCGTAATACCATACATACCCGGACAAACCTAAATAACATAACAGCCCAACGGTGATAACCGTTGTCGCATAGAGGGTAATTTTTTTCATATCACTATCCTTATGGGGTATTGCGGCATGATTAATTAAATTTTATTTTTTTACTCATGAGGCCCGTCAATACTAAATACAAACCCATCATGGATATTGATTGGTATCAATAATTACAATTGGCTAAACCTATAGATATGATAACCCCCGACTATCGTAAGATTTATTCTGCGATGCCCGTCACAGGGTTTATTCAGCCGCAACAATGGATAAATCCTCTTTTCCGTCATCAAAACGAACGATAGCCAACAATAATTGACTTAACGCAGCATAAAAACCATAAGGATCATGCTTAAGGCAATTATTTGTAAATTCCGGAAGCCATTCCAGTAATGACGACAATGTTTTCTGGCGTAATTTATTCATTCTCCGTTGTTGGAACGATTCACCCAATGAAAAATGTAAATGGCTGAGTAATTCCAGATAAATCGCCAGGTGGTCGGTCGGCTCTTTAAAATCGTCGTTGACTTCCATCCCGGCTTCAAGCAATAAATGTTTAATCATGCCGGGTTCCTGCTGCGGGTATTGCGAGGCGTAGGGCAACGCCGATTTTTTATCCGTCATCAGGAACAATCCGCAAAAATCTGCGGCCAGCTCCAGCTGCGCATCCTGGCGCAGGCTAAGCGCGGCAATTTTTTGTTCGAGTAACGCCACCGACGCCGCCAGCGCAGGCTGACGCTTTAACAGCGCCAGCCAGTCCGCGATTTCCGCGGACTGTAATTGCATTAGCCCTTCATCATCCACTTCCCGAAAAAAGAGTAACGCCAGCCATGCATATACGCAGGCGTACTGTTCCTGAGCAAGCGCTGGCTGCTTAATCATGCGGATTCCCCTGCGATGCGGGTACATATTCACACTGCGCGACCATCTCGACCGGACCGTTAAACGCCGTGACGTTATCAATAGGGCCGGTATATTTTTCAATTTCCACCAGCGTCGTATGCGCGCTGGTCGCCTGCGCGAGCTGTGATGTACCGATATCCAGCGTTAATACGTTAGGGTTGCCGTACTTACATAACGCGTTGAGATCGCCGCCTTTATCAGGATCGTACCAGGCGCCTTCATGAATTCGCGCCACGCCCGGCGCATAGCGATCGGAAACTACCGCCCCTGCCAGTACCTGCCCGCGTGCATTGAATACCCGCACGATGTCACCGTTGCGGATCCCGCGCGCGCTGGCATCCTGTGGGTTAATAAAGACCGGCTCCTTGCCGCCAACGGCATATTGCTGACGCAGCGTTTCCGACTCGCACAGTTGGGAATGCAGACGGAAATCAGGGTGGACGGATTGTAAGTGCAACGGCCAGCGCTGCGATCCCGGCCCGCCATGCGAGCGTTCGATTTTTTCGAACCACATGGGATGGCCCTGACAATCGTCGTATTGCATGTCGGCGATCGTTTTGGAGTAAATCTCGATCAAACCGCTTGGCGTGCCCAACGGCTCCAGGTCCGGATCTTCACGGAAAGCCTGATGGCGCACAAACATCTGCGGATGATCAAACTCGATGTACTCCTGTTGATTCCAGAACACCTCGAAAGTCGGTAAGTGGATACCGCGGCCTTTTCCCTGCTGGCTCCCTTCCTGCCAGATGCGTTTCAGCCAGCCCATTTCATCAAGACCTTCCGTGAATGCCGCTTCACGGTTAAAGCGTCGGCAGAGATCGCGGAAAATATCAAAGTCGTTACGCGCTTCAAACTGCGGCGACACCACCTGTTTCATGGCGATAATGCCGCGGTTAGAGTGGTTGCCGAACTGATCGAGGTCGTTACGCTCAAATTGGGTGGTAGCCGGCAAAACGATATCCGCAAAGCGGCAGGTCGACGTCCACTGGTTATCAATGGCGATGACCGTTTCCAGCTTGCGCCAGCCTTCAATTATGCGGTTAATTTGTTGGTGTCGGTGGAACGGGTTGGTCCCGGCGAACACGCACATCTTCAGCGGCGGTAATTTAACCGATTTGCCGTTCCAGTTAATGACCTTGCCCGGTTCAAGAATGGCATCCATAAAACGCGCAATAGGAATGGTGCTGCTGTAGCCTTTGTAATCCGTGCTGTCGTGTACTGGCGGAACGGTCGTCGAACCGGAAAAGCCGCTTAAAATGATCCCTTTACGGCCAGGCGTCCCGGCGCCGTTGTAGTGCCAGCCAAAACCAAAGCCGCCGCCCGGTAAACCAATCTGTCCCAGCATTGCCGCCAGCACGACGACCATCCATGACCACTGTTCGCCATGCTGCATACGTTGTACGCACCAGCCAGCGATGATTTGCGTTCTGTCGCCCGCCATCTGCCGCGCCAACGCGCGGATGGTGTCGGCGTCAATACCGCACAGTTTTTCCGCCCAGGCGGCATCTTTGGGCTGTCCATCTTTTTCGCCCAGCAAATAGGGGAGGAACTGGTCAAAACCGACACAGTAGTTATCGAGGAAATTTTTATCGTACAGTTTCTCGCTGTACAGCGTATGCGCCAGCGCCAGTTGTAACGGGACATCCGTCTGCGGGTTAATGGCGATATGTTTGACCTTATCGCGCCCCAGATAATCGTGCGTGGAGGTGACGACCGGGTCGATGCTGATGACCGAGATAGCGCCGCTGGCAACCTTCTCTTTTAATTGTTCATAATACTGATAGACATCGTGATCCGGGCACCACCAGTTTGCCTGCTGGTTTTTCACCATATCAGAACCCCATAGCACAATCGTTTTACTGTTCTGTAAAACCAGAGGCCATGACGTTTGCTGCTCGTACACTTCCATTGAACCCACCACGCGCGGCAGAATCACCTGCGCCGCGCCGGTCGAATAGTCCCCTCCCGTGCTAACGCTATTGCCATGTAGCGCAATCGCGCGCGCCAGCATCCCGGAGGCGTTATGGAACATGCCGGTAGATTGCCAGCCGCTCGCCGTCAGTAGCGCGCTCGGCCCGTAGGTTTTTTGCACCCGCTCCAGTTCCTGATAGAACAGATCCAGCGCTTCATCCCAGGAAACGCGCACAAAACGATTATCGCCGCGCTGCGAGGTGTCGCTTTGATGACCTTTGCGCATCCAGTCGACGCGCACCATCGGATAGCGAATACGCGCCGCGTTGTGGACGTGATCGGGCAGACCGGCGATCATTTTGGACGGGTATTTATCCTGTTCAAACGGTTTTGCCGCCACAAATCGACCGTCAACCACCGTGGCGCGAATCGCCCCCCAGTGAGAACCGGTAAGGATACCTTCTTTCGTCGCGGCGCCTGGCGCAACGGCATCCGCTGCGCGGGCGCTACGGGGCGTCAGCAGTGACGGCCCCAGCATTCCTGCCACCGTCAAACCGCCAAGCTGCGCCAGAAAACGTCGACGAGAGACGTGTAACGAGTCCTTATTTTTCATTGTTTTCTCCCTTATCGCTGTGCGGCGTGTTGGTGGTATCAGACGCATTCATCTGGAGATATTTCAACAAGGTACGTTCTTCACGCTTATCCAGACTGGTGAAACCGATCATGCCGTTGAGCGTGCCGATCCAGCCGTTAGCGTCAAAGTGCGCTTTGTCCGGCGCGCCGTGACACTGATTACAGGTGCCGTTATAGAGGGAGTCGGCATAGGCCCAAATCGGTTTAATGTCATTTACCATGTCGCCTTTTTGCATCCACGCGGTTGCCTGTAATTTGCTCCACTGAGTATTGGTCGCCGCGACGGTGGTCTCTTCCAGCGTTTTCACATGCTGTTGCACATCGCCGCGAATCGAGGCGACAAAAATACGTTTACCGGGCAACTGCGTCAGCACGCGCTGGCGACCGTCCGTCTCCGTCCAGCCTTCGATTTGCACTTGCAGCCAGTCACCGTCCCGTTTAAGGACTTTCACTTCAGAAGCAGGTAACAGCGAACCTGCCGGTTCTTTATCGCCTTTAGCGGCGTAAATCGGCTTGATATCCAGCGAATAGAGCGTATCGCCGTCATTATGCGTACTGGCGCTGGCGCGCAGTTCATCAAACTGTTTGCGGAAACCGCTGCTCATATCCGGTAGCTGGTGGGCAATCCCTTTATGGCAGTCGATGCAGGACTGATTTTCTTTCGCGGCGATTTTCATTTGCCGCGCCGCTTCCGGGTTCTGTTTCGCGTGATCCATCGCATCGTAGTTATGGCAGGAACGACAGGTCGCGGAGTTATTCTCTTTCATGCGCGCCCATTCACGCTCGGCAAGCTCGGCGCGTTTGGCTTCAAATTTTTCTGGGGTATCAATCGAGTGGGCGATAAATGTCTGGTAAAGATCGTTGCTGGCTTCCAGCTTACGTTTCACCATGCCTGGAATATCAGGGGGGATATGGCAATCGTGGCATTCCGCGCGTACGCCGGAAGCGTTCTGGAAATGTACGGACTGTTTATATTCCTGATACACCGGCTGCATACTATGGCAGCTGACGCAAAACTCTGTCGTACTGGTCAGTTTGATACCGACGTGAGGTAACACGATCAGCGCAACGCCGATCACAATCCCGACAATGACCAGCGCCAGTATCGACCAACGGGCGCTTGGCCTGAGTAGCGCTCTCCAGAGTTTTCGCATAATAGCCCCTGTAATTATATGGTTTAATGCGCAGATCTTATTCCGCAAATATGAACAGCGTCACTGGTCAGGATGAACGGGATACGGCAATATATGAACAGATATGAACAGAAAGAGACCGCGCGCAGGATGTCACATCACATTGTTATTGTTGAGGATGAACCTGTTACTCAGGCCAGATTACAGGCCTATTTTGAGCAGGAGGGGTATCGCGTTTCGGTGACCGACAGCGGCGCGGGCCTGCGTGACATCATGGAGCATGAGCACGTTTCGCTGATCCTGCTGGATATCAACCTCCCCGATGAAAACGGGTTGATGCTGACCAGGGCGCTACGAGAACGCTCCACGGTGGGCATTATTCTGGTGACGGGGCGTTGCGACCAAATCGACCGCATCGTCGGACTGGAGATGGGCGCGGACGACTACGTCACCAAGCCGCTGGAACTGCGCGAGCTGGTAGTGCGGGTGAAAAACCTTTTGTGGCGCATCGATCTGGCCCGCCCCACGCCGCAAAATGCCAGTGAAAACTGCTATATGTTTTCCGGTTACTGCCTGAACGTGATGAATCACACGCTGGAGTACAACGGTGAAGCCATTAAGCTTACGCGCGCGGAGTACGAGCTACTGCTGGCCTTTGTGACCAACCCAGGCAAAGTGCTGCATCGTGAACGCCTGCTGCGAATGCTTTCCGCCCGCCGCGTAGAGACTCCGGATCTCCGCACGATTGATGTCCTGGTTCGCCGCTTACGCCATAAAATTACGCCGGAACTGTTGGTCACACAGCATGGCGAAGGCTACTTTTTAGCCTCGGAGGTGTATTGATACAGATAGACGGGCCGAAATCCCGGAGGCGATAGCGAACGACGAACGCGCGCGCTGTCAGCGTTGTTATGCGTCAAAATAAGCACCGGCGGGCTGATATTTTCAGGTACCGGTTGCCCCTGTAAGACCTTAATCGACTGCGTTATCGCTAATTCTCCCTGCCAGGCCATCTGATCGCTGAGCGCCATCAGGATATGGCCGCGTTTTAAACCGCGATAAACCTGATGCGTCAGATAAAATGAGACGATCGTGAGCGGAGTCGTCAAATTTCGCCCTTCGCCCATCGCCGCCTCCGCCGCTATCGCCGACCCGGCGACCACATTGGCGTCCGGATGGCGCTCCAGCATTTCCTGGAGTAAGTTTCGCTGCACTTCAATGTCGTTATCGCCCCAGGCGATATCCACAATGTTGATGGCGCTGCCTTTAATTGCCTGACGAAAACCCGCCACCATCTCCTGACTGCCGCCGGCTTCTTCCGGCCCCGGGAAGAGTAAAACGTTAAGCGCTTTTCCTTTGTTCCACTGCACCAGGAAACGTCCCGGCAGATACCCCATCTGAAACCACGGCAGACCAACGCGGGTTGCGACGCTGGCATCGTGAATCATGTTCACCAGTTCAATAACCGGCACATTACCGGCATACCGTTCCAGTTCCGGGAAACGATCGGTACTGCTGCCAAGCAGAATAGCGTCGGCGCCCCACTCCCGGCACTGCGTCATTTGCTGTTGTTGCGTCGCCAGTTGCCGATAGCCATTCGCTTCCAGCACTTTTAAATCAACGCCATACAATTTGGCCGCTTTTTGCATCCCGTAGTTGACGGACAACCAGTAAGAATCTTTCAGGCTGGGGTATAATGCGCACAGTTTCCAGGGTTTACTCGCATTGACTGACGTTTGCCGCCAGGGAATCGCCCGATCGGCGCGCGTCCAGTGTAGCAGTCCGGTTTCGGCTGACGCCGTTTCTACATTCGAGACGATGATTATCAAAAAAAAGAACGAAATAAGCGCGCGCATGATAGCCCCACCAGCAACAAGGTTTTATCCTAATGGTTTTTCCGGCGGCAACTCAACCCATTTCACCCGCGGCGCATAAATGTCAACGCCTTCACTGACCCGCAGATTATGGCTGGCCTTCGCCCTGATGGCGGCACTCACCCTGCTCAGTACCGTGATCGGCTGGATAAGCCTGCGCGTCATTAGTCAGGTGGAGCAAACCAATACGCAAGCGCTGCTCCCCACGATGAATATGGCCAGGCAGTTAAGCGAAGCCAGCGCTTACGAGCTCTTTTCTGCGCAAAATCTGACCAATGCCGACAGTGAGGGCGTTTGGCTGGCGCAGGGGAAGATGCTGAAAGCGCAAAGCCTTAAAATTAACCATCTTTTGCAGGCATTAAGCGAGCAGGGGTTTAATACCTCGGCCATCGCCCGGCAAGAAAAAGAGATTGCGCAAACGCTTGGGCAACAGGGAACGCTGGTCGGTGAAATTCTCACGCTGCGCGCACAGCAACAGCAGTTAAGCCGCCAGATTGCGGAGGCGGCGGAAAGCATTGCCGCCCAGGCTCACGGTCAGGCCAATAATGCAGCGACATCTGCGGGCGCCACCCAGGCCGGTATTTACGATCTTATCGAAAGCGGTAAAGGGGATCAGGCTGAACGCGCGCTTGACCGATTGATTGATATCGACCTTGAGTATGTGAATCAGATGAATGAGTTGCGGGTCAATGCCCTGCGGTTTAAGCAGCTCATTGTGACCTTAAAAGACGCGCAAGGGCTGAGCGATGCCGAGGAAACCGATGAAAAACTTAATCAGTTGGTTAAAATTTTATCCCGCCGCCAGCAGCGTATAGAAGATCCTACCGTTCGCGCCCAAATCGCCGACGCGCTGGAGAAAATAAACCAGTACACCACGCTGGTTACCCTGTTTCGTAAGGAAAACGCCATCCGCGACCAGCTTCAAACGCTCATGGCCAATAACCTCTTCCAGTTTACCCGCTTCAGTACGGAAGTGTCGCAGTTGGTGAACGCCATCGAAAAACGAAACGAGGCTGGGTTAGCGCGTCTTACACACGCCAGTCAGCGTGGGCAAATAGGGTTAGTGATCTTAGGCATCCTGGCGCTGTGCTCATTAAGTTTTATTCTTTGGCGAGTGGTTTACCGTTCCGTATCCCGCCCGCTGGCGCAACAAACGCAGGCCTTACAGCGGCTACTGGAGGGCGATATTGATTCGCCGTTTCCGGAGGCGGCTGGCGTCAGCGAACTGGATACCATCAGCCGTCTGATGGAAGCGTTTCGCGCCAACGTGCGCAAATTAAACCGCCATCGTGAGGATTTGGCGGAACAGGTGCGATCGCAAACGGCGGAGCTTCATGCGCTGGTGCTGGAACACCGGCAGGCGCGCGCCGAAGCGGAAAAGGCCAACGAGGCGAAATCGACGTTCCTTGCCGCCATGAGCCATGAAATTCGCACGCCGCTTTACGGCATTCTCGGTACGGTACAATTGCTGGCCGATAAACCGCTCATGGCAAACTACCGCGACGACTTACAGGCCATTAATGATTCAGGCGAATCGCTACTGGCGATTCTTAACGATATTCTGGATTACTCGGCGATTGAAGTAGGCGGCACCAACGTTTCTATTAGCGAGGAGCCGTTTGAACCGCGACAATTGTTGAATAGCGCGCTGCATTTAATGCACAGCCGCGTGCAGGTGGCGCTCATCGCCGACTTTAGCGAGCAACTCCCCTCCACGCTACAAGGCGATCCGCGCCGGATACGTCAAATTGTGATTAATCTTTTAAGTAATGCGGCGAAATTTACCGATCGCGGCAGCATAGTGCTGCGCACGTTTTGCGACGATCAGAGCTGGTTTATTGAGGTTGAAGATACCGGGTGCGGTATCCCTGAAGCAAAGCTGACGGCTATTTTCAAACCGTTTGTGCAGGCGACAGGACGCCGGGGCGGGACGGGCCTGGGGCTGGCTATCAGCGCCAGCCTGGCAGAGGCAATGGGCGGGACGCTAACCGTCACCAGTACGCTTCATGTTGGCAGTTGTTTTCGTTTACAACTGCCGGTTCGCCACCCCAAACCCGCAAGCAAAAATGCGTTCAGAGAACCGATAAATCTTAACGGACTACGCCTGTTGCTGATTGAAGATAATATGCTGACGCAGCGTATTACCGCTGAAATGCTCACGGGTAAAGGGGTGAAGGTCTCAGTAGCTGAAAGCGCGAATGACGCGCTACGCTGTTTAGCCGAAGGCGAGTCCTTTGATGTGGCGCTGGTGGATTTTGATTTACCGGATTATGACGGCTTAACCCTGGCGCAGCAGTTGATGAGCCTGTATCCCGCCATGAAACGCATTGGTTTTAGCGCGCATGTGATAGACGATAATCTTCGTCAGCGTACCGCCGGTCTTTTCTGCGGGATTATTCAAAAGCCCGTTCCCCGCGAGGAGCTTTACCGCATGATAGCGCACTATTTACAGGGCAAATCTCACAACGCGCGGGCGATGCTGAATGAACATCAGCTTGCCGGCGATATGGCGTCTGTCGGCCCGGAAAAACTCCGGCAATGGGTCGCGTTATTCAAAGACAGCGCGCTGCCTTTAGTCGAGGAGATCGAGGCGGCGCGCGCCATGAATGACGACGTTAACATTAAGCGGCTGGCGCATAAATTAAAAAGCGGCTGCGCCAGCCTGGGGATGACGCAGGCAACCGAAGCCTGTCGGGAGTTGGAATTGCAACCGCTTAGCGATATAGATATTAAAACTATCGTGACGCAGGGAGTGACGGCGCTCGACGCATGGATAGCCGGTCATCCTTCGCCATAATAGCTTCCGGCTCGCCAAACGACGCGTTTCACATCACCAGTTATCAGAACATAAAACAGTACGCCGAGGGTATAAGAGGGAAATAGCCTACGGCTACTGCCTGTTTAATGATTCTGTGTTTTTTCGTCCTGTAGCCGTGCCTGCTCCGCCAGGGCGGCAAAATCTTTTTCGCTGTAATAGTGCGCGGGAGGCGGTAGCTGCGCCATATCCTCGCTGGGCCACAATTGTAGTTGCGCCAGCGTGCTAAGCTGGATACCGCGCCAGCGATGGGGCAAGCTCAGCGGCAATAGCGGCATTATCTCGCCAGGAATGGCGGTCGGCAGGCGGTCATCGCCCATCTGATAATTACGATGCAGCACCAGATATTTTTCCGGTACCCGCCGCTGGCTGTTCCACCAACGGCCATCAAGCATATCAAACTGAAAACGGGTGATCTGCGCCGGCTGCGCTGCCAGCTGCGTCAGCGCTTGCCGCAGCGCGGTTTCCATCGCCGTGTTGTACATCTCTTGCGTTTTCGTCTGACCGCCGACAATTAAAGACGCCGCCAGACGGGCACCCGCGAGGTTAGAATAGAGATCTTCCGGCGAAAAGGCCGATACTCCCTCAGAAAATCCGCGAACAGACTCGAAACCGTACCATTGGGCGATTTCGTGCCACTCCGCCACCTGGAACGCCAGATGCGCCGACAGCCAGGCGGCCAGCGTGTAACGCTCGCGTGCATCGACCGGAGGGGTAAAAGCAGTAAAAACCAGACGCCGTTCGGCCAGCTCCTCGCCCAGATTCAGCGTAAAAGCCTGCCCCAGCTTTGGTAGTAGTTGGCTGAAGATATACACTGTCATATCAGCGGTATCCCGCACATGTGCGGTGTCGATGAATCCGCCACGCAAGGTATACACAATACCGTTATTCTCACCGCTAAGGCCAATCAGGTTTGCCACGCCTGAGTACAGATGGTCGTTGTACTGATGATGCCCCAGCGAGTCCACCGTCACGATGTTATTTAACTGATAGAACGGAACCGGCAGTCCCAGCAGCTCGGCATGCAGGTCGTAACCAAAAGCGCAACACGGCCGCAACCCCTTTGGCAGCGGCTGCGGCGGCATCGTCGGCCAGGCTTCACTGGCAGCAGGCATTGGGTGAGTGGACAGATAGAGCGACAGTGGTAAGGCGGCGCGGGCGCTCCCCGCCAGAAACAGCAGCGCCAGAAAGATAACCCGAACGACGGACCTCAAAATGCTTCTCCTACCTGAAAATAAAAACCGCTGCTAGCTTTGCCCACGCCGTAATCCAGCCGCACGTTGACGCGCGGCTTGAACTCAAAGCGATAGCCCACGCCCGCAGAAGGCAGCCATCGTCCGTCATCCAGATGGTGCAAAGACGATCCCATGGTGCCCGCGCCCACCCAACCGACAACGCCATGCCGCCAGCTCAGCTTATGGCGATATTCCAGCTGACCGCTGATAGCATTTTTATCGCGATAGCGTCCTTCATAATAGCCGCGCATACGATGGTTACTGCCCAGCAGCGGCAGCATATTCCACGGCACATCACCCTGAGTAAAGGCGCCGTCCGTTTCCCAGGCCAGCACATCTTTATCATTGACGGCATGGTAACGACTATAGTGCAGTTGGTATTCATCAAACCGCGTATCGCTACCGACGTCCGGTGCGAAGTGGGTATAGCGAAGGGTGGCATACTGCCCTTTGCGTGGGTTAGGTATAAAATCACGATCATCCCAGCTAATCTCAACGCTACCGCCGTTACTCAGTGAAGAACCGCCCTGCGCTGTATGTTGAATTCTGGGCGGATCGTCCTCATCAATTTGCGCGGCGTGCTGTACATCCAGCGTCCAGCCAACGCCAAGATAGATATTGTTAACAAGCCGACGATACAGCATGGGTTGCAGATCCAGCACCTGCGCAGTATAGGCCTGCTTATGGCTGTCTTTATCACCGGCGGCAAAACCCTGTCCCCAATAGTAAGTGGGCGTGTCGCTCAATGCGCCAGTGAGGAAGAAACGCCAGCGATCTTGCGCGAAAAAAGCGTAATTTTGCAGGCTTACGCCAAAAGCGCCTGTGGAGCTGAAATAGCCGCTCAGCGACAGCGTGGATACCTGGCTAACCTTATCGGCAGGATCGGGGCGATACATACCGACGATGGCGGTGCCGATGCCCAGGCCCAGTTCAGGGGTATAAAATGGCCCGGGCATTACTCCCCAGTTGACGCCTTTGGCGGCATCGTAAGTATCGCTATCCCCCATTTGTTGTAGCCAGCCGTCCACCTGACTGCGGCTGGGCAGCGCCGCCTGCGCCACGCCGGACAGCACACCAGCGACGCAAAGCAACAGTCGGCAATGGCAGCGGTTCAAAAGCGGTACTCACCGGCCACAAAGAAGCTATTGCGCTCGGCAAAGCCAAACTCGGTGGTAACGTTGAAATGGCGGGTTATTTCATACTGAGCGCCCAGCAGCATGTTCCACGGTGATTGTAGATGCTGTTTGACGTCAAAGCGGCCGTTATTGTTATAGTTAGCCATACTCACCAGCCTTTGTAGCGTCGCTGACGGCATGGTCAGGTCGTCGAGGCTGCCTTTAAACTCCTGCTGCACATCCTGATACATGCTGCCGACCCAGACGTTTAGCTTGCCCGACGGCAGATGCATCTTATCTATACCCGGGGTGGTAAAACGGTAACCAACGCGAGGTGAGACGGTAAAGGCGTCGATGCTGCCATCAAGAATATCGAACTGTGTCTGGGTGTAGTTAGCATCAACAGCGGTAAACCAGTTACCTACGCCGCCGACCAGTGTGGTGCCGATGCCATAGGTAGTGCCTTTAAAGTCGAGTTTAAACTTGAGGTTTTGCAGATCAGCGGGATGAAAAACGTGGCCATTTTTCGTCATCAACCCAACACCAATTTGCGAAATGGAATGACCATCGGTATAGCCCACCAGGCCGTACACATTCATAAATGGCAGCAGCCAGGCATCCAGCTTGACCGTTTCGGTCTTGCTCTTTTCACGGGTATGACCGACGTTAATTTTAAATGCGTTATCTAATGGAATTCCCCCGTTGGGACCTAAAGCCAGGCCATTAAAGTTGATGCTATCAACGTTAATATTCTGCCCAATATTCATGTAGTTAATATTGAGGCCAAATGGTTCGGGAAGCTCATAGCCACGCTTTCGGGCGTCATCACCCAGAAAAGGCAACACTGATGTACTGGCAGGCTTTGCCACCGGCGTTGTCGCAACTGGCGGTGTGGCAGCAGATGGGACGTCATCCTGATAGCTATAAACAGGCGACAGGTTCGCCGGGGGGCTGGTAGCCGCCCAGGTAGAAAAAGCCATAGCGGGCAGCGCCAGCAGCAAAAGGGAGCGTTTTTTCATAATGATGAAGCGTTTATTCTGGCGAGAAGCGCCGCCGGATCGAAAGGAGGAGGGAGAATATAGTAATCGTCGCCTGGTGGGCGGGATTTCTGTGCGAATTAATCTTTTGAAATAAAAAACTATTTTCTACAACGTCTTTGTTGCAACACATTAGCTTCATGGGTGGAACTATCGGCCCGACGGCGATCGGGCCGGAGTGAATCAGGACAGAACATGTTGTTCAATCGCCCAGGCAACACCATCTTCAAGGTTCGATTTAGTCACAAAGTTAGCCACCTCTTTGACCGACGGAATGGCGTTGTCCATTGCCACGCCCATACCGGCGTATTCGATCATCGCAATGTCGTTTTCCTGATCGCCAATCGCCATCACCTCCTCTGGCTTAATACCCAGCGCCTCGGCCAGTGATTTTACGCCGGTGCCTTTATTAACCCGTTTATCGAGGATTTCAAGGAAGTACGGCGCACTTTTCAGCACGGTGTACTTTTCCTTCACCTCTGCCGGTATACGCGCAATCGCCCGGTCAAGAACTACAGGCTCATCGATCATCATAACTTTCAGGAACTGGGTGTTCGGGTCCATCTTCTCCGCTTCACAAAATACCAGCGGAATGGTCGCTACATACGACTCATGCACCGTGTAGTAGCTGATATCGCGGTTAGCGGTATAAAGCGTATTTCGGTCTAATGCGTGGAAGTGAGAACCCACCTCACGGGACAGTTTTTCCAGGTAACGGTAGTCATCATAGCTGAGCGCCGTTTGCGCAACCGTACTGCCGTCCCCTGCTTTCTGCACCAGCGCCCCGTTATAGGTAATGCAATAATCGCCGGGCTGTTCCATGTGAAGTTCTTTCAGGTAACTGTGCACACCCGCATACGGACGGCCTGTGGTCAGCACCACATTTACCCCTTTTTCACGCGCAGCGGCAATCGCGTTTTTAACCGCCGGAGAAATGGTGTGATCGGGCAGCAGAAGAGTGCCATCCATGTCGATAGCAATGAGTTTAATAGCCATGAAATCCCCGCATTAAATGAGTCCTGACTCATGCTAACGCGATTCCTCTCAAAAAACAGTAAAGAATCCGAGAGAAAGGGGGATAAACTCTGGAAAAAGGATTCCTCTTTTGTCCGACATGATGAGGAGTTTAACGGTCTTTACAATGGTTGCTTCTATTGTGCATTGACCGATTTATCAGGCAATAACATACAGAAAAATAAAGGAGGTTATTGGGAAACTCACCGTCTATAGAAGAAAAAGAGACTGGGTGTCCCGTTAAACCATTTGAGGAATGAATAATTTGATGACAATTACCGTTAGTACTCTCTAAAAAAAATAAAAATAACACAGCTTTCGATTAAACGGCACACCGGTAAGAAAGCGCAGATAGAAAAAATAGCAATAAAATTAGCGGCGTGGTAATAATAACGAATATGACATGTAAGGAATACATTCATGAAAATGATTAAAATAATATCAGCCATTGCCATGAGTTATTTTTTAAGCGGTTGTATGACGTCATCTTTACTCGATACTATAAAAACGGAAAGCGCACCCACGACAGAAGTCTGGAAAACAGATGAAATAAAAAGTATCAAACCATCAACGACCACAAACGGAGAGGAAACGTTGACATTTGTTGGTGAAGACAATAATTATCAACTTGATATAAAAGATGATAATATCAACACAACAACCAGAAATTTCGTCACTTTACTGAATAATCCTCATATCGATAAAAGAATTATCGAATTTTCCAAACAGCTTTACTGTTCTACCGATAGTAAAAAAGGGAACAAACAAAATGAGTTTCATTGCGTCCGCCCTTCAGATATTGGATATAGTTATAAGTCTTTGACGGAAGAAGAAAAATCAAAAGTCAGAGAGGCATTTTATGTACATGAAAACGATCCTGGCAGTCCTTTTTATTTTACGTTAGCAGGAAAAATCCAACCCAAAGATGCCGATAATGAAAATGAAATATTACTAAAATCTTCCCATAAAATAAATTTCACACGTGATAAGAAGCATTTCTCGGCTAAGGTTTTATTAATGCCATTCTCTATTATTGGCGATGTTGTCACTGCGCCCTTCCAGGCAATTGGCTATATTATTATCATGAATTCTTTACCGGCGATGCGCTACTAATAATAAAGAATGCCTGAATGTATTCAGGCATTCTATGACAGCCTTACCTTGTCGGATGGCGGAGTAAATACTCTATCCAACCAACAAAGTATCTTTAATGCTAAACAATGGAAAATACATCAAGGATATATTATGAACAAATTATTAGAAATATTAATTTTAACGATACTTGTAGTGGCTATAATTCTTTATATTGGATATGTCATTGTATTGCACTCACTACCCCCAATGCGTTACTAAATCTCAGACTGCTGACAAACCTTCCAGGCGCTGTTAAATGTTGGGATTCGCTCCCCTCAACCTACAGACTAAATCTCTCCCTTATATAAGGGAGAGATTACGCGGGAATATTAAATATCGATATTCGCTGCTTTCAGGGCGTTCTCTTCAATAAAGGCACGACGCGGCTCAACGGCATCACCCATCAGCGTGGTGAACAGCTGGTCGGCAGCAATCGCATCTTTAACGGTCACACGCAGCATACGGCGGCTTTCCGGGTCCATGGTGGTTTCCCACAGCTGATCCGGGTTCATTTCACCCAGACCTTTATAACGCTGGATAGCCAGACCGCGACGTGATTCTTTCACCAGCCACTCCAGCGCCTGCTCGAAGCTGGTTACCGGCTGGCGACGCTCGCCGCGTTCGATAAACGCGTCCTCTTCAATCAGACCGCGCAGCTTCTCGCCCAGCGTGCAGATACGACGATATTCCGCGCCGGTCACAAACTCGTGATCCAACGGATAATCGGTATCCACGCCATGCGTACGCACGCGAACGATCGGCTCGAACAGATTCTGTTCCGTATTAGTATGAACATCGAACTTCCACTGGCTGCCGTGCTGCTCTTTCTCATTCAGCTCGGTAATCAGCGCATTCACCCAACGCGTTACAGTCTGCTCATCAGAAAGATCGGCTTCGGTCAGAGTTGGCTGATACACCAGCTCTTTGAGCAGCGCTTTCGGGAAGCGACGCTCCATACGACCAATCATTTTCTGCGTGGCGTTATATTCAGAGACCAGTTTTTCTAACGCTTCGCCGGATAGCGCTGGCGCATGGGCGTTCGCGTGCAGAGTCGCACCGTCAAGCGCGATGGAAATCTGGTACTGATCCATCGCTTCGTCGTCTTTAATGTACTGTTCCTGCTTGCCTTTCTTGACTTTGTACAGCGGCGGCTGGGCAATGTAGACGTGGCCGCGCTCGACGATTTCCGGCATCTGACGATAGAAGAAGGTCAACAGCAGCGTACGGATGTGCGAGCCGTCGACGTCCGCATCGGTCATGATGATGATGCTGTGATAGCGCAGCTTGTCCGGGTTGTACTCGTCGCGACCGATACCGCAGCCCAGCGCGGTGATCAGCGTCGCCACTTCCTGAGAGGAGAGCATCTTGTCGAAGCGCGCTTTCTCGACGTTGAGGATTTTACCTTTCAGCGGCAGAATCGCCTGGTTTTTACGGTTACGCCCCTGCTTCGCAGAGCCGCCCGCGGAGTCCCCTTCCACCAGGTACAGTTCGGACAGCGCCGGGTCGCGTTCCTGACAGTCCGCCAGTTTGCCCGGCAGACCGGCTAAATCCAGCGCGCCTTTACGACGGGTCATTTCACGGGCGCGACGCGCCGCTTCACGCGCACGCGCGGCGTCGATAATTTTGCCGACGACGATTTTCGCGTCAGATGGGTTTTCCAGCAGGTATTCGCTCAGCAGTTCGTTCATCTGCTGTTCTACCGCCGATTTCACCTCGGAAGAGACCAGCTTATCTTTGGTCTGTGAGGAGAATTTCGGGTCCGGTACTTTTACGGAAACCACCGCAATCAGACCTTCACGGGCATCATCGCCGGTAGCGCTGACTTTAGCTTTTTTGCTGTAACCTTCTTTGTCCATGTAGGCGTTCAGCGTACGGGTCATCGCCGCACGGAAGCCTGCCAGGTGGGTACCGCCGTCGCGCTGCGGAATGTTGTTGGTAAAGCAGTAGATGTTTTCCTGGAAACCGTCGTTCCACTGCAGCGCTACTTCCACGCCGATACCGTCTTTTTCGGTGGAGAAGTAGAAGATATTCGGGTGGATCGGCGTTTTATTCTTGTTCAGATATTCAACAAACGCCTTGATGCCGCCTTCGTAGTGGAAATGATCTTCTTTGCCATCGCGCTTGTCGCGCAGACGGATGGAGACGCCTGAGTTCAGGAATGACAGTTCACGCAGGCGTTTCGCCAGGATCTCATATTCAAATTCAGTGACGTTGGTGAAGGTTTCGTGGCTCGGCCAGAAACGTACCATCGTGCCGGTTTTATCGGTATCGCCAGTGACGGCCAGGGGTGCCTGCGGCACGCCGTGCTCGTAGATCTGACGGTGAATTTTGCCATCTCGCTGGATAACCAGTTCCAGTTTTTGCGACAGAGCGTTGACTACCGAGACGCCCACGCCGTGCAGACCACCGGAGACTTTATAGGAGTTATCGTCAAATTTACCGCCCGCGTGCAGAACGGTCATGATCACTTCCGCCGCCGAGACGCCTTCTTCCGGGTGAATCCCGGTAGGAATGCCACGGCCATCATCCGTTACGGACACGGAGTTATCGGCGTGAATAGTCACGACGATATCTTTACAGTGACCCGCGAGCGCTTCGTCGATAGCGTTATCTACCACCTCGAATACCATGTGGTGCAGACCGGTGCCGTCATCCGTGTCGCCGATATACATACCCGGGCGCTTACGCACCGCATCCAGCCCTTTCAGGACTTTGATACTGGAGGAGTCATAAGAATTCGACATCAACGTTTCTCGCTCATTTAATCTTGGGTTAATCCGTTATTTTACCCTTTTCCACGGTAAACATCTTCGAATTTTCATCCGACATGTCTATAACGTGTTCAGCGCTAATTGCGCTGACAAAGACCTGCGATTGCGTGGCTTTTAAGCGGCTGGCCAGCAGTCCGCGACGCGCATCGTCAAGTTCAGAGGCAAAATCATCTATCAGGTACAGGCAGCGCCGCCCGCTTTCGCGGGTGAGGAACTCGCCCTGCGCCAGACGTAAGGCGCACATCAATAACTTTAGCTGCCCGCGCGACAGGGTATCTTCCACCGGCGCGCCGTCGGCGCGAATGCGAAAGTCCGCTTTATGCGGCCCGTGCGCGGTGTAGGTCAACATACGGTCACGCTCAAAGCTTCGCTCCAGCACGTCCGCATAGTCTGTCTCTTTCTCCCAGCCGCGCTGGAAAGAGAACGTCAGGGAAAATTCAGGTAAAAACTGCTGACAGGTATCCGCCATGTCCTGTGCGATAGCGCTACTGTACTCCGCCCGCCAGGTACTAATTTGTTCCGCCAGCGGAATCAGCTCTTTATCCCACGGGCGCAATTGCTCATAACGACTCACCTGGCGCAGCGCAGCATTACGCTGTTTCAGCAATCGTTTCAGGTTACTCCAGGCGGTGAAGAATCCGGCTTCGTTGTGAAAGCATCCCCAGTCAAGGAACGCTCTTCTGTATTTGGGGCCGCCGTTGAGTAAAGTAAACCCCTCCGGCGTAATCAACTGCATCGGCATTAAATGCGCCAGCTCCGCGATCTTGTGACCGTCGGTACCGTCGATACGGACCTTGCTGTCGCCCTGCTTATCTTTGGTTAAGCCAATCGACGTCTCACGCTCTTCGCCCTGTAATCGCCCGTGAAGAACAAACGCTTCCTGCTCATGACGAATCACGCGGCCAGGCTGCAAACTGCGAAACGCCCGACCGTGGCCAAGCGTATAGATAGCTTCCAGCACGCTGGTTTTGCCGCTGCCGTTGGCGCCAACCAGGAAATTAAAGCCGGGGGATAAAGCGAGATCCGCATTTTCTATGTTGCGGAAGTCTTTGATTAAAAGGCGCGTCAGTGACATATATTAGTACATTCGTCCAGGGGCGTGTGTGTCGCAGCCAGTTCGTCTACCGCCAGCGCGCAGAAAGCGGAGCGTACACGAAGTACGTGAGCATTTCGAGCACTGCCGGGAGGCGAAATGGCAAGTAAACCAGCCCCTTTTCAGATTCTACAGCCTCATTGGCATAACAACGTAGGCAGCACTCTGTGACGCCGCATCCTCAATCTGTACGCTGGATACGGAATCCGTCAGCATAATGCGCACGGTTTCGCACTTCAGCGCATTGAGCACGTCCAGCACGTAACTGACGTTAAAGCCGATTTCCATCTCCGTCCCGCCGTAGCTCACGTCCAGAATCTCTTCCGCTTCTTCCTGCTCCGGGTTATTGGCGGTGATTTTGAGCTGATTCTCACTGACGTACAGACGCACGCCGCGGAATTTCTCATTCGAGAGGATTGCCGCGCGGGCAAACGCCTGCTTGAGGATATCGCAGCCCGCTTCCAGATGTTTATCCGGATTCTTCGGCAGAACGCGACGGTAATCCGGGAAGCGACCATCCACCAGCTTCGAGGTAAAGATAAAGTCGCCGACGTGCGCGCGGATATTATTACTGCCGATCTGCACGCGCAGCGGGTTTTCGCCACCGTCGAGCATACGCATCAGTTCAATCACGCCTTTACGCGGCACAATCACCGAATGGCTGGGTAAAGACGCTTCCAGCGGCATTGAGCACACCGCCAGGCGGTGGCCGTCGGTCGCGACAGTGCGCAGTTCGCTACCTTCCGTTTCAAACAGCATACCGTTTAAGTAGTAGCGCACATCCTGATGGGCCATCGAAAACTGGGTCGCTTCAATCAGGCGCTTCATCGTGGCCTGCGGCAGCGTAAATTCAACTTCGCTTTGCCAGTCGTCAAGATTCGGGAAATCGGCGGCAGGCAGCGTAGACAGCGAGAAGCGGCTACGGCCAGAACGCACCAGCATCCGATCGCCTTCCAACTGAACGGCAATCTCCGCGCCCTCCGGCAGGCCGCGGCAGATATCAAAGAATTTCCGCGCCGGCACGGTAGTGGCGCCTGGCTCATGCGGCTGAGAAAGCGTAACGCGCGCGACCATCTCCATTTCAAGATCGGTGCCGGTCAGAGAAAGCGTACCGTCCGCTACCTGGAGGAGCAGGTTACCGAGAATCGGCAGCGTAGGACGACCGCCCAGCGGGCCGCTGACCTGCTGAAGCGGTTTTAATAAATGTTCACGTTCAACGGTAAATTTCATAGGATCACGACGATAGTGTTCTGATTAAATTCGAAAAATCTTCTTTGATATCGTGGCTTTCTTCACGCAGTTGCTCAATTTTACGACAGGCATGAAGTACGGTAGTGTGGTCGCGCCCGCCAAACGCATCGCCGATTTCCGGCAGACTGTGGTTGGTGAGCTCTTTTGCCAGCGCCATAGCCATCTGGCGCGGACGTGCTACCGAGCGAGATCGACGCTTAGAAAGCAGATCCGCAATTTTGATTTTGTAATACTCGGCCACCGTCTTCTGAATATTGTCGATGGTGACCAGTTTTTCCTGCAACGCCAGTAAATCGCGCAGCGCTTCGCGCACAAAGTCGATAGTAATCGCCCGGCCGGTAAAGTTGGCATTGGCGATCACCCGGTTCAACGCGCCTTCCAGTTCACGCACGTTAGAGCGTAGACGTTTGGCGATAAAGAACGCGACCTCGCCTGGCAGACGAATATCATTTTCGTCCGCTTTTTTCATCAGGATCGCCACGCGGGTTTCCAGTTCTGGCGGTTCGATCGCCACTGTTAGCCCCCAACCAAAGCGGGACTTGAGACGATCCTCAACGCCGTTGATCTCTTTCGGATAGCGATCCGACGTCAAAATGATCTGCTGATTGCCTTCCAGCAGAGCGTTAAAGGTATGGAAAAACTCTTCCTGGGATCGTTCTTTATTGGCGAAGAATTGAATATCGTCGATCAGCAATGCGTCAACGGAGCGGTAGTAGCGTTTAAACTCTTCGATGGCGTTATTTTGCAGGGCTTTTACCATGTCCTGCACAAAGCGCTCGGAGTGCATATACACGACTTTCGCGTTGGGTTTACGCGCCATAATGCCGTTACCCACCGCGTGCAGCAGGTGAGTTTTACCCAGACCGGTGCCGCCATAGAGGAATAACGGGTTATAAGCGCCGCCAGGATTATCCGCCACCTGACGTGCCGCCGCGCGCGCCAGTTGGTTGGATTTACCTTCGACGAAGTTATCAAATGTATGTTTTACATTGACGTTGGAACGGTAGGTCGGCTCCGCCGGCGCTGGTACGTTATCCCAGCCCGAACGGGCCGCAGGCGCTACGCGCTGCGGCTGCGCCGTTGTTGTCTGCGCAGGCGCGACAACGTTATGCACAGGCGTTTTTAGCGTTTGCGTAACGGGCTTTGTTCCCACTTCAAAACGCAGTTGTGGGGCATCCGCGCCGCAGAATGTGTTGAGTAATCCATTGATATTGTTGAGGTACTTATCTCTTACCCAATCGAGCACAAAACGGTTTGGCGCATACAAAGCCAGCGTGTTATCGCTCAGTTCCGCCTGCAACGGGCGTATCCACATACTGAATTCTGTGGCTGGTAACTCATCCTGCAATCGGGCAAGACACTGCTGCCAAAGCGAAAGTGACACGGCGGACTCCACTCGAACAAAAGTCGATAAATGACAAAGGCTGATACATTAATGATTGTTGGCGCACGTCGATAAGACCCTGCATGAAGGGTGACGCACGAACCGCTGTCTGCGGTTTTCACGGATCTTTCAAACGATCGCGACTTCACGCAGTCTGAAAGATTTC